>NC_015312.1:0-5160000 GCF_000196675.2 Pseudonocardia benzenivorans CB1190 | reverse complement strand
GTTTCGGGGTGTGGTTGTGTGTTGAGTGTTGCATAGTGGATGCGAGCATCTTGTTGTGGTCAAGTGTGTAAGGGCACACGGTGGATGCCTGGGCATCAGGAGCCGATGAAGGACGTGGGAGGCCGCGATAGTCCTCGGGGAGCTGTCAACCGAGCTGTGATCCGAGGGTGTCCGAATGGGGAAACCCGGCACCCGTCATGGGGTGTCACTTGTATCTGAATTCATAGGGTGCAAGGGGGAACGTGGGGAAGTGAAACATCTCAGTACCCACAGGAAGAGAAAACAATTGTGATTCCGTGAGTAGTGGCGAGCGAAAGCGGATGAGGCTAAACCGTGTTCGTGTGATACCCGGCAGGGGTTGCGGATGCGGTGTTGTGGGATGTGGTCGTCGTGGTTCTGCCGGACTGCGGATCGTGGTGTCTGTGTGTTAGTGGAAGACTTCTGGGAAGGGTCGCCGTAGTGGGTGAGAGCCCCGTACGCGAAAACATGCAGCCTGTGATGGACCGTATTCCCGAGTAGCAGCGAGCTCGTGGAATTTGCTGTGAATCTGGCGGGACCACCCGCTAAGCCTAAATACTCCCTGGTGACCGATAGCGGACTAGTACCGTGAGGGAAAGGTGAAAAGTACCCCGGGAGGGGAGTGAAAGAGTACCTGAAACCGTGTGCCTACAAGCCGTCAGAGCCGTGCTGCGATCTTTGGGTTGTGGTGGTGATGGCGTGCCTTTTGAAGAATGAGCCTGCGAGTTATGCTTCGTGGCGAGGTTAACCCGTGTGGGGTAGCCGTAGCGAAAGCGAGTCTGAATAGGGCGTGTAGTCGCGGGGTGTAGACCCGAAGCGGAGTGATCTACCCATGGCCAGGGTGAAGCTACGGTAAGACGTGGTGGAGGCCCGAACCCACCAGGGTTGAAAACCTGGGGGATGAGCTGTGGGTAGGGGTGAAAGGCCAATCAAACTCCGTGATAGCTGGTTCTCCCCGAAATGCATTTAGGTGCAGCGTCGCGTGGTGGGTACCGGAGGTAGAGCACTGGATGGCCTAGGGGGCCGACAAGCTTACTGAAGTCAACCAAACTCCGAATGCCGGTATTTCTAGCGTGGCAGTGAGACTGCGGGGGATAAGCTTCGTAGTCGAGAGGGAAACAGCCCAGATCACCGGCTAAGGCCCCTAAGCGTGTGCTAAGTGGGAAAGGATGTGGGATCGCCCAGACAACCAGGAGGTTGGCTTAGAAGCAGCCACCCTTGAAAGAGTGCGTAATAGCTCACTGGTCAAGTGGTCCTGCGCCGACAATGTAGCGGGGCTCAAGCGCACCGCCGAAGCCGTGGCATTCCAGCTTTGATCCGCCGGCCTGTCGGGGTTTGTCCCTGGTGGGTGGTGTAGTCGTTGGGATGGGTAGGGGAGCGTCGTGCATCCGGTGAAGCCTCCGAGTGATCGAGGGGTGGAGGGTGTGCGAGTGAGAATGCAGGCATGAGTAGCGAATGCAGAGTGAGAACCTCTGCCGCCGAATGACCAAGGGTTCCTGGGCCAGGTTAATCCGCCCAGGGTGAGCCGGGACCTAAGGCGAGGCCGTCAGGCGTAGTCGATGGACAACGGGTTGATATTCCCGTGCCCGTGATGGTGCGTCCGTGTCGAGGCCGGTGATGCTGACCATCCGAACCTCTTTCTGTCCCTTCGGGGATGGTTGTGGGGGGAGCGTGGGACCCGATCCGGTAGTAGGCAAGCGATGGGGTGACGCAGGAGGGTAGTCCCGCCAGGCGTTGGTTGTCCTGGTGCAAGCCTGTAGCCCGACATCCAGGTAAATCCGGGTGTCTGACTTTGATGTCGTGGGTGAGAGGTGATGCGTAGCCGATTGAGGCGAAGTAGGGTGATCCCATGCTGCCGAGAAAAGCCTCTAGCGAGTGCTGTTGCGGCCCGTACCCTAAACCGACACAGGTGGTCAGGTAGAGAATACCGAGGCGATCGAGTGAACTCTGGTTAAGGAACTCGGCAAAATACCCCCGTAACTTCGGGAGAAGGGGGGCCGGAGGCTCTGAAGCTCCTTGCGGGCTAGGGGCAGCCGGTCGCAGAGACCAGGCCCAAGCGACTGTTTACTAAAAACACAGGTCCGTGCGAAGTCGCAAGACGATGTATACGGACTGACGCCTGCCCGGTGCTGGAACGTTAAGAGGACCTGTTAGTCCCTTCGGGGGCGAAGCGGAGAATTTAAGCGCCAGTAAACGGCGGTGGTAACTATAACCATCCTAAGGTAGCGAAATTCCTTGTCGGGTAAGTTCCGACCTGCACGAATGGCGTAACGACTTGGGCGCTGTCTCGACCAGAGACTCGGCGAAATTGCACTACGAGTAAAGATGCTCGTTACGCGCGGCAGGACGGAAAGACCCCGGGACCTTTACTACAGCTTGGTATTGGTGCTCGGTTCGGCTTGTGTAGGATAGGTGGGAGACTGTGAAGTGGCCACGCCAGTGGTTGTGGAGTCGTTGTTGAAATACCACTCTGGTCGAATTGGGTGTCTTAACCTCGGGCCATGATCTGGTTCAGGGACAGTGCCTGGTGGGTAGTTTAACTGGGGCGGTTGCCTCCTAAAGGGTAACGGAGGCGCCCAAAGGTTCCCTCAGCCTGGTTGGCAATCAGGTGTTGAGTGTAAGTGCACAAGGGAGCTTGACTGTGAGACCGACGGGTCGAGCAGGGACGAAAGTCGGGACTAGTGATCCGGCACCTCCTGGTGGAAGGGGTGTCGCTCAACGGATAAAAGGTACCCCGGGGATAACAGGCTGATCTTGCCCAAGAGTCCATATCGACGGCATGGTTTGGCACCTCGATGTCGGCTCGTCGCATCCTGGGGCTGGAGTAGGTCCCAAGGGTTGGGCTGTTCGCCCATTAAAGCGGTACGCGAGCTGGGTTTAGAACGTCGTGAGACAGTTCGGTCCCTATCCGCCGCGCGCGTAGGAGACTTGAGGAAGGCTGTCCCTAGTACGAGAGGACCGGGACGGACGAACCTCTGGTGTGCCAGTTGTCCCGCCAGGGGCATGGCTGGTTGGCTATGTTCGGAAGGGATAACCGCTGAAGGCATCTAAGCGGGAAGCTCGTTCCAAGATGAGGTCTCCCACCACCTTGCGTGGTTAAGGCCCCCAGCAGACTACTGGGTTGATAGGCCAGAGATGGAAGCCCTGTGAGGGGTGGAGTTGACTGGTACTAATAGGCCGAGGGCTTGCCACAACGTGTTGTTCGCATCCACTGTGTGACCCTGAGCACACAACTCCCCTGATTGTGGGGTGGGTTGGTGTTCTGTCTCGGGTCTCTGCCCTGTTGTTTGGGGGTGGGGGGTCGGGTTTTTGTTTGGATAGTGTTGTCGGTGGTCATGGCGGAGGGGAAACGCCCGGTCCCATCCCGAACCCGGAAGCTAAGCCCTCCAGCGCCGATGGTACTGCACTCGCCAGGGTGTGGGAGAGTAGGTCACTGCCGGCATCAAATGTGGAATAGGCCCCAGCCTTGATGGTTGGGGCCTATTTCTATTTCTGCACACGGTCGCTTCCGGTGTATTCGTCATCGATCCGGACCGCTCGCGGTCGCGGGCTCGACCCGTGTCCGCATTCGATCGCCTCGCCTATACCGCGGACCCCCGACAGGACCGCTGCCGGCCGGGCCGCGCGACCGGGTGTTGTCCACAGCCCGCCCGGCTGTCCCCAGGTGCAGTGTGAGCAGCCCGAACGGTCGCTGCGGCACACGATGATCGACCTCGTCAACGAGACGGACGACGAGGGAGAGCACCATGAACGAGATTCTCACGACGATCGTGGGCAACGTGGCGTCGGCACCGATGCGCCGGCGCACCGCGGACGGGACGGAGTTGGCCAGCTTCCGCCTCGCCAGCAACGTCCGCCGCTTCGATCGCGACGCCGGTGAATGGGTCACGATCACGACCTCGTACGTGACCGTCACCGCGTGGCGCAAGCTCGGGTTGAACGTCGCGGCCTCGTTCGTCAAGGGCGACCCGGTCGTCGTGTACGGGCGGCTGTCGACCCGCGAGTACGTCGCGAAGGACGGTGGTACCCGCGTCGACGTCGAGATCGACGCCAATGCGATCGGCCCCGATCTCTCCCGCTGCACCGTTGCGGTGGCACGGACGCGCCCGGCGCAGGGCGAGGGGCTCGGGGAGACCGCTGGGGCGCCGGACGAGGCTGCGGACGGGGCGTACACCGGCGAGGACGGCGTGGCGGTCCGTGCCGAGCCGGGCCGCGACGACCTCGACAGCAGCACCGGAGAGGGCGAGGCGGCGTCGGACGACCCGTGGGGCACACCCGCCGTCGAGCCCGCGCTGGCGGGCTGACGTCGGTCGTCGGTGGTGGCCCCGGCGGTTCTGCGGGCCGCCGGGTGCACCGGACAACGGGACGGAGACGGCCGTTACTACCATCGGGACTGTGCCGGAGTTCATCTACACCATGAAGAACGTGCGCAAGGCGCACGGCGACAAGGTCATCCTCGACAACGCCTCGATCAGTTTCTACCCGGGGGCGAAGATCGGTGTGGTGGGCCCCAACGGCGCGGGTAAGTCCAGCGTGCTGCGGATCATGGCGGGCCTGGACCAGCCGAACAACGGTGACGCCTTCCTCGCGCCCGGGGCGACCGTCGGCATCCTGCAGCAGGAGCCGCCGCTCAACGAGGAGAAGACCGTCCTCGGCAACGTCGAGGAGGGTGTCGGCGAGACCAAGGTCAAGCTCGACCGCTACAACGCGATCGCCGAGCAGATGGCCACCGACTACTCCGACGAGCTCATGGAGGAGATGGGCAAGCTCCAGGAGGAGCTCGACCACGCCGACGCCTGGGACCTCGAGTCCCAGCTCGAGCAGGCGATGGACGCGCTGCGCTGCCCGCCCGGTGACCTCCCCGTCACCAACCTGTCCGGTGGCGAGCGCCGCCGTGTGGCGCTGTGCAAGCTCCTGCTGTCCAAGCCCGACCTGCTGCTGCTCGACGAGCCCACCAACCACCTCGACGCCGAGAGCGTGCTGTGGCTGGAGCAGTTCCTCAGCTCCTACCCGGGTGCCGTCCTCGCCGTCACCCACGACCGCTACTTCCTCGACAACGTCGCGCAGTGGATCCTCGAGCTCGACCGCGGACGGACCTTCCCCTACGAGGGCAACTACTCGACCTACCTGGAGAAGAAGGCCGAGCGCCTCGCCGTCCAGGGCAAGAAGGACCAGAAGCTGCAGAAGCGGCTCAAGGACGAGCTCGCCTGGGTCCGGTCCAACCCGAAGGCGCGCCAGGCCAAGAGCCGCTCGCGGCTCGAGCGCTACGAGGAGATGGCGGCCGAGGCCGATCGGCACCGCAAGCTCGACTTCGAGGAGATCCAGATCCCGCCGGGTCCGCGGCTCGGCAACACCGTCGTCGAGGTCTCGCACCTCGACAAGGGCTTCGACGGTCGCCAGCTGATCAAGGACCTGTCGTTCACGCTCCCGCGCAACGGCATCGTCGGCGTGATCGGCCCGAACGGCGTGGGCAAGACGACGCTGTTCAAGACGATCGTCGGGCTGGAGCAGCCGGACTCGGGCGAGGTCAAGGTGGGGGAGACGGTCAAGCTCTCCTACGTCGACCAGAACCGGGCGGGGATCGACCCGAAGAAGAACGTGTGGGAGGTCGTGTCCGACGGGCTCGACCACATCCAGGTCGGGCAGACCGAGATGCCCTCCCGCGCCTACGTGGCTGCGTTCGGCTTCAAGGGGCCGGACCAGCAGAAGCCGGCGGGTGTGCTGTCCGGTGGTGAGCGCAACCGCCTCAACCTGGCGCTCACGCTCAAGCTGGGCGGCAACCTGATCCTGCTCGACGAGCCCACGAACGACCTCGACGTCGAGACCCTCGGTTCGCTGGAGAACGCCCTCGAGCAGTTCCCCGGCTGTGCCGTGGTCATCTCGCACGACCGCTGGTTCCTCGACCGCGTCGTCACCCACATCCTCGCGTGGGAGGGGACCGACGAGAACCCGGCCTCGTGGTTCTGGTTCGAGGGCAACTTCGAGGCCTACGAGAAGAACAAGGTCGAGCGGATGGGGGCGGAGGCGGCGCGTCCGCACCGTGTGACGCACCGTAAGCTCACTCGTGACTGAGAGCGATCCCCGCGTTATGCGGTGATCTTGATGAGGCGAACCGGCGGGTCCCGGGGGCCTGGGTTCCTCGGGAGGCTGCTGCGTGTCGATGGTGAGGTCCGGCCCCTCGGATCAGGGCGCCGGAGCGGACCAGGCGCTGCTCGGTGCGGCGGCCGGTTCACGCTGGTCTCGGCCGGATCTCACTGCGGCCCTCGGTCGCCTCGCTGCTGAGCAGGCAGGCGACGACCGGACGTGGGCCGTCGCCGCCGGCTGGGTACTGCACGGCTGCGCCGCGATCGGCGATCCCCGCGACGAGGCCGCGGCCGTGCTCGACGCGATCGGGCCTGCGTCCGGAGCGCGCTGCGCGGTCGTCCGCGGGCCTGCCGGGGCGCGGCTGCGGGGGGAGCTCGCGGGCGTCGCGCGCGACCACGGCGCGCCCGACGTCGCCCGTCGGCTGCTCGACGAGCTCCTCGCCGACCCTGCGACGCCCACGGACGTCAGGTTCGACGCACTCGTCGCGCGGGCCCGGGCGTCACTCGCCGACGGGCCGGACCGGCTCGAGGAGCTCCTCGCCCCGATCGACGTCGCGGCGCGTGCGGTCCCGGGGCACGCGGCCGAGGCCACGGCAGCCTTGCTGCGCGCCGCCGCCGAGCGCGCCCAGGGTCGTCACCACACCGCGGCCGACCGGGCGCGGGCGGCGATGGCGTTGCTGGGCTGGCGGCCCGAGCTGGCGACCACGCCGACCGAGTCCGACCACCTCACGGCTGCCCTCGCGACGCAGTGGATCGGCGCGCTGCTCGACGCGGGCGCGACGGCCGAGGCGCGGCATGCCGCCGACGAGATCGCGCCCAGGCTCGACGCCGACGCCGTGCCCAGCCGTCAGCTCGCCCAGCTCAGGCTGACGTGGGCGCGGGCGGCGTCGAACTCGGCGGGCACGGTCTCCGCGCTCGGCCGGGCGGCGACCGATGCCGCCGCCTCGGGCGCGCCCGATCTGGAGAGCGCATGCCGGGCGGCGTTGGCCGAGCTGCACGAGGCGTCGGGACGGTTCGCGTCGGCACTGGAGGAGACGCGACTGCGGATGAGCGCCGATGCCGAGGACCGCGCCCGTCGTCGGCGGTTCGCATCGGCGTCCGCGCGGCTCACCGACCTCGTCGGCACGGCGCAGGACGTCCCACAGCCGGAGACGCCGGCGCCGGGTCCCCGGACGTCCCTGCCCCCGACGACGCTGCCCGGGACGACCGATCCCGCGGGGCCCAGGACGCCGCCGCGGGGCACGACATTCGCCTCCCTCTACGACGCCGTACTCGCGGAGACGCGGTTGGCGTCGACGTCCGCGCCGACGCCGCCCGGGACGGCCTACCCGGTGCTCGCCGGCACAGTGCTCGACGCGGCGACCCCGATGCGGTACGACCCGTCGATCGGCACCCCGCTGGCGCCGCGTCACCGTCCCGCTCCCGAGGCGACACCCACGGCACGTCCTGCCGCGGCCGAGCACGGATCCGGCAGCGCCACCGCGCCGTCGTCGGGACGGCGCAGGCGCGCCGAGGAGCCGTCCGCCCCGCAGGCGCGGTTCACGACGTCGCCGATGGGCGACGCGTTGCTCGACGAGCTGCGCCGCAACGGAACCCTGTCCGACCCTGACTGGGGACAGGCCGACGATGTCTCCCGGTTCCGCGCCCGCAACGGGCAGTGGGTCGGCTCCGCGCCGTCCGCGGCGGAGCCCGGCCCGGAACCACCCCGGGAGGGTCCTGCGCCGGAGTCCGGAAGCGACCGCTACGCGGCCGCGGCCGACTGGCTCGCGTCCGCGATCGCGGACATCGACCGTGTCTGGGGAAAGCCGGACGCGCCGGCAGCGGTGACAGCCGACCACGGCGGTCGTGTGCCGGAGTCGGGGGAGCGGCCCGGCGGCCGACGCCGACGCGCCGTCGAGCCGGAGCCCGCCTCTCCGGCCGGTCCCGACCCGGCGACCGGGCGCGCCGCGGGGACGACGAACGGCCACCGGCACTCACGTCCCGCATCGAGCGACGGCCCGGCCACCGGGGGGCGTCGACGGGCGGCCGCCGCGGAGCCGGGTTCCGCAATCGCCGGGTTTCCCCGCGCCGTCGACGAGGTGCCGGGCGGTGGCCGCACGGTCACGAACGACGCGTCCGGCGGACGACGCCGCAGGCTCGGCGCCCCCGCCGCCGACGCGGGCGGCCACGGCACGACGACCGGCTCCGCCGACCGTGCGGCCTCCCGCGCCCCCTGGGAGGACGGCACGCCCTCGCAGCCCGGCCGAGGCCGGCGCGGGGTGCGGGTCGTCGTCGATCTGGCCTCGGGCGACCAGCGCGTGCAGGGAACGGCCGCGGCGGTCGCGCTCCGGCGGGTCGCGCGGCGGGTCGGAGCGGTGCTGCCCGCGGGTGCCACCTCGCGGACGGGCGACGACGCCGTCGTCGTCGAGCTTCCGGACGCCGACCGGGCGGCAGCCGCCGCGTGGGTCCACTCGGTGCTCGACGACCTCGCGGCGGGTCTCCCACGCTCCGACGACCTCGACGGGGCGCTCCTGCGTGCGAGCGTCGTCGGTGCCGACGGGGTCCGCGGTGCCCAGATCCTGCAGGACCTCGTCCCGCGCCGCGGCGACCCGACGAGCCAGGCGGACCCCTCGGTGGAGCGGATCACCGCGGCGCGGGCCGTCCGCCGGGCGGCACAGGGCCGTCGCGACGACGGACCGGTTGCAGATGCCCGGACCCGCAACGGTGTCGTCGGCGACCGGGCGATCCACGCCGCGGGCGCGGCCGCGCCGGGGCCGGTCGTCGAAGGCCGCGCCCCCCGGTCGGCCGCCGGATCGACGGGGGGCCGCGGCGCCCGTCCGCCGGCCGACGGACCGGTCCCGGGCCGAGTTCCGGAGACGCCGTCGCCGGAGACCCGCGGCCGTCGACGACGGGCCGAGACGGACGCGGTGCCGCCCTGGATTCCGGGTGCGCCCCCGCGGCGCGACGAGAGTCGCCACCAGCAACCCGTCGACGGATCGGGTCGGCACCGCGGCGCGCGGGTCGCTGCGGGCTCCGCCCCCGCGGCCGACGTGGGGAGCGGGCGACATCGCGAACGGGAACGGATCGACGAGCGAGCGCCCCTGACGGGTGCACGGTCCACGTCGGCGCCGCACCGGACTGCCGGGGACCGCCCCGCGCAGCCGGTGCCGGGCGCGGTGCAGGACGGTCGCCGCGCGCGAGCCGATGCCCCGGACGACGCGTCGACCGCCACCGACGCTCGGACGGGGACCGGTGCTGCCGGTCGCAACGGGCACCGGTATGCCGATGAGTGGCCCGGTTCGCAGGCCGCTCCCGCCGCGCTGGTGACCGACGACGCGGGTTCGCACCCCGCGCTCGGGAGCGATGTTCGCCGGCTGCCGCGCTCGGCCTTCGACGCGCTCGATGAGGGTCCTCCCGACGACGCCGGTCCTCCTTCGGGCACCGCCGGTACGGACGACGCGGGCGGTCGGTCGGGCGCTGCGCGTGTGGACGCCGGACTTCCGTCGGGTGCCGCCTGCGTGCCCGACGCCGGGCCCGCGGCCGGAGCGGACGACGCGGATCTGCCGGCCGCGGCCGGTGTGGAGGCTGCCGGTCCTCCTGCAGTTGCCGCCGGGGCGGACGACCCGTTGCGGCCGAGCGGGCACGCGCAGCGCGACCCGGGGGGCCACGACGTCGCGACCGACGATGCCGCGTCCGAGGCCGATCCGTCCGGCGCCGCGGACCGACCGCAGGCCGAGACGGCGCCTCCGGCGGAGGAGGAGCCCGACATCGAGTCGTTGGGGCTCGCGGAGCTCCTCGCCGGGGCGATGGCCGCGTATCGGGGTATGTGACGGCGACGGGTCGGTCGCCCGTCCGGAGCTAGGGTGGGAAGTACCCTCCGACTCGACGGGAGCGTTGCCCTGATGAGCACGACCGGACCCGACACCGGGACCGTCGACCGGACCCCTGCGCTGCGTACCCCGGAGGGCGCCGACGACCTCGGCCGCTTCTACGAGCGCCACGCGACGCTCGAGAGCGACCGCGTCGAGGCGGCCGACCGACCCGGCCTCGCGCGGCTGGCGGTGCTGCACCGGGACCTGGCGTCGCGGCGGGTGACGGGCGAGCCGATCGTCAGGGTCTCCACGGGCGGCCAGCCCGTCGTCGACATCGTCACCGACGACATGCCCTACCTCGTCGAGTCGGTCATGGGTGCGGTCCGGCGCGCCGGCGGGGAGGTGGCGCGGCTGGTGCACCCCATCATCGTCGTGCGCCGCGGGATCACCGGCGAGCTGCGCGAGGTGCTCGCCGACGCCGATCCCGACGCGCCACCTGCCGACGCGCAGCTCGAGTCGTGGATGCACGTCGATCTCGCCGGTCCGGTCCGGGACCCGATCGCGCTGCGCGACGAGGTCCTGACCGCGCTGCACGACGTGCGGGGCGTCGTCGAGGACGGCGAGCGGATGACGCGGACGGCTCGCCGGGTCGCGGACTCCCTCACCGCGTCGCCCGCGCCCGCGCCGACTCCCGCCGGTTCGGCTGCCGTCGGGTCGGTTCCCGCCGGCTCGGCTCCCGCCCCTTTGGTTCTCGACGGGTCGGCCCCCAACGGGTCGGCCGAGTCGGTTCCCGCCGGTTCGGCGCCCCGGACGGAGGACGGCGCGGCCGGCACGCTCGACGGGGCCCCCACCCGGACCGAGGACATCGCCGACCTGCTGCGGTGGCTCGCCGACGGTCACTTCACCTTCCTCGGCTACCGCCACCACGTCGCCGACGCGAACGGCGTCCTGCGGCCGGAGCTGGGGTCGGGCCTGGGCGTCCTGCGTGGTGACGGCGTCGGGGCGGACGCGTTCGCCGGCCGCGGTCACGACCCGCTCGTCTTCACGCGGGCACAGATTCCGAGCCGGGTGCTGCGCCCGGTGCACCCGTGCTTCGTCGGCATCCGGACGTTCGACGCGGACGGCCGCCTCACCGGCGAGCACCGGTTCCTCGGGATGCTCACGGTCTCGGCGGTGCACGAGGACGTACTCGACATCCCGCTGGTGGAGCGGCGGGTCCGGGAGGCGATCCACACCGCAGGCTTCCCGCTGAACTCGTACTCGGGCCAGCGGATGCTCGAGGTGATCTCGGGACTGCCGCGAGAGGAGCTCTTCGGCACCGGCGCGCAGGTGCTGCGCGAGATGGCGGTCGAGGTGCTGGGCGCGGGCGGCCGTCGCGGGGTGCGGGCCTTCCTGCGCCCGGACCCGTACGGGCGCTTCGTGTCCTGCCTGATCTGGGTCCCGCGCGATCGCTACACCACGGCGTCGCGGCTGGCGATGGCAGCGGTGCTGCGCGAACGTCTCGGCGGCGTCGACGTCGACTACACGGCGCGCGTCAGCGAGGCGAGCCTCGCGCTGGTGCAGTTCACCGTGCACCTGGACCCGGAGCTGCCGGCGCCGGAGCTGCCCGACGTCGCGACACTCACCGACGAGCTCGCCGAGGCCGTGCGCACCTGGGACGACCGGCTCGTCGACGCGCTGGGGCCCGTCGCCGTGCCGGAGCTGCTCGCGGGGATCCCGGAGTCGTACAAGGCCGGGGTCGACCCGGAGCACGCCGTCGAGGACCTGCGCCGGCTGCTCGCGCTGGAACCCGGCGGGTTCGCGGTGCGGCTCTACCGCGTGGGCCAGGACCACCGCTTCACCCTCTACCTGGCCGACGCGCCCGTCACGCTGACCGCGGTGCTGCCGGTGCTGCAGCAGCTCGGCGTCGAGGTCCTCGACGAGCGTCCGGCGGAGTTCGTCCGCCCCGACGGGCACCGGTGCTGGGTCTACGACTTCGGGCTCTCGACCGCAGGCACCCCCTGGCCCGACAGCAGCGACTCGGGCCGCTTCTGCGCGGCCTTCGACGCGGCGTGGCGGAGCGAGGCCGAGACCGACCGCTTCAGCGCGCTGGTCCTGCGTGCGGGGCTGCACTGGCGCGAGGTCGCCCTGCTGCGGGCCTACGGCCGCTACCTGCGTCAGGTCGGCAGCCTCTTCGGACAGAACTACCTGGCCGACGTCCTGCTCGCGCACGCGGACGTCGCGCGCGGGCTGGTCGCGCTGTTCCGCGCCCGGTTCGACCCGCGGCCCGACGCCGACGCCCGCGCCGCCGCGACCGACGATGCACTGCGGCACGTCACATCCCTCATCGACGACGTCTCCGGCCTGGACGCCGACCGCATCCTGCGCGGCTACCTCGGCCTGATCACGGCGACGCTGCGCACCAACTGGTTCCGCGACCGCCCCTACTTCTCGTTCAAGATCGACCCGACCGCGGTGCCGGACATGCCCAGCCCGCGGCCCCGGTTCGAGATCTTCGTGTACTCGCCGCGGGTCGAGGGCGTGCACCTGCGGTTCGGGCCCGTCGCACGCGGCGGGCTGCGCTGGTCGGACCGCCCCCAGGACTACCGCACCGAGATCCTGGGCCTGGTCAAGGCACAGGCGGTGAAGAACGCCGTCATCGTGCCGGTGGGGGCGAAGGGCGGGTTCGTCGTCAAGGCGGCCCAGCCCGGCCCGGACGAGGTCGAGGTCTGCTACCGGACGTTCATCTCGGGGCTGCTCGACGTGACCGACAACCTCGTCGACGGTGCCACGGTCCCGCCGCCGGACGTGGTGCGCCACGACGGCGACGACTCCTACCTGGTCGTCGCGGCGGACAAGGGGACGGCCCGGTTCTCCGACGTCGCCAACGAGGTCGCGGCGAGCTACGGCTTCTGGCTGGGCGACGCGTTCGCCTCGGGCGGGTCCGTCGGCTACGACCACAAGGCCATGGGCATCACCGCCCGCGGGGCGTGGGAGTCGGTCAAGCGGCATTTCGCCGAGCTCGGCGTCGACACCCAGCGCCAGGACTTCACCGTCGTCGGCATCGGGGACATGTCCGGCGACGTGTTCGGCAACGGGATGCTGCTGTCCGAGCACATCCGGCTGGTCGCGGCGTTCGACCACCGGCACGTGTTCGTCGACCCCGATCCCGACCCGGCGCGGGGTATCGCCGAGCGTCGGCGGCTGTTCGCCCTGCCCCGGTCGTCCTGGGACGACTACGACCGGTCCGCGATCAGCGCCGGCGGCGGGGTGTGGCCGCGCACGGCGAAGGCGGTGCCGGTCGGACCGGAGATGCGGGCGGCGCTGGGGCTGCCGGCCGAGGTCCACACGCTCAGCCCCCCGGAGCTCATCCGCGCGATCCTGCTCGCGCCGGTCGACCTGCTGTGGAACGGCGGCATCGGCACCTACGTGAAGGCCTCGACCGAGTCGCACGCCGACGCCGGCGACAAGGCCAACGACGCCATCCGGGTCGACGGTCGCATGCTGCGGGTGAAGGTCGTCGGCGAGGGCGGCAACCTCGGGCTCACCCAGCGTGGGCGGATCGAGTTCGCGCGCGCGGGCGGGAAGGTCAACACCGACGCCATCGACAACTCGGCGGGCGTCGACTGCTCCGACCACGAGGTCAACATCAAGATCCTGCTCGACCGGCTGGTCACCGCGGGCGAGCTCGACCGGCCGGCACGCGACGCGCTGCTCGCCGAGATGACCGACGAGGTCGCCGAGCTGGTCCTCGACGACAACCGGGCGCAGAACGCGGTGCTCGGTGTCGGCCGTTCGCACGCCGCCGAGATGGCCAACGTGCACCGGCGGATGGTCGCGGACCTGGCCGAGCGGACCGGGCTCGACCGCGACCTGGAGGTCCTGCCCGCCGACGACGAGTTCGCCGCCCTGGAGGACGCCGGGCGGGGGCTGACCGGTCCCGAGCTGTCGACGCTGCTCGCCCACGCCAAGCTCGACCTGACCCATCGGCTGCTGGGCACCGAGCTTCCCGACGTGCCCGCCTTCGCCGGCCGGCTGCCGGAGTACTTCCCGACGCCGCTGCGGCTGCGCTATCCGCGACCGATCGCCGGGCATCCGCTGCGCCGGGAGATCGTCGCGACGATGCTGGTCAACGAGATGGTCGACGGCGGCGGCACCTCGTACGCGTTCCGGCTGGCCGAGGAGCTCTCGGCCGGCGTCGACGACGCGGTGCGCGCCTACGCCGTCAGCAACGCGGTGTTCGACCTGCCGGGTCTGTGGGCCGCGGCCCGCGGGGCCGACATCCCCGTCGCGCTGGCCGACCACGTCGTGCTGGAGTCGCGCCGGCTGCTCGACAGGGCATCGCGCTGGTTCCTGACCAACCGGCCGCAGCCGCTCGCCGTCGGCGCGGAGACCGCGCGGTTCGCGGCCACGGTGCAGGCCCTGTCGCGCCGGGTCGGGGACATGCTGCAGGGTCCGGAGGCCGAGGCGGTCGCGGCCCGGGCGGGGTCGTTGCGCGACGAGGGCGTGCCGCCGGAGCTCGCGCGCCGTTCCGCGGAGCTGATGCACACCTTCGGGCTGCTCGACGTCGTCGAGCTCACCGAGCTGTCCGAGCGCGACCGCGAGCCGCGCGAGCCCGACGAGGTCGCGGCGCTCTACTACGCGATGTCCGCGCACCTGGGCGTCGACCTGGCGTTGACGTCGGTCTCGGCACTCGAACGCGGCGACCGCTGGCACGGTCTGGCGCGGCTCGCGCTGCGGGACGACCTGTACGCCTCGCTGCGGGCCGTCACGCTCGACCTGCTGCGCGAGGCCGCACCCGGTACCCCGGCCGACGAGGCGATCGCCCTGTGGGAGCAGGCCAACGCGTCGCGGCTGGTCCGGGCGCGCGCGGCGCTGCACGAGATCGGCGGCAAGAAGAGCAGTGGCGCGCCGTTGGACCTGGCGACGCTGTCGGTCGTGGTCCGGCAGCTGCGCGGGCTCGCGCGCTGAGCCCTGCGACGGTCGGCGCGCGACCACCTGAGAGGGTGGACGCGTGGCTCGTTTCGTCGCGCACGTCCCGCTGCGCTGGACCGATCAGGACTCCTACCGGCACGTCAACCACGCGCGCACGGTGACGTTGCTGGAGGAGGCCCGCATCGCGCTCGTCTTCGACCGGGCCCGCGCCGCGGGCGCCACGTTCTCCGACGGGCTCCTGGTCGCGGGCCTCGAGGTGGAGTACAAGCGGCAGATCCCGTACCGGGCGAAGCCGTTGCGCGTCGTGATGTGGGTACGCGACGTGCGGGCGGCGTCGTTCACGCTCGTGTACGAGATGCACGACGGGCCCGAGGAGACCGATCCCGTCGCGGCCACCGCCCGCACGCACATGGCGCTGTTCGACCTGGACGCCAACCGGCCGCGACGGCTCACGGCCGAGGAGCGGACGTTCCTCGGGGAATGGGGTGACGACGCGTGAGGCAGCAGCAGGCGGCGCTCCGTCGGCACGACGCCCGCCCGCGGCGCCGGGCGGGCAGCGGCGGGGCAGCGCGATGAGCGCGCTCCGGTTGGCCGACAAGACCGAGCGCGACGATCTGGGCGCCTTCACCGCGCGGGTGGTGCGGCTGGACCAGTCGGCACTCGTGCGGCTGCAGTCCCGCGGGGACAAGGTCACCGCGTGGGCGGCGACGCCGTTCGACGTGCTCGCGACCCGCTCGGTGTACGGCACGTGCGAGCCCGCCGAACTGACGGTCCCGGCGCAGGCGCTGCTGACGTCGCTGGCCGTCGAGCGCGGGGAGACCGTCGATCCTGGGCCCGCCGCGGGTCTGTGGGGCGCGGAGCTCCCGCCCGACGACGGCTGGGCCCTCGTCGACCACGTGCCCGCCGCCGAGCTGGAGCGGCTCACCGAGCGCGGGCTGGCGCTGGCGCGCGAGCACGCCGGGCCGCTCGGCCCGCCCGCGTCGCTGCTCGACCAGACCGTGCTGACCGTGCAGGACGGCGCCGGGCCGCCCGTGCGCATCCCCATGCGGTGCCTGTTCGCGTTGTCGGGCATGGGGTTCCTGGGTGGTGCCGACACCGGGGCCGGCCCCGGGGCCGGTCCGGCGGGGGAGCAGCCGGTCGTGCGGGTGTCGGCGACGGGCTCCTGGCTGCGGATCGACGCCAGGTTCGGTGCCGTCGTCCGCCGCCGCGTGACGTCGCTGCCGCTGTTCACGAGCTGACCCGCGGTCGCGCCCTGTTGCAGGAACGGCACTTTCCTGCAACTGGGCTGCGGGAAAGTGCCGTTCCTGCATCTGGAGGCTCCCCCGGGGCGCCCTGCGTCGGCGACGCCAGGAGCACCCGGGCGGGGTCAGGCGAGCCAGGCCGCGGTGTCCGGGGGGAGTTGGCCGTCCTCGGTCAGGGGGCCGCTGGTGACCAGGACGTCGCCGGGTGGCAGCGGGACCGGGGCGTCGGAGGTGTTGAGGGCGCAGGCGAGCGTCGTCCCGCTGCGCCGGAACGCCAGGCAGCCCGGAGGCGCGCCGTACCACTCGACGCGGGTGCGCCGGTCGTCGGTCGCGGCGAAGCCGGGATGGGTGTGCCGCAGCTCGAGCGCGTGCCGGAACATCGACAGCGTCGAGCCGGTGTCCTCGAGCTGCTCGGCGGCGGTCAGCGCGTCCCAGTCCGGCGGCATCGGCAGCCACGGCTCGCCGGTGCTGAACCCGTATGACGGCGCGCTGCCCTCCCACGGGACGGGGATTCGGCAGCTGTCGCGCCCGCGCTCGGTGTGCCCCGACCGTTCCCACACCGGGTCCTGCAGCGCGTCGTCGGGGACCTCGACGTCGGGCATGCCGAGCTCTTCGCCGTTGTAGATGTAGGCCGACCCCGGCAACGCGAGCACCACCAGCGCCATCGCGCGCGCCCGGGCGAGCCCCACCTCGCCCCCGCCGTAGCGGGTCACGGGGCGGGAGATGTCGTGGTTGGACAGCGTCCACGTCGGCCGGGAACCGACGGCGTCGACGGCCGCGATCGAGTGCTCGACGGCGTCGCGGATCGCCGCGGCCTCGAACGGCGTCTGCAGCAGCCGGAAGTTGAAGCCCTGGTGCAGCTCGTCGGGGCGCACGTAACGGGCGAAGCGCTCGTCGTCGCGCACCCAGATCTCGCCGACGGCCATCCGGCCGGGGTAATGGTCGAGGACGGCGCGGACCATGCGGTGCACGTCGTGCACACCGTCCTGGTCGAAGCGGGGGTCGCCGTCGGTGTTGGCCAGCAGCTCGATGCGCGCCTGCGGGTCGTCGGGCAGGCCGTCGGGCTTGGCCATGCCGTGTGCGACGTCGATCCGGAAGCCGTCGACGCCGCGGTCGGCCCAGAACCGCAGGGTCTTCTCCAGGTCGGCCCACACCTCGGGGTTGGTCCAGTTGAGGTCGGCCTGCTCGGGGGCGAAGAGATGGAGGTACCACTCCTCCTCCCCGACGCGCTCCCACGCCGGCCCGCCGAAGATGCTGCGCCAGTTGTTGGGCGGCTCGTCGCCGTTCTCGCCCTTGCCGGGCCGGAAGTGGTAGCGGGCCCGCTCGGGGCTGCCGGGGGCGGAGTCGAGCGCGGCGCGGAACCACTCGTGCTCCGTCGACGTGTGGTTGGGCACCAGGTCGACGATGATCTTCAGCCCGTGCCGGTGGGCGTCCTCGACGAGCGCGTCGAACGCGGCGAGGTCACCGAAGACGGGATCGACGTCGCGCGGGTCGGCGACGTCGTAGCCGTGGTCGGCCATCGGGGACCGGTAGAACGGGGTCAGCCACAGGGCGTCGACGCCCAGCAACTCCAGGTAGCCGAGCCGGCTGCGCACCCCGGCCAGGTCGCCCACACCATCGCCGTCGGAGTCGGCGAAGCTGCGGACGTAGACCTGGTAGACCACCGCGTCGCGCCACCACTGCACGCGCACATCCTGCCATCCGTGCCCGACGCGGAGCGTGACGATCGGCGCCTCGAAAGGGTGATCGAGCCTCAGAAATCGGCGTTGACCATGCTCGCAGCCGCGTATGTGATGTAGGTCCAGAACTGCTCGGTGTGCGCGGCGTCCATCCCCGACTCGTCGACGGCGACGCGCATGCAGCGCAGCCAGGCGTCGCGCTGCATCGGGCCGATCCGGAACGGTGCGTGACGCATGCGCAACCGGGGGTGACCGCGCAGGTCGGAGTAGGTGCGGGGACCGCCCCAGTACTGCTCGAGGAACATCCGGAAGCGCTCCTCGGCCGGGCCGAGGTCCTCCTCCGGGTACATCGCGCGCAGCATCTCGTCCTCGGCCACCTGCTCGTAGAACCGCGCGACGATCCGGCGGATCGTGTCCGGCCCGACCTCGGCGTAGAAGTTCTGCGGAGTGCTCACACCACCACTATCCCCTGTCGCGGACGGTGGCCTCGCGGCACCGGGCCCCGGGACCGAACGGTCACGTCGTACCGCCGCCCGGACCGGAGATGGCCGCCTTCGACGTGTCCGCGGCGGCCGGGTAGACGACCGGGCGGGGGATCTTGGCGTCGTCGAGCGCGCTGGTGATGGCCGCGTTGAGTGCCCGCTGCACGACGAACTGCCGCCCGGGACTCACCTTGGCCGTCAGTCGCAGGACCATGCCCTCGGCCGTCACCTTGTCGACGCCCAGCACCTGCACGGGCTGGAGCACGTCGTCCTTGACGTCGTCCTGCGCCAGCCGCTCCGTGGACACCCGCGTGACGAGCTCGGTGACCTCGTCGGTGTCGGCGGTGTGCGCGAGCGGCAGGTCGACGACCGCGACGGCGTAGCCCTGCGTCATGTTGCCGACGCGGACGATCTCGCCGTTGCGGACGTACCACAGCGTGCCCTTGACGTCGCGGATCGTCGTGATCCGCAGACCGACCGTCTCCACGGTGCCGACGGCGTCCCCGACGTCGACGACGTCACCCACCCCGTACTGGTCCTCGAGGAGCATGAACATCCCGGAGAGGAAGTCGCGCACCAGGTTCTGCGCGCCGAACCCGACCGCCACGCCGACGATCCCGGCGGAGGCCAGGATCGGGCCGAGCGCGACGTTGAACTCCGCGAGGATCATGATCGAGGCGATCAGCAGCACGACGGCCGACGTGATCGACCGCAGCACCGACCCGATCGTCTTGGCCCGCTGGGACCGGCGGGCCGTCACCGCCTCGACCGAGCCGTTGCGCTGCCGCCGCGGGGACCGGCGGGCGATCGCGCGTGAGAAGCGGTTGTCGACGGCGTTGTCGATCAGCCGGCGGATGGCCCGGTGCAGCAGCCAGCGCGACAGGAGCGCGACCAGGACGATCAGCAGGATCGAGAAGGTCTTGGACACGATCACGTCGGCCGACGCGGCGAGGAAGTCGCTGTGGGTCCACTGGTAGAAGCGGGCGCACCACGTCCCCGGGTCCGCGGCGCAGATCGGCTGGTCGGGGAGCAGACCCTCGGCGAGGGCGGCGGTGGCGGTCACGTCAGCTCCAGTCCGGTGTGGGCCGCGAGGAACGCGAGCTGGTCGACGGCGAGCGCGACGGTGCGCGAGATCGAGCGGCCCGCGTGGCCGACGTCGGTCTCGCGACGGATGAGCACCGGGCGGGTGTCGGGGTCGCCCGCGGTGGCGTGCTGCAGCGCGGCGCACATCTTGCGGGCGTGCAGCGGGTCGACCCGGGTGTCGGACTCGAAGACGGTGAACAGCACGGCCGGGTACGTCGTGCCGGTGTGGACGTGGTGGTAGGGCGAGTAGGACAGCAGCCAGCCGAGCTCGGTGGGGTCGGCGGCGGTGCCGTACTCGTCGTTCCACGTGCGGCCCAGCGAGAACTCCTCGTAGCGGACCATGTCCAGCAGCGGCGCCGAGCAGACCACGGCCCGGTACAGGTCGGGCCGCTGGGTGAGCGCGGCGCCGACGAGCAGGCCGCCGTTGGACCCGCCGGTGATCGCGAGCCGGTCGGGACTGGTGACGCCGTCGGCGACGAGCCGCTCGCAGGCCGAGTGCAGGTCGTCGAACACGTTCTGCTTGTTCGCGCGGTTCCCGGCGAGGTGCCAGGCCTCGCCCTCCTCGCCGCCCCCGCGCAGCGACACCAGCGCGTAGACGCCGCCCGCCGCGACCCAGGTCAGCGCGGTCGGGGTGTAGGCGGGCTCGCGGGTGATGCCGAAGCCTCCGTAGCCGGTGACCAGCGTCGGGACCGGCCCGGCGGGTGCGTCGGCCGGCCGGATGACGAACATGCGGACGGTCGTGCCGTCGGCGGAGGCGAACTCGACCTGCTCGGTGTGCACGTCGGGGACGTCGACCTCGCCGGGCGCGGCCTCGGCGAGCACGGTCCGGCCGGTGGCGCGGTCGTAGCGCTGCACCTGGTAGGGCGTGACGAGGTCGGTCCAGCCGATCCACAGCCTGCCGTGCTCGGCAGGGGTGTCGCGGTCGGCGACGGTCAGCCCGGACACCGAGCCGGTGCCGGGCAGCGGGACGGTCCCGCGCGGGGTGCCGTCGAGGGCGTGCAGGGCCAGCTCCGCGACCGCGTGCCGGGCGCGGGCGAGCACGAGCAGCGGCTCGCCGCCGGGGTCGTCGGGTGCGGGTTCGAGCCGTCGGACCGCCTCCAGCACCGACTCCGGGTCCTCGGGCACCAGCTCGCGCCAGTGCTCGCGCTGCGGCCGTTCGGGCTCGGTGACGCACAGCCGCCAGCGCGGGGCGCCGTCGGTCGTGAGGACGTAGAGCAGCCCGTCGCGCTCGACCCACGGCACGGCCTGCACGTCGTCGTCCTGGGTGAGGAGCGGGACGAGCTCGCCGGTACCCCTGCCGTCGAGGGAGGCGATCCACACGCTGTCGCGGCGCGCGGTCCCGACGTTCGCGGTGACGACGAGCCAGCGCCCGTCGCGCGAGACCCGCACGCCGTAGTAGCTGTGCCCCTCGTAGAGCCCGGGGCCATCGAGCAGCACGTCGGTCGAGGTGTCGGTGCCGATGCGGTGCCGCCAGATGCGCCGGTGCAGGTTCTCCTCGCCGGCCGGCACGTCGTCGTCGGCGACCTTGCGCACGAAGACGATCTCCTCACCGCCGGGCAGCCACGCGACGTCGGCGTAGCGGCACCGGTCGATCGGCTTCTCGACGAGTTCCCCGCTCGCGACGTCCATGACGTGCAGGACCGAGTTCTCGTCACCGCCACGCGAGACCTGGTAGGCGAGCCGCCGGCCCTCGAGGTCGGGCACCCAGGCGTCGAGCGTCGTCAGCCCGTCGGGGTCGAGCGCGACGGGGTCGAGCAGGACCCGCTCGACGGTCGTGCCGTCGGGGCCGGGCTCGCGCACGAGCACGACGGCGTGTTCCTGGCCGGGCGAGCGGCGCACGAGGAAGGCGCGCCCGGCGCGCCAGAGCGGCGCGGACACCGAGCCGGCGTCGAGCAGCCCGCGCAGCCGCGTCGCGAGCGCGTCGCGACCCGGCAGCGCCGTCAGCCAGGCGGCGGTGAGCTGGTCCTGCGCCGCCGACCATGCGACGGTCCGCGGATCGGCCGGGTCCTCCAGCCAGCGGTAGGGGTCCGCGACGTCGTGGCCGTGGAGGCGCTCGACGAGGTCGAGCCGCTCGGCGGGCGGGTACGGGGAGTCGGCACTGCTCACGCGCGCCGAGGTTACGGGAGCCGTCCCGACGTCCCGTCACCCCTCGTGAGCAGCGTGGACCCCCGGTCGTGGCCGCGCGGAGACGTGGTCGGGGGTCGGGGTGCCGGGCGCGAGGTCGGGCGCGGGCTCGGCCTCGCCCCAGACCATGCGCACCGGCAGCACCCCGGCCCAGTACGCGGGGTTCGCGACGTCCTCGGCGTCGTCACCCGGCGGACCGGTGCGCACCTTGACGCTGGCCTCGGCGAGGTCGAGGGCGAGCACGGTGGTCGCGGCCAGCTCCTTGCGGTCGGGGAGCCGGGCGTGGGTCCACGACCCGGGCGCCAGCTGTTCGACGAGCGCCCGCAGCCCGTCCAGCCGCTGCTGCTCGTCGGTGACCAGCCGCGCCGTGCCGTGCACGACCGCGCTGCGGTAGTTCATCGAGTGGTGGAACACCGAGCGGGCGTAGACGACCCCGTCGAGGTGGGTGACCGTCACGCACACCGGGATACCGGTCGCCGCCGCGCGCAGCGTCGAGGCACCGGTGGAGCCGTGCAGGTAGAGGGTGTCGCCGTCGCGCCCGTAGCCCGTCGGGAGCACGACGGGCGCGCCGTCGAGCACGATCCCGAGATGGCAGACGAGCCCGGCGTCGAGGACGGCGTAGAGGTCGGCGCGGTCGGTCCGGGCGCGCTCGGACAGCCTGCCGAGCGTGCTGCGAGGGGTGGACGACAGCGGGACCTGCGACGGCGGGACCTGCGACGGCGGGACGTGCGACGGCGGGGTGGACGAGGAGGCGCTCACCCGCCGATCCTGCCTGCGGGCCCGGGCGCGACGGAAGCCCTCATCCGGACAAACGGGCGAGCGCCTCGCCGAGATCGACCACGTCGGCGCAGGTGGCGGCGATGTCGGCGAGGTTCCCCTCGTGCAGCCCGACGGTCCGGTCGGTGCACGCGTCCCGCACCACCAGCGGCCGGAAGCCGGCGGCGCGCGCGTCGGCGGCGGACGCGCGGACGCAGCCCGACGTCGGCACCCCGCACACGACGAGCGTGGCCACCCCCGCGGTCGCCAGCGCCGGTGCGAGGGTGGTGCCGAGGAACGCCGACGCGTACCGCCTCACCACGACCGTCTCACCCGGCACCGGCGTCAGCGGCGGCGCGATCGCGCCCCAGTCGCCCGTGGCGCCCTCGGCGAACACGGCGCGCGCGGGCACCTTGCGGACGAACAGGCCGCCGTCGGCGAGGTCCGCCGGGTACCGCACGACCGCCCACACGACGGGATGCCCGCCCGTGCGTGCGGCGTCGACCAGCGCGCCGCACCCGGCGAGCGCGGGGCCGGGGTCGGGCAGGGCGAACGGCCCGTCGGGCTCGGTGTAGGCGCGCACCATGTCGACGACGAGCACCGCAGGTCGGGGGACCCGGCCCGACCGCGGGGGGATGCCGGTCATCGCGCCTCCAGTGTCCCCCGCACCGTAGATCGCGCGGGCCGCGGGCCGCGACGGACGTTCGGCGCCGCGGCCGCGCGGCCCGGGTCCGCAGGCGCGCCCCGGCCGGGTGGCTCGGACCCGGCGCGGCCGTGTCCCCGAGCGGAACGGTCCGAACCGTGCGACACGGGTGATCCGGACAGGACCGCGCGCCGCGGCCTCGGACGTCGTACTGTCCGATCGACCGACGATCTTCCTCGGGGGTGCCGACGATGTCCTGGGAGCTCGACGACGAGCACCGCGAGTTCCGCGACGTGTGCCGCGGGTTCGTCGACAAGGTGGTGCGCCCGGCCGTCGACGCCGCCGAGGCCGCCGGCACGTTCCCGGCGGAGCTGTGGAAGCCGTTGGGCGACGCCGGGATGCTCGGCCTGGTCACCCCGCCCGAATTCGGCGGCTCCGACGGCGACGCGCTGGCCGTCGCGATCTTCGCCGAGGAGATCGCCCGCGCGAGCGGCGGGCTCGCCGTCACCGCGCTGGTCAGCGCCTACATGGCCGGGACGCACCTGGTGCGCTACGGCTCGCCCGCGCAGCAGGACCGCTGGCTCGCGGCGATCGCCTCGGGCGAGGCGGTGGCCGCGATCGCGGTGACCGAGCCGGACACGGGATCGGATGTCGCGCGCATCCGGTCGACCGCCCGCCCCGCCGACGACGGCTGGGTCCTGGACGGCCGCAAGATGTTCATCACCAACGCCGGCATCGCCGACGTGCTCGTCGTCGCGGCCCGCACCGGCGAGCCGGGTCGGCGCGGCGTCACCCTGTTCGAGGTGCCCGCGGGGACGCCGGGCCTGTCGTTCAGCAGGCCGCTGCCGAAGATGGGCTGGCACTCCTCGGACACCCGCGAGGTCGTCCTCGACGGGGTCCGGGTCCCGTCCGACGCCGTGGTCGGGGCCGTCGACCGCGGCTTCTACCAGATCATGGAGGGCTTCCAGCTCGAGCGGATCGCGTTGGCGGCCATGGGTCTCGGGCACGCGCAGGAGTGCCTGGACCTCGCGCTCGGGTACACCCGGGAGCGGGAGGCGTTCGGCGCGCCGCTCACCCACCTGCAGACGATCCGGCACCGCCTCGCGCTCATGGAGATCGAGCTCGACGCCGCCCGGCTGGTCACCCACCAGGCCGCCGCCCGGCTCGACTCCGGGCACCCCGAGGCCGGGCGGTCCGTGGCCCGCGCCAAGTACCTCGCCGCAGTGGCCGCCAACCGGATCGTCGACGACGCCGTGCAGCTCTTCGGCGGCGCCGGGTTCGTCGAGGAGTCGCCCGTGGCCCGGCACTACCGCGACGCCCGCATCCTGCGCATCGGCGGTGGCACCGACGAGATTCAGCTCGAGATCCTGACCCGCGGGATGGCGGGATAGAGACCAGGAGGACGACGATGTCCGACGACAGCCTCGCGCAGCTGCTCGACACCCCGCTGCGACCGCTCCCTCCGGGGTGGACGGTGGCCGACCGCGTGGAGTCGCTGGCGAAGGCCCGTGCGCTCGAGCCCGACGACTACTGGGAATGGGTCGCGCGCCAGCAGCGGTGGACCCGGGAGTGGGACACCGTCCGGACGGGCGGCGTCTCCGATTTCCGGTATTTCGAGGGCGGCCTGATCAACGTCGCGGACAACTGCGTCGACCGCTGGACCGAGGACCCCGCGACGGCCGACCGTGCCGCGATCGTGTGGGAGGGCGAGCCGGGCGAGGTCCGCACCGTCACCTACGCCGAGCTCGCCGACGAGGTCTCCCGGCTCGCGGCCGGGCTGCTCGACCTCGGCGTCGGGGAGGGCGACGTCGTCGCCGTCTACATGCCCAACCTCGTCGAGGCGTTCACGACCATCCACGCCTGCAACCGGATCGGCGCCGTCTACACGGTGCTGTTCTCGGGGTTCGGCGAGGAGGCGGTCGCGTCGCGGCTGCAGGCGGCGCGGGCGGCGGTGGTCGTCGTGGCGGACGCGTCGTACCGGCGGGGGCGCCGGGTGCAGTTGCTGTCGACGTTGCGCTCGGCCCTCACGAGGTGCCCGAGCGTCCGGGCGACCGTGGTCGTCGACCGGACCGGCGACGGCGTCGCGCTGCGGGAGGGGGAGCGCTCCTACGCCGACGTGCTCGCCGCCGGCGCGGGCGGGGCTCCCGCCGTCCCGCTGGACCCCAACGCCCCGTCGTTCCTGATCTTCACCTCCGGCACCGAGTCGCGGCCCAAGGGCGTGGTGCACTCGGTCGGCGGTTTCCTGCTCGGGTCCTGGGCCAACGCGCACTGGCAGGTCGGCCGCGAGGACGGCGACGTCTACTGGGTCGCCGCCGACGTCGGCTGGCTGACCTTCCCGATCCAGGCCGTCGTCGGGGGCCTGGCGTGCGGGATGACCGTCGCCTGCTTCGAGGGCGCGCTCGACACCCCGACCCCCGCGCGGTTCTACGAGATCTGCGAGCGGCACGCCGTCACCAAGATCCTGGCGGCGCCGACGCTGATCCGGATGCTGCGCAAGTTCGGCGACGACCTCGCCGCGGCCCACCCGCTGCCCGGGCTGAAGCTGATCACCGCGCAGGGCGAGCCGCTCGACGGCGACACCTTCGCCTGGGCCACCGACACCTTCGACGTGCCCGTGATCAACGCCTACGGCCAGACCGAGACCGGCTCGACCTGGACCTACCCCGTCTACGGCGTCGACCCGCTCAAGGCCGGCTCCGCCGGGACGCCGGTGCCCGGGCACACGTTCGCGATCGTCGACGACTCCGGTGAGCCCGTGCCCCCGGGCGTCAAGGGCAACCTCGTGCTGACCGGCCCGTTCCCGACGTTGTGCCGCACGGTGTGGGGCGACCACCAGCGCTACCTGGACACCTACTTCGCGAAGTTCCCGGGCAGCTACGCCACCAACGACGAGGCCGTCCTCGACCACGACGGGCACATCTGGGTGCTCGGCCGCGCCGACGACGTCATCAACGTCGCCGGGCACCGCATCTCGACGATGGAGATCGAGGCCGTCGTGACGTCGGACCCCGACGTCGTGGAGGCCGCCGTCGTCGGGGTGCCGGAGGAGACGAAGGGGACGGTGCCGATCGCGTTCGTGACGCTGCGTTCGTCCTCGGACGACGGGGTGGCCGACCGGATCCGCGCCCTCGTCGCCGGGGAGATGGGCGGGTACGCCCGGCCCGACCGCGTCTACGTCACCCCGGCCATGCCGAAGACCCGCACCGGCAAGACGATGCGCCGGCTGCTGCGCGACGTCGTCGTGCACGGCGGGCCGACCGGCGACACGTCGGCGATGGAGGACCCGGCGGCGCTGGAGGCGGTGACCGAGGTCGTGCGCGGGTAGCCCTACGCTCGTCCCTCATGGGTGAGCGCAGGACCAGGGTCGCGGTGGTGTTCGGTGGCCGCAGCTCCGAACACACCATCTCGTGCGTGTCGGCGGGCAGCGTGCTCGCCCACCTCGACCGCGACCGGTTCGACGTGGTGCCCGTCGGCATCACGCCGGACGGCGCCTGGGTGCTCGGCACCGACGACCCCGCCCGACTGCGCATCGACGGCCGCACCCTGCCCGTCGTCGACGGGACCGGCGCCGCGCTCGCCCTGCCCGGCGACCCGACCCGCGGCGGCCTCGTCCGCCTCGACCGCGACCGGGCGGGCGAGGTGTTCTCCGGTGTCGACGTCGTCTTCCCCGTGCTCCACGGACCCTTCGGCGAGGACGGCACGATCCAGGGGCTGTTCGAGATGGCCGGGCTGCCCTACGTCGGGTCCGGCGTGCTCGCGAGCGCCGCGGGCATGGACAAGGAGTTCACCAAGAAGCTCCTGGCCGCCGAGGGGCTCGCGGTCGGGTCGCTGGTGGTGCTGCGGCCGGGCACGCAGTCGCTGACCGCGGCGCAGCAGGAACGCCTCGGGCTGCCGGTGTTCGTCAAGCCCGCGCGCGCCGGGTCGTCGGTCGGGATCACCCGCGTCACCTCCTGGGACCGGCTCGACGAGGCCGTCGCGGCCGCCCGCGTGCACGACCCCAAGGTGCTCGTCGAGGCCGCGATCGTCGGTCGTGAGGTCGAGTGCGGCGTCCTCGAGTACCCCGACGGCACCGTGCGGGCGAGCCTGCCCGCGGAGATCCGGCTCGTGTCCGGGTCGGCGGAGTTCTACGACTTCGACGCCAAGTACCTCGACGACGCGTGCGAGTTCGACATCCCCGCCAAGCTCGACGACGACGTCACCGAGCGGGTGCGCGACCAGGCGGTGGCCGCGTTCCGGGCGCTGGACTGCCAGGGCCTCGCGCGGGTGGACTTCTTCGTCGGCGACGACGGCGCGCCCGTCGTCAACGAGGTCAACACGATGCCGGGGTTCACCCCGATCTCGATGTACCCGCGGATGTGGGCCGAGACCGGTGTCGACTACCCGACCCTGCTCGCCACGCTCGTCGACACCGCGCTGGCCCGCGGCACCGGGCTGCGCTGAGCCGCGGGCCAGCGCCGTCAGCGGACGGCGATCGGCGTGGCGGGCATCGTCGCGGTGATCGCGTCCGAGATCGCCTGCAGGGGACCGCTGCCGGCCGTCGCGGGCGTCGTCACGGCGACGTAGGTCGGGCGGTCGACCGCCACCCAGCTGGACTGCACGGGATCGGGGACGTCGTCGGGGAGCTGCAGCCAGCTCACCCCGTCGACGACGACGAGCGCCGAGGTCGGCGTCAGCTCCGCGGGCCGGGGGAGCCCGCAGCGCAGGACGACGGGGCGCGACGGTGCCGCCCAGGCGCGCACCCCCGCCGGGGCGGGGTCGGCCAGCGGCCGCGTGGCCAGTTGGCCGTCGCCGCCGGGGAGGGTCGCGGGCAGCGCGGCGAGCAGGGCCGTGCACTGCGGGCCGCTCGCGTCGGGGGCGTCGACGGGAGCCGCGGCGAGCGGGGTGGTGTCCGTCGTGGGGGGTGGGGGCTTGCCGGCGTCCCGGTTGACGATCGCGAGGACGGCGACCGCGACGGCCAGCAGCACCGGCAGCGCCACGGCCACGACGACCGCGGGCGAGCGCGGTGTCCGGACGTCGGTCCCCGCCTGCCGCACGACGCTCAGCCCAGCTTGACGACCGGGCAGGTCAGCGTGCGGGTGATGCCGCTGACGCCCTGGACCTGGGCGACGACGAGCTGGCCGAGCAGGTCGACGTCCTCGGCCTCCGCGCGGACGATCACGTCGTACGGTCCCGTGACGTCCTCCGCCGACACCACCCCGGGGATGCCGGCGATGGCGCTCGCCACGGAGGCCGCCTTGCCGACCTCGGTCTGGACCAGGATGAAGGCCTGAACCACGGCGTGCTCCTCTCGGGTGCGCGCTGCCGGGCAGCGCAGCCGCGCCGCACGGGCGCGACGGGTCGTGTCGGGCTGGAAAGTCGGAAGTCAAACCGTACCGGAGGTAGCCGCAGTGCCCACATCGTCGGCCTCCCCGTCAGAGGGAACCGAGGCGATGAACACACTTCGCGACGTCGGCGAGTTCGGCCTGATACGGCGCGTGACCGCGGACCGGGTGCAGCCCGGTACCACGCTGCTCGGGCCGGGCGACGACGCCGCGGTGGTCGAGGCGCGGGACGGCCGGGTCGTCGCCTGCACAGACGTCCTGGTCGAGGGCGTGCACTTCCGGCTGGACTGGTCGGCGCCGGACGACGTGGGGCGCAAGGCCGCCGCGGCCAACCTGGCCGACGTGGCGGCGATGGGCGCGGTCCCGACGGCGCTGCTCGTCGGGCTCGCCTGTCCCCGCGACACGCCGGTGGAGACGTTGGAGGGCATCGCGTCCGGGCTGTGGGCGGAGGCGTCGTCGGCGGGCGCGGGGGTCGTCGGCGGGGACGTGGCCGCCGGGCCCGCGATCGTGCTGTCGGTGACGGCGTTGGGCTCGCTGGAGGGCCGTCCGCCGGTGACGCGGGCGGGCGCGAAGCCGGGCGACGTCGTCGCGCTGTGCGGGCGGATCGGCTGGGCCGCGGCGGGGCTCGACGTGCTGCACCGCGGGTTCCGGTCGCCGGTCGCGGTCGTCGGGGCGCACCGGGTTCCGGAGCCGCCCTACGCCGCCGGACCGCAGGCGGCGCGGGCGGGCGCGACGTCGATGATCGACGTGTCCGACGGGCTGCTCGCCGATCTCGGGCACCTCGCCGCCGCGTCCGGCGTGACCGTCGACGTGTCCACGTCGGCGCTGGTCGTCCCGCCGCGGCTCGTCGAGGTCGCGTCCGCGCTGGGTGTGGACCCGCTCGAATGGCTGCTGACCGGCGGTGAGGACCACGCGCTCGCGGCGACCTTCCCGCCCGGTGCCGTCCCCGAGGGCTGGACGGTGATCGGCGGGGTGACCGAGGGGGACGCCGCGGTCCTCGTCGACGGCGCCCCGCACGAGGGCGCCGCCGGCTGGGACCACTTCGCCGGGTGACCTCGTGGGTGGCGTTCCACCGGCCGAGGGCGCCACTCACACGGGGTCGCAGCCCCGGATCGACGCGTCGACCAGCTGCACCGGGTGCAGCACCGGGATGCCGGCGTCGAGGAAGCGGCGGATCTGCAGCAGGCAGCCCGCGTTCGCCGTCACGACGACGTCCGGTGCGACGGCCTCCAGGTTCGCCGCCTTGCGCTGCCCCAGCTCCTCGGCCGTCACGGGCTGCACGAGGTTGTAGATGCCCGCCGATCCGCAGCACAGCTCGGCCTCGGCGACGTCCTGCAGCTGCAGGCCGGGGATGGCGCGCAGCACCGCGCGGGGCTGCTCGCGGACGCGCTGGGCGTTGGCGAGGTGGCAGGCGTCGTGGTAGGCGACGCGCGCCGCGACGGGGTGTCGCGGGGCCTGCGGGGTGAGCTCGGCCAGCAGCTCGGTCACGTCGCGGACCGTGGCGCTGAACGCGGCCGCGCGCTCGGCCCAGGCGGGATCGTCGGCGAGCAGCGCGCCGTACTCCTTGAGCGTCGACCCGCACCCGGCGACGTTGGCGACGACGACGTCGAGCCGGTACCGCTCGAACATCTCGATCGTCGCCCGTGCCCGGGCCAGGCCCTCGTCCTCGCGCCCGGCGTGCACGGACAGGGCGCCGCAGCACTGCACGTCGCGGGGGACGAGCACGTCGCAGCCCTCGGCGGCGAGCACGCGCACGGTGGCGGCGTTGACGTCGCCGAAGAAGACCCGCTGCGCGCAGCCGGCCAGCAGCCCGACGCGCAACCGCGCCGCGCCCGGCGGCCGCGTCCGCTCCGGGGTCCGGGCCAGCAACGCGCGCACGGTGACCGGCGGCAGCAGCGACTCCAGCGCGCGCAGCCGCGCGGGCAGCCGGTCGAGCAGCCCGAGCCGGCGCACGAGCGCGCGCAGCCCCGACCGTTGGTAGACCAGACCGCCGAGCGCGGCCACCCGCAGCCGGTTCGGGTACGGGAACAGCGCGAAGACGAGCCCGCGAAACAGCCGGTCGGCCCGGCTGCGCGTGACGTTGCGCTCGACCTGCGGGCGGACCGACTCGATCAGCCGGTCGTACTGCACACCCGACGGGCACGCCGTCACGCACGCGAGGCAGCCGAGGCAGGAGTCGATGTGCTCGCCGAAGGCCTCGTCGACCCCGATCGTGCCCTGCGCGGCCAGGTCCATGAGGTAGATGCGCCCGCGTGGGGACTCCGTCTCGGTGCCCGTCACGGCGTAGGTCGGGCAGGTCGGCAGGCAGAAGCCGCAGTGCACGCAGTCGTCGAGGACCTCGCGCTGCGGCGGGCGGCGGGCGTCGAACGACGTGCTCACGCGGGGACTCCTTCGGTGGCGGGGACGTCACGGACGGGGGCGAGCCAGGGGGAGAGGCGACCTGCGCCGAACCGGCCGGTCGGGTCGAACCGCTGCTTGACCGCCCGCAGCAGGGCCACCGCGGCCGGCGGCGGCCCCCACAGCGGGGCGTCGGGGTCGAGCCCGTCGTGGCGCAACACCGTGACCGCGGGTCCGGCCGCGGCGTGCGCGGCGGCGAGGACGGCGGCGTGGTCGCCCCCGGTGAGCGCGACGGTGTGCACACCGGTGCCGACGCCGCTGCTGACGGCCAGGTCGGCCCCGGCCCGCGCGGCCGCGGCGGCCAGCGTGGCGACGAATCCCGGCCCGTCCGAGGGCAGCGTGCCGGCGCGCAGCACCGTCGTCCCGGGCGCCGCGGGGTCGGCGACGGCGTCGACGCCGGCCCACGCCGCGGCCTGCGCGTCGTCGGACAGGATGGTGCCGCCGACCGCCTCGACGGCCCCGGCCCGTGCCAGGACCCCCTCCTCGGTGCCCTCGAGCCGCACCAGCAGCCCGGAGTCCGGCGTCCACTCCAGCGCGGCCGGCTCGATGCCGCGGCCCAGCAGGTCCGTGCCGGTGCGGGTGGCCTCCTCGGCCGGGCCCGGGACCGCGACGGTGACGACGTGCCGCGGCAGCGGGTGCAGCCGCAGCACGACCTCCGCGACGACGCCCAGCGTGCCGAGCGAGCCGTGGAACAGCTTGGCGAGGTCGTAGCCTGCGACGTTCTTGATGACGTGCCCGCCGGAGTGCGCGACGGTGCCGTCGGCGAGCACGACCGTCGCCCCGATGACGAGGTCGCGCAGCACCCCGAACTGCTGACGGGCGGGACCGCCGTCGGCCGTGGCGAGCAGCCCGCCGACGGTGGCGCCACGGCGGCCGCGGGCCGGGTCGAACGCGACGCGCTGCCCCGCCAGCTCGGCCTGGACCTGCGTCAACGGGGTGCCGGCGCGGACGGCGACGGTCATGTCGGCCGGGTTGTAGCGCAGCACGCCGGACAGCCCGGTGGTGTCGACGACGGCGTCCGCCGGGTCGGGCCTGCCTCCGGTGGTCGCGGCCGTGCCGGCGCCCTCGACGAGCAGCCGCGGGTGCGAGGCGGTGGTGTCGGCGAGGACGGCTCGCAGCTCGTCGACGTCGGACGGGGTGAACCGGGTCGTGGGCATCGGTCAGATCCGCTCGATGAGGCCCGCCGCCTCCAGCGGGTGCGGACGATGGGGGCCGGGACGCTCGCCGCACAGCCGAGGGGTGGGCAGCAGCTTGCCGGGGTTGCAGACGTCGTCGGGGTCGAAAGCCCTGCGCAGCAGCGTCATCGTCGCGAGGTCGGCGTCGTCGTACTGGCGCGGCATCGAGCACGCCTTGTCGGTGCCGATGCCGTGCTCGCCCGAGAGCGACCCGCCGAGGTCGACGCACAGCTCTGCGATCGACGACGACAGGTGCTCGGCGCGCTCGTGCTCGCCGCGCGCCTCGCTGTAGAGGACCAGCGGGTGCAGGTTGCCGTCCCCGGCGTGGAACACGTTCGCGACGCGCAGGCCCGCCTCGTCGGCCAGCTCACCGATCCGGGTGAGCGCCTCGGCGAGGCGTGTGCGCGGGACGACGCCGTCCTGGACGAAGTAGTTCGGGCTGATCCGGCCGACGGCCGCGAACGCCGCCTTGCGCCCCTTCCACACCGCGGCGCGCGCCTCGGGGGTCGGCGCGACGTGCACCTTCGTCGTGCCGTGCTCGTGGCAGAGCCGTTCGACCTCGGCGAACTGCGCGGTGACCTCGGCGGGCGGGCCGTCGAGCTCGACGATCAGCGCGGCCGCCGTGTCGCGCGAGTAGCCCGCCGACACCGCGGCCTCCACGGCCTCGATGGCCAGCGCGTCCATCATCTCCACCGCCGCCGGCACGATCCCGGCCGCGACGATCGCGGTGACGGTGTCGCCCGCCTGCTCGACCGACGGGAAGTCCGCGACGAGCGTCTGCACCGCCGCGGGCCTGGGCAGCAGCTTGACGGTGATCCGGGTGACGATCCCGAGCGTGCCCTCCGACCCGATGAACGCCCCGAGCAGGTCGTACCCGCCCTGGTGCGGCGCGGGCCCGCCGAGCGTCGTCACGGTCCCGTCGGGCAGCACGACCTCGATCTCGTGGATGTGGTGCACCGTGAACCCGTACTTGAGGCAGTGCGCCCCTCCCGAGTTCTCGGCGACGTTGCCGCCGATCGTGCACACCTGCTGGCTCGACGGGTCAGGGGCGAAGTAGAGCCCGTGCGCCGCAACGGCTCTGCTGATGTCGAGGTTCGTCACGCCCGGTTCGACGACGGCCCGCCGGTTCACCGGGTCCACCGAGACGACCGCGCGCAGCCGCTGCAGGGAGATCACCACACCGTCGGCCACCGGCAGCGCCCCGCCCGACAGGCCGGTGCCCGCGCCGCGCGCGACGAACGGCACCCCGTTGCGGGCGCAGACCCGGACCGCGGCGGCGACCTGGGCGGTGTCGCGCGGGAGCACGACGCACGCCGGGACCACCCGGTAGCCGGTCAGGCCGTCGCACTCGTAGGCGCGCAGCGAGACCGGGTCGGTGAGCACGGCGTCCGCGCCCAGTGCGGCGACCAGCTCCGCCTGCAGTGCCACGCGGTCCATCGAGCCTCCTGCTCGTGCACAACTGAGATACAAGTTGTGTGCGACGGTAGCCGGACGGTCGTGCGGTGGACAAGACCCTGGTGACGAGGGGCCGTCGCGGCGACGCGCGAGGGCTGTGCGGGCACCTCGGGGCGCGCTCCCGCGCAACGGGGCCCGGTCAGTCGGCGGTCAGGAGCGTCGGGTCGGGGGAAAGGCCCAGTGCCATGACGGTGCCCGAGAGGTGCGCGCGGACGCCGTCGAGCAGCGCGTCGGCGTCGCCGTGCCCGACCGCGGCCGCGATGCGCTCGTGCTCGGTGACGATCGTCGCCGTCCGCCTCGGGTCGCGGACCGCGGACTCCCCGATCATCCGCAGCTGCCTGTCACGCAGCGACGAGTAGACGTCGGCCAGGATCGGGTTGCCCGCGGCCTCGACGATCACGGTGTGGAAGGCGCGGTCCGCGTCGAGGAACCCGCGCAGGTCGGCGCCCGCGGCGCGCTGCCGGTCGAGCTGGACGCCGAGGGCGGTGACGACCTCGGCGCGGGCGGTCGCGTCGCGTCGGCAGACCGCGCGGGCGGCGAAGTGCTCGATGACCAGCCGGGCCTCCATCACCGCCCGGACCTCCTCGGGCGAGACCGGGACGACCAGCGCCCCGCGCTGCGGGTAGAGCCGCAGCAGCCCCTCGGCCTCCAGCCGCAGGAAGGCCTCCCGGACCGGCGTGCGCGACATGCCCAGTGCGGCCGCGACCTCGCCCTCGCTGATCAGCTCGCCGCCGCGGAAGTCACCGGTGAGGATGCGGTCCTTGACGTACTCCAGCGCCCGCAGCTTGGCCCCGCCACGGCGCGGCGCGGGGTCGTTCGCTGCGGCGCCGACCGCCACCCGCACCACACTCCTGCCGCTGCTTCCCGGTGCCGCGGACCCTACCGCGCGCGCCGGCCGCCGCCCTCGCGCCGCGACCGGTACAGGTCGCGCAGCAGCAGGACCTCCGCGGCGTGGTGGATCGCCTCGCGGTTGATGTGCAGCACCAGCTCCGACATCGTGTGCTCGGCCCACATTCCCTCGGCCGGTCCGACGGGGCGCGCCAGCGCCGCGTCGTCGAGCCCGCCGACACCGGCCGACCAGCCCGCGTGGACGTCGTCGAGCTGTGCGAGCGCCTCGTCGGCGGTGCCGGCGTACGGGAAGTCGTCGTACCCGATCGGCGGGCCCCCGAAGTGGCTCGCGACGCGCATCCCGAACACCCCGACGATGACGTGCGCCAGCCGCCAGCCGATCGTGGTGACGGGCGGCGGATCGGGCTCGGGGAACTCGAAGTCGACGGTCCACGGCCCCGAGCCGGGCTGGGGCGCCTGCGCCGCGGGGTCGCGCCGGCGGACGTTCCAGCAGTTCGGCGCGGGCTCCCACAGGTACTCGTCGTCGGTCAGCCCCGCCAGCCTGGGCCGCACCAGGTTCGTCCAGTGCCAGTCGAGCTGGGCGAGCAGCTGCGCGGCGAGGTCCGGTCTCGTGGCGGGCACCCGCCGACCGTAGGGCCCCACGCGCGCCCCCGCCCGCAGGAGCGCCGGTCCGTGCCCCCACCCGGGCGCAACCTCACCGCTCTCCTCGGCGCTTGGGGCGACGGTGGGGTTGCGCTCGGGCCGGGGTGCGCAACCTCGCTGCTGTCCCGGGCGCGCGGGGCGACCGTGGGGTTGCGCTCGGCGTCCGGGTGCGACGTCGGCGCCGGGTGCGCGGGGGTGACGTCAGCGGCGGGGCAGCGGGACCCCGCGGATGCTCGCGTCGAGCAGCTGGACGGGGTGCAGCAACGGGACCGCGCCGTCGAGGTGCTTGCCCATCTGCAGCAGGCAGCCCGGGTTCGCGGTGACGACGACGTCGGGCCGCACCGACCGCACGTTGGCGGCCTTGCGGGCACCCAGCTCGTCGGCGGCGTCCGGCATGACCATGTTGTAGATCCCCGCGGATCCGCAGCACAGCGCGGCCTCGGGGATGTCGACGACCTCGACGCCGGGGACGCTGCGCAGCACGTCGCGCGGCTGGACGCGGACGCCCTGGGCGTGCCCGAGGTGGCAGGCGTCGTGGTAAGCGACGCGCGCCTGGACGGGGTGCCGCGGGGCCCGGGGCTCGTCGGCGAGGAGCTCGGCGAGGACCTCGTGGACGTCGCGCACGGAGTCGGAGAACGTCCGCGCGCGCGAGGCCCACGCCGGGTCGTCGGCCAGCAGGTGCCCGTACTCCTTCATCGACGACCCGCACCCGGCGACGTTGGTGACCACGTGGTCGACCCCGGAGGCGAGCAGCCGCTCGAAGGTCTCGATGGTGCGGCGGGCGCGGGCCAGCGCGGCGGGCTCGCGCCCGGCGTGCAGCTCCAGCGCCCCGCAGCACTGCTGGTCGCGGGGGACGATGACGTCGGCACCCTCGGCGGCGAGGACGCGGACGGTGGCCTCGTTGACGCGGTGGAAGAACACGTCCTGCACGCAGCCCGACAGGAGGGCGACGCGGGCGCGGCGCTCGCCGACGGCCGGGGTGACCGCGGGCAGGGTGGCGAACGCGTCCTTCACCGTCACCGGCGGCAGCAGCGACTCCAGCGCCGCGAGGCGGGAGAACCGGGTGCCGCGCAACCGTTGCGTACCGCCGTCGACGAGCTTGCGGACGGCCGGGACGCGGGCGAGCCGCTGGTAGAGGGCACCCGGCAGGGCGGCGGCGCGCAGCCGGCGCTTGTAGGGGAAGAGCGCGAAGACGGCGTCGCGGAAGAGCTTGTCGTCGCGGTCCCGTGGGACGTTGCGCTCGACCTGCGGGCGCACCGACTCGAGCAGCCGGTCGTACTGGACCCCCGAGGGGCACGCGGTCACGCAGGCCATGCAGCCCAGGCAGCGGTCGATGTGCGTCGCGAACGAGCCCTCGAGCGCGATGTCGCCCTTCTCGGCGAGGTCCATCAGGTAGATGCGCCCGCGCGGGGAGTCCATCTCCTCGCCCCAGAGCTGGTAGGTCGGGCAGGTCGGCAGGCAGAACCCGCAGTGCACGCAGTCGTCGAGCAGCTCGCGCTGCGGCGGGCGCTGCTCGTCGAACGCGCTGGGGCCCGTGCGCGGCAGGTTGGTGTCGGCCGAACCGGCCGGGGTGGACGTCATCGGGAGTTCTCCAGTGGCCAGGGGGCGAAGCGGCCCGGACCGAGCCGGCCGTCGGGGTCGAAGGCACGTTTGACGCTGCGCAGCATCGCGATCGCCGACGGCGGCGGACCCCAGGCCGGGCCGCCGAAGCCGGCGGGCCGGTCGCGCAGCACCGACGTCCCACCGGCGGCGTGCACCGCGAGGTGTGCCGACTCGACGGCGTCGGCGTCGGCGGGCAGCGCGACCGTCGCGACGCCCGTCCCGAGCCCGACCGTGACGCCGGCGCCGGGGCCGTCGGCACCCGGGAGCGCGCCGACGATCCCGCCGATCCGCGACGGCCGTGCCCCGATCCGCAGGACCGCCTGGCCGGGACGGCCGCGGACGGTCGACGCGTGGGCCTCCCACTCGCCGGCGTCGGCCTCGGCGGCACCGGGCCCGAGCGTGTCGACGAGCCGCTCGACCCGGGCCGGCAGCGCCGCGGCGGTGCCCTCGATCCGGGCGAGCAGCCGGCCGTCGGAGGTCGCCGGGCCCGAGCCCGCCGAGCACCACTCCAGCGCCGCGGGTTCCAGCGGTCGCGCGAGCACCCGCGCGGCGTGTGCGACGGCCTCGTCGAGCGGGCAGTCCAGCACGACGGTCGCCGACGCCGCGGGCACGGGGTGCAGCCGCAGCACGACCTCGGCGACGATCGCGAGCGTCCCGTACGACCCGTGCACGAGCTTGGCCAGGTCGTAGCCGCTCACGTTCTTGATGACGTGCCCGCCGGTGCGCGCCACGGTCCCGTCGGCCAGCACGATCGTCATGCCGATGACCAGGTCGCGCAGCGTGCCGTGGACCAGTGCGCCGGGCCCGGCGTCGGCCGTGGCGACGAGCCCGCCGACGGTCGCGCCGCGGGCCACGCGGGCGGCGTCGAACGAGACCTGCTGGCCGTGGCCCGCGAGCTCGGCGGCGAGGTCGCGCAGCGGGGTGCCGGCCTTCACGGCCACGGTCATGTCGCCGGGGTTGTGGACGACGATCCCGGAGAGCCCGCTGACGTCGACGACGGTGTCGACGTGCTGCAGGTCGCCCGCCCACGCGGCGGCCGTGCCCGCGCCCGCGACGGCCAGCGGCCCGGCGGAGTCGAGGACGGCGGCGCGCAGCGCGGCGAGATCGGTGGGGCGGACCGTGGTGGGGGTCGCGCGCGTCATCGGGGCAAGTCCTTCGAACGAGACGGTCGGAGCGAACGGGACGGTCAGAGACGGTCGATCAGGCCCGACTCCTCCAGGGGGTGCGGCCGGTACTTCCCGGGCCGTTCCCCGCACAGCCGCGGCGTCGGCAGGACCTTGCCGGGGTTGCAGATGCCGTCGGGGTCGAACGCGGCGCGCACGCGGCCCATCGTCGCCAGGTCCTCCTCGCCGAACATCCGCGGCATCGAGCACGCCTTGTCCGTACCGATGCCGTGCTCGCCCGACAGCGCCCCGCCGAGCTCGACGCACAGCTCCGCGATGGAGCCGGAGAGGCGCTCGGCGCGCTCGGTCTCGCCCGCGGCGGCGTTGTAGAGCACCAGCGGGTGCAGGTTGCCGTCGCCCGCGTGGAACACGTTGGCGACGCGCAGCCCGGCCTGCTCGCCCATGTCCGCGATCCGGGCCAGCACCTCGGTGAGCCGGGTCCGCGGGACGACGCCGTCCTGCACGAAGTAGTCGGGGGAGATGCGGCCGACCGCGGCGAACGCGGCCTTGCGCCCCCGCCAGATCGCGGCCCTCTCCTCGCCCGAGCCCGCGATGTGCAGCCGGGTGCAGCCGTGCCGGTCGCAGATCGCCTTGACCTGCTCGAACTGCACGTCGCACTCCTCGGCGGGCCCGTCGAGCTCGACGACGAGCGCCGCGGGCACGCCGACCGTGTAGCCGGCGTGCACGGCCTCCTCGGCGGCCTCGATCGCGAGCGTGTCCATCATCTCGACGGCGGCGGGCACGATCCCGGCGGCGACGATGTCGCTCACGACGTCGCCCGCCGCGGCGACGGACGGGAAGTCGGCGAGCAGCGTGCGGACCGTCTCGGGGACCCGCAGCAGCCGCACGGTGATCGACGTCGCGATGCCGAGCGTGCCCTCCGACCCGAGGAAGACCCCACGCAGGTCGGGACCCGCCTGCTCGGCGGAGTCGCCGCCGAGCGTCACGACCGAGCCGTCGGGGAGCACGACCTCCATCGCCAGCACGTGGTTGCTGGTGAACCCGTACTTGAGGCAGTGCGCGCCGCCGGAGTTCTCGGCGACGTTGCCGCCGATCGTGCACACCTGCTGGCTGGACGGGTCGGGGGCGTAGTAGAGGCCGTGCGCCGCGGCGGCCGCGGTGATCTCCAGGTTCGTCACGCCGGGCTCGACGACCGCGCGCCGGTCGACGGGATCGACGTCGAGTACCCGCTTGAGCCGCGACAGCGAGATGACGACGCCGTCGGCGACCGGCAGCGCACCGCCGGACAGCCCCGTCCCGGCCCCACGGGCGACGAACGGCACCCGGTGCTCGGCGCAGGCCCGCACGGCGGCGGCGACGGCCGCCGCGTCGCGGGGGAGCACCACGAGATCGGGGACGACGCGGTACCCGGTGAGCCCGTCGCACTCGTACGCGCGGCGCCCGACCGGGTCGTCGACGACGTTCTCCACGCCGACCGCCCGGGCCAGCGCGGCCCGCGCCGCATCGTCGAGCGCCATGGGGCCTCCTCGCGTCCGATCGCCGCCCGGCGGCCCCCGTCGGGACCGTCGGAACGCCACGGTAACGCCCGCCGCGACCACGTGCCGTCACCGCACGAGCGCGATCGCCCGCGCGGGGCCACACTGCTGAACCGGGCGTGCAGTGCCCGAACTCACACCGGGAAAGGGATCGCGAAACTTCCGCGTTGCGGAAGCTGGAATCCATTGTTAGACCCGTTGACGACGAGTTGTCGACGACGAACTGGACGTGGCGACAGAAGGGCGGACCCATGGCCGCAACACCGACCGCTCGCGACACCGGCCGGACGGCCGGGGCGCAGGACGCGGGCCTGCAGGTCGACCCCGCACTGGACAGGTTCGTGACCGAGGAGCTGTTGGCCGGTCTCGACGACATCACCCCGGCGCGGTTCTGGTCCGCGCTCGCCGAGCTCCAGGCCGACTTCGCGCCGCGCGTGCGTGAGGTGCTGGAGCGCCGCGACGCGCTGCAGGCCCGGATCGACGGCTGGCACGCCGAGCACCCGGGCCCGGTCACCGGCGCGACCAGGGACGCGTACGCGCGCTTCCTCACCGACATCGGCTACCTGGAACCGGAGGCGCAGCCTCGGCTCACGGTGACGAACGTCGACCCGGAGATCGCCGAGGTGGCGGGCGCCCAGCTCGTCGTGCCGGCGACGGTGCCGCGCTACGCGCTCAACGCCGCCAACGCCCGCTGGGGTTCGCTGTACGACGCGCTCTACGGGACCGACGTGCTGCCGCTGGACCACGAGCTCGCGCCCGGGTATGACGAGCGGCGCGGCGCCCAGGTCATCGCCGAGGCCGACCGCCTGCTCGACGAGCTGTTCCCGCTGGCCGACGGCTCGCACGCCGACGTCGACGCGTACACGGTCGCCGACGGCGCGCTCGTCCCCGCGCTGGCCGATCCGGCCGGGTTCGCCGGGCACCGCGGCGACGCGGCCGAGCCGACAGCAGTCCTGTTGCGCCGCAACGGGTTACACGTCGAGCTCCGGATCGACCGGGCACACCGCGTCGGGCGCGGTCATCACGCGGGCGTCGCCGACGTGGTGCTGGAGTCGGCGGTCACGACGATCGTCGACCTCGAGGACTCCGTCGCGACCGTCGACGGCGAGGACAAGGCGAGCGCCTACCGCACGTGGCTCGGCCTGATGACCGGGAACCTGGTCGCCAGCTTCGAGAAGGGCGGCCAGACCGTCACCCGGCGCGCCGAGCCCGACCGCGACCACACCGCGCCCGACGGTTCGACGGTCACCCTGCCGGGACGGTCGGTGATGCTGGTGCGCGTCGTCGGCCACCACATGACGACCGACGCCGTGCGCACCGCCGCCGGGGACCAGGTCGTCGAGGGGCTGCTCGACCTGCTCGTCGCGGCCACCGCGGCGCTGCACGACCTGCGCGGCCTCGGGCCGCACCGCAACTCCCGCACCGGCAGCGTCTACGTCGTGAAGCCGAAGCAGCACGGCTCGGCCGAGGTGGCCCTGACCGTCGAGATGTTCGCGGCGGTCGAGCGCGCGCTGGGGCTGCCCGAGCGGACGCTCAAGGTCGGCGTCATGGACGAGGAGAAGCGGACGTCGGTCAACCTGGAGGCGTGCATCGCCGCCGCCCAGGACCGGGTGATCTTCGTCAACACCGGCTTCCTCGACCGCACCGGCGACGAGATCCACACCTGCTTCGCGGGCGGCCCGGTGGTGCGCAAGGGCGACATGCGGTCGGCGACGTGGTTCGGCGCGTACGAGGACCGCAACGTCGACGTCGCGCTGCGGGCCGGGTTCGCCGACGTCGCCCAGATCGGCAAGGGCATGTGGGCCAAGCCCGCCGCGATGCGCGAGATGCTCGAGGCCAAGATCGAGCACCCCCGCGCGGGCGCCGACACCGCGTGGGTGCCCTCGCCCACCGCCGCGACCCTGCACGCGCTGCACTACCTGCGCGTCGACGTCGGCGAGCGGCAGCGCGAGATCGCGGCGCGTCCCCTGACCGACCGCGCGCTGCTGCTGGAGCCGCCGCTGCTCGGCCCGGGGTCGACGGGGCGGCCATCGGCCGACGACGTCCGTCACGAGCTGGAGACGAACGCCCAGTCGATCCTGGGTTACGTCGTGCGCTGGGTGGGGCTGGGCATCGGGTGCTCGACGGTGCCGGACCTGGAGGGCGTCGGGCTCATGGAGGACCGCGCCACGCTGCGGATCTCCAGCCAGCTCATCGCCAACTGGCTCGCGCACGGCATCGTCGACGAGCAGACGGTCCGGGAGACGTTCGCCCGGCTCGCGGCCTTCGTCGACGAGCAGAACGCCCGCGAGCCCGGCTACCGGCCGATGAGCGACGACCTGGAGGCGAGCGAGTCGTTCCAGGCCGCGCTGGAGCTGGTGTTCACCGGTCGTGAGGAACCGAACGGCTACACCGAGCGGGTGCTCACCGCGTGGCGCCGCAAGGCCAAGGAGAACGCGGGCCGGCAGGCCTGATCCGGGCGGGGTCGCGGTGCCGCCGGCCGCGGTGCCGCCGCCCCGTCCGCGTTTCGGCCGGTAGGGTGGGCGGGGTCGGGCGGTATCCGGTCCGACAGCCCACCCGAACACCGACCCGACGGTGACCCGACCGCCGGGCCGGTACGGTCCGCACCCCGAGGCGGCCCGTGCCGTCCGCACGGCCCACCTGTGATCACGCCGATCGCACGGGCCGCGGGACGCCGCAAGGAGGTTCCTTGCTGCTCGCGCTCGTCGCCGCCCACCTCGTGTTGGCCTGCGCCCTGCCCGCGGTGGCCGCGCGCAGCACGCGCGCCGCGTTCGGCCTGGCCGCGGTCCTGCCCGCGGTGACGCTGGTGTGGGCCGCGGCGATGGCGCCGGCGGTGCTGGGCGGCGCGGCCGTCGAGGAGAACCTCGCGTGGGCGCCCGCCCTGCACCTGACGTTCGACGTCCGACTCGACGCACTCGCGCTGGTCATGATCGTGCTGGTCTCGGGGGTCGGCGCGGTCATCCTGGCCTACAGCGCGTTCTACTTCGGCCGGCGCAGCCCCGACGCGAGCCGGACCTCCGCGCTGCTGCTGTTCTTCGCGGGCGCGATGCTGGGCCTCGTCGTCGCCGACGACCTGCTGACGCTCTACGTCTTCTGGGAGCTGACGTCGATCGCGTCGTTCCTGCTCGTCGGGCAGAGCGGGCTGCACCGGGCCAACCGCCGGGCCGCGGTCCAGGCGCTGCTGGTGACGGTGTTCGGCGGGCTGTCGATGCTCCTCGGGTTCGTGCTCGTCGGCGAGTCCGCGGGCACCTACCGGATCTCGGCGATCGTGGCCTCGCCGCCGACGGGCGGGGCCGTCACGGCGGGCATCGTGCTGATCCTGCTCGGCGTGCTGACCAAGTCGGCGCAGGCACCGTTCCACCCGTGGCTGCCCGCGGCGATGGCCGCCCCGACGCCCGTCAGCGGCTACCTGCACGCGGCGTCGATGGTCAAAGCCGGGGTCTTCCTCGTGGCGCGGCTCTCCCCGGCGTTCGCGAGCAGCGCCGAGTGGTGGCTGCCGCTCGTCGTCCTCGGGCTGGCGACGATGCTCATCGGCGGCTGGCGCGCACTCGGCGCGACGGATCTGAAACGGCTGCTGGCTTTCGGCACCGTCAGCCAGCTGGGCTTCCTGATGGTGCTGTTCGCCGTCGGCGGCAGGCTCGCCGCGGTCGCGGGGGCCGCGCTGCTGCTGGCCCACGGGCTGTTCAAAGCGACGCTGTTCCTGGTCGTGGGCACCGTCGACAAGGTCACGGGCACCCGCGAGATCGGTGCGCTGTCCGGGCTGGGCCGGGCGATGCCGGGGCTGGCGGCGGCGTCGGCGCTCGCGGCCGCGTCGATGGCGGGCATCCCGCCGCTGCTGGGGTTCGTCGCCAAGGAGGCCGCGTTCGAGGCGTTCCTGCTCGAGGGCGGCCTGCGCGGCGGGGTCGTCGAGGTGGGGCTCGTGGCCGGGTCGGTGCTGACCGTCGCCTACAGCGCGCGGTTCCTCTGGGGCGCGTTCGCGACGAAGCCGGGCGTCGACCCGGTGACGCCCGCACCCGCGTCGCCGGGACTGACCGTGCCGCTGTGGATCACCTCCCTGGCCGGCCTGGTGCTCGGACTGGTGGCGCCGGTCGCCGCCGTCCTCGCCGAGGCCTACGGCGACACGCTGCCCGCGCGCACCGCCGAGGAGGCCGGCTACCACCTCGCGCTCTGGCACGGCTTCAACCTCGCGCTCGGGCTGTCCGCGGTCGCGCTCGCCGGCGGTCTGCTGCTGCACACCGGCCGCGACCGCGTCGCGGCACTCACCCGGCGGCTGCACCACCGCGTGTCGGCGCAGCGCGGCTACGAGCTCGTCGTGTCGGGCCTCGAACGCCTCGCGGTGCTCGTCACCGGCCGGCTGCAGGTCGGTTCGCTGCCGGTCTACCTCGCCACCGTGCTGCTCATGGTCATCGCACTCCCCGGCATCGGGCTCGTCCTCGGCTGGGCGTGGCCGGGCGACGTCCCGGTCGTGCACGAGTGGATCCAGATCCCGCTGGGGATCGTCGTCGTCGCCGCGGCCCTCGCGATGGTCCGGGCCCGGCGCCGGTTCACCGCCGTGCTCCTCGTCGGCGCCGTCGGGTACGGCATCGGCGGGCTGTTCATCGTCGACGGGGCGCCCGACCTCGCGCTCGCGCAGTTCCTCGTCGAGACGCTCGCCCTCGTCGCGTTCGTCTTCGTGCTGCGCAGGCTGCCCGCCCACTTCACCGAGCGCCGCCGGCCACGCCGCGCGATCCAGGTCCGGAAGGGCGTGCTCGCCGCGGTCGCGGGGATCACCGTCGGCGTCTTCGGGATCGTGCTCTCCGGCGCCCGCACCGCACCCGCGACGGCCAGCGAGGAGTTCGTCCGGCTCGCGCCCGAGACGGGGGCCACCAACATCATCAGCGCGATCCTGGTCGACTTCCGCGCGCTCGACACCGTCGGGGAGATCACCGTGCTGCTGGTCGCGGCGTCGGGCACCGCGAGCCTCGTGCTCGCGACCCGCCACGACCGCAGACGTCGCGGCAAGGTCCGCGCGAGCGGGTCGGGCACCCCGGCCCACGAGAAGGAGGTGTCCGGATGAGTGCCGAGGACACCCGCGTCCCCTGGCCGCGGTGGGACTCGCCCACCGAGGACTGGATGCTGCCCGGCGACTGCCCGGTCACATCCGAGCGCACCCTGCTGCTCGAGCTCGCGGCCAGGATCCTCTTCCCGGCGGTCCTCGTCTTCTCGCTGTACCTGCTGCTCGTCGGCCACTACGGCCCCGGCGGCGGCTTCTCCGGCGGGCTCGTCGCCGGGCTGGCGTTCGTGCTGCGGCACATCGCGGGCGGCAGCAGCGAGGGGGCGGAGATCGGGGCGCGGATCCGGGTGCGGCCGCCGGTGGTCGTCGGGGTCGGGCTGTGCGTGGCCGTGGTGACGGCGCTGGTGCCGGCCGCGTTCGGGGCACCGGTGCTGTCGTCGACGAAGGTGTCCGTGCACGTCCCGCTGCTCGGGGAGTTCGAGATCGTCTCCAGCCTCGCCCTCGACGTCGGCGTCTACCTGCTGATCGTCGGCGTCGTGCTGGACCTGCTGCGGTCGCTGGGCAGCGGGATCGAGCGCGACGCCCTCGACGCCGAGTCGGAGGCCGCTTCGTGACCACCGTCAGCCTCGCGATGGCCGTCGTCGTCGCCGCCCTCTACGCCGTCGGGTTCTACCTGCTGCTGCAGCGCTCGCTCATGCGCGTGCTGCTGGGCGTCGTCGTGCTCGGCCACGGCGCGAACCTGTTGCTCCAGCTCACCGGTGGTCCGCCGGCGCGGCCACCGATCCTCGGCGGGTCGGCCGAGGGCTCGGCGCCGCTGGCCGACCCGCTGCCGCAGGCACTCGCGCTCACGGCCGTCGTCATCACGTTCGCGATGACGACCTACCTGCTCGCGCTCGGCTACCGCTCGTGGGTGCTCGTGGGCCACGACGAGGTGCAGGACGACCTCGAGGACCGCCGGATCGCGCGCCGGCGCACGCCCACGGCGTCGATGGGCGAGGAGGCCGACGAGCAGGGCGACGAGGTGGGTGTGGACCCCGGCTCGGCCGCGGCGTCCGGCGACCCCGTGGGGGACCGGTCGTGAGCATGCTGCCGGCACTGCCCGTGCTCCTGCCGCTGCTGGGAGCGGGCGCGACCGTCGTCGTCGGACGGTGGGCCTGGGCGCAGCGGGTCATCGGCGTCACCGTGCTCGCCGCCGTCTCGGTCGTCGCGGCCGTGCTGCTGGTCATGGCCGACCGCGGGGGGCCCGTGGTCGCCGAGATCGGCGGCTGGGCCGCGCCCGTCGGGATCGTGCTCGTCGCCGACCGGCTCTCCGCGCTGCTGCTGCTGATCTCGACGGTCGTCACCCTCGCGGTGCTGGTCTACGCGATCGACCAGCGGATCGCCGACTACGGCAGGCGCACCGCGTCCACGACGTTCCACCCGATCTTCCTGGTGCTCTCGGCCGGGGTGTCGCTCGCGTACCTGACCGGCGACCTGTTCAGCCTCTTCGTCGCGTTCGAGATCATGCTCGCCGCGTCGTACGTGCTGATCACCCGCCGCACCGACGCGCGGCGCATCCGCTCCGGGATGACGTACGTGATCATCAGCCTGACGTCGTCGCTGCTCTTCCTGACGACGGTCGCGCTGGTGTACGCGGCCACCGGCACCGTCAACCTCGCCGACCTCGCCGAGCGCGTCGCGGCGCTGCCCACGGGCCTGCAGACGGTCCTGGCGCTGCTCGTGCTCGTCACCTTCGGGATCAAGGCGGCGATCGTGCCGCTGCACTTCTGGCTGCCCGACAGCTATCCCAACGCTCCCGCCCCCGTCACGGCGCTGTTCGCGGGCCTGCTCACCAAGGTCGGCATCTACGCGCTGCTGCGGACCCGGACGCTGATCTTCCCGGAGGGCCACCCGTCCGTGCTGCTGCTCGTGCTGGCCTCGGTGACGATGATCGTCGGGGTGCTGGGCGCGCTCGCGCAGAACGACCTCAACCGGATCCTGTCGTTCCTGCTGGTCAGCCACATCGGGTTCATGATCTTCGGGCTCGCGGTGACCGACGCGGCGGGTGCCGGGGGGACCGCGCTCTACGTCGTCCACCACATCACCGTGCAGGCCACGCTCTTTCTCGTCTCCGGGCTCATCACGCGGCGCACCGGCACCGTGTCGATCGACGCCATGGGCGGTCTGGCGAAGCGGGCCCCGCTGCTCGCGGTGCTGTTCGCGATCCCCGCGCTGACCCTGGCGGGGGTGCCGCCGACGTCGGGGTTCGTCGCCAAGCTCGCGCTGCTGCAGGCGGGTGCGGGCGACGGGGTCGCGACGAGTGTCGTCGCCGGGATCGTCATCCTCGCCAGCCTGCTGACGCTCTACGCCGTCGTGCGGGTGTGGGTGCGGGTGTTCTGGGGCGAGCCGCGCGAACCGCTGCCCGACAACGACCCCGACGACGACCTCGTCGTCGGGACCGCGCGCACGGCCACCCCCATGTACGTCGCGACGGCAGCGCTCGTGGCCGTGAGCCTCACGATCGCGGCCGCGGCCGGGCCGCTGTCGGCGGTGACGACCCGCGCCGGGGACGACCTCGTCGCCCGCACCCCGTACCTGGGTGCGGTCCTCGGACAGGAGGGTGCCCGATGAGCGAGCGTGCGAGAGACGCATCGACACGGCGCCTGCGCGCAACGCCGGGCCCGCGCAGCGGGGGAGTGCGATCATGAGTCACCGGGTGCGGCAGGTGTTCTGGCTGACCGTCGTCTGGGTGCTGCTGTGGGGGACGCTGCGGCCCGCGACGATCGTCGGCGGGGTGCTCGTCGCCGTGCTGGTGGCGTGGCTGTTCCCGTTGCCGCCCATGCGCGACCCGATTCCGGTCCGGCCGCTGCGGCTGTTGTCGCTGGCGTCGTTCGTGGCGCTCGACCTGCTGCGGTCGGGGGTGCAGATCGGGTGGGAGACACTGCGCGGCGGCGGCCGTGGGCCGGCGGCGGCGATCATCGCGGTGCCGTTGCTGGCGCACTCGGCGCGGGTCGTCGCCGTGCTCGCCGGGGCGGTCGCACTCACCCCGGGCAGCTACGTCCTGCAGATCGACCGGACCCGGGCGACGTTCTGGGTCTACGCGCTCGGCGTCGGTGGCGACGGCGCCGTCGAACGCGTCCGCCGCGAGGTGCTCGTCCTGCAGCGCAAGGTGATCGCCGCCCTCGGCACCGCCGACGAGCTGGCCGCGAGCGACCGCGGGCTGGCCGCGGCCCGGTACAGGAGCGCCCCATGACCGTCGTGTTCACCCTGACCCTGGCGATGCTCGCCGCCGCCGCCCTGCTGACCACGCTGCGGCTGCTGCGCGGGCCCACCACCCTCGACCGGATCACCGCGCTCGACGTCCTCGTCGTGGTCATCGTCTGCGGGGGCGCGGTGTACGTCGCGGTCAACCGGGACAGCTCCAACATCCCGCTGCTCGCGGCCGTGGCGCTGATCGGCTTCGTCGGCTCGGCGACGGCGGCCCGGCTCGTCGAACGACGGGAGCGGCACCGGTGAAGGACATCGTGACGTCGGTGCTGCTGCTCACCGGCGCGGCGGCGAGCCTGCTCGGCGCGCTCGGGCTGGTCCGGTTCCCCGACGTCCCCTCGCGGCTGCAGGCCGCCACGAAGCCGCAGACGCTCGGGCTGCTGCTCATCCTCCTCGGCACGGCGGTGCAGGTGGAGTTCGAGAGCGCCGCGACGCTGCTGCTGGTCATCCTGTTCCAGGTCATCACGGCGCCGGTGCTGTCGCAGATCGTGGGGCGCTCGGCCTACCGGTCGGGGACGCTGCGTCGGGACACGCTCGTCGTCGACGAGCTCGCCGACCCCATGGCACGCGACGACGACCCGCCCGGCCCGACCCCGCGAGGCGGTGGCGGAGGGCCGTCCTAAGCTCGCCGGGTGCCCATCTACGCTCTCGGCGACCTGGTGCCCGACATCCACCCCGACGCCTACGTGCACCCCGACGCCGTCGTCATCGGCGACGTGCGGCTCGGGGCCGAGGCATCGGTGTGGCCCACGGCCGTGCTGCGCGGCGACGACGGCTACATCGTCGTCGGTGCCCGGACGAGCATCCAGGACGGGACGATCATCCACACGACGGCCCGGCAGCCGACCCTGATCGGCGACGAGTGCACCGTCGGGCACAACGTCCACATCGAGGCCGCGACGATCGGCGACCGGGCGCTCATCTCGTCGGGGTCGGTGGTGCTCAACGGCTCGACCGTCGGCAAGGGCGCGGTCGTCGCCGCCGGCGCCGTCGTGTCGCCGAACGCGGTGATCCCGGACCGGGCGATGGCGCTCGGCGTGCCCGCGCGGGTCCGCGAGGGCCACGAGGTGCCCGACGACCAGTGGGAGTACGCGGTCGGGTCCTACGTCGAGCGCAGCAGGCGGTTCCGCGCCGGGCTGCGGCGGCTGGAGCCCTGATGCCGGCCAAGCCCCTGCACGAGGTCGTCGAGGCCGGGTGGGCGCAGGCGCTGGAGCCGGTCGCGCCCGTCATCGCCGCGATGGGCGAGTTCCTGCGCGCCGAGATGGCCGCGGGCCGCCGTTACCTGCCGGCCGGGGCGAACATCCTGCGCGCCTTCACCCAGCCCTTCGACGACGTGCGGGTGCTGATCGTCGGGCAGGACCCGTACCCGACGCCGGGGCACGCCGTCGGGCTCTCGTTCTCCGTGGCGCCCGAGACCCGCCCGGTGCCGCGGTCGCTGGCCAACATCTTCCGCGAGTACTCCGACGACCTGGGCCATCCCACGCCCTCGACGGGCGACCTGACGCCGTGGGCGCAGCAGGGCGTGCTGCTGCTCAACAGGGTGCTGACGGTCGAGCCCGGCACCCCCGGCTCGCACCGCGGGAAGGGCTGGGAGGCGGTCACGGAGCAGGCGATCCGCGCCCTCGTCGCGCGCGACGCCGAGCCCATGGTCGCGATCCTGTGGGGCCGCGACGCCCGCAACCTGTTGCCCCTGCTCGACGACGTGCCGTGCATCGAGTCGGCCCACCCCAGCCCGATGTCGGCCGACCGCGGCTTCTTCGGCTCCCGGCCCTTCTCCCGCGCCAACGACCTGCTCGAGGAGCTCGGCGGCGAGCCGGTCGACTGGAAGCTGCCCTGACCGCTCGCCGGGCCTGCGCGCCGGTTCGTGAGCGGGTCGTGAGATCGCGGCGGCGCGCAGGTGACACGTCCGGGGGCGGAGCCGGCGCACGCCGCGGTCGCCGGTCCTGACGCGTCCTGCCGCCCGTCCTGGGGTCCGCGGCGGGCCCGGACGTGCGAGAGGGCGGCCCGGATGTCCGGGACCGCCCTCGCGCAGAGGTGCTGTGGCGTCAGCCGCGCGTCACCTTGCCGGCCTTCAGGCACGAGGTGCACACGTTCTGCCGGCGCTTGTTGTTGCCGGCGTCGCGGGTGCGCACGGTCTGGATGTTCGGGTTCCAGCGGCGGTGGGTGCGGCGGTGCGAGTGCGAGACGGACATGCCGAAGCCCGGACCCTTGCCACAGACGTCGCAGACGGCAGCCACGTCGGTCACTCCTAGCGGGTAGACGAGATGTTCTCGGTGCGGGGCCACGACGCGGACGTGCGCCGGTACCCCGTAAGTGCCTCCAGGGTACCCAGCCCGCCGGACGCGTCGCACACCCCCCGGTCGCTACCCTCCCGATGTGCCCTCGATCATCGACGCGGCCCTGCTCGGCCGGTGGACGGCGGCGTCCACGGCGGCCCTCGAGCGGCGGTGCGCGGAGATCGACGACATCAACGTCTTCCCGGTCGCCGACGGCGACACCGGCACCAACATGCTGCTGACGATGCGCGCGGCGGGCGACGAGCTGCGCCGCCGCTTCCGCGAGGACGGCTGGCCGCCCACGCCCGACGGCCCGGGGTGCGCGGAGGCCGCCGCGGCGCTGGCCAGGGGGGCGCTCGTCGGCGCCCGGGGCAACTCCGGGGTGATCCTCTCCCAGGTGCTGCGCGGGATGGCCGAGGCGATCGCGGACGCGGCCGGTGCCGTCGACGCCGGGGCCCTGCGCGCCGGGCTGGAACGCGCGCACCGGCTCGCCCGGGCGGCCGTGGCCCGGCCGCGGGAGGGCACCGTCCTGAGCGTGCTGCAGGCCGCCGCCGAGGCCGCCCGCGACTGCGGGGGCGACTCCGAGCGCGAGGTCGCCGCCGCTGCCACCGCGGCCGCCGTCGCAGCCCTGCGGATGACCACGGGGCAGCTGCCCGAGCTGGCCGCGGCAGGCGTCGTCGACGCGGGCGGGTACGGGCTGGTGGTCGTGCTCGACGCGCTGGCCACGGCGCTGGGCAGGCCCACCGACGAGGCGCCGGACGTGCCCCGCTCGCGGGTCAGGGCCGCGCGCGGGGCGGAGGCGCTCACGACGAGCCGGGAGAGCGGCGCCGACGCCTTCGCCTACGAGGTGATGTTCCTGCTCGACGGCACCGACGACGAGCGCGTCGCCGCACTGCGTGCCGACCTGACGGCGGTCGGCGACTCGGTCGCCGTCGTCGGCGACGGGACGACGGGCGGGACCGGCCTGTGGAACGTCCACGTGCACTGCAACGACATCGGCGCGGCCGTCGAGGCGGGGATCGAGGCGGGTCGCCCGCACCGCGTCACGGTGATGCGCTTCGAGGACCAGGTGCCCGCCGCCGACGGGGGCCGGTTCACCCGCGAGCGCGCGGTCCTGATGGTCGTGGAGGGCGACGAGGTCGCGGAGCTGGCCAGGGAGTCGGGTGCCGACGTCGTCGAGCGGACCGGCACGCCGCCCGGCGCCGACGAGCTCGTCGCGGCGCTGGCCGGGACGCGGGCGCGGCACGTCGTGCTGCTGCCCGACGACCCGGAGGTCACCGCGCACGCGGAACGCGCGGCGTCGGCGGCCCGGCGCGACGGGCAGGAGGTCGTCGTCATCCCGACGTCGTCGGTGCTGCAGGGACTCTCGGCGCTCGCGGTGCACGACCCGGCCCGCCGGCCGGGCGACGACGTCGTCGCGATGGCCGAGGCCGCGGCGGGTACCCGGACCGGGGGGCTGCTCGTCGCGGAGTCGGAGGCGCTGACCTGGGTGGGCCAGTGCGCGCCCGGCGACGTGCTGGGCATCAGCGACGGGGAGGTCGTGCTGATCGCCCCGGACCTCTCCGTCGGTGCGCTGTGGTTGGCTCACCGCATGCTGACGGCCGGGGGCGAGCTGGTGACCGCGCTGCTCGGCGCCGACGCGGACGCCGACCTGGGCGAGCGCCTGGCCGAGGACCTGCGGCGCACCCACCCGGAGGTCGACGTGCTCGTGTACCGCGGCGGCCAGGCCGACTACCCGCTGGTGCTGGGGGTCGAGTGAGGGTTCTTCGGGACGGGGATCGGATGACGGGGATCGGATGACGCTGCGGATCGCCGCGCCCTCGGGCGGCGGCGTCGACATGGACACCCGGCTCGACGGGCCGCTCGGCAAGCGCGCCGCCGAGGCCCTCGCCGCCCGGCTCGACCTGCACACGGTCGGCGACCTGCTGCGGCACTACCCGCGCCGCTACGTCGACCGCGGGAAGCTCTCCGACATCAGCGGGCTGGAGATCGGCGAGCACGTCACCGTCGTCGCCAAGGTGGAGAAGGCGACGTTGCGCGACATGCGCAGCCGTCGCGGCAAGCTGCTCAACGTCGTGATCCGCGACGACAAGGGCGGCCGGCTCTCGTGCACGTTCTTCAACGGCTACAAGGTCTCCCACGTGCTCACGCCCGGGGTGCGGGCGCTGTTCTCCGGCAAGGTCGGGGTCTTCCAGAGCCAGCTGCAGCTCACCCATCCCGAGTTCGAGCCGCTGGAGGAGGGCGAGGACGTCCGGCCGTTCGTGTCGGTCTACCCGGCGGTCGACAAGCTCAACTCCTGGGACATCGCCCGCTGCGTGCGCCAGGTGCTCGACCAGCTCGACGACCCGACCGACCCGTTGCCGGAGGACATCCGCCGCCGGGAGAAGCTGCCGGAGCTGGGCCGGGCGCTGCGGCGCATCCACCTGCCCGAGACCGAGGCCGACCACCACGCGGCCCGCGCCCGCCTGGTCTGGGACGAGGCGCTCGGCGTCCAGCTCGCGCTGGCACTGCGGCGCCGGCACGCCACCGAGCGGCCCGGCACGGCGAGCCCGCCGCGGGCGGGCGGCCTGCTCGACGCGTTCGACGCCCGGCTCCCGTTCGCGCTCACCGACGGCCAGCGCGCCGTCGGCACCGAGATCGCAGCCGACCTCGCCCGCGAGACGCCGATGAACCGGCTCGTGCAGGGCGACGTCGGCGCGGGCAAGACGGTCGTGGCGCTGCGGGCGATGCTGCAGGTCGTCGACAGCGGGCGGCAGGCCGCGATGCTGGCGCCGACGGAGGTGCTCGCCGCCCAGCACGCCCGGTCGCTGCGGTCGCTGCTCGGCCCCCTCGGCCGGGCGGGCGAGCTCGACGGCGCCGAGGAGGCCACCAGGATCACCCTGCTCACGGGCTCGCTGGGCACCGCGGCGCGCCGGCAGGCGATGCTCGACGTGCAGTCGGGCGCGGCGGGGATCGTCGTCGGGACGCACGCGCTGATCCAGGACAAGGTGGGCTTCGCGGACCTGGGCCTCGTCGTGGTCGACGAGCAGCACCGGTTCGGCGTCGAGCAGCGCGACGCGCTGCGCGGGCGCGGCGAGCGCACCCCGCACATGCTGGTCATGACCGCGACGCCGATCCCGCGGACCGTGGCGATGACCGTCTACGGCGACCTCGAGGTCTCGGCGCTCACGGAGCTGCCCCGGGGCCGCTCGCCGATCAGCACGACGGTCGTGCCCGCGGGGGAGAAACCCGCGTGGCTGGAGCGGGTGTGGCAGCGCATCCGCGAGGAGGTCGCCGACGGTCACCAGGTCTACGTCGTGTGCCCGCGGGTCGGCGGCGACCCCGCGAAGGCCGACGACGGCGATCTCTTCGAGGGCGAGCTCGTCGACCTCGACGACCCCGACCCCGACGTCGGTGGAGGCGCCGGCTCCGACGACGGGGCCCGCCGCCCGCCGCTCGCGGTGCTGGAGGTCGCGCCGAAGCTCGCCGAGGGTCCGCTCGCGGGGCTGCGGCTGGGGATCCTGCACGGCAAGCTCCCGGCCGACGAGAAGGACGCCACGATGCGGGCCTTCGAGGCGGGGGAGATCGACGTCCTGGTCGCGACGACGGTGATCGAGGTCGGCGTCGACGTCCCCAACTCGACGGGGATGGTCATCCTCGACGCCGACCGGTTCGGCCTGTCACAGCTGCACCAGCTGCGCGGCCGGGTCGGCCGTGGCGAGGCGCCGGGCGTGTGCCTGCTCGTCACCGACGTGCCCGCCGGCACCACGGCGCGCGAGCGCCTCGACGCGATCGCGTCGACCACCGACGGTTTCGAGCTCGCCCGGCTCGACCTGGAGCTGCGGCGGGAGGGCGACGTGCTGGGCGCGGTGCAGTCGGGCAAGCGGTCGACGCTCAAGCTCCTGTCGCTGCTGCGCCACGAGACGGTCATCGAGAAGGCGCGGGTGTACGCCACCGACATCGTCGACCACGATCCCGACCTGGCCGGGCACCCGGGCCTGCGGACGCTCGCGCGCCAGGTCGTCGGCGACGAGGAGCAGGCCGAGTTCCTGTCGAAGGTGTGAGCCCTGCCGGCGCTCAGCTCAGGCGGAGAGCTGCCCGCGCGACTCGGCGTCGAGGGCGGCCACCGCCGTCTTCGGCAGGTGGATGACGCCGGCACGGTCGAGCCTGCTCAGCTCGGAGCGAGCCTTGGCGTAGGCGGCGAGCCGCTCGGCCTCGCTGTCGGAGTCGCGGGCCGTCGTCAGGAGCTTGATGATCCGCTCGACGCTGCCGCGCTCCTCGGGCGTGAGGTTCGACAGCCGGATGCGCTCGGCGGCGTCGATCGCGGCCCGCCACGCCCGGTCGGCGCGCTCGACGGCCGCGATGAACGACCGTGCGTGCTCCGGGGGCGGCGGCGCGTCGGTCTCCAGGGCCTGGGCCTCGGCGAACGCGTCGACGAACCGCGCGGTGCTGGGGACGGTGACGTCGCACAGCGCGGGCAGCCGCAGCACGGCCATCGGGTCGCACTCGTAGGCGGCGTAGTGGGTGCGCAGCGCGTCGAACCGCTTCTTGGCCACCTGCCACGGCGGGGGCTGCGGGGCGCGCGGCGGCACCGGGCGCGCGGCGACCCGCGGTACCTGGGCGGCGGCCATCCGACGCCGGCGGTGGCCGGTGGCCGCGATGCTCACGAAGATCAGCAGCGGGAAGATCATGCCACTGGTCGCCCAGCCCATGAACAGCAGCGGCGGCGCGGCCATGATCAGGATGAGGGGCAGGAGCGCGAGTACCGTCGGGACGCGCGGGCCGACCGGCCGGCCGTAGTGCGCGAACCCGTGGCCCTGCAGCGGCCCGGCGCCGGGCCTGCCGCGGTAGCGGCCGTACGGCGGCGGGCCGAAGCCGCCGTGCCGCATCCGTCCCGGCGGCGGGACCGACCTGGCCGCCCACCCTGCTCGCGCGCGAGACCGTCCCATGCCTCCTTGGTACCCGATGAGGTGGTCGTCGCGCATCGTCGTGACCGGGGAATCGGCGTACGGCCCCGCTGGTCCGAGCGGGTAGCGCGCGATACGCGGCGTTCGTGAGGGTCGCCCGGTCGGACGTGTACCGAGCGCGTGCGGATCGGTTCCGGGCCCGTGCGTCGCCCGGGGACGCTCCGGGAGCAGCCCCCGGAGGGGGTGACGGGCCGCTCTCGTGGCGGCCCTGACCGGCGCACCATGAGACGATCTCGCGCGTCCCGGGCGCCACCCGTCCCGGACACCAACCCCCAGACCCAGGGAGTCCGATGTTCGGCAAGGTGCTCGTCGCCAACCGGGGCGAGATCGCGATCCGCGCGTTCCGCGCGGCCTATGAGCTCGGGATCGCGACCGTCGCGGTCTACCCCCACGAGGACCGCAACTCGCTGCACCGCGCGAAGGCCGACGAGTCCTACCTCATCGGCGAGCGCGGCCACCCCGTCCGGGCCTACCTGTCCGTCGAGGAGGTGGTGGCCGCAGCCCGGCGCGCCGGTGCCGATGCGATCTACCCCGGCTACGGCTTCCTGTCGGAGAACCCCGATCTCGCCGAGGCGTGCGAGGCGGCGGGGATCGTGTTCGTCGGGCCGCCCGCCGAGGTACTGCACCTGACCGGCAACAAGGCCCGCGCCGTCGCGGCGGCGCGCGAGGCCGGTGTGGCGGTCCTGCGTTCGAGCGAGCCGGGCACCGATGTCGACGCGCTGGTCGCCGCCGCCGACGAGATCGGCTTCCCGATCTTCGTCAAGGCCGTCGCCGGTGGTGGCGGGCGCGGCATGCGCCGCGTCGCGGAGCCGGGAGACCTGCGGGACGCGATCGAGGCGGCGATGCGCGAGGCCGAGTCGGCCTTCGGCGACGCGACGGTGTTCCTGGAGCAGGCCGTGGTCAACCCGCGGCACATCGAGGTGCAGATCCTCGCCGACGGCCAGGGCGACGTGGTGCACCTCTACGAGCGCGACTGCTCGGTGCAGCGGCGCCACCAGAAGGTCATCGAGATCGCCCCGGCGCCGAACCTCGACCCGGAGCTCCGGGACCGGATCTGCGCCGACGCGGTCGCGTTCGCCCGCCACATCGGCTACGTCAACGCGGGCACCGTCGAGTTCCTGCTCGACGAGCGCGGCAACCACGTCTTCATCGAGATGAACCCGCGCATCCAGGTGGAGCACACGGTCACCGAGCAGGTCACCGACCGCGACCTGGTGATCGCGCAGCTGCGCATCGCGGCGGGGGCGACGCTGCCGTCGCTGCGGCTCACCCAGGACCAGGTGACGCTGTCGGGTGCGGCGCTGCAGTGCCGCGTCACCACCGAGGACCCGGCCAACGGGTTCCGCCCCGACACCGGGACGATCAGCGCGTACCGGTCCCCGGGCGGCCCGGGCGTGCGGCTCGACGGCGGCACGACCCACACCGGGGCCGAGGTCAGTGCGCACTTCGACTCGATGCTGGTCAAGCTGACCTGCCACGGCCACGACTTCTCCAACGCGGTGCGCCGGGCGCGGCGGGCGATCGCGGAGTTCCGCATCCGGGGGGTGTCGTCGAACCTGCCGTTCCTGGCGGCGGTGCTCAACGACCCCGACTTCCAGCAGGGCCGGGTCACGACCAGCTTCATCGAGGACCGGCCGCACCTGCTCAACGCCCGCCCGTCGGCCGACCGCGGCACGCGGCTGCTCAACTACCTCGCCGACATCACCGTCAACAAGCCGAACGGGCCGCGGCCCAAGGTCGTCGAGCCCACCGACAAGCTGCCGCGGGTCGACCTGAAGGCCCCCGCGCCCGACGGGTCGCGCCAGCTGCTGCGCGAGCTCGGGCCCGAGGGCTTCGCGGCGCGGCTGCGCGAGCAGACCGCCGTCGCCGTCACCGACACGACGTTCCGCGACGCGCACCAGTCGCTGCTGGCGACGCGGGTGCGGACCCGTGACCTGCTCGCGGTCGCCCCGTACGTGGCGCGGACGGCGCCGCAGCTGCTGTCGCTGGAGTGCTGGGGCGGGGCGACCTACGACGTCGCGCTGCGGTTCCTGGCCGAGGACCCGTGGGAGCGGCTGGCGGCGCTGCGCGAGGCGGTGCCGAACCTGTGCACGCAGATGCTGCTGCGCGGGCGCAACACGGTCGGCTACACGCCGTACCCGACCGAGGTGACCGACGCGTTCGTCGCCGAGGCGGCCGCGACGGGGATGGACATCTTCCGGATCTTCGACGCCCTCAACGACGTCGAGCAGATGCGCCCGGCGATCGCCGCGGTCCGCGAGACCGGGACCAGCCTCGCCGAGGTGGCGCTGTGCTACACCGCGGACCTGTCCGACCCGGGCGAGACGCTCTACACGCTGGACTACTACCTGCGGCTGGCCGAGCAGATCGTCGACGCGGGCGCGCACGTCCTGGCGATCAAGGACATGGCGGGCCTGCTGCGCCCGCCGGCGGCGCGGACGCTGGTCACGGCGCTGCGCGAGCGGTTCGACCTGCCGGTGCACCTGCACACCCACGACACCGCGGGCGGCCAGCTCGCGACGTTGACGGCGGCGATCGACGCCGGGGTCGACGCGGTCGACGCGGCGGTCGCGAGCATGGCGGGCACGACGAGCCAGCCGTCGCTCTCCGCGCTGGTCGCGGCCACCGACCACACCGAGCGGGAGACGGGCCTGTCGCTGCAGGCGGTCGGCGACCTGGAGCCGTACTGGGAGGCGGTCCGCAAGGTCTACGCGCCGTTCGAGTCCGGGCTCGCGTCCCCGACGGGCCGGGTCTACCACCACGAGATCCCGGGCGGGCAGCTGTCCAACCTGCGCCAGCAGGCCATCGCGCTCGGCCTGGGCGACCGCTTCGAGCTGATCGAGGACTGCTACGCCGCGGCCGACCGGATGCTGGGCCGGCTGGTGAAGGTGACGCCGTCGTCGAAGGTCGTCGGTGACCTGGCGCTGCACCTGGTCGGCGCGGGCGTCGACCCGGCCGACTTCGAGTCCGACCCCGCCAAGTTCGACGTGCCGGACTCGGTGATCGGCTTCCTGCGCGGCGAGCTGGGCGACCCGCCCGGCGGCTGGCCCGAGCCGTTCCGGACCCGGGCGCTGGAGGGGCGCAAGCCCGAGCACGAGCCGGCCGAGCTGTCGATCGACGACCGCCGCGGGCTGCGCGAGGACCGCCGCCGCACGCTCAACCGGCTGCTGTTCCCCGGCCCGACCAAGGAGTTCGAGACCCACCGCGAGGACTACGGCGACACGAGCGTGCTGTCGAGCAAGGACTACTTCTACGGTCTCGAGCCCGAGGTCGAGCACTCCGCCCCCATCGACCGCGGCGTCGACCTGATCATCGAGCTGGAGGCGATCTCCGAACCCGACGAGCGCGGCATCCGCACCGTGCTGACCACGCTCAACGGCCAGCTGCGCCCGGTCTCGGTGCGCGACCGCTCGGTGGCCACCGACGTCAAGGCCGCCGAGAAGGCCGAGCGCGGCAACGACCGCCACGTCGCCGCCCCGTTCGCGGGCGTGGTGACGCTCCAGGTCGGCGAGGGCGACCAGGTCGACGCCGGGCAGACCGTCGCGACGATCGAGGCCATGAAGATGGAGGCGTCGATCACCGCGCAGAAGGCGGGCACCGTCGAGCGGCTCGCGATCGGGAAGGTCCAGCAGGTCGAGGGCGGCGACCTGCTGCTGGAGATCTCGTGACGGGGCCGTGACGCGGATCATCGCCGGCCGGGCCGGGGGGCGGCGCCTCGTCGTGCCGCCCCGCGGCACCCGGCCGACGTCCGACCGCGTGCGCGAGGCACTGTTCAGCGCGCTCGACGCCGACCCGGGCCTCGACGGCGCGCGCGTGCTCGACCTCTGCGCGGGCTCGGGCGCGCTCGGGTTGGAGGCGCTGTCGCGCGGCGCGGCGCACGCGGTGTTCGTCGAGTCCGACAAGAAGGCGGCGAACATCCTGCGGCGCAACGTCTCCGAACTCGGGCTCGGGGGAGAGGTCGTCGCCGCGACGGTGGCGGCGGCGCTGGCGGGCGCCCCGCGCGGGCGTTTCGACGTCGTGCTCGCCGACCCGCCCTACGCCGTGCCCGACACGGAGATCGCGGCCTGGCTCAGCGCGGCCGCCCGCGGCGGCTGGCTGGCTGAGCAGACGGTCGTCGTCGTGGAGCGGGACGCCCGGTCCGGGTCGTTCGGCTGGCCGGAGGGTTTCGAGGGGCGGCGTGAGCGCCGTTACGGGGACACGGTGCTGCACGTCGGGGTCCGGTACGGTCCGGCCTCGTGATCTCCCCGACGCAGGTCGTGCGATGAGGCGCGCCGTCTGTCCCGGTTCGTTCGACCCGGTCACCCTGGGCCACCTCGATGTCGTGGGACGGGCCGCGGGCCTGTTCGACGAGCTGGTGGTCGCGGTGCTGATCAACAAGCGCAAGCAGGGCCTGTTCACCGTCGAGGAGCGCATGGCGATGCTCCGCGAGACGACGGCGGACCTGCCCAACGTCCGGGTGGACGCGTTCCACGGCCTGCTGGTGGACTACTGCACCGCCAACGACGTGCGGGCGATCGTCAAGGGTCTGCGCGCGGTCACCGACTTCGACTACGAGCTGCAGATGGCGCAGATGAACCAGCGGCTCTCCGGTATCGACACCCTCTTCATGTCGACGACGCCGGAGTTCAGTTTCCTGTCCAGCTCGCTGGTCAAGGAGGTCGCGACGTACGGGGGCGACGTCGCGCACCTGCTCCCGCCGACCGTGCACCGGCAGCTGCTCGACCGGCTCGCCGAACGGGCGTAGCGAGCGGAGCACGACGACTACCCGATCGCGTTGGCGCGCAACCACAGATCACCCGGTCGGAACTTGACACGCGGAGCAGCGGCAATACGGCGTCCGGACGTGGGGTGGTGCGAGGATGCGGGGCGTGTACCGGGTCTTCGAGTCGCTCGACGCGTTGGTCACCGTCGTGGAGGAGGCGCGCGGCCTCCCCATGACCGCGAACTGCGTCGTGCCGCGTGGTGACGTCCTCGAACTGCTCGACGACGTCCGGGAGGCCATCCCCGGCGAGCTCGACGACGCGCAGGACGTGCTCGACCGTCGTGACGAGATCGTCGGCGAGGCCCAGCAGGAGGCCGACGACACCCGCGCCGCCGCCACCGAGGAGGCCGAGCGGCTGCTCACGCAGGCGCGTGAGGAGGCCGAACGGCTCGTCGCGCAGGCCCGCGAGGAGGCCGAGGAGACCGTGGCGCAGGCCCGCCACGAGGCCGAGCGCACCGTCGCCGAGGGTCGGCGCATCCACGCCGAGACCACCGACCGTGCCCGCGCCGAGGCCGAGCGGCTGGCCGAGGCCGGCCGCGCCGCGCACGACCGCTACATCGCCGACGGCCAGGCCGAGCAGGCACGCCTGGTCTCGCAGTCCGACGTCGTGCTGGCCGCGCGGGCGGAGGCGGCCCGGATCGTGGACACCGCCGACGCCGAGGCCGACCGGCTGCGCCGCGAGTGCGACGGCTACGTCGACGCCAAGCTCGCCGAGTTCGAGGACAGCCTGACCAGGGCGCTGCGCACCGTCAGCAGGGGCCGCAGCCAGATCTGGCGCGACGGCTCCCCCAACGGCGCCCCGGCCCCGTCGCTCGGGCGCAACGGCAACGGCAGCGGCACGGGCATGGACCTGATCGACTAGGCCGGGCCCCGGCCCGGCCTCTCCGCCGGGTCCTCCCGGCCCGGCCCGTCGCTGGTCGGCGGACTATCCTGGCGCCGGCCATGAAGAACACCGACACCAGGCCCGCGAAGCACGAGCCGCAGAGCCCCTGGGCGTTCAGCACCCGGGAGCTCGGCCGGCGCGCCGGGGCCATGCGCACCGTCTCCCGCGAGGTCCCCGCCCCGGCCTCGCCCGGCGTGATCGGTCTCGAGGGCGTCCTCGAGGTGCCCGCGGACAGCCCCGTCGCGCTGCAGCTGTCGCTGGAGGCGGTCAGCGAGGGCGTCTACGTCTCGGGAACCGCGTCGGTCGGGCTGGCCGGCGAGTGCTCGCGATGCCTCGACGAGCTCACCGACGAGCTGACGGTCCGCATCGGGGAGCTCTACGCCTACCCCGACAGCGTCACCGAGGAGACCACGGACGCCGACGAGATCCCGAGGCTGGTCGACGAGTCGGTCGACGTCGAGCAGGCGGTCCGCGACGCGGTCGTCCTCGAACTGCCGCTGGCCCCGCTGTGCAGGGACGACTGCCCCGGGCTGTGCGCCGAGTGCGGTGGACGGAAGGCCGATCTCGGGCCCGACCACGGGCATGAGACACTGGACCCTCGTTGGTCCGCGCTGCGCGAGCGGATGTCGTCGGACTGACTGCTCAGGCCCGCCTGACGCACCCCTAGCACGATCACTGACACCAGTACTGAGGAGATCTCCGTGGCCGTACCCAAGCGCCGGATGTCGCGGTCCAACACGCGCTCTCGCCGGGCGCAGTGGAAGGCGACCGCGCCGACCCTCGTCGCCTGCTCCAACCGGGCCTGCAAGGAGCTCAAGCCGCCGCACGTGGCGTGCCCCACCTGCGGGACCTACGACGGCCGCCAGGTCGTCACCCCGGCCTGATCGCACCGCGTTGGCGGGCAAGGGAGTCCAGGGGGCCGTGGAGGATCACGGCCCCCTCCTCCGTGCGCTCGGGGTCGAGCTCGACCCCGAGCTGCTGACCCTCGCGCTGACCCACCGCTCCTACGCCTACGAGAACGGCGGGCTGCCCACCAACGAGCGCCTGGAGTTCCTGGGCGACTCCGTGCTGAGCATCGTCGTCACCGAGCGGCTCTACCTCGACCACCCGGACCTGCCCGAGGGCCAGCTGGCCAAGCTGCGGGCGAGCGTGGTCAACATGAACGCGCTGGCCGGTGTGGCCGCCGAGCTGGTGCCCGACGGGCTGGGCGCGCACCTGTTCCTCGGCCGCGGTGAGGAGCTCACCGGCGGCCGGGCGAAGGCGAGCATCCTCGCCGACGCCACCGAGGCGCTCATCGGTGCCGTCTACCTGCAGCACGGGCTGGAGACGTCGCGCGACGTCATCCACCGGCTCTTCGCCGACCTGCTGCGCAACGCCCCGCTGCTGGGCGCCGGACTCGACTGGAAGACGTCGCTGCAGGAGCTCACCGCCGCGGCCGAGCTGGGTGTGCCCGAGTACCGGATCACCGAGGACGGTCCCGACCACCTCAAGACGTTCACCGCGACGGCCGTCGTCGGCGGGCGCGAGCTGGGCTCGGGCGACGGGCGCACCAAGAAGGAAGCCGAGCAGAAGGCGGCCGCGCTCGCCTGGCGGACGCTGTCCGCCGAGGCCGACGGATCCGTCGGCACCGCCGTCTGAACGGGCGCGCGTGCCAGAGCTCCCCGAGGTCGAGGTCGTCCGCCGCGGACTGGCCGACCATGTGGCCGGTCGCCGGATCGCCACCGTCACCGTCGCGCACCCCCGCGCGATCCGCCGGCACGCCGCCGGGGCCGCCGACTTCACCGGCCGGCTCGCCGGTCGACTGGTCGGTGCGGTCCGCCGCCGAGGCAAGTACCTCTGGCTGGAGCTGGCCGATGCGGCGCAGGACGCGCCGCAGCCGGGCGACGACGCCGTCCTCGCCCACCTCGGGATGAGCGGGCAGATGCTCGTCGCCGACCACGGCAAGCCCGACGAGAAGCACCTGCGCGTGCGCGTCACGTTCGACGACGACGGGCCCGAGCTGCGGTTCGTCGACCAGCGCACGTTCGGCGGCCTCTCGGCCCACCCCCTGGCCCCCGCCGCCGGGGGCGGGCTGCTGCCGGCGCCGGTCGCCCACATCGCGCGCGACCCGATGGACCCCGCGTTCGTCCTCGACGACGCCGTCGCCGGCATCCGGCGCCGCCGCACCGGGCTCAAGCGGGCGCTGCTCGACCAGACCGTCGTCTCCGGGATCGGCAACATCTACGCCGACGAGGCGCTCTGGCGGGCGCGGCTGCACTGGGCCCGTCCGACGGAGAGCCTCACCCGGGCGCAGGGCCGCGCCGTGCTCACCGCGGCGGCCGAGGTGATGGACGAGGCGCTCGCGCAGGGCGGGACGTCGTTCGACGCGCTGTACGTCAACGTCAACGGGGCGTCGGGCTACTTCGACCGCTCGCTGGCCGTCTACGGGCAGACCGACCGGGCCTGCCCGCGCTGTGGCACGCCGATCCGGCGCGAGGCGTTCATGAACCGGTCGTCGTTCTCATGCCCGCGCTGCCAGCCGCGCCCCCGCAACGCGCACCCCTGATGTGTAGGTCTCAGAGCCAGCCGCGGCGCTTGAAGATCAGGTACAGGATGACGCCGAGCAGCAGCATCAGCCCGAGCGCCATCGGGTAGCCGAACCACCACTGCAGCTCCGGCATGTGCGTGAAGTTCATGCCGTAGATGCCCGCGATCAGGGTCGGCGCGAACAGGATCGCCGCCCACGACGACACCCGCTTCATCTGCTCGTTCTGCACGTAACCGGCCTCGGTCAGCCGGGTCATCTCGTCGTTCTGCCGCTGGGCGACGAGTGTCGAGTTGACGGTCAGGATGTTGGCGAGCAGCTGCCGGAACCCGTCGGTGCGTTCGAGGACGCGCAGCGCGTGGTCGGCGACGTCGCGCAGCGCCCGGCGCAGCTCGGGGTCGCTGTCGGTGCCGCCCTTGGAGAACCGGTAGCGCAGCTCGCCGAACAGCTCCCGCAGCGGCTCGACGGCCCGCTGGAACGCGATGACCTCGCGGGTGAGCTGGTAGATCCGCCGCGACGCACCCGGGTCGCCGTCGAACACCTGGACCTCGATCTGGTCGATGTCGTCCTGCAGGCCGTCGAGGACGGGCCCGTAGTCGTCGACGACCTGGTCGAGCACCGCGTAGAGCACCGCGAACGGGCCGTGCGACAGGAGCTCGGGGTTGGCCTCCAGCCGCTGCCGGACCACGGCGAGGTCGGGCTCGTCGGCGTGGCGGACCGTCACGACGAAGTCCCGGCCCAGGAACAGGTGGATCTCGCCGAGCTCGACGACCTCGACCGGGTCGACGTAGCGCGCGGGTCGCAGTACCACGAACACCGTGTCGTCGTAGTGCTCGAGCTTGGGCCGCTGGTGGGCGTGCACGGTGTCCTCGACGGCGAGGTGGTGCAGCCCGAACTCCTTGGCGACGGCGGTGATCTCGTCCTCCGACGGCCGCAGCAGGCCGATCCAGCCGAAGCTGCGCCCGTCGGGGCAACGTCGCAGCGCGGCGAAGGTCTGGTCGAGCGAGCTCGGCTCGGCCTCCCGCTTCCCGTCCACGTAGACGGCGTTGTCGACGACCGTCACGACCGCTCCTCTCGCCGCCCGGGTGGGCCCGGACCGCCGGGCCAGCGTATCCGCGGGCCTCGGCGGTCGCCGGTCGGTCGACGTCGGACGTGGTGAGGCGCAGCTCCTCGGCGGACGGGCGCGGCCGCGGGAAAGCGCGACGTCGGCGCGGCGCCGCCCGTCGACGACGCGCGGGGCGGAGTCAGAATGTCCGTGTGAGCTCCCCGGTGCGCGTCCTGGTCGTCGACGACGACCCGCAGATCCTGCGCGCCCTGCGGATCAACCTCACCGCCCACGGCTACGACGTCCAGCTCGCCGACACCGGGAGCGGCGCGCTGCGCGCCGCGGCCGACGGCCGCCCCGACGTCGTCGTCCTCGACCTGGGGCTGCCCGACCTCGACGGCACCGAGGTCGTCGAGGGTCTGCGCGGGTGGAGCAGCGTGCCGATCGTCGTGCTGTCGGCCCGGACCGACGCCGGCGACAAGGTGCGGGCGCTCGACGCCGGCGCCGACGACTACGTCACCAAGCCGTTCGGGATGGCCGAGCTGCTGGCCAGGCTGCGGGCCGCGGTGCGCCGGGCCGCGGTGTCGGGTGCCGACGGCGGCGAGGCCGTCGTCGACGCCGGGGCGTTCCGGGTCGACCTCGCCGCCAAGCGGGTGGTGCGCCGGGCCGCCGGGGGCGAGGTCGTCGTGCACCTGACGCCGACCGAGTGGGGCATCCTCGAGATGCTCGCCCGGCACCCGGGACGGCTCGTCGCGCAGCGCGACATCCTTCGCGAGGTGTGGGGCCCCGGCTACGCGACGGAGACCAACTACCTGCGGGTCTACCTCGCCCAGCTGCGCCGCAAGCTCGAACCGGAACCTGCCCGCCCCGTGCACCTGCTCACCGAACCGGGCATGGGCTACCGGCTGGTCCTCGACCCCTGATCCGGTGCGTGGGGCGACGGAGCCGTCGCCGGACGCACCGGACCGGGGTCAGCGGCCGAAGTCCTGGGTCCAGTAGTTCCCGTTCGACGCCCAGCCGACGCCGATCGTCCGCAGCGAGCAGTCCAGGATGTTGCGGCGGTGGCCGGGTGAGTTCATCCAGTCGTCCATGACCTCCTGGGCGCTCCGCTGGCCCTGCGCGATGTTCTCCGCGCCGGGCGAGGGATAGCCCTCGGCGCGGATCCGCTGGTCGAAGGTGCGGCCGTCCTGGCTGTCGTGGTCGAAGTAGCCGCCCGCCGACATGTCGGCGCTGTGTTTCTGCGCCGCGGCGGTGAGCCGCGCGTCGACGGTGAGCGCACCGCAGCCGTTGGCGGCGCGTTGCTGGTTGGTGATCGCCACGACCTGGGCTGCGGGTCCGCCGGATGTCGGGGGAGCGACGGCGGAGGAGGGGGAGCGGGGAGCGGTCGTGGTGCGGGGAGGCTGGCTCGTCGTGCGGGGTGGGGCGGCCGTGGCGGAGCCCGGCGGCGCACCTGCGCGGGGACTCGGGGCCGGTGGGCCGGTCGTCGTCGGCAGGGTCTCGCCGGGGAGGGCGAGCGCCGACGAGGACTGCGTCGTCGGTGGGGTGTACGCGGGGAGCGGGGGGTCGTTCGACATGCCCGTCGTCGAGGCGAGCCCGGCGGGCATCGCGTCGACGCCGAGCAGCGTCCCGAGACCTGCGAGCAGCGCACCGACGGTCAGGGCGATCAGCAGGGGACCGCCGCGCCTTCCCGTCAGTCGGGTCACGGCCGGGTAACGTACCAGTACTGTGAGTATCAACGATGGTTCCGCCGTTCGGCTCACGGCGTGGGTGCACGGAGCCGTACAGGGCGTCGGTTTCCGCTGGTGGACGCGGGCGCGGGCGCTCGAGATCGGGCTCGTCGGGGAGGCCCGCAACCTTCCCGACGGACGAGTGGCGATCGTTGCGGAGGGTGATCACGAGTCGTGCGAGCGGCTGCTCGGGCTGCTGCGCGGCGGCGGGACACCGGGCCGGGTCGACGACGTCGTGACGCAGTGGGGCGACGCGCGGGGCGGCTGGGCCGGATTCCGCGAGGCCTGACCCCGGTAGCCTTTCCCGACCGCCGCTCCCCGGGAGATCCGAGTGCACCTCAAGAGCCTGACGCTGAAGGGCTTCAAGTCCTTCGCCTCGGCCACGACGCTGCGCCTCGAACCGGGCATCACCTGCGTCGTGGGACCGAACGGGTCGGGTAAGTCCAACGTCGTCGACGCGATCAGCTGGGTGCTCGGCGAACAGGGTGCCAAGGCGCTGCGCGGCGGGAAGATGGAGGACGTCATCTTCGCCGGCACGTCGGGCCGCGCGCCGCTGGGCCGCGCCGAGGTGACGCTGACGATCGACAACTCCGACGGCGCGCTGCCCATCGAGTACTCCGAGGTGTCGATCACCCGGCGGATGTTCCGCGACGGCGCGGGCGAGTACGAGATCAACGGCGACCGGGCCCGGCTGCTCGACGTGCAGGAGCTGCTGTCGGACTCCGGCATCGGCCGGGAGATGCACGTCATCGTCGGGCAGGGCCAGCTCGACGGGGTGCTGCAGTCCAAGCCGGAGGACCGGCGCGCCTACATCGAGGAGGCCGCGGGCGTCCTCAAGCACCGCAAGCGCAAGGAGAAGGCGCTCCGCAAGCTCGACGCGATGCAGGCCAACCTGACCCGCCTCACCGACCTCACCGCGGAGCTGCGCCGCCAGCTCAAGCCGCTGGGCCGGCAGGCCGAGATCGCCCGGCGGGCCCAGGCCGTGCAGTCGGAGCTGCGCGACGCCAGGCTGCGGCTGGCCGCCGACGACCTCGTCGCGCTGCGCGACGCGCTGGCCCGCGAGGAGGCCGACGAGCAGGCCGCCCGGGCCCGGCGCGCGGAGGTCGAGGAGGAGCTGCGGGTCGCCCGCGAGACGCAGGCGGAGCTGGAGGAGGCGCTGGCCGCGGACGCGCCGCGGCTCGCCGCCGCCCAGGACGTGTGGTACCGGCTGTCCGCGCTGGCCGAGCGGCTGCGCGGCACGGTCCGGCTCGCCCAGGAGCGGGCACGCCACCTCGCCGACTCGGCCGCGGCCGAGCGCACGCCCGGCCGCGACCCCGACGAGCTCGACGCCGAGGCCGACGAGATCGCCGCCGAGGAGGAACTGCTCGTCGAGGGTGTCTCGCAGGCACGTACCCGGCTCGCGGAGGTGCTCGAGGAGCGCACCGAGCACGAGCGCACGCTGCAGGCCGCCGAGCGCGCACACCTCGCCGCGGTCCGGGCGCTGGCCGACCGCCGCGCCGGGATCGCGACCCTCGCCGGGAAGGCCGAGGCCCTGCGCACCGGCGCGGCCGCCACCGCCGACGAGATCGAACGGCTGTCCGAGGCGCTGGCCGAGGCGCAGGCCCGGACGGAGGAGGCCGCGGGCGAGCTGGAGGCCGCGCGGGAGAGCACCGGCGTCCTCGACGACGGCGACTCCGGCCTGGCCGACCGCGTCGCCGAGGCCGAGGCCGCCCGGGAGAGCGCCGCGGCGCGCGTCGCGGAGCTGGTGGCCCGCGAACGGGAGGTCGAGCAGCAGCGGGCGCACTGGCGGGCGCGGGTCGACGCGCTGTCGGTCGGACTCGCCCGCAAGGACGGCACGGGCGCGCTGCTCGGCGCCGACGGGGTGCTCGGCGCGGTGTCGGGGCTGCTCACCGTCGACCCGTCGGCGCGGACCGCGATCGCGGCGGTCCTCGGGTCGCTGGCCGACGGCGTGGCCGTGGCCTCGCCGGCCGACGCGGTGGCCTCGCTGCGGTCCCTGCGCGCCACCGACTCCGGGAGCGCGTCGCTGCTGGTGGGCGGTTTCTCGACGGCGGCCCGGACGGGGGAGCCGCCGACGGGTCGCTGGGCCTCGGCGCTGGTCACCGCCGCCGAACCCCTGACCGGTACGGTCGCCGCCCTGCTGGCCGACGTCGTCGTCGTCGACGACCTCGACGCCGCGCGCGCCGTCGTCGACGCCCGGCCCGAGCTCACCGCCGTCACCGTCGAGGGCGACGTGCTGTCCGCGACCCGGGCGCGTGGCGGGTCCGGCGCGGCGTCGTCCGCCCTCGACGTGCAGGCCGCGATCGACGCCGCCGTCGAGTCCCGCGAGGCCGTCGAGCAGGAGCTGGCCCGGCTGCGCCCGGCGGTCGAGGGTGCGCGGGCCGAGGAGGCCGCCCGGTCGGCCGACGTCGACGCGGCGCGCGGCGCGCTGCGGTCCGCCGAGGCGGGCCGTTCGGCCGCCACGGCCCAGCTGTCCCGGCTGGAACAGGTCGTCGCCTCGGCCGAGGCGGAGGCGCGGCGGCTGCGGGAGCGTCGGGACGCCGTCGAGGCCCGCCGGTCCGACGCGCTGCTCGCGCTGGAGGCCGCCGAGCACCAGCTGTCCATCGCCGAGGACGAGCCGGTCGAGGAGGAGCCCGACACCGAGGTCCGCGACGCGGCCGCCGACGCGCTCGCGCACGCCCGCTCGGAGGAGGTCGAGGCCCGCCTCGCGCTGCGCACCGCCGAGGAGCGGGCCCGCGCCATCGCGGGGCGGGCGGAGTCGCTGCGCCGGCAGGCGTCGTCGGAACGCCAGGCCCGCGCCCGCGCCGAGGCCGCCCGGGCCGAACGCGAACGCGGCGCCGCCGTGGCCGCCCTGGTGGTCGATGCCGGGGCCGCCGCGTTGGAGCGCATCGACGTCTCGCTCGGCCTCGCCGCCGCCGAACGCGACGAGATGGCCGCGGCCCGCGCCGACCGCGAGGCCGCCCTCGCGGAGGCCCGCACCGCGACGACGCGGCTCACCGGGCTGCTGGAGAAGCTCACCGACGCCGTGCACCGCGACGAGGTGCTGCGCGCCCAGTCACGGCTGCGCCTGGAGCAGCTCACCGAGAAGGTGCTGGCCGACCACGGCCTGGGCGTCGACGACCTGGTCGCCGAGTACGGGCCCGACGTGCCGGTGCCGCCGTCGGCCGCCGAGATGGCCGAGTTCGAGGCGGCCAGGGAACGCGGCGAGGACGTCGTCGCACCCCCGGCCATGCCGTTCGACCGGCCCACCCAGGAGCGCCGGCTCAAGCGCGCCGAGAAGGACCTCTCGCTGCTGGGCAAGGTCAACCCGCTCGCCCTGGAGGAGTTCGCCGCGCTCGAGGAGCGCTACCGCTTCCTGTCCACGCAGCTCGAGGACCTCAAGAACACCCGCCGCGACCTGCTCACCGTCGTGCAGGAGGTCGACGACAAGATCCTCGAGGTCTTCGCCGCCGCGTACGCCGACGTCGCCCGCGAGTTCGAGATCGTCTTCGCGACGCTGTTCCCCGGCGGCGACGGCCGCCTCGTCCTCACCGACCCCGACGACCTGCTCACCACCGGGATCGAGGTCGAGGCCCGCCCGCCGGGCAAGAAGGTCAAGCGGCTGTCGCTGCTGTCGGGCGGCGAGCGGTCGCTCACGGCGATGGCCCTGCTCGTCGCGATCTTCCGGGCGCGGCCCTCGCCCTTCTACGTGCTCGACGAGATCGAGGCCGCGCTCGACGACGTCAACCTCCGGCGGCTGATCTCGCTGATGGAGGAGCTGCGCGAGACCAGCCAGCTCATCGTCATCACCCACCAGAAGCCGACGATGGAGGTCGCCGACGCGCTCTACGGCGTCTCCATGCGCGGCGACGGAATCACGACGGTCATCTCGCAACGGCTGCGCCCCGCGTCGTGACGCCCTCCGGGGCATGACAGGGTGGAAACGTGACGCAGACCCTCTGGATCGTCGTGGCCGTGGTCGCGGCTGTGCTGCTGATCGCGCTCGTCCTCGGGCTGGTGATCGGGAGGCGCAGACGCATCAGCCTGCGCGAGCCGGGCCAGGTCGAGGGCGGCTCTGCTCCGGAGGTGGCCGCCCCACCGAAGGGCGGCGGCTACAAGGCGAGCAGCGGGTTCAGCTTCTCGTCGGGAACGGCGACCGCACCGGCCCCCGCGCCGTCCGAACCGGAGGAGGCGCCCGAGGCGGAGCCGCCCGCCGAGGCGCCGCCGGCCTCCGCGGCACCGGCGCCCACCGGCTCCACGGACACCGCCGACGACGTCCGCACCCCGCCCGACGGCCTGCCCACCGCAGGCACCGCCACCGACGCGCGCACGCCCCCCGAGGGCGTCCCCACGGTCCCCAGCGGCGCGCCCAACGACGTCCCGACGCCGCCGCGCGGCACGGCGATCGTCTCGCCCGCCGAGCCCACTGCCGAGGCTCCGGCCCCGGAGCAGGCGCCCGAGGAGAAGGCTCCCGAGGAGAAGCCGGGTACCGCCACCGACGGCAGGCCGGGCACCGCGGCGGCCGCCGCGGCAGCAGCTGCCGCCGCGGCGCCGACGGAGGCGAAACCGGCCCCGGCCGACGGGGCAGCTGCGCCCGCCGAGCCCGCGGAGAAGGCGCCCGCTGAGCCGGCCGCCGAGAAGCCCGCCCCGGCGGCACCCGTCGAGAAGGTCGCTCCCGAGAAGCCCGCTCCCGAGAAGCCCGCTCCGGCGAAACCCACTGCGGGGAAGCCCGCTGCGGACACCGCCGCTCCGGCGAAGCCCGCGGAGAAGGCGCCCCCGACACCGGCCGACGAGGCCCCGGCCGCGTCGGCCGCCGGGGCCGCGCCGGCCGCGCCCACCGAGCCCATCGCGCCGACCGCCGGCCGCCTGGAACGGCTGCGTGGCCAGCTCTCGCGGTCGCGGTCGGCATTCGGGCAGAGCCTGCTGGGCCTGCTGGGCGCGGGAGAGCTCGACGAGGAGTCGTGGGAGGACGTCGAGGCGACGCTCCTGCAGGCCGACCTCGGCCCCGAGATGACGGCCGAGCTCGTCGAGATCCTGCGTACCGAGATCGCGTCCCGCGGCGTCCGCACCCCCGACCAGGCCCGCCGGCTGCTGCGCGACGTCCTGGGGCAGGCGCTCGAACCCGGACTCGACCGCTCCGTCGCGGCCCTCCCGCACGACGGGCGGCCCGCCGTGCTGCTCGTCGTCGGCGTCAACGGCACGGGCAAGACGACGACCACCGGCAAACTCGCCCGGGTGCTGGTCGCCGACGGCCGCCACGTCGTCCTGGGCGCCGCCGACACATTCCGGGCCGCCGCCGCCGAGCAGCTCGCGACATGGGGCGAGCGCGCGGGCGCGGCCGTCGTGCGCGGTCCCGAGGGTGGCGACCCCGCGAGCGTCGCGTTCGACGCGGTCAAGCGCGGCACCGCCGACGGCGCCGACGCCGTCCTGCTCGACACCGCCGGGCGGCTGCACACCAAGACCGGCCTGATGGACGAGCTGGGCAAGGTCAAGCGCGTCGTCGAGAAGCAGGCCGAGGTCGACGAGGTGCTGCTCGTCCTCGACGCCACCACCGGCCAGAACGGCCTCACGCAGGCCCGCGTGTTCGGCGACGTCGTCAAGGTGACGGGCATCGTCCTCACCAAGCTCGACGGCACGGCCAAGGGCGGCATCGTCTTCCGCGTGCAGCGCGAGCTGGGCGTCCCGGTGAAGCTCGTCGGCCTCGGCGAGGGCCCCGACGACCTCGCCCCCTTCGAGCCCGCCGCCTTCGTCGACGCCCTCCTGGCCTGACCGGCCTGCTGCTTCGCGACCGCACGGGCCGACGCCCGCCGCGCGCAACCTCACGGTCCTGCTGGGCGCCGCGGGCGACCGTGGGGTTGCGCTCGGGATTGCGCGGGGGTCCGGGCGGCCTGTCGCCCGTCCGGGGCGGGGCGTCGTGCCGCGCAGGCGTTCGACGGCTCGGCCCCGGTCGGGCGCAACCTCACGGTCCTGCTGGGCGCCGCGGGCGACCGTGAGGTTGCGCCCGGATGGTCGGGGCCCCGACAGCCTGTCGCCCGTCCGGGTCACGGCGTCGCGCCGCGTGTAGCCGATCGCCGGGGCGGCCGAGGCGTCGTGACCTGCGCGTGACCTTCCTGGCGCCCGGGGGAGCCGACCGGTGAGCCCCGCCACGCGGTAATCCGCTTGTAACGCGCCGGGGCGGTCCGTTCACCGCGCCGAAACGTACGGCGGCTCCCGGTGAAACACGGCGATCCGAGTATTCCCGCACCTGCCGCACTACGAGCGGCGTAGACGGGAGGGAGTTCCGTGCCTGACACCGGCGATACCGCATGGATGCTCGCCAGCTCCGCGCTGGTGCTGCTCATGACACCCGGACTGGCGTTCTTCTACGGCGGCATGGTCCGCAGCAAGAGCGTCCTGAACATGATGATGATGAGCATCTCCTCGCTCGGCATCGTCGGGGTGCTCTGGGTGCTCTACGGCTACTCCATGGCCTTCGGCAATGACGTCGGCGCCGGCCTGCTCGGCAACCCGGCGCAGTACGCGGGCCTCAAGGGCCTGTTCGGCGGGACGTATCTCGAGGCGGCGGGCGGACCGCCGGTCGAGGTCCCGCTCGTCGGCACGATCCCCGCGACGGTGTTCGTCGCCTTCCAGGGGATGTTCGCGATCATCACGGTCGCCCTGATCTCGGGTGCCGCCGCCGATCGTCTCCGGTTCGGTCCGTGGCTGGTCTTCGCGGGCCTGTGGGCGACGATCGTGTACTTCCCGGTCGCGCACTGGGTGTTCTCCTTCGACGGCGTCACCGCCGAGAAGGGTGGCTGGATCGCCAACACGCTGAAGGCGGTCGACTTCGCGGGTGGTACCGCGGTCCACATCAACGCCGGTGCCGCGGGTCTCGCGCTCTGCCTGGTCCTCGGCAAGCGCCGCGGCTGGCCCAAGGAGCCGATGCGTCCGCACAACCTGACGCTGGTCATGCTCGGCGCCGGGCTGCTGTGGTTCGGCTGGTTCGGGTTCAACGCCGGTTCGGCGGTCGGCTCGAACGCGGTCGCGGGCATCACGTTCGTCAACACGCTGGTCGCGACCTCGGCCGCGATGCTCGCCTGGCTGCTGGTCGAGCGCTTCCGCGACGGCAAGCCCACCAGCCTCGGTGCCGCGTCCGGCATCGTCGCGGGCCTCGTCGCGATCACGCCGTCCTGTTCGTCGGTGTCGCCGCTCGGCGCGATCGCCGTCGGTGCCATTGCCGGCGTCGTGTGTGCCCTGGCGGTCGGCCTCAAGTACCGGCTGGGCTTCGACGACTCGCTCGACGTCGTCGGCGTCCACATGATCGGTGGTCTCGCGGGCACCCTGCTGGTCGGCTTGTTCGCCACCTCGTCGGCCCCCGCGGGTGTCGACGGCCTGTTCTACGGCGGCGGTCTCGACCAGCTGTGGCGGCAGGCGGTCGGCGGGTTCGCGGTGATGATCTACAGCTTCGTGCTGAGCCTGGTCATCGCGTTCATCGTCAAGGCGATCTTCGGTCTGCGTGCCACGGCCGAGGACGAGGTCCAGGGTCTCGACGAGACCGAGCACGCGGAGACGGGCTACGACCTCGCGGGTCTGCGCGGTGGCGGCGGCCTGGGCACCCCGCGTCCCGACGCGGCGACCGTCTCGGCTGCCGTTCCCGCAGGCGCCGGTAAGGAGAGCTGACGATGAAGCTGGTCACGGCGATCATCAAGCCGTTCGTGCTGGAGGACGTGAAGGGCGCGCTGGAGCAGATCGGCGTGCTCGGCATGACGGTCAGCGAGGTCCAGGGCTACGGCCGGCAGAAGGGCCACACCGAGGTCTACCGCGGTGCGGAGTACTCGGTGGACTTCGTGCCCAAGGTCCGGGTCGAGGTCGTCGCCGACGACGCGCTGGCGGAGAAGGTCGTCGACGCGGTGATCGAGTCGGCCCGCACCGGCAAGATCGGTGACGGCAAGGTCTGGACGACGCCGGTCGAGTCGATCGTCCGGGTCCGCACCGGCGAGCGCGGCGCCGACGCCATCTAGCAGCCCGAATGCCCCGGGGCCCGTCGCGGAGTACAGCGGCGGGCCTCGGGGCCGTCGGGGCGGGTTGTTGGAGGAGGGAAATGCAGCTCGTGACGGCCGTCGTCAAACCGTTCGCGCTCGACGACGTCCGGGCGGCGCTCGCCGCGCTCGGGGTGGAGTCGGCGACGGTCACGGAGGTCTCCGGGTTCGGCCGCCAGCGCGGCCACACCGAGGTCTACCGCGGGGCGGACTACCGGCTGGACTTCGTGCCGAAGGTGCGGGTCGAGGTCGTCGTGGACGACGCGGTGGCCGACGAGGTCGTCGACGCCGTCGTCCGGGCGGCTCGGTCCGGGCGCATCGGCGACGGCAAGGTATGGGTGTCGCGGCTGGAGACGGCCCGGCAGACGAACGGCCCCGAGGCAGGCGCCCCGGGGGACGACGGAGCAAGACCCGCGATCGTGTCGTGGGGGAACAGGGTCCCGTGACACGCCACGGGCAGGACGACGCCTCGGGGGGCGCGCAGTGGTGACGGCAGGGTCCACGTCGGCGGAGGACCTGGTCAAGGCGCGGGCGGTGCTGCTCGACCCGGTCGACGGGAGACGGCGGCTGGCGCCCGAGGCGCTGCGCACCGCGCTGGTCGACCTGCACGACTTCTGGCTCGCGGGCCGCGCCGCGGCCATCGGCATCGGCGGCGCCGGATCGGGGATCGCGCTCGCCGCGGTGGGGGCACTGGGCCGCCGTGAGCTCGCCCCGTACTCCGATCTCGACCTCGTCCTGCTGCACGAGGCCCGCACGGGCGTCGATCGGCTGGCCGAGCAGATCTGGTACCCGCTGTGGGACGCCGGGATCGGCCTCGACCACTCGGTGCGCACTCCCGGCCAGGCCGTCCAGGTCGCGGCCACCGACCTGCGGGCCGCCTTCGGCCTGCTGGAGCTACGGCACATCGCCGGCGATCCGGGACTCACCGACACGGTGCGGACCGCGGTGCGCAACGCCTGGCGGTCGGGCATCCGCGGCCGCTTCGACGAGATCGCCGACGGCGCCACCGAGCGCTGGCGGCGCAACGGCGAGGTCGCGCACCGCGTCGAGCCGGACCTGAAGAACGGGCACGGCGGGCTGCGCGACATCCAGCTCGTCGACGCGCTCGCCGCCGCCCAGCTGCTCGACCGGCCCGCGGCCGACGTCGTCGCGGCGCGCCTGCTGCTGCTCGACGTCCGCACCGAGCTGCACCGCCTCGCGGGACGCGCGCGTGACGTGCTGCGCGCCCAGGACGCCGACGAGGTCGCGAGCGTGCTGGACCTGGGCGACCGGTTCGACCTGGCCAGGGCCCTGTCCGGGGCCGCGCGGGCCGTGGCGTTCTCCGCCGAGGTCGGTCTGCGCTCGGCGCGGGCGGCACTGCCGAGGCGGGGGCTCGCGGCGCTGCGCCGACCGCCGGTGCGCCGTCCGTTGGACTCGGGCGTCGTCGAGCACCTCGGCGAGGTCGCGCTGGCCCGCGACGCCAGCGCGGCGCGCGACCCCGCGCTGGTGCTGCGGGTGGCCGCGACGGCCGCGCGGACCGGCCTGCCGGTCGCCGCGTCGACGTTGCACCGGCTGTCGGAGACCGCGCCCGAGCTGCGCGAGCCGTGGCCGCGGGAGGCGGTCGGCGAGCTGCTGTCGCTGCTGGGGTCGGGCCGCGGGATGGTCGACGTCGTCGAGGCGATGGACCGCACCGGGCTGTGGGGACGGCTCTTCCCGGAGTGGGGCGCTGTGCGCGACCTGCCGCCGCGCGACCGGGCGCACGTCTGGACCGTCGACCGGCACCTGGTCGAGGCCTGCGCGCACGCCGCCCGCCTGACGACGCGCGTCGCCCGCCCCGACCTGCTGCTCGTGGGGTCCCTGCTGCACGACATCGGCAAGGGCCGCGGTGCCGACCACTCCGTCGTCGGGGCCTCGCTGGCGCGGCAGGTCGGGCACCGGCTCGGGCTGCCGGAGGCCGACGTCGAGGTGCTGGGGGAGATGGTCCGCCACCACCTCCTGCTGCCGCACACCGCGACGCGTCGCGACCTCGACGACCCCGCGACGATCGAACGCGTCGTCGAGACCCTCGGCGGGAGCCCGCTGCTGCTCGACCTGCTCGCCGCGCTGGCCGAGGCCGACTCGCTGGCCACCGGACCGGGCGTGTGGAGCCCGTGGAAGCAGCGGCTCGTCGGCGATCTCACCGCCCGGGCCCGTGCGCTGATGGCGGGGGAGCCGCTGCCGCGGCCGGGGGCGCTGGGCGAGGAGGGACTCGCGCTGGCCGCGGCGACCCGCGACGACGGGAAACCGCACGTCAGCATCAGCGGCGACAAGCCCGCGTCGGTCGTGGTCGCGATGCCGCACGGACCCGGCACCCTCGCCGCGGCCGCCGGGGTGCTCGCGCTGCACTCGCTGGAGGTGCACGCCGCCGAGATCCACTCGGTGGACGGCGAGGCGGGCGAGGTCGTCGTGCACGAGTTCACCGTGTCCCCGCGGTTCGGCGGGATGCCCGACCCGGCGTTGGTCCGCAGCGATCTCGCGCGCGTCGCGTCGGGCGCGCTGTCGTTGCCCGACGCGTTGGCGCGCAAGGAACGTGACTACGCCCCGGCCAACCCGGATCCGGAGTCGTCGGCGCCCCCGCGGGTGCTCTGGTTCGACGACGAGTCGTCCGGTGTCGTGGTACTGGAGCTGCGCGGGACGGACCGGATCGGGCTGCTGCACCGCGTCGCCGCGGCGCTGGAGCAGGAGTGCGGGCTGGACCTGCGCTGGGCCCGCGTCTCGACGCTCGGCGCGTCGGTCGTCGACTCCTTCGGGGTGTCGGGGCCGGGCCCGGGTGGGGCCCTTCCCACGCCGCTGCGCACCGCCGTGGAGCATGCGGTACTGACCGCGGCGGGCACCGCCGCGGCCCGACCGTCCCCGGAGGGCCCCCGATGATGCTCGTGACCGCGATCGTCAAGCCGTTCCAGCTCGCCGACGTCCAGGCGCAGCTCGAGCGGGCGGGCGTGCTCGGCATGACGGTCTCCGAGGCCCAGGGCTTCGGCCGGCAGAAGGGGCACACGGAGGTCTACCGCGGCGCGGAGTACTCCGTCGACTTCGTCCCCAAGCTGCGCATCGAGGTGCTGGTCGACGACGAGTTCGCCGACCGCGTGATCGACGCCGTCGTGGCGGGCGCGCGGACGGGCAAGATCGGCGACGGCAAGATCTGGGTGACGCGCGTCGAGACGGTGGTGCGCGTGCGGACCGGCGAGCGGGGCCCCGACGCCGTCTGACCGTGAGCGCCGATGGTCGCCGGTGCGACCTGTGCCTGAGCGGCCATCGCCGCTCACGGCCCCGCCACGACCCCCGGCACGACCCTCGGCACGGCCCCCGCTGCGCGCGGGGTCGTGACTCACGGAACGAGTGGACGGAGCGGGACGCCGAGCCCACCCAGGCGCTGCGCGGCCAGCGTGCCCGCGGCCGGACGGTGCGGCCCGAGGCGTTCGACCGGCACGTCGCGGCCGCCGACGGGCCGGCCGGACGGCTGCGCCGCGGCGAGGTCGACGACGGTTGGGCGTCGGTCCGGGTGCCCGACCGCACCGACACCGGGCGTGGCCTGCGGGTGGACACGACGCCCGCTGTCGGGCCCAAGTAGGCTCGGAGGGGTGTTCGACACCCTCTCCGATCGACTCGGTACGGCGCTCGCCGGTCTCCGTGGCAAGGGCCGGCTCTCCGAGGCCGACATCGACGCCACCGCCCGCGAGATTCGCATCGCCCTGCTCGAGGCGGACGTCGCGCTACCGGTCGTGCGCGCGTTCATCGCCCGGATCAAGGAGCGCGCCAAGGGCGCGGAGGTGTCCCAGGCGCTGAACCCGGCGCAGCAGGTCGTCAAGATCGTCAACGAGGAGCTCATCGCGGTCCTCGGCGGCGAGACCCGGCGGATCGCGCTGGCCAAGGAGCCGCCGAGCGTCATCATGCTCGCGGGTCTGCAGGGTTCCGGTAAGACGACGCTCGCGGGCAAGCTCGCCCGCTGGCTCAAGGGGCAGGGCCACACGCCGCTGCTCGTGGCCTGCGACCTGCAGCGCCCCAATGCCGTCAACCAGCTGCAGATCGTCGGCGAGCGCGCGGGCGTCACCACGTTCGCGCCCGAGCCCGGCAACGGTGTGGGCGACCCGGTCGACGTCGCCCGCCGGGGCGTCGCGCACGCCCGCGACAAGATGTACGACATCGTCATCGTCGACACCGCGGGCCGGCTGGGTGTCGACGCCGAGCTCATGCAGCAGGCCTCCGACATCCGCGACGCGGTCCGCCCCGACGAGACGCTGTTCGTCGTCGACGCGATGATCGGTCAGGACGCCGTCGCGACGGCCGAGGCGTTCCGCGACGGCGTCGGCTTCAGCGGCGTCGTGCTCACGAAGCTCGACGGCGACGCCCGCGGTGGTGCCGCGCTGTCGGTCCGCGAGGTCACCGGGCAGCCGATCCTCTTCGCGTCCAACGGCGAGAAGCTCGAGGACTTCGACGTCTTCCACCCCGACCGGATGGCCTCGCGCATCCTCGGGATGGGCGACCTGCTGACCCTCATCGAGCAGGCCGAGCAGGTCTTCGACGCCGAGAAGGCGCAGGCGACCGCCGACAAGATCGGCAGCGGCGAGCTCACCCTCGAGGACTTCCTCGACCAGATGCTCGCGATCCGCAAGATGGGGCCGATCGGCAACATCCTGGGCATGCTCCCCGGCGCCAACTCGGCGCAGATGAAGGAGGCGCTGGCCCAGGTCGACGACAAGCAGCTCGACAAGCTGCAGGCGATCATCCGCGGTATGACCCCGGCCGAGCGGGAGAACCCGAAGATCATCAACGGGTCCCGGCGGCTCCGGATCGCCAACGGCTCGGGCGTCACCGTGAGCGACGTGAACGACCTGGTCAACCGGTTCTTCGAAGCCCGCAAGCAGATGAAGGCGATGGCGGGCCAGTTCGGCTTCGGCGGCGGTGGCCGCCGGCAGTCGAAGACCCGCAAGGGCAAGAAGAACGCCAAGGGCCGCAAGGGCCCGACGCAGGCTCGCCGGCCCGTCGGGATGCCGGACATGTCGCAGCTGCCGTCGAGCCTGCAGCAGCTGCCGCCCGGGCTCGGTGGACTCGACCAGCTGCCGCCCGGGTTCGACCCGTCGAAGCTGAACTTCGGCAAGAAGAAGCCGTGACGGCCGCAGGGGTGCCCGCCGCCGGCTACCGGCTGCGGGGTGTGCTGCTGCCCGACGGCGAGACCGGCGAGATCCTCGTCGGTGGCGACGGCCGGATCGTCGAGGAGGGCTCGGCCGGGGCGGAGACGCTGGTCGACGGCGGGTGGATCCTGCCCGGCCTCGTCGACGCGCACTGCCACGTCGGGCTCGACGCCGAGGGCGCCACGACGCTCGACGAGGCCGCCGCCCAGGCGACCACCGACCGCGACCACGGCACGCTGCTGATCCGCGACTGCGGCTCGCCGGTCGACACCACGCCGCTGCAGGCCCGCGTCGACCTGCCCGAGATCATCCGGGCCGCCCGCCACCTGGCCAGGCCGAAGCGCTACATCTCGGGGGTGTCCGTCGACCTCGACGATCCCGCGCTGCTGCCCGAGGCCGTCGCCGAGCAGGCCGCGGCGGGCGACGGCTGGGTCAAGCTCGTCGGCGACTGGATCGACCGAGCCGAGGGCGACCTCGCCCCGCTCTGGCCCGACGACGTGCTCGCCGAGGCCATCCGTGTCGCGCACGACGCGGGCGCCAGGGTCACCGCGCACGTCTTCGGCACCACGGCCCTGCCCGGGCTGATCGGCGCGGGGATCGACTGCATCGAGCACGGCACCGGCCTCACCGACGAGCTGATCGACGAGATGGCCCGCCGGGGGACCGCGCTGGTGCCGACGCTGATCAACGTCGACACGTTCCCGTCGATCGCCGACCGCGCCTCCCGGTACCCGGCGTACGCGGCACACATGCGCGACCTGCACCGCACCGCGGCCGACGTCGTGCGCCGCGCCGCGGAGGCAGGGGTGCCCGTCTTCGCGGGCACCGACGCGGGCGGCGGCATCCGGCACGGCCGCATCGCCGACGAGATCGCCGCGCTCGCCGCCGCCGGACATCCCGACCCGCTGGGCGCGGCCTCCTGGGCCGCCCGCGAGTGGTTGGGACGCCCCGGGCTGACCCCCGGCGCGCCCGCCGACCTCGTCGTCTACCGCGCCGATCCGCGCGCCGACCTCGGCACCGTCCGGGAGCCCGCGCTGATCATGCTGCGCGGACGCGTGGTGTACGCCGCGGCCTGAGCCGGCACGCGCACGGGGAGCAATCGGGCATCGGGGTCGGGCGGCCGACCCGGTGGGGCGCACGCAGGTAGCGTCGTCGTGTGCGATCACCGGAGGGCGACCCGACGCGCGAGCCCGACGTCCCGGTACCCGACGTCCCGGTCGACGTCCCGGCACCCGAGGTTCCCGCGCCGGATCTCCCGGTATCCGACGTCCAGGTATCCGACGTCCAGGCACCCGACGTCCCGGTATCTGCTGGCGTTCCCGTGTCCGGCGTTCCCGTGTCCGGCGTTCCCGTGTCCGGGGTCGCCGAGCCCGGAGTCCCTGAGCCCGGAGTCGCCGAGCCCGGAGTCGCCGAGCCCGGAGTCGCCGAGCCCGGATTCGCTGAGCCCGGAGCCCCCGTGCCCGGCGTCCCGCTGTCCGGTGTCTCTGCGCCCGGCGTCCCGGTATCCGGCGGCAACGCCGCCGCGGGGTCCGGCCCGTCGGTCCCGACGGACAGCGACCACGAGCACGCGGCGCCCGCGCCCGACCCGACGCCGCCACAGCCCTCGTCCGCGGGGGAGCCGTCGGCGGCCGATCCCCACTCCGCCCCGGCGGATCCCGGTCCCGTCCAGCCCGGTCGGGCCGAGCCGCCGCGCCCCGGGCCGGGCGTGATCGGCCCGCCACCCGTGGGACCGTTCCCCGGCGCACCGCCGCCGTACCGGGGCGGTCCGCCGCCGGGCCGGCCGTCGTCGGGACAGCGGTTGGGACAGGGGTCGCCGGGACAGCCGTTCCCGGGGCGGCCGGGCGGGCCCTGGGGGCCGCACCCCGGCCCACCCCCGTATCCGCCGGGTCCCCACGGCGGGGCGCCGGCCGTCGCGAGCGGTCCGCCACCCCGGGCACCCCACCGCTGGGGTTTTCCCGCCTACCTCCTTGCCGAGGCCGTCTTCCTCGGGGTCTCGGCCCTGCTCGGCGCAGTGCTGATCACGGCGGGGACGGCGCCGGGCGTCGGCACCCTCGCGGTCCTGCTCGGCGTCCCGACGATCTGCTCGGCCACCGTCGCGATCGTCGCCACGAAGGTCCGCGGCAACGGCCCGAAGATCGACCTGGCGCTGCGGTGGTCGTGGCGCGACGTCGGGATCGGTGCGCTGTTCGGCATCGGCGGCCTGTTGCTCACGGTGCCCGCGTCCCTGGTCTACATCGCGATCGTCGGGGCGGAGAACGCCAACTCGGCGGTCGGCGACGTGTTCGAGCACCTCCGCGCGACGCCCGCGCAGGCCGTCCTGGTGTTCCTGCTCGTGGCGCTCGTCGGGCCGATCTGCGAGGAGATCGTCTACCGCGGACTGCTGTGGGGTGCGACGGAGAAGCACGGCGCGAACCGGTGGCTCGCCTTCGCGCTCACGACGATCATCTTCGCGCTGGCGCACTTCGAGTTCACCCGCACGCCGCTGCTGCTCGTCGTCGCGATCCCGATCGGGCTCGCCAGGGCCGTGACCGGCACCATCACGGCGAGCATCGTCGCGCACCAGATCAACAACCTGCTGCCCGCGCTCGCCCTCGCGCTCTCACTGCTGGGGACGCTCCCGGGCACCACCTGACGGCCCGGGCGGCCTCGGGTTCGGCCTGCGCCGGGTCATCTGGCAGAATGACCAGTCGGTTCCGTGACCGGCCCTCTCATCCGTGTCGCGGCCTGAGACCTCGAGTGAAGCGCAGCCCGTACCCCACGCGAGCCGCGCGGACTCACTGCAGCAGCACCGATCCGCGAGGAGTAGTTGGAAGCGTGGCCGTCAAGATCAAGCTGATGAGGCTGGGAAAGATCCGTCAGCCGTACTACCGCGTCGTCGTCGCCGATGCCCGCACCCGGCGTAGCGGGCGGGCGATCGAGACGATCGGCAAGTACCACCCGAAGAACGAGCCGAGCCTGATCGAGATCGACTCCGAGCGTGCGCAGTACTGGCTGGGTGTCGGCGCGCAGCCGACCGAGTCGGTCCAGCACCTGCTCGAGATCACCGGCGACTGGCAGAAGTTCAAGGGTCTGCCCGGCACCGAGGGCACGCTCAAGCCGCAGGCCGAGAAGCCCGACAAGCTCGCGCTGTTCCAGGCCGCCCTCGCGGCCGCGGGCGAGGAGCCGACGACCGAGGCCACCACGCCGCGGAAGAAGTCCGACAAGCGCGCGAAGGCCGAGGAGGCCGACGCGGCCGAGGCTGAGTCGACCGAGTCGTGAGCGTCCTGGCCGACGCTCTCGAGCACCTCGTCCGCGGCATCGTCGACCACCCGGACGACGTGCGCGTGGACCTGGTGACGAACCGGCGCGGCCGCACCCTCGAGGTCCGGGTGCACCCCGAGGACCTCGGGAAGGTGATCGGCCGCGGTGGCCGCACCGCCACCGCGCTGCGCACCGTCATGGGCGGGATCGGTGGCCGGGGCGTGCGGGTCGATGTCGTCGACACCGACCGGTAGCGCTGCGTCGAGCAGCACCGGGCCGAACGGATCGAACACGTCCCTGCTGCTGGTCGGCGTGATTGTCCGGCCGCACGGGCTTCGTGGCGAGCTCGTCGTCGAGGTGCGGACCGACTCCCCCGAGGAGCGGTTCGCCCCCGGCGCCGAGCTCGTCGTGCTTCCGGCGGGTTCGTCGGCCCCGGGTTCGTCGGGCCCGGGTTCCTCAGCCCCGGGTTCCTCAGGGCCCCCGCGGGTGCTGACCGTCGAGACCTCGCGGCCGCATTCCGGCCGGCTGCTCGTGCGCTTCGCGCAGGCGTCCGACCGTGAGGCCGCCGAGGCGTTGCGGGGCATCAGGCTGCTCGTCGACGCGGCCGCCCTGCCACCGCCGGCCGATCCGGAGGAGTTCCACGTCCACCAGCTCGAGGGCCTGCGTGCGGAGCTGGCCGACGGCAGCGTCGTCGGCACGGTGCGTGAGATCGCGCACGGCCCGGGTGGCGAGCTGCTCGTCCTGGCCCGCCCACCCCGGCCCGACGCGCTCGTCCCGTTCGTGACGGCGATCGTGCCGGTCGTCGACCTGGACGGCGGCCGCGTCGTGCTCGACCCGCCCGAGGGCCTGCTCGACGACTGAGCGCCGCCGCGCGAGCAGCGCCGAGCCCGGAAGTGACAGGGCCCGTCCAGCCGGACGGGCCCTTCTTCGTGCGTGCTTCGTCAACCAAGGTTGACACGACGTCTGTCGTCAACGTAGGTTGACGACATGACGGATGCGACGAGTGTCGCGGCGGCGGCGTCCAGCCGGGACCCGGCCGTCGGGTTGGTGGCGGTGGCCTCCCTGCGGGGGCTGCTCGAGTCCCTCGAGGAGCTGCAGGTGCGCAACGCCCGCGACCAGGGCTGGTCGTGGCAGCAGATCGCCGAGGTCCTACAGGTCAGCAAGCAGGCGGTGCACAAGAAGTACCGCCGCTACGGGTACTGAAGGGAGACGGACGTGTTCGAACGGTTCACCGGCGGCGCGCGGCGGGCGGTCGTCGTCGCCCAGGAGGAGGCCCGCGAGCGGAGGGCGAGTTCCATCCGGACCGAGCACCTGCTGCTGGGCCTCTACTCCGTGCCCGACTCGATCGCGCTGCGCCTGCTGGCCGAGCGCGGTGTCGACCGGGCGGAGGTGGTCGCCGACGTCAGCGCCCTGCGGTCCGACGCGGGCGCCGTCGTGGACGCGGACGCGCTCGCCACGCTGGGCATCGACCTCGACGAGGTCCGCCGTCAGGCCGAGGAGGCGTTCGGTCCCGGGGCCCTCGAACGCACGCGGGCCGGTCGTAGGGAACGCGGCCGCCGCACCGGCCACATCCCGTTCCACGCGACGGCGAAGAAGGTGATGGAGCTCTCGCTGCGTGAGGCGCTCCGGCTCAAGCACGGCCACATCGGGACCGAACACCTGCTGCTCGCCCTGCTGCACTCCGGCACGGGTGCCGCCCACGACATCCTCGTCCACCGCGGCATCACCCTCGACGACATGCGCGTCGCGGTCGCCGACGCCGGGACGGGCGAGGCGAGCGGCTGACGTGCTGCCCGCGTCACTCGTCGGGCGCCTCGTCGCGGCCGGTCGCGGTGCTGCGCACGCCCGCCATCTCCGCCACGTCACCGGCGAGCGCGGTGAGGTCGCCCCGGCCGGCCAGGTTCAGGGTCACCGCGGCGACCCGCTGCCCGTCGTCGGTGACGGACTCGCGGTCGATCTCGAGTCCCTGCACCGTGAAGCCGCGCTCGGTGCAGACGGTGAGCACGGTGCGCAGGACGCCGCGGCCGTCGGTGTAGCTCAACCGCAGGGTCGGCGGCTCGCGCCTACGGCGGTGGGTCGCGCGCGCCAGCGGCGGGAACCCGCGGGTGACGAGGAAGTGCCCGGCCGTCGCGGCGAGCGCGAGCACGGGCAGGCCCGCCCCGCAGGCCATGCCGACGGCAGCGGCCAGCCACACGGTGGCGGCCGTCGTGAGCCCCCTGACGGCGTCCTTGCGCACGAAGATCAGCCCGCCGCCGATGAAGCCGATCCCGGAGACGATCTGCGCCGCGATCCGTGACGGGTCGAGCGCCACGTGGTCGGCGCCCAGCATGTCGAAGAAGCCGTACTTCGACACCAGCATGAACACGGCCGAGCCGACCCCGACGAGGGTGTGCGTGCGCAGCCCGGCGCTCTTGGCCCCCGCCTCGCGCTCCAGACCGATCACGGTCGTCAGCGCCGTGGCCAGCAGGAGCGGCAGCAGCATCTCCCATTGCGTTGCGGTCGACCAGAACGCGGACACGGGTTCCTCCTGTCCGGCATCGGGCGGGATGGAAGGATCCCGGCGGTGCGGATCGACGTGGTGACCATCTTCCCGGGCTACCTTGCGCCTCTGCGCGAGGCGCTGCTGGGCCGGGCCGTCGGGACCGGGCTGCTCGACATCGCGGTGCACGACCTGCGCGACTGGACCCACGACGTGCACCAGGCCGTCGACGACGCGCCCTACGGCGGCGGCCCCGGCATGGTCATGCGCCCGCACGTGTGGGGCGAGGCGCTCGACGACGTGCTCGCCGCCGACCCGCGGCCCGCCCGGCTCGTCGTGCCCACCCCTGCCGGGCGCCCGTTCACCCAGGCCGCGGCGCACGCCTACGCCGCGCAGGAGCGGCTGGTCTTCGCATGTGGTCGCTACGAGGGCATCGACCAGCGGGTCGTCGACCACTACGCGGCGTCGATGCCGGTCGACGAGATCAGCATCGGCGACTACGTCCTGGTCGGGGGCGAGGTGGCGGTGCTCGTCGTCGTCGAGGCGGTGGCGCGGCTGCTGCCCGGGGTCCTGGGCAACCCACGGTCGGCCGCGGAGGACTCGTTCTCCGACGGGCTGCTCGAGGGACCGGCGTACACCCGTCCCGAGGTCTGGCGCGGGCACGCCGTCCCCGAGGTGCTCCGCAGCGGCAACCACGGCGCGATCGCCCGCTGGCGGCGCGACCGGGCGCTCGAGCGCACGGCCGAGCGGCGGCCGGACCTGATCGCCGCCCTGCCCCCCGATGCGCTCGACGAGGCCGACCGCGCGCTGCTGGAGGCGTTGCCGGCCGGCGTCGCCGGTCCGCCGGCCGGTGCGCGGGACCCCTCCTGACGACCACCGGTTTCACCCGCGCCGAGGGCGTCTGGCACTATGGATGAGTTGCCAGCCCCCGGCCCGTGCGTCGGGGCAGCCCGGCGCCAGCCCAGTCGCGTGGAGCGGCGCCCCTGCATGACCGCAATCAGACGAGGACGGACCTGCGCGATGAACACCCTTGACGAACTGGACGCACAGAACCTGCGTTCCGACATCCCCGCCTTCCGGCCGGGCGACACGCTCAAGGTGCACGTGAAGGTCATCGAGGGCTCGCGCTCCCGTGTCCAGATCTTCCAGGGCGTCGTCATCCGCCGGCACGGCGAGGGCGCCCGCGAGACCTTCACGGTCCGCAAGGTCTCCTTCGGCGTCGGCGTCGAGCGCACCTTCCCGGTGCACTCCCCGAACCTCGACCGCATCGAGGTCTTCACCCGCGGGGATGTCCGCCGGGCGAAGCTGTACTACCTCCGTGACCTGCGCGGCAAGGCCGCGAAGATCAAGGAGAAGCGGGAGACCCCGAACGCGTCGTGACCTCACCCTGTGGTGGACACGACCTCACCCTCAGGTGATCAGGCGGTGACGTAGCCTCGTGGGTGTGGCGCTTCCCGAGCTCCCCGACGACCGGCGGGCCCAGCCCCGACGGTACGGACCGGCGAATCCGCCGCCTCCGCCTCCCGGCGACGGCCGTGCTCCTGTCGGCGACCCTCGGTGGACGCCGCCCTACGGCAACGGTCGCCACGTCGGACCGCCCGCGCCCGCCGCGCACCGTCCCGGACCTCCTCCGGGTGCGGACCGCGTTCCCCCCGGTCAGGGGCCGGGCGCCCCCGACGGCCGGCCGCCACGGCGAGGGCCCGAACCGTACGACGGGGTGCCCCGTCGGCCCGTCGGCCCGCCGCAGGGCAACGGTCGTCCCCAGGGCGGCCCGCTGCAGCCTCCCCGCCGCCCCGACGCCCGCCCGCCGGGGCCGCCTCCGCGCCCTGTCCTGCGCGACGATCCGCTGGCCGCCGACGAGACCGACGTCATCGACGAGGTGGTCACCGACGAGGTGGCCGACGACGAGGACGAGCCGGAGCCCGAGCCCCGACGGCGGCCACGGCGCCCGGACGAGCAGGCTGCCGACCGCACCGGCGGCCGTGGCCCCGAACGCGCCACCGAGCGCCCGGCCGACCGGCCGTCGACCCGCGGGCGCGGCTCCGCGCGCGACGCCGAGGCCGAGACGTCGGCGGTGCCCGGGCGGCACCGGCGGCGCGCGGGCGAGTCGCCCGACGGCCGTCCGGTCTCGTCGTTCGCCGACGAGAAGGCCGGGCCGAAGGGGAGCAAGCCGAAGTCCGGGCGCCGGCGCCGCACGTCGTTCTGGAAGGAGCTGCCGCTCCTCATCCTCGTCGCCCTGCTGCTGACGTTCCTGATCCAGACCTTCCTCGCGAAGGTCTACGTCATCCCCTCGGGTTCGATGGAGACCACGCTGCACGGCTGCACCGGCTGCAACAACGACCGCGTACTCGTCGACAAGATCACCTACCGGTTCTCCGACCCGGAGCCCGGCGACGTCGTCGTCTTCCGCGGCCCCGACAGCTGGGGCACCGAGCAGGTCACCGTGCCCAGCAGCGCGTTCGTCCGCGGCCTGCAGCAGGTCGGCTCACTGATCGGGCTCGCGCCGCCCGACGAGAAGGACTTCGTCAAGCGGGTGATCGCCACCGGCGGCCAGACGGTCTCCTGCTGCGACTCCCGCAACCGCGTCATGGTCAACGGCAAGCCCCTCGACGAGCCCTACATCTACTACCTGCCCGAGGCCGGCCCGGCCCGGCAGGTGCCGTTCGGGCCGGTCACGGTGCCCGACGGCGAGCTGTGGATGATGGGCGACAGCCGCAACAACTCGTCGGACTCCCGCGCGACCGGGCACGGTCCGGTCCCGGTCGCCAACGTCATCGGGAAGGCCCGGCTCAAGGTCCTCCCGATCAACCGGTTCGGCTGGATCTCCTCGCCCGACCCGCAGTCGCCCGAACCCGTCGGGATGGGCGCGGGCGGTGGCGCGCCGCTCGCCCTCGGCCTCGTCGGCACGTTGCCGCTGGCCGCGGGCAGACGGTGGCGCAACCGGCTGGCCGACGAGCTCGACGAGTTCCTCCCGTCCCCGCGCCGCCGCCGGCGGCTGCGGCGGCGCTGACGGTGGCGGCACCCGTCCGCCGTGGCCGTCGCCGCGTCCCCTCGACGTCGCTGACCGCCGACGGCTGGCGTCCGGAGCGGGCCGTCGTGCGGCGCTCCGCGGGCAACTGGACGTTGCAGAGCACGCTGCACCGGCACGGCCTGGGTCCCGTCGCGGGGGTCGACGAGGCCGGTCGCGGCGCGTGCGCCGGGCCGCTCGTCGTCGCGGCGTGCGTGCTGCGCCCCGGCGACGCGCAGCGCCTCGCCGGCCTCACCGACTCCAAGCTGCTCACCGCCGCGGCGCGCGAGGAGTACTTCGAGCTCCTCACCCGTCGTGCCGTGGACCTGTCGGTCGTCGTCATCCCGCCGCGGGAGATCGACCGCCGCGGCGTGCACGCCGCCAACATCGAGGGGATGCGCCGCGCCGTCGCCGGGCTCGCGCAGCGTCCGGGCTACGTGCTGACCGACGGCTTCCCGGTCCGCGGCTTCGGTGCGCCCGCGCTGGCCGTCCCCAAGGGCGACCTGGTCGCTGCGTGCGTCGCGGCGGCATCGGTACTGGCCAAGGTGACCAGGGACCGGATCATGGTCGAGCTCGACGAGCGGCTGCCGCAGTACGGTTTCGCCGTGCACAAGGGCTACTGCACGCCGGTGCACGACGCCGCGCTCGCGGCCCACGGTCCGAGCGCGGAACACCGCTACTCGTTCGTGAACGTCGCGGGAGCGGCCGCCGCTGCGAGAGGCGAACCGGTGCTGGTCCACAATGGGGCCAGCACGCCGTCGGAAGACCCGGTGGTGGCCGCCGGGGGAGGGGTTGCGTCGTGAGCGCCGAGGATCTCGAGAAGTACGAGACCGAGATGGAGCTCACGCTCTACAAGGAGTACCGCGACATCGTCGCCCAGTTCTCCTACGTCGTGGAGACCGAACGGCGCTTCTACCTGGCCAACTCGGTCGACGTCGCGCCGCGCAACGCCGACGGCGAGATCTACTTCGAGGTCCGCATGTCCGACGCCTGGGTGTGGGACATGTACCGGCCGGCGCGGTTCGTCAAGAACGTCCGGGTGCTGACGTTCAAGGACGTCAACATCGAGGAGCTCGACAAGCCCGACCTGCGCCTGCCCGACGACGGCCCGTTCGGCTCGTGAACCCGTCCGGACAGCGCGGCTAGGGGACACTCGCCTACCACGGCACGCCGACGGTTCCGGGTGCTCCGCGACGGAACCGGGTCGGTTGTCCACATGCGGCGGGGTCGTCCACAGATCGTCGCGACGGGCCCTGCGGCCCGCGGCGAGGCCCGATCGTTGTCGGCATGGCAGCGAAGGACGTGCTGGGCCGCCGCGGTGAGGACGTCGCGGCCGAGTACCTCGAGAAGCAGGGTCTCGTCGTGCTGGACCGCAACTGGCGGTGCCGCGAGGGCGAGCTCGACATCATCGCGACCGGCTCGGCGGGCCTGGTGGTCTGCGAGGTCAAGACGCGTTCGGGGACGGCCTTCGGCGAGCCCGCCGAGGCGGTGACCGACCGCAAGATCGCCCGGATCCGGCGGGTCACGCAGGCGTGGCTCGCCGCGCACGGGTTGCCGTGGTGCGCCGTGCGGTTCGACGTGCTGGCCATCGTGATCGAGCCGGGCCGGCCGGCCACGATCCAGCACTACCGCGAGGCGTTCTAGTGGGCGGGCTCGCGCGGTCGTGGTCGGTCGCGCTGCAGGGTGTCGACGGCACGGTCGTCGAGATCGAGGCCGCGATCGGCGGCGGGCTGCCGGGGATCCACCTCGTCGGGCTGCCCGACGCGGCCCTGCACGAGTCGCGCGACCGGGTCCGGGCGGCCGTCGTCAACTCCGGGCGGCACTGGCCGAACGAGCGGATCGTGCTCGCCCTCTCACCCGCGACGCTGCGCAAGGCCGGCTCCGGCTTCGATCTGGCCCTCGCGTGCGCCGTGCTGGCGGCCTCGGGGACGATCCCGCAGGGTGCGTTGCACCGCACGGCACTGCTCGGGGAGCTCGCACTCGACGGGCGCCTGCGCGCGATCCGGGGCGTCCTGCCCTGTCTGCTGGCCGCCCGGACGGCCGGGCTGCGGCGCGTCGTCGTGCCGGTCGCGGCGCTCGCCGAGGCGTCGCTGGTGGCGGGGCTGGAGGTGCACGGCGCCGGCTCGCTCGCCCAGGTCGTGGAGTTCCTCGTCGAGGGGACGCCGCTGACGGCTCCGGACGCGGTCGGCGAGGCCGGCGCGCCGCCGTCGCCGCCCGACCTGGCCGACGTCGTCGGGCAGTCCGACGCCCGGCACGCGCTCGAGGTCGCCGCCGCAGGCGGACACCACCTCCTGATGGTCGGGCCACCCGGCACGGGCAAGACGATGCTCGCGCAGCGGTTCGTCGGCCTGCTCCCCGACCTTCCTCCCGACGACGCGCTCGCGCTCGCCGCGATCCGCTCCGTCGCGGGCCGGTTGCCCGCCGACGGGCTGCTCAGCACCGTCCCCCCGTTCGTCGCCCCCCACCACTCGACGTCGGCGGCCGCGCTCGTCGGCGGCGGCAGCGGGGTCGCCCGCCCCGGAGCGGTCTCGCTCGCGCACCGAGGGGTGTTGTTCCTCGACGAGTGCGCCGAGTTCGGACCGCGGCTGCTCGAGTCGCTGCGCACGCCCCTCGAGGAGGGCGAGGTCAGGCTCTCCCGGGCCGAGGGCACCGTGACCTACCCGGCCAGGTTCCAGCTCGTCCTCGCCGCCAACCCGTGCCCGTGCGCCCCGGCGCACGACCGCGACTGCGTCTGCACCTCGCTGGTGCGGCGGCGTTACCTCGGCAGGCTGTCGGGCCCGCTGCTCGACCGCGTCGACCTGCGCTGCCGGATGCATCCCGTCACGGCCCTGACCAGCGGTGACCAGGGGGAGAGCACGGCCATGGTCCGGGCGAGGGTGCTGGCGGCGCGTGCCGCCGCCACCGAACGCTGGGCCGCGCACGGCTGGCGCACCAACGCCGAGGTTCCCGGGCCGGTCCTGCGGTCGCGGTTCGCGCTGTCGCGTGACGCGCTCCGACCGCTGGAGGCCGGCCTGCGCGCGGGCGAGCTCACCGCGCGCGGGGCCGACCGCGCGCTGCGCGTGTCCTGGACCGTCGCGGACCTCGCGGGGCTCGACCGGCCCGACCGGCAGACCGTCGAGACCGCGCTCTACTTCCGCGATCGGAGAGCCGCGTGAGCGCCGACGACCGCCGCCATGAGATGGCGGCCCCGACCGGGACGACCCCTCCGTCGCACGCCGACGCGGAGGGTGGGCCGACGCGGGCCGATGAGAAGCAGGAGACATCGACGCAGATCGTTCCGGTGCGGGGTGGTGCGGTTCCGAGCGGGCCGACGCTGGTCGCTCCTTCGCGGCCTGCCGCGACGTGGGCCGGCCCGACGCGGGCCGGAGCGCCCCCGCAAGGCGCACGGGCGAAGACCGCTTCGACGCAGGACGCTCGGGCGCCCGTCGATCCGGCGCAGGCTACTCCGCCGCAGACCGGTTCGGCACAGCCTTCTCAGACGCAGCACGTTCACAGCCAGCCTGCTCAGACGCAAGGCGTTCAGGTGCAGGCCGGTGCGACGCAGGCTGGTGCGACGCGGTGCGATCCGCTACCGGCCGCCGGGACACAGGCCGCTGCGGCGCGGTCTGTTCCGGCGCGGCCAGGACTCGTCGTCACCGGGGCCGAGGAGCCGGGTGGTCGCTTCGTGGTGGTCGAGTCCGAGCCGTGCTCTGCCCAGCCGAGCTCCTCGCCCCCGATCGCGGCGCCCGCGGTCGCGGTGGAGGTCCTGCGGGCCCGCGCCTACCTCTCGCGGGTCGCGGAGCCGCCTGCTGCGGCGCTGGGTGTCTTCGTCGCCCAGGTGGGGCCGGTCGAGGCGGCGGAGCGGGTGCGGCGCGGCGCGGTCCCCGACGCGGTGCGCGCCGCGACCGGTGCCCGCCGCACGGTCGACCGGATCGACGCCGACCTCGATGCCGCCGCCGCGCTCGGGGCGCGGCTCCTGGCTCCGGAGCACCCGGGCTGGCCGCACTGGGCGTTCGCCGCCTTCGACAACGCAGGCGTCCGTGAGCTGGCGGCGCCGCTCGCGCTGTGGGTCCGTGGGCCCGCCTCGTTGCTCGAGGTCAGCGAGCGGGCGGTCGCGGTCGTCGGGGCCCGCGCGGCCACCGGCTACGGCGTGCACGTCGCCGGGGACCTCGCGGCGGGGCTGGCCGCGGCCGAGTACACCGTCGTCTCCGGGGCCGCGTTCGGGATCGACGCCGCAGCGCACCGCGGTGCGCTCGCGGCCCGGCGCCCGACGGTGGCGGTCATGGCCTGCGGGGTCGACCGAGCCTACCCGGCCGCCCACTCCGAGCTGCTCGCGCGCATCGCCGCGACTGGCCTCGTCGTCAGCGAGTACCCGCCGGGCGCGGTGCCTGCGCGGCACCGCTTCCTGGTCCGCAACCGGTTGCTGGCCGGGATCGGAGCCGGAACGCTCGTGGTCGAGGCGGGGGTGCGCAGCGGCGCCCAGCGCACGGCGGCCGATGCCCGCGCGCTCGGCCGTGTTGTCATGGCCGTGCCCGGGCCGGTGACCTCCGGGCTGTCCGCGGGCTGCCACGAGCTGCTCCGGCACGGCGCGACCCTCGTGACGCGGCCGGAGGAGGTCCTCGAGGCCGTCGGCCGGCTCGGCATCGACCTGGCGGTCGACCGCCCGCGGCCGACCCGGGCCACCGACCATCTCGACAAGGCGCAGGCAGCCGTGCACGACGCCCTCCCGACCCGAGCCGCCCGCGATCCGCGCTGGCTCGCGATGGAGGCCGGTCTGCCGCTCGACGTCGTCCGCGCCGGGCTGATCGATCTCGAACGGCTGGGCCTCGCCGAGTACCGCGACGGGTTGTGGCAGCGTGCGACGCCGCGACGGTGAGGCCGGGTCCGACCGGGCTCGCGGGTCGCGGGCGGACCGACCCCGTCCGACCGGCTTCGCGGTCGCACGGCGACCGGTTCGGCCGTCGCGCGGGTCGTGCGCGGGGAACCCCGGGCGGCTGGTGCGGGGACTCAGGGCGTGCGCACCCGCATACCTCGCCCGGGTGGCGGCGGGCCTGAGCGTGGCGGCCTGCCTGCGGGGGCGGACACCTGGGCCGATCGTCCGACCGCGGCGCGCCGCGCTTGACCGCCCGGGCGTCGTCCGATGACCGTGGACGGATGGGCGCGCAGCGAGCGGACCGCACGGAGCTCCCGCCGACGGTGGCCGGGCATCTCGACGCGTTCACGGCCCACCTGGACCGTGAACGCGGACGCTCGTCGCACACGGTTCGCGCCTACCGGTCCGACCTCGCCGGGCTCCTGGGACGGCTGCCCGGCGACGACCTCGCCGTACTCGACCTGGGCCTGCTGCGCTCCTGGCTCGCAGAGGCCCACGCCGCGGGCACGAGCCGGTCCACTCTGGCCCGGCGCGCGGCGGCCGCCCGCACGTTCACCGCGTGGGCCCACCGCACCGGGCTGCTCGACTCCGACCCGGGCGCCCGGCTCGACTCCCCGCGGCCGCAGCGACGGCTCCCGTCGGTGCTGCGCGCCGACCAGGCGGCCGACCTCATGGACGCGGCTGCCTCCGGCGCCGCGGAGCGTGATCCCGTCGCCCTGCGCGACCAGCTGCTCCTCGAGCTGTTGTACGCGACCGGGGTGCGGGTGGCCGAGGTGTGCGGCATCGACGTCGACGACGTCGACCAGAGCGCGCGCACCGTCCGTGTGCTGGGCAAGGGGAACCGCGAGCGAACCGTCGTCTACGGCGTACCGGCGGAGCGCGCGTTGCGGACGTGGCTCGCCGCCGGCAGACCCGCGCTGGCACGGACCGGAGGTCCGCCGGCGCTCCTGCTCGGGGTCCGCGGCCGACGCCTCGACCCCCGGGTGGCGCGGTCGGTGGTGCACGCTGCGGTCGCCGCGGTACCCGGTGCGCCCGACATCGGCCCCCACGGGCTGCGGCACGCCGCCGCCACGCATCTCCTCGACGGCGGCGCCGACCTTCGTTACGTACAGGAACTGCTTGGTCACGCTACGCTGTCGACGACGCAGCTCTACACGCACGTCACGGTCGACAGGCTGAAGGTGGTCCATGACCAGGCGCACCCCAGGGCATGAGCGGCCCCTGACAGAGGATCTCCAGTTCACAGCGCTGTCCGCCGCCGTTGTTGCGGCATTGGCCGGCCCGCCCGGAGACGTGTTCGCCCCGCCGGTGCCGACTCCTCCGCGCCGTGCGGCCCTGCAGTCGGTGACTGCGCAGCGTGACCAACCGCCGGTCGCGATCAGTGACACGCCGGGAGCGAACGACTCGGTGACGAACCTGTCGAAACCGTCCGAGACCGACACCGACCCGAACCTCGCCCTCGCGGTCGCGGCGCCCGCCGAGTGGCCCGCCGAGCTGCCTGCCGGCGCGCAGCCCGAGCGGTCCGAGGGAAGACCCGTCGAGCGGCCCCCTGTGCGGCCCGCCGGGTCGGCTGCCGCGCCGGTCGTCGAGCGGCCCATCGCGTCGGCCGTCGAGTTGCCCGTCGGGTGGGCGGTCGAGCCACACATCGAGCCGCCTGCACAGCCGCACCTCGACCCGTCCGCCGAGCTGTCCGCCGAGTTGTTCGCGGCGCGGCATGCCGGGCCGACTGTGGCCTCGGCCGTCGACACGCTCGCCGCGCTGTGGCTGGACCGCGGCGGGCCCCGCGACAGGACGGTCCGGGACCTCCTCGTCGCGCACTACGGGCCGCTGGTCCGCGCGGTCGCGGCGCGCATGGCCGTCGGCCTGCCCGCGAGCGTGGAGGTCTCCGACCTCGTCCAGGCCGGCGTCTTCGGACTGCTCGACGCCATCGCCCGCTTCGACCCGACCCGCGGGATTCGCTTCGAAACCTATGCAGCACAACGTATTCGGGGAGCGATGCTCGACGAGCTGCGCGCGCAGGACTGGGTGCCGCGGACCGTACGCAGTCGGATCCGCGAGATCGAGCGCACCCGCGAACAGCTCGAGCGCCGCCTCGGCCGCGCCCCGGATCGCCGCGAGATCGCCGCGGAGCTCGGCCTGCCGCTGCGCGAGCTCGTGCGCGCCGGACAGCGCCGACGGCTGGTGAGCGTCGAGGCGCTGGCCGAGAGCGCGTCGTCGGTGGCGGAGAGCGTCGTCGACGAGTCGGCTCCGGACCCCGCGGAGGTGTTCGCGCTGCAGGAGACCCACCGCGAGCTCGCCGCCGCCGTCCGCCTGCTCGACGAGCGCGACCGCCTCGTCGTCCAGCTCTACTACGTCGAGAACCGGACGCTGGCCGAGATCGGCCGGCTGCTGGGCGTCACGGAGTCGCGGGTGTGTCAGCTGCACGCGCGCATGGTCGTGCGCCTACGGGGCCGGCTCGAGGATCGCGCCGCGGGCTGAGCGCTCCTCACGGCCGTTCCCCGTCGCCGGGATCGGGCAGCAGCCGGACCCGGCCGGCGCCGACGAGCACGAGCGGGTCGAGGTAGTCCGCATCCCCGCGGCGCACGCCCCAGTGCAGGCAGGTCGTCGCGGGACAGCCGGGATGGCCCGGTTCCAGCGTGCCGAGCACGGCCCCGCGCGAGACCACCGTGCCGACCGCGACCGTCGCGGTCACGGGCTCGTAGGTCGTGCGCAACCCGTCGGGGTGCAGGACCGAGACCACCCCGCGCCCGGCGAGCGGGCCCGCGAACGCGACCACGCCGTCGCGGGCCGCGCGCACCTCCTGGCCGGGCACGCCCACGAGGTCGACGCCACGATGCCCGGGCGACCACGGGTTCGGCGGCGCCCGGAACCGCTGTCCGATACGCGGGACCGGCCGCAGCGGCCAGCCGTAGCGTGCCTGCCGCCCAGCAGCTGCCGACGGATCGTCCGGAGCCGCTGCCCCGGCCGGCGGCCGCGCCCCGCCCGACGCGTGCGGAGGAGGCCCGCCCGGCACCGTCCCCGGCGGGTCCGCGGTCCGCCGCCGGGCGTCGAGGCCGACGGTGGTCGTGCGGGGGAGGTCGTGCACCGCCGGGACCGTCGCCGTCGGTACGGACACCGGGCTCCCGGCGACGAGGGTGGGGGAAGGCGGCGCGAGGACGGCCGGCAGCGCGGCACACCCGATCAGACATGCGGCGAGCCACGCGGCGAGCGGACGGTCGATCACGCGCCCAGCCTGCGGGAATCCGGCCCGCGGCGGGCGGCGCGACGGGGAAGTTGTGGATGCTCGCCCGCGTTGTGGACAACCGAGTGCCGCTGGACCGGTCCGGATGAGGCGCGATCGGGCCGCCGCGTACACTCGACCTGCACCTCAGAGCTGTCCGAGGTGACTTCGCGCGCTCGCGTACCTCGCTCGCCGGTGATCTCCGGCAGGCGTGGACGGCACCGGGCGGTCCCGCGAACCGACGGCCCTCCTCGCGGTGGGCCGTGCGGTGGACGGGTTTCCGGCGCCGGCGCGGCGCCAGGGCGGTCCCACCGACCGGTGGAGACCCGCGAAACCGCGAGCGCGGCACCTGCCGCGCCTGATCGAGAGGTGAACATCGGCGATGGCCGTCGTCACCATGAAGCAGCTGCTGGACTCCGGTGTGCACTTCGGGCACCAGACCCGCCGCTGGAACCCGAAGATGAAGCGCTACATCCTCACCGAGCGCAACGGCATCTACATCATCGACCTGCAGCAGACGCTGTCGTACATCGACCGCGCCTACGAGTTCGTCCGCGAGACCGTGGCGCACGGCGGCACGATCATGTTCGTCGGGACGAAGAAGCAGGCGCAGGAGGCCATCGCCGAGGAGGCGGGCCGCGTCAACATGCCGTACGTCAACCAGCGCTGGCTGGGCGGCATGCTCACCAACTTCCAGACCGTCCACAAGCGTCTCCAGCGGCTCAAGGAGCTGGAGTCGATGGAGCAGACGGGTGGCTTCGAGGGTCGCACCAAGAAGGAGATCCTCATGCTCACCCGTGAGAAGGACAAGCTGGAGAAGACCCTCGGCGGCATCCGCGACATGTCGAAGGTCCCCAGCGCGGTCTGGGTCGTCGACACCAAGAAGGAGCACATCGCCGTCGGTGAGGCCCGCAAGCTGGGCATCCCGGTCGTCTCCATCCTGGACACGAACTGCGACCCCGACGAGGTCGACTTCCCGATCCCGGGCAACGACGACGCGATCCGCTCCGCCGCGCTGCTCACCAAGGTGATCGCCCGCGCCGCGGCCGACGGCCTGATGGCCCGCTCGGCGCGCAGCGGTGGCCGCGACGGCGCCGAGGGCAAGCCCGAGGTCGGCAGCGACGAGCCGCTGCCCGAGTGGGAGCAGGACCTGCTGGCCAACGGCGGCGAGGTCGGTTCCGACGGTGCGAGCCTGTCGGCCGCCGGCGCCAACGCCGACGCCCCGAACGCCGCCGCCGCGGCTGCGCCGGCCTCCACCAGCAACGGGACCCAGTCCGCGAACTGATCCGTCGTACCGCGGGTGGGCCGGGTCCGGTCCACCCGCGGTCCGGTCCGTCCCGGACCCGATCTTCACGAACCGACTAGAGGACGAAGAGACCACAGCGATGGCGAACTACACCGCCGCCGACGTCAAGCGGCTCCGTGAGCTCACCGGCTCCGGGATGATGGACTGCAAGAAGGCCCTCGACGAGTCCGACGGCGACCTGGACAAGGCCGTCGAGCTGTTGCGCATCAAGGGTGCGAAGGATGTGGGCAAGCGCGCCGAGCGCTCCACCTCCAACGGCCTGGTCGTCGCCCAGGGCGGCACGATGGTCGAGCTGGACTGCGAGACGGACTTCGTCGCCAAGAGCGACGACTTCATCACCCTCGCCGACAAGATCCTCGCCGTCGCGGTGGAGCAGAAGCCCGCCGACGTCGAGGCGCTGGCGAAGGCCCAGCTCGACGGCGGCACCGTGGCCGACGCGGTCCAGGCGCTGTCCGCCCGCATCGGCGAGAAGCTCGAGCTCAAGCGCTACATCCACATCGACGGACCGGTCGCGCTGTACCTGCACCGTCGTTCGTCGGACCTGCCGCCGGCCATCGGCGCGCTGGTGTCCTACGAGGCGGCCGACGCCGCCGCGGCCGACGAGACGGTCCGCGGCGTCGCGATGCACGTCGCCGCCGCCCGCCCGCGCTACACCACGCGCGAGGAGGTGCCCAGCGACGTCATCGACAACGAGAAGCGCATCGCCGAGGCCACCGCCCGCGAGGAGGGCAAGCCCGACCAGGTGCTGCCGCGGATCGTCGAGGGCCGGGTCAACGGCTTCTTCAAGGACGTCGTGCTGCTGGAGCAGCCGTCGGTCCAGGAGCCGAAGAAGAGCGTCAAGGCGCTCCTCGACGAGGCTGGTGTGACGGTCAAGGAGTTCGTCCGCTTCGAGGTCGGACAGGCCTGAGCCGGGCCCGACGAGCATGAGCGACCCAGTCGACGCCACCCCCCGCCCCGGATTCCGCCGCGTGCTGCTGAAGCTCGGCGGCGAGATGTTCGGCGGCGGGGGGCTCGGCGTCGACCCGACCGTCGTCCAGACCGTCGCGCGCCAGATCGCTGAGGTGGTCTCCAGCGGGGTCCAGGTCGCCGTGGTGATCGGCGGCGGGAACTTCTTCCGCGGGGCCGAGCTGCAGCAGGGCGGCATGGACCGCTCGCGCGCCGACTACATGGGCATGCTGGCGACCGTCATGAACTGCCTCGCGCTGCAGGACTTCCTGGAGCGCAGCCACGGCATCGACACCCGGGTGCAGACGGCCATCACCATGGGCCAGGTCGCGGAGGCCTACATCCCGCGCCGGGCGATGCGGCACCTGGAGAAGGGTCGCGTCGTGATCTTCGGCGCGGGCGTCGGCATGCCGTACTTCTCGACCGACACCGCCGGCGCCCAGCGCGCGCTCGAGATCGGGTGCGACGCGTTGCTGCTGGCCAAGGGAGTCGACGGCGTGTACACGGCCGACCCGAAGACCGATCCCGACGCCACGCTGTTCACCGAGATCACCCATCGCCAGGTGCTCGAACGGGGGCTGAAGGTGGCCGACGCGACCGCGTTCAGCCTGTGCATGGACAATCGCATGCCGATCATCGTGTTCAACCTGCTCACCGAAGGAAACATCGCACGGGCCGTGCGTGGTGAGAGGATCGGGACGCTGGTGACCACGCCGGAGAACGACCGGGCGAGCTGACCCGGTCGTCGCCGCCTGAACGCTGGGGAGCAGCCGTGATCGACGAGACACTCTTCGACGCCGAGGAGAAGATGGAGAAGGCCGTCTCCGTGGCCAAGGACGACCTGGCCAGTGTGCGGACCGGCCGGGCGACGCCGTCGATGTTCTCCCGGATCATGGTCGACTACTACGGCGCGATGACGCCGTTGAACCAGCTCGCGTCGGTCAGCGTGCCCGAGGCCCGGATGGCCGTCGTCAAGCCGTACGACGCCAGCCAGATCGGGGCACTCGAGAAGGCGATCCGCAACTCCGACCTGGGCGTCAACCCCACCAACGACGGCCAGATCATCCGTGTGGTGATCCCGCAGCTGTCGGAGGAGCGGCGCAAGGAGATGGTCAAGGTCGCGCGCGGCAAGGGCGAGGACGCGCGCGTGACCATCCGCAGCCTCCGTCGCAAGGCGATGGAGGAGCTGCACCGCATCGTCAAGGAGGGTGAGGCGGGTGAGGACGAGGTCGGTCGCGCGGAGAAGGAGCTGCAGGGCACGACCGACAAGTACGTCCACCAGGTCGACGAGCTGGTGAAGCACAAGGAAGCCGAGCTCCTCGAGGTCTGAGCAGATGTCCCGCCCCGCCCACGGTCGCGCCGCGTGAGCCTCTCGCATGAGTCCGCGTCAGCGACCCCTCCGGCTGCGCCGCCGGCGTCGCCGGAGACCGTCGTGTCGTCCGTCGTGAGCGCGGACGCGGCCGGCCGACCGGAGAAGCGGCAGTCACGGGCGGGGCGCAACCTGGTTGCCGCGATCGGGGTCGGGGTCGCCCTCGGGGTCGTGATCCTCGCGTCGCTCCTGCTGGAGCGGCACTTCTTCCTCGGGGTCATCGCCGTCGCCGTCGCGGTCGGGACCTGGGAGCTCGCGGGCGCGCTGCGCCGGGCCGCCGGGATCGCCGTCGCGCTGCCGGTGCTGCTCGTCGGCGGGCAGGCGATGATCTGGCTGAGCTGGCCGTTCGGCGTGCAGGGCGTCGTGGGCGCGTTCGCGCTCACCGCGCTCGGCTGCATGATCGCGCGGATGCGCCGGGGCGCCGAGGGCTTCCTGCGCGACGTGGGCGCGAGCCTGTTCGCGGCCGCCTACGTGCCGCTGTTCGCGTCCTTCGCGGTGCTGTTGGTGTTGCCGCAGGACGGCGTCGGCCGGGTGCTGACGTTCATGATCTGCGTCGTCGCCTCCGACGTCGGCGGCTATGCAGCGGGCGTGCTCGCCGGTCGCCATCCCATGGCGCCCACGATCAGTCCCAAGAAGTCGTGGGAGGGCTTCGCCGGGTCGGTCCTCGCGGGTGTCGTGGCCGGGTCGCTGTCGGTGGCGCTCCTGCTCGACGGGCCGTGGTGGATCGGGGCCATCGTCGGCGCCCTGCTCGTGGGCACGGCGACGTTGGGCGACCTGTGCGAGTCCCTGGTCAAGCGCGACCTCGGGATCAAGGACATGGGCACGCTCCTGCCCGGCCACGGCGGACTGATGGATCGGCTCGACTCGATGCTGCCCGCGGCGTTCGTCGCCTGGCTCGCGCTGAGCGTCCTGCTGCCGGTCGGCTGACGCGTGGCGCGGCTCTACGCCGGCTTCGGCGGTCGGCTCAAGCCGGGCCCTGCCATCCCGAGCCCGAACATCTGGAACTGGCCGGAGGTCTACGAGCGAGAGAACGCCGCGCAGGACGTCGACGACGCCGTGTGGGCCGTCCTGCGGGAGCTCGCCGACTGGGCCGGCGCGGACGTGCTCGACGTCGGCTGCGGCGACGGGTTCCATCTCCCGCGCTTCGCCGCCGACGCGGCCTCGGTGGTCGGGGCCGAGCCACATCCGCCGCTGGTCGCGCGGGCCCGCGCCCGGGTCGCCGGACTCGACCGCGTGCGGGTCGTCGAGGCGGGGGCGGCGAATCTGCCGCTGTCGGACCGCTCCGTCGACGTCGTGCACGCGCGCACCGCCTACTTCTTCGGCCCGGGTTGCGAGGACGGGCTCGCCGAAGCCGATCGGGTGCTGCGCCCCGGCGGCATGCTCGCGATCGTCGACCTCGACTTCACGGCCGCTCCCTATGGCGACTGGCTGCGCGCGGACCTGCCCCGCTACGACCCCGCGAAGGTCGAGCGCTGGTTCGACGAGCGCGGTTTCGTCATGCGTCGCGTGCCCACGACGTGGCGGTTCGACGACCGCGCGACCCTCGAGGCCGTCCTGCGCATCGAGTTCTCCCGCGAGGTGGCGGCACGCGCGACAGCCGCGACCCCCGGCCTGACGATCCCCGTCGGTTACCGCGTGCACGTGCGCCGGGCCCCGACGGGCCTGCTCGCCGGGCCCGGCCACGCTCGTCGCTAGGACTCGTCGCCAAGGACGCGGCCGGGCCACTCCGACGGACATTCACCGCAGCCGCGCGGCCACTCCCACCTTCAGCCCAGGACGATCTGACCGCCCTCGACCTTCACCTGCTCGGGCGTGAGGCCGCGCTGGGCCGGGCCGCGCTCGACGGACCCGTCGAGGCCGAAGGTGCTGCCGTGGCAGGGACATATGATCGATGCGCTCTGCACCTCGTTCACGGTGCAACCCTGGTGAGGGCACGTCGTCGAGAAGGCGGCGAACGTCCCCGCCGACGCCTGGGTGACGACGACCCCCTGGTCCTCGTAGATCTTCGCGCCGCCGACCGGTACGTCCGACGACGGACCGAGGGGACCGGTCGTCGGTGCCGGTCCCGACCCCTCGCCGGAACCGCTGCCGGGGTCGGAGCCGCCCGATCCGGTCGAGCATCCGGCGACGAGCAGCCCGGCACTCACCGCGACGGCTCCCGCACCGGCGACGATCGCCCGCCGGGAGTAGGTCGGGGTACCGGGCGCGGTGGCCGGGGGAGCGTCGTCGGTGGTCGTGCTGGGTGCGGTACGCGACATCGAGGGGTCTCCCGGTGGTGGCGCGGGCGCCGTTCGGGGTGGCATCCCGCGCAGGGCGGATCCGTTGCAACTTCAACCATGGCAGGCCGGGTGTGGGGCTGCTGTGGGGTGGCGACCGCCCCGACGCCTCCCGACCGGAAATGGCTACCGTGGGTTCATGACGCGCCCGATCAGGCTCCCCGACGGGGTGGCCGCTCCTCAGATCGAGACCGTCCTCGGTGTGCTGTGGTGGATCGCCGGTGCCCTCGCCCTCTCGGGCGGGTCCGGCACGGTCCTCATGGCCGCCGGGCTGGGCGTCACCGGCGGGTTGTGGACGCTGGTGCGCCGCCGCCACGGCTCGGGGCTGTCGCTCGGACCTGCCCGGCGGGCGCGGCTCGTCCGGCAGGCCGTCGTCGCCGGTGCACTCGCGCTCGCCGCGCTCGTCGGCGTCGGCATGACGTCGTGGAGCGAGCTGGCCGTCCCCCTGGCGAGCGCGCTCGTGGCGATCGTGCTGTTCTCGCTCTCGACGATCATCGGGTCGCGCTCGTTCGTGCTGGTCGGAGGGTTGGTGCTCGTGCTCTCGGCAGTGGGCGCCGTCGTCGCGCTCGGCACGATGGGGTCGACGGCGTCGCAGGGGCTCGTCGGGTTCGGCGGCGCACTCGTCTTCTGGGTCGCGGGGGCGCTCCGCGCCGGGCTCGTGTCGCCCGCGGTGCTGAGGTCCATGCGGCTCCCACAGTTGTCGACGGTGCTGCGTCGCCGGACGGGCCGGGAGCCCGCGCCCGACGACGACCGCACCGGATATGCCCCCGCGGCGGCCCTGCGGCCGGCGCCGCCTGCCGCCGGCTCCGCGGCCGCGCGCCCCGCTGCCGGCTCCGCTTCCGTGGGCCCCGCAGTGGTGCACCGCCCCGCTGGTCCCCTGCGGGTGCGGCCGGCGGCCGGACCCGCCCCGGCTCCGGCTGCCGCTGGACCTGCCCCGGCCCCGGCTGCTGCTGGCCCGGCGCCGGCGCCGCGACGGCCCGGCTCCCCGCCACCGGTATCGCTGCGCCGCGCCACACCCCGTCCCAGGCCGGTTCCGCCGTCCCGGGGCGGCCGGCCCCCGGTCCCGGCCCGCACGGCCGGCGACCCCTTCGGCCCGACGGTGCGTGCCCACGGCCCCGCCCGCGCGGACGGCCAGGGCCCGACCGAGCCCGTCCGCGCTCCGGGCGCCCCGCCCCGCTGAGTGGCCCGCGCCGGTTCCGGGCACGGGTGATGTCGGCAGAGATCGAGGTCGCACTCGTGCCGCTGTCGGGCACGGTCGCTCGACCCGCCCGACACCGCACGGTCACGTCCCGGATGCCTATGGTGCGCGCCGCGTCGGAGGTGTGATGGCGCGGGGCGGGGAGGCCGCCGCGCAGGGGCCGCGGTTGCCGGCTGATGACGAGTCTCGTCGACGACGCCCGGTGACCGCGACCGACCGGCTCCGCCGTCGCGCCCGTCGAATCGCCGCCGAGTCCGGCGCTGCCCGGGTCGTCCCCGGAGCGGCCCGGTCGGCGGTGATGGTGGCTGCAGGGTCGCGACACGGGTTGATCGCCGAATGCGGGACGTGGGCGCCATGTGGTGCGGGCATATCCCGAGGTCGGCGATCAACCGGGCGGGCCTCGTGCTTGTGGTTCGGTTGGGACCGCAGTGCGGCGTCGGCGCGTCGGTCGGAGCGGGTGGCGACGGCGAGCCTGCGGCTCCGGTTGATCGCCGAACGTGGGACATGGACGCGAGGAGATGCGCTCATGTCCCGGGTTCGGTGATCAGGGCGGGGCAAGCGGATAGTCGGGCCGGGGCGTCGCGCTGGAGGTCCGGCCGGGTCGCTCGGCTCCGCACACCTGAGGGCGACGCGAGGTCCGACATGGGTTGATCACCAGTTGTGGGACATGGGCGCAAGGAGATGCGTCCATGTCCCGAGGACGCTGCTCATGGACGGATTCGGGGGTCGTGCTGGGCGGGACTCCGCTGATCAGGTCCGTCCCGGATTCTTCGCCAGGGTCCCCAGGGCGGCGCCTGCCCGCCGACGCCGCTGCGCCGCGCCCGGCGATGCCGCTGCGCTCGCCGATGCCGCCGCGCCCGCCGCCACCGGACACCGCGCTGCCGGACGCTGCGCCGCTTGCCACCGCGCCACCCGACGCCGCGCCGCGCCGCGCCGTGCCGCTGGACGCCACGCCGCGCCGTGCCGAGCCGCCCGACGCCGATGCCGCGCCGTGCCGCGCCGCCCGACGCCGCGCCGTGCCGCGCCGCCCGACGCCGCGCCGCGCCGTGCCGCTGGACGCCGTGCCGCGCCGCCCGACGCCGCGCCGCGCCGTGTCGCGCCGCCCGACGCCGACGCCGACGCCGACGCCGCGCCGTGCCGCGCCGCTGGACGCCGCGCCACCCGGTGCCGCTCGCCGCCGCGCCGCCCGACGCCGCAGCGCCGCTCGCCGTCGCGCCGCCCGACGCCGCAGCGCCGCTCGCCGTCGCGCCGCCCGACGCTGCAGCGCCGCTCGCCGCGCGCCGCTCGCCGCTCGCTGCCGCGGCGGCACCCTCGCCCGCACCCGACCCGCCACGCAGGATCGTCGCTACACCGATGAGTCCGTGGGGCGCGAGCCGTCTGTGATGGTGAGGCGGCGCCGCGGGGCGCGGCCGGGAGGGAGCATCGTGCGCGACGAGGTCCGGGCCGTTCTCGAGGAGCCGCTGGCTCAGGAGCTGATGGCGGCGGCGATCCCCGCACGGCTGGCGTACACCGCGCTCGACGGGACACCGCGCGTCGTGCCGATGGGCTACGCCTGGACGGGATCGGCGCTGGTCATGGCGACCGTCGCGAAGGCACCGAAGGTCCGTGCCCTGCGGGCGAACCCGACCGTGGCGCTGACCGTCGACACCAACGAGCAGCCTCCGCACATGCTCCTCGTGCGCGGGACGACCGAGATCGAGATCGTCGACGGCGTGCCCGAGGTCTTCCTCGACGGTGCGCGCAAGCTGGTCCGGCCCGAGGCATGGGACGGCTTCGAGGAGGGTGTGCGGGCCCTGTACGACAGGATGGCCGTGCTGACGGTCACGCCCACGTGGGCCCGGCTGTACGACTTCACGTCGCGCGTCCCGGACGTCATCGCGAAGCAGGCGGCGGCCCGGGGCCTCTGACCTGCGGGCTGGCACAATGGGAGTGTCATGACTTCCCTCCCGCTCGTCTTCGAGGCGCCCCGGCGCGGCCTACCGCCGCGTCACCTCGCCGATCTCGATCCCGCCGACCGCAAGGCCGCGGTGGCCGATCTCGGCCTGCCCGGGTTCCGTGCCGACCAGCTGGCCCGGCACTACTTCGGCCGCCTCACCGCCGACGTGGACGAGATGACCGACCTGCCCGCCGCGGCGCGGGAGACGCTCGCGTCCCTGCTTCCGCCGCTGGTCACGCCGGTCACCGAGCAGTCGTGCGACGAAGGGGCCACCCGCAAGATGCTGTGGCGGGGGCACGACGGGGCGCTGGCCGAGTCCGTGCTGATGGCCTACCCGGACCGGGCGACGGTGTGCATCTCCAGCCAGGCGGGCTGCGGCATGGCCTGCCCGTTCTGCGCGACGGGCCAGGGCGGGTTGCAGCGCAACCTGTCGACGGGGGAGATCGTCGACCAGGTCCGGCAGGCGGCGGCCGCGGCGCGCGACGGGGCGCTCGGCGAGCCGATGCGGCTGTCGAACATCGTCTTCATGGGGATGGGCGAGCCGCTCGCGAACTACAAGCGGGTCGTGGCGGCGTTGCGCCGGATCACGTCCCCGGCTCCCGACGGACTGGGCATCTCGCCGCGCGGCATCACGGTGTCGACGGTCGGCCTCGTCCAGGCGATCGACAAGCTCGCGGCCGAGGGCCTGCCGGTGACGTTGGCGGTCTCCCTGCACACCCCCGACGACGAGCTGCGCGACACGCTGGTGCCGGTGAACAACCGGTGGAAGGTCGGCGAGGTGCTCGACGCGGCCCGTCGTTACGCGCAGGCCACGGGGCGGCGGGTGTCGATCGAGTACGCCCTGATCCGCGACGTGAACGACCAGCCGTGGCGCGCCGACCTGCTCGGGAAGCTGCTGCGGCAGCGCGTCGGCACCAAGCGGGTGCACGTCAACCTGATCCCGCTCAACCCGACGCCGGGCAGCGAGTGGGACGCCTCGCCGCGCCCGGTGCAGGACGAGTTCGTGCGGCGCGTGCAGGCCGCCGGCGTCGCGTGCACGGTCCGGGACACCCGCGGCCAGGAGATCGACGCGGCGTGCGGCCAGCTGGCCGCGACACACCGCTGACGGTCAGTCCGGCAGCCCCAGCACGTCGCCGAGGTCGAAGCTGACCGGCTGTTCGAGCTGCTCGTAGGTGCACGACTCGGGCGTCCGGTCGTCGCGCCAGCGGACGAACTGCGCGGTGTGCCGGAAGCGCAGCCCCTCCATGTAGTCGTAGCGCACCTCGACGACCCGCTCGGGACGCAGCGGCACGAACGACAGGTCCTTGCCCGCGTTCCAGCGGCTGCCCTCGTTCTTGCGCGGGGTGCGTTCGCCCAGCTCGTGGGCGGCCCAGTTCCACGGGTGGCCCTCGAACTCGGTGACGAGCGGCTGCAGCTCCGTGAACAGCGCGCGGCGCCGGGCCATCGGGAACGCGCCGACGACGCCGACGGAGGCCAGCACGCCGCGCTCGTCGAAGAGGCCGAGCAGCAGCGAGCCGATCGCGTCGGGGCCCGACTTGTGGACGCGGTAGCCCGCCACCACGCAGTCGCACGTGCGCTCGTGCTTGATCTTGGCCATGACCCGCTTGTCGGGCTGGTAGGTGAGGTCGAGCGGCTTGGCGATCAACCCGTCGAGCCCCGCGCCCTCGAACTCGCGGAACCACTGCTCGGCCAGCACCGGGTCCTGCGTCGCGGGGGTGATGTGGACGGGCGGTTTCGCGTCGCCGAGGACGCGTTCCAACGTCGCGCGGCGCTCGTCGAGCCGTGAACCGGTGAGGTCGTCGTCGCCGAGGGCGAGCAGGTCGAACGCCACGAAGCTCGCCGGGGTCTGCTCGGCGAGCAGCCGGACGCGTGAGTCGGCGGGGTGGATGCGCTGCTGCAGGGCCTCGAAGTCGAGCCGGTTGCGCTCCCGGTCGACGACGACGATCTCCCCGTCGATCACCGCGCGCTCCGGGAAGTTGGCCTTCACGGCCTCGACGACCTCGGGGAAGTACCGGGTCATCGGCCGTTCGTTGCGGCTGCCGATCTCGACCTCGTCGCCGTCGCGGAAGATGATCGACCGGAAGCCGTCCCACTTCGGCTCGTAGTGCCTGCCGTCGGGAATCGCGGCGACGGGCTTGGCCAGCATCGGCTTCACCGGGGGCATCACGGGCAGGTCCACGTGGCCCATCCTGCCGGGATACTCCGACAGGATCGAGCGGGAAAGGGGTCCACGATGGCGTCACGGTTCAGCGCGGCCGAGTTGGCGGCGGCCCGCGACCGCACCATCGACGACGTCCTCCCGGCCCCCGGCGACCCGCCGCTGCGGGTGCTGTTCTGCGGCATCAACCCCGGGCTCGTGTCGGCGGCCACCGGGCACCACTTCGCGCGCCCGGGCAACCGGTTCTGGCCGGTGCTCCACGACGCGGGCTTCACCCCGCGGCTGCTGCGGCCCGCCGAGCAGGACGAGCTGCGCGGCCTCGGCCTGGGCATCACGAACATGGTGGCGCGCACGACGGCCCGCGCCGACGAGCTCGCCGACGACGAGCTGCGTGCCGGGGGCGAGCGGCTGCGCGAGCTCGTCGCCGCGGAGCGTCCGCGCTGGCTCGCCGTCGTCGGCGTGACCGCCTACCGGGTCGCGTTCGCGGCTCCGAGGGCGGCCGTCGGCCCCCAGGAGAGGACGCTGGGGGACACCGGGATCTGGGTGCTGCCGAACCCGAGCGGGCTCAACGCGCACTGGTCGCGCGCGGCGATGGCCGAGGAGTTCGCCCGGCTGCGTGAGGCGGCCGAGGCCGCTCAGGCGTCGGGAGACGCTCAGGCGTAGGGGTCGGTGGCCGCGCGCAGGTCGGTGAGCAGCTCCCGCAGGACGGCGGTGCGCTCGGCGCCGAGGTGCGCGGTCCACTCCCGTTCCACCTCGGCGACGACACCGGCCGATCGCGCGACGGCTGCGGCGCCGCGCGGTGCGACGACGACGAGCCGGGCGCGTCCGTCGGAAGGGTCGGGGATGCGGGTGACGTAGCCGGCCGCCTCCAGCTGGTCGACGAGGAAGCCCGCGGTCTGCTTGGTGACGCTGCTCTGCCGGGCGAGGTCGGTGAGCCTGCTGCCGCCGGGCGCGATCCGTTGGAAGATGCGGCCCTGGGCGCGGGTGATGTCGTCGTACCCCGCCGCCGCCAGCTCGTCGAACACGCGGTCCTCCATGGCGCGGTAGGGGATGAACAGCAGCAGACCCAGGTTGAGGGCGTCGTTCGGCACGGGTTGACGATAGTACGAGATTCTGACTTAATGGTCAGATTCTCTGACGAGTCGGAGGTGCGTGGTGGAGCAGGACCAGGCCTGGGTCGTGATCGCGCAGCAGCGCCGCGCGCTCGCCGACCTCCTCGACGACCTGACCCCCCAGGAGTGGGAGGCGCCGTCGCTGTGCGAGCGGTGGCGGGTCCGCGACGTGGCCGCCCACCTGGCGATGACCCCGCACTCGCCGGGAATCGGCCGGATCCTCTACGAGGGCCTGCGCGCTCGCGGGGACTTCGACGGGCTCAACCACGACATGGCCGTCCGCTACGCCGCGCGGCCGACCGCCGAGCTCGTCGCCGGGCTGCGGGCCGACGCCGAGAACCGCAGCCGGCCGGCGATCACCACCTGGCGCAACCTGCTGTTCGACACGATCGTGCACGTCCAGGACGTGGCGCTGCCGCTGGGGCGGGGCGTCCCGATGCCGCCCGACGGGACCGTCGCCGGGCTGGACCGGGTGTGGCGGATGGGCTGGCCGTTCTGGGCGAGGCGACGCCTGCGGGGGCTGCGTCTGGTCGCGACCGACGCCGACTGGGCCGTGGGCGACGGCGACGAGGTGCGCGGGCCGGCCGGTGCGCTGTTGTTGCTGGTCACCGGCCGCGGCGCGGTCGCCCAGCCGCTGCTCGACGGGCCGGGAACCGCACGCCTGACGACGTCCGCCGGCTGACCCCGCGGCACCGGAACTCGCGCCGGCCGGCACCGGGACGCGCGCAGCCACTCACAGCTCGTCGAGGTCCGGGGGCTCCTCGTCGGGGGTGTCGCGGGCGTCGCGGTCGGCCCACTCCAGCAGCTCGTCGAGCACGAACACCGCGTCGTCGATGCCCGCGTGCAGGTCGCCGAGCTCGGCGAACCGGCCCGGGACCGTCGCGATCGTGAAGTCGCGCGGATCGACGTCGGCGACCTCGTCCCAGCGGATCGGCGTCGACACCACGGCCTCGGGCACACCGCGCACCGAGTAGGCGCTGCGGATCGTGTGGTCGCGGGCGTTCTGGTTGTAGTCGACGAAGATCGACGCCGGGTCGCGGTCCTTGCGCCACCACGTCAGATCGACGAGATCCCCGGCCCGGCGGCCCACCTCGCGGGCGAAGGCGTGGGCGGCGCGCCGGACGTCGGAGAAACCCCAGCGCGGCTCGATCCGCACGTAGACGTGCATGCCCGACCCGCCGGAGGTCTTGGGCCAGCCGGTGGCGCCGAGCTCGTCGAGGACCTCCTGGGCGACGGCGGCCACGCGGCGCACGTCGTCGAACCGGGCCTCGGGCATCGGGTCGAGGTCGATGCGCCACTCGTCGGGCTTCTCGGTGTCGGTGGCGCGCGAGTTCCAGGGGTGGAACTCGACCGTGGACATCTGCACGGCCCACACCACGTCGGCGACGTGGGCGACGCACAGCTCGTCGGCGTGCCGGTCGAAGCGGGGGAAGTGCACCCGCACCGTCGGCACCCAGTCGGGCGCGCCGCGGGGGAGCCGCTTCTGGTGGACCTTCTCCCCGGTCACGCCCGTCGGGAAGCGGTGCAGCATGCACGGGCGGTCGCGCAGGGCGCGGACGATGCCCTCGCCCACGGCCATGTAGTAGTTCGCCAGGTCGAGCTTGGTCTCCCCGCGTGCCGGGAAGTAGACCCGGTCGGGGTTGGAGATGCGGACCGTCCGGTCGCCGACCTCGAGCTCGACGGCCGGGCTCGAACGCTCGGCGATGACGGACCGCCCGGGCTCAGCGGCGCCAGGCGTTGCGCCTGCGGATCGTGCCCCCGATCACGCCGAGCAGGATGAGCGCCGCAGGGATGCACATCCAGAGGATCTCGGTCCAGTTGGTCGGGTGGCCGATCATGAGCAGCGGCAGCAGGATCGCGACCACGACACCGGCGACCCGGGCGCCGTTCGGGAAGCCCCCGTGCCAGCCCCATTCGGCCGACGGCTCGTCGAGCGGGTCGACCTGCGGCCGCTTCTCCAGCTCCCGGGAACTACTCGCCACGCCGTCCTCCTGAATGCGGTGCCTGCGGGCCACATCCTCGCACAACGCGGCGCCGGGGATGATGTGTGGTGGTGAGCGAGGGAGAGCGATGAGCGACAGGTCCGAACACCCCGGCGCCGCCGGGACGGCGCCGCGGTCGGTGCTCGTGCTGGGCTCCACCGGCTCGATCGGCACCCAGGCACTCGACGTCGTGACGGCGGCGAGGGGCCCCGGCGGAGCACGGTTCACCGTCGCGGGGCTCGCCGCGGGCGGGGGCGACGTGGGACTCCTCGCAGCCCAGGCCCGCGAGCACCACGTGCGCCGGGTCGCGGTCGCCGACCCCGAGGCCGCGGCGCGGCTGCGGGCCGAGCTGCCGGGCGTCGAGGTGCTCGACGGTCCGGGTGCGGCCACGGAGCTGACGGCGACGACCCCGGCCGACGTCGTCCTCAACGGCATCACCGGGTCCCGCGGCCTCGGCCCGACGCTCGCCGCCCTCGACGCGGGGGAGACGCTCGCGCTGGCCAACAAGGAGTCGCTGGTGGCGGGCGGCCCGCTCGTCACGAGAGCGGCGAAGCCCGGGCAGATCGTGCCGGTCGACTCCGAGCACTCGGCGCTGGCGCAGTGCCTGCGCGGCGGGACGGCCGACGAGGTCGCCCGGCTCGTGCTCACGGCGTCGGGCGGGCCCTTCCGCGGTCGGCGTCGCGAGGAGCTCGCCCACGTCACGCTCGACGAGGCGCTCAAGCACCCGACCTGGGACATGGGCCCCGTCGTCACGATCAACTCGGCGACGCTGGTCAACAAGGGCCTCGAGGTGATCGAGGCGCACCTGCTGTTCGACGTGCCCTACGACCGCATCGACGTGGTCGTGCACCCGCAGTCGATCGTGCACTCGATGGTCACCTTCGTCGACGGCTCGACGATCGCGCAGGCGAGCCCGCCCGACATGCGGCTGCCGATCGCGCTGGCGCTGGGCTGGCCCGCGCGGGTGCCGGGCGCCGCGGCGGCGTGCACGTGGGACGCCGCGCAGTCCTGGACGTTCGAGCCGCTCGACGACGACGCCTTCCCCGGGGTCCGGCTCGCCCGCGCCGCGGGGACGACCGGCGGCTGCCTGCCCGCGGTGTTCAACGCGGCCAACGAGGAGGCGGTCGCCGCGTTCGTCGCCGGGACGCTGTCGTACCTGGGTGTGACGGAGGTCGTGGAGCGGGCGCTGGCGGCGGCCGACGGCTGGTCGGGCGATCCCGCTACCGTGGACGACGTGCTGGCCGCGGAGGGCTGGGCGCGAGCCCGCGCCCGGGAGCTCGCGGTGTCGATCGGCTCAGAAGGGCTCTGACAGGTGGCATTCGCGCTCGGCGTCGTGGTGTTCGCCCTCGGCATCGCGATCTCCATCGCGCTGCACGAGGCCGGGCACATGGTCACGGCCAAGGCCTTCGGCATGCGGGTCCGCCGCTACTTCATCGGCTTCGGCCCGAAGATCTTCTCGTTCCGTCGCGGCGAGACCGAGTACGGCATGAAGTGGATTCCGGCGGGCGGGTTCTGCGACATCGCCGGGATGACCGCGCTCGACGAGGTCACCGAGGAGGAACGCCCGCGCGCCTTCTTCCGCAAGCCCACGTGGCAGCGGGTCGTGGTGCTGTCCGCGGGCTCGATCACGCACTTCCTGATCGCCATCGTGCTGATCTATGCGCTGTCGCTGACCTCGGGCCTGCCCAACGTGTCCGACACGCCGGTGGCCGGCCAGATCAGCTGCGCCGCCAACCAGACGTCGCCGTCGGCGCTGGAGCCCTGCGGACCCGGGGTGGCCACGCCCGCCGCCGACGCCGGCCTGCGCAGCGGCGACACGATCGTCTCCGTCGCGGGGACGCCGACGCCCGACTGGGCCGCCGCGGTCGCCGCGATCCAGGCCTCGGGCGGCCCGACGCCGATCGTCGTCGACCGCGACGGGCAACGGCTGACGTTGACCATGGACATCCCGAAGGTCCAGCGGCTCGACCCGCAGACCGGCCGGCCGCGCGAGGTCGGCGCCATCGGGGTCTCCCAGCAGCTGGTGTTCCACTACAACGCGCTGAGCGCCGTCCCGGCGACGTTCTCCTACACGGGGCAGATGTTCGCGCAGGTGTGGCAGGGCCTGCTGATGTTCCCGGAGAAGGTGCCGCGCCTCATCGACGCGATCGGCGGCGGCCAGCGCGACCTGGAGACGCCGGTCAGCGTCGTGGGGGCCAGCGTCATCGGCGGCGACCTCGCCGAGCGCGGGCTCTGGCAGGTGTTCGTCCAGCTGCTGGTCGTGCTGAACCTGTTCGTCGGGGTGTTCAACCTGCTGCCGCTGCTCCCGCTCGACGGCGGGCACATCGCGGTGAACCTCTACGAACGGGTCCGGGACTGGGTGCGCTCGCGGCTGGGCAAGGTGCCGATGCCGCCGGTGGACTACACGAAGCTGCTCCCGCTCACCTACGTCGTCATCCTGATCGGTGGGGCGGTCAGTCTGCTCACGCTGACGGCCGACATCGTCAACCCGATCCGGCCCTTCGAGTAGCGGTGTCGGCACAGGATCTCCCGGACCGGCCGCTGGCCGTGTTCGACATCGACGGCGTGCTCGCCGACGTCAGCCACCGCCTGCACCATCTCGACACCGGGCGCTGGGAGCGGTTCTTCACCGCGGCCGACCGCGACCCGCTGCTCGACGAGGGTGCCCGCCGGCTGCGGGCGGCCATGGTCGACCACGACGTCGTCTACCTGACCGGGCGGCCCGAGCGGAACCGGCGGCTCACCGAGCGCTGGCTCGCCCGCCACGGCCTGCCGACCGGCCCGCTGTACATGCGCGAGGACGACGACTACCGGCCCGCCCGCTGGGTGAAGCGCGAGGTCCTGCGCGACCTCGCGCAGACCCGGACCGTCGCCTCGGTGCTCGACGACGATCCCGCCGTCGTCCGGGTGCTGGTCGAGGACGGCTGGCCCGTCGAGCTCGCGACGTGGCTGCCGCACTCCTCGACGCTGCAGGACGCGCAGGAGCGCAAGGGCCGGACGTAATCGGCCGTTCAGCCGCGCGTTCCCCGTCCGCCGCAGCCCGGGACCCGATCGGCGTGGCGCGTGACACGCGCGCGGCGCGGGCGGGCGGCGCGGAGGATACTGGCCCTCGTGAGCGTCTCCCTGGGCATGCCCGCCGCACCCGCCCCGACCCTCGCTCCTCGCCGGAAGACCCGGCAGCTGCAGGTCGGCCCCGTCGGCGTCGGCAGTGAGCACCCGATCTCCGTGCAGTCGATGACCACCACCCTCACCGCGGACGTCAACGCCACCCTGCAGCAGATCGCCGAGCTCACCGCGGCGGGCTGCGACATCGTGCGCGTCGCCTGCCCCAGCCAGGACGACGCCGACGCGCTGCCGGCGATCGCGCGGAAGTCGCAGATCCCCGTCATCGCCGACATCCACTTCCAGCCGAAGTACGTGTTCGCCGCGATCGAGGCCGGCTGCGCCGCCGTGCGCGTGAACCCGGGCAACATCCGCAAGTTCGACGACCAGGTCAAGGAGATCGCGGCGGCCGCGCGCGACCGCGGCATCCCGATCCGCATCGGCGTCAACGCGGGCTCGCTCGACAAGCGGCTGCTGCAGAAGTACGGCAAGGCCACCCCGGAGGCGCTGGTCGAGTCGGCGCTGTGGGAGGCGAGCCTGTTCGCCGAGCACGACTTCCACGACGTCAAGATCTCGGTCAAGCACAACGACCCCGTCGTGATGGTGCGTGCCTACGAGCTGCTCGCCGAGCAGTGCGACTACCCGCTGCACCTGGGCGTCACCGAGGCCGGCCCGGAGTTCCAGGGCACGATCAAGTCCGCGGTCGCGTTCGGCGCCCTGCTCTCGCAGGGCATCGGCGACACGATCCGGGTCTCGCTGTCGGCCCCGCCGGTCAACGAGGTCAAGGTCGGCCGCCAGATCCTGGAGTCGCTGAACCTCAAGCCGCGGCGGCTCGAGATCGTGTCCTGCCCGTCGTGCGGGCGCGCCCAGGTCGACGTCTACAAGCTGGCCGACGAGGTGACCGCCGGCCTGACGGGCATGGAGGTCCCGCTGCGCGTCGCGGTCATGGGCTGCGTCGTGAACGGCCCGGGCGAGGCCCGCGAGGCCGACCTCGGCGTGGCCTCCGGCAACGGCAAGGGCCAGATCTTCGTCAAGGGTGAGGTCATCAAGACGGTCCCCGAGCACGCCATCGTCGAGACGCTGATCGAGGAGGCGATGAAGATCGCCGAGACGATGGCCGGCGAGGGCGAGCCCGAGGTCGTCGTCGGCTGACGCGGCCCGCGGCGGACCGGGCGCGTGCCGTGATCCGAGACCGAGCCGAAACCGGCCCTCACGTGGGCATCGGCCCACAGGTGTGGCACCGTAGGAGGGTGCTCAGAGTCGCGGGTGCTCGACTGCTCGACGACCGTGACCGCGCCGGCGTCCGGGCGGCCCTCGAGGCCGATCCCGTTGCGGCCTGCATGGTCGCCGCGCGCATCGAGGTGGCCGGCCTCGACCCGTGGCGCCTCGGCGGCGAGCTCTGGGCCGTCGGCCCGCGCCTGGACGGGCTCTGCTTCTCCGGGGCCAACCTCGTCCCGCTGCGCGGTGAGCGGTCCGCGCTGCGCAGCTTCGCCGACCGTGCCCGCCGGCACGGCAGGGGGTGCTCGTCGCTCGTCGGCCGCGCCGAGCTGGTCCTCCCGCTGTGGGACGACCTCGCTCCGGCGTGGGCGCCGGCCCGCGAGGTCCGTCCCGACCAGCCGCTGATGGTGCTGGCCGGGCCGCCGGCGGTGACGCCGGACCCGCTGGTGCGGCCCGTCCGTCCCGACGAGATCGACCTCTACCTGCCCGCCGCGATCGCGATGTTCACCGAGGAGGTCGGCGTCGATCCCCGGGCGGGCGACGGCGGCGCGGGGTACCGCGCCCGGGTGGCGGAGCTCGTCGGCGCCGGTCGGGCGTTCGCCCGGTTCGAGGACGGGCAGGTCGTGTTCAAGGCCGAGATCGGCGCGCTGTCGTCGCAGGTCGGCCAGATCCAGGGCGTGTGGGTGCACCCGTCGCGGCGCGGGCACGGCTACGGCACGATCGGCACCGCCGCGGTGGCCGACCGGCTCGCCGCCATGGGCCGCATCTCGAGCCTGTACGTCAACGGGTTCAACCACGTGGCCCGCTCGGTGTACGGGCGGATCGGGTTCACGCAGGTCGCGAGCTTCGCGACGGTCTTGTTCTGACCGCCGGGCCGAACTCGCGGCGCGCGTGCGGCGTCCCCCGAACGTGCCGTTGGGCCGTCGCGTCGTCCCGGAATCGCCGGGAATGTCGGCACGCATGGGCATACTCGGGTCCGTGACCGCTCCCCGTCGGGTCCCGGGCCGCCTCCGGCTCGTGCTGCTCGCCGGGGTGCTCGTGCTCAGTCTCGTGGGCGCGAGCTGCGCGTTGTTCGGGCCGAGCTCGGAACAGAAGGCCGTCCAGGCCTACCTCGACGCCTGGACCCGGGGCGACGACGCGGCGGCCGCGACACTCACCGACGACCCGGCCGCGGCGCAGACCCTGCTGGCGGCCGTGCGCGCGTCATTGGCCCCCGCCGGGCTGTCGGCGAGCGTCGCGCAGGTGCGCAGCACGGGCGACGCGGCGACGGCGTCGGTCGACGTCGCGTGGGACCTCGGGCAGAACCGCCGCTTCGCCTACCTCGACGAGATCACCCTGCGCGCGGCGCCCGACACCGACGCGGGATGGGTCGTGCACTGGTCGCCCGCGGTCGTGCACCCGAGGCTCGGGGCCGGGCAGCGGCTCGCGCTCGTCGTCGACACCCCCGAACCGGCGCCCGTCGTCGACCGCGGAGGGACGCCGCTGCTCACGCCCACGCCGGTGGTCAACGTGCTGCTCGACCGGACCGCTGCGGGCGACCTCGGGGCCGTCACCGGGGCGCTCGCGGCCGCGCTGGCCCCGCTCGTCCCGGGCATCACCCCGCAGTCGATCGCCGAGGGTGCTGCCGGGGTGCCCGCGGGCCAGGGCTACTCCGTCGCCGTGCTGCGCCAGACCGACTACCTGACCGTCAAGAACGCGATCCACGACCTGCCCGGCGTCCGGTTCGCGACCCAGACCCGGCTGCTCGCCCAGTCCGCGGGGTTCGGCAGCCAGGTCCTCGCCCCGGTCCGGACGGAGGTGACGCCCCAGGTCAGCGGCGTTGCCGGGTGGTCGGTGCAGGTCGTCGGCGGCAGCGGCGCGACGATCGCGACGCTGCAGGACCAGCCCGCGACGTCCGGCTCGACGGTCACGCTCTCCCTCGACCACGCCGTCCAGGCCGCGGCCGAGGACGCCGTCGAGACGCTGCCGCAGCAGGCCGCACTGGTCGCGATCGCGCCGTCGACCGGCGACGTGCTCGCCGTCGCGCAGAACGCCCCTGCCGACGCCGCGGGTGCCATCGCGCTCACCGGCCGTTACCCGCCGGGATCGACGTTCAAGATCGTCACGGCGACCGCCGCGCTCGAGACGCTCGGCGTCACCGCCACCACGCCGCAGCCGTGCCCGGGCACCACGACGATCGACGGCCGGCTCGTCCCCAACGAGAACCGCTTCGACCTGGGCACCGTCCCGCTCACCAAGGCCTTCGCCAACTCCTGCAACACCACGTTCTCCCAGCTCGCCGCACAGTTGTCCGCCGACGCGCTGCCCGCGGCGGGGCTGCAGCTCGGGTTCGGCGCCGACTTCACCGTCCCCGGCCTGACGACGGTCACCGGCGCTGTGCCGCCCGCCGCCGAGCGGGTGCAGCGGGCGGAGGACGGGTTCGGGCAGGGCGACGTGGTCGCGACGCCGTTCGGGATGGCGCTGGTCGCGGCGACCGTCGCGAAGGGCGCGCCCGTCGTGCCGCAGCTCATTCGCGGCCGGCCGACCGACGTCCCGAAGGCCGCCACCGCCCCGCCGCCGCAGCCGGTCCTCGACCAGCTGCGCACGATGATGCGGGCCGTCGTGACCGAGGGGACGGCGACCGGTCTGGCCCGCTCCGGCGCGGTCTTCGGCAAGACCGGGACGGCCGAGTACAGCGCGAACGGTGCGAACCGGGCGCACGGCTGGTTCGTCGGCTACCGGGGCGACGTCGCCTTCGCCGTGCTGGTCGTCGACGGCGGCTCGTCGGGGCCGGCGGTCGGGGTGGCGCAGCGGTTCCTGGCGGCGCTGGGCTGAGCCGGCCGCGGTCGACGGCCCGGGTGTGTGCCCGAGCGGGCGGTCCGCGTCCTACGCTGGGTGCGTGGCGACGACGATCCGGCTCCCCCGCGTGTTCGCGCTGTCGGCCGTGGCCGACGTGGTCGCGGTCGTCGTGTTCGCGGCGATCGGGCGTGCCAGCCACGACGAGTCCGACGGCATCGTCGGCATCCTCGCCGTCGCGGCGCCGTTCCTGGTGGGGCTGCTCGTCGCCTGGGCGACGCCGTGGGTGCGGGCGCGCCCGCAGGGCTTCCGCGCCGGTGTCGTCGTGCTGGCTGCGACCGTCGTCGTCGGGCTGGGGCTGCGCGCCGTGTTCCTCGGCCGGCTGCCGCTCACCTTCGCGCTCGTCACGCTGGCCGCACTCGCCGTGCTGCTGCTGGGCTGGCGCGGGGTCTCGGCCCTCGTCGCGGCCACCGCCCTCCGCCGCAGCGCCCGCACCGGCCGCTGACCCCGGCGCCGCCGATCCCCCCGGCAGCCGACGATCCCGGACGCCGACGATCCCGGGCGCAGCCGTGAGGTGGCGTCCCGGCGCCTGCCCGTGCGCCGCCGCGAGGTCGCTGCCGGATGGTCGTGCGCAACCTGAGCGTCGTTCCGGCGGCCGGGCGGGACGGTGAGGTTGCGGCCGGTGGTTGGTGCGCAACCTGGGCGTCGTATCCGGGGCCGGGCAGGACGGTGAGGTTGCGACGTTCGTGCGCAACCTGCGCGCGGTGGGTGAGTGCCCGCGGGGCCGCCGGGTGGTCGGGCGAAGCGCTTAAGCTGGACGCCATGCCTGCCCGCACGCTGCTCACCCCTGGCACCGTCTCGCCGACCCGTCCGGTCCCGGCGCACATCCCGCGGCCGGAGTACGTCGGCAAGGACGCGCCGTCGCGCAGCACCGAGCCGTGGGTGCAGACGCCCGAGGTGATCGAGGCGATGCGCGTCGCGGGGCGGATCGCGGCGCAGGCGCTCGCGCTGGGCGGCGAGGCCGTGAAGCCGGGCGTCACCACCGACGAGGTCGACCGGGTCGTCCACGAGTTCCTCGTCGACCACGACGCCTACCCGTCGACGCTGGGCTACCGGCGCTTCCCGAAGTCGTGCTGCACGAGCCTCAACGAGGTCATCTGCCACGGCATCCCCGACTCCACCGTCATCCAGGACGGCGACATCGTCAACATCGACGTCACGGCGTTCATCGGCGGCGTGCACGGCGACACCAACGCGACGTTCCTCGCGGGCGAGGTCTCCGAGGAGGACCGGCTCCTCGTCGAGCGCACCCGCGAGGCGACGATGCGCGCGATCAAGGCCGTCCGCCCGGGCCGCGAGCTCAACGTCGTCGGCCGGGTGATCGAGTCCTACGCCCGCCGGTTCGGCTACGGCGTCGTCCGTGACTTCACCGGGCACGGCATCGGCCGGTCGTTCCACAGCGGTCTGGTGGTGCTGCACTACGACCAGCCCGACGTCGACACGGTCCTCGAGCCGGGCATGACCTTCACGATCGAGCCGATGGTCACCCTCGGCACGGTCGACTACGACATCTGGGACGACGGCTGGACCGTCGTCACGAAGGACCGGCAGCGCACGGCGCAGTTCGAGCACACCGTGCTGGTGACCGGCGACGGGGCCGAGATCCTCACCCTTCTCTGAGGAGCCCCGACGTGGCCAAGGTCTACAAGGGCATCACGGCGCGCATCACCGACTGGATCCACGAGCAGCCCATGTTCTTCGTCGCGACGGCACCGCTGTCCGACGGGGGCATGGTCAACGTCTCGGTCAAGGGCATGCGGGGCACGTTCCGGGTCCTCGACGACCACACCTTCGCCTACGCCGACCTCACCGGCAGCGGCGCCGAGACCGTCGCGCACCTGCGGGAGAACGGCCGGATCTGCGTCATGTTCGTGTCGTTCGACGAGCGGCCCGACATCGTCCGTCTGCACGGGACGGGCCGCGTCGTGCTGGTCGGCGAGCCGGGGTTCGACGAGGCGCTCGCGCCGTTCGGCGAGGCCGCCGAGCGACGCCGGCTCGGCGTGCGGGCCGTCGTGACGGTGGACGTGTCGCGGGTGTCGGACTCCTGCGGGTACGCGGTGCCGACGATGGAGCTGCTGGGGGAGCGCGACCTGCTCGACTCGTGGACCGACCGCAAGGACGACGCGTCCATGCGCGCCTACCGCGAGGCGAAGAACACCCACAGCCTCGACGGCCTGCCCGCGATCCCGGCGCGGGCCGCCGCCGGCGACTGACCGCGGCGACGCATCGGCGGATGGTGCGCCGCAGCCCGCGGTGTGCCGGGGCCGGGTGCACTCACGCGGCCCGGACCCTGCGCAGCGCGGCGAGCGCCTCGTCGGCGTGGGCGTCGAAGTTGGTCTCGCTGCTGAACTCGGCGACGACGCGCCGGTCGGTACCGATGACGAACGTCCGGCGGCGGGTGTGCAGCCCGCCGGGCAGCCAGCGCCGGTAGGCGTCGAAGCGCTTCGCGACGGTGTGGCCGGGGTCGGACAGCAGCGGGTAGCCCAGCGAGTGCGCGGAGGCGAACGTGTGCTGCGCGGAGACGTCGTCACCCGAGATGCCGACGGGCGTGGCGCCCAGCTCCGCGAACTCGGCGGCGAGGTCGCGGAAATGGCAGGCCTCCCTCGTGCAGCCGCCGGAGGAGGCCATCGGGTAGAAGAACAGCACGATCGGGCCGTCGGCGAGCAGGCCGGAGAGGGTGCGGGTGGCTCCCGTCTCGTCGGTCAGCTCGAACTCGTCGACCATGTCTCCGGACTTCATCGGGATCCTCTCGCTCGGGCGGGGCGGGGCGCCCCACTCAGGGACGGACGGTGCGGGGTGGTCGGTTCAGGAGCGGGCCGGTTCGCGTGGTGGCCGCGGGATGAACCCGCTGGTGCGCCGGACGTAGTCGGCGTAGCCGGGACGCCGCTCGCCGATCGAGGACTCGAGCAGCTTCGCGCCGGTGCCCCTGACCAGCAGGAAGGTCATGATCGCGGCGGACGCGAGTCCGACCAGGCCGGGCAGCTGGTGCAGCCCGAGCAGCGTCAGCCCCCACCAGACCGCGGCGTCGCCGAAGTAGTTGGGATGGCGGGTGTACCGCCACAGCCCGCGGTCGAGCACCGTGCCCTTGTTGCCCGGGTCCGCGGTGAAACGGGCGAGCTGGGCGTCACCGACGGTCTCGAAGAAGAACCCGACACACCACGACAGCACGCCCAGCACGGCCGTCACCGTGCCGAGCAGGCCGCCGCCGGTGCCGTACTGGGCGAGCTGGACGGGCAGCGACACGACCCACATGACCACACCCTGGGTCAGGTAGATCCTGGTGAACGCGTACACGTACGGGTTGCCGGGCGCCCGGCTCATGAGCGCGACGTAGCGCTGGTCCTCGGGCTTGCCGTGGTTGCGACGGCCGATGTGCCAGGCCAGCCGCAGCCCCCACACCACCGTCAGCGCGGTGGTGAGCCATCGGCGCCAGGTCTCGCCGTCGCCGGCCGACATGACCAGCGTGACGAGCGCGACCACGGCGAACCCGGCGCCCCAGACGACGTCGATCCCGTCGTGGCGGCCCCCGCGCAGCGCCGCGACGGCCAGTGCCGCGAGCATGACGACGAGCACCGCCACCGCCGTGACCCAGAGGTTGGTCAGGAACTGCGACCAGGGGAAGGCGCCCACGTCGGTCATCGTGTCGGAGCGACGGTTGCGGTGAGCTCACCCGGCCGCACGTCGGCGGCGAGCCGGTCGAGTGCCGGGTCCGGGCCGAGGACGGCGGCCCGGCTGCGCGGCAGGCCGGACGTGCCGTCGGCGCCCGGCCGGACGAACAGCATCTGGTGCACGCCCATGCGGTTCTCCGCGAACGCCGACGAGGCGCCCGCGAGGTAGAGCAGCCAGACCCGGTACTGCTCCTCGCCGACGAGCCGGATCGCCTCCGCCTTGCGGTCCTGCAACGTGTCCAGCCACGGCCGGACCGTCGTCACGTAGTGCTCGCGCAGCGAGTGGACGTCGGCGAGCTCGAGCCCGGCGGCCTCGAGCAGGTTCAGCGTCGAGCCCAGTGGGCGCATGGACATGTCGGGCGCGACGTAGCGTTCCATGAACGCGCCGCCGCCGGGGTTGTCGTCGCGGCCCGCCGCGCCGCGCGACATCTGCTGCAGCAGCAGCCGGCCGTGCGGGCGCAGCAGCCGGTGCAGCTGGGCGGCGTAGGTCGGGTAGTTGACGTCCCCGACGTGCTCGCCCATCTCGATCGACGCGATGGCGTCGAAGGGCGGGTCGTCGACACCGCGGTAGTCCTGCAGCCGGATCTCGATCCGGTCCGCCAGGCCCAGCTCGGCGACGCGGGCGGCGCCGAGGTCGCGCTGGCGCGCGGAGAGCGTCACGCCGACGGCAGTGACGCCGTAGTGCTGCGCGGCGTGGACCAGCAGCGACGCCCATCCGCAGCCGACGTCGAGCAGCCGCATCCCGGGCGCGAGGCCGAGCTTGCGGCAGACGAGGTCGAGCTTGTCGCGTTGGGCGTCGACGAGCCGGTACCCGGGCCCGGGCTCCTGTGTCCAGTAGCCGCACGAGTAGGTCATCCGCGGGTCGAGCAGGAACGCGTAGAACTCGTTGGACAGGTCGTAGTGGTGCGCGATCGCGGCCCGGTCGCGCCGGCGGGTGTGCATCGTGCCCCGCAGGCGCGCCTCCGCGGCCGGGGGCCGGGGCGGCGGTCCGACGGCGCCGAGCCGGGCCGCGAGCGCGGCGGCCGCGATCCGGTCGGAGGCCGAGAGCGTCACACCGGACAGGCCGTGCGCGCGGGCGAGCGCCCAGAACCGGGACAGGCCGTCGGCGAGGTCGCCCTCGACGTCGAGCTCGCCCGCGACGAACGCGCGGGCCAGGCCGAGCTCGCCGGGGGCCCACAGCAGCCGGCGCAGGCCGCGGCGGTGCCGCAGCACGGCGACGGGCGCGGCGGGGTCGTCGGCCGCTCCGGCCTCGCTGCCGTCCCACGCGCGGATGCGGATGGGCAGCGCGGCACCGATGACGCGTTCGAGCAGGTCGACGAGCTGGGGTGCGACGGGACGCGGCACGTGTGCTCCTTCGAGAGGGGGTCGTGGGTGGCGTTGCCGGCCAGGACCGGTGGCGCCGCTCACCGGCGGTGGAGGGAGAACTGGAAGACGTCGAGGTAGCCGACCCGGAAGCCGGCTTCGCAGTAGGCGAGGTAGAACTCCCACATCCTGCGGAAGGTCTCGTCGAAACCGAGGGCGGCGACGCATGCCCGGCGCTCCTGGAAGCGGGCGTTCCAGTGCGCCAGCGTCCGCGCGTAGTCCTGGCCCAGGCTGCGCCGGCGCGCGATCCGCAGCGAGCTGTGCGCGGCGAGGTTGGCCTCGATCGCCTCGACCGACGGGATCAGCCCGCCGGGGAAGACGTACTTGTGGATCCAGGTGTGGTCGCCGCGCGAGACCATGAGCCGGTCGTGCGGCATCGTGATCGACTGCAGCCCGACGCGGCCGCCCGGCCGGAGCAGCCGGTCGAGGGTCGCGAAGTACGTGGGCCAGAAGCGCTCGCCGACTGCCTCGATCATCTCGACGGACACCACGGCGTCGTAGCTGCCCCGCGCCTCGCGGTAGTCGCGCAGCAGCACCTGCACCCGGTCGGCGACGCCGGCCTCGGCGATCCGCCGCTCGGCGAGCGAGGCCTGCTCTGCCGAGATCGTGAGCGTCGTGACCCGGGCGCCGCGCCGCGCGGCCCGCACCGCCAGGCCGCCCCAGCCGGTGCCGATCTCGAGGACGTGCATCCCCTCGGTCACCCCGGCCATGTCGAGGATGCCGTCGATCTTGCGCCGCTGGGCCGCCGCGAGGTCGTCGCCACCGGGCGGGAACCACGCCGCGGAATACGACATCGTCTCGTCGAGGAACAGCGCGAACAGGTCGTTGGACAGGTCGTAGTGCCGGTGGATGTTGCGCCGGGCGCCTTCGAGCGTGTTGACCTCGTCGTCGGGCCGACGGGCCTCGACCCAGCGGCGCCCGAGCCGCTGCAGCGCGGGCGGGACGAGCTGCGCGAGCCTGGCGGCGAAGGGGGTCAGCAGGTCGGCGGGCGTGGGCGAGGTCCAGTCGCCGACCATGTAGGCCTCCCCGAAACCGATCTTCGACGACGTGCCGAGCCGCGCGAAGAACGCGCCGGGCCGCCTGATGTCCATCCGGGGGCCGCCGGTGCCGAGGGTCTCCCCGTCGGGCATGACGACGGTCACCGGGAGCGTCCGCACGGCCCGGCGGAACAGCGACTCCGCGACGCGGGCGCGCAGCGGGGCGACCGGGACCTCGGCCAGCCCCGGCCAGACGCCCTCGTGGGGACGGGGGAGCGCGCGGGCGGCCGGCGACGGACGGTGGACGGGTTCGGTGCTCACTGGACGCCCTCCTGGGACGGGTGCGACGGACGGGGGACGACGGGCAGGCCGCGCAGCCACAGCGCGATGCCGTGCCGGCGGATCAGGGCGGAGGTCCGCCGGGTGGCGAGCGGATGCCGCAGCAGGCTCCGCACGTGGGACGCGGGCGGACGCCGGGTGCCGCTGAGGGTCGCCGCCAACGCGACGCCGGGGCCCTGGTGGAGGGTCACGGCGATCGCCAACCGCTCGTCGGGGACGGGCAACCGCATCCGGTAGCGCCCGTCGAGGGTGAGGAAGGGCGAGACGTAGAAGGCCTTGTCGGCCTCCGCGCGCCCGCGCTCGTCGGGGCGCAGCAGGTAGCAGTGCCGCTCGCCGTAGGTGTTGTGCACCTCGGCGATCGCGCACACCGGTGCGCCGCCGCGGTCGTGGCACCAGAACACCGACAGCGGGTTCACGGCGTGCCCGAGCACGCGCGGGCAGGCGAGCATGAGAATCCGGCCGCCCCGGAGGTCGATCCCGTGGGTCGCGAGGTACCCGTCGACGTTCTCGCGGATGGTTCGTCGCGGGTCGCCGAGATGGTCGCGCGCCTCGAAGCGGGCGAGGGCGCGCAGCGGCCGTGGGAGCACCGGCAGGTCGTCGACGTCGACGAGCCAGGTGCGCGCAGCGTGGTCGAACGACCGGCCGCTCGCGATTCCCGGGGCCCGGCGCACGTGCCGGACCCTGGCGTCGTAGACCGCGGGGACGACGGTCCCGGTCGCGGCCGGTGCGTCCGGGCGGGCGGTGCGGGTCACCAGGTCACCCCGAGCGCGGCGGCGGCCCGCACGCCCGACGCGGCGCCGTCCTCGTGGAAGCCCCAGCCGTGGTAGGCGCCGGCATAGGCGGTGACGGCGGTCGTGAGCTCGGGTAGCCGCCGCTGCGCGGCAACCGATTCGGGGGTGTAGATCGGATGCTCGTAGGACATCTTTGCGATGACCCGGGTCTCGTCGATCCGGTCGGCGCCGCCCAACGTGACGACGTAGGGGTCGGCGATGTCGAGTCGCTGCAGCCGGTTCATGTCGTAGCTGACGAGGACCCCCGCGGTGTCGTCGGCGGTGCAGGTGGGCTTGAGGTAGTTCCACGACGCCCGCGCGCCCGCCCGCCGCGGCAGCACCGTGACGTCGGAGTGCAGCCGGGTCTCGTTGTGCGAGTAGGAGAACGCGCCGAGGACGGCGGTCTCGTCCGCGGTCGGGTCGGCGAGCAGGGCGAGTGCCTGGTCCGGATGCGTCGCGACGACGACCTTGTCGAATCGCCGGGACGCGCCGGCCGCGTCGTGGACCTCGACGCCGCCGGCGGTGCGTCGCAGGGCGCGCACCGCGGTGCCCGTGCGGACCACGTGCAGGTTCTTCACGATGCGCTCGACGTAGCGTTGCGAGCCGCCGGTCACGGTGCGCCACTGCGGGGAGCCGCCGATGCCGAGCATCCCGTGGTGGGCCAGGAACGTGAACAGGTAGCGCGCCGGGTACCGCAACGACACCGCCGCACCCGCCGACCACACCGCCGCGACCATCGGGACCATGAAATGGTCGACGAAGTAGCGCGAGTACCCGCCGATCGCGAGGAACGAGCCGAGAGTGACCGCGTCGGCATCGGCGTCGGCCGTCGTGAGCAGCCGCCGGGCATGCCGGTGGAACCGCACCACCTCACCGAGCATCCGCAGGTAGGCCGGGCGGGCCAGGTTCGACGCCTGCGGGAACAGCCCCGGGGCGCGGCGGGCGCCCGCGTACTCCAGGCCGCAGCCGTCGCAGCGCACGCTCATCGACATGTCCGCGTCCTGCGTCGTCACGCCCAGCTCGGCGAACAGCCGCAGCAGCGTCGGGTAGGTGCGCGTGTTGTGGACGATGAACCCGGAGTCGACGCCGCGCACCGCGCCGTCGGAACCCGCGAGCTCATGGGTGTGGGCGTGGCCGCCGAGGCGGTCGTCGGCCTCGAAGAGGGTGACGTCGTGGGCGCGCCGGAGCACGTGCGCGGCCGTCAGCCCCGACACGCCGGCGCCGACGACGGCGACGGTCGGCCGGGCGCCGTCGTACGGGTGGTTCATCTCGCCGCTCCGATCGGTGTCCTGCTCAGCGCCCTGGCGAGCCCACCGGGGGGCGGCTCCTGCATGGCGTTCGCGATCTCCGGGTCCTCCGGTTCGATCCCCAGCTCGCCGAGCACGAACCGGCGCACGAGCGAGGTCCAGTCGCGGGCGCGGCGGAGCATGGCGTGGCCGTCGCCGTGGACCTCGAAGCGGCAGATCCGGTCGGTCACGGCCGCGGCACGGACCGCGTAGGCGTAGGACTCGGCCGGGTCGGTCGTGCGTTCGCGGTCGCCGTGGGCGATGAGGACGGACCGGCCGGCGAGCTGGTCCACGGGGTCGTCGGCGCCGAGCCACGGGGCGAGTCCGCAGACCGCGGCGACGCCCTGGCCGCCCGCGGCCCCGAGTGCGGCACGACCGCCCATCGAGTGCCCCACCAGCACGATCGGCGCACCCGGGTGCAGGCGACCGGCCTGTGCGACGGCCCATTCGGCGTCGTGCAGCGCGTCACGGGCGGGGCCGTTCCACCCGCGGTAGCGGTAACGCAGGAGGTGGACCGCCGTCCGCGGGGTTCCGACGGCGCGGGCGAACGGGAGCATCCGGAGGTACGCGAGCCCGCGCCGGGCCGGGTCACGGCTGACCGAGCGGCCACCGTGCAGGACGAGGACGACGCCGTCCGGCGCGGTGGGGACCGGCCCGAACGTCTCCAGCCGCGGGAGGGTTTCGTCGTCGGACGGATCGGGCACGAGACCTCCGGGACTCGCTCGACGGGTGCCGCGCCGCGGCGGCACCAGGTGTTCGGCCCGTGGGCGGAGCCGGATCCGTCCTGCGTGGACGTCACAGTGGAATCCTCACCCGGTGCGGCGCGTTCCGCGCGTCGACCATGGGCGAAGATCGGGGGAGAAGACCGATCCGACCCGCCGGGCGAGGGCCCCTGCCCGGGCCCGGAGCGCCTGGAGGACCTGCGATGGCCGACACCGACCGCCCCCTGACCGTCCGGGAGAAGCTGCGGCTCACCCTGCGGCGACGCCGCTCGGGCTCGGGGTTCTGGTACGGGCTGGGCATCGAGCTGATCTGGCCGTTCGCGATGTTCCTCCCGAAGATCGTCTTCCGGGGCGGCGAGCACGTCCCGCGCTCGGGCGGCGCGCTGCTCGCGCTCAACCACGTGTCGTTCGCCGACCCGATCTTCGACACGGCGTTCGTCGTCGCGAACGGGCGGATGCCGCGCTACCTGGCCAAGTCGGAGCTGTGGAAGGTGCCGGTCGTGCGGTCGGTGCTGGCCGGCGGCAGGCACATCCCCGTCCACCGTGCGACGAGCCGCGCCACCGACGCCTACCGAGACGCCGTCGAGGCCCTCAACCGCGGCGAGGTCGTCGCGTTCTACCCGGAGGGCACCTACACCGCCGACCCCGACGGTTGGCCGATGAAGGCGAAGAACGGCATCGGGCGGATCGCCGTCGTCACGGGGGTCCCGGTGATCCCGGTGGCGAACTGGGGCACCCAGGAGGCGCTGCCGCCGGGGGCCTTGCCGCGGCTGTTCCCCCGCAGGCGGGTGCGTGTCGTCGCGGGGCCACCGGTGGACCTCTCGGCGTTCGTCGGCAAGCCGCGCACCCGCACGAACCTCGACGCCGCCACGGCAGCGATCATGACCGACATCACGAAGCTGGTCGCCGACCTGCGCGGCGAGCAGGCTCCCGACGCGGCGTACGACCCGGGCCCGGAGCGCCCGGCCGCCGCGAGCTGAGCGGCCCTCAGGCCTCCCGGGCGATCCGCTGCAGCCGGCGCTCGGTGGGCCAGCGCACCGCCGTCGCCCAGCCGAGCTTCTCGAAGGTCCGGATCACCCGGGCGGAGATGTCGACCTGGCCGCGTTTGACGCCGTGGCGGGCGCAGGTCGGGTCGGCGTGGTGCAGGTTGTGCCAGGACTCGCCGAAGGAGGCGATGGCCAGGGGCCAGACGTTGGCGGAGCGGTCGCGGGCCGCGAAGGGGCGGTCGCCCCACATGTGGCAGATCGAGTTGATCGACCAGGTGACGTGGTGCAGCAGCCCCACCCGGACGAGGCCCGCCCAGAACAGGGCCGTCAGCGCGCCCTGCCACGACCATGTGACCAGCGCCCCGAGCCCCGCCGGGACGAGCAGCGTCAGCACGCTCCAGAGCCCGAACAGCGCGTCGACGCGGCGGATGTCGGTGTCGGCCAGCAGGTCGGGGGTGAACCGTTCCTCGTTGGTCTGGTCGCGGTCGAAGAGCCAGCCCATGTGCGAGTGCCAGAAGCCCTTCGCCAGCCCGAGCGGGCCCGAGCCGTGCAGCCATGGCGAGTGCGGATCGCCCTCCTTGTCGGAGAACGCGTGGTGGCGGCGGTGGTCGGCCACCCAGTCGATGACGGGCCCCTGCATCGCGAGGCTGCCCGCGACGGCCAGCCCGATCCGCAGCGGCCGGTTGGCCTTGAACGAGCCGTGGGTGAAGTAGCGGTGGTAGCCGACGGTGATGCCCAGCCCGCTGACGACGTAGAACACCAGGCCGATCACGACGTCCGACCAGCCGAGCAGCCCCCACCCGACGGCCAGCGGGATCGCCGCGACGAGTGCCAGCAGCGGGACCATGACGAACACGTACACGCCGATCTGCTGGGGCAGTCCGCGGGTGCCGTCGAGGATCGGCTTCGGGCCGGGGCCGGCGGCCCCGTCGCTCTCGGCCGGCCTGGCCGGGCTGTCGGCAACGGTCATGGGCTTCCTCACATCCGCAGGGGGGACCACGGGGCGGTGTCAGGGTTCGACGCCGGGCCCCGGGCCGGATCGATCTCCATGCTAAGGGTCGCCTTCCCCGGACGCGCGGGGCTCAGGCCTCGTCGAGCTCGAGCGGCAGGCCCAGCAGCGCGTTCTCGACGACCTCGGGCAGCGCCGGGTGGATCCAGTACTGGCCGACGGCCATCGTGCGGGCGTCGAGGCCGAACGTCATCGCCTGGATCAACGGCTGGATCAGCGTCGAGGCCTGCGGGCCCATGAGGTGGGCGCCCAGGATGCGGCCGGTGGTGCGCTCGGCGACGATCTTGCAGAGGCCGGTGGTGTCCTCCATCGCCCAGCCGTAGGCGACGTCGCCGAAGGCCTGGACCTTGGTGACCACGTCGAGGCCCTGCTCCCGGGCCTGCCGCTCGGTGAGCCCGACGCCGGCCAGCTGCGGCTCGGTGAACACCGCCGACGGCACGAATCGATGGTCGGAGCGGCGCGGCGCATCGGGGTGCAGCAGGTTGTGCTGCACGACCCGCACCTCGTGGTTGGCGACGTGCTTGAGCTGGAACGGCGAGCTGACGTCGCCGAGCGCCCAGACCCCCGGCGCGGTCGTGGCCTGGGTCTCGTCGACGACGACGCGCCCGTCGGGGTGTGTCGCGATGCCGCCGGCGGCGACGTCGAGCAGGTCGCTGTTGGGCACCCGGCCCGTTGCCACCAGCAGCAGGTCGCCGCTGGCTGTCGAACCGTCGGTGAGAGTGAGCTCGACGCCGCCCCCGTCGAGCAGGCGCGCGCCGTCGGCCACCGTGCCGAGCCGGACGTCCCAGCGCTCCTGCGCGATCGTCGTGAAGGCGTGCCCGACGGTGTCGTCGCTGAAGCGCAGCAGGCGCTCGCCGCGTGCGACGAGCGTCACCCCGACCCCGAAGGCGGAGAAGACGTGCGCGAACTCGGCGGCGATGTAGCCCCCGCCGAGGATGACCACCCGTTCGGGTAGCTTCTCCAGCCGCATGACGGTGTCCGACGTCTCGTAGGGCACCCCCGAGTCGCGGATCGGGTCGGGCACGTGCGGGCGCCCGCCCGCGGCCACCACGATCCGGTCGGCCGTCACCGTCTGCGCCGGGCCGCCGTCGACAGGGGTGATCGAGAGCGTGCGATCGCCGGTGAAGCGGGCGTGGCCCAGGTAGGTCGTGACGTTCGGGGTGCGCACCGGGTCGAGCCGGTACTCCTTGCCGCCCTGGGCGATCGGGTCGATTCGGCCGAACACGCGGTCGCGGATGTCGGCCCAGCGCACGCCGTCGAGCGTCGCGTCGACGCCGTAGCGGGGCGCCCGCCGGACGGCCTCGGCCACGTCGGCCGCGTAGACGTACATCTTCGTCGGGATGCAGCCGACGTTGAGACACGTGCCGCCGAACGTGCCGTGCTCGATGATCGCGACGTCGAGATCGGCGAAGCGATCGTCGACGATGCTGTTGCCGGAGCCGCTGCCGATGACGACGAGATCGTGATGACGCACGGTTCCGAGGCTAGCTGCCGGGCGCGGACGGCCCCGTTGTCTGGTAGGCAGACGCCGTGAGCAGTGAGACCGACCGCGACGGCCGTCCGGGCGACGCCACCGCGGCGACCGTGCGCCGGGCGTGGGCACTCGACCTCGACGCCGCCACCCTGTACGCGCTGCTGAGGCTGCGCGTCGACGTGTTCGTCGTCGAGCAGGCCTGTGCCTACGGCGAGCTCGACGGCCGCGATCTGGAGCCGCGGGCGCGGCACTACTGGTTGGCGGGTCACGGCAGTCCCGAGCCCGTGCTGGGCACCATCCGGCTGCTCAAGGAACCCGGGGGCGGGTATCGCATCGGACGTCTCTGCACCGTTCGTGACGTGCGCGGACGCGGCCTCGGCCGGCGACTCGTCGAGGCCGCGCTCGCCGAGGTCGGGTCGGGGGAGTGCGTGCTCGACGCGCAGGAGCACCTCGCCGACTTCTACCGCGGCTACGGCTTCGAGCCCGTCGGGCCGGCCTACGACTGGGACGGCGTCGCGCACGTCCCGATGCGCCGCCCCGCGCGCGGCTGAGGGGCCCTCGCGACACGTTCGCCGCGCAGGGCCCGACGCGTCGCCCCGACCGCGACGTACGGGATACTCCCGGGCACCGGGCGTGGTTCCGCGCGGCCGGGGAGAACGTGACAGGAGGCTCGCAGGATGAGCGACGACCGGGGTCGCCAGGGCGGCGGCGCGCTTCGGCCCGGGAACGTCGGGCGGGCCGACCCGCACGCCGATCCCGCGACCGACCCGTCGCTGCGTCCGGTGGAGACGAGCGACCCCTCGGGCGGGCCCACGCTGCCGGTCCCGTCCGACCCGTCCGGCGGGCCGACCGTCCCGGTGCGGATTCCCGACCAGGAACCGTCGTCGGAGGCGGAGCGTCCGTCGCGGCAGGCGCAGCGCCCCGCGGCGCCGCGGTCGCGGCTGTCCGGACTGTGGGTCGGGCTGATCTTCTCGGCCCTGGTGCTGCTCCTGCTGCTGATCTTCATCCTGCAGAACCTGCAGACCGTCGACGTCCACTTCCTGGGTGCCGCGGGCCGGCTCCCCACGGGCGTGGCGCTGCTGTTCGCGGCGATCGCCGGCATCCTGCTCGTCGCGATCCCCGGTTCGCTGCGCATCCTGCAGCTGCGCCGGGCGGCCCGTCGCGCCCGTCCCGGAAAGGCCCGCTGACGTGCTGAACATCGCCGGCACCCCGCTGCCCGTCGTCGGCCGGGCCCGCATGTACGTGTGCGGGATCACCCCGTACGACACGACCCACCTCGGGCACGCCGCCACCTTCGTCTGGGCCGACGTCGCCGCGCGGGTGCTGCGCCACGTCGGTGTCGACGTCGACGTCTGCCGCAACGTCACCGACGTCGACGACGTGCTCGACGCCGCCGCGGCCCGCGCGGGCGCCCGCTACGACAGCTTCGCGGCCGTCCAGCAGTTCCGCTTCGAACGCGACATGGCCGCGTTGGGCGTCCGCCGCCCGACGTACGAGCCGCGCGCGCACGTCCACGTCGCGCAGGTCGTCGAGCTCGCCGAGGCGCTGCTGGAGCGCGGCGCGGCCTACCACCGCGACGGCACGGTCTGGTTCCGCGGCGCGGGGGTGCGCGAGCGCGCCGGACTGGCCGCCGACGAGGCGGCCGCGCTCGCCGACGAGTTCGGCGACCGCCGCGACGACGGTCGCGACGACCCCGCCGACGTCGTCATCTGGCGGGTGGCCGGGCATGGTGAACCGGCGTGGCCGAGTCCGTGGGGGGAGGGCAGGCCCGGCTGGCACGCCGAGTGTGCGGCGATGTCGCTGACGACGCTGGGCCCCGCGCTCGACCTGCACGTCGGGGGCGCCGATCTGCGGTACCCGCACCACGCCTACGAGGCCGCGATGGCCGAGGCCGTCACGGGCGTCACCCCGTTCGCGCGGGCGTGGCTGCACGTCGGCACGGTCCGGATCGACGGCCGGAAGATGGCCAAGTCCGCGGGGAACCTCGTGCTGGTCTCCGACGTCCTGGCCGACCGGCCCGCGGCGGCGCTGCGGCTGCTGCTCGTCGACCGCCCCTGGGCGCAGACCTGGGACTACCGCGACGAGGACCTCCGCGCGGCCGAGACCCGGCTGGAGGCGCTCTACGCGGCCGCGTCGCACGGGGTCACCGAGAACCCCGTGGCCTCCGCAGAGGTCACCGCCGCTCTGCTCGACGACCTCGACGTCCCCCGCGCCCTTGCCGTCGCGCAGGAGGCGGGCGGGACCGCCGCCCGGCAGGTGCTGTCCGTCCTGGGCCTCGGCGGCTGATCGCCGCCCGCGTTGTGTGCGCCGGGCCCGGGCGCCCGCCGGGCGCAACCTGACGGTCGTCGAGTCCGTCGGGGGGAGCGGCCAGGTTGCGGCCGGCGGACCGGGCGCAACCCGACCGTCGTCGGACCCGGCCGGGGGAGCAGCCAGGTTGCGGCTGGTCCGGCCGGGTGGCGTTACGCGGCGCTGGAGCGGTTCCCGCCGGACCGCCGGGCGCCGCCGCTGCGTCCGCGCGCACCGGACCGGCCGCCCTGCGTGCCGCCCGGAGCACCGGCACCCTGGCGGGGCCGCGACCGTCGGCCCTGGCCGCGCGGCTGCTGCGGCGCGGGCCGCGGCTCGACGACGGCGATTCCGCTGGGCTCGCGCGCGCCCGTGACCCGCTGCAGCGTCGCCGACCCCGGCGCCGCGTCGTGGACCGTCGGCCGGACGCCCGCCTGGCGGGTCAGCGTGTCGACGTCGCGACGCTCCTCCGGCGTCACCAGCGTGACGACGGTGCCCGACTCGCCGCCGCGCGCGGTGCGGCCGGCGCGGTGCAGGTAGTCCTTCGGGTCGCCCGGCGGGTCGATGTGCACGACGAGGCTCACGTCGTCGACGTGGATGCCGCGGGCGGCGACGTCCGTCGCGACGAGGACGGGCGTCCGGCCCTCCTTGAAGTCGGCGATAGCGCGGTTGCGCTGGTTCTGCGACTTGCCGCCGTGCAGCCCCGCGGCGGACACCCCGTCGCGGCGCAGATTGCGGACCCACCGGTCGACGCCGTGCTTGGTGCGCGCGAACAGGATCGTCCGCCCGTCGCGTGCGGCGATCTCGGCGACGACCCTGGCCTTCGTCACGGAGTCGACCAGTAGCAGGTGGTGGTCCATCGTGTCGACGGCGCCCGTGGCCGACGCGACGGCACGCGTCACCGGGTCGTGCAGGTAGCGCGACACGAGCGCGGCGACGTCGCCGTCGAGCGTCGCGGAGAACAGCAGCCGCTGCCCGTCGGCGGGGGTGAGGTCGAGAATGGCCCGGACCTGGGGCAGGAACCCCATGTCCGCCATGCGGTCCGCCTCGTCGATCGCGGTGACCTCGATGCCGGACAGGTCGGCGGTGCGCTGGTTGGTGTGGTCGGTGAGCCGTCCGGGCGTCGCGACGAGGAGGTCGACGCCGCGGGCCAGCGCGTCGGCCTGGCGGTTGAACGACAGCCCCCCGACGACGGCGGCGGCGCGCAGCCCCAGCGCGCGGGCGAACGGGTCGAGCGCGTCGACGACCTGCTGGGCGAGCTCACGCGTCGGCACCAGGACGAGACCGCGGGGGCGCCGGGCGACGGCGCGACCCCCGGCCAGCCGGGACAGCAGGGCGAGGCCGAACGCGAGCGTCTTGCCGGAGCCGGTCTGACCGCGGCCCAGCAGGTCGCGGCCGGCGAGGGTGACGGGCAGCGTCGCGGCCTGGATCGGGAACGGCGCGGTGAAGCCCTCGGCGTCGAGGGTGCGCAGGACGGCCTCGGGGAGCCCGAGCTCCGCGAAGGTCGGGAGGCCGGACGCGGGAGCCGCCCACAGCTCCTCGACCGGCATCGTGGTGGACGGACGGACCGGGGCGGCGGTGCGCGACGAGCCGTGCGCGCGGGAGCGGCCGCCGGACGGGCGCCGGGGCCGGCCCTGGCCGCTGCGGGCACGGGTGGTGGAGCCCGACGAGCGGGCGGGCTGGGGAGCCAAGAGAACCTCCGGGACGTGGCACGTCACGGAGCAGCCGACGACCGTCGGGACGACGGACGGGCGATCGCGGCGACGAGCCCGGGCGCGACGCAGCGCCCACGATGGTGAAGCTTCGGACGCGTCCGCTGCGGGTTCGACGAAGGTGTCACCGGGCCGGGTTCGGCCGGGCCGGACGCTCTGATCCACCCTACCCGAGCGTCCGGCCCCGGCCTCACCGGTGTGACGAGCCCGGCTGGGCGATACCCAGCTCGGCGAGCAGGTCGTCGAACAGCGCGTCGCGGGCCGCAACGGCGTCCGGCAGCCCGCGCGCGGCGAACCACTCCGTGATGCGGTCGACGTCGCGCCCCAGGTAGGACGGTCCGAACGGGTTGCCGACGACGTCGACGACCTGCGGGAGATCGATCAGGACGAGCCGGCCGCGGTCGACCAGCACGTTGAACGCCGACAGGTCGCCGTGCGTGAGGCCCTGGCGAGCCAGGCCGCGCAGCGCCTCGCCGAGCTGCGCCCACAGGTCCGCGAGCTCGTCGGCGTCGGGTCGCAGCTGCGCGAGCCGGGGCGCGGCGGCGGTCCCCGACCCGACGAACTCCAGCAGTACCTCGGTGTCCTCGACCGACACCGGGTAGGGGACGGGCACGCCGGCCGTCCACAGCGTCGCGAGCGCGGCGAACTCGGCCCGCGCCCACTGGCCGGCGAGCAGGTCGCGGCCGAAGCCGGTGCGCCCGGCCATCGCCCGGGTCTCGCGGGACCGTCGGACGCGCCGGCCCTGCAGGTATCCGGCGTCGCGATGGAACATGCGGTGCTCGGGCGAGCGGTACCGCTTGGCGGCCACCAGCATCCCGTCCGTGCCGGGCACCGCCCGGCGCAGCAGGTGGACGTCGGCCTCCTTGCCCGTCTTGAGCACACCGAGCTCGGTGTCGACGGCGCCGGTCGCGGTCACCACCCAGCCGGGGCGGGGCTCGGGGCCCTTGTCGGCACCGTCCCATGTCGACCAGCGGTCACCCTCGGGCGGACCGTCGATCTCCGCACCGGCGCGCTCGTCGAGCTCGACGGGGGGCGGGTCGTCGCGGCGGCGGCGCCGGGTGAGGTCGTGCTGGACGTCGTCGTCGTACTCGTCGTACTCGTCGTCGAAGCGGCGGCGGGGGCGCCGGCCGCGGGTGTGGGAACCGTCGTGCGAAGGCACCGGTGGGTCTCCTGACCGGAAGGGCCCCACCTGACGGCGCGCTACGACGGCGCGTGGACCAGCGGTGGGGCGCGGAAGGGACGAGGACGCGCCAGGTCCCGGGCGGCGGTCGACATCGGGCACCTCCTGGGGTCTCGTCTCATCCGGCCGGGAGCGATCCTGGCGGGTCCCCGCCCCGGCTCGCAACGCGATTTCGTCTCGCGGGCCCCGACGAAGGCACGGTTGCGGCCGAGGATCCGTGCGCAACCCGAGCGCTGCTCACGGCACGCGGCCAGCAGTGAGGTTGCGGCCGACGATTGCGGCGCAACGTCAGCGCTGAACCCGAGCGGCGGGCAGCAGTGAGGTTGCGGCCGGGGGTCGTCGGACCGGCCGTGCTCCGGGTCGGGTGGGGTGGCGGCGGACGGAGGGTCAGGGGCGGGGCGTCGGCTGCTCGGCCAGCGCCGCGAGCGTCGCCGGGTCCTGCAACCCCATCCACTCGATGACCTCGGAGTACGTGGCGCACACCGTCTCCGGCCGGGTGCACACCTCGCCCATGAACGTCTCGACGGCGGTGCTGAAGGCGCCGCCGTTCCAGTCGTTGAAGTGGTTGCCGACGACGAGCGGCGCCCGGTTCCCGGCGAGCGCGGCGTCGTAGGCGCGGAAGTAGGCCCCGACGGTCCACTCGGTGAACTGCCCGGCCTTCTCCGGCTCCTCCTTCGCGCCGTTCATCGAGTACCAGAGGTTGTAGTCCATCATGATCACCCGCTTGCCCAGGGCGGTGACGGTCACGGCGGGCATCGGGAACTCCCACACGCCGTCGACCTGGGACGGCCAGGTCAGCGCGCCCGAGGTCGTGCTGGAGTCGTAGACCAGCCCGTGGCTGCGCATCGCGGGAAGCAGCGCGTCCCGCTTGCCCTCCAGGCAGGGGGTACGGCCGCCGCGCACCGTCCCGTCGGGCAGGTCGAGTCCGGGGGCCTCGCGGACGAACCGGAAGAACTGGTCGAGCTCGGAGTTCCACTGCGCCGTCGTCCACTTCCCGACGCTCGGTTCCGAGCCGGCGCAGAAGTGCCCGTTGTAATGGGTGCCGATCTCGTGGCCGTCGGCGAGCGCGGTGTGCAGGTTCGCGATCCGCGTCTCGATGTCGGCGGCGCTGCCGCCGAACCCGACCGACGAGGCGCCCGGGTGGTGGCCGGGTCCGGTGTAGCGGGAGCGCTCGGCGCTCGGCACGAGGTACAGCCCGGTCAGGAACCCGGTGACGTGCGCGTTCGACTTCTTGGCCAGCGGCAGGATGCGCTTCCAGTGGCTGTCGGAGCCGGCGCCGTCGAAGGAGAAGAGCACGAACTGCGGGGGGCGTTCACCCGGGTCGAGCGGACGCATCCACGCCGGCGGTCCGGGGGGCGGCTGCGGCTCCTCCGACGTCGGTGCGGCCGCCGACGCGTTCCCCGCCTCCTCGACCTTCGGCGCGCTCAGCGCCATCGTCAGGAACAGTGCGGCCGCGCCGAGCGCGAGCCCGATCGCGACGTTGCTCGTCGCGCGCGACCTGCGCATCGAGCTCCCCCCTCACCTGCCCGCGGAACGGGCGCCGCCCTCGCTCGACGCTAGCCGGATGATCACGCGGATCGGACACATCGGGCCCGCGTGTCGTCGACCACACGCGCGACGACCGACCCGGAACGATCAAGTCAGGACGATCACCCCGGGACGATCACCCCGGGACGATCACCTCGAGCGCGCTGCCCCGGCGTTCGACGCGCATCCCGGCCCGCCGCGCGATCGCCGCGACCCCCGCGGCGTCGGCGGGCTCGGCGCGACTCCCGGCCAGCACCCGGGCCAGCGCCCCCTTGTGCGCCTTGTTGAAATGGCTGACGACGCCGCGGCTGCCGTCGGGCTTCTCGGCCAGCACGGTCACCGTGACCGCGCCGGGGACGCGGCCGAGTGCCGCGTAGGAGCCCGAGCGCAGGTCGACCACCAGGTCCTCGGCGGCGAGCCCCGCGAGCACGGGGTCGAGCGCGGGCCGCCAGCGCGCGGCGAGCGTGCCGCCCGCGGGCAGCGCGGAGCCCGCGGACAGGCGGTACGCGGGGATGGGGTCGTCGGCCCGGACCAGTCCGAACAACGCCGACCCGACGGCGAGCCGGGCCCGCGCGCGGGCGGCCGCGGCGCCCCGCAGGGTCGTCACGTCGAGGGCGTCGTAGAGGACGCCGGTGTAGCGGTGCAGTGCCGGCATCGTCGGTGCGGACCACAGGGCGGCGTTGCGGGCGATCTCGTCGTCCTGCCGGGGCGAGAGCCCGAGCGCGGTCCGGGCCGCGGCGGGGTCGGCCGCCAGCTCGACGAGCTCGTCGGCCAGCTCCTTGCGCGTGCCGCCCAGCTCGGGGAACGACAGCGCGTCCAACCGCAGCGGGGGACCGTCCCCGCCGTCGCGCTTGGTCTCCGAGGGGGGCAGCAGCACGAGCACGACGCGAGACGCTACCAACGTGGGTGAGCCCGGTTGTGCGCCCGCGGCGGCACCCGATACGTTCGATCGGTGATCTGCCTCGTGGCGCGCCTGCATGTCGACACCATGCGGGTGACGAGCGCGGCCTGTTGCGGCCGTTGACCCGGCCCGCCGACGACCCGTGCGTCCTCGGGCCGGGGCGCGGTGCCGGGGTCGGCTCCGCCGGGCTCCGAGGAGGTCACCGGACGGATCGCCGACCCGCACCCGTGCCGCCGGGCGCGCAGCCGCCGGACCCCATCCGTTTCCGCCCTCACGCAGGAGAGTCATCGTGACCGAGCCCACCGACCCGACCGCCGCCTGGTCCTTCGAGACCAAGCAGGTGCACGCGGGTGCCACCGCGGACCCCACCACCGGCGCCCGGGCGACCCCGATCTACCAGACGACCTCGTACACCTTCCGCGACAGCGACCACGCCGCCGCGCTGTTCGGCCTCACCGAGCTGGGCAACATCTACACCCGGATCATGAACCCGACGCAGGACGTGCTCGAGCAGCGCGTCGCCGCGCTCGAGGGCGGCATCGGCGCGGTCGCGCTGGCGTCGGGCCAGGCCGCGCAGACCCTCGCGATCCTCAACGTCGCCGAGGCCGGCGACCACTTCGTCTCCAGCGCCTCGCTCTACGGCGGCACCTACAACCTGTTCCACTACACGCTGCCCAAGCTCGGCATCGAGGTCACGTTCGTCGACGACCCCGACGACGCCGACGAGTGGCGCCGCGCGGTCCGGCCGAACACCAAGGCGTTCTACGCCGAGACGATCGGCAACCCACGCAGCAACGTGCTCGACATCCGGCTGGTGGCCGACCTCGCCCACGAGGCGGGCGTCCCGCTGATCGTCGACAACACGGTCCCGACGCCGTACCTGTCGCGCCCGATCGAGCACGGCGCCGACATCGTCGTCCACTCGCTGACGAAGTTCCTCGGCGGCCACGGCACGTCGATCGGCGGCATCGTCGTCGACTCCGGTAACTTCGACTGGGGTGCGCACGCCGACAAGTACCCGGGTCTGACGACGGCCGACCCGAGCTACCACGGCCTCAACTACTGGGAGGCGCTCGGCCCGCTGTCGTTCCTGATCAAGCTGCGGGTCCAGCTGCTGCGCGACGTCGGCCCGGCCATCGCCCCGCTCAACAGCTTCCTGATCATCCAGGGCATCGAGACGCTGTCGCTGCGCCTGGAGCGGCACGTGCAGAACGCGCAGGCCGTCGCGGAGTGGCTCGAGGCGCGCGACGAGGTCGAGACCGTCTACTACGCCGGTCTGCCGTCGAGCCCCTGGCACGCGGCGCAGCAGAAGTACCTGCCCAAGGGTGCGGGCGCGGTCGTCGCGTTCGACATCCGGGGCGGCGTCGAGGCGGGCAAGCGGTTCGTCGACGCGCTGGAGCTGCACAGCCACCTCGCCAACATCGGCGACGTGCGCAGCCTGGTCATCCACCCGGCCAGCACCACCCACAGCCAGCTCTCCGGCGAGGAGCAGCTGTCGACGGGTGTCGGCCCCGGCCTGATCCGGCTGTCCGTCGGCCTCGAGGGCATCGAGGACATCAAGGCCGACCTCGACGCGGGCTTCCGCGCGGCCAAGGGCGCCTGAGCGAGGTCACGATCACCGCGAATCCCGACGTCCTCCCTCCCGCCAGCGGTGCCTGGCGGGAGGGGGACGCCCCCGGCCGTCGTCAGTGGGTGGAGCTGCCCGGTGCGCTCCGCCTGGAGGCGGGTGGCGAGCTGCCCGGCGTCCGCCTCGCCTACGAGACCTGGGGGACGCTGAACCCGACGCGGTCCAACGCGGTGCTCGTGCTGCACGCCCTCACCGGCGACAGCCACGTCGCCGGCCCGGCCGAGCCCGGGCACCCCACCGCAGGCTGGTGGGAGGCGCTCGTCGGGCCGGGCCGCGCGCTCGACCCGGCCGAGTGGTTCGTGGTGGCGCCCAACGTGATCGGCGGCTGCCAGGGGACGACCGGGCCGTCGTCGACCGCGTCCGACGGGGTGCCGTGGGGCAGCCGGTTCCCGCTGGTGACCGCGCGCGACACCGTCGCCGCGGAGGTCGTGCTGGCCGACGCGCTCGGGATCGACGCCTGGGCCTGCGTCATCGGCGGTTCGATGGGCGGCATGCGGGCGCTGGAGTGGGCGGCGTGCGAGCCCGACCGGGTGCGCAGGCTGTTCGTCCTGGCCGCACCCGCCGCCACCTCGGCCGACCAGATCGGGTGGGCCGCGCCGCAGCTGGCCGCGATCCGGGCCGACCCGGGCTGGAACGGCGGCGACTATCACGACCTCCCGCCGGGCAAGGGCCCGCACGCGGGGCTCGGCGTCGCGCGCCGGATCGCGCACCTGAGCTACCGCAGCGGCTTCGAGCTCGCCAGCCGGTTCGGCCGCGAGGCGCAGCCCGGCGAGGACCCCTGGCGCGGCGGCCGCTACTCCGTCGAGTCCTACCTGGACCACCACGCCGACAAGCTGGTGGCGCGCTTCGACGCGGCGTCCTACGTCCGGCTCACCGAGCTGATGAACGCCCACGACGTCGGGCGCGACCGTGGGGGCGTCGCGGCGGCGCTGCGCCGGGTGCGGGCGACGACGTACGTCGCCGGGGTGAACTCCGACCGGCTCTACCCGCTGGAACAGCAGATCGAGCTGGCCGAGGGCATCCCGGGGGCGCGGCTGCAGGTGATCGACACCCCCTACGGTCACGACGGCTTCCTCATCGAGGACGAGATCGTCGGCTCGCTGCTGCGGGAGCTGCTCGCCGAGTAAGGCTATCCTCACCCGCATGAGGGTGATCGGGACCGAGGCCGAACTGCGCGAGGTGGTCTCCGAGCCGCCCGCCGCCATCGCCGACAAGGCGATCGACCACGTCGACGAGGAGTCGGGCCGGTTCATCGCCGCCAGCCCGCTCTTCCTCCTGGCGACCTCGGCGGCCGACGGCACCGTCGACGTCTCTCCCCGCGGGGACCCGCCCGGCAGCGTCGTCGTGCTCGACGAGCGGACCCTCGTCTTCGGCGACCGCAAGGGCAACCACCGGCTCGACAGCATGCGCAACATCCTGACCAACCCGCAGGTCGGGATGCTGTTCCTGATCCCGGGCATCGGTGACGTCATCCGGGTCAACGGCCGGGCCCGCATCGTCGCCGAGGCCGACTGGCTGCCGCGGCTGACGGTGCAGGGCTCGACGCCGGCGCTCGCGGTGGAGGTCACGGTCGAGGAGCTGTTCCTGCACTGCAGCAAGGCCGTGGCCCGCTCGGCGGTGTGGGACACCGCGACGTGGCCGGCGCGCACGGCAGTGCCGTCGGCGGGCACGATCGTGCGCAGCCAGCACCCGACGGTGAATGTCCCGGCGAAGGTCATCGACGCCGCCCTCGCGTCCGACGCCGAGCTCAACCGGTACTGAGACCTGGTCCCAAGACTCAGAACGCACCACGCCGGCCCTACTCACGCCGGCCTGCACCGGGAGACGAGCACTCTCGTCGGGACGTGATCGGCCATCGGCGGGGCCGCCTCGTCAGAGGCGTTCGACGCGGTCGGCCTGCGGGCCCCGGTCGCTCTGACGCACCGCGTACCGGACCCGGTCACCCTTCTGCAGCGGCTCCGACCCCATGATCACGGACACGTGGGCGAAGAGATCGTCGCCGCCTGCGTCCGGGGTGATGAAGCCGAAGCCGCGGTCTTCGTCGTAGCGCGCGACGACGCCCTCGCCGCCTCGTACGGGCGCGTCCCGCGCCGCCGGCCCTGCGGCCGCGGCAGGTGCCGACCGCTGCGGCGCCGTCCGGGGCTCGGCGCCCCGGACCAGGTGCACGTCGCGGGCCTGCGGGCCCTTCTCCCCACTGGCCACCTCGTAGGCGACGCGGTCGCCCTCCGCGAGCCACGTCAGCCCCTCGGCCAGGGCCCGGGCGTGAACGAAGACGTCCCCGGCACCGGAGTCGGGGTCGATGAAGCCGAAGCCCCTGTCCTCGTCGTACCAGGCCACCGTGCCGTCGGCACCGTCCGCGCTGCCGGCCGCAGCGGGTGAGCCGGCCCCCGCTCCCAGCGGGATCACGTGCCCGGCCTGCGGGCCGCGCTCGCCGTCGACGATCAGGAAGGCCACCCGCTGCCCCTCGGTGACCACGCCGCCGGTCACGATGGCGGAGCTGTGCACGAAGATGTCGGCGCCGCCGCCGTCCGGCGACGCGAAGCCGTACCCCTTGCCCGGCTCGTACCAGTTGACGGTGCCGAGCACGCCCACGGCGCTACCGGTGGCCGCATCGGCGGTGACGCGAACGCCCAGGGCCTGGGGCCCGCGGTCGTTCTCGCCGATCTCGAACACGACGGCCTGACCCTCGCGGAGCGCTTTCGCGCCGCCGCCCCCGACGATCTCGGAGGCGTGCACGAACACGTCCGGCGAGCCGTCCTCGGGCGCGAGGAAGCCGAAACCCCGGTCGGCGTCGAACCAACGGACGGTCCCCTGCGGCATCAACGGCTCCAGATCGAGAGGGCGGGCACTGGCCCCCAGTCTCTCCGACGGACCTCGCGGTCCGTCGAGACGGGCCCACAGGCGGGCGGGACGGAGCAAGGGGCGGGCCGTTGGTCCACCCAGCGACACACCGAGTTTCGAGACCGGGTCCGAGCCGATTGGCCGCGGCGGCGCCCGGTCGGTCGGCGACCCGGAACCGGGGCGACGTCGTCGCGGGGGCGTCGCTACCCTTGCGCGCGTGTTGACCCGGATGTCGTCGCTGTTCCTCCGCACCCTCCGCGAGGACCCGGCCGACGCGGAGGTGCCGAGCCACAAGCTGCTCGTCCGCGCCGGCTACGTCCGCCGCGTCGCGCCGGGCGTCTACTCCTGGCTGCCGCTCGGCCTGCGCGTGCTGCGCAGGATCGAGGAGATCGTGCGCGAGGAGATGGACGCCATCGGCGCCCAGGAGATCCAGTTCCCCGCGCTGCTCCCGCGCGACCCCTACGAGTCGACGAACAGGTGGACCGAGTACGGCCCGAACCTGTTCCGGCTCAAGGACCGCAAGGGCAACGACTACCTGCTGGGCCCCACGCACGAGGAGCTCTTCACGCTCGCGGTGAAGGGCGAGTACTCGTCGTACAAGGACTATCCGGTCATCCTGTACCAGATCCAGAACAAGTACCGCGACGAGGAGCGGCCGCGGGCGGGCATCCTGCGCGGCCGGGAGTTCCTCATGAAGGACTCCTACTCGTTCGACCTGTCCGACGAGGGGCTCTCCGAGTCCTACGCCCTGCACCGCAAGGCCTACGTCAAGGTGTTCGACCGGTTGTCGCTGCGCTACGTCATCGTCTCGGCGACGTCGGGTGCGATGGGGGGCTCGGCGTCGGAGGAGTTCCTCGCCGAGGCCGAGACCGGCGAGGACACCTACGTGCGGTCGGAGTCGGGATACGCGGCCAACGTCGAGGCCGTCGTGACCCCCGCACCGCCGGCACAGCCTGTCGACGACAAGCCCGCCGCGCAGGTGCACCACACCCCGGACACCCCGACGATCGAGTCGCTCGTCGCGTTCCTCAACGGCGCGGGGCTCGGCCGTGAGTTCACCGCGGCCGACACCCTCAAGAACGTGATGGTCAAGCTGCGGCAGCCGGGGTCCGACGAGTGGGAGCTGCTCGGCGTCGGCGTTCCGGGCGACCGCGAGGTCGACATGAAGCGCCTGGAGGCCTCGCTCGCGCCCGCCGAGGTGGCGCTGCTGGAGGACAAGGACTTCGCCGCCAGCTCGTTCCTCGTCAAGGGCTACATCGGGCCGGGCGCGCTGGCGGCCAACGGGGTGCGCTACCTCGTCGACCCCCGCATCGTCACGGGCACGGCGTGGGTCACGGGCGCCGACAAGCACGACCACCACGTCGTCGACCTGGTCGTGGGCCGCGACTTCACCCCCGACGGCACGATCGAGGCCGCCGAGGTCCGCGACGGCGACCCCTCGCCCGACGGCAGGGGCACGCTCGAGTCCGCGCGCGGCATCGAGATCGGCCACATCTTCCAGCTCGGCCGCAAGTACACGAACGCGTTCGGGCTCGACGCGCTCGGCCCCGACTCCAAGCCCGTCCGCATCACGATGGGCTCGTACGGGATCGGCGTCTCCCGGCTGGTGGCCGTCATCGCCGAGCAGAGCCACGACGAGTCCGGGCTCGTGTGGCCGCGGGCCGTCTCGCCCTACGACGTGCACGTCGTCGTCGCCGGCAAGAACGAGGAGATCACCGCGGGCGGCGAGAAGCTCGCGGCGGAGCTCGAGGCAGCCGGTCTCTCGGTGCTCCTCGACGACCGCAAGGCCTCGCCCGGGGTGAAGTTCGCCGACGCCGAGCTCGTCGGGGTGCCGACGATCGTCGTCGTCGGCCGGGGTCTGGCCGACGGCAAGATCGAGGTCAAGGACCGGCGCAGCGGCGAGCGCGAGGAGATCGCCCTCGACGGCGCGGTCGCGCACCTGGTGGGAGTCGTCCGCAGCTGACCGTGAGCACAGCCGGCTCACAGGTCGTTCCCAGCCGGCACCGGGGTGCATTCGGGACAGTGGTGACGCACCGCCCACCACGTCCGCGAGGAGCACTTCCATGTCCGACCACGACGACTTCGGCGGTATCTCCCGCGACCTGCCCCGGCTCCTCGGCCGTCGCCGGCTGCTGGGGCTGCTCGCGGGCGGTGCCGCCGCGACCCTGGCAGCGGCGTGCACGTCCGGCCCGGCCGGGTCGTCGAGCACCGGGTCGTCGAGCACCGGGTTGTCGAGCGGTGCGTCGGCGGCGGCCGGGGCCGGCGCGATCCCGGCCGAGACCGGCGGTCCCTACCCGGCCGACGGATCCAACGGCCCGAACGTCCTCGACGACGCCGGCATCGTCCGCAGCGACATCCGGTCGAGCTTCGGCTCCTCGACCACGACGGCACAGGGCGTGCCGCTGCGGATCGAGCTGACGCTGACCGACACCGCGGGCGCTGCGCTGCCCGGTGCGGCCGTCTACGTGTGGCACTGCGACCGGGAGGGCCGCTACTCCCTCTACTCCCGCGGGGCGACCGGTGAGAACTACCTGCGCGGCGTCCAGGCCGCCGACCCTGCCGGCAAGGTCTCGTTCACCAGCATCTTCCCGGCCTGCTACCAGGGCCGTTGGCCGCACGTCCACTTCGAGGTCTACCGCTCGCTCGCCGACGCGACGTCGTCGGGCAACGCCGTGCGCACCACCCAGCTCGCCTTGCCGAAGGAGACGTGCGAGGCCGTCTACGCGACCGACGGGTACGCGGCGAGCGTCCGCACGCTCGCGCAGGTCTCCCTGGCCTCGGACATGGTCTTCCGCGACGGCTGGGACCGCCAGCTCGCCACGGTGACCGGCGACGTCACGTCCGGCTTCACCGCGAGCCTCCCGGTCGTCGTCTGAGATCAGCCGGGCAGGAAGGACAGCCGCACCGTCCGGACCGGGTTGTCGACGTTGGTGTCGACGAGGCACACCGACTGCCAGGTCCCGAGCGCCGGGCGGCCCGCGAGGACCGGCACGGACATCGACGGGGCGACGATGGCCGGCAGCACGTGGTCGCGCCCGTGCCCGTGGGAGCCGTGCCGGTGCCGCCAGCGGTCGTCGGCCGGCAGCAGCTCGCGCAGCGCGGTGAGCAGGTCGTCGTCGCTCCCCGCGCCGGTCTCGATGACGGCCACCCCCGCGGTCGCGTGCGGCACCCACACGTTGAGCAGTCCCGCGTCGGCGCCGCTCGCGCGCAGGAACGCGTCGATCTCGGAGGTCAGGTCACGCACGGTCTCCGACGTTCCGGTGCGGATCTCGATCAGTTCGCTGTGCACGCGGCCGACCCTACGGCCCGCGCCGGTAGCGTCGGCCCCGTGCGCACGGCCTTCGGCGAGACCTTCGACGTCCCGGACGGGTACCTCAACACCGCGAGCGTCGGCGTCCCGCCGGTGCGGGTCACCGAGGCGGTGCTGGAGTCGGTGCGGCGCTGGGGGAGCGGTGGCTACTCGCCACCGGAGTTCGACGCCCCCGTGGCGACGGCCCGGGCCGCGTTCGCCGCGCTCGTCGGGGTGGCGCCCGCGCAGGTCGCGATCGGGCCGGCGGTCTCGGTCCTGCTCGGCCCGATCGCGGCCGCCGTGCCCGACGGGGCGTCGGTCGTCGTGGCGCGCGGGGAGTTCACCAGCGTCTCGTTCCCGTTCGCGGTCCAGCAGGGCCGCGGGGTGCGTGTGACCGAGGTGGAACCGGACCGGCTCGTGGAGCGGGCGGCCGACGCGGACGTCGTGGCCGTCAGCGTCGTGCAGTCCGGCGACGGCCGGATCGCCGACCTCGACGGACTGCGGGCGGTCCGGCAGCGGCACGGCACCCGGGTCGTCCTCGACGTCACGCAGGCCGCGGGCTGGCTGCCGCTGTCCCTGGGCTGGGCGGACGTCGTGGTCGGCGGCGGGTACAAGTGGCTGCTGAGCCCGCGCGGCACCGCATGGATGGCCGTTCGGCCCGGCAGCGACGCGGCGGAGGCGGTGCCGCACCTCGCGGGCTGGTACGCGAGCGAGCAGCCGTGGGGCGGCATCTACGGGCTGCCGCCCCTGCTCGCGGCCGACGCCCGCCGGTTCGACACCTCCCCGGCGTGGACGTGCCAGGTCGGCGCGGCCGAGGTGTTGCCGTGGCTCGCGGGCCTCGACGTCGCCGCCGTGCACGCCCACTGCGCCGGGCTGGCCGACGCGCTGCGCGCGGCGCTGGGGATGCCGCCCGCCGGCTCGGCGATCGTCAGTGTCGCGGCGCCGGACGCGATCGACCGGCTCACCGCGGCCGGGGTGCGCGCGGCCGCTCGCGCGGGGGGTGCGCGGCTGGCGTTCCACCTCTACAACACCGGGGACGACCTCGATCGGGCGATCGACGCCCTCACCTGAGCGGCGCGGCGGCCGGACGCGGACGCTACGGGGTGCGGCCCGGGAACGTCGGGACGACCGGCGTCATGCCGGCGGACGAGCGCCACTGCGCGCAGCGCCCGGTGCACTCCAGCAGCGCGGCGAGCGCCGCCCCGCGCAACGGCAGGTCGACGGTGCGCTCCAGCAGCGAGCGCCACCGCGCCGACGCGTCGGTCTCGGCCACGACGGCAAGCGCGGACGCCGACCGCGAGTCGGTCACCGGGGTCGGCGGGGAGTAGGACGGCAGCGCCGACACCGGCCGGGCGCCGACGTCGCTGAGGGTCTGCTCGATCAGCCCGCGCAGCTTGCGGTGCGCCTCGGAGTCGGCGCGGGCCCGGGCGGCGAGGTCCGTCGGCAGGAAGGCGACGACCAGCGAGTACACCCACAGCGCCGCGTGCTCGGTGGCGAGCACGTCCTGCAGGGCGTCGATCGAGGACTGGTCGATGGTCTTGCGGGTGCCGGAGTCGTCGCCGCTCACGAGAGGACCTCCGCGTACGTGGCGCAGCACGCGACGACACCGGCGACCAGCCCGACGCGCGCGGCCTCCATCGTCGGGACGAGCTTCGCCGCGGCTTCGGCCGACGCCCGCAGCGCGTCGGTGACGGCCTTGGTCGTCGCCGGCGTGGCGGGGTTCGCGGGTGCCGACGTCGCCGGTGCCGCCGACGCCGGGGTGCCGCCCGCGACGCGGGCGACCTCGGCCTCCAGCGCCGCGGCGTGGTCGGCGCGGGCGGTCCTCGCCGGGGTCAGCCGGTCGCCCAGCGCGGGCGCCGCCGTGACGGTCGCGGTGATCAGGTCGACGTCGTCGCGGGCCTGCCGGGCCAGCGCGATCAGCGGGTCCGGGCCGTCGGAGCCGCTGCCCGGGGTGCAGGCCGCGAGCCCGGCACCCGCGGCGGGCGCGAGCGCGGCCAGGGCGAGCACGCGCCGCCGCGACAGCCGCAGCGGTCCGGCCGGGAGGGGCTGGGATACCAGGCCGCGGGGTCTCACGGCGGGCCATCCTGCCAGGCCGCCCCCGGCACCCCTCGCGATACCCTTGGCGGCCACCCGGCGGCACGGCGACCGGGCGCCGGCCCGCGACGGCCGTGTGCGACCCGCCGGCCTCTGTCCCGCGTACGTCAGGAGTTGTCCCCAATGCCCACCCCCGACCAGCTCGGCCGGCAGTTGCAGGACGTGCTGGAACCGATCGTCGCCGGCGCCGGGTTCGAGCTCGACGAGCTCGACGTGCGGGCGACCGGCCGTCGGCACACGGTGAAGGTCGTCGTCGACTCGGCCGACGAGGCGGCGGGGGTCAACCTCGACGACATCGCCCGGCTCAGCCGGGCCGCGTCCGCCGAGCTCGACCAGCACGAGCACCTCATCGGCGGGTCCTACACGCTCGAGGTGACGTCTCCGGGCATCGACCGGCCGCTCACCCAGCCGCGGCACTGGCGGCGGGCGTACCTGCGGCTGGTCGAGGTCACCCTGGTCGAGGGTGGCAAGCTGGCCGGTCGCATCGGACGTGCGGGCGAGGACGCGGTCGACGTCCTCGTCGACGGGTCGGTCCGGTCGGTGGCCTATGCCGACGTGGCGAAGGCGCTGGTGCAGGTGGAGTTCAAACAGGCCCCGGAGGCCGAGATCGAGAAGCTCGGCGGGCGTGTGGAGCGGACGGAGGACGAGGTATGAACGTCGACATCGCCGCCCTGCGCGCGATCGAGCGCGACAAGGACATCCCCTTCGACATGGTCCTCGAGGCCATCGAGACGGCGCTGCTCACGGCCTACAAGCACACCGACGGCCACGAGCCGCACGCGCGCATCGACATCGACCGCAAGACCGGGCTGGTCCGCGTGCTGGCCCAGGAGCTGGGCGACGACGGCCAGGTCGCGCGCGAGTGGGACGACACCCCCGAGGGCTTCGGCCGGGTCGCGGCCACGACGGCCCGCCAGGTCATCGTCCAGCGGCTGCGCGACGCCGAGCACGAGCGCACCTTCGGCGAGTTCTCCGCCAAGGAGGGCGAGATCATCACCGGCGAGGTGCAGGCCGACTCGCGGGCGAACGCCCGTGGCGTGGTCGTGGTCTCGCTGTCGGGGTCGCAGGCCGAGGGCGTGCTGCCGCAGACCGAGCAGGTGCCCGGTGAGCGCTACCAGCACGGCGACCGGCTGCGCTGCTACGTCCTGGGGGTCAGCCGCGGGCCGCGCGGCACCCAGATCACGTTGAGCCGCACGCACCCCAACCTCGTGCGCAAGCTGTTCGCGCTGGAGGTGCCCGAGCTAGTCGACGGGTCGGTGGAGATCGTCGCCGTCGCCCGCGAGGCGGGGCACCGGACGAAGATCGCCGTCCGGTCCACGGTCCCGGGCGTCAACCCCAAGGGCGCGTGCATCGGCCCGATGGGCGCGCGCGTGCGCGGCGTCATGAGCGAGCTGGCCGGCGAGAAGATCGACATCATCGACTGGTCCGACGATCCGGCCACGTTCGTGGGCAACGCGTTGTCGCCGTCGAAGGTGGTGTCCGTCACGGTGATCGACGCCAAGACCCGCACGGCGCGGGTCGTCGTACCGGACTTCCAGCTGTCGCTGGCCATCGGCAAGGAAGGCCAGAACGCGCGGCTCGCGGCCCGTCTGACCGGGTGGCGCATCGACATCCGCAGCGACTCCGACCCGCGCAACGCGGCCGCCGAGCCCGCCGCGGAGATCGCCGGGGCGACGGGTACGGAGTCGGTCGGCTGATCGGCGACGCGCTACACTCGGATCCGGCTCGCTGCCACGGGCCGTCTCCCGATCGTCCGTCCGCCGGAACCGGTGCTCGCACCGCGTCCGGGCCGGTGCGGACCTGCGTCGGGTGCCGGACCAGGGTGGCGGCCTGCGGTCTGTTGCGTGTCGCCGTGGTCGACGGGGTTCTCACCCCTGACCCCCGGCGGCGGCTTCCGGGCCGAGGGGCCTGGCTGCACCTCGACCCGGAGTGCCTCGACCGTGCCGAGCGTCGCTCGGCGTTCCCGCGCGCACTGCGTGTGCCGGGGCCGCTGGACGTCAGCGCGGTGCGGTCCCACCTTCAGTCCCGAGGGGCGCGGGAGACACCTGCGCCCGACACACCAGGAAGCAAGGTCGACCCGTCATGAGCCAGTCGTGAAGATCGCACCATGAACGTGCTTCGACACTAGGTTCGAGGTCGAGCGGGTCCTGCCGCCCGGCCTCCGGAATTAGAGGAGTGCAGTGGCAGGCAAGGCCCGCGTGCACGAGCTCGCCAAGGAGCTCGGACTCAGCAGCAAACAGGTCCTCAGCAAGTTGCAGGACCTGGGCGAGTACGTGAAGTCCCCGTCGTCGACGGTCGAAGCCCCGGTGGCGCGCAAGCTGCGCGAGTCCGTCGCGGGCGGCGCCAACGGCAACGGCGGCCGCCGCGGCGGCCCCGGCGGTGGCGGACGTCCCCGTCCCGGCTCGTCCCCGGCCCAGTCCGGCGGCGCGCCCACCCCCGGTCCGCGTCCCGGTGGCCCCGGTCCGCGCCCCGGTCCGCCCGGCCCGCGCCCGGCCACCGAGCCGGCCGTCCCCGCGGCGTCGGCCCCGGCCACCCCGGCCGAGGCCCCCTCGCGTCCTTCCGCGCCCGGCCCGCGTCCGGGTCCGCGTCCGGGTCCGCCGCAGCGCCAGCAGCCGGCGGCCGAGTCCGCGCCGGCCGAGGCCCCCTCGCGTCCGGCGCAGCCCGCTCCGGCGCAGCCCGCTCCGGCGCAGCCCGCTCCGGCGCAGCCCGGTGCCGGACAGTCGGGCGGGCCGCGTCCCGGCCCGCGCCGTCAGGAGGCACCCGCCCCGCAGCAGCCCGCTGCCGCGGCGGCCGAGGGTGCGACGGTCCCGCCGCGCCCCCAGGCGCCCAAGCCCGGTCCGCGTACCCCGCGCGTCGGCAACAACCCGTTCGGCGTCGGCTCCGGCGCCCCGCCGCGCCCTGCCGCGCCGCGTCCCGGCCCGCCCCCGCAGCAGGGTGGCGGTTCGGCTCCCGGCCAGGGCGGCGGCGGCCGTCCGGGCGGTCCTGGCCAGGGTGGTCCCCGGCCCGGCCCGCGGCCCGGTGGTGAGGCCGGTCGTGGTGGGCCCCGCCCGCCGTCGCCCGGCAACATGCCGCCGCGTCCGAACCCCGGCATGATGCCCGCCCGTCCCGCCGCGCCGCGTCCCGGTGCGGGTGGTCGTGGCGGCCCCGGCGGTCGTCCGGGTGGCCCGGGTGGTCGTCCCGGCGGTGGCGGCGGCGGTCGTCCCGGTGGCGGCGGCTTCCGTCCCGGTGGCGGCGGTCCCGGCGGCGGTGGCGGTGGCGCCCCGGCCGGTGGTGGCTTCCGCGGTCGCCCCGGTGGTGGTGGCGGCGGTGCGCGTGGCCGCGGCGGTGCCGCGGGTGCGTTCGGTCGTCCCGGCGGCCCGGCCCGCAAGGGCCGCAAGTCGAAGCGGCAGAAGCGCCAGGAGTTCGACTCGATGCAGGCCCCGACGGTGGGCGGCGTCCGCCTGCCCAAGGGCTCGGGCGAGACGATCCGGCTGCCGCGCGGCGCGTCGCTGACCGACTTCGCCGACAAGATCAACGCCAACCCGGCGTCGCTGGTCCAGGTGCTGTTCCACCTGGGCGAGATGGTCACCGCGACCCAGTCGGTGTCCGACGAGGTGCTCGAGCTGCTCGGCACCGAGATGAACTACGTGGTGCAGGTCGTCAGCCCGGAGGAGGAGGACCGCGAGCTGCTCGACAGCTTCTCGATCTCCTACGGCGAGGACGAGGGCGGCGAGGACGACCTGGAGGTCCGCCCGCCGGTCGTGACCGTCATGGGCCACGTCGACCACGGTAAGACCCGACTGCTCGACACGATCCGCAAGACCAACGTCATCGAGACCGAGGCCGGCGGCATCACCCAGCACATCGGTGCCTACCAGGTGGCCACGGAGCTCGACGGCAACGAGCGGCTCATCACCTTCATCGACACCCCGGGTCACGAGGCGTTCACCGCCATGCGTGCCCGTGGTGCGAAGTCGACGGACATCGCGGTCATCGTGGTCGCGGCCGACGACGGCGTGATGCCGCAGACGGTGGAGGCGATCAACCACGCCCAGGCGGCCGACGTGCCGATCGTGGTCGCGGTGAACAAGATCGACAAGGAGGGGGCCAACCCCGCCAAGATCCGCCAGCAGCTCACCGAGTACGGCCTGGTCGCCGAGGAGTACGGCGGCGACACGATGTTCGTCGACATCTCGGCGCGGCAGAACATCAACATCGATCAGCTGCTCGAGGCGATCCTGCTCACGGCGGACGCCGCACTGGACCTGCGCGCCAACCCGAACATGGACGCGCAGGGCGTCACGATCGAGGGTCACCTCGACCGTGGCCGTGGTCCCGTCGCGACGGTGCTGGTCCAGCGCGGCACGCTGCGGGTCGGCGACTCGATCGTCGCGGGCGACGCCTCCGGGCGCGTCCGGCGGATGGTCGACGAGTACGGCGAGGACGTCGAGGAGGCCTACCCCTCGCGTCCGGTGCAGGTCATCGGCCTGACGTCGGTGCCGGGTGCGGGCGACACGTTCCTCGTCGTCGACGAGGACCGGGTGGCACGCCAGATCGCCGACCGGCGTCGCGCCCGCGAGCGCAACGCCGAGCTCGCCAGCCGCCGCAAGCGCGTCAGCCTCGAGGACCTCGACGCCGCGCTGAAGGAGACCAGCCAGCTCAATCTGATCATCAAGGGCGACAACTCGGGTACCGTCGAGGCCCTCGAGGACGCGCTCATGAAGATCGAGGTGGGCGACGAGGTCGAGCTCCGCGTCATCCACCGCGGCGTCGGTGGCATCACCGAGGGCGACATCAACCTCGCCATCGCCGACAACGTCATCGTCCTGGGCTTCAACGTCCGGGCCGAGGGCAAGGCGACCGAGCTGGCCAACCGCGAGGGCGTGGAGATCCGGTACTACACCGTGATCTACCAGGCCATCGAGGAGATCGAGGCCGCGCTCAAGGGCATGCTCAAGCCGGAGTTCGAGGAGGTCGAGCTGGGCCGCGCCGAGGTCCGCGAGGTCTTCAAGTCCTCCCGGTTCGGCACCATCGCCGGTTCGCTCGTCCTGTCCGGCGAGATCCGGCGCAACGCCCGCGGCCGCCTGCTGCGCGACAACGTCGTCATCGCCGAGAACCTGCCGATCAGCTCGCTGCGGCGGTTCAAGGACGACGTGGTCGAGGTCCGCGAGGGCTTCGAGTGCGGCTTCACGCTCGGCAACTACAGCGACATCAAGGTCGGCGACATCGTCGAGACCTTCGAGATGCGCGAGAAGCCGAGGGACTGACCCGGTGCACCGGCGGCGGCTCCGAGTGGGTCGCCGCCGGTGCGGGTCGCACCGATGTACGTCGGAGCACTGGAGCTCGACGTCCTGCTCGGGGACGTCCACTCCCTCAAGCAGAAGAGGTCGGTCGTGCGGCCGATCATCGCCGAGCTGCGCCGCAGGTTCGAGGTCGCCGTCGCCGAGGCCGGGGACCAGGACCTGCACCGGCGGGCGCTGGTCGGTGTCGCGTGCGTCGGCGCCGACCACAGCCACGTCGTCGAGGTGCTCGACCGTTGCGAGCGGCACGTCGCCTCCCGACCGGAGATCGAACTGCTCTCGGCCCGGACACGCATCATCGGGCCCGAGGACGACTGAGCATCAATGCAGTAGGTCGCGCGCTTGCCGCGCGCGGCACGACATGAGGAGACCGGAGATGGTCGACCAGGCCCGCGCGCGGCGGCTCGCCAAGCGCATCTCCCAGATCGTCGCCGACGCACTGGAGCACGAGGTCAAGGACCCGCGCCTGGCCATGGTGACGATCACCGACGCCCGCGTGACGGGCGACCTGCGCGAGGCCACGGTCTACTACACCGTCCTGGGGCGCACCGTCGACGAGGAACCCGACACCGCGGGTGCCGCCGCCGCGCTGGCCAGCGCCACGGGCGTGCTGCGCACGATGGTCGGCCAGCAGACCGGCATCCGGCACACGCCGAGCCTGGCCTTCGTCCCCGACGAGGTGCCCGACGAGGCCCGTCGGATGGAGGAGCTGCTCGCCCGGACCCGGGCGTCCGACGCCGAGGTGGCGCGGCTCGCGGCCGGCGCGAAACCCGCCGGCGACGCGGACCCGTACCGGGCTCCGCGCGCCGACGACGACGAGGCCTGATGTCGGCGGCGACCGATAGTCCGGAAACCGATGTCGCCACCGCGGTGGCAGCCGCGGCCGAACTGCTCGGCAGCGCACGCGACGTCACGCTGCTCGCCCACGTCCAGCCCGACGCCGACGCACTGGGCAGCGCGCTCGCGCTCGGCACGGTGCTGGCGCGCCGCGGGGCGCAGGTGCGGGTGTCGTTCGGGTCGCCCGCCGGCGCCCCCGAGTCGCTGCGCCCGCTCGACGCCCTCGGCCTGCTCGTCCCACCCGACGAGGTGCCCGCCGCCCCCGACCTGCTCGTCATGTGCGACACGGCGGCCGTCGAACGGCTGGGGTCGCTCGCCGACAGGCTGGCCGCGGCGCGGGCGTCGCTGCTGATCGACCACCACGCGTCGAACCCCGGGTTCGGCGACGTGCAGGTGCTCGACCCGTCGGCGGAGGCGACCGCCGTGCTCGTGCACCGCGTGCTCACCGCGATGGGCGCGACGATCGACGCGACCGTCGGCGCCTGCCTGTACGCCGGGCTGGTCACCGACACCAGCGGGTTCCGCCGGGCCGGACCGGCGGCGCACCGGATGGCTGCCCAGCTGCTGGAGGCCGGGGTCGACGTGGAGGCCGTGCTGCGGCCGATCAGCGACGACCACCCGTTCTCCTGGCTGGGTGCGCTCGCCGACGTGCTCCACGACGCCCGTCTCGACCCGGACGCGGCGGGCGGGCACGGGCTCGTCTCGGCCGTCGTGCCGGTCGCGCTGATGGAGCGGTTCCGCGTCGAGGAGGTCGACGGCGTCGTCGATCTGCTGCGCACCGCCTCGGAGGCCGACGTCGCCGTCGTCGCCAAGCAGGTCGGACCCCGGCGCTGGTCGCTGTCGATGCGCTCGCGCACCGTCGACGTCGCCGCCGCGGCCGTCGCGCTCGGCGGGGGCGGGCACCCGCGCGCCGCCGGGGTCACGCTCGACGGCGAGCCCGCCGAGGTGCTCGACCGGCTGAAAGCCGTGCTCGGCCGCTGACCGGCGAGCGGGAGCGGCGACGACGAGGAGGCTGGGTGGAACCCGATCCCGGAGACGCTCCCGTGGCGCGCCCGGCGCGGCAGTTCGACGTCGCGCGCGCGACCGACACGGCGCGCTGGCAGTTCCTGTCCGCGGCGCTGCGCAACCCGGGGCAGATCGGGGCCGTCACGCCGAGCTCCGCGCAGCTCGCGGCGCTCCTCGCCGCGGTCGTGCCGAGGGCGGGTGCGCCCGTCGTCGTCGAACTGGGGCCGGGCACCGGGTCGGTGTCCGCCGCGATCGACGCCCGGCTCCCGGCGGGGGCGCGGCACCTCGCCGTGGAGCTCGACCCGGTGATGGCGCGCTACCTGCGCCGCACCCGTCCCGGGCTCGAGGTGGTCGAGGCCGACGTCGCCGACCTGGCCGCGCTGCTCGTCGAGCGTGGCGTGGCGCACGTCGACGCGATCGTCAGCGGTCTGCCGTGGGCGCTGTTCGACGTGCAGACGCAGCAGTCCGTGCTGACCCAGGTCGGGGCGGCCCTCGGCCCCCACGGCGTGTTCGCCTCGTTCGGCTACGTGCACGCCCTCCCGATGCCGGCCGCCCGGCGGTTCCGTGACACGCTGCGGGAGATGTTCGACGAGGTGATGGCGACTCGGACGGTCTGGCGCAACCTGCCGCCCGCGTTCGCGTACGTGTGTCGCAGGCCCGCGGCGGTATGACGAGCTCCAGGACGAACGCCGCCGAGGGGCCGGTCCCGGCACGCGAGGTGGCCCGGCTCGCGCTGCCGGCGTTGCCGGTGCTGGCCGCCGAGCCGCTGTACGTGCTCGTCGACACGGCCGTCGTGGGCAGGCTGGGCGCGCTCCCGCTGGCCGGGCTGGCCGTCGCCGGTGTGATGTTCGCGCAGGTCACGAGCCAGCTCACGTTCCTGTCCTACGGCACGACGGCGCGGGCCGCCCGGTTGCACGGTGCCGGCAGGCGCTCGGCGGCGGTCGGCGAGGGCGTGCAGGCGACGTGGCTTGCGCTGGCCGTCGGGCTCGTGGTGCTCGCCGTCGGGCAGGTCGTGGCGCCGTGGGTCGCCGGCGCGCTCGGCGGGTCCGGCGAGATCGCCGACGCCGCGGTGTCGTGGCTGCGGATCGCGCTGTTCGGGGCGCCGCTGGTGCTGGTGACGCTCGCCGGCAACGGCTGGATGCGCGGCGTGCACGACACCGTTCGACCGATGCGCTACGTGCTGGCCGGGAACGGTCTCTCGGCCCTGGCCTGCCCGGTGCTGGTGCACGGCATCGGCGGCTGGGACGGCTGGGGGCTCGAGGGCTCGGCCGTCGCCAACGTCGGGGCGCAGGTCGTCGTCGCGGTCCTGTTCCTGGTCGCACTGCTGCGCGAACGGTCCGCCGCGCCCGGCGACGACCCGGTGTCGCTGCGGCCCCACCTGCGGCTCATCCGCGCCCAGCTCGGCCTCGGGCGCGACCTCGTGCTGCGCAGCCTGTCGTTCCAGGCGTGCTTCCTGTCGGCGACGGCCGTCGCGGCCCGGTTCGGTGCGCCGTCGGTCGCCGCGCACCAGATCGTGCTGCAGCTGTGGACGTTCCAGTCGCTCACGCTCGACGCCGTGGCGATCGCCGCGCAGGCGCTCGTCGGGTCCGCGCTCGGGGCCGGGGGAGTGGGCCGGGCACGCGCCGTCGCCGGACAGATCGCGCGCTACGGCACGGTGATCGGCCTGCTGTGCGGGATCGCCTTCGCGGCCCTGTACTTCGTGCTGCCCGGCGTGTTCACCCAGGACGCCGCGGTGCTCGCCGTCGTGCCGGTGGCCTGGTGGTTCTTCGCGGCGCTGCAACCCGTCGGCGGCCTGGTCTTCGCGCTCGACGGGGTGCTGCTCGGCGCGGGCGACGCGGCCTACCTGCGGACGACGACACTGCTGTCGGCCGCCGTCGGCTTCCTGCCGATGATCTGGCTGTCGCTGGCGTTCGGGTGGGGGCTCGCGGGAATCTGGACGGGACTGAGCCTGTTCATGCTCGGCCGCCTCGCCGCCGTCACGCTCCGGACGCGCTCGGGACGCTGGGCCGTCGCGGGGGCGGTCCGCCCCTGAGCGCAGCGCTCCCGGCGGCAGCCATCCGAGCAGCCGCCGCGCTGCCCCGGGATCCGCCGGGCGCAACCTCACTGCTCGAATCCGCGCCCGGGAGGACCGTGGGGTTGCGCTCGACATCTGGTGCGCGACGTCCCTGCTGCTGGCGGGCCGGCTCGCGGCGCCGGCTCGGCGGGAGGGTGCCGTCGTCGGCCGGGCCGCGCCGCTCGACGAGGCCCGGAACGGCCCGGACCCTGGAGGCGCACGTGGCGTCGTCGCGCGCCGAGCTGGGCCGTCCGCGGGCCGTCCGCACGGTCCGCGGGGTGGGGTACCGGTCGAGCCGTCGAGCCCGACAGGGGAGGATCGCGTCCCGTGCCCGGACTCGTGATCGTCGACAAGCCCGCGGGGTTCACCTCCCACGACGTGGTGGCCCGGCTGCGCCGCATCCTGCGCACCCGCAAGGTCGGCCACGCCGGCACGCTCGACCCGATGGCCACCGGCGTCCTGGTGTGCGGCGTCGACCGGGGCACCAAGCTGCTCGGTCACCTGGCGCTCGACACCAAGGCCTACACGGCCACCATCCGCCTGGGGGTCGCGACCACCACCGACGACGCCGAGGGCGAGCCCACGGGGGGTGCCGACGCCGCGGCCGTCGACGAGGCCGCCGTGCGGGCCGGGATGGCCGCGCTGACCGGCGCGATCGAGCAGCGCCCCAGCTCGGTGAGCGCCATCAAGGTCGACGGCAGGCGCGCCTACGCCCGGGTCCGTGCGGGCGAGGACGTCGTGCTGCCCGCCCGCCCGGTCACCGTCTCGGAGTTCACCCTCGACGCCTTGCGCCGCGGCCCCGGCGTCACGGACCTGGACGTCACGGTGTCGTGCTCGTCAGGGACCTACGTCCGGGCGCTGGCCCGCGACCTCGGCGCCGGGCTCGGGGTCGGCGGGCACCTGACGGCGTTGCGCCGCACCAGGGTCGGGCCGTTCACGCTCGAACACGCCAGGACCCTCGAGGACCTCGAGGCCGATCCGGGGCTGTCACTGGGGCTCGACGACGCCGTCGCCGTCGCGTTCCCGCGTCGCGACGTCGACGAGGCCGCCGCGGCCGACCTCTCGCACGGCCGCCCGCTGCCGCCGGCCGGGCTGACCGGCACGTACGGGGTCTTCGCGCCCGACGGTCACGCGGTCGGCCTGGTCGCCGACCGGGACGGTTCGGCACGGCCCGTCGTGGTGCTCGCCCCGGCCGGGAGCGGGGCCGCGACGGCGGGTCCGTAGGCTTCGGCCCGTGCAGCGCTGGCGGGGACTGGAGGCGGTGCCGACGGGCTGGGGCCGCAGTGTCGTGACGATCGGCATCTTCGACGGCGTCCACCGGGGCCACCAGAAGTTGATCGGCCGTGCCGTCGACCTGGGCCGCGGCCTCGGGCTGCCGACGGTGCTGGTCACCTTCGACCCGCACCCGGCCGAGCTCGTGCGGCCCGGCAGCCATCCCGCGCGGCTCACCAGCCTCGCGCGCCGCTCCGAGCTGGTCGCCGACCTCGGTGTCGACGCGTTCTGCGTGCTGCCCTTCACCGCGGAGCTGTCGCGGCGCACGCCGGCGGAGTTCGTCCACGACATCCTGGTCGACCGCCTGCACGCCGCGGTCGTCGTCGTCGGGGACAACTTCACCTTCGGTTACAGGGCCGAGGGCGACGTCACGATGCTGGCCGAGCTCGGCCGCCGCTTCGGCTTCTCCGTCGAGGGCTACGGCCTGGTCAGCGAGGCCGACGTCACCCTGTCGTCGACGTTCGTGCGCGCATGCATCGACGCGGGCGACGTCGAGACCGCGGCCGCCGTGCTCGGCAGGCCGCACCGGATCGACGGCGTCGTCGTGCACGGCGACCAGCGGGGACGCGACCTGGGCTACCCGACCGCGAACGTCGCGGCGCCGCCCTACACCGCGCTGCCGGCCGACGGCGTGTACGCGGGCCGGTTCCTGCACGCGGGACGCGCGCTGCCCGCCGCGATCTCCGTCGGCACCAACCCGACGTTCTCCGGCCGGGAGCGGACCGTCGAGGCGTACGTCCTCGACGTCGAGGAGGACTTCTACGGCCACGAGGTCTCCGTCGAGTTCGTGCACCGGCTGCGCGGCATGGAGAAGTTCGACAGCATCGAGGCACTGGTCGAGCAGATGGGCCGCGACGTCGAGCAGACCCGGGAGCTGCTCTCGCGCTGACGTGGCCCGGGGGTGGACGGCACGGGAGTGAACGGCTCGGCGGTGAATTGCTCCGAACGGCCCACGCGCCGCGGCCCGCACTGTCAGCATTCGGCCATGACCGACGATCGAGCCGACGCCGAACGCATCGGCGCCGCCCGCGACCGCCAGCGTGAGCTCTACGGCGCGCCGGTGGGCGAGCGGGTCCGCCGGATCACCGCAGGCCTGGACATCACGCAGGGCAGGCTGGCCCGCACGCTCGGGCTGAGCCCGGCGATGCTCAGCCAGCTCGTCAGCGGTCGCCGGGTCAAGATCGGCGACCCCGCCGTCCTCGCCCGGCTGATGGCGCTCGACGCCGCCGTCCCCGCCGGTCCCGGCACGCCGCCGCCGGCCGAGGAGGTCGAGGCCCTGCTCGGACGGGTCCGCGCCGCTCGCCCGGGCTGGACGCCGGGCCCGGACCTGCTGCCGGTCCGGTCGCCGGACGACGCCGCGGCGGCGGTGCCGCACCAGGTCCCGGCGTCGGCGGGGCGGGGTGCGACGGTGCACCGGCTGCGCCCCGGTCGCCGGCCGGTGGCCGCGTTCGACCCGCGGCCCGGGCCCGCCGGTCCGGCCGACGTGTCCGGCGCGACCGCCCCGGGTGCACCCGTCGCGCCGGTCCCCGGTGCCGCGGCCGAGCCCGCGGGGGCCCGGCACGCGGCCGCCGCCGCGCTGCGGGCGGTCAGTGGCCCGGCGCGCCTCGTCGCGGCCGCCGCGGTGCTCGACGGTGCCTTCCCCGAGGTGGCCGACGTGCTGCGCTGCGCCGCCGTGCACGGCCGCTGACCAGGCCCGTCGCCGGAGACCGCGGCGCGGGCGCGGCCAGGCGGGCGGCACCGGGCCGAACGCGGCCGCACGGTACGCACTGGTAGCCTGACACGTCGGGTACGGCTGCGGTCCGTGGCGGCCGACCCGGAGCTTCCGCCGCCGGCCGCACCGGCCGAGCGAGCACCCGCACGGCACAGAACACCGAGGAGTACCACCCGTGGCTCTCGACGCCGCACAGAAGAAGACCATCCTGGACGCCTACGGCGTCCACGAGGGCGACACCGGCTCGCCCGAGGCGCAGGTCGCGCTGCTGACCAAGCGGATCAGCGACCTGACCGAGCACCTCAAGCAGCACAAGCACGACCACCACTCGCGGCGGGGGCTGCTGCTCATGGTCGGCCGCCGCCGCCGGCTGCTGAAGTACCTGGCGTCGGTCGACGTGTCGCGGTACCGGTCGCTCATCGAGCGCCTGGGCCTGCGCCGCTGACCCACCGCCGCCCGGGGCCCGAACGGTCCCGGGCGGCGCGGCACCACCGAGCGACTCGGTGAGCCACTCCGACAACTCAACACCCTGCGCACCCGCGCAGCAGCCACGCACCGCGTCATCGCGCCCAGGACGAATCCGCCGGTCCTCGGTAGTGGCTCCCGGGCCCGCCGCCGTCCCCGTCGGGGAGCGGCACGCCCGAGGGCTTCGATCGAAGACCGGCTCCGCCGAGGATCGCCCGCGTCGTGGTGGCCAGATGCCCTCCACGAGGAGACACCTCACTTCATGACCGATCCCATCACCGATGACGTCCACGAGACCACGGCCGTCATCGACAACGGGTCCTTCGGGACCCGCACCATCCGGTTCGAGACCGGCCGGCTCGCCCGGCAGGCCGCCGGCTCCGTCGTCGCCTACCTGGACGACGAGACCATGCTGCTGTCGGCCACCACGGCCTCGAAGCAGCCCAAGGAGCAGTTCGACTTCTTCCCGCTGACGGTCGACGTCGAAGAGCGCATGTACGCGATCGGCAAGATCCCGGGCTCGTTCTTCCGCCGCGAGGGCCGCCCGGGCACCGACGCGATCCTCACCTGCCGGCTCATCGACCGGCCGCTGCGCCCGTCGTTCGTCGACGGCCTGCGTAACGAGATCCAGATCGTCGTGACGGTCCTCTCGCTCGACCCGCGCGACCCCTACGACGCGCTGGCCATCAACGCCGCCTCGGCGTCGACCCAGCTCGCCGGGCTGCCCTTCTCGGGCCCGATCGGCGGCGTCCGCGTCGCGCTGATCGACGGCCAGTGGGTCGCCTTCCCGCAGTACGAGGACCTGCAGCGGGCCGTGTTCGACATGGTCGTCGCCGGGCGCATCGTGGGTGACGACGTCGCGATCATGATGGTCGAGGCCGAGGCCACGACCGAGACGGTCGAGCTCGTCGCCGGCGGCGCGCAGGCGCCCACCGAGCAGGTCGTCGCGCAGGGCCTGGAGGCGGCCAAGCCGTTCATCCGCAGCCTGTGCGTCGCGCAGCAGCAGCTGGCCGACGTCGCCGCCAAGCCGACGGGCTCGTTCCCGACCTACCCGGCCTACCAGCCCGACGCGTTCGAGGCGGTCGAGGCCGCCGCGAGCGACGACCTGGCCGCCGCGCTGACCATCGCGGGCAAGCAGGAGCGCGAGGCGCGGATCGACGAGGTCAAGGCGGGCGTGCTGGCCTCCCTCGGTGAGAAGTTCGAGGGCCGCGAGAAGGAGCTCGGCGCCGCGTTCCGGTCGCTGAACAAGAAGCTCGTGCGCCGTCGCATCCTCACCGACCAGGTGCGCATCGACGGCCGCGGCCTCACCGACATCCGGCCGCTCTCGGCCGAGGTCGAGGTCGTCCCGCGGGCGCACGGCTCGGCGCTGTTCGAGCGCGGCGAGACCCAGATCATGGGTGTCACCACGCTGAACATGCTGCGCATGGAGCAGCAGATCGACTCGCTGGGGCCGGAGACGCACAAGCGCTACCTGCACCACTACAACTTCCCGCCGTACTCGACCGGTGAGACCGGCCGCGTCGGCTCGCCCAAGCGTCGCGAGATCGGCCACGGCGCGCTCGCCGAGCGTGCCCTGCTGCCGGTGCTGCCGACGCGCGAGGAGTTCCCCTACGCCATCCGGCAGGTGTCGGAGGCGCTGGGCTCCAACGGGTCCACGTCGATGGGCTCGGTCTGCGCGTCGACGATGTCGCTGCTCAACGCCGGTGTGCCGCTGAAGGCGCCGGTCGCGGGCATCGCGATGGGCCTGGTGTCCGACGAGGTCGACGGCAAGGCCACCTACGTGGCGCTGACCGACATCCTCGGCGCCGAGGACGCGTTCGGCGACATGGACTTCAAGGTCGCGGGCACGTCGGACTTCGTCACCGCGCTGCAGCTCGACACCAAGCTCGACGGCATCCCGTCCGAGGTGCTCGCGGCCGCGCTGAACCAGGCGAAGGACGCGCGGCTGACGATCCTCGAGGTCCTCGGCGAGGCCATCGACGGCCCCGACGAGATGAGCACCTACGCGCCTCGCGTCACCGCGATCAAGGTCCCGGTCGACAAGATCGGCGAGGTCATCGGCCCGAAGGGCAAGATGATCAACTCGATCACCGAGCAGACCGGCGCGGACATCTCGATCGAGGACGACGGCACCATCTACGTCGGTGCGGCCGACGGCCCGTCCGCGGAGGCGGCGATCGGCATGATCAACGCCATCGCCAACCCGCAGCTGCCGAAGATCGGCGAGCGGTTCCTGGGCACGGTCGTCAAGACCGCGGCCTTCGGCGCCTTCGTCTCGCTGGTCCCCGGCAAGGACGGCCTCGTCCACATCTCGAAGCTGGGCAACGGCAAGCGCATCGGCAAGGTCGAGGACGTCGTCAAGGTCGGCGACAAGCTGCGCGTCGAGGTCACCGACATCGACAACCGCGGCAAGATCAGCCTCGTCCCGGTGCAGGAGGAGTCGGCCGCCGCGGGTGGCGACGACACCGCACCCGCCGAGGGCGAGCCCGTTGCCGCGGCCGCCGAGGCCGAGTGACCGCAACGGTCTCCACGCCGGGGGCGGGTGCTTCGGCACCCGCCCCCGGCGTCTTGCGGTCGGAGCTTCCCGGCGGCATCCGGCTGGTCACCGAGACGGTGCCCGGGGTGCGGTCGGTGTCGCTGGGCATCTGGATCGGCATCGGCTCGCGCGACGAGACACCGGAGCAGGCCGGCGCCGCGCACTTCCTCGAGCACCTGCTGTTCAAGGGCACGCAGCGGCGCAGCGCCTCGGGGATCGCGGAGGAGATCGACGCCGTCGGCGGCGAGCTCAACGCGTTCACCGCCAAGGAGCACACCTGCTACTACGCGCAGGTCCTCGACACCGACGTCGCCCTCGCGGTCGATCTCCTCGCCGACGTCGTCACCGACGCCCGGCTCGCGCACGCCGACACCGAGCTCGAGCGCGGCGTCGTGCTCGAGGAGATCGCGATGCGCGACGACGACCCCGAGGACCTGCTCGGCGAGCTGTTCGACGCGGCCCTGTTCGGCGACCACCCGTTGGGGCTGCCGATCGTCGGCTCCGAGGAGTCGATCCGGGCGATGAGCCGCGAGACGCTGCACGCGTTCTGGCGCAGCGAGTACACGACCCCCCGGATGGTCGTCGCCGCGGCGGGCAACCTCGACCACGCGCACCTGGCCGAGCTGGCCGGTGCCGCCCTCGCCGCGGCGGCCGAGCGCACCGGGCCCGGCGTCGTGCCGGTGCCGCCACGGCGCGGCGGCGCGCACCCGGCCGGCGGCGGGGACCGGCTGGTCCTGCACAGTGACGACACCGAGCAGGCGCACCTGCTCCTCGGCGTGCCCGGCGTCGACCGGCACGACCCGCGCAGGCAGGCCCTCGCGGTGCTCAACACCGCACTGGGCGGCGGGCTGTCGTCGCGGCTGTTCCAGCAGGTGCGCGAGCAGCGCGGGCTGGCCTACTCGGTCTACTCGGCAGCGGCCTCCTACGCCGACGCCGGCAGCCTCTCTGTCTATGCGGGGTGCGCGCCCGAGCGCCTCGGCGAGGTCGTGGGCGTCGTGCGCGACGTGCTCTCCGACGTGGCCGCGAACGGCCTGACGACGGCCGAGCTGGTCCGCGCGCAGGGCTCGCTGCGCGGGGGACTGGTGCTGGCCAGCGAGGACACCGCGTCGCGGATGAACCGCATCGGGCGCTCCGAGCTCGACCACGGCCGCCAGCGCAGCCTCTCCGAGAGCCTCGACCGGATCGCGGGCGTCACCGCCGACGAGGTCTCCGCCGTCGCGCGCGAGCTGCTCGCCCGGCCGCTGACCGCGGCGGTCGTCGGCCCGTTCGACGAGGTCGGCGACCTCCCCGCCGCGCTGCGGGAACTCGCCGACTGAGCCCCCGCGAGTGACCGTCGCCCCAGGGGGTTCCATGACCGCGGTTCTGGCCGGTGTGATCATCGCCGTCGGGTTGCTCGGCATCGTGTCCCTGGTCCTGCCGGGGCTCGTCGTCGTGGTCGCCGGCGTGGCGGTGTGGGCGGTCCCGCGCGGCGACGCCCTCGGCTGGTGGGTGCTCGGGATCGCCGGCCTGCTGGTCGTCGCCGGGACCGTCGCGAAGTACCTGCTGCCCGGCCGCGCGCTCAAGGAGGCAGGCGTTCCCGGCCGGACGCTGATGCTGGGCGCGGGGCTCGGCGTCGTCGGCTTCTTCGTGATCCCGGTGATCGGCCTCTTCCTCGGGTTCGTGCTCGGGGTATGGCTCGCCGAGCTCGTGCGGCTGCCCGACCGCCGGCAGGCGTGGACGTCGGCCAGGCACGCGCTGCACGCGGTGGGCTACAGCATGCTCATCGAGCTCGCCGCCGGGCTGCTGGCGACGACGGCGTGGATCGTCGGGCTCGTGGTGGGGTGACCTACCCTGCTCCGGTGACGAACGAGCGGATCAGGGTCGGGGTACTGGGCGCGAAGGGCCGCATGGGGTCCGAGGTGTGCCACGCGGTCGAGGGCGCACACGACACGGAACTGGTCGCCGCGCTCGACGACGGCGACGCGCTGTCGGCGCTGGTCGACGCCGGTGCCCAGGTCGCGGTCGACTTCACCCACCCCGGCGCCGTGCTCGGCAACGTCGAGTTCTGCGTGCGCAACGGGATCGCCGCGGTCGTCGGCACCTCCGGCTTCGACGAGTCCCGCTTCGAGACCGTCCGCGGCTGGCTCGCCGAGGCGCCCGGTGCGGCGGTGCTGGTGGCGCCGAACTTCGGCGTCGGCGCGGTGCTGTCGATGCAGTTCGCCCGGCAGGCCGCGCGCTTCTTCGACTCCGTCGAGATCATCGAGCTGCACCACGCCGGCAAGGTCGACGCGCCGTCGGGCACGGCCGCGCGCACCGCGTCGCTGGTGGCGCAGGCCCGCGCGGAGGCCGGTGCGGGGCCGGTCCCGGACGCGACGACCACCGCGCTCGACGGTGCCCGCGGCGCCGACGTCGACGGCATCCACGTGCACTCGGTGCGGATGCCGGGGCTCGTCGCGCACCAGGAGGTCGTGCTCGGCACCGACGGCGAGGTCCTGACGATCCGGCACGACTCCATGAACCGCACGTCGTTCATGCCGGGGGTGCTGCTCGCGGTGCGGGAGGTCCGGTCGCGGCCGGGGCTGACGATCGGGCTCGAGCCCCTGCTGGGGCTCTGACCGCCCTACTCCCTGAGCGCGAGGTCGAGCGGCCCGGACACGCGGAGCTCGCGCAGCGCGCCGTCGCCGGTGTCGAGGGTGCGGGCGGCGCCGTCGGGTTCCCAGCCGGCGGTGCCGTAGAAGCGCAGCGACGCGGCGTCCGGCTCCGGAACCCACGCCCGCCCGCGCTCGGCGCCGCCGGCCCGCAGCGCCGCGGCCGCGTGGGCCAGCAGTCGGCCGCCGTGCCCGCGGCGCCCCCACCGCGGTTCGACGAGCAACGTGCTCACCTCGGCGATCGTCCCGCCCTCGCCGCGGTACCCGGCCGCCGCGCAGAACCCGACCGTCCACTCGCCCTCCGTCGCGACGAGCACGTGGAAGGCGTTGCCGCCCGGCGTGCCGTCCGACCCGGCCGCGGCGACGGCGTCGGTCCACGCCTGCCGGGCCTGCGGGCCGTCGAGCTGCGCGATCGCCTCGTCGGGCACCAGGCCCGTGTACGCCGCCCGCCACGTCACCGACTGGATCCTGACGATGTCGTCGACGTCGGCGAGCTGGGCGGAACGGACCGCGGCGATGGCCATGGCGCATGGATACCCGGGCGCGGCGCCCGGGGTGAGGGCGGGGTCACCTCGCGTGCGGTTCTTCGCTATGGCAACGTCCGACGGGTGAGTGCCCTCGACGTCGACCCGGCCGCGGCCGCCCGGACCGGGCGACCCGGGGCGGCATGGGCCGCCCTCGCGGTCGTGTACGTCCTCTGGGGCTCGACGTACCTGGGCAACAAGCTCGTCATCGTCGCGGTCCCGCCGCTGCTCACGGGCGGCTTCCGGTTCGTGGTCGGCGGGGTCGCGATGAGCCTGCTGCTCCTCGCGGTCCGCGGGCCGTCGGTCTTCCGGATGTCGCGCAGGCAGTTCGCGACGTGCGCCCTCACCGGCCTGCTGCTTCCGGCCTGGGGCAACGGGTTGGTGACGCTCGGGCAGGAGAACGTGTCGTCCGGCGTCGCGGCGCTGCTCATCGCCTCGGTGCCGCTGTGGATCGTCCTGCTGCGGGCGCTGACCGGCGACCGGCCGCGGCCCGCGACCTTCATCGGGGTCGCGATCGGCATCGCCGGGCTCGCGGTCCTGCTGCTCGGCGGCACGTCCGGCGGGTCCGGCGGGGTGTCGGGCAACGCCTGGTGGGGCCCGTGGATCGTGCTGCTCGCGGGGCTGGGCTGGGCCGTCGGGACGTTCTCGTCGACGAAGCTGCCGACGCCCGCCAACCCGCTCACGCTCGTCGCCGTCCAGATGACGGTCGGCGGGGTGATCCTGCTGGCCGTCGGCTTCGGCAAGGGCGACCGCGTCGACTTCGGCTCGGTGCCGGCCGTCTCCTGGTGGGCGTGGGTCTACATGGCGCTCGTCGCGTCGTGCTGCGGGTTCAGCGCCTTCGCCTACACCCTCGACCGGCTGCCGGTCTCGACCGTCGCCACCTACGCCTACGTCAACCCCGTGATCGCCGTGCTGCTCGGCGTGCTGGTCGCGGGGGAGCGGTTCTCGCCGGTGCAGATCGTCGGCGGGCTGATCGTCGTCGTGGCGGTGGTGCTCGTCGTGGCCGCGGAACGACGTCCACCGGCCCCGGAGCCGGCGCCCGATCCTGGTGACGCCGACCCGGAACTGTCGGGGCCTGATGGCACCATGCGCGCGTGACCGAGATCGGTGCGGACGTCGCCCGGCGGGCGGTGCTGGCGGCGCAGGGCTTCGCCGATGCGCGCCCGTCCGGCACCGTCACCCGCGCGCACCTGCAGCGCGTCCTCGGGCGGCTGCACCTGCTGCAGCTCGACTCGGTCAACGTCGCGGTCCGGGCGCACTACATGCCGCTGTTCTCGCGCCTCGGCGCCTACCCGCGTGACCTCGTCGACGGCGCGGCCTGGAGCCACTCCGCTCGGCGCCCGCGGCTGCTCGCCGAGTACTGGGCGCACGAGGCGTGCCTGCTGCCCGTCGCCGACTGGCCGCTGCTGTTGTCGGGGGCCAAGCGTCGTGGCTGGTGGAAGCACTACGGGCCGCTCGTCGAGCGCGAGCCGGGCCTGGTCTCCGACGTGCTGGCCGCGGTCAAGGAGCTGGGGCCCGTCGGGGCGGGGGCGCTGGAGGACGCGCTGGGCGGCCGGTCCACCCCTCGGCCGTCGGGTGCGACGTGGTGGGAACGGTCGGAGGTCAAGCGCATCTGCGAGTACCTCTTCGGCGTCGGTGAGCTCACCACCGGCACCCGTGTCCACTTCCAGCGCCGCTACGACCTCCCCGAGCGGGTCCTGCCCGCCGCGGTGCTGGCCGCGCCGCCGGTCCCGGACGACGAGGCGGCCCGCCGGCTGGTGCGCAAGGCCGTCGCCGCGCTGGGTGTGGCCACCGAACCCGAGGTGCGCGATTACTACCGGCTCGGGCCCGAGCGCAACAGCCGGGCACTGGCCGAGCTCGTCGAGGCCGGAGAGGTCGAGCGCATCACCGTCCGCGGGTGGCGGCGCCCCGCGTTCCGGGTGCCGGGGGCGCCGGTGCCGCGCCGCGTCACCGGTCGCGCGCTGCTGTGCCCCTTCGATCCGCTGATCTGGGAGCGGGCGCGTGCCGAACGGCTCTTCGGGTTCAGGTACCGCATCGAGATCTACGTGCCCGAGCGCAAGCGCGAGTTCGGGTACTACGTCTTCCCGTTCCTGCTCGACGGCCGGCTGGTCGCCCGCGTCGACCTCAAGTCCGAGCGGACGACGGGCACCCTGCGGGTGAAGGGCGCGTTCGTCGAGGAGGGCGTCGACGAGGTGCGGGTCGCCGCCGAGCTGGCCGCCGAGCTGCGGGTCATGGCCGAGTGGCTGGGCCTCGACGCGGTCGAGGTCGGGGACCGGGGTGGGCTGGCGACGAGGCTGGCGCGCGAGGTGCGCGCGGCCTGAACCGGGGGTCGCGGCCGGCCCGCCGCCATCCGGTGGCCCCGGTCCAGATGCGCCTCCCGGCGCGTCCGGGTTTCACCCGGGTGGGTATGTGCGAACTCGCCGGTCCGGGGAACCCGACGTGCGAGGGCCCGGTCGCGGCTCCCCCTCGCGACCGGGCCCCCGCCGGTGCGCCGGACCCCCACCCGGCGCGTGTCTCCTCGGTGCCGTCCGCCGCAGCGGTGCGGCGGCGGACGGTGCCGTCAGACGGTTGCGGCGGCCGCCCGGGACACCACGACGTCGCCCGTCCCCGCCCGGCCGCGGATGCGCAACGCCGGAGCCGACTGCGGGGCCACCCCGGTGACCTCCAGCTCGCTGCGCGCCCGACCGGTGCCCGACGAGAGGTCCAGCTCCGCGGCCACGCCGGAGTGCACGCCGATCCGGATGCCCCCGGAACCCGTCGTGAGCTCGAACGTGCCGGACACCGCGTCCGCGATCCGGACCTCGCCGGACCCCGTGCGTACCCCGAGGTCGCCGGTGACCTCGCCGAGCTCGACGTCGCCGCTGCCGGACTTCACCTCGCTCGGCCCGCTCAGCGCCGCGACGGCGATGCGGCCCGAGCCGGTCCGGATTTTCCCGCGGCCACCGACGACGCCGAGGTCGACGTCGCCGGAGCCCGTCGTGACGTCGACATCGCCCGTCGTCTCCTCCAGCCGGACCTCGCCCGATCCGGTGCGCACCGCGCCCCAGCCGGCGCGCCCGGTCACGGTGACCTCACCCGCTCCGGTGCGCACCGCGTGCCGTGACGACACCGGCGCGCGCACCGTCACCGCGAGCGGCACCATGCGCAGCGGCATCTCCTGCGACGAGCGCACGACGAGCCGCCGGGACGCTTCCGACCAGCGGATCTCGGCCGCCTCGACGGCGCGTGCGGCGAGCTCCTCGGTGATCTGACCCGGGTCGAACCCGCCGAACCCTGCGCTCGGGAAGCCCTGCACGTCACCGAGGCCCTGCACGTTCCCGAACCCGCCGCGGCCCGCCGCGGACCCGAGCCAGTTGAACAGGCCCGCGATGCCGTTGGTCCAGACGTTGCCGCCCTGCGCCTCGTGACGGACCTCGACCCACACCTCGCGGGTGTCGGAGAGCTCGACGCGGACCGAGCCGACGTCGATGTTCAGCTCCAGCTCGGCCGGCCCCGAGGCGTCCCAGCGCTCCTGCCGGGTGAGCTCGTGGCCGGTCTCGTCCGCCGCTCCCGTCCGGCTCTCGCCGGGCCGGTCGTCCGGGTGCCGGTCGTCGTCACGCGTGTCGTCGGTCATCGTCCTCACCCCTGAACCCAGCCGCGGACGCGGCGTCCGTCGTCGCCGCGGCTGCGGCCCCGTCCTCCGCGGCCACCCCGGTCGCCGCGGTCCCAGCTGCCGCGGTCCCAGTTGGGCCCGCCGCGGCCGGACAGGGCGCCCTGCACGGCCTGCGCGACCCACGAGTTCAGCGACACACCCTGCGCCGCCGCGGCCTGTTCGGCCTGGTTCTTGATCTGCTCGACGAGCCGCAGCGTGATGCGGCTGATGTCGCCCGCGTCGGCGCCCGGCGGCGGCATCGTGGGCGCGGGCTCCGGCTCGGGCTCGTGGGCGGGCTCGTCGCCGGTGACGACGACCCGCACGTCGCGACCGTCGAGGCGCACCTCGACGACCCGGTCGCCTAGGGCGGCCGTGACCTCGGCGGCCAGGTCCGACAGGGCGTTCATGACGGCCAGCCTCGCGGCCGGCTCGATCGCCGCGCCGAGCAACGCGGCCGTGCGCCGGGTCTGCTCGTCGCCTGCGGCCGCGGCGGAAGACAGGTCCTCCCGCAGCTGGGCTACGTACTGGCTGACATCCATGACACCACTATGGCGTCATGTTGACGTCATCGCAAGAAAATCATGACGGCACTCGTGGGGCGTGCGGGTCCTTCCGGAGGAACGTGCGGTGGCCGCGGATCGCTCCCGGGCCCCGGTACCGGTCCGGGCGTTGTCGGAGTGCCCGGTTACGCTGCCGGTATGCCGGAGATCGTGCCGCTGGGCGTCCAGCTCGTCGCGAAGACCGAGTTCTTCCCGCCGTCCGACGTTCCGTGGAGCACGGATGCCGACGGCGGCCAGGCGCTCGCGGAGTTCGCCGGCCGGGCGTGCTACCAGTCGTGGGCCAAGCCGAACCCGGCGACGGCCACCAACGCGGGCTACCTGCGGCACATCCTCGAGGTCGGGCACCTCTCGGTGCTGGAGCACGGGACGGTCAGCTTCTACCTCACCGGCGTCTCCCGCTCGCTCACCCACGAGCTGATCCGGCACCGCCACTTCTCGTACTCGCAGCTCTCGCAGCGCTACGTCCCCGAGCGCGACGCCGCGATGGTCGAGCCCGCCGCGATCGCCGAGGACCCCGAGCTGCACGCCCTGTTCGAGGAGGCGGCGGAGGCGTCGGTCAAGGCCTACACCGACCTGCTCGCAGGCCTGGAGAAGCGCTTCGCCGACGTGCCCAACGCCACCCTGCGCCGCAAGCAGGCCCGGCAGGCCGCACGCGCGATCCTGCCCAACGCCACCGAGACGCGGATCGTCGTCACGGGCAACTACCGGGCCTGGCGGCACTTCATCGCCATGCGTGCCTCCGAGCACGCCGACGTCGAGATCCGCGAGTTGGCCGTCGAGTGCCTGCGCCAGCTGCAGCGCGAGGTGCCGAACGTGTTCAACGACTTCGACATCCAGAAGCTCGAGGACGGCACGGAGATCGCGTCGAGCCCGTACGTCACCGAGGGGTAGCGGAGCGCCCGAGCATCGGTACCGAGGGGTAGCGGAGCGCCCGAGCATCGGTACCGAGGGGTAGCGGAGCGCCCGAGCATCGGTACCGAGGGGTAGCGGAGCGCCCGAGCGTCAGCACGAGGGCGGCACGACGGGACGCCGCGAACGGTGGCATATCGCCCGACCAGCGCAGACCGGACAGGCGCGGCTCCCTCGGGGGCGACCCGGGCGGTGCGGGACGGCGCGGACGGCTAGGTTCGCGATCGTGAGCCTCGCGACGACCGAACGAGCGGCCCTGTGCGACGAGCTGGAGCGGTCCGGGCCGGACCGCCCGACGTTGTGCGCGGGCTGGACGAGCCGCGACCTGCTGGCCCATCTGCTGGTGCGCGAGCGCCAGCCGTGGGCGGCGTCGGGGATCGTCGTGCCGGCCCTGGCCCCGATCACCGAGCGGGCGATGTCGGGGTACGCCGACACGCCGTGGTCCGAGATGATCGCCGAGCTGCGTGACGGTCCTCCGGCGTGGTCGCCCTACCGCGTCGGCAAGGTCGACGAGTTCGCGAACGGCGCCGAGTTCTTCGTCCACCACGAGGACGTGCGCCGCGGCGAGCCGGGCTGGGAGCCCCGCCCACCGGACACCGAGCGCGACGGTGCGCTCTGGGCGTTGCTCGGCCGGATGGGCCGGGTGCTGTGGCGGCGCAGCCCCGTGGGCGTGGTGGTGCGCCGCCCCGAGGGAGCCGTGCAGGTGGTGCGGACCGGCCCGGGGCTGGTGACGATCGTCGGCGAGCCTGCCGAGATCGTGCTGCACGCGTTCGGGCGCGACGCGGCGCGGGTGTCGCTGGAGGGCGCCGCCGCCGACCTCGAGACCTACGGCCGGGCGTCCCGCGGCCTGTGACTGCCCGGCCGGGCGTCCCGCGGCCTCGAATCCGGCCGGGCGCCGCCGAGCTCGTCCCGCCGGACGGGCCGGCGGGCGGGGGACCGCGCGCGAGCCGCTGTGAGGCACGGCGCACGCGCGCCGGTCGGAACGCCGGATCGGGAGATGCGGCGGTACGGTCATCACCCATGAGCCCGACCCCTGCTCCATCCCGGCCGCCTGGCCGCCCGTTCGGCCAGGTGCTGACCGCAATGGTCACCCCCTTCGACTCCGACGGCGGCCTCGACCTGGGGAAAGCCGAGGAGCTGGCGGCCCACCTCGTCGAGCTGGGCAACGACGGGCTGGTCGTCAACGGGACGACGGGTGAGGGCCCGACGACGTCGGACGCCGAGAAGGCGGAGCTGGTCCGGGCGGTCGTGAGCGCGGTGGGCGACCGGGCCGTCGTCGTCGCGGGTGCGGGCACCTACGACACGGCCCACAGCATCCGGCTGGCCCGCGAGGCGGAGAAGGCGGGTGCGCACGGGCTGCTGGTGGTCACGCCGTACTACTCACGGCCGCCGCAGTCGGGGCTGGTCGCGCACTTCACGGCGGTCGCGGACGCCACCGAGCTGCCGATGATGCTCTACGACATCCCGCCGCGCAGCGTCATCCCGATCGAGCTGGAGACGCTGCAGAAGCTGGCCGAGCACCCGCGCATCGTCGCGGTGAAGGACGCGCGCAACGACCTGCGCGTCGGCACCGAGGTCCTGGCGACGACGACGCTGACCTACTACTCCGGCGACGACCCCGTGAACCTGCCGTGGCTCGCGGTGGGCGCAGTGGGCTTCGTGAGCGTCATCGGGCACGTCGTGGCCGACCGGCTGCGCGCGCTGATCGACGCGTACGAGGCGGGCGAGCACGACCGGGCCCGCGCGCTGCACTACGCGACGCTGCCGGTCATCCGGGCCATGGGCCGCGTCGGCGGGGTGGTGTTCGCGAAGACGGCGCTGCGGCTGCGGGGCATCGACGTGGGCGACCCGCGGCTCCCGCTGCCCCCGGCGACCGACGAGCAGGTCGCGGCGATCGTCGGCGACCTCGCGGCGGCGGGGATCGCGCTCGACCCCGAGGCGGTGGGCGTCCGGCGCGACCGCGGCTACGGAGCGCTCGGTGCCCGGGCGACCCTCGACATCGGGGCGGAGGTCGCGTACCGGTGACCCGCCCTCCCGCACGGTCGGACCGCAGGCCCGACCGCCGTTCCCGTGGGCCCCGTCGCGACCGCCCGGCGCCCCCGCCGCCGCCGGACGCGGAGAACGCCGCCGAGCTGCCCATGCACCCGCCACCGGCGCTCGCCCCGGGCGGCCTGCGCGTCTTCGCGCTGGGCGGCATCGGCGAGGTCGGCCGCAACATGACCGTCTTCGAGTACGACGGGCGGCTGCTCGTCGTCGACTGCGGGGTGCTGTTCCCGTCCGAGGACTCGCCGGGCGTGGACCTGATCCTGCCCGACTTCCGGGCGATCGAGGACCGCCTCGACGACGTCGACGCGCTCGTGCTCACCCATGGCCACGAGGACCACATCGGCGCGGTCCCGTTCCTGCTGCGGCAGAAGCCGGACCTGCTGGTCGTGGGCTCCCGGTTCACGCTCGCGCTGGTCGCGGCCAAGTGCAGGGAGCACCGGCTCACCCCGCACCTGCTCGAGGTCGCCGAGGGTGCCCGGCTCACGCACGGGCCGTGGGACTGCGAGTACTTCGCGGTCAACCACTCGATCCCCGACGCGCTGGCCCTCGCGGTCCGCACGCCCGCGGGGCTGGTGCTGCACACCGGCGACATCAAGCTCGACCAGCTCCCGCTCGACAACCGGCTCACCGACCTGGCGGGCTTCTCCCGGTTGGGCGACGAGGGGGTCGACCTCTTCCTCGTCGACTCCACGAACGCCGACATCCCCGGCTTCGTGACGCCCGAGCGCGAGATCGGCCCCGTCATCGAGGGGGTGTTCCACCGGGCGTCGTCCCGGATCATCGTGGCGTGCTTCGCCAGCCACGTGCACCGCGTCCAGCAGGTCCTCGACGCCGCGGCCAAGCACGGCCGCCGGGTCTGCCTGGTGGGCCGGTCGATGGTGCGCAACATGGGTATCGCGGGCGAGCTGGGCCTGCTGCAGATCCCCGACGGACTGCTCGTCGACCTCGACGAGGCGATGACGCTGCCCGACGACCAGCTCGTCCTCGTCTCGACGGGGTCGCAGGGCGAGCCGCTGTCGGCGCTGTCGCGGATGGCCCGCGGCGACCACCGCTCGGTGCGCATCCGGCCCGAGGACACGATCATCCTGGCCAGCTCGCTGATCCCGGGCAACGAGACGGCGGTCTTCGGCGTCATCAACGGCCTGACCCGGCTGGGCGCGTCGGTGATCCACCAGGGCAACGCCAAGGTGCACGTCTCCGGGCATGCGCCCGCGGGTGAGCTGCTGTTCCTCTACAACGCGGTCCGGCCGTCGAACGTCGTCCCGGTACACGGGGAGTGGCGGCACCTGCGTGCCAACGGCCGGCTCGCCGTGCAGACCGGGGTGCAGGAGGACCGCGTGGTGCTGGCGGAGAACGGGGTCGTCGTCGACCTCGTCGACGGCATCGCGGCGATCTCGGGTCGCGTCGAGGTCGGCCGCGTCTACGTCGACGGGCTGGCGGTCGGCGACATCGGCGAGACGACGCTGTCCGACCGGCTCACGCTCGGCGAGGGCGGGTTCATCCAGATCACCGTCGCGGTCGACGCCCGCACGGGCCGGGCGGTGGCGCCGCCGACCCTGGCCGGGCGCGGGTTCTCCGACGACCCCAAGGCGCTCGACGTCGTGCTGCCGTTGATCGAGGACGAGCTGTCGCGGACCGAGAACGAGGGCATCACCGACCCGTACCGGATCGCGCAGGCGGTGCGCCGGGTCGTCGGCAAATGGGTGGGGGAGACCTACCGCCGCCGCCCGATGATCGTGCCGACGGTCATCGCAGTGTGACGGGCGCCGCCGGACCCCGCCCGGGGGAACCGGCGGTTCGCGGAGGCAACCCGCGTAACCGGCATTGTGTACACCGTTCTCGCAGGTCGGACGGCATGCGCGAAGCGGGCAACCGGCTTAACCGCCGCGTTACCGGATACCACTGTCGGGTGACACGCACACTGCTCACCGTTGTATGCATGACCGAGGCCAGGATGCACCCCCGAACGGTTCGCCGCTCGAGTGCCGCGCGTCGCGTCCGGGACCTGCTCCGCGTGGCGATCGTCCACGAGGAGTTCCCGGCGGGCGCGTTGCCGGGCGAGACCGAGCTCATGCTGTCGTTCTCCGCGAGCCGGCAGGTCGTCCGCGACGCGCTGGCGATGCTGCGTGACGAGGGGCTCGTCAAGCGGGTCCAGGGCACCGGGACGTTCTCGGTGGCCTCGAAGGTCCGGCACAGCTTCACCCACCTGCACGGCCCGGAGCCCGAGCACGAACGGGTCTCGCACCGCATCCTGTCGGCGAGCCGCGAGCTCGCGGCGCCGCGGGTCGCGGAGCGGCTCGGGATCGAGCGGGGCGGGCAGGTCGGTGTCGTGGAGTACCTGACGGTGCTGGGCGACGAGCCCTACTACTGCGCGACGGCCTACGTGCCGACGGAGCTGCTCGCGGTGGTGGAGCGCGCCCGGGCCGTCGACGAGTGGTACGCGCTCTACGAGATGGCGGGGTTCGAGTTCGGGGTCGCCGACCAGGCCGTCGAGGCGATCCTGGCCGACGAGCTGGTCGCCGACCTGCTCGACGTCGCGCCCGGCGCCCCCCTGATGCTGTTCGAGCGGCTGCTGCGCGACAGCTACGGGCGGCCGTTGGAGTACGCGATCTCGCGGGTCCGTGGCGACCGGTTGACGCTGATGGCGCAGCTGCCCCGGCACGGGATGCTGCGGGCGTTCGGCCGGGTCGGTCCCGCGCACCGGACCGCTCCGGTGTCCGTCGATCCCGTGGTCGGGGAGGTCTGATGCTGGGGTACGTCGGCCGCCGGCTGCTGATGGCGATCCCGATCCTGTTCGGGGTCTCGATCGTCATCTTCATCACCATCAAGATCATTCCGGGTGATCCGGTCGCCTCCCTGCTCGGTCCGACGGGGTCGCCGGAGGCCCGCGCCGCGCTCACCGAACGGCTCGGCCTGAACGAGCCGTGGCCGGTCCAGTACGTGACCTGGCTGGGGCACACCCTGACCGGGGACCTCGGGACGAGCATCGCCCGGCGCAGCGACGTCGCGCCGATGGTGCTGGACGCGCTGATGAACACCCTGATCCTCAGCGCCGCCGCGGCGGTCATCGCGATCGTGCTCGGCGTCGCGGTCGGCGCGCTGACGGCGCTGCGCCGCACCGGCATCCTGGCCCGGCTGGGCAATGCGCTCGCGCTGTTCTCGATCTCGGTGCCGCAGTACTCGATCGGTCTGCTGCTCATCATCTACCTGGCGGCGGGAGCCGGGTTGTTCCCGGTGAGCGGCATGTACAACCCGAACGGCGACGGCGGGTTCGTCGACCTGTTCAACCACCTGATCCTGCCCGCGGTCACGGCCGCGCTCGTCCCCGCCGGGATTATCGCCCGGATGTTCCGCTCGTCGGTGCTCGACGTGATGAGCATGGACTTCGTCGAGGCCCTGACCTCGCGCGGGCTCTCGCACCGCCGGGTGATGGTGCACGCGTTCCACAACACCGTGCCGTCGTTGCTGACGGTCGCGGGCCTGCAGATCGGCTACCTGCTCGGTGGCGTCATCTTCGTCGAGGCGGTGTTCGCCTGGCCGGGGATCGGGCTGCTGGTCTACCAGTCGATCACCCAGCGGGACCTGCCGGTCATCCAGGCGGGCGTGCTCGTCTCCGCGCTCGCGTTCGTCGTGCTGAACCTCGTCGTCGACGCCCTGCACGGGCTCGTCGACCCCCGAATCCGCGCCTGACCCCGACCCCGAGTTCGCGCCCGACCCGCCGAATCCCGTTCGAGGAGCCTCGTGACCGCCACCATCGAAGCGTCGCCGAACGCCGTTCCCGGCAGCGGCGCCGCCCCCACCACCGCCCCGCGCCGCAGGCGCCGGATGACCGTGTCCGCCCGGATCGCGGCGGGCGTCGTCGCGCTGATCGTGCTCGTCGCGATCGTCGGGCCGCTGCTCGTCGGCGACCCGAACGCGGGCGACGCGGCGCGCCGGCTGCTGCCCGCCGGCAGCGCCGGGCACATCCTCGGCACCGACGGCCAGGGCCGCGACGTCTTCGCCCGGCTGATCGACGGTACCCGGCTCTCGCTGCTCGCGGGACTGGTCCCGGTGCTGTTCGCCGCCGTCGTCGGCACCACGTTGGGGGTGACGGCCGGGCTCTCGGGCAAGTGGGGGCACCGGGCGATCATGCGCACCCTCGACGTCTTCTACGCCTTCCCCGCGGTGCTGCTGGCCATCGCCATCGCGGCCGCGCTCGGCTCGGGCATCTCCAACTCGATCATCGCGCTCGCCGTGATCCTGGTGCCGCCCGTCGCCCGGGTCGCGGAGACGGAGACGCGCCGGCTGGCCGACCTCGACTACATGGACGCCGCCCGGGCGAGCGGGGCGTCGCGGCTCGCCATCGCGACGCGGCAGGTACTGCCCAACGTGGCCCCGCCCGTCGTCGTCTACTGCACGGCACTGATCGGGCTCTCGATCGTCTACGCCGCGGGTCTGAGCTTCCTGGGACTCGGGGTGTCACCGCCCACGGCCGAGTGGGGGCTCATGGTCAGCGACCACACGCAGTACATCTACACGGCGCCGTTCCTCGCGGCGATCCCCGCGCTCGCGATCCTCGTCGCGTCGGTGGCGTTCAACGTCCTCGGCGACGGGCTGCGCGACCTGCTCGACGTCCGATCGGAGGCCCGCGCGTGACCACCTCGCTGGAGAAGGACCCGGCGGCGACCGACACCACCGTCGCCCCGCTGCAGGTCACCGACCTCACGACGACGTTCGTGTCCCGGCACCGCAGCGTCGACGTCGTGCGCGGCGTCTCGTTCACCCTGCGCCGCGGCGAGACGATGATGCTGCTGGGCGAGAGCGGCAGCGGCAAGTCGGTCACCGCCCGGTCGATCATGCAGCTCTACGGGTCGGCGGCGAAGATCGGCGGCAGCGTGACGATGAACGGCCGCGAGCTGCTGGGCCTGCCCGCGCCGGAGCTGCGCAGCTTGCGCGGCGGTCAGGTCGCGCTCATCCCGCAGGACCCGACGGGTGCGCTGGACCCGTTGCGGCGCATCGGGTCGCAGCTCGTCGAGGTCCTGGGTGTGCACGGCGTCGCCACGACGAAGCAGGCCGCGCGCAGGCGGGCGGAGGAGCTGCTGGCGATGGTCGGCATCCCCGACCCGAAGCGCGTCGCCGACAGCTACCCGCACCAGCTCTCGGGCGGCATGCGGCAGCGGGCGGTCATCGCGATCGCCGTCAGCTGCGACCCGCAGGTGCTCATCGCCGACGAGCCGACGACCGCGCTGGACGTCACGGTGCAGGCCCAGATCCTGGAGCTGATCGTCGAGCTGCAGCAGCGGTCGGGCACGGCCGTCCTGATGGTCACGCACGACGTCGGCGTCGCCCGCGACTTCGGTGGCCGCATCGGGGTCATGTACGCGGGCAGGCTCGTCGAGGAGGGTCCGGCCGCGCAGGTGCTCGGCGAGCCGCGGCACCCGTACACGTCGGGTCTGCTGGCCGCCCTGCCGACACCGGGCGTCGCCAGGGGAGCGCTGCGCTCGATCGTCGGGTCGCCACCGCCCGTCGGCGCCTTCCCGGCGGGCTGCGCGTTCGCCCCGCGCTGCCCGCAGGCCCGCCCGTCGTGCCACGAGCAGGACCCGCCGCTGGTGACGGTCGCCCCCGACCGGGCGGCCGCCTGCCCGGTCGCCAACCCCGGCCCGGCCCAGGAGCGTGCGGCGTGAGCGACGTGCTGCTGGAGGCGACCGGGCTGAACAAGACCTTCGGCAACGGGGTGCGCGCCGTCGCCGACGTCTCGCTGACCGTGCACCGCGGCGAGACGCTCGGCGTCGTCGGCGAGTCGGGCTGTGGCAAGTCGACGACGGGGAAGATCCTGCTCGGGCTGCTCGCGCCGGACTCCGGCGACGTCACCTTCGACGGCGAGTCGATCCCGGCGATGAACCGCGCCCGGCTGCGCGCGCTGCGGGCGCGGCTGCAGGTGGTGCCGCAGAACCCGCAGACGTCGCTCAACCCGCGGCTGACGGTGCGCTCGTCGATCGAGTTCAACCTGCGCGCGCACGGCGTCGCCCGGGCCGAGCGCGGGCCTCGGGTCCTCGCGCTGCTCGACCGGGTCGGCCTGACGGCGGCACAGAGCGAGCGCTTCCCCCACGAGCTCTCCGGCGGGCAGCTGCAGCGGGTCGCGATCGCCAGGGCGCTGTCGACGTCGCCGGACCTCGTGGTGTGCGACGAGGCCGTGTCCGCGCTGGACAAGAGCGTGCAGGCGCAGGTGCTCAACCTGCTGGCCGACCTGCAGCGCGAGACCGGCGTCGCGTTCCTGTTCATCTCCCACGACCTCGCCGTCGTCGAGCACATCTCCGACCGCGTCGCGGTGATGTACCTGGGCCGGGTCGTGGAGGTCGCGTCGGCGGAGCGGTTGTGGGAGGCCCCGCAGCACCCGTACACGACGGCACTGCTGTCGGCGACCCCCGGCCAGGGCCGCGAGCGCATCGTGCTGCACGGCGAGCTGCCCAGCCCGGCGAACCCGCCGTCGGGCTGCGGGTTCCGCACCCGCTGCCCGGTCGCCGAGGACGTCTGCGCCGACGACTGGCCCGCGCTCGTCCCGGTGACCCCGACGCACGCCGCCGCCTGCGTCCACGTCACGCCCCAGGCCGTCCCGGCCACCGCCGGCTGAGTCCGCCCGACCCCCCTCCGACGGCAGCGGCGCCGCCGGCCGACCACCCCTGCACCGCGTCCGCCCGCTGTCCCTGCCCCGAGAGGAACGCCCGTGTCGAGTCCCGATCCACGCCGCCGCAGACGGCGGCTGCTGTCCACCGCGGTCACCGCGCTCCTGTCGGCGCTGCTCCTGGTGCTGTCCGCATGCGGCGGCAGCGCCACGTCCGGGGGCGGCGCCGGGGGCAACACGCTGATCATCGGCATGACGGCCAGCGACATCCCCATCCTCGACACCGGCCTCGCGCAGGGGCAGGGCTACGAGGGGCTGCGGTTCGTCGCCAACCAGCTCTACGACGGCCTGACGAAGTTCGACCTCACCAAGGGCGACCAGATCCCGAAGATCGAGCCCGACCTCGCGGAGTCGTGGCAGCCCAACGCCGACCTGACGAGCTGGACGTTCAAGCTCCGGCCCGGGGTGACCTTCCACGACGGCACCCCGTGGAACGCCGACGCCGCGATCTTCAACCTCGAGCGCTACGCCGACAAGAGCAGCCCGAACTTCTACCAGGAGCTCAACGCGCAGGGCGGGCTCTCGATCGCGGGGATCAAGAGCTTCTCCAAGGTCGACGACATGACCATCACGATCGACACCAACGGCCCCTGGTCCTACCTGCCGGTCGACCTCGCGACGGTCTACTTCGGCAGCCCGACCGCGATCAAGGCCGAGGGCAACCAGGGCTTCGCGGAGAAGCCGGTCGGCACCGGGCCGTTCAAGTTCGAGTCGCTCGAGCGCGGCCAGCGCCTCGTCATGACGAAGAACGCGAGCTACTGGAACGGCGCGCCCAAGCTCGACAAGGTCATCCTCAGGCCGATCCCGGACCCGACGGCCCGCGTCGCCGCATTGCGCTCCGGTGAGGTCAACTGGATCGAGGTCCCGCCGCCGGACGACGTCCCGAGCCTGCAGAACCAGGGCTTCCAGGTGCTCACGAACTCCTACAACCACATCTGGCCCTGGGTCTACAACATGCGCAAGGCGCCGTTCGACAACCAGAAGGTCCGCGAGGCGCTGAACTGGGCGATCAACCGGCAGTCGCTGGTGGACAACATCCTCAAGGGCACCGCGGAACCCGCGCTGGGCTTCACCCCGAAGGCCGACGCGTCGTTCCGGCCGGAGAGCGAGGTCTACGGCTACGACCCGGCGAAGGCCAAGCAGCTGCTCGCCGAGGCCGGCTACCCGAATGGCTTCACGATGACGCTGTCCTACCCGACCAGCGGCTCCGGGAACATGGTGCCGACCCCGATGAACACCGCGCTGCAGGCCGACCTGGCCGCGGTCGGGGTCAAGGTCGAGCTCAAGCCGATCGAGTGGGCGGCGATGCTCAACGACTTCTTCGCCGGCAACATCCCCGACGACGCCAACGCCATGAACATCTCCCTGAGCTACCAGCAGGAGGGGTTCTGGACGAGCTGGTTCGGCTCGCAGTCGACCTCCAACGCCGGCAAGTACTCCAACCCGCAGGTCGACGCGCTGCTCGCCAAGGCGCGCACGATCCTCGACGACAAGCAGCGGTCCGACGTCTACGCGCAGGTCGCGCAGATCCTCGGACAGGACTCGCCGTGGCTGGTCGTGGTGAACGACAAGAACCCGCGCGTCCTGTCGGCGAACGTCAAGGGCTTCGTGCAGCCGCAGTCCTGGTTCGCCGACCTCACGACGATCTCGATCGGCGACTCGGGCTGATCCCGGCCGCCGTCGTGAGTGGCGATGGTCGCCATGGCGACCATCGCCACTCACGGGCCCGTTCCGCACTCCACCGCATTGAACTGCACTGCACCGCACTCCGACGCTGGAGGTTCCTCATGGCCATGCCGCGCAACAGGATCCGCGGCTTCGTCCGCCGCCCCACACCCGAGCAGGTCGCCGAGCTCGGTGCCGCCGAGTTCATGCACCTCACCCCGCGGGAGGCCGAGCAGTACGCCGACGTCCTCGACGGGATCCTCGCCGGGATGGACCGGCTCGACGAGCTGCACGCACCGATGCCGCCGCTGGTCCACACCGACCGCGACCCGGGTGCACCGCCCAGCCACGACGACGACCCGTTCCACGCCTTCGTCCGGCGGTGCCGGGTCACCGGTGCGGCCGGGGGTCCGCTGGCGGGCCTGACCGTCGGGGTGAAGGACAACCTGGCCGTCGCGGGGATCCCGATCAGCAACGCGTCCCGCACCCTGAGCTACACCCCGACGACCGACGCGGTCGTCGTGTCGCGGCTGCTCGACGCGGGCGCGAGCATCACGGGCAAGACCAACCTCGACGACTTCTCGACGTCGGGCACCGGCGAGTCGAGCTGGCTCGGGCCGGCGCGCAACGCCGTCGACCCGTCGCGGTCGGCCGGCGGGTCGTCGGGCGGGTCCGGGTCGGCCGTGCGGTCGGGTGCGGTGGACCTCGCGATCGGTGTCGACGAGGGCGGCTCGGCGCGGATTCCCGCGTCGTTCAACGGGGTCGTCTCGATCAAGGGCACGCAGGGCCTGGTGCCCTCGCACGGCCTGACCTACATGGACCACACCATCGACTCGGTGTGTCCGATCGCCTCCACGGTCGGGCTGACCGCCCGGATGCTCGACGTGATGAGCGGGCACTCCGACCGCGACCCGCAATGGGTCCGCGGCCGTCCCGCGCCGACGACCGCCGCCGCGGTGCTCGGCGACGGCGTCGCGGGGATGACGATCGGCGTCGTCGCGCAGGGCTGCGGCGAGGACCTCTGCGAGCCCGGAGTGCTGGCCGGGTTCCGCGACTCCTGCGCCGCGCTGGAGGCCGCGGGGGCGACCGTCGTGCCCGTGTCGGTCCCGCTGTGGTCCGACGGCTGGGCGATCGCGACGGCCCTGCTCGTCCACCTCGGCTGGATGGGCGTGCAGTCCGACGGGGCCGGCTACTCCCACCTGGGCGAGGTCGACGTCGAGCGGACGCACGCGTTCGCGATGGTGCGCAGGCTCGAGGCGGACGCGTTCCCGCCGTTCTTCAAGGTGTGGCTGCTGGCGGGCCGCTACCTGCACGACACCTACTTCTCGACGTACTTCGCCAAGGCCGCCAACCTGCGCCGGGCGCTGACGGCGGAGATCGACGTCGCCCTGCAGTCCTGCGACCTGCTCGTCACACCGACGACGCCGCAGGTCGCGCCGGTGCTGCTCGACCGGCCGGCCGAGGACCCGGAGCTGCTCGCCCGCGGGACGACGATGGTCGCCAACACGTGCGTCACCAACCTCTCGGGACATCCGTCGCTGGCCGTGCCCAGCGGGGTCGACCCGGCGACGGGGATGCCGACGTCGATCCAGATCGTCGCGCCGCACTGGGAGGACGCACGCACGTTCCGTGCCGGCGCCGTCGTCGAGGCGGCCGTCGGCGTGATGCCCGGAACCGGCGCCCCGGCGGCGGTCGCCCAGGCATGACAGGTCCTGCGGTGCGCCTGTCGACCCTCGTCCCGGGACCGGCGACCCCGGCTCCCGGGGCGGGGGGTGGGCGGCGCTCCTTCCACGGGCTCGTCGCCGTCGCCGGGGTCGGCTTCGGGCTCACCGCGCCGTTCACGGCGCTGCTGGTCGTCGGGCTGGGCGCGCGGCCGGAGTGGGCGGCCTACGTCGTCGCGTCGATGGGACTGTCGCTGCTGCTCGTCGACGCGTTCGGGACGCGGTTCGTGCCGCGGCTCGACTCACGGATCGCGCTCGCCGTGTCGATGCTGGTGTTCGGGATCGGCTCGCTGCTCTCGGCGGCGACGACCGACTGGGTCGTCGTCGGGCTCGCGCGGGTGCTGCAGGGCTTCGGCGGCGCCCTGTTCATGGGCGGCGGTGTGCAGGCCGCGGTCCGGCTGGCCCGCGCGCACGAGCGCGGCGGTGCCATCGGCTCGTTCAACGCCGCCTGGTTCGCGGGGATCGCGACGGGCCCGCTGGGGGGCGGGCTCGTCGTGGCGCTGCGGCCGGGCGTCGACGGCCTGCGCCTGCTGTTCGGGGTGTGCGCCGCGGTCAACCTGCTCGGCGCCGCCGCGGCCTGGGCGTTCGCGCCGCGGCTGCGGTCGGCGTCGCGCCCGCGGCTGGGCCTGCCCCGCGGGCTGGGGGTCCGCGGGGCGAGGGCGTGGTCGGCGCTCGTGCTCTCCGGGACCGGCCAGGCGCTGCGCTCCGGGCTGGCGATGACGATCATCCCGCTGCTCGGCGAGCAGCTCGGGATGGCGTGGGTGCCGCTCGGCGTGGCCCTGTTCGCGCTCGCGCTCACCGACGTCGCCGTCATGCACTTCGGTGCCCGGTTCACCGATCGCCGCGGCCGGTTCGCGCCGCTCGCCCTCGCGCTGGGCTGGGGGGTGCTCGCGACGGTCGCGCTGACCCTCGTCGCCGGGCCCACCGGGTTCACCCTGGGCGCGCTCGCGGCGGGCGTGACCGTCGGCGCGACGTGGGTGATCCCCGCGGCGATGACCGTCGATCTCGCGCCCGACCCGGAGGCGGGGCTCGCCGCGTACCGGATCGCGAGCGACGTCGGCATGCTCGCCGGCGGCCTGCTCGCGGGCATCGGCATCGCCGTCGGCGGCCTGCACGGTGCCCTGTGGGGCACCGCCGGGCTCCTCGCACTCGCCCTCGTCCTGCTGCTCCCGGTCGGCGAGACCCGCCGGCCGGTCCAGTCCCCGTCCGCCACCGCACCGACCGGAACCGTCCCGCCCGACACACCGTCACCGGAGGATCGCATGCCCCTGCCCGACATCGACGGGTTCGCCGTGATCGCGGCCGCCCAGGACATCACCCTCGTGCCGGACCGGCTCGCGCAGGCCCACGCGACCCACACCGCCTACCACCCGGACCTGCAGCGGCTGCGGGCGCTCCCACTGCCCTACACCGAACCGGTCACCGAGCCGGCGACGGCCACGGCGTGGATCGCGAACGGCGGCCGGTCGTGACCGGGACGCTGCCGGCGCCGGCCACCACCGATCTCGCCGACCTGACCGCGACGGAGCTGCTCGCCGCGTTCGCCGCCGGCACGGCGACACCCAGCCAGGCCGTCGAGGCCTGCCTCGCCCGCGTCGCGGCCACCGACGAGGTCCACAACGCGGTGCTGCTGCTGCTCGCCGACCGGGCGCGCGCCGCCGCCGCCGAGTCCGACGCCCGCTGGGCCGCCGGGACCGCGCGGCCGCTGGAGGGCGTGCCGTACGGGCTCAAGGACATCGTCGCGACCGCCGGGATCACCACGACGGGCGGCTCGTCGCTGTTCTCGGACTTCGTGCCGACCGAGGACGCGGCGCTCGCCGCGCGGCTGGCCGACGCGGGCGGTGTGCTGCTGGCCAAGCTCTCGACGTTCGAGTTCGCCTGCGGCGGCGCGGTCAACCGCACCTTCGGGCCGACGCGCAACCCGTGGGACCCGCAGCGCACGACGGGCGGTTCGTCGTCGGGGTCGGGCGCGGCGCTCGCGCTCGGTCAGGTGCCGCTCGCGATCGGGACCGACACCGGCGGCTCCATCCGGATCCCGGCCGCGTTCTGCGGGCTCACCGGGATCAAGGCCACCCACGGCCGCGTCCCGCGCCACGGCGTCATGGGCCTGTCCTGGACGATGGACCACGCCGGGCCGATGGCGCGCAGCGTCGCCGACTGCGCGCTGATGCTCGACGTCATCGCCGGCCCCGACCCGCGCGACCCGACGACGCTGCCGCTCGAGGCGGAGCCGTTCACCGCCGCGCTCGGCCGCGACGTGACCGGGATGCGCGTCGCCCGGCCCCGCGGGTTCCTCGAGGGCGGCATGCACCCCGCCGTCGCCGCCGCCCACGAGGCCGCACTCGCCGAGCTCGCCGCGACCGGCGTCGAGATCGTCGACGTCGAGCTCCCGACGTTCGACCTCGCCGCCGTCGCGAGCTGGTGGATCATCTACGCGGAGATGCTCTCGCTGCACGAGGCGCACGCGGACCGCATCGAGGACCGCGACGAGATGGGCGCATCCCTGCTCGGCGCCGCCCCGTTCGTCAGCGCCGCCGACTACTTGCGTGCGCTGCGCCTGCGGCCGAGGTTCCAGCGCGAGCTCGCGGACGCGATGGCCGGCTGCGACGCGCTCGTCACCCCGGCGATGACGTCGCTGCCGCCGCTGATCGCCCCGCAGATGGTGTCCGACCTCGGCGACCACGAGGTGCCGTGGCTCGAGGCCGCGTGCCGCACCTCCGTCCCGTTCAACCTCACCGGCAGCCCCGCCATGGTGCTGCCCTCCGGCCTGGTGGAGGGCATGCCGGTGAGCCTGCAGCTCGTCGGCAGGCCGCGCGACGAGGCGTCGCTGTTCGCGCTGGGCGCCGCCTACCAGGCCGCCACCGACCACCACATGCGCCGGCCGCCGGTGCTCGCCCGATGACCAGGAGGGGACCCATGTACCTGTCGATCACCGACGCCGCCGCCGCGCTGCGGTCCGGCGAGACGACCTCGGTCGCGCTGACCGAGGCCGGCTACGCCGTCGCCGACGCCCACGACGAGGCGCTCGGCGTCTACCTCCGCCGGTTCGACGAGACGGCCCTGGCCGCCGCGGCGAAGGCCGACGAGGAGCTGGCGGCGGGCGTGGACAAGGGCCCGCTGCACGGGATCCCGTTGGGCATCAAGGACATCATCGCCACCGACGAGGGCGAGACGACCGCGCAGAGCCTCGTCCTCGACCGTGAGTGGGGCACGATGGGCGACGCGCCGGTCGTCGCCCGGCTGCGGGCCGCGGGGGCGGTGATCACCGGGAAGCTGACGACGATGGAGTACGCCATCGGCATCCCCGACGTCGAGAAGCCGTTCCCGGTGCCGCGCAACCCCTGGAACACCGACCACTACCCGGGCGGCTCCAGCTCGGGCACCGGCAACGGTGTCGCCGCGGGGATGTTCCTCGGCGGGCTGGGCACCGACACCGGCGGCAGCATCCGCTATCCCGCCACCAGCTGCGGCATCACCGGCCTCAAGCAGACCTTCGGGCGGGTGCCGAAGTTCGGCTGCGTCCCGCTGGGCTACAGCTACGACCACATCGGCCCGATGGCGCGCACCGCGGCCGACTGCGCCGCGATGCTCGCCGTGATCGCTGGCCACGACGCACGCGACGCCTGCTCGGTCGACCGGCCCGTCGACGACTACGTGTCCGGCCTCACCGGCTCGCTGGAGGGGATGCGCATCGGCGTCGACCCGCTGCTGGCCGCCTCGGAGCTGACCGTGCCCGAGCTGGAGGAGGTTCTCGCGGCGGCCACCGCCGAGCTGACCGCCGCGGGCGCGACCGTCGTGCCCGTCGAGCTGCCGCTCTACAAGGAGCTGACGACGGCGACGATGGTCGGGATGGCCGCGGAGTCCTACGCCTACCACCGCGGCGACCTGCAGAGCCGCTGGGCCGACTACGGCTCCGGCACCCGGATGGCCGTCTCGATCGGCGCGCTGGTGTCGGGTGGGGACCACGTGCAGGCCCAGCGGGTCCGCCGGGCCGGGCAGAAGATGGTCGCCGAGCTGTTCGCCGACGTCGACCTGATCGTCACGCCCACGTCGGCGTGCGGGGCGCCGGAGATCGAGAAGCTGACGTTCGACGCGATCATCGGCGCCCTGCACACCCCGTACTGGAACGCGCTGGGCAACCCCGCGATGTCGGTCCCGATGGGCTACACCCGCGACGGGCTGCCGCTGGGTCTGCAGATCGTCGGCCGCCCGTTCGACGAGGCCGCCGTCCTCGCCGCCGGGCACGCGTACCAGCTGCGCACCGACTGGCACACCCACGTCCCTGCCATGGTCAGCGACCTGCTCGCCGCCTGACCCGATCGTCGACAGGAGAGAACAGATGAGCGCCGATCCCACGGTCGTCGTCCCCGCGCTGCTCACGGCCGCCGGCCTCGCGCCCTCCGCCGAGGAGGTCGCGGTGATGATCGCCGAGTACCCCGCCCGCGCACAGGCGATCGAGGCACTCTGGGCGGTCGAGGCGGCCCGCTACGAGGAGCCCTGCGTGGTCTTCCGCGCCGAGCCGTGACGGCCTGAGTCCTGTCGTGGCGCCCCGGAGGTCACGCGACCACCCGGGCGCCGCGACCGGCCGCGGGGTCAGCGGCCCCGCAGCCGCTCGACCGCCTCGGCGACCTCGACGACGTCGGCGTACTTGGCGTCGAGGTCGGCGAGGTTCGCCGAGTGCAGGGCGGGGGTGCGGTCGGCACAGGCCGCCCCGACGACCTGCGGCGCGAACCCGTGGGTGAGCGCGTCGGTGGCCGTGGCCCGCACGCACCCCGACGTCGACACCCCGCAGACCACGACGGTGTCGACGCGGCGGGCGTGCAGCGTCGCCGCCGCCGAAGTGCCGGCGAACGCCGAGGCGTACTGCTTCGTCACGACCACGTCGCCGGCCGCGGGCGCCAGCGGCGCGGCGATCGCGCCCCAGTCGCCGTCGGCGCCGTCGGCGAACGCGGCGAGCGCGGGCACCTTGCGCACGAACAGGCCGCCGTCGGACAGGTTGGCCGCGTAGCGGACCTGCGTCCACAGCACCGGGCGGGCGCCGGCACGCGCCGCCTCGACCAGCTCCACGCACGCCGCCAGCGCCGGGCCCGGGTCCGGCAGCGCGAAGGGGCCGTCGGGCTCGGTGTAGGCGCGGACCATGTCGACGACGACCAGCGCGGGCGAGGCGCCCCAGCCGACCCGGCCGGAGAACGCCGCGCCGTGCGGTCCGGTCACGCCCGCACGTCCGCCGCGGCCCACCGCGGACGCGTCGGCGCCGGGAGCCCGGTCTCGGCCTCGCAGCGCTCCAGCAGTTCCTCGATCGGCGGGCCCATGTCGAAGACCGGCAGCTCCGCCGGCCGCGACGCGCGCAGCTCGTCGCGCAAGGTGGCGGTCGCGGCCGCGTCGACGGTCCCGTCCGCGGCGAGCACCACTCCGTAGCGGCGGGCGCCGTCGGCGGTGACCAGCCCGCGCCGCACCTCCAGCGCCACCAGCTCGGGGTCGCGCTCCAGCGGGTCGCCCCACCCGCCGCCGCCCCACGTCACGAAGTGCAGCACGTCGCCGGGGAACACCGGGACGTCGTGCACCTTCGAGGGCAGCACCTCGCGCGTGCCGTCCGCGCGGTCGATCCACTTCGTGCCGCGGGCACCCGGCGTGCCGCCGTTGACCCCCCACGGGTAGGTCAGCCAGCGGTCGTCGTGGATCGCGATGGTCCCGGGCTCGGCGAACGCGTAGGCGACGTCGACGCCGTTGCCGCCGCGGTGCAGCCCGGCGCCACCGGTGTCGGCGACGGTCTCCCAGCGCTCGATCCGCAGCGGGTAGTAGGACTCCAGGTACTCGCAGGGGATGTTGACGAAGCTGGGCCACAGGGAGTGGCCGTCGGGGCCGTCCCCGAGCGGGCGGCCGGGGATGCCCCCGAAGCCGATCGAGTAGAGCTGGAACCACTCGCCCTTCCGCTCGCCCGACGAGTAGTGGCCCGAGTACATGAAGTGCGGGGACGAGGAGAAGCCCGCGGCGTTGAGCAGGGCCGGGTTGGTCTGTCCGAGCAGGCCGCCGAACAGGTCGAACACCCGTCCGATGCCGTGGTTGCGGCCGTTGAGCGAGGCCGGGTGCTTGGGCTTCCAGTACGAGCCGTCGGGGATGGTGACGTCGACGAGCGGGTAGAAGCCGTCGTTCCACAGGATCTGCGGGTCGGCGACCGTGATCATGTAGATGCCGAAGAACATCCGGGTGAGGTTCTCGTTGATGTAGTAGTTCACCGGGCCGGCGGCCTGGGGGCTGGACCCGGTGAAGTCCAGGTGCACCTTGTCCCCGCGGCGGGTCAGCGAGAGCGTGAGCTCGTAGGGGCCGTAGCCGACGCCGTCGTCGCAGATGTAGTCGGTGAACGAGAGGGTCCTGCCCTCCTCGAACACCGTGGCCAGCAGCACCTTCATCGCGTCGTAGTTGCGCTGCAGCAGGGCGTCGAGCGCCGACAGGTAGACCGCGGTCCCGAACCGCTCGCACATCTCGACGACGCGGCGGCTCGCGGTGCGGCAGGCCGCGACGAGGCCGTTGAGGTCGGCGCGGTTCCAGTCGGGCATGCGGACCTGGTTGAGGATGATCCGCAGCGCGTCCTCGTTGAGGACGCCCTTCGAGTACAGCTTGAAGGGCGGGATGACCACGCCCTCCTCGTAGATGGTGCGGGCGTCGGTGGGCATCGAGCACGGTGTCTTGCCGCCGACGTCGGACATGTGCCCGAACATCGAGGCCCAGCCCACGACGCGCCCCTCGTGGAAGACCGGCGTCACCACCAGCCAGTCGTTGGCGTGGCTGATCGCCGCCCCGCACGCGTACGGGTCGGAGGTGAGCAGCACGTCGCCCTCCTCGACGGTGTCGTCGAACCCGTCGAGGAAGTCGGGGATGGACAGCCCGAACTGGCCGACGACCATCTTGCCGCTCGGGTCGGCGATCAGCGGGAACTCGTCGTGCTGCTCGCGGATGCCCGGGGACAGTGCGGTGCGGAACAGCACCTCGTCCATCTCGTAGCGGGCGTTGCGCAGGCCGTTCTCGATCAGGTCGAGGGTGATCGGGTCGACGGCGTCGACGGGGACCTTCTCGACGGGCGCGGTGGCGGTCTCGACGATGCGTGCCATGTGTGCTCAGCCCTCTCGCACGGGGTTGATCAAGAGGCTGCCCGAGGGGTGCACGGTGGCGGCGTGGCCGGGCAGCACGAGGGTGGTGGAGTCCATCTCGGTGACGATCGCGGGCCCGCTGACGACGTCGCCGGCACGCAGCGTGACCCGGTCGTAGACGTGGGCCTCGACGGTCGCGCCGGAGATGTGGATCGGGTGGGTGTCGATCGGCGTCGGCGGGCCCTCGCTCGCGGCCAGCTCGGTCGCCGCGACGCCCGGTCGCGGACCGGTGACCGTTGCGCGCGCGTTGACCAGCTCGTGGTCGGTGGTGAGCAGGAAGGAGAACAGCCGCTCGTGCTCGGCGTCGAACGCCGCGGCCAGCGTGTCGAGCGCGGCGTCGCCGAGCTCGGTGACCTCGACCGGGATCTCGAATCCCTGGCCGTGGTAGCGCACGTCCACCTGGTAGGCGACCGTCTGGTCGGTGTCGGGGACGCCCTGCTCGGCGAGCCGCTTCCCGGCCTCGCCGCCCAGCTCGCGCAGGATCGCGGCGAGGTCGGCCGCGGTGAGGTCGGCGAACCGGCGCAGCACGGTGCGGGCCGACTCGCTGCGCGCGGACGTCGTGGCGTCGCCGAGCGCGCACAGCACCCCCGGCGACGGCGGCACGATCACCGGCCACGCCCCGGTGAGCTTGCCCAACGCGTTGGCGTGCAACGGACCGGCGCCGCCGAAGGCGACGAGCGCGAAGTCGCGGGGATCGAAGCCCTGCTGAACCGAGACCAGACGCAGACCGCCGAGCATGTTCTCGTTGACGATGTCGACGATGCCCGCGGCGGCGGCCTCCACCGACAGCCCCATCGCGTCCGCGACGGTGCCCACCGCGGTGCGGGCGGCGTCGACGTCGAGGGTGATCTCGCCGCCGGCGAGCGTGGCGGGCAGGTAGCCGAGGACGACGTTGGCGTCGGTGACGGTGGGCTCGGTGCCGCCCTTGCCGTACGCGGCCGGGCCGGGCGCGGCGCCGGCGGACTGCGGGCCCACCCGCAGCGCCCTGGTCAGCTGCGGGACGTGGGCGATGGAGCCGCCGCCCGCGCCGACCGTCCGCACGTCGACGCTGGACGCGCGGACGGTGAGGTCGCCGACCTTGGTCTCGCGGCCGATCCGCGGCGCGAGGCCCTGGACGAGCGCGACGTCGGTGGACGTGCCGCCCATGTCGAAGGTGATGAGGTCGGAGTAGCCGCACTGCTCGGCGACCCACACCGCGCCCGTGACGCCGCCCGCCGGCCCGGACAGCAGCATGGTGACCGGTGAGGACTGGGCCGCCTCGGCCGAGGAGAGCCCGCCGTCGCTGCGCAGGATCGCCAGCTCGCCGGCCACACCGCCGTCGCGCAGCTTGCCCGACAGCGTCTCGACGTAGCGCTTGACCTGCGGCTGGACGTAGCCGTTGGCGACCGTGGTGACGGTGCGCTCGTACTCGCGCAGCTCCGGCAGCACGTCGCTGGACAGCGACACCGGCACCCCGGGCAGCACCTCGGCCGCGATCTCGGCGATCCGGCGCTCGTGCGCGGGGTCGGCGAAGGAGTTGATCAGCGAGACGGCCAGTGCCTCGATCCCGTGGCCGCGCAGCGAGGCGAGCCGGGCGCGCACGTCGTCCTCGTCGAGGGGGCGGACGACCGAGCCGTCGCTGGCGATGCGCTCGTCGACCTCGACCGTGTTCTCCAGCGCGGCCAACGGTTCCGGTTTGGGCCAGATGATCCAGCCGGCCAGGCCGCCGGGCACGTACGAGCGGGCGATCTGCAGCACCTGGCGGAACCCGCGCGTCGTCACGAGCCCGACGGTGGCGCCCTTGCCCTCCAGGATCGCGTTCGTCGCGACGGTCGTCCCGTGCAGCACCTGGCCGACGTCGGCCAGCGCGATGCCGGCGTCGGCACACACCTTGCCGATCCCGTTCAGCACACCCACGGCCTGGTCGGACGGCGTCGAGGCGGTCTTGGCCCGCCAGGTCGCGCCGCTGAGCTCGTCGACGAGCAGCACGTCGGTGAACGTGCCCCCGACGTCGACCCCGAGTCGGTAGGTCATCGCGTGTCCTCCTGTGGTTGTCGGGCGGCGTGTGCGGCGGCGTCCCGGGCGGCGCGCACCATGACGGCCCGGGCGTTGCGGATGTGGGCGGCCATGACCGCGCCGGCCCACTCGGGGTCCTCGGCGCGCATCGCGGCGACGATCTCGAGGTGGTGCCCGAGACTGCGGCGCAGGGACGCGACGTCGTAGGTGTGGAAGTTGCGCAGCACGATCGGCGCGCGCACGGCACCGGCCAGCGCGACGGCCAGCGCGGGTGCCGCGGCGATCGTCACCAGCCGCTCGTGGAAGTCGCGGTTGAGCGGGACGAGCGAGTCGAGGTCCTGGTCGGGCCCGGGGGAGCCGACGACGACCATCCGCTCGGCCATCGCGCCCAGCTCGTCGATCTCGGCCGTCGTGGCCGCGGCGGCGGCGAGGGAGGTGAGCCGCGGTTCGATGGTCGAGCGCAGGTGGAACACGTCGGCCAGCTCCTCGACGGTCCAGCTGGTGACCCGTGAGCCGCGGTTGGGCGTCGTCTCGACGAGGCCCTCGGCGGCGAGCCGGGACAGCGCCTCCCGGATCGGCGTGCGGCTCATCCCGAGGCGCTCGGCGAGCTCCGCCTCGCCGAGGCGGTCGCCGGGGGCGAACTCGCCTCGCAGGATCAGCTCGCGCACCGCCGCAGCGGCGCGCCCCGCCGACGTCGACGTCCCGGCGCGGCCCACCGGCTCTCCTCTCGTCTGAAGATTGTGTGCAAGGTATGGCCTCTGGCGGCCGTTGTCTACGGTCGATTGCCCGTAATGCATGCAAGAATGACTCCCGGTACTGACACCGATCCGAGGAGACACCGTGTCCGCTCCCGACCCGGCCGGTTCACCGCGACCCGCGGCCCGGCTGCGCGCCCTGCTCGCCGCGACACGGACCGAGGGGCCGCTCGTCGTGCCCGGCGCGTACGACGCGCTGTCCGCCCGCCTCGTCGGCCAGGCCGGCTTCGACGCGGTCTACATGACCGGCTTCGGCACCTCCGCCGCCCTGCTGGGCGGTCCCGACGTCGGCCTGCTCACCGGCACGGAGATGGTCGACAACGCCCGGCGGATCGCCGCGGCCGTCGACCTCCCGGTGATCGCCGACGCCGACACCGGCTACGGCAACGCCCTCAACGTGCACCGCACCGTCCGGCTCTACGAGCAGGCGGGTGTGGCGGGGATCCAGCTCGAGGACCAGGTCACGCCGAAGCGCTGCGGGCACATGAGCGGCAAGCAGGTCGTCGCGCTGCCGGAGATGCTCGGCAAGCTCCGGGCCGCGGTCGACGCGCGCCAGGACCCGGACACGGTGATCATCGCCCGCACCGACGCGGTCGCCGTCGACGGTGTCGACGCCGCGATCGACCGCGCCCGCGCGTTCAGCGACGCGGGCGCCGACGTGCTGTTCGTCGAGGCGCCGACGTCGGAACGCGACATCGAGCGGATCGCGTCCGCACTGGCCGGGACGGCGCCGCTGCTGTTCAACTGGGCCGAGGGCGGCCGGACCCCGCCGCTGCCGCTGGACCGGATCGCCGAGCTCGGGTTCGCCGTCGTCCTCTGTCCGATCGGCACGCTGCTCGCGGCGACGGCCGGCATCCGTGCGCTGCTGGCGACCCTGCGCCGCGACGGCACGCCGGTCGGCGCGCTGGCCGGGCTCCCCACGTTCGACGAGTTCACCGATCTCGTCGGCCTGCCCGAGGTCCGGGCGGCCGAGCAGCGTTACGCCTGAGAGAGTGTTGTAGAACCTCGGTGGTCAGTCTTTGAGGTCTTCTGCTAGTCGGCGGGCGGCTTCCTTCTCGATGTCGCTGCGGGGAGCGGGGAGTTCCTCACCGGCGAGGCGGGCGGCCATCAGCCGGATCATCGCGAACTTGATCATCGCCTCGGCGTGGGCAGTCTTGCGTTCGTAGTCCCGGGCCAACCGTCTACACCTCGTCAACCAGCCGAAGGTTCTCTCGACCACCCACCGGCGGGGCAGCACCTGGAACCCTTTCACGTCGGCGTTACGCGGCACCGCGACCACCTCCAGCCCCTCACTGCGCCGGGCCCAACCGACCAGGCCGGCGTCCACGGAGTTGACGTAACCGCCGTCGACCCACACCAACCCGAGCAGTGGGAACCGGGCGCGGGCACCGGACAGCATCAACCGGGCCCCGGCCCGGTCCTGCACCGACGCCGAGTGCACCACCACGTGCAGCACCAGGCCCAGGGTGTCGACCAGCAGGTGGCGCTTGCGGCCCCGGACGCGTTTACCGGCGTCGTAGCCGATCTGTTCACCGCCCTCGCTGGACCTCGCCGACTGGGAGTCCAGCACCGCCGCCGAGGGCTGCGGGTCACGCCCGTCGGCGATGCGGACCCGCTCACGCAGCACCTCGTGGACCCGGTCCCAGGTGCCGTCGCGGGTCCAGGCCCGAAACCACTGGTAGGCGATGCTCCACGGGGCCAGATCGTGCGGGACCAGCCGCCAGGCGCACCCGCTGACCAGCACATAAGAGATCGTGTCGATGATCAACCGGCGGGAGTGCACGTACGGGCGCCCGCCCAACACCGCCGCCGGGCGGGGCAGCAACGGCTCGATCAACACCCACTGGGCGTCGGTCACCGAGGAGTCATACGCCGGTTTGCAGGTACAGACACACACCCGACCGGATGATCAACAGGTCCGGGCGACTACTACGGCCGCCACGCCGAGTGATCACCAGGTTTCACAACACTCTCTGAGCCGGCCCGTCGCGCCGGGGCGGGGCCACGGGCGACGGGTCCCGCGGCGGGCGCCGGGCGCGGGGTGCCGGCGGCTGCCCGCTGCGGCGGCTCAGGTGCCGCGGACGGCGACGGTCAGCAGCACCACCGAGTCCTCGACGGCCAGCAGGTCGTGCCGCTCGGCCGGGACGACGAGCAGGTCGCCCGCCGCGGCGCCGACGGCGCCGGCAGGGCTGCGGAGCTCGACCCGGCCGCGCAGCACGTGCAGGGTCGCCTCGCCGGGGCTGTCGTGCTCGGCGAGGCCCTGGCCTGCGGCGAGGGCGAGCAGCGACTGGCGCAGCGTGGCCCCGTGCCCGCCGACGACGGTGTGGGCGCTGCGCCCGCTCGACGCCGCCCGGGCCGCGTCGAGGTGGGTGTCGGCCAGCGCGCCGAGGGCGACGGGTCCGGGGGTGTCGGCGGTGCGGGGCTCGGGGGTGTGCACGGTGTCCTCCGGGTGCTGGTCGGGACGCATCAGGTGGTGAACAGTGCGACGCCGGTGACCACCAGGGCGGCGACCTTGACGATCTCCAGCGCGACGTAGCCGAGGTGCCCGCGCGACCGCGGCGCCTCACCGCCGGCGAGCACGGCGTCCGACCGGCGCGTCAGGCGCGGCCGGACGACGCCGAGCTGTGCGAGCAGCGCGACGATCGCGACCGCGCCCGCGACGACGGCCGTGGCCGGCGGCGCACCGAGCGCGGCGACCACGACGAGGGCCAGTGCCAGCACGACCTCGACCGTGTTGAGCGCGCGGAACACGAGGCGGCCGATCCCGAGGCCGATGCGGACGGTGACGTCGGGGGCACGGAACTTCAGCGGCGCCTCGAGGAACGAGATCGCCAGCACCATGCCGAGCCAGACGAAGGTCACGGCGACCGCGACGGCGGGTCCTGCGGGCATCAGTGGTCGTCCTCTCGGGAGCCGCCCACGGCGGTGGACGGGGAACGGGACAGGTGGGCCAGGCACAGGTCGGGGCCGGCGAACGGTTCGAGGCGTTCGACGGAGACCGGGGCGGCGAGTGCGGTCAGCGCCCCCTGCATGAGGCCGAGGTGCAGCGGGCAGACGACCTGCGCGTCGGTGGTCGCCAGCTCCAGGAACGGGCAGTGCCGCAGCGCCAGCTGGTCGTCGGGCCGGCCCGGGGCGGGCCACTGCGGGGCGAAACCGAGCTCGTCGAGCAGGGTGACGAGCGAGCGCACCCCGTCGGGGCCGGACGCGGCCGGGGGGCCGTCGGCCAGCCGGGCTCCCCAGGCGCGGCCGGCGGCGGCCGCGGCGGCGGCGGGATCGGGTCCGGCGGCGAGGTTCTCGACGAGCGCCGCCGCGAGCAGCCGGTAGTTGCGGGGGCCGGTGGGGTCCATGCCGGGGCGGGCCCGGAACAGCAGCGGCGGCCGGCCCGGGCCCGTCGGGGCGACCGGCACGCGTTCGGCCCGTCCGGCGTCAACGAGCGCGTCGAGGTGGAACCGGACGGTGTTGGGGTGGACGCGCAGCCGCGCCGCGATCTCGGCGACGCCCAGCGGCTCGGCCGCGTCCCGCAGGGCCGCGAGCACCACGTCGCGACGGGCGGCGCCGCGCTCGCCGCTCACGTGCCGCGCGGCGGCTGGCCGGCCACCAGCGGGGTGTCGGCCCCGATCGGGCCGAGCTTCGCCGCGCCGCCCGGGCTGCCGAGCGGGGCGTCGCGGCCGGGCAGCGGCTCGGCGAAGAACCGGGCGTTGTCGGCCTGGTACTCCTGCAGCGACTCCGGGAGGTCGTCCTCGTAGTAGATCGCCTCGACCGGACAGACCGGCTCGCAGGCGCCGCAGTCGACGCATTCGTCGGGGTGGATGTAGAGCGCGCGTTCGCCCTCGTAGATGCAGTCCACCGGGCACTCGTCCACACAGGCCCGGTCGAGCACGTCGACGCAGGGGAGTCCGATCACATAGGCCACGGCTTGAGTTTACACAACACTCGCTTGTATAAATTGCCGCATGACCGCGCTCGAGCTCGACGTCCGCCCCCTCCGCAAGCCCGACAAGCACCCGACGATCTTCCGGACCTACGACGCCCTCGCCGTGGGTGAGTCGTTCGTCCTGGTCAACAACCACGATCCGAAGCACCTGCGCGACGAGTTCGACTCCGACCTGCCCGGCGGCTACGGCTGGGAGTACGTCGAGCGCGGCCCGGTGTGGCGGATCCGGATCAGCAAGCTCGCCGCCACCCCGTTGCCGCGCATCGTCGGTGACCTACACCGCGGGACGCAGGACCCGGACGCCGCCGGGATCGAGTGGAAGCTGGAGATGCGTCGACGCGACCTGGACTCCAACGTCGTGCGGCTCGCGCCGGACGCCGGGATCGGCGACCACACCGGCCCCGATCTCGACGTGCTGCTCGTCGTCCTCGACGGCAGCGGCCTGCTCGCCACCGAACGCGGCGACCTCACGCTGGAGGCCGGTGCGTTGGTGTGGCTGCCCCGCCGATCCCGCCGCCGCTTCCAGGCCGGCCCGGACGGCCTGCGGTACCTGACCGTGCACGGCAAGCGCCAGGCGCTGGTGCTCGACGCCGCGCCGCCGAAGGTCACGACCTGACCCGGGGCCCCGGGCCCTGGGTACCCCTGGGACGGCCCGTGACCGGCGCCGCACCCGCCGGCCGGGGGTGCGTCGGTACCTCGTCCGGGGCCCGGTTCCGGTTACGGTGTCGGGCATGGCAGGACGCGCGTCGACCGGTGGTGCTCGTGGTACGACGCGAGCCGCCGCCGGGTCGGGCCGTCGTCCCGCGTCGGGCTCCACCTCGCGCACGCGGGGCTCGTCCACCGCACGGCGGCCGTCGGGTCGCCGGCCCCCGGCGCCGCGCAAGGGACCCGACCTCATCGACAAGGGCATCGACGCGGTGGGGCGCGGCGTCGTCAGGCTGGGGAGGTCGGCGGGCAGGGCCGCGGGCCGGACCCGCGAGATCGACCCCGCGCACCGGCGCGACGGGCTGGGTGTCGGGTTCATCGTGCTCGCCGTCGTCGCCGCGGCGGGCATCTGGTGGGGCGCGGGCGGCCCCGTCGGACGCGGCCTGTCCACGGCGGTGGGCGCGGTGTTCGGCACGCCGGGCGTCCTGCTGCCCGTCGTACTGGTGATCGTCGGCATCGTGCTGATGACGACCGAGGCCCACCCCGAGGCCAGGCCGCGCGTCGCGGTGGGGTCGTTGCTGCTGGTCCTGGGCGTGCTGGGGCTCGTCCACCTGTTCTCCGGCTCGCCGGCCGAGCCCGGCCGGTGGGCCGAGGCGGGCGGTGGCGTCGGCTACCTCGCGGGCACGCCGCTGGCCAGTGGGCTGAGCCCGTTCGTCGCCGTCCCGGTGCTGGTCCTGTTGTCGGGCTACGGGTTCCTCGTCCTGACGGGGACGCCCGTCCGCGAGCTGCCCGACCGCGTCCGGCGGCTGCTCGGCAGGCCGGTGCCCGACGACACCGAGGACGGTGTCGACGAGGTCGCCGAGAACGCCGCGGCGCAGGACGACCCGGTCGCCGACGCCGCCGCCGCCCCCCGGCTGCGCCGCCCGTCGCGACGCCGGCAGAACGCCGCGGACGCCTACCGTGACGAGGCCGGTACCGCGGGGCCCACGCCCGAGCCCGCCGCGGAGGAACCCACGGCGCCCACGCGCACCCCACGCCGCCCGGTCCGGGCGGCCGAACCCGTCTCCGAGCCGGACAACCCGCCGACGGGCGAGCAGATGTCGCTCGCGATCCGCGAGCCGTCGGGCGACACCGCGTACGTCCTGCCGCCACCGGACATGCTCCCGAGCGGACCGGTCCCGAAGACGCGCAGCAGCGCCAACGACGCCATGATCGAGGCGATCACCGGCGTCCTCGACCAGTTCAATGTGGACGCCCAGGTCACCGGCTTCACCCGCGGACCGACCGTCACCCGCTACGAGATCGAGCTCGGGCCGGCGGTCAAGGTCGAGAAGATCACGCAGCTCACCCGCAACATCGCCTACGCCGTCGCCACGGACAACGTGCGGCTGCTGGCGCCGATCCCGGGCAAGTCGGCGGTCGGCATCGAGGTGCCCAACACCGACCGCGAGATGGTCCGGCTCGGCGACGTGCTGCGCTCGGCCAACGCGCGCAACGAGCAGCACCCCATGGTGATCGGGCTCGGCAAGGACATCGAGGGCCACTTCCTCTGCGCCAACCTGGCGAAGATGCCGCACCTGCTGGTCGCGGGCTCCACGGGCTCCGGCAAGTCGAGCTTCGTCAACTCGATGCTCGTCTCGCTGCTCAGCAGGGCGACCCCGGACGAGGTCCGGATGATCCTCATCGACCCGAAGATGGTCGAGCTGACCCCGTACGAGGGCATCCCGCACCTGATCACGCCCATCATCACGCAGCCGAAGAAGGCCGCCTCCGCGCTCGCCTGGCTCGTGGAGGAGATGGAGCAGCGCTACCAGGACATGCAGGCCAACAAGGTCCGCCACGTCGACGACTTCAACCGCAAGGTGCGCTCCGGCGAGATCACCGCGCCGCTGGGCTCCGAGCGGGAGTACCGGCCCTACCCCTACATCCTCTGCATCGTCGACGAGCTCGCCGACCTCATGATGACCGCCCCGCGCGACGTCGAGGACGCGGTCGTGCGCATCACGCAGAAGGCGCGCGCCGCCGGCATCCACCTCGTGCTGGCGACGCAGCGCCCGTCGGTCGACGTCGTGACCGGCCTGATCAAGACCAACGTGCCCTCGCGGCTGGCGTTCGCGACGTCGTCGCTGACCGACAGCCGGGTCATCCTGGACCAGCCCGGCGCGGAGAAGCTCATCGGCATGGGCGACGGGCTCTACCTGCCCATGGGCGCCGGCAAGCCCGTCCGCATGCAGGGCGCGTACGTCTCCGACGAGGAGATCGCCGACGTCGTCGGCTTCACCAAGGACCAGGCCGAACCCAGCTACACCGAGGGCGTCACGGCGGCGAAGGCCGGCGAGAAGAAGGAGATCGACGCCGACATCGGCGACGACCTCGAGCTCCTCGTGCAGGCCACCGAGCTGATCGTCACCTCCCAGTTCGGGTCGACGTCGATGCTGCAGCGCAAGCTGCGGGTCGGGTTCGCCAAGGCGGGCCGGCTGATGGACCTGCTGGAGACGCGCGGTGTCGTCGGACCCTCCGAGGGCTCGAAGGCACGCGACGTGCTCGTCAAGCCCGACGAGCTGGAAAACGTCATCTGGCTCATGCGGGGCGGATCGGGCGGCGACGACGCCGAGGAGTGAACGGTCGTCGACGACAGGGGACCACTCATCGCCGTGACCCTTTCGTGATCGTTCCTTACTGATTGTCACTCTCGGTGGTTATTCTGTGGTATATCCCACGAACCGACGGGCGCTCGACTACGCGCCGTGCAATCGTGGGCCCCGATCGCGCGGGCGCGGCGTCCGCCGAGAGGGCGAAAGGGTGCTGTCGGATGTTCGGTTTCAAGCGTCGTGGGACGAGACCGGGGCGCGGCGCGGCCACCGGGCGGAGTGCACTCATGCCGATCCCGCTGACCGGCGGGCTGCTCAGCGGCCAGGTCCGTGACGCGGACGGCAAACCCGTCGGCGGCGCCGAGGTCTCGGTGTTCGACCGGTCCAACCGCCGGGTGGCCCACGCCGACAGCGACCCGTTCGGCTACTTCGCCGCCGCTGTCGTGCCGGGCGACTACCGGGTGCGGACCGACTTCGGCGGTTTCCAGAGCGTGAGCAACTCCGTCGAGGTCGAGTGGGGCAAGCACGCCGAGCTCGGCGACATCCTGCTGATCGCCGACCCGAGCCTCGAGCCGCCCGCGCCCGGCGTCTACGAGATCGACGCCGACCACTCCGCGGTGCGCTTCGTCGCCAGGCACATCGCGCTGTCGAAGGTCTACGGCCGGTTCAACGACTTCCGTGGCCTCATCCGCATCGAGGACCCGCTCGAGCAGTCCTCGGTCGAGGTCGTGATCGACGCGGCGAGCGTCGACACCAACGTCGAGGCGCGCGACGCCCACCTGCGTTCCGCCGACTTCCTCGACGTCGAGCGGTTCCCGCAGCTGCGGTTCAACAGCACCCGGTTCACCCGGCGCACCGGCAACCACTGGCTGGTCGACGGGGAGCTCACGCTGCACGGCCTGACCAGCGACGTCCAGCTCGACACGACGTTCCTCGGCATGCAGGAGTGGAACGGCCTGCGCGCGGGCGTCGTCGCGACCACCGAGCTGCACCGTGAGCACTTCACGCTCAACTGGCAGCAGATGCTCTCCAAGGGCGTCCCGGTCGTCGGCTCGACGATCGAGATCTCCCTCGACATCCAGGGTGTCTACAAGGGCTGAGCCTCGCCGGCCCGCGGGCCGACGGGGGTGGCGGCGCCCGCGAAGCCGAGGCGCCGCCAGGCTTCGTAGACCGCGACCGAGACGGCGTTGGCGAGGTTCAGCGACCGCGAGCCCGGGATCATCGGCAGCCGGACCCGGTCGGTGACCTGTGGGGCGGCCTGCACCTCGGCGGGGAGCCCCGTCGACTCCCGGCCGAAGAGCAGCACGTCGCCGCGCTCGTAGTCGACGTCGGTGTGATGCTCGGTGCCGGTCGTGGTGAAAGCGTGCACCCGGGCGGGCAGCAGCGCCGCCCACGCCGCGTCGAGGTCGCGGTGCACCTGGACGTCGGCGAGCTCGTGGTAGTCCAGACCCGCGCGGCGGACGTGGCGGGCGTCGAGGGAGAACCCCAGCGGCTCGACGAGGTGCAGCTGCGCGCCGGTGTTGGCCGCCAGCCGGATGATCGCCCCGGTGTTCTGCGGAATCTCCGGGGTCAGCAACACGATCCGGAACACGTGCCGATCCTGGACCCGGGGCCGTCGCGGCGCCCGCCCGGGGTGCTGCTCACGGTCAGGTCGGGCGCTCGGCCAGCCACCGGGTGGCCGTGGTCCCGCCGAGCTCGCGGAAGTCGCGGGCCAGATGGGGCTGGTCGGCGTAGCCGCAGCGGGCGGCGACGTCGGCGAGTGCGGGGCGACGCCCGGGATCCCGCCCACCGGACCGCAGCATGTCGCACGCCCGCTCGAAGCGGATCACCCGCGCGGCCGTCTTCGGGCTCACCCCCAGCTCGTCGTGGAAGCGGGTCGCGAGGTGCCGGCGGCTCCAGCCGAGGTCACGGGCCAGCGCCTCCACCCGCACCGTCCCGCCCGACGCCGCCAGCACGTCCCAGGCCCGCGCGACCTCCGGGGCCGGCTCCGGCGCCCGCGAGCTCGCGGCCAGCCGGGTCAGTTCCCGATCGAGCACCGCGAACCGGTGTGCCCACGACGGTGCCGTCGCCAGCCGTTCCCGCAGCTCGACGGCGCCGCGGCCGAGCACGTCACGCAGGTCGACGACGTCACCGGCGAGCGCCGCGGCCGGGACGCCGAGCAGCATGCGGGCCCCGCGCCAGGTCAGCCGCAGCTGGATGCCGGTCTGGGCGGGCCCCTGTGCCATGACGGCCGGCCGGTGGTGCAGGCCCGCGACCATCGCGTCGAAGCGGCCGGGCCCGCGGCCGGCACCGGGCGTCTGCAGGACCTCGACGTCACCGTCGAGGCAGAGCAGGAATGTCAGGTGCGCGCCGGGGACGCCCTGATGGGTGCCGGGCGGGGTCGCGGCCATCCGGTAGCCGGAGCAGAGGTCGACGAACGGCCGCAGCGGCGCGGGCGGCCGTCGCCACACGAGCTCGTCACCCGTCATCCGTCCAGGCTACGGGTTGCCTGACACCGCGGCGAGTGATCCGTCCGACGCCCCTGGCGAGGCGGCCGCGTGCTCACAGGTTGAGCAGCATCCGCACGTTGCCCAGGGTGTTGGGCTTGACGTGCGCGAGGTCGAGGAACTCGGCGACACCGGCGTCGTAGGAGCGCAGCATCGCCGCGAAGACGTCGGTCGAGACCGGGGTGCCGTCGATCTCGGCGAAACCGTGCCTGCCGAAGAAGTGCTTCTCGAACGTCAGCACGAACAGCCGCTTCAGGCCGAGCTCGCGGGCGTTGTCGATCAGCGATGACACGATCGCGTGCCCGACACCCCGGCCGAGCGTCGACGGGTCGACCGCGACGGTGCGGATCTCGCCGAGGTCCTCCCACAGGACGTGCAGCGCCCCGCAGCCGACGACCGTCCCGTCCAGCTCCGCGACGAGGAACTCCTGCACGGACTCGTAGAGGGTGACGATCTCCTTGGCCAGCAGGACGCGTCCCGCGTAACCGTCCACGAGGGACTTGATCGTCGTCACGTCGGCGGTCCGGGCCCGCCGCACGAGCACGTCTGCCACGACGGGTCAGAATAGATCAGAGGCCCCGGGATACCCTGTGGCACGTGCCGAAGCCCCCGCCGCCCGAGTCCGCCCCGCGGCGTGCTGCCCTGCTCACCCTGGGGTGTGCCCGCAACGAGGTCGACTCGGAGGAGCTCGCGGGCCGGCTCGCGGGCAGCGGCTGGGAGCTCGTGGAGGCCGACCCGTCCAGCGGCGGTCCGGCGCCCGACGTCATCGTCGTCAACACGTGCGGGTTCGTCGAGCAGGCCAAGAAGGACTCGATCGACACGCTGCTGTCCGCGTCCGACGTCGCGCAGGCCACCGGGGCCAAGGTCGTGGCCGTCGGCTGCCTCGCCGAGCGGTACGGCGCCGAGCTCGCCGAGAGCCTCCCGGAGGCCGACGCGGTCCTCGGCTTCGACGCCTACCCGGAGCTGGCCGAGCGCCTCGGTGAGGTGCTCGGCGGTCACGCGCCCGCGCCGCACGTCCCGGTCGACCGGCGGACGCTGCTGCCGCTCACGCCCGTCGCCCGGCCCACGGCCGCCGCCGACGTCTCGGTCCCCGGCCACGAGTGGGTGCCCGACCTGTCCCGCGTGCGGCTGTCCGACGGGCCCGTCGCCAACCTCAAGCTCGCCTCGGGGTGCGACCGGCGGTGCGCGTTCTGCGCGATCCCGTCGTTCCGCGGCGCGTTCGTCTCCCGCCCGCCCGCCGACGTGCTCGCCGAGGCGGCCTGGCTCGCCGAGCAGGGCGTCCGCGAGCTCGTGCTGGTCAGCGAGAACTCGACGTCGTACGGCAAGGACCTGCCCGGTGGCACCCGTGCGCTGGTCGACCTGCTCCCGCGGCTCGCCGCCGTCCCGGGCATCGAGCGGGTCCGCGCCTCCTACCTGCAGCCCGCCGAGATGCGGCCCGACCTCGTCTCGGTCATCGCGACGACGCCCGGCATCGCGCCGTACTTCGACCTCTCCTTCCAGCACGGGTCCGCTGCCGTCCTGCGCCGCATGCGGCGCTTCGGCGGCCGCACCGACTTCCTCGAGCTGTGCGAGCGCATCCGCGCCCTGGCTCCGGAGGCGGGCATCCGCAGCAACGTCATCGTCGGTTTCCCGGGCGAGACCGAGGACGACCTCGCCGAGCTCGAGGCGTTCCTCACCGGCGCCCGGCTCGACGCCGTAGGCGTCTTCGGCTACTCCGACGAGGACGGCACCGAGGCCGCGGGCTACGACGGCAAGATCGACCCCGACGAGGTGCAGGCCCGGGTGTCGCGGATCTCCTCGCTGGTCGACGAGCTGGTCGCGCAGCGGGCCGAGGACCGGGTCGGGTCGGAGGTCGTCGTGCTCGTCGAGCAGGCCGAGGACGACGACTTCGAGTGCACCGGGCGCGCCGCCCACCAGGCCCCGGAGGTCGACGGCGAGTGCGTCGTCGAACGCGGGTCCGGGCTGACGGCCGGTGAGCTGGTGCGCTGCGTCGTCGTCGACACCGAGGGCGCCGACCTGATGGTGTCCCCGCGCGAGGTCCTCCCCGGCGGGCGCGCCGGGCTCGTCGCGGCGGGGTCGGCATGACCCGAGGCCGGCGATGACCGGTTCACCCGCGAGCGCGTCCTCGCCGCCGTTGCTCAACATCGCCAACGTCCTCACCGTCGTCCGGCTGCTGCTGGTGCCGGTCTTCCTCGTCGTGCTCTTCGTCGACGACGGGCACTCCGTGGCGTGGCGGCTGGTCGCGTCGGGGGTGTTCGCGGTCGCCGCCATCACCGACCGCTTCGACGGGCAACTGGCCCGCAGCCGGGGACTGGTCACCGACTTCGGCGCCGTGGCCGACCCGATCGCCGACAAGGCCCTCACCGGCGCGGCGTGGATCGGCCTGTCGCTGCTCGGGCTGATGCCGTGGTGGGTGACGATCGTCATCATCGGCCGCGAGCTCGGCATCACGCTGCTGCGGTTCTGGGTGATCCGGCACGGGGTGATCGCGGCCAGTCCCGGCGGCAAGGCCAAGACCTTCGTGCAGAGCCTCGCGATCGGGCTCTACCTGCTGCCACTCGTGGAGCTCCTGGGCCCGTCGGTCACCGTCGACGTCGTGCGCTGGGCCGTACTCGGGCTCGCGCTGGCGCTCACCGTCGTCACCGGCGCCGACTACGTGGTGCGTGCCGTCCGGCTGCGACGCGCCGCCCGTACCGCGGTCCACGACGTGCCGTGACCACGTCGGCGGGGCGGCCGGACGACGTCGCCCGGCCGGGGGTGTTCGCCCTCGGCGGACACGTCCGTCCGGCTCGGCAGGCGACGCGGAACGTCCGCAGTCGGTACGGTGAGGCCACCGGGCCGTCCGCGGTCCGGGCACGGATCCGCCAGGGTTGCCCGGCGGGCCGTGGCACGGGTGGACGAGGAGGGTCGCATGGCTGTGCTGCTGCGTGAGGCGATCGGCGGCAGCCTCCGGCGTGCCCGGACGGACCGTCGTCGGACCCTGCGCGAGGTGTCCCGGCAGGCCCGGGTGAGCCTCGGCTACCTCTCCGAGGTCGAGCGCGGCGTCAAGGAGGCATCCAGCGAGCTGCTGGCCTCGATCTGCGAGGCCCTCGACATCGCCCTGCCCGACCTGCTCACCGCGGCGGCGGAGGAGATGGCCGAGTCGATGCGGCCGCAGATGATCGTGCCGATCGGCCAGCGCCACGCCGACCTGCGCATCGCCGGCACCGCGACGGGCGCGGCCGGCCCGCAGCCCGCGACCACCCCCGCGTCGCCCGTGGCGAGCGTCAGCGCCGCCGCCTGACCGCCGCCGCCCCGACCGCTTCGCGACTGCCGCAGCCCACTGCCGCCCGGCCGTGGGCGCCGCGTGGCGCCCTCCCGTCGGTGCTGGTCGCGCCCTCGAGCCCGGCCTCCGGGAATCCCCCGGATTCGGTAGCCTGGGCCCCGGGTCGCCCCGACGGCGACCTCCGGACGATCCCCGATATCGTCGCGCCGCGCTGGAAAATCGGTCGTGCGCGGTGCCACGATGGGGGCCGCAGCGCGCACCGGGGGGCTGGTTCCGGCTTTGCGCGGTGACTGATCGGTGTCGCACTCGGAGGTAAGGCGGAGCAGATGGCCAACGGTTTCACGAAGGCCTGGAAGTACCTGATGGCGCTGTTCTCGTCGAAGGTCGACGAGTACGCCGACCCCAAGGTGCAGATCCAGCAGGCCATCGAGGACGCCCAGCGTCAGCACCAGGCTCTCTCGCAGCAGGCTGCGGCCGTCATCGGCAACCAGCGCCAGCTCGAGATGAAGCTCAACCGGCAGCTCGGCGAGATCGAGAAGCTCCAGGCCTCGGCCCGGCAGGCCCTGGTGCTCGCCGACCAGGCCCGGGCGAGCGGCGACGAGCAGAAGGCCACCCAGTACGAGCAGTCGGCGCAGGCCTTCGCCACCCAGCTCGTCACGGCCGAGCAGTCGGTCGAGGACCTCAAGGTCCTGCACGACCAGTCGATCGGCGCCGCGCAGCAGGCCAAGCAGGCCGTCGAGCGCAACTCGATGATGCTGCAGCAGAAGATCGCCGAGCGCACCAAGCTGCTGAGCCAGCTCGAGCAGGCCAAGATGCAGGAGCAGGCCGCGGCCTCGCTGCGGCAGATGACCGAGCTCTCCGCGCCGGGGAACACCCCGTCGCTGGAGGAGGTCCGCGAGAAGATCGAGCGGCGCTACGCCAACGCGATCGGCTCCGCGGAGCTCGCCCAGAACTCGGTGCAGGGCCGCATGCTCGAGGTCCAGCAGTCCACGGTGGACATGGCCGGTGCCAGCCGCCTCGAGCAGATCCGCGCGTCGCTGCACGGCACCCCCGTCGCCGGCGAGGTGACCTCGGGGCAGACCGCCCCGGCGCCCGCCCAGCCGCAGGCCAACCCGGCGGCGCAGCCCCAGCCCGGCACGAACTGACGGTCCTGCCCTCGACGCCCGTCCCGGTCCCCGGGGCGGGCGTCGTCGTCTTCACGGGCCCGGTCAGTACCGACTGGGGCCGGTGCGCCGGCGCGCCGGCCGGTGGGTGGCCACGGGTGCGGGGCCCGGCTGGCAGCGCGGGCACCAGTACGCCGGGCGCGCGTACACCCCGTCGCCCTGGTCGGCGGTGCGGATGCGGGTCCTGCAGCGCAGGCACTCCCGGCCGCCGCGCTCGAACACCCACTGCGCCTCACCGGCCCGCAGCGACCCCGTCGTCGACTGTTCGGGACGGTCGGCGTTCGCCAGCAACAGCTTGCGCGACAACGTGATCGCCGCCATCGGGTCGGGGAGGTCGCGGACCGGCGTCCACGGGGAGACGCCCAGCAGGAAACAGACCTCGCTCTTGTAGAGATTGCCGACCCCGGCCATCACCCGCTGCTCCAGCAGCACCAGGCCGACCTCGTGGTCGGCGCGTGAGACGAAGCGGCGCAACGCTTCCGCTGCCTTGCCGTCGTCCCACGCGGGGTCGAGGAGGTCGGGGCCCAGGTGGCCGACGAGCCGGTCCTCCGCGGCCGTGGGCAGCAGTTCGAGGTCGTGCAGCGCGAAGCCGACGGCGACCCGCTCGTCGGTGGCCAGCACCGCGCGCGCCTCGTGCTCCGGGCGGCGCCAGCGCATGCCGGGACGATAGAGGTGCCAGGAACCGTCCATCCGGAAGTGGCTGTGCAGGCTGCGGCCGTCGTCGAAGCGCGTGAAGAGGTGCTTGCCGACGCTCGCCACGCCGGTGACGACGAGCCCCGCGAGATCGTGCTCGGCCCAGCGTGGATGGCGCACCTCGCCGCGCACCAGCCGGTTGCCGGCGAGGGCCGCGTGCAGCCGCTTGCCGGCGAGATGGACCGTGTCGCCCTCGGGCACGCTGCGACGGTATCCCGCCAGGAGGCGCGGCGCGCGGCCTCCGGCCGGGGGTCGGGATCGGGGGCGGGGGCGTGCCTGCCGGGACGGGGCCCGGGGCATGCCCGCCGGGCCTGCCGCGGGGGCGCCGGCTGCGGCGATCAGCCGATCGGTTGACCGGCGGTCCACCCCGCGGTGCCCGGGGTGCAGCCTCGCGTTCGATCCGCGGCGCCGCCCGTCGCACCAGTCTTGGTGCATGGCGGTCATCGAGGTCAACGGCTTGCAGAAGCGCTACGGGGAGCATCTCGCCGTGGCCGACGTGTCCTTCGAGGTGCAGGAGGGGGAGATCTTCGGGGTGCTCGGCCCGAACGGGGCGGGCAAGACGACGACGGTCGAGTGCATCGAGGGCCTGCGGGTGCCCGACGGCGGGACGATCCGCGTGCTCGGGCTCGACCCGCAGCGCGACGTGACCGAGCTGCGGCGGGTGCTCGGGGTGCAGCTGCAGGACAGCAAGCTCCCCGAGCGCATGACGGTCGCCGAGGCCGTCTCGCTCTACTCGTCGTTCTACGACGATCCTGCCGACGGTGACGCGCTCGTCGACCGGCTCGGCCTCACCCGCAGGCGCGACACCCGGTTCGGCAAGCTCTCCGGAGGTCAGCAGCAGCGCCTCGCGATCGTGCTCGCGCTGCTCGGCAGGCCCCGCGTCGCCGTCCTCGACGAGCTGACGACGGGGCTGGACCCGCAGTCGCGCCGCAACACCTGGGAGCTGGTCGAGCAGGTGCGCGACGACGGGGTCACGGTCGTGCTCGTCACCCACTTCATGGAGGAGGCCGAGCGGCTCTGTGACCGGATCGCGCTCATCGACGCCGGGAAGGTCGTCGCGATCGACACGCCGTCGGGGCTGGTCGAGCGCACCCGGGCGCCGCAGGTCATCCGGTTCAGGCCGTCGGAGCCGGTCGACGAGGCGCTGCTGCGCGGGCTGCCCGAGGTCACCTCCGTCGTCCAGCGCGACGGGCGCGTCGAGATCACCGGGACCGGCGACGTCCTCGCGACCGTCACCACCGCACTCGCGCAGCGGCGCATCGTCGCGGCGGAGCTGCGCGTCACCCAGCCACGACTCGACGACGCGTTCGTCGCCCTCACGGGGGAGGGGATCCGATGACCACGACCACCGCGGCACCCGCCGGGACGGGCCGTCCGAGGACGTCCGGGTTCGCCGGGCTCGGCGCGCTGACCCGCTCCGAGCTGCGACTGTTCCTGCGCGACCGGGCCGGCGCCGTCGCGACGCTGCTGTTCCCGACGGTCCTGCTCGTCGTGCTCGGGCTGATCCCGTCGTTCAAGGAGCCGGTCACCCCGGGCGGCCCGCGGCTGATCGACCTCTACGTGCCGATCATGGTCGCGATGGTGCTCGCGGTGTCGGCCGTGCAGGCGCTGCCCGCCGTCGTCGCGACCTACCGGGAGCAGGGGGTGCTGCGCCGGATGCGCACGACGCCGGTCCGGCCGCAGACGTTGCTGCTCGCGATCACCGCGACGATGCTCGGCGTGACGCTGGTGTCGACGATCCTGGTGCTGCTCGTCGCCCGGCTGGCGTTCGGCGTGCCGCTCCCGCAGGACCTGGCGGCCTACCTCGTCACGCTGGTGCTGCTCGGCGGGGCGGTCTACGGGCTGGGGCTGCTCGTCGCGGCGGTCGCCCCGAGCGGGCGGACGGGCAACGCGATCGGCACCGTGCTGTTCTTCCCGCTGATGTTCTTCGGTGGGCTCTGGCTGCCCCGCGACGTCATGCCCGAGGTGCTGCGCACGATCAGCGACTACACGCCGTTGGGTGCGGGGGCCGGTGCCCTGCAGGCGGCCGCCGCCGGGTCGTGGCCGCAGCTGCTGCACCTCGGTGTGCTGCTGGCCTGGACGGTGCTGACCGGTCTCCTCGCGACTAGGTTGTTCCGCTGGGAGTAGGGGGAACCATGGCGACGCGGGAGCTGGACCGGCTCGACGTTGTCGAGCAGCGGATGGACAAGGCGATCGACCGGTTCGCCGCGCTCGCCGGTCTCCTCCTCGGCACGGTGCTGACGGCGTTCGCGGTGTCGGGCGAGACCGCCACGACGTGGGCGTGGATGGCGGCCCTCACCGCCGTCGCGCTCGGCTGGATCTGGTTCCTGTCGGTGCGCGAGCCGATCCGGGCCCGCGTCCCGGTGGTCGGCGGGGTCTACATGGCCGGCCTGCTCGTCCTGATGGCCGCGTTGACCTGGCTCTCGCCGTTCTACGCGTTCATGGCGATCGGCGGGTACGGCCACGCGTTCTGCTACCTGCACGGACGTTGGCGCTACGTCGCGGTCGCCTTCGTGGGCGGGTGCGCGGCGTTCTCGCAGATGGGCGGCCGGCTCGCGCTGCCGTGGAGCACCGGATGGTGGTGGGCGCTGGCCGCGCTGCTGGTCGGCAACGCCGTCGTCGCGGGCGGGTTCAACTGGTTCGCGGCGATCAGCGCGCAGCAGACGGAGCGCCGGAAGCGGATGATCGCGGAGCTGGAGGAGACCAACGCGCAGCTGGAGACCGCGCTGGCGGAGAACGTCCAGCTGCACGCCCAGCTCGTCGCCCAGGCCAGGCAGGCGGGTGTGCAGGACGAGCGCACCCGGATGGCGCGGGAGATCCACGACACCATCGCGCAGGGCCTGACGGGCATCGTCACCCAGCTGGAGGCCGCCGACGCCGCCTCGAGCGAGGCCGACGTGCGCGACCGGCTGCGGATCGCTCGCGGTCTCGCGCGCGAGAGCCTCACCGAGGCCCGGCGGTCGGTCGACGCGCTGCGCCCCGAACCCCTCGAACGCGCGCAGCTGCCCGAGGCGCTGGCCGATCTCGTCGACCGCTGGTCGGAGACGACGGGCGTCCGGGTGCGACGCGAGACCACCGGCGCGACGCGGCCGTTGCTGCCCGACGTCGAGGTCGCGCTGTTCCGGGTGGCGCAGGAGGCGCTGGCCAACGTCGCGAAGCACGCCGAGGCGACGACCGTCGGGATCACCCTGTCCTACATGGACGACGTGGTCGTGCTCGACGTGCGCGACGACGGTCGCGGGTTCGACCTGCCCGACCGCGGTGCGGGCGGGTTCGGGCTCACGGCGATGGAACAGCGCGTGCACCGCGTCTCGGGCACGCTGACGGTGGAGAGCGCGCCTGGCGAGGGGACCGCGCTGAGTGCGAGCGTGCCGGCGATCCCGGCCGAGACCCGAACCTGCGGAGAGGTGCCCCTGTGAGTTCGACCATCCGGGTCCTGATCGTCGACGACCACCCCGTGGTCCGCGACGGGCTGCGCGGCGTGCTGTCGGGCGCGCCGGACCTGGTCGTCGTCGGCGAGGCGGGCGACGGGGCCGAGGCGCTGGCCCGGCTCGCGGCCGCCGACGATCCCGTCGACGTCGTGCTCATGGACCTGCGGATGCCGGTGATGGGCGGTGTGGAGGCGATCAGGGAGCTGCGCCGCAGCGGGTCGGCGCCGCGTGTCCTCGTACTGACGACGTTCGACACCGACCGCGACGTGCTGCCCGCCATCGAGGCCGGCGCCACCGGCTACCTGCTCAAGGACACCCCGCGCGACGAGCTGCTGCGCGCCGTCCGGGCCGCGTACCGGGGCGAGGCCGTGCTCTCGCCCGCCGTCGCGGGCCGGCTGATGGGGCAGGTCCGCACGCCGACCGAGGAGGCCCTGTCGAGCCGCGAGCTGGAGGTGCTGCAGCTCGTCGCCGCCGGTGCGACGAACCGCGAGGCGGCCCGGCGGCTGTTCATCAGCGAGGCGACGATCAAGACGCACCTGCTGCACATCTACGCGAAGCTCGAGGTGCGCGACCGGGCCAGCGCGGTGTCCGCCGCGTACCGCCGCGGGTTGCTGACGACGTGACGGTCGTGTCGTCCGGTACCGTCTAACGGGACGAGGGGGTGACGATGCGCAGCGCGCCGACGGTGCAGGCACTGGTCCTGCTCGTGGTCGGCTACGCGCTGCTCGCCGGTGAGCCGGGCGTCGTCATCGGGGTCCTCGGCGCGGCACTGCTCGCGTGGGGGATGGCCCGGCACGCGTCGGCCGTCCTGCGGGTGGCCGCGGCGCCGCTGCACGCGCTCGTCGTCAAGGCGTTGCGGCAGGCCAGAGCGCGTGCCGCCGCGCCGCGCCAGGAGGACCCGGACGCCGCGGGGCACACCCGCGCACGGGCGCCGTCGGGGCTGCTCCCGGCGGTCTGAGTCGTCCCGCGTTCCGGGGACGCGCCGCCGGGGTCGTTCGTGTCCCCGTCACCGGTCCTTCCTGGAGTCCCGCATGTCCTCGTCGTGCCCTGTGCCCGCCCCGACCGGGGTGGCGCCGTGCTGAACTTCCTCTACTACCCCGTCTCCGCCGTCATGTGGTTCTGGCACCAGGCGTTCGCGCTCGTGCTGGGCCCGTCGAGCGGGTTCGCCTGGGCGCTGTCGGTCGTCTTCCTGGTGCTGACGCTGCGCGCCATCATGATCAAACCGTTCCTGTCGCAGGTGCGGTCCGGGCGCCGGATGCGCGCCCTCGCCCCGCAGCTCGCGGAGATCCGCAAGCGCCACGCGAACGACAAGCAGAAGATGCTGGCGGAGACGCAGAAGCTCCAGAAGGAGCACGGCGTCTCGACGCTGGGCGGCTGCCTGCCGCTGCTGATCCAGATGCCCGTCTTCCTCGCGTTGCTGCACGTGCTGCGCTACTTCAACCGGCCGGGCCTGACGTTCGAGCAGAACGCCGCGATCGGCAACTACGTCTTCGGGCCCGACGAGGTGCGCTCGTTCCTCGAGGCCCGGCTGTTCGGGGCGCCGCTGTCGTCGTGGGTGTCGATGCCGCAGTCGCTGCTCGACTCGTTCGGCTCGCACGTGGAGCGGTGGGAGGTCGTCGTCGTCGCGGTGCCGTTGATGCTGCTCGCTGCGGTCGCCACGCACATCACCGCCCGCAACTCCCAGCGCCAGCAGCTGGCCGCGCAGACCGCCCCGCCGGAGCCCGGCACCCAGGCCGCGCAGATGGCCGGGTTCATGAAGCTGACCCCGTGGATCTTCCCGCTCGGCGTCATCCTCGGTGGGCTGTTCTTCACGTTCCCGATCGCGATCCTGCTGTACTGGCTGACGAACAACGGCTGGACGATGGTCCAGCAGCACCTGGTGCACAAGGCGATGGACCGCGAGGAGGCGGCGCAGGCCGAACAGAAGGCCGCGGTCGCGGCCGTGACCGCGCCGAAGCCGGGCGTGCGGCCGCCGGCCGTGACCCGCAAGCCGGGGGCGAAGCCGGTCGCGGGGTCGGGGTCGCCCGCGGAGACGGCGGCCGTCGGCGGGTCGGGGCCTGCTGCGGCGGGGCCGGGTGTGTCGGGGTCCGCTGCGGCGGCTGTCGGACGTGCGGCCTCCGGTGGGGGCGGCGCGGCGCGGGCGGCGGCGCGCCGGGGCGGCTCCGCGAGCGCACGGCGGCCCGCAGGGACGTCGGGCAAGGCCGCCGCGGGCCGCAAGAAGTCCGGGGCCCGCAAGGGCGGGCGTCGCTGACGGCGTCGCCGACCGGTGCGGCGGGTGCCGAGGTGCGGCGGGCTCTCGGTGCCCCGCCGGGCGGTCAGGTCGCCGACCAGCGGATGGCGGAGGCGTTTCGAGCCGTGCGTGCGCTGGTGGACACGGTGCTGCTCCCACCACTGGTCGAACTCGCGGCTGTCCGCGCGCAGCTGCGCGACGAGCTCGACGGTCGCCCGGGCGTCCGGGTCACGGCCCACCTCGAACCGGAGGCTCTCCACCGCGGCCCGGGCCTGGTCCTGCCGGTCCACGAAGAGCGATCGGGCGTCCTCGTCCATGAACATCCAGCGCGCGTAGCTTCGGTGCGCAGGTGGTAGCCGGTCGAAGTCGGTGAACAGCGCCGCGGCCACCCCGACACGGCCCCACACTCCCGAAGGGCCGCAGTCAAGATCGCGACCCGACCGCCGGAAGTGCCAACGTCCTTCACGACGAGGACCCGGCGACCCTGGACCTCGACCCCCTCGGCGCGGCGGCGCGTCCCGTAGGGCTTGGCGGCCTTACGCACAGATGCGACGGGCAGCCCGGCGGTCAGGCCAAGCGCGGTGGCGATCGAGGTCGCCCCGAGCGGCTATCACGCCCGCAAGAAGCGCCGTGCCGCGCGCGGACACTGCACGACGCGGCGCTGGCCGAGACGATGCCAGGGCTCAGGCGCCGAGCGAGTCGAGATGGCGGCGCACCACGTCCCGGGCCAGCCCCGGCGGCAGGGAGCCGGGATGCAGCGTCCCCGCGAACCCCAGCCCGTCGATCAAGCAGGCGAGCCGCTCCGCCTCGACCGCAGTCCGCTCCGGGGGCACCCGGTTCTCGACGATCCGTCGGGCCAGCTCGCGAACGCCCGCGTGCAACAGTTCGGCTGTCGCTCGGTAGGCGGGAGCGGTGCGGGCGGCCAGGGCGAACTCCAGCCAGACCGTCGTCTCCCGGGTGCTCACCGCGTCCCACGGCAGCAGTTCGGCGATCATCCGCTCCGCGACGACACCCCGGTCGGTCTCCGCGTCGAGCTCGGCCCGGTGCGCCTCGAGGCGCGTGGTGACACGGGCGATCACCTCCGCGGCCGCCTCCGTGAGCATCTGCTCTGCAGAGTCGAAGTAGTGCCGCACCGAGCCGATGGCCAGCCCGGCCGTCTCCGCGACCCGCCGCAGGGACGCCCCGTGCACCCCGTGCTCCACGACCACCGTGAACACGGCGTCGAACACCTCGCGGCGCCGCTGCTCCGCGTCCACCACCTTCGGCATCTCGCCTTTCTAGCATGAGCGTGCTACGTTGTTGTAGCAAGGCCGTGCTAAATAAGGAGGAGCGATGGAGACTGTGTTGACGTTCTTGCTGGTCAGGTTCGCGGTGCTGGCCGTGATCGTTGCCGTGCTCGTGATCGTCGGGTTCGCGTTGATCACCAGGCTGAAGCGGCGCGGACGCTGGGAGGAGACTCGCCGCCGCCTGGGCCCCGTCGCCTCCCGGGCAGCCGCCGGGTACGCGCGCCGCCGCGGTGGATCGTGGGGGAGTGGCTTTGATCAGAAGGTGGCGCGCCGGCTCGGGGATCGCCTGTGACCGTGGCGGACCTCCTGCTCGATCTCCTCGCCAAGGTGGGCATCGTCGCCGCGTTGGTGGTGGTGGTCGTCCTCGCCTGCGTGGCGATCGCGAGGCAGTCCCGCCGATGACGTCGCGGCAGGAGGCACGCCCGAGACCCGGCTGACCGATGGTGGTGGACCACCGCGAGGTGCTCTCGGCCGTCGCCCCCCTGATCCGATGGCCTGGGGCAGCGCTTTTTCATCAAGGCGGTGTTGCGCGGTCCGGCGACCAGGTGGCGGACGCAGTGATGCTCCACTCGGTGGGAGACTCCCGGGCGACGTCGGTGAAGCGGCTGTAGTGCAGCTGGTGCACGACGGTGATCGTGCTGGTCGGGGCGTTGCGCTGCTTGGCCAGGATCAGGTCGGCCTCGCCCGCCCGCCACCGCGCCCCCCGGAACACCGAATCGAGGATCATCGTGCGTTCTCCGTCCGAGCGGCCGTCGACCTGGTTCGTGACCGGTACGTCGCGCGGCCTGGGTCTGGAGCTGGTCGCCCAACTGCTGCGGCGTGGGGACGACGTCGCGGCCACGACCCGCTCGACCGACCGGTCGCCGGCCGCGATCGGCCCGGCCGTCGACACCTCGGGGTTGCTGCCGTTGACCGTCGACCCGCGTGACGAGCACGTCGTCGAGGAGGCCGTCCGGCAGACGGTGCAGCGCTTCGGCGGCCTCGACGTCGTCGTGAACAACGCGGGTTACGGCTTCCTCGCCGCGGTCGAGGAGACCAGCGCCCGCGAGGTCCGCGACATGCTCGCCTGCAGGGCAGCCAGCTCGGTGACCCCGCCAACGGCGCCACGGCCGTCATCGAGCAGGTCGTCGCGGGAACCGGCCCGCTGCGCCTCCTGCTGGGTTCGGATGCGCAGTCCTACGCCACCGCAAGGTCGAAACGTTGCGCGCGAACCTCGACGTCACCGCGCGGACCGCGGCCACCACCGACCACCTCGCGGCCTGATCCGGACAACTGGAGGAGGAACCTCATGAGCACAGGGAGGATCCTGATCGTCATGTCGGCTGCCGGCGTCTGGGAACGCACCGACGGTTCGGCGTACCCGACCGGCTAGGGGGTCTGACGGATCGCCGTCGATGGGGTCGGTGATCCTGGCGGTTCGTGGCAAGGCGGAGCCGGGTCGGCGCACCGGGCGTGTTCGGGCCCGGCGACAACGCAGCCACGGGCCGTCCGGGCGCCGAGACCGCGGCGAGTGATCCGTCAGTCGCCCCCTACCAGGGCCGAGGAGTTCGCCGCTCCGCACGAATGGTTCGTGAAGGCCGGGTACACGGTCGCTTCGCCTCCCCCGGGCGGGGTGCTGCAGCCGCTCCCGGCGTACACCGTCCCCGGCCTCGAGCGAGCCCATGGCCGACGCCATGATCGCCGCGCTCGAGGAGTCGCAGAGCCGTTCGGGGATCGTGCGCGATCCACGGACGTGCCCGGTTCGAGGTGTTCCGAACACGATGCCGGGCTGGTCGTCCGGTCCCGTGGCCGCGGGGCGGGGGCCCGCGGGGCAACCGCGGGCCGGGCATAGTCTCGGGCCCGTGCCGGTACTCCCGCGTGGTCGCGTCCGTTCCCGATCCCTGCGGTTGGGTGGGCTGGTCGGGGTCGCCGTGGCCGTCGCGGCGCTGACGGCGGGGTGCGAGCAGTCGCCCGACGGAGGGTCGTCCTCGGCGGCCGCCGCGACGCAGTCCTCACCCACCGCCCAGCGCGCGGACGTCGTCGACAAGATCGCGATCTTCGGGCGTGACGAGTGCGCCACCGAGGACGCCGCGAGCGTCTACCCGCAGTGCGCCCGGTTCGTCCGGGAGGTCTCGAACGTGACCGTCGCGGCCCGCGCGGTCGCCTCGGGTCCGACGGAGGAGGCCGCGGTGGGGAAGGCGGCGGACGCGGTCGATGCGGCGGTCGACCGGCTCACCCGCGACGCCTGCCTCCTGCCGCCCGGCCAGGGCCCGACCGGTACCCCGCAGAGCTGCGGCCCCGACCTCGCCGCCCTGCAGGCCGGCGTCCGCGACCTCGGGACCGCCTTCGGCGGCTGACCGCCGGACCGGGCTCCCGCGTTCCCGCAGCAGACCCCGACCGCGCGCAACCTGGTGGTCGTCGTCGGCGCTCGCGGCGACCGTGAGGTTGCGCCCGGGGGGTGCGTGGGCGTCAGCGGTCGCGGACGGCGTCGCGGAACGCGGCGACGGCGTCGAAGTCGCTGACCGCGTCCGCGCTGATCACGTCCTCGGGCGCCTTCCCGCGCAGCACCTGCTTGATCGGCTTCTCCAGTTTCTTGCCCGTCAGCGTGCGGGGCACCGCGGGCACGGCGGCGACGAAGTCGGGGGTGTGGCGCGGTGAGAGCTGCGCGCGCAGCGTGTCCCGGATCCGGGCGCGCAGCGCGTCGTCGAGCTCGGCGCCCTCGCGCAGCACGACGAACAGGATGAGGTCGCCCGACGTCGCGCCGGTCTGGTCCTCGAGGTGCACGACGAGGCTGTCGTCGATCTCCGGCAGGTCCTCGATCACGGCGTAGAACTCGGCGGTCCCGAGCCGGACGCCCCCGCGGTTGAGCGTCGCGTCCGACCGGCCGGTGACGACGAAACTGCGCCGCCGGGTGCGGATCACCCAGTCGCCGTGCCGCCACACGCCGGGATAGGTGTCGAAATAGGACTCGCGGTAGCGCTCGTCGCCCGGGTCGTTCCAGAAAGACACCGGCATCGACGGCATCGGTGCCCGCACGACGAGCTCGCCCAGCTCGTCGACGATCTCCTTGCCGTCGGGGTCGAACGCGGTGACGTCGACGCCCAGCAGCGGGCCCGAGAGCTCCCCGCGGTACACCGGTTGCCACGGGCCGCCGCCGACGAACGCGCTGCACACGTCGGTGCCGCCACTGATCGAGTTGACCAGGACGGCGTCGCCGAACTGGGCGGCGATCCAGTCGAACGCCTCCGGTGGCAGCGGCGCGCCCGTCGAGCCGATCTGGCGCAACACCCCGGCACTCCCGCCGAGCAGCCCCGCCGCGTCGACGCCCTTCGCGCGGCAGGCCATCAGGTAGCCGGGGCTGGTCCCGAGCAGCGTCGCGCCGGTCTCGGCCGCCAGCCGCCACTGCTCGTCGAGGTCCGGGTAGAGCGGGTTGCCGTCGAGCAGCACGAGCGAGCCGCCGACCAGCAGCGCCGAGATCGTGATGTTCCACATCGCCCACGCCGTCGTCGTGAACCACAGCGCGCGATCGCCCGGGCGGGTGTCCAGGTGCAGCCCGTGCAGCTTGAGATGCTCGAGCAGGATGCCGCCGTGCGAGTGGACGATGACCTTCGGCAGCCCGGTCGTCCCCGACGAGAACAGCACGTAGAGGGGATGGTCGAACGGGACGTCGACGAACTCGAGCGGGCCCTCCACGGCCAGCAGGTCGGCCCACGGGAGCGCGTCGGGCACCTCGACCGGCCCGAACGGCACCGCGACCACGTGTCGCAGGCTGGGCAGGCCCGCGCGGATCGCCGCGACCTCCGCACTCTTGTCGATCTCCCTGGCACCGTGGGTGTAGCCGCCGACCGTGAGCAGCACCGTCGGCTCGATCTGGGCGAACCGGTCGACGACCGAGCGCGACCCGAACTCCGGGGCGCACGAGGCCCACGTGGCGCCCAGGCTCGCGGCCGCGAGGAACGCGACGATCGCCTCGGGGATGTGCGGCAGGTAGGCGACGACGCGGTCGCCCTGCTCGACGCCGAGGCGTTGCAGCCCGGCGCGGGCCCGCGCGACCTGGTCGAGCAGCTCGGCGAACGTCACGTCGACCGGCTCGCGCGTCTGCGACCGGGCGACGAGGACGACCTCGTCGCCCGCGCCCGCCTCGACGCGTGCCCGCGCATGGCGCAACATGTGCCGCGCGTAGTTGGCGGTCGCGCCGGGGAACCACTGCGCGCCCGGCATCTCGGTCGAGCCCAGGACGCGCTCGTAGCCGCCGTCGACCTCGAAGTGGTCCCAGATCGACGCCCAGAAGTCCTCGGGCTCGGCGATCGACCAGTCCAGGAGCGCGTCGTAGTCGTCGAACTCCAGGCCGCGCTCCGCGGCGAGCCATCGGACGTAGGCGCCGATCCCGGTCGTCTCCAGGACGTCGGGGGCGGGCCGGCGCAGGACGGAACCGAGGGCGTCGTCGCTCATACCCCGATCATCCGACGCGGCGCCCGCCGGCGAAAGTCGGCCCGCCGGTCCGAGGGGGCACCGGACGGGGCACTCGTCGAGGGCTCGGCGTCCGGTTGCGTCGTCGCCGGACCGGGACGTGCCCGGTGCGGGGGTCAGGCTCGGTGCAGCCGGTCGTTGCTCCTTCGCGTCGGGGCAGTCGGATCGGGCTTCGGATCGGGCTGAGGACGCGAGCCGCCGCGGGCTCGGCGCCGGGTGACTCCCCTGGCTGCGTGGTTGCCGGGCCGGGACGTGCCCCGCGTGCGGTCCGGCTTTGCCCTGCCGGTGACCGTCCGTTCCGGTCGGCGGAGTCGGTCGGACTCCCCAGGGGCCCGGTGCCGGACGGCTCGTGGTTGCGTGTCGTCACTCCGAATGCGATCCGCCGGCAGCCGTCCTCCTCATCGCGGAACGACGGACACCTCGTCCTGGTCGGTGCACGTCGCGAGGAGTGCGCTGCCGTCAGGGGCCTCGGCGATCGCGCCGGGGGTGCAACCCACCGGCACGGTCGCGACCTGGGCGCGGGCGGCCACGTCGATCTCGGCGACCTCGTGGGTCGTCGTCGCCACCACGTAGGCGCGCCTGCCGTCCGCCGACATCCGCAGCATCGACGCGCCCGCGGCCGCGCCGAGCGTCGCGAGCAGTGTCGAGGTCGACGGGTCGACCAGGTACAGCTCGCCGCGGACCGGGTCGAGGGTGAGCAGCGTCGTCTCGTCCGGGGTGACGCCCAGCCGGACCGGGTCCTCCTCGGTGACGGCGCTCGTCGGCAGCCGCACCGTGCCCGTCACGACGCCGTCCGGGGTCAGCACCGCGATCGTGCGGCTCGCGGCCAGCGCGACGTACACGTGCCTGCCTGCCGCGACGACGTCGCTGGGCAGCGCGCCCACCGGGCGGTCGACCGCGGCCCCCGATGCCATGTCGACGACCGTCACCGTCCCGCCGCGGCTGCTCGCGACGTAGGCACGGGTGTCGTCCGGCGCGACCGCGACGGCCACCGGGTCCTGCGCCGAGATCCGCTCGGCGACGGTCATCTGCACGGGATCGATCACCGCCACGGCACCCGCGGCGCGGGAGAACGCGAACAGCCGACCACCGTGGTGGTCGATCGTCAGCGAATCGGTGAACGGGGCGTCCACGGGCAGGTGCTCGCGACCCGTCGCGGTCTCCACGGCGCGGACGAGCCCGTCGGTCTGGTCGGTGACGTAGGCCGTCGCGCCGTCGGGCGACAGGACCAGGGCGCCGGGTGCGTGCACGCTGAGGGTGTGCCCGCCGTCCGGCTGCCCGGTGCAGGCCAGCGCGACGAGGACGGCGACCAGCACGACCACGCACGACACCCGCCGACGTACGCCTCGGCGGATGGACGGCGTCGTCATCTCCGGACGCTCCCGATGCTCGGCGCGGCAGCGGCTCGACGCCACCGCGCGCCGAACAGCCAGCATCCTGCCGTCCCGCACCCGGGGCAAGACACAGTGGCGCCGTCCGGTCCGACGGCACGGACGGTCCGAACGGACCGCTGCGGACGTCCTGGAGCGTGCGCTCAGCGAGCCGGGGGCGGGACGCGTCGGTCACCGCCGGCCGGGGGCGGCGGCGGGGGCCGGTGGGTCGGCTCGACGTGCGGTCCGGTCCCGCGGCCCGGACGCGGCCGGCCGCCGCCCGTCGGCGAGCCGGGACGCGTCCTCGGTCCGGAACGGTCGTCGGCCGCGCTGGGGGTGCCGGCGGCGCGCATCGAGGCACTGACGTCGGCGTCGAGGAACTGCTCTGCCCCGGCGTGCGGGGCGTCGGCGAGGTCGCCGGGACCGGTCTCAGGCGCGCAGCCGCAGGCCCTTCGGTGTCACCCGAAAGCCCGCCTCGGTGAGCACCTCTGCCAGGTCGGACGCCAGCGACCCGACGCCGTCGGCCTTCTCGACCGCCAACGACCCCAGCCAGCCCTCGTGCACGGCGCCGGCCAGCGCCTCGGCGCCCGCCCGCAGCTCGGCCCGGTCGTCGGTGAACGACAGCAGTGACCGCCCACCTCGCTCGACGTAGAGCGCCGGCGCCCCGTCGACCAGCACCACGAGCGCCCCGGCCTTGCGTCCCGGCCGGTGCTTCGAGTCGCCGACCGTCGCGGGCCAGCCGAGCGCGGCACCGTAGGGCTGGGCCGGGTCGGCGGCGGCGAGCACCACCGCGGCGCCCGCCGCCGCGTCGCCCGTGCCGGGACGCGCCGGGGTGGGAGGGGCCCAGGAGTCGTCGTCGAACTCCGGCGACGGGCCGGCCGACAACCCGGGACCATCGGGCCGGGACAGCGCGCGGAGCCGGTCGATGGCGCCGGGCACCGCGAACTGGGCGGCCCCGAGCCCGTCGACGACGTAGCCGCGCCGACACCTCCCGGAGTCCTCCATCGCGCGCAGCACCCGGTAGACCGAGGCGAACCCGCCCTGGCCGCGTTCGGTCGAGAGTGCCCCCCGGGTGAGCACGCCGTGCCGCTCGAGGAACGCCTCGGCGCGGGCGTGCGCGCGGCGCGTGGCGTCGGGTTCGCGACCGGTCGCGAGCGCCCACCGGCCACCGACCGAGGGCGGCCCGCTGCGCGTCGGCATCGCCGGCCGGCCCGCGCGCAGCTGGGCGTAGCGCCCGCGCGGGGCCTGCCGGCGCGGACGGTGGGCACCCCGACCGCCCGACAGCCGTGCGCGCAGCGGGCCGAGGGTGTCGTTGGTGACGAGCCCCGCCCACACGAGGTCCCAGAGCGCGGCGACGACCGCGTCGTCGGTCGGGGCCTGTTCGCCCTCGTCGAGCAGGGTTCGGGCGGCGGCGTCGGCGAGGCCCCGGAAGAACAGTGCGGCGCCCGGGTGCGCGGGCAGCTCCGTCGTCCCGGCCGGCATCCCCAGCGCGCCGAGCAGCGCCCGGTGGATGGGGGCGGCGCCGATCTCGGGCTCGGGTTCGGGGAGCAGCAGGTCGGCGACGTCGGCGGGGGCGAGCGCGAGCCAGCCGTCGGTCCCGGCGAGCGTGCCGCAGCCGGTCCAGGTGACCTCACCGGCTGCGGTCAGCTCGTCGAGCAGCGCGGGGGAGTAGCCCGGTAGCCGGGCGGGCAGGATCAGCGACTCCAGCGCGCTCGCCGGCAGCGGCGCCCCGGCCAGCTGCTCGACGACGCCCATGACGTCCTCCGGCCCCGGCGCCCGCCGGATCCGGCCGCGTCGTCCCGGCGCGGCGGCGGCTGCGCGCACCCCCTGCCACACCGGCAGGAAACGACCCAGCGCCCGCTGCTCGACGGGCTCGACCTCCGCCCGCAGCCGGGCCAGCGACGCCCGGCGCAGCCGGCGCAGCACCTCGGCGTCGCAGAACTCGATGCCCTCCGCACCGGGCCGCAGCTCGCCGCGGACCAGTCGCCCGGACCCGGTGAGCCGGTCGAGCACCCCGGACACCACGGCCACCCCGAGCCCGAACCGGGCGGCGATGTCGGCGGCGGGGAACGGGCCGTGCGACCGCGCGTAACGGATCACCAGGTCGCCCAACGGATCCGGGACGGGCTCGGTGAACGTCTCGGGTACCCCGACGGGCAGGGCGGCGCCGAGCGCGTCGCGGACCCGCCCCGCGTCCTCGATCGCCAGCCAGCGCTGCTCGCCGGCGATGCGCACGCGGATCGCCCGGCGTGCGGACTCCAGCTCGGCCAGCCACGCGGGGTCGACGCCGCGGGCGGCGGCCTCGCCCTCGCTGAGGTCGCCCAGGAACCGCAGCAGGTCGGCGGCACCCTCCGCGTCGCGCGCGTGCCGGTCGGGCGCGGTGCGCCGCAGCGAGGCCTCGACCTCGGCGAGGACCTCCGGATCGAGCAGCTCCCGGATGGCCTCGGACCCCAGCAGCTCGGCGAGCAGCGTCGAGTCGAGCGAGAGCGCCGCGGCCCGGCGCTCGGCCAGCGGCGCGTCCATCTCGTAGAGGAACATCCCGACGTAGCCGAACAGCAGGCTCCGGGCGAAGGGCGACGGCTGGGCCGTCGACACCTCGACGACCTTGACCTTGCGCGAGCCCACGTCGGACATCAGCTCGCGCAGGCCCGGCAGGTCGTAGACGTCCTGCACGCACTCGCGCATCGCCTCGAGCGTGATCGGGAACTGCTCGTACTTGCCCGCGACCGACAGCAGCTGCGCCGACCGCTGCCTTTGCTGCCACAGCGGGCTGCGCCGCTTGGGATCGCGGCGCGGGAGCAACAGGGCCCGGGCCGCGCACTCGCGGAACCGCGACGCGTACAGCGACGAGCCGCCCAGCTCCCCGACGACGATCTGCTCCACCTCGGCCGGGTCGAGCAGCACGTCCTCGGCGGTGGGCACGACCTCGGCGCCCTGCTCGTCGACGGCGTCGGGCAGCCGCAGGACGATCCCGTCGTCCGCGCCCGCGGCGCTGACCTCGACGCCGCGCCGCTCGCGCATCCGGGCGGCGATCGCCAGCGCCCACGGCCCGTTGACCTGGGACCCGAACGGGGAGTGCACGACGAGCCGCCAGTCGCCCAGCTCGTCGCGGAAGCGCTCGACGAGGATCGTCCGGTCGGACGGGACGTGCCGCGTCGACTCGCGCTGCTCGTGCAGGTAGGCCAGCAGGTTGTCGACCGCCCACTCGTCGAGACCCGCGGCGGTGGCGCGCTCGCGGGCCTGCTCGTCGGGCAGTGCGGCCATCTCGCGGACGAACGCGCCCACGGCCCGGCCCAGCTCCAGCGGCCGGCCGATCGACTCGCCCTTCCAGAACGGCATCCGGGCGGGCTCGCCCGGCGCCGGGGTGACGATGACCCGGTCGTGGGTGATGTCCTCGACGCGCCAGCTCGACGTGCCGAGCAGGAACGTGTCGCCGACCCGGGACTCGTAGACCATCTCCTCGTCGAGCTCGCCGACACGCGATCCCGCCACGTCCGCGCCGCCGGGCGTCATGACGGTGAACAGGCCACGGTCGGGGATCGTCCCGCCCGAGGTGACGGCCAGCCGTTGCGCGCCGGGGCGGCCGGCCAGCTCGTCGGTGACCCGGTCCCACGTGATGCGGGCCCGCAGCTCGCCGAACTCCTCGGACGGGTAGCGCCCCGCGAGCATGTCGAGCACCGAGTGCAGGGCCGAGTCGGGCAGCGCGGCGAAGGGGGCCGCCCGTCGGACGACGGCCGCGAGGTCACCCAGCGACCACGGCTCCATCGCGACCATCGCGACGATCTGCTGGGCCAGCACGTCGAGCGGGTTGCGCGGGTAGCGCGTCGACTCGATCGCCCCGCCCGACATCCGCTCGGCGACGACCGCGCACGACACCAGGTCGCCGCGGTACTTCGGGAACACCACGCCGCGTGAGACCGCGCCGACCTGGTGCCCGGCCCGGCCGACGCGCTGCAGCCCCGACGCCACGCTCGGCGGTGCCTCGACCTGCACGACCAGGTCGACCGCGCCCATGTCGATCCCCAGCTCCAGGCTGGACGTGGCCACCACGCACGGCAGCAGGCCGCTCTTGAGCTCCTCCTCGACCAGCGTCCGCTGCTCGCGCGACATGGAGCCGTGGTGAGCGCGGGCGACGACGGGCGGTGCGCCGCCGCCGATCCCGGACTGCCCGATCGCCTCGGCGGGGAACGACCCGGCGGCGATCTCGTCGAGGTCCACGGCGTCCGCGGCGGCCGCCTCCTCGGCGGCCAGTTCGTTCAGCCGGGACGTGAGGCGCTCGGCGAGCCGTCGGGAGTTGGAGAAGACGATCGTGGACCGGTGCTCGCGGACGAGGTCGAGCAGCCGGCGCTCGACCGCGGGCCAGATCGACGGCCGTCGCGCGGTCCCGGCCGCGGAGCCGATGACCTCCTCGTCGGCGCTGCCGGGCGCGGGCTGCTCGTCGAGCGCCGCGAGGTCGGGCACCGGGACCTGGACGTCGACCTGGATGGTCTTGGGCGTCCTCGGCTGGACGATCTCGACGGGCCGCGCACCTGCCAGGAACGTCGACACCTCGTCGAGCGGGCGGACCGTGGCGGACAGCCCGATGCGTTGGGCTGGGCGGGAGCCGTTGCGGGTGAGCAGCTCGTCGAGGCGTTCGAGCGACAGCGCCATGTGCGCGCCGCGTTTGGTCCCCGCGACGGCGTGCACCTCGTCGACGATCACGGTCTCGACGCCGGTGAGCGACTCGCGCGCGGCCGAGGTGAGGATCAGGAACAGCGACTCGGGCGTGGTGACCAGCACGTCCGGCGGGGTGCGGCCGAAGCGGCGGCGCTCCTCGGCCGGGGTGTCGCCGGTGCGCATCCCGACCTCGACCTCCGGCACCGGGACGCCCAGCCGCTGCGCGGCCTGCCGGATGCCGGTGAGCGGCGAGCGGAGGTTGCGCTGCACGTCGACCGCGAGGGCCTTGAGCGGCGAGACGTAGAGGATGCGGCAGCGGCGCTTCGGATCGTCGGGTACGGGCTCGGTGGCCAGCCGGTCGAGCGCCCAGAGGAACGCCGCGAGCGTCTTGCCGGAGCCGGTCGGCGCCACGACGAGCGCGTGCCGGCCCGCCTGCGCCGCCGCCCACGCCCCCTCCTGGGCGGGGGTGGGCGCGGCGAACGCCCCCGTGAACCAGTCACGGGTGGCGGGCGAGAAGCCGTCGAGCGCGCTCACGTCGTCCATCATGCGACGGAGCACCGACAGTTCGCGCGCGCGGCGTTCGCAGGACGAGCCAGACACCGGCCGCGGCCAGTGCGATCCCCGGCACGGCCAGCAGCCCCGGGATCTGGCCGAACATGAGGTACGCCCAGATCATCGTGGTCGGCGGGGTCAGGTAGAGCAGGCTGCTCACCCGCGTCGCCCCCTGACGGCGCAGGACGTAGAGGTAGAGGCCGAACCCGCCGAACGTCGGCAGCACGACGACCCACGCCACCGCGCCCCAGAACATCGGGTCGGCGGGTGGGGCGAGCCTGCCGTCGACGAGCGCCACGAGCGTGAACAGCACCGCCGTCGTGGCCGTCTGGATCGTCAACGACTCCAGCGGGGTCTCGTGCGTGCCCGCGCGCCGGGTCAGCACCGTCCCGGCCGCCATCGCGAACATCCCCGCGACCGGGAGCAGGAAGGCCCACCACGCCACCCCGTCGGAGTGCAGGTCGCCGCCGACGACCAGCGCGACGCCGCCGAGCCCGGCGAGCAGCCCCACCCGTTGCCGGCCGGTGACGTGCTCACCGAGCACCGGACCCGCGAGTCCGGCGACGACCAGCGGTTGCAGGGCGGCGATCAACGCCGTCGTCCCCGCGGGGACGCCCAGGCCGACCGCCGTGACCGTGCACCCGAGGTAGGCGAACTGGCTGAGCAGGCCCAGCGGTGCCTGCCGGCGGAGCGAGGACAGCCGCAGCCGCGCGCCGCGGGCGGCGGCGACCGGCACGAGGATCGCCGCGGCGATGACGAAGCGCCAGGCCAGCAACGTGTCGGCGGGGGCGGCGCGGGTGCCCAGCACCGCTCCGATGAATCCTGCGCTCCAGAGGACGACGAGGGCCGCGGAGGCGGCGGCGTCGGACTGCGTTCGGGTCACGCCGGCGACGTAACCATACCGGTCTGTATACTTGCAGTGGAGACGTGAGGAGCACCGCATGACCACCGTGGAGTCGCTGGCGGAGATCGCCGGGATGCAGCCCGTCCCGGAGCTGACCCCGGCAGGTCGCCGCCTGCTCGACGCCGCGTCGGAGCTGTTCTACGAGCACGGCATCCGGGCCGTCGGGGTCGACCTCATCGCGGAGCGGGCCGGTACGACGAAGAAGACGCTCTACGACCGTTTCGGCTCCAAGGACGAGCTCGTCGCCCTCTACCTGCGGCGGCGCGCGCACCGCGTCCGCGCCCACGTCGCCGCCCGGGTGGAGGGGGTGCCCCCCGGCCGGGAGCGGCTGCTCGCCGTGTACGACGCGCTCGAGTCGTGGCTGCGCGCGCAGTCCCGGGGATGCGGGTTCGTCAACGCCTACGCCGAGGTCGGGGGCACGGACCACCCGGCGATCGCGGTCATCCGTGCCGAGAAGGCGTGGACCCGTGAGCTGTTCGCCGACCTGGCGCGGGACGCGGGGCTCGCCGAGCCCGACCAGGTGGCCGCGGAGCTGCACCTGCTCTACGAGGGGGCGACGGTCGTCGCGACGGCGGGCGGGGACCCGAGCATCCTCACCGCGGCCCGGAAGGCCGCCGCGCGGGTCGTCGCCGCTGCCGCGTGAGCGCCACGGGGCTCAGCGTTTGCGCTGCTGGTTGTACCAGCGCAGGAGCAGGATCAACGACGCCAGCAGCGCCAGCAGGACCACGATCCGGCCGAGGCCCGACGACAGGCCCGTCGGGTCGCCGCTCTGGGCGAGGACCGTCGTCAGCACGGATACCGGCACATCGGACAGGCTACGACGGGTCCGCGTCCGACGGCCACGTCGCGGCCGCGGCGCCGTAGGCCGGGGCGGGCGAGGGCCAGTGCAGCCTCGTGCCGTCGACGGTCCCGGGCGGCGATGCGAGGGTGAGCACGCCGTCGGGCGCCTCGACCTGCTCGAGCCACGGCCGGGCGTCGACGGGTTCGGTGCCGCCGTCCGTGTCGTCGGGACGGGGGAGCGACTGCAGCCACGTCGCGGTCGCCGCCAGCGCCAGCCGGACGTGCGGGGTGCCTCCCACGCGGCGCTGCCGGGCCAGCGCGAGGAGCGCGGCCGCGGCGCCCAGGTAGCCGGTCGCGTGGTCGAGGACCTGCGCGGGCAGGACACCGGGCGGCGTGGCCGGATCGGGGTCGCGACGCTCGGTCTCGCCGATCCCGCAGGCCGCCTGGACGAGGCTGTCGAACCCGCGCCGCCCGGCCCACGGCCCCTCGTCGCCCCACGCCGAGAGCGTCACGACGACGAGCCCGGGGAACCGCGCCGCCAGTGCCTCGGGGGCGAGCCCGAACCGGTCGAGCGCGTGCGGGCGGTACCCGCTGACCACGACGTCCGCGCCCGCCAGCAGGGCCTCCAGCCGCTCGGGGTTCGTCGCGAGGTCGAGCACAGCGCTGTGCTTGCCGGGCAGCGCCTCCCAGGTCTGGGTGCGCAGCTCCGGGCGGTCGGGCGGGTCGATCCGTAGTACCTCGGCGCCGTGCGCGGCCAGCGTCCTGGTCGCGACGGGCCCCGCGATCACCCTCGTCAGGTCCAGTACCCGGGTGCGGGCGCGGCGGGGCCGGGGCGGCGCGTCGGCGAGGTCGTGCCGCCCGACCAGGGGCAGGCCTGCGGCCGCGGCGCCGGCGGGCGTGGCCTGCCACTCCTTCTCCGTGCGGACCGCCGCCGCGACCCCGCCACCCTCGTGGACGGCGGTCTCCAGCTCCTCGGACCGCCAGTGCCGGGCGGCGGCGGCGACGTCGCCGGGACCCGCGTCGTCGGGGAGGTCGAGGACCCTGCGGGCGGCCGCGCGGTGCCAGGGGTAGTTCGCGTGCAACCGCAGCCAGCCGTCGGCGGTGCGGTGGAACGTCGACAGGGGATCGAACGGGTTGCCGGGGCTCACGCCGTCGTGCAGCAGGTGCCGCTCGCTCGTCAGCGCCACCGCGAGCTGGCGCGTGTCGAGGCCGACGGGCCGCCCCACGCCGCCGTCCGGGTCCGCCGTCGCGGCCAGCAGGGCGGCCCCGACGGCTGCGGCACCCGCGTCGGTGACGGGGAACCGCGAGGACAACGTCGCCGTCGGGCCGGTGACGGTCAGCCGGTCGCACTCCCCGGCCGCGCCGCCGAGCAGGGTCCACAGCTGCCGAACCAGATCATCACGCACGAACGGAGCGTCGCACGCGTCCGGGTGCGGATGCAGCTGCGAGTTACCCTCGCCGGGTGCGACTGAGTCACTTCCGCGAGCTGATGGAGGAGGAGTTCGGGGCCGTGCGTGCGGGGTCGCTGGCCAAGGACCACGTGTTCGCCCAGCTCGAAGGCCGCACCGTCGAGGAGGCGATCGAGGCGGGGATCGACCCGAAGCGGGTCTGGCTCGCGGTCTGTGAGGTCTACGACGTGCCGCGGGAACGGCGCTGACGGGCGCTGCCGGTGCTGACGGTGCTGCCGGTGCTGACGGCGCTGCCGGTGCAGTTGCGCCGACGGAGCGCGTTGCCCCGGGGCCTGGGCGGCGCCGCCGCGGCGGTTCCCGGACCGACATGCGCCGCTCGGCGCGGCACGATAGCCGATCGGCGTGTCGGCACCGAACTCGAACAGGTGTTCGTATAGCCTCTGTCCACAGCGTCGCTCGTTGTCCACAGCGAGGACGTGCAGGACGGAACTGTCGGACGGACCCAATACGGTTCGACCGTGGCTCCCCGCAAGACATCGGCCAAGGCGCCGGCACAGTCCCGCAACGCCCACGAGAGCGCATCAGCGAGGTGGCAGACCGAGATGACCGCACCCGACCGCGAGAAGGCCCTCGAGCTCGCCCTCGCCCAGATCGAGAAGAACCACGGCAAGGGATCGGTGATGCGGCTGGGCGATGACACGCGTCCGCCCATCGGCGTCATCCCCACCGGCTCCATCGCGCTCGACGTGGCGCTGGGTGTCGGGGGCCTGCCGCGTGGCCGGGTCGTGGAGATCTACGGCCCGGAGTCCAGCGGTAAGACCACGGTCGCCCTGCACGCCGTGGCCAGCGCCCAGGCCTCGGGCGGCATCGCCGCCTTCATCGACGCCGAGCACGCGCTCGACCCCGAGTACGCGAAGGCGCTGGGTGTCGACACCGACGCGCTGCTGGTGTCCCAGCCCGACACCGGTGAGCAGGCACTCGAGATCGCCGACATGCTGATCCGCTCCGGCGCGCTCGACATCATCGTCATCGACTCGGTGGCCGCGCTCGTGCCGCGCGCCGAGATCGAGGGCGAGATGGGCGACAGCCACGTCGGCCTGCAGGCGCGGCTCATGAGCCAGGCACTGCGCAAGATCACCGGCGCGCTGAGCAACTCCGGCACCACTGCGATCTTCATCAACCAGCTGCGCGAGAAGATCGGCGTCATGTTCGGCTCGCCGGAGACCACGACCGGCGGCAAGGCGCTGAAGTTCTACGCCTCCGTGCGCCTCGACATCCGCCGTATCGAGACCCTCAAGGACGGCACCGACATGGTCGGCAGCCGCACCCGGGTCAAGGTCGTGAAGAACAAGGTGGCCCCGCCGTTCAAGCAGGCGGAGTTCGACGTGCTCTACGGCGTCGGCATCAGCCGCGAGGGCTCGCTGATCGACGTGGGCGTCGAGCAGGGGATCATTCGCAAGTCCGGTGCCTGGTACACCTACGAGGGCGACCAGATGGGGCAGGGCAAGGAGAACGCCCGCAAGTTCCTGAAGGAGAACCCGGACATCGCGGCCGAGGTCGAGAAGCGCATCAAGGAGAAGCTCGGTATCGGCGCGGTGCTCGACGCCGACGAGGTCGAGCCGCTGCCCGCCCCGGTCGACTTCTGATCGGGTGCCCGACTCGCACGACTCCGGCCTGGCCCCCGACGGCAGCGGACGTCAGGTGCCGTCCAGCGGTCCGCGGCAGGTGATCGCGCTCGCGTCGCTGGATCTTGACCGGGACGTCGACAGCACCGACGCCCCGGCAGAGGACTCGACCGCTGGTGTGCCTGTGCAGGTCGCCGAGCTCGGTCCGGACGGGTCCGACGACGACGCGGCCGCCCCTCGGCACGTTCGCCAGGTCGGACTCGACCTCACCGACGGGCCGGGCATCGGCGCCGACGACGAGCCGCGCGGCCGATCGACCGCCGGCGAGCCGGCCGTCGGCCCGGGCAATGACTCGGGCAATGACTCAGGCGGCGACTGGGCCGGCGACGAACCGGCGCCCGCGGTGACGATCGCGAGCCTGTCCGACCTGCTGGGCCCTGCATCCACCGGCGGCGCCGGACCCGTCGTTCGTCGCGCTGCCGACCTGCTCGGCCCCGCGCCTCGCACCGCCGACCGTCGACGCACGCGCCGTACCGACCCGTCCAGCGGGGGGGCGCGGCGAGCCGGCCGCTCGACCGAGCCGCAGGACGCATTCCCCGGCGCCCCGGCAGCCTCGATGGAGGCCGGTCGCACAGGCACGCGATCCCGGCCGGATCGTCCGCCTCGCGCCACGCGGGGATCATCGAGTGCCGAGCCCTCCGCCGACTATGCCCGCACGTTCGACGATGCCCGCACGTTCGACGATGCCGGCGCCCCGTTGGATCGGGGCACGTCCCGGCGGGGACGGGGCGACGCGGCGTCCCGCCGTCGTTCCCGAACCGATCAGCCCCCCGAGCCTCCTGCCGATCCGGTCGCAGCGGCCCGGACGATCTGTCTGCGCCTGCTCGAATCGCGGTCGCGGACCCGTCAGGAGCTCGCTCAGGCATTGCGCCGCAAGGGCATCCCCGACGACGCCGCGGATGTCGTGCTGGAGCGTTTCGGCGAGGTCGGCCTCATCGACGACAAGGCCTTCGCCGACCAGTGGGTCCGGTCCCGGCACACCTACAGCGGCCTGGGGCGCCGGGCCATCGCGGTCGAGCTGCGGCGCAAGGGCGTCGACTCCGAGACCGCGGGCGAGGCGCTCGCGGAGGTCGACGACGCCTCCGAGGAGGCCCGCGCCCGCGCCCTGGTCGACCGGAAGCTCCGCACCCGACCGGGCGTCCCCGACGAGTCGACGGCCCGCCGCCTGCTCGGGATGCTGGCGCGCAAGGGCTACCCCGCGGGCATCGCCTACCGCGTCGTCCGCGAGGCCGTCGCCGAGCATGCGGCCGAACTCGCGGAACAGATCCCCACCGACGACGGCTCCTGACGTCGCGGGCCGCGGGAAGGGTCCGGCCTGCCTCCAGTCGCGCAGGGGAACCGCTGCGGGACGAGAGCGCCGAGGTGTCATCGGTCGCCGCTGCTGGTCGCGGGCGCCGCGAATGCGCGGCTCCTGGCGCAGGGTCGTGCGCAGCGTCGGCGTCATGCCGCGCCGAGCCGCGAGCTGGCGGCCCCGACGGTGCGGTTGCGCCCGCGCTTCCGACGGTGATCGCCGAATAGGGGACACGAACGCCATGCGTGTCGCTCCGCTCCCGTGGACGCGGATCATGGACGTCGTGCGATGTGTGGACGCGGTGCGCGACCGTAGCGGCGGGGCGTGCGCAGCCTCGGCGTCACGCTGGGCCGGTCGCGAGGTGCCCGGTCCCGGAAGGTGCGGTTGCGGGCGGTGCTGCCGACGGTGATCGTCGAAGGCGGGACATGAGCGCCGGAGGTGTCGCTGAGGTCCCTCGAACGGCGATCATGGAGGCCCCGTATGTGTGCCTCCGCCCGCTGGGATCGCGCTCAGGTCGGGCGCGCTCAGGTCGAGCTCCGCTGCGTAGTGCCGGGCCGATCGTGTGTCGCGAGCGAGGCTGCGGCTTCGTGGGTCGACGCGTGAGGTGATCGCCGAAAACGGGACATGAGCGCCGTGATGTGCGTCCAGGTCCCGCACGCGGTGATCATGACGTCGCCGACGCTGCGTGGCGCCGCGGCGGCCCGTCTCAGGACGGTCCGGGGCGGTGCAGGACCTGGACGTCGGTGTCGGACCCGCCGATCCGCTCGGTCTCGGCGACGAACTCCAGCAGCGTGTCGCGGAACGCCTGGACGGCGGGGGTCGGGGCGATATCGACCCGGCGGGCGAGGGCGACCGTGCGGTACAGCGGCGGGGTGAGGGCCGTGCGTCGGAGCCTGGGACGCCCCGCGAACACGAGGTCCGGTACGACGGCGACCCCGGTACCGGTCTCCACCAGCCGCAACACCGCGTCCATCTCCCCACCCTCGACGGCGAACCGCGGCTCGACGCCGGCATCGGCGTAGGCGCGCAGCGTCACCTCCCGCAGGTCGTAGCCACGTCGGAACATCACCAGCGGCCGCCGGGAGAGCTCGGTGACCGTCAGGGTGCCGCGGCTCGACGGCGCGGGCTCGGACCGGGGCGAGGCGACCGAGAGGCGCTCGCGCAGCAGCGGAGTGACCTCCAGCGAGACGTCGAGGCCCTGTTGTGGCACCACCAGCACCGCGACGTCGAGCGCACCGCGCTCCAGCCCGCTCACCAGCGGCTGCGAACCGCTCTCGGACAGCTCGATGTGCAGGTCGGGGTAGCGGTCGTGGAAGACGCGCAGCACGTCGGCGAGCACGCCGATGCACAGCGACGGGGTGGCCCCGACCCGCACACGACCCCGGCGCAGGCCGACGACCTCGGCCACTGCGGCGCGGGCGCTGTCGGCGTCGGCGAGCATGCGACGAGCCAGCGGCAGCACCGCCTCGCCCGCCGGCGTGAGGGTCAGTGCGCCCTGCGCGCGGTTCACCAGCGGTGCCCCGAGGTCCTCCTCCAGCGCCCTGAGCTGCCGCGACAGTGTGGGCTGAGCGACACCCATCCGTTCGGCCGCACGAGTGAAGCTGCGCACGTCGGCGAGGGCGAGGAAGTACGCAAGCTGCTGCAGCGTCACGGATATAGCTTAGGAGCATCGCTGTCGTTGTTTCCATGCATTGGACCTTTGTCGATCGTGGACGTCCACTTGACGCGTGACGACGACTGCCGACCGGCCCGGCACCCGGGGTTCCGCCCCGGCACGCCGACCGGTCCCGACGAGGAGCCGTCGGCGGGTGCCGTCGGTGGTCCTCAAGTACGTGATGGCGGCGTCCGGCGCCGCGATGCTGCTGTACCTGGTCCTGCACATGCTGGGCAACCTGAAGATCTTCTTCGGTGCCGGCGCGCTCGACGCCTACTCGGCCTGGCTGCGCACGCTGCTCGAGCCGGCCGTGCCCTACAGCGGGGTGCTGTGGGTGATCCGGGTCGTCCTCACCGTCGCCCTCGTGGCCCATGTGTGGTCGGCGATCGTGCTGGCCCGGCGGGCCCGGGCCGCGCGACCGGTCCGGTACACGCACCGGCCGCCGGTGCAGGGCAGCTACGCCGCCCGCACGATGCGCTGGGGCGGGGTGATCATCGCCCTGTTCGTCGTGTACCACCTGCTGGACCTGACGACGGGCACGCTGAACCCGATCGGTGTGCACGGCGAGGTCTACGACAACGTCGCGGCGGACTTCGCGCCGTCGCACTGGTACGCGACGATCTTCTACGTGCTGGCCGTGGTCACGGTCGGCATCCACGTCCGGCACGGGCTGTGGAGCGGGCTGCAGACCTTCGGCCGGTCCAACGCCAGGACCCAGCGCGCCCTCAAGACCTTCGCGCTCGTCTTCGCGGCGCTGCTGGTGGCCGGGTTCCTCGCGGTCCCGTTCGCCGTCACCTTCGGCCTGGTCTGAGGAGGCCCGACATGAGCTACGCGGACTACACGCTGGGCGACCCGATCGCCGACACCGCGGCACCGGACGGCCCGATCGAAACCCGCTGGGAACGGCGTCGCTTCGGCGTCAGGCTCGTCAACCCGGCCAACAAGCGCAAGCTGCACGTGATCGTCGTCGGCACGGGGCTGGCGGGCGGTTCGGCCGCGGCGACCTTGGCCGAGCTCGGCTACCGGGTCAGCGCGTTCTGCTACCAGGACAGCCCGCGGCGCGCCCACTCGATCGCGGCGCAGGGCGGCATCAACGCGGCGAAGAACTACCGCAACGACGGCGACAGCGTGTACCGGCTGTTCTACGACACGGTGAAGGGCGGCGACTTCCGCGCGCGGGAGTCGAACGTGCACCGGCTCGCGGAGATCAGCCGGCAGATCATCGACCAGTGCGTCGCGCAGGGTGTCCCGTTCGCGCGCGAGTACGGGGGCCTGCTCGACAACCGCTCCTTCGGCGGCGCGCAGGTCTCGCGGACCTTCTACGCGCGGGGTCAGACGGGTCAGCAGCTGCTGCTGGGCGCCTACCAGGCCCTGGAGCGTCAGGTCGACGCAGGCGGCGTCACGATGTACCCGCGGCACGAGATGCTGGAGCTGATCGTCGTCGACGGGCACGCGCGCGGAATCGTGGCGCGCGACCTGATCACCGGCGAGACCCGCAGCCACCTGGCCGACGCGGTCGTGCTGGCCTCCGGCGGGTACGGCAACGTCTTCTTCCTGTCGACGAACGCCAAGGGCTGCAACGTCACCGCATCGTGGCGGGCGCACCGCAAGGGGGCGCTGTTCGCCAACCCGTGCTTCACCCAGATCCACCCGACGTGCATCCTGGTCAGCGGCGACCACCAGTCGAAGCTGACGCTGATGTCGGAGTCGCTGCGCAACGACGGCCGCGTGTGGGTGCCGCTGCGCAAGGGCGACGACCGCGATCCGAACGCGATTCCCGAGGCGGAGCGCGACTACTTCCTGGAGCGGCAGTACCCCGCGTTCGGCAACCTGGTCCCGCGCGACATCGCCTCGCGCGCGGCGAAGAACGTGTGCGACGAGGGCCGCGGCGTCGGCCCGGGCGGCCTCGGGGTGTTCCTCGACTTCGCCGAGGTCATCGACCGTCTCGGGCGGCCGGCGGTCGAGGCCAAGTACGGGAACCTCTTCCAGATGTACCAGCGCATCACCGGTGAGGATCCCTACCGGGTCCCGATGCGCATCTACCCGGCCGTGCACTACACGATGGGCGGCCTGTGGGTCGACTACGACCTGCAGTCGACGATCCCGGGCCTGTTCGTCGTCGGTGAGGCGAACTTCTCCGACCACGGCGCGAACCGGCTCGGCGCGTCCGCGCTGATGCAGGGACTGGCGGACGGCTACTTCGTCCTGCCGACGACGATCGGCGACTACCTCGCCCGCGTCGGGCACGAGCCCGTCGACCGGGACCACCCCGCGGTCCTCGAGGCCGAAGCCGATGTGGCGCAGCGGATCGACACGTTGCTGTCGATCAACGGGTCGCGCACCGTCGACTCGTTCCACCGCGAGCTCGGCCACCTCATGTGGGAGCACTGCGGCATGGAGCGCACCGAGGCGGGGCTGCGCAAGGCGCTCGACCGGATCCCGGAGCTGCGCAAGGAGTTCTGGGAGGACGTCCGGGTCCCGGGCACCGGCGTCGAGCTCAACCAGAGTCTCGAGCGCGCCGGCCGCGTCGGCGACTTCTTCGAGCTGGCCGAGCTCATGTGCCTCGACGCGTTGCACCGCAACGAGTCCTGCGGGGGGCACTTCCGGGCCGAGAGCCAGACGCCCGACGGCGAGGCCGCCCGTGACGACGAGCACTTCTCCTACGCCGCGGCGTGGGAGTTCACCGGCCGCGGCGAGGCGCCGGTCCTGCACAAGGAGGACCTGACGTTCGAGTACGTGGCCCCCACCCAGCGGAGCTACAAGTGAGGCTGCACCTGAAGGTCTGGCGCCAGCACGACGCCGACGACCGTGGCGCGATGCGCAGCTACGACGTCGACGACGCGTCGCCGGACATGTCGTTCCTGGAACTGCTCGACGTCCTCAACGAGAAGCTGACGACCGAGGGCGAGGAGCCCGTCGCGTTCGACCACGACTGCCGCGAGGGCATCTGCGGCGCGTGCAGCATGGTGATCGACGGGCAGCCGCACGGTCCGGAGAAGGCGACGACGACCTGCCAGCTGCACCTGCGGCACTTCCGCGACGGCGACACCATCACCGTCGAGCCGTTCCGGGCCGGGTCGTTCCCCGTCGTGAAGGACCTGGTCGTCGACCGGAGCGCGTTCGACCGGATCATCGCCGCGGGCGGCTACGTCTCGGCGCCCACCGGGTCGGCCCCGGACGCGCACGCCGTGCCCGTGCCCAAGGACCAGGCCGACCGGGCGTTCACGGCGGCGGCCTGCATCGGCTGTGGTGCGTGCGTCGCGGCGTGCCCGAACGGGTCCGCGTCGCTGTTCCTCGGCGCCAAGATCACCCACCTCGGCGAGCTGCCCCAGGGCCAGCCGGAGCGTGACTCGCGCGTGCTGGCGATGGTGGCCGAGCACGACGCGGCGGGCTTCGGGGGGTGCACGAACACCGGCGAATGCGCCGACGCGTGCCCCAAGGAGATCCCGCTCGACGTCATCTCGCAGCTCAACCGGGACTACCTCGCGGCCCGCAGGTCGAGGAGGCGCAGCGCCTGACTCCTTGCGGCGCAGGGCGCCGCGCGCCGACAGCCCGACCCCTGACGGAGGCCGGGCCGTTCGGCGTTGCCGAAGATCGTCCGCCCCGGTGTGACCCGTGTCTCGACCTGCGGACTTCTGTCGGCCCGGCCTCACCGACCGGCTCGCGAGGTCGTAGGCTCCGGCAATCCAACAGCCCCGGCGTCGCGGCGCAATCTGGTCAGAGAGTCACCGCCGACGCCTGGAACAGACGAGGAACCGACGTGTCATCCACCACAGACGCGTCCACCGGGCGGGCGCAGATCAGCGAACGGACGCTGCGCACCGACCGGTGGTGGCTGCCGCCCCTGCTGAACGTCGCCGGCCTGGGCCTCTGGGTCATCTACGCGACCGTCCGCGCGTTCATGCACGCGTACTACTTCACGAACGAACAGAACTACAGCTACCTGACGCCGTTCTATTCCCCGTGCTTCTCCGTCGGGTGCTACCCGGAGGCATCGCACTTCGGCCAGTTCCTGCCCGACTGGTGGTGGCTGCCCTACGCGGCGATCTCGCTGCCGTTCCTGCTGCTCTTCCGGCTCACCTGCTACTACTACCGGAAGGCGTACTACCGGGCGTTCTACCTGTCGCCGCCCGCGTGCGCGGTGGCCGAGCCGCACAAGAAGTACACCGGTGAGACGCGGTTCCCGCTGCTCGCGCAGAACCTGCACCGGTACTTCTTCTACATCGCCGCCCTGATCTCGCTGGTGAACACCTACGACGCCGTCGTCGCGTTCATCAACAAGGACGGCAGCTTCGGGTTCGGACTGGGCAACATCATCCTGGTCGCCAACGTCGTGCTGCTCTGGCTGTACACGGCGTCGTGCCACTCGTGCCGCAGCATCATCGGCGGCCGGCTCAACCACTTCAGCAAGCACCCGCTGCGCTACAAGCTGTGGGGCCAGGTCTCGATCCTCAACGGCAAGCACATGCAGCTGGCCTGGACGACGCTGGCGAGCCTGGCGATCACCGACTTCTACATCATGGCCGTGTCCGCCGGTTGGTGGGGCGACCCCCGGATCGTGGGGTGAGCGAGATGACTTCAGCACAGCAGCAGAACCATGCGGTCGACGACCGTGACGTCGAGATCCACGACTACGACGTCGTCGTGATCGGGGCCGGCGGCGCGGGGCTGCGCGCCGCGATCGAGGCGCGCGCCCAGGGCAAGCGCACGGCGATCATCTCGAAGTCGCTGTTCGGCAAGGCCCACACCGTCATGGCCGAGGGCGGCTGCGCCGCGGCGATGGGGAACGTCAACCCGAACGACAACTGGCGCGTGCACTTCGGCGACACGATGCGCGGCGGGAAGTTCCTCAACAACTGGCGCATGGCCGAGCTGCACGCCAAGGAAGCCCCGGACCGGGTCTGGGAGATGGAGACCTACGGCGCGCTGTTCGACCGCACCAAGGACGGCAAGATCAGCCAGCGCAACTTCGGCGGGCACACCTACCCGCGGCTGGCGCACGTCGGTGACCGCACCGGCCTGGAGCCGATCCGCACCCTGCAGCAGAAGATCGTCTCCCTGCAGCAGGAGGACTTCAAGGCCACGGGCGACTACGAGTCCAACATCCGTGTCTTCCACGAGACGACGATCACCGACCTCTTCAAGGCCGACGGCGCCATCGCGGGCTGCTTCGGCTACTTCCGCTCGACGGGCCGCTTCGTCCGGTTCAACGCCCCGGCGATCGTGCTGGCCACCGGCGGCGTCGGCAAGAGCTACTCGGTGACGTCGAACTCCTGGGAGTACACCGGCGACGGCCACGCCCTGGCCCTTCGCGCCGGCGCGACGTTGATCAACATGGAGTTCCTGCAGTTCCACCCGACGGGCATGGTCTGGCCGCCGTCGGTGAAGGGAATCCTGGTCACGGAGTCGGTGCGCGGTGACGGTGGCGTCCTGCGCAACTCCGAGGGCAAGCGGTTCATGTTCGACTACATCGCCGACGTCTTCAAGGACCTCTACGCGACGTCGGAGGAGGAGGCGGACCGCTGGTACACCGACCCCGACAACAACCGCCGCCCGCCGGAGCTGCTGCCGCGTGACGAGGTCGCGCGCGCGATCAACTCCGAGGTCAAGGCCGGTCGTGGCACCCCGCACGGCGGCGTGTTCCTCGACGTCTCCACCCGGCTCAAGCCGGAGGAGATCCTCAAGCGGCTGCCGTCGATGCACCACCAGTTCAAGGAGCTGGCCGACGTCGACATCACCAAGGAGCCCATGGAGGTCGGCCCGACCTGCCACTACGTGATGGGTGGGGTCGAGGTCGACCCCGACACCGGGATGTCGCGCGTGCCGGGCCTGTTCGCCGCGGGCGAGTGCTCGGGCGGCATGCACGGCTCGAACCGGCTCGGCGGCAACTCGCTGTCGGACCTGCTGGTGTTCGGCCGCCGCTGCGGCCTCGGCGCCTCGGAGTACGTCGACGGGCTCGCCGGACGGCGTCCCGCGGTGATCGAGTCCGACGCGGAGGCCGCCGTCGACCGTGCGCTGCTGCCGTTCTCCTCGGCGACCGAGGGCGGGGAGAACCCGTTCGTCGTGCACCTGGAGCTGCAGAAGACGATGCACGAGCTCGTCGGCATCATCCGCAAGGCCGACGAGATGGAGATGGCCCTCAAGAAGCTCGAGGACATCGCCACCCGCACGCGCACCGTCGCCGTCGAGGGTGACCGCAAGTTCAACCCGAACTGGCACCTCGCGCTCGACCTGCGCAACATGCTGCTCGTCTCGATGTGCGTGGCGAAGGCGGCGCTGGAGCGCCAGGAGAGCCGGGGCGGGCACACCCGCGACGACTTCCCCGTCATGGACGCCGACTGGCGTCACGTCCTGCTCGTGCTCGAGGCGCTGGGTGAGGACAACGTCGAGCTGACGCGCAAGGAGCAGATCCCGATGCGTCCCGACCTGCTCGACATCTTCGAGATGGACGAGTTGAAGAAGTACTTCACCGGCGAGGAGCTCGGTGGCCACCGAGCGGACCAGGGAGAGCGGGCATGAGCTACTGGGCGCACTTCCGCGTCTGGCGGGGCGACTCCGAGAAGGGCGAGCTCGTCGACTACCCGGCCGAGGTGAACGAGGGCGAGGTCGTCCTCGACATCATCCACCGGCTCCAGCAGACCGAGGCCCAGGACCTCGCCGTCCGCTGGAACTGCAAGGCCGGCAAGTGCGGCTCCTGCTCGATGGAGATCAACGGCAGGCCGCGGCTGGCGTGCATGACCCGGATGAACACCTTCGCCGAGGACGAGGTCGTGACGGTGACGCCGCTGCGCACGTTCCCGGTGATCCGGGACCTCGTGACCGACGTGTCGTTCAACTACACGAAGGCCCGCGAGATCCCCTCGTTCGCGCCGCCGGAGGGCGTCGAGCCGGGCGAGTACCGCATGCAGCAGGTCGACGTCGAGCGGAGCCAGGAGTTCCGCAAGTGCATCGAGTGCTACCTGTGCCAGAACACCTGCCACGTCGTGCGCGACCACGAGGAGAACAAGGAGGCCTTCGCCGGCCCCCGCTACCTCATGCGCATCGCCGAGCTGGACATGCACCCGCTCGACTCGGCCGACCGGCAGACGGCCGCCCAGGACGAGCACGGCCTCGGGTACTGCAACATCACCAAGTGCTGCACCGAGGTCTGCCCCGAGCACATCAAGATCACCGACAATGCGCTGATCCCGCTCAAGGAGCGCGTCGTCGACCGGAAGTACGACCCGGTCGTCTGGCTCGGCAACAAGCTGTTCCGCCGCGGCGAGCCGGCGAACAAGAACCGCTGAGCGCCGGCGCCTCGTCGGCGGCCTGCTCGGACCGGGCTGCCACGGCAGCCGGGTCCTCGGCCTCCCGTGAGTGGCGATAGTCGCCGGAGCGACTATCGCCACTCACGAGGCGGTCGGGTCAGCCGCCACCCAGCGAGCGGCGGATCTCGTCGAGCTTCTCCTTGGCCTTCTTCTCGCGCTCGGCCTCCTGCTCGGCGATCGAGCGCCCGGCCTCGGTCTCGCCCGCGAGCTCGGCCGTCCCCAGCGACGTCGCCCAGCGGCCCTCGATCTTGTCGCGCACGTAGTCGAGGGTGGGGACGCCGGCGTCGGTGTAGCCCGTCGGGTTCTCGACGCCGGGGACCGGCGGCACCGGCAGGCCCGGTTCCGGCACGGCGGGCGTGATCGCCGCGGCCGTCCCCGCCTGCTCCGGCGCCGGCGAGGCGTCCTCGGCGTTCTCGGCTGGTGGCTCGGCGCGGGTCGGGTCGTCGGTCATCTGGCCTCCCGGCGTGGGACGGGTGCGTGGCCGCCACGCTACGGGGTCGGCGCGCCGCGCGTCGCCACCCGCGGGCGTCCTGGCACCCTTCACCTCATGACGACCGCCGCGCCTCGCGCCGCCTGGTCGCGGCGTCTGCTCACCGCCGGCCTGGTGCTCGCCGTCGTGTGCGCCTTCGCGGCGACGACCGCGCTCGTCGCCCAGCGCAACCTCGCCACGGCCGCCTCGACGCTGCTGCTCGCGCTGGTCGCCGGCGCGTCCGCAGGCGCGTCGTCGGCAGCGGTGGTGGGGCCCCCGAGCACGACCACCCCGGCCGTGGCGATGACGCGTTGGACGGCCGTCGGTGTGCTGCTGGGGGTCGCGTTCGCCGCCGCGGTGCTCGGCGGCGTCGGAGCGCTGCTGCGGCTGGTGCTGCCCGGGATCGTGGCGCAGGTCGTCGTCGGGGCGGCGGCCCTGGTCGTGGTGCTGCGCGAGGCCGGTGTGCTGGGGTTCCCGCTGCCCGCCAACCCGATGCGCATCCCCGCCGACGTCCCCGACGACGACGAGTGGGGCGAAGCACGCACCGGGTTCGCGCTCGGCACCGGCATGCGCAGCGGCGTCCCGGGCGGGCTCGCGTCGGGGCTGCCGCACCTCGTCGCGCTCGCGCTGGCGCTGACCGTGCCGTTCGGCATGGCGTTCGTCGTGGCCGCCGGGTTCGGGATCGGTGTGGTCGCGACCGTCGCCGCCCGGCCCGAGGCCGTCGACGGGAGGTGGCTCGCGCCGGCCGCCGGCGTGCGGCTGCTGCTCGCGCTGGAGTGTGCGGTCGCCCTCGCCGTGTCGATGACGGTGACGGTCGCGGGGCACGTCACCCCGGGACCGTGACGGTCGTGGCCGCCCGGGTCCGCGAGATCGTCGTCGTCCACGACGTCTCCTGCCCGCGCTGCTCCCGGATCGCCCACGAGCTGCCGGGGTGCGTGACGGTCCCGGTTCGGCCGCGATCCTGCTCCGAGCCGCGGCTCGCGGAGATCTACCCCAACCTGCCGACGGCCGTGGCCCGTTGTGCGCGGCCGGCGATCGGGGTGGTCCGCATCGACGGGTCGGTGCGCTGGTGGCAGGGGTTGGCCGGGGCGGTGGGGCTGCTGCCCGTGCTGCGCCCCGGCGCAGGAGCGCGCGCCGTCGGACTGCTGCGGGAGGCCGCCCGGGGGCGCTGAGCTTCCGTCGGCTCCTGGCGGGCACGACGTCGCGGTCGCGGGTCCGGCTCAGGACGGCGCGTGGACGTGAGGCCTGCGCAACCTGGTGGTCGTGGGCACGGCTCCGGGGAGCGGTGACGTTGCGACCGACGTGTGGGGCGCAACGTCACGGTCATGGATTCGGCCCTGGACGACGGTGAGGTTTTCGGCAGGCCCGGAGGCTGCGGGCGCGGTGAGGCACCCGGCAGTCCGGCAGCGTCCCGGACCGCGCGGGCGGGTCGGGGCGCGTCCGTCCACAATGACTCCGTGACGACTCCCGCGGCGTACGGCTCCTGGCCCACCCCTCTGACGTCGGAGCTGGTCGTGGCCGCGGCCGTACGGCTCGGCGAGGTGCGGGTCGACTCCGACGGAACGGTCCTGTGGGCCGAGGGCCGGCCGAGCGAGGGCGGGCGGACGCAGATCGTGCGCCGCCGAGCCGACGGCACCCTGACCGACCTGCTGCCCGAGGGCTTCGACGCCCGCACCGCCGTCCATGAGTACGGCGGTGCGGCCTGGTGGGTCGACGGCGGCACCGTGTGGTTCGCCAACTGGTCCGACCAGCGGCTCTACCGGATCGACCCGGACTCCGCGACGCCGACCGTCGTCAGTCCCGAGCCGGCGACGCCGCGCGGCGACCGTTGGGCCGACGGTGTCGTCGCGCCGGACGGGTCACTCGTGCTGGTCCGCGAGCAGCACCCGCCGGGCGGTGGGCCGGCGCAGGTGCGCAACGAGGTCGTGCGGCTGCACCCCGACGGCGAGGTCGACGTGCTCGTCACCGGCCCCGACTTCGTCACCTCGCCACGCCTGGACGCCACCGGCGGTCGGCTGGCGTGGGTGTCCTGGGACCACCCGTCGATGCCGTGGGACGACACCGTCCTCACCGTGCGCGACCTCGGCTCCGGCGTCGACACGGTCGTCGCGGGCGGGCCGGGGGAGTCGGTCTCCGAGCCGCGCTGGCAGGACGACGGCTCGCTGATGTTCGTCTCCGACCGCACCGGCTGGTGGAGTCTCTACCGCTGGACGCCCGACGACGGGGTCCGCCCGGTCCTCGTCGAGGAGGCCGAGATCGGTGTCCCGGGGTGGACGCTGGGCACGTCGCGACACGTCACGCTGCCCGACGGGCGGGTCGTCGCCGCATCCCGGCGGGCCGGGTACGACCGGCTGCTGCTCCGTGCCCCCGACGGCGCGGTCGAGGTGCTCGACCTGCCGCTCTCGGCCGCCGGGTCGCTGCAGGTCGCGGGCCCGGACGCGGTCGTGCTCGTCGCGGGCGGCCCCACGCACGAGGCCTCGATCTGGCGCGTCACGATCGGCGCGCCGGAGCCCGAGGTGCTGCGACCGGCCCGCGACCTCGGCGTCGACGAGGGATACCTGTCGGTGCCCGAGCCGATCGAGTTCCCGTCGACCGACGGGGACGGCGCCCCGCGCACCGCGCACGCGTTGTTCTATCCGCCTGCCAGCGTCACCCACCGTGGCCGCGACGGCGAGCTGCCGCCGTTGCTCGTCGTCATCCACGGCGGCCCGACGGCGGCCGCGTCCCCGGTGCTGTCGGTCGGGGTGCAGTACTGGACGAGCCGCGGCTTCGCCGTCGTCGACGTCGACTACGGCGGTTCGACCGGCTACGGGCGCGCCTACCGTGACCTGCTGAAGGGAGCGTGGGGGATCGTCGACGTCGCGGACTGCATCGCTGCGGCCCGGTGGCTCGGCGAGCAGGGACGGGTCGATGCGCAGCGGCTCGCGATCCGTGGCGGCTCCGCCGGTGGTTACACGACGCTCGCCGCCCTCGCCCGCGACGACACCCCCTTCGCCGCGGGCGCCGACCACTTCGGCGTCGCCGACCTCGAGGCGCTGGCCGCCGACACCCACAAGTTCGAGAGTCGCTACCTCGACGGGCTCGTCGGCCGCTACCCCGAGGACCGCGACGTGTACGTCGAGCGCTCGCCGATCCACCACGTCGAGCGGTTCGGCAAACCCCTGATCGTGCTGCAGGGCAGCGAGGACGCGATCGTGCCGCCCAACCAGTCGCAGCTCATCGTCGACGCGCTGCGCTCGCGTCACGTGCCGGTCGCCTACCTGCTGTTCGAGGGCGAGCAGCACGGGTTCCGGCGCGGCGAGAACATCCGCCGCGCCCTCGACGCCGAGCTCAGCTTCTACGGCCAGGTGCTGGGCTTCGACCTGCCCGCCGAGGAAGGGATCGAGCCGGTCGAGATCGAGCGCTGAGCCGCGACGTCCGGTGTTGGGCGGCGATGTTCTCGACCGGGACCGGATGAGCCGGTCGGTTCGTCCGCGGGAGCCGCAGGTCGGTGATCGTCAGACGGGGGACAGGGGCGCATGGGTGACGTTCGTCCCGGAAGTGGTGATCACGACGGCGGCTCAGCCCTTCGTGGTTCGCTCGTGCGCGGTGACCGCCGGCGGGCCGCGGCCTCCCGCTCGATGGTCGTCGAACGAAGGACGTGGGCGCGCGTGCTGGCGTTCATGTCCCGCGGACGGTGATCATCGGAGGCTGTTGGGGCGGCCGGGGTGCCGCTCGAGGTGCCCGTCCTCGCGGACGGGCGCTGCGGGCGGCGCGCGCTGCGGGCGGGCGCTGCGGGCCGGGTCAGGGCAGCTGCCCCGGCTGCTGATCGCCGGACCTGGGACCTGAGCGCACCTGGTCGCGCTCATGTCCCGCGGACGATGATCACCCAGTCGGCGCGCCGCGGCCGGGGGGCCGCGTCATGTTCGGGGGTCGGGCTCACGCCTCGCAGGGCGCCGCGGGCGCGCCGCCGGGCTCGCACCGCAGGGCGTCGCCTCGCCGTCGGACCCGCGGAGGTCGAGCCCGATCCACCCCGGGCACGGCCGGTGCCACACTGGCCGTGTGGCCACCGACGCGTTCTCCGTCGTCACGGCGGGCGTGCAGACGGCGCTCGACCGGCCGGAGGTCCTCGTCCCCGGGCTCGTGGCGTTGGCCGTCGTGGTGTGGACGCTGTCCTGGCGGGTGACGCGGACCGTCGTGACGATCGCGCACGAGGGCGGGCACGCGCTGCTCGCCGTCGTCACCGGCCGTGGGCTCACCGGGATCCGGCTGCACGCCGACACGTCCGGCGTGACGCACTCGACGGGCCGGGGCCGCGGGCCGGGCGTCGTGCTGATGTTCCTGGGCGGGTACCCGGCGCCGCCGCTGCTCGGGCTCGCGGGTGCGCTGGCGGTCGCGGAGGGGCACGCGGACGTCGCGCTGTGGGTCGCGACGGGCCTGCTGTTGGTGACGCTCGTCCATATCCGCAACGCGTTCGGGGTGCTCGCCGTGCTCGCGACGGGCGGCGCCACGGCCGCGGTCGCCTACGCCGCCCCACCCGACCTGCGGACCGCGTTCGCCACGGCGATGGTGTGGTTCCTGCTCATCGGGGGGCTGCGGGCGGTGGGCGAGCTGCAGCGGGGCCGCAGGACGGGCCGACGTGGCGGCTCGGACGCCGATCAGCTCGCCCGGTTGACCGGCGTGTCCGGCGGAATATGGGCGGCGTTGTTCTGGTTGCTCGCGGCGGCGGCGTTGATCATCGCCGTGTGGGTGTTGCTGCTGCGCACCTGACCCGAGCAGGAGGACGGACGTTGAGCGACTTCAACACCGGTGTCATCGAGCAGTTCCGGACCAACGACGGGCAGGTCGGCGCTCCGTTCGAGGGCCGGCCGATGGTGCTGGTGCACCATGTGGGCGCGAAGTCGGGCGAGGAGCGGGTGACGCCGCTGGTGTACCTGCCCGACGGCGAGCGGATCGTGATCATCGCCTCGGCGGCCGGCGCTCCCCGCCACCCCGCCTGGTACCACAACCTGAAGGCCAACCCGACAGTGACGGTCGAGGTCGCCGACGGCAAGGGCAACGTGGAGACGTGGTCGGGCGTCGCCGAGGAGATCACCGGCGCGGAGCGCGACGAGCTCTACGCGCGACAGGTCGAGGTCATGCCGGGGTTCGCCGGGTACGAGGACAAGACGCGCGGCGTCCGGACGATCCCTGTGTTCGCAGTCACCCGCGCGGCCTGACCACCGCTCCCGACCTGGGGGGCTCAGCGAACCCTCAGGACCTGGCTGCGGCGCGCGTCGTCCCGTTCGCTTGAATCGTCGGCATGTCGTGGCTCGCGCGCCTCAGCCTGGCCAACCGGGCCGTCGTCGGGCTGGTCACCGTCCTCGTCATCGGCTTCGGTCTCTTCTCGACGACGTCGTTGCGGCAGGAGCTGTTCCCGTCCCTCGACGCGCCCGTCGCGACGATCGTGACCCCGTACCCCGGCGCGTCGCCGGAGGTCGTCGAGCAGCAGGTGACAGGCCCGATCGAGGCGGCCGTCGACGGGGTGGACGGCGTCGCGGACAGCCGGTCGACCTCGACCGGTGGGTCGTCGGTCGTCACGCTGGACCTCGAGTACGGCACCGACCTGTCGACGGTGACGGGCGCACTGCAGCGCGCGGTCGCGGGCGTGAGCCTGCCGACGGACGTGACGCCGACCGTCGTCACCGGGAGTACCGACGACATCCCGGTCGTCGTCCTGGCGGTGTCGTCGAACCTCGGTGCCGACCAGGTGGCCTCCGTGCTGCGCGACCAGGTGCGGCCACAGTTCGCGGGCCTCGACGGCGTCTCGCAGGTGTCGCTCTCGGGCGTCGCAGATGCGCAGGTCACGATCGCGGTCGACCCGGCCGCGGCCGCCGCGCGCGGGGTGTCGCTCGCGAGCCTGACGTCGTTGCTGCAGGCCAACGGCGTGCGCATCCCCGCGGGACAGCTCAGCCCCGACACGAACCCGACGACGGTCGAGGTCGGTGGCCCGATCACCTCGGTCGAGGAGCTGGCGAACCTCTACGTCAGCCCCGGTGCCGCCGCCTCGACGGGGGCGACGGGCAGGCCGGGGGCCTCGCCCACCGCGCCGACCGCGCCCACCGCGCCGACTGCCGCGGCCGCGCCCGTCCGGCTCGGCGACATCGCCACCGTCGCGGAGGCGCCCGCGCCGGCGACGGGGTACACCCGCACCAACGGCCAGCCCAGCATCGGCCTGTCGGTGACGAAGGCGCCGGACGCCAACACCGTCGACGTCGCGCAGCAGGTCCGCGACGCGATCCCCTCGATGATCACGGCCCTCGGCGGGTCTGCGCAGGACGCCCAGGTCACCGTGGTGTTCGACCAGTCGCCGTTCATCACGCAGTCGATCGACGACCTCACCACCGAGGGCCTGCTGGGCCTGCTGTTCGCCGTCCTCGTGATCCTCGGCTTCCTGCTGTCGGTGCGCGCGACGCTCGTGACGGCCGTGTCGATCCCGCTGTCGGTGCTCGTCGCGATGATCGTGCTGGACCTGTCCGGCGAGACGCTCAACATCCTGTCCCTCGGCGCGCTGACCATCGCGATCGGCCGTGTCGTCGACGACTCGATCGTCGTCATCGAGAACATCACGCGGCACGTCGCGCGCGGTGGCCCGCGCCGGCCGGCGATCGTGGCGGCCGTCCGCGAGGTCGCGGGCGCGATCACCGCCTCGACGATCACCACCGTCGCCGTGTTCGCGCCGATCGGCCTGGTCGGCGGGCAGGTCGGCGAGCTGTTCCGGCCGTTCGCGGTGACGGTGACGGCCGCGCTGCTGGCGTCGCTCGTCGTGTCGCTGACGGTTGTGCCGGTGCTGGCGTCGGCGGTGCTGAAGGTCCGCGAGCCGGTCGAGGGCGACGCGCCTGCGGTCAAGGGCGACGACCCGCTCACCGCGCCGACCCGGCTGCAGCGCGGCTACCTGCCCGTCCTGCGCGGCGCGCTGCGCCGTCCCGTCGTGGCGATCGTCGTCGCGGTGCTGATCCTCGCCGGGACGTTCGCGCTGGTCCCGGGGCTGCGTACCAACTTCCTCGGCGACGCGGGCGGCAACACGATCTCGGTCACCCAGGAGCTCGCCCCCGGCACCGGCCTGCCGCAGGCCGACGCCGCCGCCAAGCAGGTCGAGGCCGTCCTGCGCGACACCCCGGGCGTCGCGACCTACCAGGTCACCGTCGGGACCCCGGGCGGCGCGCAGGGCCTGGGCAGGCCCGGCGCGGGCGGCTCGGGCACGACGCGGTTCTCCGTCACGCTGGCCGACGACGCCGACGCCACCGCCGTGGCCGACGACCTGCGCGGCCGGCTCGACTCGCTCGGCGGCCCCGACCGCGTCGGCAACCTGACCGTGCAGAACGGGCAGGGCGGGTTCGGGTCCGACCAGCTGCAGGTGACCGTCCGGGCCGAGGACCCGGCCGTCCTCGCACAGGCCGCCGACCAGGTGCAGCAGGCCGTCGCCGCCATTCCCGGCGCCGCCGACGTCCGCAACAACCTGGCCGCCGCGCAGCCGTCGATCCGGGTGACCGTCGACCGGCAGAAGGCCGCGGCCGCCGGCCTCACCGAGGCCCAGGTCGGGCAGGTCGTCGCGGCGGCGTTGCGCGGCACGACGATCGGCTCGGTGACGATCGACGGGGTGCGGCAGGACGTCGTCGTCCGCTCCGGGACCGCGCCCGCCGACCTCGCCGCGCTGCAGGCGCTCCCGCTCGCCGGGCCGCTGCGGCTGTCCGACGTCGCGACGGTCGCGGAGGTCCGTACCGCTCCGAGCATCAGCCACACCGACGGCTCGCGCAGCGCGCTGGTGACGGCCCGCCCGTCGGCCGACGACCTCGGGGCCGTCACCCGCGACCTGCGCACCACCCTCGACGGGCTCTCGCTGCCCGCGGGTGCGACGGCCGAGATCGGCGGCGTCTCGACGCAGCAGTCCGACGCGTTCACCCAGCTCGGGATCGCCCTGCTCGTCGCGATCGCCGTCGTCTACCTCGTCATGGTGCTGACGTTCGGCAGCCTGCTGCAGCCGTTGCTGCTGCTGATCTCGATCCCGTTCGCCGCGACGGGCGCGCTCGGCCTGCTGCGTGCGACGAACACCCCGCTGGGCGTCCCCGCGTTGATCGGCATGCTGATGCTGGTGGGCATCGTCGTGACCAACGCGATCGTGCTCATCGATCTGGTGAACCAGCGACGCCGGGCCGGCGTCCCGCTGCGCGAGGCGATCGTCGACGGCGCCGCGCACCGGCTGCGGCCGATCCTGATGACGGCCGTCGCCACGATCTTCGCGCTGCTGCCGATGGCGCTCGGGCTGACCGGCGGCGGGGTGTTCATCTCCCAGCCGCTCGCGATCGTCGTGATCGGCGGGCTGGTGAGCTCGACGCTGCTCACGCTCGTGCTCGTCCCCGTCCTGTACCTGCTGGTGGAACGCGTCCGCGAGCGGGTGCGCCGTCGCCGCGAGCCGGTCGCCGAGACCCTTTCCGAGCCCGTTTCCGGGACCGGGGACACGGTCGGCGCGGCGGCCCCGTCGGAGCCGGAGGTACCGCTCACGCCGGCGCCGCGGACGCCCCTGGCCGACTCACCCTGGACCGAGCCCGAGACGACGCCGCTCCCGACCGGGCCCGGCGTGCACGGCCGGGTCGGCGACCGGGCCGGGCGGCCGCTGGTGGGCGCCACGGTGTCGCTCTTCGACACCGACGGCGGGCTGCTCGCCAACACCGAGACCGGCGACGACGGCACGTACCGCTTCGAGGTCGACGGGTCGGGGGACTACGTCGTCGCCGCGCGGTCCGGCGAGCGGGAGCCCGTGGCCGAGCTGGTGAGCGTCAACGGCGGGCCCGCCTGGCGGGACCTGACCGCCGACGGCCCGGCGTCCGTGCACGGGGTCGTGCGCGTCCCCGGCGGCCCGGGCGTCGTCGCGACGGTGACACTGGTCGACGCCCGGGGCGAGGTCGTCGGTGCCGGGCGGACCGACGCCGCCGGCCGTTTCGAGCTGAGCTCCGTGCCGGCGGGTGAGCACCACCTGCTCGTCGCGACGCCGACGGGGTCCTCCGCGTCGACCCGGGTCACCGTTCCCGAGACCGGTGCCGTCGCGGCCGAGATCGACGTCCCCGCCGACGCGGTCGGCAGCTCGCACTGACCCGGCCGACCCGGCGCGCAACCCCACGGTCGTGCGGACGGCCCGGCCCAGCCGTGGGGTTGCGCTCGGCACGGCGGGCGCAACCTGAGCGTCGTTGCGCGGGCGCCGGGCGACGCCGAGGGTGCGCCCGGCGCAGGGCCGCGGCCGACGCGGGACGGGCTAGAGCTCGCCGCCCACGGTGTCGTCGACCAGCGCCGCGCGGCCGGCCTCCAGCCGCGCCACCGGCACCCGGAAGGGCGAGCAGGACACGTAGTCGACCCCGGCGTAGTGGAAGAAGTGCACCGAGTCGGGGTCGCCGCCGTGCTCCCCGCAGACGCCGAGCTTGATCCCCGGCCGGGTCTCGCGGCCCTTCTCCACCGCGGTGCGGATCAGGGCGCCGACGCCGTCGCGGTCGAGCGACTCGAACGGCGACACCGTGAACACGCCCTTCTCCAGGTAGGCGGCGAAGATGGCGGCCTCGACGTCGTCGCGGGAGAAGCCCCAGGTCGTCTGGGTGAGGTCGTTGGTGCCGAAGGAGAAGAACTCGGCCGACTCCGCGATCCGGCGCGCGGTGAGCGCGGCCCGGGGCAGCTCGATCATCGTCCCGATCGGGATGTCGAGATCGACCCCCGCGGCAGCCTGCACGTCGGCGACGATGCCGTCGATCTCGTCGCGGATCAGGTGCAGCTCCATCACCGATCCGACGAGCGGGACCATGATCTCCACCCGCGGGTCGCCGCCGGCGAGCGCGCGCTCGGCCGCGGCCTCGGTGATCGCCCGGACCTGCATGCCGTAGAGCCCCGGGACCAGCAGCCCGAGCCGGACACCGCGGCGGCCGAGCATCGGGTTGGCCTCGTGCAGCCGCTCGACGGCGGCGAGCAGTCGCTCGTCGTCGGCGGAGACGCCGTCGCCGGTCGCCTTCGCGACGGCGACCTTGACCGCGAGCTCGGTGCGGTCGGGGAGGAACTCGTGCAGCGGCGGGTCGAGCAGCCGGATCGTCGTCGGCAGGCCGTCCATGGCCGTGAGCAGCTCGACGAAGTCGGCGCGCTGCAACGGCAGGAGCTCGGCGAGCGCGGCGTCGCGCGCCGGGGGGTCCTCGGCCAGGATCAGCCGCTCGATCAGCACCCGGCGGTCGCCGAGGAACATGTGCTCGGTGCGGCACAGCCCGATCCCCTGCGCGCCCAGCGACCGGGCGCGCGTCGCGTCCTCGGCGTTGTCGGCGTTGGCGCGCACGGCCAGCCGGCGGGTGCGGTCGGCGTGGCGCAGCAGCCGGTCGACGGCGCGGACCAGGTCCGCGGCCTCCTCGTCGACGCCCTCGAGGGCGGCGTCGAGCCCGCGCTCCAGGTAGGTGACGACGGGTGAGGGCACCACCGGCAGCTCGCCCGCGAATACCTCGCCGGTGGAGCCGTCGATGGAGAGCAGCTCGCCCTCGGCGATCGTCGTGCCGTTGACGCGCAGCACCTTCGCCTCGGCGTCGACGTCGATCTCCTCCGCGCCGCAGACGCAGGTGCGGCCCATGCCGCGGGCGACGACGGCCGCGTGCGAGGTCTTGCCGCCGCGGCTGGTGAGCACACCGGTCGCGGCGATCATGCCCTCGAGGTCGTCGGGGTTGGTCTCACGACGGACCAGCAGCACCCGGCGGCCCTCCGCGGCGCGGGCGACGGCGGTGGCGGAGTCGAACACGACCTCACCGACGGCCGCGCCCGGCGACGCGGCCATCGCCTTCGTGAGCAGCGTGCGGGGGGCGTCCGCGTCGAACTGCGGGAACATCAGCTGGGCCAGCTGATGCCCGGTGACCCGGGTGAGCGCCTCGTCGCGGGTGATGACCTGCTCGTCGACGAGCTGCGTCGCGATCCGGAACGCCGCGCCCGCGGTCCGCTTCCCGACGCGCGTCTGCAGCATCCACAGCTTGCCGCGCTCGACGGTGAACTCGATGTCGCACAGGTCGCGGTAGTGGGTCTCGAGCCGCCGCATGATGCGCGTGAGCTCGGCGTGCGACGCCGGATCGAGCCGGGCGAAGTCCTCGAGGGAGAGCGTGTTGCGGATGCCGGCGACGACGTCCTCGCCCTGGGCGTTGACCAGGTAGTCGCCGTAGACGCCCTGCTTGCCCGTCGCGGGGTCGCGGGTGAAGCAGACACCGGTGCCCGAGTCCTCGCCCATGTTGCCGAAGACCATCGCGCAGATGTTGACGGCCGTCCCGAGGTCGTGCGGGATGCGCTCGCGGCGCCGGTAGATGCGGGCGCGGTCGGTGTTCCAGGAGTCGAAGACGGCGCGCATCGCCATGTCGAGCTGCTCGCGTGGGTCCTGCGGGAAGTCGCGGCCGGTCGCGTCGGAGACGATGTCCTTGAAGTCCTCGACGAGGCCCTGCAGCGCGGCCGGGCTGAGCTCGACGTCGGTCGTCGCGCCCTCGCGGGTCTTCACGGCGTCGAGCCGGTCCTCGAACCGTTCCGACGGGATGTCCAGCACCGTGCGGCCGAACATCTGGATGAGCCGCCGGTAGGAGTCCCAGGCGAAGCGCTCGTCCTTGGCCGCCTCCGCGAGGCCCTTCACGGAGTAGTCGTTGAGCCCGACGTTGAGGACCGTCTCCATCATCCCGGGCATCGACACCTTGGCCCCGGAGCGGACGGAGACGAGCAGCGGGTCCTGGATGTCGCCGAGGCGCCTGCCCAGGCCGTCCTCGAGGCGGCGCAGCGCCATCGTGACCTGGACGCGCAGCGACTGCGGTTCCTCGCCGCGGTCGAGGTAGTGCCGGCACGCCTCGGTCGTGATGGTGAAGCCGGGCGGGACCGGCAGGCCCAGCCGCGTCATCTCCGCGAGGTTGGCGCCCTTGCCGCCCAGGAGGTCGGTCTGGCTGCGGTCACCGTCGGCGAAGTCGTAGACCAGCTGGGCGCGCTCGCGCATGGCCGTCGTCATGGAAAAACCCCCGGAGGTCCTGCGTCGTCGACATCGGGTCCGGTGCAGTACAACGGACGAACGACGACCACCACAACGCACCGGGTCGTGAATGTTGACACCCCGGTGGTCGTCCGCAGCGAGATCGTCTCGAAACGAGACGATCTCAGGTCCCGCAGTACGTGACGTGCGGAATCGATCCCGTGGGGGCCGGCCCGACGAGATCGTCGAGGCCCGGCCGCTGCTCGAAGGGCCGTGAGACGGCGTCGAGCAGCCGCTCGAACGGCGCCTGGTCACCGGCCTCGGCGGCGGCGAGCGCGGCGTCGACGCGGTCGTTGCGCGGGATGTAGAGCGGGTTGACGCGGTCCATGGCGGCGGCCACCCCCGCGCGGTCGGCCGGGAGCAGCGCCTCGCGCCGGGCGGCCCACGCGTCGAACCGGGCGCGGTCGAGGACGAGGTCGCGCGCCGTCCCCGCCGCGAGGGCCCGGAAGAACGTGGTGAAGTCGACGTGCTCGGCGTGCAGCAGGTCCATCAGGTCGGTGCCCAGCGCCACGTCCGGCGCCGCGATGCCGAGCTTGGCGGCCATCCCCGTCGCCCAGTACCGCTCGTAGGCGGCGGGGTAGCCGGCCAGCACGCCGTCGAGGGCGTCGGCCGCGTCGGGGCCGAGCAGCGGCGCGAGCGTCTCGCCGAACCGGGCGAGGTTCCACCGCAGGATCGACGGTTGCCTGCCGTAGGCGTAGCGGCCGGTGTCGTCGAGCGAGCTGAACACGGTGGCGGGGTCGACGGCGTCCATGAACGCGCACGGGCCGTAGTCGATCGTCTCGCCGGAGACCGTCGTGTTGTCGGTGCTCATCACGCCGTGGACGAACCCGACGAGCATCCAGCGCGCGACCAGCGCCGCCTGCGCGTCGACGACACGGCGGAACAGCTCCAGGTAGGGCTGCGGCGCGTCGGCGGCCGCCGGATGGTGCCGGGCGATCACGTGGTCGGCGAGCGCGCGCAGCATCTCGCGGTCGCCCGACGCCGCCGCGTACTCGAACGTCCCGATCCGCAGGTGGCTCGCCGCCACCCGGCACAGCACCGCGCCGGGAAGCGACCGCTCGCGCCGGACCCGGGTCCCGGTGGCGACGACGGCCAGCGCCCGCGTCGTCGGGACACCCATGGCCTGCATGGCCTCGCCCATCAGATACTCGCGCAGCATCGGCCCGACGGCTGCCATGCCGTCGAACCCGCGGGAGAACGGTGTCGCGCCCGTGCCCTTCAGGTGCAGGTCCCGGCGCCGGCCGCGGGTGTCGACGACCTCGCCGAGCAGCAGCGCGCGGCCGTCGCCCAGCCGGGGCCGGTAGACCCCCCACTGATGGCCCGAGTAGACCAGCGCGCGGGTGGTCACCCCGTCGGGCAGCCCGTTCCCGACGAGCAGCGCCACCCCGGCCGGCTCGCGCAGACCGGCGGCGTCGACGCCCAGCTCGGCCGCGAGCGCGTCGTTGAGCACGAGCAGCTCGGGCGTCGCGACCTCCACCGCCTGCCACGGCAGCGACATCCCCGGTACGTCCCGCGCGTAGGAGTCGTCGAACGTGAACAGGGTCCGGGCTGCCGTCATGTCCCCGAGACTACGTATCCGGTGTCCACGGCCTGCCGTGATCGGCCAGGATGCCGGGAGAGGGGACCGAGGGAGGACGGCATGGCCACTGAGGTGTCCGGGGGCGGGGACGACACCGGGCAGGAGGACGACCTCGAGCGGGAGGGTGGCGTCGGGATGGGCCGGCTGCTGGCCTTCAGCGACGGCGTGTTCGCGATCGCGTTCACGATCCTGGTGCTCGACATCGTCGTCCCGGAGGGGTTGAGCGCGCAGGCGTTGAAGGCGGCGCTGGTGGAGCAGCTGCCGTCGATCTGGTCGGCCGTCCTGAGCTTCGCGGTGATCGGCCGGTTCTGGATCTCCCACCACCACATGCTCGGCCTCGTGCGCAGGCCCGACGCCGGTGTGCTCGTCCTGAACACCGCGCTGCTCGCGACGATCGCGATGATCCCCTACACGACGTCGCTGCTGGCCGAGTACGGCGACGAGACCGTCGCGGTGGTCGTGTACTCGGCGACGGTCGCGGCCACCGCCGGACTGCAGCTGGTGCTGCTGTGGTGGGCGGTGCGGCGACGCCTGCTGGAGCCGCGGACGTCGCGCAACGAGCTCGTCGACACCGTGGGTGGGCTCACGGGCGCGGTGCTGGCGTTCGTCGTCGCGATCCCCGTCGCCTTCGCCTCGCCGACGGCCGGCGAGCTGTGCTGGCTGCTCGCGTTCGTCCCGGTGGGACCGATCATGCGGCGGTGGTCGCGCACGGACGGCTGATCCGCGGGCGACCACCGGCGACGGGCGGGACGGCGCGTCGGCGGCTCAGGCCGGGGTGCGGGCGAGGCGCTGCAGGCGGACCGGGGTCGGCCAGCGGACCGAGTCGGCCCAGCCCAGCTTCTCGAACACCCAGATGACCCGGGCGGAGATGTCGATCTGTCCGCGGCGTACCCCGTGGCGCGCACAGGTCGGGTCCGCGTGGTGGAGGTTGTGCCAGGACTCACCCATGGACAGGACGGCCAGCGGCCACACGTTCGTCGACCGGTCGCGGCTGGTGAAGGGGCGGTCGCCCATGACGTGGCAGATCGAGTTGATCGACCAGGTCACGTGGTGCAGGACGGCGACCCGGACGAGGCTCGCCCAGACGAACGCCGTGGCGGCGCCCCACCAGGACATGCTGATGAGACCGCCGAGCAGGGCGGGCGCGAGCAGGCTGGCCAGGGTGAGCAGGCCGAAGCTGCGGCTGATCCGGGAGATGTCGCGGTCGGCGACGAGGTCGGGGGCGAACCGGTCGGCGTTGGTGCGGGCCGGCTCGAACAGCCAGCCGACGTGCGACCACCACAGGCCCCGGACGAGCGCCGCGGGCGTGGTGCCGAAGCGCCACGGCGAGTGCGGGTCGCCCTCCTTGTCGGAGAACGCGTGGTGGCGGCGGTGGTCGGCCACCCAGGTGAGTACGTCACCCTGCAGCGCGAGACTGCCGGCGACGGCGAGCGCGATCCGCAGCGGACGCTTGGCGCTGAACGAGCGATGGGTGAACAGACGGTGGAAGCCGACGGTGACGCCCAGCGCCGACACGAGGTAGAACCCCACGGCGAGGCCGACGTCGGTCCAGGTGAGGCCCCGCCCCCAGGCCAGGGGGACGGCGGCGACGAGCGCGAGCATCGGCACGATGACCGCGACGTACACGAGGCCGACCTCGCCGCGGTGGCGGCGCCCGTCGAGCACAGGTTTCGGGCCGCTGCCCGTGGGGGCGGGCGCGGTCAGTGTCGTCACAGCGGAGGGTCCTCCTCGGTATGGGGGCATGGGGCGGTGTCGGGAGCGGGGCCGGGGACGGCCGGCTGGTCAGGGCTGCCACACGCCGGTGGCGTGCGGCCCGTCGGGGCCCTCGACGAGGGTGAACGTCACGCGGTCGCCCGGGCACAGGCTCTGCTGCCCGCCCCCGTCGATCTGCGCTCCGGAGACGGAGACCTCGGTGCCGTCGTCGAGGGTGATGACACCGATGCGACGGCGCGGATCGAACCACGTCACGGTTCCGTCGACCATGCCGCCTCCGCGCTCGAAATGTACCTGGCGTAGCGCTACGGTGTAGATCTACGTCGTAGACGCTACGCTGTAGCGGCGAACTGTCAAGTTGGAGCACGGGGGCTCGACGCGGAGAGTCACGGGGCAGAGTCACGGGGCATGGGGGGACGATGGAGGCCAGGGGAACGGCGGAGGGGGACGAGGCCGCCTCGTCCGGGGCCGGGGGTGGGCGGACGCTGCGGCGGGCCGCCCTCGACCGTCGGACGGTGCTCGTGGAGGCCCTCCGCATGATCGACGCGGATGGCGTCGAGGCACTGTCGATGCGCCGCCTCGGCCGCGCTCTCGGCCGCGACCCGATGCGGCTCTACCGGTTCGCCGCCAGCAAGGACGAGCTGCTCGACGGTGTCGTCGAGCTCGTGCTGGCGGATCTGCAGGTGCCGAGAGCGGTCGACGGGGCGGACTGGGACGTCGTCCTGCGCCGCTGCGCCCACAGCTTCCGCGCCATCGCGCTCGCCCACCCGCACGTCGTGCCGCTCCTGGTCACCCGCCCGCTGGCCACGCCCCTGGGGCTGCGCCCGATCGCCACGCTGCGCCCGCTCGAGGCGATCGTCGACCTGCTCGTGGGCGCCGGGTTCGACCCCAAGGGTGCGCTGCACGGCTACCGGCTGTTCACGGGGTTCCTGCACGGTCACGTGCTCAACGAGGTCCAGGAGCAGGTGGCCGACCCCGACGAGACCGACGACCTGCTCCGGCTCGGCCTGCACCGGCTACCGGCGCGTGACTTCCCACGGCTGCGGGCGCTCGCGCACGAGCTCGCCGCCTACGACGGGGCCGCCGAGCTCGACGAGGGCCTCGACATCCTCGTCACCGGCCTGCGCCACCAGCTCTCCGCCGGGCTGCGGTCCGGCCCCGCCCACCGTGAGGGCGGGGCCGGCGCCTCCTGAGCCGCGGCGCGGCGGCGCGCGGGTCACGCGGAGGCGAGCTGGATCGCTCCGCTCACCGTCGTCGCGGTGAGCGTCCGGGGAGCGGCCGGGTCGTCGACGACACGGACGCCGACGTCGCCGGACACGCTGCGCGTGCTCACGCGGTAGCCGGCGGGCGGCACGGCGAGGTGCACGTCACCGGAGACGGTGCGGGCCTGCACGTCGTCGGGCACGACGGCGAACCCGGCCCGGATCGGCCCGTCGACGGTCGTCGCCGCGAAGCGCGGCGTCCACAGCCCCGTGGCGTCGATCGCGCCGTCGACCGTCCGGACGCTCACCGCGGTCCCGGCGGGCACGGCGACCTGCTGTTCGGTCTCGCAGCCGAGGTGGAAGGACGGGCAGTCCGACCGCAGCGTCAGCACGCCGTCGGCGACCGCCGTGGTGAGGACCGGCTCGTCGCCGGGGGAGAAGTGGCGGACCGTCGTGGCGACGACGTCCGGGCCCTCCGCCGGGCGGAGCCCGACGGTGCCCGAGTCGACCTCGACGACGATCTCGCGGACGCCGGCGAACGTGCGGCTGACGGTGTCCTGCTGCAGCGACCGGGCGGTGGAGACGCCCAGCGCGACGGCCGCGACGGTCACGCCGACGACGAGGACGACGACGGCGCCGATGACGAGGGCGAGCCGGGCGCCGCGCCGACCGGAGCGGGGTGGCGGGGCGGCGGGGACGGGTGTGCGTGTCGGTGGCATGCGGCGAGGGTCCGCCGGCACGTGCCGCCGCGGCACCGGGCGGGCCCCGCGACAGGGGCAGGGTTTTCCCTCGTCGGAGCCGGGTCCCGGAGGCCCGTACGGACGGGCCACCCCGACGACGGGCCCCTGGAACGACGGGGGCCCGGCACCCACGCGAGGTGAGGTGCCGGGCCGACGCGGGCGTCGATCCCACGACCCGGGCGCGTCAGGCGCAGCCCGGACCGCTCAGTGGATCAGACGTCGTAGTACAGGGCGAACTCGTACGGGTGCGGGCGCAGGCGGAGCGGGTCGATCTCCGTCTCGCGCTTGTAGGAGATCCACGTCTCGATCAGGTCGGACGTGAAGACGCCACCCTCGAGCAGGTACTCGTGGTCGGCCTCGAGCCGGTCGATGACCGCGCCCAGGCTGCCCGGGACCTGCGGGATGTCCTTGGCCTCCTCGGGCGGGAGCTCGTAGAGGTCCTTGTCGATGGGCGCCGGCGGCTCGATCTTGTTCTTGATGCCGTCGAGGCCTGCCATCAGCATCGCCGAGAAGGCCAGGTACGGGTTGCCCGACGAGTCGGGGCAGCGGAACTCGATGCGCTTGGCCTTCGGGTTGTTGCCCGAGAGCGGGATGCGGATGCAGGCCGAGCGGTTGCGCGCGGAGTACACCAGGTTGACCGGCGCCTCGAAGCCCGGGACCAGGCGGTGGTAGGAGTTCACCGTCGGGTTGGTGAAGGCCAGCAGCGACGGCGCGTGGTGGAGCAGGCCGCCGATGTAGTAACGCGCGGTGTCGGACAGGCCGCCGTAGCCGGACTCGTCGTGGAAGAGCGGCTGGCCGTCCTTCCACAGCGACTGGTGCACGTGCATGCCGGAGCCGTTGTCACCGAACAGCGGCTTGGGCATGAAGGTGGCCGTCTTGCCGTGCTGCCACGCCGTGTTCTTGACGATGTACTTGAACAGCATGATGTCGTCGGCGGCGTGGAGCAGGGTGTTGAACTTGTAGTTGATCTCCGCCTGACCCGCGGTGCCCACCTCGTGGTGCTCGCGCTCCACGTCGAAGCCCATCGCGGTCATCGTCGAGACGATGTCGGCGCGCAGGTCCGCGTAGTGGTCGACCGGCGGGACGGGGAAGTAGCCGCCCTTGTAGTTGACCTTGTAGCCGAGGTTGCCGCCCTCCTCCTCGCGGCCGGTGTTCCACCAGCCCTCGGAGGAGTCGATGTGGTGGAACGTCTCGTGCGGGCTCGACGCGAAGCGGATCGAGTCGAAGATGTAGAACTCGGCCTCCGGGGCCATGTACGCGGTGTCCGCGATGCCCGAGGCGTTGAGGTACTCCTGCGCCTTGCGGGCGATGTTGCGCGGGTCGCGGCTGTAGGGCTCGCCGGTGATCGGGTCGTGCACGAAGAAGTTGATGTTCAGCGTCTTGTGCTTGCGGAACGGGTCCAGCCGGGCGGTCGCCGTGTCGGCGAACAGCGCCATGTCCGACTCGTTGATCGCCTGGAAGCCGCGGACGGACGAGCCGTCGAACGCGGCACCGTCCTGGAGCAGGTCGGCGGCGGTGGTGGCGGGGACGGTGAGGTGCTGCATGACGCCGGGCAGGTCGCAGAACCTGATGTCGACGTACTCGACCTTCTCGTCCGAGATGTACTTGAGTACCTCTTCGGAGTTGCTGAACACGCTCACTCGCTCCTTCGATGGGGCCGGGTTGATCGGCGGAGTCCGCGATGACCCGCATGGATCGGCTGAAATCGTCGTTGACGCTATGGCGGCGGTGTTGCCCGGCCGTCACCCTCGCGTTTCACCGAGGTTAACGGCCGGACCTGGGACTGACCTCACAACGCCCGCCTACGCTAAGGGGCATGAGCCGCTGGATCGACTCCTGGATGCCGGGATCACCCGCCGGATCCGACGACGCCGCCCCGCGCACGCCGCCCGGCGAGAAGTTCGGCCTGCCTGCGACGGGGGTGGGGTCGGTGGCCGGTTTCTGGCGCCGTGCCGGGGGTGTCACGATCGACTGGCTGCTGGGCTACCTCGTCTCGCTGCTGTTCGTCGGCGCGAGCTCGTTCGACCGCGGCTCGACGTTCGGCTGGACGATCTGGCTGGTCTGGTTCGCCATCACGGCGCTGTCGGTGGCGGTGTTCGGCTCGACGCCGGGCATGGCCGCGCTGGGCATGCGGGCGGCTCCCGTCGACGGCAAGGTGCTCGTCGGCATTCCGCGTGCCGTGGTCCGCACGCTGCTGCTCGGCGTCGTCATCCCGCCGTTGATCCGCGACGAGGACGGCCGCGGCCTGCACGACCGGGCGGCGAAGACGATCGTCATCCGTACCCGGTGACACGCGTCCCGACGGGGACAACCTGACCCGGGACGGGCCGGAGAGCGAGGCGGACGCCGGTCAGCGCCGCCGGACCGTGCGCTGCACGCTGCGCATCTTGGCGCCCTGCGGCAGCGGGCCCTTGGGCATCGCGGCGGTGCCGGTGCGCGTGCCGAGGGCGGCCAGCCGCGTCTCGAGCGAGTCCATCTGCTTGCGGTCGATGTTGCGCGGCAGCTTGCGCAGGTGGGTGTGCAGCTTCGACAGCGGCACCTCGTTGTCGCCGTTGCCGACGACGATGTCGTAGATCGGCGTGTTGCCCACGACGCGGGCGGTGCGCTTCTTCTCCTGCGCGAGCAGCGGGCGAACCCGGTGCGGGCTGCCCTCGCCGACGAGGACGACGCCGGGCAGGCCGATGACCCGGTGCACCGCGTCGAGGTGGGTGTTGCCGCTGACGCTGCTGGTGACCCGCCACTGGCCGCGCAGATTGTCCAGCGCCCAGCCCGCGGCCCCGGGCTGGCCCTCTGCCTTGCCGTAGACGGTGCGCTGCACCCGGCGGCCGAAGATGCTGACGGCCCCGAGCGCGCCCACCGCGATGCCCAGCGGCAGCGTGAACCACTGCAGGTGCCAGAACAGCCCGATGACGAACCCGAGCGCGCCACCGAGCACGACCGCGCCCACCATGAGCGGGATGAGCAGCTTGTCCTCGCGGCGCTGCATCTTGAACGCCTCGAAGATCTGGGAACGTCGCTGCTTGGATGCGGCGCGACGCTCGCGCTTCGCCGCGCTCCTCGCCGCCTTGTCGGGCTTACCGGCCATGGGGGCCAGGATACGTCTTAACTCCCGGCGAGCAGGGACCGAGCCTCCTGCGCGGCAGCGCCCTCGCTCGCGAGGTGGGCGAGGTTCGGGGAGAGCTCCTCACCGCGGGCCGCGACGGTCTGGGCGTAGAGCCGCCCGGCGCGGTAGGACGAGCGCACCAGCGGCCCGGCCATCACCCCGGCGAAGCCGATCCGCTCGGCGGTCTCGGCGTGCTCCACGAACTCCTCGGGCTTGACCCAGCGCTCGACGGGGTGGTGCCGGGCCGAGGGACGCAGGTACTGGGTGATCGTGATGATCTCGCAGCCGGCCTCGTGCAGGTCGGCCAGCGCGGCGGTGACCTCGTCGGGAGTCTCGCCCATGCCCAGGATGAGGTTGGACTTGGTGACCAGGCCGGCCGCCCGGGCCTTGGTGATGACCTGCAGCGAGCGGTCGTAGCGGAACGCCGGGCGGATGCGCTTGAAGATCCGCGGGACGGTCTCGAGGTTGTGCGCCAGCACCTCGGGGCGGGCGTCGAAGACCTCGGTGAGCTGGGCGTCGGTGTTGGTGAAGTCGGGGATCAGCAGCTCGACGCCGGTGCCGGGGTTGAGCGCGTGGATCTGGCGGACCGTCTCGGCGTAGAGCCAGGCGCCGCCGTCGGGCAGGTCGTCGCGCGCGACGCCGGTGACGGTCGAGTAGCGCAGGCCCATCTGGGCGACGGACTCGGCGACCCGGCGGGGCTCGTCGCGGTCGAGCTCGGCGGGCTTGCCGGTGTCGATCTGGCAGAAGTCGCAGCGTCGCGTGCACTGCTCGCCGCCGATGAGGAACGTGGCCTCGCGGTCCTCCCAGCACTCGTAGATGTTGGGACAGCCGGCTTCCTCGCAGACGGTGTGCAGGCCGCCGGTGCGGACCAGACCCTTGAGCTCGGTGTACTGCGGGCCGGTGCGGGCACGGGTGCGGATCCACGACGGCTTGCGCTCGATCGGGGTCTCGCTGTTGCGGACCTCGAGACGGAGCAGCTTGCGACCTTCGGGTGCGATCGTCACGCCCGCAAGGTTACGCCGCGCGATCTCGGCACGGCGCTGCCCTGAGTGCTGCCCTGAGTGCTGCCCGGAGCTGCACGGACGACCACGGACCGTCGCGCGGACGGCCTCGGCGGCCCGCGCCGCGCGGGGCTAGCGTTGACGCCGTGGACTTCCGGATCTTCACCGAGCCGCAGCAGGGTGCCGACTACGACGACCTGCTGCGCGTCGCGCGGGCCGCCGAGGACGCCGGCTACGACGCCTTCTTCCGCTCCGACCACTACCTCGCCATGGGCGACGTCAGCGGTGAGCCCGGCCCGACCGACGCCTGGATCACGCTCGCCGGCCTCGCGAGGGAGACCTCGCGCATCCGGCTCGGGACGCTGGTCACCGCCGCGACGTTCCGCCACCCCGGCCCGCTGGCGATCTCGGTGTCGCAGGTCGACCGGATGTCCGGCGGGCGCGTCGAGCTGGGCCTGGGCACCGGCTGGTTCGAGGCCGAGCACCTCGCCTACGGGCTGGAGTTCCCGTCGCTCGGGGAGCGCTTCGACCGCTTCGCCGAGCAGCTCGCGGTCGTCACCGGGCTGTGGGAGACGTTGCCCGGAGACCGGTTCTCCTTCTCCGGCAAGCACTACACCGTCGTCGACTCGCCCGCGCTGCCCAAGCCGGTGCAGCAGCCCCGCCCGCCGGTCGTCATCGGTGGCCGCGGCGCCACCCGGACGCCCGCTCTCGCGGCCCGCTACGCCGACGAGTTCAACGTGCCCTTCGCGGCCCCGGACCTCGTCTCGACGCAGTTCGAGCGGGTGGCGGCGGCCTGCGCCGAGATCGACCGGGATCCCGGTGAGATCGTGCGGTCCATCGCGCTGACCGTCTGCGTCGGGCGGACCGACGCCGAGGTCGCCGCGCGGGCGCTGATGATCGGGCGCGACGAGGCGCAGGTGCGTGCCGAGGGGCTCGCGGGCTCGCCCGCCGAGGCGGTCGACCGGCTCGGGCGGTGGCGCGAGCAGACCGGAATCTCCCGTGTCTACCTACAGCTGCTCGACCTGAACGACCTCGACCAGATCGAGCTCGTCGCGACGGAGGTCGTGCCCCAGCTGGGGTGAGCGGTCCCCTTTCGGGGGCTGGCCCGGCGGGCGCGGTCGGGTACGTTCTGCTCGCATGACGGTCCCTGGATCCAGCGCTGTGTCCGGTGTGGAGTCGATCGCGCGCGGCGTGTGGTGGCTCGTGCTGCTCAGGGGGATCCTGGGGATCCTCTTCGGACTCATCCTGTTGTTCACGCCCGGCACGGCGCTGCTCGCGCTCGTGTTCGTGTTCGGCATCTACGCGGTGCTCGACGGCATCACCGCCGTCGTCGCCGGCATCCGGCACCGGTCCCAGGACAACCACTGGGGCTGGCACGTCGTGCAGGGCGTGATCTCGGTCGCGGCGGGCATCGTCGCGTTCGTGTGGCCCGGCGTGACGGTGCTGGCGATCCTGTTCGTGATCGCGTTCTGGAGCATCGTCAACGGCATCGCCCAGATCTCCGAGTCGCTGGCGATGCGCCGCAACGGGTCCACGACCTGGGGCTGGATGCTCGCGGCCGGGATCCTGAGCATCGTGTTCGGCATCCTGCTGCTGGTGTGGCCGAAGATCGGTCTCGTCAGCCTGCTGTGGATCGCCGGGATCTACGCACTCGTGTTCGGCATCGTCGTCGTGGTCTGGGCGTTCCGGCTCCGGTCGGCGATCAGCGCGGTCGCCGGGAGCGGGACGGCGCCGGCAGCCGGGGACACGGGCCCGGCGGCCGCCGGCGGCGCGTCGCCCGACACACCGCCCCCGGCCGGGAGCGGGAACCACGAGCGGTAAACCGCCGCACTGCTCGGGCGGGGTCGACCGGGGACGGTCAGCGCAGCCGGGGGTCCAGCCGCAGGTCGATGCCGGCGGGCGCCGCCGGTCGTTCGACGACGTGCTCGACGACCGGGAGGGTGCCCTCCAGCGCGGCGAGGACGGCGTCGTGGGCGAGGCCGCGGACCTCCGCGACCGACACCCGCCGGCCCAGCTCCAGCGACAGCGACGTGACGCCCGCGTCGCTGATCCCGCACGGGACGATCTTGTCGAAGGCGGAGAGGTCGGCGTCGCAGTTGACGGAGAACCCGTGCAGGGTGACCCCGCCCTGGACGCGGACGCCGATCGCGGCCACCTTGCGCTCAGGACGGCCGCCCTCGGCGGGCAGCCACACCCCGCTGCGGCCGGCGACGCGGCCGGCGGAGGTCAGACCGAGCTGGTGGCAGACCCGGATCAGGGCCTCCTCCAGCCGGCGCACGTAGTCGACGACGTCGAGCGGCTCGGTCAGCGCGATGATCGGGTAGCCGACGAGCTGGCCCGGGCCGTGCCAGGTGATCAGGCCGCCGCGGTCGACGTCGATGACCGGGGTGCCGTCGGTGGGTCGGTCGGACGGGCGCGTCCGCCTGCCCGCGGTGTACACCGAGTCGTGCTCCAGCAGCATCAGCACGTCGGGGCCGGTGCCCTCGCGGCGGGCCGCGGCGTGCTCGCGCTGGCGGTCCCACGCCTCGAGGTAGCCGATCCGCTCGATGACCTCGGTCTGCACGGGACCCGTGCCGGCGCGGCAGCTGCGGGTGGTGGTGGGGACCGAGATCAGCGTGTCGGACATGGCCCCACAGTACGTCAGCGGGGGGTCCGTCAGACCGCCGCGGCGAGGGCCTCGGTCACTGTGTCGTGCCGGTGCCGGAAGCCCGCGTCGAGCAGTGCCTTCGGCACGGCCCGCTGCCCGAACAGCAGCATCTCCTCGCCCATCTCGCCGAGCACGGAGCGGATCACGACGGCCGGCACGGCGAACGGCGCCGGGCGCCCGAGGGCCTTGGCGAGCGTACGCGTCAGCTCCCGGTTGGTGACGGGCGTCGGCCCGGTGACGTTGACGGGCCCGGACAGCTCCGGGTGCTCGATCGCGAACACGATCGCGCCGACCTCGTCGTCGAGGGAGACCCACGACATGTACTGCCGCCCGGTGCCCAGCCGGGCGCCGAGACAGAGCCGCCACACCACCTTCATCGGAGCGAGCAGCCCACCCGACCGCGACAGCACCAGCCCGGTGCGCAGCAGCACCACGCGTGCGCCCGCCTCGGACGCGGGCGCGGTGGCCGCCTCCCAGTCACGGCAGACGTCGGCGAGGAAGCCGCCACCCGACGGCGCGGACTCGGTGACGGCGCGGTCGCCCGCGTCGCCGTAGTAGCCGACGGCCGACCCGCTGACCAGCGTCGGGACGCCGTGCTCGGCGACGGCGCGGGCGAGCACCTCGGTCGGGACGTTGCGGCTGTCGCGGATCGCCTGCTTGCGCGAGCCGCTCCAGGGGCGGTCGCCGATCCCGACCCCGCCCAGGTTGACCACGGCGTCGGCACCGTCGAACGTGCCGTCGTCGATGCGGCCGGCGGGTGGGTCCCAGCCGCGCTCGTCGGGGGCCGACGGAGCCCGCCGCACGAGCCGTACGACGTCGTGCCCGGCCGCGCGCAACGCGGACACCAGGCTGGTACCGATGAGACCGGACGAACCGGCGACGACCACGCGCACGCCCGTGATCCTTCCCGAGCCCACCGCGGCCCGCGACCGGAGCGGCCCGGCGGCCCGCCGGGGGCCGCCGGACCGTCGATGCCTACAGGCCCAGGTCGGACTCGAACGCGCCCTCCTCGAGGCGGGCCTTGACGGCGCTGACGAAGCGGCCGGCGTCGGCACCGTCGACGAGGCGGTGGTCGTAGGTCAGCGGCAGGTAGCAGACCGAGCGGATGGCGATGACGTCCTCGCCGTCCGCGCCCGCGACGACCTTGGGCTCCTTGACGATCGCCCCGGTGCCCAGGATCGCGACCTGCGGCTGGTTGATGATCGGGGTGTCGAACAGGGCGCCCGCGCTGCCGATGTTGGTGATCGTGAACGTGCCGCCGGACAGCTCGTCGGGACCGATCTTGTTGGCCCGGGTGCGGGCGGCCACGTCGGCGATGTGCCGGGCCAGGCCCGCGATGTTGAGCTCCTCGGCGTTCTTGATCACCGGGACGAGCAGGCCGCGGGGGGTGTCGACCGCGATCGCCAGGTGCACGGCGCCGTGGTAGGTCACCTCCTTGGTCTCCTCGTTGATCGACGCGTTGACCTGCGGGAACGCCCGCAGCGCCTCGATGGTGGCCTTGGCGAAGAACGGGAGGTACGTGAGCTTGACGCCCTCGCGGGCCTCGAACTCGGCCTTCGCCGCGGCGCGCAGCTTGGCGACGCGGGTGACGTCGACCTCCTGCACCGTCGTCAGCTGGGCCGAGACGGCGAGCGACTCGCGCATCCGCTGCGCGATGACCTGGCGCAGCCGCGGCATCTTGACGGTGGTGCCCGGCTGGGGCGCGCCGTCGGCACGCTGCGGGACCGCCGTCGGGGTGCGCGGCGCGCCGCTCGCGGCCGGCTGTGCGGGAGCGGCGGGGGCGGCCGGGGCCGGCGCGGGAGCCGCCGGGGCGGCCTTCTCCGCGGCCTTCTCGGCGGCGGCCAGCACGTCCTGCTTGCGGATGCGGCCGCCGACGCCGCTGCCCTGCAGCGTCGCCAGGTCGACGTCGTTCTCCGCGGCGAGCTTGCGCACGAGCGGGGTCACGTAGGGGATGCGGTCGCCACCGGCCGCATCGCCGTTGTCGCTCCCGTTGCTGCTGCTCGCGGCCGGTTCGCTCTGCCGGGGCGCGTCCTGCGTCGCGGCCGGCTCGGGCTCCGCCGGGGCGGCCTGCTGCGCCGGGGCCTGCTGCGCGGGCTCCTCCGCCTTCGTCTCCTGTGCGGGGGCCTCCTGCGGCTTCTCGGCGGGAGCGGACGGGGCGGCGGCGGCGGCCGAGCCGTCGCCGATCAGGGCGAGCTGCGCACCCACCTCGACCGTCTCGTCCTCGCCGACGGTGATCTCCAGCAGGGTCCCCGCGAGCGGCGAGGGGATCTCGGTGTCGACCTTGTCGGTCGAGATCTCCACGAGCGGCTCGTCGACCTCGACGGTGTCGCCGACCTGCTTGAGCCAGCGGGTGACCGTGCCCTCGGTGACGCTCTCGCCCAGCTCCGGCATCGAGACGGGGGACCCGCCGCCGGAGCCGCCCGAGCCCGACCCGGACGACGCGGCCGCCGGCTCCGGCTCGGCCGTCGCGGCGGGCTCGGCCTGCGCGGCCGGCTCGGGCTCGGGCTCGGCGGCGGGCTCGGGCTCGGCCTGCGCGGTGCCCGCGCCGCCGCCGGAGTCGGACCCGCCACCGGCCGCCTCGTCGGCGTCACCGATCACAGCCAGCTCGGCGCCGACCTCGACGGTCTCGTCCTCGGCGGCGACGATGCGCTGCAGGACGCCGGCCGCGGGCGACGGGATCTCGGTGTCGACCTTGTCGGTCGAGACCTCCAGCAGTGGCTCGTCGACCTCGACCCGGTCGCCCTCCTGCTTGAGCCAGCGGGTGACCGTGCCCTCGGTGACGCTCTCACCGAGGGCGGGCATCTGGACGGAGAAGGCCATGGCGGGTCGGAGCTCCTCTTGTGCGTGTCGCGTCGTGTGCGGGTGTCGGCAGCCGTCAGCCGTGGGTGTGCAGCGGCTTGCCGGCGAGGGCGAGGTGGGCCTCGCCGAGTGCTTCGTTCTGGGTCGGGTGGGCGTGGATCAGCGCGGCGACGTCCTCGGCCTGAGCATCCCAGTTGTAGATCAGCTGCGCCTCCCCGATCAGCTCACCCACCCGGGCACCGACCATGTGCAGCCCGACGACCAGGCCCGGGGTGCCGGCGGGGCCGGCCTTGACCAGCTTGATCGCGCCCGACGTCTGCAGGATCTGGGACTTGCCGTTGCCGCCGAGGTCGTAGGTCAGCGTCTGCACCTCGCCGTGGCGCTCGCGGGCCTGCTCCTCGGTCAGCCCGACCGAGGCGACCTCCGGCTCGCAGTAGGTGACCCGCGGGATGCCGGCCTCGTCGATCGGGGCGGGAGCGAGGCCGGCGATGTCCTCGGCGACGAAGATGCCCTGCGCGAACCCGCGGTGGGCCAGCTGCAGGCCGGGGACGATGTCGCCGACGGCGTAGACGCCGTCCAGGTTGGTGCGCAGGCGGTCGTCGGTGAGGACGAAGCCGCGCTCCATCCGGACCCCGGCCTCCTCGTATCCGTGGCCGGTGGTGTTGGGGCCGCGGCCGACGGCGACGAGCAGCAGGTCGGCCTCGATCTCCTCGCCGGACTCGAGGCTGACGGTCACCCCGTTGTCGTCCTGCTTGGCGCCGGTGAACCGGACCCCGGTCTTGAAGGCGATCTTGCGCTTGCGGAACGCGCGCTCGAGGAGCTTCGAGGAGAACTCGTCCTCGTTGGGGACCAGCCGCGGCAGCGCCTCGACGACGGTGACCTCCGCCCCGAACGACCGCCACACGCTGGCGAACTCGACCCCGATCACGCCGCCGCCGAGCACGACGACCCGTTTCGGGGCCTCCTCGAGGGTCAGCGCCTGGTCGGAGGTGATGATCCGGCCGCCGATCTCGAGGTCGGGGAGGCTGCGTGCGTAGGACCCCGTCGCGAGCACGACGTTGCGGCCCACGTAGCGGTCCACCGCGCCGTCGACGGCCACGTCGACCGCGTTGGGCGCGACGAACGTGCCCGTGCCCTGCACCAGCTCGATCCTGCGGGACTTCACCAGCCCCTGCAGTCCCTTGTAGAGCCTGCCGACGACACCGTCCTTGTAGGAGTTGACGCCGGCCATGTCGACACCGTCGAACGTGGACCGGACACCGATCTTGGAGCCCTCGGCCGCGGCGTCGGCGACCTCGGCGGCGTGCAGCAGGGCCTTGGTCGGGATGCAGCCGCGGTGCAGGCACGTGCCGCCCAGCTTGTCCTTCTCGACCAGCACGACGGACATGCCCAGCTCGGCGGCGCGCAGCGCGGCGGCGTAGCCGCCGGACCCTCCTCCGAGAACGACCAGGTCGGCGTTGCGCTCGGACACGTTCGGCTCCTCCTCGAGGTGCTGGGCGCGGGTCTCGCGCCACAGGCGCGCTCATCTTGTCATTCGGCGACGCCGCGGTGGGGGCAGGGCCGCCGGGAGAAAATCACCGCCCCGCTCCGTTGGACGCGTGAGGCAGCACAGCGGCGGCGTGATCCGGGCCCGCGAGGGCGGGCGCCGGGGCCGTCGGGCGGAGGTGACGCGATGGGCCTGGTCAACAGGCTGCGGGGGGCGCGGCGCGTGCGCGGGGGCCGGCACATCCCGGAGGCGGAGGAAGCACATCTGCGGGCGTGGGCGGCGGCCCACCACGGCGTCGAGGCGTTCGTCGAGCCGAGGACCACTGTGACCGACACGACCGTGGTGATGGTCGCCTCCGACGGTTCCTGGACGCGGCGGCGGGTCGCCGGCCCGCAGGCCGCCCGCAAGCTGGGGCGGTCGCTGCGGATCCCGGTCTACGACGTGCAGCTCGTCGGCTACCCGCAGCGGATGCGCGACCACGACGCCCGCGAGCGGGTGCTGCGCGAGCGTCGCCGCCGTGCCGACCTGCAGGATCGCGACGACCCGCAGCGGTGACCGCCGGGCGTTCTCAGCCGTTCTCAGCCGTTCTCGGCGATGTCGGTGAGCAGCGCCCACAGCGTGCGGACGGGCACGCCGGTGCCGCCCTTGCCGGTGTAGCCCCACGCGCCGCCGGTGTTGAACGCCGGGCCCGCGATGTCGACGTGCGCCCACTGGAGCCCTTCGGGCACGAACTCGCCCAGGAAGATCCCGGCCGCGAGCATGCCGCCCCACCGGGCGCCGGTGACGTTGGCGAGGTCGGCGATCCGCGAGTCGAGTTCCGGGCGCAGGTGCTCGGGCAGCGGCATCGCCCAGCCGCCCTCGCCGGTGGTCCGGGCGTGCGCGGCGACGCGGTCGCGGAACGCGTCGGAGCCCATGATCCCGGCGGTGCGGGTGCCGAGCGCGACCATCTGCGCGCCGGTCAGCGTCGAGGTCTCGACGAGGTAGTCGGGGTCGTCCTCGGCGGCGCGGACGATCGCGTCGGCCAGGATCAGCCGGCCCTCGGCGTCGGTGTTGAGCACCTCGACGGTCTTGCCGCCGTACATCCGCAGCACGTCGCCGGGGCGGTAGGCGGTGTCGCTGGGCATGTTCTCGGCCATCGGCACGGTCGCGGTGACCGCGACGGGCAGGTCGAGCCGGGCGGCGAGCACCGTCGTCGCGACGACGGCCGCGGCGCCGGACATGTCCGAGGTCATGTGGTCCATGCCCGCAGCGGGCTTGATCGAGATGCCGCCGGTGTCGAACGTGATCCCCTTGCCGACGAGGGCGACCTTCGCCCGGGGCGAGTCGCCGCCCGCCCAGGACAGCCGCACCAGCCGCGGCTTGCGCGACGAGCCCTGCCCGACACCGAGGATGCCGCCGTAGCCGCCTTCGGCGAGCGCGGCGTCGTCGAGCACCTCGACCTCGAGCCCGGCCGCCTCGCCGAGCTCGCGGGCCCGGCGCGCGAACGAGTCGGGGAACAGGTCGTTGGGCGGGGTGTTGACGAGGTCGCGCGCGGTGGCGACGGCGCCCGCGACGGCCGCGGCGGTCGTCGCCGTCTCCTCGGCGCCGTCGGCGTCGGGACCGGTCAGCAAGGTGATCTTCCCGACGGGACGCGTACCGCCGTCGCCGCCGCGGTACTCCTGGAACGTGTACGCCCCGAGCAGCGCGCCCTCCGCGGCGGCCGCGAGGTCGATCGCGCCCAGGGTGCTCGCGACGTGCCCGGTGCCCGCCAGCGTGCGGCTCACCGCCCCCGCAGCCCGGCGCACCTGCTCGGCGTCGGGCGCCCCGTCCGCGCCGGGCCTGCCCAGCCCGACCCCGACGACGACGGGTGCGGCGACGGCCCCGCGCGCGGCCAGCCGCACGACCTCCTCGGCCTTGCCCGTCGCCCCGACGAGCGCCAGCTCGGTGACGAGCTCGTCGCCGTCGCCGAACGCGGCCGCGACGGCCTCGGCACCCGCGGCGAGCGACGGTCCGGCGTCGCCGGACCCGGGCAGCAGCCCGACGACGACGGCGTCGGCCTCGACCTCGGCGGCGGAGGCGGTGCTGGTGCGCAGTTCGGTGGTCACGGGGCTCCTTGTCGCGAGAGAGGGGCCGACCGGGTGCCGGGCCGGCGACGGTGCCGCGGCCCGCACGTGGGGCGACGTGAGACCGCTTCGAAATGCTAATGACACCTCGACGGGGCCCGGCCGGACGGGCCCGGATGCAAGGCTGTGGGCGTGTTGTCGTCTCTGACCCGGCGCCTCGGAACCGCCGACGCGGTCGCCCTCGGTCTGGCGGCGATGCTGGGCGCCGGTGTCTTCGCGGTGTTCTCCCCGGCCGCGGCTGCGGCGGGGCGGTGGCTGCTGCTCGCGGTGGCCCTCGCAGCGGTCACCGCACTGTGCAACGCGGCGTCCGCGGCCGATCTCGCGGTCGCGCACCCGGAGAGCGGCGGCGGGCACGTCTACACGCGCGAGCAGCTCTCGCCGGGGGTCGGCCGGCTCGCCGGGGTGGCGTCACTCGTCGGCAAGGTGTCCTCGGCCGCCGCGGCGGCGGGGGTGTTCGGCACGTACGTGCTGCCCGCGCAGCCCTTGATCTGCGCGGTCGTGGTGATCGCGGTGGTGGGTGCGCTCACGGTGTCGGGCGTGCGCTGGTCGCCGGGCACCGCGTGGCTGCTCGTCGGCGGCACCCTGGCGGTGCTCGCGGTGGTGGTCGTCGTCGGGCTGCTGGGCCCCGGTGGGTCGACGGGCGTGTCCGCGTCCCCGGTCAGCGACACCCCGGTCCCGGTGCAGGTGATCACGGGGCCCGTCGGCGTCGTGACGGCCGCCGGGCTCGTCTTCTTCGCGTTCGCCGGGTACTCGCGCGTCGCGACGATCGGCGAGGAGCTGCGCGATCCCGAGCGTTCCCTGCGCCGCTCCATGGTCATCGTCTTCACGATCCTCACGCTCACCTACGTGGCGGTGGCGGGCGCGCTGCTCGTCGGGCTGGGCGCCGACCGGGTCGCGGCCGAGCACGCGCCGCTGGTCGCGCTGGTCGACACCGGGCAGGCGCCGGCACTCGGTGTGCTGGTCCGGATCGGGGCGGCCGTGGCGTCGGGCGCCGCGCTGCTGTCGGTGCTGGTCGTGACCGGCCGGACGATGCGGGAGATGGCCTCGCAGGGCGAGCTGCCGCGGGTGTTCACCAAGGTCGGCAGCCGGTCGACGCCGTGGGTCGCCGACCTCGCGGGCGCGGTGCTGGCCCTCGTCGTGGCGCTGTTCGCGGGACCGGTCGCGGCGATCACGCTGTCCGCGTGCGCGACGCTCGTGCACTATGCGCTGATCGACGTCGCGGCGCTGCGGCTGCCGCGGGCCCGCCGGCACTGGCCGGCCTGGCTCTCCGCGCTCGGCCTCGTGCTCTGCGTCGGGCTGGCGGTGCTGCTGCCGCTGCCGACGGTGCTGGTCACCGCCGCGGCGCTCGCCGGTGGCTGGGTGCTGTGCACGATGGTCGCGCAGTGGTCGGCGCGGCCCCGGCCGTCCGGCGACTGACCGGGCGCCGCCGTCCGGCGACCGGGTGTTCGGACACGCGATGGGCAGGCTTGCCCGGCGGGTTACCGTTCTGCCATGAGCGCGACGGCCTTCACCCGCACCATGAACCCCGCCCCGGTGTCCGACGAGCGCCGGGCGGAGATCCTGGCCGACCCCGGGTTCGGCCGGTTCTTCACCGACCACATGGTCACCGTGCGGTGGACCGAGAGCCGTGGCTGGCACGACCCGGCCGTCGTCCCCTACGGCCCGCTCTCGTTCGACCCCGCCTCGATGGTGCTGCACTACGGCCAGGAGATCTTCGAGGGGCTCAAGGCCTACCGCCAGCCCGACGGGTCCGTCGCGTCGTTCCGGCCCGAGGCCAACGCCGCCCGGTTCCGCGCGTCGGCGGCCCGGATGGCGATGGCCGAGCTGCCCGACGAGCTGTTCCTCGCGTCGTTGCGCGAGCTGATGGCCGTCGACCACGCGTGGGTGCCCGAGGCCGGCACCGAGGACTCGCTCTACCTGCGGCCGTTCATGCTCGCCACCGAGGTCGGGCTGGGGGTGCGGCCGTCCGCGGAGTACCTCTACGCGCTGATCGCCGCCCCCGCAGGCCCGTACTTCACCGGCGGGGTGAAGCCCGTCGACGTCTGGCTCTCGACCGACTACACGCGCGCAGCCCTCGGCGGCACGGGTGGCGCGAAGTGCGGCGGCAACTACGCGGCGTCGCTGCTGCCGCAGGCCCAGGGCGCGGCCCACGGCTGTGCGCAGGTCGCCTACCTCGACGCCGAGGAGCGTCGCTGGGTCGACGAGATGGGCTCGAACAACCTGTTCTTCGTCATCGGTTCGGGCGACCACGCCGAGATCGTCACGCCCTCGCTGACCGGGAGCATCCTCGCCGGCATCACCCGCGACTCGCTGCTGGTGCTGGCCAAGGAGATCGGCTGCGAGGTCACCGAGCGCCGGATCTCCGGCGACGAGTGGCTGCAGGGGTCCGCCGACGGGACGATCACCGAGGTGTTCGGCTGCGGGACCGCCGCGGTGATCACGCCGATCGGCAAGGTCAAGCACCCCGGTGGCGAGGTCGTCGTCGGCAACGGCGAGCCGGGCCCGGTCACGCTGCAGCTGCGCAAGCTGCTCACCGACATCCAGCGCGGCGTCGCGCCGGACACCCACTCCTGGATGACGACGCTGTACCGCGCCTGACACGCCCGTCCGATCAGCCCGATCAGAGCGCGGCGGAGAGCACGACGAGCACGGCGGTGACGCCGAGCTCGGACGCGGCGCCGAGCACGTCGCCGGTCATGCCGCCGAACCGCCGGCGGGTGTGCGCCGAGAGCCCCACGACGAGCACCGCCGCCGCCGCGACGCCCAGCACCCCCGGCCACCGGGCCGGGACGAGCAGCGCCGCGGCCGCCGCGAGCAGCACCCACCAGGCGGCGGCCACCCACCACGGCTGGGAGCCCGCGACGGACGCGCCCAGCCCGCCCGGTCGGGCCGCCGGCACCCCGCGGCGCGCGCACCAGGCGAAACCCGCCCGGCCCGTCGCCGCGGCGAGCGCACCGGCCGCCGTCGCGACGGCCGGGCCCAGCGGCGCCACCGCGGCCAGCGCGGCGGCCTGCGCCCCGAGCGCGACGAGCAGCGTCACCACCGCGAACGGGCCGGCGCCGCCGTCGCGCATGACGGCCAGCGCCCGCTCCGGCGGGCCGTAGCAGCCGAGTCCGTCGGCGGTGTCGGCGAGCCCGTCGACGTGCATGCCCCGCGTCGCCAGCACCCCCGCGGCCACGCCGAGCAGGCCGGCGACGAGCGTCGGCACCCCGGCGGCGACCAGGCCCCAGGCGAGCGCCCCCGACACCGCGCCGACCAGTGCGCCGACGACCGGCGCCCACCGGATCGCCGCCGCGGCGACCCCGGCGGCGGGAGCGCTCCCGGTGCCGGCGCGGACCGGCAGCACCGTCAGCCACGACAGGGCGAGCGCGAGCCCGCGCCAGGCGGTCACGTGCCGGTCGCCGCCGAGGCCCGGGGCGCGGTGTCGGCCAGCAGCCTGGCGGCCATCTGCAGCATCGGGACGACGGCCAGCGCACCCGTGCCGTCGCCCAGCCGGATCCCGAGGTCGAGCACGGGCTCGAGGGCCAGCCGTTCGAGCAGCGGGCCGACGGCGGGCTCGGGGGAGCGCTGCCCGGCCAGCCACCACCGGCGCGCACCCGGCGCGAGCTGCTCGGCGAGCAGCGCGGCGGTGGTGACGACGAGCCCGTCGAGCAGGACCGGCGTCCGCCGCAGCGAGGCCTGCAGCAGGAACCCCGTGAGCACGGCGATGTCGGCGCCGCCGGCGGTGCGCAGCAGCCCGACCGGGTCGCGGCGCACGGGCCGGGTCCGGCGCAGCGCGTCGCGCACCGCGGCCGCCTTGCGCATCCACGTGTTGTCGTCGATCCCGCTCCCGCGCCCGACGACGGCGACCGGCTCGATCCCGGTGACGGCCGCGACGAGCGTCGACGCGGCGGTCGTCGCGCCGACCCCGAGCGAGCCCGGGACCAGCAGGTCCGCGCCCGCGTCGACCTCCTCGTCGGCGAGCGCGCGGCCGATGCGCAGCGCGGCGTCGGTCTCGTCCTCGGTCAGCGCGTCCTCGACGTCGATGCGCCCGCTGCCGCGGCGCACCCGGTAGCGCGGCTCGGCGGCGTCCGGGGCGCCCGGGTCGTCGAGCCCGGCGTCGACGATCCGCACCGACGCCGACGCCACCGGCGCGACGACCGCCGCCGGCATCGTCCGGTCGCGTGCGGCCGTGACCTGCAGTGCCGTCGTCCCGGCCGGGTAGGCGGACACGGCGGCGGCCGCGATCCCGTGGTCGGCGGCGACGACGACGACCCGCGGGCGCAGCGGCGCGTGCGGCGGGCAGGTGCCCTGCACCGACGCGAGCCAGCACCCCAGCTCGGCGAGCCGGCCCAGCCCCCCGACGGCGACGGCGAGCGCGTCGTGGCGCGCGACGGCCTCGCGGCGCGCCTCGACGCTCGGCTCGGGCACGGTCGGCAGGTCCTCGACGGCAGAGTTGACCACGCCGTCTTCCTACCGGGCCGTCATTTCAGCCGGAGCGGCAGCCCGGCCACGAGCAGCACGACGTCGTCGCACACCGCGGCGAGCGCCGAGTTCAGCGCACCGAGCTCGTCGCGGAAGAGTCGGCCGGCGCGGGTCTCCGGGACGACCCCGAGCCCGACCTCCGCCGAGACCAGCACCGCGCGGCCCGGGCTCGTGGCGACGGCGCCGACCAGCGCCTCGACCGCGGCCCCGACCTGCCCCGGGGTCGCGGGAGCGGTCCAGGCCCCCGCGTCGTCGAGGACACCGGTCAGCCAGGTCGCCATGTCGTCGACGAGCAGCGTCGCGGGCCGGGAGAGCTCGGCGACGAGATCGGGGTCCTCGACCGTCGTCCAGTGCGCGGGCCGCCGGTCGCGGTGCGCGGCGATGCGCGCGTCCCAGTCGGCGTCGCCCGGGATGCGCCGGGCCGTCGCGCAGTAGCGGACGGGCACGCCCGCGGGCAGCAGCGCCTCGGCGTGCGCCGACTTGCCCGACCGGGTGCCCCCGAGGACCAGCGTGGCGGACACCGTCAGACGGTGGCGCCGCGCTGCACCCGCGGCTTCGGCGTCCGCAGCTTGCGCACCTGGCTCGCGCGCGTGAAGCAGTACCAGGACGTGCTCAGCGCACGGATGTCCTCGGAGGGGAACTTCGCGCGCGCCTTGCGCGTGACCGACATCCCCAGCAGTACCCCCTCGCCGATCATCACGATCAGCGCGAGCAGGCAGAACAGGCTGAGGTACTGCTGGATCGCCGGGATCGGCAGCACGACGGCGACCAGCACCAGCACCGCGAGCGGCATGAACATGCCGATCAGGTGCGGCCGCGAGTCGATGACGTCGCGGATGTAGGCCCGCACCGGGCCGCGGTCGCGCGGCAGCAGGTAGCGGTCGTCGCCCGCGTCCATCCGGGCCCGGCGCTCGGCCGCGGCGGCGCGGCGCGCGTCCTTGCTGGGCCGGTTGGCCTTCGCGTACTCCGACGCCTCCTTGCGGGTGCGGGGCGCCGGCGTCGCGGGACGGCGGGCCGCCGACTGGGAGTCGCGGCGCTTCGGGGTCGGCCGGCCCTTGCCGGGGGTGTGGCCCTTGGCCGGCGGATCGTCCGGAACGTCCTGCGCGGTGTCGGCGGCGTCGACGGCCGTACCGGCGGCGTCGTTGCCCGTGGTCTCGTCGGAGCGGCGCAGGAACCTCACGGCCCACAGGGTACGGCCGATAGCCTGCGTGACGTGCGGGTGGTGGTGGCTCCAGACTCATTCGGCGGGACGTTGAGCGCGTCCGGCGCGGCGGCGGCGATCGCGCGGGGGTGGCGCGAGGCCGTCCCCGGCGACGAGGTGCTGTCGTTACCGCTGGCCGACGGCGGTACCGGCTTCCTCGACGTGCTGCACACCGCGCTCGGCGGGACGCTGCACACGCTGACGGTGACCGGGCCGCTCGGCGAGCCGGTCGAGGGCGCGTGGCTGCAGGTCGACGACGTCGCCTACGTCGAGTCCGCGTCGGCCTGCGGACTGCAGCACGTGCCGCGGCCCGACCGCACCCCCGACGTCGCCCGCCGCGCCACCACGCGCGGCGTGGGCGAGCTGATCGCCGCGGCCCGCGACGCCGGCGCGCGCGAGATCGTCGTCGGACTCGGTGGTTCGGCGACGACCGACGGCGGCGCGGGCATGCTCGCGGCGCTCGGCGCCACGGCCGTCGACGCCGACGGCACACCGCTGCCCGACGGGGGCGCGGCGCTGGCCCGGTGCGCGCGTCTGGAGGGCCGCCCGGACCTCGGCGCGGCGGTCCTCGTCGCGGCCGCGGACGTCGACAACCCGCTGCTCGGTCGCCATGGCGCGGCAGCGGTGTTCGGGCCGCAGAAGGGGGCCGACGACGCGACGGTCGCCGAGCTCGACGCCGCGCTGGCGGTCTTCGCGGGGGCGCTGGCCGCCGCACTGGGCGCCGACGTCCGCGACGAGCAGGGCGCGGGCGCCGCCGGCGGGATGGGTGCCGCGCTGCTCGCGCTGGGCGCCCGGCGGGTGTCGGGGGCCGGGCTGGTGCGTGAGCTCGTCGGGCTCGACGCCGCGCTCGACGGCCTGGCCGGCGACGGTGCGGGTCTCGCGGTGACGGGGGAGGGCAGCTTCGACTGGCAGTCGCTGCGCGGCAAGCTCGTGACGACCGTCGCGCAGGCCGCCGCCGACCGCGGCGTGCCGTGCCTGGTGCTGGCCGGACAGGTGTCGGTCGGGCGGCGCGAGGCCGCCGCCGCGGGCGTCGACGCCGCGTACTCCGTGGCCGACGACGCGGGTGGCGTCGAGGCCTCGATGGCCGACCCGGAGGGCACGCTCGCCGCCCTGGCGGCCAGGGTCGCCGCCCAGTGGAGTCGCTGACCTGCGACGACGGGGGCGGGCGTGGGTCGTGTCACCCTGCGGCGCCGGGATCGCGCCCCAGCACCCGTGCGGGCCTACACTGGGTTGCGACCGGAGCGATCCGGTGGGAATGAGTGGGACCCGTGCGTGTGTTGGGAGAGACATGACCGTCGAGAACACCGTCCAGACCGACGCTCCCGCGTCCACCGAGACGCACGGCGTCGAGCTGACCGATGCGGCCGCCACCAAGGCGCGCCTCCTGCTCGAGCAGGAGGGCCGCGACGACATGCACCTGCGCATCGCCGTCCAGCCCGGTGGCTGTGCGGGCCTGCGCTACCAGCTCTTCTTCGACGACCGCAGCCTCGACGGCGACCTGTTCCGCGACTTCCACGGTCTCAAGGTGGGCGTCGACCGGATGAGCGCGCCGTACCTGCAGGGCGCGGTGATCGACTTCGTCGACACCATCGAGAAGCAGGGCTTCACGATCGACAACCCCAACGCGGGCGGCTCGTGCGCCTGCGGCGACTCGTTCAACTGAGCCGCACGGGTTCACGGACCGGTCTCGACGGCCCCCGCTCCGCCTCGGCGGAACGGGGGCCGTCGTGCGTCGTGGGCCCGGTCGGCGGCGGGTGCAGCGGGTAGGCTGACCCGTCGTGACTGTCGCCGTGACCGGTTCCATCGCCACCGACCACCTCATGCACTTCCCGGGGAGGTTCGCCGACCAGCTCGTCGCCGAACAGCTCCAGCGCATCTCGCTGAGCTTCCTCGTCGACGACCTGATGGTCCGCCGCGGCGGCGTCGCCGGCAACATCGCCTTCGCGCTCGGCGTGCTCGGGCAGTCCCCGGTGCTGGTCGGTGCCGTCGGGTCCGACTTCGGCGACTACCGTTCGTGGCTGGAGCGCCACGGTGTCGACACCGCCGGCGTCCACGTCCACGACGACCTGCACACCGCCCGCTTCGTCTGCACCACCGACGACGACATGTGCCAGATCGCGTCGTTCTACGCCGGCGCCATGTCGCGGGCCCGTGACATCGAGCTCGCGCCCGTCGTCGCGCGCAACGCGGGGATCGACCTCGTCCTCATCGGGGCCAACGACCCCGCGGCGATGCTGCGCCACACCGACGAGTGCCGCCAGCGCGGCTACGCCTTCGCCGCCGACCCGTCCCAGCAGCTCGCCCGCATGGACGGCCCGGAGATCCGCCGCCTCGTCGAGGGTGCCCGCTACCTGCTGACCAACGACTACGAGTTCGAGCTGCTGCTGCGCAAGACCGGCTGGACCGCCGAGCAGGTGCGCGAGCAGGTCGACATCCGGGTGACGACGCTCGGCGAGAACGGCGTGCAGATCGTCGGGCGCGACGGGACCGAGCTGAAGGTCGGCGTCGTGCCCGAGACGGGCAAGGTCGACCCGACGGGCGTCGGCGACGCCTTCCGCGCCGGTTTCCTCGCCGCGACCGCGGCCGGGCTGTCGCTGGAGCGGGCCGCCCAGCTGGGCTCGCTCGTCGCCGTCTGGGTGCTCGAGACCGACGGCCCGCAGGAGTGGACCTACGACCGCACCGCCGGGCTGGAGCGCCTGCGCGACGCCTACGGCCCCGACGCGGCGGGCGAGCTGTCCGCGGTCCTCCCCGCGTAGACCCTCAGGAGCGACCGCAGGCCGTGTGCGCCGGTCGCCTCTCACTCTGCAGGAACGGCACTTTCCCGCAACCCAGTTGCGGGAAAGTGCCGTTCCTGCGTTCGGAGGGGCGAGCGGGACGAGCCTCAGGGGCGCAGGGCGGCGCGGGCGGCCGGTTCGGCCATGGCGCGGCGGGACGGGACGAGGCCGACGCGGGTGCGGCGGTCGAGCAGGTCGTCGACGTCGAGCGCGCCCTCGTGCAGCACACCCCACCGCAGCTCGGCCGGGCTGACCGGCACCCCGTCGGCGACGGGCTCGGGATCGCCGCAGGCGAGGACCTCGGCCGCCTCCGAGCCGTACCGCGCGACGAGCCGCGGCGGCGCACCCGGCGGGACCGGACCCGCACCGACCAGCGGCAACGACGCGGTCCGGCTCGGCCCGGCGGCCAGCGTGCGGACCTTCACCGCGGTGTCGACGGCGTCGGCGGCCATGGCGCGGTAGGTCGTCAGCTTGCCGCCGACGATCGTCACCACCCCCGACGGCGAGGTCAGCACGGCGTGCCGGCGGGAGAGGTCGGCACCGCTGTGGCGCCCGTCGTCGAGCAGCGGGCGCAGCCCGGCGTAGGCGCCGAGCACCTGGTCGCGCCGCACGGGCGTGTCGAGCGCGGAGTTGAGCACGTCGAGGAGGAACCCGATCTCGGTCTCGGTGGGCTCGGGCACGTCGGGGACCGGGCCCTCGACGGGCTCGTCGGTGATCCCCAGGTACACGAGCCCGCCGGGCTGGGGGAGCGCGAAGGCGTAGCGCGACATCGAGCCGCCGATCGGCACCGTCAGCGCGCCCCGCGGGTCGCCGAGGGCGGAGGCGGGCAGCACGACGTGGCTGCCGCGCGAGGGGCGCAGCGTGATCCCGTCGACGAGACCACCCGCCCACACCCCGGCGGCGTTGACGACGGCGCGGGCGCGCAGCCGGACGGGCGCGTCGGCGACGGTGTCGTGCACCAGCGCACCGTCGGCCGCGACGGTGACGGCCCGGCACCGGGTGAGGATCCGGGCGCCCAGGCCCGCTGCGGTCCGGGCGAGGGCGACGACCAGCCGCGCGTCGTCGACGAGCTGGCCGTCCCAGGACAGCCAGGCGCCCTCGCCGGTGTCGCGCAGCGCGGGCACGAGCAGGCGGGCCTCCGCCGGGCCGATGCGCCGCGGCGCGGGCAGCGTGGCGCGCCGGGTCCCGGCCGCCCGCGAGAGCACCTCCGCGCCGCGCAGCCCGGCGCCGGTGAGCAGCGCGCGCCTGCCGTCGCCCGGCAGCAGCATCGGCAGCGGCCGGACCAGGTGCGGCGCGACGGTCTCCAGCAGCACCCGGCGTTCCCGCATGCTGGCGAACGCGACGCCGACCCGGCCCGACGCGAGGTAGCGCAGCCCGCCGTGGACGAGCTTCGAGCTCCACCGCGACGTCCCGAAGGCGAGATCGTGCGCGTCGATCGCGGCGACGGTGAGCCCGCGGCTCGCAGCGTCGAGCGCGACGCCCGCGCCTGTCACCCCGAGCCCGACGACGAGCAGGTCGACGACCTCGCCGCCCGCGAGCGCGGCGAGCTCCCGCTCGCGGCGCGCCCGGTTGAGCGACGTCCCGGCGGGCGCGGGGCCCGTCGGTGGCGCGGCGGCGTCGCTCACGGGCGCAGGTACCCGTCGAGGAGCGTGGCCAGCTCGCCGGGGAGTCCGGCGGCGGGTGCGTCGGCGGCGACGGCGCCGGCCGAGAGCACGTAGGACTGGGCGGTGAGCAGCACGAACCGGGCCAGCAGCCCGGCGTCGCCCTGCCGGACGGTGCCGCCGGCCTGCGCGGCGAGGATCGCGACGGTCAGCCGGTCGACGATCGCCTCGGTGCTGCGGCCGCGGCGGCGCAGGACGTAGGGCAGCAGCAGCTCGGGATCGACGTCGACGATCTTGCGGACGAGGCCGTGCCGGCGCAGCGCCTCGCAGACCTCGACGACGCGGGCCACGAGCGCCGCGCGGTCGCCGTCGAGGGCATCGCCGGTCAGGGTGTGCAGCTCGCGGGTGAGCACGTCGCCGACCAGCTCGTCGATCCCGCTCCACCGGCGGTACAGCGACATCCGGGAGACTCCTGCGCGGCGCGCGACGTCGGCGAGAGTGGTGCGCCGGACGCCGACGTCGAGCACGCAGGCGCGGGCCGCGTCGAGCACGGCGCCGTCGTCCAGCCGGACGGTGGACACCCCCGGCTTGTTACGACTGGACGTCACATGTCACAGTGTAACGGTGAAGCCGCGACGCCGCGACATGCTGTGGTCCGGGTGGGGCGACCCGGAGAAGGCCGTCACGCTCCCCCCGGGCGTGGTCACCCTGCTCGAACAGGCCCTCGGTGTGCAACCCGCCGAACGGCCGCCGGTCGCGCTCTCCGAGGTGACGCTGCCGCCGCCGAAGCTCGACATGGCGGTGTCGAGCGAGCTCGCGATGTTCGTCGGGCCGCCGAACCTGCACAGCCACCGCGACGCTCGTATCCGGCACGCCGCCGGCCGGTCGACCACCGACCTGCTCCGGCTGCGCGCGGGGGACGCGAGCGGCGCCCCCGACGCCGTCGTCCTGCCCGCGACGCACAACGAGACCCTCGGCGTCCTGGGTGCCTGCGCGCGCCGCCGGGTCGCGGTCGTGCCGTTCGGTGGCGGGACCTCCGTCGTCGGGGGGCTGGCCGCCGACCGGGCGGGCTACAGCGGGCTGGTCGCCGTCGACGTCCGCAGGATGACGGGGCTCGTCTCGCTCGACGCCGAGTCCCTGACGGCGACGTTCCAGGCCGGCACTCCCGCGGTCGAGGCGGAGGAGTTGCTGGCGGCCAAGGGGTTCACCCTCGGTCACTTCCCGCAGTCGTTCCAGTGGGCGCGCCTCGGCGGGTTCGCGGCGACGCGCTCGGCCGGCCAGGCGTCGGCCGGCTACGGGCGGTTCGACGAGATGGTCCTCGCGCTGAAGGTCGCCACCCCCGAGGGAACGATCGAGCTGGGGCGGGGCCCCTCGTCGGCCGCCGGACCCGACCTGCGGCAGCTGATCCTCGGGTCGGAGGGCGCCTTCGGCGTCATCACCGAGCTCACGGTGCGGGTGCACCCGGCACCGGAGCGCACGCTCTACCAGGCGTGGCGGTTCGGGTCGTTCGCCGAGGGCGTGGCCGCCGTGCGCGAGCTGGCCCAGCGCGGCCCCCTGCCGACCGTCCTGCGGCTGTCCGACGAGGCCGAGACGGGAGTAGACGCCGGCCTGCACGGCCGCCCGGCCGCCGGGGGCTGCCTCGTCGTCGCGGGCTACGACGGCACCAGCGCCGGTGTCGAGCCGTTCGCCGCCGCCGGGGCCGCGGCGCTCGCGGCCGCCGGTGGCACCCGGCTCGACGACGCGATCGGCGAGGGGTGGGCCGCCGGCCGGTTCGACGCGCCCTACCTGCGCGACGCGCTGCTCGACGCCGGCGCGATCGCCGAGACCCTGGAGACCGCGACGAGCTGGTCGACGCTGGTGGCGCTCAAGGAGGCCGTGACCGCGGCACTGACGGCGTCGCTGTCGGCGCAGGGCACCCCGCCGCTGGTGATGTGCCACGTCTCGCACGTCTACCCGACGGGTGCGTCGCTGTACTTCACCGTCGTGGCCGCGGCCCGGGAGAACGCCGTCGCCGCGTGGGGAGCGGCGAAGAAGGCCGCGACCGACGCGATCGTCGACGGCGGCGGGACGCTCACCCACCACCACGGCGTCGGCGTCGAGCACCGGCCGTGGCTGGAGCGCGAGATCGGGCCCCTGGGCGTGGAGATGCTGCGCGCGGTCAAGGCGCGGCTCGACCCCGCCGGCATCCTCAACCCCGGCGTCCTCGTGCCGTGACCGCGTACACCGCGGTCGTCAACCCGGCCGCGGGGCACGGCGCCGGCGCGCAGGTCGCCGCGGAGCTCGTCACGTTGCTGCCGCGCGGCACGCTCGAGGTCGTCGGCTCCCGCGACGGCGCCCACGCGCGTGAGGTCGCGACGCGGGCGGTCGGCGACGGACGCGTCGTGGTCGCCGTCGGCGGCGACGGCCACACGGGCGCCGTGGCCGGTGCGGTGGCCGCCGCGGGCGGAGTGCTCGGCATCGTCCCCGCCGGGCGGGGCAACGACTTCGCCCGCCAGCTCGGGCTCCCGACCGACCCCGCAGGCGCGGCCGCGGTACTGCGCGACGGGCACGAGCGCGCCGTCGACGTCATCGACGCCGCGGGCCGGCTCGTGCTCGGGAGCGTCTACGCCGGGGTCGACTCGGTCGCGTCGGAGATCGTCGCGGCGCGGCCGCGGGTGCCGGGCCGCGTCGTCTATCCCTACGCGGCGGTCCGCGCGCTGCTCACGACGCGCCCGGCGGGGTTCCGGCTGGTCCTCGACGGCGTCGAGTGGGCCGAGCGGGGCTGGTCGGTCGTCGTCGCCAACTCGGGCTGGTACGGCGCGGGGATGCACATCGTGCCGACGGCCGTCGTCGACGACGGGCTGCTCGACGTGCTGATGATCCGCGACTCGTCACGTTGGGCGCTGATCTCGTCGATGCGCCAGGTCTACGACGGCTCGCACGTCGGCCGGCCCGACGTCGAGGTGCGACGGGCGCGGACGGTCGAGCTCGACGCCGACCGCCCGCTGCCGGTTCACGCCGACGGCGAGCCGCTCACGTCCGGGTCGGTCACGGTGACGGTCCGGCCGGCGGCGCTGCGGGTGCTCGCGCCGTCCTGAGCGCGCATGCGGCTCAGCCGGCGCTCGGTGGGCCAGCGCACCGCCGTCGCCCACCCCAGCTTCTCGAAGATCCGGATCAGCCGGGCGGAGATGTCGATCTGGCCGCGCTTCACCCCGTGACGTGCGCACGTCGGGTCGGCGTGGTGCAGGTTGTGCCACGACTCGCCGAACGACGCCAGCGCCAGCCACGCGACGTTGACCGAGCGGTCGCGCGCGGCGAAGGGCCGGTCGCCCCACATGTGGCAGATCGAGTTGATCGACCACGTGACGTGGTGCAGCAGCGCGATCCGGACGAGCCCCGCCCAGAAGATCGCCGTCAGCGCCCCGGTGAGCGACCACGTCACCAGGCCGCCGATCACGCCGGGCAGCAGCAGCGAGGCGACCGCGATCGGCAGGAACGCCCGGTCGACACGCACGACGTCGCGGTCCGCCAGCAGGTCGGGGGCGAAGCGCGCGGCGTTCGTGCGGTCGCGGCCGAACAGCCAGCCGACGTGCGCGTGCCACATGCCGCGGGCCAGCGCACGCGGGCCGGTGCCGAACAGCCAGGGCGAGTGCGGGTCACCGGCCTTGTCGGAGAACGCGTGGTGGCGGCGGTGGTCGGCAACCCACCCGGTCACGGTGCCCTGGAACGCGAGGCTCCCCGCGACGGCGAGCGCGATCCGCAGCCCCCGGTTGGCGCGGAAGGACCCGTGGGTGAAGTGCCGGTGGAACCCGACGGTGATCCCCAGCCCGCTGACGACGTAGAACGCCAGCGCGATCGCGATGTCGGTGACCGAGAGCCCCCAGCCCCACGCGAGCGGGACGGCTGCGGCGACGGCCAGCAGCGGGAGCACGACGAACGTGATGACGAGGGCGTGTTCCGGGCCGCTCTTGCGGCCGTCGGTCAGCGGCTGCGGGGAGCGTGCCGGAGGCGGGACGGTGGACGTCGCGGAAGGCGTCATGTGCCCAGTGCACCCTGTCCGGGCCGCCCGCACAGGCCGGGGAGCCCGACTTCACAGCCTCCGGATAACCGGAGTCACCGCTCCGCCACGGCGCCCGGAACGTCCGGTCGCCGCCCCGACCTGCTGCCGGACGCCCGCGCGCCCGTCGCCCGCGAGATCCGGGACCGGTCACGGATCTGTGGCGGGTTCCACGTCGAGCTCCCATTCCGTCCACGCGTCGTACGGCCGGAAGCCCATCGCCTCGTTGATCGCGACCATCCACGGGTTGGAGTCGGCGTTCCACGTGTCGACGGCCCGCACCTCGGGTGCGGCCGCGGCGAGCCGGGCGAGGTTGGCGAGCTTGACCCGCGCGCCCAGGCGGTGGCCGCGGTGGGCGGGCTCGACGAGCGTGTCGCCCTGCCCCGCGTGCCACGGGACCTCGGTCCGGTGGAGGAGCACGGTGAAGGCCACGAGCGGACCGGTGGCGCCCACCCGCGCGGCGGTGACGAGGGCGGTGACGCCGCGCGCCGCGAGTGCCGCGTCGATCTCGCGGATGCGGGCGGCGTCGTAGGCCTCGGGCTCCCAGTGCAGGTCGTCGAACGGGGCGTCGGTCGACATCCGGCCGCTCAGCCGGGCGATGTCGTCGAGGTGCTCGGCCGGCGTCGGACCGTCCCACCCGACCACGGTGTAGCCGGGCGCGGCGGCGACGGCCTCGGCCTCGAGCCGGGCGAGCGCGGCCGGGTCGGCGGGCGGCAGCGGCAGCCTGCGACGTCGGTCGTGCAGCGCCGCGCGGGCACCGACGGCGCGCATCAGCGCCTCGCCCTCGCCACCGCGGCGGACCTCGAGGATCAACCGGGTCCGGTTGTGCGCGCGGGCGCGCTCGGCGGCGCGCGCGAGCAGTGCCCGGCCGATGCCCCTGCGCCGGTGCGCGGGCAGGACGTCCCCGTCGACGAGCGCGGACCCCACGTTGTCGTGGGTCGGCATCGCGAGCGAGAGCGCGCCGACCGCCTCGCCGTCGCGGCGGGCGACCCAGTGCTCGACGACCCGGCGCGGCCACGGCCGGGTCAGCTCGGCCCGGGTTTCCGCCCACGAGGGGGGCGGGTCGGCGGGCCGGTCGTGGGCGGCGGCGGCCGCGCCGACGTCGAACCAGGTCCGCAGGCCCGGCTCGTCGGCGACGCGAGTGATCTCCACGTCCGTGACGGCCGTCATCATGCCGTCACGATCCTGCCGGCACGTCCGATCCGTCCACCGGATTTCCGGCCCCGGCCGGTGTCTCAGGGTCTCCCGCTGACGGGCTCCTGCTCAGAGCCGCACGGGGTAGGCCGGCTCCGGGACCTCGGGGTGGATGCGGTCCTCGACGAAGATCCCGTGCCAGATCAGGAACACCAGCAGCGTCCAGATACGACGGCTGTGGTCGATCGGGCCGTCGCGGTGGGCGTCGATCATGGCCGAGACCGCGGCGAGGTCGACGAGGTGGTCGGCCTGCGAGTCGCGGACGATGTCGCGTGCCCAGCCGTACATCTCGTCGCGCAGCCAGTGCCGGATCGGCACCGGGAACCCCAGCTTGCGGCGGTTGAGCACGTGCGCGGGCACGATGCCCTCCAGGGCCCGGCGCAGCGCGTACTTCGTCGTCCCCGAGCGGTCGGTGCCCGTGACCTTCTCCGAGCGAGGCAACCCCGAGGCCACGGCGAACACCTCGGGATCGAGGAACGGCACCCGCAGCTCCAGCGAGTTCGCCATCGTCATCTTGTCGGCCTTGACCAGGATGTCGCCGCGCAGCCACGTGAACAGGTCGACGTGCTGCATGCGTGCCACCGGGTCCCAGCCCGCCGACTCCGCGTAGTGCGCGGCGGTGACGTCGGTGTGGCTGCGCCGCGGGTCGTACTGGCGCAGCACCCCGGCGAGTTGCTCGTCGCGGAAGATCCTGGCGTTGCCGTAGTAGCGGCGCTCCATCGGCAGCGCACCCCGGCGTAGCAGGTCCTTGCCGCGCATGCCCTCGGGCAGCCGGGCCGACGCCCTGCCCAGCAGGGTGCGCAGCGCGCCCGGGACCCGCTCGAACGGCGCGAGCGACAGCGGCTCACGGTAGATCGTGTAACCGCCGAACAGCTCGTCGGCGCCCTCGCCCGAGAGGACCACCTTGACGTGCTGGCGCGCCTCGCGGGCGATGAACCACAACGGGACCAGCGCCGGGTCGGCCACCGGGTCGTCGAGATACCAGACGATCAGCGGCAGGGCGTCCATCATCTCGTCGGGCTTGACCGTCCGGACGACGTGGCGCACCCCGATCGCCGCCGCCGACTCGGCGGCGACGTCGATCTCCGAGTAGCCCTCGCGCTCGAACCCCGTGGTGAAGGTGATCAGGTCGGGGTTGTGCTCCTTGGCCAGCGCCGCGATGGCCGTCGAGTCGATCCCGCCGGACAGGAACGCGCCCACTGTCACGTCGGCGCGCATGTGCTTGGCGACGGAGTCGCGCAGCGTGGCCGCGATCCGCGCGTGCAGGGCCGGGCCGGTGCCCGCTCCGGAGTGGAACGACGGGGTGAAGTACCGCTCGGACTCCGGTTCCGCGCCGGGGCGCACCGTCATGTGCGTGCCGGACTCGACGCGGCGGATCGCCCGGTGCAGCGAGCCGGGCTCGGGGGCGTACTGCAACGTCAGGTAGTGCTGCAGGGCGACGGGGTCGAGGTCGTCGGTCAGCCCGAGCTCGCCCAGCAGCCGGACCAGGCTCTTCTTCTCGCTCGCGAACGCCGTGCCCGTCGGGCCCGTGGCCACGTAGAGCGGCTTGATGCCGAACGGGTCGCGTGCGACGAAGAGCACACGCTCCCGGGCGTCCCAGATCAGGAACGTGAACATGCCGCGCAGCCGCGACACCGCCGCGGGGCCCCAGTGGTGGTAGGCCGCGACGATCGCCTCGGTGTCGCCCTCCGTGGCGAACGTCGCACCGTGGGACTCCGCGAGCTCGGCGCGCAGCTCCAGGTAGTTGTAGATCTCGCCGTTGAAGACGATCGTGTAGCGGCCGTCGGCGTAGTGCAGCGGCTGGTGCGAGTTCTCGACGTCGATGATCGACAGCCGGTTGAAGCCGAAGACCGCGTCGGCGTCGTTCCAGGTCCCGCTCTCGTCCGGGCCGCGGTGGCGCATGCAGCGCAGCGCATCCGAGATCGGTCCGGTCCGGCCGGACGCGTCGGCTCCGGCGGTCAGCAGTCCCAGCAGTCCGCACATGGCGAGCCAGTATGGCGACCCCCTCCGACGGTGCCGTCGGCAACACCCGGGGGGCGTGCCGGTGGGGTGCTCGGTTAGTCTCTACGCCTGGTCGAAGAACGCGCGTGCGTCGAGTGCGTTGGACGGCGCATCCGGCCTGGTCAGGGCCGGTGCAACAGGTAGGACGAGAGGCAGGAGGCGGCGAGCAGTGGGCCGAGCACAGCGCGGGGTCGACGGTCGCCGCACCGGTTGGCGGCGCGCAGCCAAGCTGGCGGTTCTCGCAATCGCCATCGTTCCCCTGACGACGGGCTGCTCCGTCGAGGAGGTCGTGCGGTTCGGGTGGCCCGAGGGCGTCACCCCGCAGGCCGAGTCGATGCGCACCCTCTGGACGTGGGCCGCCATCGCGGCGCTGATCGTCGGCGTCATCACCTGGGGCGCAATGTTCTGGACGGTGATCTTCCACCGCAAGAAGAAGGGCGACGACGGCACGCCCCCGCGCCAGACCCAGTACAACCTGCCTGTCGAGATCATCTTCACGGTCGTCCCGACGATCATCGTGGCCGTGCTGTTCGGCTTCACGGTCAACGTGCAGAACTACGTCGACGTGAAGAACGACGCCCCGCAGGAGAAGGTCCAGGTCACGGCCTTCCAGTGGAACTGGCAGTTCGACGTCGACAACCACCAGGGCGGCACGGTCGAGTCGCTCGGCACGTCGAGCACCATCCCGATCCTGGTGCTGCCGACCGACCGGAGCATCCAGTTCACGATCACGTCGAAGGACGTCATCCACAGCTTCTGGGTGCCCGAGTTCCTGTTCAAGCGCGACGTCTTCCCGATGCCGGAGAAGAACGACACCGACAACGTCTTCGTCATCGACAAGATCGACAAGACGGGCGCCTTCGTCGGCCGCTGCGCCGAGCTCTGCGGCTCCTACCACTCGCAGATGAACTTCGAGGTGCGCGCGCTCCCGCCGAACCTGTTCGACTCGTACATGTCCATGCGCACGGCGAACAAGGACATGACCGTCGCTCAGGCGCTGCAGCAGCTGCAGTCCCAGGGCTGCGACCCGCAGCTGTGCGCCCCGCAGGCCACCACGACCTACCCGTTCAGCACCGACCGGACCCAGCGGTCCGCGTCGGAGCCGCAGAACAGCTAGCGGAGGCGAGGAGACACCGTGAAGGTCGAATCCCGAATCTTCGAGATCACCACCGCCTTCTTCTTCATCGCGGCCATCGTCTACACGATCGTCACGAAGGAGGCCGTCGGGATCGCCTGCCTGTTCCTGACGGGGGGGCTGTCGCTGATCATCGGCACGTACTTCCGGTTCGTGTCGCGCCGGCTGGAGACCCGTCCGGAGGACAACCCGGACGCCGAGGTCTCCGACGGTGCCGGTGAGGTCGGCTTCTTCTCGCCCGGCAGCTACTGGCCCATCGGTCTCGCCGCGGCCGCCGCCCTCGTCGGCGTCGCGCTGGCGTTCTGGTTCATCTGGCTGCTGGTCATCGCCGGTGTGCTGCTGCTGATCATGGTCGGCGGGCTCGTCTTCGAGTACCACCTCCGCCCGGCCGACCACTAGGTCGCATGCGTTCACTACGGCCCGGCGCCCTCAGGGGTGCCGGGTCGTCGCGCGTTTCCGGGACGACGGCCCGGCTCCTGCGGTGACGGCACCGACCGGCCGCAACCTCACTGCTCCTGCGCGCGGATATCGCAGCCCTGGGGTTGCGCTCGACGAACCGGGCGCCACCTCACTGCTCTCCTGCCTCGTTCGGGCAGCCGCAGGGTTGCGCGGCGCCGGCCGGGCGCAACCTCATCGCTATCGCGGTAGGCGGGGCGAGCGTGGGAGGACTGCGGCGGGTCAGGTGCGGGGTGGGCCGAGCCAGCGGGTGAGGGCCGCCTGGAGGCCGGCGGTGTCGTCCGGGTCGGCGGCGATCCAGGCGACGTAGCCGTCGGGGCGGACCAGGGTTGCGGGCGGGGTCTCGGCGGGGTCGTGTGCGGGCGGGGTCGTGTCCGGTTCGGGGACGAGGGTGAGTCGGTCGGCCCACGCGGTGGTGTTGTCGCGGGAGGCGCCGGTGGGGTCGACGAGTACTGCCCGGCCGGTCCGGAACGCGTCGGCGAGGGTGCGGCCGTCGCCCAGCGGGATGTCGGGGACGCGGGTGCCGAGCAGTGGGTGCCCGCGTCCGAGGTCGTAGCGCTGCCGGTCGCCGCTGATCGTGGAGACGACGTACGTCGCCCCGTCCGGGGTGTCGAGCAGGTCGGCCATGACCTCCCGCAGTGCGTCGGCCCGCGGTCCGCTCGTCGACGACAGCGCCGTCTGGGCCATGCTCCAGCGCAGCACCCCATCGCCGATGGGATGCCGCTCGGCGGTGTAGGTGTCCAGCAGCGACTCCGGCGCGTAGCCGGCCGCGACGAGCGCCAGCTTCCAGCCGAGGTTCGTCGCGTCGCCGAGGCCGAGGTTCATGCCCTGGCCGCCGGCGGGGGAGTGCACGTGCGCCGAGTCGCCGCAGAGCAGGACCCGCCCCCGGCGCGACGACGCGGTGCCACACCGGCCAGATGGCGGGCCGGTCGACGGCCGTGGCGGTGCGGAACCGGAGCGTGCTCATCCGCGAGCGGCCGGCCCGAGCGCGTCGCGGGCGATGATCACCTGCTGGATCTGGCTGGTGCCCTCGTAGATGCGGAACAGCCGGGCGTCGCGGTAGAAGCGCTCGACGGCGACGCCGCGCATGTAGCCCGCACCGCCGTGGACCTGCACCGCGCGGTCGGCCACCCGGCCCACCATCTCCGAGCAGAAGTACTTCGCCGCGGCGGGTCCGGCGACCTTGTCGCTGCCGTCGTCGAAGGCGCGCGCGGCCTGGCGGACAAGGGCGCGGCCGGCGTGCAGGTCGGTCACGGAGTCGGCGACCATGCCCTGGACCAGCTGGAACGCGGCGATCGGCTTGCCGCCGGCCTGCCGCGCCCTGGCGTACTCCACGGTCTCGTGCACCAGCCGCGCCGCCATCCCGACGCACACCGCCGCGATGTGCACCCGCCCGTGGGCCAGGCATTTCGCCGCGATCCGGAAGCCGTTGTCGATCCCGGCCTCGCCGCCGACCACGGCCTCGGCGGGGACGCGCACGTCGTCGAGGTGCACGTCGGACGTCCAGGCGCCGAACTGGCCCATCTTGTGGTCCTTCGGGCCGGTCGAGAGGCCGGGCGTCCCCGCGGGTACGAGGAACGTCGAGATGCCGCGGTTGCCCGGGGCGTCGGGGTTGGTCCGCGCGAAGACCATGATCACGTCGGCGACGGGCGCATTCGTGATGTAGCGCTTCGAGCCGTTGATGACCCAGTCGTCGCCGTCGCGGCGCGCGACGGTGCTGAGCGTCGACGGATCGGACCCGGCCTCCGCCTCGGTCAGTCCGAACGACGCCGTGACCTCACCCGACGCCAGCCGTGGCAGCCACGACTTCTTCTGCTCCTCGGTCCCGCCCTCGATCAGGACGTGCCCGGCGATGCCGTTGTTGGTGCCGAACAGCGAGCGCAGCGCGGGCGTCGTCCAGCCGAGCTCCATCGCGAGCTCGACCTCCTCGGCGACGGCCAGCCCCAGGCCGCCGTACTGCTCGGGGATCGTGAAGCCGTAGAGCCCCATCGCCTTGCACTGGGCGACGATCTCGTCGGGAATCGCGTCGTCGGCGTCGATCTGCTCCTCGAGCGGAACGACCTCCTGCCGGATGAACTCCCGTACCGATGCCAGCACGTCGTCGAGGTCGGAAGCGTCCACCCGGTTGTTCTAACACCTTTCGCGTCCGGCGGCGGGGCGCATGCCGCTCACGGGTGCATCCGGGCCCCCTTCAGCACCTTGTCGACGGCGTTGCGCGGCCCGTGCACGGCGAGCCCGACGAGATCCAGGTCGGCGGCACGGACGGCCCGCACCGCGGCCCGGTTGTCGACGTCGTTGCCGGTCGCGAACAGGTCCGAGGTGAACACCGCGACCGGCATGCCACGGCCGACCGCGCGCTCGCGGGCGGCGGTGAGCACCTCCTTCGAACCGGCCATGACCAGCACCGGCTGACCCAGCATCGGCAGGTAGCCGGTGCCGTCGGCGTCCGCGTAGGGCTCGCCGACGAGCTCGGGCACCGCCGCCGTGACGGCTCCCGCGAGGAACGCGGTGACGTTGAGCGCCTGCCAGCCGGCGAGGTCGTCGCGCAGCAGGACGACGACCTTCGTCGGGAAGCGGGCGGGCGCGGCGGGGGGCGACTCGTTCGTCATGCTCCGACGGTGCGCCCGGCTGCCCCGCCGCGTCTTGTACGTTCCTGACGTGGGCGGTCCGGCCCCACGGGGGTCCGAGGTGACGGCGTGGCGTCCGGCGGTGCCGGGTGTCGCCGAGGTCTTCCATGCCCGGTTCGTCGACCACGCCTACCCCGCGCACACGCACGACGCCTGGACGTTGCTGATCATCGACGACGGCGCCGTCCGCTACGACCTCGACCGCCACGCCCACGGCGCGCTGCGCTCGCACGTCACGCTGCTGCCGCCGCACGTGCCCCACGACGGCCGCGCGGCCACCGCCGACGGCTTTCGCAAGCGCGTGCTCTACCTCGAACCCGACGTCCTCGGCGAGGACCGGATCGGCGCGGCGGTCGACCGGCCCGCGCTCGACGACGCGCTGCTGCGGCTGTGGATCTCCCAGCTCCACGAGGTGCTCGGGGTGCCGGGGGAGGAGCTCGCTGCGCAGAGCCGCCTCACGCTGGTCCGCGACCGGCTGCGTGGGCATCTCACCGGCCGGGTCGGCCCTGCGCACCCGGTGCGCGACCCGGGGCTCGCCGCCCGGTTGCGCGACCTGCTCGACGCCGCCGTCCCCGACGGCCTCTCCCTCGACGACGCGGCCGCCGTCCTCGGGGTCGACCCGACCCACCTCGTGCGTAGCTTCACCTCCCGGTTCGGCCTGCCGCCGCACCGGTACCTCACCGGGCGGCGCATCGACCGCGCCCGCGCGCTGCTGCTCGACGGCCTCCCGCCCGCCGAGGTCGCGACGGCGACGGGTTTCTACGACCAGGCGCACCTGACCCGGCACTTCCGCCGGATGGTCGGCACGACGCCGGGCCGCTACCGGACCCGGCGCGCCTGACCCGCTGGGGGCCGTGCTGAACTGTCCGCACGCGTCTCGCGGTCGTCCGACGGTGGCCGCGGTTGGGCACGGGCGCCGTCGATCGGCCCGCCGCGACCCGACGTGTGCTGGCGCCGCGGCCGGTTGCCCCTCGGTCCTAGCCCTCGACGACGCCCAGCACGAACCCGTCGTAGCCCTTGGCGCCCACCGTCTGCACCACCGTCGCCGAGATCCGGGGATCGGCGGCCAGCGCGTCGGCGAAGCGACGGGTGCCGACGACGGCGGGGTCCGGATCGTCCGGATCGACGACGCGGCCCTCGCGCACGACGTTGTCGACGACCACCAGCGCCCCCGGCCGCGCGAGCCGGATCGCGTGCTCGAGGTACTCGGTGTTGGAGGCCTTGTCGGCGTCGACGAAGACCATGTCGAACGGGCCCTCGACGCTCGGCAGGGTCTCGAGCGCCGGGCCCAGCACGATCCGTACCCGGTCACCGACCCCCGCACCGTCGAGGTTGGCCCGCGCGACCTCGGCGTGCCGGGGCGACACCTCGCAGGTGACGACCTCGCCGTCGGCCGGTACGGCCCTGGCGAGCCAGACCGTGCTGTACCCGCCGAGAGTGCCGACCTCCAGCACCCGACGCGCGCCGACCGAGCGGGCCAGCAGATGCAGCAGCTTGCCCTGCGCGGGCGTGACGTCGATCGGCGGCAGACCCGCATCGGCGTTGGCGCGCAACGCCGCCGCCAATGTCTCGTCGTCGTCGAGGAGTCGCTGCGTGTAGTACTCGTCCACCTGAGCCCACAGGTCGTCGGCAGTCATGTCCCCACGTTCTCACCTACCCTTCGGTCCATGTCGGATGCTTACGATCGGTTCAACGCCGTGCAGGTCGACCGGCCCGAGGAGTCCGTCCTGCGGATCACCCTCGACGGCCCGAATCTCAACGCCGTCGGCCGCGACGCGCACGCCCAGCTCGCCGACATCTGGCCGGTGATCGACCGGGACGACTCGGTGCGGGCCGTCGTCGTCAGGGGCGCCGGACGGGCGTTCTCCGCGGGCGGAGCGTTCGACATGATCAGCGAGATGGTCGCCGATCCGCTCGTCCGGACGCGCGTCCTGCGGGAGGCCCGTGACCTGGTCTACAACGTCATCAACTGCTCCAAGCCGATCGTGTCGGCGATCCACGGTCCGGCGGTCGGCGCCGGGCTGGCCGTCGCGCTTCTCGCCGACATCTCGATCGCCGGGAAGAGTGCGAAGATCGTCGACGGGCACACCCGGCTCGGCGTCGCGGCCGGGGACCACGCGGTCATCAGCTGGCCGCTGCTGTGCGGCATGGCGAAGGCCAAGTACTACCTCCTGACGTGCGATGCGTTGACGGGGGAGGAGGCCGAGCGGATCGGGCTCGTCTCGCTGTGCGTGGACGACGAGGAGGTTCAGGACAAGGCGATGGAGGTCGCCCGCAAGCTGGTCGTCGGCGCCCCGAGCGCGGTGAGCTGGACGAAGCTCGCGCTCAACAACTGGTACCGCAGCGCAGGCCCCGCGTTCGACGCCTCCCTCGCTCTGGAGTTCTACGGTTTCGGGTTGCCCGACGTCGGTGAAGGTGTTGCGGCGCACCTGGAGAAGCGCGCACCGAAGTTCACCGGTCCGACTCCCTGAACGTGCGCCGGCTGTCCGGCGTCGGGCCGTGCCGGCCGGGCGTGCGTCAGAGCCCGGCGAGCGCGGTCGTCGCGACGGCGACGGCTGCCTGCCGTGTGCGGTCGCGGTCGCCGAGGCCCTGCAGGGTGACGTCGAGCGTGCTCGTCCCCGACCGGACCAGTACACCACCGACACCCTCGGGCAGATCGGCGTCGCTGTAGAAGAACACGGCGCGGGCGCCCAGGCCGTCGACGCTCTCGCCCGGGACACCGACCGACCGGCGTGAGGCGTCGGCCTTCGCGTCGAAGCGCTCGGCGGGCTCCACCCCGAGGGTCACCCCGGGTCCGCCGGGGCGGCTCGCGGTGAACGCGCAGACCGAGCGGCGGGCGCTCTCCGTGCCCTCCCCGGCCGAGACGGGCGCTCCCGTGGCCGAGGCGACGTCGGCAGCGGTGAGCAGGTCGCAGGCCCGGGGCGAGCCCGCCGGGCGGGTCACGTCGGCGGCAGGAGCGATCGACGAGGCGGGTCCGGAGGACGCCGCGGACGGAGCGACCGGTGTCGGTGGCGCTGCCCGGTCCGCAGGCGTCGAGGCCGGGTCCACGCCGACGCAGGCGGTCAGCACGACGAGTGGCAGGAGGGCGACCGCGACCGAGAACCGGACACGGGTGGACAGCGGGACGCTTCGGGCACCCATTTCGGGACCGTAGCCGGGGGCGCCCGTGGCGCGACCGACGGCCCTCGGATCATCCCTCACCGCCGCGGGCGATCTGTCGGTGACCGCCCGCCACCGACGGGCCGCGGAGCCCGCCCCGTGCCGTTCGCTGCGGTGGCCCTGTCCTCGGCGGCCGGGGACCGTCAGGCCGCTCGTCCGTTCCCCACGGGGACCCGCCCCGCGGCCGCCCGCAGCAGGACGGCCACCCAGGTCCGGAAGGGGCGCCATGCCTCGGCGATCCTCGCCAGGTCGGCGGCGTCGGCGGGCCCGTCGAGCCCGTACCGCTCGCCGACGATCTCGGCGAGGTTGTGCTCCGCGTCGACCAACTCGTCGGTGACGCCCGTGGCCCGCACGCGGATCAGCGCCGAGGAGAACGGCCCGATCCCGGGCACGGCGCGCAGGGCCGCGTCGGCATCGTCGGGATCCGCGGCCCGCAGCGTCGCCAGGTCGAACGTGCCGGCCTGCGCGGCGCGCGCGACGGCGTGCAGCCGCTGCATCTTCACCTCCGGTATGCCGGGGAAGGCCTCGACGGCGAGGAGCTGCCCCGGCGTGGGGAACGCCGCCACCGGCACCCCGGCCACGTCCAGCACCCGGCCGTGGGCCCGAGCCAGGCGTTCGCGCACCGCGGCGGCCTGCCGACGGGCCCAGCGCAACGACAGCACGCTCCAGGCCGCGGCCTCGTAGGGGGAGTGGAACAGGACGGGGCGAAGCCCGGGTGCGGCGGCCAGCACGGGCGCGACCACCGGATCGGCCGCCGCGACCCGCTCGTACTCGCGGGCGTCGACGTCGAGGGAGACGATGCGCGCAGCCTGTGCGCGGACGGCCGCCACGTCGGCATCCGGTGGTAGGCCCGAGACCGTGCCCACGACATCCGTGCCGTCGACGGTGAGGGCGACGCCGACCTGACCGCTCAGGTCGTCGAGACAGAACGCCATGCGCATGGTGCCGTCGAAACTCGCCTCGGCGCGGTGCCCGAAGCCGAACGTCGCAGCCTCGGCGAGTGAGAACGGGCCCTGCGGGGTGATCCGGAAGTTCGTCATGCCGCAGAGGATGCGCCGGTGGGCCGACATTTCGACGCCGCGACCGCCCGCCTGTGGACAACTGTCGGTGACGGTCCCGACGCGCCGAGAAACGGTCCGGCTTGTGGACAACTCGGTGGCGAGCATTGACAACCGATCTCCGGTCGGCAACCGTCGGAGGTCCGGAGGCATCGGACCCACGGATCCCCGGGACGGCACGGTGGCGAGGACGGGGGCGTCACCGCGCGCGACGTCGAGGGGGCCGCGGGTCCGGTGTTCGGGACCGAACGAGTGGCCATGCGCTGCCGATGAGGCCACCCTGCGTGACCGTCGGGGATCGCATCCGAGATGATCTGCGAGGTTTCCTCCCCGGCAGGCCGAACGCTTCCCACGCGACGGTGATCGTCGGCAGGCCGGGGAGGGAGCCCTCCCGGCTTCGGGTTGGCCCCACCTTTGTCCCTGCGGTCCACCGGCTGGGCGACCGCGCCGCGCACGACGAGGGTGGGAGGTATGACCGGAACAGCCGTACCGTCCCCGGACGCCTCCGCGGACGGCGTCGCGGGCCCGTCGCCGGGTCGCGGTGGTCGCGCCGTCCCCGATCCCGTCCGTGCCGATCCCGTCCGTGCCGATCCCGTCCGCGTCGGCACCGGCAGACCGGCGCAGCGCCGCGGAGTCGTGGCCAGGGCCGGTCGTGACCTGCGGTACCTGATCGGCGGCCTGCCGCTGTGCGTCGTGGCGTTCGTGGTCGCGATCGCGGGCTTCGCCGCCGGTGTGTCCACCATCGTCGTCTGGATCGGGCTGCCGATCCTGTTGTTCACACTGCGGGCGGCACGTGGTCTCGCGACCGTCGAGCGGCGCAGCACCGAGGCGGTCCTGGGCAGGCCGTTGCCACCGCACCACTACCGGGAGCCGACCGGGCGTGGCCTCCGGCGGATGCTGCGGTCGCTGGCCGAGCCCCAGTCATGGCGCGATCTGCTGCATGCGGTCGTCGGCTTCCCGCTGCGGCTCACGTGCTTCATCGTCGCCGTCGTGTGGACCGCGGTCGCCCTCGGCTCCACGCTCTACGTCACCTGGCAGTGGGCGCTGCCGTACGACGCCGAGTTCAGCGGGTTCTACGGCATCGTCGCCGGGCAGGCCTCGCGCCTCATCGACGTCGCGATCACGACCGCGGGCGGCATCGTCCTCCTGCTGCTGCTCCCGGTGGTGCTGCGGGTGCTCGTCATCGCCCGGGCCGCCGTCGCGCGCGGTCTGCTCACCAACCAGTCGGCCGCCCTGCGGGCCCGGACCACCCAGCTGGCGGCGAGCAGGCGGGCTGCCGTCGCGGCCGAGGCCCAGACGCTGCGCCGCCTCGAGCGTGACATCCACGACGGCCCGCAGCAGCGGCTCGTGCGGCTCACGATGGACCTCGAGGCGGTCACCCGGCGGCTCGACGACGACCCCGACCGCGCCCGTTCGCTCGTCGCCGAGGCGCTGGAGCAGAGCCGTGAGGCGCTGACGGAGCTGCGGGCGCTCTCGCGCGGCATCGCCCCGCCGATCCTGGCCGACCGGGGACTGGGCCCGGCGCTCGCGGCGGCGGCTGCACGCTGTCCCGTCGAGGTCTCGCTCGACGTCGACCTGCCCGCGGACGGCCGGCTGCCGGGGGAGGTGGAGAACGCCGCGTACTTCGTCGTCACGGAGTCGCTGACCAACGTCGCCAAGCACAGTGCCGCGTCGCACTGCGCGGTGACCGTACGGCTCGACGGCGAACGAGTGCTGGTGCAGGTCCTCGACGACGGGGTCGGCGGCGCGCACCTGGGCAAGGGACATGGTCTGGCCGGGCTGGCCGACAGACTGTCGGCGGTGGACGGCATGCTCGACGTCGACAGCCCACCCGGCGGCCCGACCGTACTGACCGCCGACATCCCGTTGGTGGGTGACGAGGGGGAGTGACGGGTGAGGGTCGTCCTCGCGGAGGACTCGCTGCTGCTGCGCGAGGGCCTGGTCCGGTTGCTGGAGGAGGCCGGGGCGCAGGTCGTCGCCGCGGTGGGGGACGGGACGTCGCTGGTGGCAGCCGTCGTCGAGCATTCGCCGGATGTCGCGGTCGTCGACGTGCGGATGCCGCCGACGTTCACCGACGAGGGGCTGCGCGCCGCGGTCGAGGTGCGCGAGAAGGTGCCGGCGACGGCGATCCTCGTGTTGTCGCAGTACGTCGAGGAGAGCTACGCGGCCGACCTGCTGGCGTCGGGCACCGGGGGCGGTCGCGGGGGCGTCGGCTACCTGCTCAAGGACCGGGTCTCCAAGCTGGCCGACCTGTCCGACGCGCTCGACCGGGTGGCAGAGGGCGGCACCGTGCTCGATCCCGAGGTGGTGTCCGCGCTGCTCACCCGCAGACGACGGCGCGATCCGCTCGCGGAGCTGTCCCCGCGTGAGCGCGAGGTGCTGGCCCTGATGGCCGAGGGCAGGACCAACAACGCCATCGGTCGGGCACTCGTGGTGACGCCCGGAGCGGTGGAGAAGCACATCTCGTCGATCTTCGGAAAACTCGGCCTTCCCCCGTCGGGGGATGACCATCGCCGGGTGATGGCGGTCCTGACCTGGTTACGAGCCTGATCGTCGACGCGCCCCGCTGATCGGGTGACGATCGATCCCCTGGGTGAGGGGCTGTCGCCCGGCACGCGCACCGGGCATGCTCGTCGTCAAGGGGGCCGACCGTTCCGGGGGCAGCGGTGGTGACGGCGGGTGACGAGGGGTGGGTTCGTCCCGACCCGCGTGCGCGCGGCGGACGGCACCGCGCCCGTGCCCGGCGCGGGGAACGCGACGGCGTCCTCGCCTCGTGGGCGCTGGCCCTCCTGCTCGGCTGCGCGGCATGCGGGATGCCGTCGGCGGTCCCGGTCCGGCCACTGGCCCAGCAGCAGGAGCTCGCCCTCCCGCCGGTGCTCCCGCAGCCACCGGCCACGGCGCTGCCCCTGGCGGTGGCCGGGCCGTCGATCGCACCCGTGACGGTGCCGCGCACGCCGGCGCGCCCCGCCGCGGACGGTGCGCTCACGTCGGCGGAGTTCACCAGCGGCCTGCCCGACGACCGTGCCGCCGTCGCGGTCCGCACGGCCATGGCCCAGATCGGGCTGCCCTACCAGTGGGGTGGCAACGGGCCCGCCGCGGGCGACGAGGGGTTCGACTGTTCGGGGCTCACGACCTTCGCCTACGCCGCGGCCGGGATCACGCTGCCGCGCACGGCGGCGACGCAGTACGCCCGCGGCCCGCACGTAGCGCCCGACGCGGCGCTGCAGCCCGGTGACCTGGTCTTCTACGGCGCGCCCGGGGCCGTGCACCACGTCGGCATGTACATCGGCGACGGGAAGATGGTGAACGCGCCGACGTTCGGGCGTCCGGTGCAGACCGCCTACTACCGGTGGTCCGGCGACGACTACCTCGGCGCCACCCGTCCCGCCGCGACCGGTGCGACCACGCCCGGGCTGCTGCCCTCCGCGCCGCCGGAGGGCGCCCCGTCGACCCGTCGGCCGCCGCCCGCGGTGTTCGAGGCCCCGCCTGCGCCGCCGCCGACCGAGGTGCCGGTCCCGTCGACCTCGCTCCCACCGGAGCCGGTGACCGCCGCAGCTGCCGTCGCCGCCGGCGAGACGTCGCCGTCCGGCACGGCGACCACGACCGGATCGTCCGCCTCGGCCCTCACGACGAGCCCCGCCGGTGGAGCAGCGCCGTCGAGCGCGCCGGACACGTCGACGACCGCTCCCGGCGCGGGGTCCCCGCCCGACTCCGCGACGAACCCGGGCGCGCCGAACCCCGTCACGGCTGATCCCGGCGGCGGGCCCCCGGGCAGCCAGGCGAACCCGGGCGGCACCACACCGGCCGCGCCGCCGACCACCACACCGACGACCACCACACCGACGACGACCACACCGCTGACGACCACACCGCCGACGACACCGCCGCCGACGACCCCGACGACGGCCCTGTCGCCGGCCGCCGCCACGGCCACCGGTGCCGGCACCCCGACGTCGAGTACAGAGGCGCCGACGGCGGCGACGCACCTCGTCGTCGGCGGGACGACCGTCGCGTTGGTGCCCGTGCCCGCGCCCGCCGCAGGTGGTGTCCCGGCGCCGCCCGCCACGGGCGGCCGGATCGTCGAGGACGACGGCCGAACGGTGGTCGTGCTCGCTGCACCCGAGACGCTGACCGGGCTGGCTCCAGGCGCGACGCTGACGATCCGCGGCATCGACACGGTCCGCACCTGGACGGTCCGGGCCGTCGGCGCCCGCGACGCCGCGGTGCTGGGGCCCGACCTCGTCGCGGCGGGCGGGCTGCTCGTCGTCGCGGGAGCCGCGGGAGCCGCGGGAGCCGCGGGAGCCGCGGGAGCCGCGGGAGCCGCGGGAGTTGCCGGGGCCGCGGCCGCGCTGGTCGTCGTCGCCACCTGACCGTCACGAACGCCCCGTACGCCGACGAACGCAGGTCAGGTCTCGGCGCCTCGGTCGCGACGGCTCGGCCGACTCACCCGACGCCCGCACACACCCGGCCGACCCGTCGACCGGCAGCGGAAGCGCATCCCGCAGCACGGTCGGAGGGTCGGGCCGCACGTGGCTCACCAGCCGGAGGGTCAGGGCTCTGCGGGCTCGTCGTTGCGCGGTCGCCCGCGACGGCGAGGGCCCGTGGCCCCGGAGGGCAGCCTGCCGGCCTGGCGCAGCGCCTCGCGGAGCAGGAAGTCGATCTGCGCGTTGGTGCTGCGCAGCTCGTCGGCGGCCCAACGGGCGAGGGCATCGTGGACCGCCGGGTCGAGCCGGAGCAGGAAGCTCTTGCGATCGGGCATCGTCGTCCGGTCAGTGGTACAGCGAGCCCGCGTTGACGATCGGCTGTGTCGCCCGGTCGCCGCACAGCACCACCATCAGGTTGCTCACCATCGCGGCCTTGCGCTCCTCGTCGAGCTCGACGATCTCGCGCTCCGACAGCCGGGCCAGTGCCATCTCGACCATCCCCACGGCGCCCTCGACGATCCGCCCCCGGGCCGCGACGACGGCCCCGGCCTGCTGGCGTTGCAACATCGCACCGGCGATCTCGGGCGCGTAGGCGAGGTGGGTCAGCCGCGACTCGATGATCGTCACGCCCGCGGACTCCACGCGGTCGCCGATCTCGCGCGAGAGCCGCTCGGTGATCTCCTCGGCGTTCTGCCGCAGGGAGAGCCGGTCGTCGTCGTGCGAGTCGTAGGAGTAGCTGGTGGCGATGTGCCGGATCGCGGTCTCGGTCTGGGTGTGCACGAACGCGACGAAGGAGTCGACCTCGAAGACCGCGCGGGCGGTGTCCTCGACCTGCCACACGACCACGGCGGCGATCTCGATCGGGTTGCCGTCGAGGTCGTTGACCTTGAGGACGTCGCTCTCATGGTTGCGGATGCGGGTGGAGATCTTCTGCCGGCTGGTGAGCGGGTTGACCCAGCGCAGCCCCGACGTCCGGACCGTGCCGACGTAGCGGCCGAAGAACTGCACGACCTTCGCCTCGCCGGGCGCGACCGTGGTCAGGCCGCGCAGCGTGAACAACCCGGCGACCAGCGCGACGACGCCGAGGCCGATCAGCACCCCCGTGCCGGCCGCGATCGCCGCGATCCCGGCGCCGACGAGTACCAGCCCGACGAGCAGCCCCACGAAACCGTTCGGCCCCCAGGCCCTGTGCTCGCGGACAGCCGGGTCCGGCATCCGCACCGGCGTGACGTCGAGTTCGGCGCTACGGGTGTCCTGCGCGCTCATGATCTTCCTCCCCCGGGCCGGGGTGTCCGGCCGCTATCTAGATGATAGCTATTTTCTGGCGGAACGTGCTATCACTTTTTGCGACGGGGGTCCTACCCTCTCCGGATGGACGCCGACGACGTGCGCCAGGCCGCTGCCGCGAGCGCGACGCTGCTCGAACCCGCTGCCGAGCGGGACTGGTCGGTCGCGGCGAGCGGCGTCGACATGTCCGTGGCCGGGGTGGTCGCGCACGTCGGGCAGACGCTGCTGCAGTTCGCGGCCGACCTCGCCGCCGGCGGCTCGCCGGTCGCGGCGCTGCACGTGCGGCTCGACCCCGCGGTCCCGGCTGCCGAGCTGCTGGCCACGACGGCGGTCTGCGCGGAGGTGCTCGCCTGCGTCGTCGAGACGATGCCGCCCGAGGTCCGCGGGCATCATCCCTTCGGCGCCGCCGATCCGGCCGGCTTCGCCGCGATGGGTTGCCTGGAGCTGCTGGTGCACACCGACGACGCCGCCCGCGGGCTCGGGCTCGTCTTCGAGCCCGACGCCCATCTCGCCCAGCACGTCCTGCACCGCCTGTTCCCGGCGGCGCCGCGAGGGGCGCGCTCCTGGCCCACACTGCGCTGGTCGACGGGCCGCTGCGCCCTCGACGCCGACCATCCCCGGTTGCAGGAATGGCGCTGGCACAGTGCCCCGCCGGACGGTCGTCCCGTCTGAACGCCCGCACGCCGCCACGGCATCCGGTCGCAACCTGACGGTCGTCTCGCATGCGGTCGGCAGCAGTGGGGTTGCGCGCCACCGACCGGCCGCAACCCCGCTGCTCTCTCCCAGCCCGAGGAGAGCAGTGGGGTTGCGGCTCGGGGGCGGCCCCGGGCGCGAGGGGCCGGGGCGCCGGTGCCCGGGTCAGGCGGGCGCGCCGGCCCGGTCGACGCGGCGGTGGTAGCGCTCGCCCAGCCGCCCGCCGAGGGTCGCGGTCAGCAGGGTGACGATCGCGACGACCACGAGCAGGACGATGCCGCCGATGGTCAGCGCGCCCGTCGGCAGCGCGATCGAGGGCAGCACGATGCGGTCCATGACGTCGTACTCCGCGCCCGCGACCGCGCCGGCGATACCGAGCACGATCGTCACGATCAGACCGAGGACCCAGGTGGCCGTGCCGTTGCGGGCGCCGTCGAACCGCGCGAGCCGCCCGGCGACGTACCCGCCGCCGAGGTAGGCCAGCCCCATCACGACGACGATCGTGATCGCGCCGACCAGCCCGACGGTCTCGGGCGCGGGGTTGGCGGGGGACCCGGAGAGGTCGAGGGAGAATCCGGTGGCCGCGGCGAGGCCCGCGGCGATCCCGAGCAGGATGACCGTCAGCCCGACGGCGACGATCCAGCCGAAGAACGCCGCACCGAACTTGACCCCGCCGAACCGCTCGTGCTGCCGCTCGCGCGCCATGATGAGAGCGCTGCGCCCGGCATAGTGCCGGTCGAGCTCGGAGCGGGTGTGGGCGTCGGGTTCGCCGGAGCGGGCCGCGGGCGCGGTGCGGAACGCCGCGCGGTCGACCGGCACCGCGACGCCGTCGTCGCCGTGCGGGGTCGCGCGGTCGAGGGGTACCAGCCGGCGCCTGCCGAACCTCTCCTTGACGACGCCCCACGGCACCGTGGAGCCGTCGGCCGGCGGATGCACCCCGGAGAGCGTGCCCAGCCGGACACCGTCGCGGCCGTGGACGGTCCGGCCGACCCAGCCGGCCGGGCCCCGCCCGTCCCCGGCGCCCGGCGCGGACTCCTCTGACACGGCCCCCGGAGCGGCGCCGGTCTGCGGACCGCCGCCGTCGGCCGCGCCTCGGCCGGCCACGGTCTCGGGGGCGGCGCCGGTCCGCGGACCGGATCCCGGAGCGGCGTCGGCTCGTGCACCGGAGGGACCCGGACCGGTACCGCGGGGAGGCCTGGCCGGGCCGGGTGCCACGTGTGGACCGGGCGCCGTCGGAGGGTCGACGGCGGCGTGCCGTGCCCCCGGCGCGTCGTCGGGAGGTATCGCGTCCTGCATATCGGGTGGCGGCGGGTCCTGCGGCGACGGTGCCGCGCGGTGCCGCGGCTCGTACGGCGTCTGGTTCGGCGTCGTGGTCATGGGGGACACCTCCTGATCCCCACGTTCCCGATGGTGTCGCCGCTCACACCCGACGCACGCGCAGGTCACCGGATCGGTGGGCGGCCGGGAGGCCGCAGGCCGCGGCGACCGACATGGGACGATGGAGGTCACCCGCAGCGAAGGAACCTGAGTGACGACGTACGCCGACCGCACGTTCACCCCACCGGAGCGCATCCGGAACTTCTGCATCATCGCCCACATCGACCACGGGAAGTCCACCCTGGCCGACCGGATGCTGCAGCTCACCGGGGTCGTCGAGGAGCGCGCGATGCGGGCGCAGTACCTCGACCGGATGGACATCGAGCGCGAGCGCGGCATCACGATCAAGGCGCAGAACGTCCGGCTGCCGTGGAAGGTCACCGGCGAGGACGGCTCGGAGCAGGACGTGGTCCTGCACCTGATCGACACCCCCGGCCACGTCGACTTCACCTACGAGGTCTCCCGCGCGCTCGAGGCGTGCGAGGGCGCGATCCTGCTGGTCGACGCGGCGCAGGGCATCGAGGCGCAGACGCTCGCGAACTTGTACCTGGCGCTGGAGAAGGACCTGACGATCGTCCCGGTCCTCAACAAGATCGACCTTCCCGCCGCCGACCCCGACCGCTACGCCGCCGAGATCGCCCACATCGTCGGCTGCGAGGCCGAGGACGTGCTGCGGGTGAGCGCCAAGACCGGCGACGGCGTGCGCGAGCTGCTCGACGAGGTCGTCCGGCAGGTGCCCCCGCCCGTCGGCGACCCGGACGCACCGGCCCGGGCGATGATCTTCGACTCCGTGTACGACACCTACCGCGGCGTCGTCACCTACATCCGGGTCGTCGACGGGAAGATCACCCCGCGCGAGCGGATCCGGATGATGTCGACGGGCGCGACGCACGAGCTTCTCGAGGTCGGCATCGTCTCGCCGGAGCCCAAGCCGTCGGACGGCCTGGGCGTCGGCGAGGTGGGATACCTGATCACCGGGGTGAAGGATGTCCGGCAGTCGAAGGTCGGTGACACGGTCACCAGCCAGCGGCACGGCGCGAGCGAGCCGCTCACCGGCTACCGGGAGCCGCGGCCGATGGTCTACTCGGGCCTCTACCCGGTCGACGGCTCGCAGTACCCGGACCTGCGCGAGGCGCTCGACAAGCTGCAGCTCAACGACGCGGCGCTCACCTACGAGCCGGAGACGTCGGCGGCGCTGGGCTTCGGGTTCCGGTGCGGCTTCCTGGGCCTGCTGCACCTGGAGATCACCCGTGACCGGCTGGAGCGCGAGGCGGGGCTCGACCTGATCTCGACGGCGCCGAACGTCGTCTACCGGGTGGTGCGCGACGACGGCGCCGAGCAGCTGGTCACCAACCCGTCGGACTGGCCGACGGGGCGGGTCGCGCAGATCTTCGAGCCGGTCGTCAAGGTGACGGTGCTGGCGCCGTCGGAGTTCGTCGGCACGATCATGGAGCTGTGCCAGAACCGGCGCGGGCAGCTCGGCGGCATGGACTACCTGTCCGAGACGCGCGTCGAGCTGCGGTACACGATGCCGCTGGCCGAGATCATCTTCGACTTCTTCGACGCGCTGAAGTCGCGCACGCGCGGCTACGCGAGCCTCGACTACGAGGAGGCGGGCGAGCAGGAGTCGGACCTGGTCAAGGTCGACATCATGCTGCAGGGCGAGCCGGTCGACGCGTTCTCGGCGATCCGGCACAAGGACGACGCCTACTCCTACGGCACCTCGATGACGACGAAGCTGCGCGAGCTGATCCCGCGCCAGCAGTTCGAGGTGCCGATCCAGGCGGCCATCGGGTCGCGGATCATCGCGCGCGAGAACATCCGCGCGATCCGCAAGGACGTGCTGGCCAAGTGCTACGGCGGCGACATCACCCGCAAGCGCAAGCTGCTGGAGAAGCAGAAGGAGGGCAAGAAGCGGATGAAGACCATCGGCCGGGTCGAGGTTCCGCAGGAGGCCTTCGTGGCGGCGCTGTCGACGGACTCGTCGGCGGACAAGGCGAAGAAGTAGGACCGGGGCCCGGGTGGCGACCGCGCCGCCCGGGCTGTCCGGACCTCAGGCCGAGGTGTCGGCCAGGTGCGCCAGCAGGTCGGCCAGCTGGGCGCGTTCGCGGGGGTGGGCGCCCAGTGCGGTGCCGATCCGGCGTTCCACCATCCCGCACACCCGTTCGACCACGCCGCGCCCTTCGGCCGCCAGGTGCACGAGCACGCGGCGCCGGTCGACGGGGTCGTGGCGGCGGTAGGCCAGCCCTGAGGCGACCAGCCGGTCGACGACGCGGGTCGCCGTCGGGGCCGGCAGAGCGGTGTGGCCGGCGATCTCACCCATGCTCCGGCCACCTCCCCTGGCCAGCATCAGGAGGACCCGCCAGCCGTCGCGGCTGACCCCCTCGGACGTGGTCGCGGGGACCAGTGCCGTGGCGACGGCACGGTCAACGCGGTCGAGCAGCTCGACCAGGCCGGGTACGCGCGGCGCCGGGGCGGCGGCGACAGCCCCCGGCGCCGATCGACTGAATGGCTCAGACACGGTGACCGACTGTACTTGACGATTGAGCTATCTCGGCCACTTTGCTGGGAAGATGCCGGGAAAAGGTCGTTTTCGGTGTCAGTGAGTGAACACGATCTTGCCGGCTGTATTGCCCTCGAGCATCGCGCGGAAGCCCTCGGTCGCCTCGCTCATGGGCAGCTCGAGGCCGATCTCGGGGTCGATCCCGGCGTTCGCGACGAACTGCAGCAGGTTCGCGAGCTCGTCGCGGGTGCCCATGGTCGAGCCCTCGACCCGGATCTGCAGGAAGAACAGCCGCTGCAGATCGGCGTTCGCGTCGGGGCCGCTCGTCGAGCCGCAGCAGATGATCGCGCCGCCCGGGCGCACCGAGCGCATCGAGTGCCCCCACGTCGCCTTGCCGACGCTCTCGAAGACCGCGTCGACCCGCTCGGGCAGCCGCGCGCCCGACTCGAACGTCGCGTGCGCGCCGAGCTTCTCGGCCAGCGCACGCTTCTCCTCGCTGCGGCCGGTGACCCAGACCCGCATGCCGGCGGCCCGGCCGAGCTGGACCAGCGCCGTCGACACGCCGCCGGAGGCGCCCTGCACGAGCATCGTTTGGCCCGGCTGCAGGCCGGACTTGGTGAACAGCATCCGGTAGGCCGTCAGCCACGCGGTGCCCATGACGGCGGCCTGCGCGGCGGAGAGCCCGGTGGGGCGGGGCACGGCGTTGCGCGCGGGCACGACGACCGTGTCGGCCATCGTGCCCTGGTACTTCTCGGTCAGCAGCGTGCGCCGCGGGTCGAGGGTCTCGTCGCCGCGCCAGGCCGGGTCGCCGATCACGGAGTGGATGACGACGTCCGTGCCGTCCTCGAGCGTGCCGGCGCCGTCGCAGCCCAGGATCATCGGGAACTGCTCGGGCTTGATGCCGACGCCTCGCAGCGTCCACAGGTCGTGCATGTTCAGGCTCGCCGCCCCCACCTTCACCGCGACCCAGCCCTCGGGCACCTCCGGATCGGGTCGCTCCCCGACGGTGAGCGAGTCGAGGGGGGAGTCGGCATTCGGCGCGGCGGCGTAGACGGCGAACATGCCCAGAACCTAGCCAACACGGCCCGGGTCTACCGTGTGACGTGTGCGGGCGGTGGCGGACTGGTGGGACGCGGTCGAGCTGTGGGTGACCCAGCTGGCCTTCCCGCTGCAGGTCGTGCTGGCCGCGGTCGTCGTGCTGCCGGTGTGCGCGGGCCTGGCGATCCTCGTCGACCGGGTGTCCGGCGTCGTCGAGACGATCTACGACGCGCTGCCGCGCGCGAACCGGCCCGGCCGGGCGCCGGAGCCGCTGCTGGACCCGGTGGCAGGTGCCCCGGCCGACCTGCTGCCGGCGCGGACGGACGAGCCCTGAGGTGACCTCGCCGCGTCGCGGCGGATCGGTGCGCGTCGCGCTGGTCGCCCTCGCCGTGCTCGCCGGGCTGGTCGCCGTCGGACTGGTCACCGGGCGCAGCGGGACGCCCGCGGCGGACCCGGGCTCCGCGTCGACGGGCTGCGTGGTCGTCTCATCGCAGGTCCCGGGCGCGTCGGCGTCGAAACTGCCGGTCCAGCCACTGTGCGCGCTGCCACCCGAGGCCGCCACCGTGTACTCGCAGATCAGGTCGGGCGGTCCCTACCGCTACGACCGCGACGGCGTCGTCTTCGCCAACGCCGAGAGGTTGCTGCCCGCCGAACCGCGCGGCTACTACCACGAGTTCACCGTCCCGACGCCCGGCGAGACCGACCGCGGGGCGCGCCGGCTCGTCACGGGTGCGGGCCAGGAGCTGTACTACACCGGCGACCACTACGGGAGCTTCGTCGTCGTCGACGGGGCGGCGACGGGCGGCTGAGGGACCGGCGCCGAGCAGGACCCGGACCGTCACCGGACGGACACGGCAGGTCCACCCGGGCGATGCTCTGGCGAACCGGGCCCGGCTCAGTGATGATGACCACATGACGGTGCAGTCGTGAGCGTTCTCCAGTGCAGCCCGCGCGAGGCGGGGCAGGTCGCCGACACGGCCCGGCGTTGCGGCGCACGGGTGGTCGAAGTCGACGGGCCCGCCGACCGGAGCGGCTTCTACGCGGCGGTCGCGGCGCAGCTCGACGTGCCCGACTGGTTCGGGCACAACCTCGACGCGCTGCGCGACGTCCTCACCGACCTGTCCTGGCTGCCGCCGGGCGAGGTCGTGCTCGTGTGGGACGACCCGGCGACGCTCGCGGCCACCGACGCCGACGGGCACGAGCGGCTGCTGGACGTGCTGGCCGACGCGGCGGTCGCGACCTCGCACGGCGAGCGCCCGCTGCGGATCGTGCTGACCGGCCGGACCTGACCCGCCCCGGCGGCGGGCTCAGGCCGCGGCCAGCGCGACGAGGGTCTCGGAGCACCCGGCGTCGACCCGCAGCGTCGCGAGCGGGTCGCCGCGCGTCGCGCCGCGGTTGACGATCACGACCGGGACGTCGAGCGCGCGGGCGCGTTTGACGAACCGCAGTCCGGACATCACGGTCAACGACGACCCGGCGACGAGCAGCGCACCCCCGCAGGCGGCAAGTCCTTCGACCAGCCCGTAGGAGCGCTCGACCCGCTCGCGCGGGACGTTCTCGCCGAAGAACACCACGTGCGGCTTGAGCACACCACCGCACGCCGCGCAGTCGGCGACGACGAAGCCGTCGGTGTCGTCGAGCACCGCGTCGCCGTCCGGGGCGGCCTCCGCGGCGACCGCGGCCTCGGCGAAGCCCGGGTTGAGCGCGGCCAGCCTGGCCTGCAGCACGTCGCGGGCGGTGACGGCGCGGCAGTCGAGGCAGACCACCTCGTCGATCCGTCCGTGCAGGTCGACGACGTCGCGGCTGCCGGCGGCACCGTGCAGCCCGTCGACGTTCTGGGTGATCACCGACCGCAGCACCCCGGCGTCCTCCAGGGCGGCCAGCGCGTGGTGTCCGGCGTTGGGCACGGCATGGCGCATCCGCGACCAGCCGACGTGGCTGCGGGCCCAGTAGCGGCGGCGGGCGGCGGGCCCCGAGCGGAACTCGCCGAAGGTCATCGGGGCGCGTGCGGGCGAGTTCGGCCCGCGGTAGTCGGGGATGCCGGAGTCGGTCGACAGACCCGCGCCGGTGAGGGCGACGAGCGGGCGCCCCAGCAGCAGTTCCAGGGCCGCGGTGGGATCGTGCGACACCGCGGGCGCGGCGGGAACGGCGGTCACGACGTCCAGGGTAGGCGCCGCGGCGAGGTGTCGCGTTCCTACAAGACCGCGGGCCGGTGCCCGAGCAGCATGGTCGTCATGGACCACACAGACCACATGCGCCAGAGCATCGACCTCGCGGTCTCGGTCATCGGTGGGACACCCGTCGAGCGATACGGCGACCCGTCGCCGTGCGCCGAGTTCACCGTGCGCGAGGTCGTCAACCACATCGCCTTCGGGCTCGTCCTCGCCCAGCGCTCGGCGACCCGCGAACCGTGGGACGAGAGCTGGAAGATCGAGGACGGCGCGCCGTTCCTCATCGGCGTGCCGGAGTCCGAGTGGGCTGCCCGCTGCGCCGAGGAGGGCGAGGCCACGGCCAGGGCGTGGGCCGAGCCCGGGGTGTGGGACGGCGACTCGCACATGGGTGGATCGCCGATGCCCGCGGCCGTGATCGGCCAGATGATGACCTCCGAGTTCGCCGTCCATGCCTGGGACGTCGCCGCCGCGACCGGGCGCGACCTCGACGTCCCCGCGGCGCTGGGCGAGGCGGTACTGGAGGGGATCCTCGCGGTCGCGCCGATGGGCCGCGAGGGCGGCTGGTTCGGCGCCGAGGTGCCGGTCCGTCCCGACGCGCCCGCGTTCGAGCGGGCGGTCGGTGCCAGCGGCCGCGACCCTGGCTGGACCCGCGGCTAGGTGCTAGGTCAGTCCGGCACGACCCAGGAGGGGCTGCGCTTCTCGGCGAAGGCCCGCATCCCCTCCTGGCCGTCGGGACCGGCGAAGTACGACGCCGACAGCTCCTGCATCTGCGCGAAGTCCTCGCGCATCGACGACGGCCGCTCGGCGCGCAGCATCTCCTTGGTTCCGGCCAGCGCCGCCGGCGCGCCCAGCTTCAGCGCGGCCACGTAACGGTCGACGGCCGCGTCGAGCTCGTCGGCCGGGACGGACGCGTTGATCAACCCGATCGCCGCGGCGCGCGGTGCGTCGAACACCTCCGCGGTGAGGAACAGCTCGTGCGCCGCGCGGGGGAGCAGCCGCGGCAGGACCGTCACCGAGATGACGGCCGGCACCAGCCCGAGCCGGACCTCGGTGAACGCGAACGTCGCCCGGTCGACGGCGACCGCGATGTCGGCGGCGGCGACGAGGCCGACGCCGCCCGCCCGCGCGGCCCCGCCGACCCGGGCGACGACCGGCTTCGGCGAGCTCCACACCGTCTCGAGGATCGCCGGGACCTCGTTGATCCCCTGCTGGTCGGCGCCCGCGCCGCGGGTCTCCTTGAGATCCATGCCCGAGCAGAAGACGGACCCGGTGTGCGACAGCACGATCACCCGCGCGGTCTCGTCGGCGATCGCGCGCTCCAGCCGATCGAGCAGCTCGCGGCGCAGCTGGGCGGACAGCGCGTTGCGGTTGCCGGGGGAGTCGAGCGTGATCGTCGCGACGCCCGCGGTGACGTCGAGGTGGACGAGCTCCGAGGGGGCGGCGTCGGCGTCGGGAGGGGTCATGGCCGGACCGTAGCCGACGCCGTGCGCGCCGGTCCCACGCCCGGACACACGTCACGATCACCCGTGGCAGGCTGCGGGGATGGCCGACGTCACCGAGGACCCTGCCGACGACCCGAACGCGTTCCTCCACTCCGCCATGCCCTTCGCGGCACTGATCGGCGCCACCGCCGTCGCGGCGGGACCGGACGAGGTGCGGCTGCGCCTGGACTGGCATCCCACCCGCACGACCACGGCCGGGGTGCTCCACGGCGGCGCGCTGATGGCGTTGGCCGACACCGCGGGCGGCTGGGTGGCGTTCCTCAACCTGCCGGACGGCGCGACGGGCACGGCGACGATCTCCTCGGCGACGAACTTCCTGCGCCCGGTGGTCGAGGGCTACGTCGAGGCCGTCGCGCGGCCGCTGCACCGCGGACGCACGACGATCGTCGTCGACACCGAGCTGCGCGACCCGCGGGATCGGCTGGTCGCCCGGGTCACCCAGACGCAGGCGGTCCTGCCCTGACCGTGAGGCATCCCGATCGGGCCGACGACCCGATCGGGCCGACGACGACGCGACACAGCCGAGGAGGCGACCGGTGACCAGCACCCCCCGGGACGACACCCGGCACCTCGCAGCGGCCTCCCGTCGGGCCGCTACGCCGTCACGACGTACTACACCTGCGTGTACCCGGGCGTGACGATCGACGGGCAGGGCCCCGGGCCGGCCGCCGGTCCGGGTCTGGCCCTGCGCCCCGAGGACCGAGGACCGAGGACCGAGGAGCGGGCGAGCTGCGGCCGCACCGCGACGACGGCGTGACCCGCGAGGGCCCGACCGTCGACACCGAGTGCTCGACGATCTGGAACCCCATCCACACCGACATCCGGCTCGCCCACGCGTCGGGGCTCCCGGACATCGTGGTGCACGGCACCGAGACCATGGCCCGGGCGGTCACCGCGGTCCTCGACGACCAGGACCTCGGGCGGTGGACCGTCGGCCGTCTCGCGACGCGGTTCACGGGCATGGTCGTGCCCGGCGAGACCGTCACCGTGCACCGCACCGACCCACGGCCGGACCCGGCCGGGCACGTGATCGGCTTCCGCTCGACCCGCTCGGACGGCGCGACCGTCCTGCAGGGCAGCGTCGAGCTGGTCCCGCGCGGCTGACCACGAGGTGCGACGGTCAGCGGGTGAAGAACGCGTCGGCCCGCCGGTTCCACAGCAGGACCAGGATCAGCACCGCGATGGCGATGGTGCCGATCGCGCCGGAACCGGGGCCGGTGCGCCCGTAGGTGAACAGGGTCGCGAGCGCGCCCGCCACCTGCAGCACCTCCAGCACCGACACCAGGATCCGGGCGCCGTTGCCGCCCTTGCCCAGCCGCGAGGCGACCGCCGCGGTGACGATGCCGACGAGCAGCACGAGGATCCCGATCGCGACCACGGTTCCGCGCCCGACGGTGAGGTCGACGTCCGGGGCGACGGCGGCCGCGACGACCAGCAGCATGACGCCGATGAGGATCTGCAGGACCGCCGAGATCCATGTCAGGACGACGACCACGGTGACGCTGCCGGGACGAGTGACGTTGGCGGTGCTCATGACGAGACGCTCCTCCGATCGCGTGCGGAGTCCCGCGGCGGCGGAGCGTGCGTTCTCCCGGCGCCGGGAGTGCTGGCAGCAGTGCACTCGCCGGGAACGACCACACCGTTACGGTTGGTCCGCCCGAGGTCCGGGCCGGTCGCCCGGCCCGGACCCGGCGACGGGCGACGCCCCAGCGACCGCCCGTCGGCTCGTGGAATCGCCCGCGCCCGCCCGGCCGTTACGGCCGCCGCGCGAGCGGCGCCGGGTCAGGCCGCGGCGGCGTCGCGCCGGGCGACCTCGGCGCGGACGAGCGGGATCACCTCGCGGCCGAACTCGCGGGCGTCCTCGAGCAGGTCGTACCCGCGCGCGGAGAGGATCCGGACGCCGAGGTCGTAGTAGTCGAGCAGGGCGGCGGCGACCGTCTCTGGCGTGCCGACGAGCGCCGTCGAGTTGCCCGCGCCGCCCGTGGCCGCGGCGGTGACCGTCCACAGTGCCCGGTCGTGACGTTCGCCCGACCCGGCCGCGGCGAGCAGCCGCTGCGAGCCCGCGTTCTCCGGGGCGGTGAGCGAGTGCCGGCGCGTGAGCGGTGTCGTCCCGCCCGCGGTGCGCTCCCGGATCCGCGCGACCGTGGCGTACGCCTTCTCCCAGGCCTCCTCCTCGGTGCGGCCCAGGATCGGCCGGAACGCCACCTGGAACGTCGGCGCAGGCCGGCCGGCGGCCCGCGCGAGCGCGGTGATCGTCGCGATCTGCTCGGCGGTGCCCGCGAGCGGCTCGCCCCACAGCGCGTAGATGTCGGCCTCCTCCGCGCCCACCCGGTACGCCGCCTGCGACGACCCCCCGAAGCTGATCCGCGGCCGGGGCTTCTGCGCGGGCTCGACGTCGAGGACGAAGTCGGCGATGTCGTAGTGCTCGCCGTGGTAGTCGAACGGCTCTCGCGACGTCCATGCGAGCTTGAGGATCTGGATCGCCTCGCGGGTGCGGTCGTAGCGGCGGTCCTTGGGCAGGGTGTCGCCCTCCCGCTGCTGCTCGTGGTCGTTGCCACCGGTGATCACGTGCAGGGTGAGCCGGCCGTCACTGATCTGGTCGAGGGTCGCGACGGTCTTCGCGGCGAACGTGGGCGCCGAGACGTTGGGCCGGTGGGCGAGCAGCAGCTGCAGCCGCTCGGTGTGGTCGGCGATGTAGGCGGCGGCCTGCGCGGGGTCGGGGCTGCCCGACGAGTACGCCGTGAGGACGCGGTCCCAGCCGCTCTCCTCGTGGGCGCGGGCGAGCGCGAGGGTGAAGTCCTTGTCGAAGGCGGGGCCGGACCGGGCGTGGGTCTCGGTCCCGTCGTTGGTGGCGCCGATGCCGAGGAACTCGACGGGCATGGGTGTGCTCCTGGATGGTCGGGGACGGGCAGGGGGGCTGTCAGCGGGACCGTCGACAGGCCGCCGACCACACGCGACCGAAGTCGACGTGCCGGCGCGTCACCAGTGCCGTCCCCGGGCCGGGAGTCACCCCTCCACTGCAGCATCGCGGCCGCGCCCGGTCAACCGCGTGCCCGGTGTGACGATCTCGCGGTACCGACGACGGTGCGCACCCCGGTCGCGACGCCTACCCTCGAAGACGATGTCCGGTGACCGGAACGACGCGCGCCGGGGCCCCCGCATGCCCGTGACGCTGCTGGCCCGCCGCCGCCACGTCGACTTCTGCCGGACCAGCGCGGCGTTGACGGGCTGACGCGCCCCCCGCCCACCCGTCCCCGGCCGCAAGGACCGTCATGCCCCGTCGTCCCTCCTCGATCGCGATCGTCGGCGCCGGGCCACGCGGCGCCGGCATCCTGGAGCGCCTCGCCGCGAGCCTGCCCGAGCTGTTCGGCGACGGCGAGCTCGACGTCCACCTCGTCGACCCCTTCCCGCCGGGTGCGGGCCGCATCTGGCGGCACGCGCAGTCGCCGCTGCTGGCGATGAACTCGATGGCCGCCGACGTCACGATGTACACCGACGACTCTGTCGTGTGCGCCGGGCCGATCGTGCCCGGGCCGTCGCTGTGGGAGTGGGTGCAGCGGGTCCGCGCCGGTGAGCTGCCGACGGAGACCGCCGACGCCTACGGCCCGGCGCTGTGGGCCGAGCTGGAGTCCGTCGACGCCGCCACGTTCCCGAGCCGTCGGCTGCAGAGCCGCTACCTCGGCTGGGTGCTGCGCGACGTCGTCGCCTCGTTGCCGTCGCGGGTGCGCGTCCACGTCCACACCGGCCGCGCGACGAGGCTGACCGAGACCGGCGACGACCAGTGGCTGACCGTCGAGGGCGAGGACGTCCCGATCCGCGCCGACTCGGTCGTGCTCGCCTCCGGGCACCTCGACGCCGTCCCCACCGACGACGAGCGCGCCCTCCTCGCCCGCGCCGTCGACGCCGGGCTGCGGTACCTGCCGCCGGAACAGACGACCGACACCGACCTGTCGGTCGTCCAACCGGGGGAGACGGTGCTGGTCCGCGGCCTGGGACTGGCGTTCGTCGACCTCGTCGTGCTGCTCTTCGAGGGCCGCGGCGGCCGGTTCGTGGCCGACGACGACGCCGTCGGTGGGCTGCGCTACATCGCGTCGGGGCAAGAGCCCGTGCTCGTGGCGGGAAGCCCCCGCGGCGCGCCCTACCACTCGAAGACGCACTACGCGCTGCGTGCGGGTCGGCCGCCACTGCCGCGCTACTTCGGCCCCGACCAGATCGGCGTGCACACCGCGACCGGGCCCGTCGACCTGCGGGCGACGTTGTGGCCGCTGATCGCCAAGGAGATCGCGTGGGGGTGGTACCACGAGCTCGTCGCCGGGCACCCCGACCGCGTCACCCTCGACCTCGACGCGTTCACCGCCCGGTTCGACGCGCTCGACTGGGCCACCCCGCAGATGGACACCTTCCTCGCCGAGCTCGCCCCCGACCCGCTCGACCGTCTCGACCTCGACGCGCTCGACCGCCCGCTCGACGGCGTCACCGCGCCCGACCTCGACAGCCTGCAGCCGCTGGTCGTCGCACGGATCGCTGAGGACCTGCGCCAGCACGTCGATCCCCGGCACACGCCGCACCTCGGCGCCTTCGTCGCCATGCTGTCGATCTACGGGGAGCTCACCCGGCTGCAGGGCGAGAGCGCCTTGACGCCGGAGTCGCAGGCCCGCGACGTCTCCTGGTGGCAGGGGTTCTTCAACGGCGTCGCCAGCGGCCCGCCCGGCTTCCGGGTGCGCCAGATCCTCGCGCTCGCCGACGCCGGGCTCGTCCGGTTCCTCGGGCCCGGGATGTGGGTCGAGCAGGTCGGCCCCGAGGAGGGTGACGCAGGGCCGGGGAGCGCGGTCTTCCGGGCCGGCAGCGCCGCCACACCCGATACCGTCACCTCGACGATCCTCGTCGACGCCCGGCTCCCCGACCCGAGCGCCTCCCGCAGCACCGACCCGCTGCTGGCGTCGCTGCTGCGGTCCGGCGACGTCGTCGAACACGTCCTGCGCGCCGCCGACGGCACGGTCCTGCGCAACACCGGGCTCATCGAGGTCCGGGCCGCCGACGGTGCGGTCGTCGACGCGACCGGCGCCGCCCACCCGCGCCGGTTCGCCGTCGGGCCGCACACCCAGGTGAAGGTCGCGGGTGCGTTCACCCGGCCAGGGATGAACGCACAGAGCCTGCGCTACAACGACGCCGTCGCCCGCGCGATCCTGCGCAGCCTGCCGGTCGAGGAGGCCGCGGCGGCCTGACGCCACTCGCGATGTCGAGATGCCCGTCGGCCCGGTGCCCGACGACGGGCCGGCCGTCCCGCAGGCACGCCCGAGGTCAGCGGCGGCGGCGCGGCGCCGGCGGGACCTTGGGGAGCTCGCCGGTGAGCAGCGACCGTCGCCGGGGGCGAGGGATCGCGCGGAAGGTCGTCGTCTCCGGGTCGAGATCGGCGTCGTCCTCGGGGACCCGCGGGTCGGGCACGGTGAGCTTCTCGAACGCCTGGGTCAGGTGCACGAGGGGCAGCGCGCGTGTCGGCTCGTCGAGGTCGGGCACCACGTGCCGGCCGGGATCGGGACGACGCGGGCGGTCGGCACCCTCGCCGCGACCCCGGGATCGTCCGCGCCGCGGCCCGTCGTCGGAGTGCCGGGCACGGCGCCCCTCGGACGTGCCGGGGTGGTTCGACGACGGTCGGCGCGCGCCCGTGGCGGGGAACGCCGTCGTCTCCGGGTCCTGCTCGTCGGCCCGCTCGTCGCGGGGGCGCGGGCGGGGCCGCCCGGTCCGCGACGGGGCGTCCGCAGCCCGGCGGCGTCGCGCGGGCGTGCCTGCCCGCTCCGGGTCCGGCCGGGTGTGGCGTGGCGGACGGGCGTGATCGCCGCTCTCCTCGGCATGCCGGCTGCGGGTGAGGTGGTCCGCGGGGTCCGCCGTCGTCCTGGCGCGGTGCCGCGTCGGGCGCGCGTCCCGACCCGTCCCGGCGCCGACCTCGTGGTCGTCCGGGTGCCGGCTGTCGACCGGGCGGTCGGCGGTCCCGCGTCCTCGTGCCTGCAGGCCACCGACCGGACGGCCGTTGACCCGGTCGCCGTGTGCTCGGTCGCCGTGTGCTCGGTCGCCGTGTGCTTGGTCGTCGTGTGCTCGGCCGCCGTCGGCTCGGTCGGCGTCGAGCCGGGTGCCGTTGGTCCGGGTGCCGTTGACGGGGTTGGCGGCGACGGGGTTGGCGGCGACGGGGCCGGCTCCCCGGCCGTCGCCGGCCGGGCGGCCGTCGACGCGGATGGGGTCGATCGGGCGGTCGTCGACGCGACCGGGGTCGATCGGGCGGTCGTGGCTCCGGCCGCCGTCGCGGAGGGCGGCGAACCCGGTGCCGTCGCCCGGGCGGTCGTCGACGCGGGCGGCGTCGTGTCGGCCCCGGTCGGCGTGGGCGACGCCCGGGCGGTCCTGGCCCCCGTCGCGGTCGACGCGTCGGGCAGCGACCGCGGTGCCGCCGCCCGGGCGGTCGTCGGTGCGGCCGGCGTCGAACCGGCCCCGGTCGGGACGGGCGGTGCCAACCGGGCAGTCGCCGGCGCGGTCGTCGCCGGTGGCCGCGGGGCGGTCGGTGCGTGCGGGCGCGTCGTCGGCGGGGCGGCCTGCACGGTCGGCGCGAAGACCGGTGGGTCGCGCCTGGTCCGCGGGGCCACGCCGCGGCTCGCCGAACCCGACGCCGGTGGGGCGCGGCCCCGGCCGGTCGACGTCGTCGGCCCGGTGACCGTCGTGGGCGCGCCGGCTGCGACCGGACCGCTGGTCGCCGGCTCGCCGGTCGGCGCCGGTGCGGTCGTACCGCCGAGCTTCGCCCGGAGTGCGGTCGTCGACGTGCGCGGCGCGGTCGGGTCGGCCGTCGCGACGCGGCGAGGGGCGGTCGGGGCCGGTGCCGTTGTCGCTGCGGAACCCACGGGGGTGGCCGTTGATGCGGCGTGCGGCGCTGTCGTCGTGGGCGGGGTCGCGTCCGTCGCGGCGGTCCGGAGCGGTGCCGTTGTCGCTGCGAACGCCGTGGTCGTGGCCGTTGACGCGGCGTGCGCTGCGGTCGGGCGCCGGGGCGCCGGGGCGGCTCGCGGGACGCCCGTCGGGGACGGGACCGTCGTGGGCGGCGCCGTCGTGCCGGGTGTCGCCCGGACGGCGTGACCCGCCGCGGTGGCCCACCTGCCCACCGGCTCCGAGCGGTCCCCGCGGAGGTGGCGCGGGGCGCCCGTCCGGGGCGAACCCGTTGTGCCCGTTGTTCTCGGCCGACCGGCCGCGGTGGCCGGGCCCGTCGCTGCGGACCGAACGCGGGGCGCCGGGGCGCGTCTCGTTCGGCACGGCGCCGGCGGCGGGCGCGCGGCGGCCGTCGCCCACCGGGAACCCGGGCTCCTCGCCCCGGCGATCGCCGGCGTCGACCCCGGCGGAGCGTGGACCGGGCGTGCGCGACCGTGACGTGACGGCCCGGGTCGCCTCGGCCGGGTTCTCGCCGTTCCCGGCGCCACCGCTGCGGGGCCGGCCGTCGGGCGAGAGCAGCGAGGTGTCCTCGACGTGGGAGGGCCGGGGGCGCGGCGCGCCGGACGCCGCGGCGGCGAACACCGCCGAACGCTCGGCCGGGAGGAGCCGGGGGGCCGACTGTCCGCGGTCGTGGTCGAGCGGCTGCGGCGCGCCCGGCCCTGTCGTACGGGCCGCGAGCGGGAGGGCGACGAACCGCCGCCCCGCGGCCGGTGCCGGCTCGGCCACCGGGCGGGGCCGGACGAAGGGGACCGGCACGGGATCGGTGGGGGTGCCGGGCCGCGCGGCGGGCCGGATCGGGACCAGCACCGTCTCCTCGGCCGCCGCGATCGCCGATACGGACGCGGCGGCCGCGGGGACGGGCGCCCCGATCGCCGGCACGGGCGCCGCGATCGCCGGCAAGGGCGACTCGGGCGCGACCGTCGCGCCCCGCCCCGCGGTGCCCGGTCCTGCAGTGCCCGGTCCTGCAGTGGCCGGTCGCGCGGTGCCCGGTCGCGCGGTGCCCGGTCGCGCGGTGCCCGGTCGCGCAGTGCCCGGTCGCGCAGTGCCCGGTCGCGCAGTGCCCGGTCCCGCGGCGCCCCGCCCCGCGCCCTGTCCCGCTCCGCCCTGTCCCGCTCCGCCCTGTCCCAGTCCGCTCTGCGCCGCCTCGGGATGGTGCAGCTCGTACAGATGGGCGTAGCCCTCGCTGCGGTCCAGCAGTTCCTCGTGCGTACCGCGTGCGGTGATCTCGCCGTGCTCGACGAAGAGGATCTCGTCGGCATCGGTCACGGTGACCAGGTTGTGGGAGATGATCACCGTTGTGCGGCCGGTCATCAACCGGCGCAACGGCTCCAGCACACGGCGGCTGGACTCGGCGTCCAGGCCGGTGGTCGGCTCGTCGAGCAGCAGGACGGGCGCGTCGCGGATCATCGCCCGCGCGATCGCGATGCGCTGGCGCTGCCCGCCCGACAGCATCCGGCCGCGCTGGCCGATGCGGGTGTCGTAGCCGTCGGGCAGCCGGGTGATGAAGTCGTGGGCGTCGGCGGCGGCCGCGGCGGTGGCGACGTCCTCGTCGGTCGCGTCCGGGCGGCCCCACCGGATGTTGTCGGCGATCGAGCCGTCGAAGACGAGCGTCTCCTGCAGCACTACGGTGATGTTGCGGCGCAGGTCGGCCAGCCGTAGCCGGCGGATGTCGACGCCGTCGAGGCTGACCGTGCCCTGGTCCGGGTCGTAGGTGCGCATGAGCAGCTTGGTCAGCGTCGACTTGCCCGCGCCGCTCGCGCCGACGACCGCGACCTTGCGCCCCGGCGCGATGGTCAGGTCGAGGTGGCTGAGCACCTGCCGGTCGGTGCCCGGGTAGGCGAAGCTCACGCCCTGGAGAGCGATCCTGCCGGTCGCCCGGCCGATCCGGACCGGCTCGGCCGGGTCCTCGACGAGCGGCTTCTCGTCGAGGACCTCGATGATGCGCTCGGCGCTGGCGCTCGCGGCGAAGATCGAGTTGGTGAGCCCTGCGAAGCCCTGGACCGGGCCGTAGAGCTGGGTGATGTAGGCGAGGAAGACGAGCAGGCCGCCGAGGGTGATCCGGTTCTGCGAGAGCTCCCAGACGCCGATGCCGATGACGACGAGCGTCCCGATCGACTCGACCAGCGCGCTGATCGGGGAGAACATCCCCTCGATCTTGATGGCGCGCATCTGGGCGCGGAAGTTGCCGAGGTTCTGGTCGCGGAAGCGGCGGCCCTCGTCGGCGGCGCGGTCGTAGGCCTGGACGAGCGCGACGTTGCCGAAGCTCTCCTCGGCCACCGCGCTGATGGAGCCGGCCCGGCGGCGGCTCTCACGCGCGGCCGACTGGATCCGTTTCGCGAACACCCGCGCGACGAGCAGGAAGAAGGGCGCGGCGACGAGTGCCGCGAGCGCGAGCTGCCAGTTCAGGACGAACATGGCGCCCGCGTAGAAGACGATCTGGAAGCTGTAGGTCAGCGCCATGTTGACGCCGGTCAGCATGAGCTGCTCGATCGAGGAGACGTCGCCGGTCAGCCGGGAGAGCAGGTCGCCGAGCTGGCGGGTCTCGAAGTAGCCGGACGAGAGCCGGTGCAGGTGGTCGAACACCCGTTGCCGCACGGCCATCACGAACTTCTCGCCGACCCACGCCGTCATGTACTCGTCGGCGAAGTTGATCAGCCCACCGATGACGGTGATCGCGAGGAAGGCGCCCGCGATGAGCGGGAAGAGCCGGAAGTCGTGGGGGGTGAGGACGTCGTCGACGAGGATCTTGAACAGGTAGATGTTGACGGTGCCCAGCGCGGGCCCGACGCCGACCAGTGCCAGGCTGAGCAGCATCCGCCCGCGGAACGGCTTGGTGTCGGGCCAGAACCGGCGGAAGATGTGCCGGATCGGGACCTTGGCGGCCTCGCGGACGTCCGCGATCGTGCTGCGCTCGTACGGACCGTCGTCCTCGCCGTCGTCGTCCTCGCCGTCGTACGGCTCGCGGTGCGGGTCGTCGTCGCGGTCGCGGTCGCGGGTGTCGGGCCGGTCGCGGGCGCCGTGCGTGTGGTCCCGGTGCTCGTGGTCGTGCTCGTGCTCGTGCTCGTGGTCCGGGATCTCCGAAGCCCGGCGCGGCGGGGACGGGCGTCCCCCGGCGGCGGTGGTGGACATCGACGAACTCCGTTCATGCCGACGGCCCCGCGCCGCTGGGGCTTCGCGCGGGGCCGCCGGAACCGCTACTCAGCCAGGCTGAGTCAGGCGTGCTGGTCTCTGCTGGGGCGAGAGATCAGCGGCCGCAGTGGTCGCGGTGGTGCTGGCGCTTCGACTTGCGGGCGCACGGGTCGTCGTGGTGGTGGTGACGACGGCCGTGGTGGTGTCCGTGGTGGTGGTCGTCGTCGTGGTGCGACGGCGGCTTCGGCAGCCCACAGGTCGGCTTCGGGGGCGCCGGCTTGTGCGAACGACGAACAGACATTGGCACTTCCTTTCGAACTCGTGCAGCGCGCGATTGGCGCCGCTGCACACTCTTTCGTATTCCGCACAGCCACGTTTCAGTCGACACACACATTCACCTGCCCGTCGCAACCCCCCGAACAGGTCACCCGGTCGGTGGCCAACGTCTCCCCGACCCATGGTGTGGTGGCACCGACGGCCCCCGTGGCGCCCTCCGCCGGTGCCGTCCGCGGCGGCGTTCACGCTGCTCCACACCGTCTTCGGCATGCAGTGATCATGGTTCGCCACGGACCGCCGCCTGTTGCGCCGAACGAGTGGACGCCGCACGGGTTGGCGTCCGTTCGGGGACGTGCGGGCGGCGTCGGAATGACGTGGCACCACGAAACTTTTCCGCGCGGGCGCCCTCTCCACCACCGATCCGAGTCGGCCGAATGCGCTCCGTGAGACCGTCCGTTTCGTCCCGCGACTGTTCGTCGGAATCGCGCGCGCAAACGGATCCGTGGAAATGCGCCGAACGGCGCAACGTGATTTGTCAGCCCGCGTCGACGAATGCGGAGGGTGTAACACTTGCGTGGATCGTGACGCCGTGGCGGGCGAGCAGGGTTGCGGCCACGAGAGGGTGGTCGCCCAGCGGCTCGGCGACGACGGCCGTCGGGTCGGCGGCGAGAGCCTGGTCCCGGACGCGGTCGAGCAACCGGCCCGGGGCGAGGAACCACGGCAGGACGGCGATCCGCCGCGCCCCGCCGTCGCGGAGCCGGGAGATCGCCTCGGGGACGGTCGGTCCCGCCGAGGTGGCGAACGCGGCCGACGCCCGCGGCAGCCCGGCGGCGAGGGCGCTGACGGCGTCGTTCGCGGCGGCGTGGCTCGATCCGGCGGCGGCGAGGACGACACCGGTCCGCGGGGCGTCGGCGGCGGTGACGGCGGCGGCCAGGCGCGCCCGCGCGGCGGCGAGCAGTGCGGCGGGCTCGGCGCCCAGCACCGGGGAGACGGCGACGTCGAGGCGTGGCAGCCGCGTCGAGGCGGCCTCCACGGCGGCGGGGACGTCGACCCGGGCGTGGAACGCGGTGCCCAGCAGCAGCGGCACGACCACGGCGCGCCGGTGCCCGTCGGCGGCGACGGCGTGCAGCACGTCGGGCAGCCGGGGGGCGTTGAAATCGAGGAACGACAGCCGGACGTCCAGTCCCGGCGCCTGGGCGGCGGCCTCGCGCACGAGGCGGTGCATCGTCGCCGCCGAGCGGCCGTCGCGGCTGCCGTGTGCGACGGCGACGAGCGCGGGCTCAGACACCGGCCGCGAGCCCGCGCACGCGCAGCACGCGACGCTCGATCGGCCGGAAGATCAGCAGCTCGATCCCGATGCCCACGACGAGGATCAGGAAGATCGCGGCGATGACCTTCGGCATGTCGTTGAAGTCGCTGCCTTCCTTGAGGAAGGCGCCCAGGCCGATGCCCAGCAGCGGTCCGGCCGCGATGATCTCGGCGGCCATCAGCGACCGCCAGGAGAACGCCCAGCCCTGCTTGCAGCCGGCCAGGAAGCCGGGCAGGGCCGCGGGCAGCAGGATGTGCCGCGCGGTGGCCAGCCCGCTCGCGCCGATGACCTTGCCGACACGCGGGAAGATCGGCGGGATCTGGTCGATGCCGGACACCAGGCCGTTGGCGATCGAGGGGATCGACCCGGCGAGCACGACGAAGTAGATCGTGGAGTCGGTCAGCCCGAACCAGAGCACCGCGGCGGGGACCCAGGCGACCGACGGCAGGCTCTGCAGGCCCGACAGCAGCGGGCCGATCGCCGCGCGCACGACGCGGACGCGGGCCACGAGCAGGCCGAGCGGCACGGCGATGACCAGCGCCATGGCGAAGCCCACGAACGCCCGGCTGATCGAGGTCCAGAGGATCGACAGGACCTGCCCGTCGCCGACGACGGTGGCGAACGAGTCCCACACCGCCAGCGGCGCGGGGATCTTGAACTCGGGCACGATCGCCGACGCCCAGATCACCTGCCACACGCCGATGAACAGCGCGAACGCGACGATGGGCGGCACCCCGGTCCTCAGGAACCGGCGCCACCACGGCACCCGGCGGACGGTGGGCGTGTCGAGGGCGTCGAGCCCGGCGAGCTCGGCGGCGGACTCGTCGTCGGCGAGCGGTGCGCCGGCCGGGCGCGGTGCGGTCTCAGGCTGCATGGCTCGCGATGACCTGGCGCAGCCGCCCGGTGATCTCGTCGTGGAGCCGGTCGCGGTCGTCGCCGACCGCCCACTCGCCGACGACGGTGCCGGGCCGCGACGACAGCAGCACGACGCGCTGGGCCAGCCGGACCGCCTCGCGGACGTCGTGGGTGACGAAGACGATCGTGGTGCCGGTGGCCCGCCACACCCGCAGCAGTTCACCCTGCAGGGCGTCGCGGGTGATGGCGTCGAGCGCGGCGAAGGGCTCGTCCATCAGCAGGACCCCGCCCCCGGTGCCGTCGGGCCCCGTCGCGGCGGCGAGCGCACGGGCCAGCGAGACGCGCTGGCGCATGCCGCCGGAGAGCTCGTGCGGACGCTTGTCGGCCAGGCCGTCCAGCCGGACCAGCGTGAGCAGCTCGGCGGCGCGCGCCCGCCGCGCCGACCGGGACAGCCCCGAGAGCTGCAGCGGCAGCTCCACGTTGCGGCCCGCGGTCAGCCACGGCAGGAGCGCGGCCTCCTGGAACATGAACGAGGGGGAGCCGGCCGGCCTGGTCAGCGTGCCCGCTGTGGGCTCGTCGAGCCCGGCGACCAGGTTGAGCAGCGTCGACTTGCCACAGCCCGACGCGCCGAGCAGGCACACGAACTCGCCCGGCGCGACGGCCAGGTCGACGTTCTGCAGCGCGGTCACCGCGTCGGAGCCGCTGCCGAACGTCTTGCCGACACCCTCGAGCCGCACCGCCTCCGGCTGCCCGGGGGCGGCCGGCGTACGGGTCGCGGTGGTCTCGGTCCCGGTCGTGGTGGTGGTCATCGGGCCGTCACCCTTCTCGTCTGGGGTGGGGGCGGCTCCCGGTGGGGAGCCGCCCCCGAGGGTCAGGAGCTCTTCGGCCTGTCGAGGCCCGCGGCGTCGACCGGGGGCTTGCCCGCGGCCTTCAGCACCGCGTTCACCGCCGTGACGTCGAGGAAGCCGTGCAGGTCGGTCTCCTTCTGCGTCGCGCCCGCGGTCACGCTGTCCTTGGACAGCTGTGGGAACGTCGCGGCGAGGGGATCGAGGCCGAAGGACAGCTCCGTGAAGGCCCGGTCGACGATGTTCGGTGCCAGCGCCGAGCCGGAGAGCTGCTTGATCGCGTTGTTCGCCGCGGTCTTCGCGCCGGCCGGATCGCTCGCGATGAAGTCGATGGCCTTCTGCTCACCGCGCAGCAGCGCCTCGACGGCGTCGGGGTGCTGCTGCAGGAAGGCGGTGCGGACGATCACGACGGTCGTCGGGAACTGGCCGTTCGGCCACAGCGTGCGCTCGTCGACGAGCACCGAGGCGCCCGCGTCGACGAGCCGGGAGCTCCAGGGCTCGGGCAGCCAGCCGCCCGCGATCTGGCCGGACTTGAACAGGTCGAGCGTGCGCGGGTTGTCCAGGTTCTGGACGACGACCTTGTTCGGGTCGGGCGCCGTGGCGATCTCGAGGTTGTTGGCCTTGAGCCACTTCTTCAGCGACACGTCCTGGGTGTTGCCCAGCTGCGGCGTCGCGATCGTCTTGCCCTTGAGCTGCTCGGGGCTGGTGATGTCCTTGGAGACGACGAGCTGCGCGCCCCCCGACGCGGCGCCCGCGATCAGCCGGACGGCCTCGCCGTTGGACTTGGCGAACGCGTTGATCGCCGGGCTGGACCCGATGAACGCCACGTCGAGCGAGCCGCCGAGCAGGGCGTTGACCTCGTCGGGACCCGCGTTGAACGTCTGCGTCGTCAGCTTCGTGGAGCCGAGCTCCTGCGCGAAGTAGCCCTTGTCGACGCCGATCAGCGCCGGCGCGTGGGTGATGTTCGGGAAGTATCCGAGGCGCAGCTCCGCGGCCGGCGACGTGGCGGCCGCCGACCCGGAGCCGCTGGACTCGGAGTCCGAGGCCCGCGAACAGGACGCCAGCACCCCCACCGCGGCGAGGGCGGCGAGGACGGCGATGGGAACTCTGGAACGCAGGCGCATCGGACGGGACTTCCTTTCGGGGGATGGGAAGAGCGGGGACTACGGTCCGGGGGTCGACGGCGCCCGGCTGGGCAGGTCGACCAGGACGAGTGGGTCGCCGACGAGCCCGGCGGCGAGGGTGTTGCCCGTGGGTGGGTCGATGAGCAGGAACCCGCCGGTGGCGCGGATGTCGGCGTAGTCGTCGACCGGCAGCGGGTCGGCGGTGCGCAACGCGACCCGGCCGATGTCGTTGATGGCCAGCTCGGCGGGCTGCTCGAGGGCGAACGTGTCGGTGTCGAGCCGGTCACGCAGGTCGCCGACGATCACCTGCGTCGTGCGGGTGCCGTGCTTGAGCAGTAGCCGGGCGCCGGGACGCAGTGGCTTCTCGGCGAGCCAGCACAGCGTCGCGTCCAGTTCGTCGGTGACCCGCGGCGGCGCGTCGGCGGCGGCGATGACGTCGCCGCGCGACAGGTCGATGTCGTCGGTGAGCAGGATGGTGACGCTGCGCCCGGCGGCCGCGGCCGCCAGCGGTCCGTCGGCCGTCTCGACCGATGCGACGGTGGTCCGGTGCCCACCCGGCAGCACGACGACCTCGTCGCCGGGCCGGACCGTGCCGGAGGCGACCTGGCCGGCGTAGCCGCGGTAGTCGTGCAGGTCCCCCCAGCGCGAAGCGTCAGCGGAGCGCGCATCACCAGCGGTACGGGGACGGATCACGTACTGCACGGGGAGCCGGAACGGTGCGTCGGCCTCCGGGCCGGTGACGGGCACCGACTCCAGGTGGCCGAGCAGCGTCGGGCCCTCGTACCAGGGGGTGTGCGGGCTGCGCTCGACGACGTTGTCGCCGACCAGCGCCGACACCGGGATCGTGACGACGGCGTCGTCGGCGAAGCCCAGCGACCGGGCGAGCCCGGCGAAGTCCTTGGCGATGGCCTCCAGGACCGCCTGGTCGTAGTCGACGAGGTCGATCTTGTTGATGGCCAGGACGAGCCGCGGGACCCGCAGCAGGGCGAGCACGGCGGCGTGCCGGCGGGTCTGCTCGACGACGCCGTTGCGCGCGTCGACCAGCAGCACCGCGAGCTCGGCCGTCGACGCGCCGGTCACCGTGTTGCGGGTGTACTGCACGTGGCCCGGGGTGTCGGCGAGGACGAACTCGCGGGTCGGGGTGCCGAAGTAGCGGTAGGCGACGTCGATCGTGATGCCCTGCTCGCGCTCGGCGCGCAGGCCGTCGACCAGCAGGGACAGGTCGGGCGTCGTCAGGCCCTTGTCGACCGAGGCGCGCTGCACGGCCTCGATCTGGTCGGCCAGCACCGACTTGGTGTCGTAGAGCAGCCGGCCCACCAGGGTGGACTTGCCGTCGTCGACGGATCCGGCGGTCGCGAACCGCAGCAGGTCGCGGGTGTTCTCACCCATCAGAAGTACCCCTCACGCTTGCGGTCCTCCATCGCTGCCTCGGACAGCCGGTCGTCGGCACGGGTGGCGCCGCGCTCGGTCAGCCGCGACGCGGTGACCTCGGCGATCACCTCGTCGAGCGTCGTCGCCGTGGACTCGACGGCGCCGGTGCAGGAACCGTCGCCGACCGTCCGGTAGCGGACGGTCCGCCGCTCGAGCGTCTCGTCGCCCCGCGGCCCGCCCCACGGGCCCTCGGCCAGCCACATCCCGTCGCGGCGGAACACCTCGCGCTGGTGCGCGTAGTAGATGGACGGCAGCTCGATCCCCTCGCGCTGGATGTAGCGCCAGACGTCGAGCTCGGTCCAGTTGGAGATCGGGAAGACGCGGACGTGCTCGCCCGGCGCGTGCCGGCCGTTGTAGAGGTTCCACAGCTCCGGACGCTGCTTGCGCGGGTCCCAGCGGCCGAACGCGTCGCGCAGGCTCATGACGCGCTCCTTGGCGCGCGCCCGCTCCTCGTCGCGGCGGCCGCCGCCGAACACGGCGTCGAACTTCTTCTCGACGATCGAGTCCAGCAACGGAACCGTCTGCAGCGGGTTGCGGGTGCCGTCGGCGCGCTCGACGAGGCGCCCGTCGTCGATCCAGTCCTGGACGTGCGCGACCTCGAGCCGCAGCCCGAGCTTCGCGACGAGCGCGTCGCGGAACTCGATGACCTCCGGATAGTTGTGCCCGGTGTCGACGTGCAGCAGCGGGAACGGCACCGGTGCCGGCGCGAACGCCTTCACCGCGAGGTGCACCAGCAGCGTCGAGTCCTTGCCGCCGGAGAAGAGGATCACGGGCCGGTCGAACTCGCCCGCGACCTCGCGGAAGACGTGGATCGACTCGGACTCCAGCGCGTCGAGCGCGTCGACCGTCGGGATGCTCACGGAGGCGCTCACTGGACGTGCAGCCCGCACTCGATCTTGCCGGTGCCCGCCCAGCGCCCCGAGCGCGGGTCGGCACCCGGCAGCGGCCTGGCCGTGCACGGCGCGCAGCCGATGGACGGGTACCCCTCACCGACCAGCGGGTTCACCAGGACTCCGTGCTCGGCGATGTAGGCCTCCATGTCGTCGTCGCTCCAGGCCGCGATCGGGTTGACCTTGACCAGGCCGAACTTCTCGTCGTAGGTGACGAGGGGGGTGGCGGCCCTGGTCGGCGCCTCGACGCGGCGGACACCGGTGACCCAGGCGTCGTAACGGGCGAGGGTGGACTGCAGGGGCGCGACCTTGCGCAGCGCGCAGCACTGGTTGGGGTCGCGCGCGAACAGGTCCTTACCCCACTCGGCGTCCTGCTCGGCGACCGTCTGCGCCGCCGTCGCGTTGACGATCCGCACGTCGTAGACGTGTTCGACGGCGTCGCGGGTGCCGATCGTCTCGGCGAAGTGGTAGCCGGTCTCCAGGAACAGGATCTCCACGCCCGGCCTGGCCCTGGCGGCCAGGTCGACCAGTACCGCGTCCTGCATGTTGGACGCGACGACCAGCCGGTCGCCGAACGTCTCCGCCGCCCAGGCGAGCACCTGCTCGGCGGTGGCGTCGGGACCGAGCTCGTCGGCCCCGCGCTCGGCCAGCGCGCGCAGGTCGGTCTCCGTCGCGACGCTCATCGCTTGGTCACCTCGGGCACTCCGATCCCGATCATCTTCACGGTGAAGGTGCGCAGGCAGTCGGCGCAGTACCACGCGCCGTGCGGCACCTTCTCGGTCTGTTCGGCGGGGCGGAGGTCCTCCTCGCCGCAGTACGGGCAGTAGAACGGCACTGCCCTCGTCGGCGCGCTCACGCGACCTCCTCGCCTGCGTTCGTCCGCCGCGTCCGCGGACCCGCCGTGCCGAGCGCGAGCTCGGTCACGTGAGGGCGTCCTCGTCGGCGCGCAGCACCCACTGTGCGAACCGCTCGCCCTCGGTGCGCTGCGCGACGTAGTTGCGCACGATCCGGTCGACGTAGTCGCCCAGCTCGGCGCTGGTGACCTTGAGGCCGCGCAGCTTGCGGCCGAACCCGGCGTCGAGACCCAGCCCGCCGCCCAGGTGCACCTGGAAGCCCTCGACCTGGTTGCCGTCGGCGTCGGTGACGATCTGGCCCTTGAGCCCGATGTCGGCGACCTGGGTGCGCGCGCAGGAGTTGGGGCAGCCGTTGAGGTGGATCGAGATCGGGACGTCCGGGTGGACGTCGGCGAGGCGCTGCTCCAGCTCGTCGACCAGCCGGATCGCCCGCTCCTTGGTCTCGACGATCGCGAGCTTGCAGAACTCGATGCCCGTGCAGGCCATGGTCGCTCGCCGCCACGGCGACGGATCGGCCTGCAGACCGAGGCCCGCGAGCTCCTCGGTGAGGGCCGCGACGCTCTCGTCGGGCACGTCGAGCACGACGATCTTCTGCTGCGGGGTGAGCCGGACCCGGCGCGAGCCGACCGACTCCGCCGCCTTGGCGAGCGCGACCAGCGTCGTCCCCGAGACCCGGCCGGACGCCGGCGCCACGCCGATGTAGTTGCGGCCGTCGGTCTGCTTGTGGACGCCGATGTGGTCGATCGGGCGCTCCGGGGTCGCGGGTGCCGGGCCGTCGACGAGCGGGCGGCCCAGGTACTCCTCCTCCAGGACCCGGCGGAACTCCGCGGCGCCCCAGTCGGCGATCAGGAACTTGATGCGGGCGCGGTGGCGCAGCCGGCGGTAGCCGTAGTCGCGGAAGACGGAGATGATCCCGGCCCACACGTCGGGGACCTCGTCGAGCGGGACCCAGGCGCCCAGCCGCTGCGCGATCTTCGGGTTCGTCGACAGCCCGCCGCCGACCCAGACGTCGAAGCCCGGCCCGTGCTCGGGGTGCACCGAGCCGATGAACGAGACGTCGTTGACCTCGTGCGCGACGTCCTGCTGCCAGGAGATGGCGGTCTTGAACTTGCGCGGCAGGTTGGAGAACTCGGGGCTGCCGATGTAGCGGTCGAGGATCGTGCGGATCGCGGGCTCGGGGTCGAGCACCTCGTCGGCGGAGATCCCGGCGACGGGGGACCCGAGGATGACGCGCGGGGTGTCGCCGCAGGCCTCGGTGGTGAGCAGGCCGACGCCCTCCAGCCGCTTCCAGATCGCCGGCATGTCCTCGATGGCGATCCAGTGGTACTGGACGTTCTGCCGGTCGGTGACGTCCGCGGTGTCGCGGGCGTACTGCTCGGAGATCTCGCCGACGACGCGCAGCTGCTCGGTGGTCAGGGCGCCGCCGTCGATGCGGACCCGGAGCATGAAGTAGCGGTCGTCGAGCTCCTCGGGCTCGAGCGCCGCGGTCCGGCCGCCGTCGATCCCGGGCTTGCGCTGGGTGTACAGACCCCACCAGCGCATCCGGCCGCGCAGGTCGGACGGGTCGATCGCGTCGAACCCCTGCTTGGAGTAGATGTTCTCGATCCGCGCACGAACGTTGAGCCCGTCGTCGTCGCGCTTGACGCGCTCGTTCGGGTTCAGCGGCTCACGGTGGCCGAGCTTCCACTGGCCCTCACCGCGCTTCGGGCGCGCAGGGGACTTCGCGGGCGGGGTGGTGGGCGGCAATTCGGGGCCTCCGGAGGAGGGCAGGGCTCACCGACCCCCGGGAATCGTGCGGCAGCGAACGACAACCGGAGCGCGGCTCACCCTGCGCCGGTGATCGATCCGTGGTGGGACGGCGGCGCGCGGGCTCAGCTCGCGCGACAGATCGCGCTGGTGACACGCTGCAGATCGACGTGGCGACGGGCCACGAGCCGCAGGGTCAGCGCATTCACGCGTTCAGGGTGCCATGTCCGGACGGCTGAGGCCAAAGACCGTCTGGCCCCTGGGAGTGTCCGGTTAATTGTCCGGACATTTCAGGGTGGGTACTCCGACGTGCTGATCCACGCGAGCGGGGGACCGCGCCGCCCGACCCGGCCGCCGCGGATGTGACGTGATCGGTCGCACCGGCGCCTCGCCGACGCGGTCTCGGCCCGTTCGTACCCCGATGTCCGGCACCGTCCTTTTCGGACGCGCCGGCTCTCAGCGCACTCCCAGACTCGCCTGGTGCCGCTCTCAGGGACCGCGGTTAGCGTCGGCCCGCCGGCCGCGGGGCACCGGCCTGGATTCGGTGTGCGAGCGGTGGGAGTTCGAGTTGGCCGAGTCATCCGTCGAGGAGACGGCGCCCGGTGTCGCCGGTGCGGCGGACACGGCGCCGATCGGGGCCGGGCCGGCAGCGGGCGGGTCGCCACCGGGGGCCGGTGCGGCCCGGCGGCGGGCGCTCGCGCCGCGGTCCTGGTCGCGCCGGGTGCGCTGGATCGTCGTCGCGGCGGTCGTGGTCGTCGTCGTGGGCGTGGTGCTGGCGGTGACGCTGCCGGGCTCGTCGGCGGGCCCGGCACCCACGCTGGTGCGGGCCCAGGTGGGGACGCTGCGCACGACCGTCGGCGCCACGGGCACGATCGCGCCCGCACAGCGCGCCGACCTCGACTTCGGCGTCTCCGGGCAGGTGACGTCGGTGTCGGTGACCGTGGGCCAGCAGGTCGCCGCGGGGGCCACCCTCGCGACGGTCGACTCCGCCGGCCTGCCCGGACAGGTCGCCCAGGCGAACGCGAGCGTCGCGAGCGCGCAGGCGAAGGTCGACGCGGACTCCGGGACGAGCGCCGCCCAGCGCAACGCCGACGCCGCCGCCCTGTCCGCGGCCCAGGCCCAGCTCGCCGTGGCCCGGCGCAACCTGTCCCAGGCGACGCTGACCGCACCCTTCGCCGGGACGGTCGCGGCCGTGAACGTCACGGCCGGGCAGCAGGTCTCCGGCGGCGGGTCGGCGGGCGGGTCTGGGGGCGGGTCGTCGGGCGGGTCGTCCGGTACCGGATCGGCGGTGGGGGGCAGTGGCGGCGCCGGGGCGGGCGGCGGATCGTCCGCGGCCGGGTCCTCGTCCGCGACGGCGGACGTCGTCGTGATCAGCACCGGGACGTTCGTCGTGAACGCGACCGTCGACGACACCGAGGTCGCCTCGCTCAAGGCCGGGCAGAGCACGCAGGTCGTCCCGACGGGCACCACCACGCCCGTGGCGGCCACGGTCTCGACGGTCGGGCTCGTCGCGTCGTCCAGCTCCGGGGTGGCGAGCTACCCCGTGACGCTGACGGTGACCGGCGACGCGTCGAGCCTGCGGGCCGGTGAGACCGCGCAGGTCACGATCACCACGTCGCAGACCGACGGCGCGCTGCTCGTGCCGTCCGCCGCGGTGCGCGGGTCCGGCGCGAACGCGTCGGTGCTCGTCGACTCCGCCGGCTCGGAGAAGACCGTCCCGGTGCAGGTCGGTGCGACCGACGGCGCCCGCACCCAGATCCTCTCCGGGATCACGGCCGGGACCGAGGTCGTCGTGCCCACCGGGACGCCGGGCGCGACGGCCGGCCGCGGGGGCGGGGGCTTCGGCGGGTTCGGCGGCGGCGCCGGGTTCGGCGGCCGCGGTGGCGGTGACGGTGGCGGCGGCGGTGGCGGCGGCGGCCGCTTCGGCGGCGGCGGTGCCGGGGGCGGCGGCGGTGCAGGGGGCGGCGGCCCGCGCCCGGTCGTGGGCGGTGGCTCGTGACCACCGCCGCAGGCTCCCCGCCCGGCCGCGCCGAGGCCCTCATCGAGCTCGTCGGCGTCGGCAAGACCTATCGCAGCGGCCCACTCGAGGTCGACGCCCTGCGCGGGGTGGACCTGCGCATCGACGAGGGCGAGTACGTCGCGATCATGGGACCGTCGGGCTCCGGGAAGTCGACGTTGATGCACGTACTGGGCTGCCTCGACGTCGCCTCGACCGGCAGCTACCGGCTGGCGGGCGCCGACGTCGGGCAGATGGACGAGGAGGAGCTCGCCGCCGTCCGCAACCGGCGCATCGGGTTCGTCTTCCAGCAGTTCAACCTGCTGTCGTCGATGCCGGCGTGGCGCAACGTCGAGCTGCCGCTCAGCTACGCCGGCGTCGCGCGCGCCGAGCGCAGGGACCGGGCCCTCGCGGCACTGGCCCGGGTCGGCCTCGCCGCGCGCGCCGAACACCGTCCCGGTGAGCTCTCCGGCGGCCAGCAGCAACGCGTCGCGATCGCGCGGGCCCTGGTCACCGAACCCGCCCTGCTGCTGGCCGACGAGCCGACGGGCAACCTCGACTCCGCCGCGACCACCGACGTGCTCGCGCTGCTCGCCGAGCTCAACGCGCTCGGCCGCACCGTCGTGCTGATCACGCACGAGGAGGACGTCGCCGCGGCGGCCTCGCGCGTCGTGCGGATCCTGGACGGGGAGATCCACTCCGACACCGGTGCGGGGGTCGCCGCGTGAACTGGCGCGAGACCATCCGGACCGGCTGGGACGCCGTCCGGTCCCACCGGCTCCGGTCGGGACTGACGATGCTGGGCATCCTCATCGGCATCGCGGCCGTGATGCTCACCGTCGGGCTCGGCCAGGGCGCACAGCGGACCGTGACGTCGCAGATCAACGCGCTGGGCAGCAACCTGCTCGTCGTCACCCCCGGGAGCACGACCGGGGCGAACGGGGTGCGCGGCGGTGCCGGGAGCGCCTCCACCTTGACCCTCGCCGACGCCACCGCGCTCGCCTCCCACGACGTCGCGCCCGACGTCGCCGCCGTCGCGCCGACCGTCCAGCGCTCCGAGGCGCTCACCGCCGGCACGGCGAACTGGACGACGACCGTCGTCGGGACGACGCCCGAGTACGCGGGCGTCCGCGCCCGGACCGTCGCCGAGGGCCGCTTCCTCACCACGGACGACGTCACCGCGCACTCGCCCGTCGTCGTGCTCGGGTCGGTGACCGCGTCGGAGCTGTTCGGCGGCGGGCAGGCCGTCGGGCGGACGGTGAACGTCGCCGGGGTGCCGATGACCGTCGTCGGGGTGCTCGCGTCCGCGGGGTCGTCGGCCGCGACGAACCAGGACGACCAGGCGATCCTGCCCTTCACCACGGCCGCCGACCGGATCATCGGCGGCTCGGCGCGCACCGCGGTGCAGGCCATCTACCTGCAGGCGGCGTCGAACGAGGTCCTGCCCGGCGCCTACCAGGAGGCCGACGCCGAGCTGACGGCGCTGCACCGGATCACCGACCCGGCCGACGCCGACTTCACCATCACCAGCCAGCAGTCGATCCTCGACACGGCCAACGCCATCACCGGCGCCCTGACCGCCGTGCTCGGCGGCATCGCCGCGATCTCGCTGCTGGTCGGCGGCATCGGGGTCATGAACATCATGCTGGTGTCGGTCACCGAACGGATCCGCGAGATCGGCCTGCGCAAGGCCCTCGGCGCGACGCCGTCGGTGATCCGCCGGCAGTTCCTCGTCGAGGCCGGGGTGCTGGGGCTCGCGGGCGGCGTCGCCGGCGCGATCCTCGGCGGCCTCGCCGCCTTCCTGCTCTCCCACGCCATCGGACAGCCGATCGTCGTGTCCGTGCCGGTGACGATCGGCGCGATCGTCGTCGCGATCGCGATCGGGCTGGTGTTCGGCGTGTACCCCGCGAGCCGTGCTGCACGGCTCGCCCCCATCGACGCACTGCGGAGCGAGTGATGACCGCTGCCCTGCGCAGGACCGGGGTCCGCCGCCGGGTCTGGATCGCCGCCGCGGCGGTGACCGTCCTGGTCGTCGCGCTCGTGATCACGGGCGTGGCGAACGCGAGCGACTCGGGCGACTACCGGACCGCCGTCGCCCGCACCGGAGACGTCGCCGCCACGCTGGACGCCGCCGGGACCGTCACGCCCACGTCCGAGGCCGATCTCTCCTTCCCGATCTCCGGGCAGGTCACGACGGTCCCGGTGACGGTCGGGCAGCAGGTCGGCGCGGGCGCGGTGCTCGCGACGCTCGACACGACGTCGCTCGACGCGCAGGTCGCGCAGGCCCGCTCGCAGCTCGCGGCGGCGCAGGCGCGGCTCGCCGCGGACCGGTCGGGCCAGGCGTCGGCGGCGGGCGCCGGTGGTGCGGTCCCGGCCTCGTACGTCGTGTCCACCGAGCCGGCCGGCGTCGGGGCCGGAGCCGTGCCGTCGGCGGACCTCGGTCCGGTCGACGGCGTACCTCCCGGTGCCGTCCGGGTGACCGCGGTCGCGGCGGCCGACGTCGTCCCCGCCGCGGCGCCGGGCGGCATCCCCGCCGCGCAGACCGCCGTCCTGGCCGACCAGCGCAAGGCCGATGAGCTGCTCGCGGTCGCCCAGCGGGACCTCACCGTGTCGACCACCGCCTGCGCGCCGGTGCTGGCGCCGGGCCTCACCGCGGTCACCCCGGTGACCGGGACGACCGCCCCGACGACGACCGTCCCGACGACGACCGCCCCGACGACCGCGGCTCCGGCGACGGTGCCGACGACCGCGCCGACGACAGCGCCGACGACTGCGGCCCCGGCGACGACGGCTCGTCCCACCACGGCTCCGAGGACCGCGCCGTCGTCGTCGAGGGGCGCGCACGCGTCGGACGCGGTGTTCACGACGGGCACGTCCGGCGTCGTCGACGCGTCGGCGGCCTCGGGGCCCGCGGCCCTGCTCGTGACCTGCCAGGCCGCGATCAGGACGGTCATGGCCGACCAGCAGGCCGTCGCCGCCGCTCAGAAGACCCTCGCGTCCGACGAGGCCGCGCTCGACGCCGCCCTCGCGGCCGTCGCTCCGGGTTCGGGCTCCGGCACGGGCGGCTCCGGGACGGGCGGCTCCGGGACGGGCGGCCCCGGCACGGGCGGCTCGGGCACGGGCGGCACCGGGACGGGCGGCTCGGGGACGGGCGGCTCGGGGACCGGGGGCTCGGGGCCCGGCGGGCCCGGGACCGGCGGGTCCGGCGGGTCCGCCGGGTCCGGGACCGGTGGCACCGGGACCGGGGGGCCGGGCGCGGGCGGGACCGGCGGACCCGGGGGACCGGGCGCGGGCGGGACGGGCGCGGGTGCCGGGGGTGCAGGTGGAACCGGCGCGGGCTCCGGCGGTGCCCCGGGAGCGGGCGGAGCGGGCGGGGCGGCGGGTGCGGGCGGACCGGGCGGTGCTTCCGGAGCCGGCGCTGCTTCCGGAGCCGGCGCTGCCGGTGCCGGGGGCGGCAACGGTGCGGCCGGTCACGGTGCGGGCGGTGCGGGCGGTGCGGCGGCCGCGAACCGCGGCGTCGCCGGGATCCAGGCCTTCGCCGGTGCGGGTGCCAGGGCCGGGGGCGCGGGCTCGGGCGGTGGCCGGACGACCGTCGTCACCGCGGCCCAGCTCGCCGCCGACCAGGCCCAGGTCGACGCCGACTCGGCCGCGCTGACGACCGCGCAGCAGAACCTCGACCAGGCCCAGCTCGTCGCCCCGATCGCGGGGACGGTCGCGGCGGTGAACCTCACCGTCGGCCAGCAGGTCGGCGGGGGCACGGGCGCGGCGCAGGTCGTCGTGCTCGGCCAGGGCGCCGACGACGTGACCGTCCAGGTCCCGGAGAGCTCGATCGGCAGCGTGCACGTCGGCGACAGGGCGACCGTCGTGTCCGACGGCTCGGCCCAGCCGATCACGGGTTCGGTGGCCTCGGTCGGCCTGCTGCCCCGCGGCACGGGTTCTCCTGTCACCTACCCCGTGACGATCGCGCTCACGGGCACGCCGCCGGCCCTGCCCGCCGGCTCGGGCGCGACGGTGACCCTCACCGTGGCGTCGGCGACCGCGGTGCTCACCGTCCCGACCTCGGCGGTGCACACCGGCCCGGCCGGCAGCACGGTCGAGGTGCTGCGCGGCGGCAAGCCGGTGGCGGTGCCGGTGCGGATCGGCGCGTCCGGCGCGACGTCGACCCAGATCCTCTCGGGCGTCGGTCAGGGCGACCAGGTCGTGCTCGCCGACCTGTCGCAGCCGCTGCCCACCGGCGGCGCCCCCGGTCTGCGGACGCTGGGCGGTGGTGGAGGCGGTGGTGGAGGCGGCGGAGGTGGCGGCCCCCGATCCGGCGGCTAACCTCGACGGAGTGCCCGACCCAGAGGTCCCGACGCCGTTCGGCGTGTACGTCCACGTGCCGTTCTGCGCGTCACGCTGCGGGTACTGCGACTTCAACACCTACACCGCCGACGAGCTCGCCGACTCCGGCGCGTCTCCCGACGGCTGGCTCGAGGCGGTGCGCCGCGAGCTCGCAGGGGCGGCGGCGGTGGTGGGGGACCGGCGGGTCGACACGGTGTTCGTCGGGGGCGGCACCCCGTCGCTGATCGGAGCGCAGCGTCTCGGCGCCGTGCTCGACGCCGTGCGCGCCGAGTTCGGCCTGGCCGAGGGCGCCGAGGTGACGACGGAGTCCAACCCGGAGTCGACGTCACCGGAGTTCTTCGCCGGGCTGGTCGACGCCGGCTACACGCGGGTGTCGCTGGGCATGCAGTCGGCCGCGTCGCACGTGCTGGCGGTCCTCGACCGGCGGCACACCCCGGGCCGCGCCGTCGCCGCCGCCCGGGAGGCCCGCGCCGCGGGGATCGGGCACGTCAACCTCGACCTCATCTACGCCACGCCCGGCGAGACCGACGACGACCTGCGCGCCTCCCTCGACGCCGTGCTCTCCGCCGGGGTCGACCACGTCTCGGCGTATTCGCTGATCGTCGAGGACGGCACGGCGCTGGCGCGACGGGTCCGCCGAGGCGAGCTCCCCGCCCCGGACGACGACGTCGCCGCCGCGCGCTACGAGATCCTCGACGACGCCCTGTCGGAGGCGGGTCTGCGCTGGTACGAGGTGTCCAACTGGGCGCGCGACGACGCCGCCGCGTGCCGGCACAACCTCGGCTACTGGCTCGACGGCGACTGGTGGGGCGCCGGACCCGGAGCCCACTCGCACCTGGCCGGGCGGCGCTGGTGGAACGTCAAGCACCCGGCCCGCTACGCCGCGATGCTGGCCGCCGGTGAGGCACCGGAGGCGGGGCACGAGGTGCTCGGCCCCGAGGAGCGGGCGACCGAGCGGGTCATGCTGCGGCTGCGGCTCGCGACGGGCCTGCCGCTCGACCTGCTCGACGCCCCCGGCCGGGCCGCCGCGGGTCGCGCGGCCGCCGAGGGCCTGCTCGACGGCGCGGCCCTGGAGACCGGACGCGCGGTGCTGACCCGCCGCGGCCGCCTGCTTGCCGACCGCGTCGTCACCGACCTGCTCACCGCGGTCCCGGTATGAACCGGCGGCACGTGCCGGGGACGTCGGGGTGAGCCCGCGGCGCAGGGTGCTGGTCGCGGTGCTGGTGCTCGTGCTGGTCGTGGTGGGCGTCGTCGTCGGCATCAGGGTGGCCGGGGGCCCCGGTGAACCGGCGGCGGGCAGCCGACCCGCGCAGGACCGCCCCGGCACGGTGCTGCTGGTCCCCGGCTACGGCGGCAGCCGCACGTCACTGCTGGCCCTGGCGCGCAGGATCGAGGCGACCGGCCGGCAGGCGCAGGTGCTCACCCTCGTCGGCGACGGCACGGGCGACCTGTCCGCGCAGGTCACCGTGCTGAACGCCGCGGTCGATGCGGCGCTGGCGGCGGGCGCGCCGTCGGTCGACGTCGTGGGCTACTCGGCGGGCGGGGTCGTCACGGGCCTCTGGCTCGCCCGCGACGACGGCGCCAGCAGGGCCCGCCGGGTCGTGACGCTGGGCGCCCCGCTGCACGGCACGACCCTGGCGACGGCCGGCGTCTCGCTCGCCCCCGACGCCTGCCCGACCGCGTGCCGCCAGCTCGTGCCCGGCTCGCCCGAGCTCACCGAGATCGAGAAGGCGGACGTGGGGTCGCAGGTGCCGTGGCTGTCGCTGTGGACGACCGACGACGACACCGTCACCCCGCCGGACTCGGCGCGGCTCGCGGGCGCGCTGGACACCTCGGTCCAGGCGGTCTGCCCGGGCGCGCGGGTCACGCACTCGGGCCTGCCCACCGACCCGGTCGTCACCGGCGCCGTCCTGCGCGCACTGGGCACCGGCCCGTTGACGGTGCCCGGCCCGGCGGACTGCGCGACCCTCCGCGCGGCGGGCTGACCAGCGCCCACGACCTTCTAGCTGGTCACGTCCTTCGTCGTGAAGTTGGCCCACGCCGCCCCGAACGCGACGACGATCCAGCCCAGCTGCACCTCCACACCCGTCCGGACGGCGTCGAGCAGCGGCGGGTCGCGGAAGAGGTCGATCCACGCGAGCCAGTGCTGGGTCGGCAGGAAGGTGCGGACGGCCTCGGCGGCGTCGAGCGGCTGCAACGCCGCGCTCGTCACGACGACCGCGAGCACCCCGAGCGCGGCGGCCAGCGGCGAGTCGGTGAGCGTGGAGAAGAAGATGCCGACGGCGCCCAGGGTCAGCATGCACAGCGCGAGGTAGCCGACCGTGCCCGCCGTGCGGCCGACGAGCTGCAGCGGCGTCAGCGTGGCCCCCGACAGCGACGTGATCGTCCCCGCACCGCCGATCTCCGCGCCCGGTCCGACACCGAACGCCAGCACGCCGACCACGTACGACGTCACCGTCACGAACACGACCGCGAGCAGGGTGAACGCCGCGACCGACACGAGCTTCGCGACGAGGAGCCGCAGCCGCCCGACGGGCCGGACGAGCAGGTAGCGCAGCATCCCCGCGGACGCCTCGCCCGCGACCGCGTCACCCGAGACGATCGCGACGGTGATCGGCAGGAACACCGGCAGCACCAGGGCCAACGCCGCCGCCGGGAAGAGCTGGCCGTCCGAGAGCACGGCCGACAGGAACGCGCCGCCGCTGCCGGGCGGCGGCGCGAGCCGGGTCGTGGCGAGCAGGACGGCGACGACGGTCGGCAGCAGGCACAGCAGCGCCCAGCACAGCCACACCCGGCGGCGGCGCAGCATGAGGGCGAGTTCGGTACCGATCATGCGTGGCGCCCCGTCCCGGGTCCCCGTCCGTCGAACCGGTCGGAGCCGCTGCCGGTGACCTCCAGGACGACCTCCTCGAGCGTGCGCCGTTCCCGGTCGAGCGCGTCGACCGGGACCCCGGCCCCGACGAGCATCGCGTTGAGCTCGGCCGGATCGTCGCCGCGCACGGTGAGCATCCCGCCGTCGTGCGCCTCGACCCGCCCGTCGAGCAGCGCGAGCGCGGCGCCGGGATCGGGGGTGCGGACCCGGATCCGGCCGGTGGGGGCGCGCAGGGCGTCCAGGTCGTCGGCGAGGACGAGACGGCCCGCGTCCATCACCCCGACCCGGGTGCAGAGCACCTCGACCTCGGCGAGCAGGTGGCTCGACAGCACGACGGTGGTGCCCGCCTCGTTGAGGGCGACGAGCAGGTCGCGGATCTCGTGGATCCCGCGCGGGTCGAGGCCGTTGGTCGGCTCGTCGAGCAGGAGCAGCCGCGGCGCGCGCAGCAGGGCCGCGGCGATGCCGAGCCGCTGGCGCATGCCCAGCGAGTACGCGCGGACCGGCCGTCGGTCGATGCCGCCGAGCCCGACCCGCTCCAGCGCGTCGGCCACCCGAGCGCGCCGGGTCCGACGGCGGCCCCCGGGTCCGGCCGCGTCGAGCAGCCGCAGGTTCGCCCGCCCCGAGAGGTGCCCCCACGCCGCCGGGCCCTCGACGAGGGCGCCGACCTGCGGCAGCACCGTCGACGCCCGGCGCGGCATCGGCTCCCCGAGCACGGTCGCGCTGCCGGACGTGGCGTGCACGAGCCCGAGCAGCATCCGCACCAGCGTGGTCTTGCCGGACCCGTTGGGCCCCAGGAGCCCGAACCGCACCCCGGCGGGCACGTCGAGGTCGACGTGGTCGACGGCCACGACGCGGCCGAAACGCTTGGTCAGCCCGGCGGTGCTGATCACGGGACGTCCGCTCACCGGGGCTGTCCTGCCAGCTCGGTGACGGCCCGGGCGAGCACGTCGGGGGAGACGGTGCCGACGAGCAGCGCCCCGCGCCGCCCACCCGCGCGGACCGCGACCGACAGCAGCGGCGTCGACACCCCGACCGCGCGTCCCGTCGGGACCTCGATCGGCACGGCCCCCGCACCCGAGGCACCCTGCACCGCCTGCGCGGCGACGCGCCCGGTCAGCGGGACGAGCACGAACCCGGACAGCCCGGGGCCGTACACGCCGACGCCGGGCAGGTCGGGGTAGCGGGGCCTGCGGTCGCGGTCCGCCAGCCGCGCGGGCGGGGCGGCGGGGCCGAGCACCCGCAGCGCGCCGGTGAGGTCGACGGCCCGCACCTCGGCGGCGGTGCCGCCCGGCGGCAGGACCGGGGTGAGCACGTCGTCGGCGGGCGCGGTGAGGTCGACCGAGGTCAGCTCGCTGATCAGGACCGGCCTGCCGGGGTCGGCACGGCCCGCGACCTCGACGCGCAGCGGCAGCCCGGTGGGCGCGTCGGCCCAGACGTCGACGTGCGCGACGGTCGTGTCCGGATCGACGGGGGTCACGCGGAGGCCCACGGCCGACCGGCCGGCGACGCGGCGCGCCGGCAGCGCGGTGACGGGGTCGGCGGCCGCGGCGGCGAGGATGCGCCGGGCGAGGTCGGGCGGGAGCAGGTCCGCGGCCCGTGGCAGCCGCAGCGACGTGCTGCCGGTGACCCGGGTCAGCCGCCCGGAGCCGAAGTCCCACAACGTCTCGGTGTCGCCGAGGTGGTAGGTGTCGCGCTCGCCCGCGGGCGTGAGCTCGTCGACGCGCCACCGGTCGGGGCCGGCGTGGAACGCGCGGATGCGGGTGGTCCGGGTGAACAGCGCCGTCGCCTGCTCCAGCTGCGGCAGCTCGGGCAGCCCGAGCCGGCCGGACGCCTCGGCGACCCCGGTGTAGGGCCGGCGGGCCGACGCCAGGACCAGGTCCCGCAGGGCCGCGGGGCCGGGGGCGCTCGTCGCACCGGCGGGCCAGGCCACCGACCCGGCCGCGACCAGTGCCGCGGCCCCGGCGCCGACGAGCAGCGCCCGCCGGCTCAGCGCCGGCCGGCCCGGGGTGCGGGAGCTCGCGGGGACCACGACAACCGACGCTGCCACAGCAGGCGTCGGAACGGGGTGAACGTCCGGTGACGTCGGCGGCCCGGCGACGTCAGCGGCCGAGGTAGGCCCGTCCGCGCGGCGAGAGGCGGTAGCCGACGGGCAGGCTCTTGGTCAGCCCCAGCTCCTTGAGCTTGCGGACGTCGCGCTTGAACGGCAGCGTCTCGCGGCCCATCCGCGCGGCCAGGTCGGGCGCCCGGACCTCGGGGTTCTCGGCGATCAACGTCAGGGTCCGGGCGGTCCACGGTCCGTGTGCCGACGCCCGGTCCAGCCGCGCGAGCCGCGCGTCGAGGGCGGCGCGGTCGTCGTCGTCGGTGAGCGTCTCGGAGTCGACGGCCTCGACGCCCGTCACCTCCAGCACCCCGACGGCCGTCCGCAGCCGCGACCCCGGCTTGACCCGGGGTCGGTCCCACCGCCGGTAGGCGCGGGTGACCCGGCCGTCGACGACGGCGTCGAGCACGGGGCGGCGCAGCAGCACGGCGCCCAGTCTGCCGCGGTGCCGTGGGCGGCGTCACTGTCGTGGTGCCGCCCGTCGGGAGAAGCGGCGAACCGCGCGGGAACACCTAGACTGAGAGGAGAGAACGGGCGTGTCGACAGCCGGGGAGGTCGCGGTGAACGCCGAGGAACGGCGGTTCGCGGTGTTGCAGGCCATCGTCGCCGACTACGTCTCCACGCAGGAGCCCGTCGCGTCGCGCACGATCGTCGAGCGGCACAACCTCGGCGTGTCGAGCGCGACCGTCCGCAACGACATGGCCGTCCTCGAGGAGGACGGGCTCATCGCCCAGCCGCACACGAGCGCAGGCCGGATCCCGACCGACAAGGGCTACCGCCTGTTCGTCGACCGCATCGCCGACGTCAAACCGCTGTCCTCGGCCGAGCGCCGCGCGGTGCAGACGTTCCTCGACGGCGCCGTCGACCTCGACGACGTGCTGCGTCGCAGCGTCCGGCTGCTCGCCCAGCTCACCCGGCAGGTCGCCGTCGTGCAGTACCCGACGCTCACCCGCTCGACCGTGCGGCACGTCGAGATCGTCTCGCTGACCCCGGCCCGGGTGATGCTCGTGCTGATCACCGACTCCGGGCGCGTCGACCAGCGTGTCGTCGACCTCGGCGACGTGGTGTCCGACGACGACATCGCCGCCGTGCGCGGCCATCTCAACGCCGCGCTCGTCGGTCATCGGCTGGCCGCGGCGTCGGCCGCCGTCGCCGAGCTGCCCGACAAGGTGCCCGGCGAGCTGCGCGAGGTCGTCATCACGCTGTCGACGGTGCTCATCGAGACACTCGTCGAGCATCCCGAGGAGCGCATCGTCCTGGGCGGCACCGCCAACCTGACGCGCAACGTCGCCGACTTCCCCGGCTCGCTGCGGCAGGTGCTGGAGGCGCTGGAGGAGCAGGTCGTCGTCCTCAAGCTGCTGGCCGCGGCGCAGGACCCCGGGCTGGTCACCGTCCGCATCGGCGAGGAGAACGAGGTCGAGGACCTGCGCGGTGCCTCCGTCGTCTCGATCGGCTACGGAGCGGGGACGGTACTGGGCGGCATGGGTGTGCTGGGTCCGACACGAATGGACTACCCCGGCACGATCGCGGCGGTGCATGCCGTCGCCCGTTACGTGGGTGACATCCTGTCGGGGCGCTGACGTCCCGGGGTTGAGCCCGTCCGGCTCGACTTCCATGACACGTACTCTGTAACCGACTCACATCTGCGACTCGTCGAGCGAAGGACCATGGGGAACGCAAGGGTGGCACGCGACTACTACGGGATCCTCGGCCTCGAGCCGGGCGCCGGTCCCGACGAGATCAAGCGGGCGTACCGCAAGCTCGCTCGGGAGCTGCATCCCGACGTCAACCCCGACGCCGCTGCGCAGGAGCGATTCCGCGAGGTCAGCACCGCCTACGAGGTCCTCACCGACCCGGAGAAGCGACGCATCGTCGATCTCGGGGGCGACCCGCTCGACAACGGCCGCGGCGGTGGCGGCGGCGACCCGTTCGGCGGGGGCTTCGGCTTCGGCGACATCATGGACGCCTTCTTCGGCTCGGCCACGGGCGGGCGGGGCCGCGGCCCGCGCAGCCGCGTCCAGCCGGGTGCCGACGCGCTCATCCGCATGCAGCTGTCGCTGGAGGAGTGCGCGAGCGGCGTCCAGCGCGAGCTGACCGTCGACACGGCCGTGCTCTGCTCCGACTGCAGCGGTTCCGGCTGCGCACCCGGCAGCGAGCCCACCCGGTGCGACATCTGCGGCGGGTCCGGCGAGGTCCAGTCGGTGCAGCGCTCGTTCCTCGGGCAGGTCGTGACGTCGCGGCCCTGCCCCACGTGCCGCGGCTTCGGCGAGGTCATCCCCGAGCCCTGCCGGCAGTGCGCGGGCGACGGTCGGGTCCGCTCCCGGCGCAGCGTGGGCGTCCGGATCCCGGCCGGTGTGGCCGACGGCATGCGCGTGCGGCTGGCCGGGCAGGGCGAGGTCGGCGCGGGCGGTGGCCCGGCGGGCGACCTGTACGTCGAGGTCGAGGAGATCCCGCACGAGGTCTTCACCCGCGACGGGGCCGACCTGCACTGCACGGTCACCCTCCCGATGACCGCGGCGGCGCTGGGCACCACCGTCCCGCTGCCGACGATCGACGGCGTCGAGGAGCTGCACATCGAGCCGGGTACGCAGGCCGGGACCGTCCGCACGCTGCGGGCCAAGGGCATGCCCCGGCTGCGGTCCAACGGCCGCATCGACGGTCAGGGCGACCTGATGGTGCACGTCGACGTCGCCGTCCCCACCAAGCTCGACAAGGAGCAGACCGAGCTGCTGCGCAAGCTGGCCGAGCTGCGCGGCGAGGAGCAGCCGGACCTGGCCGTCGGCGCCCGCAACGGCCACGGCCTGTTCTCCCGGCTGCGCTTCGGCGGCCGCTGACCGCGAAGGAGACGCAGCCGCAGTGGGCACCGCGCCGCTGTTCCTGGTCGACGAGCTGCCCGCCGGACCCGACGCGGTCCTCGACGGCCCCGAGGGCCGGCACGCCGCCACGGTGCGGCGGCTGCGCCCCGGCGAGGAGATCACGCTCGCCGACGGCCGCGGTGGCCTCGCGCGCGCGGTGGTCGACACGGTCGGGCGCGACCGGCTCGACGTGCGTGTCCTCGACCGGGCGGAGCTCGAGCCGCCGACGCCGCGGGTCACGCTCGCGCAGGCGCTGGTCAAGGGCGAGCGCGGGGAGCTGGCCGTCGAGCTCGCGACCGAGGCCGGCGTCGACGCGATCCTGCCGTGGCGGGCGGCGCGCTGCGTCGTCCGTTGGGAGGACGGGGCGCGCGGGGACAGGGCGCTGGCCCGGTGGCGCGCCACCGTCCGGTCCGCGGCCAAGCAGGCCCGCCGGGCGTGGGTGCCGGAGGTCGGCGCGCCGGTGTCGACGCGGGAGCTCGCCGCGCTCTGCCCGACGTTCGACCGGGCGCTGGTGCTCCACGAGTCCGCCACCGAGGGCCTCGCGTCGGGCCTGTCCGGCGCGCCCGCGGAGGTGCTGCTCGTCGTCGGTCCCGAGGGTGGCGTGGCCGACGAGGAGATCGCGATGCTGACCGCCGCGGGGGCCCGCGCGGTGCGGCTGGGCCCCGAGGTGCTGCGCGCGTCCACCGCGGCCGCCGTCGCCCTCGGCGCCATCGGTGCCCTGACCAGCCGCTGGACCCCACACGGCTGACCGTGCGACCTCGGCTGGCATCCGGGTGACGAATGTCCCGCCGTCGCGGACGTGGGGCTATATTTCGCGCATCTTCCGGTCGGTCGCGCGGCCGGGCAGGACGCGGGTGGCGCGCACCCGTCGGGCCCGCCGGAGAGTCCCCTCGTCCGGCGGCGCCACGCCGCGGTGGGTGTCCCCCCACATTCATCGCGGCGTGGCATCCCCGTTCGCCCCACCTCCCGCCGACCGACGATGATCTCCGTGTGAGCACACCCATCCGGTTGGCCTACGGCAGCGACCCGTCCCAGTTCGGCGAGCTCAGCCTGCCGCCCGACGGCGTCGACGTGCGCGGCACGGTCGTCGTCGTCCACGGCGGGTTCTGGCGCGCCCGCTACGACCTCGCGCTCGGCCGTCCGCTCGCGACGACGCTGGCCTCGGCCGGGTTCGCGGCGTGGAACGTCGAGTACCGCAGGGTCGGGCTGGGCGGTGGCTGGCCCGCCACCTTCGAGGACCTCGCCGCGGCCGTGGACCTGCTCGGCGACCTGGCGGGCAGCGACGGCGGCGCCGTGGCGGCGGGGCGGATCGACCTCGACCGCGTCGTCGCGCTCGGCCACTCCGCGGGCGGGCACCTCGCGGCGTGGCTGGCCGCGCGCCCCGGGCTGCCGGCGGGCGCGCCGGGAGCCGGGCCGCGCGTCCGGCTGCGTGGTGCGGTCAGCCAGGCGGGGGTCCTGGACCTCGAGGACGCGGCCCGCCGGGAGGTCGGCGGCGGCGCGGTGGACGACCTGCTCGGCGGCGGCCCCGACGACGTCCCCGACCGTTACGCCCTGGCCTCGCCCGCGGCCCGGCTGCCCGTGGGCGTGCCGGTGGTGTGCGTGCACGGCGACGAGGACGTCAACGTCCCCCTGCGGCAGAGCGAGCGCTACGCCGCCGCGGCGCGGACCGCGGGTGACCCCGTAGAACTCGTGGTGCTGCCCGGCGTCGACCACTTCGCGGTGATCGACCCGTCGACCGCGGCGTGGGGCGCGTGCGCGGCGGCGGTCGAACGGCTCTGTTCCTGACGGTCCGGTGGCGGTCCGGCGAGTTGTCCACAGGCGCCGCGGGCGGGGGTTCCGCGCGACACGATCATCGTCATAGCGTGGGCGGCGCCGCGGCGGCGCCCGACCGCGCGCGGCAGACGGGACAGCTCATGGCCGTGCTGCAGGACCTGCTCGCCGCGCTGCGCGAGAGGCGGATCGAGGTCGTCGACCTCACGGCGCCGCTGCACCCGGGGACGCCGGTGCTGCAGCTGCCGCCCCCGTTCGCGAACACGATCCCGTTCTCGCTGTCGGAGATCAGCCGGTACGACGAGCGCGGCCCGGCCTGGTACTGGAACGACATCCACACCGGTGAGCACACCGGCACGCACTTCGACGCGCCCGTCCACTGGGTCACCGGCCGCGAGGGCGAGGACGTCTCGCAGGTCCCGGCGCACAAGCTGGTCGCGCCGGCGGTCGTGCTCGACTTCTCGGCGCGGGCCGCCGCGGATCCCGACTTCCTGCTCGAGGTCGAGCACGTGCAGGCCTGGACGGCCGAGCACGGCCCGCTGCCCGACGGGGGATGGCTGCTCTACCGCACCGGCTGGGACGCCCGCGCCGAGGACGCCGCCGCGTTCCTCAACGCCGACGAGACGGGTCCGCACACCCCCGGGATGTCGGTGGCCTGCGCGCGCTGGCTGGCCGAGGAGACGGCGCTGCTGGGGGTCGGCGTGGAGACCGTCGGGACCGACGCGGGGGCCGCGCACGGCTTCGAGCCGCCGTTCCCGTGCCACTCGTTCCTGCTCGGCGCGGGCAAGTACGGGCTCACCCAGCTGCAGAACCTGGCCACCCTGCCGCCGACGGGTGCGGTGCTGGTCGCCGGCCCGCTCCCGATCGTCACGGGCTCGGGCAGCCCGGCCAGGGTGCTGGCGCTGGTGGAGAGATGACCGTCACCGTCGCCGAGCTCGTCGGCACGGTGCTGGGCCGGCTCGGGGTCGGGCACGCCTTCGGCGTCATCGGCAGCGGCAACTTCCACGTCACCAACGCGCTGCGCGCCGCGGGCGTGCCGTTCACCGCGACCCGGCACGAGGCGGGCGCGGCCACGGCGGCCGACGCGTACTCGCGCACCACGGGCGTGCCCGCCGCCCTGTCGGTGCACCAGGGCTGCGGTCTCACCAACGCGATGACGGGCATCACCGAGGCCGCGAAGAGCCGCACCCCGATGCTGGTGCTCGCGGCCGACACCGGCGGCGCCGCCGTCCGGTCGAACTTCCGCATCGACCAGGACGCGCTCGTCACGGCCGTCGGGGCCGTCGCGGAGCGGGTGCACAGTCCGGGCAGTGCGCTCGCCGACACCGTCCGGGCGTACCGGTCGGCCGTCGAGCAGCGCCGCACCGTCGTGCTCAACCTGCCGCTCGACGTGCAGGCCGGCACCGTGCCCGACCTGGGCACACTCGCCGACCTGCAGGTTCCCGAGGTCGTCCCGCTCCCGCCGCCGCGCCCGGCCGCGGAGGCGGTGTCCGCGCTCGCGGCGGTCCTCGCCGGCGCCCGGCGCCCGGTCTTCGTCGCCGGCCGCGGGGCGCGGGCGGCCGGCCCGCAGCTCGCCGCGCTCGCCCAGCGCTGCGGGGCGCTGCTCGCCACATCGGCGGTCGCGTCGGGCCTGTTCACCGGCGATCCGTGGGCGCTGGGCATCTCGGGCGGGTTCGCCACCCCGCTCGCGGCCGAGCTGATCTCGGCCGCCGACGTCGTCGTGGGGTGGGGCTGCGCCCTCACCATGTGGACGATGCGGCACGGCGCGCTGATCGGCGCCGACGCCACCGTCGTGCAGGTCGATCTCGACGCCGACGCGCTCGGTGCGCATCGCCCCGTCGACCTGGGGGTCCTGGGCGACGTGGCGGCGACCGCCGCCGACGTCGCCGTCGCGCTCGACGGCGCCGACCGCCCCGGCTACCGCACCACCGAGGTGCGGGCCCGGATCGCGGCCGAGGGCCGCTGGCGCGACGTGCCGCTGGATCCGCCCGACCTCACCGGTCCCGAGGGCATCGACCCGCGCGTGCTCTCCACGCTGCTCGACGACGTGCTGCCCGCCGAGCGCACCGTCACCGTCGACTCGGGCAACTTCATGGGCTACCCCGCCGCCTACCTCGACGTTCCCGACGAGGCGGGGTTCTGCTTCACGCAGGGCTTCCAGTCGATCGGCCTCGGGTTGTTCGCCGGGATCGGCGCGGCGCTCGCGCGACCCGACCGGCTCGTGGTCGCCGCGCTCGGCGACGGCGGCGCGCTGATGGCCGCCGCCGAGCTGGAGACCGTCGCGCGGCTCGGGCTGGCGATGGTGGTCGTGGTCTACGACGACCGCGGTTACGGCGCCGAGGTCCACCACTTCGGCCCGCACGGCGACGACCTGGCCACCGTCGTCTTTCCGGAGACCGACATCGCCGCGATCGGTCGCGGCTACGGCTTCGACGCGGTGACGGTCCGGGCGCCCGGCGACCTCGACGGCGTCCGCGCGTGGGTCGCGGGCCCTCGCGCCAGGCCCCTGCTCGTCGACGCGAAGATCGCCTCGGACGGCGGCTCGTGGTGGCTCGCGGAGGCGTTCCGCGGGCACTGACCCCTCGAGCGCGACCTCACCGCTGTCCCGACGCGGATTCAGGACCGTGAGGGTGCGGCGGGCTCGGGGCCTCGGGCGGCCCCCGCGGCCGGGTCGGCCGTTAGGGTTGCCGGGTGCTGGTCACCGCGTCCCGGTCCATCCTGCTGCTCGTCGACCTGCAGGAGCGGCTGATGCCCGCGATCGACGACGGGCAGGCGGTCGTCGGGCGCGCCGCGCTGCTCGCCGAGGCCGCCGGCCTGCTCGACGTGCCCGTCGCGGCGACCGAGCAGTACCCGCAGGGGCTCGGCCCCACCGTGCCGGAGCTGGCGGCGTTCCCGCAGCTCGTGATGCCCAAGACCGCGTTCTCCGCGGTCGCCGAGCCGGGCTTCGACATGCTGTTGCCCCCCGGCCGCGACGAGGTCGTCGTGGCGGGTGCCGAGGCGCACGTCTGCGTGCTGCAGACGGTGATCGCGCTGCGGGAGCGCGACGTGCGGGTGGTGCTGGTCGCCGACGCGGTCGGGTCGCGGCGGCCGAGCGACCGGGCGGCGGCGCTGGAGCGGGCGCGTGAGCACGGCGCCGAGGTCGTGACCAGCGAGATGGTCCTGTTCGAGTGGATGCGCGACTCCCACCATCCCCGGTTCCGCGAGGTCTCCAAGCTGCTCCGGTAGTGCCCGACCGCTCGCCGCGCGGCCCGTAATCGAACGGCGGACTGTCGGTGCCCGGCGGTAGCATCGCCTCGTCGCCGGGCAGCGGCGGCGTCGCAGGGGCGGCGCCGGGGAGCGTCGTCCGGCGGCCGTGGAGCAGAGGACCCGCCGAGGCGGGGCGAGCAGAGAGCAGGCGGCACGAGACTTGACCGGAACCGAGCCGAACGCAGTCCAGTCCAGGATGGCTCTGCCGGACACCGCGCTGCTGGCCCTGCTGGGCTCGCGCGACGAGAGCCTGCGCGCCGCCGAGGAGCTCCTCGACGCCGACGTCCACGTCCGGGGCAACGAGCTCACGCTGTCCGGCGAGCCGGCCGACGTGGCGTTCGCCGAGCGTGTGTTCACCGAGCTGGTGACGCTGGCCCAGCGCGGCCAGCAGGTCGGCAAGGACACGGTCCGGCGCACCGTCGAGATGTTGTCCGACGAGAACGCGGCCGACCGGGAGCGGATGGGCGAGTCGCCCGCGGAGGTGCTGAGCCTCGACATCCTGTCGCGGCGGGGCAAGACGATCCGGCCGAAGACGCTGAACCAGAAGCGCTACGTCGACGCGATCGACTCGCACACGATCGTCTTCGGCATCGGCCCCGCCGGTACGGGCAAGACGTACCTGGCGATGGCCAAGGCGGTGCAGGCGCTGCAGGCCAAGGTCGTCAACCGGATCATCCTGACCCGGCCGGCCGTCGAGGCGGGGGAGCGGCTCGGGTACCTGCCGGGCACGCTCTACGAGAAGATCGACCCGTACCTGCGCCCGCTGTACGACGCGTTGCACGACATGATCGACCCGGAGTCCATCCCCAAGCTGATGGCCGCCGGGACGATCGAGGTCGCGCCGCTGGCCTACATGCGCGGGCGCACGCTGAACGACGCGTTCATCATCCTCGACGAGGCGCAGAACACCACGCCGGAACAGATGAAGATGTTCCTGACGCGGCTGGGGTTCGGCTCGAAGATCGTCGTGACCGGCGACGTCACGCAGATCGACCTGCCGGGCGGCACCCGCTCCGGGCTGCAGGTCGTGCGCGACATCCTCGACGGCGTCGAGGACGTGCACTTCGCCCAGCTGACCAGCACCGACGTGGTGCGGCACCGGCTGGTGAGCGACATCGTCGACGCCTACGCCCGCTTCGACGCGGCCAACGAGCGGCGTGGCCTCGCCAGCGCCCCTCGCACCGGTCCCGACCAGCGGCGCCGCGGCCGGCGCTGACCGACCGGGGCGCGGTCCCGATCGGCGGATGCGGCGATCGGGACTTCCGCGCACCCGACTACCCTCGGAGTACCGGGACGGTCGGTCCCGGGCACCAGGCGCAGGGGAACCGAGTGAGTATCGAGGTCGCGAACGAGTCCGGCATCGCCGTCGACGAGTCGCTGATCGTGTCCGTGGCCCGCTTCGCGCTCGACGCGATGGGCGTCAGCCCGGCCGTCGAGCTGGCCATCACCGCCGTCACCACGGAGGCGATGAGCGAGCTGCACGAGCGCTGGATGGACGAGCCGGGCCCCACCGACGTCATGGCATTCCCGATGGACGAGCTGGCCGAGGAGACCCGCCGTCCCGACGCGCCCGACATCGGCCCGGCCCTGCTCGGCGACGTCGTGCTCTGCCCGGCGTTCGCCCGCGACCAGGCCCGCAAGGCCGGCCACGGGCTGCCCGACGAGCTGCACCTGCTCACCGTCCACGGCGTGCTGCACCTGCTCGGGTACGACCACGCGGAGCCGGAGCAGGAGCGCGAGATGTTCTCCCTGCAGGACCGGTTGCTGGCGGAGTGGCGGGCGGCGCGCGAGCGGGTCGCCCGCGAGGAGGCCCAGCGCCGCACCGACGCGCGGGTCCTCGGCACCGCCGGGCTCGAGGACGGCTGACGGGGTGAGCAGCACCGTCACGATGATCGTCATCGTCGTGCTGCTGGTGCCGCTGGCCGGTGTCTTCGCCGCCGCCGACGCCGCGCTCGGCTCGGTGTCGCGCGCCCGCGTCGACGCGCTCGTCCGCGCGGGCCGTCCGGGGGCGCGGGCGCTCTCCCGGGTGGTGGCCGACCGCCCCCGCCACGTCAACCTGCTCCTGCTGCTGCGGCTGATCTGCGAGACCGCGGCGACCGTGCTGCTGGCGGTCGCGCTGGCCCGCAGCATCGGCACCCCGTGGCTGGGCCTGCTGCTCGCCGCGGTCATCATGGTCGTCGTCAGCTACGTGCTGATCGGCGTGGGCCCGCGCACGCTGGGCCGTCAGCACCCGTACCGCGTCGGGCTGATCGTCGCGATCCCGATCCGCGCGCTGGCGACCCTGCTGTCGCCGCTCGCGACGCTGCTGATCGTCGTCGGCAACGCGATCACCCCGGGGCCGGGCTTTCGCGAGGGCCCGTTCTCCTCGGAGGTCGAGCTGCGCGAGCTGGTCGACATGGCCAGCACCCGCGGCGTCGTCGACGAGGACGAGCGGCAGATGATCCACTCCGTGTTCGAGCTGGGCGACACGCTGGCCCGCGAGGTCATGGTCCCGCGGCCGGACGTGGTGTGGGCCGACCGCGACACCCCCGTCGACAAGGTGGTGCGGCTCGCGCTCAAGAGCGGCTACTCGCGCATCCCGGTGCTCGGCGACGGGATCGACGACGTCATCGGCGTCGCCTACCTGAAGGACCTGGTCGCCGCACAGCACGGCGTGCGCGGCACCGCCGACGCGCAACTCGTCGACGTCATGCGGCCCGCGACGTTCGTCCCCGACAGCAAGCAGGTCGACGAGCTGCTCAAGGAGATGCAGCGCAGCCGCAACCACATGGCGATCGTCGTCGACGAGTACGGCGGCACCGCGGGCGTCGTCACGATCGAGGACATCCTCGAGGAGATCGTCGGGGAGATCAGCGACGAGTACGACGCCGACGAGATCGCGCCCGTGCAGGAGCTCGACGCCCGCCGCGTCCGGGTGGCGGCGCGGCTGCCGGTGGAGGACTTCGGGGAGCTGTTCGCCGTCGGCGTCGACGACGACGGGAACTCGCCGCTGACGCTGGAGCTGGAGGCGGCCGACGTCGACACCGTCGGCGGCCTGCTCGCGCAGCGGCTGGGCAAGGTCCCGTTGCCCGGGGCGGAGACCGAGATCGCCGGGCTGCACCTGCTCGCCGAGGGCGGCAAGGACGCGCGTGGCCGGGTCCGGATCACGACGGTGCTGGTCAGCCCGGTCGACCCCGACGCCGACCTGCCCCTGCAGCTGCCGCCGTCGCGCGAGGACCGGCGCCGGACCGAGCCGGGCCGGGAGGACCGCGTCGCCGGCGACGGGACGCCACCGGAGCTGCCCGACGGCGTCGCGGACCGCTCCGGCGAGTCCTCGGCGGCCGGCGGCAACGGGCACGACCCGACCCACGACGCACGCACCGGGACGGGCGGAAGTGCCACCCGTCGGGAAGGAACCGATGTCCGACCTCGATCCTGAGGACGCCAAGATCGTCACGTTGGCCCGCTCGTCGCGGGCGCGCACCGGCGCCGCCGAGGGGGCCGCGGTCCGCGACACCGACGGTCGCACCTACGCCGCCGCGACCGTCGGGCTGCCGTCGCTGCAGCTCACCGCGCTGCAGGCCGCCGTGGCCGCAGCGGTGTCCAGCGGCGCGCCGGGCCTCGAGGCCGCGGCCGTCGTCAGCACGTCCGACGCCGTCGACGACGCCTCGGTCGCGGCCGTCCGCGACCTCGCCCCCGCGGCGCCGGTGATCCTGGCCGACGCGTCGGGCGCCGTCGTGCGCGTGCTGGCCCCCGAAGCGGCCGGGACGGCAGAGGCGTCGGAGTGAACGCTCCCGCGGCGCTGCCGCCGACGCCGCGTGCCGACGTGGTCGTCGTCGGCGGCGGCATCGTCGGCCTGGCCACGGCGCACGCGGTCGTCCGCACCGGCCGGTCGGTCGTGGTGCTGGAACGCGAACCGCGGCTGGCCGACCACCAGACCGGCCGCAACTCCAACGTGATCCACTCCGGGCTCTACTACGCCCCGGGCGGGGCGAAGGCCCGGCTGGCGGTCGCGGGCTGCGCGGAGACCGTCGCCTTCTGCCGCGCGCACGACCTGCCGCACCGGGTGAGCGGCAAGCTGGTCGTCGCGACCGAGCCCGACGAACTGCCGCGGATGGCCGAGCTGGCCCGCCGCGGGAAGGCCAACGGCGTCGAGACCCACGAGCTCGACGCGGCGGGCATGCGGACCCACGAGCCGCACGTGCGCGGGCTCGCCGCGCTCCACGTGCCGTCGACGGGCATCTGCGACTTCCGGCTGATCGCGGAGAAGATCGGCGAGCTGGTCGGCAAGGAGGGCGGCGAGGTGCACACCGGCCGCGCCGTCACCGGGATCGCCCGCCGGGCGTCCGACGTCGTGGTGCGCACCGTCGGCGGCGACGTCCTCGGCCGTCAGGTCGTGGTCTGCGCGGGCCTGCGCGGCGACGAGCTGGCCCGGGCCGCGGGTGCCGACCCCGGCGTGCGGATCGTGCCGTTCCGCGGCGAGTACGCAGGCTTTTCCGAGTCGGCCGCCGAGCTGGTCAAGGGCCTGATCTACCCGGTGCCCGACCCGGCGTTCCCGTTCCTGGGCGTGCACGCCACCCGCGGGATCGACGGGCACGTCCACGCCGGCCCCAACGCCGTCCTCGCGATGGCCCGGGAGGGCTACTCGTGGGGTGTGGTGAAGCCCAAGGAGCTGCTGGGCTCGCTGGCCTACTCCGGGACGATCGGTCTCGCCCGCAGGCACTGGCGTTACGGCCTCGGCGAGGTGCGCCGATCCCTCTCGCCGAAGGCGATGGTCCGGCGGCTGCAGCGGATGCTGCCCGAGGTGCGGGCCGAGGACCTGTCCCCGGCCGGTGCCGGCGTCCGCGCGCAGGCCGTCCGGCCCGACGGGTCGCTGGTCGACGACTTCCTGTTCGTCGAGCAGGGCCACGGGGACGGTGCCGTGCTGCACGTGCTCAACGCGCCGTCGCCGGCCGCGACCGCGGCGCTGCCCATCGGTCGCGAGATCCTGCAGCGCCTGACGGGCGAGACCCTCGGGCCGCTGACCGGGCGGGCCGCCGCGTGACCGGCTTCGGCACCTGGCCCGACGACCACCGCTCCGGCTTCGCCTGCTTCGTCGGCCGGCCCAACGCCGGCAAGTCGACGCTGACCAACGCGCTGCTCGGGCAGAAGATCGCGATCACGTCGAGCAAGCCGCAGACGACCCGGCACGCCATCCGCGGCATCGTGCACCGGCCCGACGCGCAGCTCGTCGTGGTCGACACCCCGGGGCTGCACAAGCCACGCACCCTGCTCGGGTCCCGGCTCAACGACCTGGTCCGCGAGACCTGGGCCGAGGTCGACGTCATCGGGTTCTGCGTGCCCGCGGACGTGCCCGTCGGCCGTGGTGACGAGTTCATCGCCGCCGAGATGAAGGCCGTGGCCGGGCGGACCCCGGTGCTCGGCATCGTCACCAAGACCGACCTCGCGAAGCCGGAACAGGTCGCCGAGCGGCTCACCGAGCTGACGGCGCTCGACATCGGGTTCGCCGAGGTCGTGCCGGTCTCGGCGGTCGACGGCTTCCAGGTCGGGCTGCTGGCCGACCTGCTGGTGGCCCGGCTGCCCGAGGGGCCGCCGCTCTACCCCGACGGCGAGCTCACCGACGAGCCCGAGGAGATCCTCGTCGCCGAGCTGGTCCGGGAGGCCGCACTCGAGGGCGTGCGCGACGAGCTGCCGCACTCGATCGCGGTCGTCGTGCAGGAGATGATCGAGCGCGAGGACCGCCCGAAGGACTCCCCGATGCTCGACGTGCACGCCACCATCTACGTCGAGCGGCAGAGCCAGAAGGGCATCGTCATCGGGCGCGGCGGGGAGCGGCTGCGGCACGTGGGCAGCGCCGCCCGTCGGCAGATCGAGGCACTGCTCGGGGTGAAGGTCTACCTGGACCTGCACGTGACCGTCGCGAAGGACTGGCAGCGCGATCCGCGCCAGCTGCGCAAGCTCGGCTTCTGAGGACGCCGCGGGGCCTCGGTCGTCCGGGGCCCCGAGCGCGTCAGTTGTAGGGGACCGACGACGCGGCCGCGCCGATGATCCCGAAGATGAACACGAAGAACAGCACGAACAGCGCGATGAACACGACGCTGATGATGATCCCGGCCATCGCGAGGCCGTCCCCGGACTCGCCGCTGGACCGGATCTGGCTCTTCGCGACGAACCCGAAGACCAGGCCGAGCACCGGGAAGACGAACGCGAAGATCAGCGACAGGATCGCCATGGTGTTCGTCGGCGGCTGGACGGGATACGCCGGCTGCTGGTAGGCGGGGTAGGCGCCGTAGGCGGCCTGCTGGTCGTAGCCGGAGTACTGCTGCGCGTAGCCCGGGGGCGGGTACGCGTTGGGGTCCCAGCCCTGCTGCGGGGCGCCGTAGCCGGGCTGCGCGGACCCGGGGCCGCCGTAGGGGTCCTGGCCGTACGGGTTCTGGCCGTACGGGTTCTGGCCATACGGGTTCTGGTAGGCGTTGGGGTCCCAGCCCGGCGTCGGCCCCGGGCCGGGGATCGAGGTCGTCGCGTCGTCGTGCGACGCCTTCTTCTCGAAGCTCACCGGGTCGCCCGTGGTGCCCCACGGCGTCGCCGTCGGGTCCTGCGCCGGCGAGCCGTGCGCGTCGCGCGACGCCGCCGTCGGGTCGTTTCCGGACTGGTCCTGCGACATCGCGCTCCTCGGGTGGCGTGGACCACCGATCCTATTCCTCGACGGGCCGCGCGTGACGGGCCATCCGGACCAGGGCGTCGCGGACCTCGCCCGGGGTGTCGGCGGTGGCGCCGAACGGGATCCGCGCCGTCGCGCCGGCGCCGCCGGGCCCGGTGACATGCACGTCGAACCCGTAACGGTCGACGCCGGTCATCAGCGCCGACTCCGCGTCCGGCTGCCCACCGAGCACCCGGCTGATGTCGACGAGCGCGTCGGCATGGTCGGAGTTCATGTGGTCGAGGATCCCGTCGCGGTGCGCCAGCAGCGGGTCGGGCCGGGCCGCGGCGTAGGCGGCGGCGTCGACCCAGCTCATCCGGGCGAAGCCCCCGACGAACCGCACCGCCGTGACGTCCAGGCGGTACATCCGGAAGTCGTGGAACCCGGTGAACCCGGCGTGCGGATGCGCGGCGCGGTAGCGCTCCAGCGCGGCGGCCGCCGCGGCCCCGTCGAGCCGGGTGACGACCCCCAGCAGCGTCGCCCGCGCGCGGTCCAGGGGATCGCCGACGCCGACGTCGGTGACCAGCAGCGACGCCCGGCCGTCCGCGGCCAGGTTGCGGCTGTGTTCGGCGAGGTCGGACAGGCACAGCAGGGGGCGGCCGGCGTCGTCGCCCGCGTGCGCGACGACCGACCCGAACGGTGTGCCCGGCGGGTCGAGGGCGATCGTCGACAGCAGCGCCGACGACGTCGCGGCCAGCAGCGTCCGGGCGCGCTCGGCGTCGTCGGGTTCGGTGGGCCGGGACTGCGTGGGTTCGGACACGGGAGGATCGTCGTACACGGGCGCGGCGCGGTGGGCGACGGGCCGCGGCGCGCCACGTACGCTCGCCCGGTGGGGCTGTACCGCGACACCGGGGTGGTGCTGCGCGTGCAGAAGCTGGGCGAGGCCGACCGGATCGTCACGCTGCTGACGCGCCGGCACGGGAAGCTGCGCGCCGTCGCCAAGGGCGTGCGCCGCACCCGGTCGCGCTGGGGGGCCCGGCTCGAGCCGTTCAACCACGTCGACGTGCAGTGCTACACCGGCCGCAGCCTCGACGTCGTCACGCAGGCCGAGACGGTCGACGCGTTCGGTGCCGGCATCGTCGACGACTACGGCCGCTACACGGCGGGCTGCGCGATCCTCGAGACCGCCGACCGGCTCGTCTCCGAGGAGGGCGAGCCGGCGCTGCGGGTCTACCTGCTGCTCGTCGGTGCGATCCGGGCGATGGCGGGCCGCGAGCGCGACCCCTCGCTCGTCCTCGACGCGTTCCTGCTGCGCGCCATGAGCCACGCCGGATGGGCGCCGGCGATCACGGAGTGCGCCAAGTGCGCCGAGCCTGGCCCGCACCGCGCGTTCAGCGTCGCCGGCGGGGGAGCGGTGTGCCCGCGGTGCCGCCCGCCGGGCTCGGTGCTGCCCTCCGCGGAGACGTTCACGCTGCTCGACGCGCTCCTGCACGGCGACTGGGACGCCGCCGACGCCTCGGCGCCCACGACCCGCCGCGACACCTCCGGCCTGGTCGCGGCGCACCTGCAGTGGCACCTGGAACGCCAGCTCCGCTCACTGCCCCTGGTGGAGCGCCGCGCCCCCCTGTGAGCCGCTCACGAGCCGAAGATCGCCGTGACCGGCGTCTCATATCGAGATCGCCGCTGTCCGGTTCCGGGGTTAGCCTGCGGCCTCACGCAGTGCAGTGCACGAACAGCAGGGGGCAATGTGGCCGACACGAACGGGACGACCGGCGCGACCGACACCGAGGAGGCCCCGGCGTCGGTACGGCGCATGGACACCCCGGAGTCGGCGGAGCTGACGAAGATGGCCGCCGTCTTCGAGGACCTGCAGTACGTGCTGCAGTGCTGTGAGCACCTGGTGTCGACGCTCGCGAACAACCCCGAGCCCGTCGTCGTCGAGGCGCTCTGGACGGGCGCGCTCGTCGCCTACGTGCGGTGCTTCTCCGGCCGCACCGAGGTGCTGAAGGACGCGGATCTGGCCGAGCTGAAGATGGACGGCCAGGTCGGCGAGTTCCACGGGCTGATCAAGAAGCTCCGCGACCACTACGCCTCCCGGCACACCAACCCCCGCGAGACGTTCACCGTCGGCGTCGCCCAGAACAACGCGGGCGCCCCGACGGGTGTCGCCGTCGTGTCGGCAACCCAGCCGATCGTCGACGACACCGCCGTCCGCCAGCTCGGCCGGATCGCCTACGGGCTGTCCGGGCTGCTCGACGCGCGGATGCAGGAGGCCCAGCAGAAGGTGCTGGCAGCGGCATCCGCGATGAACCCCGCGCAGCTGAGCTCGCTGCCGCTCGTGCACATCGACGCCTGACCCGCGAACTCGGGTCCGGGGCGGCTCCCTGCGCCGTCCCGGACCCGCACCAACGGCACCGGCGGCGGGCAGGTTCCGCCGCGCGCCGGCACGGGCCACGATGGGCGAGTGGTCGTCGAGGAGCGGGTCGAGGGCAGGCCGACGCTCGTCGTCGCGGCGCTGACCAGCCCGGAGCGCGTCTCCGAGGTGTGGCCGGGGCTGCTCGACGAGGTCTGGGCCCTCCTCCGCTCCGCGGGGGTCGTGAGCGGTTGCCGCAACGTCATGCTCTACCGCGACACCGTCGCCGGGCTGCACATCGAGGTCGGCGTCCTGGCGCCGGGCGGAGTACGACCGTCGGGCCGGGTGGTGGCGTCCGGTCTTCCGGCCGGGCCGGTCGCGACGACGGTCCACCGCGGGCCCTACACCGGGCTCGGCGCCGCCCATCGGGCCCTCGGGACCTGGTGCCGCGCAGCGGGTCGGCAGCCGGCGGGGTCGCGCTGGGAGGTCTACGGCCCGCACCGTGACGACCCCGCCCAGCTGTCCGTCGAGGTGTCCTGGCTGCTCGCGGACGTCCCCGGGTAGGAAGGAGCCGCCGGCGGCTGCTCGTCACGGGTCGCGGCGCTGCCGCGGGCGCGCCCGCTCCGACAGGACCGCGGCTGCGGCTCAGTCCACCAGCTCGGCGCGCAGGGCCGAGGCGTGTCCCGCGACGAGCATCAGCAGCGTCCCCAGCGGCTTCTCCTGCAGGCCCGCGACGGGGAAGGCGTAGCGCAACGTCACGTCCCAGCCGTTGTCCCCGCGCACGACGCGGGGGGTCCCGAACAGGCCCTCGCCCGCGCCCATCGCGACGCGGGTGGGCACGTCGAGCTCCAGCGACAGGTCCCAGGCCACGACGCAGGTGACGTTGAGGACGGGCAGGCCCTCCTCGAGCTCGAGCCCCTGCACGACGCACGGCACGGCCCCGTGCACGAACGTCACCGCCCCGTCGTCGTCGACCTGCACCTCGTGGAAGCGCTCCAGTGCCCGCCGGGCGAGATCGAGCATGTCGGCGATGTCGGTCACGCGCCCGCCCCCTCGGACCTGTCGACCGCCCCGCCGAACCGGCGATCGCGCCGCGCGTAGATCTCGATCGCCTCCCAGATGTGGCGACGGTCGAAGTCCGGGAAGAGCGTGTCGAGGAAGACCATCTCCGCGTAGGCGGACTGCCAGAGCAGGAAGTTCGACGTCCGCTGCTCGCCGGAGCTGCGTACGAACAGGTCGACGTCGGGCATGTCCGGCTCGTCGAGGTACCGGGCGATCGTGCGTTCGTCGATCTTGTCGGGCTTGAGCCTGCCCTCGGCGACGAGCCGGGCGATCTGCCGCACGGCGTCGGCGATCTCGGCCCGCCCGCCGTAGTTGACGCACATCGTCAGGGTGAGGACGTCGTTGTGCCGGGTCTTCTCCTCCGCGACCTCGAGCTCGCGGATCACGCTGCGCCACAGCCGCGGGCGCCGGCCGGCCCAGCGGACGCGCACGCCCATCGCGTGCATCTCGTCGACCCGGCGGCGGATCACGTCGCGGTTGAAGCCCATCAGGAAGCGGACCTCGTCGGGTGAGCGCTTCCAGTTCTCCGTCGAGAACGCGTAGGCGGACAGCCACTTCACGCCGATGTCGATGCACCCGCGGGCGACGTCCATCAGCGACGCCTCGCCCCGGCGGTGGCCCTCGATCCGGGGGAGCCCGCGGGCGTTGGCCCAGCGGCCGTTGCCGTCCATGACCAGCGCGACGTGGTTGGGCACGAGCTCGGGCGGGATGGCAGGCGGCCGGGCGCCCGACGGGTGCGGGGCGGGTGGCTGGAAGGGCACGACGCCACCCTACGGACGTCGCCGCCCGCCGTGGTCAGCGCCGGGCGGCGGTCCCCGCGCAGTCCCGGCAGACGCCGAAGATCTCGACGGTGTGGCTCACCTCGGTGAACCCGTGCTCGGCCGCGAGCTTGTCGGCCCAGCGTTCGACGTCGGGCCCGTCGATCTCCACCGCCGTCCCGCAGTGCCGGCAGACCAGGTGGTGGTGGTGCTCGCCGGTGCCGCACCGACGGTAGACGGCCTCGCCGCCGCCCATCCGCAGCACGTCGACCTCGCCGCTGTCGGCCAGCGCCTGCAGGGTGCGGTAGACCGTCGTCAGGCCGATGCCCTCGCCGGAGCGGCGCAGCGCGTCGTGGATCTCCTGGGCCGAGCGGAAGTCGTCGAGCTCGTCGAGCAGCGCGGACACCGCGGCCCGCTGCCGCGTCGAACGCATCCGCACCACGGGCCGCGGATCGGTCACGCGTCCTCCTCGACGTGGGCGACGGCGTCGACGACGATGTGGGCGAGGTGGTCGTCGGCCAGCGAGTAGACGACCTCGCGGCCGTGCCGGGACCCGCGCACGACCCCTGCCGACTTGAGCACCCGCAGGTGCTGGCTGATCAGCGGCTGGGTGACGGCCAGCGCGTCGACGAGGTCGTGCACGCAGCGCGGGGACTCCAGCAGCTGCAGCACGATCGCGATGCGCACCGGCGCGGCCAGCGCACGCAGGAGGTCACCGGCCGCGGCGAGCGTGTCGGGGGTGCGGACGGGGGCCGGCGCGACGCTCGTCCGCTCGTCGTGGTCGACGTGCTCGTCGGCGCTCGCGGCCGAGCCGGTGGTGATCGACATGTTCCTCGTCCCTGTCAGTACGGGCCGGCCCCCATGGTAGGCGCCCCGACAGGACTAGATTCGCACCTCGTGCTGCTGGTGTGCCGCTTCGACGTCCCTCCGGCCGACGCCGGCGCCTTCCTCGCGCGCGGGCGCACGGCCCTCGAGCTGCTCACGGCCGCGCCCGGCTGCCTCGGGGGCGACCTCGGCCGGGCGATCGAGGAGCCGACGCGCTGGGTGCTGCAGGTGCGGTTCGCCTCCGTCGACGCCTACCGCCGCGCGCTCTCGCCGTTCCCCGTGCGCGAGCACGTCGTCCCGCTGCTCGCCGAGGCCCTCGCCGACGAGCCCGCGACCTTCGAGACCCTGGTGAGCGGCGCCGGCGGCGCGGCCGTCACGCACGAGAGCCTCCTGGCGTGACGGCCCCGTCCCGGGCCGGTCAGCCCTCGGCCGGTGGTTCCGCGCCGGTGTAGAACGCCGTCACGCGCTCGGCGGCCGGGCGGGCCTGAGCCTCCGGCGTGCCGGCGCCGACCGACGCGCGGCACCAGTCGTCGCTCACCGCGGTCAGGAACGCGACGCCCTCCGGCGAGGTCGTCCACGCCTGCGCGGCCTCGGGATCCACGCGCTCGCCCGAGGCGATGTGCAGTCCGAGGCCGTAGAGCCCCAGGTCCCAGCCCAGGCCGACCGCCCCGGGCCCGAACATCGCCCAGCGCTCGTCGTCGACGTGGGCGATGTGGTCGATGGTCAGCCGCGCGTGTCCGTCGCCCTCCGCGGTGACCGCGACCTCGATCCAGCTGACCTCGCCGCCGAACTCCCAGGTCGCGGCGAAGGAGTTCGGCGCGTCGCACCGCTCGACCGTGCCGTTGGCGTTGCCCTCGAGCTGGTAGCTCCCGCCGATCTTCAGCTCGCCGGTGATCGGCAGGAACCAGCGGGGGATGCGCTCGATGTCGGTGCAGGCGTCCCACAGGTCGGCAGGCGTCGTCGGGTAGACGCGGCTGATCGTGAGGACCCGGGCCTCGCCCGCCTCCAACGTCCTGCTGCCGATCGCGCGCCGCACCGCGCTGACCTCGTGTCGGACGTCCGTCGTGTCGTTCACTGCTGTCTCCGTTCGCGTCTGCCGCGGGCGATCTCGGTCGCCAGCGCGTCGAGGTGAGGGGTCCAGAACCGGCGGAAACGTTCGAGCCACACGTCGACCTCCTGCAGCGCTTCGGGCCGCACCGCGTAGAGCCGGCGGGTGCCGACGGGCCGTACGCTCGCGAACCCGTTCTCCCGCAACACCTTCAGGTGCTGCGACACCGCCGGCTGGGAGATGCCGAACTCCTCCCGCACCGTGGCGGTGACCTCCCCGGCGCTGCGCTCGCCGTCGGCGATGAGCTCGAGGATGCGCCGCCGGACCGGGTCGCCGAGGACGTCGAACGCGTGCACGCCCCGACTCTAACAGCCGCACCTTATATAAGCGAATGCCGATACACACGGGTTGTGGGGACGCGGCGCGTCCTGCAGGTGCGGCGGCGAACGAACGAGCCGCGCGGTAGCCGGGAAGGGCGCGCGGGGTTGTCAAGGGGGGCCGGGTGCGGTTGGGGACGGGTGTGGGCTCCGCGCAGTTGTCCACAGGGGACGGTGGTCGGGGTGGCCGGGGAGCTCCGGCGGCGGCACCGTCGAAGGTGTGGACGTTCACGGACTGACCAGCCGGTCCGCCCTGCTGGCCGCAGGCGTGTCGGACGACGAGCTCGCCCGGTGGTGTGCCAAGGGCGAGCTCGTGCGGATCGCGCGGGGCGCCTACCTTCCGGCCGCCGAGGCCGAGGGGATCGACCGGGCGGCGAGACACGCCCTGCAGGTCCGCGCGGCGCTCGCGCGGTTGCGGATTCCCGTCGCCGCGAGCCACGTGTCGGCCGCCGTGCTGCACGGTCTGCCGGTGTGGGACGTGCCCCTCGACAGGGGTGCACCTCACGCGCGCGTCCCCCGGATCGGTTCGCCGGTCCGCCCGCCTGCACCTGCACGGCACCGGCCTCGCCGACGACGAGACGGAGCTGCTCGCCGGCTGCCACGCCACGACCGTCGCCCGGACCGTCGTCGACATCGCCCGGACCGAGCCGTTCGAGCAGGCCGTGGCCGTGGCGGATGCCGCCCTCCGCGCGGGTCTCGTCGCGCCCGCGTCCCTGGCCCACGCGCGTCGACGGGCACGGCATCGGTGCGGTGCGACGGCCGCGGGCCGTGTGGTCGAGTTCGCGGACGGACGGGCCGAGAGCGTGGGCGAGTCGCGCAGCCGGGTGGCGCTGCGCCGCCACGGCCTGCCGAGGCCGGAGTTGCAGTGGGAGGTCCGTGGGGGCGGTCGGCTGATCGGCAGGGTCGACTTCGGGTGGCCCGCCCGTCGTGTCGTCGGCGAGTTCGACGGTCGCGTGAAGTACACGCGCGGCTCGCGGGACGACGCCGCCGCCGTCGTCTGGGTGGAGAAGCGCCGTGAGGACGCCCTGCGTGCGGTCGGGCTGCGGGTCGTGCGGTGGACGTGGGCCGACCTGGCCGACTTCGACGCGGTCGCGGCGCGCCTGCGCGCTGCTCTCGGCATCTCCTGACGCGGGGCTTTGCCGCCCGCCGCGCGAGTTGTGCGGCCGCCGCGCGGGTTGCTGGGCGTGCGCCGACCGCACGATCCGCGCGACGTCGGGACAAGACGCGCGCCGCGCCCGCCGGCGGGGGAAGGGGTGCCGGGAGCGGCGGGCGGCGCCTGGCTAGGCTGTGGACTTCCGTTTCGGGACTCTTCCTGGAGATACCAGCTGTGGCCAGCAAGCCGACCTCCGCCAAGATCGAGACCATCGTCGCGCTCGCGAAGCGCCGCGGATTCGTCTTCGCCTCCGGCGAGATCTACGGCGGTACCCGCTCGGCGTGGGACTACGGGCCGCTGGGTGTCGAGCTCAAGGAGAACATCAAGCGCCAGTGGTGGCGCACGATGGTCACCGGCCGCGAGGACGTCGTCGGCCTCGACAGCTCGGTGATCCTGCCGCGCCAGGTGTGGGTCGCGTCCGGCCACGTCGGGGTGTTCAACGACCCGCTGGTCGAGTGCCTGAGCTGCCACAAGCGCTTCCGGGCCGACCAGCTGGCGGAGGAGTACGTCGAGCGGACGGGCAAGACCGCCTCCGAGGACGACCTGTCCGACGTCCCGTGCCCGAACTGCGGCACCCGCGGCCAGTACACCCCGCCGCAGGACTTCAACATGATGCTCGAGACGCACCTCGGGCCGGTGAAGACCGACGAGGGCCTGCACTACCTGCGCCCGGAGACCGCGCAGGGCATCTTCGTCAACTTCCTCAACGTGCAGACGACCTCGCGCAAGAAGCCGCCCTTCGGCATCGGCCAGATGGGCAAGAGCTTCCGCAACGAGATCACCCCCGGCAACTTCATCTTCCGCACGCGCGAGTTCGAGCAGATGGAGATGGAGTACTTCGTCGAGCCGGGCACCGACGAGGAGCTGCACCAGTACTGGATCGACGAGCGCACCCGCTGGTACACCGACCTGGGCATCGCCCGGGAGAACCTGCGGCACTACGAGCACCCGAAGGAGAAGCTCTCCCACTACTCGAAGCGCACCGTCGACATCGAGTACCGCTTCGAGTTCACCGGCCAGGAGTGGGGCGAGCTCGAGGGCATCGCGAACCGCACGGACTTCGACCTGACGACGCACTCGAACCACTCGGGCGTCGACCTGTCGTTCTACGACCAGGCGTCCGGCACGCGGTACCGCCCGTACGTCATCGAGCCTGCGGCGGGTGTCGGCCGCTCGATGATGGCCTTCCTCATCGAGGCCTACACCGAGGACGAGGCGCCGAACGCGAAGGGCGGCGTCGACAAGCGCGTCGTCCTGCGGCTCGATCGCAGGCTCGCGCCGGTCAAGGCGGCGGTGCTCCCGCTGTCGCGCAATGCCGACCTGTCGCCGAAGGCGCGCGACCTCGCGGCGGCCCTGCGCAGGAACTGGAACGTGGAGTTCGACGACGCGGGCGCCATCGGCCGTCGCTACCGCCGCCAGGACGAGATCGGCACGCCCTTCTGCATCACCGTCGACTTCGACACCCTCACCGACCAGGCGGTGACGATCCGCGAGCGCGACACCATGTCGCAGGAGCGGATCGCGCTCGACCAGGTCGAGTCCTACCTCGCGGCGCGCCTGCTCGGCTGCTGACGCCACCGGCGGCCCGGCACGTGCCGGGCCGCCGGGTCAGCCCGCCGCCTGCTCGGCCGGGAGCAGCCTGTCGACGATGTCGCGCATCGTGACCAGGCCGAACCGGCCGTCGGTGGACACCAGCGCGAGGTGCGCCCGCCGCTCGCGCATCGTGCCCAGGGCGGCGTGCGCCGTGACGTCGCCGGGCAGCGTGAGCACGGGGCGCATCAGGCCGCGCGCGGTCGCGCCGGGGGCGGCGGCCAGCGCGTCGCGGACGTGCACGACGCCGATCGGCACGTCCCCGTCACGGACGACCAGCCGCAGGTGCCCGCTCTCCCGCGACACCGTACGGATGCGGGCGGCGTCGTCGTCCGCGGCGACCCCGGCCGGGTCGAGCCGCACGAGCGCCCGCAGCGGCGTGCGGTGCAGCTCCAGTGCCGTGACGAGCTGGTCGCGACGCTCGGCGTCCAGCGCGCCCGCCCGCGCGGAGTGCGTCACGAGCTCGCGCAGGTCGGCCGGGTCGCGCCCGGCGCCCACCTCGTCGACGGGATCCACGCCGACGGCGCGCAGGCACCGGTTCGCCATGCCGTTGAGCACCACCAGGATCGGCCGGGTCAGCCACATGAACCCGCGCATCGGCAGCGCCAGCAGGGTCGCCGACCGCTCGGGGTGGGCGATGGCCCACGACTTCGGCGCCATCTCCCCGACGACGAGGTGCACGAACGTCACGACGATCAGCGACAGCACGAACGACACCACCCCGGCCGTCGCCCCGGGTAGCCCCCAGCCGGTCAGGACCGGCTCCAGCGCGGCGTCGAGTGCCGGCTTGGTCACCGCGCCGAGGGCCAGCGTGCAGAGCGTGATGCCCAGCTGCGAGCCCGCCAGCAGCAACGACAGGTCGCGTGCGCTGCGCAGCGCGGCCCGCGCGGAGGCCGACGTCTCCGCGGCCTCCTCCAGCCGGTAGCGCCGCGCCGCGACCAGCGCGAACTCGATCGCGACGAAGAACGCCGACAGCGCCACGAGCGCCACCGACACGACGATCACCCACGCGCTCATCGGGCCACCGTCGCGGTCGACGCGTCACGGGGAGCCGCGGCCAGGCGCAGCCGGACCCGCGACGGCACCCGGCGCTCCACCACCAGCACCTCGGCGTGCAGCAGCACCACGGGGTCGTCCTCCTCCGCGCCCGGCCGGTGCGGCAGCACGACGGTGACGGCGTCGCCGACCTCGGGCAGCCGCTGCAGCGCGCTCACGACGAGCCCGCCCACCGTCTGGTGGTCGCCGTCGGGCAGCGGGTGGTCGACCAGCCGCTCGACCTCGTCGACGTGCAGCGACCCGGGGACGGTCCAGCCGTCGTCGGCGGCGACGGAGGCGTCGAGGCCGGCGGGATCGTGCTCGTCGGTGATCTCCCCGACGAGCTCCTCGGCGACGTCCTCGACGGTCACCACACCCGCGAGGCCGCCGTACTCGTCGAGCACGCAGGCGAACTCCTCGTCGGCGTCGCGGAGCTGGGCGAGGACGGCGGGCAGCGGGAGCGACGCGGGGACCAGCAACGGCGGGCGCATGACGTCGGCGACGCGCACCGTCGCGGCGTCGCGGCCGGTGGCCTCCAGCGCGAGGACGTCGCGCAGGCAGACGACGCCGGCGACGTCGTCGGGGTCCCCGCGCAGCACGGGCAGCCGCGAGTGCCCGGACGCCATCGTCGCGACCAGGTCGGCGACGGTCGCGTCCGCCTGGACCGTCGTGACCCGGGGGCGCGGGATCATCGCCGCCCGCGCGGTGCGGTCGCCGAAGTCGAGGACGCGGTCGAGCAGCGCGGACAGCTCGACGGGCAGCGTGCCGCTGTCGCGCGACTCGTCGATGATCGCCTCGAGGTCGCGCGGCGTCGCGGCGTGCTCGACGTCGTGCACCGGCTCGATGCGCAACGCGCGCAGCAGCAGCTCGGCGGCCTTGTCGAACAACGCGATGAGCCGGCCGAAGACGGTCAGGTAGATACGCGTCGACAGCGCGAGGCGGCGGGCGACCGGCTCGGGCCGGGCGATCGCGAGGTTCTTGGGGAACAGCTCGCCGAACACCATCTGCACGACCGTCGCGAACAGCAGCGCGAGGACCGTGCCGACGGCGAAGCCGACAGCCGGCGGGACGCCGGCGCCACCGAGCAGCTCACCGATGCCGTCGCCGATCATCGGCTCGGCGACGTAGCCGACGAGCAGGCCGGTGACGGTGATGCCCAGCTGGGCGCCGGAGAGCACGAACGACGTGCGGCGGGTGATGGCCAGCGCCCGGTCGGCACCGGTGTCGCCGTCGGCGGCCCTGGCGCGCAGCCGGGCCCGGTCGACTGCGGTGTAGGCGAACTCCTGGGCGACGAACCAGCCGGTCGCGGCGGTGATGACGACGACCACGACGACGCCGAGGAGGATCGAGAGGACGGTCATCGAGGACCGCCGGGGGAGCTACGGGGACGACGCCCGACGGCGCCGCCGGTACTTCGGGAGGGGTCCATTGTCCTGTCGGTCGGAGGCAGGCGGGGTGACGTCGACGGCTCGGCCGTCACAGATCGGACGAACGGGGCGCGTGCCGAGTTCCCGGAGCCGATCATGACATCCGTCACCCGGGGTTCGTGACGTCCGCTCCCGGCCCGCGCGGCGGCCACCGGCGAGGGTCGTGTTCATGACGCAGACCACCGACGTCGGCGCCGCCGTCCGGATCACCGACCTCACCAAGAGCTACGGGCAGGTCCGGGCGGTCGACAGCCTCGACCTGACGATCGCGCCCGGGGAGGTCGTCGCGCTGCTGGGGCCGAACGGCGCGGGCAAGTCGACGACGATCGACACCCTGCTCGGGCTCACCCGGCCCGACGCGGGCGAGGTGGCGCTGTTCGGCCGCACGCCGCGCGAGGCGATGAACCGGGGACTGGTCGGGGCGATGCTGCAGTCCGGCGGCTTCCCAGAGGACATCACGCCGGGCGAGCTCGTCCGGCTCTCGACCGCGCTCTTCCCGTCGCCGCTCGACCCGGCCGACGTCATGGCGCGCACCGGGATCACCGACATCGCGGGCAACCGCTTCGGGAAGCTCTCCGGTGGGCAGAAGCAGCGCGTGCGGTTCGCCGTGGCGCTGACCTGCAACCCCGACCTGCTGGTCCTCGATGAGCCGACCGTCGCGATGGACGTCGCCGCCCGCCGCGAGTTCTGGGCGTCGATGCACCGGCTCGCCGCCGACGGGCGCACGGTCCTGTTCGCGACGCACTACCTCGCCGAGGCCGAGGAGTTCGCCGACCGCGTCGTGCTGCTGCGCTCCGGGCGCGTCGTGGCCGACGGGTCGGTCGCGGCGGTGCGGGCACTGGCGGCGGGCCGGGTCGTCAGCGCGGTCGTCCCCGGGGCGGACCCGGCCGGCCTGGCCGCCCTGCCGGGGGTCACCGACGTCGACGCACAGGGCCCGCGCACGCGGCTGGTCTGTGCCGACTCCGACGCCGCGCTGCGGGCGCTGCTCGCCGCGTACCCCGCCGCGCGCGACATCGAGGTCGCCGCCCACGGCCTGGAGGACGCCTTCGTCGCCCTGACCGCCGCCGAGCCCGTCACCCAGGGAGCCTGAACCATGGGAGTCCTGCTCACGTCCGAGGTGCGGCGGGTCCTCCGCTCGCCGCGGTTCCTGATCTTCACGGTCGGCTTCCCAGTCGTGTACTTCCTCCTCTTCTCCGGCCTCTACGCCACCGGGGCCGACGCCGCGGCGGTCACCGTCGTGCTGATGCTGAACATGGCCGCCTTCGGGGCGATCTCGGCGTCGATCAGCACCGGCGGGCGGGTCGCCGTGGAGCGTGCGGTCGGCTGGAACCGCCAGCTGCGGCTCACCCCGTTGCCCGGCTGGGCGTACCTGGCGGTGAAGGCGGCCGTCGCGATGCTCGTGGCGCTGCCCGCGCTGGTGCTGACGTTCCTGGTGGCCGTCGTCGTCAAGCACGTCGACCTGACGGCGGTCGAGTGGGTGCGCGTCGGCGCCGCAGCCTGGCTCGGGGTGCTGCCGTTCGCGGCGATCGGCCTGCTGGTCGGCATGAGCGCGACGCAGGACTCCGCGCAGGGCATGTCGACGGTGACGATGCTGCTGTTCAGCCTGCTCGGCGGCGTCCTCATCCCGGCGAGCATCCTGCCCTCGGCGTTGGCGACCGTCGCCCACGCGCTGCCCAGCTACTGGCTCGCCGAGATCGCGCGGGGCCAGGCGACCGGGGAGGCGGTGCCGCTGCAGGGCATGGCGGTCATGCTCGCGTGGCTGGTCGTCGCGGGCGGGCTGGTGGCCGTCCGGTACCGACGCGACGCACTGCGGGTCTAGCGTGGAGCCCATGACGGCCCGTGCACGGGGACTCGGGCGAGCACGCGACGACGGCGGTCCCGTCGACCCGACGCACCTTTCGCTGCGCAAGTGGCTGCCGATCGCGGCGGGCTGGTCGTTGCTGCTGCTGCCGTGGGTGTACGCAGCGGCGGTCTCGCAGCACCCGACGCTGCTGCGCGTCCTGCTCGTGCTCGATGTCGTCGCCTACATCGCCGGGTACTGCGGCGGCCTCTACTACGCGATGTGGGCCGGGCGCAGGCTCGTGTCGGTGGTGACGGTCGTCGGCATGGCCGCGCTGTGGGTCGGGATGGTCGCGGGGCTGGGTGCGGGCGGAAGCGACGGCGGCGTCCTCTACACGATCAGCTTCCTGGTCGTCGCGGTGATGGCACTGCTGCCGCGGCGGACCTCTGCGGTCGTGGCGCTGGCCGTCGTCGTCGTGGCCATCGGGCTCTACCGCTGGGAGTTCGGCGCGATCGACGTGGGCGCGGTCGTCGGTGTCGTCGCGATGACGCTGGCGATGATCGGCATGTTCGGCCTGATCAGGGCCAACAGCGAGCTGCGCACGGCCCGCGAGGAGCTCGCGCGGCTGGCCGTCGCCGAGGAACGCGACCGGATGGCCCGCGACCTCCACGACGTACTCGGGCACTCGCTCACGACGATCACCGTCAAGGCCGGACTCGCCCGCAGGCTGCTCGAGCGTGGCGACGACGAGCGCGCCGCCGACGAGGTCGCCGACGTCGAACGCCTCGGCCGCCAGGCACTGACCGACGTCCGCGCGACGATCTCGGCGCACCGCGTCGCGTCGCTGGCCGCCGAGCTCGCCGGGGCGCGGGGGGCGTTGCGCGCCGCGGAGATCCGGGCCGACCTGCCGCGCGCGGTCGACGACGTCCCCGCCGAGCGCCAGCAGGTCTTCGCCCACGTACTGCGCGAGGGCGTCACCAACGCGATCCGCCACAGCGGCGCGGAGCGGGTCACGGTGCGGCTGACCCCGGACTCGATCGAGGTCGTCGACGACGGTGTCGGCGCCCCGGACGCCACCCCGGCCGGGAACGGGCTGTCCGGCCTGGCCGAGCGGGTCGCCGCGATCGGCGGCTGGGTCGACGCGGGGCCGGGGGAGCGCGGTGGCTGGCGGCTCGTCGCGACGTGCCCGCCGGTGCGGCACAAGGGCCGTACCGTCCGCACGACGGCCCGGACCCCCGGCGACCCGGCCGGCGCCGTCACCGACACCGCCACCGTCTCCGGGCCCGCCGGGGACCCCGGAGCCGCGCGGTGACCGACCCGATCCGCGTCCTGCTGGCCGACGACCAGGCCCTCGTCCGCGGGGCGCTCGCCGCGATGCTGGGCCTGGAACCCGACATCGAGATCGTCGCCCAGGTCGGCACGGGCGACGAGGTCGGGCCCGCCGCGGCGCGGACGAAGCCCGACGTCGCGCTGCTCGACGTGCAGATGCCCGGCATCGACGGCCTCGCCGCGGCCGCGCTGCTGCACGAGCAGCTCCCGTCCTGCCGGGTGGTGGTGCTCACGACGTTCGGCCGCCCCGGCTACCTCGCGCGGGCGATGCGGGCCGGGGCGGCGGGGTTCGTCGTCAAGGACTCACCGCCCGAGCAGCTCGTCGACGCGGTCCGCCGGGTGCACGCGGGGCTACGCGTCGTCGACCCGGCGCTCGCCGCGGAGTCGCTGAGCCAGGGGACCAGCCCGCTGACCGAGCGCGAGCGCGACGTCCTCGTCGCAGCGGCCGACGGCGCGACCGTCGCCGACATCGCGCGGCGGCTGCACCTGTCGGAGGGCACGGTCCGCAACCACCTCTCGTCGGCGATCGGCAAGACCGACGCGCGCACCCGTGCCGAGGCCGTCCGCATCGCGGACGGCAACGGCTGGCTCTGACGGGTGCCGGCCCCCTTACCGGCCGGTCAGCCCACGCGCGCGGCGCAGGCGTCGCGGTCCCCGGCGTAGCCGGGGTCCTGGGCCGCGGCCAGGCGCAGGTGCGGCAGGGCCTCGGCGTGCCGGCTCTGCCGCTGCAACGTGCGGCCCAGCAGGTAGCGGGCGTAGGCGTCCGCCGGCGCGAGCTCCACGGCCAGGCGCAGCTCCGCCTCGGCCTTGCGCAGCTGCGCGGAGCGGTAGTAGGCGCGCCCGAGCAGCAGCGCGCCGCCGGCGGTCGCCCGCAGCTCCTCGGCCCGCGGCTCCAGCATCTCCAGCGCCTCCAGCGGGAGGCCCTCGTCGACCCACCTCTCGGCCGTCCGGTACGTCAGGGTGTCCATCATGACCGATGCAACCTGATACCCCAGTGGGGTATTCCGGCGGGACGGTGGCCCTCGGGACCGGCCGTCGCGTGCGACCGGGGAGACTGGCGGTCGTGAACCGGCTCCGCGCGATCACCGCTCCGCAGATCCTCCTCGTGCTGCTCGTCGTGTCGGCGGCGGTGCACGCGGTCCACGCGGTCCGGCTCTGGGACGACTCGCGGCTCGCGATCATCGACGCGGTGCTCGTGGTCGTGGACCTGGTGATCGCCGGGATGCTCGCGCGGACGTTGCGAACCCCTGCGGCGCAGCCGGTCCCACTGCTGTCGGCCGCCGTGGCGGGCGCGATCGGCGTCGCGACGTTCCTGCTGCCGAGCGTGCTGGCCCTGGCCGCCGGCCGCCCCCTCGGCGGCCTGTTCGACGGCTGGGCCTTCGCCGCGCTGCTGGTCGACGCGATCGTCGTGCGGATCGCGATCTTCGCCCTCAAACGCACGCTCCCGACCGGTTGACCGCCCGGCGGGACGCGCCCGGCTCGCGTGCGGCCCGCCGTCGGCGCCGGTCGCTACCCTGGTCGGTGTGACCGCCACGACCGCTCCCTCCTCCTCGTCCGCCGCCGATCCGCGCCGCGAGCTCGGTCGCGCGCTGCAGCGCTGGGCGGGCGCCGGGATGCCGGCGGTGGGGGTCGTCCGGGTGCTCGACCGGCACGGATTCGGGACCGTCGAGTCCGGTCAGCTCGTCGCGTCGACGCCCGGCGGGGACGCCGTGGGGGTGCTCTATCGCGGCGCGCTCGACGACACGGTCCGCCCTCTCGCGGCCGAGGCCGCGGCCGGGCCCCGCACCGGCGAGGCGCACGTGTCCGAGGCGGCGGGGCTCGCCGCGGGCCTGGCCTGCGCCGGTGGCGCGACGCTGCTCGGGCATCCGCTGCCCGCCGGGCTCGCCGCGGCGCTGGGCGCCGCGCTCGAGGGCGGCGTCCCGGCGGCGCTGCTCTCGCCCGCCGACGGGACGGCGGCGCTGGTGCTCACCGGCCCCGAACTGGAGCAGGCCCACGGCACGCTCGGGTCGGGGGAGGCCGACGAGGCGGGCATCGCGCACGTCCGCGGGCTGCTGCGCCGCGGCGCCACCACGACCGAGCGGTTCACCGCCGCGGGTGTCGACGTCCTGGCCGACCTGTGGGTCCCGGTGCCGACGATCGTCGTCGTCGGGTCCGGCGCGATCGGGGAGGCCCTGCTCGCACAGGCCGCGCTGCTGGGCTGGGGTGCACGCACCGTCGCCGAGCTCGACGAGGCGCTGGCCGCCGTCGCCGGGTTCTCCGACGCCGACGTCGTCGTCCTGCTCGACCACGCCCCCAGGTTCGACGCCGTCCTGATCGAGGGGGTGCGCGGTGGCCGCGGGTTCATCGGCGCGCTGGGCTCGCGCCGCACGCAGTCCGCCCGCCGCGGCCGGCTCCGGACCAAGGGTCTCTCCGACGCGGAGATCGACTCGATCTACGGCCCCGTCGGGCTCGACCTCGGCGCCCGCACCCCGGCCGAGACGGCCGTGTCGATCGTCGCGCAGGTGATCGCCGCCCGCTCCGGGCGCACCGCGAGCGCGCTCGCCGCCTCCGACGGGCGGATCGGCGGGTGACGGGACCCCGCCCGCCGTGGCGGGCAGGCGGGGGCCGTGCGGCCCCGACCGTTCCCCTGCGTCGCGACGGGCGTGATCCGCGCACGTCGCCCGAGCGTCGTGCGGCCGGCCCCACACGGCGGCACCTCGAAGCCGACCGAGTGCCCCCGACCCGCTCCGGTGCCCGGCCGCGCCACCTGCAGCCCGGGCCGCGGCCGCAGGAGCCCCCGGCCCGCAGCCGGATGCGCTGGCCGTTGCGCATCGTGCTCGGCGGGGTGCTGGTGGCGGTGATCATCGTCGTCGGTACCGCGTTCCGGGTCTGGGAGACCGCGCGCACCGACCACGACACCCCGGCCGACGCCGTCATCGTCCTCGGCGCCGCCCAGTACGACGGCAACCCCAGCCCGATCTTCGCCGCCCGCCTCGACCACGCCGCGGCGCTGTACCGGCAGGGTCTCGCGCCGCGAATCGTGACCGTCGGCGGCAACCGGGCGGGCGACGAGTACACCGAGGCGTCCGCGGGCAGGCGCTACCTGCTCGCCAAGGGCGTGCCGGCGGCGGCCGTGGTCGCGGTGGGGGAGGGGTCGGACACCCTGGCCAGCCTGCAGGCCGTCGCCGCGGTGGCCCGCACCGGCGGCTGGCACACCGCGATCCTGGTCAGCGACCCGTGGCACTCGCTGCGGGCGCGCACGATGGCCGAGGACTCCGGGCTCGACGCCTGGACGTCGCCGACGCGCAGCGGCCCGGTGGTGCAGAGCCGCGAGACGCAGGCCCGCTACATCGTCCGCGAGACGGGGGCGCTGCTGTTCTACCGGATCACCAAGGCGCCCGCCGACACCGAGGACACCGGCCTGGGATGAGCGGCCCCTCCGATCTCGCCGTGCCGACCGACCGGGGCTACGACGAGCATGCCCGCGCCCGGATGCTGCCCGAGGAACCGAAGACCGCGGCCGGCGGCCGGCCCGAGCGGCGCAGCCCGTTCGCCCGCGACCGGGCCCGCGTGCTGCACTCCGCGGCGCTGCGCAGGCTCGCGGGCAAGACGCAGGTCGTCGGACCCGGGGAGGGCGCGGAGATCACCGGCATCCCGCGCACCCGGCTGACGCACTCGCTCGAGGTCGCCCAGATCGGCCGGGGGATCGCCGAGGAGCTGGGCGCCGACCCCGACGTCGTCGACACCGCCGGGCTCGCCCACGACATCGGGCACCCACCCTTCGGGCACAACGGCGAACGCGCGCTCGACGAGATCGCGCGGGCGTGCGGCGGGTTCGAGGGCAACGCCCAGACCCTGCGGATCCTCACCCGGCTCGAGCCCAAGGTCGGCCACGGCGACCACGCGGGCGGGCTCAACCTGACCCGGGCCGCCCTCGACGCCGCGGCGAAGTATCCGTGGGTGGGCGGGCCGGGGGTGCGCAAGTACGGCGCGTACGAGGCCGACCGCGCGGTGCTCGACTGGGTCCGCGACGGCGCACCGCCGCGGCGGCGCTGCATCGAGGCGCAGATCATGGACTGGTCCGACGACGTCGCCTACTCGGTGCACGACGTCGAGGACGGCATCCTCGCCGGCCGCATCGACCTCGCCGCACTGGCCGATACCGACGAGCGCGACGCCCTCGCGGCGCTGGCCGTCGCGAACTTCGGGGCGGATCCCGATGCGCTGCAACGGGCCGCCGACCAGCTGCTGGCGCTGCCCGCGGTCGACGGCGTCCGCGGGTTCCACGGGCCGTCGGCACCGGCGCGCGCGCACGTCGCGCTCAAGGTGCTCACCAGCGAGCTCGTCGGACGGTTCGTCCGCGCGGCCACCGACGCCACGCTCGACGCCCAGCCCGACCCCGACGCGGCGCTCACCCGCTACACGGCCGACCTCGTCGTGCCCGCCGGGGCCGCCGCCGAGGTCGCGCTGCTCAAGGCGGTCGCCGTCCGCTACGTCATGAAGGACCCGGCGCGGTTGGCGATGCAGGCCCGCCAGCGCGAGCTGCTCGCCGAGCTCGCCGCGTCGCTGCTGGCGGGCGCACCGGGGAGCCTCGACCCGGTCCGCGCCGAGGACTGGGCGGCCGCGTCCGACGACCCGGCGCGGCTGCGCGTCGTCGTCGACCAGATCGCGATGCTCACCGACCAGCAGGCGCTGTCCTGGCACGCGCGGCTGCGCCGGCTCTGAGGCGCGCTGTCACGAACCGCGGTCCCGTCCCGTCCAGAAGGCGTCCCCTCGACGGACGAGACGACGGAGGCGAACGATGGCACGAATCCCCGCGGTGGCCGAGCAGGACGCCGGCCCGGTCGGACGGCTGGTCTACCGGATGGCGCGGCGCCGCTTCGGCGAGGTTCCCGAACCGTTCGCCGTGGCCCGCCACCACCCGAAGCTGTTCTGGGCCGGGCTGGTGTCGGAGCTGGCCTACGAGAAGGCGGCGACGGTGCTGCCCGCTCCGGTGCGCGAGCTCGCCGTCTACCGGACGGCGACGCAGGTCGGCTGCTCGTGGTGCGTCGACTTCGGGACGATGCTGCAGCGGCTGCAGGGCCTGGACACCAACCGGTTGCGCCACATCGACTCCTACGCCACCGATCCGCTCTACTCCGCGGCCGAGCGGCTCGCGATCGGCTACGCCGACGCCATGACCGCCACGCCGACGACCGTCACCGACGACCAGGTCGCCGAGCTGGAGCGGGCCTTCGGCCGCGCGGGTGTCGTCGAGCTGACGCACGCGATCGCCCTGGAGAACATGCGCGCCCGCAGCAACCATGCCCTGGGGATCACCGACCAGGGCTTCGCCGCGGCCTGCGAGCTCCGTGAGCGGCGATAGTCGCCATCGCCACCATCGCCGCTCACGAGCCGGGCGGGCGGGCCGGGCCGGACCGTTGCGGGCCGGGCGGCGGCGGCGAGCCGGGCCGGGGAGTCCCGGGCCGCCGCTCGCGGCGGGACGCGACGGCGGGATCAGCGGCGGATCGTGCTGTCCGGCGGGAGCGGCTCGCCGGGACAGCCGGCCAGGACGCCGGCGATCGCGTCCCGCTCGGCCGCGGTGACCCACAGCCCGTACTTCTGCTTCACCGCGACCTGCCGGGCGACGTAGTCGCAGCGGTAGGACTTCGTCGGCGGCAGCCAGGTGGCGGCGTCGCCGTCGCCCTTGGACTGGTTCGTCGGCCCGTCGACGGCGAGGAGGTTGAGCGGGTCGTTGCCCAGCAGGGTGCGGGTCGCGGGATCGAGCTGCTGGGCGCCCTTCTGCCAGGCGTCCGACAGCGCGACGACGTGGTCGATCTACGGCCTCGCTGGTGCCCTGGCCGCGCACGAAGGAGATGTTCTTGCCGGTGTAGGGGTCGTGCAGCGACCCGGTCAGCACGACGCAGTCGTGGGTGCCCGGCTTGAAGGTCTCGCCCGTCATGTCCCGGGCGAGGACGTCGTTGCGTTGGTCGCAGCCGTTGTGGTCGACGTCGGTCCAGGCGGCGCCGAACTTGTCGCGGGTGTAGCCGGTCTTGGGCGCGCGGCCCTTGACGGGCAGGGCGGCGAGCGCCGTGGCGGCGTCACCGGTGGCGGCGGGCGCGACGGGCGCACCCGGTGCGGCAGGAGCACCGGGCGCGGCAGCGCCGGGCAGTTCGAACGGGGTGGTCCGCAACGCGGCACACCCCGAGACCGTTGTCGAGAGGGCGGCCACTGCCGCCAGAACCGGGACCCACCGTCGCCACGCACGTACCGTTCGCACCCGCGAATCCTGGGGTGCGGGCGGCCCCGGATCCGGGACCGACACGGCGGTGTCCGCCGGGCCGCGACGGTGCTCAGAGTTTGTCCGGGTTGACCACCTGATACATCGCGCGGATCCGGCCGTCTGTGACGGAGAGCACTGCGACCGACGCCGGTGCCGTGCCGACCGCCGGGGTCCGCACGCCCGGCTCGCCGTTGACGAGGATCGGCTCCCAGTCCGCCAACAGACCGTCGCCGTACTTGCGCAGCAGGCCCAGGAACAGCCGGGCGACGTCGGCGGGTCCGACGATGGGCCGGCGCGCCGCGGACACCCGGCCGTCGCTGTCGGCCAGCAGCACGACGTCCGGATGCAGCAACGCGACGATGCCGTCGGTGTCGGCCCTGGCCAGCGCATCGGCGAAGGCCTGGAGGACCGCCAGCTGTTCGGCGCTCGACGCGGGCGGCGGGACGTCGGCCTCGGCGACGACGCGCCGTGCCCGGCTCGCGTGCTGGCGCGCGGTGGCCTCCGAGCAGTCGAGGACCTCGGCGATGCGGGCGAACGGCAGGTCCAGCGCCTCGTGCAGGACGAGCGCGACCCGCTGCGGCGGCGTGAGCCGTTCGAGGACGACCATCGCCGCCATGCGCACCCCCTCGTCCCGCACGACCTCCGCGAGCGGGTCGTCGTCGGCGGGCGTGGTGACCAGCGGCTCGGGCAGCCAGGGTCCGACGTAGCGCTCCCGGCGCGCCGCGGCCGACCGCAGCCTGTCCAGGCACAGCCGACCGACGACGGTCGTCAGCCAGGCGCGCGGCTCGTCGATCGTGGCGGGGTCCTGGGCCGCGAAGCGCAGCCACGCCTCCTGGACGGCGTCCTCGGCGTCGGAGCGGCTGCCGGTGATGCGGTAACCGACGCGGAGCAGGTGGGCGCGGTGCGACTCGAAGGTGTCGACGTCGACGGTCACCACCCCGACGCTACGGGAGCGACGAGCGTCACACCGCCCTGCCGTCACGACCGCGGGCGCCACCCCGTCCCCACGGTGACCGACCGAGAGAAGGGAACCACGATGGACCTCCTCGTCACCGGAGGCACCGGAACACTGGGCCGCGCCCTCGTCGAGCGGCTGCGCGCCGAGGGCCTCGCGCCACGGGTGCTCAGCCGCACCGCGGGGCCCGGCCGCGTCGTCGGCGACCTGCGCACCGGCGCCGGGATCGACGACGCCGTGCGCGGCGCCGACGTCGTCGTGCACTGTGCGACCGCGCCGAAGGGCGACGCGGACACGACCCGCACCCTCGTCGACGCCGCCACCCGCGCGGGCCGGCCGCACCTGGTGTACGTGTCGATCGTCGGGATCGAGGACGTGCCGCTGCCCTACTACAAGGCGAAGCTGGCGGCGGAGCGCGTGATCACCGGCAGCGCCCTGCCCTGGACGATCCTGCGGGCCACGCAGTTCCACGACCTGCTCGCGACGATCTTCGCGGCCGGGTCGAGGACGGGCGTCCTGCCGGTGCTCGCGCACACGCCGTTCCAGCCGATCGCCGTCGACGACGTCGCCGCCCGCCTGGCCGAGCTCGCGACCGCGCCGCCCGCGGGCCGGGCCACCGACCTCGGCGGCCCCCAGGTGCGCGAGATGGCCGACCTCGCGAGGGCCTGGCTCACGGCGACCGGGACGCGGCGGCGCGTCGTCGGGCTGCGGCTGCCGGGCGGCATCGGGCGCGGTTTCCGCAGCGGTGCGCACACCACCCCGCAGCACGCCGACGGCGTCGGCACCTTCGAGGAGTTCCTGCGCGCGCAGGGGCGGCCGCACACTCACTCGACCGAATGACGCACCGACGACACGCCGAGGATTGCGCCGATCGGCGTAACGGCGGCAGGTCGGCGGGGGATGACCGGGTATGAGCATCGTGTCGGACGTCCTGACCGTCCTCGCCGGTGGCGCCGGCATCCTCGTGCTGCTGGCGATGGCCGCGCTGCCGCTCTACGCCGACCGCGGGGCCGTCCCGGCCGACGCCCTCGACGCGGCGGGGCCGATGACCCCGCAGCCGATGATCCCGCAGCCGCGCAGGTCACCCGAGGTCGTCGAGCAGGTGACGCGGCCCCTCGCAGTCTGAGAGCCGGCTTCTGCGATCCCTCGCGGTTTCTCAGCCCCCTCCCAGCCCGCCCGCAGCCGCGCCACGGTCTCCCGGCGCACGGTGGAGTCATGGTGCACACCGTCCTCGACTCGGTCGCCGTCTCCGCCGCGATCCTGCTGTTCGTCGTCATGACCTGCGTCCCGTGGTTCCTCGACCAGGACGAACCGGCGCCCGCCCGACTACCGTCGAGACGGTGACCGCCCCGCACCCGCGCCCACGTCTGTCCGTCGTCGCGCTCGACTGCCCCGATGCCGACGCCCTCATCGGCTTCTACTCCGCGCTCACCGGCTGGCCCGTGAGCGAGGGCGACTCCGACGAGGACTGGCGCGAGCTCGTCGCCGACGGTCCCGTCACGATCGCCTGCCAGCGGGTCGACGGCTACCGCCCGCCCCGCTGGCCCTCCCAGGAGCATCCCCAGCAGGTGCACGTCGACTTCGACGTCCCCGACCTCGACGCCGGTGAGGATTTCGTCCTCGGCATCGGCGCCGTCAAGGCCGACGTGCAGCCCGGTACGTCCTTCCGTGTCTACCTCGACCCGGTCGGCCATCCGTTCTGCCTGGTCCTCGCGACCTGAGCCGTGCGGCCACGTCCCACACGGTCGGCCTAGACTCGTGCCCGTGGCAGGGCGGATCCGGGACAGCGACATCGCCGAGGTCCGCGACCGCGCCCGGATCGACGAGGTCATCGGCGAGTACGTCGCACTGCGCCGCGCCGGCGCCGGGTCGCTGAAGGGTCTGTGCCCCTTCCACGACGAGAAGACCCCGTCGTTCAACGTCCGGCCCACCCACGGCACGTTCCACTGCTTCGGGTGCGGCGAGGGCGGCAGCGTCATCGACTTCGTCATGAAGATCGAGGTCGTCGGGTTCGTCGAGGCCGTCGAGCGGCTCGCCGAGAAGGTCGGCGTGCGGCTGAACTACGAGGGCGGCGGCAGCTCCGTCCAGCGCGACCGCGGCACCCGTACCCGGCTGCTCGAGGCCAACCGCAGGGCCGCCGAGTTCTACGCCGAGCAGCTGCGGACTCCCGAGGCCGCGCCCGCGCTGCAGTTCCTCACCGCCCGCGGGTTCGACTCGGCCGCGGCGGCCACCTTCGGCTGCGGCTACGCCCCGGCGGGCTGGGACCTGCTCACCAAGCACCTGCTCGCCGCTGGGTTCGGCCTCGACGAGCTGATGAAGGCGGGGCTGTCCAAGGAGGGCAGGCGGGGCCCGATCGACCGGTTCCACCGCAGGCTGCTGTGGCCGATCCGCGACCTCGGGGGCGACGTCGTCGGCTTCGGCGCGCGGCGGCTCTTCGACGACGACGGCATCGAGGCCAAGTACCTCAACACGACCGAGACGCCCGTCTACCGCAAGACCCACGTCCTGTTCGGGCTCGACCTGGCCAAACGCGAGATCGCGAGGCGCCGGCAGGTCGTCGTCGTCGAGGGCTACACCGACGTGATGGCCATGCACCTCGCCGGTGTCCCGACGGCCGTCGCGTCCTGTGGGACGGCCTTCGGCGCCGAGCACGTGTCGGTGATCCGCAGGCTGATCGGCGACGACAGCTTCGACCTCGGCGAGGTGATCTACACCTTCGACGGCGACGCCGCGGGCCAGGCCGCCGCGCTCAAGGCGTTCGAGGGCGACCAGAGCTTCGCCGCGCAGACGTTCGTCTCCATCGCACCCGACGGGCAGGACCCCTGCGAGCTGCGGCAGTCCGGCGGCGACACCGCCGTGCGCGACCTCGTCGCGCGCCGGGAGCCGCTGTTCGAGTTCGCGATCCGCTCGATGCTGCGCGAGCACGACCTTGACACCGCCGAGGGCCGCGTCGCGGCGCTGCAGCGCTGTGTCCCGCTCGTCGCCCGGATCCGTCGGGAGGACCTGCGCGACGAGTACGCGCGCCGCCTCGCGGGGTGGACCAGCTGGGACGACATCGCGATGGTGGTCCGCCGGGTCCGCGAGACGGCGGGGGCGCCTGCCGAGCCGGTCCGCGGCCGGCGGTCCGCGCCGCCCGTCGGGGCCCCGCCCAAGGACGACCCGCGGCTGCACCTGCAGCGCGAGGCCGTCAAGGCCGCGCTGCAGGAGCCCGCGATCGCGGGACCCGCCTACGACGAGCTGCCCGAGGCCGCCTTCAGCCATCCCGCGTTCGCGGGCGTGCACCGCGCGATCGCCGCCGCGGGCGGCGTCTGCGCCGGGTTGTCCGGGCCCGCCTGGATCGAGGCCGTCGGCGCCGAGTGCGCCCCCGAGTTCCGCGGCCTCGTCCACGAGCTGGCCGTCGAGCCGATGCAGCTGCCGCGCAAGACCGCCCGCGCGAGCAGCAACGGCAACGGGCTCACCGACGAGGCGCGCTACGTCGCCAGCGTCGTGGCCGGGGTGCGGCTGGCGCTGGTCGAGGCGCAGATCGCCGAGCTCAAGGCGCGGCTGCAGCGCACCAACCCGGTCGAGGAGGCCGACGCCTACCACCAGCTCTTCGGCGATCTCGTCCCGCTCGAGCAGTACCGGATAGCGTTGCGCGACAAGGCGATGGGAGCCGCTGTCTGATGGGTCTGGTGAGCCGCATCACCCAGATCGTCACCGGCCGGGGTGAGTTGCCCGCGGGCTTCGACGCCACCCTCGAACCCGAGGAGCGGGTCCTCGCGGTCGCCCCGATCGTCGGCGGCAGCCATGTCGTCGTGACGTCGTGGGGGCTCTGGCTGCCCGGCGACGCCCCTCGCCGCATCGGCTGGCACCTGGTCAGCAAGGCGGTCTGGGGCGGGGGAGCGCTCGTCGTCACCGAGGCGACCGAGACGGTCGAGGACGGCGTCGTGCTGCTCACCGACCTGCCGCCGCGCAGGCTGCGGCTCGAGGACCCCGGCAAGGTCCCGCAGCTGGTGCACGAGCGTGTCACGGGTTCGATCACGTCGCGACATCACCGCGACCTGCCCGGTGGCGGCGCGTGGTTCCTGCAGCGCAAGGTCCCCGGTGCCGACGGCACCGTCCTCCAGGTCCGTGCCGACCCGGGTACGGACCCCGATCTCGTGCGTCGACTCGCCCTCGAGGTGGCGCGGAAGGCGCGGCAGGGATGACCGGCACGACCTGGGACCCGACGCTCTACCTGACGTTCGACGACGCGCGCTCGCGCCCGTTCTTCGACCTCGTCGCGCGGGTGCGCGCCGAGTCGCCGCGCCGGGTCGTCGATCTGGGGTGCGGGCCCGGGCACCTGACCGAGGTGCTGGTCCGGCGGTGGCCCGACGCCGTCGTGGAGGCCCTCGACTCCTCACCCGACATGGTCGCCGCGGCCCGCGAGCGCGGGATCGACGCCTCGTTGACCGCCGTCGAGTCCTGGTCGCCCGGGCCGGATGTCGACGTCGTCGTCACCAACGCCGTCCTGCAGTGGGTGCCGACGCACCGCGAGCTGCTCCCGCGCTGGATCGACGCGCTCGCGCCCGGCGCATGGTTCGCGATGCAGGTCCCGGGCAACTTCGGCGCGCCGTCGCACGTGTTGGTCCGCGAGCTCGCCGCCGCCCGCGGCATCACCGTCCGCGACACGCTCGCCGTGGGGGAGCCCGCCGAGTACGCCGAGCTGATCGGCCGCCCCGGTGTCGACGTGGACGTCTGGGAGACCACCTACCTGCAGCGGCTCACCGGCGAGGACCCCGTCCTCACCTGGATCACCGCGACCGCGCTGCGCCCCGTCCGCGACGCGCTCGACCCTGCGGGCTACGACGACTTCCGCGCCGAGCTCGCCCCGCGGCTGCGCGAGGCGTACCCCGCCAATGCCGACGGCTCGACCTGGTTCCCGTTCCGCAGGCTGTTCGCGGTGGCGCACAAGCGATCCTGACGACGACCGGGCCGCGGGAGCTGTCCCGGGCCGGCCGCCGTCGCGATCGTCGGCGCAGAATCAGTGACCGCGGCCGTTGCTCGACGCGTCGGCGTGCCTGCGCCCGTTGACCGCCTCGTCGACGCGCGCCCGCACCACCCCCGCCGCGCCCTGCACCGCAGGATGGTCGGTGACGCGCTGGTACGCGCGCACCAACTGCTCGTACCGCTCGTGGCCGGCCCGCGCGCCCAACACGTAACCGACGGCCGCACCCAACAACAACTTCAGCATGTCGCCTCCGCAGGTCGCCCGTGATGACCCCATCCTGCCCCAGTGCAGGTCGTCAGGCGTGCTGGCGGGGGCAGCCCCCCGGGACGGTGCGTCCGAACGGGTGCGCTAGAGTTCTGCACGTCGGTGAGGCACGGCCTCGGCGACACAAGCGGTCCTCCGTAGCTCAATTGGCAGAGCATGCGACTGTTAATCGCAGGGTTACTGGTTCGAGTCCAGTCGGAGGAGCTTCTCCCCTGCTCAGAGGCCTGGTCCCCGCTGGTTCCATGATCACGCCCCGCGTCGGTCCTCTCGGCGACCAATGGCATCGAGGTCGGATGGCGGGGCACCTGCGGGAGGACGCCGTGGCACATCTCGTCGACAGCGAGGCCGGCCGGGGGGACGACGCATGACCGATCGGCCGGCCAGGCGGACGCAGGAGCAACGGCGGGCCGAGACCGAACGGCGCGTGCTGGACGCGGCGATGGCGCTCATCGCGCGCAGCGGGTCCCGAGCCGTCACGCTCGCCGAGGTCGGGGAAGCCGCCGGGTACAGCCGCGGCATCGTCTACCACCATTTCGGCAGCCGGGAACGGCTGTTGGAAGCCGTGGTCGACCAGGCGCAGCGGTTCGACATCCCCGGCTACCAGGGAGACGGCCTGGACCACCTGGTGCGGATCATCGAGGCGTACCTGCGCAACGTCGTGCGGCGGACACCCTCGGCGCGCGCGTTCCTGCAACTGTGGGGCGAGGCGATCGCGGCCGACCCCGTGCTGGCTCCGCTGTTCGCCCGCCGGGACGCCGACTTCCGGCAGCTGCTGGCGGACGTGGTCCGCCAGGGCGTCGCCGACGGGTCCGTCCGACCCGACGCGAACCCGGCCGCCGCCGCCGTGCTGATCGTCGGCCTGGTCCGGGGGACAGGGCTGCAACTCATCGCCGAACCTCCGGTCCGCGACGTCCCTGCCCTCATCCAGGAGGCGGCGCGCTCGGTCCGCGGGGCGTTCGCGGTCACGCCGTAGCTTCCGGCGGTGGTCTCCGGCGTCTACCACTGCTACATTTACTTGCATACATACACGCAAGTAAGGAGTGGTCATGTCCGTTCCTCTGGTACTCGTGCACGGCAATCCCGAGAGCGCCGGCGTGTGGGGACCGCTGATCGCCGCGCTCGGTCGGGACGACGCGGTGGCGCTGTCCCCGCCCGGATTCGGGGTGCCTGCGTCGGACGACTTCTCCGCCACGGTCGAGGGGTACCGTGACTGGCTCGCCGCGCGGCTGGAGCAGTTCCGGGAGCCCGTCGATCTCGTCGGTCACGACTGGGGTGGCGCGCACGTCGTCCAGATCGCGATGACGCGCCCCGATCTGATCCGCAGTTGGGCGTCGGATGCACTCGGCCTCTTCGACCCGGACTACGTCTGGCACGCGCGGGCCCAGGTGTGGCAACAGGAAGGGGCGGGCGAGGCCTCGGTGAAGGAGCTCTTCGGCGGCACGCTCGCGCAGCGGCTGGAGGTCGTCCGCGCGCTCGGGATGACCGGCGCGGCCGCGGAACGCGTGGCCGCCGGCATGGACGACGGCATGGGACGGGCGGTGCTCTCGCTCCTGCGATCAGCGGTCCAGCCCGTCATGGCCGACGCGGGCCGCGACCTCGCCGAGGCGCGGCAGCGGCCCGGTCTGGCCCTGGTCGCTCGCGCGGACGTCGGGCACGCCAGCGGCACGCCTGCGCAGCACCGGTCCGCGGCCGCGGCGGCCGGTGCCGAGATCGCGGAGCTCGCCGAGGTCGGGCGCTGGTGGCCGGTGACGCACCCGGACCCGGCGGCTCGCGCCCTGACGGCGTTCTGGTCCCGGGTGGACGGTCAGGCGGTTCGTCCGCCGTCGGTCGGGCCGTGATCGAGACCGGTGGTGGCCGACCCCAAAGGCCTGATTCTGCATCGTGGGTGTGACGGTGCCGAGGTCGCCCGGGTGTCGGCACGGCGCGGAGGGACGTCAGACCGGAGCGGCGGTCACCGTGCTCTCGCGGCGGGCGACGGTCAGTCGTGCCCGGCCGGATCGCACGGCACCCACGGCGAAGAGGACCAGTCCGAGGCCGAACCAGGCCAGCAGTACCAGCACCGGTTGCGTGGCGCCCGCGCCGTCGAAGAAGGCCGTCGACCGGAGCAGGCTCGCGCCTGCGCCCGGCGGCAGCAGCCGGCCGAGGGTGCCGGACCAGCCGGGGAGCATCTCCGGGGCCGAGGCGCTGCCGGAGAGCGGGTTGCCGACCAGCAGCAGCACAGCCGCGCCCAGGCCGATCCCGGGCAGGCCCATTACTGCTTCCAGGCCGAGCAGGATCAGTGCGGTCGCGGCGACCGAGAGTGCCACCGCACCGGCGTTGGTCCAGTAGTCCCCGCCGAGCGAGCCGAACCAGAACTGCAGGATCGCGACCAGTGCCAACCCACCGGTCATCGCGAACGCCAGCGCGCCGACCAGGCGGCGGGCGGCCCCCCGGACCCGCAGGGTGAGCACCACGGCGGCGAGCACACCGCCGATGACCAGTGGCAACGATCCCGCGGCGAGCCCGATCCCGCGTGGGTCGGCGGCCGGCAGCGGGACGAGCTCGCGAACCGTCGCCGACGGCGCGGTCGCCTCACCGGGTGCCGCGAGGCCGGCCGCCAGCGCCTGCAACGTCTGCGCGACCGCCGGGCTCGCCGCGGTCGCGACGACGACCTCGGGTCGGCCGCCGCTCACGTCGATCGCGCCGTAGACCTCACGGTCGACGATCGCGGCCTCGGCGGCAGCGGTGTCGGGAACGGCGAGGGTCTCGAACGCGCCGGGCCGGCGCTCCTCCAGCGCGGCGGCGATCCGATCGGTCGCCACACTCGGTCCGGCGAGGGCGATCGGGACCGCGTGCACGGAGGACCGGACCGCGGGTAGTCCGAACGCGGTCAGCAGGACGCCGACGGCCACCGTCAACAGCACGACGACCGCCGCAACCTGCGCCCACGGGGTGGGTGCGCCTTTCGTCGCGGGTACGGGATCGACGTCCAACACGCTCATGTGTCGCTCCTCGGTGCGGCGGCCGCGCCCCGGCGGCCGCTCGGCTCGGTGAACCGGCCCGTCGCGCCGGCACCCCCGACCGCCGGAGGGGTCGGCCGGCCTCGCCCGTCCGCCTCGCCACCGGTGTCGGATCGCCAGGTTAGAACTCAACAGGCGTTGAAGTCAACGCACGTTGAATTTATCGAGGATGCGATCTCGGGGGCAGGGGTGCGGAGTCGCCCGGACGCGCATTACGGCGCTGGGGACGGTCGCCCCGACACGGCGGCTGGTGCGGTCCGTGTTCGGCCGAAGCGCGGGCGGTCGCGACCCGGCGCGCGGCTGGACGCGGACATCGATCGGATCGCAGCGGCGCCGCGCTCGCCCGCCCATGCGGCTCGGCTGTGACGTGTCCCTGCCACGCCGTGCTGCGGCAACGCAGGTACGTGGTGCGCGGACGGCGTCGCGCGTTGTCCCCGCGGCGGCCCACCCGTCGGTCGCCGGTCGCCGGGATTCAGCGCGCAACCTCACTGCTGCTGGTCGCGCCGAAACGAGCAGTGAGGTTGCGGCCGGGTTCGTGCACGGGCAGCGGCGGGTGGGCCGTCGCAGCTGCGGTGTCCGGGTCCGTTCCCGCGGCGGGTCACGTGCTCTCGTCGGTCGCGCCCGACGGTGCGGGCTGGTCGGTGGGTGTGGGGGAGGCGTTCCGGATCCGGGCCCAGAGGTCGATCAGCCGGTCGAGGTCGGCGTCGTCGAGGTGCCGCACGAACACCCGTCGGACCCCGTCGAAGTGCACGTCCATCGCGGCGCCCAGCTCACGTTCCCCGCGCGGGGTCAGCCGCGTGACGACGGCCTGGCGGCCGGCCGAGGAGACCCGGCGGACCAGGCCACGCTCCTCGAGGCGGGCGACGATCCGGGTCACCCCGCCCGGGGTGACGAGCACGGCCCGGGCCAGGTCGACCATCCGGCGTTGCTTGTCCGGCATCCGCCACAGCTGGTACAGCACGTCGAACTCGCTCAGGGTGAGCCCGGTGCGCTCACGCAGCTCCGTCTCCAGGATCGGCAGGATCGCCGTCTGCACCTCCAGGACACCGCGCCAGGCCAGCAGCTCCCGGCGCTCCAGGTGCGGGACGTCCTTCTCGACGATCTCCGGCGCCGGGACGGGCCGTCGGACCCGGCGGTTCTGTTCGCTCTTCCTGACCGGCTGTCGGCGCCGGGCGCGGTAGGCCTTCTGCCGGCAGGCCGCGGAGCAGTACTGCGGCGGACGGCCCTGCTCGCCGACCGACAGCGGGCGGCCGCAGACGCGGCACGTCGGCGTCGACACCGGACCTCCCCTCGTGACGAAAATGCGTCCTCTCACCTTACGTCACGCTCTCGCTCCTTCGGTCGCCGTCCGGCGAACACGATCATGCCTGTCGGCGGCCCGTGGACCGGGCGGCCGCGACGGATCCGAGAAAGTCATTGACGTGGAAACAAGATCACGTTAACGTGAGCGCCGTCATACGACGGCCGTCTGGCTCGTCGGGGCGACGAACAGGAGAGATGACATGGGCGTCCGAACGACTGGTTGTCACCACATGGCTTTCGTCACAAACAACATGGAGGAGACCGTCAAGTTCTATAACGGTCTCCTCGGCTTTCCGGTGGTCGTGACGTTGCAGCTCCCGAACCCGGACCCGTTCCCGGGTGCGGTGCCGGGCAACCTCGGCGGCAGCCGGCACTACTTCTTCCGGATCAGCGAGCAGGACACGATCGCGTTCTTCGAGTTCGCCGACGTCGAGGTGCCGGCCGACAACTCGCTGCTCGGGGCGGGCAACCACCTCGCCATCACGGTCCCCTCCGAGGCCGAGCTGCAGAAGGCCAAGCGGCTCCTGGAGGAGAACGGCGTCAAGATCAAGAGCGAGCTCGACCACGGCTTCTGCCACTCGATCTACTTCGAGGACCCGGTCAACCACATCGCGCTCGAGTTCGCCACCTGGCAGCACGCGTGCGACGAGGAGGAGCCCTTCCTCCAGGACCCGGCCCCGGTCCCGGCGGCGCTGGCCGCGATCGGCGCGGAGCGCTACGAGCGTTACCAGCTGCACTACAACCCGGACGGCCACGGCGGCGAGGGCCCGCGCGCCTGATTCCGCACCGGTCGAGCGACCGGCTCGAACCGGACCGACTACACCGGCGCCCTCGGGGGCCGCGGACGCGAAGGACTCCCATGCCCGGAGACGACGACCGGTGCCGCTCCGCCCCGCCGCTCGCCTCGGGGCCCGGCTCGCTGGGGCAGCTGCCCGACCTCGTCGATCGTCTCGGCGTGCGCACCTCGCTCCTGGTGGTCGGTCCGGGGATGGCCCCGGTGGCCGAGCGGGTGCGGAGGTTGCTCGGCCGCCGCTGCGTCGGCACCTTCAGCGATGCCGTGGCGCACGTGCCCGCGTGGGAGGCGAACCTCGCGGTGGCGTCCGCTCAGGAGGTGCACGCCGACTCGGTCGTCGGGATCGGGGGCGGGTCGGCGGCCGGGTACGCGAAGATCGTGGCGCTGGCGCTGCGGCTTCCCCGCATCGCCGTGCCCGCGACGCTCTCCGGTGCCGAGCTCACGTCGCGCTACCTCGTGACCACCGCTGCGGGCAAGGAGGGCGGGAGTTCCCCGACGGCAGCCGCGCGAGCCGTCGTGCGTGACCCGGACCTGCTCGCGGGCGTACCGGCGCGGGTGCTCGCGTCGAGCGGCATGAGTGCCGTCGGCGCCTGCGTCGAGGTGCTGGCCGGGCCGAGCCTGGCGGGGCGCGCGGAGGCGGCCGCGGGGCTGCGGTTGCTCTGGGAGACCCTTCCGCGGCTGGTCCGCGACCCGGCCGAGCTCGATCTGCGCGTCGGGGCAAAGGAGGGCGCGGCGCTCGCGGGGAGGGCCCTGGAGGCGGCCGGTCCCGGCCCGGCCCAGTTGGTCGCGGAGGACCTCGGGGCCGCACACCGGCTCGATCACGGCGCCTTGATGGCCTGCCTGGTCCCGCAGCGCGGCGCGGAGGCCGACCTCGCCGGGCTCCCCGGCGCGGCCGCGCTCCACGACTTCGCCGAGGCGCTGGGGCTGCCGGTCGACCTCGGCGCACTGTGCCCGACCGTCGACGCGGACGCGTTGGTCGACCGCCTCGCCCGGCGGCGGGACCTGGCCGGCCAGGCCGATCCCGAATCGATGCTGATGCTGCTGAAGGAGGCGCTGCGATGACCACGACGCCGATGACCACGACGCCGATGACCACGACGCCGGGGATCACGACGCCGATGATCACGACGCCGCCCACGGCCGCCGGTGCGAGCGGCGTGCGCATCGATCCCTTCGACTACGAGGCGCGGCCGGTCCGCGTGGTGTTCGGACCGGGCCGGATCACCGAGGTGGGCGCCGAGGTGGATCGGCTGGGCCTGCGCCGGGTCATGCTGATCGCGGACCCGCGGGCCCCCGGTGGCGAGGTGCTGGCCGCCGCGGTGGCCGGCAGGCTCGCGTTGCACTGGGACGAGGTCGCCCAGCACGTGCCGATCGCCCTGGCCGAACGGGCACACGCCGCCGCCGTGGCCGCGGGCGTCGACGGTCTGGTCAGCCTGGGTGGCGGCGCGGCCACGGGGCTGGCCAAGGCCATCGCGCTCGACACCGGGCTCCCGATCCTCGCCGTGCCGACGACCTACGCGGGCTCGGAGCTCACCCCGGTCTACGGAATGACCGGCGGCCGGCGCAAACGCACCGGCAGCGACGAACGGGTCCGGCCCGCCGTCGTCGTCTACGACCCGGAGCTGACCCTCGGCCTCCCACCCGAGGTGACCGGTCCCAGCGCCTTCAACGCGATGGCGCACTGCTTCGCCGCCCTCTGGGCGCCGCACCGGGACCCGCTCACCTCCGCGCTGGCGGTCGACGCGCTGCGCACGGCCGCCGCGAGCCTGCCGGCACTGGTCGACGATCCCGCGGACGTGCAGGCCCGCTCCGGACTGCAGTACGCGGCGTTCCTGGCAGGGACGGCACTCGGCCGTGCCGGTACCGGTCTGCAGCACCGGATCTGTCACGAGCTGGGCGGGCGGCTGAACCTGCCGCACGCCGACACGCACGCCGTGGTGCTCCCGCACGTCGTGGCCCTCAACGGTCCCGCCGGGCCCGACTGGACCGCGCGGGTCGCACCGTTCCTCGGACCGGACCCGGCGGTCGGTCTGTGGGAGCTGGCCCGTCGCTCGGGCGTGCCGACGGATCTGGCGCGGCTCGGCGCGGACGACCGGGTGGTGCGCGACGTGGCCGGGTCGGTGGCGCACACGCCGAACCCGGTGCCGGTCGACGCCGTGGTGCTGGCGACCCTGCTCGAGCGCGCGCGGCAGGGGGACGTGCCCGCATGACGGGGATCGTCGTTCACACCCTGGTCCTCGGTGCCGGCGGACCGGTCGGGGCCGCCTGGCTCAGCGGGGCGGTCTCCGGCCTCACGGCCGGGATGTCCCTCCGGGACGTGACGCAGATCGTCGGCACCTCGGCCGGATCGGTCGTCGGCGCCTGGCTCGGCGCCGGGGCGGACCTCGACGAGGCGACGGCGGCGATCGCCGACCGCGCGGCGTGGCACGCCGGACGCCGCGGACCGGCCGCCGGCACCGTCGACACGGACACCGACACGGGCACGGGCACGGCCACGGGCACGGACACGGCCATCGATGCCGACGCCGCGGCCGCGCTGTGGGCCCGGTGGCTCCCGTCCGGTGAGTGGCCGAAGACGCTGCGGGTCACGGCCGTCGCGTTGCCGGACAAGCGGATCAGCGTCTGGTCGGCCGACGACGGGATTCCGCTGGGTGCCGCCGTCGCCGCGTCGACCGCGGCCCCCGGCCTCGCCCCGCCGGTGCGCATCGGGGGCCGGCCTCACGTCGACGGCGGTGTCCGTTCGACGACGAACGCGGACGTCGCCGCCAGCCGGATCGACGCCCCCGGAGCAGAGGTCCTCGTGCTGGCGCCGCTCTTCACGGACGCGCTGACCAGGGAGGTCCGGATCCTGCGCGGCCTGGGCTGCACGGTCCGGATCCTGACACCGGAGCGCGGCGACCTGGGTGGTGCGTTGGACGGCGGTGGCGTCGCGCTGCTCGGAGCGGACCTCGTCGGGCCCGCTGAACGTGCCGGCCGGCGCCAGGCAGAACGAGCACTGGCCGCGTTCCCGCAGGCCTCGACGGTCGGGAGGTTCGCGGGGTGACGACGGAGTCTCCGCTGCGCGTGGTGGTGGTCGGGGCTGGCATCGGGGGGCTGGCCACCGCCGTCGCTCTCCGCGGCATCGGTGCGCAGGTGCAGGTGCACGAGCAGGCGCGGGCCCTGACCAGGGTGGGGGCCGGCCTGCAGCTGGCGCCCAACGCGACCGGGGCACTGCGCGGTCTGGGGTTGGCGGAGCGGGTGGCGGCGATCGCGTGCCGGCCCGAGGCCTGGTGCAGCGTCGACGCCGCCGACGCCGTGCTGTCGCTGCGCGTCCCCCTGGGCGGCGAGGTCGAGCACGAGTTCGGGGCGCCGTACCTGCATGTACACCGCGGTGACCTGCACGAGGTGTTGCTCGACGCCGTCGGGGACGTCCACATCGGGCACCGCGCCGTCGGCGTCGAGCAGACCGAGAACGACGTGGCCGTCCGGTTCGCCGGCGGCGACGCCGTCACCGCGGACGTCGTGATGGGTGCCGACGGCATCCACTCGCAGATCCGCGAGAGCCTCTTCGGCCGGACGAACCCGCGCTCCTCGGGCCTCGTCGCCTACCGCGGGATCGTCCCGCGCGACCGCGTGCCCGACGTCCCACCGGTGTCGGCGAAGTGGTGGGGCGAGGACCGCCACCTCGTCCACTACTGGGTCTCCGGCGGCCGTGAGCTGAACTTCGTCGCTCCGGTCCCGAACGAGACCTGGACCGAGGAGTCCTGGACCGCCGAAGGCCGGGTCACCGACCTGCTCGACGCGCTGTCCGGATTCGCCGAACCCGCCCGGCGGGTGGTCGCGGCCGCCTCCTCGCTCATGCGCACCGCGCTCTACGACCGGGATCCGCTGCAGGCGTGGGGCGAGGGCCGGGTGGCCCTGCTGGGCGACGCCTGCCACCCGATGTTGTCGTTCATGGCGCAGGGGGTGGGCATGGCCGTCGAGGACGCCGTGGTGCTCGCCCGGTGCCTCGACGGCGCGTCCCGCGCGGAGGTGGGGCCCGCGCTGCGCCGGTACGCCGAGGTCCGCCGCCCCCGCACGAGCGCGGTGCAGGGCGGCTCCCGCGGCAACGAGTTCCTCCGCGGTTCGGCCTCGGGTCCGAACAGCGACGAGATCTACGGCTACGACGCCTGGCAGGTCCCGCTGCCGGCCTGACCCCACCGACATCACCACAGCGACGGAAGGAACTCCCATGCCCGACCACAACGACGTGGCCATCGTCGGAGCCGGCCCCGTCGGGCTGATCGCCGCCCACGAGCTCGCTCGGCGGGGCGTGTCGCTCCGCCTGTTCGACAAGCGGCCCGGCCCGTCGCACACCACACGGGCCTTCACCCTGCATGCGCGCACGATGGAGATGTTCGAGCACATCGGCGTCGCCCATCGCATCGAGGAGGTCGCGCTGCCCTGTCCCGGGAACGTCTACCACTTCCAGGGAATGAGCGAGGAGGACAAGCCGCGGACCGACTTCCGCGGCCTCCCGACGCGCTACCCCTTCTACTACAAGATCAACCAGAACGACTTCGAGCAGGTGCTGCGTGAGCACCTGTGCGCGCACTACGGGATCCGCCCCGAGTACGGCCAGGAGTTCATCGACCTCGAACAGGACGCTGACGGCGTCACGCTGTCGGTGGTGGACAGGGCCTCCGGCGAGGTGCGGACGCACCGCAGCGCCTGGGTGATCGGCAGCGATGGTGCGCACAGCCGGGTGCGGGACCGGGTCGGTATCGACTTCGTCGGTGACCGGGTCGGGGTCATGGCGATGATGGACGTCGAGATCTCGGACTTCGCCCACGACGACGCGTGGGTGAACTACTTCATCGGCGAGTCGCTGTTCATGCTGGTCACGAAGCTGCCCGGCCGCCTGTGGCGGGTCTATCTGTCGGACGCCGGGGCCATGACCCGGGCCGACGACCCGCGCGGCTCCTTCCAGGCGGTCGCGGACGAGATCGGCATCGGGATGCGGATCGGCGACCCGCAGTGGGCGACCCAGTGGGAGATCCTCAACAGCGCCGCCACCAGCTACCGCGCGGGCCGGGTCTTCCTCTGCGGCGACGCCTCCCACGTGCACTCCCCGGCCGGCGGCCAGGGCATGAACGGCTGCATGCAGGACGCGTTCAACCTCGGGTGGAAGCTCGCCGCGGTCGTCGACGGCGCCGCGCCGGAGTCCCTGCTGGACACCTACGAGGCCGAGCGCCGGCCGATCGGTGCCCAGATCACCGCGGGCGCCAGGTCGACCCACGACATCGTGATGGCGTTCGGCCAGGGGCTCGCGGACCGGATCGCGCTGACCCGGGAGCCGGGTTGGCAGCAGCGCACCGTCGAGCTGATCTCCGGGCTGTCCCACAACTACCGCGACACCGTCAGCGGCCCACCCGTCGAACCGGTGCCGGGTCCGGCGGCGGGCGACCGCGCACCCGACGCCCAGCTGGTGGTCCAGCCGCGCAAACGGCTCTTCGACCTGTTCCGGCACTGCGGGTTCACCCTGCTGCTCGTGCCCCGGCCGGGGGACGCGGGCGACGCGCAGCGGGCCGCCCGCGTGGCCGCGCTGATGCGGGAGGCGTTCGGCGACGGGGTCTCGTCGGTCCTGGTCTCGGCCGACCGCAGCGCGGACTTCGACGAGGACCACCTGATCCCGGACCAACTGGGGGAGCTCGCCCAGCGCTACGCGATCGCCGAGGGGGAGGCCCGGGCCATCCTGGTCCGCCCGGACATGTACGTCGGGGGACACTGCCGGCTCGAGGACGCAGACGCGCTCGTCGAGCAGGTGGCCCGGTGGCTGGTTCCTCGCGTGGCGGTGCCCGCGGCGGCGGGCTGACCACGTGCCGCGGCCGGGCGGCGCCCCGGCCCGCGGCGTCCTCCGGTCGGGGAGCCACCCGGCGCGGTGGACTATCGTCATCCCGCCGATCGTTGTCGTGGCACCGGACAAAACACGCCGGTCGCAACCTGCGCGCCGCCCGGTCGCCGCGGCCGGGCCGGCCGGGGCGGCGGGTCGGCGCGGCCTCAGCCCTGCCGCGCCGGTTCGGCGAGCTCGCCGAGATGGCGGAGAGAGTTGGCGAGATGGTCGGGGGCGAACGGCGGGAACGCGATGTACTCCCGGATGTGCTGCGGGACGGCCGACCAGTCGTAGGTCAGCGTCACCCGGGTCTCGGACGGACCGGCCGGCGTGAGGTCGTAGCGCCACGTCCAGCCACCGAACTCCAGCTCGCCGCGCTGGTTCTCCTGCCCCGGCCGCCAGCCGATCGCGCGGTCCTGGGTGAACACCTCGACCCGGTTGGCCATCTGGTAGTGCCCGTCCGGGTGGTTCGGGTGGTACATCCTGATTCGGAAGACCTGTCCGGCCCCGGTCAGCGGCGCCGGGTCGATCGCGGCCTCGACCCAGCCGGTGCCGTCGATGGCGCAGTGCGCGGCCGGATCGGCCAGCACGGCGAACACCCTCGCCGCGGGGACCGGGATGGTCAGTTCGACGCGTACGTTCTCCTCGGCCATGTCGGCATGCTCCTCGTCGTCTCGTCCGGACCGCATCCGGTGTGGGGTCGTCCAGGAGCAGACCCCCGGGATCGACGGAACTCATCGGTCCGCGCCGGGTCCGTCGCGCGGCGGATCGTCACGGCGCGAACGCGTTCAGCACCTGGTCCGCGTAGGCCACGGCCGCGGCGGGGTCGACGGCGGGGGAGCCCACGCGCGGGGAGAGGTTGAGGTCGAGGAACACCTCGGTCGCACCCTGCGCCCGCAGGGCTGAGAGGTCGTCGAGGACCTGCGCCCGCGTGCCCTGCAGCGGTCGGCGCCCGGGGCCGGCGGGCCCGTCGAGAAGATCGACGACACCGCGCACGACGATCCGCACCGCCTCCGGGTCGCGCCCCGCCTCGCGGGCGCCCGCTCGCACCGTCGCGGCGCAGGCACCGATCCGGGAGAGGTCGTGGTGGCTGCTGCCGATCCACCCCTGCGCGAGCCGTCCGGCGCGCCGCAGCGCCGCCTCGGCGGTGCCCCCGAGCAGCAGCGGCGGATGCGGCCGCTGCACCGGCCGCGGGCTCACGTGCGAGCGCGGAACCGTGTAGAACTCGCCGGCGAACTCGACCGGGTCCTGCGTCCACAGCGCGCGCAGGCAGCGCAGGTACTCGTCCATCCGGGCCCCGCGCCGCGCGAACGGGACGCCCGCGGCGGCGTACTCCTGCGGCATCCACCCGATCCCGAGCCCGACCGACAGGCGTCCGCCCGACAGCACGTCCAGCGTCGCCATCGCCTTCGCCGTCACGACGGGCGGGGTGAAGGGCGCGCACAGCGTCGCGGTGCCGATCCCGATCCGGGTGGTGTGCCCCGCGACGTAGGCCAGCGCGACGACCGAGTCCTGCACCTCGCGATGCGACTCTCCCTGGTCGGCGTCGACAGGGTTCAGCAGGCGCTGGAACGTCCACAGTGACGCGTAGCCGAGGTCCTCGGCGCGCCGGGCGATCCGGCGCATGGTCCCGGGTGTGGCCCAGCTGCCCGATATCGGCAGGCCGAACCCGAGCAGCGGCAGCTCACCGGTCACGGGCGGGACTCTGCCAGTCGGCGGCGTGGCGCGCGAGCATGATCCGCCCAGGACGCGGACCGGGCGGATCAACCGAGCTGCGGGGCGACGGCCGAGGCGATGAGCTCGAGCTGGTCGAGGTCGGAGGCGTCGTCGAGCTGCAGGTACACCCGGGTGGCGCCGGCCTCCGCGTAGCGGCCGAGGGCGTCGACGGCCTCGGCCGGGGAGCCGACGACACCCGAGGACCTCAGCTCGGCCAGGTCCCGGCCGGCGGCCGCCGCGCGCCGGGCCACCTCGTCGTCGCTGCGCCCGACGTACGTCGCGACGGTCACCGAGTACACGAGGTCGGGTCGGTAGTCCGCGAACGAGCGGACCTCGTCGAGCTGCGCCCGGGCCTCGGCCACCGAGACGAGCGGGGCGTTGAACTCGTGCGCGAAGTCGGCCGCGAGCACGGTCGCGCGGGGGGCCTCGAGTCCGCTGACGATGACCGGGACCTGTTCCTGCGCCGTCGGCGGGACCGGGCTGTCGACCAGCTCGTAGTAGGTACCGCGGAGCGTGTGGGTCGATCCGGCCGGCCGCTGCCACAGCGCGTGCAGGATGTTCAGCTGCTCCTCGAAGCGGGCGTTGCGGTCCGCCGGCAAGGGGATGCCGTGGGCGCGGTGCTCGGCGGCGTCGCCACCCGCGCCGATGCCGAGCTCGACCCGGCCGCCCGACATGCGGTCGACCTGGGCCACCTGCAGGGCGAGCACCGTCGGGAGCCGGAACGTCGCCTGGCTGACCAGCGTCCCCAGCCGGATGACCGTCGTCTCGCGGGCCAGGCAGGCGAGCGTGAGCCACGCGTCGGTCGGGACGGCCGCGCCGTCGGGGACCGGGACGTAGTGGTCGGACCGGAGGTAGCCGCTGAACCCGAGTGCCTCCGCCGCCCGCACCAGCGCGAGCTCGGTGTCGTAGTCGGCGCCTCGCCGGGCGTCGGTCGTGATCCGCAGGTCCATGATCGTCATTGTGCCGAACGGACGAGCGGGGGCCCTGCCGTCGGCGTCACCGGGACGGCCGACCGGCCGCGCGTCAGGACGGGTGGAGCACGCGGTCCGACGGACCGCGCCGGTCCGCGCCCATCGCGGCCTGGTGCCAGTGCGGGTAGATCAGCGGGGGAGCGCTGACGGCGTCGAGTTCGGTCAGCTCGTCGTCGGTGAGGGTGAGGTCCGGCGCGGCGAGGATCTCGGCGAGCTGCGCGTCGGTCCGGGCGCCGACCACCAGCGTCGTCACCGCCGGCCGGGTCAGCAGGTAGGCCAGCGCGACCTGCGCCGGGGCGACACCGCGCCGTTCGCCGATCCGGACGAGGACGTCGACGGTGTCGTAGAGCCTGCCGGGGTCGCGGACGGGCGGCTCGTTCCAGTCCGCGAGATGCCGGCCGCTCTCCGGTGAGCGGTCGCGGCGGTACTTGCCCGTCAGCAGGCCGCCCGCCAGCGGGCTCCACACCATCACGCCCAGACCCTGGTCGAGTGAGAGCGGCAGCAGCTCGTACTCGGCGTCGCGGCTCTCCAGCGAGTAGTAGATCTGGTTGCTGACGAACCGGTGCCGGTGGTGGGCGTCGGCGACCGCGAGCGCCTTCATCAGCTGCCAGCCCGCGTAGTTCGACACCCCGAGGTAGCGCACCTTGCCCGCGCGCACGAGCGAGTCCAGCGCCTCGATGGTCTCCTCGAGCGGCACCGTCCCGTCCCACTCGTGCACGTGGTAGATGTCGATGTGGTCGGTGCGCAGCCGGCGCAGGCTCGCCTCGGCCTGGGCCAGGATGTGGTGGCGCGACAGCCCCGAGTCGTTGGGGCCCGCGCCCATCGGGAAGCGCACCTTCGTCGAGATCAGCATCGACTCCCGCCGGCCCTCGAGCACCTCGCCGACGATCTCCTCCGACCGTCCCGCCGAGTAGCTGTTCGCGGTGTCGACGAGGTTCACCCCGGCGTCGCGGCACATGTCGAGCTGGCGGCGGGCACCGGCGACGTCGGTGTCGCCCCAGGCGGCCAGGCCGCCACCCCCGGCGCCGAACGTCGCGGCGCCCATCGTCAGGGTCGAGACCCGCAGTCCCGAGCGGCCCAGCTGTCGGTACTCCACGTTCTCCCCATCGCTCGACGACGTCGCCCGCCGAGCATCGCAGGCCGGGCAGCACGACCGGGCGCCGGCCCGGCTCACCAGGTGACGTGCAGCGACTCCAGACCGCGGAAGAAGTAGCTGGCGATGTAGATCGGCTCGAAGCCGTCGGCGAGCCGGACGTTGGGCAGCCGGCGGAACAGCGTCTCCAGGGCGACGCGGATCTCGGCGCGGGCCATCGGGGCTCCGGGGCAGACGTGCAGGCCGCGCCCGAACGCCAGGTGCTCGCGGACGTTGGGCCGGTCGAGATCGACGGCGTCCGGGTCGGGGAACCTGGTCTCGTCGCGGTTGCCCGACCCGAAGAGCAGCAGCAACGGGGTCCCGGCCGGCAGGTGTGTGCCGCCGAGGTCGACCTCGCGGGTCGTGATGCGGAACAGCCCGCGATGCGGGGCGTCGCGACGCAGCGCCTCCTCGGTCGCGCGCGGGATGGCCCGGGCGGGATCGGCGAGCACCCGGTCGCGGACGTCGGGGTGCTGCAGGATCACCAGGACGGTGGCCGTGATCGCGTCGCGCGTCGTGTCGAACCCGGCCACCCGTGCGGCGCCCCGCACGATGTTGTGGGTGTACTCGTCGGGGACGCCGGGGAAGCCGTTGGCGCCGTGGACGAGGTCGGAGAGCAGGTCCTCGCGCGGACGGGCGCGCCGGTCGTCGATCAGTGCCTGCAGGTAGCGGGTGTACTCGGCCATCCGGTGCGCGGCGGCGACCCGGTCATCGACGGGGGACAGCGGGTTCCAGAGCGTGGTGACGTCGTCGGTCCAGGCCTGGATGCGCGCGGTGTCCTCGGCCGGGAAGCCGATGATCGCGCTGATCACCGTCTGGACGAAGGGAACGGCGTAGTCGGCGACGAGGTCGGCTGCACCGCCGGCGAAGGCGTCGACCAGCTCGTCGGCGCGGGCGCGCATCGTCGGCAGCATGGCCCGGACCCGCGCGCCGGTGAACCCGGCGTCGAAGACCCGGCGGAACGCCCGGTGCTCGGGCTCGTCCTCGTTGACGACCATTGTCGTCTCCGGCACCCCGCCCGCCTCCAGGACCGACGTGACCTCGGGCGGGTTCGCGTAGATGAACGGGAGGGCCGCCTCGGAGGAGAAGGTCTGCGGATCGTCGACGACGGTGACGAGGTCGTCGTAGCGGGTGACGAGGTACGCGCCGAGCGTGGGGCTCAGGGCCGGCGGCCGGGAGCGCGCGGTGCGGTAGAACAGGTGCGGGTCCTCCCGGTGGGGGCTCACCATCGGGTTGAAGTCGGCGGCGGCGTCCTCGGTCGACGACGTGGTGGCGGTCATGTCGCGGTCCCTCCTGCGCTGGTCGCAGCGAGGCTAGGGGCGACGATCCCGGTCCACGATCCGCGATGCGCAGCCGGGGAGGCCGGAACGCGCAGTTCCCGGAACCCGCGTTCAGCGGGTCAGCGTCCGCGACGGCGCGCAGCCGTAGCGGCGTCGGTACGCCGCGGCGAACCGGCCCAGGTGGGTGAACCCCCAGCGCAGCGCGACGTCGGTGACCGACGTCCGCCGCGGGTCGGCGGCGAGCAGGTCGGCGTGCACCCGGGCGAGGCGCACCTGGCGCAGGTATGCCGTCGGCGAGGTCCCGACGTGGCGGGCGAACCCGTCCTGCAGCGCCCGGCTGCCGACGCCGACCCGGCCGGCCAGGTCGGGGACCGTCCACGCGACCTCGGGATGGGCGTCGAGCAGGTCGACGGCCTCGCGGACCGTCGCCGGGCGCGGCGCTGCCGGCCGGGTGGCGAGCGCGTCGCGGTAGGGGTGCTCGACGACGTGCAGCAGCGCGGCGACGACGCTCTGCGCCAGTGGCCGGACGACGACCGGGGCGGCCAGCGGCCCGTCGGGATCCTCGACGAGCGCGACGAGGGACCGCGCGAGACCCCACCACTGCCGTCCGGGCGTCGACGCCAGGTCGAGGCTCGGGCCGAGCGGCACGACGCCGCGGACGGGCCGGTCGATCAGCTCGGCGAGCGTCGACTCCAGCGCCGCGCGTTCGATCTTGAGCCCGAACAGGCGCCCGCCGCCCGCCCAGCCGTGCAGGGTCGCGCGGCCGTCGGGCCGGTAGACCGCAGCCCGCGCCGGCGACGCGCACACGTCGGCGTGCCCGGTCCACGTGCGCAGGCGCCCGTCGAGCGGGACGTTGACCTCGTAGCCGGTGGCGAGCTCACCGGTCTCGATCCGGACCTCGCCCGCGTATCCGAGCAGCCCCGCGGACCCGGTCGGCAGCCCGACCGCGGACAGCGACATCCGGAACCGGTCGGTGTCGGCCATGACCGCGAGCCGGTGCGGGAAGTAGACGCGGGCGCACTCGTCACGCGCCTCGTCAGGGGCGCTGGTCGTGACGGAGATGCCGGGCATCGTCGCCTCCACTCCGCGCCCAGCATCGGTCGTGCCGCCCGCTGCGACAACGCCGGCGTTCCCCGGCCGCGAACCGCCGGCCTCAGCCCGCCGTGGCCCGTCGCGCGCCCGCCGTGGCGACGATGACCGGCAGGACCAGCAGCGCGAGCACCCCGCCGGCGAGGGCCAGCGTCGGGAAGCCGGCCGTCGCGACGACGAGCCCCGACGCCAGCCCGCCGCCCGCGCCCGAGAGCGCGATGCAGACGTCGACGGCGCCCTGCGTCGTCGCGCGGGACGCGAGCGGCACGGCGTCGGTGATGATCGCGGTGCCGCTGATCAGGCCGAAGTTCCAGCCGAGTCCGAGCAGGGCGAGCGCGACCGTCAGCAGCGCGACCGAGTCGTCCGGCGCGACCGCGGCGAGGACCCCGGCGAGCAGCAGCGTCCCACCCGACAGGGCGGCGACCGCGATCCGGCCGATCCTGTCCACGAGCCACCCGGTGACGGGCGAGGGCAGGTACATCGCGGCGACGTGCACGGCGATCACGACCCCCGCCGCCCCGACGCCGTGCCCGTGCGCGGCCATGTGCACCGGCGTCATCGTCATGATCGCGACCATCACGATCTGCGTGAGGATCATGACCGTGGCGCCGAGCACCACCCCGGCACGCGAGCCCGCGACGTCGGGCGCGGTCGTCCCGCCGGGCCCCGGGGCCGTCGCGAGCTCGCGGGCCAGCAGCAGCGGATCGGGCCGCAGCAGCACCCCGAGCACGGCGGCCGCCACCGCGTAGGCGACTCCCGCCAGCAGGAACGGGCCCGCCAGCGCGGGGATGCCCCACGCCGTCGCCACACCGCCGGTGACCGAGACGAGGTTCGGGCCGACGACACCGCCCAGTGTCGTCGCGACGAGAACGACGCTGACCGCGCGCCCGCGTCGGGCGGGCGAGGCCAGATCGGCACCGGCGTAGCGGGCCTGCAGGTTCGTGGCCGTGCCCGCGCCGTAGACGAGCAGCGCGGCGAACAGCAGCGGGACGTTGCCCAGCACCGCCGCGACCACGACGGCGCCGCTGCCGACGGCACCCGCCGCGTAGCCGAGCGTGAGCCCGGCGCGGCGGCCGGAACGTTGCGAGATGCGCCCGACGGCGGCGGCGGTGGCCGCCGACCCGATCGTGAACAGCGCCGTCGGGACGCCCGCGAGGCCCGTGCTGCCCAGCATCTGTTCGGCGAGCAGCGCTCCGACCGTGATGCCCGCGGCGAGGCCCGCGCCGCTGAGGACCTGCGCCCCGACCAGCACGGTCAGGATGCGCCGCTGGACGTCGGGTTCGCCGCTGGTCATGAGACAGGACGGTAGCCCGTGCGTCGCCAGGGTGATCAAGGGTGAGCCGACGCCGGCCCTCGGTCCTTCGGCCGCGCCTCGTCGACTCCGATCGGGGCCATGCGGCCGTCCGCGCGCTACCCGCCGTCGAGGAAAGTCGATCATGCGACGGCCGTCGCTGATGGTGGTCCCGAAAGGCGGGCCGAGCGGCCGGATGTCGACCTTCTCGCCGTGCGCTGTGCCCCGTTCAGGGCCGTCGGGTAACTCCGCCCTGGGAGCCCCGGCCCCTCACCAGGTCACGGGCAGCTCCGTCACGCCGCCGGTGATGTGCCCGACGCGCACCCCGATCTCGTCGAGGTCCCGCGCCAGGCGCAGGTCCGGGAGCCGGCGGGCGAGCGTCGCGAAGACGGTCCGCAGCTCGACCCTGGCCAGGCTCGCGCCGATGCAGAAGTGCGCACCGTGACCGAAGCCCAGGTGTGCGTGCTCGGGGCGGCCGGGGTCGAACGTCTCGGCGTCGGAGAAGGCGGCGGGGTCCCGGTTCGCCGCGTTGATCGAGAGGATGACGGCGTCGCCGCGCCGGATCGTGACGCCGGCGACGTCGACGTCGGTGTGCGCGTAGCGCAGCAGGCCGAGATCTCCCGGTGCGCCGAGCCGCATGATCTCCTCGACGGTCGGTCCGACGAGTGTGTCCGGGTCGGCGACCAGCGCCTCCCAGTGCGCGCGCCGCGTCATCAGGAACAGCGTGCCGAGGCCGATCCGGTTGACCGTGGTCTCGTGCCCCGCGAAGAGCAGGCCGACGGCGAGCCGCACCATCTCGGCGTAGCCGAAGCCGCCGTCCTCGGCCTGCGCGCGGACGAGGTCGGAGATGACGTCCTCGCCGGGCCGGGCCCGCTTGGCCTCGGCGAGCCCGGCCATGTAGTGCCCGAACTCGGTGCGGGCGCGGTGTGCGTCGCCGTCCGCCGACGCCGTGGCCATCCGGTCCGACAGCGACCGGAAACGCGCGCCGTCGTCCTCCGGGACTCCCAGTAGCCGGCAGATCACCGCGACCGGTAGCGGGAACGCGAGCCCGGCGTGCAGGTCGACCACGCCGTCGGCGGCCCGGTGGTGTGCGGCGACCAGCGCGTCGAGGTAGCCGTCGACGAGTTCCTGCACGTGGCCGGACAGGGCGAGCATGCGCCTGGCGGAGAAGGCGGGCGTGAGGAGCCGGCGCATCCGGGTGTGGTCGGCCTCCTCGGTCTCGTGGTCGCCGGTCGGCCCGTCCTGGATCGCGGCGTGGGTGATCCTCGCGGCGTTCTCCGGTTCGGGATGGGATCGACCGAACCGCTTGTCGCCCAACAACTCTCGCACCTCCTCGAACCGGGTGACGAGCCAGGCGGGATCGCCTGCCGGAGTCGTGACGGGTGCGACGGGTGCCTCGCGGCGGAGCACGTCGTAGAGCGGCGCGAGGTCGAGTACGTTCGGCCGGTCGAACGGCAGTCGGCGGCGGTCGGTGGCGGTGGTCATGGGACTCCTTCCCGAGTACGCGGCGTCCCGAGCGTACGAATTCATGACAGATGCTGCCAATTAAAACCGGGACTAGGCTTGTTCTTCGCGAAACGGGCGAGGGGGTGGCATGCCGCAGGACGTCGGGGCCAGGCGGGGCCGCCCGCCGATCAGTGACGAGCAGCGCCGCGAGCAGCGGCTCGTGATCTCCCGGCAGGCCGTGCGGCTGTTCCGCGAGCAGGGTGTCGCGGCGACGTCGGGGGAGCAGATCGCGCGGGCCGCGGGGGTCTCCGAGCGCACCCTCTGGCGCTGGTTCCGCACCAAGGAGGCGTGCGTCGAGCCGCTGCTGTCCCGGGCGACCGAGGACTTCCAGGCCGTCCTGCGATCGTGGCCGCCCGGCGCCGACCTCGGCGAGCACCTGCGCGCTGAGTACGCCTTCCTCGGTGCGCCGTCGGCCGCCGACGTCGCCGACGTCCTCGCGGTGATTCGGATGACGCGTGACGAGCCCGTCCTGCGCGCGGTGTGGCTCGTGCTGCACGAGCGGGCCGAGACCACGCTGGCCGAGGTGCTCGGCGAGCGGCTGGGGCTGCCGGCCGACGATCTCCGCGTCCGGCTGCGGGCCGCGGCCGTCAACGCGGCGTTGCGCGTCGCCACCGAGGACCTCGCGCGGACGGCCGCCGACGATCCCGGCGCGGCCCGCCGGCATCATGCCGAGTTCGACGCCGCGATGCGGGCGGCCCTGCGTGCCTTCGACGGTCCCGACGTGCACCGCGCGAGCGCCCGTTCCGGCGACCTGGCCCACGACGGCGTCTGACCGCCGACCCCCTGCCCGGCCGCAACCTGACTGTCGTCCGGCGGGTTCGGGGGAGCGCTCAGGTTGCGCTCGTGTGCGTCGACGACTCCGCGGGCGATGCCCTCAGCCCGCGCGGCCGGCCCTGCGCCACGCCGCGGGCGGGACGCCGTGCTCCGCGCGGAAGCGCCGGACGAAGTACCCGCCGTCCCGGTAGCCGACCCGATGGGCGATGTCGGCGACCGTGAGATCGGTGTCGGCCAGCAACCGTCGCGCCTCGCGCATGCGCCGCTCGGTGAGCCACTGCTGGACCGTCCGGCCGGTGCGGCGGCCGACCACGGTGGTCACGTGCCCGGGCGTCAGCCCGACCGCGGCCGCGATGTCGCGCAACGAGATCGGCTCGCGGAACCGGTTCTCGACGACGTCGAGCACCGCGGCGAGCAGGGGCTCCACACCCGGGTCGTCCGGGGGGCCGGGCCGGAGCCGGCCCAGCCGGACCAGCAGCAGCGTGAGGTGGGCGCGGACGGCGTCGGCGTACCCGTCCCGGCGCCCGCGCAGCTCGGCGTCGAGCTCGTGCAGCTGGGCGAGCCACTGCGGTCGGTCCTCGTCGGGGACGCGCAGCCGTTGCGCGCCGCCGCGCCGGTGCCCGCCGAACGCCGTCGACCCGAACGCGGCGAGCAGCGGATGACCGTGCCACGATGCCAACGGGGCGGCCGCACCCGGGTCGACGGCGTCGGCGGGGAAGAAGACGGCCCACACGCGGGCGGGGGAGTGTCCGTCGGGCGGCCCGACGACGGCTCCGGGCGCGATGACGAACGCGTCCCCGGCGCCGAGCGTCCAGTCGTGTCCGTCGACCCGCAGCGCGTCCTCGCCGTCCTCGACGAAGAGCAGGACGAGGAAGTCGTGCGCGTGCGCTCCCGGTACGACGGCGCCGCGGCGCTCGCCCGCGGCCCAGCTCTGGACGGTGACCGGCGGAACCCCGGCCCGCCGGTCGTAACCGACCAGGTGCACACCGGTGTCGGCGAGCGCGTCCGCACCCGAAGAAAGTCCCATCATGCCCGCACTTCGTTGCTTGTCCGCAGATCGAAGCGCAGTGAGAGTGGATGTCACCACCGAACTTCGTTATCTGGAGTGAAGCATGACTGCCGCGACCACCGCCCGCGAGTATCTGCCGGCCATGGCCGACCCGCGGCTGCTGCCGTTCTACGACAGGTACTCCCGTTTCCTCGGCGCTCGCGACGCGCACTGGCGGCTGCTGGTGCAGGCGGGCATCGAGCCCGGGACCCGGGTGCTGGAGGTCGGCTGCGGCACCGGCAACCTGACGATCCTCGCGGCGCAGGCCGAGCCGGCCGCCGTCGTCACCGGGATCGACCCGGACCCCGGCGCGATCGCGCGGGCGAACCGCAAGGCGAGGGCGGCGGGCGTGCAGGTCACCCACCGGCACGGGTTCGCCGAGGACCTCCCGCTCGGCGACGGCAGCGTCGACCGCGTCCTGTCGTCGTTCATGCTGCACCACGTCGCGGCCGCCGACCGCGTCACCGCGCTGCGCGAGGCCCGACGGGTGCTCGCCCCGGGCGGGCGGCTGCACGTGGTCGACATCGACCGCGGCGAGGTGGTGCCGCTGGCGCGCGTGCTCTCGCGGATCGCCGCCGGCCACCTGCGTGGCCATGGCGGAGAGGGCCACGGCCACGGGCACGGTCACGGCCAGGCGGAGGGGCGGGGAGAGGGCCCGGACGTCGCGGCGCTGCTCGCCGAGGCGGGCTTCGGCCGGGTGGTCCGGCTGGGAGCGGGCGACAGCCGTCTCGGCGGGTTCACGTTCTGGCGCGCCGAGCGCGACGCCTGACACCCCCGTGTCCGTGAGTGGCGATGGTCGCGATAGCGACCATCGCCACTCACGACCCTTGGCGGCGACCGGCTCGGCGCTCGGCGGGGCAGCGGAGCGTCCGGCGCCGCGAACCGGGGCGGACGGGTCGCGCCGTCGGCGTCAGGCGGTGCCGGTGAAGACGATCGGCGAGCCGAGCGCCGTCGGGGACAGCTCGACCTGCACGTCACCCTTCTGCTTCGGCACCGAGAAGGCGACGGTGTAGGTGAGGCTCTTGCCGGGCAGGATCGTCGACGACGGGGTCGCCCCGATGTTCTTCGCGACGTCCGTGATCTCCGGGGCGTCGGCGCCTGCGGCGGTGGCCTTGGCGCCCACGACGAAGGGGTTGAAGGCGAACGGCGTGGTCCCGTTGTTCGTGATCTTCACGTCGAACCGGATCGCGCGCGCGATGTCACCGCCCATCGACGCGGCGCTCGACGACGGGGTGTACGCGGCAGGCGTCGAGACCGAATAGGCGATGTCGGACACGGTGACCACCCGGCCGAAGGCGACGGGCGCGGACGACCCGCCGGTGCTCGCGGCGTATCCGCCTGCCCTGGCGGCGTCGTTCGCGGCCGTGCTCGCGGCGCCCGCCGCAGCCGTGAACACCGCGGCGTAGAGCACGCACACGACCAGGCCGACGACGGACAGGACGATTCCGGCGATCGTCAGCCCGCGGTTGTCGGCGCGACCCGACCGAGTGCGGACGAAGCCGACGATGCTCAGCACCAGGCCGATGATCACCAGCGGCCAGGCGATGATGCCGATCACCGGGATGAACGAGAACAGCAGGCCGACCAGTCCCAGGACGAAGCCGGCGGTGCCGAGCCCGTTCTGGCGGGGCTGCGGCGGCGCGTAGCCATGGTGCGGTGGGTACGGGGCGTTGGCAGGAGGCTGGGGGTTCATCCGGGATCCGATCACGAGAGTGGGTACGTGATCGGTTCGTCCCGAACGAGCGCGTCATTAGCAGAGCGCGCTCGTTCGGTACCGTTTCGTTATCGTGCGGTCCCGCCGGGGCGGCCCGAACCGCTGGGCCCCGGAGGCGACCCGCGCTCGGCTAACACCCACTAGCCACGTGCAGAACTGGACATCGAGGACCTGGCGGACAAGGCTAGGGGTTGTTAGCCGCATGCCCGACGGGAAGGGACGGTGTCGCCGTGGACGCCACTGCCGAGCAGGAGTTGATCGCCGAGCTCGAGGACCTGCTCGAGCGTGGGACCACCGCGATGGCGCCTGCGGTGCGCCACGAGCCGGCGGCGTCCTACACCGATCCCGCCCGGAACGCGGCCGAGCGCGCGCTGTTCTTCCGTGACTACCCGCTGGCCGTCGCGACGTCGGCCGAGCTGCCGAACCCGGGCGACTTCACGACGTCGCAGATCGCCGACCTGCCCGTGCTCACGGTCCGCGGGGACGACGGCGAGGTCCGCTGTCTGGTCAACGTGTGCCGGCACCGCGGGAACCTCGTGTGCGCGCAGGCGTCGGGCAACCGGCGCACGTTCACCTGCGAGTACCACGCCTGGTCCTACGACCGCGCCGGCGGGCTGCGCTCGACCGTCGACCGCGAGGGGTTCCGCGGGCTCGACTCCGAGGGCCACGGGCTCGTCGCGCTGCCCGCGGAGGAACGGCACGGCCTCGTCTGGGTGCTGCCCCGCCCCGGCGGCTCCCTCGACCTCTCGGGGCACCTCGGCGCGGCCTTCGAGCAGGAGATCGCGGACCTCGACGTCGGGTCGTTCACCCTGTGGGAGCGCAGCGTGATGACGCAGCCCTTCGACTGGAAGTGCGGCGTCGACACGTTCCTCGAGGTGTTCCACCTGGCCTTCCTGCACAAGAAGACCGTCGGCCCGTTCTTCGTCGGCAACGTCGGGGCCTACACCGAGTACGGCCTGCACCATCGCTACTCGGCCGTCCGCAACAGCTTCGTCGAGATGGCCGCCGGCCCGCCCGAGTCGCGGACGATCTACCCGCACAGCTCGCTGGTGCACCTGGTGTTCCCCAACGTGATCCTCACCTGGCAGATGGACCACATCGAGATGTGGCGCTTCTACCCCGGGCAGTCGGTCGGCACCTGCACCGTCGAGGCGGCGATGCTGATCCCCGAGCCGGCCGAGACCGACGGCGCCCGGCGGCACTGGGACAAGAACTGGCGGATCCTGCTCGACACGGTCCTCGTCGAGGACTTCGCGACGATGGAGCGCGTCCAGCGCAACCTCACCACCGGGTCCGTGCCGGAGCTGGCGTTCGGGCGCAACGAGATCGCCCTGCAGCACTTCCACGAGGGCATCCACGCCGAGCTCGAGCGCCGCGGCCCGCAGGCCGACCGATGAGCACGCCCACGCGCGTCCCGCCGCGGGGGGACCGGCGTGCCGGCATCGTCGCCGCCGCGCTGGAGCTGTTCGCGGACAAGGGCTATCTCGCGACCACGATGGACGACATCGGCCGCGCCGTCGCCATGCGCGGCCCGAGCCTCTACAAGCACGTCGCGTCCAAGCAGGACCTGCTCGTCGAGATCATGGAGCGCTCCATCGCGACGGTGCTGCGCGACCACCGGATCGCCGTCGAGTCGACCGACGACGTCCGCGAGCAGCTGCGCCGGGCGGTCGAGGCGCACGTGCGGTTCCATGCGCGGCACCGGCTCGAGGCGTTCGTCGGCACCCGCGAGCTGCGGCACCTCGACGAGGCCAACCGGGCGGTGATGCTGTCGCTGCGCAAGGACTACGAGAGCGGTTTCCGCGAGCTCGTCGAGCGTGGCGTCGCCCAGGGCCGGTTCCGCGTCGGCTCGGTGAAGCTCGCGGTCTACTCGATCCTCGACATGGGTGTCGGCGTCGCGGTGTGGTTCCGCGAGGGCGGGGAGTTCTCGGTCGACGAGGTCGCCTACCACTACGGCGACCAGGCGCTGCGGCTGCTGGGGGCGGACTGACGCGGCCCACGGGTCGTCATGGCGACCATCCCCACCTGATCGGCGGGGCGGGCTCAGCGCGCGCAGACCCCGTCGAGCCACGACACCAGGTCCGCGACGACCTCGTCGCGGTTGGTCTCGTTGAAGACCTCGTGCCGGGCCTCCTCGTAGTACCGGGTCGTGACCTCGGCGCCCGCGTCGCGGTAGCGCTGCACGACCGGTTCCAGGACGGTCAGGCCCGCGTTGACGGGGTCGGCGGTGCCGGCGAGCACCAGCAGCGGGAACCCCGCGGGCACCGAGGGCGTGGCGAGCCGCGGCGCGGCGGCCCACATCCCGGCGGCGCTCTTGACATCGAGCCCGAAGCCGCACAACGGTTCCGCGACGTACGCGTCGACCTCGGCCTCGTCGCGGGAGAGCCAGTCGTAGTCGGTGCGGGCCGGGGCGAACGGCGCGTTGAACGCGCTCAGGTCGACCTCGGCGTCCGGGTCGATCGCGGCGGCGAGCAGGTCGAGGGCGCCGGAGCCCGACAGCACCGCGCCGGCGACGTCGGCCGCGTGCTCGAGCAGGTACTGCTGCACGATCCACGACCCCATCGAGTGGCCCAGCGCGATCACCGGCAGCTCGGGCCGCTCACCGATGGTGCTCCGGACGGTCAGCGCGTAGTCGGCGACGACCCCGTCCCACCCGGCGTCACCGAAGTCGCCGAGCGCGGTGCCCGCGATGCCGGCCGTCCGGCCGTGCCCGCGGTGGTCGACGGCCAGCAGGTCGTACCCCGCGGCGGCGAGGTCCTTGCCGAGGGCGTCGTAGCGCAGGGAGTGCTCACCCATGCCGTGGGCGAGGACGACCGCGCCCTTGGCCTCGGCGTCGGTGGTCCATCGCTGACCGACGAGCCGGGTGCCGTCCGAGGTGCCGACCATGAGTGCGGAGCGCGCCATCGTCGCACCCTATTGGCTCGCCGGACCCGGCGTCGTCTCACGACGAGACATTCGCCGCGAGCCGGTCGAGGAACGGCAGCTGGGTCTTGACGATCTTCTCCCGCGCCTCGGCGAGGGAGAACCACGCCGCCCGGTCGATCTCGGGGAACTCCTGCACCCGGCCCGAGCGCGGGGGCCACTCCAGCTCGAAGGTGTTGCTGACGATCGCGTCCGCGTCGAGGTCGCCCGCCACGGCGAAGGCGGCGACGACCTTGCCCGAGCCGCGGACCGTCCCGAGGTCGACGAGCTCACCTTCGGGCGGGGGTGAGCCCAGCTCCTCGGCGAACTCGCGCAGGGCCGCGGCCCGCGGCTCCTCGTCGTCGCCGTGCTCGCCCTTGGGGATCGACCACGCGTGCGAGTCCTTGCGCGCCCAGAACGGCCCGCCCATGTGTCCCAACAGGACCTGCGGGCCGTCGGGGCCCGTCCGGTGCACCAGGATCCCCGCGCTGCGCCGCATGGGCGTCGATGCTCCCAGCTCAGTCGCCGAGAATGCGCCGCAGGTACGGGTTGGTGAACGTCCGGCCGGGGTCGAGCCGGTCGCGGAGGGCGCGGAAGTCGTCGAACCGCGGGTAGAGGGCGGCGAGGTCGTCGGCGCCGAGCGAGTGCATCTTGCCCCAGTGCGGACGGCCACCCGCGTCGCGCAGGATCGACTCCGCCGCGTCGAAGTAGCGCGTGTGGTCGCAGCCCGCGTACTGGTGGACGGCGACGTACCCGCTGTCGCGGCCGAACGCGGTGGACAGCCACACGTCGTCGGCCGCGGCGACGCGGACCTCGATCGGGAAGGCGACATTCTCACCGCTGCGCCGCAACCAGTCCTCGATCTCACCGATCACCGCAGGGACGGCGTCGCGGGGGACGGCGTACTCCGTCTCACGGAACACGACCCGCCGCGGCGTCGCGAACACCCGGTACGAGCGGTCGGTGAACTCGCGGGCGCCCAGCGCCCTGGCGGCGACCGCGTTGACCCGCGGGATCCACGACGGCCGGGCCGCGCAGACCTGGTTCGTCCAGCCGAAGACGGTGTTGGACAGGAACTCGTCGTCGAACCTGCGACGCCAGCCCGGCAGCGGCCGGACCGGTCCGTCGGCGCGGTCGTTGCGCTTGGTGAGCAGCCGCCGGGTGTGCGGGAACCAGTAGAGCTCGGCGTGGTCGTGGGCGGCGGTGAACCGGTCGAAGGTCGCGGGGTCGCGCAGGACCTCGTCGAACCCGGCCGATCGTTCCCTGGCGCGCAGCAGGAACGCCGGTACGCACCGCAGCGTGACGGTCGCGACGACGCCGAGCGCGCCGAGCCCGATCGCGGCGGCCGGGACGACGTCGGCCGGGCAGTCGTAGAGCGTCCCGTCGGCGAGGACCAGCTGCATCCCGGCCACCTGGGTGCCGAGGCCGCCGAGCCGTCGGCCGGTGCCGTGGGTGCCGGTGGCGAGCGCCCCGGCGAGGGTCTGGACGTCGATGTCGCCGAGGTTGGGCATCGCGAGCCCGTGCTCCCACAGGGCGGGCCCGAGCTCGTGCAGCGGCGTCCCCGCCAGCACGGTCGCCGTGCCCGTCGCCGGGTCCGCGGACACGATGCCGCGCAGGCGGTCCGGCCTGATCGCGAGGCCGTCGGTGACCGCGATCGGGGTGAACGAGTGCCCCGAGCCGAGTGCCTTGACGCGCAGGCCCGCCGCGGCCGCCCGGGCGACGTCGCGCTGCAGTTCCTCGACCGACGCGGGCGCGACGACGTCGGCGGGGCTCGCCGTGGCGGTGCCCGCCCAGTTGCTCCAGGTCCGACGGCGGGCTGTCGCCCCGGTGGTGGCCATGCTAGAAGAGTGCACTGGACGGGCGTCCAGTTCAAGCTTGACCTGAACGGTCGTCCAGGACGACGATGCGGGGCATGCCCCAGCCACGGATCGCGAGGTCCCAACGACGCGACCAGCTCGTCGCCGCCGCGTTGGACGTCGCCGAACGCGAAGGCGTCCCCGCGATGAGCGTCCGCCGCGTCGCCGAGGCCGCGAACGTCTCGCTCGGCCTCGTGCACTACTGCTTCACCGACAAGGACGACCTGGTCGCGGCGGTCGCCTCACGGATCGTCGAGGAGCTGGAGGCGGCCGGTGTGGGAGCGCTCGTCGACGTCGGCGCCGGCTCGCTGGGCGACGCGTTGCGCGCCGGGGTCCGGGGGCTGTGGGCGAGCCTGTCGGCCAACCGGAGCCGGCAGCTCGTCACCTACGAGATCACCACCCACGCGTTGCGCCAGGAGGGCCTGCACGACGTGGCCGTCGCGCAGTACCGGGTCTCGGAGGGCGCGGTGTCGGCGTTCCTGCTGCACGCGGCGATGACCACCGGGCACCACTGGACGCGCCCCGTCGAGGACCTGGCGGGCACGACGCTCGCGCTGATCGACGGCGTGACCCTGCGCTGGCTCGTCGACGGTGACGACGAGGGCGCCCTCGCCCGGCTCGACGCGTTCGCCGACGCCCTGCTGTGCGACGCGTGCGAGGACCCCCTCGCGAGACCTGCCGCCGGGGACGCGTGATGACCCTCGTGACGGGATCCGGGATCGTCACCTCGCGGCTGCGCAGGGCCCGGCTCGGGGTCGCCGCCGCGTTCGCCGCCCAGGGCTTCCTGTTCGCCGTCCTGCTCACGCACCTGCCGCAGTTCGAGGAGCGCCACCACATCGACGACGCCACCGTCACGCTCGTCGTGCTCGGGGTGTCCCTGCTGGCGGGGGTGGGCAGCGTCGTCGCGGAGGCCGTCGCGCGCCGCCACGGCAGCGCCGTCGCCCTGACCGTCGGCCTAGTGACGATCGTGGGCGCGACCGCGGCCGTCGCGCTCGCGCCGGATCTCGCCGTGCTGTTCGCCGGGTTCGGCTGCTACGGGCTGGGCGTCGGCGCGGTCGACGCCGGCAGCAACATGCAGGCCGTCGCGGTGCAGCGCGGGTACGGGCGCAGCATCCTCACGTCGTTCCACGCGGTCTGGTCGGGTGCGGGGATCCTCGGCGCCCTGTGGGTCGCGCTGGGGGAGCGGCTCGGGATGTCGCCGGCGGCCGGGCTGCTGATCGCGGCGGCAGCGGCGGCGGTGCTCGCCGTGGTCGCCCGGCACGGGATCCTCCCGGGCCGCGAGCTGCCCGTCGCCGGTCCCGATCCGGCCGCCGCCGCCGTCCCGTGGCGTCCGGTCCTGCTGCTCGGGTCGGCGATGGCGTGCTTCTACGTCGCCGACGCGGGCGTCTCCAACTGGTCGGCGCTCTACCTGCACGACCTGCTCGGCGCCGCGGCCGGCACCGCCGCACTCGGCTTCGCCGCCTACCAGGGAGCCGCGCTCGCGTCCCGCGCCGCGGGGGACCACCTCGTCCGCCGGATCGGCGCGGTCGCGACGGTGCGGCTCGGCGCGTTCGTCGGCATCGGTGGCTTCCTGCTCGCCGTGCTGGCGCCGAACGCCGGGCTCGCGATCGCCGGGTTCGCGCTGGTCGGGCTCGGCTTGCCGGTCGTCGCGCCGCTGTGCTTCTCGGCGGCGGGGGCGCTCGCGCCCGGCGCGACCGACGCCGTCGTCGCGCGGGTCAACGTCTTCAACTACCTCGGGGCCGTCATCGGCGGCGTGGCGGTCGGGGCCGTCGGGACGATCGTGGACCTCCGGGTCGGCTTCGTCGTCCCGCTGGTCCTGGCCGTCGCGCTCGTCGTGCTGGCCCGCGGGTTCGTCCCGGCACCGAAGGAGGCGCGATGACCATCGCCCCGTCGCGCACGCCCGCCACGGCGTCGTCGGTCGCCGTCGCGGCCGCCCGGCTCGACTCCGCCACCGCACACCTCGACGCGCCGCTGCTCGCCCTCGACCTCGACGCGCTGCGGGCCAACGCCGCCGATCTCGTCGTCCGCGCCGGGGGCACCCCGGTGCGGGTCGCGTCGAAGTCGGTGCGCTGCCGCGCCGTGCTCGACGAGGCCCTCGCGACACCGGGGTTCCGCGGCGTCATGGCCTACTCCGTGCGGGAGGCCGTGTGGCTGGCGCGTGCGGGTGTCGACGACGTCCTGCTCGGCTACCCGAGCGTCGACCGGGCGGCGCTGGCCGCCCTCGCCGACGACCCGGTGGCCCGCGACCGCGTGACGCTCATGGCCGACGATCCCGCCCAGCTGCGGATCGCCCGCGACGCCGGGGGCCGCGCTGGGCTGCGGGTCTGCCTCGACGTCGACGCGTCGCTGCGGATCGGTCCGCTGCACCTGGGCGTGCGGCGCTCGCCCGTGCGCACCCCGGAGCAGGCGGCCGCGCTGGCGACGTCGGCCCGCCGGTTCGGGTTCGAGGTCGTCGGGGTGATGTTCTACGAGGCCCAGGTCGCGGGGCTGCCCGACTCGTCGGCCGCGGTCCGGCTGGTCAAGCGCGCGTCGATCGCCGAGCTCACCCGTCGCCGCGCGGCCGTCGTCGACGCCGTGACCGCCGTCGCCGGCGCGCTGCGGATCGTCAACAGCGGCGGCACCGGAAGCCTGGAGTCCAGCGCCGCCGACGCCGTCGTCACCGAGGTCACAGCGGGCTCGGGCCTCTACGGCCCCACCCTGTTCGACGGCTACCGCGCCTTCACCCCGCGACCCGCGCTGATGTTCGCGCTGCCCGTCGTGCGCCGCCCGACCGCGCGGATCGCGACGGTGTTCGGCGGCGGGTACATCGCGTCCGGTCCGGCGGGCGCGTCGCGGGTCCCGACGCCGGTGCTCCCCGTGGGCCTGCGGCTGCTGCGGACCGAGGGAGCCGGCGAGGTGCAGACCCCGGTCGGCGGCCGGACCGCGCCCCCGATCGGCGACCGCGTCTGGTGGCGGCACACCAAGGCGGGCGAGGTCTGCGAACGCTTCGCGGAGATGCACCTCGTCGAGGACGGGCGCGTCGTCACGGCGGTCCCGACGTACCGCGGGGAGTCCCGGACGTTCGGCTGAGAGAGTGTTGTAGAACCTCGGTGGTCAGTCTTTGAGGTCTTCTGCTAGTCGGCGGGCGGCTTCCTTCTCAATGTCACTGCGGGGAGCGGGGAGTTCCTCACCGGCGAGGCGGGCGGCCATCAGCCGGATCATCGCGAACTTGATCATCGCCTCGGCGTGGGCAGTCTTGCGTTCGTAGTCCCGGGCCAACCGTCTACACCTCGTCAACCAGCCGAAGGTTCTCTCGACCACCCACCGGCGGGGCAGCACCTGGAACCCTTTCACGTCGGCGTTACGCGGCACCGCGACCACCTCCAGCCCCTCACTGCGCCGGGCCCAACCGACCAGGCCCGCGTCCACCGAGTTGACATAACCGCCGTCGACCCACACCAACCCGAGCAGCGGGAACCGGGCCCGGGCACCGGACAGCATCAACCGGGCCCCGGCCCGGTCCTGCACCGACGCCGAGTGCACCACCACGTGCAGCACCAGGCCCAGGGTGTCGACCAGCAGGTGGCGCTTGCGGCCCCGGACGCGTTTACCGGCGTCGTAGCCGATCTGTTCACCGCCCTCGCTGGACCTCGCCGACTGGGAGTCCAGCACCGCCGCCGAGGGCTGCGGGTCACGCCCGTCGGCGATGCGGACCCGCTCACGCAGCACCTCGTGGACCCGGTCCCAGGTGCCGTCGCGGGTCCAGGCCCGAAACCACTGGTAGGCGATGCTCCACGGGGCCAGATCGTGCGGGACCAGCCGCCAAGCGCACCCGCTGACCAGCACATAAGAGATCGTGTCGATGATCAACCGGCGGGAGTGCACGTACGGGCGCCCGCCCAACACCGCCGCCGGGCGGGGCAGCAACGGCTCGATCAACACCCACTGGGCGTCGGTCACCGAGGAGTCATACGCCGGTTTGCAGGTACAGACACACACCCGACCGGATGATCAACAGGTCCGGGCGACTACTACGGCCGCCACGCCGAGTGATCACCAGGTTTCACAACACTCTCTCAGGCGGGTGCCGGGCCGGCTCGGGGCGCTCCCGGCGCGGCGGGTACCGCGCTACCCGAACGTCAGCGGCGGGTCGTCGGGGTGGGCGAGGGACAGGAAACGGTGCTCGGTCTCGCCCGTCACGGCCTCGAAGGTCGCCGGGTCCCAGCGCGGCGCGCCGTCGCGGTCGACCAGCACCGCGCGCACCCCCTCGGTGAAGTCCGGCCAGCGCACGCAGCAGCGCGTCAGCAGGTACTCCACGCGCAGGGCGTCCTCGAGGTCCGGCAGTCCGCGGGCGTCGCGGACGGCGCGCACAGTCAGCGTCGCCGCCAGCGGGGCCGCCCTGTCGAGTGCCTTCGCGGCCGCGACGGCGTCGGGATGCGGGTCGCGGGCCAATGCCTCGCGGATGCCGGGCAGGTCGGGCGCGGCGTAGCAGCGGTCGATCCAGTCGCGGCCCGCGTAGAGCGCGCTCTCGCCCGGGTCGACCGCCAGCTCCTCCGCGGCGGCCATCGCGTCGGCGCCGTCGCGCAGCGCGGTGAGCAGCGCCGGCAGGTCCTCGACCTGCAGATCGGCGAGGCCGCAGGCGACGGCGTCGGCGGGGCCGAGGCGGGCGGCGGTGAGCGCGGCGTGCACCCCGAGCTCGCCGGGCGCGTGCCCGAGCAGCCAGGTCCCGCCGACGTCGGGGACGTAGCCGATCGTCACCTCCGGCATCGCGACGACGCTGCGCGAGGTCACGACCCGCACGCTGCCGTGTGCCGACACCCCGACGCCGCCACCCATCACGACGCCGTCCATCAACGCGACGTACGGCTTGGGGTAGCGCGCGATCCGGGCGTCGAGGCGGTACTCGTCGGCGAGCAGCGCGGCGCCGGCGTGGCCGCCCTCGGCGGCGTCGGCGACGAGGAAGCGCACGTCGCCACCCGCGGACAGGCCGCGCTCGCCCGCGCCGTCGATCGCCACCGCGCGGACGCCGTCGTCGTGCTCGAAGTCGTCGAGCGCGTCCGCGAGCAGCCGGACCATCTCGTGGTCGATCGCGTTGAGGGAGCGGGGCCGGTTGAGAGTGAGCCTGCCGAGGGCGCCTTCGCGGCGGACGAGGACGGGCGGTTCACTCATGCGACCCCCCGTGGGTGGCGATGGTCGCCACCCACGACCAGCGCCGTCACCGGACGTCCAACGCGCGCGGGAGGACGGCGGCGGCTTCGACGAGGCTGGGCCCGTACCACGTCAGCAACCGGCCGCTGACCAGCGCGGACGGCGCAGCGAACGCCTCGGGCCCGTCGTCGGCGGTGAAGAGGTAGGGCTCGTCGGGCAGGACGACGAGATCGTGCTCGGGCAGCGTCGCGGGATCGAACCGCGGATAGCGCTCGGGATCGTCGGCGAGGACGTTGTCGACGCCGAGCCGGGCCAGGACCGCGCCGGTGAAGGTGTCGCGCCCGCACGCCATCCACGGCTTGCGCCAGATGGGGACGACCGCCCGCCGCCTGCGTGCGGGCGTCGGGACCTCGGCCCACGCCGCGCGGGCCGCGACGAGCCACGGCGGCTCGTCGAGCCCGCACGCGGCGAGCATCCGCCCGAGCGAGTCGAACGCGCCGTGCTCGCCGTCCAGGGTGCGGATGTCGGTGACGTAGACGGGCACGCCCGCGGCGCGCAGCGCGTCGAGGTCCGGGGGCCGGTTCTCCTCCTGGTTGGCGAGGACGAGATCGGGCCGCAGCGCCACGATCGCGTCGACATCCGGGTTCTTCGTGCCGCGCAGCCGCGGGACGTCGAGGTCGGCGGGGTGGGTACACCAGTCGGTCGCGCCGACGAGCATGCCGGGCGCCGACTCCGCGAGCGCCTCGGTGAGCGACGGCACGATCGACACCACCCGCTGCACCGGCAGCGGGACGTCGACGTCGCGGCCCTCGTCGTCGGTGACCATGAACGTCTGTCGCACCCCGCGACGGTAGCCGGGCGCGGCCCGGCGCGCCGCTGCGAGCGGGCGTGGGCCGTCCCACGTGGACGGGCCGCGCGCCGCGACCTACCGTCGTTCGCAATGGCAACCATCGCGTCGACGGCGACCGGGCACGAGCGGGGGACGCCCGGGTTCCGCCGCTCGGCGCCGCGATGTGGTGCGCGGGCCTCGCGACGTTCGTGCTGGTCTACAGCCCGCAGGTACTCCTGCCGACGTTCGCCGCCGAGTTCGCCGTCTCCTCCTCGACGGCGAGCCTCGCGCTGTCGGCGACGACCCTGGCGCTGGCCGTCGCCGTCGTCCCGCTGTCGGCCGTGTGCGAGTCGTGGGGCCGCACCCGGATGATGACCGCCGCCCTCGCGGTGTCCGCCGCACTGGGGCTGATCGAGCCGTTCGCGCCGTCCTTCGGGGTGCTGGTGGTCCTGCGGGCGTTGCAGGGCGTCGCGCTCGCCGCGCTGCCCGCGCTGGCCATGGCGCACACGACGCGCGAGGTCGCGGCGCGCTGGCTCGGCGGCGCGGTGGGCCTGCTCATCGCCGGCAACGCGCTCGGCGGTCTCACCGGGCGCCTGGTCACCGGTTTCGTGGCCGATGTCGCGGGCTGGCGCGTCGCCCTCGGTGTGGTCGGCGGGGTGTCACTGCTCTGCATGGTCGCGTTCCGGCTCCTGCTGCCCGCACCGCGGACGCCCGATCCGCCGCGAGTGCGGCTGCGCGAGCTCGGCCGCCCCATCGGGGGCCACCTCGCCGACCCCGTGCTGCGCGGGTTGTTCGCCGTGTCATTCCTGGTCATGGGCGCGTTCGTGACCGTCTACAACTACTCGGGGTTCCGGCTGGAAGCCGCGCCGTTCGGGGTGCCCGTCGGGCTGGCCGGACTGGTGTTCCTCGGCTACCTGGCGGGGCCGGTGGTGTCGCCGTGGGCGGGCCGGGTGGCCGACCGCCACGGCCGGGCGCCGGTCGTGGCGGCGGGCCTCGCCGTCGCGGCGGCGGGCGCGTGGGTGACGCTGCCGGCGAACCTCGTCGTCATCTGTATCGGCGTGCTGCTGGTGACGGTCGGGTTCTTCACCGCGCACGCCGTGGCCAGCGGATGGGCCGGGCGGCGCGCGGCGGACCTGCCCGACGGCTCGCCCGCGCTCGCGTCGTCGCTCTACCTGCTGGCCTACTACGCGGGCAGCAGCGTCGGCGGGTCGCTCGGCGGGGTGGCCTACGACCACCTCGGGTGGCTCGGCGTCTCCTGCTTCCTGACGCTGCTGCTCGCGGCCGGGTTCCTCGTCGCGCTGCGGCTCAGAACGTCTTCCCGAGGTCGCGCGCCCGTGCGTGGGCGGCCTCGCGTCCGGCGCGGGCGTCGGCCGTGACCAGGTTCGGCCGGAACGCGATCTCCTCGACGTCCTCCACGCCTGCCCACGCGAGCCAGTCGCGCAGGTAGGGCGCCTGGAAGTCGCTGCCGAACGCCGGGCTGCGGCCAGGCCCGTACACCGCGCTGGTGTAGACCACGACGGCCCGCTTGCCCTGCAGCAGGCCGGTGTAACCGCGCTCGGGGTCGAAGCCGAAGAGCATCCCGGGCTGGCTCACGACGTCGACGAACTGCTTGAGGATGTAGGGGACGCCCGCGTTCCACATCGGGACGCTGAACAGGTAACGGTCGGCGGCGTCGAGCCGCTCGAACGTGGCCCGGGCCGCCGCCCAGGCCGCGGCGCCCTCGCCGCTCGGGGTCTCGCCGGCGAAGACGGCCATCTTGGCCGCGGCGGCCGGGGGGCCGAACTCGGGGAGGGTGCCGTCCCACAGGTCGAACTCGTCGATCTCGGCGTCGGGGTGGGTGGCGGCGAAGGCGTCGACGAAGGTGCGCGCGATCGCCAGCGACTCGGAGGCGGCACCGCGGGGCGAGGCGGAGACGTGCAGCAGGCGGGTCATGGGGACTCCTCGGTTAGTGGCGTGCAGTAGTAGTGCGTGCGCACGCACATATAACCATGGTGCGTGCGCACGCACAAGGTCTATGCTCACGGCGTGACCGAGGACTCCGGGGTGGCCGCCTGGGCCGCGCTGCTGCGCACCCACGCCGCCGTCGTGCGTGCACTGGAGCACGAGCTGGAACAGACCCAGAACATGCCGCTGGCCTGGTACGACGTGCTGCTGGAACTCAACTCCGCGCCCGACCGGCGGCTGCGGATGGCCGAGCTGGGGGAGCGGGCGGTGTTGTCGCGGTCGCGGGTCAGCCGCATCGTCGACGAGCTGGCCCGGGCCGGGCTGGCCGCCCGCGAGCCCGATCCGAACGACCGGCGCGGCAGCTGGGCCGTCATCACCGACGCCGGGCGCGCCCGGCTGCGGGCCGCGGCCCCGGGTTACCTCGACGGGATCGCCCGCCACTTCGCCGACCACCTGACCGCGCAGGAGCGCGCCGCCATCACGACGGGCCTCACCCGCGTCCTCGATGCCGCCGCGGGGAGCGATGCGGCAGCGCGACGCTGACCGCCCGAGCGCACCCCCACGGTCCTGGCTCGGCGCGCTGGCAGCGGTGAGGTTGCGCGCAACGCACCGCGCGCAACCTCACGGTCGCCTCAGTGGCGCGGGACGACGGTGAGGTTTCGCCCGGTCGGTGGGCCGAGGCGCGGACGGCTCACATGTTGCGCCGGTACTGCCCGCCGACCTCGAAGAACGCCTCGGTGAGCTGGCCGAGCGAGCAGACCCGGGCGGCCTTCATCAGCTCGTCGAAGACGTTGCCCTCACCGGTCGCGACGTCCTGCAGCGCCCGCAGCGCGGCGGGGGCGCTGCCGGCGTGCCGGGACTGGAAGTCGGCGAGCCGGTCGAGCTGGCTCTGCTTCTCCGCCTCCGTGCCGCGGGCCAGCTCGATCTCGGTGGGCGGCTCGTCGGACTCGGGCTTGAGGAAGGTGTTCACGCCGATGATCGGCAGCGTGCCGTCGTGCTTGCGGTGCTCGTAGAGCATCGACTCGTCCTGGATCTTGCCGCGCTGGTAGCCGGTCTCCATGGCGCCGAGCACCCCGCCGCGGGCGGCGATGGCGTCGAACTCCCGCAGGACGGCCTCCTCGACGAGGTCGGTCAGCTCGTCGACGATGAACGACCCCTGCAGGGGGTTCTCGTTCATCGACAGGCCCCACTCGCGGTTGATGATCAGCTGGATCGCCATCGCGCGGCGCACCGACTCCTCCGTCGGCGTCGTCACGGCCTCGTCGTAGGCGTTGGTGTGCAACGAGTTCGCGTTGTCGTAGAGCGCGCACAGGGCCTGCAGCGTCGTGCGGATGTCGTTGAAGTTCATCTCCTGGGCGTGCAGGGACCGGCCCGAGGTCTGCACGTGGTACTTGAGCTTCTGTGAGCGCTCGTTGGCGCCGTAGCGCTCGCGCATCGCGACCGCCCAGATGCGCCGCGCCACCCGGCCGATCACCGTGTACTCGGCGTCCATCCCGTTGGAGAAGAAGAACGACAGGTTGGGCGCGAAGTCGTCGATGTCCATGCCGCGCGCCAGGTAGCTCTCGACGAACGTGAAGCCGTTGGCGAGGGTGAACGCGAGCTGGCTGATGGGGTTCGCCCCGGCCTCGGCGATGTGGTAGCCGGAGATCGAGACGGAGTAGAAGTTCCGGACCTTGTGCCGGATGAACCACTCCTGGATGTCGGCCATCATCCGCAGCGAGAACTCGGTGGAGAAGATGCAGGTGTTCTGGCCCTGGTCCTCCTTGAGGATGTCGGCCTGCACCGTGCCGCGGACGTTGGCGTAGGCGAACGCGGCGAGCTGCTCGCGCTCCGCCTCGTCGGGCTCGCGGCCCTCCTCCTCGCGGAACTTCTCGATCTGCTGGTCGACGGCGGTGTTGAGGAAGAACGCCAGGATCGTCGGCGCGGGGCCGTTGATCGTCATCGACACCGAGGTCGTCGGCGAGCAGAGGTCGAAGCCGTCGTAGAGGACCTTCATGTCCTCGAGCGTCGCGATCGAGACGCCCGACGTGCCGACCTTGCCGTAGATGTCGGGCCGGGTCGCGGGGTCGCGCCCGTAGAGGGTCACCGAGTCGAACGCCGTCGACAGCCGCTTGGCCTCGGAGTCCTGCGACAGGTACTTGAACCGGCGGTTGGTGCGGAACGCGTCGCCCTCGCCCGCGAACATCCGCGCCGGGTCCTCGCCCTCGCGCTTGAACGCGAACACGCCGGCGGTGAACGGGAACCGGCCGGGCAGGTTCTCCTTGCGCAGGAACCGCAGCCGCTCGCCCGCGTCGGTGTAGGGCGGCAGCGCGACGCGCCGGACCTTGTTGCCCGACAGGGTCTCGCGGGTCAGCTGGGTGCGCAGCTCGCGGTCGCGGACCTTCACGACGAGCTCGTCGCCCGAGTAGTCCTCGATCATCTGGTCCCAGCCCGCGAGCAGCTCCGCGGACTCGGCGGACACCGTCTTGCCGACGGTCTCGAGCAGGCCGTCGATGGCGGCGACGTCGGCGTCGGCGCTCTCCAGCTCGGCGCGGGCGGCCTTCAGGTGCTCGTGACGGCGGACCGCGGCGGTCTGCTCCCCGGTCTCGTCGTGGTAGCCGCGGACGGTGTCGGCGATGTCGGCGAGGTAGCGCACCTTGTCGGGCGGGATGACCGCGGCGTGCAGCTGCGAGACCTTCCCCTCGACGGCGGGCAGCCTGCCTTCGCCGACGGTCAGCCCGTCGCCGCGCAGCAGCTCGACGAGGTGCCGGTAGAGCGCGGTGACCCCGGTGTCGTTGAACGTCGCGGCGCTGGTGCCGTAGACCGGCATGTCCTCCCAGCTCGCGCCGAACTCCTCGCGGTTGCGCACGAGCTGGCGGCCCACGTCGCGGCGCGCGTCCTCCGCGCCCTGCCGCTCGAACTTGTTGATGGCCACGACGTCGGCGAAGTCGAGCATGTCGATCTTCTCCAGCTGTGACGCGGCGCCGAACTCCGGCGTCATCACGTACAGCGAGCGGTCGACGAACGGCACGATCCCCGCGTCGCCCTGCCCGATGCCCGGGGTCTCGACGATCACGAGGTCGAACCCGGCGGCCTTCAGCACGGCGATGACGTCGTCGAGGCGCTCGGGCAGGTTGCCGTCGCCGGCGCTGGAACCACCCCGCGTGGCGAGCGAGCGGAAGAACACCTGCTCGCCGGTGAGGCTGTTCATCCGGATGCGGTCACCGAGCAGCGCGCCGCCACCCTTGCGCCGCGTCGGGTCGACGGCCAGCACCGCGATGCGGAGCTTGTCCTCCTGGTCGACGCGGAAGCGGCGGACGAGCTCGTCGGTCAGGCTCGACTTGCCGGAGCCGCCGGTGCCGGTGATGCCCAGGACCGGGACCGGCCGGTCGGTGGCACGCACCCGGTCGAGCACGTCGGCGGGCAGGGCCCCGCTCTCCGCGAGGGTCAGCGCGCGGGCGAGCGTGGCGTGCTCACCGGCGAAGACGCCGTCGTAGGAGGTCGGTGGCGTCGCGGTCAGGTCGACGTCGCACTCGCGGATCATCAGGTTGATCATCCCGGGCAGGCCCATCCGCTGGCCGTCCTCGGGGGAGAAGATGCGCGAGACGCCGCGCGAGTGCAGCAGCTCGATCTCGTCGTGGACGATGACGCCGCCCCCGCCGCCGTAGACCTTGACGTGGCCGGCGCCGCGCTCGCGCAGCAGCTCGACGAGGTAGCTGAAGTACTCGACGTGTCCGCCCTGGTACGAGCTGATGGCGACGCCCTGCACGTCCTCCTGGATCGCGGCGGCGACGACCTCGTCGACGGACCTGTTGTGTCCGAGGTGGATCACCTCCGCACCCTGCCGCTGCAGGATGCGCCGCATGATGTTGATGGCCGCGTCGTGGCCGTCGAACAGGCTCGCGGCCGTCACGAAGCGGACCGGGTTGGTGGGGACGTGGAGAGCGTCCGACGTCATTGAAGGTCCTCCCGATGCCTGTCACCGACCGATTTAGTTTGACATCCTAGTATCGGACGTACAACAGAGCGGGAGCGACGTCACGCCGCCCCCGCGGGACGCGGTCGGCGCTCAGGCGGCGCGGCGCTCGGGAACGGGGAGGACGTCGACGGGCTCCGGGGCCGGCCGGTCGATCGGCTCCGCGGCGGTGACGGACTCGCTCCGGTGCACCAGCTTCGGCAGCGTCGCCGCCGCGATGTCGACCAGGGCGAGGGTCAGACCGGAGCCGATGATCGGGACGAGGCCCGCCCCGGGGAAAGCGGCGGCCAGCAGGAAGGCCACCGGGGGCCACCACAGTAGGGCCCGGAACACGCCGGGCGGCGTCCAGTCCTGAGCCCTGCGGTCAGCCATGGCTTCGATCTACCCCGGACGACGGGCGATCATGCACGCCCTGACCGGTTCGGGTCGAGCGGTCGTCCGCGTCGCGGTGGGCATCTCGCGCCGACTCCGTCGCAATGGCGCGATTCCGGCGCCCCGAGCCGCTAGCGTCGCGACCCATGACCGGTATCGACGCCCTCGGTGTCACGCCTGCTGAGATCGTCCCCGTTCTCTTCGCCGAGAACGTGCTCTTCGCCGACCTCGTGCGCGACGCAGATCCCGAGCTGCCCGTGCCCACGTGCCCGGGCTGGACGATGCGCACCCTCGGCACCCACGTCGCCCGCGGTGACCGGTGGGCGGCCGCGATCGTCGCGACGCGCGCGACCGAACCCGTCGACCCGCGCACCGTCGCCGACGGCCGGGCGCCCAAGCCCGTCGACGAGTTCGGTGCGTGGATGCGCGGCGGGGTCGCCGCACTCGCCGAGGCGGTCGACAGCGTCGGCCCCGACACCCCGGTCTGGACGTTCACCGGGCCGAAGCCGGCGGCGTGGTGGTTGCGCCGCCGGCTGCACGAGCAGACCGTCCACCGGGCCGACGCCGCGCTGGCCACGGGCGGGAGCTTCGACATCGACCCCGCGATCGCCGCCGACGGCCTGTCGGAGTGGCTCGACCTGCTCGTCGCCCGCACCCAGCGGGAGGAGCCGGTGCTCGGCGAGGGCCGGACGATCCACCTGCACTCCCACGACGCCGACGGTCTCGGGTCGGCCGGCGAGTGGGTGATCCGGCCGCACGGCACCGCGATCTCCTGGGAGCACGGGCACGAGAAGGCGACCGTCGCGGTGCGGGGTTCTGTCGCCGACCTGTTCATCGCGATGCTGGGCCGTATCGACCCCTCCGATCCGCGGCTCGAGGTGCTCGGCGAGCGGACGGTGTTCGAGTCGTTCCTGGCGGCGACCCCGTTCTGAGCCCGCGGCGGGCGCCGACCGCTATGCCGGCTGTTCCTCGCGGGCCCGTCTCGGCAGGAGGGCGGCGAGCGCGGCGACCGCGAGGACCATCCCGGCGGTCACCCAGAGCACGACGTCGAACGCCGTCGCCATGCCCTGGGCGCCTGTTCCCGAGAAGAACACCGTGCCCAGGACGGCGACGCCGATCGCCGAGCCCAGCTGCTGGTCGGCGTTGAGCACGCCCGAGGCCGAGCCGACCATCGGCAGCGTCACGCCTGCCAGGACGATGTCGAAGAACGGCGCGATGAACAGGCCCATCCCGACGCCGCTCACGAGCAGTGCCGGGGCGAGCTCCCAGCCCGCCGTCCGCGGCGCGACGTGCGAGGTCAGCACGATCCCGGCGATGCCGAGCGCCATGACGACGGCGCCCGCCTGCAGGACCGGTCGACCGTAGCGGCGGCCCAGCCACGCGCCGGAGAGCGTCGCGCCGACCGCGACGCCCAGCGCCCACGGTGCCAGCGTGAGGCCGGCACGCAGCGGGCTGAACCCGAGCCCGAGCTGTAGGTGCAGGCCCAGTACCAGGAAGAGCCCCGCCATCCCGCCGAAGAACACCAGGCCGACCAGCATGCCGCCGGAGAACGCGCGGGAGGCGAACAGCGCGGGTTCGACGAGCGGTGACCGGCCGGCTCGCGCGCGGCGGACCTGGTGCCACGCGAAGACGCCGAGCACCGGGACGGCCGCGGCCATCATCGCGAACGTCCAGCCCGGCCAGCCCAGCTCGCGGCCCTGGACCAGCGGGAAGACCAGGAGGAGCAGCCCGGTCGTCACCAGGATGGTGCCGACGGGGTCCGGCCTGGCGGTGCGTTCGCCGCGCGACTCCGGCAGCACCCGCAGTGCGAGGGCGAGGCAGGCCAGCCCGATCGGCACGTTGACCAGGAAGACGGTGCGCCAGCCCGCCCCGCCCGGGTCCCACGCGATCAGCGCGCCGGCGAGGATCGGGCCGCCGACCGCCGACAGGCCCATCGCCGGGCCGAAGGCGCCGAACGCGGCACCGAGCTCCCGTGGCGGGAAGGCGGACTTGATGATGCCGAAGCCCTGCGGGATGAGGATCGCGCCGGACAGGCCCTGCAGGACCCGGCAGGTGATCAGGATCCCGGGCGTCGGGGCGAGCCCGCACAGCGCCGAGAACAGGACGAAGCCGACGAGTCCGACGAGGAAGATCCGCCTGCGGCCGTAGAGGTCGCCGAGCCGGCCGCCGGTGACGAGCCCGACGGCGTAGGCGAGCGTGTAGCCCGCGGCGATCCACTGGATGGTCGTGTCGTCGCCGCCGAGCTCGTGCTGGATCGACGGGGCCGCGATACCGACGACCGTCGCGTCGAGCAGGTCCATGATCTCGGCGACCAGGACGGCCACGAGAGCGAGCCGGCGGAGCGGATGTCCCGTCGTGACGGGCGGCGGCGACGTGGTCGGGATGGTCATGGAGGCCTCGCTTCGAACGGTGTTCGTTGACGAACAGCGTTTTACTCGCGAACACTGTTCGAGTCAAGAACACTGTTCGTCGATCCGCGTGGGCGGCTACGCTGCCCGCCATGAGCACGGCCCCCGTAGTGCCCGAGCCGCCCTGGCGCACCCCGCGCAAGGACCCCGCGGTCCGCCGGTCCCTCAGCCGGGAGGCGATCGTCCGGGCCGCGCTGACGGTGCTGAAGACCGAGGGCATCGACGCGGTGAGCATGCGGCGTGTCGCCACCGAGCTCGGGACGGGCGCGGCGTCGCTCTACGCGCACGTCGCGAACAAGGACGAGCTGCTCGCGCTGGTGTTCGACGAGGTCGCGGGCGAGGTCACGCTTCCGGAGCCGGACGGCGCACGGTGGCAGGAGCAGGTCACCGAGCTGTGGACGGAGTCGCGCGCCGTGATGGCCCGCAACGGCGACATCGCCCGCGTGGCGATCGGTGCCGTGCCGCTCGGGCCGAACTCGCTGCGGCTGGCCGAGACGACGACGGCGATCCTGCGGGCCGGCGGGGTGCCGCCGCGCCCGGCGGCGTGGGCGGTCGACGTGATCGGGATGTTCGTCGCGGCGTCGGCCATCGAGTCCGCGCAGCACGAACGGGCCGGGGTCGACCAGGAGGCGTACTACAGCCAGGTCGCGTCGTACTTCCGGAGCCTGCCCGCCGAGCTGTTCCCCGTGCTCGCGTCCCTCGCGCGCGAGCTGACCAGCGGCGACGCCGACGAGCGCTTCGCGTTCGGGCTGCGGCTGCTGGTCGGCGGTCTCGCAGCCGAGGCGGACGCCGCGACGCGGTCGTGAGTGGCGTAGCGCCCGGAGGCACAGCACCGGCCAGGGCCGGTGACGCCACTCAGAGGCTCAGGAAGTCCTCGCGGAGCAGGTCCATCAGCAGGCCGTCGTGCCAGGTGCCGTCGGCGCCGCGCTCGTACCGGCGCATGATCCCGACCCGCCGGAACCCGACGCGCTCGTAGCTGCGGATCGCCCGCTCGTTCGTCGCGGCGGGGTCGATGACGATGCGGTGGTGGTCGCGGCGGGTGAACAGGTGGCGGACGAGCGTGCGCAGGGCGTCGGCGCCCAGGCCCTTGCCGTGGGCGTCGGGGTGCAGCGCGATGTCGACGCCCGCGTGCCGGTAGTCGGGGTCGTCCTCCTCGTGGAAGATCACCAGCCCGATGACCTCGCCCGCCAGCTCGACGGCGTAGCCGTGCGGCCCGAGCAGCTCACGGCGCACGCGTTCCAGGTCGTAGCCGCCCCACCAGCGGGCGACCTCGGGGTGCTGGAGGATCTCGATGAACGCGGCCACGTGCCGGGCGCTGGTCGGGCGCAGGACGACGACCTGGCCGGCCAGTGCGTCGGTGCCAGCCACGTCGGGGGCGGGCGCACCCCGCAGCGGGGCGGCGGTGCTGGGAGAGTGTCCTGCCGTCATCGGGTGCGAGCTCCTCGGCCTGGGTCCGTCGGATCTGGGTCCGCCGGGTCTGGGTGTGTCGGGTCTGGGCGTGCCGGGTCCACCTGTGTCGGAGCCGGGCGTGTCGGCTCGGAGTGTCCCTGTTCGGGCTCGGCGGACCGCGGCGCGGTGAGGGTGTGCCGGGCCGCCTCGCGCAGCGAGGCCGCGCCGGTCGGCTGCTCGAAGACGACGTCGGCGCGGCGGCCGTCGACGTCCAGCCAGGCGATGGTGTTGCCGAAGTAGGGTCCGCCGAGCTTGTCCCAGGTCACCGGCGGCGGCGGGGTGCCCTTGCGGGTCGCCCACGCGCGTGCGGCCCGGGTGGCGGCGCCGCTCCAGCCGAGCCGGAAGCCCGCGCGGACGTAGGGCGGGACGTGGTTGTGCACCGGGGAACAGGTCAGCTGGTGCACGGCCGTGCCCTCCTCGGCGTCCTCGACCTGCGCGCGGGCGGCGTAGCTGTGGTGCACGTCGCCGGAGAGCACGGAGATCGACACGGGCGCGGCGTCGCCGGCCCGTGGGCGCGTCGCGGCCGCGACCAGCCGTGCCAGGCGGTCGAACGAGTCCCGGAACGCCTGCCAGTGCTCGAGGTCCGCGGCCTGCCGGATCCGCTCGCCGAGCCGGCCGCGCAGCCCCGGACGGGCGGCGGCGGCCTCGTTGACCGACTCCAGGTCGCCGATCGCCGGCGGCAGCAGCCACGGGACGGACGTCGCCAGCAGCAGATGGTCGACCTCGCCCGGGTCGAGCGTGCGCTCCTCGACCCAGCCGAACTCACGGTCGCCGAGCATGAGGTGCCTGCCGTCGTCGAGCACCCTGCCGTTGCGGGAGTCGAGGACGACCAGGCGCGTGCGCCCCAGCTGCCAGCGGTAGGAGAACCGCAGGCCCTTGGAGCCGTCGACCTCCCGGTCGGCGCGGTCGGCGAGGTCGGCCAGCAGCGGCCAGGTGTCGCCGTCGTGCCCGCTGACCGCCGCCCAGTCGGGGTCCGCGGCGAGCTCGTCCGGGGAGAGGTTGCCGAGATGCTGGTAGACCCAGTACGACGACAACGCCGCCCGGATCCGCTCGGCCCACCACGGCTTCTCGGCCATCTGGGCGCGCCAGGCGGCGGAGGTGTTCCAGTCGTCGCGGACGTCGTGGTCGTCGAAGATCATCGCGGTGGGGACCGTCGACATGATCCAGCGGATCTCGGGGTCGGCCCAGGAGTCGCGGTAGAGCCCGACGTACTCGGAGAAGTCGACGATCTCGTCGTCGGGCCAGTCGGGGTGCTCCGCGCGACGGCCGGCGATCCGGCGCACGGTCTGCGGGGTCAGCTCGTCGGCGTAGACCTGGTCGCCGAGCAGCAGCAGGGCGTCGGGCCACTGGGACGACGGGAGCCGTGCCATCCGCGCGGCGTAGGCGTCGAGCGCGTCGATGCCGTAGGTGGCGGCGTCCCGCGGGTCGGCGAGCTTCACGTACCGGCAGGAGCCGAACAGGATGCGGTGCCGCCCGGCCGATCGCGGTCCGCGGGTCGCGATGCTGCTCGGCGGGAAGGGCGAGGACGCGGGCGGCCAGACGTGCTCGCCGTCGAGCAGCACGTCGTACTCGGTGCGGGTGTCCGGCGGGAGCCCGGTGACGACGACCAGCGCGTAGTGGTGCCCCGCCACCTCGAACGTGCGTGCGGTGCTGCCCAGGACCTCGACCTGCGCGGGGACGTCGGTCTGGACCCACACCGTCGCGGAGGACTCGTCGACGTGGCGCAGCACGGGACCCAGGACCAGTGACGGCACGACGTCAACCTAACGGGTGGCGCGCTCCGGCGGGACGGCGTGGACCCTGCGGTCCTCCGCGTGCTCGAGCCCGAGCAGCCCCGCGCCGACGACGCCGGCGTCGGTGCCGAAGGTGCCCACCCGCACCGGGACGACGGGCCGCGCCTCCGTGGCGTAGGCGTGCTCGCGGTAGGCGGCGCGGGCGGGGTCGAGCAGCAGGTCGCCGGTCGCGACCAGGCCGCCGCCGATGACGACGGCCTCGATCTCGAAGATGTTGGCCAGCGACGCGATCCCGATCCCGAGCCAGCGCCCCAGCCGGGTGAACAGGTCCAGCGCGGTCGGGTCACCCAGCTCCGTGGCGCGTGTGACGGTGTGCCCGGTGACGACGCCGTCCTCCTCCTCGCGGCCGAGCCGGGCGATCACGCCGGCCGGCTCGGCCGCCGCGGCCTCGCGACCCATCCGGGTCAGCGCCGTGCCCGACGCGACGGCCTCCAGGCAGCCGCGGTTGCCGCAGCCGCAGCGGGGACCGTCGGGTGCGACGATGATGTGCCCCAGCTCGCCGCCGCGCCCGGACGGTCCGCGGTAGATGACCCCGCCCAGGACGAGCCCACCTCCGACGCCGGTGCCGACGGTCAGGAACACCATCTCGGAGTAGCGGTCCCGGCCGAGGCGGGCCTCGGCGAGCGCGGCGACGTTGGCGTCGTTGTCGACGGTCGCGGGCAGCCCGGTGGCCTCCTCCAGCTCGGCCCGGACCTGCCAGTCGCGGTAGGAGTTGTTGGGCGCCCACCGGATCAGCCCGGCCGGCCACTCGACGATCCCGGCCGCTCCCACCCCGACGGCGACGACCTCCGGGTGCTGCGCGTGCAGCTGCTGGGTGATGCCGAGCAGGATCTTCGTCATCGTCGTGCCGTCGGACGTCTCGGGGGTGCGTTCGGAGACCTCGGCGAGCAGGGTCCCGTCGTCGGCGACGACGGCGCCGCGGATGTTGGTCCCCCCGATGTCGAGGCCGATCGCGCGGCGCCCGGACGGAGCGCGGTGTCCACTCGTCACACCGCGCATCATCGCCTACTTCGGATGTGTTTGCGTCCGCGGCGGGTGGGGAAGGTGCGGGCATGCCGGTCCTGCGACGTGTAGCCCGACCCATGCTCGCCGCCGTGTTCATCAACGGTGGCATCGCCGCACTGCGCGCGCCCGAGGGCCACGCGCAGGCGGCACAACCCGTTCTCGATGCGGCCGCCCCCGCCCTCGACCCGGTGCTGGACAAGGCCGTCGAGGTCACGCCGATCGACCGCCGGCCCGACGCCGAGATGCTCGTGAAGGTGGATGCGGTCGTGAAGATCGCCGCCGGATCGCTGCTCGCGCTCGGCAAGGCGCCACGCCTCGCGTCGGCGGCGCTCGCCGCGAGCGTGGTCCCGACGACGCTCGCCGCACACCGCTTCTGGGAGGTCGAGGACCCGCAGGAGCGCCAGGCGCAGCAGATCCACTTCCTCAAGAACGTCGGCCTGCTCGGCGGACTGCTCATCGCGGCCGCCGACACCCACGGCAAGCCGTCGGTCGCGTGGCGGGGCAGGCGGGCGGCCCACCTCGCCGCGACCGCCGCCGGGGAGCGGGTCGACGCCGTCACCGGTGTGGCGCACGACGTCTCCGACCGTGTCTCCGGCGTCGCGCACGACGCGGGCGGCGCCGTCGCGAGCGTCGCCGCCGGGCTGGCAGGTCTCGTGCCGAGCGCCGCGTCGGCCCGGTCGGGCCACCCGTCGGCCCACCCGTCGGCCCAGTTGTCGGCACGGACGTCGGCGCTGGCGGAGAAGGCCGCGGAGGCCGGTGCGGCGCTGGCCGAGAGGGCCACGGCCGTGAGCGCGGTCGTCGCCGATCGGGCGCCGGAGGTCGGCGCCGCCGTCGCCGAGCGGGCGACCAAGGCGGGTGCCGTGCTCGCGGAACGGGCACCCGAGGTCGGGGCGGTGCTGGCCGAGCGGGCCACGAAGGTCGGCGCCACGCTGGCCGACCGCGCCCCCGACGTCCGCGACACCGTCCTGGCCCGCGCCGCCGAGCTCAGTGACGACCTCGCCAGGCACTCCGCCGAGGCGAGCAGGCGGGCCGCCCGGTTGCAGCGCCGTGCCGACAAGCACGGTGCGCGGCTGCAGGAGCTCGTCGACAAGCGGGGGGCGAAGTGGCAGCAGCTGCTCGCCGAGCGCGGTGACGAGCTGGGCAAGCGTGGCAAGAAGTGGCGCAAGGCAGCCGAGAAGCGCCGGGCGGCGTGGGAGAAGGAGGCACTGAAGGCGGCGGCCAAGGCGCGCAAGAAGGCCCCCGGCTACGTCGACCAGCTCGCGGTCCTCGCCACGGAGGCCGCCGAGCAGGCGTCGAAGCTGCGCGGCGACCTCGCCTCGCGCGCGGCCGAACTCGGGGCCGCGGCCGCGAAGGCCGCCGACGGCGCCGCCGAGGACACCCGCAAGCGGCTGGCCAAGGTCGGCTGACCCGGGACGACGCACGGGGCCCGGACACCCCACGGTGTCCGGGCCCCTCCGTGCCCGCCCCTGGGGGCGTCGACCATGGTGTACGCCGATGGACGATGATGTACGTCCATGAGCGGCGAGACCTGGACCAGCGACCAGTGTGCGCAGGCGTGGGGCGTGAAGACCTCGACCTGGCTGGCCTACGTCTCCCGGGGCCAGGCACCGCGGCCGCTCGACACGGACGGCCGGCGCAAGTTGTGGGACGCCGACGAGGTCCGCTCGTGGCCTCGGCCGGGGGTGGGCCGCAGCCGGGCCGGTGCCGGCCCGGAGGCCGAGGCCCTGCTCGCGGAGATGGCCGAGGTCGCCGACGCCATCGACGAGCTGCGCGCCCGGCAGCGCGAGCTGCTCTGCGCCGGCCGCCGGCAGGGCCTGGAGATCCGGTCGATGGCCCGGGCGTCGCGCATCTCGCCGCAGACCGCCTACGGCTGGCTCGACGGCTGTTAGCACTCGCAAGATCGCGGGCCGTCGGCTAGAACGGACGGTGTGAGCCGCGCCTACGTCGTCGGGACGTACGACACCAAGGCAGCCGAGCTGTCCTACGTGGCCGCGTCGTTGCGCGCCGCCGGTGTGCGGACGCGGACCGTCGACGTGTCCACGTCGGGAACGGGCGGAGGCGGCGCCGATGTCGGCCCCGCCGACGTCGCCGCGCACCACCCCGACGGCGCGGGGGCCGTGTTCACCGGCGATCGGGGCACCGCGGTCGGCGCCATGTCCGTTGCGCTGCAGGCGTTCCTGACCTCGCGCGACGACCTCGGCGGGGTGCTCGGGCTCGGCGGCTCGGGCGGGACCGCCCTGATCACCCCGGCCATGCGGGCGCTGCCCGTCGGCGTCCCGAAGGTGATGGTCTCGACCGTGGCCTCCGGGGACGTCGCGCCCTACGTCGGTGCTGCCGACATCGCGATGCTGCACTCGGTCACCGACGTCGCCGGCCTCAACCGGATCTCCCGGCAGGTCCTCGGCAACGCCGCCCACATGCTCGCCGGCGCGCTGCTCAACGACGTGCCCGCGGCGGCGGACCGCCCGGCCGTCGGCATCACGATGTTCGGCGTCACGACGCCCTGCGTCACGCAGGTGCTCGACCGGCTCGGCGACGACGTCGACCCGCTCGTCTTCCACGCCACCGGCACCGGCGGGAAGGCGATGGAGAAGCTCGTCGACGACCGGCTCATCGGCTCGGTCCTCGACCTCACGACCACCGAGATCGCCGACCTGCTCGTCGGCGGCGTCATGGCGGCGGGCCACGACCGGCTCGACGCGATCGCCCGGACCGGGGTGCCCTACGTCGGCTCCTGCGGCGCGCTCGACATGGTCAACTTCGGCGCGCCCGAGACGGTTCCGCAGTCCTTCGCCGGCCGGACCTTCTACGAGCACAACGCCCAGGTCACGCTCATGCGCACGACCCCGGAGGAGAACCGGGGGTTCGGCTCCTTCCTCGCCCGCAAGCTCGACGCGCTCACCGGGCCGGCGGTCTTCCTGATCCCCGAGGGCGGGGTCTCCGCGCTCGACGCGCCGGGCCAGGCGTTCCACGACCCGGTCGCGGACGCCGCGCTGTTCGAGACGATCGAGTCGTCGGTGGCGCGGTCCGGCGTCGTGCGCAGGGTGTCGCACCACGTCAACGACCCCGAGTTCGCCGACGCGGTGATCGCCGCGTGGCAGGAGGTCTCCGGATGAAGCGGCATCGTCGCCAGGACCTCGTCGAGCGGTTCCAGGACATGGCGCGGCGCGGTGAGCCCATCGTCGGCGGGGGAGCGGGCACCGGGCTGTCGGCCAAGTGCGAGGAGGCCGGCGGGATCGACCTCATCGTCATCTACAACTCCGGCCGCTACCGGATGGCCGGCCGCGGCTCGCTGGCCGGGCTGCTCGCCTACGGCAACGCCAACGACATCGTCGTCGAGATGGCCGCCGAGGTGCTGCCCGTCGTCAAGGAGACGCCGGTGCTCGCGGGCGTCAACGGCACCGACCCGTTCATGATCACCGACCGGTTCCTCCGCGAGCTCGACGACCTCGGCTTCGCCGGCATCCAGAACTTCCCGACGGTCGGGCTCATCGACGGGACCTTCCGCGCCAACCTCGAGGAGACCGGTATGGGCTACGGTCTCGAGGTCGACCTCGTCGCCGCCGCCCGCAACGCCGACATGCTCACCACGCCCTACGTCTTCTCCGCCGCCGACGCCCGCGCCATGACCCGCGCCGGCGCCGACATCGTGGTGTGCCACATGGGGTTGACCACCGGAGGCGCCATCGGCGCCGAGACCGCCAAGACCCTCGACGACTGCGTCGCCCTGATCGACGAATGGTCCGCCGCCGCCCTCGACGAGCGTGACGACGTGCTCGTCCTGTGCCACGGCGGCCCCATCTCGATGCCCGACGACGCCGCGTACGTCCTGTCGCGCACCGCGGCGTGCCACGGGTTCTACGGCGCCTCGTCGATGGAGCGGCTGCCGACCGAGCAGGCCCTCACCGAACAGACCCGCAGGTTCAAGGCCGTTCTCGAGTCAGCACCCGACCCAGCACCCAACCCAGCATCCAAGGAGAGTTAGATGCCGCGTCCCTACGCCAGTGGAGTCGTCCCCGCCTCGGCCGACGAGGTCTGGAGCCTCATCCGCGACTTCAACGGCATCGCCGACTGGCACCCGGGGATCCAGAGCAGCGAGCTGACCGCCGGCTCGTCGGGCGCGGAGGTCGGGGCCGTCCGCAAGCTCGGGCTCGGTGGCGACGCGCAGGTCTCCGAGCGGCTCCTCACGCTGGACGACGCCGACCGGAGCTACACCTACGAGTTCACCGACCCGGGCCCGTTCGCGGTGCGCCGCTACGTCTCCACGATCCGGGTCGCGCCGGTCACCGACACCGGGCACGCGTTCGTCGAATGGTGGGCCGACTTCGACGCCGACGCCGCCGACGAGGCCGAGCTCGGCAAGACCTACGCCCGCGGCGTGTACGGCGGCGGAATCTCGGCACTGCAGGAGCGCTTCCGCGGCTGAGTTCTGCCAGGCTGTCCGCCATGGGTGACCAGGACGACGACCTCGACCAGTACGCGCAGCTGGATCCGGAGGACACGCTCGAGGACCGCGGCGTCGCCGACCCGCTCGACGAGGGCTACTCGCCGCCCGAGCGGCCCTGGGCCGTCGACGACTTCGGCACCACCGCCCAGGAGGAGGCCGAGGGCGAGGACCTCGACCACCGCCTGGCCCGCGAGCTGCCCGACCCCGCGTTCCTCGACGACGGGTCCGACGACGGCGACGGCCTCGGCGACACGTCCGACACCGACGGCGAGCTGCTCGCCACCGACGAGGTCGGCCGCCGCCGGGCCGGCCGGCTCGTCGAGCGCGACGAGGACCCGCTGGTGACCGACGACGAGAGCTGGGCCGTCGACGCCGGGATCGACGGGGCCGCCGCGTCCGCCGAGGAGGCGGCCGTCCACGTCATCGACGACGACCGCTGATGGCCACCTGGGACGACGTCCGGCGCGTCGCGACGGCGCTGCCGGAGGTCACCGAGGACGCGGGGGAGAAGCTGTCGTGGCTGGTCCGGAAGAAGGCGTTCGCGTGGGAGCGACCGCTGCGGCGCGGCGACCTCGAGGCGCTCGGTGACGCCGCCCCCACCGGCCCGGTGCTGTGTGCCCGCACCGCGGACGTCGGCGTCAAGGAGGCCCTGGTCGCCGACGACCCGGCCGTCTACTTCACCACCCCGCACTTCAACGGCTACCCCGCCGTCCTCGTCCGGCTCGACCTGATCGCCCTCGACGAGCTCGCGGAGCTCCTCGAGGAGGCCTGGCTCGCCCAGGCACCCAAGCGCGTCGCCGCCGCCTACCTGGAGTCCCGCCCATGAGTGCCACCCTCGTCCTCGTCCACGGCGCCTGGCACGGCCCCTGGGCCTGGGACGTCCTGCGCACCGAGCTGCCCGACGTCGAGACGATCGCCGTCGACCTGCCCTCCTCGGGCCCCGACCCGAAGTCGCTGGGGACCCTCGACGACGACGTCGCGGTGGTCCGCGCCGCGGTGGCGGCCGCCGGCGGCCCGGTCGTCGTGGTCGGGCACTCCTACGGCGGAGTCCCGATCACCGAGGGTCTCGACGGAGCCGACGGCGTCGCGCGGCTGGTCTACCTCACCGCGATGATGATGGACGTCGGGCACACGGTCGTCGGGAGCCTGCGTGGGCAGTGGCCGCACTGGTGGGACGTCCACGAGGACGAGGGCTACCTCGACGCGCGCCACCCCGAGGAGTTCCTCTACGGCGACGTCGACCCCGCCATCGCCGAGGCGGCCGTCGCCAAGCTGGGGCACCAGTCGCTCGCGGCCTACACCGCAACCCTCACGGCCGCCGCGTGGCGCACGCTGCCCAGCACCTACGTCGTGTGCGACAACGACGCCGCTCTCGCGCCCCGGGCGCAGGAGAGAATGGCCGAGCGGGCGCAGCGCGTCGTCCATCTGCCCGCCGCGCACTCCCCGTTCCTCTCCCACGCCGAGGACCTCGCGGCGCTGCTGCGCGAGGAACTGGCCGCGGCGTCGGGGCGAGCGGTGGGCCGCTAACCTGAGCTCCTGCGGGGCGGTAGCTCAGTTGGTCAGAGCAGCGGACTCATAATCCGTCAGGTCGTGGGTTCGAGCCCCACCTGCCCCACTAGTTTGACCAGGCGAAACGCGCCGGCTGCCACACGGCGGCCGACGCTCGTGGAGTCAAACGTGGAGTGAGTCGTTGTTAGCGTCCTCCCATGGCACCCACGGGACGACGCAGGCGGAAGCGCGCGAAGGGTGGCATCGAGCAGCTCCCGAGCGGGTCGTTCCGGGTCTACGTGTACGCAGGCTGGGACCCGGTCACGAAGCGCCGGCACTACCTCAAGGAGGTCGTGCCGGCCGGGCCCAGCGCAGCGGCCGAGGCTGAGCGGGTCCTTCGGCGGCTCGGCAACCAGGTCGACGAGCGGCGGCATCCGCGGACCGCGGCCACTGTCGACGAGCTGCTCGAGAAGCACTTCGATCGCGCCGTGCTCGAGCGCTCGACGTTGGACACCTACCGCGGCTATGCGGAAAAGCACATCAGCCCGCTCATTGGCCAGGTCCAGGTCGGCGCGCTGGACGGTGACGTCTTCGACGCGTTCTACCGCGAGCTTCGTCGGTGCCGTGAGCACTGCCGAACGAAGTTCATCGAGCACCGAACCGCCAAGGTGCACGAATGTGACGACCGATGCCGACCGCACTCCTGCAGCCCTCTCGGCGTGTCGACGATCCGCCAGATTCATTTCATTCTCAGCGGGGCCTTGAAGCGCGCCGTCCGCTGGCGCTGGATAGCGGTCAACCCGATCGGGCAGGCAGAGCCACCGCCCGCTCCGGTACCTGCACCGAAGCCGCCAACCGCTCAGGAAGCGGCACGAATTCTGATAGCCGCGTGGGGGGACGCTGAGTGGGGGACGCTCGTCTGGCTTGTGATGGTGACAGGAGTCCGTCGCGGCGAGCTTTGCGGACTTCGTTGGCGCAACCTCGATCTCGATGCCGGCGTGCTCGTCCTCGACCGAAGTATCGGTCAGCGGGGGAGCGACATGTGGGAGAAGGACACCAAGACTCACCAGCAACGCCGGATCGCGCTCGATCCCGAAACCGTCGACGTGATGCGGGTTCATCGCGAGCGTTGTGAGAGTCGAGCCGGCGAGTTCGGGCTTCGGCTCGGCCGTGACGCATTCGTGTTCTCTCTGGCGCCTGACGGTAGTCGGCACTACCAGCCGAACTCCGTGAGCCAGCGGTACGCGAAGCTCGTCAAACGGCTCGAGATCCACACATCGATCCACAAGCTGCGTCACTTCTCCGCGACCGAGCTCATCGCGGCCGGCGTCGATATCAGGACGGTCGCGGGCCGCCTCGGACACAGTGGTGGCGGGACGACGACGCTGCGGACCTATGCGGCATTCGTGTCCGAAAGCGATCAGCGCGCTGCGACGAGCCTGTCTGCACGGCTCCCGATGCGACCGGCCGACGTCGTGCTGCCCCCGTTGTCCGGAGACGAGTCGGATGCTCCCTATCGGCGGGTGGCGGAGGCAATCCGGTCTGCAGTCAAGGGCGATGGTTTGACGGATGGCCAGTTCCTTCCGAGTGTGAAGGCCATCGCTGCGAGATACGTCGTGTCGGTGGGCACGGCCCACAGGGCGCTCGATCTGCTGCGTGGAGAGGGGCTTCTCCGTTCAGGCGGCCGCGGATTTCAGGTGGCCGGGACCCCCGTTCCAGCGCCGGCAGTCGGCCCCGTCCCGGAACCTACGTCTGCGCACGCTCCCCAGATGCACGAGGTCGAGCTCCGCCGGAAGGGCCGAGGTGTCGCCCGCTTCAGCACCGAGGTCGATCCGGGGGACTCACAGGACCTCTTGGACCTCCTGATCGATGCCGTCTGCCGCTCAGGTGGAGAAGAATCGGACTATCTCGAGTACGACATCGTCGTACATCTGCCGGGCCGGCCCGACGAGGCCGTCACCTACGTCCCGCGGCGCCGGCGGAGGGCCAGCTGAACAGTGCGGTCGTTGCGCCTTTGACACGTCGGTGGCGGATGAACCGCTTGGGTGAGAGTGGGAAGTAGGCTGCTGCCGTTCCCCCGCTCGGCACCCGAGGAGGCCGCGCTCTTGGCTCCCCGTGGCGCCTTCCGGCAGATCGCCGACGAGCTGCGTCGTCTGATCGAGAGCGGCGAGCTGGCCCCCGGCGCCATGGTCCCCTCCGAGAACGTCCTCGCAGAGCGGTTCGGCGTCGCCCGCGGGACCGTTCGGTCGGCGCTCGCGGTGCTGCTCGACGATGGGCTTCTCGAGGTCCTCCCGGGCCAAGGCCGTCGTGTCGTCGGCGCTGGAGCCGGGCCATCGTCAGTGACCGCATATGGGCGTATCGCGGCCGAGCTGCTGCGTCGGATCGAGTCCGGCGAGTTCGCGACGAGCGACGCCCTCCCGAGCGAAGCTGCGCTGATGGCCGAGTTCGACGTCTCACGAAACACAGTGCGGCGTGCGATCCAGGTCCTCGTCGACGAGGGCGCGGTCGTTGTGCGCCAAGGGGCTGGCGCATTCGTGGCAGCCCGCTGAGCCGAGGCCGCTGCCGCGTCCAGATACGGTTCACCGCATGACAAGGCCGGAAGACGATGCGCAGCGCTGGACCGTTCACAGCGAGCGGCCTGTCTACGAGAACGAGTGGGTGACGGTCGGGCTCGCGGACATCTCAATGCCGTCCGGGGAACGGTTCGAGCACCACACCGTGATGCTGCCGCCGGCAGCCATGACGGTCGTGCTCGACGACGCCGCTGAGCACGTGCTGCTCGCGTGGCGCCATCGATTCGTTCCCGACGTGTGGAACTGGGAGCTGCCCGGCGGTCTACTTGAGGAGAACGAGTCGCCGGCGGAGACCGCCGCGCGCGAGGTGGAAGAGGAGACCGGCTACCGCACCAGGTCGATCGAGCACCTGGTGACGTTCGAGCCCATGATCGGCATGGTGCGCAACGCCCACCACGTCTTCCTGTCCCGGGGCGCGGAGCGAGTGGGGGAAGCCGTCGAGGTCAACGAGGGCCGGTTCGAATGGGTCCCCCTGGCGCAGGTCCCGGAGCTGATTGCCAAGGGGCGCATCGTGAACTCCGGATCTCTCGTCGGGTTGCTGCACGTTCTGGCCCTCGACGGGCGCGACTCCGGCTCACAGACCGAGTAGCCCCGCGATCCGCCTCCGCTGGCGCGCGGAACCGGTCTGTCCCGCGAGCTCGGAAGCGAGCTGTGCTTGCTTCCGAGCCTCTGCGATGTCCGATCGCGCTGTGAACGCGAGCGCGAGATCGACGCGCAAGCTCACCTCGGCGCGTCCGTAGTTCCCCTCGCCCATCTTCGCGAGGGCCGCGCTCAGCTCAGCGATCGCCGACTCCTCGCCCAGTCGCGCGAGGCAGTGCCCGCGCCATCGCGCCAGGTGCCCGTCATCAAGCATCAGGTACGGCAGCGAGGCGTCGACCTGATCGGGGAGGAGCGCGTCGGCAGCGTCGAGTGCACGTATCGCAGCGTCGCGATCGCCCAGCGCAGCAGAAGCTTCGCCTTCCGCCGCATAGAGCCAGGCGCGCAAGCTCGGCGGAATCGGTGCGTGGGATCGGCCGGCCGACGCGATCAGTGCTTGGGCGTCCGCAGGTCGGTCACCGTCGAGAAGGACATAGGCCTGCTGCGCACGGGCATACGCGAGCGCCGAACCGTCGCCGCTCTCGCGTGCAGCGGACACCGCGGTCTCATGGAGGCGCCACGCCTCATCGAGGTTTCCCATGTCGAGGGCCTGCCAGCCGGCGAGTGCGGCGGCCTGGCTGAGTTCCGCGGCCGCTTCGTCGCGAATATCTCCCGGCAATGCGTATCGAACAATCTGCTCGACGTTGTCGACATGTGCACGCGCCTGCCGGAAGATCGCGGCGCCGCCGAGGCGTCGATCGAGGAGCCGGATGTTCTGGGTCTGCCCCCGCAACAGGCCGACGAGTGAGGCGTCGAGCCTGCTGAAGTGCGGCATCGTTCCTTCATCGGGAACGACAGGGTCGGGCGACCGGGGGAGGACCGGTTCTGTGAGCCCGAGCTCGATCGCGGATCGTCCGTACACCTCGCAGAGCAGGTCACTATAGAAGCCGCCGACCGCGCCTCCCTGGTTCTCCCAGATGGCCACCCGGCGGCCGAGGCTCTCGTCCTTCGGGAGCGTCTCGCCCCGCCGCCCGGCCGCTGCGCGGAGCTCATGCAGCAGCCGTGCCTTCTTCCATCCTCGGTCGGCGCGGGCCTGCGCCAGTCGGCTCAGCATGCATCCCCCGTTCGCCGTAATGATCACGATGGCGTCTTGAGCTGCGGGAATCAACCCTGACCTGGATCTCGCGTCATCTCGCGTCACCCCGCGTCATCTGCCGTGGACTCCCACCTCGCCAGCACTCTTGAGGAACGCGAGATCACGGGCGTTGACAGAGCCCGCACTCGTACCTACCTTGTTCAGTACATGTACCAAACATGTATAGAAATGGAGTGACGATGTCAGACTCGATGGGAGCGAGCCGCGACGCTGCCGGTCCGCCGACGTTCTACAGCGTCGGACAGGTCGCGCGGATGCTCGGCATGTCGGCCATGACCGTCTACCGAGCGATCAACGCGGGCGACTTCCCGGCAGTTCGGATCAGGGGGCGGCTCATCGTTCCCGCGCGGGCGGTCGACGAGATGGTGGACGCCGCGATCGCAACGCAGAGCGTCGTCGACGCTGCCGGTTGGGTTCCGGACCCTCAGGCGGTGCAGCGATGAGCAGCGTCGGAGTGCTGATCCTCTTCGCGATCGTCGGGGCCGTCATCTGCGCGAAGTGCCGGGTACCCGCCGGAGCGGTCGTGTTCGCACTGGTCGCACTGGTTCTCTTCGTTGCCACCCCCGCCGGTCAGGGCCTTCCTGGAGCGGTCTCCTCATTCCTCTCCACCGTGGATCAGTCCACGACGCCCGCGCTGAGGCACAGCGCACCGACCAGCTCGGAGGCCGTCGGATGAGCGCTCGACGACACGATTTCAACGACTGGCGACTGGTAGCCGCCTGTCGCGAGGTCGACCCGGACCTGTTCTTCCCCGCTGTGGACAGCGGCCTGCTGTTCGAGGAGCAGGCTGTCGTGGCAAAGGAAGTCTGCAGGGTCTGTCCGGTCCGGAAGCGGTGCCTGGAGTTCGCGTTGCAGGCACTCCCCGAGGGCATCGCCGGCGGCACCACTCCAGACGAACGCGTTGCGCTGCGTCGGAGCCGAGGCATCGACCTGGATGTCGACAGGATCGAGTCGATTCCTCCGGCTGGGTTGCGGGAGCGAGCCGCCGCCGGCCGCCGTGCCGCTGCCGGCGGGGCGACCGCGACCGAGCTGATGCATCGGTTCGGAGTCGTACGCGGAACCGCTCATCGCTGGCACGCCGAAGCGCACCGTCCCGCCGTCGCTGAGGCGGTTACGGGGGAGGGGAGTCCGGCTGCAACCGGAGCTCCCCTCCGAATCTCCACAGCATGCGAGGCCCTGGCAGGCAACACAACACCGGAAGGACACCGATCCTAGATGCGAACCAACGACATCCACCACGACACCGACACCCGCCCGGAGGCGGTGCGCGAGGCGACTGCGGGAGCGAAGGCGTGGCGCGCTGCGGTCCACGCGCAGCGCTCGGCCGAGCCGAACCACGCTGACTTCTACGCGATGGCCGCCGACGTCGTCGACACCCTCGCCGCGCTGGGCGGGCTGGCCGAGGTGCTGGCCTGGCAGGTCGCGCACTACGGCGACACGCGCCCGGTCTACGACGACTCGAGGGCGTTCGACCCGCGCGAGCGCCTCGACCTCGCCGCGCTGGACCTGTGCGAGCTCGCCGCCCGGATGCGCGAGGCCGACCGGGTCGTCAACACGTTCTGGTCGAGGATCGGGCACATCGGCGTTGACTCGCCCGTCGACGAACGGGGCACGTCGAGCGAGGTTGTCGAGGTGTCGCGATGAGCGCGCCGACGTCGGGAAGTGCTGCGGTCGACGGCCTGCGGCGGTGGGCGAGGGGGCCGGGCCCGCATGTGGCCGCGGCCGTGAGTCTGCTGATCGGGCACGGCACGTGGCCGGCGCGGGCGGAGTTCCGTGACGCGTGCATCGAGCGCGACATCGACGGGTTGTGCTGGATCGACTGGACCAAGGCCCGGGCGGCGTTCGTCGCGGGTGTCTTCGCGAAGGCGTCGACGAGCGAGATCGCGGTGCTCGACCTCGTGATCGCGTTGGGGGAGGACCGGTTCCGGTTCTCACGCATGGGTCCGGCCAATGCTCGTGCGATCGCCGAGGCTGTTGCGGCTGCGCTGCTGGTGATTCGATGAACCTCTGGACGGTCCTTCTCCCGCTCGCCGCCGTCGGCGGGTCGGTGCTGGCGGCGAGGCGGGGGGCGAAGGTCCTCAGCGCCGGCCTCGGCCTCATCGCGCTGCTCCCGCTCACCGCCCTTGTGGCGGTCGTCGGGCTGCCACTGTTGCTGATCGTCGCCGCCGCGGGCGGCGTGTGGGTGTGGCATCGGTGGACCCGCTCGTCGGCGACGGTGAACCGGTGGGGCTCCCGCTCGCGGCGGAAGTCCGGGGTCGCGTCGAGCTTCGACATCCTTCGGTTCGCCGGGTCGGCGGCGATGCGCCGCCGTGCCGGCGGGGTGCGCCCGTCGCTGGCGGGGATGGATCGTCGGGATCGGTGGCGGCTGCCGGTGCCGGAGGTGGCGGTGCGGTTGTGCCGCAGCGGGTTGTTGTGGGTGTGGTCCTCGGTCGAGGACGTCACGCTGATCTTCGGCGGCCCCCGGACCGGGAAGTCGGGGTGGTTGGCCGCGCAGATCCTCGACGCCCCCGGCGCCGCTCTCGTCGCCTCCACCCGCGGGGACCTCTTCGAGCTCACCGCCGGCCAGCGCGCGGGGCGGGGGCCGGTGTGGGTGTTCAACGCCGTCGGCCTCGCCGGTCTCCCGTCCACGGTGACCTTCGACCCGGTCTCCGGGTGCGCGGATCCGGTGACGGTGGGGGAGCGCGCGACGGACATGCTCGCCGCCACCACCCGCGCCGGCGCGTCGGGTGATCGGGAGTTCTGGGACGCCCAAGGCCGCCGCGTCCTCGCAGCGCTGCTGCACGCCGCGGCACTCGGTGGCCGGTCGATGCGCGACGTCCTCGGCTGGCTGGCCGATCCGGGAGCGGCGTCGCGGGAGCTGACGGTGTTGCTGCGTCGCAGCCCGGAGCCGGCGTTCGAGCTCGACCTGGGCCAGTTCCTGGGCACGAACGACCGCACCCGGTCCTCGATCACCTCGACGATCATGCCCGCGCTCGGCTGGCTCACCTCGCCTGCTGCGAGCGCGGCGGCCGGGCTCGGTGAGCAGAAGCCGTGGGCCCGTCCGCTCGACGTCGACGAGCTCCTGGCCACCAACGGCACCGTCTACCTCCTGGGTGGGGAGGAAGCTCAGGTCGCCCCGCTGGTCTGCGCCCTCACCGGACACATCGCCCGCCAGGCCCGCCGCACCGCCGCCACCCGCCCAGGCGGACGGCTCGACCCGCCACTCAGGCTGGCGCTCGACGAGGCCGCTCTGATCTGCCCGGTCCCTCTCGAGTCCTGGACCGCTGACATGGGCGGGCGCGGGGTCAACATCATCTGCGCGTTCCAGTCCCGCGCCCAGCTCCTGGCCCGCTACGGCCAGCATGACGCGGCGACGATCCTGAACAACGCGGGTGCGGTGATGGTGTTCGGCGGCACCCGCGACCGCGACGACCTGCAGTTCTGGTCCACCCTGACCGGAGACCGGGACGAGCCCGCCGACACCGTCGACCCGGCCCGCCACACCACCGCCCACGGCACCCGGAAGACCGCGGTGCTCTCCCCGGCGCAGATCGCGAACCTTCCGGCGGGGCGGGTGTTGGTGATCCGTCGGGGGATCGCGCCGGTGATCGGGCGGGCGCAGATGATCTGGCAGCGCCCCGAGCAGCGCTGGGCGCAGTTCTCCGATGACCACCCCGACCTCGCCGAGCGCCTCGCCCGCTGGGCTGGGTGGTGGCAGGGGATGCCGGACCGGATCGGGCGACGTCTGCGGCGCCGCCGCCTCCCGGCGCGCCCGGTCCGCGGCGTGCTCACCGTCGGCCCGGCCGAGTCGACGCCGCAGCGCCCCCGGCTGGTGGTCCTCGACGCCCTGCCCGTCGAGCCCGACGAGGACGGCGACCAGCGCCCCACCGGCTGACCCGCCGACCGCACTCGCATTTCTGTTCGCGCGCCGCCGGCCGGACTCGCCCTGCGCTGGGGCGGGTCTGGCCCGGCGCGCCACCACGCCTCTCTGGAGCATCCGATGACCCCGAATCCGCCGCCGATCCCCAGCCCGAGCTCGGGTGAGGAGGGCTGGTCGGGCCCGGTCGCCGGGCTGGCTCGCCTCGTCGACGGCCTGCGCCGCGACGTCGACCCCCTCACCTCACTCCCTACACGGGTGGAGGAGTTGGCTGAGGTCTTGGCCCGGCTTTCCGGGACCGTCGCCTCGATCGCCAACCGCCGCAACGCCGGCCCTGCCCCGTCCTGGCTGCTCGCCCCCGAGGACCCCGAGAACACCACGACTCTGCTCGACCAACTCGGCGGCTGGTTGCAGGCGATCTATCTCCGCTACCCCGACGGTGCTGCGGCGTTGTCGGACTGCTGGCTGTGGCATCCCGACGTCGTCGAAGAACTGGTCTGGCTGATGCACGCCTGGTCGGCCGCCTACCAAGGCCCCGCCGCCTCGGTCGCCCTCGCGGGGGACTGGCACGACCGGCAACGCCCCGGTGTGGTGCGCCGTATCCGTCAAGCCGTCGGGTCCTGCTCACGCGATCGGCACCGCGACAGGCCCGGTCGCCCGCCACTGCACGCCGGGTGCCCCGACCTGCCCGGGGCCGATCAACTCGCCGACATCGCGGGCTGGTGGGCCACCGCCCGCGACACGACCCCGCCCGAACCCGCACACACCGCCGCGGAAGGAGCCTGGACATGACCACCACCAACGCCACCCGCGCCGCGGCCTCCGCGCCGAGCTGGTTGTGCGAGCGCGACGTCGAGGTCGTGGCCGAATTCCTGGACCCGTGGATCGTCGCCGCGAGCGCCGAGGGCGTCGAGGTGCCGCTGCTCGGGACCGCGGAATGGGCCGACGCCGATACCGAGGCCAAGCTCGCCGCTGTCGCGGTGTTCGTGATCGGCTGCCTGGTCGAGCGCGACCCGCTCGTCATCGCCGGCCGTCTCGCCGCCGAAGTCGCCGTCCTCCGCACCTCACGGATGGCCGCGGCTCGGCAGGCCTCGCATGCGATCTCCGCGGCGGGGGACTGGTCCGCTGTTGCTCGGCGGCTGATCCAGCGCGGCGACACCAGCCGGGAACGGCAGCCGCCCCGATGACCGACAACAGGGGGAGCCGGTGGGTGTTGTGGCTGCCCGGGCTCATCGTCGCCCTGGGCGCCGCCGCGGCGACGGCGCACGGTCTCTACGAGGTCGCCGTCGCAGCGCGAGTGCCGACGTCGATCGCCTGGATCTACCCGCTCATCACCGACGGTCTCGCTGTGGTCGCCTACACAGCCACCGCCCGCCTGGAGGGTTCGGCGCGCGGCTACGCCTGGTCGGTTGTCGTGTTGTCGGCCGGGTTGTCAGGGCTGGCGCAGGCGGTATTCCTGGCCAGCGACGTCAACCCCAGCGCGGTTGCGGGGTTGGCGGTGCCGAGCGCGTTGCGGTTCGGGATCGGGGCGTGGCCGGCCATCGCCGCGGCGCTCGCCGCGCACCTGCTGCACCTGCTCGCCGCCGACCATCCCACCGACAACGGAGGCCGTTCAACGGGGGAGCGTTCAGCTGTTCACGCCGACGCCCACCGTTCAGACTCGAGCGTTCAGTCCGTTCAATCCGAGGCGTTCAGCCGTTCAGAGCGTTCAACTGGGCGTTCAATCGAGCGTTCAGAGCCCCTCACCGCGCCCCTCCCGATCGTCGCCGACGCCCCGTCGACGGCCGAATCGTTCAACGGCGCCGACGGGGTGGTCACCCCGTTCGTCGGCCGGACCGGACGCCTTGAACGTGGCCCCGCCAGGGGGCCGGAAGCACCCGCCCGCGACCGCGCTCTCGCGGCCGCAGCGCGCCTCGCGGCCCGCTCCGGAGAGCTCCCGACCGTCTCCGAGGTCGAGGCCGAAGCCGGTGTCTCCCGCGGCACCGCTGCCACCGCGCTCAAGACGCTCCGCGAGGACCAGCAGGCCGCCCACGCGCGGCCTGCGGCCGCCCCGGACGCCACCGGCACCCCGCTCCCCGACAGCCACGAGGACACCCAGCCATGACCACCAACGCCAACCAGCACCCATCAGCAGCTCAGCTCACGACCACGACCAGCACGACCCAGCAGCACACCAGCAAGACCGACAAAGCCACCGAAACAGACTCAACCCCTACAAGATCAAAGCCATCACACCTTTGCATCACGATCCGACGGGGAGGGCCGGCCTCCGGCCGACCCGACGGGGCGCTCCGCGCTGCCGCATCGGCCCATGCGTGGATCGGCTGGTCGTGGGGGTGGTGCGGGTGCTGAGGATCAACAACGGCTACAGCCCCGACTACCTGCTCAAGCAGGTTGCCGCAGGGCGGGAGAACTACTACACCGGCGCCGTCACCGAGGGAGAGCCTCCGGGCCGTTGGTGGGGGGCCGGGGCGGAGAAGCTGGGTCTGCGGGGGCTGGTCGAGGCCCAGGACATGAAGGCGGTCTACGAGCGGTTCCTCGACCCCCGCCACGAGGCGTTCAACGACCCCTCTCGGTGGGACGAGGTGAGCACGCTCGGGCACACGGGACGGCGCTACCAGTCAGAGGACGAGTTGTACGCCGCGGCGGTTGAACGCGAGCCGAACGCGTCGGCTGAACGCCGCGTTGAACTCCGTACAGAAGCGGGCAAGGCGGCGCGGCGGAACGTGGCGTTCTACGACATGACGTTCAGCGTCGCCAAGTCCATCACGCTGGTCCACACCGCGTTCGAGGCAAAGGAGACCGCCGCCCGCGCAGCGGGGGACGAGACCGCAGCGGAGGCGTGGGGGCAGTTCCGGTCGGCGGTGGAGGACGCGATCTGGGCCGGGAACAACGCCGGCCTGGCCTATATGGCGGAGAAGGCCGGCTACACCCGCCTCGGGCATCACGGGGGTGCGGCGGGCCGGCACGCGGATGCGCATGACTGGGTGGTGGCGTCGTTCTTTCAGCATGACTCGCGGGATCACGACCCGCAGCTGCACATTCACAACACGATCCTCAACCGCGTCGAAGGCCCCGACGGAGCGTGGCGGACCGTCGACGGGCGCAGCCTGCACCGTTGGCGCCCCGCCGGGGCCGCGGTTGCCGAACGCACCACCGAGGAACGCCTCACGAGCGCTCTCGGTCTGCTCATCGCCACGCGCCCCGACGGGAAAGCCCGTGAGGTCGTCGGTGTCTCGCAGGAGGCGATGGCTCTCGTCTCCTCCCGGCGTCGCGCGGTCACGGCCAAGGCCGCGGATCTGATCGCGGGCTTCGAGGCGAGGCACGGGCGGGCGCCGACGAGCTACGAGAGGGAGCGGATCGCCCAGCACGCGACCCTCATCACCCGGCGGGCCAAATCCCACACGGGGGAGACCCGCGACCAGCTCCTGGACCGGATCGACGCCCGGATCCGCGGCGAGGTCACGGGCGGGCTCGTCGGGGTCGCCGAATCAGCCCTGGGCGCGCGCGCCGACGGCGGTCCGGCGGTGGAGGCGTGGTCGCCGGCGGCGGTCGTCGAGCTGGCGCTGGCGGACGTGCAGTCCCGCAAGGCCGCGTGGACCCGGGCGGACCTCACGGCAGCGATCAACGCAGCGCTACCCGACCATCTCGGCGTGACCGCGGGCGCTGACATCGGCCGACTGCTCGACGAGCTCACGGCGGCGGCACTGTCCGCTGCGACACCGCTGGACACTGCACGGGCCGCGGACGACGCGTTACCTGCGCAGCTGCGGCTGGCCAACGGCGAGTCGGCCTACCAGCAGCCCGGGGCGCAGCTCTACGCCACGCCCGACCACGTCCGCACCGAGCGGTTCCTCGTCGCCGCCACGGCCGACACCTCGGCTGCGGTCGTGTCTCGCGCACATGCCCGGGCCTTTCTGGTTGGTCTCGCCGAGTCCGGAATCGCCCTGGGCCCCGACCAGGTCGCCGCGGTCGAGGGCGTGCTGACCTCGGGCGCACGGATCGAGTCGCTGGTTGGTCCGGCCGGGACCGGGAAGAGCTTCGTCGTGGGTGCGATCGCGCGAGCCTGGGAGTCCGCACCCACCGCCGCCGAGACCCCGGCGCGGCGGGTGTTCGGCTTGGCGACCAGCCAGGTCGCCACCGACGTCCTCGCCGGCGAGGGCCTGACCGCGCGCAATGTCACCCGCTGGCTTGCATGCCAGGACCGGCTCGCCACGCCACCGGCCGAGGGCACGGTCCGCGACGACGACCGCGGCTGGGCCCTGCACGCGGGGGACCTGGTGGTCGTCGACGAGTCCGCGATGACCGACACCGCCTCCCTGGCAGCCATCCACGACCACGTAGATCGGGCCGGTGGGAAGCTGCTGCTGGTCGGTGACCACAAGCAGCTTGCCGCGGTCGGCGCCGGCGGCGGCATGGACCTGCTCGCGAACTCCGGTGCTCGCTACGAGCTCGCCGATGCCCGCCGCTTCACCGACGACTGGGAACGGGCCGCGTCCCTGCAACTGCGTGCCGGCGACGAGCGCGTGCTCCGCACGTACTTCGAACACGGCCGCCTACTGGATTCCGGCACTCTCGAACAGGCCGAGACCTCGGCGACCCGCGCCTGGCTGGCCGACACCCTCGCCGGGCGCCGCAGCCTGCTCATCGTCGACACCAACGAGCAGGCCGGGGGCCTGTCCGCGCAGCTGCGCGCCGAGCTCGTCCGGCTCGGAAAGGTCACCGAAGACGGGGTGCCGCTCGGCCTGCAGGGCGTCCAGGCCGGGGTCGGAGACCTCGTTGAGGCCCGCCGCAACGGCTGGCACCTCGCCGGCCTCGAGGGCAACCGGCGCGGCCCCATCAACCGCGAGACCTACCGCGTCACCGCAACCCGATCCGACGGTAGCCTCGAGGTGGCCGTGATCACCGGGCACGGACCCGACGGCGAACAGCACGGCGACCGCATCGTCCTGCCCGCCGCCTATGTGCAGCAGCACCTGGCGCTCGGCTACGCCTCGACCGTGCACGCAGCCCAAGGCGCGACGGTCGACACCAGCCACACCGTCGTCACCACCCGCACCGGCCCGGCCGCGCTCTACGTCGGCATGTCCCGAGGCCGCCACACCAACACCGCCCACATCGCCACCACAACCACGATCGACGACCCCGCCCAGGGCCGACCCGACCAGAACCTGCACCGCCACCCCGTGGCGATGCTCGCAGGCCTGCTCGACCCCGACGACCAGCACACCAGCCGCTCGGCGCTCACCACCGCCGCGGACTCCGCAGCCGACAACGGAAGTCTGCGTGCCGCGGTCGAGTTGCTCGCCGACGCCTCGCAGCTCGCCGCGACCGACCGCACCGCTCGGTGGCTCGATCAACTCGCCGCCGACGGCGCCCTGACCGGGTCTCAGCGGCTGCAGATCGCTGCCGAGGACGGGGCCGCGACCCTGACCCGCATCCTGCGGCGCGTCGAGCTTGCCGGCCACGACCCGCGCATAGTCCTCGCTGCAGCGATCGAGGACCGACCACTGGCCGGGGCGCGGAACCTGTCCAACGTCATCCACACCCGCATCACCGACCGCGGCCTTCGGCTCGACCCCGTCGGGGAAACCTGGACCTCCCGAGTCCCGAGACTCGACGATCAGGCGTGGCAGACCTACCTCGACCGTCTCGCGTCGACGGCCGACGACCGCTCTGACGCGCTCGGGATGGCCATCGTCGCCGATCCGCCCGCCTGGGCTGTCGAGGCTTTCGGGCCGCTACCGTCAGAACCCACGCGGCAGGATGCCTGGCGGCAGGCAGCGACCGCGGTGGCGGCGCATCGCGACCTCACCGACCCAGCTGGTGCGCTGGACGTTCTTGGACGGGCGCCACGCGCTGGTCAGATCGAGCACTACGCCGCCTACCGCGCGGCGTGGCGAGCCCTCGGCCGTCCCGAAGTCAGCAGGGAGGCCGCGGAACTGTCCGATGGCCAACTAAGGATGCGGGTACGCGCGTGGGAGCGCGAGCAGTCTTTCGCCCCGCCGTTCGTCGGCAACGAACTCGCTGCCACTCGACAAGCTGCCGAGAACCACCGACGCGACACAAGCCTGCGTCTCGCCGAGGCCGACGCTGCGCCCCTCCCAGACCAGGCCCGACTGCGGCGTGAGGCTGCGGAAGCGGCGGCGCTCGCTGAGGCCCTCGACGGCCGCGTCGGCCAGCTCGAGCACGTCGACGACGCCCGCGCGCGTTGGCTGGCCCACACCGCCGGAAGTTGCGCAGCAGCCGACGAGGCCGCAGCTGTCCTGGCAGACCGTCGCGCCGATATCGAGTCGGAACCACTGGTCACGGCCGAGGAGTGGCTTGCGGCAGCTCGCGACGCCGACATGCGCGAAGACCAGTACCGAGGAATCACCGATGCGGACATCGACCGCGGCGACGAGCGCCGGCACGTGCCCCTCCCGCACGTCCACGACCGGCAGATGCCCGAAACCGCGCTCGACGATCTACGCGACGTCGCCGCCCGCGAACCTCGCCAGGCTCGCGACGACCTCGTTCGCGTCCCGAGCGCTGAGGACGTCACGGTCTCCCTTGACCGCGCCGCGAGGGCGCTGGCCGAAATCCAAGCCCGCGAGATTGCCGACCACCAGGCCGACGCCGACCTCCGCGCGGCTCAACTCGCTCACTGGCACACCGACGACCACGCCTCGGAGGCCAGCGTGGACCTTGACGAGTCACACGCGGCCGATGTCGGGTGAGGAGCAGATCGTCACCGGACTGCTGTCCCTGCAGCGACTCGGTGCAGCTGGGTGCGGTACCGCTCGCGGTCCAGCGACGAGATCCGTTCGGCACCGCCGTTCAGCGTCGGACACATCGCCCTGGGGTCGATGAGCTCCCCGGTCACCCAGCCCAGCGCCACTGCGACGCCCCGCGCATAGTGCCGCTCCCAGGTGCTACCGGTCCGCTCCTCCCACTCCTGTCGACTCATCCGATCTGGCCGGGCGATGCCTCGCGTAGCCCACCAGGAGGGAGCCGGATACAACTCGGCATCGGCAACCGAGCCGGCCACCGACATCGCTGCCCAGGCTGCCAGCTCGGTCGGAGCCTCTCGGCGAAAAGGGCCAGTCGTGTCGGGGCCCTCCTCAGCTCCGAGCCACGCCAAGCTCACCCAGGACCCCAGCGCCTGCGGCGCCCTCGTCTCGTCGAAGATCACAAGCAGGATCGACTCGGCGTCGGCGACGGCCGGCAGTGGGTGCCCGACCCAGTCCGGGAGTCTGCGCAGCCTCGACATGGACGCAGTGTGCGGCCGGGCACCGACAGTTCACCGCCGGTCGCGACGCCAGGAGCGGGACTCACGTCAGCGGGTGGCTGGTTCTCTGCTCCCGACGTCGGCGACCGAGTCGTCGGTGTGTGACATGGGTTCGACCTGGACGGTGCTGCGGGTGACGCCGACGTCGGCCAGGACCGCGCGCGCCTCGTCGAGGACCGGGTGGATCCGGTCGTCGGAGTCGACGAGGACGTGCGCGCTCGCGGCTTCCATCCCGGACGTGATCGTCCAGATGTGGAGCTGGTGGACGTCGGCGACGCCGTCGATCGCGCGCAGGCGGCGGGCGACCGCGTCGACGTCGACACCCGGAGGCGCCGCCTCCATGAGGATCCGCAGCGCGTGCCGCATGAGGACGTAGGTGCGGGGGAGGATGAAGAGCCCGATCCCGGCGGCGATCAGGGTGTCGGCGTACATCCAGCCGGTGAGCCAGACGACGAGCGCGGCGACGATGACACCGATCGAGCCGACCATGTCGGCGAGCACCTCGAGGTAGGCGCCATTGACGTTGAGGCTGTCCTGCGCGCCGCGGGCGAGCAGTCGCATGCTCACGACGTTGACGGCGAGGCCGAACACGGCAGCGATCAGCACCGGCACGCCGGCGACCTCGGTGGGGTCGGCGATGCGCCGGATCGCCTCGACGAACACGTACGCCGCGGCCCCGAGCAGCAGCAGGCCGTTGATCACTGCGGCGAGGACCTCGAGCCGGTAGTTGCCGTAGGTGCGCTGCGACGCCGCGGGGCGGTTCGCCAGGACGACCGCCGCCAGCGCCAGCCCCAGACCGAGCACGTCGGTGCCCATGTGTGCGGCGTCGGAGAGCAGGGCCAGGGAGCCGCTGGTCACGCCCACGACGACCTGCACGACCATGTAGGCCGCGGTCAGCCCGAGCGCCAGCCCGAGGCGCCGGACGTAGCCTGCGCCGGCCGTCGCGCCCGGGGTTCCGTGCCCGTGCCCGTGTCCGTGGCCCATCACCGGCTCCGTCGTTCAAACACATGCGTCAACATGCATGAATCGTAGCGGCGCGACAGGCGTCGAGTCCAGCGGCGAAGCGGTATCGACTCGACATATCAACGAACGTTAGTGTGTTCGCATGGTGAACGACGACGCCTGCGAGCTGCTGTGCCTCGACCTGCCGCACGCGGAACGGATCCGGGCCGCGGTGCCGGGGGTGGACGACGTGGAGTCCGCGGCCGGTCACGCGCGGGCTATGGGTGAGCCGACGCGGCTGCGGATCGCGATGGCGCTGCTGGTCGGCGACGAGCTGTGCGTGTGCGACATGGCGTGGGTCGTCGGCGCGTCACAGGCCCTGGTCTCGCACCATCTGCGTCAGCTGCGGACGGCAGGTCTCGTCGCGTCCCGCAAGGACGGCCGGATGGTCATGTACCGGCTGACCGACCGGGGCCGGCTGCTCGTGTCGGTGCTGCTCGACGTCGAGGACCCGCGGCTGGTCGGGAAGGCCGACCGTGTCTGACGTCTGCTGCGCCCCCGAGCAGGACCTCGACCAAGGACCCGGGCACCTCTGGCAGGTGCGTGAGCTGCAGTTCGCGGCGGCGGCCGCGGTGCTGCTCGGGGCCGCGTGGCTCGTCGACCTCGGTGGCGGGCCGCGTCCGCTGGTCCTGGGAGTCGAGCTGGTCGCGGCGGCCGTCGCGGCCTGGACGTTCGTCCCCGGCGCGCTGCGCAACCTTCGGCACGGACGGATCGGCGTCGGCACCCTGATGACGATCGCCGCGGTCGGTGCGGTCGCGCTCGGCCAGGTGCCCGAGGCCGCGCTGCTGGGCATCCTGTTCTCGATCGCCGAGGGCCTGGAGCACTACGCGATCACCCGCACCCGGCGCAGCCTGCGGGCGCTGCTCGGGCTCGTCCCGCCAACGGCGTCGGTGATCCGGGAGGGGCGAGAGGTCGTCGTCGCGCCCGACGAGCTCGTCGTCGGGGATCTGCTCGTGCTGCGTCCCGGCGAGCGCGCGGCGACCGACGGCGTGGTCCGCACCGGGCGGACCAGCCTGGACACCTCGGCCATCACCGGTGAGTCGGTGCCGCGGGAGGCCGGGCCCGGCGACGAGCTGTTCGCCGGGACGATCAACGGCGGTGGCGCGGTCGAGGTGGAGGTCACCGCACTCGCGTCGGACAGCTCGCTGGCGCGGATCGTGCACGTCGTCGAGGAGGCGCAGGAACGCAAGGGCGCCGGGCAACGGCTGGCCGACCGTGTCGCGCGGCCGCTGGTGCCCGCGATCATGGTGCTGGCCGCGCTCGTCGCGGGGGTCGGGTCGCTGCTGGGCGATCCGGGGGTGTGGCTGGAGCGGGCGCTGGTCGTGCTGGTCGCCGCGTCGCCGTGCGCGCTGGCCATCTCCGTGCCGCTGACGGTCGTGGCCGCGGTCGGGGCGTCGAGCCGGCACGGCGCGCTGGTCAAGGGTGGCGCGGCGTTGGAGGAGCTCGGCCGCGTCCGGGCCGTCGCGCTGGACAAGACGGGCACGCTCACCCGCAACCGGCCGCAGGTCGTCGATGTGCTGGCGGTGCCGGGCGTCGGCAAGGACGAGGTCGTGGCGCTCGCCGCCGCGCTGGAGGTCCGCAGCGAGCACCCGCTCGCGCGGGCGATCCTCGACGCCGCGGCTGGGTGGAACGTGGGTCCTGTCGTCGCTGACGACGTCGTCGCCGTTCCCGGTCACGGCATCACCGGTCGCCGAGACGGCAGTGAGCTGCGGCTGGGTAAGCCGGGGTGGATCGAGGCCGGGCCGCTGACCGAGCAGGTCGAACAGCTCCAGGCCCAGGGTGCGACCGTCGTCCTGGTCGAGCGGGATGCAGAGCTCGTCGGGGCTGTTGCGGTCCGCGACGAGCTGCGCCCGGAGGCCGCGGAGGCCGTGACGCGGATCCGGGAGCTGGGGATCGATGTGGCCATGCTGACCGGGGACAACCGGCGCACGGCGGAGATGCTCGCCCGGCAGGCGGGGATCAGCATCGTTCATGCCGAGCTGCGTCCGGAGGACAAGGCGGACCTGTTGTCGACGGTCGCGGCCGGTCGGGGGATCGCGATGGTGGGCGACGGCGTCAACGACGCCCCCGCGCTCGCCACCGCCGACGTCGGGATCGCCATGGGCGCCATGGGGACCGACGTCGCGATCGAGACCGCCGACGTCGCGCTGATGGGGGAGGACCTGCGGCACCTGCCGCAGAATCTCGCGCACGCGCGCCGGGCGCGGACGATCATGCTGCAGAACGTCGGCTTCTCGCTGCTGATCATCGGGTCGCTGATCCCGTTGGCCGCGTTCGGTGTGCTGGGGTTGACCGTGGTCGTCGTGGTGCACGAGGCCGCCGAGGTCCTGGTCATCCTCAACGCAATCCGTGCCGCCCGGATGCGCGCGCTACCGGGGTTGACGGCCGCGCCGGTCGTGGCGGCGCGTCACCACGTGTCGGTGGCCGCGGCGCCGGTCGTCGACGACTGCTGTGCCCCCGCGCCGCGCGCGTCCGCCACCCCGACTGGTTCCGGGGCCGCGACCTGCGGTGACGGCTGCTCGTGCTGCGTCGACCCGCAGCCGGAGATCCCCCGGAGCGCCGCGGTACCGCTCACCCTCGACGTCGTCGCGCGCGGCCCGGCGCGGCCCGCCGACAGCGCCGACGACTGCGCTTGCTGCGACGACACGTCGACTTCCGACCAGTCCGGACAGGTGCGACGTGGCTGACCAGGAGGCGGCGACCGGGGTGGTCGCCGGCCGGCCGCTCGCCGAGGGCGACCCGTTGCGCGGGCTCGGGTGGCGTGGGCGGCTGATGGTCGCCGGCCCGGCGTTCGTCGCCGCGATCGCCTACATCGACCCCGGCAACTTCGCGACGAACTTCGCTGCGGGCAGCCGCTACGGCTACCTGCTGCTGTGGGTCGTGATCGCGGCGAACGTCCTGGCGATGCTGATCCAGAACCTGTCGGCGAAGCTGGGCCTCGCCACAGGACGCAACCTGGCCGAGCTCTGCCGGGAGCGGTTCCGACGTCCGGTCAGCTGGGGGATGTGGGTGCAGGCGGAGATCGTCGCCATCGCGACCGATCTCGCCGAGGTCATCGGCGGTGCCGTCGCGCTGTACCTGCTGTTCGGCATCCCGCTGTTCACCGGCGGTCTGATCACCGGGGTGGTCGCGTTCGGGCTGCTCGCCCTGCAGAGCCGCGGACACCGCCCGTTCGAACGAGCCGTCCTGCTGCTGTTCATGATCGTGCTCGTCGGGCTGCTCTACACGCTGGGGCGCACCGGAGTTCCGGGCGAAGCGGTCACCGGCCTCGTGCCACGCTTCGACGGCACCGACAGCCTGCTGCTCGCGACGGGCATGCTCGGCGCGACCGTCATGCCGCACGTCATCTACCTGCACTCGGCGCTCACCCAGCGTCGGCTGCGCGCCTCCGGGGTGGAGCAGCAGCGATTCATCCTGCGCACCACCCGGCTCGACGTCTTCGTCGGCATGGGCACCGCCGGCATCGTGAACGCCTCGATGCTGCTGATCGCCGCGGTCGCGTTCGCGGGCACGGCCATCCCCGACACCGACACCGACACCATCGAGGGGGTCTTCACCGCGTTGGGCACCACGGTCGACGGCTGGGCGGCGACGGCCTTCGCGGTGGCGCTGCTCGCGTCGGGGTTCGCGTCGTCAGGGGTCGGCACCTACGCGGGCCAGGTCGTCATGCAGGGCTTCATCCGGCGCCGCATCCCCATCATGCTGCGCCGCGCGCTCACGCTCGCCCCGGCGCTGCTCGTCCTGGGGCTCGGCGTCAACCCGACCGAGGCGCTCGTCTGGTCCCAGGTGGTGCTGTCGTTCGGAATCCCGTTCGCGCTGATCCCGCTGGTGCTGTTCACACGGCGCCGCGACCTCATGGGCTCGTTCGTCAACAACCGCTGGACGACGGTCGCCGCCGTGGCCGTCGCCGCGGTGATCGTGGTGCTCAACGCGTTCCTGCTCGTGCAGCTGCTGATCGTCGGGAGCTGAGCCCGGACACGAGTGTGCGCCCGGGCAGGCCCAGCCCGGGCGCACACTCTTCGGCCGCGTTCGCCGTGGCGCGACGACGAGAGCCCCCCACGAGCCGTCGTCGTCCGCGGTGCCGGCCGATCGGGGTGGGACGCCCCCCACGGGCGTCGCCCCGCGATCGTTGCGGGTCAGTTGTTGTAGTTGTTGTGGTCGTACTGGTTGTCGTGGCAGCCGTACTTGTCGTTCTTGTCGTCCCACTTGTTGTAGTCGTCGTTCCACTTGTCGTCGTAGTGGTCGTTCTTGGAGTCGTGGCAGCCGTACTTGTCGTTGTCCCAGTTGTTGTCGTTCCACTTGTCGTGGTCGTTGTTCTTGTCGTGCTTGCCGCCGTAGCCGCCCCACTTGTCGTTGTCGTGGTGCTTGCCGCCGTAGCCGCCGTCGTTCCACTTGTCGTTGTCGTGGTCGCGGTTCTTGGAGGGGCAGGTGCTCTTGAACATTGGAGGGGCTCCGTTTTCGGGTCGTTTCGGGTTGTGTGGCTCCTGTCGGCGCTTCCGGTGTTTCGGTCGCTCCGTCGTGTGAGGAATATTTTGCCCGTTTCGTGTGCTGGTGGGCATGGGTTGTTCCCCCGGGTTGGCCGGGGTGAACACCCGGGGTGAGGTAGGGAGAACCCCTCCCAGGTTTTGCCTGCGACTTACCAAGAGATTGCCGTCGACCCGGCACGCTGGTGAGGTGAAGGAGCAGCGGTCGCGCGGAACGGCACTCGCCGGCGCGGTCGTCGCTGCGGCGGCGTTGTGGGGGGTCAGCCATCTTCTGACCCACCGCCTTCTGGCTGCAGGCCTCGTCACGCCCGCCGTCGGCGGGGGATACGGCGGCCCCCTGGGGCCGCTCGTCGTCGCCACCCTCGGGCTCGTCGTGCTGTCGACGGTCGTCATCGCAGCCTCTGCCCGCCACCCCGGCGGGCCACGACGCGAGCCGGGCCTGGCGACGGTCGTCGCCCCTGCGGTCTTCGCAGGCCTCGAGACGCTCACCCACCTCGATGCGCACCACGGCGCGCCGCCCGTCGGGTTGGTGCTGGCCGGGGCCCTCGTTCACACGGGCGTCGTCGCCGTCGCCCGCGTGCTGTGGGACGCCGTGATCACTCGCGCCCACCGGATGCTGGCCGGGCCGGGCCGCGCGGTCGTCGTCGACACCGAGGCGCGACCGCGGCGTGCGCGATCCGCAGCGACGTGCCGCAGGTTCCCGCGGGCGTGGTCGGGGCGGGCTCCGCCCCGTCGGCAGATGGTCCCCGTGCCCGTTTCACTCCGCGAGCCCGTGCCCACCTGACGCGGCGGCCCTCGGCCGCTCCGGTGCGGGCTCGCGAGACCTGGAGCCCACCATGCCGACGACCCACCCCTCGTCATCGACCCAGCCCCCGTCACCGACCGAGTCCCTGCCGTCGACCTCACCCGCACCGCCGGCCCGGCGCCGCCGGACGAGGCGCCCGCTCGTCGCCGCGGTGCGACTGCGCCTCTGGCAGGCCATGCACGACGCCGCCCCGCAGGGTGAGCAGGGCGTCTACCTCGACCCGGCGGACCTGCCGCCGGTCGACACCGTCGACTGGGGTGAGCGCCAGCGCGACGCCTACGCCTCGCCCGAGATGGAGACCTTCCGGGCTGCCCTGAGGCTGGGCGAGCTGTCGGTCCGCGACTCGATCCTCGACGATCTCGCCACGTTTCACGCGATCTCGGCCGATGAGGCCCGCGACACCTGTCTGGGATGGGAGCAGCTCAGCGTCGAGGAGTGGACGCGCAGCGGGGCGTCGGACAGCGACGTCGGGCGCGTCGCCTTCTACCGCACGACCCAGTCGTGGAGCTTCGATCTGAGCTGGTGGGCCTACCTGCAGGCCGAGGGTCGCGCGGACGCCTCGAACGTCATGGCGTTGCGCTTCGCCCAGCAGCACGCCCCCGGCCGTCGCCATCTCGACTTCGGCTCGGGCATCGGCATCACCAGCCAGCTGTTCGCCCGCTCGGGCTGGACGAGTACGTCAGCCGACCTGTCGTCGACGCTGCTCGACTTCGCCCGCCACCGCCACACCCGTCGCGACGAGACCATCACCCACCTGGACCTGCACGACCGCGGCCTACCTGCCGGCGCATACGACGTCGTCACGGCGATCGACACCCTCGCGCACGTCCCCGACGTCTACGAGACGTGTCGGCAGTTGCATGCGGCGCTCGGCCCGGACGGGGTCCTGGTGGCGAACTTCGACATCCGCGCACCCGCCGCGGGGACCGCCTGGCACCTCTACACCGACGCTCTGCGCCCGCTGTTCGAGCTGAGGCGGGCCGGGTTCGTTCCCATCGGTCCGGTGGGCTACGGCCTGACCGGCTACCGGAAGGTCCGGGCTCACGGCGTGCGGCATGCAGCCCGGACCGTGCGGGCCTGGGCGGTGCTGGTCAGTCCCGCACGGCGGCTGGTGCGGACGGTGAGCCAGCCGGCGCTGCGTGAGCTCGCCCGTGCCGTGCGGCGACGCCGGTACGTGGACGCCTGATGGTCCGCGACACCATTACGAGGACGGTCGATGATCTCGACGGCACCGCCGCCGACGAGACGGTGCTGTTCTCCCTGGACGGCGACGAGTACGAGATCGACCTGAGCGTGACGAACGCGAGCGCGCTGCGGCTCCTGCTCGCGCGCTACGTGGCGGCGGGTCGCCAACTCGAGCGCGAGGCCTCGACGCAGCGGCCCAGCGCGGCACGGCGTCGACGGACCAGCGCGATCCGGCAGTGGGCCCTGGAGCAAGGGCTCCAGGTCACCGCCCGCGGCCGGTTCCCGGACAGGGTCGCCGTCCTCTACGCACAGCGTCACTCCACTCCGGACCACTCCTCTCCGGGTCACAACGCCGAGCCCGTCAGCGAGCCACCCGCCGGATGATGACCCCGGCGGCGGCCAAGAGCAGCAGGACGGCGCCGAGGAGCCAGGGCCACACCGGCATTCCGCGGTCCTGGCTCTCGGCGGCGGGCGTGAGTGGCGCTGCCTGGGCCGTCGTCGGCGCAGCCGCCGCCGACGGCGTCGTCGTCACCTCCGAACTCGTCGTGACCTGGTAGGTCAGCCCGCCCGTGATCGGGTGGCCGTCCTGGGACGTCACCCGGTAGGCGACTGTGTAGGTGCCTGCGGGGACAGCCGTCTGCAGCGGCACGACGACGGTCGAGCCCTCGACGCGCGTCGCTCCGGCTTCCCAGCGGCGACCGTCGGGAGTGGTGACGGCCGTCGACACGAACTGGGGGTCCAGCGCGGCGCTGAACTGCAGGCGCGCGGTGTCGGGTGCGGTGGTGAGCGTGGCGCCCTGCGCGGGGGTCGCGCTGCGCAGCTCGTCGTGCGCGAGCGCCGGTGTCGCCGTGCCGAACACGGTCGCCGCGGCAAGGACGAGAACCGCCGACGTGCGACGGAGCCAGGCGTGGCGGTGGGTGGAGGTCATCGGGGATCAAGCTCCTTCTGATCAGTGGTGTCGGTCGCGGGAGTCGTCTCGGAGGTGAGCCACCAGGGCGGGGTCGTCGCGGCGTCGCCGTGGAGCCGGTCGAGGTGGCGGTCGATGCGGCGCTGCTCGCGCTTCTCGCTGCGGTTCCACTGACTGAACAGCCCGCCGAGCAGGAAGAGCACGACGACGTCGCCGAAGATCCACAGCAGTCCGCCGCCGGCCTTCTGGTCGGCGAGCGCGTCGTTGCCCCAGCGTGCGGCGACGTCGAGGAAGAACCCGGGGGCCAACAGGCTGTCGCGCAACATGATCGGGATGCCCAGGACGATGTGCGCCGGACCGAGCCCCACGACGAGCAGCAGCCGCATCACGAACGGCAGCGGGTTGGGCAGCGGGTCCACGCCCAGCAAGGGCCAGTACAGCAGCGCGCCGACGAGGACGAAGTGGACGTGCGTCAGGTCGTGCACGACGTCGTCGGTCAGCCCGATGTCGAACAGTGAGCTGTAGATCAGGACGAACGGCGTCACGACGAACAGGGCGTACGCGACCAGCGGATGGGTCACGACGGCGATGTAGCGGCTGTGCAACAGGCGCAGGAGCGTCCGACGGGGCCGGCCCGTCGTCGCGCGCAGCGCGAGAGTCACCGGCGCGGCCAGCCCCAGCGGTGCGGGCGCGATCATCTGCAGCACCATGTGCTGCACCGCGCTCATCGCGAACGACGCCCGGTCGTAGACGCCGATCGCCGACGCCGCCGACAGTCCGATCATGGCGAGGCCGACGAACCACAACACGATGCGCCCGCGCTGCCATGGAATCCCCTTGCGCCGCAGCGTCGCGACGCCGACGAGGTACGCGGCCCCGGCGACCGTGAGCACGGCCAGCTGCCACCAGGGCAGCGTCCACGTCGAGAAGGCGTTGTCCCACCCGAGTGGAGCTGCCGGGATGTCGGCGGCCGCCACGAGAGCGGTGATCATGTCGAGGTCTCGTCGCGCCCGGCGGCGTCGTCTGTGGGCGAGGTGGTGCCGGACATGGCTTCGTCTTCGGGTTCGGCGGCCGCGGGCGTCGTGTGCTGCGCCCACACGATCAGCAGGGAGAGCACCACGATGGTCCCGACGACGATGATCAGGGGCCACGGGGTGATGCCGGCGGAACTGCCGTCGGCCGACGCAGCGATGAGGACAGGGGGTGTCACGGTGGCGGGCTCGTTTCCGTGCGCGGCAGGTCGTGACCTGGGGTCGGTGCCACGCGGAGAAGGCGCCGGAGGGCGCGGGAACGGGACGCTGACGGGCCGCCGCGACGCGGGTCGGGACGGCTCCGGTCGAGCGGCCTAGTTCCGGTCGACGCCGATCTCGACGAGCAGGTCCCTGCCATGGGGGCCCGCTGCGGGGATTCCGAGCGCGACGGCGACGGCCGGCCCGCACGCAGCGGCATCCCGGACGACGGCGTCGCTCGGGACGGCGTCCGGTGTCACCTCGACCTGCGCGGTCGCCGCGATCGCGGTGAACGGTTCGCAGTGCAGGTCGTGCACGACATGGTGTCCGCCGACGATCCCGGCCGGCGTCGATGCAGCGGCCTCGGTGCCCAGCATCCCGACGCACGCGACGAGCAGCGCCACGACGATCGCGACGACCCACCGACCGCGACGGGGGAGGGTGGGGGAGGCGGCCGTGGCCACGAGCGTGTCCATTCGCCCGCCTCCGTTCGTGATCGTGGGCTTGCTTCTACGCCGGATAGAACGCCGGGATCACGGTAATGGTCCCGACCGTCCGCTTCACCCGAGGGTGCCCCAGCCGTCGGTCGCGAGGCCACGCCGGGTGAGCCAGGTCGCCGGGTCGAGGCGGCTCCCGTCTGCGGACCAGATCTCCAGGTGCAGGTGCGGTCCGGTCGACTGGCCCCGGTTGCCCATCAACGCGATCCGGTCGCCGGCGCGGACCTGGCGGCCGACCGTCACCAGGCTGCGGTCGATGTGGCCGTAGACGCTGAGACTGCCGTCGGGATGGCGGATCCGCACCCACAGCCCGAATCCGGAGGCCGGCCCCGAGTCGACGACGACACCGTCGCTGACCGCGAACACGGGCGTCCCGATCGCGTTGGCGATGTCGAGCCCGTAGTGCGTCGTGCCCCACCGAGGCCCGGCGGCCGATGTCAGTCGCCCCGTGGTCGGGAGCGCGAAAACCCGGCCCGACGACGTCACCGCGACCCCGGGCGAGCCCTGCGCCGCCGCCGCCTCGCGCAGGGCCGCGACTCGGGCGACCCGGTCGGCGATCCGCGTCGCCTTCGTCAATGACTCCACCTCGACCGGCTCGTGTGCCTCGACCGCGGCGACGGCGCGGACCGGTGTCGTCCCCGTCGCCGGATGTCGTTCCTGGCTGTCCGTCATGGCGACCGGCGCCCAGCGCGCGGCGACGTCGCCGCCGTCGTCCGAGGTCGGGAGTCCGCCGACGAGAGCCGACGCGACGGGCAGCGCAACGGAGGCGGCACCCACGGCGAGCGCGCCGAGGTGCTGCCGGGGTCCGAGTCGGGTGCGGCGGTGTCGTCCCATCCGTCTTCCGGTCGAGGTCGGTCCACGGGGAGCGTGCGAGTGGGACCGGTTCCGGCGGATAGTACGAAACGGGCACCGTGGGATCACGAGTGGGTCACGGAACCATGCGAGGGGCGTCGGGGGCGTTCCCGGCTTCTCGGTAGCATGCGCCGGACGGGATCGAAGTGGATGTTTCCCCCACGAGACACGAGGGAGGGTGACGTGGCCGTTCGCCGCAACGTCACCCTCGCCATGCTGTTGCTGCTGGTGGTCACCCTTCTGACTCACATGGCGTCGCAGGACTCGGCGACCGTCGGTGCCGTCGGGGTCACTCCCACCGCAGGTGCCGCGGTGTCCGCTCCGCTGTCGCTGCACGCCGCGGCGTTCGCCGATCCGGAGCACGGGGACCGGCTGGCCGCGGACCCTGCAGGAGCCGTCCCTCCCTCGTGCCCGGACGACCGTCGGTCGGTCCACGAGTCGCCGGGCACCCTCTCCTCGCGGTTCTCCGCGGGCACGGTTGTGGTCGTCGAGCCGGCCCTCGTGTCGGTGTCCGCCAGGTGCGCCGACATGTCGGTCCCGGATGAGGCGGACCGGTCCGAGCCCGTCGCCGCCGTCAGCGGCGTCGCGCTGTGCACCGAGCTCTGCGTCAGTCGGCGCTGATCGTCCCCACCCCGACCGACCCCGCCTGATCCCGCGCTGCAACGCGCCGGCACCCGTGCGGACGGTCGTGGTTCCGCAGCTCGCGCCCTGCGCCGCGGCCGTGATGTGCCGATCGGCGCACTCCCATGACATGAATCGAGCCCCACCATGGCCGACCACCACTGGTCCTCGCGTAACTCCGACCCGTCCCCGCGTCGTCGTCGCGCCCCGTTCGTCGTGGCCGCCTCGGTCGCGCTCCTCGCCGGTCTCGCCGGCGTCGCCGTCGCCGGGGTCCCGTCGGGTCGCACGCCCTACGTCCCCCCGGCCGGGGGCACGCCCGCGGGCGTCGTCGCAGGTACCCCGTGCACGACGTCGGCCCGCGCCTGCGTCGACCTGACGACGCACAACGCCTGGCTGATCCGCGACGGCGTCGTCACCCGTGCGGTGACCTTCGTCGACGGCGATGTCGCCACCCCGACGCCCACCGGCACCTTCAAGGTCGAGTGGAAGGCCGAGAAGTACACGAGCCGCGAGTACGGGTCCCCGATGCCCTACTCGGTCTTCTTCGCCCCCGGTGGCATCGCCTTCCATCAGGGCGGGCAGAAGACCCCGTCGGCCGGCTGCGTGAAGCTGACGATGGCCGACGCCAAGGCCTTCTTCGCCGACCTCCAGGTCGGGGACGAGGTGCAGGTCCGATGACGCGCAACGCGAAAGTGTCGGTCGGGATCGTCGTCGCCGTCGCGCTCGTCGCCGCCCTGGTGTGGGCGTTGCTGCCCGACCGTTCCCCGGCCGAGACCGTGACGGCGACGCAGGCCGCTCCACCCACGGCGACCGTCGACCGGGCGCAGGCCGCAGCCATTGCCGCGCGGCCCGACAGCAGGCGCCTGTCCGACGGCGGTGGGGGACGCGTCACGTTCGTCGAGTTCCTGGACTTCGAGTGCGAGGCCTGCGGTGCGCTGTTCCCCACCGTCGAGCAGCTGCGCCGGGACTACGGCGACCGGGTCACGTTCGTCGTCCGCTACTTCCCGCTGCCCAACCACACGAACGCCGAGCGCGCCGCCCGCGCCGTCGAGGCCGCCGCCCAGCAGGGCCGGTTCGAGCAGATGTACACCGTCATGTTCGAGCGGCAGACGGAGTGGGGCGAGCAGCAGGAACCCAAGGACGACGTCTTCCGCGGCTACGCCGCGGAGCTCGGCCTGGACATGCCCGCCTGGGACCGCGCCTACGCCGCGCCGACGACCCTGGACCGGGTGCGGGCCGACGTCGCGGACGGGACGACGCTCGGGGTCGCGGGCACACCGTCCTTCTTCCTCGACGGCAACCGCCTGCGCCCGCAGACGGTGCAGGACCTGCGATCGGCGATCGACGCCGCGCTCGCCGGCGGGGGAGCGGCGTCGTGATGCTCCGGGTGGAGCCCGGGGAAGGCAGGTCGGCCGCCCACCAGCCCGCCGACCTGTTCCCCCGGCTGCTCCCGGCCGTGCTCCTGATCGGCGGCGCGATCGGGCTCGTCGCATCGATCGTGCTCACCGTCGAACGGACCAGGGCGGTCTCCGACGCAGACTACGTTCCGAGCTGCGACCTCGGGGCCGTCGTGAGCTGCGGGTCGGTGATGCGGTCCGCACAGGCGTCGATGTTCGGCTTCCCCAACTCGATGATCGGGATCGCCGGGTTCGCCATCGTCCTGACGACGGGGGCCGTCCTGGCCGCCGGCGCGCGGCCACGGCCGTGGTTCTGGATGGGGCTGCAGGCCGGGGCGGGCTTCGGGGCTGCGTTCGTACACGTCCTGATCTTCGTCACGCTCTACCGGATCGGCGCCGTCTGCCCGTACTGCATGGTCGTGTGGGTCGTGACCATGACGATCTTCTGGTACGTGACGCTGCGGAACCTGCACCACTCCTGGTCGCGCCCCGGCGGTAGCAACGTCGTCGCGGTCCTGATCCGCTACCACTCCGTACCGGTCGTGCTGTGGGTCGTCACGGTCGCCGTCCTGGTCGTCACACGGTTCTGGGCGCAGCTGCGGTGAGGCGCCTCGTGCTGCTCGCATCCGCCCTGGTGGCCGCGCTGGTGACGGGCGGGTGTTCGTTCACGCCACCGCGCGACGGCGCGGCCGCGCCACCGTCGGAATTCACGTTCGTCGCCCCCGGTGGCAGGACGCGCCTGACCTACGACCCGCCCGAGACGAGAGGAACCGTCCGCGGACTTGCAGGCGAGGACCTCGCCGACGCGAGCCGGCGCCTCGCCCTCGACGACTTCGCCGGCCGGGTCGTCGTGCTCAACATCTGGGGCTCCTGGTGCGGGCCGTGCCGCGACGAGGTGCCCGACCTGCAGGAGGTGTACCGGTCGACCCGTGACGACGGCGTTACCGTCCTCGGGGTCGCCGTGCGCGACGACCGCGACGCCGCCCGCGACTTCCTGCGCAGCCGCGACGTCGAGTACCCGTCGATCTTCGACCCGCCTGCACGGAGCCTGGCCGCGCTGCGCGGGTTCCCGCCCAACGTCGTGCCGTCGACGCTCGTCCTCGACCGCGGGCACCGCGTCGCGGCCGTCTTCCTCGGCACCGTCCGCATCAGCGAGCTCCTGCCGGTGGTCGAGCGGATCGCCGCCGAGCCTGCACCCATCCCGACAGGAGGCCCTTGATGACTGCGGCGCTCGACACCGGCCGAGCCGACCGCCGGACGTACACGGTCCAGATCGGCGGAATGACCTGCGCCGCCTGCGCCGACCGGGTCGCCCGAACCCTCGGGCGGATCGACGGCGTCGCCGCGACGGTCAACTACGCCACGGAACGCGCCAGCGTGGTCTGCCCACCGGACACCGACCCCCGCTCGCTGATCGAGGCGGTCGAACGCGCCGGCTACCAGGCCAGGCGCGTCGACCACCTGCCCGACGCCGCGGCCGACGCGGACGGTGACAGCGAGCGGGCCGTCCGCGACCTGCGCCGCCGGCTGATGGTCGCGGCCGTGCTCGCGGTACCGCTGGCCGACCTCTCGCTGGCCCTGTCGCTGTTCCCCGAACTGCGGTTCCCGGGCTGGACCTGGGTCTGCCTCCTACTCGCCACACCGTTGGTCGGCTGGTGCGCCTGGCCCTTCCACCGTGCCGCGTGGCGCGGGCTGGCGCATCGCACCTCGACGATGGACACCCTCGTCTCCCTCGGCGTGATCACGGCGACGGGCTGGTCGCTGGCGATGATGGTCCGCGACGGTCCCGTCGAGCCGGGGCTCGGCGCGGGCTGGTCGGTCCTCACCCGGTCCGATGGCGCGCTCTACCTCGACGTCGTCGCCGTCGTGGTCACGTTCTTGCTGGCCGGGCGCTATTTCGAGGCACGGTCGAAGCGTCGGGCCGCCTCGACGATGCGGACCCTGCTCGCCGCCGACGTCCGTGACGTCGAGGTGGTGCGCGGCGACGTCGTCGAGCGCATGCCTCCCGAGCGGCTCGTGGTCGGGGACGTCGTCGTCGTGCGGCCGGGCCAGGCGATCCCGGCCGACGGCGAGGTGCTGTCCGGGACGGCGTCGGTCGACACGAGCGTCGTCACCGGTGAGTCGACCCCGCGCGATGTGGAACCCGGCGCCGCCGTCGTGGGTGGCACCCGCAACCTCGACGGGCTGCTGCACGTGCGGGCCACCCGCGTCGGTGCCGACGGTCGGCTGGCGAGGATGGCCCGCCTCGTCGAACGTGCGCAGGAGGACAAGGCGCGCGTCCAGCGGCTGGCCGACCGGGTGTGCGCGGTGTTCGTGCCGACGATCCTGCTGGTCGCAGTGGCGACCACCGTCGGATGGCTCGTGCTCGACGGCTCCGCCGCCGCGGCCGTCACCGCCGGGATCGCGGTGCTGATCGTGGCCTGTCCGTGCGCGCTCGGGCTGGCCACGCCGATGGCGGTCCTGACCAGCACCGGCCGCGGCGCGGAGCTGGGGCTGTTCATCAAGGGCGCCCGCGCCCTCGAGTCCACGCGCGCCGTCGACACCGTCCTGTTCGACAAGACCGGCACCCTCACCGAGGGCCGGATGCACGTCTCGGCGGTCGTCCCGGTCGACGGTGTCCCGGCCGAAGAGCTGCTGCGACTGGCCGCCTCCGTCGAGCAGGGTTCGGAGCACCCGATCGGCGCCGGGATCGTCGCCGCGGCGAGCAGCACGGCCGATGTCGACGACTTCACCGCGCTCCCGGGTCGCGGCGTCACCGGGACCGTCGACGGGCGATGCGTCGCGGTAGGAACGGCGAGGATGCTCGCCGACACCGCGGTCGAGCTGCCCGCCGAGCTCGTGCGACGCGGCGCAGCGCTCGAGGCGACCTGCGCCACCGTCGTCGGGGTGGTGGCCGACGACCGGCTGCTGGGGCTCGTCGCGCTCACCGACGAGCCGCGGCCCAGCGCGCCGACCGCCATCTCCACCCTGCGCGCGATCGGTCTCGTCCCGCGCATGTTGACCGGCGACAACCTGCGGACCGCTGTGGCCGTGGCCGCTCGGGTCGGGCTCGACCCGGCCACCGAGGTCACGGCCGACGCCTCGCCCGAGGACAAGGTCGCCGCGGTCCGCGCGCTGCAGGCCGCCGGCCACACCGTCGCCCTCGTCGGGGACGGCATCAACGACGCCGCCGCCCTCGCGGCCGCGGATCTCGGGATCGCCGTCGGGCGGGGGACCGACGCTGCGATCGACGCTGCGGACATCGTCCTCGGCCGCGACGACCTGACCGCGGTGGCCGCGGCGGTCGAGCTCGCCCGCCGCACGCATCGCACCATCCGCTGGAACCTGGTGTGGGCCTTCGGCTACAACGCCGCCGCCGTGCCGCTGGCGGCCGTGGGGCTGCTGACCCCGCTCGTCGCGGGCGCGGCGATGGTGCTCTCGTCGGTCTTCGTCGTGTCCCACAGCCTTGCGCTGCAGCGGTTCCGGCCACCGAGGGCGCGCCCGGCGACGGAGGCTGTCGGATGACCGTCGCGTTGGGGCTCGTCGTCTTCCTCGGCATCCCGCTGCTGGTGTGTGCCCTGATCGTCGCGACCGTCGTCTGGTTCGGACGCCGTCGGCACCGGAGAGCAGGTACCCGGCCGCCGCGTGACCACGAGGAGCTGACCGAACCGATCCTCGGTCGCCCTGACCCCGAACCGCATGGTCGGGACCGGGCGTGACGGGGAGATTGCGGCCGGCCTCGCGCGCCGCGCTCGCGACCCTCGTCGCGGTGTCGGTGGTCAGCGGCTGCGGCGCCGAACCAGCCGGCCCGCCGCAGGAAGAGGCAAGGTCCCCGCTCGGGAGGACCGCGGCGGAGAGCCTCACTGTGCGGGTCGAGTTGGCGACCCGTGACCCCGCGATCGCCGAGGTCCGGCGGGAGACCGTTCTGCTCGGGTCCGACGTCGAGGTCGTCGCGGCACCGGGTCCGCCGGGCCGGATGCACGTCCGTGGCTTCGAGACGACCTCCACGCCGCTGGAGCCCGGGGTGCTGCGCTTCCGGGCCGACACCGCGGGGGCTCTCGTCGTCGAGGACGAGGAGACCGGGCTCGCTCTCCTGCTCATCGAGGTCGTGCCGCCCGTGGACGGCTGACGGCTGCGGAGCCGCACACACACGAGTGTGCGCCCGGGCAGGCCCAGCCCGGGCGCACACTGTGTCGGACGACCGCTTCCGGTCGGTGCCGAGCTCCCCACGAGCTCCGCGCCGTCGGCGGCCTCGGGTCCGGACGCCCCCACGGCACCCGGCCCGGCTCGTTGCGGTCAGTTGTTGTAGCTGTTGTGGTCGTACTGGTTGTCGTGGCAGCCGTACTTGTCGTTCTTGTCGTCCCACTTGTTGTAGTCGTCGTTCCACTTGTCGTCGTTGTCGTAGTGGTCGTTCTTGGAGTCGTGGCAGCCGTACTTGTCGTTGTCCCAGTTGTTGTCGTTCCACTTGTCGTGGTCGTTGTTCTTGTCGTGCTTGCCGCCGTAGCCGCCCCACTTGTCGTTGTCGTGGTGCTTGCCGCCGTAGCCGCCGTCGTTCCACTTGTCGTTGTCGTGGTCGCGGTTCTTGGAGGGGCAGGTGCTCTTGAACATTGGAGGGGCTCCGTTTTCGGGTCGTTTCGGGTTGTGTGGCTCCTGTCGGCGCTTCCGGTGTTTCGGTCGCTCCGTCGTGTGAGGAATATTTTGCCCGTTTCGTGTGCTGGTGGGCATGGGTTGTTCCCCCGGCTTGGTCGGGGTGGGCACCCGAGCTCGGGTGGGGAGAACCCCCGCCGGGCAGGTGTGCGCTTCGTGGGCGACAGCGCCGTGGCGGCAGTTGCCCCGATCCGTCGACTGCAATTCGAGTGCAATAGCGTGATTGTCGCATTCGAATTCGTGTTCTATCGTCTCGAACCGTCCGGCCGGGAGACGAGAAAGTCGATACGAGAAGAATGCGCGCGCTGCTTCGAAATCGGGTCTATCGGCGGCTGTTCGTCGCGCAGGTCGTCGCCCTCGTCGGCACCGGGCTCGCGACGGTCGCGATCGGGCTGCTCGCCTACGACCTCGCGGGGCCCCGCGCGGGAGAGGTGCTCGGCACCGCGCTCACCATCAAGATGGTGGCCTACGTCTGTGTGTCGCCGCTGGTCGGCGCGTACGCCGACCGCGTCCCGCGACGCGTGCTCATGGTCGGGGCCGACCTGGTCCGCGTCGCGGTCGTGTTGATGCTGCCCCTGGTGGACGCGGCCTGGCAGGTGTACGCGCTGATCGCGGTGCTGCAGGCCGCATCCGCGACGTTCACCCCGACCTTCCAGTCCGTCCTGCCCGACATCCTCCCGGACGAGGGCGACTACACGACCGCATTGTCGGCGTCGCAGGTCGCGTCGTCGCTGGAGAACATCGTCAGTCCGCTCCTGGCCGCCGCGCTGCTGCTCGTCGTCGAGTTCAGTTCTCTCTTCCTCGGAACAGCGCTCGGTTTCGTCGCGTCGGCGCTGCTCGTCGTCGGGGCTCGTGTTCCCGCCGCCCGGCGCAGCGAACGGGTGCGCCTCGGCGACCGGGTGTCCGCGGGTCTGCGCGTGTTCGCCGCGACGCCGCGGCTGCGCGCGGTGCTCGCGCTCGACATGGTGGTCGCGGCGTCCGGCGCGATCACGATCGTGAGCACGGTCAACGTCGTGCGAGACCTCCTCGGGGCGGCCGAGGCGCGGGTTCCGCTGCTGCTCGCCGTCTCCGGCGCGGGAACGGTGGCCGCGGCGTTCTGCGCCCCGTTGCTCCTGCGGTGGGGGACCGAACGGCGTGTCCTGCTCCTCGGAGCGCTGACCACCACGGTCGCGGTCGCCGGTGCGGTCACGATGTCGCGGTTCCCGTCCTGGCCGGCGGCCGTCGGCGTGTGGGCCCTCATCGGTTTCGGCGGCGGACTGGTCATGCTCCCGATCGGGCGGGTCGTGCGGTCGTCGGCCTCGGAGGAGGACCGGCCCGCGGTCTTCGCCGCGCAGTTCTCGCTGTCCCACGCCTGCTGGCTCGTCGCCTATCCGCTGGCAGGGTGGGTCGGGGCGGCAGCGGGGTTCACCGTCGCGTGGACGGTCCTCTCGGCGCTCGTGATCGTCGCGGCGGTGGTGGCCGTACGGTTGTGGCCGACGGGTCTGTCGCCGGTCGTGCGTCACCGCCACGACGCCGAGCCGGCACACGACCACTCCGCGCACCCCGAGTGGGACGGCACCTCGTGGGTGCACACCCACCACGTCGTCATCGACGCCCACCACCGGCGCTGGCCCCAGCCGGCGTAAGCCGCGCGGCGCGAACGTCGGGGTCCCTGGTAGACCGTCGGGGCGCGGTCGTCGAGGTCGCGGGAGACGGAGGACGCGGTGGGTGACGACGGAGGTGTCGAGTCCACCGACCGGGCGCGGCGGTTCTTCAGTCGCTTCTACGCGTCGATGAGCGCCCGGATGGACGACGAGGGCATGGGCGAGCTCCGGGCCGAGCTCTTGGGTCCGCTGTCCGGGGCGGTGGTCGAGATCGGCGCCGGGAACGGACGTAACTTCGCGCGCTACCCCGCTGCGGTCGAGGCGGTGACGGCTGTCGAGCCCGAGCCTCGTCTGCGTCGGCTGGCCACGGACGCGGCGGTCACGTCCGCGGTCACAGTCACCGTCGTACCGGGGGTCGCCGAGCGGCTGCCGCTGCCGGACGGCTGTGCCGACGCCGTGGTGCTCTGCCTGGTGATGTGCTCCCTGCCGGATCGTGCTGCAGCACTCGCCGAGGTCCGGCGCGTGCTGCGGCCCGGTGGAGTCGCGCGGTTCCTGCAACACACGATCGCGGAGACCCCCGGCCTGCGCGCGGTGCAACGGCTCGCCGACGCGACCGTCTGGCCGCTGCTGACGGGTGGCTGCCACACCGCCACCGACCCGGTCGACCTGCTGCGAGAGGCCGGGTTCGCGATCGAGGAGTGCCGGCGGCTGCGGTTCCCGGACGCCCGGTTCACCCAGCCCTCGACACCCCACGTCCTGGGAACGGCGAGGGCGCCGGCCTGACGTGGCTCAGCGATCGTGGACGTCGACCGGATGGCCCGCGAGCTGCCACTCCAGGAAGCCGTCGACGAGCCGGACCGCCCGTCGTCCGCGCGCGGCGAGCAAGCGCACGGCGTCGTGGGAGAACACGCACAGCGCACCCCGGCAGTACGCGACGACCTCCTGGTCGGCCGGGATCTCCTCGAGACGGCCGGCGAGCTCGTCGAGCGGGATCGACACCGCTCCCGGGATGTGCGCGGCCGCGTACTCCGGGGCCGGGCGCACATCGAGCACGATCGCCGTGCCCGCGGAGACACGGCGGAGCAGTTCGGCGCGGTCGATCTCCTCGGTGTCCTCGGGCCCGAGGTAGGCCGCGGCCGCCGGGCGCACGTCGGCGACGCGTCGGGCGGCGACCTCACGTAGCGCCAGCCAGAGCGCGGCGACGTCGTCACCGGCGAGGGCGTACTCGATCGTCGTGCCGTGGCGGGTCGTGGTGACGAGTCCCGCGCGCTTGAGGGCCTGCAGATGAGACGAGGCGGTGGTGAGCTCGAGCCGGGCCACGGCCGCGAGGTCGGCGACGCTGCGGGGGCCCTGGGCGAGCAGGTCCAGCAGTTCCAGGCGTTTCCCGCTGCCGAGCGCCTTACCCACCCGGGCGAGCTGCTCGAACAGTTCGGTCTTCGCGGCGCCGTCACCCATGCATCCTCCAAAAATCTATGGAATACCGTAGCATCAGCGCCCGGTCGTGGGGTCGCGCGTGAGGAGGCCACAGGTGGAGTCAGCGGTCCAGGTCCATGCCATCGTCGACGAGGGTCTGGGCAACTCCTGTTACCTGCTCGACCTCGGCGACGGGTCCGCGCTCGTCGTCGACCCACCGCGCGACCTACGAGCCGTGCTCGCCCGCGCACGCGACGAGAACCTGCGCATCCGTTTCGCCGCAGACACCCACCTGCACGCCGACTTCCTCTCCGGCGCCGTCCAGCTCGCCCACGACCAGGGGGCGACGGTGCTGGCGTCCGCGGCCGGCCGACGCGCCTTCGCCCATCGCGGCCTGCGCGACGGTGACCAGGTCGAGCTCGGTGGCCTGACCGTGACGGCACTGGCCACCACCGGGCACACCGACGAGCACCTGTCGTTCCTGGTCTCCGACGCTGACCGCCCGGTGGGCGTGTTCACCGGCGGATCGCTCATCGTCGGGTCGGCCGCGCGGCCCGATCTGCTCGGCCCGGACCGCACCGACGAGCTCGCCCGCGCCCAGTACGCGTCGTTGCGCCGCCTCGCCGCACTGCCGGGACCGACCGCCGTGTGGCCGACCCACGGTGCGGGCTCGTTCTGCTCCGCGCCGCCCGGCGCCGAACGCACCTCCACGATCGCCCACGAGCTCGTCACCAACCCGTTGTTGGCCGCGCCTGACGAGCAGACGTTCGTCGACGCCCTGCTCGGTTCGTTGGGCAGTCATCCCGGTTACTTCCACCTGCTGGGCGAACGCAACCGGCAGGGCCCGGCGGTCCTCGACAGCAGCGCCACGGGCCCGCTCGCGCCGCTGCCGGCGTCGCTGGTCGCGGGCCTGCGGTCGTCGGGTGCGGTGGTCGTGGACGTGCGCCCGGTCGCCGCGTACGCGTCGGGGCACCTGCCGGGGTCGGTGTCGATCGCGCTGCGCGACCAGTTCGCGTCGTGGCTGGGGTGGGTGGTACCCGCCGGCGCCAAGATCGTCGTCGTGCGCGAGGGCGACCAGGACGTGGCCGACGTCGTGTGGAAGGCGCTCGAGATCGGTGTGGAGACGATCGTCGGCGAGCTCGACGGCGGGGTCGACGCCTGGGCCGCCGCGGGTCACCCGCTCGCCCGGACCCGACTCGTCGACGCGGCGGACGTCGACACCGCTGGTCACATCGTGGACGTGCGGCAGACGGTCGAGTACACGGCCGGGCACGTGCCCGCCGCGCAGCACGTGGAGCTCGGGTCGGTCGCCGCCCTCGTTGGCGACATGGCTCAGTCGGCGACCGTCGTGATGTGCGGGCACGGCGAGCGGGCGGCCACCGCGGCCAGCCTGCTCGAACGTGCCGGACAGCGCGACGTCGGCATCGTCGTCGGTGGCCCGTGGGACTGGGCGCAGGCCCACGGCCGTCCCCTCGCGACGGGTACGGACCGACCGACCGCAGCGGCGACGTGACCGGGCCCGACGGGACGCCCAAGGTGGCCACGGCCTCGGTTCGGCTCGGACTGCGGGAGAACGTCGTCCAGTTCTCGCTGCTGGCCGTGGTCAACCTGTTCGTGGGCGGGATGGTCGGCCTGGAACGGACCGTCACCCCGCTCGTCGGCGCCGAGGTGTTCGGCCTCGGCGACCTGACGATCGCGCTGTTCGTCGTGGCGTTCGGGCTGACCAAGGCCGTCACGAACCTGGTCGGGGGCGCCGTCGTCGGACGGTTCACCCGCAGGCGCGTGCTGGTCGTCGGCTGGCTCGTCGGGCTGCCGGTGCCGTTCATGCTGGCCTTCGCCACGAGCTGGTGGTGGGTGGTGGCAGCCAACGTCCTGCTCGGCGTCAACCAGGGGCTGACCTGGTCCATGACGGTCAACATGAAGATCGACCTCGTCGGCCCGTCGCGCCGGGGCCTCGCCCTGGGGATCAACGAGACCGCGGGCTACCTCGGCGTCGCGCTCACCGCGCTGGCCACCGGCTACCTCGCGACGTCCTACGGGCTGCAGCCCATTCCGGAGCTGCTCGGCGCCTGCTACGTCGTCGCCGGCCTGGCGCTCGCGGTGACCGTCGTGCGCGACACCGGGGCGCATGCGCGGCTCGAGGCCGCGCAGCACCGCCCGGCCGCCGCGTCGCAGGAGCCGTCGCCCGGACTGGCCCACATGTTCGCCCAGGTCAGCTGGCGTGACCGGAGCCTCGCCTCGATCAGCCAGGCCGGATTGGTCAACAACCTCAACGACGGGCTCACCTGGGTCCTGCTGCCCGTGCTGCTCGTGCGGTCCGGCGTCGCGCTCGACGGCGTGGGCATCATCAAGGCGCTCTACCCGTTCATGTGGGCCGTCGGCATGCTCGGCACCGGGCATCTCGCCGACCGGATCGGCCGCAAGGTCCCGGTCGTCGTCGGGATGGCCGTGCAGGCGGTGGGGCTCGTCGTCATCGTGGCCGGCCTCTCGCACGCGTTCGTCGCCGGACTCGTCGGCTCCTTCCTGCTCGGCATCGGAACCGCGCTGGTCTACCCGGCGCTGCTCGCCGCGATCAGCGACGCGGTGCACCCGACCGCCCGCGCCGCCGCGCTGGGCGGATACCGGTTCTGGCGCGACACCGGGTACGCGATCGGGGCGCTGGTCGGTGGGGTCACCGCGGCGCTCGCGTCGTTGCAGGCGGCGGTGCTCGTCGCCGCCGTGCTCACCGCCGCGTCCGGGCTGTGGAGTCTGGTGGCGATGCACGACCCGCACCGCGACCGGCGACGACCGACGTCGGACATGATCTGATCGACGACATGCACGCCGACCAGGAGCCGACGCTCCCGCTGCTCGACGGCAAGGACTACGCGCAGCCGACCGTGTTCGAGCCGGGCAACCTGCTCCGCGAGGCACGCCGCCAGCGCGGCTTGCCCGACGTGGCGGTGCCGGCGGTGTGCCTGCTCGACCCGGACGGGGACATCGCGCGCCACCTCGCCGCCGGCGCGGGCCGTCAGCACCCCGGCTGGGCGTGCTACCACACCGAGATGTGGACGACGGTCGTCGACGGGGTCGAGATCGGCGTCGTGGGGATGGCCGTCGGGGCGCCGTTCGCGGTGCTCGTGGCCGAGCAGCTCGCTGCGTCCGGCGCGGAGCTCGTGGTGAGCGTGACCTCGGCGGGCCAGCTCGCCCCGCTGCCCCGCACGCCCTGCTTCGTTCTGATCGACCGCGCGCTGCGCGACGAGGGAACGAGCACGCACTACCTGCCGCCCGCCATGTGGAGCCGGCTCGCCGAACCCCTGCGCAGAGGCCTCGCCGGAATGCGGGTGGCGGCCGCGCAGCCGGTCGTCACCGGCGCCGCGTGGACGACCGACGCCCCCTATCGGGAGACGGCCACCGCGATCGCGCGGGCCGAGGCCGCCGGTGCGGTGTGCGTCGAGATGGAGGCGGCCGCGCTCTACGCCTACGCCGAGGCGTCAGGTCGGGCCGTCGTCTGCCTCGCGCACGTCACCAACACGATGGCCACCGCCGGGGACGACTTCGAGAAGGGCCAGGACAACGGGGTGCACGACGCGCTCGCCGTCGTCCGGGCCGTCGTCGCCGCGCTGGCCGGAGGCGAATGACCGTCCTCCTCAGCGAGCGTCGACCGCAGTCGCCGTGATCCGTGCCAGGCGGGCCGCGATCGCCGGCCCGGACAGCAGCCACGGATGTCCTCGGTGCTCGTCGAGCGCGCCCGCTCGCGACCACGACGCGACCTGCACCAGGGCACGCAGGCAGACCAGCGCCGTGTGCCAGCGCAGAGACTGCGGCGAGACCGGCCCGGCCGCCCGTTCGTAGCGACGTCGGAACCGGTGTGCGAGCAATGCCCCGACCCCGCGCAGTGCGGCGCGGACCGGAGCCGCGGCGGTGATCGGCGGCTCGGCCAGCAGCAGGCTGGTGAACGCGACGTCGTAGGCCGCGGGGGCGAGCACCGCCGCCGACCAGTCGAGGACCGTGACGCGCCCATCGTCGGCCACCAGCACGTTGAACGGGTGCAGGTCGCCATGGCAGATGACGTCCGGCTCGGGCGCGGGCGGATGCGCACGCAACCACTGCGCAACGGCTACCAGGTCGGCTCGTCCACACGCCCGGGCCGACTCGGCCAACCCGGCCAGCAGCCCGGGGATGTCGACGACCGGCGTGCCGGCAGCCACCAGCCGCGCCCGCACAGGGGCCGTGTCGAGCCGGTGCAGCACCGCCATCGTCGAGGCCAGTACGTCGGGAAGCCGTCGCAGCAAGCGGGGGAGTGCCGCGACCGTCGTCGAGCCACCCAGACCGGCGAGCAGCGGGGCGCCGTCGGCCAGGTCCATCACCATGAAGGCGCGCCCCAGCCCGGCGTCGGGGCCGCCCGCGAGGCGGACCGCGGGTGTCGGGAAGCCCTGTGCGGCGACCGCGCCCTGAACGGCGGTCTCCTTCGCGGCCACGACGGGATCGGGCATCACCCGCACGACCAGCTCGGCGGGCCAGCCATCGGGCGCGTCGTCGACGCGGAACGCGAGCAGCTCTGCCCAGAATCCGCCGGTGAGCACGCGCGGGGGCGCGGCGAACGACAGATGCGGGTTCGCCGTGTGCTCGCGCAGCACGACGAGCACGTCGGCAGCGAGCCGATCGACCGCGACCGCGTCAATCACGGCATTCACTGTAACGGTAGATACCGTTACAGTCGACCGGGTGAGTTCCGATTCGCTGCCGCTCCAGAACGAGATGTCGGTCGACGAGCTGGCCCGGCGGGCGGGTGTGCCGGTGCGGACCATCCGTGAGTACCAGACGCTCGGGCTGCTGCCCGGGCCCCGGCGTCGAGGCCGGGTCGGGGTGTACGGGGCATCGCACCTGACACGTCTGCACCTGATCGCCCGCCTGCAACGACGCGGCTACTCGCTCGCCGGGATCGGTGACCTGATCGACTCGTGGCGCTCCGGCGCCGACATCGGCGAGGTGCTCGGGCTCGACCCCGACCAGCTCGTGCACGTCGACGAGCCGGGCGCGCCGGCCACGGCAGACCAGCTCGGACTGCTGCTGCCCGAGCTGGTGCCGGAGCGGATCACCGATCTCGTCGACGCCGGGGTCGTGGAGCCCTGCGAGCCGCACGGCTACTGCGTCCCCAGCCCGTCGCTGCTGCAGCTGTTGCGGAGCTGTCTCGACGCCGGCTACCCGCCCGAGCAGGCGCTGCGACTGGCGCGTGCGGTCACGGCCGGTGCGGACGCGGTCGCCGCCGTCGCGACCGCAATGCTGACCCGGGCACCGGCCGGGGTCGCCCGGGAGCAGGTCGTCGATCTCGCGCGCAGGGGACGTGGCCTGCTCGCGCACGCGACCGGCCGGATGACCGTCCACCGCATCGGACGACTGCTCGACGAGATGACCGGCGACGGGGACACCGCGCCTGTCCTGCGCCGGCGCGGCGAGGGTTAGCGACTCAGGTCGGCCAGCGGTTGTTCAGCCGTGGCGCCAGGCGACGGTCGAGACCGCCGACCCGGCCGGCGGGGACGATCGCGAGCAGAACCAGCGGGAACAGGTCCTCGGCCGGGTACTCCCACAGGTATCCGCCCGCCGGCCACAGCATGATCCAGATCGGTGCGATGAGCAGCAGCCCGCCGACCGCGGCGAGCCGGGTGAGCACCCCGAAGACCAGGCCCAGCCCCACCGCCAGCTCCGCGACGGTCAGGAACGTCCCGAAGAAGCCCCAGTGAGCGAGCACGACGTCACGGTAGAAAGCGCCGAGCGCGGGGATATGGGTCTTGGTCGTGGCGTCGTTCGCGATGAACTGCGCGGAGCCCTTCGTGATCAGGTTGAAGGAGAAGAAGCCCCAGTCGACCTGTCCGACGTTGGTGAGCTTCGCGAGCCCGTTGGACAGCCACACCAGGCCGGTGAAGATGCGCAGCGCGGTGAATGCGCGGGCCATCGTCGTCGTCGGCGCGGTGGCAACACGTTCGGTCTGGACGGTCATCGGCACGACCTGTCTTCGGCGGCGCAAGCGAACGGGTTCGAAGCCTAGGCACGCTGCCGCCGTCCCGCCCGACTTGCCGGCCGGGCGTTCCCGAACGGTAATGCCGGCGTCCGACGGACCGCCACGAACCAGACGATTGACTCCGGCTCAGGCACTGATCCGTTCGGCCAGCATCGTTCGGCCCGGGCCGGTGAGCTCGTCGGCGACGGGTCGACCGGCCATGGCCATCAGCAGCGACTCGCCGGGGCCCTCGACGACGGGCCCGTCACCGCATCGCCAGTCGAGGTCGGTGGCCTGCAGGGTCAGCCCACGGACACGTGCCTTCGCCTTGATCGGTGGCGCGGTCCGGGCGTAGTCCAGGGCCACCCGGAGTCGGTCGTTCGGGATCTCCCGCGGGCGCCCGAGGGGGCGCCGGATGTCCTGGTGGTGGATCGTGCCGTCGGTCAGCGCGATCCGGGCACCGAAGCCGGCGGTCAACCCGCGCGGCGTGAGGTGGGTCCGGACGAGCGCGAGCAGCTCGTCAGGGCTGCGGTCACCCAGCTGGTCGACGCCGATGTCGTTGGCGGCGCCCGAGCCCTTGGCGAGGCGCCCGACAAGAGCGAGCGGGCGCAGGTCGTCGTAGCTGAACATGTGGGCGACGACATCGCGGACCCGCCAGCGGGTGCACAGGGTGGGTGCGTCCCACTCCTCGGGCGTCAGCGTCGCGAGGAACGCGGCGAGGTCTTCGCGTTCGGCGCGGGCCATGGCCTTGGTGTCGGGTTTGGTGGCGGTCACGCGTGGTCCTTGACCGAGGTGGCGTAGCCCTCGAGCAGTAGCGCCCATCCGCCGCCGCCGTTGATGGCGCCGCGGATCGCGTCGCCGCCGTCGAGGCGTTCGAAGAGCCGGTGTTCGACGTCGACGATGCTCTGGTGGTCGCCGTCGGACCGGAAGCGGGCTTCGATCTCGCTGGCCTTGGTCGGGTCGGGGTCGTACTGCCAGGTGCCGTTGATCTGCCAGGTGAACACGATCCGGTGTGGCGGTTCCCAGACGAGGACGCGGCCCCAGTCGCACTCGCTGTCGTCGACGCCGCGTTCGTACCAGCGTCCGCCGACTCGGGGCTCGAGGATCACTTCGGCGATGTCGGCGGCGCCGATGTGGAACTGGTGGGGCCACCAGGTGTTGATGTCGCCGGTGAACACCGCGAACGCGTGCTCGACCGGTACGGCCAGCGACACGGACCCGGTGATCGGGGGAAGGGGCGCAACGTCGTTCATCGTTCCTCCGGCTCGTCGTTCAGGTGGTCGTTCGGGTCGGGTTCCAGGCCGGGCGTGGATGCCTCGGCCTGCTTCTGAAAACCCGTGAGGGCGTCCTGCCACACGCCGTCGAGCCAGGTACGTAGGGCGGTGACCCCGTCGGGGCGGAGCTGGTAGATCCGCCGCGTTCCCTCGGCTCGGCTGACGACCAGGCCACCGTCCTTGAGGACCTTCAGGTGCTGCGACACCGCGGGGCGGCTGATCGGCAGCAGGTCGGTGAGTTCCTGGACCGAGCACGGGTGGCGGGCGAGGAGCTCGAAGATCGCGCGTCTGCTCGGGTCACCGAGGAGGCCGAGCGCACCCTCTCCGTTCGTCTCCACGAACGGTAAGCTAACACTAACGGAACCGGGTCGCCAGATGCGAAGGCCGTCTGCCTGCTGACGAGTCCGGTGAGCCGGCGCTCGCGGCGCGGGGTTGTGCCTATCGGCTGAAGGACTGATGGAGGAGCCACCTGCGACGGCGGCCTTGCGGCCCTTGGCTTTACACGGCCGCACTCACGGTCAAGGGCGCTCGGCTGCGCTCCGCGTCGCTACGCGACAGCCTCTGGCTGCGACGTGTGGACCAGCTGCTAGTGCCCGACCTGTGGACGTCCCGGAGGGCGGCTGCGCGGTCTATAGGCAGGTCAGGTCACCCGCGAGATGAATGCGACCTGACAATGGCCTGGACACCCGCATTACGCGAACAGCCTCGGAAGGAGTCCGCAGGGTGCCTGATGGGGATGAGTCGGACGGGTCGGGTGTGGCCGGCTGGATGGACGATCACCAGATCGCGATCTACATCGGGGCCATCGTCGTTGGCGTCGTGGTGGGGCTGCTCGCCCCGGCCGCGGGACCGGGGCTCGAGGTTGCGATCAACCCCGTGCTCGGTGTCCTGCTCTATGTGACGTTCCTGCAGGTCCCCGCGTCGGAGCTGGTGCGGTCGTTGCGGGCGGGACGGTTCCTGGGCGCCGTGATGGTCGTGAACTTCGTCGTCGTCCCGCTGGTCGTGGCGGCGATGTTCGGGTTCCTCCCGGCCGACCAGGCTGTGCGGGTCGGGTTCCTGCTGGTGCTGCTGGCACCGTGCGTGGACTACGTGATCGTGTTCTCCGGCCTGGCGGGCGGCAGCAACGATCGTCTACTCGCCGCGACCCCATTGCTGTTGCTGGCCCAGATGGTGCTGCTACCACTGTTCCTGGTGCTGTTCCTCGGCCGGCAGCTGGGCGAGGTCGTTGAAGCCGGCCCATTCCTCGAAGCGTTCCTCGTCCTTATCGTCGTTCCGCTCGCGCTGGCTTGGTCGACGCAGGCCTGGGCAGCGAGACAGCCGACTGGCGCGCGTGTCGCGGCAGGGTTGAGCGCGGCGATGGTGCCGCTGATGGTCGCCACCCTCTTCGCCGTGGTCGCCTCGCAGGTGGCCAAGGTCGGCGGAGAGCTGTCGGTGGTCGCGCGAGTGGCACCGTTCTACGTGGTGTTCCTGCTCGTCATGGCCCTGCTCGGCACGCTGGTGGCCCGGCTGTTCAGGCTCGGGGTGCGGGACGGGCGGGCCGTCGTGTTCACCGGCGCCACGCGAAACTCGCTCGTCGTCCTGCCGCTGGCCCTGGCGCTGCCGGACGCGCTCGCCGCCGCACCCGTCGTGATCGTCACTCAGACCCTCGTCGAGGTCGTCGGCATGATCGTCTATGTGCGGCTGGTGCCCCGATTGGTCCGAGGCCACGACCGGCCGGGCTGACCGGGTGGCGCGTCAGAAACTCGCTGGCCGTTCGCGGATCGGCGAGACCTCGACGGTGATGTCGGTCGACTTGACCACGGCGACCGCGAGCTTCCCGGGCTCGAGCCCGAGATCCTCGACGGCCTCGGTGCTCAGCAGCGATACGACCCGGTGCCGTCCGCACTGCATCTCGACCTGTGACATCACCGGGCCGCTGACAACCGCGACGACGATCCCGACCATCCTGTTGCGCGCCGAGGACGCCACCGGGACAGGGTCGTCCGGCAGCGTACGGCGATCCTGCATGTACGCGGCGAGAGCGGCGCCGTCGACGACGACGACATGCTGGGTGTCGTCTTGGACACCAGGCAACAGGCCGTCATCCACGCGGCGGCGGACGGTGTCGCGGCTGACTCCGAGAAGGTCCGCGGCCTGCGCAAGTCGGAACTGCGGCATGGCGCGATCCTAGGAGACCCATCCTCGGACCGGCAGCCGCCCCTTCGCCGAAAATGCCTGGTCACGCCGATGGTGGCGACGTGACAACCCCACGAACACCGTGCACGATCCGGGCGTGATCGACTTGCCGACGGCGCTGGGTGCGCTCGCCGCCGGGTTGCTCGTTGCGCTGGTGACCACCCCGGTCGGCGTGTCCGGCGCGGTGTTCCTGCTTCCCGTGCAACTCGACCTGCTCGGCATTCCCAGCCCGGCGGTGACCCCGACGAACCTGCTGTTCAACGTGGTCGCCACACCCGGTGCGCTACTGCGTCATCACCGCACCGGTGGGCTCCGATCGCCGCTCGTGCCCCAATTGCTCGTCGGCACCGTCCCGGGGGTCGTGGTCGGTGCCGTGGTCCGGGTGCTCGCTGCACCGGGCGTCGAGGTGTTCCGCGTGCTGGCCGCCGCACTGCTGCTGCCGCTGGGACTGTGGTTGGTCGTGCGCCGGCCGGTGGCGGAGGACCGTCGCAGCCCGGCGCCGCGACGGGCCACACTCACTCTGCTCGGGCTGGGCGTCGGCGTGATCGGTGGGGTGTACGGGATCGGCGGTGGATCGCTGCTCGGCCCGATCCTCGTCGGGATGGGCCTGCCGATCGCCGCCGTCGCACCGGCCGCACTGGCGTCGACATTCGTCACCTCGCTCGCCGGCGTCGCTACATACGGGGTGTTGTCGCTGGTCAGCGACGGCCCGGTGGCGCCGGTGTGGAGCGTCGGACTGCTGTGCGGCGTCGGCGGAGTCGTGGGCGGCTACGTCGGCGCCCGGCTCCAGCACCGGCTCCCCGACGCCGGTCTGCGGGTCATGCTGGGGCTCCTGGCGGTCGGGCTGGCCGTCGCCTACGTCGTACAGGTTGCGACGGCGTAGCCGACGGCGAAGAGGTCCTCAGCGACGCCGAGTATCGGCGCGGGCCCGCCAACGAGCATGCGCATGTCCCGGCGGGAGGAAGTCCTGCCGGGACGTGTTCGGTGAACCCTCGCGTCATTCGTCCTGATCACCGCCGTGGCGTACTGGTCGGCCGACTGGCCCTGCGCGCCGGGCGGCGCAGGCTGGTCCGCGACACTCGGCCGAGCGCTACGTCGAGATTTCCGCTCATGGTCGCGCGGCCGTGAACTGATGGTGGAGCCGCCTGCGGCGGCGGCCTGGCGGCCCTTGGCTTTGCACGGCCTCACTCACGGTCAAGGGCGCTACGCGTCGCCTTCGGCGACAGCCTGCGGCTGCCCGTGGACCGCGAGCCTCGACGGCCGTGCGGGAGCGCCTTACGGCGGCGGGGAACACAGCGCCCCGCCACCCCAAGGGGACGGGCCACCAGGCCACACCCCCTGAATGCCGGGAGGCCCGCCATGACCGCTACCACCAGCACCGACTCCACCAGCCCCGACGCCACCACTGGCCGCACGGGCCGCAGCCGTGACGGGAGCCTGCCCGCCGACGTGCCGCAGCCAGAGCCGGTCCGGCCCGGTGCGTGTGCGGTGATGGGGGTGGTGGTCCGGGTGGCCGGGACGGTCCCGGTCCGCCTGGACTTCTCCCACGCCGGCACCCGGGAGCAGCAGCTCGGCCTGTCGCTGGGCACGGTGCTGGTCTACCTGCGGGCCGGGATCACCGCCCGCGCGGTCGCGGACGGATGGGCGAACACGGCGGTGCTCGCGCGCGGCCTGGCGATGGGGGTGGTGGGGAAGCGGCCGATGCCGGTCGGGCCGTCGTCGGTGGCGGCGATGGTGCGCATGGGCGGCGTGCCGCGCGTGACGGCCGCGTGGTTCGACGCGGTGGCGGGGACGACGCGTCCGGCGATGCTGCGGATCCAGACCGGTCCGGTGACCTGGGAGGTGTGCGACTCGGCCGCCTACCGGTCGCTGCTGGCCGGGTGGCGGCAGGCGGCGCAGCTCCTCGGCGACGACGACGCCGTCGACGGGATCGACAGCACGCAGGGCGAGGCCGTTCTCAGCTGAGCCGCGGGGTTGTGGAGGGCTGTTGCGGGTTGTGGACAACCCGCAACTGCCGCACCCGTCCCGGTGGTGGGCGGGGTGAGGATGACCGGCATGGACGACGACAGCGCGAACCGCCTCGACCCAGCCGACCCGGGCCGGGCTGACGCCGTCGGCCGGCCGGGAGCCGGGGTGTGGTCGGTCGGGGTACTTGCGACCGGCGCGGAGAACACCGTGACGGTGCGCGGTGGGGCGGAGTCGACCGTCGCCGCGGCATGGGCCACGGCGACGGCCGCGCTGGTGCGGGCCGTCGAGCAGTGGGGCCGGCAGGAATACCGGCTCACGGTCGCCGGGACACCGGTAATGGTGATGCCCGGCCTCACGGCCGCCGGGAGGGTCGACGTCGAGGACCTAGCCGAGAGCCTCGCCCAACTCCGCGACGCGGACATGCTGGAGCGCTGACGAATACCCCGCGCCTCGTCGGCCAGGCCCCGGAGCCACCCGGTCCCGGGCTGTTCGGTGTTGCGCGGCGGTCTGGCTGCCGAGGGCGGGACATGCGGCGCGCCTGCGCGGGCGCTGCCTCTCGGCTGCTGGTCCGGTCGGGTTCAGCTGCCGGTGACGAGGAGCCGGGTGCCCGGGGGTGCGGGCTGGTCGAGCTCGCACACCACGTCGCCGTCGAGGAGCAGCAGACCACGCTCGACGTAGGTGAGGAGCCGTGTTTCGGGGATGCCGGCTGCTGTGGCGCGGTCGCGGACGGTCGGGGTGTCGGGCTGGTCGTCGCTCACGACTGGTCCAACGCGCGGCGGGCGCGGCCGTCGGCGCGGTCACCCGGAAGGGGCTCGAGCAGGTGCTCACACGCGCGCAGGGCGTCACCGAGCAGCACGCGCGGCATGTCCTCGACGTTGACGGCGACGTTGACGGCGACGGTGTCGAACACGGCGGCCATGGAGAACGCGGCGTAGGCCCAGCGGGGTGCGCCGTCGTGCTGGTCGCCGGCGCCGAGGCGGCGCAGTTCGCGGGCCCCGGCGTTGATCCGGTCGACGATCGCGGCCAGTTGTTCGTAGCGCTTGCGCTCGTGTTCTCGCACGACCTGATGGTCACGCGCGCTGCCGTGATCGAACAAGTGTTCGATTGTGTGATAAGCCGTGGATCGCCGAGCGGCTGGCCACCGGGGGATCGGGGAAGAGCGTGCGCACGGTGTGGGGACGAGGCGGGGGTGTGGCCGGAGGACGTTGTTGATTGCGGCAGCTGGTCGTGCGCGGGCCGGCCTGCCGGCGGGGTCGATGCTCTGCGCGGGTCTGGTGCGCTCAAGGCCGCGCGGGCCGAGATGTCTGGTGGTCACGCCTTCGGCGTGCGGCCCGGTGCCCCTGAGCTTGTCACGGCCGCTCTCCCCATCAAGGGCGCTGCGCTGCGCTCCGCGTCGCTATCGCGACAGACCTTCGGTCTGCCCTTGACAACCCCATGTCAACCTCTCGGCCTCAGAGAACTCCGGTGTCGCATGTCGGTTTTGTGTTAGCGGCCGAGCAGCGGGAAGCCGTTCAGAAGCCGTTGCAGGTGCATGACCTGGCGGGGGAAGAACTCGGCGATGGTGAGGCCGACGACGTCTGCTGCGCGGTCGATGTCGGCGACCACTCGTCTGGCCTGGGCGCTGGTGAGGCCGTCGGGTTCGGCACCCAGACCGAGGACGATCTCGTTGCTGTCGATGGTGTCAACGTCGAAGTGGATGGCGACCCGCGAGCAGCCGGTGTCGGCGAGCCACTCAAGTAGCGGGGTGCTGGTCGTGCGCAGGTCGGCGGGGCTGAAGGTGCGGATGCCCCAGTCGGCGATGTTTGGGAAGTCGTCGTCGGTCCAGGCGTGCAGACCGACGAGCGCCACGTGGTCGGCTGAGACGGTCGAGGGCAGCAAGGCGGCGATATCGGGGTCGCCGTGCCCGATCAGGGTGGACACGGCCATGGCGTGGTAGCCGGGGTAGGCGCTGGCACCGGTGCCGATGTCGGGGTGAGAGTCGATCCAGAGGATCGCCAGGTCGTCGCGGTAGCGGTGGGCCAGGACGGAGAACGGGGCGACGCTGACCGCGCACTCGCCGCCCAGCGTCGTGATCCGTGCCGGGTCGTGTTCGGTGATCACCTGCAGCGCCGCGGCAAGCTGCTCGACGACCACGGCCTTGGCCTCGACGCCGTCGAGTTCGGTGAGGCCGTCGTCGGTCATGGTCACCGGTGCGGTGACGGTCGGGCCGTCGTGTGGGGGCAGGACGGCTGCGAGCACGGCGGAGCCGACCGCGTAGCCGCGGCGGGCGATGTCGAAGGGGAACTCCGCGGCGAGCTCGACGACACTCGAGGTGCCGGCGCCTTGCCATTGTGGCCAGACCAGGCGCAGCGACACCTGCGCAGGGTCGGTGCTCGCGCTCATGGTGGCTGATCCTCTCGTGACGAGATGGGTCGTTCCTGTCGCCGGAGTGTCCTACCGTCCTCGCCGGTGTCCAGGCCAGGCCCTTCGGGTGGCCTTCGGCCAGCCTGGACACCGTCTGCGGGCGGCTGGAGCGGGCCGCGATCAGCAAGCGACGCCAGTGCTGGTCGCGGTGGGGTGCCGTGGTGGTGGTGCTGTCGGGGACGGGGCAGTCGTCGGTGACTGGGTTCGGCGGGATCGGGCGTTGACGGCGGCTGCGTGGTGATCGGGGTTGTAGGGGGTGTGGTTGTGCCAGCAGCGCCAGATGATCCGGAGCCAGGCGCGGGCGAGGACGCGGACGGCGTGGGCGTGGTTGTGCCCGCGGCCCCGAGCTCGGGCGTAGACGTCTTGTGCCCAGGGGTGCGCGGCGCGGCTGGCGTCGGCGAAGTCGACGATGGCCTGGCGGAGGCGGTGGTTGCAGCCGCGGCGGAACGCGACGTAGTGCGCGCGCCCGGACGCGCGGGTGGAGGGGGAGATGCCGGCTGCGGCGGCGAGGGCGTCGTCGGTGGGGTAGCGGCCGCGGGCGTCGCCGATCTCGGCGAGCATGGTCGCGGCGCGCACCGTCCCGGAGCGGGGCAGGCTGGTGAACACCGCGGCGTCAGCGTGCGCAGCGAGCGCGGTCTCGATATGGGCCTCAATCACGGCGATCCGTTCACGCAGGTTGGTAAGCAGCGCGACCAGCTCCAGCGTGATGACCTGGGCGGCGTCCGTGGCGGGGCCGTCGGGATGCCCGGCCGGGGCCTGGGTGAGGTGGTCGAACAGCTGGCCGGGGGTGCGGGTGGTTGGGCGGGTGTAGTGCGCTGCCTTGAGCCACGCGGCGAGGCGTTTCTCCGAGAGCCAGCGGGCGTGGCGCGGTGTGGGGAAGCGGGTCAGGAACGCCAGCGAGATCTTGCCGTCGAGCTCGCAGAACAGCCCGACCGTGCCGGGGTGGGCGAGCTGCAGGTGCGCGCGGAGCTGGTTGTGCGCGGCCACCCGGGCTTTGATCAGGTCTGCTCGGGTACGGATGAGCATCCGCAGTCCGACGGTCGCGTCGGTGTCGACGGTGAGCGGGGTGAGCCGGCGACGGTCGGTGCGCAGGACGTCGGCGAGCAGGTAGGCGTCGAAGCGGTCGTCTTTGTTGCGTGTGGTGGTGTAGCGCGATCGCAGGGCGGTGACGTGTTGCGGGACGATCAGGAACACGGTCAGCCCGGCCTCGAGGAGTGCGGCGACGACGGGGCCGTCACCGCGTTCGATCGCGACGCCGGCGACCTGGTGCTGGTGCAGGGCGGTGACGAGCTTGCGCAGGCCGGCGGCGGTGTGACGGACGGTGAGGCGTTCGAGTGCGGCACCGGTGTCGTCAATGACGCAGACGGCGTGTTCGGACCACGACCAGTCCACACCGGCCCATCTGGTGGGCGTGTCGGCGCGTGTGTGGGTGTTGTCGCTGGTGTCTGTTGGTGCTGGCTCCTGCATCGTCGGTGTCACTCCGTCCTGGCCGGGGAGCGGGTCCCGGTGGGCGCGGCTGCCGGTCAGTCACTGAGGCGCTCGTGGCGCACAACCCCATCGCCGTCAGCACGCCCCGTCCCGTCGGTCTCGCGTTGTCTAGGCGGACCTCGAAGGCCTGGCGAGCCTGGGCGATGACCTGACGGTCCGGGATGCGCACCGGACCCCGACGGGTCCGGCCGGTTCAGCTTGCTCCAGTGACGGCGAGCCTCGGCGGCCGCGCCTGGGCGCTCGCGCGGTGGAGGGGCACGCCCCACCACCCCGACGGGACGGGGCACCGGGCCTACGTCCCCCGAAACAGGGAGCGCCCACGATGAGCAAGACCACCACCGACACCGCGGCCACCGGGATGGAGCTAGTCCACGTCGACCCCGCAACGCTGATCTTCGCCGCCAACGTCCGCGTCGACGCCCGCCTCGACGCCGGGTTCGTGAACAGCATCCGCGAGCAAGGGGTGCTGCAGTCGATCGTCGCCCACCGCACCGGCGAGGGTGGGCTGGTGGTGCGGTTCGGGCACCGCCGCACCCTCGCCGCGATCGAAGCCGGCCGTGCGAGCGTGCCCGTCTACGTCCTCACCCACACCGCCGAGGGCACGGAAGGAGCAGACAAGGCGGGGGACGTGATGCGGGTGGTCGAGCAGTTGGCCGAGAATCACCACCGGGCCGGGCTGACGGCGGCCGAGGACGCGGCGGCGTTCCACCAACTGGAGGCGTTCGGGCTGTCGCCTGCGCAGATCGTGAAGCGCACCCACCGGTCCAAGGCCGACGTGACCGCCGGGTTGGCGGTGGCGGTGTGAGTTGGCGTCGAAGGCGTCGGCGCGGTGGGAGTTCTTGACGTTGGAGCAGAGCGCGGTGCTGGCAGAGTTCGCCGACAACACCGACGCCGTTGAAGACCTGGTCACCGCGGCGAAGGCCGGCGGGTTCGCCCAGGTCACCCAACGCCTGCGCGACGACCGCGACGAGGCTGCGGCGTTCGAGGCGGTGGCGGCGGAGCTGGTCGCGGCCGGAACGACCGTGATCGAGCGACAGGCGTTCTCCTACCCCGGGGCTCGGCTAGACAACGTCGGGATCGACCCCGCCGACCACACTGGCTGCCCCGGCCACGCCGCGTTCCTGATCTCCCGCTGGGCCCGCCCCGACGCCACTGAGTAGCCGCGGCCCGGATGGGCCGCGGTCTACGTCTGCGTCGACGCCGAGGTCAACGGCCACCAGTCCGACTCCCGGCAGGCGCGGGCGGAGGGGAAGCGGCGGACGATGAGCGAGGAGGAGAAGGCCGAACGGCAGCGGGTGATCGAGGGCAACAAGGACTGGCGCGCCGCGACCGTCGTGCGGCGGGAGTGGCTCGCGACGTTCGCGCAGCGCAAGACCCCACCAAAGGGTGTTGAGCGGTTCGTCCTCACCTGCCTGCTTGCCGGGGACCACGAGATCCGCACGGCGATGGAGCAGGAGCATCCGCTCCTGCGTGCCTCACTCGGCGTGCCCGAAGGTGAGGGCCAGGTGTGGGAGCGCGGTGGCAGGGAGGTCGCGGCGTTGATCGAGCAGATGGCGACCGCGACCGCGAAGCGGCAGATGGTCGTGCTGGCTGCGTTGTTGCTGGCGGCGTGGGAGGACCGTACCTCGGTCCAGACCTGGCGCCACGCCACCCCGGGCGTGCGCCGTTATCTGCGGGCGATGATCGAGTGGGGCTACGACGCCGGACCGCTGGAACGAAGCGTCATCGCAACGTGTGAAACCGAAGCAGTGGGGTGACGGAGGAACCGGTGGCCCCGCCTTTGCGGTAGGCCACCGCCCCTCTGGGAGTGCTGGGTTCGAAGGGCCGGTCGGTGGGGCGATTGCTCGTCAATACCGCTGGGCGCGGACCGCTGCGACCTGCAGTGCTGCTGTGCCGTGGACAGCCGCCACTGGGTCCCTAATGGCGTCGGCCGTCAACGCCGAGGACTCAACGCGGGGAGTGGACGGACCTGCCCACTGTTCCGCTCGATAAAGAAGCGCTGGAGCGGCCACGTCAGGCTTGGCACCCACCAATCAAGTTGCTCCGAGACGGCCTCACCGGGATCGGTTGTCGGAGTTCCGTCGGACCCGACCGGGGTGCTGAATAATTTAAGAGGTTGCCAATTTACATCGTCAACAAGAACGCCGAGTAGGCCGCCGCTTAGCACCTGCACAGCGGGCGTGTGGAGGCGCCATTCCTGCTCGTGTGTCCAATCCGACCGACTCCCTTCAGAGGTGTCGTATCGAACGATCCATTCTTGCGCCGGCGTCCCCAGCGCCTCCGCAGCCTGTTCTGGTCGCGCGTACCAAACGGGTCCGCCGCCTTTCGCAAAGATTTCCTGCTTCGAGTAGATGAGCCCCCACGCTGGAAACCCGCGTTGTATGACGAGCCACGCTAGGTGGCTGGGTGAGGCTTCGGAGAAGCTCACGGCGGGGCGTGTAGCGCCGAATGGAACACCGGCACGGATGTGCATCTCCCACAGGATGTTAGTCAGGCGCTCCTGAGGATGCATGGATGCGACGTCGGGCGCGAGTCCTGGGTTCGGCAAGGTTCCTGGCGGGCGTCCACAGAAATGAATGAGCATCGCGCTCTGCGCTGGACCGGGGGAGTTCACCGGCCCGATAGCCGATGCTGCCGGCGTGGCTGGAGGATTGGCCGTCACTGTTTGCCTACTGCCACCTGAAGATCAGCCATCGTTCGATTGTAGCTGTGCAAACCGGATGAGCCGCGCGTACCACGCAGTGCTCGATGCAACGCCCTCCGTTGCGTGTCTCGACTTGGCTGCGTCGGTCCGAGCGGAAACACTGGCGTGGCTGTAACAAACATCCTGCACTGAGCCGTTGGGTAGGGCGTTGAGCAGGCGCAGCCGGCCGTTTTCCCCCGGTCACGGTGGTGTGCGAGGCGAGAGAGCATCGCCGGAAAGCGGTGTACGGGTTTGCTGTAGGCGCTTGCGGAGGGCGTCGGCGGCGCGGCCTCGATCGATCTCCTTGTTAGTCCAGCGCCGTGCCCAAACAATCTTGTTGCGACGGATGAGGTAATGCGACTGGCATGGAAGGCTCCAGTTGCCGACGGATGGGTTAATCGTGACTGTCTCGCCGTCCCAGGTGATCTTCCAGTCGCGGGGTGCGATGCCCAGGACGACCTCATAGCCGCATCCACACGCGCACAGGTGCAGGGTCGTAGCGTATTCGATCGACACGTACAGCACCCCGGACTCGGGGTGCTCGGGGATCGTGTCGATGAACCGAGGCGCGAGGTGGGTGATCACGTCACGCTCCGGCTGCGTCGGTGGAGGCGTGTTGATCGGTGCCGTCGGCCGCGAACATGTCGTTGCCCTCGTGGAACTCGGCAACCGATCGGTGGCCCGTGGTGGTGGGGTCGTTGGCGGGCGGTGAGGTGCTCGGGACGGCGTTGACGATGGTGTTGCCGTCGGGGAGGTAAACCGAGCTGACCTCGTGTTCGAGGTCGGTGTAGACGCCGCGGGCTCGCTTCCAGCGCAGGATCGCGAGGACGGCGTTGAGCGCGTTGAGTTCGGCGGTCTGAATGTTCTGCGCGTAGACGGCGTCGTCAGCGCTGCCGACCAGCGGCATGTGGCGGCGGGCCTCCTCGCGGATCTCGGGGGTGCTCAGTGTGGTGCGCAGCTGGCCGAGCACCTGGGCGTGCTCCTCGTCGAGGAGCAAGCCCATGCCGACGTCGATGAAGTCGCAACCGGCGAGTTCGAGGAGATCGACGACGTCACGGCGGGAGTCGCCGGTATCGACACAGATGAAAACCATGTCCATCTGCGAGAGGAGTTCGGTGTGCTGTGCGCCGAGTCGCTCGGGGTGGGCGACCACGCCCGTTCGCATCCCAGCCCAGCGTCGTGCGTACACCTCGACCTTGAACGCGCCGCCGACGAGTTCCTCCTCAGGCGTCGGCCCGGGGGAGCGGAACGCGTTGTGCTGCAGGTACCGGTCGTCGTCGAAGATGTGGATCTCGTCGACCGGGCATCGGGCGAGGAGGTCGAGGACCCAGCTCCCGGTGCCGCCGACTCCGACGACGGCGACCTTGCGACCGGTGATCTTGGCAGTGACCATCCCGAGGCCCGCCCGGGCAGTGGCCGTGTCGGCGTAGAGGAACGGCCCCGTGTTCTCCGGGTCGCGCCGGACCGGGTATGTCCGGGCGGTGACCGTCGGGTCGAGCTTCAGCGCCGCCGCCATGATCATCTCGGCGTAGGTGGTCATCTTGTGGTGATAGTCGACGTAGCCCTCGGAGGGCTTGCTGGAGAAGCTCGCCCCGACCCGGATGGTCGGGGTGAGCTCCTGCGGGCCGGCGTGGGCGATCTCCTGGAGAATCGTCCCGTCGGCGTGGCACGGGTGCTCGCCGATCCAGCTGGCGACGTGCGTGCTCGGAGTGACCGTCACCCCGCCGCCGCTGAGGTCGAGCGTGCTGACCAGCGTTCCGAAGCTGACTGCCGCTCCGGCCGTGACGTAGGGGATGTGGTGGATGAGGAGGTAGCCCTCGCGGAGCTCGACGTCGTAGCCGTCGTCGAGAAGCCGCTGCAGGTCGGGGCTAGGACTTGTCGGTCGCGGAGACAACGAACACCATCCCGTCCTTGATCTTGACGGTCTCGCCGGTGAGCAGCGAGCCCTCGGGCTTGTTGCCGTGCCCGCGGCGGAAGGAGATGGTGAACATGACGTTCTCGCCGGTCGGGGCGGAGGGGTACGCCATCGCGACCAGCTGCTCGAAGGTGAGCTCCTTGTCGGTCACGGTGCGCTCCCGCGCGTTGATCACGATGGTCATCTCGCGGGGGTGGTTCCCGCGGGCGGTGTTGTCGGACGTGTTGTGCTGCTCGGGCTGGGCGCTCATGCGCGTGGCCCCTTCCGTGTCGGTCGCGCGGCCCCGGGGCCGAAGAGTGCGTGGTGCCCTCTCACATAGGACTGACGTAGGAAGTGCCGGAACGTCCGGGCCAGGATCAGATGCAGTCCCGGCAGGGGGTGCTCGGGTTGGCGAAATCGGCGAAGCGGGACTTGGCGAGGGTGAGGTGACAGCCGGGACAGGTCCGTTCCGCGTTGCTGGGGCAAGCGCAGTGCCGGCGCGGGCAGCGCGGGGTGGCGCAACGGGCGCACACGTCGTCGGTGACGGTGAACTCAGACAGGCAGTGGTCGCAGGTGGCCCACTTGCTGGGGCCGGTGTAGCTCCCGGTGCCGGGGCGGGGAGGCGCGAAGGGCTTCCAGCTGGCGTTGTCGGGCATGAGCACCGCGACGATGTGCCCGTCGACCCACGTGGCCTGGCCGTAGAGCAGATGAGAGTCGCCGGTGGAGTAGGAGATGACGGTGGCATCGTGCTCGACGGTCCGTCCGGGCAGGGCGAGCGCGCGGGCGATCAGCGGCGTGCTTGACTGGTCGCTGAAGCGGGCGGGCGGGATCAATCCGGTGCTAGCGGCCAAGTCAACGGTCCCGTTCCCGCGATAGAGCACGATGGCGCCGCCGCCGGCCAGCAGCTCAGCCGCGCGGACACAGCAGGCGGCCCGTGACGCGTTGCTGCGCGCGTAGAACTCCGCAACGGTCGTCGAGTCCGGCCCCCGCGAAGGAACGAGCGGGGCCACGACAGCATCGGGCAGCAGCACCCGGCTGGCGAAGATCTGACACGCCGCCTCCTCGAGGTCCTCCTCGGCGGCGTGGTCCGCCAGCCGCGCGCCGAGGTCGAGGTTCGTGCGCTGCAGGTGATGACCGAACTCATGGAGTGCGGTGAAGGCGCGCCGCCTGAGCGAGAGTGACATGGTGACCACCAGCGCCGGCGGGGTTTCGTTGCCTCGATACCCGCCGGCGACAGTGCACCCGCTCCCTATGTCGCTCTCCGGAACCAGGCGCAGTGCAACGTCGGGGTACTGATCAAGTGCGGCCACGGCATCGACGAACAGAGCGGTCAGGAGCTCCGGGGCGGTGTCCTCGAGAAGCGCGATCATTCTGCCGGCCTGCGCAGCCGCATACGGACGAAGCAGCACCGCCGAACGTCTACTCATGCCTCACCCGCGACCAGGAGAGCGATTCGCTGAGCCCAGTCGGGGTCCTTGGTGCTTTCGCGAGCTGCGAGCGCATATGCGTCGGCCGCCAGGCTGACACGGGCGCTGACCTCGTCCTGCCCGGTCCGGGCAGCGCGCCGACGAGCGGCATCGCGCCAGCGGGGGTGCTCGACCTCAAGGGCCAGCACTGGGTCCACCCCTTCCGAGGACGGCAAGGAGCCGGACCTCCTGCCAAGGGCGGTTTCGAGCACATGGGCTTGTTCACCGCTGAGTGTCCGCCGCCCCCGCCGTAGCTCCATGGCCTCGTTCTGATTGATGCCGAGATTCTTGATCAGCAGCTCAAGCTGCTCCTTCCCACCTCCGGGCAGCACTAGGGAAAGCGCTTGTGGATCGGCAGTGCGCCTGGGAACGGCCGGGGCGGCTTGAAGCCGGGCCAGATCGTCGCGAAGCTCGGCCACAAGCTCACTGCCTGGGTCAAACGGATCCTCATCGACGACCGCGCTGGCCGAGCCGGCGCGCATTTCATTGGTCAGGGCAGTGGTTGCCGCGGACATTTCCACCATGATATCGAGAACACGATGATGCAAAACTCCTCTCGCTGTCGGCCACAACGTCAGTGAGCGGAATACCGCGGTGCTGACGCGCTGATGCTCGATTCTCGAATCAGATGGCGGCGCCTCGCCAACAGTTGCGACGACGACGTCGCCGTAGCCGTCAATGAAATCCCCAACGATCAGCACCAGAAGGGAAGTTCCATCAATTCCCGCTCGCCAAATCTGCCCGACAGAGACGTCAGGCCGATTTTCGGCAGCCAGTGCCTCCCGCAGGTTTTTCGGCGCTTGGTACCTGCTGAGCGCAGCGTGCAGGCGGTCGTCGCGAGGACTCACGAGTGCTGCGCTCCGTTCGCGTCGGTGATGGCAGACAGTTCTGACGTCGCATCATGCACATCGTCCGGCGAAACATCCTCCTGGGCCAGCCTTACCAGCTCCGCGGCGACGGCCGCGATGTCGATGTCCTCGCCGGAGAGCGCTGCGAGGACCTCCCGGACTCTTGAGATGTGGGTGTAGGCGACGCTGCGACCGACATCCAGGAGTTGCTCGACCCGAGGACGGTCATCAAGGTGAAGCAGGATGCGGCGTTCGCGGTCGCTGAGCTGGGCATACACCTCCGCTGCACGGGCTGCCGCGCCGCGCTCCTCATCGATATCGAACTCCCGTGGCGCAATCATGCGGTCCCGCAGCGTGTCATCGTCCTCGAGTGGGACGTGCGAGATGACGACCACACCAAAACGGCGCAGGAAGACGTGGGTCAGCACGCCGATCTCGAGGCCAGCGGGGCCTGCGCATCTCAGCACCGCGATCAGAACTCGAACGAGATCCGGTCCGCTGGCCATCGGGGCACGCCGGTTCTTGTCGCGCCAGCGCACCGGCTTGACGTTCGCCACGGCCATCGCCGCCGTGTACAAGGAGTCCGCGTCATCACGGCCGGCTTCCGTGCCCGCGAGGTCTGCCAGAGCCCACCGCGCGGGACGATCGGAGAGCCGAACGAACTCCCCGTTGCCTCCGAGGAGCTCCTCCAGGCGAACCCGAACCGCCCCGGTGTCGGTCTTGCGAGCCTGGTCGATCAACCAGTTCCTCATGATGCGACTGGTCACCTTCAGCAAGACTTCCTCGTCGGTGCCCGCCGCGATGAGCGCGTCGGTGAGGTCCTCCAAGCGCTCGCGCAGGAACTCATGGAGCAGGTCCTGTGTGCTGTCCTCGTCCCATCCGCCCGGCGGTTCCAGCACGAAGAGTGGCTTGATCGCGCTGCGCCACCGCTCCGACACCATCGCCATGGTGGCGACACCGCCGAGGTGCCCGAGTTCGCGGAGCTCGTCGGCGACGGTCACGAGAGCTCCCCATCGACCACGAGAAGCGAGAGGGTGCTTGCGGGGTCACCAGAGATCGAACTCCCGATCGTTGCGAGCCTGCCTGCAGCCGGGTCTTTCACACGTTCAAGTGTCCGGCATCACCGTCCGTAGTAGCCGGGCTACATGGCGCCTCGCGCCGAGCGGCGGTCAGATGACGACGAGGTGACGGTTGACGGCCCTGCGGTGCGCGGTGCGGCCGCCTCGCGCAGGCTGGCGTGGGCGCCCACTCGACCGGTCGCTACAGCGTGAACCTTGGCAGTCAGCTTCTCGTCGATGCCGGTGTGTCGACTGGCCACAGAGCAACGGGCAGTGGCGTCGTCGGGAGCGATGGCGCGCCTGAATCCTGGGTTCTCGCCACGTCCCGATTGGCGAGGCGAAGCGACGCGCCGTGGTGCCGGTCGTGGTGCGAGCTTCCGTCTACAGGTGTGGCTGCGGCGGTCGGAGACGGCCGTAGGGAGGGTGTAGTTGCTGGTAGATGCCCTGGTCGAGGGCTAGCGCTTCCCTCATAATCCGTCAGGTCGTGGGTTCGAGCCCCACCCGCCCCACTCCTTCGGGGTGCGCGCTCTCTGCGCCCGGGTGCCGCGACCGGCCCCTAGACTCGGGCCGTGACTGCGGCGCCGGGCCGGGTTCGCCTCGCCGAACTCGTGGCGACCATCTCGCTGGGCACCGATCTCGGGCTGGGCCAGCCGATGGAGCACGTCATCCGGCAGACGATCATCGCGCTGCGGCTCGCCGATCTGCTGGACCTGCCCGAACCGGAACGGGTCGTCGTCTACTACTCGGGGCTGCTGGCCTGGGTCGGCTGCCACACCGACGCCTACGAACAGGCCAAGTGGTTCGGCGACGACATCGCGATGAAGCGCGAGGCCATGTTCTCCGGTGACGGCGCGGCGGACCTGGCGCGTCTGCTGGTGCGGCGGCTCGGCAGCGGCGGGTCCGTCCCGGACCGGGTGCGGACCACGGTCACCTTCCCGGTGGTCGGGCTGCGGTGGTTCTCCTCGATCCTGGAGAGCCACTGGAAGGCCACCGACCTGCTGGCCGAGCAGCTCGGTCTCGGCGACGACGTACGCCGCAGCCTCGTCGAGAGCTACGAGCGCTGGGACGGCCGCGGCGCGGCCGGGCTTCGTGGCGAGCAGATCCGGCTCGCCTCCCGGCTGGTGTATCTGGCCGACGTCGTCGCCGCGTTCGAGCGGCTGGGCGGCGCCGACGCCGCGGTGCGGATGGCGCGCGAACGCGCCGGCGGCCAGTTCGACCCCGACCTCGTGGACCTGCTGTGCGCCCACTGCCGCGACGTGCTCGCCGGCCTGGATCAGGAGAGTCACTGGGCGCAGATCCTCGACCGCGAGCCCGGCCTGGCCCGGACCCTCGGCGAGGCCGAGCTCGACGACGCGCTGGCCGCGATCGGCGACTTCGCCGACCTCAAGTCGCCGTACTTCATCGGCCACGCCCGCACGGTCGCCCAACTCGCCGGCGACGCCGCCGCCGGCCTGGGTCTCGTTCCCGACGAGGCCACCCGGGTGCGCCGCGCCGCACTGGTGCACGACCTGGGGCGCCTCGGTGTCTCCAACGGCATCTGGGACAAGCGATCGCCGCTGACCCTCGCTGAGCAGGAGCGGATCCGGACCCACCCCTACCTCACCGAGCGGATGCTCGCCTTCTCCCCGCGTCTGGCGGAGCTGGGCGCCATCGCCGTGCTCCACCACGAGCGCCTGGACGGCACCGGTTACCCGCGGGGCCTGTCCGGGGGCGCGATCCCGGTCACGGGCCGGATCCTGGCCGCGGCGGACCGCTACGCGACCGCGACCGAGGAGCGCCCGCACCGACCCGCGACCGACCCCGACGCCGCCGCCACCGGGCTGCGCGACGACGTGCGCCGCGGCGCGCTCGACGCCGACGCCGTCGAGGCGGTGCTCAGTGCGGCCGGACACCGCGTCCGACGACGGCGCGCCTGGCCGGCCGGACTGACCACCCGCGAGGTCGAGGTCCTGCGCCTGCTCGCTCGCGGACTCAGCAACCGCGACATCGCCGGGCGGCTGGTGCTCTCGCCCAAGACCGTCGGCGCCCACGTCGAGCACATCTATGCCAAGACCGGCGCCAACAACCGGGCCACGGCAGGGCTGTTCGCCATGCGTCACGGCCTGATGTCCGACTTCGAACCGGCCGAGCGAAGTTAGGGCGTTCACCCGATCCGGCGGCCGTCGAGCGGAACCTAGCGTGGCTGCTTCCCGTCCGAAGGAGCCGGCCATGACCACCACCAGCGCGGCGTCACGCACCGCTACCGTCCGTGCCAACGGGATCGACATCCACTATCTGGAAGCCGGCTCGCCCGACTCGAGCGACCTCGTCCTGCTCCATGGCGGCCTGGTCAGCACCAACCCGCTCTGGGACGAGACCCCCCTCTCCTACGGCACCCACCTGGCCGCGCTGATCGACCGGTTCCACGTGATCGCACCCGACCAGCGCGGCTGCGGCCGCACCCGCCACACCGGAGACGAGCGGGTGTCGATGAGTCTTCTCGCCGACGACGTGGCCGCGCTCATCGGCGCGCTCGGGCTGGACCGTCCCGCCGTCGCCGGGTTCAGCATGGGCGGCATGATCGCCACGATCATGGCGATCCGGCATCCCGGCCTCGCCGGAGCGGTGGTCAACGACGCCGGGTGCGACATCTTCGACCCGGGGTCGAAGTCCTTCCCGATGCTCCGAGAGGTTTTCGGCGGAGGCCTCGACGCCACCGAGGCCGACCCCGACGCGGTCGAAGCAGCCTTCGACGCCGACCCTGCCATGCGTGGGTTCCTGTCGCTGATCAAGGCCGACCACGACTCCGCCGGCGGACCCGGCTACTGGAAGATCATGTTGCAGCACTTCTTCCAGGCCGCCCGACACTGGCCCGGCTACGGTGTCGACGACTTCGCCGGGATCGACGTGCCGAGTCTCGTCCTCGTCGGCGACCGTGACGAGCTCTCGCCGGTGGAGGACTGCGTCCGCGCCTACCGACATCTGCCCCGGGGGCAGCTCTGCGTGCTCCCGGACACCGAGCACGTCATCACGGCGGCCAAGGTCGCCGCGATCGTGGACTTCCTCGGGCGGACCACCTCGTGGAGCTGACTGCGCGGACCGCTCGACGGGTCATCGTGACCGAGCTGCTCCGACACCGCCTACCGTCGTGCGGCGTGCTTGCGCCCGCGCCACCACTGCCAGCCGAGCGTGACGAGGACCGCCCCGGCCAGCGAGCCGATGATCCCGCTCGGCCGCAACGCGAGGCCGTCGCCCGAGACCAGGCTGACGACGAGGCCGCCGACGAACGACCCGACGAGTCCGGCGACGAGCGCCAGGCCCCAGTCGACCCCTCTTCTGCCGGACCGGCCGACGATGAGCTGCGCGGCAGCGCCGACGAGCATTCCGAAGAGGATGATGCCGAGCAGCAGCATGGGGCGAATCCTAGCGTCGCAGCCAGGCGTTCAGCTGCGAAAAGCCGCCGCCACGCGCGGGGCTGGGCCGGGCAGGCCGCCGACGCCGCGCCGGATCGTGCAAAGGCCTGTGCGGTGCGTCGCGGGACTGCTCACGCTCGACCGGGGCGACGTGGCGAGCACACACCTCGCCGGCGCATCTAGATGTCCAGCACGACGTCCGTCCGCGGGCGAGCGCAGCAGAGGAGCACCTGGCCCGTGGGTGGGGGATCGAGGGGGTCGGGGGAGTAGTCGATCTCGCCGGACAGCAGGCCGGTGATGCAGGTGTGGCAGACGCCGGCCCGGCAGCTCCACCGGGTCGGCACGTCACAGGCGTCCGCGAGGTCGAGGACGCTGTGGAGGCCGGGCTCGAAAGGCACCGAGAGGCCGCTGCGGGCGAAGGTGACGAGCGGCCCGGTCCCCGGCGTCCCCGTGGGCGGGTGCGGTGCGGGTCGGGCCCGCTCGACGACCCCGGGGTTGACCGGGGGCAGCGCGCCGAACCGCTCGGTCCGGATGTTCCCGGCAGCCAGTCCCACCGCGATGAGTGCGGCACGCACGTCGGTCATGAATGAGTCGGGTCCGCAGAGGTAGGCCTCGGCATCGACGGGGAGACGGAGCGCGGCCAGCGCGTCCTGGGTGAGGCGACCCGCGTGGACGCCGGGCACCTGGTCAGGGGCGCCGGTGCTGTAGAAGATGTGTTCGCGGGCTCGTGGCAGCGCGGCCAGCAGGGTGTGCGCCTCCGCGGCCAACGGTTGTTCGTCCGGGCTGTGTGCGCCGTGGATCCACCAGACCTCCCGCGGGTTCGGGCTCTCGATGAGTGAATGCAGCATCGCGAGCACCGGCGTGACCCCGATACCTGCCGACAGGAGCAGGACGGGCGTGGTGTCGTCGTCGAGCGTGAAGTCGCCGCGGGGCGCGGCCGCGTCGAGCATCGCGCCAGGCCGGACTGCCGTCGTCAGGTAGCCGCTGGCGAGGCCGTCCGGCTCGTGCTTCACGCTGATCCGGTAGGTGCCGATCCCAGGGGCGGCGGACAGCGAATAGCTCCGGACGGGCGACCCGGCCGTCGGGACCCTGAGCGTGAGGAACTGTCCGGGACGGGCCGGTGGCAGGGGGGTGCCGTCGGGGGAGGCCAGGCGCAGCGAGGTCACGGTCGGGCTCTCGGGGCGTACGTCGGTGACCCGCAGCTGCCGGAACCCGGGCCAGGCCGGGCGCGGCGGCGGGTCGGGCTCGGCGAGCATGTCGAGGAAGGAGCCTCGCCAGCCGGGGCTCAGCGCGGGCGTGTCCGCAGCGAGCCGGAGCGTGGCGCGGTCGCGGCCGGGTAGGTAGAGCAGCGCATCCGTGTCGGCGACGCTCACCGTTCCGGTCCTGGTGCGCAGGATCCTGTCCCCGGCTCGGATGCGGCCCTCGGTGAGGACGCGCATGTAGAAGCCGGGGCGGTGGTGGGCGACCAGCAGCGCCGGGAGATCGGGCTCGTCGAGTCGCATACCGAGGCGATAGCAGGTCACCCGCGGCTGCGTGACCTCGAACTCGGCCTCGCCGATCCGGTACCGGTCGCCGATCCGGACCGCGCTGTCGGGTAGGCCGTCGACGGTGAGGTTCTCGCCGAAGCAGCCGGGTTCGAGGTCGTGTCGTCCGAGGTGCTCCGCCCAGTGGGCGAGGGCCTGGGTCTGGTAGACGAGCACGGCGCGCTGTTCGCCGCCGTGGCCCGCGAGATCGCCCTGGCCGTCCCCGTCGATGTTGAGCCGGTGAACCATCGCGGGGCCGTCGACGGGTTCCTTCCAGATTCCGGTGCGGACGGTCTCGTCCCGCCAACGCACCTCCTTCGGCAGGCCGACGTTCACCGAGATCAACGTCGCGAGCGTCACCGCTTGTCCCATCCGTGGAAGGGTGCCAGGTCGCCGGCGTCCCGGCGCTCGCACAGACGGGGGCTGCCGGGGTCCCAGCCCTGCCGGGTCGCGGCGAACACGGACCTCGGCTCGCGCCGGGGGTCGACGACCGAGGGCTGCACGCTGAGCCTGCGCGCCGTTTCGGTGTGGTCGGGCAGTGCGTGGTCCGGGAAGGTTCCGCAGGCCCGGATGTCGATGCGCATCAGACGCTCCTCGTCGTCGGATGGTCCCCGCAGGAGCCGGGCCGGACCAGCCCGAGGCCCACTGGTCGCCCCGTCGCCAGGCACTGGTCCAGGGTTTCTCACGGGGTCGGCGGCGCCGGGACCGCGGCAGGGTGCTCGTTGCCGGCGCGATCGGCGTGCCGGCACCGTCGCGGACGAGGAGCACCGGCGTGGACATGCGAGTCGAGGTCGTCGCACTGCCCGTCTCGGATACCGAGCGGGCCAAGCAGTTCTACAAGTCACTGGGGTGGCGGGAGGATGCGGATTTCGTCGCGGACGACGACTTCCGGATCGTTCAGCTGACCCCGCCCGGCTCGGCGGCGTCGATCCAGTTCGGGGTCGGCGTCACTGCGGCGCCGCCCGGTTCGATGCGCGGCCTGTACCTCGTCGTCGACGACGTCGAGGCCGCCCGGACCGAGCTTGCGCAACGTGGTGCCGAGGTCAGCGAGGTCTTCCACGAGTCTCGGCTCGGAGCGCGGTTCCGACCCGTCGGTGCACCCGGCCGCGAACCCGGAGCGAGCCCCGGGCGGGAGACCTACGCGTCGTTCGTGACTTTCGACGACCCGGACGGGAACGGCTGGATCGTGCAGGAGATCACGAGCCGGCTGCCGGGCCGCGGCTGATGGACACGACCGTCCTGGCCGGGCTCCTGCGCGAGGCCGAGGAGCAGCACGGCCGTTACGAACCGACGGCCCCACCGCATCACTGGTCCGACTGGTACGCGGTCTTCATCCGTGCCCGCGAGCTGGGACGGGCGCCCGAGGAGGCCTATCGGGACGCGTCGGCGGCCCTGGCGGCAGCGCTCGGGGAGACCCGGTGACCGGCACGGACCACGACGTCGTCGTCCTCGGTGGTGGGGCGCCCGGTGAGCACTGTGCCGCGGCGCTCGCGGCGGGCGGCCTGCGGGTCGCCGTCGTCGAGCGCGAGCTGCTCGGTGGGGAGTGCTCCTACTGGGGTTGCATCCCGTCCAAGACCCTGTTGCGCCCGGGCGAGGTGCTGGCGGCCGCCCGCACCGTGCCTGGTGCCCGAGAGGCGATGAGCGGGACCGTCGACGTGGCGTCGGCACTGGCCTGGCGCGACTTCATGGTCTCCGGCTACGACGATGCCGGGCAGGTCCGATGGGCGCGCGACGCCGGGATCGAGGTGCTCCGGGGGGTCGGCCGGATCGCCGGCCCGGGCGCGGTCGTCGTCGGGGGCACGACCCACACCGCGGAGCACGTGGTCATCGCCACCGGTTCCGATCCGGCGATCCCGCCCGTCCCCGGTCTGCGCGAGCTGCCCGGGCTGTGGACCGACCGCGAGGTCACCGGGCTCACCGAGGTCCCCGACCGGCTCCTCGTGCTCGGCGGAGGCCCCATCGGCGTCGAGATGGCCCAGGCGGTCGGGCGGCTCGGGGCCGCGGTGACGATCGTCGAGCGAGGTGACCACCTGTTGCCGCGGGAGCCGCGCCCCCTCGGCGAGGGTGTCGCCGACGCCCTGCGGGCCGACGGCGTCGAGCTCCGACTCGGAGCCGCGCCCACGGCCGCCCGTCGGGACGGCGCCGAGTGCGTGCTCGCGTTCGCGGACGGGTCCGAGGTCCGGGGCGAGCGTCTCCTCGTCGCGACCGGGAGGCGACCACGGGTCGCGGACATCGGACTCGAGACGGTCGGGGTGCCCGTCGATCCCCGCGGGATCACGGTCGACGCGCGAATGGCGGTCGGGCCGGGCCTGTGGGCGATCGGAGACGTGACCGGGCTGTGGCAGCTGACCCACGTGGGCGAGTACCAGGGCCGGATCGCGGCGTCCAACATCCTGGGTCACCCCCGCGAGGCGCACTACGAGGCCGTCCCGAGGGTGATCTTCTGCGATCCGCAGGCCGCCTCGGTCGGCGAGGCCGATGGGCCCTTCACGACGACCGTCGGACTCGCCGGGATCCCGCGAACGTCCACCTACACGCGCGAGTACGACAACCGGCCGGGATTCCTGACGCTGGTCTCGGACGGCGTCCGGGTCACCGGCGCCCACGCCCTGGGGCCGGAGGCGGGAGAGTGGCTCCAGCAGGTGACCCTGGCGATCCGCGGACGCACTCCGCTGCCGGTCCTGCTCGACGTCATCCAGCCGTTCCCGACCTTCTCCGAAGCGGTCTTCCAGGCGCTTCGTGGGCTGGATGTGCAGATCAGCGAGGTCGGGCGAACCGTCGGTACGGCGGCAGGGAGCTGACGGATGGAGTGGTTGCTGCCCTGTTGGTGGTCCCCGCCCGCGGATCCGACGGCGTCATGGGGAACCGACGGTCCGCCCGCGGCGAACCGGGGCATCGGCTCCGACGATCTCGACGTCGCCGCGGCCCTCTACGAGGTGCTCGTGGAACTCGCACCCTGCTCGGTGTGCGGCGCGCCCCTCGGTCCGGCGGTCCACGTGGAACGGTGCCGCAGGTTCCTCACCGTCCGGATCGTCGTCACCACATGCTGCCGCGGCCCCCGGCGGCACCGCCACGAGGCGACCGTTGTCGAACGAACCGGAGGCCTGCTGACCGGGCGTCTCCGTCCCCGCCTGAATGGGAGGAAGTCATGACCGCACTCAGCAACGACGCGACGACGCGGCGCGAGCCCGGCCTGGTCGGGCAGACCGTCGTCGTCATCGGAGGGAGCTCGGGGATCGGGCTCTCGACGGCCCGGGCCGCCCGCGCCGAGGGCGCCGACGTCGTGCTCACCGCGCGGGACCCGGACCGGCTCCACCGTGCCGCCGACGATCTCGGCGCCCGCCGGTACGCGGCGTTCGACGCTCACGATCCGGACCGGCTCCGGACCTTCTTCGACGGTCTTCCGACACAGGTCGACCACGTCATGGTCACGGCCGGGAGCCCGTACTACGCGCCGCTGGCCGAGATGGACATCTCCGACGCGGCCCGCCACGTCGGCGACCACGTCCGCCTCGTCCTCGAGGTCGCCCGGCAGTCCGCCCGGACGGTCCGTCCCGGCGGCACGCTGCTGCTGATGGGTGGGACCGGTGGCCGACGACCCGCAGCCGGTCTCGCCGTCACCGCGCTGCTGACCGTCGGGCTGCCCGCCCTCGTCGCTGCTCTCGCCGTCGAGCTGGCGCCGGTCCGGGTCAACCTCGTCGCGGCCGGCTTCGTGGACACACCCCTCTCGGCGTCGCTGCTCGGCGACGAGCTCGACGCGCGCCGGGCGCAGCTCCGGGCGTCCCTGCCCATCCGCCGGGTCGTCACCGGCGACGACGTCGCCGCGCTCGCCGTGCACCTCATGGTGAACTCCGCGCTCACCGGAGCGGTGTACGACGTCGACGGAGGCCAGCAGCTCCGCTGATCGGCCGCGGATGTTGCCCCTCTCGCCTATAGGCGCATTTCGCGTGCGGCTATAAGCTGGCTGCCCTTCGACGCGACCGGCGGCAGGCCGGCCCGGTCCGTCGCCGAGAGCACCGGCACCCGGCAGAGGGCGGACGATGGCGCGGCAACGACGGAAGGGCGTCGGCCCGTGGCCGGACGGTGCACTGCTCGGCCGGCGGGAGGAGATCGCCACCCTGGACCGGTCGGTCGCCGCCGCGCGAGAGGGCGACAGCCGCGTACTCGTGGTCGCCGGCGCGGCCGGGGTCGGGAAGTCCGCGCTCCTCGAGCACGTGGCGCGGTCCGCGGACGACATGCGTGTGCTGCGGGCCGCCGGTGTGGAGTCGGAGATGGAGCTGGCGTTCGCCGCCCTGCACCAGCTGTGCATGCCCCTGCTGGACCGCCTGCAACGGCTCCCGGGCCCGCAGTGTGCAGCCCTCCAGACGGTGTTCGGGGTCCGTGCGGGGCCGGCGCCGGATCGTTTCCTCGTGGGCCTGGCGGTGCTGAGCCTGATGTCCGACGCCGCGGAGGAACGTCCCGTGCTGTGCGTGGTCGACGACGCGCAGTGGCTGGACCGGGCCTCGGCACAGGTGCTCGGCTTCGTCGCACGACGGCTGCTGGCGGAGCGGATCGTGGTCCTCTTCGGGACCCGCAGACCTGGGCACGAGCTGCGCGGACTGCCGGAGGTCGAGATCACCGGTTTGTCCGCCCCCGACTCCCGCGCCCTTCTGGAGTCCGCAAGTCCCGCACCACTGGACGAGCACGTTCGGGACCGGATCGTCGCGGAGAGCGACGGCAACCCACTGGCCCTCCTCGAGCTTCCGCGCGGGCTGACGGTGAACCAGATGGCGGGCGGGTTCGGCCTGCTGCAGGCGGGTGCCCTCCCCGGGCACATCGAGGAGAGCTTCCTGTCCCGGGTCGAGTCGCTGCCCGCCGACTCCCGACGGTTGCTGCTGGTCGCCGCGGCCGAACCGACCGGAGATCCCACCCTCGTGCGGCGAGCCGTGGAGCTCCTCGGGATGACGCAGGCGCGGGCGATGGCGAACGGCACCGACGGCCTGCTGACCGTCGACGCCCGGGTCACGTTCCGCCACCCGCTCGTCCGGTCGGCGGTGTACCGGGCCGCGGACCCGGCCGACCGCCGAGCGGTCCACTCGGCACTGGCGGCGGTGACCGACGCACGGACCGATCCCGACCGCCGCGCGTGGCATCTCGCATCGGCCGCGATCGAACCCGACGACGCCGTGGCCGCAGAGCTCGAGCATTCGGCCGACCGGGCCCAGGCCCGGGGTGGCCTCACGGCCGCGGCCGCCTTCCTGCAGCGTGCCGTCGAACTGACGGCGGACCCGGCGCGCCGCACCGACCGCGCCCTGTCCGCCGCCCGGGCGAGCGTGGCGGCGGGGGCCTTCGGGCCGGCGCTGGAGCTGCTCGCCCTGGCCGAGACCGCCGAACTCGACGAGTTCGGTCGGGCTCGCATCGACCTCCTGCGGGCGGAGGCTGCGTTCGCGCAGCGGCACGGCAGTGACGCCCCACCACTGCTCCTGCGCGCCGCTCGGACCCTGGAGCCGCTCGACGCCCGGCTCGCGAGGGACACCTACCTCGACGCGTGGAGCGCGGCCCTGTTCGCCGGCAGCTCGGCCACGGCGGGGGACCTGCACGAGGTCTCCGCCGCAGCTGCCGCCGCGCCGCGTCCGGAGGGGCCGGTGAGGGCGGGCGACCTGCTCCTCGACGCGCTGGCGCTGCTGTTCACCGACGGGCGAGACACCGCGGTCCCGATGCTCGAGCGCGCCGCGAGCGCGTTCGCCGCGGACGAAGTCACCGGCGAGGAGGTCCTTCGCTGGGGATGGTTGGCCACGGCGGCGGCTGCGAGCGCGTGGGACTTCGAGTTGTGTCTGGCCACCGCGCTGCGCCAGGTGGACGTCGCGCGCCAAGCCGGGGCCCTGGCGGTCCTCGCCGTCGGCGTCAACGTGCTCGAGCAGGTTGCGGCGCTCGCCGGCGACTTCGGTACGGCGACGTCGCTCGAGGCGGAGGCGGACGCGGTCCGAGAGGCGACGGGCACGCACGTCGCCCACTACGGCGCTCTCGTGCTTGCCGCGCTGCGCGGCCGGGAGAGCGAGGCACTGCCGCTGGTCGACGCGACCATCGCCGAGGCGACCGCCGAGGGCGAGGGCACCGCCGTCCAGTACGCCCGCTGGGCGCGGTCGGTCGTGCTGAACGCACTCGGCCGCTACGATGAGGCGCTCGACGCGGCCCGGGCGGCCGCGGACGACATGCCCGAGCTGTTCGTCTCGGCATGGGCCCTGGCCGAGCTCGTCGAGGCGGCCTCGCGCAGTGGGGACGAGCGCGGGACGGCCGAGGCGCTGGAGCGGCTGCGGGCCCATGTCCGGGGTTCGCAGGGCCCGTGGGGGCTCGGCGTCGAGGCCCGCTCGCGTGGCCTGGCCGGGGATGGTGGGGACGCGTTCCGCGAGGCCGTCGAGTACTTCCGCGGAACCCGCCTCCGACCGGACCTCGCTCGCACCCATCTGGTGTACGGGGAATGGCTCCGCCGGCGGGGCCGCCGGTCGGAGGCCCGCACGCAGCTGCGCATCGCGCACGATCTGTTCGTCTCGATCGGTATGGAGGCGTTCGCGGCACGGACCCGGCGCGAGCTGCGCGCCGTGGGGGCAGCCGTCCCGGGACGCGGTGCGGTGCCGGCCGGCGACGAGCTGACCGCTCAGGAACGGCAGATCGCACTGATGGTGCGCGAGGGCATGACGAACCCCGAGATCGCCGCACGGCTGTTCCTCAGCCCTCGGACCGTCGAGTGGCACCTGCGCAGGGTCTTCGGCAAACTCTCGATCAGCTCGCGGCGCCAGCTCCGTAGCGCGCTGGCGCCCGACGGGATCGTGACGTTGCCGGCGCGACCGCGCGGGGCAGCCGAGCCGAGCATGGGGTGATCGGGTGCGATCCGACAGGTGGACCACGCCTGCGAGGCATGCCGCGCCCGGCGCACGGTGGCCAGGGCTGCCACCACCGCAGGTCCCGGGCGTCGACGGGCAGCGCCGCCCGGCCGCACGCAGGCGGCCGGGCGGCGGCGCGTCGACACGTCTCGTCGCGAGCCGCGGCACCTCGCCGCGACGAGCTCAGGGGCTGCTCGGTGCCGACGGGACGGCCTGCCCGGTCGGCGCCTGCGCCGGCCGGTCGGGCCGGCGCCGCACCCGGTGCAGCGCGACGAGCAGGATCGCGAGTACGAGCGGGACCCCGAAGACGATGGGGACGATCGGTCCCCAGTTGTACGGAGCGGTGTTGCCGTGCGCGGCGTACTGGTAGATGTGGTCGATCCCGCAGCCCCAGAAGTACACGAGGTAGCCGAGGACGGTGGCGGTCCAGAACCCGCCCCGTAGCCAGTAACAGGCGATGCCGAGGACTCCGTAGGAGAGGTTGGCGACGCCGACCTCCGTCTGGAACGGGTTGCCCGCGGGGAAGCCGATCTGGGCGGCGGTTGCCGGCCCGAAGAGCAGGTGGGAGCCGGCGGTGACGATCTCGCCGACCCCGAGCGCCACGACCAGGCCCCAGAGCAGGGCGATCGTCAGGGTTCGTTCCGGTGTGCGGTGGCGGGTCAGGCCGATGTGGACGAGCGCACCGATGAGCGCGATCGCCGGGATGAAGACGGGTCCGTAGGACGGGTTCACGAAAGTCTCCTGGTCCGGACGAGAAGGTCAGCGGTTGGACGGCAGCCAGACGCCGTGCAGGCCGAGCGGAACACGGACGGGGATGCGGACCCGCGCGACCGGGCCCGCGGCCGGGTCGTCGGCGGGCAGCACGAGGAACCAGCTGACGTCCTCGCGCCGGTCCACGGCGAGCGTGGCCCACCAGCCGTGGCCTGGATCGGGGTCGCCGGGGCGGGGGAGGTGCACGGGCTCGCCCAGCGCCAGCTCGGGTGCGCGCCAGTGCGCGTCGTGGCCACCGGCGAGGTCGGTGACGACGAGGGTGTCGGCGAGCTGCGGGTCGTCGGGTCGGGTGGCGATCGTCGCGACCCGGTCGTGGCGGCGGCCGAGGACGCGGTCGTCGATGCGCGGGAACTCGACCCGCCGGTCGTGCGCGGGGGTCCGGACGACCGTGCCGCGGCCGAGGTCGAGCCGGGCGCGAACGAGCATGGCGTGTTGCTCGTCGGCAGGGTCGTCGGTACCGGGTCGGTCCCACTGCACGTAGTCGACGACGACGGCACCGTCGGGCCCGGGGCCCGCGCCGCCGGCACCGCCGGGCGCCGGTCCGTCGTCGAAGGCGTTGGCCAGGTGCCAGCACCAGAACGCGTCGGTCGCGAGCCAGCGGGTCGGCGAGCCGTCGCGGGGCACGAGCGCGATCCGGGTGCCGTCCTCGGGACGCCAGGTGAGCAGGCTGCCGCCGGACATCGCCGCGGCGATGTCGAAGTAGTACGGCGCGACGACGAGCACGACGAACCGGTCGGTGATCGCCATGTCGTGGATCATCGTCGGCCGTTCGACGCCGTCGACGACGGTTGGCGTCCGCCGGATCGTCCCGTCCGGTCCGACGACCGACCAGGTCAGGAACGGTGCCTCGATGCCGTAGCAGAAGACGAGCAGTTCGCCGGTCCGCGGGTCGATCTTGGGATGCGCGGTGATCCCGGCGGGCAGGGCCCCGCCGAACGTCTCACGACCCAGGGTCGCCAGCTCCGGCGAGAGCGCGAAGGGCGGCGCCGCCTCCGCGAGTGCGAGCGTCCGGCCGGCGTGCCGGACGACGTTGATGTCGGGCAGGTCCTTGCGGGTGCCCGCGAGCCCGGCCCCGACCTCCGTGGCGTCGGGCCGGTACATCGTCATCAGCCCGCTCCACAGGGCGTGCCCGGCTCGTTCCTCGGCCCGGAGCGCGGGCGTCTCGACGAAACGGTTGGAGTAGCTGACCCGGCCGTCGTCGATGCGGACGGCGTGGATCATCCCGTCACCGTCGAGCGGGTAGGTGTAGGAGCCGATCGGGGTGAAGCGCGGGTTGGGTCCGTTGCGCAGGTAGGTCCCGTCGAGCTCGGGCGGCAGCTCGCCGACGACCTCGAGCGGGCCGATGTCGCGCTCGGCCGTCGTCGGCGCGAACAGGCCGGAGAGCTCGGGGACGAGCGAGACGTCGACGGGGACCGGGTGCGCCCCGGTGGGTAGCAGCGTCACGACGCACGCCCCGACGTCGTCCCGGCGGCCGTGTCGTGCGATGCGGGCGGTCCGTCGTCGTGACCGGTGTAGGCCTGGGTGAACTTCGCCGCCGCGACGATCACGACCGCGGGCACGACCCACTCCAGCACGTCGACCGCGACCGACCAGCGGACGGCGACGAACCCGGCGACGGCGACCACGACGAACGCCGCACCCCAGACCAGGCTGATGACACGGTTGATCCGCCGGAACTCGCGCGTCCCCCAGAGCTCTCGCGGCACCTCGCGGCGGGCGTAGTACGCGGTGAACGGCCGCCCGATCAGGACGCCCCCGATCGCGACCACGGCGAGCAGCCCCATCGAGATGGCCTGCGCGTAGTTCTCGAGGGTCTCCAGCGCCGACCGCTCGACGACGAGCGCGAGGACCGACAGGACGGCGAAGAACACCAGGCCCGCCACGTCGAGTGCGGAGACGCCCTCGTGCTTGCGGAGCGACGGGACGACGAGCCCGATCGAGATGACGAGCGCGACCAGCGACGCCCACTGCCAGGTGCTGGGCGAGGACACCACCCAGAACACGATCCAGGGCGCGAAGCCCGCTGCGATGCTGTTGCGCACGGTCCCTCCTCGGCCGTCCGGCCCCGGCGAGCCGCCGGGATCACCGGGACCGACGGTGCCCGCGGGCGACCGCGCAAGCACTGGGAGAAACACCCAGGCCTCAGGCGAAGGTGCGGCCCCGCAGCTGGCGCCGGGAGGAGATGCCGAGCTTCGCGAACACGTTGCCGAGGTGGAAGTCCACGGCCTTCGGGGTGACCCAGAGGACCTCGGCGGCCTCCCGGCTGGTCAGGCCCCGGGCGACGAGGTCGGCGACCTGGCGTTCGCGCGGGGTGAGCGGCGGCGCCCCGGCGTCGCCGTGGTCGGCCTCCGCCGGCGTGGACGCGGCGCGGATCCGGTCCAGCCACGGCGTCGCGGCGATCTCGGTGAACACGGCGGCCGCGGCTCGCAGCTGCTCGGGGCCGTCGGGGACGTGCGGGAGCCCGCCCAGCAGCACACGGATCTCGGCGAGCTCCACCGGGCACTCGTCGGCGACCTCGTCGGGGTGGCGCTCGGCCGTCGCCACGGCAGCGCGCAGCGTGATCTCGGCGGCGGCGGTGTCGCCGGTGGCCAACGCCAGCCTGGCCTGGACCTGGTGGCGGGCGAGCCGGAACCACAGTGGTGCACCGGTGCGCGGCCAGGATCGCAGCGCGGCGCGGGCTCCGGCGAGGTCCCCGCTCCCGACGAGCGCCTCGGCATGCAGCGGCCGCCACGGTGCGAACGGCGCCGACGACATCCCGCCGGCCGCCGCGGTCGCCGGCACCCGGCGCAGCGCTCGCGCCATCCCGTCGGCGTCCCCGAGGGCCCGGCACAGTGTCGCCTCTGCCAGGGCGAGTGCGTGGGCGCCCTGAGGGTTGAACGTCCGTTCCAACGACGCGCGCGCCGCGGCGCAGTGCTCCGCGGCGCGGTCGCGCTGCCCGCGGGCGGCCGGTACCAGTGCGGCAACCGCGTGGGCGGTCGACTCCGCCCAACCCCGGTCACCGTCGACGAACCAGGTGAGCGCGATGTCGGCCTGTGCCTCGGCGAGGTCCCAACGCCCGGTGCGGTAGAGAACCTCGACGAGGTGGCAGTGCGCGCGGTGCGTGCTCGACGAGGGTGCGCCGCGCCGCGAGCGGGCGATTCCCTCCTCCAGCCGGGAACGCGCGGCCGCGATCCGCCCTGCCGCGAGGTGCAGGGTCCCCTCCGTGATCGCAGGGTCCGCCCCGAGCGCGTGGTCGACGTGCCCGGCCAGCACGTCGAGCCCGGCGTCTGGCCCCTCGCTCAGCGCGCGACCGAGAGCGTGCAGGACCAGCGCCTGCTCGGCGCGGACCGGGCGGCGGGTCAGCTCCGGCACCCGCGCCGCGGCCGCCGCTGCCGCGACACCCCGGCCCCGGAAGATGTGTTCCAACGCCAGCCGCACCCCGGCGAGCGCACGGACCTCGGGATCGCCGTCGGCGGCCTCCAGGGCGCTCTCCAGGTGGGCGTGCGCGGCAGGGTCCGCATCCCGGCTGAGCAGGAATCCCAGCGCGACGTCGCGCTCGGGGCACGGCCGGGCGGCCCGGACCGCGGGAGCGCGGGCGAGGAGCCGGTCGGTGTCGTAGGCGTCGACCAGCAGGACGCACGCGGCGAGCAGCCGACGTTCGGCCAGCTCGGCCGTCGGGCTGAGATCGGCGGCGTCGAGCAACCGGGTCGCGGCCGCACGGACGTCGGTCGGCTCGGACCGCGCGGCGGCCTCCAGGTCGTCGGCGAGACCGGGGTCGGGGCGGCCCTCGGCGGCCGCAACGCGATGGGCCAGCTCGGCCGTGCCCCCGACGGCTGCGGCGAGGTCGAGATGAATCTCCCTGCGCCACAAGGGATCCAGGCGGTCGTACACCGATGCTCGCACCAGCGGATGGCGCACTCGCATCGTGGACCGAGCGCCGAGAGCGAGGACGTCGACCAGGCCGGCCGCCGTCAGCTCCCGCGCGGCCGCGTCGACGTCGACGTCCGCGAGCTCGGTCAGGCGCGCCAGCAGGCTGCGCCCGGCGGGACGGGCGAGCACCACGAGACAGGCCAGGACCCGGTGGGCGTCGTCGGACAGCCGCGCGGTCCGGCTCGCGATCTCGTCGGCGAGCGCGCGCGGCGCGGGCAAGGGCGAGTCGCCGCGCAGCACGTCGTCGGGCAGCTCGCGCAGCAACGTCGTCAGGTGCAGCGGGTTGCCCTCGGTCTCGGCGTGCAGCCGCGACGTGACCGCGCGGCTCCACCGGCCGGGCCGCAGCCGGAACACGAGCTCCCGCACACCGTCGGGATCGAGCCCGCCGAGCCGCAGCGTCGCGGCGTCAGGGCCGTCGGCGAACAACGACGTCCACACCCGGCCGAGCCCGTCGCCCCGGGCGGTGGCGACGACGAGGACGCGGTCGGCGTGCAGCCTCCGTACGGTGCGGGCCAGGCCGATCGCCGACTCCTCGTCGACATCGTGCAGGTCGTGCAGCACGATGACGACCGGCCCCTCCTCCTGACGTGCCCCGAGCCGCTCGAGCAGGCTCGTCGGGTCCCGGGCGCGGTCGGCACCCAGCTCTGCCGCCACCAGCTCCTGGAACGCACCGGGTCGTCGGTCCCCGTCCGCCTCGACCCGTACGACGACGGCGTCGGGCAGACCGGCGACGAACGCGTCGACCAGCGCCGTCTTGCCGACACCCGCGTCGCCGCCCACGAGTACCCGCGCGGCGTGACCCGCGGCCGCCCGATCGAACCAGCGCGACAGCACCGCCAACTGCGCGTCGCGGCCCACGAGGGAACCCGGCCCCGCCTCCGGCCCCCCGTCGAGCACCATCGCCCGCCTCCCTCGTGCCCCCTACTCCACCATCCGGACGAGCCGATCTCAACCGGTCGGACCACCCGACGTGGTCGACGCCTGACGCCGAGGACTTCGGCCCCGTACGGAGATCCGTTACCGGCGCCGACGGGCGCGGCTCGGCGACCGACCGGGGACCGCGTGGTTGCCTCGACGCGAGGTCCTCGGCCCGACGTCTCCCGGCCTGGTGCGGCACGCGCAAGTCCTGCCTGCTGCCTGCGCGGGGCGGCGTCGCCCGGCGGTGCGGCCCCGTTTCAGCAGGTCAGGAGGACGGAGGGATTGGTGCGGTGCGGGGTGACTGCTAGTGTGAACCGCCCGTTCAGGTGACAGGTCGGGTTCGGGCGCACTGGAGCGACGATCGGCCCTCGCCGACGGGTTTGCCGGGGTCGTGGCGCAGTCACGCCGTGGTGGGGGAACCGGGAAGTGGTCCGACGACCGACCGACGACGAGGCGCCCGGTGGACGGCCGTGCTCGATGACGCTGCGGGCCGAGGAGTGGGCCGGGGGAGTGGCCCGGACGGAAGTGTCGGCCTGGTTGGAGATCGTGGGCTGGCCACTGGTGCAGGCGGTCGGGATCGTCGCGGCCGTGGGCGAGGCCGTCGACAACGTCGCCCTGCACGCGTACCCGCCGGTGGAGGGCGTGGCTGCCGGAACGGTGGCCGGGCTGTGGGGGGCGGTGTCGGTGGAGGCGGTGGTGCTGGCCGCCGCCGGGACCCGGCGGGTGCGGGTGGTGGTGCGTGACTGGGGGTCGTGGAACTCGCTGGGCGTGCTGCAGGCCGACGGCCTCGGTCTGCAGCTGATCAACGACCTGATGGACGAGGTGACGATCCGCCCCGGCATCCCGGAGCACGGACACGGCGCCAGGCCCGGCGACGGCGCCGGCACCGAGGTCACCATGATCAGCTACGCGGTGTCCCGTCGCCCGGGATGAGTCCCCGCCGTCGCCGCTCCACGGGCGGCACCCGCCCGGGCGTGGTCAGGCGGCCGGCCGCAGGGCGGCGAAGAAGAACGCGGTCTGGGCCGCGATGAACTCGTCGAGCGACATCTGGGACCGGACCCCGCCGCGGTTCAACGCCCACAGGTGGCCGAGCCACAGGATGCTACGGGCGCACAACCGGGGGTCGACCTGGGCGAACTGGCCGGACTCCGTGCCGTTGAGCAGGATCTTGACGCGCGTTGCCTCGAGCTCCTCCTCCCACCGACCGGATGTACGCGCGCACGTCGTCGAGCCGGGCGCGGTCGGGCACGAGGTGGCGGCGGCGTCGTCGTCGCGACCGGCGCGGACGTGGGCGGCGTCCGGGTCGGCGACCACGTCACGACGTGCGTCGCCGGATACTGCGGGACCTGCCGGAACTGACAGCGCGGGCGGCCGTGGCTCTGCGTCGGCAAGGACGCGCTGCGGCGCGGGCCCGACGCGGAACCGCGGCTGTCGCTCGACGGGACGCCGGTGTTCGCACTCGGCGCCATCGGCGGGTTCGTCGAGCGGGCTGGTCTCCGAACGGCGGTCGTCCGATCGACGAGGCGGTGCCCGTCGGTAGCCGTATCGCCGCCGTGGAAGCTATGTCGCAGACGACGCCGTCGCCGGCTCGGCGACGAGGCCGGCGAGGGCGGAGTCGGCGACCGCGCGCAGCCGCTCCCGGCCGGGCCGGCTCTTCGCCAGAACGTTCATCCCCTGGACGACGGCGACCAGGAGGTCGGCCGAGGCCGCGCCGGCACCGGGGCGCAGTTCGCCCGCGGCGGCCGCGCGCGTCAGGGCGGCCTCGAAGGCCGCGCGCAGGTTCGCGAGGTGCAGGCCGACCATGCCGGAGAGCTCCGGGTCCCGGGCCGCGAACTCGACGAGCGAGTTGGTGATCAGGCAACCCCAGCGCCGGTCGCCGTCGACCATGGCGTCGATCAGGTGGTCGAAGTAGTCGCGCAGGCCCTGCACGCCGCTCGCGGGCGCGGTGATGCGCCGGACGGCATCGGCCGACACCGTCTCGGTGTAGCGGCGCAGAGCAGCGGTGAAGAGGTCGCGCTTGGGGCCGAACGCGGCGTAGACGCTGCCCGGCTGGAGCTGCATCGCCTCGCAGAGCGTGTGCATCGACGACGCCTCGAACCCGTGCTCCCAGAACGTGCGCAACGCGGCGTCGAGCGCCTCGTCGACGTCGAACTGCCGCCTCCTTCCCACGAGTCCGATTCTAGTACACGTCGCCGCCCTCGAGAGGCGTCGGACGGGTTGTACTGCATGCTCTTACATGAAATATTTGGCGGAGCATTCATGAAAGGGGCGCTGCATGCGGATCGCCGTGATGGGCACCGGCGGGGTCGGCGGGTACTTCGGGGCCCGGTTGGCCGAGGGCGGCCACGACGTCGCGTTCGTCGCTCGCGGACGACACCTGCAGGCGTTGCGCGAGAACGGGTTGCGGGTCCTCAGCCCGCTCGGCGACCTCACCCTGCCGGACGTCACCGTCACCGACGACCCGGCCGAGCTCGACCCGGTCGACCTGGTGTTGTTCGCGGTCAAGCTGTGGGACACCGAGCAGGCCGCGGCACAGGTCGCGCCCCTGGTCGGGGAGCGGACGGCCGTCGTGTCGTTCCAGAACGGCGTGGCCAAGGACGAGATCCTGCGCCGGGTCCTCGGCGACCGGCACGTCATGGGCGGGGTCTGCTACATCGCCGCCTCGATCGCCGAGCCCGGCGTGATCCGGCACGCCAACACGCTGCAGCGGCTCGTCTTCGGGGAGTACGACGGGACGGCCTCGGCCCGGACCGCTGCGCTGCACGACGCATGTGTCGACAGCGGTATCGACGTCGAGGTCAGCGACCGCATCGAGCAGACGATCTGGGAGAAGTTCGTCTTCCTCGTCGGGCTCTCGGGCACCACGAGCCTGGCGCGCACGCCGATCGGACCGATCCGGGACGAGCCCCGGGCGCGGGCCTTCCTGCGCGACGTCATGGACGAGGTCGTCCGGGTCGGTCGCGCGCAGGGTGTCGCGCTCCCGGAGGACTACGCCGACGACCGGCTCGCCTTCGTCGACACCATCCCGGCGACCATGAGCTCCTCGATGCACCACGACCTCGAGCACGGGAACCGCCTCGAGCTCGCCTGGCTCAGCGGCGACGTCGTCGCCCGCGCCGCCGACCTCGGTGTGGCCGCGCCCGCGAACCGCGCGATCGCCGACATCCTGTCGGTGCACGCGGCCGGCGCCGCCGGACGAGCGGGGTGACGGGGATGGCCGAGCCGGCGCTCACGGTGCGGGGGCTCGACGCGCGGCTCGTGCGGGTGCCGATGCGACGGCCGTTGCACACGAGCGGCGGCCAGGTCACCGAGGCTCCGCTGATGCTGCTCGACATGCACACCGAGCAGGGCGTCACGGGTCGCGCGTACCTGTTCTGCTACCTCGACGGGGTCGGCCACGCGGCCGTCGCGGTCGCTGCGTCCGTGCAGGACCTGCTCGTCGGGTCGTCGGCGGACCCCGCGACGGTCGGGCGGACGCTGGCGGCGCGGATGCGGCTCGTCGGGGTCCGCGGCGTGGTCGCCGGTGTCCTGGCGACGATCGACGTCGCCTGCTGGGACGCCGTGGCGGTCGCGGCCGGCATGCCGCTCGTGCGGCTGCTCGGTGCCGAGCCCCGGCCCGTTCCCGCCTACAACAGCAACGGGCTCGGACTGGTCGCGCCCGCCACGGCCGCGCAGGAGGCGGTCGAGCTCGCGGCGGAGGGCTTCGGAGCGGTCAAGATGCGATTGGGCCGCCCGGACCCGGACGAGGACCTCGCCGCGGTCCGCGCGGTCCGCCGGGCGCTCGGCGAGGGGACCCCGGGCGGCGTCGCGGTGATGGCCGACTTCAACCAGGCGCTGACCAGGGTGGAGGCCGACCGGCGCTGCCGGGCGCTCGACGACGAAGGGCTCGCCTGGATCGAGGAGCCGATCCGGCACGACGACCACCGGGGTGCCGCGGAGCTGGCCGCCGCGCTGCGCACACCCGTGCAGCTCGGCGAGAACTTCACGGGACCGCGCGCGATGGCGGCGGCGATCGAGGTCGGGGCGAGCGATCTCGTCATGCCCGACCTGGACCGCATCGGTGGCGTCACCGGCTGGCTGGACGCTGCCGCGCTGGCCGACGTCGCCGGCCTCCCGATGTCCAGCCATCTCTACCCGGAGGCGTCGGCCCACCTGCTGGCGGCGACGCCCACCTGCCACTGGCTGGAGTACGTCGACTGGGCCGACCCGATCCTGCTCGAGCCACTGACCGTCACCGACGGTGCGGTGTCGCCCCCCGACCGACCCGGGACCGGTGTCCGATGGGACGAGGACGCCGTGGCCCGCCTGCGCATCGGCTGAGTACGGAGACCGCCCTGTGATCGTCACCCTGGACCAGCTACCGGACGCCGTCCGCGCCGAGTACCCCTACGCGTCGCGGTTCGTGAGCGTCAACGGCATGCGGATGCACCACGTCGACGAGGGCCCCCGGGACGCCCCACCCGTCGTGCTGTTGCACGGCAACCCGACCTGGGGCTACCTGTGGCGCGACACGATGCGCCCGCTGATCGAGGCCGGGTTCCGCGTCGTCGTCCCGGACCAGATCGGGTTCGGCCTGTCGGAGAAGCCGTCGCTGCACGGAACGCACACGTTGGCCAACCACACCGCGAACGTCGTCGCGCTCCTCGACGCGCTCGACCTGCGCGGCGTGGTGCTCGGGCTGCACGACTGGGGCGGCCCCACCGGACTCGGCGCCGCGGTCAGCCGGCCCGACCGCATCGCGGCGATCGCGGTGATGTCGACGTGGGCCTGGACGGCCTCGCCCGCCGAGTTCCATCAGCGGGTCCTGCCCTGGCGGACGCTGCACGCGCCGCTGCTCGGGCCGTACCTGATGGGCAGGCGGGCGGCGATGCCCGGCCGCGGGATGTACCTGTCGGTCGTCGACAGGGCGCGCTTCGCCGACGGCGCCCAGCACGTCTACGAGGCGATCCTGTCCGACCCGGCCGACCGGGACCTCACCTGGACCTGGCCCCGGTCCATCCCGATCGGCCTGCCGAGCGACATCGAGACGGAGCACTTCCGGTGGCTCGAGGCCGAGGTGCGCGCCCTCCACCGGCCGTCGACGGTCATCTGGGGACGGGAGGACGACGTGTTCGAGCCCGGGGTCTTCGCCGCGCACTGGCACGAGATCTGGCCGCACGCGGAGGGAACCCATCTCGTCACCGGGAGGCACTTCCTCCAGGAGGACTCGGGCGCCGAGATCGGAGCGCTGCTCGTCGACTTCGCGGACCGCGCCGTGCGCTCCGCCGGGGGGAGCTGAGATGGCCACCGTGGAGGTCGTCACCACCCGGCCGCCCCGCACGCGCGCCGTCCCGCTGCTGGCCGAACCCGACCTCGGGCACTACCCGGGGTTCCGGTCGTTCCTCTCGACGACGTTCGGGCTCGACGAGGATCCGCTCGGTGCCCCCGGTCTGCTGGCCGTGGACGGGCGGGTCTACGAGCTCGTCTTCGTCGGTCGCTCCGGTCGGCCGTTCCCGTCCGGGGTCGAGGTCAACGCCCTCGTCGAGGGTCTCGAACCCCTCGACGAGCAGGCCGCCGACACCGACCTGTGGGCCATCCTGCGCTGGCTCGTCGCGGGTGTCGGGGGCGAGTGGACCGACGATGCGCTGTCGACGACCGGCCGGATCTATCGGATACCCGCGGCAGGCGAACGGCCCTGAGCGAGCCGGGGCGACGACCGCAGGGCGTCGACGTCAGGGCGACCGCAACCCCACCGTCGTCGGGCGGCAGGACGACAGTGGGGTTGCGCTCCTGCGGGCGGCGACTCGCTGCGCGATCTCGCCTCTACCGACCAGCGCGACCTCCTGCGGACGGGAGCGGGGCGCCCCTCCGTGGAGGTGCGCCCCGCTGGATGGTCGTCGCCGTCGGCCCTGCGTGCGATCAGTGGCCGAGTGGCTGCCCGGTGGCCGGGTCGAGCAGGAACGCGCCGTTGTTCGGGGCCTCCCCGCCGCCTCGGCCCTTGCCGTGGGCCGGCGTGAAGTCGAACAGCCCCGAGAGGCTGCCCGCCACGGCGTCGGTGCTGCCGGGGATCCGCGGGAGGTCCCAGTTGTCCTCGGCGAAGCGAATGATCGAGGACTGGTCGGTGAGGGTGTGGTCGACGACGTTGGATCGGGCCCACGGCGAGATCACCAGCAGCGGCAGCCGGGGGCCGTAGCCGCAACGGCCCTGTTGCCCCGCGACCGGGGTCCCGTTGCCGCAGCGGCCGGGACCGGTGAGCGCGTCCGCGATGGATGTCGACGGGTTGTGCACGCCGCTGTCGGCGTGGTCGTACCACCCGTCGGAGTCGTCGTAGGCGATGACGACGGCCGTGCTCGACCAGGCCGGCGTCTTCTGCAGGGCATTGATCTCGTCGACGACGAATCGCTGCTCGTCGATCGGGTCGGAGTACGCGGCGTGGCCGTCCTGGTAGCCGGGCGCCTTCAGGAAGCTGACCGCGGGCAGGGAGGAGGCGGGGAGGTCGCCCCTCCCGATCGCGGCGACGAGCTGGTCGAAGTCGCTGGTGTCGTACTGGTGGTTCGGGGTGTCGAACTGCGGCGTGCCGCCGACCGAGTGCTGGGTGTCGGTGCCGATGGTCTTCAACGCCGAGAGCGGAACGGTCCCGTCGGCTCCGGTGGGCAGCGTCAGGTGGTGGGGGTTCGCGGTGGAGGCGTAGTACTGGAACGGCTCGTGGTGGGGGATGTAGTCGTCCTTGTAGCCGTACTGGCCGGTCCCGGTGGCCAGCGGCGCCGTGAGCGCAGGACCGACGGGGTGCACGGCGTTGCAGATGCCCTGGTCGGAGGAGTGCGGCACGGTCGTGTTCAGGCCGGCACCGGCGAACTCGTCCGGGACGAACGTCGCCGTCGGCTGCCCCTGCTTGCCCACTGCCTTCGCCGCGTCGGCGAAGGTCGTCGTCGGCCGGAAGCCACCCTCGAACCAGCCCCAGGACAGTCCGGCGTCGTCGAGCTCGTCGCCGATGTTGCGTCCGGTCATCGCGATGGCGTCGCGGGTCGAGCAGTCGTCCCAGTAGGGCTGGGCGTCACTGGTCAACGAGTAGCCGCCGCTGCCGTCGGGGGTGAGGTCTGCGTTCGGCGCCGAGGCGGTCGCGACGGACGGGTTCATCGACGTGTGCGCCATGTCGACCCCGCCGGTGCTGCCCGCGACGACGTTCAACGCGCCGGGTGACGACGGGCCGAACGTCGTGCCGTAGGAGTCGTCGCTCATGGCGTAGTGCTGGGCGTAGTTCCACATCGCCGTGACGGTGTTGCCGTCGTAGTAGTTCATGACGTCGCCTGCGACGCAGGGCGTGCCCGTCGGGCTCGTGCCCTTCCCGGTGCCGACGGTCTGCGGGAAGCGGTCCATCCGTCCGCCGTCGAAGGCCTTCTGCTCGTCGGTGTAGTTGTGGTCCTGATCGCAGGTCAGGACGTCGCCGACCGCAGTGGGGTCGTAGCGGCGGGGGTTGGTGCCGTTCGGGTTCGTCGTCAGCAGTGCCGGGGTGAGCCCGTTGACCGTGGGGGTGCCGGCCGCGGCCGTGAACGGCCTGCCGGAGGTGTTCGTCGCGTTCGGGTACGTGCCGAAGTAGTGGTCGAACGACACGTTCTCCTGGTAGATGACGACCACGTGCTGGATCGGCGTCGCCGCCGCGGGTCGCGGTGCGGCCGAGGCGGTGCCGGTCGCGAGGGTGGCGACTGCGAGCGCCGCGGTGGCGCCCACGGCGAGCGCGGCTCTCGCCAGGTGTTTCGACATCGACGAGCCTTCCTGAGGGGGAAGGCACAGTGCACCCCGAATCGGTGTCACCCGTCGGCATTAGGAGTGAAGCCCGGGTGAGCGGCGGGTGACTTCCTGGCAACGCCCGGGAGGATTCCGGCCACCTCGAGGCGTCTGTCCCCGATGCGCGTCGTGCTTCGTTCGGGCGGTCGCACGTCCGAGCGCCGTCCGCGGTCAGTGCGCGAGCCGGACCGCCCGCGCGGCGGCGCCCCGACGGGCGACGAGCCGGCTCGACGTCGGCCGGCCCGCTCGGTGACAGTCGGTGATGGTGTCGAGCAAGCGGTGCAGGGTCGTGGCGACGAGCCCGCTGGGAAGGTGGTCGACAGCGGTGCGGGCCGCGTCGACCGCATCGATCACCGTACGTGACTCGGGGTCGCGGCAGAGGGTGCGGACGGCGGCGTCGACGGCGTGTGCGGCGAGGTGTACGTCGGCGACGGCGAGGGGCGCCGCAGTCGATGGTCCGGAATCCAGGTGCACGGTCCACCTGTCCTTGACAGTGAGTGTGCGGGCCGCCCGGCCGGCTGTCGCGTTGCCGGGCGGCCCGCCCCGGCGTAGGGGACTACTTCTTCTTCTTGCCCTTCTTGCCCTTCTTCTTCTTGGCCATCGCGCACCTCCCGGACCCGTCGTTGTAATCTCGGTTCCATCCCGGTCAAGGTAGCATTGACCGCGGCTCGGTCAAGGGGAAGTTGACAGGGTTGACCAAGAAGAAAGTGTTTGCGCAGCTCAAAGACACTGTGGAGCAGATCGAGTCGTCGACCTCGGAGATCGATCGGCTGGCTGCGGGGCGCACATTGCGACTACTCGCCGACCAGCTCGAGCGCGACCTCGTCACGGAGGCCCGGGCGGCGGGAGTTCGCTGGGCCGACATCGGCGAGCTCTACGGAACGTCCAAGCAGAGCGTGCAACAACGGTTCCGCGCCCGCCCGACGACTACCGCGGACTGAGCCGGTCCCCGGGCGGTCCGGTGGCGCGTCCGTGGGGGCACCGCCGACCGTGGCAGCGTCGGGACGGACCACGCGACCCGGGACGTGCGGCCGCGGGCCGTTTACGGTCTGTCACCTGACTGCGCGGGGTCGCCCGTGTGTCCGGGGTGCCGTTCCGGACCGGCGGACACCGGCAGCGAGTTGCCGTCGGTGACACTCCGTGGACTTCGGCCGACTCGGCACCGTCATCGGCGGATGTCGCCACGAGCAGGTGCGGGCAGCCATCGCGCCGGACTGCCGCGGCGACGGACGCGGCCGTCGGAGACGAAGACCAACCTTGTCGGGGGTCGCCGACCCGACTGCGGCCGGGCCGCCGATCCCACGTCGCCGACAGTGCCGGGCGGCATGGCACCTAGACGAGTAAGTCCTAACGGCGTGCCGGCCCGGGACGTGACAGGAGGGTGTTGAAGATCAGTTTGTGACGACCGACCTCAACACCCTCCTGACCGCACTCTACGTCAAGATCGACGACTGGCTGGGCAAACGCACCCGCCCGGGCAGGCCACCGAAGCTCTCCGACGCCGAGCTGCTCACCCTGGCCGTGGCGCAGGTGCTGCTGGGAGTCCGCTCCGAGGCCCGTTGGCTACGGTTCGTGCCCCGGGCGCTACCAGCCGCGTTCCCGTACCTGCCGGGCCAGTCCGGCTACAACAAGCGGCTGCGCTCGGCGGTGTCACTGATCAAGCGGGTCATCCGCGAGCTGGCCAGCGACACCGACCTGTGGGCCGACCCCGTCTGGGTCGTGGACTCCACCCCGGTCGAGTGCGCCCGTTCCCGGCCCACCGCGAAACGCTCGAACCTGGCCGGGTGGGCCGGCTACAGCTACTGCCCGTCGCACTCGCGGTGGTTCTGGGGGCTGCGCCTGCACCTGGTCTGCACCCCGGCCGGACTGCCGATCACCTGGGCATTGGCCGACCCGAAGCTCGACGAACGCCAGGTCCTGATGGCCGTGCTCGACCACGACCCCACCCTCACCACCGACCGGCCCGGCCTGACCATCATCGCCGACAAGGGCTACGTCTCCCGCGAACTCGACACCTACCTGGCCGAGCGTGGCGTGGTGCTGCTGCGGCCCTCCTACCGCAACCGCACCCCACGCCCGGGCGAACACCTGCTCAAACCGATCCGCCAGCTCATCGAGTCGGTCAACGACACCCTCAAGGGCCAACTCGATCTCGAGCTGCACGGCGGACGCAGCATCGACGGCGTCAGCGCCCGGATCGGGCAGCGCCTGCTCGCCCTGACCCCCGCGATCTGGCACAACCGCGCCACCGGACAGCCCATCACCCGATCCTTGATCGCCTACGACCACTGACCGGGTTCGGACTTACTCGTCTAGCGGCTGCCGACGTCCTCCCAGCCCCGGCGCCGGGGCCTGGCGGCCGGACCGGTGGCGCGGGAGCGGTAGACGATGTACGGCCTGAAGAGGTAGTTGAGCGGCGCGGTGAAGGCGTGCACGAGCCGGGTGAAGGGCCAGATGGCGAAGAGGGCCATGCCGATCAGGGTGTGGATGTGGAACGCGAGACCCGCGTCGGCCATCCTCGCGACGTCCGGCTGGAGGACGAACAGCGACCGGAACCACGGCGAGACCGTCTCCCGGTAGTCGTGCTCGTCGCCGCCCATGGCGCCGAGCAGGGTGGTGGCCAGCCCGGCGACGAGTGCGGCGACCAGCACCACGTACATCGACTTGTCGTTGCGGGTCGTCGCCGAGAACACCGGCCCGGTCGTCCGGCGCCGGTAGACCAGGATCCCGACGCCGACGAGGGTGCAGAAGCCGGCGACGCCGCCCAGGGTGAGGGCCTGGACGTGGTACGCGGTGGGGGAGAGCCCGACCGCACTGGTCCAGCTCCGCGGGATCAGCAGGCCGATGACGTGCCCGATGACGACCACGAGCAGCCCGAAGTGGAACAGGGGGCTCCCGATCCGCAGCAGTCGCGACTCGTACAGCTCCGAGGAGCGGGTGGTCCAGCCGAACTTGTCGTACCGGTAGCGCCAGATCGTGCCGACGACGAGCACGGCGACCACGACGTAGGGCAGCACACCCCAGAGCAGCACGTCCGACGCACTCACCGGCCACCTCCACCGGGGTTCGCCGCGAACGGGGCGAGGTCGAGCCCGACCTGTTCGCGGGGCGGACCGTCGCGCCCGAGCCGCCGGGCGGCCGCGACGTCCGTGGGGGAGGGTCCGGGCAGCAGCGCGCAGACGGCCTCGACCGGCGCCGCATAGGGGGAGGACGCGTCGAGCAGGGCGAGCCGGAGCAGCTCCAGGCCGGCCCGGTTCTGCTGGAGCAGGGCCAGGCCGTCTCCGAGATCGGCGGTGGCGGCGTACTCGCAGACGACGGACAGGTGGTCCGGCAGCTCGTCGCCGCGCAGGTCCAGCCCGGCCGCGCGGTACCGGGCCTTGAGCGCGGCGAGTGCACCGCCGCGGCGGCGGGTCTCCCCGTCGCTCCACCACGTCAGGTACAGGCAGCAGCGACGACGGCGGTCGAAGGTCGCGACGTAGTGCTCGGCCAGCGCGGTGGGCGGGGTCCGGTCGGCGGCTCCGAGGAACGAGGTCAGCCGCTCGCGCGGCGGTCCGGCGGAGAGCCCGTGGACGGCCCTGCGCACGAGCGGCAGCGTCGCGAGGACGGTCTCGTCCGGGTACTGCAGGCAGACCGACGCCGCCTGCAGGACGACCGCGGACTCCCGCGCGCGGAGCGCCCCGGCGTTCATCGGCGGTCCTCGGGTGCCGCAGTCCCGGCGGACCCATCCGGTGCCGACCCGCGCGCGGTGACGTCGCCGGGCTCGCCGGGCGCCTCGCGCGGCGGCGGGAACAACCCTGGCGGGCGGCCCTTGCCGTCCCAGTTGAGCAGGTTGACACGCGCCCCGCGCACGCCGGGATCGGCGACGTCCTCGCTCGTCTGGCGCACGCGCAGCGCGTGGAAGGTCTCGACCGACACCGGGACGGAACGGCCCGAGGCCTCGCCGAACGGGCCGAGGCCACCCATCCCCGGGCCGCCGTCGACGTCGAGGCTGCACCCGAGCTCCTCGAGCTGGTGGGCCTCGCCCTCGTAGGCGGTCGGGATGACGTAGCGCTCGTCGTACTTCGCGATCGCGAGGAGCCGGTACATCTCGATGATCTGCTCGGCGTCCATGCCGACGGCGGCCGGGATGGACTCGTCGATCTCCCGGCCGAGGGTGACGTCGCGCATGAACGAGCGCATGGCGGCGAGCTTGCGCAGGACCTCGGTGACGGGGGCGGGGTCCCCGGCGGTGAACAGCTCCGCGAGGTACTCGACGGGGATGCGGAGGGCGTCGATCGCGCCGAACAGGTTCGGCGCGGACTCGCCGTCGTGCCCGGTTTCGACGAGCCTGTCGACGACCGGGGAGAGCGGCGGGATGTACCAGACCATGGGCATGGTGCGGAACTCCGGGTGCAGCGGCAGCGCGACCCGGTACTCCTTGGCCAGCCGGTACACCGGCGAGCGCCGGGCGTGCTCGAGCCAGTCCTCGGCGATGCCCTCGCGCCGGGCGGCGGCGATCACCTCGGGGTCGTCGGGGTCGAGGAGGAGGTCGAGCTGGGCGGCGTAGAGGTCGTGTTCGTCGGGGACGGACGCGGCGGCGGTGACCCGGTCGGCGTCGTAGAGGAACAGCCCGAGGTAGCGCAGCCGGCCCACGCAGGTCTCCGAGCACACCGTCGGCAGCCCCACCTCGACGCGGGGGTAGCAGAAGGTGCACTTCTCGGCCTTGCCGGTGCGGTGGTTGAAGTAGACCTTCTTGTAGGGGCAGCCCGTGACGCACATCCGCCAGCCGCGGCACCGGTCCTGGTCGACGAGCACGATGCCGTCCTCGGTGCGCTTGTACATCGCGCCGGACGGGCAGGAGGCCACACAGGACGGGTTGAGGCAGTGCTCGCAGATCCGTGGCAGGAAGAACATGAAGGCGCGCTCGTAGTCGAACCGGACCTTCTCCTCGGACTCGCTGCGCAGGCGTTGGACGATCGGGTCGAGCGGTCCGTGCTCGGGTGCCCCGCCGAGGTCGTCGTCCCAGTTCGCGCTCCACTCCACGGCGAGGGGCTCGCCCGAGAGCAGCGACTTCGGTTGCGCGACAGGGAAGTCGTCGCCCAACGGGGCGTCGGTGAGGGTCTCGTAGTCGTAGGTCCAGGGCTCGTAGTAGTCGCGGATGTTGGGCAGCACCGGGTTCGCGAAGATCGTGAGCAGCTTGCGGAACCGGCCACCGGCCCTGAGCTGCAGCCGCCCGCGGCGGTTGCGGACCCAGCCGCCGCGCCAGCGCTCCTGGTCCTGGTAGCGGCGCGGATAGCCCTGCCCGGGCCTGGTCTCGACGTTGTTGAACCACACGTACTCGACGCCGCTGCGGTTGGTCCAGGCCTGTTTGCACGTGACGGAGCAGGTGTGGCACCCGATGCACTTGTCGAGGTTCATGACCATGCCCATCTGGGCCATCACACGCATCGTCAGTACTCCACGTTCTGGCCGGCGCGGCGCCGGATCACGGTGACCTCGTCGCGCTGGTTGCCGGTCGGGCCGAGGTAGTTGAAGGCGAACGAGAGCTGGGCGTAGCCGCCGATCAGGTGCGTCGGCTTGACGAGGATGCGGGTCAGCGAGTTGTGGATGCCGCCGCGGCGGCCGGTGGCCTCGGACCTCGGCACGTTCACCACGCGTTCCTGGGCGTGGTAGACGAACACGGTGCCGGCGGGCATGCGGTGGCTGACGACGGCGCGCAGCACCATGATCCCGTTGCGGTTCACGGCCTCGACCCAGTCGTTGTCGCGCACGCGGATCGCCGCCGCGTCCTGCTCGCTCATCCACACCACGGGACCGCCGCGCGAGAGCGAGAGCATGAACAGGTTGTCCTGGTACTCGGAGTGGATGGACCACTTGGAGTGCGGGGTGAGGTAGCGGACGGTCACCTCGGCGCCGTCCGCGGCCACGTCGCCCGGCCGGTTCTCGCCGAACAGCCGTGACATGTCCAGCGGTGCGCGGTAGACGGGCAGCGTCTCGCCCATCTCGCGCATCCAGTCGTGGTCGAGCAGGAAGTGCATCCGCCCGGTCAGCGTGTGCCAGGGCTTGGCCCGCTCGACGTTGACCGTGAACGGCGCGTACCGCCGGCCGCCGGTCTCGCTGCCCGACCACTCCGGGCTCGTGATCACCGGGACGGGACGGGCCTGCGTGTCGGCGAAGCGGATCCGCTTCTCCTCGCTGCCCTCGGCGAGGTCCGCCAGCCGGGTGCCGGTGCGCCGCTCCAGCTCCCGGAAGCCCTGCACGGCGAGCCGGCCGTTCGTGGTGGCGGACAGGGCGAGGATCGCCTCGGCCAGCTTGGCGTCGGTGTCGATCGCGGGGCGGCCGTCGGCGACGCCGCCGAGCATGACGCCGTTCGTCGCGGCGAGGTGTGCGACCTCCTCGTCGGGCCGGTAGGTCACGGCCTTCGTCGTCACCCCGAGCCGCTCGACCAGCGGCCCGAGTGCGGCCATCTTCTCGGCGACCGCGGGGTAGTCCCGTTCGACGACCACGAAGTTCGGCATGGTGCGGCCCGGCACGGCCTCGCACTCGCCGGCCCGCCAGTCCAGCACCCGCCCGCCCGGCTGCGCGGTCTCGCCGGGGGTGTCGTGCTGCAGCGGCACCGCGACGACGTCGCGGCGCACGCCGAGGTGGGTGCGGGCGAGCTCGGAGAAGCGCCGGGCGATGGCGTGGAAGGCGTCGAAGTCGGTGCGGGACTGGAAGGGCGGGTCGATCGCCGGGGTGAAGGCGTGCACGAAGGGGTGCATGTCCGTGGTGTTCAGGTCGTGCTTCTCGTACCAGGTGGCCGCCGGGAGCACGACGTCGGAGAGCAGCGTGGAGCTGGTCATCCGGAAGTCCAGGGACAGGAGCAGGTCGAGCTTGCCCTCCGGCGGCCGTTCGCCGCGCCAGACGACGTCGCGCGGACGCCGGTCCGGGCCCGCCTGCTCGGCGTTCAGGTTGTGGTGCGTGCCGAGCAGGTGCCGGAGGAAGTACTCGTCGCCCTTGGCCGAGGACCCGAGCAGGTTCGCCCGCCACAGCGTCAGGCAGCGCGGCCAGTTCTCGGGAGCGTCGGGGTCCTCGATCGCGAACCGCAGGGTCCCGTCCTGCAGCCGGCGCGCCACGTGGTCGGCGACGTTCCCGTCGCCGGCGTCGTCGGCGACGTCGAGCGGGTTGCGGTCGAACTGGGGGTAGGACGGCATCCAGCCCAGCCGGGCGGACAGGGCGACGGTGTCCATCGTGTGCAGGCCGGCGAGCTTCCCCTCGGCCAGCGGCGAGGCGAGCGCGTCGGCCCGGTAGCCGTCGTAACGCCACTGGTCGGTGTGGGTGTACCAGTACGCCGTGCCGATCATCTGCCGTGGCGGGCGCTGCCAGTCGGTGGCCATCGCCGTCGTGGCCCAGCCGGTGACGGGACGGCACTTCTCCTGGCCCACGTAGTGCGCCCAGCCGCCCCCGTTGCGGCCCATCGACCCGGTGAGCATCAGCAGTGCGAGCACCGCCCGGTAGGTGGCGTCGCCGTGGAACCACTGGCAGATCCCCGCCCCCATGATGATCATGGTTCGGCCGTGGGACTCCTCGGCGTTGGCGGCCATCTCGCGGGCGATGCGGGCGACCTGTCCGGCCGGTACGGACGTGATCGCCTCCTGCCAGGCCGGGGTGTACGGCTCGGCGGCGTCGTCGTAGCCCGACGGCCAGACGCCGGGCAGCCCCTCGCGGTGCACCCCGTACTGGGCCAGCATCAGGTCGAAGACCGTGGTGACGAGCCTGCCGGCGACCCGGCGGGTGGGCACCCCACGGCGCAGGACAGCGCCGGTGCCGTCGAGGTCGTCGAAGCGGGGCAACAGGACCTCGGCCGACTGACCGTCGAGCAGGGTGAGCTGCGGGGCGACGTCCCCCAGGTCGAGGTTCCAGCGGCCCGTACCGGAGTCGGTGTAGCGGAAGCCCAGCGATCCGTTGGGCACCACGGGGTCCCCGGTCCGGCCGTCGACCAGCACGGTCTTCCACTCCGCGCCCTCGCCCGTGTCGCCGAGGTCGGCGGCGGTGAGGAACCTGCCCGGGACGTGCGCGCCGTCCCGCTCCTCCAGCGTGACCAGGAACGGCAGGTCGGTGTAGCGGCGGACGTAGTCGACGAAGAACGGCACCCGCCGGTCGACGAAGAACTCCCTGAGCACGACGTGGCCCATCGCCATCGCGAGCGCGCCGTCGGTGCCGGGCTGCGCGGGCAGCCAGGTGTCGGCGAACTTCGTGTTGTCGGCGTAGTCGGGGGAGACCACGACGACCTTCTGGCCCCTGTACCGCGCCTCGGCCATCCAGTGCGCGTCCGGGGTGCGGGTGATCGGCACGTTCGAGCCCCACATCAGCAGGTAGGTGGCGTTCCACCAGTCCCCGGACTCCGGGACGTCGGTCTGGTCGCCGAACACCTGCGGGGACGCGACCGGAAGATCGGCGTACCAGTCGTAGAACGAGGTCATCGCCCCGCCGATCAGTTCGATGAACCGCGAACCGACGGCGTGCGAGACCATCGACATCGCCGGGATCGGGGAGAACCCGGCGACCCGGTCCGGACCGTAGGTCCTGATCGTGTGCACGTGGGCCGCCGCGACGATCTCGACCGCCTCGTCCCAGGAGACCCGCACGTGCCCGCCCTTTCCCCGGGCGGACTGGTAGCGGCGGCGCTTCGCGGGGTCCCCGGTCACCTCGGCCCAGGCCGCGACCGGGTCCCGGAGGCGGGCCCTGGCCTCGCGGAACATCTCGACGAGCACGCCGCGGACGTACGGGTACCGCACCCGGGTCGGCGAGTAGGTGTACCAGGAGAACGCGGCGCCACGAGGGCACCCGCGCGGCTCGTACTCCGGAGAGTCCGGCCCGACCGAGGGGTAGTCGGTCTGCTGGGTCTCCCAGGTGATGATCCCGTCCTTGACGTAGACCTTCCACGAGCACGACCCGGTGCAGTTCACCCCGTGGGTCGACCGCACGACCTTGTCGTGGCTCCACCGGTCCCGGTAGAACACGTCACCCTCGCGCCCGCCCCGCGCGAACACCGCACGCAGGTCGTCCGACGTCGTGCGGCGGGTGAAGAACCGTCCCGCCCTCAGCAGCGCGTCGGCAGCCGGACCGTCCGTGCCGGCTCGCGGCGCGGGCCCCCCATCGGCGTCGAGAGTCATCCGTCCTCCGTCCTCCGTCCTCCGACCGTCTCGGACGTGACCTTGGCAGCATCCGACCCAGGCGCAGCACGGTCAATGGTCCTCACCGAGCGGACCATCGTCCCTGTCGGTCACAGCGGCCCGTGCCGGATGCTCGACCGTCGGGGGAGGCCCATGCCGAAATCGACCGGCGAGTGGGCGACTGGGAATCGGAGACGACCGTGACCGGACCGGCAGCACGCAGACGGACCGAGGCCGCTACCGGCGTGCCGCCCACACCGCGACCGGCGGTGATGCTGGCGCTCGCGACCGTCGGCTTCGCCGTCACGTTCTGGGCCTGGGCGCTGCTGTCCCCGCTCGGGGCCACCCTGCGCGAACAGCTGGACCTCAGCTCGTTCGAGCAGTCGCTGCTGGTCGCCGTCCCCGTCGTCGTCGGGTCGCTCGGGCGGATCCCGGTCGGGGCGCTGAGCGACCGGCTGGGCGCCCGGACGATGTTCCCGATCATGGCGCTGCTGACGGTGCTGCCCGTCCTCTACCTCGGCCATCTCGCCGACTCGCTCGCCGGCTACCTCGTCGGCGGGTTCTTCCTCGGTCTCGGGGGCACGACGTTCGCCGTCGGCGTCCCGTTCGTCAACGCCTGGTACCCGCCCGCCCGGCGCGGGCTCGCGCTCGGGATCTTCGGTGTCGGGATGGGCGGAACGGCGATCTCCTCCTTCACGACGGTGCAGCTCAGCACGTCGGTGGGGCCGAGCTTCCCGTTCGACCTGGTCGCCGTCATCCTCGCCGCCTACGCCGTCGTCGCATGGCTGCTGCTGCGCGACCGCCCGGACCGGCCGGTGGCCGCGGGCAGCGTGTGGAACCGGCTGCGCGCGACCCTCCGCCTGCCCGCGGCGCTGCAGCTGTCGTTCCTCTACGCCGTCGCCTTCGGCGGCTTCGTGGCGTTCAGCGTCTACCTGCCCACCTACCTGGTGAGCGCCTACGACCTCGACAAGGCCGACGCCGCCCTGCGCACCGCCGGCTTCGTCGTCCTCGCCGTCGCCATGCGCCCCGTCGGCGGGTGGCTCTCGGACCGGCTCGATCCCGTGCCCGTCCTGCTCGGGGCCTTCGGCGCCACGACGCTGCTCGCGCTCCTGGCCGCGTTCCGGTTCGGCCTCGTGCCCGTCGCGACCCTGGTGTTCCTCGCCATGGCGGCTGCGCTGGGCACCGGGACCGGGGCGGTCTTCGCGCTCGTCGCCCGGCTGGTGCCCGCCGAGCGGGTCGGTGCCGTGACCGGCGTCGTGGGCGCCGCGGGCGGACTCGGCGGCTTCTTCCCGCCGCTGGTGATGGGCCTGGTCTACGGGCTCACCGGGGACTACCTCGTCGGGTTCCTCCTGCTCGCGGCGACCGCCGCCACCGCGGCCGCGGTCACGGCGACAGCCGTCCGACGCCGGGCCGCCGCCACGACCTGACCGCCCGCCGCGCCGCCGGTCAGATGCCGCGGCGCAGCCGGGCGAGCTCCTCCAGCACCTCGGCGACGCCCTCGGTGTCCTCGACCGCGAACCCGGGGGCCTCGGCCTCCGGCCCGCCCTCCTCCAGGACCGTGATCCCCAGGTCGTCCGACCGCAGCTGCAGGGGCTTCCCGCCGTCGGCGCTGATCCTGAACACCGCGGTGGCGTCGACCTCGTCGCGCAGCCCGGCGACGGCCTCGGGCGCGACGTGGCGCAGCCCGCCCTTCGACCCGGACAGGAGCATGAGCTCGGCGACCTGTTCCGGGTCGCGCCGCGACACGACCGCCACCGTGGTCCTGGGCAGCGCGAGCAGGACGTTGAGCGCCTCGGAGGAGGGCTGCTCGGCGCGCGCGTTGTCGGGGTCGCCGAAATCGGGGGCCAGCGCCCCGTCGAAGTCGCAGGCGACGAGCAGCCGTGGGGTGGCGGCGACGCGGTCGAGCGCGCCCCACAGCTCGTCGAGGTCGTCCATCGACTCGTCCTCTCGTCCGGATCGCAGTGCGGTGCGGCCGGATCGTCGATCATCGGACGCGTCGCGTCCAGCATGTGTGCCAGGACGAGACGGTGTCCGCGCGGCCGGACCACCGATCGGGTGGGGAGTCGTGCCGCGTCGCGGCGATCGTGCCTGATATCCGGATCGACGGGTCAGCCCGCGCGCACCGACACGTGCACGTGGTCGTTCTCGTGCAGCACCCAGTCGAACCCGGTCTGCACCGCGAGCGCGGCGAGCCGGCCGAGCTTGGCCCGGTCCCGGTCGTCGACGGTGAGGTCGGCTGCCCGGCCCTCGTAGTGCAGGCTGCTGTGGGAGTGCTCGCCGTCGGGATCCCACGCCTCGGTGAGCCGCAGCCGTCGCCCCGGGAACGCCTGCGCGACGTGTGCCGCCAGGACCCCGACGAGCTCCGCGAGGCGCGGTGTCATCATCCGGTCGGCGCCGCTGCCCTCCTCGTCCTTGACGACGACGGTCGGGTCGTCGAGCCGGACGAGCGCGTCGAACTCGGGGGACCCGGCCGCCACGACGCCGGCCGCGGCGCCGCTCGCGTCGGCCTCCGTGCGGGCGGGCACGTGCTCGCCGAGGGGGACGTCGGCCGCGACGAGCACGGCGCCGTCGAAGTCCCAGATCTGGTCGACGAAGGGCGTGATCGACGAGGCCAGGTCCGCGAGCCGTTCCCCGATGCGCAGCGCCGCGCTCGGCCCGGCCGAGGACGCCTCGTCGAGGAGGCCGCCGAGATAGATCTGCAGCGTTCCCGCGCGCGGCACGAACCACCGCCACACCGGCGCGAACCCGGCGTCACTGAGGGCGAGGACGGCCTCGCGGGCGCCCCGATGCTGGGCGTGGCCCTCGCGGACGGTCTCGCCCTGCTCCCCGCTCGTGCCGTAGTAGGCCTCCTCGAGGAACGACAGCGCGTTGGCGAACAGCCAGGCGTCGAAACGCTCGTCGGTGACGTCCGCGTCGGGCTGCGCGTCGCGTAGCAGACCGGCCACCCACGTCACGATCTCGTAGAGGCCGACGGAGTACGCGCTCCAGTCGTCGAGGGCCGGGCCGATCCCGCCGGTCCGCTCGACGACGCCCGCGGCGATGCCGTGCGTGACGGTGCGGGTGAGGAAGTAGTGGTACCAGTCGGCCGGGTCGTCGTGCCCGAGCTCGTCGGGGTCGTAGATCAGGTAGAACCCGCTCGGTGCACCGCCGACCTCGTAGATGTCCGCGGGCAGTGCCCCGCGCTCGAGGGCGATCTCGAAGTCCTGGAACGTCGCGTTCGACTCGTCGTCGAAGACGCGGTAGCGGTAGGTGACCGCGGTGTCGTCACCACCGGTGCGGTCCCACGGCAACGCCATCGACTCGTAGCTGATCGAGGAGAGGCGGCGGCTCTGGGAACGCGTGTGGTTGTGGCACAACAGCAGCGCGAGGAACTCGGCCGCGGCGGCCGGCTCGGTCGACGCCGCGAGCCGGCGGGCCAGTTCCGCCACCATCGCCGCGTCGAGCGGCTCGGCGGTGCTGCGGTGGTGGTCGAGGTGGTCGGCCCGCAGCTGCTGGCCGAGGCTCTGGACCCGGCCCCGGGAGAAGAGCCGTCTGGCCCCCGGTGGGACCCGCTCGTCGTTCTCCCACTGGGAGAAGTAGGCGACGAGCATGCCCAGCGGCGGTGCCGTCAGCCGCTCGTCCGGGGTGGCGAACAGCCCCGGTCGGGAGGGCGGGTCGCTGGGCCGGTCGGGCCGCGGGGCCGGCCGGTCGCCGTCGGCCGACGGACCGGTCCCGGAGTCCTCGGCCGTCGTGGCGCCGCGCTTGCGGATCGAGACCGACTCGCCGCCCGGGCGGGTGACCGCGATCTCGGCATCCGGGCTGGTGACGGCGCTCCTGACGATGTCGCCGAACTCCTTCGTCGCGGTGACGCCGGGCTCCGCGGCGGTGGCGGGCAGGGCGGACTCCAGCGCCTTCTTCGTCAGCGCGGTGGCGGTGCCGGGGTCGATGAGCTGCTGGTCCTTGGCCTGCTGGATCTTCGACAGCGTCTTGTCGATGCCCTCCTTGGCCATGTAGACCTGCGCGGCCAGGTTCGTGAGGCCCGCCGCCTGGCCGCCGAAGTACTCCGCGGTCCCCATGGCCCGCTGCAGCGCGGCGAGGGAGTTCCGCTGGGTCTCCGAGAGCCCGGCCATGTCGCGGAACGTGTCCGCGTTGCCGAGCAGGGCGAGGAGCCCGGCGAGCCCCGCCGGGTCGGGCAGTGACGGCGCGTTCTGGACCGTCACCACGGGCGTCGGGAACTGCTGCGGGGTGAGGTCGGGCGGCTCGGCGCGCCGGGAGTCGGTCGAGACGGGCAGGATCGCGGTCGGGCTGTCGGGGATCGGCGACTCCTCCCAGCGCCAGAACCGGTCCTCCTCCTTCTTCTCGCAGCTGTTGCACCGGCCCATGACGGCCTCGGCGAAGACGCCTTTCGTCGGCACACTGACCCGGATCGGGTCGACGGCCTCGGGCTGGTAGAGGTCGAGCAGCGTCCGGGCCTCGCCGGTGACCGGGTCGACGAGCGCCTTCTCCAGCGCGGGATCGAGGACGAAGCCCGCCGCCACCGGCATCACGACGCAGTTGCCGACCACGCCGAGCACCCGGTTCTCCACGATCGAGGCGAGACTGCGCCCGCCGACGGAGGCCGGGCCCTTGATGCGGTCCAGCAGCAGGAACCGGCGTTCCGGCGTCATCGTCGTCCAGATGACCTTGTGATAGAACTCGATGTTGTCGTTGAGGTGTGCGAGCAGCCGCGCCGCGAGCTCCTGGTCCTCCCGCCGCGGGTTGCGCAGCTCCTCGGTGTTGAGCGGGGTGTGGACGACGACGTCGTCGATCCCCGACAGGTCGTTGCGGATCCGCTGGTCGCGGAACAGATGGTCCGACCGGTGCGCGGTGCGGTAGGAGAGGAACCCCGCGTCGACGAGCAGCCGTGAGTGCGACGGCAGGACCGTGGCGAGGGTCGGCACCGTCGCGGTGAAGTCGGTCTCGGGGAAGAGCGCGCTCAGGTCGGGGAAGGTCAGCGTCGTCACGGTGGACGCGACGCGCACGAACGCGATGTCGCGTCGGCGCAGCGCGCCGAGCGGGCCGGTCATGCGCGCGGTGACCGTCATGGGTACGCCGTTGCGGAAGTCCGACACCAGGGACAGGTCGAGCTTCAGGTCGCGTTCCTCGCCGTTGTCGAGGACGGCGGTCACTGCGATGTTGTCGACGATCGCCTCCGCGACCTGCTGGCCGACGGCGCGCGCGAACGCCTCGTCGCGGGCGTCGGTGCCGGCGAGGTAGCGCGCGTGGAACTCGGCGGGATCGGTCCACGGCAGGAGCGCGCGCATCCACCGCCAGCTGTCGGCGGCGTAGGCGCCGTCCGCGTCGTCAGCGGGCCTGGCGAGCTTCAGCACCAGCCGCAGCTCTCCGTCGACGTGGGTGAGCTGCTCGTCGGCGAAGATGCCGGTCGGCAGGTCGCTCCCGGCGTAGTCCGCGGCGATGCGTTCGAGAGCGGCGAAACCGCCGCGCAGGCGGCGGTCCAGCAGGTAGCGCGACAGCACCTCCTTCCAGCGGATCGCCTTGTCGGGGTCGAACAACGACATGGCGAACGGGACGAAGACGCACTCGGAGACGTCGACGAGGCGCTGGTCGATCCGGAAGTGCCGCAGCACCTCGAAGTACTCGATGGTCAGCGCGTGGCAGTGGTTGTAGTTGGCCACCGACTCCGCGGAGACCTCGAACCGCTCGCCCTGGGTCACCGACTGCACGACGGTGCTGCGCTGGCTGCGGACGGCGTTGGCCGACTGCACCGTCGCGTCACGGATGGACTGCATCGTGCTCGCGCTGGTCTTGCGGCTCGACCGCTGCCACGCGGACGCGTCCGCGTGGCCACCGCCGCCGCCCGCCCCCACGAGCGCGCCGATCGGCACCTCGATCGGCAGGATCGCGCCCACGCCCCCGCCGACACCCCAGCCCCAGACGTTCGACTCCGACCCACCCCGGCTGCGCTCGCCGACCGAGCCCTTCGCGATCTCGTTGACGTCGCGGTCGCGGCTGAGCGCGTTGTCGAGGCTCTCCTGGTAGTCCTGGCTCTGGACGTTCGCGGCGGACTCGCGGCGCTCCCAGTCGACCATGACGACCTGCTTCTTCTGGCCGGGGGCCAGCGGGAGGCTGTAGAGCAGGTCACCGAGCGAGTACCCGTCCGACGACCACTCGTGGCTCAGGTGCAGGACGTGCCCGAACGCGAGCGTGGTGGCCTGGTAGAGGGTGGGGGAGGCGTCCCAGTCGATCGCCGTGTCGGCGGTGAGGTCGACCCGCCCGGGGGCGGGCTTCTTGGTCGGCTTGAGCAGTCCCTTGATCTTCTGGGCGGCGTCGACGTGCAGGATCGGTTCGACGGACTCGCCGTCGATGCGTCCGCGCGTCGTGAGCACGTGCTCGAGGGCGCTGCGGGAGACCGACATCTTCTTGAGCACCGCGGCGTCGCCCGCGCCGGCATCCGCGCCCGGTGGGCGCCCCGCCGACCACAGCTGCCCGATGCCCTTCACGCCCTTGAGCAGCTCGTGCTCGAGGATCGGGCTGAGCCCGGCGACCTCGTCGAGCGTCACCGACGGGCTCTCGGCCAGGACGAGCGGCGTGATCTCCGGATCGGTGGTGCGGACCACCGTGAAGTAGGAGAACTCCTCGAGTACCTCGCCGCGGGCGCTGAAGGTCAGGTCCTCGCAGCCGCAGCCGGATGAGTACAGCGGGTCCTTCGCTGGTTCGACGACGAGGACGAGCCGTTCGGGGAGCAGCCCCGTCCCGGTCGCCGGGTCGGGATCGGCCAACCGGATCGGGACCCGGTGCACACCGTTCACGGTCACGGCCGCGTTGGCCGCGGTGAAGCCGGTGGTGGGCCGGAGGAACTGGAAGTAGCCGGCGCGTTCGGTCGTGACGCCGACCAGCGGGGTGAAGTCGCCGCTCGTGGGCGAGGGCGTCGTGGCGACGTAGACGACCACGGTGGCGCCCTCGACGGCGCGCCCGTTGGTCAGGTCGACGACCCGGCCCTGGACGAGGCTCCGTCCGGGCGGCAGCGCCGTCGTCGCGGCGCGGGGATCCGCGAAATGGACGTGTTCGGCGAGCGTGACCAGCTGGTCGACCGTGATGCCGGGCAGGGCCGCGAGATCGCGGACACCGGTCAGCGGAGCCGCGGCGCGGGCGGCCACGATCGCGTCGGCGAGCGCCTCGGTGATCCCCGGGATGCCCGCCAGCTCGGCGGCGTCGGCCCTGTTGACGTCGATCCTGTCCATCGCGACCCCACTCGCGTTCGACGACCGTGCGGACCAGGTGACTCGGGCGACCGACACGTTTCGTTACGGACCGGTCGAGGAGCGTGAACCCGCCGAAGGCGCCGATACCCCTAGTTCTGCAGGGCGCCTCCGACGATCGCCCGGCCGGCCTCGGCGAGCGTCGTGGACGGGTCGGCGTCACCGTCGAGGTAGCCCGCGACCATCGCGCCGTCGCGGAGCATGACCAGCTGCCGGGTGACACCGTCGGCGTCGGCGTCGGCGACGCCCAGCCGCGTCACCTGTTCCCGCACAGTGTCCGCGAACCAGTCGCGGTGCCGGTCGACGGCCTGCCGCACCGGGTGGTCGGGCCGGGGGTACTCCGCCGCGGCGTTGATGAACGGGCAGCCCCGGAAGTCCTCGGCACAGCCGAGGTCCTCGATGGCTCCGGCCAGGGCGGTGAGCGCGGCACACGCGTCGTCGGCGTGGGCCCGCAGGAGCGCGTCGATGCCGTCGCGCTCCAGCCGTGATCGTCCCTCGACGTAGGCGAGGACGAGGTCGTCCTTCGTCGGAAAGTGCCGGTAGAACGTGACCTTGCTGACCGCGGCCTCGCCGATGATCCGGTCGGCACTCACCGCGCGGATGCCCTCGCCGTAGAACAGGCGGTCGGCCGCCGCAAGGATCCGCGCTCTGACCGGTGACCCCGGCCTGGTCGAGGGGCTGTCGGCCCGGGTCACTGCTCTCGTCCTTCCTCTCGGCGCGGGCCGGTCCGATACCGCCGGACCCCGCGGCCGCTGATGTGAGGTGCTGCATGCGGCTCTCCCCGAAGGGTAGCTGCTAGCGTGCGGACGTACTAGTTCGTCTACATATGCTGTACTTCCGCCCGACAGAGCTCCGAGGAGCAGGCCATGTCCCGCACGCGCGTCGTCTTCGTCCACGGTCTGTGGATTCACTCGTCCTCCTGGTCGCCGTGGGTGGACCTGTTCCGCGAGGCGGGCTACGACCCGATCGCCCCGGGGTGGCCGGGCGACGGCGCCACCGTCGCGGAGACCCGGGCCAACCCGGAGCGGCTGGCCGGCAAGGGCATCGCCGAGGTCACCGACCACTACGCGGGGATCATCGCCGGACTCGAGCAGCCGCCGGTGGTGATCGGGCACTCCTTCGGCGGCCTGATCGCCCAGAAGCTGCTCGGCCAGGGGCTGGCCCGCGCGGCCGTCGCGATCGACCCCGGACAGATCAAGGGGGTCAAGCCGCTCCCGTTCGCACAGCTGCGGTCGGGCTTCCCCGTGCTCGGCAAGCCCGGGAACGCCAAGCGCGCGGTCTCGCTGACGGCCAAGCAGTTCCGGTACGGGTTCGGGAACGCGATCGACGCGGCGGAGTCCGATGCGCTCTACGAGCAGTTCACGATCCCCGGCCCGGGCCGGCCGCTCTTCGAGGCCGCCGCGGCGAACTTCCGGTCGTCGAGCCCGGCGAAGGTCGACGTCGCCAACGCGACCCGGGGCCCGCTGCTGTTCGTCTCCGGCGGCCGCGACCACACGGTCCCTGACGTCGTGACGCGGGCGGCATACAAGCTCTACGCGAAGTCGCCCGCGGTCACCGAGCTGCGGCAGTTCCCCGACCGCGGGCACTCGCTCGTTCTCGACCACGGCTGGCGTGAGGTCGCCGACGTCGTCCGTGAGTGGGTCGAGACGAAGGTCCCCGCCAGCTGACCGTGCGGCCGTGGCGGTCCACTCCCCGGACCGGGTGCGCGACCGGCGGACGACCCCTCGACACCATGAGCCCGGTCCCGCGCGCACCGGGATCGGCCGTGCAGTGCGTCCGAGCGGGTGCGGCGGCTCCTGCGGGAGAGTGCAGTGCCCGGTGAGCTGGGGATCGACCCGCTGGCGGCAGTACGGGTCGTCGTGGCGACGGTCGCGATGTACCTGTTGTTCGTCGCGCTGGTCCGGATCTCGGGCCAGCGCAGCCTCGTCGCGTTGTCGGGGTACGAGCTGGCCTGCGTGGCCGCGTCGGGCGCGGTGCTCGGCCGGACGACGCTGCTCGAGGTGCCGACCCTCGGCACCGGGGTCGTCGCGCTCACGACGCTGTTCGCCGTCCAGCGGCTGCTGGGTCGCTGCCGGCGCAGCCGTGCCGTCCGCCGCCTCCTCGACCGCGACCCCGTGCTGCTCATGGACGCCGGCGGGATGCGGCACGAGGCGATGCGCCGGGTCCGGGTGACCGAGGACGAGGTCCGCCAGCGGCTGCGGCTCGCCGGCATCGGGGACCCGCGGGAGGTCGGGTGGGTCGTCCTCGAGCGCAGCGGGCAGATCAGCGTCGTCCGGGCGTCGTCGGGACTCGACCCGGCGCTGCTCACGGACGTGCGCGCGCAGGCGCACGACCGGGCGGCCTGACACCCCGCGAGCCGACCGGTCCACTCGACGGACCGATCGCTACTTCGGAGCCCACACAGCTCCGACGCTGGGGCCATGTCACTCACCGAAGAGGATGTCCGGCAGCTGGCCGCCCAGCTGTGGGACGCGGAGCAGCGCTCGGTCCCGGTGGAGCCGATCAGCCGCCGGCACCCGGGCGCCGACGTCGACGACGCCTACCGGATCCAGCTCGAGGGCGTCCGGCTGCGCGTCGCGCAGGGCGACTCCGTGCGGGGTCACAAGGTCGGCCTGACCGCCCGGGTCATGCAGCAGCAGTTCGGTGTCGACCGCCCGGACTTCGGCCACCTGCTCGGGTCCATGTTCCACCCCGAGGGCGAGCCGCTGCCCGTCGACGCCCTGATCGCCCCGCGCGTCGAGCCGGAGCTGGCGTTCGTCCTGGACCAGCCGTTGCAGGGGCCCGGGGTGACCGTGGCCGACGTCCTCGCGGCGACCGCCTTCGTGCTCCCGGCCCTGGAGATCATCGACTCCCGGATCGAGGACTGGCAGATCGGGATCGTCGACACCGTCGCCGACAACGCGTCGTCGGCGCGGGTCGTGCTCGGCGGGGTCCGGACCCCGATCGCCGGGCTGGACCCGCGGCTGATCGGAGTGGTCCTGCGGCGCAACGGCGAGATCGTCGAGACCGGTGCGAGCGGGGCGGTGCTGGGCAACCCGGCCCAGGCCGTGGCCTGGCTCGCCAACACGATCGCGCCCGGCGGCGGGGTGCTCCGCGCCGGCGACCTGATCATGCCCGGCACCTGTACGCGTGCGGTGGACATGCGTCCCGGGGACACCGTGCGGGCCGACTTCGAGCACCTCGGCCACGTGGGCGTCACCTTCAGCTCGGCCGTGGGGAGTGCGGCATGACCGACGTCGCGACATGGGCCGCACGGCTCGACGACGCCGCCACCGGCACGGCGCCGATCGCCCCGCTGAGCGGCGACGGGCTGACCGACCTGGCCGTCGCCTACGAGGTGCAGGGCGGCGTGGTCGGGCTGCGGCTGGGCCGCGGCGAGCGGCTCGTCGGCGGCAAGCTCGGTCTCACGAGCAGGGCGAAGCAGATCGCCATGGGTGTGGACCGTCCGCTGTACGGGCTCGTCACCAGCGGCATGGCCCGCAACTCCGGCAGCCGGCTGTTGCTCGAGGAGCTGATCCACCCGCGCGTCGAGCCCGAGATCGCGTTCGTGCTGGGGGAGCCCCTGGAGGGCCCCGGCGTCACGGTCGCCGACGTGCTGGCCGCGACCCGCTACGTCTGCCCCGCGCTCGACGTGATCGACAGCCGGTACGAAGGGTTCAGGTTCACCCACCTCGACGCGATCGCCGACAACGCGTCCTCCGCCGTGTTCGCACTCGGGGACGACCTGGTCGAGCCCAGGGGCGACCTCGCACTGACCGGCTGCGTGCTCGAGGTCGACGGCCGGGTGGTGGAGTCCGCCGCCGGTGCCGCCGTGATGGGTCACCCGGCAGCGGCCGTCGCCTACATGGCCAACCAGCTCGTGGCCACCGACCGCCGCCTCGAGGCGGGCTGGGTCGTGCTCTCGGGCGGCCTCACCGCCCCCGTCCCCCTGCTGCCCGGCAGCACCGTCACCGCCACGCTCAGCGGGCTGGGCAGCGTCACCCTCGGCGCGGAGTAGAGGAGAACCCCCATGCCGTTCATCCAGGTCAACCTCGGTGCCGGCCGGACCCCGGAGCAGAAGGACGCGCTGATCCGGGCGGTGTCCGCCGCGGCCGCGGCGGCGATCTCGGTGCCGGAGGCGTCCGTGCGCGTCTGGCTCGTCGAGGTCCCGGCGACGGAGGTCCTCGTCGGCGGGCAGACCCTCGCCGAGAAGCAGGCCGCCGCCGTGCCGCAGGGCCGGCCATGACGCACTTCGTCCTCGTGCACGGCGCCTGGCACGGGCCGTGGTGCTGGGCGGACCAGGTCGAGGCGCTGCGCCGGCGCGGGCACGACGCCACCGCCGTCACCCTGCCGTCCGACGAGATCGGCGCCGGCGCGGCCGCGTACGCCGACGTGATCGCCCGCGCGGTCCGCGAGCCGGGCCGCGACGTCGTCGTGGGCCACTCGCTGGCCGGGCTCGCGATCCCGCTGGTGCCCGACCGGGTCCGGGTCGGCGCGCTGGTGTTCCTCGCCTCGCTGCTCCCGGACCCTGGCCGCTCGTGGCGCGACCAGCTCGGCGCCGGACGTCCCATGGCCGACTGGTTCCACGCCGAGGGGCTGCCGAAGCAGGGCCGCGACGACCAGGGACGGACCGTCTGGCCCGCCGACGTCGCGACCGAGCTCTTCTACCACGACTGCCCGCCGCAGGTCGCCGCCGCGGCCGCGGCGCGGCTGCGCCCGCAGTCGCCCACGCCCGTCGCCGAACCGACGCCGCTGACGGCCTTTCCGGACGTGCCGATGCACTACGTCGGCTGCCGGTCCGACCGGGCGGTCTCCGGCGCCTGGGCCGCGGAGACCGCCCGCGCGCGGCTCGGGACCGAGGTGACCTGGCTGGACGGCTCGCACAGCCCCTTCCTCGCCGACCCGGAGGGGCTGGCCGAGGTCCTGCTGACCCTGGAGGCCCGATGACCGCGTCGCTGACCCCGACCACGGCGGCCTTCCACCACGAGGTGGAACAGTTCCTCTACCGCGAGGCCGCGCTGCTCGACGAGTGGCGGCTCGACGACTGGTTCGCTCTCATGCACCCCGACGTCGAGTACCGCGTCCCCGCGCCCGGCTCCGACCATCTGGACCCGCGGCACACGCTGCAGGTGATCCACGACGACCACACGCGCCTCGGCGGGCGGGTCGCCCGGCTCAAGAGCAAGCACGCGCACGCGGAGAGCCCGCGCTCGCGCACCCGCCGGTTCGTGACCAACGTCCGGGTGCTGGACGGCCCGGTCGGCGACGCGGGGGAGGCCACCGTCGCGGCGAACTTCCACGTCATGCGCACCCGGCTCGGCAAGCTCGACCACTTCCTGGGGACCTACCGGTTCGTCCTGGTGCCCGACGGGGCGGGCTTCCTCGTCCGCGAGCGGGTCGCGACGCTCGACCACGGGATCGTCGAGGCGGGCGGAACCGTCTCGATCATCCTGTAGGGGCGTCGTCGTGCACGACCTGCACACCCACGTGGTGCCGCCCGCGACCCCGTTCCTCGACCGCCTCGTGACCGCCGACCCGCGGTGGGCCCGGCTCGAACCGGGACCCGACACCGGCGACGTGCTCGTGGCGGGGAAGATCTTCCGGACGGTCCGGCGGGTGGCGTGGGACCTCGACGCCCGCCGCGACGCCGCGCAGGCGGCCGGCGTGACCGGGCAGCTGCTGTCGGCGATGCCGGAGCTGTTCGCCCCCTGGGCGCCCCCGGCCGACGCCGTCGACTACGCGCGCGCCTTCAACGACTGGCTCGCCGGGGAGCTGCCGCGCCACGGCGGCTTCTACGCGGGACTCGGCGTCGTGCCGCTGCGTGACCCCGACGCGGCCGCGGCCCTGCTGGCCGACGTCGCCGGCGCGGGGCTCGTCGGCGTCGAGCTGCCTGCCGGCCCGCCGACGGCCGCCCTGCACACCGCCGCCTGGGCCGGGTTCCTCGACGAGGCCGAGCGGCTCGGGCTGTTGGTCTTCGTCCACGCCGTCGGTGGCCCGGGGGTGGCGGACTACCCGCACCCGATGGCCGCCAACGGGGTGCTGTTCCCGGCCAGCATCGGCACCGCGATCGGTGGGCTGATCGCGACCGGCGCGATCGCGGCCAGACCCCGCCTTCGGCTGCTCGCGAGCCACGGCGCCGGCTCGCTGGTCACCGAGCTGCCCCGGATCGACTTCCTGCGGGACACGACGCCCGCGCTGCGGGAGCTGATGCCGGAGTCGGCCGTCGAGTCCGCGCGCCGGCTCTGGTACGACCCGCTGCTGTTCGACGCCGCCCTGCTGCGGCTCCTCGTCGACGTCGTCGGCGCCGACCGCATCGTGCTGGGCACCGACCACCCGTTCATGCCCGTGGATCCCGTGTCCTTCCTCGACGACCCCCTGCTGCCGGCAGGCCTCGCCGCCGCCGTCCGCACGCACAACCCGGCCGCCCTGCTGGGCCTGCCGGCCTCCTAGCGAAGGAGCTGGAGACATGACCGAACTGCTCGAACCCGCCGCCACCACCCCCACCGCCGGGCTCGTCGACGACCGCCCCACCGACGGTTTCTTCCGGGTCAACCGGGCCGCCATGGTCGACGAGGCGGTGTTCGCCGAGGAGCAGCAGGCCGTCTTCGACCGGTGCTGGCTCTACGTCGGCCACACCTCGGAGATCGCCGCGCCCGGCGACTTCCGCACCCGCACCGTGGCCGGACGACCGTTGATCCTCTGGCGCGGGACCGACGGCGAGGTCCGGGTCTTCCTCAATGCCTGCCGGCACCGCGGCGCCCAGCTGTGCCGGGTCCCCGACGGCAACGCCCGCGGCATGTCGTGCTTCTACCACGCCTGGACCTACGCCAACGACGGTCGGCTCACCGGGCTGCCCGACGCCGACGGGTACGGGCCGGGGTTCGACCGGTCCCGGTTCGGCCTGAGCTCCCCGCCCCGCGTGGCCGTGTACCGCGACTTCGTGTTCTGCTGCTTCGACCCCGACGCCGTCGACCTGCCCACCTATCTCGGTGAGGCGCGCGAGTACCTCGACCTGGTGGCCGACCAGTCCCCGGAGATGGAGGTGGTCGACGGGATGCACGAGTACTCGATGGAGGCGAACTGGAAGCTCTTCGTCGAGAACAGCCTCGACGGCTACCACCTGATCCCGTTGCACCGCACCTACTTCGACTACCTCAAGTCGACCGAGGACTCCTACCTCGATCCGCGCAGGCCCACCGAGGCCCGCGATCTCGGTGACGGACATGCGGTGATCACCGTCGAGGGACCGTGGGCACGGCCGGTGGCGCGCTGGACCCCGTCGATGGGCGAGGAGAACCACGCCTATGTCGAGGCACGGAGGACCGAGCTGGAGGAACGGTTCGACACGGACCGCGCCCGGCGGATCGCGACGACGGACCGCAACCTGCTCGTCTTCCCGAACCTGGTCATCAACGACATCATGGGCGTCGTGATCCGCACCATCACCCCGACCTCCGCGGGTCGCACCGTCATCGCGCAGTGGACGCTCGCGACGAAGGGCGAGCCGGAGTCGGTGCGCGCGCGCAGGCTGGACTCCTACGTCACCTTCCAGGGCCCGGGTGGGCTGGCGACGCCGGACGACATGGAGGCCTGCGAGTCCTGCCAGGAAGGCTTCGCCGCCGCGGCGGAGTCACCGTGGTCGGACATCTCGCGGGGGATCCACAAGGAGGCGACGGGCGAGCCGTTCACCGCGGCCGACGAGATCCAGCAGCGTGCGTTCTGGCGTCGCTGGCGGGACCTGCTCGGCTCGCGCTGAGCGGCGTCGCATGCGCATCAGCGCCGACGAGGCGGGGGAGCAGCGGTCGGTGGGCGACCGGCTGCTCCTCATCCTCGACGCGGTCGCCGAGTCCCCCGGCGAGGTCGGGCTCAGCGAGCTCGCCCGCCGGACCGGTCTGAAGAAGGCCACGGTGCACCGGCCCGCCACGGACCTCGTGGCGCATCGGATGCTGGAGCGCGGCGGCTACGGCTACCGGCTGGGGCTGCACCTGTTCGAGCTCGGCCAGCACGTGCCGGCCTCACGGCGGCTGCGGGCCACGGCGCTGCCGTTCATGTCCGACCTGCTCATCGCGACCGGGGAGATCGTGCAGCTCGGGGTGCTCGACGGCACCGAGATCATCTACATCGAGAAGCTCACCGGGCGGCACAGCGTCCCTGCGCCGTCGGCGGTCGGGGCGCGGCTGCCCGCGTACTGCACGGGGCTCGGGAAGGCGATACTCGCCTTCAGCGACGAGAGTGCCGTGGACCGGGTGGTCAGCGGGCCGATGCCCGCGCGGACGAGCACCACCATCACCGACCCCGCCCGGTTCCGCCGCGAGCTCGACCGGATCCGCGAGACCGGTCTGGCCTACGACCGCGAGGAGGGGACCCGGGGGATCGTCTGCGTGGCGGCGGCGATCGTCGTCGAGAGCTACGTGGGCCGCGACGGGCACCGCGCCGTCGCGGGGCTCTCGGTCACCGGCCCGGCCCAGCGCCTGCAGCCGGTGCGGCTGGAGGCGGCGGTCCGCACCGCCGCACTCGCGATCAGCCGCGGTCTCGGCCACCCCCTGGGCCGCTGACCGGGCCGCGGGCGATCAGCGGCCGGCCGTCGGCGCACCGAGCCCGGCGTCGGGCTCGCCCGCCGGCCGGCGCACCGAGACGGTGGTGCGCCCCCCGAACCGCGCCGACAGGACCCGTCCGGCCCGCAGCGGCGTGGCGGCGGTGAGCCCGCCGGTGATCACCAGCTCGCCCGCCTGCAGGTGGCGGCCGCGCGCCGCGAGCTCCGCGGCCAGCCACGCGACCGCGTGCAGCGGGTGCCCGCTCGCGGCGGCCGACACGGCGGTGGCCAGCTGGACGTCGTCCTCGGAGAGCTCGACCGGCACCCGATGGCAGCGGAGGGGGTCGACGTCCAGGGCGGGCCCGAGGACGACCCCGGCCGCCGACGAGCCGTCCGCGGTGTTCTGCTCGGCGGAGAACCGGTAGTCCCACCAGATCGAGTCGACGATCTCCAGACAGGCGCGGACCTCGGCGACCGCGTCCGCGACCTCGGTGATCAGCAACCCGGGCCCGGACAGATCCCGGCCCAGGACGATGCCGATCTCGGGCTCGACGCGCGGGTGCAGGAACCCTGCCGCGGTGGCCCCGTCGTGGCGCACCATGTCGTCGAGCAACGGGCCGTGGTTGGGGACGGACACACCCATCTGCCGGCGCATCACCGCCGAGGTGTAGCCGAGCTTCCACCCGACGTGGCAGCGGCCCTCGTCGAGCCGCAGCGCCGTCAGCCGGTCCTGCACCGCGTACGCGTCGTCCAGCGAGAGCGCAGCGGTCTCGGCGGTCGCGTCGAGCAGGGCGTGTCCGGCTCGCGCGCGGTGCAGGACGTGGGCGAGCCGCGCGGTGTCGGGCGCCTGGGTCTCGATCAGGTCGGTCACGGCTCCGATCGTCCGGCGCGGTGGTCCGCTGCGGTAACCCGCCGGTCCACTGGCCGGTCCGAGTCGTGGTCGCGGCCGCCCGGGCTTCCGAGACTCGACGGCACAACCCGCTCGACGACGAGGAGGAGCACCCATGGCCGAGATCCTGGGACTCGGGGTCACGCACTACCCACCCCTGAGCGGCACGGACGACAACCTGACCAGGGTCTTCCGCGGCGCGCTGGCCGATCCGCGGCTGCCCGCCGAGCTGCGCGACCCGGCGTCGTGGCCGGAGCGGGCCCGCCGGGAGTGGGCGGACGACGAGGGTGTCGCGGCGGGCAAGGCCCATCGGGCGGCGCTGCTGGAGGGCTTCCGTCGCACCCGTGCGGCGCTCGACGAGTTCCGCCCCGACGTCGTGCTGATCTGGGGCGACGATCAGTACGAGAACTTCCGCGAGGACCTCGTGCCGCCGTACGCCGTGCTGGCCTACGAGGACAAGGTCGTCCATCCGTGGCGGCACGCCGACGAGTCCTCGAACATGAAGGGCAAGCCGAACGTCTGGGGCGAGGGCGAGGACACCGCGCGCACCATCCGCGGCCACCGGCCGTTCGCCAGGCACCTCGTCGAGGGACTCATGAACTGCGGCGTCGACGTGCCCTACGCCTACGAGCCGCTGCACCACCCGGGCTTCGCCCACGCGTTCCTCAACACCGTGCTCTACCTGGACTACGACCGCCAGGGGTTCGACTACCCCGTGGTCGCCTTCCCGCTGAACTGCTACGGCCGCAAGGTGATCAGCTACCAGGGCAACATCTCCCCGCTCGGCGTCGAGCGCGAGCTCGACCCCCCGTCGCCGAGCCCGTCGCGGATCATGGACGTCGGCGCGGCCGTCGCCCGGATCTGCGCCGACAGCCCGTACCGGGTGGCGCTCGTCGCGAGCTCGAGCTGGTCGCACAGCTTCCTGGTCGACTCGACGTTCCGGCTGTTCCCGGACTCGGCGGCCGACGAGCGCATGTACGACGCGCTGGTGACCGGCGACCACTCCGTCTGGGAGCACACGACCCTCGAGGACGCCGAGAAGGCGGGCCAGCAGGAGCTGCTGAACTGGTGGGCGCTGGTCGGGGCGATGCGTGAGCTGGGTGTCGCGCCCAGCTGGACGACGTTCGCCGCGTCGAACATCTTCGTGTCCAACAAGGTCTTCGCGATCTACGACGGTGCGGCCCGGTGAGCGCCGCAGCGGTGGCCGACGTCGCGGTGATCGGCGCGGGACCCACCGGGCTGTTCGCCGCGTTCTACGCCGGGATGCGCGGGCTGTCGGTCGCGCTGGTCGACGCCCTGCCCGAACCGGGCGGCCAGATCTCGGCGCTCTACCCCGAGCAGGTCATCCGTGACGTCGCCGGGTTCCCCGCGGTCAAGGGGCGGGACCTGGTGCGCTCGCTCGTCGAGCAGGTCCGGCCGTTCCGCACCGAGATGCTGCTCGGCCGGCAGGCCGTCCGGCTCGACGACCGCCACGACGGACGCTTCGAGATCGGGTTCGCCGACGGCGGCGCGCTGGAGGCGGGCGCCGTCGTGGTGACGGCGGGGATCGGGACCTTCGCACCCCGCACGCTGCCGTGCGGTGAGGACTTCCTCGGTCGTGGCCTGACCTACTTCGTCCACGACCCCGCCGAGCTCGCCGGCCGGCGCGTGCTCGTCGTCGGGGGCGGGGACTCGGCCCTCGACTGGGCCGACGCCCTGCAGCACTCGGCCCAGGTCACGCTGGTGCACCGCCGCGACAGCTTCCGCGCGCACCGGCACACCGTCGACCAGGTGCTCGCCGGACCGGCCCGCGTGCACACCGAGACGGTCGTCGAGCAGCTGCGCGGGGACACGCGGGTGAGCGGAGCCGTCCTGCGCAACATCGCCACCGGGCGGCTCACCGAGGTCGGGTGCGACAGCGTGGTCGCCGCGCTGGGCTTCGTCGCCAACCCGGGCCCGCTGCTCGGCTGGGGCTTCGACGTCGCCGACCGCAAGATCGTCGTCGACACCGCGATGCGGACGTCGCGGCCCGGCGTCTTCGCCGCGGGCGACGTCTGCACCTATCCCGGGCGGGTTCCGCTGATCGCGGTCGGCTTCGGCGAGGCGGCCACGGCCGTCAACCACGCCGCGGTCCGCCTCGACCCCACCGCCTCGACCTTCCCCGGCCACTCGACGGACGCCCTCGTCGCCGAGGCCGGCGTACTCATCTGAGCGAGAGGGGCACCGTCATGACCTACGTCGTCACCGACGCCTGCGTCGACGTCCTCGACCGGTCCTGCCTCGAGGAATGTCCGGTCGACTGCATCTACGAAGGCGATCGGAAGATGTACATCAACCCGGTCGAGTGCATCGACTGCGGGGCGTGCGAGCAGGCCTGCCCGACCGCGGCGGCCGTCGCCGACCGCATGATCGCGGGCACCGACGCCGCCTGGAACACCACGGACAACGCGTCGTTCTTCGACGTCGTCCTGGCCGGCCGCGACGCGCCGCTCGGCACCCCGGGTGGCGCCACGCACCTCGGCCCGGTCGGCGTGGACACCGAGACCGTCGCCGCGCTGCCACCGCGCTGACCGAAGCGCCGACCGTCCCTGCGCCGACCGTCCCTGCGCCGATCTCCTGGAGGACTCCCGTGACCACCACCGAACACCGTCCCGTCACCGGCACCGATCCCCGCACCGGGCTCGACCTGCCCCCGGAGGTGGTCGAGAGCACCGACGACCACGTTCACGACGTGGTCGGGGCCGCCGCCGACGCGGCACCGGCCCTCGCCGCACTGGACCGGGCCGGACGGGCCCGCGTGCTCGTCGCGCTCGCCGACGCGCTGGAGGCCGCCCGCGCGCCGATCGTCGAGATCGCCGACACCGAGACCGCGCTGGGCGACACCCGGCTGAACGGTGAGCTGACCCGCACGGCCTTCCAGCTCCGGTTCTTCGCCGACGTCGTGACCGACGGCGGCTACCTCGAGGCCACGATCGACCACGCCGGTCCGACGCCGATGGGGCCGCGCCCGGACCTGCGCCGGATGCTCGTCCCGATCGGCCCCGTCGCCGTCTTCGGTGCCAGCAACTTCCCGCTCGCGTTCTCCGTGCCGGGAGGGGACACCGCGTCGGCGCTGGCCGCCGGCAACCCGGTCGTGGTGAAGGGCCACGGGTCGCACCCGGGCACCTCGCGACTCGTGCACGAGGTCCTGACCGGGGCGCTGCAGGCCGCGGGGCTGCGGCGCGGGACGCTCGGCCTGGTGTTCGGGCGCCGGGCCGGGCAGGAGCTCGTCGCGCACCCGGCGATCCGGGCCGTCGGCTTCACCGGATCGCTCTCCGGTGGGCGGGCCCTGCTCGACATCATCGACGCCCGCCCGGAGCCCATCCCGTTCTACGGCGAGCTCTCCAGCCTGAACGCCCTGGTCGTGACCGAGGCGGCCGCGCGCGAACGGGCCGGCGAGATCGGCGCGGGTCTCGTCGGTTCGGTCACGGGGTCGGCGGGCCAGCTCTGCACCAAGCCGGGCTTCGTCCTCGTCCCGGACGGGCAGGCGGGTGACGCCGTCGTGGCCGCGGCGGCTGCCGCTCTCGGCGGCGCGAGCGTCGTCCCGCTGCTCAACGAACGCATCCACCGGTCCTACGTCGACGACACCGCGCGGCTCGCGTGCGCCCCCGGCGTCAGGGCCGTCGCCGCGGGTGACCCGGCCGACGCGGGGTTCACGGTGGCGCCGCTGCTCGTCACCGCCCGGGCGGACGACCTCCCCGATGAGGCGTTCGCCGAGTACTTCGGGCCGGCCGCCGTCGTCGTCCGCTACGCCGGGCCCGCGGAGCTGACGGCCGTCCTGCGCCGGCTCCCCGCGTCGCTCACCGCGACCGTGCACACCGGTGCCGGAGAGCCGGTCCTCGAACTGGTCGGCGTCCTCGCCGGGACCGCCGGCCGCCTCGTCTTCAACGGCTACCCGACGGGTGTCGCCGTGAGCTGGGCGCAACACCACGGTGGGCCGTGGCCGGCGACGAACAGCCTGCACACCTCCGTCGGGGCGACCGCGATCCGCCGGTTCCTGCGGCCGCTGACCTGGCAGGACGCTCCGGCCGACGTGCTCCCGGACGAGCTGCGCGACGTCCCGGCCGCCGGCGTGCCCCGCCGGGTCGACGGGAGCCTGGTGCTGCCCGGCTGACCGGCTCAGACGGCGGTCCACTGCACGGACCGGACCGCCCCGCCGATCTTCGATCCGCCCGATGCTCACGCGGCCGAATCCGGCACACCCCCCGAGAGACCCAAAGGTGCGTCCATGAATATTCGCGACGTGATCGACAGATCGCCCATGACGAGGTTCCAGGTCATGGTCGTGGCGCTGTGCCTGGTGATGAACGTCGTCGAGGGCTTCGACATCCTCGTGATGGCCTTCGCCGCCTCCGGGGTGGCCGCCGAGTGGCACCTCACCGCATCGCAGGTCGGGCTGCTGCTGAGCAGCGGCCCGATCGGCATGGCGCTCGGTTCCGCCCTGGTCGCGCCGCTGGCGGACCGGATCGGCCGGCGCCCGCTGACGCTGGCCTGCCTGGCCGTGGCCACGGTCGGGATGTTCCTGTCCGCGCTCACGACGGGCGGCGTCCAGCTCGGCCTCTGCCGGGTGCTCACCGGGATCGGCGTCGGCGGTGTGATCGCCGGCCTCCCGGTGATCATCGCGGAGTACTCCAGCAGGCGCGGCCGCGGGACCTCGACGGCGTTCTTCGCGGTCGGGCTCCCGCTCGGCGGTGTGGTCGGCGGCACGATCGCCGCGCTGGTCACCGCCGGGTACGGGTGGCGGGCGACGTTCCTGCTCGGCGCCGTGCTCAGCCTGGTCACCGTCTCGGCCATGGCCGCGGTGCTGCCCGAGTCGATCGACTACCTCGCCGCCCGCCGCCCGGCCGGGGCGCTCGCCAGGATGAACACGATCCTCGCCCGGATGCGCATCGCGCCGCTGGACGCGCTGCCGGCGCCCGTCGACCGGGCCGCGACCGGGGTCGGGCGCAACGTGCTCCGCGGGCGCAACGGGATCCGCAGCGTCCTGCTCTGGGTGGCGTTCTTCTGCCTGTTCGCCGCGACCTACTTCGCCGGGAGCTGGACCCCGCGGCTGCTGGAGCAGAGCGGACTGTCCGCGCAGCAGGGGATCAGCGGCGGGATCCTGCTCAACGCCGGCGGCGTCGTCGGAGTGCTGATCGTCGCCGCCCTCGCCCTGCGGGTCGCGGTGACCAAGCTGGCCGTGGCCGCCCTCCTGCTGGGCGCGATCGCGTTCGGGCTGATGACGATGGCGCTCGGCAGCCTCGGCGCGACGATGGCCGCCGCCGTGCTCGTCGGGCTCCTGGTGAATGCCAACGGCGCGCTGCTGTACGCCGTCGCGCCGAGCCTGTACCCCGTGTCCGTGCGGGCGACGGCCGTGGGCTGGGCGCTCGCCGTCGGACGGGTCGGCGCGATCGTTGCCCCGCTCGTCGCCGGGGCCCTCGTCGACGCCGGGTGGTCCGGCCGCGGGCTCTTCGGGCTGTTCGCGGTGCCACTGGCCGTCGCGGCGGCCGCCGTCGCGGGCGTGACCCGGCTCGGCGCGCGGCGCGACGCGACGCCCGAGCTCGACCAGCAGCACCTGCCGCCGGCCGTCTCGGCCTGAGCCGGCTCTGCGGCCGCCGGCGCGCGGCCCGGCCGGCGCGGGGGACCGACCCCGGCCGGCCGGTCGTGGTGGTGTCGACCGGACCCCCGGCCCGCTGTCGCGCGCAGCCTCAGGGTCGTCGGTGCGGCCGGCGGGAGCGGTGCGGTTGCGACCGGCTGATCGGGCGCAACCTCAGGGTCGTGGTCGGGCGTTCGGACGACGGTGAGGTTGCGGCCGGCTGATCGGGCGCAACCTGAGGGTCGTCGTTGCGGCCGGCAGGAGCGGTGAGGTTGCGCTCGGGGTGTGGTCCGCGGGTGTGCTGCAGGTCCACGGGTCCGCCGGGACACACCCGGCAGCGGCTCAGACGGCGGCCCGGGGTTGCGGCCGGGTCCTGCGTCTCGACCCGGTCTCGCGGCGGGCCGGGGCACCCTCGGTGACCGGTTGCTCAGGCGCGGAGGCGGCGTCCGGCGAGGCCGAGCGGCCCAGGTCGCGCACGAGCGCGGCGTGGTCGCGCTCGGTCTGGTCGGCGTAGGCGGCCGCGAACTCGGTGACGGCCTCGTCGAAGGCCGAGCCGGTGCCGAGGTACGCGGCGATCGCGATCCGGTCGCCCGAGCGGGCGTGCGCCCTGGCCAGCGACCACGCGCACAGGTCGCCGTAGAACTGCAACCCTTCCGGGCGCATGCGGTCGAGGTCGAGCGAGCCCTTCATGTCCCGCAGCTGGCGCAGGTAGTAGTCGCGGACGCGCCCGTCGACGCCCGGCGCCTGCATCCAGCCGAGCAGCACGTCGCTGACCGCCTGCATCAACCGCTGGCCCTCGACGACGCGCCTGCCGTGGTGCGCGGTCGGCACCGGCCCGACGAACTCCTCGAGTACCGACGGCCCGGCCTCCTTCACCTGCAGGAACAAGGGGTCGGCGGAATCCCCGCGGCCGAGCAGCAGCACCATCCAGCACCGTGTCCCGACGCTGCCGATGCCGACGACCTTGCGGGCGAAGTCGATCGGCCGGTAGGCGTCGAACAGCACCCTGCGGTCCGGGGCGAGCGACTCGCGATAGCCCGCCAGCAGCGCGTGCAGCTGTGCCTCCATGCCGACCGCGACGTCGGTGCCCACGAGGTCGCGGACGGGCACGATGAGCGGCGGGGCGCTGATGATGCGGGTACCCGCGTCGTCGGTCTCGGCGAACCGCTCCAGCGCACCGAGGTTGTCGCGCTTGCGTGTCTTCGCGAAGAAGCGGTCCGCCTCGTCCCTGCCCGCCCGCGGCAGCCTGCGGTTCAGCTGCTCAATCACACCGGCTGTGTCGACGTGGGCGTACCAGACGTCGAGGATCGTCATCTCCGCGAACTCGAGCATCGCCGTGCGGTACCGCGCGACGGTGGACCGCACGATCCGGCGTCGCCTACGGGCGGGGAACCCGTTGTCGCGGGCGGCGACCTCCACGCTCGCGGCCAGCCGTTTCACGTCCCACTCCCACGGTCCGGGGGCGGTCTCGTCGAAGTCGTTGAGGTCGAACACCAGGCGACGCTCGGGGGAGGCGAAGAGCCCGAAATTGGCGAGGTGGGCGTCGCCGCAGAGCTGCACCCGCAGCCCCGTCGACGGCCCGCGGGCGAGATCCGCGGCCATCGGCCCGGCGGCACCGCGCAGGAAGGTGAACGGGCTGACGGCCATCCGCTCGTAGCGGAGCGGGAGCAGCTCGGGGACCCGGTCGGCGTCGTCGGCGCGCAGGCGCGCGATCGGGTCGGGCCGGTCGGGCCCGAGGTCCAGTGTCGCGTGGGACGACCGTGGCACCTGGCGGCGCAGCGCCCGGCCCTGCGCCCGCGAGTCCGCCCTGCTCGCCGCAACCTCACCCATGCGAGCACCCTGCGGCGTCACCGCGGCGGGCGGCTCATCCGCCGCAGGTGACTGCGGACCGCAGCCACTCCTCGGCGCGTCGCCAGGCGTCCCGGCGGGCAGGCAGGCCGAGGTCGAGTGCCGCGAGCGCCACCGGGTCGTTCGCACGCCGCAGCCGCACCTCGGCCATGCGGGCCTCGAAGGACACGGGCCTGCCGGTGGGATCGGTGGACATGTCGGCGTACCAGAGCAGGTCGTGGACGATCGAGCACTCGTCGGCGAAGTCGGCCAGCTGGTCGGCCAGCCCGAGAAGGCCGGCCTTGACGGCCGCGGCGGAGTGGAACGCGACGAGGGCGGCGACCCGGTCCGGGAACCCGAGCGAGCGCGCGTGCCGGGCCCCGTCGAGGGGATGGAACCCGGTCCGGACGACCGAAGGGGCGTACCCGATGTCGTGCAGCCACGCGGCGGCGACGAGGGTCTCGTCGTCGCCGGGCGGCAGACCGGCGGCGAGCACCCGGGCGTGACCCGCGACGCCGCGCGTGTGGGCCCAGCGCCGGGGCAGCGTCACTGCCAGTGCCGCGCGGGCCGCGGTCTGCGCAGCCCGCGCGACGTCGTCCATCAGCTCGGCCCGCCGTCGAGGCCCGGCGAACCGGGCGAGCCGTCTGCGTCGGCCGTGACCAGCGACCGCGGCTGGTCGAGCAGCTCGACCACACCGAGCAGCACCACGAGCACGAGGGCGACGGTGAGGACGGTCCAGCCCGACGGCCGGTCCCACAGCACCACGACGAGTGCCGCCAGCACGACGAGGACGGTCCGGAGCAGGACGCGGTGGTCGTGGACCCACGGCCCGACCGGTCCGGCGGCGAGCCGGCGCGCGAACCCGCCCCGGCGCAACGCCCCGACGCCGCGGGAGAGCGCGCCGCGCAGACGCACGGCCGTGTTCGACGGGCCGGTGACCCACGCCGCCAGTGCGACGACGAGCCCGACGACGAACAGCGTCCGCAGTGCGGCGCGGACGAAGCGCACCACGATGTCGTACGTCGAACCGACGGCCGCGGCGGACTGCTCCGCCACCGAGCCCACCACGATCCCGCGGACCGCGAGCAGGGCACCCGCCACCACCAGCATGATCCCCATGACCGCGAGCCCGACGACAAGCGTCGCGCGCCGTCGTCGGCGGGCGAGCAGGACGCCGCCCACGAGCAGCGCGAGGGTGACCCACGGCAGCCAGGTCGCCGTGACGTCGAGCAACGAGTAGAGCGTCTGCGCCCGGATGAGGGTGCTCGCCGGGAACAGCGCGATCGTCGGGTGGATCTCGGGGATCTTCCCGGCGAGCTCGAACCCCGAGGCCACGAGCTGCTGCTTCGCCGCGTCGATGAACGGGGCGAGGTCGAGGACGGTCTCGCCGCCCTGCACGACCAGCGCCGAGGACTGCCCGGCGAGCGCGGCCGCGATCTGCTGGTGGGTGATCGTGAGTGCCCGCTCCCCGGCCGCCACGAAGGCAGGGCTGCTGACCAGCTCGTGCACCTTGCTGCCGACGAAGTTCCGGGTGCCGTCGGCCAGCGGGCCGGTGAGGCCGTGCAGGCGGTCGACGATCGGGGCGGGCAGGCCCTGTGCGGCCAGCGCGTCGACGGCCTCGTTCGCGAGACCCTGCACGTTCACCTGGGCGAAGATCTCCGCGGTCACCCGGTCGGCGACGGTGGACTGCACCGCGGGATCCTCGAGGACCGGCCCGACCGTGGCCACGAAGCGGTCGGTCTCGGAGAGCTGGTTGTGCGTCCAGACCGCGAACACCGACACCGGGACCAGCAACAGACCCAGGACGAGCAGGACGGCCGAGCCGACCGAGGCCCACCGGATCCGGCGCCGGGCCGGGGGTTGCGGGGGCGGTGCGGACCGCAGGTCGGCGACCTCGGTGCGCAACCGTTCCAGCTCGGCGCGCTCGTCCGTGGTCAGCGCAGCGGCGACGCCACTGCTGTCGGGGCTGTCGACGACGGACATCGTGGCTGCTCCTCCCGGCCGCATGAGCGGCCCACCTTCCGCCCCCGGGCCCCGCGAGGCATCACCTCGTGAGGGCGAGGTGGCCCGGGCGGCCCGCGCGCACAGTCGGCGGCGGACCCGCAACCCCGGGCCCGAGACGAAGGAGGACGACCATGACGATCGGTCCGGTGCAACTGCTCGTGCTCGGTTTCGACCATCCGAACTTCCAGGGGCGGATTCGCGCCGAGCTGGAACGGCTCCGCGACGACGACATGATCCGGGTGATCGACTTCCTGGGCGTCTACAAGGCGGTCGGCGGCGAGGTGCAGGTGCTCAAGGAGACCCAGCTCGACGAGGCCGAGCGGGCCGAGTTCGGGGCGGTGGTGGGTGCCCTGATCGGGATCGGCGCAGGTCTGAGCCCCGAGGAGGGGGCGGCGCTGGGCGCCGAGGTGATGACCGCCGAGGACGACGACACCCTCGACGAGGAGGCCTGGGACGCGATCGCGGAGATCCCCGAGGGGTCCGCCGCCGCGCTGGTGCTGCTCGAGCACCGGTGGGCGATCCCGCTGCGCGAGGCGCTCGCCGACGCCGGAGGAGTCCGGCTCGCGTCGGAGTTCGTGAGCCCGCTGGACCTGGTCGAGGTCGGCCTGGTCGCAGCCCAGGAAGCCGAGGCGCTCGTGGCCCGGTCCGCGGACGCCGTCTGAGCAGGACCGAGGAAGGGAGAGACCGATGTTGGGTCGAAACCGCAGGATCGCGCGACGCACGGGACGGCGGACCGGCCGCCGGGTCGCCCGCCGGGTGATGCGCCGTCGCTGAGCGGGACGTGGAACGTCGCCGCGGTGCGCTGTGGGTCGGCGGGGCGGCGCTCGACGAGAGTGTGTCCTACATCACAATTGCGTGATGTCCGGGTGCGGGTGGTGTCCCAGTAGTTGCCGGCCTCGGGGGGCCGGGCGAGGTCGGGCCGTCGGCTACCGCGACGACGGTCAGGCCTCGACTCGGGTGGGTGGCAGACCGTCGTGCCCCGGTGAGCTGCCACCCACCCTCGGTCCCGGCGGCCGTGATGATCCGTGCCTTGCGGTGTCCTACCGGTGAGCCTCTTTCGCCACGTCGGGCACCCCTGGGCGACGAGGACACACCGGAGCGAAGTCGACGTCGCAGGAGGACGCGAGCATGAGTGGCGCTGACGCCAGACCGACGGACATCGTCGGGGACACCCCTGACGACCGGCCGCTCGGGCCGGCCTGACGCGCGGATGACACGATCATGTGATGGCTGTCGGTGCGATCTCGGCCTTCGGGCCGCGTCCGTCGCGGTGACATGGAGGTAGAGGTCCAGGCGCCGGGCGGGCCCGCCGGGGCGCCCACACACGCCGGGCACGCGCGGTCCGTCACCGGGAACGCGACGCAGGAGGATCGCCCGGCGGCCCCGGACGCGACGGCGGCGCTGCCGGACGACCAGACGTTGGTCGTGCGGGCCCGTGAGGGCGACCTCGGCGCCTTCGAGATGCTCGTCCGCCGCTACCAACGGCCGATCTACCAGCTCGCGTTCCGGATGCTGCGTGATGCCGGCGAGGCCGAGGACGTCACCCAGGAGGTGTTCCTCACCAGCTGGCGCCGGCTGCCGGAGCTACGTGAGGCCGGGGCGTTCGGCGGGTGGATGTACCGGTCGGCGACCAACCGCTGCCTGAACCTGCTGCGACGACGTCGGCCCGTCGCGCCGCTCGCCGCCGACACCGAGCCCGGCCATCCTCCGGACACGAGCCCGCTGTCCGATCCGGAGCGCGCGCTCGGGATGGCCGAGGGGCTGCAGGTGCTGACCGCGGCCCTCGACGAGCTCACGCCGGAGCAGCGCGCGGTGTGGCTGCTGTTCGAGGTCCACGGTCGGTCCTACGCAGAGATCGCCCAGGTGCTCGATGTCAGTCCGCAGGCGGTGCGAGGACGGCTCGCCCGGGCCCGCGCCCAGCTGGTGGAGAGGATGTCGTCGTGGCGATGAACGCCCAGAGCGGCGGCCAGCAGCTGCCGTGCGGCCGGTACGTCGAGGACATCGCCGTCCACCTGGACCACGGCGGGTCCGACGCGCACTCCCGGACCTGCGAACACTGCCTGGTGGCCCGCGAGAGCCTGGGCCGCCTCGCGGTGGCCACGCAACTGCTGCGGGACGATCCCGCCGCGCCGCCACCCAACCTGCTCGACCGGATAATGTCCGCGGTCCGCGCCGAGTTCCGGAGCTCCGACGCGCTGCCGCTGCCGACGCCCTCGGGGCCCTCGCAGGTGGCTCACGCCGCTGTCGCAGCGGTGCTCCGCTACGCGGCCGACGGGGTCACCGGCGTCTGGTCACGCCACTGCCGGATCACCCCCGTCACCGCGAACGGCCCCGAGGTCCGGGTGGAGATGTCGTTGTCGGTGCGGGTCGACGGGCCACCGATCGCGGAGGTCGTCGCCGAGGTGCGTCGGCGGCTGGTGGCTGCGCTGTCCGGGCAGGTCGGTCTCGTCGCCACGGTCGTCGACGTCGTCGTCGCGGACGTCTGGTCGCAGGAGGATGCATGATCGGCCCGGCCGACGACCGTCCCGAGCACCTCGGACCGGCGCCGTCACAGGCGGGCGCGGCGCGGCGATCCCCGGCCGATCAGGAGGGTGCGCCCGCCGACATGCCGGCCCGGCCCGCCGGGAACGACCCGTCGGACGGCGGGGACTCGTGGAGCCGTCGGATGATCGAGGACGTGCGCACCGCGGCGGACGTCGCGACCGCCGCGCGGTCCGTTCCGGGGGTCCGGCGGCTCCAGCCCGGGCTGCGCGGCCTGGTCACCCAGGTCACCGCCGACGCGTGGCGTCGGCTCACCAGCCGGGCGTTCCCGGACTTCGCCGGGGTCGAGACCCGCCGCAGGGGTGACGCCCTGCACGTCGAGATCACGATCGTCACCGACTCGCGGTACCAGGCGGCATCGGTGGCCGACGAGGTGCACCGCGCTGCGCTGCAGACGCTGTCGCCGGCCGGCCGGACGGAGATCACCGTCAAGGTCAGCGAGATCGCGATCGTCGAGCCCGGCACGGCCTAGGCTCACGGCTGCCCGCGGGGAGGTGCCGTCGCGGGCTCGGCACGGCCGCCGCCGGAGGGGCCAGGACCGTCGGCGCTGTCGGTGCCGGCCGCTGCGGTGTCGCCGACGTGTGCGTCGTGCCAGCGGAACTCCTCGGCCAGCTGCGCGTAGATCGGGGTGTCACTCATCGCGTGCCGCGTCGCCCGACGGCCGGTCGACCCGGGCCGCGCGACGGCGACCCGGGTGGCAGGCGATCGGTTGCCGGTCGGGCACGTCGGGCGTCGTGAGCCGTCGGCCACTCCGGCCCACGCGCCGGTCCCGGGGCCTCGGGCTCGCCGGACAGTCCGCGTTCGCGCAGGCTGTCGCAGATCTCCGCGGCGAGCCGCTCGGCCAGGTCCCGAACGGCGTCGCGGCCGTACAACCCGGCCAGCCACACGGTCACCTCGCGCGCCGCCCGCTCGGCACGAGGTCGGTCGTCGGGATGGTCGAGAAAGGCCGCGACGATGTCGGACACCGCCAGGTCGAGAGCCCGCCCGTAGTCGGCAAGACCGTCCGCCATCCGCCCGTCACTCCTCGCCCCGTACCGCCGCGGACCCGCCGCGACCCGCGCCGGACCTGTCTCCCGGCCGACGACCCTGCATCCGTGTCGATCCACGTCAGGAATGACACCGTCGGCCGGGAATCGTCACGGTCGCGCGACGAGTACGTCCTCCGGCCCGTGTCACTCTCGGACTCACAGTCAGTGCAGGAGCAGCTTGAGCAGGATGAGGACGGCGCCGAGCGCGGCGCTGCCCGCGGCCCATCCGATCGCCCCGGCCCGTGTCGCGCCGGCGCGGCGCCCCGCGATGTGCCCGAGGCCGCCCAGCAGCAGCGTGGCCACGATCAGGGCCACGAGCACGCTGGTGCTGACGTCCTTCGTGATCAGGCCGACGACGACGAGGACGACGAGCGGGGTGTAGGCCGCCTCCAGCATCGGCCGGCCGTGGCGCAGGATCTCGCGGACCCGGACGGAGCCGCGCACCCCGTTGGCGGCCGCGCCGAGCAGCGCGGAGTACTGGTCGGCCGCCCAGTAGACGGCGACCGTCACCAGCACGGTGATCACGACGGCCGGCAACGTCCCGTGCAGGCCGGCCCCGACCATCGCCGCGGCGCCGACGATGCTGCCGTGGATCGCGTGCGCCAGCTCCTCCGCGTCCGCCCAGCCGCGGAGCCTCCCGCCGAGCAGGCGCGTCCAGCGGTCCCCGGGGCCGTCCACCGTCCCACGGTCCCGGGCGCCGCCGCCGGGCCACACCACCCGCTCGGGGTGAGGCGTGCGGTGGTGCTCGCGCGCGACGGTCTCGATCGCGGGGGCGGCCCCGCGGTCGGGTCGAACCGTGGGTGGGGCGGAGGGTGTGATGGCGCTGGTCGCAGTGCTGGTGCCGGTGCTGGTGATCGTGGTGGCGATGGCGCTCGAGCGGCTGGAGGAGCGGTTGCTGGGCCGGCGCGGCGTCCCGTCACCGGTCGGGACCGGAGCCCGTGCGTCGTCGCTCGGCGACGTCGACGGCGCCGAGGAGGAGCTTCGCGACCACACCGACGGCCAGCAGGCCGACGGCCATCTGGGTCATCGTGAGGATCCTCGTGGCCCCGGTGGTGGGGGCGATGTCGCCGAAGCCGACCGTGGTGAACACGGTCATCGTGTAGTAGAGCGCACCCGTGCGGTCCAGTGGCTGGGTGAAGCACGCCGGGGCGTTCTCCGACATCACCGCGTACGTCGCGGCGTAGAGCAGCAGCAGGAACGGCAGCCCGACCGCCACGGTCGCCGCCGCCCGCAGCCGCGGGGTGTCCGAGGTCATGATCGCGCGCACCTGCCAGGCCAGGGCCAGCCCCAGGCCCACGAGGCCGACGGCCAGCCAGAAGATGACCGTGCCGTCGAGCTTGCCGTCCAGGGGGGCGCGGTAGTAGACGACCAGCAGGAACGCCGCGACGACGGCAGACGCGATCGTCACGGTAACGACCTGCCGGCGGCTCGGCGCCGGTGACGTCTCGGTCACGACGCGCCCGCGCGTTCGACAGCCATCGCCCCTCCCCGGTCGTGCGCTCCGCAGCGTGGCCGGGCGCGGCCCGGTTGTGCTCACCCCTGAGGGGCGAACGCCACTCGTCCGGATCGGGTGATGTCGGCGCGGCCCGTACGACGCACGGTTCGGGGACCGACGAGACAACAGGAGCGGGAATGGCGACGTTGACGGTGTGGAAGTTCGACACGGCAGGCGGCGCCCGAGGTGCGCTCAGCGTTCTGGAGAGGTTGCAGAAGGAGGAGCTCATCCAGATCGTCGACGCGGCCGTGGTGACGTGGCCGGAGGGCAGGCGCAAGCCCAAGACCGAGCAGCTGCGCAACCTCACCGGGGCAGGGGCGCTCGGCGGCAGCTTCTGGGGTCTGCTGTTCGGGTTGTTGTTCTTCATCCCGTTGCTGGGCATGGCGATCGGGGCCGCGATGGGGGCGTTGAGCGGGTCGCTGGCCGACGTCGGGATCGACGACGGCTTCATCAAGCGGGTCCGTGACGAGATCACCGAGGGCACGTCGGCGCTGTTCGTGATGTCGGACAACGCCGTGGCCGACCGGGTCCTGGGCGAGTTCCGCGGCAGCGGCGCCCACCTGGTGTCGACGAACCTGTCCGCGGAGCAGGAGGCCCGGCTGCGCGAGGTCTTCGAGGAGCCGGCCGAAGAGGCGAACGAGGAGGCCTCGACGAAGGCGTGACCCCCGGGGGGTGACCGGTGGAGCCGGTCCCGGGACGACGATCCCGGGGCCGGCTCTCCTGTGTCGCGGGTCCGACGCGCGCGGCGGACAGGAACCCGGGTGACGTCGTCGGGTCGCCGGTCCCGGCTCAGAGAGTGTTGTAGAACCTCGGTGGTCAGTCTTTGAGGTCTTCTGCTAGTCGGCGGGCGGCTTCCTTCTCAATGTCACTGCGGGGAGCGGGGAGTTCCTCACCGGCGAGGCGGGCGGCCATCAGCCGGATCATCGCGAACTTGATCATCGCCTCGGCGTGGGCGGTCTTGCGTTCGTAGTCCCGGGCCAACCGTCTACACCTCGTCAACCAGCCGAAGGTTCTCTCGACCACCCACCGGCGGGGCAGCACCTGGAACCCTTTCACGTCGGCGTTACGCGGCACCGCGACCACCTCCAGCCCCTCACTGCGCCGGGCCCAACCGACCAGGCCCGCGTCCACCGAGTTGACATAACCGCCGTCGACCCACACCAACCCGAGCAGCGGGAACCGGGCCCGGGCACCGGACAGCATCAACCGGGCCCCGGCCCGGTCCTGCACCGACGCCGAGTGCACCACCACGTGCAGCACCAGGCCCAGGGTGTCGACCAGCAGGTGGCGCTTGCGGCCCCGGACGCGTTTACCGGCGTCGTAGCCGATCTGTTCACCGCCCTCGCTGGACCTCGCCGACTGGGAGTCCAGCACCGCCGCCGAGGGCTGCGGGTCACGCCCGTCGGCGATGCGGACCCGCTCACGCAGCACCTCGTGGACCCGGTCCCAGGTGCCGTCGCGGGTCCAGGCCCGAAACCACTGGTAGGCGATGCTCCACGGGGCCAGATCGTGCGGGACCAGCCGCCAGGCGCACCCGCTGACCAGCACATAAGAGATCGTGTCGATGATCAACCGGCGGGAGTGCACGTATGGGCGTCCGCCCAACACCGCCGCCGGGCGGGGCAGCAACGGCTCGATCAACACCCACTGGGCGTCGGTCACCGAGGAGTCATACGCCGGTTTGCAGGTACAGACACACACCCGACCGGATGATCAACAGGTCCGGGCGACTACTACGGCCGCCACGCCGAGTGATCACCAGGTTTCACAACACTCTCTCAGCCGTCGGTCCGGTCCTCGGCCGGGCCGACCGCCCGGTCCGGGGACCGCCAGCTCGCACCCGTCAGGTCACGGAACGCGGCCACGGCGGCGTCGATCGTCGGGAAGAGGTGCGTCGCGTCGACCGCCCCGGTCAGGCCCGCGCGCTCCACGGTGCGCCGCACCGGATCCTTGAGCTCGGCGAACACCAGCCGGCGACCCCTCCGCTCGAACGCGGCGGTGAGCTCGCGCAGCATCTCGGCGGCGGTCGTGTCGACGTCGGTGACGGGCTCGGCGGCGATGACGACCCAGCGCACGTCCGGGTCGACGTGGACGAGCTCGTCGATCCACTCCCGGAACGTGCGGGCGTTGGCGAAGAACAGCGGGGCGTCGAACCGCAGGAGCAGACATCCGGGCAGCCGCTCGGCGTGTGGGTGGCTGTGCACGTCGTGGAACCCCGGGAGGCCGGGCGCCCGGCCCAGGACGGTCCGGTAGGGCCACCACGCCCGGCGGAAGACGTTCGCCGCCGACAGCGCGACCGTGACCGCCATGCCCGGCAGCACCCCGAGCAGCACGACACCGATGGCGGCCGTCATCGACAGCACGAACTCGGCGCGGCGGACCCGGAACAGCCGCCGCGTGGCGGGCAGGTCGGTGAGGGAGAGCGAGGCGGCGATCACGACCGCGGCCAGGGTCGGCTGGGGGAGGTCGCGCAGCAGCCCCGGCACGAACAGCAGGATCAGCGTGATCGCCGCGGCGCCGACCAGCCCGGTGAGCTGGGTCCGCGCCCCGGCCTGGGCGGCGACCGCGGTGCGCGAGCCGCTCGTGCTGACCGGGAACCCGCCGAACAGGCCCGCGCCGACGTTCGCCGCGCCGATCGCGGTCATCTCGCGGCCGCCGTCGATCGTGCGGCCCTCGCGGGCCGCGAACGACGAGGCGGTCGAGATCGTGTCGGTCAGCGAGACCACCGCGATGCCCAGGGCACCGGGCACGAGCAGCAGGAGGTCGGAGAGCCGCACGTCGGGCAGGCTCAGCGGCGGGAACCCCTGCGGTAGCGGGCCGACGACGTCGACCCCGCGCGCGGCCAGCCCCAGCAGGGCGGTCGCCCCGATCGAGAGCACGACGACCACCAGCACGGCCGGCAGTTTCGGTAGGTACCGCTGCAGGACCACGATGAGCACCAGGCCGAGTGCACCGATGGCGAGCGCCGCGGGCACCGTCGAGCCGAGGCCGGTGACGAACCCCGCCACGTCGCCGAAGAAGCCCTCGGCGTCCACCGAGAAGCCGAAGAGCTTGGGCAGCTGCCCGACCATGATGGTGAGGGCCAGCCCGTTCAGGTAGCCGATCATCGCGGGGCGGGAGATCAGGTCGGCGACGAAGCCGAGCCCGGTGAGGCCCGCGATGATCATGACTGCGCCGGTGATCAGGGCGAGCGCCGACGCCAGCGCGATCGCCCGCGCCGGGTCCCCGTCCGCACCCGCCAGCGGCAGGATGGTGGCCGCGATGAGCGGCCCGAGCGAGGAGTCGGGGCCGAGCACGAGGACCCGGGACGGGCCGAAGACGGCGTAGCCGACCAGGCAGAGGATCGACGTGTAGAGCCCGGTGATCGCCGGCAGCCCCGCCAGCTCGGCGTAGGCCATGCCCTGGGGCACCAGCAGCGCCGTCAGGACGAGGCCCGCGGTGACGTCCCGCCCCAGCCACCGCGCGCGGTAGCCGAGCAGGCTCGCGAGGCCCGGGGCGACCGCCGCCACCCGGCGGTGCTCCGGGGCCGGCTCGTTCACCGGACGTGGTGGGTCGTGCGCCGGGCGATCGCCTTGCCCAGCTCCCAGCACACCAGCAGGGCGAGAGCGGGCAGGCAGGCCCAGCCGAACTGGCTCAGCGAGATGTCGACGGTGCCCAGCAGGCGGTGGAACACGTCCATCTGCGTCACCAGCACGGCGAGGGCGAACTCGGCGAGGATCGTCCAGTTCAGGTTGCGGCTGTCGAAGGTCGCCGTGGTCAGCACCGTGCCGGTCGCGTCCCGGCACTCCACGGCCGCGACGATCAGGCACAGCGCGAACGAGGTGAACGCGACCGAGCGGCCGACCTCGACGTCGCCGAACAGCGCGGGTCCCGCGGCGATCAGCCCGAGCAGGCCCACGCTCACGAGCAGGCCGGTCAGCCCGACGGTGACGACGAGATCGCGGGTGAGCACCGACTGCCCGCGGGGCCGCGGGCGCTTGCGCATGAGCCCCGGCGTCTCCCGGTCGAAGCCCAGCGCGATGCCGAAGGCGGCGTTGACGAAGAAGTGGATCCACAGCACCTGGGCCGGGGTGAACGGTTCGCCGCCCGCCAGGTTGAGCAGGCTCGCGCCGAGGAACGTGAGCACGAAGATCACGAGCAGGATCAGCACGAAGCGGATGTACTTGGTGAGGTTGTCGAAGATCTTGCGGCCCTGCTCGACGGCGAACACGATCGTCGCGAAGTTGTCGTCCGACAGCACCATCCGGCCGGCGTTCTTGGCGACCTCGGTCCCCGACCCCATGGCGATGCCGATGTCGGCGGCCTTGATCGCGGGCGCGTCGTTGACGCCGTCGCCGGTCATGGCGACGACGTCACCCTTGCGCTTGAGCGTGTCGACGAGCAGGACCTTGTGCTCCGGGGCGACCCGCCCGACCACGCCGATCGCGTCGATGCGGCGCAGCCGTTCCTCCTCGGACAGGGCCGCGAAGTCCGCCCCGAGCACGGCCTCGCCCGGGATCCCGAGCTGCTCGGCGATGGCCGCCCCGGTGGTGACGTCGTCCCCGGTGACCATCCGGACGCGGATGTGCGCCGCCTGCGCCGCGGCCACCGCGTCGCGGGACTCGGCCCGGGGCGGGTCGACCATGCCGACCAGGCTCGTCAACCGCAGCCCGACGACCAGCGACAACAGGTCGCCGTTCGGGTCGAACACCTCGGGGGCGAGGTCCCGGACCGCCGCGGCCATCACGCGCCTGCCGTCGTGCTCCATCCGCTCCATGTGGGCGGTCATCCGCTCGACGTCCAGCGGTGCCGGGCCCGTCGGCGTCAGCGCGTCGGAGGCCCGCGCGACGACGGCGGGGGCTGCGCCCTTCACGAAGCACCGGATCACCGGGCGTCCGTCCTCGGCGGTGGCGGAGTGGAAGGTGGCCATGAGCTTGTAGACGGGGTCGAACGGCAGCGTGGCGAGCCGCGGGAACCGGTCGCGGCTGGCGTCGACGTCGAGCCCCGCCTTGTGCCCCAACACGAGCAGGGCGCCCTCGGTCGGGTCGCCCACGACCTTCCCGTCGACGAGCTTGGCGTCGCTCGCCAGCAGGTAGGGCAGCACCGCGTCGATGATCGACGGTGCGGCGCCCGCGGTGTGGTGCACCCGCCCCTCGAGCTCGTACCCGGTCCCGGAGACCGTGTAGCGGTCGGTCGGGGTGACGACCTCGACGGCGGTCATCTGGTTCATCGTCAGCGTGCCGGTCTTGTCGGAGTTGATGGCCGAGGTGAACGCGAGCGTCTCGACCGACGGCAGCTCCTTGACGATGGCGTTGCGCTTGGCGAGGTCGACACCCCCGAGGGAGAGGATCATCTGGGTGACGGTGGGGAGCGCCTCGGGGATCGCCGCGATCGCGAGCGCGACGGCACTGACGAACAACACGTCCCAGGCCTCGCCCCGGCTGCGGCCGAGCACGAACATCACCAGCATCGTGAGTCCCGCTGCGCCCGCGATCCACAGCGTCAGCCGGTCGAGCTCCCGGGTCAGCGGCGTCTTCTCCACCGCCGTGCGCGACAGCATCGCCGAGATCCGCCCGACCTCGGTGTCGCCGCCGGTCGCGGTGACCAGCAGGATGCCGCTGCCGTGGGTCACCGGCGTGTTCATGAACGCCATGTTCCGCTGGTCGGCCGGCCCGAGCGGACGATCGTCGGTGTCGCTCAACGGCTCCGCGTGCTTGCCGACGGGGGTGCTCTCGCCGGTCAGTGCCGACTCGTCGATCTGCAGCGCGGCTGCCTGGACGAGCCGCCCGTCGGCGGGGACCTGGTCGCCCGCGGAGACCAGCACGACGTCGCCGACGACGACCTCCTCGGCCGGGACCGCGCGGTCGCTGCCGTCGCGGCGCACCCGCGCGGTCGTCAGCATCAGCGACTTGAGCGCGTTCATCGCGCTCATGGCCTTGCCCTTCTGCCGCAGCCCGATCACCGCGTTGAGGATCGTCAGCACGACCAGCAGCACCGCGGTGCCCCACTCGGCGACGACCGCCGAGACGACGGCCGCCGCGAGCAGGATCACCTGCATGTAGCTGCGGTACTCGTCGAGGAAGCGCCGCCAACCCGGTTCGGGCTCCTCCTGCGGCAGCGCATTGGGACCGTGGTCGCGCAGCCGCTCGGCCGCCGTCGCCGCCGACAGACCGACGCCGGGGTGGACCCCGAGCAGTTGCGCCACCTCGTTCTTCGGCAGGGCGGTCCAGCGACGGGCCGGAACCGGGGCGTCCTGGGTCCTCTGGTCGGTCTGCATCGCCTCCGCCTCCCTAGACCGTCGCCGCCCGGTGGTGGTGCCCGGCCCGCTTCCCGTGGTTCCGGCTCCCGTTGCCGGCTTCGGGACCCTGGGTGGCGAGCTCGGTGCGTGCCTCCGCCAGTCGTTGCAGTGCCGCGGCGTCGACGGTGGGGAACTGCGGGTCGATCTCGATGAGGGTGTGGACGAGGATCGCCGCGGTGCAGATCCGGGCGAACCACTTCCGGTCGGCGGGCACGACGTACCAGGGCGCCCACGGCGTGCTCGTCTCGGACAGCATCTCGTTGAACGCGTGCTGGTAGTCCTTCCAGCGCCGACGTTCCTTCACGTCGGCGGCGGAGAACTTCCAGTTGCGGTCCGGCACGTCGATCCGCTTGAGGAAACGCTGCCGCTGCTCCTCGTAGGAGAGGTTGAGGAACACCTTGACGACCCGGAAGCCGTTGTCGACGAGGTAGCGCTCCCAGTCGTTGATCTCCCGGTAGCGCCGGTGCCAGATCTTCTTGCGGCTCTCCGCGGGCAGCTTCTGCCGGTCGAGCAGTTCCGGGTGCACCCGCACGACGAGAACCTCCTCGTAGTGCGACCGGTTGAAGATCCCGATGTCGCCGCGGGCGGGCAGCCGCGCGGCGTAGCGCCACAGGTAGTCGTGGTCGAGCTCCTCGGCCGAGGGGACCTTGAACCCCGCGACGTGCACGCCCTGCGGGTTCACCCCGCTCATGACGTGCCGGATCGTCCCGTCCTTGCCGCCGGCGTCGAGAGCCTGCAGGCACATCAACACCCCGTAGGTGTCCTGGGCGGCCAGCCGCGCCTGGTAGTCGGCGAGCATGGCGATGCCGGTCTGCAGCAGCTCGCGGCCCTCCTTCTTGCGACGGACGGTCTTCGAGCGCTGCCGCGGGTCGAAGTCCCGGTCCAGGCGCACCGACCGCCCTGGCCGCACCCGCAGCGGTTCGATGAACTCGGAGATTCGCCGGGTGCGCTCGTCCGCCATGTCGTTCCTCCTCCGGGTCGACCGCGCCCGTGATCGATCGCCTGCCGGGGGGAGCGTCGGCGGTCGGTGTCGGGGGCGCCTCACCTGTCAGGGATGAGGTCCACCGCCACGTGCTGGCGCAGCCTGGTCGTCCGACCCGGACAGGAGGCCACGGTGGACTCGACGACGGAGCGCCTGCTGCTCGGCGTGGGCGGCGGCGCGGCGCGGCTGGTGTGGCGTGCGGGCCGGCCGTTGCGGTTCGCGACGACGACCCTCGCGAACGGCGCGGTCGCGACGGTCACCTTCGTCGCGCCCCGGACCACCGCGGCGCTCGTCCGGCGGGGCCGGCGCGACCGGGTGCTGCTGGCCCGCTGGTGGAACGACCTGTTCCGGCTGGTCGTCGGGCAGGTGGTCGACGCGCTGCTGAGGGCCGTCGACCTGACCTCGCTCGTCCGCGAGCACGTGGAGATCGACGCGCTCGCGGCGGGTCTCGACGTCGACGCCGTGGTGGCGCGGGTGGACCTGGACGCCGTGGTGGCGCGGCTGGATCTCGACGCCGTCGTGCGTCGGCTCGACCTGGACGCCGTCGTGCGTCGGCTCGACCTCGACGCGGTCATCGCCGGGGTGGACCTCGACGCGGCCGTCGCGGGTGTCGACCTGGAGCGGGTCGTCGAGCGGATCGACGTCGACCGGATCGTCGGGCAGGTCGACGTCGACGCCGTGGTCTCGCGGGTGGATCTCGACCGGGTGCTGGCGTCGCTCGACGTCGACCAGGTCGCCGCCCGGCTGGACGTCGAGGCGGTGCTCGCCCGCGTCGACCTCGTCGGGATCGCCCGGGAGGTGATGGACGCCCTGGACCTCCCCGAGATCATCCGGTCGTCCACCGGCGCGCTGACCTCCGACACCGTGCGCGCGGTGCGCACGGAGGCGATGGCCGCGGACGGCGCCGTCTCGGGGGCCGTCGACCGGCTGCTGCGCCGCGGTGGGGCCGCGCGACGTCCCGCCGTGCCGTGACCGGCCGTCGGGGCAGCGCGGACGTCATGCCGGAGGCCGTCGCGGGGATCGTGTCCCGCACCCTCGCCGCGGTCGTCGACCTGCTCGTCGTCCTGGTGCTGATGGGCGCCGCCTTCCTCGCGGTCGCGGGCGTGCGCTTCCTCGTCTCGCCGATCGCCTTCCGCTGGCCGAGCCCGAGCTGGACGCAGTCGGTGACCGTGAGCGGGCTGCTCGCCGTCGGCTACCTGACCGTCGGCTGGGCGATCGCCGGCCGCAGCTACGGCGGGGCCGTCCTCGGGCTGCGCGTCCGGTCGGCGCGCGGGGCGCAGCCGGGATGGGTGCGCGCCGGGCTGCGGGCCGTGCTCTGCGTGGTGTTCCCGCTGGGCCTGGCCTGGGCGGTGGTGAGCCGGCGCCGCCGCTCCCTGCAGGACCTCGCCGTCGGCACCGTCGTCGTCTACGACTGGGAGCCCCGGGACGGGCAGGTATCACCCCCTGGGGGTGTCCCGGGCGGTGCCGAACCCGTTCATCGTCGCCTTACCCGAGTCGAGGAGGAGCCACCATGACCACCCGGGCCGAGGACAGTTACACGTCGACCATGCCCGCCGAGAGCTCGACCCGCAGGGGTCTCGTGCTCTTCGCAGGCGTCATGATGATCGTCGCCGGCGCGTACCACGCGCTCAGCGGCATCTCCGCGATCCTGCGCGACCAGGTCTACGTCACCACCCCCAACTACGTGTTCGAGTTCGATCTCACCGGGTGGGGCTGGACCCACCTGATCCTCGGCGCGATCATGATCGTCGTCGGTGTCGCCGTGGTGAAGGACGTGACCTGGGGGGCGATGGTCGGCATCGCGCTGGCCGTGCTGAGCCTGGTGGCGAACTTCCTGTTCCTGCCGCACTACCCGCTGTGGTCGATCCTGATCATCGCGGTCGACGTGACGATCATCTACGCCCTCGCCACCCGTCTGCGCAACGGCTGATCGTCGTGACGACTGGCGTTCCGCAGGGGCTGGGCGCAGCGCCGGGTCGGTCGTCGTCACCGTCGACGACCCGGCGGCTCGCCGCGGCCGGAGCACTGCTCGCGGTGGCCGCCGCGGTCGTGCTGGCCGTCATCGGGCTGCTGAGCGACCCGCTGCGGCTCGTCGCCACCGTCGTGCTGATCGGGATCGCCGTGGCCGTCGGGTGGGCGGCACTGGTCCACCGCGGCGTCATCCGTGTCGTCGCGATCGTCGTCGCGGTGCTCTGCATCGTCGGTGTCGTCCTGTTGTTCGGGTTCGGCGATCCGCTGCGCACGGTCTCGGTGTTCGTGCTGGTCGGGCTGGCGCTCGCCGCGACGCGCGTCGCGATGGGCCACGACCTCGCCCCGGTGCCGGCCGACCTGCACCGGGTCGGCCCGGCCCGGCACGGCGTGCTGCTGATCAACCCACGGTCCGGGGACGGGAAGGCCGAGCGGTGCGGCCTGGAGAGGCACGCGACGACGTGCGGCGTCAGGTCGGTCGTCCTCGCACCGGGCGAGGACGTGCAGGAGCTCGCCGAGCGAGCCATCGCCGACGGCGCCGACGTGATCGGGATGGCGGGCGGCGACGGGTCGCAGGCCCTCGTCGCGGACGTGGCGCGCCGTCACGACGTGCCGTTCGTCGTGGTGCCGGCGGGGACCCGCAACCACTTCGCCCTCGATCTGGGGCTCGACCGGGACGACGTGCCCGGCGCGCTCGCGGCCTTCGGTCCTGCCGTGGAGCGACGGGTCGACGTCGCCGAGATCGGGGACCGCCTGTTCGTCAACAACGCCTCGCTCGGGGTGTACGCCTCGATCGTGCAGTCGGCGGGCTACCGGGAGGCCAAGGTCGCGACGGCGGCGCGGCTGGCCCCCGACCTGCTCGGCGCGCGGCGGCGGCGGGTCGGCCTGCGCTTCCGCGGTGCGGACGGGAAGCAGGCCGCCCCGGTCGACGTCATGCTGGTCTCCAACGGTGCGTACCGGATGGAGGGGCTCACGGGTGCGGGCACGCGCCCGCGCCTGGACAGCGGCGAGCTGGGCGTGGTGACGGTGGCCGTCGAGTCGGCGTTCGACGCCACCCGGATGCTCGCCGCGGGCGCGGCGGGGCTGCTGCACCGCTTCCACGGCTACCGGCAGTGGAGCACCCCGGAGCTCGTGGTGGACTCCGACGAACCGGAGCTGGAGGTCGGCGTCGACGGGGAGGCCTTGCGGCTGCCCGTCCCGCTGCGCTTCCGGGCGCTCCCGGGGGCGCTGCGCGTTCGGCTCCCCACGACCGCGACCGCGGCACCTGCGGCGTTGGGTCCGGCCGGGCCGGCGGAGGCGGTGGCGGGGCTCGTCAGGGTCCTTGGTGGCCGGTCACCGAGAAGGTGAGCTGGGTCACCCCGTGCGGGTGATTTGCGCTACCGGGGCGGGTGCCAGCGTCGTCGGGTGACCACCTCCGAGGACTCGCTGGCCTCGCCCCCCACCCCGTCGGCCGAGACCGACGGGCGGTCGCTGGGCAGCGGCGTGGTGCTGCCCCGCGGCCTCGTGGTGCTCCTCGGGGTGGCGGCGATCGTGATCGCCGCTGCCGGCGCGCGGTCGATCGCGTGGCTCATCGGCCCGGTGTTCCTCGCCCTGGTGCTGGTGATCGCGCTCGCGCCGGTGCACGGCAGGCTGCGCAACCGGGGCTGGCCCGGGTGGGCCGCGACGCTGGTGCTCGCCCTGTCCGTCTACGCGGTCGTCGTGTCCATCGCGCTCGGCATCATCGTCTCCATCGGGCAGCTGGCGACGACGCTGCCGCAGTATGCGGCGCAGAGCCGCGACCTCGTCTCGTCGGCGTCCTCGACGCTCACCCGGTTCGGGGTGAGCCCGGAGGAGCTGCGCAAGGTGGTCGACTCGCTCGACCTCGGCAAGCTCGTGCAGGTCGTCGGCTCGGTGCTCGCCGACGTGGCGGGGCTGGCGAGCAACCTGATCTTCCTGTTGACGTTGCTGCTGTTCCTGACGATCGAGAACGTCACCGTCCCCAAGCGGGTCGGCCGGATCGCGGTCGACCGGCCCCTCGTCGCCGGGGCGCTGCGCTCGTTCGCCCACAACACCCGGCAGTACCTGCTGGTGTCCACGGTGTTCGGGCTCATCGTCGCCGCGCTCGACACCATCGCCCTGTTCGTGATGGGCATCCCGCTGGCGGTCACCTGGGGGGTGCTGGCGTTCGTCACCAACTACATCCCGAACGTCGGGTTCATCATCGGACTCGTGCCGCCCGCGCTGCTGGCCCTGCTCACCGGCGGGCCGGGGCTGATGGTGGCCGTGATCGCCGTCTACGGCGTGCTCAACTTCGTGATCCAGTCGCTGCTGCAGCCGCGGTTCGTGGGCGACGCCGTCGGGCTGTCGGTCACCGTGACGTTCCTGTCGCTCGTGTTCTGGGCCTGGCTGCTCGGACCGCTGGGCGCGGTGCTGGCCATCCCGCTGACGTTGCTCGCGAAGGCCTTGCTGATCGACATCGACCCGCGCGCGACGTGGGCGGACGCGTTGATCAGCCACGAGGACGTCGAGAAGGAGAAGCGCCGGCCGCACCGGGAGGGACGGGGCGCGGGGGTGAGCGGCCGGTGGCACCGCAGGCACCGACCCGAGGGCGGCCCGACCGACGACGAGGCGGTCCAGGCGTGAACCGGAGCAGCGCGGCCCGGCCGACCGTCGTGCCCGCGACCGCTGCTCCGCACCGGCCGGCCCGGTTCAGCCCGGGGAGCGCCTCACTCGTCGGTCGCCCGTCGTGCGGCCGGGGGCGGTGTGGCCGGACGCTCCGCGGCGGAACCCCTGTCGTCGACCGGTTCGGCCCACTGCAGCCGCAGGCCGTGCGTCCTGAACAGGACCATGATGGCGTGCAGGTGCGACTCGTCGATCACCTCGCCGCGCAGGATCAGCCCCGGCGGCACCTCTTCGACCTGCAGGTCGCCGAACTCGTCCAGGGCCGGCTCGGATATCCGGCCGTCCACCCGGAACTCGTACATCGTCGGGGACATCGCCACCTCCGGGCCGACTCTCGCTGCCTGCGCCCCGTCATACTCCGCGGTCCGCGCGCGCCGTCCTCCCCCCAACGGGATGACCGCGTCAAGGGCCATCAGGCGGTGGTGCCGGAAAAGTGTCGCTGGAAACATTCGGTACCTGCCAGGGAGGTGAGTCGTGAGCGACGCATTCCCACCCTCACCGGTTCCGCCGCCGTTGCCGCGTGAGCTCGTGCCGAGGCCCGCCCTGCGGGCCGCGCTCGACGAGGGCGCCGGCCGCGCGGTCACGCTCGTCTGTGCCCCCGCCGGGTTCGGCAAGTCGGTCGCCGTGGCCGACTGGGTGCGACGCGGCGACACGACACCCTCGGTCTGGCTCTCGCTGACCGAGGAACACGACGACCCGGTGCGCCTCTGGACGGCGGTCCTCACCGCGGTGCGTGCGCGCGGCGCGGACCCCGCGGCTGCTCCCTCGGACGGCCGGGCACCCGGGATCGCGGGACTCGGCGACGTGCTCGCCGAGTTCGCCACGCTGCCCGGGCCCCTGCGGCTCGTCCTCGACGACGCCCACCACCTGCGCGGGCGCACGTGCGCCGAGCAACTGCGGGAGTTCGTCCGCGCCCACGGGCCCGCGGTCCAGCTGGTCGTCGTGAGCCGGCTGGACCCACCACTGCCGCTGGCCCGGATGCGGCTGGCCGGCGAGCTGTGCGAGCTGCGCGCGGACCGCCTGCGTTTCGGCGAGCGGGAGACCGCGACGCTCCTGCGCCGGTGCGGCCTCGAACTGACGGCGGAACAGGCGTCGAGGCTGCACGAACGGACCGGCGGCTGGGTCGCCGGGCTGCGACTGGCCGCGTGCTCGATGCGCCAGGAGCGCGACCCCGACCGGTTCCTCGCCGACTTCTCCGGCGACGACCACGCCGTCGCGGACTACCTGGTCGGGGAGGTGCTGGCCGGGATCAGCGAGGACCGTCGCGAGGTGCTGCGGCGGGTCAGCATCGCCGATCCGGTCCCGGCGGGGCTCGCGGTCGAGCTCTGCGACCGCGACGACGCCGCCGACGTCCTGGACGAGCTCGGGCACGAGCTCGGCCTGGTCAACGTCGACCCGGACCGGGCCGACTACCACGTCCAGGAGCTCCTGCGTTCGCACCTCGAGGCCGACCTCGCCCGCCGGGACGGGGCGTCGACGGCCGACCTGCACCGCCGCGCGGCACTGTGGTGGGACGGCCACGGCCGGCCCGCCGAGGCACTGCGGCACGCAGGGAAGGCGGGCGATCCCACCTTCGCCGGCGGCATGCTCGAACGCCGCGGCGCCCGCCTCGTCGCGATCGGTGACCGCGCCGCGCTGCGTGACGCACTCCGCGCGGCCGGGACGACGGCCGAGGCGAGGACGTGGGCCGCGGCGCTGTCCGCGCAGGAGAACCTCGTGCGCGGCGACATGAACGCGGTGGCCGCGGACGTCAGACGGGCCCGCCGGGACGGGCGTCCCGCGGCCGGTTCCGAGCTGGCGGTGCTCCTGACGGCGACCAGCCGGCTCGCGGGGCTGTCCGGTTCGGTGCCGGCCACCCCCGAACCGCTGCCCGACGACCCGTCGCTCGCGGCCCTCGCACTGGCCGGCCGGGGCGCCGTCGAGGTCTTCGCGGGCGCCCCGGGCCCCGGCCGGTCGAACCTGGCGACGGCACTGGACACCGCTCGGCGCCGGCACCTGCCGCTGCTGGAGGCACAGTGCCTCGCGCTGCTCGGGGTGGCCGCCTGGAACGTCGGCGACCTCCGTGAGGCCGCCGCGAGGTCCGACGGCGCGCTGCGAGCGCTCACCCGCGAGGGCTGGGAGCACTCGGGGCTGTGGGTCACCGCGTCGTCGATCGCCGCGCTGACCGCGGTGGAGCGCGGGCGTCCCGACGTCGCCCTCGTCCTCCTCGAGGGCGCGGCGGGTCCCGACCCCGATTCGCTCGACCCCGCGGTGCGCGTCGCGCTCGGCCTCGCCCGGGGTGCTGCGCTGTTCGACTCCGGGGAGCGCGCGGCGGGGGTGCTCGAACTGCAGCGTGCCCGCTCGGACGGTGTCGGGCAGCCACTGCCGCCCGCCCTCGCGACGACGGCGGCACTGATCGAGAACCGCATCGCGCTCCGGATGGGCTACACGCGCGCGGCGGCCGCGGCCGAGGGGCGCATCGAGGGGCTGACCGGCGCCCGGGGCGAGCGGCTGCTGATGCGCGCGTGGGCCGAGTGCGAGACCGGTGAGTACCGCAAGGCGTACCGCTGTGCGCACGCGGCACTCGACCCGGCCTCCCGGTCCGTCCGACGGTCGACCCTGGTCGAGGCGTGGCTGGTCCTCGCGGACGTCGCGCTGCACGACGGCGATCGGCCGGGCGCGCGGTGCGCGCTGCGCAGCGCGCTGGACCGGGCGGCGGCCATGGACCTGGCCCGGCCGTTCGTCATGGCGCCGTCGGCGGTGCGCGCCCTGCTCGTCGACGAGCTCATGGGGGACGGCGACCGCGGCCGGTTCGCGGCCCGCGTGCTGTCCGTGCCCACCGGCGGGCCCCGCGGCGTCGCGCCGACGCTCACGGCCCGCGAGGAGGACGTGCTCGCGCTGCTGCCGTCGCTGCTCAACCTCGACGAGATCGCCGCGGCCCTCTCGGTCTCGGTCAACACCGTCAAGAGCCACGTCCGGTCGATCTACGACAAGCTGGGGGTCTGTTCGCGCCGCCGGGCGGTGCTCGCCGCGCACGAGCGTGGCCTGCTGGGCCGGCGTCCGTCGGCGACCCGGACCGGGACACCGCATCTCACGGTCAACGGCTGAGTTCTGCCCGCGCAGCCGCACCGGGTCGGGGTGCGGCGGGAAGGGGGAGGCGATGCACGTCCCGGGGAGCACGATCGCGCTGCCGGAGCTGCCTGCGGCGTCGGTGCCCCGGCCCGACCTCGTCGACCTCCTGGACCGGGCCGAGCCGGGACAGCTCGTGCTGGTGGTCGCACCGCCGGGTTACGGCAAGACCGTCGTGCTGACCGAGTGGATGCGGGCCCGCCACGCCCCGCGCGTCGCGTGGGTCTCCCTCGACGCGACGTTCGACGCCGACCGGTTCCGCTCGGCGCTGACCGCCGCCCTGGCCGCCGTGCCGGGTCTGCCTCAGGGTCTGTTGCGCAACGCCGCCGGGGCGGCGGGCCACCGGCCTGGGGCGGACGTCGTCGACGAGCTCCTGGCCGCGCTCGACGACGTCCGGCCCGCGGTCCCGGTCGTACTCGACGACGTGCACGAGCTGACCGATCCCGGGGCGCTGCGCGACCTCGGCCGGCTCGTGCTCACCGGGGCCGCAGGGCTCCGGCTGGTCCTCGCCAGCAGGCACGACCCGCCGCTCCCGCTGCCCAGGCTGCGGGCGGCGGGCCGGACGCACGAGCTACGGGCCGAACACCTGCGGTTCACCCTCGCGGAGACGACGTCGCTGATGCGGGTGTCCGGCCTGGACCTGACGCCGGGCCAGATCGCCGCGCTGCACTCGCGTACCGCCGGGTGGGCCGCCGGGCTGCGGTTCGCCGCCGTCGCACTGCAGTCCACGGAGGACCGTCAGGGTTTCATCGAGCAGTTCTCCGGCAGCGAGCACTCGACGGCGGACTACCTCACCGGTGAGGTGATGGCGAGCCTCCCGGTGCCGTCCCGGGACCTCCTGCGGGTGGAGTCGGTCTGCGGCCTCCTGCCGACGGGGCTGGCCTCGGCGCTGTCGGGACGACCGGACGCCGGCCGGGTGCTCGGCGAGCTGGCCGACGACACCGGACTGGTGGAGCGGCTGGACCCGTCCACCTTCCGGATCCACCCGCTGCTGCGCACGTACCTGGGAGCAGAGCTGGAACGGCATCTTCCCGCGCGGTACCGGCACTCGCACGTCACCGCGGCATGGTGGTGGCTGGCCGCGGGCGACCCCGTCCATGCGCTGCGTCACGCCGAGCGGGCCGAGGATCCCGAGCTGCTCCGCAGCCTGTTGCCGTCGATGGGCCTGCGGCTCGTCGCGACCGGCGAGCTCGCCGCGCTGCGCACGCTGATCGACGGCGCGCGTGACGCCGGCGGGCCGGTCGACGCGTGGGCACCGCTGCTGGAGGCCTACCTCGAGTTCGCTCTCGGCGCGGGCACCGACCGGACGGCCCTCGCCGCCCTGGAGCAGGCGGACCGGGTGTGGCCGGCCGCGCCCCAGCCGCCGCCGGCCCAGCTGCGGGGATCGATCGAGCTGCTCCTCACCGGCCACACCGAGACCCGTGCGCCGGTTCCGTCGGTCGCCGAGACACCGGAGCAGGCGCTGCTGGAGAGGCTGAGCCGGGCGACGGTCGAGGTCAGCGAGCCGGCACTCGACCCCGCCCGGGTGCGAACGGGGCTGGAGGAGCTGGTCCTGCTCGCGCGCGAGCACGGGTTCGGCTGGTTCGAGGAGTGGGCCTGGACCCTGCTGACGGTGGTCGAGCTCGCCGCGGGCCGCTACCGGGACATGGCCGGTGCGGCCCGATCGGCCATCACCGCGGCGGCGATGCTGGGCCGCCAGGTCAGCGCGATGCCGGCGTCGGTCGCGGTGATCGCCTACGCCGACCTGCTCGCCGGGGACCCCGCGGCGGCACGGCAGCGGGTGGCGGCCGCCGTCGCCGAGGAGCCGCGCGGGGAGCCCGAGCGGGTCCTTCGCGTGCTGCACTCGGTCGCCGGGCACGATCTCGGGGAGACGGCGATCGGCCTGGCGCGGTGCCGGTCCGCCCTGTTCGAGCTGACGGCGCCGGCCGCGGTGCTGGCCTCCCTCGCCGTCCTCGAGCACGAGGTGGAGCTCTCCCACGCCGGTGCGACGAACGCGGCCCGCACCACCGAATGGCTGCAGGAGCGGGTGGGGAACGTCGCCGAGGTCCTGCTCATGGACGCCAGAGCCCACCAGGCCGCCGGACGGCACGACGCCGCGCGGACCACGGCCGAGGCGATCGTCGCCGGCGTCGTGCCGCATCTCGTCGCCCACACACCGGTCGACGCACACCTCGTGCTCAGCGAGTGCGCGCTGCGCGACGGCGAGCTCGAGCGGGGTCGTGCCGAGCTCGTCGCCGCGCTGCGCGGTGCCGCGAAGCTCGACGTCGTACGGCCGCCCGCGGTGATCACCGGACCGGTCGGGGACCTCGTCGAGTCCGTCAGCGCGGAGGTCTCGGACCCGCCGTGGCACGAGCGGCTCGTCGCCGCCCGCGCGATGGTGCACGGACGCGTCCGCGCGGCACTGAGCGAGCGCGAGCTCGCCGTCCTCGCGCTGCTGCCGTCGTTGCTCAGCGCCGCCGAGATCGCCGACGAGCTGACCGTCTCGGTCAACACCGTGAAGACCCACATCCGGTCGATCTACACCAAGCTCGGTGTGGGACATCGGCGCGACGCCGTCGTGCAGGCGCGGGAGCTGGACCTGCTGCCCTGACCCGTGCTGTTCACCTCCTGAGGATGACGTGCCGGGAGGCGGGCCGGGCCACCGTGACGACGGTCGGAGCAGCGAGGCACGGAGGCCGTCGATGGAGCTGGATACCAACGACCCGCCGGAAGGTCACTACGAGATCCGGATCATCGGCCGGCTCTCGGACCGCGCTCGCGCCGCGTTCCCGGGAATGGAGGTGCGTGAGGTGCCCGCCGAGACGATCATCTCCGGCGACCTGGCCGACGACGGTGGCGTGCAGGACGTGCTGCGCCTCATCCAGTCCCTCGGCCTGCAGGTCGTGTCGGTCCGCAGGGCCGGCTGAGCGCGGAGGGGCCGGCGCGATGACGAACCAGGACGATCAGCGCAGGCTGGAAGCCATCGAGCAGCACATGTTCGCGGACGACCCGGAGTTCGTCCGCCAGTTCCGGCGTCGGTGCGACGCGGTGGGCCGGAGCGGTCGGACCGGGTCCGGCCGTGCCGGGAGGGCGCGGTGGCAGGTGTGGGCGGCCGCGACGTTCGGCCTCCTCGTGTTCGTCGTCGGGATCGTGACCTCCGCGCCCGGGCTCGCGCTGGTCGGAGCGCTCTTCCTCGTGGCCTCGATCTGGGTGGGGCGGGTGGTCCGCGCGCGGCGCGGCCGTCGCGAATGACGCCCGGCCCCCGGCCGCCCCCACTCGTTCGCAACCTCACTGCTCTTGTCCGGCGCGCGGCCGACCCTGAGGTTGCGCGCGGCAGAACGCACGCAACGGCCCCGCTTCCCGCGAGGGCCGGTGCAGCAGTGGGGTTTCGCGCTCGCGCGGTTTGCGGCCCGGTCGAGGGTATATCGTGCGGAGCCGAACGAAAAGGGCTGCGACCCCTGCCCGACGCCGTGGAGGCTGAGCGATGACGGACCTCGGGGACCGGGTGACGGCGCTGCTGCCGCGGGCGCGGACCGAGCTGGCCGAGCTGGTCGCGATCCGGTCGGTCGCGGGCGCAGACAGCGGGCTCGCGGACGAGTGCCTGCGTGCGGGGGAGTGGGTGGCCTCGGCGTTCCGGGCCGAGGGGTTCGCCGACGCCCACCTGGTCCCGACGGCGGACGGCAGCGCGGCGGTCGTCGGCACCCGGCCCTGTGCCGACCCGGACGCACCGACGGTGCTGCTCCATGCGCACTACGACGTGCAGCCGCCGTCGGACGGGGACGCGTGGCGGACCCCGCCGTTCACCCTGACCGAGGTCGGCGGACGCTGGTACGGGCGCGGTGCGGCCGACGGCAAGGGCAACATCCTCATGCACCTCACCGCGCTGCGGGCGCTCGGCGAGGAGGTGCCGGTGCACCTGAAGCTGGTGGTCGAGGGCTCGGCGGAACAGGGCACGGGCGGTCTCGAGGCCTTCGTCCCCGAGCATGCCGACCTCCTACGGGCCGATGCGGTCCTCGTGTGCGACACGGGCGACGCCGCCGTCGGGAAGCCCGCGCTCACCGTCAGCCTGCCGAGCATGGTGAACGCGGTGCTCACCGTCGAGGCGCTCGAGCGCGACCTGCACCCGGGGACGTTCGGCGGCGCCGCACCCGACGCACTCGCCGCCCTCGTCGCCATGCTCGCCTCGGTGCGCGACGAGCGCGGCACCACCACGGTCCGCGACCTGCCTGACGATCAGGTGTCGTCCGGGGCGCCGTACCCGCCGGAACGGTTGCGGTCCGACGCAGCTCCCGTGCGCGGCGTGGACCTGGTGGGGGACGGGACGATCGCGGACATGCTCTGGGCCCGTCGTGCCCTCACCGTGCTCGGCATCGACGGCCCGCCGGTCCCCGGGGCGGCCGCCGCGATCGTGCCGCGGGCGCGGGCCCGGCTGAACCTGCGCATCCCCCCGGGAGTCACGCCCCTGCAGGCGCAGCGGGCCCTCGTGGCCCACCTGCACGAGGTGGCCCCGTGGCGCGTGCGCATCGAGATCGAGACGGAGGCGGTCGGCGAGCCGTTCCGGGCGAGGACGGACGGCCCGACCCACCGCGCGATGCTCGAGGCGATGCGCGAGGCGTACGGGCGTACGCCGGAGCGGCTGGGCCGGGGCGGGCCGATCCCGCTGTGCACCGTCCTCGCCGACACCTACCCCGATGCGGAGATCCTGCTCGTCGGTGTGGAGGGGCCGCGCTCGCACGTCCACGCGCCCGACGAGAGCGTGCATCCGGGCGAGCTCCGCGACATGGCGCTGGTCGAGGCGTCGTTCCTGCGCGGCTACGGCGCGTCGGCGAGTGGCTGAGCGGACCCGTCGGCCCGGCCGGCGGCCAGCGCCGACCGCACCCGCGGCGGCCACGGGGTGGCCGTGGGGGAGTCCGGTGTCGCGTGCACGACGGTCGTCGACCCCGTCGCGGCGACCGTCGATCCGGCGCGGACCGCGAAGTCGTAGCGCATCGACGTGGTGCCGACGTGCCCGACGGTCAGGTCGATCTCGACGCGGTCGCCGAACCACAGCCGGGCGCGGAAGTCGGCCTCGAAGCGCACCCGAGGGATGCGGCCGAACAGGTCAGCCAGGCCGAGCCGCCCGAGCAGCTCGGCCTCGGCCGCCTCGACCCAGCGCAGCACGACGCCGTTGTAGTAGTGCCCCGACGCGTCGGTGTCGGACCACTCGACGGTCCGGCCGATCGTGACGGTCGGCCGGGTCGCCGCCGCGGTCACGCCGACACCGTCGGGTGGGGGTCGGACCGCGCGTAGTCGCCCCCGAGCAGCGCGCCACCGATGGGCGCGACCGCGGGCAGGTCGAGCGCGCGCAGCATCCGGTGCGTCGTCGCGACGGCCGCGGACAGCACGGGTTTGCCCAGCACGTCCTGGACCTCGTCGATCACGCCGAGCGAGGGCATCTGCACGCACGCGGACAGCACGACGGCGTCGGCGTCCGGCCGGTCGAGCTCCTTCGCGTAGGCGATCAGGTTCCGCGGGTCGAGCGCGGCGACGTCGAGGTTGCCGGGCACGCACAGCGCCCGGTGGTCGAGCACGGTGACGCCCTCGGCCTCGATGTAACCGACGACGGTGCGGGTCAGCTCCGGCAGGTACGGCGCGATGAGCACGATCCGTTTCGCGTCGAGCACCCGCAGCCCGTCGACGAGCGCGCCCGCGCTGGTCACGACGGGTGCGGGTCCGCCGTTGTCCACGGTCCGCCGGTGCAGCCGGCGCTCCGACTCCCGGTGGTAGCCGGGCCCCATGCTCATGATCGCGACGAGGCAGGCGTAGCCGAGGACGTCGACGCGGGCGTCGGAGAGCTCGACGGCGCAGCGGTCGGACTCGCCGTCCATCGCGGCCAGCTCGTCGGCGGTCACGCGGGTCATGCGCATCCGGCTGGAGTGGAACGTGAACCGCTCCGGCGCCACCGTCTCACGCGCCCGCAGCAGCGCCGGGATCTCGGTCTCCATCGTCACGTTCGAGCTGGGGACGATCTGGCCGATCCGGAACGGGCGGGTCGTCGGGCCCGTCATCGCGCATCGACCACCGGGTTGCGCAGCGTCCCGATGCCCTCGACGGTCGCCTCGACGACGTCGCCGGGGCGCAGGAACTGCGGCGGGTTCTGGGCGGCGCCGACGCCCTGCGGCGAGCCGGTCGCGATGACGTCGCCGGGTTCGAGGGTCATGCCCGAGGAGATGTCGGTGATCAGCTCGGCGACGGTGAACAGCATGTGGGCGGTGTTGCCCTTCTGCTTCACCTCGCCGTTGACCTTCAGGCCCAGCGCGAGCGTCTGCGGGTCGGGCACCTCGTCGGCGGTGCGGACGGCGGGGCCGAACGGCGCGTAGGAGTCCTGGCCCTTGGAGAAGAACCACTGCCCGGAGCGGCGCTGGTCGCGCGCGGAGATGTCGTTGACGATCGAGTACCCGAACACGTGGGCGAGCGCGTCCTCGCGGGACACCTTGCGCGCGGTCCGCCCGATGACGACGGCCAGCTCGCACTCCCAGTCGAGCTGCTCGGTGAGGTCGCCGTCGTGCAGGATCGGCTCGCCCGGGCCGACGACGGCGGTCGCCGGCTTTCCGAACAGCACCGGCCGCGTCGGCAGCTCCTTGTGGGTGTCGAGGGCGCGGGCCGACTCGTCGACGTGCTCGACGTAGTTGAGCCCGACGCCGACGATCTTGCCGGGCCGGAACGGGGCGTGCAGTCGCACCGCGTCGCGGGGGACGCGGGGCCCGTCGAGAGCCGGGAGATCGGCGCCGAAGAGCGCAGGGATTCCCGTGACGCGCGCGGACAGGTCCACGACCTCGCCGCCGTCGAGGGCGCCGGGCCGGGCCGGCCCACCGTCGACGGAGAAGGTGACCAGGAGCATCGGAGGATCCCTTTCAGACGGCCTGGTGGCCGTCGTTGTCGGCGTAGGCCTCTTCGCGGTAGAAGCCCAGCGAGCGCATCACCGGGAAGTCGGTGAAGGAGAACAGGCACGCGTCGTCGGAGGTGCTGGCATTGGCGTGCTCGTGCCAGGACCACGACGGGATGGCGAAGATGTCGCCCTCGGTCCAGTCGTACCGGACCCCGTCGATGACGGTGTGCCCCGAGCCCTTGGCGGCGGTGTAGATCTGCGAGCCGACCTGGCGGTGGGCCATCGTGCGCTCGCCGGGACGCAGCATCTGCATGTGCGCGCTCATCGTCGGCATGACGGAACCGCCGGTCAGCGGGTTGGAGTACTCCATGATGATGCCGTCGTAGGGCGAGCCGTCGGAGGCCTTCGCCGCGTTCTGCAGCGCCTCGTAGGTGGGCTCCCACGGGTAGGCGGTCAGCGGTGAGTACGGCTTGTCCCACGGGTCGCCGACCGGGCGCAGCTGACCGGCGCCGTAGGTGAGCACCGAGGAGTTCGTGACGCCGTCCTGCTTCTGGTAGACGTCCGGGTGCACCTCGTAGAACGGCGCGTCCAGCGCGTTGACCAGCGGGATGTCGAGACCGTCCTGCCAGATCACGGCGCCGTCGGCCTCCAGGCCCTCGTTGCCGTGCTCGTGCCAGGTCCAGTTCGGGGTGATCGCGAAGTCGCGCGGGCCGACCTTGAGCTTCTGCCCGTCGACGATCGTCCACGCGCCCTGGCCCTCGAGCACGAACCGCAGCGCGGACGCCTGGTGGCGGTGCGCGGTCATCGACTCGCCGGGCGCCATGACCTGCAGGCCGGTGTAGAGCAGTCCGCAGGTGGCCGCGATGTCGCGCAGGTCGGGGTTGTAGAGCGCGACGACCCGCCGGCCGGCGTCGTCGCCGCTGACCAGGCCGAGCGCCTCCAGCACGAGCGGACGCAGGTCGGCGTAGCGCCACAGCATGGGGCGCGAGCGCGGCCTGGGGTACCAGGGCTCGATCTTGTTGGCGATCGTCCACAGCGCACCGGCCTCGAGGTCCTCGAGCCGCCGGTAGTAGGCCTCCAGCTCCGCGGTGTCGCGCACCCGGGCGCGCCCGAGGACGTCGTCACTCAGGTCGGTCATCACGCCTCCTCGTCTCTCGTCGCCCGACCAACATAGCGTCTTTTCGACGGCAGCAACAGATGCTAATGTTCTGCTCACTCAACCAGCGTCAGGAGTGAGGAATATGAGGATCGCCGTCGTGGGTGGAGGTCCGGGCGGCCTCTATCTCGCCGCGCTGGCGAAGCAGCTCGACCCGGGGCGCGAGGTCGTCGTCTTCGAGCGCAACGCGGTCGACGACACGTTCGGCTTCGGCGTCGTGTTCTCCGACGAGACGCTCGACGGGCTCGAGCAGGCCGACCCGGTGCTGTTCGCGGCGGTCTCGGCCCGGTTCGCGCGGTGGTCCGACATCGACGTCGTGCACCGCGGCGAGACGGTCACCTCGGGTGGTCACGGGTTCTCCGCGATCAACCGGCGCGTGCTGCTGGAGCTGCTCGCCGGCCGCTGCGCCGACGTGGGGGTCGACCTGCGGTTCCGCACCGTCGCCCCGCCCGTCGAGGCGCTGCGCGCGGAGTACGACCTGGTCGTCGCCGCCGACGGGGCGCGCTCCGCGATCCGCACCGCGCAGGCCGACGTGTTCGGCCCCGACCTCGACGTCCGCAGCGCCCGTTACATGTGGCTCGGCACCGACCGGGTGCTCGACGCGTTCACCTTCGTCGCCAAGCAGACCCCGCACGGCACCCTGATGGTCCACGCGTACCCGTTCTCCGAGCACCGGTCGACGTTCATCGTCGAGACCGCCGAGAGCACCTGGCGCGCACTGGGTTTCGACGCGGTCGACGCCGACGCGCTGCCGCCGGGCGCCAACGACGAGGCGAGCATCGCCGCGCTCGCCGAGATGTTCCGCGAGGAGCTGGGCGGTGCCGCGCTCGTCGCGAACAACTCGAGATGGCTGCGGTTCACCACCGTGCGCAACCGCCGCTGGCACGACGGCAACCTCGTCCTGCTCGGCGACGCCGCGCACACCGCGCACTTCTCCATCGGCTCGGGCACGAAGCTCGCGATGGAGGACGCCCTCGCCCTGGCCGCATCGCTGCGCCGGCACGCCGACGTCGCGACAGCGCTCGCGGCCTACGAGGCCGAGCGCCGGCCCGTGGTCGAGTCGACGCAGCGGGCGGCGCAGGCGAGCCTGGAGTGGTTCGAGGACGTCGACCACGTGACCGGGCTCGACCCGCAGCAGTTCGCGTTCAACCTGCTCACCCGCAGCCGCCGCGTCACGTTCGACAACCTCGCGGTCCGCGACCCCGACTACGCCGCCCGCGTGCGCACCCACTTCGCGCCCGGCGCGCCGCCGCTGTTCCAGCCGTTCACGCTCCGGAACCTGGTGCTGCGCAACAGGATCGTCGCCGCACCCGTCACCGTCGACGCAGCCCGCGACGGGGTGCCGGGCGACGCCGAGATGCTCCTGCTGTCCGCCGCCGCCGTCGGGGGAGCGGGGCTGGTGCTCACCGGCGGCACCGCCGTCGCGCCCGATGGTCGTGCCTGCGCGGGGAGCAGTGGCCTCTGGTCCGAGCCGCACGTCGCGGCCTGGCGCGCGATCACCGACCGTATCCACGCGACGTCCGCCGCCCGTGTCGGCGTCCAGCTCACCCACGCGGGCCGGCGCGGCGTCGCGCCCGTCGCGCCGACGCCGGTCCCGTACGTTCCCGGCGACCCCGAGCCGGGGCCGGTCGACGAGGAGGCCGTCGTCGCCGCGTTCGCCGACGCCGCCCGCCGCGCCGCCGACGCCGGGTTCGACGTGCTCGAGCTGCACGCCGGCCACGGCCACCTGCTCTCGACGTACCTGTCGCCGCTCACGAACCTCGGCGACGTCGCTCACCGGCTGCGGTTCCCGCTGCGCGTCCTCGACGCCGTCCGCGCCGCCTGGGACGGCCCGCTGCTCGTGCGCGTCTCCGCGGCCGACCACGCGCCCGGCGGGCAGCCGATCGGCGACGCCGTCGAGATCGGTCGCGCGCTCGCCGCGCACGGCGCCGACGCCGTCGACGTCTCGTCGGGCGAGGTCGTGGCCCACGAGCGGCCGAACTACGGCCGCAGCTACCAGACCCCGCTGGCCGAGCGGATCCGCCACGACGCCGACGTCCCCGTCGTCGCGGTCGGCGGCATCTCCACCGCCGACGACGCCAACTCGATCGTCCTGGCCGGCCGCGCCGACCTCGTCGCCATCGGCCGCGCGATGCTGCACGACCCCGCGTGGGCCCTGCACGCCGCCGTCGCGCTGGGCTGGGACGAGGTCGAATGGCCCGCCCACCTGCGCGCCGGGGCCGCCCCGCCGCCGACCGCCCGGCGTGTCCCGCCGCGGCTCACGCTCACCGATCCCGAGCCCGTGCCGGTCCACCGGCGCTGGCGTCCGCTGCTCACCTCCGCGAAGGGCTGACCGCCATGCTGGAGCTGCCGCGTTTCACCGCCGCCGCCGTCCAGGCCGCACCCGTCTACCTCGACGCGGCGGCCACCGTCGCGAAGGCCGCCGACCTCGTCGCGGAGGCGGCGGGCCGCGGCGCGACGCTCGTCGCGTTCCCGGAGGCCTTCGTCCCGGGCTACCCGTACTGGAACTGGACCATGAACCCGGTGCAGGGCTCGCCGTGGTTCGAGCGGTTGTACCGCAACGCGATCGACGTCCCGGGGCCGGAGGTCGACACCCTGTGCGCGGCGGCCCGCCGGCACGGCGTCACCGTCGTCGTCGGGGTGAACGAGCGCGGCGCGCACAGCATGGGCGTCATCTACAACACGATGCTCACGATCTCCCACACCGGCGAGCTGATCGGCGTGCACCGCAAGCTGGTGCCGACGTGGGCCGAGAAGCTGACCTGGACCGGCGGCGACGGCAGCTCGCTGGTCGTGCACGACACCCCGGTCGGGCGCCTCGGCGTGCTGGCCTGCGGAGAGAACACCAACACCCTGGCCCGGTTCGCCCTGCTGGCCCAGGGTGAGCAGGTGCACGTCGCGTCCTACATCGCGCTGCCGGCCGCCCCCGAGGACTACGACATGGCCGACGCCATCGCCATCCGCACCGCCGCGCACGCGTTCGAGGGCAAGGTCTTCTCGGTGGTGTCGACGTCGGTCGTCTCCGACGAGATCGTCGACGCCGTCGCGGGCGACGACGAGGCCGTCCGCAAACAGCTGTCGCGCCCGCGCAACGCCCTGTCGGGCATCTTCGGCCCCGACGGGCGTCCGGTCGTCGAGCCGCTCGTCGACGACGAGGGCATCGTCTACGCCGAGATCGACCTGGCGCGCAGCATCCAGGCCAAGCAGATGCACGACATCATCGGCCACTACAACCGGTTCGACGTGCTCTCGCTGCACCTCGACGCGACACCGCGGGTCCCGCTCGTCGTGACGGGCCGGCCTCCGGTCGCGGCGACCGACGACGAGGCGGAGGTGGAGCGATGACCCCGCTCTCGCCCAGCGCCCACGTCGACACCTTCTGCCGCGACCGGCTCCCACCGGCGCAGCAGTGGCCCGAGTTCGTGTTCGACCTGCCCGACCTGCACTACCCGCAGCGGCTCAATGCCGCGACCGCCCTGCTCGACGCGGCCGTCGCCGGGCACGGTGCCGACCGGCCCTGCCTGCTCTCGGCCGACGAGACCTGGACCTACGGCGACGTGCTGGCCCGGGCCAACCGGATCGCGCACGTCCTCACCGCCGACCTCGGCGTCGTCCCCGGCAACCGGGTCCTGCTCCGTGGGCCCAACACCCCGTGGCTCGCGGCGTGCTGGCTCGCCGTCCTCAAGGCCGGGGCGGTCGCCGTCGCCACCATGCCGCTGCTGCGCCGCCACGAGCTCGACAAGATCGTCGCGACGGCACAACCCACCGTCGCGCTGTGCGACGAGCGCTTCCTCGACGAGCTGCCACCCGGCGTGCCCGCGGTGTCGTTCGGCCAGGAGCTGCAGGCCCGCTGCGCGGCGCACCCCGCCACGTTCCCGGACGTCGCCACCGCCGCCGACGACGTCGCCCTGCTCGCGTTCACCTCCGGCACCACCGGGCGGCCCAAGGCGACGATGCACTTCCACCGCGACGTGCTCGCGATCGCCGACACCTTCTCCACGCACGTCCTGAAGCCCCGGCCCGACGACGTGTTCACCGGCACGCCACCGTTGGCGTTCACGTTCGGGCTCGGCGGGCTGCTCGTGTTCCCGCTGCGCGTGGGTGCGTCGGTGCTGCTGGTCGAACGCGCGACCCCCACCGAGCTGGCCCGGATCGCCGCCGAGCACGGCGTGACCGTCCTGTTCAGCGCGCCGACGGCATACCGGGCGATCCTCGACGCCGGCGACGGGCACCTGCTGGCCGGAGTCCGGCGCGCGGTGTCGGCGGGGGAGGCGCTGCCCGCCGATGTCGCCGTCCGCTACCGCGAGGCCGTCGGGCGGCCCCTGATCGACGGCATCGGCGGCACCGAGATGCTGCACGTCTTCATCTCCGCGGCCGACGACGACGCCCGCCCCGGCGCGACCGGCCGCGCCGTCCCGGGCTTCCGTGCCGAGGTGCACGACGTCGACGGCCGGCCGGTGCCCGACGGCACCCCCGGCCTGCTGGCGGTGAAGGGCCCCACCGGCTGCCGCTACCTCGACGACCCGCGACAGACCGGCTACGTCCGCGACGGCTGGAACCTCACCGGCGACGTCTACGTGCGCGACCCCGACGGCTGGTTCCACTACGTCGCGCGGTCCGACGACATGATCGTCTCCTCCGGCTACAACATCGCCGGGCCGGAGGTCGAGGAGCTGCTGCTCACGCACCCCGACGTCGTGGAGTCCGGCGTCGTGGGCGCTCCCGACGCCGAGCGCGGTGCGCTCGTCACCGCGTTCGTCGTCCTCCGCGACGGCGTCGAGCCCGGTCCGGCGACCGCCAGGACGCTGCAGGACCACGTCAAGCGTGTCGGAGCGCCGTACAAGTACCCGCGCCGGGTCGAGTTCGTCGACGCCCTGCCGCGCAACGCGTCGGGCAAGCTGCTGCGGGCCGTGCTGCGCGAGCGGGCCGCCGACCCCGCGGTCGCGGTGCCGGTACCCGCTACGCCGCAGGACGCTCGAGGTCTCCCGTCCACGACTGCGGGTCGCTAGCCTTCGGAGCTTCCCGGCCGGGCCGGGGACCCGAGGAGGCGCGGTGCAGGGCTGGGAGATCCGTCTCGACACGCGCGACGTCGATCTCGCGCGCGCCCAGGTCGCCCGCTCGTACTGTCCGCATGCGCTCGCGCCCACGAGGGGCGCGTTCCGCGCGCGGCACGCCGAGGCCGGCTCCGCCGACGTCGGCGTGTTCTCGCTGTCCTACGGCGAGGGCGCGGTGCGGGTGCGTCCGGAGCCCTTCGGCGACTTCGTCCTGCTGTCCCGTCCGCTCGCCGGGACGCTCACGGTCCGTGGCCGGGCCGGGGAGTGCCGTGCCGTCCCGGGGCGGACCGTCGCGCTCGATCCGCACACCGCGCACGATCTCGACTTCGGGCCGGGCTGCCGGCTGCTGACGATCAAGCTGCCGACGACGCTCGTCGCACGCGCGGGCGCCGCCTCGGGGCGGGCCGGCGACGTGCGCACCGGACCGGCGACCGATCCGCGGCCGTGGGACGCCATCATGCGGCTGCTGCTCGCCGACGTCGTCCCGCAGGGGCTGCTCGACACCCCGTTCGGCGCCTCGGTCGCCCAGCTCGCCGCCGTGGCCGCGCTGGACTCCTTCGGGGCCGCACCGGCTCCCGAACGCCGCCGGGCCGCCGCGGCCGACGTCGTGCGCCGGGCGTGCGACTACGTCGACGCCCACGCGGGCGACGGGATCGGGCTGCTCGACATCGCCGACGCGGCCGGCGTGGCGCCCCGGACCCTGCAGGACCACTTCCGCGACCGGCTCGGCACGAGTCCCACCGCGCACCTGCGCCGGGTCCGGCTGGAACGGGCGCGCGCCGACCTCCTCGCCGGCGACGGGGAGACCGTCGTCGCGGTTGCGTCGCGCTGGGGATTCGGCCACCTCGGGCGCTTCGCCGCGGAGTACCGCCGTGCGTTCGGCCGCTCACCCTCCGACGACCTGCGGCGCGGCTGACGACCCTGTGAGCGGCGATGGTCGCTGTAGCGGCCTGCTGTAGCGGCCATCGCCGCTCACGACCGCGTGATGCGGCCACGTCGCGCTCGCCGGACAAGCCGAGGGACGAGCCGCGCCTAGCGTCGCCGGACATCTCACACACGGAGGCCCAGCGCATGAGCACCTACGTCCTCGTCCACGGTTCCTGGCACGACGGCGACATGTGGAAGCCGGTCGCGACCCACCTGGCCGGCATGGGCCACGACGTGCACACCCCGACCGTCGCCGGGCACGGCGTCGGCGTGCCCAAGAACGTCGACCACGACGACTGCGTCGCCTCGATCGTCGACCACATCGTCGGCGCCGACCTGCGCGACGTGATCCTGCTGGGCCACAGCTTCGGGGGCACCGTCATCGCCCGCGTCGCCGAGGAGATCCCCGACCGGCTGCGCCGGATGATCTTCTGGAACGCGTTCGTCCCCGCGCCGGGCAACAGCCTGCTCGACGAGGTGCCGCCGCACTACCGCGCCCTGTTCGACCAGCTGGCCGCCTCGAGCGACGACGACACCGTGGCGATGCCGTTCCCGGTCTGGCGCGAGGCGTTCATCCAGGACGCGGACGCCGAGCTCGCCGCCGCGACCCACGCCCGGCTGTCGACCGAGCCCTACCAGCCGTTCCGCGACAAGCTGGACCTCAGCCGCTTCTATGCCTCGGACATCCCGAAGAGCTACATCAACGCCACCGAGGACACCGCGCTGCCGCCCGGCGAGTGGGGCTGGCACCCGCGCATGTCCGGTCGGCTCGGGATGTACCGGCTGGTGCAGCTCGCCGGCAGCCATGAGGTCATGTTCACCGCGCCGGAGCGGCTCGCGGTCGCCATCGACGCCGCCGGCCGGGACTGAGCGCCGGCGCGCCGCCGGGGCCGGTCAGCCCGCGCGGGAGGCGGGGAGCGACCGGGCCGGCGCCTCGGCCGGGCCGAGCATCGCCTCGACGTGCCGCGCGGCGGGCTCGCGCAGCCGGGCGGACAACGCGCTGAACAGCTCCTGGGCCCGTCGGCCGTTCCAGTCCGCGGGCAGCAGCTCCAGCGGGAGTCCCGGGTCGGCGTAGGGCAGCCGGCGCCAGGCGGTCAGCATGTCGACGAGGTCGACGAAGGCGCGCGCGTCGTCGCCCGTGCCGTCGAGCCAGCGGGCGCCGACCGGCTCGAAGCGGTCGAGGAAGTCGGCGTAGAGCGCCTGCAGACCATCGAGGTCCCACCACGACGCCACCAGCTCGGACAGGTCGCCACCGGCGACGTGCGGCCCGGTGAAGACCTGGGTGAACCCGGCGAGCCCCGCCCGCTCGAGCGTCTCGACCGTCGCGTCCCGCAGATGGCTCGGCGCGATCCAGGTGCCGGGCGACACGGTGCCGAAGCCGAGCCTCGTCAGGGTCGAGCGGAGCTGGTGGCGCTTGGCCCGCTCGGTGTCCGGGACGGAGAAGACGACGAGCAGCCAGCCGTCGTCGGCGGCGCCGCGGGTGTGCCCGAAGATGCGCACGTCGCCCTCGGCGAGCAGGCCGTAGGCGTCGGCCGACAGCGCGTACCCCGCGGCGTCGGCCCGGCGCTGGGCGTCGACGAGCCCGCGCCGCTTGAGCCGGTGGATGGCCGAGCGGACGGCCTGCACGTTGACACCCATCTCGCCCAGCAGCCGGACGAGGCCCGCGATCGGCAGCCAGCCGCCCCGCTCGCGTGCGTACAGGCCGTACACGGTCAGGATCAGGCGACCGGGTTGGCCCGCGGCACCTCCGCCGTCCTCGTCGTCGATCGCCACGTCGTCACCCTAACCGGCCGCGGTCCGCGCACCGCTCGGGACGCGGCGCGTGCCACGGCCGTCGCACGGGCCCCGCCGGAGCGTGTCGCTCGGTGAACACCCGTACTCGCCGCGATGCTCGTCGGCCTGCCACGGTCGCGACGGTTGTCGGCCGAGCTCTGCCGGACGAGCTCGGCGTGGGCGCGATGCACCCGGGCGCGTCCGGACCTGCGCCGAGCGCCATGTGCCCCTCCGAGCCGTTCCCGCCGCGCGTGATCCGGGCCGCGACACGTAGATCGCGCCGGCATGTCCGCTCCCACCTTCGCGCCGCCGACGGTCAGTGCTGCCCTGGCCCGCACGCTCCTCGACACCGCGGTCGCCGCGTCCGAGGTGCACGGCCAGGCGAGCGCCATCGCAGTCGTCGACAACTCCGGCGTGCTGAAGGGCTTCGTCCGGATGGACGGCGCCGCGCTGCTCACCGTCCAGATCGCGCAGGACAAGGCCTACACCGCCGCGTCGTTCGGACTGGCCACGCACGAGTGGCACGACTTCATCAAGGATGACGCCCCGCTGGCGGACGGCATCGTCCACACCTCGCGCCTGGTCGTCTTCGGAGGTGGCTATCCGATCAGGGTCGGCGGCGCCGTCGTCGGGGGTATCGGGGTGTCGGGCGGGCACTACTCCGACGACATGAAGATCGCGACGGCCGCGCTCGCGGACGCGGGATACCCCGCCTGACCGCCGACGCCGCGCCGCCGACGGTTGCTCAGGTGGCCGGTCGGCGAGGCCGGACGACCCGGTCCGGTCACCGAGCGTGGTTCGGACTCGCCCGGACGGGTACTCCGGCTCGTCGAGGAGGAGGGCGGGATGTCGGTGGCGACACGCGGCGGTGGCCATGTGCAGCGGTCGGGCGGGGGCGGGTCGAGCGGGCTGGCCGACGTCGTCGAGCTGATCCTGGACAAGGGCCTGGTGATCGACGTCTTCGTCCGGGTGTCGATCGTCGGGATCGAGCTGCTGACGATCGACGCACGCATCGTCGTCGCCAGTGTGGACACGTTCCTGCGGTTCGCGGAGGCGACGAACCGGCTCGACCTGTACAGCAAGGAGAAGCGCGGCACCGACCTGCCGGAAATCCTGCAGAAGACCACCGAGAAGGCGATGCGCTGACGACGGCGGGGCCGCGCTCAGGTCGTGGCCACGCGCCGGCTGATCGCTCGATGTCCTGCTCGACGTCCTCGTCCTCGTCCTCGCTCACGCCACGCCGCGGCCGGTGTTGCGGACGTGGATGAGGGCGACGTCGTCGTCGTGGGCGCCGCCGGTCAGCTCCGCGACCAGCCCGTCGCACAGCTCGGCGGTGACCGGGCGTGGCAGCGCCGCGACGGCGCTGCGCAACCACCCCATGCCGACGGTGAGGTCGCGCGTCCGGCTCTCGACGAGCCCGTCGGTGTAGAGCAGCAGTTCGTCGCCGATGCCGAACCGGATGGTGCGTTCGGGGAACGACGCGCCGACGCCGAGCGGCTGGCCGAGCGCCTCGCCGAACTCCGTGAGCGTGCCGTCGACGTGCCTGAGGAGCGCGGGGAGGTGCCCGGCGTTGGCGTAGCGCAGTGTGCCGTCGGCGGAGTGCACGGCGTAGAAGCAGGTCACGAACGTGCTTGCGGTGAACGCCGACAGGACGGCCGACGTCTGGTGCAGCACCCGGGAGGGCGGCAGGCCGAGCACCGCGTAGCAGCGGACCGCGGTCCGGGCCTGGCCCATGACGGTCGCGGCGGTGACCCCGTGCCCGACCACGTCGCCGATCACGAACGCGGTCGCATCCCCGGGCAGCGGGATGACGTCGAACCAGTCCCCGCCGATCTTCGACCCGGTGGCGGCGGGCAGGTAGCGGGTGACGATCTCCAGGCCCGCGACCGGGGGCGCCTCGGGCAGCATGCTGCGGGACAGCTCGCGGGCGAGGTTGCGTTCCCGTTCGAAGAGCCGCGAGTTGTCCAGCGCGATGGCCGAGTAGCCGGCGATGCCCTCCGCCAGGTACTCGTGCCGGTCGGTGAACCGGCCCGGTTCGGGATGGCCGAAGAAGAAGCCGCCGAGCACCTCGCCGCTGGTCGGGGAGATCACCGGGACCGCGAGGTAGCTGCGCACCGGCAGGTGCCCCTCGGGCATCCCGTGGTAGGGCGCGTTGCGCCCGAAACGCGGGTCGACGGTGATGTCCGGGCTGCGGACGGTGCCCTCGCCGTCGAAGGTCGGGGCGAAGACGGCGGTGTTGCGCGGCATCGGGAAGCGCTCGAACGCCTCCCGGGGCGCCCCGGAGAGCGTGTAGAGGGTGTAGGACTCGCCGAACTGGTCGACGAGGTTGTAGAAGAACGCCCCGAACGCGGCCCCGACGGCGGTGGTGGCGGCGTCGGTGGCGTCCTGCACGACCCGGTCGAGATCGAGCTGTGCGGTGAGCCGGCGGCCCACCGAGTTGAGCGCGTCGATCACCGCGGCCTCGGCGCGCAGGACGTCGACGGTGTGCTGCACCGCCGCGGTCCCCGCCGCGAAGGCCTCGAGGACACGCCGGTGTCCCTCGCCGACGTCGGTCCGGGCGACCAGCGCGACCGCACCCCCGGGCGGCGGCCCGGCGCCGTCGTCGCCGGCGAGACCGGCCTCGGCGGTCACGACGACGCCTGCGGTCGCTCCCCGGACCAGTGCGGCGAGTACGTCGGGATCGGGGACGAACACCATGGGCGACGCGCCGTCGCAGGGGCACAGCAACGACCGTTGTGCGGCCGTGAGCACGACGCGTTCGACCGGGACGGGTCGTCCGTCCGGGCCCGTCAGCAGCGCCGCCAGCGAGCTGAGCGCGGCCGGGCGGGGCATCGGTCAGGCCTCCGCGAGCGCGTCGTGCAGCGTCGAACGGATCTCGAGCTCGTCGGTGAGCCTGGTCAGCTCCAGCGGACGCAGCAACAGCGGGCCCGCCGCGACGATCCGGACGGTCACACCGGCGCCCGCCGTCCGGTGGGCGCGGACGAGCTCCGCCATCCCGACGGAGGCGAGGAACGTGCTCGCGCTCAGGTCGATCACCAGCGTCGCCGGCCGCAGCCGGACCGCCCGCAGTACCTCCCGCCGCAGCCGCGGAGCGAGGGAGAGGTCGAGCGGACCGGTCACGACCAGCACCACGCCCCCGGGGACCTCGTGGAGCCGCACCGAGCCCGACGGCTCATTGCCGAACGGTCCACGGTCGGGCTCGGTCATGGGCGACATCCTCGCACCCGCGAGGCCCTGCGGAACCCGTCCAGGACCACGTTCCTGGGCGGATAGCCGACCGGTCCCGCCGGGTCACGCCGCCGGGTGGCCCCGTCCGCCGCGGTCGTCGCCGAGCAGCGCCTCGATCGCCCCGACGAACACCCGCCACCGCTGGACGCGGCTCGCCAGGATCCGGGCCCCGACGGCGGTCACCCGGTACCGGCGGTCGGCGCCGCGGCGCACCAGACGGTTGCGTTCGAGATGCCCCAGCCTGCGGATGACCTGCTCGCGGGCCGGGACGATCCGGCCCGCCGCGCGCGTCGTCCCCAGGTCGAGCAACGCGGCCCGGGTCCGCGGCCCCTGTTCGAGCACCGCGAGCAGGATCATGTCCACCTGGTGGGCGTCACGGACGACGATCGGTCGCGTCCGGCGGCGCGGGGCGGCGGGGTGGTCGGCACGGCCCGGACGTCGGTCGCTCTGCCGGACCGCGGGCGCCGGATCGTCCGCCTCTCCGTGGGACGACCGTCGGGTCGGGCCGCCGCGGTCGACGCGCGACCGGTCGGGCTCCGCTGCCGCGCGACGGCCCCCGTCGGCGGCGTGGCCACGTCCGTCCCGGGATGCCGCACGGGGCTGGGAGTGGTCGTCGGACGCCGTGCCGGTCGGGCGTGGCGGCCGGGCCCGGGTCCGGGACGCCGCGGCCGGTCCGAACGCCGAGGCCAAGCCGTCTCCCGTCGTCGTGTCGCGTCGGGTCACCGGTGCTCCTTCCCACGTCCGGCCGGCTCGGGTGGTTCGGCCTCCTCCGCCGCCTGCAGCGCGGTCAGGATCTCCACGCCGAGCGCGCGGTAGTCGCCGGCGACGTTCGCCGCGGTCGCGGCGACACGCGGCGTCCGGGTGCCGGCGCGCAACGACTCCCACCACACCGGCTGGTGCGCGACCTCGATCTCCAGCTCGTGGGCCAGTTTGCCGAGCCTGCGGGCGTCCTGGGCGGTGCGTTCGGCGTGCCGGATGGTCGTGCGGAACCGCGGCGAGTCGTCGCCGAACGCCCGGTCGATCGCCGCGTTGGCCTCCGCGTGGATGGCCCGGGAGCGGCTGCCCGTGCCGAACAGGACGACACCGAGCAGCCCGAGCTGTGGGTTGATCTCGCGAGCCAGCACGAACCGCTCGGCGACCAGCCCGATCCCGACGAGGCCCCCGACGTCGGTCTTCGTCGGCATCAGGACCCACCGAGCCGCCGCGAGGGCGAGATCGGAGAGGATCGTCGACTCGGGAGGGCAGTCGATGAAGACGATCTCGTAGTCCCCGGCCACTGGCGCGAGGACGTCGCCGAGCACGGTGAACGCCTCCCGCCCGTGGTGCTGGAGCCGCGAGACCATCACCGGGGTGAGGTCCTCGAGTCGCGCACCGCCGCAGACGACGTCGAGCTGCGGCCGGACGTCGCGCAACGGCCGCACCGGAGTCCCCCCGATCACCGCCGCCAGCAGCCCGGCGCCCTGGTCGTCGTCGGGGGAGTCGCGGTAGCCGAGGTCGTCGGAGAGGTTCGCCTGGCGGTTGAGGTCCACGAGCAGGCAGCGGTAGCCCGCCGCGGCGAACTGGCCCCCCAGGTTCGCGGCGAGCGAGGTCTTGCCGACCCCGCCCTTGTCGTTGACGACGGCGACGACCCGCGACAGCGCCGCCCCACGGTCGCGCCCGTCCATCTCCGCCTCCCTGCGCGCGGCCGCGTCCGGCCGCCTGGCCCGCCCGTGCCTCATCGCTGCGCGCGGCCCCGCCGCCCGGTGCCGCGCGCCGCGCGCGCCCGCGTGCCCTGCTCGTCGACGCCGGTCTCCGGCGGGCCCGCCTCGCGGGTGGCCTTCCGGCGTGGTGGCGGCGTGCGGGCGCCGGCGTCGGCGTCACCCGACGCGCGGGTGCGTTCGGCGGCCGCCTTGCGACCTCCCGGATCGTGACGTCCCGCGTCCCGGCGTCCCGCCTCCCGGGTTCCTGCGTCGCGCTGTCCCGCGTCGCCCGACCGCTCGCGGCGGGAGCCGGCGTGCCCCGCCCGGCCGGAATCGTCGCGGCGCGATGAGGACCGGTCCGACCGCCGTGGCTCCGTGTCCTCCTCAGGCGCGCGCCGGCGTGCTCCCGTCGCGCGGCGAGGGCGGCGTTCGGTCGCCACCTCGGTGCCTCCGCCGGACGTACGTCGTCGGGGTCGGAGGAGCCCCTCGAGGCGGGTGCCCGCGGGCTGATGCTCGCCCTCGTCGGTCTCCTGGTCCGGGTCGTCGACCGTCTGCCCGCCGGGGTCGGTCTCCTCGTCGGAGTCGGTCAGCCCGACGTCCTCGTCCTCGTCCTCGTCAGAGTCTTCGTCGGAGTCTTCGTCGTCCGAGTCCTCCTCGTCGGAGTCCTCCGCGTCCGCCACGTCCGCGGTCTCGTCGTCGGGCTCGTCGATCTCGTCCTCGGTGTCGTCGTCCTCGGTGTGGTCGTCCTCGGTCCCGTCGAACTCGTCGTCGTCCGGGGAGGAGGCGTCCTCGGTGTCGTCGTCCGTCTCGGTCCCGACAGAGCCGGTGTCGTCGGCGTCGTCGACAGGCTCCTCGTCCTCGTCCCAATCCTCGGCGGCCTCGTCGTCCTCGTCGTCGGCGGCCTCGTCGTCGGCCGCCTCGTCGTCCTCGTCGGCCGCGTCCGAGTCCGGGCCGCCCGAGCCGGTGATCCCGGAACCGGACTCGTCGGTCTCGGCGTCGTCGGAGGCGTCGTCGGAGTCCCGGTCGGTCGCGGCCGTCTCGCCGGTCCGGGAGTCGTCGGAGGGTGCGGTGACGTCGGCGCGCCCGGACGTCTCCGCGGACTGCTCCTCGTCGGCGGCGGTGTCCTCGACGCGGATCTGCACGTCGACCCTGCGCGTCCCGATCATGAAGTAGCCGCTGAAGTTCGCCAGCTCGGCCGGTGATCGCTCGTTCATGATCCGCTCCTCCGTCGACGGTCGCGCTCGCGCCCTGCTTTCCCCACCGTCGGCGGCCCAAGCGGTCGGGAGCGCCGCGAGACCCGCCGGACCGAGAGGTTGCGCTGGTCGGCGGGACGGGGACACCCGGACGCGCACCCCGGCCTGCGCCGGTCGGACCTCGGGTGGCGACCGGGAGCGACATCGACTCGTCCCGCCGGGCACTGCGTGTGACGACAACGGGCCCACGATCGTGTTTCCGACTGTCGTGGGCGGGCAATGTCATCGACGGACGGCGCTGCTCCCCGGCGCCTGCCACCCACCGACGGCGGGCGCGCACGCGGCCCGCCCCGACCGCGAACGGAACCCGACGCGATGACCGCCACGGTCCACGGAACCGATCTCGGAGACCAACCCGCGTGGGGCCCGGAGCTGCCGGGACGGTATCGACTCGGCGGACTGGTCGGCGTCGGCGGGACGGCAAGCGTCTACCGGGCGACGGACGTCTCCACCGGCACCGAGGTCGCCGTCAAGGTGCTGCATGCGACGTCGGACCCGACCGTCGCCGCCCGGTTCGCGGGCGAGGTGAGGCTGCTGCGCGGTCTGCACCATCCCGGACTCGCCCGGATCGTCGACGCCGGTCTCGCCGGCCCGCACCCCTTCCTGGTCACGCGGTTCGTCGACGGCGAGACCCTGCAGACCACGATCCGCCGCGGGCCGATGGACGTGAGCGAGGTGACCGCCCTCGGGGCACGGCTGGCCTCGACGTTGGCCCACGTCCACGCGCACGGGGTCGTCCATCGCGACGTCAAACCCGCCAACATCCTTCTCGACGGCACCGGACGCCCGTTCCTCACCGACTTCGGGGTCTCCCGGCTCGTCGAGGCGACCCAGCTGACCGAGACGGGCGCCACCGTCGGGACACCCGCCTACATGGCTCCGGAGCAGGTGCGCGGCAGCCGCGTCGGTCCGGCGGCCGACGTCTACGCGCTGGGTCTGGTCCTGCTCGAGGCGCTCACCGGGCGACGGGAGTACCCGGGCGGGCTGGTCGAGTCGGCCGTCGCCCGGCTCCACCGGAGCCCACGGGTGCCGGCCGAGCTTCCCACCGGCCTCGCCGCGCTGCTGCGCCGGATGACCGCCGACGACCCGGACCGTCGCCCGGACGCCGGCACCGTCGCGACCCGGCTCGCCGGCCGGGACGCCGCGGCGGCGGCCCGGGGTCGTCGTGTGGCGCGCGTGCTCGCGGCGGCGGTGGCGCTGGGCGTCGTCGGACTGGGTGTCAGCCGGGTGCCGGACCTGGTAGGGGCCGACGCCGTCGTCGCCGACACCCCGGCCGTGCTGGATGCGCCCGCGAAGGCGGGCCCGGATCCGTCCACGGACGGCGGGTCCCGCGTGGTCGTGGCCGAGCGGACCCGGGCCTCGTCGGCGGGTCGCGCCGGTCCCGCGGCCGCGGCCGGCACCGAGCCGCCCGCGACGCCGGCGGCCGGGACCACGCCGGACGCGGGCACGACCGGGACACTCGACGACGATGCTGCTGACGATGCGGCGCGCGACGCCGCAGCCCGCGACTCCGCGGCGAACGACAGGCCCCGCGACGCCGCAGCCGGCGACAGTGTCCGCGACGCCGACGCGGGAGCTGCGACGACGCCGACCACGGCGGCGAAGTCGAACAACGGCAAGGCCAAGGGACACGACAAGGGGCGCGGCAACGGCCGCTCGTGACGCCCGACGAAGCCCGGGCCGCCCGCACACGACGGGGGCCCGGGCTTCACCGTTCACGAGGACGAGCGGGTGTCCTCCCTGTCGGACAGCCGAGGACTCCGACCAGCAGGAACACCACCCCCATCAGCCCGGCGGCGGTGCGGACCGGTCGGCCGGTGGCGGTCTCGGCGGATCGGGCTGTGCTCATCGTGATGGCTCCGTCGTCGAGGTGGACCGTGTGGTCGCGGACGGGTCGTCGGGCCGGTTGAGGCGGGTGACGAGCAACCCGGGGGTCGTGACGGTGACGGTCAGGCCGGGGTGGTGCAGCAGGCCGAACGGCTCGAACCCGCGGACCGGCCGGCGGAACCGGATGCAGACACCGCCACGGGTGTCGCTGCCGAACGTCAGACCGAGGTCGGCGAGCGAGAGGCGCGGGCCGAGAACCGTGACGGCGTTCAGCGGACCGGTCGGTTCGGCCGAGAAGACGTTGACCAGCGGCGTGCGGACCCGCCACGGCCCGAAGCGGACGTCGAGCAGGTCGTGCGTGACGGCGACCCACGCCGTCGCCGGTCGGACGCCGAGCGCGGCCAGCATTGGGCGGGCCACGGCGGCGAACGAGAAGTCGTACCGCGTCTCCGGCGTCAGGATCGGCGAGTGCAGCCGGCCGGACAGCGCGATCACGATCCGCGCCACGCGCGCGGCGCTGCTGCGCTCATGGGTTGCTCCTCGTTCCGGGTGGGGGGTGGTCGGGCTGCGGGAACGGCGGCGGCCTGCTGCTCGACCGCGCGGAGGTCGGCCCTGCCGACGACGTCGTCTGCCCGGTCGCACGCGGTCGAAACCGGTTTCACTGCGAAGAATCGGACACGACGCCCCCCGGCCGCGGCACCCGCGCGGCCGACCACAACAAGCCGCGGGGAGCACCGGCGCGTAATACCGTGCGGCCATGCACCTCGACGGGGCGTGGGCCCGGGCGTGGGCGGGCGCCCTCGCGCACCTGATCGACTCGGCGCACCTGGCGACGGGTGCCGACCTCTCGCGGACGGTCGACCGCTCGGTGGGCCCCCTCGGTCTGTCCGCCGAGGTGCTGATGGTGGACCTGGCCCAGCAGGTCCTCATGCCCGTCCGGCAGGAGCCGGTCGTGGGGGTGGACGTCGAGGGGACCCTCGCCGGGAGGGCCTACCAGTACGGCGAGATCGTCCGGGACGACGACCGCGGCGCGCCGCAGCTGTGGGTCCCGGTCCTCGACGGGACCGAACGGGTGGGGGTGCTGCGGATCGGGCTGCCCGGCCGCCGGCCGTCCGGGTTCCCCGACGACGACACCCTCGCCGACGAGCTCTGGACCCTCGCGGGGCTCGTCGGCCACATCGTGATGTCCAAGCTCGTCCACAGTGACCGGCTCCGGCGCCTGCGCAGCAACGGCCTGCTCTCGCCGGGATCGGAGCTGCTCTGGCAGCTCGTCCCGCCACGCACGTTCGCGACCGACCGCGTCGTGGTCTCGGCGATCCTCGAGCCCCACGACACGGTGGTCGGCGACGCCTACGACTACAGCGTCGACGGGGACGTGGTCACCCTCGCCGTGTTCGACTCGTCGGGACACGACATCCGGGCCGGGGTGACGAGCGCCTTGGCGTTGACCGCGGTCCGCAACGCTCGGCTGTCGGGGCGGCACGACCTCGTGGAGGTCGCGGCCCACGCCGACGCGGTCATCGCCGACCAGCCACGCCCGATGCAGTTCTCCACCGCGGTGCTCGCCCGCCTCGACACCGCCGGCGGAGCGTTGGACTACCTGCTGGCCGGTCATCCGCCACCGCTGCTCGTCCGGGACGGGCGCGTGGTGAAGGAACTGACGGCGGTACCCCGCCCGCCCCTGGGGGTGACCGGTCCGGACGTCGGCCCGGCGCACACCGCGCGTGAGCAGCTGGAGCCGGGGGACCGGTTGCTGCTGTACACCGACGGCGTCACCGAGGCACGCGACGGCAACGGCGAGTTCTTCGGGGAACGACGGCTCGTCGAGCTCACCGAGCAGGCCGCCGCCGCCGACCTGTCCGCGCCGGAGACCCTGCGCCGGTTGCGGACCGCGGTGATGCGCCACCAGGAGGGGCGGCTCCAGGACGACGCGACGCTCCTCCTCGTCGACTGGGCCTCGGACCGGCACCTGCGGATGTTCCCGGCCGGCCGACCGTCGCGCTGACCCGTGGCGTCGGGCGCGCGAGGGGTCCGAGGAGACGCCGTGCCCGTGAGCGGCGATGGCCGTCATGGCGACCGTCGCCACTCACGACGCGGTGCGGGTCGCGGGCACGAGGGGCGCGGGTCCGGCGCGCGCTCAGCCGTGGCGACGGCGGGCCCTCGCCCCGACGGCGACCGCGAGCCCGACGGCCAGCGCGGCCGCCGTCCCGGCCGCGCGCCGGCGCCGTTCCCGTCGGTGCCCGTCCCGGCCGCCGTGCACCTGCCGCGGGCGGTCGGGAGGTGCATAGAGCGCGCCCGCGCTCGCGGGGGCCGACTCGTCGGAGCTCTGCACGTAGTGCCGGACCTCCGTGGCGAACAGCCGCTCGGCGCTCTCGGGCCACACCTTGTGCTGCACCAGCAGCAGTCGCGCGAGCAGCCGCCGGCGACGACCCCGCGCCGCGGCACCCGCAGCTGGTCGACGACGATCCGGGCGACGCGCTCGGGGGTGTAGGTCGGCGGGGACAGCCGCAACCGGGTGCCGGTGCAGTTGCCCGCGTCCCGCCAGATCGGGGTGTCGATCGCGGCGGGCAGCACCGTCGCGACCCGGACCCCCGACGCGCCGGAGGTCCGCAACTCCTGGCGCAGCGAGACGCCCAGCGCCCGCACACCGAACTTCGCCATCGAGTAGGCCGCGCCGTACGGGAGCGCGATGACGCCGAGGACCGACGACACGTTGACGATCACCCCGTGGCCGCGCTCGAGCATGTGCGGCAGTACCGCGCGGCAGCCGTGGACGTAGCCCATGAGGTCGACGTCGAGGACGCGCCGGACGTCGGCGAGCGGCACGTCGAGGAACGCGCCGAACTGGACGTGGACCGGCACCGTCACTCGCGGGCGGAGCACCTCGACGAGATCGGCCCCTGGCGTGCGTCCATCGTGAGCAGCAGGCCGGCGATCCGCGTGCCGCCGAGGTGCGCGACGGCACGTCGGGTCGACGAGGTCCCCCATGACCGGTGGCAGGGCCCGCTGCGCTGGTCCGGGCCCGTGGCGGCCGGGCACGGCGGTCACGCGCAGCACCGTCGCCCCTCCCGGCTCGACCGCCCGGCCGACGTCAGGCCGAACCGGCCGCGGCGAGGTCGGGGACGGGCCCGCGCTGCCGCGGGACCCTGGTCTCGTGGCGTGCCTGCGGCCGGAGCCCGGCTCCGCGGTGTCGTTGCGACGCGCCGGCCAGTGCCTCGGCGACGGCGGCCAAGGGACCTGGGCCGTCGAGCAGGTCCAGGTGCCCGCCCTCCACCGTCACGTTCCGGGCGGCGGCGTCGACCGATGCGCGCCACGGGACCACCCGGTCGCCATGGCTGTGGATCGAGGTGAACGGAACCGGCACCGCGGCGCGGACCGTCCGCCGGAACTCGGCACAGCACGATCCGTACAGGCACTCGAACCGCGCGACGTCCGGCACCCCGAGCGTGCCGGCCGTGCTCATGAACGTCCCGAGGACCAGCCCGACCAGCCCCAGACGGCGCAGGTCGAACGGGGTGCCCAGGGTGACCAGCGACCGCGCGGGCGCCCCGGCGGCGACGGCGGCGCGGGCGAACAGGCCGCCCCGGCTGTGCGCGACCAGGTGCACGCCGGCACCCCGGTCGACGCGCGTGATCGTGTCGAGGAGCGCGTCGGTGCTGCGGGCGCCGCAGGCCGTCCCGATGCCCGCGGTGTGGGGTGTGACGTCGTACCCGAGCGAGCCGAGCCAGTCGCAGAGCGGCGTCAGCCCGGCGGCGACGGTGCCCACCCCGCCGACGACGACCACCGGGCCGTGGCCCCGCCAGCGCCGGGCGACGTCGTCGGCGGGCGTGGCCGTACCCCGCCACAGGGTCCGCACCCCCGCGATGCGGCCGAGGACGGTGGCGAGCGCCGTGAGGCCCTCGGTCACGGGATGGGTGCCGAGTGCCGCGGTCGTCGTGGTCATTGGTCGCCTCCGTCGGTTCCGGCAGTCATGTGCCCGGACGGTCGGGCGACAAACAGTCATCGGCGCCACAGCCCCGTCACGACGCGATGACCTGCGGCGACACCACTACGAGCTGCGATCGCGCCCAGGTGGCGGTCTGGTGCGCGTGGGGCGAGCAGGCGCCGGCGAGCTCGACGAGTGCGGCCCGCCGCATCGCCTGCGCGGCCTGGGCGAGCAGCGTCCAGTCGAGCGCGACCCCGGCCGCCTTGCGGTGCAGCCGACGCAGGTCGGCGAGCAGCAGCAGCCCCGTCTCGGGACGGTGGCGCACCGACCGTGCGGCGCGCGCGGCCACGGCGCCGCGCAGGGGCGCGGGACGCGGCCACGACCGCAGCGCCACACCGGTGTCGGCAGCGGTCTCGCCCAGCCGCTGCAGGTCGGCGGCGGCCCAGCCGGCGAGGTCGTGCGCGGTGTGGACGATCTCGTGCTCGTCGGGATGGCGGTCGGGCAGCGCCTGCAGCTCGTGCAGCAACGAGGTCTGGGACCGGCCGAGCTCGCGCAGCACCAGGGCGATCTTGCTCATCGCACTCCCTCGCTCCCGGCCGTCGGCGCCGCGGTCCCGCTCTGGTCGGGAACCCTCTGCAGCGCCGCGGCGGCGATCTTGAACAGTGGTTGCTTCGAGACGGGGTCCCAGTCGGTCGGCACCGTCTCGTTGGCCGCGCGTCCCGGCTCGCCGTCGCCGGGCCGGTCACCGGCGGGGGTGTCCCAGTAGCCGTAGTGGAACGGCACGAAGAGCACCCCGTCGCGGGTCTCGGTGATCCGGACGCGAGCCCTTACCGCACCCTGCGCGGTCCGGACGTCGGCGAGGTCGCCGTCGCCGAGCCCGCAGCGGCGGGCGTCCGTGGCCGAGCACTCGATCCACGGTTCGGGCGCCGCGTCGCGCAGCTCGGGGGTCCGGCCCGTCTTGGTGCGGGTGTGGAAGTGGTGGATCGTACGACCGGTGACCAGCGCGAACGGGTACTCGTCGTCGGGGGCCGTGCGCGGCGGGAGGAACTCGGCCGCCTTCAGCACGGCCTTGGCATCGGGGTTGAGCGCCCGGTACTCGGTCTCCTCCAGCGGCGCGCCGGTCACGAGGTCGCGCCCGTAGCTCTCGCACTCGTCCGGCGCGCTCCAGAACCGGCCGTCGGCGTACAGGCGCTCGGTGCCGTCGGGGTGCGCGTCGTTGCACGGCCATTGCACGCCCGACGCACGCGCGCGCAGCGTCGCGTGCGAGAGGCCGGTGTAGTCGCACGGGCGTCCCGCCGTCGACGCGGCCCACGCGTCGAACGCCGACTCCGCGTCGTGCCAGGCGGGGAACGGCCGTCCGTCCGCGTCCCGGAAGTCCATGCGACGTGCGAAGTCGAGCAGGATGTCGAGGTCGGCGCGGGCATCGCCCGGCGGGTCGACGGCCTTGTCCGACAGGTGCACCGTGCGGTCGGCGTTGGTGAAGCACCCGGTCTTCTCCGCCCAGGTGGCGGCCGGCAGCACGACGTCGGCGAGCCGGGCCGTCTCCGACGGGAAGATGTCCTGCACGACGAGGAACAGCCGCTCCTGCCCGAGGATCCGCCGGATGCGGGCGAGGTCGGGCATCGAGACGGCCGGGTTGGTCGCGCTGACCCACAGCATGCGGATCGTGCCCTGCTCGACGTAGCGGAACATCTGCATCGCGTGCGTCGGCGGGGCCATGTGCGGGATCTGCAGGGGATCGAGGTTCCAGTGCCGCGCGAGCTCGGCCACGTGGGCGTCGTTGTTCCAGTTGCGGAACCCGGCCATGTCGCCGTCGGCGCCGCACTCACGGGTGTTCTCCGCGGTGGGCTGGCCGTTCATCTGCAGGATCCCGCACCCGGGCCGGCCGAGCATGCCGCGCACCAGGTTGAGGTTGTTGACCTGTACGGCGGCGGCCGTCGCCTGGTGGGACTGGTAGAAGCCCTGCAGCACCGTCGACAACAGCCGTTCGGCCGAGCCCAGCAGCCGGGCCGCGGCGCGGATCTCCTCGGCGTCCAGCCCGCAGATGTCCGCGACCCGGCCGGGCGGGTACTCGGCGACGCCGGCGGCCAGCTCGTCGAAACCCACGGTATGGGCGTCGACGTACCCGTGGTCGATCCGGTCGTCGGCGATGACCTGGTGCAGCAGTCCGTTCATCAGCGCGAGGTTCGTCCCGGGCAGCGGGGCCAGGTGCACGCCACCGCTCTCGACGGCCGCGCGGGCGACCGCGGTGCGGCGCGGGTCGACGCACAGCAGCCGCGGGGGAGTGGGGCCGGCGAGCCGGTCGAGGATGCGCATCCACAGCACGGGCTGGGTCTCGGCGGCGTTGTGCCCGAACAGGGCGATCACGTCGGCGTGGTCGACGTCGCCGTAGCTGCCGGGTTGGCCGTCGCACGCGAAGGTCTCCTTCAGCGCCGCGGCCGCGGTCGCGGTGCACAGCCGGGTGTTGCCGTCGACGTGGTTGGTGCCGATCGCGCCGTGCGCGATCGCGGCGAGGGAGTAGTACTCCTCGGCGAACAGCTGCCCGGAGGTGTAGAAGCCGATCGCGCTCGGGCCCTGTTCGCGCAGCAGGGTCCTCGTCCGGTCGACGACCCGACCCATCGCGGTGTTCCAGTCGGTCTCGACGAGCCGGTCGCCGTCGCGCACGAGGGGTCGGGTGAGCCGGTCGGCCGAGGCGTTGGCCTGCCAGGCGTAGAGGTCTTTCGGGCCGAGCCGCCCGCGGTTGACCCGGTCGTCGGCGCGGCCGCGCACGCCGACGACACGCCCGTCGCACACGGCGATGTCCATCGCGTCGCCGTTGGAGTGCAACAGCGACGCCGTCGGCACCCACCGCTCGACGTCCTCCTCCCGGACGCCGTCGGCGAGGTGGACGTCGACCCGGGCGGGCCACGTCTCGCCCGCGGCGTAGGGGCACCGCGCACCCCACGGGTCGGCGATCGCGTCCCGATCGCGCGGTGTCGACGACGGGGACGACGGCGGGGACGACGGTCGGGGCGACGGCTCGGACATGCCGGGGGACTTCCCCGAACGACGGTGTTCACGCGTTCACCGGGCGCAGGGACACGCCGGTCACCCGACGGACGGGCGCTCCGCGGACCCGCTGCTCCCGGCCGTGGACGTGAAGAAGGAGATCTTGCCGTCGGCCTCGAGCACGGCGAGGTCGATCTCGGCGAAGTGCTGGATGCCCTTCTCCCTGGCGGCGGCCATGAGGTCGTTGGCGGGCAGGCGCTCCCGCGCCATCACGTCGAGCAGCGGATCGCCGTCGCGCACGATCACGACCGGCACGCCGTGGGTCAGCGGACGCGCCTGCCGCCAGCGGGTGTTGACCCACGAGACGCCGATCGTCAGCAGCGCGAACGTGCTCACCGCCAGGATGCCGGACGTGACGGAGTAGTCCTGCTGCGTGATGGCCTGTTGGACGAGGTCGCCCATGGTGACGTACAGCAGCAGCTGGAACGTGCTGAGTTCCCCGAGGGTGGAGCGCCCGGCGACCCGGGTGACCAGCCAGAGGAAGCCGAAGATGATCGCGGCCCTTACGACGATCTCCATCAGGTCACCGGTCCTTCGGCGGTGTGTTCGGTCCGCATCGCGGGCTCAGGGCAGCAGGAAGGTCGAGAACGACACCGTCGCCGCAGGCGCCCCCGCGTCGACGACGGACACCTCGCCGGACTCGCCGAGCTGGCTCGACGGCTGGATGTAGGCGTCGAAGTCGACGCTCAACGTCTCGCCGGGCGGCGGGTCGAACGTCCAGTAGAGGTTCGTGTCGTCGGCGGTCTCGGTGGCGGGCTCGGGATCGAGGCCCTGGCTCTCGAAGATGTCGAAGTAGTCGCTCGTCACGGCCAGGGTCACCGGGCCGGGGAAGCCGCCCGCCCGGCGCACGGTGACCGTCCAGGGCACGTCGAGTCCCGCCCGGGCGACCCAGGCGTAGGTCACCGAGACCGTCCAGGGTCCGCTCGACGCCGTGCGCGTCGTGCTGCGCACCCCCAGCAGCCCCGCCAGTCCGGCCAGCACGATCACCAGCAGGATCGCGACGACCGCCGTCCGGGCCACTGCGCTCCGCGGGCCGGCGGCGTCGCGGACGTCGGAGAGAGTCGATCCGCTGCCGGAGGCCGACCTTCGGCCCGCGCGGGAGACGGTCACGGCGCCGGCACCCCCACGGCTCCTCCTCCCACCGGGCCGCCGTCGGCGGCGACGGTCGATCGCTACCCACCGGCACGGCGGGCAAACATCCCGCCCGGACCCGGGGCAGCGCCGCTCAGCCGTCGCGCCGGCCGTCGTCGCGCAGGTGCGAACCGGCCATGGGCCCCATCTGCAGCATCCCGCCGTCGACGACCCACGACCGACGACCCACGACGCGCCCGTCACGTGGCAGGCGGCGGGCCGAGGCGGGGGAAGCGATCACGTCGGCGAGCGCGCGCGCGTGACCGGACCGGCCGCCGGTACTCCCGGACGGGCGGTGCCGGTGGGGTCCCGACGGTGCACGCGACGCTCGTCCGACCGGCGCGGACGGCGCCCCGCGGTCGTGACTGGCGTCAGCCGATCTCGTGCGCGAGCTCGATGGCCCTGGCGAGGTTCGTCAGCTTCGCGTCGACGGTCTCGCCGGCCGGGTAGAACCGGACGGTCGTCACGCCGCGGTCGCGCCACAGCGCCAGCCGGTCGCGGATCATGTCCTCGGTGCCGATCAGCGTCGTCGCGAAGATCATGTCGTCGGAGACGAGCGCGGTGGCCTCGGTGTGCCGGCCCGCCTGCCACAGGGCGCGGACCTCGGCCGCGACGTCGGCCCAGCCCTGGCGGCTGTAGGCGCTGTTGTAGAAGTTCGTGGTGGCCGAGCCCATGCCGCCGAGGCTGAACGCGAGGTCCTTCTTGCGCGTCGCCGCGACTGCCGCGAGCTCTCGTTCGTCGTCGACGAAGTTCACCTCGGCGCCCTGGCAGAGGTCGAGGTCGGCGAGCCTGCGGCCGGCCCGGTCGGCGCCCGCACGCAAGGGTTCCAGGTAGGCGTCGGCACCCTCGGGGACGAAGCTGCTGCCCAGCCAGCCGTCGGCGATCTCGCCGACGAGCTCGAGCATCTTCGGCATCAGGGCCGCGACGTAGATCGGGATCCCCGGGTTCGCCGGCAGCGAGGACCGCATCGGTACCCCGTCGCCGCCCGGCAACGGGATCGACACCGCCGACCCGTGGTACTCGATCTTGTCGCCGGCGAAGACCTGCCGGACGACGTCCACGGTCTCGCGCATGCGCCGCAGCGGGCGGTCGAACGCGACGCCGTGCATCCCCTCGATGACCTGCGGGCCGGAGTTCCCGAGACCCAGCACGAACCGGCCGCCGGACAGCTCCGAGAGCGTCATCGCGGTCGTCGCGATCGCGGTGGGTGTGCGGGTGCCGAGCTGCAGCGTGCCGCTGCCGAGCAGCATCCGGTCGGTCCTGCCCGCCAGGTAGCCGAGGGGGGAGGGGGCGTCGGAACCCCAGGCCTCGGAGATCCAGCACATGTCCATGCCGAGCTTCTCGGCCTCGACCGCGAGGGTGAGGTTGTCCTGCCACGATCCGACGAGGGCCTCGATGGTCGTCGACGTCCGCATCAGGCCGCCGCCTTCTCGGCGAGTGCCTTGATCGCCTCGAGGTTCGACTCGATGCCGCTGCGGAACTCCTGCATCCGGTTGGCCACGATCTTCGCCTCTTTGTGGGGCAGGCGGTCGATGGCGAAGCTGAGCCCGGAGCGGCCCGGACCCAACCGGCCCCACTGGTGCAGCGTCGTCGTCGGGCCCGCGCGGTCGAGGACGAAACCCCAGGTCGACGACGGCCGCTCGTCCTGTCCGGCGTCGACGTCCCACGTGAACGCCTTCTCCGGCTCCCACTCGACGACCGTGGACGTCGACTCCCACTCGCCGAGCGCGGCGTGGAAGCTGCGGGCGCGGAACCGGTGCCCGACGGCGGGCGCGTCGACGCCGTCGAGCCAGGTGATCTCGAGCAGCTCGGCGCTGAGCTTCACCATGAGCTGGACGTCGCCGACGAGGGCCCACACGTCGGCGGGTGAGGCGTTGATCTCGACGCTCGCCCGGGCGACGGGCAGATCGGCATACAACATCGGTGCCGCTCCTTCGGTTCTTCGCGGACGGGCTCTAGTAAGTTCTTTCATAGAACGTACAACGGCAGCGAATTGCCCACAAGAACGGGAAGGCGACCCACAGAAAAAGAGGTCGGCCCGCCGCGGTGCGCGGCGGGCCGACCCGGAACGATTTCGCGCCGGCGAAATCGTCAGGCGAACAATCGTCCCCGCGGCTGCACGCGCGGCGCGTCCCGGCCCTCGACGGTGCGGCCGGTGAACGGCTCACCGCAGTGCGAGCAGACCTGCACCGCGCGTGCGTCGTGGTCGCACGTCGTGTGGTGCAGCAGGACGGGTGGCCCCTCCGGCCCGGTGGCCCACTTGTCGCCCCAGTTGAGGAGCGCCATGATGACCGGGAACAGGTCCTTGCCCTTCTGCGTGAGGTGGTACTCGTAGCGCGGCGGGTTGTCCTGGTAGGGCCGCTTCTCCACGACCCCGTGCTCGATCAGGCCGTCGAGGCGCTCCTTGAGGATGTTCCGGGAGATCCCGAGCTCCTCCTGCATCTGTTCGAAACGGTTCCGACCCTTGAATCCGAACAGATCGCGGACGATGAGCAACGTCCACCACTCGCCCACGACTTCGAGCGTCTGGGCGATGGAGCAGTCGAAGTCTGCGAAGCTCTTCCTGCGCATGGTGCGACTATAGCCCGACTTCCCATATCGTGACGCAACCCACCCGTCGCGACGGGCGCGGCCGGCCGGTCACGCCGTTCCCGGGGCGGTCGCGGCGCGCTCGCCCAGCCCGGGGTCGGCCGCGGCGCCGTCGGTGGCACCGGGACTCGTCCACGACGTGCGCAGGGCCGCCAGCGCACCGAGCGTGATCAGGCCCATCACGACGATGTACACCGACACCGACGCCGACGTGCCCATCGACGCGAGCAGCGACGTCATGACCAGCGGCGCGAACCCGCCGCCGACGACGTTGGACAGCTGGTAGCCCAGCGACGCGCCGCTGTAGCGCACCGCCACCGGGAACAGTTCGGAGAACAGCGCCGCCGTCGGGCCATACATGATGCCGTTGACGAACATCGCGACGGCGATACCCGCGCCGACGACGACCGGGTTGCCGGTGTCCACCAGCATGAAGTACGGGAAAGCCCAGACCACGGTCGCGACGACGCCGATGAGGAAGACGGGGCGGCGCCCGATCCGGTCGCTGAGGCGCGAGAACACGATGATCGACACCGCCATGAACGCCGCCCCGATCATGATCGCGATCAGCATCGTGTTGCGGGTCAGCTTCAGTGTCTGTGTCGCGTATGCGAGTGTCCCGGTCGTGTAGACGTAGAACGAGCCGCCGACCACCAGGAACGTCCCGATCGTGACGAGGATCCGGGCCGGGTGGTCCTTGATCACCTGCAGCACCGGCGAGCGCCGGGGTCGGGCGGTCGCGGCGTTGTCGCGGAAGGCCGGTGTGTCCTCGATGCGCAGCTGGACCAGCAGCGCGACCAGCACGACCGCCCCGCCGACGAGGAACGGAATCCGCCAGCCCCAGTCGAGGAACGCCTCGGCGCTGGTCGTCCCCGCGACGAGGAAGAACGCACCGCTGGACAGGATGAGCCCCAGTGGGAGCCCGATCTGGGCCCAGGCGCCGTAGGCCCCGCGTCTGCCCGGCGGGGCGTACTCGGTGGCGAGCAGCACCGCGCCGCCCCACTGGCCACCCAGTGCGAGGCCCTGGGCGATGCGCAGCAGCGAGAGCAGCAGCGGTGCGGCGAGGCCGATCGTCGCGAAGCCCGGCAGGACGCCGATGGCGAAGGTCGCGGCGGCCATCAGGGCGAGTGCGACGACCAGGGCCCGGCGCCGTCCGTGCCGGTCGCCGAGGTGGCCGAACAGCGCGCCCCCGACCGGACGCGCGACGAACCCGACGGCGATCGTCGCGAAGGAGGACAGCGTGGCCACCAGCGGGCTGAACGACGGGGAGAAGAAGACCTTCGGGAAGACCAGCGCCGCGGCAGTCGTGTAGAGGAAGAAGTCGTACCACTCGGTCGACTGCCCGAGCAGCGTCGCGATGCGGACGCGGCGCAGCTCGCGGGGGGACACCGTCGACCCTCTCGGGTCCCGGCGAGGTGGGGTAGAGCTCATGTCAGGCCTCCGTTGGTCGTGGCAGAGCACTTTCCTTGTCGTGCGCGTGGCGCCGCAGATGTGGTCGTGCGCGTGGCGCCGCAGATGTGGTCGTGCGCGTGGCGCCGCAGATGTGGTCGTGCGCGGCGGGGTGGTCAGCGGGTTCCGGCGTCGGCACCCACGGGGGAGGGGTGTGCGAGCGTCCGGACGGTGAGGCCGCCCTCGGCGGCGACGGCCCGCAGTCGCTTCTTGTCGAGCTTCCCGACGCTGGTGCGCGGCAGCTCGGAGGTGAGGGCCCAGCGCTCCGGCAGCCACCACCGGGGGACGTGCACGGCGAGGTGGGCGCGCAGGTCGTCGGCGGTGACGTCGGCCCCGGCGCGCAGGACCACGACGGCGAGCGGACGTTCGTCCCAGCGCGGGTCGGGCACGCCGATGACCGCGGACTCGACGACGTCCGGGTGGGCGTCGAGCTGGTCCTGCAGCGCGACCGAGGAGATCCACTCGCCACCGGACTTGATGACGTCCTTGGCGCGGTCGGTGATCTTGAAGTAGCCCCGGCGGTCGATGACGCCCATGTCGCCCGTGCGCAGCCAGCCGTCGGCGGTGAACCGGTCGGCGCCGGTCCCGCCGAGGTAGGACCCCGTGACCCAGGGCCCGCGCAGCTCGAGCTCGCCGACGGCCTCGCCGTCGCGCGGGAGCGGCTCGCCGTACTCGTCGACGGCGCGCATCTCCAGCCCGGGGAGCAGCCGGCCCGACCACTGCCGCCACGGCGTGTCCTCGTCGTCGGCGTCCGCGGCGGCCGGCAGCGCCAGGCCGCCCCACGGACCGACCTCGGTCATGCCCCAGCCCTGCACGAGGTTCGCCCCGTGGGTCCGGGCGTAGTGGTCGATCAGCGAGTCCGGCACCGACGACCCCGCACAGATGATCGACCGCAGCGACCCGAGGTCGACCGGGTGGTTCTGCGCGTAGGTCTTCACCTGGGCCCAGATCAGGGGGATCGAGACGGCGACGGTCGGGCGGGTCGCAGCGACGATCGAGGCGATCGCCCGCGGCCCGACGTCGCGCCCGGGAAGGACCAGCCCGGCGCCGGTCAGCAGCGACGCGTGCGGCAGCCCCCATCCGTTGACGTGGAACATCGGGGTGACCTGGAGGATGCGGTCGCGATCCGACAGTGCCATCGCCGAGCCCGACGCGATGGTCAGCGCCTGCAGCCAGATCGACCGGTGGCTGTAGGCGACGCCCTTGGGGAGCCCGGTCGTCCCGGTCGTGTAGCAGATCGCGGCGGCGGCGCGCTCGTCCGGATCCGACGGCCAGCCGTCCGTCGGGTCGGCGGACCCGACCAGTGCCTCGTAGCCGAGGTACGGCTCGGGGGCCGTCCCCACGACGACCACCGTGTGCACGCTCGGCGTCCGCTCCAGCAGCGGCTCGACGCGCGGCAGGAGGTCGTCGTCGACGATGAGCACGCCGTCACGGGCGTCGTCGATGACGTACACGAGCTGGTCGTCGGAGAGCCGCGAGTTGACCAGGTGCAGCACCGCGCCCATCGCCGGAACCCCGTAGAACGTCTCGAGGTGCGCCTGATGGTTGTGGCACAGGGAGCCGACGCGGTCGCCCGCGCGGACGCCGAGCGCGTGCAGGGCCGCGGCGAGCCGTCCCGCCCGGGCGAGGACGGTGGCGAGGTCGGCCTCGTGCGCGACGGCGCCGTCGGCGCACGACAGCACCCGGGTGTCGGGGTGCACGTGCTGCGCGTGCCGCACCATCGCTCCCACGGTCAGCGGGACGTCCTGCATCGTGCTCATGAGCTCGCTCATGGGTCTGACCAACTCCAGTCCGTGATGCGTGCACAACCAGTTCGATGACGCTACGCAGCGGCGGTGTCGCCGCGGTCGTCGTCAGAGGTCCGCGACCGCCGGGATGACGTCGTCGCCGATGCGCCGCAGCGAGTCGAGGATCTGCTGGTGGTCGCCGACGATGTGGCGCACCAGGACCTTCTCGAAGCCCATGTCGCGGTAGCCGGCGAGCCGTTTGACCACGGTTCCGGCCGACCCGACGAGCGAGGTGTCGCGCTCGTGGCCGAACCCGCGGTACCCCGCCGCGATCATCGGTTCCACGGCCTCCCATGCCTGCTCGTCGGTCTCGGCGACGTAGATGTCGCGGCGGAGCACGGCGTCGGGGACCCGCCCGTGCTCGGCGCACACGGCGCGGTACCGGTCGAGCAGCACGCGCAGCTCCTCGGGGGAGGTGCCGGGTGCGGTCTCCCAGGCGTCGCCCAGCCGCCCCGCGCGGTCGACCGCGCCACCTGCCGTCGCCGCCACCCAGATCTGCGCGGGGACGGCGGGGACCGGGTTGATGCGCACGCCGTCGAGCTGGAAGAACTCGCCCTCGTGCGTCACCGTCTCGCCCGCCAGCAGCGCGCGGACGACGGTGATGAACTCCTCGCTGCGCCGCCCTCGGGAGCCCTTCGCGATCCGGAATCCCGTGAACTGCTCGTTGACGTCGCCGTTGCCGACGACCAGGGTCAGCGGCTCGGGCGCGAACGCCGCCAGGGTCCCGACCTGTTCGGCGGCGATCACGGGGTGGTGGAACGGCGCGAGGTAGAGCAGCCCGACCGGCATGTCTCCGGTGACGGCCAGCATCCGGGCGAGGGTGGGCGTCGGGGCGAACGCGTTCGCGTAGGACGAGGCGTGGCTGTCGCCGACCATCAGGAACCCGAAGTGGTGCTCCGCGGCGGTCCGCGCGATCTCCAGCAGCTGCCGGGCCTGGACGCGCGCGTCGGTCACCCCGAGTGGGATGTCGCTGAACTCGCCCTTCGCGACGACGGTCTCGTGGTAGCGGCGCAACGAGTCCTCCGACGAGGCGAAGATGAACCGGAGCGACGTTCCGAGCAGCATGCGCGTTCCCTCTCGGTGCGGCGTGTTCGCCGTCGTGCCGGAGTGGCCGGCGCTCGGCAGTGAGTAGCGTCATAGAACGCTAGCAGCGGTCGCCGGAGCGGGGCAAGGGTGCGGTTCGCCCGTTGTGGGCCGGTTTCCCGACACTGTGCGTGCCGAGGGGTGGGGCTCTACCGTGGCGATGGGTACCGGGAACCGTCGGAGAAAGGACCCGGCCATGGCCAAGCCGTTCGCCTCCTCAGCCGACGTCGAGGCCAAGGAGCAGACGCTCGAACTGCTCGCCGACGGCGTCTACGCGCTCACCGCCGAGGGTGACCCCAACATCGGCGCGATCGAGGGCGAGGACTTCCTCGTCTGCTTCGAGGCGCTGGCGACGCCCGTCGTCGCCGCGAGATGGCTCGCGATCCTGCGCGAGCACACCGACAAGCCGGTCCGGTACCTGGTGCTGAGCCACTACCACGCGGTCCGCGTGCTCGGGGCGAGCGCGTTCGACGCGGAGGCGATCGTCGCTCACGAGATCACCCGTGAGCTGGTGGCCGAGCGCGGCGCGCAGGACTGGGAGTCCGAGTTCGCGCGGATGCCGCGGCTCGCCGAGGGTGCCGACTCGGTCCCCGGGCTGACCTGGCCGACGCTGACCTTCGCCGACCGGATGACCATCGATCTCGGCGGCGACCGCGGCGAGCTGGTGCTGCAGTACCACGGCCGCGGGCACACCGAGGGCGACATCACCGCGTGGCTGCCCCGGCACCGGATCCTGTTCGCGGGCGACCTCGTCGAGGCCCAGGCCGCCCTCTACACCGGCGACGCCTCCCACCGCGACTGGGCGACCACCACGCTCGACCGCATCGAGGCCCTCGGGGCCGATCAGCTCGTCGGCGGCCGCGGCGGGGTGTCGCGCGGACCGGCCGAGGTCTCCGCCGCGATCGCGCAGACCCGGCGGTTCCTGCAGGTCATGATCGACCGGGTGGGTGCCGTTCAGCAGCGTGGCGGCACGCTGAAGGAGGCGTTCGAGACCACCCACGCCGCGCTCGTCGACGACTACGGGCGGTGGCCGATCTTCGAGCACTGCCTGCCGTTCGACGTCTCGCGTCTCTGGGACGAGCTCTCCGGGGTGGAGCGGCCGATCATCTGGACGAGCGAGCGCGACCAGGAGGTCTGGGCGCAGCTGCAGGACTAGCTGTCCTCGCTCCGACGACGGGAGACGACGACGATGTCCTCCTCCGCACCCGTCCTGGTGCTGGGCGCCGGGCCGGTCGGCCAGACGACCGCCTTGTTGCTCGCCCGCTGGGGCGTGTCGACGATCCTGCTGGACCGCCGTCCCCGGCGCGACGCCGTCGGGTCCAGGGCGATCTGCCAGCAGCGCGACGTCCTCGACATCTGGGAGGCCGTCGGGGCGGGCCACCGGATCGCCGACGAGGGCGTCACCTGGACCACGGCCCGGACCTTCCACGGCGACCGCGAGCTGTTCAGCGTCGAGCTCGCCGACCACGGGGTCCCGGCGTTCCCGCCGTTCGTCAACATCTCGCAGAGCCGCACCGAGGAGATCCTCGACGAGCTCGTCGCCGCCCAGCCGCTGGTCGACCTGCGCTGGGACCGGCACGCGACCCACCTCCACCAGGACGGCGACGGTGTGACGGTCGTGCTCGGTGACGGGCACCGGCTCCGCGGTTCCCACGTCGTCGTCTGCGCCGGGCCGCGCTGCGACGAGCTGCGCGCGCCGCTGGGGGTGTCGTTCGACGGGCACTCGTTCGACGACCGCTTCCTGATCTGCGACATCCGGACGGACCTGCCGGACCGGGTGCACGAGCGGCGGTTCTACTTCGACCCGGTGTGGAACCCGGGCCGGCAGGTGCTGATCCACCCGTGCCCCGACTCGCGGTTCCGCATCGACTGGCAGGTCCCCGCCGACTACGACCTCCACGACGAGGCGGTGTCGGGCGCCCTGGACGACCGCATCCGGGCGGTGATCGGCGATCGCCCGTACGAGCTGCTGTGGTCGTCGGTGTACCGGTTCCACTCGCGCGTCGTCGACCGGATGCGGGTGGGGCGCGTCCTCGTCGCGGGCGACGCCGCGCACCTGATGTCCCCCTTCGGGGCGCGGGGTCTCAACTCCGGGGTCGCCGACGCCGAGAACGCGGCGTGGAAGATCGCGTACGTCCGGCACGGCTGGGCTCCCGACGCGCTGCTGGACAGCTACCACGCCGAGCGGCACGCCGCCGCCCTGGAGAACCTCGCGGTCACGACGGCGACGATGAACTTCCTCGTCCCCCGCGACGACGCGCAGGCCCGGCACCGTGCGGACACGCTCGCGGCCGCCGCCGACGACCCGGCGAGCCGCGCCTTCGTGGACTCGGGCCGGCTCGCCGAACCGTTCTGGTACGTCGACTCTGCGCTGACGACCCCGGCCGCGCACCGGCCGTTCGCCGGGCGCCCGCCCCGGGGGCAGGCCCCGGCCGCCGGTCCGGGGGTGCTGGTGCCCGACGCGCCGGTCGTGGCCCCCGACGGTCGCCGCCGGCTGCGGCTGCTGGCCCGCGACGGGTTCCTGCTGCTCAGCGGCCATCAGGTCGGGCCCGCCGCCGTCCGCGACGGCGCCGCCGGGATACCGGGCCCGGTCCGCAGCCTCGCGCTGGCCGACATCGACGCCGAGGGCGCGCTCACCGCGGCCCTCGCGGCCCGGCCCGACGAGGTCTGGATCGTCCGGCCCGACGCCCACGTCGCCGGGGTCCTGGTCGACCCGGTCGCGCCGGAGATCGCGGCCGCGCTGCACCGCGCCGTGGGCCACCCGGCGCCGGCCGATCGGGACGACGCGCTGCGCCGCTGACGGAGCGGCTGCCACGCCCGCGGCCGCCGCGCCGCGGACGACCTCGGCGCAGCGGGAGCTCAGGGCGGGAGGGGCTCGTCGGGCGGCGCGGTGGTCCCGGCGACGTCCTCGACGGCGTCCGCGAGCCGCCGCGCACACGTCGCGATGTCCGGCGGCACCGAACGCAGGTGCCGCGACGACGCCTCCCCGAGCGCCGCGGCGGCCGCCAGCAGCCGGGCCATCCCGCCGTCGTCGTAGAGCACCCGGCCGGCGATGCGGCGCAGGGTGATCGAGGCCTGCGCGACGCGCCGCTCCTCGGCCCGGGCCGCCTCGTGCCGCCTGCCCGGTGCGGTGCCGGGCCAGTGGTCGTCGTGGATGGGCACGTCCCGACGATACGGGTCTTCGAACAGATGTTCGAGTGACGTCACCCGGCTGCCGCACCCACCGGCGCGACCGGGACCGCGGCGGCCTGCCCGGGTCGCTCACGAGCAGGCCGGCGCGGTCTCCGCCGCGCGGGCCGGTTCAGCTGTCGTCGCCGCCGTCGTTGCCGCTGTCGTCGCCGTGCGCGGCCTCCCACGCCCGGACGCCGCCCGCCCCATACATCGGGCCGTCGTAGGTCAGACCACGGGCCTTCATCTCGTCGGACGCCTTGACGACCTGCACCTCGTCGCCGACCTGGAGGTAGGCGTACCAGGCCTTCGCGTCGTCGGCGGCGAGGTGGATGCAGCCGCCGGACGCGTTCTCCGGGTCGCCCTCGTGGAACGCGATGCCGCCGTCCTCGAAGAACACCGAGTACGGCATCGGGTCCGGCACGCCGTTGGTGAACGACTCGCCGCTGACGTGGTCGATGTCCTTCAGGTAGACGTGCAGGTCGTGCCCGACCGGCGTCGGCTCGGTCTTGCCGCCCGAGGCGATGTTCACCGGCCCGCGCGTGACCTTGCCGTCCTGGATCAGCCAGGCGCGCTGGGAGTCGAGGTCGACGCAGGCCTTCGCCGTCACCGAGCACGGGGTGCCCGGGACGAGCGGCTGCGCCCGCGCCGCCGCGGCGGCGGCGGACTCGCCGGTGGTCGGGTCCGGTGCCGTGTTCGGGGTGGCGGACGCGGGGGCGGCGAGCAGCACGCTCGTCACGGCCGTCACCACGCCGAGTCCCAGTCCGCCGTACAGATGCCGTTTGCGCACCGATGTCCTCCTCTAGTGCCGGCCCTGTCACCTGGCCGCTGTAGGGAGGACGGCCATCACCCGGTCAGGTTGCGCCGGGTGGCCGAGCATGTGCGGTCCGCAAGGGGGTCTGTCCCTCGGCGTCCGGATTCATCCGGTTTCCCGCCGCCCCGGGCGCGCGGTCCGTGGCCGTCCGCCACGGCGCGTGCCCGGGGCACGCCGCTGTGTAGGGTGACCGTGCCGGTAGGGAGGCGTCTGGGTGCCTGGTGGCCCCCGCGGTCTTCAACACCGACGTGGCCGAGTATCTCGGTCAGGCGGGTTCGATTCCCGTCCGCCTCCGCTCCCGGCCGCGCGTGTCCGAGCGGTCAGAACCGCCACGTCGTCGCCCCGCCGGGCGCGATGCTCAGCGCCGTCGCCGACTCGGCGACGATCCGGTAGACGTGCCACGGCGGCCGCCCGGCGGACGGGGCGCTGAAGTCCGCCGTCAGCGCGGTGCCGGAGTCGTCGACCCGGCACGGCCAGTCCTCGGCCCAGTGCGCGGCCATCCGCGCCACCGTCGCGGGGTCGGTGACCTGCTCCGCGGTGCCGCGGACGACGAGGTCGAACTTCTCGGTGGCCAGGCTCAGCGCGCATCGCGGGTCGCGGGCGAGGTTGCGGCCCTTGCGCGTCCGCTCACCGGTCTCGAACCAGAAGGTGCCGTCCACCCACAGCGCGCCGATGCCGGTCACGTGCGGGCCGCCGTCCGCGTCGAGGGTCGTGAGCCAGCTGGAGTGCCGGTTCGGCCCGCCCGAGCCGGGTGCCTGCGGGAAGCCGGCGTCGAGCCCGGCGGTGATCGTGCCCCAGTCGAGGGTGGGCAGGTCGTAGAGCGTGGCGAGGTTGGTGGCGTCCATGGTGGTGGGACCGTCGCCGACCGCGGCGCTCATCGGTCGTTCGGCGCGCCGCCGCCGCGGATGGTACGAGTGATCACCGGGACGAGGAGGTCGGACATGACGGGTCCGCTGGACGGGGTCACGGTCGTCGCGCTGGAGCAGGCCATCGCGGCCCCGCTGTGCACGCGGCACCTGGCCGACCTCGGTGCGCGCGTGATCAAGGTCGAGAACCCCGGCGTCGGCGACGCGAGCCGGCACTACGACGGCGTCGTCCGCGGGCTCGCGGCGCACTTCGTCTGGCTCAACCACGGGAAGGAGTCCGCCGAGCTCGACCTGCGCGAGGAGGCCGACCGGGCCGTGTTCGCCCGCCTCCTCGACCGGGCCGACGTGCTGGTCAGCAACCTGGCGCCGGGCGCGCTCGGCCGCCACGGGCTCGCTCCCGACGACCTGGCGCGGCGGCACCCGCGGCTGGTCGTCGTCGACATCTCCGGGTACGGCACGGGCGGTCCGCTCGACCACAAGCGGGCCTACGACCTGCTGATCCAGTCCGAGGGCGGCTCGTGCGCGATCACCGGCACGCCGGGTGCACCCGTCAAGCCGGGTGTACCCGTCGCCGACATCGGCACGGCGCTCTACGCATACTCGGCGGTGCTGGCGGCGCTCTACGACCGCGAGCACACCGGGCGCGGCACCGTCGTGCGCGTCGCGATGCTCGACGTCCTCGCCGAGATGATGGGCTTCGCCCTCAACACGGTCGTGCACGGCGGCGAGCTCGTCCCGGTCGGCCTCGGCTCACCGACGGTCGCCCCCTACGGCGCCTACCCGACCCGTGACGGGCAGACCGTCGTGCTCGGGGTGACCAACGACCGCGAGTGGCGACGGCTCACCGAGGACCTGCTCGGCCGTCCCGACCTCGCGGCCGACCCGCGCTACGCCCGCAACTCAGACCGGGTCGGGCGCCGCGGCGAGCTCGACGCGATCGTGGGCGAGTGGTGCGCCCGTCACGACCTCGACGACGTGCGCGCCCGCGCCGACGAGGCCGGCATCGGCAACGCCCGGCTCAACGACGTGCACGACCTCGCCGCCCACCCACAGCTGTCGGCGCGCGGCCGGTGGCGGGAGGTGGGCTCGCCGGTCGGGCCGCTGCCCGCGCTCGTCCCGCCCGCGCTCGGCACGGGATGGACGCTGCCCGACGCGCGGGTGCCCGCGCTCGGCGAGCACACCGACGCGATCCGGGCGGAGTTCGCGGCCGCGGAGCCCCCGTGAGCGGCGATGGTCGCCATGGCGACCATCGCAGCTCACCAACCGGGGTGGACGGGAAGCCGGCTCCGGGGCCGACCGGGGACGGACGGGCGACTCAGGCGTCGAGCACCTCGCGCAGCCGGGCGGCGAACTCCGCCGGCTTGCCGGCGTAGGGGCCGTCGCCGCCGGTGAAGCCGCCGTGGTGGCTCGGGAAGACGACGGCCTCCTGGCCGAGCCGCGCGGCGAGGGCCCGCGCCGTCCGCCCGGTGAAGCTCTCCCCGGACTCCTCGGCGACGCCGACGACGATCCGCGTGGGTGCCGCGCTCAGCGCCGCGACGTCCGGGACGTAGTCGGTGACGGCCAGCGAGACGTCCGACAGCAGCGGGTCGTCGCGGCTCCCGTCGTCCTCCGACGGCATGCCGAACATCGCGGGGTCGGGTGTCGGCCGGGCGAAGTACGCGTCGGTGAACTCGCCCTGCCACGACGTCATCGCGATGAACGCCGCCATGCCGGCGCCGAACCCCTTCGCCCGGTACGCGTCGAGGAACCCGTCGCGGGCGCGGACCGCGGCGTCGGCGTCGGGCAGGACCGGGATCAGGGGCGGCTCGTGGGCGACGAGGGTCCGCACGTCGCCGGGGTGTTCCGCGACGAGCGCCAGGCCGGCGACGGCGCCGCCGCTGCTGCCGAACACGTCGACGGGGCCCGCGCCGAGGGTCTCGACGAGCCGGTGCAGGTCCCCGGCCTGGGTACGGGGGTCGTTGTCGGTGCGCCCGTCCCTGCGGACGCTGCGGCCGAGCCCCCGCGGGTCGTAGGTCACGGTGGTCCGGTCGTCCATCAGCGACGCGAGGGTCGTGAAGCCCTCGGCGGTCATCGGCTGGCCGATCAGGAGCAGGGGCGGGCGGCCGCCGGCGGTGGGCAGCGGACCGTGCACGTCGTAGGCGATGTCGGCCTCGGCGTCGCTGAGGGTTCGTGTCGTCATGCACGGTTGACGACGGCGCGCCCGCGAACTCATCTGTGCCCGGCGAAGCGGTCCCCGCGGGCCCCGTCACCAGCGGCGGGGCCCCACGCCGCGGGCCGATAGAGTCGGTGCCGCACGCCATCCCCAGGAGAGCTTCGATGACCCGACTGAGCCAGTCCGCCGAGCGCGTCACCGCGCTGCTCGCCGGCGCCGACCTCGCCACCGACGCCGCGGTGCGCGAGCTGCTGACCGAGACCACGGCGCGCCGCAGCCTGGACCTGTCGGACCTGCCGCCTGCCGAGCAGGCCGCCCTGATCGCCGCGCGCTCGCAGCAGCTGCAGCCCTCGGCCGACGCGCTCGCCGCCCGGATCGTCTCGGCGGCGGAGAAGGGCAGGCCGTTCGTCGCGAAGTTCGGGATCGACCCGACCGGCGCCGAGGTGCACCTGGGCCACTCCGTGCCGATGCAGATCCTGAGCCGCTTCCAGCGCATGGGCCACGACGTCGTCTTCATCGTCGGCGACATGACGGCGAAGATCGGCGACCCGTCGGGCCGTTCCGACGACCGCCCGGCGCTGACCGACGAGGACATCGAGCACAACCTCGCCACCTACCGCGAGCAGGTCAGCCCCTTCTTCGACTTCGACCGGGCGCACTTCCGGCGCAACGGCGACTGGCTGCGGAAGATCACGCTGCCGGAGATCATCGGCATCACGGCGCAGATCCCGGTGTCGATGTCGTTGCAGCGCGAGGACTTCCGCAAGCGGCTCGACGCCGGGCAGGGGCTCTCGCTCGCCGAGCTGATGTACTCGATCGTCATGGCGCTCGACTCCGTGGAGATCAACTGCGACCTCGAGGTCGGCGGCATCGACCAGTTCCTCAACATGCAGATGTGCCGCAAGGTCATGGAGATCAGCGGCCAGGTCCCGGAGCTGGTCGTCGCGACGTCGCTGATCGAGGGCACCGACGGCACCGGCGCCAAGATGAGCAAGTCCAAGGGCAACTACGTCCCGCTGACGGCCGCGCCCGGCGAGATCTTCGGCAAGATCATGTCGGTGCCCGACCGGCTCGTCGAGCCGTACTTCCGCGCCCTGTCGGAGTGGCTCGACGCGGAGCTCGCCGTCGCGGCGGAGCGGGTCGCGGCCGGCACGCTGCACCCGATGGACCTCAAGAAGGTCCTCGCGGGTGAGGTCACGGCGGCGATCCACGGTGTGGACGCGGCGATGAAGGCCCGCGACGAGTTCGCCGCACGCTTCTCCCGGCGCACCTTCGCCGAGGTCGACGACCTGCCGACGGTCGCGGACCTCGGGGTCAGCGTCACCGAGGCGGTCAAGGCGCTGGGCTTCGCCGCGAGCAACGGCGACGTCCGTCGCGTCGCGCAGCAGAACGGCCTGCGCCTGGTCGTGGAGGCCGACGGCGAGCAGGAGCAGCTGTCGCTCACCGCGGACGACGCCCGCGCGGTGCTCGCGGACCTCGTCAAGGACCGGCTCGACGGAAAGACCGGGGACTACTTCCTCAAGGTCGGGCGCAAGCTGGCACGCATCCGGGCCGACTGAGCCGGGTCGCCCGGGACGGGGCGACCGAGCCGGAACCGCGGGGCGTCGGCACCTGCGCTCTACCATCGCGGCATGAGCGGCGAGGAGACGCGCGACGGCGCCCGTCGGAAGAACGCGTCCCGGCGCGGTCGTGGCGAGGCCGGCGCCGACGACAGGGGAGCCCGGCCGAGCACCGCCCGCCGCGAGCTGGTGGAGAACGAGCTCTACGAGCACGCCACGCGCCTGTTCGCCGAACGGGGCTTCGCCGGCACCAGCCTGCAGGACATCGCCGACGCCCTCGGCATCACCCGGCCCGCGCTGTACTACTACGTGAAGAGCAAGGACGAGCTGCTCGCCAAGCTCGTCACCGAGGTCACCAACGGCCCGCTCGACGACCTGAACGAGCTCGCGGCGCGGACCGACCTCGACGCCGTCGCAAAGCTGCGCGGGGTCGTCGAGGTGATCGTGGGCAGGCGGACGGCGCAGCCCGAGCGGTTCCGGCTGCTCATCCGGTCCGAGGCGGAGCTGCCCGCCGAGCTCGTCGAGGCCTACGACGAGGGCAGGCGCGAGGTGCTCGCCACCATCGCCGGGATCGTGGAGGACGGCGTGCGTGCCGGGCGGTTCCGGCCCGTCGACGCCCGGGTCGCGGCGCTGGGCGTGCTCGGGATGTGCAACTGGGTGGCGTGGTGGTTCCACCCCGGTGGCCGGGACTCCGGCGAGTCGGTCGTCGCCCAGCTCGCGGACATGGCCGTCGGTGCGCTGCAGCGGCCCGACGGACACGTCCTCGACGGCGAGGGTCCCGCCGCGGCGCTGAAGATGCTCCGCCAGGACCTCGACCATCTCGAACGCATCCTGGACGTCTGATCGTCCCGCGCTCCGGGCCCGCAGCCGGGCCGCTTCCCGCCGCACGCGCTCCCGCAGCGCTGTACGCGGCGGGGTTCGTCACGGCGTTCGGGGCACACGCGGTCGCGGCGACCGTCGGGTCGGAGGCCGGGATCGACGCGATGTCGCTGTTCTCCCTCGGCGTCGTCCTCGCCGTGTACGACGGCGCGGAGGTGCTGCTCAAGCCCGTCTTCGGCTCCCTCGCCGACCGGTGGGGGCCGCGACGCGTGCTCAGCGGCGGGCTGGTCGCCTTCGCGCTGGTGTCCGGCGGGTACGCCGTCGTCGCGGCCACGGGTGCGGTCGCCACCGGGCCGGGCGCGGTCGTCGCCCTGACGCTGGCGCGGCTCGGACAGGGCGCGGCGGCGTCGGCCTTCTCACCGGCCGCGGGAGCGATGGTCGGCCGGCTCTCTCCGACCGGGAAGCAGGGCCGCGCCTTCGGGTCCTACGGCGCCTGGAAGGGCCTGGGCTACACCGGGGGTCCGCTGCTGGGCGGGGTCGTCGTCCTGCTCGGCGGGCTGTCGGTGCTCTTCGCGACGCTCGGGGCGCTCGCTGCACTCGTCGCGGTGTGGGTGCTCCTCGCGGTGCCCGTGCTCGACCCGCTGCCGCGGCGCCGGCAGACGGTCGTCGACCTGGTGCGCAGGCTCGGGTCGCCCACCTTCCTGCGTCCGACCGCCGCGCTCGCCGCCGGCACCGCCGCGCTCTCGGTGGGGGTCGGTTTCCTGCCGGTCCTCGGCGCGGCGGCCGGACTCGGCCCGGTCGCCACGGGTGCGGCCGTCGCGCTGCTCGCCCTCAGCTCGACGCTGGTGCAGCCGCGCGCGGGCCGCGCGCACGACCGCGGGACCCTCGGGACGAGGGCCGCGCTGCTGCTCGGGTTCGGCCCGATGATCGCCGGGTTCGTCGTCGCCGCGACGGTCCCCGGGCTGCCCGGGCTCGTGCCCGCGGCCGTCGCCATCGGGTTCGGCGTCGGGACCCTGACCCCGGTCGCCTTCGCGACGCTCGCCGCGACCTCGCCGCCCGAGCGACTCGGGCAGACCATGGGCTCGGCCGAGCTCGGCCGCGAGCTGGGCGACGCCGGTGGACCGTTGCTCGTGGGCGCGGTCGCGGCCGGGGCGTCGACCGGCGTCGGCCTGGCGGTGCTGGCCGGTGTCCTCGCCGTCACCGGCGCGGCGAGCCTGGTGCGGACCGGCGGCACCGCCCCGCACGGGCCCGATGCCGGGGCGGACTAGCGGATCCGGGCGCCGTAGACGTGGTCGACCGTCATCGTCATGAGCACGCGGCGGTCGTCGACCATCACGCGCCGGTACTCGTCCCAGTCCGGGTGCTCCCCGGCCGCCGACCGGTAGTACTCGACGAGGGCCTGCACCTCGGGCCCGTCCGGGTCGGTGCCGGGACCGACGAGCGTCGCGACCCCCTCGACCGTCGCCCAGCCCCACCCGTCGGCACTGGTCACCTCGAGCGTCGCGCGAGGGTCGCGGCGCAGGTTGGCGGTCTTCGCGCGGCCCTCCGTCATCGACACGCGCACGACACCGGCCTCGCGGTCGTAGAACGGCGTGACGGGGGAGAGCTGCGGACGGCCGTCGGACTTGATGGTCGCCAGCACGCCGAGGCGGCTCTCCGCGAGCAGGGCGTGGGGGTCGAACGAGGAGTCGCTCATGACCCCGGCAACCCTGCCCGCGGCGGCCCGTATTCCGCCGTCAGTGGAACGGCTTGTGCGGGATCTCGGCGTCGTTGAGCTGCTGCTCGGGGTCGACCCAGATCGCGTCGTCCTCGATCTTGCAGGCGTACACGGGGATCGGGCTCACCGCCGGTACCCCGCGCGGTTCACCGGTGCGCAGGTCGAAGCAGGAGTTGTGGGCCGGGCAGATCAGCGTGTCGTCCTCCTGCAGGTAGCCCTCGTTGAGCGGCTGCTGCTGGTGGGTGCACGTGTTGTGCACGGCGACGGCCTCGTCCTCGTAGAGCCGGACGACGCAGATCGGCTCGCCCTTCATCTCCACGACCATCATGTCGCCCTCCTCGAGCTGGTCGAGGTCGGCGACGGCTTCCCATGCCATGGCTGCTCCTAGTTGGTGGTGGGGGCACTGCGCGTCCGGGTGCGGCCCTCCGCCGGTGCAGCCGAGCCCGCCGCCGACCGCGTGCCGCGCGCCCGCGGCTGCGACCCCCGCACCTCGACCCAGCCGTTGCGGATGCGGGTCGGCAGCACGGGCTGGGGATGGTGGGCGGGTCCGCGCACGATGTGGCCGTCGCGCAGGTCGAACAGCGACTCGTGCAGCGGGCAGGAGATGACGCAGTCCACGACCTCGCCGCGGCTGAGCAGGCCGCCCGCGTGGCTGCACAGGTCGTCGAGGGCGTACACCTCGTCGCCGGCGCGGTGCAGCACCACCTGCCTGCCCTCGACGACGACGCCGGTGGTCGCGCCGTCGGGCAGGTCGGCCTCCTCGACCGCCTTCACCCAACGGTTGGGGCCCGACGTCGTCGCGACCCGGTTGACCATGAGCGCGCGACCCTGCACGAGGTGCCCGCCGACGTACCCGGCAGCGGCGGTCACCGCCATGCTCGCGACGCTCAGCGCCTGCGCCGGGCGGCGCCTGCCCGCGACACGCGCGGCGAGGGAGGCGGCCTGCAACGTCGTGCCGGCGAGGTTCATCATGCCGTGCAGCAGCCCGACCCGACGGTCCTCGCCGTCGCTGACGGTCCAGTCCGTCGCGCCCGTCGCGACCGTGGCCGCCGCGGCGGCGAGCCCGGCCGCGCTCAGGGCGCCGGCGGGATCGAGGCGGCTGCCGGCCGGACGCACGTCCTTGCCGAGGAGGTCGAGCACCACCGTGCCCGCCCAGAAGCCGATCGGCAGGTCGCTGAGCGCGGCGTGCAGCGAGTGCCCGGCCCAGCGGCCGCCGTGCATGAGCTCGACGGCGATGTTGCCGCGATGGCGGTCGTAGACGGGCAGGACGGCAGCGGCGACGTTCTCGTCGAGGTCGCGCAGCCACGGCCAGCGGGTGATCGCGGCGAAGAGGTCGCGGTGCCACGTCGTCAGCCGGGACGCGCCCCCGGGCGCCGGTGCGCCTGACGGTGTGTCCGAACTCGACATCGCAGCTCCGTCCGTCGTCGTGTCGCCCCGTCGCGATGTCTCGCATGGTCGCATCGCGGCGGTGTGCCCACCATCACTCACTTTCTCGCCCGGTGATGATCGGGCGGTTGCGCGACGATCACGCTGGTGAGGGGCCCGGGTCCGGTCAGGACGCCACCCGGTCCGGCGAGCCCCGGCACGGTGTCCGCTCACTCCGAGTAGGACTCGAACGCCGCGAGCCGCGACCAGTCGGGCCAGGTCAGCTCGTGCAGCCGCAGGATCCGGCCGTCGCGGTACTCACAGACGAGGACGACCTCGATGAGTAGATGTCGACGAGCGAGGCGTCCTTGGCCTCGACCATCCGCACGAACATCTCGCGCATCCGCTGCTGCAGCACCGTCATGTCCCCGACCCTGCCCGGCGGGGCGCCCGGCACGGAAGTCACACACCGCGCAGCTCGTGCGAGTCCACGGGTGACGACGCGTGAGGGGAGCCCGACATGCCGCGGACCGAACCCAGGTGGGTCCTCGACGAGGACGACGCGATCGAGGTGCTCGCGTACCTGGTCACGGCGGCCCGCACCCAGGTCGACGAGGCCGCCGAGTACGGCCCGCTGCGGCTGCTGACGGCCGCCCGCAGGCTCGCCGGCCTGCTCGCGCCGCGTGCGTCGGAGCCCACGGCGACGTTCGTCCGCGACCACGTCGAGCCGATGCCCGAGCTCGCGGTGCCGCGCCAGGGCCGCGACGAGTACGTCGCGCGGCTCGACGGCCTGTGCGCCGAGCTGGGCTCGTTGCTCGCGCAGCGCTACGTGCCGGGCCGGTCGTCGTGAGCGCCGCCGGGCCGGTCGACACGAGCGCCGCCGGAGCCGGGCCGGGCCGCGACGCGGAGCCGGGCCGCAACCCCGTCCTCGCGGCGATCCGCAGCCGCCGGGTGGTGCGCGCGATGACCGGCGAGCCGCTGGCCCGCGCGACCCTCGAGGCGATCCTCGACGCCGTCCGCTGGGCACCCACGGCAGGCAACCGGCACCTGCAGCGCTTCGTCGCGAGCGACGATCCCGGCACCCTGCGGGCGTTGCGGATGGTGTCGCCGGGGATGCTGCAACGGCCTGCCGCGGTCGTCGCCGTCTGCGTCGACCGGGACCTCGCCACCGACTACGGGTTCGCGCCGGACGCGCGGAGCCTGTCCGTCGACGTCGGCACCGCGACCGCGACGTTGCTGCTCGCGGCGCACGCGCTCGGCGTCGGCTCCGGACCGGTCACGTCCTTCAGCCGGGTGGCGGCGGCCGCGGTCCTGGACGTCCCGAGCGGCTGGACGGTCGAGCTCGTCGTCTGCCTCGGGCACCCGGCGCCGGTCGAGCCGGGCCGGCTGGGCCGCGGCCGGGTCACCTGGCGCGACCTCACGGTCTGGGCACCGCGCGACGCCGGCTGAGCCGGGTCAGTCCGCGTCGGCCCACAGCTCCAGAGCGATGTTGTCGGGATCGCGGAACTCCAGGAGGTAACCGATGCCGATGTCCTTGACACCGGCGTGCTCGACGCCCAACTCCTCGAGGCGCCTCGCGGCCGCGTCGAGGTCGGCCCGGCCCGGGAGCTTGAAGCTCAGGTGGTCCAGGCCCGCCCGGTCCTCGGTGAACCGGTCACCGCTGGGTGCGACGGGCCGCAGTCCGAAGAACCCGCCGGGTACCTGGTAGACGACACCGCCGAAGAGCCACCACATGTCCTGCTGGGTGGACTCGTCGGCGTCCGGGGGCATCTCGAAGGCGATCGGCAGGCCGAACACGTCGTCGTAGAACTGCTTCGATCGCCCGAGGTCGGTGACGGTGATCCGCACATGGGAGAACCCGGTGACAGGAAGGGACATGGCGGGAGTGTTCCCCCGGGCGCGGATCGCGTCACCTGGCCGACGGACAGGCCCGTTCAGCCTCGTCCGAGCGCCTGCAGGGCCGCCGCGACCGTGGGGAACGACCGGAACCGCAGCAGCTGGTAGCGGTCGCGACCGCTGAGGGTCATGGTGTGCTTCGACGTCCCGACGAGGTCGAGGGTGAGGCCGTGCGCCTCGGCGACCTCGCGGGCGCGCAGCAGGACGGTGGCCGTCCCGGGTGCCATGCCGGTCACCCCCGAGAGGTCGACGAGCACGTGCCGCGTCGCGCCGTCGCCTGCCGCGACGACGTGCCCCCTGGCGTCGACGATGCGCAGCAACCGGTTCGCCGTCGCGGCGTCCAGGTCACCCGAGACCCGGACCAGGTGCACGGTCGGGGTCGGGGACTCGATCGCGAGGAACCCGGGGTGTGCGAGCGTCATCGGCCGCCTCCGTCTGCGCGGGAGCGGCTTCTTCACCCCTGGACCGTCGGCGGCGGGAAGCCGCCCACCCCGACCTTACCGCGGAGTGGCCGCCCGTGAGAGGACGTCGCGGGCCGATCGGACGACCGCCTCGTCGAGCATGCGGCCCGTGCGGGGGTCGACGGCGACGCCCGAGCCCGCGGACTCCAGCGTCTCGACGATGCCCCGGGCGCGGTCGAGCTCGTCGGTGGACGGGGTGAACGCCGCGTTGATCGACGGTACCTGCCGGGGATGCACCGCCGTGCGCGCCCGGAAGCCCTGGCGGAGCAGGGCGGCGGTGCTCGCGACGAGCGCGTCGTCGCTCACCGTCAGGTCCGTCTCGACGGGGGCGATCGGGCCCGCGAGCCGCGCCGCCGCCGACGCGACGACGAGCTGCGCACGGTGCGGGGCGAGCTCGGCCCGGTCCGGACCCGGTACGACGCCCAGCTCGGCGGCGAGGTCGGCCTCGCCGATGGCGAGGCGCGCGACGCGCGGCCCGCGGGCGAGCGCCGCGGTCTCGAGCAGGCCCGCCGCCGTCTCGACGACCGGCACGACCGCCACGGACCCGGTGGCCATCCCGGCGGCCCGTTCGGCGTCGGCGAGAAGGGAGTCGATGCGGTGCAACGATTCCACGCTCGCCTTGGGCAGCAGGACACCCGCGAGCGCCGGGCCCGTCACGGCCGCGACGTCGGCGTCGAGCCGGTCGGCGTCGACGCGGACCCAGTTCTGCGGGCCCGGGCCCGTCGGGGCCAGCGCGGCGAGGTGCCGGGCCACCGCCGCGCGGGCGCGGTCCTTCGCCGCGGCGGCGACGGCGTCCTCGAGGTCGAACACCAGCGCGTCCGCGCCGCGCTCCGCGGCACGGGCGAAGCGGTCCTCGCGGTCGCCCGGCACGTAGAGGTAGCTGCGCGGACGCACCGGCGTCAGCTCCGTCCGGTCGGCCGGTGCAGGTAGCCGCCCACCGCGTCGCCGACGACCTTGCGGTCGGCCAGCACCTGGTGCCCGCGCACGAACGTGTCGGTGACGACCGCGTCGAGCTCGAAGCCCTCGAACGGCGTGTACTCCTGCGCCGACTCCGAGTCCGCGGCCCGGACCGTCCAGTGCACGGTCGGGTCGAGCAGCGCGACGTCGGCGTCGAACCCGACGGCGATGGCGCCCTTGGTGCGTAGGCCGAACCGCTGCGCCGGGTTCCACGAGGTCAGCTCGGCCACCCGCTGCGTCGAGAGCCCGCGCTTGGTGCCCTCGGAGTACAGCCCGGCGAGCAGGTACTCCGCGCCGCCGAACCCGGACTTGGCGACGAACACGTCGTCGCGCGGGTCGCCGAACTTCGTCTCGTCGCGGCAGCACGCGTGGTCGGAGACGACCCAGTCGAGCTCACCGGCGAGTAGGTGCGTCCACAGCGCCTCGACGTCCTCGCGCGGGCGGATCGGCGGGTTCACCTTGGCGCCCAGGCCCGACGCGGTGTCGACGTCGGCGAGCAGGTGCCCGATCGTCACCTCGCGGCGGAAGTCGATGTGCGGGAAGGCGCCCGCCATGCGCAGCGCGGCGTCGACGGCCTTGGCCGAGCTGAGGTGCAGCAGGTTGATCTTCGGCAGGCCGGTCTCGTGCGCCAGGTACGACGCGATCGAGACGGCGAGGCCCTCGGAGTGCGGCGGCCGCGACGCCGAGTAGGCCCGCAGCCCGGTCAGCGACCCGTCGGCCTCCACGATCTTCTGGTACGCCGTCATGATCTCGGCGGTCTCGCAGTGCAGGCTGAGCGAGATCTCCTCGGCGAGGTCCGGGAACCGCTCGCGGGCCGCCTGGATGCCGCGCATGACGAACTCGAAGTGCGCGAGGTCGTAGCGCTCGCCCTCGGGCGTCATGAGGAACGAGCTCTGGTCGTTCGAGCGTCCGTGCAGGCCGTGCCCGCCGTAGAACATGAAGATCTTGAACGAGGTGACGCCGAACTCCTCGACCAGGCGCGGGATCTCGTCGATGTGCTCGCGCATCATCGGCGCGAGGTGGAACGCGTAGTCGACGAGCGCGCGCCCGGCAGAGGCGTCGAGGACCTCGGGGAAGAAGTCGCGGTAGGGGCCGCCCTTGTTCAGGTAGTACTGCCCGGTGCGCATGTAGTTCAGCGCGGTGGTGACGCCGCCCTGCGCGCACGCGCGGCTCTCGATCGCGGTGTCCTCGGACAGCGGGTTGTAGATGCCCCAGTGCTGGTGGGCGTCGACGACGCCGGGGAAGGCCAGCTTGCCGGCTGCGTCGACGACGGTGGTGGCGTCCTCGACCGGGATGCCCGGCTCGAGGCGCACGATCTTCCCGTCCACGACGCCGATGTCGAGGCGCTCGGGCTCGGGCCGGTCATGGCCGGCGACGGCGGCGTTGGTGATGAGCAGGTCGAGTGCCACTGCTACTCCTCGGTGTCGGAGAAGGTCGGGGTGAGCCGGGCCAGCAGGCGGCCGACGACCGCGGGGTCGTCGGAGGCGGCCAGGCCCAGCACGGTGTCGGTGACCTCGTCGGCGACGGCGCCGGCGACGTCGGCCGGGAGCGTCACCGCGAGGTTGTCGCGGAACTTGCGGGCGTGCTCGGCGTCGGTCAGCGGCCGGTCGGGGCCGCCGCGGTTGGTGAGGACCTCCTCGGTCCACTCCCGCCCGTCGGCGGTGGTGACGCGCAGGACCGCCGGGAACTGGTGCGGGAACACGGCGTCGCAGCGGGCGTCGGCGACGACGTCGACCTTGGCCATCAGCGCGCGCCGGTCGGGGTCGGCGGCCAGCGCGTCGGTGTAGTCGGCGAGGGCGGCGCCGAGGCCGCCGCCGCCGAACAGGCCGACGGCCACGGCGTACGGACCGGAGAACTGCGCCTGGTAGCCGGTGACCGGCGCGCGCTTGGTCTCGATGGGCTCACCGATGGTGCGGATCACCGCGCCGGGCACGCCGAGCGTCGCCGACGTGACGTCCTGCGGCCGCACCCCGCGCTCCCGCAGCCGGGCCGCGGCGTCCACCGCGGTGTGGGTGAAGTGGTTGGCGGGGTAGGGCTTGAAGAAGATCCCGGGCACCGCCCACTCGTCGCCGAGGCCGTCGGTGATCGCGGCCGGGTCGGCCTCGCCGCGCAGGAACGCCTCGAAGAACCCGAAGCGGCCCTCCAGGACCGTCGGCGGGCCGGTGAACCCGCGGCGCACCAGTTGCGCGGCCGTGACGGCCGAGTGCGCGGCCCAGCCGCAGTGGACCCGCTTCACCGTGCCGCCCGTGCGGTTGGCCTCGATGACCCCGGCCGCCATCGACGCGGTGATGCCGAGCGCGTCGCGCACCCCGTCCTCGCCGAGGTCCAGCAGCAGCGCGGCCGCGGCCGCACCGCCCATCGCGCCGCAGATCGACGTCGCGTGCTGGCCGTGCTCGAAGAACACCGAGTTGCCGAGCCGCTCGTCGTAGCCCGCCATGCCGAGCCGGACGGTGATCTCCAGCCCGACGGCGATCGCCTCCACCGTTCGTGCGCCCGACGCGCCGGCGTACTCCGCGGCGGCGAGCGCGGCGGGGACGACCGCGGCGCTGGGGTGCAGCACGGACGGGAGGTGCGTGTCGTCGTAGTCCAGCGAGTGCGCGGTCACGCCGTTGGCGAAGGCCGCCCACGCCGCGGGCACCGCGGTGGGCAGCCCGACGGCGTGCGCCTGCGGGGCGCCGCCCTGCTCCGCGACGTGGTCCAGGGCGGCGCGGCTCGTCGGCAGGTCGAGCGCGGCGACGCAGAGCCCGAGGACGTCGAGGACGCGGCGGCCCACGCTCGCGGCGACGTCGCCGGGCAGCTGGCTCTGCGTGGACTTCGCGGCGAACGCCGCGAGGTGCTCGGCGAGGGTGCGCTCAGCCACCGCCGACCACCGCCAACGGCCGGACGGGCGACCCGGTCGCGCCGAAGAGGGCGAGCGGGCTCAGCACGAACAGGAACTCGTGGACCCCCGCGGCGGCGAGGTCGTCGAGCGCCATGGCCTCGATGATGTAGATGCCCGCCTCGACCAGCAGCACCCGGTGGGCCGGCAGCACGGCGTGCCCGGCGCCGGGGGCGAGGCGCTCGAACGCGATGGTGTCGGCGCCGGCGGCGTGCACCCGACGCTCGGCGAGCCACTGCGCGCCGGCCTCGGAGACCCCCGGGACCCCGGAGTCGTGCCCCACGTACGTGCGCGGGTCGGGATCGTCGAAGTGCCGTCCCCAGCCGCTGCGGACCAGCACGACGTCGCCCTCGGCCGGGACGGTGCCCTGCCGCTCGACGGTCGCGTCGAGGTCGTCGCGGGTGATCTCGTACCCGTCGGCGCAGTGCGGTAGGCCGAGCGTCGCGGGGACGTCGAGGAGGATCCCGCGCCGGACGATCGGTGCGATCGTGTGCGCGCCGAGCGCGGCGTACCGGCCGCCGACGCCCGCCTCGTGCGCGTCGGACCCGTCGTGCAGCCTGCCGTCCTGGGAGACGTGCGACAGCGCGTCGATGTGGGTGCCGACGTGCGTGCCCATCGTGATCATGTCGTTGGCCGCCGACGCCCCGTCGGACCGCACCCGGTCGCCGTGGCGGCGGGGGAGGGTGTGCCAGTAGGGCGGGTGGTTGGGCGACTGCGGCATACCGATGCTCAGCGGGCGGCCCAGGTCGTGGACCGTCACGCCGCCGGCGAGGGCGGCCAGGAGCGGGTCGGCCCGCTCGGTCGTCGTGGGGGTCATGCGTCCTCTCCGTCTCGCGGAGGCGGCGTCAGTTGACGACGCCGCGCTCCCGCAGCTCGGCGACGGCGTCCGGGTCCATGCCCAGCTCGCCGACGAGCAGTTCGTCGGTGTCGGCACCCGGTGGGCGCCCGGTGAACCGGATCGACCCCGGGGTCCTCGACATCCGCCACATCACGTTGTGCATGGCCATCGGCCCGAGGTCGGGATCCTCGACCTTCGTGATCATCTCCGTGGCCCGCACGTGCGGGTCGGAGACGATGTCGCTCGCGTCGTAGATCGGGGCGACCGCGGCGCCGGCCGCGGCGAACGCCTCGGCGACCTCGTCGCGGGTGCGTGCGGCGATCCAGTCGCCGACGTAGCGGTCGAGCAGGTCGGCGTGCTCGGCACGCTGGGCACCCGTCGCGAACCAGGGTTCGGCGATCACCTCGGGGTGCCCGACGAGCTCCATGACGCGTTCGGCGACCCTCTGCGCGCTCGTCGAGACCGCGACCCAGCGGTCGTCCTTCGTGCGGTAGGTGTTGCGCGGGGCGTTGTTCGACGACCGGTTGCCGTTGCGGGTGCCGATCTCGCCGAGCTGGTCGAAGACCGTCGGGCCCGGACCGACCGCGGCGAGGATCGGCTCCAGCAGGCTCATGTCGATCACCTGGCCGCGGCCGCGCTCGTCGCCGGGCGCGTTGTCGCGCGCGAACAGCGCCATCGCCACCGCCGACGACGCCGCGATCCCGGCGATGCTGTCGGCCAGCCCGAACGCCGGCAGCGTGGGCGGCCCGTCGGGCTGCCCGGTGAGGTGGGCGAACCCGCTCATCGCCTCGGCGAGGGTCCCGAAGCCGGCCCGCGCCGCGTACGGCCCGGTCTGCCCGAACCCGGTGACGCGCACCAGGATCAGGCCGGGGTTGAGCTCGTGCAGCACGTCCGGGCCGAGGCCCCAGCGCTCGAACGTGCCGGGCCGGAAGTTCTCGACGACGACGTCGGCGGTGGCCGCGAGCTCCTTGAAGACCGCGGCACCGGCAGGATCGGACAGGCTCAGCCCGATCGTGCGCTTGTTGCGCGAGATCTCCTTCCACCACAGCGGGACGCCGTCCTTGGACCGGCCGTGCCCGCGCATGCTGTCGCCCGCGACGGGGTGCTCGATCTTGACGACGTCGGCGCCGTAGTCGCCGAGGATCTGGCAGCACAGCGGCCCGGCGAGGATCGTCGAGGCGTCGATCACGCGGATCCCGGCGAGCGGGCCGGCGGCCGTCCCCACAGAGGCAGGGCCGTCGTTCACAGGGCCGTCGTGCACAGGGTTCTCGGTCATAGGGCATCCACCACCCCGTCGGGCTGCCACCCGAGCTCGAGGCTGATCTTGTGCGCGGCCGCGACGACGCGGGCGCCGTACTCGGCCTGCACGTCGGCACCGAACCGGTCGACCGGCCCGCACAGCGACACCGCGCCGAACACGCCGCCGTCGGCGAGCAGCACCGCTGCGGCGACGCTGCCCGCGCCGTGCTGGCGCTCGCCGCGGCTGCCCGCGTAGCCGCGCTCGCGGATCGACGCGAGCTCGGCGCGCAGCCGCTCCGCGGAGGTGATCGTGTGGTCGGTGACGGCGGCGAGCGCGTGCGACTCCAGGTACTCCTCGACCTCGGTGTCCGAGAGCGCCGCGAGGATCGCCTTCGACGACGAGCCCGCGTGCAGCGCGTGGGCGGTGCCCAGCGCGACCGACATCCGGATCTCGTGCGGCGACAGCACCTGGTCGATGTAGACGCGCGCCGCGCCCTGGCGGGCCGACAGCGTGGCCGTCTCGCCGGTCTCCTGGACCAGCCGCTGCAGGTGCGGACGGGCCACCCGCGGCACGTCGAGACCGCGCAGCGCGGCCATCCCGACCTGCAGCGCGCCCGTACCCAGCCGGTAGCGCTTGGTCACCTCGTCGAACGCGAGGAACTCCAGCGACGCGAGCTCCTTGAGGATGCGGTGCGCGACCGTCTTGGACAGCCCCAGCTCGCGCGCGATCGCCGAGACCCCCATCGCCTCGGGCGCCCGCTCGGCGAGCGTGCCGATCACGCCGAGTGCCCGGGCCAGGCCCGAGCGCGACGCGGTGTCCGGCACCGCGGCATCGGATTCGGTGACGTCGAGACCCGTCGGCAGCACGTGCATGTCCCCCCTGTCGGTGCCGGTCACGGCCGCCCCCTGGCGTCGAGCGTGACCGGGGCACCGGACCGCAGCGCGTTGGAGTACGGGCAGACCTGGTGGGCCCGCTCGACCAGCTCGTCGAGTGTGGCCTGCGGGCAGTCGGGTGCGTCGACGGTGAGCGCGGCGCTGATCGAGTACCGGCCGTCGTCGCCCGCGTGCAGGGAGACGGCGGCGGTCACGGTCGGGTCGCCGACGGCGACGCGGGCGGCGCGGGCGGCGCCGTGCAGCGAGCTCAGGAAGCAGGCCGCGTACCCGGCGGCGAACAGCTCCTCCGGGTCGGTGCCCTTGCCGGTCCCGCGGGTGGCGGGCCGGGCCAGGTCGAGGTCCAGCGAGCCCGACGTCGAGCGGGCGTGCCCGTCGCGGCCGCCGGTCGCGGCGACCTCCGCGGTGTGGAGCGCGGTCCCCGGGCCGGTCCCCGCGCTCATCGGGCACCGCCGGCGTGCGCGGGCTCGCGCAGGACGTAGCGGGCGAGCGCGTCGGCGAACGCCTCGGGCTGCTCGTCGGCGACGAAGTCGGTCCCGCCCGGGATCGTGACGAGCCGCGCGTGCGGCAGCGCCGCGGTGACCCGGGACGTCATCCGGTCGACGAGGTCGTCGGCGCCGTGCAGCAGCAGGACCGGGAAGGTGTCGAGCCGGTCGGTGTCGACGACGTGGTCGAACACGGCGCGGTAGGCCGTCGCGTAGTCGGGGCCGGTCTGCAGGTACTCGATGACCTGCCGGTCGGTCTCCGCGACGCCCAGCCGCGGGTAGAGGCCCTTCACACGGTCGCGGATGACCCGCAGGTGGCTGCCGTCCTCGGCCGGCTCGTAGGGCGGGGCGTAGACCGTCTTCTTCTCGATGCGCTCGGCGTCGTCGTAGAGCGGCAGACCCTGCAGCACGACGCCGTCGACCCGCTCGGGCTGCTGGAACGCCGCCTCCGCGGCGATCACGGCGCCGGTGTGCTGGCCGAGCAGGTGCACCCGGCCGAGGCCGACGGCGTCGGCGAACGCCCAGGCCGCCTCGGCGTACTCCGGGATCGACCACGTCGTGGGCGTCGGGTCGGACATGCCGAAGCCGGGTGTGTCGGGCGCGACGACGCGCAGCCCGCGCCGGGCCAGCGGCTCGACGACGGCCTCGTACGTGGCCGACGACAGCGGCGACTGGTGCAGCACCAGCACCGTCGGCGCGTCCGGGTCGCCGCCGTGGCGGTAGTGCACCTGACCCCACGGCAGGTCGACGTACCCGCGGGCGGCGCGGCCCCCCATGCTCCTCACGCCGGCTCCTCCGTGCTCGCAGCCATCGCGGCCATGATCTCGATGACGTGCTTGATCCCGGCCCGGTAGTCCTCGAGCAGGATCTGCTCGTTCGGGCCGTCGACGCCGGAGTCGGCGCGCGACACGCCGACGCCGACGATCGGCCGGTCGGCGAGCACGCCCTGGTTGCCGATCCACTGCGTGTAGGGCTCGATGACCGGCTCGGCGCCGTAGGTGCGCCGGGCGGCGTCGGCGACGAGCGCGACGAACGGGTCGCGGTGGTCGGTCAGGCTGGGCCGGCTGGTGGCCATGACGTCGATCTCGACGTCGGCGAAGCCGGTCCGGTCCAGGTGGGCGCGGATCGCGTCGAGTACCTGCTGGGGGTCCTGCCCGGCGACGAGCCGGATCTCGACCTTGGCCGACGCCTCGGCGGGGATGCCGAGGGTGACGTCGTCGCGGTCGTCGCCGCCGGTGAGGCTCGCGATCGTCATCGTCGGCCGGGTGCGGATCGCGACGGCCGCCTCCCGGTCGTCGACACCACCGATGAACCCGTCGACCTCGGCGCGGCGGCGCAGGAAGTCACCGTCGAACTCGACGTCGGCCAGCAGCGCGAGCTCGTCCTCGGTCGGCGGCCGGGCGCCGTCGGCGAAGCCGGGGACCCCGACGGTGCCGTCCGGGGAGACCATCCCGGCGAGCGCGCCGACGAGCCGGGTCGTGGCCGACGCGAGCAGCGCCGTGTTCTGGCTCGTCAGGTCGCGGGGCAGGGTGCGGACCTTGAGGCGCAGGTAGAGCACGCCCTTCTCGGCGAGCTTGAGCAGCGGGCGGCCCGTGCTGTCGCGCCACGAGTTCTCCCACAGCGCCGCGTCGGACGCGACCCGCTCGGCGTGCGCGGCGGTGAACGAGCCGAGTCCGGGGGAGTGCAGCATCTGCTTGCCCTCCATGATGAACACGCTGGTCACCGGCGGGGTGAGGCCCGCGAGCCGCCACGCGGCGACGGCGTGCAGCCGGGACATGATGACGCCCTTGTCGTCGGCGACGCCACGGGCGTAGAGCGCGCCGTCGCGGATCGCCGCCTCGTAGGGCCCGCTGACCCACTCGGAGTCGTCACCCGCGGGCTCCACCTCGACGTCGTAGTGGGTGAAGTGCAGCAGCCGCTTGGGCCCGCCGGGCACCTCGGCGAGCACGTACGGGTGCGAGTGCTCCCACGGGATGACGTCGGCCGTCGCGCCGTGGCGTCGCGCGGACTCCGCGAGCCACTCGGCGGTCGCCTTCATCTGCTCGGGCTCCTGGCGGCGGCTGCGGAACCGGCACAGCTCCTGCAGCTCGGCGACGAACTCGTCGAAGTGCGCGTCGACGGCGGCGAGCGCGGCGTCGATGTCGGCACGGGTCGGTGCGGGGGCCGTGCTCAGCTGGGTGCTTCCGGGCGCGTCGCCCACGGGGTCCTCCGGGAAAGGGGTGTCGGGGAAGGGCGGGGTGGTGTCAGTGGATGGTCACGCCGCCGTCGACGAAGATCGTCTGGCCGGTGACCATGCCCGCCGCGGGGCTGAGCAGATAGGCCACCGTGTCGGCCACGTCCTGGGTTCCGGCCATGCGGCCCAACGGGATCGTGGCCATCTTCTCCGTCATGTAGGCGTCGTCGACCCGGAGGTCGGCGGTCATGTCGGTCGGCACGATCGTCGGTCCGACGGCGTTGACGCGGATGCCGTCGGGCGCCCACTCCAGTGCGAGCACCCGGGCCATGTGCATGACACCGGCCTTGCTGACGCAGTAGCCCAGGGTGTTCAGCACGGCGATGTGGCCGTTGGTCGAGCCGATGTTGACGATCGAGCCGGACGTCTCCGCCAGCGCCGCGCGGGCGGCCCGGCAGACGCGGAACGTGCCGGTCAGGTTGACGTCGAGGACCTCGGTGACGGACTCGGCCGTCATCGTCGCCGCCGGGCCGCGACGCACGATGCCCGCGCCGTTGACGACGTGGTCGAGCCGGCCGTGCCGCGCGAGGACCTCGGCGACGACCGTGTCGGCCGACTCCTGCGACCGCACGTCGAGGGTGTGCCGCGAGTGCGGCTCGCCGAGCGTGTTGGTCCACTCCCCGGCGGGGAGCACGTCGGCGCTCGCGACGGTCGCGCCGCGCTCGGCGAGCGTCTCGGCGATCGTCTGCCCGATGCCGCGGGCCGCGCCGGTGACGAGCGCGACGCGCCCTGCGAACGAGTTCGGGTCCTGCCTGGTCATGCGGCGATCACCCGGCTCTCCTCGGCCCAGAACGCGATCTTGCGCTGGGCGAACCGGATCAGGAAATGGGCGAGCAGGCCCAGCACCGAGAGCACGACGAGCACGGCGAACATGCCCGCGATGTCGAAGTTGTAGTTGGTCTGCAGGAGGAGGTAGCCCAGGCCCTCCTTGGCGCCGATGAACTCGCCGACGACGGCGCCGAGGATCGCGAACACGATGCCGATGTCGAGACCGGCGAAGATGAACGGCATCGCGCTGGGCAGCCGCACCATCCGGAAGATCTGCAGCTTGCTGGCGCCGAACACGGTCAGCATCTGGATCCGGTCGGCGTCGGCGGCCCGCAGCCCCTCGATCACGTTGATCAGCATCGGGAAGAACGAGATCACCGCGGCCATGACGATCTTGCTGGTCAGGCCGAAGCCGAACCACACGACGAACAGCGGGGCGAGTGCCACCTTCGGCACCGTCTGGAACGCGACGACGTAGGGCATCAACGTCTTCTCGACGAGCCTGACCTGCGAGATCGCGGTGCCGAGGAGGATCGCCGACCCGACGCCGATGAGGAAGCCGATCAGCGACTCGCGCAGCGTCACCTCCAGGTGCCCCCAGAACAGCGGGTCGGTGAGCTGCTGGATCAGCGAGTCCACGATGCTCGAGGGCACCGGGAGCACGTAGTCGTCGACGAACAGCGGGATGAGGAACTGCCACACGAGGATCAGGACGACGAACACGGCAGGCACGAGCAGCAGCTCGGGCCGCTCCCGGACGTCGAACCGGGACTTGCGCTCCACGGCGGCGCTCCCCTTCGGAGACTGGCCCGGCGGGTCGGAGACGGTGCTCCCGGCAGGGGTCGCGGTGGTCATGTGGTCCCTCCTTTCCAAGCCGCGCCGGGCTCAGTCGATGACGCTGGTCGCGTTGAAGTGGCGGCGGATCCGCTCGACGTACACACCGGCCCGGTCGCTGGCCATGACCGAGAGGTCACGCGGCCGGTCGAGCTCGACGTCGACGATCTCGGCGATCCGGCCGGGGCGCGCGCTGAGCACGACGACCCGGTCGGACAGGAACACCGCCTCCGGGATGGAGTGGGTGACCAGCACGACGGTCTTGCCGCTCTGCTGCCAGATCCGCAGGAGCTCGACGTTCATGTACTCGCGGGTCATGGCGTCGAGCGCGCCGAACGGCTCGTCCATGAGCAGCACCGCGGGGTCGTGCACCAGCGCCCGGCAGATGCCGGCGCGCTGCTGCATGCCGCCGGAGAGCTCGTAGGGGTAGCTGTCGGCGAACTCGCCGAGCCCCACCATCTCCAGCAGTTCGTCGGCCCGCGCGCCGTACTTCTCCTTGTCCAGGCCCTGGACCTCGACCGGGACCAGGACGTTCTGCCGCACGGTCCGCCACGGCAGCAGGGTCGCCGCCTGGAAGACCATCCCGATCTCCGGGAGCGGCCCGTTCACGTCGTTGCCGGCGATCTGCACGTCCCCCGCGGTGCGGGAGACGAGGCCGGCGAGGATCTTGAGCATGGTCGTCTTGCCACAGCCCGACGGGCCGACCACCGAGACGAACTCCCCGCGGCGCACCGACAGGTCGATTCCCTGGAGTGCAACGGTCGGTTCGGAACGGCGTGCCTTGTACGTCTTGTCGAGACCCGCCACGCGGATCCACGCGTCGGTGTCGGTCTCGGCCGCGGTGGCCGGGCTGGTCTGCCGGCCGGGTGCGCGCAGGCTCACGGCGTGTCCTCCATGTCGGGGATCGGCCCGTCGGATGTGTGCGTCGGTCAGGGCTGGTAGTCGGCGGCCTGCTTGATGACCGCGGCGGAGTCGAACTGGTTGGCGGTCTGCAGCTGCGAGGGGTCCCAGATCTTGTCGAGCTCGACCGGCCCGGTGATCTGGCCGGCCTGCTGGGTGTAGTCCTGGGTCTTCGCCCACTCGGCGTCGCTGATCGCGCCCCAGTCCTTCCACGAGGACGGCTCGCCGGTGGCCGGGGTGGCGGTCTTGATCCAGGTCTTCAGCGTCTCGGTGTCGTTGGCCAGCCGCGTCGACGGGTCGGCGCCGCCGAGGATCTGCGGGAACACCTGGTAGCCGATGCGCATGGCGGCCTCGGGGTTCGAGGCGGAGAACAGCATCGCCTTGTACGCCGCACGCAGGAACTTGCCGTAGGTCTCGGGGCTGTCCTTGAAGTTCTTCGACGCGACGGCCCAGCTCAGCGAGCGGATGCCCTGGAAGACGTCCGGGTTGTCCAGGTAGGCGAGCTTCGTGCCCGCCAGCTCGATGACGGTGTAGGCCTGGGTGTAGAGCGCGAGGGCGTCGACCTGGCCGCCGTTGAGCGCGGCCGCGGCCTGGGCGCCGACACCCACCGGGACGAGCTCGACGTCGGTCTGCGGGTCGAGGCCGGCGGCCTTGACGTACGCCCGGGCGTAGGGCGCCGAGCCCGAGGCCAGGCTGATCACGCCGATCTTCTTGCCCTTGAGATCGGCGCCGCTCTTGACGGGCGAGTCGGTCTTGGTCGCGATGACCCACGGCCAGTTCTGGACGAGACCGCCGATGGTCGTGATCGGGACGTTCTTCTGCGCGGCGGCGAGCAGCGAGCCCGTGTCGGAGGCGGTGATGCTGCCGCTGCCGGAGGCGACGGCCTGCACGGCGGCGACGGAGCCGTCGGCGTTGATCGTGTCGACGGTCAGGCCCTCCTCGGAGAAGTAGCCCATCTTCTGCGCGACGGCGTAGACGGCCACCTCCTCCTTGGGTCCGATGACGGCCGACGCGATGGCCATCGTGAGCTTGGTGGGTTCGCCGCCGCCGCTGCCGCTGCTGTTGCTGTTGCCACTGTCGCCGCCGCTGCCACAGGCGGACAGCAGCAGGATGCTGCCGGCGGCGAGCGCGCCGAGCAGCTTTCGTCCGGTCTTCATGAGGTGGACTCCAGGTGGAGGGGGGTCGCCGCGGCCGTCGCGGCGATCGAGAGGTCGTTGAACACGTGCTGCTCGGCGATGCGGTCGCCGTCGAACACGAACACGTCGACGAAACGGATCCCGGAGAAGGACGTGCCGTCGAGCCACCGCCCGGACAAGGTGCCCAGGCAGGTGACGGTGGTGGCCCCCGAGCCGTCCGAACCGGCGAGGTAGCGCCGTTCGGGCTTGCCCACCTGCAGGTAACGACCCTTCGCCGCGGCCACCATCGACGGCAGGTCGGTGAACACCACCCCGCCGGGGAAGACGAGCCGGGCGCCGGGTGCGAGGTGGGCGGCCGCCTCGTCGAGACGGCGCTGCTCGCACAGCGTCAGGTACGTGTCGACCCGCTCGACGGCGGTCACGGCCGGCATCAGCCGGCCTTCGTGGCGAGGGCGTCCTCCCACTGCTCGCGCAGCGGGTGCTCGGCCGGTCCGGACTCGGTGATGATCCGGACGAGCCGGCGGGTGTAGGCGTCACGCTCGCGGTCGAGCGTGTCGGCCTCGTCGGCGGTGGCGCGGAAGCCGTCCAGCTCGCCGGCGGTCAGGGTACCGGAGCGCACGAGCAGCTGCTCCAGCGCGCGGGTGCGCTGGCGTCCGACGTGGACCTCCGTGGCCAGCTGCAGGACCAGGTCCAGCAGCTTGGAGATCCGGCGGTCGCCCAGGTAGTCGAACTCGTCTGCCATCAGTTCTCCTCGGCGGGGCGGGTCGCGGTCAGCACGGCCCAGGGGAAGTGCCACTCGGGACGGTGGCCCCAGCCCTGCGGGCGCATACCCTCCAGGCGCTCGTCGAACGGCGTCCAGCGGGCGTCGGTGAGGCCGTACCTCGCGCAGAGGGCGACCAGGTCGCTGCCGAACAGGTCGTGGAAGAACGGCTCGTTGTTGCGCTCGGCGTGCTCGACGACGGTGACGTCGCGCAGGGCCTCGCCGGTGGGCTGGAACTCGAGGAACGCGACGGTCCCACCCGGCTTCACGATGCGTGCGGCCTCGGCGATCGTCTCCTCGATGACGCTCGCGGGCATCTCGTGCAGCAGCATCGTCCCGGTGACGACGTCGCAGCTGTCGGCGTCCAGGCCGGTGCTGCGGGCGTCGGCCTGCCGGTAGCTGACCTCGATGCCGGCGTCGGCACTCTCGGCGTGGGCGAGCCGCAGGTTCGGAGCGGCGAGGTCGATGCCGATGACCTCGGCCGTCGGGTAGCGCAGCTTCAGCGGCCGGGTGCTCTTCCCGAACCCGCAGCCGAGGTCGACGACGCGGGTCGCCTCGGGGAGCTCGGGCAGCGCGGTGGTCACGAAGAGCTGGTGGAACTTGTAGCCGTCGTTGTCGCGCAGCATGACGATGCGCGCGCCGAACTCGTAGACGTAGGCCGACAGGTCGTCGGAGAAGACGCCGCCCGGCTGGACGTGGATGTCGTAGTCGGTGTACCAGTCCGGCAGGACGAGGTCGGGGTCGAGCCGGAGGCTGCCCTCGGGTCCCGCGGGGGCCTGCTCGAGCTGGCCGAGCAGCTCCTCGCGCCGTGCGATGACGGCGTCGCCCGCGATTTTCCACAGCATCTTCTGCTGTACCCGTTCGAGGTGGCTGAACCACGGATACAGCGGCAGATCGTGCAGCGCGGTGTCGGCGTCGCCGGCGGTCGCCGGGTCGGCGCCGGTCGCGACGAACTCCTCCACGAGGGCGGGATAGATCGTGTCCGACCAGCGTTTGCGCAGGCTGAGCACGAAGTCCACGGAAGAGCGCTCGTCGAGCGTCAACCGTTCCTCGATGTCGAGCACGAATGACCTCCGGGTTCGGCCGGCGGTGCCGGCAGATCGTCGTGCCGGCGGGGCCGGCGGATCATCCGGGCCGGCGGGTGCCGGCGCGGCGGTTCGGTATGCAGATGTCGATCGGTTCGCGTGCGGGTTCAGCGGGTCAGCGCGAGCAGGAACGGTGCCGGGTCGTGCACGGTGGTGTGCACCGCGCCGGCGAGCCTGCCCTCGTAGACGGCCTCGAGCGCGGTCCGCGGGGAGTTGGCGTCCCCGGCGAGGTGCAGGCGCGGACCCGGCCCGTTGCCGACGAGCGCGTCCAGCGCGCGGTGCAGCTCGTCGTCGGCCGAGCCGGACCCGGCGTCGACGACGAGCGTGACGCCCTCCACGCGGGCGCGGGTCCCGCCGACGACCTCGACGAGGTCGACCGCGTCCGGACCCGCCGCCTCCGGCGTGCACATCAGGTGGACGTGCACCCCGAGGTCGGACAGCCGCGGGACCAGCGCCAGCTTCGAGTAGGTCGTGATCTTCGGGCTCAGCGGCGCCGACGGCGAGACGAGATGGACCTCGGCGCCGCGGCGGGCGAAGCGCTCGGCGAGCGAGGCGGCGGGCCAGCCGCCGTCGTCGTCGAGCACGAGGACCGCGCCGGTCGGCGCCTCCTCGGCCTCGACGAGCTCGACCGCGGTCCAGGTGTCGACGACGCGCGGACCTCCCGGCAGCTCACGGCGCGCAGGGCGCGACCCGGTCGCGACGACGACGTCGTCCCAGCCGCCGTCGAGCACCTCGGCCGGGGTGACCCGGTGACCGGTGACGACCTCGGTGCCCGCGTCGCGCACGGCGCGCTCGAGGTCGTCGACCAGCAGCACGAGCCGCTCGCGGCCCCCGACCCGCGCCGCGGTGCGCAGCTGCCCGCCGAGCCGGTCGGCGGCCTCGACGAGCCGGACGGTGTGGCCGGCCCGGCGGGCGGACAGCGCCGCCTCCAGGCCCGCGGGCCCGCCGCCGACGACGAGCACCCGCCGTGCCGGCGCGGTCGCGGCGCGCTCCCGGTGTGCTGCCCACTCGCCCTCGGCACCGACCTCGGGATTGACGACGCACGAGATCGGCAGGCTCTGCTCGACGCGCGCGATGCAGCCCTGGTTGCACGCCAGGCAGTTGCGGATCTCGTCCGGGCGACCCTCCGCGACCTTGCGGACCAGGTGCGGGTCGGCGATGTGCGGCCGGGCGAGCGCGACGAGGTCGGCGTCGCCGTCGGCGACCAGCTCGGCCGCCTCGGGCAGCGTGTCCAGCCGGCACACCGCGATGACGGGCAGGCCCGGCAGTGCGCGCCGGAACGCGGCGGCGTGGTGCCGGAACGGCGCGTGCCCGAAGCTCATGTCCGCCATCTGCGTCGAGAGCGACCAGCTCCCGTGGTAGGCGGAGTGGCTGACGTGCACGTAGGCGAGCGGGAACTCCTCGCGCAGCAGCCCCACGATCTCGATCATCTGGGCGACGTCGAGGCCGCCGGGCAGGAACTCGTCGGCGCTGATCCGGATGCCGACGGGCAGGTCGGTCGCGCTCCGGACGGTCTCGAGGACCCGGCGGCTCAGCCGCATCCGGTTGCCCAGCGAGCCGCCGTACTCGTCGTCGCGCTGGTTGGTGACGGGGGAGAGGAACTGCTGCAGCAGATGGCCGTGGCCGAGGTGGACCTCGAGGCCGTCGAGCCCGGCTCGGGTCATCCGGGTGGCGGCGGCGCCGAAGGCGTCGACGACGGTGTCGAGGTCGCGGCGGCCCATCGCCCGCGGCACCTGGGCGCCGGAGGTCCAGCGCAGCGGTGAGGCCGACCAGGCGACGGTGCGCGTCGCGTCGCCGTTGGCCTGCCGGCCCGCGTGCATGATCTGCGCGAAGATCTTCGCGCCCTCGGCCTGGACGGCCTGCGCGACCTCGGCGAAGGCGGGGATCGACGAGTCGTCGAAGCTGCCGAGGCTGATGTGGCGCCCCGCGCTCGTCGGGTGCACGCGCACCGCCTCGGTGACGATCAGCCCGACTCCGCCGCGCGCCCGCTCGCGGTGGTAGTCGACGTGGCGGCGGGTGGGCAGGTTCGCGTGCCCGAAGTTGGTGGTGTGCCCGGGGACGACCACGCGGTTGCGCAGCGGGACGCCACCGATCGTCACGGGCGAGAGCACCGCCTTGACCGCGTCCACTCGTTCTCCCTGTTCCGGTGAGCCGTACGGCATTCCGATGAGAGGAACGTAGAGGGGCGTTCCGTCAGAGTCAACGGCCAGTTCGTTATGGTCGTGTTTCGAGGTACTGAATCGATTTCAACTGGAACGACGACGGGAGCCATGTGCGGGCCCGCAGGGTTGGGGCGCTCCTGCGTGTGCGGGCGCTCGACCGGCATCGGGATCGGAACGGTCGATCGGGGTGATACGGACCCCGAGCGTCGTCAGAAGGTGAGCGACTGCCCGTCCCGGTCGAGGGGCGAACGCCCCGTCGCGGAGTCGGGGCCCGCCGGTCGGCGCGGACCACCGGGGGTGGCCCGCCCGGCGAGCGCATCGGTCACCAGGGTCGCCGCGGCGACCACGTCGGGTACGACGGCGGCGATCCGCTCGTCGGTGAGGCGGAAGCGGGGGCCGCACACCGAGACCGCGCCGACGGCCACGTCGGCCCGGCCGAGGACGGGTGCGGCGACCGAGGCGGCGCCGGCCTCGCGTTCGCCCACCGACGCCGCGTGGCCGTCCGCGCGGATGCGGGCGAGCTCGGCGCGCAGCCGGTCCGGGTCGACGACCGTCGCCTGCGTCACCGCGCGCAGGTCGCGGGACAGGGCGAGGTCGATCTCGTCCGGGGTCGAGAACGCGAGGATGCACTTGCCGACCGCGCCGGCGTGCAGCGGGAGCCGGCGACCGACCTCGACCGACATCGTGATCTCGTGCGCCCCGACCACCTGGTCGAGGAAGAGCCGGCCGCCCGGCACCTTCGCGCTCACGGTCGCCGTCTCGTGCAGGCGGTCCCGGAGGTCGACGAGATGGGGCAGTGCGACCGCGCGCAGGTCCGAGTCCCGCAACGCCCGGCTGCCGAGGGACGCCGCGGCGGGGCCGAGCCCGTACTCGCGGCTCGCGGCGTCGTAGGCGACCAGGCCGCGGCCGGTGAGGGACTGCAGGATGCGGTGGACGACCGCCTTGGACAGACCGAGCTCGCGCGCCGCCCGGGTGACCCCGATCGTCCGCGGCCCGTCGGAGAAGAGCAGGAGGATGTCGGCGACGCGCTCGCTCGAGCTCGTGCCGCCGGTCGCCTCGGGCACCTGCACCTCATTCCGCTCAGAGGAACAATAGACGAACCGCCGCCAGGACGTCGTCGCACCAGGTATCGCGCCACCGACGACGTCTTGCCTTCGATCCCGGTAGATGTTCTCATCGCTGCGCCGGGAATACAACGACAGATGTTCCTCTTGGCGGAACGAGGAGGCCGACGTCGTGACCGACAGGAATGACGCGCCGCCGCCGGAGCGGGTGTTCCGGCCGTTGACGCTCGGTCCCGTGACCTTGCGGAACCGGATCTTCGTCTCGGCCCACACGACGAACCTCGGCGAGCGGCACGAGGTCTCCGACCGGCTCGTCGCCTACCACCGAGAGCGTGCCGCGGGCGGCGTCGGGCTCGTCGTCACCGAGGGGCTGCGCGTCCACCCCACGAGCCTGAAACGACCCGAGGCCCTGTCCGTCTGGTCCGACGACGCCGTCGCGCCACTGCGCCGGCTGACCGCCGCCGTCCAGGGCGAGGGCGCGGCGATCTTCGCCCAGATCCTCCACTCGGGACGGGAGGCCGCCGACGACTACACGCGGACGCCGTCCTGGGGACCGAGCCCGATCCCCTGGAGCCGGGGCGCGGCCGTACCCCACGCGATGACGACCGACGAGATCGACGAGCTGGTCGACTGCTTCGCAGGCGGCGTGCTCCGCGCCGCGGCCGCGGGGTTCGACGGGGTCGAGATCCATCTGGGTCACGGGCACCTGCTGCAGCAGTTCCTCTCGCCTATCAGCAACGGACGCGACGACGAGTACGGCGGCACACCCGCGAACCGGGCGCGGCTCGTCGAGCGAGTCCTCACCCGGACCCGGGGCCTGGTCCCCGCCCACATGGCGTTCGGCGTGCGGATCAGTGCCGAGGAGTTCGTCGACGGCGGCCTGGGCGTGGACGTCATGTCGCAGTACGCCGCGCAGTGGGCGTCGAGGTACCGGCTGGACTTCGTCGACGTCAGCCACTCCGCCTACGTCGGCGGCCCGTCCCTGTCGACACAGATGGCCGACATGTCGCACGGCCCGGCGCCCTTCGCGCATCTCGGGAAGGCGGTGCGCGACCGGCTGCCCGACGACGTCGCGACGCTGCTCGCCTGCCGGATCGACTCCCTCGACGTCGCCGAGGACGTCCTGGCCGCGGGATGCGCCGACGCGACGGCCATGACGCGCGCGCACATCGCCGACCCCGGCCTCAATCGCAAGCACCGCGGCGGCGAGGTCGTCCGCAGGTGCACCTCCTGCAACCAGCTCTGCATAGGCCGCTCGTCCGGCGGCCTGCCCATCAGTTGCGTCGTGAACCCCGAGGTCGGCCTCGAGGAGGCCTGGCGCGAGGCCTACGCCGCAGCCGACCGGGTCGTGACCGGCGGACGTCCCCGGCTCCTGGTGGTCGGCGGCGGCCCGGCCGGGATGGAGGCGGCGCTCACGGCCACGCGGTGGGCGGACGTCACACTCGTCGAACGTGAGCCCGCACTCGGCGGTGCGCTCCGGACGGCCCGTGCCCTGCACGGCCGGTCCGGTTGGGCCCGGCTGGTCGAGGACCAGGAGCGGACGTGCCGGGAGTGCGGCGTCGAGCTCCGCCAGGGCGTCGCGTTCGACGCCGGCCTCCTCACGGCCGAGCCGTGGGACGGGATCGTGCTCGCGACGGGCGCCGTCGTCGGGCCGCGATGGAGCGACGACCGCGACCCGGTGCGCTGCTTCGGCTCCGGCGTGCCGGATCCCGCCGGTGTCCGGCGGGCCGCCGTCCACGACGACCGCGGCGGCTGGGAGGCGTGGGGCGTCGTCGCACACCTCGTGCACCATGGCGTCGAGACGCACTACGTGACGCCGCTGCAGAGCCTGGCGCCGGGCGTGACGATCTACTCCCGACTCGGCCTGCTCGCCGGACTGCGCGCGTCCGACCTGCTGCACGTCCACCTGATGACGACCGTCTCGGGGTGGCGCGACCGCGTGCTGACCCTGCGGGCGAGCCTGCCGGACACCGAGACCGCCGTCGCGGACGTGGACGCGCTGTGGGACGCCGGCGTCGCGACCCCGGCTGCGCCACGTCGACTGCCGGTTCCCCATCGTGTCGTCGGCGACGCCTACGCGCCGCGCGGCGCGGGATGGGCCGTCTACTCGGGGAGGCTCGGCGCGCTGCGCATCCTCGCCGACATCCGACACCGCGACGACCCCGTGGCCCGCTCGACGGCCCAGCGGGGCCTCGACGCCGATCGGCGTGTAGCACACGTCGTACCAGGGAGAACCGTGAAGATCTGGTTTCAGAAGCATACGATCATCGGCCGCAACCCGTGGCTCGACGAGACCTACCCGAGACACGCGACGGCGATGCTCGGGGACCGCGCGGACGTCACGTTCGTCGGCCTGCCCGGCGCGGTCTACGACGACCAGATCCCGGCCGACTACGTGCGGTTCGGCCAGATCGAGGTGTTCTTCTCCTGGTACTTCGCCTCCCAGGCGGTGAAGGCCGAACGCGCGGGCTACGACGCCTACGTCATCGGCACGAGCCAGGACCCCGGGCTGGCGATGGCCCGCTCGCTGGTCTCGATCCCGGTGCTGGCCTACGGCGAGACCGCGTTCACCCTCGCCCGCACCCACGGGCTGCGCTTCGGCGTCGTCGGTTTCATCCCGGAGCTCGAGGAGGCCCTGACCGCCAACATCCGGGCACTGGGGCTGGCGGACTCCTGCGTGGGGTTCCGGTACCTCGAGGGCGGACGCGACCTCGTCACCAGCGCGACACGTGACGGTCGCACCGACGCGCTGGCGGCGGCGATGGACGAGGCCGCGACGACGTTGCGCCGCACCGGGGCGCAGTGCATCGTCCCCGGTGAGGGGCTGCCCAACGAGATGCTGTGGGCGGCGGGCATCCACGAGGTCGGTGGGCTGCCGGTGATCGACTGCGACGGCCTGGTGATGCTCACCGCGGAGATGCACGCCCGGGCCCGCCGGCTCCGCGTGTGGGCGCCCGACGACGACAGCTACGACACCCGTCGCGCGCCCGACGAGGTGATCGACCGGATGACGGAGATCTTCAGCCCGGGCGGTGGGAGGTGGTGACCCCCGCCGCGCCCGCTCAGGAGCGTGTCGCCGCGGTCTGGGAGGCGATCGACGCCTCGTTCGACGGCTACCTCGACGAGCTCGAGGAGCTCTGCCGGTTCCGGTCACGGCGCGAGGAACCCGACGGGATGCTCGCGACGAAGGAGTGGATCGAGCGCCGGCTACGCGCCCTGGGCGCGTCGATCGAGGTGGTCGAGTCCGCCCGCGCCTACCCGTACCTGCTGGCCAGGGTGGGGACCGGCGAGCGCTCGCTGCTGAACTTCAACCACTACGACGTCGAGGTCGAGCCGCCGGGACCCGACGAGGCGTGGACGACACCGCCCTACGAGCCCGCGCGCCGCGACGGTCGGATGTTCGCCCGCGGCATCGCCGACGACAAGGCCGCGCTGCTCTCGCGGATCCACGTCGTCGACGCGTTCGTGAAGGCCGGCGTCGAGCTCCCGGTCGAGGTGCGGTTCCTGATCGAGGGGAAGCGCACACTCGGCGCTCCGGCCCTGGCGGAGGTGGTCGACTGCTTCCCGGACTTCGTCCGCGCCGACGGTGCCCTCTGGGAGAACTCCTGGAGCGACTTCGACGGAAGGCCGCTGCTCAAGCTGGGGGAGAAGGGGATCCTCTACCTCGAGCTCCGGTGCCGGGCGCTCGACCGCGACCTCAGCTCGCAGAACGCGATCCTGCTCCCGCAGGCGGCCGCGCGCGTGACGGCCGCCGTCGCGGCGCTGACCCGATCCACCGACGGGCGGCACGTCCCCGGCTTCCTCGAGTCCGTGACGCCGTGGGGCGAGATCGACGCCGCGACCCTCGCGGCGATGCCGTTCGACCGCGAGTACCTGATCGGCCGGGCCGGGGAGTCGTTGCGCGAGAGCCTGACCGCCGTCGACGCCCCGGCATACACCGTCCGGACGTCACCGACGATCGTCCTGTCGTGGATCCACGCCGGCCCGCCCGCGGGGTCGGTCGCGCTCGGGGTCCCGGCCGAGTGCAGTGCGGGCATCGAGGTCCGGCTCGTCCCCGGCCAGACGACCGACGGCGTGCTCGCGGCGTTCCGCTCGTTCCTCGCGGGGGAGGGCCTCGACACCGGCCTGGAGATCGAGGTGCGGCGGGCCGGGGAGCCGGAGTCGACGGACTCGTCGGGATGGTTCGCCGGTGTCGTCGCGGCCGCGGCCGAGCTCGCGCACGGCGTGCTGCCGGTGCTGGAGGCGACGACGGTGTGGATCGGGACGCGGGCACTGGTGGCCGCGGCCGGTGTGCCCGTCGTGGGGGTCGGGATCGCGCGTCCGGACTCCGGCGTCGACGGGCCCGACGAGAACATCCTGATCGAGGACTACCGCCTGGCGTTGCGGCACCTGGCGGCGATCATCGTCGGGATGGCGACGTGACGGCCGCGGACGCCGGGTGGGGTGTGTCGACCGTCCCCACGGCTCGGGGACGGGTGGGGGTGCGGCTGCGCCCCGCGGCCGACCACGGCGTCGTCACGCCACTCGTCGCCATCCTCCACCAGTCCCCGCTCTCGGGCTGGACACACGAGCCGGTCCTCGACCACCTCGGCCACCGCGGTCCGGTCGCCGTCCTCGACACGCCGGGCTACGGGCTCTCCGATCCGCTCGACCCGGCGACGGACGACCTCGCCGTCTACGCCGCCACACTGTGGGACGCGATCGAGATCGTGCGCGCAGGCAGGCCCGTCGTCCTCGTCGGCCAGCACACCGGCGGCCACCTGGCGATGATCATGGCTGCCGCGCACTCCGGGGTCGTCGCCGCGGTCGTGTTCCACGGTGTGTCGCTCTACACCGACGACGAGCGGGCCGAGCGAGCGGCCCGCTATGCCCCCGACATCGAGAACGCCGGGGACGGCACCCACCTGGCGACGATCTGGGCACGGCTGGCCCACCTCTATCCGGACGTCGACATCGCGCTGCGCAACCGCGCCGTCTGCGACTACCTCGTCGCCCGGCCCGGGTATGCCAGCGCATACCGCGCGGTCTTCGCGACGCCCGTCGCACCGATGCTCGAGGCGTTCCGCACGACGGGGATCCCGTCGGCGGTGCTGATCGGCTCCGCCGACCTGATCGCCACCCGCCAGGACCGGGTCGCCCGCGAGCTCGGGAGCAGGGTGGTCCGTCTCCCCGGGCTGACCGACTTCGCCCCGTGGGAGGCGCCGGCCGACTTCGCCGCGGCCCTCGACGAGCTGGTCGACGAGCTCCTCACCCAGGGGTCCGGTCCCGGCGGCCCGCACGAGCACTGATCGGACGGAGGAAGGACAGGGATGGCCCGCATCGCACTCGACACCCTCGGCGACGACGACCGCCGCCGCATCGACTACCTGACCGCGATGAGGAGGCTCTGGTCGACCGAGGTCTTCGGACGGCTGCGCGACGAGTTCGACACGCTCGCCGCCCGGGAGGGCGCCCCGACGACCCTCGAGGAGGCGGGTGAGCTGGTCGAACGGTGCCCGAGCTACGCGTGGTTCGGCTTCCTCGAGCGCGGCGCCCAGGTCCTCAAGTGGCGGGTCGTGAACGACGTCGTCGCGCGGAACTGGGAGACCCTCGGCGAGGACCTGCGCCCGCCGCACCTCGCGCGCGCGGAGCTGGACCCGGAGCTCGAGCTGCCGGGCTGGTACCGCGACCACGACATCCACTGTCAGCCCGGCGGTGTCTGGGGAGCGGCGCCGTCCGCGCTCGTGTACGAGATCGGGACCCAGGTGCTGCACATCGGCCGCAACCGCGGGCTCGAGCTGCACCGCAGGTTCACCGCGACGTTCCCGGGCGAGACGTACCGGCGGATCGTCGACATGGGGTCCGGGTTCGGCAAGAGCACCCGTCCGTTCAAGGAGCGGTACGCCGAGGCCGACGTCATCGGCATCGAGTTCTCCGGACCGTGCGTCCGGCTCGCCGCGACCAGGGCCGACGACGACGGCCTGGAGATCACCTTCCGGCAGGGCGATGCTGCCGCGACGGGCCTGCCCGACGGCACCGTCGACGTCGTCACCGGGACGATGGTGCTCCACGAGATGCCGCCCGACGTCCTGCGCGCGACGTTCGCCGAGGCGGCCCGCATCCTCACGCCCGGAGGCATCGTGCGGTTCCTCGAGTTCAGCCGCACCGGCGACCTCTTCCGGGACGCGGTGATGGAGGACCACGCCTGGCGGCAGAACGAGCCGTTCATGCCCGGGCTCATGGAGTTCGACGTCGTACGGGAGCTGTCCGCGGTCGGGCTGGCCGGGGCGCGGTGGGTGCCGTTCGACGAACGGACGGGCGAGCTCCTGCCCGAGGGCTTCCCGGAACGAGCCGAGTGGCATCTGCCGTGGGCGGTGCTGGAGGCGCACAAGCCCGCTCTGGCGGCATCGACGACACCGCCGGCGCCGGCGGAGGGAGCAGCATGATCGACATCGATGACGTCGTGGAGGGGTCGGAGCCCGCCTTCCTGGGCAGCGCCACCGTCGACCAGCTGGCGGCGATGGTGCTCACGCTCGGGATGGAGCTCTCGGTGCTCGCCGCCCGGGTCGCCGAGCTGGAGGGCCGGGATCCCGCGACGGACAGCCAGTCGGCGTCGAGCCTGCTCGACCGGCTCTTCGCGAACCTGCGGCCCAGCAGCGGGCACGCCCGCCCGCTGGTCGCGGAGCGCCTCGACCTCGCCGTCCGTCCCTGACGGCCGGCGGTGGCGTGATACACGGGCTGACCCCGATCCGTGGCGACGTCACCGGTCGCGGGTGAGCACCAGCGCGGAGCCGTCCTCTGGGCGCCGGACGTCGCGACGGCGACGTCGTGGCGGGGCCCCGGCCCTGGACCTGCCGGACGGCCTCGGCGACGGTGTTCGTCCCGTGCAGGTAGCCCTCCCCGAGCAGCCCGCCGTGGGTTCTCCAGCGACATGAGGACTGCCTCGCTCCGCTCGTTGTGCAGGAACGGCACTTTCCCGCAACTGGACTGCCGGAAAGGGCCGTTCCTGGCGGCAGGAGGCCGGTGACGTTGCGGGCGTGGTCTGGGTGAGGACATCGCCCGGCCCGGCCCGGCCCGGCCCGGCGCACAGCACGCGGCGGCGGAGCGCCGGCGCGGCACAGCACGACGCGCCGAGCCGTCGGGGCGACGGGCTCGGCGCGCGTGTCGTCGGGGAGCCGGCGGGTCCGGCGTGGTGGTGTCCAGGAGCCGGCGCGGGCCGGCGCCGACGTGGTCAGGAGCCGGCGCGCTCGGCCGCCAACCCGATCGCCACGTCGATGATCATGTCCTCCTGGCCGCCGACGTAGCCCAGCTCGCCGCAGCGACGCAGGATCTCGTGCGCCGGGACCTTGTAGCGCTCTGCGGCCCGCTCGGCGTGCAGCAGGAACGACGAGTACACCCCGGCCCACCCCTGCACGATCGCGTTGCGGTCCATCTTCGGCCAGCGCTGCAGGTACGGCCGCACGACGTCCTCGGCGGCGTCGAGCAGGGCACCGGCGTCGAGCCCGGTGTCCACGCCGAGCCGGTCGAACACCGCGGCGAGCACCTCGGTGGGGGAGTTGCCCGAGCCCGCGCCGAGCGCGCACAGCGACCCGTCGATCGACCGGACCCCGGTCTCGTAGGCGATCACCGAGTTCGCGACGCCCATCGACAGGTTCTGATGCCCGTGGTAACCGACGAGCGCCTCGTCGCCGACCTCGGCGAGCAGCGCCTCGAACCGCGCCCTGGCCTCGTGCATCAGCAGCGCGCCCGCGGAGTCGGTGACGTACGGGCACTCGCACCCGGCGTCGACCATGATCCGCGCCTGCTTCGCCAGGTCGGCGGGGTCGGTGCGGTGGGCCATCATCAGGAAGCCGACCGTCTCCATACCCAGGTCGCGGGCGGCCGCGAAGTGCTGCGGCGACACGTCGGCCTCGGTGCAGTGCGTCGCGACGCGCACCATCTCCGCGCCCGCGTCGTGAGCCCGCTTGAGGTCGTCGACGGTCCCGATGCCCGGCACCAGCAGCACCGCGATCCTCGCCTGCCGGGCCTCTTCGCGGGCGGCGGCGATGAGGGTCATCTCGTCGGTGCCGGAGAACCCGTAGTTGAACGACGAGCCGCCGACGCCGTCGCCGTGCGACACCTCGATCCACTCCACCCCGGCGCCGTCGAGGGCACGGACGGTGTCGCGGACCTGCGTCTCGGTGAAGCGGTGGGCCATCGCGTGGCTGCCGTCGCGCAGCGTGGTGTCGATGATCCGGACGTCGTTGCGGAGTGCGCGCTTCGTCATGCGAGAGCTCCCAGCTCGGCGCGGGCCATCAGCTCGCCGGTGCGTGCCGCGGCCGCGGTCATGATGTCGAGGTTTCCGGCATAGGGCGGCAGGTGGTCGCCGTTGCCCTTGACCTCGAGGAACACGGCGACTCGGGCGTGCCCGCCCCACTCGTCGGTGGGCTCGTCGAACTGCGGCTCGGCACGCAGCGTGTAGCCCGGGACGTACTCCTGCACCCGCAGGACCATGTCGTGGACCGACGCGGTGATCGCGGCGCGGTCGGCGTCGGCACCGATCATGCAGAACACGGTGTCGCGCATGATCATCGGCGGTTCGACCGGGTTGAGGACGATGATCGCCTTCCCGCGCGCCGCCCCGCCGACCTCGGCGACGGCGCCGCCTGTGGTGTGGGTGAACTCGTCGATATTGGCGCGGGTGCCCGGTCCGGCCGACCGCGACGCGATCGAGGCGACGATCTCGGCGTAGGGCACCGGGGTCACCCGGGAGACGGCTGCGACCATCGGGATCGTCGCCTGCCCGCCGCAGGTGATCATGGAGACGTTCGCCGCGTCGAGGTGGTCCTCGCCGTTCACCGCCGGGCAGACCATCGGGCCGAGGTGGGCCGGGGTGAGGTCGACGGCGCGAATGCCCGCCGCCTCGTAGCGCGGCGCATTGGCCAGGTGCGCCTTGGCCGACGTCGCCTCGAAGACGATGCGCGGCAGCGGGTCCTGGGCCAGCAGCCAGTCGACGCCGCCCGCCGACGCCGCCACGCCGGCCTCGCGGGCCCGGGCCAGGCCCTCGGACTCGACGATCCCGGCGACGTAGCGGACGTCGAGCACCGGGCTCCGACGGAGTTTGACCAGCAGGTCCGTGCCGATATGTCCGGGGCCGACGATCGCGACCGGCACCTTCGGGATGTCCATGGACTGGACGATCGCACCGCGACGACGCAGGCTGGAAGGCGTGCGGTCCACTCATCGGAACGGCGACGGGCCCAACTCCGTTCTCGGCCGGGCCCTGACGGTGCTCACCGCGTTCCGGCTCGGCGACGACGAGCTTTCGCTCGCCGAGATCGTGCGCCGCACGGGCATCGCGAAGGCGACGGTGCACCGGTTGGTGAGCGAGCTCGCCGAGTGGCAGGTCGTGGAACGCAGCCCGGGGGGCGGGGTGCGGCTGGGGATGCGCCTGTTCGAGCTCGGCCAGCTCGTGCCGCGGCAGCTTGGCCTGCGCGAGGCGGCGGTGCCGTTCCTCGCCGACCTCTTCGAGGCCACCCACGAGACCATCCACCTCGCGACGCCCGACGGCACCGAGGTCGTCTACGTCCAGAAGCTCGAGGGCCGCTCGGGACCGCGGGTGCCCTCACGCGTCGGCGGCCGGATGCCGATGCACTGCACCGGCGTCGGCAAGGCCATCCTCGCGTTCGCGCCGCCGGAGCTCCTCGACGACGTCCTGCGCGCCGGCCTCACCCGCCGCGCCCCACGCACGATCATCGCGCCCGGCCTCCTGCACGCCGAGCTGGCCCGGATCCGCGAGCGCGGCGTCGCCTACGAGCGTGAGGAGTCGGGTGTCGGTGTCACCTGCGTCGCCGCCCCGGTGCTCGACGCCGACGGACGCGCGCTCGCCGCGCTGTCGATCACGGGCTGGGTCAACCGGTTCGACGCCGAGCGGCTCGCCCCGGCCGTTCGCACCGCGGCCCTCGGCCTCACCCGCGCGCTGGCCGTCGTCCGCTGACCGGCCGCAACCTCACTGTCGTCTCCGGGCGGGAAAGCGACGCTCAGGTTGCGCCCGGCGGGTCGTCCTTCCGCGTCGCGGGGGCGCGTCCGGTGTTGCCTGCCGACCCCGGGCGCAACCTCGCTGTCGTCGCCGGGCGGGAAAGCGACGCTCAGGTTGCGCTCGTCGGCCGCATCCGGGCCGGTCGCGCTCGCTCGCAATCCCGCGCGCAACCTCACTGTCGTCGCCGCGCGGGAAAGCGACGCTCAGGGTGCGCCCGGTCGTGGCGGCGCGAGCGGGCGGCCCTGCCGAGCGTGCTGAACGGGGCGTCGCAGCGGCTCCGTGACGACGAGGTTGCGTCGGGCAACGAACGGGTTTCGGCTGAAGCCGGTTCCTTGCATACAACCCGACTACAGGATATTTTCTATTCACTGCAGAACACGTCGAGGGGAGCCTCCCGTGAGACAGAGACGTCTGTGTTGCCTGCATGATCTGCCTCGTGACCGAACCTGAGATTCCGACGCATCGGACCAAGTCGGAGCTGGCGCTCCGGGTCCTGCGCGAACGAATCCGCAGTGGCCAGCTGGAGGTGGGCTATCGCCTGCAGGTCGACGAGCTGGCGGCCGAGCTGGGCATGAGCCCCACCCCGATCCGGGAGGCGCTCCGCCTGCTGCAGGCGGACCGTCTCGTGCACTACGAGCCGCACCGGGGTGTCGTCGTCGCGCGACACTCGCCGGAACGGCTGTCTGATGTGTATGCAATGCGCATGGCGCTCGAGCCGTTGGCCACCCGGCTCGCGATCGAGCGGATGACCGACGACCAGAGGGGAGAGCTGCAGACCATCCACGAGAGCTTCCTGGCCGCAGGCCGCGCCGGCCGCGGCAAGCGGATGGCTCAGCTCAACTCCGCCTGGCACCTGGCGATCTACGAGGCCGCCGGCTCGGACATGCTGCGGGACTTCACCGCACGGCTGTGGGACGTGTTCCCGTGGCGGACCAACTGGGCCGTCGAACAGCGGTCGCCCGACAGCATGCGCGAGCACAGCGAGGTCATGGCCGCCGTGCTGGCCGGCGACGCCCAGGCCGGCGCCGACGCGATGCTGGCGCACATCCAGGCGGGCTCGGCCTCCGAGCAGCCCGAGCTGGGCGAGCCGAGGACCTAGGACCCCCGCCGGCGACCCCCGGACACCGGCATGCCGGCGTCCGGCAGGCCCGCATGCCGTTCGCGACACGCAATTCCCGACATCGACAGCGACAGCGACTTCCGACATCGACGAGGATCCGATGACCCTTCAGTTCACCGAAGCCGACGTGCCCGGCCCCCGGCGCGACCTCATCGGGTACGGCGCGACGCCGCCCGCCGTCGAGTGGCCGGGCGGCGCGAAGATCGCCGTGAGCATCGTGGTGAACGCCGAGGAGGGCTCGGAGATCTCGTGGGCCGCGGGCGACGCCCGCAACGAGGGCCTGGGCGAGATCCCGTACGGCATGCCCGCGGAGTACCGCGACCTCTGCGTCGAGTCCATCTACGAGTACGGCGCGCGCGCCGGCGTCTGGCGGCTGCTGCGCCTGTTCGAGGAGTACCGCGTCCCGACGACGTTCTACGCCGCCGCCGTCGCGTTCGAGCAGAACCCCGAGCTGGCCAAGGCCGTCGTCGGCGGTGGGCACGAGGTCTGCAGCCATGGCTGGCGCTGGGAGGAGCCGTGGGTGCTCAGCCGCGAGGAGGAGCGCGAGCACATGGCGGCGGCCATCGCGTCGTTCGAGCGCACCTGCGGAACCCGGCCGGTCGGCTGGTACTGCCGCTACGGCCCGAGCGTGCACACCCGCGAGCTGCTGGTCGAGGAGGGCGGGTTCCTCTACGACTCCGACGCCTACAACGACGACCTGCCCTACTACGTCAGCGTCGGCGACAAGCGCCAGCTCGTCGTGCCCTACACGATGGTCTACAACGACGTGAAGTACGCGATGCCCCCCGGCATGGCCAGCCCGACCGACTTCTTCGACGTCTGCCGCCGCGGTTTCGACGAGCTGCTGCGCGAGGGCCGCGCCGGGCGGCCGCGGATGATGTCGATCGGTCTGCACCCGCGCTGGGCCGGCCAGGCCGGACGCACGTCGGCCCTGCGCGAGTTCATCGAGCACGCCCAGCGGGAGTCCGACGTCTGGTTCGCCACCCGCGAGCAGATCGCGCGCTTCTGGCTGGAGAACCACCCCGACGAGGGGGCCGCGTGACGCCCCCGGCGGGTCGTGAGCGGCGACCATCGCCGCTCACGGGGGGACCGGGCGCGAACCCCGGAGCCGCTCCGACCTTACTTCATAGAATATTTTCTGTATCGACTCCGAGCCTCCACGAGCTGACGACGAGGAGCCGTCCGGCATGACAGATCTTCCCCTGCAGGGACTCAAGGTGGTCGACGCGGCGTCGATCTTCGCCGGGCCCGTGGCCGCGACGCTGCTCGCGGACTTCGGCGCCGACGTGCTGAAGGTCGAGCACCCGCGCGGTGACAGCCTGCGATCGATGGGCTGGAACGTCGACGGCGAGTCGCTGTTCTGGGCGCTGGTCTCCCGCAACAAGCGCTGTATCACGCTCAAGCTGTCCGCCCCCGAGGGTGCCGACATCCTCAAGAAGATCATCGCCGACGCGGACGTGTTCGTCGAGAACTTCCGGCCCGGCACGCTCGAGCGCTGGGGCCTGGGCCCCGACGTCCTGCACGAGATCAACCCCGGCCTGGTCATCCTGCGCACCACCGGGTTCGGCCAGACCGGCCCGTACGCGAACCGGCCGGGGTTCGGCACCCTCGCCGAGGCGATGTCGGGGTTCGCCCACATCAACGGCTGGCCCGACAAGCCCCCGGCGCTGCCGCCGTTCGCGCTCGGTGACTGCATCGCGGGGTTCACCGGCTGCTTCGCGATCATGTTCGCGCTCTGGTGGCGCGAGCACGGCGGCAACGGCAAGGGGCAGGTCATCGACCTGTCGATCTACGAGCCGATGTTCTGGATGCTCGGCCCGCAGACGATCCTCTACGACAAGACCGGTGAGGTCGTGGGCCGCTCGGGCAACCACACGCCCTACAGCGCCCCGCGCAACGCCTACCAGACCAAGGACGGGCGCTGGCTCGCCCTGTCGGCCACCGCGCAGTCCATCGCCGACCGGGTCGTCCGGCTCGTCGGCCGGCCGGACTTCGCCGAGCAGCCGTGGTTCGCCGGCAACCCCGGCCGCATCGCCCACACCGCCGAGCTCGACGAGGCGATCGGCGGTTGGATCGCCGAACGCACCGCCGAGGAGGTGCTCGCGGAGTTCGAGACCGCGGAGGGGGCGATCGCGCCCGCGTACACCGCGGCGGACATCGTCAAGGACCCGCAGTACCTCGCGCGGGAGACGATCGTGCGGGTCCCGCACGAGGGGCTCGGCGACGTGCTGATGCAGAACGTCGTCCCGGTCCTGTCGGACACCCCGGGGAAGGTCCGGCATGCCGGGGCCCCCAAGGGGTCGAGCAACGACGAGGTCTACCGCGAGCAGCTGGGCCTCACCGACGAGCAGCTGGCGGCCCTCGAGGCCGACGGCATCATCTGAGGAGGAACGCGTTGTCGGACAACGGTTTCGAGGCCGTCGGGGAGTTCTACGCGGAGCGCGGCATCGGCGCGGCCGCCGGTGCGGGGGAGCGCCCCGCGGTGCTGGTCGTCGACGTCTCGCGGGCGTTCACCTCCAGCGCCTACGGCGTGGGTGCCGACGACGCGCCTGCGGTGCCGCACATCGCCGAGCTGCTCGGGCGGGCGCGGGAGGCCGGCGCGCCGATCGTGTTCACGACGATCGCCTACGCCCCCGGCGAGGACGCCGCGTCGTTCGCGGCGAAGGTCCCGGCGCTGCGCGAGCTGCGCACCGACGACCCGGCCGCGGTCGAGGTCCACCCGGACCTGGACCGGCGCCCCGACGAGCTGGTGCTCGTCAAGAAGTTCCCGTCGGCCTTCTTCGGTACCCATCTCACGTCGTACCTGGTGCAACGGGGGATCGACACCGTTGTCGTCACCGGGTGTTCGACGTCCGGCTGCATCCGCGCCAGCGTCATCGACGCGGTGTCCTACGGGTTCCGGGTGGTCGTGCCCGAGGAGTGCGTCTTCGACCGGGCCGAGGAGCCGCACCGCGCGAACCTCTTCGACATCGGCTCGAAGTACGCCGACGTCCTGCCCCGGCAGGACGTCGAGAAGTACCTGCTGTCCCACGCCCGCGGCGACCGCTGACCCGGTCCCGGCTGGTCTCTAGGAGGAGACATGCTGTCTGGCACGTCCATGAAACGGATGGCGACCGTCGGCGCGGCGGCGCTGATGCTGACCGTCGTCGCCGCGTGCTCGTCGGGAGGCTCGTCCTCCGGTGACGCCGCGGCGGCGGGCGGGGGCGCCTCGTGCGACCTCACCGCCGTCAACGCCGCGCTCGACAAGTACTCGGCGGTGCCCGAGTACAAGGAGCCGGGCCCGGCGTTCGACATGAGCAAGGCCGCCGGCAAGACCATCTTCAACATCCAGGAGTCCAGCGCGAACCCGTTCACGCAGGCCCTGACGACGTCGATGACCCAGGCCGCGGAGAAGGTCGGCATGAAGGTCGTCGACTACCCCAACCAGGGCGACCACACCCAGTGGATCCAGGGCATGAACGCGGCCATCGCGCAGAAGCCCGACGCCATCACCCTCACCGGCGGCACCATCAGCCCGACCTACTTCCAGCCGCAGGCCGCAGCGGCGAAGGCGGCGGGGATCCCGATCATCACCGTCCTCAACGAGGACCTCACCCAGCCCCAGGGACCCGAGGTCACCGCGCGTGTCGCGCAGCCGTACGACCTCGCCGCCCGGCTGTCCGCGGACTTCGTCATCAAGGACACCAACTGCGCGGGCAACGTCCTGGTGCTGACCTCGAAGGAGGTCATCGGGAGCCCGGCCTCGATCGACGCGATCAACGACGAGTTCAAGAAGTACTGCCCGAACTGCAAGCTGACGTTCCAGAACGTCTCGGTGCCGGACTGGTCGACGCAGATCACCAACATCGTCCGCTCGGCCATCCAGACCGACCCCAACCTCAACTACGTCGTGCCGCTCTACGACAGCATGTCGCAGTTCGTGGTGCCCGGCATCCAGCTCGCCGGCGCCACCGGCAAGGTGCACATCTCGACGTTCAACGGCACCCCGTTCGTGCTCAAGATGATGCAGGACGCGGACGTCGTGCGGATGGACGTCGGCGAGAACCCGGCGCAGGTCGGGTACGCCGTCGTCGACCAGGTCGGCCGGATCATCTCCGGCGCGGGCCCGATCGCGTCGGGTGACGAGGGCATCCAGCTGCGGGTCTTCACCAAGACCAACGTCGCCGAGGCCGGCAACCCGCCGGAGCTCGGCAAGGGCTACGGCGACTCCTTCGCGGACAGCTACCTCAAGCTGTGGGGCAAGGCGGCGGGCTGATGGCGGTTCCGGCAGGTTCCGGTGGGGCGCCCCGCGCGGGCGCCCTGCCGGTGGTCGAGGCGCGCGGCGTCTCCAAGTCGTTCGCCGGGGTCCGGGTGCTCGACTCGGTGGACCTCGACGTCCTCCCTGGAGAGATCCACGGTCTGCTCGGGGAGAACGGGTCGGGCAAGTCGACCTTCATCAAGGTCCTCGCCGGGTTCCACGACCCGGACCCGGGCAGCCGGCTGCGGATCAACGGCGAGGACGTCGCGCTGCCGCTGCCGCCGGGCGCGTTCCGCGACCACGGGATGAGCTTCGTGCACCAGGACCTCGGGCTCATCACGAGCCTGTCGGTGCTGGAGAACCTGCGCATCGGCTCGTTCAGCCGGTCGCGGAACTGGGCGATCGGCTGGCGACGGCAGCGGGCCGAGGCCCGGCGTCTGTTCGAGGAGTTCGACGTCGACCTGGACCCGGCCGCCCGCGTCGCGGATCTCGACGGCACCCAGCGGGCGCTGCTCGCGATCGTGCGGGCCGTCCACGAGATGCGGACGCTGCGCGGCAGCACCCGCACCGGGCCCGGGATGCTGATCCTCGACGAGCCGACCGTGTTCCTGCCGGAGACGGGTCGCCGCCAGCTGTTCTCGCTCATGCGCGAGATCGCCGGCGGCGGCTCCGCCGTCCTGTTCGTCTCCCACGATCTCGACGAGGTCCGGGAGATCACCGACCGCGCCACGATCTTCCGGGACGGCCGGCTGCGGGCGACGGTCGAGACGGCCACGGTGAGCGACACCGAGCTGGTCCAGCTGATCATCGGGCGCGAGCTGCCCGATCACAGCGGGGAGCGCGAGGAGGTCGTGCCGACCGCGGCGACGGGGGCGATGGCCGTCGAGGACCTGTCCGACGAGCGTGTCGAGTCGGTGTCGTTCGCCCTCGGCCCCGGTGAGGTGCTGGGCCTCACCGGGCTGCTCGGCTCCGGCTTCGAACGCATCCCCTACCTGCTGTTCGGGGCGTTCCCGGCGGCGTCGGGCACGCTGCGCAAGGGTGCGGAGGTGCTGTCGCTGCCGGGGATGGACCCGGTCAAGGCGATCGCACACCGGATGGCGCTCATCCCCGCCGACCGGCAGCGCGACGGCAGCGTCGGCAGCGTGAGCGTCCGCGACAACGCGATGCTGCAGGTCATCGACCGGTACTCGACGTGGCACGGGCTGTCGCGGGCCCGGCTGGCCCGGGACTGTCAGGACACCCTGCACCGGTTCGACGTGCGACCGCCCGTCCCCGGACTGGCCTACCAGTCGCTCTCGGGCGGCAACCAACAGAAGGTGCTGCTGGCCAAGTGGCTCGCGGCCGAGCCCGAGGTGCTGTTGCTGCACGAGCCGACGCAGGGCGTCGACATCGGCGCCCGCGCACAGATCTACGACGTGGTCCACGAGGCCGCGCGGTCCGGCTGCGCCGTGCTGTGCGCGAGCTCGGACTACGAGCAGCTGGCGGCGATCTGCGACCGGGTGCTGATCTTCGACCGCGGCCGCGTCGCCCGTGAGCTGTTCGGCGACGAGATCACGAAGGACCGCATCGCGCACGAGTGCTACACACTCGCCGACCGTGCGGTTCCCGCCGGCCCGGTGGGGCCGACCGAAGGCGAGGGAGAGGACCGATGACCCGCACGAGCAACTCCGAGCCGGCGACCGACGTCGTCGTGGAGCCGGGGCGCTCCTCGAGCGCGACCGTCGCGCGGTCGCTGGCGCAGCGGTTCTCGATCGTGATCGCGCTGGTCGTCGTCGTGGTGGTGTTCGGTGCGCTGCGCCCCGGCACGTTCCTGACGACGTCGACCCTGCAGGGCATCCTCGGCTCGCAGGCCGTGCTCGTCGTGCTGACGTGCGCGCTGCTGATCCCGCTCACCGCGGGCGACTACGACCTGTCGGTCGCGGGCGTGCTGATGACGTCACAGATGCTGATCGGCGTGCTGAACGCCCAGCAGGGCATGAACATCTGGCTCGTCATCGTGATCTGCCTGGTCACCGGGGCGGTGATCGGCCTGCTCAACGGTGCGTTCGTACTGCTGTTCGGCGTCGACCCGTTCATCGTCACGCTGGGGACGGGCACGATCCTCTCCGGCGCCGTGCTCTGGCTGGGCGACTCGACGACGATCAGCGGCATCTCGTCCGGCCTGACCGACTGGGTCATCGTCAACCGGTTCCTCGGGGTGCCGCTGGCGTTCTGGTACGGCCTCGTGATCACCGCCGGGCTCTGGTACTTCCTCGAGTACACCGCCGCAGGGCGGCGGCTGCTGTTCGTCGGCCGTGGCCGGGCCGTGTCGCGGCTGTCGGGCCTGCGGGTCACCCGGATCCGGTGGGGCGCACTGGTCGCGTCCGCGACGCTCGCCGCCCTGGCCGGCATCCTCTACGCCGGCACGACGGGCGCGGCCGACCCGGTGTCCGGCGAGGCGTTCCTGCTGCCGACGTTCGCGGCGGCCTTCCTCGGTTCGACGGCGATCCTGCCCGGCAAGTTCAACTCGTGGGGCTCGTTCATCGCCGTGTACTTCCTGGTCGCGGGCACCACCGGCCTCCAGATGCTCGGCGCCCAGTCCTACGTCTCGGACCTGTTCTACGGCGGCGCGCTCGTCGTCGCGGTCTGCGCCTCGCGCTACAGCAGGCGCAAGGAGGTCCGCGAGGCCGGATCGCTCTGACCCACTCCACGGAGGAAGCACCCACCATGCCGTTCCACGAGCGCCCCAGCCGGGCGCTGTACGCCGGGCCGGAGCGGGCCGCGGCCCGCTCCTACCTGCGCAACATCGGTTTCACCCCGGACGACCTCGACCGTCCCGTCGTCGGCGTCGTGCACAGCTGGACCGGCACGATGCCGTGCAACCTCAACCACCGCGACCTCGCCGTGCACGCGGCGGCGGGCGTGCGCTCCGTCGGGTACACGCCGATGGAGGTCAACACGATCGCGATCTCCGACGGGATCACGATGGGCACGCCCGGCATGCGGGCGTCGCTGGTGAGCCGCGAGCTCGTCGCCGACTCGGTCGAGCTCGTCGCCCGCGGCCACATGTTCGACGGCATCGTCGGCATCGCCTCCTGCGACAAGACGGTGCCCGCCATGGCGATGGCCATGGCCCGCATCGACCGGCCGTCGGTCCTGCTCTACGGCGGGACGATCCTCACCGGCCGGTTCCGCGGCCGGGAGGTCGCCGTGCACGACGTGTTCGAGGCCATCGGCGCACACGCCGCCGGGACCTTCACCGACGCCGACCTCGACGAGATGGAGGCCGCCGCCTGCCCCGGCGCCGGGGCGTGCGGCGGCCAGTACACGGCCAACACCATGGCGATGGTCATGGAGGTGCTCGGCCTCTCGCCCGCGCGGGTCAACGGCATCCCCGCGGTCGACGCGGACAAGCCCGAGGCGGTCGCGGCGGCGGCCGCCCTCGTCGACACCGTCGCCACGAACGACCTGCGTCCCAGCGCGTTGCTCACCCGGCCCGCGTTCGAGAACGCCGTCGCCGCCGTCGCGGCGTCGGGCGGCTCGACGAACGCGGTCCTGCACCTCATCGCGCTCGCCGCGGAGGTCGGTGTCCCGCTCACCCTCGACGACATCGACCGGATCTCCCGGCGGACACCGCTGCTGTGCGACCTGATGCCGGGCGGGCGCTACAGCGCCGCCGACCTGCACGCCGCGGGCGGCACGATGCTGCTCGTCGCTCGCCTCGTCGAGGGCGGGCTCGTCGACGGCTCGACGCCGACGGTCACCGGCCGCACGCTCGGCGAGGAGGCGGCCGACGCGGTGGAGTCGCCGCGCCAGCGCGTCGTCGCCCCCCTCGCCGAGCCGTTCGCGGCCGAGGGCGGGCTCGTCGTCCTGCGCGGCAACCTCGCGCCGGACGGTGCCGTCGTCAAGGTCACCGCGCACACCCCGCGGTCGCACACCGGGACGGCGCGGGTCTTCGACGGCGAGCGCGCCGCGCTCGACGCCGTCCTCGGCGGCGCGGTGGGCCCGGGCGACACCGTGGTCATCCGGCACGTCGGGCCGCGCGGCGGGCCGGGGATGCCCGAGATGCTGCAGGTGACGTCGGCGATCATGGGCCGGGGACTGGGCGAGACCGTCGCGCTGGTCACCGACGGCCGGTTCAGCGGCGCGACGCGTGGTCTGATGGTCGGGCACGTCGCGCCGGAGGCCGCGGCGGGCGGGCCGATCGGATTGCTGCGCACCGGCGACCGGATCGTCCTCGACGCCGACACCCGCACGATCGCCACCGACGCCGACCTCACCACCCGCACCCCGCCGCCCGCGCCCGGTCACGAGTTCACCCGCGGCGTCTTCGCCAAGTACGCCGCCACGGTCGGGTCGGCGGCCGGAGGCGCGGTCACGACCCCCTCCTCGAACGGAGCCCCCGCATGACCGACCCCCGCTCACTGCTCTTCGTGCCGTCCAACCGGCCCGACCGGTTCGAGAAGGCCTCCCGCAGCGGCGCCGACGCCGTGATCCTCGACCTCGAGGACTCCGTCGGCGTGAGCCAGAAGGTCGCCTCGCGCGACAACCTGCAGCAGGCCGCCGACCTGGCCGCCGCCGCCGGGCAGTCGGTGTACGTGCGGGTCAACCCCGTCGACACCGAGTGGCACACCGGGGACCTGGCCGCCGCCGCCCGGATCGGCGCGCGCGGCGTGATCGTCCCCAAGTGCGAGGACGCCGACGTCGTCGCGGGCATCGACCGCGACCTGGCCGCCGGGCTCGAGCTCGTGCTGATCCTCGAGACCGCGGCCGGGGTGCTCAACGCCGTCGCGCTCGCCCGCCCGAGCGACCGGGTCCGCCGGATCTCCTTCGGCGCCTACGACTTCGCGCTCGACATGGGGGTCGTGCCCGAGCAGGCGCACGCACTGATGACGTCGTCGCGGATCCACGTCGCGATGGCCGCCGTCGCCGCGGGCGTGCAGCCGATCGACACCGCGTTCGCCGACGTCCGCGACCCCGGCGCGATGCGCCGCCAGACCGAGGAGGCCCACGGGATGGGCTTCACCGGCAAGTTCGCGATCCATCCCGACCAGGTGCCGATCGTCAACGAGGTGCTCTCACCGAGCCCCGCCGAGATCGACACGGCGCAGCGCATCGTCGCCGCCTTCGACGAGGCCGAGCGCGACGGCATCGCCGCGATCACCGTCGACGACAAGCTCGTCGACTACCCGATCGCCCAACGCGCGCAGGCCACCCTGGAGCGGGCCGCGCAGTTCGGGCTGGTTGCGTCGTGAGCACGACCGCGCGCAGGTCGGCGTCCGGCCTCGACCTGCACGTCCACACCGGCGACGGCTCCGGGAAGGCCCCGATCGTCGCGCTGCACCCGTGGTTCGGCTGCTGGCAGTTCTGGCTGCCCGTCGTCGAACTGATGCCCGAGCGGGACTGGGTGCTCGTCGACATGTACTCCGGCGCCGGCACGATCCCCGCCGACGACGGTGCCTTCGACGGCCTCGCCGCCGCGATCACGTCGGCGACCGAGGAGTACACCGACCGGCCCGTCGTGCTCATGGGCAACTCGACGGGCGGGCTGCTCGCGCAGGTCATCGCCATCGCGGGCCGCCCGGCGCTGGACTCGCTCGTGCTGGTCGGCACCGGCGCCACGGCCGCCGGGGTGAAGGCGCCGTTCCGCGCGACGCTCGGCGAGTGGCTCGACGCGGGTGGCACCGCCGCGCCCGCGTCGACCGCCGCCGTCGTGCGGTCGCTGGTGTACCGCGACCCGCCGGCCGAGGACATGCGGCTCTACGCCGAGGCCGTCGAGACCGCCGATTACCCGTTCCTGTCCGCGGTGCTGCGCGGCGTGCTCGCCGGTGACGTCGTCGACCGGCTGCCGGAGATCTCGGTGCCGACGCTGGTCGTGCGTGGCACGGAGGACGCGGCGCGTACCGAGGAGCACGTCGCGACGCTCGTCGCGGGCATCCCCGACTGCCGGGCCGTCGAGATTGCGGAAGCGGGCCACTCGCCGATGGTCGACACCCCGCGTGAGTTCGCCGCGGCGGTCCGCGAGCTGTTGGGGGACGAGGCATGACGGGACCGGGAGGACGCGACGTCGTCGGCTACGGACCGACCCCGCCGACGCGTCGGTGGCTCGGCGACGACCGGCTCGCGATCTCGCTCGTCGTCAACTACGAGGAGGGTTCGGAGCGTTCGCTCCCGGCGGGGGACGCGACGCAGGAGTCGCTGACGGAGTGGGGGGCCTACCCCTTCCCGGACGGTGTCCGCAACCTCGCCATGGAGTCGATGTACGAGTACGGCTCGCGCGTCGGCGTCTGGCGGATCCTCGACGTGCTGCGCCGCCACGGCGTGCCCGCGACGTTCTTCGCGTGCGCACAGGCGTTCGAGATGGCCCCCGCGGTCGCGGAGGCCGTCTCCGCCGCCGGGCACGAGGTGTGCAGCCACGGCTGGCGGTGGGAGGAGGTGTTCGGGCTCTCCGAGGAGGAGGAGCGCGAGCACATCCGGATGGCCGTCGAGTCGCTGGAACGCACCACCGGGAGCAGGCCCGTCGGCTGGTACTGCCGGTACGGGCCCAGCGAGCGGACCCGGCGGCTCGTCGTCGAGGAGGGCGGGTTCCTCTACGACTCCGACTCCTACGCCGACGACGTGCCCTACGAGGTCGACGTCGACGGGACCTCGCACCTCGTCGTGCCCTACACGGCCGACACCAACGACATCCAGTTCTGGCTCGCCGACCCGCTCGCGACCTCGGAGCAGTTCTTCACCTACCTCAAGGACGCCTTCGACACGCTGTACCGCGAGTCCGCGCAGGCGCCGCGGATGATGTCGGTCGGCCTGCACTGCCGGATCATCGGCAGGCCCGCCCGCATCGCGGGCCTCGAGCGGTTCGTCGAGTACGCATCGGGGTTCGACGGGGTCGTCTTCACGACGCGCGAGCGGATCGCCAGGTCCTGGCGGGCCTCGGCCGACGGGCCCGTGCCCGCGTCCCCGGTGACCGTGATCCCGCGGGCCCAGGCCACCGCCGCCGCGGGCGAGGGGTCGTGGGCGACCATGCTCGTCGACGCCGACACGGTTCCCCACGCGACGTCGACGCTGGGGCTCTCCCACGTGCTGCCGGGGGAGTCGACGGCGCTGATCCGGCACACGACCGAGGAGGTCTGCCTCGTGGTGGCCGGGTCGGGTGTGCTGCGTACGGACCTCGGCGACGTCGCCTTCACCACCGGCGACACCCTGCACATCCCGGCGGGACGCCCGCACGCCATCGTCAACACCGGGGACGCGCCCGCCGAGATGGTCTTCTCGTTCCCGGGCGCCCGCCGGCCGCGGACCGAGGAGGTCACCGGCTGACGGTGTCCGGATCGTCGGCCCTTGTCCCAGTCCGTGGACAGGTCTAACCTCTCGCCATGCAGAGATCGGGCCAATCCTCGGGCGCGAAGCCCCGGCTGTACCTGGCGGTGGCCCAGCAGCTGCTCACCTCGGTGGCGACGGGCGAGTACGCCGCGGGGACCCGGCTCCCGGGCGACCGCGATCTCGCCGAGCGGCTCGACGTCTCCCGCGCGACGGCGCGGGAGGCGATCCTCGCGCTGGAGATCGTCGGCGCCGTCGAGGTGCGGCACGGCGACGGGACCTACGTCCGCACGCACCCGGCGGTCGCGGCGATCGAGGCCTCCGCGCTCGACGTCGCACCCCGGGAGCTGATCGAGGCCCGCCGCAGTGTGGAACCGGCCGTGGCCGCGCTCGCGGCCACCCGGATCGACGGCGACACCGTCGGCAGGCTGCGCCGGATCCTCGCCGAGGCCGCCGAGCTCGTGGCCGAGCCCGCCGAGGTGACCCGGTTCCTCGCCCTCGGTCTCCGGTTCCACGGCGAGCTCGCGCTGGGGTGCGGCAACACCCTGCTCGCCGGCATCGTCGGCCAGTTCGTCAACGCCGAGTCGCATCCGCTGTGGGTGCTGGTGAACCAGTTGGCGGTGAGCTCGCCGGCGGCCAGGGAGAGCCAGCTCGCCGAGCACACCGAGATCGTCGACGTGATCACCGCGGGCGATTCCGGCGCCGCGGCCGCGACGATGGCGGCCCATCTCGCGGCGGTCGACACCGTCATCTTCGATCCCGCGGCGGTCCGGGCCGCCACCGCAACGAGCTGAGGAGCCCGCCCGATGACCTCGTCGACCCCACCGTCGACCCCACCGTCGACCCCACCGTCGACCCCACCGGCTCCCGCGGACCTCGTCGTCCACGGCGGCACCGTCGTCAACGCGGGTGGCAGCGCCGCCGCGACGGTCGTCGTCACCGACGGACGGATCGTCGCGGTCCAGGACCCGGCGCTGCCGCTGCCGCCGCACCGACGGGCGATCGACGCCGCGGGATCGTTCGTGATCCCCGGTGGTGTCGACCCGCACTGCCACATCGGGCAGCGGCTCGGCGAGTACAGCCAGCTCGACGACTACGCCTCGGCCAGCATCGCCGCGCTGTGGGGCGGCACGACGACCGTCGTCGACTTCGCGATCCCCGATCCGGGTCAGCGTCCGATCGACGCGGTCGCCGAACGTCGCAAACTGGCGGAGATCTCCCGCTGCGACACCGCGCTGCACGGTTGCGTCATCCAGTGGGACGCCACGACGGCGGGCCAGATCGCCGAGATGGCGACCACGGGCGTGCGCACGATCAAGCTGTTCACGACGTACAAGGACGTCGTCATGGCCGGGCCCGACACGGTGCTCGAGGTGCTGCGGACGCTGCACGCCCAGGGCGGCATCGCCTACGTGCACGCCGAGGCCAACCACGTCATCGAGGACGCGCAGGCGTCGGCCGTCGCGGCGGGCGAGGCGGCCGCCGGTCACATGCCGCGGACCCGGCCCGAGCTCGCCGAGGCCGCGGCGGTGGCACAGGTCCTCGCGACGGCCGAGCACGTCGACGCCCCGGTCTACTTCGTGCACCAGACCACCGCCGAGGCCGTCGACCTCGTCCGGGCGGCGCGCCGGCGTGGGGTGCGGGCCTACACCGAGACCTGCCCGCACTACCTCTATCTCGACGAGGGCACCTACGCGGGCGACCATCCCGAGCGCTTCGTCTGCTGCCCGCCGCTGCGCGCGCCGGAGACCGTCGCGCAGCTGCGGGCCCGGGCGCTCGTCGGCGACGTCGACACCCTCGGCTCGGACCACTGCTGCTACTCGACGGGCCAGAAGTCCGAGCACTCGCACGACGTCCGGGTCATGCCCAACGGGCTGCCGGGCGTCGAGACCCGGCTGCCGGTGACCTTCACCCAGCTCGTCGTGCGCGGCGGGATGCCGGTCGAGCGGTTCGTCGGCATGTTCGCGACGAACCCCGCCCGGCTCAACGGCCTGACCGGCAAGGGCGTGCTGGCTCCCGGGCACGACGCCGACCTCGTCGTGCTCGACCCAGCCGGGCGCCGCCCCGCACGGATCGCCGACCTGCACATGGCCACCGACTACTCGCCCTACGAGGGGGAGGAGCTCGCCGGCTGGCCGTCGGTCGTCGTCAGCGGGGGCCGCGTGGTCCTCGACGCCGACGGCTTCCACGACCCCGGGCCCGTCGGCCGCGCCCTGCACGCCGACCCGATGCCCGACCACCTCATCACCTGACGGCCCCGCCGTCGCGCGTCGCTCGACCGTCACCGACCTCCGGAAGGCCACCAACCCCACGCGGAGCCCGTCATGACCAGCTCGGCCGCACGCCCCGGCCACGGACCGGCCGCCCGTGCCGCGCAGTGCGCGGCCGGCGGGTGTGCCGGGACGGCGGGCGCGGCCGGCGACGGCGCCGGGTGCGTGAGCGCGTGCGTGATCCGGCGTCGCCGTGATGCGTGTCTCGCGACGGCGTCCGCGGGGCCCGTCGCGGCCACCGTCGGTTCGCCCCGAACACCGGACGGCACGGATCTCCGGGCGAGCGGCCTGCCCGCGCCCGTGGGGATCCGGCGGCGTCCGGCGGACGCGCGACGACCTGGACGAAACCGACACGTCGCAGGGGCGGAAGGCTCTCCGCGAGCGTCCGGACGGACGGCCCGACGCGGAGCGCCACACGGGGCCGCGGGACGGCTGCGCCCTGTGACCGTTCCAAGATTGCATACCGAACGGGCAGAGTCACCGCCCGCTTACGAAACTCAACAGTTACAAACTGGGCGCCAGATCTGTTGACTGATGAGGGGAAACCCGGTTCGATTGGCCGATCGGGGGACTGAATCTGGTCCGAGAAGAGGGCAGCACATGTATACACATAGAGCCCGGCGCTGGGTGGCAGGAGCGATCGCCGCCGTCGCCGTGGTGGCACTGGCCGCCTGCTCCAAGGGCGGGACCGCCTCGACGTCGTCCGACTCCGGGGCACCCGCCGCGGCGGTGCCGCAGGCCGTCGTCGACAACATCGCGAAGTACAGCGGTCCGTCGACGTTCACCCCGCCCGGTCCGGCCATCGACGTCTCGTCGCTCAAGGGCAAGAAGATCTTCGACATCCCGTCGGTGCCGAACCCGTTCGTGCAGTCGATCTCGGCCTCCATGCAGGAGGCGGCCGAGAAGGCGGGCATGGTCTACACCAAGTTCGACAACCAGGCCCAGGTGTCGCAGTGGGTCCAGGGCATCAACCAGGCCATCGCCTCCAAGCAGGACATCATCGTCCTCAACGGCGCGCCCGACCCCCGCGCGCTCGGCCCGCAGCTGCAGGCCGCGAAGGCCGCGGGCATCCCGGTGATCGTGATGCACTTCCACGACAACGAGATGCCGGACCCGCCCGCCTGTGAGGGCTGCACCGACGTCACCGCGACGGTGACCGCGCCGTTCAACGAGGCCGGCAAGGCGGCCGCCGACTGGATGATCAAGGACTCCGGCGGCAAGGCGAACGTGCTGATCGTGGGCGGCAGCGACATCCTGCCCAGCCCCGGCACCATCAAGACGATGCAGGACGAGTTCGCGGCGAACTGCCCGGACTGCTCGACGACCGTCACCAACATCCCGGTGGCGGACTGGAACACCAAGACCCAGGGTGTCGTCCAGTCGGCCCTGCAGGCCAACCCGAAGGTCAACTACGTCTACGTGCTCTACGACGCCATGGTCGCGGGCGCGATCCCGGCGGTGCAGACGCTGGCCAAGACCGGTCAGGTGAAGATCACCAGCTACAACGGTTCGCCCTTCGCGCTCGACGCGATCCGCCAGTCCAACGGTGAGCTCGTCGCGATGAACGTCGGTGAGGACACCCCGGGTATCGGCTACGCGACGATGGACCAGGTCTTCCGGGTCCTGCTCGGTCAGCAGCCGGTGCACGAGCGCACGCCGATCCGCATCTGGGACAAGACCAACGTGGCCGAGGCCGGCACGCCGGCCAAGGCCGGCGAGGGCTACGGCAACGCCTACACCTCCGGGTTCCTCAAGCTGTGGGGCCTGGGCGGCGGCGCCTGACCCGTACGAACCATCCGCTCTCCAGCGGTCCCCGGGCCGGTCGCCGACGCGGCCGGCCCGGGGCCGGGTGAGCAGCCGACCCACCGCTCGCACGCCGAGGAGGACAGTCATGACGAACTCGACCCCGCTCGTCCGGATCCGCGGGCTCACGAAGATCTTCGGTGGGCAGCGGGCCCTCGACGGTGTCGACCTCACGATCATGCCCGGCGAGGTGCACGGTCTGCTGGGGGAGAACGGCTCCGGGAAGTCCACGCTGATCAAGGTCCTGTCGGGCTTCCACACGCCCGACGGGGGCACGCTGGAGGTCGCCGGCCGGGACGTTCCGCTGCCGCTGCTGCCGGGCCAGCACCGCAGCCTCGGCTTCGACTTCGTCCACCAGGACCTGGGGCTCGTGCCCTCGCTGTCGGTCACCGAGAACCTGATGCTCGGCGAGATCGCGTCGTCGCGGAAGGTCGCGTACTCCTGGCGGGCGGCCCGTGAGCGGGCAGCGGCCATGTTCGCGCGCTACGACGTCGACATCGACCCCGACGCCACCGTCGAACGGATCCGGCCCGTCGACCGGGCGATGCTCGCGATCGTGCGTGCCGTCGAGAGCATCCGCGCGGGCGCGGCCGCGGAGGGTGAGGCGGGCGCGAACATGCTCGTCCTCGACGAGCCGACCGTCTTCCTGCCCAAGCAGGAGGTCGGTCAGCTGTTCTCGCTGGTGCGGCGCATCACCTCCGACGGGTCGAGCGTCCTTTTCGTGTCGCACGACCTCGACGAGGTCCGTGAGATCACCGACCGGGTGACCGTCCTGCGCGACGGCCGTACGTCCGGCACCGCGGTGACGAAGGAGATCTCCGGCCGCGAGCTCGTCACGATGATCATCGGCCGTGAGCTCGCCGAGCACCCGCACGACGCGCACGCCGCGACGACCGTCGGCCGCGACGTCGTGCTGTCGGTGCGCAACCTCTCGCACGGCCCGCTGCAGGACGTGTCCTTCGACCTGCACGAGGGCGAGGTGCTCGGCTTCGCCGGCCTCGTCGGGTCCGGGTACGAGGAGGTCGTCTACTCGCTGTTCGGGGCCTCCCCGGGCGCGACCGGGACGATCAGCTCCGGCGAGCGCACCATCGACATCGCGAGCCTCACGCCGCGGCGCGCCATGTCGTTGGGCATGGCGCTCGTGCCTGGTGACCGCAAGAACTCCGGCAGCGTCGCGACGCTCTCGCTCGGCGAGAACATGAACCTCACCGTGCTGGACCGGTACTTCCGCGGCTGGCGGCTGCGGCACGGGACGATGCGCGACAACGTCCGTCAGCTCGTCACCGAGTTCGACGTCCGGCCCGCCGTGCCCGACCTGGAGTACGGGTCGTTCTCCGGCGGCAACCAGCAGAAGGCCCTCATGGCCAAGTGGCAGCAGACGAACCCGAAGGTGCTGCTGCTGCACGAACCCACCCAGGGCGTCGACGTCGGCGCCCGCCAGCAGATCTTCGACATGATCCGCGGCAGTACCGCGACCAGCGCGACGATCTGCGCGAGTTCGGAGTACGAGCAGCTCGAGACAATCTGTGACCGCGTGGGGATCTTCGTGCGCGGCCGGCTCGTCACGTTCGTGACGGGCGCAGACATCACCAAGGCCCGCATCGCCGACCTGTGTCACGGCCAGGCGTCGGCCCCCGTCCCGGCCCCGTGAACGACCACACCGGCCCCGTGAACGAGAAGAGAGGCGCCGACATGACGACCGCGCGCAAGGACGCCGAGACCCCGGTGGACGCGGGGCCGCCCGTCACCGAGTCCCCATCGTCCACCGCCGCCGAGGCGGCCGAGCCGTCGGAGAAGGCGGCCCGGCGCAGGCCCACCGGCCGGCTCGAGGCCATGGCACTGCCGCTGACCTGGCTCGCGGTGATCGTCGTCTTCAGCATCCTGGAGACCGACACGTTCTTCACCTCGGCCAACGCGGCGTCGATCCTGGCCTCGCAGGCCGTCCTCGTGGTGGTGACCCTCGGCCTGATCGTGCCGCTCATCGCGGGCGACTTCGACCTGTCGATCGGGTCGGTCGTCGGGATGTCGGCGCTGGTGATCGCGATCCTCAACGTCCAGCACGGCTGGAACATCTGGGCCGCGGTCGTCGTCGCGCTGCTGGCCGGCATCGTCGTCGGGTTGATCAACGGCATGCTGACCGTGCTGCTCGGGATCGACAGCCTGATCGTCACCCTGGGCATGAGCACGCTGCTCGCCGGCGTCGCGCTCTGGATCAGCGGCGCGAACACCATCACCGGCGTCGACCAGACGCTCGTCGACGTGGTGATCTCGTACCGGCTGTTCGGGATCCCGATGGAGTTCTACTACGCGATCATCTTCGCGCTGGTGCTGTGGTACGTCTTCGCCTTCACCCCGCTCGGGCAGCGGCTGCTCGTCGTCGGCCGCAACCGCGAGGTCGCCCGGCTCTCGGGCATGCGGGTGTCGACGCTGCGCATCGGCGCGCTGGTCACCTCGGCCTTCGTCGCCGCGCTCGGTGGTGTGCTGATCGCGGGCACGTCCGGTTCCGCGGGCCCGACCACCGGTCTGGACCTGCTGCTACCGGCGTTCGCGGCGGCGTTCCTCGGCTCGACGACGATCAAGCCCGGTCGCTTCAACCCGTGGGGCACGGTGATCGCGGTGTACTTCCTGGTCACCGGCATCACCGGGCTGCAGCTGCTGGGCCTGCAGTCGTTCGTGCAGAACATCTTCTACGGCGGGGCGCTGATCCTCGCGGTGTCGTTCTCCCAGATCATCCGGCGCCGCCGGATGAAGCAGGGGTTCTGACGCCCGCGCGGGCGGGACGGCCGCCGTTCTCGCTGCGCGAGGGAGTCGCGCTCTCGGTGCTCGCCCTGGCGGCCGGCGGCTTCGCGGTCGTCGGCGCCTCGGCGAACGCCCCCCTGATCAGAGTGGATCTCCGGCTCACCGAGGTGGGCGTCGGCGCGATCGCGTCGGTCGCCTACCTCGGCGCCATGTTGACGTCACGCACGGGTGGCCGGGCCACCGACCGGTTCGGCCCGGCCGTCGTGCTCGCGACGGGCCTGCTGACCATGGCCGCCGGCGTCACCGTCGCGGCCACCGCGGCGGGCGCCGGCTGGTTCTTCATCGGGATCGCCGTCACCGGCCTCGGCTACGGCATCGTCAACCCGGCGACGAACGTGCTCGCCAACCCGGTGCACGCCCGCCGCCGGGGCCTGGTCATGAGCGTCAAGCAGGCGGGTGTGCCGCTCGGCGGCATCGTCGCGGGCGCGGTACTGCCGGCCGTCGGCTCGGCCGCCGGCTGGCGCTGGGCCGCCGTCGTCCCGCTCGCGACGTGCGCGGTCGCCGGCCTGCTCGTCGCCCTGCGCGGGCGGGTGCGGGTCGCCGCGTCCGGGGTCGTCACCGGGCTCGCGCGTCCCGACCTGCGGATGCGGCTGCCGCACGGCTACGGCTACGGCTTCGTCATGGCCGGGGCCCAGGTCAGCATCTTCGCGTTCACCACGGTGTACCTCGTGGAGGAGCGCGGCCTGGATGCGGCGCGAGCCGGCCTGGGTGTGGCGCTGCTGCTGGTCGGTGGGGTCGTCGGGCGACCGCTCTGGGGCTGGGTCTCCGACCTGCGTCCCGACGCCCGGCTGCGGCACCTGCAGGTCGTCGCGCTGGCCGGGGCGGCCGCCGTCACGCTGCTGTGGGTGGTGCCCGAGGCCCTCCTGCCGGTGGCGCTGCCGGTCGTCGGGCTGTGCGCGATCGGCTGGAACGGCGTGTACGTCGCCGCGGTCGCCGAGGCCGCGCAGCCGGGCGAGGTCGGCCGCACGACGGGCGCCTCGCTGACCCTGATCAACCTCGGCGCCGTGGGCTGCCCGCTGCTCGTCGGGTTCGTGGTGTCGCTCGCGGGCGCCTGGACGTGGGGCTGGGTGACGTGTGCGGTCCTCAACGTGGCCGGCGCCGCGATCGTGGCGGTGTCGCGCGCCGACCGGGTCGACGGTACCGGCACCGAGAACGAGCCCCACGTCGACTGTTCCGAGGAGATGCAGCCGTGACCGATCCTGTCCTGTTCGACGACGACCACGCCGTGCTGGGCCGCACCGGTCTGCCGGTGTCGCGCTTCTGCCTGGGCACCGCGACCTTCGGCGGCCAGTGCGACGAGAAGGAGTCGCACGCGATCCTCGACCGGGCCGACGAGCTCGGCATCTCCTTCCTCGACACGGCCGACAAGTACCCCATCGGCAGCCCCTGGGAGCAGGCCGGGACGACCGAGGAGATCGTCGGGCGCTGGCTGCGCGGGCGGCGCGACCGGTTCGTCGTCGCGACCAAGGTCCACGGGCCGACGGGGCCGCGGCCGTGGGACGGCGGGCTGTCGCGACGGCACGTCCTCGACGCCGTCGACGCGTCGCTGCGCCGGCTGGACACGGACTGGATCGATCTCTACCAGCTGCACCGCCCCGACCCGCTGACCCCGGTCGAGGAGACCCTGTCGGCGCTCGACGACGTGGTCCGCGCGGGCAAGGTGCGCTACGTCGGCTGCTCGAACTTCCTCGCCTACCAGGTGGCGAGGGCGTTGGGGCGCAGTGCCCTGCACGGGTGGACGGCGTTCGTGTCGGTGCAGGCCCGCTACAACCTGCTCTTCCGCGAGCACGAGCGCGAGCTGCTGCCGCTGTGCCGCGAGGACGGCCTCGGGCTGCTCGCCTACAACGCGTTGGCCGGCGGCATGCTCACCGGGAAGCACCGCCGTGACGGCACGTCGGCGACGGGCACCCGGTTCGCCGACGCCGGCGCAGGCGGGCTCTACCGCGACCGCTACTGGCACGACGACGCGTTCGACGCCGTCGAGGCGATCCGCGGGCTGGCGGCCGGAGCGGGCCTGACGATGCCGGTGCTGGCCACGGCGTGGCTGCGCTCCCGGGCGGGGGTGACCTCTGTGATCCTCGGCGCGACCCGGCCCGACCAGCTCGATCTCGCGGTGGAGGCGGCGGGCGTCCGGCTCGACGACGCGCTGCTCACCGAGCTCGACGCGATCACGGCCCGGTTCCGGACGGGCGACGCCGTCCAGTGAGCCACCGCCCGCGGCCGGTGTGCGGCCGCGGGCGGGACGGATCACTTCTGCAGGGCGGAGTTCCCGCGGGCGGGCGCGTCGATGTGCGCCAGCGCCTCCTGGTGGAACTCGGCGTACGTGCCGTACTTGGACACCCGCCCGTAGGTCGGCAGGCCGATGATCTCGGCGGTCCGGTTCGCGGCGGTGCGCACCGCGTCGAGGTCGACGCCGGTCGAGACGCCCATCTCGTCGAACATGTTGACGACGTCCTCGGTCGGGACGTTGCCCATGCCCAGCACCGACACCGGCATCGAGATGCCGCCGCCGTAGCCGCCCGCGCACGTCTCGAAGATCGTCGCGCCGTTGTCCAGCGCAGCGACGATGTTGGCCAGCGCCATGCCGGTCCGGTCGTGCATGTGCATGCCGAGCTCCAGCTCGGGCCAGCGCGACGTGATCGCCTTGACCCGGGCGGCGACCATGCGCGGGTTGGCCATGCCGATGCTGTCGGCGATGCTGACCTCACGGACGCCGAAGTCCATGAACGTCTCGATGAGCCCGAGGATGTGCTTCTCGGGCATCTCGCCCTCGTACGGGCACAGGAAGCAGGTGCCCATGCTGACGTTGACCACGGCCTTCTCGGCCTTCGCCAGCTCGGTGATCAGCCGAATCTGCTCGATGTTCTGCTCGAGCGTCATGTTCGAGTTCTTCTTGTTGTACGTCTCGCTCGCGACGATCAGCGACGACAGCTTGGTGCAGCCCGCGGCGACGGCCCGCTGGGCGCCGCGCAGGTTGGGCACCAGCGCCCGGAAGACGGTTCCGGGGCGGTCGGGGAGCCGCTGCACGACCTCGCTCGCGTCCGCGAGCATCGGGATGACCTTCGGGTGGACGAAGCCGGTGACCTCCAGCTCGGGGATCCCGGCGTCCGCGAGCATCTCGATGAGCTCGAGCTTCTCCTCGGTCGTCGGGACGTGCCATTCCGACTCGTAGACCATCGTCTGCAGCCCGTCGCGCAGCAGGACCTCGACGATTCGGGCCTGGGGAGTGCCGGCCATCCGGGACGTCCTCTCGGTTGGGGCGGGCCCGCCCTCGCGGGGGTAGCACCGCAGGTGTACACGACCTGCTAAATGTATACGATCGTCCCAGGAAAGACCATGCTCTCCGGCGCCGCATCTTCTCTCGAATTCCGGCATTCAACAGGTCTTTCATGAGGAACGACGATGTGCGACGGTGGCCGGACGTAGACGCAGGTCGGGTCCATATCGCATACAACAGGAGATGAGTGGTGGACGAACGCGTGAGCTGGGGACGGGTGCTCGCGGCGGTGACGTGCGCGGCGACGGTGTCGATGCTGCCGGTGTTCCTGCTCGGCGCGGCCGCCCCCAGCCTGGGCGCCGACCTGCACGTCGACGCCGGACGCCTCGGCATCGCCGTGTCGGCGTTCTGGATCGCGATGGCGCTCGTCGGGCTGGTCGGCGGGCACGTCGCGCACGCCCGTGGTTCCCGGGCGACGACCATCGCGGGCATCGCGATCGCCGTCGTCTCGCTCGTCGGGCTCGCGACCGCCGGCTCGTTCGCGGCGCTCGTCGTGTTCGCGGTGGTCGGCGGTGCGGCGACGGCCCTCGCGACCCCCGCGGGGGACATGGCCCTGTTCTCCGTGCTCCCGCCCGAGCGGCGCGGTTTCGCCTACGGCGTCAAGCAGGCGTCACTGCCCGGTGCGTCGCTGCTGGCCGGCCTCGGGGTGCCGCTGGTCGTGCTCACCGTCGGCTGGCGCTGGGCGTTCGCCGCGGCCGTGCTCGTCGCACTGCCGGCCCTGATCGCGTTGCCGCGCAGGCTGCCGCGTCCGGCCGTGCGGTCGGCGGCGGAGCCGGCTGCGCGGCGGGCGGCACGGCCGCGCGGGCTCGTCCCGGTCTCGACGGCCGTCGCGCTCGCCATGGCCGCGGTCTCGGCCACGGGTGGCTTCTACGTCGTCGCGGCCGTTGCGGGCGGGACCGCCGCGCCGACCGCGGGCTTCCTGCTCGCGCTCGGCGGGGTGTGCGGGATCAGCGGCCGCTTCGTCGCATCGTGGCGGTTCGGTACGGCGGCGCGGCCGTTGCTGGTGTGCGCCGGGCTGATGGCGGCCGGCGGGCTCGGCACCGCGGGCCTCGCGCTGACCGGGTCGACGGGCGGGCTCGCCGCCGCGACCGTCCTGGCGTGCGGCGCGGGCTGGGGCTGGAACGGCCTGCTGACCCAGGACGTCGTCGCGTCGCACCCCGAGGCGACCGCCCGCGCGTCGGCCGCGATCATGGTGGGCGCGGCGGTCGGCGGGGTCGCGGGGCCGGCGCTGTTCGGGCTGGTCGCGACGGGTGCGGGCTATACGGTCGCGTGGCTGGCCGCCGGTGGCTGCCTGCTGCTGGCCGCGGCGGTGCTCGTCGTGCGGGAGGCCCGACGCGCCCCGGCCCCCGTGAGTGGCGCCACCGGTCATCACCGGTGACGCCACTCGCGGGGCCGAGCAGGGCGGACGTGAAAGTGCCCGGACCCCCCACCGCGAGGGCCCGGGCACCGGGAGGGACGGTCAGTTGCCGCCCACGTCGAGCAGGATCTTTCCGTAGTGCCTGCGGGCGACCAGCTCCTCCTGCGCCTTGGCCGCCTCGGCCAGCGGGTACACCGAGTGCACCCGCGGCGAGAACGTCCCGTCGGCGACGAGGCGGAGCACATGGGTCATCTCGTCGCGGGTCTGCGTGTGCGAGGAGATGTAGGAGATGTGCCGCCGGAAGAACTCGATGATGTCGAACGGCACGACCTCGCCCGCGTGGGCGCCGATGCTGATCAGGCGGGCGTAGGGCCGCATGACCTGCATCGACTTCCCGAACGCCTCGCCACCGACGACGTCGAACACCAGGTCGACCCCGCGTCCGCCCGTCGCGTCGAGGATCTCGGCGTACAGGTCGGGGGAGGTCGTGTAGTTGATGACGTGGTCGGCGCCGTCGGCCTTGGCGCGCTCGAGCGTCGCGTCCTGGCTCGCCGTGCCGATGACGGTCGCGCCCGCGGCCTTGCAGATCTGCAGGGCCGCCGACGCGACACCGGAGCCGATCGAGTGGATCAGCACCGTCTCGCCGAGCTTCAGGTCACCGCGGGGGATGAGCGCGTGGTACGCCGTGCCGAACGCCGTCAGCGAGGCGGCGGCGTCGGCGAACGACAGCCCGTCGGGCAGCGGCAGGCAGTGGTTCGCCGGCGTGAGCAGCTTCTCGGCGTAGGCGCCGGGGATGTGCTCGCCGTAGAGCCTGCGGTTCTCGCACAGGTTGTCCTGCCCGCGCTTGCACCACTCGCAGTACCCGCAGGTGCGGATGTAGGAGACGGCGACGCGGTCGCCGACCTTCGGCGACTCGACACCGTCACCGACGGCCGACACGACGCCCGCGCACTCCAGCCCGAGGATGTGCGGCATCTCGAAGTCGAAGCGCGACACCCCCTCGCGGATGTCGATGTCGACGTGGTTGAGTGCGGTGAACCGCACGTCGACGACGACCTCGCCCGGTCCGGCGACCGGGTCGGGCATGTCGGTGTGGCGCAGGACCTCCGGCCCGCCGAACTTGTCGAAGACGACGGCCTTCATCGTGCTCCCTCCGCCCGCGCGGCCGCGACCGACTCGATCGCGGCGATGGCCTCCTCGCTGGTCACGACGTCGGCGTACTTCCCGTCGAGGTCGATCAGGTTGGCCCGGTGCTGCTCGGGGCTGCGGTCACCGACGGCGTCGGCGACCACGACCGAGCGGAACCCGTACGCCTGGGCGTCGACGGCGGTCTGCCGCACGCAGCCCGACGTCGAGCAGCCGACGTTGATGATCGTGTCGATCCCGCGGTTCTGCAGCACCTGCTGGAGCTCGGTGCCGATGAAGGAGCTGCTGTGCCGCTTGGTGAGCAGGTAGTCGCCCTCCTGCATGGCGACGCGCTCGTCGATCTCGACCCAGCGGCTGCCGAGGGTGAGCGCACCCAGCGCGGGCACCTTCTCCACGAACAGGCCGGCGTCGGCGAGGTCCTCGCGGAAGGCGACCCGGGTGTAGACGACCGGCACCCCGGCCGCCCGCGCGGCCGCCAGGATCCGTTGCGTCACCTCGATCGGAGCGTCCTGGTTCGCCGACCCGAGCGGGCACTCGGGGTCGGTCATCCCGTACTGGAAGTCGATCACCAGCACGCACGGGTTACGGCCGAAGCCGGTCCGCCTGCGCATGCCTCGGGCGGCGTAGTCGTCGAGGGTCGCGTCGGCGATCGCCCCGCCGTTCGACGACTCGGTGACCGTCATCGGGCTCAGACCGTCTCGGGCGTCGACGCGGGGACGAACTTCCCGACGTTCTGCGGGCCGACGAACTCGCCCTTGTCGATCATCACGTTGCCGCGCAGGATCGTGGTGACCGGCAGACCGCGGACCTCCCAGCCGTCCCAGTTGCTGTAGTCGCAGTCCGAGTGCAGGTTCTCGCCCTGCTTGTAGGTGTGCGCGAAGCCGTCGTCCATGATCACGATGTCGGCGTCGGCGCCCGGGCGCAGGACACCCTTGGTGCCGTACAGGCCGAAGATCCGGGCCGGGTTGGCGGCGGTCAGCTCGACGAAGCGCGGGACCGACAGGTTGCGCTTGCACACGCCCTCGGACCAGAACACCGACATGCGGGTCTCGACGCTGTTCGTCCCGCCGGTGACGTTGTCGACGGTGTCGCCCATCATCTTGTTGTCCCACGGGATCGTGTAGTCGTCGCTGGCCAGCGTGTGCAGCGCGCCCGACTCGCACGCCGCCCAGAGGGCGTCGCGGTGCTCGATCGTCTTGTTCGGCGGGTAGTTCATGTAGCGCTGGCCGTTGGGCCGCTTGTAGAGCTCGGGGTCGAACACGAGGTTCGGGTGCAGCACCTCGCCGAACGCGTGGGCGCCCTTCTCGCGGAACTCGCCGATCGCGTCGATCGACTCCTTGGCCGAGACGTGCACGATGTAGAGCGGCGACCCGGTGCGCTCGGACAGCAGCAGCATCCGGCGCACCGCGGCCTCCTCGGCCAGCGGCGGGCGGGCCTCACCGATGTTGGAGAAGTGCTCGCGGCCCTCGCTGTAGAGCCTGCGGACGTTGTAGTCGATGATGCAGTCGTCCTCGCAGTGCACCATCACGACGCCGCCGTGCTTCTCGGTCTCCAGCATCGCGGAGTAGATGCGGCCGTCGTCGGTCATCATGCCGCCGATGGCCTCGGAGCCCGCGAACGTCGTGAAGAACTTGAACGACGTGACGCCACCGCTGATGGCCTCACGGATCCGGTCGGCGTTGGACTGCGGCCAGTTGCCGGTCATGATCGCGTGCAGCGCGTAGTCGCTGTAGAGGTTCTGCGAGTTCGTCTTCTCCATCTTCGACTGGATGGACTCGACGAGGTCCTCCTCGCCCCACGAGATCGAGAAGTCGATGTAGGTGGTCGTGCCGCCCCACAGGCCCGCGCGCGAGCCGGCCTCCGAGGACTGCGCCTTCATGGCCTCGGAGATCTGCAGGTCGTAGTGCACGTGGCTGTCGATGCCGCCGGGCAGCACGTAGCGGCCCGCCGCGTCGACGACGGTCGCGGCCCCGGTCTCGGAGAACTGTCCCCGAGTGCCGACGGCGACGATCTTCTCGTCCTTGATCGCGAGGTCGAGGGGCTGGACCGTGCGGTCGTCGGCCACGAGCCCGTTGGTGACGATGAGGTCGTACATTCTCACTCCTTGCCGTGCGGTGGATTCGCTCAGATGGCCCCGACGTCCTTGAGCTTGCGGTACTCCTCTTCGGAGAGTCCCACCTCGTCGAGGTAGAAGCTCTCGTTGTCCTGTCCCATCACGCCGCCGAGCCGGCTGACGCCGCCCGGGGTCTCCGACAGCCTCGGGTGCACGTGCGTCACCGACGTCGGACCGAGCTCCGGGTCGTCGATGCGCTGCAGCAGCTCGCGCGCCTTGAAGTGCGGGTGCTCGGCGACCTGGCTGATGTCGTGCACCGCCGCGGCGGCCACCCGGGCCTCCTCGAAGCGGCGCAGCACCTCCTCCTGCGGATGCCGGCCGACCCACTCGGCGATCACCTCGTCGAGGTCGGCCACGTTCTGCAGGCGGGTCTCGTTGTCGAGGAACCGGGGATCGGTGATGAGCTCCGGCCGGTCCATGACCCGGAACATGCGCTCGACGATGGCCTGGGTGCCGCCGGAGATCGAGATCCAGTGCCCGTCGGAGCACTGGTAGGTGTTGCGCGGGGCGAGGTCGGCGAGCCGGTTGCCGCTGCGCTTGCGGATGACGCCGCGCTTCTCCCAGTCCAGCATCGTGTAGTCGATCAGCCTGTAGGTCGCCTCGGTGATCGCGTTGTCGATGACCTGGCCCTTGCCGCCGTTGACGTCGCGCCAGTACACGGCTGCGAGGACGGCCATCGCGCCGGTCAGCGCCGCGACGCCGTCGGCCAGCGGGTAGCCCGCGATGCTCGGCGGCCGGTCGTCGGCGCCGGTGATGTAGGCCAGGCCGGAGAAGCCCTCGGCCAGGGTGCCGAACCCGGGACGCTCGGCGAACGGGCCGGTCTGCCCGTAGCCCGAGGTGCGCAGGATGATCAGCTTCGGGTTGATCTCCTGCAGGACGTCGGGGCCGAGACCCCAGCGCTCCATGACGCCGGGCCGGAAGTTCTCGATGAGGACGTCGAAGTCCTTGACCAGCCGCCGCACGAGCTCCTGGCCCTCGGGCTTGTTCATCGCGAGGGTGATGAGCCGCTTGTTGCGCGCCAACGTCTTCCACGCGAGCGACACGCCCTTGTACTGCGTGCCCCACTTGCGGACCGGGTCGCCGGTGCCGGGCAGCTCGGCCTTGACGACGTCGGCGCCGTAGTCCGCCAGGTAGGTCGCGGCCCATGGGGCGGCCATCATCGTCGCGAGGTCGAGTACGCGCAGGCCCTCGAGGGCGCCGCGCCCCTGCTCGACGGGCGGGAGCGCCGAGACGTCGACGGTGTGCTGGTCTGCCATGACAACCTTCCGGGTCTGCCCGGGTGTGCGGGCGGGAGAGCTGGTCAGCGGGTCGGGACGACGGCGCGTGCGCGGTGCCAGTCGGTGGCGTCCTGGTAGGCGCACGCGATCTGGAACAGGACGGCCTCGCCGAACCGGGGAGCGGTGAGCGCGACCCCCACCGGCAGCCCGCTGCGCGGGTGGAAACCGATGGGCAGGCTCAGCGTCGGGCCGTCGTGCAGCGCCCAGGGATAGGTGATGCGGCCGAGCTGCAGGGTCTGGGCGCGGGAGTCGGGGCCGTCGGCCGGCGGGACGTCGACGGGCACGACGGGCGTGACGATCACGTCGAGGTCGGTGAACACGTGGGCGAGCCGGGTGCGGTACTCGGCACGGAACACCAGCGAGCGGACGAGGTCGACGGCGCTGACGTCCAGGCCGGCCGAGACGCGGCCGAGGACGTCGGGGGAGAAGTCGTCCGGGCTCGCGAGCAGCCGCTCGCGGTGGTAGGCCGCGCCCTCGCTGCCGACGATGCGCGTCCAGTGCTCGTGGGCGTCCGGCGCGCCGAAGTCGGGAACGTCGGCGGCGACGGTGCCCTGGTCGGCGAGCCAGCCGAGGAAGGTCTCGATGCGCTCGCCGACGCCGTCGTCGAGGCCGTCGAAGAAGAAGCGGCGCGCGACGCCCACGGTGAGCCCGTCGAGCGGCTTGCCGATCGCGGAGGTGGCGGGCGCCCCGGTCGAGGCGACCGAGTAGGGGTCGGCCGGGTCGAACCCGGTCAGGACCTCGGTCAGCCGGGCCGCGTCGATCGCGCGCCGGGCCATCGGGCCCACGGTGTCCTGCGTCTTCGCGGCGGGGAGCACCCCGTCGATCGAGATGCTGCCGACGCTGGGCCGCAGCCCGACGACCCCGTTGAGCGCGGCCGGGATCCGGACCGAGGCGCCGGTGTCGGTGCCCAGCGCGAGGTCGCAGTAGCCCGCGGCGAGTGCGGCACCCGACCCGCCGGACGAGCCACCCGGGATGCGGTCGAGGTCCCACGGGTTGCGACAGGCGCCGTAGGTGAGGTTCTGGGTCGTCGCGCCCCAGGCGAGCTCGGCCATGTTGAGCTTCGCGCTGACGACGGCACCCGCCTCGCGCAGCCTGCGCACGACCGTCGCGTCGGCGGGGGCGACGTTGTGGGCCAGGAACGACGCCCCGGCCGTCGTCACGACCCCCGCGACGTCGATGTTGTCCTTGAGCCCGACGAGGACGCCGTCGAGCGGCCCGCGCGAGCGGCCCGCCTCTGTGCGGCGGGCGGCGGCGACGGCGTCCTCGCGGGAGCCGTCGATCCAGGTGATGACGGCCCGGACCCGGTCGTCGATCTCCTGGTACCGCGCATGCGCGGCGTCCCAGCCGTCCGGACCGCGGAGCGGTCCGGGATCGTCGGGTGTCTGCACGAGCGACCTCCTGACGTTGCGGAGCCGGAGACCCCGGCGTGACGGGCAAACTGTATGCAACTCGCGGTTGCGACGTCAACGGCCGTACGGCCGCTCCTGGCATCGAATCCGCAGCCAGTCAGGGTGTCAGCCGGTAACCTGCCGGAAACAGCCGGACCCGCCGCACGCCGTGAAGTGTGCACAAAGTTCGAGGATTTCGGTGGGTCGAGCGGCTGCAAGGGTGGCGTGGGCCGTTCGGACCTGTACCGTCTCGGCGAGTGACGTCGAGTAACGAACGGGCGGCCGACCGGGCCTACCGCATGATCCGGGCCGACATCATGTCCGGAGAGCTGGAGGGCGGCGCCCGGCTGGGCGAGGCCAACCTGGCCGAGCGGTACGGGCTGAGTCGAACCCCGGTGCGGGAGTCGTTGCGCCGCTTGCAGTCCGAGGGTCTCGTCGAGGTGCTGCCGCACCGTGGCGCCCGCGTCGTCGACTGGCGCTCGCTCGACATCGCCGCGATCTACGACATGCGCGCCGTCGTCGAGGGGTTCATGGTGCGCCGGGCCGCGGTGACGATGTCGGACGAGGAGATCGACCGGCTGACGACGCTGTGCGACAAGGTCGAGCGGCAGACCGCGGCGATGGAGCTGGGCGACCCGGAGCTCATCGACCTCCTGGCCGGGTTCAATCGCGAGTTCCACGGCTCCATCGCGCGCGCGGCGGGCGGGGAGATCTTCGCCGCCGTCCGGGCCAGCGTCGTCATCGGGCCGCTGATGCTGCGGACCGTGCACGACTACACGCGCGCCGACCAGGAGCGCAGCAACCGCCACCATCGGGAGATTCTCGCCGCCTTCCGGGCCCGCAGCCCGCAGTGGGCCGAGTCGGTGATGCTCGCCCATGTGTACTCGGCCAAGTCGCGGTTGCTCGAGGGCCGCGGTGAGGTGATCGGCCCCGATGCTGCTTCCATCGAGGCGAGCTGACTGCATACAATCCCGCGGCCTCATTGCCTCTGTTGCCTCTGTGCTGCGAACTGGAGGGCCGCATGGCCTACGACGTCGTCGTCCTGCCCGGGGACGGGATCGGGATCGAGGTCACGGACTCCGGTGTCGCCGTGCTGCGGGCCGTCGCCGCCGCGGTCGGCCTGGAGGTCGACCTGGAGTTCCTCGACGCCGGTGCCGGCGCCTACCAGCGGACCGGCGTCGCCATCGCGGAGCCGGTCATGGCGGCCGTCGGCCGCGCCGACGCCGTGCTCTTCGGCGCCATGGGCCTGCCCGACGTCCGGCGCGAGGACGGCACCGAGATCACCCCGCAGCTCGACATCCGGGAGCGCTACGACCTCGTGGCGGGCGTCCGGCCGTCCACGTTGCTCCCCGGCATCGACCCTGTGTTGTATGCACGAGACATCGACTTCGTCGTCGTGCGCGAGAGCACCGAGGGCCTCTTCGCCGGCCGTCGCGACCCGCGGTCGGCCGATCCCGACGTCGAGCACGACCGGATGACGATCACCCGCGCGACCAGCGAGACGCTGTTCGACATCGCGTTCTCGCTCGCCGCGGCCCGCCGCGAGGCCGGGCACGCCGGGCGGGTCACGCTCTTCGACAAGGCCAACGTGCTGAAGAGCCAGGCGTTCCTGCGCACCGTGTTCGACGAGGTCGCCGCGCGGCACCCCGACGTCGAGACCGAGCGGGTCTACGTCGACGCCGGCGTGATGATGATGGTCCGCGAGCCCGAGCGGTTCGACGTCGTCGTCATGGAGAACATGTTCGGCGACATCGTCTCCGACCTCGCCGCCGGCATCACCGGCGGGCTCGGCCTCGCGCCGTCCGGCGACATCGGCCGCGACCACGCCGTCTTCCAGCCCTGCCACGGCAGCGCGCCCGACATCGCCGGGCTCGACGTCGCCAACCCGGTCGGCATGATCCTCTCCGTCGCGATGATGCTCGACTGGCTCGGGGACCGGCACGACGACGGCCGCTGCCTCAAGGCCGCCGCCCGCGTGCGCGCGGCGGTGGGCGCGGCGCTCTCCGCCGGGGTGCGGACCCGTGACATCGGCGGCACCGCCTCGACGAGCGAGGTCACCGCGGCCGTCGTCGCCGCGCTCTGACCACCAGGCCCGGCGGGCCCCCTCGGCATGCCTGCCCACGATCGGTGAGCCGTTCCCCCGGCGGGTGCCCATGGGTGGGTCGAGCCTGCGGGTGACCGGCGTCTCCGGGGCGTAGGGAACGCGTCAAGACGCGGGGTCGTGGCGTCAAGGTCGCGTCGGTGGCGCGGCCGGCCGGGCCGGCGGATCGCAGACTCGGTCGGCCCGCCGGAGGTACCGGCGGCCCCCGACCCAGGAGTGAGTTCCCGGTGGCCGATCTGCTGTACACGCTGCTGCTGGTGGGCGTGTTCGCCGTGCTGGTGCTGTGCCTGCGCGGGCTGGAGCGCCTGTGAGTACCGCCGACGTGGTGACCAATGTGATCGGGGGCCTCGTCGCCCTCGCGCTGCTCGTTCATCTGACGGTCGCCCTGCTTCGCCCGGAGCGGTTCTGATGAGCGACACCCTCGCGGGCCTGTTCCAGGTCGCCGCGCTGCTCGTGCTGCTCGGCGTGTGCTACGTCCCGCTCGGCGACTACATGGCCCGCGTCTTCACCGCCGAACGGCACTGGCGCATCGAGTCCATGCTCTACCGGCTGGTCCGGGTCGACGCCTCGAGCGGCCAGCGCTGGCCCACCTACGCCGCGGGCGTGCTGGGCTTCTCGTTCGTCTCGTGCGCGCTGCTCTACCTCCTGCAGCGCCTCCAACCCGTCCTGCCGGCGAGCTTCGGGCGCGGACCGGTCCCGCCTGCGACGGCGTTCAACACCGCGGTCTCCTTCGTCACCAACACGAACTGGCAGTCCTACGTGCCCGAGCAGACGCTGGGCGACACCGTGCAGATGGCCGGGCTCACCGTGCAGAACGTGCTGTCGGCAGCCGTCGGGCTGGCCGTGGCCGTCGCGCTGATCCGCGGGTTCGTCCGCTCGGGCACCGACCGGCTCGGGAACGTGTGGGTCGACCTCACCCGCGGCACCGTGCGCATCCTGCTGCCGCTGGCGTTCGTCGCGGCCGTCCTGCTGCTGGTCATGGGAGTGACGATGTCGCTGCACGCGGGCGTCGACACGACCGGCGTCGACGGGGCCGCGCACACGCTGCCGCTCGCCCCGACCGCGTCGCAGGAGGCGATCAAACAGCTGGGCACCAACGGTGGCGGCATCTTCAACGCCAACTCCGCGCACCCGTTCGAGAACCCGAACGCCGTCTCGAACCTGTTCCAGATCTTCCTGATGCTGCTGATCCCGGTGTGCCTCACCCGCACCTTCGGGACCATGGTGCGCAACCCGCGGCAGGGGACCGTCCTGGTCTCGGTGATGGGCGTGCTGTGGGCGGGGCTGCTGGCCGTCGCCTGGTACGCCGAGATGCACCCGAACGGTCCGGCCGCGCTCGCCGCGGGCGGGGCGCTGGAGGGCAAGGAGGTCCGGTTCGGCATCCCGTCGTCGGTGCTGTTCGGCATCTCGACGACCGGCACGTCGACCGGGGCGGTCAACTCGATGCACGACTCCTTCACCGGGGGCGCAGGCGGGGCGACGCTGCTGAACATGCTCCTCGGCGAGGTCGCGCCGGGCGGTGTCGGGACCGGCCTCTACGGCATCCTCGTGCTGGCCGTCATCGCCGTGTTCCTGGCCGGGCTGATGGTGGGCCGCACCCCGGAGTACCTGGGCAAGAAGCTCGGCAGGCGGGAGGTGACCGCCGCCGCGGTCTCGATCCTGGTGATGCCGACGATCGTGCTGATCGGGGCGGGGCTGGCGATCGCCCTGCCCGGCACCGCGGGCGCGCTGAACAACGGCGGCGCGCACGGCTTCTCCGAGGTGCTCTACGCCTACGCCAGCACGGCGAACAACAACGGCAGCGCATTCGCCGGGATCACCGTGACCGGCAACTTCTTCCAGTCGACCCTCGGCGTGGCGATGCTGCTCGGCCGCTTCGTGCCGATCCTGGCCGTCCTCGCGCTGGCCGGTTCGCTGGCCGCGCAGCGCCGCGTCGAGCCAGGGGCCGGAACGCTGCCGACCGACAAACCGCAGTTCGCGGTCCTCGTGGGCGGCACCGTCGTGCTCGTCGCCGCCCTCACCTTCTTCCCGGCACTGGCCCTCGGCCCGATCGCGGAGGCACTGGCATGACCACCTCGTCGACCACCTCTGCGGCGACGACCCAGCCCGACACCGACGGTCGCGACGCGGTGCGCGCGGCGGCGGGCCCGGTGCAGGCCGGTGCCTTCCGGCCCGCGCAGCTGTGGGCCTCGCTGCCGGACGCACTGCGCAAGCTCGACCCGCGGGCCCAGCTGCGCAACCCGGTGATGTTCGTCGTGTGGGTCGGCTCCGTGCTGGTCACCGTGGACGCGATCGTCGACCCGACGGTGTTCGGCTGGCTGATCGCCGTCTGGCTATGGTTCACGGTGCTGTTCGCCAACCTGGCCGAGGCCGTCGCCGAGGGCAGGGGCAAGGCCCAGGCGGAGACGTTGCGCCGCACCAAACGCGACACGGTGGCCCGGCGGCTGACCGCCGACGGCGGCGAGGAGCGCGTCGGCGGCACGGAGCTGCGGATCGGCGACCGGGTCGTCGTGGAGGCGGGGGAGACGATCCCCGGCGACGGCGACGTCGTCGAGGGCATCGCGACCGTCGACGAGTCGGCCATCACCGGCGAGTCCGCACCCGTCGTGCGGGAGGCGGGCGGCGACCGGTCCAGCGTCACCGGTGGCACGACCGTGCTGTCGGACCGCATCGTCGTCGAGATCACCACGACGCCGGGGGAGTCGTTCGTCGACCGGATGATCGCGCTCGTCGAGGGCGCGTCGCGGCAGAAGACACCCAACGAGATCGCGCTGACGATCCTGCTCGCCGCGCTGACGATCATCTTCCTGCTCGCGGTCGTCGCGCTGCAGCCGATGAGTGCCTACGCGGGCGGGCTGCAGTCCGTGGTGACGCTGGTGGCCCTCCTGGTCTGCCTGATCCCGACGACGATCGGGGCGCTGCTCTCGGCCATCGGCATCGCGGGCATGGACCGGCTGGTGCAGCGCAACGTGCTCGCGAAGTCCGGCCGGGCCGTCGAGGCGGCCGGGGACATCGACACCCTGCTGCTGGACAAGACGGGCACGATCACCTTCGGCAACCGGCGGGCGACCGAGCTGATCCCGGTGGGCGACACCTCCCTGGCCGAGCTCGCCGCCGCGGCCCGGCTATCGAGCCTCGCCGACCAGACCCCGGAGGGTCGCAGCATCGTCGAGCTCTGCGCACGCGACCACGGGCTGGCCGCGGGAGCGACGGCCGACGAGGCCGTGGCGCAGTTCGTCGCGTTCACCGCGCAGACCCGGATGTCCGGCCTCGACCTGCCCGGCCGCGCGGTCCGCAAGGGTGCCGCGGCCGCCGTGCTGGCCTGGGCGGGCACCCGGTCGGACCAGGTCACACGCATCGCCGACGCGATCGGCGACGAGGGCGGTACGCCGCTGGTCGTGGCCGAGGCGGCGGGTCCCGAGGGCGGCTCGGCGCGGGTGCTCGGGATCGTCCGGCTCTCCGACGTCGTCAAGCCCGGCATCGCGGCGCGGTTCGCCGAGCTGCGGGCCATGGGCATCCGGACGGTGATGATCACCGGCGACAACCCCCGCACCGCCAGGGCGATCGCGGCCGAGGCCGGCGTCGACGACCACCTCGCCGAGGCCACCCCCGAGGACAAGATGGAGCTGATCAGGAAGGAGCAGGAGGGCGGGCGGCTCGTCGCGATGACCGGCGACGGCACCAACGACGCACCCGCGCTCGCGCAGGCCGACGTCGGCGTCGCGATGAACACCGGGACGGCCGCGGCCAAGGAGGCCGGCAACATGGTCGACCTCGACTCCGACCCGACGAAGCTGATCTCGATCGTCGAGATCGGCAAGCAGCTGCTGATCACCCGCGGCGCGCTGACCACGTTCTCCGTGGCCAACGACCTCGCGAAGTACTTCGCGATCCTGCCCGCGATGTTCGCCGCGCTCTATCCCTCGCTCGGCCTGCTCAACATCATGGGGCTGCACTCGCCGCAGTCCGCGATCCTCTCGGCGGTGATCTTCAACGCGCTGGTCATCATCGCGCTGATCCCGCTGGCGCTGCGCGGCGTCCGCTACCGGCCCACGTCCGCGGCCGCCCTGCTCCGCCGCAACCTGCTGATCTACGGCCTCGGCGGCGTCGTCACGCCGTTCGTCGGCATCTACCTCATCGACCTGCTGGTCCGACTCATCCCGGGGATGTGACGTGCTCTCCACGTTGCGCAGGCAGACCGGCACCGGTCTGCGGCTGTTGATCGTCTTCACCATCGTGTGCGGGATCGTCTACCCGCTGGCCGTCTGGGGGGTCTCGCGGATCCCGGGCCTGTCCGGGTCGGCCGAGGGCTCGGTCGTCACCGCAGCCGACGGGACCGTGGCCGGGTCGTCGGTGATCGGCGTCGACCCGGTGCCCGCGAACCCCGCCGCCGACCCGTACTTCCACACCCGGCCGGCGGCCTCGGCACAGGGGGTGCTCGGCCCGGCCGACACCACCACCTCGGGCGGGTCGAACAAGGCAGCCGACTCGCAGGACCTGCTGCACGAGGTCGAGCAGCGCCGCGCGGCCATCGCGCAGCGCGAGGGCGTCGCGCCCGCCGCCGTGCCCACCGACGCCGTCACCGCGTCGGGCTCCGGGCTCGACCCCGACATCAGCCCGGCGTACGCGGCGCTGCAGGTCGCGCGCGTCGCCCGGGTCACCGGGCTGCCGGTCGCACAGGTGCAGGGGCTGGTCGCGCAGGCGACGAGCGGGCGGGCCCTCGGCTTCCTCGGCGAGCCGGCGGTCGACGTCACGACGCTCAACCTCGCCGTGCAGGGCGCACTGCACCGCTAGCGCCGGGGGCAGGCGGGTCCATGATGGCGGTGGGACAGGGGGTGGAGCGCGTGGGGCGGGCCGGTGAGCTGCGTATCTACCTCGGGGCCGCGCCCGGCGTCGGCAAGACCTTCGCGATGCTCGGCGAGGCGCGGCGACGGTGTGAGCGCGGCACCGACGTCGTCGTCGGGCTCGTCGAGACCCACGGCAGGCCCCGCACCGCCGAGCTCCTCGAGGGGCTGGAGGTACTGCCCCGCCGGGAGGTGGTCCGCGGCGGGAACGTCCTCACCGAGCTCGACGTCGAGGCCGTCCTCGCCCGGCGGCCCGACGTCGTGCTCGTCGACGAGCTGGCCCACACCAACGCCCCCGGCTCGCGGCACGCGAAGCGCTGGCAGGACGTCGAGGAGATCCTGGCGGCCGGCATCGACGTCCTGTCCACGGTCAACGTGCAGCACCTCGAGTCGCTCAACGACGTCGTGCAGCGGATCACCGGGGTCCGCCAGCGCGAGACGGTGCCCGACGGGTTCGTCCGCCGCGCCGAGCAGATCGAGCTCGTCGACATCACCCCGGAGGCGTTGCGGCGCAGGCTCGCCCACGGCAACGTCTACGCGGCAGAGAAGGTCGACGCCGCACTCGCCAACTACTTCCAGCCCGGCAACCTCATCGCGCTGCGCGAGCTGGCGCTGCTGTGGGTCGCCGACGAGGTCGACGTCGCGCTGCAGCGCTACCGCAGCGACAAGCACATCCGCGAGACGTGGGAGACCCGGGAGCGGGTCGTCGTCGCGCTGACCGGCGGCCCCGAGAGCGAGACAGTCCTTCGCCGCGCCGCCCGGATCGCGAAGCGGGCGGGGCAGGCCGACCTGCTCGCCGTCCACGTGCTGCGCGGCGACGGGCTGGCCGGTGCCCCTGTGGGCGCGGCCGCGCGGCTGCGCACGCTGGCCGACGACGTCGGCGCCTCGTTCCACACCGTCGTCGGCGACTCCGGGGCGTCAGGGGTGACGGACTCGCTGCTGGAGTTCGCGCGCGGCGTGAACGCGACCCAGCTGGTGCTGGGCACGTCGCGCCGGTCCCGGCTGGCCCGGCTGTTCGATCCGGGGATCGGCGCGCGCGTCGTGCAGGAGTCCGGCTCGATCGACGTCCACATGGTCACCCACGACGCCGCCGGCTCGGCGCTGCGGCTGCCCACGTTGCGCAGCAACGTGCCCGGCGGCCGCCGGATGCTCGGCTGGGTGCTGTGCGTGCTCGCCCCGGTGGCCGCGACCGCGCTGGGGGTGGCACTGCGCGGGATCGTCGGACTCTCCACCGACGTCGTGCTGTTCTTCCTGGCGACGGTCGTCGCCGCCCTCGTCGGCGGGCTCGGCCCCGCGCTCGTCGCCGCCGTGCTCGGCGTGCTGATGCTGAACTTCTTCCTCACCCCGCCGCTGTACTCGCTGACGATCGGGGAGACCGAGAACGTCGTCACCCTCGTCGCGATGCTGCTGGTCGCGGTGCTCGTGGCGCTCGTCGTCGACCGGGCGGCACGGCGGGCCGAGCAGGCTGCGCGGGCGCGCACCGAGGCGGCGCTGCTGGCGTCGTTCGCGCGGACCGTGCTCACCCGCGCCGACCCGCTGCCGCGGCTGCTGGAGAAGGTCCGGGAGGCGTTCGGGCTGCGCTGCGTCGCCCTGCTCGAACGCGGTGACGGAGCCGCCGGCTGGGCGCGGATCGCCGTGTCCGGGCCCGCCGAGTGCGGCCGGCCCGAGGACGCCGAGGTCGACGTCGCCGTCGAGGCGGGGCTGCACCTCGTGGGGACCGGCCGGTCGTTGCCCGCGCACGACCGCCGGCTGCTCGAGGTGGTCGGCGGCCAGGCGCTGGTCGCGCTGCGCAGCCAGCGGGCGGCCGCCGACGCCGTCGCGGCGCAGCGGCGTGCCGAGGCCAACGAGACCCGCAGCGGGCTGCTCTCGGCCGTCGGCCACGACCTGCGCACGCCGCTGACGTCGATCAAGGCTTCGGCAGGCAGCCTGCGCGACCCGTCGCTGCCGCTGTCGGACGCCGACCGTGCCGAGCTGGCGGCGACGATCGAGGAGTCCGCCGACCGGCTCACCGGGCTCGTCGACAACCTGCTGGACTCCTCGCGGCTCGCCGCCGGTGCGGTCACCCCGCTGCTCGAACCGCTCGGCTACGCCGAGGTCGTCGCCCGGGCGCTGCTGGGGTTGCCGGGCGCCGAGCGGATCGACCTCGACGTCGCCGAGGACCTGCCCGACGTGTGCGCCGACGCCGGCCTGCTCGAACGCGTCGTCGCGAACCTGCTGGACAACGCGCTGCGCCACGGCGACGGCGCCGCCGTGGCGGTGCGGGGCAGCGCGTACGCCGACCGCGTCGAGCTGCGGGTGGTCGACGCCGGACCGGGGGTGCCGCCGAGGCAGCGCGACCGGCTGTTCACACCCTTCCAGCGGCTGGGCGACCGTGGCACCGGGACGGGACTGGGGCTGTCCGTCGCGCGCGGGCTCACCGAGGTCATGGGCGGCACGCTGACCGCCGAGGACACCCCCGGCGGTGGGCTCACCGTGGTCGTGTCGCTGCCGGCCGTCGCGCTCCGCTCCTCCGGATCGACGGCGCCCGGTTCGACGGCGCACTGACGCTGCCGAACTGCCAGCATCTCCGCGTGACCCCCACGATCCGGACGTTGCACGACGACGACCTGCCCGCCGTGCTCGACCTGGCCGTCCGGGCCTGGGCGCCGGTCTTCGCCTCGATGCGTGACGTGCTCGCGGGCTCGGGCGTGTACGAGCACTTCTTCCCGGAGTGGGAGCCGGTCCAGCGGCGCGCCGTCGGCCAGGTCTGCACGGCGACGGGCCACGACGTCGCGGTCGCGGTCGACGGCGGGCGGGTCGCGGGCTTCGTCGCCGCCCGCGCCGACGAGGCCGAGCGGCTCGGTGAGATCGTCATGCTCGCCGTCGACCCGGAGTTCCAGCGGCGGGGGATCGGCGGCGCCCTCACCCGGTACGCCGCCGACGGGTTGGCCGCGCGCGGGATGGCCGTCGCGATGGTCGAGACGGGCGGCGACGTCGGGCACGCGCCCGCGCGGCGCACCTACGAGCGCGCCGGGTTCACACCGATGCCGGTCGTCCGGTTCTTCGCGACGCTCCCGATCACCGGAAATTCGTGAATATTTCGTTCTTTTCGGACAGACGTCCGTAGCGTCCGGGGCGTGGCGGGCGACTAATCGTCAGAGCTCCGACGGACGGGACGAGATGACCGAACTGATTCCCTTCACCAGCAACTTCTCCGACATGAGCACGAACGAGGGGTACCAGTTCGAGTTCCGCTGCCAGCGCTGCGGCAACGGCTTCCGGTCGCGGTTCCGGCCCTCGGTCACCGGCTTCGGCGGCCGGCTCGCCGCACTGGGCGGGAGCATCCTCGGCGGGGAGATCGGCAACCGGGTGCAGGAGATCGGCTACATCGCGCAGTGGGACCGTTCCGGCACCCGCGGCGTCACGAACGACAAGCGGCTGCTGGAGGCGTCGGAGGACGTCGCGGGGGAGTTCCGGCAGTGCCGCGGCTGCACCGACTGGGTGTGCCGGCACCAGTGCTGGGACCAGCGCGCCGACGTCTGCACGACGTGCGCGCCCGCCCAGCACGGCCCGCCCCAGGGCGCCGACCCGTACGGCCGGCCCGGCCACGGCACTCATGGGCATTCCCCCGGCTACGGGGCACCGGCGGGAGGTGGCCGGACCTGCACGAGCTGCGGTGCGGTCGGCCCGGGCCGGTTCTGCGGTCACTGCGGCACCCCGTTCGCGCCACCGTCCTGCCGGGGGTGCGGCGCACCGTCGCAGGGCACCCGGTTCTGCGGGCACTGCGGCACACCCGCCTGAGCCGCGCCGCGTCGGTGCCGCGCGACGGCGGCACGCGCGGCGGGCCGGTTCACGACACCCCGGAGGGGCGCGGGTAGTCGCGCAGGTCGACGTCGGTGGCGTAGTCGTCGGTCATCCGCAGCATCAGCGCGAGCATGGGCCGGAAGCGGAAGATCGCGTTGCGCAGCCATCCGCCCGCGCGCGTGCGCGGCGCCAGGAACGGCCCGGCGTTCCCCTTCTTCGCGACCTTCGCGTAGCGCCGCATCACCGCCTCGTACTCGGCGAACGCGACCCGGTGGTCGCCGCCGGCGGCGGCCAGCTCACCGGCGAGCACATACGCGCCGACGACGGCGAGGCCCGTCCCGAAGCCGCCGAGCGTGTTGCCCCGCGCCGAGTCGCCGAGCAGCACGATCCGGCCAGACGACCAGCGGTCGATGCGCACCTGGCTGATCGAGTCGAGGTAGAAGCCCGTCGACCCCGGCAGCCGGTCGACGACCTCACCGACCCGCCAGCCGGCGCCGCGGTAGGCCTCGGCGAGCATCCGCTGCTGGGCGAGGGCGTCGTCGCGGGCGGCGTCGAGCCGGGCGGCCCGGTCGTCGGCGTCGGTCGCGAAGACGAAGAACGCGGGTGCCTTCGGGCCGCCGACGGCACACATCCGGCCGGGCTCGTTGTACATGACGGCGCCGTCGGCGAGGCCGAGGTCGCCGACGTCGGCCAGCGCATAGTGGTACCCGAGGTGCCGGACGAAGTCGGCCTCGGGGCCGAACGCGAGGCGGCGGACCGCGGAGTGGATGCCGTCGGCGCCGACCACGAGGTCGAACGTGCGCGGGGCGGCCTCGCGGAAGGTGACGTGCACGCCGTCGGCGGTCTCGGTCAACGACGTGACCGTGTCGCCGAAGACGTACTCGCAGGTCTCGGCGGTGTGCTCGTAGAGGACGGCGGCGAGGTCACCGCGCCGGATCTCGACGTCGCCGCCGGTGAAGTCGCCGGGGATGGTCGTGATCGCGCGGCCGTCGGCGTCGATGACGGTCTGGTCGTGGCCGCCGGTGGCGCGACGTTCGATCTCCTCGTACAGCCCCATGTGATCCAGGACCGCGCGGTGGACCGCACCTTTGAAGTCGACGGCCTGGCCGCCGGTACGCAGCTCGGACGCCTTCTCGACGACGGTGACGGCCGCGCCGTGGCGGGCGAGCCAGAACGCCAGTGCCGGGCCCGCGATGCTGGCGCCGGACACGAGGACGGTGGTGCCGGTGAGTCCGTGGTTCGTCATGTCCCGACGGTCGCGCGGGCCGCTGACAGTCCGGCGACAGTCCGCTGACAGCCGCTGACGGCCCCCGAGCGGCCCGTGAGTGGCGATGGTCGCGATAGCGACGGCTATCGCCACTCACAGTGCAGGGCCTCCTCGCGGGGCAGGGCGGCACCGCGGGCGTAGGCAGCGGAGAAGGCGTCGGGACCGAGCAGGTCGCGGGCCGCCGCCGCGGTCCCTACGACGTGCCGGTCGCCCACCACCGCGGTTCCGCGCAGCGCGACGGCGACACCCAACAGGAACGCGGCGCGCTCGGGGTCGGGGCCGGGGTCCAGCAGCGCCGCACCCGCCACACCCTCGACGACGTCGGCCCGGGCCGCGGCGAGCGGCGGGGCCGCGGCGAGCGCGGCGGCGTGCAGCCGTCGTGCCTCGTCGGCCTCGCCCGCTGCCGCGGCGACCCGTCCGCGGGCGGTCAGCACCGCGTGGCCGGACCCGGCCCCCGCCAACGCCTCCCGCGCCGCCGCCACCTGCCCGCGGGCCAGCGCGATCTCCGCCGACGACAGCAGCGCCTCGTCGGGCAGCGGGGTGCGGCCCGCCGCCGCCCACAGCTCGCGGGCGTGCGCGACGTCGGCGGCCGCGGCATCGAGCTCCCCGTGCCGGAGCAGGCTCGCCGCCCGGTGACACAGCACCTCGGCGCACTCGTCGAGCGCACCCAGCTCCTCGTGCAGCCGCAGCGCGGCAGCCCACAGCTCGTGCGCCCGGGTCCACTCCCCGCGCCGGCTCGCGATCAGCGCCGACCAGTCCAGGGCCTGCGCACCGCCCCACCGCTCGCCGAGCGCACCGAACGCCTCCCGGGCCGTGGACAGCTCCGGTTCGGCCTCGGCAGGTCGCCCGTCGAGCAGGGCGAGCAGGGCGCGGCTGAGCCGGTCGAGGGCGCGGCTCCACGCGTCGGACCCGAGCAGCCGCGGGTCGGGGTCCGAGCTGTCGGGCGGTCCCGCGACCATGCCCCACAGTGCCGCGCCGAACGGGTAGCGCAGCTCCCGGCCGTGCGTGCGCATGATCGCCTCGCCGCGCGCCCAGTGCTCGGGGGCGGCGCGCGGCACGGCGTGCGCCACGACCGCGACGTACTCCTCGGCCATGCCCTCCGGCACCTCGGCGGCGAGCAGCTCGGCCGCGACCGGACCCGGTCTGCTGTGCCGCCCGGAGAGCCACCAGTACGCGGCGAGCGCCGCGACCAGCGCGAACGCCGTCCGCCGGTCGTGGGTGGCGGACCAGCGCAGTGCCGCAGTCAGGTTCGCGTCCTCCGCGGACAGCCGGGCGAGCCACCGCAGCTGGTCGGCCCCGCGCAGCTGCGGGTCGGCCTCGCGGGCCAGCGCGAGGTGGTGACGGGCGTGCGCGGCGGCGACGGCATCGCGCTCGCCGGCCTCCTCGAGCCGGGCGAGGCAGAACAGCCGGACCGTCTCGAGCATCCGGTAGCGCTCGCCGTCTGTCTCGACGAGCGAACGGTCGACCAGGTCGGCGAGCACGTCCTCGCCGACCCCGCACACCGGCTCGACCGCCTCGGCAGGCGCCCCGCCTGCGAAGATCGCGAACCGGCGGGCGAGCGTCTGCTCCTCGGCGCCGAGCAGGTCCCAGCTCCACGCGACGACCGCCGCCAGCGTGCGGTGCCGGGCGTCGGCGGTGGGATCGCCGCGCGACAGCACCCGGAACCGGTCGTCGTCGGAGAGCTTGCGCGCCAAGGTGTCGACGCCGAACGTCCGCAGCCGCGCCGCCGCGAGCTCGACGGCCAGCGGCAGACCGTCGAGGTCGGCGCAGATGGCCTCGACGGTGGCGGCGTTGCCGTCGTCGACGACGAATCCGGGCCGCACCGCCGCGGCCCGCTCGGCGAACAGGCGTACCGCATCCGGCAGCGGGCCGAGCGGCAGCAGCGTCTCGCCGGTCAGGCCCAGCGGCTCGCGGCTGGTCGCGAGCACCCGCACGCGCGGACATGCGGTGAGGACGGTGCGGGCCACGGCGCCCGCCCCGCCGACGACCTGCTCGCAGTTGTCGAGCACCAGCAGGACCTCCTGCCCGGCGAGTGCCGTCACGAGGCGGTCGAGGGGCCCGTCGGAGCCGGTGGGGGAGTCGCGCACGCCGAGCGCGGCGAGCACCGCGGCGGCGACGGCCTCGCCGTCGTCGGCCGGCCCGAGCGGGGCCAGCTCGACCCAGCACACCGGTGCGCCCGTTCGGGCGGCGTGCTCGGCGGCCAGCCGCGTCTTGCCCATGCCGCCGGGACCCAGGATCGTCACCAGCCGGGCGTCGCCGAGTGCGGCGAGCCGATCGAGCTCCACCCGCCTCCCGACGAACGACGTCAGCTGCGCCGGCACCCGGCGCCGCCGACGCGGGGCGGGGTGCTCGGCCCGCAGGATCGCCGCGTGCACCTCGGCGAGCTCCGGGGACGGGTCCGCGCCGAGCTCGGTGCGCAGGAGCCTGCGGACCTTCTCGTACTCCTCGAGTGCCTCGGCCGGCCGGCCCGCGGCGTGCAGGGCACGCATCAGCAGCCCGCGCAGGTGCTCCCGCATCGGGTGCTCCGCGGCGAGCGCCGCCAGCGTCGCGACGGACGTGCCGCCCGGCAGCGCCAGCTCGGCCTCGGCGAGGTCCTCCCGGGCGTCGAGGTGCAGCCCGTCGAGCCGGGTCGGGTCCGGGCCGGGCGGCAGGTCCGGAACCGCCGGCCCGCGCCACAACGCCAGCGCCGCCCGCAGGACGGCGGCCGCCTCGGCGGTACGGCCCGACCGCAGGAGCCTGCGCCCCTCGGCCGCGACCCGGGCGAAGCGTAGGGCGTCGACGTCGTCGGGATCGGCCACCACCCGGTACCCGCCGCCGGTGAACTCGATCGTCCCGGGTGGCAGGGCCCGCCGTAGCCGCGACACCTGTGCCTGCACCGCGTTGGCCGCACCCGCGGGCGGGTCGTCGCCGTACTGGCCGTCGACCAGCGCCTCCACCGGGACGACGCGCCCGGCCCGCAGCAGCAGCATCGTCAGCAGCGCCCGCGGCCGAGGGCCGCCGACGGCGACCTCCTCACCCTCGGGGGTCCGGACCTGCAGCGGTCCGAGGATGCCGAACTGCACGATCTCCATCCTTGCAGGGCGGCCCCCGAGTGCAGGAGCTGCGCCGGGGGCGCGCCCGGGAGATCGCGCGCAACCTCACTGTCGTCGCGCGGCCGTCGGGGAGCAGTGGGGTTGCGCTCGGGTGGGTGTCGCGGACCACGCCGGTGAGCGCCGGGGTTGCGCTCCCGAGAGCGGGCGCAACCTCACGGTCGCCGCGACGCCGCGACGCAGCAGTCAGGTTGCGCTCCGGGGCTGCCGCGGCGACTTCCGTCGTATCCACCGGATGGGCATCATCGACTGCCACTACCGGGCCGCGGAGGGGCGGCACAAGGAGATCGAGCTCGCCGCGCACGAGCTGCTGCAGTACCTGGACGCCGCCACGGCCTAACGGATCTCGCGCAGCACCTCCTCGGTGTGTTGCCCCGGCGTCGGCGGGTTGCGGAGCGCGACGTCGGGGGACAGAAACGGCAACCGCGGCAGGGCGGGGGCGCCAGGAGGGGCGTCGACCGGGTCCACCAACATCCGGCGTTCCTGCGCGACGGGGGTGGCGAGGGCCTCGTCGAGCCGGTTGACCGCGGACACCGGGACCTTGGCGTCGCCGAGGAGCTTCTCCAGGTCACGACGGGTGTGCAGCGACGTGCGGGCCTCCAGCAGCGCGTGCAACGCCTCCCGGTTCACGACGCGTTCGCCGACCGACCCGAACCGCGGGTCGTCGGCGACCTCGGGGACGCCGAGGGCGGCGCACATGCGTCGGAAGATCGCGTCGTTCCCCGCGGCGACTATCAGCTCGCCGTCGGCGCAGCGGAAGGTCTCGTAGGGGGCGGCCATCGGCGTCACCGCACCGGTCTTGACGGGCGGGCGGCCCGTCGCGACGAGGTTGACCATCTGGTGGCACATCAGGGCGAAGCCCGAGTCGACGAGCGCGACCTCGACCCGCTCCCCGCGGCCGCTCTCCGACCGGCGGGCCAGCGCCGACATGACGCCCATCGCCGCCCACATGCCCGTCGTGATGTCGACGACCGACGCCGGCACCCGCGCCGACGGCCCGCCGGGGTGCCCGGTGGCGTCGACGATGCCGGTGAAGGCCTGCACGACGGGGTCGTAGCCGGGCAGCTCGGCGCCGAGCGGGCCACGGCCGAAGGCCGACACCGAGCAGTAGACGAGCCGCGGGTTGCGCGCCGACAGCGTCTCCCACGACAGCCCGAGCCTGTCGAACTTCAATGGCCGGTAGCTCTCCATGACGACGTCGGCCCCGTCGCACAACCGCAGCGCCGTCTCGCGTCCCGCGTCGGTGGTCAGGTCGAGGACGACGCTGCGCTTGTTGCGGTTGAACGTCGTGAAGATCGTCGAGATGCCGTCGGCGGCGAAGGGCGCGAGGCGGCGCGAGTCGTCGCCACCGGGCTTCTCGATCTTGATGACGTCGGCGCCCTGGTCGGCCAGGATCATCGCCGCGAACGGCCCGGCGATCATGGCAGTGAAGTCGACGACCCGCAGCCCGGCGTAGGTCCGACCGGGGCTCGTCACGGCCGGGAGGGGTCGAGCACCGGCTTGATCTCGGCCATGGCGCGCATGGCATCCATGGCCCGGTCGAGCTCGGAGAGGCCGTAGGTCGAGCCGAGGATCCGGTTCCAGTCGAAGCGGTCGGAGAACCGGTCGAGCGCGTCGAGGGCGACGGCGTAGTCGCCGATGTCGCCGCTCATCGAACCGCGGATCCGCAGCCCGTGGCCCACGATACGGGCGACGTCGACCTCCTGCCGGGGGCCGCCGAGCGTGCCCATCAGGACGTAGCGGCCGTTGCGCCCCATCATGTCGATGCCTTCCGCGCCCGCACCCGGGGCGCCCGCCATCTCGAACCCGACGCTCGGCCCGCCGCCGGTGAGGTCGCGGACCAGCTCGACGCGTGCCGCCGGGTCGGGGTGCTCGTCGACGGACACGACGTCGGTGGCACCCCATTCCTGCGCGACGGCCAGCCGGTCGGCCGGACCCCCCACGACGACGAGCTTGCGGGGGCCGTGCAGGGAGGCGAGCGCCGTCGTGAACAGGCCGACGGGACCCGCGCCCTGGACGAGGACGGTGTCGGTGAACTCGATGCGCCCCATGACGTCGAGCGCGCGGACGACGGTGCGCACGGCGCAGCTGCCCGCCGCGGCCCAGGTGCTCTCGACACCGTCGGGGACCACGAGCCGGCGCGCTCCCGGGACGACGTAGCCGACCTCGGCGAACGTTCCGGTGAAGTGCGGCGGGCGGCTGCAGTCGGACATGTAGCCGATGTAGCGCTGCGGGCACAGCGTCGGCTCCTTGTCCAGCGTGCACTGCCGGCAGCGCCCGCACGGGGTGTGCGCCCAGACGACGCGGTCCCCGATGCGCACGGGGTTGCCGAGGCTGTCGACGTCGGCGCCCGCGCCGATCGCGGTGACGCGCCCGGCCATCTCGTGGCCGAGGATCAACGGGAGGGAGATCGGGAGGCGTCCTTCGAGGTCACCGGCCCACACGTGCACGTCGGAGCCGCAGACGGTGGCGGCCTCGATGTCGACGACGAGCGCGCCCGGCTCGGGCTCGGGGCGGGGGAACGTCTCGACGGTGAACGGGGCCCGGTACTCGGTGAGGACGGCTGCTCTGGCGTCGGTCACCCCCTCTTCCTAGCCGATCCCGCCGCGACGCGCCCGGGTTCTCCGGGGTCCCGAGGCCGGGCCCTCGATCGGGTGAGGTGCCGGGCCGGAGCGCTCGGCGATGCCACTCTGACGCCATGCGCGAGGGTGGGCGACGGGTCACGACCGCACTCGCGGGTGCGGTGGTCGCCGGTGCGGTCGTCGTGGCGGGTCTGGCGGGTGTCCCGACGCCCGCGGCGGCGGCCGCGCCCCCGCCGACAGCCCAGCCGACGGCCCTGCCTCCGGCGCCCTCCGCCGCGCCGAGCACCCTGCCGTTGCTCGTCCCGCCGACGTCCGAGCTGCCGCTGCTGGTCCCGACGAGCACCGTCCCGGCGACCGCGTCCGCTCCGGCCCCGGCGCCGACCTCCTCGGTCGTCCCCACGACGGGACCGTCGGCTCCGAGCGGCGTCACGATCTCGGGGCTGGACCTGCACGACGGCACGATGCTGCAGTCCGGCGGTGTCGACCTGCTCTACGGGACGATGTACGGCTGCGGGTTCGAGTGGGGCGTCTCGTCACCGTGGTGCGGGTTCGGGGTGTCCGAGGCGTCGACGCCCGCAGGCCCGTGGTCGGCCCCGACGCGACTGTTCGCGCCGACCGACGTCAGCCCGTTCACGGGTACGACCTGGCAGGCGATCTGCGGCGACTCGGGCGCGGGCTGCTTCAACCCGCGCATGTTGCACCGCAGCGGCTGGGGTGACGACGACGGCGCCTGGATCCTCTGGTTCAACGCGCCCGACGACTTCGCCCGGACCCGGGCGAACGCGTACTACGCCATGGAGTGCGCGGGCCCCACCGGCCCGTGTGGCGGTGCCGGCCGCACGACGACGAAGCCCTCGCTGCACGACTGCACCGACAACGGCGACTTCTCGCTCGTCCCCGACGACCCCCGCCCGCCGATGATGCTGTGCACCATGGCCGACCAGACGCTCGCGTCGGAACGGCTGAGCGCATCGGGCACCGCCGGCGCCGGCGGCGGCTCGCACGACCTCGCGGGCCTGACGAACACCGAGGCCCCCGGCGCCTACCGCGACCCGTCGACGGGGACCTGGATCCTGACCTACAGCGACCCGAACTGCGGGTACTGCGCCGGCGCACCGACCGGGTACGCGACCGCGCCGGGTCTCGACGGGCCCTGGACCGCGCCGGCCAACACCAACCCCGACTGGGGCGCGCCGCCCTCGGGACGCCGGGCGATCTCCGCGACGTCGTGCGGCGGGCAGAGCCGCACCGTCGTCACCCTGTCCGGGCAGGCCTATCAGCTGATCGACCTCTGGCTCGGCACGCGCAACGAGACGCGGGCGGGTATCCGGCTCGAACCGCTGGTCTACCGCGGCGCCTCGGCGCCGGGGACGCCGCTGCAGGCCTTCGCGCCGTGGACGTGCGGCGCCGTCGAGGGCGGCCCGCACGGGACGGGGCACCGCGGCTCGGCCGCGTCCCCGGGGTGAGGCCGGAGTGCCGGGAGAGCCACCGCATCAGGCCACGCCGACGTAGGCGAGCACCCCGTCGAGCGCGCGCTCGAGGTGGACGAACTCGCCGGTCGACTGGTACATCGACGCCCCGCCCTGCACGGCCGCGAGCACGACCGAGGCGGCCGCCTCCGGGGCGACGTCGCCACCGCCACCGGAGGACCACAGCCGCGCGACGGCCCGCGTCATCAGGGCGTGCCAGCGCGTCTGCATGTCGACGACGATGCCCTCGGCCTCCGGACCGGTCCGCGAGATCTCGACGACGAGCGCCGTGACCGGGCAGTACCGCCCCAGCTCCGAGTAGCGCGCGATCACGGCGGCCCGCCAGGCGCGCCACGACTCCGGTGTGGACAGGTCCTCGATGTAGGGCTGCTGGTCGGCGATCACCCGGTCGGCCTCGAACCGGGCGATCGCGGCGAACAGCTCGGAGCGGCCGTCGGGGAAGTAGTGGAAGAGCTGGCTCTTGCTCGCGCCGGTGCTGGTGCAGATCCGCTCGAGGCTGACACCCGCGGTCCCGTTGGTGCGCAGCAGTTCGGCGGCACCCTCGAGGATTCGGCGACGGGTCTCCGCGCCCTTGGCCGTCAGCACCCGCTGCATGGCACGATCCTACGTGCGTCGCGGACGGTCCGAAACGGCCCGATGGCCTTCCGTCGCCAGTCCACTCACGCCGTCGTCGTCAGAGTGCGTCGCTGCGTGGCGGTTCCCCTTGCGCGAGCTGCTCGTCCCGGCGTGAGGACAGGGGCGACGACGTCCGCGATCGCCCGCATCGTCGTGATGTGCCCGGTGAGCCGCACGGCCGGCGGGCTGGTCTGGACGACGAGCTCGGTCGCCCAGTGCAGCGCCGGGTCGCGCCGCAGCCGGGCCACGGTGACGGCCGGGTCCTCGCCCGCGGGGACCAGTCGCGACACGGCCACCCGTGGGCTGCCCGCGGCGCGTGACCAGTACCGCGCCAGGTCCGCGGCGACGGGGGAGCCGGCGACGTCGGCGGGGCGACCGGTGAGCACCCCGATCCCGCGAGCGGCCGCCTCGTCGATCGCGACTCCCGAACCCGTCGCCCACCAGAGTCGCTGCGCGACCCCGGGCGCCGCCGGCACCAGCCGTGGACCCCGCAGGACGGTGCGCACCCGGTCGAGGACGGCGAGCGTCTCGTCGTGGCGGGCGCCGTGGTCGCGGCCGAACGCGGCCGCGGCGGCGGCGTCGGTCCCGGTGCCGACCCCGAGCTCCAGCCGGCCGCCGGACAGGGTGTCGACGACGGCGGCGTCCTCGGCCAGTCGCAGCGGGTCCTCGAGCGGAGCGGCGACCACCCCGGTCCCGAGCCGGATGCGCGACGTCGCGGTCGCGATCGCGGCCAGCAGGACCAGCGGGGAGGGCAGGAGGCCCGCCGACTCGTCGGCGTGGTGCTGGGCGACCCAGAACGTGTCGAAGCCGAGCTCCTCGGCGGCGACGGCGGCGGCGATCGTGTCGCGGTAGGTCTCGGCGGGTGCGCCCCGACCGCTGACGTGCGTGAGGTAGCCGAGCCGCATGTGCGGAACGTAGCGCACCGTTGACACACCGTGGCGCCCGCCGTCACCGCTCGGGCCGGCCGCGACCGACGGAGCAGCGGGCGGTCGCGCGGCCATCGGACCAGCGGCGGCCGCGCGGACCACCGGATCATCGGATCATCGGCCCACCGCGGCGGCTACCGGAGCAGATCGAGGAACCGCAGCACGACCTGCATCTCCAGGCTGCCCCGCGCCGACCGCCAGTCCTCGTCCCCGAGCACGGCGTCGATCCGTGCGATGCGCTGGTAGACGGTGTTGACGTGGACGCCGAGGGCCCGGGCGGTCGCGGGCGGGTTGCGGTCGTGCGCGAAGTAGCAGCGGACGGTCTCGACGAGCGGCGTCCCGTGCTCGCGGTCGTACCCGGTGAGCGGCCCGATCCGGCGATCGAGCAGCGCCCGCACGCGCTCGGGGGCCACGTCGTCGAGCAGCGCCCCGAGCACTCCCAGCTCATCGGCGGCCACCCCCTGACCGGCGCGCCCCAGCGCCCCGAGCAGCCGGGCGCTGCGCGCCGCGCCGGGATGCAGGTCGCGCAGGGCGGCGATCTCGCCCGCGGGGCCGTCCGCGCCCGCCGCCACGGGCGTCCCGGTCGTCGCCGACAGCGCGGCCGCGACCCGGCGGGCCGCCGCCCCCGCGTCGGCGTCGGGCAGCACCAGCACGGCGAGCCCGCCCTGCTCACCCGCGAGGCCGCCCTCGTCGTCGGCGAGATCGGCGGCGGCCGCGAGCAGGGTCCGCCGCGGCAGCGTCCCGCCCACGACCACCACGACGCAGTGCGCGCGCCCGGGATCGAGCACACCCAGGCGCGCGGCCCGCCGCTGCAGCACGTCCGGGTCCGCGGCGGACGCCCCGACCAGGTCGGCGACGAGCTCCGCGCGTAGCTCGCGGGCGACGCCGTCGGTCTGCCGGCGCATGAGGACGAGCAGCGCCGCGGTCTGGGCGGCGCGTTCGACGATGCGGGCGTCGCCGTCGTCGAAGGGAGCCGCGCGGTGCACCCGCAACGTCCCGAACGACTCGTGGCCCGCCTGCACGGTGACCTCGCGGGCGGCGCCGGCTCCGGCAGCGGGGGGAGCCGCGCCCGCCTCGGCCAGTACCGAGCCGTCGACGCCCACGAGGCTGACGCCCGCGTCGAGCAGCGCCGCCACGGCCGTCGCGAACTCGTCGAGCCCGGCCCGGCGCAACGCCATCGGCATCAGCTCCTCGTGGGCGCGGGCGGCGCGTTCGAGCGCCTCGCGGTGGGCGTCGAGCCGGGCGTTCGCCGCCCGCAGCCCGGCGGAGTCGGCCTGCACCCGCTCGAACAGCCGCGCGTTCTCGATGACGATCGCGGCGTGCGCCGCCAGCGAGGCGAGCAGCGCGATCTCGTCCTGGTCGAACGTGCGGTGGTGCCGGTCGGCGGCGAACAACGCCCCGATCACCGCGCCGCCCGAGGTCATCGGCACGCCCGCGATGCTGACGACGGCGTCGGCCGCGACCGCGGCGGCAACGTGGGGGTCGTGACGGATGCGCTCGTCGTTGAGGTAGTCGGAGGTGGCCAGCGGCCGCCCGGTCTGGATGACGTAGCCGCCGACGCCGTAGCCCATCGCCTGCCGGACCTGGCGCAGCGCGAGTGTCCGGGTGCCGGCCGTGACGCGCATGTAGGCGTCCCCGGTGTGCTCGTCGACGAGAGCGATGTAGCTGGAGTCGCAGGCCAGCAGCCGGCGGGCGCGGTCGACGATCGCGACGAGCACGTCGTCGCCGGGGCGCAGCGAGGTGAGGTCCGCGGCGGTCTGCAGCAGCGCCTGGCCCTCCCGCTCGCGCCGGGCGGTGCGCTCCAGCAGTGCCCGGACCCGCCCCGCGTCGGCGAGGGCCGCGGCGACGGCGGGTCCCGGCCGGTCGGTGCCGTCCAGGACGGCGGTGAGCTCCTCGGCGGGGGCCTCGTCGGCCAGCATCCGCAGGAGCGCGGTCAACGACCCCGTGCTCGTGCTGTGCTCGGCGGCGATGGGCACGCGGCGAACCTCCCTCACGTCCCCGTCGCGGGGACGAGCTCCTCCAGCGGGATCTCCGCGGTGAGGCGGTGCAGCTGCAATCCCAGCTGCATGGTGACCGCCCCCTCGCCCTCGCGCCAACGGCGGTGCCCGAGCACCAGGTCGATGCGGTCGAGGCGCTGGTAGACGGTGTTGGGGTGGACCTGCAGGGTGCGCGCGGCCGCGCGCGGGTTCTGCCCGGCGGCGAACCAGGCGTCGAGGGTGTCGAGCAGCAGCGCGTGGTGGGTGTCGTCGTAGCGGCGCACCGGGTCGACGGTCCGGCCCAGTAGCGCGCGAACCTGCTGCTGGGTGGTGCCGTCGAGGATGACGCCGAGCATCCCGAGATCGGTGGGACACGCGCCCTGGCCGTGGCGCCCGAGCGCGACGAGCAGGCGCAGGCAGCGCTGCGCCTCGCGGTGCCGCGCCCGGATCTCGGCGGCGGAGTCGGCCGGTCCGGCGACGCCCGCGGTGACGACCCCGCCGGCCAGCCTCTCCAGCTCGGACGCGACGGACCGGGCGACGGCGTCGGGGTCCTGGCGCGGCAGCACCATGACCACCCGGCCGTCGTGCTCGGTGCCCAGCCCCCCGCGCACCCCGACGTACTCGTTCGCGGCCCGTAGCAGCCGGGCGCGGGTCACACCCGTCGCCGCCGCGACCACCACGGTGTGCGCGACCCGCAGGTCCAGCGCACCCGAGCTGCGGGCCCGGCGCGTGAGCGCCGCCCAGTCGGGCTCGCGCGCGGCGAGCAGGTCGTCGATCAGCTCGCCGCGCACCTGGTGCTCGGCCGCGCCCACCTGCTGCTCGATCAGCAACATCAGCGCCGCGGTCTGGGCGGCCCGCTCGAACGTCCGGACGTCGGCGTCGGAGGGCACCTCGTCGGTGACGAGGACGAGATGGCCGAACGTCTCGTCACCGGCGCGCACCGGGACCGTCCAGCACGTCGGTGTGCCGCCGGGCTGGGCGGCGTGCGCGTCGTGCGGCGGCGCCGGCAAGGGGCTGGGAAGGTCGCCGTCGCCGCTGGTCACGAGCAGGCCGCCGTCGACGCCGACCGCGGCGACCGTGCCACCGAGCATGCTCGCGACGGACTCGACGAGCTCGCCCAGGTCGGCGCGGCGCAGCGCCAGCGGCATCATCTGCTCGTGCGCGGCGCTCGCCCGCTCCAGCGCCCGCTGCCGCTCGGCGAGCTCCTCGTTGACCGCGCGCAGCTCGGCGGCCGTGCGCTCGGCCCGCTCGAACAGCTCGGCGTTGCCGATGACGATCGACGCGTGGTCGGCCAGCGAGCACAGCAGGTCCATCTCGGCGTCGTCGAACGCGCGCTCGTAGCGGTTGGCGACGAACAGCACCCCGATGACCTCGTCGCCGAGCCGCAACGGCGCGCCCGCGATGCTGACGATGCCGTCCTCGATCACCGCGTCGGTGACGTGGGGGTCGCGGGACAGCCGGGCGTCGGCGAGGTAGTCGGCCGTCGCGAACGGCACCCCGGTGGCGACGACGCGGCCGCCGATGCCGGTGCCCACCGGCTGCCGGATCGACTCGATCGCCTTGGTCAGGGTGCCGAGCGTGATCCGCATGTAGACGTCGCCGCGCTCCGGGTCGCGCAGCGCGAGGTAGGTCGCGTCGGTGCCGAGGAGCTGGCGGGCCCGCCGGACCATCGCGTCGAGGACCTGGTCGACGTCGCGCATCGCGGCCAGGTCACGGGCCGACTCGACCAGCGCGAGCGCCGCCTTCTCCCGCCGCCGACGGTGTGCCAGCAGGTCGCGGACGCGTCCGGCGCTGCCGAGGGCCAGGAACATCTCGTCGCGCGCCGGCCCGGGCGGGCAGGCCTCGACCTCGGCGGCCAGCAGGTCGAAGGCGGCGGGCGGGGCCTCGGTCGCGAGCAGGTGCAGCAGCCGGGCGGCCAGCCGCTCGGCTGTCCGGGGAGCCGGGTCACCGTCGGCCATCGTCGCTCACCTGCCTTCTCGTGTCGTGACGTCACTCACCCGGCCTGCCGCCCGCCCGGACCACCCGCCGTTCACGCTAGGCGGGCGGTCCGGCCGACGGGCATCGGCCGATCAGGCGCTCAGGCCGCGGGCAGTCCCGCGTTCGCGCCGAACTTCGCCGCGACCCGCTCCTGGCTGACCCTGGGCGTCCAGCGGTCCTCCTCGTCCGCCCAGACGTCGCGCAGCTTCGGGATGACCTGGGTGCCGAACAGCTCGTTGTTGCGCATCGCGACCTGCTCGGGCAGGTCACCGACGTGCATGCACGTGATCAGCTGGCCGATGCGCAGCTCGGTGGCCAGCTCGCGGACACGCTGCTCGACCCGCTCGGGCGTGCCGGCGATGATGTAGCCGAGCTCGTCGTACTCCCAGAACGACAGCTCGCCGCGCGCCGCCTTCGTCCGCTCCTCGGCCGACTGCGTGCGCGCCCGCTCGAGGTTGGCGCGGATCGAGGGCAGGGTGTTGTAGCCGGGCGGCGTCGCGAACTCCAGCCCGGTCGGGTTCTGCCGGTAGAAGTACTTGACGGCGTCCGCGTACTGCTCCTCGGCCTCCTTCTCGGAGTCGGCGCAGCAGATGATCTGGGTGAACGCCATCCGGTTCGGGTTCATGTTGGCGCTCTGGCTCGCGGTGTAGTCCCAGAACCCGCCGACGATGGGCGCCGCGCTCTGCTTGCCGGAGAACGACAGGTAGCCGTAGCAGTAGTCCAGCGCGTTGACGACGTCCCAGGTCTCCGGGCTACCCGAGCCCGGGATCCAGACGGGCAGCTCGTCCTGGATCGGCCGCGGCCAGGTGTTGACGTAGCGCAGCTGGGTGTACTTCCCGTTGAACGCGAAGGGCTCCTGCGCGGTCCACGCGCGCGTGATCAGCTCGCGTGCCTCGTGGAACCGTTCGCGCAGCTCGATCGGCGGCACACCGTAGGAGAACGCGGTGTCCATCGGGGTGCCGAAGACGATGCCCGCGATGATCCGGCCGCCGGAGAGGCAGTCGAGCATCGCGATCTCCTCGGCCACCCGCACCGGGGGGTTGTAGAGCGCCAACGAGTTGCCGCACAGCGCGATGGCGGCGTTCTCGGTGGTCGCGGCGAGGACCGACGCGATCAGGTTGGGCGACGGCGTCATCGCGAGGGTGGTCTGGTGGTGCTCGTTGAGCAGCAACGAGTCCCAGCCGAGGGTGTCGGCCTGCTGCATCAGCCGGATGTAGAGGTGGTAGTCCTCGCCGACCTGCTGCGGGTCGGCCACCGAGATCGGCGGCGTGACCCACGAGCTGTGGACGGTCTCGCCGAAGTCGGCGGGCAGTTTCGTGTAGTACTGCTGGGCGAACCAGTGGAACTTCACTTCGTCAGCTCCTGCTCTCGAAAGAAGGGGGCGTCAGCCGGCCGTCATCCCGCCGCCGTCGACCCGGTAGACCTCGCCGTTGACGAACTCCGAGTCGTCCGAGGCCAGGAAGAGGACCATGTTCGCGATGTCCGACGGCTCGCCGACCCGCGGCGCCGCGACACCGGCGAGTGCCTGGGCGGGTAGGTCCGGCACCGCGTCGAGCAGCTGCTGGGTGCGGATGACGCCGGGTGCGATCGCGTTGCAGCGCACGCCCTGCTTGCCGTGCTGCGCCGCCACGTAGCGGGTCAGCCCGATCACCGCGGCCTTCGACGACCCGTAGGCCGTCAGCGCGGGGGAGCCGCGCAGGCCGGCGACCGACGCCATGTTGACGATCGAGCCCCTGCCCGCCGCGGCCATGTGCGGCAACACGTTCTTGCACATGACGAAGATGCTGCGGACGTTCGTCGCGAACGCGCGGTCCCACATCTCGATCGAGGTGTCGACGACCGAGCCGTCGGTGAACCACGCGTCCGGCCCGACGAGCGCCGCGTTGTTGTGCACCACGTCGATCCGGCCGTGGCGCCCGATCACCTCGGCGACGAGCGCCTCGATCGAGGCGGCGTCGGTGGCGTCGAAGTGCAGGGCGGAGGCACGTGCCCCGATCTCGTCGGCGACCTGCTTCGCCCGGTCGAGGTCGATGTCGGCGACGACGACCTCGGCACCCTCGCGGGCCAGCGTCCGCGCGGTCTCCCGTCCGATGCCCGCGGCGCCGCCGGTGACCAGCGCGATCTTGCCCTCGACGCGGCCGGTCACGACGCGTCCCGGGCGGTGAGGAACTCGCTGACGACGGACACGAACGCGTCCTCCTGCTCGATCTGCGGGTAGTGGCCGGCCTCGGGCAGCACCTCGAGCCGGGCGTCGGGGATGAGCCGGGCGAACTCGTGGGCGTAGGAGACGGGCAGCAGCCCGTCGGACGCGCCGTGCACGACGAGGGTCGGCGCGTGCACCAGCGGCAGCCGCCTGCGCAGGCCGCGGTCGGCGATGGGCCACATGAACTTGGTGGCCGAGCCCAGGTTGCGGGCGCTGAACAGGATGGCGGCGTGCGGGTCGTCCGGGTCCGCGACGAAGTTCGACGGCTCCCGCTCGGGCGGGGTGCCGTGCCACTTCGCGGCGGCGACCTCGGCGGCGGGACCGAACGGGTCGAGCGCGGGCTCGTCGTCGAGCCACAGCCCGAACGCGTCGACCAGCACGAGGCGGCGGACGAGTTGGGGCGCGAGCACGGCCAGCTCCGCGGCGAACATGCCGCCGAGGGAGTGCCCGACGACGTCGATGCGGTCGACGCCCCACGACGCGACGAGCTCGCGATGGAACAGCGCCACGTCGTGGACGTCGACGAAGGCCTCGAAGCCGGTGGAGCGCCCCCATCCCGGCTGCTCGGGGGCCAGCACCCGGCGGTCGGCGGCCAGCCGGGTCAGGAACCCCGCCCCGCCGGGATGGCGCTCGTATCCGTGCAGGTAGAGCAGCGGCTCGCCGCTGCCCTGCTCCCACACGTCGACGTCGAACGCGCCGACGTGCGGGATCTCGAGGGTGGTCACGCGGTCCTCCTTCCGGCGCGGCACGACGGATGAGCGTCGTGTCCGCGCAGCGAGTCTGTGGCGGCTGCCCGGGATGGACAACGGGACGATGTCCACCCCGGGCGGCATCGGTGTGTGCGGAGACCCATCCGCCGGGTGGCGGGCCTCAGGTGGTGAGCGACGGCTGCGCCGCCGGTTCGGCCTTCGAGGCGACGGCCTGGTGCACGCGCACCTCGCGCGAGAGCAGCACCGGCACGATGGCCAGGGCGAAGATCACCGCGCCGACGATCCAGACCGTGTTGAGCTGCGCGCGGCCCTCGACGGCAGTGTTGATCCACTTGCCGCTCTGGTCGGTGATGATCCAGCCGACGGCGACCTGCATGGCCGCCGACGCCCCGTTGAGCGTTCCGGTCACCTCGGGACGGGCGATGCCCGACCAGTAGCTGTTGACGGTGCCCCAGAACATCGGGTCGCACAGGAACGCGAACGCGCCGATGAAGAAGCCCCACAACACCCAGGTCGAGTTGTCGAGCACCACGCCCATGAGGAACCCGACGACGCCGCACGCGGGGCCGGCCACCAGCCACGGCCGGGTGCGACCACCGAAGAACCGTGCGACGAGGGAGCCGTTGACGAGCCCGAACAGCACGGGCACGACGGCGATGAGCGGGCTGACCCAGGCGACGGTGTCGGGGTTGACCTTCTCGAGGGTGATCAGCCCGTAGGGCAGCCACGGCCCGGACAGCCACGTGGGCGTGGTGGCGAACGCCGTCGCGATGATCATCGTGAGGACGCTGCGGCTGCGCAGCGCCCGGCCGAGCTCGCGGAAGGTGAGCTTCTCGCGGACCGTCGCGCCACGGTGCTCCTCCTGGATCGTGGCGATCTCGGCGGCGCTGATGCCACGCAGCTTCTCGGGCTTGTTCGACGTGAACAGCAGGAGCAGCACGAGCGCCGGGATGCCCAGCGCCGCGACGATCAGGAACGCGTCACGCCACGACAGGTGGTTGGCCAGCGGCAGCGCGATCGCGGGTGCGATCACCCCCGCGACCAGGCAGGAGCTCATCCAGGTCGACGTCGCCCGTGCGTTGAGCGCACCGGGGAACCACACCGAGAGCAACCGCTGCGACGGTGCCCACAGGAACCCGAAGAAGATGCCGAACAGGAAGTTCCGCCACCACATCTCCTCGTAGGTGTGGACGAAGGCCATCGTCGCCGACAGCACGGTCACACCGGCGATGCAGATGACGAGCATCAGCTTGGCGCCGATGCGGTCGGCCATGATCCCGGCGAGCAGCAGCAGGGGGAAGTAGCCGAGCAGGTAGCTCGCGGTGACGCTGGAGATCTGGGCCGTCGTCAGGTGCAGGTCGACCGACCAGAACGGGTTGAGCAGGCTGAACTTCGCGCTGTCGAGCCAGACGACGAAGTTGAGGAAGAGGATGCTCGCGAGCATCAGGCCGCGCTTGCCCGCGAAGAGGCGCGGAGACGCGGTCGCGGTGATCGACATGGTTGTCCTCCGGTCGGCCGGCGGCGGTGCCGGCGCGGATCGGCCCGGACACGGCGGGCGGATGCGCCCGCGACCCGGCGGAGGTCCCCCTGGGAGGGACCTCCGCCGGTTGACGTCCGGGGTGGTGCGTCCTGAAAGGACCGAGGGGCGGCCGTGCAAGGGCGTCACCACGAGGACGCCCCGGTTCATGACGTGGTGACCGGTTCACTGTGATCGCGCTCGCACCCGCTCACAACGGGAGGACGACCAGGCCGGCCAGGGTGCGGGTGGTCGGATCCACACTGCGGGATCCGTGTGGTTCACCCGGTGAACTGACCACCCGCCGGATGGAGCATCTGTCCGGTCATGAAGGACGACTCGTCGGTCGCGAGGAACAGGCACGCCGCCGCGATCTCCTCGGGTCGGCCGAGCCGGTTCATGGGGGTGATGCTCATCGCCGACGCGAACGCCGCGGGTTGCTGCTCGATGCCGTCGATCATCGGGGTGGCGGTGTACCCCGGCCCGACGGCGTTGACCCGCACCCCCGTCGTCGCCAGCTCGAGGCCCAGCACCTTCGTGAGCATCCAGACCCCGGCCTTGGAGACGCAGTAGGGGGCGGCCCCCGCCAGCGGGATGCGCGCGGCGCTGGACGCGATGTTGACGATCGAGCCGCTGCCCTGCGCGACCATCCGCCGCGCCAGCGCGCGGTCGGTCTGCATCACACCGACGACGTTGACGTCGAGCACCCGCTCGAACGTCTCCGTCGCCAGATTGACCACGTGCGTCGCGTTCGCGGCGTCGCCCGCGCGGGTCTGGACGTTGCTCGGGCCCGCGGCCGTCGCGATGCCGGCGGACGCGACGCCCACGTCGACCCGGCCGAACCTGTCGACGGCCGCGGCGACGAGCGCCTCGCAGTCGTCCTCGCTGGTGGTGTCCGTGCGCAGGTACACCGCGCGGCCACCGGCCTTCTCGACCTCGGCGACCGCGTCGTCGCCGGGGGCGAGGTCGCCGATGACGACGTCGGCCCCCTCGGCCGCGAAGCGGACGGCGGTGGCGCGGCCGATGCCGCTCGCCCCACCGGTGATCACGGCGACCTTGCCGTCGAGCGCACCCATCTGGGCTCCTCTTCTCCGAGAACGTCGGGGGTCAGGGACGGTCCGGCAGCACGACGACCTTCACCGAGCCGTCCGTGGCGTGCTGGGCGGCGAAGGCCTCGTCGACCTTCGACAGCGGGATGCGGTGGGTCACCAGCGGGGCGACGTCGACCGCACCGCTCGCCAGCAGCCGGAAGGCCTCCGTCGCGTCGTCGCCGGTGTAGGCGAACGTGCCGCGCAGCCGCAGCTCCTTCTGCACGACGGTGTCGAGGTCCACGCGCGGCCGCGAGCCGGACAGCCCGGTGAGCGCGACGACGCCGCCCGCCCGGGTGACGGCCGTCGCGACGCTGATCATCGCCTGGGCACCGGAGCACTCGAAGAACGCCGCGACGTTGCCGCTGCCGGGCTGGTAGGGCGAGTCCGAGGTGCCCCAGCGGTCCCGGACCGCGGCGACGACGCCGTCGCCCCCGCCCTCGCGGGCGTCGAGCACGTCGATCCCGGCGGCCGCCGCGACCTGCAGCCGCGGTGGCGAGACGTCGACCCCCAGCACGTCGGCGGCACCGTAGGCCCGCAGGACACGGACCACGCACTGCCCGATCGAGCCCAACCCGGCCACGACGATCGGCGCCGCGAGGTCGGCGTCGACCGTGCGCACGGCGCGGACCGCGACCGACAGCGGCTCCAGGAACGCGCCCTCCTCGAACGACATCGTGTCGGGCATCCGGAAGAGCCGGGCGCCGGACTCGGCGTGCGCGACGAGGACCTGGTCACCCAGCCCGCCGAACGAGCTGTGCACGGGCCGCGCGCAGAGGTTCGACGACCCGGCCGCGCACTGGGCGCAGGACCCGCAGGGCCCCATGGGGTTGACCGCGACGCGGTCCCCGACCGAGAAGGCGGAGACCTCGGACCCGACGGCGCCGACCGTTCCGGAGAACTCGTGGCCCATCGGGTCGCCCGTCGAGATCCAGGCACCCTCGGCGAAGGCGTGCACGTCGGAACCACAGATCCCGCAGGCGCCGACGTCCAGGACGAGGTCGTACGGGCCGGCCTGCGGTGCCGGCACCTCGACGAGACCGACCGTGCCGATCGTCTGCCATCGCGTGGACCGCACGGTGCTTCTCGCGGTCGCTGTCACAGCGCACCACTCTCCTCGACGTCGTCGTCGGTGGGATCGGGCAGAGCACCCGGGAGGCCGTCCGGACCGGGGTGGGCCGGGCGGCGGGACGGTCCGACTGTAGGAACCGGCATCGGGCCGGCGCGATGTGAAGGGCTCCACGAAATCCGCGGCCGGAGTGGTCACCGCTCCGTTGCCGGGCCCGTCGTGGCGACCCACGATGATCGGGCCGGCGTGCAGGCGGCCGGCGTCGCGGCGCCGGCGAGCCGCGTGCCGGGGGCGGTCCCGTCGTGAGTGGCGATGGTCGCCATGGCGACCTGCCACTCACAGACCGCAGGTCCCGAGGGGAGAACCGATGGCACAGTCCACTGTGAACGGGGTCCGGCTGCACCACGAGACCGTCGGGTCGGGCCCGCCGCTGCTGCTCGTCTCGGGCCTCGGCGCGAGCTCCGCGGCCTGGGCGGGCGTGGTTCCGGTGCTCGCGCAGCGCCACACGGTGACGACGCTGGACAACCGGGGGACCGGCCGCAGCGACGTGCCGCCCGGCCCCTACGCGATCGACGACCTCGGTGACGACGTCGCGGCGCTGGTCGACCGGCTGGGGGCCGGCCCGACGGCGGTCGTGGGCTGGTCGATGGGTGGTTCGATCACCCAGTCGCTGCTGGTGAGGCACCCCGGGGTCGTGTCGCGGGCCGTGCTGCTCAACGCCTTCCCGTCCTACACCCGGCTCCAGGACGCCTGGCTCGACGCGGGCCTCGCGCTGCGCCGCGCGGGGGTCGACCCCGTGACGACGGGGATCGACTCGATGCCGTGGGTGTACACGCCGCGGCTGCTCACCGACCACGACGCCGCCCTCGCCGCGGCCGAGCTCGCGCGCAAGGACCCCTACCCGACCACGCTCGCCGGGTTCGAGGCGCAGGCCGCCGGGCTGCGCGTGTACGACTCGCGACCCCACCTGCCGCGGGTCACCACTCCGACGCTGGTGCTCGTCGGGGCCGAGGACGTCCTCACCCCCGTCGCGCAGTCCGCCGAGATCGCGGCCCTCGTGCCGACGGCGAGACTGCAGGTGCTGCCCCGCGGCGGCCACGGCATGGTGCTGGAGTACCCGGACGACACCCTGGCGGCGATCACCGCGTTCCTCGACGAGGCGCCCGGGGCGGCGTCGTGAGTCCGCACCGGCCGGCCCGGCCGGGCACCGTCGTCGACCGGGGCGACGGGCGCGACCGGAAGGCGGGCCCCGCGCGGTTCGGGGCGGGCCGGTGACCGCTGGTCAGGGGCTCACGGGCGGCCGGCCCGTCGTCCTGCTGGACGACGCCGGGCCCCACCCCGGCACCGGCGTCCTCGTCGTGGCGGCAGCGGCCGTCGACCCGGCGACCATGGCGTTCGTGGTGCGGGCGAGCAGCGGTGTGGTCGGCGTCGCGCTGCCGGAGGAGCGGCTCGACGCCCTTCGGGTGCCGCCACAGGTGGCGGGCGCCGCAGGACCGGATGCCACGGCGTTCGCCGTGTCCGTCGACCTCCGCCGCGGGATCACGACCGGCATCTCCGCCCGCGACCGGGCCGCGACCGTCCGCGCCCTCGCCGACCCGGCCCTGCGCCCCGACGACCTCGTGCGCCCGGGGCACGTCCTGCCGGTCCGGGCGCGTGCCGGCGGCCTCGCCGAGCGGCCGCGTCCCGCCGAGGCCGCGCTCGCCCTGTGCGAGGCCGCGGGAGTGCAGCCGGCCGCCGTGCTCGCGACGCTGGTCGGCGCCGACGGCGACGCCGCCGGGCCGGTCGCCGCCACGGCGTTCGCGACCGGGCACGGCCTCACCACCCTCGCCGTCTCGGACCTCGCCCGCCCGTCGGGGAGCCGGCCGCCGTTGCGCCGCAGCGCACCTGCCGTGATCCCGACGCGCCACGGCCCGTTCACGGCCATCGCCTTCGACGACGGCGCCGCCGAGCACCTCGTGCTGGTGCGCGGGAACCCGGGTCGCGGGTCCGCGGTCGCGGTGCACGAGGAGTGCCTCGCCGCCGACGTCCTCGGCTCGCTGCGCTGCGGCTGCGCCGGCCGCCTCGACTCCGCACTGGCCGCGCTCGGCCGCGGCGGGTGCGGTGCCGTCGTGCTGCTGCGGGCGCCCCGCCGCGGGTTCGCCGCGGACCCCGTCGGCTGCACCGCGGGACGTCGCCCGCCCGGCGACCCCACGGCCGACCGCATCCTCGCCGACCTCGGCCTCACCGCGCCGACGGCACTGCCCGACCCGCTCGCCGACGCGGGCTGACGACCGGAGACCCCCTGATGAGCGACCTGACGACCGACCCCGACGCCCTGCCCGTCCTCGAGGCGCTGCACACGACACCGGCCCGTCGCTATCTCTCCACCGACCCCGTCCCCGACGAGGTCGTGTGGTCGATGCTCGACGCCGCCGTGCGGGGACCCTCGGGCGGGAACTCCCAGGGCTGGGGCTGGGTCGTCGTCACCGATCCCGACGTCAAGAAGCGCGTCGCGGGCTGGTACCGCGAGAACTGGAACGCGGTCTACGGGAGCAGGCGCGCTGAGATCCTCGCCCAGCCGCCGGGCACGCCGGGCCTGAGCCGCAACGGTTTCCTGGGTGCGGAGCACCTCGCCGAACACCTGGAGGACGCGCCGCTGTGGATCTTCCCCGTGCTGCGCGGCGCCGCGGGCGCCACCGACCCCATGATCGGGGCGTCGATCTACGGCGCGGTGCAGAACCTGTGCCTCGCCGCCCGCGCGCACGGCCTGGGCACCTCCCTCACGACGCTCTACCGCGGCCACGAGGACGAGCTGCGTGAGCTGCTCGGCCTTCCCGACGACGCCCTCACCATGGCGCTCGTCCCGATCGGCCGGCCCGTCCGGGGCCGCTGGGCACAGCCGCGGCGCCGGCCCGTCGAGGAGGTCGTGCACTGGGACCGCTGGGGTGCAACCCGCCCCCGTGAGGGGCGCTGACCCGGGCCCGGGTTGGGCCGTTCGGGTGGCCGGACGTGCCTCGTCGTGCGGGCGGTGCGAGACGGGCGGATTCTCCCGGCGCGGCCGTCGTCACCGGGTGGCCGTCCCGTGCCGGCGGGGGCGCCGCCGCTCCAGGGGGGTGCTGCGCGGTGAGCAGCGGGATCGTCCTCGCCTCGTACACGCAGGACTACGACCCGATCGGGAACTCGCTCGGGCTCTCGTCGATCGTGGCGGTCCTGCCGCTGGTGGTCCTGTTCGTGTTGCTGGGCGTCGTGCGGATGCGGGCCTGGCTGGCGTCGGTGATCGGCCTCGCGGTCTCGCTCGTCGTCGCGATCGTGTTCTACGGCATGGGGGTCGGCGACGCGCTCAACAGCGGCCTGCTCGGGGCCGCCTTCGGCTTCTTCCCGATCATGTGGATCGTCATCAACGCGATCTGGGTCTACAACCTGACCGTCGACACCGGGCACTTCGACGTCCTGCGCCGCTCCTTCGCCTCGATCAGCGACGACCAGCGCATCCAGGCGATCATCATCGCGTTCTGCTTCGGCGCGTTGATGGAGGCGCTCGCCGGGTTCGGCACACCCGTCGCCATCAGTTCGGTCATGTTGATGGCGCTGGGGTTCCGACCGCTGAAGGCCGCCGCGGTCGCGCTGGTGGCGAACACCGCACCGGTCGCGTTCGGGGCGCTGGCCGTCCCGATCACGACGCTCGCGGCGGTCACGAAGCTCCCGGTCGACGACCTCGGCGCGATGGTCGGCCGGCAGACCCCGATCCTCGCCGTGTTCGTGCCGCTGGCGCTGGTGTTCATCGTCGACGGAAAGCGTGGGCTGCGGCAGTGCTGGCCCGCGGCGCTGGTGTGCGGACTGGTGTTCGGGATCGCGCAGTACGCCGCGTCGAACTTCTGGTCCATCCCGCTGACCGACATCATCGCGGCGCTCGCCTCGGCGCTCGCGGTCCTCGCCTTCTCGAAGCTCTGGCGGCCGGTCACCCCGCCCGACGTCACCGAGCAGGGCGGCGAGCCGCAGCCAACGGCCGCCTCCGGTGCCGCCGGCCCCGAGCCCACCGGCGGCGGTACGGCCACCCGGGTGGAGGAGCGCGTCGTCGACTCGCGGTCGGAGGTGCTCAAGGCGTACGCGCCATACCTGATCATCATCGTGGTCTTCGTGCTGGCGACGCGCGTCCCGCCGATCACCGGGGTCGCGCCGACCAAGCCGGGGGCGACCGGGACCGGGCTGGAGGCAGCGACCTGGATCGTCAACTGGCCGGGTCTGCACATCGTCAGCGGCACCGGCGCCCCGGTGTCGACGACATTCAAGATCAACATATTGTCCGCCGCGGGGACGTTGCTGCTGATCAGCGGCCTGCTCACGCTCCCGGTGCTCCGGATCGGCGTCGGGCACGCCCTGCGGACCTACTGGCGCACGCTGGTGCAGCTGCGCACGGCGATCGTCACCGTCATGGCCGTGCTCGCGCTGGGGTTCGTCATGAACGAGTCCGGGCAGACCCAGACGCTGGGCCTGTGGCTGGCGGGCGCGGGTGGGCTGTTCGCCCTGCTCTCACCGATCCTGGGCTGGCTCGGCACCGCCGTCACCGGCTCGGACACGTCGTCGAACTCGCTGTTCGGTGCGCTGCAGGTCAGCGCCGCGACGTCGGCGCACCTGTCGCCGACGCTGCTCGCCGCGGCGAACTCGTCCGGCGGTGTGCTCGGCAAGATGATCTCGCCGCAGAACCTCGCGATCGCAGCGGGCGCGGTCGGGCTGGCCGGGCGCGAGGGCGAGAGCTTCCGCAGGGTCCTGTGGTGGAGCATCGGGTTCCTGGCGTTCATGTGCGTGCTCGTCTACCTGCAGTCGACGCCGGTGCTGTCCTGGATGGTCGTCGCCTGAGAGAGTGTTGTGAAACCTGGTGATCACTCGGCGTGGCGGCCGTAGTAGTCGCCCGGACCTGTTGATCATCCGGTCGGGTGTGTGTCTGTACCTGCAAACCGGCGTATGACTCCTCGGTGACCGACGCCCAGTGGGTGTTGATCGAGCCGTTGCTGCCCCGCCCGGCGGCGGTGTTGGGCGGGCGCCCGTACGTGCACTCCCGCCGGTTGATCATCGACACGATCTCTTATGTGCTGGTCAGCGGGTGCGCTTGGCGGCTGGTCCCGCACGATCTGGCCCCGTGGAGCATCGCCTACCAGTGGTTTCGGGCCTGGACCCGCGACGGCACCTGGGACCGGGTCCACGAGGTGCTGCGTGAGCGGGTCCGCATCGCCGACGGGCGTGACCCGCAGCCCTCGGCGGCGGTGCTGGACTCCCAGTCGGCGAGGTCCAGCGAGGGCGGTGAACAGATCGGCTACGACGCCGGTAAACGCGTCCGGGGCCGCAAGCGCCACCTGCTGGTCGACACCCTGGGCCTGGTGCTGCACGTGGTGGTGCACTCGGCGTCGGTGCAGGACCGGGCCGGGGCCCGGTTGATGCTGTCCGGTGCCCGGGCCCGGTTCCCGCTGCTCGGGTTGGTGTGGGTCGACGGCGGTTATGTCAACTCGGTGGACGCGGGCCTGGTCGGTTGGGCCCGGCGCAGTGAGGGGCTGGAGGTGGTCGCGGTGCCGCGTAACGCCGACGTGAAAGGGTTCCAGGTGCTGCCCCGCCGGTGGGTGGTCGAGAGAACCTTCGGCTGGTTGACGAGGTGTAGACGGTTGGCCCGGGACTACGAACGCAAGACCGCCCACGCCGAGGCGATGATCAAGTTCGCGATGATCCGGCTGATGGCCGCCCGCCTCGCCGGTGAGGAACTCCCCGCTCCCCGCAGTGACATTGAGAAGGAAGCCGCCCGCCGACTAGCAGAAGACCTCAAAGACTGACCACCGAGGTTCTACAACACTCTCTGAGCCGGGACGGACCCGGACGCCGCCCGGGCGACGACACCACCCGCCGCGCCCGTCACCTCCGACGGTCCTGTCGGAGCTGAGTGGCACGCTCGGCGCGGGCGCGCTCCGGGGTGGGCCGCCCGGTGCCGCGGCCGCGCCTCGTGGCAGCGTTGCCCGCGTCGGGGGAGCGCGTGCGTGTGGAGGTGGTCGCGGTGGCGGACCCGGGGGTGGGCACGGGGGCGTCGCGGTCGTCGGTGCGTCGCTGGCGGCGGATGCTGGCCGACGAACGCGCGGAGTCCGCGCTCTACCGCGACCTCGCCCGGCGGCGCACCGGTGAGGACCGTGAGATCCTGCTCGGCCTCGCGCGCGCCGAGGAACGTCATGCCGCGCACTGGGAGAGCAAGCTCGGGCCACGTGCGGGCAGGCTGCCGCGGCCCGCGTTGCGCAGCCGACTGCTCGCGTTGCTGGCCCGCCGGTTCGGGTCGGTGTTCGTGCTCGCGCTCGCGCAGCGGGCGGAGAGCCGGTCGCCGTACGCGACCGACCCCGAGGCCACCGCGACCATGGCCGCCGACGAGCGGATCCACGAGGAGGTGCTGCGGGGGCTGGCGGCGCGCGGCCGGGCGCGGGTGTCGGGGTCGTTCCGGGCCGCGGTCTTCGGCGCCAACGACGGTCTCGTCAGCAACCTCGCGCTGGTCCTGGGCATCGCCGGTGCCGGCGAGAGCGCGCGGACGGTCCTGCTCACCGGCATCGCCGGGCTGCTGGCCGGTGCGTTGTCGATGGGGGCGGGGGAGTACGTGTCGGTGCGCTCGCAGCGCGAGCTGCTGGAGGTCTCGGCGCCGGTGCTGACCGACGCACCGCAGGTGCTGCCCGCACTCGACGTCGACGAGAACGAGCTGGCACTGGTGATGCGCGCCCGCGGCCTCTCCGCCGAGGAGGCACAGGAGCGGTCCCAGGAGATGCTGCGGACCCACGACCCGGCCGTCGGGCTCCGCGGCGGGGCCGGCGACGACGCCCACGAGACGGTCGGCACCGCGCTGGCCGCGGCGGCGTCGAGCTTCGCGTTCTTCGCGTCCGGGGCCGCGATCCCGATCCTGCCGTTCATGTTCGGCGCCGCCGGGCTGTCGGCCTACCTGGTCTCCGCGGTGCTGGTCGGGCTCGCGCTGCTGACGACGGGCGCGGTCGTCGGGCTGCTCTCCGGCGGGCCGCCGCTGCGCCGCGGGCTGCGCCAGCTGCTGATCGGCGCGGCCGCCGCGGGTGTCACCTACGGGCTGGGCCTGCTGTTCGGGTCGGTCCTCGGCTGACCCGGCCGGCCTGCTGTTCGGGTCGGTCCTCGGCCCACCCGGCCGGCCGCGGGCTCCGCCCCGTGGCGGACCTCCCGGCCTGCGCCGACGCCGCCGGCGGCCCCGCTCAGGACTCACGGGACGGGCTCACCCGCCGAACGGGCTGCCGGCCCCGTCCTCGAGGTGCCGGACCAGGCTCGCGAGGTGGGTGTTCCAGCCGTCGGTGCACATCTCGATGCAGTCGAGCGCGGAGTTCAGGCCGTGGTGGCGGAAGTGCACCGTGGTGCGCTCGTCGCCGGGAACGATCGTGAACGTCGGCCGGGTGCCGACCCACTCCGGCAGGAACGCGCAGTCGGTCACGGTCCACTCCACCCGTCCCGGCCGGTCGGCCCGGTCCACGCGCATCACGCACGGCTCGGGCACGGAGAAGAAGAACCGCAGCTCACCGCCGGTCTCCCCGGAGCCGGTGGCGCGGGTCCACCACGAGCCGAGGCCGTCGGTGGTGGTGACGGCGTCGAACACGGCGTCGGCGTCGGCGCGGATGTGCAGGGTGGTCCGGTAGTCGGTCGTCGTGGTGGCGTCGATGGTCATGAGGGTGTCCTCCCGAGCGTGTCGGCCGGCGGGGTGCCGGGCCGGCAGGACGACGAACGGCGACTCGCCCGACGGACATCCCCTCGCCGAGAATTCGTCGCGAGAGGGTGTCCGTCCCGCCGCCGCCCGCTCGTCGAGAGGTCGACGCGAACACACCCGACGCCGGACAGGAGCGACATGCAGTACGCACTGCTGATCCACCGGACCACGGAGGCGACCCCCGAGGAACGACGGGAGGTCGAGGCCGGGGTCGCGCCCGTCCTCGGCCGGCCCTACGTCCGCAGCTGGACCCGGCTGCACCCGCCCGAGACGGCGACGACCGTGCACGGCCCCCGCGAGGCGCCGCTGCTCACCGACGGGCCCTTCATCGACACGAAGGAGTACCTGGCCGGCATCATCGTGATCGAGGTGGCCGATCTCGACGCGGCGCTGGCGGTGGCGACGGAGCTGCAGGCGCTGCGCCCGGGGCTCGCGATCGAGGTGCGGCCGGTCCGCGAGGAGGTCCCGGGTGGCGGGTGAGGACGCGGTCGAGGCGGCGTTCCGCGCGCACTGGGGCCGGGTGCTCGCGACGCTCGTCGGGATCTTCCGGGACCTCGAGCTCGCCGAGGAGGTCGCCCAGGACGCGTTCGTCGTCGCGGCCGAGCGCTGGCCGCGCGAGGGCGAGCCGGCGAACCCGGTCGCGTGGCTGGTCACTGTCGCGCGCAACCGCGGCATCGACCGGATCCGCCGGCGCGCGGCCCTCGACGACAGGACCAGGGCGATCGCCGCCGAGCTCGCCCGCGGGGACCGCCGCCCACCGGCCGAACCGACGACCTTCCGCGACGAGCGCCTGGAGCTCGTCCTCACCTGCTGCCACCCGGCGCTCTCGCGTGCGGCGCAGGTGGCGCTGACGTTGCGGACGCTGGGCGGTCTGTCCACCGAGGAGATCGCGCGGGCGTTCCTGACCCCCGTCGACACGATGAGCAAGCGCCTCACGCGGGCCAAGCACAAGATCCGCGCCGCCGGGATCCCGTTCGCCGTACCGGACGACCATCAGCTCCCCGACCGCCTCGCGGCCGTCCTCGCCGTCGTCTACCTGATCTTCAACCAGGGCTGGGGCGACGGCCGGCCGGACCTGGCGGCCGAGGCGATCCGGCTCGGCCGGGCGCTCGTCGAGCTCATGCCCGACGAGCCGGAGGCACTCGGGCTGCTCGCGCTCATGCTGCTCGACGACGCGCGGCGCGACGCCCGGCAGAGCGACGGCGTGCTGGTCCCGCTGGATGAGCAGGACCGGTCGAGGTGGGACGACCGGCAGCTGCGAGAGGGCCGTGACCTGCTCGAACGTGCGGTCGTCCGGCCGGACCCCGGGCCCTACGTCGTCCAGGCCGCGATCGCCGACCTGCACCTGCGCCGGCCGCGCGACTGGGTGCAGATCGAGGCGCTCTACGCCGTGCTCTCCCGGCTGACCGGCTCGCCCGTCGTCGAGCTCAACCGGGCCGTCGCCGTCGCGGAGCTCGACGGGCCCGAGGCGGCCCTGGCCGTCGTCGACACGCTCGCCCTCGACGGCTACCGCTACTACCACTCGACCCGCGCCGAGCTGCTCCGCCGGGCCGGCCGGACCGAGTGCGCGGCGGCGGCGTACGCCCGGGCCGTCGAGCTCGCGGAGACCGGTCCCGAGCGCCTGCTGCTGGCCCGCCGGCTCGCCGAGCTGCAGCCTGACCGGGTCAGGTCGCGGTGAGCGTGAGCGCCGTCGCGTCGGGACCGGTGACGTCGACGAGCACCCGGGCCCCGGCCCCGAGGTCCTGCGCGATGAGCAGCCGCGACAGCCGCCGTTCCAGCTCGCGGCCGACCGTGCGGCGCAACGGCCGCGCCCCGAGCCCGGGCTCGTGGCCGCGGCGGGCGAGCCAGTCGACCGCGGCCGAGCTGACGTCGAGGGTGATGTGCTGTGCCGCCAGCCGGGCGGTGGTCTCCGCGAGCAGCAACGTGGTGATCCGCCGCAGGTCGGCGTCGTCGAGCGAGCGGAACGCGACGACGTCGTCGACCCGGTTGAGGAACTCCGGGCGGAAGTGCGCGCGGGCGGCGGCCAGCAGCGTGTCGCGCGTGGCCGGGCCTGCGGCGGCGAGCAGCGGCGGCGCGCCCAGGTTGCTGGTGAGCGCCACGACCGTGCGGGTGAAGTCGACCGTGCGCCCGTGCGAGTCGGTGAGCCGGCCCGCGTCGAGCACCTGCAGCAGCGTCGACACGACGTCGGGGTGGGCCTTCTCGACCTCGTCGATCAGCACGACGGCGTAGGGGGTGCGCCGCACGGCCTCGGTGAGCTGGCCCGGCTCGTCGAACCCGGCGTGCCCGGGAGGGGCCCCGACCAGCCGGTACGCGCTCGCCCGGTCGGTGTACTCGCTCATGTCGAAGCGCAGCAACGCGTCCTCGCCGCCGAAGAGCGCGTCGGCGAGCGTCCGCGCCAGCTCGGTCTTGCCGACGCCCGTCGTCCCGAGGAACAGGAACGACCCGACCGGCCGGCCGGGGTGCGCGAGCCCGGCCCGCCCGGCTCGGACGGCGTCGGCGACGATCCCGACGGCCTCGTCCTGGCCGACGATCCTGCGGCGCAACGTGTCCTCGAGCCCCAGCAGCGAGCGGCGGTCGTCGGCGGTGAGCCGGGCGACGGGGATGCCGGTGGTCTCGGCGAGCAGCCGGGCGACGTCGTCGGCGGTGACGGTGACGCGACCGCCGCGGATCGTGCCGCCACCGGCCTCGGCGGCGTCGATCTCCCGGGTGAGCTGCAGTGCCCGCTCGTAGTCCTCGGCGTCGACGGCGACCTCGCGGGCCCGGCGCAGCTCTTCGACGGCCCCCGCCGGCCGGCCGCGGGACGCCCGGATCCGGGCGCGGGCCCCGGCCCGGTCGACGAGGTCGATCGCCTTGTCGGGCAGGAACCGGTCGGTGATGTGCCGGTCGGAGAGCTCGGCGGCGGCGACGAGCGCGGCGTCGTCGATCGCGACGTCGTGGTGGGCCTCGTAGCGCTCCCGCAGCCCGCGCAGGATCGCGACTGTGGCGGCCACGTCCGGCTCCGCGACGCGCACCGGGGCAAGCCTGCGTTCCAGCGCGGGGTCGCGCTCGATGTGCCTGCGGTACTCCCCGGCCGTCGTGGCCCCGACGAGCTGCAGGTCGCCGCGGGCGAGCGCGGGCTTGAGCAGGGTGCCCGCGTCCATGGCCTGGCCCTCGGCCGAGCCCGCGCCGACGACGGCGTGCAGCTCGTCGACGAACACGACGACCTGCCGGCGCGCGGCGACGATCTCGTCGATCACCCGGGTCAGCCGCTGCTCGAAGTCACCGCGGTAGCGGGTGCCCGCGACCATCCCGGCGAGGTCGAGCGCGAGGACCCGGACGCCCTGCAGCGCGGGCGGCACGTCGCCGTCGGCGACGCGGTGGGCGATCCCCTCGACGATGGCCGTCTTGCCGACGCCCGGATCGCCGACCAGCACCGGGTTGTTCTTGGTCCGCCGGGCGAGCACCTCCAGCACCTGGTCGATCTCGGCCTCGCGGCCGATGACGGGATCGAGCTCGCCGGCCGCGGCGGCGGCGGTGAGGTCGCGGGCGAACCGGTCGAGCCGGGGGGTGCGGGCCCGCGGGGCACCGGCGGGCGGGGTCTGCGGGCCCGCCTCGGACGTGCGCCGCTCGCCGCCCAGGTCCCCGAAGCCGAGGTCGCCGAGGCCGCCGAACGGCGAGCCGCCCTCGCCACGGCCCATGTCGCCGAGCGCCGTGCCGAGATTGCCGATGAGCCGTTCGACGATCTCGTCGAACGGGCCGAAGTCGGGTCGGTCCTGTGCCACGTGCACCTCCGTCGACGGGCGTCGACATCGATGCTCCTCCGATCCCGCGCATTCGGCACGCGCCCGGCAAGGACGCCGGGTCCGGCGGAGCGCCGGACCGGGTGCCGGGGCCACCGCTCCGGTCGCCGTCCCGGGCGCGCAGTGGTGTCCTGTAGGCATGCTGGAACGTGTGGACCACGGGCTGTTCGGCCCCGCCTCGGTGACCTGGCGGGTGCACCTGGAACCCGTCATGTGGGTGGCCGGGATGCGGGCGTTGCTGCTGCAGTCGCTGCACCCGCACGTGATGCGCGCGACGTGGCAGAACTCGGCGCTCTTCGACCCGAAGAAGGCCTATCCGCGGTTCCAGCGGACCGTCGAGTTCGTCGGTACCCGCACGTTCGGCAGCACCGACGAGGTCGAGGCGGCCGCGGCGCGGGTGCGGCGGCTGCACGCCTCGCTGACCGGGTTCGACCCCGACACCGGCCGCACCTTCCGGGTCGACGCGCCCGCGGGCCTGCTGTGGGTGCACTGCGCGGAGATCGACTCCTACGTCGACATCGCCCGCCGGGCCGGGATCGTCGACACCGCGGGCGTCGACGCCTACATCGCCGAGAGCGTCCGCGCGGCCGAGGTGATCGGCATCGACCCCGCCGTCGCGCCGCGCTCGCGCGCGGAGCTCGACGACTACTTCACCGCCGTCCGCCCGCAGCTGCGGCTCACCGAGGAGGCCACCCGCGGCGTCGCGAACCTGCTGGCGCCGCGCGGTGAGGCGCCGCGCTGGACCAAGGCGGCCATCTCGACGGTGTCGACGCTGGCGGTCGCCACCCTGCCCCGCTGGGCCCGGCGGATCTACGGCCTGCCCGGACTGCCGACGACCGACCTGGTGACCGCGGCCCTGCTGCGCGTGGTCAGGACCGGGACGCAACTGCTGCCGGAGGTCCCGGCGCCGCCGGAGATCCGCGAGGCCCGCCGGCTGGTCCGCGAGGCCCGCGGCGCCTAGGCCGGCTCAGACATCAGAGTGCGGTCGGGTGGCGTGGCTCGTACAGGCCGATCTCGCCTGCGCCGGGGACGCGCAGCGACGTCACGAGGCCCCAGCCGCGGTCGGCGACGGGCGAGGTGAACTCGACGCCCTTCGAGGTCAGCGCGGCCACCGTCGCGGTGACGTCGTCGCACATCAGGTACAGCTCCGCGCGCCCACTGCTCGCGGCGTCGGTGGGGTGGACGGCCACCTCGGTCGGCGGGGCGGCGAAGACGAGCCATCCGTCGCCCGCGTCGACCCATCCGAGGCCGAGCACGTCGCGCAGGAACTCGCGGGCCCGCGCGGCGTCCTGCGCATAGACGATCGTGTGCAGTCCGGAGATCATGGGTCCTCCTCGACGGCCGACGCGCGGACCGTACCGGGCGGCGGTGCGGTGCGGGCGGTCGGCGCGGGCGGCGACGGGCCGCGCAGGCCCGCGACCGTCAGCTCGTGCCCTCCGAGCCGGCGTCGCCCGCGGTGCTCGGCCGCTGCCCCCGCTTGTAGACCATCACGGTCCGGCGGAACGTCATGATCGTCGTGCCGTCCTGGTTGAAGCCCTCGGTGCGGACCGTGAGCAGCCCCGCGTGCGGGCGCGACCGCGACTCGCGCTTCTCGAGGATCTCGGTGCGCGAGTAGACGGTGTCGCCCTCGAAGACCGGGTTGGGGATCTTCACGTCGTCCCAGCCGAGGTTGGCGATGACGTTGTGCGAGATGTCGCGCACGCTCTGCCCGTTGACCAGCGCGAACGTCAGCGTGGAGTTGACCAGCGGCTTGCCGAACTCCGTCCGGGCGGCGTAGGCGTGGTCGAGGTGCGCGGCCGCGGTGTTCTGGGTGAGCAGCGTGAACCAGATGTTGTCGGTGGTGGTGATCGTGCGGCCGACGCCGTGCTCGTAGACGTCGCCGGGGACGAAGTCCTCGAAGAAGTGGCCGGTCGAGGTGTGGTGCACGGTCATGGGGAGCCTCCTCGGGCGGGGGTGGTGGGGACACGAGCCGGTCAGAACGAGCGCGGCATGCCCAGGACGTGCTGTCCGATGTGGGCGAGGATGAGGTTCGTGGAGATCGGCGCGATCTGGTAGAGCCGCGTCTCGCGGAACTTGCGCTCGACGTCGTACTCCGCGGCCATCCCGAAGCCGCCGTGGGTCTGCAGGCACGCGTTGGCGGCTTCCCAGGACGCGTCGGCGGCCAGCAGCTTGGCCATGTTGGCCTCGGCGCCGCACGGCTGGTCGGCGTCGAAGAGGTCGGCGGCGCGCCAGCGCATCAGGTCGGCCGACTCGACGTGCACGTGCGCGCGGGCGATGGGGAACTGGATCCCCTGGTTCTGCCCGATGGGCCGGTCGAACACGACGCGCTCGCACGCGTAGCGCGAGGCCCGCTCGACGAACCAGCGCCCGTCGCCGATGCACTCCGCCGCGACGAGGACGCGCTCGGCGTTCATCCCGTCCAGGATGTAGCGGAAGCCCTTGCCCTCCTCGCCGACCAGGGCCGAGGCCGGGATGCGGACGTCGTCGAAGAACACCTCGTTGGTCTCGTGGTTGACCATGGTGCGGATCGGGTTGACGGTGATGCCCTCGACCTCGCGCAGGTCGATCAGGAACATCGACATGCCCTGCGACTTCTTCTCCACCTGGTCGAGCGGGGTGGTGCGGGCGAGCAGCAGCATGAGGTCGGAGTGCTGGACCCGCGACGTCCACACCTTCTGCCCGTTGACGACGTAGGAGTCCCCGTCACGGCGGGCGAACGTGCGGATCTTCGTCGTGTCGGTGCCCGCCGTGGGCTCCGTGACGCCGAAGGCCTGCAGCCGGATGTCGCCGGACGCGATGCCGGGCAGGTAGCGTTCGCGCTGCTCGGGGCTGCCGTGCCGCAGCACCGCGCCCATCGTGTAGAGCTGGGCGTGCACGGCCGCGGCGTTGCCGCCGTTGCGGTTGATCTGCTCGACGATGACCGACGCGTCGCCGACGCCCAGCCCGAGCCCGCCGTGCTCCTCGGGGACCAGCGCGCCGAGGACGCCCGTCGTCGTCAGCGCGTCGACGAACGCCTCCGGGTAGGAGTGGGTCTGCTCGAGCTCGCGCCAGTAGGCGTCGGGGTGGTCGGCGCACACCCGGTCGATCAGGGAGCGCAGGTCGCGGCGGACCTCGGAGTCGGTCATGGCGGTGCAGTCCTTTCGGTCCGGCATCCGGGGTGGGTGTCAGACGACGCCGTCGGCGCGCAGGGCGGCGATGTCGTCGGGGGACAGGCCGATGCCGCGCAGCACGGCGTCGGTGTGCTCGCCGACGGCGGGCACCGCCCCGAGGGGGGCCCGCCCGTCGCCGGGCAGGCCCGGCGGGTAGAGGGTGCGGGCCGGGCCGGTGGGGGTCGGGGTGTCGACCCAGCGGTCGCGTTCGACGAGCTGCGGGTGGGTGGGCAGGTCGGCGATGTCGTTGATCCGGGCCTGCGCGATCCCCGCCTCGTCGAGCAGCGCCTGCGCCTGCGCCGTGGGCAGCGCGGCCAGCCGGGCGCCGACGAGCGAGTCCAGCGCGGTGCGGTGGGCGATGCGGTCGTGGTTGGTGGCGAAGAGCGGGTCGTCGGCGCGGGCGGGGTCGCCGAGCACGACCTCGCACAGCCGCCGCCATTCGCGGTCGTTCTGCACGGCGACGAGCACCGGGGTGCCGTCCGCGGTCGGGAACGCGCCGTAGGGGGCGATCGTCGGGTGCGTCGTGCCCATCCGCGCGGGCGCGGTCCCGCCGTAGAGCGTGTAGTAGAGCGGGTAGGCCAGCCACTCGGCCAGCGAGTCGAACAACGACACCTCGACCGGCAGCGCCTCGCCCGTGCGGTCGCGGTGCACGAGGGCCGCGAGGACCGCGCTGTAGGTGTACATGCCGGCGGAGATGTCCGCGATCGAGATGCCCACCTTCGCCATCGCGGCGGGGTCGCCGTTGATGGAGATGATCCCGGTCTCGCCCTGGACGAGCAGGTCGTAGGCCTTGGCGTCGCGCATCGGGCCGCCGGTGCCGTACCCGGACACCCCGCAGGCGATCACCCGCGGGTGCCGGGCCCGGACCGCGGCCGGGTCCAGCCCGGCCCGCGCCGCGGCGGCGGGGGAGAGATTCTGCACGAACACGTCGGCACCGGCCAGCAGCCGTTCCAGGACGTCGCGCCCCGCCGCGGCCTTGAGGTCGAGGGAGAGCGACTCCTTGCCCCGGTTGAGCCACAGGAACACGCTCGACGTCCCGTTGACGGTGCGGTCGTAGCCGCGCGCGAAGTCCCCGCCACCGGGCCGTTCGATCTTGACGACGCGCGCGCCGAGGTCGGCCAGCTGGCGCGTCGCGAAGGGGGCCGCGACCGCCTGCTCCACGGTGACGACGGTGACGCCGTCGAGCGGGCGTGGCGTCACGAGCCGACCCGGGCGGCCAGGCTGACGCGGTCGAGCTCGCCCAGTCCGGACAGCCGCTCCCACACGGCGTCGGCGTCGGCGCTGTGCCCGCCACGGGCGAGGCAGTCGTCGAACTTGGCGCGCAACGCCTGCGCGCCGGCGGGACGGGTGGCGTGCCCGAGCGGCGCCGGACAGTGTGCGGTGTGCTCGGCGCCGTCGCGGGTGCGGACGGTGACCTCCGCGCTGAACTCGAGCCCGTCTGCGGCGCCACCGCCGGTGGACTCCTTGTGGGGCAACGTCTCCGTCGACCCGACACGGGCCGCGAGGTCCGCGACGGCGGGGCGGGTGACGGCCTCGTCGGTGAAGCTGGCGAGCCGCAGCGCGCCGTCGTGCAGGCACGCGGAGACGACGTAGCCCATCGAGAACTTGCCCTCCAGCTCCGTGCGCGGCGCCCGGGTGATGAGCGGGCGCAGCCCACCCGGCGGCACGCGCACCGAGACCGTGTCGATCTCGGCCGCGACGACCCCGCGCCCGGCGAGGTCGAGCGCGGCGTCGGCGGGCGCGTGGGTGGCGTAGCAGCAGGGGTGCAGCTTGACGTTCAGTGCCGCCGGACCGGGGTCGGCGACGACGGCGAGCGCGCGGGCCGCGGCCGCCGCCAGGTCGGTCGTGCCCGGGTCCCCGGTCTCGCCGGAGAACAGCGCGAGGTAGCCGAACGGGCTGTCGAGCTGGTCGGCGTCGGCGGTGAAGCCCGCGGCGGCGAGCCGGGCGGCGAGCACCGCGTCCGAGGCCGCGACACCGGCGTGCAGCGGCTTGGTCATCGACCCGAAGTTGCGCCTGCTGCCCGCGGCCCGGGACGCGGAGATGCCCAGCGCGTGCCGGGTGGCGTCGGCGTCGAGGCCCAGCAGCACGGCGGCGGCCGCCGCGGCGCCGACGACGCCGAGCGTCGCCGTGGAGTGCCAGCCGCGGGCGTAGTGGCCGCCGATCCCGACGCCCGCGGCCAGCGCCCGTTCGACGACGAGCCCGCGCCAGAACGCCTCGACGACCGTCGCCCCGTCGGCGCCCACCTGCTCGGCGACGGCCAGCACGGCCGGGACGAGGACCGTGCTCGGGTGGCCCGTGAGGGCGTCGTCGACGTCGTCGAAGTCGAGCGCGTGGCCTGCGGTGCCGTTGAGCAGGGCGGCGGTGGGCGCGTCGGTGCGGGAGCCGTCGACGAGCACCGTGCACGGTCCCTCGGGCAGCGGCCCGTCGGGCGCGACGGCGGTGCGCAGCCGCGTCACGGCCGGCTCCGCGGTGGCGGCGAGCGCACATCCGACGGTGTCGAGGACAGCCGTCGTGACGAGGGTGGCGACGTCGTCGCCCGCGTGCCGGCCGGGGTCGGCGACGAACTCCGCGAGGGCGGGGGTGAGCCGGGTGGTCACGTGTCTGCCTCCTGTCCCACGAGCAGGTCCCGCGCCCGGCGCGCGACGGGCTCGTCGATGAACGTGCCGTCGGCGAGCCGGGCCACGCCCGACCCGGACGACTGTGCGGCCTCGTGGGCCGCGACGATCTCCCGGGCCCGGGCGAGGGCCCGCGCGTCGGGGGTGAACTCCGCGTGGACCGCGGGGATCTGCGCGGGGTGGATCGTGGCCTTGCCGCCGAAGCCCAGCTCGCGGGCGGTGCGGACGGACCGGGCGAGGCCCTCGGGGTCGTCGAGGGTGAGGTAGGGACCGTCGAGCGGGGGCAGGAGGCCTGCGGCCGCCGACGCGAGGACCAGGTGTGCCCGGGCGTGCGCCAGCTCGGATCCCTCCGCGGTGACGGTGACGCCCAGCTCGGCGGACAGGTCGGCGACGCCGAACATCATCGTCGTGACCCGGGCCGACGCGGCCCCCGTCGCGCGGGCGTCGAGGATCCCCGCGGCGGTCTCGGCGATCGCGAGCACCTGCAGGCCGTCGGGAGCGGAGTGGGTGGTGAGCACCCTGTCGAGCTCGGCTGCGGCCGCGGGCGAGGCCTTGGGCAGGACCAGCGCCTCCAGCGCGCCGAGGACGGGCGCGAGCGCGGCGACGTCGTCGGCGAACCAGGGCGTGTCGGCGGCGTTGACCCGCACCATGACGCGGCCGTCGATCCGGCTGTCGCGCAACAGCTCCACGAGACCCTCGCGGGCGGCGGGCTTGGCGTCGGGGGCCACGGCGTCCTCGAGGTCGGCGACGACGGCGTCGGCGCCGCGGCGAGGCGCGGACTGCACGCGGTCGGTCCGGTCGGCCGGCACGAACAGGACGCTCCGGTATCTCCGGCGGACGGCCACGGTGCCCCTTCCCTCGTCCCACGGTGTTCCGTACCATGGAACGTCGTATCGACAGTGCGTACGATTCTCGGCAGCCTGGTCGACCCCCGTCAAGGTGGGGCGGCAGTGACGGCGGCAACGACGAGCCGCTGCGCGGCACGGACGGACGGGACGGGAGCGGTGTCAGGGGACTCGGGCGGCATCCAGAGCGCGCTGAGCACGTTGCGCGTCCTCGAGGAGGTCGCCCGCCGCCAGCCCGTCGGTGTCTCGGAGATCGCCCGCGCGACCGAGATGCCCAAGAGCTCGGTCCAGCGCTGCCTGGTCACGCTGCAGCAGGCCGGCTGGCTGCGGGTCGTCGACACCACACGCGCCCGCTGGGGCCTCACCGCCAAGCCCGTGGGCATCGGGCTGCGCGCGGCGGGCGAGGGCGGGCTGCGCGAGGCGGCGCTGCCCGTCATGCGGGAGCTGTCCAAGGAGCTCAACGAGACGGTGCACCTCGCCGTCCGGGACGGCGACGGCCTGCTCATCGTCGCCCGCCGCGACGGCACCCGGACGCTGCGCACCTACGTCGAGCTCGGCACCGTCGCGCCCCTGCACGGCACGGCGAGCGGCCTCGCGATCCTCGCCGGGCTGCCCGACGCCGAGATCGACGACGTCGTGGCCGCCGGTCTGGAGGCCTTCACCGAGACGACGATCGTCGACGGTGACGCGCTGCGTGCCGAGATCGACGCCACCCGCGCACGCGGCTTCGCGGTCAACGTCGCGAGCTGGTGGCGACCGCACGTGGCCGCTGTCGCGGCGGCGATCACCGGCCCGGCCGGGCGGCCCGTCGCCGCGTTCGCGGTGTCGATCCCGAGCGTGCGTTTCGACCCCGACGACGTCGAGCGGATCGGCGGGCTGGCGGTGCAGGCGGCCGACCAGGTGTCGGAGCTGCTGGACTGACCGCCGCCCGCCCGCCCGGGCGGTCCCGACGGCACCGCACGGTTCGCGGCCGGCCGCCCTGATCGTGCCGCCCGGCGCTGCGGACCGCCCGGTGGACGGAGCCGCACTGCGTCCTCCGTCCGGACGACAGCGACGCGTGCCGTTCAGCGCATCGTGGTCGGACGGATTCCGGCAGATCGGGCAAGACGTGCCACTTCCGCGCGACCGGCGAGTAATCTCCTCCTCACGGAGAGCAAGGAGCTGACCATGGGCGGCCGTGCGGTCGACCGGATCGTCACCGGTCTGCTCGAGTGGGGATGCAGACGGATGTGGGGCTTCGCCCCGCGCATGATCCCGCACATCGTGGCGCACAAAGGGGCCGCCGGTTCGCTGCGCTGGTTCGCCGCGAACATGCCGCGTTACCTGACGACGCTGCACGTACTGGGCCCCGCCCGGACCCATCTCGCGGCGCTGGTCGTCTCCCTGCTCAACGGCTGCGTCTACTGCGCGTACGGGCACGGGTACGCCCTCGAGCTGATCTACCTGCGCGACCGCGACCGCCTGTTCCCGTTCGACGCGCGCGCCGTGCACGCCTGGGCGGGGCTGCCGCCGCGGGCGCTGGCCGAGCGGATGCGCGCGGTCCTGCAGGCCGCGGGCATGCACGCCGAGGTCATCTGGGCCGACCGGACGATCGAGATGCTCGCCGGCAGCCAGCCCGTCGACGCGGCCGAGGCGCGGATCGCGCACGTCGTGCGGATGCTCTCGGAGATGAACGCGATCGCCTCGGCCGCGGGCGTCGAGCCCGACGAGGCGCAGAACCCCGTCAACAAGGACCACGGCCTCAAGGAGCGGCACGCCGCCATGCGCGCCGGCGTGGGCTGACCCGCACGCCGGCGCGGGCGTCGTACGTCAGGCCTTGGCCTGCATGCTCTCCCTGGCCGGGTTGCCCTGCTCGCCCGCCTTCGGGTCCGGCTGCGCGGCCTTCTCCCGAACCCCGGCCTCGATGCGCCCGCCGAGGTCCTTGTCGACGTTGCGCCAGTACTCGAACGCCCGCTCGAGCACGGGTGCGCTGACGCCGTTGAGCAGGTGCCCCACGACGTTGTCGACGAGGCGGCCGCGGGCGTCGTCGTCGAGCACCTCCCGCACGAGCGTGCCGGCCTGGCCCCAGTCGTCGTCCTCCGCGTGGTCGACGTAGGCGCTGCGCATGATGTCGCCGTCCGCATGCCAGGTCGGGACGTGCTGGGTGGTGTCGGCGGCCGGGCCGCCGTAGGAGTTCGGGGCGTAGACGGGGTCGGAGACCTTGGTCATCCGCATCGCCCCGTCCTTCGAGTAGGAGTGCACGGGACAGACCGGGGCGTTCACCGGGATCTGCTGGTAGTTGCCGCCGAGGCGGTGCCGGTGGGCGTCGGCGTAGGAGAACAGCCGGGCGAGCAGCATCCGGTCCGGGCTCGGCCCGATGCCCGGCACGAGGTTGTTGGGCTGGAACGCCAGCTGTTCGATCTCGGTGTGGTTGTCGGTGGGGTTGCGGTCCAACGTCATCCGCCCCACCTCGTGCAGCGGGTAGTCGCCGTGCGGCCACACCTTCGTCAGGTCGAACGGGTTGAAGCGGTAGTCCTTCGCGTCCGCGTACGGCATCACCTGCACGTACAGCGTCCACGACGGGAAGTCGCCGTCGCGGATGTGCTCGAAGAGGTCCCGCGTGTGGTAGTCCGTGTCGGCCGCGGCCATCTGGTCGGCCTCGTGCTGGGTGAAGAACTCGACGCCCTGGTCGGTCTTGAAGTGGTACTTCACCCAGGACTGCTCGCCGGCCTCGTTGATCCACATGTAGGTGTGGCTGGTGTAGCCGTTCATGTGCCGCCACGTGCGCGGGATGCCGCGGTCGCCCATCAGCCACGTGACCTGGTGCGCCGACTCGGGCGAGAGGGTCCAGAAGTCCCACTGCATGTCGTGGTCGCGCAGGTTGTTGTCGGCACGGCGCTTCTGGGACCGGATGAAGTGCTGGAACTTCATCGGGTCCTTGACGAAGAAGACCGGCGTGTTGTTGCCGACCATGTCGTAGTTGCCTTCGGACGTGTAGAACTTCACCGCGAACCCGCGCGGATCCCGCCAGGTGTCGGGGCTGCCGCGCTCGCCGGCGACGGTCGAGAACCGGACGCCGAGCTCGGTCGTCGTCCCGGGCCGGAAGACCGCGGCCTTCGTCCAGCGTGACACGTCGGCCGTCACCTCGAAGCGGCCGAACGCGCCGCTGCCCTTGGCGTGCGGCTGACGCTCCGGGATGCGCTCCCGGTTGAACTGAGCCATCTGCTCGATGAGATAGCTGTCCTGCAACAGGATCGGGCCGCCGGCACCGACGGTGAGCGAGTGCTCGTCGCTCTCCACGGGGATGCCCGCATCGGTCGTCGTCGGGGTGGGCCGCGCGTGGGTCACAGCGTCGTCTCCTCGGGGTCGGAACGGGGCTCATACCCGGGTCACCGTTTTCCCCGACGTCAAACCTCCGCCTCCGGAACACCATCGGGCGGAACACCATTCGGGCGGGCCGGGGCGGTACACGTCCGCACGGGTGACCGGCATTCGGGGAACCGGCGGCGCGCACTGCGACGAACGGAGTGAAATCACATTCGTAGGTTTCGAAGACGGGCCTGCGGTGCATTCTCGGCCAGCTTTTCGACCCTTCCTCCCGGAAGGGCCCCCTTCGGAAAGGAACGCCAATGATCATCCTCGGGCTGATACTCCTGGTCATCGGTCTGATCGTCGGGATCCCGGTGCTCTACTACATCGGCGGCCTGCTGCTGCTGATCGGCATCGTCCTGCTCGTGCTGGGCAGCGTCGGCCGTCCGGTCGGTGGTCGAAAAGTCTGGTTCTGACGCGCGGCAGAGCCGCGTGACCGACTGACCGGCGACGGCCGGTCCCCGAACTCCGGGGGCCGGCCGTCGCCGTGCGTGGGCGTGCTGCGAGAGGCAGCTGCGAGAGACGTCGATCACGCCGTGCGATGCCCCGGCGACATCCGGCCGTTGATCAGCGTGGTGGGCCACGCGGGTGGCCATGTCGTGAGGAGCGCTGCATGCCGGCCCTGTTCGACCCGATCACGCTGCGCGGGCTCACCGTCCGCAACCGGATCTGGCTCGCCCCGATGTGTCAGTACGCCGTGGACGCCCGCGACGGGGTGCCGACGGACTGGCACCTGGTCCACCTGGGTTCGCGTGCGACGGGCGGCTTCGGCCTGGTGCTCACCGAGGCGGCCGCGGTGCTGCCCGAGGGTCGGATCAGCCCGCAGGACGTCGGCATCTGGGACGACGCGCAGGCACAGGCGTGGGAGCGCATCGTCGGGTTCCTCCACGCCCAGGGTGCGGCCGCGGGCGTCCAGCTGGCGCACGCGGGACGCAAGGCCTCGATCGAGGCGCCCTGGCGAGGCGGCGGGACCGTCCCGGCCGACGAGGGCGGCTGGCCGTCGGTCGGCCCGTCGGCCACCGCGTTCGGCCGGTTGGCCGAGCCCCTGGCGTTGGACGCGGCCGGGCTGCGTGGGGTCGTCGACGCCTTCGCGGCCGCTGCGGCCCGCGCCGACGCCGCCGGGTTCGACACCGTCGAGCTGCACGGCGCGCACGGCTACCTGCTCCACCAGTTCCTCTCGCCGCTGGCCAACCGCCGCGACGACGCCTACGGCGGCTCCTTCGAGAACCGGGTCCGGCTGCTGCTCGAGGTCGTCGACGCGGTCCGCGGGGTCGTCCCCGAGCGCAAGCCCGTCCTCGTGCGGCTCTCGGCGACGGACTGGGTCGACGGCGGCTGGAGCGTCGAGGAGACCTGTGAGGTCTCCGGGCTGCTCGTCGAGCACGGCGTCGATCTCGTCGACGTCAGCTCCGGCGGCCTCGACCCGCGGCAGCAGATCGACCTCGGGCCGGGCTACCAGGTGCCCTTCGCCGCGCAGGTCCGGGCGAAGGCCGGCATCGCGACCGGCGCGGTCGGGCTCATCACCGAACCGGGGCATGCCCAGCGGGTCCTCGACGACGGCGCGGCGGACGTCGTGCTGCTCGCCCGGGCCGCGCTGCGTGAGCCGGCCTGGCCGTTGCGGGCCGCGCACGAGCTCGGCGTCCCGGCGGCGCAGGCTCCCTATCCCGTGCAGTACGAGCGCGGCGCCTGGGCCTAGACGGTCCGACGGATCGCCGTTGCCGAGACCGCGGCGAGTGATCCGCCGGACGCCCCCAGGCACCCGCGCGGACGGCACCGCGCGGGATTTGGCGGAGGTAGGTTCGCCGGGTGCCCGAGGAGATCTGCGCTCAGGATTTCAGTACCGAGGAGATCAGCGCTCAGGAGATCAGCACCGACGCGGGGCCACCGGCTCCGCACCCGGTGGCGCCGCACCCGGCCCCGCCCGCCGCGCCGGCCGACCTCCCCGCGCTGCTCGGCGATCTCGCCCGTCGCGACCCCGGGGCGGTGGTGGTGCTCGACCGCACCGCGGCCGGCACGACCGTCCCCGTCACCCGCGGTGAGCTGTGGCGGCGCACCTGCCGGCTCGCCGCCGGGCTCGCCGAGCGCGGGGTCGGGCCGGGCGACTGCGTCGCGGTCTGGCTCCCCAACTGGTCCGACGCGTTGGCCTGGCAGTTCGCCGTCGCGGCCCGCGGCGCGCACGTCATCGGGGTCAACACCCGCTACAACGTCGACGAGGTCGGCCACGTCCTGGAGCGGGCGCGACCGGTCCTCGTCGTCCTCGCGCACGCGTTCCACGGCCTCGACCTGCTCGGGAGGCTGCGCGAGGCGCTGAGCGCGATCGACGCCCCGGCTCCCGCCGTGGTGCTCGTCGCCGGGCCGGGCGAGCCGGCGCCCGATCCGGGCGCTGCCGACGTCGGCGGCGGGTCCTGGGCCCCGGACCCGACGGGCCCGGCCCCGGAGCCGGCGCCGTCCGACCCGGCCGCGCCGGTCGTCGCCTTCACCACGTCCGGCTCGACCGGGATGCCCAAGCTCGCCGCGCACAGCGGGTCCGCGGTGCTCCGGCAGGCCGTCGCCGACGCCGCCGCGATGGGGGGCCTCGGCGAGGCCGACACGATGCTGTGCGCGCTGCCGCTGTCGGGCGTGTACGGGTTCAACGCGGCGACCGCGACGCTCGCAGCCGGCGGCCGTTGCCTGTTCGTCCCGGTGTTCGACCCCGACGAGGTGCTCGACCTGATGGCCGAGCACGGGGTCACGCACGTGCCTGCCGGCGACGACATGGTGATCCGGCTCCGGGCGGCGCAGCAGGCCCGGCCGCGTGACCTGCGGAGCTGGCGGTGGTGGGGCGCGGCGGACTTCCAGGGCAGGATGCGGGAGCTGGCCCGGTGGGCGGCCGACGAGCTCGGCGTCCGCACGACCGGCGTGTACGGCGCGTCGGAGCTGTTCGCCCTGCTCACGATGTGGCCGGACGCGGAGCCGGCGCCGGGACGCTGGTTCGGTGGCGGACGCGTCGTCGACCCGGCGACGGAGGTGCGGACCGTCGACCCGGCGACGGGGGAGCCCGTCGCCCACGGGGTCGAGGGCGAGCTGCAGTTCCGCGGCCCGTGCGTCGTCGACGCGTACCTGGGTGAGCCCGAGCGGGCCGCCGCGTCGCGCACCGCCGACGGCTGGTTCGGCTCCGGCGACCTCGGCGTGCTGGTCGACGACGGCGCCTTCGTCTACGTCTGCCGGATGGGCGACGCGCTGCGGCTGCGCGGGTTCCTCGTCGACCCCGCGGAGATCGAGAACCGGCTCGGCGCGCACCCGGACGTCGGGATCGCCAAGGTCGTCGGCGTCACCGCGGACGACGGCGCGACGGTCGCGGTCGCGTTCGTGACGGCCGCGGACGGGGCGGCGCCCGACGCGGCCGCGCTGCGCGCCTGGTGTGCCCAGGGGCTGGCGCACTTCAAGGTGCCGGAGTCCGTCCACGTCGTCGACGCGATGCCGACGACGTCGGGCACCAACGGTACGAAGATCCGCGCCGCCGTGCTGCGGGAGTGGGCGCGCGAGCGTCGCTGACGGACGTCGCGCGTTTCGTCGGGTGGCGATCCGGGCACGTCAGGAGCATGCCGAACTCGAGCATCAAGGACGAGAAGACCTACGAGGAGATCCGCAAGCAGGGCGCCTCGAAGGAGAAGGCTGCGCGGATCGCGAACGCCTCGGCGAACGAGGGCCGCAAGAAGGTGTCCTCGCGCGGGGGCAGGTCGGGCAGCTACGAGGACATGACCAAGGGCGAGCTCTACGACCGCGCGAAGAAGGTCGGCATCGACGGCCGGTCGTCGATGAGCAAGAAGGAGCTCGTCGACGCCCTGCGCAACCACTGAGCCGGGCGGCCGCACCGAAGATCCGTCACGATCGTCGTCGCAACCCTCACGACGAACGGAGCGGACGACGATGACCCCTTCTGGTGAGACCGTGGCCGACAGGGCGGCCCCGGGCCCCGACGTGCTGCGCGACAAGGTCGCGGTGGTGACCGGCGCGGCGGGCGGGCTCGGCCGGGCGATCTCTCGACGGTTGCACGCCGCGGGGGCGCGGCTGGCACTGGTCGACCTCGACGAGGCGAGCCTGGCCGATGCCGCGGCCGAGTTCGGGGAGCAGGCGGCCACGTTCGTCGTCGACCTCTCCGACGACGAGCAGACCGAGGCGCTCCCCGGCCGGGTCCGCGCGCAGCTCGGCGGCCTCGACGTCCTCGTCAACAACGCCGGCGTCCGCCAGATCGCCCCGATCCTCGACCTCACGCCGAAGGAGTGGCGCCACACCCTCGACGTCGACCTCACCGCGCCGTTCGTGCTCTCGCGCGCGGCGATCCCCGGCATGATCGAGCAGGGCCGCGGCAAGATCGTGAACATCGCGTCGATCACCGGGGAGCTGGCCTTCGCCGACCGTTCGGCCTACTGCGTCGCCAAGGCCGGGATCATCATGCTCACCAAGACGATCACGCTGGAGTTCGCCGCTCGCGGCATCTGGTGCAACGCCATCGGCCCCGGTGTCGTCGAGACGCCGATGACGCGCGCGTACTTCGAGTCGCCCGCCATGCGGGAGTCGATCGAGCGCAACGCCCCGATGAAGCGGTGGGCCCAGCCGGAGGAGATCGCCGGGCCCGTCGCGTTCCTGTGCGGCCCCGAGTCGGACTACGTCAACGGGACGACCCTGTTCGTCGACGGCGGCTGGAACAGCGCGAAGACGTACTGACCGGGACGCACTGACTGGGACGCACTGACCGGGACGCACTGACCGGGACGTACCGCCGGACCGGCCGGCTCCGGGCGCCTCAGCCGTGCCCGGAGCCGCTCCTGCGCACCTTCGCCAGCCGCGCGCGGCACCCCACGAAGATGCCGATGCAGATCAGCGCGATGACGGCGAAGACGATCGCCGCGGCGATCGTCTCGAGGTAGACGAAGACGACGGCCACGAACAGGCACAGGATCGTGGCCATCACCGAGATCGCGGCGTGCAGCTTGAGGGTGCTCTGGCCGTCGTGCGAGTCGACCGCCCAGCCCGGGCCGCCGACGGAACCGCCGCGCGCGTGGGCGGGCGACGCTGCGGGGGGCGGGGTACCGTCCGTCACCGGTGTCGGGGTCGGCTCGGCGGCGTGCGATGTGGACATACGGCAGGGTACCCATGGCGACCGGCCCACATGCCAGAGTCCCCCCACGTGTCATGGCGCATACGCCCTCCCCAACAGGTGACGGGCGACCACGAGCTTCGCGATCTGGGCGGTTCCGTCACCGATCTCGAGGCCGATGACGTCGCGCAGCCGCTGCCCCTGCGGGTTGTCGGTCGACCAGGCCGCGTGCCCGAAGGTCAGCAGCGACTGGTGGACGATGTCGGCGGCCAGCTTGGGTGCCCACCACTTGGCCATGTTCGCCGGGACGGCCGGGTCCTCGCCGGCGTCCTTGAGGGCCAGGGCCTCGTAACAGAGGTGCCGTGCGGCGCGCAGCTGCGTCGCGCACTCCACCAGCGGGAACGCGAGCCCCTGGAACCGCCCGATCGGCTGCCCGAACGCCTCGCGCTCGCGGGCGTAGGCGAAGGCGTCGTCGAGCGCGGCGGAGGCGATGCCCAGGCACATCAGCCCGATGACCGCGCGCGAGTAGTCGAAGCCGCGCATCACCGACACGAAGCCCTCGCCCTCGCCGCCGACGAGCTGGTCGCGGCCCACGCGCACGCCGTCGAAGTACAGGCTCGCCCGGCCGATCGCGCGGCTGCCGTGGTCGTCGAGCGGGCTGCGGGCCAGGTCGGGGTCGGGGTCGGACAGATCGACCATGAACGCCGACACGCCCCGCGCCCCCTCGCCGCCGGTGCGCGCGAACACCGCCCCGACGTGGGCGTACATCCCCAGCGAGATCGAGGTCTTCTCGCCGAAGAGCCGCCATCCGTCGCCGTCGGGCTCGGCGCGCAGCTGCAGGTGCGCGGCGTCGGAGCCGTGGCCCGGCTCCGTCAGGCAGAGCGCCGGGACGTGCTCTCCCGACGCGATCGGCGGCAGCCACCCGGCCAGTTGCTCCTCGGTCGCGCCCGCCAGCAGGATGTCGGTGACGAGTGCCGAGTTGAGCACCAGGTAGCACGCGTTGAAGTCGGCCCGCGAGACCTCCTCGGCCACCAGCCCGGTCGTGACGGCGTCGGCGTCCTGGCCGCCGAAGCGCTCGGGCGCCCGCAGGCCGGTCAGGCCCATGGCGCCGAGCTCGCCCGCCAGCGAGGGCCGCAGCGATCCGGCGAGGTCGTCGGCACGGTAGTGCGGGGCGAGTCTCGCCGTCGCGAACGCCCGCACCTCCTGACGGAAGGCCTCCTGCTCGGCGCTGAGCCCGAAGTCCACGGCGTCCCTCCTAGCGGACCGCGTAGCCGCTGAAGTCCGGCGGCCGCTTCTCGGCGAAGGCCCGGGCGCCCTCCCTGCCCTCCTCGGACTCGACGAACAGCGCGAGTCCGGCCGACGCGACGTTCGCCAGTCCCGCCTGGTGCTCGGTGTCGGTGTTGAACGAGTGCTTGAGGAAGGTGATGGCCGTCGGGCTCATCCGCCCGATGTCGGCGGCCCAGCTCAGCGCCTCGGCCATCAGGTCGGCGGCCGGGACGACCGCATTGACCAGACCCCACCGTTCGGCGGTCGCCGCGTCGTACTGACGGCACAGGTACCAGATCTCGCGCGCCCGTTTCTCACCGACGACGCGCGCGAGGTAGGTGGTGCCGAACCCGGCGTCGAACGACCCCACACGCGGTCCGGCCTGCCCGAACCGGGCGGTGTCCGCGGCGATCGAGAGGTCGCACAGCACGTGCAGCACGTGGCCGCCGCCGATCGCGAGGCCGTTGACCGCCGCGATGACGGGTTTGGGGATGTCGCGGATGAGCTTGTGCAGCGCGTCGATCTCGAACAGCCCGCTCTCGGTGGGGCCGTAGTCGCCGGTCTCGGCGCGCTGCTTGACGTCGCCGCCGGTGCAGAACGCCTTGTCGCCCGCCCCGGTGAGCACGACGACCCGCACCGCCCTGTCGGCCCACGCCGTGCGCAGCGCGGAGATCAGCTCCTCGACGGTCCTGCCGCGGAACGCGTTGTAGCGCTTCGGCCGGTTGATCGTCACGACGGCCGTCGTGTCCTCGACGCGGTAGAGGACGTCCTCGAAGTCGGTGGGCGTCACGCGCTGTTCCCTTCGTGCGGGGTCGGGGTGAGGGCGGGCCGGACGAGCGTCGCGACCTGGTCCGCGACGAACCGTTCGACGCCGTAGCCCTCGGGGAAGTGCCAGTGTTTGAGCGCCCAGACCTGGGCGAGCACCGTCAGGTCGAAGACGAGCACCTCGGGGGAGACGCCGTCGGCGAGCAGCCCGGCGGCGGCGGCCTCCTCGACCACGGCGGTCAGCGGCGCGAACGTCCGGCGCTCGGCCTCCTTGAGCCGTTCGCGGGCGGCGGGGCCGAGCTCGGCGGACTGCCGGTAGGTCAGCAGCCCGGCGTTGCGGTGGGAGTCCATCGCCACGCAGTAGCCGGCGAACCCCGCGGCGAGCCGCTCGACGGGGTCGGCCCCGGCGGCGGCGATGCGGTCGTCGACCTCCCGGCGAATCTGCTCGGCCAGGTCGGCCACCACCGCGACGACGACGTCCTCCTTGCCGCCGAAGTAGCTGTAGATGAGGCCGACGCTGATCTGCGCCTCCTTGGCCAGCGCCTGCATCGACATGCCGTGCAGGCCGCCGGTGTTGATCAACCTGACCGCGGCGTCGAGGACCTGGCGGGTGCGCCAGCGGGCCCGGACGTCGCGGATGTCGCGGCGGACCTGCTCCTCGGCCGCCGGCCGCTCGCCTGCGAGGTCCGGCACGCGGCCTCCCGGGACGTCGTTGAACGGGTCTTCTCTTGACAATGAAGCTACGTTCAATCCGGGTCGGCCGTCAACGGGCGGTGGCCGGGCGAGAGCGGGAGGCGCGCGTGGTCCAGCCGTCGGATGCGGGGTTCGGGGTCATGCTGCCGAGCTTCGACCCCTTCCGCAGGGGCCGGACGCCGGTCGTCGAGGGCGCCGTCCTGGCCGAGGAGCTCGGGTTCGACTCCGGCTGGGTCGGCGACCACCTGAGCTTCCACCCCCCGCTGCTCGACGCCCTGACCGCGCTCACCGCCGCAGCCGTCCGCACCGAACGCCTCGTCCTCGGGACGGGTGTGCTGCTGCTGCCGATGCGCAACGCGGTGTGGACGGCCAAGCAGCTCGCCTCGATCGACGCCCTCGCCCCCGGCCGGCTGCTGTTCGGCGTCGGGGTGGGCGGGGAGAACCCGGCGGAGTTCGAGGCCGCCGGGGTGTCGACCGCACGGCGTGGCGCCCGGCTCGACGAGGGTCTCGACATGGTGACGGCGCTGCTGCGCGGCGAGGCGGTCGACCATCCGGGCCCGCTGCTGCCGACGCGCTCGCCCGCGCTCGAACCCGCTCCGTCCGCGATGCCCCCGCTGGTCGTCGGCGGCCGGTCGGAGGCGGCACTGCGCCGGGCCGCACGGCGCGGCGACGGCTGGCTGGGCGTGTGGATGTCGGCCGGTCGCGTCGCCGGGGTGCGCGCACGGCTCGACGAGCTCGCCGCGGAGTACGCGCGGCCCTCGCCGACGCCCCTGCTGATGGTGTTCGTGCACGTCACCGACGGCCCGGGCGGGCTGGAGACGGGCCGGGCCGAGGTCGCCGGGTTCGTGAACGGGCAGTACGGGCTGCCGGTCGAGCGGCTCGAGCGGTGGGTGCTCGTCGGCGACACGGACCACGTCGCGAAGGGGCTCGACGAGCTCGTCGCCGCCGGGGTCGAGGGATTCGTACTGATGCCGGCGGCGTCGGATCCGCTGGAGCAGTTCCGCAGGCTGGCCCGGGTGCGGGAGCGTATGACGAGCTCGCTCTGACCGGGATCGGACCCGAGGACGGGAGTCGACGATGACTGTCACGACCCTCACCACCGATTTCGACGCGGCCTACCGCGCCGAGATGGCGCCGTACTGGCCCGGGCGCACCCTGCTCGACCATCTCGACGAGGCCGTCGCCGCCCACCCCGACAAACCCGCGATCATCGGCCACGTCGCCGGTGCGGGCGATGCGCCGCAACGGTTCTCGGTCACGTATCGCGAGCTGCTCGACGCCGCGGACCGCATCGCGGCGGGCCTGCTCGACCTCGGCGTCGAACCGGGCCGCGTCGTCGCCGCGCAGCTGCCCAACTGGTGGGAGCTCGCCGCGCTGCACCTCGGCTGCCTGCGGGTCGGTGCCGTCACCAACGCGCTGATGCCGATCTTCCGGCGTCGCGAGCTCGAGTTCATGCTCGGACTCGCCGAGTCGGCGGTGTTCGTCGTCCCGGAGACGTTCAACGGGTTCGACCACGGCGCCCTCGCCCGGCAGCTGCAACCGGCGCTGCCGGCGTTGCGGCACATCGTGTCCGTCCGGCCCGGCGGTGGCGGGACGTTCGACGGGCTGCTCCTCGGCCGCGCCCCGACCGACGCCGACCGCACCGAGTTCGCCCGCCGCGCCCCCGGCCCCGGCGACGTCGTGCAGCTCGCCTACACCTCGGGCACGACGGGCGAGCCCAAAGGCGTGTTGATCACACCCGACGTGGCGCTGTGCAACGTCCGCGACTTCGCCGACCGGCTCGGCCTCACCGGCGACGACGTCGTGCTCATGGCCTCGCCCCTCGCGCACCAGACCGGCTTCCTGTACGGGCTGATGATGCCGATCCTGCGTGGCCAGACCGCCGTCCTGCAGGACGTCTGGAAACCCGCCCGGGCGACGGAGATCGTGCGGACCGAGGGCGTCACGTTCACGATGGCGTCGACGCCGTTCCTGTCCGACCTCACCGCGCAGGCCGAGGCGGACCCCGAGGCGTTCACGACGTTCCGGCTGTTCCTGTGCGCCGGCGCGCCCGTCCCGCGCGAGCTCGTCCGCCGCGCCACGACGGCGCTGTCCGCGCGGATCAGCTCCGGGTGGGGGATGAGCGAGATGGGAGCGGTGACGATCACCGGCCCCGACGACCCCGACTCCCGCGTGTTCGAGACCGACGGCCATCCGCTGCCCGGTGTGTGGCTGAAGATCGTCGGCACCGGCGGGAACGAAGCGGCCCCCGACGAGGAGGGTCGGCTGCTCGTGCGCGCCGCGAGCCTGTTCGGCGGCTACCTGCACCGCCCGGAGCTGCGGGGGCTCGACGACGAGGGGTGGTTCGACACCGGTGACCTCGCGCGGGTCGACGCCGACGGCTACCTGCGGATCACCGGGCGCTCCAAGGACATCATCATCCGCGGGGGCGAGAACGTCCCCGTCGTGGAGATCGAGAACCTGCTCTACGCGCACCCGGCGGTGGCGGAGGTCGCGCTCGTCGCGATGCCCGACGAGCGGCTGGGGGAGCGGGCGTGCGCGTTCGTTGTCCCTGCCCCCGGTGCCGCGCCCACGCTCGACGAACTCACCGGGCACCTGCGCGCGCAGGGCACCGCCGCCAACTACCTGCCGGAACGCCTCGAGCTGATCGACGCGTTGCCGCGCACGCCGACCGGGAAGATCCAGAAGTTCAAGCTGCGGGAGAGGCCGGCCGCCTCGCCCGGGAACGGGGAAGTGGGCTCATGACGGACAGGATCGCGGTCGTCACCGGGGCGGCGTCGGGGATCGGCCGGGCCGTCGCGCTCGGACTGGCCCGCACCGGGGCGCGGGTCGTCGCCGCCGACCTCGACCTCGACGGCGCCACCGCCGTGTCCCGCGAGGTCGACGGCATCACCCCACTGGCCGTCGACGTCGCCGACCCGGACTCGGTGACGGCGCTCGCCGGTCAGGTCGCCACCGACATCGGCACCACGAACGTGCTGGTCAACTGCGCCGGCTGGGACCGGACGGGCAAGTTCCTCGACTCGACGCCCGACTTCGCGGACAAGGTCGTCGGCATCAACTACCTCGGCCAGGTCCACATGTGCCGGGCGTTCCTCCCGGGTATGGTCGAGGCGGGGGAGGGCGGCAAGGTCGTCAACGTCGCGAGCGACGCGGGGCGCGTCGGCAGCTCGGGGGAGACGATCTACGCGGGAGCCAAGGGCGGCGTGATCGCGATGAGCAAGTCGCTCGCCCGCGAGATGGCGCGCCACGCGATCAACGTCAACGTCGTGTGCCCCGGGCCGACCGACACACCGCTGTTCGCCGCCCAGGACGAACGGCTCAAGGAAGCCCTGATCAGGGCGATCCCGTTCCGCCGGCTCGCGAAGCCGGAGGAGGTCGCCGACGCGGTGCTGTTCTTCGCCTCCGACGCCGCGTCCTATGTCACCGGCCAGGTGCTCAGCGTCAGCGGCGGGCTCACCATGGCCGGGTGAGCCGGCCCGCACCGGCCCGCTGACCGCCGGGCGGGCCCCACGCGCGGGGTGGGGCAGGCCGCCCGCGGTGATCTCACGAGACGGCCGTGGCGATCCGGTCGAGGGTGCCCTTGAGGTCCTTCTCCGAGACGAGCGGGAACGACTCGAGGAACTTCTCGTCGTGGACGCTCATCCACTCGTAGGTCTCGGTGACCCTCGTACCGCCGTCGACCTCGGCGAGGTCGTAGGTGAAGGTGTGACCGCCCAGCGTCATGTCGCCGACCTTCGACGCCAGCTCGCACGTCGGGTCGATCGCCGGGGCCCAGCCGATCCGACTCGTGGGCTGGTACGCGGTCACCGTGTTGACCATGCGGTAGTCGCCCAGCGAGTCCTGGTGCATGTTCATCGTGAACACCTGGCCGATGCCACCCAGCGGCACGCAGTCGCCGTCGACACCTCGCACCATGCCGGCGTCGTCGAGATCGGCGTGCCTGCCCGGGTCTGCCAGCAGCGCGAAGATCGCGTCCGCGGGCGCGTCGATCACCCTCGACACCTGCAGCTTCCTGGACGTGTCCACCATCGCTCCTCACGACGTCGGGACGGCCCGGGACGCTCGCGGTCCCTGGGCCGTTCAGGTCACAATGGCTACCCCGGGTGGCGGTGGCGAAACGTTCCCGGGTCGGCGAGCGGGTGGCCCGCCGGTCGGCGTAATTGGACGATTCGGGCAAATCGAGCCGAGACCCGCGGGAATTCGCGCCGGACTCACCCGGACGCCGTCTGTACGTGGACCCTACTGGCGAGTAATGGTCTCTCACCTTTGTCGTGTGAGCGCCCGGAGATCGTTTTCGGGTGAACCGGGACATTCGTGTGGAGATGAGGGGAGCCTGCCCTGTGCGCCTTGCGCGGATCGTTATGGAAGAGGAGCTTTCGAGGCCTTCCGCATGATCGGCCACCCGTTAGTGTCACGAATTCGGGAGTGACCGATTCCATCCCGCCGCGCTCCGGAGGACGTGCACGATGACGGCACCGCTCGACGTTCCCGGTGCGGCAGAGCAGGCCGTGCCCGAGGCCGTCACCGCGGGCATGGGTCGCGCGATCGAGGGGCGTTCGCTCTGGCAGATCGCCTGGCGACGGCTCCGCCGGGACAAGGTGGCGCTCGCGGGCGGCGTGGTCATCGTGCTGCTCGTCCTCGTCGCGATCTTCGCGCCGCTGATCGTGCAACTGCTCGGGCACCCGCCGCTGGAGTTCCACTACGACCAGATCGACCCGGACCTGCAGATCTCGCCGGCGCCGTTCGGTGGGATCAGCCGGGAGTTCCTGTTCGGCGTCGAACCGGTCAACGGCCGCGACATCTTCTCCCGCGTCGTCTACGGCGCGCGGATCTCGTTGCTCGTCGCCTTTCTCGCAACGCTCGTCGCCGTCGTGATCGGAACGGTCGCGGGAATCGTCGCCGGGTACTACGGCGGCTGGATCGACTCGCTGATCAGCCGCACGATGGACGTCTTCCTCGCGTTCCCGGTGCTGCTCTTCGCCCTCGCCCTCGCGGGCGTCATCACCGACGGCTCGTTCGGGCTCTCGGGCGACACGCTGCGGATCGTCGTGATCATCGCGATCATCGGGTTCACCAGCTGGCCCTACATCGGTCGCATCATCCGGGGCCAGGCGCTCTCGCTGCGGGAACGCGAGTTCGTCGACGCCGCGCGCAGCCTCGGTGCACGCACCCCGCGCATCCTGCTGACCGAGCTGCTGCCCAACCTCGTCGCCCCGGTACTGGTCTACGCGACGCTGCTGATCCCGACCAACATCCTGTTCGAGGCCGCGCTGAGCTTCCTGTCCGTCGGCATCCGGCCGCCCACCCCCAGCTGGGGCGGGATGCTCTCGGACGCGACGCACTGGTTCCAGATCGCGCCGAACTTCATGCTCTTCCCCGGCCTCGCGATCTTCGTGACCGTGCTGGCCTTCAACCTCTTCGGCGACGGGCTGCGCGACGCGCTGGACCCGCGGGGCCGATGACCGGCACGACGGACAGAGAACGGCACAACGGGTGTTCGAGGGAGATTCGAGGGGTGGTCCGATGAGGCACACGCGAAGGTTCGCGGTGGCGGCCGTCGGCGCGGTGACCGCGCTGGTGCTCGCCGCCTGCGGTGGCGGGACGTCCGGGGGGTCGTCCGGTTCGGGCAGCGGTGGCGGTACCGGTGACGGCAGCATCCACAACCCGTCGGACGCCAAGGGCGGCACCCTGCGGTACGCCAACTCCGGCGACTGGGACTCCCTGGACCCCGCCGACACCTACTACGCGTACTCGTGGAACTTCGTGCGGCTCTACGGCCGGGCGCTGGTGATGTTCAAGTCCGCACCCGGCGCCGACGGCGCGACGCTCGTCCCCGACCTCGCCGAGTCCCTCGGGAAGTCCTCCGACGGCGGCAAGACGTGGACCTACACGCTGCGCAAGGGGGTGAAGTTCGAGGACGGCACACCCGTCACCAGCAAGGACGTCAAGTACGCCGTCGAGCGCTCGCTCGACAAGACCACGTTCCCGAACGGCCCCACGTACTTCAACGACTTCCTCGACCTGCAGGGCTACACCAGCCCGTACGAGGACCCCTCGCCCGACAAGCTCGGCCTCAAGGCCATCGAGACCCCGGACGACTCGACGATCGTCTTCCACCTGAACAAGCCGTTCAGCGGGTTCGACTACTTCGCCCAGCTGCCGGCGACGATCCCGGTGCCGCCGGCCAAGGACACCGGCACGAAGTACAAGGAACACGTGGTGTCCTCGGGCCCCTACATGTTCCAGACGAACGACCTGGGCAAGAGCTTCACGATGGTCCGCAACCCGAACTGGGACCCGGCCACCGACCCCAACCGCAAGGCGCTGCCCGACCAGATCGAGGTGGCGCTCAACGTCAACTCCGACGACATCGACAACCGGTTGATCTCCGGTGACCTCGACGTCGCGATCGAGGGCTCCGGCGTCGGACCGTCGGCGCAGGGCCGCATCCTGGCCGACCAGAACCTCAAGGCCAACACCGACTCGTCGCTGCAGGCCCGCATCTGGTTCACCGTGCTCAACGCCGACGTCGCGCCGCTGGACAACGTCCACTGCCGCCGTGCGGTGATGTACGCGGCCGACAAGACCGGCTACCAGCGCGCCTACGGCGGCGCGACGGGCGGCGAGATCGCGACGAACCTCATGCCGCCGGTCATCCCCGGCGCGCAGCAGTTCGACACCTACCCGACGCCGGGCAACGCGGGCGACATCGCGAAGGCCAAGGACGAGCTCGCGCAGTGCGGGCAGCCCAACGGCTTCACGACGAGCATCTCCTACCGCGCCGAGCGGCCGAAGGAGAAGGCGACCGCCGAGACCCTGCAGCAGTCGCTGGCCAAGGCGGGGATCAACCTCGAGATCAAGCCCTACCCGCTCGCCGACTACCTGAAGCTCTACGCCGGCAAGCCCGACTACGCCAAGGCCAACAACCTCGGGCTGATGGTGTACGGCTGGGGCGCGGACTGGCCCGACGGCTACGGCTTCCTGTCGCAGATCGTCGACAGCCGCACGATCCGGCCCACCGGCGGCAACAGCAACCTGGGTGTGCGTGACCCGGCGGTCGACGCCATCATCGACCAGGCCGTGAACGAGCAGGACACGGCCAAGCGTCAGCAGGACTGGGTCGACGTCGACAAGAAGGTCATGGACGACGCGTACATGCTCCCGGGCATCTGGGCCAAGGGCCTGCTCTACCGCCCGCCGAACCTGACGAACGTGTTCATCACCAACGGGTTCCAGATGTACGACTACCTGGCGCTCGGCACGACGAGGAAGTGACCGGGCAGATGACACGGGCTCGTCCGGGCACGACCGGGAGGTAGGTGAGGGCACCGGTTCCCGTCCGCCCGCGCGCTGGGGCGCGGGCGGACAGGAACCTGCCGGGACATGGCGGTCTACATCGTCCGGCGGCTCATTGCGGCGATCTTCCTGCTGCTGATCGTCACCGCCGCCTGTTTCGTGATCTTCTTCCTGGTGCCGCGCCTCGGCGGCGCGACCCCGGAGGACCTCGCGTCGCGCTACGTCGGCAAGACCGCCGACGTCGAGACGATCCACAACATCGCGGTGCGGCTGGGCTTCACCGAGCCGGTCTACGTGCAGTACGGGCGGTTCCTGCGCGGGCTGGTGCTCGGCGCGGACTACCCGACCGGCCCGACGACCACGCACTGCCCGGCGCCCTGCTTCGGGTACTCGTACCTGACGCAGCAGCCGGTGCTGCCCGAGATCCTCGACCGCCTCCCGGTGACGATGTCGCTCGCCGCGGGCGCGGCGGTGATCTGGGTCGTCGCCGGGGTGTCGACGGGCGTCGTCTCCGCGCTGCGCCGGGGCAGCGTCTTCGACCGCACCGCCATGAGCGTCTCGCTCGCCGGTGTCTCGCTGCCCATCTTCTTCACCGGCCTGCTGACGCTGTCGGTCTTCAGCTACACCCTCGGCATCACCGCGCCGGGCGGCAGCTACACCCCGATCGAGGAGAACCCGCTGCTGTGGGCCTACGACCTGCTCCTGCCGTGGATCACGCTCGCGTTCCTCTACGCCGCCGGGTACGCGCGGCTCACCCGCGCCGGCATGCTCGACACGATGGGTGAGGACTTCATCCGCACCGCGCGGGCGAAGGGGCTGCCGGAGCGCACCGTCGTCGTCAGACACGGGCTGCGGTCGGCGCTGACCCCGATCCTGACGATCTTCGGGCTCGACCTGGGCCTGCTGCTCGGCGGCGCGATCCTCACCGAGTCGACGTTCTCGCTGCCGGGCATCGGGAAGTACTCCGTCGACGCCATCACCAACAACGACCTGCCGAAGGTGCTCGGTGTCGTGCTGGTGGGCAGCCTGTTCATCATCATCGCCAACCTCGTCGTCGACGTGCTCTACGCCGTCGTCGACCCCCGGGTACGGCTGTCGTGAGGGGGGAGGAGCCGGTGATGGCGGAGGACGTGCTGGCCGGCGCACCGGAGTCCGGTCCCGCGCCCCGGCCGTCGGGATCGGGACGGCCGTTCCTCGACGTCCGCGACCTGCGGGTGCACTTCCCGACCGACGACGGCGTCGTCAAGGCCGTCGACGGGCTGTCGTTCTCCGTCGAGCGCGGCAAGCGGCTCGGGATCGTCGGGGAGTCCGGATCGGGCAAGTCGGTGACGAGCCTGTCGATCATGGGCCTGCACAAGCGCGGCTCGGCACGGATCTCCGGCGAGATCTGGCTGGGTGACGACGAGCTGGTCGCCGCCGACCCGGAGCGGGTGCGCAGGCTGCGCGGCGAGACGATGGCGATGATCTTCCAGGACCCGCTGTCGGCGATGCACCCGTACTACACGGTCGGCGACCAGATCATGGAGGCCTACCGGCTGCACAACGACGTCAGCCGGAGGGCCGCCCGCAAGCGCGCCGTCGAGCTGCTCGACCGCGTCGGCATCCCGCGGGCCGACGCCCGCGTCGACGACTACCCCCACCACTTCTCCGGCGGCATGCGGCAGCGGGCGATGATCGCGATGGCCCTGTCCTGCAACCCGCAGCTGCTCATCGCCGACGAGCCCACCACCGCGCTCGACGTCACCGTGCAGGCCCAGATCCTCGACCTCATCGTCGACCTGCAGGCCGAGTTCCACACCGCCGTCGTGATCATCACCCATGACCTGGGCGTCGTCGCCGAGCTGGCCGACGACATCCTCGTCATGTACGCGGGACGGGCCGCCGAGAGCGGGCCCGCCGTCGACGTCTTCACCGAGCCGCGCCACCCCTACACCTGGGGGCTGCTCGGCTCGGTGCCGCGCTGGGACCGCGAGCGTTCCGAGCGACTGCTGCCGATCAGCGGCAGCCCGCCGTCGCTGATCAACGTGCCGCCGGGCTGCGCGTTCCATCCGCGGTGCCCCTACGCCGACCGCAACGGCGACCGCTCGCGCACCGAGCGGCCCGAGCTGGTCGAGGTCGGGCCGCGGCATCTCGCCGCCTGTCACATGGGCCTCGAGGAGCGTGCGACGCTCTTCCACGACGAGATCCGGCCGAAGCTGTGAACGCCCCGGCCGCCGGCGGCTCGTCGTCCCCCGCGGCGCCGCCCGCCACCGAACCCCTCCTCGTCGCCACCGGCCTGCAGAAGCATTTCCCGGTGCGGCGCGGGCTGCTGCAGCGCAAGGTCGGCGCCGTGCAGGCCGTCGACGGGGTCGACTTCGAGGTGCTGCCCGGCGAGACGCTCTCGATCGTCGGCGAGTCCGGTTGCGGGAAGACCACCACCGGCCGGCTGCTGACCCGGCTGCTGGAGCCGACCGCCGGCTCGGTCGTGTTCGACGGCCGCGACATCAGCCATCTCCCGCCGCGGGCCATGCGGCCCCTGCGCCGCGACGTCCAGATGATCTTCCAGGACCCGTACTCCTCGCTGAACCCCCGGCACACCGTCGGGACGATCGTCGGGGCGCCGTTCCGCATCCAGGGCGTCGAGCCGCCGGGCGGCATCCGCTCGGCGGTGCAAGACCTGCTGTCGCTCGTCGGGCTCTCGCCCGAGCACTACAACCGCTACCCGCACGAGTTCTCCGGCGGCCAGCGCCAGCGCATCGGCATCGCGCGGACGCTGGCGTTGCGGCCCAAGCTGATCGTCGCCGACGAGCCCGTGTCCGCGCTCGACGTGTCGATCCAGGCGCAGGTCGTGAACCTGCTGGAGGACCTGCAGGACGAGCTGGGGCTCACCTACGTCCTGATCGCGCACGACCTCTCGGTGGTGCGGCACGTCTCGGACCGGGTCGCGGTGATGTACCTGGGCAAGATCGTGGAGATCGGGGACCGGGCCGACGTCTACGAGCGGCCGATGCACCCCTACACGGTCGCGCTGCTCTCGGCCGTGCCGATCCCCGACCCGCGCCGGGGCCGCTCGCGGGCGCGCATCCTGGTCACCGGCGACGTGCCCAGCCCCCTCGACCCGCCCCCCGCGTGCCGGTTCCACACCCGGTGCTGGAAGGCGCAGGAGGTCTGCCGGACGGTGGAGCCCCCGCTCGAGGAGAAGACCCCCGGCCACCGGGTCGCCTGCCACTTCCCGGAGACCGGCGGGGCGCCGGTGGTGGAACTGGCGGCGCCCGCGCCGGGCGAGGCGGCCGAGCCCGCGTCGTCCCGGCCTCCTGCGGAGTAGGGCCGAGCACGCCGTCACCGCCCGGTTTCCCCGGTCGCCGCGCTGCCCGCAGGCCGAGTGCTGAGCGGGCAACCCGCGCGGTGACCGGGGACGCCGGGCGCCGGGAGAGTTGCGCCGCACCCGCGTCCCGTCTACAACAGGTCATCAACGCTTTAAGGCGGATGCCTCAGCGGGGAGGTCGGACTCTTGCACGTCGGGATCGGAGTGTTCTTCCAGGGGCTCGAACCGGGCCGCGACGACCACGGGGTGCTGCGTGACCAGCTCGCCCTGGCCGACGCGGCCGAGGGCGCGGGCTTCGGCTCGATCTGGACGGCGGAGCACCACTTCACGCGCTACCAGATGATGCCTAACCCGGCGCAGTTCCTGACCTACATGGCAGGGCGCACCACGCGGGCCCGGCTGGGCACGATGGTGATGGTCCTGCCCTGGCACGATCCCGTCCGCGTCGCGGAGGAGATCGCCTGGCTCGACAGCGTGTCGGGCGGTCGCGTCGTGCTGGGCCTGGGACGCGGGCTCGGGTCGGTGGAGTTCGACGGGTTCCGGCTGGACATGGGGGAGTCGCGGACGCGGTTCGTCGAGTACGCGACGGCGATCTCGGAGTCGCTGGAGACCGGCGCCATCGAGCACGACGGCACCCTCTATCGCCAGCCCCGCGCGGAGCTGCACCCGCCCGCGTTCACGACGTTCCGCGGTCGCACCTACGCCTCCGCGGTGTCGCCGGAGTCGGCGAAGATCATGGCGACGCTCGGCTTCGGGCTGATGCTGATCGCGCAGAAGCCCTGGGAGACGACGTTGCAGGAGACGAACGACTACCGCGAGCTGTACCGGGAGGTACAGGGGGAGGAGCCACCCGCACCCGTGCTGGTCAACTTCACGACGGTCGACCGCGACCCCGGCCGGGCCCGGGAGATGCACGAGCGGTTCGCGGTGGGCTACGCGCGCTCGACGATCGACCACTACGAGTTCACCAACCCGCGGCTCGAGCACGTCAACGGCTACGAGTACTACGCGGGCCTGCGACGCAACATCGAGAAGCACGGGCTGGCGCGGTTCAACCGGTTCCTCGCCGACCTCCAGATCGGCGGGACGCCCGACGAGGTCGTCGACGCGACCGTCGACCGGGTCCGGGCGCTCGGGGCGGGCGGCGTCGTCAACGTCCTCGGGTTCGGGGGCATGACCGGCGAGGAGTCCCGGCATACCTTCGAGACCTACGCCCGCGACGTCCTGCCGCGGCTCGCGGCGATCGATCCCGAGCGCGACATCTGCGCGCCCGCCCCGGCCGGGCAGCACGCATGAGCGACGTGGACGGGCAGCAGGTCGCCGTCGTCACCGGAGCCGGCAGCGGGATCGGCCGCGCCACCGCACTGCGCCTGCTCGAGGGCGGGTTCCGGGTCGTCGTCGCGGACGTCAACGAGGCCAACGCCGCCGAGACCGCGGAGCTCGCGGCCGCCCCGGACCGCGTCGTGGTGCGCGCCACCGACGTGCGCAGCGAGGAAGCCGTGGCCGGCGCTCTCGACTTCGCCGTCGAGACCTTCGGGGCGCTGACCTGCGTGGTGAACAACGCGGGCGTCGGCGGGGCGTTCGGCCCGATCCACACGATCGAGAGCGGCGACTGGGACTACACCTTCGAGGTGCTGGTCCGGGGTGTGTTCTACGGGATCAAGCACGCCGCGCGGATCATGCTCGCGCAGGGGGCCGGCGGCAGCATCGTCAACGTCGCGTCGGTCGCCGGGCTCGGCGGGGGGCTGGGCCCGGTGCCGTACTCCGCGGCAAAGGCGGCGGTGGTCAACCTGACGCGGTCGGTCTCGATCGAGCTCGCGCCCGAGCGGATCCGGGTCAACGCCGTCTGCCCCGGCGCCATCTCGACACCGCTGGTGCACCGCGGACGACCCGAACGCGTCGACGACAAGCTCGCCGCCACCCAGCCATGGCCCGGCCACGGCCGCGCCGACCACATCGCGTCGGCCATCGCGTTCCTCGCGGGCCCCGACGCGGAGTTCGTGACCGGGGAGGCGCTCGTCGTCGACGGCGGGCTGACCGCCGCGGGCCCCGGACGGGCGTTCGCCGAACGGCTGAACAACGACCCCGGCCTGCGCGGCATGAGCGGCGTCAACTACGGGTCGACCGGGGTGGCCTCGGTGGTGCGGCACCGGGCGGGCGAGTAGCCCCGCCCGTCACGGGGCCGGCGCGTGACAGACGGCCTCGACGTTGTTGCCGTCGGGGTCGCGCACGAACGCGCCGTAGTAGTCCGGGTGGTACTCCGGCCACACCCGCGGCTCGTGCAGCACCTGCGCGCCCGCGGCCACGGCGGCCCGGAAGAACGCGTCGACCGTCGCCCGGTCGGGCGCCGCGAACGCGAGGTGGCTCTCGCGGAAGCCGGCCGAGTCGTCGGCGCGCGGGCCGAGCCAGAACTCGGGCCGGTCGGTCCCGTACCCGATGACGGGGCCGAACTCGAGCACGCGGCGGCCGCCGAGCGGCGCGAACGCGGCGTCGTAGAACCGGGCGGCCGCGGTGACGTCGGAACACTGGATGGCGACGTGGTCGATCATCGGCACATCCTCGCAGCGCACCCCGACGGTTCCGGTGGCCACGATTCCGGCGCGCGGCGCCGGGGTAGCCCACGGCATGGCAGCGACCGTCGACGACGCGCTGTGGGACGAGTTCCACAGCGTCGTGAACATGACCTCGAAGGAACTCCGCGACTGGCTCCGGACGGACTCGGCCGCGCCGGACTCGGAGACCGAGCCCGACCACGCGGGCACGCCCACGGGGCGCGAGGTCCTCGACATCCTGGGCAAACGGCGCAGCGACCTCACGGCCGACGACGCGCGGGCCATGCAGCGTGTCGTCGACCGGGTGCACGAGCAACGCCGCGACGACCTCGAACCGACCCCGGGCCAGGCGGGCTGGCGGCACCGGCTGATGCGACTGGGGCACGACCCGCTGAAGCCCGCGGGCTGACCCGCCGCGGCCGACGACCGCCCTGCCGTCAGCCACCGCGCTCCCGACGGCGGCGCTCGGCGGAGCGCAGGTCGTCGCGCACGGCGGCGGCATAGCCGACGGGGTAGCCGGCCTTGACCGCGCGGTGCTCGTTGGTCTCGTAGATGTAGACGCTCGACCAGAACAGTCCCATCACCGCGCCGACGCCGATCGCGGCGAGCCGCACCCACGTGGGACCCGGGATCACCACGTAGAGCACCACCGCGAACGGGATGATCTGCACGATCGTGCGGGCGAGATGGCGCAGCATCCACGTGCGCGTCGTGACGTCGAACAGCACCCAGCCGCGGTGCGCCGCCGGCAGCCCCATCCCGAGGGCGTAGAGCAGCCAGCGCAGCGGGCCGGGCCGCCGGATCGGTTCGGCGCCCTCGTCGAGCCAGTCGGTGCGCTCGTTCATGTGGGCACCCGGCCGATCTGCCAGCGCGGCCTCCCGTGGGTCGCGTCCGCGTCGGGTACCCGGCGCGGCACGCCCCCATCCGCTCGCGGGCGGGTGCGCCCACGGCCGTCGGGGAGGGGGCCCGGCGGCCTCAGATCTCGTGCGCGGCGTCGTACCCCAGGTCCCCGTCGGGGTCGACCTCCCGGCGCGGCATCGGGACCGCCCCGCCGGGACGCCGCCCGGTGCGGCTCGTCGGCAGGTTGAGCACCGACTTCATCTCGTGGGCGAGGTCGTAGGCATAGTCGCCCGAGTACTCCGAATCCCCCGACACCATCGTCTCCTTCACGCTCACACCCGCAAGGGCTTTGACGCTCCGTGACCGACGCCATCCGGACGGTGCAGGAAAATCATCGCTCGATCGGACCGCCCGGGCAACGACGTTCAACCCTCTGGAGGCGTGCGGCACACGAACAGGTGATCATCGTGGTGATCGCGTGCAGGCGTCCCGCGGACGCCGTGCCGCCGCAGACGATCAGCGTCGCGGCCGCGTGCGGCCCAGCGCGGCGACGACGGCGTCCCACGGCGCGGGGCGCGCGTAGAGCCAGCCCTGCGCGGTGTCGCAGCCGGCGGTGCGCAGCCGTGCCGCCTGGGCCGGTGTCTCCACACCCTCGCCGGTCACCGTCAGCCCGAGCGCGTGGGCGAGCGCGACGAGGCTCGTGACGATCCGGCTCGCACCCGCCGTCGGACTGCGCAGCCCCTCGACCAGTACGCCTGCGAGCTTGAGCGAGTGCAGCGGCAGCCGGGGCAGGTAGCCGAGGTTGGAGTACCCGGTGCCGAAGTCGTCGACGGCGATGCGGATGCCGAGATCGGCGAGCGCCCCGATCGCATCGACGGGCCGGCCTGCGGGGCCGAGCAGCGCGCTCTCGGTCAGCTCGAGCTGCAACAGGTGGGGCGGCAGTCCGGTGTCGGCCAGGATGTCGGCGACGTCGGAGACCAGCGCGGGATCGTGCGCTTGACGGACCGCCAGGTTGACGCTGACGAACAGGTCGGCGCCGGGATTCTCGGCGTTCCACCGCGCGGCCCGCCGGCAGGCCTCGCGCAGCACGTGCCGGCCGAGGGGGACGATCGCGCCGGTCTCCTCGGCGACCTCGATGAACCGGTCGGGGCCGAGCCTGCCCAGCGTCGGATGGTCCCAGCGCACGAGGGCCTCGACGCCCGCGACGGCCCCGTCGTCGAGCCGGACGATCGGCTGGTACTCGACCTCGAACTCGTCGCGCTCCAGGCCGGCGGCGAGGGTCGCGGTGAGGGTGAACCGGGTCATGTCGAGGGCCGCGCGTTCGGGGTCGTACTGCGCCCAGCGGGCGCGGCCGTCGGACTTGGCCCAGTACAACGTGACGTCGGCGGCCTTGAGGACCTCCGCGGGCGTCGTGTCGTCGACGTCGGTCTCGACGACGCCGATGCTGGCGGTGACGACCAGCCGGTGCTCGTCGACGTCGACGGGGGAGGCGAGCGAGGCGAGGACGAGATCGGCGACGAGCGCGACCTCGCCGGGCGGCGGGTCCTGCACGAGGATGACGAACTCGTCGCCGCCCATGCGCCCGACCAGGTGCCCGCGCTCGGCGACGCACTGGTGCAGCCGCGCGGAGATCGCGACGAGCAGCTTGTCGCCGATGCCGTGGCCGAGCCGGTCGTTGACGATCTTGAAGTTGTCGACGTCGAGGTAGCAGACCCCGATCCGCCCGCCCGGGCGGGAGAACAGCTCGGCGAGCCGCTCGTTGACCATCGTCCGGTTGGGCAGCCCGGTCAGCGGGTCGTGCAGGGCCTGGTGGCGCAGCCGGTCCTGGAGCTCGTGGCGGGTCGTGGCGTCCTCGGCCATCGCGACGGTGTAGAGCGGATCACCCTGCGCGTCGCGGATCAACGACGCCGTGAGGTCGGTCCAGACCATCCGCCCGTCGCGGTGCCGGTAGCGCTTCTCCACCCGGGCCTGCTCGCGCTTGCCCTCGATGATCTCGGCGTAGAGCTCCCACATGCCCTGCGCGTCGTCGGGATAGACGAAGTCGGCGACGTTGATCCGGCAGAACTCCTCGACGGTGTAGCCGAGCATCGACGCGAATGCCTCGTTGGCGTCGACGATGCGGCCGTCCATGTCGGCGATCCCGATGCCGATCCCGGAGTTCTCGAAGATGGCCCGGAACCTGGCCTCGCTCGACAGCAGCGCGTCCTGGGTCTGCTTGCGCGCCTGCACCTCCGCCTGGCGGACGGTCTCCTGCTCGTCGAGGATCCGGGCGCGCATCCGGGCGACGTAGCCGGCCACCACGGCGGCCGTGACGTCACGTGCCGCGACGTCGGGTGACGGGGCGCCGCGCTCGGCGGCGACGGCGGGCAGGTGGGCGGTGAGCGCCGAGACGGTGGCGGGGAGGTCGTCGCGGTCGAGCAGGTCGGTGTCGACGAGCGCGGCGCCGACGTCGTGCGCGCACCGGGTGTCGACGGGCCGGACCGCGGCGGCCCCGGCAAGACGCAGTGCCGCCCAACGCGTGAACCGATGCAGCTCGACGTGGCTCATGGGCCGGTAGACCGGGCGCGCCAGAGCGGCGGCCCATGCCGACACGAGGTTCTCGATCGCCGGTGCCGGGGACCGCGGGGTTGCCCGGTCCCCACCGATCACCTGGCGGAGCATACGTCCGTCCGGCGACGTGACCCGGCCGTGTCATTCCGTCGGGTGAAGGGTTCGCCGTACGCTCGTCGCGCTGTGTGGAGATCCGCAACACCCGGTGTGGAATGTGGGGGATCATGAGTCGGCCGTCGTGGGCACCGCTCGACATCGACCTGGACCGCCCCAGCGGGGCGCGGGTGTACGACTACTTTCTCGGCGGGGCGCACAACTTCGCGGTCGACCGCAGGCTCGCGGAGATGATCGCCTCGATGACGCCCGACATCGGCGACACCATGCGCGCCAACCGGGCCTTCCTGCGCCGGGCGGTGGGCTGGCTCGTCGAGCAGGGGATCACCCAGTTCCTCGACCTCGGCTCCGGCATCCCGACCGTCGGCAACGTGCACGAGGTGGCCCAGCACGCCGACCCGGCGTGCCGCGTCGTCTACGTCGACGTCGACCCCATCGCGGTGTCGCACAGCCGCGCGATCCTCGAGGGCGTCGAGGGGACGGCGGTCGTGCAGGCCGACGTGCGCGACGTCGAGGACATCGTCTCCGACCCCGTGGTCCGCGGGCTGCTCGACTTCACCCGGCCGATCGCGGTACTCGTGCTGGGCGTGCTGCACTTCGTGCCCGACTCCGACGACCCCGCCGGGATCGTCGGCCGGCTCCGCGACGCGGTGCCACCGGGCAGCATGCTGGCGCTGGTCAACGTCACCCATGAGGACCAGCCGCCGGAGGTCATCGAGGCGCAGAAGCTCTCGTCGCGGACGGGCACGCCGATCTTCCTGCGCTCGCGCGCCGAGCTGGCCGCCCAGTTCGACGGCTGGACCCTCGTGGAGCCCGGCCTGGTGCACCTGCCGCTGTGGCGCCCGGAGGTCCCGCTGGCCGACGGCGAGCGCCCCGAGCGGTTCGGGGCGCTCGCCGGCGTCGCGCGCAAGGACTAGCCGGCCGCGCGCAAGGACCAGCAGCCTGCGGCGCCGTCCTCGCCTCACTCACGGGCCGGGGCCTGCGGTCAGCGGAAGCCGGCCACCGGGTGCGGGACGTAGGGCTGCTCGAGGCGCTCGACCTCGGCGTCGTCGAGGGTGATGTCGACGGCGGCGATCGCGTCCTGCAGGTGCTCGAGCTTCGTCGCTCCCACGATCGGGGCGGCGATGCCGGGCTTGCCGAGCATCCAGGCCAGCCCGACCTGGGCCATCGAGATGCCGCGGGCCTGCGCCACCTCGGAGACGCGCTCGACGATCTCGCGGTCCTCGTCCTTGTAGAGGCTGCGGCCGAACTCGTCGGTGCGGCTGCGGGCGCTCTCGGTGTCCCACGGACGCGCGAGGCGGCCCCGGGCGAGCGGGCTCCACGGGATGACGCCGATGCCCTCCTCGACACAGAGCGGCAGCATCTCCCGCTCCTCCTCGCGGTAGAGCAGGTTGTAGTGGTTCTGCATCGTCGAGAACCGGGTCCAGCCGTGGGTGTCGGCGAGGTGGAGCGACTTCGCGAACTGCCACGCCCACATCGACGAGGCCCCGATGTGCAGGGCCTTCCCGGCGCGCACGACGTCGTGCAGCGCCTCGAGCGTCTCCTCCATCGGGACGGTCGGGTCGAAGCGGTGGATCTGGTACAAGTCGACGTAGTCGGTGCCCAGCCGGCGCAGGCTGTGGTCGATCTCGGTGAGGATCGCCTTGCGGGACAGCCCGGCGCCGTTGGGCCCCGGGCGCATGCGCCCGTGGACCTTCGTGGCCAGCACGATCTCGTCGCGGTCGGCCAGCTCCCCGAGCACCCGGCCGACGATCTCCTCGCTGGTGCCGGCGGAGTAGACGTTCGCCGTGTCGAAGAAGTTCACGCCGGCCTCGAGCGCTGCCTTGATCAACGGACGTGCGGCGTCGTAGTCGAGGCTCCAGGCGTGGTTGCCGCGGTCGGGGACACCGAAGCTCATGCATCCCACGCAGACCGGCGAGACGTCGAGCCCGGTCGAGCCCAGTTTCACGTACCGCATCGGGTTCCTCTCGTGTGACGGTGCCGTGTGGCGGGTCGCCCCGAGCCTTCTCCGGTCGGGCCGCCACGACCACCGCGTGCGCGCCGGATGTCGTGTGACCTGGCGCGGGGCGCCGGACGGCCCGGCACGGACCCGGCGCTCCGCCGGGGTGCCGGCCGTCGTAGCGTGGCGGCATCCGTTCCCCGGCCGCACGTCCCGTCCTCGCCGCGCTCGCCCTGGCTTGCGCGGTCGCGGTCGCGGCCGGGTGCGCGAGCCCCGCCCCGCAGGACCCACCGCCGTCCGCGACCACCGCCGCGACGGCGAGCGCGCCGCCGCCGCCGACCGTCGCACCCGGTCCGTCGGGCACGGCGGCGGCGACCGCTGCCGGCTGCGGTGCGTGGGGTTGTGCACAGCAGGAACGTTTCGACGCGGCGGCCGCCTACGTGTCCCGCACCGTCGGCGCGCACGGCTACCTCGGTGTCGAGATGCTCGACCGGACCACCGGCGCGGTGTGGCGCGACGGCGCGACCACCCACGAGGGCTGGACGGCGTCGACGATCAAGCTCGCCATCGCGGCCGACCTCCTGACCCGGGCCCGCGCGGGGGCGGTCACGCTCACCGCGGCCGACCGGCACGACATGGACACGATGCTGAACTTCTCCGACGAGGCGGCGTCGGACCGGCTGTGGAAGCGCTTCGGGAACGACGCGATGCTCGCCCGGTTCCGCTCCACGTTCGGGATGACCGGGCTGCGCTTCGTCCCCGGGTTCACGGCGTCGACCTACTGGGGCTTCGTCACCTGCACCACCGACGACCTGCTCGCCCTCGGGCGCTGGGTGCTCGCGCAGGCCGCCCCCGCCGACCGGGCCTACCTGGTCGCGGCGCTGCGCGGCGTCGCGGCGAACCAGCGGTGGGGGGTCTGGGCCGCGGGCCCCGACCAGCACCCGGGCAACAAGGACGGCTGGTCGTTCGAGTCCGACCCCTACGGACGGCACTGGGTGGCCGACACCGTCGGGTTCGCGGGGCCGGGGGAGCGCTACGTCGTGGCGGTGACCTACCAGGTCGACCCGGCGGGGTCGCTGGCCGACGGCGTGCATGCGGTGAGCGACGTCGTCGCGCTGCTGTTCGGCCGACCCGTGCCTGCCCCGGTGACCGTTCCGGCGCCGGACGGCTGAGCCCGGCGCGGGCGGCCGTCAGGAGACGGCGTTGAGGATCCGCTCCCGGCCCTCGGGCGGGCCGTCGAGCAGCCGTCGCGCCCTGGCCTGCAGCTCGGCCACGGACTCCAGGTCGTCGGAGATGTCGGAGAGGTCCGACGAGGCGTTCCGTGCCGTGTCGGCGGCCTCGCGGGCGGCGTCGAGCCGGTCGGTGAACTCCGCGGCCCTCGTGTTCACCGCGTTCGTCGCGGCGCGGCGGAGGTCGCTCTGCAGGAGCCGGGTGGCGTCGCGGATCTGCTTGCTCATCGCCATCTGGTACTCGTCCATCATCCCGCGCAACATCGACTTCGCGTCGCCGCGGCGGCGGTCGAGCTGACGCTTGCGCTCCCCGGAGAGGGCCGCGCCGCCGAGCGCGACGGCGCCGACGCCGGCGCAGACGCCGATGACCCAGCCCGGCAGGGTGAGGCCGATGAACCGGGACAGGACGATGGCCATCATGACGCCGCCGTAGGTCGGCATCATGATCGCGAGCATCCGCGCGGGGGCGGGCGGGTTGCCGCCGCTCTCGGACTTCCGCGCCTTGAGCTCGCCCACGAGGCGGTCGGGAGGGGTGACCGGCAGCGAGTCGACGCGCTCCGCGGGAGCGCCGAGCTGCTCGCCCAGCTGGGCGGCGATCTTGCGGCTGCGCTCGAGGAGCAGCGAGTAGACGTCGTCGGCCTCGACGGCGAGCCGGTGGCGCAGCCAGCCGTCGAACGTCTCCGAGGTCTTCTTCGGGTCGCTCGACTCGATCGACTCCTCGCCCTCGGCGATGACGGTGCGGGCACGCGTGCGCAGCGCGAACTCCGCGTCCGAGCTGAGCGCCGAGAAGCCCTCGCCGAGCAGCTGCGGCCACTCGCGCGAGCGGGTCTGGAAGTCCTCGAAGTGGGTGCGGGCGCGGTCGAGCTCGGCGCGCAGCCGGGCGGTGCGGCCGGGGTCGGACAGCTCGGTGCGCCGGGTGCGCAGGTCGATCTTGAGCGACTCGAGCGCGCGGATGCACTCGGCGGCGGCGTCACGGACCGTCGCGGGGCCGGGATGACGGGACAGTGCCGTGCGCGCGGTCGTGAGCTTGCGGATGAGGTCGTCGCGGTCGTTGGCCTCCGACCCCTGGATGCACAGCTCGATGATCGCCTTCGCCTCTCCGACGGCCGCGTCGGCTCGGGGTGGGTGGGGGGTGGCGTTCATCCGTGCTCGTCCTCTCGTCGACGCCGCGGGCCGCCCGGCGTCCGTTCTGATCTCCTGGTGACGATCGTGCGCGGGCGGGCCCGCGGAGGCGATCGAGAGGTCCCTACACCTGTGGGGTGAATCCCGAAGCGAAGGGTAGGGCACGCCCCAGGATCGTGAACAGCCGCCGACACGCCGGGCGGCGCGGCTCCGCGGTGCCCGGAACGGCGTGTCCAGCGGGATTCGCGCCGCCGAGGTGGCCGCGATCCGCGGAAACTTCCGTACGGTGTGGGGCCACGCGGCCGACCGGATCCGGCCGGTCGTCGAGAACATCCAGCCCGACACCGGGAGGGACGCGCCGTGACCACCACCTCCGAACCGCTCGTCGTCGAGTTCCACGTCGCGGCTCCGCCGTCGCATGCCTTCGAGGTGTGGACCAGCCGGATCGCGACGTGGTGGCCGCCGTCGCACACGATCTCCGGCGACCCCGCGTCGATCACCGTCGAGCCGCGCGTGGGCGGGCGGGTCGTCGAGACCGCCCCGGACGGCACCGAGCACACATGGGGCGAGGTGCTGGTGTGGGAGCCGCCGGAGCACCTGCGGCTGCTGTGGCACCTGTTCTTCGACCGCGAGGAGGCCACCGAGGTCGACGTCCGGTTCGTCGCCACGGCCGGCCGGACCAGGGTGCACATCGAGCAGACCGGGTGGGAACGGCTCGGGGCGGCGGGCGCGCCGCGGCGGGAGCGGACCGGCGGAGCGTGGTCGTCGATCGCCGCGCACTTCGTCGCGGGCTGCGAGGCGGGGTGGAACTGCCACGGCTGATTGCCCCTGCGGCCGGGGCCGACGCCAGGGCATATTCCTGGGGGCCTATTCCTGGGGGCCTATTCCTGGGGGCCGGTCTCCCACAGCCCGTGGTCGAGCGTGCCCGCGAGGAACCCCAGGACGAGCGCCGCCACGAGCTCGGGTGCCTCGAGCGGGAGCGAGTGGGTGCCGGGCAGGATCGCGAACCGCCCGGCGGGCAGCGTGTCGGCCACGGCCTTCCCGTGCGCGACGGTCACCTCGTCGCGGTCGCCCTGGAGGACCAGCGTCGGCGCGGTGACGCCCGCGAAGCGCCGCAGGTCGATGTCCGGTTCCCGGGCGAACATGTCGAGCAGCTTCCCGACGACGACGGGGAAGTGGTCGGGCCCGTCGGGCGAGGGATGGGTGCTGCGCAGGAAGTCCGGCGGGTCCGCGCGCATGGCCTCGAGCGTCGCGAGGAACTCGGGGCGGGCGATGCCGTCGGGGGAGTAGTACTGCCCGATGAGCACCTGCCGGGCCACCAGCTCGGGGGCGCGCATCGACACCAGCGCCGCGACGACCGCGCCGTCGCTCCAGCCGACCAGGTGCGCGGGCCCGCCCACGGCCGCGCGCAGGAACGCGATGGTGTCGTCGGCCATCGCGCCGTAGGTGATCGGTCCCGGGACGTCGGGGGTGCCGCCGTGGCCGCGCCGGTCCGGCGTGAGCACCGTGTAGCCGCCAGCCGCGAGCAGCTCCGGCCACGGCCCCCAGGAGTCCGACGCGACGATCCCTCCGTGCAGCAGCACCAGTGCCGGACCGTCGCCCGTGCTCTCGAAGTAGGTGGGCAGCCCGTCGACGTCCAGGATCGGCACGTCGACGACGGTAGCCCCCGGCGACGCCCGGGGCGCCGCCCGCGTCGGGCGAGCGCGACGGTCTCGCCCACCCGACGGTCGCCGCGGTAGGCGTCGTCGGCCGGGGGTGTCTCCGTGGGGCGTCGAGCGGCTGCGGCCGCGGGCGGCAGGGTCGGGACGCTCGGTGGTGCGGAGGGCGCAAACGCCCCACCCCGGGAGGTGGGGCGTTTCCGGACTGCGCGTCCGGTCGACCGCCGGTCGGTCGCACGACGGAGGTCGACCTCGGCAGCTCGTGCCGAGCCCGAGGAGTACCGGCCCGACACCGTCGAGCGCAGGCGTCGGAGAGAGGCCGGTCCGCCGGCAGGCCACGGGCCCCGGCACTCACGTCGGAGAACTAGCTCCGCGGAGCGTCCGAGTCGAGCTGGAGCCCGAACTTCGCAGGGTCGCCGTCGCTGTCATCGCGTGGGACGAGGAAGTACTCGGCGCCGGCCGGAACGAGCGTCAGCAAGAGCCGTGCCGACTCACCGCGCACCTTGACCCCGTGCGGCACGCCCTTCGGCAGTGCCCCGTAGGAACCCGCTTCGACCTCGATCTTCTGATCACCGACGAACGCCGTGATCGCACCCTCGAGGACGTAGACGGTCTCGTCCTCGCGCGTGTGGGTGTGGATCGGGCCTTCGTCGCCCGCTCGCACGTTCCACTCGACCACCGACCACTGCCCGCCGGTCTGGTCGCCCTCGACCTTCAGCTCGGCCGTCGAGCCGTTGGCGGACGTGACCGTCCGCCCACCCTGCGGTCCAGTAAGAACAGCATCGTTCAGGCTCATTCCAACTCCTTGGTCGATCATCGAACGTGACTGGACTAGTAAGACCTAAAAATACTAGCGGTCCGTTGCTGTGCCGTGCGTGCACCTACCGGGGTTGCCGTGTCCGCCGGTCGGCGGTCCACCACGTCACGCCGTCGTCGATGCCGACGCCCCGCCGCTTCCTCGTGCGTACCGTGTGGCACCACAGGGCCGCTACCTCTACGTTCGGCCAGGCCGGCTACTCGTCCAGGTTGGGTCGGAGCCCTCACTCAAGTGATCGCGGCCGCCGCGTGACCGACAGATGGCTAGTCAGCTCAACTGGACTATCTGGTTCGCATATAGAGCCACTTCGTAGCGGGGTCGAAGCGCTCAGCTGTCGACCGGGCGGTCCTCTCCGCCGCAACGTCGTCCTCGACGAACGGCTTGCTGCGGGCTGGTCGGCGGGAACGCGACGTCGAAGGCGACGCCGCCGGTGTCGCGCCACCGGGAGCCGACCCGGGCCCGCTCGACATGTCAGCGCCCGTCATCGCCGGGGCGTCGGGGACGAACTCGTCGAGCGCAACCCAGCCGCCGGGCCGGGAACGCGCCGGTCGTCGGCCCGGTCGCGGGCCGGTAGGCACAGTGCGGGCAGTACTCGCGCCGAAGCCGGTTGTCGAGCCGGCCATGGCGGCGGTGCACGAGTTCACCACCGCACCGCACCGAGCAGCATGGCGGCCGCCCCGACGATCAGGCCGTGCGCCGCGGCCTCCCGCGGCTGGTCCGCGCCGGCGGGTGGCTGCCTGCGAGGGCCGGGTCGGTCAGCCGTCCTCGCCGCGCAGCAGCGGACGCAGGTCGTCGAGCCGGTCGAACAGGTGCCACACGTAGGCCGACGCCCCGTTCTCGCGGTGGGGATGCAGGTCGGCGAGTGCCGGGTCGTCGCGGTAGCCGTCGAACGCCGCCTCGGACTCCCACTCGACGACGATCATGGCGGTGCGCGGGGTGACGTCACCGGTCACCGCGCGGCGGAACCGGCCGAGCGCGACGACCCTGCCGCCGTGCGCCCGGACCTCCTGCGCGGACCGTCGCGAGTAGGCGAGGTACTCGTCGCGGTCGGCGACGTCGAAGAGGTTGAGGGCGTAGACCGGGCCGTTCGACGCCGGGCCGTTCGATGCGGTCATCAGGGCTCCGTCAGGGTTCGGGTGGCACGACCGTAGCCGTCCCGCACCCCGGCGGGCCGACGACGGTGCACGGCGGGCACTGTGCGGGCCCGACCACCGTGCGATGCTCGGACCGACCGACCGGTCCGCCCTGCGGCCGCGGCCGGCCGGCGCCCCGGCACCCGAGTCCGAGCGAGGAACCCGACGCGATGAACCGACCCGCGACCACCGGCCCTGCGGACGACGTCTACGCGGCCGCGCCCGGCGCGGACGAGTACCTCGAGCGGTTCGACGCCGCCGGTGCGGCCCTGCTCGACGTGCTCGCGGAGCGCGACCCGGACGACCCGGTCCCGTTCTGCGAGGGCTGGCTGCTGCGCGACCTCGCGGCCCACCTGGCGCAGGTCTACCGGTGGGTCGCGGTGATCGTGAGCGAGGCCAGGGCGCAGCGTCCGCCCGCCGCCGAGTTCGCCGCGATGCTCGACCCGGCCGACACCCCCGACCTCGCGCGGCGGCTGCGCGCGGCGCGCGATGGGCTGCTGGCGGTCCTGCGGGCCGCGCCCGCCGACCTCGACTGCTGGACGACGTGGGAGGTCGCGGCGCCGGCGCGGGAGTTCTGGGCGCGGCGCATGCTGCACGAGACGCTGGTCCACGGCGTCGACGTGGCGAACGCGGGCCGGAGCACGCCGGCGGGCGGCGAGGAGATCGACCGCGCCGTCGCCGTCGACGGGATCGACGAGATCGTCTGCGGGTTCGCCCGCCGCTACGGGCGGACGCTGCGGTCCCCGGACCCGGTCGGTCTCGGCGTGACGTGTGCCGCGACCGGGCTGCGCTGGTGGGCCCGGATCGGCCCCGACGAGCTCACGTTCGGCCGCGGCACCGCCCCGGCCGGAGTCGACGTCGAGGTCACCGGGCACCCCGGTGCGCTCCTGCTGTTGCTGTGGAACCGGCGTCCCTACACCGGGCTCGACGTGCGCGGCGACCCCCGCGTCCTCGACCTCTGGGCGGCGGGGGCACACCTGTGACGGCGCTCGGTCGTGACAGCGCCCGGTCGTGACAGCGCTCGGTCGTGAAAGCACTCAGTCGAGCCCGAACACCCGCTTCGAGGCCGCCCACGCCGACCCGGGGTTGGCCCGGTGCGGGTTGCGCTCGACGATCGCGCGGTACAGGCCCTCCGCGTCCGCGGCCTCGGCGGCGAGCGCCTCGAAGTCCTCCAGGTAGGTCAGCGTCGCCCGGATGTGGCTCGCGTCGTCGGCGGAGTCGAGGTGCTTGTGCCCGGCCACGGCCGTGACGGCCCCCAGCTCGGCAAGCCTGCCCAGGGTGGCACGCCACGACGCGCGGGTCCCGGCGTCGGTCTCGGCCAGGAAGATGTGTGTGTCGTTGTAGACGACGTCACCGGCGACGAGCAGCGCCGCGTCGGGCACCCACAGCGCGGTCGTGGCGGCGGTGTCGGTGAAACCGGCGTCGAGGATCTGCAGGGCGTGGCCCTCCAGGTCGATAGTGTCGCCGTCGAGCGCCTCGGGCACGACCTGGTCCTGGCGGATCGCGCCGGGGAAGCGCACGTTCCAGAAGCTCTCGAGCACCGGGCGCGACGCGTGCTCGCGCGCCTTCTCGACCGACCCGGGCGTCGCGACGGCACGGGCCCCGGGGAACGCGTCGAGCAGGTCCGTGACCCCGAAGAAGTGGTCGCCGTGGCCGTGCGTGACGTAGATGGTCGTCAGGTTGACGTTCTTGCTCTTGACCCACTCGACCAGCTCGGCGTTCTGCTCCCGGGTGACGAACGTGTCGACGAGCACCGCGTCGCGCTCGCCGCTGATCAACGTCGAGGTGTTGGTCACCCAGCCGAGGCCCTCGGGGAGGAACGGCGCGTCGCGCGTCAGGGACTCGCGCGTCGTGACCAGCACGTCCCATGTGAGACCTGAACGCATCGGTGGTCCTTACGGTGTCGGGGATGTGTCTGCGGGATCGGGTCGCCGCGGACGGGTCCGGGTGCTCAGCCGAGGGCCGCGCGGGCCGAGCCCCACAGCGCGCCGCGGTTCACCCGGCCACCGTGTGCGTCGAGCATCAGCCGGTAGAGCCGCTCCGCCGAGTCCGCCCGCTGCAGCGCCTCCTCGAAGTCCTCGAGGTACTGCACCGTCTCGGCGACGATCGACGCCGGGTCGTCGCGCGTCGGCCGCTTGTGGCCCGCGACGACCGTCCTCGGGTCGAGTGCGGCGATCTTCTCCAGTGCCGCACGCCATTGCGCGCGTTGCGGGGCGGGCGACTCGGCGAGGTAGAGGTGCACGTCGTTGTAGGCGGCGTCGCCCGCGACGACGAGGTCGAGCGCGGGCACGTGCAGCGCCGTCGTGTCGTCGGTGTCGGTGTGGCCGAGGTCGACGATGCGGATCTCGTGTCCCTCGAGGGCGAGTTCCGGCGCCGGGAGGGCCTCGGGCACGACGAGGGTGTCGGGGATCGCGCCCGGGAAGCGCGCCTCCCAGAAGCTCTCGACGAAGTCCGGGGTGTGCTGCCGTCCGATCGCCGCCACGACGGTCGGGGTGGCGACGGCGCGGGCCCCCGGGAAGCGTCCGAGCAGCGTCGACAGGCCGAACCAGTGGTCGCCGTGCGCGTGCGTGACGTAGACCGTCGTGAGCGTGCGGTCGAACGTCTCGACCCAGTCGGCGAGGGCGGTCGCCTGGGCGGCCGTCAGTGGGACGTCGACCAGCAGCGCCTCGCGCTCGCCGTGGAGCAACGTCGAGGAGATCGGCGACCACTCGCGTTCGGTCAGGTCCGGCGGCAGGTCGGACGTCACGTACGGCCGCCCCGGGGTCACGTGGACGGCCCACTGCAGGTCGCGGGACACGGAATCGCTCCTTCGCGGAGGTTCGGTCGGGCCCGGGCCGGGCGGCTCGGGGTCCGGGAAGAGCTCAGGCTTCCTGGAAGAAGTGCTTCGCCGGGACGACGCCGTCGAGGCGGCGGCCCAGCTCGGCGGAGAACTGCAGGGCGCTGCCGAGCGGGCGGTGGTGGATGGCGATGTGCTCGATCGCGCCGTCGGCGTTCGCGGTGAGCACGGTGACGCCCCGGTACTCCGTCCCGCTGTCGGCCGCCGTGGCGCGCCACTCCAGGAACGTCCTCGCGGCCGAGGTGACGGGGTCGGTGAAGACCAGCTCGCCGTAGATTCCGCTCGCCGCGGCCATGACCGACCGGACCGCCTCCAGCCCGACGACGGGCTCGTGGAGCGTGGCGGCCTCGAGCACGACGTCGCTCGCGAAGGTGCCGCCGAAGGCGGCCTTCGTCCTGTCCTCGAACGCCTTCGACCAGCCGGCGGCGACCGTGTCGCCCCCGGTCCCGCCCGTCCCTGCAGCCATCGCGGTACACCCTCCTCGTCGTGGGCGCGGGGCCGGACGATGTGTCCGGCCGCGCCGGGCCGGCCGGCGCTCGCCTCGACGACATAATCACAACGACTTTGCCTATGTCTACGCGAGGTGAGCGCCGTAACGGGCTGGGGCGGGTCGCGCCGCAGCGGCCGCCCGGTCATGCCCCCGTGACGCACCCGACGGGCTGCTGCCTGTGTCCGACACGGCTACAGTGCAGATGTGGGCTGGCCGGCTACCGAACGCTTCGAGCTCGTCGTCGCCCCTGGCGGGCTGGCGCTGATCCAGGATCTGCTCAACACCCGTTCGGCGCGCCGACCGCCCTCGCCGGACCTCCTCTCCACCGTGGCGCAGGCCCAGGCGTGGGCCGACGAGGCGCTCGAGGCCTGGGCGCTCGCGGCCGGGCAGGCGCGGCGCCGGGCGCGGCTCACGAGGGCCGACGTCGAGCAGCTCCGCACCCTGCGCGACCAGCTCGTCGTCGCCGTGCGCGCGCCGGGTGCCCCCGTTCCGGACGCCCTGCTCGGGCTCTCGGTGCGCTCGGCCCGCGGCGCGGACGGCGCGCTGCTGCTCGAGCCGGTGGGCCGCGGCTGGGAGCTGGTCGCCGGGGCGGTGCTGCTGGAGCTCCACCGGGCCCGGGAGCTCGACACCTGGCGCCGGGTCAAGACCTGCCGCAACGAGGCCTGCCCCGGCACCTTCTACGACCGCTCGCCCAACAACAGCGGTGCCTGGCACGACGTCCGCAGCTGCGGCAACGTCGCCAACCTCCGCGCGGCGCGAGCACGTCGCCGGATGCGTGCCACCTCCTCCTGACCAGGAGTGACGCCGGACCGGGAACTGGCACCGTCGGGTGACCTCGAACGGGTGGCGGCTGGGGCCGGACGAAGATCGTCACGCGCTACTGTGACGCGGGCGTCCGGACCAGCGGAGGGGCGACAGTGACCCGTCAGGATCGTCGTTCGTGACCGAACCGCTGCCCGAGGGCGTCTACGAGCGGCTGCGCACATCCGGTCTCGATGCCACGCTCGCCGGCCACCCCCACCTCGTCCCGCACTTCGCCGACGTCGAGGAGGCCGACCAGCCGCACGTGCTCGCCCGCCACGTCGCCGTCGCGTTCCGGAGGGTGCTGGAGTCCGAGACCGACCCGGAGCGGCGGATCGCCCTGACCAACGAGGTGCTGACGCGCATCGCCGCAGCAGGCGAGGACCTGGACGGGAGGATCGAGCAGCTCGTCGTCCTGAGCCGCGAGATCGCCCCGGGCGTGCACCGCCTGGTACGGCCCAGGACGTCGCTGTCGGCGGCGGCGTTGATGACGAACACCCCCGGCGAACCGTCGCTGTCGGCCGAGCTGCGCTCGGAACTGACCTCGGCCGACGCGGTCGACCTGCTGTGCGCCTTCATCCGGTGGCCGGGGCTGCGGCTGCTGCACGACGAGCTCGGCGTGCTCCGGGACCGCGGCGTCGCGCTGAGGGTCATCACCACGACCTACATGGGCGCGACCGAGCAGCGCGCCGTCGACGAGCTCGTCCGTCGGTTCGGTGCCACCGTGCGGATCAACTACGCGTCGGCGACCACCCGGCTGCACGCGAAGGCCTGGCTCTTCCGCCGCGGGACCGGCTTCGACACCGCCTTCGTCGGCAGCAGCAACCTGTCGCGGTCGGCCCTCGTCGACGGGCTGGAGTGGAACGTCCGGCTCTCCGCCGTCGCGACACCGGACCTGATCCGGAAGTTCACCAGCACGTTCGACACCTACTGGGCCGACCCGGCGTTCGTCCCCTACGACCCGGACAACGCCGACGACGCCGCGCGCCTCGCCGACGCACTCGGGCGCGCGCGGACACCGTCGGCCGACCGGACGCCCACGGGCCTCGAGGTGCGCCCGCTGCCGCACCAGTCCCAGATCCTGGAGGCGCTCGACACCGAGCGGGAGGTCCACGGCCGGCACCGCAACCTCGTGGTCGCGGCCACCGGGACCGGCAAGACGGTCGTCGCGGCGCTGGACTACGCCCGGCTGCGGCGCACGCTGCCCAGGGCCCGGCTGCTGTTCGTCGCGCACCGCAAGGAGATCCTCGACCAGTCCCGCCGCACCTACCGGGCGGTGCTGGCCGATGGGGCCTTCGGTGAGCACTACGTCGGCGGCGAGCGTCCCGAGCGGTGGAACCACGTCTTCGCGAGCGTGCAGGCGCTCGGGGCCTACGGCGTCGAGCGCATCCCGCCGGACCACTTCGACGTGGTCGTCGTCGACGAGTTCCACCACGCCGAGGCCGCCGGTTACCGGCGGCTGCTCGCGCACCTGACCCCGCGGGAGCTGCTGGGCCTGACGGCGACGCCCGAGCGCGCCGACGGCGCCGACGTCCGCGACCAGTTCGGCGGCCGCTGCGCCGCCGAGCTGCGCCTGTGGGACGCGCTCGCCGACGACCTGCTGGTCCCGTTCCACTACTTCGGCATCGCCGACGACGTCGACCTCAGCGGTGTGGAGTGGAAGCGCGGCGGATACGACGCGGCCGCGCTCGACGCCCTCTACACCGGCAACGACGCCCGCGCGGCGAAGGTCGTCCGCGAGACCCGCGACAAGGTCACCGACGTGCAGGCCATGCGGGCACTGGGCTTCTGCGTCTCGGTCGAGCACGCCGAGTACATGGCCGAGGTGTTCACCAGGGCCGGGATCGCGAGCCTCGCCGTGAGCGGCCGCACCCCGGCCGCCGACCGGGCGCGGGCCCTGCGCCGGCTGGCGGCCCGCGAGGTGAACTGCCTGTTCACCGTCGACCTCTTCAACGAGGGCCTCGACCTGCCGGAGGTCGACACGATCCTCATGCTGCGCCCGACGCAGAGCGCGACCGTCTTCCTGCAGCAGCTGGGCCGTGGGCTGCGGCGAGCCCCCGGCAAGGCCGTGCTCACCGCACTGGACTTCATCGGTCAGCAGCGCCGGGAGTTCCGCTTCGACGTCCGCTACCGCGCGCTGACCGGCAGCAGCCGTCGTGGCCTGGCCGAGGACATCGAGCAGTCCTTCCCGTTCCTGCCGTCCGGTTCGGCGCTCGTCCTCGACCGCGTCGCGCAGCAGATCGTGCTCGACAACGTCCGCCGCAGGCTGCGGTTGCGCCGTCGGGACCTGGTCGCCGACATCCGCTCGCACGGCGATCTGGCGCTCGCGGGCTACCTGCGTGCCGCCGACCGCGAACCGGCCGACGTGTACCGGGACAAGGGTTCCTGGACCGCGCTGCGCCGCGACGCGGGCCTGCCGACCCTGCCCCCGGGCCCGGACGAGGACGCCCTGCTCCGCAGGATGGCCACGCTCAGCCACGTCGACGATCCCGAACGCGCGCAGGTCTACACCGCGCTGGCCGACCCGTCAGGGCCCGGCTACCACGAGCTGACCGAGCGGGAGCAGCGGCTCGCCCGGATGCTGTTCTTCCAGCTCTGGCCCAACCGCAACGGGTTCACCGGCTACGACCAGGGCCTCGCGCACCTGCGCCGGCATCCGGCGGTGTGCGCGGAGATCGCGGAACTCGTCGCGTACACGCTCGACACCGCGCGCCACCTTCCCCGCTCACTGGGCGAGGGCCTCACGCACATCCCGCTGGCGAGCCACGCGCACTACCGGCGCGAGGAGATCCTGGCGGCGCTCGACTGGGCGGGCACGGCCCGCAAGGCATCCGGGCACGCGACGGGTGTGGTGTGGGCGCCGGAGCACGCCACGGACGCGCTGCTGGTCAACCTCCGCAAGACGGAGCGCGACTTCTCGCCGAGCACGATGTACCGCGACTTCGCCGTCAGCCCGGAGGTCTTCCACTGGGAGTCGCAGAACGCCACGTCGCTGCGCTCGGACACCGGGCAGCGCTACGTCCACCACCGGGAGCGGGCCACCCGCGTCGTGCTGTTCACCCGCGACGCGCCCTCCGACGACCTCGGGCCGGGCGCGCCCTTCCTGTGCCTCGGCCAGGTCGACATCGAGAGCCACCGCGGCGAGCGGCCGATCGCGATCACCTGGCGGCTGCGCCGGCCGATGCCGGCCGAGACGTTCCGCATCGCCGGGGTCGCGGCCTCCTGAGCGCGAGCGTGTCCGGGCCGGGCGCTGCGCGCGGGTCGGGCAGACTGCACGCGTGCGGTCGCCGACGATCACCCCGCCGCCCCGGCCGGTGGCGGTCGCCGCCGCGTGGCTGATCGTCCTCGTCGTCACCGTCGTGGCCGTGCTGTCGGTGTCGCCGCCGTCGCCGCGCACCGACGTCCCCGCCGGCGAGCCGTCGGCCGCCGCGGCGTTCGCGCACGTCGAGCGCATCGGCGCGCAGACCCACGTCGCGGGCTCGGCGGCCGCCGACGGGGTGCGCACCTACATCCTGGACACGCTGCGCGGACTCGGGATCGACGCGCGCGTGCAGGACGCCGTCGGCGTGCACCCCGGCGACCCGGTGCAGGCGGCGCGGGTGCGCAACGTCGTGGCGACGCTTCCCGGCACGGCACCGCAGGCCGGGCGCGGCCGGGTCCTGCTCGTCGCGCACTACGACTCGGTGCAGGTCGGTCCGGGCGCCAACGACGACGGCGCCGGGGTGTCGACGCTGCTGGAGTCGGCGCGCGTGCTGCGCACGACCCCGCTGCGCAACGACGTCGTGCTGCTGTTCACCGACGCCGAGGAGGCCTGCCTGTGCGGGGCGGAGGCGTTCGTCGCCTCCGATCCCGTTGCGGCGCAAGGTGGAGTGGTGCTCAACGTGGAGGCCCGGGGGACAGGTGGCCCGGCGATCATGTTCGAGACCACCCGCGGCAACGCGCGGCTCCTCGACGTCTACGCCGACGCGGTGCCGCATCCGGTCACGACGAGCTTCGCCGTCGAGGTCTACCGCATCCTGCCCAACGACACCGACTTCAGTCCCTTCCGCGACTCCGGCCGCTTCACCGGTCTCAACTCCGCCTACATCGACGGGGTCGCGGCCTACCACTCGCCGCAGGACACCCCGTCACGGATGGACCGGGGGAGCCTGCAGGCCCACCTCGACGACACCGTCGCGCTCGCGCGGGCGTTCGGCGGGCAGGACCTGCGCGAACTGTCCACGCCCGCGGCGCAGGACGCGACGTACTTCCCGGTGCTCGACCGGCTGGTGCGTTACCCCGGATCGGCGGTGTGGCCGCTCGCGGTCCTGGCGGCCGTCGCGGTGCTCGCGCTGGCCGTCGTCGCGCGACTGCGCCGGGCGGCGAGCGTCCCGCGGCTGCTCGTCGGCCTGGTCGCGGCCGTCGTGCCGCTGCTGGTCGCGCCGTTGCTCGCGCAGGGCGGGTGGCTGCTGCTGGTGGCGCTCCGCCCGGACTACGCCGACGTCAGCGGCGACGTCTGGAATCCGACGTGGTACCGCTGGGCGGTCGTCGTGCTCGTCGCGGCCGTCGTGCTGACCTGGTTCGCGCTGCTGCGCAAGGCGGTCGGGGCGACGGCGCTGACGGTCGGCGGGCTGGCCTGGCTCGCGGCGCTGGGCATCGCGCTGGCCTCGCTCGCGCCCGGCGGCTCGTACCTCGCGACGTTGCCGGCGCTCGTCGGGGCGGTGTGCGTGCTCGTCGCGGTCGCGGTGGGGCGCACCGGCGTCGGGGTGGCGGCGGCGACGGTGGCGGCATGCGTCGGCGTCGTCGTCCTGGTCCCGACGGCGGTGCTGTTCTTCCCGGCGCTCGGCATGCCGGTCGCCGCGGTGCCGGCGTTCGTGCTGGTGCTGGCCACGCCGACACTGCTGCCGCTGCTCGACCCGCTGCTGGGCCGGCGGGCCGGCTGGCAGGGCCCGGCCGCGTTCGTCGTCGTGGTGGCGCTCGGGGCCGCCGGGCTCGTCGCCGACCGGCCCGACGCCCAGCACCCCGTCCCGTCGCAGCTCATGTACTCCCTCGACGCCGACACCGGGCAGGCGCGGTGGGTCAGCGAGCAGACGCGGCCGGGCACCTGGACGGCCCGCTACGTCGACCGGCGCGAGCTGGTCCCGCAGCTGCTCGGCATGTCGGGCCTGTTCTGGACCGGCGCCGCGCCGACGGCGGACCTGCCCGCCGCGAGGGTGGACGTCGTGTCGGACGTCGCCGGCGACGCGGGGCGGACGGTCACCGTGCGGGTCGTCCCCCAGCGGCCGGTCCGGCTGATCGCGCTCCGCACCGCGAACGGGCCGGCCGTGCGGGCCGCGACGGTGGCGGGCGCCCCCGTCGGGGTGCGGGACGGGTCGCTCGACCTGATCTTCCACGCGCCGCCGCCCGAGGGCCTGGAACTGCGGCTGGAGCTGGCCGCGCCGGGACCGGTCGACCTCGACGTGCTGGACGGCAGCGACGGGCTCGCCGGGCTCCCGGGCTTCACCCCGCGCCCGCCCGACGTCGCGGTCGCGGGCAGCCACACCAGCGAGCTGGTCGCGGTCACCCGCACCACGCGGATCTGACCGCGACCCGATCGCGCGCCGGGGGCGCCACGCACGGCGTGCCGGGTCGTGCGCGCGTCGACCGTCAGCGGATGCGGCGGCGCACTACGACCTGCGGGTCAGTGCGACGACCGGGATCTCGCGCGTCGTCCGGCCCTCGTGGTCGGCGAAGAACGGGTAGGTCTGCTTGAGCATCGCCCATGTCGCGGCGCGGTCGTCGCCGGTCAGCGGGGTCGCGAGGGCGTCGTAGGTCTCGTCACCGACCTCGACGGTGACCTCCGGGTCGGCCACGAGGTTGGCGTACCAGTCGGGATGGCGCGGCGCCCCGATGTTCGAGGCGACGACCAGCAGCCGCTCGCCGTCGCGGTGGAACATCATCGGCGAGGTGTGGCTGCGGCCCGAGCGGCGCCCGGTCGTCGTCAGCAGGAGCAGCGCCTCGCGGTGCATCCCCTCGATCTCGCCGCCCGCGCGGAACTGCTCGATGACACGGCGGTTCACCGCCGCGATGTCGTCGGGGACCGTCATGGCCGCACCTCCTCCGGCGGCGGGGCCGTGACCAGCAGCGAGTGTCCCTGGTGCGGCTCGAGGTCGATGGTGAACCCGAGCAGGTCGTCGACGACGCCGACCTCGCGGTCGGTGAACATGTCGGTGACGACCGAACCCGGCAGCAGGTGCTCCGAGCGGACGGTCGCGGTGACGTCCTCGTTGGCGAAGTTCAGGACGCCGACGTGCAGCGTCCCGGCCTCGGCGAGCCGGTGGACCAGCACGAGGGTGCCGCGGTGCGAGACGTCGGGGACGTCGATCTGCTCGCTCGTCGCGATGCCGTAGCGGCGGCGGACCGCGAGGATCGCCTGCAGCTGACGGGCGAAGCTCGTCTCGTCGGCGAGCTGCTCGGGCAGCGTGCCGTAGAGGCTGCGGCCGCGCGGCATCCCCGCGAGGCTGCGCGTCGCACCCGGGTCGGCGCCCATCAGGTCGTGCGCGCCGCGGTTGATCCACCGGGTGTCGCCGTGGTCGAGCAGCGCCGTGACCTCCGACGGCGGCAGCGTCAGGATGCCGCACAGATCCCAGCCCGACAGCGCGAAGACGCCGGGCTGGAGCGCGTTGAACATGGCGAGCAGCAGGTGCGCGCGCATGATCCGGGCGCGCACGGCGTCGTCGATGCCGTCGAGCCGGGGCACGCCCAGGATGGCCGCGATCGCCGACGTGGTGGTGCAGGCGATGCCGTTCGTCGTGAAGATCAGGTTGTACGGGTGCTCGGGCCCGGTCAGGGCGGCCACGAGGTCGGCGCGGACGGCCTCGGCGATCTCCTCGCCCGGCGTCGGCGCGCCGCGGAACGGGTAGAGGTCGTCGCGGTGGCCCGTGGACCAGTGCAGCAGCTCGTAGGTCAGCTCGTCGTGGTTCTGCAGCGCGTGCACCAGCGCGGCCGGGTCGACGCCCAGGTCGAGCGACGTGCGCAGCGTCAGCCGCAGGAACTCGCTGTCCCCGGTGGCCAGCGCGTGGTGGTAGGCGGGCCGGTTGACGAAGTCGTAGGACAGGTCCGCCCCGGCCTCCGACGTCTGCTTGATGTCGTCGATCGTGAGGTTGAGCTCCTGGAAGGTGAAACCGCCCAGCTTGCGGACCATGCTGCCGATCAGGTGGTTCGCCGCCTGCGACAGCGGATGCCCCTCCGACCAGGCGGGGAGCCCCTCCGTCGACTTCTCGACGCCGAGGAAGCCGTTGGCATCGAGGCGGAGCGCGCCGGAGCCGAGGTCGGCCAGCGAGTGGAGGGCGTCGCCGATCACCAGCCGCATGCCGGCGAAGGACGGGTCGAGCCAGTTGACCGACGGCTGGCCGTCCTTGAAGTAGTGCAGGTAGACCCAGCGCCGCTGAACGCCGTCGACCCCGACGACCGGGGCCGTCGCACTCCAGTTCGTCTCCTTGACGCCCTCGGCGAAGAAGATCACCCGCTGCAGCCTGCCGATGATGTAGCCCGACTTCTCGAGCCGTTCCTCGGTGGCCGCGTCGAGGTTGACCGAGTCGCGGCCGGGGGGCACCTCGGGAAGCAGGTTCCAGTCCTCGGGCTCGATCTCCACCATGTGGTAGATGCCGGGGTAGTCGCCGTACTTCATCTCGGCGAGCCGGAAATCGGCGCCCTTGCCGGTGTGACCGGGGACGATGTCGTCGATGATCGTGCCGCCGTGCCAGGTCGCCATGCCGCACATGGCCCGGAACTCGGCCTCGGTGCCGAAGGCGGGGTCGATCTCGGTGCTCATCCGGTCGAAGTGGCCGTCGACGCTCGGGGTGGTCCGCCAGCCGGTGATGCCGCCCGCGCGCTTCACCGGGCCGGTGTGCACGCCCTCGATCCCGATGTCGGAGAACGCCTTCCAGAGGTCCTCGTCGGCCAGTGCCGCGAGGAACGACTCGTCGGGCCGGGTGATCAGCGACAGCGGGTAGGCGGTGAACCACACCGATGCCGTCTCGACGGCCTGCCGCGGTCCCGGGTTGGCGAAGGGGTTCTGCCACATCGTCCCGGAACCGGAGAACTGGCGGGCGATCTCGTTGGCGTCGGCCAGCATCGACTGCGACAGCAGCCACGACACGTACGCCGGGTTGGTGCCGGTGGGCTCGCCGTCCTGGGTGACCGAGCGGCGGGGGACCGGGCTCTTCACCCGGGCGCGATGGCGGAGGCTGCGTGGGCGCGCCGGATGGTAGTGCTCGGCGTAGGTGATCTCGCTCGGCTCGTGCTCGGGGGACTGCTCGACTGACATGTGGGGACTCCGGAAGATCGCCGCGCCGGACGGGCCGTCGCACCGGGCCCGTCGCAGGGGTGAAGGTACCGGTGCGGACCGCGCCCACCGCGATGGCCGGACCCGCGTTTCGCCGTCGCCGAACGGTCGCCGCGGGCGCAGGCGACGTCAGCCGGCGGTGGCGTCCGGCGGTGCGATGCGGAGTACCCGATCGCGCCCGGCGAGGAACCCGGCGATGCCCTGCGGGACGTAGAGCGCGAGCAGTGCGACGAGCGAGACGGTCCACCCGTGGGTGAGGTCGTGCAGCGCGCCGACGGCGAACGGGCCGGCCGCGGCGAGCACGTAGCCGACGCACTGCGACATGCCGGAGAGCTGGGCCGCGTGCGCCGCGTCGGGGCTGCGCACCCCGACGTAGGTCAGCGCGAGCCCGAGCGCCGCGCCGTAGCTGATCCCCGCGACGACCGAGGCGACGACCTCCAGGCCGGGGACCAACGTCGCCCCCACCCCGGCGACGCCGATCGCGGTCACGACGAGTGAGAGCCCGCGCTGGTCGCGGGTGCGCGCGGCGAGGACGGGCGTCCCGAGGCTGCCGATGATGCCGGTGAGGCTCACCGTCGAGACCAGTGCTCCCGCCGCGGCGGGCGACCAGCCGCGTTCGACGAAGATCTCCGCGAACCACGCCGAGGCGGCGTAGAAGCCCAGCGACTGCAGGCCCATGAACACCGTGACCTGCCACGCCAGCGCCTGCCGGCCCAGACCGCGCACCCGCGGGGCGCGCACCGCCGGCCGCGCCACCCGGCGCAGCTGCGGCAGCCAGCACAGGATGCCCAGCACGCCCCAGATCACCCAGACGCCCAGCCCGAGCCGCCAGCCGAGCCCGGCCGCGTCGGCCAGCGGCACGGTGACCGCCGCACCCAGCGCGCCGCCCAGCGAGATCGCCGCCGAGTAGACCGCGGTCATCATCCCGGTGCGGTGTGCGAAGTCACGCTTGATCAGGGCGGGCAGCAGCACATTGCCCGACGCGATCGCGGCACCGATCAGCGCCGTCCCGAGATAGAGCGCCCACACCGCCGGGACGAGCCGGACCACGCAGCCCACGGTGATGACGCCCAGCACCGCGAGCAGCGACCGTTCGATGCCGATCAGCCGCGACATCCGCGGTGCGACGGGCGCGAGCAGGCCGAAGCACAGCACCGGCAGCGCGGTCAGCACCCCGCCCGCGGTGGCCGAGAGCGCCTGGTCGGCGCGAATCTCCGAGAGCAGCGGCCCGACACCGACGATGGCCGGGCGCAGGTTCAGCGCGACGAGCACGATGGCGGCCGTGGTCCACCACGGCACCCCCAGCGGCGCGCGTCCGGAGACGGTCGGCGACGCGGTCCCGGCGTCCGGGGCGGTCACCGCCCGGCCTCGACGTCCGGTCCTGTCCGCGCCGCCCCCACGCGTCCGAACGTAACACTCCGCGTGCGTGCCCCGGCCCCGATCGTGAGCCGGGCCGCTCTCGCTACCGATAGGACGCCGCCTGCAGCTCGTAGAGCTCGGCGTAGCGGCCGCCCGCGGCGACGAGCTGGGCGTGCGTGCCGCGCTCGCGGACCCGCCCGTCCTCCAGCACGACGACGAGGTCGGCCATGCGCACCGTCGAGAACCGGTGGGAGACCAGGACGGTCACCGCGCCGTTGCGCTCGGCCCCCCGCGCGGCCGCCGAGGCGTAGCGCTCGAACATCGCGTGCTCGGTCGGGGCGTCGAGGTTCGCGGTGGGCTCGTCGAGCACGACGAGCAGCGGGTCGTCGCGCATCATCGCCCGGCCCAGCGCGAGCTTCTGCCACTGCCCGCCGGAGAGCCCCCGGCCCCCGGTGTAGGTCGAGCCGACGAGGGTGTCGAGCCCGTCGGGCAGGGTCTCGGCGACGGACGTGGCGCCGGCCCGGTCGAGCGCCCCGGCGACCGCGTCGGTGTCGTCGAGCCGGGCGAGGTCGCCGACGCCGACGGTGTGCCGCACCGGCAGGTGCAGCCGGGCGAAGTCCTGGAAGGCCGCCGTGGTGCGCGACCGCCAGGCGCCGGGCTCGATCCCGCTCAGCGGCCGGCCGTCGACCTCGACGGTGCCCGCGTCGGGGCTGTACATCCCGAGCAGGAGCTTGACCAGCGTCGTCTTGCCCGCGCCGTTCTCCCCGACGATCGCCACCGTCGAGCCGGCCGGCAGGTCCAGGTCGAGACCGGTGAGCACCGGCTGCTCGGCGCCCGGGTAGGTGAACGACACGTCGCGCAGCCGGATCCCGTCGTGCAGCGCGTCGGGCGCCGGGTCGTGGCCGCGCGCCGCGGCCTCGGCGGCCGCGTGGTCCTCCAGCCAGAACATCCGGTCGGCGACCGTGAGCGTGCTGAGCAGGGCACCGGAGCGGACGGCCGCGGTCGCGAGCTGCGCGCGGGACCGCCGGATCAGCGTGACCGCCATGAGCAGGGCACCGGCCGATAACACCCCGTGGGTGGTCTCGACGACGACGAACGCGATCGCGCCCATCAGCCCCGCCGCGTAGATCGTCCAGCCGGTCGCCTGGATGGCGAGGACCTTGAGCGCCTCACCGCCGGTCCGCCTGTCGACCGCCGCGGCGAGCCGCGCGTGCTCCGCGCCGACGTGGTCGGCCAACCCGTAGGAGCGCAGCTCGGCGGCGGAGCCGGTCGTCGTCGCCAACGAGAACAGCAGGCCCGCGCGGCGCTGGTCGTGGGCGACCTCGTCCTCGTTGGTGCGGATGATGCGCTTGGCCCACCGGTCGGCCAGCAGCGGCGGGACCGCGGCCACCGGGAGCAGCAGCAGCCACGGCGACACCGACGCGAGCAGCACGAGCAGCGCGACGATCCGCGCCACCGACGCGACGCTGCCCATCAGCTGCCGCGGAGCGCCCGCCAGCGCCCGGCGGCGCGAACTGATCTGCTCGATCTCGGTGAGGTACTCCGGACGTTCCAGGTGCTCGAGCCCGGGGACGCCGCTGACGAGCCGCACCAGCCGCGCGGTGTGGAAGATGCTGACGCGGTCGGACAGGGCCATCGCCTCGGTGGCGCCGATCGCCTGCAGCACCCAGGTCAGCGCGAGCAGCCCGCCGACGAACAGCGCGCCCAGCACCAGCTGGCGGGTGTCGTGGGCGAGGGCGCCGTCGAGCAGGATGCGGAACCCGAGCGGGTAGCAGGTCGCCGCGACCCCGCCCACGACCAGCAGCGCCGTCACCGCCGTCATCAGGCCGGGGGCGGCGCGGAAGCCGTCGAGCAGCATGAGGTGCAGCAGCCGGATCGCCCGGCGCGGGACGCGCTCGCCCGGCTCGGGGGAGCGGGGCCTGTCGCGGCGCGGGGCGGGCGGGTCGGCCAGCGCGGTCATCGGCGGCCACCCGCCCGGCGCCGCGGCCGGCCCGCGTCCCGCCGGCCCGGCGGGCCGTCGCGGAACCTGGCCGCCTGTACCTCGTACATGTGCGCGTAGGTGCCGCCGAGCGCGACGAGCTCGTCGTGCGAGCCCCGCTCGGTGATCCGGCCGCCGTCGAGGACGCAGATCGTGTCGGCCCGGCGCACGGTCGAGAAGCGGTGGGAGATGACGACCGTCGTCAGCCCGGCGGTGATCTCCAGGAACCGTGCGTAGAACTCGGCCTCGCCGCGGACGTCGAGCGCCGCGGTCGGCTCGTCGAGGACCAGGACGCGGGCGCCGTGCCGGGTCGCGAACAACGCCCTGGCCAGCGCGAGCCGCTGCCACTGGCCGCCGGACAGGTCGACCCCGCCCGGCAGCTCCGGCGACAGCACGGTGTCCCAGCCGTCGGGCAGCGTCTCGACGACGGCCGCGAACCCCGCCTGCGCGGCGGCCGCGTGGACGCCGTCGGCGTCGGCGAGGTGTGCGAGCGCGCCGTAGGCGACGTTGTCGTAGGCCGTCGCGGGGTAGTGCACGGGCTCCTGCGGCACCACCGCGACCTGCCGCTGCCACCGGGCCGGATCGAGCTCCCGGGCGTCCGTGCCGTCGACGAGCACCTCGCCCGAGACCGGGTCGCGCAGCCGCGAGAGCAGCCCGACGAGCGTGGTCTTGCCGGCGCCGTTGACCCCGACCACCGCGGTCGACGTACCCGCCGGCAGCTCGAGATCGATGCCGGCGAGGACGTCGTCGTCCTGGCCGGGGTAGCGGAAGTACACGTCGGCGAACCGGATCGACTCCCGCGGCAGCCCGGCCGGCTCGCGGGCACCACCCGGCGGTGCGGCCTCCCTGGCCAGGTCGCGTTCGAGGCCTTCGACATCGGGCAGCCCGGACATCGTCCACGCGACCGTCAGGTCGTCGAAGGTGACCGAACCCGCCGACATCGTCACCGCCAGCATCGGCAGCAGCGTCGCGAGCGCGGCGAGGCCGACGTCGTGCGCGTCGGCCCCGATGACCAGCAGCGCGCCGACGATCCCGACGGCCACGACGACCACGCAGCCCAGTGCCCGGCGGTGCAGCCGGCGCATCCCGCCGACCGCGGAGTCCAGCGCTGCGCCGTACTCGGCGCCGTAGCGGTCGGCGACGAACCCGTCGAGACCGAAGACCCGGATCTCCTTGGCCGCCGCGGCCCGCGTGCCGAGCGCGGCGAAGTAGCCCGCGCGTCGCATCGCCGTCGTCTGGCCGCGGTGCTCGGTGGCGAGCACGACGACGGTGCGCAGCATCAGCCGCCGCACGACGACCCACATCACGAGCAGGACCAGCCCGACCCACCACTGGTAGAGCGCGACGACGCCGCAGGCCAGCCAGCCCGACGCCTGCGTCGCGACCGAGCCCGCCCAGGTCACCGGCGCGTCGCCGGGGAACATCCCGGTGAGCCTGCCCTCGGCGCGGGCGAGCCTGTCGAGCACGTCGGCGTCCTCGAGGTGCGCGACGCCGACCGGTTGCGAGACCGCGCGCAGCAGCCTGCCCTGCAGCGCGCCGGTGATCCGGGTGCGGGCGGCGATGCCGATCGCGCTGCCGACGGGATCGAGCACGAGCGAGAACGCGTAGACGACGGTCGCGACGACGAGCCCGACGACCAGCCGGTGCCCGTCGGGAGAGCCGAGGCCGTGCTCGGCGGCCGCGGGCACGGCGCCGACGACAACCCCCAGCGCGACGACGACCCCGGCCGGGGCGACCGCCGCCGCCGCCGCCCAGACGGCCGTCGCCCATGCCAGCGGTCTGCTCGTCGCGGCCAGCAGCCGCAGCACCTCGCGCCCCGACGCCCGCCGGCCGGGGTCGCCGCTGAAGCTGCCGACCGCGGTGCGGGTGCCCATCGTCGTCACGGGCGGAGATTAGGTCGGCCCACCCACGCCGTGCGACCCGGTAGATCCGGCAGGATCCGGTCGTACCTGACGGTTCCGGCCGTGTCTGCGCAGGTCAGGGAGGGGGCGAACCACCGTCGAGGACCAGTCCGGCCCGGTCATGTGGGCTCTCTTCCCGACCGGTGCCCGGGTCTCAGTCCTCGGTCCCGTCGAAGTACAGCCAGACACCGTCCTCGCGGACGAAGCGGCTGTGCTCGTGCAGCACGCCGGGCCGCCCGCGGCGGGTGTAGTGCGCGGCGAACTCGACGATGCCGTGCGTGGTGAACAGGACGCCGCCGCTGCGGGAGAGGATCTCCAGCCGGGTCCAGACCTGCTCGGGCTCGAGCGCGAGACGCCGTGGGCGGGTCCGCGGATGCCATGTGCGCCGCAGGTAGCCGGTGTCGCCGACGGCGAAGGCGGTGTACCGGGAGCGCATGAGCAGCTCCGCGGTCGGCGCCGCCGCGGCGCCGGTGTGGAACCGGCCGCAGCAGTCGTCGTACGGCTCGGGGAGGCCGCACGGGCAGGTCCCCGGCGTCGACGACGATCTGGTCACGCGATCAATCGTGGCAGCTGCCCTCGGCACCGGCAGCACCCGGACGGCGGCCGCCGGTTCTCAGGGTGCGGCGGTCAGCTGTTCGGCGCGGGTGCGCAGCCGGTTGAGCTCTGCGACGAGGTCCGGGGATCCCTCGACCAGCTCGACGTCGGCGTCGAGCCGGGTCAGGCTCAGCGCGAGCCACTCCAGGTTGTCCGCGCCCGTGCGCAGCAGGCAGGTGCCGTCGCCGTCGGGAACGGGCTCACCCATCCAGCCGGGCACCCGGTCGCGCAGCTCGTCGGCCGTCCCGCGCAGCCGCAGCACCGCGGTGAACGGCTGCGGGCGTGACCGCAGCGCCGCCGCGACGAAGCTCGCCGCGTCCTCGGCGGGCAGCTCGCGCGGCGGGACCCGGACACCGTTGGCGAAGGGACGGGTGACGCGGTCGACGCGGAACGTCCGCCACGCGCCGCGGTCGACGTCCCACGCGACGACGTACCAGCGCCGGTACCGCGACACCAGTCGGTGCGGCTCGACCAGCCGGGAGGTCTCGGACCCGTCCGTGGCCGTGTAGTGGAAGCGCAGCTGCTCGGAGCCGCGGCACGCCTGGGCGATGGTGAGCAGGACGTCCGGGTCGACGGACTCCCCGTAGCCCGCCACGGCCTCCGTCGCCACCGCGAGGGCCTCGACGCGTCGGCGCAACCGCGTCGGCAGGACCTGCTGCAGCTTCGCCAGTGCCCGGACCGACGTCTCCTCGATGCCCGCCACCGACCCGTTCGCCGCGGTGCGCAGCCCGACCGCGATGGCCACGGCCTCCTCGTCGTCGAGCAGCAGGGGTGGGATCCGGGTGCCCGCTGCGAGCTGATAGCCGCCGTAGGTACCGCGGCTGGTCAGGACGGGATAGCCGAGCTCACGCAGCCGTTCGACGTCGCGACGCAGTGTCCGCGGGCTGACCGCCAGCCGCTGCGCGAGCTCGTCGCCCGACCAGTGGCGGTAGGTCTGCAGCAGCGAGAGCAGCCGCAGGATGCGAGCCGTCGGGTCCATGACGCGAGCCTGCCAGACCTTGTGGCCGGAACCTGACCGCAAGCTCGAGACTGCCTTCCGAGCGCAACCTCAGGGTCGGCCCGAGCGCCCGCGGGAACCGTGAGGTTGCGGGCGGGCGGGGTGGGCGGGCGTCAGCGGGCGGCCGCCCGCGGGCGGTCCGCCGGGTCGGGCGCCACGCCGAGGTCGACGGCCAGCCCGACGACGGCCTGGTCGATCCGCCGCAGGTAGCGGGCGGCGGCGAGCATCTCGTAGCGTTTGCGGGGTTCCGTGCAGCGCGCGGCGTGGGCCTCCGCGGCGTCGACGAGGTCCTCGGCGGACCCGATGTCGGCGGGCGGTTCGAGCGTGTCGACGTCCCGTGTCGACGGCCCGCTCTGCTGCGGGATGGCCGCGACGAGGTGGTCGCGCAGCGCGTCGAGGTTGGCGCGGACCCGGTCGCCCGCGGGCCGCAGCGTCGGCTCCCAGTCGGGGTCGGTGACGCCGTCGGAGGTCCGCGCCAGGTCGCGGGTGTAGTGGTCGACGGCCGTGAGCACCCGCAGGATGCGGTCGTAGCCCGAGCGCCCCCGCCTGCGCGGCAGCGGGTTGCCCAGCGGTTTGGCCCGTTGCCGCAGCGTCGCGAGCGCGTCGTCGAGGTCGCGGGCGAGCTCGACGGGGGACGTCTCGGGCCGGAGGCCGCACAGCTGGTCGATCGCCGCGGCGAGCGCGGCGTCGGAGGCGTCGACCGCGTCGTCGAGCGCCTCCCCGAACGCCTCCCGGGTGCGCTTGGGGAGCACCAGGTAGCCCGCGATCATCCCCATCGCCGCCCCGACGGCGGTCTCCTCGATCCGCACCAGCAGTGTCTCGGTCGAGAACTGTCCGATCAGCCCGTACAGCAGCGCCAGCACCGTCGTGATCCAGAACGCCATGAGCGCCTGCGAGATCCGGACCAGGTAGAGCGCGAGGAACACGCAGCCGAACAGCAGGACCAGTGCGACGAGCCGATGGTCCCCGACGAGCCACGCCAGCCCCATCCCGGCCGCCACCCCGCCGATCGTGCCGACGACGCGCTGCGATCCGCGGTTGACCACGTCGCCGCGGCTCGCCGTCCCGGCGAACACGACGAAGGCCGCGATCACCGCCCAGTACCAGCGCGACGGGGAGATCAGGTCGCCGACGACGATCGCCAGGCTCGTCGCGACCAGCACCTGGACGGCCTGGCGCGTGGTCAGGTCCAGTCCCGGCCGGCCGTCGCCGGCGTCGGGCGCGTCGTCCTCGGCGGCGCTGCCGTCGGCCGGGGTGCCGGTGGTGCGGTCGGTGCTGCCGGATGCCGGGTCGGTGTGGTCGGGGTCGGTGTGGTCGGGGTCGGTGTGGTCGGGATCGGAGCGGTCGGGCGCGGCGGTGGGGTCGGGCGCCGCGGGGCGGGCGCCGTCCGGCGCGGGGTCGTGGCCCGCGGCCTCCCGGGCCAGGCTGAGCGCATCGGCGAGCCGGGTGACGGCGAACGCGACCCGTTGCGCGCGTTCGGAGCCGCCCTCGGTGTCGGCGGAGATGGCGTCGACGCTGCGTCGCGCGCCGTCGAGCAGGGCCGGGACGCGATCGGTCGGCGTCGGGGTCAGGGTGGCTCGGCCCAGCCCGCGCACGCCCGCGGCGAGCCGGCGCAGGACCAGCCGGTCGGGCGGCGGGTCCTCGGCCATGAGCCGCCGGGTGGAGATCGCCAGCCGTTCGGTGGCGAGCTCGGTGTCCATGACGCGCAACGGCAGGTCGCCGGGTTCGGGGGAGTCGCGGTCGAGGTGCTCGAGCTGGTCGACGACCTGCAGCGCGGTGTCGTTGAGCCGGACCCGGGCCCGGCGGACGGCGGCGAGCTCGTCGGCGACGTCGCCCGGTTCGGCGGCCAGCACGTCGCCCACCGCCTCCACGACGGCGTGCACCCGCGCCCGGAAGGCGCGCACGAGCCGGTCGAGCACCCGCTCGGGACGCTCGGCCAGCAGCCAGCCGCGCAGCAGCAGCGTCGAGGCGATCCCCACGCCCGCGGCCAGCAGGAGCCAGGGCAGCTCGGCGGCGCCCGTCTGCAGGAACTGGGTGAAGAAGTACGGCATGAACGCCGCCATGCCGAGCGCGAAGCCGCGTGGGCCGAACCGGCGCACCCACACCGCGGCCGCCATGACCAGCACGAAAACGACATCGGCGAGGAGCCGCGCGGGCGCCAGCAGCGTGCCGGCGGTGATCGCCAGGGCGGCGGGCAGCAGCATGAGTGCCGTCGTGATCCGGCGGGCGGGCAGCTCCGGCTCGTTGACCGACAGGTTGCTGACCATGGCGAGCACGGCGGCGAAGAGCAGGACGGTGACGGGCTGGCCGGTGAGCTCGCGGACCCCGGCCATGACGGCGGCCGCGAGCACCATCGCGGCGGTGGCGGTCGCGGCCATCCGCAGCCGGCCGAGCCCGGGGTCGACACCGGTGAGCGTCGTCCGCACCTCCGTGCGGAGGTCCCGCACCCACGCCCCCGCCGGCACGGGCGCGAGTCTCGCACGCGGCGGGTGAGGGCCGCGCCCGCGGGCGGGCGGGCGGGCATAGGCTGCGGCGCCATGGCCCGGTACTTCGACGTCCATCCCGTCGACCCCCAGCGGCGCGCGATCACGCAGGTCGTCGAGATGGTGCGCGAGGACGGGCTGATCGCGTACCCGACCGACTCGCTCTTCGCGCTCGGCTGCCGGCTCGGCAACGCCGAGGGGATCGCCCGCATCCGCGAGATCCGCCATCTCGACGACAAGCACCACTTCACCCTCGTCTGCCGCGACTTCGCGCAGCTCGGCCAGTTCGTCACCGTGTCGAACAGCCTGTTCCGCACGCTCAAGGCGGCGACGCCGGGCAGCTACACCTTCATCCTGCCCGCGACGCGCGAGGTGCCGCGCCGGTTGCTGCATCCCAAGAAGAAGACGGTCGGTGTCCGGATCCCCGAGCACACGGTGGTCCGGGCGCTGCTCGACGAGCTGGGGGAGCCGCTGCTGAGCTCGTCGCTGCTGCTGCCCGACGAGCCCGAGCCGCTCACCCAGGGCTGGGAGATCAAGGAACGGCTCGACCACCTGGTCGACGCCGTCGTCGACTCGGGGGAGTGCGGGGTCGAGCCGACGACCGTCATCGACTTCTCGGGACCCGAGCCGGAGATCGTCCGCCGCGGGGCCGGCCCGACCGACCTCTTCGAGTGACGGCCCGCCGGCTCAGACCGCCGCCCGGAACGCACTGATCAGCTCGAACACCGGCCCGCTGAACGTGCGCTGGGTCAGCAGGACCGCGACCGTCCCGGAGCCCGGGTCGGTCAGCCACGTCGTCCCGAAGCCGCCGTCCCAGCCGTAGCGGCCCCCGGGGTCGACGGCCAGGCCCAGGCCCCAGCCGCGGTCCCCGAGCAGCACGGAGCCGTGCTGCGGGCCGGTCAGCCGGTCGGTGACCATCCGCGCCACCGTCGCGGGGGCCAGCAGCTCGCCCGCCGCCAGCGCGGTCGCGAACCGCACGTAGTCGTCGACGGTCGAGACGAGCCCTGCGCTGCCCGACGGGAACGCCGGGGGCCGGGTCCATGCGCCGCCGTCCTGCAGGGGGACGGGCGTGCCGTCGGGTCCGTCGGTCCAGCCGGCCGCGAGCCGGTCGACGTCGGCGCCCTCGACGTGGAATGCGGTGTCGGGCATCCCCAGCGGGGTCAGGACGCGCTCGGCGAGGACGTCGGGCAGCGCCGCGCCCCCGGCCCGGGCGACCAGGACGCCGAGCACGTCGGCGCACGTGTCGTAGAGCCACCGCGCACCTGGCTGGGCGAGCAACGGCAGCGTGCCGAGACGGCGCAGCCACTCGTCGGGGGAGTGCGGCGACGGCGGGACCGGCGGCCCGATGGCGAGGCCGAGCTCGGCCGCGGCGGCGAACAGCGGGCTCGTCGGGAAGCCGACGTCGAGGTCGAAGCCCAGGCCGGCGCGGAAGCTCAGCAGGTCCTCGACGGTGATCGGACGCTCGGCGGCGACGGTGTCGTCGAGCGGGCCCTGCGGGTCGCGCAGCACCCGGCGGTCGGCGAGCTCGGGAAGCAGGTCGTCGACCGCGTCGTCGAGGCCGAGGGTCCCGTCCTCGACGAGCGACAGCGCCGCGGCCGCGACGACGGGCTTGGTCATCGACGTGATCCGGAACAGCGTGTCGCGCGTCATCGGGCGCGCGCCCTGCGCGCCGGGGTACCCGGTCGACCCGAGGACCTCGACGTCGGTCACACCACCGCGGGCGACCCCGGCGACCAGGCCCGGGACGGCGCCGCGTTCGACGTGCTCGGCGAGGGTCGCGTACAGGTCGGTCATCGTCGTCCTCTCGGTCAGGTCCCGGGCACCGGGACTCCGACGGTAGGACGACGCGGTCGCCACGTACTCATCGCCGACGCAGGCGTCGATCATGTGTCCGACGCACGCGCGGTCGATGAGCCCGGCGCACGCGCGGTCGGCCCGGTGCGCGGGCGGGGGATCGCGGCGGGCGGAACGAGGCGGGACGATGTCGGTCGTGCGCATGTCGATCGCGGTCCGGCCGTCCGCCGCGGTGCTCGACGCGCTGCGGGACCTGCCGCGGCCCGTCGTCCGCGGCGTCACGTGGTCGGTCCCGGAGCAGTGGATCGTGAAGCTGCGGCCGCTGGGGCACCTGACCGTACCGGCGGCCGGGGGCGGGCTGGAGGCCGCGCTCGTCGACGCGGTGGCCGACGCGGTCGAGGGCGCGGGGCCCGTGGAGTGCGTGCTCGGCCCGCGGACCGTGCGCCTCGGCGGGCAGTGGCTCGCGGCGCCCGCCCGGGGCCTCGACGAGCTCGGCGCGGCCGTGTTCGACGCCACATCACCGATCGTGCCGGTGACCCATCCGCAGCCGTTCCGCGCCGACCTGGTGCTGGCCCGCGGCCGGGTGCCCGCCGACCTGGCCGGTGCGGAGATCGACCTCCGGTGGACCGTCGAGCAGGTCGTTCTCGTCGCCGACCGGTCGTCGCCGCGCGGGGCGCGGCTCGAAGATCGGGCCGAGGTGCCGTTGGCAAGCACCCCGTCGGCGTGTCGCCGCGCGAATGCCTGATTCCCCTCGGGTGCGCCGCCGGCGATTGCGTGGCGGGGTAGCCTTCAGCCTTCACGACGCAGGATCGCAGCTCCCCCGTCGGCACCAGCGTCCCGGCTCCCGCGTGGAGTGGGACGGGGCGGCGATCGCAAGCCGTTCGGAGGGATCGCGTGGTGCGAAACTCGGAGCAGGGTGAGCCGCTCGGCGGCTCCACCGACCTCTGGGGGGACGTGTCCGGCGCCGGCGAGGGCCGGCGGCCCGCGTCGTGGCAGCCGCTGGGCGCCGCGCGGGTCCCGGTCGTCGAGGACCGCGGCCGTGACGACGCGTGGGCGCCCGAGGTCCGCCACCGCCCCTCGACCCCGGCGGGCGGGTTCGCGCAGGTCCCCGGCCCGTCCTTCCCGCCCGCCGGCCACGACGCGCCGGCAGCGGGGTCGCGGCCCTCGCCCGTCGCGCGGGAGCGTGCTGTGCCCGCCGAGCCCGAGCCGCTGTCGGGCCCGCTGCCCGTCGTCACGCCGGGCGTGGCGGTCGACGGCGTCCTGCTCGGGGTGATCCGGCGGCTGCGCGCGCAGGCCTCGCGGCAGGCGGCGCTCGCCGAACGCCTGCGCGCCAACGAGACCCGCCCCGGTCCGCTCGCCGACCTCGCAGAGCTCGCCGCCGTCGCCCGGCGCACCCGCCGCGACAGCGACACAGTCCTCACCCTCGCCGGTGCCGAGCCGGTGCGGCGCGCCGAGGGGCCGGTCCTGCTCGGCGAGCTGCTCGGTGAGGTGATGTCCGGTGTCGAGGACGCGCCGCGCGTCGTCGTCGCCCCGCCCGCCGGGGCCGTGCTGGCGGCCGCCGCGGCCGACGGTCTGGGCGCCGTCCTCGCCGAGCTGCTGGCGCACACCGGCGCGACCACGGCGCCCGGCGCCCGCATCGACCTGGCCAGCCACTGGACGGCCGACGGCGGGCTCGCCGTCGAGGTGTTCGTCGCGGGGGTCGCGCTGCGCGGCGAGGAGGCCGACGAGCTGCAGTTCCGCCTCGACGACCCCGCACAGGAAGGCCTGCTCCCGGCCGACCGGGTGGGGCTGTTCGTCGCGGCCCGGCTCGCCCGGCGGGCGGGCCTGCGTGTCAGCGTCCGGGTCGATCCGGCGCATCCGCCGGCGCCCGGCCTCGCCCTGGTCGCCGCCGTGCACTGTCCGGCGCACGTGCTCGTCGGGCCCGCCGAGAGTGGGCCGCTGCCCGTCACCGCCACGGCAGGGTTCGACCGTGAGGGGTTCGGGACCGGGGCGTTCCCGGCGTCGTCGTCGCCCGCCGGGCTCGCCGACCTCGACGATGCCGTCGGTGCGGACGCCGGGTTCGCCGACTCGCCGACCAGCATGTTCGCCGGTCGTCCGCCGGCGGAGCCGCTGTCCGCCGAGGCCGTCGACCCGCCCACCGGCGCGCTGCCCGTCGTCGACCCGCTGGGCGGGCGGCCAGTGACCGACACCCCGGCGCCCGACGGGCTGCCGCCGATCCGCATCGACGAGACACCGCTGTTCGCCGCGGCCAGTGCCGCGGTCTCGCACGGCGCCGACGCGCTGTTCGGCCCGCTCGACCCGCGCACGATGGGCACCGACGACGAGGCCGGCAGCCCCATCTACGAGGAGATGGCGTCGGCCTGGTTCCGGACCGGCGGGGCCCACCACGCGCCCGGCGCGGGCGCCGAGGACTGGGGCGACGACGGTGGCTGGGCCGCCGCGGCACAGCTCGCGGCCGAGTCCGACGAGCTGTCCACGACGGCGAGCGGGCTCCCGCGCCGGCAGCCCGGCCGTCAGGTCGTCCCGCCGCCCCGCGGTGAACCCGGGGAGGACGGCGTGGGCGTCGGCGCGACGCGTACCGAGCGCGCCCCCGACCGGGTGCGGATGCGGCTGTCGAGCTGGCAGCGCGGTCTGCAGGAGGGTCGCCACCGCGCGGGCGGCGACGAGACCGTCGACGACTGACGGCGTCTGATCCCGTACGCACACCCTCCCGCGACCCCGGTTGCGGGAGGGTGCTTTTCGTCGGGATGGACGCCGCGGCACGCACCCTCCACTTTCGGCACTCGGTGCCGAAACGCTAGGCTCCCGCGGACGACGACGAGGGCCGGGCTGCAAGGGAGCGGGCAATGGCGAGCACGGGCGAGTGGTTCGAGACGGTCGCCGAGGCACAGCGGCGGGCGCGCAGGCGGCTGCCGAAGTCCGTCTACATGGCGCTGGTCGCCGGCAGCGAACGCGGCATCACGACCGAGGACAACGTGGCCGCGTTCAGCGAGCTGGGCTTTCGGCCGCGCATCGCGGACCTGCCCCAGGAGCGTTCCCAGACCACGACGGTGATGGGCCAGGAGATCGCGTTCCCGGTCGTCATCTCCCCGACGGGCGTGCAGGCCGTCGACCCGGAGGGCGAGGTGGCCGTCGCGCGCGCCGCCGCCGGGGCCGGCACCGCGATGGGGCTGTCGTCGTTCGCGAGCCGGGCCGTCGAGGACGTCGCCGCGGCCAACGACAAGCTCTTCTTCCAGATGTACTGGGTCGGCACGCGGGAGCGCATCCTGCAGCGCGCCGAACGGGCCAAGGCCGCGGGCGCGAAGGGGCTCATCGTCACCCTCGACTGGTCGTTCGCCAACGGCCGCGACTGGGGCAGCCCGATGATCCCCGAGAAGCTCGACCTCAAGGCGATGCTGCGGTTCGCCCCCGAGGGCGTGCTGCGGCCGCGCTACCTCGCCGGCTGGCTCAAGCACGGCAAGCTCCCCGACCTCACGACGCCCAACCTCGCCGCACCCGGCGAGCCCGCCCCGACGTTCTTCGGCGCCTACGGGGAGTGGATGGGCACCCCGCTGCCGACGTGGGAGGACATCGCCTGGCTGCGCCAGGAGTGGGGCGGTCCGTTCGCCGTCAAGGGCATCACGCACCCCGACGACGCCCGGCGTGCCGTCGACGCGGGCGCCACGGCGATCTCGGTGTCCAACCACGGCGGCAACAACCTCGACGGGACGCCGGCGGCGATCCGGCTGCTGCCGGCGGTCGTCGACGCGGTGGGCGACCAGGTCGAGGTCCTGATGGACGGCGGCATCCGGCGCGGCGGCGACGTCGTGAAGGCACTGGCGCTCGGGGCCCGAGCGGTCCTGATCGGGCGCGCCTACCTGTGGGGCATGGCCGCGAACGGCGAGGCCGGGGTGGCCAACGTGCTGCAGATCCTGCGCCAGGGCATCGACTCGGCCCTGCTCGGGCTGGGCAGGTCGTCGATCCACGAGCTCAGCCGCGACGACCTGGTCATCCCGCCCGACTTCACCCGGTCCTGGAAGGGCTGAGCCCCGCCGCCGCGAGGCCGTCCAGCACGGCCTGCTCGACGGGCGTCGGATCGGTGCCGGACAGGTCGAGCAGGCCGGTGGGCTCCAGCGGGGGCTGGGCCATGAACCGCGGCGCGGTGCCCCGGTGCGGCTGCGCCGCGTGCACGACGAACGGGTGCACCAGGTAGACGTCGCCCGCGGCGCCGGTCGCGAACGCGACGGGCCGCCCGTCGCTCGCCGGGACCGCATCGCCGGCGAGGGCGACGAACTCCGCGCCGTCGTCGCCGTAGGGGGCGAGCAGCGGCGCGACGTCGAGGTGCGAGCCCACCCGGATCCGGGTCGGCGCGTCGTCGGGCCCGACGTCGGAGAACAGGAACAGCATCAGCAGCGCACGGCCGCGGGAGCGGAGGTTCGTCCGCGGCGCGCCGTCGGGACCGGCGTAGCTCGCCTCGACGTGCCACCCGGCGTCGCCGGGGTCGTCGGGATGCGGGAACCGGACGGGGAACGTGCCGAGCCCGGCGCGCGGCACCCACCGGCCCGGCCCGACGAGCCGGTCGAACGCCGCGTGCAGCACCGGCGTGGTCGCGACCGCGCGGAAGGGCGGCTGGGCCATGCCGGGGATCCGCACGACGGGCCGCGTCCACGTCGCGGGATCGTCTGCGGCGCAGCCGGTCGCGGTCCACAACAGGTCACGGCACTCGTCGGCGACGTCGCGGCCGAACGCGCCGGGCAGGTGCACGAACCCGTCGGCGACGAACCGGTCGACCAGGGTGTCGTCGAGCTCCACGACGAGGAGCCTCGCCGAACGACCCGCCCCGGTCGACCGAGTTACGTCGTGGGCGGCAGCCGAGGGACGTGAAGAGGCCACCGGGCTGGCGTGGACGCGGTGGGATCACGCGACCAACCGCAACCAGGACCCACAGCCGCACAGCCACGTGGCGGTGCTCAACCGCGTCGTCGCGGGGCCCGGTCCGTCATGCCGAGCGGCGCTCCCGCACCAGGTCGAGCAGCCCGGCGACGCGCGGGTCCGGACCGTCCGCCGGCCAGGCGAGCAGAACGTCCGTCGCCGGGAGGCCGGTCACGGGGACTGCGGCGACGTGCCGGCCGAGCCGGTCGAGGGCGCTGTCGCCGACGACCGCGATCAGTTGGCCCGTGGCGACCAGATCGATGAGCGCGTCGAGCCCGACCGGTGGGGGCTCGGTGACGTAGGCCGGGTCGCGGCTCAGGCACGCGGCCGTGAGGGAGGGCCGTCCCGCGAAGGGGTGGTCGAGCGGCACGAGGGCCACCGGGTGCTCGGTGGCAACGTGCCGGACCTGCAGGCCCGTCAGGTCGTCCGCCGAGGAGCACACCAGCGCGACGTCGGCGTGGCCGTCGCGGACCGTGGAGACCTGGTCCCTGGTGAAGACGAGCTCGATCGCGTCACGGCCGGAGCGGGCGACGTAGCCGCGCACCACCTCGCGCAGCAGGCCCGCGCCGGTGCCGGACGGGGTGGCGATCCGCAGCGGGCCGCGGCCGGTTTGCTGCGCCCGCCGGACGGCGCGGTCGAGGGCGCGCAGGGTGGCCCGCGCCTCGGTGCGGAACACGCGGCCGGCCGCGGTCAGCTCGACCCGGCGGCTGGAGCGCTCGAAGAGCGCCGTGCCCAACCGCCGTTCGAGCCGTGCGATCGCGCGCGACAGCGGGGGAGGGGCGATCCCGAGTTGGTCTGCGGCGCGGGCGAAGTGCAGCGTGTCGGCCACAGCGAGGAAGTACTCGAGTTCGCGGACCTCGATCCGAGCCATGACTCCCAGGGTAATGATCGTGCCTGTTTCCGGCATCGCTCCGCGGCATCGGACCTGCGACGCTCGATGACAGACGTGATCAGGACGACGAAGGGAAGAGGGCTGTGCGGATCGGCATCATCGGCACCGGGAGCATCGGGGCCGAGCTCACGCGGAAGCTCGGCGCGGCCGGGCACGTCGTGCAGGTCGCCAATACCCGCGGACCCGGGTCACTGGCCGGACTGGCGGCCGAGTCGGGCGCGGCCCCCACCGCCCTCGACGAGGTCTGCTGCGACGTCGACGTGCTCATCACCTCGATCCCGTTCGGCAGCACGCCGACCCTGCGGCCGATCATCGACCGCCTCCCCGCCGACGTCCCGGTGGCCGACACGTCGAACTACTACCCGCACCGAGACGGGCGCATCGCGGAGATCGACGACGGCACGGCCGAGGGCGTCTGGATCGAGCGGCACCTCGGCCGCCCGGTCGTTCGGGCATGGAACGCGCTGCTCAGCACGACGCTCGCCGGCCGGGCGCGGCCGCAGGGGGCCGCCGACCGGCTCGCCGTCCCCGTCGCGGGCGGCGGCCCGGGGGCCAAGGAGATCGTGATGGGCCTCGTCGACGACACCGGGTTCGATCCGGTCGACGCGGGCACCGTCGACGACACCTGGCGAATGCAGGCCGGGGCACCGGGCTACTGCACCGAGCTGACCGCCGCGCAGCTGCAGGAGGTGCTCGCGCACACGGACCCGGACGCCGTCGTCGTGCGGCGGGAGGCGGTCATGGCGATCATCGGGTCGTGGCCCCCGGGCTCCTCGTCCTTCTTCGACGACGTGCTGGCGCTCTACCGGGCTGCGGCGGGGCCGACCCTCACCGCTGCGCGCGCCTGACGAGCGGCCCGCGCGGCGCCGCGGTCGTTCTCGCTCGGCCGCGCCTGGCGAGATCACCATGTCACAGGCAGCGCGTCCACCCCGTGCGTGAACCACTACTCGCGGTGTAGCTGCTCAGGCAGGTAGCGATCCGGGCGGTGAGCGCGTCGCGCACGGCCTCGACGCCGTAGCCGTCGAGGCGAGGCAGGTGGATCACCACCCGGCGGGTGAGGAGCGGGCGCGAACGACGTCCTCCCGGCGGAGAGGTCCGCCTCGGAAGCGGTGTCGCGGCGCCGGGGGCGTGGGCGGCTGCCGAGGGCCGCTCACAGGGCCCAGGCCGCGTAGTCGTCCCAGGCCTGCAGCGCCAGCGTGCTCGTGAACCGCCGGTTCTCGCCGGTCAGGGGGTCGGTGAAGGCCAGCGTGCGGGCGAGCAGCTGCAGCGGACGGGTGTAGTCGTCCAGCGGCTTGTCGTGCAGCTCGGGGTAGAAGTGGTCGCCCAGGATGGGGACGTTCAGCGCCGCCATGTGCAGCCGCAGCTGGTGGGTGCGCCCGGTGGCGGGCGTCAGCCGGTAGCGACCGAGCCCGTCGCGGTGCTCGACGAGCTCGACGTAGGTCTCGGCGTTCGGCGGCCCGTCGACCTCGCGCGCGACGATGATCCCGCGCTCCTTCACGATCCGGCTGGTCACGGTGCGCGGCAGCAGCAGCGCCGGGTCGTGGGGGGCGATCGCCTCGTAGGTCTTCGCGACCCGCCGGTCGCGGAACATCGTCTGGTACGCGCCGCGGTCCTCCCGGCGCACGACGAACATCAGCAGTCCGGCGGTGACCCGGTCGAGCCGGTGCGCCGGGCTGAGCTCGGGCAGGTCCAGGTCGCGCCGCAGCCGCACCAGCGCCGTCTCGACGACGTGGCGGCCGCGCGGGATCGTCGACAGGAAGTGCGGTTTGTCGACGACGAGCAGGTGCTCGTCGCGGTGCACGACGTGGATCGGGAACGGGACGGGTGTCTCGTCGGGCAGGTCCCGGTGCAGCCAGACGAAGGTCTCGGGGACGAAGGGGGAGTCCGGGCGCAGCGGCCCGTCGACGCCCGCGATCTCCGACCGGGCGAGCATCTCGTCGATGCGCTCGGGAGCGACCCGCGGCAGCCTCTCGACCAGGTGGTCGCGCATGAGGGTCCACGGCCCGTCGGCGGGGGTGCGCAGCCGGACCGCGTCGAGACCGTGCCGCTGCGGCAGCGGCGAGCGCAACGATCGCCTCATCGGTCCTCGACGCTACCGGGTGCGCGGCCCGCGCCGGCCCCCGCCCGCGCCGTCGCGCCCGCGCCGACCTGCGTCGTCACCCGTTGGTGGACCCGGACGTGGCGCACCGTTACCGGTTTGAGACGGTCGGGGGCGTCCCCCGAGAACCCCGACACGAGGAGTGGACATCATGAAGAAGCTGCGTCGCCGGCTGGGATCGGCCGTGAACGGCCTGGTGGAGGGCCTGTCCGTGGTCGCCGGCTGGAACCGTGGGAACCGTCGCAGGCGCTGACCGACCGCCCGTCCGGCCCGCGTCGGGGCTCGCCCCACGGGGCGCGCCACCCGACGCACCAGCTCCCCTCGACGCGGTCGGACGCTGAGGAATCCCCCGGAGACCTCTACCCTCGGACGAACGGCGTCGTCATTCGCGGCCTCCAGCTGTGCGGTCCCGCCGTGGCGGTCCCGCCGCGGGTCCGTGCCGACTACCGAGAGTGTGTGATTCGCGGGTGATCAGCCGCAGCAAGGACGCCGACACGGACCGCGCCGCCACCGGCATCGGTGGTGGTGCGGTCGACGGCGCCCTGGTGCCGCTCCCGGCACGGTCGGCGGCCCTCGTCCCGACGGGACCCGCGGCGCCCGCCGCTGCACCGGAGCCGAGCCTGGCCGAGCGCCTGCTCGACGGGGCGGGGGAGGGCGTCCTCGCGTGCGACGAGCGCGGCGTCGTCCGCTCGGCCAACGTCGTCGCGCGGCGGCTGCTGCCCGGCCTGCGCGTCGGCGAGCTGTCGGCGGCGGCGATGTCGCCGTTGACGCTCGCGTGCGGCGCCGAGAACGGCGGCGAAGACAGCGGCCGGGCCGGCGGCGGGAAGGGTGACGCCCCCGGCGGCGGAGGGGCCGGGACCGCGGAGGCCGAGGTCGCCGTCGACGGGCGCGCCCTCGCCGTCCGCCGCCGCAGCCTCCCGGGCGGCTGGACCGCGTGGCACGTGCGCGACGTCACCGAGGAACGTGCCCGGCTCGACAGTCTGCTGGCCGAGCGCGCGCGGTCGCGGTTCCTGGCCGCGGCCAGCCGCCGGCTCGGACTGTCGCTGCACCCGGGGCGGACGGCGCGGGCGGTCGCCGAGCTGGCCGCCGACGAGCTGGCCGAGGCCGCGATCGTCGTGCTGCCGGTGCACGCCGGCACCGTCGACTGGTACCGCTGCGAGCACGCCGGGCCCTCCAGCGCGGGGCAGGCCCCGGCCCGCGCGCTGCCCGCGCCGGTCGCGAGGGCGCTCGCAGGCCTCGACACCGGTCCGCAGCTGCTGGTCGCCGCCGAGCTCGACTCCGAGCCGTGGCGACGCACCGGCACCGGCGCGAGCGGGGCCGCGCTGATGGCGTTGCCGGGCAACGGGAAGCCCGCCGGCGCGCTGGTACTGCTGCCGCCGGAGGACGGCCCCGACGGCACGCGGGCCACGGCGGTCTCCCCCGAGCTCGACGCGGCGCTCGTCGAGGAGTTCGCGCAGCGGGCCGGGATCGCGCTCGCCGCGGCCTCGCTCTACGCGGCGCAGGCCCGCACCGCCGCCGTGCTCAAACGCAGCCTGCTGCAGCCAGAGCTGCCGCTCGTCGAGGGCGTGTCGTTCGCGGCGGCCTACCGGCCGGCCGAGCAGGGACTGCTCATCGGCGGCGACTTCTACGACGTCCACGCCGAGCCCGGTGGTCGCTCCGCGACCTTCATGCTCGGCGACGTGTGCGGCAAGGGTGTCGACGCCGCGGTCAGCACGGGCAGGCTGCGGCACTCGGTGCAGGCGCTGCGGCGGCTGGAGAGCGATCCGGTCCGGCTGCTCGAGCTGCTCAACGAGACGATGCTCGAGGCCGCCGCCGACGAGGACGACCCGGGGTTCGTCACCGTCGTCGTCGGCTCGGCAGTGCCGCTGGAGTCGGGCGGGCTGCGGCTCCGGCTCGCCGGCGGGGGGCACCCGCCCCCCGTCCTCGTGCGCGCCGACGGCGCGGAGATCGCCGAGGTCGGCGGGACCCTGGTCGGCGCCATCCCGGGAGCCCGCTTCCGGGCGCGCACGATCGACCTCGCCCCGGGCGAGTCCTGCGTGCTCTACACCGACGGTGTCACCGAGGCCCGCGGCGGCGTCGGCGGGCGCGAGGAGTTCGGCGAGGAGCGGCTCGTCGACCTGCTCGGCGGCTGCCACGTCATGCCCGCGGCCGCGATCGCCGAACGGGTGACGCTGCACGCCACCAACTGGCTCAGCGCGGGCAGCCGCGACGACATCGCCGTGCTGGTCGTACAGGCGCCGCTGCCGGGCAGCGCTCCGCGCCGCCACCTGCACTCGGTCCGCACCGCGACCGGGACGCCGCCGGCCGACAGAGAGGGACCTGCGTGACCGCACCACCCCCGACGCTCCCCGCCCGGTACGACGAGGCGACGGCCGCCGAGTTCCTCGACGCGCTGGGCCGTGCCGACGAGTGGCGTGCCTGCGAGATCGCGGTGCGCCTGCTCGACGCGGGTGTCCCGGTGTCCGAGGTGCTGGTCGGTCTCGTGGGCGGCGCGGCGCGGCGGATCGGGCAGCTCTGGCAGGGCGGGCAGTGGAGCGTCGCCCAGGAGCACGCGGCCACCGCCGTCAACGAGCGCGTCGTCGCCGCGGTCGGGGCCCGGATCCCGGCGGGCCGCGCGCGGGGCTCGGTCGTCGTCGGCTGTCTCGACGGCGAGTGGCACGCGCTGCCCGCGCGCATCGTCGCGGAGGTGCTGCGCGCCGACGGCTGGGGCGTGACGTTCCTCGGCGCCAGCGTGCCCGCCGAGCACCTGGCCTCCTACCTGCACGAGTACGGGCCCGACGCGGTCGCGCTGAGCTGCGCGCTGCCCATCCACCTACCGGCGGCGCACCGCACGATCCAGGCCGCCCAGCGCACCGGGACACCGGTCATCGCGGGCGGGCCCGGGTTCGGCGTCGACGGCCGCTGGGCCCGGCGGCTGGGCGTCGACGCCTGGGCGCCCGGCCCGGTCGAGGCCCTGGAGATCCTCGAGCGGGAACCGTGGCGGGGCCGTGCGGCGGCCGAGCAGGCGGCCTCGACCGGCGCGGACGCGGAGTACCCGGCGCTGCGCGAGCGCCGCGGTGAGCTCGTCGGCGCGGCGGTCACGGCGTTGCACGGGTTCTCCCCGCTCGCGGGCGGGGCACTGGCCAACCCGCTGGAGACCGATCCGTTCGAGGACGTCGGGCAGGTCGTCGACTTCCTCGCCGCGGCGGTCTACCTCGACGACGCCGAGCTGTTCGCGGACTACCTGCGCTGGCTCGCGGCCGCGCTCACGGCCCGCGGCATCACCACCGGCGGTCTGCGCACCGTGCTCGACGCGCTCGCCGCGGGACTGCACGACTTCCCGTTCGCCCTGCGGTGCCTGCGGGACGGCCGCGCGCTGCTGCGACGGGAGCCGACGATCGGAGGCGACGACCGGTGAGCGGCCATCCCGAGCCACTCCATCTCGACACGACGACCGGCGCCGACGGCACGCCGTGCGTGTCGGTGCGCGGCGAGCTCAGCCACACCACGGCCCCGGTGCTCGACGAGCAGCTGCGGGCCCTGGCCGGGCCGGGCACGGGGCCGGCCGACGTCGTCATCGACGTGTCCGCGGTGACGTTCTGCGACTCCTCGGGGCTGTCCGCCCTGCTCGCCGCGCACCGTCGCACCCGCCGCCGCGGCGGATCGGTCACGCTGCGCGGGCCGCGCGGCACGTTGCGCCGCATCCTGCGCCTCACCGGTGTCGACGTGCTGTTCGTCGTCGAGGACCCCGACGACGCCGCCCGCGACGGCGCCGCGCCGGCCGGCGAGGTCCCGCCGCACGCGCTCGACGCCGCCGCCGGGGGTCAGGCCTGAGCACGCTCGAACGGCCCGTCCCGACCTTCGCCGACGTCGAGGCGGCCGCCCGGGCGCTGGCGGGCGTCGCGCACCGCACGCCCGTGGTCACCTCGCGGACGCTCGACGCGATGGCCGGCGCATCGCTGTTCCTCAAGTGCGAGAACCTGCAGCGTGGCGGCGCGTTCAAGTTCCGCGGCGCCTACACGGCGCTGTCGCGGCTCCCGGAGCCGCAGCGCGCCGCGGGGGTGCTGGCCTTCTCGTCGGGCAACCACGCGCAGGCCGTCGCGCTCGCCGCCCGCGAGCTGGGGACGTCGGCGACGATCGTGATGCCGCTCGACGCGCCCGCCTCGAAGGTCGCCGCGACCCGCGGCTACGGCGCGGAGATCGTCACCTACGACCGCTACGCCGTCGACCGCGAGGAGCTGGCCGCCACCATCGCGGCCGAGCGCGGGCTGACGGTGATCCCGCCCTACGACCATCCGGACGTGCTCGCCGGTCAGGGCACCGCGACGCTCGAGCTCATCGAGGAGGCCGGGGAGCTCGACGCGCTGTTCGTCTGCCTCGGCGGCGGCGGGCTGCTCTCGGGGGCGATCCTCGCGGCCCGGGCCACGTCGCCCGGCGTGCGCATCCACGGCGTCGAGCCGGCGGCGGGCGACGACGGGCTGCGGTCGTGGCGGGCGGGGGAGATCGTGCACATCGACGTCCCTCGGACCATCGCGGACGGGGCGCAGACCCAGCACCTGGGCCGCTACCCGTTCGCGATCATCCGCGAGGGGGTCGACGAGATCCTCACCGTCGACGACGAGGCGCTCGTCGACTGCATGCGGCTGCTGGCGAGCAGGCTCAAGCTCGTCGTCGAACCGACGGGCTGCCTCGCGCTCGCCGGCGCGCTGTCCCGCCGGGAGAGCCTGGCGGGACAGCGCGTCGGTGTCATCGTGAGCGGCGGGAACGTCGACCTGGACCGCTTCGCCGCCCTGGTCGGCTGAGGCCGCGGGCGGCTCAGCCCGCCGACGGCGAACCCGCGCCCGGGGCCCGGGTTGCGGGCGCGCGCGCCGCGAGCGGCGACACGACGTCCTCGAGCGACTTGCGCTCGGCGTCGACACCCAGGAACCACGCGACCAGGCCACCGATCGCCATGATCACCGCGCCCATGAGGTAGCCGATGAACAGCAGGAAGGGCCGCGATCCGTCGCCGATCAGCGCCCCGTAGATCAGCGGTGCGATGGCGCCGAAGCACTGCGCGATGGCGAAGAACACCGCGATCGCCTTCGCCCGGACCTCCAGCGGGAAGATCTCGCTCACCGTGAGGTACGCCGCGCTCGCGCCGGCCGAGGCGAAGAAGAAGATGACCGTCCACGCGATCGTCTGCGTCAGCGCGTCCAGCATCCCCGCGTTGAAGAACACCGCCGTGATCGCCAGCAGGACGCCGGAGAGCAGGTAGGTGCCGCCGATCATCTTGCGGCGCCCGATCGTGTCGAACAGCGGGCCGAGCACGAGCGGGCCGACGAAGTTGCCGACGGCGAACGCGATGAAGTACAGCGGCACGTTTCCGGACGGCACGTGGAAGAAGGTCGTGAGCACGAGGGAGTAGGTGAAGAAGATCGCGTTGTACAGGAACGACTGCGTGATCATCAGCGTCGCGCCGAGCGTGGCGCGCCCCGGCATCTCGCGGAAGAGCAGCCGCAGCAGCCGCAGGTAGCCGATCTCCGAGGCGGGGACGAGCGCGATGGCCTTCGACTCGTCGACGGCGGGCAGGTCGCGCCCGGTCTTGCGGACCTCCTCCTCGATGTAGGTGATCGACTTCTCGGCCGCGTCCCGGCGGCCGTTCATGATCTGCCAGCGCGGGCTCTCCGGGAGGTTGCGCCGCACGACGATGATGATCAGGCCGAGCACCGGGCCGAGCAGGAACCCGAGGCGCCAGCCCAGTGACGGGTGCACGGCGTTGAGCAGGATGAACGTGCCGAGCGTGCCGAGGATCGCGCCGAACCAGTAGGTCCCGTTGACGGCGATGTCGACACGCCCGCGGTAGCGGGCCGGGATCAGCTCGTCGATCGCGGAGTTGATGGCCGCGTACTCGCCGCCGATGCCCATGCCGGCGATGAACCGGGTGAAGTAGAGGAAGACGATCCATCCCACGCCGTTGCCGAGCGTCAACGCCGTGAGGCCGCTGCCGATGAGGTACACGGCGAGCGTGATGATGAAGAGGTTGCGGCGGCCGAGGCGGTCGGAGAGATGTCCGAAGAACAACGCCCCGACGACCTCGCCGACGAGGTAGACCGTGGCCACCGCGCCGACCGCGGCCGCCGACATGCTCAGCCCCTCGGGCTTCTCCAGGATGCTGGCCACCGAGCCCGCGACGGTGATCTCGAGCCCGTCGAGCACCCACGCCACGCCGAGGGCGACCACCAGGCGGGTGTGGAACGGCGACCACGGCAACCTGTCGATCCGCGCGGGGATCAGGCTGCGGATCGGGTGTTCTCGTCTGACTTCTGCTTCCGGGCTCGCCACATCGGCCTCCTCATCCGGTGAGTCGACGTGCGGTACCCAAGGGCTGTGTTCCCGTCACACGGCTCCCCGGGAACCAAACCCGAATGGCAGATCGAATTCGTGGAATTCGGTTTGCTATTTCGGTTATGTCCGGTTCGAATCGGCCCCGTCGGGAGGTGGCGGCGCACGGGAGCGGTGGCGTGCCGGGCTAGCGTCGGAAGGGAACACCCACCTCCGAGGGAGAAGACCACAGCATGAAGATCGGCCTCCACGTCGCTGACTTCACCTGGCCGGGCGGCCCCCAGAACCTGGCCGCCGACCTCACCCGCGTCGTCACCACCGCCGAGGACGTCGGCTTCACCAAGGTCAGCGTGATGGACCACGTCTGGCAGATCCGCGGCGTCGGCCCCGTCGAGAACGACATGCTCGAGGCGTACACGACGCTGGGCTACCTCGCGGCCCGCACGTCGCGCGTCGAGCTGCTCGCCTGGGTCACCGCGGTCAGCTACCGCGCGCCCGGCCTGCTCGCCAAGCAGATCTCCACCCTCGACGTGCTGTCGGGGGGCCGGGCCTGGCTGGGCATCGGCGCCGCCTGGAACGACGAGGAGGCCCGCGGGCTCGGCCTGCACTTCCCGCCGACCGCCGAGCGCTTCGAGCGGCTGGAGGAGACGCTGCAGATCTGTCTGCAGATGTGGAGCGACGACGACGGCCCCTACAACGGCACCCACTACACGCTGGAGCGCACCCTCGACTCGCCGCACCCGCTGCGGCGCCCGCACCCGCCGATCCTGATCGGCGGCGGCGGGGAGAAGAAGACGCTGCGGCTGGTCGCGCAGTACGCCCAGGCGTGCAACCTGTTCGGCGGCCCCGAGGTCGCGCGCAAGCTCGACGTCCTGCGCGAGCACTGCGAGGCCGTCGGCCGCGACTACGACGAGATCGAGAAGACGGTCATGTTCCCGCTCGACCCTGGCGCGGACGGCGAGAACGTCGACCCGATGCTCGAGCAGCTCGCCGGGCTGGCGACCCTCGGTGTCACGCACGTCCACGGCTGGGTCCCGGGTGTCTCGGCGATCACGCCGCTGGAGATCCTCGGCGAGAAGGTGATCCCGGAGGCCGACAAGCTCTGACGCGCCGGGCCCGGCCCGGGTCGCGGTCCGGGTCAGGCCAGGCCGAGCAGGATCGCGGTCAGCTCCTCCGGCCGGTTCTCCGGGACCATGTGGCCGGTGTCGATCTCGTGGTAGCGCCACGCGGGCGAGGCCTTCGCCCGCGCGGCGGCCGCCTCGAACGCCACGCTCGGCTCGGCCGTCGCGCGGATGTAGGTCAGCCCGAACCCGCACTCCTCCAGCGGCGCGCCGAGCCGGACGGGCTCGGTGAAGGTCCGCGCGGGCTGCGGGGTGCGCCGCGGCTGGGAGAACGCCGCGATCTCCGGCGAGTCGTAGGCGCGCTCGTTCGGCGGGATCAGCCACGGCGCCCCGAGGCCCTGCGGAACCTCGCGGGCCGGGGAGAGCGAGGTGACGCTCTGCCCGTCGGCCGGGACGAACGCGTCGAGGTAGACCAGCTCGCGGACCCGGTCCCCGATGGCGTCGAGCGCGCCCGTCACCACCATGCCGCCGTAGGAGAAGCCGAGCAGCACCATGTCGTCGAGGTCCTCGTAGCGGACCGTGTTGACGACGTCGAGCACGTGCGTGGTGAGCGACACCAGCGGACCGGTGAGGTGGGACCGCTCCCCGATACCGGTGAGGCTGGGGGTGAACACCTCGTGGCCCTGCGCGGCCAGCAACCGGCGGACGTGCCGGAAGCCGTAGGAGCCGCCCCAGGCGCCGTGCACGAGAACGTAGGTCCTCATGGTTCCAGTCCATCACGGACCCGCCCGTCACGGACCCGCCCGACACGGGATCAGGACAACGTGCCCGTCCGCCAGAACTCGTCGAGCCGCCGCAGGTACGGGGCGACGTCGATCCCGGCCCCCGCGAGCCACTCGTCGGAGTAGTAGGTGTCGGCGTAGCGGTCGCCCGCGTCGCACAGCAGCGCGACGACGCTGCCGCCCCGCCCGGCCCTGACCATCTCCGAGACGATCCGGTACGCCGCCCACAGGCCCGTCCCGGTCGAGCCCCCGGCGCGGCGCCCGGACACCGTCGCCAGGTGCCGGACGGCGGCGACGGCCGCCGCGTCGGGCACCCGGATCATCCGGTCGATCGCCGCGCCGACGAAGCTCGGCTCGACCCGCTGCCGGCCGATGCCCTCGATGCGGGAGCTGACCGGCGTCGTCACGGCGGTGTCGCCGTCGCGCCAGCCCGGCATGAACGCCGAGTTCTCCGGGTCGGCGACGCAGACGGCCGTGCGCCGTCCGGTGTAGACGCAGTAGCGGGCGATCGTCGCCGACGTGCCGCCCGTGCCCGCCGTCGCGACGACCCACGCCGGCTCCGGGTGGCGCTCCTGCGCCATCTGCGCGAACAGCGACTCCGCGATGTTGTTGTTGCCCCGCCAGTCGGTGGCACGCTCGGCGTAGGTGAACTGGTCCATGTAGTGCCCACCGGTCTCGCGGGCCAGCCGCGCCGCCGTCGCGTAGACCTCCGACGGGTGGTCGACGAGATGGCACCGCCCGCCGTGCAGCTCGATGAGCTCGATCTTCTGCCGGCTCGTCGTGCGCGCGACGACCGCCACGAACGGCACGCCGACGAGCCGCGCGAAGTACGCCTCGGAGACCGCCGTGGACCCGCTGGAGGCCTCGACGACGGGTCGCCCGCGCCGGATCCAGCCGTTGCAGAGCGCGTGCAGGAACAGCGAGCGGGCGAGCCGGTGCTTCAGGGAGCCCGTCGGGTGCGTGGACTCGTCCTTGAGGTAGAGGTCGACGTCCCACTCCGGCGGCAGCGGGACCGTCAGCAGATGGGTGTCCGACGAGCGGTTCGTCTCGGCCTTGATGCGCGCGACCGCCTGCACGACCCACGCCCGGTGGCCGGGGTCGTAACGGTCGACGTCCTCGTCGAGCGGGACGTCGGGACAGGAGTCGCTGGTCATGGTCCTCCTCGCCGTGACGGACGTGGCCGGGCCACGTCCGGTCGCCGGCGCGCGTACGTGGAGCTCCGCCGCCCGCGATCACCCTAGCGGCGCCTGTGCGCGGCGATGGTCGCCCCAGCAGGTCGCTCCAGCGACCATCGCCACGCGCGACCTCCGGCCGTGGCCGTCGGACGCGGTGGCTACCCTCCGTTCGGCGCTGCAGGACGCGGCGCTGCAGGACCGAACAGCCGGCGAGGGACATGACGGGTGCGTACGGGGGCGTGGTCTCGCCCGCCGCCGACGCGTCCGCACGCGACCGGTGGCGGGCGCTGGCGCTGACCGACCCGGTGTCGCGGCTGGTCCGCAACGCCGCCCACGCCGGCATCGACGACGACGAGTACGACCTGCGGCTGCTCGCGCTCGCCGCGGTGGACATCGTCGTCGGATCGATGGGGTTCGCCCGCGAGGCCACCCTCGACGACGTGGTCGACGAGCTCGCCGGCCTCGCCGCCCGGATGGCGCCGCACCGGCCCGACCAGGCCCGCGACGTCGCCCAGACGGTCGTGCGCGGACTGCTCAACGACGCCCACGAGCAACGCCGCTTCACCTACCGCTTCGCCGACCTCGGCGCGCCCGGCGAGCCCGCGCGCTGGGAGGCCTACAGCTTCCGGCTGCTGTCGCTGCGCGAGGCCGAGTACGGGCCGGTCCTCGTCGCGAGCGACCAGGCGGTGACGTTGTTCCTGCACGGGCTCGACGTCGACCTCGAGGACGCCGACCGCGCGCTCGCCCACGTCCTGCAGCGCCAGCTCGACGACCGCCGGTTCGACGCGGCCGCGCGCACCGCCGCCCAGGCGGAACGGACGAGCGTCGGGATGTCGGCGATGCTCGCCGAGCTGCTCGACGCGACGCGGCGCGACGTCGGCTCGCACGACTGGGAGCGCGAGGTCCCCGAGCGGCTGCTGCGCGCCCGCCGGCACGTCGAGTCCCGCATCGCCGAGGACGACCGGCTGCTCGAGCACGTCCAGGGCGGGCTCGACGCCGAGACCTCGCCGGAGGTGCGGGCGGTGTCGGGCCGGATCGTCGACCTGCTCGGCCGGGCCCGGCAGGTACACCTGGACCTGGAGCGGCGGCTGGTCGGCGCGCGCGAGGTGTTCCTGTCGGCGCAGGTGCGTCAGCGGCTGGCGCGGCGGCGCCGGCTGCGGATGCTCGCGCTGCGCGAGGAGCTGCTGCTGCCGGTGCTGGAGCTGCCGCGGGCGGAGGCCGCCCTCGTCGCCTCCGCGTTCGCCGACCGCGCGCTCGGGGTGAGCGTGCCGCGGCTGGTCCGGTTCGACGACCTGGTCGACGCGCTGTGGGCGCCGCCGCGGGCGCGCGAGGCGGCCGAGCCGGAGATCGAGCTCGTGCCCGACGTCGACGTCTCCGACGACGTGCAGCGCTACCCCGAGCAGGTCGTGGCGGCCGCCCGCGAGGTGCTGGGAGCCGCCGCGGACGGCGAGGTCCGCCTCTCGGAGCTGCTCGCCGCGGTCCCCGACGGCCCCGACGCCGCCGAGGTCACCGAGCTCGTCCTGCTGTCGGCGCTGTGGGCGTTCGCCCCCGACGTCGCGGCCGAGGCCGAGGGCGAGGTCGCCGCCGAGGTCGACGTGCTCGCGGGCGGGATCGAGGCCGAGCGCGCCGACGAGCTCCTCGACGTCCCGGGTGTCGGCGGGCCCGACCTGGTCGTGCGCCTGCGCGGCGGCGCGACCGGGGCGACGGAGACGCCTGCGGAGCCTGCCGACGTCCTGTTCGTCGACGTCTACGGTGACGCCTACAGCAGGGAGACCGTGTCGTGACCAGCGTCGCCGCCGATCTCACCGAGGTCCGCGCCGCTGCCGAGCTGCTCGGGTTCGCGCTCGCGCGGCGCGCCCGACCCGTCGAGGGCGGGCAGTACCGGGCGCTGCTCGACCGCTACCGCAGCGAGCTGCGCTTCCGCGACGTGGTCGACACGATGGCCGAGGGGCTGGGGCTGGAGGTGCTCGGCACACCGCGGTCCGGACTCGTGCTCGCCCCGGACCCGGCGGGCCCGTTCGCCACCCGCCTCGGCGACCTGCGGTCCACGATGGACGCCGACGACCGGCTCGTGTTCGGGCTCGTCCTGATCGGCATCGCGGCCTACGCCTACCCGACCGACGCCGACTTCGACGACCCCGAGACCAAGCTCGTCGAGGTCGCGACGATCGACGGCTTCATCCGCGCCGCACTCGGAACGCTCGGCTCCCTCGCCGGGGTCGAGGGCAGCGCCGAGGAACGCGCCCGGGCCGCCGCGCAGGTGTACGCCGACCTCCCGCAGCTGATCACGACCCAGACCGGCCGCCGGGCCCGCGGCTGCACGCTCAAGGCCGTCGAGGACGTGTGCGGCTGGCTCGTCGAGCAGGGCGCGGCGCGCGAGGCCGCGTCGCTGGGGCCCGACACGTTCCACCTCACCGACCGGTTCCGGCTGCTGGTCGCCGACAGCGCGGGCGGCGGCGCCCTCGACGCGCTGCGCGACCTGCGGCGCGAGGACGTGCCGTGAGCCCGGCCGTGCCCGTGATGTGGACGATGCGCCGCGTCCGCCTGCACCGGATCGGGCCGCGCGCCGCGCGGTTCGTCGACGTGACCCTCGATCTCACCGACGCCGACGGCCGCGCCCTGCACTCGATCCTGTGGCTGCGCAACGGCGGCGGGAAGTCCACGGTCCTCTCGCTCATCTGCGCGCTGGTCCGCCCGCACCGCCGGGACTTCCTCGCGACGTCCTCGACCGGCAAGCACCTCGAGGACTACGTGCTGGGCTCGGACACCGCGCACGTCGTCGTCGAGTGGTCGGGGCCGGGCGGGCAGACGCTCGTCACCGGCGCGGTCTACGAGTGGGCCGACCGCGCGCAGCCCGCCGACCCCAACCGCGACCACGACCGTCTCGGCGCCCGCTGGTACGTGTTCCGGGCCCAGCCGGGTACGCGGTCGGGCGCGTCGCTGGACACGCTCCCGTTCGGCCCCGACGACGCCCCGACGCCGTTGCGCGACTTCGTCGCCGCGGTCAAGCGCTGGGACGCGATCCCGAACTGCGGCGTCGCCGTGACCGACTCGCAGGACCGCTGGAGCAGGCTGCTCGACGAGCACGGCCTCGATCCCGCGATCTTCACCGCGATCCTGCAGATGAACGCCACCGAGGGCGGCATCGAGGGGCAGTTCCAGTTCCGCGGGCCCGACCAGTTCGTGCGGTACCTGCTGGAGCTGATCGTCGATCCCGAAGTGCCGGGCCAGGTCTCGGACATCCTGGAGAAGGTCCGCGAGGGCCTGGCCGCGCGCCCGGAGATCCTCGCCGACCTGGCCTTCGCCGACGAGGCGGGTCCGCTGCTCGGTGAGCTGTCCGCGGCCCGCACGACGCACGCCGGGGCCACGGCCGCGGTCGCGGCCGCCGAGGCCGGCGCCACGAACCTGGCCACCGCGCTCGCCGCCGCCGCCGCGCGGGCCGAGGCCGCGGCCGCGGAGCACGCCGAGCGGGTCGCGGAGCTGACCGCGACGGGCGCCGCGCACGAGACCGCCGCCCAGGAGGCTCGGGTGCGGGAGGTCGCGGCGCGCCGGGCGGCCGCCGCGCATCGCGTCCGGGCCGCCGAGCTGCGCGCCGACGGGCTCGCGGCCGAGCACGCGCGCGCCGGTGCCCTCGTCGCGGGCTGGCACGCGGTCGCGACCGTCGACGCGGCGCGGCAGGCCCGCCGGCGGGTCCGCTCGCTGGAGGAGCAGCTCGCGGCTGCGACGGCCGAGGCCGAGCCCCTGCGCGCCCGGCGCGACGCGACGGCCGCCGGCTACGCCCGCGCCCTCGACGCGAGCATCGCCGCCGTCGCGGCGCGCGTCGCGGCGCTCGACGCGGAGGCCTGCGACGCCGGTGCGGCCGAACGCGCCGCGCGGACGGCGTGGCAGGAGGCGTCGCAGCGCCGGGGCACGCTGACCGGGCGGCTCGCCGCCCTCACCGACGCCCTCGCCGGGCTCGACGCCGATCTCGCCGCCGCCCGGAGTCTCCTCGCCGGGTCCGGGTCCGGGTCCGGGTCCGGGTCCGGGTCCGGGGATCTCGGTGCCGGGGTGACGGTCGCCGCGGGAGGGAGCGTCGACGCGGCCGCGGTGGAGGACGCCCTCGCCCGGCACGAGGCCGTCGACGCCGAGGCGGCCGACGAGCTCGACCGGCTCGCCGCCGAGCGCGCCACGCTGCGCGAGCGCCGGGCCGAGCTGGCCGCCGCGGCCGAGACCCTCACCGCACAGCGGCGGACCGCCGAGCGCGCCGCGGAGGCGGCCGGCGACCGGGCCGTGGAGCTGCGCGGACGCGTCGCCGACCTCGCGTCCGACGACCGGCTCCGGGGTCTCGCCGGCGGCACCGACGTCGACCCGGTCGCCGAGGCGGGCGACCTCGTCGCGCTGCTCACCGCCGCCGTCGCCCGGGCCGAACGCGGTCGCGTCGAGCTCGCCGTCGCCGACGCCGAGGACGAGCGTGCGCTCGCCGCGCTGGGGGCCGACCGGCTGCTCCCGCCCACGCTCGACGTCGTCCGTGCGCTCGACGTCCTCGACCGGGCCGGCATCCCGGCGACCACGGGATGGCGCTACCTTGCCGACTCCGTGCCCGCGGGCCGGCGCGCCGAGCTGATGCGGGCCGCGCCCGCCCTCGCGGGCGGCGTGCTCGTCCACGACCCGGCCGACCTGCCGGCCGCCCGCTCGGTGCTCGACGGTGCCGCGCTGCGCCCGACGTCGCCGGTCGTGCTGGCCACCACCGGCGACCTCGACGCCGCCCACGGCCCCGCGACCGGGCACCTCGTCGACCCGGCCAGGGCCCTGACCGACCGCGCGGGCGCGGGCGCCGAGATCGACGAACGCGAGTCGGCCCGCGCCGCCCGGTCGGCCGCGGACGCCGAGCTCGTCGCCGCCCGCGACGCCGACGCCGACCGGCGTCGCCGGCTCGAACGGCTGCGCGTGGACTGCCCGCCCGGCACGCTCGAGGCCCTCGACGCCGAGGTCCGGGCCGCGCGGGACGCCGTCGCGGCCGCCGACGCCGACCTCGCCCGGATCGCCTCTGACCTGGCCTCCGTCGGGGACCGCGAGGCCGACGCCGACGCCCGGCGCGGCGATCTCGAACGCTGCCGGCGCGACGCCGCCGCCGCGATCGCGACGCTCACGCAGCTGCTGCCGCGGGTGCGCGAGGCCGCCGACCGGAGGGCGGAGGCGGCGGCGCTGCCCGCGGAGATCGCGGACCTCGACGCGTCGCTCGACGCCGCCGTCGCGGCCGAGGACGCCGCCCGGACCGCGGCCGCCGCGGCCACCGGGCAGGCCGATGTGTTGCGTCGCAGCCTCGGCGAGCAGCGGGAGCTGCGCGCCGGGCTGTCCGACCCCGGATCCGACCCCGGGCCGGGCGCCGGGTCGGAGGGGGAGCCGGTCGCGCTCGACGAGGCCCGCCGGGCCTGGGAGAGCGCCGACCAGGCCTACCGGCGCGAGGTGTCGGAGTCCGCCCTCGCGGCGTCGCTGCAGGAGGCGACGCGCGCGCTGGCCGACCCGGCGGCCCGGGTCGCGGACCTGCCGGAGGTCGTGCGGCAGCGTGCCGAGGCACTGCTCGACGGTCCCGACGGCACCGACGCGGGCACCCGCGCGGCGGCGATCGTCCGGGCGGAGTCCGCCGCCGCCGCGCTCGCGACGTCGATCGGCGAGCTGCGCGCGGAGCTGCGGGAGGCGAAGGCCGAGCTGGCCGGGCTCGCCGAGCCGGCGGCGCAGATGCAGGTGGAGCCGGCGGAGCAGGCCGCGTGTGACGACCCGGACGCGCTCGACGCCGCCCGCGCCGACGCGCTCGCCGCGGCCGCTCGGGCCGCCACCGAGGCGGGTGAGCTCGTCGCCCTGCACGCGGCCGCCGGGTCCGCCGCCCGCGACGCCGACGCCCGCCGCGCCGCCGCCCGCGAACGCGCGACCGGTCTCGGGCACCTGCTGGAGCTGCTGGGCGTCGACCCCGGCACCGGCCCCGGCCCCGGCATCGACCCCGGCCCCGGGGACGTCGGCTCCCTCGACGACGCCCATGCCGCCGTCACGGCCGCCCGGGGCCGGCTCGACGGCGCGGTCGCCGTCGCCCGCCGCGCCGCGCGCGACGTCGAGGCCGTCGCGCACCGGATCGCCCGGTGGGCGGGCGCCGACCGGTTCGCCGGGGTGAAGTCCGACGTCCGCGACCGCTTCCGGGTCGACGACGTCGCGGGCGAGCTCGGACCCGTCGCCGACGAGCTCGCCGGATCGCTCGCGGTCTACGCCGCCAACCTGCGCGAAAGGCTCGCCGAGCTGGAGGAGCACAAGGGCGTCGTCGTCACCGCGATGACCGGCATGGTGCGCCAGGCGCTGCGCTCGCTCGCCCGCGCGCAGGCGCTGTCCGAGCTGCCGGAGTCGTTGGGGGAGTGGGCCGGGCAGCGGTTCCTGGAGGTGGGGCCGCGCTCGACCGTCGAGACCGCCGACGCCGTCGTGCGCGACCGTTGCTCCCGGCTGGTCGACGCGCTCACCGCCCGCGGCGCGGAGGTGCCGCGGGGGTTGGAGCTGCTGTGGCAGGCCACCGACGCCGTCGTCGGCGACGGGAACTGGAAGGCGCGGGTCCTCAAGCCGTCGACGACGTTCGCGATCGAGCGGGTGTCGGTGGAGCGGATGCGCAAGTGGTCGGGCGGGGAGAAGGTGACGATCTCGCTGCTGCTGTTCTGCATGGTCGCCAAACTGCGGGCCACCAACCGTGGCCGCGACGTGCCGGGGCTGGGCGCCCTGCCGTTGGACAACCCGCTCGGCAAGGCCAACTACGTCGTGTTCCTCGACCTGCAACGCAAGGTCGCCGCCGCCAACGGCGTGCAGCTGATCTTCCTGACCGGTGTCGGCGACCTGAAGGCCGTCGGCCGTTTCCCGAACATCATCCGGATGCGCAACGTCGCGGGCCGGGGGCGGCAGTACGTGCGGCAGGAGGAGCGCATCCTCGCGGGCGACGACCCGGCCGGCGTCGTCGACACCACCCGGATCTGGCGGGAGGACCCGGTCCTCACGCTGCCGCTGGGATGAGGGGCCGCATGACCACCGTCGAGGAGGACGAGTCCCCGGAGCTGTCGCCGCTCGCCGCCAGGCTCGCCGGCGTCGTGGCCGCGTCGCGCACCGGCCGCATCGGGATCGAGGTCCTGCGCGGCGCCGCCCACGAGGCCGACCCGAGCCTCGCGGGTGCGCCGGACGGCCGCGCCCGGCTGCGCGAGCTGTGCGACGAGCTCGCCGGTGCGGGCGTCGTCCGGCTGCCGCGGGTCGGCGGCACCGGCTGGGACGCGCTGCCGCGCCCGGCGTTGCCGCGGTTCGTCACCCGGGTCGGCCGGCCCGGTCTCGTGCTCGACCCGCCGGACGTGCGACCGGCCACCGCGACCGCCTGGCACGCGCAGCTGCGCTGGGTGCCGGCGTTCCTGCGCGACGAGGACCCGTCCGATGCCGAACGTGCCCTGCTCGACGGCGTCCAGCGGCTGCTCGCCGACGGCGGCCCGCGCGACGTCGTCGCGGTGCAGGAGCGGTCGCTGCGGCTGACCGGTGACGAGCAGGCCCTCGACGCGCTGCGGCGTGGCCGGCTCTTCCGGCCCGGCCGGCTCACCCCCGAGCTGCTCGGCATCCGCCGCGCCCGCTGGGAGCCCATCACGCGCACCGTCGGGGACGGCAGGATCACCCTCCTCGTCGAGAACGTCGCGACCTGGGAGTCGCTGGCCGACGCGCTGCCCGCCGACGGCGCGGTCGGCCGCGTGGTGTGGGGGATGGGCAACCAGCTGTCGACGGTCCTCACCGCCCTGGCCGACGGGCCCGGCCACCCGGGCGAGCTGTCGTACTTCGGCGACCTCGACGTCGGCGGGCTGGAGATCGCCCGGCGCGGCGCCGAGACCGCGGAGACGCTCGGGTTGGCGCCGCTGCGGGCGTCGACGCTCTACACCTGGTTGCTCGACGAGGGTGTGCCCCAGCCGGGGAGCCTGCCCGTCGGCGACGTCGCCGAGCTCACCGCATGGCTGCCGCCGGTGCTGCACGAGCCCGTGGCGGAGCTGCTCGGGGCGGGCGAGCGGCTGGCCCAGGAGTGGCTCGGCCGTGAGCTGCTGGCCGAGGCCGACGACCTGCGCGACCTGCGCTGAGGACGCTCGTCGTCAGCCGACGGCGGCCCGGAACGCCGCCAGCACGTCGTCGGAGAACAGCACGAACCGGGCCTCGCGCACCGCGGACTCGGTGGCGCGCACCGTCTCCACCGCGGCGAGTGCGGCGTCGTCGAGCGGCCAGCCGTAGATACCCGCCGACACCGCGGGGAACGCGACCGTGGCCGCGCCCAGCTCGTCGGCGACCCGCAGCGACTCCCGGTAGCACGACTCCAGCAGGTGCCGGCGGCTCCGCCGCTTCGCGTACACCGGTCCGACGGTGTGGATCACCCAGCGGGCCGGCAGGTTCCCGGCGGTGGTGGCGACGGCCTGCCCCGTCGGCAGCCCGTCGGGATACCGGGTGGCCCGCAACTGGCGGCACTCGGCGAGGATCGCGGGCCCGCCGCGGCGGTGGATGGCGCCGTCGACACCGCCCCCGCCCAGCAGTGACGAGTTCGCCGCGTTGACGACGGCGTCGACCTCGGCCTCGGTGATGTCGCCACGGACGAGCACGATCTCGGGCATGTCATCTCCTGTGAGCGGCGATGGTCGCTACGGCAGTCGCTATGGCGACTATCGCCACTCACGACCTCGTTCGCAGCGCCGCAAGCAGCGGGATCGCCGCGATCTTCTCCTCGGTGAGCGCGTCCCAGTCGATGTGACCGGTCGGGCGGTCGTGCCGGTGCCGCCGGCAGTCGATCACCCGGTCCGCGGTGACGATCAGGTCGACGGGCGCGTCGTGCGAGGTCGTCGGGATCGCACCGGCCGGGCGGACCTGCAGCTCGTGCACCGTCGTCACGACGACCGTGTCCGGCCCGATCAGTCCCGCGGCGCTCGCCAGCGCGAACTCCAGGTCGGCGAACCCGCCGCCCTTGCCCAGCCGGGCGCCGTCCTCGCCGACGGCCACGCACCCGGTGACCACGAGGTCCACCGGCTCCAGGTCGGCGACGGCGACGCGGCGGGCCGAGCGCATCGCGTTCTTGATGGACACGGCGCGCCGCGGCGGGTCGGCGAGGTGGTCGGGGTCGAGCAGGAAGAAGGGGTCCTCCTCGGCCAGCCGCGGCACGGCCATGTAGACGGTCTTGCCGTCCTCCAGCGCCCGCTGCCGGACCGGGAGCTGCGCGGAGTCGGGGTTGGACTTCACCCGCTGCGCGGCGGCCCACTCCGGCAGCTCGCGCAGGCGCTGCGCGGCGGCCTCGGCGCCGACGAAGTTGGAGATGCGGTTGCGCGCCCCGGGGAAGCGGGCGACCCCGGCGTCGGTCAGTGACGACCACACCTCGTCGCGCAGCGCGGCCTTGGCCGCCAACACCTCCGGGTCGCCACCCGCGTCGTGGTCGTGCCGACGTGCCATGCGCAGCACCGTAGCGGTGCCCTCCCGCGGGAACGAACGGCCCGGTCGCGCAACTCAGTTGCGCGACCGGGCCGTTCGTTCGCGTCGGGTGCTCACGCGGGTTCGGTGAGGACGACGACGAGGGTGCGGGGGCCGTGCACGCCCTCGACGCGCTGCAGCTCGATGTCCGAGGTCGCCGACGGGCCGCTGACCAGGGTGATCGGGCGGGCCGGCGAGAGCGCGGCGACCAGCTCCGGCACCGAGCCGACGACCTGGTCGGCGCGGACCACGCACACGTGGACGTCGGGCACGAGGGTGATCGCGCGGCGGCCCTGTGCCGGGCCGCCGTCGAGGGCGATGGTCCCGGTCTCCGCGCACGCCACCGCACCCGGTGACGACGGCGGCGAAGCCGTCGAGGTCGCCCGGGCCGAACCCGGGGGAGTCGCGGGTGCCGTCGAGCTCCCAGGGCGCGTCGGGTGGCAGGAGCACCGGTCGGTACCCGGCGACGGCCTGCGCGAGCGCGTCGTCGACGCCGTCGGAGGGGACCCGGACGACGGTGGCCCTGTAGTCGACGAGCCGGTCGGTGAGCAGGTCGAGCAGCTCCGGGCTGCCGGGGGCGTGCGGGCTGCGGCGCTCGTAGTCGCGGGGGACCGGCGTCTCCCGCGCCTGCGCCGCTGTGTTCGCCGCCCGGATCCGGCCGAGGATCTCGTTGCGCGCGTTCATCCGCGTTCCCTCGCCCACCACTCGCGGAACGTCTCAGCGGGTGGCCTCGGGGCGTCGCGGCCCGCGGTCCAGGCCGACAGCGGCGGTGGCAGCGTCGTCAGCTGTCCCGACCGCCGCCCGAACACCCGCCCCAGCCGCGACGCCTTCTCCGCCGCGGCGAACCGGCGCGGGTCGGCCATGGTCCATGCGGCCGCGGCCATCGCGACGGCCTCCGCGCTCGGCACCCGCGACGCCTCCCGGCGGGCCTCGACGTGCTGGGCGCGCAGCCGCACGAGCAGCGACGGGATGTCGATGCGGACGGGGCAGACCTCGTAGCAGGCCCCGCACAGCGACGACGCGAACGGCAGCGACGCGTTGTCCTCCACGCCCGTGAGCTGCGGCGACAGCACGGCGCCGATCGGCCCCGGGTACACCGAGCCGTAGGCGTGCCCGCCGGTGCGCTCGTAGACCGGGCAGACGTTGAGGCACGCCGAGCACTTGATGCAGTGCAGCGCGGCCCGGCCGACGTCGTCGGCGAGGGTGGCGGTGCGGCCGTTGTCGAGCAGGACGAGATGGACCTCGGCCGGCCCGTCGCCGGGGGTGACACCCGTCCACACCGAGGTGTAGGGGTTCATCCGCTCGCCGGTGGAGCTGCGGGGCAGCAGTTGCAGGAACACCTCCAGGTCGGCCCAGCTCGGCACGACCTTCTCGATGCCCATCACCGTGATCAGGGTGCGGGGCAGCGTGAGGCACATGCGGCCGTTGCCCTCGGACTCGACGACGAGCAGCGACCCGGTCTCCGCGACGCCGAAGTTGGCCCCGGAGATCGCGACCTCGGCGCGCAGGAAACGTTCCCGCAGGTAGGAGCGGGCGGCCATGGCGAGGCGGCGGGGTTCGTCGGTGAGCGCGGGGTCGACGCCCGGCATCTCGCGCAGGAAGATCTCGCGGATCTCGGCGCGGTTGCGGTGGATGGCCGGCACCAGGATGTGCGACGGCAGGTCGCCGCCCAGCTGGACGATCAGCTCCGCGAGGTCGGTCTCCTGGGTGTCGACGCCCGCGGCCGCCAGCGCCTCGTTGAGCCCGATCTCCCGCGTCGCCATCGACTTGACCTTGACGACCTCGCGGCTGCCCGTCGCCGCGACGAGCCGGGTGACGATCGCGTTGGCCTCCTCGGCGTCGCGGGCCCAGTGGACGGCTCCGCCGCGGCGGGTGACCTCGGCCTCGAGCCGTTCGAGGTGCTCGTCGAGCCGGGCCATCGTCGCGGCCTTGATCGCCTCGCCCGCGGCGCGCAGCTCCTCCCAGTCGGCGCGCTCGGCCACGACCGCGGCGCGCTTCGCGCGGATCGTCGACGTCGCGTGCCCGAGGTTGCGCCGCAGCTGGGAGTCGGCGAGGGCGTCGCGGGCGGCGGCGGGGAAGCTCCGCTCGCCGCGCAGGTGCCCGACCCCGCGCGGGGCGAACCGGGGGAGTCCCAGGTCCGTGCTCATTCGACGCTCGCCAGGATCTCGGCGAGGTGCACCGTGCGGGTGCCGGTGCGCAGCCGCGACAGACCGCCGCCGATGTGCATCAGGCACGAGCTGTCACCCGCGCTGACCGCCTCCGCGCCCGTCGAGAGGACGTGAGACATCTTGTCGGCCAGCATCGCCGTCGAGGTGTCGGCGTTCTTCACCGCGAACGTCCCGCCGAACCCGCAGCACTGGTCGGCCCCCGGCAGCTCCAGCAGCGTCATGCCGCGGACGTTGCGCAGCAGCCGCAGCGGCCGGTCGCCGACGTGCAGCATCCGCAGCGAGTGGCAGGTCGGGTGGTAGGTGACGCGGTGCGGGTAGTAGGCGCCGACGTCCTCGACGTGCAGCACGTCGACGAGCAGCTCCGACAGCTCGTACGTCCGGGCGGCGACCGCCTCGGCGCGGGCGGCGAGCGCGCCGTCACCGCCGGCGCGGGCGACGTCGGCGTGCTGGTGGCGCACCGAGCCGACGCACGAGCCCGAGGGCGCGACGATCGCGTCGTAGGGCTCGAACGTCTCGACGTGGTGGCGCACCAGCCCGAGCGCCTCCCGCCGGTAGCCGGTGTTGACGTGCATCTGGCCGCAGCAGGTCTGCTCGGCGGGGAACGCGACCTCGTGGCCGAGCCGTTCGAGCAGGCGCACGACGGCCTTGCCGACCTCGGGGAACAGGGCGTCGGACAGGCAGGTGACGAACAGCGCGATCTTCATGGTGGGCGACCTCCGGGACGCGGTCGGCGGCCAGCGTAGCGCGTGTGGTCAGACCACACCGGATAGGCTGGGCCGCATGCGTACCCACCAGGTCGTCCTCGCCCACATCGAGGACGACCTCGCCGCCGGGCGGATCCGCCTCGGCGACCGGCTGCCCGGGGAGCGGGCGCTCGCCGAGCGCCTCGGGGTGTCGCGGCCCTCGGTGCGGGAGGCGATCAAGATCCTCGAGGCGCTCGGCGTCATCCGGACCGCCACGGGCTCGGGGCCGGAGGCGGGCGCGACCGTCGTCGCCGACCCGGCGGCGGGACTCGGCGCCGCGCTGCGGCTGCACGTCGCGACCGACCACGTCCCGGTCGGCGACGTCGTCGACCTGCGGTTGCTCGTCGAAGGGGCGGCCGTGCGCAGCGCCGCGGCCCGACCCGCCGCCGACGGCCTCGACCGGGCCACGACCCTGCTCGACGCCATGGACGCGCCGGGCGTCGACGTCGCGACGTTCCTCGACCTCGACGGCGCCTTCCACGTCGTGCTCGCGGAGATGTCGGGCAACGTCCTGCACGCCGCGGTGCTGGCCGGGATCCGCGGGGCGGTGCGCGCGTACATCGGGCAGGGTGCCGCCCGCGCCGCCGACTGGCCCACGCTCGCCGACCGGTTGCGCGCCGAGCACCGGGCGATCCTGCGCGCCGTCCGCGAGGGCCGGGCCGACGACGCCGAGACCGCCGTCCGCCGGCACATCGAGGACTTCCACCGCGACACCGACGGCGGCTGACGACGCCGGCACCCCCGCGGGCGCCGGCCGGTGTCAGGCGGCGGCGGGGGGCAGGAGTCCGCGGTCGATCATCGCCCGGAACGCGTCGCGGAAGCTGTCCTCGGTGTGCATCGCCTCGCCGAACCCCGCCTGGCGGAGTTTCACCGTGCTCGTGAACGCGCGCGGTCCCGCCGGAGCACCGTGGGCGAAGCTGAAGTCGGCGTGGTGGTCGGCGCTGCCGACGAACTCGGCCAGTGTCAACGGCCGCAGGCCGTGGCGGGCGACGACCGCGTCCCACGTCGCGGCCCGCTCCCGCAGGTACCGGACGAGGCTGACGGGCTCGTCGGGCCCGACCTCGACGCCGAGGGTGTCGGCGATCCCGGGCCAGAGGTTGCGCCATTCGAACACGTCGCCGTTGGTGACGTTGAAGATCTCGTTGCGTGCCTTCGGCGACCGGGCCGCCCACGCGAGCACCGCCGCGACCATGCGGGCGTCCGCAGCCTCCCAGACGAAGCTGGGCCCGCCCGGGAAACCGAACGGGAGGCCCTCTTCACGGCGGATGACGGCATAGGCGCCGATCGCCGTCACCACGTTCAGGGTGACGCCGTAGGTGCGCCCCACGATCAGCTGCGGGCGCAGCACCGTGTAAGCGAGACCCCGGTCCGCGGCGCGCGCTCGCAGCAGGTCCTCCTGCAGGAAGAACGCGTTCTCGTGATCGTCACGTGGCGCGTCCTCGCGGGCGGGGATCGGGATCGGGTGCAGGTGCACCCCGTAGGCCTTGGTGCCCTGCAACAGAGCGGCGTGCGTCAGCCCGCCCGCGTCCAGCAACGGGTCGACGGTGTTGCGCAGCATCGCCTCGTTGGTCAGCATCTGGTCCCGCTCGCCCCAGCCGGCGACGAGGTCGTCCTTCTCGTAGGACGCGGCGTACACCAGGTGCGTGACGGCCGTCAGACCGCCGAGCGCGTCGCGACTGGCGGCGGCGTCCCGCAGGTCGACGGGGACATGGCGCAACCCGGCCTGCTCGGGGACATCCGGTCGGCGGCGCGACACGGCGATCACCTGCCATCCCTCACGCAGGAACCTCTCGACCGCGGCTGTCCCCACCAGCCCGCTCGCCCCGGTGATCAGGACTGTGTCCGGCACATGCACTCCTTGGCGACGACACCGGGCGGAGCCCGGCATCTCCGGTTGACATGACAACCTAATGTATGCACGGGTTGGATGACGTGTCAACCGAAGGAGGGCGCTTGTGCTGCGCAGTTCCGTCCGCGCGCGTCGACGGATGGGTGATGTCTCAACCGGGTCGATAGCATTGCGGCATGACCGAACCCCAGTGGCTCGACGACGGGGAGAGCGAGGCGTGGCTGAGTTTCCTGGTCATGCACGCGAAACTGACCGCGGAGCTGCATCGTCGGCTGCGGGCGCAGGCGGGGCTGTCGCTGGCCGACTTCGACGTTCTCGCCCAGCTCACGGAGGCCCCCGACGGCACGGTTCGCGCTCGGCAGCTCGGGCGTTCGCTGCAGTGGGAGAAGAGCCGGCTGTCCCACCACCTCGACCGGATGCAGCGTCGCGGGCTGATCCGGCGGGAGGACTGCGCGGAGGATTCGCGCGGCGCGATGGTCGTGGTCACGGAGCTCGGGCGCGAGACCATCGAGCGAGCCGCTCCGCCGCACGTGCAGGCCGTGCGCGAGCTCGTGTTCGACCGCCTCACCCGACGCGAGGTCGACACGATGAGGCGCATCTCGGAGAAGATCCTCGACGGGCTGGACGAGGAGGTGCGCTGAGGGCGATCCGGCCGGACCGCAGGGCGTGACCGTCGGGTGAACGCGGCACGGCCCGGTCCCGCCCCGCGGCACGGCCCCAGCCCCGCCCCGCGGCACGGTGCCTCCCCTCGTGAGTGGCGATGGCCGCTCCGGCGACCATCGCCACTCACAGGGGCTCCGTTCCGCGCGGGACGCTCGGCGTTCGGGTTTGCCCCCGGTCGGCCCGAACGCCAGGGGAACGCGCCGTTCCTAGCGTCGGTGGCGAACCGATCGACCACGAGGTCGACGGCATCGCCCCCGCCGGGTCCCGGACCGCGGCGGCCACCGACAGGAGCCCCGCCGTGCACACCGGATCGCGATCCCTGCGTGCCGCTGCCCCGCCGGTCCCGCTGCGGCCGGTCCCGCTGCGGCCGGTCGTGCTGCGCGCGGCGGCCGACGCCGTCCCGGTCATCGCCGCCTACGTCCCGTTCGGGCTGACGCTCGGCGCCACCCTGGCCGCCTCCGGCATCTCGCCGCTCGTGGCCTGGTCGTCGTCACCGCTGCTGTTCGGCGGCGCCGCCCAGCTGCTCGCGGTACAGCTGCTCGGCGCCGGCGCGAACGTCGCGGTGGTCGTGCTGGGTGCCCTCGTCGTCAACTCCCGGATGCTGCTCTACAGCGCATCGCTGGCCCAGCACGCGTCGGGCTGGTCGCGACGCGCCCGCTGGGGCGGCGCCTACCTGCTGGCCGACCCCGTCTACGCGCTGGCCGTCGGCCGGTTCACCAAGCCCGACGGCGGCGGGGACGCCCGGCTGCGGCTCGCCTACTACCTGGGCGTCGGCGCGACGCTGTGGACCGCCTGGATGGCCATCACCGCATCCGGGACGCTGCTCGCGGGGGTGCTGCCCGACGGTCTGCGCCTCGACGTCGCCGCACCGCTGACGTTCCTGCTGCTCGTCCTCCCGATGCTGACCTCACGCCCGGCGTGGGCGGCCGCCGCGACGGGTGGGCTGGTCGCGGTCGCCGCCTCCGGGCTCCCGCTGGGCCTGGGCCTGTTGGTCGGTGCCGCGGCCGGGATCGCCGCCGGCGCGCTGGTGGGAGGCCGTCGTGGCTGACCTGCTGGTGCTCGTCGCGATCGGCGTCGGCACGTACCTGATGCGTGCGGCGTTCCTCGCCACCGCGGGGGCACGCCCGCCCGCCGTGGTCACACGGCTGCTGCAGTACGTCGGACCCGCGGTGCCGGCGGCGATCGCGCTGCCCGCACTCGTCGCGCCGCACGGGCGCGTCACGACCGCCGAGACGGTGCCGGCACTGCTGGCGGCCGTCGTCGCCGGGGTGCTCTGGCGGCTCACCCGCAGCCTGCCGCTCGCCCTGTTCGCCGGGCTCGTCGCGGCCTGGGGCCTCACCTGGTTGCTGACCTGACCCGACCGACCCGACGCACCGGATCGACCGACACACCCGACCCGTCCCGACCGAACCGATGACTCCTTGGGGGGAGACGTCATGATCGAGATTCGCGCATTGCGCAACGGAGAGTTCGACGTACTCGACGCCGTGTTCGACGGCCTGTCCGCGGAGAGCCGCTACCGGCGCTTCCACGCGCCGGTGCGCCGGCTCACCGCGGGCACCCGGACCGCACTGGCCGCCGTCGACGGCCACCGGCACGTGGCGGTGGCCGCGTTCGCCGACGGCCGGCCGATCGGCATCGCCCGGTTGATCGCCGACGACACCGGCCGCAGTGACCTCGGTGTCGAGGTCGTCGACGACGAGCAGCGGTCGGGCGTGGGGACCCGGCTCGTCCGCGCGGTCGCCGGGCTGGCCGCCGCGGCCGGGCACCGTGTCGTCGAGGCCGAGGTGCTGAGCACGAACCGGGCCGCGGTGCGGCTGGTCCTCGCGGTGTTCCCGGACGCCACGGCGTTCCCCGACGGCATCACGACGCGGCTCGTCGCGGCCCTGCCGGCCCCGGCCGCGCAGCAGCCGGCACTGTCCCGGCGGGAGCCGGCGCGCGTCATCGAGCGGATGGCGCCCCGGGCGGCGTGACCGCTGCGCCGCTCGGCGGTAGCCCGGTGGGCCGTGCGGCCCTGGCGTCGGCGAAGGGCGCACAGCAGGCTGATCCGGGAGCAGCCCGGAGGAGCCGTGATGCTGCAGGTCAACCTGCTGGGGGAGCAGTCGGTCACCGACGACACCGGCACCGTCCGGGCCCGGTCCTCGCGCGCGCTCGCGCTGATCGGCTTCCTCGTCGTGCACGCCGACGCACCGCAGACCCGGCAGCGCCTCGCCGCCCAGTTCTGGCCCGACTCCACCGACGAGCAGGCCCTGACGAACCTGCGGCGCGAGCTGCACCACGTCCGCACGGTGCTCGGCGACGACCCGTCGCTGGTCGTCACGGCCCGGGACCTGTGCTGGACCGACTCACCGACCTGCCGGGTGGACGTGCGGTCCTTCGCCCGGTTCCGGGCGGCGGCCCGGGCGGCGGCGGCCGCGGGCGACGACGAGCAGCAGCGGACCCGCGCGGGCGCGGCCGTCGCGTACTACCGCGGCGAGTTCCTCCCCGGCGGCTACGACGACTGGGTGCTCGCCGCCCGCGGCGAGCTCGAACAGCAGTGCGTCGACCTGCTGGACGTGATCGCCCACGGGGACGCGGGCGAGGCGGCGGTCGCGGCCGCGCGCAGGCGGGTCGCGCTGCGCCCGCTGGAGGAGCCCGGCTACCGCAGGCTGATGGAGCTGCAGGGCGAGGCGGGCGACCGGGCGGGCGCGGTCAGCACGTACCACCGGTGCGCCTCGGTGCTCGAACGCGAGCTGGGGGTGGATCCCGACCCGCAGACCCGGGCCACCCTCGACCGGCTGCTGGCCCGCACCACCCCGGCGGCCGAGCCGGAGGGCCTCGCGGCGCACGGGCGGGCCGGATCCGCCGCCGCGCGCCTCGTCGGGCGCACCGCCGAGCTGGCCCGGCTGCGCGAGATCTGGCGCACCGCCGCGGGCGGGCGGCCGAGCCTGGCCGTCGTGCGCGGGGAGGCCGGCGTGGGCAAGTCCCGGCTGGTGGCGGAGCTGGCGGAGGAGTGCCGGCGTGCCGGCGCCGTCGTCGCCGTCACCCAGGGCTTCGGCACCGCGGGCCGGCTGGCGCTGGCGCCGGTCGCGGACTGGCTGCGCACCCCGGAGATCCAGGCCGCGACGGCGCACCTGGAGCCGGTCTGGCGGGTCGAGGTCGACCGGCTGGTGCCGTCGGCCCGGGCCCGCAGCGAGCCCGGCGGCGGCCCGCCCGCGATGGTCGACGCGTGGCAGCGGCACCGGTTCTTCGAGGCCGTGACGCGGGCGCTGATCGCGGTCGACCGGCCGCTGCTGCTCGTCGTCGACAACCTGCACTGGTGCGACCAGGAGACGTTGGCGTTCCTCGCCTTCTGCCTCGGCATCGACACCGGGGCGCCGCTGCTGGTCGCGGCCACCGCGCGCGACGACGACCCCGACCAGGAGGCGGGGCTGCCGGAGTGGCTCGCCCGGATGCGGTCGACCCACGACGTCACCGAGATCGAGCTGCCTCCCTTCGACAGCGCCGACACCGCGGCGCTCGCCGCGGCGGTCGTCGGCCATCCCCTCGACGAGGACGCCGCGGCCCTGCTGCAGGCCACGACCGGTGGCTTCGCGCTGCACGTCGTCGAGGCCGTGCGCTGCGGGGACCTCGACCCGGGGGCCGGGGACCTGAGCACCGTCCTGCGGCACCGCCTCGAGGACGTGAGCCCGCCGGCCCGCACCGTCGCCGGGCTCGCTGCCGCCGTCGGCCGCGACGCTCCCGCTGGACGGAAGCAGCGCTGGCGGTGGGGGCGGGCGAATCGGAGGATCGTCCGGTGACGCGCCAGACCCGCCCCGCCGCCGCGCCGGAACGGGACCGACCGCCGCTGCGACAGGTGCTCGCCCTCGGTGGGCTGTCGATGTTCGGGCCGCTGTCGATGGACCTCTACCTGCCCGGCCTGCCCGAGCTCACCACCGACCTGCACACCACCGAGGCCACCGCCCAGCTCACGATGTCGCTGTGCATGGTCGGCCTCGCGGCGGGCCAGCTGATCGCCGGCCCGCTGTCGGACCGCCGCGGCCGCCGGGGCCCGCTGCTGGTCGGGGTCGCGCTGTTCGCGGTGACGTCGCTGGCCTGCGCCTTCGCTCCGACGATCGAGGTGCTGCTCGCGCTGCGCCTGCTCGGGGGTCTCGCCGGGGCGGTCGGGATCGTCGTCGCCAGGGCGATGGTGCGCGACCAGTGGGAGGGCCGGGCGGCGGCGCGGGTGTTCGCGCTGCTCATGGTCGTCAGCGGGGCGGCGCCGGTACTCGCGCCCGTGATCGGGAGCCAGCTGCTCCGGGTCACCGACTGGCGTGGCGTGTTCGTGGTGCTCGCCGGGATCGGGCTGGTGCTGCTGGGTGCGGCGGCCACGCTGCGCGAGACGCTGCCCGCCGCCCGCCGTCGTTCCGGCGGGGCCCGGGAGACGCTGCGCGCGCTGGGCAGCGTCGCCCGTGACCGGTCGTTCCTGGCCCCGGCGTCGGTGCTCGCGCTCGGCTGCTGCTCGATGTTCGTCTACATCGCGATGGGCAGCTTCGTGCTGCAGGGCACCGGCTACGGACTCTCACCGCAGGTCTACGGCGTCGTGTTCGCGGTCAACGCCACCGGGATCGTCCTCGCCGGCCGGCTCTCGGCCTGGCTGGTCGACCGGGCCGGTCCGCGGCGGCTGCTCGGTGCCGCGGTGGCGGTGGCGTTCGTGGCCGCGCTCACGCTCGTCGCCGGCGTCCTGCTGACCCGCTCGGTCTGGGCCGTGCTGCCGCCGCTGTTCGTGGTCGTCGCGGCCGTCGGGATGATCATGCCGAACGCGACGGCCCTCGCGATGTCCGGGCAGGGCGCGGCCGCGGGCGCGGCGTCGGCGCTGCTGGGCCTCGGCCAGTTCCTGACGGGCGCGCTCGTCCCGCCGGCGGCCTCGGTCGGCGGCGTGACGCCGCTGGTCATGGCCGTGACGATCGCGGGCACCGCGACGGCGGCCGTGCTGGCCGCCGTCCCGGTGCTGCGTTCGCGCGATCCCGAGCCCGCCGCTCAGCCCGCGGTGCTCGCGCAGCCGCGGACCCCACCGGGCACCGGGTGAGCCGGCGCGCTCAGGAGGCCCGCGTCGCCCGCTCCGCGCACTCGACGGCGTTGCGGAACAGCATCGCGACGGTCGTCGGACCGACTCCGCCGACGCGCGGGGTGATCGCGCCCGCGACGTCGGCGACCGCGTCGTCGACGTCGCTGAGCAGCCGGCGACCGGCGTAGCGGACCCCGCCGCCGACGACGACCGCGCCCGGCTTGACGTGCTCGGGCCGGACGATCCCCGGCACCCCGACCGCGGCGACGAGGATGTCGGCGTCGCGGGTGTGGCGGTCCCAGTCGGGCACGTGCGAGTGCACGACGGTGACCGCCGCGTCGGCCGTCGGACGCTTCTGCGAGAGCAGCAGCGCCAGCGGCCGGCCGAGCGTCGCCCCGCGGCCGAGGATGACGACGTGCCGCCCCGCCACCGGGATCTCGTGGTGGGCGAGCAGCGCCTCGATGCCCGCGGGCGTGCACGGCACCGGGCCCGGCAGCCCGGCGGCGAGCCGGCCGAGGTTGAGCGGGTGCATGCCGTCGACGTCCTGCTCGGGGTCCATGACGGCCAGCGCGGCCTCGTGGTCGAGATGGCCGGGCAGCGGATGCTGGACGAGCAGCGCGTGGGCGCCCTGCTCGGCGCCGAATGCCCTGATCACGGCGTGCAGGTCGGCCTGCGACGCCGTCGCCGGCAGGTGCTCGTGGAAGGACTCGAAGCCCAGCTCGGCGGCGGTGCGCTGTTTGATGCGGATGTAGCCCGCCGACGCGTCGTCGTCACCGACGAGGATCGTGGCCAGGCCGGGGGCGATCCCGTGGGCGCGCAGCGCGGCGACGCGTTCGCGGACGTCGGCGAGGACGGCCTCGGCGACAGGGGCCCCGGGCAGCAGACGGGCGGTCGTGGGAGCGGACATCGCGACTCCTCGGCGTCGCGGACCCAGGCGGTCGATCCGCGCGTCGATCAGCTCCCCGGTGGTTGCCCACCCGTCCGCCGCCAGTCGCGTTGCTCGTCCAGTATGCCTGGTGGCCCCGGCGCGCCGCGAACCCGCCGCCCACCGCCGGACGACCACCCCGCCCGGTGTTTGACGGCCACTGCGGCCGGGTACGGGGGGTCGTTCGATCCTGGTGCGGCGCAGGGCGTCGCGACGAGAGGAGTTCCCGGTGGGCATCGTCTTCGTGCTGTTGGTGGTGTGGCTCGGCCTGGTCGTCGTCGGGTTCGCCGTGAAGGCGCTGCTGTGGCTGGCGATCCTCGGCATCATGCTGTTCGTCGTCACCGGGATCGCGGGCGCCGTCCGACGCCACGCCGGCACCCGCACGGTGTCCCCGCGCTGAGGCCGCGCTGCTCGGACCGGCTCAGTTCAGTTTGTCGAGCCAGTCCGCGGGGACCCGGCCCGCTGGGCCGGGGGCGGGCTGGTCCAACGGCCGGTGCTGCGGGTCGGCCAGCACCGGTCCGGCGACGGGCCGCTCGGCGCGGAAGTCCCAGAACCAGTCCTCTCCGGGTTCGAAGCTCTGCACGATCCGGTGCCCGGTGTCGGCGGCGTGCCTGCTCGCGTGCTGCGCGGGTGAGGAGTCGCAGCACCCGATGTGGCCGCACGCCGCGCAGCGCCGCAGATGGAACCACCAGCCGCCGACCTCGTCGCACTCGACGCAGCCGGGTCCCGACGGCGCGACCGTCGGATCGATGTCGGTCATCACACGTCCTCGTCGGTGGTCGGCCGGCGTCGCCGGCCGTGGTCGTGCCGGCGGCTCGCCCGCCGGGGCCCGCTCACGGCTCCTCGTCCTCGGCATGGGGCTCGAGCGGCAGCCGGACCTGGAACCGCGTGTCCCCGGGCACCGACTCGACGCGCAGGTCGCCGTGGTGGCGACGCACGACGATCCGCCACGAGATGTCCAGGCCGAGCCCGGTGCCCTCGCCGACGGGCTTCGTCGTGAAGAACGGCTCGAAGATGCGGTCGCGCACGTCCTCGGGGACCCCGGGGCCGGTGTCGCCGATCTCGACGAGCGCGCGGTCGCCGTCGCGGGCCGTGCGGACGGTCAGCGTGCCGCTGCCGCCCATCGCGGCGCACGCGTTGTCGATGAGGTTGGTCCACACCTGGTTGAGCTCCGCGGCGTAGACCGGCACCGCGGGCAGCGTGCGGTCGTAGTCCTTCACGACGCGCACGTCGCCGATCTTGCGCGCGAGCATGATCAGGGTGGAGTCGAGCAGCTCGTGCAGGTCGGTGGTGTTGTAGGGCGCCCGGTCCATCTGCGAGTACTGCTTGGCCGCGCCGACGAGGGTGGAGATCCGCGTCGTGGAGTCGGCGATCTCGTTCATGAGCAGCTCGGTCTCGACGGTGTAGTTCAGCCAGCGGACCGCCCCCTCCAGCGCGCCGCCCAGGCCCGCGGCCTCGGCCCGGGCCACGACCTGCTCGAACCAGCCGACGTCGAGACCGGCCTGCACGAACGTCGGCGCGAGGTCCCAGCCGTCGGCGATGCCGTGCTCGTCGAACCAGTCCGACAGCGCGTCCTCGCGGTCGCCCGCCTCGATCGGGGTGAGCACCGGCGCCTTCGCGACCCGCTCGGCGGCCTCCTCCTGGATCTCGGTCAGCGACTGCAGCGCCACCCGGTCCAGCGAGCCGCCCGCGATCAGGCCGAGCTTGTGGCGCATGCCGGCCACCCGCTCGCGCAGCAGCGCCGTCGCCCGGACCGCGGCGGCCGCGGGGTTGTTGAGCTCGTGGGTCAGCCCGGCCGACAACGACCCGAGCGCCAGCAGCCGTTCGCGCTGGCTCACGGCCTGCTGGGTGTTCTGGATGCCGAAGAACAGCCCCTCCAGCAGGTGCAGCGCCATCGGGAACCAGGTGCGCATCATCTGCTGCAGCGCGGTCGCGTCGAGGACGAAGAACGTCGACGGCCGGGTCACGCGCAGCGTGTTGTTGTACACCTGCGGCATCCGGTCGCCCAGGTACGCGTGCCAGGCGCCGGCGTACACGCCCGGCTGCTCGGTGCGCTCGACCTCGACGTCCTCGTCGCCCGACCGGCGCAGCAGCACCACCGAGCCCTCGATCAGGACGTAGAAGCACGTCGCGGTCTCGCCCTCGGTGTAGACGGGCCCGGCCGGGTAGCGCTCGACCGAGCCCTCCCGGCACAGGAAGTCGAGCTGGTCGTCGCTGAGCTTCTCGAACAGGAACAGCCCGCGCAGCAACGCGGGACTGCACTCGGGCACGGCCACCCCGTCCCGGGGCGCGCTCACGACCGCTCCAGGTACCGGTGCACGAGCGACACCGCCATGGCGCCGTCGCCGACCGCGGAGGCGACGCGCTTCACCGACTCCGCGCGCGCGTCGCCCGCGACGAAGACACCCGGCTGGCTCGTCTCGAGCAGGTAGGGGTCGCGGTCGAGCGGCCAGCCCGGCGGCCGGGCCCCGCCCGTCATCAGGTCGGGTCCCGCGAGCACGAAGCCCGCCGGGTCGCGGGCGACGAGCCCGTCGAGCCACTCGGTGCGCGGGGCGGCGCCGATGAACACGAACAGCCAGGGCGCGTCGACGACCTCCTCCGCGCCGGTGTTGCGGTCGCGCAGCCGCAGCCGCTCCAGGTGCCCGTCGCCCTCGGCCCGCACCACCTCGGTGCACGTCCGGACGGTGATCTCGGGGATGCCGGCGATCTGCTCGATGAGGTAGTGCGACATCGACGCCTCCAGCGACGGCCCGCGCACCAGCAACGTCACCGACTTCGCGTGCCGGGCGAAGTAGACCGCGGCCTGACCCGCCGAGTTCGCCCCGCCGACGATGTAGACGTCGTCGCCCGTGCAGCTCGACGCCTGGCTCAGCGCCGAGCCGTAGTAGACGCCGCGCCCGGCCAGGTCGGCCAGGCCCGGCGCGGCGAGCTCGCGGTAGGACACGCCCGTCGCGAGGACGACGGCGTGCGCGGTGATCGACGAGCCGTCGGAGAACCGGACCGTCCGCCCCGAACCGCTCACGTCGAGCGCCACGACGTCGCGCGCGGTGAGCACCTCCGCGCCCATCCGGACCGCCTGCCGCCGGGCCCGGTCGGTGAGCTGCGCGCCGGAGACACCGTCGGGGAAGCCGAGGTAGTTCTCGATGCGCGAGCTCTGCCCGGCCTGCCCGCCCGTCGCCGTGCGCTCGACGAGGACCGTGCGCAGCCCCTCCGACGCGCCGTACACCGCCGCGCCCAGCCCCGCCGGGCCGCCGCCGATCACGACGAGGTCGTAGAACTCCGACGCCGGCGTCGTCGAGAGGCCCACGCGCTCGGCGAGCTGGGCGTCGTCGGGAGCGACGAGCGTCTCGCCCGCCGGGGTGACGACCACCGGCAGCGTCTGGTCGTCGAGGCCCGCCGCAGCGAGCAACCGGGCGGCCTCCGGGTCGTCGCACGGGTACCAGCGGTAGGGGACCTGGTTGCGGGCCAGGAAGTCGCGCACCTCGTTCGACCGCGCCGACCAGCGGTGCCCGACGACCCGCGTCTCGCACACCGGTCGCCGGTCGGACGCGCGCCAGGCCTCGAGGAGCGCGTCGACGACGGGGTAGAGCTTCTCCTCCGGCGGGTCCCACGGCTTGAGCAGGTAGTGGTCGAGATCGACGACGTTGATCGCCGTGATGGCCGCGTCGGTGTCGGCGTAGGCGGTCAGCAGCACGCGGCGCGCGGCCGGGTAGAGGTCCATCGCGGCCTCCAGGAACTGCAGGCCGTCCATCCCGGGCATCCGGAAGTCGGCGAGCAGCACCGCGACGTCGTCGCCGCGCAGGGCCATCTCGCGCAGGGCCTCCAACGCCGACTCACCCGACTCCGCGCGCACGATGCGGTGCTGCTCGCCGTAACGACGCCGCAGGTCGCGGGCCACCGCCCGGGAGACGGAGGGGTCGTCGTCGACGGTGAGGATCGCGGGGCGGGCCGGGACCAGAGAGGCCGTCATGGTGTCGAGTCTGCCAAGTCCGTCCAGCCCCCGTACGGACCCTGCTCGGGGACGCGGTCGGCCGCGGCGCGGACCACTCAGCCGGCGAGCCGGTCGCGCAGCCCGGACGCCCGGCCGACCGGGCGTGCGACCGCGGCCCGCACCGCCGCCTCCGACCCGACGACCCGGACCCGCTCGATCGCGCGGGTCACCGCCGTGTAGAGCAGCTCGCGCGTCAGCAACGGCGACTCCGGGGCCGGCAGCACGACCGTGACCTGCGAGAACTGGCTGCCCTGCGCCCGGTGCACCGTCATCGCGTGGACGCTCTGCGGCTGCGAGAGCCGGGCGGTGGCGACCCGCAACGGGGCGCCACCACGACCGAACACCGCCCTCGTGCGGCCCTCCTCGCGGACGAGGACCCCGGTGTCGCCGTTGTAGAGGTTGAGGTCGTAGTCGTTGGTGGTGACGAGCACGGCCCGGCCGGGGAACCACTCGCCGTCGTCGGGGCCCGGCCCGACCCCGGCGTCGGTGAGCCAGCGCTCGACCTCCCAGCCCCAGCGGGTCACCCCGTACGGCCCGCGGCGGTGGGCGCACAACAGCCGGTGCCGGTCGAGCGCGCGCAGCGCCCCGTCGACGTCGCCTGCCCGCGCGTGTGCCACCAGCGTCCGGTTGGCGGCCACGACCTCGGCGCGGACCGCGTCGAGACCGGGCGGGTCGCGCAGCTCCAACGTCGGGGCCTCCACGAACTCGACGGCCCCGCCCGCCCCGGAGCGCAACGCCTCGATCGCGCCGTCGCCGTCGCCGTCGCGGACGGCCCGGGCCAGCGCGGCGATCTCGGCGCCGAACCGCCAGGTCCGGTCGAGGGTGACGACGCCGTGCACGACCGCGGGGTCGGCCCGGCCGAGCACACCGAGCTCGCGCAGCGTCGCGTCGAGGGCGGGCTCGACCGGGCCCGGGGCGCGGGCCAGGTCGCCCAGCACCGCGCCCGCCTCGACCGACGCCAGCTGGTCGGGGTCGCCGACCAGGACGAGCCGGGCGTCGGGCCGCACGGCCTCGAGCAGCCGCGCCATCATCGTCAGCGACACCATCGACGTCTCGTCGACGACGACGACGTCGTGCGGGAGCCGGTTGGTGCGGTCGTGGTGGAACCGGTTGGTGTGGCCGGGCCTGAAGCCGAGCAGCCGGTGCAGCGTCGAGGCGGGGAGGTCGCCGAGCCGGGCGCGGTCGGGCCCGGGCAGCCGGCGGACCTGTTCGCGCACGGCCTCCGCGAGCCGGGCCGCGGCCTTGCCGGTGGGGGCGGCCAGCGCGACGCGCGGCGGAGGGCCGGGCTGGTCGCGCAGCAGGGCGAGCAGCCGGGCGACGGTCGTCGTCTTGCCGGTGCCGGGCCCGCCCGCGACGACGGTGACCCGGCGCAGCGTGGCGACGGCGGCGGCCAGCCGCTGCCGGTCGGTCTCCCCGGCCGCGGCGGCGGCGTCCGCCGCGGTACCGGCCCGCGCGACCGCGCCGGGACGTTCGCCGACACCGGCGACGAGATCGGTTCCGGTCCCGGCGTCGGGACCGGCACCGCCGCCTGCGCGCGCGTCGGCGTCGCCGGTCGCAGCACCTGCCCCGTCGGTCCGGTCATCGGCGTCGGTCCGGCCATCCGCGGCGTCGGTGAACAGCCGGGACAGCCCCGCCCGCAGCCGGTCGACGTCGACCCGGGGCGGCTCGGCGGCCGCGCGGGCGCGCAGCTCGACGCGCACCTGCTCCTCCTGCCGCCAGTAGCGGTCGAGGTACAGCAGGCCGTGGGGCATCCGCAGCGGCGCGACGCCCCCGGTGGGCTCGGCGGACACCAGCGGGCTGGCCAGGCACGCGGCCCGCCACGCTGCCGGGTCGGGCCACGGCAGCGCCGAGACGTCGAGGACCTCGTCGCCCTCGCCGAGCACCGTCGTCCCGACCTCGTCGAGGTCGACGCACACCGACCCGTGCCGCAAGGCCCGCACGGTCAGCGCCGCGGCGAGCAGGACGGTCTCGTCGGTCTCCCCGCCGAGCCGCCCGAGCCGGGCCGCGACGTGCACGTCGGCCGCGGCGAGCACCCCCGCGGCGTTGAAGCGGGCGAGCAGCCCGCCGGCACCGCGGGCGTACCGCGGGTCGTACGGGTCGCCGCCCGGCGCGACCGGCCCGATGGGAACGGGCCCTGCGGCGGTCCCGGCGGCGGTTCCGGCGGCGGCGGACCCCGTGGCGGTCCCGGGGCCGTTCCCGGTGGTCGTCACAGCGGCGGTCACGGGGCCCCCTCGTCGAGCAGCCGGGACAGGTCGGTGATCAGCGCGGGCCGCGGCGCCCACGAGAACACCCCCGCCGGGACACCGTCGGCGGCCGGCGTGTCGGGGCCGCACATGCCGCGCAGGAACAGGTACAGCGAGCCGCCGAGGTGCGTACCCGGGTCGTAGCCGGGCAGCCGCCACCGCAGGTAGCGGTGCAGGGCGACCCCGTAGAGCAGCGCCTGCAGCGGGTAGTGCGCCGACGTCATCGCCTGGGTCAGCGCCGCGGCGCCGTAGTGCGCCGACGTCAGCGGCACGTGCCCGTCGGGACCGGCGGGCCCGAGCCAGTTCGTCTTGTAGTCGACGACCACGTAGCGCCCCCCGACGCGGAGCACCGCGTCGATGCTGCCGGTCAGGTAGCCGCGCAGCGCCTGCTCGGCGAGCAGCGGCGCGTCGAGGTGGTCGGGGTAGCCGACCAGCGGGTCGTCGGCGGGCAGGTGCCGGCGCAGCAGCCGCGCGACGTCGGCGAGGACGGGGGAGGGGCCGGGCCGGTCGCCACCTGCCAGCGGCAGCTCGAAGTCGAGCTCGCTCAGCCGGTCGGCGGGCGCGACGTCGGCCAGCGCCGCGCCGCCGACGAGCGGCCCCATCGGGGTCCGGACCACCGGGACGAGCGCGGCGGCCAACTCGTCGGGGTCGACCGCAGCGGGTCGGCGGGCCAGCTCGGCCCGCGCCCTGGCGGCGAGCTCGCCGCGCAGGTCGGCCGCGGTCGTGTCGGCCGACTCGAGGACGGCGTGCACGAGCGTGCCGAACGCCGTGCCCATCGGCAGGTCGGCCATCGGGGACGGGACCGCCTGCGCCGCAGCGGGATCGGCGGCGGTGAACAGGAGCGGGCCCGGCTCCGCGGGCTCGTCGGCGATCCCGGGGTCCTCCGGCTCGCTCACCACGGCCGGTGTGTGCGCGCCGGCGTCGTGGGCCGCGGCGGTCAGCGCACTGTAGGAGGTGCGTCGCCAGTCGAGGTCGATGTCGCGGTCGAAGCGTGCCGCGTCGAGCGGCGGCACCGGCCGGGCGGGCGGGCTCCACGGCGCAGGGACGTCGTCGCCCACCTGTTCGACGACGACGTGCGGCGACCCGTCGGGCCCGGTGCCCGCGCGGCGGACCAGCGCGTCGAACACCGGTCCCGGGTCGGGCGGGACCGCGCACGTCTCCCGCGGCGTCTCGCCGGGGCCTGCGCCCCCGGCGAGCATCCGGTGCAGCGCCGACTTCGACGTCGTCGTCGCCGGTACCCACCACGTGAGGAGCTGCGAGCGCGCGCGGGTGAGCGCGACGTAGAGCAGCCGCAGGTCCTCGCCGGCCTCCTCGGCGAGGTGCGCGCCCTGCCGTTCGAGGAAATGCGGCCCCGAGGGCCCGCCCACGTCGAGCACCCGCTCCTGGCGCGGGCCCTCGTGCAGCCGTGCGAGCGTGGGCTCCTGCACGTTGCGGTCCCACGCGAACGGCACCGCGACGATCGGGTACTCCTGCCCCTTGCTGCGGTGCACGGTGACGATCTGGACGGCGTCGGCGTCGGACTCCAGGCGCCGGCTGCGCTCGGCGCCGGTGTCGGACCCGGCCTCCTCGATCCGCCGGCGCAGCCACTCGACCAGCGCGGACGGCCCGAGATGCTCCTGGGTCGCCGCGTGGTGCAGAGCCTGCCCGATGTGGCGCAGGTCGGTGAGGGTGCGGTCGCCGTCGGTGCGCGCGAGCAGCCGCTCGGCCAGCCGGCGCCGTGCCGACACCGCCTCGAGCAGCGCCGCCACCCCGCGCCCGCGCAGCGCGCCCGCCCAGTCGCGCAGGTCGTCGCCGAGGGTCTCGACGACGGCGTCGGCGTCGTCGCCGCACAGGTCGGTGACGGTGAGCCCGGCGAAGCAGGTGAGCGCCGCGGCACGCAGCCGCAGCCCGCTGTGCGGCTGCTCCAACGCCTCCAGCAGCGTGAGCCACTCGCCCGCCACCGGGGTGGTGAACACGCTGCGGGTCCCGGTGACGACCGCGGGCACCCCGGCCTCGCGCAGCGTGCGGAGCACGAGCTCGGCCTGGTCGTTGGTGCGGACGAGCACCGCGACGTCGCCGGGCAGCACGGCGCGCTCGACGCCGTCGGCGGGCACGACCGACGCGCCGCTCGCGAGCAGCGCCGCGATCTGCGCCGCCACGTCGGCGGCGACCTGCGGGCGTGCGGCGTCGACCCGGCCGAGCCGGTGGAAGAGCCGGCCCAGCCGCTGCGTGCCGACGACCCGGACGCGCAGCGGCGCGTCACAGGTCGACCCGCGCAGCGACCGGCCGGGCCGCGCGGCCTCGACGTGGTGCACGACGATCCGCGGGTCGCCCAGCGCGGCGCCGTGGAACAGTGCGTCGACGGCGTCGAGCACGGCCCGGTCGCTGCGGAAGTTGCGGTCGAGGGTGAACCGCTCGCCCGCGTCGGTCGCGGCCTGCAGGTAGCTGACGACGTCGGCGCCGCGGAACGCGTAGATGGCCTGCTTGGGGTCGCCGATCAGCACGAGCGTGGTGTGGCCGTGGAACGCCGCGGACAGGATGCGCCACTGCACCGGGTCGGTGTCCTGGAACTCGTCGACGAGCACGACGCGGTAGCGGCTGCGCAGCCGGGCCGCGGCCGCGTCGCCGCGCACCGGGTCGGACAGCGCGGCGTCGAGCCGGGTGAGCATGTCGTCGTAGCTGTAGAGCTTCGCCGCGCGCTTGCGCCGGTCGACCTCGCGGCGCACCGCCTCGGCGAAGCTGCGCCGCGTCGCCGCCGGTGACCCCGGATCGGCGTCGACCGGCTCGATGCGCGCCTGCGGATCGCCGACGACCGCCCTGGCCAGCTGCAGCGCCTCGGCGCGGCCGAACGCGGGCCGCTCGGCGCCGGCGGCGGCGTACTTGCGGACGTAGAAGTCGTCGACGACCTCCTCGACGAGGTCGTCGACCGACTCGACGAACAGCGCGTCGGGGTCGGCGTCGCCGAGCACCCCCAGCCCGGCGAGCATCCGCTGGCAGAACTGGTGGGTGGTCGCGATGGTCGCGGCGTCGAACTCCGCGACGGCGAGCCGTAGCCGCTCGCGGCGCAGCGCGACCGTCGCGGCGTCGGCCGCGGCGAGGTGGCGGAGCACGCCGTCGGCCGCGACGCGCGCGGCCGCCGGGTCGGCGAGGGCGCGCTCGGCCGCGGTGAGCCGCTCCCGGACGCGTTCACGCAGCTCGTGGGTGGCCTCGCGGCCGAACGTGACGAGCATCAGCTCCGCGAGCGTCGCGATGCCTTCGGCGACGTAGCGCGCCGCCAGCGCCGCGATCGTGTACGTCTTGCCCGTCCCCGCGCTGGCCTCCAGCACCGTCGTCGCGCCGGTCGCGGGCAGCGGCCCGCACACGTCGAACGGCCGTTCCGGGATGACCGGGGTGAGCGCGGTGGCGGTCACGGCAGGCTCACCTCCTCTGCCGCGAGCAGCGGCGTCCAGACCCGCATCGCGAGCTCGCCGAACAACGACGGTTCCTCCCCGGTACGTGCGGGCGCCGACAACAGGTCCTCCAGCGGTGCCGACGGTCCCCACAACAGCCGGTGCGCAGGCTCGTCGCGCTCGGGGGAGAAGCGGCCCGCCCACGCCGAGCGGGCGGCGTCGACCGCGTCCTCGACGGTCCGGTTGCGCAGCCGCCGCCGTCCCGCGTAGGCGTGGGACGCCTTGAGCACCAACGGGAGTGCCGCGCACAGCCCGTCGCGGTGCAGCGCCAGCAGATCGGCCAGCACGACGGCGGCCCGGCCGGGTTCGACCGGCCCGAGGACGGACCGCTCCGGCCCGTCGGACCCGCGGCCGATCGTCACGGCGCGCCACGTCGTGTCCGGGCGGGCCGCGGTGAGCGCGAGCAGCCGCACCCAGGCGCCGACGCGCTGCTTGGCACCGAGCCGGGAGAAGCCCGCGCTGACGATGTCGCCCGTGGCACCCGGTCCGGAGCCGACCCGGACCACCCCGCCCACCGTGCCGACCACCCGCGTCCCCGCGACGACGGCGGACACGTCGAGGGACTCCGGCGGGGCGGACCGCAGCGGCAGCGTGGCCGCCACGATCGGTTCGACGTCCGCGGCGACCTCGTCGAGGATCCGCCGGCCCAGCCCGCCGGGCGGGAGGGCCCCACGGCGCCACTCGGCCGCGCGGCACGCGTCGAGGTCGTGCCCGGCGAGCCGGTCGGCCAGCAGCCGCGCCCCGATGTGCCAGCGCTGCAGCTGGTCGAGCTCGACGGGCAGCGCGTCGTCGGGGTCGTCGTCGGCGGAGAACAGCGACACCCCGACGCGCTGGCGCAGGAACGCCTTGGCCGGTCCCTCCAGGAACCGGACGAGGTCGTCGAGCTCGACCTCCGCGGGGGGCGGCAGCACCGGCAGCGGCCCGGGCAGGGGCCGCGGCGGCGGGGTGCGGACGCCCGTCGCCGCCCGGGCCCCCGCGAGCGCGGCCCGGTCGAAGCTGAACGGACCCGGCCCGCCGAGCACGGCCGCCGCGAAGTTGCGGGTATCGAAGGGCTGCAACGGATGACGGACGACGACATGGTCGCGCGCCCGCCTGCCGTCGGGGCCCACCGCGACGGCGTCGAGCGCATCGAGCAGCTCCCCGACCGGCACCGACGGCGGCCTGCGGACCCCGGTGCGCTCGTCGGCGCCGGAGTGCACGACGACGAGGTGCTCGGTCGCGGCCCCGACCGCGTCGAGGAGCAGCTGCCGGTCCTCGCTGCGCGGGTCGCGCTCGCCGACGCGGGGGTCGCGGGCCAGCGCGTCGTCGCCGTCGGGCTCGCCCGCGCGGGGGAACGCGCCGTCGTCGAGCCCGAGCAGGCACACGACGCGGTGGGGCACCGACCGCATCGGCACCAGCGTCGCGACGGTGAGCGTGCCGGTGCGGAAGTTCGCCCGCGTCGGCCGGCCGCGCAGCCGGTCGGCCAGCAGGCCGCGCACGTCGGGCAGCCCGAGCGGCACGGAGGCGGCGTGCGGCCCCGCCGACGCGGTGACCTCCGCCAGCTCGGCGCGCGCCTGCGCGGCCTGCCACGCGTCGGTCGGGGTGGTGGTGGTGAGCGCGTCGAGGCCCGCGGCGAGCGCGGCACCCCACTCGGCGAGCGTCCGCTCGCCGCGGAGCCCGGCGAGCACCGCGGCGAGCCGGTCGAGCAGCTCCGCGAAGCGGCCGACGGTGTCGACGTCGGAGCTGCCGACGTCGTCGAGCGGCAGCGCCGTGCCGAGCCACTGCCGGTCGGCCTCGTCCATCGCCACGCCCAGCAGCATCCGGTCGAGCCCCGCCGACCACGTGTTCTGGGCGAACGCGCCCAACGCGAACGGGCCACGGTGGTCCGCGTCGAGCCCCCACCGCACGCCCGAGCCGACGACGAGATCGCGCAGCCGGTCGAGCGCGTCGTCGTCGAAGCGGAACCGGCGCCGGACGGGCTCGGTCGCCGCGAGGTCGAGCACCTGGGTGGCGGTCAGCCGGGCGTCCGCCAGCTCCAGCAGCGTGGCGACGGTGTCGAGCAGCGGGTTGACCTGCCGCAGCGCCCGGTCGGCCAGCCGCACCGGGAGCCGGTGACCGGGGTGGCCGGTGTCGTCGTCGGTCCCGGCGGCCAGGCCGAACGTCGCCGAGATCAACGGGGCGAACGTCTCGATGTCGGGGCACATGACGACGACGTCGCGCGGTTCCAGCGTGGGGTCGGCGGCCAGCAGTCCCAGCACGACCTCGCGCAGCACCTCGACCTGGCGGTCGGGCCCGTGGCAGGCGTGCACCTGGACGCTGCGGTCGGCCGGGTCGAGGACCGTGGGCACGGCACCGGGGGCGACGTCGTCGCGCAGCGCGCACTGCAGCGCCCCCAGCAGGGTCGGGGGCGGCGGCGGGCCCGGGTGGTGGACGTCGGTCCCGACGGGCAGCCGCAGCTGCAGCTCGCGCACGTCGCGCCCCAGCGAGGCGAGGAGCGGGTTCGCGACGACGGCGGCACTGGCGTCGTCCGCGCGCCGGGGCGCCGTCCCGGCCTGCGGCGTCAGCGCGGCCCACAGCACCGGCGACGGGTGCGCGAGCCACAGGTGTACGTCGCGGTGCACGGCGAGGGCGGCGAGCACGGTGAGCCTGCTCGCGGCGAGCCGGGTCGGGCCGAACACCGAGAGCCGCGGGCCCAGCGCCGCGCGGCCGGGGTCGGCCCGCAGCAGCGCACAGGCCGTCTCGACGCGCTCGGCGGGCCCGGGAACCCCGATGCGGGCGCGCAGCCGCCGCCACAGCTCGGCCTGCCAGCGCAGGTCGGGCGCGAGCGCTGCGCCCCCGGCCGCGTCGACGTCGGCGCCCGCGAGCCATTCCCCGAGCATGCCCGGCCGGTGCGCGGCGTAGGAGGCGTAGAGCTCGGCGAGCCGCCGGGCCAGTGCGTACCGCCGCCCGCGCCGGTGCGCGTCGGCCGAGTCCGTGCCCAGATGGGCCCCGAGCAGCGCGAACCCCGGCTCGGCCGCCGCCTCGTCGACCAGCTCCAGCAGCGGCCAGACCGCCCGCGCGGGGCGCCACGGGTCGTCGGCCGGGTCGACCCCCGTGGCCGCGCACACCACCTCGTCGACCACCTCGGCGGGGGACGGGAACCGCACGTTGGCGCACACCCCGTCGGCGCGGCCGTCGCGGGTCCCGAGCCGGTGCGCCAGCCGCTGCGCGAGCCACCGCTCGACGCCGCGTTCGGGCACCGCGACGACCTCGGCCGCGAACGGGTCGGCCAGGACCTGCGCCAGTACCCCGGCGAGCGCGTCGGCGAGGGTGTCGGCGCGTTCGGCGCGGTGGACGTGCAGCACGCCCGGCACGTTATCGACCACCACCGACGATCTTGGGGACCCCCACGCCGCCGGTCGACCGGCGGTCGGCGCTCACCGGTCCGGCGGCGCTCACCGGTCCGGAGCGCTCACCGGTCCGGGGCGCTCACCAGTTCGACGGCGCGTAGTCCTTGAGGAAGCAGCCGTGCAGGTCCTCGCCCGCCTCGCCGCGCACGATCGGGTCGTACACCCTGGCCGCGCCGTCGACCAGGTCGAGCGGGGCGTGGAAGCCCTCGGCGGCCAGCCGCAGCCGCGTGGGGTGCGGCCGCTCGTCGGTGATCCAGCCGGTGTCGACGGCCGTCATCAGGATCCCGTCGCGCTCCAGCATCTCCGCGGCCGACGTGCGCGTCAGCATGTTCAGCGCGGCCTTCGACATGTTGGTGTGCGGATGGCCGGGCCCCTTGTAGGCGCGGTGGAACTGCCCCTCCATCGCGCTCACGTTGACCACGTACGTGCGGCGCGCCGGGGAGGCCGCGAGAGCCGGACGCAGGCGCGAGATCAGGATGAACGGCGCCGTCTGGTTGCACAGCTGGACCTCGAGCAGCTCCAGCGGGTCGACGTCCTCGACCGGCTGGGTCCAGCTGTTGACCCCGGCGGTGTCGGGCAGCAGGCCGCCTGCGTCGATCGACAGGACGCCGGCCTCGACGCGCGCGGGGTCGGAGTTGCCCGCGGCCAGCGCCAGCTCGGCGAGCGCGTGCGGCGGCAGCGCGGCAGGGGCCGTCGGACCGGTGCCCAGCGCGCCGGTCAGCGCCGCCGGGTGGGCGGCCGACACGTCGCCGTAGCGGACGACGTCGGGCACCGCGCCGCCCGGCAGCGCCGGCGCCTCGCGCTCGGCGGCCGCGAGCGCGGAGTAGGAGCCGGGGGAGCGGCGGACCGTCTGCGCCGCGTTGTTGATCAGGATGTCGAGGTGCCCGCGGGCCGCGACGTCGTCGGCCAGCCGGACGACCTGCGCCGGGTCGCGCAGGTCGATCCCCACGATGCGCAGCCGGTGCAGCCAGTCGGCGCTGTCGGGCATCGCGGTGAACCGGCGGACGGCGTCGTTGGGGAAGCGGGTGGTGATCGTGGTCTCGGCGCCGTCGCGCAGCAGCCGCAGCGCGATGTACATGCCGATCTTCGCCCGCCCGCCGGTGAGCAGGGCGCGCCGGCCGGTGAGGTCGGTCCGGGCGTCGCGCCGGTCCCGGTTCACCGCGGCGCAGCCGGGACAGAGCTGGTGGTAGAACGCGTCGACGACCGTGTAGCGCTGCTTGCAGGTGTAGCAGGCGCGGGCCCGCTGCAGGGTGCCCGCCGTCGCGCCCGGCGTGCTCGACACGAGCGGGATGCCGCGCGTCTCGTCGTCGATCCGGCCCGGGGCGCCGGTGGCGGTGGCGGCGGTGACGGCCCGGTCGGCGGCGCGCACCGCGTCGCGCTTCGCCCGGCGCCTGCGCTGCCGGACGTCCTTCCAGATCCCGGCCGTCGCCCGCCGGATCGCGACGGCGTCGGGGTGCTCGGTGGGCAGCCGGTCCACCTGGGCGAGCACGCGCAGGCAGACGGCGAGCTCGTCGGGGTCGAGCCCGACGTCTGCCGTGGCGGGACTCTCGGGGTCGGTCACGGTCACGGGTGGATTCTCCGGGACGCTCAGGCGAGCTCGGCCAGGGCCTTGCGCGCCTGCTCGAGCTCGGCCTCCAGCGCCGCGACCCGGGCCTCCCGCTCGGCGCGGGCGGCCCCGACGACCTCCTCGATCGGCTCCGCGAGGTCGGCGTGCAGCTCGGCGGCGGCCCGCGTGACGGCGGCGGCGGTGACGGGCAGCGCGCGGACCACCCAGTCGGCGCCGCGCTTGAGATCGGCCTGCCACTCACCGTCGGCGCTGCCGCTGACCGTCAGCGTCAGCTCGATGACGCGGGTGCGCCGCGCGGTCGATCCCTTGGGGCGGCCGCGGCGCCGCGGTGCGGCCGCGTCGCCGGCGGCGGGGGTGTCCGCAGCTGCGGAAGGGGTGCCGGCCGGGTCGACGGTCTGCGGCTCGTCAGGGGTCGTCACGTGCATACCTCTCGTGGTCGCTCCACCGAACAGGGTGATCGTAGAACGGCTGTTCGAATCGTCCGGATACGGGTGCGTGGCGCGGATCGCACCACCTCGGGCACGTGGATCGTGCATATATATAAAGCACTGATGTAAATTCGAGGTCATGACCGCCCCTCCCGATGCCCCCGGTGGCGACCGCGCGCCCGCCCCGGGAACCGGTGCCGCCGAGGACCTCACCCGGCTCGCGGTGGCGCTGGAACGCGCCGCGAGCTGGGTGCGCCGCACCACCGCCCCCGCGGAGTGGAACCTCGTGGCGCTGTCCACGCTCGACGCCCTCGACACCGCCGGCCCGCAGCGCGTCTCCGACCTCGTGGCCCGCGAGTCGATCTCGCAGCCGGGCATGACGGGTCTGGTCGCCCGGCTCGAGGCCGCGGGCCTCGTCACCCGCGGACCCGACCCGCGCGACGGGCGCGCCACCCTCGTCGCCGCCACCGAGGAGGGCAGCGCCTACATCCGCATGCGGCACCGGCTGCGCGCAGGGGCGGTCGCCGCGCACCTGGAGGCGCTGAGCGCCGCCGAGCGGCACGCGCTGCTCGCCGCCGTGCCCGCGCTGACCCGGCTGGCCGAGCTGGCCCCCGACACCCACGACGCCACGCGGCGGTCCCGAACGGAGGAAGGATCATGAGCACCGGTCACACCGGCGCCGGAGCGAGCCCGTTCCGCCAGCCCAGAGCGGTCTGGGCGGTCGCGTTCGCGTGCGTCATCTCGTTCATGGGGATCGGGCTGGTCGACCCGATCCTGCCGGCGCTCGCCGGGCAGCTGCAGGCCAGCCCGACGCAGGTCGAGCTGCTGTTCACCAGCTACCTCGTCGTCACCGCGATCGCGATGCTCGGTACCGGCTGGGTGTCGAGCCGCATCGGCGCCAAGCGCACGCTCGTCGCCGGGCTGGTCCTCATCGTCGTGTTCGCCGCGGCGGCGGCCGCGTCCGGCTCGATCGGCGGCATCGTCGGCTTCCGCGCCGGGTGGGGGCTGGGCAACGCGCTGTTCATCGCCACGTCCCTCGCGGTCATCGTGGGCTCGGCCAGCGGCGGCTTCGCCGGCGCGATCGTGCTGTACGAGACGGCACTGGGCATCGGCATCGCGTCCGGCCCGCTGCTCGGCGGCCTGCTCGGCACCGTCAGCTGGCGCGGCCCGTTCTTCGGGGTCTCCGCGCTCATGCTGATCGCGCTGGTGGCGACCGTCGTGCTCGTCGAACCCACGCCCCGGCCCGCCCGACGGTCCCGGCTGCGCGAACCGATCACGGCGCTGCGCCACCGCAGCCTCGCGACCACCAGCGTCACCGGCCTGCTCTACAACTGGGGCTTCTTCACCCTGCTCGGCTACTCGCCGTTCCTGCTGGACCTGTCCGCGCTGCAGCTCGGCGGCGTGTTCTTCGCGTGGGGCATCCTGGTCGCCCTCTTCGCGGTGTTCGGCGCGACGATGCTCAAGAACCGCGTCGGCACCCTGCGCTCCCTGTACGGCGCGCTCGGCCTGATCGCCGTGATCCTGCTGCTCATCGGGCTGTTCCCGGGCAACCGGCTACTGGTGATGATCGCGGTGATCGTGTCCGGCGCGGCCGTGGGCCTCAACAACACCTTGGTGACGACGGCGGTCATGAGCATCTCGCCGGTCCCGCGCAACGTCGCCTCGGCCACCTACGGCTTCGTGCGCTTCATCGGCGGCGGGCTCGCGCCCTTCGTCGCCGGGCTGCTGGCCGAGCACGTGAACGTGCAGCTGCCGTTCCTGATCGGGGCCGGTGCCGTCGTGGTCGGTGCGCTGCTGCTGCACACCGTCCGGCGCGCGCTCGACGACGCCGACGCCGAGGCCGCCCGCCCCGTCGAGGACGCGGCCGCCGAGCAGGCCGTCGGGGAGGTGCCCGCCGTGGCGGAGGAGGCGGTACTGGCCGAGGACGCGTTGCGCCGCGAGCACCACCCGGTGCTCCCCGGGCGCGACGGGGTACCCGCCGACATGCGCGAGGGGTCGGGGCGGTCGCGATGAGCGGCGGGGCGCCCGAGCGGCCGGGGCCCGAGCACGACCCCGGCGACGAGGGGCCCGGTGCGCGGTCGCCGCGCGCCGGCCATGGTTTCGAGCTGGGCTGCGACGGTCCGTCGTCGCTGGTCGTGGGCATCGACGGGTCCGACACCGGCTGGCGGGCCCTCTACTACGCGGTCGGTCAGGCGCGCCGCCAGCACAGCCGGGTGGTGGCCGTCTACGCGGAACGGGCGCAGTCGTTCGTCAGCACCCCGACGATCGTCGCGCCGATCGTCGACCCCGAGGCGGACGAGCGCTTCGTCGAGGGGCTGCGCGAGACCGTCGTCGCGCTCGGCGAGGAGTTCGGGGTCGCGACGGAGCTGGTCGTCGTCACCGCGGACCCGGTGCAGGCCCTGCTCGCCGTGGCCGACGACGTGCGGGCGGACGCCATCGTCGTCGGGGCGAGCGAGCAGGCCGGGCACCGGCTGTTCGGGTCGATCGCCGTGCGCACGGTCCGGACGGGGGCACGGCCGGTCACCGTCGTCCCCTGACGGGCGGGCGGTACCGCCGGTCAGGCCGACGGCCGGGTCGGCGTCCCGGTCCCGGGCGAGTCCGCCGCGTGCTTGGCGAGCAGCCTCGGCGCGCCCAGCACGACGCCCGCCGTCACGCACATCGCGGCGAGCTCCGCGGCGGCGAGGCCGACCCCGCCCAGGACGACCGCCGCCGCGAGCAGCCCGAGGGCCAGCAGGACCCCGACGGCGAGCTCGGGTGAGCGCATCCAGCGGGGCAGTCGTCGACGGTGACCGCGGAACTCGTCGTCCAGGTCCGGGAACTGCACGACGAGTTGACGTTCGAGCTGCTCGAGACGCTGCCGCTCGGCGGCGCTGAGGGGCGTCTCCGGATCCGGGGGAGTCACGTCCGGGGCTACCCCGTTCGGAGGCTGTTCACACCTGGATGCCCGCCCGTTCTCGGCAGCGCGGGCCGCGTCGTCGTACGGTCGGCGGGCCACGGTCAGTGACGGACGCTGACGGACGCTGCACGGGGGGACCATTGAGCACGGGCGCCGACGCGGAACGGGTGCAGGAGGCGGCCCGGGCCGTCGTCGCGGAGCACGACCCGCGCCGGGTCGCCGCGCCGGAGTTCCTCGGCGCCTGCTTCGACGCGGGACTGTCGTGGGTGCACTTCCCCGAGGGGCTCGGCGGGCTCGGCGTCTCGCGGGGCCTGCAGGCCGTCGCCGACGCGGTGCTGCAGGGCGCCGGTGGCCCGGTCCCGTTCTGGCTCAACCCGATCGGCTACGGCATGGCCGCGCCGACGATCAGCGAGCACGCCCGCTCACCGGAGCTGGCCCGCGGCTGGCTGCGTCCGCTCGCGACGACGGAGGACATCTGGTGCCAGCTCTTCTCCGAGCCGGGCGCCGGATCGGACCTCGCCGGGCTCGCGACGAGTGCGGTGCGCGACGGTGACTCGTGGGTCGTCAACGGGCAGAAGGTGTGGACGAGCCTCGCGCACCGGGCCCGCTGGGGGCTGCTGCTCGCGCGGTCGGACCCCGACCAGCCCAAGCACCGCGGGCTCACCTACTTCGTGCTCGACATGACCGCGCCCGGCGTGCGGACCCGGCCGTTGCGCCAGATGACGGGGCAGGCGGAGTTCAACGAGGTGTTCCTCGACGACGCCCGCATCCCCGACGAGCACCGCCTCGGTGCCGTCGGCGACGGCTGGCGCGTCGCGATGACGACGCTGATGAACGAGCGGTCCGCGATCGGCGCGGGATCGGCGGAGCGGGGCTCGGGCACCATCGGCGACGCGCTGTCGCTGTGGGCCGACCGTCCGCACCGGCGCACGCCCGTCCTGCGCGACCGGTTGGCCGGGCTGTGGGCCCGCGCGGAGGCACAGCGGCTCACCGCCGCCCGCGCCCGCCGGACCGCCACCGCGGGCTCACCCGGACCGGAGGGCTCGGTGAGCAAGCTCGTCGCCGCGGAGCTCAACCAGGACGTCTACGAGTTCTGCATGGACCTGCTCGGACCGGAGGGCACGCTCTACGGGTCCTACGAGGTCCGCCGCGAGGGCGGCCGTGACGCGGACTGGCGGGGCGCGGTGCAGCAGCGGTTCCTGCGGTCGCGGGCCAACACGATCGAGGGCGGCACGTCGGAGGTGCTGCGCAACATCCTGGGGGAGCGCGTCCTGGGCCTGCCGGGCGAACCGAGAACCGACTCCGGGCCCTGGAAGGAGGTCCCCCGTGGCTGAGTCGACCACCACGCCGGCCACCACGCCGACCACCACGCCGACCACCACGGCTCCGGTCGCCACCGACGTGCCCGTCGAGTTCGACGTGACCGACGAGCAGCGCGAGCTGCGTGCCGCGGTGCGCAGGTTCTGCGCCGAGCAGTCCGACGAGGCGGCCGTCCGCCGGCACATGGAGTCCGAGGTCGGGTACGACCCCGCGGTCTGGGCGCGGCTGGGCGGCGAACTGGGCGTGCTGGGGCTCGCCGTCCCCGAGGAGCTCGGCGGCGCCGGGGCCGGGCTCGTCGAGCAGGCGATCGTCGTCGAGGAGCTGGGCGCTGCGCTGCTGTGCGGACCGGTGCTCGGGACGATCGGGCTCGCGCTGCCCGCGCTCGTCGCGGCGACGCCGGGGCCGCTGCGCGACGAGCTCGTCCCGTCACTGGTCGACGGCACCCGCACCGCCGCGCTCGCCGCCCCCGAGCACGCCGGGCTGTTCGACGGGCACGCGATCACCGTCGGTGCCGTCCACGCGGGCGACGGCTGGGAGCTCACCGGCGTGGTGAACCAGGTCGTCGACGCCCCCGGGGCCGACCTGCTGCTCGTCGCCGCGAGCGGGCCGGAGGGCGTCGCACTGTTCGCGGTGCCCGCCGCGATCGAGCAGGTCGAGGTCGAACCGCTCACGACGCTCGACCTCACCCGACGGCAGGGCACCGTGCGGCTGCGCGAGGCGCCCGCCCGGCTGCTCGCGGGCGCCGACGAGATCGACGGCGTCCTCGGCCACGCCTTCTACGTCGGCTCGGCGCTGCTCGCGGCCGAACAGGTCGGCGGCGCCCAGCACATGCTCGACGCCACCGTCGCCCACGCCCGCGAACGCCTGCAGTTCGGCCGGCCGATCGGCTCGTTCCAGGCGGTCAAGCACCGGCTCGCCGACATGCTGGTGCAGGTCGAGCACGCCCGGTCGACGGCCCAGCACGCCGCCTGGGCCCTGCAGAGCGGTGCGGACGACCCGTTCCTCGCGACCAGCATCGCGCAGGCGACCTGCTCCGACGCCTACTACCGGGTCGCCGCCGACGCGATCCAGCTGCACGGCGGGATCGGGTTCACCTGGGAGCACCGGGCGCACCTGTACTACAAGCGCGCCGTCACCGACGCGGCCCTGCTGGGCGGCGCGGAGATCCACCGCGATCGGATCGCCGCGGCCGTGCTCGACCACGTCGTCGCCACCCCCGGGGTCCCGCCGGTGGCGGACGGCAGGCCCGCGCCGTCGTGAGGCTGCCGGGGAAGGTCCTGGTCGCCAACCGGGGCGAGATCGCCGTCCGCATCCTGCGCGCGGCCGCCGAGCTGGGAGTGCCCGCGGTCGCCGTCGCGTCGTCCGACGACGCCGACGCCCCGCACGTGCGCGCGGCGTCCGAGATCGGCGCCGAGACCGTCGCGCTCCCGGGCTCGGGCCCCGCGGCCTACCTCGACGTCGACGCGGTCGTCGCCGCGGCGCGCGACAGCGGGTGCGACACCGTCCACCCCGGCTACGGGTTCCTCAGCGAGAACCCCACCCTCGTCCGGGCCTGCGAGGCGGCCGGGCTGCGGTTCGCCGGACCGCAGGCCGAGGTGCTGGAACGCTTCGGGGACAAGACCCGCGCCCGGCAGGTCGCCGCGGCCGCGGGCGTCGCCGTCCCGGAGGGCACCGACGGTCCCGTCGACCTCGACGGCGCCGCCGCGTTCCTGGCCGGGCTCGGGCCGGGCGCGCACGTCGTGCTCAAGGCCGTCTCGGGTGGCGGCGGGCGGGGCATCCGGCCCGTCCTCGACCCCGCCGACCTGCCCGCCGCGTTCGTCTCCGCCGCCCGTGAGGCGGCCGGCGCGACCGGGGGCGACGGCGTCTACGTCGAGCGGTACGTCGCCGGCGCGAGGCACGTCGAGGTCCAGGTCGTGGGCGACGGCACGCGGGTCGTCGCGGTGGGGGACCGGGACTGCAGCGTGCAGCGTCGCCACCAGAAGCTCGTCGAGATCGCGCCGGCCCCCGCCCTGCGCGCCGAGGTCCGCGCCCGCCTGGCGGGGGCGGCCGTCGCGATCGCGGGTGCCGACTACCGCGGGCTGGGGACGGTCGAGTTCCTCGTCACGCCCGACGGCGAGTGGTTCCTCGAGGTCAACCCGCGGCTGCAGGTCGAGCACACCGTCACCGAGGAGGTCACCGGCCTCGACCTCGTCGCCGTCGGGCTGCGGATCGCGGCCGGCGAGACCCTGGCCGACCTGGGCCTCGACGGGGCCGCGCCCGCGCCACGCGGCACCGCCGTGCAGGTGCGGGTCACCACCGAGACCGTCACCCCGGAGGGCCTGCGGCCCGCGGCCGGCACGATCACCGCGCTGGCGCTGCCGTCGGGTCGCGGGGTCCGGGTCGACGCCGCCGCGCACGTGGGGCAGCGGACCAGCGCCCGGTTCGACCCGTTGCTGGCCAAGGTGATCGCCCGCGGTGCCGACCTCGCCGCGGCACTGGCGGTCGCCCGTCGCGCGCTCGCCGAGACGGTCGTCGCGGGCGTGGACACCACGGTCGGGCTGCTGCGCGCGGTGCTCGCCGCCGACGACTGGGTGCCCGGGCAGTCGGGCACCGACTGGTTCGACGCGCACCTCCCGGCCCTCGCGGCCGCGGCCGCGGGGCTGGTCCCGTCGGCCGGACCCGCCGCCGCTGCCGCACCCGTTCCCGGTGCCGGCGGACCCGCGGCGCCCCCGCCCGCAGGCACCCTGGCCGTCGCCGCGCCGACCACCGGCACCGTGGTCGCGATCGAGGCGGGGGAGGGCGACGAGGTCGCGGCCGGCGCGGTGCTGCTGGTCCTCGAGGCGATGAAGATGGAGCACCCGGTGCTCGCTCCCGCCCCGGGCGTCGTGTGCCGCGTCGACGTCAGGGTCGGCGACACCCCGGCCGCAGGCGCCGCCGTCGTGCACCTCGAGGAGCGCGCCGGCGCCGGTGCCGACACGGCCGCGACCGACGAGATCGACATCGACCACGTCCGCGACGACCTCGACCAGGTCCTGCGCAGGCGTGCGGTCGGGCTCGACGCCGCCCGTCCCGACGCCGTCGAGCGGCGCAGGCGCGCGGGCAGGCGCACCGCGCGGGAGAACCTCGACGACCTCGTCGACGACGGCACCTTCGTCGAGTACGGGGCGCTCGCGATCGCGGCCCAGCGTCGCCGGCGCAGCGTCGACGACCTCGTCGAGCGCACGCCGGCCGACGGCATGGTGGCGGGCACCGCCGACGTCGGCGGGCACCAGGTCGTCGTGATGTCCTACGACTACACCGTCCTCGCCGGCACCCAGGGCGCGCACAACCACAAGAAGAAGGACCGGCTGTTCGAGCTGGCCGAGAAGCGGATGCTGCCGGTCGTCGTGTTCTGCGAGGGCGGCGGCGGCCGCCCCGGCGACACCGACGGCAGCTGGGTCTCCATGCTCGACGTCCCCGCCTTCCACCTGTTCGGCAGGCTCTCGGGACGGGTGCCGCTCGTCGGGATCGTCGCCGGGTACTGCTTCGCGGGCAACGCCGCGCTCGCCGGCTGCTGCGACGTCATCATCGCCACCGAGGACGCCAACCTCGGCATGGGCGGGCCCGCGATGATCGAGGGCGGCGGCCTGGGCGTCGTCGCGCCGGGCGAGATCGGCCCGATGCGCGACCAGGTGCCCAACGGCGTCGTCGACGTGCTCGTCGCCGACGAGGCGGAGGCCGTCGACGTCGCGCGCCGGTACCTGTCGTACTTCCAGGGACCGCGAGCCCGGTGGGAGGCCCCCGACCAGCGCCTGCTGCGGCACGCCGTCCCCGAGAACCGGGTCCGGGTGTACGACGTGCGCGCCGTCGTCGACGGGCTCGCCGACGTCGGGTCCGTGCTGGAGCTGCGCCGCGGGTTCGCGGCCGGCATGGTCACCGCGCTCGTGCGCGTCGAGGGCCGGCCGATGGGCCTGATCGCCAACGACCCGACCCACCTCGGTGGCGCCATCGACCGCGACGGCGCCGACAAGGCGGCGCGGTTCATGCAGCTCTGCGACGCGTTCGGGCTGCCGATCGTCTCGCTCGTCGACACGCCGGGGTTCATGGTCGGGCCGGAGTCCGAGCGCACCGCGACCGTGCGGCACTTCGGGCGGATGTTCGTCGTCGGTGCCAACGTCGACGTGCCGATCGGCATGGTCGTGCTGCGCAAGTGCTACGGGCTCGGCGGGCAGTCGATGGGCGGCGGCTCGACGAAGTCGCCCGCGTTCTGCGTGGCCTGGCCGACCGGTGAGTTCGGCGGGATGGGCCTGGAGGGCGCGGTCCGGCTCGGCTTCCGCAAGGAGCTGGCGGCCGTCGAGGACCCCGCCGAGCGCGACGCCCTGTACCGCAAGCTCGTCGCCGAGATGTACGAGCAGGGCAAGGCCACCAACACCGCGAGCGTCTTCGAGATCGACGACGTCATCGACCCGGTCGAGACGCGCCGCTGGATCGTCGAGGGCTTCCGGTCCTACCACCCGGCCGACATGGGCGAGCGCCGCCCCAATGTCGACACCTGGTGACCGCGAGCGGCCGCTGGTGATCCGCGGCCCCGGGGTGGCACGGTGTGGGCGTGCCCTCGCTGCTGCTCTCGCGTCCGGACCTCGACTTCCTGCTCCACGACTGGCTGCAGGTCGAGAAGCTGACCGCGCGGCCGCGGTTCGCCGCCCACGACCGCGACACCTTCGCGGCGGTCCTCGACCTCGCCCACGACGTCGCGACCGAGCACTTCGCCCCGCACCGCAAGATCTCCGACAGCCGCGAGCCCGAGTTCGACGGCGAACGCGTCCACCTGCCCGACGAGGTCGGCGCGGCGCTGCGGGTGCTCGCCGACACCGGCATGATCGGCGCGACGATGGACGAGGCCGTCGGTGGGATGCAGCTGCCGCACACCGTCGCCCAGGCGTGCTTCCTGTGGCTGCACGCGGCGAACGTCGGCAGCGCCGCCTACCCGTTCCTGTCGGTCGCGAACGCGAACCTGCTGCTCGCCCACGGGTCCCCCGAGCAGATCGACACGTGGGTGCGGCCGATCGTCGAGGGCCGCTTCATGGGCACGATGTGCCTGTCCGAGCCGCAGGCCGGGTCGTCGCTCTCCGACGTGACGACCCGCGCCGAGCCGCAGCCCGACGGGACCTACCGGCTCACCGGTACCAAGATGTGGATCTCCGGGGGCGACCACGAGCTGTCGGAGAACATCGTCCACCTCGTGCTCGCCCGCGTCCCCGGTTCGCCCCCCGGCGTCAAGGGCATCTCGCTGTTCGTCGTGCCGCGCTTCCTCGTCGCGCCCGACGGGTCGATCGGCGAGCGCAACGACGTCGTCCTCGCCGGGTTGAACCACAAGATGGGCTACCGCGGGACGGTCAACACGCTGCTGAACTTCGGCGAGGGCCGGCACACCCCGGGCGGGCGTGCGGGTGCCGTCGGGTACCTGGTCGGCGAGCAGAACCGCGGGCTCGCGCAGATGTTCCACATGATGAACGAGGCGCGGGTCGGCGTCGGCGCGGGCGCGACGGCGCTCGGCTACGCCGGCTACCTGCACGCCCTCGACTACGCCCGCTCGCGGCCGCAGGGCCGGCCGGTCGCGGCGAAGGACCCCGCCGCACCGCAGGTCCCGATCATCGCCCATGCCGACGTGAAGCGGATGCTGCTCGCGTCGAAGAGCTACGTCGAGGGCGCCCTCGCGCTGGTGCTCTACTGCGCGCGGCTGCTCGACGAGGAGCAGACCGCCGACGACCCCGCCGACCGCGAGCGTGCCCACCTGCTGCTCGAGATGCTCACCCCGGTCGCCAAGAGCTGGCCCGCGCAGTGGTGCCTCGCCGCCAACGACCTCGCCATCCAGGTGCACGGCGGCTACGGCTACACCCGCGAGTACGACGTCGAGCAGCTCTACCGCGACAACCGGCTCAACGCCATCCACGAGGGCACGCACGGGATCCAGGCGATCGACCTGCTGGGGCGCAAGGCCGTCATGCAGGGCGGGGCAGGCCTGGCCCTGCTCGCCGAGACGATCGCGGCCACGACCGGCCGGGCCGCCCGGGCCGACGGTCTCGCCGCCGAGTTCGCCGGAGCCCTCGACGCGGCGGTCGCCCGGATCGTGGCGGTGACCGCGACGCTGTGGGCGGTCGGCGACCTCGAGGTGACGCTGGCGAACGCGTCGGTCTACCTCGAGGCGGTCGGGCACGTCGTCGTCGGCTGGCTGTGGCTGGAGCAGCTGCTGGCCGTCGGCGACCGGACCGACGACCTCGCGCAGGGCAAGCGGGCCGCGGCCCGCTTCTTCCTGCGCCACGAGCTGCCCCGCACCGGGCCGTGGCTCGACCTGCTCGTGAGCGCCGACCGGACGACGGTGGAGATGCGGGACGCCTGGTTCTGACCGGCGTCCCGATCCGCGTCGTCCGTTCCGGCACCGGCCGCCGCGGGCGGCCGGACCCGGCCCGCCGCGGTGCGTCCGCCGAGGTGCTGCGGCCGACCGCGGGCCGGCCCCGGCTCAGCCCGCCGCGTCGAGGTCGCGCTCCACGCGGTCGAGCGCGGTGCGGATGGTCTCGGCGTAGCCGGCGGTCGCCTCGTCGTCGGGCAGATCGCCCATTCGCGCCCGGGCGGCCGCGACGTGGTCGCGGGCCCCGGCCGCGTCGCCGAGGCGGCGCAGCACGTCGGCCAGGTTGAGGTGCAGCGACGGGTAGAACCCCGCGATACGCAGCGACGGATGGTGGGCCTGTGCGCTCGCGTCGGTCGCCTCCGCCGCCGCGGCGAGCGCCCGCCGGTCCCACATCAGCTCCGCGTGCGGGTCGGGCTGCACGTCGGCCGCGTAGTGCGCGAGCACGCACCGGTGGAACGGGTCCCCGGCCGGGTCGGCGAGCTCGGCCCACAGCGCGTCGAACTCCGCGGCGGCCGCCTCGACGTCGCCCCGGCGGGACCGCTCGACGGCCGCGGTGATGCGCTCCATCACCGGTGGGGTCTCGGTTCGCTCCATGCCCGGGACGGTAGCGACGGCCCCCGACAGAACCGTCGCGGCGACCGTCGACCTTGACCGCTCGCCGACCTGGACCGCGCGCCATCTGTGAGGGGGGCCACCGGCCGAAGCGGACGAATCGCATCGTGCGCTGATGCAATTTCTCTTAGTGTAAAGCAACTAAATTTCACGACGATTGACGTAGGAACGGTGGTGCACGTGGCGCCTGCACAGTCGACGGTGCGGGAGGCGGACCCGATCGCCGGGGAGGCCGAGCCCGATCCGCGCTACAAGTGGATAGCGCTCTCGAACACGACGCTCGGCCTGCTCATGGCGACGATCAACTCCTCGATCGTCCTCATTGCGCTCCCCGACATCTTCCGGGGGATCGGGATCGACCCCCTCGGACCCGGCAACACCAGCTACCTGCTGTGGATGATCATGGGCTTCCTGGTCGTCACCGCGGTACTGGTCGTCGGGTTCGGCCGGCTCGGGGACATGTACGGCCGGGCCAAGATGTACAACCTCGGCTTCGCCGTCTTCACGGTCTCCTCGATCTTCCTCGCGATCACGTGGCAGCACGGTGACGCCGCGGCGATCTGGCTGATCGTGTGGCGTGTCGTCCAGGGCGTCGGCGGCGCGTTCCTGATGGCGAACTCGAGCGCGATCCTCACCGACGCGTTCCCGGTCCGCCAGCGCGGCATGGCGCTGGGCATCAGCGGCGTCGCCGCGATCGCAGGCTCGTTCCTCGGCCTGGTCATCGGCGGCCTGCTCGGCCCGGTGAACTGGCACCTCGTCTTCCTCGTGTCCGTGCCGTTCGGCGTGTTCGGCACGATCTGGGCCTACATCAAGCTGCGCGACACCGGCATCCGCAAGCGCGCCAAGATGGACTGGTGGGGCAACGCGACGTTCGCGGTCGGCCTCATCGCCGTCCTCGTCGGCATCACCTACGGCATCCAGCCCTACGGCGGCCACACGATGGGCTGGACCAGCCCGCTCGTGCTGTCCTGCGTCATCGGTGGCGTCGTCGTGCTGATCGCGTTCGGGGTCATCGAGACGAAGGTCGCGGTGCCCCTGTTCGAGCTGTCGCTGTTCCGGAACCGTCCGTTCACCCTCGGCAACATCGCGAACCTGCTCGCCTCGCTCGGCCGCGGCGGCCTGCAGTTCATGCTGATCATCTGGCTGCAGGGCATCTGGCTGCCCCAGCACGGCTACAGCTTCGAGCAGACGCCGCTGTGGGCGGGCATCTACATGCTGCCGCTGACGATCGGCTTCCTCGTCGCCGCGCCGCTGTCGGGCGTCCTGTCCGACCGCCTCGGCACCCGGTGGTTCACCAGCGGCGGCATGGTCGTCTCGGCCGCGACGTTCCTGCTGCTGGAGATGCTGCCCGTCGACTTCGACTACTGGGCCTTCGCGGCGCTGCTGCTGGTCAACGGCATCGGCATGGGACTGTTCGCCTCGCCCAACCGGGCCGAGATCATGAACAGCCTGCCCGCGGGGTCCCGCGGCGCCGGCGCCGGGATGACCGCCACGTTCCAGAACTCCGCGATGGTGCTGTCCATCGGGCTGTTCTTCAGCCTGATGATCGCGGGCCTGGCGACGAACCTGCCCGGGGTCATGGAGTCGGGGCTGCTCCAGCACGGCGTCCCGGCGGCCGACGCGTCCCGGATCGCCGACCTGCCGCCCGTCGGCGTGCTGTTCGCCGCGTTCCTCGGCTACAACCCGATCCAGCAGCTGCTCGGCGGCGTCCTCGGCCAGATCCCGGCCGACCAGGCGTCGTTCCTGACCGGGCGCAGCTTCTTCCCGAACCTCATCTCGCAGCCGTTCTCCGACGGCCTCGCGGCCGCGTTCCTGTTCGCGGTCATCGCCTGCCTCGTCGCCGCGGTGGCGTCGTTCCTCACCGGCAGGCGCCCGGTGGCCGAGGCCCGGCACTCGCAGGACGCGCCGCGCGAGACGGTGGGCGCGGAGCTGGCCGCGGTCGCGGGCGAGGCCGGCGGGCTCAGCGAGCTCGTCGACGAGTCGCAACCCCGCTCGCGGGGACCCGTCCCGGCCGGGGAGGTCGTCGGCCGAGTGCTGGCGGCCTACGGCACCGAGATCGACGACGGCGTCGTCGTCGTGACGGCGGGCGACGGCAGCCAGGTCGGCCGCGCGCTCGTGGGACCCGACGGCAGCTACTCGCTACGCGGGCTGGTCCCCGGCACCTACACCGTCGTCGCGACGGCCCCCGGCTTCCAGGCCGACGCCGCCGCGGTGACGCTCAACGGCACCGGCGTCGAGCGTGACTTCAGCCTGCAGGGCGGGGGAGCCGTCCAGGGCGTCGTGCGTCCCGTGCTCGCCGGGTTGGCGGCGACGGTGCTGGCCACGGACGCGGCGGGCCGCGTCGTCGGGCGGGCCGAGACCGCCCCCGACGGGTCGTTCGCCCTCGCCGGCCTGCCGTCGGGGGAGACCACGCTGACCGCGAGCCTGCCCGGCCGCCGTCCCCGTGCTGCGACGGTCCGGGTCGGACTCGGCGCCCCCGCGGTCGTCGAGCTCGAGCTGGCCGACGCGCTGACCCGGCTAGGCGGCGTCGTCACCGGCCCGAACGGCACGCCGCTGCCCGGCGCGACGGTCACACTGACCGACGCGCACGGTGACGTGGTGGCCGCGACCGTGAGCGGCCCCCAGGGCGAGTACTGCGTGGAGGGACTGCACCCGGGCAGCTACACCGTGACCGCGTCCTTCGGCGGTCCGACGGCCCAGCGCGTCGACCTCGCCGGTGACGGTCCCGCCCACCTCGACCTGCGGCTCGGCGCCACGCCGGCCACCGCGGGCTGAGGCACGTCGTGGCCACCGCACCGGCAATGACGCCGGTCGCCGCGGGCGCCGACGTCGTCGGGGTCTCCGACGACGTCGCCGAGCTCGCGGGCAGGCTGCGCATCGCGCTGAGCCGGCTCACCCACGCCCTGCGTGCCCCCGACGACGAGGCGGGCCTGACCCCGACCCGGATCGCGACGCTGTCGATCCTGGAGACGGCAGGCCCGCTCCGGGTCGGTGCGCTCGCCGAGCGCATCGGGATCAGCCCGCCGACGATGACCCGGCTCGTCGACTGCCTCGGCGAGCTGGACCTCGTCCGTCGCGACCCCGACCCCGACGACCAGCGCGCCACCCGGGTCAGCCTGTCCGCGGGCGGCAGCGCCCTGCTGGGGCGGTTGCGCCACCGCGGGACGGGGCTGCTGGCCCGTCGGATCGCGGGACTCGACGACGCGGGCCTGGTGACCCTCGCCGCCTCGGTCCCGCTGCTCGAGCAGCTCGCGGAGACGACGGTCGCGCCCTGACACCGGGCCGCCCGGCCGCCGGCCCCAGGCCCTCGCGCGCAACCGCACTGCTCTTCTGCGCCGCCCGGCCGACCGTGAGGTTGCGGCCGGGCTGCAGCGCGCAACCTCACGGTCCTGCCGGGCGTCTCGGCCGACCGTGAGGTTGCGCCCGGGCTCCTGCGCGCAACCTCACTCACTGCTGCTGAACCCCGGCAGGGGAGCGGTGAGGTTGCGGGTGGCCGGGCGGCGTGGGGCCGGGCAGGTGCGCGAAGAGTCGGCGCCGTCACAGTCAGCGCTGACTGTTCGGCTGCTAGCGTCGGGGCACGGCGGCGCGGCCGACGCACCGCCCGGCCCGATCGGTCGACTCGGGCAGCCGACAGGAGCAGGAGGCGGACGTGCGCGATGCGGTGATCGTCGAGGCGGTGCGGACCCCGGTCGGGCGGCGCAAGGGAGGGCTCGCGGGCGTGCACCCCGCCGACCTCTCGGCGCACGTCCTGCGCAGCCTCGCCGAGCGCAGCGGCGTCGACCCGGCCGTGGTCGACGACGTGATCTGGGGTTGTGTGTCCCAGTCCGGCGAGCAGACCTTCGACATCGGCCGCACGGCGGTGCTGTCGGCGGGCTGGCCGGAGACCGTCCCCGGCGTGACGGTCGACCGGCAGTGCGGGTCGAGCCAGCAGTCGATCCACTTCGCCGCGGCCGGGCTGATCGCCGGCCAGTACGACGTCGTCGTGGCCGGCGGGGTCGAGTCGATGACCCGGGTGCCGATGGGCTCCGCCTCGAACGGCGCCCGCCCCTTCGGCACCGACTTCGACGCCCGCTACGGCGGCGTCACCCCCGACCAGGGCATCGGCGCCGAGATGATCGCCGAGCGGTGGGGCTTCTCCCGTACCCAGGTCGACGAGTTCTCGCTGGCCAGCCACGAGAAGGCTGCGCACGCGCAGGACGAGGGCCGCTTCGAGGGCCAGATCGCGCCCGTCACCACACCCGACGGCACCGTCGTCTCCGCCGACGAGGGCATCCGCCGCGGTGGCACGCTCGAGACGCTCGGTGCGCTCAAGACGGTGTTCCGGGAGGACGGCGTCGTCACCGCGGGCAACGCCTCGCAGATCTCCGACGGTTCCGCGGCGCTGCTGATGACGACGTCGGAGAAGGCGGCCGAGCTGGGCCTGACGCCGATCGCGCGGATCCACACCGCGGTGCTCGCCGCGGCCGACCCGGTGATCATGCTGACGGCGCCGATGCCCGCGACGGAGAAGGCCCTCTCCCGCTCGGGCCTGTCGATGGACCAGATCGGCGTGTTCGAGGTCAACGAGGCCTTCGCGTCGGTGCCGCTGGCGTGGCTCGCCGACATCGGCGCCGACCCCAAGACGCTCAACCCCAACGGCGGTGCCATCGCGCTGGGCCACCCGCTCGGCGCCTCGGGTGCCCGGATCATGACGACGATGGTCCACCACATGCGGGACAACGGAATCCGCTACGGGCTGCAGACCATGTGCGAGGGTGGCGGCCAGGCCAACGCGACCATCGTCGAGCTGCTCTGAGCCTGCGCCCCGCCCGTACCACCACGCCCGTACCGCCACTGCCATAGACGCCACAGTTCGACCCGGGAGGTCCCGTCCACCATGGACATCAACGGCAACGTCGCACTCGTCACCGGCGGTGCGTCCGGTCTCGGCCTCGCCACGGCCGAGACGCTGCTCGCCGCCGGCGCGAAGGTCGTGCTCCTCGACCTCCCGGGTTCGGCGGGCGAGGAGGTCGCGGGAAAGCTCGGCGACGACGCCCGGTTCGCGCCGGCCGACGTGCGTGACGAGGCCGCGGTCGCGGCGGCCCTGGACGTCGCGGCCGAGCTGGGCACGCTGCGCGTCGCGGTGAACTGTGCGGGCATCGGCCCGGCGGCCAAGACCGTGGGCAAGAGCGGCCCGTTCCCGCTCGACCTGTTCAGCCGGGTCGTCGAGATCAACCTGATCGGCACGTTCAACGTCATCAGGCTGGCCGCCGAGCGGATGACGCAGGCCGACCCGGTCGACGGGGAGCGCGGCGTCATCATCAACACGGCGTCGGTCGCGGCGTTCGACGGGCAGATCGGGCAGGCGGCGTACTCGGCGTCGAAGGGCGGGGTCGTCGGCATGACGCTGCCGATCGCGCGCGACCTGGCGTCGGCGATGATCCGCGTCGTCACGATCGCACCCGGGCTGTTCGACACCCCGCTGCTCGCGTCGCTGCCCGAGGAGGCCAGGACGTCGCTGGGCGCGCAGGTCCCGCACCCGTCGCGGCTGGGCGACCCGGCCGAGTACGGTGCGCTGGCCGCGCACATCGTCGCCAACCCGATGCTCAACGGCGAGGTCATCCGGCTCGACGGGGCCATCCGGATGGCCCCGCGCTAGGAAGGGGACCGAACCGGTGAAGCGCACCCTGTTCGAGGAGGACCACGAGGCGTTCCGCGCCTCGTTCCGCAAGTTCGTCGAGGCCGAGATCGTGCCGCACCACGACGAGTGGGAGCAGGCCGGGATCGTGCCGCGGGAGCTGTTCGCGACCGCCGGGCGGTCCGGCTTCCTGGGGATCGAGATCCCGGAGGAGTACGGCGGCGGCGGGGTGCGCGACTTCCGGTTCAACGCCGTCATGGACGAGGAGCTCATGGCGTGCGGGGCGGCCGCGGCGGGGCTGGGCCTGTCGTTGCACAACGACATCTGCCTGCCCTACTTCATGGCCTACTGCAACGACGAGCAGCGGGCCCGCTGGCTGCCCGGCATCGCGTCGGGCGAGCTGATCACGGCCATCGCGATGACCGAGCCAGGCATCGGCTCGGACCTCGCGTCGATGACGACGACGGCCGTCCGCGACGGCGACCACTACGTCGTCAACGGGGCGAAGACGTTCATCACCAACGGGATCAACGCCGACCTGGTGATCACGGCGGTGAAGACCGATCCGACGCAGCGGCACAAGGGCATGTCGCTGCTCGTGATCGAGCGCGGGATGGCGGGCTTCGAGCGCGGGCGCAACCTGGACAAGCTCGGCCAGCACGCGCAGGACACCGCCGAGCTGTCGTTCACCGACGTGCGGGTGCCGGTGGCGAACCTGCTGGGCGAGACCGAGGGCGAGGGCTTCACCCAGCTGGTCTCCAACCTGCCCCAGGAGCGGCTCTCGATCGGCTACGCGGCGGTCGCCGCGGCCCGCTACGCCCTGAACCTGACGTTGGACTACGTCAAGGAGCGCAAGGCGTTCGGCCAGCCCATCGGGTCGTTCCAGAACTCGCGGTTCGTGCTCGCCGAGCTCGACACCGAGATCGACATCGCCCAGCACTACGTCGACGCGTGCGTGCGGGCGCTCGACGCGGGCGAGCTGACCGCGGCCGACGCGAGCAAGGCCAAGTACTGGTGCACCGAGCTGCAGGGGCGCGTCGTCGACAAATGCCTGCAGCTGCACGGCGGGTACGGCTACATGGCCGAGTACCCGATCTCGCGGGCCTTCGCCGACGCCCGGATCACCCGGATCTACGGCGGCACGACCGAGATCATGAAGGAAGTCATCGGGCGGTCGCTGGGCCTGTGACGTCTCCCGTTCCGGCCCCGCCGCGCACGCGGGCACAGCGCTCGGAGGACAGCCGGGCGCGCATCCTCGACGCGGCGGTCGCCTGCCTGGTCGCCGAGGGGTACTCGGGCGCGACGACGTTGGCGATCCAGGCCGACGCCGACGTCTCGCGCGGCGGCCTGCTGCACCACTTCCCGTCGCGCGACCTGCTGCTCGTGGCCGCGGCGCAGCACATCGCGGCGCAGCGGGTGCGCGACACCGAGGAGCGGGTGCTCGCCCTGGTCGAGGCAGGCGCGCAGGGCGCGGAGCGGATCGACCGTGTCGTGCTGGCGCTGTGGGAGTCCTACCACGAGGCGCACTTCTGGGCCGCCCTCGAGCTGTGGACGGCCGCGCGGTCGAACCCCGGGATCGCCGACGCCCTGCTGCCCGAGGAGCGCAGGCTGGGTGCGGTGATCCGGGCGTCGGTGGCGCGCATGATGGGCGAGCCGTACGCGTCGCACCCGCGGTTCCGGCAGGTGCGCGACCTGCTGCTCACGAGCATGCGTGGCGCGGCGATGACCTACACGTTCGACCGCCGCGACCCGGCCGCCGACCCGCTCGTGGGCCAGTGGCAGGACCTCGCGCGCACGCTGCTCGACGCCTGATCCGCGGCCGACGACCAGGGCCCGGCCCGCCTCGCGGAGCGGGACGGCTCACCCCAATGGGCCTCTGCCCGTCGGTGCTGCTTTAGTTAGCCTTCCCTTAGATGAGGTGAGGAGACTCGGCATGCGGGTGGTGGCCTTCGGCTACATGACGTGGGGGCGGCGCACGATCGAGGCGGTGCTGGAGGCGGGCCACGAGGTTCCGCTGATCGTCACCCACCCCGACGGCGACTCGGCCTACGAGAAGATCTTCAACGAGTCCGTCGCCGAGCTCGCCGCCGACCGCGCCATCCCCGTGCTGGTGCGCAACCGCGCGCACGACGAGGAGGTCAGGACCGCGATCGCCGCCGCCGAGGCCGACATCATGGTCGTCTCCAACTGGCGCACCTGGCTGCCGCCGGAGGTCTACTCGATCCCGCGGCTGGGCACGCTCAACGTGCACGACGCGCTGCTGCCGGCGTACGCGGGGTTCGCCCCGCTGAACTGGGCGCTGATCAACGACGAGCCCGAGGTCGGGGTCACCGCGCACATGATGGACGCGGACTTCGACGCCGGCGACATCGTCCTGCAGCGCTCGACGCCCGTCACCGACGACGACACGGTCGTCGACCTCTTCGACCGCACGCTCGCGATGTTCGGGCCCATCACCGTCGACGCGCTCGACCTGATCGCGTCGGGCCGGCGCGACTTCGCGCCGCAGGACCGCCGGGCCGCGTCGTACTTCCACCGGCGTAGCGACGAGGAGAACCGCATCGACTGGACCTGGCCGCCGCGCGACGTGTTCAACCTCGTGCGCGCCCAGGTCGACCCCTACCCCAACGCGTACTGCTACCGCGGCACGGAGCGGATCCGGGTGCTCGCGGCGTCGCTGACCGACGACGCCATCGGCGGCACCCCGGGCCGCATCGTCATCCGGCGCGGGACCGGTGTCGTCGTCGCCGCGGGTGCCGACGCGCGTCGCGGCCGCAACCCCGGCGTCCTGATCCACCGGGTCCGGCTCGACGACGGCCGCGAGCTCGACGCCGTGGACTACTTCCCGCGGATGGGCGAGTACCTGACCGCCCACCCGCGGGAGGCGGATCAGGCCCGGTAGGCCTGCGAGAGCTGCGGGACGACGGCGTCGAGGGCCGTCGGGAGGCTCAGCGGGCTGCCGAAGCCCAGCGCCCCGGCGACCTCGGTGCCGTACCCGCCCAGGTAGACGACACGGCCGGCCTTGACCGCGTCCAGGCTCTGGAACGCCCGGTCGTCGGCGAGGTCCTCCTGCGTCTGGCCGAACACGACGACGGCGTCGGAGTCCAGCTCGCCGATGCGCTCGGCGCTCAGGGTCTCGGTCGTGGCCGGCAGCCGCAGGCCGAGGCCCTGGAAGAGCTGGGTGCGCAGGTCGTCGTTCCCGAGCGAGTAGATCTGGCCGTCGACGACGAAGCCGATCCGCAGGTTCTTGCCCGTGAACTCGGGGTGCTCCTCGCGGGCCTTCGCGAACCGTGCCTCGGCGTCGGCGACGACACGATCGGCCTGGGCGCTGCGGCCGAGCACCTTGCCGGTCAGCCTGGTCTGGTCCTGCCAGCCCATCGCGGAGTTCGCGGCGTCGGGCTGCGCGACCGTCGGCGCGATCTTCGACAGGGCGTCGTAGGTGGCCCTGTCCATGAACGAGTAGATGCCCAGGATCAGGTCGGGACGCAGCGCGGCGACGCGCTCGACGTCGACCTCGTTGCCGCCGACCAGCGGCGGGGTGGTGCCGCCGAGTGCGGCCTGGGCCCAGGGGCGGCGCGTCTCGTCGTACTCGCCGATGAAGTCGCGCACACCGACCGGCACGACGCCGACCGCGAGGGCGAAGTCGGCGTCGTTGAACCCGACGGTGACGACGCGGGTCGGCTCGGCCGGGACCGTCGTCTCGCCGAAGGCGTGCGTCACCGTCACCGGGAACGTCGCGGTGCCCGCGGGTGCGGGCGCCGGCCCCGCGGTGCTGGGGCGTTCGCTGCTCGAGCACGCGGCGAGGGTCGTCGCGAGGACGGCCGCGACGGCGAGGGTGAGCAGCCGGGCAGGGGAGCGGGCCATGGGTCTCCTTCGGTCGGCGTGGACGATTCGTCCCTTTCCGGACCAAAGTTAGCCTCACCTCATGCTGTCGGTTGCACGGGCTCCCTCCGCAGCGCGGCGCTGTCGGCGCGGATTCGCTGCCACAGGGCCGCGACGTGCTCGGGCTGCGTCGTGACCGCGCCGATCGCGATCCGCATCACGTACCGACCGTCGACGACCGTGTGGGTCACGAACGCCGACCCCGACGCGTTCACCCGCTCGACCAGCGTCCGCGTCGCGGCGTCGTCGGCCTCCGGGCCCCGGCCGGTGTCGGCGCGCAGGCACACCAACGCGAGCGACGGTGGCGCCGCGAGCACCAGGCCTGGCTCGGCGCGCACCTTCGCGGCGAGGTCGACGGCCATCGCCACGTGCCCGCGCAGGTGCGCCCGCAGCCCGTCGAGGCCGAGCCCGTGCACGACGGCCCACAGCTTCAGCGCCCGGAACCGCCTGCCCAGCGGGACCTGCCAGTCCCGGTAGTCCACGACCGCGCCGGACTCGCTGGCCGCGTTGCGCAGGTACTCCGGGGTGATCGAGAGCGCCCGCGGCAGGGCCGTCGCGTCGCGGACCCACAGCAAGGAGGCGTCGAACGCGGTGAGCAGCCACTTGTGGGCATCGGTGCAGAAGGAGTCGGCGAGCTCGCAGCCGTCGAGCACGTGCCGCAGCTCGGGGCAGAGCCCGGCCACGCCGGCCCAGGCGGCGTCGACGTGCACCCAGACGTCGTGGGCCGCGGCGACGGCGGCGACGGCACGCACCGGGTCGACCGCCCCCGTGCCGGTGGTGCCGACGGTCGCGCACACCATGACCGGCCGCAGCCCGGCGGCGATGTCCGCGGCGACGGCGGCGGCGAGCGCGTCGGGCGACATCGAGACCGTGCCCGGTACCGGCTCGACGACGCGCAGCGCCCGCGCCCCCAGGCCCGCGACGCGCACGGCCTTGGCCAGCGACGAGTGCGTCTCCGCGGTGACGTAGACCCGCTCGCGGCCGTCGGTGCCCGACTCCCGCCATGCTCCGCCGCCGGCCCGTTCCAGCGCGGCGAGCAGCGCGACGAGCGCGGCCGACGACGCCGAGTCCTGGATCGAGCCGCCGCCCCCGCCGTCGAACGTGAACGCCTCGCCGATGCCGAGGGCGCGGGCGAACCCGTCGAGCAGCACCTGCTCGACCTCGGTCGCGGCCGGCGAGGTCGACCAGAGCATCCCCTGCGCACCCAGCCCGCCGGAGAGCAGCTCGCCCAGCAGCGAGGCGAGCGAGGCGTTGGCGGGGAAGTAGCCGAAGAACCCGGGGTGCTGCCACAGCGTGCTCGCCGGCACGACGACCTCGTCGACGGTGCGGAGCAGCTCCTCCAGCGGCTGCGGCGTCTCCGGCAGCCCGCCCGCGAGGGCACCGTCGGTCAGCAGGCGGCGCACCGAGCCCGGTTCGACCGCGGGCTGGACGTCGTGGTCGGTGATGCGGGCGCGGTGGTCGGCCACCCAGTCGACGAACGCGTGGCCGAGGCGGCGGAACTCGTCGGGATCGAGATCGGGCACCCGGTCACCCTAGGCGCTGCCCGGCCGCGGGTGGTTAGGGTTGGCAAGTGTCCGCGACGTCCGGTGTGCCTGCCCGCCCGGACCTCCCCGACGACGCGCCCGCCCGGGTCCGCCTGCTCCAGGCCGCGGCCCTGACCAGCACGTTCGACCGGTTCGCGCTCGCGCCGCTGCTGATCGAGATCGGCCGTGACCTGGGAGTGTCGCTCGCCGCGGTCGCGGCCGTGGCCAGCGGCTACTACCTCGCCTACGGGCTCATGCAGCCCCTGTGGGGGCTGCTCAGCGACCGGCTGGGCCGGGTCCGGGTGATGCGCGTCGCGCTCGCGGGAACCGCGCTCGCCGCGGTGGTGTCCGTCGTCGCCCCGACGCTCGCCGTGCTCGCGGTATCGCGCGTCGTGGCCGGCGCGATGGTGGCCGCACTGATCCCGACCACCCTGGTCTACGTCGGCGACACCTGGCCGGTCGCGGTGCGCCAGCGGCCGCTGTCGGACCTGCTGGCCGCGTCCTCGCTCGGGACCGCGGCGGCGACGGTCGGCGCGGGCGTCGTCGCCGAGCTGGTCGGATGGCGTGCGGTGTTCGGCCTGACGGGCGTCGCGGCCGCAGTGCTGTGGGTGGCGTTGCGGCGGCTGCCCGAGCCGGAGCGCGCGCCACCGGGCGCACTACTGGCTCCGCTGGGGCTCGTCGCCCGCAGCGGGTGGGCATGGGTGGTGCTCGGCCTGGCGTTCGTCGAGGGTGCCGTCGCGCTCGGGACGCTGACGTTCCTCGCCCCGGCGGTGCAGGGGCTCGGCTGGTCGCCGGGCGTCGCGGGGCTGGTCGCCGCGGCGTACGGGATCGCGGCGCTGCTGACGTCGCGGCTCGTGCGCCGGCTCGTCGGACGGGTCTCGCCCGTCGTGCTGGCCGCGGTCGGGGGCGGTGTGCTCGCCGTCGCGTGGGTGCCGCCCGCGGTGTCGGTCGGTGTCGCGACGATCCTCGCCTCGGGTCTGCTGCTGGGCGTCGCCTGGGCATTCCTGCACACAACGCTGCAGACCTGGGCGACCGAGGTCGTGCCCCGGGCCCGGGCCGCGGCGGTGTCGCTGTTCGCGGCGGTGCTGTTCCTCGGCAGCTCGGTCGGGACGGCGCTGGCCGCGCCGCTCGCCGACGCGGGCGCCTACCCGACGCTCTTCGGCGTCGCGCTGACGGCGGCGGTGCCGTTGGCCGCCGCCGCGGTCCTCGCCAGGGCGCGCTACGCGCGCGCCCACCGCCGCCGCTGAGCGGCCGGGCTCAGACCCGATGCCGGCCCCGGGACGCGGCGGCCCGCGCCGTCGGGGACCGACCGGACCCGAGGGGCCGGCCCCGGGCCGACGTGGCCCGGCCGTGGCAGGTGTCACCGACCGTGCGCGGACCCCGTACGGCACAGTGACGGGATGATCGATCGAGACAACGGGCGCAGGGTCGCACTCGTCACCGGGGGTTCACGGGGCATCGGGGGCGACATCGCCCGCAGGCTCGCCGGTGAGGGCTTCTCGGTGACGGTCGCGGCCCGGCAGGAGGCCGGCGTCACCGCCGCCTGCGAGAAGATCGCGGGCGAGACCGGTGCCGAGGTGCACGGCGTCGCCGCCAACATGGCCGACGAGGACGCGCTCGTCCGGCTCGCGGCCGAGCACACCGACCGGTTCGGCCGCCTCGACGTGCTCGTGCTGGCCGCCGGTCTCGGTGCCGAGGAGCCCGTGGCGGCGATGCGCACGAAGGCGTTCGACCTGCAGATCGGGGTCAACCTGCGGGCGCCCGTGCTGCTGGTCCGTGAGCTCCTGCCGCTGCTGCGCGAGACGGCCGCGGCCAACCCCCGCCACGGCAGTCGCGTCGTCGCGCTCTCGTCGATCACCGGGGTGGCCGCGGAGGCCGGCCTGTCGGCGTACGGGGCGTCGAAGGCCGGGTTGGTGTCGTTCTGCGAGACGCTCTCCCTCGAGGAGTCCCGCAACGGTGTGAACGCCACCGCGGTCGCGCCGGGATATGTCGACACGGACATGACCGCACATCTCGAGGGACGTCTGGAACGGTCGTCGATGTTGACGGTCGACGACGTCTCGGAAATGGTGCTCGGGCTCACCCGGTTGTCGGCCCGGGCGGTCGTCCCGAGCATCGTCATCAGTCGCGCAGGTACGCAGCTCTGGCGTGCCTGAGAACGGGACCGTCCGACGGGAAGTGACCCGAGGGGGGTCGCGGGGATTGCTCCGGGAATGCGGAGAAGTGTCGAGGCCGGTCCCGGCCGGTCGGCGGCATCGGGGCTGTCGCGAACGCGGGCCCCGGCCGGGGAACCTCAGTGGCTCTGCCGGTACGCCTCGAGCACATTCGTGGGGATCCGGCCGCGCTCGGAGATCTTCATCCCCTGGGAGACCGCCCATTCGCGAATGGCCTGGTTCTGTTCACGGTCCGAAGACGCACGCGGCGGGCCGGCGTTGCTGCTGCCAGACCGCCGTGAGGGCGCACGACGGGCCGCGTTAATGAAGGGGTCGAGCGCCTCGCGCAATCGCTTCCCATTCGCCGCGGACAGGTCGATCTCGTAGTGCTTGCCGTCGAGGGCGAACTCGACCTGCTCGTCCGCTTCGGAGCCGTCGATGTCGTCCACCAGCGTCACCGTCGTCTGCTTCGCCACTGGCTACCCTTCACAAGAGCGCGGGCACGGCGGAAACCCGAACGGAACGACAGTATCCGCCGGAGAGTCGAGCACGTGCATGATTTCCTCGTCGACCAATCGTAATGGAGTGGGTCGAGGAATGTCGAATGGGGTCCACCCGTTCACTGTGAGTGCTCGCGAGTCGGGTAGATCTGTTGCATGCGTCCGCGCAGCAGACAGGAGTGCAGAGCGCGACCGTTTACCGACGAGTTCACCCGGTGCGTTGCCGGGTGTGCACGCACGGTGCGTGGCGAACGCTGCGCAGCGTACCGAGCGCGGTCGGGTAATCCGGATGAATGGTCGCCCGAAGCCGCCGGAAAGGCGTCACCCCAGCGCCGACCACCAGTCGTCCAATGCGGGCGGGACGAGCAGGTCGACGCGTTGACCGGGACGCGGTACCACCAGTGGGATTCGCGCGGTTTCGGCCGCGGCCCGCAGCCGTGTCACCGGCTCGGACCACCCGTGAAATGCGAGGTTGAACGTCGCCCAGTGCACCGGCACGAGTAATCCGCCGCGCAGGTCGCGATGCGCCCGCACCGATTCCTCGGGGTTCATGTGGATGTCGGGCCACGCGACGTCGTAGGCCCCGACGGGCAGGACGGTGACGTCGAACGGTCCCAGCCGCGCGCCCGCCTCGGAGAATGCCGCGGTGTACCCGGTGTCGCCGCCGAAGTAGGCCCGCCGCCGCGGCCCCGCGACCGCCCACGACGACCACTGGGTCGTGTTGCGGGCGAACAGCCTGCCGGAGAAGTGACGCGCCTCCGCGCACGTGATCGTGAGCCCGGCGACCTCGGTGGCGTCGTTCCAGTCCAGCTCGCGGATCCGGTCGTCGGGCACCCCCCAGCGGCGCAGGTGGGCCCCGATCCCGACCGGGACGACGAACACGGCGGCCGTCTCGTGGCCGAGCCGTCGCACGGTCGCCATGTCGAGGTGGTCGTAGTGGTCGTGGGAGACGACGACGGCGTCGACCTGAGGCAACGCCTGCAGCGGGACCGGCGCCGGGTGCAGCCGCCGCGGCCCGACCCGCTCCGACGGCGAGACCCGCTCGCTCCACACCGGGTCGGTCAGCACCCGGCGGCCGTCGATCTCCAGCAGCACCGACGAATGGCCGTACCAGGTCAGCGCGAGCTCGCCCGCGGTGACGGGCTGGACGTCGGCCGCGATCGGGACCGGCGCCGACGGGGTGCCGGTCGTCCCGCGGGTGAGCAGCCGCAGCAGTAGCCCGCGCAACTCGCCCGGCGCGATCTGGACGCCGGGCTCGGTGTTGCCGAAGCGGCCGTCGCGGGAGTGCGGTGAGCTCGCGGCCCGGGCCCGCAGGACGGCGTCGCTCGCCCCGACCGCCAGGGGAACGCCGCGGGCGGCCCGCGCGACCCTGCCGGCCCCGACGAGCAGGCCGCCGACGAGTACCGAGCGGGCGGCGGCCGACACCACCCGGCGGGACACGATGCTCACCCCGCCAGCCTACGGAGACCCCGACCCGACCGGCACGGCACGCGCGGGCGCGACCGGCACGACCTGCGGGTCACCGCCCGTCGACCGACACCGCGATCTCGCCGCCGAGCGCGAACCCGTCGACGAGGGGCAGCCGGTCGCCGGACCAGAAGCGACCCGGGTCGTACCAGTTGGGCCGGCGGTCGGCGGTGAGCAGGCCCATCTCCTCGTAGGTCACCGCGACGACCTCCGCGCAGTAGGCGGTGACGAGCGCGGGCTCCGTCGCCGCGACGTCGGAGCCGGCGGCGGGCGGGACCCCGTCGTCCCCGCGACGGCGCGCGAGCGGCGCGCGCACCCGCGCGAGGACCGAGTCCCGCACGCGGGCGGCGCGGGCACCGGCCCGCGGGAGCCGCCCCCGGGCCCAGCGCGACGCGAGCCGCGCCGTCGACGGGAACGGGGTGCCGTCGAGGCGGGCCACGGTGCGCAGCGCCGCGTCCTCCCGCTCGCGCCCGACCGTGGGCTCCAGCTGGCGCAGCCAGACCCGCTGGTGGTAGCGCTCGTGCCAGGTGGCGACGGCGTCGCGCAGGTCGTGGAGCTGGACGCCGCGCTGGTGGCGGCCGGTCCACACGTCCGGCAGCGACCGGCCGAGCTCGGCATGCCACATCAGCGGCGGCAGGTCCTCGACCACGATCGCCATGCCGACGTGGTTGACCGGCGAGTTCGTCAGGTTCTGGATGGCCCGGTCGGCGCCGGTGCGGCCGCGGAACAGCCACACGTCCCCGGTCCTGGTCAGGTCGACCGCGCGGTCGAGGGAGATCGAGGAGCCGCTCACGGGCGCCTACCCTATGGCGATGCGCTGGTGGAAGTGGGCAGGTCTGGCGGGGCTCGCCGGAGTGGCGGCGACCGGTGTCGTCACCGCGCGCGCCGAGCGGCGCCGCCGCGCCTACACCCCGGAGGAGATCCGGGAGCGGCTGCGGGCGCGGATCGCGGCGGCGGAGCCGGCCTCGCCGCCGGCCCCGGCGCCGCGCTGAAGGTGAGGGTCGCTGAGGTGAGGGTCGCTGAGGTGAGGGTCACAGCCGGGGCACTGTCGGACGGCTTCCGTTCGGGGCGGTGCGTGACAGGGTTCCCCTCATGACGGATCTGTCGTTCGAGCCGCTGACGCCGGTGTCCTATCTCGATCGCGCGGCGGCCGCGCACGGCGACCGCGTCGCGGTGATCGACGGCGAGCTCCGACTGACCTACCGCGAGTTCCACGACCGCTGCAGGCGCCTCGCGGGTGGCCTCGCCCCGTTGGCGGGCGGGCGCCCCGTCGCGTTCCTCGCCCCGAACACCCACGTGCTGCTGGAGTCGAACTACGGCGTGCCGTGGGCGGGGTCGCCGCTGGTCGCGATCAACACCCGGCTCTCGGCCGGCGAGGTCGCCTACATCCTCGAGCACTCCGGTGCGGCCGTGCTGGTCCACGACCCCGTGTTCGACGAGCTCGTCGACGACGCCCTCGCCCGGCTCGCCGGCTCCGGCACGGCCGCGCCCGCGCGCATCCGGGCGGGGGAGGAGTACGAGGCCCTGCTCGCGGGCGCGTCGCCGCTGGCCGTCACCCCCGACGACGAGCGCGCGCTGCTCTCGATCAACTACACGTCCGGGACGACGGGCCGCCCCAAGGGCGTCATGTACCACCATCGCGGCGCCTACCTGCAGGCGTTGGCGATGGTCGGGCACACCGGGATGTCGCCCTCGACGGTGCACCTGTGGACGCTGCCGATGTTCCACTGCAACGGCTGGTGCTTCCCGTGGGCCGTCACCGCCGCGGCCGGCACGCACGTCTGCCTCGACAAGGTCGATCCCGCGCGGGTCTGGCAGCTGATCCGCGAGGAGGGTGTCACTCACCTCAACGGGGCGCCGACGGTGCTGTCGATGCTGGCCTACGCCGAGCAGGCCGGTGAGGGCGTGCCCGGCGACCGCGTGGTCCGGATCGCGACGGGCGGGGCGCCCCCGTCCCCGGCGATCCTGCGCCGGATGGCCGGCCTCGGTTTCGACGTCACCCACCTCTACGGGCTCACCGAGACGTTCGGCCCGGCGATGATCTGCGACTGGCGCCCGGAGTGGAACGGCCTCGACGCAGAGGAGCAGGCCCGGCTCAAGGCGCGCCAGGGCGTCGGCAACATGATCTCCTGCACCGCCCGGATCGTCGACGACAACGGCGCCGACCTGCCGGCCGACGGCACCTCGGTGGGCCAGATCGCCCTGCGCGGCAACAACGTCATGCTCGGGTACTTCAAGGACCCCGAGGCGACCGCGGCGGCCGCGCCCGACGGCTGGTTCCGCACGGGCGACCTCGGGGTGATGCATCCCGACGGCTACGTCGAGCTGCGCGACCGCAGCAAGGACGTGATCATCTCCGGGGGCGAGAACATCGCGAGCGTCGAGGTCGAGCAGGCCGTCGCCGAGCACCCGGCCGTCCTCGAGGTCGCGGTGATCGCGGTGCCCGACGAGCGCTGGGGAGAGGTCCCGGCCGCCTACGTGACCCTGCACGCCGGCGCGTCGGTGACCGAGCAGGAGATCATCGAGCACGTCAAGGGCAGGCTCGCGCGGTTCAAGGCACCGAAGACCGTCGTGTTCGGCGAGCTGCCCAAGACCTCCACCGGCAAGATCCAGAAGTTCGTCCTCCGGGAGAAGGCGTGGGCGGGCGTCGAGCGGCGGATCCAGTAGTAGCGGGGCCCGCGTTGCGCTGATCGGAACGGGTGCTCCGCGGATCCGCCGCGGCAATGAGAAGGTGGGCAGGCCGTCTCCACGACGTGGGCGGCGTCCGACCGGCGAGGTGAACGCATGACCGTGCAGGACAGCGAGCCGCGGGCCTCGGGACCGGCCGCGGACCCCGTGGACTTCTCCCTGACCGACCGCTACCGACCGGGCACCGGTCCGGTGCTGCTCACCGGCGTGCAGGCCATCGCCCGGCTGCTCGCCGAGCAGCACGCGGCGGACGCGCGCGCGGGGCTGCGGACGGCGTCCTTCGTGTCCGGCTACCAGGGCTCGCCCCTGGGCGGGCTGGACAAGACGCTGGCCGCCGCACCGGAGCTCGTCGAGACGGCGGGCCTGACGTTCGTGCCCGGGGTCAACGAGGAGCTCGCCGCGACCGCGATCTGGGGCAGCCAGGTCGAGGTGCCCGGGCACGGCCGGACGGTCGACGGCGCCGTCGGCGTCTGGTACGGCAAGGCGCCCGGCGTCGACCGGGCGGGCGACCCGATGCGGCACGGCAACATGTGCGGCGCCCACCCCGCGGGTGGGGTCCTCGTCCTCGCCGGCGACGACCCGAGCTGCAAGTCGTCGACCATCCCGTGCATCTCCGAGCGCACGCTCACCGGCTACGGGCTGCCCGTCCTCTACCCCAGCAGCGCCGAGGAGATCGTGCGGCTGGGCCGCTACGGCGTCGCGCTGTCGCGGGCCTCGGGCATGTGGGTCGGCATGAAGATCACCGCCGACGTCGCCGACGGCGTCTGGACCCTCGACGCCGGCTGCGGCGACGTCGAGATCACCGTCCCGGCGCTGCAGTGGGAGGGACGGGACTGGGAGTACCGCCAGATCCCGATGCTCGTGCCGCCGTCGTCGCTGGAGGCCGAGGCCCAGCTCTACGGGCCGCGGCGGGCGATGGTCGACGCCTTCCTCGAGGCCAACCCGGTCAACACCGTCGAGCTGGACACCCCGGGTGCCTGGCTGGGGATCGTCGCCGCCGGGAAGGCGTTCACCGACGTCCGGCAGGCACTGCGCGACGTCGGTCTCGACGACGACGGCTGCCGCAGAGCCGGGATCCGGCTGCTGCGGATGGGCATGGTCGCGCCCGTGCAGCGCGGCCTCCTGCGCGACTTCGCCGAGGGCCTGGACACCGTGCTCGTCGTCGAGGAGAAGACGCCGTTCCTCGAGACCGGGGTCCGTGACGCGCTGTACGGTCTGGCGTCCGCACCCGTGGTCGTCGGGTCCGCCGACGCCGACGGCCGGCCGCTGGTGCCCGTCGCGGGGGAGCTGACCGCCGGAGCGCTGGCCGGGCCGCTGCGCCGCGTCCTCTCCGGGCGCGTCGCGCTGCCCGAGCCCGTACGGGTGCCCGCGCCGCTGTCGTTGTCGCCGGTCGCCCGCACCCCCTACTTCTGCTCGGGCTGCCCGCACAACCGCTCGACCGTCGTCCCCGAGGGTGCGGTCGCGGGCGGTGGGATCGGGTGCCACGCGATGGTCGCGCTGACCCATCGGCCCACCAGCGAGGTCTCGTCGATCACGCAGATGGGCGGCGAGGGCGCGCAGTGGATCGGGCAGGCGCCGTTCACCGACGCCCGGCACATGTACCAGAACATGGGCGACGGGACGTTCGCCCACTCCGGCCAGCTCGCCGTGCAGGCCTGCGTCGCCGCCGGCGTGTCGATCACGTTCAAGCTCCTCTACAACCGGGCCGTCGCCATGACCGGCGGACAGGACGCCGAGGGCGGGCTCGAGGTCCCGGCGCTCGCGGCGAAGCTGCTGGCCGAGGGCGTCGCCCGGGTGCTGGTGTGTGCCGACGAGCCGGCGCGCTACCGGGCGCTGCCGCCGCTGCCGCGGGGGGTCGACCTGTGGCACCGCGACCGGTTCGACGAGGCCCAGCGCGTGCTGGGGGAGGCCGAGGGCGTCACCGTCCTGATCTACGACCAGCGCTGCGCCGCGGAGTCGCGACGACTGCGCAAGCGCGGGGCGCTCGCGGTGCGGCCCACCCGCGTCGTCATCAACGAGGAGGTGTGTGAGGGCTGCGGCGACTGCGGGGTGAAGAGCAACTGCCTGTCGGTGCAGCCCGTCGACACCGAGCTGGGTCGCAAGACCCGCATCGACCAGTCGTCCTGCAACACCGACTACTCCTGTCTCGACGGGGACTGCCCGTCGTTCGTGACCGTCGTCGCCGATGGTGCGCGCCCCGCGGCTCGCACCCGCCCCGAGCCGCCCGACGTGCCGTCCGCGGTGGTCGCTCCGGCCGGTGACGTGTTCCTCGCCGGCATCGGCGGGACCGGCATCGTCACGGTCAACCAGGTGCTCGCGTCGGCAGCCGTGCACGAGGGGCTGGCCGTGCACGGCGTCGACCAGACCGGGCTGTCGCAGAAGGCCGGGCCGGTGGTCTCGCACCTGCGGGTCGCCGCGTCCGAGGCCGAGCTCGGCCCCGCGAACCGCGTCGGACCCGCGCAGGCGCGCTGCTACCTCGCCTTCGACGCGCTCGTCGGTGCCGACGCGCGCAACCTCGGCTACGCCTCGGCCACCGACACGACGGCCGTCGTGTCGGTGTCGTCGGTGCCGACGGGCGCCATGGTGCGCGACGCGACCGTCGCCGCGCCCGACGTCGAGGCGCTGGTCGACCGCATCGCCGGCCGGTGTGCCGACGTCGTGCGGCTCGACGCGGCCGGCGCCGCCGTCGCGCTGTTCGGCGACGCGATGCCGGCCAACCTGCTGCTGCTCGGCGCGGCCTGCCAGGCCGGGGCGCTGCCGGTCGGCGCCGAGTCGGTCGAGTGGGCGATCGGGCTCAACGGCGTCGCCGTCGAGGCCAACATCGCGGCGTTCCGCTGGGGACGGGTGGCGGCGGCCGACCCGTCGGCGTTCGCGGCGGCGGTCGGCTCGCCCGCCGCGGCGCCGGCGCGCCGGACGCCGCCGCCCGGGCTCGGGCTGGAGGTCCTTCCCGCCGCCGTGCGCGACGTCGCCGAGGACCGGGCCGCGCGGCTCGTCGGGTTCCAGTCCGAGCGCACGGCCCGCGACTACGCAGCCGTCGTGCGCGAGGTCTGGGACGCCGAACGTGCCGCCGGGGGAGCGGGCGAGTTCGCCGAGGCCGTCGCGCGCGGCCTCTACAAGCTGACCGCCTACAAGGACGAGTACGAGGTCGCCCGGCTGCTCACCGACCCGGCCTTCGAGGCCGCGCTCGCCGCCGAGGTCCCCGGTGGCACCGGGTTGCGCTACCGGCTGCACCCGCCCCTCCTGCGGGCGGCGGGCCGCTCGAAGAAGATCGCGTTCGGGCCGTGGATGCGGCCGGTGCTGCGGACGCTCGCCCACGGGAAGGTGCTGCGCTCGACGCCGCTCGATCCCTTCGGCCGGACCGCCGTGCGCCGCATCGAGCGGGCGCTGCGCGACGAGTACCGGGCGACCGTGCGCGGCCTGGCCAGCGACCTCACCGCGGACTCGCTCCCCACGGCCGTCGAGGTGGCACGGTCGGCCGACCTGGTCCGCGGCTACGAGGACGTGAAGCTCGCCGCCGTCGAGCGGTACCGGGCGCGGCGGGCAGAGCTGGGACACCCGCTGTCGGCGACTCCGCTGTCGGCGACTCCGCTGTCGGCGACTCCGCTCTCGGCGACTCCGCCATCGGCGACTCCGCCATCGGCGACTTGACGGGCCGCGCCGCGCTCGTTCCTGATCAGTCGCAGGTCAGCGCCCTGACCGGTCCTCGTCCGACGACCGGTCGAGCGGTGTGACCACCGCCGCGGCGCGGTCGCCGAGGGTCGGTGACTCGTCACGCTGCGTGGGTGTGATTCGCCGCGGCGGTGCGCCGGGAGCGGCGAACGGCGGGTGAGGCCGCACGGCGTGTCGCGACGACACGCCGTGCAAGCCGCTCACCGCGTCACTCGATCCAGTTGTCTCAGCAACGTCCCGGATCGGCAACTCGTCGGGTTCGGCGGGGCTAGCGTCTCCCTCGGATCGCATAACGGCGCGGTCACGGAACGGACACGGATCGAGTCCCCGATCGATCCACCCGCCCCCACGGGACGTCCGGCCGCGCCGGATCCGGAAGGAAAGTCGTGTCACGGCATCGCTCCCCCAGTGGCCGTCGCGCGCACCACGGGTTCCCGTTGCCCGCCCTCGCGGCGGGCACGGGAACCGGCGGTGCCCATCGCGCCACCTCCCTGCCCGGTACCCCCGTCACGCGCATCGTCGCGGTCGTCGTCGCCGGTGGCGCAGTCGCCGCGACGGCCCAGGCCGTCCACGTCGGCGCTCTCGACGTCCCCGGCCTCACGGCGATGATGTCGTCCGACGCGGCGCCCACCGCCCCCGCGGCCGCCGGCGGCGTCGCGGGTGCCCCCGTCACCGACGTCGCCGCCCTCGCCGATCCCGCCGCCCCGGCGCCGACGGCCGACGTGCTGCAGCTCGTCGCCGCGCGCGGTGCGGACCTCGTCGCGACGACCCAGCAGCAGCTCGACGCCGCCCAGCAGGCCCAGCAGCGCGCCGTTCAGCAGGCCCAGGAGCAGGCGCAGCGGGCCGCGGCGGCGGCACAGGCCGAGGCCGCCGCGAAGGCGGCGGAGGCCACGCGGGCGGTGCAGATCGTCACCGGCCGGGTCAGCTCCGGGTTCGGTGCCCGCGGCGGCGCGATGCACGCCGGTCTCGACATCGCCGCGCCGATCGGCACCCCGATCCGGGTGCCCCTCGACGGGGTCGTCATCAGCTCCGGTCCGGCCAGCGGGTTCGGGCTGTGGGTCCGGGTGCGCCACGACGACGGCACGATCACGGTCTACGGCCACATCAACCGCTCGCTCGTGTCGGTCGGCCAGCACGTCAGCGCAGGTCAGCAGATCGCCGAGGTGGGCAACCGGGGTCAGTCGACCGGTCCGCACCTGCACATCGAGGTCGTCACGCCCGGTGGGCAGAAGATCAACCCGAAGCCCTGGCTCGACTCGCACGGCTTCCGCTACACCTGATCCCGGACCCCGGCCCCGTCTCGCGATCGACGTGGTCGTGACGACGGGCCGTGGTTTCGTGGGCCGTGGTTTCGTGGGCCGTGGTTTCGTGGACCGTGGTTTCGTGGACCGTCGTACCGACGCCGCGCCGCGACGCGGTCGACCCGGGTCCGACGTGGCCCGCGACCCTGATCTGTCCGGGCGTCGACGGCGTTCGGCCGGACGATCGGCGGAGGGTGTGCCGCGCCCCTGTCGGTCAGCGGTGACAGCCCGAGGGCCGGTCATCCGGGCGGCGTCGGCGCGTCGCGGCCGCTCGGCCGGGGTGGACGCGACCCTGTCCGCCGGGTGCCGACGGCGTCCGCCCGGTCGACCGGGTGTCGGCGGTGGTGTTCCGTTGCGGCTCGTGTGCCGGGGCCCTGCCGGTCGGCTCGTCGACCACCGCCTGAGCTGTCGCCTCCCACGCCTGCCGAACCTGGCGCGCCTACTACCTGCGGGCCGTTCCGGCGCTCGTCGCGACGCCTCCGGCCCTGCCGGTCGGCTGCGACGGCACGGAGCCGGTCGACCCCGGCGGGGGCGGCGCGTCGCAACCACTCGGGCGAGTGCACGCGACCCCGACAGAATCCGGCACCGCGCGCGCGGCATCCGCGGGTTGTCCACATTCGCGTTCGCAGCGGCCCGCGGCGGCAGGATGTCCACAGGCGTCCTGCCGAGCGGGCGCGCACGTCGGCGGTCGCCCGCACGATGGCGCCATGACCTCGCCAGGCTCGTCCCGCCCGCGCTCCCTCGACGACACCGTCACGTCCCTGCAGGGGCCGGGTGAGCTCGTCGCCGCGGTCCCGGTGCTGCTCGGGTTCCACCCGGAGCGGTCGCTGGTGCTGATCGCCGTGCACGGCCCACGGCTGCGTTCGGTCGGGCTCACCCTGCGCGCCGACCTGCCGCCGCTCGGTGCGGACCCCACCGCCGTCTCCGACGTGGCCGCGGTGGCCGCGGGGCACCTGGTGGAGGCTGCGCCGCCCGGGCCCCTCGGTGGCGCTGTCGTGGTCGTCGACCCGGGTGGTCCGGCCCGAGCCGATGTCGTCGACGCGGTGCTGGCCGCGCTGGCGGCGGCCGGTGTCGAGGCCGGCACGTGCGTGTGGGCGGAGTCGACGGCGGCCGGCGCGCGGTGGGGATGCTTCCCGCCGTGCGGGTGCGCCGGGACCGTGCCCGACCCGTCGTCGACGCCGCTCGCGGCCCGCGCGGTGGCCGCGGGCACCGTCGTCCGGTCCTCGCGCGAGGAGCTGCGCCGCTCGGTCGGCCCCACCGACGTCGACCGGCTGCGGCGGCGCGGGCTGCTGCTCGACCGTGAGCTCGACGAACGCGCCCGCGCCCGCGATCTCGCCGCCTGCCTGCGCACGCTCGACTCGGCACTCGTCGCGGCGGCCGACGGCCGGCTCCAGGTCGACGACGAGTTGGTGCTGGACATGGCCGTCGCGCTCCAGGTCCCGGCGGTACGCGACCGGGCGCTGCGTGAGTGCGTGGGCGAGCGGGCCGCGGCGGCCGAGCAGCTGTGGGCGGCGCTGGCCCGCGAGACGCCGGGGCCGGAAGCGGCCGAGCCCGCGGCGCTGCTCGCGGTCGCCGCGCTCGGCCGCGGCGACGGCGCACTGGCCCGGATCGCGCTCGAACGGGCGCAGGACGCGTGGCCGGGCCATCACCTCGGCGCAGCGCTCGACGCCGCGCTCGCCGACGGCTTCGGCCCCGACCAGGTGCGTGCCTGGCTGGCCGACGCACCGTGGTGACGCGGCCCCGGTGGGTCGCCGGATCCTCAGGCGGGCAGGCGCCCCTGGGCGAAGCGCCAGGCGTCGGCCACCATGTCCTGCAGCGTCCGGCTCGGCGACCAGCCCAACTCCGCGCGGGCCCGCTCGCTCGACGCGATGAGCACGGCGGGGTCGCCCGCGCGCCGTGGCGCCACCACCGCGGGGATCGGATGGCCCGTCACGGTGCGGCACGCCTCCACGACCTCGCGGACCGAGAAGCCCTCGCCCACACCGAGGTTGTAGATCGCGTGCTGGCCCGGCTCCGCGCGGTCGAGCGCACGCAGGTGGGCGTCGGCGAGGTCGTCGACATGGATGTAGTCGCGCACGCAGGTGCCGTCGGGGGTGTCCCAGTCGTCGCCGAACATCTGCACCGACTCCCGGGCCCCCGCCGCGACCTGCAGGACGATCGGGATCAGGTGGGTCTCGACGGTGTGCCGCTCCCCGTAACGGCCGTGGGCCCCCGCGACGTTGAAGTACCGCAGGCTCGTCGCCGCCAGCCCGTGCGCCGCCGCGTAGGAGCTGATCATGTGGTCGATGGCGAGCTTGCTGGCGCCGTAGGGGTTGGTCGGGCGGGTGGGGGAGTCCTCGCGGATCGGCACCTGTTCCGGCTCGCCGTAGGTGGCGGCGGTGGAGGAGAACACGAGCCGGGGCGTGCCGTGCGTACGGATCGCCTCGAGCAGCCGCAACGACTTCACGACGTTGCCGTCCCAGTAGATCTCCGGGCGCTGCACCGACTCACCGACCAGCGACCGGGCGGCGAAGTGCACGACCCCGTCGAAGCCCTCGGCCAGCACGTCGCCCGCGGCCTCGGCGAGGTCGCCCTCGACGAACCGGGCGCCGTCGGGCACCGCGTCACGGTGGCCGGTCGACAGGTCGTCGAGCACCACGACCTCGTTGCCGGCCTCCAGCAGATGGGCGGCGCAGACGCTGCCCACGTAGCCGGCTCCACCCGTGACGAGCAGCTTCACACGATCCTCCTCGAACGGCGACACCAGTGCGCCGCCGTCCGTGCCGGGCGGCCCGCGACGGCGCGCCCAGACGTTCTCACGCCCGCCGCGCGCGTTCCCCGCGGGGGACCCGGAGGGTTCGCGCGCCGCGCTGAACAGGCCGTGGGTCCGGTCCGGACCCGCCGGCCCGCGAGGAGCCGGCCCGCGTGGAGCTGTCGCTCAGCGGGCGCGGACCAGCACCGCGTGGGCGATCAGCGGCGCGACGGCCGACTCGTCGTCGTCGGCCACGACGGGCACCGCGTCGCCGAAGCGGGAGATCGACCGCACCTCGACCTCGCGGCCGGGCACGATCCCCGAGAGCTTCAGCTCGCCCATCAGGTCGGCGTCGACCTGCACGTGCTCGGCGATCCGGCGCACCTCGACCTTGCCGCCGCCACGGCGGGCGAACTCGTCGAGCCGCTGCAGGCCGACCTCGAGAGGCGGCGGCGCGGCGGCGTTCGACGGGCCGGTCAGGTCCGGCGGGTCCGAGAGCTCGCCCAGGCCCGGGATCGGGTTCCCGTAGGGCGAGATCGTGGGGTTGTCGAGCAACGCGACGAGCTTGCGCTCGACGGCGTCGCTCATGACGTGCTCCCAGCGGCACGCCTCGGCGTGCACCAGCTCCCACTCCAGACCGATGACGTCGGTGAGCAGGCGCTCGGCGAGCCGGTGCTTGCGCATGACGGCGATCGCCCGGGCCCTGCCGTCCTCGGTCAGCTCGAGGTGGCGGTCGCCCGCGACGACGACCAGACCGTCGCGCTCCATGCGCGCCACGGTCTGGCTGACGGTGGGGCCGCTCTGCCCGAGGCGCTCGGCGATCCGCGCGCGCAGCGGAACGACGCCCTCCTCCTCGAGTTCGTAGATCGTCCGGAGGTACATCTCGGTGGTGTCGATCAGCTCGTTCACGGGCCGGCCCCTTCGTGTCCGCTGACCATAGTATCCGTGCAACGTCATCAGGGGCCCCGACCCGTCCCGACCGTTGCGTCGGGTCGCGCCGCCGTCCGTCCGGGTCGGCGATCCGCCGTCCGGCGCTCGGAGCGAGCCGAGGCACGGCACCTGCCTTACGGTCGGGTCCCATGAGCGCCAGTACCGCCGTCGTCTGGACCCCGGGGTTCCTCGACTACCAGCTCTCCGACGACCATCCGCTCAACCCGGTGCGGCTCGACCTCACGATGCGGCTGGCCCGCGGCCTCGGCGTCCTCGACGACGTCGAGCTCCTCGAGCCGGACCCGGCGACCGACGAGGAGCTCGAGCGGGTGCACGCGCCGTCGTACCTGACCGCGGTGCGCTCGGCGCCGGAGATGCCGTTCGGCGTCGGCCACGGGCTGGGCACCGCCGACAACCCGATCTTCTTCGGCATGCACGAGTCGAGCGCGCTGATCGCGGGGGGCTCGCTGCTGGCGGCCCGCCAGATCGCCGCGGGGGCCGATCGTGCGGTGAACATCGCGGGCGGGCTGCACCACGCGATGCGCGACCGCGCGGCCGGGTTCTGCGTCTACAACGACTGCGCCGTTGCCATCGCCTGGCTGCTCGACCAGGGCTACGAGCGCATCGCCTACGTCGACGTCGACGTGCACCACGGGGACGGGGTCCAGGCGGCGTTCTACGACGACCCGCGGGTACTCACCGTCTCGATGCACCAACATCCGCTGACGTTGTGGCCGGGGACCGGCTGGGCGACCGAGTACGGGGTCGGTGACGGGGCCGGCTACGCGGTCAACGTCCCGCTCGCCCCCGGCACCGGCGACGCCGGCTGGTTGCGGGCGTTCGAGGCGATCGTGCCGTCGCTGCTCGCGAACTTCCGCCCCCAGGTGCTGGTCAGCGAGTGCGGCGCCGACACCCACTCCGACGACCCGCTGGCCAACCTCGAGCTCTCCGTCGACGGGCAGCGCGCGATCTACCGGCGGATGCGCGATCTGGCCGAGACCACGGCCGGCGGCAAATGGCTCGTGCTCGGCGGCGGCGGGTACTCGCTGTTCCGGGTCGTCCCCCGGTCGTGGACGCACCTGCTCGCCACCGTCCTCGACCGCGACGTCGACCCCCGACGCCCGCTGCCGGCCGAGTGGATCGCGCACGCGACGACGCTGACCGGTCGACCGCTGCCGACGCACATGTCCGACGACGCCGATCCCTCCTTCGAGCCGTGGGGCGGCGACTTCGCCGCCGTCGACCCCACGATCGTCGAGGTGCGCCGCGCCGTCTTCCCCCTGCACGGCCTCGACCCGGACGACCCCCGTGACTGAACCGACCACGCCCGCCGCTGCGCCGGAGAGCCCTGCTGCGCCGGAGAGCCCTGCTGCGCCGGAGAGCCCTGCTGCGCCGGAGAGCTCCACCCCGTCCGGGAGCCCTCGCGCCTCGGACAGCCCCCCGTCCGAGGGCCCGGTCGCCGACGGCGCCACGCGCCCCGCCGCCCGCGCGCCCGGCTATCCGCGGCAGTGGGAGGCCGACGTCGTCGCCTCGGACGGCGGCATCCTGCACCTGCGCCCGATCGACCCGAGCGACGCCGACGCGCTGCGTGCGTTCCACGGCCGCCTCTCCGAGCGCACCCGCTACCTGCGCTACTTCGGTCCCTACCCGCGCATCCCCGACCGCGACCTCGAGCGGTTCACCACCCTCGACCACCGGCGCCGGGTCGCGTTCGTGTGCGTGCTGGGCGACGAGATCGTCGCCGTCGGCCGCTACGAGGGACTGGGACCCACACCGGAGGACGGCGGCTCGGCGGAGGTCGCGTTCGTCGTCCGTGACGACCACCAGGGCCGCGGGATCGGCTCGATCCTGCTCGAGCACCTCGCGGCCGCCGCGCGGGAGAACGGGCTGCGCCGCTTCGAGGCGGAGGTGCTGGTCGAGAACCACGCGATGGTCCGGGTCTTCCGCGACGCGGGCTACCAGGTCAGCCGCGCCTACGACGGCGGCGTCCTGCACCTCGAGTTCGACATCGACCCGACCGAGCGCTCCCTCGCGGTGCGCGACGCCCGCGAGCAGGCCGCCGAGGCGCGCAGCGTGCACAACCTGCTGCACCCGCGCTCGGTCGCCGTCATCGGCGCGTCGACCGACCCGTCGAAGATCGGGCACGCCGTCCTGCTGAACCTGTTGCGCGGCAACTTCACCGGCCCCGTCTACCCGGTGAACCCCGACGCCCGGTCGGTCCGCGGGGTGCGTGCCTACGCCTCGGTCACCGAGATCCCCGACGACGTCGACCTCGCCGTCGTCGCCGTGCCCGCCGCGGGGATCGACGAGGTCATGGACTCCTGTCTGGCCAAGGGGGTCAAGGCGCTGATCGTCGTCAGCTCGGGCTTCGCGGACGCCGGTTCGCACGGTCTCGTGGCCGAGCGGCGGATGGTGGAGGCGGCACGGGCGCACGGCATGCGGGTCGTGGGCCCCAACGCGCTCGGGGTGGCCAACACGGCGGCGGGGGTGCGGCTCAACGCGACGCTCGCCCCCGCGCTGCCGGGTGCCGGGAGGGTCGGGTTCTTCTCCCAGTCCGGAGCGCTGGGGATCGCGCTGCTGCAGGCGGCGACCGAGCGCGGCCTCGGCCTGTCGACGTTCGTCTCCGCGGGCAACCGGGCCGACGTCTCGGGCAACGACCTGCTGCAGTACTGGCAGAGCGACCCCGACACCGATGTCGTGCTGCTCTACCTGGAGACCTTCGGCAACCCGCGCAAGTTCGGCAGGCTCGCCCGCCGGCTGGCCCGCACCACGCCCGTGGTCGCGGTCAAGAGCGGGCGCCGGGTGCCGCTGCCGGCCCGGTCCTCGCGAGCCGTCCCGATCGACGACTCCAGCGTCCAGGCGCTCTTCGAGCAGTCCGGCGTCATCCGGGTCGCCACCGTCGCGCAGCTGTTCGACACCGCGCTCCTGCTGGCCCTGCAGCCCTTGCCGTCGGGCCCGCGGGTCGCGGTCGTCGGGAACTCGACGGCGCTGGGGGTCCTCGTCGCCGACGGCCTGCTCGACGAGGAGCTCGAGCTGGTCGGCGACCCGGTCGACGTGGGCGCGGCCGCGAGCCCGGCCACGTTCGCCGCGGCGGTGCGCGAGGCCGTCGCCGCCGACGACGTCGACGCGCTCGTCGCGGTGTTCGTCCCGCCGGTCGCGACCCACGGCGCGCCCTACGCGCGGGCGCTGCGCGAGGCGGTCGCGGGTTCGGGCAAGCCAGTCGTGACGACGTTCCTTGCCGCCGAGGGCGTCCCGGCCGAGCTGGCCGAGCCGCGGGCCGACGGCCGGGGGCCCGGGCCCGGGTCGGTGCCCAGCTACCCCAGCCCGGAGCGGGCGGTGGCCGCGCTGAGCCGGGTGGTGCGGTACGCGCGCTGGCGGGCGACTCCGCTCGGCGAGTTCATCGTTCCCGAGGGCACCCGCACCGACGAGGCCCGTGACCTCGTCGCGCGGTTGTTCGCCGAGCCGGCACCGGACGACCCGGCGCCGCGCACGCTCGTGCTCGACGACGACCAGACGACGGCCGTCCTCGGCTGCTACGGCATCGAGGTGGCGCCCTTCCGGCTCGTCGGGTCGGCCGAGGAGGCCGTCGCCGCCGCGGCCGAGCTGGGGTACCCGGTGGCGCTCAAGGCCACCGCGCCGCGCTGGCGGCACCGCTCCGACCTCGTCGGTGTCCGGCTCGACCTCACCGGTGCCGACGCCGTCGCCGCCGGGTACGCGGCGCTCGCGGCCGAGACCGGCGGGGACGAGGTGTACGTGCAGGTCATGGCACCGCGCGGGATGTCGTGCGTGCTCGAGATCGTCGACGACCCGTCGTTCGGCTCCCTGTTGTCGTTCGGGCTCTCCGGGCTCGCGACGGAGCTCCTCGGCGATCGCGCGTTCCGGGTCCTGCCGGTCTCGACGACCGATGCCGCCGCCCTCATCCGGGCCCCGCGGGCCGCCCCGCTGCTCGCCGGGTACCGCGGGGACCCGCCCGCGAAGCTGGGGGCACTGGAAGACCTGGTGCTGCGCCTCGGAACGTTGGCCGAGCAGCTGCCGGAGGTGCGGTCGGTCGTCCTCGACCCGGTCGTCGCCTCGCCCGACGGGGCCGTGGTGACGGGGGCGCGGATGGTGCTCGGCCCGCCGCCGACCCGCGACGACGGGGGAGGTCCCCGCCGGCTGAGCTGACGGGCGCGGCCGGGGGCGCGCCCCCACCCCCGGGCCGGCACGCCATCGCACCCGGGCCGGCGCTACCGCACCCGGGTCGGCTGGGCAAGATCGTCGACCTGGGCAGATGCTGTGAACCCGGCCCGAACCTGTCGGTCCGCTATGGATAGTTGCCCAATGGCAACGATCTGCGTCGCCGAGCCGTCATCGAGGTGTGAACGGACGGCGCACGCTGCGCAGGCTGACGGCCTCGGCGGCCGTGACGGCGGTCGCGCTGGCGGCCCTGGCACTGGTCGGCTTCGGTGGGGACTGGGGCGGGGGCCAGGCGTCCGCCGCGGCCGCCACGGCGGACGCGCCCGCGGCAGCGCCGCCGTCGACCCCGGCGACGACGCCCGTGGCCGACGCGACACCCGACACCGCGACGCAGAAGGCGTCGGCGGCGTCGGCGGCCGCGGTGACCGCCGCGGTCCGGGCCGTGGACGCGGTGGACGCGGCCTCGCCGAGCGACCTCGGCGTCGCGGTGCTCGACCGCGACACCGGCCAGCAGGCCGTCGGCGCGCGGGGGAGCGAGCAGTTCTACTCGGCGTCGGTCGTGAAGCTGTACACGGTCGTCGCGATCCTGCACCGCGTCGAGACGGGCGAGGTCACGCTCTCCGCCGCCGACACCACCGACATCCAGCGGGCGCTGAGCCTCAGCGACGACCAGGCCATGGACGCGCTGTGGGAGAAGTTCGGCGGTCCGGCCACCGTGAGCCAGGCGATCGCGCTGGCGGGGCTCACCGACTCCGCCCCACCGACCGACCCCTCGCAGTGGGGCGAGGCGCTGATCTCGGCGCGTGACGTCGTCACCCTCTACGACTACGTGCTGACCTCGATGGCCCCGAGCAGCCGCGACATGATCATGAACGCCCTGACGAGTGCCCAGGACACGGGTGCCGACGGCTTCGACCAGGCCTTCGGACTGCTCGCCCCGCCCCGCGCCCGGGGTGTCGCGGCGAAGCAGGGCTGGATGTGGATCGGGACGCAGTTCTACCTGCACACCACGGGAGTGCTCCCCGGCGACCGGTACGTGATCGCGATCTTCAGCAAGAACGCGGCGTCGTCGGGCTCGGCGGCGGCGCGGACCCTCGTCACGCGGGCCACGGCCGCCGCCACGGCGGCGCTCACCGGCAGTGCCGCACCCTGACCCGCCGCACCCTGACCCGCCGCCCCCTGACCCGCCGCCCCCGCGGGGAACGAACGGCTCGTTCGTGCAACAGGACTGCACGAACGGGCCGTTCGTGACAGACGGGGCGCCCGGGTGTGCCGGGCGTCAGCGCCGGAAACCCACCTGCAGGGTCGGCTGCGAGGTCGAGGCGAAGAAGTCGTTGCCCTTGTCGTCCACCACGACGAACGCGGGGAAGTCCTCGACCTCGATCTTCCAGACGGCCTCCATGCCCAGCTCCGGGTACTCGAGGACGTCGACCTTGCGGATGCAGTCCTGCGCGAGCCGCGCGGCGGGGCCGCCGATCGAGCCGAGGTAGAACCCGCCGTGCGCGGCGCAGGCGTCGGTGACCTGCTGCGAGCGGTTGCCCTTGGCCAGCATGACGAGCGACCCGCCCGCCGCCTGGAACTGCGCGACGTAGGAGTCCATCCGGCCGGCCGTCGTCGGGCCGAACGAGCCCGAGGCGTAGCCGTCGGGGGTCTTCGCCGGCCCGGCGTAGTAGACCGGGTGGTCGCGCATGTACTGCGGCATCGGCTCGCCGGCCTCCAGGCGCTCGGCGATCTTGGCGTGCGCGATGTCGCGCGCGACGACGAGCGGGCCCGTCAGCGACACCCGGGTCTTGACCGGCAGCTGCGAGAGCTGCGCGCGGATCTCGTCCATCGGGCGGGTCAGGTCGATACGCACGACCTCGTCGGACAGGTCCTCGCTCTCGGTGTCGGGCAGGAAGCGGGCGGGGTCGCGCTCGAGCTGCTCGAGGAACACGCCGTCGGCGGTGATCTTCGCCTTGGCCTGGCGGTCGGCCGAGCACGAGACGGCGATGCCGACGGGCAGCGACGCGCCGTGCCGGGGCAGCCGGATCACCCGGACGTCGTGGCAGAAGTACTTGCCGCCGAACTGGGCGCCGATCCCGAAGTTGCGGGTCAGCTCGAGGACCTGCTGCTCGAGGTCGCGGTCGCGGTAGGCCGAGCCGTCGCCGGAGCCCGTGGCGGGCAGCGTGTCCAGGTAGCGCGCGGACGCCAGCTTCGCGACCTTCAGCGTGTACTCCGCCGACATCCCGCCGACGACGATCGCGAGGTGGTAGGGCGGGCAGGCCGCGGTGCCGAGCGAGCGGAGCTTCTCGTCGAGGAACCGCGCCAGTTTCGCCGGGTTCAGCAGCGCCTTGGTCTCCTGGTAGAGGAAGGTCTTGTTGGCCGAGCCGCCGCCCTTGGCCATCACCAGGAACTCGTACTTGGGCTGCTCGCCCGGCGCGGAGTACAGCTCGACCTGTGCGGGCAGGTTGGTGCCCGTGTTCTTCTCGTCCCAGAACGACGTCGGCGCCATCTGCGAGTAGCGCAGGTTGAGCTCGTCGTAGGCCTCGTAGATGCCGCGGGAGATGGCGCGTTCGTCGTCCCCGCCGGTCAGTACGGTCTCGGTCCGCTTGCCGACGACGATCGCCGTGCCGGTGTCCTGGCACATCGGCAGCACCCCGCCGGCGGAGACGCAGGCGTTGCGCAGCAGGTCCGTCGCGACGAACCGGTCGTTGGCCGAGGCCTCCGGGTCGTCGACGATGGCGCGCAGCTGGGCCAGGTGCGAGGGCCGCAGCTGGTGCTGGATGTCGGTGACCGCCTGCTTGACCAGCGCGGTGATCGTGGCGGGGTCGACCTGCAGGAAGGTCCGGCCGAGCTGGGGGGACTCGACGACGGTGCCGGGCTCGAGGTCGAGACGGCGGTACTCGGTGTCGTCCGGGCCGAGCGGGAGCACGTCGATGTGGTGGAACTCGGGCATGAGAGGACCGTACTCACCACGTGATGGGCGGGAGGTCGAACCGGCCCCCGACCGGTCCGACCTCCCGGGGGACGCGGCGACCGGGGTGGGCCGGTGCCGCGGGGCATGTGGCTGTCGGATCTCGTGCCACCCTCCCTGACCTGGCCCGAGTCGTCAACCGCCGGATGTGGCGAGTCCGACGCAGCCGTGACGCGGATCCGGTCGTAATGTGCGACACATGGTTGGATCCCTGCTGGGTACAGCGGTCCGGAGGGTCGAGGACCCCGAACTCCTCACCGGTGCCTCAACATACGTCGGCAACCTCCGCAAGGAGGGTCTGCTGCATGTCGCATTCGTCCGTTCCCCCCTCGCGCACGCGATCGTGACGGGCATCGACACCTCCGCGGCCGCGGACGCGGAGGGCGTCGTCGCCGTCTACACGGCTGCCGACCTCGACCTCCCGGCCCATCACGGGCTCATGCCGCTCAACCCCGAGATCCCCCGCCCGCCGCTCGCGTCCGACCGGGTGCGCTTCGTCGGCGAGTGTGTCGCCATGGTCGTCGCCGAGTCCAAGGCCGCCGCCGTCGACGCCGCCGAGCTCGTCGAGGTCGACTACGACCCGCTCGACGTGGTCGTCGACCCGGAGGCTGCGCTCGCCGACGGTGCGCCGCTGCAGTTCCCGGAACGTGGGTCCAACATGTCGGCCGGGCTGCGCGGCGCCGACGGCGCGGACCCGTTCGAGGGTGCGGACGTCGTCGTCAGGGCGCGCATGGTCAACCAGCGGCTGGCCGTCGTGCCCATGGAGGGCAACGCGATCGTCGTCGACCCGGCGGGCGACGGCGACCACGATCTCGTCGTCCACGTGTCGACCCAGATGCCGCACGGGTTCCAGGCGCAGCTGGCCGGGATCTTCGACCTCGACAAGTCGCGGGTGCGGGTCATCGCGCCGCACGTCGGCGGCGGCTTCGGGGGCAAGGCCGGGCTGATCGCCGAGCACACCGCGACGATCGGCGCCGCGCGGGCACTGGGCCGTCCGCTGTCCTGGGTCGAGACGCGCTCGGAGAACCTGCTCTCGATGCCGCACGGGCGCGACCAGATCGGCTACTACGAGCTGGGCCTGACCCGCGACGGGAAGATCACCGGGCTCAAGGCGCGGGTGATCGGCAACGGCGGTGCCTACGCGTGGTTCGGCGGTGCGCTGCCGATGAACATGACCTACATCATGGCGCCGGGCGTCTACGACATCCCGACGGTGTCCTACGACTCGGTCGTCGCCATGACGAACACGACGCCGATGGGCGCGTTCCGCGGTGCCGGCCGTCCGGAGGCGGCCGCGCACCTCGAGCGCATCGTCGACATCGCCGCCGCCGAGCTGGGGATGGACCCGGCCGAGCTGCGCCGTCGCAACTTCCACGACCCGGCCGCGTTCCCGCTGACGACGGTCGTGGGCGCGAACTACGACGTCGGTGACTACGACCTGCCGCTGCGCGAGGCGTTGCAGCTGGCCGACTACGACAAGCTGCGCGCCGAGCAGGCCCGGCGCCGAGAGGACGGCGAGGTCCGCCAGCTCGGCATCGGGATGAGTGTCTACGTCGAGATCACCGCGGGTGGCGGCGGCAGCGAGTTCGGCTCGGTGCGCATCCACTCCGACGGCAGCGCGACGGTCTCGGCCGGCACGTCGGGGCACGGCCAGGGCCACGCGACGGCCTTCGCCATGATCGCCTCCGACACGCTCGGCATTCCCATGGGGCGCATCACGTTCGTCCAGTCCGACACCGCGCTCGTGCCGCGCGGCGGGGGGACCGGCGGGTCGCGGTCGCTGCAGATGGGCGGCTCGGCCGTCTCCGCGGCGGCCGACGACGTGCTCGGCCAGGCCCGGCGGCGTGCCGCGGAGCTGCTGGAGGCCTCGCCCGACGACGTCGACCTCGTCGACGGCGGGAACGGTGAGTCCGCCTTCGGTGTGGCCGGGGTGCCGACGGCCACCGTCAGCTGGAGCCAGGTCGCGGGCGCGGCCGCCGAGGCGGGGGAGGAGCTGTTCGCGGGCCTCGACGCCCGGCAGGCGGGCGCCACGTTCCCCTTCGGTGCGCACGTGTCGGTCGTCGAGGTCGACACCGAGACCGGGCACGTGACGCTGCTGCGCCACATCGCGGTCGACGACTGCGGCCGGGTGCTCAACCCGCTGCTGGTCGAGGGCCAGCAGCACGGCGGGCTCGCCCAGGGCATCGCCCAGGCGTTGTACGAGGAGATCCTCTACGACGAGGCCGGCAACCCGCTGACCGGCACGCTCGCCGACTACCACATCCCGTCGGCGGCCGATCTGATCGGCTACGAGGCCGTCACGACCGAGACCCCTACCCCGATGAACGTGTTGGGCGCCAAGGGCATCGGCGAGTCGGCGACGGTCGGCTCGACACCGGCGGTGCAGAACGCGGTCGTCGATGCGCTCAGCCACCTCGGCATCCGCCACATCGACCTGCCGTGCACGCCGCAGCGGGTCTGGCGGGCGGTGCAGGAGGCGAGCGCGGGGCGGCCCGCCGACCCGTGGCGCGAGCCGCCCGCGGTGTTCGCGGACCTGCCCGTCCGCGGCGGCGGGGCCTCCGCCGACACCGAGGCGATCTGACGCCGTGAGCGGCGATGGTCGCCATGGCGACCATCGCCGCTCACGACCCGGGACCGCCCTGGCGCGCCGCTCGTGCTCCCGGGCCCACGCGAGCGCGGCGTCGAAGCGGCGTCGAACCGGGTCGTCTTGGTCGATACAGCGGCGGGAATCACAGTCGCGTCGTCCGGGAGGGGCGGGCGTCCCTGCCGGGCCCCGCGCGGGCGGTGTACCTGGACATCGGTGCCGCATTCACCCATCGGGCCACGCGGCCGGGCCCTGTCGAGGGCCCCAACCGTGATCGACGGCGTGCACCCCTCCTCGGCGGCGCGGCCCGCGGCGGGGGAGACTGCCGGGCGTCCCGCACCGAGGAGGAACGATGAGACTGGCCACCATCCGCACCGCGACGGGGACCCGCGCGGTCCGCGTCGACGACAGCGTTGCGGTGGAGACCGGGGACGCCGACGTGCGCGCCCTGCTGGAGCACCCGGACTGGGCGCAGCGCGCCGCCGCGGCGGCCGGTCCGTCCCACCCGCTCGCGGAGCTCGACTACGCGCCGCTGGTGCCGAGCCCCGAGAAGATCATCTGTGCCGGTCTGAACTACCGCGACCACGTCCTCGAGATGGGCAACGAGCTGCCCGAGTACCCGACGCTGTTCGCGAAGTACGCCCCGGCACTCGTCGGCGCGTACGACGACGTCGTGCTGCCCGCGGTGTCCGAGCAGGTCGACTGGGAGTGCGAGCTCACCGTCGTCATCGGCTCGCCGGTCCGCCACGCCGACGACGCGCAGGCCGCGGCGGCCATCGCCGGCTACACCGTGATGAACGACGTCAGCGTCCGCGACTACCAGCGCCGCACCCCGGAGTTCCTGCAGGGCAAGACGTTCGAGAAGAGCACGCCGCTCGGCCCGTGGCTCGTCACGCCCGACGAGCTGCCGGCGGGCGGCTGGCGGATCACGACCGAGCTCGACGGCGAGACCGTCCAGTCGTCGACCACCGACCAGCTCGTGTTCGGCGCCGTCGACCTGGTGCGCTATCTCTCCGCGATCATCACCCTGAACCCGGGCGACATCATCGCGACGGGCACCCCGGGAGGGGTCGGCGCCGCCCGCACCCCGCAGCGCTGGCTCGCCGACGGCACCGTCATGGTCACCACGGTCGAGGGTGTCGGCCGGCTGCGCAACGTCTGCCGCAAGGAGACGATCCCGTCGTGACCCCGCCGGTCGAGGTGTCCCGCGCCTGGGCCGCCGACGGGGCCGCGCACCTGCGTGGCCTGATGACCCGGCTCGGCGACGACGCGTTCGCCGCCCCGTCCGCGCTCCCCGGCTGGACCCGCGCGCACGTCCTGACCCACGTGGCGCGCAACGCCGACGCGATGATCAACCTGCTGACGTGGGCGCGGACCGGCGTCGAGACCCCGGCCTACGCCGACGACGCGCAGCGCGCGGCCGACATCGAGGCGGGCGCCCGGCGTACCCCCGCCGAGATCCGGGCCGACGTCGAGGAGACCTCGGACCGGCTGGCGAAGGTCGCCAAGGCGATGCCGGCGCAGGCCTGGTCGGCGACGGTCCGCAACCGGCAGGGCGTCGCCATCCCGGCGGCGGAGGTGCTCTGGATGCGCGCCACGGAGATGTGGGTGCATGCCGTCGACCTCGACGCCGGGGCCTCGTTCGCCGACATGCCGCTGCCGATGGCCGTCGAACTGCTCGACCGGCTGGTCCGTGACATGGCCGGCCGCCCGGGCGTGCCGTCGATGCGGCTGGTCGCCGACGACGACGCTCGCGAGTGGACGGTCGGTGACGGGTCCGGTGAGGTCGTCGAGGTGCACGGCCCGGTCACCGAGCTCGTGTCCTGGCTGTGCGGCCGCGGCTGCAGCCGCCGGGTGCGCACGGGCGACGGCTCCCGGCCGCCGCAGCTGCCGGCCTGGCGCTAGCCGGCCGGCCCGGCGCGCCGTGGCGCCCCCGGGGGGACGGGCGCGGGCCGTGCACGCCCGGGAAGGTCGGCCCCGGGGCGTCGGCGGGAACGACGACGGCCCGCCGCGACCCCGACGGCGTCGGGGCCACGACGGGCCGTCGTCGTGAGCTCAGCCGGCCTCGCCACCTCCCGGTCGCTCGTCCTCACCCGCGCGGGTCAGCTCGTCGATCCGCCGCTGCATCTCGTCGAGCCGGGCCTGCATGAGGGCGAGCTCCGCGCCCAGCACGACGACGGCGCCCGCCGCCGACTCGGAACCGACCAACGTCCCGAGCGGTGAGACACCCGCCGCGGCGGCCTCGGTCGTGACCGTGACCGTGCCACCGCTGAGCCTGCCGAAACCGTCCCCCGTGAGGACGGGACGGTCGCCGGCACACGTCGCGCACACCGGGACCAGCTTGCGCCAGCCCAGGCTCCCCGTCCCGGAGTCGGCGAGCACCGACGCCGAGCGACCGCACTCGCACCGGCCGAGCTCGACGGAGCGCACCCGCTGGCGCGAGTAGCGCAGGCCGCGTTCGTACCGGCGGTACCGGCCCGAGACCGCGACCTCGAGCAGGACGGCCCCCCGGTAGTCGGGCTCGCACGCGAGGTCGCGTGCGGGGCCGGCGTCGTTGAAACAGTAGAACCCGCAGTCGCACCAGCGGGACGGGCAGCTGTGCCGGGATCCGTGGACGCAGATGGCGTCGTCGATCGCGCGGTAGACGTGCGCGCGGCCGAGCGTCACCCCGCTGAAGCCGGTCGCCGAGCCGTCTGCCGACAGCATCGGGTAGGCCAGCTTGAACCCCGGGAGCGGCTTGTCCGACTGTTCGCGCGGGACGCGAGCGGCCGGCCAGACCATTCCGATCAGACCCCGGCGTGCTCGGCGCGCACCTCGGCCCGCTCCTCGGTGGTCGCGGCCACCTCGACGCGGGTGTTCTCGGGCTCGGTGCGCGGCTCGGGCGTGGCCATCGGCTCGGCGTCGAGGTCGACGGCGACGCCTTCGGCCAGCTTGCGACCCAGCTTCATGTTCCCTCCTGAGACCAGAACGATATTGCTTCGTGACCTCAATCTGGACCCGTGGCGGCCGCTTGTCCAGTCGGGACGGCGACGGGTTCCGGCGGGCCCGGACAGGGCGCCCACCTGGGAACCTTTCGTCGCGGGGGCGGCCGCGCGCGGGTGCGTCCGGACCTGGACGCCGAGCAAGGGTCGATGATGATCTCGTCGCCGTTGCGCCGCAGGGCGAGCCGCCATCGGCGGCCCTCCGCCGGGCCGGGGGCGCGCCGTCGCGGCCCCGCCATGACGTTCGCGACGTCCACCGCTGCGGCACCGCCGGGTGATCAGCGACACGCCGGGACGGGCCCCCGCGCACCACGCCGGGGTGGGTCGTGACACGCTCGCGCCGTGCCCGACGACGGCCCGAGCCGCCCCGCGACGGTTCCCGACTTCGACGCCGTGCGTGCCGAGTTCGCGCTGCCGGCCGAGTTCCCCGCCGACGTGCTCGCCGAGGCCGCGCGCGCCGCCGCGGTGGCCGCGACGGCCCGGACCGGCGGGCGTCGCGACGCGACCGACGTCGACCTGGTGACGATCGACCCACCCGGCTCGAAGGACCTGGACCAGGCGGTCGGCATCCGCGCCCGCCGCGGCGGCTACCGGGTGCACTACGCGATCGCCGACCTCGCCGCCGTCGTCGTCCCCGGTGGTCCGCTCGACGTCGAGGTCCGCCGCCGCGGCCAAACGATGTACCTGCCCGACGGCTCGGTGCCGTTGCACCCTCCGGTGCTCTCGGAGGGCGCGGCCAGCCTGCTGCCCGACGGCCCGCGCCCCGCGGTGCTGTGGACCATCGACCTCGACGACGCGGGCGAGACGGTGGACATCTCCGTCGAGCGTGCGCTCGTCCGTTCGCGGGGCCGGCTCGACTACGGGGGCGTGCAGGCCGACCTCGACGCCGGTCGTCCGTTGCCCGACGCGATCGCGCTGCTGCCCGCGGTCGGCAGGTTGCGCCGCGAGCTCGCGGTCGCCCGCGGGGCCGTCGAGCTGGAGCTGCCCGAGCAGGAGGTCGTGCCCGACGGCGCGGGTGGCTGGACCGTGCGGGCCCGCCAGCGCGTCGACCTCGACGGCTGGAACGCCGAGATCTCGCTGCTGACGGGCACGTCGGCCGCCACATTGATGCTGGGCGCGGGGGTGGGTGTGCTGCGCACGCTGCCCGCGCCCGACCCCGACGCGGTCGCCCGGCTGCGGGCGCTGGCCGCGGCGCTGGGCGTCGGCTGGCCCGCCGACGTCACCCCCGCCCGGTTCCTCGCCGGCCTGCCGCTGGACACCCCGCGCGCGCTGGCGCTGTGCCGGGCGGCGACGTCTCTGTTGCGCGGCGCCGGCTACGCCGTGTTCGACGGACCTGCCGCACCGCCGCCCGTCGACCCCGGCCACGGCGGCATCGGGGCCCCCTACGCGCACGTGACCGCGCCGCTGCGCCGGCTCGTCGACCGCTTCGGCACCGAGATCTGCCTCGCGGTCGCGGCGGGGGAGGACCCTGCCGACTGGGTCCGCGAGGCGCTGCCGACGCTGCCGTCGCTGATGGCCGCGTCGGACACGGTGGCGGGCAAGGTCGACCGGGCCTGCGTCGACCGCACCGAGGCGGTGCTGTTCGCCGACCGGATCGGGCAGGAGGTCGAGGTGATCGTCCTGCGCGACGAGCCGGGGGAGGTCTACCTGCCGCAGCCGCCGGTGCTCGCCCGGTGCCGCGGTCCGCTCTCCGCCGGAGACCGGGTACTGGCCAGGGTCGCGGTGGCCGACCCGGCGACCGGGACGGTCGAGTTCGCCGTGGGGTGATCCGTCAGGTGAGCCAGGTGATCGCGGGCTCGGTCGGGGTGCGCGGCGCCTGCTGCCGCACCGGCGTCCCGAGGTAGATCCAGCCGGTGACGTCCTCGTGCGCGGCGAGGCCGAGGTGCGCCCGCACCTTGGGGGCCTCGCCGAACCAGCCGGTGCGCCAGATCGCGCCGTAGCCGAGCGCGTCCGCCGCGAGCACGACGCCGTGCGCCACGCAGACCGCGGAGGCACGCTGCTCCCACGCCGGGACCTTCGGGTGCGGTTGCGGCGCCGCGACGACCACCACGATCGTCGGCGCGCGGTGTGCCTTGGCGCGCACCCGGTCGAGCTCCTCCGGGGTGGCCGCCGGGTCGCGTTCGGCGTGCGCGTCCGCCAGCGCGTCGCCGAGTGCGGTGCGGGCGGCCGCGTCGACGACGATGAACCGCCACGGCCGCAGTCGCCCGTGGTCGGGCGCGGAGACCGCGGCCTCCAGCATCGCGCGCAGCTCGTCGTGGTCGGGGCCGGGCAGGGTGAGGCCGGGGCAGGAGCGACGCTCCCGCAGCGCCGCCAGCACGTCGCTGGCGTCGCGGGCGAGCGTCGCGCGCGGCCCGGCGGCGCGGCTCTCGCGGATGTCGGCTCTCGTCACGTCGTGTGCTCCGGGTGCGTCGGCGGAAATGTCGTGATCGTCCTGTGCCGCAGTGGGTGTGGCGGGTGCGCCGTCGGTGGCGTACGACGGCCGCTCCACCGGCGGGGGCGACGCGCGATGCCCGGGGTCGTCGGCATCGTGGCTGCTCCGGCGTCCGGACTGGTGGTCCGGGAGTAGCGCGGGTCCCCGTCGATGACCGTAAGGCTACCCTTATCCGGCGGTTTCCGCGTCACTCCTGCGCATGGTCGTCGGCCGAGCACGGAGTGTCATCACTTTCGTCCCAACAGCCCCATTGGTCCCACCGGTCACACGTGCCGGTGGCTGTCGTCGAGGAGTTCCGGGTGGCCCTTTCCCCGTCCGTGCGGTCGTTCCGCTACGGGATCGAGCACGAGTGCGCACTGCTGCGCATCGACGGCACGCTCGCCGACTTCACCGATCTCGCCTTCGACGAGGCCCAGGCGCTCGTCGACGCCCTCCCCGAGGACCCCGCGGACCTCGCCGACCTGCGGGTCGGGGACCTCGGGATCAAGCGCAAGCGCTGGTACGTCGAGGGTTTCGAGCGCTTCGACGACGTCGGCGGCCTCGTCCGCTGCGACCCCAAGGGCATCGAGATCCGCACCCGCATCCACGACTCGGTCGACGCCGCCGTCGAGGCACTGCGCGCCGACCAGGCCGCGCTCGACACCGTCGCGGCCGCCGCGGGCTTCTCGACGATCGCCGTCGGGTTCAACCCGCTGCGCTCGTCGTACCCGGTCGAGCCGCCCTACAACGCGTGGGAGGTCCGGCACCGCACCGGCTCGCCCGAGGAGCGCACCGCGCACCTGCACATGGTCACCTACGGGCCCGACCTCAACCTGTCCTGCTCGGGGATGGGCGAGGACGAGCTGATCGACGTCGGTGCCAAGCTCACCCACTACAGCCCGTGGCTCGTGCCGCTGTCGTTCTCCTCGCCGTTCCGCGACGGCGTCGCGTGGGGCGGGCTCTCGGCACGGACGGCCGTCCGGACCGGGGCGCGGCCCGCCGCGATGGTGTTCCTCGACGGCGCGGGCCGGCTGCTCGACACCGACCCGTCGCTCACCCAGCCGGCGCGGCTGCCCGCCGAGGTGGGGCGCATCGAGTTCAAGGCCTTCGACGCCTGCCCCGACCCGGGCCTCTACGGCGAACTGCTGAGCCTGCTCACCGGGCTGGTGCTGGACACGACGCTCGAGGGCCGCGCCCTCGTGCCCGACCCCGACGCCCACCGGCGCAGCGCGGTGGGCGGGCTCGCGGACCCCTGGGTCGCGGAGGGGACGGCCGCGCTGCTCGCCGCGGCACGGGCCGCGCTCGTGGGTCGCGACGCCGACCTCGCGCGGGTCGACCGGCTGGCGGAGCGGGCCGCGGCGGGGGAGTGTCCCGCCGTCGGGATGCTGGCCCGCTTCGCCGCCGGCGAGCCGGTCGCGGGGCTGCGCGCACCGGTCGCGCAGCGCTGCTGAGTCCCCACGACGGGTCGTGAGCGGCGATGGTCGCTCCGGCGACCATCGCCGCTCACGGCGTCAGTAGGAGTGCTCGGCGTCGGGGTACTCGCCGCCGCGGACGTCGGCCGCGTAGGCCTTGGCCGCGTCGAGCAGGATCGAGCCCAGGTCCGCGTAGGGCTTGACGAAGCGCGGCTTGCGGCCGCGGTTCATGCCCGCCATGTCCGACCAGACCAGGACCTGCGCGTCGCAGTCGGGGCCCGCCCCGATGCCGACGGTCGGGATCCGCAGCTCGCCCGTCACCCGCTTCGCGACGTCGGCCGGGACCATCTCCAGCACGACCGCGAACGCCCCGGCCTCCTGCAGCGCCAGCGCGTCCTCGATCAGCCGGTCGCCCGCGTCGCCGCGGCCCTGGATGCGGAAGCCGCCGAGGGCGTGCTCGTGCTGTGGGGTGAACCCGATGTGCGCCATGACGGGGATGCCCGATCCGGCCAGCGCCTCGACGTGCGGGGCGAACCGGGCACCGCCCTCGAGCTTGACGGCGTGCGCCCCGCCCTCCTTCATGAAGCGGATGCCGGTCTCCAGGCCCTGGGCGGGGGAGACCTGGTAGCTGCCGAACGGCAGGTCGGCGACGACGAGCGCGTTCGGCGCCCCGCCCACGACGGCCTTGACCAGCGGCATCAGCTCGTCGACGGTCACCGGGATGGTGTTGTCGTAGCCGAAGACGTTGTTGCCGGCCGAGTCGCCGACCAGCAGGACCGGGATGCCCGCCTCGTCGAAGATCTCGGCGGCATAGCGGTCGTAGGCGGTGAGCATCGGCCAGCGCTCGCCGCGCTGCTTCATCTCCGCGAGGTGGTGGATCCGCGTGCGCTTGGGGCGGGCCGTGGTGCGGTAGGGCGCGTGCTCCTCGGCGCGGGGGCCGGGGGTGTTCTCGGCAGGGGTGTGCGCGGCAGCAGACATCGTCGTCCGTCCTCCCTCGAGGCCCGCTGTGCGGGTCCCCGGGTCGTCAGGGGCTGAGGACCGAAGCGTGACACCGAGGACGGTTCCGGCGCAGCCGACGGCGACCCAGCTCACACGGTGACCTGCGCCCCGCCCGCCGGACGGCGCCGCGGCACGCGGCCACCCGATGGAGCGGCGGTGCGGCGCGGCGGGCGAGGTGGGCCGCTGGCATGCTGGCGCCGTGACGTTCCCCGCGCCGTCCCGGGCGCTCCGCACGACACTCGTCGTCCTCGCGGCGCTGCTCACCGCGGCGCTGACGACGGCCTGCACGACGACGGCGAGCGGCACCGGCGCGGCGCAGGGCGCGGCGGCGGGCAGCGATCCCGCGCTCGCCAAGTACTACGACCAGACGCTCTCGTGGGGGCCCTGCGCCCCGTTCGCGGAGTCCGACGCCGACCGCAAGGCCTTCGCGGCCCCGGACCTGGACTGCGCGCGGCTGCAGGTGCCGTTGGACTACGCGCAGCCCGGCGGGCGGACCGCCGAGATCGCCGTCCTGCGGCACCGCGCCACCGACCAGGCCGCCCGGATCGGCTCGCTGCTGGTCAACCCCGGCGGGCCCGGCGGCTCGGGCATCAGCTTCGCGGCCACCCTCGCCGGCGGCGCCGGCACGCCCAGGGCGATCCTGTCGCGGTTCGACCTCGTCGGGTTCGACCCGCGCGGCGTCGGTGCGAGCACCCCCGCGATCGACTGCCTCGACGACAAGCAGAACGACGCCGAGCGCGCGGACGACGACACCGACCCCTCGCCCGCGGGCGTCGCGCGCACCGAGGCCGAGAACAAGGCGTTCGTGCAGGGCTGCGTCTCGAAGACCGGGGTCGACGTGCTGGCGAACGTGGGGACGCGTGACGTCGTCAAGGACATGGACGTGCTGCGCGCGGTGCTGGGCGACGACAAGCTCACCTACGCGGGCTTCTCCTACGGCACCCGGATCGGCTCGACCTACGCCGAGGCGTTCCCGCAGAACGTCAGGGCACTGGTGCTCGACGGCGCGCTCGACCCGGAGCAGACGACCATCGACCGCACCGTCGACCAGAACGAAGGTTTCCAGGACGCGTTCGACGCGTTCGCCCGGTGGTGCGCCGCGCAGCCGACGCCGTGCCCGCTCGGCGAGGACCCGGCGCAGGCCACCGCGGCGTTCCAGAAGCTGGTGCGGCCCCTGATCGACAAGCCGGTGCCCGCGGGCGGCGGGCGGGTGCTCGGCTGGAACGACGCCCAGACCGGAGTGTCACAGGCGCTCTACATCTCCGCCGCCTACCCGATCCTGGCGCGTGGGATCGCCGAGCTCGCGCTGGGCAGCGGCTCGATCCTGCTCAGGCTCGCAGACCTGTACTACGACCGCGACGCGTCCGGGCACTACTCGAACATGCTCGAGGCCTTCACCGCGATCAGCTGCGTCGACGAGCAGCAGATCACCGACCGCGCGCAGATCGACGAGCAGAACCGCCGCGTCGACGAGGTCGCCCCGTTCCGCAGCACCGGCCTCGGCCCGGTCGACGCGCTGGACCCGTGTGCGTTCTGGCCGGTCAAGCCGACGAGCCAGCCGCACGTGCCGCACGTGAGCGGGCTGCCGCCGACCGTCGTCGTCTCGGTCACGGGCGACCCGGCCACACCGTACGAGGCGGGCGTCGACCTCGCGAAGGCCCTCGGCGGGCGGCTGATCAAGGTCGACGGCAACCAGCACACGGCGTCGCTGCAGGGCAACGCGTGCGTCGACGGTGCGGTCGCGGCCTACCTGACCGACCTGACGTTGCCCCCGGACGGCCTCGAGTGCAGGCTGTCGTGACCGCGCAGCCACCACGGCTGCGTGATGTCGTCGGGAGCGACCGGCGACGAAACATTCCCGTAACAGCCCATTCCTAGGCTCGGTGACCATGGATCGTCAGCAGGAGTTCGTGCTCCGAACGCTCGAGGAACGCGACATCCGCTTCGTGCGGCTGTGGTTCACCGACGTGCTCGGCTACCTCAAGTCGGTGGCCGTGGCTCCGGCGGAGCTGGAGGGCGCGTTCGCCGAGGGCATCGGTTTCGACGGCTCCGCGATCGAGGGCTTCGCCCGGATCTACGAGTCGGACATGGTGGCCCGGCCCGATCCCTCGACGTTCCAGGTGCTGCCGTGGGAGACCCCGGGCGGCGAGCACTACTCGGCGCGGATGTTCTGCGACATCGCGATGCCCGACGGCTCGCCGTCGTGGGCGGACCCGCGGCACGTGCTGCGCCGTGCGCTGTCGAAGGCGGGCGAGGCCGGCTTCACCTGCTACGTCCATCCCGAGATCGAGTTCTACCTGCTGCGCGACCTGCCGGCCGACGGCTCGCCGCCCACCGCGGCCGACAACGGCGGCTACTTCGACCAGGCCAGCCACGACGTCGCGCCGCACTTCCGGCGCAACGCGATCGAGACGCTGGAGTCGATGGGCATCTCCGTCGAGTTCAGCCACCACGAGGGCGGTCCCGGCCAGCAGGAGATCGACCTGCGCTACGCCGACGCGTTGACGATGGCCGACAACATCATGACGTTCCGCTACGTCGTGAAGGAGGTCGCGATCACGCAGGGCGTGCGGGCCTCGTTCATGCCCAAGCCGTTCTCGGACCACCCGGGCTCGGCGATGCACACCCACTTCTCGCTGTTCGAGGGCGACCGCAACGCGTTCCACGACCCGGACGACCCCTACGAGCTGTCCGAGACGGGCAAGGCGTTCGTCGCCGGGGTGCTGCGGCACGCCCGCGAGATGAGCGCGGTGACCAACCAGTTCGTCAACTCCTACAAGCGGCTCATCACCGGCGGCGAGGCCCCGACGGCGGTGTCGTGGGGGCACGCGAACCGGTCGGCGCTGGTCCGGGTGCCGATGTACTCCCCGGGCAAGCAGTCCACGCGGCGGGTGGAGATCCGCACCCTCGACAGCGCCTGCAACCCGTACCTGGCGTTCGCGGTGATACTCGGCGCCGGGTTGCGGGGTGTGCAGAAGGGCTACGAGCTGCAGGCAGCCACCGAGGACGACGTCTGGTCGCTGACCGAGACCGAGCGTCGTGCCATGGGCTACGAGACGCTGCCGCAGAACCTCACGGAGGCGCTGTCGGCGATGGAGCACTCGGAGCTGGTCGCGGAGGTGCTCGGGGAGCACGTCTTCGACTTCTTCCTGCGCAACAAGCGTCAGGAGTGGGACGGCTACCGCCGCCAGGTCACGCCCTACGAGCTGGCGACCTACCTGCCGATCCTCTAATCGCTGGCGTCGGCCGCCCCGCCCGGACAGGGTGGGGCGGTGGACGTGAGGCGCTACGACACCGACCCGGCCGGGCTCGCCGCGTGGCACGAGCTCGCACTGCCCGTGCTCGCGGCCGACCCGGTCGTCAACACGTTCGCGCTGACGGCACTGGCCGAGCGCGCCCGGTCCGGTGCCGGGCCGGCGCCCGCGACACTCGCCACGGTGCACGACGACGGCGGCGCGACGGTCGCGGCGGCGCTGCGGTTCGCCGGCCACGGCCTCCAGGTCTCCGCGCTGCCCGCGGGCGCCGCGGACGCCCTCGCGGCCGAGCTGGCGGGCGACGAGCCCCTGTGGCGGCGCGGCGCATTCGGACCCGTCGAGCGGGTGGCGGCGCTGGTGCGGGCGCGGGTCGGGGGTACGGGCGAGATCCCGGTGACCGACATCGAGATGCGGCTGTGGACCCTGGGGACGCTCGTCGTCCCGAGGGGTGTCGCCGGGACGGCAAGGGCGGCGACCGACGCCGACGGACCGCTGCTGGCGCGGTGGTTCCGCGGTTTCGTCGCCGACGTCGCGACCGACCACCCGGGCCGGCCGGTCCCCGTCCCCGTCCCCGTCCCGGGTCCCGACGGCCCCGACACCGCCGGGCCCGACGACCCCGGCCAGGACCGCGCCGCCCCGGGGCACGCCCCCGGCACGGTTCCCGACCCCGGCCCGGACCCCGGCACCGCCCCCGGCCACGACCGTGGCGGGTCCGCACCCGGGCCGGGGGACGGCGGTCCCGATCCCGCCCGGTTCGTCGCCGACGAGCGGGCCGCCGGGCGCGACCCGGTCGTCTGGGAGGTCGACGGGACACCCGTCGCGTTCGGCGTGACGAGGCTCCCCGCGGCCGGGGTCGCGCGGATCGGCCCCGTCTACACCCCGCCCGAGCACCGCAACCACGGCTACGCCCCGGCGGTCACGGCCGCCTGCGTGCGGCGGGCCCTCGCCGCGGGGGCGCGCGAGGTCGTGCTGTTCACCGACGTCGCCGCCGACGTCCCCAACCGCATCTACGCGCGCATCGGGTTCGTCCCGGGCGGACTGCACCGGGAGGTCCGCTTCGAGCCGGCCCCGGACCGCACGCCACACGCCGCACCCACCACGACCGGACGCGGATAGGGCAGGATCGGTGACCGTGGTGGATCGCAGCGGTGGCACGTCGCTGGCGAGGCTCGGGCTCGTCGAGCCGTGGGCGGAACCGACGCTCGAGAAGCTCGGCTGGTGGGCGGACGAGAACCCCGCGCCCGGCGCCGAGGAGATCATGTGGGCGCTGGCCCGCAGCCCCGACCCGCACCTCGCGCTGCGCACCGTCGAACGCCTCGCCGACGCCGCGCCGCAGTGGTCGACGATCGACACCGAGCTGCGCGCCGACATCGGCCTGCGTGCGCGGCTGTTCGCGCTGACGGGGTCGTCCACGGCTCTGGGCGACCATCTCGTCACCCATCCGGACCGCTGGGCCCTGCTGGCCGACGGTCCCGACCGCAACGACCCGCCGCCGGACCTCGCGCGGCGCACCGCCAACCTGTTGCGCGCGGTCGGTGCCGACCCGGATGCGCCCCTCGCGGGCGCGCCGGGCGGCTCGGTCGCGACGCTGACGGGCGCCGAGGCCGTCGCCGCGCTGCGGACGGCCTACCGCGACGAGCTGCTCGGCCTCGCCGCGGCCGACCTCGCCGCGGTCGGCGACGCGTCGCTGCCGGTGATGGAGGTCGACGACGTCGCCTGCCAGCTCGCCGACCTCGCGCTCGCGGCGCTGCGGGCCTGTCTCGCCGTCGCCGTCGCCGAGTTCGACCCCGGCCCGGACGCCCGGTTCACCGTCATCGCGATGGGTAAGACCGGCGGCTGCGAGCTCAACTACGTCTCCGACGTCGACGTCGTGTTCGTCGCCGAGCCCGCCGACCAGACCGCCACGCGCATCGCGAGCCGGATGATGCGTGTCGCCGGTGAGGCCTGCTTCGAGGTCGACGCCAACCTGCGCCCCGAGGGCCGTCAGGGCGCGCTCGTGCGCACGCTGGAGGGTCACGAGTCCTACTACCGGCGCTGGGCCAAGACGTGGGAGTTCCAGGCGCTGCTCAAGGCCCGGCCCGCGGCCGGCGACCCGCAGCTGGGGCAGGCCTACCTCGACACGGTCTCGCCCATGGTGTGGAAGGCCGCCGAGCGCGACGACTTCGTCCCCGACGTGCAGGCGATGCGCCGCCGGGTCGAGGAGCACGTCCGCCCCGACCACGCCGAGCGGGAGCTGAAGCTGGGCCGCGGCGGGCTGCGCGACGTCGAGTTCGCGGTGCAGCTGCTGCAGCTCGTCCACGGCCGCACCGACGAGGAGATCCGCTCGCCGTCGACGCTGACGGCGCTGGAGGCGCTCGCCCGGCGTGGCTACATCGGCCGTGACGACGGCGCGAACCTCGCCGCGTCGTACCGGTTCCTGCGGCTGCTCGAGCACCGGCTGCAGCTGCAGCGGATGCGGCGCACCCACCTGCTGCCCGCCGAGGACGACGTCGAGGCGCTGCGCTGGCTCGCCCGGGCGGCCCGGCTGCGCCACGACGGCCGTCGCGACGTCGTCGGTGTGCTGCTCGACGAGTGGCATCGCAACGCGCGCCGGGTGCGGCGGCTGCACGAGAAGCTGTTCTACCGGCCACTGCTGGAGTCGGTGTCGCGGCTGCCCGCCGACGCGGTCCGGATGTCCGCCGAGGCGGCCACGGCCCGGCTCGCCGCGCTGGGCTGGGCGTCGCCCGAAGGGGCGCTGAACCACCTGCGCGCCTTGACCAGCGGGGTGTCGCGGGCCGCGCAGATCCAGCACACGCTGCTGCCGGTGCTGCTGGAGGACCTCGCCGACAGCCCCGATCCCGACCGCGGGCTGCTGTCGTACCGGAAGGTCTCCGAGGCGCTCGCGCAGACGCCGTGGTACCTGCGACTGCTGCGCGACGAGGGCGCGGTCGCCCAGCGGCTCATGCGGCTGCTGGGTACGTCGTTGCTGGTCCCGGACCTGCTGGTCCGGGCCCCGGAGGTGCTGCGGCTGTTGGCGAGCCCCACCGCGGGCCGGCCCGACGAGCTCACCCGCGACCCGGCCGACGTCGCCGCGTCGCTGCGCACCACCGTCGGGCGCCAGCTGGGGATGACCTCGGCCGTCGGCACCGCGCGCTCGCTGCGCCGCCACGAGCTGCTGCGGGTGGCGTGCGCCGACCTGCTCGGGCTGCTGTCGGTCGAGGCGGTGTGCGAGGCACTGTCGTCGGTGTGGTGCGCGGTGCTGGCCGCGACCCTCGACGCCGCGGTCAAGGAACGGTCGGCCGAGGGCCCGGCGCCCGCGCGGCTGGCCGTCATCGGCATGGGCCGGCTCGGCGGGGCGGAGCTGGGCTACGGCAGCGACGCCGACGTGCTGTTCGTGTGCGACCCGGTCGAGGGGGTCGACGACTCCGCCGCCGTGCGGTGGGCGACGCAGGTCGTCGAGTCGGTGCGCCGGGGTCTCGGCTCGCCCAGCCCGGACCCGGCGCTCGTCGTCGACGCGGACCTGCGACCGGAGGGCCGGCAGGGCCCGCTCGTGCGCACACTGCGGTCCTATCGCGAGTACTACGCCCGCTGGGCCGAGGTGTGGGAGGCCCAGGCGCTGCTGCGGGCCCGGCCGATCGCCGGTGACGCCGACCTCGGGAAGCGGTTCGTGGAGCTCGTCGACCCCATCCGGTACCCGGCCGACGGGCTGCCCGCGGCGTCGGTCACCGAAATCCGGCGGATCAAGGCCCGGGTCGACGTCGAGCGGCTGCCGCGCGGCGCCGATCGCAGCACCCACACCAAGCTCGGTCTCGGCGGGCTCGCCGACGTCGAGTGGACCGCGCAGCTGCTGCAGCTGCAGCACGCGGGCGACCTGCCCGAGCTGCGCACGACGTCGACGCTCGAGGCGCTGCGCGAGGCCGCGCACGCCGGGCTGCTCACCGACGACGACGTCGCGGCGCTCACCGCGGGATGGACGATCGCCACGCGGGCCCGCAACGCCGTCATGCTGGTGAAGGGCAAGCCGGGCGACCAGCTGCCGCGGTCCGGACGTGAGCTCGCGGCCGTCGCGAGCGCGCTCGGCTACCCGCCGGGTGGCGACCCGGGCGTGTTCCTCGACGACTACCGACGCACCACGCGGCGGTCCCGGGCGGTCGTCGAGCGGGTCTTCTACGGCGGCTGAGCGCGGCGACGGTCAGCAGTTGCAGTCGCAGCAGTCGCAGCCGTCGCAACAGTCGCAGCAGTCGGTGCACCCGTCGCAGAACCCGCAGTCGTTGTTGGCGCACAGGCCTTGGCGTCGCTGCCCGCTCCACGGTCCCGGGAACTCGTCGGCGCAGCAGAGCTGGCAGGTGCAGCACAGCCCGATCGCCGCGGCACAACCGCCGAGGAGCCCGCGGCGGTTGCCGAAGCGGCCGCCGGCCGTGTCGCCGGCCGGGTCACGGTGCTTCGTCAGGTCGACCTTCTCCGGGTCCGTCTCCGGGTCGGTCTTCCCGGGCCCACCCGCGTGCGCGAAGGCGTGGCCGACGGCGCGCTCCAGCTCGTGCACCAGCAGCCGGTGCGCCAGCCGCGGACGCTCCCAGTCGACGTCGGCCAGCGCGAGCCGCACGCCCAGCGTCGCGTCGTCGGCGAGCCGGCGGGCGGTGACGAGATCGGTCCCGGTGGCCGTCAACGGGTTCCAGGCGCCCGCCACGTCGTCGGCGCGCCGGTCGGCGACGGCGTCGAGCAGGTGCGCGAGGCGGCCGAAGAGCCGGCCCGCCTCGGCGAGCGGCGCGACGTTCCCGGGGCGCCCGGCGAGCACGGCCGTGTGGGCGAACGCGGCGGCGGTCGCGGTCTCGGTCGGCTCGGTCGCGGCCAGCAGACCTGCGACACCGCTGCCGGCCGACAGCTCGGCCGCGGGCTGACGGGCGACCGCGTCGAGCAGGACGCCCGCGTCGAACCCCAGCGCCGCGGACCCGCTGCGCGCCTGGCCCGCCCACCGTCGCGACAGTGCCTGTGCGGCCGCGGCGACGGGACGCCGCGACATCGCGCCGTCGCCGTCGGCGGCGTGGTCGGCGAGCTTGGCCGACGCCAGCACCAGCGACACCGCGGCCGCGAGCCGGGCACCCTCCCCGGTGGCCACGCCCGCGGTGCGGAACCCGCGCAGCGGGCAGGGCCCCGCGCGGCGCCGCCGCGGCTCGGCGGGGGTCTGGGCGTCGACCAGCACCGAGACGACGAGCCCGTCGTAGTTGGTGACGGTCCGCGCCAGCTGGCCGTGCTCGTCGCGCAACGCCAGGCAGAGCCCGCAGAGATGGCCCGTCCAGTCGGCCTTCAACCCGCCGGGGAGCGTGTGCCGGCAGGGCCGGAGGATCCCGAACACGCGGCGAAGCATAAGCGGGACCGATCACCCGAAGCGGACGTCGCGCCCAGCGGCAACTCCCTCGCGCCGGACGTCGGAGCCGGGTTACCGTCCGCCCGTGCCGACCCTGGGGAACTCCCTCGCGTTCATGCTGGGCGCGCTCGTCCTGGTCGTGATACCGGGGCCGAGCGTGCTGTTCATCGTCGGCCGCGCCCTCGCGCACGGCCGCCGCGTCGCGCTGCTGTCCGTGGCGGGCAACGCCACCGGGGTCGCGGTGCTCGTCGTCGCCGTCGCGTTCGGGGCCGGCGAGATCGCCGAGCGGTCCGTGATCGCCTACACCGCCCTCAAGCTCGCGGGCGCGGCGTACCTGATCTACCTGGGCGTGCGGACGTGGCTCGCGCGCGGCGACGTGCTGGCCGCGGTGACCGGCACCGGCGCGGACGTCGGCGAGGACGGCAGGGCCGCGCGGCGGCGCGTGTTCCTGCAGGGCGGGCTCGTCGGGATCACCAACCCGAAGGCGATCGTGCTGCTCGCCGCCGTGCTTCCGCAGTTCACCGACCCCGCCGCGGGCAGCGCGGCCACGCAGATGCTGGTGCTCGGCATGACGTTCGTCGCGCTGGCCGCGGTGTGCGACAGCGTGTGGGGCCTCGTCGCGGGCGCCGCCCGCAGCTGGCTCGCGACCTCACCCACGCGGATGCGCCGCCTCGGTGGCACGGGCGGGGTCCTGATGATCCTGATGGGCGCCGGGCTCGCGATCAGCGGCCGCAAGGACTAGGTAGGGGGCGGACGGCGATCCCGCAGACAGCCCCTTGGCCGCCGACGCTCAGCCCCCGACCTGGGCGCCACCGCCCTGGGCCTGTGCGGCGGCGACCTTCTCCTCCTCGCGGACGATCTCGGTGGGGTCGGCCCCGCCCGGCCGCCGGCGGCGGCTGCGCTTCTCGAGCAGCTGTGCCAGGCCGGACAGCAGCAGGCACATCAGGATGTACAGCACGGCGATGACGATGGCGACCTGCAGGATCGGTGCGCCCAGCTGACCCTGGCTGCCCAGGTAACGGGCCTGGTAGAGCAGCTCGGGGTACAGGATGATGAACCCGAGCGCGGTGTCCTTGAGCACCACCACGAGCTGGCTGACGATCGTCGGCAGCATGGCGCGCAACGACTGCGGCAGCAGGACGTTCGTCATGACCTGGGTCTTGCGCAGGCCGAGCGCGTAGGCCGCCTCGCTCTGCCCGCGGGGCAGCGCCCGCACGCCGGCCCGGAAGACCTCGGCGAGCACGGAGCCGTTGTAGAGCATCAGGCCCAGCACGAGCGACCAGTACGTCGACAGGTTGAGCCCGAGGGTCTGGGACACGCCGAAGTACAGGATGAAGATCAGGATCAGCAGCGGGACCGCGCGGAAGAACTCCACGATCGCCGTCGACGGCCCGCGCAGCCAGGCGTGGTCGGACATCCGGCCGGCCGCGAAGATCGCGCCGAACACCAGCGAGAGCACGGCCGCGACGCCGAACGCGCTGAGCGTGTTGAGCAGCGCATCGACGATCAGTAGCTGGATGGCCCGGAACTGCAGCCATTCCCACAGCCGTGGTTCGAACTGCCCGGTCGCGGCCAGCCGGTACACGACGAACCCGATGATGCCGAGCACGACGAGCGTGCCGATCACGCCGATCAGGCCGTTGCGGACCCGCGCGCGCGGACCGGGGACGTCGTAGAGGACCGAGGTCATGTCGCCACGCTCCAGCGGCGGTCGAGGTTGCGCTGTAGCAGTGTCAGCGGCACGACGAGGATCAGGAAGCCCAGCGCGATCCACAGGAGCCCGACGAGGACGTTGTAGCCGTTCTCCGACAGCTCCTGGTAGATGCCGCCCGCCTGGAACACCGAGAAGCCCGAGGCGATCGTGGTGTTCTTGAGCAGGGCGATCTGGACGTTGGTCAGCGGCGGGACGACGGCGCGGACCGCCTGCGGCATGACGATCGTCGTCAGGGTCTGGTTGAACCCGAAGCCGAGCGCCCGGGAGGCCTCGGCCTGACCCACCGGGACGGTGTTGATGCCCGACCGGAGCACCTCGCACACGAACGCCGCCGTGTAGAGGATCAGCCCGATGCAGGCCCGGGTGAAGAACGAGAGGTCGACGATCTCGAGCCGTGGGTAGGCGAACGCGAAGAAGAACAACACCAGCGTGAGCGGGGTGTTGCGGATCAGGTTCACGTAGAGCATGCCGAACGTGCGCAGGATCGGCACCGGGCTGACCCGCATGGCCGCGACGATCGCACCCAGGACCAGCGACCCCACGGCGGCGACCAGGAACAGCTCGATCGTGCCGAGGAAGGCACGACCGTAGAGGTCCAGGTTGTCGAGCAGGACGTTCATCGACATCGGCTCCTCATGCCGACGGCGGGGCGGGCCGCGCGTGCGACCCGCCCCGCCGGAATCCGGTCAGTAGCGCTGCAGCGGCGGCGGCGATCCGGCGGAGCCGGACTTGCCGAGGGTGGAGTCGTAGATCTTCTGCCACGTGCCGTCGTCGTAGGCCTTCTGCAGGATGTCGTTGATCTTGGCGCGCAGCGCCGCGTCGTCCTTGTTCAGGCCGATGCCGTAGGGCTCGGTCGAGAACGTCTCGCCGACGACCTTCAGCTTGTCGGGCTGCTGCGAGGCGTAGCCCTTGAGGATCGCGTCGTCGGTGGTGACGACGTCGACCTGCTTGGCGAGCAGCTGGTCGACGCACTGGGTGTAGGTCTGGAACTCGACGATGTTGCCGGGCTCGGTCAGGCCCTGGTCACGGACCCGCTGGATCGGCGTCGAGCCGGTCACCGAGCAGACCTTCTTGCCCTTGAGCGTGTCCTTGCCCGTGATCGCCGTCTCGTCGGAGCGGACCAGCAGGCCCTGGCCGGCGATGAAGTACGGACCCGCGAACGAGACGCGCTGCTTGCGGTTGTCGTTGATCGTGTAGGTGCCGACGTAGTAGTCGACCTCACCGCGGGAGATCGTGTCCTCGCGGGCCGCCGACGGCACCGTCTTGTAGTCGATCTTGTCGGCGCCGTAACCGAGCTGGGCCGCGACGAGCCGGGCGATCTCGATGTCGAACCCGGAGAACTGGCCGGTCGTGGCGTCCTTGAAGCCCAGGCCGGGCTGGTCGTCCTTCACGCCGATGACGACGCGGCCGCGCTGCTGGATCGCGTCGAAGGTCGGCGAACCCGTGACCTGGACGCCCGCGGCGACCTGCTGCGAGACGCCCGAGCCCTCGCTGCCGGGGGACCCCTCTTTCCCACACGCGCTCAGTGCCAGTGCGCCGGCTACGAGGCCGACCACCAGGGTACGCAACTTCATCGGATCTCCGTCTCTGCTGTCTGGACGTGGACGGTGGTGTTCTGCCTGGTCGGCCCTGTCAGTGGGTGAGGATCTTGCCGAGGAAGTCCTTGGCGCGGTCCGACTTCGGCGCGGTGAAGAAGGAGTCGGGCGTCGAGTCCTCGACGATCTCGCCGTCGGACATGAAGATCACCCGGTGTGCGGCGCGGCGGGCGAAGCCCATCTCGTGGGTGACGACGAGCATCGTCATCCCCTCCTTCGCCAGCCCGGTCATGACGTCGAGGACCTCGTTGACCATCTCCGGGTCCAGCGCCGACGTGGGCTCGTCGAACAACATCACCTTGGGCCGCATGGCCAGTGCGCGCGCGATCGCGGCACGCTGCTGCTGGCCGCCCGACAGCTGCGCGGGGTACTTGTCGCGCTGGTTGGCGATGCCGACGCGCTCGAGCAGCTCCATGCCGCGCTTCTCGGCCTCCGCCTTCGGCGTCTTGCGCACCTTGATCGGCGCCAGCGCCACGTTCTCCAGGATCGTCTTGTGCGCGAACAGGTTGAAGCTCTGGAAGACCATGCCGACGTCGGCCCGCAGCCGCGCGAGCTCTCTGCCCTCGGCGGGCAGGACCTTCCCGTCGACCTCGATGACGCCGCTGTCGATGGGCTCGAGGCGGTTGATCGTGCGGCACAGGGTGGACTTGCCCGAGCCCGACGGCCCCAGCACGACGACGACCTGACCCGACGCGACCTCCAGGTTGATGGTGCGCAGAACGTGCAGGTCGCCGAAGTGCTTCTCGACGGCCGACATCCGGACCATCGGTGTGCTATCGCTCACTGATGAGGCTTCGGGCATGGCGGGACGCTAGGGCGGATCCGACAGTGGCGTCCATCCCCTTGGGCAACCTTTAGGGTTGCAGGCTCATAACGTTGCCCCGGCACGACGTGGGAATTCGCGCGATGCGTCGCGTCCGGTGCGCCGTCGCCTGAGAGGCTCGCCGGGTGCACATCCTGCTCGTGGAGGACGACGACCGGGTCGCCGCGGCGCTGCGCCCCGCGCTGCACCGGCACGGCATGACGACCACCCGGCTCGCCCAGGGCCGCGGGGCGGTCGACCACCTGTCCGGCGTCGACGTCGTGCTGCTCGACCTCGGCCTGCCCGACGTCGACGGCGTCGACGTGTGCCGGGCGATCCGGCAGGTCTCCGACGTCCCGGTGATCGTGGTGTCGGCGCGCGGCGAGGTCGACGACCGCATCCTCGGCCTGCACTCCGGTGCCGACGACTACATCGTCAAGCCCTACGACATCGGCGAGCTGGTGGCGCGGGTGCACGCGGTGTGCCGGCGCCGCGGCACCCCGTCCGGTGCGGCCGCTCCCGGGGGAGAGGTCGCCGTGGACGGCGTGCGGGTCGACCTCGACCGGCACATCGTCACCGTCGACGGCGCCGAGGTCTCGTTGACCCGCAAGGAGTTCCAGGTCCTCGCGCTGCTGGCGGCCGCGCGGGGGACGGTGTGCACCCGCAGCCGGATCGTCGCCGAGGTGTGGGGCCGCAGCTGGCCGGGGGCCAACCGGACGCTCGACGTCCACGTCGCGACGCTGCGCACGAAGCTCGGCCGGGCCGACCTGGTGCAGACCGTGCGCGGCGTCGGATACCGGCTCGGCGTCCCCACGGAGCCCGCGGCCGGCGCGCCCGGCGCCGACGTCGTGGACGGCGCGGCCCGCGCCGACGGCCCGGCCGCCGGGTAGCGCGAGGTGCGCAGCCGTCTGCTGGTGACGGTGCTCGTCCTGATGGGACTGCTCGCCGTCGGGCTCGGCGTGCCGCTGGCGCTGGCCGACACGCGCTCGGCCCAGCAGGAGCTGTTCACGGACCGGCTGACCGACACGATCTTCTTCGCGTCGATCGCGCAACGCCCGATCACCGAGGCCGACGCGTCCGGCCTGGCCGCCGAGCTGGCTCGCTACCAGGAGGTCTACGGCGTCCAGGTCGCGGTGCTCGACCGGTCGCAGCAGCTGGTCGCCGCGTCGGAGCCGGTACCGCCGGTGCTCGACGCCGACGGCCAGGAACGCGTCCGGCTCGCGCTGGCCAACCGGCGCTCCGATCCCTACCCGCTGCTGATGCCGTGGGACGACCGGCCCGTGGTGCTCGCCGAGCCCGTGCTCGTCGACGGGGAGGTGCGAGGCGTCGCGGTCACGGTGTCGCCCACCGACGCGCTGCGGGTCCAGGAGGTCCGCGTGTGGTCGATCGTGCTCGGGGCGTTCCTGCTGGCACTGGCCGTCGGGACGGTGGTGGCGCTGCCGGTCGTGCGCTGGATCCTGCGCCCGGTCCGCCGGCTCGACGAGGGCACGCACCGCGTGGCGGGCGCGGTGCTCGCGGGCGGCCCCGCCGAACCGGTGTCCGACGGGTCCGGACCGCCCGAGCTGCGGCGGCTCTCGGCCTCGTTCGACGAGATGGCCGAGACCGTCACCCAGGCGCTCGCGGCGCAGCGGGCCTTCGTCGCCGACGCCAGCCACCAGCTGCGCAACCCGCTGACGGCCCTGCGGCTGCGGCTGTCGAACCTCGACGGACACGTCGCCCGGCCGGCCGCCGAGGACCACGTCGCCGCGCTCGAGGAGGCCGAGCGTCTCTCGGCGGTCCTCGACGGGCTGCTCGCGCTGGCCCGCGCCGAGCGGGTGGCCGTGACCGAGACCGTCGACGTCGACACGGCCGTCGACGACCGGATCGACGCCTGGCGGCCGCTCGCCGAGCACACCGGGCTCACCTTGCGCCGCATCGGGTCCCGTGGCCTCGCCGCGCGCGCACCGGCGGGGGGCATCGAGACCGTCCTCGACGCCCTCCTCGACAACGCCGTCAAGTTCACCCCCCACGGCGGCACGATCGACGTCGCCGTGTGCGCCGTCGACGGCGCGGTCGAGATCGGCGTCCGTGACACCGGGCCCGGCATCGCGCCCGAGGACCTCGACCGGGCCACCGACCGGTTCTGGCGTGCGCCCGACCAGAGCAACGTCGACGGCTCCGGGCTCGGGCTGGCCATCGCCGCCCGCACCGCCGAGCTCGCGGGCGGCGCACTGCGGCTGGAGACCCCGCCCGGCGGCGGGCTGCGGGTGGTCGCCCGGCTGCCCGCCGCCGAATGAGGTCCGGCCGCTCAGCGCACGGGGCGAGCGGCGTCGCGACCCAGGAACCCCAGGAACCGGGCCTGCAGGTCGGCGTCGGCGGGCACGGGAACCTCGGGTCCGATCGCGCCGGGCCCGCGCCGGATGTGGCCGCGTGACCAGCCGAGAGCCCCGTCGAGCAGCGTCGGGTCGAGCCGGATGCCGACGCCCGCGCCGTGGGCGACGTCCCAGCTGTGGGCGAGCAGGTCGGTCACGAGCAGCGTGACGAAGCCCGCGAGCGGGATCTCCCCGAACGGCGGGACCGTGACGACGCGGCCGAGCGTCGGCTCGTCGAGCGTCGTGTCGGCCCGGGCCCGCGCCCGGCGCCAGCCGGTGACGGCGTCGCCCGCGACGAGGACCCCCGGCGCGGGTGCGCCCGGCGCCCCGGTCCGGTCGTGGTGCGGGCGGCCCTGCGCGAGCGCGGCGAGCAGGTCCTGGCCCCAGACGACGTGCCCCACGACGTCGCGGATCGTCCACTCGGAGCAGGCCGACGGCCCGTCGAGCGCCTCGGCGGGGACGCGGGCGAGGGCGTCGTCGAAGCCGTCGAGGGCACGGGCGTACTCGTCGAGCACGGCGGCGGGCCGGGCGGTGGTGGTCATGGCAGGGCTCCTCGTCGGTGGTCGTCCCGGTGGGTGGTTCTCCGGTGGTTCTTCACGGGGGAGACGAACGGCCGCGGCGCCTCTCGACACCCGTCGCGCAGATTCGCCCGGGCCGCGGTGTCGAGTCGCCGCCGGCGCGTTCGTCTCCCTGTCGGAGGCGTCAGGAGCGGGCTACGGTCCGGCTGGGGAGCGACGAGGGGGAGCAGCCATGCGCTACATGCTGTTGATCTACGGGTGCGAGCGGTACGAGCCGGGTACGCCGGGGTACGAGGACACCCTCGTCCGGATCGGCGAGTACACCCGCGAGCTGCGCGAACAGGGCGTGTTCCTGGCCGCGGACCCGTTGCACCCCATCGAGACCGCGACGACGGTGCGCGTCCGCGACGGCGACGTGCTCGTCACCGACGGTCCGTTCGCCGAGTCGGTCGAGGCGTTGGGCGGCTACTTCGTGCTCGAGTGCCGTGACCTCGACCAGGCCCTCGAGCTCGCCGCCCGCTGCCCGCTGGCCGAGCGCGGGTGCATCGAGGTGCGACCGATCCGCGACCTGATGCCCGACGGCAGCACCGTCCCGGTCGCGCTCGCGGAGCGACCGGGCGCGTGACCGGCGGCGACCCCGCGGAGGTCCTCGCCCGCACCTGGCGCGACGACCGGGCCCGGCTGCTCGCGGCCCTCGCCCGCCGCCTCGGCGACGTCGAGCTCGCCGAGGACGTGCTGTCCGACGCCGCGGCCGTCGCGCTGGTGCGCTGGCCGGTCGACGGCGTACCGGACGCGCCCGCGGCGTGGCTGCTGACGGTCGCCCGCCGCACGGCGCTCGACCGGTTGCGCCGCGCGGGCGTCGGGGCGCGCAAGCACGCCCAGCTGGCCCGGGACCCGACGAGCACCGGGGAGCCGGGCACGGCCGGGCCGGACGTGGCCGACCCGCTGGGACCCGACGCCGAGCTGCTGCGGGTCGGCGACGACCGACTCGGGCTCGTCTTCACCTGCTGCCACCCGGCGCTGGCCGTCCCGGCGCAGGTGGCGTTGACCCTGCAGGCCGTCGGCGGGCTCACGGCCGGCCAGATCGCGCGGGCGTTCCTCGTCCCCGAGGCGACGATGGCGCAGCGGCTGGTCCGGGCGAAGCGCAAGATCCGCGACGCCGGCATCCGGTTCACGGTGCCCACCGACGCGGCCCTGCCCGCCCGGCTCACCGCGGCGCTCGCCGTGGTGCACCTGGTCTTCACGGAGGGCTACGTCGCGACGGCGGGGGAGGACCTGCTGCGCCCGCAGCTGTGCGACGAGGCCATCCGGCTGGGCGGGCTGCTCGCCCGGCTCATGCCCGACGAGCCCGAGGTCCTCGGCCTGCTCGCGCTCATGCTGCTCACCGACGCCCGCCGCGCCGCCCGCACCGACGCCGCCGGCGACCTCGTCCTGCTCGCCGACCAGGACCGCAGCCGTTGGGACGGCGTCCGGATCGCCGAAGGTCTCGCGTTGGTCGAGAACGCACTGCGGCGCCGGCGGCCGGGTCGCTACCAGCTGCAGGCCGCCATCGCCGCGGTGCACGCGGCGGCCCCGGACGCCGAGGCCACCGACTGGTCGGAGATCGCGGCCCTCTACGTCGCGCTGTCGCGGCTCGACCCGTCGCCGGTCGTCGCGCTCAACCACGCGGTCGCGGTGGCGATGGTCGACGGGCCCGCGACCGGGCTCGCCCTGCTGGACCGGATCGACTCTCTCGACGGCCATCGGCTGCTGCACTCGTCGCGGGCGGACCTGTTGCGCCGCACCGGCCGTGTCGCCGAGGCCCGCGAGGCCTACGCGCGGGCGCTCGCACTCGCCACCAACCCGGCCGAGCGGCGCTTCCTCCGGCGACGGCTGGACGAGACGGGGCCGGACGAGACCGGTCAGAGCGCCTTCGTCGAACGGTAGAACCGTTCCGCGCCGGGGTGCAGCGGGATCGGCTGGGTGCCGATGGCGGCGCGGGCGTCGATCGTCAGCGCGGCCGCGTTGGCCGCCGACAGCCGCGGCTGCTCGGCGAACAGGGCGTCGACCAGCGCACCGGCGACGTCGTCGGCCATCGCGGCCGGGACGACGAGCACGTTGCGCACCATCAGTGTGGTCACCGGCTCGGGGATCCCGTACGTCTGCGCGGGCACGGTGCCCGTGGAGTAGACGGGGTAGGCCGCACGGACCCTGGGCAGCACGTCCTGCAGGTCCAGCAGCCGCACCGGCACCGCCGCGGCCAGGGTCGCGACGCCGACGGTCGGCAGCCCGCCGGACCAGAAGAACGCGTCGATCGTGCCGGCCTGCATCGCGGCGACGGAGTCGTTGATGCCCAGCGCCGCCGGCCGGATGTCACGGTCGGGGTCCAGGCCCGCTCCCCGCAGCAGCCGCTGCGCGATCGGCGTGACACCGGAGTTCGCGGCCCCGATCGACACCCGGGCGCCGCGCAGGTCGGCGAGTGCCCGGTAGGAGGAGTCGGCGCGGACCACGACCTGCGTCGCGTCGTCGTAGATCCGCGCCAGCGCGCGCAGCGAGCGCGGGTCGTCCAGCGGGATGCCCGGCAGCGCGTCGGCACCGGTGTCGACCTGGCTGAACGCGACGTCGGCGCCGCCGGACGCGACGAGGGCCAGGTTCTGCACCGAGCCCGCGGTGGTGATCACCTCGGGCCGGGCGGGCAGCCGAAGGTGCTCCTGCCAGACGTCGGCCAGCACGCGGCCGAGGGTGTAGTACACGCCCTGCGTCGCGCCGGTCGCGATCGCGAGCCGCACCCCGGCGAAGCTCGACGAGCACGCGCCCAGCAGCGGCAGCGCGGCCGTGGCGAGCCCTCCCGCGGCGGCCGCACGCAGGAACCCTCGCCTGCCGAGGGTGCGCGTCACCGTCGGCCCACCCGCCGCGTGCGCCACGGCCGCATCCTCCCCCGAGCGCCCGTGCGGGGTCGACCCCCGTGCCCGGCACCGGTGCACCGCGCCTGGTGGCGACGGCCTACCCTCGGGCGCGTGACCCGCAGCTACACCATCCGCACCTACGGGTGCCAGATGAACGTGCACGACTCCGAGCGGATGGCGGGTCTGCTCGAGTCGGCAGGCTACGTCCGCGCCGAGGCGACCGACGACGCCGACGTCGTCGTCCTCAACACGTGCGCGGTGCGCGAGAACGCCGACAACAAGCTCTACGGCAACCTGGGGCACCTGGCGCCGCGCAAGGCCGCCAGGCCGGGCATGCAGATCGCCGTCGGCGGCTGCCTGGCGCAGAAGGACCGCGACACGATCGTCGCGAAGGCCCCGTGGGTCGACGTCGTCTTCGGCACCCACAACGTCGGGGCGCTGCCCACGCTGCTGGAACGGGCGAGGCACAACGAGCGCGCCGAGGTCGAGATCCGCGAGTCGCTGGAGGTCTTCCCGTCGACGCTGCCGGCGCGGCGCGAGTCGGCCTACGCCGGCTGGGTGTCGATCTCGGTGGGCTGCAACAACACATGCACGTTCTGCATCGTGCCGTCGTTGCGCGGCAAGGAGCGCGACCGCCGCCCCGGCGACGTCCTCGCCGAGGTGTCGGCGCTCGCCGCCGACGGCGTGCTCGAGGTGACCCTGCTGGGCCAGAACGTCAACGCGTACGGCGTCGAGTTCGGCGACCGCGAGGCGTTCTCGAAGCTGTTGCGCGCCTGCGGCGACGTCGAGGGGCTGGAGCGCGTCCGGTTCACCTCGCCGCACCCGCGCGAGTTCTCCTCCGACGTCATCGCCGCGATGGCCGAGACGCCCAACGTGTGCCCCCAGCTGCACATGCCGCTGCAGTCGGGGTCGGACCGGGTGCTGCGCGAGATGCGCCGCTCCTACCGGTCCTCGCGGTTCCTCGCGATCCTCGACGAGGTGCGCGGGTCGATCCCCGACGCCGCGATCAGCACCGACATCATCGTCGGCTTCCCCGGTGAGACCGAGGAGGACTTCCGCGCCACGCTCGACGTCGTGGAACGCGCCCGCTTCGCGCAGGCCTTCACCTTCCAGTACTCGCCGCGGCCCGGCACCCCCGCCGCGACGCTGCCCGACCAGCTGCCCAAGGCCGTCGTCCAGGAGCGCTACGAGCGCCTCGTGGAGCTGCAGGAACGGATCTCCTGGGAGCAGAACCGGGCGCTCGAGGGTCGCGTGGTCGAGGTGCTGGTCTCGACGGGGGAGGGCCGCAAGGACTCGGCCACCCGGCGGCTGTCCGGCCGCGCCCGCGACGGCCGGCTGGTGCACTTCGCCCCCGGCGCGGCGCCGGTGCGCCCGGGCGACGTCGTGACCGTGCGCGTCGGGTACGGCGCGCCGCACCACCTCGTCGCCGACGACGGGCTGCTGTCGCACCGGCGCACCCGCGCAGGCGACGCGTTCGAGGCGGGTACCCGTCCCGGTGGCGCCCCGACGGGCCTGGGACTTCCGGGGTTCGGAGCGCCCCCGCCGGCCCCCGCCGTCGCGGCGTGCTCGACGGCCGGGGCGTGAAGGCGGCCGGCCATGAGTGCGGGCGGTGCGTGATGGCGGGCGGTGCGTGATGGCGGGCGGTGCGTGATGGCAGGCGACGAGCCTGGCCGCGACGGACGTGAGGAGCAGGGCATGACCGACGGGCTCAGCGAGCTCGACCGCGAGCTGCGCGACGTCGCGCGACGCGTCGAACGGCGGATCGACCCCGGCGCCACCGCCATGGTCGTGTCGATCGCCGTGCTCGTCCTGATCGGGGCGTTCCTGCTGCCGTGGATCGGCGACGTCGCCGGCTGGAGGATCCTCGTCGGCGGCGAGTGGTTCGGCATCCTCCCGCGGCTGTTCACGATCACCGCGCTGCTGTTCGGCGTCGTCGGCTCGGCCCTCGCGCTGGGGCTGCGCTACTGGGCGCTCGCGTGGGTGTGCGCCGCGGGCTGCGGAATCTCGACGATCAACGGCGTCTGGGCGGTCTGGTCGCGGCAGATCTCCGTCCCGCAGGGCGGGGTCGGCCCCTCGATCGGGCTCGTGCTGGCGCTGCTCGCGATCGTCGTGCTGGCCGCGACGTGGGCGCGGATCGCGCTGCGGCGCTGATCCCTCCTCCCCGCGGGCCCGCGGGACTGTCGGGGCTCGTCGATAGGGTCGTGCGGACCCGTACCTGAGGAGGACCGTGGCCGGCTTGTCAGACCTCTCGGGGTCGCCGGAGGACGCCGTCGCCGCGTCGGTCGGGCGCGTCGTCGGCACCGAGGACTCCACGCCCCTGGAGTTCGCCGTCGCGCTCGCCCCGGGCGCCTACCTGCAGCTCGACGACGTCGTCGCCACCGAGCGCGAGGTCCCGGGCGTCGGCGTCGTCGTCACCAGCGGGGTCGTCACCGAGGTCCGCGCCCGGCACGAGGGCGCGACGTTCGGCTCCGACGTCTTCCTGATCTCCGACGGCGTGCTGCCCGCGCAGGTGCAGGAGATCGCCGAGATCATGACGACGCGGGTCGAGCCCGAGTGCTACGTACCGCCGCGGCCAGGGGAGCTCGTCCGTCGCGCCACGGGCGCCGAGCGGGCGCAGGCGCTGTACTTCGACCGGATGGACAAGCGCGTCGCCGCCGGACTCGGCCGCGACGGGGAACCGGTCTACCTCAACCTCGAGTTCCTCGACGGCACCCGCGGCGGCCATGTCTCGATCAGCGGCATCTCCGGCGTCGCGACGAAGACGAGCTTCGCGCTGTTCCTGCTCTACTCGCTGTTCACCGGCGGCGCGCTCGGCCGCCGGGCACTCAACTCCAAGGCGCTCGTGTTCAGCGTCAAGGGCGAGGACCTGCTGTTCCTGGACCGGCCCAACGTGCACCTCGACGACGACCTGCGCGCCGACTACGCCCGCCTCGACCTCGTCGCCGCGCCCTTCGGTTCGGTGGGCTTCTTCGCCCCGCCGATGCCCGACGACCCCTCGGGGCGCCCGCACGTCGTCGGCCGCACGCACGGGATCGCGGCGTTCTGGTGGACGCTCGGCGAGTTCTGCTCGCGCGAGCTGCTGCCCTACGTCTTCGCCGACGCCGAGGACGAGCGCAACCAGTACACGATGGTCATCCACCAGGTCGCGTCCCGGCTCAAGCGCGAGGTGTCGGCCGTGGGCGACTCGGGTGCCGTGATGATCGAGGGCCAGGTCCTGCGCACCTACGACGACCTCGTCGAGTTCGTCTCCGACCGGCTCACCGACGAGGACGCCCGGCGCGACTGGGCCGGCCCCGTCACCGGCGTCGGCACGGTCAACGCGTTCCTGCGGCGGCTGCGGTCGAGCCTGAAGCCGTTGCGCGGCATCGTCCGCGGCGACCTGCCCGACACCCCCGGCCGCCGGGTGACGACCGAGCACACCCAGGTCACCGTCGTCGACCTGCACAACCTGCCGGAGCGGGCGCAGCGGTTCGTCGTCGGCGTCACGCTCGCCGCCGAGACCGCGCGCAAGGAGCAGGCCGGGCCCGGCGGGCTGCTGTTCACGATGATCGACGAGCTCAACAAGTACGCGCCGCGCGAGGGGTCCAGCCCGATCAAGGAGGTCCTGCTCGACATCGCCGAACGCGGCCGGTCGCTGGGGATCATCCTGGTCGGCGCCCAGCAGACGGCCAGCGAGGTCGAGCGGCGGATCGTGTCCAACTCGTCGGTCAAGATCGTCGGACGGCTCGATCCGGCCGAGGCCGGACGTCCCGAGTACGGGTTCCTGCCCCCGACGCAGCGCGCCCGCGCCGTGCTGGCCAAGCCCGGGACGATGTTCGTCTCCCAGCCCGAGATCCCGGTGCCGCTGGCCGTCGAGTTCCCGTTCCCGGCGTGGGCGACGCGGGAGTCGGAGGCGGTCGAGCCGGCTGCCGCCCCGGCCGGGACGGCGCCGGGCGCCGCGGGGACCAACGGCGGGCGCCGCCGCGACCCCTTCGCCGGGCTCCCGGGCGCCGACGACCCGCCGCCCTTCTGAGCCGCGCAGCCAGTCCGAGTCCCTGGAGCCCGACGTGACCCAGATCGACGGCCTCACGGCCGTGCCGTCCCCGTACCCCGTCGCGGAGACGGTCGACCGGCTGGCCGCCGCCGTCGAGGCCGCCGGCCTGACCGTCCTCGCCCGGATCGACCACGCCGCCGCGGCCGCGAGTGCAGGCCTCCCGCTGCGGCCGACCGTGCTGCTCCTGTTCGGGCGTCCGCAGGGTGGGACGCCGCTCATGCAGGAGCACCAGACCGCGGGCATCGACCTGCCCCTCAAGGCACTCGCCTGGGAGGACGAAGCCGGCACGGTGTGGCTGGGTTGGAACGAGCCGTCCTGGATCGCGGCCCGGCACGGGCTCACGGAGTCGGGTGGTGCCGTGGAGGCGCTGACGGGCGCCCTGCGCCGCCTGACGGCTGCCGCGACCGCCGGATGATCGACGCCGGCGGGACGGCGTCGTGCGTGGAGGCCGGGACCGGGGATGGTGGGCATCGGGTAGCGCCGAAGTCGCTGGTCCATGGCTGTGCATGTGGTGGTGTGTCGGGAGGACTCCTGGCCGACCGACACGGTGATCATCGTTGCCGGGCACAGGCGCTGGGGTCCGAGGGCGGTGATCCAGTGCGGCTGGTGTGGCCGCGTGGGTGTGCGGGGCTCGGGGCGGCGGAGCGCGCGGTCGCGTGGCCCTGGGCCCCTCGGCCCAGGCCCCTGGTCGGCTCGCGGGGTGATCATCGGTACCGGGACACACGCGCGGTGGATGGCGCTGAGGTCTCGGGGACGGTGATCATCGCGGCGGTCGGGACACGCCGGGGTCCGTGGCCGTCCGGCTCGGTGCATCGAGGCTGACTGCCCTGTTGATCGCCGTGACGGGGACATGGGCGCGCGGGGGTGGCGCTGAGGTCCCGGGGATGGTGATCTTCGCGGTGGTCGGGGACAGCTGTGGTCGGTGACTGTCCGGGGCGGGCGGGTTTGACGGCTGGGCCGCCCCGTTGATCGCCGTGGCGGGGACATGGGCGCGCTGAGCGGCGCTGAGGTCCCGGGCATGGTGATCTTCGCGATGCTGGGGGACAGGCTGCGGTCCGCGGCCATCCGGGTCGGGCCGGTTTGAGGACTGGGTCGCCCCGTTGATCGCCGTGACGGGGACATGAGCGCGCTGAGCGGCGCTGAGGTCCCGGGCATGGTGATCTTTGCGGCAGTCGGGGAACAAGCTGCGTTCGTGGCCGTCGGGCTCAGGAGTTCCGTGGCTGTCCGGCTCGGGAGTTCCGTGGCCGAGGGACCCTGTTGATCGCCGTTGCCGGGACATGGGCGCAGTGGGTGGTGCTGAGGTCCCGGGGATGGTGATCTTCGCGGTGGTCGGGGACAGCTGTGGTCGGTGACTGTCCGGGGCGGGCGGGTTTGATGGCTGGGCCGCTCCGTTGATCGCCTGTCAACGGCCAGCTTGATCTCCCCGCTGGCGGCCAGTAGTTCTCCCCACTGGTGGCCAGATACTTCTCCCCGACGGCGGCCAGATATTTCCCCGCCTCGGTCGTGCGTGGTCAGCTCAACGGGCTCACCCCCTTGCCGGCGGTGGCTTGTGCGAGCCGGTAGCTGTCACCGTCGGTGACGACGATGTGGGCGTGGTGCAGGAGCCGGTCGACCGTGGCGGTGGCCAGGGTCTTGGGCATGATCTCGTCGAATCCATCTGGGGCTGGCACTTGTTCGTGTAGCCGGATCTGTGCTCGTGCCTGCACCGATGCGCCCTGGATGGGCCCTGTGGATCTTCCAGGTGGGAGATCGCTATGTTAGGCGCTGCCTTAATCATTCAGGTGCGAAGAGGGTGTGCGGGTGACGCGGCGGCTGACAGTGATCGCGGGTGCTGCGTCGGTAGCGGCGCCGGCGACGACGGATCCGTGGGAGTTCCAGGGCGAGTGCGTCGAGGCGTTCGTGGCGTCGTGGCGGGCGCGTGGGTTCAGCCCGGTGACGATCGAGAACGACTTCGGGTTGCTGGAGCGGACGCTGACGGCGTTGGGCCGCCCGGCGTGGGAGGTGACGCCTGAGGACGTCGATCGGGTCGTGGGCGATCTGGCCATTGCGGGTCGGAAGGCGTCGACCCGCCGTGACTATGTGCAGATCTTCAAGGGCTTCCACCGGTTCCTGCAGGTGCGCAAGGCCGCCGAGATCCAGGCCTGGTTCGGTGTCTCGCTGGTCTGCCCGGTGGATGAGTTCAACGCATCCCGCCATGTCGGGGACGACTCGCCGGACTCGATGCCGCCGCCGACCCCGGAACGGGTCGGGCAGTTCTTCGAGTTCCTGAAGGGCCGGATCGCGACCGCCCGCAAGTATGCGCCGGCCGCGCGGGACTACGCGTTGTTCCGGACGCTCTATCACGCTGGCTTGCGCTCGGAGGAGGCCTCGCTGCTCGATGTGGCGGATGTGCACTTCAACCGCGGGCCGTTCGGGAAGCTGCATGTCCGGTTCGGCAAGGCAGCGAGGACATCAGGTCCGCGGCCGCGGTGGGTCCCGATGCTCGATGGCCTGGACCTGGTGCTGCGGTGGTTCCTCAACGACGTGCGCGGCAAGTTCCCCGACTCACCGGTGCTGTTCGCCGACGAGTCCGGCGGCAGCCTGCATCGGGGGACGATCCGCAACCGGCTGCGCCGGTTGATGGAGCTGGAAGGCCGCGCGGCCGGGGAGTGGTTCAGCCCGCATGCGCTGCGGCGAGCGTGCGCAACCCACAACTATGAGCGCGGCGTGGACCTGGTCGCGATTCAGCAGCTGCTCGGGCATTGGACGGTCAGCTCGACGATGCGGTATGTCCGCCCCTCGGCGACGTTCATCGAGGATGCATATCGACGCGCGGTGTCCACCACGCTGTCCGAGCTCGGCGGGCCCGACGAGCCTGTCGAGCGCGCCGGTGAGGATGAACGGCGATGAGGATTCGGTGGCGGCTGCGGATGGCCGCGGCGCAGCGCGAGGTCTGGACCGGGACGCAACTGCGTCGGCTGCTCGGGGAGCGGGCTGGCGTGGAGATGTCCGCGGCGTCGGTGTCGGCGTTGTTCACCAAGGAACCCAGCCAGATCAAGCTCTCGACGCTGATCGCGCTGTGCACTGCTCTGCAGTGCACTCCCGACGACCTGTTCGAGATCGACACCACTCCGGTCGAGCGACCGGTCGCGCCGACTCGTCCGACAGCCCTCGACGGTCCTCGAGCATCCGGGACCGGTGGTCGATCCCTGCCGCCGATGTGACCGGACCACGAGAACGACTGCGGGGACGACGGCGAGCCCGACACGATCGACCAGGTTGGCGAGGTCGTGGGTAAGAAGCAGCGTGACTGCGCCGACTGCGGCGCGCCCGTCGGGCTGCTGGATCAGCCACGATGCTGTCGTTGTTCCCGGCGGGTTCGTGAGAATGCAGCTAAGGAGCCCTGTCCGGCCTGCGGGAACCAGCGTGTCCTGCAGGCAGACACTGGCCGGTGCGTGTTGTGCTCACGCCGCTGCCGACGCTGCGACAGGCCGCGCCGTTCGGCCACCGAGACGTTGTGCAAGACCTGCCGGCGCACCGATCAGCGGGCGGCCGCGATGCAGATCTGCCCGCGCTGCGCCAGGCTCGGCCACTTGCGCGCGGCGACGGGATGGTGTGGCCACTGCTCACGCCCGCAGCCAGGGCCCCAGCCGCCGCGCCCCTGCGCTGGCTGCGGTCGGGTGCGCCGCCATGCCGGTCTCGGGCTGTGCTCGGCGTGTTGGCAGCGACACCCCGCTCGGCCGTTCATCCGCGCCGAGGCGTTGGCCGAGCGGCTGGCGAGCCCGCCCGACTGGCTCGAGTCGTTCACCGCTCACGTTGCCTCGCGCTACTGCCCCAGCCGGGCCTGCATGCTGATCACCGAGCTGGGGCGACTGCTGGCCGATGAGCACTCCAATCTGCCGGCGGCGGTGCTGGACCGAGCCCGCCGCCCAGGACGCTCCATGGGCCCGCTCGCGCGGGTGCTCGAGGATTTCTTCACCGACCACCAGCTCGCCCTGGCCACCGACCATCCCGAACAGCTCGCCGCCGGGCGGCGGCGGCGCCGTGTCGACCGGGTCCCTGCACCGTTGCGGCCGGCGGTGGCCGGGTTCTGCGAGAAGATGCTGCATGCGCGTGAACGCGCGCGTCGCGCCGGAACCCGAGCGCGCAGTGACCACACCGTCGAGACGGCGCTGACCATCGTGGGCGACCTCGCTCAGTTCCTGACCGAGCAGCGTGGCAAGCACGGGTGGGAGTTGGTCGACATCGGCGACATCGAGGCGTTCCTGGCCGGCATGCCGGCCTCGCGCAAGCGGCGGCTGGTCGTGCTGCGCCAGTTCTTCCGCTTCGCCCGCGCGCGCCGGCTGATCCTCGTCGATCCCGCCCGAGATCTGTCGGCCTCCGAGCCCAGCGCTTTCCGCGGGTCGACCCTGACCCTCGCCGAGCAACGATCGCTGTTTCGGCGGTGGACCACCGACCTCAGCGCGGATTCTGCCGCCGGCGACGGGGTGCATCCGCATGAGGCACTGGTCGGGATGCTCGCGCTGTTGCATGGCGCGTCCAGCCAGGAAATGCGCCTGATGCTGATCGATGACGTCGATGAACACGCCCGAGCAGTGCGGCTGGGCCGGCGGCCGCACCCGGTCCCGCTCGACCCGGCCAGCTGGTCGGTGCTGCAGCGCTGCCTTGCCCACCGCGCGCAGCAGCGAACCGACAATCCGCACGTCATCGTCACCAAGGGCACCAAAGCCGGGCGCCGTGCGGCGTCGACGGCCTATCTCAGCCACGTCCTCGACCCCTGCGGCGCCGCGCCCCGCATGATCCGCAGCACCCGGCTGGTCGACCTGGTCAACGTCATGGACCCCAAGCTCGTCGCGGCCGCGTTCGGGATGGACCCGCAGTCCCCACTGATCTATCTGGCCGACCACGTCGACGCCGGCCGGCTGCCGAACCCGTGATGTTTCGGCGCGACCTGACACAGGTTCGGTCGAACATGTGCGCTTTTGACGGGTGCAGGTTGCTGGAGATGGCCAGGGAGCGGCGTTCGTAGGCGGCATCGACGAGCCGGTAGAACCCTTCCGCGGCGTCCGGGCTGACCGGCAGGAGCCCGATGTCGTCGACGATGATCAGGTCCGTGCGGATCAGTCTCGCGAGTGCGCGGGTGATCGAGTCGTCGGCGCGGTGACGACGCACGAGGGCGCCGAGGTCTTCGATGGTGAACCAGGCCACGGTCATCCCCGTCTCGACCGCGGCCTGACCGAGGGCTTCGCAGAAGTGGGACTTCCCGGTCCCGGACGGCCCGCAGACGCAGAGGTTCTCCCGCCGGCTGACCCACTCCAGCGAGGTGAGGGCGTCTTGGGTGGGGCGCGGGATGCAGGACGCGCCCGCGTCCCAGTCGTGCAACGTCTTGCCGGCGGGGAACCCAGCTCGTTGGCGGCGGGTGCGCAGGTTCGTCGCGTCGCGGCCGGCGGCTTCCTCGGCCAGCAGCACCCGGACGAGCTCGGCATGGTCCCAGCGTTGTGCTCGCGCGGTGGGCACGAGTTCGACGAGGTGGCGGCGGATGTGGGGCAGCTTCAACCGCCGCGTCAGCGCGACGGCCTCGGCGAGCGGGTCCCCGCCCGATGCCGGCACTGATCCGGTGGCCGCGTTCATGACGGCCCTGCCGGGTCGAGCCCTGCCGGGTCGAGCCCTGACGGGTCGGTTTCGGGTGGTGGGGTGATGCCGAAGCCGGACCAGGCGGAAGTGCCGGGTTGCAAGCTGTGGTCCTCGCTGGCGCGGATGGTGGGCTTGTTGACGTTGCGGCCGGCTTGGTGGGCGAGGATGCGCAGGACGTCGTTCTCGGCGAACCGGCCCGCGACCGCGGCCGTGCCCAGCGCGCGGTCGACCTCGCCGGGTGGGTGCAGCTTCGCCAGCGCGACCGCTTCGGCCATCTTCCGGCGCACCCCGCGCGCACCCGCCCCGGCCGCCTCGACCAGCCAGGACGCTGCGCCCGGGCCGAGCGCCAGGAACTCGGCCTCCGCGGCACTGCCCGCGCGTGGGGTGCGTTCTCCGGCGGCGTTCGCGGCCGTGGTGGGTGGCGGGTAATGCTCGTCGCGGATCGAGGGCGTGCCCGGCGTCGAGCGGGCATGGCGGGCGACCTCTGTGGGGCCGCTGCCGGGTCCGTGCCCCTCCAACGGGGCATCGACGGCGGTGATGACCAGGTCGTCGCCGTGGAACCGGACCCAGACTCGAGTGTCGACCAGCTGATGCGGCACCGAGTAGCGCACCCCGTCGACCGAGACGGTGGCGTCCCAGTTCACCCGCCGGGTCGTGCCGAACGCGACGGTGAACGGCCGATCGGGCAACGGATGCAGCCGGGTGCGTTCCTCGGCCAACGCCTCGACCGGCGGGCGGCGGGTCTCCCGATGCGGCCGCGCGTTGACCTGCTCGCAGAAGCTTCGACACGCCGTCTCAAGCTGAGCGAAGGTGCGGTACTCCTCGAGCAGGTTCGCCGCGGTCGGGACGAGGTCGGCCTTGGAGATCCGCACCGTCGCTTCGGACCCGCCCTTGGACTGCGGGTCCGCCGGCACGCAGGTGCGGATCGTCATCCCGTAGTGCCGCCCGACCGCGACGATCTCCGGGTGGCGCACCGCGATCCCCGCGACATGATCGACCGACACGGTGCGTTCGTTGTCGGTCAGCGCGTAGGTCGGCACCCCGCCCAGCCGGCGCAGCGTGGTGTCGATGCAGGCCACGATCGTGGGCAGGGTGCGGTCGAAGACCGCGAGCACGACCCGGAACCGCGACCAGGCCAGCCACGCGCACCACAGATTCGTGCGGCGCCCGGCAACGCGGGGGCCCTCGCCCCAGTCCCACTGCAGCCACAGCCCCGGCTCGACCACCCACGGCCGAAACACCCGCCGCTGCCCGGCCCGCAGCCGGGCCTTCACCTGCGCGACGGTGCGGCGGGTGGTGCGCTCCCCGCCGGTGAAGCCCATCGCGAGCAGCCGCTCGTGCACCACGTCGGCGCGCACCCGCCCGTCGGAGCGCACCACCAGTTCTTCGATCTTGTCCAGGTACTCATCGATCGGTCGTGCCCGGTGCTCGCGAGCGACCGGGGGTTGACCGGCCTCCCGCAGCGCCACATAGCGGGCGACGGTGTGGTGATCACAACCGGCCAACTCCGCGGCGGCGCGGTAACTGCCCGTGAGGTCGAACGCCTCCAGGATCTCCATGATCTCCTCGTCTCGCTTCACCGGCAGACCCTCACCACCGGCATCGGATGCTTGATCACCGGGGAGATATCTGGCCGCCAGCGGGGAGATCGCTGGCCATCAGTGGGGCGGTAAATGGCCGCCTACGGGGAGTTTGGACTGGCCGCTGTCAATCGCCGTGACGGGGACATCGGCGCAACGGGCGGCGCTCAGGTCCCGCGGATCGTGATCATGTTGGGGATCCTCGTGGGTAGGGGATACGGGGAAGCCTTGCGCGCGTATGGCGTCCGCGGGGGAGCACACCTTGATCGTCGGTCCAGGGACGCCGAGGTCGTCTCGAGCACCCCACATCGGCGCAACCGACGGCGCTGCAGTGATCGGGGGCAGGCTGCGTGCGCGGCGGTCCGGCTCGGGGGTTTCATGGCCGAGGGACCCTGTTGATCGCCGTTGCCGGGACATGGGCGCAGTGGGTGGTGCTGAGGTCCCGAGGATGGTGATCTTCGCGGTGGTCGGGGACAGCTGTGGTCGGCGACTGTCCGCGGCGGGCGGGTTTGATGGCTGGGCCGCCCCGTTGATCGCCGTGGCGGGGACATGAGCGCAATACGCAGCGCTGAGGTCCCGGGCATGGCGATCTTCGCCGTGGCCGGGGACAGGCTGCGGTCTGTGGCCGTCCAGCTAGGGAGTTCCACGGTCCCGGACCTCGTTGATCGCCATCGCCGGGACATGGGCGCAATGGGCGGCGCTCAGGTCCCGCGGATCGTGATCATGATTGGGGATCCTCGTGGGTCGAGGACACGGGAGGACGCCTGTGTGCGCGTGTGGCGTCCGCGGCGGAGCGCACTTGATCGTCGATCCAGGGACGCTGAGGTCGAACAGAGCACCGCACGTCCCGCGATCAGTGATCACCAGGTCAGCGGCTCGACGAAGCGGCGGCCGTTGTCGGCGTCCGTCCCTTCGTCCTGGGCAGCGGCAACCTGAGCGGCGGCCCCACCCGGGGCGGCGGGTCACCTGCGCCGCGTCCATCTTCACCGCCCGGCGGCGGGCCGCGGGACGCGCCGGGCGCCCGGCGGCGGTCCTGTCGGGGGTGGCGAATACCGTTCGCGGCGATGCGCATCCTGCACACGGCCGACTGGCACGTCGGCAAGACGTTGAAGGGCCACAGCCGGCTCGACGAGCAGCGCGAGGTACTGCGCGAGATCGTCGCGATCGCCCGAGAGCAGGAGGTCGACCTGGTCGTCGTGGCCGGCGACCTGTACGACACCGCCGCGCCCAACGCCGCCGCGCAGCAGCTCGTCGTGCAGGCTCTCACCGCGCTGGCGGGTACGGGGGCGGAGGTCCTCGTCATCGGCGGCAACCACGACCACGGCGCGGCGCTCGACGCGTACCGGCCCTTCGCCGCGGCGGCCGGGATCACCCTGGTCGGGACGGTCCGGACGGCCGAGCAGGGCGGCGTCGTCGACATGGTCACCCGCGGCGGGGAGCGGGCGAGCATCGCGGTGCTGCCGTTCCTGTCGCAGCGCTACGCGGTGCGGGCGGCCGAGCTCGTCGCGCAGCTCCCGGCCCAGCACAACGCGGCCTACGACGAGCAGCTGCGCGGGATCGTGCGCTCGCTCACCGACGGTTTCCGCACCGACTCGGTGAACCTGGTGGCGGCGCACCTCACCGTCCTCAACGGCACGTTCGGGGGAGGGGAGCGGCTCGCCCAGTCGATCTTCGAGTACTCGGTGCCCGCGTCGATCTTCCCGGCCGACACCCACTACGTGGCGCTGGGCCACCTGCACCGCAGGCAGATGCTCGCCGCGCCCGCGCCGGTGCACTACTCGGGCTCGCCGCTCGCGGTCGACTTCGGCGAGCAGGCCAACACGAGCGTCGTCTGCCTGGTCGAGGCCACGGCGACGACGCCCGCCCGGGTCACCGACATCCCCGTCACCGCCGGCCGCGGATTGCGCACGCTGCACGGCACGGTCGACGAGCTGGCCGCGTTGCGCGACACCGTCGGCGACGACTACCTGCGCGTCTTCGTGCGCGAACCCGCGCGGGCGGGGTTGCGCGAGGACGTCACGGCCGTGCTGCCGAACGCGCTGGAGGTGCGGATCGACCCCGAGTTCGCGGCGCCGGTCCGCGGGTCGCGGCCGTCGGAGGGCCGGGGGGCCGAGCGCAGCCCGTCGGAGCTGTTCGGCGAGTACTGCCGCGACCGGGCGGTCGCCGACCCGCGGCTCGACGCGTTGTTCGCCCGGCTGCACGACGCGGTCACCAGTTCCGACACCGGGGGTGCGCGATGAGGCCGGTCCGGCTGGAGATGCAGGGGTTCGCGGCGTTCCGGGAGCCGGCGGTCGTCGACTTCACCGGTGCCGACTACTTCGCGCTCGTCGGGCCGACGGGTGCGGGGAAGTCGACGGTCGTCGACGCGATGTGCTTCGCGCTCTACGGGTCGGTGCCGCGCTGGGACGACCGGCGCGCCGTGCGGCTGGCGCTCGCGCCGAGCGTCGGTCGCGGCGTCGTGCGGCTCGTGTTCGACGTCGGCGGCGAACGCTACGTCGCGGCCCGTGAGCTGCGGCGCTCGGCGCAGGACAAGGTGTCGGTGCGCAGCGCCCGGCTGGAACGGCTCGTCGACGCCGGGGACGCCGAGGGCGACACCCAGGTGCTCGCGGCCGACTCGGGCGTCACGCCCGAGGTGGAGCGGCTGCTGGGGCTGCCCTTCGACCAGTTCTGCCAGTGCGTCGTCCTGCCGCAGGGTGCGTTCGCGGAGTTCCTGCACGCCAAGCCGGCCGACCGGCAGCGGATGCTCGTGCGGCTGCTGGGCCTCGACGTCTACGACGCGATCGCGAAGGAGGCCAACCGCGAGGCCGCGGCGTCCGGCGAGCGGGCCGACGTCCTGGCCGGCCAGCTGTCCTCCTACGACGACGCGAGCGACGACGCCGTGGCCGCCGCGACCGCGCGGGTCGAGGCGCTGGACGCACTCGTCGGCCGGGTCGGGGACGCCACCGAGGAGCTCGCCGCGGCCGCGCGCGCGGTCGCCTCGGCCGAGGCGGCGGTGGCGGCCACCGAGCGGGAGCGCGCGGTGCTCGCCGGGATCACGGTCCCGGCCGGTGCGGCCGATGTCGACGCCCGCCGTCGGAGCGCGGCCGACGCGGCTGCGGCGGCCGCACGGGTGGTCGCCGACGCCGTCGCCGCCGACACCGCGGCGCGCACCGCCCGCGACGCCGCGCCGGCGCGCGGGCCGTTGGAGCGGGCGCGCCGCGACCATGCCGATCTCGCGGCCGCCCGCGCCGAGCGGCCCGCCGCGGCCGGCCGGCTCGACGACGCCGCCGCCGAGGAGACGGCCGCGTCCGCGGCGGTGGTCGAGGCCGCCCGGGCGCTGGAGGCCGCCCGCGCGGACCGCGACGCCGCCGCGGCCGGGCTCGCCGCCGCCGAGCAGGAGCTCGCCCGGCTCGACGCGGAACGCGCGCGGCTCGGCTCGCTGCGCGTCCCCGACGGGCTCGACCGGCTCGACGGGCGACGACGGGCCGCCGACGACGATCTCGCCGCAGCGGTCAAGGCGCTGGACGAGGCGGAGGCGGCCGACGCGGCCGCCCGCGAGGCCAGGGCCGCGACGCCCGCCCGGACCGTCCTGGAGAAGGCACTGGCCGACCACGACGCGCTCGACGCCGCAGCCGGGCGCCGCACGGAGCTGGCGGCCCGGCTCGAGGCGGCCACCGCCGAGCGCTCCGCCGCCGCGACGGCTCTCGACGCGGCCCGCGAGGCCCTCGTCCGCGCCCGTGCGGCGCGCGACGCCGCCGCCCAGGCCGACCGGGCCGCCGCGCTGCGCCCCGCGCTGCACGTCGGGGATCCGTGCCCGGTGTGCGAGCAGACCGTCGCGACGTTGCCGCCGACCGTCGACGCCACCGCGCTCACCGCCGCGGAGGCCGGGGTCGCCGCGGCCGACGCGGAGCTCGACCGGGCGCGCGGCCGCGACGCGGCCGCGGCCTCGGCCGCCGACCGTGCCGCCGCCGACCTCGCCCGGCTCGATACCGAGATCGCCGCACTGCGCGGCGCGGTGGGCGGCGTCGCCGATCCGGCGACCCTGCGGGCCGACCTGCGCCGTCTCGACGACGTCGAGGCCGAACTGACCCGGGCCGACGACGCGCTGCGCCGTGCCAGGTCCGGCCGCGACGCGGCCGCCGGCGCCGTCGAGGCGGTGCGTGCCGAGGTGGGCCGGGCCGCGGCGGGTCTGCGGGCCGCCAGGGACCCGCTCGTGGCGCTCGGCGCGCCCACCGTCGACGACGAGGACCTGCCCGGCGCCTGGGCGGAACTGGCCGCGTGGGCCCGCGCCGCCGCGGCCGATCGGGATGCGGCGGCCGCGCCCGCGCGCGCCGAACGGGCCGCGGCGTCGGCCGCCGCCGAGCGCGCGAGCACCACGTTCGTCGCCGCCGAGGCGGCGCTCGCGGCGGCCCGCGTCCGGGAGACGGCCGCCGCCCGCGCCGAGCAGGCGGCCCGCTCGGCGCTGGCCGCGCTCGACGGCCGGATCGAGGGGCTCGTCGCGGCGCTGGCCGACGCCCCGCCGCCCGACGAGATCGCCCGCCTCCTCGACCGGCTCGACACCCTCGACGCCGACGCCCGTGCCGCCGCGGACGCCCTGCGCGCCGCCCACGCCGCGGCGGCCGAGGCGACCGCGGCGGCGACCGCGGCCGACCGTTCCGCCGCTGTGGCGTGGGACGAGCTGCGCGCCGCACGCGACCCGCTCGTCGTGCTCGGGGCGCCGGCGGTCGCGGGGGACGACCTCGTCGCCGCGTGGGAGACGCTGGCCGGCTGGGCCGCCACCGCCGCACGCGAGCGCGACGCCCGGCTCGTGGCCGAACGTGACGCGGTCACCGCCGCACGGGCCCGCCGCGACCAGCTGACCGCGGACCTGCTCGACGACCTCGGGCGCCACGAGCTCGCCCCGCCCCGGGGCACCGGCTCCGCCGCCGACGAGACCGACCGGTTGGTGCAGCGGGCGGTCTCCGTCGTCGCCACCGAGCACGCCAAGGCGCAGGCGGCACGCGACCGGCTCGCCGAACGCGTCGCGGAGGCGGCCAGGCTGCGTGCCGACCGTGCCGCGGCCGAGGAGAACCAGCAGGTCGCCCGCATGCTCGGGCAGCTGCTGCGCTCGGATCAGTTCCCGCGCTGGCTGGTCGCCTCCGCGCTCGACGTCCTCGTCGCCGACGCCTCCGAGAGCCTCGCGGAGCTGTCCGGGGGCCAGTTCGAGCTGACCCACGACCACGGCGAGTTCGTCGTCGTCGACCATGCCGACGCCGACGCGCACCGCCCGGTGAAGACCCTCTCCGGCGGCGAGACGTTCCAGGCCAGCCTTGCGCTTGCGCTGGCGTTGTCGGCGCAGATGTCCTCGCTCGCCGCCGACGGCGCCGCGCGGCTCGACTCGATCTTCCTCGACGAGGGCTTCGGCACGCTCGACGAGGCGAACCTCGAGATCGTCGCGAGCACGCTGGAGAACCTCGCGGGACGCGGCGACCGGATGGTCGGGGTGATCACGCACGTCGCGGCGCTGGCCGAACGGGTGCCGGTCCGGTTCCAGGTCAGCCGCGACCAGCGCAGCGCGACGGTCGTGCGCGAGGGCCCCTGACCCGGTGCCGGGCCGGGGCCCCCGCGGCGCTCACCCGGTGACCTCCCCGTGCAGGCAGAACGGGGCGCCGAACGGGTCGGCGACGATCCCCATGCGGCCGAACGGTGTGTTCTGCGGAGCCATCATCACCGAACCGCCGTTCGCCTGGACCTGCGCGACCGCCGCGTCGACGTCGGCGGCGCCGAAGTAGGCGATCCAGTGACTGGGCGTGCCGTCGGGCGCACCCATCAGCCCGCCCATGCCGCCCTTGATCTCACCGTCGAGCGCGAACGTCGTGTAGTCCTCCGGAGCGCCGTCGACGGCGTCGTAGGTGTAGCCGAACACCGCCGCGTAGAACGCGCGCGCCGTCTCCGGGTCGGTGAGCCGGGCGTCCTCCCACACCAGCCCGCCCGGTTCGTTGACGACCTCGGCACCGTTCATGCCCAGCGTCTGCCACACCCCGAACACCGCGCCGGCGGTGTCGGTGGCGATCACCATCCGGCCGCTGCCCGGGATGTCCATCGGGCCGGCGATGAGGCTCCCGCCGTTGTCGGTGACGAGCTTGGCGGTCGCGTCGGCATCGTCGCTGGCCAGGTACAGCGTCCAGAACGACGGCTGGCCCTCCTGCATGATCGGCCCGATGCCGGCCGCGGCCCTGCCGTCGACCTGCGCGATCTGGTAGTTGCCGAACTCGGCGCCCGTGTCGACGAACGACCATCCCAGCACCGCGGAGTAGAACGCGGTGGCAGTGGGGACGTCGGGAACGTTGAGGTCGACCCAGCACGGCGTGCCGGCTTTCCACTGCCCCTCGTGAGTGGCCATCTCACACCTCCGTGAGTGTCGGGCCCGGTCGGGCTGTTGCGGTGTGGCCGAGCCTGGCACCCCCCACCGACAGTTCGCGCCCGCGGATCGGTGAACGGCGGGTGGCGGGCCCGTGCGGCAGACGCGACGCGCCGAACCGGGGGTGGTGCACCGCCGCGGCACGCGGATCCGCGACGATCGCCGCAGCCCCCGACGGACGGAGACACGCGTGCCCGACACGGTGACCGCGACGCGGATGCGCTTCACCGTCGATCCCTGGGACCCGTCGTACGGCACCGGGCTCGACGCGGAGTCCGGCGACGAGGGCGCCGTCTCGGAGGCGACGGTCGACGCGACGGTGGAGCTCGCCCCCGACCGCTGGGCGCCCGTCCCGCCCGACCCCGCGGTGCGCCCGCCCGCCGCCACGCTGTTCGTCGACGGCGTGCGCCGCATCGACGCGCAGGCCTGGGTCGAGTCGGGTGACGGGACCGCGGCGGCGCTCTGCGCGTCGTACGCGGCCGGTGTCGTCTGCTGCGCGGGGGAGCGGGCGGAGCCGACGGCCGTCAGGGTGGCGCGCTCGCTGCTGACCACGGCGCCGGAGGCGGTCGACGTCGAGACCCCGGCCGGGCGCTACGACGCGGTCGTCGTGCCGCCGCGGGCCGACCTGGCGCCCGCGCAGACCCTCGGGCTGGCCCTGCAGCACCGCCTCGGCGAGATCGAGGTCGAGGCGGCCACCCGGGCCCGTGAGGCGGGTGGTCTCCCCGAGGACGACCTGCTCGTCGTCGACGGTCCGCTGCGCGGCCGCCAGCACCTGCCCCGGGCGCTGGGCTACATCAAGACCCACCGCACGCGGTACCTGCCGCCCGCGCTGGACCCGGTCGTCGCGGCGCTGGCGCCGGGCGAGCGGACCCCGGTGTTCCTGCTGGGCACGTCGTGGCGGCGCCACACCTGGTACCTGCGGCTGCCCACCGCGCCAGGGTCGCCGTGGGCCGGTGTGGTGCGGCTGGAGTGCAGTGCCGCCCTGGCCGCGGGAGAGGCCGCCGCGATGGCGGCGCTGAGCCAGGCGACGTTGGCGCGCTATGCCTCCCACGGCTACAAGGACTCCCGCGCGCCGCAGAACCTCTACCCGATCGGCGGGCTGGAGCGGCTGCTGCGCCGTCGGCTCGGCGACGCGGGCGTCGTGTACCGGGCGCTGCGCCGCGCGGCCTGGCGCCCCGTCTCCTGACCGGCGGCCGTCCTGACCGGCGGCCGTCCTGACCGGCGGCGCTGCGGGTCAGGGAGGCGGGCCGAACTCCGCGCGCACCCCGAGCAGCCGCACCGGACGCTGCCGGTTCCGCTCCTCGAACAGGTCGAGCACGGCGAGCGCGGCGGCGACGAGGTCGTCAGGGTCGGAGGTCGGGGCCGGCAACGTCGCGCTCCGGCCCCGCGTCGTGAACGGCGCGAACCGCACCTTGACCCCCACCCGCAGCGCAGGCCTGCCCTCGGCCCGGACGTCGTCGGCGACCCGCAGCGCGAGCGCCGCGACCTCCTCGCGCACGGCCGCCCAGCTCTCGAGGTTCTGCTGGAACGTCGTCTCCCGGCTGCGCGAGCGCGCGACGTGCGGCGCGTCGGACACCTCCTCGCGACCGATGCCACGGGCCAGCTGTACGTAGTACGGCCCCATCGCGGGACCGATACGCTCGGCGAGGTCGGAGGGGCGGGCCTCGGCCAGCTCGGTGACGGTCGTGTACCCGAGCTCGGTGAGCCGGCGCGCGGTGCGGGTGCCGATGCCCCACAGCGCGGTCGTCGGCCGGTCGCCCATCGTCGCGAACCAGTTGAAGCGGGTCAGCCGGAACGTCCCCGCCGGCTTGCCGAACTCCGTGGCGATCTTGGCGCGCAGGGTGTTGTCCCCGATCCCGACGGTGCAGGAGAGTCCGGTCCGCTCGGTGACGGCCCGCTGCACGTCGTGGGCGAGCGCCTCGGGGTCGTCGGTGACGGCGCCGAGGAACGCCTCGTCCCATCCCAGCACCTCGACGACGACGGGGAACGAGCGCAGCACGGCCATGACCCGCTCGGACGCCTCCTCGTAGGCGGGGCCGTCCGAGGGCAGGAAGACGGCGTCGGGACACCGCCGGGCCGCGACCCGCAGGGGCATCCCCGAACGCACCCCGAACTCGCGCGCCTCGTAGGACGCGGTGGCGACGACCGCCCGTTCCGAGGGGTCCCCGTTGCCCCCGACGACGACGGGCCGCCCGGCGAGCTCCGGACGGCGCCGCACCTCGACCGCGGCGATGAACTGGTCGAGGTCGACGTGCAGCACCCAGCGGGTCGGCGACACCCGACCAGTGTGGCCGGTCAGACCCCGCCGACCTGCGAACGGTGCCGTGGCCGCGGCGACGGCGCGACCGGCCGGACGACCGGGGTGGCCGCGAGCGCCGAGGCCACCCAGCGCAGGGTCGTCGCGTCGATGCAGGTCGCGAGCATCTCGGCCTGCTCGACCGGGGCGGGGTCGGGTGGCACGGTGACCGCCGCGCGGCGGTGCAGGGTCGCCGCGTCCGGCACCGGTCCGGGCTCACCGGGCAGCGCCTCGGCGGGCACGTCGAAACCCAGCTCGCCGGCGGCGAGTCGCAGCGCACACCACCCGACGACGCGCACGCCCGGCGCGAGGGCGTCCGGCCGGCTGTGCGGGTGCAGCCGGAGGACGCCCCCGTCGAGCACCCCCCAGGCGTCGACGGCGGGTGCGCCGACCTCGCGCGTCGCGACGGCCGGGAGGCCACGACGGACGGCCCAGTCGACGACGGCGCCGCGGTGTGCGGGCGCCACGGCGAACACGCCGGGGCCTTCCCCGGTCGCGTCGAAGGCGTCCGTCCAGTGCACGCGAGCCCCTCCCGCATCCGGGCGCGGAACGGGGGACGTCGATCCCCCCGTGCGCCCCGAGTCGTGACGACCTCCTCCGAACATAGGGCCCTCGGCGTCGGGTCGTCGTGTGCTGACCCGTCCGGACCGCACGATCGCGCAGGCACGCGTGACCCGTCGTCGACGTGCTGTTCACCTGCGGTGATCCGGGCGGTCGGCGCAGCAGCGTCCGATCCGGTGGTCATCGCGCACGGACGGCGGCCTGACATGACGTTCGGTGACCGATAGTCGCCGTGTCACACGAACGAGCGAAGCGGCGGCGCGAGCGCTAACGACACGCCGGGGAATCCGCGATGCTCGGTCAACGGCGATCGGAGGACGACATGGACCGGGACACCGACCGGAACATCGAGGGCGACGCGACCCGCGCGGCGGAGGCCCGCCGCCCGGAGCAGGACGCGGTGGTCGGCGCCCCTGGGTCCTCCGCCGACCGCGCGGGCGGCACCGTCGTCCCGTTCATCCCCGCGCAGGCCGACCGGAGCTCTGACCAGCAGCCCACGGGCGCACCGGCGACGCCGCTCATCCCGGCCCAGCGCAGGCCCGTCCGCGACCCGGCCCGCGCTGCGGTCGTGCTGCGGCACGCGCGGCTGCGTTCCGACGGCGGGCCGCAGTTCTGCCAGCCCAGCCGCGCAGAGCTGTCGGGGGCGGTCGCCAGGCGGCAGGGGACCCGTGGCGACGGGAAGGTCATCTACCCCGACCGCGAGTCGGCGGAGCAGGCCGCTCGCGAGTTCGAGTCGCTGGGCGCGCTGCCGATGCGGTCGTACCGCTGCAACCGCTCCCACCACGGGCACTACCACCTCACCCGCGACACGGCGACCCTGGCCCGCAGGGCCGACCTCGAGGCCCGCATCCCGCGCCCGCGCAGCGCCTGAGCCTGAGCCGCCTCGCCGCCCGGGGGACGTCGCCGACGGACGTCCACGAGCGGACATCGCCGGCGGTCGTCAGTGCCGGGCCGGTACCCGCGGCTCGGGGATCACCCGGTGCGGTCCCTCCGGCCCGCGGCGCTGCCGCCGGGAGGAGCGTTCCTCCAGCCGGCGGGTCACCTCGTGGCCGCCCTCGCCGACCCGGGCCAGTGCGGCGACGACCAGCTCGCGGTGGCGCGGCTCGTCGGTGCGGCGCAGGAACCGCGTCAGCTCGTGGGCGGCCGTGCGGGGGTCGCGCGCGGCGACCCACGCGGCCAGCTCGGCCGCCGCGATCTCCGGACGGCAGTCGGCGACCCGCACGCAGACGTACTCGACGTCCTCGTCGGCCAGCTCGCCGACCAGCGGCGCGTGCACACCCTGCTCCACCAGCAGCTGATGGCAGACCCAGATCCCGATCGGGGTCAGCGACACGACGGTCGGGTCGGGGTCGTCGCGGCAGGCGAGCGTCGCGAGGTGGTCGTGGTCGGTGCTCTCCTCGAGCTCGACGGCGCCGAGCAGCTCCAGCGCGTCGAGCAGCGCGGCGACGTCGCGCCGCCACAGCCGCTGCTCGGTGTCGCCCGCGAGGTCGTCGACGACGCAGCCGAACTGACCGTTCACCGCGGCACGCACGAGCCGGTAGAACTCCTCGACCGGTACCGGCCCGCCCGCGGCGCGGTAGAGCGTCAGCCACAGCACCGGGAAGGCCTCGCCGAGCGACATGCTGAACAGCGACGGGGCCCCGAACACGTCGGTCCCGCCGAAGTGGTCGCCCAGCCTGCCCAGGGCCTCGAAGGCGCGGCGCCACAGCTCGATCGGCCGGTGCAGCAGCGGCCCGGCGCCCTTGACCGGCACCAGCCGCCGGTTGACCACGCGCACCAGCCGCGCCTGCCGGGCCCACGACACCAGCAGTGAGATCTCGGGCAGGTCGTCGCTGGTGCGGGCGGTGTCGCGGTAGAAGCGGTCCAGCCCCAGGGTGTCGGCGAGCAGGAGGGCGTCCGACAGCCACAGCCTGCCGTCGCGGGTGAGGGGGCGGCCGGCGCGCACCCAGTAGGTGACGGCCCGCAGCCGGTCGAGCGCGACCGAGGCCTGGGCCGCCTCGACCAGCGTGGCGGCCGAGGGCAGCAGCACCGGGGGGAGGTCGGGCGTGGTGTCGACCGGTTCGTCGCGCCGGCGGGCTTCCTCGCGGGTGATCGCGGCGAGGGCGTCGCGGTCGATGTCGAGCTCGTCGCGCGCGGCGCGGTCGAGGAACCGCTGCACGGCCAGGACGTCGGCCTTGTCGACGTCGTGGCGCATCATCTGGACGCTCCAGAACTTGCCCAGGTCGTAGTTGCGCTCGTCGGCCATGGCGTCGTAGAGCGCGGGCGTGGAGTCGGCCACCTGCCGGTGCAGGTCCTGCGGGGTGTCCGAGCCGCCGTCGAGGTGGTCCTGCTCGGCGAGTGTCCCGATCAACGCGTCGAGGGCGTTGGGGATCTCCGCCCACTCGGCGTCCGGCACGGCGACGGTGCGGGGGAACCACACCGCGAGCGCGTCGGCGACGTGCCGACGGGTCCACCGCCCGAGCCGCCCGTCGACACCGAGCTTGTAGTCGAGGGCGGCCCCGACCAGGGCGGCGTCGACCTCCCGGCCGAGCCGCCGGGACCGGGCCAGCACCGCGGTCAGCAGCCGGTCGCGGGCGAGGCCGTACTCCTCGTGCTCGTGTGCCGCGAAAACCAGACGCATCGCCGGTCACCCTTCCAGGCCGCGGTCGCGGCGGCGCAGCCGGGGGCGGGTGATCACCGGCAGGTCCGCGACGCCCCAGGTGGTCACGCCGGGTCGCCGCCGGATCGGCAGGAGGGCGGCCGCCGGCGGTCGTCCGACGCGGTCGGGTGACACTGTTCTCACACATAGATGCAAGCTTGTATCTATGACATAGGGTCGCTGCGTGACCCGGCCGACCCGCCCGACCCGCCCGATCCGTCCCGAGCCCGCCGCCGACCGGGCCTACGCCGCGACCAAGGAGCTCGTCCTGTCCGGCGACCTGCCCGGCGGCCACCTGCTCAGCGAGGGCGACATCGCCGAGCGCCTCGGCATGAGCCGCACCCCGGTCCGCGAGGCGTTCCTGCGGCTGCAGGCCGAGGAGCTGCTGCAGCTGATCCCGAAGCGCGGGGCCGTCGTCGTGCCGGTGCCCGCGGGCGAGGCGGACGACGTGCTCGACGCGCGCGAGGCCGTCGAGACCGCGGCCGTGCGCCGGCTGCTGCGCCGCGGGGGCGACGTCCCCGCGACGGTCGACCGGCTGCGTGCCGCGATCGAGCGGCAGCGCGAGCAGGCCGAGGCCGGCGACCTCGCGGGCGTGGCCGACGCCGACGAGGCGTTCCACCGCACGATCGTCGACGCGGGCGGCAACCGGCTGACCGCCCGGTTCTACGCGGGACTGGCCGACCGGCAGCGCCGGATGAGCATGCACGCGCTCGCTCCGCGCCCGCAGCAGGTCGCCGTCGTGCTCGCCGAACACGCCGAGCTCGTCGACGCCATCGAGGCCCGCGACGCCGACCGGTTCGCCGTCCTGCTGCCCGCCCACCTCGACGGCACCCACCGGCCGGGGCGATGAGCGCCGACGCCCTGCCGCGGCGCTGGCCCGTCGTCGCCGCGGCGATGTTCTGCTGCGGCTGGGGCGGCAACCAGTTCACCCCGCTGCTGAGCATGTACCGCGACACGGGCGGCTACTCCGTGGCGGTCGTCGACGCGTTCCTCGGTGCGTACGTCGTCGGGCTGGTGCCGACGCTGCTGCTCGCCGGCCGCGCCGTCGCCCGGTGGGGACGGCGGCCGTCGATGGTCGCCGGGACCGTCGCCTCCCTGGTGGCGAGCGTGCTGCTCGCGGTCGGTGCCGAAGGCCCGGTATGGATCTTCGCCGGCCGCTTCGCCACCGGGACCGCCGTCGCGATCGCGATGGCCGTCGGCTCGACGTGGGTCAAGGAGCTCTCCGAGCCCCCGTACGACGACGCGCCCGCCGGCACCGGCGCCCGGCGCGCCGCGCTCGCCCTCACGCTGGGCTTCGGGCTCGGCGCGGGGGTGGCCGGCGTGCTCGCGCAGTGGGGGCCGTGGCCGATGGAGCTGCCCTACGTCGTGCACGTCGTGCTCACCGCGGCCGTGCTGCCGTTGCTCGTGCGGGTGCCCGAGACCGTGCCGGGCGGGACGCGCCGGCCGGCGCCGATCGCCCGTGCCGTCAGGCACCCGCGGTTCCTGCGGGTCGTCGTCCCGATGGCGCCGTGGATCTTCGGGTCCGCCGGGGTGGCGTACGCGATCATGCCGCAGCTCGTGGGCGACCGGCTCGGCTCGTGGGGGCTCGCCTACTCGACGCTGGTCACCGTCGCGACGCTGGGCACCGGCGCCGCCGTGCAGCCGATCGCCAAGCGCCTCGACCGCACGACCGACGCGCGGGCCGTCGTCGTGTCGATGATCGTGATGTCGGGCGGGCTGGCGCTGAGCGTCGTGGCCGCCGTCGTCCGGTCCCCGTGGGTGGCGCTCGGCGCGGCGGTGGTGCTGGGCGGCGCGTACGGGATCGCGGTCGTCGCGGGGCTCCTGGAGATCCAGCGGCTGGCCCGCCCCGAGGAGCTCGCCGGCCTGACGGGTGTCTACTACGCGCTGGCCTACGTCGGCTTCCTGCTGCCCGCGGTGCTCGCGGTCGTCGCCCACGTCGTGGGATACCCGTGGCTGCTGGGCGCCCTCGTCCTCGTCGCGGTCGCCGGGACCGTGACGATCGCCTCGTCGAGCCGGACCCGCCTGCCGGTGACGGCCGGGGCCGCCCCGGCGAGGATGGGCTGACACGCTCGAAGGGGAGGTGCCCGGGTGCGCTCGGTTCAGGTGGTCCGGCTCGAGGGGCCGTCGGCGGTCGAGGTCGTCGACGTCGCGGAGCCCGTCGCCGCGGACGGTCAGGTGCTCGTCGACGTCCGGGCGGCGGGGGTGAACTTCCCGGACGTGCTGCTCACCCGTGGGCTCTACCAGTACCGGCCCGACCCGCCCTTCGGGCTCGGTTCCGAGCTGGCCGGCGTGGTGCGGGCGGCGCCGGCGGGTTCGGGTCTCGCGGTCGGGGAGCGGGTCGCCGCGTTCTCGAGCTACGGCGCGTTCTCCGAGGTCGCCGCGGTGGCGGCGGACCACGTCGTCCCGCTGCCCGACGAGGTGTCCTTCGCCGCGGGCGCCTGCCTGCCGATGAACTACCTGACCGCCCACTTCACCCTCGCCGTCCGGGGCCGGCTGCGGGCCGGCGACACCGTGCTCGTCCACGGGGCGGCCGGCGGCATCGGCACCGCGGTGACCCAGCTCGCCCGTGCGATGGACGCGCGGGTCGTCGCCGTCGTGTCCAGCGACGCGAAGGCCGACGTCGCGCGGGCCGCGGGAGCGCACGAGACCGTCCTCGTCGACGGGTTCAAGGACGCCGCGCGCGAGCTGACCGGCGGCAAGGGCGTCGACATCGTCGTTGACCCGGTGGGCGGGGACCGGTTCACCGACTCGCTGCGTGCGCTCGCCCCGTTCGGCCGGGTGCTGGTGGTGGGGTTCACCGCGGGCGAGATCCCGACCGTCAAGGTGAACCGGCTCCTGCTCGGCAACACCGAGGTCGTCGGCGTCGCGTGGGGCGGGTACGCGCTCTCGCACGAGGGCTACGTGCACGGGCAGTGGGCGGACCTGCTGCCGCACCTGCGGTCCGGGGCGCTGTCCCCGGTGATCTCGCAGACGTTCCCGCTCGAGCGCGCCGCCGAGGCGCTGGCGACGATCGACGAGCGCCGCGTCACCGGCAAGGTCGTCCTGCAGCCCTGACCGGCCCGAGCGGTCGTGAGCGGGTCAGGACCGGGTCGACGTCGCGTCCGACGCTCGTGAGTGGCGATGGTCGCGCCGGCGACTATCGCCACTCACAGGTGCCGCCCGGGACGGGAGCCGCCGGGTCGTAGGGCGTGCGGGTGAAGACGAACGTGGCCAGGTTCAGCGCCACGGGGTCCAGGCGCAGCGTCTCGCCCGCGAAGTAGCCGTCCATCCCGATCCAGGTGCCGTCGGGGCCCGGGCGGAAGCGGCTCGCCCGGCCGGGACGGCCCAGCCCGCCCAGGTGCAGCAGCCCGCCGGGGATCGCCCGCAGCGCGTACGGCGACGGCCCCCAGTACCAGGGGCCCAGCAGCTCCAGCGGGACCGGCGACGGCGCGGGCGCCCACGCCCCGACGACGGTCGGCTCGGCGGCCTTCACGTCCGCGATCAGGGCGGCCGGCAGGCCCCCGTCGAGACCGGAGGTGGTGTTCGCCAGCGCGAGCGCACCCGTGGCCTCGTCGCGGTCGACCCACAGGCCGGCGAGGAACCCGGGCATCGAGCCGCCGTGCCCGACGAGCGTCGCCCCCTCGACGCGCCGCACCTGCACCCCGAGCCCGTAGGACGACCAGCCGACGGTGTCGCCGCTGTCGACGCCCGAGGGCAGCACCATCTCCTCCAGCGTGGCCGGCGCGAGTACCTCGCCGGTGTCGCCGATCAGGAAGGCGCCGAGCCGGGCGAGGTCGGCGGCCGAGGCCCACAGCTGCCCGGCCGGCGCCATGACGACGGCGTCGTGCTCGGGCTCTGGCTGGCGGACGTCGGCCCACGGGTGCACGGCCCAGCCCTGTGCCGCGGGCGGCACGGGCCGCGGCGTCGTGCGGGTCATGCCCAGCGGCAGCAGCACCTCGTCGCGGGCGACGTCGCTCCACGCCCGGCCACGGACCCGCGCGACGAGCTCGCCGAGCAGGCCGAACCCGAGGTTGGAGTAGTGGAAGCGGCGGGCCGCGGGCAGCACCGCGTCGGCGGGGGAGAGCCCGAGCCCGTCCAACGACGTGCCCGGCGCCCGCTCCCACCACGTCCCCGGGCTCTCCGACGTCGCGCCGGCCATGTGGGACAGCAGCTGGCCGAGCGTGCGGTCGCCCAGCGGGGTGCCGGGGACGTGGTGTTCCAGCGGGTCGCCGAGGTCGAGGAGGCCCTCGTCGCGCAGCCGCAGCACGGTGATCGCGGTGACGGTCTTGGTGATCGACCCCAGCCGGTACTGGACGTCGCGGTGCGGCTCGGCGACGTCGCCGCGGGCCGCCGACCACGCCAGCCCGCCGTCGCGGACGACACCCGCGACGAGCCCGGGGACGCGGCCGTCGCGCTGGGCGCGGGCGGTGCGGGCGTAGAGGGTGCGGGCGGTCGCGGGGAGCACGTCGGTCACGCCCCGCAAACTATCGGGGCACCCCCGACCCCTCCGCGGCGATCCGGCGCAGCAGCGGTTCGACCCGGTAGTCGACGAGCCGGCGCATCACCAGGCCGGTCGTCGTGCGCTCGACGCCGTCGATCGCGAGCAGCTCGCCCGCGACGCGGTAGAGGTCGTCGGCGTCGCGGGCGACGACCTGGACCTGCAGGTCGGACTGTCCCGAGATGCCCAGCACCTCCAGCACCTCCGGCACCTGCCCGAGGGCGGCCCCGACCTCGTCGAGGCGGCGCTGGGTGACCTGCACCGTCACGTAGGCGACGAGCGGGTAGCCCAGCGCGGTGGTGTCGATGCGGCGCTCGAAGCCGCCGAGGACGCCGTGCTGGTCGAGCCGCGCCAGCCGGGCCTGCACGGTGTTGCGTGACATGCCCACCCGCTCGGCGAGCGCGAGCACCGTGGCGCGCGGGCTCTCGGCGAGGGCGAGCAGCAGCCGCGCGTCCACGGCGTCGATCCGGTGCCCGCTCGGGTCGATCCGGGGGTCCTTCCGGAGGTCGGTCGTCGGCTCACTGGGCACGATGCCCCTTTCTCGTGCGGGTGGGAGCGCGGGGACCGGGCAGTCTGCACGGTCTCCGGCCGAGAGCTGGTGCAGACATCGTGTCGGTGGTCGGATGTGCGGGCAACTTGCCGTCCTACAGCCCGGAGAGTGATCGGAATGAGCACCGCCGCACCGGCCGTCCCTGCCGCCGCGACACCTGCGGACCGGTTGGCCGTGCTCACCGACGTCGAGAAGCGGGTGCTCTGGCTCTCGACGGCGATCATCGACCACGCCAACCGGGTGCGGCCCAACCCCACGGGCCTCAAGGTCGGCGGGCACCAGGCGTCGTCGGCCTCGATGGTGACGATCATGACCGCGCTGTGGTTCGAGCACCTGCGGGCCGAGGACCGGGTGTCGGTCAAGCCGCACGCCTCGCCGGTCCTGCACGCGGTGAACTACCTGCTGGGCGAGCTCGACGAGCGCTACCTGACCACGCTGCGCGAGTTCGGCGGCCTGCAGTCCTACCCGAGCCGGTCCAAGGACCCCGACCCGGTCGACTACTCGACGGGGTCGGTCGGCATCGGCGCGACGGCCCCGATCTGGGGTGCGCTGGCCCGTCGCTACGTGGAGTCCAAGGGCGGCGGCGCGGGCACCGGCCGGCAGTACTCGCTGGTCGGCGACGCCGAGCTCGACGAGGGCGCCTGCTGGGAGGCGATCCTCGACCCGATGGTCGCCGAGCTCGGGGAGGTCGTCTGGATCGTCGACCTCAACCGGCAGTCGCTCGACCGCGTCGTCCCGAACATCGGTGCGCTGCGCATCCAGGGCATGTTCGAGGCCGCGGGCTGGCAGGTGCTGACGGTCAAGTACGGCCGGCTGCTGCACGAGCTGTTCGCCCGCCCCGGCGGCGACGCGCTGCGCCGGCGCATCGACGAGATGCCCAACCCCGAGTACCAGCGGCTGCTGCGCTGCACGCCCGCCCAGCTGCGCGAGCGGCTGCCCGACTGCCCGGAGCTGGCGCAGCTCGTCGGCACACTCGACGACGAGACCCTGCACGCCGCGATCCGCAACCTGGGCGGGCACGACCTGCAGGCCGTCGGCGACGCACTGCGCGCCATCGACGACACCCGCCCGACGGTGATCCTCGCCTACACGGTCAAGGGCCGCGGGCTGGCGACGGAGGGCCATCCGCAGAACCACTCGTCGCTGCTGACCGCCGAGCAGCTCGCCGAGCTCGCCGACGCCGTCGGCGCGTCGACCGAGGCGCCGTGGGCACGGTTCCCGGCCGGGTCCGCGGCCGACGAGCTGTGCCGGCGGACCGCGGCGCGGCTGCGTCGCGAGCCCGTGCCCGCGCTTCCCGCCGTCGACCTGCCCACCGACATCGGGCGCACCCCGTCGGGCCGGGCGACGACCCAGGCGGCGCTGGGCCGGACGCTGCTCGACCTCACCCGGTCGGCCCCGGAGGCCGCGGCGCGCGTGGTGACGCTGTGCCCGGACGTGTCGTCGTCGACGAACCTGGGCGGCTGGGTCAACAAGGTCGGCGTGTGGTCGGCGGCCGAGCGTCGCGACTGGTTCGACGACGACCCCGAGACGATCCTGCACTGGCGCGAGCGGCCCACCGGCCAGCACCTGGAGCTGGGCATCGCCGAGGGCAACCTCGTCGGGCTGCTGGGGGAGCTGGGTGCGACCTGGAGCCGGTGGGGCCAGCCGCTGCTGCCGATCGGGGTGCTCTACGACCCGTTCGTCGAGCGCGCACTGGAGCCGTGGTCGTTCGGCATCTACGCGGGCGGGCAGTCGATCCTCGTCGGCACGCCGTCAGGGGTGTCGCTCGCACCGGAGGGCGGTGCGCACCAGTCGGTGACGACGCCGTCGGTCGGTCTGGAGCAGCCGGGCTGCATCACCTACGAGCCGGCGTTCGCGATCGACGTGGAGTGGACGCTGCTCGCGTCGCTCGCGCGCCTGGGCCGGCCCGACGGGACGTCGGCCTACCTGCGGCTCTCGACCCGCCCGGTCGACCAGACCCTCGCGGCGGTGCCCGCCGACCCGGCGGCGCGCGAGCGGCGGCGCAAGCAGGTCGTCGCGGGCGCGTACCCGCTGCGGAGGTCGGCGGGGACCCCGGACGTCACCATCGCCTCGATGGGCGCGATCGTGCCCGAGGCGCTGGCCGCGGCCGACCGGCTCGCCGAGCAGGGGATCGCGGCGGACGTCGTCTGCGTCACCAGCCCCGGCCTGCTGTTCGAGGCGGTGCAGGCCCGTGCCGGGCACGGTGACGCCGAGAGCTGGGTGCTCGACGCGGCCTTCCCCGCGCACCGCGCCGCGCCGCTGGTCACGGTGCTCGACGGGCACCCGCACACGCTCGCGTTCCTGGGCGGGATCCACCGGCAGCGGGCCACCCACCTCGGGGTGTCGCGGTTCGGGCAGTCCGGCGACCTCGAGTCGGTCTACCGGTACCACGGCATCGGCACCGACGGGATCGTCGCGGCGGCGCTCGACGTCACCGACGCCTGACGTCAGCGGTCGGGGTCGGACGGGTCGTCGGCCGGGTCGTCGCCCGGCAGCTCGTCGCCGGGGTCGCGGGCGGCGAGGAACCGCTCGACCTCGGCCGCGAGCTCGTCGGCGCTGGGCAGCTCGCCACCGAGCCCCCCGGCGCCGGCGCCCGCGCGGCCCTCGGCGACGGTGTCGTACTGCCGCTCCAGGGCGGTGACGACCTGCGCGACCTCCTCGGAGTTCTCCACCTGCTCGGCGATCTCGGCCTCGGTCCGCTCGGCGGCCTTGGTCAGCGACTCGGTGGGCATGAACAGCCCGGCCGCGACGCCGGTGTGGTCGAGCAGCGTGCGCGCGGCCTGCGGGTACTCGGCGCGGGCGAGGTAGTGGGGCACGTGCACGGCGAACCCCATGGCGTCGATCCCGGCCTCACCCAGGCGGTACTCGAGGAGGGCGACGGCGCTGCCGGGGACCTGCGCGCTGCCGAACCAGGCCGTGTGGCCCTCGACGAGCTCGGGGCGGGAGGCGTGTGCGGTGACCCCGATGGGGCGCGTGTGCGGCACGGCCATCGGGATGCCCGACAGCGTGATCACCAGCCGGATCCCGAAGCGCCGCACGATCTGCTCGACCGCGGCCACGAACCGCTCCCACTGCGTGTCGGGCTCCGGCCCGCTGAGCAGCAGGTACGGCGTGTCCCCGGTGTCGGTGAGGGCCACGATGTCGAGCGTGGGCGGGCTGTAGGAGGCCCAGTGGTCGGTCTCGAACTGCAGCGGCGGCCGCCGCGACCGGTAGTCGACGAGCTGGTCGACGTCGAAGTGCACGACCGGCGTCGTGTCCCGGCCCTCGACGAGCGCCTCCGCCGCGAGCCGTGCCGCGTTGCCGGCGTCGACGAACCCGTCGAGCACGACCACCAGCACCGGCTCGCTCAGCTGCGGGGCGTCCTCGGCCACCGTGTAGAGCTCCTGCGGGTCGAGCACCGTGATCCTCTTCCTCCGGCCGTCCGCCTCGCGTCCCTCGCGGGACACCTGTCCGCCGCCGGGCGTCTCCGGCCCGACACACCTCACAACGTGAGGCGGCCCGCACAGCATCCCGTTCGGCGCCGCCTGCGCGCACCATTGTCCTGTCATGGATGTGAGTGGTCGTCGCTGGGTCGTGTGGTCGGTCGGACTGTTCGCCTATCTCGTGGGCGTGATGAACAGGACGACGTTCGGGGTCGCCGGGCTCGACGCCGCCGACCGCTTCGGAGCGGCACCCGCCGTGCTCTCCGGGTTCCTCGTGCTGCAGCTGCTGGTCTATGCGGCGCTGCAGATCCCGACGGGGCTGCTGCTCGACCGGTTCGGCGCCCGGCGGCTCGTCGTCCTCGGGGCGCTGGTGATGGCCGTCGGGCAGCTGCTGCTGGCGCTGGCCTCGACGCTGCCGCTGGCGATCGCGGCGCGGGTGCTGGTCGGTGCCGGTGACGCGTTGACGTTCATCAGCGTGCTCTCGGTGGTCAACGCGTGGTTCCCGGCACGGCAGGTCCCGGTGCTGACGCAGCTCACCGGACTGCTCGGACAGGGCGGGCAGGTGCTGTCGGCCGTCCCGTTCGCGCTGCTGCTGCACCACGTCGGCTGGGCGCCGGCCTTCGTGTCGGCGGCGGCACTGGGCGTCGCGGCCGCGCTCGCGGTGCTGGCGGTGTTCCGCAACCGGCCGGCCGGCGTCACCGCGCCGGTCGCGGCCGCGTCCTGGCGTGACGTGCGGGCGCTGCTGCGGTCGTCGTGGACCGAGCCCGGCACCCGCCTCGGGCTGTGGACCCACACCGGCACCCAGTTCGCGGGCACGGTGTTCGCGCTGATGTGGGGCGTGCCGTACCTCGTCGCCGGCCAGGGGATGTCCCCGGCGGCGGCGGGGGCGTTGCTGACGGTCCTCGTCGTCGTGGGCGTGGTGGCCGGCCCGGCGTTCGGCGAGTTCGCCGCCCGGCGCCCGATGCGCCGCTCGTGGCTGGTCATCGGCGTGATCACGACGACGGCCGCGGCCTGGACCGCCGTGCTGCTCGTCCCACCGCCGGTCCCGGCGTGGCTGCTCGTGCTGCTCGTCGTGGTGCTCGCGGCCGGCGGACCGGCGTCGATGATCGGGTTCGACTACGCCCGCACGTCGAATCCCGGGTACCGGCAGGGCACGGCCGTCGGCATCGTCAACATCGGCGGGTTCACCGCGTCGCTCCTGGTCACCCTCGCCGTCGGCGCGGTACTCGGGATCGCGGGCGGGTACACGCCCGGCGCGTTCCGCGTCGCGTGGACGGTGCAGTACGTCGTGTGGGGGCTGGCTCTCGTCGGCATCGTCGTGGCGCGCCGCCGGACGCGGCGGCGTCTGGTCGAGCAGGGTGAGGTCGTGCCGCCGGCGTGGCGTCCGCTGCGGCGGCGCGAGGTGGCGGTGGAACGGGCCGCGGCCTGAGCCCCGAACGTGAACATTCAACTCCGGAGCCGTAGCGTCGGGGGATGACGCCCGTGGACTTCTTCTTCGACCCCGGTTGCCCCTACACCTGGCGCACGTCCCGCTGGATCGCCGACGTCGCCGACGCCGGTGCCGCAGCCGTGACGTGGCGGCTGATGAGCCTGTCGGTCCTCAACGAGGGCAAGGAGATCCCCGAGGAGTACCGGCCGGTGATGGCCCAGAACGTCCGCGTGCTGCGGGTGCTGGCCGCTGTCGAGGACAACGACGCGCGCGCCCGCCTGTTCACCGCGTTGGGCACCCGCCGTCACGAGCAGGGCGCCGACTACGACGACGACACCATCGCCGCCGCCGTCGCCGAGGCCGGCCTCCCGGACGAGACCGTCAAGGCCGCCGACGACGAGGCCTTCGACGCCCTCGTCCGGGCCTCCCACGACGATGCGCAGGCCGCCGTCGGCCAGGAGGCGGGCAGCCCGATCCTGCGCGTCGGGGGCAAGGCGTGGTTCGGCCCGGTCGTCGTGCCCGTCCCGGAGCGCGAGGAGGGCCTGCGGCTGTTCGAGGCGGTCCGGCTCCTCGCCGACGTCCCGTCGTTCAGCGAGCTCAAGGGCAGCCGCAACCCGTTCTGATCGCGCGTGGTCCGCGGGGCCGGGGTCAGCCCACGTGGACGCGGACGTGCCCGAGCACGCTGTGTCCGCTGAGCCGCACGGTCGGCGAGTCGGGCCGCGGCAGCACCCCGCGGGCGGAACGGCGCTCGACGACCGAGCGCTTGCCCAGCGCCGCCGTGCCGGCGTCGACGAGCCGGGTGCCGGGGGAGACGTGGACCTCGACCTTGCCCAGCAGCGAGTTCGCGACGACGTCGACGACGGCATGGGCCGCCAGGTCGCGCAGGTCGAGGACCACCGCGCCCAGCACGGCCTCGGCCTCGACCCGGCCGCCGGAGACGTCGGGACGGCGGCTGACCTTGCCGAGCGTGACGCGCACCGGCGCGCCCGGCGACACCACCGGTGACGCCGTGGCGGGGTGCGTGACCGTCCGGGCGGGCGCGGAGCCCTGGCCGCCGGGCAGGTCGGCCAGGGCCGGCCGCAGCTGCGAGGCGGTGCGCGCCGAGTAGACCGCGGCGAGCCGTTCGTCGTGTTCCACCCAGGTCAGGCGGCCCTCGCCGACGGCGGTGTGCAGGACGGCGGCGGCGCGGTCGCGGTCGTCGTCGGAGATGCGGAGCTCGACCTCGGACATGGCAGCAGTGTATGACGTCATCGTGACGCCATCAAGACGTCATCGGGTTCCCGGTTTGACGGCCGTCCGGAGCCGAACTAGCGTCGACGACGCGTCGACGACCGGCACGGGACCCGAAGGAGGGCACGCGTGATCGCGTCGTGAACGCGGCCGTGAACGTGGCGCAGGCTGCGGCCGAGGTGCTTCGCCGTGAAGGCGTCGAGCATCTGTTCGCCTACCCGCTCAACCCCCTGATCGACGCCGCGGCGGCCGTGGGCATCCGGCCCGTGGTCGTCCGCCAGGAACGCGTCGGCATCCACATGGCAGACGCCGTGAGCCGCCTCGGCGACACGGTCGGCGTGTTCTGCATGCAGGCCGGACCGGGCGTCGAGAACTCCTTCGGCGCGGTGGCGCAGGCCTTCGCCGAGGGGATCCCGCTCGTCGTGATCCCCGGCGGCGCCCCGCGGGCCCAGACGTGGGTGCAGCCGGCGTTCAACGCCGCGCTGAACTTCCAGCACGTCACGAAATGGGCGGAGCAGGTCACCACGGGCGCGGGGCTCGTCCCCGCCCTGCGACGCGCGTTCACCCAGGCGCGCAACGGCAGGCCCGGTCCGGTGCTTCTCGAGATCCCCGGCGACGTGTGGGCCGAGGACGCGCCGGGCGTCGAGGAGTACGTGCCGTCGCGCCGGGCCCGCAGCACCCCGGACGCCGACGCCGTCGACGCCGCGGCGGCCGCGCTGGTGGCGGCCGAGCGGCCGCTGATCTATGCGGGGCAGGGCGTCCACCACGCCCGTGCCTGGACCGGGCTGCGCGAGCTCGCCGAGCTGCTCGAGGCGCCGGTCACCACGAGCCTGGAGGGCAAGAGCGCCTTCCCCGAGACGCACCCGCTCGCGCTCGGCTCGGGTGGCGTCGCCATGCCGCGGGCGGTGTTCGAGCACGTCCGCGACGCCGACGTCGTGTTCGGTGTGGGCGCGAGCTTCACCGCGACCGGCTTCGGCATCCGCTTCCCGACGGCCGGGAGGACGTTCGTGCACAACACCGTCGACGCCGTCGACCTGGACAAGAACGTGCCCGCGGCACACGCGTTGGTCGGCGACGCGGGGCTCACGCTCGCGACGCTCACCGACGCCGTGCGCGACCGTCTTCGCGGGCGCGCGCGCGGGCGTGCCGACGAGGTCGCCGCCCGGATCCGGGCCCAGAACGACCCGTGGCTCGCGGGCTGGCGGCCCCACCTCGACAGCGACGCGGTCCCGCTGTCGCCCTACCGGGTGATCCGCGACCTGATGGCGACGGTCGACGTCGCGCGCACGATCATCACCCACGACGCCGGCAGCCCCCGCGACGAGCTGTCCCCGTTCTGGCGCACCGAGGCGCCGCACACCTACCTCGGCTGGGGCAAGTCGACCCAGCTCGGCTACGGTCTCGGGCTCGCCATGGGCGCGAAGCTGGCGCGGCCGGACATGTTGTGCGTCAACGTCTGGGGCGACGCCGCGATCGGCATGACCGGCATGGACCTGGAGACCTGCGCGCGTGTCGGCATCCCGATCCTGTCGGTGCTGTTCAACAACTTCGCGATGGCGATGGAGGACCGGATCATGGCGGTCTCCCGGGAGCGCTACGCCAGCACCGACATCTCCGGCGACTACGCCGCGATGGCGCGGGCGTTCGGGCTGCACGGCGAGCGCGTCACCGCGCCGTCCGACATCGTGCCCGCGCTGCGCCGCGCCCGCACGGCCGTCGACGGCGGGACGCCCGCGCTCGTCGAGTTCGTGACGACGCGGGACAAGTGCTACTCGACCTTCCAGTCCTGAGGGGGACGACGACCATGGGCGACACGACGATGTGTGCTGCGCAGCTCGTCGCACCGGGGCGGATCGAGGCCGTGGAGGCAACGGTCCCGCGTCCCCGCGAGGGCGAGGTGCTCGTCCGGTCGCGGCGCGGCTCGATCTGCGGCAGCGACCTGCACGTGCTGCACGACGGCTTCTACCGCGGCACGTACCCGGCCGCGCCGGGCTACCCCGGGCACGAGGGCGTCGGGGTCGTGGAGGACTCGCGGGACCCGGCGTTCGCGCCGGGCGACGTCGTCCTCGCGGTGCCGGTCCCGCGCGACGCCCGCTGCTTCGCGCAGTGGCAGGTGGTGAAGGCGGCGTCGCTGATCGGGCTGCCGCGCGGGGCCGACCCCGACCGGCTGCTCCTGGCCCAGCAGCTCGGGACGACGATCTTCGCGATGCGCCGGTTCTGGCCGCCCGCGGTCGCGGGGCCGGCGGAGGGGCGCACCGTCGCGATCTGCGGGGCGGGGTCGGCCGGGCTGTTCTTCACCGCGCTCGCCCGCCTCGCCGACTTCAGCAGGATCGTCGTCGCCGACCGCGCGCCGTCGCGACTGGACATCGCGGCGGAGTTCGGCGCGGACGTCGTGGTCGACGTGCGGCGCGACTCGTTCGTCGACGCGGTGATGGAGTCGACCGGCGGCGAGGGCGCGGACCTGGTGATCGAGGCCGTCGGGTACGACGAGACCCGGGTGCAGTGCCTGCAGGCCGTGAAGACCTGGGGGCGCGTCGGGTACTTCGGCTTCCCCGAGCGTCCCGACGGCCCGTCGACCTGGTCGTACAACGACGCGTGGGCTCGCCGCCCGACGATCGAGCACTCGCACAGCACCCAGGCCGAGCCGGGACTGACCGCGTTCCGGGAGGCCACCGACCTCATCCACTCCGGGGCGGTCGACGTGACGCCGTTCCTCGACCCGGTCTATCCGCTGGCCCGGGTGGCGGAGGCGTTCGAGGCGGCGCGCACCCAACAGGGCGGGAAGATCGCGATCGACCTGCGCTGAGCCGCGGTCCGCGGGCGCCGGTGGCAGGAGTCGCGGTGACGCGACGTCGTCATCACGACTCCTGCTCCCGAAGGATCATCGCCGCGCCCTTGACACTGCCGATGGCAGTCTTCAATATTGAAGACAACGAGGTGGAATACCGTTTCTCCTCCGCTCCGACGCCCTGGGAACTCATCTTCGACGCAGCAGCAGGGCGTGCTCGTGACCACTTCCGCCACACGACCGGTGGGCGAACTCGCCCACGGGAGGTCTCATGCTGAGCAGGGTCGACAACGAGACGATCTGCCGGGTCGGCAAGGGCACGCCGATGGGCGATCTGATGCGCCAGTACTGGGTGCCCTTCGCGTTGTCGCGAGAGCTGGAGCCGGACTGCGACCCCGTGCGGATCATGGTGCTCGGACAGCGCTTCCTCGCGATCCGCACCACGTCGGGAACCCCGATGCTGATGGACGAGGAATGCCCGCACCGGGGTGCCTCGATGTGGTACGGGCGCAACGAGAACGAAGGCATCCGCTGCGTCTACCACGGCTGGAAGTTCGATGGCGGCGGCCGGTGCGTCGACATGCCCAACGAGCCGCCGGGAAGCAGCTTCAAGGACAAGGTGCGGCTGCCGACCTACCCGGTGACCGAAGCAGGGGGCCTGCTCTGGACCTACCTCGGTCCGCGCCCGACGCCCCCGCCCATGCCGGGCTTCGAGTGGATGGACGACGCCGCCGACGACAGCAGTGCCTGGGCGTTCCAGCGCGAGTGCAACTGGCTGCAGGCGCTGGAGGGCGACATCGACACCAGCCACTTCGGGTTCCTGCACGTCGGGCACGCCGAGCCCGACGACGCCCCGGAGGACTCGTTCCTGCGCTACACGATCGAGGACCGCGCGCCGCGCTACAAGGTGCTCGACACCGAGTTCGGCGCGACCTACGGCGCCTACCGCCCCGCCGGGTCCGACGACCGGCTGTACTGGCGCTTCGCGCACTTCCTGTTCCCGTTCTACACGATGGTTCCCACCGGGGTACTCGGAACGAAGCTGCAGGTCAGGGCGTGGGTCCCGATGGACGACCAGCACACGATGGCCCTCCACTCCGCACCGAGCGCCCGTCGGTACACCGCTCCTGCGTCACAGAAGGTCGGGATCACCGAGCGCGAGGCCACGGCCACGGAGTTCCTGCCGAACACCACCGACTGGTTCGGCCGGTTCCGGATCACCGCCCGCCGCGAGAACGACCATCTGATCGACCGGGAGCTGCAGCGCAGCGGCGCGAGCTACACCGGACTCGGCGGGGTCAACATCGAGGACCAGGCCATCACCGAGAGCATGGGCGACATCTACGACCGCACCAAGGAGCACCTCGGCAGCTCCGACGTGATGGTGATCCGGGTGCGGCGCCGGCTGCTGGCCGCCGCCCGCGCGCTCACCGACTCCGGCACCGCACCGCCCGCCGTGGACGAGCCCGGGGCGTACCGGCAGCGTTCCGGCGGCATCGTGCTGCCGGCCGACGCCGACTGGATGGAGGCGACGGCCGAGCTGCGCAGCGCGGGCGTCGACCACCCCGAGCTCGACCCCAGCATGGCCGGCGGCGCATGAGCACCCCCGTCGGGACCAGCCTGGCGGAGCTGCTCGCCGTTCCCTACGTGATGGACGTCCAGGCCGTCCGCCGCGACGACGGCGAATGGGTCTGCCGCGTGAGCTACGACGAGCTGCCCGGATGCGTCGCCGAGGGCCGCACGCCGTACGAGGCGCTGACCCGGCTCGAGCGCCGCCGGGTGGAGATCCTCACCGAGCTGCACCGGGCCGGCGCCGTTCCGTCGGCCCCCCGTGCGCCCCTGCGGATCTGACGCCCCCCTCGTACGACGTCTCGACCGAACGCGTCACCCCACCACCAACCCGCACCGCCGGCCGCGCCGGCGGCGGGGCGGGACCGCACGCGACACGAGGAGGCCCGACGATGCTGTCGGCCGAGGACAACGAGATCCTGACCCGGGTCGGCCCGGGCACACCGATGGGCGAGCTGCTGCGCCGCTACTGGATGCCCGCAGCGCTGTCCGAGGAGCTGCCGAGCGCCGGGGGCGACCCGGTGCGTGTCCGGCTCCTCGGCGAGGACCTGGTCGCCTTCCGCGACCTCAACGGCCGCATCGGGCTGATCCAGGAGAACTGCCCGCACCGCGGCGCGTCGCTCTGGTTCGGCCGCAACGAGGGCAGCAGCGCCGCGCCGTCGGCGGCCGCCGACGGGGCGTGCGGTCTGCGCTGCCCGTACCACGGCTGGCAGTTCGACGTCGACGGCCGGTGCATCGACATGCCGTCGGAGCCGGCCAGCAGCTCGTTCAAGGAGCGGGTGCAGGCGCGTGCCTACCCGGTCCACGAGTCCGGTGGTGTCGTCTGGGCCTACCTCGGGCCCCGCGAGACCATGACGCCGTTCCGCGACTTCGGCACCGACTCGCTCGCTCCCGAGCACGTCATGGCAGGCAAGACGTTCAGCCCGTGCAACTGGGTGCAGGCGATGGAGGGCAACCTCGACACGTCGCACATCTCCTGGCTGCACCAGTACGACGCCATCTCCGAGCTGCCCGACGACGGCACCGACAAGCCCGGCTACAACTCGGTCGAGACGTCGTGGCGGATCTGGCGCCACGACCGGGCACCGCGGCTGGAGGTGCACGACGACTGGTACGGCTACCGCTACGCCGGCATCAGGACCTCGCCCAACGGGCACACCCACGTCCGGATCACCGGGTTCTGCGTGCCGAACGTGACGACCGTGGCGGCGATCCCGTACCGCGGCAGGCTGAGCATGTTCGTCCCCGTCGACGACGAGAACTGCCTGCGCTACAACCTCGTCGCGCAGAAGATCGGCGACATGCACGGGTACGGCAGCGGGGGCAACCTGTTCGACGTCCGGAACTTCCCGTACGCGCCGCAGACCCGGCAGGGGATCCGGCCGCGGCAGTGGACCGCCGAGAACGACTACCTCATCGACCGTGAGGCCCAGCGGACGCAGAACTTCACCGGGATCTCCGACTTCAACAGCCAGGACCTGATGGCCACGGAGTCGATGGGGCCGATCTACGACCGGTCCCAGGAGCACCTGGGCACCAGCGACCGGGCGGTGATCAGGATGCGCCGCATCCTGATCGGCGCGGCCAAGGCGCTGGCCGAGAACGGCACGCCGCCGCCGGCCCTGGCCGAGGACGGCCACGACTTCAGGACGTTCCGGTCCGCGGAGAAGATCCTCGAGCCGGGGGAGGACTGGCGGATCCTCGGCACCGACGACGACCCGCTCGTCCGGGAGGAGCTGCTGGCCCGCCGTTCGACGGCGAGCGGCCAGGCCTGACCCGGGGCGCCGCCGGCCCCGGCCGGCCGGCGGCACCCCGACCTACGCCGGTCTCCGCTCGGGGCGGCCGCGGACGGTCGCGGCCCCCCACCGACGGCCGGCCGCCGCAGTGCCGCCGGTCGCGACTCACTCACGACGGGAACTCGGGTGGAACGGGTTGGGGTCCGCCGACTCTGCGCGCTGTGCGGCGCACCGGCGCAAATCACCGTGCACGTCCGTGGCCCGCGGCATCCCGCGGCGACGGTGTGCGCACTGTGCCACCAGCGGCTCGCGATGAACCTCGCCTCGCTGGGCTGGTGTGAACCCGGGCTGCACTACGGCCCGCCGTCGGCGGTGTGCCGACGACATCATGTGCGTTTCGTGTGGCTCGGACCGGACTGACCGGCCGGCCGCACCCGTGACGCACTCCCCGCACTCCTCACCACGACGCGCGAGCCGACGACGTCTCGCGAGATTGTGAGGTACGACGATGCACGTCAGACCCGTGGTCCGGACCAGGGCGGTGCTGGCCCTCCTCGTGGCGGTCGTCCTCGTCACCGCGGCATGCGGTGCGAGCAACACCGTCCGGTCCGGCTCGAGCACCTCCGGGATGGACGCCTCACACCCCTTCGGCGGCGACCCCGCCACGGAGGGGACACCGCAACGCGGCGGGATCCTGCGCTACGGGATGGACCGTGAACCGGTGTCGATGGACCCGACGGTCCCCGGCTACCAGATCGCCGACTACGCGGTGTACGACCCGCTGTTCCGCATGAACGCCTCCGGCGACGTCCAGCCCTACCTCGCCGAGTCCATGACGACCGCCGACGGTGGCACCACGTGGGTCCTGACGTTGCGGCCCGGGGTCAAGTTCCAGGACGAGACCCCGCTCGACGCCGACGCCGTGATCTTCAACGTGCAGCGTCAGCAGCAGATCGCGCGGTCCCCCGGCAACGTCTACGCGAAGTGGGTGAAGTCGATGACGGCCGTCGACCCGCTGACCGTGCGGTTCGTTCTCACCCAGCCCGTCGGGGTCTTCGTCAACGCGTTCGCGCTGCGTTCCAACGACGGCACCCTGGGGCTGATGGCCTCGCCGACGGCCGTCAAGAAGTGGGGTGCCGACTACGGACGCCATCCTGTCGGAGCGGGACCGTTCTCGTTCGTCGACTGGGTGCCCGACTCGAAGATCGACGTGACCCGGTTCGACGACTACTGGCAGAAGGACAAGGGGATGCCCTACCTCGACGGCATCCAGTTCCGCCCGGTCCCCGACACGGAGGCGGCCTACGCCTCGATCTCCAACGGCGACCTCGACGTCCTCATCTGCTCGTACCAGACCGAGATCCTGCGGGGCTCGAACAACAAGGACCTGACGACGTACTACAACCCGGGCAACGGCGGGGAGTACTTCTACTTCAACTTCACGAGGGCTCCCTTCAACGACCCCCGGATGCGGGAGGCCCTGCTGGCCGCGCTCGACCCGAAGGCGATGAGCGCGACGCAGTACAGCGGCTTCATGGACCCGGCGCAGACGCCGTTCTCCGCGGACAGCCCGTTCTACGACGCCGCCACGGCCGAGCGGTACCCGACCTACGATCCCGCGAAGGCCAAGCAGCTGATCGCCGACTACGTGAAGGACGGCGGCGACCCGAACTTCACGCTCTCGACGGCCAACAACCCGACCCGCACGCAGTTCGCCCAGTTCGTGCAGGCCCAGCTCAAGGCCGTCGGGGTCGAGGTGAAGCTCGACCTGCAGGACCTCGGCACGTTCAGCTCGACGGTCGTGCAGGGCGGCAACTTCCAGCTGTCGACCTGGGTGTCGGGATGGCCCACGCCGTTCCCGTCGCTGGTCCAGCTGCTGCACACCGGCGGCAGCGGGAACTACGGGCGCTACTCGAACCCGCAGGTCGACGCCCTGCTCGACGACGCCGTCGCCACGACGGACAAGGCGAGGCAGACCGCCGACTACAAGCAGGTCGAGGCGATCGCCGGGAAGGACCTCGCGATCGGCTGGTACAGCCGGGCATACACGGGGATGCTCACCCGCAAGAACGTCAAGGGCATCGTGCTCGACATCCCGACGGGCCCGCAGATGTGGGCCGGCGCATGGATGTCGCACTGACGGGGTGGCGCTCGTGCCACTGACGGGTCACGGCTGCCGGACCGGGTCGGTCCATGGTCCGGCAGCCGCTAGGCTGACCCGGGGCCGCGAGGCGGTCACCCGGCCCGGAACGGCGTGAGCGGCTCCGGACACGTACCGGAGGCACCACCATGGCACGAGCGCCGCTGGCCAGAGCTGCGGGCAGGTCCACGGCGCTCGTCCTCGCCGAGCTGCGCCGGGCGATCTCCCAGGGAGATCTGGCTCCGGGCGAGCAGATCCGCCAGCAGCTGTGGGCGGACCGGATCGGTGTCAGCAGGCCCCCGCTGCGAGAGGCCCTGGAGATCCTCACCACCGAGGGCCTCGTCGTGCACGGGGTGAACCAGGGCTACTTCGTCACCCGTTTCAGCCGCGACGAGATGCAGCAGCTCTACACGATGCGCCTGCTGCTGGAGCAGGAGGCGTTGACCTCGCTGCGGTGGCCCGACGAGAACCGGCTCGCGGAGTTCGAGGAGCAGGTGCGGGGGATCGAGGAGCACGCGCTGGCCGGGCGGCCCGACATCGCGATGCAGGGCCTGAGCGACCTCTACATCGGCATCTACCAGCTGTGCGGGCGGCACCTGATCGTCGACGAGATCCAACGGTTGTGGATCAAGACGACGGCCTACCGGTCGCTGAGCTTCGACATCATGCGTGATCCCGCGGCCTCCGGCCGACGGCTGCGCGGCATCCTCGAGCTGTTGCGCGAGCACGACCTCGACGCGCTGCGCGAGACGCTGCTGCATCCCACGATCCGCGGCAAGCTGGGCACGGCGGTGCCCGACGTCGCCCACCACGAGCAGGGCGACGACGGGCGGGTCGTGGCGAGCTGACCGTCAGCCGATGACCACGTTCGTGCCGAACAGGCCGGTCGAGTCGACGCCCTCACGGATCGACCGCAGCCGCGCCCGGTCCGCGTCGTCCCACAGCGCGGCGACGCGGGCGGGGCCGGCCTGGCCGAGCAGGTTCACCAGCCCCCGCGCGCACGCCCAGGGGCGCATGGCCTCCAGCACGGCGGCGGTCGAGGCGGCGACGACCTCCACCGGCGGCCCGGCGAGCACCCCGAGGGTGTAGAGCGAGAACGCGGCCTCGCGGCCGGAGACGGCGTTCGGGATCTCCGCGGGCCGGCCGACGGCGCCGCCGAGGAGCCGCAGCTCGACCATCGCCAGCGGGACGTCGACGTCGGGGCCCGCGGTGGCGAGCAGCGCGTCGACGGCCTCGGCGGGCAGCTCGCGCAGGGCACCGCCGCGGTCCCAGACCGGCATCGGGTCCGTCGGGTCCATGTGGACGGCGTCGACCGCGGCGTAGGGCAGATCGGCGACCATGTCGAGCACGGGCTCGGCGACGGCGCGCATCGGCGCCAGCAGGGCGGCGCCCTCGTCGGCCGGGCCGAGGTGGGCGAAGCGCAGCGCGACGACGAACCGTCCGCGCAGCGGCTCCGGCAGCGCCGGGTCCGGCGGCACGCGCAGCAGCGCGACGGAGGTCGTGGTGTCCTCGGGCAGCGTCGGGGCCCACTCCCGCCAGGCGTGCAGGACGGCCGCGGCGTCGGCCGCCCCGAACGCCACGGCGCCGCCGTAGAACCGGGTGACGGGCATGAGGTCGAACTCGATCTCGGTGATGATCCCGAAGTTGCCCTTGCCGCCACGGACGGCCCAGAACAGGTCGGGCTCGGTCTCGGGGGTGACGTCGCGGATCCGCGCGTCGGCGGTGACGAGGGTGAAGCGGCGGACGTGGTCGGCCGCGAAGCCGAAGCGCCGGGCCATCGGGCCGAGGCCCCCGCCCGTCGTGTAGCCGACGACGCCGACGTGCGACGACGAGCCGTTGAGCGGGGCCAGCCCGTGCGGCGCGGCGGCGTCGATCACCTCGCGCCAGCGCACGCCCGCGCCCACGCGCGCGGTGCGCGCCACCGGGTCGACGGTCACACCGGTGAGCCGCTTCGTCGAGACCAGCACGGTCCCGAACAGCTCGTCGAGCAGCCCGTGGCCGGTGGCCTGGACGGCGACCTTGCAGCCGGTGGCGGCGGCGTGCGCGACGGCGGCGGCGACGTCCTCGGCGCAGGTCGCGCCGACGACGACGGCCGGTGCGGGCAGATGCGTCGCGTTGAACCCGGCGACCTCCTCGGCGTAGCCCTCGTCGCCGGGGCGGAGCACGGGTCCGGCGACGCGGGAGAGGCTGTCGTGGTGGTCGATCATCGCGGTCATCGGTGGTTCCCCCTGTGATGGCGGCCCGGTCGGGGCCGGTGCCTGTGGCGTCCTGGGGAAGACCCTGCCGTTCGCCGGGGGTCCGCCTCGACCGCGCCAACGCGTGTTCCGGTGGTGTGGGCAGTACCCCCTCCGGCGCCGGGGTGGCACCCGCGGCGGTCGTAGGCTCGGAGCATGGTCACGGACCGAGCGGGCGACGCGGGGATCGCGACGCGCGTCGCCGCACTCGAGGAGATCCTCGTCGAGAAGGGGTACGTCGACCCCGCCGCGCTCGACGAGATCATCGCCACCTACGAGCACGACGTCGGGCCGCGCAACGGCGCCCGGGTCGTCGCGCGGGCGTGGACCGATCCCGGCTACCGGGAACGGCTGCTGGCCGACGCCACGGCCGCGATCGCCGAGCTGGGCTACGGCGGGCGGCAGGGCGAGCACATGGTCGCCCTCGAGAACACGCCGCAGGTGCACCACCTCGTCGTGTGCACGCTCTGCTCGTGCTACCCGTGGCCGGTGCTGGGCCTGCCCCCGACCTGGTACAAGTCGGCGGCCTACCGGTCGCGCGCGGTGATCGACCCCCGCGGCGTGCTGGCCGACTTCGGCGTCACGCTCGCCGACGGCACCCGCATCGCCGTGCACGACTCGACGGCCGAGGTGCGCTACCTCGTCGTGCCGATGCGCCCGCCCGGCACCGACGGTCTCGACGAGGACGCGCTGGCCGGTCTCGTCACCCGCGACTCGATGATCGGCACCGGCCTCGCGCTCGCGCCGGGGGAGGTGCGCGGATGAACGGCGCCGCCGACCTCGGCGGGATGATGGGCTTCGGCCCGGTGGTCCCGGAGCCCGAGGACCATCGTTTCGACGCCGGGTGGCAGCGCCGGGCGCTCGCCCTCACCCTCGCGATGGGCGCGGCGGGCCGGTGGAGCATCGACGAGGGCCGGCACGCCCGGGAGTCGATCCCGCCGCCGGAGTACCTGACGTCGAGCTACTACGCGATCTGGGTCCGGGCACTGGAGGACCTGCTGGTCGCCCACGGCCTGGTCACCCGCGCGGAGCTGGCGGCCGGGCGCGCCGACGGCCCGGGCGAGCCGGTCCGCGTGCTGCGGGCGGGCGACGTCCGCGCGGCCCTCGCCGCGGGCACCCCCTACTCGCGGCAGGTCGCGTCGTCGGCGAGGTTCGCCGCGGGGCAGCGGGTCCGGGCCCGGGTCATGAACCCGGCGGGGCACACCCGGTTGCCGCGCTACGTGCGCGGCCGCACCGGCACGGTCGTGACGGTGCACGGCGCTCACGTGCTGCCCGACAGCAACGCCCGCGGCGCGGGGGAGTCGCCGCAGTGGCTCTACCAGGTCCGTTTCGACGCGCGCGAGCTGTGGGGCGAGGACGCCGACCCGGCGTCGACGGTCGACGTCGACGCGTGGGAGTCGTACCTGGAGCCGGCGTGAGTTGCCCTGTGTCAAGCCGCCGCTGGTTGATCTTGGTTGAGGACGCGTTGAAGGGCGTGGTGTCGGTCGGGGTCGTAGGGGGTGTGGCTGTGCCAGCAGGCCCAGATGACACCGATCCAGGCTCGGGCCAGGACGCGGACGGCGTGGGGGTGGTCGTGACCGCGGGTTCGGGCTCGTTGGTAGAGGTCGGCGGCCCATGGGTTGGTTTTGATGCTGTCGCCGGCGAAGTCGCAGATGGCGTCGCGGAGTTGTTTGTCGGCGCCCCAGCGGAACGACACGGCGCGGGCCTTGCCGGACTGGCGGGTCGAGGGTGCGACCCCGGCGAGGCAGGCCAGCGAGTCCGGGGTGGGGAAGCGGCCGCGGGCGTCGCCGATCTCGGCGAGCATGCGTGCGGCGCGGACTCGGCCGGCGCGGGGCAGGCTGGTGAAGATCTGTGCGTCGGGGTGGAGATCGAGCTGCTCGCTGATGCGGGCGGCGAGCTCGGCGATCTGTGTGGTGAGTGTGCGCAGCACTGTGACGTAGGCGGCGGTCACCGCAGCAGCGGTGTCGGCTTCGGGTCCGGTGTGGCCGCGGGGTGCGCTGGTCAGGCGGGTGTGCAGGACGGTGGGGTCCATGCGGCCGCAGTAGCCGACCGATGCCAGCCAGGATGCCAGTCGTCGTGGGGTGAGCCAGTCGATCTGGGTCTGGGTGGTGAAGCGCTCCAGGAAGCGCAGGCTGATCTGCGAGTCGATGTCGGAGAACAGCCCGATCACGGCGGGCAGGCAGATCTGCAGGTGAGCGCGCAGCTGGTTGGCCACCGCGACACGGTGGGCGACCAGGTCACGCCGGGCCCGCACGCTCTGGCGCAGCGCGGTGGTGGTGGGGGTGTCGACCAGCAGGGGGCGCAGGCGGCGGCGGTCGGTTCGGACGGTGTCGGCGAGGACGTAGGCGTCGAAGCGGTCGTCTTTGTTCCCGGCCGAGCCGTAGCGCGAACGCAGGTTTTTGAGCTGTCCGGGTGGGATCACGAACACGACCAGTCCGGCTTGTCGCAGGGCGTCGACCACGGGGCCGTCCGGGCGCTCGATGCCGACCTCGACCACCCCGGCCTTGGACAGGCGCCCGACCATCGTGCGCAGCCCGGTCCGGTCGTGGGTGACGGAGAAGCGCTGGAGCTGTTCGCCGTCCGGGGCGAGGACGCAGACGGCGTGGTCGTCCTTGGCCCAGTCCACCCCGCCGGTCGGGCGGTGCGGGTCGACCGACGGCGCGGTCTCGGTGACACTCATGGTCGTCTCCTCGCTGTTGGCGCAGTGGGAAGACACCCGGTGGTCCCGGGACGCGGCAGCCGGTCGCTCACTGATCGGCACTCGACGGTGCTCAGCCCTGTAGCCAGTCGGCGCGTCCTGGGCCACCGGACCTCGCTGAACTCACGCCGGACCTCGAAGGTCGAGCGAGCAGGGCGATGGCCCGGTGGGAACCTCAGGTGCGCCCGAATCCTGGATCAACGATCCGACTCGGACACAAGGAGGGTGCACCAGTGAGCACGCTCCGGGAACTCCTGGGCGCGCCCGTTCGTCGGACGGGTGTAGACCGACGAGAGGTTGGGACATGCTGCTGAAGATCCTGGGTGTCGCCCTCGCGATCTGGATCGTCATCTCGGTGCTCGGAGCGGTCTTCAAGTTCCTCGGCGTCGCGCTGGTGATCGGGGCGCTGCTGTTCGTCGGTGCCGCCGCGTACAGCGCGATCAAGAACCGCAACAACAAGGCGCTGCCGCGCTGATCCGGCGCACGGCGCGGGGTTCCGCGCCGGCGCGGTGACGGCCATACTCCCGCCGTGCTCCACGGTCGGGAGGCCGAGCTGCGCGAGCTGCTCGCGGCGGCCGCCGCGGCGTTCGCGGCGGGTCGCAGCACGTCCGCGCTGATCGTCGGCGACGCCGGCATCGGCAAGACCCGGCTCGTGGCGGAGGTCGCCGACCGGCTGCGGGCCGACGGCGTACGCGTCGCGTGGGCGGCCTGCGTCGCCGACGGCGGCGCGCCGCCGTACTGGCCCGTCGCGCAGCTGCTCGACGCCCTCGGCCGCGCGGACGTCATGGAGGTCCCGGCCTCGGCGGAACCGGAGTTCGCCCGGTTCCTGCTGTTCGAGGCGGTCGCCGACGCCCTGCGCGATGCCGCGCCGCTGCTCGTCGTCGTCGACGACCTGCAGTGGGCCGACGCGCCCACGCTGCGGGTGCTCGCCGCCCTGCGCGCGCACCTGGCGGTCGCGCCGGTCGTGCTGCTCGCGACCGTCCGCGACACCGATCCCGGCGCGGCACGCACCCTCGACGCGCTGGCCGCCGACCGCCGCCTCGGCCTGCGCGGGCTCGCGGCGGCCGATCTGATGCCCGTGCTGGCGGAGCTCACCGGCGTCTCGCTGGACGCGGCGGCGGCGGTCGACCTGCACGCCCGCACCGGCGGCAACCCGTTCTTCGCCGCCGAGGTCGTCCGGATGCGCCGCGCCGGCCGCGACGCGGAGGTTCCCGGCGGCGTGCGGGCCGTCCTCGACCGGCGGCTCGACCGGCTCCCCGACGGCAGCGAGACCGTGCTGCGCGCGGCGGCGGCGCTCGACGTCGGCGTGACGTCCGGGGTGGACGCGGTGCTGCTGGCCCGCGTCTCGGATCTCCCGCCCGCGGCGGTCGCGGAGACCGTCGCCCCCGCCGTCGACGCCGGGCTGCTGCGGGTCGGCCACGACCGCTACCGGTTCCCGCACGCGCTCGTGGCCGACACCGTGTCCGCCCGGACGCCGCCGCAGCAGCGGCTCGACCTGCACCGGCGGGCGGTGTCGGCGCTGGCGGCACGGCAGGCGGCCGGGACCGCGTCGGCCGCGGCCGTCGCGCACCAGATGCTGGCCGCGGCGCGGTTGTCGGGTGATCCCGCCGAGGCCCGCGCCGCCGCCGCGGCGGCCGAGTCGGCGGCCGGGCTCGCCGTCGCCGCCACCGCGTACGAGGACGCCGCGGGCTGGCTCGCGGCCGCGCTCGCGGCGCTGCCCGACGACGAACCCGACGCACGCCGCCCGGCGCTGCTGTGCGCCCGCGGGGAGGCCCTGCTCGCCGCGGGGGACCCGCCCGCGGCCCGCGCCGCGTTCACCGCCGCCGCCGAGCTGGCCCGCGGCACCGGCCCCCCCGAGCTGCTCGCGACCGCCGCGCTGGGCCGCACCGGTGGCGCCGCCGGTTTCGAGGTCGACCTGTCCGACCCCGACCGGGTCGTGCTGCTCGAGGAGGCCCTCGCCGCGCTCCCGGCGGGCGACTCGGTGCTGCGCTGCACGCTGACGGCCAGGTTGTTGGTCGCGCTGGCCTTCACCCGCGGGGCGCGTCGTCGCCAGGCCGTCGCGGAGGAGGCCGTGGCGGCGGCGGGCCGGCTCGGGAACGCCCGGGCGTCGGCCGGGGCGCTCGCCGCCTGGTGCGACGCCGCCGCGGGGCCGCAGTACGTCGCCGCACGCCGGGAGGCGGCGACGGAGATCGTCGAGACCGCGCGCACGGCGGGCGACCGGGCCGTCGAGCTGCTCGGCAGGCGGCTACGGCTGGTCGCGCTGGCCGAGGCGGGCGACTGGGCGGGGGTCGACGTCGAGATCGACCGCTATGCGCGGGTCGCCGACGCGGTGCGCCGCCCGGACCTCGCGTGGCTGGTCCCGCTCTGGCGCGGGACCAGGGCGACGATGCGCGGCGACGCCGCGGCCGAGGCCGCGCACGCCGCGGAGCTGCGCCGGCTCGCCGAGCTCTCCGGCAGCACCAACGCCGAGCTGCTCGGGCTGACCCAGGGGTTCGTGCGCGAGGGGCTCGCGGGGCGCGCCTCCGTCGTCGTCGAGCGCTTCCTCGAGCTGGCCCCAGACCTCGGTGACTCGGCGCACTGCACGATCGCGCTGCTGCACGCGCTGTCCGGCGCTCCCGCCGCGGCGCGCCAGGCGCTGCACCGGTGGCTCGACGGCCGGGGCGCCGGGATGTCCGAGGACGAGCGCGACAGCGAGTGGCTGCCCGAGGCCGTGCAGGCCGCCCGGGCCGCGGTCCTGCTCGGGGACCGGGACGCCGCCCGCGCGCTGCACGAGCTGCTCTCCCCCTTCGCCGGCCTCTTCGCGATCGAGGGGCTCCTCGCCGGCACGTGGGGCTGCGTGGCCGGACACCTCGGCAGGATCGCCGCGCTGCTCGGCGACGACACGGCCGCCCGCCGCCACCTGGCCGTCGCCGCCGAGCTCGACACGGCGGCCGGTGCGGCGCTGGGGGAGCGGTCCCGCCGATGGGCCGGCCCCGCGCAGGCCGGGACGGCCCGGGGCGGGCCGGCGCGGGCCGTCCCGGCGTCGGACGGCAGGGCGTCGGACGGCAGGGCGTCGGACGGCACCGCGGCCGTCGAGTCGGGGGAGGCCGTGTTCCGGCGGGCCGGGGAGATCTGGACGGTCGGGTGGGCGGGCCGCGAGGTGCGGCTGCGCGACTCCAAGGGCATGCGCGACCTCGCGGTCCTGCTGGCGCGACCCGGCCGGGAGGTCGCGGTGCACGAGCTCACCGGCGCGCTCGGCGCCGCTGTCGCGACGAGACCCGTCGAGCTCGCCGACCGGACGGCCGTCGAGGCCTACCGTGCCCGGCTGCGGCAGCTGGCCGCCGAGATCGACGACGCTGCCGACAACAACGACGACGGGCGCCGCGCCCGGGCGGTCGCCGAACGCGAGGCACTGCTCGCCGAGCTCGGCGCGGTCACCCGACTCGGCGGCCGGCCACGCACGGCCGGCTCGGACGTCGAGCGGATGCGCAAGGCCGTCGGCAACCGGATCCGGCAGGCACTGGCCCGCATCGACGCCGCGCACCCGGACCTCGGCCGGCACCTGACGGTGTCGGTCCGCACGGGCACCTTCTGCCGCTACGCGCCCGACCGCGAGGTGCGCTGGCGGCTGTAGCACGCCGAGTGGCACCGCCACGTCCGATCTGGCGCCTCTCCGGTGACCGCACGGAGAGCGAGCCGAGGAGGACGACATGACGACGACCGCGCCGCACACCCCCGACCAGGTCGCCGAACAGCTGGCGGGACGGATCCTCGAGGCGGGGCTGGGCGCGTTCGAGCTGCTCACGATCGGCCTGGGGGACCGCCTCGGGCTCTACCGCGGCCTCGCCGCCGGGCCCGCCACCGCGCCCGAGCTGGCCGCACGCACCGGCGTCGACGCCCGGTACGTCCGAGAGTGGTGCGAGCAGCAGGCCACGGCCGCGATCCTGGACGTCGACGACCCCGCCGCCGCGCCCGACCAGCGCCGCTACACCCTGCCCATGGGCGCCGAGGCGGTGCTGCTCGACCCGGACAGCCCGGCGAACGTCCTGCCGCTGGCCGGGTTCCTGGAGTCCGCCGGCCGCGTCATGCCGGCGGTGGAGCGCGCGTACCGGACCGGTGGGGGTGTGCCGTACGCCGACTACGGCGTCCACCACGCGCAGGGCGGGTTCAACCGGGCCGCCTACACCGGCCGCCTCGTGTCCGAGTGGCTGCCCGCCGTCCCCGATCTCGAGGCCGCGCTGCGCGCGGGCGGGTCCGTCGCCGAGCTGGGCTGCGGCGTCGGCTGGGCGGCCATCGCACTGGCCCGGGGGTTCCCGGCCGCGACGGTCGACGCCTTCGACGTGGACCCCGCCTCCGTCGAGGCCGCACGACGCAACGCGGCCGAGGCGGGCGTCGCCGACCGGGTCCGCTTCGTGGTCGCCGACGTCACCGATCCCGCACTGACCGGGGACCACGCCGGGGTGCTGGCCTTCGAGATGATCCACGACCTCGCCGACCCGGTGGCCGCCCTGCGCACCGCGCGCCGGCTCACCCACGGGCCCGTCGTCGTCATGGACGAGAACGCCGCCGACGAGTTCGCCGTGCCGGGCGGCCCGCTGGACCGGCTGTTCTACGCGGCCAGCGTGCTGCACTGCCTGCCGGTCGGCCGGTGCACCGAGCCGTCGGCCGCGACGGGCACCGTCATGCGCCCGGCGACGTTGCGCCGCTACGCCGCCGAGGCCGGCTTCACCGGTGTCGTCGACCTCCCGATCGCGGACCCCATGTTCCGCTTCTACCGGCTGGAGGGCTGATCACCGTGACCGCGACCGGCATCACCACCACCGCCACCAGCACCGACGCCTCGTCGCCCCTCGGGACCGGGACCGACGACGCGACACCGTCGACCGACACCCTGACGCTCGCCGCGCTGCGGGCCATGGGCGACCGGGCGGTCGCATGGGCCCGGGCGGCGGGCGGGACGGCGCTGCGCGAGCCCGGCCTCGTCCTCGCCGACGCGTCCTCGCCCTGTCTGTTCCTCAACGTCGCCGTGGCGACGGAACCGCCCGACGCCGGCGCGGCCGCGCGGATCGCGGCGTTCTTTCCGCCAGGGCGGTCGTTCCTCCTGGTCAGCCCCCTGCCGACGGCCGATCTCCGCCCCGCGGGCCTGGTGCTGATGGGCCATCCGCCGTTCATGGTCCGGCCCGCGGGCCGCCCCGGCGCCCCGGCGGTCGTGAGTGGCGATGGTCGCTCCGGCGACCGTCGCCACTCACGGGGGCCGGACGTCACCGTCGAGGAGGTGACCGACCCGGGCCTGCTGCAGGTGTGGGACCGGGTGCTCGCCGACGGGTACCCGACGCCCGCCTCACCTGCGCCCGCCGGCCTGCTCGGCGGGACGAGCAGGTTCTGGCTGGCCCGGGTCGACGGCGAGCCGGCCGGCTGCGCGCTGTCCCACGTCGGCCACGGCGTCGTCGACGTCGAGGCGGTCGCGACGCTGCCGCGGTTCCGGCGACGCGGCGTCGGCGCGGCGGTCACGTGGGCGGCGACGACCGCCGCGCCGGCGGACCCGGCGATCCTCATCGCCAGCGACGCCGGCGCCGGGGTCTACCGGGAGCTCGGCTACCTGCCCGTCACGCGTTGGACGTTGTGGTTCCGGCCGTGACCGGCCCGCCCTCCGGCCCCCAGGTGCCGGGGGCGTAGGGCTGCGGCGTCGTGCCGGGATCCAGGATCGGCGCGACGATGCGCCAGGCCTCCTCGAGCGTGTCGAACCGTGCGAAGTGGGCGGGGTCGCCCACCAGCGCGTCGCCGAAGATCCGCTCGTAGGGCTCGTGCGCGAGGCCGAGGACCTGCCGCAGGTCGACCGACACCGGCACCTCGACGGCCACGTCGCCCTGGCCGGGCTGCTTGGCGAGCACGAAGAACGTCACGCCGGAGTCGGGCTGCAGCCGGATCCGGATCCGGTTGGCGGGCGGGGTCCCGGTGTCGACGCCGGTGAACAGCGGCCGTGGCGGGGCCTGCAGGACGACGTCGATCTCCAGCAGCGTCTCCGGCAGCGCCTTGCCCGCCCGGATGTGCACGGGCACGCCGGTCCAGCGCCAGTCGTCGATGTGCAGGACGACCGACACGAACGTCTCCGTCGTCGAGCCCGGCGCGACACCGGGCACATCGAGGTAGCCCGTGTACTGGCCGCGGACGGTCTCGGCCGGGTCGATCGCCCGCACCGAGGCGAGCAGCGCGTGCTTGGCGTCGCGCTGGTCGTCGGCCGCGTCGCTGCGCGGCGCCTCCATCGTCAGGTACGCCAGCACCTGCAGCAGGTGGTTCTGCACGACGTCGCGCACCGTGCCGACGGCGTCGTAGAACGAGCCCCGGTCGGCGACGTCGAAGCTCTCCGCCATCGTGATCTCGATGCGGTCCACCCAGGTGCGGCTCCACAGCGGCTCGAGGACCGTGTTCGCGAACCGCAGCACCAGCAGGTCCTCGACGGACTCCTTGCCGAGGTAGTGGTCCACGCGGAAGACCTGGTCCTCGGTGTAGTGCCGGGCCAGCGCGGCGTTGAGCGCGCGGGCCGAGGCGAGATCGTGCCCGAACGGCTTCTCGACGACGAGCCGCGCCCGCCGGTGCAGGCCGACCGTCGCGAGCGCGTCGGCGACCGTCCCGAACAGGCTCGGGGGCACCGCGAGGTAGTGCACGACGAACGGGTCGTCGGGCTCGGCCCGCGCGCGGACCTCGTCGGCGAGCCGGGAGAACGTCGACCCGTCGGCGTAGTCACCGGCGACGAGCGTCAGCAGGCCCAGGAACCGTTGCAGCACATCGTCGTCGACCTTCTCGATCGCCTCCCGCACGGCGTCGGCGGCGTGGCTGCGCAGGACCTCGGTGTCCCAGTCGGTCAACGCGACGCCGACGACCGGCACGGTCAGCTCGCCGCGCTCGGTCAGCCGGTAGAGCGCGGGCAGGATCTTCTTGTGCGCCAGGTCGCCGCTGATCCCGAACAGGACGAGGACGTCACCGGGGACGGGCGCGCTCATGCCTTCTTCTCGATGTGCCCGCCGAAGCCCTTCCGCTGCGCCGACTGGATCTTGTCCGCGAAGACCTCGCTGCCGCGGGAGCCGAACCGGGCGTAGAGCGCCGTGGTCAGCAGGGGTGCGGAGACACCCTCCTCGATGGCGGCGATCGAGGTCCAGCGACCCTCGCCGGAGTCGGACACGCGGCCGGAGAACTGCTCGAGCTCCGGGTCGGCGTGCAGCGCCTCCGCCGTCAGGTCCAGCAGCCACGAGCTGACGACCGAGCCTCGCCGCCACACCTCGGCGACCTCGCCGAGGTCGATCTGGTCGAACGGGTAGTACTTCGGTGCGGCCAGCGGCGCGGTCTCCGCGTCGATCTCCTGGGGGTGCTTGCCGATCCCCGCGTTCTTGATGATGTTGAGGCCCTCGGCGTAGGCGGCCATCAGCGCGTACTCGATGCCGTTGTGCACCATCTTGACGAAGTGCCCGGCGCCCGACGGCCCGCAGTGCAGGTAGCCGTGCTCGGACGGCGACGGCTCGCCGGTGCGGCCGGGGGTGCGCGCGACGTCGCCGACCCCCGGGGCCAGCGACGCGAAGATCGGGTCGAGCCGGTCGACGGCCCGGTCGGGCCCGCCGATCATCAGGCAGTAGCCGCGGTCGAGGCCCCAGACCCCGCCGCTGGTGCCGCAGTCGACGTAGTCGACGCCGCGGGTCGCGGTGAGCTCGGCCCGGTCGATGTCGTCGCGGTAGGAGGAGTTGCCGCCGTCGACGATCGCGTCCCCTGGCTCGACGAGCTCCAGCACCTGGTCGACGATCTGGCCGGTGATCGCGGCGGGCAGCATGAGCCACACCGTGCGCGGTGCCTCGAGCTTGGCGACGAGCTCGGCCAGCGACCCCGCGCCGATGGCGCCCTCGGACTCCAGTTGCTTCACCGCGTCCGGTGAGACGTCGTGGACGACGCACTCGTGCCCGTCGCGCAGCAGCCGCCGCACCATGTTGGCGCCCATGCGGCCCAGCCCGACCATCCCGATCTTCATGCTCGACTCCCCGTGCGTCCTGTGTGGTCTTCCGCGGATGCGTGTCCGAACCATCTTGGCGCCCGGCGGGGGATCTCGCCCAGGGGTTCGCCGACGAACGACGGACGAAGCGCGCACGGCCAGGCCCCGCACGCCCCGCTCACGAGGATCGGTCGGGCGGCGTGGTCCGGCAGGCCTGGCCAGGGACCGGTCGCGACGGTCAGAATCGGACATGTGAGCGGGCACGCCGAGCTCCGGCATCTGCGCGCCTTCGTCGCCGTCGCGGAGGAGCTGCACTTCTCGCGCGCCGCGAAGCGGCTCAACGTCGTCCAGCAGGCGCTGTCGACCCAGATCCGCCAGCTCGAGGACGAGCTCGGCGTGCAGCTGCTGCGGCGCACCACGCGCAACGTCGAGCTCACCGAGGCCGGCCGCGAGCTGCTCGACCACGCCCGCGGCATCCTCGACGCGGTCTCGACGGCGTTCGAGCGGACCCGGCGGACCGCGGCCGGCGAGGCCGGGCTGCTCGCGATCTCCTTCACCCCGACCCTCGCCGACGAGACGCTGCCGCTGCTGGTGGCCGAGCTGCACCGCCGGCATCCGGACGTGACGTTGCAGATGTGCGAGATGTGGCAGGCCGAGGGGGTCGCGGCGGTCAAGGCCGGCCGGTTCGACGTCGGACTCGCCCGCTGCCCGACGCTCTCGGGCGACCTGGAGTGCGCGACGCTGCGCCACGAGAAGATCGGCGTCATCCTCGCCGCCGACCACGCGCTGGCCGACGAGTCGCCGGTGCCGTTGGCGGCGCTCGCGTCGATGACGCTGACGATCTGGCCGCGGACGCTGTCACCGGGCTTCTTCGACGAGGTCGTCGGCTTCTACCGGTTCAACGGGTTCGACGGCCCGATCCTGGAGTTCGAGTACCTGTCCTCAGGGGTGTTCCACACCGACCCGGCCGCGCGCACCGAGGTGGCCTGCGGCCGGGCCTTCTCGGTGGCGTTCGAGACCCAGTTCCACCCGGTGCCCGACGGGTTCGTGTGGCGGCCGGTCGAGCCGGCCCCCGCCGTGCCCGTGCACCTGTTCTGGCGCAGTGTCGCCGGCCCCGCGGTGCAGAACTTCCGGGCCCTCGCGCTCGACGTCGCCGAGCGCGAGGGCTGGGCCGCGTCGCGGCTCGTGGGTGGCGTCACCGGACACGACCGGTGACGCCACCCACGAGCCCTCAGGCGACGCAGTGCAGGGGCTGCCCGTCGTTGAACGCGACCATCTCGTCGACGATCCGGTCGTAGTCCAGCGGCCCGCCGAGCGGCTCGCCGCGCAGCTCGGAGTAGGCGCGGTGGAGGTTGCCCACCAGCCGTTCGGAGTCGGTGAGCCGCGCGAACGTGCCCAGGTCGACGCTGCGGGCGAGGTCCAGCGGCTCCGTGCCCGCGTCGAACCCCCGCTGCGCGACGTCCTGCAGCCACAGCAGGTAGTCGCGCTGGTGGCCGACCACCTCCGGCCCGCCGACGGCCCCGTGCCCGGGCACGACCGTGTGCGCGCCGAGCCCGTCGAGCTCGTCGAGCGCGCGCAGCAGCCCCGAGATCGACCCCATGACGACGAACGGGGTCCCGCCGTTGAACACCAGGTCGCCCGCGAACAGCAGCGAGTGCTCCGGCACCCACATGTAGACGTCGTTCGTCGTGTGCGCCGGCCCGACGAACCTCACCGTCGCGGGGACGTCGTCGCACCAGAGCGTGAGCTCGTCGCGGAAGGTCACCGCGGGCGGGACGATCCGGATGTCGCCCCAGTCCACGTCGGGGAACCACTTCTTCGTCTCGAACCCCGTCGCGATGGTCGCCGAGCGGCACAGCTCGTGGCCGATGATCGTCGCCTCGGGGAACAGGTAGTTCCCGTACGTGTGGTCGCCGTGGTGATGGGTGTTGAGGACAGTGCGGATCGGGTGCGGCGACAGCTCGGTCACCGCGGCCCGCAGCGCGCGGGCCCGCCCTTCGGTGAACGTGGTGTCGACGAGGATCACCCCGTCGCGGCCCGCGAAGATGCCGACGTTGTTGAGCCCCCAGCTGCCGTCGAGCTGGACGAACACGTGGAAGCCCTTGCCGAGGTCCTGCACGCTCGGGTCCGGCATCCCCGCCGCGCGGGAGCGCGGAGTACTCATCGCGCCCCCTCACCGGAGCCCGGTCGGCACTGCGCGCGGGCGCCGTGCCGTTGGTCCGCTCGGGGTCGCCCGGTCATGCGCCGCCCCCGGCGACCGTCGCCGGCGCCCCCGTGATCCCGAACTCCGGCATGATCTGCTCGCCGAACAGCTCGAGCATCCGCAGGCCCTCGTCGCGGGGGATCATCCCCCAGTGGAAGAGCCACACGAAGTAGTCGATCGGCAGGTCCGTGAGGAACTCCTCGATGCGCCGCTTGACCTGGTCGACGGTCCCGCCGATGAGCAGCCCGCTGTTGATCAGCCGGTCGGCGAGGTGCTCGCCCGGCTTCGGCACGGGGCCCTCCTCGTCGTCGAGGCGGCTGCCCTCCATGAACCCGAACTGCTCGTACCAGCCGCGCCACACCGGCTCCTCGTAGAGCTCGACGCTGCGCCGGATCTTCGCGTCGACCTCGTCCTGCGGCGTCCCGTTGGGGAAGACGTAGAACGTGCGGCACACGCCGATGCCCTCGCCGAAGCGGGGATGGCGGCCGCGTGAGGCGGCGCCCTCCTGGTAGATCTCCATCAGCGCGCGCAGCTTGGTCATCGAGCCCATGAGGATCGTCGGGGTGACGTCCTCCTCGCCGCACCAGCGCAGCGTCCCGGGGCTCGCGCCGAACGCCTGGAACAGCTGCGGGTGCGGGCTCGTGTACGGCTTCGGGACGATGCCGACGCCCTTGACCGTGCCGTTCTCGTCGACCTCGCCGGGGACGCCGTACTTGCCGGTGATCGTCGCGGCCGGCGGCCAGTTGGGGATGCCCTCGACCGGGTAGGGGATCTTGTAGGTCGGGCCGTCGTAGGTGAGCAGGTCCTCGGTCCAGGCCTTCTTCATGATCGCGAAGTTCTCGCTGAACAGCAGCCGGTTGCGCTGGTCGGCCTCGCTCTGGTCCGACGCGGTGCTGGTGACGTTGAAGCGCTGCCCGAGGATGTTCTGCCAGCGCGCCTGGTAGCCGCGCGCCATGCCGACGAACAGCCTGCCCTGCAGCATGTGGTCGGCGATCGCGATCTCCTCGGCGAGGCGGATCGGGTCGTGCGCGGGCAGCACGAGGCCGAGCTGGCCGTGCCGCAGCCGCTTCGTGTAGTGCCCGAGGTGCACGTTGAGCATGAGCGGGGCGGGGGAGATCTCCATGCCCTCGGTGTGCATGTGGTGCTCGACGTGGGTGATGCCCCAGTAGCCCAGGTCGTCGGCGGCCTGGCAGACCTCGATCAGCCCGGCCAGCATCTTCTGGTATGCGTCGTTGTTGCGGCCGATCGGCCGCTGGGCGGCCATCGCCGCCTCGTCGCCGAGCGACGGGTACACCTGCAGGATCACCTCGGTCACGGGACCTCCTCCTGTTCCTCGGTCGGCCTTCTCAGATCGACGGTGCGGGCGCCGGGCGCGTCCGGCTGCCCGACGGTGTTGCGCAGCACCCCGATGCCGTCGACCTCCAGCTCGACGACGTCCCCGGGGCGGATCCAACGGTCGAGCTCCAGGCCGCAGCCGCGCCCGGCGGTGCCACCGCCGAGCACGTCGCCGGGGTGCAGCGGCTGGTACTCCGACAGCGTCGCGATGACCTCGGGGAACGAGAAGCGCATCGCGCCGATCGAGCCCTCCGACCACGTCTCGCCGTTGACCCGCGCGCGCATCCGGGCGCCGGTGGCGTCGAACGCGTCGGCGGTGGTGAGGCAGGGTCCCAGCGTCGTCGCGAAGTCCTTGCCGAACGCCGGGCCGATGCCGACGGACATCTCGCGGAACTGGATGTCGCGCGCGCTCCAGTCGTTGAAGATCGTGTAGCCGGCGATGGCCGCCGCGGCCTCCTCCACGCTCGCCCGGAAGAGCGGGGCGCCGATGACCGCGGCCACCTCGAGCTCGTAGTCGAGCTTGTCGGTGTAGTAGGGCCACGGCGCCTCGACGTCGGGGCCGATCACGGTGTCGGGGTTGCACTTCCAGTGCACCGGGATGCGGAACCACTCCTCCGGGACGTCGCCGAAGCTGTTGCGCACGTGTTCCTCGACGAGCATGAAGTCGCGCATGGTGCGCGGCCGGGGGAGCGGCGCGAGCAGCGTGACCTCGGCGAGCGGGTGCGTGGTCGTGGCGGCCTGCGCGGCGGCGCGCGCCTCGTCGATGCCGGTGGGGCCGCGCTCGAGCAGTTCCTGCATGGAGGCGAACCCGGGCAGGTCGACGACCCGGTCCTCCGTCAGCACCCCGACGCGCGGGGCGGCCGCTGCCCGGCGATAGGTGACCAGTCGCAAACGGGACCTCCTCGTCCTCGGCGGACCCCGACGCTATGGCCCCGCGGGGTGTGAGGGGAAACACCGAGTTGTCGTCGATTCACAACGATCCGTGGTGAATCCTGCGCCGACCCCGGGGACCCCGGAATGATCACCCGTAAGTGAAAACCGATACCGTTACCGTGTTCAGTCGAAGGACCGGGAGGACACAGGTGCGGATCGCGTTCGTGGGCAAGGGCGGTAGCGGGAAGACGACGGCCGCGGCGATGTTCAGCCGGCTGCTGGCCCATCGGGGGCATCCCGTGCTCGCCGTCGACGCCGACATCAACCAGAACCTGGGCGAGGCCCTCGGCGCGCGGGGACCACAGCCGTGCCCGCTCGGCGCCGACCTGACCTGGCTCAAGGACCATCTGCGCGGCGACAACCCGCTGGTCGCGTCCGCCGACGCGATGATCAAGACGACGCCGCCCGGACCCGGCTCCCGGATGGTCGGCCTCGACGCCCACGACGAGGTGCTCGCCCGCTGTGCGGCGACGACGCCCGACGGCGTGCGCTACCTCGTCACCGGCGAGTTCGACGAGGCGGACATCGGCGTGTCCTGCTACCACTCCAAGACCGGTGCGGTGGAGCTGTGGCTCAACCACCTGCTCGACGGCCCGGGGGAGTACGTCGTCGTCGACATGACCGCGGGCGCCGACGCGTTCGCCTCCGGCCTGTTCACCCGCTTCGACCTGACCGTGCTCGTCAGCGAGCCGACGCGGCGCGGCGTCGGGGTCTACCACCAGTACGCCGCGCACGCCGCCGGTCGCGGTGTCGCCCTCGCGGTGCTGGGCAACAAGGTCGACGACGATGCCGACGTCGCCTACCTGCGCGAGCACGCGGGCGACGCGCTGCTGGGCTGGCTGACCCGCTCGCCCTGGGTGCGCGCCGCCGAGCGCGGGGAGCCGCACCCGGTGGCCGCACTCGAACCCGCCAACGCCGCGGTGCTCGCCGATGTCCTCGCCGCCCTCGACGCCCGCTCCCGGGACTGGGCGGCCTACCACCGCGACACCGTCGAGTTCCACCTGCGCAACGCCAGGGCCTGGGGCGACCGCGCCACAGGTGTCGACCTGGCCGCCCAGGTCGCGCCCGGTTTCGTGCCGGGTGCCCCGGTCCCCGCCTGACGTCCGACACGCAACGCCGATACGCAACGCCGACAACAACGAGGAGATCCCCATGTCGCTCGACGTCCCCACCGCCGTCCTCGAGAGCGCCGAACGCGGCGAGCTCGACGACGCCGCGTTCCTCGCGGTGGTCCGCGGCTCCCTGCCCTATGCCTGGGAGGTCGTGTCCGCGGCCGTCGCCGACGGGCAGGCGCGTCCCGAGGCCCCGTTCGGCGAGCACGAGGTGCCCCCGCCGTCGGAGGCCGAGCGCGGCCAGCTGCTGCGGGCCCTGGCCAGCAACGCCATCCGCGGCGCCATGGAACGGCACTTCGGCGTCACCCTGGCGTTCCAGAACTGCCATCGCGTCGCCGCGTTCGCCCCGGCCGCCGTCGACTCGACGGTGTACCGGGAGTTCGTCTCGCCGCGCGGCCAGGTGCTCAACCAGAGCCCGGAGCTGCGCGACTGCTGACGCACGCCGACGAGGGCCCCGACCGCGGTCGGGGCCCTCGTCGTCTCAGGGTGCGTCGTCTCAGGGGTGCGTCACTCGGCGAGCAGGCGGTAGATCGCCTTCCGCGCCTCGGTGATCGCCTCGGTCGCCGTGTGCATCTGCTCGGGCGTGCCGGTGGCCATCACCTGCTGTGCCGCCGCATGCAGCTGACCCAGCTGGGTCCAGAGCTCGGCGGTGTCGTCGTCGGGGTCGCGCACCGCGGACTCCCAGACCTTGTCGAGCTCCTCGCGGTGCTCGGCGACGTAGGTCGTGCCGGCGTCGGTGAGCTGGACGACGCGGCGGCCGTCGGTCTGCTCGACGCGGACCAGGCCCTCGTCCTCGAGCTGCGAGAGCGTCGGGTAGACCGAGCCGGGGCTGGGCTTCCAGGCCCCGTCGGTGCGCGCCGCGATCTCCTGGATGATCTCGTAGCCGTGCCGCGGCTGCTCCGCGACCAGCGCGAGGACGGCGGCGCGGACGTCGCCGCGGTTGGTCCGCCGGCCGCGGCGGCCGAATCCGCGCGGGCCGGGACCGAAGCCGGGGCCGCCCGGACCGAAACCGCCGGGGCCGAACGGGGCGCCGGGCGGGCCGAAGCGCGGGCCGCTGTGCCGGCGACCACGCCGGCCCGGGCCGCCGCGCCGGCCTCCGTCGTCCTCGTCCGGATGCTCGTGCGGGCCGCCGCGACCGGCTCCGTGCTCGGCGGCCATCGCCGCGCGGAACGCGGCGCGATGGCCGCCGCGGAATCCGCCGCCGAAGCCGGCACCGAAACGGGGGTCCCACGGGGGGTTCATGGCGTTCATCTGATGTCTCCTGACAGTCGTGAGGGTGGATGCGGTCCGTTAGTCGATCGAATCGCGTGCCATCACGATATATCGCGACGGCTCGCGATGCAAACATAAGCTTCACGGAGTGTGCGCTGAGCCACAGGAGACGAGGTTCGGGAACACCGAGGGGTGTCCGGTTCGTATCCCGATGTTGCGCTCCGTCCGGAGCGCCGCGAGGAGGCGATGACGGTGGCGAGGTCGAAGGCGCGGACGGCGGCGGGCACCGGAACGACGGCAGGGGCGGCCGCCCGGTTCGGGCCCCGGCGCATCGCGGCGTTCCGCGCGCTGTGGACGCTCGTGCGCCAGGCCCGGCGGCCCGGCGGGGCAGGCGTGGGGGAGATGCTGACCGCGGTCCCGCGGATGGCGGGTGCCGCGGTGACCGGCCGCTATCCCGGGTTGCCGGCGAGCAGGCTGCTGCTGTTCGTGCTCGCGGCGGGGTACCTGCTGTCGCCGGTCGACATCGTCCCGGAGCTGCTGCTCAGCGTGTTCGGACTCGTCGACGACGCCGTGGTCGCGCTGTGGCTGGGCGGCGCCGTACTGGCCGAGGCCGATCGCTTCCTGCGCTGGGAGCGGGAGTCCGGCCCGGACGCGCCCACCGTGCGCACGCGCACCGGCGTCGTCGACGGCGAGCTGGTCGACGTCCACCCCGGCTGAGCCCGGCCCCGGGTCGGGTGTGAGTGCCGCCCCGAAGCCCGGCCCCCGACCGATCCGGGGTCGGCCGCCGCTCGCGCACCCCGGGCGCAACCTCACGGTCGTGCGGCAGCTGATCGGGAGCGCTGGGGTTGCGCGCCGCCCGTTGAGCGCAACCTGACGGTCGTTCCGCGGCCGCGCGAGAGCAGTGAGGTTGCGCCGGGTCCGATCGCGCTCAACCTCACGGTCGTGTCCGGGCTGATCGGCAGCGCGGGGCGTGCGATCTCCCGAGCGCTACCCGACCGGCCCGTCGGATCGGGATCGGCGCAGGTGCGTCCGGCGTCCGGGGCGGCCGAGGAGCAGGAGGCGTCGTCGCAGGACGGCCCGGACCAAGGCGGCGGTCTCCTCGGATGTCTGCAGGATGTCGGCCGACACGAGGCGAACGGTCTGCCAGCCGAGCGCGCCGGTCCGGATGTCACGACGCCGGTCGAGGCGGTCGTCGTGCCCCGCGCCGTCGTACTCGATCGCCAGCCGGGCGTCCGGGTAGGCGAGATCGAACCGCGCGACGACCCGGCCGTCGACGACCAGCTCGTACTGGGGCACGGGCGGGGGCAGCCCGGCGTCGACGAGAAGGAGACGCATCCGGGTCTCCATCGGCGACTCCGCCCGTGCGTCGGCTCGGCTCGACGCGGCCCGCACCAACGCGGAGCCTCGGGTTCGCCGGAGGCGGGAAGCCATGTCCGCCAATGCCTCCAGTGGGAAGCCGCCGACCCGGGCGAGGGCATCGTGGGCGACGACGGCGTCGGTCCGGCGCTCCCGGCGGGCGATGTCCCACGCGGTCCGCAGCGGCGTCGTGACCCGGCAGCCGTCGACGAGCGTGATCTCCTCGGGGAGCAGGCGCCAGCGGCCCACCTGGACGCCGGGGGTCGGCTTGACATAGCGCGGTACGACGATCTGTGCGTCGGCGTCGCGGGGCGCGCAGCCGGCGCCGAGCAGTTCGGCCGCCGACCATCCGCCGACGACCCCGCCGATGTCCTCGACGCGGCGGTAGGCGGCGATCGACCGCGTCGTGAGATCCGCGTCGTGAGATCGAGGTCGGTGGGGGCGACGGCGTAGACGTCGGGTGCCAGCCGGACGAAGCCGCGCCCGCGCAGCCGTCCCGGGCTCACTCGCCCCGCCACCACGGCGGCGCTTCCTCGGAAGGGTTGGTTCTGCACCTCGCGATGGTCGCGATCGCGAGGTCGGCTGTCGGCGGATCGCCCGAGTCGTGCGCACGTGCGAAACCCCGCACCGACGACCTCGCTGCACACCCGGCGTCGTGTCGCGGCGCCCGCAGAGCAGTGGGGTTGCGCGCGGGGTGTCGGCCGCAACCTGACAGTCGGGAATCGTTCGTGCAGGAGCAGTGAGGTTGCGCTCGGTGGTGGGGGCCCGCCCGCGGGGGCATCGGCCGGCGTGGCCCGGCCCGCGCCACTGGGCGATCGGCCGGCGCGGCCCGGCCCGCGCGCCACCCCGGGCGCAACCTCACGGTCGGTCCGCAGCCGATCGGGCGCGCTGAGGTTGCGCTCGGGGGTGGGGCGGGCGGCTGGGCCACCTGCCCCGGCGGCCCCCGGCGGCCACCCCGACGGCCATCCCGGGGCGTCGGGCTGGGTCAGGGGGTGAGCTTGTCCCGGATCTCGGTCTTCACGATCTTGCCGACCTTGGAACGCGGCAGGTCCGGCCACACGAGGACCTGCTTGGGTGCCTTCACGCTGCCGACCCGGCCCTTCGCGAACGCGATGAGCTCGGCCTCCTGGGCGGCGGCGTCCGGGTGCAGCTCGACGACGGCCACGACGCGTTCGCCCCACTTGTCGTCGGGCAGGCCGACCACCGCGCAGTCGCGCACGGCCGGATGGGCCATGACGGCCTGCTCGACCTCGGCGCTGTAGACGTTGAACCCGCCGGTGATGATCATGTCCTTGGCCCGGTCGACGATGTAGAGCCAGTTGTCCTCGTCGAGGTAGCCGATGTCGCCGGTGTGGTGCCAACCGAACCGCGAGGCCTCCGCAGTGGCCTCCGGGTCGCGGTGGTAGCCGGCCATCACCAGCGAGCTGCGCACGACGATCTCGCCCCGATCACCCGCGGCCAGCAGCCGGCCGGCGTCGTCCATGATCGCGACGGTGACCAGCGGCGTCGGTCGCCCCGCCGAGGAGAACCGCTCGCGGGCGAGGCTCCCGTCCGGACGCAGATGGTCGGCGGGCGCCATCGTCGAGACCATCATGGGTGCCTCGGACTGGCCGAACAGCTGCCCGAGCACGGGCCCGAGCCGTCCGATCGCCTCCTCCAGCCGGGCGGCCGACATCGGCGCGGCGCCGTACCAGAGGCACTGCAGCGACGACGTGTCCGCGGTGTCGAGCGCGGGATGGTCGAGCAGCATGTAGATCAGCGTCGGCGGCAGGAACGTGTGCGTGACGTGCTCGCGCTCGACCAGGCCGATGAACTCGCCGAGATCCGGGCGCGGCATGACGACGATCCGGCCCCCCAGCGCCATCACGGGGAAGCACAGCACCCCGGCGGCGTGGGTGAGCGGCGCGAGCGCCAGGTAGACCGGGCGCCCGTCGAACGGGTAGCTCATCAGCGTGATCGCCGACATCGTCTCCAGCGAGCGGCCGGTGAGCACGACGCCCTTGGGTCGGCCGGTGGTCCCGCCGGTGCCGACGAGCATGACGACGTCGTCGGGTGGCGGTGTCTCGACCGGGCCCTCGACGGTGCCGGCCCGATCGAGCCAGTCCTGCAGCGCCGGGGCGCCGGGCACCTCGTCGTCGAGACAGACGAGCACGTCGAGCGCGGGCAGCGAGCCGGCGACGCTCTCCACCAGCGGCGCGAACGCCTTGGTGAACAGCAGCGCCCGGCACTCGAACAGGTCGAGCAGCTCGCGGTTCTCGGCTCCCTCGTTGCGCGGGTTGATCGGGCACCAGACCGCGCCGGCGCGGGCGATGCCGAAGACGCAGGCGAACGCCGTCGGGTCGTTGCCGGACAGGATGCCGACCTTGTCGCCCGGCCGGACGCCCGAGCGCCGCAGCGCCCGGGCGACGGAGTGGCTCAGGTCCTGCACGTCGCCGTAGGTCAGGACGCGGTCGCCCATGGTCAGGCAGGGCGCGTTCCGGCCGAGCGACGCCCCCTTGTCGAGGTAGGCGGTCAGCGACATCGGCGGTGGCTCACATCCCCATGCCGCCGTCGACCGGGAGGCCGGCGCCGTTGACGAACCGCGACTGGTCGGAGGCGAGGAACACGACGGCGTCGGCCATGTCGGCGACCTCGCCGAGCCGCCCCGACGGGGTCAGCTCGACCACGGCGGCGACGGCGGCGTTCGGGTCGGGGAACAGGCCGAGCTCGGAGGTCTCGACGGCGAGCTTCATGCCCATCTCCGTCGGGACGAGGCCGGGGTAGACGCAGTTGACCCGCACGCCGTAGCCGAGCTTGCCCGACTCCATCGCCGCGACGCGGGTGAGCCGGTCGACCGCGGACTTCGTCGCCGAGTAGCCGGCGATGCCGGGGAAGGCGATCGTCGCCGCGACCGAGGCGACGTTGACGATGGCCCCGCCGTTGCCGGCCGCGCCACCGGGGCGCATCGCGCGCAGGCCGTGCTTGAGGCCGAGCATGGTGCCCAGGATGTTGACGTCGAGCATGCGGCGGACGTCGGCGGGCTCGGTGTCGACGATCAGCTGCGTGACCTCCACGCCGGCGTTGTTGACCAGCACGTCGAGGCCGCCGAGCTCGGCGACGGTGTGCGCGATCGCGGACTCCCACCCGGCGTCGTCGGTGACGTCGAGCTCGACGAAGTGCGCTCCGTCGATGTCGGCCGCGGTCTTCTGGCCGACGTCGGCGAGCACGTCGGCGAGCATCACCGTCGCCCCCGCGGCCGCCAGCGCCCGGGCCATGCCCTCACCGAGGCCGCGGGCCCCGCCCGTCACCAGTGCCCGGCGACCCGTCAGGTCGATCCCACCCATCGAACCTCCTCGTCCGGCCGCGCCGGTCGGGTCCCACGCGGCAAAGGTGATGCGGAGCACAACCCTGGAAGATCCTTGGACGACTGTCAAGATTCGTGGGAGACCGTCGCCCTACCGGTATCGTCGGGGCGGAGGAACGGTCCCGACCAGGGTGGATGCAGCACGTGACCGAGGCGGTCGAGCGGCCCGCGCGCATCTCGCGGCGGAGGGCCGACAAGGTCGAGGAGCGGCGTCGGGAGCTTGCCGACGCCGCTCTGCTGACCCTGTCCGAGCTCGGCTACGCCAGGACGAGCCTGCGCGAGATCGCGCAGAACTCCGAGTTCTCCCACGGCGTCCTGCACTACTACTTCCGCGACAAGGTGGACCTCATCACCTACTGCGTGCGCCGCTACAAGGCGGTGTGCGTGCAGCGCTACGACGACGTCGTCGCCACCGCCACGACCGCGCCCGCGCTGGCCGACGAGTTCGCCGCCGCGATGGCCGCGACGCTCGTGGCCGACGGGCTCATGCACCGCCTCTGGTACGACCTGCGGTCGCAGTCGCTGTTCGAGGCGTCGTTCCGCGACGACGTCGCCGCCATCGACGCGAGCCTCGAGCGGATGATCGAGCGGATCGTCGCGCGGTATGCGCAGCTGTCCGGCCGGCCGCCCGTCTGCGGCACCGGGGCGGCCTACGCGATGTTCGACGGACTGTTCCAGCAGGCGCTGTGGCGCCACCTCGCGGGCGACCCGCAGGCTCCCGACACCCTGCGGGCCGACGTCGTGCAGATGCTGGCGGTCGTCACCGGCACGGCGTGAGGTCGTGAGCGGCGATGGTCGCTCCGGCGACCCCCGCCACTCCCCGATCAACGACGCAGCAGCCGCAGCACGGCGGGCGGGCGGCCGCCGAAGCCCTCGGCCTCCAGCGCGGCGACCAGGATCCGCGGCAGGTCCCGGACGGCGGGGAACGCGACGTAGCGCGGCACCCAGCGCGGGCGGAACTTGTCGTTGAACCGGTAGAGGCTGTCGATCTGCCACCACCGCGACGCGAGCCGCAGCAGCTTCGCCCATGTCCGCGCGATCGGACCCGCGCCGATCCGCTCGCCGCGCTCCAGCGCGGCCCGGAACACCGCGAAGTTCAACGACACCCGCCGCACGCCCAGGCCCTCGGCCGCGGCCATCAGCTCGGCGATCATCAGCTCGTTGAGCCCGTTCTCCGAGGTCGGGTCGCGGCGCATGAGGTCGAGCGACAAGCCGTCGGAGCCCCAGGGGACGAACTGCAGCAGCCCGCGGGTCCGTCCGTCGAGCTCGGCGACGACCAGCACGCCGCGGGGATCGCGGACGTCCGCGACCCGGGACAGCGCCATCGAGTAGCCGCGCTCGACCGCGTCGCCGCGCCACCGCGACGCGTGGGTCCGCAGCGCGGTGCGCTCGTCGTCGTCGAGCTCGTCGAGCCGGCGGACCCGGACGGTGTACCCGGCGCGGGTGAGCCGGGCGGCCGCCTGCCGGATGCCCCGCATCGCGCGGCCCTCCAACGTGAAGCCAGCGACGTCGAGGACGGCCTCGTCGCCGAACTCGAGGACGTCGAGGCCGACGCGGGCCCACGCCGTCGCGCCCAGTTCGGAGCAGCCCAGCACCGCGGGCACCCAGCCGTAGGAGGTGCACTCGCCGAGGAACATCTCGATGGCTCCCGGCCAGGCCTCGTGGTCGCCGACGGGGTCACCCGAGGCCAGCGCCACCCCGGCCAGTACCCGGTAGGAGACCGCCGATTTTCCCGTCGGGGAGAAGACGACGGTCTTGTCCTCGCGCAGCGCGAAGTAGCCGAGCGAGTCGCGGCCGCCCTGCTTGTCGAGCAGTGCCCGCAGCCGGGCCTGGTCGTCGTCGGACAGCTGCGGCTCGGGCTCGGGGGAGCGCAGCAGGTGGTAGCCCGCGACGAGCACCGCGGCCACGCCGAACGACAGTCCCACGGCGCTGGTCAGGTCGTCGAGCCAGCCGGCCCGGAACTGCACCGGCCCCGACACCCCGACCAGCGACAGGGCCGCGTGGCCTGCCAGCTGCCACCACGGCGGCGCCCCGTCGAGGCGCCTGGGGTTGAGCGCCAGCAGCACCCACACGAGCACGAACCCGGCGACCGGGAGCTGCACGAGGACCAGCGCACCCCGGGTGAGCCCACCCGGGTCGGGCCGGGCGACGAACCGGTGGCGGGTGGCCACGAGGGCGACCAGCAGGGCGAGGGTCAGCCCGGCGGCGACGTAGCCGTGTCCGGTGGACAGCCCGTGCAGCACGTTGACGACGGTCAGCACCGCGCTGACGGCGATCGCGAGCGCCCAGGCCCGCCGCTTGCGCCGGCGCAGTCCCGCGGCCAGCAGCCAGAGCCCGACGGCCGCGACCAGCGAGATGACCGTCCCGGCCAGCCCGACGGCGGGCGGGAGGCCGAGCGAGGCGCGCAGCGAGGCCATGATGGCGCGCCGCGGCGCCGGGAACACCGAGGCGACGACCGTCACCAGCGCGACGACGCGCGCCGCCCACACGACGGCCCTGACGGCGGCGGCCTCGGTGAGCCGCAACCGCCTTGCCGCGGGGTCGGGCCGGACCGGCCCACGCCCGCCCGGCCCGCCGTGGGTCCGGGTGGCTCCCGCGAGGCCGTCAGAACGGGACATCGTCGGCTCCTGCCCGGTCCACAAGGGGTCCGGGGAGATGCTCCCCGAGCCAGCCGACGACGGCGCCGGGACCGTCCGCCGCGTCACGCAGAACGTAGTCCGTGACCTGTGCCGCCGGGGCCGGCGACGCGACCCGGTCGATGCCCCCGGTGTCCCCGGCGGCGGTCGTGACGGCGAGGAGCGCGGGCGGGGCGTCCGTCGTGCGCAGCGGGCCGATGTCGCAGGCCGGGCCGGCGGCCGCCGCGTAGGCGCCCGGCCGGGCAAGTGCCATCGCGAGCGGGCAGGCGGGGGAGCCGACCGGCGCGGCCAGCGCCCAGCCCGCCCGGTCGTCGCGGACGGCGAGCCCGGACCCGGACCGGGTGGCCCACGCGCGCAGGTCGGCCGCGTCGGCGACACCGGTGGCGAGCACGACGACCGGCGCGATGCGGTGCTGCGCGATCGCCCGGTCGACCTCGGTGACGAGCGGGTCGCCCGCGGCGAGCGGCCCGAGCCACTCGACGACGGGGAAACGCATCCCCGCCGACCCGGGGGAGGTCGCGGCCGAGGGCAGGTAGACCGTCAGCGGGGTGCCGCCGGGGCCCGCGACGGTGCGTACCGCGCCAGGGGTCAGGACCTCGGTCCGCGCCGCGCCGGGACCGGGAGCCGGCGGCCCGGAGGAGCCGGTCAGCGCGCCGAGGGTGGGGTAGAAGCTGCCGCTGCTGTTGGCGACGGCCGCGCCGGCCAGCACGATCAGCACCGTCGCGGCCAGCACGGAGATCGTCCGGCCGACCCGGAGGTGGCGCCGCCACCGGACGACGACCAGCACCCACGCCACGACGGCGAGGACCCCCGTACCGACGACGAACCACGGCGACGTGAGACGCACCGCCGAGGCATCGAGCGTGAGCACCGGGAGAACATGTCACGGCGCCGCAACCGGGCCGTCACCGGGCCGGATCGGGCGGTTCGCGCGTTTGGTCAGCTCGCGAGCGCCGACATCGACTTCCACGTGTTCCAGTCGATGGCCCAGTCGTAGACGTCGCCGTCGGCGGCCGACAGGTCGACGCCGCTGCCCGTGACCTCGACCGGGTCGCCGTACATCGCCGTGTCGTAGTAGGTCTTGGCGTTGGCCGTGGAGAGGTTGATACAGCCGTGCGTGACGTTGCGGCTGCCCTGGGCGCCGACCGACGCCGGGTTGGCGTGGATGAACTCGCCGTTGTTGGAGATCCGGACGGCCCACTTCTCCGGGACGTTCTGGTAGCCGTAGGCCAGGTTCGTCATCAGCACCTGGGGCGACTTCGTCATGACGATGTGGACGCCGCTGCGGGTGTTGCGGTTCGGGTCGCTGCTCAGCCCGTAGGACGCGGGCAGGTCCATCACCTGCTGCCCGTCCCGGACGACGATCATCCGGTGGCTGTTGACGTCGGCCTTGACGATCTGGCTGCGCCCGATGGTGAACGAGCTGGTCAGGTCGGCCGCGCCGTAGCCCGCGCTGCCCATGTCGACCCCGTAGACCGACGCGGTCATCTGCACCTGGGTGCCCGCGGGCCAGTACTCCTTGGGCCGCCAGTGCACCCGGGAGCCCAGCTGGTCGTCGGGCAGCCAGGCCCAGGCGCCCTCGACGGGCACCGACGTGGTGACCTTCAGGTTCTTCTCGACGGCGGCCTTCGCGGCCGCGTCGAGGTCGCGGTTGAAGTGCACCTCGATGGGCGCACCGACGCCGACGGTCTGCCCGTCGCCGATGTTGGTCGTGGCCTTCACCGTGCGCTTCGGGGTGACAGTGGTGAAGCTGCCGCCCAACGCGGTCGCGGTGCCGTCGGGGGCGACGGCGGTGCCCGACCACGTGTAGGTCCCGCCGTAGCCGAGCGGGGCGCTCGCCGTCCACTGCTTGCCGTCGGGGGAGAGCGTGCCGGCGACGGCGACACCCTTCGCGTTGGTCAGTGCCACGTCGCGCAGGGTCCCGGAGCCGCCGTCGGCCTTGATCTCCGCGGTCGGGTTGACGTCGGTGGCGCCCGCGGTCGGCGACACCGAGGCGGCGACGACCGGCGCGTTCTGCTGTGCCTGCTGCTGGGCGTGCGTGGCCCGCGCGGCGGCGGTCGCGCAGCCGCCGACGAGCGCCGTCGCGAGCACCGCGGCCAGCAGGGCCGTCACCCGTGGCGCCGTCCGACGCAGGCGCCCGCCCCGCGCCTGCGTCGCTCGGTCCCGCGGCCGCGCCGCCGGTCCCACCGCATTCCCCACACGCTCGGCCACGGCCGATCCCCCTCGTCACATCCGTGCTCGCCCGGTCGGGGCGCGGCGCCTCACCCCGCCGCGCGCCGCCGACAGGGCGGTCCGCCGGTCATGATCCCAGGCCGCAGCCGCCGGAACGCCCAGTTCAGGTTGCGTTTCGGTAGCGCTGCGGAGATCACTCCGATGGTCGTATCGATACGTGCCCGAAGCGGCGTTACCGCCGGGTTCGGTGATCACTCGTCCGGGGCCTGTGGTGCTCCGAACGGGTTGTGTGACACCGGCCCCGGACGGTTCCGTGTCACCGGTACGGCCGTCATGATGGGCGCCGCGGGCGTGTCCATCCCGGACGCGCGCCGCCGGACGGCCGGGCCCGGCAGCCGGCGACCGTTCGGACCCGCGACGCCGGCCGGGACGGGAGGTCGCCGTGGGCGAGCGCGTCCGGGCCTCGGCGGTCCGGCTCTGCACACTGCCGCTGCCGGCCCACCTCGCCCGGCTGAGCGTCTTCGACGTCGTGCGCCGACTCGCCCGGCGCGAGCGCGTCACGGCGTGGTCGGGTGCGTGGTCGCGCGGCGCGCTGGTGACCTGCGACCCGGTGCGGACGGGCGAGGGCGACCCGTTCGCGGTGCTCGCCGACGTGCCCGAGGTCGTGGGGCCGGCCGGGCCGCCCGGTGCGGTGGGCGGCGGCTGGTTCGGTCACCTGCCGTTCCCAGCGAGCCGGTCCCGGCTCGCCGCGTCCCTCGCCTGGTACCGCGACGTGCTGCGCCACGACGGCTCCCGCTGGTGGTACGAGGCGCTGCTGGACGTCGCCGGCGACTTCGACGAGGCCGCCGCCCGGGCCCGGCGCGACGCGCTCGCCGCCGACCTCGCCGTGGACCCCGGACGCACCGACGTGCGGCTCGACGTCACCGCCGTCCCCGACCCGGCCGGGCACGTCGCCGCCGTCGAGCACTGCGTGCAGGCCATCCGCCGCGGCGAGATCTACCAGGCCAACATCGCGACCCGCCTCGACCTGCGGCTGTACGGGTCACCCGCCGAGGCGTGGGCGCGCCTCGGCGAGGCGCTCCGGCCGGCGCGGGCCGGCTTCGTCGCCGATCCGCACTGCGCGGCCGTCGGTGCGAGCCCCGAGGTCTTCCTGCACCGTGCGGGTCCGACCGTGCGCACGGAGCCGATCAAGGGCACCCGGCCGCGGACCGGGACCGGCTCCGACGAGCGGGAGCGTGCCGTCCTCGCCGCGTCGGCAAAGGACGCCGCCGAGAACGTCATGATCGTCGACCTGATGCGCAACGACCTCTCGCGCGTGTGCGCGACGGGCACGGTCACGGTGCCGCGGCTGCTCGCGGTCGAGCCGCACCCGGGGGTCTGGCACCTGGTCTCGGAGGTCCGCGGCGCCCTCGCCCCGGGTTCCGACGACGCCGCGCTGCTGGCCGCCACGTTCCCGCCCGGTTCGGTCACCGGCGCGCCGAAGATCCGCGCGGTCGAGGTGATCGAGGCGCTGGAGCCGGTGTCGCGCGGGCTGTTCACCGGCGCAATGGGCTACAGCGGCCCGCTCGCCGGCCTGGAGCTGGCCGTCACGATCCGCACGCTCGAGGTCTTCGCCGACGGCACCGCGCACCTCGGCGTCGGCGGCGGGGTCACGGTGGACTCGAGCCCGATCGAGGAGTGGCGGGAGTGCCTGACCAAGGCCGCACCGCTGCTCGCGGTCCTCGGCGGGCGGCTCCCGTCGGGCCCCGGCGTTCCGTCGGCGGGCGCCGCGCCGGACGCCGACCCGGCGCGTGGGGTCTTCGAGACGTTCCTGGTCGTCGACGGCCGGCCGCGCCGGCTCGCCGACCATCTCCGCAGGCTGCAGCGCTCCTACTGGGAGCTCTACGGCGTCGCGCTGCGCGCCGACGTGCCCGCCGCCGTCCGCGCCGCGGTCGCCGACACCCCCGGCCACCTGCGGGTCCGGGTCGACGCGCGGCCCGACGACCCGGGCCGGGTCGACGTCGTCGTCACGCCGTGGCCTGCGCCCGTGCCGCCCGCCGACCAGCCCGGGGTGACGCTCGTGCCCGTCCGGGACTCCGCGGGCCGCCCGCACAAGCTCGCGGACCGGGACCGGTTCGACGCGCTCGAGGCCGACGTGCCCGCGGGGACGTCGCCGCTGCTCGTCGGGACCGACGGCGCCGTCCTGGAGACGACGCGCGCGTGCGTGGCCGTCGTCCGCGGCGGCCGGCTCGTCACCCCGCCGCTCGACGGCCGGTTGCTCCCCGGCACCGCCCGGCAGGCGCTGCTCGACGCCCTCGACGGGATGCGGCTGCCCTACGACCTGGTGCCCGTCGGGATCGACGAGCTCGCGGCCGCCGACGGCATGCTCGTCTGCAACGCGCTGCGCGGCGTGCAGTGGGTCCGGTCCGTGGCGGGGACGGGGGCGCGCTGGGAGCGACCGGACCCGCTCGTCGTCGCGCTGGGGGAGGCTCTCGCCGCGGACGAGCCCGGTGTCGACGCAGCGCGCCCGGGTGGGCACGGGGTGGCGCCGACGGACCGGGTTCGCCCGCACGGGTAGTTTCGTGACGGACGGGCCGGTCGCGGGAGTGCGCGGGCGGGCGACGAGCGACCGGCGAGGGGACGATGAGCGGCGTGACAAGCGAGCTGGGGGCGGCCCCGCTCGACCGTACGCTCGCCGAGCCGCTGTGGTCGCAGCTGCTGGGTGACCTGCGGCGCCGGTTGCGGGGCGGCGCGTTCGCCGACGCGTTCCCCGGCGAGCTCGCGCTGGTCGCCGAGTACGGGGTCAGCAGGCACACCGTCCGGGAGGCGCTGCGCAGGCTGCGCGACGAGGGCACCGTCGTCGCGGCGCGGGGCCGTGCGCCGCGGCTGGCCGATCCCGTCGAGATCGAGCAGCCCCTCGGCGCGCTCTACAGCCTCTTCGCCTCTGTCGAGGCCACCGGCCTGCGGCAGCGCAGCGTCGTGCGGACCCTCGACGTGCGGGCCGACGGCGTCGTCGCCACCCGGCTCGGGCTGGAGGAGTCGACGCCGCTGGTCTACCTGGAGCGGCTGCGGCTCGCGGGCTCGTCGCCACTGGCCGTCGACCGGGTGTGGCTGCCCGAGTCGCTGGCCGCCCCGCTGCTCGACGTCGACTTCACCCACACCGCGCTCTACGACGAGTACGCCGAGCGCTGCGGGGTGCGCCTCTCGGGCGGCGAGGAGCACATCCGGGCGGTGGTGCCGGTGGAGTCCGAACGCGAGCTGCTCGGCATCCCCACGGGCATCGCCGCGTTCTCGATCGAGCGCCTCGGCAAGGTGGGGCTGCGCGGCGTCGAGTGGCGCCACACCCTCGTGCGCGGCGACCGGTTCGCGGTGACGGCCCAGTTCTCCGCGCGCAGCGGCTACCGGTTCGGCCCGGCCGACGGTTCGTGAGCGGCTCACCGGCCATGCCACGGCCGGCAACGTCATTCCCGACTCAGGTGACCACCGCGCCGCGGAGCCGGTCCCTCGCAAGGCCCCGTGCGAGCTCCTCCAGCAGCGGACCCGCGTCGGCGATGCACCGCGCGACGTCGGGTTCGAGGTCGGTGAGCGCGTAGGCCTGCTCGATCCCGGCCGCGCGCAGCCGGGCCGCGGTCAGCGCGCTGTGCCCGGTCACGGCGACGACGGGCACCCCGGCGGCACGGGCCACGGCGGCCACGCCGGCCGGGGCCTTCCCGGCGAGCGTCTGCTCGTCGAGCGCGCCCTCCCCGGTGACGACGAGATCGGCCCCGGCGAGGTGCTCGTCGAACCGCAGCAGGTCGAGCACGAGGTCGATGCCCGGGCGCAGCGCCGCCCCGAGCACCGCCCGTGCCGCGAAGGCCACCCCGCCCGCCGCGCCGGCGCCCGGGTCGTCGCGGTGGTCGGTGCCCGTCGCGTCGGCGACCAGGCCGGCCCAGTGGCCCAGTGCGGCGTCGAGCGTCGCGACGTCGGCCGGGGTCGCGCCCTTCTGCGGCCCGTACACCGCCGCGGCACCGCGAGGCCCGCACAGCGGGTTGTCGACGTCGCAGGCCACCACGAGGTCCGTCACGGCGAGCCGGGGGTCGAGCCCGGTCAGGTCGAGCGACGTGGCCCCGGCGAGCGCGGCCCCGCCGAGTGGCACCGGGCGGCCCGTCGCGTCGCGCACCACGGCGCCCAGCGCGGTGAGCAGCCCGGCGCCGCCGTCGGTTCCGGCACTGCCGCCGATGGCCACGACGATCTGCCGGCAGCCGGCCGCGAGCGCCGCCCCGATCACCTCACCGAGCCCGATGCTGCTCGCGCCCAACGGGTCCGGCCGTCCGCCGGGGAGCCGGACGAGCCCGCAGACTGCGGCCAGCTCGACGATCGCGACGTCGCCGCGACGCGCCCACCGGGTCTGCACGGGCTCGCCGGTCGGACCCGACGCCGTGGCGGGCACGGCGTGGAAGCCCGCCGCGAGGGCCACGTCGACGGTGCCGTCGCCGCCGTCGGCCACCGGGAGGGCGACGACGTCGACCTCCGGCGCGACCGCCTGCAGCCCTGCCCCGACGCGCTCGGCCACCTGGACGGCGGTCAGCGAGCCCTTGAACTTGTCGGGGGCGACGACGACCCGCATCAGACCGCCCGGGCGAGGATCGACGTCGGCGCGTCGGCCGGGTCCGAGGTGGCACCGCCGAACTCGTTCACGGCGTCGAGCGCCGTGCCCATCGCGATGTCGGTGACCCGCTCGAGGACGACCTCGACGACCACGGGGACCTTGTGCTCGGCCGCGAGCCGGCGTGCCTCGACGAGCGCGGGCGCGATGGCGTCCGGCTCGACGACCCGGATCGCCTTGCAGCCCAGGCCCTCGGCGACCTTGACGTGGTCGACGCCGTAGCCCTTGAGCCCGGGTGCGGCGTCGTCGTCGGCGTTGATGTTGTCGAAGGAGAGCTGGACGCAGAAGTCCATGTCGAAGTTGCGCTGCGCCTGCCGGATCAGGCCCAGGTAGGCGTTGTTCACCAGGACGTGGACGTAGGGCAGGTTGAACTGCGCCCCGACCGCCAGCTCCTCGATCATGAACTGGAAGTCGTAGTCGCCGGAGATCGCGACGACCTCCTGCGTAGGGTCGGCCGCGACGACGCCCAGGGCCGCGGGCACGGTCCACCCCAGCGGGCCGGCCTGGCCGGCGTTGATCCAGTGCCGCGGCCTGTAGACGTGCAGCAGCTGTGCGGCGGCGATCTGGGAGAGGCCGATCGTCGTGACGTAGCGGGTGTCGCGGCCGAAGACCCGGTTCATCTCCTCGTAGACCCGGTGCGGCTTGATCGGCACCTGGTCGTAGTGCGTGGTGCGCAGCATCGTCGCCTTGCGTCCGGCGCACTCGCCCGCCCACCCGGACCGGTCGGGCAGCGTGCCGTCCGACGCACGCTCGCGTGCGGCCTCGACGAGCAGCGCCAGCGCCGCGCGGGCGTCGGACGCGATGCCGAGGTCGGGGGCGAACACACGGCCGATCTGGGTCGGCTCGATGTCGATGTGGGTGAACGTGCGGCCGGCGGTGTAGGTGTCGAGGTCGCCGGTGTGCCGGTTGGCCCACCGGTTGCCGATGCCCAGCACGTGGTCGGACGCCAGCAGGGTCGCGTTGCCGTAGCGGTGCGACGTCTGGATGCCCGCCATGCCGGCCATCAGCGGGTGGTCGTCGGGGATCGCGCCCCAGCCCATCAGCGTCGGGATGACGGGCGTGCCGGTGAGCTCGGCGAACTCGACGAGCAGGTCGGCGGCGTCGGCGTTGAGGACGCCGCCGCCCGCGACGATCACCGGGCGCTGCGCCGTGCACAGCAGGTCCAGCGCCCTGTCGATCTGTGCCCGCGACGCCACCGGCCGGTAGGAGGGCAGCGGTTCGTAGGCGTCGATGTCGAACTCGATCTCGGCGAGCTGGACGTCGATCGGCAGGTCGATGAGGACCGGACCGGGCCGCCCGGAGCGCATCAGGTGGAACGCCTGCGCGAAGGTCCCGGGGACCTGGGCCGGCTCGAGGACCGTCACCGCCATCTTGGTGAGCGGCCGGGCGATCGAGGCGATGTCGACGGCCTGGAAGTCCTCCTTGTGCAGCTTCGCGACCGGTGCCTGCCCGGTGATGCACAGGATCGGGATCGAGTCCGCGGCCGCCGAGTACAGCCCGGTGATCATGTCGGTGCCGGCGGGCCCGGAGGTGCCGACGCAGACGCCGATGTTGCCCGGCGCCGCGCGGGTGTAGCCCTCGGCCATGTGCGCGGCCCCCTCGACGTGGCGGGCCAGGGTGTGCCGCAGCCCCCCGTCGGCACGCACCGCCGAGTAGAACGGGTTGATCGCCGCGCCGGGCAGCCCGAACAGGTCGGTGATGCCTTCGCGGCGCAGGATCGCGACCGCCGCGTCGACCGTCCTCATACGAGGCATGACAGGTCCTCTCGTGGGTCGGGTCAGGAACCGGAGCGGCCGGAGAGCTGCTCGACGGTGGTGAACAGGGCGGAGTGGTCGAGGCCGCCGTGGCCCTGCGCGTTCAGCGCCGCGACCAGCTGGGCGACGTGCGCGCCCAGCGGGATCACCACGCCGGCCGCCCGCGCGGCGTCGGTCACGATCTTCATGTCCTTGTGGTGCAACGCGATCCGGAAGCCGGGCGTGAAGTCCCGGTTCAGCATGTTGCCCGCCTTGCGCTGCAGGACGGTACTGCCGGCCAGGCCCCCACCCAGTACCGTCACGCCCGCCTCGGTGTCGACGCCGTGGGCCTCCAGGAACACGATCGCCTCGGCGAGCAGCTGGATGTTCCCGGCGACGATGAGCTGGTTGGCGGCCTTCACGGTCTGGCCGGCGCCCGCCGGTCCCACGTGCACGATGGTCGCCCCGACGGCGTCGAACACGGGCTGTGCCGCGGCGAACGCCTCGGCGTCGCCGCCGACCATGATCGACAGCACGCCCTCGACCGCGCCCGCCTCGCCGCCGGAGACGGGGGCGTCCAGGACGCGCAGGCCGCGCTCGGCGCCCTGCGCGGCGAGCCGGCGCGAGACGTCGGGAAGGATCGTCGAGAAGTCGATGACGAGCGTGCCCTCGGCGGCGTTGTCGAACACGCCGTCGGGGCCCGCGAGGACCGCCTCGACGTCGGGGGAGTCGGGGACCATGACGGCGACGACGTCGGCGCCCTTGACCGCCTCGGCGATGCTGCCCGCCCCGCGGCCCCCCGCGGCGACGAGCGCCTCGATCGGCGCCGGGGAGCGGTTGTAGCCGACGACGTCGAAGCCGGCCGCGACGAGGTTGGCCGACATCGGGCGGCCCATGATGCCCAGGCCGATGAACGCGACGGTGGTGGTGCTCATTCTGGTGTCACTCCGGAGGTATCGCGGACAGGGAGGTCAGGCGGCGCCGCGCCGGGCGCGCGGCAGCCAGTGCAGGCTCTCGGCGGTGTCGCCGGTCGACGGCTTGTACTCCAGCGCGACCCAGCCGTCGTAGCCCTTGTCCTGCAGGGTCTGCAGCCGGCCCATGAGGTCCAGCTCGCCGGAGCCGGGCTCGCCGCGGCCGGGTACGTCGGCGATCTGCACGTGGGCGATCACGTCGAAGTGCCGGGTGATGGCCTCGTCGAGGTCGTCGCCGTTGGCCCCCAGGTGGAACAGGTCGAACAGGAAGCCGACGTTCGGGGCACCCGCGGCGCGCACCCGGTCGACGACCGCGACGGCGTCGGCGGCGGTGCGCAGCGGGTAGGGTTTGGGCCCGCTGATCGGCTCGACGAGCACGGTGGCGCCCGCGGCCGCGACCGCCTCGGCGGCGAGGACGAGGTTCTCGGTGGCGAGCTCGTCCTGCTCCTGCGGGCTGACGCCGTCGGCACGGTTGCCGTACAGCGCGTTGAGGCCGCGGACGCCGAGGCGCCCGGCGATCGATGCCGCGACGGCGAGGTTCGCCCGGAACTCGGGCGAGCGCGCCGGGAGCGACAGCACGCCGCAGTCCGGGCCCGCGAGGTCGCCCGCGAAGAAGTTGAGCCCGACGAGCGCGACCCCGGCGTCGGAGATCGCGGTGACGAACGCCTCCACCTCGGCGTCGGCGGGCACGGCCTCGGCGAACGGCCACCAGAACTCGACCGCGTCGAACCCGGCGGCCTTCGCGGCGGCCGGCCGCTCGAGCAGCGGGAGCTCGGCGAACAGCAGCGAGCAGTTGGGCAGGTAGCGCATCGCGGGGCGGTTCACGGGGACGCCGCTCCTTCCAATTTCGTATCGTGGAAGTCAACTTCTGTTCTGCGAGAACTGTAAAGTGAGCGGGGACACCTGTCAAACACTCGACCTGCGTGGACGGCGGCCGACCGACGGATGCCGGGCGGGTGACGTCCCGCCTGAGCAGGGCCTGGGCAGCACGGAGCAGCCGGCGGCCGGCGGGCTGCGCCCGGGGTGCGGCGGGTCCGGCCGCGGCGAAGGGGCGCGCTCGGCCTCGCGCGGCGTCCGGGTCGGCCGGACCGGCGGGTAGGATTCCGGATGGCGGAAGACGATGTGCGCTTCCGGCCGGTTCGCGCATCGACACGGGAGCGGCGAGATGCCCAAGCAGTCCCCAGCGGGTCCGGAGCCCGGCGCGGACCCTGCGCCCGAGCGGGGGAGCGGCCGCGTCCAGTCCGTGGAGCGCACCTTCGAGCTGCTGGAGGCGATGAGCGACCTCGGTGGGACGGCAGGCCTGTCCCAGCTCGCGGCCCGTCTCGCGCTCCCGCTGCCGACGATCCACCGGCTCGTCCGCACCCTCGTCGACCTCGGCTACGTGCGCCAGCAGCCGTCGCGGGAGTACGCGCTCGGGCCGCGCCTGATGCGCCTGGGGGAGCACGCCTCGCAGCTGCTGGGCACCTGGGCGATGCCCTACCTGCGCGAACTGGTCGACGAGATCGGCGAGAGCGCCAACCTCGCGATGCTCGACGGCGACCACGTCGTCTACACCGCGCAGGTCCCGGGCGTGCACGCGATGCGGATGTTCACCGAGGTCGGCCGCCGGGCGCAGGTGCACTGCACGGCCGTCGGCAAGGCCATGCTGGCGCTCATGCCGCCCGAGCAGGCCGACATGATCGTCGCCGGGTCGGTGATGCACCCGCAGACGGGGCACACGATCATCACGCCCGACGGGTTCCGCGCCGAGCTCGACCGGGTGCGCGAGGCGGGCTACGCCGTCGACAACGAGGAACAGGAGATCGGCGTCCGGTGCGTCGCGGTCGCCGTCCCGGGCCGCGCGCCCCGGGCGGCCGTCTCGATCTCGGGCCCGTCGCCGCGGATGTCCGACGCCCTGATCCAGCAGGCGGTCCCGCTGCTGCGCAGGGCCGCCGAGGGGGTCGCCGGTGAGCTGGAGCCGTTGCGCCCGGGAACGGCGCAGGCGGGCTGACGGCGGGTCGCGTCCGGCTCGACGGAGCTGACGGGTCGTCGAGCCGCGCCGAACGACGACGGCCCCGGGACCGCGGTCCCGGGGCCGTTCGCTCTTGAGGGTGGTCGTGAGTTCGTCGTGCGGCGCGACGACTGGGGACGACGCTCCACGCCGTGGGTCGTGAGTGGCGATGTACCGCGGTAGCGACCATCGCCACGCACAGGTCAGTCGCCCTGCTGGGCCGCCTGCTCGGCCTGCTGCTGCGCGACGGCCTCGCGCACCTTCTCCATGTCGACGTCGCGGACCTTGCCGATGAGGTCCTCGAACGCCGGACCGGGCAGCGCACCCGGCTGCGCGTAGACGACGACGCCGTCGCGCACCGCCATCACCGTCGGGATCGACGAGATCCCGAAGGCCTGCGCCAGCTCGGTCTGGTCCTCGGTGTCGACCTTCGCGAACGTGATGTCGGTGTGCCGCTCGGAGGCTTCCTCGAAGACCGGTCCGAACTGACGGCACGGCCCGCACCACGACGCCCAGAAGTCGACGAACACGGTTCCGGGTCCGCCGACGACGTCGTCGAAGTTCTCGGTGGTCAGCTCAACGGTCGCCATGGTGGGGTCAACGGGTCGTGGGCGTGGTCTGTTCCCTCGCCGGTCGTCCGGTCCGTTCCGACGGCCCCGGCGTGGGGTGCTGCACGGCCGACCTGATCGCCCGCTCGAGGCGCGCGACGGCGACGCCGTACTCGGGCTCGAGCCAGTAGTCGCTGTGGATGCGCAGGTGCGGGTCGGCGAGGGCGGACGCGTCGACGGCCGGGTCGTGGACCGGCCCGCCGATCGGGTCGGTGTCGCGGTACAGGTTGCGCCAGCGCCGGTCGAGCGTGTCGACCAGCGCCGCCGTCGCTCCCGTGTCGAAGTAGCCGGGGAAGAACTCGCCGTAGAGGTGATGCCACGGCGAGCCGAACGTCAGCAGCGCGACCGGGGTCCGCGGGTTCGCGGCGAGCAGCGCGGTGCCCGCGATCACCGATCCCTGGCTGTGCGCCGCCACGACGAACACCTCGCCGGGCTCGACGTCCTCGATGCGGTCGGTCAGGCCCGTGACGGCGCGGTCGGAGTAGGTGGGCGGCGCGAGCGGATGGAACCACCGCGGCCAGAACGTGCCGACGTCCCACAGCACCCCGACGCCGCGCCGTGCGGCGACGCTGCGCACCGCGGCGTACATCCGCCGCAGCACCAGCGCCGTCGGCAGCAGGATCGCGACGACGAGCGAGAACTCGGCGAAGGTGCTCGGTGGCAGCGGCACCCCGAGGACCTGCCACGATCGGCCGGACCGCAGCGCCCAGACCACCACCGCGGCCACGGCGACGACCGCGACCGCGACGCCGATCGCGACCGGCGTCCGCACGTGGCGGTGCCGCAGCGCCGCGGCGAGCAGGCCGAGCGTGAGCAGGATCAGCGTGCCGACGACCGTCGCCGACACCGCGACCGGGACCGCGCTCACCGGGGGGAGCCCGCCGCGGGCCAGCGCGACGGCGATCCCGGCGACGGTGGCCAGCGAGCCGAGCGCGCCGAGCAGCGCCGTCAGCCACGAGCCGCGGACGGTCAACGAGCGCAACGCGACCGCGGCCGGGGGTCGACGGCCGTCGGCCCGCGGGACGAGCCGCAGCGCGAGCCAGCACAGCGCGACGACCAGACCGACGGCCGCGAGGATCGAGGTGAACACGATGGCCATCCAGCCGACGGTGTCGCCGACGACCACGCACGGGCCCACACTGCACGTCGACCCGGCGAGCCGGGCCACCTGCTCGGCGATGCCCGCCCCCAGCGCGGCCCCGATCGCGGCGGCGAGCAGCAGGATCGACGGGGCGTTGGCCCGCCGCAGGTCCCGGCGCCGCGGCGGGGTTCCCGGCGCCGGGACCACCCTGCCCTGGACCACGCCGACCAGCGCCGCGACGACGAGTACGGCGAGGCTGAGCCACAGCGCGGAACCGCGCAGCGCCGGGAGGAACGGGTGTGCCCCGACCCAGGCCGTGTCGACCCCGCCGGTGGCGACGGCGGCCAGCGCGAGTGCCGCCGCGGCGGGCGGCCACGTGCCGTGCCGCACGAGGGCCGCGGGCGGCAGCCCGTGCCCCCGCAGCGCCCGCGGAGGACCGGCCGGGTCGGCCGAGCCCGGCGCCTCGCCGTCCGCGAGGCTGATCCAGCAGGTCAGGACGGCGACGGCGGCCAGCGTCGCGACCGCGCACCACAGCCCCGCCGTCCGCCACGTCGTCCAGCCACCGGCGCTCGGCCAGCAGCCGGCGAGCGCCACGGCGCCCAGCGCGGCCGACAGGTGCAGCCGGCGCAGCCCGACGTTGATGCCCGGGCTGTTCCACATGGGAGGCTGGTCGTGGTGCAGCGACGCCCGGCCGGCCGGGTCGGTCCACACCGCCCAGGGATCGACGTGCCTGCGCGTCGGCCGGGTCCGGATCCGGCTGAGCCAGACGACCGCGAGCAGCACACCGGCCGTCACCGCGAACCCGGCGCCGACGGTCCAGCCGGGCCATCCGGCGTGCCGGACCAGCCACTGGTAGGTGACGAGATCGGCCACGACCAGCTGGGTCCAGAACGCGAAGATCGTCGTGACCAGCAGCGCCGCGAGCCGCACGAGCAGCACGCACCAGCGGATCCGGACGCCGCGCGCGGGACGTTCGCGGTCCGCGTGGTCGCCGGTGCCGGTCGGCGGGCCGCCGTCCGGGCTCGCCAGCAGCGCCCAGCCGGCGAGGTTCGCCAGCATGAACGGCAGCAGCACCAGATAGAACGCCTGGTACCAGCGGCCCGACGTCAGCGATCCCCACGACCACGCCCGCAGCTGCGGCCGGGCGGGCGGTTGGCGCCACTCGGTGATCGCGCCGTCGTCGTCGTCCGGCGGCTGCTCCGCGCGATCGGTCCGCACGGCGGGGACGAGCTGGAGCATGAGCTCCGGCGGGGTTCCCGCGACGCCGTGGACGCGCAGCTCCACAGGGGGGTCGCGGTCGTCGTGCGCGGCGGCGGGACCGGGCGCGTCGACGGGCGGTTCGGCGTCCACCGGCGCGAGGATTCCACGCACGGTCCACGTCGGACACCGCCGCGCCGGTGGCACGCGGTCGGCGGTGCGCGGGGTGGCGCCGAGTCGGCGGAGCGCGGGGTGGGGCCGAACCGGCGGACCGCGCGGTGGCGCCGGTCGGTCGTGGCGGAGTGGCGTCTGGTCGGCGCTGCGCGCGGTGGCGTCCGGTCGGGGCGGATCGCGCGGGGTAGCGCGCCGGGTCAGCGTTGCGGCGGTGGCGCCGGGGGGCGTCCCGCGCGCCGACGGCTGGCGGCGTAGACCGCGGCCTCGGTCCGGCGGGCGAAGCCGAGCTTGTGCAGCAGCGACGACACGTAGTTCTTGACGGTCTTCTCCGCGAGGAACAGCTCCGCCCCGATCTGCCGGTTGGTCAGGCCCGTCGCGATGAGGTCGAGGATCCGGCGTTCCTGTGGCGAGAGGGACTCGTAGCGCGGGTCCTCGGGCGTCCGCAGCCGTTCGAGCGCCCGGGCCGCGGTCTCCGGGTCGATGAGGCTGCCGCCCGCGGCGGCGGTGCGGACGGCCCCGACGAGGTTGGTCCCGGCCACGTCCTTCAGCAGATAGCCGGCCGCGCCCGCGACGATCGCGCCGAACAGCGCCTGGTCGTCGCTGTAGGAGGTGAGCATCAGGCACGCGGGCGGGGGGTCGAGCATCGACCGGACCTCGCGGCAGACGCTGATGCCCTCGCCGTCGGGCAGCCGCACGTCGAGGATCGCGACGTCCGGGTGCGCCGCGGGGATGCGCGCCAGCGCCTCCGTGGCCGACGCGGCCTCACCGACCACATCCATGTCGGGTTCGGCGTCGAGCAGGTGCGCGACGCCGCGCCGGACAATCTCGTGGTCGTCGACCAGGAACACGGAGATGCCCACCACGACCTCCTCGTCGAGCGGACACTGAACGTACCGAGGAACGGGCCGGACGGCATCGTCCGGCACCGTCCGATTCAGCAGTGTCGGCGGGCGTCGGGTGTCGAGGTGGGTCCGCGGCCGACCGCAGGACCCGCGGGGAGGGGATGTCGTGCGGGTGCTGATCGCCGCGCCGGGGTCGCGAGGGGACGTCGTGGGATTCGTCGGGCTGGGGCGCCGGCTGGCCTCCGCGGGCCACGAGGTCACCGTCGCCGCGAACCCGGAGTTCGAGCAGACCGTGCGTGTGGGCGGTGTCGCGTTCCGCCGCCTGGCGGGCGACGCGCGCACGATCGCGGACCTCGGCACCGGCCCGCGGAGCTCGCTGCGGTTCCTCGCCGAGCAGGCCGAGGCGATGACGACGTACCTCTGCGGCGCGGCCGACGACCTCGTCGAGGCGGCCGCGCACGCCGACGTCCTGCTGGTCACCATGACGGCACAGTTCGGTGTCGACGTCGCCGAGGGCCACGCCATCCCGAGTGCGGGGCTGTTCAGCCGGCCGGTCGAGCCGACCCGGGCGTTCCCGCCGGTCCTGTTCCACACCGCGCGGTCGCTCGGCCCGGCCGGGAACCTGGTGGCGGGCGAGCTCGCGCGGCTGTCGACGACGCCGTTCCACCGGGCGAGTGCGCACGTCCGCGCGGTGATGGGCCTGCCCCGGCGGTCGCCCGTCGCGTCGCTGCGCCGGTTGCGCGTGACCCGGTGGCCGGTGTGGCACGGGTGGAGCCCGCACGTGCTGCCGCGCCCGGTGGACTGGCGGCCCGGGCTCGAGGTCGTCGGCTACTGGTACCCGTACGTCCCCGACTCCTGGGAGCCGCCCGCCGATCTCGCCGCGTTCCTGCAGGCCGGGCCCGCGCCGGTCTACGTCGGGTTCGGGTCCGTGGGCCCGGGACAGGGGGAACGGCTGTCGTCGATCCTCGCGGAGGCGTTGCGGCGCAGCGGAACCCGCGCGGTCGTGGGCCGGGGGTGGGCGCGTCTCGAGGTCGCGGGGGACGACGTCCTCGTCGTCGACGACGTGCCGCATTCCTGGCTCTTCCCGCGGACGGCGGCCGTGGTGCCGAGGCGCTCGCCTGCCGGATCACCACGGCCGTGACCCGGCCCGAGATGCGCCGGGCGGCGGCCAGGCTCGCCGAGCGCATCGCCGGGGACGACGGCGCCGGCGCGGTCGTCGCGGCCCTGGAACGGCTGGGCCGCGGCGACCGCGCGCGGGTCGGGCTCGGCTGAGCGTGCGTCAGCGCTCGAAGACGCCCAGGTCGAACGCGCCGCCCTTGGGTCGGGCGATGCCCGCAGCGTCGACGGCCACCGCGAGGGTGCCCACGCCCGCGTTGATCGCGGGGGAGCCCGCCTGCAGGTGGAAGTCACCGGCCGCGGCGTCGACGAACTTCGGGTCGCCCGTCGTCAGGTTGTGGTCGACGGTGAAGCCGCCGGTGCCGCCACTGATCGGCGAGGGGTTGCCGGTCAGGATGTTGTTGCGGATGACGTTCGTGCCGCTGAACCCGCTGGTGCTGAACACGATCCCGGCCCGCTTGTTGGCGTAGGCCACGTTGTTGGTGATGTGGATGTCCGACATCGTGCCGCCGCCCTCCTTCCACAACCCGATCCCGCCGCCGGCGTTGCCGGTCAGGACGTTGTTGTAGACGTCGACGCGGGCCAACTTCTTCGTCGGCGAGTACGACTCGACGGCGATCAGGATCCCGGGCTTGCTGGAGTTCGTCGCGCCGGTCACGACGTTGTCGAAGATCTTCACGTCGTGCACGGAGTCGGCGTAGATGTTCGGTCCGCGGTTGTTGTAGACGCGGTTGCCGTGCACCTGGGCGTTGCGGGTCTCGTACTTGACGTCGATGCCCTCCTCGCCGTTGTCGTGCACCTGGTTGTTCTTGATGTCGACCGTGTCGTAGTTGACGAGGCTGACGGCCTCGTTCGACGCCGACGTCCCGGCCTGGTTGGTGTGGTGCACGTTGTTGCCGTCGATGACGGCGTTGGCGCCGTTGAGCAGCACGAGCCCGCCGTTGCGAGTGTTGGACACCTCGGTCTGCGAGATCTGGATGTTCGACGCGTTGGTGCCGTAGATGCCGTGCGTCGGGGAGTTCGTGATCGTCAGCCCGGAGATCCGGATGTAGGAGCGCCCGTCGAGGCTGACGAGCCCGTTGCCGCTCTTGAGGCTGTTGCGGCCGTCGACGACGACCTTGGCACCGGCCTTGCTGCGCAACGTGATCCAGCCGGTGGAGGTGCCGCTGGTGGGGAACTTCAACGCCTCGGGGTAGGTCCCGGCCGACACCTCGACGGTGTCGCCGGGCTTGGCGGCGTTGAGCGCCGACTGGATCGTCTTGTACGACGATCCGCCTCCGACGCTGAGCGTCTGCGGCGCCGCGGAGGCGACGCCGTGGATGGCGAAGCCGGCTCCGATCGCGAGCACGGCCGCGGCGACGAACGTCTGCCGGCGACGGGCGCGCGACCATCGTCGGCGCACAGGGGTAGCCACTCGGTGTGAGGTCATTTCCTTCAATCCGCTTTCAGTCGCGTGGGGGAGCGGGACTGCGCGGGTATCTTCGGCCACTCGTGACCATTGCGTTACCGAGCGTCTCGCCGAGATCGTGACGAACGGGGTGCATGTGGGTGGTCGTGGCAGCGAGAGGCCTCGAGGTTGGCCGACGAACGGGTGAAGAACGGCGCGATCCGCGCAGGTCGCCGTTTGTGCCTGCACCACCCGGATGCCGAGGCGGTTCACCGTGACGGTCGCCAACCGAACGGCCCACCGGACGTCGCCGGCCGTCGGCCGCGCTCGGGAACAGCACCGCCGAGCGCCGGCTCCGGCACGGCTCGGCCGCACGGCGGGACCCTCGTCCGGAGGTGCCGAGGGCCGGGGCTCTGCCGCGGGCGCAGCGGTGTCCGTGGTCTGCGCGGCGCCACGGGCCGAGCGCGGCACCGGACCGAGCGGCGCTGCGGGCCGGGCGTTGCGGTGCCGAGGGCCGAGGGCCGGGGGCCGAGGGCCGAGCCTCGGCGGGCCGAGCGGTGCCGCGCTCGTTCCCGCGCCGGGCCGACGAGCGCTCACGGTCGCTGCGGTGCGCGAGCCACCCGGCCGGGCGGACGAGGTGCGGGCGCCGCGGGCAGGGCGGGCCGGACGGCGCGATCTGGTTCGTGGTGCCCCCGGTGCGACTCGAACGCACACTGGGCGGATTTTGAGTCCGCTGCCTCTGCCGATTGGGCTACGGGGGCCTGACCGCACGACCGTCCGCCGGGGCGCCGGCGGGGGTCCGGCGACGTGTCTCCGCCCACGAAACGGAGATCGTCGTCCGGGTCACGAGCTTATCCCGGTAGCCTTGCCCCTTCTCAGTCGCCCCAACCGTTCGAAGGAGAGACCCCGGTGGCTCAGCAGGTTTCCGAGGACGACGCCGCCGAGGCGGCCGGACCCGCCCCGGGCTGGCGAGTGCTCGTGGCCGAGGACGAGGCGCTCATCCGTCTCGATCTCACCGAGATGCTCACCGAGGAGGGCTACCAGATCGCGGGTGAGGCGGGCGACGGCGAGGCGGCGGTCGAGCTGGCCCGCAGCCTCGGGCCCGACCTGGTGATCATGGACATCAAGATGCCCAAGAAGGACGGTATCGAGGCGGCGGGCACCATCGTCGAGGAGCGCATCGCTCCCGTCGTGATGCTCACCGCGTTCAGCCAGCGCGACCTCATCGAGCGGGCGCGCGACGCGGGCGCGATGGCCTACCTGGTCAAGCCGTTCGCCCGGCACGAGCTGGTACCGGCGATCGAGCTGGCCGTCTCCCGGTTCGCCGAGAAGAAGGCGCTGGAGGACGAGGTCGCGACGCTGTCGGACCGGTTGGAGACCCGCAAGGTCGTCGACCGGGCGAAGGGCCTGCTCATGAGCAAGCAGAACATGAGCGAGCCCGAGGCGTTCCGCTGGATCCAGCGCACCGCGATGGACCGGCGCACGACGATGAAGGCGGTCGCCGAGGCAGTGGTCGAGGGCCTCGCCGAAGCGCGCTGACCCGTACCCCGTGGCGACGACGACGCCCCGGCGGCCCACCAGGAGCCGCCGGGGCGTCGTGCGTCACGGCCTCAGGCCACGCCGAGGTAGGCCTCCTTGATCGCCGGGTCGGCGAGCAGCTCCGCGCCCGTCCCGGCCTTCACGATCCGTCCGGTCTCGATCACGTACGCGCGGTCGGCGCGGCTGAGCGCCTGCTGGGCGTTCTGCTCGACGAGCAGGACCGTGGTGCCCTGCTCGTTGATCTCGGTGATGATCCGGAAGATCTGGGCGATGAACTGCGGCGCCAAGCCCATCGACGGCTCGTCGAGCAGCAGCAGCCGGGGCTTGGCCATCAGCGCGCGGCCGATGGCGAGCATCTGCTGCTCACCGCCGGACAGGGTGCCCCCGGCCTGGGTGCGCCGCTCCGCGAGCCGCGGGAACAGCGAGAAGACCCGGTCGAGGTCGGCGCCCAACGACTTGCGGTCCTTGCGCGTGTAGGCGCCCATGTCGAGGTTCTCGAGCACCGTCATGCCCGGGAACACGCCGCGGCCCTCGGGGGACTGGGAGATGCCACGCACGACGCGCAGGTCGGCGCGTAGCGACTTGATGTCGTCGCCGTCGAAGAGCAGCTTGCCCGACGAGACGGGACGGATCCCGGAGATCACGCGCATGGTCGTCGTCTTGCCGGCGCCGTTGGCCCCGATCAGCGTGACGACCTCGCCCTCCTCGACGGTCAGGGTGATGCCGTCGAGGGCCTGGATCCGGCCGTAGTGGGCGCAGACGTCGTTCAGCTCAAGCAGTGGCATCGTCGGGCACCCCCAGGTAGGCGGCGATCACGGCCGGGTTCTCCCGGATCTCGGAGGGCAGCCCCTCGGCGATCTTGCGCCCGAACTCGAGCACGACGATCCGGTCGGTGACGCCCATGACCAGCCGCATGTCGTGCTCGATGAGCAGGACCGTGTAGCCGTCGTCGCGAATCTTGCGGATCAACCCCATGAGGTTGTCCTTCTCGGCGGGGTTGAACCCGGCGGCCGGCTCGTCGAGACACAGCAGCTTGGGCTCGGTCGCCAGCGCCCGCGCGATCTCCAGCCGCCGCTGGTCGCCGTAGGGCAGGTTGCGCGCCTTGTCGGCGGCCCTGTGCGCGATGCCGACGAACTCCAGCAGGGCCATGGCCCGGTCGATCGCCTGCCGCTCCTCGCGGTGGTGGCGGGGGAGCCGCAGCAGCGCACCGACGACGCTCGTGCGGTGCCGGGCGTCCGCCCCGACGACGACGTTCTCCAGCGCGGTCATCTCGCCGAAGAGGCGGATGTTCTGGAACGTGCGCGCGATGCCCAGGCGCGTGATCTGGTGCCGTGACCGGCGCCCGAGGGGCTGGCCCTCGAGCCGGACCTGACCCGACGTGGGCCGGTAGACGCCGGTGAGTGCGTTGAAGCACGTCGTCTTGCCGGCACCGTTGGGCCCGATGAGCCCGAGGATCTCGCCGCGCTTCAGGTCGAAGGACACCGCGTCGAGCGCCACGAGGCCGCCGAAGCGCATCGTGACCGCGTCCATGCTCAGCAGGGTGTCGCCGACCTCGACGGCGATGTCGCGGTCGGGCGCGACCACCTCCGCGACCTCGGCCTCGCGCTCGGCGAGCTCCTCCGCCGTCATGTGGGCGAGCTGCTCGACGATGCTGCCCTCGCCGTCGGGGACGAGGCCCGGGCCCTCGGCGGCGAGGTGCTCGGTGTGCTCGTCGGCCCGCTGGACGGCCTCCTCGCGGGTCTGCTCGTCGAGCTCGACGCCGCCCTCGGTGTGCGCGGCGGTGCCCGCGGGGGTCGCGTCGGCGGCGTGCCTGCCGATCCGCTCCGTGCCGGAGGCCCGCTCGGTGCCGGGATCCGGGGCGGCGGGGTCGCGCCGGTCGTCGCCTGTCGGCTCGGTCATGAGATCCGGTCCCCCTCGCCCTTCAGCGAGCTGTCCGAACTGAGTTGCTCGGGTTTGCCGACGATCCGCAGGTACGCCTGCCGCCCGTAGGCGAGCAGCCGCTGGCGGGCGCCGAGCAGACCCTGCGGCCGGAAGATCATCAGCACGATGAGCGCGACGCCGAAGATCAGGTACTTGTACGCCGCGAGCTCGACGAACCTGTTCGGGATGTAGGACACGACGAACGCACCCAGGATGACGCCGACCTTGTTGCCCGACCCGCCGAGGACGACGGCCGCGAGGAACAGCACCGACGTCGGCACGTCGAACTTCTGGTTGTTGACGAAGCCGATCTGCCCGGCGAACAGCGCGCCGGACAGCCCGCCGATGGCCGCACCGATCACGAATGCCCACAGCTTGAAGCGGATCGTGGCCACGCCCATGATCTCGGCGGCGTCCTCGTCCTCGCGGATGGCGACCCACGCCCGGCCGACGCGGCTGCGCTCCAGGTTTCCGACGAGGAACAGGACGATGATCGTGATCGTGACGCACAGCCAGTACCAGGGTGTGCCGTTGGAGACGGCGAAGATCGCGTTGCCCTCGGAGTTGGTGCCCGGCGGGTGGCCGACGCTCTGGAAGCCGACCTGGCCCTTGAGGGGCTCGACGATCGTCGCGAGGAGCCGGACGATCTCACCGAACCCGAGCGTGACGATCGCCAGGTAGTCCCCGCGTAGCCGCAGCGTGGGCGCGCCGAGGATGAGGCCGAACACCATCGTCACGGCCATCGCCAGCGGCAGCGTCCACAGGTACGGGATGTGCCACAGCACGGAGTCCGGGCTGGTCAGCAGCGCCGCGACGTAGGAGCCGATCGCGAAGAAGCCGACGTAGCCCAGGTCGAGCAGGCCCGCCTGGCCGACGACGACGTTGAGCCCGATCGCGATGAGCGCGAACCGCGCGACGTCGAACAGCGCGAGCGGGAAGTTGGTCCCCGGCTCGGTGGTGAGCAGCGGCGGGTTGAGCAGCGGGAGCGCGTAGATCAGCACGACCACCGGGACGAGCCACGCCCACTGCTGCGGCCGCGGCAGGCTGTTCCACTGGTCGCCCAGCCCGAAGAACCAGCCGCGGCCCGTGGTGGGGGTGGCCTCGCTCGCGGTGCCGGTCTTCGGCGAGGTCGAAGAGGTCGTCATACCCGCGCCCTCCCGAGGGACTCGCCGAGGATGCCCGTCGGGCGGATCATCAGGATGCCCACCAGTACGACGAACGCGACGACGTCGGTCCACTGGGCGTTGCCCAGCAGCGTCTGACCGTAGTTGCCGATGACGCCGAGCAACAGGCCGCCGAGCAGGGCCCCGCGGATGTTCCCGATGCCGCCGAGGACGGCCGCGGCGAAGGCCTTGATGCCGAGGATGAAGCCGCCGTTGAACTGGACGCCCGCGGGCACCTTCATGACGTAGAACAGCGCCGCGGCGCCGGCGAGGATGCCTCCGATGAGGAAGGTCAGCACGATGACCCGTTCCTTGTTGACGCCCATCAGCGTCGCGGTGTCGGGGTCCTGGGCGACGGCGCGCAGGCCGCGCCCGAGCCGGGTCCGGTTCACGAACATGTCCGTGATGATCATCAGCACGATGGCGGCGCCGAAGATGACGAGCTGCTGGCTGTCGATGGTCGCGCCGAAGATCTCGAAGACCGGCTTCGGCCGGAACATGATCACGGCCGGCTCGGGGTTGGCGCCACGCCAGGCGAAGAGCGCGTACTGGATGGCGAACGACGCACCGATCGCGGTGATGAGGAACGCCAGCCGCGGCGCGTTGCGACGGCGCAACGGCCGGTAGGCCACCCGTTCGAGGGCGACCGCCACGAGCCCGGAGACGAGCATGGCGACGAGCATCGCGAGGACGAGGTCGCCGACCAGGGCGGCGACGCTCAGGTTCGGTGCCGACGGGCCGAAGCCCAGCGCGGAGAGCACGAAGAACACCGCGTAGGCGCCGACGATGAAGACCTCGGAGTGCGCGAAGTTGATCAGCTGCAGCACGCCGTAGACCATCGTGTAGCCCATCGCGACCAGCGCGTAGATCGAGCCGTACGCGAGCCCGTCGATGGTGTTGCTCCAGAACTGGCTCACGAAGGCCTCGACATCGAACTGGATCCAGTCGGGGCCTTGGGCGAGCACGATTGTCGAGATCACGGGCACACGTCCCTCATGTGCGACGGGCATGCCCGCCGACGACCCGTGAGGTCATCGGCGGGCATGCCCGAGAGTGTCGTACTGATGTGATGGCCGTGTCAGCCGATCGTTCCGATGTAGACGATCTTGCCGTTGTCGACCTTGTAGCCGTAGACGGCGGTGGTCGCGAGCTCGCCGGTCGAGTCCCACTTGAAGTGCTTGCTGAACCCGTCGGCGTCGTAGTTCTTGACGTAGTCCTTCAGCGCCGCCCGGTCCTTGATGCCGGAGTCGATGCCGCGCAGCAGGATCGTCGTCGAGTCGTAGCCCTCGAGCGAGTACGTGCCGGGGGCGGACCCGCCGCTCACGCCCTGGTAGGCGCTGGCGAAGTCGGGCAGCAGCTCACCCGGGACGCAGGGGCAGGTGAAGAACGCGTTGTTCGACGCGTCGCCCGCCTGCTGGATGAACTTGTCGTCCTTGACGCCGTCGGGGCCGACGAACTTGCCGGTGAAGCCCTTGGTGACCAGCTGCTGGTCGAGCGGGGCGCCCTCGGCGTAGTAGCCGGAGTAGAAGACCGCGTCCGGCTTGGCCGCGATCACCTTGCTGGCGACGGCCGAGAAGTCCTTCTGACCCGTGGTGACCTTGTCCTGGCAGTCGGCCGCGACGGCACCGAGCGCCTGGTTGGTCGCGTTGGCCAGGCCGATGCCGTAGTCGGAGTCGTCCTGGATGACGCAGACCTTCTTGGCGCCGAGCTTGCCGGTGATGAACTTCGCGGCGGCCGGGCCCTGCACGTTGTCGTTGCCCAGGGCGCGGAAGAACGTCGTCCAGCCGTTCTGCGTGAGCGTCGGGTTGGTCGCCGACGGTGTCAGGTGCACCAGGCCGGCCTGCTCGAAGATCGCGCCGGTCGCCTTCGACTCACCCGAGAACGGCAGCCCGACGACGCCGATGATGTCGGAGTCGCTCGTGACCTGGGTGACGATGCCGGGCGCCTTGCCCGGGTCGCCCTCGGTGTCGAACTTCTTCAGGGTCACCTGGCAGTTCGGGTTCGCCTGGTTGTGCTGGTTGATGGCGAGCTGGACGCCGTTGAGGATGTTGATGCCCAGCTGCGCGTTGCCGCCGGACTGCGCACCGGCGAACGCGATGCTCACGCCGCTGCAGGTCGCCTGGCCGTTGCCGGCAGGCTTCTGCGCGTCCGGCGGCACGGGCAGGGTCGTCACCGCCGGGATGTCGGCACTGGCGGACGCGGCGCCGGAGTCGGTGCTCGCCCCCTGGTTGGCAGCACAGCCCGCGAGCACGACGGCAAGAACCGCCCCGCTCGCGACCGCTGCGATGCGCCTTGCTCTAGCCACGTTGACCTCCTCGCACCTGCACCCCCCGGGCGTCAGGCTGGCCTCGGCCCCGCCACGAACGGGCGAGGCATAGGCGCGAAAGCTAGTCCCGCCCCCTGCGAGCTGGACAGTTCGCGCCGGACTGTTGTGTCCAAGTCGTGATCGGGACTCGGGCGACGGCCGTTACCTCCGTCCGGCGGGGATCAAGCGGTCGGACCCGATCGTCCGGAGGGGCCCGGATCGGGCCGGGTGTCGCGGTGCAGACACGTCAGCCGGGCGGTCGCGACACGGCTGCCCGAATCGTCCGTGATCACGATCTCCGAGGTGGAGGTGCTGCGGCCGACGTGCAGCGGTCGCGCGGTGCCGGTGACCCACCCGCTCGTCGCGGACCGGTGGTGGGTGCACGCGAGCTCGAGGCCGACGGGGAAGCGGTCCGGCAGGGCGTGCAGCGCCGACAGTGTCGACCCCAGCGTCTCGGCCAGTACGCCGTTCGCGCCCCCGTGCAGGAGGCCGAACGGCTGTTTGTTGCCGGCGACGGGCATCCGCCCGACGACCTCCTCCAGCGACAGCGACACGAGCTCGATGCCCATCCGGGTGGAGAGCAGCTCGGCGGCGTCGATGCTCGGCAGCGCGGCGAGCTCCGCGGGATCGATCGGCACGGCGGGACCCTACGCGGGGGGTGCCGCCGTCGTGATCACCGCGGTCGCCGCGCCGGTCGCCGCGCCGGGGGAGTCGTGGTCGCGGCCGGCTCGTCGGCGTCGGCGGCGCCGCGACGGAGCCGCCCTCCCCGTCCACCCGGACGTCGACGAGGGCGTCGGCGTTGGCGCGCAGGCCGCCGGGCCGGGGCGGGCACCTGCGCGTGCGATGCCGCCCGGCGTGCGGGCGATCTCCGACGACGTCGGCGGATCCGTTGCCGCACAACAGCTCGCGCCGGGCACGCCAACGCGTGGCCTACCGCCACGTCACGTCGGGCACGTCGGTCATGCCGCCGATCCCGGCAGAGACCCCGACGGGCCCCGCCCGGTCAACCGCCGGGACGGTGCGTCACGAAGATCGCGGTGCCGGGGAAGAGCCTGCCGCGCAACGGGGACCACTGTCCCCACACGCGCTCGTGGCCCTCGGGCCACTCGGGCTCGACGATGTCGTCGAGCACCAGCCCGGCCGCGACGATGTCCCGCACCCGGTCGCCGATCGTGCGGTGGTGCTCGACGTAGGTGGCCGCCCCGGCGTCGTCGACCTCCAGGTAGGGGGTGCGGTCGAAGTACGACTGCCCGACGGTGAGGCCGTCGGGGCCGGGATCGTCGGGGAACACCCAGCGCATCGGGTGGTTGACCGCGAACACCCAGCGCCCTCCCGGCCGCAGCACCCGCGCCACCTCCTGCATCACCCGGCGCGGGTCGGCGACGAACGGGACCGCGCCGTAGGCCGAGCACGCGAGGTCGAACGAGGCGTCGGCGAACGGCAGCCGCTCGGCCCCGGCCTGGACGAGGGGGACCGGGACACCGGTCGCCTCGCCCGCGGCGCGGGCGTGCCGCAGCATCGCGCCGGACAGGTCGAGTGCGACGGGCCGAGCGCCCTGTGTCGCGAGCCACCGCGAGCACGGCGCCGACCCGCACCCGACCTCGAGGACCCGGCGTCCGGCGACGTCGCCGAGCAGCCGGGCGTCGGCCTCCCGCAGCGCCTCCGGGGACCACACGAAGTCGACGTCGCCGATGTCGGCGCGGTGTTCGGCGAGGTAGTCGTCGGCGTCGGCGTCCCACCACGCCCGGCTCGCCCGCTGCGACTCCGCCGAACCGACGCCGCGCCGCGCGATCCCGGCGGTGCCGAGCAGTGCCTCGGCCGAGGCGCCCGGCGCGCGGGGCGTGGCCGCACTCACGTCCTGTTCACCGTCGCTCACGGGGCGTCACCGGCGGATGCCTGGCTCGCGGGTACCGGCAGTAGTGTCCGCACGGGCACATCGTCCCAGCTAGTCAGGCCTCGTCCGGGGGGACCCGCATTGCCCCGATATCCGGGCGCCGCGTAGCATGAACCACACACCGTGGTCAACGCGGCGGACACCGCAGGGCCCTTGCCCGGGTACCGCCCGCCGCGGCGTCAGCACCATCGAGCATGATCTGCGAGACCCATCGACGATCCAAAGGGTGACAGCTACAACGTCACAGCTACACACCGACAACCAGGTCATCAGGACCACGCCGCAATCCAGCACCGGAGCAACCCACTACATGTCCACCGACACCACCGCCGCCCCGACCACGCCGCAGGTCGCCGTCAACGACATCGGGTCGGAGGAGGACTTCCTCGCCGCCATCGACCAGACGATCAAGTACTTCAACGATGGCGACATCGTCGAGGGCACCATCGTCAAGGTCGACCGTGACGAGGTCCTTCTCGACATCGGCTACAAGACCGAGGGCGTCATCCCCTCGCGGGAGCTGTCGATCAAGCACGACGTCGACCCCGCAGAGGTCGTCGAGGTCGGCGAGTTCGTCGAGGCCCTCGTTCTCCAGAAGGAGGACAAGGAGGGCCGTCTGATCCTGTCCAAGAAGCGCGCACAGTACGAGCGCGCCTGGGGCACGATCGAGGCCCTCAAGGAGGCCGACGAGCCGGTCGAGGGCACGGTCATCGAGGTCGTCAAGGGCGGCCTGATCCTGGACATCGGGCTCCGGGGCTTCCTGCCGGCCTCGCTGGTCGAGATGCGCCGCGTGCGCGACCTGCAGCCCTACGTCGGCCGCAAGATCGAGGCCAAGATCATCGAGCTGGACAAGAACCGCAACAACGTGGTCCTGTCCCGCCGGGCGTGGCTCGAGCAGACCCAGTCCGAGGTCCGCAGCGAGTTCCTCAACCAGCTGGCCCGCGGCCAGGTGCGCAAGGGTGTCGTCTCCTCGGTCGTCAACTTCGGTGCGTTCGTCGACCTCGGCGGCGTCGACGGTCTGGTGCACGTCTCCGAGCTGTCCTGGAAGCACATCGACCACCCCTCCGAGGTCGTCGAGGTCGGCCAGGAGGTCACCGTCGAGGTCCTCGACGTCGACCTCGACCGCGAGCGGGTCTCGCTGTCGCTCAAGGCGACGCAGGAGGACCCGTGGCGCCTGTACGCCCGGACCCACGCGATCGGCCAGATCGTCCCGGGCAAGGTCACCAAGCTGGTCCCCTTCGGCGCGTTCGTCCGCGTCGAGGAGGGCATCGAGGGCCTGGTCCACATCTCGGAGCTGGCCGAGCGCCACGTCGAGATCCCGGAGCAGGTCGTCCAGGTCGGCGACGACGCCATGGTCAAGGTCATCGACATCGACCTCGACCGGCGCCGCATCTCGCTGTCGCTCAAGCAGGCCAACGAGGGCATGACGGTCGACACCGAGTTCGACCCGACCCGCTACGGCATGGCCGCCGAGTACGACGACCAGGGCAACTACATCTACCCCGAGGGTTTCGACGTCGACTCCGGCGAGTGGCGCGAGGGCTTCGAGTCGCAGCGTGAGGCCTGGGAGAAGGAGTACGCCGAGGCGCACGCGCGGTACGAGCAGCACATCGCGCAGATCAAGAAGACCGCGGAGGCCGACGCCGAGGCGGCGGCCGACGGCGGCGGCACCAACTACTCCTCGCAGGGTGGGGAGCCGGCCGAGTCCGGCGGCTCGCTGGCCAGCGACGAGCAGCTCGCCGCGCTGCGGGAGAAGCTCTCCGGCGGAGCGTGATCGTCGGTCGCCCGGCGGGTCTCCCGCCCGGTGACCGTCCGACGACCAGCCGAACGGCCCCGGTGACCTCACGGTCGCCGGGGCCGTTCGTCGTCGTGCGTGGCGGTGATCGCGGTGGCCCGTCTGCCGTGCGGCCGTGGGGTAGCGCCCGATCGTCGCAACCTCCTGCGGGACAGAATGTTCGCCAACGAAAGATCCGGTCACGATTGGGCGGCTATCGACGATCGGCCGGGCGCGTCTGGTGCGTTGATCTTGGAATGCTCCTAACGTCACCCGGGTGCGTGACACACAGCGTCGGCAACTGATCACTGCGGGCGCCGTGTTCCTGGGTTCGGTCCTCCTGGTGGGTGTGACGGGCTGCGCACGTGGACCGTCCGGGCCGGACACGTTGCCCGTGCCCACGTTCGCCACGTCCGCCTCGGCGACCGCCGGGACCGACGGCGCGGCGAAGAAGACCGGCCTGCCCGACGACTGCTCCGTCCTCATGTCGCCCGACGACCTCGGCGCGCTCTTCGCGCAGCCCGTCGGGACCGTCGTCGTGAACACGATCCGCGGGGTCCCGGCCCCGTCCGTGGGCCGCACCGAGCGGATCGCCTGCACCTACAGCAACTCCGACGTCCGCACCGGCAACGCGCTGACCAAGCTCGTCGACGTCAACATCGGCCGCTTCACCGACGAGAACGCCGCCCGCAGCCAGTGGCAGCTCAACTCCGACCTGGAGCGGGGCGGTGCCACCTCGTCGGACCTCACGATCGGCGACGCGACCGCGGTGCTCGTCTCCCGCCCCACCGGCACCACGCTGCTGGTGTGCTACCGGCTCGACACCCTCACGTTCGTCCTGCCGCCCGAGCAGGGTGGCGGCCGTCCCCCGCAGGACGTCCTCGTCGATCTGGCCAAGCGCATGATCCCGACGCTCGTCGCGACGATGCCGCCCGTCACGACGGCGCCGCCGGCCGACGTGCCCCAGCCGCCCGCCACCACGGCCTCCGTCGCGCGTGACACCGCCGCGGGAGCCCGCCACCGGTGATCGGTAACGTGGCCGGGTGCTGAGTGTCGGGCTGACCGGCGGGATCGGATCGGGGAAGTCGACGGTCGCGAGCCGGCTCGTCGCGCTGGGCGCCGTGCTGGTCGACGCGGACCGGATCGCGCGCGAGGTCGTCGCCGCCGGGTCGGAGGGCCTGGCGCGCATCGTCGAGGCGTTCGGGCCGGAGGTCGTCGGCGCCGACGGCGAGCTCGACCGACCCCGGATGGCCGCGGTCGTCTTCGCCGACCCGGCCGCCCGCGACCGGCTCAACGCCATCGTGCACCCGCTCGTGCGGGCCGGCTCGGCGGCGCAGGTCGCGGCCGCGCCGTCGGACGCGATCGTCGTCCAGGACGTGCCGCTGCTCGTCGAGGGCGGAATGGGCGCGGGTTTCGCGCTGGTCGTCGTCGTGCACGCCGACGAGGAGGTCCGTGTCGAGCGCCTCGTCGGCAGCCGCGGCATGGCGGAGGACGACGCGCGGGCCCGCATCCGCGCGCAGGCGGGCGACGCGCAGCGTCGGGCTGCGGCGGACGTGCTCCTCGACAACTCCGGTAGCGCCGCGGACCTGCACGCCCGGGTCGACGCGCTCTGGACCGGACGGCTCGTCCCGTTCCGCGACAACCTGGTCGCCGGCCGTCCGGCGGTCGGTGCCGCCGGCGCCGCCGGCGACGAGGACGACGCCGCCGCGGCCGCGCGGCTCCTCGCCCGGGTCCGGGCGGCGGTGGGGGAGAGCGGCGACGTCGAGCCTGCGGTGTCGCCGGCGGGCGACGGCGTCGTCGAGCTGCGGGTCAGGCTCACCGACCCCGCGGCACCCGCCCTCGCCGAGGCGTTCGCGCGTCGCGGGTTCGTGCCCGACGGCGACGGCGGCTGGGCCTCCGCCGATCCCGGACTGCCTGCCCGGGTGCGCACGTCCGGGCGCGCCGGATGACCCGCGCCGGTGGGGGGCGTCGGTCCGGCGGTCGCTCCCCGGATACGATGGCCCGGCTTTCCGGCCGTTGTAACAGGATCGAGACCACGGTCGATGCAGGAGTGTCGGAACGCGCCGGCTCCCCCGTCGTGCGTGCGGTCCGATGCCCAGACGAAAGGGATGACCAAGGTCGTGAGCGCCCTCGTGGAGCATCGCTCTGACCCCGGGGATCCTTCGCGGCGTCCCGCAACGGACCCGGGCGGCCCCGAACCCGACGGCGTCGACGACGCCACCCGATTCACACCCGCGGCGCAGGACCGGGGCGGTGACGCCGGCCCCGGGGCCGACGCCTACGGGGCCGACGGATACGGCTACGGCACCGACGACGCCTACGGGTACGGCACCGACGAGTACGGCGACAACGGGTACGGCTCCGGCGACGGGTACGACCCGGCCGACGCCGAGCAGGAGACGTCGTACGCCCCGGTCGGGCAGCAGCGCGCCGAGTTCGGGCGCCACCTCGAGGCGCACTACCCGCGGTTGGTCGCGCAGCTCTACGCGATCACGCTCGACGCCGGGCAGGCGCACGACCTCGTCCAGGAGGCCTACGCGCGCGCCTGGCGCAAGTGGGGTGAGCTCGTCGGTCGCGGCGACCCCGCCGACTGGGTGCGCCGCGTCGCGGTGTCGACGTCGATGCGCAGCTGGAGCGCGCTGGTCGGGCGGGTGGCCCGCCGCAGGCGGCCGCCGGAGATCGAGACCATGGCGCCCAGGGCCGCGTCGCTCGTCGGTGCGCTGCACCGGATCTCGCCCGCCGAACGGCGCGCCGTGGTGCTGCACCACATGGTCGGCATGCCGGTGCAGGAGATCGCCGAGATCGAACACAGGCCCGCACGCAGGATCGAGGCGCGGCTGACCCGCGCCCGACTGGCCGTCACCGAGGACATGGGCGACGTGTTCCTCGACATCCTCGGTGCACACGCAGGGGAGACGCCGTGACCGACCCGCTCCGCGTCGTCACCGAGGAGTTCCGCCGCCTCGACGACGAGCTCGCCGCCGGGGTGACCCTCCCGTCGGTCGACGACGTCATCCGCCGCGCCGGCCGGCTCAACCGGGCCAGCACCGCCGCCGCGGCCGCCGTCATCACGGTCGGCGCGCTCGGCGGGATCACCGCCGTCGCGCAGGCGTCGCAGCCCGACTCGGTCCCCGCGCCCGGCGGGCCGCTGCCGGCGGGTGCGGTGCTCGCGCCGCCCGGCGCGGCGACCTCGGCCCCGCCGACGACCACGACGACGACCACGAAGGCGCCGACCCGGGTGGCACCGCGGACCACGACCAAGGTCGTGCCCCGGACCGCGACGGTGAAGCCGACGACGGTCGCGCCCCCGGTCACGACGACCGTGGCTCCGCCGGTGACGACCACCGCGGCCCCGCCGACGACCCGCCGATCGACCGCGACCGCGACCCGCCCAGTGACGAATCCCCTCGAGGGCGCTGCCGACTCGCCTACGAGCTAGGGTCCGCGTCAGTCCCAGCTGAGCGTGATGCCCTCCGTCGCGAGCCACGCCCCGAGGTCGTGGCCGTGCGCCGCGAGGGCGGCGACCGTCGTGTAGGCGCGCCGCATCCCGTACTCGGCGAGCGCGGGCGTGAGGACCCCTGTGGCCACGGCGTCGACGAACTCGTCCACGTCGATCACCTCCGACGACCGCCCCGAGCGCACGACGACGTCGAGGTAGAGGTCGGTCATCGTCCAGCGCCCGCCGGCCCGGTCGATGCGCGCGATGTCGAGGTAGAAGTCCTGGTCGCGGACATGGCCCGGGGCCCAGTCCCAGACCGCCACGGCGATCCCCAGGTCGGGCAGCAGCCACTGCCGGATCCAGGTCGCGCTCGGGCGGTTGACGACCGCGCGGCTCATGTACAGCCCGAACGGCTCCTCGCGGTACTTGTGGACCTCCCGCACGATGCCCTTGGTGTCGGTGTTGACGGCGGCGTCGACGTCGAAGGTCTGGGTCTTCGGCGGGTGCACGGGCCGATCCTCCCAGAGCCGCGCGCCGCCGCCGCCCGTCGCGCACGGGAAATCGTCGGTGTGGGCTCGTAGTCTGGATCCGTGGCATTCGCGACAGAGGTCCCCGGCAGCGCCGCCGACAAGCACATCCGGCAGGGCATGCCGGTGGCGCACTCCGAGCACCGCCCGGTCGGCGACATCCCGCGCACCGGCGGGCGCTTCGAGGTGGTCAGCGAGTACGAGCCCGCGGGCGACCAGCCCGCGGCGATCGACGAGCTGGAGCGCCGGCTGCGGGCGGGTGAGCAGGACGTGGTGCTGCTCGGCGCCACCGGCACCGGCAAGTCGGCCACCACGGCATGGCTGATCGAGCGCGTCCAGCGGCCCACGCTGGTGATGGCGCCGAACAAGACGTTGGCCGCGCAGCTGGCCAACGAGCTGCGGGAGATGTTGCCGCACAACGCCGTCGAGTACTTCGTCTCCTACTACGACTACTACCAGCCCGAGGCGTACATCGCGCAGACCGACACCTACATCGAGAAGGACTCGTCGATCAACTCCGACGTGGAGCGGCTGCGGCACTCCGCGACGCAGAACCTGCTGTCGCGCCGTGACGTCGTGGTGGTCGCGTCGGTGTCGTGCATCTACGGCCTGGGCACCCCGCAGTCCTACCTCGACCGCTCGGTGCAGCTCGACGTCGGCTCCGAGGTGGAGCGCGACGCGCTGCTGCGCGCACTGGTCGACGTGCAGTACACGCGCAACGACATGGCGTTCGCCCGCGGCACGTTCCGGGTGCGGGGCGACACGGTCGAGATCATCCCGGCGTACGAGGAGCTCGCGATCCGCATCGAGTTCTTCGGCGACGAGATCGAGGCGCTGTACTACCTGCACCCGTTGACGGGCGACGTCATCCGCCAGGTCGACACGGTCCGCATCTTCCCGGCCACGCACTACGTCGCGGGCCCGGAGCGGATGGAGCGCGCCGTTCGCGACATCGAGGCCGAGCTCGAGGAGCGGCTCGCCGAGCTGGAGCGCCAGGGCAAGATGCTCGAGGCCCAGCGGCTGCGGATGCGCACCCAGTACGACATCGAGATGATCCGGCAGGTCGGCTTCTGCTCGGGCATCGAGAACTACTCCCGGCACATCGACGGCCGGGCCGCGGGGTCGGCACCCGCGACGCTGCTCGACTACTTCCCGGACGACTTCCTGCTCGTGATCGACGAGTCGCACGTGACGGTGCCGCAGATCGGCGGCATGTACGAGGGCGACATGTCCCGCAAGCGCAACCTGGTCGAGTTCGGCTTCCGGCTCCCGTCGGCCGTCGACAACCGGCCGCTGACCTGGGAGGAGTTCGCCGACCGGATCGGCCAGACCGTCTACCTGTCGGCCACCCCGGGCGCCTACGAGCTCTCCCGCACGGGCGGGGAGTTCGTCGAGCAGGTGATCCGGCCGACCGGCCTGGTCGACCCCGAGGTCGTCGTCAAGCCGACCAAGGGTCAGATCGACGACCTGGTCCACGAGATCCGGCTGCGCACCGAGCGCGACGAGCGCGTCCTGGTCACGACGCTGACCAAGAAGATGGCCGAGGACCTCACCGACTACCTGCTGGAGCTGGGCATCCGGGTGCGGTACCTGCACTCGGAGGTCGACACGCTGCGCCGCGTCGAGCTGCTCCGCCAGCTGCGCACCGGCGAGTACGACGTGCTGGTCGGGATCAACCTCCTGCGCGAGGGGCTCGACCTGCCGGAGGTGTCGCTGGTCGCGATCCTCGACGCCGACAAGGAGGGCTTCCTGCGGTCGGGCACGTCGCTGATCCAGACGATCGGGCGTGCGGCCCGCAACGTGTCGGGCCAGGTGCACATGTACGCCGACACGGTCACGGAGTCGATGCAGCACGCCATCGACGAGACCGACCGCCGGCGCGCCAAGCAGATCGCCTACAACACGGAGAAGGGGATCGACCCGCAGCCGCTGCGCAAGAAGATCGCCGACATCCTCGACCAGGTGTACCGCGAGGCCGAGGACGGCGAGGTCCCGGTCGGCGGCTCGGGGCGCAACCAGTCCCGGGGCAAGCGGGCGGCGGGTGAGCCCGGCCGCGCGACGGCGTCGGCGAGCTCGGGGATCGTCGCGGGCCGCGACACCAAGAGCATGCCGCGGGCCGAACTGGCCGACCTCATCCAGCAGATGAGCGACCAGATGCTCGCCGCGGCGCGCGACCTGCAGTTCGAGCTGGCCGCGCGGCTGCGCGACGAGATCGCCGACCTGAAGAAGGAGATGCGGGGGATGGACGCGGCCGGCATCCGCTGACTCCCGCCGCGGGCGGCGTGGCGCGTCGCTCGACGGGTACTCCGGTGACGGGGCGCGGCGCGTTGCTCGCCCCGTGCGACCGGGCGCCGACGCGCTTGGCTACCGTGAGGCGTGACCAGCACTGCGTTACCGGCCGGAGGACCCGTGTGACCGTCTCGAGCATGCCGACGGCCGCGGCTGCCCTCACCAGGGTGCTGCGCACGCGTCTGACGGTTCCGAGGTCGACCTTCGTCGTCACGGTGCCGATGCTCGCGGTGGCGCTGACGGCGCTGCTGCTGCACACGCACGGCTACCACATCGACCTCGAGGTCTACCGGATCGGCGTCGACACCTGGCTGGCCGGCGGGGACATGTACGGGCCGCTGCCGCCCACGGTCAGCGGCCTCGCGCTGCCGTTCATCTACCCGCCGTTCGCGGCGATGGTGCTGACGTCGCTGGCGCTCGTGCCCTGGACCGTCGCGTGGGTGTCGCTGTTCGTCGTGTCGTTCGCGAGCCTGGCGGTGACGCTCTACGTCGTCGCGCTGCGGGCGTGGCCCGCCGGCGGCCGCAGCGGTGCGCTCGCGGCGGCCTCGCTGGCGGTGCCCCTCGCGCTCTGGATCGAACCCGTCCTGCAGACGTTCGAGTTCGGCCAGGTCAACATCGTGCTGATGGCGCTGGTCGCGGTCGACTGCCTCACGGTGCGCACCCGATGGCCCCGGGGGCTGCTCGTCGGCATCGCGGCGGCCATCAAGCTGACCCCCGCGGCGTTCGTGCTGTTCTTCCTGCTGCGCCGCGACTACCGGTCGGCCGCGGTGGCCGCGGTGACCGCGGCCGCCGCGACGGGGCTGGGTTTCCTCGTCGACCCCGCGGCGTCGGCGCGCTACTGGTTCGGCGGCCCGGCCTCCGGCGTGAGCGGGTCGGTCTTCTACACCAACGAGACCATCCAGGCGGTGCTGGCGCGGATGGGCGTCAGCGGGTTCGCGCTCACCGCGATCTGGGCGCTCGCGTCGCTGGTCCTGCTCGTGCTGGTGGTGCCGGTGATCCGGCGGGCCGACCGGCCGCTCGCGCTCGTCGTGACCGGTGCGTTCGCGCTGCTCGTGTCGCCGACGTCGTGGTCGCACCACTGGGTCTGGATCGCGCCGGCGCTCGTCGTGACGATCGCCCACGCCCTGCGTGGTCGCTCCGCGGGCTGGGCCGCGGTGTCGGCGGTCCTGCTGGTGGCCTTCTACGTCGCACCGTTCCGGTTCCTCCCGCACGACGACGGGCGCGAGCTGCACTGGAACGGCTGGGAGCAGCTGGCCGGGGCGTCGTACGTGATCGTCGCGGTGGTGCTGCTGGCCGTCGGCTGGTGGCACTACGGTCCGCGACGCGAGCGCGCGACCGTCGCCGGGCCGGCGGCCGAGGACTGACCGTGGACCATCCCGAGCTCGTCGCCTACGCCCTGGCCAAGCCTGGTGCCAGCGAGGACGAGCCGTGGGAGGGCGACCTCGTCGCCAAGGTCGGCGGGAAGATCTTCGCGTTCCTCGGCGGGGGCGGTCTCGGCGTGAAGTGCGGGCGCGACGCCGACGAGGCCGCCGAGCTGCGCGAGCGCTACCCGGAGGCGGTGACGATCATGGCCTACATCGGGCGCCACGGCTGGAACTCGATCGACCTCGACGCGGCGGCGGGCGCGATCCCCGACGACGAGCTCCGCGAGCTTGTCGACGCCAGCTACGACGCGGTCGTCGCGAAGCTGCCGCGGTCGAAGCGGCCGGTCTGACCGCCGCTGCGCGCCCGGGTCGTCCCGATACGGCCGGATCCTGCCGAGGCTCCGGAACTGTCGGACCCCGGGGCCAGGATGGGCCCATGGCCATCGGAGTGCAGATCACATTCGACGCCCGCGATCCCGCCCGGCTCGCGGAGTTCTGGGCGCTCGCGCTCGGCTACGTCGTGCAGCCGCCACCGCCCGGTTTCGACGACTGGCCGTCGTTCCTGGTGACGATCGGGATCCCGGAGGAGCAGCACGACCGCGCGTCCGCGCTCGTCGACCCCGACGGTGCCGGGCCGCGCCTGTTCTTCCAGAAGGTGCCCGAGGACAAGACGGCGAAGAACCGCGTGCATCTCGACGTGAACGTCGGGGCCGGCGCCGAGGACCGCAAGGCTGCTGCGGCCGCGCACCGCGCGACGCTGGAGCGGGCCGGCGCGACCTTCCTGCGCGAGGTCGACGAGCCCGCCGGCTGGTGCCTGGTGATGCGCGACCCGGAGGGCAACGAGTTCTGCCTGCAGTGAGGCCCGGGCGCTCACGCCGGTTCCGCGAGCCGGGCGTGGGCGTCGGCCGGGTCGATCGGGAGGTCGGCCGCGTCGGTCTCCCAGAACACGAAGCGTGAGTCCGCCATGGCCGCGGCGTGGCGACGCATCACCGAGCGGTGCGGCTCGGCGCGGACGAGCCCGTCGACGGCCTCGCGGCTCGTCCATGCCGAGAGCGTCGCGAACTCGCGACGCAGCGGATGCGCGACGAGCGACATGCCGACCGCTCCCGGTGTGCGCGCGACCTGGGCCCGGACCCGCATCGCGTCGCGCAGGAAGGGGACGACGTGGCGGAACCCGCGCACCCGGAAACGCGACGCCATGACGACGACCGGTCCGGTGTGCGAGGCGGCGGCGGGGTAGCGGGTCCAGCGCAGGGTGGGCACGGTGTCTCTCCTCGGTGTCGAAGGCGGGGGTGACGGGTAGGCCGTGGCAGGCGGGCCCGTGACGGGTCGGCCGGTCGCGGTCGCTCGCCCGCGGTCGTTCGGTCGTGGTCGCGAGTCCCGCGGTGGCAGGTCGGTGCGGTTCAGTGCGTCGCCGGGTCTGGCTGAGGCGGGTCGGGTCGGTCGGGACAGTCGGGTCGGCCAGGACGGGCCGGTCAGGACGCGGCGACGGCCGCGCAGCAGCCGACGTAGAGCACCTGCATCGCGGTGCGCGGCACGAGCGGGGTGACGGATCGGCCGCCGAGCGAGCCGCCGGTGCGTGCGGCGTGGACGTTGGCCGGGAACATCGCGACGAGCAGCACGGCCAGGCAGCCGGCCGCGAGGTGGTGGGTCGCCGGGAGGGCCAGCCCGGCGGCCCCGGCGATCTCCAGGACGCCGGTGACCGTCACCAGCAGGCCGGGGCGCCGAAGCCCCGGCGGGACCATCGCGACGAGCTCGTGGCGGCGCGGGGCCAGGAAGTGCGCGCTCGCGGTGAGCAGGAACATCGCGGCGAGCGCTCCGCGTAGCGCCGGCAGCCATCCGTCGAGCGCGGCGACCCCCAGCAGGCCGAGTACGCGCAGTACCGCGAACGCGCCGACGAGCGTGATCAAGGACGCCATCGGGAACCTCCGTCTGAATGTTGACACTGACAAGATGCGCGTCGACGGCCATCTTGTCAATGCCTAGATTCCCGCTAGGCTGCGCAGGTGACCGATCGCCCGTACCACCACGGCAACCTCCGCCGGGCGCTGCTCGACGCATCCGCCCAGCTCGTCGGGGAGCGCGGACCGGCCGCGTTGAGCCTGCGCGAGGTCGCCCGCCGGGCCGGCGTGTCGCACGCGGCACCAGCACACCACTTCACCGACAGGCGCGGTCTGCTCACCGCCCTCGCCGCCGAGGGCTGGGGGCTGCTCGCCGCTCGCCTCGAGGACACGCGCGCGGCCGGCGCCGAGTTCGCGGAGCTCGGCGTGAGCTACGTCCTGTTCGCGACGGAGCACCCCGCCCACTTCGCGGTCATGCGGACACCCGGTCTCCTCGACGACGCGGATCCCGATCTCCTCGCCGCGCGCGACCGGGCGAACGCCCTGCTCTACGCCGGGGCCGGCGTCCCGGAGAGCGACCGTGGACTCGCGGCGTCGGCGGGTGGCCGGGGTCGGGTGCTCGCGGCGTGGTCGCTCGTCCACGGGCTGGCGGTGCTGATGCAGGAAGGGCTCGTCGTGCCGGGCCCGGGGGAGGACGTCGCCGCGGTGGCGCGTGCGGTCACGGCGCAGCTCCGCGACGCCTGACGCCCGGCCGATCCGCGGGCGCGCCGAGGGGGCCGGGTCGCCGCTCGAACGGCAGTGGTTGCGCGCCGGTCGTCAGCCGCGGGCGACGACCGCGGCGGCCTCGGCGCACAGCGCGTCGAGGACGGTGGCCACGGCAGGGCGGGCGGCCGTCGCCGCGCGGGCGACGGCCTCGACGGTCCGCGCCGCACGCACCCCGCGCAGCGGACGCCGGGCGAGCCTGCGGCCGCCGCGGTCGTCGGTCGAGTACCGCGGCAGCAGGGCGATGCCCAGGCCGGCCGCGACGAGCTCCTCGGTGACGGCGAAGTCGTTGATGCGGTGGACGACGCGCGGCTGCACCCCGGTCCTCAGGGCGATGGTGCGCAGCACGTCGTCCACCGGCCAGCCGACGCTCACGCTGATCCAGTCCTCGCCGGTGAGGTCGGCCAGCCGCAGGCCGCGGCGGCGCGCCAGCCGGTGCCCGGGCGGCAGGACGACGTCGAGCGGTTCGCGCATCAGGGGCACGCTCACCCACCGCCGGGCGTCGCGGGTCGGCGGCGGGTTGAGCTCGTCGTGGTGGCTGACGACGACGTCCACACCCGCGGTGAGGGCGGGCACGTCGCCCGGGGGCGGGTCGGCGACGTCGGCCCGGATCCGGATCGGGCCGTCGGCGAAGCGCCGCAGCAGGCCCGGCAGGAGCATCCGCGCCCCGGACGGGAAGAACGTCAGCGAGACCGCCCCCGCAGGCTCGGAGTGCAGCGCGTCGACCGCCGCCTGTGCCCGCGCCATCGCCGCCAGCACCTCCTCCGCGCGCTCGACGAGCACGAGACCCGCCTCGGTGAGCCGCAACCCCCGGCCCGCCGGCTCGGTCACCGGGCTGCCGATCTCCTCGGCGAGTGCCTTGAGCTGCTGCGATATCGCCGACGGCGTGTAGGACAGGGCGGCGGCGACCGCCGTGACGCTGCCGCGGTCGGCGAGCTCGCGGAGGACACGCAGGCGCTGGACGTCCATGAAGCAATTCTGAACGATCTGTTCAGTTCTTTTCGATCGACTTCCCTGATTCGCCGGGTGACGGTGGACGGGTGACTCCCCGCGACCGTCTGCTCGCCGTGCTCGTCGCCGTCATCTGGGGCGTGAACTTCCTGGCCATCCACATCGGACTGGGGCACTTCCCGCCGCTGCTCCTGGCCTGCCTGCGGTTCGCCGTCATCGCGCTGCCGACGGTGCTCTTCGTGCCGCGCCCGGCCGTGCCGCTGCGCTGGTTGCTGGGCTACGGCATCGGGTTCGGGACGCTGCAGTTCGTGTTCTTGTTCGTCGCGATGGACGTCGGGATGCCGACGGGGCTCGCGTCGCTGGTGCTGCAGGCGTCGGGCCCCTTGACGGTCGTGCTCGCCGTGCTGCTGCTGCGGGAGCGGCCGAGCCGGCGACAGGTGATCGGCATCGTGGCCGCCCTCGTGGGCCTGGTGGCGATCGCGGTGGCGCAGGCGCAGTCCGCCGCGCTGCTGCCCGTCGTGCTGACGTTGCTCGGCGCCTTGGGGTGGGCGTTCGGCAACCTCTCGAGCCGCCTCGCGGCGCCGCCCGAGCCGATGCACCTGACGTTGTGGATGTGCGTCGTCCCGCCGGTGCCGCTCCTGGCGCTGTCGCTGCTCGTGGAGGGCCCGGCTGCCGACCTCGCCGCGCTGCGGACGTCGTTCACACCGTCGGGCTGGGCGGGGATCGGCGCGATCGGCTATCTCGCGCTGGTCGCCACCGTCGTCGGCTCCGGGATCTGGACGGTCCTGCTGCGCCGGTACCCGGCGGGCGTCGTGGCGCCCTACTCGATGCTGGTCCCGGTGGTCGGCATCTCGTCGGCGGCGCTCCTGCTGGGGGAGCGGCCCGGGATCGTGGAGCTCGTCGCGGGGGTGGTCGTCGTCGCCGGGGTGCTGCTCGGCTCGGCGCGCCCGCGCCCGTCGGACGGAACGGTCCCGCAGCCCGCACGCGGGCGGACGGCGCTGTCGCGCAACTGAGCCGCGCGACACGGACGCTCGCGCCGCCGGGACGGGGCCGGGGGCGACGCGACGAGGACGACGGGAGGGCAGGGACGACGGGAGGGCGGGAACGACGGAGGGCGGCGACCCCTGCAGGGTCGCCGCCCTCCGGCCGGGCGCGGGTCGGGTCAGGCGCCGGATGCGTACCGGTCGATCAGCTGGCCGAGGCGGGGCAGGGCCTCCTCGACGTTCTTCTTGCCGTTCGGACGCAGCTTCGCGTAGACCTTCTTGGCCGCGTCGCTGCTCGTGACCTGGGCACGCTCGTCGGTGACACCCAGAAGAGCGTCGGCCGCCGCGTCGGAGCGGGCGGTGAGGAAGGCGCCGAAGTCGTTGCCACCGGTCGCCCGGTACTCGCCGTAGAACGGCTCGAGGGCGTCGGCGAACTCGGGGAGCATGCGGTTCATCGCCGACTCGACGATGCCGGGCTTGATCTTCTTCACCGCGGTGTAACCGGTCTTGATGACCGCGCCGGACACGCCGTTCTTGTCGGAAACCTCGGCGTCGACCAGCAGCTGCAGGTCGTTGATCACCGCGGGACGGCGGGCGGGGTTCAGCAGGATCTCTTCAAGCGTCTGGGCCACGGCCTGACGGTCCTTTCGGTCATTCTCGGGGGTATCGGACCGCGCCGTCGGGGCGTCGCGATCTCGACGCGGGGACGCTACTACAAGATCAACTAGCGCCTGAAACTCGGAGGGTGGTCGCCCGGAGGGATGACCCTCAGCTGGTGATGTCCTTGCGCTGGAAGCGCCACACCGCGAGCGCACCGAACACCGCGGCGAAGCAGAGCGAGGAGAACACCCCGCGCGTCATGTCGCCCCAGTCGACCTGGCCGGCGAGCAGGTCGGACCAGGCGTTGACGTAGTGCGTCGGCAGGTAGTCGCGCAGGTTCTCCAGCGCGGTGATCTGGTCGAGGATCTGCGAGACGATCGATGTCATGACGGCGCCGCCGACGGCGCCCAGCGGCGCGTCGGTGCTCACGGAGAGCAGCAGCGCGAGCGCGGCGACCCAGCTCATGCTGAGCGCCAGGTAGAGCGCGCCCAGCAGGACCCGCCCGACCGCGGTCCAGAACTCGAGCGACTCCCCGGTGGGTGCGACGAGGTCGCCGGTGCCGTAGGCCAGCGCGCCGACGACGAGCGACACGACCGGCAACAGCAGCAGTGCGCCGAGCGAGAGCATCCCGGCGACGATCGCCTTCTGCCGCAACAGCCGGGCCCGGGGGATCGGTGCGGCCAGCAGGTAGCGCAGGCTCGACCAACTGGCCTCCGACGCCACCGTGTCGCCGAAGAACAGCGCCACCACGACGACGAGCAGGAAGCTCGCCGACGCGAACAGCGCGAACACGGCGAAGTTCGCGGCGCCGTCCTTCGCGAGGTCGACGAGGTTGACCGACGCGCCGGGCGGGCCGTCGGCGGCCAGGCTGAACGCGATCCACAGGATGATCGGCAGGAGCACGACGAGCGCGAACGCGACCTGCGTGCGGCGGCGCCGCAGCTGGCGGGTCAGCTCGACGCGGATCGGCATCGTCCGGCGGACGTCGTAGGGCTCGGTCGGCACGGGGGCCTCGAACCCGGCGACGCGGCCGCGGTGCGTGGACGCCTCGGCGGTGTCGACTGCGCCGGCCCGCGTCGGACGTCCGGCGGTGTCGACTGCGCCGGTCCGCGTCGGACGTCCGGCGGTGTCGACTGCGCCGGCCCGCGTCGGGGGGGTGCCGGGACCGGCCGGGTCGGGGGTGTTCACCGGGTCGCTCACGGGGTCGCGTCCTCTCCGACGAGCTGCAGGAAGGCGTCCTCGAGCCGGCGCCGCGGTCCGGCGGACTGCACGCCCACCCCGGCCGTGACCAGCGCCTGCACCGCCTCGGCCCGCGGGGTGCCGTTCAGCTCGGCGTGCACGAGCGTCCCGTCGACGGCGACCTCGCGCACCCCGGCCAGCCCGCCCAGCACCGCGGCGGCCCGGTCGGGCTCGTCGACGGTGAAGCTGGCCGCCCCGCCGCCCGCGATGATGTCGGCGACGGTGCCGTCGGCCACGACGAGTCCCTTGTGCATGACGACGACGTGCGTGCAGGTCTGCTCGACCTCGGCCAGCAGGTGGCTGGACACGAGGACGGTGCGGCCGTCGGCGGCGTACCGGCGCAGGACCTCGCGCATCGCGTGGATCTGGGGCGGGTCGAGCCCGTTGGTGGGCTCGTCGAGCAGCAGCAGCTCCGGCAGCCCGAGCATCGCCTGGGCGATCGCCAGGCGCTGCCGCATGCCCTGGCTGTAGGCGCCGACGCGGCGGTCGACCGACGAGCCGAGCCCGGCGATGGCGAGGGCCTCCTCGACGTGCGCGTCCGCGGGCGGGCGGCCCGTCGCGGCCCAGTAGAGCCGCAGGTTGTCCGCACCCGACAGGTGCGGCAGGAACCCGGGCCCCTCGACGAAGGCGCCGATCCGGGCCAGCACGGGCGCACCCGGGCCGATCGGCTCGCCGAACGCGCGCATCGTGCCCGCCGACGGCCGGATCAGGCCCATCAGCATGCGCAGGACGGTCGTCTTCCCGGCCCCGTTGGGACCCAGCAGCCCGAGCACCATGCCGGGCTTCACGTCGAACGACACGTCGCGGACTGCGGTGAACCCGCCGCGGTAGGTCTTGGCGAGGCCGCGGATCTCCAGCGGCGGTGCGTCGGGGTCCGGGGCGGGCGCGAGCAGCCGGCGCCGCCGCCACCGCGCGACCAGCCATGCTAGCAGTGCGCCGGCGAGGATCACGCCGATGCCGACGAGGTAGCCGAACGGGACGGTGTTCTCGGTGACGGCGCGGCCGGGGACGGACGGCACGCTGACGGTGGGGTCGGCGCCGAGCCCGATCCGCCACACCGCGGGGTCGTTCGCCGGGGCGTAGGCCTGGTCGGTGGTGCTGACGCCGACCACGAGCCGGTCGCCCGCCTGCAGCGGAGCGACGACGGCGGGCAGGGTGAGCGTCACCGTCGCGGGCGAGCCGTCGGCGGGCACGGGGACCCGCATGGGCGCGACCGACGAGCCGAGCAGCACCCGCCTGCCGTCGGGGGACAGCGTCGAGATCCGCCCGAACAGCACCGCCTCGTCCCCCGCAGGCTGCCCCGGTTCCCGCGACACCGTGACCGTGACGCGCGACGACCCGGCGAGGGTCGTGGGCGCGGCGAGCGGGTCGCTGCGGAACTCGGCCGACTGGCCCGGCAGGTTCGCGGTGAACGCCGAGAGCCTGCCGGCGAGGCTGCCGATCGAGCCGCCGAGCCCGGGCAGCGACGTGATCGCCGCCGGGTTGCCCCCGGCCGGGTTCACGACGTCCTGCGGCGACCCGCGCAGCGGCAGGTGCTGCGCGGCCACCGGCGGGTTGCCCGCCAGCCCGGGGTAGGTGTCGGCGACGATCGTGCGGCCGGTGGGCGTCGTGCTGCCTGCGCGGATGCCGCTCTGCACGGCGTAGGCGAAGCCCGAGGTCGGGGCGGGCCCGCTGCGCATCAGGTAGTGGTCGAACCACTGCGCGATGTCGTCGCGCACGGACTGGCCCGGGGCGCCGCCGTCGTGCCCGCCCGCGTACCAGACGACGCGGACCGTGCCGCCCGCCGCGGCGATCTGGCGGGCGTTGGCGTCGGCCTGGTCCAGACCGAAGAGCGTGTCCTGCTCGCCCTGGACGAGCAGCGTCGGGGCGGTGATGCGGTCGGTGACCGAGGCGGGCGAGGAGCGGTACAGCAGCTGGGCCGTCGCGGGGGAGATGCGGCCGGTCGTCGCGGCCTCGGTGTAGGCGGCGCACACCTGCGCGGTGAACCGCCCGCAGGTCAGCGGCGTCCCGTCCGGAGCGGCGGACGCGACGCCGGGCGCGGCCGTGCCCTGGACCGCGCCCGCGCCACCCTGGCCCGGAGCATCCTCACGCGAGGAGCCCTGGCCCCCTGAGCCCTGACTCCCTGAGCCCTGACCCGACGAGCCCTGGTCGCTCGAGCCCGTGTTCCCCCCGCCCAGCACCGACGCCGCCTGCGAGCCCGCGGCCCCGGCCGGGCTCGCGCCCGCGGAGAAGAAGATCCCGGCCCAGCCGCGTTTGAAGACGCCGTCGTCGCCGAACGTGCGCGCCGCGGGCGTGTCGGCAGGCGGCGGGGTCCCGCCCGCGGCGTCGGGGAAGAGTGCTTGACCCAGGTCGTTGTAGGTGATGACGGGCGCGATGGCGTCGATGCGCTTGTCGTAGCCCGCGAGCAGCAGCGACAGGGCGCCGCCGTAGGACCCGCCGGTGACGCCGACGCGGGGGTCTCCCGGCCCGTCGAGCAGCACCTCGGGACGCTGCGCGAGCCAGTCGACGAGCCGCCGGGCGTCGGCGACCTCGTAGTCGGGTGAGTCGAGCGCGATCTGGCCGCCGCTGGCCCCGAACCCCCGCGCCGACCAGGTCAGGACGACATAGCCACGGGCGGCGAGATCACGGGCGTCGGCGTCGACCGACGCCTTGCTGCCGCCGAACCCGTGCGCCACGAGCACCGCGGGGGCGGGCGTGCGCGCGGGCAGGTACAGGGTCGTGTCCAGACCGACGGGCGCCGCGACGCCGGGACCCCCGCTCACCTCGATGCGTTGTTCGACGGTGCGGACGTCCGAGCTGGCCGCGTTGCCACGGCCGGCGGTGACCAGTGCGACGACCGCACCGACCACCACGACGACCACGACGGCAACGAGCGCACGCAGGCGTGCGCTCCGGAGGGGTCGGGACACACGACGACGTTATGCGGTCCGGTGTCGGGTACCGGTGAGTGGTCCTCAGCGCTCTCTCAGTGCCGGCCGGTGCCGGGGGCGCCGGTCAGCGCACGTCCTGGGCGTGCTCGACCTTCGGGTCGCCCGCGAAGAACGGGCCGATGAGCTCTCGCCAGCGCGGGAACCGCTCGGACTCGCGGAAGCCGACGGTGTGCGCCTCGACGCTCTGCCACTCGACCAGCAGCACGAAACGACTGGGCGACTCGATGCTGCGCGTCATCCGCGCGGACACGAACCCCGGTGTTGCCGCGATCAGCTCCCGGGCCTCGAGGTAGGCAGCGGCGAACTGCTCCTCGGTCCCGGGGCGGATGTCGAAGTCGGCGATCTCGAGCACCATGGCGATCATCCTCGCCCATCGGCGGGGCGCCGGTCACGTCCTGTGACGACCCAATCGCCGAACGTCTGTGGGCCCCGTCACGTCCGGGTCGTCCCGGAGGTGCCCTCGAGGTGGTGCAGCACGACGTCGCCGAGCCGCCCGTCGTCGATCGTCGCGGTCATCCAGGTGTGGGTCGGCTGCCGCCTGCGGTCGGTCGGCGAGCCGGGGTTGAGCAGCCGCATCCCGGCGGGCGTCGTCGAGTCCCACGGGATGTGGCTGTGCCCGAAGACGAGCACGTCGGTGTCGGGGAACAGCCGGTCCATCCGCCGTTCGCGGCCGGCCGCCTGGCCCGTCTCGTGGACGACGGCCAGCCGCACGCCGCCGAGCTCGACGCGGGCGACCTCCGGCAGCCGGGCGCGCAGGGCGGGGCCGTCGTTGTTGCCGTGGACGCCGACGAGCCGCGCGGCGCGCGCCGCGAGCTCGTCGAGCACCTCCACGCCGACCCAGTCGCCCGCGTGGATCACGACGTCGGCCTCCCCGACCGCCGCCAGGACCGCGGCGGGCAGCTCCCGCCCGCGGCCCGGGACGTGGGTGTCGCTGACGATCAGCAGCCGGATCGGGCCGTCGACGCTCAGTGCACGCCCAGCAGGTCGACGACGAAGATCAGCGTCTCGCCGCCCTTGATGACGCCACCGGCGCCGGCGTCGCCGTAGCCCATGTGCGGCGGGATCTCGAGCCGCCGGCGACCGCCCACCTTCATCCCCTGCACGCCCTGGTCCCAGCCGGCGATGACGCGGCCCTCGCCCAGCGGGAAGTCCAGCGGCATGCGGCGGTCCCAGGAGGCGTCGAACTGCTCGCCGGTGGAGTGGGCGACCCCGACGTAGTGCACGCTGACGAACGAACCCGCCTTGGCCTCGGCACCGTCGCCGACCGTGATGTCGGTGACCCGCAGGTCGGTGGGGGCGTCGCCGTCGATCGGCTCGACCTCGGGCTTCTGCAGCGTCACGAGGAACTCCTTCTCGGTCACGAGGAGCACCGGCCGGACCGGTGCCGTGCGGCCCACCACCCTGCCAGACGGCGCGGGCGCGCAGCCCTGCGGTCGCGTCACGCGTTCGTGCGGCACAGACTGGGGCCGTGTCGCAGCCCGGTCCCGACAGCGACGGGCAGTCCTACGAACCCGACCCGAAGCGCTGGCGCGCACTGACCGTCACGCTCGTCGCCGGCTTCATGGGTCTGCTCGACGTCAGCATCGTGTCGGTCGCGCTGCCGTCGATGCAGCACGGTCTGGGCACGAGCCCGGCGCAGGTGCAGTGGGTCGTGTCCGGCTACGCCCTCGCGTTCGGCCTCGCGCTCGTCCCCGCGGGCAGGCTGGGCGACGCCTACGGCAGGCGTCGCATGTTCCTGATCGCGCTGACGGGGTTCGTGCTGTGCAGCGCGCTGGCCGGGGCCGCGCCGACACCGCTCCTGCTGGTGGTCGCGCGGCTCGCGCAGGGACTCGCGGCAGGCGCGCTGGCACCGCAGAACTCCGGGCTCATCCAGGACCTGTTCCGGGACGGCGAACGCGGTCGCGCGTTCGGCTTCTTCGGCGCGACGGTCGGCATCTCGACGGCCGTCGGGCCGATCGTCGGCGGGATCATCCTGGCGCTGGCGGGCGAGCAGACCGGCTGGCGCTGGATCTTCTACGTCAACGTGCCCATCGGGATCGTGGCGCTCGTCCTCGCCGCCCGGCTCATCCCGCCGACCCCGTCGCGCGGGCGCCGCCAGCACATCGACCACGTCGGCGTGCTGCTGCTCGGCGGAGCGGTGCTGGCGGTGCTGCTGCCGCTCGTGGAGGCCGGGTCGGGCGGGGTGGCCCGGCTGTGGTGGCTGTTCCCGGTCGGGGCCGCCCTGGGCACCGTGTTCGTGATCTGGGAACGGCGCGAGCTGCGCCGCGAGCGGCCGCCGCTGATCGACCTGCGGCTGCTGTCGGACACCCCGGGCTACGCGTCGGGCGCCGGGCTGGGACTCGTCTACTTCGTGGGGTTCAGCGGGATCTGGCTGGTGTTCGCGCTGTTCTTCCAGACCGGGCTGGGCTACACCCCGCTGCAGTCGGGGCTCGCGGTGACACCCTTCGCCGTCGGCTCCGCGTTCTCCGCCGTGCTCGCGGGGCGGGTCGTGGAGCGCTTCGGCAGGCGGCTCACCGTCGCGGGGCTGCTCACGGTCGCGACGGGGCTCGCGATCACGACCATCCTGCTCACGACGGTGCCGGCGCACGTGGCGGGGTTCGTCATCATCCCGTCGATGCTGCTCGGCGGGATCGGGGGCGGGCTCGTCATCTCCCCGAACGTGACGATGACACTGCGCTGTGTCCCGGTCCGGATGGCCGGCTCGGCGGGCGGCGCGCTGCAGACCGGGCAGCGCATCGGCGCCGCGATCGGCACCGCCGCGCTCACGGGCATCTTCTACGCCGTGCGCGGGCAGGACCCGACCCGGCTGCGGGGCGCGGTCGGGGTCGCGCTCGGGACGGCCGTCGTCATGGTGCTGGTCGCGTTGGCGATCGCGGTCGCCGAGCTGCGGGCGGGGCGACGTGCGGTGTCCGAGGGCCTCCCCGAGGCCGCACACCAGCACCAGTAGCTCACACGGGCGGCGCGGGCACCCCCAGCGCGTCGCGCAGGAACTCCACCTGCAGGAGCAGCAGGTTCTCCGCGACGACCTCCTGCGGCGTCATGTGCGTGACCCCCGACAGCGGCAGCACGCTGTGCGGGCGCCCCGCCGCCAGCAGCGCCGACGACAGCCGCAGCGTGTGCGCGGCGACGACGTTGTCGTCGGCCAGGCCGTGGACCAGCAGCAACGGCCGGTGCGGCGTGCGGGCCGCCGCGGCGTCGGCGAACAGCGACGAGCGGGCGTAGGCGTCCGGGTTGCCGTCGGGCGTGCCGAGGTAGCGCTCGGTGTAGTGGGTGTCGTACAGCGCCCAGTCGGTGACGGGCGCGCCCGCGACGGCGGCGTGGAAGACGTCGGGTCGGCGCAGCACGGCCAGCGCGGCGAGGTACCCGCCGAACGACCATCCCCGGATGCCGACGCGGTCGAGGTCGAGGTCCGGGTGGCGCGTCGCGAGGTCCTGCAGGGCCTCGACCTGGTCGTCGAGGACCGGCTGGGCGAGATCGCCGTGCACGGCCCGCTCGAACGCCGGGCCGCGGCCCGGGGTGCCGCGCCCGTCGACGACGACGACCGCGAACCCCTGCTCGGCGAACCACTGGCTGGTCAGATGCGCGTTGCGCGCCGCGACGACGCGCTGCGCGTGCGGCCCGCCGTAGGGGTCCATCAGCACCGGGAGCGGAGTTCCCGGCTCCCACCACGACGGCAGCAGCAGGGCCGTCGAGAGGCCGCGGGCGCCCGCCGTCGTGATCTCCAGCCGCGGGTCGAGCCCGGCCGGGTCGGCGAACGACGTGATCGTGCGCGTCGCGCCGGTCGGCAGCGTCGCCGTCGTCGTGGTGCCCTCCGAGTCCAGGCTCGCGCGGCTGACCAGCAGGGTGCCGCCGACGAGACGCCCGGTGTGGACGCCGCGCTCCGGCGTCACGGCCCTGACCCCGTCGGCGCGCGACCACGTCCACAACCGGGTCGCGGTCGGGTCCTCGTCGAACGCGCTGAACAGCATCGTGTCGCCGTCGACGTCGAGGAGGGCCCTGACCTGCAGCGACTTCGGAGTGACCGGCTCGCCGCCGACGCACAGCCGGTTCGCGCCGTCGGCGACGCCCGCCGTGACGAGGGCGTCGCCCAGGTACGTCGGGACTCCGGGGACGATGTCGACCCAGTCCTCGTCGTCGATCGCCGCGACCTCCGACGTCGCGCCGGTCCCGGTGTCGACCCGCAGCACCCGCAGCGCGCGCTGGTCGCGCGACTGCACCGTCAGCAGCAGGTCGTGGCTGGTCCACGACACGTCCACGACGTACTCGTAGGTCGCCGCGTCCCAGGTGACGGGCACCCGGAGGCCGTCGAGCGCGACCAGGTGCAGGGTGACCTCGGCGTTCGCGGTGCCCGCGGCCGGGTAGGCGACGGGGACGGGCTCGCGGTCGGGGTTCGCGGGGTCCGCGATGTGCCAGCGCGTGACGGGCGCGTCGTCGACGCGGGCGGCGAGCAGGCGCTCCCCGTCGGGGGCCCACCAGAAGCCGCGCATGCGGCCCATCTCCTCGGCGGCCACGAAGTCGGCGAGGCCCCACGTCGCGTCCTCGTCGTCCGGGCGGACGAGCAGCGACGTGAGTCGGGGCACGAGATCGTGCACGTACAGCGCCCCGCCGGCGACGAACGCCACTCGCCTGCCCTGCGGGTCGGGCCGCGGGTCGACGACGCCCGGCGGGGTGTCGATCAGCCTGGGCGACAGGCCCGACGCGAACTCGGCGACGTAGAGCCTGCCCGACAGCGCGAACGCCGCCATCGTCACCGGCCGGTCGGTGGCGTAGGCGACGATGCCGCCCGCCTGCTCGCGCAGCCGCTCCCGCCGCGCCCGCTCCTGCGGCGGCAGATCCTCCTCGTTGCCCGCGGCCTCGAGTGCGCGGGGGTCGGCGACCAGCCGCTCCTCGCCGCTGTCCAGGTCGAGGCTCCACAGACAGGTGACGGGGTCGGTGCCGCCGCGGCTGCGAAGGAAGGCCACCCGCCCGCCGTCGGGGGACACCACGGCGCCGCGCGGGGCGCCGAGCGTGAACCGCCGGGTGCGGGCCTGCCTGCGGGGGAAGCTGTCGGTCACGGTGGGTCAGTCTGCCGCCCGCTCGCCGACGGCACCGTGCCGCCACCCCCACGCCGCCGACCGTTGGGCGGCCTCCCCCGGGTGGGTGCGTGTCGTGACGGCCGTCACAGCGTTGGCGGGTGTGCAGTGGGTAGCAGGTTCCCGATCGAGGGGAGTGGTCATCGATGATCAACCTGTACCTGTCCGGGCGGTCCCTCGCCGCGGCCCGGTCGGTGGACCCGGAGGTGTCGCCCGCGGCGGTGCACGCCGCCGTGGAGGTGGCGATCGTCGAGCAGCTCCGCGAGGTCGCCGGCTGGTCGGCGGAGGAGATCCGTCGGTGGGCGGACCGCATCGCCTGCGGCGACTGACCCGCGCCGACCGCCCCGGGAGCGACCGGGCCGGCCCCTCAGCTCACGCAGGGCACCGTCGCGCCGGTGATCGGCCGGACGGTCGTGGTGGGTGCGCCCGTGGTGGGGGCCCCGGTGGTCGGGGCCCGGGTCGTCATGGCCGGGCCGGTCGGGGTGGTCGTCCGTGCTGTCGACGGCGTGGCGGTCGACGTGGCGGTCGGCGTGGCGGTCGACGGGGTGGCGCCGGCGGACGTGCCGGTCGTCGGCGGCACGGGCAGGCCGTCGAGGGTGGAGCGGACGAACGAGCGGACCGTCGCGGGATCGATCTGCACGGCGACGCCGTCGCCCGGGGTGTAGAGGTCGGAGCGCACCGTCGGGATCGTGTGGAACTCGACGTTCGACGCCGACACCCGACGCACCTGGTCGACGAGCTGGTCGAGGTCCCAGCCCTGGTCGAGCACGACGTAGCGGCCGACGATGCCCAGCAGCCGCTGCACGGTCGCGGGGTCGGCCAGCCGCCCGCCGCCGAGCAGGGTGTGGGCCAGGCCGGCCATGTAGGCCTGCTGACGGGTGATCCGGTCGAGGTCGCCCGCGGCCAGCCCGTGACGCTGGCGGACGAACGCCAGTGCCTCCGCGCCGTCGAGGGTCTGCGGGCCGGCGGGCAGCACGGCGCCGGAGTAGCGCGCGTCGTCGACGGGTTCGGTGAGACACACCGGGACGCCGCCGATGGCGTCGGTGAGCTCGACGAAGCCGGCCAGGTTGATCTCGGCGTAGTGGTCGACGACGATGCCGGTGAGCTGCGAGACCGTCGCGACGAGCTCCTTGCGACCGGCCTCCTGGGCCTGGCGCTGCAGGGCGGCGCCGGTGACCCCCTGGGCCTCCAGGGTCCGCTTGGCGTCGGTGACCGCCCGGCCGTACGCCGAGTTGATCTTGTGGGTGCCGTAGTCGCCGGCGAGCTTCACGTAGGAGTCGCGCGGGAACGACACCGCGACGACGGGCTTCGCCGGGTCTGCCGGGATGCGCAGCAGCATGATCGTGTCCGTGTTGAGCTGGCCGTCGTCCGGGCCCGCGTGCATCCGGTCGAGGACGTCCTGCGGCAGCGGGCGGCCCTGCGCGTCGGTCCGGCTGTCGACGCCGACGAGCAGGGCCGTGATCGTCCGGGACGGGCTCCCGCTCGCCGTGGTGCCGTCCGAGAGCACGTCGCTGGTGACGATCGAGCCCGCGAGCGCGCGGAACGTCGACCAGCCGTACCCCGCCGCCGTCAGTACGACGACGGAGACCACCGTGACCAGCACCTTGCCGGCCAGTCCCCACCGTCGCCGCGCGCCGCCTGCCCGCCGCACCCGAATCCTGCCCCTCGCCACGTGTCCGAGACCCCGACGTGTCCCGACGCGGCGACGCTGAACGGGGGCGTCGCGCGGTCGATGTGGACACTCTATGGATGCGGCGCCCGGGTCCGCATGTTCGAACGGGCGAGTGGACGTGACGTACGGCACCGTCGATCACGCAGGGTCAACCGTCGATCTCTGCGCGCGAGCATCCGGTGCGGCTGTGCCACCGCGCGCTCTCGGCGGCCGGGGGCTACTCGGCGGCGTGCGCCACACAGTGGACAGGAAGCCCACGCGGAACCGGCGGAACCCGGAACCCGGAACCCGGCCGTCTCGGGACCGCCCCCGTCGGCGTGCGGCCGCCGCGCCACGCCGACCACGGCGTCTTGATCGCCAGCAGTAGCAGGTACGCCGTGGCGACCCGGCGCAGGATGGTGAACAGGGTGTGCGAGCGGGCGGTCAGCGCGGCGCGACGGTCCGGTGGAGGATGCCCAGCGTCGCCTTGAGCGCCGACTCGGAGATCACCGGGAAGATGTCGCGTGCCCGCCAGACCGGGTCGATGCCGGACCAGTCGTAGTAGGAGACGACGCGGGTGCCGCCCTCGGTCGGCTCGAGCCGGTAGCCGTAGACGTGCCCGATCGGCGGGCGCACGACCCCGACGATCGTCCAGGAGATCTCCCGGTCGGGCTCGAACGTGCCGATCGTGACCGTGACGTCGTACTGCCCGAGCGGCACGTCGCCGAGCGCCTCCCGGTCCATGTGGACGACGAACGTGTCGCCCGACGCCGTGACGCGCTCGCCGGACGCGCCCATGAGCATCCCCGAGGAGTCGATCGCGACGTGGCCGCGCGGGTCGGTGAGCACCGCGAAGATCGCCGACGGCTCGGCCGGGATCGTCCGCGCGACCTCGATGCGTTCACGGGTGCCGTCCTGGACATCGCCCTGCGTCATGCGCCCATCGTCGCACCCGGCCGATCTCCGGTCGCGCGCGTCGCGCGGGCCTCCGGTCGACGAGACCTCGTCGCCGCCCGGTTGTCGGGCGCCGCTACCAGCCGCGGGCCTTCCACTCCGGCAGGCTCGGGCGCTCGCGGCCGAGCGTCGAGTCGTCGCCGTGGCCCGGGTAGAACCACGTCTCGTCGGGCAGCGGACCGAAGACCCGGTCCTCCAGGTCGCCCACGAGCGAGCCGAAGTCCTCGGCCGACCACGTCTTGCCCGGGCCACCGGGGAACAGCGAGTCGCCGGTGAACAGGTGGGGTCCGTCGGCGCCGCGGTAGAGCAGCGCGATCGAGCCGGGTGTGTGCCCGCGCAGGTGGATGACCTCGAGCTCGATCTCGCCGAACGCGATCGTGTCGCCGTCCTCGACGACCTCGTCCATCGGGATCGGCAGCGACGGCGCGTCGAGCGGATGGGCGATCTGGCGCGTCTGGAACATGCCCGCGACGGCCCCGAGCGCCTGCCAGTGGTCGTCGTGCCGGTGCGTCGTGACGAGGTGGCGGAGCTCCGGCCGGTCGGGCCCGCTGCCCACGAGATCGGCGATCCGCTCCGGTTCGTTCGCCGCGTCGATCAGCAGCGCCTCGTGCGTGGCCGTGCAGACCAGCAGGTAGGCGTTGTTGTCCATGGGGCCGACCGAGACCTTGGAGATCGTCAGCGGGCCGAGGTCGCGGCGGATGGCCGCGCCGCCGGGGTCGGTGTGACCGGTGTACTCGTCGAGGACGTCCACGGCGGAAACCTTAGCGGCGGTGACCTCGGCGTCGACGTCCGCGGCGGCGACCCGGCAGGCCGACTCGGCGGGTGACCTCGGCCGGGTGGCATCGGCGGGGTGACATCGGCGGGGTGACAGCGACCGGGTGACAGCGACCGGGTGACGACGGCGGGGGTGACAGCGGCGGGGTGACAGCGGCGGGCGCCCCGCCGCGCGGGCCGTCGAACATGTGTGCGACTCTGGTCGGGCTCCCGGTCCGGTGGGACGTCCCACGGATGATCCGCGGCGGCCGGGGCGTTGGACACGACGACACCGCGGCCCGTGTCGGCGGCCCGCGCGCGCACGGCTCGGCGCGCGCCGCGGACCACCCACCGGACGGCCGCCGGGCGAGCGGTTCCTGTCGGACCCCCCGCCTAGCATGGGCGGGGATGTCGACGGGTCCGGTGAACGAGATCCGGGTATCAGGGTCCAGGAGCCGTCGGGAGGGGCACACCGTGGCGGATCGTCTCGTCGTGCGAGGCGCGCGCGAGCACAACCTGCGCGGGGTCGATCTCGACATCCCGCGCGACAGCCTCGTGGTGTTCACGGGCCTGTCCGGCTCGGGGAAGTCGAGCCTGGCGTTCGACACGATCTTCGCCGAGGGCCAGCGGCGCTATGTCGAGTCGCTGTCGGCGTACGCCCGGCAGTTCCTCGGCCAGATGGACAAGCCCGACGTCGACTTCATCGAGGGGCTCTCCCCGGCGGTGTCGATCGACCAGAAGTCGACGAACCGCAACCCCCGCTCGACGGTGGGCACGATCACCGAGGTCTACGACTACCTGCGGCTGCTCTACGCGCGCGCGGGCGTCCCGCACTGCCCGGTGTGCGGGCACGTCATCGAGAAGCAGACGCCGCAGCAGATCGTCGACCAGGTCCTCGCCATGACGGAGGGCACCCGCTTCCAGGTGCTGGCGCCCGTCGTGCGCACCCGCAAGGGCGAGTTCGTCGACCTGTTCACCACCCTGCAGGCGCAGGGCTACTCGCGGGTGCTCGTCGACGGCACGGTGCACCCGTTGTCCGACCCGCCGAAGCTCAAGAAGCAGGAGAAGCACGACATCGCGGTGGTCGTCGACCGGCTGGTCGTGCGGCCGTCGTCGAAGCAGCGGCTCACCGACTCGGTCGAGACGGCGCTGCGCCTGGCCGACGGGCTCGTCGTGCTCGAGTTCGTCGACCTGGAGGCCGGCGACCCGCAGCGGGAGCGCCGCTTCTCCGAACGGATGGCGTGCCCCAACGGCCACCCGCTGGGCCTCGACGAGCTCGAGCCCCGCACGTTCTCCTTCAACTCGCCCTACGGCGCGTGCCCGACCTGCAGCGGCATCGGCACGAGGAAGGAGGTCGACCCCGAGCTCGTCGTCCCCGACCCCGAGAAGAGCCTGGCCGACGGCGCGATCGCGCCCTGGGCGGGCGGGCACACCTCGGAGTACTTCGGGCGGCTGCTGGGCGGGCTCGCCGGCACCATCGGGTTCCGGATGGACACCCCGTGGCGCAAGCTCGACGACGCGGCCCGCAAGGCCGTCCTGCACGGCACCGACGACCAGGTCCACGTCCGCTACCGCAACCGGTACGGCCGGGAGCGCAGCTACTACGCGAACTTCGAGGGCGTCATCCCGTTCCTGGAGCGCCGGCTCGACCAGACGGAGTCGGAGTCGCAGCGCGAGCGCTACGAGGGCTACATGCGCGACGTGCCCTGCCCCGCCTGCAAGGGCGCGCGGCTCAAGCCCGAGGTCCTCGCCGTCACGCTCGAGCACCGCGACCAGGGCGATCGGTCGATCGCCGAGGTCTCGGCGATGTCGGTGGCCGAGTGCTCGGCGTTCCTCGACGGGATGGTCCTCGACGCGCGCCAGGCGATGATCGCCGGCCGGGTCCTCAAGGAGGTGCAGGCGCGGCTCGGCTTCCTGCTCGACGTCGGGCTCGACTACCTCTCGCTCGACCGCGCCGCCGGCACGCTCTCCGGCGGCGAGGCGCAGCGGATCCGGCTCGCGACGCAGATCGGGTCCGGCCTGGTCGGCGTGCTCTACGTGCTCGACGAGCCGTCGATCGGCCTGCACCAGCGCGACAACCGCCGGCTGATCGACACGCTGACCCGGCTGCGCGACCTCGGCAACACCCTGATCGTCGTCGAGCACGACGAGGACACGATCCGCGCGGCCGACTGGGCCGTCGACATCGGACCGGGCGCGGGCGAGCACGGCGGCCACATCGTCCACAGCGGATCGGTCGCAGGCCTCGAGTCGCACGACACGTCGCTGACCGGCGCCTACCTGTCGGGTCGCCGGAGCATCCCGGTGCCGGCCCGGCGCCGCCCGCTCGACCGCAAGCGGACGCTCACGGTCGTCGGCGCCCGGGAGCACAACCTGCGGGGGATCGACGTCGAGATCCCGCTCGGCGGGCTCGTCGCCGTCACCGGTGTCTCCGGGTCGGGCAAGTCCACCCTGGTCAACGACATCCTCGCGACCGTGCTCGCGAACCGGCTCAACGGTGCCCGCCAGGTGCCCGGCCGGCACACCCGGATCAACGGGGTCGAGGAGCTCGACAAGCTCGTCCGGGTCGACCAGTCGCCGATCGGACGCACCCCGCGCTCCAACCCCGCCACCTACACCGGCGTGTGGGACAAGATCCGCACGCTGTTCGCGTCGACGACCGAGGCCAAGGTGCGCGGCTACCAGGCCGGGCGGTTCTCCTTCAACGTCAAGGGCGGCCGCTGCGAGGCGTGCTCCGGCGACGGCACGATCAAGATCGAGATGAACTTCCTGCCCGACGTGTACGTGCCCTGCGAGGTCTGCCACGGCGCCCGGTACAACCGGGAGACCCTCGAGGTCCACTACAAGGGCAAGACGGTCGCCGACGTCCTCGACATGCCGATCGAGGAGGCCGCCGAGTTCTTCGAGCCGATCTCCTCGATCAGCCGTTACCTGAAGACGCTGGTCGACGTGGGTCTCGGCTACGTCCGGCTGGGCCAGCCCGCGCCGACGTTGTCGGGCGGTGAGGCGCAGCGCGTCAAGCTCGCGAGCGAGCTGCAGAAGCGGTCCAACGGCCGGACCATCTACATCCTCGACGAGCCGACGACCGGCCTGCACTTCGAGGACATCCGCAAGCTGCTGCTGGTGATCAACGGACTGGTCGACAAGGGCAACTCGGTCGTCGTCATCGAGCACAACCTCGACGTCATCAAGACCGCGGACTGGGTCGTCGACATGGGCCCCGAGGGCGGCTCGGGCGGTGGCACGGTCGTCGCGGAGGGAACGCCGGAGCAGGTCGCGGCCGTCGAGGGGAGCTACACCGGGCAGTTCCTGCGCGGTCTGGTGACGCCCGAGGTGCCGAAGAAGGTCCGCAGGCCCGCCCGCCGGAAGGCCGCGGCGGCGAGCTGACCGGCCGCCGCACCGGCCGTGACCGATCGGTGCGGCAGGTCGTGCGGACTCGTCGGGGGACGAGCCGGTAGAGGCGGAAGAAGTCGTCGTCGACGTCGAGCACGTCGTCGTCGGCGAATCCGGCCTCGGACGCGTAGCGGCGCAGCGTGTCGGGCCGCATCACGGTTCCGGTGGCCGCGGTCCGTGGATGGCACATGCCGTCGGGCAGTTTCCGGGTGGGGCCCCCGATCGACCGGCTCGTCGACCTCGTGCGGGTCGAGGCCGCGCCGGGCGACCCGGCGGCCGCGGTGCCCACGCTCGTCGCGCGGCTGCGCCGGGCGCTCGCGACTCCACCTCCCGGACCTGCGCCGCGCCCGTCTCGCCGCAGGTGGACGACTCGACGACGCCGCCGCGATCGCGCTCGCCCGTCGTCCGGCCAGGGGTGCGGGGTCGGTGTCGGGGTCGGTGTCGCCCGGGGCCTCGGACCCGGCACCGACCCCGGGTGACCCGGTGGGAGGGGGCGTGTACCCTTCGGAATGCGACCACCCTGTCGCGCGTTGACTTTTTCGCGCTGTTCGCAGCGCGGATCAGCAACACCGTGTCAGGGCGATCAAGTGGAGCCCCGCTCCCACCCGCAGTCACCCCAGGTGGCCGGGTCCAGGTCCGATGCCGAGGCGGCGCATGCCGTCCGCCTCGTCGTCGAATCCCGGGTCTCTCTTGTCGTCGCCGAGCACACGACGTCTATACGAGGAGACCCCATCAGCACAGAGACGCGCATCAACGACCGCATCCGAGTTCCCGAGGTCCGGCTCGTCGGGCCGAACGGCGAACAGGTCGGCATCGTGCGTATCGAGGACGCCCTGCGGCTGGCGCAGGAGGCCGAGCTCGACCTCGTCGAGGTCGCGGCCCAGGCCCGGCCGCCCGTCTGCAAGCTCATGGACTTCGGCAAGTTCAAGTACGAGAGCGCGCAGAAGGCCCGCGAGTCCCGCCGCAACCAGCAGCTCACGGTGATCAAGGAGCAGAAGCTCCGGCCGAAGATCGACACCCACGACTACGAGACCAAGAAGCGCAACGTCGTGCGCTTCCTCGAGGGTGGGAACAAGGTCAAGGTGACGATCATGTTCCGCGGCCGCGAGCAGTCCCGCCCCGAGCTGGGGTTCCGGCTGCTGCAGCGACTGGCCGAGGACGTCGTGGACCTGGGGGTCGTCGAGGCCGCGCCGAAGCAGGACGGCCGCAACATGACGATGGTGATCGCTCCGCTCAAGAAGCCGGCCAAGCGCCCGGCCCACGCCGACAACGCGGCGGCCGACGGCGCGGGTGCCGACGCTGCGGGCGACGCCGCCCCGGCCGACGAGTCGCAGGCCTGACCGGCCCGCTCCGCCGACCACCGCACGCCCCCACCGACGTCCCCGGACGTCACACGTGAACGGATCAGCCATGCCCAAGAACAAGACCCACAGCGGTATCTCGAAGCGGATCAAGGTGACCGGCAGCGGCAAGCTCCGCCGGCAGCAGACGGGTCTGCGCCACCGGCTCGAGGTCAAGTCGAGCAAGGAGACCCGCGACCTGTCGGGCACCGTGCCCGTGGCCAAGGCCGACGTGAAGCGCGTCAAGAAGCTGCTCGGGCGCTGAGCCACCGACCCCGCTGACCCCGGCCGACGCCGGCGACCACGCTCGCCCGGACCGGCCGACCGAGAGACAGGACCACACCCATGGCACGCGTGAAGCGCGCGGTCAACGCCCAGAAGAAGCGCCGCACCACCCTCGAGGCGGCGAGCGGATACCGGGGCCAGCGTTCCCGCCTGTACCGCAAGGCGAAGGAGCAGATGCTCCACTCGCTGAACTACGCCTACCGGGACCGTCGCGCCAAGAAGGGCGAGTTCCGGCAGCTGTGGATCACCCGCATCAACGCGGGCGCCCGCGCCAACGGCATGACCTACAACCGCTTCATCCAGGGCCTCAAGGCCGCGGGTGTCGAGGTCGACCGCAAGAACCTGTCGGAGCTCGCGATCAGCGACCCGGCCGCCTTCACCGCTCTGGTCGAGCTGGCCAGGGCCAACGTCCCGGCCCAGGGCGCGCAGGACGGCAACGCCGCCTGAGCGAGCCCGTGCTCGGAACAGAACGCACCCCGCGCGTCGCGGCAGCCCGGAAGCTGCTGCGGCGCGCGGGTCGTGAACGGGCCGGTCGCTTCCTCGTCGAGGGCGCCCAGGCCGTCCGCGAGGCGCTGGCCGCGCCGCAGGCCGTCCACGAGCTGTTCGTGACCACCGACGCCGCGCAGCGCCATCCCGAGCTCGTCGCCGCCGCCCGTACTGCGGGGGCCCGCGTCGTCGACGTCACCGACGGCGCCGCCGCGAGCCTGTCCGACACCGTCACCCCGCAGGGCCTCGTCGCGGTCTGCGACCTGCTCGACGTTCCGCTCCCGCAGGCGCTGGGTGCTGCGCCGCAGCTGGTGGCCGTGCTCGTCGGTGTCGCCGACCCGGGCAACGTCGGCACCGTGGTCCGGTGCGCCGACGCCGCGGGCGCCGACGCCGTGCTGCTCGCGGGCGACACCGTCGACCCGCACAACGGGAAGGCCGTCCGCGCCTCGACCGGCAGCGTCTTCCATCTGCCGCTCGCCCGTGACCGCGACGCGGGCGCGGTGCTCGCCGCGTGCCGTGCCGCCGGGCTCGTCCTGCTGGCCGCCGACGCGCACGGTGAGCTGGACCTGCACGACCCCGCGGCGGACGCCGTACTGGGCGGCCGGGTCGCCTGGGTGTTCGGCAACGAGGCCCACGGCGTCCCCGACGAGGTGCTCGCCGCCGCCGACCACCGGGTGTCGGTCCCGATCCACGGCCGCGCCGAGAGCCTCAACCTGGCTACCGCCGCCGCGATCTGCCTCTACGGCTCGGTCGCAGCCAGGACCCGGCGGCAGGGTGCGGATCCGGCGGGGATGCGCAGGTCGGGCTGAGGGCCCGACGGCCCCGCGCCTAGGATCGGCGCCACCATGAGTGACAGCACGCAGGAGAAGGCCCCGGCCGGGGACGGCACGGCCGCCGGCCCGCTCGACGCCGCCACCCTCGACGCCGCGGCGGACGCCGCGATCGCCGCCTTCGCCGCGGCCCCCGACCTGGCCGCGCTCGCGGCCGTGCGGCCGGCGCACCTGGGCGACAAGGCGCCGCTGCTGCTGGCCCGTCGCGAGCTGGGTTCGCTGCCGGGACCCCAGCGGGCCGAGGCGGGCAAGCGGGTCAACGCGGCGCGGGTCCGCGTGCAGGAGGCGTTCGACGCCCGGCGCGAGGTCCTGGTCGCCGAGCGCGACGCGCGGGTCCTCGTCGAGGAGTCCGTCGACGTCACGCTGCCGTGGGACCGCACACCGCGGGGCGCCCGGCACCCGATCACCCAGATCGCCGAGCAGATCGGCGACGTGTTCGTCGCGATGGGCTGGGAGATCGCCGAGGGCCCGGAGGTCGAGGCGTCCTGGCTCAACTTCGACGCCCTGAACTTCGGCAAGGACCACCCCGCCCGCACCATGCAGGACACGTTCTACCTGCGTGAGGACCACGAGACCGGGAAGGTCGACACCGCGTCCTCGACGCTGGTGCTGCGCACCCACACCTCCCCGGTGCAGGTCCGCGCGCTGCTGGAGCGGGAGCTGCCCGTCTACGTCGTGTGCCCGGGGCGGACGTTCCGCACCGACGAGCTCGACGCCACCCACACGCCCGTGTTCCACCAGGTCGAGGGCCTCGCCGTCGACAAGGGGATCACGATGGCCCACCTCAAGGGCACGCTCGACGCGTTCGCCCGCGCGATGTTCGGCGCGGACTCGCGGACGCGGCTGCGCCCGTCGTACTTCCCCTTCACCGAGCCGTCGGCCGAGGTCGACGTCTGGTTCCCGGAGAAGAAGGGCGGCGCCGGCTGGGTCGAGTGGGGCGGCTGCGGCATGGTGAACCCCAACGTCCTGCTCTCGGCCGGTGTCGACCCCGAGGTGTACTCCGGGTTCGCGTTCGGCATGGGGCTGGAACGGACGCTGCAGTTCCGCAACGGCCTGCCCGACATGCGTGACATGGTCGAGGGCGACGTCCGTTTCAGCCGGGCCTTCGGGGTCTGACCCCGCCACCCCCGCGAACACCACCGCAGAATCCTGGAGAACTCGTGCGCGTCCCCGTGTCCTGGCTGGCCGACCACGTCGAGGGCGACCTGCCCGCCGACGCCGACGAGATCGGCGAGGCGTTCGTGCGGGTCGGCCTCGAGATCGAGGACGTCCACCGCGCCGAGGAGATCACCGGACCGCTCGTCGTCGGCCGGGTCCTGGAGATCACCGAGCTCACCGAGTTCAAGAAGCCGATCCGCTACTGCCGGGTCGACGTGGGCGACGAGCACAACGACCCGGCGGGCGAGGACCCGGCGGGCGGGACGGGCGGTGGCTCGCGCGGCATCGTGTGCGGCGCCCGCAACTTCGTCGTCGGTGACCTGGTCGTCGTCGCGCTGCCGGGCAGCGTCCTGCCCGGCGGGTTCGCCATCGCCGCGCGCAAGACGTACGGGCACGTCTCCGACGGGATGATCGCCTCGGCCCGCGAGCTGGGCATCGGGTCCGACCACGCCGGCATCCTCGTGCTGCCCGAGGGCACCGCCGTCCCCGGCGACGACGCCCGCCCGGTCCTGGGCATCGACGACCCGGTGATCGAGCTGAACGTGACGCCCGACCGCGGGTACTGCTTCTCGGTCCGCGGCCTGGCCCGCGAGCTGGCCGCGTCGTTGGGGCGCGACTTCACCGATCCGGCCGCGCGCGTCGCGGTGCCCGCCGAGGCGGCCGAGTCCTGGCCGGTGCGGCTCGACGACGCCGAGGGCTGCCCGCGCTTCGTCGCCCGCCGCGTCACCGGGGTCGACCCGAACGCGCCCAGCCCGTGGTGGCTGCGCCGCCGGTTGCTGGCGGCGGGGATGCGCCCGATCTCGCTGACCGTCGACGTCACCAACTACGTGATGATCGAGCTCGGCCAGCCGTTGCACGCCTACGACGCGTCGCGGCTGCAGGGCCCGATCGTGGTGCGCAGGGCCCGGGCCGGGGAGAAGCTGCGCACGCTCGACGACGCCGAGCGCGCGCTCGACCCCGACGACCTGCTCATCACCGACGACTCGGGCCCGATCGGCCTGGCGGGCGTCATGGGCGGCGCGAGCACCGAGATCCCGGAGACGCACGAGCCGGGCGCGACGATCGACGTGCTCATCGAGGCCGCGCACTTCGACCCGGCGACGATCGCGCGCGGCGCGCGCCGGCACAAGCTGCCCAGCGAGGCCTCGCGGCGTTTCGAGCGGGCCGTCGACGCGCAGCTGCCGCCCGTCGCGGCCGAGCGCGCCGCGCAGCTGCTCGTGGAGCACGGCGGCGGCACGATCGTCGCCGGCCGCACCGACGTCGGCGCGGCGCCGGTGCCCGCCCCGGTGCGCATGGCGCTGGACCTGCCCGACCGCACCGCGGGTGTGGCGTACGCCCGCGGCGCGACCGTGCAGCGGCTGACCCAGATCGGCGCGACCGTCGAGCTGGAGACGGGCCCCGACGGCAAGGGCGTCGTCGTCGCCACGCCGCCGTCGTGGCGGCCCGACCTCGCGATGGCGGCCGACCTCGTCGAGGAGGTGCTGCGGCTCGAGGGCCTCGACGTCATCCCGTCGGTGCTCCCGTCGGCCCCCGCGGGCCGCGGCCTGACCGCGGCGCAGCGACGCCGCCGCGCGGTGTCGCGGGCGTTGGCGGAGGCGGGCTACGTCGAGGTGCTGCCGTTCCCGTTCGTCGGCGATGCCGTGTGGGACGCGTTCGGGCTGGCCGCCGACGACGTGCGCCGGCGCACCGTCACGGTCGTCAACCCGCTCGACGCCGAGCGCGGCTCGCTGGCGACGACGCTGCTGCCGGGCCTGCTGGACGCCGTGGTGCGCAACCGGTCCCGTGGCCTCGACGACGTCGCGCTGTTCCACGTCGGGCAGGTCGTGCTGCCGCACGCGCAGCCCGTCGCGATGCCCGAGCCCGGAGTCCGGGTGCGGCCGAGCGCCGCCGAGTACGCCCAGATCGACGCCGCGCTGCCCGCCCAGCCGCAGCACGTCGCCGTCGTCCTCGCCGGTGAGCGCGAGCCGCGCGGCTGGTGGGGCCCGGGCCGCGAGGCCGGCTGGGCCGACGCGGTCGAGGCCGCGCGGCTGGTCGGCCGGGTCGCGGGCGTCGAGCTGCGCGTGACCAAGGGCGAGCTCGCCCCGTTCCATCCGGGGCGCACCGCGGTGCTGCGCGTCGGCGACTTCCCGGTCGGTCACGCCGGCGAGCTGCACCCCAAGGTCGTCGAGGCACTGGGGCTGCCGCCGCGGACGTGCGCGATGGAGCTCGATCTCGACCTGGTCCCGCTGACCGACCCGCGGCCGGTCCCGCGCGTGTCGCCGTACCCGCCGGTCGCCGTCGACGTCGCGCTGGTGACCCCCGACGACGTGCCGGTGGCCGACGTCGCCGACGCGCTGGAGGAGGGTGGCGGCGAGCTGCTCGAGGAGGTCCGGCTCTTCGACGTCTACAGCGGTGCGCAGGTGGGGGAGGGCCGGCGCTCGCTGGCGTTCTCGCTGCGTTTCCGGGCCGACGACCGGACGCTGACCAGCGAGGAGGCCAACGCCGCACGCGACGCGGCGGTGGCGCTCGCCGGCAGCCGCACGGGCGCGGAGCTGCGGGGCTGACGGGGCCGGTCGAGCGGCTCCACCGGGCGCCGTCCTCCTCGGCCTGGCCGCGGAAGGGGACAGGACGCCGCAGTCGCGCGGGACGCGCGGTGCGGCCGTCGGGCCGGTTCGGACGGATGTCAGAGGCGCTTGAGCGCCTCCCGCCGGGACAGCGGCGACAGCTGCGGGTGCGCGTCGACGAACGCGCGCACCCAGCCCGGGTCGGTGCGGGCATGCTGGCGCAGCGCCCAGCCGATGCCCTTGCGCAGGAAGAAGTCCCGGTCGTCGATGCTGGCCTCGATCGCGTCGGTGAGGAGGTCGAGGTCGGTGTCGCCCTTGGCCTGCAGCTGGCAGATGATCGAGGTGCGGCGCAGCCACGGGTCGGGGTCGGTCGACCAGGCCCGCACCACGGGGGTCAGCTCGGCGGGATGGGCGCGCAGGAGCGCTCCCACGCGCCGCGACGCGATCTCGTCGACGTGGTCCCACCACGCCCCGGTGACGATCCAGTGCCGCAGCCGCGGCACCCAGGAGACGTCGACGAGCCGCGCGTAGCGGCGGTGCCCGACCAGCCCCGACGCGAGGTAGCGCTCCTCGCGCCGGGTCGCCCCGTCCCACAGCGCGTCGGCCGCGGCCCCGACCTCCCCACCGCCCGGTCCGCTCCCGTCGAGGGGATGCTCGTCGAGGAGCCGGCGCAGGAGCGTCTCGCGCGCCGGGGCGGGGACGCCGTGGAACGGCATCTCCGATTTCATGTAGCGCTGCATGGCGGCGGCCGCGACGGGATCGCCGAGCTGCGCCAGCCCGGTGCGGACGGCCTCGACCAGCGCGGCCGCGGCAGCGGCGAGCGGGGCCGGGACGGCCGGGGTGGGGGTGGCGGTGACGGGCGCGTCGGTCACGTGGCGCACACTACGGCCGCGCACCGACGAAACGCGTTGCATCTGAATTCGTCGACGTGCATACTCATGCACATGATCAGGGCAGCGGTGGCGGGCGCGAGCGGGTACGCGGGAGGCGAGCTGCTCCGGCTGCTGCTCGCCCATCCCGACGTGGAGATCGGGACGGTGAGCGCGGGCGGGAACGCCGGGACCCGGTTGGGGGAGCTGCAGCCGCACCTGCTCCCGCTGGCCGACCGGGTGCTCGCCGAGACGACCGTCGAGAACCTCGCGGGGCACGACGTCGTCTTCCTCGCGCTGCCGCACGGGCACTCCGCCGAGATCGCCGCCCAGCTGGGCGAGGACGTGCTCGTCGTCGACTGCGGGGCCGACCACCGGCTCGCCGACGCGGACGACTGGGAGAAGTGGTACGGCGGCCCGCACTCCCCGAACTGGCCCTACGGGCTGCCCGAGCTGCCCGGCGGGCGCGACGCGCTGCGCGGCACCAGGCGCGTCGCCGTTCCCGGCTGCTACCCGACGGTCTCCAGCCTCGCGCTGGCCCCGGCGCTGGTGGCGGGTCTCGTCGAGCGCGAGGTCGTCATCACGGCGGTGTCCGGGACGTCGGGCGCGGGCAAGTCGCCCAAGCCGCACCTGCTCGGCTCCGAGGTGATGGGGTCGCTGTCGGTCTACGGCGTCGGCGGCGCGCACCGGCACACCCCCGAGATCGCCCAGAACCTCTCGCATGCGACGGGCGGCCCCGTGGCCGTGAGCTTCACCCCGGTGCTCGCCCCGCTCCCGCGTGGCATCCTCGCCTCCTGCTCGGCCGCGCTCGCCGCCGACGTCGACCCGGCCGGCGCCGCCGACGCCGCCCGCGCGGTCTACGAGAAGGCCTACGCCGACGAGCCGTTCGTGCACCTGCTGCCCGTGGGCCAGTGGCCCACGACGGGCGCCGTGCTGGGGTCGAACGCCGTCACCCTGCAGGTCGCCGTCGACGTCGCGGCGCGGCGGCTGGTCGTCGCCGCCGTGGTCGACAACCTGGCCAAGGGCACCGCGGGCGCGGCCGTGCAGTGCATGAACATCGCGCTCGGCCTGCCCGAGACGGCCGGGCTGCCGCTCACCGGCGTCGCTCCCTGATCAGTACGCTCCCCGAAGGACTTCCGACATGACCGTCACCACCCCGCGCGGGTTCCGGGCCGCGGGCGTCGCCGCCGGGCTCAAGGCCTCCGGCGCGCTCGACCTCGCGCTCGTCGTCAACGACGGGCCCGAGCACCACGCGGCAGGTGTCTTCACCCGCAACAAGGTCAAGGCCGCGCCCGTCCTCTGGTCCCAGCAGGTACTCACCACCGGCACACTCACCGCTGTCGTCCTCAACTCCGGCGGGGCCAACGCCTGCACCGGTCCCGAGGGCTTCCAGGTCGCCCACGCGACGGCCGAGAAGGCCGCCGAGCTGCTGGACTGCGGCGCGATCGACGTCGCCGTCTGCTCGACCGGGCTGATCGGCAAGCAACTGCCGCGCGAGGTCGTCCTCGCCGGCGTGGAGAAGGCCTCGGCAGCGCTCGACACGTCGGGCGACGCGGCGCTCGCGGCCGCCACCGCGATCATGACGACCGACACCGTCGCCAAGCAGGCCGTGCACGTCGACCCCGCGGGGTGGAGCGTCGGCGGCCTCACGAAGGGCGCCGGGATGATCGCGCCGTCGATGGCGACGATGCTCTCGGTCGTCACCACCGACGCCGTCGTCGACCCGGACTCGCTGGAGGAGGTGCTGCGGGCCGCGGTCCGCGTCAGCTTCGACCGGCTCGACGTCGACGGGTCGATGTCGACCAACGACACCGTCCTGCTGCTCGCCTCCGGCGCGTCCGGGGTGCGGGCCGACGCGCAGGCGCTGACCGCGGCCGTCACCGCGGTCTGCCGCGACCTGGCCCGGCAGATGCAGGCCGACGCCGAGGGCGTCACCAAGCGGATCGTCGTGCGGGTCACCGGCGCGCGGACCGAGGACGAGGCCGTCGTCGTCGCCCGGACGGTCGCGCGCGACTCGCTGGTCAAGACCGCGCTGTTCGGGTCCGACGGCAACTGGGGCCGGGTCGCGGCCGCCGTCGGCTACTCCGACGCGCACGTCGACCCCGACCGCATCGACATCACGATCAACGGTGTCCGGCTGTGCACGGGCGGCGTCGCGGCGGGCGGGCGCACCGACGCCGACCTGTCCGGCCCGGACATCGTCGTCGACATCGCCCTGGGACTGGGCGACGGCGCCGGGGAGATCCTCACCACCGACCTCTCGCACGCCTACGTGGAGGAGAACAGTGCCTACCCCTCCTGAACCGGGCGCCGCCGCCGCGCGGCTCAAGCGCGCCGGTGAGAAGGCGGGCGTGCTCGCCGAGGCGCTGCCGTGGCTGCAGCGCTTCCACGACAAGATCGTCGTCGTCAAGTACGGCGGCAACGCGATGATCGACGACGAGCTCAAGCAGGCCTTCGCCCAGGACATGGTGTTCCTGCGGCTGGCCGGCATCCACCCGGTCGTCGTGCACGGCGGCGGCCCGCAGATCAGCGCGATGCTCGACCGCCTCGGGCTGCCGGGGGAGTTCCGCGGCGGCCTGCGGGTCACCACGCCCGAGACCGTGGACGTCGTGCGCATGGTGCTCGTCGGCCAGGTCGGGCGCGAGCTCGTCGGGCTGATCAACCAGCACGGGCCGTACGCCGTCGGGCTGTCCGGCGAGGACGCGGGGATGTTCACCGCGGAGAAGCGCACGGCGCTCGTCGGCGGCGAACCGGTCGACATCGGGCTGGTCGGCGACGTCGTCGCGGTCAACCCCGACGCGGTGCTCGACATCGTCGCCGCCGGGCGCATCCCGGTCGTCGCCGGCGTGGCACCCGACGTCGACGGGCAGGTCTACAACATCAACGCCGACAGCGCCGCCGCGGCGCTCGCCGGCGCCCTCGACGCCGCGAAGCTCGTGGTGCTCACCGACGTCGAGGGGCTCTACGCGAACTACCCCGACCCCGACTCGATCATCAGCGAGCTCACCGCCGACCAGCTGGAGCCGATGCTCCCGACGCTGGAGAGCGGCATGGCGCCGAAGATGGAGGCCTGCCTGCGGGCGGTGCGCGACGGGGTCGGCCAGGCACACGTGATCGACGGGCGGGTACCGCACTCGGTGCTGCTCGAGGTGTTCACGTCCGAGGGAGTCGGAACGATGGTGATCCCATGACCGAGACAGGATCGACGCGGACCTACGCCGACAGGTGGCAGGCCGCGATGATGAACAACTACGGCACCCCGCCGCTCGCGCTGGTGCGCGGCCAGGGCGCCGAGGTCTGGGACGCCGACGGCCGACGCTACCTCGACCTGCTGGGCGGCATCGCCGTCAACGCGCTCGGGCACGCCCACCCGGCCGTCGTGGAGGCGGTCACCCGCCAGGTCTCGACGCTGGGCCACACGTCGAACCTCTACGTCAACGAGCCGGCGCTCGCGCTGGCGGAGAAGCTCCTGGAGCTGCTCGGCGTCCCCGGTGCGCGCGTGCTGTTCGGCAACTCGGGGGCCGAGGCCAACGAGGCCGCGTTCAAGATCGCGCGGCGCACCGGCCGGCCGAACATCATCGCCGCGGAGAACGCGTTCCACGGCCGCACGATGGGCGCGCTCGCACTCACCGGACAGCCGGCGAAGCGGGCGCCGTTCGAGCCGATGCCGGCCGGCGTCTCGCACATCCCGTACGGCGACGTCGACGCGCTCGACCAGGCCGTCGACCCCGACACCGCCGCGGTCGTGCTCGAACCGATCATGGGTGAGGCCGGGGTGATCATCCCGCCGGAGGGCTACCTGCGGGCCGCCCGCGAGATCACGGCCGAGCGGGGGGCGTTGCTGGTCCTCGACGAGGTGCAGACCGGTATCGGCCGCACCGGTGCCTGGTTCGCCCACCAGCCCCTGGGCGTCGTCCCCGACGTCGTGACCCTCGCGAAGGGGCTCGGCGGCGGGCTGCCGATCGGCGCCTGCATCGGCATCGGCGCGGCAGGTGAGCTGCTCGAACCCGGTCACCACGGCACGACGTTCGGCGGCAACCCGATCAGCTGCGCCGCCGCGCTCACGGTGCTGTCGACGATCGAGTCCGACGGCCTGCTCGACCACGTGACGCGCGTCGGCAAGGAGATCGTCACCGGCGTCGAGGGCCTCGGCCACCCGCTGGTCGACCACGTCGACGCCGCCGGCCTGCTCGTGGGCATCGCGCTGACCGCGCCGGTCTCGGCCGATGTGGCCAACGGGGCGCGCGACGCGGGCTTCCTCGTCAACAACGCCGTGCCCGACCGCGTCCGGCTCGCCCCGCCGCTGGTCCTCACCGAGTCCCAGGCGGGCGAGTTCCTGGCGGCACTCCCCGGAATCCTCGACGGAGCGGCACCGTGATCCGCCACCTCCTGCGCGACGACGACCTCACCCCCGACGAACAGCGGGAGGTCCTCGACCTCGCCGACGCCATGAAGGCCGACCGGTTCGCCCACACGCCGCTCGCGGGGCCGCGGTCGGTCGCGGTGATCTTCGACAAGTCCTCGACCCGGACCAGGGTGTCGTTCGAGGTCGGCATCGCCGAGCTCGGTGGCAACCCCCTGATCATGGACGCCGGGTCGAGCCAGCTCGGCCGCGGCGAGACGATCTCCGACACGGCCCGGGTGCTGTCGCGCTACGTCGACGCGATCGTGTGGCGCACCGGCGCGCAGACCCGCGTCGACGAGATGGCCGCCGCGGCGACCGTGCCGGTGGTCAACGCGCTGACCGACGAGTTCCACCCCTGCCAGGTGCTGGCCGACCTGCAGACGATCCGCGAGCGCAAGGGCAGGCTCGCGGGGCTCACGCTGACCTACTTCGGCGACGGCGCCAACAACATGGCCCACTCGCTGCTGCTCGGCGGCGCGACGGCCGGGCTGCACGTGCGCATCTGCGCGCCGCAGGGCTTCGCCCCGCACCCGCAGTTCCTCGCCGACGCCAAGGCCCGCGCGGCCGAGACCGGCGGCGGCGTCGACGTCGTCGCCGACCCGCAGGCCGCGGCCGACGGTGCCGACGTCCTGGTCACCGACACGTGGGTGTCGATGGGCCAGGAGAACGACGGCCTCGACCGGACCGCGCCGTTCCGCGCGATGCAGCTCAACGCGGACCTGGTCGCCCGCGGCGCCGCCGACGCGATCGTGCTGCACTGCCTGCCCGCGCACCGCGGCGACGAGATCACCGACGACGTGATCGACGGTCCGGCGTCGGCCGTGTGGGACGAGGCCGAGAACCGGCTGCACGCGCAGAAGGCCCTGCTCACGTGGCTGTTGCAGCGGTCGGGGTCGGAGCGGTCCCGACGATGACCGTTGCGCGCAGCGGCGCCGCGTCCCGGGCGACGCGGCAGGCGAGGATCGTCGAGCTGATCGCCTCCCGGGCGGTGCGCAGCCAGGGGGAGCTGCTCGCGCTGCTGGCCGATGCCGGGATCGAGACGACCCAGGCCACCCTGTCGCGCGACCTCGACGAGCTCGGTGCGGTCAAGGTGCGCGGCGCCGACGGCGGCACGGCGGCCTACGTCATCCCGGAGGACGGCAGCCCCGTCCGCGGGGTCGAGGGCGGCACCGCCCGGCTGTCGCGATTGCTGGGGGAGCTGCTCGTCTCCGCCGACCACAGTGGCAACCTTGCCGTGCTGCGCACCCCACCCGGCGCGGCGCACTACCTGGCCAGCGCGCTCGACCGGGCCGCCCTGCACGACGTCGTCGGCACCGTCGCCGGCGACGACACCCTGATGGTGGTGGCGCGCGAGCCGCTCACCGGCGCACAGCTCGTCGCCCGCCTGCGCGACCTCTGAACCTCGACCAAGGAGCACCCAACCCGTGAGCAAGGTCCTGACCTCACTCCCCGCGGGCGAGCGCATCGGCATCGCCTTCTCCGGGGGCCTCGACACGTCCGTGGCGGTGGCCTGGATGCGCGACAAGGGCGGGATCCCCTGCACCTACACCGCCGACCTCGGCCAGTACGACGAGCTCGACATTTCCGGCGTGCCGGCCCGCGCGAAGCAGTACGGCGCCGAGATCGCCCGCGCCGTCGACATCAAGCCGCAGCTCGTCGCCGAGGGCCTCGCCGCGCTCGCGTGCGGGGCGTTCCACATCCGCAGCGGCGGCCGCACGTACTTCAACACCACGCCGCTGGGCCGTGCCGTCACCGGGACGCTGCTGGTCCGCGCGATGCAGGCCGACGACGTCAACATCTGGGGCGACGGCTCGACCTTCAAGGGCAACGACATCGAGCGGTTCTACCGCTACGGCCTGCTGGCCAACCCCGAGCTGCGCATCTACAAGCCGTGGCTCGACGCCGACTTCGTCGAGGAGCTCGGCGGGCGCGACGAGATGAGCCGCTGGCTCACCGCCCACGGCCTGCCCTACCGCGACTCCGCCGAGAAGGCCTACTCCACCGACGCCAACATCTGGGGCGCGACGCACGAGGCCAAGACCCTCGAGCACCTCGACGTGTCGCTGGAGACCGTCGAGCCGATCATGGGCGTCAAGTTCTGGGACCCGTCGGTCGAGATCGGCACCGAGGACGTCTCGATCACCTTCGAGGCCGGCTACCCGGTCGCGATCAACGGCAAGCGGTTCGCCGACGACGTCGCGCTCGTCCTGGAGGCCAACGCGATCGGCGGCCGGCACGGCCTGGGCATGTCCGACCAGATCGAGAACCGGATCATCGAGGCCAAGTCGCGCGGCATCTACGAGGCGCCGGGTATGGCGCTGCTGTTCATCGCCTACGAGCGGCTGGTCAACGCGATCCACAACGAGGACACCGTCGCGAACTACCACAACGAGGGCCGCAAGCTGGGCCGGCTGCTCTACGAGGGCCGCTGGCTCGACCCGCAGGCCCTGATGGTCCGCGAGTCGGTGCAGCGCTGGATCGCGTCGCTGGTCACCGGCACCGTCACGCTGCGGCTGCGCCGCGGCGACGACTACTCGATCCTCGACACCCGGGGTGAGGGCTTCTCCTACCACCCGGAGCGGCTGTCGATGGAGCGCGTCGAGAACGCCGCGTTCGGCCCGACCGACCGGATCGGCCAGCTCACCATGCGCAACCTCGACATCGCCGACTCCCGGGCGAAGCTGGAGGCCTACGCAGGCCAGCCGCTGGAGCAGGGGACGGTGCTCGTCGAGCACGGCACGCTGTTCGGGGAGCTGCCCGCGGGCGGTTTCGACTCGATCGCCGCCGCCGACGAGGACGTCGAGCCCGACGCCGAGCGGCCGCTCGACGAGGCCGCGCTCGAAGCCGGGAACGACTGATGGCGCTGTGGGGCGGGCGGTTCGAGGGCGGGCCCGCCGACGCACTGGCCGCGCTGAGCAAGTCCACGCAGTTCGACTGGCGGCTCGCGCCCTACGACCTGCGGGCGTCGATGGCGCACGCGCGGGTGCTGCACGCCGCGGACCTGCTCACCGACGACGAGCTCGCCGGCATGCTCGACGCGCTGGCCAAGCTCGCCTCCGACGTCGAGACCGGGGTGTTCGGCCCCGCCCCCGACGACGAGGACGTGCACTCCGCGCTGGAGCGCGGCCTCATCGAGCGGGCCGGACCCGACCTGGGCGGCAAGCTCCGTGCGGGTCGCTCCCGCAACGACCAGGTCGCGACGCTGTTCCGGATGTGGCTGCGCGACGCCGCCCGCCGCGTCGGCGCGGGCGTGCTCGACGTCGTCGACGCGCTCGTCGAGCAGGCCACGGCGCACGCCGACGCCCCGATGCCCGGGCGCACCCATCTGCAGCACGCCCAGCCCGTGCTGCTCGGCCACCACCTCGCCGCGCACGCCCACGCGCTGCTGCGCGACGTCGACCGGCTGCGCGACTGGGACCGGCGCACCGCGGTGTCGCCCTACGGGTCCGGTGCGCTCGCGGGCTCGTCGCTGGGGCTCGACCCCGAGGCCGTCGCCGAAGAGCTGGGTTTCGACGGGAGTGCCGCGAACTCCATCGACGGCACCGCCGCCCGCGACTTCGCCGCCGAGGCGGCGTTCGTGCTGGCCATGATCGGCGTGGACCTGTCCCGGATCGCCGAGGAGGTCATCGTCTGGGCGACGGCGGAGTTCTCCTACGTCACGCTCGACGACGCGTTCTCCACCGGCAGCTCGATCATGCCGCAGAAGAAGAACCCCGACGTCGCGGAGCTGGCGCGCGGCAAGGCGGGCCGGCTGATCGGGAACCTCTCCGGGCTGCTGGCCACGCTCAAGGGCCTGCCGCTGGCCTACAACCGCGACCTGCAGGAGGACAAGGAACCGCTGTTCGACTCGGTCGAGCAGCTCGACCTGTTGCTGCCCGCGGTCGCCGGCATGGTCTCGACGCTGGTCTTCCACACCGACCGGCTGGCGGAGCTGGCCCCCGCGGGCTTCACGCTGGCGACCGACGTCGCCGAGTGGCTCGTCCGGCAGGGGGTGCCCTTCCGCGTCGCGCACGAGGCGGCCGGGGGCTGCGTCCGCGCCGCCGAGGCCCGCGGCGTCGGGCTCGAGGACCTCACCGACGACGAGCTCGCCGGTGTCCATCCGGCGCTCACCCCGCAGGTCCGCGAGGTCCTGACGGTTGCCGGGTCGATCGCGTCCCGCGACGCCCGCGGCGGCACCGCGGGCCCGCGCGTCGCCGAGCAGCTCGACGGCCTACGCACCGCCGTCGCCGCAGCGCGGGAGTGGCTGTAGCGGCGGGCGGGCAGACCTCGGCCCTGCGCGCACGACACCGCGCCGCGTCAGGGACCGTACCGCTCGTCGGTCCGGGGCGGCGGCCGTCGCCACAGGCACTGGACGAGGGCGAGCACGATCACGGCGGCCACGACCGCGAACACCACGTCCCAGCCCACCACCCCGGTGGCGGCCAGTACGACGAGGACGGCCACCGGCAGCCCGAGCGGGAGGACCGACGTCGCGGCGTTCATCGGCGCGCCGCCCTGGCCTGCTCGACGTAGTCGGCGAGGTCGCGCCACGACGCCGCGACCTCGGCCGGCTGGCCCGACATCGCCGCCGGGTCCTCGCGCCACGCCCGGCGTACCCCACCCCCGCTCGGCGCCCCGCCGCTGCCCGGGGTCGCGCCGCCCGCGGTGTCGTGCGGGCGCTGCCCGTCGCGCCTGCCGCCGACGAGCGCCGACAGCTCGTCGAGACGGGTGGCGATCCGGCGCATCCGTGGGTCGTCGGTCGGGACGCCGTCACGTCGCAGGGCGTCGGCCTCCCGGTAGAGTTGGGGCCACTCGACCTCCAGCAGGTACGGCAACGCCGGTCCGGCCTGCGCGGCGCCCTCGGCGAGCGCGGCGCGTTCCTCGTCGTCGAGATGACGGTCGAGCAGTGCCTGCACGCCCGGCCGGGCGTCGCGCATGAGCGTCAGCAGCTCGCGGGGGTCACCGAGGTGCGTCCCGGCGCCCGCCCGTTCGCGGACGTCCGCGACCCGGGCGCGCAGCCGTCCGAGCTGCTCGATGGTCGCGTCGAGCTGCGCCAGCTGGTCGGTGAGCAGCCGCGGCGCGTCGACGGGCGCCGCGAGACACGTCCGGATCGACTCCAACGGCAGCCCGAGATCGCGCAGTACGAGGATCACGTACAGCCGCGCCAGGTCGTCCGCGGTGTAGGCCCGGTGCCCGCCGTCGCTCCGCAGCGTCGGGCTGAGCAGCCCGATCTCGTCCCAGTGATGGAGCGTGCGCACCGTCAGCCCGCTCGTCTCGGCGACCGCGCCGACCTTCCAGGTCCCGTCCATGACGCGATCATGCGACCTCACGCCGCGTGAGGTGCAAGCCCGACGTAGCATCCGCCGCGTGCCGGACCCGCTCGTGAGTCGTGCCGAGCTCGCCGCCGACGTCCTCCAGGTCGCCCCCCGCCTGCTCGGCACGGTGCTCGAGGCCGACACGCCCGACGGCCCGGTCGCCGTCCGCGTCGTCGAGGTCGAGGCCTACCGCGCCGCCGACGATCCCGCGTCGCACAGCTACCGGGGCCGGACCCCGCGCAACGCCGTGATGTTCGGTCCGGCGGGCCACCTGTACGTCTACTTCGTGTACGGGATGCACTTCTGCGCCAACGTGTCCTGCCTCCCGGACGGCGAGGCGGGCGCGGTGCTGCTGCGCGCGGGTGAGGTGCTCTCCGACCTGGGGGTGGCGCGCCTGCGGCGCCCGACCGCCCGCCGGGACGACGACCTCGCCCGCGGCCCCGCCCGGCTCGCGTCGCTGCTCGGGCTGCGGCGCGAGCACAACGGCATCGACGTCACCGACGCCGCGTCGCCGGTGCGGCTGCGCGTGGGGGAGCGGGTCCCGGACAGCCGGATCGCGACGGGACCCCGCGTCGGCGTCGCGGCCGCGGCGGCGTTGCCGTGGCGGTTCTGGGACGCCGCGTCCCCCGCGGTCAGCGCATACCGGCCGGGCCGGGAGCGGCACCGGATCGCGCCTGGACGCAAGCGATAGGGCAGCCTGCGTGCACGCGCGGTACGCCCGTTCGTCGTCCTCGCCTCCCTGGTCGCGCTGCTGGCCGTCGCTGCTGTGTGGGGGACGTGATCCGTCGACGGGCTCGGCCGCGCCGTCCGGGTCCGCGGGCGGCGCCGCGTTCCCCGCGACCGTCAGCCACACGTTCGATACGACGACCGCTCCGGCCGCTCCGCAGCGTGCCGTGTCGCTCGGCTGCACCGACCAGGACGCGATCCTCGCGCCGGGGGTCGTGCCCGTCGCGATCCGCGAGTTCACCGGCAACCGGCCGCCGGCGACGTGGCCGTGGGCGCAGCCCGGACTCGCCCGCCGGACGCCGACCGTGCCGCCGGTCGGTGACGTGTCCACGGAGTCGGTCGCCGCACCGGGCCGGACCTGATCGCCGGCATCTCGGCGGGCCGCGCCCAGGAGCGGTACGGCATTTACTCCACGATCGCGCCGACGGTCGCCGCCCCGCCCAGGTTCGTCGACCACGGCACGCCGTGGCAGGACGCCACCAGGCTGACCGGACTGGCGCTGGGCAGGTCGACCGAGGCCGAGAAGCCGGTCGCCGACCTCGAGGCGCGGCTCGCGCGGGCCAGGCAGCAGTACCCGGCGCTGCAGGAGCTGCGGGTGTGCTTCCTCGAGGCGCTCGGCCTGACGACCGCCCGCCGGGTTCGACCTGCTCGCCGGCAACCGGTTCTGCGCCCGGATCAGCACCGAACAGCTGGGCACGCTCGACCAGGCCGACCTCCTCGTCCTGATCACGGCGTCCGCGCAGGAGCGGGCGGCGTGCGGGCGCTCCCCGGCTACGCCGACCTGACGGCGGTGAAGCAGAACCGGACCGTCGCGTCGACGACCGGCAGTCCGCCGCGCTGTCGTCCAGCAGCGTGCTGGGCCGCCCGGCGGTGCTCGGCACCCTGCCCGGCCGGCTCGCGAGCACGGTCGGCGGACCGTCCGACGTCCCGCCTGCGCGCCCGGTGTCCACCCGGCCACCGGGCGCGTCGCGTTGTCCGGCACGACGAACCCGTTGTGCCGCAGGGCATGCGGGCACCGAACGGCCGGGCACCGACCCGCGGCGCGTCGCCGTGCCGCCGCACGCCGCTCGCGGCGGCCCGGGCGCACCGGGCGGACGAGGTGCGCGGCGATCACCCGGGGGACCGGACGCGGCGGCCGGGGCACGGGCCGGTCTCCCTCGGCGCCCTCGTGCCGGATTCGAGGCATCGCACACCGCGTGAGCTGGGAGAACAACGAAAAGGGACCCCCCTGCAGAAGGCCTCGTGGGGTCGTGTAACTTTCTCCAGGTCGCCACGGCGGGCAGCACGACAGACCGGGACGGTTCTCCGGACCAGAGTCAGCCCGACAGACGGCGACCACCTCCGGCAGGACGAACACTTCGGTGTAGGCCTGACGGGCGTGGGCCGAGCGGGTTGACTCCGCACTCTGGACCACGTAACATAAGAGAGTTGCTCCGGACCCGGTCCGCATGGCAGCATGACAGACAAGCCCCGGACGTCGCTCGCAAGGCGATCATGGTGTGCGGGTGTCTTTTGAGAACTCAACAGTGTGTCGAGCTTGTTTTTCGGATTGGCGGTTTGTGCCAGTTTGTTTTGCGCTCACTTTCGGGACCCCCGTTTCGGGGTGGGCGTGTGTTTGTTTTGTCAGGGTTTTTGTTGGAGAGTTTGATCCTGGCTCAGGACGAACGCTGGCGGCGTGCTTAACACATGCAAGTCGAGCGGTAAGGCCTTTCGGGGTACACGAGCGGCGAACGGGTGAGTAACACGTGGGTGACCTGCCCTCCACTCTGGGATAAGCCTGGGAAACTGGGTCTAATACCGGATATGACCACGGATCGCATGGTGTGTGGTGGAAAGTTTTTTCGGTGGGGGATGGGCCCGCGGCCTATCAGCTTGTTGGTGGGGTGATGGCCTACCAAGGCGACGACGGGTAGCCGGCCTGAGAGGGCGACCGGCCACACTGGGACTGAGACACGGCCCAGACTCCTACGGGAGGCAGCAGTGGGGAATATTGCGCAATGGGCGGAAGCCTGACGCAGCGACGCCGCGTGGGGGATGACGGCCTTCGGGTTGTAAACCTCTTTCGCCAGGGACGAAGCGTGAGTGACGGTACCTGGATAAGAAGCACCGGCCAACTACGTGCCAGCAGCCGCGGTAACACGTAGGGTGCGAGCGTTGTCCGGAATTATTGGGCGTAAAGAGCTCGTAGGCGGTCTGTCGCGTCGGTCGTGAAAACCTGCAGCTTAACTGTGGGCTTGCGGTCGATACGGGCATGACTGGAGTTCGGCAGGGGAGACTGGAATTCCTGGTGTAGCGGTGAAATGCGCAGATATCAGGAGGAACACCGGTGGCGAAGGCGGGTCTCTGGGCCGATACTGACGCTGAGGAGCGAAAGCGTGGGGAGCGAACAGGATTAGATACCCTGGTAGTCCACGCCGTAAACGTTGGGCGCTAGGTGTGGGGGCCATTCCACGGTCTCTGTGCCGCAGCTAACGCATTAAGCGCCCCGCCTGGGGAGTACGGCCGCAAGGCTAAAACTCAAAGGAATTGACGGGGGCCCGCACAAGCGGCGGAGCATGTGGATTAATTCGATGCAACGCGAAGAACCTTACCTGGGTTTGACATGCACCAGACATCCCTAGAGATAGGGCTTCCCTTGTGGTTGGTGTGCAGGTGGTGCATGGCTGTCGTCAGCTCGTGTCGTGAGATGTTGGGTTAAGTCCCGCAACGAGCGCAACCCTCGTTCCATGTTGCCAGCGGGTTATGCCGGGGACTCATGGGAGACTGCCGGGGTCAACTCGGAGGAAGGTGGGGATGACGTCAAGTCATCATGCCCCTTATGTCCAGGGCTTCACACATGCTACAATGGCAAGTACAGAGGGCTGCGAGACCGTGAGGTGGAGCGAATCCCTTAAAGCTTGTCTCAGTTCGGATCGGGGTCTGCAACTCGACCCCGTGAAGTTGGAGTCGCTAGTAATCGCAGATCAGCAACGCTGCGGTGAATACGTTCCCGGGCCTTGTACACACCGCCCGTCACGTCACGAAAGTTGGTAACACCCGAAGCCGACGGCCTAACCCCTTGTGGGAGGGAGTTGTCGAAGGTGGGACTGGCGATTGGGACGAAGTCGTAACAAGGTAGCCGTACCGGAAGGTGCGGCTGGATCACCTCCTTTCTAAGGAGCTCACCGTGTGGTGAGGTGACCAGGCCGAGTGTGTGGACTGTGTGTCCGCGTGTTGAGGGTTGGTTCTCCTTTCATCTGATTCCGCACCGTGAACAGCGCGCCGGCTCCTGGTTTGGGGGTTGGGTGTGTGGTGTGGCTGGGTGGAACATTTTCTGCTGATTCGATGGCTTTCCCCGGGTTTTCTGGGGGGGTTCGGCACACTGTTGGGTCCTGAGGAGACACTCGGGCCGCCGTTGTGGTGGTTGGGGTTGTTTTTTCTGGTCCGCTCCTGGGCGTGGTTCCCTAACGCATCCCTGGTGCTCGGTGCTGTGGTGCTGGGTGTTGCTCTGACGTGGTCGGGGTGTGGGTGTGGTGGGTTCTTGGTTTCGGGGTGTGGTTGTGTGTTGAGTGTTGCATAGTGGATGCGAGCATCTTGTTGTGGTCAAGTGTGTAAGGGCACACGGTGGATGCCTGGGCATCAGGAGCCGATGAAGGACGTGGGAGGCCGCGATAGTCCTCGGGGAGCTGTCAACCGAGCTGTGATCCGAGGGTGTCCGAATGGGGAAACCCGGCACCCGTCATGGGGTGTCACTTGTATCTGAATTCATAGGGTGCAAGGGGGAACGTGGGGAAGTGAAACATCTCAGTACCCACAGGAAGAGAAAACAATTGTGATTCCGTGAGTAGTGGCGAGCGAAAGCGGATGAGGCTAAACCGTGTTCGTGTGATACCCGGCAGGGGTTGCGGATGCGGTGTTGTGGGATGTGGTCGTCGTGGTTCTGCCGGACTGCGGATCGTGGTGTCTGTGTGTTAGTGGAAGACTTCTGGGAAGGGTCGCCGTAGTGGGTGAGAGCCCCGTACGCGAAAACATGCAGCCTGTGATGGACCGTATTCCCGAGTAGCAGCGAGCTCGTGGAATTTGCTGTGAATCTGGCGGGACCACCCGCTAAGCCTAAATACTCCCTGGTGACCGATAGCGGACTAGTACCGTGAGGGAAAGGTGAAAAGTACCCCGGGAGGGGAGTGAAAGAGTACCTGAAACCGTGTGCCTACAAGCCGTCAGAGCCGTGCTGCGATCTTTGGGTTGTGGTGGTGATGGCGTGCCTTTTGAAGAATGAGCCTGCGAGTTATGCTTCGTGGCGAGGTTAACCCGTGTGGGGTAGCCGTAGCGAAAGCGAGTCTGAATAGGGCGTGTAGTCGCGGGGTGTAGACCCGAAGCGGAGTGATCTACCCATGGCCAGGGTGAAGCTACGGTAAGACGTGGTGGAGGCCCGAACCCACCAGGGTTGAAAACCTGGGGGATGAGCTGTGGGTAGGGGTGAAAGGCCAATCAAACTCCGTGATAGCTGGTTCTCCCCGAAATGCATTTAGGTGCAGCGTCGCGTGGTGGGTACCGGAGGTAGAGCACTGGATGGCCTAGGGGGCCGACAAGCTTACTGAAGTCAACCAAACTCCGAATGCCGGTATTTCTAGCGTGGCAGTGAGACTGCGGGGGATAAGCTTCGTAGTCGAGAGGGAAACAGCCCAGATCACCGGCTAAGGCCCCTAAGCGTGTGCTAAGTGGGAAAGGATGTGGGATCGCCCAGACAACCAGGAGGTTGGCTTAGAAGCAGCCACCCTTGAAAGAGTGCGTAATAGCTCACTGGTCAAGTGGTCCTGCGCCGACAATGTAGCGGGGCTCAAGCGCACCGCCGAAGCCGTGGCATTCCAGCTTTGATCCGCCGGCCTGTCGGGGTTTGTCCCTGGTGGGTGGTGTAGTCGTTGGGATGGGTAGGGGAGCGTCGTGCATCCGGTGAAGCCTCCGAGTGATCGAGGGGTGGAGGGTGTGCGAGTGAGAATGCAGGCATGAGTAGCGAATGCAGAGTGAGAACCTCTGCCGCCGAATGACCAAGGGTTCCTGGGCCAGGTTAATCCGCCCAGGGTGAGCCGGGACCTAAGGCGAGGCCGTCAGGCGTAGTCGATGGACAACGGGTTGATATTCCCGTGCCCGTGATGGTGCGTCCGTGTCGAGGCCGGTGATGCTGACCATCCGAACCTCTTTCTGTCCCTTCGGGGATGGTTGTGGGGGGAGCGTGGGACCCGATCCGGTAGTAGGCAAGCGATGGGGTGACGCAGGAGGGTAGTCCCGCCAGGCGTTGGTTGTCCTGGTGCAAGCCTGTAGCCCGACATCCAGGTAAATCCGGGTGTCTGACTTTGATGTCGTGGGTGAGAGGTGATGCGTAGCCGATTGAGGCGAAGTAGGGTGATCCCATGCTGCCGAGAAAAGCCTCTAGCGAGTGCTGTTGCGGCCCGTACCCTAAACCGACACAGGTGGTCAGGTAGAGAATACCGAGGCGATCGAGTGAACTCTGGTTAAGGAACTCGGCAAAATACCCCCGTAACTTCGGGAGAAGGGGGGCCGGAGGCTCTGAAGCTCCTTGCGGGCTAGGGGCAGCCGGTCGCAGAGACCAGGCCCAAGCGACTGTTTACTAAAAACACAGGTCCGTGCGAAGTCGCAAGACGATGTATACGGACTGACGCCTGCCCGGTGCTGGAACGTTAAGAGGACCTGTTAGTCCCTTCGGGGGCGAAGCGGAGAATTTAAGCGCCAGTAAACGGCGGTGGTAACTATAACCATCCTAAGGTAGCGAAATTCCTTGTCGGGTAAGTTCCGACCTGCACGAATGGCGTAACGACTTGGGCGCTGTCTCGACCAGAGACTCGGCGAAATTGCACTACGAGTAAAGATGCTCGTTACGCGCGGCAGGACGGAAAGACCCCGGGACCTTTACTACAGCTTGGTATTGGTGCTCGGTTCGGCTTGTGTAGGATAGGTGGGAGACTGTGAAGTGGCCACGCCAGTGGTTGTGGAGTCGTTGTTGAAATACCACTCTGGTCGAATTGGGTGTCTTAACCTCGGGCCATGATCTGGTTCAGGGACAGTGCCTGGTGGGTAGTTTAACTGGGGCGGTTGCCTCCTAAAGGGTAACGGAGGCGCCCAAAGGTTCCCTCAGCCTGGTTGGCAATCAGGTGTTGAGTGTAAGTGCACAAGGGAGCTTGACTGTGAGACCGACGGGTCGAGCAGGGACGAAAGTCGGGACTAGTGATCCGGCACCTCCTGGTGGAAGGGGTGTCGCTCAACGGATAAAAGGTACCCCGGGGATAACAGGCTGATCTTGCCCAAGAGTCCATATCGACGGCATGGTTTGGCACCTCGATGTCGGCTCGTCGCATCCTGGGGCTGGAGTAGGTCCCAAGGGTTGGGCTGTTCGCCCATTAAAGCGGTACGCGAGCTGGGTTTAGAACGTCGTGAGACAGTTCGGTCCCTATCCGCCGCGCGCGTAGGAGACTTGAGGAAGGCTGTCCCTAGTACGAGAGGACCGGGACGGACGAACCTCTGGTGTGCCAGTTGTCCCGCCAGGGGCATGGCTGGTTGGCTATGTTCGGAAGGGATAACCGCTGAAGGCATCTAAGCGGGAAGCTCGTTCCAAGATGAGGTCTCCCACCACCTTGCGTGGTTAAGGCCCCCAGCAGACTACTGGGTTGATAGGCCAGAGATGGAAGCCCTGTGAGGGGTGGAGTTGACTGGTACTAATAGGCCGAGGGCTTGCCACAACGTGTTGTTCGCATCCACTGTGTGACCCTGAGCACACAACTCCCCTGATTGTGGGGTGGGTTGGTGTTCTGTCTCGGGTCTCTGCCCTGTTGTTTGGGGGTGGGGGTCGGGTTTTTGTTTGGATAGTGTTGTCGGTGGTCATGGCGGAGGGGAAACGCCCGGTCCCATCCCGAACCCGGAAGCTAAGCCCTCCAGCGCCGATGGTACTGCACTCGCCAGGGTGTGGGAGAGTAGGTCACTGCCGGCATCAAACATGTGGTACGAAGTGGGCCCCAGCCGTCACGGCTGGGGCCCACTTTTGTATTCTGGACCCATGAGTATCGCGGATGGTTCCGACGATAACCGTCCGCGACGCGATCGTCGTGACGGAAATCGTCAGGGTTCGGGTCGGCCCGCCGGAAATGGCGGACGGGCTAGCAGAAATGATCAGGGCGAGCGGCGCGACCGTTCTCGCGACAGCGGCCGTGTCGGTTCCGGCTGGACTGCGCGCGAAGGTGATCGCCGCGGGGACGATCGGCCGCGCCGCCAGGACGGCGACCGGTCCGGGCGCGACGACGCCCGTGGGTCCCGCCCGAACCGCGACGACAGGTCCCGCGGCGGCTACCGGGGGTCCGACCGCCCGCGTGCCGATGGTGACCGACGGTCGCGGGACGACCGGGGCCCTCGCCCTGGCAGCGGCCAGGGCCGGGACGACCGGCGCGGCGGTGGCTACCGGTCCGACCGGCGCAGCGATGACCGGCGCAGCGATGACCGGCGTGGCGATGACCGCGGCGGCCGTCGGGACGACTCCGGCCGCGGCGGGCCGGGCGGCCGGTGGCAGGACAAGCGCGAGAACGGTTTCCGGCAGGTCCGCAGCGGCGGCGGCACGGATCGGCGACCCCACGGCCGTGGCGATGCCCGTGACGACCGGTCGGGCGGCGGCTGGCGCCGTGAGGGTGACGACCGCCGGCGCGACGACCGGGGACGTGACGACCGTGCCGGCTCGTCGCGCTACGGCGACGACCGCGGCAGCTCCCGCGGGTACACCGCCCGGCGCGACGACCGGGGCGGCTCCGCCGGGTACGCCGGGCGGCGCGACGACCGCCGTGGCGCGGACCGCCCCTACGGCAGCAGCGAGCGGCGGTCCCAGGACCGTGGGCGCGACGCGGAGCGCGAGGGCCGGCCTCGCTGGGAGGACCGGCGCCCCACCGGCGACCGCTCCCGCGACGACCGGTCCCGCGGCCGGCGCTGGGACGAGCGGGGCGGGGACGATCGCTCCGGTGGCGCCCGGCGCCACGACCGCCCCGGGACGGACCGCCTCGCTGCCGACCGTGCCCCGTACGACCGCTACCGGGACGACCGCCGCAGTGACGACCGCCGCAGTGACGACCGCCGCAGTGACGACCGCCGCAGTGACGACCGCCGCAGTGACGACCGGGACAGGGACGACCGTCGCGGGGACGGCGGCCGTCGTGAGAACCGGTACGGCGACAACAGGTTCCGCAGCGACCGCAGCCGCGACGACCGGCCGGCCGGCGGCCGCGGGTATCGCCGCGACGACCGGCCGGGTCGTGAGGACCGGCCCCGGCGCGACGACCGGGTGACCCGCGACGACCGCAGCGGCTGGGACGACCGCAGCTCGCGGGACGACCGCAGCTCCCGGGACGACCGCGGGGACCGGGCCGGCGGCTGGCGTCGCGACGACGCCGCCGGCGAGAGCGCCCCTGACACGTCGGGTGGCTGGAGCGACGACCGTCGTGAGGATGCTCCGACGCCGCGGCGGCGCGGGCCACTCGGTGGAGCCGACTTCGCACGCCGTGACGCCGGCTCGGCGCCGTCGGGACCCGACGCCGCCGACGAGGCCGGCCCGGCCGCGCCGACGTCGGGTTCCGGCATCGGCGACGCCGCGGCGGCCCACGACCGCGCTGAGGGCGACGAGCCGTCGGCAGCGGCGGAAGGCGGGGCCGGTGACGACCGTGACCGCGGGCCTGCGCGCCGGCCGGCCGGTCGGCAGTACGCCGACCGTACGCGGTCCGACCGGCGCGAACCGCGCGGCTCCTGGGACCGGGACCGGCCGCGTCGCGACGACGACCGCCGCGGGCCCGGCCGCGGCCGTGACGACCGCAGGGACGACCGTCGGGACGCACGGCGCGACGACCGCGACGATGCCGAGCGGCACGTGCGCGCACCCGTCCTCGACGACGCCATCGCGGCGTCCGACCTGGACTCCGAGGTCCGTCGCGACCTGCGCGGCCTGCAGAAGGAGACGGCCGAGACCGTGGCGCGCCACCTGGTTGCGGCGGGCTCCCTCGTCGACGACGACCCGCAGCTGGCGCTGGAGCACGCGCGGTACGCGCGGCGCCGGGCGTCGCGCATCGCGGTGGTGCGGGAGGCGTCGGGCATCGTCGCCTACCACGCGGGGGAGTGGACCGAGGCGCTCGGTGAGCTGCGCGCGGCCCGTCGGATGGGGGGCGGCCCCGGGCACCTGGCGCTGATGGCCGACATCGAGCGGGCCCTCGGCCGTCCCGAGCGGGCACTCGAGCTGACTCGCGGTCCCGAGGTCGCCGACCTCGCGCCCGCCGACCGCATCGAGCTGCTGATCGTCGCGGCCGGTGCGCGCCGCGACCTCGGTGAGCTCGACGCCGCGATCGTCGGGCTGCAGGTGCCCGATCTCGACCCGGTCCGGCGTGACCCGTGGAGCGCGCGGCTGTTCTACGCCTACGCCGACAACCTGCTCGCCGCGGGCCGTGAGGCCGACGCCGTGCAGTGGTTCGTGCACGCCCACGACGCCGACGTCGAGGGCGAGACCGACGCCGCCGCCCGCATCGCCGAGCTCACCGGCGAGGAGCTCGAGTCCGCCGACGACATCACGTTCGGCGAGGAGGAGTACCCCCTCGACGACCTCTCCGCGGGGGAGGCCGACGTGAGCACCGCCGTCGAGGATGTCGTCGACCCGGGTTCTCCCGACCCGGGCCCTCCCGACCCCGCCGGGTCCGACCCCGATGCGTCGGACCCGGACGCTCTCGACCCGGAACCGGTCGTGGACCAGGGTGGGAGTGACGACGAGACGTCCACCGGCTCCGGGCCCGTCCCGGCCGAGGACGCGGCGACGACAGGAGACACCGACGTGAACGAGGCAGCCACCGGCCCGGACATCGACGCCGAACGCCCCGACGCGCGATGACCGACCAGCGGAGCCTGCTCAAGCTGCACGACGTGCTGCTCGTCGACCTCGACGGCACCCTCTACGCGGGCCACGACGCCATCCCGCACGCCGTCGACGCGGTCGTCGACGCCGCGGCGCGTGGTGTGCGGACGGCGTACGTCACCAACAACGCGTCGCGACGGCCGTCGGAGGTCGCGGCGCACCTCGGCGAGCTGGGCTTCCCGGCCACGACCGACGACGTCATGACCAGCTCCCAGGCGGGTGCGGCGCTGCTGGCCGAGCAGGTCGACCCGGGTGCCGCGGTCCTCGTCCTGGGGACGGACGCGCTGGCCGAGGAGTGCGCGCTCGTCGGACTGAAGCCCGTCCGCGAAGCCCCCGGTGCGGTGGCCGTCATCCAGGGGCACAACCCCGACACGGGCTGGCGGAACCTGGCCGAGGCGTCGGTCGTGCTGCGCGCCGGCGGGATCTGGGTCGCGACGAACACCGACCTCACCCTGCCCACCCCGCGCGGCCCGCTCCCGGGCAACGGTGCGATGGTCACGGCCCTGAAGGTCGCGACGGGTCTGGAACCGCAGGTCGCGGGCAAGCCGGGACTGCGGCTGGTCCGCGAGGCGGTCGAACGCAGCGGCGCGCGCGCCGGGCTCGTCGTCGGCGACCGGCTCGACACCGACATCGAGGGCGGTCACGCGGCCTCGCTGCCGACGCTGCTGGTGCTCACCGGGATCAGCGGGCCGTCCGATGTCCTCGCCGCCGTGCCCCAGCAGCGGCCCGCCTACGTCGCCGCGAACCTCACCGCGCTGCCGCGACCGGCGGTCGAGCTCGCGACGGACGCCGTGCGGCCGGGCTGGTACGTCGAGGCCGCGCCGGACGGCGGCGTGCTGCTCGCGGGCGACGGCGACGGCTCCCCCGAGCCGGGGCTCGACGCACTCCGCTCGCTCTGCGCGGTGCACTGGGCGCGCGGCGGCGGCCCGTACACGCTGCGCACCGACGGCGACGCCGCCGCGGGGGTCGCGACGGAACTCGGCCTCGTCACGCGCGACGCGCAGGACGTCGGCGCCGCGACGGGCGCGTGAGGTCCGCCTCGTCCCGAGCGACCTCGTCGGCGGGCCGGTCCGCCGTCCCGGGCGGACCGGCTACCGTGGCGGCATCCGACGCCGTCCCGGGAGCCAGACCATGACAGACCCGTCACCGGATCGCCCGGCACCCCGAGCGGTGCCGCTGCCCGGTGATCCCCGTCCGGGCCCGCCGCCCTCCGCGCCGGCGGGTGCGCGGCCGGTCGAGGCCGTGCGCGCGTCGGTCGAGCGGGCGGTGGCCGGGCTCGACGCGGTCGCCGGTCGGCCGGTGGCCGAGCACGTCGCGGCTTTCGAGGCCGTGCACGCCGCGCTCGGCGAGGCGCTCGCCGCGGGCGGCCCGTCGGGCGACCAGCCCGACGGGCGGTGACGGACGTGGCCGTCCGGGCCCGGCTCGACGCCGAGCTGGTCCGCCGCGGCCTCGCCCGGTCGCGGGCGCAGGCGGCGGAGATGATCGAGCAGGGCCGCGTCGTCGTGCGCGGCGTTCCGGCCGGCAAGGCCGCGACGCAGATCGACCGGGACACCCCCGTCGTCGTCGCGGAGACCCCCGGGCGCGAGTGGGCCTCCCGGGGCGCGGCGAAGCTGCTCGGCGCCCTCGACGCGTTCGAGGTCGACGTGACGGGCCTGCGCTGTCTCGACGCGGGCGCCTCGACCGGCGGGTTCACCGACGTGCTCCTCGACCGCGGCGCGGCGAGCGTCGTCGCCGTGGACGTCGGCTACGGCCAGCTCGTCTGGCGGCTGCGCAGCGACGAGCGGGTGCAGGTCCACGACCGCACCAACGTCCGCGCGCTCACGCCCGACGACATCGGCGGTCCTGCGGCGTTGACCGTCGCCGACCTGTCGTTCATCTCACTGCGCACCGTGCTGCCGGCGCTCGTCGCGTGCACCGAGCCGGGCGGGACGCTGCTGCCGATGGTCAAGCCGCAGTTCGAGGTGGGCAGGTCCCGGCTGGGGTCGGGCGGGGTCGTGCGCGACCCGGCGCTGCGGCTCGCGGCGCTGACCGAGGTCGCGGGCGCGGCGCGGGAGGCCGGGTTGCGGGTGCTCGGCGCGGTCGCGAGCCCGCTGCCGGGCCCGTCGGGCAACGTCGAGTACTTCCTGCGGCTGGAGTCGGGGCCCGGGGACGCCGACGCGGGCGACGACGTGCTGGCCCGTGCGGTCGCGGAGGGCCCCCGGTGACGCAGCCGCGGGAGATCCTCGTCGTCCTGCACACCGGGCGGCCGAAGACGCGCCGCACGGCGGCGGCGGTCGCGAAGCGGCTCGCGGCCGAGGGCGTGCGCATCCGCATGCTGGAGGCCGAGCGCAAGCGCGTCGACCTCGACCTGCCGCCCGGGTTCGAGCCGGTCGTCGTGCCCGAGGAACCGGGCCGGGCGGTCGGCTCGGAGATGGTGCTGGTGCTGGGCGGCGACGGGACGCTGCTGCGCGGTGCCGCGCTGGCCCGCGCGTGCGGGGTGCCGCTGCTCGGGGTGAACCTCGGCCACGTCGGTTTCCTCGCCGAGGTCGAGGAGGACTCGCTCGACGCGGCGGTGGACGCGATCGTCGCGCGCGAGTACAGCGTCGAGGAACGCATGACGGTCGACGTGGTCGCCCGCGTCAACGGCACCGAGCTGGGCCGCACGTGGGCGCTCAACGAGGCGTGCGTGGAGAAGGCGAGCCGCGAGCGGATCCTCGACGTGACGCTGGAGGTCGACGCCCGCCCGGTGTCGAGCTTCGGCTGCGACGGCGTCATCTGCGCGACGCCGACCGGCTCGACGGCGTACGCGTTCTCCGCGGGCGGGCCCGTCGTGTGGCCGCTGGTCGAGGCCCTGCTGCTGGTGCCCAGCAACGCGCACGCGCTGTTCGCGCGGCCGATGGTGGTCGCGCCGGACTCCCACCTCGCGATCGAGGTCCATCCCGACGGGCCGGCCGCGATCCTCGACTGCGACGGCAGGCGCACGATCCCGCTGCCGCCCGGCGCCCGGGTGGAGATCGGGCGCGGCGCGCAGCCCGTCCGGCTGGTGCGGCTCGACGGGCGGCCGTTCGCCGACCGGCTCGTCCGCAAGTTCGACCTGCCCGTCCGGGGGTGGCGAGGTCAGCGCCGTCCCGACGCGGACGACCGCCCCGACGCGGCGGACGAAGGCTGAGCCGCCGGTCGCCGCAGGCCGGGGGGCCTGTGGATGGCGGCGGGCGCGATGTCGGTCCGGCGCCGTACGCTTCGGCGCATGCTGGCCGAGATGAGGATCCAGGGCCTCGGCGTGATCGACGACGCCACCCTGGAGCTCGACCCGGGGCTGACGGTCCTGACCGGTGAGACCGGCGCGGGCAAGACGATGGTGGTCACGGGGCTGTCGCTGCTGGGCGGCGGCCGGGCCGAGGCCTCGCGGGTGTCGGAGGGGGCCCGGCGGGCGGTCGTGGAGGGCAGGTTCCTCGCCCGGGCGCAGGCCCTCGCCCTGGCCGAGGAGGTCGGCGCGGACGTCGACGACGGTGAGCTGATCGCGGTGCGCACGGTGTCGGCCGACGGCCGGTCCCGTGCCCATCTGGGGGGCCGTTCCGTCCCCGTCGGGGTGCTGGGCCGGCTCGCCGAGGCGTCGCTGGCCGTGCACGGCCAGAACGACCAGCTGCGCCTGCTGCGCCCGGCCGACCAGCGGGCGTTGCTCGACCGCTACGCCGGCGACGCGGTCGCGGCGCCGCTGCAGGCCTACCGCGCGGTGCGCGCGGAGTGGCAGAAGGTGTGCGCGGAGCTCGTCGAGCGCCGCGACGGTGCCCGCAGGCTGGCCCAGGAGGCGGACCTGCTGCGGCACGGGCTGGCGGAGATCGAGGCCGTCGCGCCCCGGCCCGCGGAGGACCGTGAGCTGGTCGAGCAGGCTCGGCGGCTCGCCGCGGCCGACGACCTGCGCGAGGCCGCCACGGGCGCGCGGGTGGCCCTCGCCGGTGCCGACGACGCGGCCGCCGCGATGGACGCGCCCGGCGCCGCCGGGCTCGTCGGGGAGGCGCGCCACCGGCTGGCCGGCTCGGAGGACCCGGAGCTCGCGGCGCTCGACGCCCGCCTCGGCGAGGCGCTCGCCGTGCTCGACGACGTCGCCGCGGAGCTGACCGGTTACCTCGACCGGCTCGACGCCGATCCCGAACGGCTCGCCGCCGTGCTCTCGCGGCAGGCCGAGCTCCGGGCGCTGACCCGCAAGTACGCCGCCGACACCGACGGTGTCCTCGCCTGGGCCGACGAGGCCAGGGCGCGGCTGCAGAACCTCGACACCTCCGACGAGGCGCTGGCCGCACTGGCCGCCCGCCGCGACGAGCTGGCCGTCGAGCTCGCCGGGCACGCCGCCGCGATCACCGCGGCCCGCACCGCGGCCGCCTCCCGGCTCGCGGCCGAGACCACGGCCGAGCTCGCCGGGCTCGCCATGCGCGACGCGGTGCTCGCCGTCGGGGTGGCGCCGCGGACGGCGTCGCCGGAGGCCGTCGAGGCGGGGGAGGCGATCGTCGTCGACGGCACCCCGCTGGTCGCCGGCGGATCGGGCACCGACGAGGTCGAGCTGCGGCTCACCCCGCACGCCGGGTCGGCGCCGCAGCCGCTGCACAAGGGGGCGTCGGGCGGCGAGCTCTCGCGCGTCATGCTCGCGCTGGAGGTCGCGCTCGCCGGCGCCGACCCGGTGCCCACGATGGTGTTCGACGAGGTCGACGCCGGCATCGGCGGGCGCGCGGGCGTGGAGATCGGCCGGCGGCTGGCCCGGCTGGCCACCAGCCACCAGGTGATCGTCGTGACCCACCTGGCCCAGGTCGCCGCGTACGCCGACCGGCACCTGGTGGTGCACAAGGCCGGCGCGGGCGGGGTCACCCGCAGCTCCGTGCGCACCCTCGGCCAGGAGGACCGCGTCGTCGAGCTGGCCCGGATGCTCGCGGGGCTCGACGAGACGTCGTCGGGCCGCGCGCACGCCGAGGAGCTGCTCGCGACGGCGGACGGTGACAAGCGCGCCGCCCGCTCGGCCCCGAAGGGCAGGGGGCGCACGCGCCGCGCGAGCTGACGCTCCCGTCCGCGGACGGCTGCGACCTGCGGCCCGTGCGACGGCGGTGCGCACCGCGCGGCCCCGAACGGGTGGTGATCTCACGGGGCGTCCCCGGCGTGCCTGCACGGGATCGTCCGCCCCGGATGTCACAGTGCGTGCATGAAGCTGTCCGGCCTGCTGAACCGCTCGCGACCCGAGCTGCCAGGGCTCGCCGCGACCGCCCGCGTCGACCGTCGGACCGACGCCCTGCTGCGCCGCCTGCGCCCGGGCGACATCGCGGTGATCGACCAGATCGACATCGACCGGGCCACGGCCGACGCGCTGGTCGCGGCCGAGGTCGCGGCCGTCGTGAACGCGTCGCCGTCGATCTCCGGGCGGTTCCCGAACCTGGGTCCCGAGGTGATCGTCGGGGCCGGGATCGTGCTGGTCGACGGCGTCGGCGAGGACGTCCTGCGCACCGCGAAGGACGGCAGCAGGCTCCGGCTGCACGAGGGCGTCCTCTACTCCGGCGAGACCGAGATCGCCCGCGGTGTCGAGCAGGACGCCGACTCGGTCGCCGACGCGCTCGTCGAGGCCAAGTCGGGGCTGACCCACCAGCTCGAGGCGTTCGCCGCCAACACCACGGAGTTCATGCGCCAGGAGCGCGCCCTGCTGCTCGACGGGCACGGGGTCCCGGAGGTCGAGGTCGAGCTCGCGGGCCGGCAGGTCCTCGTCGTGGGCACCGGGTTCGACCACACGAAGGAGCTGGCCCGGCTCAAGGACTACATCCGCGAGTACCAGCCGGTGCTGCTCGGGGTCGGCGCGGGCGCCGACGCGCTGCTCGCCGCCGGGCACCGCCCGCACCTCATCGTCGGCGATCCCGCCGAGGTGTCGACGGACGCGCTGACCAGCGGCGCCGACGTCGTCGTGCCGGCGTACGCCGACGGGCACGCCCCTGGCCTGCACCGGGTGCAGGACCTCGGCGCGAGCGCGGTGACGTTCCCGAGCACGGCCAACCCCGAGGACCTCGCGCTGCTGCTGGCCCACCACCGCGGCGCGTCGATGGTCGTGACCGTCGGCCTCTCGGCGAGCATGGCCGAGTTCCTCGACCGCGGCCGGTCGGGCAGCAACGCCTCGACGTTCCTGACCCGGCTGCAGCTGGGCGGCACCCTCGTCGACGGCCGGATGATCGCGGCGCTCTACCGCAGCCGCATCTCGGTCGGGGCGATCGTGCTCATGATCGTGGCCGCCGCGGTCGCGGTCGTCGCCGCGCTGCTCGTGTCCCGGGCGGGCGACGCGGTGTTCGACGCGATCGTGCAGGCCTGGCACACCGTCGTCGGATGGTTCAAGGACGTGTTCGGGTGATCTCCCTGCGGTACCACGCGGTGTCCATCGCCGCGGTCTTCCTCGCGCTCGCCGTCGGGGTCTTCCTCGGCTCGAGCGGGCTCTCCGACCGCGTGCTGTCGGCCGTCTCGGCCACCCGCGACGACCTGTCGACGCAGGTCGACCAGCTCACCACCCAGCGCGACGCGTTGCTCGCCGAGCAGGCCTCCGCCGACCAGTTCGCGGCGCGGATCGGGCCGTCGGTCGTCAAGGGGCTGCTCACCGGCCGGTCCGTCGCGGTGGTCACGGTCGGGGCGACGGCTGCCGACCGTGACGCCGTCGCGTCGCTGATCGGCCAGGCGGGCGGCACGACGACGGGGACGCTCGCCCTGACCGACGCCGTCACCGACCCCGGCCGGGCCGACCAGCTGCGTGAGCTGACGGCCCAGCTGCTCCCGACGGGCGCGCAGCTGCCCGCCGCGTCGGACCCGGGGAGCCTCGCGGGCGGACTGCTCGCCGCGGTGCTCGCGCTGCGCGACGGGAAGCCGCAGGCCACGGCGGACCAGGCGCAGGCCGTGGTCTCGGGCCTCACCACTGCCGGGTTCGTCACGGCGGGCCCGGCGCCCGCGCCGGCCGACCTGGTGCTGGTCGTCACCGGGTCGACGTTCCAGGGCCCGGACGCGGGTGACGCCGCCGCGGTCCCGGCCCGGCTGGCGACCGAGCTCGACCGCGACTCGGCGGGCGCGGTGCTCGTCGGACGGCAGGGGTCCGCCGCCGCGACGGGGGCGGTCGGGGTCGCGCGCGCCGACCGCACCGCCACGGCGGGCCTGTCGACCGTCGACGACGTCGACACCGGTTCCGGCCGGATCGCGACGGTGCTCGCGCTGCGCGAGCAGCTCGACGGCAAGGCCGGCAGCTACGGCTCGGGGCCGAAGGCCGACGCGACGGTCCCGGCCTGACCGTCGGAGACCCCGGGTGCCCTCGGACCGCTGTGCCCCCGGGGCGCTGTACCCCGGACGGCCGTGCCGAGAGCGCTGTGCCCCGGACGGGTGACGACCGACCGGCGGGGCGCCCGCAGCGGATCCGGACCTTCCGGGTAGGCTGAAGTTCCGTGCAGCCACGCGCCACACGCCATCTGTTCGTCACCGGAGGGGTCGCTTCCTCGCTCGGGAAGGGGCTCACCGCCTCCAGCCTCGGTCAACTGCTGACCGCCCGCGGACTGCGGGTGACCATGCAGAAGCTCGATCCCTACCTCAACGTCGATCCCGGGACGATGAACCCGTTCCAGCACGGCGAGGTGTTCGTCACCGAGGACGGCGCCGAGACCGACCTCGACATCGGCCACTACGAGCGCTTCCTCGACCGCGACCTGCACGGTCGCGCCAACGTCACGACCGGGCAGGTCTACTCCGAGGTCATCGCCAAGGAGCGGCGTGGCGAGTACCTGGGCGACACGGTCCAGGTCATCCCCCACATCACCAACGAGATCAAGGACCGCATCCTCGCGATGGCGGCGCCGGACGCCGACGGGATCGTGCCCGACGTCGTCATCACCGAGGTGGGCGGCACGATCGGCGACATCGAGTCGCTGCCGTTCGTCGAGGCCGCTCGTCAGGTCCGCCACGAGGTCGGCCGGGACAACTGCTTCTTCCTGCACGTCTCGCTGGTGCCCTACCTGGCGCCGTCGGGCGAGCTGAAGACCAAGCCGACCCAGCACTCGGTCGCGGCGCTGCGCAACATCGGTATCCAGCCCGACGCGCTGGTGCTGCGCGCGGACCGGGAGATCCCGGACGCGATGAAACGCAAGATCTCGCTGATGTGCGACGTCGAGCTCGACGGTGTCGCCGCGGCGCCCGACGCGCCGTCGATCTACGACATCCCCAAGGTGCTGCACCGCGAGGGGCTCGACGCCTACGTCGTGCGGCGGCTGGGACTGCCGTTCCGCGACGTCGACTGGACGGTGTGGGGCGACCTGCTCGACCGCGTCCACCATCCACGGGAGACGGCGCGGATCGCGCTCGTCGGCAAGTACGTCGACCTGCCCGACGCGTACCTGTCGGTGACGGAGGCGCTGCGGGCGGGCGGGTTCGCGCACCGCGCGCGGGTCGAAATCCGGTGGGTGCAGTCGGACCTGTGCGAGACCCCGGCGGGCGCGGCGGCCGCGCTCGAGGGTGTCGACGGGGTGCTCGTGCCCGGCGGCTTCGGCATCCGCGGGATCGAGGGCAAGCTCGGCGCCGTCACCCACGCCCGCACCCGCGGCATCCCGACGCTGGGGCTGTGCCTCGGCCTGCAGTGCATGGTGATCGAGACCGCCCGCAACGTCGCCGGCCTCGAGGGCGCCAGCTCGACGGAGTTCGACCCCGCCACGGCCCACCCGGTCATCTCGACGATGGCCGAGCAGGTCGACGTCGTCGCCGGGGAGCGCGACATGGGCGGCACGATGCGCCTGGGCGCCTACCCGGCGACGCTGGTCGACGGCGGGATCGTCGCGAAGGCGTACGGGACGACGGAGGTCTCCGAGCGCCACCGGCACCGCTTCGAGGTCAACAACGCCTACCGCGACCGGCTCGCCGAGGCGGGCCTGCGGTTCGGTACCTCGCCCGACGGCACGCTGGTGGAGTTCGTCGAGCTGCCGGCCGAGGTGCACCCGTTCTTCGTCGGCACCCAGGCCCACCCCGAGCTCAAGAGCCGCCCGACCCGGCCGCACCCGCTGTTCGCCGCGTTCGTGCGCGCCGCACTGGGCTACCGGGCGGCGGAGCGGCTGCCGGTCGACGTGCACGGCGACGACGCCACGCCGGAGCGCCCGGCCCCGCAGGAGGCCGTCACCGTCGACGCGGACGCCTCGGCGAACGGTTCCGTCGCCGCGGTGCGCCCGTGACCGACCGGCACGAGTTCGCCGTCGAGTCGTCCGCCGACGTCTACGAGGGCCGGGTCATGGCCCTGCGCACCGACCGGGTCGTCATGCCCGGCGGGCGGGTCGCGACCCGGGAGATCATGGAGCACCCGGGCGCGGTCGCGATCGCCGCGCTCGACGACGAGGACCGGATCGTGCTGATCCTGCAGTACCGGCACGCCGTCGGACGGCGGCTGTGGGAGCTGCCGGCCGGGCTGCTCGACGTCGCCGGGGAGGACCCGGCGGTGACGGCGCGCCGCGAGCTCCACGAGGAGGCGGGCCTCGAGGCACGCGAGTGGTCGGTGCTCGTCGACACGGTGCCCTCGCCCGGGTTCTCCGACGAGGCCGTCCGTGTCTACCTGGCCCGCGGGCTCACCGACGTGGGCCGACCCGCGGGGGAGGACGACGAGGAGGCCGACCTGCAGGTGCACCGGGTGCCGCTCGACGAGGCGCTCGCGATGGTGCTCGACGGCACGATCGTCAACGGTGCGACGGTGGCCGGGGTGCTCGCCGTGCACGCGCTGTCGGGACGGGCCGGCAGACCCGTCGACGCGCCGTGGGTCGACCGGCCGCGGCGGTTCGCCGCGCGCCTCGCCGCCCGCGCCGCCGACTGACCGCGCCGCCGACCGACCGACCGCGCCGCCGACCGCGCCGCCGACCGCGCCGCCGACCGAGCACGCGGCGGGGGAAGGCGCCGCTCGACGGCGAAACGCCGCAGGTCGGGCACACTGCGCATCCGATCACGCGGATCCGCACGGAGCGGGGTGTGAGGAACACCCGTCGGCCCGGCCGGGAGCCCGTGCCGGGCATAGGCTCCCGGCCATGGCTGGTATGCGCTTCGGCATGTTCGTTCCCCAGGGCTGGCGGCTCGATCTCGTCGGCATCGAACCCGCCCGGCAGTGGGACGTGATGAAGGGCCTCGCGCAGCACGCGGACGCCGGTCCGTGGGAGTCGGTCTGGGTCTACGACCACTTCCACACCGTCCCCGTTCCCACCGACGAGGCCACCCACGAGGCCTGGACGCTGATGTCGGCGTTCGGCGCGGTCACCGAGCGGGTCCGGCTCGGTCAGATGTGTACGTGCATGGCCTACCGCAACCCGGTGTACCTGGCGAAGGTCGCGGCGACGGTCGACATCGTCTCCGGGGGGCGCGTCGAGATGGGCATCGGCGCGGGCTGGTACGAGCACGAGTGGCGGGCCTACGGCTACGGCTTCCCGGGCGCGGCCGAGCGGCTGCGGATGCTCGACGAGGGCGTGCAGATCTTCCGGCAGGCCTGGACCGACGGCGTGGTGAACTTCGCGGGCCGGCAGTACACCGTCGACGGGGCCCGGGTGTTCCCGACGCCGCTGCAGGACGGCGGGATCCCGCTGTGGATCGCCGGTGGCGGTGAGAAGGTCACGCTCAAGATCGCGGCGCGCTACGCGGCGTACACGAACTTCGACGGCACGCCCGACGGCTTCACCCGCAAGTCCGAGCTGCTCGCGGAGCACTGCCGCGAGGTCGGCACCGACTTCGACGCGATCGTCCGCTCGGCGAACTACAACGTCGCGATCGGCCGTGACGAGGCCGAGGTCGCGGAGCGGCTGCGGCGGATGCACGACCGCGTCAGCCGGATCGCCGGCTCGGAGCAGGCCGACCGGCAGCTCGGTGCGGTCAAGGGGATGCCCGCGTGCGGGACCGTCGAGCAGGTCGTCGAGAACCTGCAGGACCTGCAGAAGCGCGGGCTGGCCTACGGGATCTTCTACTTCCCCGAGGCGGCCTGGGACCGGTCGGGGATCGAGCTGTTCGAGCGCGAGGTCATCCCCGCCCTCTCCTGACGTCCGTCCCGACCGCCGCCCGGCGTGACGGCGGGGCTCGGCGTGGTGCCGCCGCGCCCGGGCCCCCGCACGGCACGATGGACCGTGGGGGTGGCGCCGGTGGCAGTGGCGACGGACCGCGTCGAGCGCGCGGTGGACGCGTTCATGGCGCATCTGGCCGTCGAGCGGGGGAGCTCGCCGAACACGCTGCGCGCGTACGGCAACGACCTGCGCCGCTACGTCGCGCACCTGCGCGAGCGCGGCGTCGACGACCTCGCCGCCGTGCAGGAGGCGGACGTGTCCGGTTTCGTCGCGGCGCTGCGCAGCGGCCCGGCGCCGCTCGCCGCGTCGTCGGCGGCGCGGGCGCTCGCGGCGGTCCGCGGCCTGCACCGTTTCGCGGCCCGCGACGGGCTGGTCGACGACGACGTCTCCCGCGCGGTCACCCCACCCGCGACGGCCCGCAGGCTCCCGCGCACGCTGACCGTCGACGAGGTGGAACAGCTGCTCGCGGGCTGCATCGGCGACGGCCCGACGGGGCTGCGCGACCGGGCGCTGCTGGAGCTGCTCTACTCGACGGGCGCCCGGATCTCCGAGGCCGTGGGGATCGACGTCGACGACCTCGACGCCGAATCGCGGACCGTGCTGCTGCACGGCAAGGGCGGCAAGCAGCGCGTCGTCCCGGTGGGCCGGCCCGCGCTGGCCGCGGTCGACGCCTGGCTGGTCCGCGGCAGACCCGCGCTGGCCTCCCGCGGCCGCGGCTCGCCCGCCCTGCTGCTCAACGCCCGCGGCGCCCGGCTGTCGCGGCAGAGCGCCTGGCACGTGCTGCGCGGCGCGGCCGAGGTCGCCGGCGTGCGGGCCGAGGTCTCCCCGCACACGCTGCGGCACTGCTTCGCGACGCACCTGCTGTCCGGGGGCGCCGACGTCCGCGTGGTGCAGGAGCTGCTCGGGCACGCCTCCGTCGCGACGACGCAGATCTACACCCACGTCACCGTCGACACGCTGCGCGAGGTCTACGCGACGGCGCATCCGCGGGCCCGGGGTTGACCGCGCCCGCTATCGTGCCTCGATGAGCCGCACCCGCGCGCGCGTCCTGGCGGTCCCGTTGCTCGCCGCGCTGGTCGCGGTGGTCGCGGCGTGCGGCGGTGTGCAGGTGACGGGCGTGGGGTCGGCCCAGGACGGCTCGTCGCAGGGCACGGCGGCGACCGCCACCGCGGCCGACGGGACGCGTCAGGAGACCACGAGCCGGCGCCACGACGTCGCGATCGACCGCGTCGAGATCGACTCCGACTCCGGCGACCTCCAGGTGAAGGCGGGCGCGGACGGCTCGGCCACCGTCGACCAGACCCTGCGCTGGACCGGTGACGCGAAGCCGACGGTCACCGAGAGCGTCGACGGCACCGTCCTGCGCATCACCGCCCGGTGTCCGGGCCGCGGCACGGACCGTTGCGAGGCCGCGTTCGTCGTGACGGTGCCGAAGGCGGCTGCGGCGAAGGCCGAGCTGGGGGCGGGCGAGCTGCGGGTGACCGGGCTCGCGGGCGACCAGGACCTCACGGCGAACGCGGGCGGCGTCACGGCGGACGGCCTCACGGCCGGGCAGGTCGGGGCACGGAGCAGGGCCGGTGCGGTCGAGCTCACGTTCGCCGCGCCACCGCGCAGCGTCGACGCGGAGTCGACGGCGGGCGCGGTCACGGTGCGCGTCCCGGGCGGGCCGTACGCCGTCAGCGCGGACACCACGGCGGGCAGCACCGACGTCGACGTCCCCACCGACGCGTCGGCGCCCTCGCGGATCACGGCGTCGAGCACGGCGGGCGACGTGACGGTCACCGGCGCCTGACCCGCGGTGACGACGGGCGACCCCCTGGCAGTTCGACTCGGCCGGACGGCGTAGCGTTGCCGATCGCCTCGCCCGGCTACGGCGAGCCGCGTTGCCGCACGTCGCACGGGTTCCTACCCTGCGGCCAGGACCACCCCCGGTAGGGGCGCCCACGAGGAGACCGGAGCCCGCATGGACACACCGCGGCCCTTCGAACCCCGACGTGACCCCCACGACGACGAGGACTACGACGCCGACGACACGGTCGGCGTCGACGCGGCCGGAGGCGCGACACCCGCGCCGGGTCGCGTCGGAGGGAGACACCGCTTGAGTGCGCCCGTACCGGAGCCGCTGACCGAGCACGGACCCGCCCGGGTGATCGCGGTCGCCAACCAGAAGGGCGGCGTCGGCAAGACGACGTCGACGATCAACCTCGGCGCCGCGCTGGCCGAGTACGGGCGCCGGGTGCTGCTCGTCGACTTCGACCCGCAGGGCGCGCTGTCGGTCGGGCTGGGTGTGCAGCCGCACCAGCTGGAGACGACGATCTACAACCTCCTCATGGACCGCGGGGTCGAGGCCGACGACGTGATCCTGGAGACGGGCGTCGAGGGCATGGACCTGCTGCCCAGCAACATCGACCTGTCGGCGGCGGAGGTCCAGCTCGTCACCGAGGTCGGCCGCGAGCAGGCACTGGGCCGGGCGCTCAAGCGCGTGCTGGACCGCTACGACATCGTCCTGATCGACTGCCAGCCCTCGCTCGGCCTGCTCACGATCAACGCGTTGGCCTGCGCCGACGCGGTGCTCATCCCGCTGGCCTGCGAGTTCTTCAGCCTGCGCGGCGTCGCGCTGCTGATGGACACGATCGAGAAGGTCACCGACCGGCTGAACCCGGACCTGACACTGCTCGGCGTGCTCGCGACGATGTTCGACCCGCGCACCCTGCACACCCGCGAGGTGCACCAGCGCGTGGTGGAGGCGTTCGGGGACAAGGTGTTCGACGCCGTCATCAACCGCACGATCCGGTTCCCGGAGACGACGGTCGCCGGCGAGCCGATCACGACGTGGGCGCCGACGTCGAACGGTGCCGAGGCCTACCGGCTGCTGGCCCGCGAGGTCCTCGCCCGGTGACGCTGGTCGAGAACGACCCGCTGCCGCCACCCGAGCGGCCCGCCCGGTTCCGGGTGCGTCTCGACAACTTCGAGGGCCCGTTCGACCTGCTGCTGCAGCTGATCGGCAAGCACGAGCTCGACATCACCGAGATGGCCCTGCACCGGGTCACCGACGACTTCATCGCGCACCTCAAGGAGATGGGGGAGAGCAAGGGCGGGGTCGACCTCGACGAGACCACCGAGTTCCTCGTCGTCGCGGCCACGCTGCTCGACCTGAAGGCCGCGCGGCTGCTGCCGGGCGGCGACGTCGAGGACGTCGAGGACCTGGCCCTGCTGGAGGCCCGCGACCTGCTCTTCGCGCGGCTGCTGCAGTACCGGGCGTACAAGCAGGTGGCGGCGATGTTCGTCGAGCTGGAGTCGACCGCGCTGCGCCGCTTCCCGCGGTCGGTCGCGCTGGAGGAACGGTTCTCGGCGCTGCTGCCCGAGGTGCTGCTCGGCGTCGACCCCGACGCGTTCGCCGAGCTCGCCGCGTCGGTGTTCCGGCCGAAGCCGCCGCCGACGGTCGGTGTCGACCACCTGCACGCCCCGCAGGTGTCGGTGCCCGAGCACGCCGCGCTGCTGCGGGAGTGGCTGGCGACCATGGGGACGGCGTCGTTCGCCGAGCTCACCGCCGACTGCGTCGGGCCGCTGGAGGTGGTCGCCCGCTTCCTCGCGGTGCTGGAGCTGTACCGTGAACGCAGCGTGTGGCTGGACCAGCCGGAGGCGTTCGGCGAGCTGACCGTCCGCTGGATCGCCGCCGAGTCCGGCGACGAGGCGGGCCCTCCGCCGGACGCACCGTCAGCCGACCCCGAAGACGAGCCGTGAGCCAGTTCGACCAACGCACCACCGCAGGCGACCCGACCGCCGGCGCCGACGTGCACGGCCGCGACGGGCACGGCCCCATCGAGCACGGGGCCGACCCGGTCGATGCCGCGCGCACGGACACCGGCCCGGTCGAACCGGAACCGGTCGACCTCGACGCGGTCGACCCCGGCGCGCAGACGGCGGCCGGCCCCCAGCCGGACCGTCCCGGCGACCTGCCGGTACTCGAGTCCGACGCGGACCTCGACGCCGCGCTCGAGGCGCTGCTGCTCGTCGTCGACGACCCGACCGAGGCCGACGTGCTGGCCGCCGCGGTCGGCGAGCCCGTCGGCCGCGTCCGGGCGGCACTCGAGCGGCTGTCGGGCGTGTACGCCGCCGCCGGACGGGGGATCGACCTGCGCCATGTCGGGGGTGGTTGGCGGTTCTACACCCGCGACCGGCACGCCCCGTTCGTCGAGCGGCTGCTGCTCGACGGCCAGCGCGCCCGGCTGACCAGGGCCGCCCTGGAGACGCTCGCGATCGTCGCCTACCGTCAGCCCGTCACGCGGGCCCGGGTCGCGGCGGTCCGCGGCGTCAACTGCGACGGGGTGCTGCGTACCCTGCTGACCCGCGGCCTCGTCGAGGAGGCGGGCGTCGACCCGCACACCCAGGGCACGCTGTTCCGCACCACCGAGCTCTTCCTGGAGCGGCTCGGCCTCGGCTCGCTGCACGACCTGCCCCCGCTCGCCCCGCTGCTCCCGGACGTCGACAGCATCGACGCGATCGAGGAGCCGTGAGCCAGCCCGACGTCCACCGGCACCTCCGAGACCCCGAAGACGAGATCAACCAGACGTGAGTGTGATGACTACCCAGAATTCCGACGGTGTCCGCCTGCAGAAGGTGCTCGCCCAGGCGGGCGTCGCGTCCCGGCGGGCCGCCGAGGAGCTGATCGCCGCGGGCCGGGTCAGCGTGGACGGCGAGATCGTGCGCGAGATGGGCCGCCGCGTCGACCCGGACACGGCCGTCGTGCACGTCGACGGGTCGCGGATCGTCCTGCGCGACGATCTCGTGTACCTCGCCCTGAACAAGCCGCGCGGCATGCTCTCGACGATGTCCGACGACCGCGGCCGCGAGTGCGTCGGCGACCTCGTCGCCGACCGCGCCGAGCTGCTCAACCAGGCCGGACGGCTGTTCCACGTCGGCCGCCTCGACGCCGACACCGAGGGCCTGCTGCTGCTGACCAACGACGGTGAGCTCGGTCACCGGCTGATGCACCCGTCGTTCGAGGTGCAGAAGACCTATGTCGCCGAGGTCGCCGGCCAGGTCGCGCGCGACGTCGGGAAGCGGCTGCGGACCGGTGTCGAGCTGGAGGACGGCCCGGTCGTCGTGCACTCGTTCCGCCTGGTCGACTCCTCCGGCGGGCGGTCGATGGTGGAGATCGTCCTGCACGAGGGGCGCAAGCACGTCGTCCGGCGGCTGATGGACGAGGTCGGGTACCCCGTGCTGCGGCTGGTGCGCACCGCCATCGGCGACGTCCGGCTCGGCGACCAGCGGCCCGGCAAGCTGCGCCCGCTGAACCAGGCGGAGGTCGGGGCCCTCTACCGCGCGGTGGGTCTCTGACGGGCGTCCCGGCCACGGGGGCATAGGGTGCCGGACATGGCTGTACGTGCGGTGCGGGGCGCCATCCAGGTCGATTCGGACTCCAGGGACGACATCCTCGAGGGCTCGGCGGAGCTGGTGAAGGCGGTTCTCGACCGCAACGGCCTGGCGTCCGACGACATCATCTCGATCGTCTTCACCGCGACGCCGGACCTCACCGCGGAGTTCCCGGCCTATGCCGCCCGGCTGCTCGGGCTGACCGACGTCCCGCTGATGTGCGCGACGGAGATCGCCGTGCCGGGGGCGATGCCGCGGGTGCTGCGGCTGCTGGCACACGTCGAGACCCCGCGCTCACGTGCGGACCTGCGGCACGTCTACCTGCGCGGCGCGGCCGCGCTGCGCACGGACCTGCCGCAGTAGCAGGTCCCGCAGCAGGAGGTCCCCCGGGCGGTCGCGTCCGGCGCACTCGTCCCCGGGGGTGATGCGGGGGCAGGGGCGAAGCGGGCGCACGGCACAATGGTCGGCGGCCCGCGACAGCCGCCGGGCCCGGCCGGTCGAGCGGCGGGTGGGACCGTGCCCCGGTGGGCAGGTCCGGGGAGGAGTCGGTGCGGTGACCGGTCCGGGCACGCTGCGCGGCGTCGTGGCGATGGACGGCCCGTCGGGCACCGGCAAGTCGACGGTGTCGCGCAGGCTGGCGGCGGCGTGCGGCGCGGCCTATCTCGACACGGGCGCGACCTACCGCGCCGCGACGTTGGCGGTCCTGCGCGCAGGGCTCGACGAGTCCGCCCCGGCGGCAGAGCTCGTCGCCGCGGCCACCGCGGCCCGGATCGAGTCGGGCACCGACCCTGCCGGCCCCACGATCCGGCTCGACGGCGACGACGTGGCGGCCGAGATCCGCGGCCCCGCCGTGACGGGCCTGGTGAGCGCGGTGTCGGCGTTGTCGGAGGTCCGGACGCAGCTCGTCAAGGAGCAGCAGGCGGTCATCGCCGCGGCGCTGACGGAGCCGGGCGGGATTGTCGTCGAGGGACGTGACATCGGCACCGTCGTCGCCCCCGACGCCCCGCTCAAGGTCTACCTGACGGCGTCCGACGAGGTCCGGGCGGCGCGCCGCGGGCGCCAGGACGCCCGCGCCGGCCGCGGGGTGGACTCCGCCGTCACGCTCGCCGACGTGCGCCGCCGCGACCGGCTGGACTCGACGCGCGCGGTGTCGCCGCTGCACCGGGCGCCGGACGCGCTGCTCGTCGACACCGACGAGCTGTCCGTCGAGGCCGTGCTCGAGGAACTGCTCCGGCTGGTGTCGGAGCGCGGACTGCTGACGTGAGCGCGTCCGCCCCCGCCCGGCGTGCACCGGATCTCCCCGCGGGCGCGTGGCCGCGCCTGACCGACGTCGCCCGCTGGATCGGCACCTGGTGTTTCCGGCCCGCGTTCCGGGTGCACGTGCACCATCGTGAGCGGGTCCCGGCCACCGGGCCGGTCGTGCTCGTCGCGAACCACAGCTCGATGCTCGACGGTCCGCTGCTGTTCGGACTACTCGGGCGCCGTGCGGTGTTCCTGGTGAAGCAGGAGATGTTCCGCGGCCCGCTCGGCGCGGTCCTGCCGCGGATCGGTCAGCTGGCCGTACGCCGCGGCGAGGCCGACCGGCGGTCGTTGACGGCGGCACTGGGCGTGCTGCGCGGCGGGGGGATGATCGGGGTGTTCCCCGAGGGCACCCGCGGCAGCGGCGAGGTGGCCGCCGCCCAGCAGGGCGCGGCGTGGCTGGCGCGGTCGGCGGGCGCGGTGGTGCTGCCGGTCGTGTGCCGGGGCACCTACCGCCCGCCGGGTGCCGCCCGACGGTGGCGGCCGCGGGTGGACCTGTTGGTCGGTGAGCCGATGGCGCCACCGGCCGGAAAGGGCCGCGCCGAGCTGGCGGCGGCCACCGAGACGATCCGGGCCTCGCTCGCCGCGCTGGTGGCGGAGCTCGACGAGGTACGGAGCACCACGTGAACGAGACAGGGACCGACCGGGGCGACCGCGCCGCGATGGCTGCGCTGGGCATCGACCCCGACGACTTCGTCGCCGCCGACGACGAGCAGTGGGCCGACGCCGGGACCGACGAACCGGGCGGAGCGGCGCCGACGCCGACGCTCGCCGTCGTCGGGCGACCGAACGTCGGCAAGTCGACGCTGGTCAACAGGCTGATCGGGCGGCGCGAGGCGGTCGTGCAGGACGTCCCCGGGGTGACCCGCGACCGCATCTCCTACGACGCGCTGTGGAACGGCCGCCGGTTCACCCTCGTCGACACCGGCGGCTGGGAACCCGACGCCACCGGCCTGCAGGGCGCGGTGGCCGCGCAGGCCGAGCTCGCGATGCGCACGGCCGACGCGGTGATGCTCGTCGTCGACGCGTCCGTCGGCGCGACGGCCACCGACGAGGCCGTCGCGCGTGTGCTGCGCCGCTCCGACCGGCCGGTCATCCTCGTCGCGACGAAGGTCGACGACGACCGGCTGACCTCCGACACCGCCGCGCTGTGGCGGCTCGGGCTGGGGGAGCCGCACCCGGTCTCGGGCCTGCACGGGCGCGGCTCGGGCGACCTGCTCGACGCGGTCCTCGACCTGCTGCCCGAGACCCCGCGCGACGACGTCGGCGCCGGCTCCGGCGGTCCGCGGCGGGTGGCGCTCGTCGGCAAGCCGAACGTCGGCAAGTCGAGCCTGCTCAACAAGGTGTCGGGCGAGCTGCGCTCGGTGGTGCACGACGTCGCCGGCACGACCGTCGACCCCGTCGACTCCCTGGTCGAGCTCGACGGCGAGATCTGGCGCTTCGTCGACACCGCCGGACTGCGCAAGCGAGTCCGGACGGCCAGCGGCACGGAGTTCTACGCGAGCCTGCGCACGCAGTCGGCGATCGAGGCGGCCGAGGTGGCGGTCGTGCTGATCGACGCGAGCGAGCCGATCGCCGAGCAGGACCAGCGCGTCATCGGCATGGTCGAGGAGGCCGGCCGGGCGCTCGTGCTGGTGTTCAACAAGTGGGACCTCGTCGACGAGGACCGGCGGCTGGCCATGAAGCGCGAGCTCGAGCGCGACCTCGTGCGGGTGCGCTGGGCCGAGCGGGTCAACGTGTCGGCGCTGACCGGGCGGTCCGTCGCCAAGATCGCGCCGGCGCTGCGGACGGCGCTCGCGTCGTGGGACCAGCGGATCCCCACGGGCCGGCTCAACGGCTGGCTGGCCGACGTCATCGCCGCGACGCCGCCGCCGGTGCGTGGCGGAAAGCAGCCCAAGGTCCTGTTCGCGACCCAGGCCCAGACCCGGCCGCCGACGTTCGTGCTGTTCACGACGGGCTTCCTGGAGGCGGGCTACCGGCGCTTCCTGGAGCGCAGGCTGCGCGAGGAGTTCGGGTTCACCGGCTCGCCGGTGCGGCTGTCGGTGCGCGTGCGGGAGAAGCGGCAGAACCGCCGCTCGCGCTGAGCGTGCCGCTCAGCCGAGCCGGTCGGCCAGCCGTTGCAGCAGGTCCCGGACGGTGGCGGCCTCCTCGCCCAGCGCGGCGACGACCTCGCGCTCGGTGTCGGCGACCGGGCCGGCCAGCCGCCCGTGGAGGGCGCGGCCGGCGTCGGTCAGCAGGACGAGCACGCGGCGCCGGTCGGCCTCGTCGACGCGCCGGTGCACGAGCGCGGCGTCGACGAGCCGGTCGACGATCTTCGTCAGCGTCGGCGCGGGCACGCCGACGTGCGCGGCGATCACGTTCATCGGATGACCCGCGCCGTCGGCGAGCAGGTCGAGCGCCCGCCACTGGTCGACGGTCACCGCGCCCGCGAGTGCCGCCTCGATCCGTGCCGTCACCGCCCGGTCGAGGCGGTGCAGGAGCCGGCCGAGCGCGAGGGCGTGGTGGGCATCGCGAGCCGCCACGACGTGCTCCCTCCGGTTTCCTGCGCGTTCGGGTCGATCGCCGCGACAGCGCTGTCAGTGTGAACAGTACACGTCGCAACTGTGTCGGGCGAAAGTATCCCTCGCGCCCGGCGATGCCCGCCGCCGCGCTCTGGTGTCCCGGCGTCCGGCACGGAACGCTGGGGGTGCACGCCGCGAACGCGGGCGCACGGGGGAGGTGGTCGGGTGGTGTCGCTGGTCCGCCGGCGTCCGCCGCTCGACGTGGCTCTCGTCGTGCCGCGCAGTGGGCCCGCGGGCATCTTCGGGCCGTCCTGCGAGGCGTGCGGGACGCTGGCCGCCGACGAGCTGAACGACGCCGGCGGAGTGCTCGGGCGCGAGGTGCGGCTGCGCCTCGTCGACGGCGGGCAACGACCGTCGCTGGTGGCCGCGCAGGTCGGGGCCCTGCTCGACGCCGGCGACGTCCAGGCCGTGACGGGCTGGCACATCTCGGCCGTCCGTCAGGAGGTCGCGCCTGTCGTCGCGGGGCGCGCGCCGTACGTCTACACGCCGCTCTACGAGGGCGGGGAGCGCACGCCCGGGCTCTTCCTCACGGGCGAGACGCCCGACCGGCAGGTCCTGCCCGCCCTGCACTGGCTGGTGCGGGAGCTCGGCGTGCGCCGCTGGTGCATCGTCGGCGACGACTACGTGTGGCCGCGGGCGTCGGCCCGGACGACGCGCGCGTACGTGCGCTCGGCACCCGACGTCGAGATCGTCGACGAGATGTACGTGCCGCTCGGGACCGAGGACTTCGCGCCCGTGCTCGACCGCGTCGACCGCAGCGGCGCGACCGGCGTACTGATGTTCCTGGTCGGGGCCGACGCCGTCCGGTTCAACCGGGCCTTCGCGGCCACCGGGCTCGACGCGCACTGCGTGCGGCTCTCCCCGTTGATGGAGGAGAACATGCTGCTCGGCACGGGCCCCGAGGGCACCGCGGGCCTGTACGCCGCCGCCGGGTTCTTCGAGGCGCTGCCGAGCGCGGCCGGGCTCGACTTCTCGCGCCGCTACGCGGCGCGGTTCGGCGTCGCGGCGCCCATGCTGAACGCGCCGGGGGAGTCCTGCTACGAGGGGCTCGTCCTGCTTGCCCGGCTCGCGGCGGCGGCGGGCGAGCTGTCGACGCCCGCGCTCGAGGCAGCCGGTCGCTCGCTGGTGTACGAGAGTCCGCGGGGGGTGGTGGCGCTGGCGGACAACCATCTGCTGCAGAGTGTCCACCTCGCTCGGGCCGACGGCCTCGATTTCGACGTTCTCGCCCGGCTGGCCGACGCACCGGCTTGACCGACAGTTGCTGTTGGAATAGTTTCTCAGGACATTATTCTGAGGAGCCGGCCTTCGGGGAGGTCCCGTGCCCACCTACTCCTACCGCTGCCCGGTGTGCGGCCCGTTCGACCTGGTCCGGTCGATGGCCGAGGTCACCGCCGCCGAACCCTGCCCGGACTGCGGCCGCGACGGCGGCCGGATCTGGGGAGCCCCGGCGTTGCGCGGCATGGACTCCGGGCTGCGACGGGCCCTCGACGACGGGGAGCGCAGTGCCGACCGGCCCGACGTGGTCAGCGCGGTGCCCGGCCGCTCCCGGCGGGCGACCCCCGTCACCCGCGACCCCCGGCACGCCATGCTGCCGCGGCCCTGAGCGGTGCGGTTTCGCCGCACCGTGTCCTGCACGACCCTCCCGCTCGTCCAGAACAGCCCGTCCGAGATCGAGTGAGGTGTGCTCATGCCCGATGTGGTGTTCACCGTCGACCAGGCACGATCCATGCGCGACCAGGCCGTACCCGGCCACAACCGCTGGCATCCCGACATCCCGCCCGCCGTCACCGTCCGGCCCGGCTCCTCGATCCGCGTCGAGTGCCGCGAATGGACCGACGGCCAGATCGGCAACAACGACTCCGCCAACGACGTCCGCGACGTCGACCTGTCCGGCGCGCACATGCTCTCCGGGCCGATCGCGATCGAGGGCGCCGAACCCGGCGACCTGCTCGTCGTCGACATCCTCGACCTCGGCCCGGTCCCCCAGGAGATCGGCGACGCCCCCGGCCAGGGCTGGGGCTACACCGGCATCTTCTCCAAGGCCAACGGCGGCGGGTTCCTCACCGACCACTTCCCCGACGCCTACAAGGCCATCTGGGACTTCTCCGGCCAGGCCGCCACCTCCCGCCACATCCCCGGGGTGAAGTTCACCGGCATCACCCACCCCGGCCTGTTCGGCACCGCCCCCTCACCGGAGCTGCTGGCCCGCTGGAACGCCCGCGAACGCGCCCTGATCGCCACCGACCCCGACCGCGTCCCCCCGCTCGCGCTGCCGCCACTGGAGGAATCCGTCCTCGGCGGCACCGCCACCGGCGACGCGCTCGCCGCGATCGGCCGCGACGGCGCCCGCACCGTCCCGCCCCGGGAGAACGGCGGCAACCACGACATCAAGAACTTCACCCGCGGCAGCCGGGTGTTCTACCCCGTGCACGTGCCCGGCGCCCTGTTCTCCGGCGGTGACCTGCACTTCTCCCAGGGCGACGGGGAGATCACCTTCTGCGGCGCGATCGAGATGGGCGGCTTCATCGACTTCCACGTCGACCTGATCAAGGGCGGGATGGCGACCTACGGGGTCACGACCAACCCGATCCTGATGCCGGGCAACGTCGAGCCCCGCTACTCGGAGTTCCTCACCTTCATCGGGATCAGCGTCGACCACGGCAGCGACACCAACCACTACAACGACGCCACCCTGGCCTACGAGAACGCCTGCATGAACGCGATCCGCTACCTGGAGAAGTTCGGCTACAGCGGCCCCCAGGCCTACCTGCTGCTCGGCGCCGCCCCGATCGAGGGCCGCGTCTCCGGCGTGGTCGACATCCCCAACGCCTGCTGCTCGCTCTACCTGCCCACCGCGATCTTCGACCACGACATCCGCCCGTCCGCGTCCGGACCGGTCCGGGCCGACCGCGGCTCCTGCGCGGTCTCGTCATGACCGCCGACCGCGGACCCGACGCGCCGTACGAGATCTTCGAGATCCCCGACTTCACGCTCGTCTGCGGCCAGACGCTGCGGCCCGCCCGCATCGCCTACCGCACCTACGGCACGCTCAACGCCGACAAGAGCAACGCCGTCGTCTACCCGACGTGGTACTCGGGGCGGCACTGGGACAACGAGTGGCTCATCGGCAACGGCGCCGACGGCATGGCGCTGGACCCGTCGAAGTGGTTCATCATCGTGCCGAACATGCTCGGCAACGGGCTGTCGTCCTCGCCGTCGAACACGCCACCGCCCTTCGACCGGGCGCGGTTCCCGCGGATCACCGTGCGCGACAACGTCGAGTCGCAGTACCGCCTCGTCACCGAGAAGTTCGGCATCGAGAAGGTGGCGCTCGTCCTCGGCTGGTCGATGGGCGCGGGCCAGACCTACCAGTGGGCCGTGGAGCACCCGGAGATGGTGCAGCGCATGCTGCCGTTCTGCGGCTCGCCGCGCACCGCCCCGCACAACAAGGTCTTCCTCGACTCGCTGCGCGCCGCGATGACAGCCTCGGTCGGCTTCGACGGCGGCTGGTACCCGCCGGACCGCTGGCCCGTGGGCGGGCTGCGCGCCTTCGCCCGGATCTACGCCGGCTGGGGGTTCTCCCAGGCCTTCTACTGGGACGAGGTGTGGCGCGAGCTGGGCCACACCTCGCTGGAGGACTTCGTCGTCGGCTTCTGGGAGGGCTTCTTCCTCGACGGCCGCGACCCCAACAACCTCCTGACGATGCTCGACACCTGGTGGAGCGGCGACGTCGGCCTGACGCCGGGGTTCGCCTCGACCGAGGAGGCGCTGGCCTCGATCAAGGCCCGCGCGATCGTCATGCCCGCGGAGAAGGACCTCTACTTCCCGCCGGAGGACGAGGCGTGGGCGGTGTCGCAGATGACCGGCTGCACCGTGGAGCACCGCGTCATCCCGGGCGTGTGGGGGCACTTCGCCGGCGGCGGAGCGAACCCGGTCGACACGAAGTTCATCGACCGCGCCGTCGCCGAGCTCCTGGCAGCGGACCCGGGCATCTGAGTCGCTCGTCGGCGCGCGGGTTCTGCGGTCGTCGCGACGTCCGCAGCCCGCGCGACGGCCCGGACCAGCGCGTCCTGACCGGGAAGTCCGCGCGGTGGCGTCGGGGACCCGGGGCGGTGGCGGGGGCCGGAAGGCCTGTGCGCTAAGCTCATCGAGCCCTCAACGGGGCGGCTCGGGACGTGGCGCAGCTTGGTAGCGCACTTGACTGGGGGTCAAGGGGTCGCAGGTTCAAATCCTGTCGTCCCGACGGGTCGCAAAGGCCGGTGTCCATCCGTGGATGCCGGCCTTTTGTCATTCCGACCTGCGCGGGCGCCCAGCAGTGGTGCTCCTGCCGGGGTCCGCGGCGCATCCACCGCAACGCCGGTCTCAGGGCCGCGCCACCGCGACCAACGCGGGGGCGGGAAAGGTGACGCGCCCGGACGCGTCGGCGAACTCGCGCAGGCGGACACGTGCGTGCGCACTGAGCTCGGCGAACTGGTCGTCGTCGATCATGTCCCGCAAGGTCCAGGCGTGGACGTCGGTGGCGACCCACGCATCGATGGACGGGAACTGCGCCCGACCCTCGAGCCGACGCACGGCGACGTGCTCGAAGCCGGTCGACATGATGTCGTGCAGGGCCGCAGGCGTTCCGATGCCGAACGGCGCGGCGAGCGCTCGGGCGATCTCCGTGCCGAACAGGTCGTCGACCAACTGGACCATCGCCGCGTACCCGGAGGTCTCCGAGAGCCCGGCCCAGGTCACGACGCAGACGCTGCCGCCGGAACGGGCCACCCGCGCCATCTCGCCGACGGCGGCCTGCCGGTCGGAGAAGAACATCAGCCCGAACCGGCAGCACACCCGGTCGACGCCGTCGTCGGGCAACGGCAGTGACTCGGCGCGGCCCGGGACCCACGAGACCCCGGGCTCCGCACGCGACGCGACCGAGAGCATGCCCTCGTTCATGTCGACGCCGCAGACGGACCCGGTCGGGCCGACGCGCCGCTTCGCCGCACGGGCCAGCACGCCCGTCCCGCAGGCGAGGTCGAGGACGTCGTCGCCGTCGGCGACCTCGGCGAGGTCGAGGACCTGGCTCGGCCACTGGTCGAACAGCGCCGGCACGAAGAACCGCTCGTAGAGCTCCGCCGCCTCGGCCGACACCTGACCTGTCATCGCCCTGCTCATGGCCTCAGCGTCGGGCATCGTGGCCGGCCGCCGAAGGCCTGAAATCGAACTCGACACGCCTCCCGGCCCCGCGCACCATTGGTCGGTGCGCACGTACGGCCAGTACTGCCCACTGGCGCGGGCATCGGAGATCCTGGCGTCACGCTGGACACCGCTGGTGATCCGCAACCTCATGTTCGGAGCGGACACGTTCTCCGCCATCGCCTCCGGCGTCCCGCAGATGTCGCGGTCGATGCTGGTGACGCGCCTGGACGAGCTGGAACGCGCCGGGGTGATCAGCGCCGTCCCGAAACCCCGCGGTCGAGGTCGTCGCTACCTGCTCACGGAAGCCGGTCGAGACCTCGCCACCGTCGTCACGGCGTTGTCGGAATGGGGGGAGCGTTGGGTCGAGATCGGCCCCGCGCACACCGACCCCGGGTTCGCGCTCTGGGCCTGGTGCCGGGTGCAGCTCGACCGCGCCGCGCTGCCCACCGGGCGCGTCGTCGTCGCGTTCGTCTTCCGCGATCAGCCACGCGGCAACCAACACTTCTGGCTGCTCGTCGAGAACCACTCCGCCGAGGTCTGCTACACCGACCCCGGCGGCGAGCCGGCCCTGTTCGTCGATGCGGAGTCCGCAGCGTTCGTCGACTGGCACCGCGGCCGGCTGTCGTGGGACCAGGCACGTCGTTCGGGGCGGATCGAGGTCCACGGCGACCGCAGGATCGCCGCGCAGCTGCCCACCTGGAACCGCTACGAGCCGGAGGTCATGACCCACACTCAGCCCACGACCGGCAGGCGGTGCGGGTCCTCCACGGAAGGCGCCTCGCACCCGCCGCCGGGTGTGCGCTCACGGCGTCCTCGTGTAGCGCAGGTACACGGTGCCGCACGCGAAGACCCGCTGCTCGACCAGCTGTAGCCGCAGGTCGGCGCCGAGCGGGAAGTACGGTGTGCCGCCGCCGGTGACGACGGGCAGCACCCGCACGCGGAACTCGTCGATCAGCTCCAGCATCGACCCGGCCAGCCCGGCGCCGCCGATCCCCAGGTCGCCGTCGGTCTCCTTCTTGAGCCGCACCACCTCGTCGACGGCGTCGGCGCGGCGCACCAGCCGGCACCCGGGCGCGACCGACTGCAGCGTGTCCGAGAAGACGATCCGCGGCGTCGCGGCGTACAGGCGGGCGAACTCGGCCTCCACCTCGCCGCCGTCGGCCCGCTCCGGCGCCGTCCAGAACTCCTCCATGACGTCGTAGAGGCCGCGCCCGAACAGGAACGCGGCCGTCTCGCGGGTCTGCTCGTTGGCGAACCGGTGCACCTCCTCGGTCGGGTTGGTGAACGCGATGCTGCCGTTCGGGTCCTCGACGTAGCCGTCGAGGGAGACGCTCATCGTGTAGCTGAGGGTGCCCATGGCGAGGTAGACCGTCCGGCCCGGCCGAACTCATCTGCTCCGTCGTCTCTGTCCTGTCGTCTCTGTCCCGTCGTCGGTGCACCGGACCGGGTCAGGCCCGGGCGACCCCGGCGATCTGGGTGTTGAACGGCACGAAGGGCGAGTGGATCCGGTACGGCTCGACGTCGACGTGAACGAACCCGGCGGCGCGCACCGTCGCCGCCAGGTCCCGTTCGCACGAGCACCCCTCGAACGTCCAGGCCCAGGGCCGGCGCAGGACGCGCTGCAGCCACCGGGTGGTGGTCCCGGGCCGCGCCACCACGTGCTCGACGAACCGGAAGGTGCCGCCGGGGCGCAGGACGCGCCGGACCTCGGCGAGGACCCGGGCGGGGTCGGCGACGCTGCAGAGCACGAGCGAGGAGATCACGCAGTCGGCGCTCCCGTCGGGCAGGCCGGTGTCCTCGGCCACCCGTTCCCGCAGGTCGAGGTCCACCCCGTGGCGTGCGGCGGCGGCCCGCAGCCGCGGGTGCATCGGGACGTTGGGCTCGACGGCGACGAGCGTCGTGCCCGGCGCGAGGTGGCGGAGGTTGGCGCCCACCCCGGGGCCGAGCTCGACGACCGTCCGCGGGAGGTCGGCGAACACCCGCCGCTTGTGGTCGCGCAGTTTCCGTTCGATGTAGGGGCCCATGACGGCGAAGAAGGCCGCGTTGAAGGCCCCGCGGGCGGGGTGCACCACGAAGCCGCCGGCCGGCCGGGCCGGCGCCGGACTGCCCGGACGCGAGGTCGGCAGCGGGGCCTGGGTCGGGCTCGTCGCCCGGTCGTCGCTGGTCACGGGTTCACTGTGCGGCCCCCGCGGCGCGCCGTCAGGCGTGGAAGTACCCCACTTTCAGTCGAGGTCGCGCCGCGCGCCGTACCAGGCGGCGATCTGGGCGCGGGACCGGAACCCCAGGCGCAGCCGGATCCGTTCGACGTGGCCCTCGGCCGAGCGTTCGTCGATCCCGAGGTGGGCGGCGATCTCACGGTTGGTGCAGCCCCGGCTCACCAGCTCGGCCACCTCGCGCTGGCGCCTCGTCAGCCCGTCGGCGCCGCGGCGGGCGACGGGCAGCCCGAGGAACCGGCGGACGACCGCCACCAGCTCGTGGCGGTCACCGACGTAGGGCAGGTGCGACCGGCCGGGCAGCAGCACCAGCCGGGCACCGTCGACGGCCGCGGCCAGCGCCTCGGCCTGGGCGACGGGTGCGGCGCGGTCGCCGGTGCGGTGCACCACCAGGGTCGGCGTCCGGACGCGTCCGGCGAGGTCGGTGACGTCGAGGTCGTAGCTGAGCGCGAGGAGCGCCCGCGCGGTCGCCGCCGTCGAGCAGGCGCGCTGGTACCGGGCGGTCCCAGCCCTGGTCACGGGGTCGGCGTCGGGGGCGAAGATGTCGGTCAGCACGTCGGAGCCCAGCCCCCAGTGCGACTCGACGAGCCCGAGTACGTGGTCGCGCACCGCGGGCGGGGACAGGTCGTGGCCGCGCAGCCAGCCCCCGTAGAGCACCAGCCGCCGGACGGTCCCGGGATGCGTCGCCGCCCACGCGACGGCCACCGGCGCCCCCATCGACGTGCCGATCAGGTCGAACGGTCCGTCGAGCGTCGCGGTGACCGCAGCCAGCTGTTCGAGCTCGAACTCCAGTGACGCCGGCCGGTCCACGGCCGCGGTCAGGCCACATCCGGCGCGGTCGTAGCGCACGAGCCGGCAGCCCTGCGCCAGCGCCTCGTAGAAGGCCCGTTCGGCCGGGTGCTCCCAGGCGAGCTCCAGGTGGGTGAGCCAGCCCATGACGTAGACGACGGGCGGCCCGGCGCCGACGGTGGCGTAGGCCACGGCGGTGCCGTCGGACGACACCGCCCGGCCGAGCCGCTGCTGCACGCCTCGATTGTCGCCCACGGCGGGCGTCGGCTCAGCCGCCCGACGTGGCGCTCCCGTCGTCGCCTCCCTCGCCGGGAGGTGGGGCGAGCCGGAGCCGGACGAGGCGGTAGCCGATGCCGACGGCGAACACCGCCACCCCGCCGACGACGGCCTGCCAGGGCAGCGTCACGACGAGCACGGCGCAGCCGAGCGCGCCCGCGAGCTGCAGTGGCCGGCCGTAGCGGCGGTGCTCACCGGTCTGGGTGCGCGCGGCGAGGTTCGCGACCAGGTAGTAGACGAGCACCCCGAACGAGGAGAAGCCGATCACGCCGCGCAGGTCGACCGTGCAGACCAACACGACGACGGCACCGGCCACCGCGAGCTCCGCGCGGTGCGGCACCTGGTGGCGGGCCGACACGGCGGCCAGCGGCCGGGGCAGGTCACCCTCGCGGGCCATCGCCAGCGACGTGCGCCCGAGGCCCGCGATCAACGCCAGCAGCGCCCCGAGTGCCGCGGCGGCACCACCGGCGGCGACGACGGGCACCGCCCGGTCCCAGCCGGCGGCCCGCACGACGTCGGCGAGCGGGGCCGCCGACGACGCGAGCCGGGCCGGCCCCAGCGCGAGCAGCGCCGCGCTGCCGACGACGAGGTACAGCGCGACGGCCAGGCCCAGCGCGAGCAGGACCGCGCGCGGGATCGTCGTGCGCGGGTGGCGGACCTCCTCGCCGAGGGTGGCGATGCGGGCGTAGCCGGCGAAGGCGAAGAACAGCAGCCCGGCCGACTGCAGCACGCCGTAGGCCCCGACGGCGACACCGGGGCCGTAGGCCCCGACGGCGACACCGGGGCCGGGTCCCGGCGCGGGGTGCCGGGTCGCGGCCAGGAACCCGGCGGCGACGACGAGCCCGAGGACGGCGACCGCGACGATGACGAGGACGCGGGTCAGCGCGGCGGTACGGGTGATGCCGAGCAGGTTGACGGCGGCCAGCGCGAGCACGGCCGCGACCGCGACGGGGCGCTGCCAGAACGGCGGTACGAGGTAGGCCGCGAACGTCAGCGCCATCGCGGCGCAGCTCGCGGTCTTGCCGACGACGAACCCCCAGCCGGCGAGGAAACCCCACCACGGGCCGAGCCGCGCCCGCCCGTAGGCGTAGGTGCCGCCCGAGGTCGGGTACTGGGCGGCGAGCTGTGCCGACGCGGTGGCGTTGCAGTAGGCGACCAGGCCGGCGATGCCGAGGCCCAGCAGCAGCCACGGCCCGGCCACGGCGGCGGCCGGGGCGAAGACGGCGAACACCCCGGCGCCGATCATCGAGCCGAGGCCGATCACGACGGCGTCGGTCGTCGTGAGCCGGCGGGCCAGCGGCGAGGCGGTCACGCCCGCGGCGCCCGTCGCCTCAGCCGGCGGGGCCCGGCCCGGCGGCGTGGCCGCCGCCCGCCAGGATCGCGGTGGCGCCGCCCTTGTCCGTCAACGGGTCGGCGTGCCGGTGCACCAGGCCCCACACCCCGTCCACCCGCTCGTAGACCTGCGTGACCCGTAGGACGACGGGCGCGTCCGTGTCGCGTCCGGCGACCTGCTGGCGGCCGCGCTCGAGGCACACCGTGAAGCCGAGGTCGCCGCTGCACCCGGCCGACAGCACCTCCTCCTCGACGTAGCCCGTCACGAACCCGGCGGCCACCCACTCCAGGCGCGGACCGACCTCGTCCCAGCCCGCCTCGTACGCGCCGAGCCCGCCGAAGATGCTGACCCGGTCCTGGTGGTGCCAGCAGGCCTTGTACGGCTCGGGATCACCGTTCACGAAGTCGTTGACGGCGCGGCGGACCCGCTCCAGGGCCGCACGGAAGTCCTCGTCGAGCTCCACCGTGTTCCTCCCGCCACTCGCGCCGGGGATCATCGTGACCACGCGGGGACGCGTTGTCCAGCAACGTCTCACCACGGGGGGACCGGCCGGTCGGGCGGCTACCCGGGCGGGCCGCCGAGCTGCGCGACGACCGGGGCCCAGCGCGCGACGTCGTCGGGCCCGGCGAGGTCGGGTGGGGCGACGAAGACCGTGCACACCCCGGCCTCGGCGAGCGCGCGGTAGCGCGCCACGTGCCGGGCGGCCGTCCCGGCGTGGTGGCGGCCGGCGAACGTCACGGCGTCCGTGCGGCCGCGCAGGCGCTCGACGAGCGTCGCGACGTGCTCGCGGTCCTCGCCGAGGACGGGCACGTCGAGGACCGTGACGTGTTTCTGCGGCCCCGCCGCGGCGACCTCGTCGACGCGCGCGACCGGCACGTTGCAGGCGTCCCCGACCGTCGCGGCCAGCCGCAGCATCCGGCGCCCCGTCCCGCCGACGACGATCGGCAGCGGCCCCACGGCACGCGGGTAGCAGGTCGTCTCCGGCAGCCCGGCGGCCGGCCGGGTGCCCGACGCCCACAGCGCGCGCATCGTCGCGACCGCGTGCTCCAGCGCGTCGACGCGGTCGCGCGGCGGGGGGAACGAGAGCCCGAAACCCGCGTGCTCCCGGCCCCACCACCCCGCGCCGAGCCCGCAGAACGCGCGGCCGCCGCTGAGCGTGTCGAGCGTCGCGAAGGCCTTGGCGAGGATGCCGGGGGCGCGGAACGTCACCGGTGACACGAGCGTCCCGAGGTGCAGGGACGTCGTCGCGCCCGCGAGCAGGCCCAGCGTCACCAGCGGCTCGGGGATCGCCTCGAACGGCCGTCCGACCTGCGGGATCTGGATGAGGTGGTCCATGAGTGCGAGCCCGGCGAACCCGGCGTCCTCGGCCGCGGCGGCGACGGACGTCAGCCACGACGCGGGGTCGTCGCCCCAGGGGAAGCGCGAGACCTGCAGGACGAACGACAGCCGTCCCGGCTCGGCGAACAGCGGTGTCCCGGCGGCGTGCTCGGCGACGGGCGCCTGCGGCCCGTCGGGCGCCGGACCGCCGTCGTCCCGGACGACGAGGTCCCAGCCCTCACCCGCGATCTCCGCCGACACCCCCGGCATCCGGCGCAGCTGCGACGTCAGCGCGGGCGCGGGTACGGGCCGGTCGCGCCCGCGGTTGCGGGCGCGGCACACCGCGGCCGGGGTGTCGAAGACCGCCGCCACGCACGGCAGCCCGACGGCGCGACCGGCCGCGAGCCAGGCCCGGCGGCGGCGCGCGTCGAGCCCGAGGGTGTCGACGACCGTCGTCAGCCCGCGGCGCAGCCGGGCCGCCACGACGGCCTCCAGGACGGTGAACGCGTCGTCGGTGGCGTCGAGGTCGGCCGGGCCGGAGCCGACGCGGCCGCGCAGCGCGTCGGAGGAGACGATCTCCGCGTCGCGGTAGCGGGCCGCGGCCCACGCCGACTTCCCGGCACCGGCCGGCCCGACGAGCACCACCAGCGCCGGATCGGGCAGCTCCACGCGGGGAGTATGCCGGTGGCCGCGCGGATCGGGGCGTCCGTGCGCACGGGCCTGAGCGACCGCTGAGAGCCGGGTGCGCGCCGCTGGCATGCTGAGGAGGTGCGCGCCCGGCCCCCGGGCCGGGGGAGGACACAAGTGGTGACCACGGCCGGCGAGACGAACGCGACGGACGAACCGGCGGCCCGCCCCCGCCGCGGTGGCCCACCCGGCGGGCTGCTGGTGCCGCTGGTCGTCGTGCCGCTGTTGCTGTTCGGCGTCCCGCCGTGGACGGTCGTGCTCGGCGGGCAGAGCTGGCCGGCCTGGGTCGTCGTCGCGGGGGTCGTGCTGGCCGTCCTCGCCCTCGCGGGGCTGCCCGTGCTGATGGCGGTCGGCCACGGTCGCCGGCACGTCGACGCCGCGGCGCGGGTCGGTGACACGCTGCTCGGCGTCGCCTGGCTGCTGTTCACCTGCAGTGTGCTGGGGTTGCTGCTGGAGCTCGTGCTCCTGGTCATCGGTGTCCCGGACCCGCTGCGCTCACGGGTCGTGGCGGGCGTCGTCGTGGGCGGCTGGCTGCTGCTCGTCGCGTACGGGCTGACCGAGGCGCTGCGGGTGCCCCGGGTCCGCACGCGGGAGGTGGCGCTCGAACGCCTCGGCCCGGGCCTGGACGGCATGCGTGTCGTCGTGCTGGCCGACACCCACTTCGGGCCGCTCGACCGCACCCGCTGGTCGACCCGGGTGGCGGCCGTCGTCGCGGGGCTGGCGCCCGACCTGCTGGTCCACGCCGGGGACATCGCCGACGGCGACGTCGCCGATCGCGGCGGCCAGGTGCGGCCCGTAGGGGAGCTGCAGGCCAGGCTGGGCCGGTTCTCCATCGTCGGCAACCACGAGCACTTCTCCGGTGCCGCGCAATGGGTCGAGCACATGCGCGGGCTCGGCTGGCAGCCGCTGGTCAACGAGCACCGGCTCGTCGAGCGGGGTGGTGACCGGCTCGTCGTCGCCGGCATCGACGACCCGACCGGCACCGGCCGCGAGCTCTCCGGTGGCCCCGACCTCGCCGGCGCCCTCGCGGGCGCGGACCCGGACCTGCCCGTCCTGCTGCTCGCCCACCAGCCCCGCCAGGTCCGCGACGCCGTCGCCGCGGGCGTCGACCTGCAGATCTCCGGGCACACCCACGGCGGCCAGATCTGGCCCTTCCACCTGATCGTCCGGCTGGAGCAGGGCGCGCTGGCCGGGCTCAGCAGCCACGGCCCGCGCACCCGGCTCTACACCAGCCGCGGCTCCGGGTTCTGGGGCCCGCCGCTGCGGGTCTTCGCGCCCAGCGAGATCACCGTCCTGGTGCTGCGGGCCACCGGCTGAGCCGGACGCGTCCGGGACCGGCTCAGAACCGGACGGGCAGCCGGTGCAGGCCGTGGATCAGGGAGCTCTCCCGCCAGGCCAGCGACGCCGGCTCGGCCGCGAGCTCGATGTCGGGGAACCGGTCGAGCAGCGTTCGGAAGGCGATCTCGCCCTCCAGCCGCGCCAGCGGCGCGCCCAGGCAGTGGTGGATGCCGTAGCCGAAGGCGACGTGGCCCGAGGTGTCGCGCGTGACGTCGAGCTCGTCCGGGCGCTCGAACCGGCCGGGGTCGCGGTTGGCACCGATCAGCGAGACGAGGACGAGCTCGCCCTCCGGGATGGTCACCCCGCCGATCTCGACCGGCGCGCTGGTGTGGCGCATCGTCGCGAGGTTGACCGGGCCGTCGAAGCGCAGGAACTCCTCGACCGCGTTGGGCACGAGCGACGGGTCGGCGCGCAGCGCGGCGAGCTGGTCGGGACGGCGCAGCAGCGCGAGCATCCCGTTGCCGATGAGGTTGACGGTGGTCTCGTGGCCGGCCACCAGCAGCAGGAACGCCATCGAGATGACCTCGATGTGCGAGAGCCGGTCGCCGTCCTCGGAGGCGGCGACGATCGCGGAAAGCATGTCCTCGCCCGGCTGGGCCGTCTTCTGCGCGACGAGCTCCGCGAGGAACTGCGCCATCGCCTGCGCGGCGGCGGACCGCTCCTCGGGCTCGCCCGCGGACAGCAGCGTGTTCGACCAGGTGCGGAACTCGTCGCGACGGTCCTGCGGGACGCCCAGCAGCTCGCAGATGACGGTCATCGGCAGCGGGAACGCGAACTCGTCGAGCAGGTCGACCTCGGGCCCGTGCGCGGTCATGGAGTCGGCCAGCTCGGTGGCGATCTCGGTGATCCGGGGCCGCATCTGCGCGATGGCCCGCACCGTGAACGCCCGGTTCACCAGCTTGCGCAGGCGCGTGTGGTCGGGCGGGTCGCTGTTGAGCATGTGCTCGACGAGCGAGTTCGCGAACTCGGCCATCCGCACCGTCGGCGCCGTGTGCCGTCCGATCAGGTCCTGGAAGCGACGGCCGTTCTTGGCCAGCCGGGCGTCGTTGAGCGCGGGGCGGACGTCGGCGTAGCGCGTCACCAGCCAGACGACCAGCCCGGGCGGAGCGACGATCCTGGTCACCGGCGCTTCCACGCGCAGCCGCCGGTAGAGCGCGTCCGGGTCGGCGAAGAAGTCGTCGTCCAGCGGAATCGGGTCGGTGTTCCCCACGGTTCGGGTCATGGCTCGGTCCCCCTCCCGGCGGCCCCCCGCCGCCGTCGGCCCTTCCGACGCTAGCGCCGTCCCGGCCGGGGACGCTGAGCGTTCGCTGAAGATCGTCCACGGTGCGTCCCGGCTGTCCGGTTCGTCGCGGCCGGCGTGGCACGGCTCACGTGCCCGACGGTGATCGGCTGGTGGGCTCGGGCGCCCTCGACCATCATCGGCGCGTGACGTCACCGGTGATCGTCGAACTCGCCCTCAACGGCCCCACGCCGCGCAGCGTGAACCGGCACGTGCCGCGCTCGCCCGCGGAGATCACGGCCGTGGCGCTGGAGGGCATCGAGCTGGGCGCGTCGATCGTCCACAACCACAACGACGACCCCATGTTCACCGCCGACGGCGTGCACGCCGTCGAGCCCTACGTCCGGGCGTGGACCCCGATCCTCGACCGGTACCCCGACGTGCTGCTCTACCCGACGATGGGCGCCGCGGCCCGGGGCATCCCCGTCGAGCGGCGCTGGGCGCACGTCGAGGAGCTGGCCCGGCGGCGGATGGGGATGACGCTGGTCGACCCCGGGTCGGTGAACCTGGGCCTGACCTCCGACGGCGTGCTCGACCCCGTCGCCGCCGCCGAGCCCTACGCCAACCCGCACGCCGACACCGACCACATGATCACCCGGACCGCCGCGTTGGGGGCGGCACCGAGCATCTCGATCTTCGAGCCCGGCTACCTGCGGACGGTGCTGACCTGGCACCGCACCGGTCGGTTGCCCGCGGGCGCGATCGTCAAGCTGTACTTCGGGGGGCGGCTTGAGTTCGGGCTGCCCCCGACGCCCACGGCGCTGGAGGCCTACCTGGAACTGCTGGCGCCGTCGGGGTTGCCGTGGTCGGTGGCGGTACTGGGTGGCGACGTCGTCGGGTGCGGGTTGGCCGAGCTGGCCGTGCGCCGCGGTGGGCACGTCCGGGTGGGCCTGGAGGACCACGCGGGGCCGGGCGAGCCGAGCAACGCCGACCTGCTGCGGGCGCTCGGGGAGCTGTTGGCCGACATGGGCCGGGTACCCGCGTCGATCGCCGAGACGCGCGCGATCCTCGGCGTCCCCGCGACCGCCTGAGCGACGCGCCGCCGCGGGGCCCGAGGTCCGAAGCCTCACCCCGCCGCGCCGGAGACGGCCCGTCCGGAGCAACGATCACCGGGGCCCCGGCCACTACCGTGGACGGATGGTCCTGCGCGCCAGGGAGATCATGACCAGCCGCGTCGTCACGGTCCGGGCCGACGCGCCCGTGACGCTCGCCGAGCAGCGGCTCGCGGAGTTCAGGTTCAGCGCCCTGCCGGTCGTCGACGAGCGCAACCGGCTGGTGGGGATGGTCAGCGTCGTCGACCTGCTGCGCCACCGGGAACAGAACCCCGGCGACGCGCGGACGCCCGTCGAGTCGGTCATGACCCGCGACATCGTCCACATGTCGCCGAACGCGGGCGTCGGCATCGTCGCCCACCGCATGCGCACCTACGGCGAGCTGCGGGTCATCCCCATCGTCGACCGCGGCGTCCTGGTCGGCGTCGTCACGCGCAGCGACCTGATCCGGCCCCGTCCCACGGGCGGACCGATCCGCCGCGCGGTCCGCCGGTTCCTGGAACGTCGGTCCGAGGAGAACCGCCCGTCGCACACCTACCGGGCGCCCGCCCGGCCGCCGCGCTCCCTCCCGGACGACGCCCCCGTCCGCGCCGCCATGACCACGGGCGACCTGGTCACCATCACCGAGGACCGGCCGACGGAGGAGGCCGCGGCGCTGCTCACCGGGCGGCGGCTGACCTCGATCCCGGTCGTGACGGCGGGGGACCGGCTCGTCGGGGTCATCAGCGAGGCCGACCTGCTGCGCGACCCGCTCGACGGGCGCCGCACCGGCTCGCCGCGCACGGTCGGCGGTGCGATGACCCGCGACCCCGTCGTGGTCGGTCCCGACGACGAGCTCGCCCGCGCCCGCGCGCTGATGGCCGAGCGGGGCTTCCGGATCCTGCCGGTCGTCCAGGCGGGACGGCTGGTCGGCGTCCTGAGCAGGCGCGACCTGCTCTGACCGTGGGAGGGGCGACTACGCGACCACCTGCGGCAGGTGCCAGCCGAACGCGGCGCTGACCAGCCGCAACGCCAGGCAGGCGGCGGCGCCCACCACCATCGCCGCCGCTCGCGGCATCCCGGACCGCCGCGCGACGACGACCACGAACGCGCCGAGGGCCGCGGCGAGCGCGTAGATGTCGGTGCGCAGCACGGTGGGGACCTCGCGCAGCAGCAGGTCGCGCAGCACGCCGCCGCCGACCCCGGTGATCGTCCCCAGCAGCACGGCCAGTACGCCGCCGACCCGGCGGTCGAGCGCCTTCGTGGCCCCCACGACGCAGAACAGCGCGAGGCCGGCGGCGTCGAGCGCGACGAGCACCGGCGCGGGGACGGCCCGCACGCCCGCGTACAGGACGACCACGATCGTCGCGCCGGTGGCGATGACCGCCGGATAGGCGACCGAGCGCAGCGCGGCGGGCGGGACGTCGCCGAGCAGCAGGTCGCGCAGGATGCCGCCGCCGACGGCCGTCGCGAAGGCGACGACGAGCACCCCGAACAGGTCGAGCCCCGCGGCGGCGGCCTGCGCGCCGCCCTCGACGGCGAACAGCATGGTCGCGGCGAGATCGGCCGTGGTCAGCATGCCGGCGGGGCGGACGCGCACACGCCACCCTAGAACCGCACGTCACCCTGGAACCGCTCGGACACACCGCTGCGGCACACTCCAGGCAACGCGTCCGGACCCGGGCGCGCCCCGTCGCGAGGAAGGTCACCGCAGCCGGCCATGGACTTCTACTCCGCGTACCGGCACGGCTTCCTGCGCGTCGCCGCCTGCACCCTGCGCACCGTCATCGCCGATCCGGCCGCGAACGCCGCGAGCGTCCTGGAGACGGCCCGGGCGCTGCACGACGACGGCGTCGGCATGGCGCTCTTCCCCGAGCTGACGTTGTCGGGGTACTCGATCGAGGACGTCCTGCTGCAGGACACCCTGCTCGACGCGGTCGAACGGGCGCTGGCCGACATCGTCGCCGGCTCGGCCGACCTGCTGCCGGTCCTCGTCGTCGGGGCACCGCTGCGGTACCGCCACCGCATCCACAACTGCGCGGTCGTCATCCACCGCGGGCGGGTGCTGGGGGTGGCGCCGAAGTCCTACCTGCCGACGTATCGGGAGTTCTACGAGCGCCGCCAGGTCGCGCCGGGCGACGACATCGCAGGGACGCTCCGCCTCGCCGGTGCCGACGTCCCGTTCGGGCCCGATCTCCTGTTCGCCGCGGCCGACGTGCCCGGGTTCGTCCTGCACGTCGAGATCTGCGAGGACATGTGGGTGCCCGTGCCGCCCAGCGCCGAGGCGGCCCTCGCCGGTGCGACGGTGCTCGCGAACCTCTCCGGCAGCCCCATCACCGTCGGTCGCGCCGACGACCGGGCGTTGCTGTGCCGCTCGGCGTCGTCGCGGTGCCTCGCCGCGTACGTCTACGCGGCGGCGGGTGAGGGGGAGTCGAGCACCGACCTCGCCTGGGACGGCCAGACGATGATCTTCGAGAACGGCGTGCTGCTCGCGGAGAGCCCGCGGTTCCCGAGGGGGCCGCGCCAGGCCGTCGCCGACGTCGACCTCGACCTGCTGCGCGCCGAGCGGCTGCGCATGGGCACGTTCGACGACAACCGCCGCCACCACGCCGCACGGCTGGACTCGTTCCGGCGCATCGAGTTCCGGCTCGAGCCGCCGGGCCACGACATCGGCCTGCGCCGGGAGGTCGAGCGCTTCCCGTTCGTGCCCGCCGACCCCGCGCGGCTGGAACAGGATTGCTACGAGGCCTACAACATCCAGGTGTCCGGGCTGGAGCAGCGGCTGCGGGCGATCGGCCAGCCTAAGGTCGTCATCGGCGTCTCCGGCGGGCTCGACTCCACGCACGCGCTGATCGTCGCCGCCCGGGCGATGGACCGGGAGGACCGGCCGCGCAGCGACATCCTGGCGTTCACGCTGCCCGGCTTCGCCACCGGCGAGCGCACGAAGAACAACGCGACCCGGCTGGCAGAGGCGCTCGGCGTCACGTTCGAGACGATCGACATCACCGAGACGGCCCGGCTCATGCTGCGCAACCTCGCGCACCCGTTCTCGTCGGGCGAGCCGGTCTACGACGTCACGTTCGAGAACGTCCAGGCGGGACTGCGCACCGACTACCTGTTCCGGGCCGCCAACCAGCGCAACGGGATCGTCCTCGGCACCGGCGACCTGTCCGAGCTGGCGCTCGGCTGGTCGACCTACGGGGTCGGCGACCAGATGTCGCACTACAACGTCAACGGCGGCGTGCCGAAGACGCTGATCCAGCACCTCATCCGCTGGGTGGTGTCGTCGAAGCAGTTCGACGACGAGGTCGGCGCCGTCCTCACCGACGTCCTCGACACCGAGATCACCCCCGAGCTCGTCCCGGTCGACGACGAGCGTCCGGTGCAGAGCAGCGAGGCGACCGTCGGGCCGTACTCGTTGCAGGACTTCACCCTCTTCCACGTGCTGCGCTGGGGGATGCGCCCGTCGAAGATCGCGTTCCTGGCCTGGCACGCGTGGCACGACGTCGAGGCCGGCGACTGGCCAGCCGGCTTCCCCGAGGCGGACCGGGTCGCGTTCGCCATGTCCGACGTCCGGCGCTGGCTCGAGGTCTTCGCCCAGCGCTACTTCGGGTTCGCGCAGTTCAAGCGGTCGGCGCTGCCCAACGGGCCCAAGGTGTCCGCGGGCGGGTCGCTGTCGCCGCGGGGGGACTGGCGCGCGCCGTCGGACATGTCGGCGCGGATCTGGCTCGACGAGATCCGCCGCGAGGTACCGCCGGCCTGAACCGGGCGCAGGGGCCGCGTGTCCACCGATCGACGGACACGCGGGTCCTCCGGTGCGTCCTCCCGTCGGCCGACGGTGCGGGCGGGTGTTCGGCGGGAGTCTCGATCGGTCGAGGGAGACACCCCGCCGCCGGATCCGAGGAGGTGCCGCCGCCATGACCGCGCCGACCCCTGCGCCGAGCCCCCCGGACCGAGAGCCGCCGTCCGCCACCGGCCGCGCCCGGACACTCGTCGCCGCGGCCGCCGCCGCGCTGGCCGCGGTCGCCGTCACGACCGGCGTCGTCGTCGGCCTCACCGCGGGGGCGCCCGCGACGCAGCCGGCGGCGGCCGCCGCGGCGACCGCGAGCCGTCCCGTCGCACCGGGCGGACACCACGCGGGGCCCGCCGCCCCCGCGACGTCGTCGGCCGCGATCACACTGTGCGGCAGGAGCTCGGCCGGCTGAGTGCTGCGGGGACCTCGACGCCCGAGGCACATGCCGGCACCGCATCCGCCACAGTGGACGGCTCGCCTGTGTGCCCGCCCCGGACCCACCGCACCCTGCCCGGGCCCACCCGCCCTCCCGAGCGCAACCTCACCGTCCGCCGCGGCGCGGATCCGAGCGCTGGGGTTGCGCGCGAAGAGCCCGGGCGCAACCTCACCGTCCGCCGCGGCGCGAATCCGAGCGCCGGGGTTGCGCGCGGAGGGTCGGGCGCAACCTCACCGTCGTCTCGCGGCGGCGAGGCAGCAGTGAGGTTGCGGCCGGGGTCGGGTCGGGTCGGCGGGACATGACGTGGGCACAACGACGAGGCTGCCGCGTTGCGATTGTCAACAATCTCGTTGGCAATATTGATGAGCAAAGCTATGCTGCTCGGCGGTCACGGGATGCTCCGACACAGCTGATCACAGCGCCGGAATCGTGCGCTGTCACACGGTTTGCGACGCGCGGTGCACTCCGCGGTATCGACACTCGATGAGGAGTTGAGCGTGGTGCGGCTGCGATCCCGACTGTCCCGACGTGGCGGAGTGCTGGTTCTCGCACTGTGCGCAGCGCTCGCGGCCGCGTGCGGCGCGGCGGACAACGGCGGGGTCGGCGGCAACAAGCCGATCGTCGCGGTGAACCCCTATGGCGCGAACCTCGCCGCGGAGGGGGTGCCCAAGCGCGGCGGCACCCTCACCATCGGTGAGGACCGCGAGATCGTCTCCTTCGACCCGACGGTGCAGAACGCCAACCCCGCCGCCGCGGCGGTCTACGACTCGCTGATGAAGGTCGAGCCCGACGGCACCGTCGCGCCCTTCCTCGCCGAGTCCATGACCACCGCGGACGGCGGGCGGACGTGGACGCTGAAACTCCGGCCGAACGTCGCGTTCTCCGACGGCACCCCGCTCGACGCGCAGGCCGTCGTCGTCAACGTCCAGCGCCACATCGACAAGGTCAGCTCGCCCGCCCACCAGGCCGCGGCGCAGATCGCGTCGATGACGACGCCCGACCCGCTGACGGTCGTGTTCGGCCTGAAGACGGCCCTCGGCGACTTCTCGACGAACTTCGGGGGCGCGTTCTTCGGCGGCACGCTCGGCATGATCGTCTCGCCCGCGGCGCTGAAGCAGTACGGCGACCAGATCGGGTCGCACCCCGTCGGGGCCGGCCCGTTCATGCTGGTCAGCTGGGTGCGCGACGCGAAGCTCGACGTCACGCGCAACCCGCACTACTGGCAGCCGAACATGCCCTACCTCGACAACATCGAGTTCCGGCCGATCCCCGACACCGACAGCCGTTCGGCGTCGATCCAGAACGGTGACGTCGACATGATCTTCGGCGGCTACAACCAGGAACTGGTGCGCGGCCTCGCGAACCCGAACCTGAACGTCTACTACGGACCCGGCAACGCCGGCGAGTTCCTGTACTTCAACCTGCACAACGCGCCGTTCGACAACCGCGACATGCGCGAGGCGATCGTCCGGGGGATCGACCTGAACGCCCTGTCCGCGAGCCAGTACAACAACCAGATGGTGAAGGCGGACAGCCTGTTCGACGCCAGTAGCCCGTACCACACGGCGGCGGCGTCGGCGGAGTGGCCGACCTTCGACCAGGCCAAGGCCACACAGCTGGTCGACGCCTACCGGGCAGGCGGCGGCAACCCGGACTTCGTCTTCAAGACCACGACGACGAGGCAGGCCTTCGCGGAGTTCCTGCAGGCGCAGATGGCCGCGATCGGCATCCACGTCACGGTGCAGACCTACGACCTCGCGCAGTTCTCCTCGTCCGTGCTGCAGGGCGGCGACTTCCAGCTGACGACATGGGTCGGCCCGTTCGACAACCCCGACCCGGGGGCGTCGCGGCTACTGCACTCGGGCGGCAACGGCAACTACGGCAAGTACGCGAACCCGCAGGTCGACCAGTGGCTCGACGACGCGGCCGCGACGCAGGACCCGGCGCAGCGGACGAAGGACTACCAGCAGGTCGAGCTGCAGGTGAACAAGGACCTCGTCGTCGACTTCTTCAGCCGCTCCTACCTCTCGACGATCACGAAGAAGGACGTCAAGGGCATGGACCGGTTCCTCTCACGCGACATGTGGTTCGCCGGGACGTGGCTGGACCGGTGACCGGGACGCCGTCGGCCTGAACCGACGCGCCGCCGGCCGGGACCGAGGCCCCGGCCGGCGGCGCGGGAGTGTCCGATCTTCGGTGTAACTGGTCTGTAGCTCCGGGCGTGTCCCGGGGGAAGGACCACCAATGACCGACACGATCGAGCCCATGCCGCGGGCTCGGATTGATCACCAGCAGTTCGCTCAGCAGTTGGTGGAGGCCGCCAAGGCCGACGGGGTGGAGCTCGTCGGCCCGGACGGGCTGCTCACCGGGCTGACCAAAACAGTGCTCGAGACCGCCCTGGAAGCCGAGCTCAGCGAGCACCTGGGCTATGACCGCCACGACCCGGCCGGGCGCGACGGCGGGAACTCCCGCAACGGCACCCGCACCAAGACCGTGCTCACCGAGATCGGCCCGGTCGAGATCGAGGTGCCGCGCGACCGCGACGCCAGCTTCGAGCCTCAGATCGTGCGCAAGCGCCAACGCCGCCTGGACGGGATCGACGAGATCGTGCTGTCGCTGACCGCCCGCGGCCTGACCACCGGGGAGGTGGCCGCGCACTTCGCCGAGGTCTACGGGGCCAAGGTCTCCAAGGACACCATCTCGAGGATCACCGACAAGGTCCTCGACGAGCTGGGCGAGTGGCAGAACCGCCCGCTCGACGCCGTCTATCCGGTGCTGTTCATCGACGCTCTCTACGTCAAAGTCCGCGACGGGCAGGTCACCAACCGGCCCTTCTACGTGGTCATCGGGGTGACCGTGGACGGGCAGCGCGACATCCTCGGGATCTGGGCCGGCGAGGGCGGCACCGGTGGGGAGGGCGCGAAGTTCTGGCTGCAGGTTCTGACCGAGATCAAAAACCGCGGGGTCGGCGATGTGTGCATCGCCGTCTGCGACGGCCTGAAGGGCCTGCCCGAGGCGATCACCACCGCCTGGCCGCAGGCGGTGGTGCAGACGTGTGTGTTGCACCTGATCCGCAACACCTTCCGCTACGCCTCCCGGCGCTACTGGGAGCAGCTGGCCAAGGACCTGCGCCCGGTCTACACCGCCCCGACCGAGGCCGCGGCCCAGGCCCGGTTCGCCGAGTTCGCCGAGACCTGGGGCGGGCAGTATCCGGCGATCATCGCGCTGTGGCGGGCGGCGTGGTCGGAGTTCGTGCCGTTCCTGGACTACGACGTGGAGATCCGCAAGGTCATCTGCTCCACGAATGCGATCGAGTCGCTCAACGCCCGCTACCGGCGGGCGATCAAGGCCCGGGGGCACTTCCCGACCGAGCAGGCCGCGCTGAAGTGCCTCTACCTGGTCACCCGCTCACTCGACCCCACCGGGAAGGGCCGAACCCGCTGGGCGATGCGCTGGAAGCCGGCCCTGAACGCCTTCGCGATCACCTTCGCCGGCCGTATCGTCCCCAGCAACGGAAACTAGCCGCCACCCCGGCCAGTTACACCGTTCCTCTGACACTCCCGGCGGCGCGGTGGAGTGCGCGGGCCGGTCAGCCGTTATGTCCGCCGTAGCCGCCGGAGTGGTCCCAGCTGCTGTCGTCGCGGTGCTCGTGGCAGCTCTTGTCGTGCTCGTAGGACTTGTCCTCCCAGTGGTGGTGCTGGGACTTGTCCTCCCAGCTGTCGTTGCAGCTGGTGTCGCGCCAGTCGTCGGACTTGTGGTGGCTGCCGTACTGCTCCTCGTACCGGTGCTTCTCGTGCTCGGAGTGGTTGTGGTGCTTGTCGTTGTCGTGATGCTTGCTCTTGAACATGACGACCTCGTCTCCTGAGGGTGCTGCGGCGGGTCGTGCGCGGAGCAGGCTGTTCCGTAAGGAGAGGTTCGTCGGTTCGATGTGCCGCGTTACGCCTGATCAGGTCGGGTGTCCGTACCGTCCGGTACGTCCGGTCCGTCCAGCAGATCACGACGCTTGCGTAGGCCCGCGAGGTCGCCCGCGGCGAGCGCCCGCCAGAACCGCAGCGTCGCGTACTCGACCTCCAGGCCCAGTTCGAGCGTGATGAGCCGGGGGTTGTCCGCCGGGTCGGGCCCGAACCGTTCGACCATTCCCTCGTAGAGCGCGATGCGCTCCTCGTGCCGGGCGATCTGCTGGCCCGCGAGACGCGTGACGTCGTCGGGGTTGCCGACCTCGTTGAAGAACAGCTTGAGCTCTGCCGGGTCGCGTATCTGGAAGTGGCTGTCGCTGGGCTCGGCGATCCACGCCTCCAGCGCCGCGCGGCCTTCGGGGGTGATCGAGTACGTCTTGCGTCGTCGCCCGGAGGTCTCGGACTCGCAGGTCAGCAGGCCCGCGTCGGTCAGCCGCTCGGGCTCGGAGTACAGCTGGGCGTGCGGGAAGTGCCAGAAGTAGCCGACGGAGTGGCCGACCGCGCGCTTGAGGTCGTACGGCGTCGACGGTCCGCGCAGCGCGATCATGCCCAGAACGACGTAGGACGTGGGCGACAACCGGACATCGGGCACGCTCGGCATGCTATCCGGCTCGGACCGTCCGAGCGGGACGGTGCGTCCGGCACCACAATCGCGGATCACGGGTCGTCGAGGACCGGCATGTGGATCCCGGGGTCGCGGCCCAGTCGCGCGGCGCGGGTGACCGCCTCGCCGCCGAAGCGGTCGCGCAGCTCGTCGAGCGTCGCGTCGAGCTCCGGGCCGGCGTCGCGCTCGAACGGCAGCACGAGCTGGACGGCCCCGTCGTCGTCCAGGTTGGCCAGCGACAGCCCGACGAGGGTGATCCCGCGGTCGAGGATCATCGGCATCGCGGCGTGCAGCAACTGCCGGGCGGCGCGCAGGATGGTCGGCGTGTGCGCGGTGGCGCCCGCGAGGGTGTGCGAGCGCGTCGCCCGGGTGAAGTCGCCGAACCGCAGCCGCAGCACGACGGTCCGGCACACGCGGTGCCCGCCGCGCAGCCGCTTGCCCAGCCGGTCGACGATGCCCGCGACGATCGCGTCGAGCTCCTCTGGCGGGCGCTCGCGGCGGCCCAGTGCGCGCTGGGAGCCGATCGAGCGGCGGCGCACGCCCGTCTCGACCCGGCGCGGGTCGAGGCCGTGGGACAGCGCGTGCAGGTGCCGGCCCGCGGCCCGGCCGAGGAACGAGACGAGTGCAGGCTCGCCGAGGCCCGCGACCTCCGCGACCGTCCGCACCCCGATCGCGTGCAGCTTCGCCGACGTCACCTTCCCGACCCCCCACAGGCGCTCGACCGGCAGCGGGTGCAGGAACTCGAGCTCGGCCTCGGGCGGGACCCGCAGCAGCCCGTCGGGCTTCGCCACCCCGCTCGCGACCTTGGCCAGGAACTTCGTGCGCGCGACGCCGACGGTGATCGGCAGCCCGACCTGCTCGGCGACGTCGCGCCGCAACCGGGCCGCGATGTCCATCGGCGCGCCCGCGATCCGCCGGAGGCCGCCGACCTCGAGGAACGCCTCGTCGATCGAGATCCCCTCGACCAGCGGCGTCGTCGACTCGAACACCCGGAACACCGCCTTCGACGCCTCCGAGTACGCCGACATCCGGGGGCGGACGACGACCGCGGCCGGGCACAGGGCCAGCGCCTGCCGCCCGCCCATCGCGGTGCGCACACCCGCGGCCTTCGCCTCGTAGCTGCAGGCCAGCACGACCCCGCCGCCGACGATCACCGGACGGCCCCGCAACGCGGGATCGTCGCGCTGCTCGACCGACGCGAAGAACGCGTCGAGGTCGGCGTGCAGGATCGTCGCGTCGCGGGACACGAACACATGTTCGCATCGGCCACCGACGGTCCGCGTCCGCCGACGGGGCGGCTACCCGGTGCCCTGGTCCTGGATCACCGAGAGGACGTTGCCCGCCGGGTCGGTGAACCACGCGATGGGCGGCCCGTACCGGCGCTGGACGCCGCGCTCGTCGGTCCAGTCGCTGACCTGGAACGTCACGCCCTTCGCGACGAGCGCGTCGACAGCGGCGTCGACGTCGCCGACCCGGAAGTTGAGGATCGTGAACGACGCCGGGACGTGGTCGGGCTTGGGGTAGACGAGGGTGTCGCGGGTGCTGCCGGCGTCGCCCGCGAGGTGCAGGACGAGCATGCCGTCGCGCTCGGAGAGCCGGACCCCGAGGACGTCGCCGTAGAACGCCTTGGCGGCGGGGATGTCGTCGACCGAGAACCCGCTGAACGCGGGCGTCTTCTCGAACATGTCGGTCCCTTCCGTTCGATGGGGGTGATGGTGCCGTGTCCCGGGTCAGGGCTGCAGGTCGGTCGCGGCCCGGAAGGAGCCGTCCATGTGGAACGGCGTGGACGTGTGCTCGTGCACGACGCGCCAGCGGCCCTGCACCCGGCGCAGGCACGTCGTCGCGCGGTACCAGAACGAGAAGCCCTCCGCGGCCCCGGCGGGGACCGCCGACATCCGGCGCAGGCCGTGCGCGAAGGCCAGGTCGCCGCCGACGGTCACCTCCAGCTCGGTGGTCTCGATGGTCACGGGTCCGTCGAACCCGGCGAGCCAGGCCCGCACGCCCGCGGCGGCGTGGCCGCGCCGGCCCAACGGCGGGGCGAGGTCGAAGATCATCGCGTCGGTCGCGTAGCGGGCGACGGCGAGCTCGGCGTCGCGCGTGCGCATCGCCTCGGCCTCCTCGGCGAGCAGGGCTCGCACAGCGGCCTCCTCGGCGAACAGGGCTCGCACGGCGGCCTCCTCGGCGAGCACGGCTCGCACGGCGGCCTCGTCGGCGCGGGTGTCGGCCTGGTCGGTGGCGGGGGAGGTGGTCATCGGTGTCTCCTTGGTCGGGGACGCGCCCGGATCGGGCGCATCTCGTCGGGGACGTCGAAGCCGCGGCACCGGTCTCGACATCCTGGGTGCACGACCTGTGCAGGAGCTCGTCCACCGACCCGGAGGCCGCCGTGAAGTACCTGATCATGATCATGATGAATCCCGAGGCCGGAGCGATGTGGGCGCAGATGTCGCCCGAGCGGCAGCGCCAGGGCTACGAGGCGCACGACCGGGTCCGCGAGGCCATCGCCGCCGCGGGCGAGCTGGTGACGGCCGAGGCGCTGCAGGGACCGGAGGCGGCGCGACGGGTCCGGCTGCGCGGCGGCCAGGTCGTCACGACCGACGTCCCGTTCGCGGAGGCGAAGGAGCACCTCGCGGGCTACTACCTCGTCGACTGCCCGAGCGTCGAGAAGGCGGTCGAGTGGGCGGCGGCGATGCCGGAGGCCGAGTTCGTCGACATCGAGGTCCGGCCGGTCCTCGACCTGCACCCCCTGGCCGGGGCGCAGCCCGGTACGTGAGTGCCGTCCCGTCCGGCGAGCTGCTGCGCGCGCTCACGCCGGAGGTCGTCGCGGCGCTCGCCCGGCGCTACGGCGACTTCGAGACGTGCGAGGACGCCGTGCAGGAGGCGCTGCTGGCCGCCGCGACGCAGTGGCCGTCGGACGGCGTGCCGGAGAACCCGAAGGCCTGGCTCATCACCGTCGCGGCGCGGCGGCGCATCGAGCTATGGCGGTCCGACGACGCGCGTCGCCGCCGCGAGGAGACCGTCGCCGCGCTGGAGCCGCCGGACCCGGCCCCCGCCCCGCAGTCCGACGACACGCTGACCCTGATGCTGTTGTGCTGCCACCCCGCGCTGACCCGGCCGTCGCAGGTGGCGCTCACCCTGCGCGCCGTCGGCGGGCTGACGACGACCGAGATCGCCCGGGCCTTCCTGGTGCCCGAGCCGACGGTCGGGCAGCGGATCAGCCGGGCGAAGCAGCGCATCGCCGCGGCGGGCGGGCGGTTCCGGATGCCGCCGCCCGCCGAGCTCGACGACCGGGTCGCCGCCGTCTGCGCCGTCCTCTACCTGGTCTTCAACGAGGGGCACACCGCGAGCGAGGGCCCGGACCTGCAGCGCGTCGAGCTCAGCGGCGAGGCCGTGCGGCTCGCCCGGCTGCTGCGGGCGGCGCGCCCCGCCGACGACGAGGTGGCCGGGCTGCTCGCGCTGATGCTGTTGACCGACGCCCGCCGGGATGCCCGCGTCGGCCCCGACGGCGGGCTCGTGCCGCTGGCGGAGCAGGACCGGTCGCGCTGGGACGCGGGCGCGATCGACGAGGGCCTCGCCCTGGTGGCGCAGGTGCTGCCGGCCGGCCCGGTCGGGCCGTACCAGCTGCAGGCGGCCATCGCCGCCGTGCACGCGGAGGCGGCGTCGGCGTCCGACACGGACTGGCCGCAGATCCTCGGCCTGTACCGCCTGCTCGAGACGGTCGCGCCGGGCCCGATGGTCGCGCTGAACCGCGTCGTCGCCGTCGCGATGGTGCACGGGCCGGCCGCCGGCCTCGCCGGGCTCGACGAGCTCGCCGCCGATGCCGCGCTGGCTGGTCACCATCGCCTCCACGCGGTGCGGGCCCACCTGCTCGAGCGCGCCGGCCGGGTGGCCGCGGCGCGCCGCGAGTACACCGCCGCGGCGGACCTCACGCGCAGCGCGCCGGAACGGCGTTACCTCGCGGGGAGGGCCGCGGCGCTGCGCGGGTGATCCCGGGGGTCCGCCCCCGGCCGGCGTCGGGTCCGCACCCTCGTTGCGGCCCGCCGTGCTCGCCACCCTGGTCGACGGGGTCCGGACGAGCCGGGCGGGACCAGGGGGAGCGGGATGGACCTGACGACGGGTCACGCGGTCGGGATGGTGCTGGGGATCGGGGCGGGCCTGGTCGCGGGGCTGCTGCGCGGCCGGTTGCTCCCCGTGACGGCGACCCGCACCGGGACCGCCGCCGTCCTTGCGGTCGCCTTCGGGATCGCCGCGGCCTCGCTGGCCACCGGCCGGCCCGCCGCCGGGCTGCTCGCGGCGGCGGCCGGCGTGCTCGGCCTGCTCGTCGCCGAGCGGCTCCGCCGCGGGCCGGACGCGCCCGCCCCGCCCAGGGTGCGGGGCCGGGTCGGCTCCGACGGCGGTCCGTCGCTCCTGCTGCTCTTGATAGGTGACCTGTAGGTCACCTATTCTCCTGCGGGATGGACGACGACCGCGTGTTCAAGGCGCTCGCCGACCCGACCCGCCGCGCGCTGCTGGACCGCCTGTTCGCGCGGGACGGGCGGACGCTCGGCGAGCTGGAGGAGGGCGTCGCGATGACGCGGTTCGGGGTCATGAAGCACCTGCGGGTGCTCGAGGACGCGGGTCTGGTGGTCACCCGCCGGTCCGGCAGGGAAAAGCTCCACTTCCTCAACCCGGTGCCCATCCGACGCATCCACGACCGCTGGATCGACAAGTACACCGAGGGCCCGGCGTCGTTCCTGGCCGGCCTGCAACGCTCGTTCGAGGAGGAGGACCGGAGTGAGTGACCTCTCCACGCAGCTCTACCAGGTGCTGCTGCGCGCCACCCCCGAGCAGGTCTGGGAGGCGATCACCTCTCCCGACCGGACCCGGCTGTACTTCCACGGCGCCCGCGTCGAGAACACCGCCGAGTGGCACACCTCCCGCGGCCCCGACGGCGCCGACTGGGGCGACGGACCGGTCCTGGAGTTCGACCCGCCGCGCCGGCTCGTCCACGAGTGGCGTTCGGCCTACGACCCCGAGCTCGCGAAGGAACCGCCCAGCCGCGTGACCTGGGAGATCGAGGACACCGGCGACGGATCGTGCCGGCTGACCGTCGTCCACGACCGGCTCGACGACTCGCCCCGCACCGCCCGCAGCGTGTCCGGACCCGGCTGGGGCACCGTCCTCGACGGCCTCAAGACCCTGCTGGAGACGGGCGCGCCGTCGGTGAGCGCGCCGTGAACCCGCCGCTGTTCGTCATGACCTACGAGCCGTCCGAGGGGTTCGGCCCGCTCGCCGCCGAGCACGGGCCCGCCCACGTCGCGCGGCTGCACGAGTTCCACGACCGCGGCGTGCTCGTGCACGCCGGGCCGCTGTCGGACCCGTTCGACGGCACCGCGATCGGCGTCTTCACCTCCCGCGAGGCCGCCGAGGAGTTCATCGCGGGCGACCCGTTCGTGCTCGGTGGTGTCGTCGCCCGGTGGACGGTCCGCGGCTGGGGCGACCTGTTCGCCCCGGCGGGACGCCCCGGATGACCGCAGCCCGGGCCGAGTCCCGGGCCGACGCACGCACCCTGCTCGTCTCGGTGTGGGCGTCGGCCGTGTTCGCGGTGGTCTCGCTGGTGTGGGGGCTGGTCGTCGACTCGCGGCTGATCCTCTTCGACGGGCTGTACTCGTTCGCGAGCGTGGGGCTCTCGCTGCTGGGGGTGTGGGCGCTGCGGGCCGCCCGCCGTGGTCCCGACGACCGCTACCCGTGGGGCCGGGAGATCTACGAGCCGCTGGCGATCGTCGTGAAGGCGGCGGCACTGGGCGGGCTGTGCCTCTACGCGCTCGCCGGCGCCGTCGGCGACCTGCTCGTCGGGGGCCGCGACGTCGACACGGGCTGGGCGCTGGTCTACGCCGTCGTCGCGACCACGGGCGGGGTCGCGGTGTCGTTGTACATGCGGCGCAAGGCCCGCGCCGGGTCCGACCTGGTGCGCGCCGAGGCCGCCGAGTGGTGGGGCGACGCCCTGCTCAGCGTCGGCGTGCTCGTCGGCTTCGCGATCGCGTGGGGGTTCACCCTCGGTGGGCGCGACGATCTCGCGCGCTACGTCGATCCCGCGATGGTCGCGCTGATCTCGGCGGCCTTCCTCGTCGTGCCCGCGCGGCTGCTGGCGCAGGCGTTCCGCGAGGTGCTGACGATGTCCCCGCCCGCGGTCCGTGAGCAGCTGCTGGTGTGCGTCCGCGAGATCGAGGAGGAGTACGGGTTCGCGGAGTCGTTCCTGCGGGTGGCCAAGGTCGGCAGCAGGCTCGACGTCGAGGCCGACTACGTCGTCGTCGCGTCGTCGACGGCGCAGACCGTCACCGAGTTCGACGCGGTGCGCGCCGCGCTGCTGGCCCGGATCCGGGCGACGGGTCAGGACCCCTCGATCTCCGTCGGGTTCACCGCGGACCGCTCCTGGGTGGCCTGAGCGGCCGGTGGGGCGGGCGGCTCGGCGGCGGCCGGGGCGGGGAACGTCGGCGCCGCGGGGTCGGACAGCAGCCGGGTGAGGCGGTCGAGGTCGTCGACGACCGTGGTCAGCCAGGCCCAGGCGTCGAGCACACGCAGGCCGGCCTCGACGTCGTCGGCGAGGTTGCTGGGGGCGTGGACCGTCACCGCCTCGTGGCACGCCCTCATGGTCGCGGCGGGCACGGCCTCCCCGGCGTCGAGCGCGTCGGCCGCCCCGCGCACCGAGAGCGCGACCTCGGCGGCGGCCGCCTCGATGCGCGTCGCCGTCTCCGGCCACGGCAGCGGACCCGACGGGGGATGGCGCTGGCGCAGGGTCGCCGAGTACGTCGAGAGCCGGTGCACCACCCCGATGAGCGTGAGCCAGTCGGGCTGGGGGCCGGGCCGCGGCGGTTCGCCGCGGTACTGGACGAAGGAGTGGTTGAGCAGGCCGGCGAGCCTGCGCAGCTGCGAGAACCCGGTCGGGACCGGGGTGCCCTCGGCCAGCAGCCGGACGGTGTCGCGCAGCTCGTCGGCCCCGGCCCGCAGCGAGTCCGCGGCGAGCCTGCGCAATTCCCCGCCGCCACCGCGCGGCCACATCACGGCGCCGATCAGCGCGCCGATCACGCCGCCGGTGACCACGTCCTGGAGCCGGACCGCGGCGAGCTGCCACGTCGCCGGGTCGAGCTGGGCGAACAGCACCGAGACGACGAGTGTGAACCCCGCCTGGCCCGCCGCGACACCGAAGGCCGGCCCGGCCGCGAACGCCGCGATCATCAGGAACGGCAGCAACCACGCGTACAGCGACGTGTGCACCCAGGTCAGCACCGCCGCTGCGGCGGCGGCCCCGATCAGTGTCCCGACGAACGCCTTGACCAGGATCGACCGGCTCGCCACGGCCGAGGTGCGCATCAGGCTCAGCGTCGCGAGCAGCACCCAGAAGCCGTGCGACAGGTCGAACACGCCCGCGACCAGCCGTGCGACGCCCAGGCCGATCGCGACCCGCAGCGCGTTCTGCAGGTACACCGACCGCGGTGTGACATTGTTCGCCAGCCGCAGCCGGACCAGCTCGAACCGGGACATGCGCAGGAACCGCAGCTCGTCGGGGAGCGGGCCGGGCGGCACGGGCAGCCGGGCGATGCCGTGTGCGGCGAGCCCGGTGTTCCGTGCGGTCTGCGCGACGGCCGCGGCGGCCAGCCCGGCGCGCAGGTCGGGTGTCGGCCCGTCGGGCAGCGGGAGGTGCCGCACCCGCATCCCGAGGTAGGCGCCGAGTGCGGTGTCCAGCGCGTCGAGCGGGGGCGGCGCGCCGCCCTGCAACGTCCGGGCGGACCCCTCCAGCACGGCGGCCGACGCGTCGAGCAGGTCCGCGGTGAGCGGGTGGCGCGGGTGCGGTCCGTCGGTGACGAGCAGGTCGGTGAGGGTGCCGAGGCGTGCGGTGACCAGCCGCGTCTCCGCCGCCAGGGTGAACAGGGAACGGTCGCGCAGCCCGCAGCCGAGCGGACGCTCCGGCAACGGCATGTCGGCCAGCCGCAGCGCGTCGGCCGCGGCCTGCGCGTCGCGCCGGACGGCCGCCACCACGGCGGTGCCGCCCGTCGCCGCCGCGGGGGTGCCGCCGGTCGAGCGCAGGTCCGAGGCGACCGCCGTCGCGAAGCCGGCCGCGGTCCTCAGGCCCACCCCGATGCGCCGTGCCGGGTCGGGCGGAGCCGGGGCGGGCAGCAGGGTGCGGTCGGCGATCGCGAGCAGCACGACGCCGATCGCCAGGCCCGCGAGCCGCTCCCCGAGCTGCTCGGGGGCGAACGGCGGGAAGCAGGCCAGCACGTAGAACAGCTGCAGGCCGTTCGCGACGCCGCCGATACGCGGTCCGGCGACGCTCGAGTACGAGATCGCGAACCCGAACACCAGCATCCCGGCCACGGCCGCGGCGGTGCTCCCCGCGACGAGGGTTCCGGCCGTGACCAGCACGGCGCCGACGACGAGCACGATCCCGTAGCCGCGCGTCCGTGTGGCCGGAGCGCCGGTCACCTCGGAGAGCGCGCCGAGGGCGACCGCCGCGAAGAGCGCGTAGATCGCCATCGTGTCGTCGTCGATGACCAGGTGGCAGACGTAGAAGCCGACGCAGGCGGCGACCGTGACGCGCACGGCGCGGCGTAGCGCGGTGTAGCCGGGATCGTGCCGGGCCATGACGGCCGACGGCGCGTGCCAGAGCCGGGCCGCGGCGGGCGTGACGACGGAACCGTTCGCCACCGTCGCACCCCCTCGGCCGCTGCGGACGCCGCGTCACGCTAGCGACGGTGGTGCCCGCACGACTACCGCGCTTCGGGTCGAACCGGGTCGTCGGCGCCCGCCCGTAGGCTCCCGGATCGGTTGGCCCACGACGACGCGGCGCCGGGTGCGCCGGGACGGAGGCAGGTATGAAGGTGGTCGTCACGGGAGGGGCGGGGTTCCTCGGCAGCAGGCTCGCCCGGGCCCTGCTCGACCGCGGTGAGCTCGACGGCCGCGAGATCCGCGAGCTCGTCCTGCTCGACGTCACCGCGGCCGCCGTGGGGGCGGACGACCCGCGGGTGCGCGCCGTGGTCGGCGACGTGGCCGATCCCGCGCTGCTCGCGGAGCTGGTCGACGCGGACACCGACGTCGTGTTCCATCTCGCGGCCGTGGTGAGCGGGCAGGCGGAGGCCGAGTTCGACCTGGGGATGCGGATCAACCTCGACGGGTCGCGCCGGCTGCTCGACGCCTGTCGCGCGGCGGGCCGCGTCCCCCGGGTGGTGTTCACGAGCTCGGTCGCGGTCTACGGCGGCGACGTGCCCGCTGTCGTGACCGACTCGACGCCGCTGACCCCGCAGACGTCCTACGGCACCCAGAAGGCGTGCGCGGAGCTGCTGCTCGCCGACCACACGCGCAAGGGTCACGTCGACGGCCGGGTGCTGCGGCTGCCGACGGTGACGGTGCGTCCGGGCCGCCCGAACGCGGCCGCGTCGGGCTTCGCCAGCGGTATCGTCCGCGAGCCGCTCGCCGGCGTGGAGTCGGTGGTCCCGGTCCCGCCGGAGGTCCGGATGTGGGTGCTCTCGCCGCGCTACGCCGTCGAGTGCCTCGTGGCGGGCGCGGAGCTCACCGACGCGCAGCTGGGGTCCTCGCGTGCGGTCAACCTGCCCGGTGTCTCGGTGACGGTGGGGGAGATGGCCGCGGCGCTCGGGCGCGTCGCCGGTCCCGAGGTCGCGGCCCGGGTGCGGTGGCAGCGCGACCCGGCGGTGGAGGCCATCGCCGCGACCTGGCCGGGAGCCTGGGACACGACCCGGGCGCGGGCGTTGGGGCTGCGCGGCGACGCGGACTTCGACGCGATCGTCCGCGCCTACATCGAGGACGAGATGCGGTGAGGACGCCTTGACGCCGGCCGCTCCCGGGCAGAGAGTGTTCCCGGACATCAGACGTCTGATGTGAAGGGGGCGACGTGGCGACGTTGGCGGAGACCGTGGCCGACGCGCTGCTCGACGCCGTCGTCGCCGGTCGGTACCCGGCCGGCACCGCGCTGCCGCCCGAGGGCGAGCTCGCCGCCGCCCACGGCGCGAGCCGGCTCACCGTCCGGGAGGCGGTGCGCATCCTTCGGGCGACGAACGTGCTGGAGGTCCGGCGCGGCCTCGGCACGTTCGTCACCGCACCGGAGCGCTGGCGCTCCCTCGACCTGCTCGTCCGCGCGCACCACGCGGGCGAGCACGGCTCGGCGGTGCCGGAGCTGCTGCTCGAGGCCCGGCGGATGGTCGAGGTCGGCGCCGCCCAGCTCGCCGCCGTGCGGCGCACCGACGAGCACCTGGCCCAGCTGCGGGCCGGTGTCGAGGAGATGCGCGCGGCAGCGGCCGCCGGCGACGTCGACGTGTTCGTCGACGCCGACATCGCCTTCCACGACACCGTCATGCGCGCCACCGGCAACGTCTTCGTCCCGTTCCTGCTCGAACCCTTCGGCGAGCTGCTGGTCGCGGCCCGCCGCCAGACCTCGGCCGTGCCCCGGATCCGGGACAACGCCGTCACCGAGCACGCGCGCATCGTCGACGCGCTCGAGGCGGCCGACCCCGACCGGGCCCGCGAGGCGATGGAGTCGCACATGAGCCAGACCCAGTCCGACCTGCGCGCACACGTCCTCGGAGTGAACCCGTGATCCCGTTGCCGGCCGTCACCGGCCCCGTCGACCCCGACGACCTCGTCCGCGACTACCCCCGGCCGTGGCGGATCGACCCCACCGACCTCGCCGGCCGGGTCGCGACCGGGCGGCGCGTCGTCGTGCTCGACGACGACCCGACCGGCACCCAGTCCGTCGCCGACGTGCCGGTGCTGACCCGGTGGGAGGCCGACGACCTCGCCTGGGCGTTCGCGCAGGACACGCCGGGGTTCTTCGTGCTGACCAACAGCCGCAGCCTCGCCGAGGCCGACGCCGTCGCCCGCGGCGAGGAGGTCGCGACGGCGGTCGCGCGAGCCGCGGCGGCGGCGGGGGTCGACCACGTCCTCGTCAGCCGCAGCGATTCCACGCTGCGCGGCCACTTCCCGGCCGAGGTCGACGTCCTCGTGCGGGCGGGAGCCGACGCGGGCCGCCCGGTCGACGGGATCGTCGTGGTCCCGGCGATGATCGAGCCGGGCAGGCTGACCGTCGGCTCGGTGCACTGGATGCGCACGCCCGACGGGATGATCCCGGTGTCGCACAGCGAGTTCGCCCGGGACGCGACGTTCGGCTACCGCAACGCCGACCTGCGCGACTGGGTCGCCGAGAAGACCGGTGGGCGGATCCCCCGTGGGTCCGTCGCGACCGTGACGCTGGCCGACCTGCGCGGTGGCGGCCCCGACCGGGTCGCGGAGATCCTCTCGGGGCTCACGCAGGCGCAGCCCGTCGTCGTCGACGCGGCGACCGACGACGACCTGCGGGTGCTCGTCGACGCGCTGCTCGTCGCCGAGGCCGCCGGCAGGCGCTTCGTCTACCGCTCCGGTCCGTCGTTCGTGCGGGCGCGGCTCGGCCAGTCCGCCCGCGCGCCGCTCACCGCGCCCGACCTGCGGACGGGTCCGTCCGACGGCGCCGACGTCCGGACGCCGGTGCCGCACGGGCTGGTCGTCGTCGGCTCGCACGTCGGGCTGACCACGCGTCAGCTCGACCGGCTGCGTGCCGCGGGCGGCGTCACCGAGGCCGAGCTGGACGTGCCGACGCTGCTCGATCCCGCGCGTCGCGAGACGCACGTCCGCGACACCGCGGCGGAGGTGGCCGACCTGCTCGGCGGCGCCGCCGACGTCGTGCTGCGCACCAGCCGCACCCTCGTGACCGGGGCCGACGCCGACGAGAGCCTCGCGATCGCCCGGACCGTGAGCGCCGCGATGGTCGACGTCGTCGCCGAGGTCGCGGCGCGGGTCCGGCCGGCGTGGGTCGTCGCCAAGGGCGGGATCACGTCCTCGGACACCGCGACGGGCGCGCTGGGCATCGCCAGGGCGTGGGCGCGCGGGACGCTGCTGCCGGGGATCGTCTCGGTGTGGGAACCCGTCGCCGGGCCCGCGCGCGGGGTGCCGTACGTGGTGTTCGCGGGCAACGTCGGTGACGACGACGGGCTCGTCGCCGCGGTCTCGACGCTGCGGGGCACCCGATGACCGCGGTGGCCGTGCTGGGTCTGGGCGCCATGGGGCTGCCGACCGCGACGCGGCTCGCCGGGGAGTTCACGGTGAGCGCGTTCGACGTCAGCGCGGCGCGCCGGGAGCTGGCCGCCGCCGCGGGTGTCCGTCCGGCCGGCGACCCGGCCGCGGCGGTCACGGCCGGCGGGATCGTGCTGCTCGCCGTGCGGGACGAGGCCCAGGTCCGGGAGGCCCTGTTCGGCACCGACGGGGCCGCGGCCGCCCTCGGGGAGCGCGGGCTCGTCGTCCTGACCAGCACGATCGGCCCCGACGCCGCCCGCACGCTGGCCGCGGAGCTGGCCGGGTCCGGGATCGCGCTCGTCGACGCCCCGGTGAGCGGCGGCCCGGCCCGCGCGGGGGCGGGCGACCTGCTGATCGTCGTGGGTGCGGCCGCCGAGCCCCTCGCCCGCGCCCGCCCGGTCCTCGACCGGCTGGCCTCGACCTTGGCCGTCGTGGGGGAGCGTCCCGGCGACGGCCAGGCGATGAAGACGGTCAACCAGCTGCTCGCGGGCGTGCACATCGCGGCGGCCGCGGAGGCCGTCGCGCTGGCCCGCGCGTTCGGCCTCGACGCGGAGACGGTCGTCGCGACGCTGTCGGCGGGTGCGGCCGGGTCGTTCATGCTCGCCGACCGCGGTCCCCGAATGGCCCAGGCCTACGGCGAGCACGCCGACGAGGTCGAGGTCCGGTCGCGGCTGGACATCTTCGTCAAGGACATGGGCATCGTCACCGACGCGGGCCGCGCCGCCCGCGTCCCGCTGCCGCTCGCCGCCGCGGCGCAACAGCTCTACCTGCTCGGGCACATCGCGGGGATGGACGCCCGCGACGACTCCAGCGTCGTCACGCTGCTGTCCCCGCCCGGCTCCGCTCCCACCGACCCCACAGAAGGGTGATCATGGCCGACGATCGCAAGGTCTGGTTCGTCACCGGCACGAGCACCGGCTTCGGCCGGCTCATCGCCGAGGAGGCGCTCGCCGCGGGCGACCTCGTCGTCGCGACCGCACGCGACCCGAGGTCGGTCGACGACCTGGCCGCCGCGGCCCCCGACCGGGTCCGCGCGCTCGCGCTCGACGTGACCGACGGGGCCGCCGTCACCAAGGCCGTCGCCGAGGCCGTCGAGGCGTTCGGTCGCATCGACGTCCTGGTCAACAACGCCGGTTACGGGCTGCGCGGCGCGATCGAGGAGTTCACCGACGCCGAGCTGCGGCAGGTCTTCGAGACGAACGTGTTCGGGCTGCTCGCCGTCACCCGCGCAGTGCTCCCGACGATGCGCGCGCAGGGCAGCGGGCTGATCGTGCAGATGTCGTCGGTCGGGGGCGTGACGTCGCGGCTCGGCGGGACGGCGTACGCGGGCACGAAGTTCGCCGTCGAGGGGCTCTCGGAGGGGCTGGCGGCGGAGGTCGCGCACCTCGGGATCAAGGTCGTGATCTGCGAGCCCGGCCCGTTCCGCACGGACTTCGCCGGCCGCTCGATCCGCTGGTCACAGCCCATGGAGGCCTACGCGCCGGTGCTCGGTCCGGAGCGTGAGCGGTTCGCCGCCGAGGACGGCAACCAGCCCGGCGACCCGCTCGCGGCGGCGAAGGTGATCGTCGGGCTGGCGCGAGCGGAGAACCCGCCGCTGCGACTGCCGATGGGGCACGCGGCGTTCCGCCGGATCCGGGAGACACTGACGACGCGCCTCGCCGACCTCGACGTCGTCGCCCCGCTCGGGCTCGAGCTCGACCACAGCTGAACCGGGACCGCCGCGGGCGCCGGCGCGACGGGCTCGCGCCGGCGTCGCCGCGTCGGGGTGGGCGGTCGCGGCCCGGTCGGCACCGACTCACAGATGAGTTTCGGCGGGCGCCTCGGTCTGGGTGGACAGGAACGTGCGGCCGCCGCATCGCCGGGATGATGCGCAACGACGGCGCCTCCGGGACGCCCGACGCCGGGACCGTGCACCTCGCCGTCGACGACGCCGAGGCGGCGCGAGGAGCCCGTCGACACCCCGTTCGGACGCCTCGCCGAGATCGCCGACCCGACGGGCGCGGTGATCAAGCTGTCGTCGGTGCGCCGACCGTCCGCCTGGGCACCGCGCGCCCTCCCGACCGGGCCGCGCCCCCCGGCGGGAGGCGCGGCCGGCCCCGTTGCGGCTACGTCGCCGTCGGGAAGTGGAAGCCGGCCGCACCGGCGGCGGCGACCTGCGGCCAGCGGGTCGTCACGACCTTGGCGCGGGTGTAGAACGTGACGCCCTCGGGCCCGTGGATGTGCGACTGCCCGAACAGCGAGTCCTTCCAGCCACCGAAGGAGTAGTAGGCCATCGGGACCGGGATCGGCACGTTGACGCCGATCATGCCGACCCGTACGCCGCGCTGGAACCGCCGCGCGGCCTCGCCGGAGGACGTGAAGATCGCGGTGCCGTTGCCGTACGGGTTGGCGTTGATCAGCGCGATCGCCTCGTCGACGTCGGACGCGCGCACGACCGACAGCACCGGGCCGAAGATCTCCTCGCGGTAGACGTCCATGTCGGTCGTGACGCCGTCGATCACGGTCGGGCCGACGAAGAAGCCGTCCTCGTGGCCGGGCACGGTCAGCCCGCGGCCGTCGACGGTGAGCGTCGCGCCCTGGGCCTCACCGGTGCCGATGAGCCCGACGATGCGGTCCCGGGCCGCCGCGGTGACCACCGGCCCCATCTCGCTGGTCGCGTCGCGGCCCGGGCCGACCTTGACCGCCCGGGCCTTCTCGGCCACGGCCGCGACGAGCTCGTCGCCCGGCCCGCCGACGGCGACCGCCGCGGAGATCGCCATGCAGCGCTCGCCCGCGGAACCGAACGCGGCGGCCACGAGGTGCTCCGCGGCGAAGTCCAGCGGGGCGTCGGGCAGGACGACCGCGTGGTTCTTGGCCCCGCCCAGTGCCTGCACGCGCTTGCCCGTGGCCGTCGCGCGCTCGTGGATGTACCGGGCGATCGGGGTCGAGCCGACGAACGACACCGCGGCGACGTCGTCGTGGTCGAGCAACGCGTCGACGGCGGTCCGGTCGCCCTGCACGACGGTGAACACACCGTCGGGCAGCCCGGCATCGGCCCACATCTGCGCGACGAGCAGCGACGCCGACGGGTCGCGCTCCGACGGCTTGAGGACGAACGTGTTGCCGCAGGCGATGGCGACCGGGTGCATCCACATCGGGACCATCACCGGGAAGTTGAACGGCGTGATACCCACGCAGACGCCGAGGGGCTCGCGGAAGGAGTGCACGTCGACCCCGGCGGAGACCTGGTCGGAGAAGTCGCCCTTGAGCAGGCTCGGGATGCCGCAGGCGAACTCGACGACCTCGAGGCCGCGCTGGACCTCGCCGCGGGCGTCGGCGACGACCTTGCCGTGCTCGTCGGAGACCACCTCGGCCAGCTCGCCGATGCGCGCGTTGACGATCTCCCGGAACGCGAACAGCACCTTCGTCCGCGCCGAGAGCGAGGACCGGGACCACTCGTCGAACGCGGCGGCCGCCGAGCGGACGGCGGTGTCGACGTCGGCGGCGTCGGCCAGCGCCACCTCGGCCTGCTGGACCCCGGTCGCGGGGTTCCACACGGGCGCGGTGCCCCCGGACGTCCCGTTCTCGGGCTTGCCGCCGATCCAGTGGGTGATCGTCCTCAACGTCGGGTCCTCTCCTGTGTCTGCGCGGTGCGGTGGGCGCCCCGCGCGCGTACGACGGGTTCGACCCTAGGTGTAGCCGCGGGACACGACCCCGAAGTGCGCCTTGTCGCGCCCGAAGTGGTCGGCGCTCGCGAGGTTCCAGTCGCCCGCCCAGCCGGGTGGCGGTTCGGCGAGCAGCTCACCGGGCTCGAGCCAGTCGAACAGCTCCGCGTACGAGCGGGTGTCCATATGCCCGATGCGCCTGCGCAGCTGGTAGGGCGCCAGCTCGTCGGGGCCCCGCGAGCCCATCGACGCCATCAGCCGGCGTGCCTCGGCCACCGTCGCGGCCTGGAAGCGCCGCACCCGTTCGCTCTTGTCGGCGACGTCGAGCGCCGCGGCCCGGCGCGGGTCCTGGGTGGCGACACCGACCGGGCAGGTGTTGGTGTGGCACCGTTGGGCCTGGATGCAGCCCACGGCCATCATCATCGCCCGCGCGGAGTTGGTGTAGTCGGCACCCTGGATGATCCGTTTGACGACGTCGGAGCCGTTGGCGATCTTGCCCGACGCCCCGATCCGGACCCGGTCGCGCAGCCCGGTGCCCACGAGCGCGTTGTGCACCGTCATCAGGCCCTCGGTGAGCGGCGCGCCGACGTGGTCCTCGTACTCCAGCGGCGCCGCGCCGGTCCCGCCCTCCGACCCGTCGACGACGACGAAGTCCGGTGCGGTGCCCTCGGCCAGCATGGCCTTGCAGAGCGCGAGGACGTCGACGCGCGAGCCGACGCAGAGCTTGATCCCCGCCGGCTTCCCGCCGGCGAGCTCACGCATCCGCGCGACGAACCGCACCAGCTCCCGCGGCGTCGTGAAGACCCGGTGCGCCGCCGGGCTCTCGCAGGTCACCCCGGGCGGGACGCCGCGCGCCTCGGCGATCTCCGCGCTCACCTTCGGGCCCGGCAGAACGCCGCCGATGCCGGGCTTCGCGCCCTGGCTGAGCTTGAGCGAGACGCACCGCACGGCGGGGTGGGCGGCCTTGTCGGCGAACGCCGCCGGGTCGAAGTCGCCGTCGGGGGTGCGGGCGCCGAAGTAGCCGCTGCCCAGCTCCCAGATCAGGTCGCCGCCGTGTTCGAGGTGGTAGCGCGAGATGCCGCCCTCGCCCGTGTCGTGGGCGAACCCGCCCAGCGCCGCGCCCCTGTTGAGCGCCCGCAACGCGTTGGCCGACAGGGCGCCGAAGCTCATCGCCGAGACGTTGAGCAGGGCCATCTCGTAGGGCCGGGTGCAGTCGGGTCCGCCGACGCGCACCCGGTGCGGCTCGGTCGGCACGGGCACCGGGACGGTGGCGTGCAGCAGGTACTCGTAGCCGACCTCGTTGACGTCGCGCTCGGTGCCGAACGCCTTCTCCCCGGCGATGCCCTTGGCCCGCTCGTAGATCAGCGTGCGGGTGTCGCGGTCGAACGGGCGGCCGTCGACGTTGCGCTCGACGAAGTACTGCTGGATCTCGGGCCGGATCCGCTCGAGCAGGTAGCGCAGGTGCCCGACGACGGGGTAGTTGCGCAGCACCGAGTGCCTGCGCTGCACGACGTCGGCGACCCCGACGGCGAGCAGCGCCAGCAGGATCGCCGCCGCCACCCACCAGCCGGGCCGCACGAGGAGCGCGGCGGCGACGGCCGCCCCGGACAGGACGGTCAGCGAGCCGAGCAGCGCGATCCGCAACACGTCGCCACGCTAGACGGTCGCCGCACGGTCCATCCGCCGTGGCTCACCTGCTCCGGCTCACTCGACGGCCTGGATCTCGCGGCCCGTGCGGTCCGGTGCGAACAGCGAGACGACCGCACCGACGACCGGTCCGACGACCCCGAGCGCGAGCGCCATCGGGACCGAACCCGCGATCCCGAGCGCCACCAGCGGGAACAGGCCCGCTCCGATGCCGCGGCCGGCGTAGTAGCCGGTGTTCGAGCCCGACGACCGGATGCGCGTCGGGAAGAACTCCGCCATCCACACCCCCAGTACCCCGAAGCCGCCGCTCCCGCCGGCGCACAGCATGAGCGCCCAGAACGCGGGGGATGCCCAGTAGTCGTGGCCGATGTGGGCGTGACCGGTGGCGACCAGGGTCAGGAACCAGCCGAAACCGACGATTCCGACCAGACATGACACGAAGAACGCCCATTTGCGGCGAATCACGTCCGACAGCCAGCCGGTGGCCGGGTAGCTGACCGCGGTGACCACGAGGCCGAACAGGACGATGAGGCTGGCGGTGCCGAGCGGGAGCTTCTGCACCGAGACGAGGAACGTCGTCAGGTAGGCGATCATCGAGTTCGTCGTCAGGAACATCGCGCTGGCCAGCACGATGAACAGGACCGTCCCCGCCGCGTAGCCGCCGCGGAACAGGTCCACGAGGGGCACCTTCGCCGCGCGCATGCCCTCCGGCACGCGGCCCGCGGCCAGCTCGCGCCGGTAGGCGAGCCACTGCTCGGACTCGGGCAGCAGGAGCGCCGCCAGCCCACCGATCACCAGGGTCACGACACCGATGACGACGTAGCCGGCACGCCAGCCGTCGTGCAGCCCGAACTGGAGGGTGCACCAGTAGACGACGCCCTCGGTGAGGATCTCACCGGTGAAGTACATGGCCTGGATCGAGCCGCCCATCGCGCCGCGGCGGGCGGTCTTCCAGCTCTCGGCGAACATCGAGAACGCGAGCCCGAACAGCCCGCCCATGCCGACGCCGGCGAGGATGCGGGTGAGCATGAACGTCAGGTAGGTCGGGGCGAGGCCGCCGAGGATCGCGGCGATGCCGAAGATCAGCACCGACGCCGTGTAGGTCCACCGCCTGCCGATCCGGTCGCCGAGCCAGCCGCACACCAGGCCGCCCACGATGGAGGCGAAGCCCTGCAGCGTCGAGATCTGCACGATCTGGATCGTGCTGACGTGCAGGGTCTCGGCGATGTACGCCATCGGGTAGCCGACGAGGTTGAGCTCGGCCCCGTCGAACAGGGTCCCGAGGAAGGCGAAGACCAGGATCCGGCGGAGGTAGACCGGCCGGGCGAGGCCGGACACCACCCCCGGGCCGGCCTCGGGGGTGCGCAGGAGCGACATCGGGGTCCCTTCTCGTCGTGCGGGTCGAACGATGGGTGTCGCCGGGACGGCGGGTCCGCGGGCGTGCCGGGACGGGCGCCGAGGATCGGCGCCCGGGGCGGCGCCTGGGAGCGGCGCGGGCGGGTCGGGGCTGGGGGCGGCGCCTGAGGAGCGGCTGGGGGAGGGGCGCTGGGGGTCGGCGCTGGGGGATCGGCGCTGGGGGATCGGCGCCGGGGGATCGGCGCCGGGCCTCGACGCGGGAAGATCGGCGCGGCCGGATCGGTGCCGGGGAGCCGACGCCGGAGCGAGCGCCGCGAGGCCCGCGGGAGCGGTTCCCGGTCTCCCCGGGCGCGCCGGGGCCGGCGCGCCCGAGGAGGAGGGCCGGAGACCGGGTCACTCGGGGAGCGGACGGCCTCGGGTCTCCGGGCAGAAGGGCGCGACGATGATGCCCAGCACGTAGATGCAGCCGACGACGGTCGCGGCGATCCCGTAGCCACCGAGCTGGGAGATGATCCAGCCGGACAGCAGTGGCCCGAGGAACGCGATGAACCGCGCGGCGTTGAAGACGAACGCGGCGCCGGTGGCGCGCAGGTGGGTCGGGTAGAACTCGGGCAGCCACACCGGCATCCAGGTGTACTGGCCCAGCGTGAAGAAGCCGTTGACGATCAGCACGACGACGACCAGGCCGATGCTGTGGGTCCACAGGAACAGTACGGGCGTGAGGACCAGCGAGGCGGCGAAGTAGAGCAGCACCGTCGGCTTGCGACCGAACCGGTCGGCGAGGAAGCCGAAGGCGACGTAGCCGAGGATCGCGCCGGCGTTGTAGATCATTCCCGCGCCGCTCGCCCAGGCCGACGCGGAGTGCCCCTGGCCTGCGGCGACACCGGAGACGTAGAGCGGTACCCACGTCGAGATGCCCCACCACGCGAGCGTCGTCACCAGCGACATGAGCGACCCGAGGATCGTCAGCTTGCGCAGCCGCGGGTCGGCCATGATCTGCCGCAGGGTCAGCCGCGTGAACGAGCGCTCGCTCTCGGTGAGATCGGTGGCGGCGCGGGCCTTGAGGGCCTTGCGCCGCGCGGCCGCGCTGCTCCAGTTCTGCGACTCGGGGACCTTGCGGCGCAGCCAGAGCGCGAAGAGGGCGGGCAGCACGCCGATCGCGAACATGATCCGCCAGGAGTCCGGGCCGATGGGCGCGACGAAGTACCAGACCGCCGAGGCGATGAAGAACCCGAGGCCGAGGCCGCACTGCATGAACCCGGCCGCCTTGGCGCGTGCCTTCGCGGGCCACATCTCGGCGACGAGCGACGTGCCGGTGCCCCACTCCGAGCCGAGCGCGAAGCCGGTGACGAAGCGCAGCACGAGGAACGCCGTCCAGGACCAGGACAGCGCGGACAGCCCGGTGAACGCGGCGTAGAGGACCATCGAGGTCAGCAGCGCGCGGCGGCGGCCGAAGTAGTCGGCGAAGACCCCGCCCAGGATGCCGCCCATGCCCCAGCCCAGGAGCGTGACGGCGATGGTCCCGCCGGTGAGGAACGCGATCTGGCTCGGCGGCGCGGCGGGGTCGAGCCGGCGCAGCACCACCCCCGCCGTGAGGATGAGCGCGTAGGTCTCGAAGCCGTCGAAGAGCCAGCCGAGGTTCGCCGCGGCGAGCGATCGCCACTGGGACCGGTCGAGGTCCTGGTACCAGCGACGGGACCCGTCGGTCTCCGGTGGTGCGCCGGCGGCCGGGGCGGCCGTCCGGGGGGTGGCGGCCGCGTCGCCGGCCGCTGTCGTGGTGGTGTCGTCCTGCACCGGTGCTCCTCTTCCGGGCGCCCGGGGGCGCGGCGGTCGGCACTAGCCGGCCGGGGATGGTGACCGCCGCTGGGCCACTCTGCCTATAGGACTCGATGTCCTGTCCACAGGACATCATGTGCAGCGCGAAACGCTAGGGCGGACGACGGGAGGCGTCAAGCGGTGTGCCGCGGATCCGCTCAGATTCGGATCCGTGTGGGGAGAGCCGCCGAATCAGCGGACCGGGAGTGTCCCGCCGGTGCGTTCGGTGATGCGGACGCCGCACGCGCGGACGAGCTCGCCGGTGTTGCCGACGTTGCGCTCGTCGAGCTCGGAGGAGAAGGCGAGCGAGCACAGCGCCATCGAGACCCGGCCCGCCGCGTCGAAGACCGGCGCGGAGACCCCCGCCTGGCCCGGCTCGTACTCCCGCAGGCTCACCGCGTAGCCGCGCTCGCGGGTGGCGGCGAGCTCGGCGCGCAGGGCGGCGCGCTCGACCTTCGTCTCGGCGGTGAACGCCGTCAGACCGTGCTTGTCGATCAGCCGGTCGACCTCGTCGGGGTCGGACCACGCGTGGAAGGCGCGCATGATCGCCGGTGCGGAGAACGGGAACGTGTCGCCGACGCCGACGGTCATCCGCACGCCCTGGCCGCGGTCGGCCTTCGCGACGACGGCGTAGTCCGACGGGCCGTGCCTGCGCAGGGCGAACACGAGGAAGCCCAGGCGGCGGCTGAGGTCGTCGAGCTCCTGGCCGACGATCTCGCCCACCCAGTCCGGCGTCGACGCGGCGACGGCGAGCAGCCGCGGGCCCAGCCACCAGCCCGCCCGGTCGCCACGGGTCGCCGCCCAGCCGGCGCGCTGGAGCGTGCCGAGGATGTTGTAGCAGGTACTGCGGTTGAGGCCGAGCTCCTCGATCAGCGTCCCGGTCGGGACCGGGTCGGGCCATTCCCGCGCGATCCGCTCCAGGAGCCGGACCGCGTTCAGCACCGCCGGTACGTCGCTGGCCATGTGCTCCCCCTTGCCTGCAGCGCCGGTGTGCGGGGCCGCCGTTTCGCCGCACACGGTAGCGCCGCCGCGGATCACGGTGTCCGCCGTCGGTTGACGGCGCACTCCTGAGTGTTAGTGTCCTCTCTGCGAGATAACTAGTCCTCTCTGGTGGTCATATGAAGCTCACCTCGTCGTTCCGGATACCCGCACCGCCCGCTCAGGTGTTCGCGCACTTCCTCGACCCGGACTCCATGCGGGTCTGCGTCCCGGGGTGCGAGGAGCTCGAACGGCCCGATCCCGCCCACTACCGCGGCCGACTGGTCAACGAGATCGCGCACGTCCGGTTCAGCGCCGGGTTCACCGCCGACGTCACCGAGGCCGCCGAGGCCACCGACGGCGCGCCCGCGCAGGTGCGGGCGGTCCTGCGCGGCGAGGACCGCCGGCTCGGCAGCTCGATCAAGGTCGACGCCCGGCTGGGTGTGCGGCCCGACGCGGCCGACGCCGCGGCGTCCGAGGTCGACTGGGACCTCGACATCGCGTTGTGGGGCAAGCTCGGCAGGCTCGGCGAGTCGATCGTCGGGCGGCGCAGCCGGGAGGTGGAGCGCCAGTTCGTCGAACGCTTCACCGCGGTCTGCGCGGCCGGGCCACCCGGCCCGGACAACCCGGAGGTCCGCGTCAGGGGCGCCGGCAGCGGCGCCGCCGCAGGGGCGGTGCCCCTCCGGACGCCCCTGCCGACGCCCCTGACGCCCCCCGCTGCGGTCCCCGTCCGGCCTGCGGCGCCGGTGCTGCCACGGCCCGCGGCCGCGGTCGTGGGCGGCGCGGCCGGAGCGGTCACCGTCCTCGCCTCGCGGAACCGCCCGGTGACGCCGGTCCCCGAGATCGTCCCGATGCCCTCGGGCCCGGCCGGGCGGACGGCGCGTCGCGCCGGCGTCGGGGCCGCCGTCCGTGATCGTGCCGCCGAGGTCGCGGCGCGCGGCCGAGCGGTGGTGGCCGAGATCGCCGGTCGCGTCGCCGAGCGTGCCGCGAGCCGGCTCGTCGCCCGTGGCACCCGGTTCCTCGACCACCGCCGCGCGGCCCGCGAAGGAGCTGCCCGATGACCGCCGCCCTGCACCGGCCCCGCGACCTCGGTGCCGTGCTCGACCTGCTCGCCGGCACGGACGACCCGATGGTCTTCGGCGGCGGGACGGCCGTGCAGATCCTGCTGAAGCAGGGTGTGCTCGCCGCCACCGACCTCGTCGACATCGCCGCCGTGCCCGGGCTCGCCGACCTCGTCGCGACGCCGGGCGGGCTGCGCGCGGGAACCATGGTCACGTTGCGGCGCATGGAGACCGATCCGCTGGTGCACGACCGCGCGCCGCTGCTGGCCCAGGTCTACGGCCGCGTCGCCAACCCGCGGGTGCGCAACACCGCGAGCGTCGGCGGCAACATCGCCCACGGCGACTACCGACTCGACCCGCCGACGGCGCTGCTCGTGCTCGACGCGCGGGTGGAGCTGTCGTCGGCGGCGGGGGTGCGCCACGTCCCGATCCGGGAGTTCTTCACCGGGTTCCAGGAGACCGCGGTGGGCCGCGGTGAGCTGGTCACCGCGCTGGACGTCCCGACGCAGCCGCGGGGCGGCGCGGCGTTCAGCAAGCTGTCGAGCCTCGCGGCCAACGACTGGCCGGTCGCCTCGGCGGCCGTGCTCGTGACCGCCGCCGACGACGTGACCCGTGAGATCCGGATCGGCCTCGGCGCGCTCGCCCCGACCCCGGTGTACGTGGCGGTCACCGTCGCGGCGACCGGGTCCGACGACGACGCCGTCGACGCCGCGCTGGCGGCCGTCGAACCGCTGATCGACCCGCTGCCCGACGTGCGCGGCGGTGTCGGGCACAAGCGCAGGCTCGGCCGGGTCGCGGTCGCCGACGCCGTGCGCGCCGCCTGGACCGACACCCCGCGCGACATCCCGCGAGAGCCACGAGAGGAGGCCTCCGATGACCATCGACTCCCGTTCCGCCGTCTCCGCCGGCGTCGCTGACCGCGGATCCGCCGCGTTCGAAGGACGCGCCGTCGGGGAGAGCTGGGGCCGGGTCGCCGCCCGGTCCAAGGTCCGCGGCGAGCTGCAGCACGCCGCCGACGAGGCGCTGCGCCCGTGCCTGGACGTCGTCGTGACCCGCAGCACCCGCCCGCACGCCGAGATCCTCGGCGTCGACGCCGCGCGCGCGAAGGCCGTCGACGGCGTCGTCGACGTCGTCACCGGCGCCGACCTGCACGCCCTGCTCGGCGACGCGATCTTCACCGGGCCCGCGTTCGCCGACCAGCCGTGCCTGGCCGTCGGCAAGGTCCGCTACGTCGGCGAGCCGGTCGCGGCCGTGATCGCCCGCGGCCGCGCCGCCGCGCGCGCCGGTGCGGAGGAGGTCGCGGTCGACTACCGCGAGCTCGACCCGGTGCACGACGTGGACGCCGCGGTCCGCGGGGCGCCGTTCGTGCACGACGAGCTGCGGCCCTCGGTCGTCTTCGGCGACCTGGCGCACCTGCGCGGCATCCGCGACACGAACGTCAACTACGAGTACGTGCTGCGCCACGGCGACCCGGTCGAGCCGCCGCCGGGCTCGGTCACCGTCTCCGACGAGTTCTGGTGCCCGCCGACCCACCACGTCCCGATCGAGCTCCCCTTCACCGCGGCGTGGCGCGACGGGGACCGGCTGGAGATCCTCTCGACGACGCAGACGCCGTCGTACGTGCGGCAGTCGGTGGCCGACCTGCTCGGCCTGCCGCTGGCGTCGGTGCGGGTGCGTACCGCGCCGCTGGGCGGGAGCTTCGGCGCGAAGATGTACGACCGGCTCGAGCCGCTCGCCGCGGCGCTCGCGTGGACCCGGCGCACCGCCGTGCGGATCGCGGTGTCGCGCGAGGAGGCCTTCCTGCTCACGACGCGCCACGGCGCCGCCGTCACCGGCTCGATGACCGCCGACGCCGACGGCAACATCGTCGCCGCCGACGCCGACGTCCGCTACGACACCGGCGCCTACGCCGACGTCGGGCCGCGGATCACCGCGAAGTCCGGCATGGTCGCCTCGGGGCCGTACCGGATCGCGCAGGCCCACGTGCGGTCGCGCTGCGTCTACACCAACAAGCCGTCGGCAGGCCCGTTCCGCGGGTTCGGCGTCCCGCAGGTGACGTGGTCGCACGAGTCGCTGGTCGACGAGCTGGCCCGCGCCCGCGGCGAGGACCCGGCCGCGTTCCGGCGCCGGAACCTGCTGCGCGAGGGCGACGTGTCGGTCGTCGGCACCCCGATGCACTCGGCGGACTTCGTCGGCTGTCTCGACGCGGTGACCGCGGCCCTCGACTGGGAGTCGCCGCTGGAGCGCCCGACCGGGCGGTACCGGCGCGGGCGCGGTGTGGCCGTCGGGATCAAGGCGGTGCTCACCCCCACCATCTCCAACGCCGTGCTGCAGCTCAACCAGGACGGCTCGGCGACGCTGCTGATCAGCACCGTCGACATGGGTCAGGGCAGCGACACGATCATGGCCCAGATCGCGGCCGAGCCGCTGTGCCTGCCCGAGGGGGCGGTCCGCGTCGTCGCCGCCGACACCGACGTGACGCCCTACGACACGATCACCGCGGGCAGCCGCTCGACCTACCACTCCGGCAACGCCGTGCGGCGCGCCGCGGAGGCCATGCGCGACAAGCTGATCGAGATCGCGGCGGCGCGCTTCGGGGTCGCCGCGACCGACGTCAAGATCACCGGCGACGGTCTGGTCAGCACCCAGACCCAGCAGAAGGCGTCGATCCCCGAGCTGCTGCACGCGCACTTCGGGGCCCGGGGCACGACGCTGACCACCGAGGCCGACTTTCGGACGACCTGGCAGCCGTACGACAAACGGACCGGGCGCTCGCCGCAGGTCACCGAGCACTGGTTCGCCGGTGCCGCGGCCGCGCAGCTCACCGTCGACACCGCGACGGGCCGGGTGCACGTCGAGCACCTCGCGATCGCGGGCGACGTCGGCCGCGCGATCAACCCGGCGCTGGTGGAGCAGCAGCTCACCGGGGCGGCGATCATGGGCGTCGGGCACGCGCTGTTCGACCAGCTCGTGTTCGACGAGGGCCAGATCGTCAACGGGACACTGCTCGACTACCAGCTGCCGTCGATCCACGACGTCCCCGACCGGATCACCCCGATCGTCGTCGAGAACCCGCACCGCACCGGCCCGTACGGCGCCAAGGGCGTCGGCGAGACGACGATCATCCCGCTCGCCCCGGCCATCGCCAACGCCGTGCGCGACGCGATCGGCATCCGGTTCACCCGGTTGCCGCTGACGTCCGAGCGCATTCTCGACGCGCTCGCCGCCCAGGAGGAGCCATCGTGAGTACCGAGATCACCCTGCTGGTCAACGGCGAGCGCCGCGCGGTGCCCGTCGACGACGACGACCTGCTGCTCGACGTGCTGCGCGGCCTCGGGCACACCAGCGTCCGCGAGGGCTGCGGCGTCGGCGCCTGCGGGGCGTGCACCGTCCTCGCGGACGGCCACAGCGTGTCGAGCTGCCTCGCGCGCGCCGTCCGCTACGACGGCGCCGCGCTCACCACGGCCGACGGCCTGCCGGCCGACGACGACGTCGTCGAGGAGTTCGTCGCCGCCCGCGCGATGCAGTGCGGCTACTGCATCCCGGGGTTCGTACTGATGACCCACGAGCTGCTCGCCGAGAACCCCGACGCGGGCGAGGCCGAGATCGACGCCCACCTCGAGGGCAACATCTGCCGATGCGGCACCTACCTCGAGATCCGCACCGCGTGCGTGAACGCCGCCCGGCGCCGTCGGGAGGCGGCCCACACCGAGAAGGAGTCCGCGTGAAGGTCACCACCGCCCGGGGCACGATCGAGGTCGGGGACGTCGGCGAGGGCCGGCCCGTCGTCCTGCTGCACGCGCTCGCGCTGTCGGGCAGGCTGTTCGACCCCCTCGCCGCCGACTGGGCCGCGCGCCGGCGCGTCCTCACCCCCGACGCGCGCGGGCACGGCGGGTCGGACTGGGACGGCAGGCCGTTCACCGGCGAGGACCTGGCCGACGACGTCGCCGCCCTGATCGAGACCGTCGTCGGCGGCCCGGCCGATGTCATCGGGATGTCGATGGGCGGCAGCACCGCCGTGCTGCTCGCCGAGCGCAGGCCCGATCTCGTGTCGCGGCTCGTGCTCGCCGACGCCACCGCCGACTACGGCCCCGACCGCGTCGCCTCCTGGGCCGAACGGGCCGAGAAGGCCGTGAACGTCCCGCGCGAGAAGCAGGTCGACTTCCAGATCGACCGCTGGTTCAGCCCGTCGTTCGTGCAGTCGCGGCCCGACGAGGTCCGACGGGTCTGCGACATCTTCGTCGCGACCGACTCGGCGGCGCATGCCGCGGCGTGCCACGCCCTCGGCACGGTCGACGCCGCCGGGGGCCTGGGGACGATCACCGCGCCGACACTCGTGCTGGTCGGCGACGAGGACTACGCCACCCCGCCCACGATGGCCGAGCAGCTCGCCACGGGCATCCCGGACGCCCACCTGGAGGTGCTCACCGCCACCCGGCACCTGAGCCTCATCCAGCGACCCGACGTCTGGCCGTCGATCGAGAAGCACCTGGACTCCTGATGTCCGAGCCGCTGCTCAGCCTGCGCACCCACATCGAGGAGATCGAGAAGCTGGGGGAGCTGCGGCACGTCCGTGGCGCCCACTGGGACCTGGAGCTCGGCGCCATCGCCGAGGTCAGCTACGGGATGGCACACCCGCCCGCCGTGCTGTTCGACGAGATCACCGGCTACCGGGCCGGTCTGCGGGTCCTGACCGGCTCGACGGGCTCGGCCGCGCGGCTGGCCCGGACCCTGCGGTTGGGCACGCGTCCCGACGGCGCGCCGCTCGACGACGAGGGCGTCGTGGACGCGTTGCGCGCCAAGCCGTCGCAGTGGGCCGCCCGCGCGCGCGACTTCCCCGTGCTGCCGGTCGGCGACGCCCCGCTGCTCGCGAACGAACGGACCGGCGACGACGTCGACCTGCTCGCGTTCCCGGTGCCGCGCTGGCACTCCCACGACGGCGGCCGCTTCGTCGGGACGGGGTGCTTCGTCGTCACCAGCGATCCGGAGACCGGCACGCACAACGGCGGCTGCTACCGGATGGAGGTCCAGGACGAGGGCCGCTCGACGACGATCGCGGCGGTGCCCGGCAAGCATGGCGCCCAGAACATCGCGTCGTGGCTGGCGAAGGAGGGACGGGCGCCCGTCGCGGTCTCGTTCGGGCACGACCCGCTGCTGCTCGTCCTGGGCGGCACCGAGGTGCCGCGCGGGGTCTCGGAGCTGGAGTACGCGGGGGCCGTCGCGGGCGAGCGGGCGCCGGTCGTGACGATGCCCGACACCGGGCTGCCGGTACCGGCGGGCGCCGAGATCGCGGTCGAGGGCTGGCTGACCGCCGACGACCTGCGCGACGAGGGACCCTTCGGGGAGTGGACCGGCTACTACTCCGGGCGCCGGCGGCCGTGCCTGAACCTGCGGATCACGCGGCTCTACCACCGTGACGACCCGATCCTGCTCGGCGCCCCGCCCGGGAAGCCGCCGCACGACTACTCCTACATGCGCACCGTCATGAAGTCCGCGATGATCCACGACGAGCTGGTCTCGATGGGCGTCGCGGGCGTCACCAAGGCGTGGGCGCACGAGTCCGGTGGCGGCCGGCTGTTCGTCGCGGTGTCGATCTCGCAGCGCCATCCCGGGCACGCCCGCCAGGTCGCGCACCTCGCCGCGCAGTGCCCGGCGGCCGCGTACATGAACCGCTACGTCGTGGTCGTCGACGACGACATCGACGTCGCCGATCTCGACCAGGTCATCTGGGCGATGTCGACGCGCAGCGACCCGGCCCGCGACATCGAGGTCATGCGGCAGGGCTGGGGGAGCAAGCTCGACCCGATGCTCCCCGAGGGCGAGACGGCCTACAACAGCCGCGCGATCATCGACGCGACGATCCCCTGGGAGCGCCGGGAGGACTTCCCGCGCGTCGCGCAGAGTGATCCCGCCGAGCTCGCCGCGGTGCGGCGGCGCTGGGCGTCGGCACTCGTCTGAGGCGCCGCCCCCGCCGGCGTCGTCCCGGTCGGTGGCCCCGGCGTGGTTGTTCCGGGGCACCAACCGGGCTCCGGAGGCGTTGGGCCGCGACACATGTCGGTCGGGGCCACCGCGTCGATAGCGTGACCGGACGGTCGCCGAGGGAGAGGTGTCGACGTGGACGGAACCCTGCGCCCGCTGGTCGACGAACTGTCGCGCATCACGGGCGAGGTCGAGACCGAGCGCGCCGCCGCCGATCGTGCCGTGATCGAGCACCTGCAGCACGAGGTGGCCGCGCTGCGCCGCGCGGTCGCCCACCTGCGGATCTCGCACCAGCCGGTGCCGGAGTCCCTGCGCCCGGTGGTCGCGCGGGCGATGGTCGAGGCGGCGGGGCTCGCCGAGGCCGGCTGACCCGACGCAACCTCACCGTCGCCGCGGGGCACGCGCGCGACCGTGAGGTTGCGCCCCAGGGGTCGGCCGCAACCTCACCGTCGCCGTGGCGCCGCCGGGCGACCCTGGGGTTGCGCCCGGGGTGAGGCGGTCGGGTCCGGGGGCCAGTAGTACTCCGCGGCGGGCTCGTCGTCGGGGAACAGCGGGCCGTAGTGGTCGGGGTCCTTCGCGAGCAGCGCCCGCCGGTGGCTGCGGTGCACCCGCTCGTCGCCGAGCCACGGCGGCAGCAGGCCCAGCGCGGCGAGCTCGGCCTGCGTGCGCGGTGGGGCCTCGCCCGCGGCGGCCAGGTCGAGCGCGATCGTGGCCGCGCACGTGTCGGCCCGGCCGCGGGCGGTCCACTCCGTGCAGATCGCGAGGCCGTATGCCGCCACGGCCTGCGCATGCCCCCGCCACATCCGCACCGCCGGATGGTGCCGCCAGCCGTAGCCGCTGCGGGTCAACGCGCGCAGCACCTGCAGCGCCTCGACGCGCTGCTTGCCCAGCCGGCGCGGGTCGAGGACCGCGGCCGTGGCGGCGAAGTCGGCACAGGGCAGGAACGTCTGCATGACGAGGCAGACCTACCCCGTCGGCCTGGCCTCGACACCCCGTGAGTGGCGATGGTCGCCATGGCGACCTGCTGTGGCGACCATCGCCACTCACGACTCAGCTGCTGCAGTGGTCCGACACCGTCGGCGGGACGTCGAGTGCCGGGTTGCGGTCGAAGAACCCCGCGGGCTTGAGCACGAACCCGGTGTAGTCGACCGGCATGACCGGCCAGTCCTCCGGGCGCGGGAAGTGCGTGAGCCCGAAGGTGTGCCACACGACGATGTCCTCGCCGTCGACCGGGCGGTCGGCCTGCACCCAGGCCGGCAGGCCCGCGCCGCCGGGGTTCTGGTTGACGAAGTCGCCCGCGGAGTAGCGCTCGGCCGGGTCGTACGCGGTGACCCACAGCGCCTTCGTCGAGAACGCGGCCCGCGAGGCGATCGACGACGCGTCGTCGGCGAGCAGGGTGGGCTGACCGGTCGGGTGCAGCACGTACCCGACCGGCTGGCCCAGCGCGTTGTGCTTCTCCGGGTTGACGATGTGCCACACCCGCGCCGACGCGGCGTCGGCATCGCGCTGGGCGTCGGACTCGCGGGACAGCCGGGTCACCTTGCGGCGGAACGCGTTGCCGTACGGGTTGCCCTCGCCCATCGGCACCCGCGCCGCCTCGACCTCGTCGACGGCGTTGCGCTCGCCGTCGACGGTCATGTCCAGCCGCGCGGAGAACAGGTGCTGGTGGAACGGGGCGCCGAGGCCGGGCGCGATCTCCGTCGCGTACTCCCCCGGGGTACCGGAGGTGAACACGATCCCGGTCGCCTTGCACTCGAGCTCGATGGTGCCGTCGAGGTAGAGGTACCAGTAGAAGCCGTAGTCGTAGTTGCCGATCGGGGTGAAGAACGAGATGACGAGCCGGCGCTGGCGGCGGGTCTCGCGGGACCCGGTGAACATGTCCGTGTGCTTCCAGAGGACGCCGTAGTCCTCCTCGTGCATGCAGATCGCGTTGCTGATCGTGCGCGGGTTGCCGAGGTCGTCGGCGACGACGACGTCGGTGTAGAGGATGTCGCCGAGGCAGTCGCAGCCAAGCTGCAGCGAGTCGGCGTAGCGGGCGAACATGTACTCGCCGCAGTCGAAGTAGTTCTGCCAGAAGCGGACCGGTGCGGGGTCGGCGTAGGGCACGACCATCTCCGCGACGGACGCGCGGTAGCAGATCGGCCGGTCGTCGAACGCGATCTGGTGCAGCGTGAGGCCCTCGCGCTCGTTGAACCCGATCCGCAGGTCCCACTTGCCCCAGCGGACGTGCCCGTCCTCCACGGTGAAGGAGCGGCCGTGCGGCTGGGTGATCTCGATCGGCTTGAGCGAGTCCAGCGGCGGGCCCTGGACCTGCGGGTCGTCGAAGTTGCCCGACGTCGCGGGCACCGGGTGCGGCGCCTCGTCGACGATCCGGTCGACGGTGCGGCGGGTGAGGTCGACGTAGGCGACGAGCCCGTCGATCGGGTGCGCCCACGGGTGGTCGCGCTCGTGGTCCTGACGGAAGCCGAACGCGCGCACGATGCGCCGCCCGACCTCGTCGGGATAGTCGTAGACCCCGGCCGAGAGCGGCACGGCGCGCACCGACGCGGGCTCGATGCCGCGTTCGCGCAGCGCGCCGAGCCAGCCGGCGTCGGCGTTGAGGATGTCCTCGATCATCTCGAACTCGGTGTCGATGATCGGGGGCTGGCCGTCGCGGGGCGGGTCCAGCTCGCGCTGCGAGACGACGCTGCGGGTCTGCGTCGAGACGACGGTGTCCCAGGAGCGGCCGGTGGCGAGGTCGAGCAGGACGGCCCGGAACCGGCGGTCGCACTCGTCACCGGCGAGCACCTCGGACTTGGGCGGCTCCTCCGGGGCGAAGAACGCGTAGCGGACGTGCTCGGTCAGCAGCCCGGCCTCGGTGAGCACCTCGCGCACCGTGTCCACCTCGGCGGCCGAGGTCATGGCCAGCGGGTGGGCGGTGGCGGAGCTCGTGCGGGACTCGGCGAGGGTCATGGCGGATCCTTCCCTGGCGAGAATCGGTGTCAGGCGGCGTCGGCGGCCGGCGCGGGCGCGGTCGGTTCGGGCAGTGTGGCGGGTCGGCGGCGGGACCAGAACAGCCCGAACACGAACGCCAGCACGAGGATCGCGCCGATGCCCGCGGCGAGCCCCGCGGAGCCGCCGATGAGGGTGGGGAAGTTCGAGACGGTGAGCCACAGGCACACCAGCAGCCCGGCGAGCCCGAGCACCGGCGCGACCACGGTCTGCCACAGCCGGGTGTCGAGGCGCTCGCGGCGGAAGAAGACGATGACGGCGGCGCAGGTCAGCGCCATCAGCGCCAGCACACCCAGCGTCGCGGTACCGGCCATCCAGGCGAAGACCTGCGTCACCGGGTCCATCCCGGCGATCGCGAAGACCACGACGAAGACCAGCGCCGTCAGCGTCTGGGTCAGCGACGCGACGTGCGGCGACGCGTGCCGGGGATGGCTGCGCCCGCAGGCCGCGGGCAGCGCGCCGGACCCGCCGAGGGAGAACAGGTAGCGGGCCAGCACGTTGTGGAAGGAGAGCAGTGCGGCGAACAGGCTCGTGCACAGCAGCACCTGGGCGACGTCGCCGCCGACCGGGCCGAGCACGTTCGTGATCGTCGTGATGATCATGTTCCCCGGGTCGGCGGTGGCCTGCTCGACGGCTGCCGTGTCGCCCCACGCCGAGACGACCGACCAGCTCGAGAGCGTGTAGAACACGCCGATCACGACGAGGGCGAGGTAGGTCGCACGCGGGATGGTGCGGTTCGGGTCGCGGGCCTCGTCGCGGAAGACGGCGGTCGCCTCGAACCCGATGAACGACGCGATCGCGAACATGATCGCGATGCCGAGCGACCCGGACACCACCTGCGACGGCTGGACCAGCGCCGTCGAGAGCCCTTCGGCGGAGCCGCCGCCACGGCCGATGACGACGAGATCGAGCACCAGCACGATCGCCACCTCGGCGACGAGGAGCGTGCCGAGCACCCGGCTGGACAGCTCGATGTGCCGGTAGCCCAGGACCGCGACGACGCCGAGCGCGACGATCGACCACAGCCACCACGGCGGCGCGGGTCCGCCGTAGTGCTGCACGAGCCCGTCGACGACCGCCCCGATGTAGCCGTACACGGCGAGCTGGACGGCGGTGTAGGTGACGAGGGCGAGGAACGCCGCACCGGTGCCCGTCGCGCGGCCGAGCCCACGGGCGATGTAGGCGTAGAACGCGCCCGCGTTGGGGATGTGCCTGCTCATCGCGCAGAACCCGACCGCGAACAGCAGCAGGATCACACAGCACAGCGCGAAGGTCGTCGGGAAGGCGGGGCCGTTGCCCGCCGCGATGCCGAGCGGGACGGTGCCCGCGATGACGGTCAGCGGCGCGGCCGCGGCCACGACCATGAACACGATCGACCCGACCCCGAGGGAACCGGTGAGCCCGCGTGGGTCGTCGGTGGTGGGCTGGGTGGCGGGCCGGTCCGTCGTGCTCATCGCACCGCCTCGCGGACGCTGGGTCGGTGGGGCGGGTGCAGGCCGTGTCGTCGGCTGGGTCGTTGCCGCTCTCGCATGGGGGACTCCCGGGGACGGCGGGGAACGAGCTGGACGGGAGACGACCGTCACGTCCCGCGCGGACGGCGTCAAAGCCCGGTCCCGGGCAGCGCGAAACGGGTCGTCCGTGGTTCTCATTCCACGGGAATCGACGGACGGGAATTCTCGTTCGACCCGTCACCGCAGGTCGGACGGTGGATTCGGTGGGGGAGCAGTCGTACGCTCCGCTTCGGTCCGCACCCCGGCACCCCGGCGGCCGGCGGCGGACCCGTCCGTCGTTGAGGAGGTCCCGTGCGCGACCGTCCCGTCGTGCCCCGGCTGCGGCAGCGTTCGCCGGTGCACGGGCTGCGGCGGCGCGGGCTCGGTCCGCTGGAGGTGCTGGCGCAGTCGGTGTCGGGGGCGGCGCCGTCGGCGGCGATGGCGGCCACGCCTGCGATCGTCGCGGTGTCGGCGGGCGGGGCGACGGTGTGGTCGTTCGTCGCGGCGACGGTGCTCGCGCTGCTGATCGCCGGCTGCATCGCACGGTTCACGCGCCGGATGGCCGCGCCGGGCGGGCTCTACACGCTGACGGCGAAGGGGCTCAGCCCGGGCGCGGCGTTCGCGTGCGGGGTGGCGCTGCTCGTCGGGTACGGGATGCTCGCGGCCGCCGCGCTCGTCGGCGGCGCGACCTACCTGCAGGCGCTCGTGCTGCGTCTGGGCGGCACCGGCTCGGTCGTGCTGCCGGTCGTGGCGGTCGTCGTCGTCGGGCTCGCCGCCGGGGGGCTGGCGCTGCGGGGGGTGCGGCTGTCGGCGCGGGTGGTGCTGCTCGCCGAGCTGGTGTCGATCACCCTGATGCTGGCGATCTTCGTGCTGCTGCTCGCCGCGCCGCTGCCGGGCCCGGACGCCGCGCAGCCCGGACTGGGCCTCGGCGGGGTGGCCGCGGGCGTGCTCCCGGCGCTCGCCGCGTTCATCGGCTTCGAGGTGGCGACGTCGCTGGGGGCGGAGGCCCGGCGCCCGTTCCGCAGCGTGCCGCGCGCCGTGACGGCCACCGCGGTGGTGTCCGGTCTGCTGTGCGTGTTCGCGGCGCAGACACAGGTCGTCGGGTTCGCCGCGGCCCCGGGTGGGCTCGCGGGACAGAACGCGCCGGTCGCCGTACTCGCCACCGCCCGCGGCTGGCCGTGGGTGGCACCGCTGCTCGACCTCGGCCTGACGATGTCGTTCTTCGCCTGCGTGCTCGCGACCGTCAACGGCATCGCCCGGGTCCTGTTCTCGCTGGGCCGTGACGGGGTGGCGCTTCGGGGCTTCGGGCGCACGCACCCGCGGTTCGCCACCCCGCACGTGGCGATCGGTGTCGTGGCGCCGGTGCTGGTCGTCGTGCTCGCCGTCGCGCTGCTGGCCGGTGCCCCGCTGGGCGGGACGCTGACGTTCCTGCTCACCGTCGGCACCGGCGGCTTCCTCGTCGCGTACCTGCTGGTCTGCCTGGCCGCACCGGTGTTCCTGCGCCGCATCGGCGAGCTGACCTGGCCCGCCGTGGCCGCGACGGCCGTCATCGCGCCGATCCTGGTGGCCGTGCTCGTCGCGTTCGTCGCCCGGTCGGGCGGCACGCCCGTCGTCGTGGTGCTGGCCGCGCTCGCGGTCGCGGGGGCCTGCTGGTTCGGGTGGCTGCGGCTGCGCCGGCCCGACCGGATCGCGGGCATCGGCGTCTACGACGAGACCGTCGCCGACGACGTCCTCGGCGCCGACGTCGTCGGTGCCGGTGTCCCCGGTGGTGGCGACGGGCCCGGTACCGGCGGGCCCGGTACCGACGGGCCCGGGACCGGCGGCTCGCGGGGTCCCGACGCCCGGCCGGACCGGGCCGCGTGACGAGCCCGCGGGACCCGCTGCCCCTCTCGGGGCGGCAGCCGCGCGCGGTGCGCAGCGCCCTGGCGGTGCTGGAGGAGGTGGTGGCCGCGGGCCCCGGCGTCACGGCCAAGGAGATCTCGGCGGCGCTGCGGCTCCCGCAGGCCACCACCTACCGGCTGCTCAACCTGCTCGTCGGCGAGGAGTACCTGGTCCGGCTGCCCGACCTGAAGGGGTTCGCGCTGGGCAGGCGCGCGGCCCGGCTCGCGCTGCCGGTGACCGTCGCCCCGCCGACCGCGGCGCGGGCCGTCGTCGACCATCTGCGCGGGCTGGTCCGCTGGGGGGTGCACCTGGCCTGGCTGGGCGCGGGGCAGGTGACGCTCGTCGACCCGGACCCGGACCATCCGCCGTCGGACGCCGCGCTGCTCGCGCGCTATCCGCAGGCGTCCGCGCTCGGCCGGCTGCTGCTCGCCGAGCAGCCCGACTGGCGTGCTCTCGTCCGCGACCTGCGCGTGTTCACCGAGTACACGGTCTCGACGCCCGCCGCGCTGACCGCCGCGCTCGACCGGGTCGCCGCCGACGGGCTCGCCCGCCAGTGCGGCGAGCTGCGCGCCGACCGGGGCTGCATCGCCGTCGGCGTTCGCGCCCCCGGTGACGGCAGGCTCGTCGCGGGGCTGGCGCTGTCGGGGCCCGCGCAGCGGGTGGCGGAGCCGAACCCGGAGCTGGTGGCACTGCTGCGTGAGCACGCCGACCGGCTGGCACCGCTGCTCGCCTGAGCGCGACGCGGTGTGACCCCGCTCTCCTCCCGCCTCGTTGATCGGCCCCTGATTGTCGGACAGTCTTACATTCATCAGGCTCCGACGACGGAGGGACGACGATGGAGATCGTCAGAGGACGCGCGGCCGGGGGCATCCCGACGCAGCTGCGCGGCGACACGTTCACCGGCACGGTCTGGGGCGACCCGGTCCTGCCGGCGACCGACGGCACGACGATCGGCTCGGTGACCTTCACCCCGGGCGCCCGGACCTTCTGGCACGCGCACACCGACGGCCAGATCCTCGTCGTGACCTCCGGTCTCGGCTGGGTGTGCACCAAGGGCGGCGAGCCGGAGACGATCCGCGCCGGCGACGTCGTGTGGGTGCCGCCGGGCGAGGAGCACTGGCACGGCGGCACCGCCGACACCGTGCTGACCCATCTCGCCGTCTCGCTCGGGCCGACCCGCTGGACGGACGAGGTCGCCGCGGCCGACTACCCGGGAGCCTCGTCGTGAGCGGTGAGTTCGGGCCGGGCAGTGCCCACTGGGACGCGGGACTGGACATCCGCCGCGATGTCGTCGGACCGGCACACGTCGAGCGCTCGATGGCCGCGGTGAGCGAGTTCTCCCGGCCGATCCAGGAGTTCGTGACCGGCGCGCTGTGGGGTGGGGTGTGGACCCGCGAGGGGCTGGACCGGCGCACCCGCAGTCTGCTGACGATCGTCATGCTGACCGCGCTGAACCGCAACCACGAGCTGTCGGTGCACGTGCGCGGTGCAGTCCGCAACGGCTGCACCGAGGAGGAGATCCGCGAGGCGTTGCTGCAGACGGTCGCCTACTGCGGCGCCCCCGCGGCCCTGGAGGCGTTCCGCGTCGCCGAGAAGACGCTCGGGGAGATCAGCGACGAGGACCGCGAGGCCGGCGCCGCCGCGACGACGGCGGCCGGTGACTGACCCCGCCCTGCCCGCGGTGGTGGGGTTCGTCGGGCTCGGCCGCATGGGTACCCCGATGGCCGGGCGGCTGGCCGCCGGGGGCGTCGTCGTCCGTGCCTTCGACAGCTCGGCCGCGGCACTCGCGGGGCTGGGTGACACCGTGACGGCCGTCGGTTCCGCCGCGGAGGTCGCCGAGGGGGCGTCGGTCGTCATCCTGATGCTGCCGGACTCGGGGGTCGTCGAGTCGGTGGTCGACGGCGGGCTGCTCGCCGCGCTCGAACCCGGGACGCTCCTGGTGGACATGAGCTCCTCGGAGCCGCTGCGCACCCGGGCGCTCGCGGCACGGGTCGCCGACGCCGGCGCGACGCTGGTCGACGCGCCCGTGTCCGGCGGGGTCGCCGGGGCCCGCGCCGCCACGATGTCGATCATGATCGGCGCCGACGCGGCGACGGCCGGCCGGCTGGAGCCGCTGTTCGCGCTGATGGGCAGGCCGCGGCGGGTCGGTGACGTCGGGGCCGGGCACGCGCTCAAGGCCCTCAACAACCTGATGTCGGCCGCGCACCTGCTCGCCAGCTCCGAGGCCCTGCTCGCGGGCACGCGGTTCGGCCTCGACCCCGAGGTGATGCTCGAGGTCGTCAACGGTTCCAGCGGACGCAGCAACTCGACCGAGACGAAGTGGCCCCAGCACGTCGTGACCGGGACCTTCGGGTCCGGGTTCACCGCCGGACTGATGGCCAAGGACGTCCGCATCGCGCTCGGCCTCCTCGACGCGACGGGCGTCGAGGGCGGCGTCGCGCGCGAGGTGTCCGAGCGGTGGGAGGCGGCGGTCGCCCTGCTGGGGCCGGACGCCGACCACACCGAGATCGTCCGCTACCTGGAGCGGACCGGGCCGGAGGAGCGGCGGTGAGCGGCCCGCTGGCCGGGGTGCGGGTCGTCGAGCTGGCCGGGGTCGGGCCCACGCCGTACTGCGGCATGCTGCTCGCCGACCTCGGCGCCGACGTCGTCCGCGTCGACCGGGTGCCCGCCGGACCGCCGCGGACCGGCCCGGCCGAGGGCCTGGACGCGCTGGTCGACGGCATCCTCGGCCGCGGGCGCCGCTCGGTCGCGCTCGACCTGAAACACCCCGACGGCCTCGCCGCGGCCCGCGACCTCGTCGCCCGCGCCGACGCGCTGGTCGAGGGGTTCCGGCCGGGGGTCACCGAGCGGCTCGGGCTCGGACCCCGCGAGTGCCTGGCGCGCAACCCGAGGCTCGTCTACGGCCGGCTCACCGGGTGGGGCCAGGACGGGCCGCTGGCCGCGACGGCCGGGCACGACCTCGACTACATCGCCGTCGCCGGCGTGCTCGCCCACGTCGGCAACCGCGGCGGGCGCCCGGTCCCGCCGCTGAACCTGGTGGGGGACTTCGCCGGCGGCGGGCTGCTGATGGCGTTCGGGATCGCGACGGCGCTGGTCGAGACGTCCCGGTCGGGGCGTGGGCAGGTGGTCGACGCCGCGATGGTCGACGGCGCCGCGTCGCTGATGACGATGATGTTCGAGATGCACGGCCGCGGAGGCTGGGACGAGCGCCGCGGTACCAACGCCAACGACAGCGGCTCGCACTTCTACGACACCTACGAGACCGCCGACGGCGGCCACGTCGCGGTCGCGGCGATGGAGCCGAGGTTCCACGCCGAGCTGCTCGACCGGCTCGGCCTCACCGGCGACCCCGCCTTCGCCGACCAGTGGAACCCGGCGACGTGGGATGCGGCGTCGGCGCGGCTCGCCGCGGTGTTCCGCACCCGCACCCGGGCCGAGTGGGCGGACGTCTTCGCGGGCTCCGACGCCTGCGTCGCCCCGGTGCTGACGATGAGCGAGGCGCCGCGGCACCCGCACAACGTCGCGCGCGCGACGTTCGTCGAGGTCGCCGGGGTGTCGCAACCCGGCCCGGTGCCGCGGTTCGACCGGACGCCGGGGGCCGTCGCCCGCGCCGCGCCGACGGTCGGCGAGCACACCGAAGAGGTACTGGCCGAGCTCGGCCGCACGCCCGAGCGGATCGCTGAGCTGGTCGCCTCCGGAGCGGCCGCCGCTCCCGGGCGCCTGAACTAGAGGACCGCCAGCGGGGTCACGGGGCTCGCCGTCGATCCCGCGAGCGGCAGCGGCGCGACGACGAGCTGGAACGTCGCCCGCCCCGTCCGGGCCAGCTCGAGCAGCGACAGGTTCTCCAGCAGCGGTATCCCGTTGCGGTGCAACAGCTCCAGGTGCACCGGGAACATCGACGGGGTGCCGGCGGGCTGCACCTCGACCGCGTAGTTGTCCGCGCCGACGAGCGCGACGTCGAGTTCCGCCAGCCAGCGGGCCGCCTCGGGCGTCGGGCCCGGTTCGGTCTCGTAGTAGGCGGGTTCGTCCGCCTGCACCTCCCACCATCCGGTCCGCAGCAGCAGCGCGTCGCCGGGCATCGGTGTGACCCCCGCCCGCGCGTAGGCGGCCTCCAGGTCCGACGGGCCGACCGGGGTCCCGGGTGGCAGCGGCCCGCCGTAGCCCTCGACGAGATCGAGCAGCACCCCGCGGGTGGCCACCGGGCGGAGCTTGTCGGCGCCGCAGCGCTGGGCGCCGCGGGTGGAGCGCAGCGACGCCGCCGGGTGCCCGTTGTACAGGGTGTCGCCGCTCCACGTGTGGGACAGCGCGTCGATGTGGGTGCCGCTGTGGGTCGAGAGGACGACGGTGTCCTCGGCGAACTTGAAGCCACCGGGTGCGCGGGCGCCCGCGGCGTAGTCGCCGCCGTCGCGGTCCATGAACCGGCGCGGCGCGCTGCGGTGCGGCGGCATCGGGCTGGCCGGGCCGAGGGGCTGGGCCAGCGAGATCGTGCGGCCCTCGGTGACCAGCGCGGCGCCGGCGAGGATCGCCTCGGGACCGATCAGGTTCAGCGCGCCGGTCTCGTCGTCGGCACCCCAGCGACCCCAGTTCCCGTCGCCCTGGCCCGGGTCCGCCCGGCCCCCGTCGGCTCGGCTCTCGTTCCCGTTCACCCCGGGGCTCCCTCCCGCTCGCGGCTGCGCACCCGCTCGGCCGCCTGCTCGACCAGCGCCCTGCGCGTCACCTTGCCCGTTCCGGTGCGCGGCAGCGCCTCCAGGACCACGACCTCCCAGGGCACCTTGTACCCCGCGATCGCGTTCCGGCAGAAGCGTCGCAGGTCCTCGCCGGTCGCGGCAGCCCCGTCGACGAGCGTGGCGAAGGCGACGACGACCTCGCCGCGGCTGCGGTGCGGCGCGCCGACGACCGCGACCTCGGCGACGTCCGGGTGCGCCGACAGGAAGCCCTCGACCTCCGCGGGGGCCACGTTGATGCCGTTGGTCTTGATCATGTCGGTGAGCCGCGCGCCGAACTCGACGAACCCGTCCTCGGCGCGCACCCGCAGCCGGTCACCGGTGCGGTACCACCCGTCGGCGGTGAGCGCCGCGGCGTTGGTCGCCGCGGTCTCGTCGTCGTCGCCGAGGTAGCCGGGCATGACGCGGCCCCGGACCTGCAGCTCCCCGAACTCACCGGGCGGCAGCTCGGTCCCGTCGACGTCGACGACGCGCAGCTCGACGCCGGGCAGCGGCGGACCCTGCGTGGTGAGCCGGACCTCCAGCGGTGCGTCGTGCGGGGTGACGCAGCAGTTCCCGTAGGTCTCGGTCGAGCCGTAGATGTTGCAGATGTCGGGCACGTCGAGCTCGTCGACGATGCGGCGCACCTCGTCGGGTCGCCCGATCGTCAGGCCGGTGCGCAGCGAGGTCACCGCGCGGACCCGGTCGGCGACCGTCGCGAGCCCGTCGGCGAGGCTCGGCAGCAGGTAGGCGGCGGTGCAGCGGTGCGCGGCGAGGGTGTCGGCGGCGGTCGCGGGGTCGAAGTGGTCCTGCACGACGAGGCACGCGCCGTGGGTGAGGGTGGCGGGCAGCGCGTTGGCCGCGCCGAAGCTCCAGAACAGCGGCGACCCGAGCCAGACCCGGTCGGCGGCGGTGAGGCCCATCCGCTCGCCGATGTGGAAACCGTTGACCAGCAGGTCGTGCTGCCGCAGCGGGACGGCCTTCGGGTGGCGCGTCGACCCGGAGGTGTAGAGCACGAAGGCGACGTCGTCGGGTCCGGCGGCGCAGGTGTCCGCACCCGGACCGCCGGTCAGCCCGGACCAGCGGCGGGCCCCCGCCGGGAGGTCCGCGGCGAGGCAGTGGTCGACGGAGTGGTCGAGGACGACGACCTCGCGCAGGACGGGGAACTCCGCGCTGCGCCACTCGCCGGGCCCGGCGTCCCAGAGCTCGGGCACGAGCTCGCGCAGCTCGGCGAGCAGGTCGCTCGACCGGACCGCGGCGTCCATGACGAGCACCGGCGCCGCGCACGTCGCGAGCAGGTGCCGCAGGTCCCAGGCCTTGACCCAGGTGTTGAACGCGTCGACGCGGGCGCCCGCGCGCATCGCGCCGAGGGTCGCGGCGAGCCACTGCGCGGAGTTGGCGCCGAGCAGCGCGACCGTCCCGCCCGGGCCGACGCCCAGCCCGCGCAGGGCGGCGGCGGCGCGGCGGGCGGCGTCGTCGAGCTCGCGGTAGGTCCACTCGACCGCACCCGCGACGAGGGCGGCCGCGTCGGGCGTCGCGCCCGCGATGTCGGAGACGAGGGCCGGCAACGTCGGGGCGGCCGGCGGTGCGGTGACGGTCACGGCAGCAGCACCGTCCGTCCGGTGACGGCGCGCGCCTCGAGGTCGGCGTGCGCGGCGGCGGCCTCGGCGAGCGGCCGGCGGACCGTCGCGACCGGTGCGACCGCTCCGGCGGCGACGAGGTCGACGACGGCGGCGAGGTCGTCGCGGTCGGCGTGGGCGGATCCGTGCACGCGCAGCTCCTTCACGATCGTCAGACCCGGGTCGAGTGGCAGCGTCGCGGGCTCGGTGTTGCCGACGAGTGCGAGCCGTCCCCGCGGCGCGAGCGCCCGCAGCGCCGTCGTGAACGTCGGGCCGCCGGTGATCTCGACGGCCGCGTCGGCCCCGCGCGGCCGCCCCAGCTCGGCCAGCGCGGCGCGGACCTCGCGGACGTCCGCGCGGGCGAGCACCCGGTCGGCGCCGAGGGCGCGTAGCGCGTCGACCTTGCCGGGGCTGCCGGTCAGCGCGACGACCACCGCCCCGAGGTGGTGTGCGAGCGCGACGGTGTGCACCCCGACGCCGCCCCCGGCGCCGGTCACGACGACGACGTCGCCCGCGCCGACCTCGGCGGCCCGCAACGCCCGCCGGCCCGTGCCGACGGCGCAGGAGAGGATCGCGCCCGTCGCGAGGTCGACGTGGTCGGGCAGCGGCACGGCGTTGAGCGGCGAGGCGACGACGTACTGCGCGTACCCGCCCGGCAGGTCCTCGCCGTAGAAGCCGGGGCCGCTGCGGCACGACGTGGTGCGCCCGTCGGCGCACCACTCGCAGGTCCCGCACGGGATGCGCTGCATGAGCGCGACCCGCCGGCCCGCCCATCCGGGCGGCGTACCGTCGCCCAGCCCGACGACCTCGCCCGCGATCTCGTGGCCGAGGACCGACCCGGGCCGGGCGGCGAGCAGCCCGCGGCGGGCCAGCAGGTCGTGCCCGCACACCCCGACGGCGCCGACCCGGACGAGCAGCTGCCCGGGCGCGGGCTCGGGCACCGGCCGGGTCGCGGCCACCAGCACCTCCGGACCGCCGCAGGCCGCCATTTCGACGACCCGCATCCGTTCGGGAGCCACCGCGCTCAGGCCGGCTCGAACCAGTAGTCCGCGGCCGTCCCGGTCGGTGTGTCGCTGAACGCGACCCGGACCCGGTTGCCGACGGCCAGCGACGCGACCGCCGAGGGCAGGTCGGTGAGGTCGAGCCCGCGGACGTAGCCGACGAGCGCGGTGTCGGCCCCGTCGAGCGTGGCGTAGGCCAGCGCGTACGGCGGGTCGGGCAGCCCGCGGAACGCCTCGTGGACGATCGTGAACATCTCGACGACGCCGGCGGTGGCCACCTCGACCCAGTCCGAGGTGGCCGTGTGGTCGCGGTCGCAGAACGAGCGGGCCGGCACGATCACCCGCTCGCACGACGGGCAGCGCCTGCCCAGGATCCGCTGCTCGGCGAGGCCGGCGAGGAAGCGCGACGTGGTGTCGCCCAACGCGTGCCGGTAGCTGAGGTCCCAGGTCTGGGTGTAGAACCGGGGTTCGACGGCGCTGGTCACGGGGGTTCCTTCCGTTCGCGTGCTCACGCGATGTCCTCGAGGTCGGCGCTGAGCACGAGGCTCGCGTAGAACTGGTGGTCGCCGCCGATCGCGCTGGCCACGGCGGTGCGGGCGCCCTCGACCTGCCGGTCACCCGCGCGGCCCTGCACCTGCAGCGTGGCCTCGGCCAGCCGGGCGACGCCGGTGACGGCGATCGGGTTGGAGCACAGCACCCCACCCGACGGGTTGACGATCGTGCCCTTCGCCCCGAGCGCGAAGTCGCCCTGCGCGAGCCGGGCCGGGGCCTCGCCCTTGCCGCACAGCCCCGCCGCCTCGATGACGTGCAGCTCCACGCTGGAGAAGGGCGCATAGATCTCGGCGACGTCGAGCTGGCCGGCGGGGTCGGTGACGCCCGCCATCGCGTAGGCCCGTTCGAACGCGACGGCCAGCGCGTCGGCGTCGCCGTGGTCGGCGAGCATCCGCGGGCCGACCCGGTCGCCCATCCAGAACGTCTCGGTGTTCTGCCCGATCCCGCGGATCCACGCGGGCCGCAGCCCGTGCGCCCGCGCGTACCGCTCGGAGACCAGCACCGCACCCGCCGCGCCGGTCGACGACGGGCAGGCGTCACCGAGCTTGATCGGCCACGCCAGCACCCGGCTCGCCAGGACGTCCTCGACGGTGACCGGCTCGCGCAGGTGGGCCAGCGGGTTGAGCGCGGCGTGCCGGCGGTTCTTCACCGTCACCCGGGCGAAGTCGGCCTCGTCCGCGCCGTGGGCGTGCATGTAGCGCACCGCGGACAGGGCCAACATCGTGATGGTGTTCAGCGGGATCGGCCGTTCGTAGCCGACGTCCCACATCTTGTTGAGCACCGACTGCGCCGACCCCGATTCGGAGACGCGTTCGCCACCGGCGACGAGCACGACGTCGAACATCCCCGACGCGACGTGGGTCCACGCGGCGATGACCGCGCTCATCCCGGTGGCGCCGCCGTTGTTGACGCGCATGAACGGCTTGCCCGCCGCGCCCAGCGCCTCGACGCACCACCGTTCGCCGTTGCCGACGCCGATGAGCGCGTCCGGGGCCAGCGGGAACACGACGGCGTCGACGTCGTCCATGGTGATGCCGGCGTCGTCGAGGGCGAGCAGCGCGCCCTCCCGGACAAGTTCGGGGAACGTCACGTCGGCCCGCCGCGTGACGTAGGGCGTCTGCCCGACCCCGAGCACCCCGACCGCACTCATGCCGCGTCCCTTCCGGCGACCGTGTCCCTGCCGGAGACCGCGTCCCCGCCGGAGACCGCGTCCCTGCCGAAGACCATGACCGTCGCGCCCTGCCCCGCGAACCCGTTGAACCCGATCCCCGCGGCCACGCCGGCCCGGCCTTCCGAGACCGTCGTCGCGGCGGCGAGCAGCCTGGCCAGCCCGGCGACGTGCGCGGGGGCGGGCGCGTCGCGCAGCGAGCCGGACGCGTTCACCGGCGTGCCCGCCGGGAGGCCCAGCGCCGAGGCGGCGTGCGCGACGGCGGGCTCGCTCGGCGCGGCGATCTCCACGGCCTCCCAGCTCGCGGCCGGGACGGGGTCGTCGCCGCGGTCGAGGTGGGCGAGCGCGGCGTGCAGCGCGGCCTGGGCGGCGGGGTCGCGGGCCCCCGGCTCGTAGCGGTCGGTCGACCACCCCGCCCCGCGGATCCACGCAGGTCCCGTGGAGGCTCCGGCGGGCACCGCCGACTCGACGGCCAGGACCGCGGCGTACACGCAGTCCGCCCGGGCGGGCAGGTCGGCTGCGGTCAGCGGCCAGGCCACGACGTCGTCGGCCGCGGGCGGCGCGCCGGGGGCGGCCCAGCGCGACGCCTGCAGCGCGGCGGCGATCGTGTCGTTCATGCCGACGGCCCGCAGCACGTAGGGCTCGGCGCTGACGAGCTCGGCGTGCTCGGGGGAGACCGACTCGCTCGGCTTGCCCCAGCCGACGACGAGCACCGTCTCGCCCTGCCCCGACCGCAGCCGCAGCCAGCTGTAGACCAGGGCGTGCTCGCCGGACGAGGCGATCATCGTGACGTCACGCCCGACCCCGCCCGCGGGGCCGGCCGAGGTCATGCACGAGATGACGCGGCCGTCGGTCTGGTCGTTGCCGCTGAGCACGACACCGCCGACGTCGGCCGCGGTCAGGCCCGCGGCCGCCAGTGCGCGGTGCGAGGTCTCGAAGATCATCTCCTCGAGGCTGCGGCCCTCCTCGCGGGCGACGACGTCGCGGACGCAGGAGACGACGGCGACCCGCGGGGGCGCGGGTTCGGATCGGGTCACGAAGGGGTCCTTCCGGATGGGGCGGACGACGGGGTCAGCCGGCGTGGGCGTCCGCGGCCGCGGTCGGGTCGACCAGTTCGGCCTCCACGGCGGCGGCGGTCTCGTGCATGGCGGTGGTCAGGGCGCCCAGCTCGCGGGCGGGCAGTGCGGTGCGCAGCGCGGACACGTGCACGGCCGCGACGACGACGCCCGACTGGTCGCGCACCGGCGTCGCCAGCCCGAGGACGCCGCGCAGGCTCTCGCCGCGGCTGACGCTGACGCCGCGCTTGCGGATGGCGGCGAGGTCGCGTTCGAGCTCGGCGGGGGAGGTGCGGGTCTGCGGGGTCAGCGCGGGCCGTGGCTTGCGCAGCATCGCGTCGGCGATCTCCGGCCGGTACGCCGCGAACAGCTTGCCGACGGCCGTCGAGTGCAGGAACAGGCTGCGTCCGAGCGGGATGTCGAGGTTGACGTGCTGGCTGCCCGGATGCCGTGACACGTAGACGACGCGGGTGCCGGCCGCGACGGCGAGGTAGACGTCGTACCCGGTGGTCTCGGCGAGCAGGTCGAGGTGACGCGCCGCGACCCGGCGGACGGCGACGCTGTCGAGCACGTTGATGGCCGTCCGGATCGTGCGCGGGCCCAGCCCGTACAGCCGGCCCGAGAGGTGCAGTGCCTTCGCCTCCACCATCGCGCGCAGCAGGTCGTGGGTGCTCGACAGCGGCAGTCCCAGCCGCTTGCTGAGCTGCGAGACCGACGTCGGGCCGTGTTCGGCGAGATGGTCGACGACGTCGAACAGACGACCGAGGCGCTGACTGTCCACGGTGGGCTCCCGTGTCCGGGGCGGCACCGGTGCCGCCCGCCTGTGCCTCCGGGTCCCCGGAGGACCGATCCGGGAACGCGGAGGGCTGGACCGGCCGAAACGTAGGTCGCGCCGGCGCGCGCCGACAAGGTCCTTTCGCGTTCACGGAGGAACGTGACGAGGTCGCCCGGTGCCGCCACACTGCGCGCGCCCGGCACCCGCGCGACCGGTCGGGTGCGGCCGGACGGTGCTTGACGTCACCAGGAGCCGCCGCTAACTTCCTTTCACATCTTCACACTGATGTTCAGTATGTGAAAGACCCGATCGTGACATCCCAGCACCGAAGGCCGGTACCACCCGGTCCCGGCCTTTCACCCTGCACAGACGGTTCCGGTCCAACGGCGGAGCGTGATTCCTGGTGACGACACTCGTGCAGACGCTGGTGAGCGGGATCCTCGTCGGCGGCCTCTACGGACTGTTCTCCAGCGGCCTGACGCTGATCTTCGGTATCACCCGTGTCATCAACTTCGCCCACGGCGACTTCGTGACCCTCGGCATGTACGGCGCGGTGCTCCTGTTCGCGAGCCTGGGCCTGAGCCCGCTGATCGGGATCATCCCGGTCGCGATCCTCTCGTTCCTGATCGGGGCGATCGTCTACCGCGTCATCGTGCGCCGGACGCTCTCGGTCAAGGGCATATCGGCCATCGACGCCCAACACGGACAACTCGTCCTCACGTTGGCGGTGTCGATCCTCATCTCGAACCTGCTCCTGATGTTCTTCGGCCCGTCGCCGAGGGCGGTGCAGGGCGTGCTGCCGGCGGTCTACGAGGTCTTCGGCGTCTACATCCAGCAGGCGCGACTGGTGTCGTTCCTCATCGCGCTGGTCGTGTTCCTGCTGCTCTACATCGCACTGCAGCGGACCCTGTACGGAAAGGCGATCCGCGCGACGGTCGACGACCGGGACATGGCGTCGATGGTCGGGATCGACCCGAACAAGGTCTACGCGGTGAGCTTCAGCGTCGGCATCATGCTCACCGGGATCGCGGGCTGCGTCCTCGCGACCTACTACCCGGTGACCCCGACGACCGGCGCGGGCTTCCTGATCATCGCGTTCGTCACCGTCGTCATGGGCGGGCTCGGCAACATCGTCGGTGCGTTCGTCGCGGGTCTGCTCGTCGGCATCATCCAGCAGGTCACCGCGATCTACGTGGCCGTCGACCTGCAGGACGTCGGGTTGTTCCTCGCGTTCGTGCTGGTCCTCGTGCTGCGCCCGCAGGGCATCCTGTCCGGACGGAAGGCCTCGGCATGACCGCGCTCGGAAAGCTCCTGCGCTCCACCGGCGGACTGGGGACCGTCGTGCTCGTCCTGGTCGCGAGCCTGCCGCTGTGGTTCATCCAGTCCAGCTTCGTGCTCAGCGTCGCGACCCTGACGCTGATCTTCATGGCCGCATCGCTGGGCTGGAACGTCATCAGCGGCTTCGGCGGCCAGATCTCGTTCGGGCACAGCATCTTCTTCGGCCTCGGTGCCTACACGACCGCGCTGCTGCAGGTGCGCTACCACCTCAACGCCTACGTCGGTGTGGTGCTGGGCGTGGTCGTCGCGGTGGTGCTGGCGGTCCTGCTCGGCGCGGTGACGCTGCGCCTGCGCGGCATCTACTTCTCGCTGGCGACGTTCGCGCTGACGCTGGTGTTCGCCATCCTGACCGGGCACTACGAGGGCTTCACCGGCGGCGAGGTGGGGCTGACGCTCCCGCTGCTCGGCGACGCCCCGGGTCAGTTCTCCTTCGACAACAAGGTCGTCTTCTACTGGATCGCGACGCTGCTCGCCGCGCTCGCGTTCGTCGCGACGTGGCTGGTGCTGCGCTCGCGGCTCGGGCTGCAGCTGCGCGCGATCCAGGCCGACCAGGAGGCGGCCCAGGCGTCCGGTGTGCTGGCGTTCCGCGTCAAGCTGGTCGGCCTGGCGATCAGTGCCGTCCCCGCGGCGCTGGCCGGCTCGGTCTACATGCAGTACGTCGCCTTCATCGACCCCGACAGCGCCTTCGGCGCGACCGTCGCGACGCAGATCGCGGTGATCGCGTTCGTCGGTGGCGCGGGCAAGCTGTGGGGCCCGGTCATCGGCGCGGTGATCCTGGTGCCGCTGCAGCAGCTGCTCAACTCGTCGCTGTCGGCCTACCCGGCCGGGTTCAACCTCGTCGTCTACGCGCTCGTCGTGCTCGTCATCCTCTGGATCGAGCCGCGCGGCATCATGTCGATGCGCATCCGCAGGCGGACGCCGCGACCACCGGCCCGCGACGCCGCGCCGCCGGGCGACTCCGTACCCGACCCGCGCCCGGTCGACGCCGTGTCCGCCACGCCGTCCGTCCCGACCAGCCGGAACGGGAGCTGAGCCATGGCCGCATCGACCGAACCGCTGCTGCGCGTCGAGGGCCTGACGGTCCGTTTCGGCGGCCTCGTCGCGGTCAACGACGTCAACTTCACCGTCGCCGAGGGCGAGCTGCTGGGCATCATCGGTCCCAACGGCGCGGGCAAGACCACCACGTTCAACGCCGTCGCCGGGGCCGTGCGTCCGACGTCGGGCACCATCCGGATCGGCGACGCGCTCGTCAGCGGCCGGCCGCCCGAACGCGTCGCGCGGCTCGGGATCGCGCGCACGTTCCAGTCGGTCCGGCTGTTCAAGGCGATGTCGGTCGCGGAGAACGTGACGCTCTCGGCCAGCACCGTCTGCCCGTCGATGGGGGCCTCGCGCGAACGCGCGGCCGAGGTCGCCGAGCTGCTGGGGATGCAGGCGCTGCAGGACAGCAGGGTCGACGAGCTCCCGCTGGCCGACCAGAAGCGCGTCGAGATCGCGCGGGCGCTGGCGCTGCGGCCCCGCCTGCTGCTGCTCGACGAGATGATGAGCGGGCTCAACCAGGCCGAGACCCGCGACCTCATCGGCGTGATCACCACGCTCAACTCCGACGGACTGACCACGATCGTCATCGAGCACGTGCTGCGGGTGATCATGGAACTGAGCCATCGCGTCCTCGTCCTCGACCACGGCGTGATGATCGCCGAGGGACCACCGCGGGAGGTCATGAGCGACCCGCGGGTCGTCGAGGCCTACCTGGGCCGGTCGGCCGCGGCGAACCTGGGGGAGCCGGCATGAGGGCACCGTGGCGGACGCGCACGGCCGACGGGGAGCGCGCCTCCACCGCGGCGTCGCTGCGCGTGCAGAACCTGTCGGTGGACTACGGCAACATCCGAGCGCTCGTCGACGTCTCCTTCGAGCTGCGGCCCGGCGAGTTCATGGGCGTCCTCGGCGCGAACGGCGCCGGCAAGTCGACGCTGCTGAAGTCGATCTCCGGGCTGGTCCGCCCGGCGGCGGGCTCGATCAGGCTGGGGGACGGCGAGCTCGTCGGCATCCCGGCGCACCGGATCCCCGCCACGGGGCTCGCGCACGTGCCCGAGCGTCGCCGGGTCTTCCCGTCGCTGAGCGTGCAGGACAACCTGGCGCTCGGTGCCTACGCCACGCCGCCGGACCGGTCGCGCGCCGAGCTGCTCGACGAGGTGCTCACGCTCTTCCCGCGGCTGAAGGAGCGGGCGACGCAGCTCGCGGGGTCGCTCTCGGGTGGGGAGCAGCAGATGCTCGCCGTCGGCCGGGCGCTGATGCTCGCGCCCCGGCTGCTGATGCTCGACGAGCCCTCCCTCGGGCTCGCGCCGGTCATCGTCGAGGAGATGTTCGACCGGCTCGCCGCGATCCACCGCGAGCTCGGCGTGTCGATCCTGCTCATCGAGCAGAACGCCACGCAGGCGCTGGAGGTCATCGAGCGCGCGATCGTCCTGACGACGGGCGAGGTGACCTTCACGGGTACCCGTGAGGAGCTCGGCGACAGCGAGTACCTCAAACGGGCCTACCTGGGGCTGTGAACGGGGCCGGGGCCCGCGCCCGGCGGGTGCCGCGTGTCCGCCCGCGACACCGGCCCGCGCCCGTACCCGGGCGCGGGCCGGGGTGGCGCTCAGGCCAGCGGCGTCCCGGGCAGCGGGAACTGCTCGAGGTAGCCGGCGTACTCGGGCTCGACGTCGATGCGCAGCGTCCCGAGGATGCGGATGACCGCGTTGTAGAACGACGCGATGATCACCAGGTCGACCGCCCGGGCCCGGCCGAGCGCCTTCTCCAGCGATGCCCACGTCTCGTCGCTGACGCGCCGGTCGGCGGTGATCTCCCTGGCCGCGGTGAGCACGAGGGTCTCGAGGTCGCCGAGGCCGTGCGACTCGTCGTTGCTCGCCTTGACGAGGTCCGCGATGTCGGCGTCGGTCACACCGAAGTCGTGGCCGATCTTGACGTGGTGGCTCCACTCGTAGGGGCTCGCGGTCAGGTACCCGACCTGCAGGATGGCCAGCTCGCGCAGCCGTGGGTCGAGCTCGCAGCCGTGCCGGATCCACTGCCCGAGCACGTGGAAGTGCCGCAGGCCGTCGGGACTGTTGGCGAGGCCGCGGAACAGGTTGATCGGCCTCTCGAGCAGCTCGCGGTCGCTCTCGGCGAGATCCGACTCGGACAGATAGGGCACCAGTGCCATCGTCGCTCCGTGGGGAGTCCGGGGTGTCCGCGGGGGTGCCACGGCCGTCGGCCCGCCGGGTCGGCGCCGGGTCCCGCAGGTGCCCCGGCGGAGTTGACGGGGCGACGACCCATGATTACCGTCGTTCACGAAATGCCGCAAGTATTCATCATTTGAAATTCTGCACGACGCACCGCAGCGAGCCGCGATGTGTGCGGGACCGTGACGAAGGGGTCGAGGATGGCGCAGCCGGGGACCGGCAGGGTGGCGGGGAAGACGGCGCTCGTGATGGGCGCCGGCCAGACGCCGGGGCAGACCACCGGCAACGGCCGGGCGACGGCCGTGCTGCTCGCCCGGGAGGGCGCCAAGGTCCTGTGCGCCGACCGCGACCTCGCCGCCGCGGAGGACACCGTCAAGCAGATCGCCGCCGAGGGCGGCGAGGCCGTCGCGATCACGGCCGACGTCACGGTCGAGGACGAGGTGGCCGCCGCCGTCGCCGGGTGCGTCGAGCAGTGGGGCCGGCTGGACATCCTGCACAACAACGTCGGCATCAGCATCGCGGGCGGCGACGCCCCGATCGCCGACATCGAGGCCGACGCGTTCGCCCGCGTCACCGCCGTCAACCTGCAGGGCATGGTGATGACCTGCAAGCACGCGATCCGCGTCATGCGCGAGCAGGACGGCGGCGTCATCACCAACATCTCCTCGATCGCCGCGTGCATCAACTACCCGTACGTCACGTACCGCACGTCCAAGGCCGGTGTGGTGACGATGACCGAGCACATCGCGATCACCAACGCGCAGTACGGGATCCGGGCCAACGCGATCCTGCCGGGGCTGATGGACACCCCGATGGCGATCGAGAACCGGGTCGGCCTCGACGGGCGGACCCGCGAGGACGTCTACGCCGAGCGCAACTCCCACGTCCCGCTGCGCAACAGGATGGGCACCGCCTGGGACGTCGCCAATGCCGCGCTGTTCCTCGCCTCGGACGAGGCGAGCTTCATCACCGGTGTCGCGCTCGCCGTCGACGGCGGGCAGCGGCTGGCCGCGGGCTGACCGACACAGGGCTGACCGACACAGGGCCGACCGACACAGGGCCGACCGACACAGGGCCGACCGACACAGGGCCGACCGTGAGGGCCGGCCAGGGCCGAGCATCCAGGACCCCGGGGCGCGCCCCGATCCGCACGACAGGTCGCGGGAACACCACCCGGCGGCCCCTCTCGCGAGGAGACGCACATGAACTCCCAGAACGGCAGACGGCCGTGACCGCCACCGATGCCGCGCCCGGCAGCGCCACCGCCGGCACCTCACTGACCGACCTGCGCATGGTGTGGCGGATGCGCGCGTTCGAGGAGAAGGTGCGCGAGCTGCGGCTGGCGGGCGACGCCGTCGGCTCGATCCACCTGGGCATCGGCCAGGAGGGCGTGGCCACCGGCGCATCCGGGCTCGCCGGTCCGCAGGACGCCGTCTTCGCCACCTATCGCGGACATTCGTGGGCGATCTCCTGCGGGGTGCCCGTCGAGGCGCTGTTCGGCGAGATCCTCGGCCGCGACACCGGGATCAACGGTGGTCGCGGAGGGTCGGCGCACCTGACGGCACCGGCGTACCGGTTCTTCGGCGAGAACAGCATCGTCGGCGCCGGCGCGCCGATCGCCTGCGGCGCCGCGCTGGCCGGCCGCCACGACGGTTCGGACCGCGTGGCGCTCACCGTCTTCGGCGACGGCGCGATGAACCAGGGCGCGGTCCACGAGGCGATGAACTTCGCCTCGGCGTTCTCGCTGCCGGTGGTCTTCCTGTGCGAGAACAACTCGTGGTCCGAGCTCACCCCGATCGACGAGATGGTCCGCGACCCCGAGCTCTTCCGCCGTGCGGCCGCCTACGGGATGCCGGGCGAGCGGATCGACGGCAACGACCCGCAGGAGGTGCGCGAGCGGCTCGGCGACGCGTTCGAGGTCGCCCGCGAGGGCGGGGGCCCGACGCTCGTCGAGGCCATGACGCAGCGCCTCGTCGGCCACTACATCGGCGACGCCGACCAGTACCGGCGCCCCGGCGAGCGCGAGCGCGACGCCGAGCGCGAGCCGGTCGCCCTGCTCACGCGCCGGCTGCGCGAGAGCGGCGTGAGCGACGACGAGATCGCCGCCGCCGAGTCCGACGCCCGTGCCGAGATGGAGGCCGCCGCCGCGGCGGCGCTGGCCGCCCCGCTCGCCGACCCCGCGACCGCGAAGGAGCACCTCTATGCCTGACACGGCCGTCTCGGGTCCCGCCACGACGGGTGCCCCGTCCGCGACGCAGGACGTCAAGGAGCTGACCTACGGCGGTGCTGTCAACGCCGCGCTGCGCCGCTGCCTCGAGGAGATCCCGGAGACGCTGCTCTACGGCGAGGACATCGCCAAGCCCGGCGGTGTCTTCGGCGTCACCCGCGGGTTACGCCGCGACTTCGGCGACCGGGTCTTCGACACCCCGATCAGCGAGTCCGCGATCCTCGGCTCGGCGGTCGGGGCCGCGATGCTGGGCAGGCGGCCGATCGTCGAGATCATGTGGGTCGACTTCTCGCTCGTCGCCTTCGACCAGGTGGTCAACCAGCTGGTCAACGTGCGCTACGTCAGCCGCGGCGAGCTCGTCGCGCCGGTCACGATCCGCACCCAGCAGGGCAGCGCGCCCGGGGCGTGCGCCCAGCACAGCCAGAGCCTCGAGGCACTGTTCCTGCACGTCCCGGGCCTGCGGGTGTGCATGCCCTGGACCGCGCAGGACGCCTACGACCTGCTCGTCGCCGCCGTGCACTCCGACGACCCGGTGCTCGTGATCGAGAACCGGACGCTCTATCCGGCGGGCACCGGTCCGGTGCGGCTCGGCGGGCCCGTGCAGCAACCGGGCGGGCTGCGGGTCCGTCGCGAGGGGACCGACGCCACCGTCGTGACCTGGGGGGCGATGACGGCCCGGGTGCTGGAGGCGGCCGCGACCCTGGCGGGCGAGGGCATCTCGGTCGAGGTGCTGGAGACGCCGTGGCTCAACCCGTTCCCCACCGACGAGGTCGCGGCGAGTGCCCGGCGCACCGGTGCGCTGGCCGTCGTGCACGAGGCGAACACCACCGGCGGGTTCGGGGCCGAGGTGGTCGCGCGCGTCGCCGGCGAGGGCGTCGCACTCCGGGTCCCGCCGCTGCGGGTCGGGTTGCCCGATACCCGGGTGCCCGCCGCGCCGAGTCTCGCCGCCGGTCTGGTGCCGGGTCCCGACGCGATCGCTGCAACGATCCGCGAGTGGTTGGGCTGAAACGGACGTAACTGCTGGTCACAGCCAGGATTCGGGTCCACGGAAGCTCTTGACCGGGTCACCGGTGGATCGCTAGGTTTTCACGACAGTGAGTTGAGATTCATAATCTGAACTCTTTCGGACCGTACGCACAGCCGCGGCGGTGGCCGTCACCACGGCCGTCCCGCGGCACGTGGCCCCCGTGTGAGGGGCTCGTCGAGGGAAGGATGGGACCCCGGATGGACATCGTCCTGGGCGTCGACACGCTCTCCTACCACTGCCGGCTCGCGACCGGGGAGATCTCCCTCGAGGACGTCCTGCGGGAGATCGCGGAACTCGGTTACTCGTTCGTCCAGTTCAACGCGGTGCACGTGCGCGACCGCGACGAGGCCGGGCTGGAGGCGCTGCGTGGGCTCGCGGCCGAGCTCGGCCTGGACATCACGCTGTCCGGCGACGTCGTCGGGCGCGTCGGCAACGGCGACACGGTCGAGCGCGGCGTCGAGCGCATCCGCGGCTGGGTCGCGCTCGCCGAGACCATCGGCAGCCCGTTCGCGCGGGTGTCGTCGGGCTTCTACCGGGCGGAGCTGTTCTCCCAGCCGGGGCTGATCGCGGCCGAGCAGCGCTACGTCACCGAGACGCTGCGCCGGGCGGCCGACGAGGTGCCCGGGGACGTGCAGATCCTCCTGGAGAACCACTCCGACTTCACCGCCGACGAGTACGCCGAGATCATCGACGGCGTCGGCTCCGACCGGATCGGCGTGTTCCTCGACCTGATCAACCCGATCTCGTCGTTGCAGGACCCGCTGCCGGTCATCACCCGGCTGGCGCCGCTGGCGCCGTCGGGGCACGTGAAGGACTTCAGGCTCGTCTCGCGCTACGTGGAGGACCGCTTCCACCGACGCGGGTTCGACGTGCAGTGGTGCTACCCGGGCGAAGGGGTCGCCGACCTCGCCTCGCTCGTCGGCGTGCTGGTGGGATCCGCCGGTCGTGCCGAACCGTACCGGCTCTCGGTCGAGGGCCTCGACAACCACCCCGGCGTCGCCGACCAGCGCGAACGGCTCGCGGCATCGCTGGCGTTCCTCCAGAAGCTCATCACCGACGCCCCCGCGGCGGCGGCCCCGTCGAAGGAGACGCGATGAGGACCAGGATCGCCAGGGCGGCGGCAGCCGCCGCCCTGCTCACACTCGCCACCGCATGCGGTGGCATCGCCACCCAGAGCCAGTCCGGCAATGCGGTGAACTGCGGTGACACCGTCAGCATCGGTGCGCCCTACCCGCTGTCGGGGGTCTGGGCCGAGAACGGCCAGAACTCCCTCAACGGCATGCAGCTCGCCGCCGACCAGATCAACGACGCCGGCGGGATCAAGGGCCTCGACGGCGCCAAGATCAAGATCGTCAGCGGCGACACCAGCTCGGACAACCCGGGCCAGGCCAAGACGGTCACGGAGAACCTGCTCCAGCAGGGCAACATGTCGGCGGTCGTCGGCTCGTACCTGTCGAGCATGACGCTGACGACGGTCGTCGCGACCGAGACCAAGAAGGTCCCGCTGATCACGCAGTCGTTCGTCGACGACCTGACGGCGAAGGGCTACAAGTACCTCTTCCAGATCCCGCCGAAGGCCTCGGCGTTCGGCTCGGAGACGGTCACCGACGCCAAGGGCGTCTTCGAGGCGCAGAACCGGCCGCTGCGCACGCTCGCCGTCGCAGGCTCCGACGACGCGTCGACCAAGGCGCAGACCGCCGGTGTCGTCGCGGGGGCGGGCAAGGAGGGTGTGCAGGTCCTGCAGCAGGTCATCTTCCCCAACGGCCTGTCCGACGCGACCGCCATCGTCAACAAGATCTCCGACGCCAAGGCCGACCTGATCGTGCTGGGCGGCAACGTGTCCGACCTGTCGCTGATCATCAAGGGCATCCGGGCCCGCGGGGTCACCACGCCGATCGCGACGTCCGGCGGCGGTGGGGCGCTCACCCCGCAGTTCGCCAAGGCGCTCGGTGACGCGGCCGACGGCATCATGGCCTCCGCGGCGTGGAACTCCGACGTGACGTTGCCCGGTGTCTCCGACGCCGCGACCCAGTACCAGCAGAAGTACAACGCGTTCATGCCGCAGGAGGCGGGCGAGTCCTGGGCCGCCGTCTACGAGCTCGCCCAGGTCATGGACCAGGGCAAGACGTGCGACCCGCAGAAGATCCGCGACGCGCTGGCCAGCACCGACTTCACGACCGGTCCGGCCTCGGCCGTCCCGCCGGGCAAGGTCGGCTTCGACCCGACCGGCGCGAACAAGTACATCAAGCCGATCCTGGTGCAGTGGCAGAACGGGACCCTGAAGACGGTCTTCCCCAAGGAGGTCGCCTCGACGGCCTCGCTGCCGCTGGGCGCGGGCCCGACCCCCTGATGATCCGAATCCCGGCGATCCCGATCCCCTGATCGTCGGGAGCCCCGACCGTCCGGCCGCCGCGGTGCCGTTGACCCCACCGCGGCGGCCCGGACTCCCACCTCCGCAGTTGCAGGAAGGGACCTGGATGGACCTCGGCCTCACCGGCGCCCGAGCCCTCGTCACCGCGGCGAGCTCGGGCCTCGGCCGTGCCTGTGCGGCGTCACTGACGGCCGAGGGCGCCCGGGTGGTGGTCTCCTCCCGGGACCCGGACCGGCTCGCCGCCGCGGCGCGCGACGTCGGGGCGGCCGGCCACGTCGCCGCCGACCTCGGCGACGCCGACGCCGTCCGGGCGCTCGTCGAGCGGACCGTTGCGCTGCTCGGCGGTCTGGACGTGCTCGTCGTCAACTGCGGCCCGCCGCCGGCGGTCACGTTCGCCGAGTCGGTCGACGACGACTGGGACACCGGTCACCAGCAGGTGCTCATGAGCGCGGTCCGGCTGCTGCGGGCCGCGCTGCCCCATCTGGTCGCCTCCGGCCGGGGCCGCGTCGTCGCGCTCACCGGCTACGGGGTCCGCGAGCCCAAGCCCGGTCTCGTCGTCTCCGAGGCGACGCGCGCGGGGGTGACGATCCTGGCCAAGGTCGTGGCCGACACCCACGCGGCGGACGGTGTCACCGTCAACACGATCGCACCGGGCCCGATCCTCACCGACCGGCTCCGCGAGCTGCAGGGCAAGCTCGCCGCGGCCGCGGGCATCGACCTCGACGAACAGCTGCGCCGTGCCGCCGCGGACATCCCCGCCCGGCGCATCGGGCGGCCGGAGGAGGTCGGCGACCTCTGCGCGTTCCTCTGCTCGGAGCGCGCCGGCTACCTCACCGGGCAGACGATCGTCGTCGACGGCGGCGTCAACAGGGCGATCTGATGGGGCGCATGCGGATCGCGGTCACCGGCGCCGCGCACTGGCACCTGGACCTGTTCCTGCCGGCGCTGCTCGAGGAGGGCGACGTCGTCGCCGTGCACGATCCCGACCCGGCTGCGGCGCGGCGCATCGCCGAGGGCCTGGGAGCCCGCGCGGCCACCGACGTGGGCACGCTGCTCGACGACGCCGCCCCCGACTTCGTGCTCGCCCTCGGCGCGCACGACGAGATGGCCGCCACGGCACGGACGTTGATCGAGCACGGCACCCCGTTCGCGATGGAGAAACCCTGCGGGCTCGACGCCGCGCAGGTGCACGACATCGCCGACCGCGCCCGCGACGCCGGCGTCTTCGCGGCGGTGCCGTTCGTGTGGCGGCAGAGCGAGCTGCTCGCCGTCATGCGCGAGCGGTTCGCCGACGCCGATCCGTCGTACCTGTCCTTCCGCTGGATCGCCGGGCCCCCGACGCGCTACCGGGACTCCGGCTGCGACTGGATGCTCGACCCGGCCCGGGCCGGCGGGGGCTGCACGATCAACCTCGGGGTGCACTTCATCGACCTCGCCCGCGTCCTGTTCGGCGACGACGTGCAGGTCTCGTCGGCGACGATGTCCAACGCGGCCTACGGCCTCCCGATCGAGGACTACTCGCTGGTCACGCTGCGGTCGTGCGGACGGGTGTTCGTCGGCGAGGTCGGCTACCTCATGCCCGGCCCGCACTCGAACTTCGACATGCGCTTCAGCATCAAGGCCCGCGACCACTACGTCATCGCGACCTCGCCGACCGACGTGGAGATCGTCGCGCCCGACGGTTCCCGCGAGCACGTCAGGGCGCACACGACGAACGTCGCCCACTACCCGGTGTTCGTCCGCGACGCGCTGCGCCGCGTCCGCGCCGGCGAGCCGCCGCTCGCCTCGCTCACCGACATGGCCGCGGTCATGGACCTGACCCGCGACGCCTACGCACTCGCCGGGCCGCTCCCGGTCCGGCCGCGCACACCCCAGGAGGGCACCCGATGACGGAGCCGACGGACCGGGCCAAGGGCCTGCTGCTCGTCATGATCGACATCGATCCGGCGTACGAGGAGGAGTTCAACCGCTGGTACACCGAGGAGCACTTCCCGGAGCGTCAGCAGTGCCCGGGCTTCCTGTCCGCGCGGAGGTTCGTCTCGGTCGAGGGTGAGCCGAAGTACCTGGCCCTCTACGACCTCGACGACCCCGAGGTCCTCGAGACCGAGGAGTACCGGCGCATCCGGCCGCCGAGCGAGTGGACCAGGAAGCTGCAGCCGCACTTCACCACGTTGGTACGCAACGTCTATCGCGAGATCACCCCCACGGTCCCCGACGGCTACGTGGTGCACGCGGTCCGGGAGCAGGAGGCGTGACGCCGTGACCGTGCTCTTCCTGCACCCCGTCGGCCTCGACCGCGAGGCCGCGCGGTTCCTCGACCTGCCCGACGTGCACGCGGTGACCTTCCCCGGGCACGGCGACCGCAGGCGCGCCCGGCCCGGGCTCACCCTTGCCGACATGGCCGACGAGATCGCCGGCCACGCCACCGGGCCCTTCGACGTCGTCGGCGCCTCGCTCGGCGGCATGGTCGCCATGCATCTGGCGCTGGACCACCCCGGGCTCGTGCGCTCGCTCGTCCTCGCCTGCACCACACCCGACGGGGCCACCGACGTGATGGAGGCCAGGGCGGCCGCCACCGAGGAGCGCGGCTCGGCCGGCATGCTCGACGACACGATGACGCGCTGGTTCACCGCGGACGGGCTGCGTTCCGGCGCGCCGTACCTCGACCACGCCCGCGACCGGCTGCTCGCCATGGACCCCGGCGCGCTGGCCGACACCTGGCGCGCCATCGGGTCCCATCACGTCCTCGACCGGCTCGCGCAGATCACCGTCCCGACGACGTGCATCGCCGGCCGGGTCGACGCGTCCACGCCGCTCGAGGTCATGCGCGACCTGGCGGAGCGGCTGCCGAAGTCCCGCCTCGTCGAGCTGGACGCCCCGCACATGGCGTTCCTGGAGAACGCCGACGAGTTCGCCGCCGCCGTCCGCGCCCACCTCGCGTGGGTGGGGGAGGAGCCCGCCCGATCATGACCCACCCGTCGAAGACGACACCGCCGTTGGTCATCGACCTGCACCGTCACCTCTGGTCGATCTTCGAGCGCTACGCCGTCGTCCGTGAGATCGCCGCCCGCGGGACGGCCGTGGGGCACGCCCACGGCGACGGCACCGTGCAGGACGTCGACGTGCGCGCCGCCGAGATCCGCTCCGAGATGGACAAGGCCGGCGTCGACCGCTCCTGCCTGCTTCTCGGCGACTACGGGCTGCGCCTGGGCGAGGGCGACCGGTCGATCGCCGAGGAGAACCGGCTGGCCACCGACCTCGCCCGCGCCGATCCCGACCACTTCATCGCGTTCTTCGGCGTCGACCCCCGCCGACCCGACGCGGCCGAGCTGTTCCGCGACGCGCTCGACGCCGGTGCCAAGGGCCTCAAGCTGCACCCGTGCTCCGGGTTCTCCCCGGCCGACCCGGTGTGCCGCCCGCTCTACGAGCTCGCCCGCGAGTACTCGGTGCCCGTCGTGTCGCACACGGGCCCGCTGGCCGCCCCGCTGGTGAGCACGTACTGCAGCCCGCTGCACCTCGACGAGCCGGCCGCCGACTTCCCCGACGTGAACTTCGTGATCCTGCACGCCGGGCAGCGCGCCTACTTCGACCTCGCGCTCGACATGGCCCGCTGGAAGCCGAACCTCTATCTCGAGCTGTCGCTGTGGCAGGGGCTGTTCCTGGAGGACGAGGCCCGCTTCATCGCCCGCGTCGCCGAGATCCGCCACGGCATCGGCCTCGAGCGGGTCGTCTTCGGCAGCGACTGCCCCGGCGTCTCGACGGTCATGCCGCTCGACGGATGGGTCGACACCTTCCGCAACCTCCCGGAGATCGCGGCCCGTCACGGCGCCACGGTCACCGACGACGAGGTCACCGCGATGCTGGGCGGTACGGCGTCGAGGCTGCTGGGGCTGGGCTCGTGAGCGCGCCCGTGGGCCGGCCGGCCGGGACGGGGGAGTGGGTCGACCTCGCCCAGCCCATGTACGAGCAGATGCCGCGGGCGCTGCCGGAGAGCCAGGTCTGCTTCACCCCGCAGTACATCGAGACCGGCCCGCCCGGGTCGGCCGTGCGGATCACCCACCTGACCCTGTCGACGCACGTCGGCACGCACGTCGACGCGGCGCTGCACTTCCTGCCCGGCGGGAGGTCGATCGAGCAGTACCCGGTGGACGCGTTCGTCGGGCCGGGGATCGTCGTCGACGCCCGCCGCGAGGGCGTCGTCCCCGTGACCCGGGCCGAGATCGAGGCGATGGACCTCGACGTGCGCGCGGGCGACATCGTCCTCTTCTGCTTCGGCTACGGCCGGCACTTCGGCACCCCGGCCTACCGCGACCATCCCTACCTGGGCGACGACACCGCCGACTGGCTCGTCGAACGCGGCGTGAAGCTGGTCGGCGTCGACACGACGACGCCCGACCTCGGCGGCGCGCACCGCCCGCCGGACTACGCCTATCCCGTGCACATGACGTTGCTGCCCCGCGACATCCTCATCATCGAGCACCTCGGGCCGCGCCTGGAGGAGCTCGTCGGGCGTCGCGTCGAGGTCAACGCCGTGCCCCTGCCCATCCGTAGCGGCGACGGCGCCCCGGCGCCGGTGATCGCCCGCCCCGTACCCGACGAGGAGATTCGATGACCGCCCCAGGGCTCGACGCCGCCCTGCCCAACTCCGAACCCAACCCGCGCCGGCTCGACGGGAAGATCGCGATCGTCACCGGTGGCGGCTCGCGCGGCGAGGGCATCGGCACCGGCCGGGCCGCCGCGATCCTGTTCGCGCGCCACGGCGCGAAGGTGCTCGTCGTCGACCGCGACCCGGCGGCCGCCAAGGACACGGTCGACGCGATCCTCGCCGACGGTGGTGAGGCCGCCGCGTTCGAGGCCGACCTCACCTCGGCCGCCGACTGCGACGCGATGGCCGCGGCGGCCGTCGAGCGCTGGGGCCGGATCGACATCCTCGACAACAACGTCGGCACCGAGGGCGCGGGCACGATCCTGCAGACCACCGACGAGGACTGGGACCGGGTCATCACGGTCAACCTGCGGACCGTCGTGTCGGCGAGCCGCGCGGTCATCCCCGTCATGGCCGACGGCGGGGGCGGCGCGATCGTCAACCTGTCGTCGATCTCCGCGATCCGCCCGCGCGGCCTCACCCCCTACACGACGGCCAAGGGCGGCGTCATCGCGCTCACGAAGGCGATGGCCATCGACCATGCGGCGCAAGGGATCCGGGTCAACGCGATCCTGCCCGGGCCGATCTACACGCCGATGGTGGCCGCCGAGGGCATGGACCCGTCGCTGCGCGACAAACGCCGCGGCGCCTCCCCGCTGGGCATCGAGGGTACTGGCTGGGACGTCGGCTACACGGCGCTGTTCCTGGTGTCGGACGAAGCCCGCTACATCACAGGGACGACACTGCCTGTCGACGGCGGGGTGTCGGTCCGCAGCCCGGACCGCTGACCGGCCGCCCGTAATCCCCACGAGACGCAGGACGAGGCAATGCCGGACGAGGCCAGAACGGGTACCAGGATCCAGTCGGTGTCGCGCGCGGCGCAGCTGCTGATGCTCATCGCGTCGCTGCCCGAGGCGGAACGCTCGGTCACACGGATGGCGGCCGAGCTCGGCACGTCCGTGCCGACGGTGTACCACCTCCTCAACACGCTCGTCGACGCGAAGCTGCTGACCCGCGACGAACGCAAGCAGTACCGCTTCGGGCTGGCCATGGAGGTGCTCTCGGTCGCCTACGCGCAGCAGAGCGTGCCGCCGCCCGAGCTCGTCGCGCCGCTGCGCCGGATCATCGAGGAGACCGGGGAGAGCGCCTACCTGACGGCGTGGCGCACGGGGAACCCGGTCGTACTCGCGCACCTGTCCGGTACCCACGCGGTGCAGGTCACCAACCTGCGACCCGGCTACCGCGGCGTCGCGAACGCGCGCGCGTCGGGCAAGGTGCTGCTCGCGTTCGCCGAACCGGAGGAGCGCGAGCGCTACCTCGCGATGAACCCCCTGACGGCGGTCACCGAGAAGACGATCACCGACCCCGACGTCTTCGAGAAGGAGCTGCGGCAGGTCGCGCGCAACGGCTACGCCACCGAGGTCGAGGAGTTCTCCGCCGGTGTCGCGTGCGTGGCGGTCCCGGTGTGGCGCAACGGGATGCTGATGGGCTGCTACACGATCTCGGCACCCGTCGAGCGCTACCGCAAGCAGCGCAGCCACTATCTCGCCGTCCTGCGCGCGGCGGTGGCGATGCTCGACGAGGAGGAGGTCGCCGCCGAGGACGGCGGGGGCGACGCCACGCCGGCGGCGTCCGGCACCGGCGGGGGCAGGTGAACCCGCGACCGACGTCGGCACCCGTCCGCCGCGGGCTGCGCGGCCGGGGGCTGCTGGTCGTGTGGGGCGCGGGCGACACGACGCGTGAGGCGACCGTCGACGCCGGGTTCAACGACTGGTACACCCACGAGCACCTGCCCGAACGCGTCGCGACGCCCGGGTTCCGCCGGGCCCGGCGCTGGACGACCGTCGACCGGCGCACGCCGCCGGTGTACCTCGCCGCGTACGAGACCGACGACGTCGACGTCCTGCGCTCGCCCGCGTACCTCTCGGCGCTCGACGACCCGACACCCGGCACCGCCGCCCACGTCCCGCTGATGTCGGGGATGAGCCGCACCGCCTGCCGCGTCGTCGCGTCGTCCGCCCGTGGCGAGGGCGGGGACCTCGCGTTCGTCGAGTTCGGTCCCGGACCCGGCGACGGCGCGGACGCGGACCCGCTGCGCGCGTTCGTCGTCGACGACCTCGTCCCCGAGTTGCTCGGCCGGCCGGGGACGCTCGCCGTGCACGTCGCCGAGGTCGACCTCGCCGTGACGACCGCGCGCGACGTGACCCCGACCTACCGCGACGTGCCGACCGGCGTCGGCAGGCGGTTCCTGCTCGTCGAGGGCGCGTGGCCCGATCCCGCCGCCACCCCGGCCCTGCTGGACGACCTCGCCGACCGGCTCGCCGGGCGCGGTGCCGACGTCGGCGCGGCCGTGGGGATGCGGCTGCTCGCCCGGATCACCCACGACCAGGTCGTCTCCCGGAAGGACGCATCATGACGGTTCCGCGCTGCGCCGTGCTCGACGACTACCAGGGCGTCGCGCTGACATCCGCCGACTGGTCGGTGCTCGACGGCAAGGTCGACGTCGAGGTGTTCCGCGAGCACATCGCCGACCCCGACGAGCTCGTCGCCGGGCTGGCCGGGCGCGAGATCGTCGTGCTCATGCGCGAGCGGACCCCGTTCCCGCGCGAGATCCTCGAGAGGCTGCCCGACCTGCGGCTGCTCGTCACCACCGGCATGCGCAACGCGTCGGTCGACATGGCCGCGGCGGCCGAGCGCGGTGTCGTCGTGTGCGGCACCGGCGGGCTCTCGACGTCGACGGCCGAGCTGACGTGGGCGCTGATCACCGGGCTGGCGCGCGGGATCGTCGTCGAGAACACCGCGCTGCGCGGCAACGGCCCGTGGCAGCAGACCGTCGGGGCCGACCTCGCCGGCGCCACCCTCGGGGTGCTGGGTCTGGGCCGGATCGGCTCGCTCGTCGCGAAGGTCGGGCTGGCGTTCGGGATGGACGTCCTCGCCTGGAGCACGAACCTCACCGCCGACGCCGCCGCGGCCGCCGGGGTGCGGCTCGCCGAGTCGAAGGCGCAGCTGTGCGCCACGGCCGACTTCCTGACGATCCACCTCGTGCTCTCCGACCGCACCCGCGGGCTCGTCGACGCCGACGACCTGGCCCTGATGAAGCCGACGGCATACCTGGTCAACACGTCGCGGGGGCCGATCGTCGACCAGGACGCGCTGGTCGCGGCCCTGCGCGCGGGCCGGATCGCCGGTGCCGGGCTCGACGTCTACGACGTCGAGCCGCTGCCCGCCGACCACCCCTACCGGTCCCTGCCCACCGTGCTCGCCACCCCGCACCTGGGCTACGTCACCCGCGGCGGCTACGAGATCTTCTGGCGGGAGGTCGTCGAGGACATCGCCGCCCACGTCGCGGGCTCACCGGTCCGGGTGATCACGTGACCGTGGCCGGGCGCGCCGGGTCAGCTCGTCGTGACGAGCACCTTGACCGAGGCCCGGGCGTCGAGCTGGGCCTCGAAGGCCTCCTGCACCCGCTCCAGCGGCATCCGGTGGCTGATCAGCGGCGCGGTCGCCACGGCCCCGGACCCGACGAGCTCCAGCGAGTCGCGGAAGTCCTCGGGGGTGACGTTGGCGCTGCCGCGCAGCACGACCTCGCGCTGCACGGCCCGCATCGGCTCGATCGTCGCGGGGGAGTGGTACAGCGCGACGAGCACCACCGTGCCGCGCGGGCGGACGATCTCGATCGCGCCGGCCACGAGCGCGCCGACGCCGCTGGCCTCCACGACGATGTCGGCCTCGGCCTCGCCGGTGAGCGCGCTCAACGTCCCGGCGAGCGCCTCCTCGCCGACGGTCGGGTCGACGGTGACGATCCCCAGACCCTCGGCCACGGACCGGCGCAGCGGCGAGGGGTCCACCCCGATGACGGGAGTGCATCCCTTGGCGCGCAGGGTTTGTGCCGCCTGCAGGCCGATCGTCCCCAGGCCGGTGACGACGGCACTGCGGCCCGGCCCCGCGTCGGCGAGCCGGACCGCGTGCACGGCCACCGACAACGGCTCCACCAGCGTCCCCGCCTCCAGCGCGGCCCCGGCGCCGCCGGGCAGGTCGGGCAGCCGGTGCACGTTGTGGCCGAGGCGGGCCGCGGGGATGTGCAGCCGCTCGGCGAAACCGCCGGGCAGGCCGAACGCGATGCTGCGGGTCGTCCAGCGCTCGCACAGGTGCGCGAGTCCGGCCCTGCAGCGCCGGCAGTCGCCGCACGGCTGGATCGGCAGGCCGGTGAGCCGGTCGCCCTCGACGATGCCCTGGACCCGGCTGCCGACCTCGACGACCGTGCCCGCGAACTCGTGCCCCATGACCTGGCCGGCCCGCGCGGTGCCCGAGCGGAACTGTCCGATGTCGGACCCGCACACCCCACAGCCGTACAGGTCGAGGACCACATCGTCGGGGCCGGCCACGGGATCGGGCACGTCCTCGACCTCGATGCGGCCCTTGCCGCGGAACACCCCGGCGCGCATGTGGCCTCCTCGCCGGCCGGCGCCCGATGCGGTGCCGGCCCGACCGGACGCTACCCACGCGACGACGCCGCGGACGCTGCTCCGGCACGGATCCGCAGGGAACCGTGCGCGCGTCGTCAACACCGGCGGCGAGGTCGGCGGCGTGGGTTGATCGAGGGTGCCCCCGTGGGTCAGGCTGGCGGGGTGGACCCGGACGACGGCCGGGTGACCACGACGGAAGGGACGGGGCGATGACTGCCCTCACGACGAAGCTGTCCGTGAGCACGTCCGGGGTCTCGAGTCTCGCGGGGCCCTGCCCCCCGGACGAGGACCGGTCCGGACCCGGGAGCAGCGGACCTGCCGACGCCGAACGCTGGCGTGTCGACCCCGCATCGGCGAGCCCGGTGCCCGAGTGGGAAGGCGTCCTCGCGGCGACGCACGTGTCGTTCGACGTGAAGCTGCCCGACTCCGGCCGGTTCGCCGGCCACGTCGAGCGGCGGCACCTCGGTGCGCTCGACCTGGTGGAGTGCACCTGCGCGCCGTTCGCCGGCCGCCGCACGTCGGCGGTGATGGGCGACCCGGGCGAGGACCACATCGGGCTGCAGATGGTGCTGCACGGCTCGGAGAAGGTCATCCGCTCGCGCACCGAGGAACACGTGCTGCAGGCGGGGTCCGTCGGTCTGTGGGACGGGTCGCGCGCGGTCGGCGTCGAGGTCGTGGAGCCGTTCAGCAAGCGCACGCTGATCTTCCCGCGCGAGCTGGTGCACTCGGTGAGCCCGCGACTGGCCGACGTCGGGTCGGTGTCGGCGCTGGAGACGCGCCCCGGCGCCCGCCTGCTGGTCCGCTACGTCGACGCGCTGGCCGACGAGCTGCCGGCCCTCGACGAGCGCACCGGCGCCGCCGCGGCCGACGTCGTGCTGGAGCTGCTGCGGGCCGTCGTCGAGCCGGGGATGCCGGAGACGCGGGAGGCGCGCCGGGAGGCGTTGCGGGCGCGCGTGCGCCGCTTCGTGCGGGTCAACCTCCCCGATCCGGGGCTGGGCCCGGAGTCGATCGCGCGGGCGCTGGCGGTGTCGGTGCGCACCCTGCACTCGGCGTTCGAGGACTCCGGCGAGTCGGTCGCCGCGCTGGTGCGCCGGACCCGCCTCGCGCGGTGCCGCGAGGACCTCGAGGAGCCGACGGCCGGCTCGGTCACCGAGATCGCGTTCCGCTGGGGCTTCTCCGACGCCACACACTTCTCGCACGTGTTCAAGCGCGAGTACGGGATGTCCCCGCGCGACGTCCGGCGTGCCGCGCGCGAGGCCGTCCCGACGCGCTGACCTGCGCCTTCTGTCGTCTTCTGACGATGCGTGCGCGGCCGGGGTGCACGTATCGACAGGTAATCGGGCGCGCAGCGCATGGCCGCACGATCCCCCTCCCGGCGACGCTTTCCCTACCCCGTGGCGCGGTGCGCAACCGTCGACGCCCACCGCGCCGCGGGGCCGGACCGGACCCGGTCCGGGCCGAGAGCGTCGAGGAGAGCCGTGCAGCGCGAGGCCGTGGGGTCGAGAACCGGGACCCGCCGATGACCGACACCACCGGTGCGGTCGAGGTGCGGATGCCGCGGTTGTCGGAGTCGATGGCCGAGGGCACGATCGTGCGCTGGCTGCACGAGTCCGGCGCCGAGGTCGCGCGCGGCGACGAGCTCGCCGAGATCGAGACCGACAAGGCAACGGTGGCCTTCGAGGCCGACGCGGCGGGCGTCCTGCACATCCTCGCGGGTGAGGGCGAGACCGTCCCGGTCGGCGCGGTGATCGCGCACGTCGGCGGGACGGTCGCCCCCGGGGCGACCCAGGCGGGTGTGGCGGACCAGGCCGTACCGGCGTCGGTGGACGCCGCAGAAGCTCCGGCGGTGGCCGAGCCGTCGTCCGCGGAGACCCCGCGGGCGAACGGCGAGGGTCCGGTCGCCGTCCGGGACCGCGGTGCGACGGGAGCGGGCGAGGGGCCTGCGACCGTCGCACCCGGGACGGCCGCACCCGGTGCGGTGTCCGGGGCGGAGCCCGGCACCGCCCGGGTGCGTGTCCCCTCGTCGCCGCTGGCGCGACGGCGGGCCCGCGAGCTCGGGGTGGACCTGGCGACGGTCACCGGCACCGGCCCGAACGGGCGCGTCGTGCGGGCGGACATCGAGGCCGCGGCGCGGGCCGCGCACGCCGACGTCACGTCGTCCAACGGGGTCGCACCACGCCTCGCCGCCGCTCCGGGGGCCGAGGCCCCCGCTCCCGCCGGGGTCGGGACCGCCGCCGGCGCCCGCGGCCGCGGGACCGTGCTGGCGCGCACCAGGACCCAGCGGCTCACCGCGGAACGGATGACCCGGTCGGCGCGGGAGATCCCCGTCTTCACCCTCACCGCCGACGCCGACATGACCGCTGCGCTCGACCTGCGCGCGGCGCTCGCGGCCGTCGCCGACGACGTTCCCGGTGCCGCGGTGCCGACCGTCACCGACGTCGTCGTCACCGCCGCGGGCCGTGCCCTGGCCCGCCACCCCGGTGTCAACGCCGGGATCGCCGAGGGTGGCGACGCGGCAGCCGATCCGGTCGGCTGGTCGCGGGTCAACATCGGCGTCGCCGTCGAAACCCCGGCCGGGCTCGTCGTCCCCGTCGTCACCGACGTCGCGACGCGCTCGCTCGGCGCCCTCGCCGCGGCGGCCCGCGGGCTCGTCGCGCGGGCCCGCGACGGCAGGCTCGCCCCGGCCGAGCTCGACGGCGCCACGTTCACCGTCTCCAACCTCGGCATGTTCGGGGTCCGCGAGTTCGAGGCCGTCGTCGTGCCCGGCCAGGCGGCGATCCTCGCCGTCGGCGCGGTGCGCGCCGAGCCCGGGACCGGCCGGACCGTCATGACGCTCACCCTCAGCTGCGACCACCGCGTCCTCGACGGCGCCGCGGGCGCGCGCTTCCTGCGCGACCTGGTCGGGCTGCTCGAACGACCGCACGCCCTGCTGCTCGACCGCGGCGACGACGCCGCCCCTGGGAAGGACGACACGTGACTTCTTCGGACGTCCTCGGCTCCTACTGGACCGTCGCCGGTCCGGTGGAGATCGGGACCGGCCGCGAGTGGAGCCTGTTCGACTGGCCGGAGCGCTGCGCCCAGGCGGCCCGCGTCGGCATGACCGGGCTCGGCCTGTGGCACACCGACCTCGAGCACCTCCTCGAGAGCCGCACGATGGGCGAGCTCCGGACGATCTTCGTCGACGCCGGGCTGCGCGACCTGGAGATCGAGTTCCTCAACGACTGGTTCGTCGAGGAGGGCGACGACCGGCGCACCGCGTCGGACGCCCAGCGCGACCTGCTGTTCACCGCGGCGGTCGAGCTGGGTGCCCACCACGTCAAGCTCGGGAACCTGCGCCGCACACCGGCCTCGACGGCCCAGCTGACCGACGGGTTCGCCGCGCTGTGCGCCGACGCCGCCGGCCGCGGGGTGCCGCCGATGGCCTACGAGCTGATGCCGTTCGACGTCAACGCGCCCTCGCTGGCGGGGGTGCTGGAGATCGTGTCGGCGTCCGACCCGGCCCACGGCGGCATCGCCATCGACACGTGGCACCTGGGCAAGCTCGGGATCACCGCGGAGGACCTGCGCGTGATCCCGCCGGAGCGGCTCGTCCACGTCGAGCTCTCCGACGGCACGGTCGCGAACATGCCCGACCACAGCCACGAGACGACGCGGCACCGCCGGCTGCCCGGCGAGGGCGAGTTCGACATCCCCGGCTACGTCGCCGTGCTCCGCGAGCTCGGGTACGACGGTCCGTGGGGTGTCGAGGTGCTCTCGGACGCGTTGCGCGCGTTGCCGATCGACGAGATCTTCCAGCGAACCACGGACACGACGTCGGCTGCACTCGGCGCCGGCGTCGCGGCGGGGCAGGAGCGACCGTGAGCACGAACAGTCAGGACCGCGTCGAGATGTTCCGCACGATGGTGCGTATCCGGGAGTTCGAGGAGCGCGTCAAGCGGACGTTCGCCGAGCACCCGGGCGTCATCCGCGGGCACACGCATCTCGCCGACGGCGCCGAGGCGTCGATCGTCGGGTCGATCGCGGCGATCCGGCCCGGCGACCAGGTCATGGCCACCTACCGCTGCCACGGCTACCCCATCGCGCTCGGCACCGACACCACGGCGATGCTCGCCGAGATCTACGGCCGGTCGAACGGGCTGTGCGGCGGCTACGGCGGCTCGATGCACCTGGCCGACCCGGAGCGCGGCTTCCTCGGCACGTCGGGCATCGTCGGACAGTCGATCCCGCAGGCCACCGGCGCCGCCTACGCCGCGCAGATCCGGCGGGCGGGCGACGTGGTGCTGTGCTTCTTCGGCGACGGGGCGAGCAAGCAGGGCGCGTTCCACGAGTCGCTGAACATCGCGTCGCTGTGGAAGCTGCCGATCGTGTTCGTCATGGAGAACAACAGCTACAGCGTGTCGGTGCGCGTCGAGCAGGAGGACGCCAACGCCGCCGCGGGCGAGCCGTTGGCCACCAAGGCCAAGGCGTACAGCATGCCCGGCGTGACGATCGACGGCGGCGACCCCGACGTCGTGTACGAGACCGTCGCCGAGGCCGTGTCGCGGGCCCGCGCGGGCGAGGGCCCGACACTCGTCGAGTCGCTGGTCTACCGGCTCTCGGCGCACGGCAACTCCATCGCTCCGCCCGGGGTGCCCCTGCACTACCCCGAGCACGAGGCCGTCACGGTGTTCGGCGACGTCGCCGAGTACGAGGCCGCCAAGCGCGGCGACCCGGTGCCGCGGTTCCGCGGCGCGCTCGTCACCGGCGGGGTCCTCGACGCCGCCCGGGCCGACGCCATCGTCGCCGAGGCCGCCGACGAGATGCAGCGGGCCGTCGACGGCGCGCTCGCGGGTCCCGAGCCCGAGCCCGCCGACGCGCTGCGCTTCGTCCACGCCTGACCACCCACCACTGCGAGCAGCACGAGGCCCCCTCCGAGCTGCACGAGCCCAGGAGCACCAGATGGCCCGCGAGATCACCTACATCGCCGCGATCATGGAGGGCATCCATCAGGAGATGTCCCGCGACGAGGACGTCCTGCTGATCGGGCAGAGCGTCGGCGGCAGCCCGGAGGACCCGTTCGTCGCCGCCTTCGGACCCGACCGGGTGCGCGTCACCCCGATCTCGGAGACCGCGGAGATCGGAATGGCCGCCGGGGCGGCGCTCGCGGGCAAGCGGCCCGTCGTCGACTGCACGATGGCCGAGTTCCTGCTCGTCGCCATGGACCAGGTCGTCAACGAGGCCAACCGGTTCCACTACATGTCCGGCGGCCGGGTGACCGCGCCGCTGGTCCTCAAGGCCGGCTACGGCTTCACCGCGGGCTGGGCCGGCCAGCACACCGGGTCGATCTACGGGATGTTCATGGGCGTCCCGGGGCTCAAGGTCGCGCTGCCGTCCACGCCCGCGGACGCCAAGGGCCTCATGGCCACCGCCATCCGCGACGACAACCCGGTGCTGTTCCTGCACCACTACCTGCTGACACTCGAGACCGGCGACGTGCCCGAGGGCGAGCACCTGGTGCCCTTCGGCCAGGCCGCGATCGTGCGGCCCGGTACCGACGTGACGCTCGTCGCGACGGGCTGGACGGTGCACCGCGCGCTGGAGGCCGCCGAGGAGCTCGCGGCCGACGGCGTGTCGGTCGAGGTCATCGACCCGCGCACGATCGCGCCGCTCGACGTCGACACCGTGCTGGCGTCGGTGGAGCGGACCGGGCGGTTGGTCCTGGTCGACCAGGCGACCCGGCACGCGTCGGTGTCGGCGATCATCGCCGCCGAGGTGGCCGAGGCGGGCTTCGCCTCGCTGCGTGCCCCGATCGTGCAGGTCACGGCCCTGGACGCGCCGATCGCGTACAGCAAGCCGATGGAGGACTTCGTGCTGCCCGACGTCGCCAAGATCGTCGCCGGGGTGCGCCGGGCCGTCGACGTGACGCTCCCGCACGACGCCGCTACGGCCGTGCGGTGACCGCGTCGGTCCACCGGGACGTGTCGACGGCGGCGCCGACGCCCGACGTGCTGCGCGACCTCCTCACGACGATGTGGCGCATCCGGGCGTTCGAGGAACGCGTGGGCGCCCTCAAGCGCGCCGACGAGGTGCACGGACTCATCCACCTCTCGATCGGCGGCGAGGGCGTGGCCGCGGCGGTGTGCCGGCAGCTGCGCGACGGCGACGCCGTCTACAGCGGACACCGCGCGCACGGGCACGCCGTCGCCAAGGGGACGCCGCTAGACCGCACGATGGCCGAGCTGATGGGCCGCGAGGGCGGCCTGTGCTCGGGCATGGGCGGCTCGATGCACCTGGTCGACGTCGCGCACGGCTTCCTCGGTGCGACGGGCGTCGTCGGTGGCAACATCCCGCTCGCGCTGGGCTCGGCTCTCGCCGCGAAGCAGCGCGGGACCGACGCGGTGGCCGTCGTCTTCTTCGGCGACGGCGCGGTGCAGGCCGGGTTGTTCACCGAGTCGGTCAACCTGGCGACACTGTGGCGGCTGCCGGTGCTGCTGGTGTGCGAGAACAACGGGTTCGCCGAGTTCACCCCGCGCTCGGCACACACGACCGTCGAGCGGGTCAGCGACGTCGTCGCGCCCTATCCGCTGCCGCGCACGACCGTCGACGGCAACGAGGTCGGCGAGGTCTGGTCGGCGTTCTCCGAGCTGCTCGCGCGGGCCAGGGCGGGGGAGGGTCCGGCACTGCTGGAGTGCCTCACCCACCGGCTGCGCGGGCACTACGAGGGCGATCCCGACCGCTACCGCGAGGCCGTCTCCACCGAGGACTGGCAGCGCAAGGACCCCATCCTGCGGCTCCAGCGAGCAGGTCACGACGCGGGCTGGCTGGCCGCCGACGAGCCCGCCGCCCTCGAGGCCGCCGCCCGCGCCGAGGTCGACGAGGCCGTCGCCTGGGCCCGGTCGAGCCCGTTCCCCGCCGTCGCGCGTGCGGCGGCGCTCGTCGAGTCCGGTGGTGCGCGATGACCCGTGAGCTGACCTACGCCAAGGCGATCTCCACGACGATCGCGCAGGCCATGCGGGCCGACCCCGACGTGTTCGTCCTCGGCGAGGACGTCAGCGCGGGCGGGCCGTTCACGACGACTGCCGGCCTGGTCGAGGAGTTCGGCGCGGCCCGCGTGATCGACACCCCGATCAGCGAGGCCGCGATCTGCGGCGTCGCCGTGGGTGCCGCCCAGTCGGGGCTGCGGCCCGTCCTCGAGATCATGTACGTCGACTTCATCACGCTCGCGCTCGACCAGCTGGTGAACCAGGCGGCCAAGGCGCACTTCATGTCCGGCGGCCAGCTGACGGTGCCGATGGTGCTGCGCACGCAGGGCGGCGCCGGGCAGCGGGCCGCGGCACAGCACTCGCAGAGCCTGGAGGCGTGGCTGACCCACGTGCCGGGACTGACCGTCGTCATGCCGTCGGGGGCCGCCGACGCGGCGGGCCTGCTCGCCGCCGCGATGACCGCGCCCGGGCCGGTCGTCGTCGTCGAGAACAAGGTGCTGTACTTCCGCCGCGAGCCCGTGCCCGACCCCGTCGAGCCCATCCCGCTCGGCCGCGCCGCGGTGCGCCGCCGCGGCCGCGACGTCACCGTCGTCGCGTTGTCCCGCATGGTCGGCGAGGCACTCGCGGCGGCCGAGGAGCTCGCGGCCGAGGGCATCGAGGTCGAGGTCATCGACCCGCGCACGCTCGTCCCGCTCGACCTGGACACCGTCGTGGAGTCGGTGCGGCGCACCAACCGGCTCGTCGTCGCCCACGAGGCGGTGCGGCACGGCGGGTTCGGCGCGGAGGTCGCGGCCGCGGTGCAGCACGCCGCGTTCGACGACCTCGACGCCCCGGTCGAGCGCGTCGGCGCGCCGTTCCAGCCGATCCCGCTGAGCCCGCCGCTCGAGGACGCCTACCTGCCCGGTGCCGCCGAGATCCGGTCGGCCGTCATGACCACCCTGGGGCGCGTCCCGGTGTAGAGCCCGTGAGCGAGGTCAGGAACGACGCGATCGCCACGCCCAGCGCGTCGGAGCGGTTCGCCGCGCTGATGTGGTCGCCCTTCACCGTCGCGAACGTGCTGTGCGGCAGGACGTCGGCGAGCGCGCGGGCGTCGTCGGGGTCGTCGCGGTCGCCGCACACCACCAGGGTGGGCGCGACGACACCCGCGAGCTCGACCTCCGGGGTGTCGACGGCCGTGCCCAGCGCCAGCCGCAGCGCCGTCCGGTCCGCCCCGATGCGCTCGACGAAGTCGGCGATGCGCCGCTGCGGGCTCGCGGGCGCGAACGTGCCGGCGGGCGGGGCGGCGTCGTCGAGGACCTGGGTGAACACGTCGGCGAACGAGTGGCCACGGATGTGGACCACTCCGGCGAGACCCATGCCGGCGACGACGAGCCGGCCCGGCCGGGCTCCGCGCACCACCGCGCGCAGCGAGGTGCGCGCCCCCAGCGAGTAGCCGCCGAGATCGTAGTCGCCGTCGGCGAGGCCGAGGTGGTCGAGCAGCGCGAAGACGTCGTCGGTGAGGACGTCGGCGGGGTACGCGCGGGGATCGTGGCTGCGGTCGCTGTCGCCGTGCCCGCGCAGGTCGGGGAGGATCACCCGGCGCCCGGTCGCCGCGACCGCCGCCGCGTGCCCGGGCGTCACCCAGTTGATCAGGGCTGTCGAGGAGAACCCGTGCAGCAGCACGGTCGGCCGGCCCGCGCCGAGCTCGCGGTAGGCGAGCCGCACGCCGTCGGCGGTGGTGAGGAACGAGGGGACCGGGAGCGGGGGCGCGACGTGCACGACCCCATCCAACAGCCGTCGTGCGTGGCGATGGTCGCGATAGCGACCATCGCCACGCACGGTCAGGTGCAGGCGACGTCGACCAGCGCCTGACGGCCTTCCTCACGCACCACGCGCAGCGCGTTCCGCAGCGCCGGGACCAGTTCCGACCGCTCGGTGACGCGGACGCCGTGGCCCCCGGAGGCCTCGGCGTACGCGGCGAACGCGGGCACCGGGTCGAGCCGGGCCAGCGGTGAGAGGTCCGCCGACGCGGCCGCGTGGCCGTCGGGGTGGACCTTGAGCGCCGAGGCCTGCACCGCGCCCCAGTGGTCGTTGCTGCAGACGACGGTCAGCACGGGCAGCCCGTGCATCGCCATCGCCTGGTGGCAGGCCGCGGGGTTGGCGAACAGGTACGCGCCGTCGCCGACGGTGGCGACGACCGTCGCACCCGGCCGGGCGAGCTTGACCCCGATCGCCGCCGGCAGCCCCCAGCCGAGGCCGCCCGCGGGCGGGGTGCCCAGGTAGGAGCCGGGGACGGTCGGCGCCAGCACCTCGGCCTGCGCCCAGTACTCGTTGACGACGACGGTGTCGGACCCGTCGTCGAGCACCGTCGCCAGCGCCGCGTTCATCGCGGCCTTGGTGATCTGGCCGTCGGTCGCGGCGGCCTCCTGGTCGAGCAGGGCCTGCCGGCGCGCGCGCCAGCGTCCGCCCAGCTCGGTGAGCCGCGCCGCCCGGCCCGGGTCGATGCGCTCGGCCCGGCTCGCGAGCGCCGGACCCAGTGCCGCGAGCAGCGGCCCGCACCCGGCGGTGATCGTCAGGTCGGAGCGGTGCGAGCGGATCGGGTAGCGCGCGAAGTGCGGGTCGGGCCCCACCTGGACGACGACGGCGTCGTCGGCGGGGGAGACCGCCGAGGGCAGCCAGGGCACGTCGAGGTCGAGGGTGACGACGACGTCGGCGTCGGCGAGTACCTCAGCGGGCCGGTAGCCCAGGTGCATCGGGTGGTCGGCCGGCATGCTGACGTGCCGGGGGCCGCTCTCGACGACCCCGATGCCGTGCCGCCCGGCCAGCTCGGCCAGCAGCGCGACGCAGCCGTGGTCGGCGCCGGAGTCGCCGGTGACGATCAGCGGGAACCGCGCCGTCGCCAGGTGCTCGGCGAGCGTCTCGACGGCCGCCGGATCGGGATGGGCCGACGTCGGGACGGGCGGTGCCGGGGTCGCGGGGATGCCGAACGTCGGCGCGGCCAGCACCTCGCGCGGCAGCGACAGGTACACCGGGCCGGGCGGCTCGGTGCGGGCCCGGTCGAGCGCCCGGTCGACGACCTGGCGGACCTGGCCCCCGTCGTGCAGCTCGTAGTCCCACTTCACGAGCTCGCGCAGCATCCCGGCCTGGTCGAACATCTCCTGGGCCCAGTGGATGCCGTAGTCGCGGGCGCCGAGCACGCCGTCCTCGAACAGCGGGGTGCGGCCGGCGGACAGCAGCACCGGCACCCGGGCGCTGGCGGCGTTGGACACCGCGCAGACCGCGTTGGCCGAGCCGACGCTGGTGTGCAGCATGACCGCCTGCACCCGGCCGTCGCCCAGGTAGGAGCCGTGCGCCATCGACACCGCGAGGTTCTCGTGCGCGCAGACGATCACCTGCGGCAGGTCGAGACCGGACTCCTTCTGCCGGGCGTAGGCCTCGACGATCGTCGCGAAGTCGGTGCCCGCGTTGACGAACAGCCGGTCGACACCGCGCTCGCGCAGCGCGACCAGGTAGGCCTCCGCAACCGTCTCGGCGTTCTGCACGCTCACTGCTCCTGCGGGTGGGTGGCGACCGCCTCGACGCTGATGTCCATCCACGGGAACATCGGCAGCGACGCGAGGACGTCGTGCAGCTCGGTGGCGTCGCCGACCTCGTACAGGCCGATCGTCGCGTTGCGGCCGGGCACCCGCCAGAGCCGCTTGAGGATGCCCGCGGCGCGCAGCTCGTCGGCGCGCGCCCGTTCACCCTTCTTCAGCCGGTTGCGCTCCTCGTCGGGGGTCTCCACCGGCAGCCGGTTCTCGGCACGGACCAGGAACTCCATCGTTCGTTCGCCTCCAGAAAAGCGCCGCGCGCAGACAGGAGCGCGCGGCGTCGCGGTCGTACGGCCGTCAGCCCTTGTCCACGCCGAGGGCCGCGGCCATCAGTGCCTTGGCCAGCGCCTCGGGTGCGGTGACCATCGCCTCGTGCCCGGTCGGGATCGTCGACACCGGCCACCCGCCCGCCTCGGCACGCGCGGCATGACCGGCGAAGGCACGCATCCAGTCCGTGCACTCGATGTAGTGCGCGGGCACGTCGGAGTGGTCGCCCCGCAGGTCGAGCCGCTGGGTGTAGGTGCGCCAGGGGTGCGGGGTGAGCCGGGGCGTGAGCCAGGCCAGGTCCGCCTCGTCGGTGACGCCCAGCACCTGCAGCGACCGCGGCGGGATCAGCCAGCCGAACCCGGCCGTGGCCACGGACTCGCGGTAGTGCCCGGCGACCTCCTCGGGCAGCAGGTCGATCGCGGCGTCCCCGTCGCCGCCGACGAAGGCGTCGAGGTAGACCCGCAGGGCGAGCCGGTCGGGGCGCTGGTCCGCGACCCCGGTGACGACCTGCCCCGCATAGCTGTGGCCCACCAGGACGGCGTCGCGGCAGTCCTCGGCGTCGAGGAGCGCGACGACGTCCTGGATGTGGGTGTCGAGCCCCACGGCCGGGCTCAGCAGGTGGGCCCGGTCGCCGAGCCCGGTCAGCGTCGGCGTGAGCACGTCGTGCCCCGCCTCGCGCAGACAGGGCTCGACGCGCCGCCAGGCCCACCCACCGTGCCAGGCCCCGTGCAGAAGAACGAACGTGCTCACGCGTTGATCACCAGAGTTTCTCGGTCGCGATCTCGGCTCCCCTGACGAGGGAGCGCATCTTCTCCCACGCGAGCTCGGGGACGACCCCGCCCCAGCCCGCGAACGTGCCGAAACCGCAGTCGGTCCCGGCCATCACCCGTTCCCGGCCGACGATGTCGGCGTAGCGCAGGATGCGCTCCGCGACCAGGCCCGGGTGCTCGACGAAGTTCGTCGTCGTGTCGATGACCCCGGGACAGAAGATCTTGTCGTCGGGGATCTTCGCCGCCGCCCAGCCGGCCCAGTCGTGGCCGTGGCGGGGGTTGGCGGCCTCGCACAGCAGGGTCGAGGGCTTCGCGCCCAGCACGACGTCGGCGATCTTCTCGACCTCGACGTCGAACGTGTGCGGGCCCTCGTAGTTGCCCCAGCACAGGTGCATCCGGACCTGGTCGGCCGGGACGTCGCGCAGGGCGTGGTTGAGGACCTCGACCTGGACCTCGGCGCGCTTGAGGAAGTCGGCGTCGGAGAGGTCCTTGAACTTGTTGTGCCGGCCCATGCCGAGGTCCGGCGCGTCGATCTGCAGGGCGAAGCCGGCGGCGACGATCGCGTCGTACTCGGTCTTCATGGTCTCGGCGATCGCGGTGAGGTAGGAGTCCTCGTCGGGATAGAACTCGTTGGGCTGGAACAGCGCGACGATCCCGGGCGACGGCGCGTTCATGAACCCGCCCGTCACCTGTACCTCACCGAGCGCGGCGGTCAGGTTCTCCAGGTCGGTCTGCAGCGGGCCGCGGTCGACGTAGGCGAGCTCGGCGCGGCAGATCGGGCGCAGGTAGGCGACGGTGTCGCCGGAGGCGTGCAGGCGGTCGCGGTACTCGGGGTACTTGTCGAGATCGGCCGGGGTCGCCCGGGGCGCATCGCCGATCTCGAAGCCGGAGATTCGGTGCCGCAGGTAGGTGGCGTAGCCGATCTTGCTCATCTCGCCGTCGCTCACGACGTCGATCCCGACCTCTGCCTGCTGGCGCACCTGGTCGCGAACCGCGTCGCGGACCGTGTCGGCGAGCAGCTGCTGGTCGACGTCCTCACCGCGGTCGTCGGCGTTGAGCAGGTCGAGCAGCTGCTCGGGCCGCGGGAGGCTGCCGACGTGCGTGGTCAGGATCCGATCGGTCTGGGGCATCCTTGCTCCTGTCCTCGATCTGGTCGTTCGACACCGGCTGTGTCGGATGCGGCGCGGGTCGTCCCCGCGGGGCTCACCACTGGTGCAGGTTGGCGTCGAGCTGCTGGAGGGCGTCGACGACGCTCAGCAGGTGCGCGCGCATGGTCTGCTCGGCCCGGTCGGCGTCACCGGAGCAGACGCTCTCGATGACCTCGACGTGCTCGCGCATGCCCACGGCGGGCCGTCCGGGCAGCAGCGCGACCGTGTAGTGGTAGCGCACGCTCTGGGTCCGCAGCCGGTCGAGCATCACGCCCGCCGTCTCGTGCCGGGAGATGTCGCGCACCGCGCGGTGCACCTCCTGGTTGACGCGCGTGTAGGCCATGACGTCGCCCTCGTCGACCGCGACACGCAGCTCGTCGCCGAGCGCGCGCAGGCTCTTCTTCTCCTCGGCCGTGATGCGCTGGGCGGCCTTCGCGGCGCACAGTCCCTCGACGACGGCGCGCGCCTCGGTGATCTCGACGGCCTCGTCGAGGGAGATCGGGCGGACGCGGGCGCCGCGGTTGCGTTCGCGCAGCACGATACCCTCGCTCTCGAGCTGGGCCAGCGCCGTGCGCACCGCGCCGCGGGACGCCTGGTACAGCGACACGAGGTCGGCTTCGGGCAGGCGTTGCCCCGGTGCGTAACGGCCCTGCATGATGCCGTCGCGGACGGCCGTGACAACGCCGTCGACCGTCGCGGTCGACGGCTCGTCGGGAGCCATCTCGTTGCTCACGGCCATGCGGTTCCCCCTGTCGGACCCGAGTGCGGGCTGCGGTTCTGGGCGGTTCTGGGCACACGCTACTCGTAACCAAGATTGTTAACAATCTGGTTGCCACTCTCGCGCACACGGGGTTATGGTCCCAGCCACACCGGGCTGCGCAGACGCACCCGGTGCCGCGAATCGGCGAGGCGGGACCGGACCGGAGATCGGAAGCCGGGACCCGACGCCGGGAGAGGATGTCGATGAGGACCTCCGTCGAGGACGCACCACGGGTCGTGGTCGTCAGCGCCCACGCCGCGGACTTCGTGTGGCGGGCCGGCGGTGCCATCGCCCGCTGTGTCGAGGACGGCGGTCAGGTCACCGTCCTGTGCCTGAGCTACGGAGAGCGCGGCGAGTCCGCCGCGCTGTGGCGTGAGCCGGGCGCGACGCTGGAGACCGTCAAGGCTGCGCGCCACCAGGAGGCGACCAACGCCGCCGAGGCCCTCGGGGCCGAGATCGAGTTCCTCGATGCGGGTGACTACCCGCTGAAGGTCACCGACGAGGTGCTCGATGCCGTCGTCGCGCTGTTCCGCCGGGTCCAGCCCGGCGTCATCCTCACGCACGCCGCGCGCGACCCGTACAACCTCGACCACGCACTGGCCCACGAGCTGGTGCTGCGGGCGCGGATGGTGGCGCAGGCCCACGGTCTGCCCGACCGGGAGACGAAACCGCTCGGCGCGGCGCAGGTGCTGGCGTTCGAGCCGCACCAGCCCGAGCAGTGCGACTTCAAGCCCGACCACCTGCTCGACATCACCTCGGTCTTCGAGAAGAAGCACGCGGCGATGAAGTGCATGGGCGGCGCGCAGGGTCACCTCGTCGACTACTACGTCGACCTGGCGACGCGCCGGGGCGTGCAGGCCGTGCGCAACGGCGCACCCAGGTCGGTCGTGCACGCGGAGGCCTACATGCGGACGTTCCCGACGGTCGGGGACGCGCTGTGGTGAGTCGCCACGTGGTCGTGCGTTCCGCGGCCGCGCCGGACCCGGCCGCGGTGAAGGAGCTGCGCGCACAAGGGGTGGCGACCGTGCACGAGGCGCAGGGGCGTCGTGGGCTGCTCGACCCCCGGATCGCGCCGCGGCAGGAGGGCGCCGCGATCGCGGGGCGCGCCGTCACGGTGCTCTCGCACCCGGGCGACAACCTCATGATCCACGCGGCCGTCGAGCAGTGCGAGCCCGGCGACGTCCTGGTCGTGACGACGACGTCGGACTCCACCGACGGCATGTTCGGTGAGCTGCTGGCCGTGTCGCTGGCCGCGCGCGGCGTCCTCGGTCTGGTCACCGGCGCCGGCGTGCGCGACACCGCGGAGCTGCGGCGGATGGGCTTCCCCGTCTGGTCGCGCGCCGTCAGCGCGCAGGGCACGGTGAAGGCCAGCCCGGGCTCGGTGAACGTGCCGATCGTCGTCGCAGGTGCCCACGTGGCGCCGGGAGACGTGATCGTGGCCGACGACGACGGGGTCGTCGTCGTGGCGCGTGAGGAGGCGGCCGAGGTCGCCGCAGCGGGCGCAGCACGGCTGCGCTCGGAGGAGGAGAAGCGGGCCCGGTTCGCCGCGGGCGAGCTGGGCCTGGACATGTACGGCCTGCGGGCCGAGCTGGAGCGGCTCGGCGTCACCTACGTCGACGCCGCACCGGGTTCCTGACGACCGGCCGGCCCGCACCGGGGACCACGGCGGGCCGGCTTCCACCACAGGCCGACAACACATCCGGAAAGAAGGACGACGATGCTGTCAGCAGAGGACAACGACCTCATGTGCCGGGTCGGCCCCGGTACGCCGATGGGTGACCTGCTGCGCCGCTACTGGACCCCGGCGCTGCTGGCCAGCGAGGCGCCGACGCCCGACGGAGAACCCGTGCGGGTGCGGCTGCTGGGCGAGGACCTGGTCGCCTTCCGCGACACCGACGGCAAGGTCGGGCTGGTCCAGGAGAACTGCCCGCACCGCGGGGCGTCGCTGTGGTTCGGCCGCAACGAGGAGTGCGGGCTGCGCTGCCCGTACCACGGCTGGAAGTTCGACCGCGAGGGCAACTGCGTCGACATGCCCAGCGAGCCGCCGCAGAGCGTCTTCAAGGACAAGGTCAAGATCAAGGCGTACCCGACGCACGAGTCCGGTGGCGTGATCTGGACCTACATGGGCCCGCCGGAGAAGATGACGCCGTTCCGCGACTTCGGCACCGAGACCCTGCGGCCCGAGCACATCTCGGCCACGAAGCTGCACACCACCTGCAACTGGGTGCAGGCGATGGAGGGCAACCTCGACACCTCGCACATCTCGTGGCTGCACCAGTTCCACTCCGTCCCGGACATCCCCGACGACGGCAGCGACAAGCCCGGCTACCCGTCGAACCCGCAGTCGTGGAAGTTCTGGCTGCACGACCGGGCGCCGCGGCTGGAGATCGAGGACACCTGGTACGGGTTCAAGTACGTCGGGGTCCGGACCACGCCCAACGGGCACAAGCACGTCCGGATGAGCGCGTTCTGCTACCCGTACATCACCGTGATCGCCACGGTCCCGTGGGGCTGCCGCCTCGGCATCTTCGTCCCCATCGACGACGAGAACTGCTGGCGCTACAGCATCACCACCCGTGAGTTCGAGAACCCGCGCAACATCGGCGGCCCGAACCTGTTCTCGGTGAGCCCCTTCAAGTTCGGCCGCGCCGAGGTCAACGGCAACGGGATCATCCCGCGCGAGTACACCGCCGAGAACGACTACGGCATCGACCGCGACCACCAGCGCGACTTCAGCTTCTCCGGCGTCGCCGAGTTCGTCAGCCAGGACCTGATGGTCACCGAGTCCATGGGCCCGATCTACGACCGCTCGCAGGAGCGGCTGGGCACGTCGGACAAGGCGATCATCCGGATGCGGCGGCAGCTGATCGCGGCGGCGAAGAAGGTCCGCGAGGGCGGCGAGCCGCCGGCCGTCGAGGCCGACCTCGACTACCGCAGCATCCGGTCCGCCGAGAAGATCCTCGAGGCCGACGAGGACTGGCGCATCCTGGGCACGAACGAGGACCCGACCGTCATCGAGATGGACGTCGACGGGCTGCCCGACCGCAGCCCGCTGCCCTCGGCCGGTAACTGACCGCGGACGGGGCCGCCGGTGCAGCCGCGCCGGCGGTGCCCGCTGCCGCATGCGGACCGGACGGCCCCGTCGGGGGCGGGGCCGCCCGGCCGGAAGACCGAAATCCGCGCGCGCGGAGCGCGCGGCGAATAGTGGAGAGTGAGAATGCGGATCCGTCCAGTACGGACCCGGTCCGCCGGGCGCGTCGTCACGATCGTCGCGGCGCTGCTCGGCCTGCTCGTCGTCGCCGCCTGTGGTGCGGCCGGCGGCGGCAAGCCCAACAACAGCGGCCCCATCGCCGCCATCGACCCCTACGGCGCCGACCTCGCGACACAGGGGACGCCGAAGGACGGCGGCACCCTGACCCTCGGCATGGACCGGGAGATCGTCAGCTACGACCCGACGGTCCAGAACTCGAACATGGCCGCGATGGCCGTCTACGACTCGCTGATGAAGCTGACGCCGGACGGCGGCGCCGAGCCGTACATGGCGAAGTCGATGACCTCGCCCGACAACGGCAAGACGTGGAACCTCGCGCTGCGGCCCGAGGTCAAGTTCTCCGACGGCACCCCGCTCGACGCGCAGGCCGTCATGATCAACGTGCAGCGGCACATCGACAAGGTGTCCTCGCCCGCGCACGGCTACGCCGCGCAGATCGCCTCGATGCGCGCGACCGACCCGTACACGGTCCAGTTCGTCATGAAGGCCCCGCTCGGCGTGTTCCCGATGGTGTTCGCGCAGCCGATCACCTACGGCAGCCTCGGCCTGATCGTCTCGCCCGCGGCGCTGCAGCAGTACGGCAACGACATCGGCCGCCACCCCGTCGGCGCGGGCCCCTTCACCTTCGTCGAGTGGGTCCCGGACTCGCACGTGACGTTCCAGAAGAACCCGAACTACTGGCAGCAGGGCCTGCCGCACCTCGACAAGCTCGAGTTCCGGCCGATCCCCGACACCGACTCGCGGCTCGCCTCGATCCAGAACGGCGACGTCGACGTGGCGTTCGGCGGGTACAGCCAGGAGCTCGTCCCGGCGCTGGCCAACCCCAACCTGAAGGTCTACTACGGACCGGGCAACGCGGGGGAGTACCTCTACTTCAACTTCAACAAGGCGCCCTTCGACGACCGCCGCATGCGTGAGGCGATCATCCGCTCGCTGGACCTGAACGCACTCGGCGCGAGCCAGTACAACAACCGGCTGGTCAAGGCCGACAGCCTCTACGACGCCTCGAGCCCGTTCCACACGCCGGCGGCGTCGCAGGAGTGGCCGACCTACGACCCGGCCAAGGCCAAACAGCTGATCGAGGACTACAAGGCCTCGGGCGGCAACCCGACCTTCACGTTCAAGACCACGACGGCGCGCCGCGCGTTCGGCGAGTTCATCCAGGCCCAGATGGCCGCCGTCGGCATCAACGTCGACGTGCAGTACTTCGACCTGGCGCAGTTCTCGTCGAAGGTCGTGCAGAGCAACGACTTCCAGCTCACCACGTGGGTCGGTGGGTTCGACTCGGCCTACCCCGGCACCGCGCGGCTGCTGCGCAGCGACGGCAACACCAACTACGGCAAGTACTCCAACCCGCAGGTCGACCAGCTGCTCGACCAGGCGGCGAGCACGACCGACGACGCGGCACGCACGAAGGCGTACCAGCAGGTCGAGATGATCGCCGGCAAGGACCTGCCGGTGGCCTTCTTCAGCCGGAGCTACCTGTCCACGATCACGAAACCGCAGGTCAAGGGCGTCGACCGGTACACGTCGCGTGACATGTTCTACGCGAACCTCTGGCTGGACCGATGACCCGGCCCACACCGCACCCGATCAAGGGGAGGGAGTGACGAGATGACCTACATCATCGCCGAACCGTGTGTCGACCTCATGGACCGCAGCTGCGTCGACGTCTGCCCGGTCGACTGCATCTACCAGGGTGGGCGCAAGCTCTACATCAACCCGGGCGAGTGCATCGAGTGCGGCGCCTGCGAGCCGGAGTGCCCGGTCGACGCCATCGTGCTCGAGCAGGAGCTCACCGACGAGGAGCGTCCACACCTGGCCGACAACGCAGCCTTCTTCTACGAGACCCTGCCCGGCCGCGACGCGCCGCTCGGCGAGCCCGGCGGTGCGGGGGCGTTCGGACCCGTCGACATCGACACCCCGCTGGTCGCAGCGTTGCCGCCGCGGGAGAGCTGAGGCCGCCATGGCAGAGATGACCATCTCGACACCACCGACCACGGCTGCGCCGCCGGGCGAGGCGCCAGGCAAGGCCCCGCGCGGGGCCCGGCGGAACGCGGCCGTGCGACGGGTCCGGCGCCGGCTGGTCCATCTGCTCATCGTTCTGATCGCGGTGACGTTCCTGTCGTTCGTCGTGATCGACCTGCTCCCCGGCGACGCGGCCGTCGTCGTCGCCGGTGACAACGCCACCCCGGCCCAGGTCGCGCAGGTGCGCCTCGACCTGGGCCTGGACCGGCCGATGATCGTGCGATACATCGACTGGCTCGGCGGCGTCGTCACCGGTGACCTCGGCAAGTCCTTCCGCACCGGCCAGCCCGTCACCGAGGCGCTGGCACAGCGCATCCCGGTGACGTTCGAGCTGACCATCGTCGCCGAGGTGCTCGCACTGCTGATCGCCGTGCCGCTGGCGATCTACTCGGCCTACCGCCCGGGCCGGTTCGTCGACCGCGCGTCGATGACCCTCGGGTTCGGTGCCGCGGCCATGCCGCAGTTCGTGTTCGGCATGGTGCTCATCGTCCTGTTCGCGGGCGGCCTGACGAGCATCCTGCCGGCGACCGGGTACGAGAGTTTCTTCACCGACCCGTTGGGCAACATCAGGACGATCATCCTGCCCTGTCTGACGCTGATGATCGGCGAGGCGGCGGTCTACCGACAACTCCTGAGATCGGACATGATCTCGACGCTGCAGGAGGACTACATCCTGATGGCCCGGTCCAAGGGCCTCGGCCCGCGGACCATCCTGCTGCGCCACGCGCTGCGGCCCTCGTCGTTCTCGCTGATCACCCTCTCCGGGGTGAACATCGGGCGGCTCCTGGGCGGGACGGTGATCGTCGAGACGCTCTTCGCGATCCCCGGGCTCGGCCAGATGATCGTGCAGGCGGTGTTCAACCGCGACTACATGCTGCTGCAGGGCGGACTGCTGTTCGTCGCGGTGGCCTACGTCGTGATCAACATGATCATCGACCTGCTCTACCTCGTCCTCGACCCACGGGTGCGCCGAGATGCCTGACATCCGGAAGACCAGCACACAGAGCCTCGAGAAGGTGTCGGCCACCGACACCGACGCCCTCGACTCGGAGGTCACCTCCGTCGACCTCGACCTCGTCGAGCCCATCACCGGGAACACGGCCACCGAGCCGGTCAAGGCGCGCCGCACGCGCACGCCGATCGGCTGGTACCTCGCCTGGTTCTGGATCGCCGCCGTCGTGATCTCGGCGATCTTCGCCCCGCTGCTGCCGCTGTGGGACCCGGCCGTGCCGGACTACAACAACGTGTTCGGCGGCATCACGCCCGAGCACTGGCTCGGCGGCGACACGCTCGGCCGTGACAACCTCTCGCGCATCATCTACGGCGCGCGGGCGTCGTTGCTGGTCGGCATCTGCGCCGTCCTGCTCGGCGCGGTCGTCGGTGGCATCCTCGGCATGATGGCGGGCTACTTCCGCGGTCGCACCGAGCGCGTGCTCTCGCTCGTCACCGACGTCGTGCTCGCGTTCCCCGGCCTCGTGCTGATCATCGCGATCGTCGCGATCCTGGGGGCGAGCCTGACGAACCTGATCGTGGGCCTGGCGATCCTGTCGGTGCCGACGTTCATCCGGCTCGCCAGGGCGACGACGCTCGTCGTCACGCAGCGGGAGTTCGTGCACGCCGCGCGGGCCTACGGGGCGAAACCCATGCGGATCATCCTGCGGGAGATCGCCCCCAACGTCGTCATGCCGATCGCGGCGTACGGCTTCATCATGGTCGGCGTCTTCATCGTCGTGGAAGGCTCGTTGAGCTTCCTCGGCCTGGGTATCCCGCCACCCACCCCCTCGTGGGGCGGCATGATCGCCGGCGGGCGCACCCAGCTGATCGAGTACCCGCACATCTCGCTGATCCCCGCCGCGGTCATGTTCCTCACCGTGCTGGCGATCAACTACGTCGGTGAGCGGAGCCGGAAGTTGTTCGAGGTCAGGGAGAGCAACCTGTGACGCGCCCGACTGACACCGCACCCACGACCGTCGCCGCCGAGGCGGCCGGCCGGCACCGCGCCGCGAACGCCGCGGGCGACGCCCGGCCCGCCAAGGGCGACCTGCTGACCGTCGACGACGTCCACGTCCGCTTCCACACCCGCAATGGTGTGGTGCACGCGGTCGAGGGCGTCTCGTTGACGCTGCGCGAGGGCGAGGTGCTCGCCGTCGTCGGCGAGTCCGGGTCGGGCAAGACCGTCTTCACCAGGCGGGTCATGGGCCTGATCTCGGGGAGCCGCGAGACCGACGTCGAGGGCACCGTGACCTTCGACGGGATCACGCTCTCCGACCTCGACGCCAAGGGGCTCGCCGGCGTGTGGGGCAAGGAGATCGCCCTCGTCCTGCAGGACCCGATGACCTCACTCAACCCGGTCAAGCGCATCGGGGCGCAGATCACCGAGACGCTCGTCCTGCACCACAAGCTCTCCAAGCAGGACGCGAACGCCCGGGCGGTCGAGCTGCTGCGGTCGGTCGGGCTCTCGGAGCCGGAGCGGCGCGTGCGGCAGTACCCGCACGAGCTCTCCGGCGGCATGCGCCAGCGCGTGACCATCGCGATCGCGCTGTCGTGCAGCCCGCGGCTGCTGCTGGCCGACGAGCCCACCACGGCCCTCGACGTCACCGTCCAGGCCCAAATCCTCGACCTGCTGGGCGACCTGCAGTCGCGGCTGGGCATGGCGATGCTGCTGGTCACCCACGACCTGCGGGTCGTGCGCAGCCGGTCGGACCGGATCGCGGTCATGTACGCGGGCCGGATCGTCGAGACCGCGCCGACGAAGGACCTCTTCGACGCGCCCCGGATGCCCTACACCGAGGCGCTGATGAACGCGGTCCCGCCGATCACCGGGCCGAACCACGTGCGGCTGGCCGTCATCCCCGGCCGTCCGCCGAACCTGTTGTCCCCGCCCAGCGGTTGCCGCTTCAGCCCGCGCTGCCCGTACGCGCAGGACCGCTGCCTGACCGAGGAGCCGCCGCTGCGCCCCGCCTCGGAGCTGCCCGGCGGGGGCATCGAGGGCCACTCCTACCGGTGCTGGTATCCGGTGGGGACGCCCGAGAACGCCGAGGCGCGCAGACGGAACGTCGAACGCGGGGAGACCGCGGCCGGGACACCGGTGACGGGGGAGATGGTGCCGGCATGAGCAGCACGACGGACATGAGCACGGACACTGGTTCGGTCCTGGAGAAGACGCGTGACGACCGGTCGGCCGACGACGTCGTGCTGCGGCTGGAGGACCTCGTCGTCGAGTTCCCGGCCGGCGCGGGGCAGGTCGTGCACGCGGTGTCGGGCATCAACCTCGAGGTCCGGCGCGGCGAGACGCTGGGGCTCGTCGGGGAGTCCGGGTGCGGCAAGTCGACCACCGGCCGCGCGATCATGCAGCTGCCGCGGCCGACGGGCGGGTCGGTGCACTTCGACGGCCGCGACCTCGCGGCGCTCTCGCCCGAGGAGGTCCGCAAGCTGCGGCCGAAGCTGCAGATGATCTTCCAGGACCCCATCTCCTCGCTGAACCCGCGGCGGCGGATCCCCGACATCGTCGGCGACCCGCTGGTGGTGTGGGGCCGGGGCGCCGACAAGGACAAGGTCGTTCCCGACGTGCTGCGCGCCGTCGGTCTCGACCCCGACCAGGTGGCCGACCGCCGTCCCCACCAGTTCTCCGGCGGCCAGTGCCAGCGCGTCTCCATCGCGCGGGCGCTGGTGCTCGAGCCGGAGGTGCTGATCTGCGACGAGCCCGTCTCGGCGCTCGACGTGTCGGTGCAGGCGCAGATCCTCAACCTGCTCGAGGACATGAAGGCCCGCTACGGCCTCACGCTGGTGTTCATCGCCCACGACCTCGGCGTCGTGCGCAACATCAGCGACCGGGTCGCCGTGATGTACCTGGGCCGGATCTGCGAGCTGGGCCCGACCGAGGCGCTGTTCGACGCCCCCGTGCACCCGTACACGCGGCTGCTGGTGTCGTCGATCCCGTCGATGGAGGGCGCGCAGCGGGGCGAGGTCGGCACGGGCGAGATGCCCTCGCCGGTGTCGCCGCCCAGCGGGTGCCGGTTCCGCACCCGCTGCCCGCTCGCCACCGACCGGTGCGCCGATGAGGTCCCGCAGATGCGGGAGGTCGCTCCCGGCCGCTTCACCGCGTGCCACCACCCGGTGCTCGACACGGCGGTGGGCGAGCCGATCGCACCCGCGGTCACAGCCGTCCCCACGACGCCGCTGACGGCGTCGAACGGGGCGGGGTCGAACGGGGCGGGGTCGAACGGGGCGGCGTCGAGCCGCACCGAGAGCTGAGCGTGCCGTCCACGGCCCGGTCCGCCCGTGGCGGACCGGGCCGTACCCGCGTACGTGCCCGGGGCTGGGGCGTCGTCGTCGCCGGGGCGGCGCTGCTGACGCTGCAGACCGGCTTCGTCGTCAGTGCCTTCGGCGCCTACCTCGTCGCGATCACGGCCGAGACCGGCTGGAACCCCGGCGTCGTCGCGGTGGCGTTCGCGGTCGTCCAGCTCGGCAACGGGACGCTGTCGCCCGTGACCGGGTGGTGCTGCGACCGGTTCGGCACCCGTGCGGTCGCGGGCGTGGGCACGATCCTCACCGCGGCGGGCTGCGCGCTCGCGGCGCAGGCCGGCAGCGGCGGCGGGTTCGTCGCCGCGATCGTCGTCGTCGCGCTCGGTGTGTCGGCGGCGGGCATCACGCCGCTGACCGTCGCCGTCGTGCAGGCGCTCACCGAGCGGCGCACGCTCGCGCTCGGCCTGCTGCCCAGCGGGATCGCGCTCGGCGGGCTGCTCGTACCCGCCGTCGTCTGGCTGCTCGGCGCGACCGGCTGGCGCACCACGTTCCTCGTCGTCGCCGTGATCACGCTCGTCCTCGGCCTCGCGGCGGTGCTGCCGCTGCCCGGGCCGATCGAGCGCCGCCCCACCCGCTCCCGGCGCCGGAGCCTGCGGCGGCGCTCCGAGGTGCCCGTCCCCGCCGCGGTCCCCGACGGCGTCGTCGTGGCGGCCGGGGCCCCGGACATGGACCTGCGCGCCGCGATCCGCACGTCGGCGTTCTGGCTGCTGATCGTCGGGCACGGCTGCGCGCTCGTCGCCGTCGGCGCGATGAACCTGCACCTCATCCCGCTGATGACGCACGGGCGCGGGTTCGACATCCAGGTCGCCGGGCTGGCCGTGGCGGGGATGTCGGTGACGCAGCTGGTCGGCCAGATCGTCACCGGGATCATCGGGGACCGCTTCGACAAGCGCCGGCTCGCGGTGGGCTGCATGGTCGTGCAGACGGCGGTGCTCGTCACGCTCGCCGTGGCGACGACCCTGCCGGTGGTGATCGGTGCGGCGCTCGTGCACGGGCTGGCCTGGGGACTGCGCGGGCCCGCGATGAACGCGATCCGCGCGGACTACTTCGGGGTCCGCTCGTTCGGCACGATCATGGGCTGGTCCATGGGCTTCGTGTCGCTCGGCATGCTCGCCGGCCCGCTCGTCGTCACCGCCTTCGCCGCGGGCGCCGGGGGCTACCCGCTCGGGTTCGCGGCGATCACCGTCCTGACGGTCGTCGGGATGGTCGCGTTCCTCGTCGTGCGACCGCCGCGACGGCCGGCGCTCGCCGCCGCGGCGCCGGGCGCGACGCGGTACGGGTGCGCGGCGTCACCGGACACCGCGGCCTGAGCCCCGGGGCGCCGCCGCGCGGCCCGAGGGCCCTGGGGTCCGTGCTCGGAGTCCGTGCTCGGAGTCCGGGCTGGGGGTCGGGGGCTCGGAGGCCGGGCCCGGAGTCGGGGACGGAGTCCTCGGGGACGGAGTCCGGGCCCGGGAGTCAGACCGCGCGGGGGTCCGACCGGCTCCGCTGCGGTCGCGAGCGGGCTCAGCGGTCGGCGGCGGTCCGGTCGAAGCCGTCGGCCAGGTCCTCGAGCGCGGGCAGTGCCGCGAGCAGCGTCGCCGTCGTGGTCGGGGGGAGGTCGGCGAGGATCGCCGTGACGGTCGCCGACCGCTTCTCCCGGATGCGCTGTGTCCGCGCCCGCCCGGCGTCGGTGGCCTCGAGCAGGGCGGCGCGCTGGTCGGTCGGGTGCGGGGTGCGGCGGATCAGGCCCGCGGAGTCGAGCTTGGTGACGATGCGCGAGAGCATCGTCGGGTTGATGCCCTCGATCCGGGCGACCTCCGTGGGCCCGATCGGGCCGCGGAACCCGATGATCGCGAGCACCGACGCCTGGCTCGGCGTGAGATCCTCGCTCATCGCCGACGCGTTGAGGACGCGGGCGAGCCTGCCGATGGCGCGCCGGAGCCGCGCCACCGCCTCCGGGTCGAACGTCACGGGGTCGGGCACGCCTGGTCTCCTCGCCGGGAAAGCTGCGACGCTGCTGGTGTCGCGCCCTATGCCTACCAGGACGCACCCGCCGCGGCGGCGCCCGGGCCGATGGTTCTGCTCATCCGGGCGAGAGGTATCCGGACACCGGTGGACGTGTCGTCGAGCTCCTCGTCGACGCGGTATCCCGCCGCCTCGTAGAGCGGCCGGCCCGCGACCGTCGCCATCAGCTCGGCGCGGGTGAACCCCTCGGCGGCCGCGGCCGCCTCGCAGCGCCGCAGGACCAGCATCCCGACCCCGCGCCGCGCGAAGCCGGGGTCGGTGTACATGGCGCGGATCCGGGCCGGCTGCGTCGCCGGGTCGAGCAGCGCGTCGTCGCGACCCGGGGTGTGGTCGCCGCCGTAGAGCGTGGTCCGCCTGCTCCAGCCCCCGCAGCCCGCAGGCCTGCCGTCGATCTCGACGACGACGTAGGTCCCGTCCTCGATCAGCCGGGTGTCCAGGCCCATGATCCGACGGCTCGCCCGGATCTGCTCGGCGTCGAGCCAGGGGGTGAGCAGCCGTTCGATCGCGGCGTCGACCAGCGGGAGGAGGGCGGGGAGGTCGGCGACCGTCGCGAGCCTGCTGGTCATCGCCATGGGGCCGATGATGCCACCCGCGCCCGGCCCGCTGATCACGTACGGGAGGATCGGCGCGTGACCGCGACCGTCTTCGTGCTCAACGGCCCGAACCTCAACCTGCTCGGCACCCGCCGGCCCGAGGTCTACGGCTCGACGACGCTGGCCGACGTCGAGGAGCTGTGCCGGGCCGAGGCCGCGGCCGCCGGATGGGCGTGCGAGTTCCGGCAGACCAACCACGAGGGCGAGCTCGTCGACTGGCTGCACGAGGCCGGCCGCACACCCGACTGCCCGGGCGTCGTGCTCAACGCGGGCGCCTACACCCACACCTCCGTCGCCCTCCACGACGCGATCGAGGCCGTCGACGTGCCCGTCGTCGAGGTGCACATCTCCAACGTGCACCGGCGGGAGTCGTTCCGGCACCACTCCTACCTCTCGCCGGTGGCCGCGGGGATCGTGGTCGGGTTCGGGGTGCCGGGCTACGCGCTCGCCCTGCGGGGGCTCGCGACCCGCGGCTGACCTGCCGACCTGCCGCCCCGAGCGTCGCCGGTGCAACCTGGCGGTCGTCGTGGCGCGTCGGGGGAGCGGTGAGGTTGCGCGCGTGCTGTCGGGCGCAACCACACGGTCGTCCTGGCGGCCGGCGGCAGCAGTGAGGTTGCGGGCGGGGTGGTTCGTCGGCCGGACGGGGCACGGCGCGGCGGGCCGGACGGGGCCGGGCGGGGTGCGTCGTCGGCCGGACGGAGGGCCTCCGTGCGGTCAGCGTGCGGTCAGCGTGCGGGCGGGTCGAACCGGCGGGAGAGCCGGGCGAAGGTCGCCGGGACGGCGCCGTGCACCCGTGCACCCAGGGTGAGCCAGCGCGGGACGAAGACCTCGGCCCGGTCGCGCCCCACCGAGTCCACGACCGCGGCCGCGACCCGATCGGCGCTCACCGGGCGCGGAAACCTCCGGTGGTACGGGGTCCCGCGGCGCGCGAAGTACGGCGTGTCGACGGCGCCGGGCAGCACGGTCGTCACGCGGACGCCGGACTCGAGGCGCACCGCGTCGGCGAAGCCGCGCAGGCCCGCCTTCGTCGCGGAGTAGACGGCCTCACCCGCCACCCCGATCGCGGCGACCGAGGCGACGAACACGACGTGCCCGTCCTGGTCGCGCAGCGTGGGAAGGAGGGCGTTCGTGAGCCGGATCGGGGCGTCGAGGTTCACCGCGAGCATGGCGGAGACGGCGTCGGGCGGGGTGTCGGCGACCGGCCCCGCCCACCCGAGCCCGGCGCCGTGCACGAGCAGCCGCACCCGCCCCTCGGCTGCGGACCGGACGGCCTCGACGCCGTCGGGCCGCGCGAGGTCGGCCTCGACGGCGGTCCCGCCGCAGGCCGCGGCGACCGCGGCGAGGCGGGTCCGGTCCCGACCGCTCACGACGACGTCCCAGCCCGCGGCGGCCAGCCGCAGCGCGACGGCCGCACCGATCCCCGACGACCCGCCCGTGACGACGGCCGTTCCTCCGGCAGGCGTGCTCACCCCGGCGCGGGTCCGACGTGACGCGCCCCGACGGCCTCCATCGCCTCCATGCGGTGCAGGAGATGGGTGCCGCGCGCGGTGATCAGCACGATCCCGGCGACGACGGTGAGGGCGGCGAGGCACTCCCCGGCCAGCATGCCGGGGCTGGTGTCGAGCTGCTCGCCCAACCACCCGACACCGATCAGCACACCCACCACCGGGTCGACGCTGGTGATGACGGCGACGGCGGGCGACATGAGCTTGCCCTGCTGGAAGGTGTTCTGGCTGAGCAGGAACCCGAGCGGCCCGATGACGCACACCACGTAGAGGGCCATGTGGCCGAACGGCTCGGTCCAGCCGACCCGCAGCTGGCCGGTGACGACCTTCATGAGCCCGGCCGTCACGCCGTAGAGGACGCCCGTCGCGGTCGCCAGCGCGAGCACCCGCGAGGGGTGCGAGACCGCGGCCGCGTAGACGAGGCAGCCGACGACGAGCGCGGCCAGCGCGATGGCCAGCGGGAGACCGTCGGCGAGATCGAGGCTCTCGTCGGCCCCCCCGGGAACGGGCCGGGCCAGGAGCAGGAACGCCGACAGCCCGGCGGCGCAACACAGCGCACCGAGCAGGATGAGGATGTCCGGGCGGCGCCGGGCCATCAGGGCGGAGAACCCCGCCGCGAACGCCACGCCGGTGACGAGCAGCGGCTGCACGACCGCGATCGGCCCGAACGCCAGTGCGACGAGCTGCAGCAGCAGCGCGGCGACCGTCGCGACCAGGCCGAGCATCCACATCGGCCGCCCGAACAGCTCGACGAGCAGCCGCGGGCTCAGCGTCGGGGCGAGCTCGACCTCCTTGGTCGCGCGCTGCTGCGCGGCGGTCGCCAGGCCGAAGCCGGCGGCACCCAGCACTGCCGCCGGGACGGCGATGAGCATGCCGGTCCCGGAGTCCATCGCCACCCCCTGTGGTCCTACCGGTGTGCGGTCACCCCCGGCCGCACACGTCACTCATATCGCGCAACGACGCCCGCAGACAATCAGGTATTCCCCCGAGAGCAGGCACGATACCGGCGTCGGCCGTCACACCCAGGGTGGTCCAGGGTCCCCAGTTGAGCGCACCGACGGCCAGACCGACGCCCTCGGCGAGTGGCAGCACGGGGTAGACCTCGCGGATCCGGGCGCCCTGCACGTGCAGCGGCCGGCGCGCGCCGGGCATGACCGAGGCGAGCAGATGGAAGAAGCGCCGCCCGTACACGCCCCCGACCAGCACCTCCTGGGCCCGTCCCGGCAGCGCGCCGAGGAGCTGCAGGACCGCGGCGGCGCCCTCGGGCTGGCCGCTCGCGGTACCGCGCTCCAGCAGCGCGGCCACCCGGGTGACGCGTTCGGCGGGGGTCATGGGTCCGGTCGGCAGGTCGACCGACACCGCGGCGGTCCGGTTCCCGCTCGACCGGCTGCCCACGCCGCGGGTCGTCCGTGTGGTGAGCGGCACCATCGTCCGGACGTGGTCGGGCGCGCCGCCGGCGTGCGCGGCCAGGTGGCGGTGCAGGAACTCGGCGACGACGGCGAGCACGAGCACCGTCGTCCCGACGCCGTGCGCCCGGGCCGCGTCGCGGACCTGCTTGCCGTCCAGCCGGACCCCGATTCGCCGCGGCCCCGGCGAGGACACCCCGCCCGACAGCGGGGAGCGCCCGGCCGTGCCCGCGAGCGCGAGGCCCGCGATCCCGCGTGCGACGCGGGCGCCCGCCCGGATCCGGTCGCGTCGCGTCCGGGGGGCGGCGGTCTCGCCGGGGCCGCGCGCGGGCAGGGCGGCCTCCTCGTCGGTGAGGAGCCGGATCAGCGCGTCGGTGACGGCCAGCCCGTCGCCGAGGGCGTGGTGGACCTTGGCGAGCACGCCGATGCCGTCGCCGCCGGTGTGCCGGGCGATCAGCAGCTCCCAGCCGGTCGCGACGGGGTCGACGGGCTCGGCGAAGAACGCCGTGAGCGCGTCGTCCCAGGTCTCGTGGTCGGCCCCGGGCCCGACGTGCACCGCCCGGGCCCGGACGTGCCGGGCCGGATCCGGGGCGGTGTCGACGACCCAGCGCCGCGCCCGGCCGGGCCGGGAGGGCGCGAGCCGGCGGGTGAGCAGTTCGATGTGGGCCGCGCGCTCGGTCACCAGCGACGCGACGTGCGCGCGCCAGCCCTCCGCGAGCGCCGGGTCGGTACCGGGACCGTCCGGGTCGTCGATGAGCAGCCGGGCGCCGACCTGCTGGGGTACCGCCGGGGTGGCGGCGTAGAGGAACAGCGCGTCCTGGCCGCGCACGCGCTCACCGGGCCGGGTCGTCGCGGCAGGGGCCGCGGCGGTGCTCGCGGCATCCGCGGCCGTGCCGCCGGTGGGGGACCCTGCGGCGGGGGACCCTACGGCCGGGACCAGCGCCGCCACGTCGGCGGCGAGGTCGGTGCCGTCGAGGCGGGCGCGCAGCCGGGCGGTGACGTCCGCGCGGGCCGCGGGGTCGGCGAGCGCCTCGACGGCGGCCCGGAGGTCGGCGGGGCCGGGGCACACCGTCGCCAGTCCCGCACCGGCCAGCAGCTCGGCGTTGGCCCGCCCGTGGCCGGGGATCGGGGCGAACAGCAGGAGGGGACGCGCGCACGCGATCGCCTCCAGCGCGGTCGCCCCACCGGCGTTGGTGACGACGGCGTCGCAGTCGCGGGTCGTCGCCGCCGGGTCGGAGACCCAGTCGACGACGTGCATCCGCACCCCGCGGGGATGCGCCCGCGCGACCTGTTCGAGCCGGGTCCGCACCGACGGCACCCGGCCCGCGCTGACCAGCACGTCCCCGCCGCCGTCGAGGACGGCCGTGCAGGCGCCCGCGACGTCGCCGAACGCCAGCGACCCGCACGAGACGTAGACCAGCGGCCGGGCGCGCACGGGCGCGTCGGACCCGGGCGGGGTGAACGCGCCGACGACGGGCAGCGCCGCGACGCGGACCGCCGCACCGGGGACCGCCCTGCGCAGCATCCGGGCGCCGTCCTCGGTGCTGACGAGGTGCACGTCGAGTGCCGCGTCGCCCCACAGCGGGTGCGGCGCAGGGTCGGCGACCAGCGCGACGGCCGGCATCGGCAGCCGCCCGGCGCGCCGCAGCCGGCCCAGGCCCAGCACGGCCTCGGGGAACGTCGCGACGACGAGGTCGGGCCGGTGGGCGTCGACCGCGGCGGCGATCCCGCGCGCGCTCCACCGCGACACGACCGCCCGCGTCCCCGCGCGGAACGGCGCGGCGTGCCACAGGAGCCGGAAGTACAGCTCGTAGAGCCACGGCAGCCGGCGCACGCAGCCGGCGTAGATCGCCGGGAAGAGCCGCCCCGCGCCCTGGCCCATCGCGTCGAGGGTCTCGGTCCAGGTCACCTCGACGCCGGGCCACAGTGCCCTGGCCCGCTCCTCGACGGCGCGCGCCGCGGCGTGGTGGCCCTCGCCGAGGCTGCCGGTGACGAGCAGGACGCGCCGCGGCGCACGGCCCGCGGGGCCCGCGGCCGCGGTGGCGGGGCGGCCCCCGGCGACGGTGCGCACGTCGCCTGCCGGGGTCTCGGCACCGGTGGTCGTCCCGCTGGTCATCCCGCCATCCGTTCTGGTCGTGTCCGCGCTAGCGTGCGGTCGTGGAGCTGAGCGGCCCGGCCCCGGACGGACCTCCCGAGGGCCCGGGACACGTGCTGGTGCTGTCGGCGCCGGTGGGGGAGGGCCACGTCGCCGCGGCCCGGGCCCTCGCGACGCGGATGCGCGCGCTGTGGCCCCGCGCGGTCGTGCGCGAGGTGGAGAGCACCGGGAGCACCGCCCGCGACGCGGCGCTGGCGCGCAGCTACGCCGCGACGATGCGCTACGTCCCCGGCCTCTACGGCGTCGCCTACGACGCGCTGCTGCACGCCCCGCGCGCGGCGGCGCCGTTCAAGGCGGTGAGCGCGGCCCGGGTGGGTCACGACCTCGCCCCGCTCGTCGAGGCGGAGCGGCCCGACCTCGTCGTGTCGACCTACCCGATGACGACGGGCGGGCTGGCGTGGCTGCGCCGCCGCGGGCGGCTGCCGGCGCGCAGCGTCGCCGTCGTCACCGACATGGCCGTGCACCCGTACTGGGCGTGGCGCGACGTCGACGAGACCTGGACGCTGCTGGAGTCCTCGCGCGAGCAGGCACTGACCGTCGTCCCGGGCGCCGACGTGCGGGTCGCCCCCGCGGCCGTCGACGTCCGCTTCGCCCCGCGGGACCGGCACGCCGCCCGGGTCGACCTCGGGCTGCCGGTCGTCGGCTTCACGGTGCTGGTCTCGGGCGGGTCGCTGGGCTTCGGCGACGTCGACACCGTGGTCGACGCCGTGCTGGCCGCCGCGACGGCGGACAGGCCGGTGCGGGTGGTCGTGCTGTGCGGGCGCAACGAGCGGCTCAGGCGCGACCTGGAGGCGCGGGGGCTGCCGGAGACGACGCTGCGCGCCGTCGGCTGGACCGACCGGGTACCCGACCTCATCGCGGCCGGGGACGTCGTGCTCACCACGGCGGGCGGGGTCATCGCGACCGAGGCGCTCGCCGTCGGACGGCCCGTGGTGTTCGCCACGCCGGTCGCAGGGCACGGCCGGGCCGGCGCCCGGCTCGCCGAGCAGGCGGGGCTCGCGCTCGCGTGCCCGCGTCCGGTCGACGTCACCGCCACGATCGCGCGGCTGGCCGCCGACCCGGACGCCGTGGCGCCGCTCGAGGCACGGGCCGCGGAGTTCGGCGTCCGCGACCTCGACGCTGCGCTGCGCGAGCTGGCCGGCCGGGTGCGGACACCCGCGGGCCGGCCCTGAGCCGACGGGTCGGGGGCTCAGCCCACGCGCACCGGCGACGGCAGGCCGATCCGCAGCCGGATGCCCTGCCCGCGCATCGACCGGTGGAACCACCACAGCGACGCGACGATCCCGAGGCCGACCAGCGAGTACGACCCGGCCGTGGACACCATCAGGTAGTTGCCGACGGTCTGGGTCGCCAGCACCGCGAGCGTCGTCGCCCCGTTGACGAGGAAGACGATCGCCCACAGCAGCGACACCCGCTTGAAGAACCGCTTCATGTGCGGGTGGTCGGTCAGCGTGTCGGGGAACGCGCAGAAGTCGTCGGCTAGCTTGGCCAGCAGCGGACGCTCGAAGCCGAGGGTCACCAGCAGCGCCAACGCGAACACGAAGTTCTGCACCGTCGGCTGCAGGAAGTACAGGAACGCACTCCCCGTGCAGAAGCCCACCACCGTCCGCGCCAGCAGCAGCAGCGTGCTGATCACCAGGATCGCGGGGATCTTCCGGCGCAGCACCACCCGCCGCCCGATCGCCACCGCCGACCACGCGAGCGCGGCCAGCAGCCCCGCGTCGAAGCCGGCCTGGGTGAACAGCACCCAGAACAGCGCGAGCGGGACGAGCGTCGACTCGAGCAGCGGGCGTCCCGCCTGTCGCAGTAACGACCCGATGGGGGGCAGGTGGATCAGGGTCGTCATGCGGTGGTGGTCCGGCATCCGCGCGGTCCGCCTCTCCGGGGGGGTTCGGGGTCTCCGAAGCATATCGGTCCCGATAACGAGGAGGTAACGGGGCTGCTGTCCGGTTCGCGGCAGCTCGTGCCGAACGGGCCGTCTCTGACGTGGCGGGCCTCAGCTTCCCGCCGCGGCGCGGATCGACTCGCGCAGCGACCCCATGGTCGCAAACACCGCCGACGGCTCGTACCCGCAGTGCGCCATGCAGTTGGCGCACCGCTCGTCCTTACCGCGACCGAACGCATCCCAGTCGGTCTCCTCCAACAGTTGCCTGTAGGAGGAGGTGTACCCGTCATCGAGCAGATAACACGGCTTCTGCCAGCCGAGCAAGGAATACGAGGGAATCGCCCACGCCGTGCAGTCCAGGTCGACCTTGCCCTCGAGGAAGTCCAGGAACACCGGCGAGTGGTTGAGCCGCCACTTCTTGCGCCGCCCACCGTCGAACGCCTTGCGGAACAGCTCGCGGGTCTGCTCGACGCCGAGCCAGTGCTCCTGGTCGGGCGCCTTCTCGTAGGCGTAGCCGGGCGAGATCTGCATGTTGTCGATGCCGAGCTCGTCGTTGAGGTAGTCGAGCACGTCGATGACGTCCTGCGGCGTGTCGGTGTCGAAGAACGTCGTGTTCGTGTTCACCCGGAAGCCGAGCTCCTTGGCCTGCTTGATCGCGGCCACGGCCTGGTCGAACACGCCGTCCTTGCTCACCGACGCGTCGTGGCGCTCGCGCAGCCCGTCGATGTGCACCATCCACGCGAAGTTCTTGTGCGGGGTGAACTTGTGGATGTGCTTGGGCAGCAGGACCGCGTTGGTGCACAGGAAGACGATCTTGTTGCGGTCCAGCAGCTGCCGGACGATCTCGTCGATCTGCGGGTGCATGAGCGGCTCGCCGCCCGCGATCGAGACCATCGGCGCGCCGGACTCCTCGATCGCCGCGACCGCCTGCTCGACGGGCATCCGCTGCTTGAGCAGGGCGGCCGGCTGCTGGATCTTGCCGCAGCCGTTGCACTTGAGGTTGCAGGCGAACAGCGGCTCGAGCTCGACGAGCAGCGGGAACTTCTCGACGCGCTTGATCTTCTGCTTGATCAGGTAGGCACCCAGCCGAACCGACTGGCGAAGCGGCATGGCCATTAGTGGCTCACCTCCTTGGGAAGGGTGAATCGGACGTGCTCGGATCCGGTCGAGGTGGCCGTGACGGTCACCGGGCCGAGCCCGGACAGGCAGCTGACGACCTCGTCCACGAGGTCGTCGGGGGCGGACGCGCCGGCCGACAGCCCGACCCGGCCCACCCCGGCGAGCCAGGAGAGGTCGAGCTCGGACACGTCGTCGACGAGGTGGGCGGGCACACCCTGGCGGGCGGCGACCTCGGCGAGGCGCCGCGAGTTCGACGAGTTGGGCGACCCGACCACGATGACGAGGTCGACGTCGGCAGACACCGCGCGGATGGCGCGCTGCCGGTTGGTCGTCGCGTAGCAGATGTCGTCCTGGCGGGGCGCCGCGATCGACGGGAACCGCTCGCGCAGGATCGCCGCGATCCGCTCGGCCTCGTCGACGGCGAGCGTCGTCTGCATCGCGTACGCGACCCGCGTGGGGTCGGGGACCTCGACGGTGCGCGCGGACTCCTCGTCCTCGACCACGGTCACCCGCGCGGGGGCCTCGCCGACGGTGCCTTCGACCTCCTCGTGGTCGGAGTGGCCGATGAGCAGCACGGACTCGCCACGGCGGGCGTGCCGGCGGACCTCGGTGTGGACCTTGGCCACGAGGGGGCACGTGGCGTCGACGACCGAGAGCCCCCGGGCGTCGGCGTCGGCGCGGACCGCGGGGGAGACACCGTGTGCGGCGAGCACGACGTGCGCCCCGGGCGGGACCTCGTCGACCTCCTGGACGAACACCGCGCCGCGGTCGGTCAGCCGGCGCACGACGTGGGCGTTGTGCACGATCTGGCGGCGCACGTAGACGGGGGCGCCGTAGCGGTCCAGCGCCCGGTCGACGATCTCGATGGCCCGCTCGACCCCCGCGCAGAACGACCGCGGCTCGGCCAGCCGCACGGTGCGCGGTCCGGTCGCGTCGAGCCACGTGCGCAGCGCGGGCGCCGCCCGGCGCAGGGTCCGCAGGGCCGTCAGGCCGCGCACCGGGGTCCCGGGCCGCAGCAGCGGGGCCCCGGGCGTGTCGACGACGACGCGCACCACCGCGAACGGTCCGCCCGCCGCGGCCGCCGCGAGGTCGGCGGACTCCATGTCGACGACGAGCGCACCCGTCGTGGCCAGCGCGATCCGCTGGTCGCCGTCGACGACCTGCGGCGTGCTCACGACCGGTCCGACGTGCACGCGCAGTCCCAGCGCGCGCAGCGCGGCGGCGAGCGGCCGGGCCGTCGGCACGGCGACGGGCCCGCGCGCGCCGGTGCCGTCGCGGACCTCGTCGGCGACGACGACGTCGCCCGGCTCCAGGTGCGGGGCGAGCGCACCGGCGACGCCCGCGACGAGCACCGGGCGCGGCCCGTCGACGGCGAGCGCGCGCGCGGTGCCCGCGGCGCGCCGGCCCATCCCGGTGCGGACGAGCCTGACCCCGGCCAGCGCGTCCCCGTCGAGCGCGCGGCGTTCGACCGCCAACGGTGCGCACACGACCGGCGGTCCGAGGGTGTGGGGCAGCGGGGCCGTCATCGGGTGCCCTCGCCGTGGACGTAGCGGCCGAGCGCCGACACCGGGAAGACCATCCGGTAGAGGTGGTAGCGGATGTAGAACGCGCCGGGGAAGCCGGTGCCGGTGTAGAGCGTCTCCTCCCACGACCCGTCGGGGAGCTGGGTGTCGACCAGGTACCGCACGCCGCGGGCGGTCGCGGCCGAGTCCCGCTCGCCCGCGGCCAGCAGCGCGAGCAGTGCCCACGCCGTCTGCGACGGTGTCGACGCGCCCTTCCCGATCCACGCGGGGTCGTCGTAGGAGCGCAGGTCCTCGCCCCAGCCGCCGTCGTCGTTCTGGTGGCGTTCCAGCCAGGCGACGGCCCGGCGGATCGACGGCGCCGTGGGGGACACCCCGGCGGCGACGAGTGCGGGGACGACGCCGCCGGTGCCGTAGACGTGGTTGGCGCCCCAGCGGCCGAACCAGGAGCCGTCGGGCTCCTGCGCGGCGAGCAGCCAGTCGACGCCGCGCCGGCAGGCGTCGGTGCCGGCCAGGCCCTCCGCGGCCATCATCTCGACGACGTGCGCGGTGACGTCGGCCGACGGCGGGTCGATGACGGCGCCGAAGTCGCAGAACGGCAGCTTGGTGATCAGCTCCCGGGTGTTGTCGGCGTCGAAGGCGCCCCAGCCGCCGTCGCTCGACTGCATGCCGACGGTCCACGCGACACCGCGGTCGACGGCGGCCCGCAGCCGTGCCGGGTCGGGATGGGCGACGCGGCGCAGCGCGAGCACGACCTCCGCGGAGTCGTCGGTGTCGGGGTAGCCGTCGTTGTCGAACTCGAACGCCCAGCCGCCGGTGGGAATGTCCGGCCGGCGGACGGCCCAGTCGCCCCGGACGTCGCGGACCTCCTCGGCGAGCAGCCAGTCGGCGGCGGCGAGGACGTCGGGGTCGTCGGCGGGGACGCCGGCGTCGAGGAGCGCGGTGACCGCGAGGCAGGTGTCCCACACCGGGGACTGGCAGGCCTCCAGCCGCCGCACGACGCCGTCGGGGGTGTCCTCGCGGACCAGGAACCGGTCGAGCCCGCGCAGGCCGGCGGCGACGGCGGGGTGGTCGAGCGGGTAGCCGAGCAGGTGCAGGGCCAGCAGCGAGTACACCCACGGCGGCTGGATGCCGCCCCACGAGCCGTCGGCCTCCTGACGGGCCAGTACCCACTCCGCGGCGCGGCGCATGGCGAGCCTCCGCAGACCGCGCAGCGGGCGCCGGGAGTACGCGTGCAACACGCGGTCGAGCCGCTGGAACGCCCCGGCCCACGTCCAGGGCCGCGCGGGCGGGGGCGGCACCGCGCCGGTGCGCAGCTCGTCGACACCGAAGGGGAGCGGGCGGCTGGGCCGCAGCGTCGCGACCACGGTCAGCGGGACGACGGTCTGGCGCGCCCAGCAGGCCCAGTCGTAGACGTTGAGCGGGAACCACTTCGGCAGGAAGATCAGCTCGGGTGGCATGTCCGGGAGCTCGTCCCAGGACCAGAGACCGAACAGGGCCAGCCAGATGCGGGTGAAGACGCGGGTGCGCTCCAGGCCGCCGTGGGCGAGGACGTGGTGCTGCGCGCGACGCATGTGCTCGGCCGCCGGGTCGTCGCCGGCGAGCCGCAGCGCGACCCAGGCCTCGACCGTCGTCGACAGGTCGGGCGGGCCGTCCTGGAACGTCGCCCAGGTGCCGTCGGCGCGCTGACGGGAGCGGATCCAGCGGGCCGCCTCCGCGGTCTCGGTCTCGGTGCGGATGCCGAGGAACTCCCGCAGCAGCAGGTCCTCGGCGTCCATCGTGACGTTCGTCTCGAGCTCGCCCTGCCACCAGCCGTCGGGGTGCCGGCCGGCGCGCAGGAACGCGACGGCGGCGTCCAGCGCGGCCCGCGGCGTGCGGGTCGCGAGGAGCTCCGGCGCGGTGAGGGTCATCAGAACTCCCTGTCGACGAGGTGGTGTGCGACGGCGACGAGCTCGGCCGTGGGGCCGGGGAGGAGCCCGGCGCCGGTCACGGCGTCGAGTGCGCGGTCGCGGCGGCGGCGGGCCTCGGCGGCGGCCCACTCGCGGCCGCCGCCCTGTTCGACGAGCCGCGCCGCGGCGTGCAGCTCGTCGTCGGTCGGGTCGCCGTCGGCGGCGAGCCAGTCGCCGAGCTCGCGGCCGATGTCCCCGCCGTTGCGGATCGCGTAGGTGACCGGCAGCGACTTCTTGCGCGACCGCAGGTCCGACAGCACCGGCTTGCCGGTGACGCCCGGGTCGCCCCAGATTCCGAGCAGGTCGTCGACCAGCTGGAACGCCATCCCGACCTCGTGGCCGTAGGTGTGCAGCGCCTCGGTCTGCGCGGCCGGGGCGCCCGCGAGCACCGCGCCGATCGACGCGCTCGCCGCGAGCAGCGACCCCGTCTTGCCCGCGGCCATCGACAGGCACTCGTCGACCCCGACGTCGTCGCGCGACTCGAACGCGAGGTCCTCGGCCTGGCCGCGGATCAGCTCCCGGGTGGTGACGGCGAGCAGCCGGGCGGCCGGCGCCGCGTGCGGCGACGGCGCCTCGAGCAGCACCTCCTGCGCGAGCGCCAGCATCGCGTCGCCGCACAGGATCGCCGACGACGCGCCCCACTGCACCCACACCGTCGTGCGGTGCCGGCGTTCGGTGTCGCCGTCCATCAGGTCGTCGTGCAGCAGCGAGAAGTTGTGCACCAGCTCGACGGCGACCGCTCCCGGTACGCCCACCTCGACCCCGGCACCGGCCGCGGCGGCCGAGAGCAGCGCGAGCGCGGGCCGGACGGCCTTGCCGCCGCCCGCGCCGGGTGACCCGTCGAGCTTGGTCCAGCCGAGGTGGTAGCGGGCCTGGGTGCGGCTGGCGTCGTCGAGGCGGTCGACGGCGGCCTGCAGCGCCGGGGTGACGGTGTCGCGGCCGCGCCGCAGCACCGCGGTCGCCACCTCCCGGTGGCCGGCACCGTGGTCCGGGGACCCGGGCACCGCCCGGCTGCCCAGTGTCGCGGTCATGCCGCCGCCCCCGCGGCGACGGTCGCACCGGAGTCGGCGAGGACCGCGGCGGCCGCGGCGTCACCGCTGCGCACCGCGCCCTCCATCGTCGCGGGCCACCCGGTGGCGGTCCACGCGCCGGCCAGGGCGAGGCCCGCCAGCCCGGACACCGGCCCGGGACGCAGCGCGGCCTGCCCGGGGGCGGCGCGGAACGTCGCGTGCGGCTCGCGCGTCACGAAGAAGTCGAGCACCCGGGCCGTGGCGGCGGTGGGCAGCACCGCGGCCAGCGCCGGGAGCATCCGGTCGCGCAGCGCGGCGACGGGCAGCCCGATCAGGTCGTCGGCCGCCGACAGCGACACCGCCAGGTACTGCGCGCCCGGCGGATGCACCGACTCCGCGCCCGACGAGGCCGTCCGGTCGAACACCCACTGCACCGGGCCGTCGACGGCGGCGGCGAACTCGTGGTGCAGCACCCGCCGGTCGTAGACGACGTGCACGTTGACGATGGGGGAACTGCCGAGCCGCCCGGCCCAGCCGTCGGGCAGGTCGACGGCGCCGGCCGGCAGCAGCCGGGTCGCGGCGGCGGGGGGCACGGCGGACACGATCCGGTCGGCCACGATCTCCTCCTCTCCTGCGGGTCCGGCGGTGCCGGGCCCGGCCTGCGCTTGGGTGTCCCGTCTGGTTCGGGCGGTGGTGCGGGTGACGGCGACCCGCCAGCCGTCGGGGGCCGGGGTGAGCGACCGGACCCGGGCCGAGGTCCGGACGTCGACGCCGGCGGCGCGCAGTGCGCGGCGGGCGGCGTCGTCGTGGAGGCGGCCCAGCGGCACCCGGGCCCAGCCGATGTCGCCCGCCGCGGCGTCGGTCAGCAGGCCCAGCTGGAACACGGTGGCGGCCAGTGCGAGCGAGGCCTCGTCGGCCCGGGCGTTGAGCGTCGCGATGCCGACGAGGTCCCACAGCGTCTCGACGGCCCGCGGCCGCTGCCCGTGCGCCGCCAGCCAGTCGCCGAACGTCCGGGCGTCGACCGCCGGGTCGGTGGGGTCGACGCGGCCGAGTGCGAGCGCCGCGCCCAGCACCCGCACCCGGTCGGCGACGGGCATCGGGCGGTAGCGCAGCAGCGCCGCGCCGAGGTGCAGGGGAGCGGGCAGCCCGCTGCGGCGCAGGCGCGACGGAGCCGCACCCGGCGCGAGCACCGGGATGTCGAGACGGTCCTGCAGACCGACGTCGGCCGTGACCCCGAGCCGGTCGAGCAGCGCCAGGTAGGAGGTGCAGCAGCGCAGCACGACGTGCTGGCCGGTGTCGACGTCGAGCTCGCCGCGCCGGAAGGAGCCCGCGACCCCGCCGAGGCGCGCCCGCGACTCCAGCAACGTGACCCGCGCCCCGGCGTCGGCGCAGCGCAACGCGGCCGTGATCCCCGCCAGCCCCCCGCCGACGACCGCCACGTGCACGCTCACGCCCCGGCACCTCCCGGCGCGCGGCCGGCCAGCGCCTTGACCGCGACCCCGATCTTCTGGCGGCCCGACAACGACCGGCGCTGGTGGTAGACCGACGGCGGGTCGGCGGCGATGTCGTCGAGCAGCTGCCGGTAGATGCCGGCCATCGCGGTCGCGCAGGCGGCGCTGCGCCGGTCGAGCAGCGGTACCAGCCGCAGCCCGTCGGCGTACCACTCGCGCGCCCGCGCGGCCGAGAAGCGGATCAGCTCGGCCAGTCCGCCGGTCTTGTCGACGAGGTTGCCGTGCTCGTCGAGGCGCAGGTCCACGTCGAACCGGGCCAGCTCCTCGGTCGGCAGGTAGATGCGACCGTTCTGCAGGTCCTCGCGGATGTCGCGCAGGATGTTCGTCTGCTGCAGCGCGATGCCGAGCGCGTCGGCGAACCCGGGGGCCCGCGGGTCGGGGCGCGACCCGAAGATGCCCAGGCACAGCCGGCCCACCGAACCCGCGACCTGCCGGCAGTAGCCGACCATGTCGTCGAACGTCGCGTAGGGCGCGGACTCGCCCGGCACGTCGTCCATCCGCACGTCGGCCTCGACGCCGTCGACGAGCTCGTCGAAGGCGCCCAGCGGGATCGGGTAGCGGCGCGCGGCGTCGGTGACGGCGACGAGCACCGCGTCGCTCGCGTCGGGGTCCTGCTCGCGGGCGCGCCGCACCGACTCGCGGACCCGGCCCAGCGCGGCGAGCTTGGCCTCGGTGCCGGGGTCGCCACCGGCATCGCCGTCGCCGATGTCGTCGATGCGCCGGGCCAGCGCGTAGACGGCGCACAGCGCGGACCGCTTCGCGGGCGGCAGCAGCCGGATGCCGTAGTAGAAGTTGCGCGCCTGCTCCCGCGTGATGGCCTCGGTGCGCGCGTAGGCGAGCTCGAGGGCGGTGGACGGGCGACGGCTCATACGGCACTCCGGGCTAGCTCGCGGACCAGGTGGTGGGCGACGTCGCGCCTGCGTGTGCGCGGGCTGCCGGCGAGGACGTCGAACCTGCTGCGGCGCAACGCGTCTGCGGCGCCACGGCCCCCGGCGAGGTAGCCGGCGACGGCGAGCCGGGCCCAGCCGTGCAGCTGCCCGAGCAGCGGGGCGCCCTCGTCGAGCAGGGCGCTCGCGCGTTCGGTCTCGCGGGCGACGAGCGCGCGCACCGTCGTCGGTGTGTGCGGGGCGGTGAGGTCGGCCTCGGTCACGCCGAACGCGGCCATGTCCTCGGCCGGCAGGTAGACGCGCCCGCGGCCGAGGTCCTCGGCGACGTCCTGGCAGTGCTCCAGGACCTGCAGCGCGGTGCAGATCCGGTCGGAGCGCCGCTGCACGAGCGACCCGTCGGGGGCGTCGGCGCCGAACACCGCCAGGACCATGCGCCCGATGGGTTCCGCGGACAGCACGCAGTAGCCGAGGAGGTCGTCCCACGTCCGGTAGCGGGTGACGTGCTGGTCGGCCAGGTTGGCGGCGACCAGGCGCTCGAAGGGCTCCCGGGCCAGCCCGCAGGCGCGCACGGTCGGGACGAGGCGCTGCAGCACCGGATCGACGGGGCCGGGCGGGCCGTCCCAGACCCGACGCAGATCGGCGCAGAAAGCATGGAGCCGGGCGGTCCGGTCGGCCCGCTCGGTGTCGGTCCGGTTGGTGGCGGTCCGGTTGGTGTCGGTCCGGTCGGGGTCGGCGCGGTCGGGGTGGGTGCCGACCCGGCGGCCGGGGTCGTCGTCACCGTCGCCGATGTCGTCGATCGCGCGGACGACGTCGTAGACCGCGCGCAGGTGTGCACGCGTCCGCGCCGGCAGCACACGCAGTGCCACCGGGAAGTTCTCGGACCGCTCGGCGTCCCGCAGCCGGGCCTCGGTCGCGGACCCCGCCGCGGGCGCCGGCGGTGCCCCCGCCCGCCGACCTCCCACGGGGCAAATCCTGCTCCTTCGCGCCGGACGATCTCTGCGCACCAACGGTTAATTCTGCCCGGCCAGAGTTGTCACATCCTGATAAATCCGGTGAGTCGGATGCCCCGAGGGGCGTACAAAAGATGTGTGGACGTTCAGGACCCGTCCCTGACGGCGCTCTTACCGGTGCTCGCCGAGCGCCTCCCGGCGCTGCTGTCCGAGGTGCGCGCAGCGCTGGGGGAGGAGTGGCCGGACTACGCGTCCTTCCTCGACGAGCACGACGTCGAGGTGGCCGTGGCGGCCGACGCCGCGATGCGCAGGCTCGTCACCATGGCGGGGGCACCGAGCAGCGAGGACGGCGTGGGCCCCGAGCTGTTCGAGGAGATCGGGCGCATCCAGTGGCGCGAGGGTCGCGACCTCTCGGCGCTGCTGGGCGCCTACCAGGTCGGCGCCCGGGTGTGCTGGCACCACGTCTCCGCGGCGGCCGTCGAGATGGGGGTCGAACCGCGGACGCTGGCCTCGCTCGCCGAGGCCGTCTTCTTCTTCGTCGACAAGCTGTCGTCCTCGTCGGCGCGCGGCTACGTCCTCGAGCAGTCGGAGGAGGCCGCGACCCGCGAACGGCTGCGCGACGAGCTCGTCGGGCTGCTGCTCTCCGACCGGGCCGACCAGGCGGCCGTGCGTGCCGCCGCCGCCCGCGCCGGCTGGACCGTCCCCGACGAGCTGGGCGTCGTGCTCATCCAGCGCGACAACGCCGTCGGGCACCGCACGCTGGCCCGGATGGACGCGTCGTGCCTCGTGTTCAGCCGGCCGCCGCTGCTGGGTGCGATCGTGCCCGACCCGTCGCGTCCCGGGCTGCGGCGGCGGTTGGGGCTGACCCTGCGCGGGGCGGGTGCCGTCGTCGGGGTGGCCGTGCCGCCCGACCGGCTGCCGGCCAGCCTGCACATCGCCGAGATCGCCGCACGGTTGCAGCGCGAGGGCATCCTCACCGACGACCCGGTCTTCACCGACGAGCACCTCGACGCGATCATCGTCCACCGCGACGCCAAGCTGCTCGACGCGCTGCGCCACCAGGTCCTCGGCCCGTTGCGGGGGACGACGCAGGCGTCGCGGGAGCGGCTCGTCGAGACGCTCGGATCCTGGCTGCGGCACATGGGCGACCGGCAGGCGATCGCGGCGGAGCTGCACGTGCACCCGCAGACGGTCCGCTACCGCCTCGCCAAGCTGCACGAGCTGTTCGGCGACGACCTCGACGATCCCGAGGTGCGGGCCCGGATGGTGCTGGCGCTGTCGTTCGGGGAGGCGCGCACGCCCGCGTCCGACCCGCTGGCGGTCAGCTCGTCGTGACGGCGCCGCCCGCGGGCCTGCCGTAGCCGCGCAGCAGTTCCGCGACGCGGTCCAGCTCGTCGGCCGGCAGGAGCCGCGGGGTGCCCGCGAGGCTCGCCTGGTGCCACAACCGGCACAGCCACTCCAGGTACAGGCTGCGGGTGTAGGCGGTCGCGAGGTCGGGCCCGTGGGTGGTCGCGCCGTGGTTGCGCAGGATCACCGCGCTGCGCCCGGCCAGCGCCTCGACGCTCGCCCGGGCCAGCGCCTCGGTGCCGTACGTCGCGTACGGCGCGACCCGCACCGGTCCGCCCAGCGCCGCGACCATGTAGTGCACCGCGGGGAGCTCGTCGAGCAGCACCGACACCGCCGTCGCGTACAGCGGATGGGTGTGCACGACCGCGCCCGCGTCGGTGGCGCGGTAGACCGCGAGGTGCATGGGCAGCTCGCTCGACGGCACGACGGGCCCTGTCGCGTCCGGGTCGGCCGGGCGGCCGTCGAGATCGACGACGCACACCGCGGCCGCGTCGAGCCGGTCGTAGGGGACGCCGCTGGGCGTGACGGCCACCAGGTCGCCGACGCGGACGCTGATGTTGCCCGACGTCGCGACGGTGAGGTCGTCCGCGCGCATCCGCAGGCAGTGCTCGACGACGGCCTCGCGGGCCTCCGGCAGCAGCATGGTCGTCGGTCCTCCCGGTCGGCGTGATCACCGGCGACGTTATCGTCGCCGACGTGCTCGCGGAGGGACCCGGCGGTCCGGTCTGGCTGGGGGTCGACCTGGGTACCCAGGGGGTCCGCGCCGTCGCGGTCGACGCCGCGGGGCACGTCGCCGGCGCCGGGTCGGCGCGGCTGCGGCACGACCTGCGCCGGGGGCCGCGCCACGAGCAGGACCCGCAGGAGTGGTGGACGGCGACCTGCGCGGCGACGTCGGCGGCGCTCGCGGGGCTGCGCGGGCGCGAGGTCGCCGCGCTGGCCGTCGACTCGACGTCGGGGACGCTCGTCGTCCAGGACGGCGCCGGCCGGGCCGTCGGCCCGGGGCTGATGTACGACGACACCCGCGCCGCCGCGCGGGTGGCCGCCGTCCGGGAGGCGGGGCAGGCGGTGTGGGCGGCGCTCGGGTACCGCGTGCAGGCGGCGTGGGCGTTGCCCAAGCTCGTCGAGCTGTGCGCGACGGGTGCCGTCCCGGCCGGGCACACGGTCGTCCACCAGGCCGACCACGTCGTCGCCCGGCTCGCGGGGCACCCCGTCGCGACCGACACCAGCCACGCACTCAAGACCGGCTACGACCTGCTCGCCGACGCGTGGCCGACCGCCGTGTTCGAGGCGCTGGGGGTCGACGCGGCGGTGCTGCCCGCCGTCGTGCCGCCCGGGACCCCGCTGGCCGTCGTGTCGCCCGCGGCGGCCGCGGAGAGCGCGGTGCCGGCGGGGACGCCCGTCGTCGCCGGGATGACCGACGGGTGCGCCGCGCAGGTGGCGGCCGGCGCCCTCGCTCCCGGCGACTGGTGCTCCGCCCTCGGGACGACGCTGGTCGTCAAGGGGGCCACGGCCACGCCGGTCGTCGACCCCGCGGGCGGGGTGTACTGCCATCGCCATCCCGACGGCGGCTGGCTGCCGGGCGGGGCGTCGAACGTGGGGGCGGGGGTCCTGCGCCGTGAGCTCCCCGGTGTCGACCTGGCCGCGCTCACCCCCGCCGCGGCCGCGCTCGGCGTGCCGCCGGGTGCGACGTACCCGCTGGTGGGGGTCGGGGAGCGGTTCCCGTTCCCCGACCCCGACGCGCGGGGTTTCGACGTCGGCGGCCCTGCGGTCCCGACCCCGGCCGAGACGCTCGCGCGGGTCGCGCACGGCGTGGCCTACGTCGAGAGGCTGGCGTTCGACGTGCTCGCCGGGCTCGGTGCCGACGTCTCCGGCGCGGTCACCGTCACCGGCGCCACCAGCGCCAACGACTGGTGGAACCAGCTGCGGGCCGACGTCCTCGGCCGGCCCGTCGCCGTCCCCCGGGAGGCGGGCTCGGCGTTCGGCGCCGCCGTGCTCGCCGCCGCGGAGCCGGGGTCGCTCGCCGCGACCGCGCAGCGCATGGTCCGGCTCCGGGCCCGCTTCGACCCGCGGCCCGAGCGTGCCGACGCGCTGGCCGAGGGTTGTGCCCGCCTCCGCGCCGAGCTCACCCGTGAGCGCCGATGGTCGCTCTAGCGACCATCGCCGCTCACGACGTCTGAGCTGGGCTCGGCAGTGCCGGTGCCGGGGCGGCCCGTCAGGCGCCGGTCCAGCAGCCGATGATCGTGCGCGCGACCAGGAGCGCCGTCTGCGGCGGGGTGATCGGCGGGGAGCCGAGGCCGGGCGGGAGGTCCGTGTCGTCGACCAGCAGGACCTTGAAGTCCTTGCGCACCACGACCGAGCCGTTGGTCGTGACGAACGCGCCCTCGCCGAGCCCGTCCTCGGTGCGGGTCGAGCCGAGCCGCTGGGCCAGCGCGTCCATGTAGGCGGTCGTCTCGGCGACCGACGACAGCTCCTTGACCGACAGCGTGAACGAGCCGGCGGGATAGCGGTAGCGGCAGGAGTAGACGTGGTCGGCCCAGGTGGGCGGGTCGATGGCGGTGGGCGCCACGCCGAGGGCCTCCGTGATGTCCTCGCGCGCCTCGTCGGAGCAGACGAGCACCGAGCTCGCCGACGGGTTCGCCCCTGCGGGCTCGGCCGTCGTGGGTGCGAGGGGCGCGGGCACCTCCTGCGACGGCCCGGACCCCGACGGCCCGGACCCCGACGGCCCGGACCCCGACGGCCCGGACCCCGACGAGCAGGCGGTGAGCAGGGCGGCGACGGCCGCGAGGACGGCCATCCCCACGGCACGACGGCGGGTCACGCGGCCGAAGGCTAGCCACGGTCGCGGGCGGCGGTCCGGTCGGGCGGCGGGTGTGCGCCGAGCGGGCGCCGTCGGGAGGGCGGCGGGCCGCCGGCGAGGCTCTCGACCGCCGTCGCGCTCGGCGACGGCGCTGCCTCCCGCGACAGCGCCGCCCCCGCGACAGCGCCGCCCCCGCGACAGCGCCGCCCCCGCGACAGCGCCGCCTCCCGCGACGGCGGCGCCTCCCGCGACAGCGCCGCCCCCCGCGACAGCGCCGCCCCACGGGGAGGTCGGGGGCGACGGCCCTTCTCGGGTGCGGCGACGACGCTGCGCCGCAGGCGCGACGTGCCGGACCGGCCACCGCGCCGCCTCGGTGCTCGTCGGTCTCGCCGAGACGGTGCGCCGCGCGACGCCCGGTGTCCACGGCGGGCGGCGTCCCCTCGACCCCGGCCGGCGGACAGTAGGCTCGTCGCGGATCGGCGTGGTGACAACGGGAGACGACGGCGGTGGGGGAGACGGCGGGCGACGGTGTGCGGATGGGCCGGTCGTCGCAGCTCACCGACCGGGTCGCGAGCTGGCTGCGCGAGGCGATCATGGTGGGGGAGCTGCCGGCGTCGTCGTTCGTGCGGACCGAGCACGTGGCCGCGCGCCTCGGGGTGAGCGCCACCCCGGTCCGCGAGGCGCTCATGCTCCTGCACGGTGAGGGCGCCGTGCGCTGGGAACCCCGTCGGGGTTTCCGGGTGGTCCCGCTGACCCGCACCGACGTCGACGATCTCTTCGCGGTGCAGGCCCACATCGCGGGCGAGCTCGCCGCCCGGGCCGCGACGACGCTGTCCGACGACGGCCTCGCCGACCTCCACCGGCTGCAGCGGGAGCTGGAGGCGGCGGGGGAGCGCGGCGAGCTCGGCCGGGTCGGCGAGCTCAACCACCAGGTGCACCGCACGATCAACAAGGCGGCAGGCGCGCACCGGTTGGCGTCGATGCTGAACCTGTTCGTCAACCACGTCCCACGCGGCTACTACGACCGCGTGCCGGGCTGGAGCGACGCGACGACCCACGACCACGACGCCGTGCTCGCCGCTCTGGACGCCCGCGATCCGGCCGCCGCCCGCGCCGCGATGGACGCGCACATCCGTCACATCGGGGCGCTGCTGGCCGACCACCTCGAGCAGCGCGGTGTCCTCGGGCCCTCCCCCGGGGACACCGCGCCCGACGCCGCCCGGGCGAGCGAGCGGGTCAGCCGAGTCCGCCGCGCTTGACCAGCTGTGCGGCGATGACGTTGCGCTGGATCTCGTTGGTGCCCTCACCGACGATCATCAGCGGCGCGTCGCGGAAGTAGCGTTCGACGTCGAACTCGGTGGAGTAGCCGTACCCGCCGTGGATGCGCACGGCGTCGAGCGCGACCTGCATCGCGGTCTCGGAGGCGAACAGCTTCGCCATCCCCGCCTCCATGTCGCAGCGCTGCCCCGCGTCGAACCTGTCGGCGGCGAAGAGGATCAGCTGACGCGCCGCGGTGATCTTGGTGGCCATGTCGGCCAGGTAGTTGCCGATCGACTGGTGCTGCCAGATCGGCTTGCCGAAGCTCTCGCGCTCCTGGGCGTAGGCCAGCGCGTCGTCGAACGCCGCCTGGGCGACGCCGAGCGCGCGCGAGGCGACCTGGATGCGCCCGGTCTCGAGGCCCTTCATCATCTGCGCGAAGCCGCGTCCCTCCGTGCCGCCGAGGACGGACGAGGCGGGCGTGCGGTAGTCGTCGAACGACAGCTCGCAGCTCTCGACGCCCTTGTAGCCGAGCTTGGGCAGGTCGCGCGAGACGGTGAGGCCGGGCCCGTGCTCGACGAGCAGGATCGACACGCCGCGGTGCTTCGGCTCGGCGGCCGGGTCGGTCTTGCACATCAGCGCGATGAGCTGCGACCTGCGCGAGTTGGTGATCCACGTCTTCGCGCCGTTGACGACGTAGTCGTCGCCGTCGCGGCGCGCGGTCGTCGTCATCGCCTGCAGGTCCGACCCGCCGCCGGGCTCGGTCAGCGCCATCGTCGCGCGGATCTCGCCGGTGGCCATCCTCGGCAGGTAGCGGTCCTGCTGCTCCTTGGTGCCGAACGCGACGAGCAGCTTGGAGACGACGGTGTGCCCACCCATCGCGCCGGCCAGGCTCATCCAGCCGCGGGCGAGCTCCGCGGTGACGAGGGCGTAGCACGGCATCGACACCGGCGCCTCGCCCCACGGCTCGGGGATCGCGAGGCCGAAGATGCCGAGCTGCTTCATCTGCTCGATGAGCTTCTCGGGGTACTCGTTCGCATGCTCGAGGTCGCGGACCACGGGCCGCACCTCGCGGTCGACGAACTCGCGGACGGTCTCGACGACGGCGCGTTCCTCGGTGCTCAGCTCGGTCACGACGGCAGGCTCCTCGCTCGGGTCCAGGGATTCTCCAGAATATAGAATTTCCGGCCTCTTCGCGCCGCCGGGCGGACGTCGTCACACCGGGTCCGGGCGTGACGTGTATCGCGCACTCAGCGTGTCGGTAACGATTCAGAAGATCGCGTCGTTGGAACGAGTGGAGCCCAGGGAACGTGCTCCCCGCCGGGACCCCGACACCGTGCACGACCCCGGCCGGCACACATCGACCGCACCGGAGGAACACAGAATGGCCGTCATCGACCGCCGCACCGTGTGGAGCGCCGTGGTCCGCGCCGCTCGCCGCTTCGACGAGTGGACGCTCGTCAGCTTCAACCCGCGTTACCCCGTCGGCTCGCACGACGAGCGGTGAGCACCGCGCCCGGGCTCACCGGCGACACAGAGACGAACGGGCCGGCGCCGCCGCGAGGCGACGCCGGCCCGTTCGCACGTGCAGGGACGGCTCGTGCAGGGACAGCTGAGACTGCAGGGACAGCTGAGATCGCGCGGATCGTCAGTGGGCGGGTGGCCCGTCGTCGCGGGCCGCGGCGACCTGCGCGGGCGTCGGCGGCTTGAGCGGCCGCAGCGTCACCCAGAGCAGGAACAGCCCGGCGACGACCAGCATGCCGATGCCCATGTCCAGGTTCAGGTTCGAGCCGCCGGTCTTCGCCCGGTCCTCGGTGCTCGTGGACACCAGCCCCATGATCAGCAGGACGATGCCGTAGACGCCGAACAGGACGGCGATGATGGTGCGGAGGTCGAACAGGTTCGCCGCGGCCGACGGCGGTGCGTCGGTCCCGCCCTGCGGTACCTCGGTGGGGCCCGTCCCGGCGGCGTCGTGGGCCTCTGGGGAGTCGGTCATCCGTCTCGCTCCTTCGGTTCCGGGCTCAGATGAAGATGATGTAGAGGACGACGACGAGGATCAGCACCAGCACGGCGAGCAGCTGCGGCGACCGGTACCAGCCGGCGTCGTCACCCTCGACGGAGTGCGACCGGCTCGCCCGCGGCGTGAGGCTCCACACGAGCCCCGCGAGCTCGCTGTCCGGCTTCGGCCGGCCCGCCATCGAGACGAGCAGCGCGACCCCGACGCCGACGATGAACGCGGCGCTGGCGCCGACGAAGCTGCCGGCCTGGCTGGACAGCTGCAGGACGTCGAAGCGGACCAGCTGGTCGATGACGACGGCGGCGACCGTGCCCGACAGCAGGCCGACCCACGCCGCGGTGCCCGTCATCCGCTTCCAGAACAGACCGAGGATGAAGATCGCGAACAGCGGCGCGTTGAAGAAGCTGAACAGCGCCTGGATGTAATCCATCAGGTTCTGCGAGCCCGACGCGATGAAGGCCGTGCCGATGGCGAGCACGCAGCCGACGACCGTGACCAGGCGGCCGACCTGCAGGTAGTAGCGGTCCGACCGGCCCGGTCGCACCCAGTCCTGCCAGATGTCGTAGGTGAACACGGTGTTGAACGAGCTGATGTTGGCCGCCATGCCCGCCATGAACGCGGCGAGCAGGCCCGCGATCGCGACGCCGAGGATGCCGTTGGGCAGCAGCTCCTTCATCAGCAGCGTCAGGGTGTCGTTGTAGGTGATGTCGCTGCCCGCGGGCGCCGTGCCGGCCTTGACGGCCTGGATCTGCGGGAGCAGGACGGCGCCGATCATGCCGGGGATCACGACGACGAGCGGGATGAGCGCCTTCGGGAAGGCACCGATGATCGGCGTGCGCCGGGCCGCGGACATGCTCTTGGCCGACAGCGCGCGCTGCACCTCGGCGAAGTTCGTCGTCCAGTAGCCGAAGGACAGGACGAAGCCGAGCCCGAAGACGATGCCGATGACCGACCAGACCGGGTTGGAGATCTCGGTGAGCTCCGTCCCCGGCCAGGACGACAGCTGTTCGGCGCCGCCGGGTCCCGCGGTGACCTTCTCCTTCAGACCCTCCCAGCCGCCGACGCGGTTGAGGCCGGCGAGGGTCAGCGGGATCAGCAGCGCGAGGATGACGAAGAACTGCAGGACCTCGTTGTAGATCGCCGCCGAGAGCCCGCCGAGCGTGGTGTAGGCGAGGACGACGAGCGCGGCGACCGGGATCGCCACCCCCAGCGGCCAGCCGAGCAGGGCTTCGATGATCAGGCCGAGGGCGAAGAGGTTGACCCCGGCGATCAGGATCGAGGCGACCGCGAAGATGACGCCCTGGATGCGCTGGGTCGTGCGGTTGAAGCGCTTGAACAGGAACTCGGGGACGCTGCGGGCCTTCGAGCCGTAGTAGAACGGCATCATGACCAGGCCGAGGAACACCATGGCCGGGACGGCGCCGATCCAGTAGTAGTGCACCGTCGCGATGCCGTACTGGGCCCCGTTGGCCATCATGCCGATCAGCTCGAGGGCGCCGAGGTTCGCGGAGATGAACGCGAGCCCGGTCACCCACGCGGGCATCGAGCGGCCGGACAGCAGGAAGTCGAGGCTCGACGACACCGACCGGCGGGCCATGTAGCCGATGCCGAGCACCAGGACGAAGTAGAAGGCGACGAGCAGGTAGTCGACGAAGTTGGCATCGAGCCGGACGTCGGCCGCCGCCTGGGCGAGCACCGTGGTCATGTCGTGCTCCGGGCCTCGCGTCGGGGCCAGTGCCGTCCGGTTCGCATCATCGCGACTCCCGCTCTCGGTCGACCGTTGTGCGGAGCAAGCTACCGGCTTCGGACACGTTCGAACAATTATCGACGTAACGATCCGATACTCATGGGTCCGCTGCGACAGGGGCGGTGACCCCTACCACACCGGGCGGGTCCGCGCACGTTGACGACTGAGTGATCATGTTGCATTCTGTGCGAAGTCGTTCGCGTCGTGGCTTTCGGCAGCTCGTGCGAGGAGGGATCGTGGGCCTGCTCGCACAGCAGCGCCGGGAGCTGATCCTCGAGCAGGTCCGGGCCCGCGGTGCCGTGCGCGTCACCGACCTGGCCGAGCGGTTCGGCGTGTCGGACATGACCGTGCGCCGGGACCTCGACGTGCTCGCCCGGCGCCGGCTCGTCGACAAGGTGCACGGGGGCGCGACGGCCGTCGGCTCGCCCAGTACCGACGAGCCGGGCTTCGTCGTCAAGTCGCACCGCCAGCTCGCCGAGAAGGAGGCGATCGCCGCCGCGGCGGCCCGGCTCGTCGAGCCCGGCTCGGCCGTCGGGCTCTCGGCCGGGACGACGACGTGGGCGCTCGCCCGCAGGCTCGTCGACGTCCCGGGTCTCACGATCGTCACCAACTCGATGGCCGTCGCCGACGTCTTCCGGGGCACCGCGCGGTCGGACCCGACGGTCATCCTCACCGGCGGGGTGCGGACCCCGTCGGAGGCACTCGTCGGGCCCGTGGCGGTGCGGGCGCTGCGCAGCCTCAACCTCGACGCGGTGTTCCTCGGCGTGCACGGCATGGCCGCGGCCGCCGGGTTCACCACACCCAACCTGACCGAGGCGGAGACCGACCGGGCGCTCGTCGAGGCGGGTCAACGCCTCGTCGTCGTCGCCGACCACACGAAATGGGGAACCGTGGGCATCTCGACCATCGCCGCACTCGGCGACGCGGACGTGCTCGTGACCGACGACGGCCTGGCCGCCGACGCGCGGGCCGTGCTCGCGGGCGAGGTCGAGGAGCTCGTCGTCGCACCGGTGCCGGGGGAGGGCGCGTGAGGCGCACCGAGGGCAGGCTGGCCGACGGCCGTCGCATCCTGTGGTTCGACGAGGACGCGACGCCCGGGCGCGACCCGGCCACGCTCGTCGACCGGCGGGACCTGCCGCGGACGATCTCGGCGTCGCAGCTGCGCTACGACACGCTCGCGGGCGAGTGGGTCGCGGTCGCCTCCCACCGCCAGGACCGCACCTACCAGCCGCCGGCCGACCAGTGCCCGCTCGACCCGACGCACGGCGAGCACCACACCGAGATCCCGACGCCGGACTACGAGGTCGTCGTCTTCGAGAACCGGTTCCCGTCGTTCGGCGGCGGTGCGCCGCTGTCGGGAACGACCCCGGACCCGGCGGCCGGGCGGTGCGAGGTCGTCTGCTTCACCAGCGACCACGACTCGTCGTTCGGCGCGCTCACCCCGGCCCGGGTGCGGCTCGTCGTCGACGTCTGGGCCGACCGGACGGCCGAGCTCGGCGCGCTCCCCGGTGTCGCGCAGGTGTTCCCGTTCGAGAACCGCGGCGCCGAGATCGGCGTGACGCTCGCCCACCCGCACGGCCAGATCTACGCCTACCCGTACGTGCCGCCCATCCCCGCGCGGATGCTCGACAGGGCCCGTGCCCACCTCGCCGCGACCGGCCGCAACCTGTTCGCCGACGTGCTGCACGCCGAGCGGGCGGGCGAACGTGTCGTCGTGGCGGGGGAGCACTGGACCGCGTTCGTGCCGGAGGCGGCGCGGTACCCGGTGGAGGTCCACCTGTACCCGCACCGGCAGGTCCCCGACATCCCCGCGCTGACCGACGCCGAGCGTGACGAGTTCGCCGAGGTCTACCTCGACGTCCTCGGTCGTCTCGACGCGCTCTACGGCGACCCGCTGCCCTACGTCGCGGGCTGGCAGCAGGCGCCCGTGCGGCCCGAGCACGACGGCGACCGCGAGCTCGCCCACCTGCACCTGCGGGTGTCGTCGATCCGCCGGGCGCCGGGCAAGCTCAAATACCTGGCGGGCTCGGAGACCGGCGCGGGCGCGTTCGTCAGCGACGTGCTCGCGGAGTCCGTGGCCCAGCGGCTGCGGGACATCCGGTGACGGTCGGGTCGAGCACCCTGCGCGCCGCCTTCGCACGGCGGTTCGACGGGCCGCCCGACGTCGTCTGGCGGGCGCCGGGCCGGGTCAACCTGATCGGGGAGCACACGGACTACAACGACGGCTTCGTGCTGCCGTGGGCGCTCCCGCTCGGGGTCAGCGCGGCGTTGCGGCGCAACGACTCCGGCGTCCTGCGGATGGTGTCGCTGCAGCACGGCGACGAGGTCGTGGAGGCCGGGGTCGCCGACCTCGAGCCCGGGTCGGTGCCGGGCTGGGCGGGCTATCCCGCCGGTGTGGTGTGGCGGTTGCGCCGCGCCGGCCTGCCCGTCGGCGACGCCGGGTTCGACCTGGTCGTCGACGGTGACGTGCCGGCCGGTGCGGGGCTGTCCTCGTCGGCGGCGCTGGAGTGCGTCGTCGTCCGCGCGATCGACGACGTACTCGGCCTCGGCCTCACCGGCCCCGACGCGGCGGCCCACGCCAGGGGTGCGGAGAACGAGTTCGTCGGCGTGCCGAGCGGCGTGATGGACCAGATGGCCTCGCTCATGTGCGCGGAGGGCTGCGCGCTGTTCCTCGACACCCGCAGCATGGCGACGCGGCAGGTGCCCCTCGACCTCGATCCCGGTGCCGGTGGGGGGCTCGCGCTGCTGCTCGTCGACACGAACGCACCGCACCGGCTCGTCGACGGCGAGTACGCCGACCGGCAGCGCGCCTGCGCCGCGGGCGCCCGGGCACTCGGGGTGCCGGCGCTGCGCGACGTCCCGCTCGCCGGCCTCGACGACGCCCTCGCGCGCCTCGACGACGAGGTCGTCCGCCGCCGGGTGCGACACGTCGTCACCGAGAACGCCCGGGTGCTCGACGTCGTCGGCCTGCTCGACGCCGGGCGACCCGAGGAGATCGGGCCGCTGCTCACCGCCTCGCACGCGTCGCTGCGCGACGACTTCGAGGTCACCGTGCCCGAGCTGGACACGGCCGTGGCGGCGGCGCTGGACGCGGGCGCGCTCGGTGCCCGGATGACCGGGGGCGGGTTCGGGGGCAGCGTCGTCGTCCTCGCCAGGACCGACGCCGCCGGCGCCGTCACCGACGCGATCGCCGCCGCGTTCGCCGACCGTGGCTACGCGCCGCCGCGCGCGCTGCCGGCGACGCCGTCGGCGGGCGCGCACCCGATCACCGACGACTGAGCGTCGCGGTCCCGCTCTCGAGCAGTCCGGCGTAGATCCCGCGCAGCTCCGCGGCCCACCGGCCTGCCTCGAAGCGGTCGAGGAACCGCTGCCGGGCGGCCGCGCCGAGCCGCGCGCGCCGGTCGGGGTCGGCGGCGAGCGCATCGAGCGCGGCCGCGATCCGGGCGGCGTCGAGCGCGACGAGCACGCCGGTGTCGCGGGTGACGATCTCGGGGATGCCGCCCGTCGTGCTCGCCACCGCGGGCAGACCGAGCGCGAGCCCCTCGACCAGCCGGCGCGGCATGGCGTCGGACCGCGTGGTGTGGACCATGACGTCGGCGGCCCGCAGCAGGTCGAGGGGGTCGCCGGTGGGGTGGAAGACGATGCGCGCCGCGAGCTCGTCGTCGCGGTCGACGCGTGCCTGCAGCCACGGCCGCAGCGGCCCGTCGCCGCCGAGCACGACGGTGACCGGGCTGCTGTCCGAGAGCGCGGCGACGGCGTCGAGCAGCAGGTCCTGGCCCATCCCGCGGCGCATGGGCGCGACCGAGGCGACGAGCACGCCGTCCGCCGCCACCCCGAGGCGCTCGCGCAGCCGCTCGCGGGCGGTCGCGTCGCCGTGGCCGGGGTCGCCGACGCCGTTGGGCAGCACGACGAGATCGGCCGCCGCGCCCGCGTACCAGTCGCGCTGCAGCTGCGAGATCGCGATCGTGCGCGTCACGAAGCGGCGCCTGGCGAGGATCTTCGCCGCGCGCTTGGCCCGGTCCGAGGCGTCGGCGGGCTGGGACTCGATGCGGTGCACCGTCGACACGACCGGCATCCGCAGCCGCGCCCCGGCCAGCCCGCCGAGCGTGTCGGCGTTGCCGACGTGGGTGTGCAGCAGGTCGACGCGGTGCCGGCGCAGGACGTCGACGAGCCGCGGCAGCGACCGCGGATCCCACGGCGCCGTGCCCAGCTCGACGACGGGCACGCCCAGCGCGCGCAGCCGGCCGGGCACGGGGGAGAGCGCGGTCGTCGCGATCGCCACCACGACCAGTTCGAGACCGGCCGCGGGCGCGGCTCCGGCCAGGTCGAGGATGCCGTTCTCGGGCTCGTCCGGGTGCAGGGACGGGACGAGATGGGCGACGCGCACGGCGGCCTCCTGCTCCGGCCGGCCGGGGACCGGCCAGGGGCGACGGCGCCGTCACCCCGTCGGGTGATGTCCGTGCCGGACCCTACCGAGGGCCGCGCGGGCCGGCACGCGGGGTGCGCCCGGGACGCGGTCAGGCGCTGCGCCGCCGGCCCTTGCGCCGCTTGCGGGCCGTGCCCGTCATCTCGGCGCACGCGTCGCACGGCTTGCCGTCGGGCTCGACGAGCGGGGCGGGGGACACGACGTACCCGCAGACGGCGTGGTAGCGGCCTGTGTCGGCCGCGGCGGTGCGGGTGAGCTCGGTGTCCGGGACGTGGTGCGAGCGCGCGTCACGTCGACAGGTCACGGCGACGGTGACGATCCCGGCGTCGATCCTCGCCCCGTCCGCGACGGCAGCCGGCGCGACCGCGCCCGGCCGCGTGCCGCGGCGCTCTCCTGCTCGTTCCCCGCCCACCTCGGACTGGATCTCCTCGCCACGTACCCGGTTCCCGACCGGACAGGTCGTCCGCTCGGCACGCACGCTATCGTCCCCGGCTCGACGGCCATCTGCAAGGTCATCTGCACGTGCATCTGCAAGGACGAGCCGCCCGGAACGGCGGATCGGGGGACGACTCATGACAGCGGTTCCGCCCGCCACACCCGCGCCCGGGCCGGACGCGACCCGGACGCCGACGGCCGTCGGCGGCGCCGATGTCGACCGGTCGGCCCGGCCGTGGGTACGGGCGCCCGAGCTCGGCACCGTGCGCTGGCGCAAGAGCAGCGCGAGCAACCCGAGCGGTGACTGCGTCGAGGTCGCCGGGCTCGACGGCGGAGCCGTCGCCGTCCGCAACTCGCGCGACCCGCTGGGCCCGGCACTCGTGTACACCCGCGCGGAGATCGCCGCGTTCGTCCGCGGGGTGCGCCTCGGGGAGTTCGACGACCTGACCTGATCGTGAGTGGCGATGCCTGCTCGTGAGCGGCGTCGTCCCCTGATGTCCCGGACGACTCCGGATCCCGGTGCGGCACAGGGTGCGCGGTGCTGCGGCCGATCGGCCGTACGGTCCCGGCCCGGTGGCGGTCGCGGTCCGCGCACGGCCCGCTATGCTCCGTGACGACCGTGTGCCCGTCGGCGTCTGGAGTCGTTCGTGACCGCACCGGGCAAGCCGCAGGGGCTGCCGGATCCGGAACACAGCGGACCGACCGTGCTGAGGATCGTGCTCGGCACCCAGCTGCGTCGGATGCGCGAGGCCCAGGGGATCACCCGAGAGCAGGCGGGCGACCACATCCGCGCCTCGCACGCCAAGATCAGCCGCCTCGAGCTGGGGCGGGTCGGGTTCAAGGAACGCGACATCGCCGATCTGCTCACCCTCTACGGGGTCACCGACGAGCGCGAGCGCGGCGAGTTCATGGACCTCGTCGCGCAGGCCAACGTGCCGGGGTGGTGGCACCAGTACGGGGACCTGCTGCCGAGCTGGTTCGAGATGTACCTGCGGCTCGAGCAGGCGGCCTCGGTGATCCGCACCTTCCAGGTCCAGTTCGTCCCAGGCCTGCTGCAGTCCGAGGACTACGCGCGGTCGGTCATCGTCGTCGGGCATCAGGGCGAGTCCGTCGAGGAGATCGACCGCCGCGTCCACCTGCGGATGACCCGGCAGAAGCTGCTCGGCGAGCCGGGCGCGCCCGCGTTCTGGGCGGTGATCGACGAGGGTGCGCTGCGGCGGCCGTTCGGTCCGCCGCGGGTCATGCGCGGGCAGATCGACCACCTGCTGGAGATGACCGAGCTGCCCAACGTCACGGTGCAGGTGCTGCCGTTCACCTTCGGTGGGCACGCCGCCGCGGGCGGGCCGTTCACCATCCTGCGCTTCGCCGAGCCCGACCTGCCCGACATCGTCTACCTCGAGCAGCTCACGAGCGCGGTCTACCTGGAGAAGCGGCCCGAGGTCGAGGCCTACCTGGCCGTCATGGAGCGGGTGAGCGTGCAGGCCGAGACCCCGGCGCGCAGCGCCGAGATGCTGCACCGGCTGCGCCGGGGCCTCTGACACACGCTGACGGCCTCTGGCACAGGCTGACGCCCGCGCCGGAGGGCGCAGGACGTGCGCTCAGTCCTTGCGGCCGATCGCGCCCGCGCACAGCGTGTGCACCGGGCTGTCGGTGGGCGTCGCGGCGTCTGGGTGCCAGTCGTTGGCGTACACCAGGCCGGGCTCGACGAGCTCCAGCCCGTCGAAGAAGCGCCGGAGCTCGTCCCAGGTGCGGAACCGCCCGGTCCCGAGGCCACCCTGCAGGAAGCCGCGCTCGAGGCGCTTGGCGCGGGGCTCGTCGTCGTCGAGGAAGTGCGAGAGCAGCAGGTACCCGCCGGCGGGGAGCCGGTCGCGCAGCGTCGCGACGATCCCGCAGGGATCCTCGTCGTCGCCCAGGTGCTGGACGATGCCGGACAGCAGGATCGCGTAGGGCTCGCCGGTGTCGATGAGCCTGCCGACGGCGTCGTTGCCGAAGATCGAGTCCGGGTCGCGCAGGTCGGCCGTGATCACCGCGGTCGACGGGTCCCGGCCGAGCAACGCGCGTCCGTGGGCGAGGACCCCCGGGTCGTTGTCGACGTAGACGACGCGTGCGTCGGGGGCGACCTCGTGGGCGAGCTCGTGGACGTTGCCCTCCGTGGGCAGGCCCGAGCCGATGTCGAGGATCTGGCGGATCCCGGCCTCCGCGACGAGGTACCGCACGCCGCGGCGCAGGAAGTGGCGGTTCTCCCGGGCGAGCAGGGGCGCGTCGGGCAGCGCGTCGAAGATGCTCTGCGCGGCACGACGGTCGACCTCGAAGTGCTGCTTGCCGCCGAGCACGTAGTCGTACACCCGGGCGATCGACGGCCTGCTCAGGTCGGCCCCGGGCACCTCGTCGCGGGTGTCCTGGCCGGCGGCCGGTCGGTTGGTCACCGCGTGCTCCTTCATCGTGCCCGGGTCGTGCCCTGCGCCCCCGGCCGCCCGGTGCGGGCGTCCGGCGGTGCGGTGCCGAACCCTATCGAGATCGACACCGCGGGACCGCCGCGGCCCCACGGCACGTCCGGGTGCGTGTCGGGAACGACCCGATCGGGCGTCAGGCCCGGCGGATCTCCCCGTCGGGGTGCTGCGGGAGGCCGAAGAGCGGGAACAGGTTCGTGTCGAGGAAGTGGCTGAACCCGACGATCCGGTCGTCCTCGACGTGCAGCACCTGGATCGAGAACGGCTCGTGCAGCCCGCCCGGGCCGCTCGGGCGGTACGCCGCGAACGCGAGCTGGCCGTTGGCCTCGAAGGGCAGCAGCCGCGACCCCGCGCACCCGCTGCCGGGACCGCCGTCCATCCAGGCGATGATGTGGTCGCGGCCCCGCATCCAGAGCGCGAAGGGCGGCATGACCTGCACCGCGTCCTCCGCGATGAGCCCGACGAGCGCCTCCATGTCGAAGCGCTCGAAGGCGGCGACGTAGCGCTCGAGCAGCGCCCGGTTCTCCTCGTTCATCGGGTCGGGCCGGTCGTCGGTGAGGTCGCGCGACGACATCGTCGCCCGCGCGCGCTGCAGCGCGCTGTTGACCGACGCCACGGTCGTGTCCAGCAGCTCGGCCGTCTCGGCCGCCGACCAGGCCAGCACCTCCCGCAGGATCAGCACGGCCCGCTGCCGCGGCGGCAGGTACTGCAGGGCCGCGACGAACGCGAGCCGGATCGACTCCCGCGCCACGGCCGTCTCCGCCGGGTCGGCCGTGCCGGGCAGCACCCGCGAGTCGGCGATCGGCTCCACCCAGACCGTCGAGTCCAGCGGCTCTCCGAGCGCCTCGGCGACGGGCTCACCCGCCGCCGACAGGTCCATCGGCAGGGCGCGGCGCTTGCGCCCCTTCAGCATGTCGAGGCAGACGTTGGTGGCGATCCGGTACATCCACGAGCGCAGCGACGACCGCCCGTCGAACTTCGCCAGGCCGCGCCACGCCCGGATCATGGTCTCCTGCACCGCGTCCTCGGCCTCGAACGCCGACCCGAGCATGCGGTAGCTGTACGCCGTCAGCTCGCGCCGGTGCTCCTCGAGGCGCGGGTCGAACGCGGGTGCCGAGCCGGGCGGCGCCGGGTGTGGTGCCGGCCGTGCAGCCGGGTGCGGTGCCGTCGCCAGGTCCGTCATGCAGAACCCCTCCCCCAGGGTCGTCGGACGGGACCGGTCGCACGCCTGTCGCGGCCGGTGTGATGGCCAGCATAGGGACGGGCACCGACGAAAAACCCGCGTCGATCGGTGGGACGGCGCGGCCGGTCCGGCGGACGGCGCGGTCGTGTGCACTGTGCGATCGTCGGGTCACGGAGGGGTACGGCGCGGCCGGTCGTACGACGCGAGGTGCAGGGTCGTGCCCGCGTCGCCGTGCTCGACCCGGAGCTCGCGGGTCAGCGCCCGGATCAGCCGCATGCCGTGGCCGCGCGGTGCCGCGCTCGTCGCGACGCCGTCCCAGCGGCCGCAGTCGTGCACGGTGCAGTCGACGTGGCAGGACGCGTGTGCCGTGGTGAGCCGGGCGTCGACCCGGATGCCCTCGCAGACGCGCGCGCACCCGTGCTCGACGGCGTTCGACACGGCCTCGCTCACGGCGAGCACGAGATCGGCGGCCTCGTCGGCGGGCCAGCCCGCCGCCGCGAGCCAGCGCCCGAGATCGCGACGCAGCGGCTCGAGCGCGGTGGGCGCGCAGCGGACGGGCCACGACACCGCCCGCGCCGCCGCCCCCATACCGCCTCCGCGCCCGCCGTCTCGCCCGTCCACCCCGGTCGGCCTGCGGATACCCGGGCCCGGGGCGCGCCCAAACAGAACGCCGCGGCGCGCGGGGGAGCGGGGGCGCGGCGGCGGCGGTCAGCTCTCCGCGGGGCGACCGCGCTCCAGGACACCCCGCAGCAGCGCGGCCTGCCCGGCGTGCTGGGCGTCGTCGTCGACGACGCTCACGAGCCGCACGCCGAGGGTCACGGGCGGGTCCCAGCGCACGTCGACGACGCGGTCGAGGTCCTCGGGGGTGAGGGTGCGCAGGAACTGCTGGGTGCGCTCGTTCACGGCCGCGAGATAGCCGCGCAACAGGTCCGCGCCCGGCCGAACGGCGGCCACCTCCGCGGGGCCGTGGCCGTAGCCGGTGGCCGTCGCGGCATCCGCGAGCGGAAGTGCGAACCGGTCGGCCCAGCCGTCGGCGGTCCAGGCCTGCTCGCGACCCGCGACCTCGCTGACGTGGTCGTCCTGCACCCGGATCAGGTGCCAGACCAGCCAGGCGATGCTGTTGCCCTCGGGGTCGGGCAGCCGGACGAGCACGTCCTCGTCGATGCCGGCGAGCACGCCGTCGACGGTGTCGGGGATGCGGCCGAACGCGTCGGCGAGCAGGTCGGCCGGGGTCATGCGGGCCTCCGAGGAGCGTCGGTCGAGGATCTCCCGCGCGACGCTACGCAGGATCTCCCGCGACCGCAGCCGTGTCCACCGCCGACAGCGGCCGCAGGGTGTCGAGTGCCGCGTGAGCCCGCGCGGCGACGTCGGGCAGCTCGTCGGGGCCGGTCACCGCGCCGAGCCGCTCGATGGTGCGGACGACCACCGCCAACAGCGCGTCGGCCAGCACCGCCGCCCGTGGCCCGGCCGCCGGGTCGGCCGCGGCCAGCTCCGACGCGAGCCTGCCGGCGATCCGGTGTGCCAGCGCGAGCAGGGCGCGGTGCAGCGTGTCGCTCCCGGCGACGAGCCGGATCATCCCACCGGGCGTCGCGATGCCGCGTTCGGCCGCGGGGCCGAGGACGAAGTCGTCGAACCACCCGCGGAACGCGTCGAGCGGGTCCCGGCCGGGCGGCCGCTCGGCGACGGCGCCGAGCAGGGTCGCCTCGAAGACCGGGGCCTGGTCGAACACGAGGCTCTCCTTGGTGGGGAAGTAGTTGTAGAGCGTCTGGTCCGAGACACCCGCGGCGCGGGCGATCTGGCTCATCGAGACCGCGGCGTACCCGTTGCGGCCGAACAGCTCCGACGCCGCCGCGGCCATCGCGGCGCGGGCCTGCGCCTTCTTCTGCTCCCGAATCCCCATCCGTCCTCGCCCAGAATCTGGTGTTACTCTAATGTTTGTGCAACTCAAAGAATCTTACGACGTGTTGGTCGTCGGTGCCGGCCCGGTCGGTCTGTTCCTCGCCGCGGAGCTGCGCCGGGGTGGTGTCGACGTCGCGGTGCTGGAGCGCGAACCCGCCCCGGTCCCGCAGATCAAGGCGGGCTCGATCGGCCCGACGTCGGCCGAGCTGTTCGACCAGCGGGGGCTGGTCGATCGCTTCCCACAGCCCGACCTGACCCGGTTCCTGCCGGCCGCGCAGTCCGGGGCCCAGGAGCAGCGACGTCCCGTCGGGCACTTCGCCGGCCTGTGGTCGCTGCGGGGAGCCCCCGGGCTGCGCACCGCGCCGATCATCGCGGCCCAGTACGAGGTCGAGATGGTGCTGGCGGAGTACGCGGCCGGGCTGGGCGTCACCGTCGCGCGCGGGTACACCGTCACCGGGCTCGTCGACCACGGACCGACCGTGCGCGTCACCGCCGCGCGCGCCGGGGGCGAAACCGAGGTCGCGGCCCGGTTCGTCGTCGGGGCCGATGGCGGGCGCAGCGCCGTCCGCAGGCTCGCCGGGTTCGGGTTCGACGGCACGGCGGCGACGATCACGGGCAGGCAGGCGCTGGTCCGGCTCGCGGAACCGCATGCGCTGGAACGCGGCTGGCACCGGACCGGGCACGGCATGATCGTGTACGGCCCCGACCCGCGCCGCGTCCTCACCGCCGAGTTCGACGGCCCGCCCACCGACCGGGAGTCGCCGCTGACCCGGGAGGAGATCGAGAACAGCCTGCGCCGGGTGTCGGGCACCGACGTCACGGTCACCGAGCTGCTGACCGGCACCCGCTGGACCGACAATACCCGCAAAGCCGACGACTACCGGCGTGGCAGCGTGCTGCTCGCGGGCGACGCCGCCCACGTGCACCCGCCGTTCGGCGGGCAGGGCCTCGACCTGGGCTTCCAGGACGCGGCGAACCTGGGTTGGAAGCTCGCCGCCACGGTCGCGGGCACCGCGCCCGACGGACTGCTCGACACCTACCACGATGAGCGCGGACCGGCCGCCGCGGCCGTGCTGGACAACACCCGGGCGCAGGTGGCGCTGATGCGCCCCGACCCGCAGACCTCCGCGCTGCGGGACCTGTTCGCCGACCTGCTCGTCTACGACGACGCGAACGCGCACGTCAGCCGCCTGATGGCGGGGACCGGCAACCCGTACCCCACCGAGTCGGCGCATCCGGAGGCCGGCCGCCCCGCCGCCGACCGTGCGGTGGGCGACGAGCGGCTGTACGCCCTGCTGCGCACCCCCGGCGCGCTCCTGCTCGACGCCACGCCCGACGGTGCCGCACAGCGGGTCGCGGAGGGCTGGGCCGGTCGTGTGCGGGTCGTCGAGGGACCGGAGAACCTCCTGGTGCGCCCGGACGGTGTCGTCGCCTGGGGCGGGCCGGACCTCGACGGGCTGGCCGACGCGCTCACCCGTTGGTTCGGCGCTCCCGCCCGGCGGCCCTCGACCGTCGGGTGACTACGCCGGACGGCGCGGCGTCCCACGCATGCTGCACCAGAACGCGGCGATCTCGGCCGTCGTCAGCTCGGTGCGCACCTCGGCGGCCATCTTGTGTCCGAACCGGCGGCGCAGCGCCTTGCGCGCGATCTTGCGGACGCGCCGGTCGAGCTCGTCGGGCGGTTCCTGGTCGCCGAAGGACAGCAGCGCGACGAACCCGTGGCGGTACCGGTCCCGGCGGCGTGGCGGGGTGCGGACGTCACGCGCGACCGACAGCTCGGCGGTCATCGGACGCTTCGCGTTCCCGTTGATCGCGCGGGTCAGCTCCGCGGCGATCGCGTGCGGGTCGAGGTGCGCAGGCGCTGTGACGTGCACCACTGCCATGACGGCGTCCGACGCCTCGGCCACGGCCCACCTCCGGTCGACGTCGCGGTCCCCACGGGAACGGTATGCCAGCGGCGACCGGGCCGCCGGGCGCGCAGGCCCGACGGCGGTCGCGACGTCACGCGCACGCCCGTTCCGCGCGGTGCCCGCACTCACGCGACCGGTGCGCGGGCACCGGCCGCTCGCCAACGGGGCCGGCGAGGCCCGCCGCGCTGCCGCGCCGGCCGACGAGCCTGCCGTGCAGGGGGACACTGGGGGAATGACGGAAGCGGACCGCGACCTCCGGCCCGGGAACGGCGACCGGTACGAGCACGAGCACGCCGATCGGGGCGGCGCGCCGGCGTGCTTCGCCCACCTGCTGTGCCCGGAGTGCGCGGCGGTCCCGGAGGACGGCGCCACGAGCTGCTGGCGGTGCGGATCCGTGCTCCCGCGGCGTGACGCCTCGGGCTGAGCAGCTGCGCTCGGGCTCAGACCCAGGGGTACGACCCGGTGGCGCGGGTCCGCTCCGCCGGGTCGTCGGGCCTGCGCGCCACGTGTGCGGCGGCCCCCGGCGACATCCCACGGCGGCCGGGGTCCCACTCGCCCTGGTTCGGTGCCTCGTGCGCCGAGTAGCCCGACCCTGCAGGCGCGCAGGGCGCGGTGTGGACGTAGGTGTGGTTCCAGAGCACGGTGCCGTCCGGCAGTGCCCGGTCGATGTGGGCCAGGCCGAGGTGCTCGTCGGTCTCGGCGACGGGCCCGAAGCAGCGTTCGCAGATACGGATCATCGTTCGGTCTCCAGCGACGGGGTCCGTGCGGTGCACGGACTGGCGGAGGCGGCCGCGTCGGCGTTGACGGTGGTGTCGGTCCACCCTGTGTCCATGGGCTCGGGTACCCAAGTTCACGGGAAAGTGTCTCATTTCGAGACGACAATGCAGCGTTAGCTACGCCACGCGGCAGGATGCCGCCCCCTCGGTCCGAGGTTGCCCCGAAGGGTGGCGTCGGCGAAGGTGTCGAGCAGGACGCATCGTTGAGCAGCAGCCGTGCGCGCCGTTCCCACAGTCGGTCGACCGGGAGTGACGATGAGTCCGTTGACCAGCCCCGCCCCGGGCGGGTTCGAGGTGCGCACGCACGTCCCCGTGCCGACCGTGGCGGTGCTGCGCCCGGAGGGTGAGCTCGACCTGGTGACCGCGCCGGAGCTCGTCGCGCGCGTCGAGCTGCACGTCGGCCAGGGCCGCCACGTCGTCATCGACCTCCAGGACGTCACCCTGCTCACCTCCAGCGCCCTGCAGTCGCTGCTCGCCGTGCACACCACCGCCCGCACGGCAGGCCGCCGGCTGCGACTCACCGGCTGCGGGCACGCGCCGGTGGCCCGGGTCCTGGTCGGGACCGGGCTCGACGCCGTGCTTCCGCTGACGGCGCTGAGCAGCGAGGAGGTCGTCGCCGCACTGGCGCATCCCCGGGGCGCGACCCGGCGACCGGCGTCCGACTGAGCTCCGACGGGCGCGGGTGGGCCGGCCGCGGGACCGTTCGACCCGTCGTCCGTACGTCCCGCCGCGCCGCGCGGCCCGCTCGCCGCTGGGGGCCGTTGGTCCCTACTGTCCGTTCACCGTCGGGAGTGGACTGCCCGCGGCAGCGACGCCGGGTCTCGTTCGGGAGCCGCCTCCGCGGAGGAGGACGGCGGACACCGTGGTGGCGCCGCCCGTTCCGGGGCGCATCCCGGGTACCGGCCCGAGGAGGAACCGTGCGTGCTCTCGACCGCATGGTGATCGACACCCACCCCGACCCTGACCCCGACACCCGTCACGACGGCGACGTGCCCACCCGTCCGTTCCCGTCCGCCCGTCCCGCCGGCGCGCCGGTCAGCAGCGTCCTCCTCGGCGTGCACGGCGGGTGCGACGTCGTCGTCACGGTCCGCGGCCCGCTCGACGACGCCACGGTCGGCCGCATCGCCCGGCTGCTCGCGGTCGTGACGGCAGACGGTGCGCAGCACGTGATCGTCGACCTCACGGCGTGCCCCGACCTGCCGGCCGGCGCACGCCCCGTGCTCGACGAGCTGCGTGCCCGGCTGGCGGCGAACGGCGGCTGGCTGCTGGTCGAGGGTGCCACGACGGGACCGCCCGAGCCGAGCCTGATCGAGGTCTTCGCGGCCTACGCCGACACCGCCCGCAGGAACTGCGACGACCGCGACCAGACCGGTCCGGCGATCCCGGACCCCCGTGGGGAGTCCGTGCTCACCGGGTGAGCACGGGCGTCGCCGCGGGGACGGGCCCCCGCGGGCGGCACGTCAGTGACCGGCGGCCAGCACCGCCGCGCCGATGATCCCTGCCTCGTTGAGCAGCTCGGCGGGCACCATCTTCGTGTGGATGTCCACCTTCGACATCCACTTCGCGGACTTCTTGCTCACGCCGCCGCCGACGACGATCAGATCGGGCCGCAGCAGCGACTCGACGACGCCGTAGTAGCGGGTGAGCCGCTCGGCCCAGCCGTCCCAGTCGAGGTCCTCGCGCTCGCGGGCGGAGTCGGCGGCGCGCTTCTCCGCGTCGTACCCGTCGATCTCCAGGTGGCCCAGCTCGGTGTTGGGCCAGAGCTTGCCGTCGATGACCAGCGCCGATCCGATCCCGGTGCCGAGCGTGCTGACGAGGACGACACCGGAGTTGCCCTTGGCGGCGCCGAACCGGACCTCGGCCACGCCGGCGGCGTCGGCGTCGTTGACGACGAGCGCCTTGCGGCCGGTGGCGTTCTTCATCAGCTCGTGGGCGTCGGTGCCGATCCAGCTGTGGTCGATGTTGGCCGCGGTCCGCACGACGCCGTGCTGCACGACCGCCGGCAGGGTGCAGCCGAACTCGCGGTCCCAGCCGAAGTGGTCGAGCACCTTGGTGACGACCTCGGCGACGGCGTCGGGCGTCGCCGGCTGCGGGGTCGGGATGCGCAGCCGGTCGTCGGTCAGCTCGCCCTTGCGCAGGTCGACCGGTGCGCCCTTGATGCCCGAGCCGCCGATGTCGATGCCGAACCCGATGTGCTTGTCGTGCTTGGACTTCTCCGACTTGCCCGACATGTCACGCCCCTCCGAGTGCCGCGGAGACCACGTCGCGGGCCTCCTCCTGGATGCGCGCCAGGTGCTCCGCGCCGCGGAAGCTCTCCGCGTAGATCTTGTAGACGTCCTCGGTACCCGACGGCCTGGCCGCGAACCAGCCCGACTCCGTCGTGACCTTCAGCCCGCCGAGCGGCTCGCCGTTGCCCGGCGCGCAGGTGAGCCGCTCGGTGATCGGCTCGCCGGCGAGCTCGGTCGCCGTGACGTCGTCGGCCGAGAGCTTGCCGAGACGGCTCTTCTGCTCCCGGGTCGCCGCGACGTCGGTGCGCGCGTAGGCCGGGTCGCCGAAGCGGCCGGTCAGCTCCCGGTAGTGCTCGCTGGGCGTCGACCCGGTGACGGCGGTGATCTCGGAGGCGAGCAGCGCCAGGATGATGCCGTCCTTGTCGGTCGACCACGCCGAGCCGTCGAAGCGCAGGAACGACGCCCCCGCGCTCTCCTCGCCGCCGAACCCGACGGAGCCGTCGAGCAGCCCGGGCACGAACCACTTGAACCCGACGGGCACCTCCAGCAGGGTCCGGCCCAGGTCGGCGGTGACGCGGTCGATCATCGACGAGCTCACCGCGGTCTTGCCGACGGCCGCGCCGCCGGGCCAGCCGGGCCGGTGCGCGAAGAGGTAGCCGATCGCGACGGACAGGTAGTGGTTGGGGTTCATCAGCCCGCCGTCGGCGGTGACGATGCCGTGCCGGTCGGAGTCGGCGTCGTTGCCGGTGGCGATGCGGTACTCGGGGTTCTCGGCCATGCGCGCCACCAGCGACGCCATGGCGTAGGGCGACGAGCAGTCCATCCGGATCCTGCCGTCCCAGTCCAGCGTCATGAACGCGAACCGCGGGTCGACCTCGGGGTTGACGACGGTCAGGTCCAGCCGGTGCCGCTCGGCGATCGCGGCCCAGTAGTCGACGGCCGCGCCGCCGAGGGGGTCGGCGCCGATGCGCACGCCCGCCTGCCGGATCGCGTCGAGGTCGACGACGTTCGGCAGATCGTCGACGTAGCCGGTCAGGTAGTCGTGCGGCCGGGTCGTGGCCCGCGCCAGGGGCACCCGGCGGACCCCGGCGAGCCCGGCCTCGAGCAGTTCGTTGGCCCGGTCGGCGATCCAGCCCGTCGCGTCGGTGCCGGCCGGCCCGCCGTGGGGCGGGTTGTACTTGAAGCCGCCGTCGGCGGGCGGGTTGTGCGACGGGGTGACCACGACGCCGTCGGCCAGCCCGGAGGTGCGGCCGCGGTTGTGGGTCAGGATCGCGTGCGAGACCGCGGGGGTGGGGGTGTAGCGGCCCGCGGCGTCGACCAGCACATGGACGTCGTTCGCGGCGAAGACCTCGACGGCGGTCGTCCAGGCGGGCCCGGACAGGGCGTGGGTGTCGCGGCCGAGGAACAGGGGGCCGTCGGTGCCCTGCGCGGCCCGGTACTCGACGATGGCCTGGCTCGTCGCGGCGATGTGGTCGTCGTTGAACGTCGTCGTGAGCGACGAGCCGCGGTGGCCCGAGGTGCCGAACGCGACGCGCTCGGCGACGACCTTCGGGTCGGGGTGGCGGTCGCGGTAGGCGGCGTACAGCTCGTCGAGATCGACGAGGTCCTCGGGGCGCGCGGGGGTGCCGGCGCGCGGGTGCGGAGCCATGGTCACAGCCTGCCGCATCCCGCCTCGCGCGCAAGGGGTGCCCGGGTCGCCCGGGCCGTCAGCCGCGGACCAGCCGGGGGAGCAGCGACGACGCGATCGTGATCATCGCCGCGGCCGCCAGCAGGAGCACGGCGAAGTCCAGCCAGAGCCGCGCCGGCGTGCCGATCAGGAGCCCGCGCAGCGCCTCCACCTCGTAGCTGAGCGGGTTGACGTGGTTGATCACCTGCAGCCAGCCGGGCATGAGCTCGACGGGGTAGAGGGCGTTCGAGGCGAAGAACAGCGGCATCGTGATCGCCTGCCCGATGCCCATCAGGCGGTCGCGGGACAGCACGAGCCCCGCGATCGTGATCGACAGGCAGCAGAAGAAGGCCGACCCCAGCAGCAGCGCGACGACCACCCCGAGCCAGTGCAGGGGGTTGGGGGACAGTGCCACCCCGAGGACGAGCGCGAGGAGCAGCACGACGACCGCCTGCGCCACGGCCCTGACCCCGGCCGCGAACGCCTTGGCGGTGACCAGGGCCATCCGCGGCGTGGGGGTGACCAGCAGCTTCGACAGCACCCCGGCGTCGCGTTCCCAGATGATCTGGATGCCGTAGAAGATCGCGATGAACAGTGCCGACTGGGCGAGGATGCCCGGGGCGAGGAAGTCCAGGTACGGGGTGTCCCCGGTCGGGATCGCGTGGATGCGGGTGAACACCTGGCCGAACACGAGCAGCCACAGCGCGGGCTGGACCGCCCGGGTGACCAGCTCGGAACGGTCGTGGCGCAGCCGCTGGAGCTCGACCAGGCACATCGTCGCGACGCGGCGGGCCGCGGTCGCGAGGGTGCCGAGCGGGCCGGGGTCCTCAGCCGAGGCGGCCGGCGGTGCGACGGGCAGCACGGACATCGCGCAGTCCTCCGGATCGGTCGGCGAGCGTGTCGCCGGTGTGGTGGCGGAACACGTCGTCGAGGGTGGCGTCGGGGCCGAGAGCGCCCCGCAGGTCGGCGGGGGTGCCCAGGGCCTGGACCCGGCCACGGTGCATGAGGGCGATCCGGTCGCACTGGGCGTCGGCCTCCTGCATCGCGTGGGTGGTGACCAGGACGGTCATCCCGGTCGCGAGGCGGATGTCGGTGATGCGGTCCCACACGCCGTCGCGGGCGACGGGGTCCAGCCCGACCGTCGGCTCGTCGAGCACGAGCACCCGCGGTGCACTGACCAGCGCCTGGGCCAGCTCCAGGCGCCGGACCATGCCGCCGGAGTAGGTCTTGACCTGCCGGTCGGCGACGTCGAGCAGGTCGACGGCGGTGAGCACGGCGTCGACCTGGGCGTCGCGGTCGCGGCGGGGGACGTCGAAGAGCCGGGCGAACAACGCGACGTTCTCCCGCCCGGAGAGCGTGCCGTCGGCGGACAGCTGCTGCGGGACGTAGCCCAGCAGCCGGCGCACCGCGCTGCGCCGACGGGCCACGTCGATGCCGAACACCTCGATCGCGCCGGGCGGGGCCGGGAGCAGCGTCGTGATCATGCGGATCGTCGTGGTCTTGCCGGCGCCGTTCGGCCCGAGCAGGCCGAACACCTCGCCGGGCCGGACCTCGAGGTCGATGCCGTCGACGGCGACGGTGTCGCCGAAGGCCTGGCGCAGGCCGGTGCAGCGCACGGCCGGGACGTCGGCGGGGGGTCCGGCGCCGATGGCGGTCATCGAGCCTCCTCGGGGGATCGGGTGACGGGAACGGGGAGCTCGTCGAGGGTGCCGGCGAGCTTGTCGAGGATCGGCAGCGCGGCGGCGAGCACGGCCTGTTCGTCGGCGCCGAGCGTGCGCAGCCCGGCGGTGACCAGCTCGGTACGGGCGGCCCGCCAGCGGGCGAGGCGCTCCCGTGCGGCGGCGGTGAGCTCGAGGCGGGCGGCGCGGCGGTCGTCGGGATCGACGGTGCGGCACAGCAGGTCGGCGGCGACCAGCTGGTTGACCAGGGTGCTGACGGTGTTGGGCGCCAGGTGCAGCCCCCGGGCCGCCGCGGCGACGCCGATGCCGGGCTCGCGCTCGACGAGCTGCAGCAGCTCGACCTGCGCCCCGCGCAGCGGGACGGTCCCGGGGAGCTGCTCGCGCAGCCTGCGACGGACGACGCGGCGCAGCCCGAGGACCGCTGCCATCAGCTCGTCGCCACGGGGGAGGGACACGCCGGAACCATACCTCCGAGTCAGAGCTATTGCCTAATGGCAAGTATCACGTCCCGACGGGCGGCGTGCTCAGGCGGACGAGGCGTAGTACACCTGCATGACCACGCCCATCACGATCGCCGCGACCCCGACGACCAGCGCGGCGATCCACACCCCGCTCGCGCCGCGCCGGCGGGCGAGCACCGCGAGGACGATCGCGGCGAGGCCGAGTGCGTAGCCCGCCAGCGGCATGAAGTACCCGGACGCGACACCCGCGACCGCGATGACGACGGCCGCGACGGCCTGGGTCGAGGCCTGGCCCATGCCGCGCTGGGGTTCCGCCGCAGGCGCGGGGGCGGGCGTGGCGGGCTTCGGCGCGGTACGGGGCGCGGGTCGGGCGGCCGCGGACCGGGACGTCCCGCCGCGACCCTTGCCGCCCCGGTTGTTCTTGGCCATCGCTGCCGCCCCTGCCGTCACTCGATCCGGTATCCCGACCGGGCACCACCGTACCGAGGCCGCCTCAGTGCGGTGCGCGCGCGAGGACCTCCCCGTTCGGGACGGTGAACCAGCCGTCGGGGTCGGCCGCCCAGGCCCGCCAGCCCGCGGCCATCTCCGCGAGCTCGGATGCGGACGCGATGCCGCGTTCCACCGCCTGCTGTGCCACGCGCGAGGTCGTGATGCGGTCGGCCCAGAGCCCGCCCCACCAGGCGCGCTCGTCGGGCGTCGTGTAGAGCCAGACCGACGCCGAGGCCGTGACCTCGGTGAAGCCTGCCTGCCGTGCCCAGGCGTGGAGCTTGCGGCCCGCGTCGGGGTCGGCGCCGTTCGACCGGGCCACGGCCCGGTACGTCGCGAGCCAGGCGTCCAGCCGGTCGTCGGCCGGGTACCACGTCATCGCCGCGTAGTCGGCGTCGCGGACGGCGACGACGCCGCCGGGGGCGAGGACCGACCCCATGGCGCGCAACGCCGCCACCGGGTCGGTGAGGTGCTGCAGGACCTGGTGGGCGTGCACGACGTCGTAGCGCCCGGCGCCCGGGTCCAGCGCGTACACGTCGGCGACTGCGAACTCCAGCGTCGTGATCCCGGCGCCGGCCGCGCGGGCCTCGGCGAGCGGGTCCTCGACGGGATCGATGCCCAGCGTCCGGCCGGGCGCGACGAGCCGTGCGAGGTCGGCGGTGATCGTCCCCGGCCCGCAGCCGACGTCGAGCAGCGAGAGCCCTGGCCGCAGGTGCCCCAGCAGGTAGCCGGCCGAGTTCTGCGCAGTGCGCCAGCGGTGCGAGCGCAGGACGCTGTCGTCGTGCCCGTGGGTGTAGACGTCCTGGTCAGACACGGGTGGCCCCCTGAGGCGTCGAGACCGCCGCGTCGAGCGCCGCGCGCATCGGCTCGACCGGCCCGGCATGCCCGGTCATCAGCGTGACCTGGGCGACGGCCTGGTGCAGCAGCATCGACAGGCCGCTCACGACGGCGCAGCCCGCCACGCCCGCCGACCGGGCCAGCGGCGTCGGCCAGCCCGCGTAGACGGCATCGAGCACGGCGGTGCCGGGCGTCCAGACCGTGTCGACCAGGACGTCGGCGGCCCCGGGCGGCAGCGTCGAGACGACGACCCCCGCCCCGGCCAGGGTGCCCATGGCGACGCGCGGGTCCGCGAGATCGGCGCGCACGTCGGGGGAGACGCCCAGCCGCTCGGCGGCCGTCCGCAGGTCGGCGGCCCGGGCGGGGTCGCGGACGAGGACCCGCGGTGCGGGGTCGCCGAGGTCGCGCAGCGCCGCCAACGCCGCGCGCGCCGTGCCGCCCGCGCCGAGGACGACCGCGTCGCGTGCCGTCCGCACCCCGGCCTCGCGCAGCGCCGCGACGATGCCCGCGACGTCGGTGTTCTCGGCGACCCGGCCGGCGGCGGACAGGACGAGGGTGTTGGCCGCCCCGGTGGCCGCGGCGAGGTCCGACACCGTGTCGGCGACGTCGAGGGCGACGCGCTTGAGCGGCATCGTCAGCGACAACCCGGCCCAGGTCGCGTCGAGGCCCTCGACGAACGCGGGCAGGCCCGCCTCGTCGCACTCGTGCAGCCCGTACTCCCAGCCGGTGAGGCCGAGCGCGGCGTACGCGGCGCGATGCAGGACGGGGGACAGCGAGTGCGCGACGGGCGAGCCGAGCACGGCGGCGCGGCGCACCGGGCCGGTCTGTTCCGGGGCCGCCGGTTCCACGGGCATGTCCGGCAGTATGCGCACCGCCGCCGCGCGGGCACTACGCGGGCGGCGCACCCCAGCTGCGGAAGCGCTCGACGGTGACCTTGCCGGCGCCGGGGTCGGGCTCGCCGGCATCGGCGCGCGCCGTGAACCGCCGCACGCCGTACTCGACGCCCGCGAGCGTCATCGCCGACTCCGAGCAGCCGATGCCGTACTTGGCACGGACCCGCTCGTCGGCGATGGTCATGCACTCCCGCGTGCGGGCCAGGAAGTCGTCGAGCGAGTACTGCGCACCCGCCTCGAAGTAGTCCTTGACGATCAGCGAGGGCGAGTAGAACGACTGCGTCGACCCGTCCGGCCAGCGGACGTCGAACAGGACATCGGGCACGGTGCTCCTCGGAGTGCGCGGCCACGGGGGATCGGGAGGGGTCGACCGACCACGCCGTCGATCACCGACAGGTTAGGCGACGCCGGTCACCTGAGACGAGACCCCGGCCCGCGGCCCCCGCCCGGCGCTCCGGGAGACTGCGCGCGTGGCGGGGCGTGGGACGGGTGGGACGGTGCTGGTGCTCGGCGGGCGCAGCGAGATCGGGGTGGCGGTCGCCGAGCGGCTCTCGGCCGCCGGTGCCGAGCGGGTCGTCCTCGCCGCGCGGCGCAGCGCCGAGCTCGACGACGAGGAGCGCCGGATCCGCGCCGGCGGGGCGGCGGTCGAGCGCGTCGAGTTCGACGCCGACGACCTGGCCTCGCACCGGCCGCTGCTCGACGACCTCGTCACCCGGCACGGTCGCCTCGACGTCGTCGTCGTCGCGTTCGGGATCCTCGGGCAGCAGGCCCGCGCCGAGACCGACGCCGCCCACGCGGTCGAGATCGTGCACACCGACTACGTCGCCCACGTGCACGTCCTCACCCACCTGGCGCAGGTGCTGCGGGCGCAGGGAGGTGGGCGGCTCGTCGTGTACTCCTCGGTCGCGGGCTGGCGGGTCCGGCGGGCCAACTACGTCTACGGCTCGGCCAAGGCGGGCCTCGACGGCTTCGCCAGCGGGCTGGCCGACGCCCTGCACGGCAGCGGCGTGCGGATGCTGCTGGTGCGGCCGGGGTTCGTCGTCGGCCGGATGACGGCGGGCATGACGCCCGCGCCGCTGTCGAGCACGCCCGAGCAGGTGGCGGACGCGACCGTCGCCGCGATGGCGCGCGACAGTCGTGAGCTGTGGGTCCCGGCGGTGCTGCGGCCGGTGTTCTTCGGGATGCGGCTGCTGCCGCGGGCGGTGTGGCGGCGGCTGCCCCGCTGAGGTCGCGGCCTCGCGCAACGGCCCGCGTGCGGCGCGGGGTGTGGGGCGCGGGAGTACGGGCAGGGTGCGCGGCGTGGATTGTGTGCGGGGCAGGACACTCGGCCGACGCGGGGACGCGAAGACGATCACGGCGTGCGGTCGGATGACGACCGAGCCGAGGGCTCCACGGGGTGATCACCGAATTCGGGACATCAACGCAGTATGCGGCGCTCATGCCCCGCCGACGACGATCATGCTCCGGCGGACGGGCCGCCGCGGCGACGACGCAGCGGGACGACGGATGGGCACGCCGAGGGATGACGCAGGGTACGACCACCAGCCGACGCCGACCCCGGCTCACCGCTGCTGATCGCCGAAACGGGGACATGAGCGCGGTATGCGGCGTCCATGTCCCGCACACGGCGATCACTCCGGGTCCGCGCCGATCACAGGACCCTTGGACCCTGGACGCAGGACCGCAGGGCCGCTCGACGCGCACGACTTCGCAGCCGAGCTGCACCCCGCTGCCGCTACGGCCGCCGCCCGGCACGGCCGCCCGCCGCGACCGCCGCCGTCTGCCTCGGTCCGCCACCTGCTGCGGCCCGCCCGCTGCGACCTCGGCTACGGCACCCGGACGGGACCTGGGTCTAGGTCGCGGCGGGTGGGGCACCCGCGGCGGGCTGCGCCGTCGCGCCGGGCGCGGACGCGGGCGGAGCCGTGGCGGCGGCCTGCTCCGCGGACGGTGCCGGCGGTGGGGTCGGGGCGGTGCGCTCGTCGGCGTCGGCCCGCAGCTCGGCCTTGAGGATCCGCGTGGACTGGCCGAGGCTGCGCGCCGCGTCGGGCAGCCGTTTGGCGCCGAACAGCAGCATCGCGACACCGATCACGATCAGCCAGTGCCACCAGCTCAACTCACCCATGACGGTTCCTCCTCACCATGACCGCGTGCCGGTCGGCCGCGTTCCAGTCTGCCTTCCGCAACGCCGTGGCGGCGGGCCGGGTGCGAATTCATCGGTGCGTCGAGGCAAATCCGGCGGAATTATGCAGCGTGATTTCCACGAATCGTCGCCATTGCGCCGCCGATGCGACCGTTCTCCTTTTCACGACGTTCGGGCGTGCTGTCCGGGACGCGGCGCGGCACGGCGGGACGAGCCGGTCAGGAAGGTCGCGACCCGCCCGGGCCGGTCGTTCCGGACGGGCTCCGGCCTGGTAGACACGCACGGGTGAAGGTGAAAGGTGCGCTCGGCCGACTGGTCGTGATGATCGTCGCGGCCGGGCTCGTCGGCGCCGCGATCGCGTTCCCGTTGGTCGGCGGGGCCGGGGTGGTGGCGGGGCAGGTCGCCGATTCCGCGGTGGGCTCGACGAGCGACCTGGAATCGGGCGTCATGCCCGCTGCGACGACGGTGACCGATTCCGCGGGCACGCCGATCGCGTACCTCTTCGACCAGTACCGCATTCCCGTCCCGGCCGACCGCATCTCGCCCGCGATGAAAGCGGCGATCGTCGCGATCGAGGACAGACGTTTCTTCGAGCACGGCGGTTTCGACCCGCTCGGCGCTGCCCGGGCGCTCGTCAACAACTCCAACGGGGGCGCGACGCAGGGTGCTTCCACGCTGACCGAGCAGTACGTCAAGAACTACGACCTCTACGTCGCCGCGCGCACCGAGGCCGAACGGCGGGCGGCCGTCGCCCCGAGCTATGCCCGCAAGCTCAAGGAGGCCGAGCTGGCGATCAGCCTCGACCATCGGGTGAGCAAGGACGACATCCTCGCCGACTACCTGAACATCGTGTACTTCGGGAACGGGGCCTACGGGGTCGGCGCCGCGGCGCAGGCGTACTTCGGGACCACCGCCGACCGGCTGACGGTCGCGCAGGCCGCGCTGCTCGCGGGCATGGTCCAGAGCCCCACCGAGTACGACCCGATCCAGCACCCGGAGGCGGCGACGGGCCGGCGCAACGTCGTGATCGAGCAGCTGCGCCAGCAGGGCTCGGTCGACGCCGGCCAGGCAGCGGCGGCGGCCGCCGAGCCGCTCGGCGTCGCCGCGGTGCCCACCGCGCCCGCGGAGGGCTGCATCGGCGCGGGCGACGCCGGGTTCTTCTGCTCCTACGTCGTGTCGTACCTCGCGCAGTCGGGGATCACGCAGGACCAGCTGGAGTCGGGCGGGTTCACGATCCGCACCACGCTCGACCGCGGGGCGCTCGACAAGCTCAAGGCCGCGGTCGACGGGCAGGTGCCGCCGACGCAGCCCCACGTCGCCGACGTCATCTCCGTGATCACGCCTGGTGCCGACGGCCACCACGTCCTCGCGATGGCCGCGAACCGGACCTACGGCAACAAGCCCGGGCAGTCCAGCTACGGCCTGCCCTACGTCCCGGAGAACATGGGCGCCGGGTCGGTCTACAAGATCTTCACGGCGGCGACCGCGCTCGAGCAGGGCGCGCTCGGGATCAACACCGTCATCCCCGTGCCGCCCAGCGGGTACACCTCGCCGATCTACCGGGGACCGAGCGGCACCCCGATCCCGGTCCGCAACGACGGCAACTACGCCGACCAGCTGCCGCTCACCGACGCGCTGGCGGAGTCGCCGAACACGGCGTTCGTCAAGCTGGAGGAGACGACGGGGGTGCCGCCCGTCGTCGACATGGCCGAGCGGCTCGGCCTCACGTCACTGGCGACGACGCCGGCGTCCCGCGCGCCGGGCGCACCGTCGATCGGCGACGTCGCCCGCCGGCAGCGGCAGGCGTCGTTCACCCTAGGGGTCTCGCCGACGAGCTCGCTGGAGCTGGCCAACGTGATGGCGACGCTGGCCAGCCACGGGACGTGGTGCCCGCCGAGCCCGGTGCTGTCGGTGACCGACCGGTCCGGTGTGCCCGTCACGGTCACCCAGCCCGCGTGCAAGCAGGTGCTCGACCCGGGGATCGCCGACACCCTGATGAACGGGCTGAGCCGCGACGACGCTCCGGGCGGGACGTCGGCCGCCGCCGCCGGGTCCGAGGGCTGGGACCGGCCGGTGGCGGCGAAGACCGGGACGACGCAGGAGTACAAGTCCGCCGCGTTCGTCGGGGCGACGCCGCAGCTCGCGGGCGCTGCGATCGTGTTCGACGACAGCAACGCCCCGCGCCCGATCTGCGACGGCACCCCGCCGTTCAGCTGCGGGTCCGGCAACATCTACGGCGGCAAGGTGCCCGCCCGGACCTGGTACCGCGGCGTCGGCGACATCCTCGCGGGACAGCCCGTCGTGCCGCTGCCCCCGCCCGACCCGCGCTACCTCGGTCAGCAGCCCTGACGCCGGCCCCCGGTCAGGACCACGCAGCAGCGCCCGGGTGCGGGGTCGAGGACGGCCGTCGTCGCGTCGGCGCCGCGCTCGGCGAGCACCGCACCCACGAGGTGCAGGCTCATCCCGCAGGTCAGGTCGGGATGGTCGACGGCGAGCCGGTGGAACGGGCAGTTCGCGAGCGTCGTGACCGCGCCCTCGTCCCGTGGCTCGAAGCCCAGCGCGGCCAGGACGGTGAGTACGTCGTCGCCGCTCTCGCGGGCAGCCTGCGTGCCCGCGGCCGCGGCGGCGGTGCGCACGGCCTCGCGGATCGGTGTGCCGTGGGATGCCGAGTCCTCCGCGGCGGCGGCGAGCACCGCCGCGGCCAGGGCGTAGCGACGGTCGGGGACGGTGACGTCGAACTCCCGCGCGGAGCGGCGGTACAGCTTGGTCGGGCGCCCCGCGCCCGGTCCGCGCCGGGTGCCCAGTCGGCGGAACTCGGTGTCGAGCAGCCCGTCGGCGGCCAGCCGGTCGAGGTGGAACTTGGCGGTGTGCCGGGGCAGGCCGGTCGCGGCCGCGGCCTGGTCGCGGCTCACCGGTTCCGGCTGCGCGACGACGTAGCGGTAGAGGGCACGGCGCTGGGGTTCGGCGAGCGCGCTCACGCTCTCGATCTGCGCGGCCAGGTCCGGCACGGACCGCCTCCTTCTAAAGGACAGAACTGTTGACGCAAGAGAAGTCCGGGTTCTAACGTTAAGCGTAGCGTCCTTTAGAAAATGGGGGTACCGCATGAACGGCGACAGCGCTCTGGCCGAGGCGGTCGTACGACCGCTGCGGGTGGTCCCGCCGGACTCGGGAATCGATCTCGGCCGGGCCGAGCGCGCCGCCCGGGACTTCCTCGTCGCGCTGGGTGTCCCCGTCGACGGCGACGCCACCGCCGGCACCCCCGGCCGGATGGCCCGCGCCTACGCCGAGATGTTGGCGCCGCGGTCGTTCGACCTCACGACGTTCGCCAACGACGAGGGCTACGACGAGCTGGTCCTCGCCCGCAGCATCCCCGTGCAGTCGGTGTGCGAGCACCACATGCTGCCCTTCGTCGGTGTCGCGCACGTCGGCTACCTGCCCGGCGAGCGGATCCTGGGGCTGTCCAAGCTCGCCCGCGTCGTCGAGCTGTTCGCCCGGCGGCCGCAGGTGCAGGAACGCCTGACCAAGCAGGTCGCGGACTGGCTCGACTCGCAGCTCGCGCCGCGCGGGGTCGGGGTCGTCGTCGAGGCCGAGCACATGTGCATGTCGCTGCGCGGGGTGCGGGCCGACGGCACGAGCACGATCACCTCGACGTTGCTCGGCACCCTGCGCGAGGATCCGCGCTCGCGCGCCGAGTTCCTCGCGCTGACGATGCCACGACCAGGAGGCGGACATGTCTGAGGCGGGTTCGGGCCGAACCGTCGTCGTCGCGGGCGGTGGGCTCGCCGCCGCGAAGACGGCGGAGGCGTTGCGCGGCGAGGGGTTCGAGGGCTCGATCGTGCTGGTCGGGGCGGAGGCCGTCGTGCCGTACGAGCGCCCGGGGCTGTCCAAGGGCTATCTGCAGGGCAGCGCCGAGCGCGCGTCGCTCGACGTGCACCCGGCGGACTGGTACGCCGACAACGCCGTCGACCTGCGGCTCGGCGCGGCCGTCACGGCCCTGGACGTCGCCGGGCACGCGATCACGACGGCCGACGGCGACCGCACCCGCTACGACACGCTCGTCCTCGCCACCGGCTCGCGCGCCCGCCGGCTCGACCTCCCGGGCGCCGACGCGGCCGGGGTCCACCACCTGCGCGACGTCGGCGACAGCGAGCGGCTGCGCGCCGCGCTGCGCCCGGGTGCGCGGGTCGTCGTCGTCGGCGGCGGGTGGATCGGGCTGGAGACGGCGGCCGCCGCGGTCACGGCCGGTGCGCAGGTGACCGTCGTCGAGGTGGCGGAGCTGCCGCTCGTGCGGGTGCTCGGGCCGGAGGTCGCCCGGGTGTTCGACGACCTGCACCGGGCGCACGGCGTCGACCTGCGCTGCGGTGTGGGGGTGCGCGACGTCGTGGCAGGGGACAGTGGCGAGGGCGCGAACGTCGTGCATCTCGACGACGGCACCGCGCTGCCGGCCGACGTGGTCGTCGTCGGCATCGGGGCGGCGCCGAACGTCGAGCTCGCCCGCGACGCGGGCCTCGAGCTCGGCGGTCGCGACACCGGCGGCGGGGTGTGCGTCGACGAGCACCTGCGTACCTCGCACCCCGACGTGCTGGCCGTCGGCGACCTCGCCGCGGCGTGGAACCCGTTGCTGGGCAGGCGGATCCGCGTCGAGCACTGGGCCAACGCGCTCAACCAGCCCGCGGTCGCCGCGCGCACCGCGCTGGGCGTGCCCGCGTCCTACGACCGGCCGCCGTACTTCTACACCGACCAGTTCGAGCTCGGGATGGAGTTCACCGGCTGGTTCGACCCGACCCAGCCCTACGACCTCGTCGTGCGCGGCGATCTCGACAGTCGCGAGTTCGTGGCGTTCTGGCTGGTGGAGGGCGTCGTCGCGGCCGCGATGAACGTGAACGTGTGGGACGTGACCGAGCATCTGGGACTGCTCGTCCGCAGCCGGGCGACGCCGCCCGCCGCACACCTGGCCGACCCGGCGGTCGCCCTCGCCGATCTCGCCGAGGGCTGATCAGAGCCGGTCGAGGGCCTGGGTGAGGTCCGCGACGAGGTCGCGGGGGTCCTCCAGGCCGACCGAGAACCGCAGGTGTCCCCACCGCCGGAACTCCGGCGGGTAGAACCGGGCGCGCTCGTCGTCGGCCGCGACGTGCACGATCAACGACTCGTCGTGTCCCAGCGACACCGCGGACGTGATCACCCGCAGGTCGGCGACGAACCGGTTCTGCGCGGCGGTGTCCCCGCGCACGGCGAAGGCGAGCATGCCGCCGAAGCCGCCGTCGAGCGTGCGTGCCGCGAGCGCGTGCTGGGGGTGCGAGGCCAGGCCCGGGTAGGCGACGTAGGCGACGCGCGGGTCGGCCTCCAGGAACTCGGCCAGCTCCAGCGCCGACGCGCAGTGCCGGCGCATCCGCAGCGGCAGCGTCACGGCGCCGCGCATGATCAGCCACGCGTTGAACGGACTGATCGTGGCGCCCGCGTTGACCATCGCCTCGGCCCGGATCCGCTCGACGAGATCGGCGCGCCCGATCACGGCTCCGCCCATCGCGTCGTCGTGCCCGTTGACGTACTTCGTCAACGAGTGCACCACGAGGTCCGCGCCCAGCGCGAGCGGGCGCTGCAGCACCGGTGTCGCGAAGGTGGCGTCGACGCTGAGCAGCGCGCCCGCGTCGTGCGCGATCGCCGCGACCGCCTCGACGTCGGTGATCCGGGTCGTCGGGTTCGCCGGTGTCTCGACGTGGACGAGCCGGGTCCGCGGGCGGATCGCCGCCCGGACGGCCTCCGGGTCCGACGAGTCGACCAGCGTCGCGGTGATCCCGTACTTGCGCGGCAGCAGCTCGGTGAGCAGTCGGTACGTCGCGACGTAGGTGACGTCCGAGCAGACGACGTGGTCGCCCGCCTCCAGGAACGTGAACAGGACCGCGTGCAGCGCGCCGACGCCGCTGGCCAGCGCGACGGCCGCCTCGCCGCCGTCGAGGGCGGCGAGCTTGTCCTCGAGCCAGCCCTGGTTGGCGCCGCCGTTGCGGGTGTAGAGCGCCGTGTCGGTGCCCGACCACGACAGCTGCGACGGGTCGTCGGGCAGCGCGTAGGAGTTGGCGGCGACGATCGGGCGGCGGATGGCGCGCGTCCCGGGGTCGACGTCGTTGCCCGCGTGGACGGCGAGCGTGGCGAGGTGGGGTGGCTCCTGCATACGCTCGTTCTAGCCCTGGCACGGGATCCACGGGCGCGGGGGGAGGGGGCCGGTGGCGGAACGGCACGAGCCGGTCGTCCATGAGTCGGTCGTCGAGGAACAGATCCGGTTGGCCGCCGAGCGCGGCGCGTTCGAGAACCTGCCTGGCAAGGGCAGGCCCCTGCGCCTCGACGGCCCCGACGACGACAACTGGTGGGTCCGGCGCTGGATCGAGCGCGAGGGTCTGTCCGGCGACGCCCTGTTGCCCACATCGTTGTTGCTGCGCAAGGAGATCCAACGGCTGCCCGGCACCGTCGCGGCGCTGCGCGAGGAGGCCGAGGTCCGGGCGGTGGTCTCGGACCTGAACCGGCGGATCGCCGGCTGGCTGCTGGCGCCGACGCCGCCGAACGTGCCGCTGTCCCCGGTCCGTGCCGACGACGTCGTCGCGGACTGGCGGCGTGTCCGCGCAGGTGGCGGTGACGGGGCCGCCGATGAAGTTCGACACCCGGTAGAAGACGTGGCGGAGGGGTCGGGCAGAGTGGGCGGTGCCGTCGACACCGACCCGGGAGCCGCACCGATGACCGCCACCTCGCCGACCGCGCCGACCGACCCGACCAGGCTGTCCGGGCCCGCCCGGGCGTTCCGCGCCGTCGCGATCGCCGAGGCGTGCTCCTGGCTGGGCCTGCTGATCGGGATGTTCGTCAAGTACGTCGTCGTGTTCGACGACATCGGGGTGAAGATCTTCGGCCCGATCCACGGCGCGCTGTTCGTCGCCTACCTGGTGGTCACCGTCGTCGCGGCCCGACGCCTGGAGTGGTCGCTGCGCACGACGCTCCTGGCCCTCTTCGCGAGCATCCCGCCGCTGTTCACGCTGTGGTTCGAACGGTGGGCGATGCGCACCGGCCGGCTCGCCGTGCGACGCTCCGCGTCGGCCGTCGCGCCGGCCTGACCCCGGCGCTCAGGAGGTGTCGCCCAGCGTCCGGTACACCGGCCGCAGCAGGTCGGCCACCTTCTTGCCGCGTACCGCGATCGCGAACCCGGGGACCTGGTCGAGCAGCGCGTCGGGGGCGGTCGGGACGGGGACGACGCGGCGCGCGTCGTCGAGCCCCGGGCCCGCGGCGAAGAAGTCGTCGAGCACCTCGGCCAGCGGTGGCGCCGCCGGCTCCTCGGCACCCGGACCCGCCGGTCCCGTGGCGTCGTGCGCCGCGACCGCCGCCCGGCGCGAACGCAGGTTGGCCAGCAGCGTCTCGCGGTCGCGCCCACGCAGCGCCAGCACCTCGAACGGGTCGGCGTCGAACCGCTCGGCGAGCAGGTAGAACACCGCCGCGAGGTGCTTGCAGGGAACCGCGTGGTCGGGACATGAGCAGTCCATCACGAGGTCGCGACCGTCGGCGGGGAACAGGGCCAGCCCCAGCGTCGCGAACAGGCCCTCGATCTCCGGCGGCATCGAGCCGGCGAGCAGCGTCGCGGCGTACCAGGCGTCGGCCGCCAATGCCTCCTCGACGCGCGCCCATTCCGGCTTCCCGTACGTCGTGACGCCGATCCGCACCCGGTAGGGCTCCGGGCGGCTGCCCTGCACGGTCGCGGTCACCGAACCGGGGTCGACGCGCATGTCGAGCGTCTGCCCGGCGCGGGCGTAGCTGCGCCCGCGGGCGAGGCGCCCACCCGCGACGAGGCTCTCGAGGACGGCCAGGAACCGGGCCGACCACCACGTGCGCGCCACCGCGCCGCGCGTCGCGTGGATCTGGATGCCACCGGTGACCGGACGCGGCCTGCCGCCGGCGTCGGCGTCGCGCCACCAGAACGGGTCGGGTTCACGCGCCACGGGGCACCCCCTGCCCGTCGGGATCGTCGGCCGGGTCGGCGAGCGCGTCGCCGCTGAGCGCGAAGACCTCGCGCAGCCGGTCGGTCGAGAGGTCGGCCAGCTCGCCCACCCAGTTCTCGCCGTCGCCGATCACCTTGCCCGACAACGCCTTCTTCGAGGTGATCAGGTCGTCGATGCGTTCCTCGACGGTGCCGGGGCAGACGAGCGTGCGGACCTGCACGTTGCGTCGCTGCCCGATCCGGAACGCCCGGTCGGTGGCCTGGTTCTCGACGGCCGGGTTCCACCAGCGGTCGAGGTGGACGACGTGCGAGGCCGCCGTGAGCGTGAGGCCGGTGCCGCCCGCCTTGAGCGAGAGCAGGAAGATCGCCGGCCCGTCCGGGGACTGGAAACGCTCGACCATCTCGTCGCGGCGCTTCTTCGGGGTGCCCCCGTGCAGGTAGAGGACCTCCTGGTCGAAGCGCCCGGACAGGTGCGGCACCAGCATCGAGGCGAACTCGGCGTACTGGGTGAAGCACAGTACCTTGTCGCCCTCGGCGAGGATGCTCTCCAGGATCTCCTCGAGCCGGGTGACCTTGCCCGACCGCCGGCCGATCGGCGAGCCGTCGTGCAGCAGCTGTGCCGGGTGGTTGCACACCTGCTTGAGCTTGGCCATCGCGGCCAGCACGTTGCCGCGACGGGCGATGCCGTCGGTGCCCTCGATGCGGTCGAGCATGTCGTCGACGACGGTCCGGTACAGCGACGCCTGCTCGCGGGTGAGCCGGTAGTGCTGGGTGATCTCGATCTTCTCCGGCAGGTCGTCGATCACGCCGGGGTCGGTCTTGACCCGGCGCAGCAGGTAGGGCGCGACGAGCCGGCGCAGCAGCGCGGCGGCCTCGTCGTCGCCGTAGCGCTCGACGGGGATCGCGAAGCGCTGCCGGAAGCGCTCGGCGCTGCCGAGCATGCCGGGGTTGAGGAAGTCCATCACCGACCACAGCTCGGCCAGCCGGTTCTCGATCGGGGTCCCGGTGAGCGCGACCCGGTGCCCGGCCGCCAGCCTGCGGACCGCCCGCGCGGACGCGGCCAGGCTGTTCTTGACCATCTGCGCCTCGTCGAGCACCACCCGGTGCCATCCGCGGCGCTCCAGCAGCTCGACGTCGCGCACCAGGGTGCCGTAGGTGGTGACGACGACATCGGCGGCCGCGGCGGCTGCGTCGAACTCCTCGCCGGCGCCGCGGTCGCCGCCGTGATGGACGAGCACCCGCAGGCGGGGCGCGAACCGGGCCGCCTCGCGCTCCCACGTGCCGACCAGCGACATCGGGCAGACCAGCAACGTCGGCGCGTGCCGGTCGGCGTCGCGCTCGTAGGACTCCAGCGCGAGCAGCTGGACGGTCTTGCCCAGGCCCATGTCGTCGGCCAGGCAGGCGCCGAGCCCGAGCGCGGACAGGAACGCGAGCCACGACAGCCCGCGCTGCTGGTAGGGCCGCAGCGTGGCGGTGAACCACGACGGCGGCTCGACCGGGCTGAGCGTGTGCTCGGCCGAGCCGTCGATGAGGTCGCCGAGCCAGCCCGTGGCCTCGACGCCGGTGACGGGCAGCGGCGCGTCGGCGGGCGGGGCCGCGGCCATGGCGACGACCTCGCCCGCGCTGCGCCGTCGCCCGGCGTTGCGGCGCATGAACTCCAGGCCGGCGCGCAGCTGGTCGGGGTCGACGGTCACCCACTGGCCGCGCAGCCGTACGAGCGGAGCCTTGGTGGCGACGAGCTCGGCGATCTCGTCCTCGTCGAGGATCTCGTCGCCGACGGCGAGCTGCCAGCGGAACGCGGCGAGCTCCTCGCGGCCCAGCCCGCCCCGGACGACGACGCCGGGCGCGGCGGTCGAGCTCGCCGAGAGCCGTAGGCCCAGCCGGCGACTGCCGTCCCACCCCGCGGGGAGCTCGACGTCGAACCCCTCGGCGAGGAGCCTGCCGGCGACCTCGGTGAGGAACTCGGCGGCGCCCTCGACGTCGAGCGGCAGGACCTCGGGGCAGGCCGACCGCAGCGCCCGCGTGAGCCGCGGGTAGACCAGCGCGGCGCGGCCGAGCTCGGCCAGCAGCAGCTCCTGCGGTTCGCCGATGAGCCGGGTCAGCGTCGTGCCCGCGCCGTCCCAGATCCGGGCCGCGGGCACGAGCAGGCTCGGGTCGTCGGTGGAGCGCAGCGAGAACTGCAGCTCCCACCTGGTGCCGTCCCCGGTCTGGTCGGTGCTCGGCGCCAGCTGGTTCTCGGGATCGGCCGGGTCGTCGAGCACCGGGACCTCGGCCAGCCGGAACGACGCCCGCGCCGGGCCCGCGGCGTCGGCCCCCACCTCGTCCCACGCCGCGACGGCGCGGGCCAGCTCGTCGAGCTCCGGGCGCCGGACGCCGGCGGCACCGCCGATCCGCCCGTCCGGGGAGACGAGCGCGGTGAGCCACGACTCGGCGGCCGGCGCGACAGCGGGCGCCCGGCCCCGCCGCGGCGGCAGGACGGGGACGGGTTCGTCGGCACGGGCCAGCCGGTCGCGCACCGCGGCGTCGGTGAGGACGGCGAGCGCGTCGGTGAGCAGGGTGTGGGGGTCGTGGCCGCGGACGTCGGGCGGGGCGCCGGGACCCGACCGGGGGCGGCGCTCGGCCCGCCCGACCGGTGGCACACCCGCGACCAGGCTCTCGAAGGCCACCGCGTCGAGGCCCTGGACGACGGGCCGCCAGCGCGCGTACGCGACGCCGCCCTCGTCGGCGGCGAGCGTCGGCAGGACGCGGCCACGACCGGCGAGGTCGTCGGCGAGGTCGAGCACCGCGCGCAGGTGCGCGACGGAGGCGCCGTAGCGGACCTCGGGGACCGGGTCGCGCAGCTCCGCCGCGTCGACCGCCAGCGCCGGCACCGTCCACGGCAGGAGCTCGGGTGCCGCCCGCGGGCGCCGCACCGGCCCCGTCCGGACGAGCTCGGGCGAGGCCAGCGGACCCGAGGGCCGGCCCGGCAGCAGCAGCACCAGGGACGCTGCCTTGCCGGGGTGCAGCGCCGCGAGCTCGCCCGACGGCACCGCGAACGGGTGTGGGCGGGCCGTGCGCAGCGACCGGGCGCTGGTGGTGGCCGGCCGCTCGCCGTCCTCGGCCCACAGCAGCACTCCCCGGCCGGGGGACCACAGGGCATGGACGACGAGCACCCGGACAGGCTACGACCGCCCACCGACGATCTCCGGCGGGCGCCGGGGTCGTGAGCGGCGATGGTCGCTCCAGCGACCATCGCCGCTCACGGGCTGTACTCCGGGTGCTTCTCGATCCAGCTCCGGATGAAGGGGCAGTCCGGGCGGACGCGCAGCCCGCGGGCACGGGCGGCGTCGAGCGCGCCGCGGGCCAGCACCCCGCCGAGGCCGCGACCGCCGAACCGGTCGTCGACCTCGGTGTGGGTGAACACGATCAGCCCGTCGTCCAGCGTGTAGAAGGCGCGGCCCGCGACCTCGTCGCCGACGAGGACCTCGAAGCGGGACCGCTCGGGGCGGTCGACGACGACCGGCGCGGGCCCCGCCACGTCGGTCACGACGTCGCCCCGCCCAGGTCGCCGTGCGGGACGTAGCTCGCCGGGATCACGCCGAGCTTGCCCTTCTGGTAGTCCTCGAAGGCCTGCAGCACCTCGGCCTTGGAGTTCATGACGAACGGGCCCGCCCACGCGACCGGCTCCTGGATCGGGCGGCCGCCCAGCACGACGACGTCGAGGCCCGCCAGCCGCGACTCCTGCTTGTTCGCCCCGTTGACGGTGATGACGTCGCCCGGCCCGAGCACGACGAGCTGTCCGGTCTCGATCGGCTGCCCGTCGGGCCCGATGCTGCCGGCGCCGGAGAGCACGTAGACCAGCGCGTTGAAGTCGCGGCGCCACGGCAGCCGCAGCTGCGCGCCGGGGCTGATCGTCGCGTGCATCATCGCCATCGGGGTGCGGGTCGAGCCGGGACCGGTGTGCCCGGCCAGCTCACCGGCGATGACCCGGATCAGGGCGCCGCCGTCGGCTGTGGTGAGCAGGGCCGCCTCGGCCGCCCGCAGGTCCTGGTACTTCGGCTCGCTCCACTTCTCCGCCCTGGGCAGGTTCACCCACAGCTGCAGTCCGTGGAAGAGGCCGCCGCTCGCGACGAGCGCCTCCGGGGGCCGCTCGATGTGCAGCAGCCCGCTGCCCGCGGTCATCCACTGCGTGTCGCCGTCGGAGATCGTCCCGCCGCCGCCGTGGGAGTCCATGTGCTCGAAGGTGCCGTCGATGATGTAGGTGACGGTCTCGAAGCCGCGGTGCGGGTGCCACGCCGTGCCCTTCGGCTCACCGGGTGCGTACTCGACCTCGCCCATCTGGTCCATGTGCAGGAACGGGTCGAGGTCGCGCAGGTCCACACCGGCGAACGCGCGGCGGACCGGGAACCCCTCGCCCTCGTAGCCGGTCGGCGCGGTGGTCACCGAGCGGACGCGGCGGTCCAGGTCGGTGGGCCCGGCTTCGGGAACCCGGGCGAGCGTGGTGATGTCGGCGACGGTGACGGCCGGCATGGCGACCTCCTCGTGTCGTGAGCACCCTCTGTCAGTTGAGCGTGCAACTATCTCGTCGAACGGTGCCGGGGCTCCCGGCATTCCCGGCCCCTTCAGACGAGCGCGGTCCGCAGGTGCGCCCCGAGCGCCGCGCCGTCGGCGACCGACGGCCCGTGGCTGAACGCCAGCACGGAGTGGTCCACCTCGGCGAGGCGGCGGACCGTCTGCCGGCAGAGCCGCGCGTCGTTGCACAGCGCCCGCGGCGAGACCCGCATCCGTCCGACGTTCATCAGCGCGTCCCCGACGACCAGCACCCCGCTCGGCTCGTGCAGCAGGGCGACGTGGCCGGGGGTGTGCCCGGCCGTCGCGAGCACGTGCAGCCCGCCGTCGAGCGCCTGGCCGTCGGTGAGCTCCTCGGCGACCGGCACCGGCGGGAACGTCCCCTTGCCGAGCCGGGCCATGATCCGCCCGCCGCGTGTCGACGGGTCGAACCGCGGACCGGCCCCGGCCAGGGCGAACGAGACGTCGTCACCGTGCAGCGCGACCGGGGCGCCGGTCGCGGCGGCGAGTGCGGCGGCACCGCCCGCGTGGTCGGGATGGGCGTGCGTGACGACGATGCGCCGCACGTCCGACGGCCTCCGCCCGATCGCGGCCAGACCCGCGAGCACCCGCTTCGGTGCTCCCGGCAGCCCCGTGTCGACGAGCGTGACCTCGCGCCCCGGGCCCTGGGCGAAGACGAACGTGTTGAGCCACGGGCCGCGGACCGTGTGCAGCCGCCACGCTCCGTCGGCGAGCGGTACGGCGAGCGGATGGGCCATGTCGTCGCAGCGTAGACCCGCCACAATGGACCCGTGCCCGCGATGAGCGACGACGACCGGCGCGCCCGGGTGGCCGCGTCCCCGGTGGCCCGGCTCGCCACCCTGCGCGCCGACGGCACCCCGCGCCTGGTCCCGGTGACGTTCGTGCTGCTCGACGGCCTGCTGTGGAGCGCGGTCGACGACGTCAAACCCAAGAGCGGCAGGCGGTTGGCCCGGCTCGACGACGTCGACCGGGACCCGCGGGCGGCCCTGCTCGTCGACCACTACGAGGACGACTGGGACCGGCTGTGGTGGGTGCGCGTCGACGGCACCGCCGAGATCCGCGACGCCCCCGCGTGCCGCCCCGCACTGGACGCGCTCGCGGCGAAGTACCCCCGCTACCGCGACGCCCCGCCGCCCGGCCCGGTGCTCGTGCTCACGCCGGAGCGCTGGGCGGGCTGGACGGCGCGGTGAGGCCGGCCACGAAGGCCGCCACCGCGGCGAGGGTGTCGTCGCGGCGTTCCAGGTGCGGAGAGTGGCCGCAGTCGAGCAGCAGCAGCTCGACCGGGCCCGCCGCGAGATCGCGGACCGCCTCGACGTGGGCGACCGTGCCGTAGACGTCGGCCGTGCCCTGGACCGCCAGTACCGGGCAGGTGATCCGCGGCAGCTCGCCGGTGATGTCCCAGGACCGGAACCGCGGGTCCAGCCACACGCCGACCCAGTTGCCGAACATGACGTCCGGGTCGTCGTGGTGGCGGGCCATCCGCGTGCGCAGGGCGCCGTCGTCGAACGCCGCGCGGGTCGTGGCGATCGAGGCGAGCCCGCCGTCCTCGACGAACACGTGGGGCGCGAGCACCGCCACGCCGGTCAACGGCAGCTGCGACGCCGCCGCCAGCAGCGCGATCGAGCCGCCGTCGCTGTGCCCGACCAGGATCGGGGACGCGATGCCGAGCGCGGCCAGCACGGCGGGCAGCACCTCCCGGGCTTCCACGTGCATGAAGTCGGTCCCGCGCGGCGCGGCGGGCGGACCGGAGCGGCCGTGCCCGAGCCGGGAGAAGGCGACGGTGCGCCGCCCGGTCGCGGCCGCGAGGTCGCGGTGGAAGCCGCGCCACAGCCCGACCGAGCCGAGGCCCTCGTGCAGCAGCACCAGCGCGGGTTCGGCGCCGGGGACGTCCTCGTACTCGTACCGACCGCCGCCGACCTCGATCGTCGCCGGAACCACCGCCTCCTGCACGAGCCGATGATAGGTGGTGGGGTTAACGACCGTTCACACCGTCGTCCGGGGGCGCGGACAGCCGCGCGACGAGGGTGCGCGGGGCGATCTCCCGGTAGGCGTCGAGGACGATCTCGGCGATCTCGTCCCAGTCGACGGGCACGTCGAGCCACACGCCGAGCCAGCCCCGGCCGCCGACGTAGGGCGGGCGGAAGTACCGGTCCGGGTGCGCGGCGACGAGCGCCTCCTGCGCCCCGGGCGGGGCGGCGCACCAGAAGGCGACCCGGTCGTCGTGATGGTGATCGGCGTAGGTGACGAAGACCTTCCGGACGAACCACGTCGGCTCGCCGTGGCTCGTCCGCTCGGTGACCCCCGGCAGCGCCGTGCACAGGGCGCGCAGCCGGCCGAGCGGGTCCGGGTCGGCGTCGATGGCGTTCACGCACGTCACCCTCCCGTGCGCAGCCGCGACACCGCCAGTCCGGAGGTGCTCCGACGCCAGCGGCGCCCCTACGATTGCGCCCGACCGACGACGGCGCCACCGGGGCCGTGACCCGGGGAGGCGACGCTGCAGGGACGGGACGGCATGGCCGCCGCGATGATCGACGCGGCGCCCGTCGGCCTGTTCGCCCTCGACGCCGCCGGGTCCGTGCTGGTCTGGAACGCGACCGCGGCCGAGCTCACCGGGCTGGCCGCGGAGCGGGTACTGGGGCGCAACGGGTTCGGTGCGCAGCGGGCGACCGACGCCGTCGTCGACACCGATGTCGCCGCGTCGGTGATGGCGCAGCTGTCGGCGGGCCGGCGCGTCGAGGGCCGGTTCCCCGCGGCGGTGCCGTCCGGCCGGGTGCTGTGGTTCCGCGCGGTGCCGCGCACCGGGCCGGGGCCCGCCGTCGTCGGCGTACTGCGGGACCTGTCGGAGAGCCGGGTCGGCGACGAGGCGTTCGCGCTGCTCGACGCGTTGTGGGAGACCGCCCCCGTCGGGCTGGCCTACTTCGACACCGAGCTGCGCTACCGCCGGGTCAACAAGGCGGTCGCGACGATCGACGGCGGCACCGCCGACGACCGCATCGGCCGCACGCTGGAGGAGGCGCACGGCGAGACCGGGGCCCGGATCACCGCACTGCTGCGCGAGGTGCTCGCCGACGGCAGGCCACGGCTGCGCACCCGGATGACCGGGCGGCTGTGGCACGGGCGCGGTCCGGAGAAGTCCTGGACCATCGACGCCTACCCGGTCCGCGACGAGGGCGGGGCGGTCATGGGCGTCGGGCTCGTCGTCATCGACGTCACCGACGCCGACCGCACCCGTGAGGAGCTGGCCGACGTCGCCGCGCAGCGGCAGCGGCTGCTCACCCGGTACCAGAGCCTCGTCGAGGCGACCAGCGCGGCGGTGTGGATCCGGGCCGCCGACGGCAGCGCCGTCGAGGACTCGCCGAGCATGCGGGCCATCACCGGCCAGCGCCGGGAGGAGTACCTGGGCTGGGGGTTCCTCGACGCGGTCCATCCGGCCGACCGCCCGTCCAAGCGTGCCGCCTGGCTCGACGCGGTCGCCACCGGCCACCGCTTCTCCCACACCGCCCGGCTGCGCGGCGCGCACGGCGGCTACCGGTGGCACCGGGCCAGGGCCGTCGCCGTGCGCGACGAGACGGGCGCCGTCGTCGAGTGGGTGGGCACCGAGAGCGACATCGAGGCGAGCGTGCGGGCGCGGCAGCGGCTCGACGTCCTGGCCAGGGCGACACTGGCCGTCAACGGGGCCGACGACCCCGAGGGCGGGCTGACCGCGCTCGCCGAGACCGTCGTCCCCGAGTACGCCGACCTGTGCCGGGTCTACCTCGTCGAGCCGGTGACCGCGGGCGGCGCCGTCCTGACCGGCGTCCGGTCCGTCTCGCGCACCGCGCCCGGGTTCGCCCCGCCACCGCCGGCGGTCGACCGGTTCGTCTTCGGTGCCGCGCACCCGGTGTCGCGGGCGGTGCGCGACCGCACCGCCGTGCTCGACAGCGCGACCACGTCGCGCGAGGAGTGGGCGGGCACGGCGGAGATGTGGGACTGGGGCCGGGCGGCCGGTCTGCACTCCTGTCTCGCGGCGCCCGTCGTGTCGGGCGGGCTCGTCGTCGCCGCCGTGATGTTCCTGGCCTGCGGGGACCGGCCCGCCTACACCGACGACGACCGGGCGCTCGTCGTCGAGCTGGCGGCGCGGGTGTCGGCCGCGGTCGAGGTCACCCGCCGTGTCCAGCGCACCCGGGAGGTGTCCCTGGCGCTGCAGAACGCGATGCTCACCGAACCGCCGCGGCCCGCCGAGATCGGCATCGCCGGCCTCGAGGTGCAGGCCCGCTACCTCCCGGCGGCGGCCGAGCTGCAGATCGGCGGGGACTGGTACGACGCGTTCCGGCTGCCCGGCGGCGACCTCGCGCTCGCCGTCGGCGACGTCTCGGGGCACGACCTCACCGCCGCCGCGACGATGGGCCAGCTGCGCAGCATGCTGCGCGCGCTGGCCTACGACACCGAGCGGGAACCCTCGGACGTGGTCGCCAGGCTCGACCGGGTGGCGTCGCGGCTCGGCGTCACCGGGTTCACGACGCTCGTCTACGGCCGGGTGCTGTGGACGGGTGACCACGCGGTGTTCCGGTGGTCGAGCGCCGGGCACCCGCCGCCGCTGCTCGTGGCGCCGGGTGGCGACGTGCGGGTGCTCGACGTCCCGGTCGACGTCGTCATCGGGGTCGACGCCGGGATGCCCCGGCACGACCACGAGGTCGCGCTCCCGCCCGGCTCGACCCTGCTGCTCTACACCGACGGGCTCTACGAGCGCCGCGACGACCCCGACGACGCCGCGACCGACGCGTTGCTGCGGCTCGCGGGCGCGGCGTCGGAACTGCCCCTGGACCGGTTCTGCGACGCGGTCGTGCGGGGCAGCACGGCCGACACCGGGGACGACGTCGTCGTCCTCGCGGTGCGGGCGGGGCCTCCCGATCAGCAGGGCACCGATCAGCAGGGCACCGGTCGTCAGCTCACCGACCAGCAGGTCACGGCCGATCGGCAGGCCGCTCAGGCGAGCTCACGGTCGGCGTAGACGCGCATCGCGTCGCGCAGGTAGACCGCCAGACCGGGCGCGTCACGGTCGATCGTCGTGGTGAACCGCGGATCGTCGACGTAGAGCTCGCCCAGCCCGATGTAGGCCTCGCGGTTCGGCTCCCAGAAGTGCCGGACCCACGCGTGGTGCTCCGCCACGGCCGCCTGCACGGCGGCGTCGTCGACCGGGCTGCCCGCGCGCATCAACTCCGCGATCCGCGCGTTCACCGCCGTGCCCTGCGCCATCACCTCGCGCTGCCGCCCGGCGTCCCAGCCGGCGACCCGGCGCTGGGAATCGGCCGCGGTGTCGCCCCAGCGCTCGCGCGCCTCGGCCGCGTAGGGGTCGTTCGCGAACCCCTCGAACAGTTCCTCGGCTGCCATCTCCTCACCTCCCTCCCGTTCCTCGATCGTGCGCGCGACGGTCGCGGCGAGCGTGCGGAGCCGGCGTGACTCCGACAGCAGCCGTGCGTGGTGGCGGCGCAGCGCCGCGACCTCGTCGGTCTGCCCGTCGAGGACCGCGGCGATGTCGGCCAGGCCGAGGCCGAGCTCGCGCAGCAGCAGGATGTGCTGCAGGCGGTCGAGCTCGGGGCGCCCGTAGAGCCGGAGCCCGCCGTTGCCGGTGCCCGCGGGGCGCAGCAGACCGGTGTGGTCGTAGTGCCGCAGCGTCCGCGAGCTGACCCGGGCCATCCGGGCCACCTCCGCCGTCGACCAGCGCATCGTCCGTCCTCCCGTCGTGCAGGAACGACGGTAGGGGTTGACGCAGCGTCAAGCGCAAGCTCCGCGACGGGGGACGTCGCGCCGCGGAGCTCGGAGCGCCCGTTGCGGGGCGGTGTCAGCCGGCGTGGAACGCGTCCCGGTGGGCGGCGAGCACGTCGTGCCCGAAGTCGGACTCCGGGTCGCGCCAGACCGAGTGCGCGTGGTTGACCTGGCGCTGGGTGTTGTCGTACTCGACGAGGAAGCGCGGCGCCTGCAGCCGGTAGTAGTGCGGCTCGCCCGGCCTGGTCGGGCCGGCCCACGCGATGTGCACGTCGTCGAGGTCCGGCCACACCGCGAGCCCGGCCGGCACGCGGTCGACGTAGGCCGACACCAGCGCGGAGAGCAGTTCGCGCCCGGCGGGGTCGAGGGCCGCGCCCGGGACGCCGCGCGGGCCGCCGAGTGCGAGGGTCTGGTGGTCGGTCTCGTCGAAACCGCTGTCCTTCTCCGCGGTCTCGTTCATCGCGTCGAGCCGTTCGACCAGGCGCGGTTCTCGCAGGCGCCCCCGCCAGAGGCCGGGCAGCTGGATCATGGTGTCGCCGGTCGCGATGCGGGACCGGTTGCCGCCGATGATGTCCGCCGGTGCCCGGTCGAGCAGCACGGCCTCCGCCGCGAGGTCGGCGGGCAGCGAGCGGACGAGCTCGCGGGCCAGGTCCTCGGCGCCGCCGAGCGGGCGCAGGGGCGCCGGGCCGAGCAGCGGGGAGGTCGCGGGGTCGGCGCCCAGGAAGCAGGGCGTCGTCGAGACGACGGCGCCGTCGACGACGAGGTTGTTGAGCGACACGTGGTGGCCGCCGAACCGCCAGGCCCACGCTCCCGACGGTCCCGGCTCCCCGAAGACGCGCAGGTAGTAGCGCTGCGGATCGCGCCCGCGCTCGTGGCCCCAGTCGACGCTGAAGCCCTCGACGCGGTCGAGGACGTTCTCCAGCCCGAGGACCGTCGACACGGTGACGTAGCCCGCGTGCGACAAGCCCGAGGACACCAGCTGCATCGCCAGCGACTGCTGCGCCGGGCGCATCGCGCCCAGCGTCAGACCGCCGTGGTCGGTCGGGGTGTAGTACCAGCGCAGCCGCTCGCTGTCGGCCTCGGCGTCCGATCCGGGGGTCCCTCCGGTGCCGATCCGGCGTTGCCCCGGATCGAGCGATTCCAACCAGTGGGCGGCGGCCTGCGCCATCTGCGTGGCGGTGGTCCGGGCGGTCTCGTCGGCGGTGACGACCATGGACCGAGCCTACGACGCGCGGCCCCGTACAGTCGCCTCCTGATGAGCCAGTCGCGCGCGCCCGTCGAACTCGTCGCGCGGGCACGCGCGCTCGCCGGCACCGGCCGGCGACGGGTGCTGCTCGGCATCGCGGGCGCTCCCGGCGCCGGGAAGACGACGCTGGCCCGGGCGCTCGTCGCCGCGCTGGCCGACGACCCGCCGCCCGGGTGCGTCCCGGGGGAGTGGGTCGCGCACGTCCCGATGGACGGCTTCCACCTCGCCGACGTCGCCCTGCGCCGGCTCGGCCGTGCCGGACGCAAGGGCGCGCCCGACACGTTCGACGCCGGGGGGTACGCCGCGCTGCTGCGCCGGCTGCGGTCCGACGACGGCGACACCGTCTGGGCGCCGCAGTTCGAGCGCGATCTCGAGCAGCCGATCGCGGGGGCCGTCGACGTCGGGCCGCGGGTGCGGCTCGTCGTGACCGAGGGGAACTACCTGCTGCTCGACGACCCGACGTGGCACCCCGTCCGCGACGCGCTCGACGAGGTCTGGTTCTGCGCACCGGACGAGTCGGAGCGGCTGCGCCGGCTCGTCGCACGGCACGTCGAGTTCGGGAAGTCACCCGCCCACGCCGAGTCCTGGGTGCGCGACGTCGACGGCCCCAACGCCGCACTCGTCGCCGCGAGCCGGTGTCGCGCCGACCTCGTCGTGGGCGACGACGTGCCGGCCGGGACCGGTCCCGACCCTCAGTCGGCGTAGCCGACCGGCCCACCGCCCATGTGGCCGAGCCCGCCGGCCCGGCCGACCCGGATGTCGCAGCGGATCGTGACCGGCTCCAGGCCGGTGAGGTCGGCGATGAGGCCGCGGGCGGCGTCGTCGGCCTCGGTCATGTCCCGCACGCTGGTGGCCGCCTCGATCGCCGGGACGTAGAGCACCATCCGGCGGTCGGCCATCCAGGCCACCACCTCGAAACGGCGTTCCTCCGCCTCCGGTGCGCTCACGCCGCCACGGTAGCCCGCCCGGGCCTCCACGGGCAGGCCCCGCGCCGTCACCCGCAGGGGTGGGCGAGGGTGCACGTACTCGGCGTCGTCGGCGATGGCTCCGCGGTCGTCGACGGGGCGGCGGCCGAGCCGGCCGGTGGCTCCGCGCTCGCTGCGCGGGGATCGGCCTCGGCGGGCGGGGCGTCGGTCGTCGGTGGCGGTGCGGAGGCGGTGGGCGTCGGGGTGGCCGTCGGCGAGGCCGTCGTCCCGGCCGGGGCGTCCGGGTCGACACCCGGGGGCTTGTCCGACGGCGGCTCGCCGATCGGCCGGTACGGGGCGAACGTGGGCGGCGGCTGCGCCTTCGCCGTGTCGACCATGAAGTTGCGCCACACCTCGCCGGGCACGGTGCCGCCGGAGATCGGCGTCCCGTTCGCGGTCCGGATGGGGGAGTTCATGTCGGTGCCGATCCAGACCGTCGTCGCGACGTCGGGGGTGAAGCCGCTCATCCAGGCGTCGTTGTTCTGGCCGTCGATGTGCGACTGCACGGTGCCGGTCTTCGAGGCCACCTGCCGGACGCCCGGCAGCGTCAGCCCGTCGTTGCTCGCGACGTCGAGCATCGCCTCGGTGACGTTGCGCGCCACCTGCTCCGGGAAGCGGCGCTCCCCGTCGGACGACCGGGACTGGTAGAGCACCCGGCCGTCGGAGGTCACGACCTTCGAGATCAGGTGCGGCACGTGGTACACCCCGCCGTCGGCGATCGTCGCGTAGGCCGACGCCAGCTCGACCGGGGTGACCTCCTTGTTACCGAGCGCGAGCCGGGAGTCCGGGTCGTTCAGCGGCGAGGTGATGCCCGCGGCCCGCGCGGCGTCGGCGACGTTCTGCGGGCCGACCTTCTGGGCCAGCTGCGTGAACACGACGTTGTTGGAGATCGTCATGGCCTGCTTGACGTCGCAGCGCCGGCAGTCGGCACCGTCGGCGTTGCGCAGCCCGGGCACCGGCTCGCCGCTGAACACCTCGCCCAGCCCGACCGGCGGGTCCTGCATCAGTGCGGCCAGCACGACGAACGGTTTGAACGTGGACCCCGGCTGCTTGCGCACCTGGGCGTAGTCGAGGCCGACACCGTTGTCACCGCCGTAGTAGGCCATGATCCCGCCCGTCGCGGGGTCGATCGCGACGACCGCCGAGCGCAGATCGGCGGGCTGTCCCGCCAGCCCGGCGTGGGCGGCGTCGACGGCCTGCTTCTGCCGGGTCGGGTCGATCGTCGTCGTGATCTGCAGGCCCTCCTGGCTGAACTCCTGGTCGGAGATGCCGAGCGACCCCAGCTCGTCGCGGACCGCGTTGACGATGTGCCCGCTGCTGTCGGTCGGCACGCTGCCGGAGACGATCTTGCGCGGGACGGTCTGCGGGAACGTCGCCTGCGCCCGCTCCTGCGGCGTGATCCAGCCCTGGGAGGCCATTCCGTCCATGACGAACTGCCAGCGGCGCAACGAGTTCGTCGGGTCGATCGCGGGGTCCCACCGCGACGGCGACTGGATCACCCCGGCCAGCAGCGCGCCCTCCGCGACCCCGAGCCGGTCGACGTCCTTGCCGAAGTAGGCCTGGCTCGCGGCCTGGATGCCGTAGGCGCCCCGCCCGAAGTAGATCGCGTTGAGGTAGTCGTCGAGGATCTCGTCCTTCGACCGCTCCTGGTTGATCTTGACCGAGACGATCATCTCCTTCCACTTCCGGAAGAGCGTCGCCTGGTCCCCGACCAACGTCGTCTTGACGTACTGCTGGCTGATCGTCGAGCCGCCCCCGGCGCCGCCGCGCAGCTGGTTCCACGCCGCGCGCAGGATGCCGGTGACGTCGAAGCCGGGGTTGGAGTAGAACGTGCGGTCCTCGGCTGCGAGGACGGCCTGCCGCACCTGCAGCGGGACCCGGTCGATCGGGACCTTGACCCGGTTGCCCTGCTCGGGGACGAGCCGGGCGAGCTGGCTGCCGTCGGCGTAGGAGACCACCGCCACCTGGTTGTTGACCGCCTCGTCGGGCGTCGGGACGGAGAAGATCAGGTAGCCGATGACGAAGAGCAGCACCGGCGCGAGGACGACGGTCGCGACGCCGCCGATGATGCTCCACCGGATCCGCCGCCGGCGGCGGATCCGGCGCTCCTCCGGCGACAGCGGGCGCAGGTGCTGCGAGCTCGACCGGCGCAGGCCGCGCAGCATCTCCGCGGGAGTCCGCCGCCGCGCCGCGCGCCGCCGGCCGGTGCGGCCGCCGTCGGACTCGGCGGCGTCGTCGGTGCGGCGGGGGCCGGTGTCGCCGGCTCGGCGGCTCGTCGGCGTCTGCCACCAGCCCGGGCCAGGGGCGCGGCGCGGTCCGCGCCCCTCGCGGGCGTCCCGGTCGGTGCGCGAGCCGGGGCTGCGCCTCCCGGGGTTGGGCGTCCCGGGGTCGGGCGTCCCGGAGCTCGTGGGTGCGGCGCCGCGGGCCGCGGGGCGGCGGGACCGGGGGTGGCGGGCCTCGGTCGTGGCGGCCTCGGCGGCTCGGGGCCCGTCGGTGCGCGCTGTCGAGCGGGCGCGGCCGGTGTCCGGCCGGCGGGGACCGGTGCGCTCACCGGGAGGGCGCTCCCCAGGAGTCTCGTCGCCCGGGGTGCGGCGCCGGCTGCGGTCCGCGGGCGCACGACCGTCGTCCGTGGTTGCCCCGCCGGGCCGGCGGCGGGCGGCGGACTCCGCTGCCGGCGAGCCTGCGGGTCGGGCCGGACCGGGCTCGGCAGCCGGGGGCGTCCCGCGATCCGGTGCGCCGCGCACGGCGGCGGTGCCGGGGTCGCCGTCGGGACGGCGGTTCCGCACGGCCGCGGGCCGGCGGGCCGGGTTGTGGTCCTCGGCGCGGTCCGCGGCCGTGCCGGGCCGGTGGGGTCGTTCCGGCTGCCGGGGCGTGCCGTTCGCTCTGCTCGGCTCGGTCGACCGTGGAGGCCCGGCCGGAACCTGCGGCGCGCCGCCGTCGCCGGGCGTCGGGCGACCGGACCCGTTGTCGCGCGCCGTGGCACGGGTGCCGGCTGCCGGGCGCCCGGTCGGCCCCGGAGTTGCGCCGGTCCGCTCGCCCCGCGGTGCGGTCGCCCGCTCGTTCGTCGGAGGAACGCCCCGTCGGCCGGCACCGGCCGACGCGGCGAGCCCCGGTAGCGCGGTCCGTGGCAGACCCGGGTCCGTGCCGCGCTCGCGCGGCACCGGGACGTTCCCACCGCGGTCCGCCGGACCCCCGCCCGTGCCGGTCGGGCGCTCCGGGAAGCCGGTCGCGGCCCTCCCCGGGTCGACGCCGCCGGCGCCCGGTCGGGCGCCGGGGAGGCGGCCGGCGTCGGAACGGGTACCGACCGGGAGGCCGTCGCCCGGCCGTCCCGCCCGCGGCCGCCGGGGCGGTCGAGGAGGTGGGGTCGGAGCGGTCGGCACCCGCGGTCTCTCCTCTCCGGACGGCACGGTGGTCCACGACGGGCCGGGCCGGTGCCCGGTCGCGAACCGATCGTGAGGTCAACGGGAGGTGTCGACAGGGCGGTGCGCATGTCGACGGGAGATCACCCGAATGCAGTCACCGATTCGGCACCGCACCGTCCGACGGCACGGGTTTCGGCGACGCCTGGTAGTCGACGGCCGCCCGACCGGACGCGTCGGAGGGCGGTCGCTCGGCCGGGGTGGTCGCTCGGTCAACACGGTCGACATGCCCCCGTGAACGCGAGCCGCCGGGGCGCTCGTCGGAGTCCGGGCGGCCGGCACCGCGGCGGGACGCCGTCCGGGCCGGTCCGGACCGGGCAGGTCGACTCGATCGCGCCTGCTCGCACGTTTGCCGGGCTGGTCCATCGGGGGCGGTCCATCGGGGGCGGGCTGCCGGGGGCGGGGCTGCCGGGGGCGGGGCTGCCGGGGGCGGGGCTGCCGAGTGGGGTCCCGGACGGGTCGAGGTCGCGGAGGGCGAGCCGAGAGGGACCGGGTCCGCGTGGGCGGGGTCGGCGTGGGCGGGGTCGGCGGAGACGGGTCGGCGTGGGCGGGGTCGGCGAGAGCGGGTCGGTGAGAGCGGAGCGGGCGATGCATCGGCAAGGGGCGGCGGGAGCGAGGGCAGGTCGGCGCGGGGGTGGTGCGGGCGTGGTGGAGCGCAGCTCGACGAGCGGGATTCTGGAGGACCGGCCGGCGAGGATGCGGTCGTCCGGCGAGAAGCGGCGTTGACGATCCGGCTCACCGGAGATCAAGGCGGTCGAGGAGCCGGATGTGCGCCGTCCCCTCCGCCGGCCGCCGGGCGCTCGTCGTCGCGCCGCAGCGGGGCCCGCCGCTGCCCCAGTGTCCGCGGGGACGACCGAGTGGCGGACGGCACGGGTGCAACCGTGCCGCACCGCACGGTCCTTGCGATCTGTCCGGTATCACCAGGTTTCCTGTACGACCGTTCAGCCTATTTCAGGCACGCCCGAAAGGTCGCCCGTAATCGGCCGTGAGCGGACCGTAGTTGCGCTGAAAGGGCTGAGAAATCGGGCCGGAAGACCCTGTGCAAGAATCGATCGTGATCGCTTTCGCGAGCGCTGTCCGTGCCTTGATCGAGGTGTCTGGCGCGACATTCGTGTGCGTGCTCGACCGCGATTCCGGCGCGGTTCTCGACTCCATTTCCGCCGGCGTGGACGACGGGGTCGACTCCGCGGCGGTTCTCGCGCTGGTCACGGCCGCCGGCTCGCTCGAAAGTGGCCATACGTCCGACGACGCCCTCGACGACATCACGGTCACGACGCGGCGCAGCTTCCATGTCCTGCGTCCCGTCACAGTGGGCTCGCGGGCCCTCGTGGTCCATCTCGTGCTGCAGCGGGGGAGGGCGAACCTGGCGCTGGCGCGTCGTGAGCTCCTCGCGCCGGAGGTCGCCGACGCCGTCGCCGTACTGGCGGGACAGCCGCCCGGGCAGCGGGCACCGGCAGCAGCCGGGGCGACGCCCCCGGATCGGTCCGCCGGTGGTCCGGGCGCGGCCGCCTCGCCGGGTTCGTCGCCGGGCTCCCTCGTCTCGGGCTCCGCCGGGTCGGGCTCCGCCGGGTCGGCACCCTCAGGGTCGCGCACCGCCGTGCCGGGCCGTGCCGGCTCCGGCGAGTTCGGGTCGGGCTCCTCCTCGTTGTCGGCCGCGGCGGAGCCGAGCCCCGGTCCGGCAGAGTCGCCGCCTGTGTCCGTGCCGCTGCAGTCGCGGCCGCCGGGCGGTGCGCCCCAGCCCGCTGCGGCGCAGGTGAGAAGCGTGGACGAGGCGCGTCCGTCGCCGCCCGCGGCCATCGCCGGGCGCGGTCGTGTGCCTCCCTCCGCCGCTGCGGCGGCCGCGTCCTCCGGTGCGACGCCCTCGGCCTCGGATCCGCCGGCCTCGCGCCCGCCCGGTTCCACGTCGCCCGGCTCGAAGGCGCCGGTGTCGATGTCTCCCGTGTCGATGTCTCCCGTATCGATGTCCCCCGGGTCGACGTCTCCCGGGTCGCCGTCCGTGCCCCTGCCTCGTCGTGGGGAAACGATGTCGCCGGAACGCGGCGCATCGCCGCGTCGGTTGCCTCGTCCGGTCCGGCTGGTCCGGCCGGGGGAGCCGGTGGAACGGACCGTGGCACCGGCCGCGGCGCCCGTGCCGGCGGCGGCACCCGCCGCCGGTCGCGCCGAGCTCGACGAGCCGGACGACGCTCCCGGAGCGCTCCCGCGCCGCGACCCGGGCAGCGTCGTCCCTCCTGCGACGACGCCCGCGCGCGCGACATCGCACCGCGCACCCACGGGCGGACCGGGCGCATGGGCGCACGACATGTCGACGATGAAACGTATTCTTGCCGGATTGCGCCGAATGGTCTAACCGCCGGCGCGTCGCGAATTGTGGGGGCGGGCCTTTCCGGCGCCCCCGAATTGATGCGCTAGGCTCCGGCACCCGCGGAACCCCGAATTCCGCGGACCCCCCGACCCCGACGAGGAGCAAGAAATGAGCAACATCGAGCACGCGCTCGACATGGCGGCGAATATCAAGGGTGCGTTCGCGGTGGCCCTGGTCGACTGGGAGAGCGGCATGATGCTGGGCTCTCGCGGTGGCAGCGCCGAGTTCGACCTCGACGTCGCGGCCCCGGGCAACAGCGACGTGATCCGGACCAAGATGGAGGTCGTCCAGAAGCTCGGCCTGCGCGAGCAGATCGAGGACATCCTGATCACCCTGGACACGCAGTACCACCTGCTCCGGATGATCCGTGGCACGGACGAGAAGCTGTTCTTCTACCTGGTGCTCAACCGCGCCCAGGCCAACCTGGCGATGGCGCGGCGCGACCTGCGGGTCATCGAGCAGGACTTCTACATGGCCCACCCGGCCGCCAACACCCGTCAGGCCGTGCCCGGCAACGAGGGGCAGTTCTTCCCCTCCAACCAGCGCTGACAGCGGCCCCGCGGGCGAGGTGAAGCGCACGTCGTGAACACGAACGGCCCCGGTGTACCGGCCGTCGCCCCACCGGTCGGGGCGTCCCCGGACGCGGCGCTCGCCGCGCTCGTCCGGGACCGCGCGGTGGTGGCGGCGGCACTGCTCGACGCGGGCAGTGGCATGCTCCTCGCGGCCCGGTCCCGAGAAGGTGCCCCGGAGGACCTCGAGACGGTGTGCGCGGGTCAGGCCGACGTGATCCGGGCGGCGGTGGACGCGGCGGCCGTGTCGTTCGGCGGGCCGGCACCGACGGAGGTGGTCGTCGCCCACGGCGACCGCCTGCACCAGGTGCTGCGCACCGTCCACGACCCGCTCGGCGACCGGCTCGTGCTGTCGCTGCTGGTCGACGGCCCGCCGCGGGCCCTGCGCCGCCTGCGGCGACGGCTCTCGCGGATGGACACCGCGGCGCTCGTCCCGATGCCGGGGGCACTCGTTCGGACGGCGCCGCCCGACCCGCCCTCGGTGTCGGGCGCACCTGTCCCGCCGGCCCCGGGCGGCTCACCCGCCCGTCCGGAGGCCGATCTCTTCACCCCGGCCGGGCCGGTCGCGCCCGGTCCGTGGTGGCCAGGAGCCGGCGTGCCCGGTGCCCCGCGGTGGGCGCCGGGCGCTGCGGCGCCGCCTGCTCCGGTTCCGACCGGTGGGCACGTCGCGCAGCAGCACGTCGTCTCACACGAGCACCCGGCGTCCCCCGGCGGACCGGAACAGCCCGGGGCGACCGCAGCCGCCGGACCGGACCCGCGGCGCGCGCCGCTCGGTACGGAGGCCGCCGCGGTCCCCGGTGCGGGTCCGCAGCAGCCGGCCGGCCCGGCGACGCCGCCGGTGACGGCGCCGGACGCGGCTGGCGCATCGCCTGGTGCATCGCTCGGGGCAACGCCTGCGGCACCCGTCGCGGCACTGCCTGCGGCGCCGTCGAACGAGATCGCGCGCGACACCGCGACGGCGCTGGCGCGCAACGGGCCCATCGGGTCCGCGCCGGCCGCGCTGCCGGCGCCGACGATGTCGCAGCCCCCGGGCGGCCCGGCCTCCGCGACGGCCCGGCTGCCGGTGGTGGCCGCCGCGTCAGCGCCCGGACACCGGTCGGACGCCGCGCCGGCTACGGCCCCGGCCGTCGACGCCGGCGCGGCCACCCCGCCGATGGCGGATCCCTCCCGCGCGGGTGCGTCAGCGCCCGCCGCCCCGTCCCTCCCCGGCACCGCTGCCGATCCGTCCCGCGCGCCCACCCCGGCGGACGCGCAGATGCCGCATGCGAGCACCGTGCCGCCGGCGGACCCGGTGCACGCCGACGCCGGGCCCGATACGCCGCACTCGACCACGACCTCGTCTGCCGAGACGCTCTCGGCCACCGCAACGTCCGCCGAGACGACGCGCTCGACCGCGGCGCTCGCAGGCGACCCGCCGCGGCCCCCCACGGGGCTCACGCCGGTGAGCCTCTTCGGGTCGCCGTCCCCGAGCATCACCCCGGCAGGCCCCGTCCGCTCCGCCAACGGCGCGGCTGCGTCACCCGGCGGGGGCGGGCATCGGATCGCCCGCGACGGCGACGCACAGCGGGTGGCGCCGCTCGGCGCCGCCGGGCTCCCGGGCGACGTCTCGGCCGTCGCGGCTGCGCTCCGTGCGGTCCGCCCCGCAAGCAGCAGCCTCTCCGGCGACGCGCTGTTCGCCGGGACGGTGCCCGCGCCGCCGGCCCCGCCGGTCGAGCCGGCACCGGCGTCGTGGGCCGAGCGCAGGGAGCCCGCGGTCGCGCCCGACCCCTGGCCCGTGCCGCCCCAGGGCGCGGCGACCCACGGCGTCGCGACCCCGGGCGCCGAGCCGCACCCGTGGTTCGGCCGGCACGCACGCCCCGACGGCACGGCCACGTCGGCCGCCGGCTCGGCGTCCGGCACTTCGGCGCCCGGCTCGTCGACACCCGCCGCGACCACCGGTCCCGGCAGGCACGCGTCGCCGCCCCGCGCCGCGGACGCACCCGGTCCCGCGGTGCGGCCGGTGCCACGGCCGCGCCCACACGCCGACGCCGCGGGTCCGGTCGCCGCCGCGGTCCGCTCCGCGGTCGTCGCCGCCCTCCCGGCCGACGGTGCGCAGCCGGCCCGCGGCCCGCAGCCCGGCGAAGCCCCCGGTCCGGCCGCAGCCGACCCGGGCTCCGGCGACGGGCGGGACGGCGCGAACCCGGTCGACACCGACCGCTAGCCTCGACGGCACACATCCGTTCGTGCTCAACCGGAGGCAACTCGTGTCCGCACCACCCGTCCCGCCCGCGTCCGCCACCGTCCGGGTGCCGGCCGGGACCACGGCCGGGGCCGCGGTGCGCGAGGCCGGGCTGCCCGCCAACGGTCCCGAGGCCGTCGTCGTCGTCCGCGATCCCGACGGGCGGCTGCGTGACCTCGCGTGGGCGCCGGAGGCCGACGTCGACGTGGAGGCGGTGCCCGCGGACTCCGAGGACGGCCGCAGCGTCATCCGGCACTCCGCGGCACACGTCCTCGCGCAGGCGGTGCAGCAGCTGCACCCCGAGGCGAAGCTCGGCATCGGGCCGCCCATCCGCGACGGGTTCTACTACGACTTCGACGTCGCGACGCCCTTCACGCCCGACGACCTGAAGAAGCTCGAGTCGGCGATGAAGAAGATCATCAAGGCGGGGCAGCGGTTCTCCCGCCGGCGCTTCGCCGACAAGGACGAGGCCCGCAAGGAGCTCGCCGACGAGCCGTACAAGCTCGAGCTGATCGACCTCAAGGGGCCCGAGGAGGACGTCGTCGAGATCGACGCCTCGGGCGAGCTGACCATCTACGACAACGTTCACGCCCACACCGGCGAGACGGTCTGGTCGGACCTGTGCCGCGGTCCGCACCTGCCCACGACGCGGTACATCCCCGCGTTCAGCCTCACCCGCACCGCCGCTGCGTACTGGCGCGGCGACGAGAAGAACCCGCAGCTGCAGCGCATCTACGGCACCGCGTGGGAGAGCCAGGAGGCGCTCGACGCGTATCTGGAGCGCGTCGCCGAGGCCGAGCGTCGCGACCACCGGCGCCTCGGCGCGGAGCTCGACCTGTTCTCCTTCCCCGATCAGATCGGCTCGGGGCTCGCGGTCTTCCACCCCAAGGGCGGCATCGTCCGCAAGGAGCTGGAGGACTACTCGCGACGCCGGCACGAGCAGGCGGGCTACGAGTTCGTCAACACCCCGCACATCACCAAGGGGCAGTTGTTCCGCACCTCGGGCCACCTCGAGTGGTACGAGGAGGGGATGTACCCGGGCATGATCCTCGACGAGGAGCGCGACGCCGACGGGAACGTCCGCAAGCCCGGCCAGGACTACTACCTGAAGCCGATGAACTGCCCGATGCACAACCTGATCTTCGACGCGCGCGGGCGCAGCTACCGCGAGCTGCCGCTGCGGCTGTTCGAGTTCGGGACCGTGTACCGGTACGAGAAGTCCGGCGTCGTGCACGGGCTGACCCGGGCCCGCGGCTTCACCCAGGACGACGCGCACATCTACTGCACCGAGGAGCAGATGGAGGGCGAGATCGCCTCCCTGCTGCAGTTCGTGCTGGAGCTGCTGCGCGACTACGGGCTCGACGACTTCTACCTCGAGCTCTCCACCCGCAACCCGGAGAAGTCCATCGGCAGCGACGAGGCCTGGGAGCGGGCGACGAACGTGCTCCGCAAGGTCGCCGAGGAGACGGGCCTGCACCTGGTCGACGACCCGGGCGGCGCCGCGTTCTACGCGCCCAAGATCAGCGTCCAGGCGAAGGACGCGATCGGCCGTACCTGGCAGATGTCGACGATCCAGGTCGACCTGATGCTGCCCGACCGCTTCGACCTCGAGTACACGGCCTCCGACGGCTCCCGCAAGCGGCCGGTCATGATCCACCGGGCGCTGTTCGGCTCGATCGAGCGTTTCTTCGCGGTCCTGCTCGAGCACTACGCGGGCGCGTTCCCGGCCTGGCTCGCGCCGGTCCAGGTCGTCGGCATCCCGGTCACCGACGACCAGCGCGAGTACGTCGAACAGGTCGCGGCGACGCTGCGCGAGCGCGGCGTGCGGGTCGAGGTCGACTCCGGCGACGACCGGATGCAGAAGAAGATCCGCACCCACACCCTGCAGAAGGTGCCCTTCATGCTGGTCGTGGGTGCGCGCGACGTCGAGGCCGGTGCGGTGAGCTTCCGGTTCCGCGACGGCACGCAGGTCAACGGGGTGCCGGTCGCCGACGCGGTGGCGGCCGTGCAGGCCTGGATCGGCCGTCGGGACAACACGTCGCCGACCGCCGAGTCCTTCACGGCCGCGCACTAGGCTCGTCGGCATGGACGAGCCGGCCCTGGAGCCTCGCGACGGGGTGGGGACTCCCGACGGTTTCCGCCGGCTGTGGACGCCGCACCGGTTGGCCTACATCAAGGAGGCGGGGGAGAGCGGCTGCCCGTTCTGCCGCATCCCCCGGCTACCCGACGAGGAGGGCCTGGTCGTCGCGCGCGGGGCCAGCGTGTTCGCGCTGCTCAACCTGCACCCGTACAACCCGGGCCACCTCATGGTGCTGCCGTACCGGCACGTCGCGGAGCTGGAGGAGCTCACCGGCGAGGAGTCGGCCGAACTGATGGCCTTCACCCAGCAGGCCGTCCGGGCGATGAAGAAGGTGGCGGCGCCGCACGCGTTCAACGTCGGGCTGAACCTGGGGACCGTGGCGGGCGGATCGCTGGCCGACCACCTGCACCAGCACGTCGTCCCGCGCTGGGGCGGCGACGCGAACTTCATCGCCGTCGTCGGGCAGACGAAGGTGATCCCTCAGCTGCTCACCGAGACCCGTGAGCTGCTCGCGGAAGCCTGGGAGAGCGCTGAGAGCGGCGTGCCCGGCGCAGGTCGCGGGTCCGCACAGGACTAGGCTGGACCTGGTCCAGACCCTCGTTCCCATCGGCAGGAGTCGGCAGCAGCCGATGCTCAACGTCTTCGCCCGCGCCGGCGTCAACCGCGTCACCGACCCGATCGGCCGTCGGCTGGTGGCGCTCGGCGTGACGCCCGACGTCGTGACCGTCGTCGGGACGATCGGGTCGGTCGCGGCGGCGCTGTGGTTCCTGCCGCGCGGCGAGCTCGTCGTCGGGCCGTGGATCATCACGCTGTTCGTGCTGTTCGACCTCGTCGACGGGGCGATGGCCCGCGCCCGCGGGTACTCGACGGCGTTCGGCGGGGTGCTCGACTCGGTGTGCGACCGCGTCGCCGACGGTGCCCTGTTCGCGGGGCTGGCCTGGTGGTGCCTCGGCGTCGGGCAGGAGCGCACGCTCGGGATCGCCGCGCTCATCTGCCTGGTCGCGGGCCAGATCACCTCCTACGTGAAGGCACGGGCCGAGGCGGCCGGTCTGCGGGCCGACGGCGGGCTCGTCGAGCGGGCCGAGCGGCTGATCATCACCCTGCTCGGCACGTTCCTGCAGGGCGTCGGCGTCCCGTACGCGTTGTCGGTGGCGTTGTGGCTGCTCGCGGCCCTGTCGATCGTGACGGTCGGGCAGCGGGTCGTCGCGGTGCACCGCAGCGCGCAGGAGGTCGACCGGGCCGAACGGCAGGGATCGTGACCGCCGCCGGGCTCGCCGAGCGGCTGGTCGACCCCGCGTTCGCCGCGGGCTGGCGGCTGGTCCGGATGCTGCCGTCGGGTGTCGCGGCTACGGTGTTCGAGCAGGCGGGGGAGCTCGCCGCCCGTCGTGCCGGGACGGGTGTGCAGACGTTGCGCGCCAATCTCTCGCGGGTCGTGCCCGACGCCGGGCCCGCCGAGCTCGACGTCCTGGTCCGCGCCGGCATGCGCAGCTACGCCCGCTACTGGTGCGAGGCGTTCCGGCTGCCCGCGATCTCGCCGGGGCACATCGTCGAGGCCACCGTCCAGACCGGGATCGACCCGGCGCTCGCGGCGCTGGCCGAGGGCCGCGGCGTCGTGTTCGCCCTCCCGCACAGCGGCAACTGGGACGCGGCCGGGGTCTGGATCGTCGAGACGATGCGCCGCCACGGGCTGCGGGCCGGGTTCAGCACCGTCGTCGAACGGCTGCGGCCCGAGCCGCTCTACCGGCGGTTCGTCGCCTACCGCGAGTCGCTCGGGTTCGAGGTCTTCTCCGCCGACGACGGCGCCGCCGTCTACCGGGGCCTGGTCTCGCGGCTGCGGGCGGGTGGTCTCGTCTGCCTCGTCGCCGACCGGGACCTCGGCGCATCGGGTGTCGACGTCACGCTCTTCGGGCAGCCCGCCCGGATGCCGCCCGGGCCCGCGCGGCTCGCCGCGATGACCGGGGCCCTGCTGATGCCCGTGCACTCCGGGTTCGAGGGCGCCGGCTGGCGGCTGACCATCGGGGCGCCGATCCCGGTCCCCGGCAAGGCCGCCGTCGCCGCGGCCACCCAGGCACTGGCCGACGTCTTCACCGAGACGATCCGCCGTGCCCCGCAGGACTGGCACATGCTCCAGCCGTACTTCACCGCCGACCTCCGCACCACGGCGGCCGCCGCATGACCGCCCGCACGTCGACGCCGCTGCGGATCGGCATCGTCTGCCCGTACTCGCTGGACGTTCCCGGCGGGGTGCAGAACCACGTCGTCGATCTCGCGCGGGCGCTGATCCGGCTCGGGCACACCGTCGACGTGCTGGCCCCCGCCGAGGACGACCGCGACGACGACGACCCGCCGCTGCCGCCGTTCGTCACCCCGACCGGGCGGGCGATCGGCGTCCCCTACAACGGATCGGTCGCGCGGATCACGTTCGGCCCGGTGACCTACGCCCGGGTCCGGCGCTGGCTCGCCGAGCACACCTTCGACGTGCTGCACCTGCACGAACCCACGACGTTCTCGATCTCGGTGCTCGCGCTGCTCGCCGCGGAGGGCCCGATCGTCGCGACGTTCCACACCTCGACCGAGCGCTCCCGCGCCCTCACCGCGTTCGGCGGGGTGCTGCGGCCGCTGATGGAGAAGGTCACCGCGCGCATCGCGGTGTCGACGCTGGCCCGGCGGGTGCAGGTCGAGCACCTGGGCGGTGACGCCGTCGAGATCCCCAACGGCGTCGACGTCCCGCTGTTCGCCGACGGCCCGCTGCTGCCGGGGCACCCCCGCCCCGGGGTCGAGACCGTCGGGTTCCTCGGCCGCTTCGACGAGCCGCGCAAGGGCATGGCGGTGCTGCTGGCGGCCGTCGAGAAGCTCGCGCCGCACCGGCCGGGGCTGCGGCTGCTCGTCGTCGGCCGTGGCGACGTCGACGCGCTGGTCCGCCGCGCCGGCCCGCTCGCCCACCGGCTCGACGTGCTCGGCGCCGTCGACGACGCCACCAAGGCCGCCGCGTTGCGCTCGATGCACATCTACTGCGCACCCAACCTCGGCGGCGAGAGCTTCGGCATGGTCCTCACCGAGGCCATGGCCGCCGGCGCGCCCGTACTGGCCAGCGACATCGACGCGTTCCGCAGGGTCGTCACCGACCCGGCGGGCGGGCCGGTGGCGGGCGAGCTCGCCGCCGCCGGCGACGCCACCGCGTTCGCCCGCGCACTCGACCGGCTGCTCGACGATCCCGCCCGTCGGGCCGCGCTCGGTGCGGCGGGCCGGGTGCGCGCCGCGGCGTTCGACTGGCCCGTCGTCGCGGGGCAGGTGCTGCAGGTCTACCGGGCCGCGGTGGCGGCCGACCCGCGCCGCGTCGGCACTGCGGGGGTGCCCGCCTGATGAGCGTCATCGGCTGGGTCGTGCTGGCGGTCGCCGTGCTGGTGGCGGTGACGGTCGTCGTCTCCTGCATCGGGCGCGCCCGCAGGCTCGACCGGCTGCACGTTCGCACCGACGCAGCCCGCGCCGGCCTGCACGCCGCCCTCGACCGGCGGGCCGCCGCCGCCGTCGACTGCCTGCCCGTGCTCGAGGCCACCGGGGACCCGCGGCGGGTGGCGGCGCTGCGCGACGCCCTCGACGCGCGCACCGGCACCCGCCCGCCGCCCGGCGACGGCCGGGCCGAGACCATCGAGAACGCGCTCACCCGCGCGCTCGCCGACGTCGACCGCGCGCGGCTGTCCGACGACCTCGTCGGCGAGCTCGCCGACGCCGAACAGCTCGTCGTGCTGGCCCGACGCGTCCACAACGACGCGGTCCGCGACACCCTCGGGCTCCGGTCCCGCCGGCTCGTCCGCTGGCTGCACCTCGCCGGGACCGCGCCCGTCCCGGAGTACTTCGAGATCGCCGACCCCGAGGTGGCGCGGAGCACCACCGGAGCGACCCCGGGCAGGCGCGTTCCCTGACGTACGATCGACAGGTCGTTCTCTTCGTCAGAGAGGTTCCATCGTGTCGTCCGACCAGGCCGTTCCCACCCCCGCCGCCGAGCAGACCGACGCCGTGCAGGGCACCGCGCGTGTCAAGCGCGGCATGGCGGAGATGCTCAAGGGCGGCGTGATCATGGACGTCGTCACGCCCGAGCAGGCGAAGATCGCCGAGGACGCGGGCGCCGTCGCGGTCATGGCCCTCGAGCGCGTCCCCGCCGACATCCGCGCCCAGGGCGGTGTCGCGCGCATGAGCGACCCCGACATGATCGACGGGATCGTCAACGCCGTCAGCATCCCGGTGATGGCCAAGGCGCGCATCGGGCACTTCGTCGAGGCGCAGGTCCTGCAGTCGCTGGGCGTCGACTACGTCGACGAGTCCGAGGTCCTCACGCCGGCCGACGAGGCGCACCACATCGACAAGTGGGCCTTCACCGTGCCGTTCGTGTGCGGCGCGACCAACCTGGGCGAGGCCCTGCGCCGGATCGCCGAGGGCGCGGCGATGATCCGGTCGAAGGGCGAGGCGGGCACCGGCAACGTCGTCGAGGCCACCCGGCACATGCGCCAGATCCGCAGCGACATCCGCCGTCTCGCCACGCTCGACGAGACCGAGCTGTACGTCGCGGCCAAGGAGCTGCGGGCGCCGGTCGAGCTGGTCCGCGAGGTCGCGGCCGCGGGCAAGCTGCCCGTCGTCCTGTTCACCGCGGGCGGCATCGCCACCCCGGCCGACGCCGCGATGATGATGCAGCTCGGCGCCGAGGGCGTGTTCGTCGGCTCGGGCATCTTCAAGTCCGGCGACCCGGCCCAGCGTGCGGCGGCGATCGTCAAGGCCACCACGTTCCACGACGACCCCGACGTGATCGCCAAGGTCTCGCGCGGGCTGGGCGAGGCGATGGTCGGGATCAACATCCCCGATCTGCCCGCCGAGCAGCGGTACGCCGACCGCGGCTGGTGACCGCTCAGGCCTGACGGGCCGCCCCGCACCGCGCGGGGCGGCCCGCTTCATGTCCGGACTGCCGCCGGTCGGGCCGGCGCGCGCTGGTGACCCCCGGCGCTGGTGACCCGGTTCCTGGTCTGTCCGGCAGCTGCCGGGCTGTCGGAGCGCGTGGGGCGGCGCGCCGGTGCCGCTCTCGAGATCGGTAACCCCTCGCGGCCGCGGGCCGCCGCCAGGTTTGGCGTCGTGCCCAGGGTGAACTACCTCGGTATGACGATCCTCGACGCGATCACCGGTGGCCTCGAACGGGCGACGGTGCTCGACCGACCCGCCGCCGCGGCCAGGAAGACGGTTTCCACCGTCCTGGCCGACCGGCGCATCAAGGACGCGCTGCACGGGGTGTGGCTGGGCCATGCACTGCACCCGGCGCTGGCGCAGCTGACACTGGGCTCGCTCACCTCGGCGGCCGTGCTCGACCTGCTCGGGGGACGGCGCCAGGAGTCGAGCGTCCTGATCCGGGCGGGGCTGTTGACCGCCCCTCTGACCGTCGCCGCGGGCTGGGCCGACTACGCCGAGAGTCATGAGGAGCAGCAGCGCGTCGGTGTCGTCCACGCCGTCACCAACGCCTCCGCATTGGCCCTGTTCGCGACCGCACTCGTGCAACGCACCCGGGGCCGCAGCGGGCGGACCGCGTCGGTGCTCGGCGGCACCGTCGCCGGTGTCGGCGCCTGGCTGGGGGGCCATCTGGCCTACCGCCAGGCGTTGGGCCCCAACCAGGCCGAGGCAGTCCCGCACACCGGGCCCGAGGACTGGCAGTCGCTGGGTCCCGTCGCCGAGCTCCCGGACGGGACCGCCGTCCAGCGCCGGGCCGGAGCGGTCGACGTGCTCGTCGTGCGCCGCGGCGACGAGGTGTCCGTGCTCTCGGACCGCTGCCCGCACCTGGCGGCGCCGCTGCACGAAGGTGAGCTCGACTGCGCATCGGGGGAGATCACCTGCCCGTGGCACGGGAGCGTGTTCCGGGTCGGCGACGGGGCCGTCGTGCACGGTCCCGCCACCGCGCCGGTGCCCGGGTTCGCAACCAGGGTGCGCGACGGCGTCGTCGAGGCACGGGTGCTCACCTTTCCCGGCGTTCCGGCGAGCTGACCGGCGGAGTGTTGCGGGGGCGTGGCGGCGGTCCGTCACGCCAGGGCGACTACGTGTACTCCATGACCAGCATCGCGGCGCTCCCGGGAGCGAGTGCCGTGTAGCGGTGGGGCAGGTCGGCGGGGAAGCAGGCGTAGTCGCCCGGCCCGAGCTCGACCTCGGCGCCATCGGGCCCGGCGAGCCAGCGCCCGGCGGTCACCAGCATGTGCTCGACGGTGCCGGGGATGTGCGCGTGCGCCTCCCGCGCCGGCCCGGGCTCGGCCGTGACGAGGTGCAGGTCGCGGCGCGCACCGGGCGGGCAGGCGGCGAGCAGGGCGCTGCTGAACGGGGCGCGCTCCGCGGTGAGGGCCGCGCTCTCACCCGAGCGCAGCACCCGCACGGCCTGCACCGGCGTCTCGACCAGCCGGGCGAACGGGACCCCGAGCGCGACGGCGAGCGCCCACAGCGTCTCGACGCTCGGATTGCCCGCACCGCTCTCGAGCTGCGACAACGTCGACTTCGACAGCCCGGCGCGACGTGCGAGCTCGCCGAGGGAGAGATCGCGGCGGGTCCGTTCACGGCGCACCGCGTCGGCGATCGCCTGCAGGGGAGGCCCGGCCGTCGCCGCCTCCGTTCGTTCCACAGAACGCTCCGTTCGACTTGACGAACAGCACACTGGTGTTCAGTGTAGGGGACCATGCGTTCGTTCCGTCGAACACCTGGAACCGGCGACGCCGACGGCCGCGACGTGCGCGACGACGGCGGCGACCTGCGCGACGTCGCCGCGCTCGCCGCAGCGATCGGCGTCGTGGGCGCGTCGTTCGGGGCACTGGCCGCGACCGCGGGCATGCCGTTGCCCATGGTCGTCGGGATGTCGCTGATCGTCTTCGCGGGCGGGTCGCAGTTCCTCGCGGTCGCCGTCGTGGCGGCGGGCGGCGGCGCGGTGGCCGCGGTCGTCGGTGGGCTGCTGCTCAACCTGCGGCACCTGCCGTTCGGGCTGGCCATGGCGCCGGTGGTCGCGGACCGGCCGCTCGGTCGGATCGTCGGGGCGCACGTGCTGATCGACGAGTCGGTCGCGTTCGCGCGGGCCCGCGGCACCGGCCCGCGGGCGCGCCGGGCGTTCTGGGCGTGCGGGGTGTCGTTCTTCCTCGTGTGGAACCTGGGCACGGTCGTCGGGGCACTGGCGGGCGCGGCGATGCCCGATCCGGCGACGTTCGGCGTCGACGCCGCGTTCCCCGCCGCGCTGGTCGCGCTGCTGCTCCCGACCCTGCGCGCGGCCGACGCCCGCCGGGTCGGACTGGGTGCCGCGGCGGTCGCGCTCGCGGCGACGCCCTTCCTGCCCCCGGGGTTGCCGGTGCTCGTGGGCCTCGCCGGCCTCGCGCTGGCCGGCCGCGCGCCGGCCCGGACCCGCCCCGGGGAGGCGTCGTGACCTGGCTCGCGATCGCGGTGCTCGGCGCCGGCACCTACCTGGTCCGGCTCGCCGGCCTGTTGCTGCGGGGGCGGGTCACCGTCCCCGAGCGGCTGCAGCGGCTGCTCGACCTCGGCGCGGCCGCGTTGCTCGTCGCGCTCGCCGCGACGGCGGCACTGACCCAGGGCGACGGTTTCGCCGGCTGGGCGCGCCCTGCCGGGGTCGCCGTCGCCGGGGTCGCCGCGTTGCTGAAGGCACCGTTCGTGCTGGTCGTCGTGCTGGCGGCGGCGACGACCGCGGGCCTGCGGTTGGCCGGGGTCCCGTGAGCCGCTGCCCCACGGCCGCGCGCCGGGGACCACGAACGGCCCGTGTCCCCGGGGACGGAGGCACGGGCCGTCGCAGCCCTCCCGGTCAGGTGGCGACAGACGCAGGCGCGGCGTCGTACCGCGCGAACGCCCGGGTGAAGGTCGCCGTACCCGACGTCATCGCCCGCAGGTCGACGGCGTAGCGGAGCAGCTCGACCCCCGGGATCTCGGCGATCACCAGGGTCCGGCCGGTCCCGGCGACCTCGGTGCCCAGCACACGGCCGCGCCGGGACGAGAGGTCGCCCAGCACCGCCCCGAGATGCTCGTCAGGGATGCGCACGCGCACCTCGTCGAGCGGTTCGAGCAGCACGGTCCCGCAGGCCTCGGCCGCCTCGCGCAGGGCGAGTGCGCCCGCGGTCTGGAACGCGGCGTCGGAGGAGTCGACGCTGTGCGCCTTCCCGTCGACGAGCGTCGCCTTCACGTCGATCACCGGGTAGGACGTCTCCCCACCCGCGGTCAGCCCGCGCTCCAGCTGGGCCCGGATGCCCTTCTCGACGCTCGGGATGAACTGCGTCGGCACCGCCCCGCCGACGACCTTGGACTCGAAGACGAACTCGCCGCCGCGGGGCAGCGGCTCGAACTCGACGTGGCACACGGCGTACTGGCCGTGCCCGCCGGACTGCTTGACGTGCCGGCCGGTGACCCTCGCCTTGCGCGCCAGCGTCACCCGCATCGGAACGCGCACCGGTTCGGTGTCGACCTCGGCGCCGCCCGCCCGCAACCGCGACAACACGACGTCGGCATGAGCCTCGCCCATGCACCACAGCACGGTCTGGTGGGTCTCGACGTTGCGCTCCAGGCGGAGCGTGGGGTCGGCCGCGACGATCTTGGACAGGGTCTTGACCAGTGCGTCCTCGTCGCCGCGCGACCGCGCGACGACGGCGACGGGCAGCAGCGGGTCGGGCAGGTCCCAGGCCTGCAGCAGGAGCGGGTGGTCGGCCGCGGAGACGGTGTCGCCGGTCTCGGCCGACCCGAGCTTGGTCAGCGCGCAGATGTCACCCGCGATGCAGCTGTCGACCTCGCGCAGGGTCGCGCCCAGCGGGGAGTAGACGTGGGCGAGCCGCTCGTCGGCGTCGTGACCGTTGTCGTCGTGGGCCGCGTCGGTACGCGTGGTGACCTCGTCGGCCGCGCTCCGCTGGGCGGGGATGTGCCCGCTCACGTGCACGGTGCTCTCCGGGCGCAGCGTGCCGGAGAAGACCCGCACCAGCGAGACGCGTCCGACGTAGGCGTCGGCCGAGGTGCGGACGACCTCGGCCGCCAGCGGCCCGGCCGGGTCGGCGGCCAGCGAGTCGTGGGCGCCGCCGTCGACGCCCGAGACGTGCGGCAGCGGATGTTCGAGCGGGGACGGGAAGCCGCCGACGACGACCTCCAGCAGCGCGTCGAGCCCGATCCCGCTGCTGGCGCAGACCGGGATCAGGGGGTGGAAGGTGCCACGTGCGACCGCCGTCTCCAGGTCGTCGATCAGCGTCGCGACGTCGATGTCCTCGCCGCCGAGGTAGCGCTCCATGAGCGTCTCGTCCTCGGACTGCTCGATGATGCCCTCGATGAGCTCGCCGCGGGCGTCGTCGGCGTCGTCGGGTGCGGCGTCGGCCGGGGTCTGGGACAGCAGGCCGTAGAGCCCGTCGAGCCCGCCCTCGGCCGACAGGATCGGCAGGTAGAGCGGCGCGACGCCGGAGCCGAACGCCTCGCGGCACGCCTCCGTGGTGGCCTCGAGTGCGGCGCGCGCGTGGTCGCAGCGGGCCACGACGACGGCGCGTGGCATCCCGACCTCGGCGCACTCCTCCCACTGGGCGACGGTCGCGGGGTCGATCGTGCCCTCGTGGCCCTCGGACGCCGGGATCACGAAGAGCGCGGCGTCGGCGGCGCGCAGGCCCGCGCGCAGCTCGCCGACGAAGTCCCCGTAGCCGGGGGTGTCGATCAGGTTGATCTTGGTGTCGCCGTGCAGCAGCGGCGCGACGGCCAGTGCGACCGAGCGTTGCTGGCGGACGGCGGCGGGATCGTGGTCGCACACGGTCGTCCCGTCGAGCACGGTGCCCTGCCGGGGAATGACGCCCGTGTGCGCGAGCAGCGCCTCCACGAGCGTGGTCTTCCCCGCACCGCTGGGCCCGACGAGGACCACGTTCCGCACATGGGCCGGGTCGGCGACGGCGGGAATCCTGCCGGTCCCCGCTCGTTGCCCGCTGTCTGCTCTGCCGCTCATGGCGACCACCTCCGACACGGTGTCGAGCACGGCGCGCCGTTGCGCCGGGCTGTGCTCGATTTCACACCTCCGCCCCCTTGGTCACAACCCCGGAAAGGCTGATCAGCGCGGGAGTAGGGTCCTTCGCCGTGCCCATCCCCGGACCCGGTTATGCCATCACCGCGCGCGTCGAGGCGCCCGCATCCGCCAGCGCCGCCGGCGATCTCGCCGTCGCGGTCGGCCGCGTCGGCGGGGTCGTCACCGCGTACGACGTCGTGGACGCCCGTACCGACACGATCGTCGTCGACATCAGCTGCAACGCGCTCAACGAGGCGCACGCCGAGGAGATCACCGCCGCGCTCGAGGCGTTGCCCGGGGTGTCGGTGCGCAAGGTGTCGGACCGGACGTTCCTGCTCCACCTGGGCGGCAAGATCGAGATCCAGTCGAAGGTCAGCCTGCGTACCCGCGACGACCTCTCGCGCGCCTACACCCCCGGGGTGGCGCGGGTGTGCCAGGCGATCGCCGCGAACCCCGCCGACGCCCGGCGGCTGACCATCAAGCGCAACACCGTCGCCGTCGTCACCGACGGGTCCGCGGTGCTCGGGCTGGGCAACCTCGGCGCGGCCGCGGCGATGCCGGTGATGGAGGGCAAGGCGGCCCTGTTCAAGCGGTTCGCCGGGGTGGACGCGTGGCCGGTGTGCCTGGACACCCAGGACACCGAGGAGATCATCCGGACCGTCCAGATCCTCGCCCCCGCCTACGGCGGCATCAACCTCGAGGACATCGCGGCGCCCCGCTGCTTCGAGATCGAGCGCAGGCTGCGCGAGATGCTCGACATCCCGGTCTTCCACGACGACCAGCACGGGACCGCCGTCGTGGTGCTCGGCGCGCTGCGCAACGCGCTGCGTGTCGTCGGCAAGAAGTTCGCCGACTGCCGTGTCGTCGTGTGCGGGGTCGGCGCGGCGGGCTCGGCGATCATCCGGCTGCTCGCGTCGGAGCAGACCGCGGACGTGCTGGCCGTCGACATCGACGGCATCGTGCACCGCGACCGGCAGGGGATGGACGGGAACCTCGTCGAGATCGCGGGGCTCACCAACGCGCACAACGTGTCCGGCTCGCTGCGCGACGCGCTCGTCGGGGCCGACGTCTTCATCGGGGTCTCGGCGCCGAACCTCTTCGGGGCCGAGGAGGCCTCGACGATGGCCGACGACGCCGTGATCTTCGCGCTGGCCAACCCGGACCCGGAGATCGACCCGGCCGTCGCGCACCGCTACGCCGCGGTCGTCGCGACGGGCCGCTCGGACTACCCGAACCAGATCAACAACGTGCTCGCGTTCCCCGGCGTCTTCCGCGGTCTGCTCGACGCGCAGGCCCGCGACATCACCGACCGGATGCTGCTCGCGGCGTCGGCCGCCATCGCCGACGTCGTGACCGAGCCCAACCCGTCGTTCATCGTGCCGAGCGTGTTCGACCCGACGGTCGCGCCGGCCGTCGCGGACGCCGTGCGGTCGGCGGCGACGGCGGCTGCGGCCGCCCGCCCGGGGAGCTGAGCGCGGGGATTACCCTGGACGTCCGTGAGCGACCCCGGATCCGCCCCGACGATCGGTGTACTCGCCCTGCAGGGTGATGTGCGCGAACACCTCTCCGCGCTGTCCGGTTGCGGGGCCGTCCCCGTGCCGGTGCGCCGCCCGTCGGAGCTGGCGGCGGTCGACGGTCTCGTACTGCCGGGCGGCGAGTCGACGACGATGAGCCACCTGCTCGGCGTGTTCGACCTGCTGGAGCCGCTGCGCGCGCGGATCGCGGCCGGGATGCCGGCCTACGGCTCGTGCGCCGGCATGATCCTGCTCGCTGCCGAGGTGCTCGACGGCCGGCCCGACCAGCAGCAGCTCGGCGGACTCGACGTCGTGGTGCGGCGCAATGCGTTCGGCCGCCAGGTCGACTCGTTCGAGACCGACCTCGAGTTCACCGGCGTGCCTGGTGCGCCGGTGCGCGCGGTGTTCATCCGGGCGCCGTGGGTGGAGAAGGTCGGTGCCGACGTCGAGGTCCTCGCGGCGGTGCCCGAGGTGACCAGCGCCGGAGCCGACGCGGGGGCCGCGGCGGGACGGGCCGTCGCGGTGCGGCAGGGCTCGGTGCTGGCCACGGCGTTCCACCCCGAGCTCACCGGCGACATGCGGGTGCACGCCCTGTTCTGCGACATGGTGCGGGCGGCGCTCGCCGGGTCGGGCTGACCACCGCGCCGGGGCGAGCGCGGCCAGTCGGTCGGCCCGCGGGCGCGCCGGTAGGATCGAACGGTTCCGGCAGGTTCGGTCTGTTCCCGGCTGCGCGGCCCTCGTGGGCCCGGCCGGTTGCCGAGGTGTGCCGCACGTGAGCAGCAGAAAGGAAGCGATCGCCGATGAGCGGCCACTCCAAGTGGGCGACGACCAAGCACAAGAAGGCCGTCATCGACGCCCGCCGGGGCAAGATGTTCGCCAAGCTGATCAAGAACATCGAGGTCGCGGCGCGCACCGGTGGCGGTGACCCCGACGGCAACCCGACGCTCTACGACGCGATCCAGAAGGCGAAGAAGAGCTCGGTCCCCAACGACAACATCGACCGCGCGGTCAAGCGCGGCTCGGGTGCCGACGCCGGTGGCGCCGACTACCAGACGATCACCTACGAGGGCTACGGCCCCAACGGTGTCGCCGTCCTCATCGAGTGCCTCACCGACAACCGCAACCGGGCCGCCACCGAGGTGCGCACGGCGATGACCCGCAACGGCGGCACGATGGCCGACCCGGGCTCGGTGGCCTACCTGTTCAACCGCAAGGGTGTGGTGATCGTCCCGAAGAACGGCCTCACCGAGGACGACGTCCTGCTCGCGGTCCTCGACGCCGGCGCCGAGGAGGTCAACGACCTGGGCGAGTCCTTCGAGGTCGTCTCCGAGGCCACCGACCTGGTCGCCGTGCGCACGGCGCTGGTCGAGGCGGGCATCGACTACGACTCCGCCGATCCGACGTTCCTGCCGTCGATGCAGGTGGAGCTCGACGCCGAGGGCGCAAAGAAGGTCTTCAAACTGATCGACGCGCTCGAGGACTCCGACGAGGTCCAGAACGTCTACGCCAACTTCGACGTGAGCGACGAGGTCATGGAGGCCGTCGACGCGTAGCCGTGGGCCCGGCTCCCGGCTGCCGGTGCCCCGTTGCGGCGGCCGGGAGCCGGGTGGCGGCGCAGGTCGGAGCGGGGAGTCGGCGGGGTGTTTCCACCGATCTCACCGTTTCATCCTATTTTATGTATTGGCGATTACGGGTGACGGATCGCCACTTTGGCGTTTTTATTGGATTTGCTTTACTCAGCCTTTGCCTGCACTATCGAGGTGTGGACGAGGACCAGCCCCTGACGATTCTCGCCGCGCGGGTCGGCCTCGTCGACGCCGTCGTGGTCGGGTCGTACGTCATCGCGGACTTCTCACTACTGGTGGAGATGACCGACCCGGCTTTCGACCCGGTGTTCGACTTCCTGTCGGCGCGGCCGTACTCGATCGTCGGCGACGAGGTCCAGCCGTCCGAGAGCAAGGAAGGCGCCTGGGCCAGGGTCATGCACTTCGCGCTGCACGACGACGAGGGCGGCACGTCGGACCCGTTCGACGACCTGCTGTTCCTCGACGGCACCCGCTGATCCGCGGGGACGTGCGCGCGTCGGCCGGCCCGCGCCGGTTGGCTACAGTCGGCTGATGGTAGCGATGCGGTCGACGTCCGCGGCGACATCCGCGGCGACGGCTCCCGACATCGCGACGGTCCTGCGCATCGCCGCCCCCGCGCCCGAGCACGCCGGCGAGGTGCTGACGGTCCAGCGCGCCGCCTACGTCACCGAGGCACAGCGCTACTGCGCGCCGGGGATCCTGCCCCTGCGCGAGACGGTCGAGCAGATCCGCGCCGATCTCGAGGGTGCGGGCCCGACGCTCGTCGCGCGGGCCGCGTGGATCGGCCCGCGGCTGGTCGGATCGGTGCGCGGCCGGGTCGAGGGGCAGGCGATGGAGGTCGTCCGGTTCACCGTCGCGCCCGACCTGCAGGGCGGCGGTGTCGGCCGCGCGCTGCTCGCGGCGCTGCACGCGGCGGCGCCGCCGCAGGTGCGGACGTTCTGGCTCGTCACCGGCGGGCGCAGCGAGGACAACAAGCGCTTGTACCGGGCCGCGGGCTACGAGATCGTCGGCACGGCCCTCGACGACGCCGGCGTGGAGCTCGTGCGGATGGAGCGCCCCCGGGGGTGACCCCGGGGTGACCCACTGCCGCGTCCGGCGGACAATGGTCGCGTCGCGCGCCGCCCGGAGCCGGGCGCCGTGGGTCGGGGTGACCAGTCGACCGTCCTCGACGTGCCCTCGGCACGGAACGGAGCCCGGCCATGAGCACTCCGCCCGGATGGCAGGGACCCGGCGGTCCCCCTCCGCCTCCGCCCGGCGGCTCCTACCCGTCCGGCGGGCCGTACCCGGGCGCCTACCCACCCGGCGGCGGGCCGTATCCGCCCGGTGGCCACCCACCCCCGGGCGGCTACCCACCGCCGGGGGCCTACCCGCCGCCCGGAGCCGGCGGCCCGTACGGCGGCGGCCGCCCGCCCGCGCCGCCGCCCCCGCCGCGGCGCGGCAGCACGGGCAGGACCGTCGCGATCGTGCTGGTCGTGCTGGTCGCGCTGCTCGGCGTGGGCGGCTACTTCGCGTACCGGGCGGTGTCCGGCGTCGTCGGCGGGGTGTCGGGGCTGGCCGCGGGCGGCGGGGGCTGCCCGGCGGTGGCGACGAGCGACGTGGACGGCGTGCTCGGCGGCAGTTTCGACGTCATCTCGATGGGCGGTGTGGCATCCATCGCGGCCCCGGTGCTCGACTCCCGCGTGCTGGCCGACGCCCCCACGTGCTGGGCCGTCGACACCGACGACTCCGCCGGCAGGCTCGCGCGCATCGCGCGGTACTCCGGCGGGGACGCCGTACAGCGGTTCGCCGCCGAGGAGACGACCGCGAAGGGTACGAGCGAGGACCGCGGCAACGGCATCACGGTCTCGACGTCCAGCTACTTCAACAAGCCGGTTCAGGCCGGTGACCAGGCGTTCTGCACGACCGGCGACATGACCGGCTCCGCGGGCGCGCTCGTGCGGCGCGGCGACGTGCTCGTCTACGTCTCGACGAACGCGGCCGGTGGTGGCGTCGCCGGGGTGCCGCAGCTCTCGGTCGATCCGTCGGAGGGGCCGAACGGCGCGATCCGGTTCGCCACCGACGACGCCAACTGCGACCTCGCCGTGCGGCTCGCGGCGACGGTGAAGTAGCGCACGACGGCGCCCCGACGCGGGAACCATCCGGACATCCCGGGCGTTGGCGCAGGAGAGCGCAGAGCAGTCCGTCGCGTCCGGTTCGAGAACTTCGCCCGGACGGGTACGGCGTCGCACGCTGTGGGTACCCCGGAACCCGTCCCGTCGTCGACGTCGCCGACGGTCGTGCGTGCACCTGCACGGGCGCGAGCCGTCGCACCGGCGTCGAAACAGAGAGTGGAGCCGTGAACCTGAGGATCTTCGGCTGGTCGTACGCCGTGACAGCAGCGGCCCTCGTCGTCGCATTCGTCTACGGCGGAGTCGAGGCCCTCGTGCTGTGCGCCATCCTCGGCGTCCTCGAGATCTCGTTGTCGTTCGACAACGCCGTCGTCAACGCGACCGTGCTGGAGCGGATGAGCGCGTTCTGGCAGCGGATCTTCCTGACGGTCGGCATCGTCATCGCCGTCTTCGGCATGCGGCTGGTCTTCCCGCTGCTCATCGTCGGGATCACGGCGAACCTCAACCCCGTCGAGGCCTTCCGGCTCGCACTCGAACAACGCCCGGAGTCCGACCCGACCAGCTACGCTCACCTGCTCAACGAGGCGTATCCGTCGATCGCGGCGTTCGGCGGCATGTTCCTGCTGATGCTGTTCCTCGACTGGCTCTTCGCCGAGCGCGACGTGCGCTGGCTGAGCTGGCTCGAGCGCCCGCTCGCCCGGATCGGCCAGCTGAACCGGCTCTCGATCATCCTCGCGGTCGTCGCCCTCGTGGTGCTCGCCGGCACGCTGGCCGCCGACCCCGCGAAGGTGCTGGTCGCGGGCACGCTGGGCCTCGTCACGTACCTGCTGGTCAACGGCTTGGGTGACCTGTTCGAGCAGGCCGGCGGCGCCGACGCGATCGCGTCCTCCGGCGAGGAGGCCGGCGACGGTGCCGAGGAGGGCGGCAACGGCGCCGCCGCGGCGCGTCCCGGCGGGCCCTCCGGGCTGGCGAAGGCGGCCGGGAAGGCCGGGTTCTTCCTGTTCCTCTACCTCGAGGTCCTCGACGCGGCGTTCTCGTTCGACGGCGTGATCGGCGCCTTCGCGATCACCACCGACCCGATCATCATCGCGCTCGGCCTCGGCCTGATCGGTGCAATGTTCGTCCGGTCCCTGACGGTGTTCCTGGTGCGCAAGGGGACCCTGGCCGACTACGTGTACCTGGAGCACGGCGCGCACTGGGCCATCGGCGCCCTCTCGGTGATCCTGCTCGTCGGCATCGGCTACCACGTCGACGAGGTCGTCACCGGCCTGATCGGGGTGGCGTTCATCGGCGCCGCGTTCGTGTCGAGCGTCATCCGCAACCGCCGGCTCGCCGCGCGGGGGATCGACACCCACCGGACCGCCGACGAGATGGCCGCCGGTGGTGGGCACGAGCCTGCGCCCGCAGGGGCGCCGAGCGGGTCGCTCACCGTCGTGCGGATGGGCCTGGGCTGGGACGCCGCGGAGAAGGCGCTGCCCGACGCCGCGTCGTCGCAGGTGGTCGACCTCGATGCGTCGGCCCTGCTGTTCGACGAGGCGGGTGAGCTCGTCGACGCCGTGTGGTACCAGCAGCTGGAGAGCCGCGACGGCTCGGTCCGGCACACCGGCGACAACCTCACCGGGCTCGGCGACGGCGACGACGAGTCGATCGTCGTCGACCTCACCCGGCTCGCCCCGACGACCGCGCACGTCGTGTTCACGGTGAACTCGTTCACCGGCCAGGACTTCTCGCAGATCGAGAACGCCTTCGTCCGCGTGGTCGACGAGCCAAGCGGGGCCGAGCTCGCCCGTTACGACCTCAGCGGCTCGGGCTCGCACAACGCGCAGATCACCGCCAAGCTCAGCCGCGACGAGGCGGGGGAGTGGCGGATGACGTCGATCGGCGCGACCGCGACCGGCCGGACCGTGCAGGAGCTCGTCCCCGCCACCACGGCGCACCTGTAGTCCGCCGGCACCGCTCCGCACGACGCGGCCCGCGACCGGTGGACGTCGGTCGGACGTCCACCGGTCGCGGGCCGTGTGCGCGGGTCGTGCGGGTTACAGGTCGAACTCGGTGGGCGCGATGCCCACGGCGTTGCACGCCTCGCGGACGGCGCGCTTCTCGTCCTCGTCGAAGTCGCCGTCGGCACCGCCGATGATGATGCCGACCTGGATGACGGCCCGTGCCGCGTCGGGCTTGCCCTTCAGCTTCGAGATGGCCTGGATGGCCTCGACCTTGCCGAAGTCGTAGTCGGCCTCGAGCTTGCCGGCGTAGTGGGTGAACCGCTCCTGCAGCTCGCCCGCCGGGAAGATCGACAGGACGTCGTTGCTGGTGATGAAGCCCGCGGTCTTCGCCTTCTCGTCGGAGGTGATCGTGCCGTCGGCGGCGGCGATGAGCGCGCAGACGGCCATGCTCGCGTTCGCGAAGTCCTTGTTCTTGAACTTCCCGACCTGGGTCTTCGCGGTCGCGGACATGTCGGCCGCTCGTTCCTTGAGCTGGTCCCACAACGCCATGAACGGTGTCCTCTCCTCGGTGTGTGTGACGGGCGCGTCAGGCGCCCGTCGTCGTCCTGGTGAACAGGGACGGATCGGGTGCGCAGGCCGCCGAGGCCCACGCGAGGGCGGCCGCGAGCACCTGCTCGCCCGCCGCACCCCCGTGGCGCGTGGTCACGGCGACGTGCGGGAGGGTCCAGCCGGCGGCGGCGAGCTCGCCGTGCGCCGGCCGGATCGCGGCGTCGGCGTGCTCGAGCAGGTCGGCGTCGAGCAGCGAGTCGCCCGCCGCGAACAGCGGACCGCCACCGCAGCGGGCGCGCACCTCCGCGGCCGCGGCCGACTTCGTGAGCGGATGCGGGACGGCGTAGACCTTGCGGCCCTGCAGCGACACCCGCCAGCCGCGGGGCTCGCACCAGCCGGCCAGGTCCTCGACCCAGCCCGCGGGCAGCGCGGCGCGGTCGACGACCGCGTAGACGAACAGCCCGTCGGCGGCGCGCACGCTCCGCAGGAACCCGCCGCCCGGCCCGATGCGCGCCGTGACCTCGGCGAGCGGCGCGACCCCGGCGAGCCGGCTCCGCACGAGGGCCGCCCACCGCGGGTCGGGTTCGCCGTCGACGAGCAGGTGCCCGCCGTTGCCGGCGACCGCGAGGCCCGGCGGCGGGCCCGGTAGCCGGACCCGGGCCAGCTGGGCACGGGTCCGGGTGGTCACCGGGACGACGTGGGCGACCTCGGCCAACCGCACGAGGGTCGCCGCCGCCCGCTCGGTCATGAACGACGACGCCGCACCGTCGTAGGTCTCGACGCAGCACAGCGCGGGGCCGGAGGTGCGGGCCGCATCGAGCCGCAGTGCCGCCGCGGAGTAGATGATCGTGCGGTCGAGGTCCAGGCAGACGACGGGACGCGGCCGGGTCACGGTGTGCTCACTCCGACACGCACCGCCGTGCCGTCGGCCCCGGTGGCGCCGCGGGTGTACCGGGGATGGATCAGCCCGATGCAGCTGTAGGGCAGGTCGGGCACCTCCTCGACCGGCACGCCGCGGCCCTGGGCGAGGTGGACGACGTGGGCGACGTCGCCGGGCGGCGCCTCGGCACGGACGAGTACCCGCCACGGCACCCGCCGCAGCAGCACCCGCGTGGTCTCCCCGACGCCCGGTTTGACGAGCGTGACGTCGTCGACGCCGTAGCGGGCACCGATGCGCGCGACCTGCGCCGCGATGCCGGGGTCCGGCGCCCTGTCCGCCGGCGGGCGCACCGCGCGGACCCGGGGGAACTCCGCCGAGACGGTGTCGAGGAAGTGCGCGGAGACGTCGGCGCCGGCGAGTCCGGCGTAGAACTTCGCGCCGTGGTACCTGCCTGGCTGCAGCAGCCGCGGGTTGAGCACCGTCCGCGAGACCAGACCGGAGACCGTCGAGTTCAGGCAGGCCGAGGCGACGAGCCAGTCCTGGCGGGTGCCGAAGGTGCGCACGCAGTGCCCGGGATCGGCGAGGACGGCGAGGTCGTCGGAGAACCGGACGCCGGTGTCGCGGGCGTGGGCGGCGAGCGCCGCGGCGAGCTCGCCGGTGATGGCGCCCTTGCCGGTCCAGCCGTCGACGAACACGACGCGGGCCGGGTCGTGGTGCGCGGCGAGGTGGCGCAGCGCGGCCGTGTCGATGCCGCGGCCGCGCACGATCGACACGGCGTAGTGCGGGAGGTCGAGCCCGTGGGCGTGCCGGGCCCAGCGCCGCATCAGGATCCCGACGGGGGTCCCGGCGCGGGCCAGTGACGCGAGGGTGACCCCGGGCCCGCGCTCGGCCAGTACGAGCTCGGTGACCGTGGCCACGGCGGTGGCCAGCCGGACGGCGGTGTCGTCGAGCGCGCGCCGGTACAGCGCCAGGTACGCGGGGTCGGGCTGGAACTCCTGCGGCAGCGACTCGGCGTAGTGGGCGCCGCCGCGCTGCACGGCCTCCTCGCGCTCCTCCGTCGGTGCCTCGAGCGCGACGTGCGAGAGGTCCGTGAGCAACCAGCCGACCTCGTCGGGCGCGTAGCTGCCGAACGACGGGCCGCGCAGCGGATCGGGCGTCATGGCGTCGTCACCACCGTGATCCGGGTGCTGTGGGGCGCCAGCGCGGCGAGCAGACCGGTGCGCAGCCCGACACCGTCGGCGGGCGGGTCGACGACGACGAGGACGTGGTCCCACGGCCGGTCGCCCGCGCGGCCGAGGTTGTAGGCGAACCGGGGGCCCGGGCCGTCGGCCGGGTCGTCGTGCGCGGGGAAGGTGATCCCGCTGGTCAGGGCGTACCCCGGCTCGTCGACGACGACGGCGGGGGAGCGCGTGGTGGTGGAGAAGGCGACGTCGTGGCCGGCGTCGGCCACTGTCTGGGCCAGCCGCAGCGGCAGCGCCATCAGCTCCTCGGTGCCGAGGACGAGCAGCCGCTCCTCGCGGCGGAGGCCGGTTGCCGCGGCGAGCCGTCCAGCCATGGCGGGCAGGGCCGTGCCGAGCCGGTCGTGGTCGGCCCCACGGAAGCCGTGCCGCCCGCCGACGGGCAGCCCCGCGGGCCAGCCGAGCACGTCGAGCCGGACGTGCCCGGCCACGGGTGTCCCGGCCGCAGGTGTCCCGGTTCCGGGCGGCGCGGCCGGCTCGCCGCCGAGCGCGGCCCGCAGCCGCGCGGCGCGGTCGGCCAGGTCGGCAGGCAGGGTGACCGTCGCGCGGGCGAGCGACACGACGTCGAGCCGCGCCCCCAGCCCGGCGACGGCGGCGACGAGCGCGCGCGGGTCGGGCCGGGAGTCGACCAGCGCGGCGAGGACGTAGCGGGGACGCGGCGCGATCCGGTGCAGGGCCGCGATCGTGTTGAGCGCCGTGCGGCCCGTCGACAGCTCGTCGTCGACGAGGACCAGCGGCCGCCCGTCGCGCAGCAGGTCGGGGTCACCGGGCAGCAGCATGTGGTCGGTGGCGTGCGAGTGCTCCTCGGTGAACCCGCCCGCCGCGACGTGGCCCGGGACCTGTCGGCGCGTCGAGTGCAGGTGGTCGGCGTGCAGCGCCTCGGCGACGCAGTGCCCCAGCCCCGTCGCGGTCTCGGCGAAGCTCAGCACCAGGACGTCGCGGGCGAGCCGGCCCGCACGGGCGACCGCGCCCGGCTCGGCACCGGAGTGCAGCCGGGTCGCGGCCGCCCGGTCACCGTCGACGGCGGCGTGCAGGTCGGCGACCGGCAGCGGCCGCGCCGGGACGCCGTCGAGGGCGTCGGCGACCCGCCCGCCCAGCAGCAGCCCGGCGCCGCGGACGAGCCGCGGGTCGGTCGGGACGTGCTTGCCGAGCACCCGCGACACCAGCAGCTGTGCCCGGCGGGGGTTGCGCCGCAACGCGATCCCGAGCAGGACGGCAGGGTCGGCGTCGCCGGGTCCACCGGCGTCGTCCACCCGGACGCCCATCCGGTCGACGACGCCGGACCGCGGTACGAGCGAGGTCACCGCGACAGGCTCGACGCGAGCAGGTCGACGAACGACACGTCCGGCGCGGCCACCCCGAACACCCTGGCGCGCAACAGGGTCCGCCGGGCCCAGGCGGTGTGCGGGCGGATCTCGTTCATCCGGTCGCCGCTCCCCGACGCCATCACCCCGCCCGGGCGGGCGGTGCCCGCGATGTCGAGCGCGTCGTGGTACTCCTCCGCCGACACGACCGACATCGCGTTGATGATCGCGACGTGGCTCGGGTGGATCGCGGTCTTGCCGACGAGCCCGTTGGCCCGGTCGAGCTGCACCTCCCGGATCAGGCCGTCGATCGCGCGGGACACGAGCCGGCCGCGCAGCTCCGCCTCGTCGTGCTCCTCGAACGGTGTGCGCCGCAGCTGCGGCTTGAACAGCCGCTCGGCGTGGCCGTAGTACTCCCACACCGGACCGGTGACGGTGAACCCGCTGCCGTCGACGCGGCCCAGCACGTTGACGACGTCGGCGATGAGGTCGCCGACGACCTTCACGTCGTAGATCGAGAAGTCGGCGGTGCGGCGCAGCCCGTACAGCGCGCAGAGGTCGGTGGCGCCGAGCCGGACGGCGAGCACGCGCTCCCGCTCCCGGTTCAGGACCGCGCCGAGCCGGGCGAGCTCGTCGACACGCGTCTCGGAGTACAGGACCGCGCCGGACTCGATGACGGGCATCGCCAGCAGCCGGGTGCCCCGCAGGTCGTCGGCCCGGCGGCGTTCGGCGTCGTCGAGCGCGGCGAGGAACGCGATGCCGCCCGCCGCGGTGAACTTGGGCAGGACGAACCCGTCGAGCAGCGCGACCGCCGGGCCGAGCCGGTCGACCAGCGCCGGGATCTGTTCGGGCGTGCGGACACGCACGAACAGCAGCGGCAGGTCGCTCGGCCGGCCCGCGTGCAGGTCGCGCAGCGTCGCGACGACGATGTCCTCGGCCTCGGCGACCCGGTCGTCGGGCACGGCGTCCTCCAGGCAGACGACGACCGAGGTCACCCCGGCCGTCGCCTGCTTGGCGATGTCGGCGGCCAGGGCGGGCCGGTCGCCGGGCATGTAGAGGGTGGCGCCGAGGGCCACCGACAGGAGCTCGCGGCCGCTGTCGCGGTCGAACTCCTCCGGTGGCCGCTCGAACAGCGTCGCCGCGTCGGAGGCGGTCAGCGAGCCGAAGTGGCGCACGGCCCGCCTCTCGGGGAGAGCGCCGCCGTGCCGGCCGCCCCGCGCGGACGGGGTGCCGTCACTTGCGGCCGCGCGCCCACTGCATGCCCCACCCGTAGGCCTGGTCGACGTCGGACTGGCCGCCGCGGATGTAGTTCATCTCGCGCTGGACGACGAGGTCGCCGCCCCGGTTCTCCAGCATCGCGATGACGCACGTGCGGGCCTGCGGGTCGGGCTCGTCGAGCCGGACCTCGATCTCCGGGCCCGACGCCGGGTAGAGCGTGACGACCCCGTCGGCGCTGGCCCAGTTGGGCACGCCCTCGTAGATGAAGGTGAACACCAGGATCCGGCGGATCTCGGCGACGCGCGCGAGGTCGATCCGCATGTTCTCGCCGCCCGCGACCGAGCCGGAACGGTCGTCGCCGTCGAGGCTGATGATCGGGACGCCGTGCGTCGGCGCCTGGAACGCGTTGCCGAGCGCCTGCACGACGCCCTTGCTGCCGTCGGTGAACTCCCACAGGCAGGCGAGGTCGAGGTCGATGGCCCCGGAGCCGCCGCGGCTGAACAGCCCCCGCTTCACCGGCTGCGCACCGGTGCTCCACTGCAGGTTGACCCGCAGCTGCCCGCCGGTGGCGCCGCGTTTGCTGAGCGAGACGCTCGGCTGCGCCTTGGTGAGCGTGACCTTCGACAGGGACACCCCGCCGCCGTTCCCGGCGGGCGCCGCGGTGGGGGGCGTCGCCGGGGCGGGGGGCTTGGGGCGCTTGGTGTAGTCGATCGCCACCGTGGGCCTCAGACGTTGACGCCGAAGTCGCGGGCGATGCCCGCGAGACCCGACGCGTAGCCCTGGCCGACCGCGCGGAACTTCCAGTCCGACCCGTTGCGGTACAGCTCGCCGAAGACCATCGCCGTCTCGGTCGAGGCGTCCTCGGTGAGGTCGTAGCGGGCGAGCTCCTTCTGGTCGGCGGCGTTGACGACGCGGATGAACGCGTTGCGCACCTGGCCGAAGCTCTGCGCGCGGGAGTCGGCGTCGTAGATGCTGACCGGGAAGACGACCTTGTCGACCTCCGCGCCCAGCCCGGCCAGGTTGACCTTGACCTGCTCGTCGTCGCCCTCGCCCTCGCCGGTGAGGTTGTCGCCGGTGTGCTCGATGGCGCCGTCGGGGCTCGTGAGGTTGTTGAAGAAGACGAAGTGCTTGTCCGACAGGACCTTGCCGTCGGCACCCACGGCGATCGCCGAGGCGTCCAGGTCGAACTCGGTGCCGGTGGTGGTGCGCACGTCCCACCCGAGGCCGACGACGACGTTGCTGAGGCCCGGGGCCTCCTTGGTCAGACTGACATTTCCACCCTTGGTGAGGCTGACGCTCACGTCGTGCTCCGAATCTGTCGAGGTCCGTGATTGGTCCGAGAGAGGTGATGCGGTGTCACCGAACAGCGGCTGAACAGGACAAAACGCCAGCAACCGTGCAGTTCGTATGATCGGAACGAACGGGCGTCGCAGATGGTTCCGGATCGGCCGAACTCGTCGTGGGGCCACGGCGGGCGCGGCGGGCGGGGCCGTGCGGGCGGGCGTGCGAACGCGCGCGCGGAACCGTCGGTGCCCGGTCATAGACTCGCGCGCGATGAGCCCCGCCACAGGAACCACCGCGAAGAAGCCGGCCGCGTCGTCGACCGTGTCCACGACAGCGACGTCCGCCGCCACCCCCGTGCCCGCGGGCGGCAGGCGGCTGCTCCTGCTCGACGGGCACTCGTTGGCCTACCGGGCGTTCTTCGCCCTGCCCGCGGAGAACTTCCGCACCGGCACGGGGCAGACCACCAACGCGGTCTACGGCTTCACCTCGATGCTGATCAACCTGCTGCGCGACGAGCAGCCGACCCACCTCGCGGTCGCGTTCGACGTCTCGCGCAGGACGTTCCGCTCCGAGCGCTACGCCGACTACAAGGCCAACCGGACGACGACGCCGGACGACTTCCGCGGCCAGGTCGACCTGATCAAGGAGGTGCTCGGCGCGCTGAACATCCCGGTGTTCGCCGTCGAGGGCTACGAGGCCGACGACATCATCGCGACGCTGACCACCCAGGCCGAGGCCGACGGGTTCCAGGTGCTCATCACCACCGGTGACCGCGACGCGTTCCAGCTCGTCACCGAGAACGTGACGGTGCTCTACCCCAAGCGCGGGGTGTCCGACCTGGGCCGGATCGACCCGGCGGAGGTCGACAACCGCTACGGGCTCACCCCGGAGCAGTATCCCGACTTCGCGGCACTGCGCGGCGACCCGAGCGACAACCTGCCCTCGATCCCCGGCGTGGGGGAGAAGACCGCGGCGAAGTGGGTGCGCGAGTTCGGCTCGCTCGCCGAGCTGACCGACCGGGTCGACGAGGTCAAGGGCAAGGCCGGCGACGCGCTGCGGGCGAACCTGGCCAACGTCCTGCTCAACCGGCAGCTCACCGAGCTGGTGCGCGACGTGACGCTCGACGCGTCGCCGGCCGATCTCGAGGTCCGGCCGTGGGACCGCGACGCCGTGCACCGGCTGTTCGACGAGCTGGAGTTCCGCGTCCTGCGCGAACGCCTGTTCTCGACGCTGCAGAGCGCCGAGCCGGAAGCAGAGTCGGGGTTCGAGGTGCAGGGCACCGTCGTCGCCCCGGGGTCGGTGCGGGCGTGGCTCGACGCGAACGCGCGCGACGGCCGCCGCGTCGGGGTGGCGTTCTCCGGCGTCACCGGCGGTATCACCGAGCGCGACTTCACCGGCATCGCGCTCGCCGCGGGCGAGCCGAGCGTCGAGGCCAGGGCCGACGGCGCGCTGGCGGGGGTGCCCGTCGCGGGCTACCTCGACGTGCGGGGCCTCACCCCGGACGACGAGGCGGCGCTCGGGGAGTGGCTGGCCGACCCGGCGGTGCCCAAGGCGTCGCACGACGTGAAGGCCGTGCTGCACGCCCTGCGCGGGCGGGGCTGGACGTTGGCGGGCCTCACCAGCGACACCGCCCTCGCGGCCTACCTGGCCAAGCCCGGTCAGCGCTCGTTCGACCTGGCCGACCTCGCCCTGCGCTACCTGCGCCGCGAGCTGGCGATGGAGGGCGCCCCGGCCGACGGGCAGCTGTCGCTGCTCGGCGGTGAGGAGGAGGCCGACCGCGCGCACGCCGACGCGGAGATGGTGGCCGCGTCCGCGGTCGCCGAGCTGGCCGACGCGTTGGGGGCCGAGCTGGCGGAGAAGGAGCAGAACGGGCTGCTGCTCGAGCTGGAGCAGCCGCTGGCCTTCGTGCTCGCCGACCTGGAGGCCGCGGGCATCGCGGTCGACCGGGCGAACCTGGAGTCGCTGGAGGCCGAGTTCGCCGGGCAGGTCGCGCAGGCGGCGCAGGACGCCTACGCCGTCATCGGCAAGGAGATCAACCTCGGTTCGCCCAAGCAGCTGCAGGTCGTGCTGTTCGACGAGCTGGGCATGCCCAAGACCAAGCGCACCAAGACCGGCTACACCACCGACGCCGACGCGCTGGCCGGGCTGTTCGAGCAGACCGGGCACGAGTTCCTGCAGCACCTGCTGCTGCACCGCGACGCCACCCGGCTCAAGGTCACCGTCGACGGGCTGCTCAAGTCGATCGCGGCCGACGGGCGCATCCACACGACGTACTCCCAGACGATCGCCGCCACCGGCCGGTTGTCGTCGACGGAGCCGAACCTGCAGAACGTCCCGATCCGCACCGCCGCGGGCCGCCGGATCCGCACGGCGTTCGTCGTCGGCGACGGCTTCTCCCAGCTGATGACGGCCGACTACAGCCAGATCGAGATGCGGATCATGGCGCACCTCTCGGAGGACGCCGCGCTCATCGAGGCGTTCCGGTCGCAGCGCGACTTCCACTCCGAGACGGCGTCGAAGGTGTTCGGCGTCGACGCGGCCGACGTCTCTCCCGAGCAGCGCGCCAAGATCAAGGCGATGAACTACGGCCTGGCCTACGGGCTGTCGGCGTTCGGGCTGTCCGGCCAGCTGCGCATCTCCACCGAGGAGGCGCGCGGGCTGATGGACGACTACTTCGAGACCTTCGGCGGCGTGCGCGACTACCTGCGCAGCATCGTCGACGTGGCCCGCAAGGACGGCTACACGGCGACGATGCTCGGCCGGCGGCGCTATCTGCCCGACCTCACCAGCGACAACCGGCAGCGTCGCGAGATGGCCGAGCGGATGGCGCTCAACGCGCCGATCCAGGGCAGCGCCGCCGACATCATCAAGGTCGCGATGCTGCGCGTGCACGCGGCGCTGCAGGCCGAGGGCCTGCGCAGCAGGATGCTGCTACAGGTGCACGACGAGCTGGTCCTCGAGGTCGCCGACGGTGAGCGGGACGCGGTCGACGCGCTGGTCCGCCGCGAGATGGCCGCCGCGCACGAGCTCTCGGTGCCGCTGGAGGTCTCGGTCGGCTACGGCGCGAGCTGGGACGCCGCGGCGCACTAAGGGGGCGGCTGACGGATCACTCGTCGCGGTCTCGGCGCCCGGACGGCCCGTGGCTGCGTTGTCGCCGGGCCCGAATACGCCCGGTATGCCGACCCGGTTCCGCCTTGCCACGAACCGCCCGGGTCACCGAGCCCATCGACGGCGATCCGTCAGACACCCCCTGGCGGCGGCCGACGTACCGGGTTCGACCGGGGGAGCACGTCCACGAGCGGCTGCTCAGCGGACGCCGGGGCCGGTTGCCGGGGGTTTGCCCCGTGGGGCTGACCGGCGCGATCCGGGGGTGCACCCGATCGCGCGGTCGGGCCCGCTCCGCGACCGTGGACCGTCATGGACGCGTTCACGAGCGGGGACCCGCTGCCCGGGCCGGCGACGCACGTCGCGGTGCCGATGGTCCCGCGCGGCGCCGCGCTGGACGCTCCGGCGATCGCGACCGCCGTGGCCGCCCAGGTGCGGCGGACCGGTACGCATGCGCTGCCGGTCGCGATGCTGGTCCGGCTCGGTGAGCTGCGGCGCCGACACGGCGCCGGACATCCGTTCCTCGACGCGTACCTCGGCTGCGTCCTCGCCCGCCACGAGTGCCGCTTCTCCAACCGCACCTACCTCGCGCTTCCGCTCCTCGAGCGGGTACGCGCCGCGGCAGGGCTCGCCCCCGACCGGCTCGCCGCGCTGCTGATGGCCGACGTCGTCCGCGTCGAGCGGAGCGCGGCCGGCCCGGACCTGCCCGACCCGCCGACGCGGCGCAAGCGGATCCGGCACGCGCTGCGCTTCGTCGCCGCCTCCGACGACCACCCGGTCACCGCCGACGACCAGCTCGACGCGGTCGCGCTGCCCGAGCTGCCCGCGACCGGGCTCGCCACCTGGTTCGGCCTGTCGGTGCTGCCGGTGTCGACCCGTCACGACGAGTACTTCTTCATCCGTGCCCTGCAGACACGCGAGATGATCTTCACCACGCTGGCCGACGAGATGGTCGCCGCGACCGCCGCGTTGCGGGCGGGCCGGACCGAGCAGGCCATCGCCCGCGTCGAGCGCGCCGACCGCGTGTTCGCCCGGGCGGCGATGCTGTTCCGGCTGGTCGCGACGCTGCGCGTCGACGCCTTCCTCGACTTCCGCGAGCACACCGAGGGCGCCAGCGCGATCCAGTCCGAGCAGTACAAGCGGTTCGAGGTCGTCTGCGGCAGGCCGAGCGGGACGCGCCTGGGTTCCGCGGCGTTCGCCGGTGTCCCACGCGTGCGGTCCGCGGTCGAGGCGGGCGTCGACACGCTCTCCGATGCCCGCCGCGAGGCCGACGCGGCTCTCGGCGCCGTCGGGCGCGCGGCGCTCGACCGGGCGCTCGGCAGGCTCGAGGCCGGCCATCAGCGCTGGAAGGCGGCGCACCACGGACTGGCCGTCCGGATGCTCGGCGACGCGCCCGGCTCCGGCTACACCGCAGGGGCGCCCTACCTGCGCGCGTGCCTGTCCAACCGGCTGTTCGGCGGCCTCGCCGCGTCGTGACGCCGGCGCCGTCGCGGCACGGCGTCGCGACGACGCCGGATGTGTGCCCGGCCCGCTCACCCGCCGGGTGGGTGCGCACCGTCCGCACGTCGGTCAGGATGATCGTCATGGACGTCGGACCGCCCGTCATCGCGCGCATCGCCGGGGCGATGCTGGCCGTCGAGAACCAGGACGTCATGGTCGCCTTCTTCGAGAAGCTGGGCTTCGCGAAGACCGTCGACCGGTCGCTGTGGCCGGGCGCGCGCTGGGTCGAGGTGGCGCTGCCGGGCGCGCAGACGAGCATCGTGCTCACGCCGGCCAGGGCGTACCACCGCGAGCCCGACCGGCTGTACGCGCTGACCCTGTCGTGCCACGACCTGCTCGCCACCGCCGAGACGCTGCGTGCCGCCGGGATCGAGGTCGACGGTCCCACCCACGAGCCCTCGGGCAGCTACATCCAGGTCGTCGACCCGGAGGGTCGGGTGCTGTTCGTCAACGACAAGGCCGACCCCGGGTCCTGATCCGGGGCACCCGACCCGCCGGGTCCGACCGCGTGACGCGCCACCGGCGTGCCCCGCACGAGCCGGACGGCCCGGCCGGTAGCCTTCGGCCTCGAACGGCTGTTCGTGCGATCGGAGGGTGCGGGTGCGGGTGCTCGGAGTGGACCCGGGGCTGACCCGCTGCGGCATCGGGGTCGTCGACTCCACCGGCGGGCGCGGCGTCGAGTTCGTCGCCGTCGACGTGGTGCGCACCCCCGCCCACGCGCCGCTGCCCGCCCGGCTGCTGGCCGTCGCCGACGCGGCGGACCGGTGGATCGCCGCGTTCTCGCCCGACGTCGTGGCCGTCGAGCGCGTGTTCAGCCAGCACAACGTCCGCAGCGTGATGGGCACCGCCCAGGCCAGCGGGGTCATCGCGCTCGCCGCGGCGCGGGCCGGGCTGCCCGTCGCGTTCCACACGCCCAGCGAGGTCAAGGCTTCGGTCACCGGCGCCGGCCGGGCCGACAAGGCGCAGGTCACCACGATGGTGACGCGCTTGCTGCGGCTCGACGCGCCGCCCCGGCCCGCCGACGCGGCCGACGCGCTGGCGCTCGCCATCTGCCACTGCTGGCGCGGCCCGATGCAGGACAGGATGGCGCAGGCCCAGGCCCGTGCGGCGGAGCTCGCCCGGCACCACAAGGCCCGGCTCGCCGCCGCGGCGAAGGGAGCCCGATGATCTCCAGCGTCCGTGGCGAGGTCCTCTCCGTCGGCCTCGACCACGCCGTCGTCGAGGTGGGCGGGGTCGGCTTCGCCGTGTTCGCCACGCCCGCGACCCTCGGCGGGCTCCGGCGTGGGCAGGAGGCCCGGCTGGAGACGCTGCTCGTCGTCCGCGAGGACTCGCTCACCCTCTACGGCTTCGCCGACGCCGAGGAACGCGAGCTGTTCGTGCTGCTGCAGACCGTCAGCGGCGTCGGCCCGCGGCTCGCGCTGGCCACCCTCGCGGTCCTCGACCCGCAGTCGCTGCGCCGCGCCCTGGCCGACGGCGACACCGCGACGCTCACCCGCATCCCGGGCGTCGGGCGCAAGAGCGCCGAGCGGCTCGTCGTCGAGCTGCGCGACAAGGTCGTCGCGCCCGCTCCGGTCCTGGCCGGCGACGTGCGCCCGCTCGTCACCGGCAACGCCCACCGCGACCAGGTCGTCGAGGCGCTCGTCGGGCTCGGGTTCACCGCGCGGCCGGCGGAGGCCGCGGTCGACGGCATCCTCGCGGGCGACCCGGACGCCGAGCCCGCGGCGCTGCTGCGCTCGGCACTGGCGACCCTGGGTCGGACGTGACGGGCCCAGGCCCGGGGGGACCTCGGTGAGCGAGGAGAACCTGCGCGACGTGGGCGGCGAGGTGCTCGAGGAGGACCTCGACGTCGAGGGCACGCTGCGGCCGCGCCGGCTGTCGGAGTTCATCGGCCAGCCCCGCGTGCGCGAGCAGCTCGAGCTGGTGCTCGAGGGCGCCCGCCGGCGGGGCACGCCACCGGACCACATCCTGCTGTCCGGCCCGCCGGGGCTGGGGAAGACGAGCCTGTCGATGATCGTGGCCGCCGAGCTCGGCGCCGCGATCCGGCTGACGTCGGGGCCCGCGCTCGAACGCGCGGGCGACCTCGCGGCGATGCTGTCGAACCTCATGCCCGGCGACGTCCTGTTCATCGACGAGATCCACCGCATCGCCCGGCCGGCCGAGGAGATGCTCTACCTCGCGATGGAGGACTTCCGCGTCGACGTCGTCGTCGGGAAGGGCCCCGGCGCCACGTCCATCCCGCTCGACATCGCGCCGTTCACGCTGGTCGGGGCCACGACGCGAGCCGGTGCGCTCACCGGGCCGCTGCGCGACCGGTTCGGGTTCACCGGGCACATGGAGTTCTACGAGCCGGCCGAGCTGGAGCTGGTGCTGCGCCGTGCCGCGGCCATCCTCGAGGTCGACCTGCGCCCCGACGGGGCCGCGGAGATCGCGCGCCGGTCCCGGGGCACGCCCCGCATCGCCAACCGGCTGCTGCGCCGGGTGCGCGACTTCGCGGAGGTCCGCGCGGACGGCGCCGTCACCCTCGACGTGGCCCGCGAGGCGCTGGCCGTCTACGACGTCGACGAGCTCGGTCTGGACCGGCTCGACCGCGCGGTGCTGTCCGCGCTGGTCAAGTCGTTCGGCGGCGGTCCGGTGGGTGTATCGACGCTGGCCGTGGCAGTGGGCGAGGAACCCGGTACCGTCGAGGAGGTCTGCGAGCCGTACCTGGTGCGCGCAGGCATGCTGGCCCGCACTCCGAGGGGCCGGGTCGCGACCGCCGCGGCATGGGGCCATCTGGGTGTGACCCCTCCTCCGGACGTCACCGGTCAGACGTCCCAGCCGTTGTTCTGAACGGAGGCGGTCGAGGGTCGGGCGTCGCGCGATCCGCGGGGCTGGCAGACTCGGGCCGACCTGCGAAGATACGGAGATCTCAGAAGATCATGGAAACGCTGCTCTTCCCCCTGCTCATCCTGGTGCTGTTCATCCCCATCTTCCTGTCCGGGCGCAAGCAGCGCCGGAACATGCAGGAGATGCAGAGGCTGCAGACCTCGCTGGAGCCGGGCGACGTGGTCACCACGACCTCCGGTCTCCGCGGCACCGTCGTCGACGCCTCCTACGAGGACACCATCGACCTGGAGATCGCCGACGGCGTGGTCACGACGTGGCTGCGCGCCGCCGTCCGCGACAAGGTCGACACCACCACGGTCCCGGACGACGCCTCGTCGCTGACCGGTGACCCGGCCGTCGGGGACGACATCCCGTCCGCGACCTCGGAGCCGTCGACCCCGCCGTCGCTGGAGAAGAAGGACCCGGCCGCGGGCCGGACCGACTCCGGCGCCCCTGCCGGCAGCGGCACCGCCGGCAGCAACGGCAGCACCAACGGCAGCACCAACGGCGCTGCGGGCGCCACCGACGACGACGCCCAGACGGGCGGCACGCCGGGCTCCCGCAACTGACGAACCCCAGGGCGGCCACCGGGGTCGCCCACCCGGGCCCCGACGGTCGGGGTCCCGGGATACCTCTGGAGACCTGCACGTGGCAACGACCCCGGGGCGTATCCGCCCCTGGCGGTACCTGGCGATCTTCGCCGGCATCGTCGTAGTGCTGTACGCCCTGGTGTTCTTCACCGGGGACGGCAAGCCCACCCCCAAGCTCGGCATCGACCTGCAGGGCGGCACACAGGTCACGCTGAGCGCGCGGACCGCCGACGGCGGCCAGCCACCGCGCGACCAGCTCGTGCAGGCGCAGCAGATCATCCAGCAGCGGGTCGACGGGCTCGGCGTGAGCGGCGCGCAGGTGGTGCTCGACGGCACCAACCTCGTGATCACCGTCCCGGGCGACGCGGGTGAGCAGGCCAAGTCCCTCGGGCAGACCGCGCAGCTCCGGATCCGCGGCGTCGTGTGCGACACGAGCCAGCCGTCGCAGGGCGGCAACACCCCGTGCGACATCTACGCCGCGGCGCAGCAGCAGGCGCAGCAGGGCGGGCAGCCGGGTGCGGGCGGCCAGCCGGGCTCGGCCACGCCGGGCACCCCGCCCGCCGGGGGAACCGGGACGGGCGGTGCCCCGGCGACCGGTGGCACCGGGACGCAGCCGCAGGGCATGGGCACGTCGGCCGGGCGCATCGCACCGGCCGCGTACTCGGTCCCGGCGCAGACCCCGACCCCGACGCCCCCGCCGACCGGTGAGCAGACCCCGCCGACCGGGGCGCAGACCCCGCCGCCCGCGGGCGACGCGACGGCGTCCTCGCCGAGCGACCCGACGCTGGCCGCGGAGGTCACGCAGGCGCGCCAGGTCCGGCAGAGCAGCGACCCCACCACCCAGCTGCAGGGTCTCGCGACGCTGAACTGCGCCGACGACCCGCTGCGCGGCTACGACCTGCCCGACCAGCCGCTCGTCACGTGCGGCCAGGACGGGGTCACCAAGTACGTGCTGGGCCCGACGATCGTCGAGGGCACCCAGATCGACAACGCGCAGGCCGGCCAGAACCAGCAGGGTCTCGACTACGTCGTCAACCTGTCGTTCAAGAGCGCGGGCTCGACGGCGTGGGGCAACTACACCGCCCAGCACATCGGTCAGCAGGCGGCCTTCGTGCTCGACGGTCAGGTCGTGTCGGCGCCGACGATCCAGAGCGCGCTCTACGGCGTCACGCAGGTCTCCGGGAACTTCAACCAGCAGAGCGCGCAACAGCTGGCCGGCGTGCTGCGCTACGGCTCGCTGCCGCTGTCGTTCGAGTCGTCGCAGGCGCAGACGGTGTCGGCGACGCTGGGGCTCGCCTCGCTGGAGGCCGGGCTCATCGCCGGCGCGATCGGGCTGGCGCTGGTGTTCGTCTACTGCCTGTTCTACTACCGCGTGCTCGGCGTCCTGACGATCCTGTCGCTGGCCCTGTCCGGGGTCGTCGTCTACGCCGTCCTGGTGCTGCTCGGGCGTTGGGTCGGGCTCACGCTCGACCTCGCCGGCGTCGCGGGCTTCATCGTCGCGATCGGGATCACGGCCGACTCGTTCGTCATCTTCTTCGAACGGCTCAAGGACGAGATGCGGGAGGGCCGTTCGTTCCGGGCGGCGGTCCCGCGCGGCTGGGTCCGGGCCCGGCGCACGATCCTGTCGGCCGACGCGGTCAGCTTCCTCGCGTCCGCGGTGCTCTACATCCTGGCCGTCGGCCAGGTGAAGGGCTTCGCGTTCACCCTCGGCATGTCGACGGTGCTCGACCTGATCGTCGTGTTCCTGGTGACGCACCCGCTGGTGGCGCTGGCGTCGAACTCCCGCGTGTTCTCCAGCCCGAAGCTCTCCGGGCTGGGGAGCGTCGCGGCGATCGGCGCGCAACGGCGACGGGCGGCCGCGACGGCCGGGAAGGGGGCCTGACATGGCGGCCACCACGACGCGGCCCGGCAAGTTCTCCGGGCTCTACACCGGCACCGGCGCGTTCGACATCGTCGGCAAGCGCAAGATCTGGTACGCGTTCTTCGGCGCGCTCGTGCTCGTGTGCCTGGTCTCGATCATCTTCCGGGGCTTCAACCTCGGGATCGACTTCACCGGCGGCACCCAGATCCAGTTCCCCGCGGCCGGCGCCCAGGGCCAGATCACGACGACCCAGGTCAGCCAGGTCTACGAGAAGAGCGTCGGCATCCCGGCGGCGTCGGTGCAGTCGGCGGGGACCGGTGCGTCGGAGACGATCCAGCTCCGGTCCGAGCCGCTGGACGTGGGCCAGACCGCCGCGCTCAAGCAGGCGCTCTTCCAGGAGCTCCAGCCCCTGGGGCCCGACGGTCAGCCCTCCCAGCAGGTGATCAGCGACAGCGACGTGAGCGGCACCTGGGGTGGCCAGATCACCCGGCAGGCGATCATCGCGCTCGCCGTGTTCCTCGTGCTCGTGACGATCTTCCTCGCGTTCTACTTCGAACGGTCGATGGCGATCGCGGCGCTCGTCGCGCTGCTGCACGACGTCGTCGTCACGGCGGGCATCTACTCGATCGTCGGTTTCGAGGTGAGCCCGGCGACCGTCATCGGCCTGCTCACGATCCTCGGCTTCTCGCTCTACGACACGGTCGTCGTGTTCGACAAGGTCCGGGAGAACACCCGCGGTCTGCTCGGGCTGACCCGGCGGACCTACGGCGAGGCGGCCAACCTCGCGCTGAACCAGACGCTGATGCGCTCGATCAACACCTCGCTGATCGCGGTGCTGCCGGTGCTGGGGCTGCTCGTCGTCGGCGTCGGGCTGCTCGGCGTCGGCACCCTCGCCGACCTGGCACTCGTCCAGCTCGTCGGCATCGTCGCCGGTGCGCTGTCGTCGCTGGCCCTGGCCACGCCGCTGCTCGTCGACCTCAAGATGCGCGATCCGCGGTTCCGCAAGCAGGCCGAGCGCGTCGCCGCACGGCGGGCGCGGGCGGCGGCCGCGCAGCGCGGCGCCGGGACGTTCGACGACGATGAGCCCGACCTCGTCGACGACGAGACGCTCGGCCGCGAGCTGCGCCGTGAGCGGGCGGTGGCCGCGGCGGCGTCGACCCCCGACCGGAACCCGCGCCGGCAACCGCAGCGTTCGGGCGCGCGGCCGACGGGCAAGTCGGCACGCCCGAGCGGGAAGCGTCGCCGGTGACCGCGCTCGACGCCGTCGCCGGCCTGGACCCCGAGACCGCGGAGCGGATGGCGCCGGTCGCGGCGCTGGTCCGCGACGTGCCCGACTTCCCGGAGCCGGGTGTGCTGTTCCGCGACATCACGCCCGTCCTCGCCGACGCCGAGGCCTTCACCGTCGTGGCGACCGAGCTGGCCGCGCTGGTCGGCGTGGCCGACATCGTGGCGGGCGTCGAGGCGCGCGGGTTCCTCATCGGCTCGGCGGTCGCCGTCGTCGCGGGCGTGGGTGTCGTACCCGTCCGCAAGGCGGGCAAGCTGCCCCGCGTCGCGGCCAGCCGGCGCTACGCCCTGGAGTACGGGGAGGCCACCCTCGAGCTCCCCGAGGGCGTCGTCACGTCCGGGAACCGGGTGTTCGTCGTCGACGACGTGCTGGCCACCGGCGGGACCGCCGGCGCGGCCTGCGCGCTGCTGCGCGACGTGGGTGCGGAGGTCACCGGCTTCGGCGCGCTCGTGGAGCTGCGCGCGCTCGGCGGCCGCGACCGGCTCGTCGGCGACGTCGCGGTGCACTCGCTGCTCACGTACTAGCGGCAGGGTTATCCTTCCGGAGGTGGAGCGCGCATGACGGATCTGCAGCCGGCGGCGCCGCCCGTGCCCGGTCCGGAGGGCCCCGGCACGGCGGCCGCCAGGGCGGCGACGAACTCGGCGGCGAACACTGCGCCGACGGGCCCCGCGCCGTCGAGCACCGGGCGGTCGAGCCCCGCGCCGTCGAACCCCGCGCCGTCGAACCCGGCGCCGACCGGCACCGCGGTGACGAAGCCGTCGGCGACGCGTCGCGTGCGGGCGCGGATCGCCCGGCGGATGACCCCGCAGCGGGTCGCGATCGTCAAGCCGGTGCTCGAGCCGTTGGCCACCGTGCACCGCACGCTGCACCCCAACGCCGACCTGGGGCTGCTGCAGCGCGCGTACGACGTCGCCGAGGCCAAGCACGCCCACCAGAAGCGCAAGTCGGGCGACCCGTACATCACCCACCCGCTCGCCGTCGCGACGATCCTGGCCGAGCTCGGTATGGACACGACGACGCTGGTCGCGGCCCTGCTGCACGACACCGTCGAGGACACCGACTACTCGCTGGAGCGGCTGCGCACCGACTTCGGCGACGAGGTCGCGCACCTGGTCGACGGCGTGACGAAGCTCGACAAGGTCGAGTTCGGCACCGCGGCCGAGGCCGAGACGATCCGCAAGATGGTCGTCGCCATGGCCCGCGACCCGCGGGTGCTCGTCATCAAGCTGTCCGACCGGCTGCACAACATGCGCACGATGCGCTTCCTGCCGCCGGAGAAGCAGGCCAAGAAGGCCCGCGAGACCCTCGAGGTGATGGCCCCGCTGGCGCACCGCCTCGGCATGGCCACGGTCAAGTGGGAGCTCGAGGATCTGTCGTTCGCGATCCTGCACCCCAAGAAGTACGAGGAGATCGTGCGCCTCGTCGCCACCAGGGCGCCGTCGCGCGACACCTACCTCAAGCAGGTCATCGACGAGGTGATGCAGCAGCTCGAGGGCGCACGCATCACGGCGACGGTCGAGGGCCGGCCCAAGCACTACTACTCGATCTACCGCAAGATGATCGTCAAGGGCCGCGACTTCGACGACATCCACGACCTCGTCGGGGTCCGGGTCCTCGTCGACGAGGTCCGCGACTGCTACGCGGCGATGGGCATGGTGCACGCGCTGTGGCAGCCGATGCCCGGCCGGTTCAAGGACTACATCGCCCAGCCGCGCTTCGGTGTCTACCAGTCGCTGCACACCACCGTGATCGGCCCGGACGGGAAGCCGCTCGAGGTGCAGATCCGGACCCGCGAGATGCACCGCACCGCGGAGTTCGGGATCGCGGCGCACTGGCGCTACAAGGAGAGCAGGGGGTCCCACGCGGCCACGGCCGGCACCGTCGAGATCGACGAGATGTCGTGGATGCGCCAGCTGCTCGACTGGCAGCGGGAGGCCGCCGACCCCGGCGACTTCCTGGAGTCGCTGCGGTTCGACCTCGCCTCGCAGGAGATCTTCGTCTTCACCCCGAAGGGCGACGTCGTCACGCTGCCGACGGGCTCGACGCCGGTCGACCTGGCCTACGCCGTGCACACCGAGGTCGGCAACCGCTGCATCGGCTCCCGGGTCAACGGCCGGCTGGTCGCGCTGGAGCGGACGCTGGAGTCCGGCGACGTCGTCGAGATCTTCACGTCCAAGGCCGAGGGTGCGGGCCCGAGCCGCGACTGGCTGCAGTTCGTCGCGTCGCCGCGGGCCAAGACCAAGATCAAGCACTGGTTCGCGAAGGAACGCCGCGAGGAGGCCATCGAGGCGGGCAAGGACGCCATCACCCGGGAGGCGCGCCGCACCGGCATGCCGTTGCAGCGGCTCGCCTCGCCGGACTCGATGGCCGCGCTCGCCCGCGAGCTGCACTACCCGGACCTGTCGGGGCTCTACGCCGCGGTCGGGGAGGGCCACGCGAGTGCCCGCCACGTCGTCCAACGGCTGGTGGCGCTGCTCGGCGGCATGGAGGACGCGGAGGAGGAGCTCGCCGAGCGGGCCACCCCGTCGACCGTCCGGCAGCGCAGGCCCACCGGCGACGCGGGGGTCACCGTCGTCAACCCCGACGGCACCTCGGCGGGCGACATGTACACCAAGCTGGCGCGCTGCTGCACCCCGGTGCCGGGCGACGACATCCTCGGGTTCGTCACCCGCGGCGGCGGCATCAGCGTGCACCGCACCGACTGCACCAACGCCCACGACCTGCAGAGCCGCCAGGAACGCCTGGTCGACGTCGCGTGGTCCGTGTCGCCGGGGTCGGTGTTCCTCGTCGCCATCCAGGTCGAGGCGCTCGACCGGCACCGGCTGCTCTCCGACGTCACCAAGGTGCTCGCCGACGAGCGGGTGAACATCCTCTCGGCGTCGGTGACGACCTCGCGCGACCGCGTCGCGGTGTCGCGGTTCAGCTTCGAGATGGGCGACCCGAAGCACCTCGGCCACCTGCTGCGCACGGTGCGCAACGTCGAGGGCGTCTACGACGTGTACCGGGTGACGTCGGCCGGCTGAGCGGCTCGGCCCGCGACGACACCGGGCCCGGTCCGCGGAGGGCGGACCGGGCCCGGTGGCCCGTCGACGATCGGGAGCCGCCGATCGGGAGCCGACGGTCAGGGTGTGACGGTCAGGAGGTGAGCGTCGCGGTCTGGATGCGGACCTCGGTCTTCGGCTTGCCGTCGCCGGTCCCGTTGGAGTCGTCCTCGCCGCCCGCGGCGATCTTGTCCAGGGTCGCGAGGCCGGCCGCGTCGACGGTGCCGAAGACCGTGTAGTCCGGCGGCAGCGTCGAATCGCCGTAGACGAGGAAGAACTGGCTGCCGCCCGAGTTCGGGGCCGACGTCTTCGCCATCGCGACCGTGCCGCGCGGGTAGATGACCGATCCGCTCCCGCCCGGCGCGGGCGCCAGCTTCGTCGGCGGCTCGTCGGGGATGGTGTAGCCGGGGCCGCCGGTGCCGGTGCCGGTCGGGTCGCCGCACTGCAGGACCTTCAGCCCCTCACCGGTGGTGAGCCGGTGGCAGATCGTGTCGTCGAAGTACTTCTGGTTCACCAGGCTCACGAAGCTGTTGACGGTGCAGCGCGCCTCGGCGCGGTCCAGGGTCAGCCCGATGGGCCCGGCCGACGTGGTCAGCGCGACGCCGACGGTGCCGGTGTCGGGGACGTCGTCGGTCGACGGGGGGTTGTTGGGCTTGGCCGCACCGGTCTCGGTGGGGTAGCTGCAGGCCGTCGTGGGTGCCGCCGCCTGGTTGCCCGAGCCGCCGCCGGAGCCGATCGTGGTCAGCAGCACCACGCCGACGACCACGACGACGACGACCGCGGCGGTGGTGATCGTCGCGACCCGCTTGCGTCGGCGTGCCTGTTCGGCCCGCCGCTGCTGCTGGCTGGCGAGCTTGCGCTTGGCCGCCTCGCGTCGCATCTGGTTGGTCGCCACCGCGGTGCATCCTCCTGTCCTCGGCAACCGGCGCCCAGCGGGCGCTGCCGGCGGCGGCGAGCCTATCCACCGTGCCTGAGAGGAACCTGGGTGGGCGCGTCTAGGCTGCTCGTGTGCTCGTCGCAGGCTTTCCCGCCGGGTCGTTCCAGACCAACTGCTACGTCCTCGCCCGTGAGGCGGGGGAGGCGTGCATCGTCGTCGACCCCGGACAGGACGCGGTCGAACCGCTCGAGGAACTGCTCGCCGAACACCGGTTGACGCCGGTCGCGGTGCTGCTCACCCACGGGCACTTCGACCACACGTTCAGCGTCGCGCCGGTGTGCGACGGCAACGACATCCCCGCCTGGATCCACCCCGACGACCGGGAGCTGCTCGCCGACCCGCTGAAGGGCATCTCGGCGGAGTCCGCCGCGTTCTTCGGCGGCAGGCTGGAGCTGCGCGAGCCGCGCTCGGTGGAGCTGCTCGCCGACGGGTCGGACCTGCAGCTCGCCGGGCTGACCCTGCGCGTCGACCACACCCCGGGCCACACGCCGGGCTCGGTCGTCTTCACCACGCCGTCCGATGACGGGACCGAGGTCATCCTCGCGGGCGACACCCTCTTCGCCGGGTCGGTCGGCCGTACCGACCTGCCGGGCGGCTCGCACCGCCAGCTGCTGGCCAGCGTGCGCGACAAGCTGCTCGTGCGCGACGACTCCGGGTTCGTGCTGCCCGGCCACGGCCCGGCGACCACCATCGGCCGGGAGCGGGCGAGCAACCCGTTCCTGCAGGATCTGGGCGAGCAGCCGCCCGCACGGAGGGGACTGTGAGCGCGACGGACACGGGCTCGGGGACGTCGACCGGGACCACGCCGGGAACGGGCCGCGCCCAACCCTTCGCCGCGCCGAAGGGCATCCCGGAGTACCTGCCCGCCGACGGCTTCGTCCGGGTCCGCGACGCGCTGGTCGCCGCCGCGGACCGGGCCGGCTACGGCCACATCGAGCTGCCGGTCTTCGAGGACACCGGCCTCTACGCCCGCGGCGTGGGGGAGTCGACCGACGTCGTCAGCAAGGAGATGTACTCCTTCGCCGACCGGGGCGAGCGGTCGGTGACGCTGCGGCCCGAGGGGACCGCGGGCGTCGTGCGGGCCGTGATCGAGCACGGCCTCGACCGCGGCGGGCTGCCGGTCAAGCTGCGCTACGCCGGGCCGTTCTTCCGCTACGAGCGCCCGCAGGCCGGACGCTACCGGCAGCTGCAGCAGGTCGGCGTCGAGGCGATCGGCGTCGACGACCCGGCGCTGGACGCCGAGGTGATCGCCGTCGCCGACGAGGGCTTCCGCTCGCTCGGGCTCACCGGCTACCGCCTGGAGCTGACGTCGCTGGGCGACGCCGACTGCCGCCCGCCGTACCGGGAGCGCCTGCAGGAGTTCCTCGCCGGGTTGCCGCTCGACGAGGCGACCCGGCACCGCGCGGCGATCAACCCGCTGCGCGTGCTCGACGACAAGCGTCCCGAGGTGCGGGCGCTGCTCGCGGACGCGCCGCTGCTCGTCGACCACCTCTCCGAGGCCTCGGCCGCGCACCACGCGGCGGTCAAGCGCCACCTCGACGACCTCGGCGTGGCCTACGTCGAGAACCCCCGGATGGTCCGCGGGCTGGACTACTACACGAAGACGACGTTCGAGTTCGTCCACGACGGCCTCGGCGCGCAGTCCGGCATCGGCGGCGGCGGCCGCTACGACGGGCTGATGGAGGTGCTGGGCGGGCAGCCGCTCTCGGGCGTCGGGTTCGGGATCGGCGTCGACCGCACCCTGCTGGCGTGCCGGGCCGAGGGCGTCGCGATCGACGACGCGCCCCGCGTCGACGTCTTCTGCGTGCCGCTGGGCGACGCCGCGCGCGACCGGCTCGTCGTCGTCGCGGCGAAGCTGCGGGCCGCCGGCGTGCGGGTCGACATCGCCTACGGCGGCCGCGGCCTCAAGGGGTCGATGAAGGCGGCCGACCGGTCCGGCGCCCGGTTCGCGCTGGTCCTCGGCGAGCGCGACATCGAGGCCGGCACCGTCGGGGTCAAGGACCTCGGCTCCGGCGACCAGGACGCCGTCGCACTCGACGCGGTGGTGGAGACGGTCGCCGGCCGCATCCACGGCTGACTGCGCATGGCCGTCACCGACCGGGAGCGCTGGGACGCGCGGCACGCCGTCGCCGGTGTCGGGCAGCCGGCGCCGCCCGATGCACTGCGCGGCCGCGAGGACCTGCTGCCCGCGGGCGGTCGGGCGCTCGACGTCGCCTGCGGCCGGGGGAGCGTCGCGGTGTGGCTGGCCGCGCGCGGGTTCGTCGTCGACGCGGTCGACGTCTCGCCGGTCGCGCTGGCCGCCGGCGCCGCGCTGGCCGCCGCGCAGGACGTCGAGGTCGCGTGGCACGTGGCCGACCTCGACGCCGGTCTCCCGGCCGCGTGTACCGGGCCCTACGACCTCGTCGTCTGCCAGCGGTTCCGCGACCCCCGCCTGTACCCGGCGTTCGCGCGCCTGCTCGCCGAGGGCGGGCTGCTCGTGCTCACCGTGCTGTCCGAGGTCGACGACGAGCCCGGGCCGTTCCGGGCCGGGCCCGGTGAGCTGGCCGCCGCGTTCCCCGGGCTCGACGTGCTCACCCACGAGGAGGGCGACGGCGCGGCCACGCTGCTCGCGCGGCGCCGCGAGGTCACACCGGGCGCGGTTCCTGGCTCGCCACCAGCGCCGCCAGCCCCGTCGTGATCGGCACCGAGGCCACCAGCCCGATGCTCCCGACGAGGGTCCGCACGATCTCCGTCGCGACGTCGCCGATCGTGAGGACGTGGCCCAACCCGTTGCCGGACAACGAGAACACCAGCATCAACGGCAGCGACGCGCCCGCGTAGGCCAGCACGAGGGTGTTGACGGCCGACGACACGTGGTCGCGGCCGATGCGCATCGCCGCGGCGAACAGGGCACCCGCACCGAGGTCGGGGTTGGCGGCGCGCAGCTCCCAGACCGCGCTGGTCTGGGTGACCGTCACGTCGTCGAGGACGCCCAGCGCCCCGATCACGAAGCCCGCGAGCAGCAGGCCGCGGGCGTCCACCGGCGCCCCGAGGGTGGCGATGAGGTTGGCGGTCTGGTCGTCGAGACCCGTCAGCTTCGCGGCGGCCGCGAAGACCGCGCCGAGCGCCCCGATGACCCCCAGCGAGACCAGCGTCCCCAGTACCGCCGTCGACGTGCGGGCCGAGAGCCCGTGGGTCAGGTAGAGCACCACGAACATGACCAGGCACGCACCGACGATCGCCACAGCCAGCGGGTCGTGGCCCGCGATGACGGACGGCAGCACGAACACCAGCAGCACGACGAACGTCAGGCCCAGCGCGACGAGCGCCGCGAGCCCGCGCCACCCGCCCAGCACCAGCACCGCCGCCGCGAAGAGCACCGCGAGCCAGACCAGCGGCGGGCCGCGCTGGAAGTCGACGACCTGGTACGAGCCCGGATCGAGCGGGTCCGCGCCGGACCACTGCAGCACGACCCCGTCGCCGACCGCGAACCGCGGCGTGGACGGTTCGACGGGCAGGATCTGCACGAGATCCCGGCCGGGCAGCGGCCCGTCGGTCATGTGCACGGTGAGGCCGAGGCAGGCGCCCGTGCCGTCCCCGGGTGTGCAGTCGGCCCGCTGGGTCGCGACGACCTGGGCGTCAACCGGCGTGCCCGGCTGCTGCGTCGTGGCCGGCGGCCCCTGGCGCGGCCAGAGCAGGACGACGCCCACGACCGTCGCGAGCGCGCAGGGCACGAGCAGTGCGGCGATGAACATCCGGACCCGGCGGGCCGACGGCCCGGCCGGCGCGTTCGAGTGCGAGTGGCCGTGACCGTGGCTCGGCCTGGGGGTGTCCCGTGCCCGGCCGGGACGACCGTCGTCGTCGCGGGCGCGGTCGGTGTCTCCGTGCGCGGTGTCGGCGTGGGCGGTGTCTGCGTGCGCGGTGTCTCCCTGGGCGGTGTCGCCGTTCCCGGGGTCGCGGCGGGTGGGTCCGGAGCCGGGCCGGGCGGTGGTCCGGCGGGCCGCTCGGGTGTGCGGCCGGTCGTCGCCCGCCGGGACACCGGCGGGGACCGCGGCGAACTCGACCGTCGGGGCGTCGGAGCCGTGGGCCGTGTCGCCGGCCGTGTCACGGGCGCGGGTGTGCTGTGGCCGTGTCGTGGCACGGCCCGCGGCCCCGGACCGATCGGGATCGCGGCGATCGGGATCGGCCTGCGACACCGGTGCATTCTTCCAACGCGGTGCCGGGCCTCCGGACCGGGTCGGCAGTCGGCTCCGGGCAGTGCCCGGCGCCGGGTGCGGCCGAGCGGGCGGGCTGAGCGGGCGGGGTCAGCGGCCGGGCCGCGTCCGGAGGTCGCCGAGGACGCGCTCGGCGACGCGCAGCGGGCCGCCGTCGGAGGGATACACGGCGCCGGGCTCGTCGGGGGTGAGGGGCTCGAGCGTCGTGAGCTGGCTGCCGAGCAGTGAGGCGGGCATGAAGTGGCCCCGCCGGGTCCGCAGCCGCCGGTCGAGGTCCTCGGGCCCGGCCGTGAGCTGGACGAACCACACCGACGGGTGGCCCGCGCGCAGCAGGTCGCGGTAGCTGCGGCGCAGGGCCGAGCAGGTGACCACGGCGTTCCGACCGTCCGCCTCGCACGTCCCGACCCACGCGGCGATCCGGCGCAGCCAGGGCAGCCGGTCCGCGTCGTCGAGGGGTGTCCCGGCGGTCATCTTGCGGCGGTTGGCCGCCGGATGCAGGTCGTCGCCCTCGGCGAAGTCCCAGCCGGTCCGCTCCACGAGCAGGCGGGCGACGGTCGACTTGCCCGTGCCGGACACCCCCGAGACGACGACGGTCGTCGTCCGGACCTGCGGCGCCCCGTGCGGGGCCGACGGTGTCCCGTTCACCGGTCCAGGATGCGCGGTCGGCGCACGGCGGCCAACGGGTGGGGATAGCGGCTTGCAGGGGTGTCGAACATGTGTTCGAATCCCGGGGTGCGGTGGAGCGGGCAGCAGGTGCGGGACGACGGGGTGGGCGGCGACGCGGCGTTGCCGGGCCTCCGGGGGCTGCTGCGCAGCGTCCGGACGCCGGAGTTCGCGGGCACCGTCTTCCACGAGGTCGAGGCGAAGTCGGTGCTCAACCGGGTGCCGGCGCCCTCGCGCATGCCGTTCGCCTGGACGGTCAATCCGTACCGCGGCTGCTCGCACGCGTGCGTCTACTGCCTTGACGGGTCGGCGCGCGTGCTGCTGGCCGACGGTCGATGGCGGCCCATCGCCGACGTGACGGTCCGCGATGCGGTGGTCGGCACCGAGGTGGGTCCCGACGGTGTCCGCCGCTACGTCCGCACCCGGGTACTGGCGCACTGGTCGACGGTGCGCCCGGCCCGCCGTGTCGTGCTCAGCGACGGCACGGACCTCGTCACCAGCGGAGAGCACCGCTTCCTCACCAGTGAGGGATGGCGCCACGTGTCGCCGGGGTGGTGCCGCAGTGGCCGGCGTCCGCACCTGCGGCCGGGGTCGCGCCTGCTCGGGCCCGGTGCGCCGACGCCCTCGCCGGCGTCCGAGCCCGCGTACCGGGTGGGCTACCTCTGTGGGATCACCCGGGCCGACGCGGTGCATCCCGCCGCGTCGGGTGAGGCGTTCCCGTCCGGCCGGATCCCGCTGGAGGCACTGGCGCGGGTCCACCGGATGCTCGCCGACGCCGACGGGGCCGCCGCCGGTCCGGCCGCACGCGATCTGGTCGCCCACCTCGACGCGGGCGTGCTCGGCCGCATGGCCGAGGTCGGTGTCGCGGTCGGCGCCGGGGGCGGGGCCGGTGCCGCCGCGGGCCCCGGAGCCGGTGGCGCCGAGCCCGGTGCCGCCGGAGGCCCGGCACGGGCGACGGTTCCGGTGACGACGGTCCCGGCGTCAGCGGCTGCGGGGAGCTCCCCGGCGGCGCTCGCCCGCGGCGGTGGCTGGGCCCGTGCCGTGGCGATGCCAGGGGTGTGGACGTCGGCCTCGGGGCCGACCCGCACCACCCGCCCCGAGGCGCGTCGGCCCCGGCCGGGTGGGCGTGCATCGCGGCGGGCCGGGGCAGCCTCGCTGCCGGCAGCCGCGACAGCGTCGTCGGGCTCGGCAGGGCCCGTCGGCTCGACGGGCTCGACGGGCTCGACGGGCTCGACGGGCTCAGCCGGGCGGGCAGTGCCGGTCGGCTCGGTGCAACCGTCCGGATCCCTCGCAGTGGCGGAAGCTCCCGGAGCGCCGGTCGCTTCCGTGGCCGCGGCGACCCCGGTCGCGACGGCCGCCCGGCGGGTGCCGCTGCCCGCGGGGGGCGGGGTGCGGGTCGGGTCGGCCGCGGCCGTGGGTCCGGCCGGGTGGCCGCTGCGGCCCGGTCGGGAGTGGAAGGCCGGCTTCGTCGCGGGCGTGCTCGATGCGCTCGGGTCCCGCTCCGGCGCGGCGCTGGAGGTGCGGGCCGTCGGCCCCGCCGGTGGCGACCTGCTCGACCGGTTCGTCGCCGCGGGCCGGGAGCTCGGGTTGCGGTTCGTCCGGCATGCTCCGGGCCCGGGCGCCGGGGAGGCGCTGCACACGGCGGTCCTGCCGGCGGATGCGCGCACGCTCACCCGGCTCGCCGGCTGTGTCGACCCGTCGGCCACCGGGATCCGCGAGCCCGGCGGGTCGGTCGTCGCGGCGGCCGGGCCCGAGGTCGTGGCCGTGGAACCGCTCCCGGAGTCGCGGCCGATGTTCGACATCACGACGGGGACCGGTGACTTCGTCGCCGAAGGCGTGATCAGCCACAACTGCTTCGCGCGCAACACCCACACCTATCTCGACCTCGATGCGGGCGCCGACTTCGACAGCCAGATCATCGTCAAGGTCAACGCTGCACGAGTGCTCGAACGCGAGGTGAATCGGCCGCGGTGGCGCCGTGAGCCCGTGGCGATGGGCACCAACACCGACCCGTACCAGCGGGCCGAGGGGCGTTACCGGTTGATGCCGGGCATCGTGCGGGCGCTCGCCGGATCGGGAACGCCCTTCTCCGTGCTCACCAAGGGGACCGTCCTCGGCCGCGACCTGCCGTTGATCGCGTCCGCAGCCCAGGACGTCCCGGTCGGGCTCGGGGTGTCGATCGCGCTGCTCGACCGGTCGCTGCAGGCCCGTCTCGAACCGGGGGCGCCGAGTCCGCGGGCCCGGCTCGACCTGGTGCGGCGGATCACGGACGCCGGTCTGCCCTGCGGGGTGATGGTCGCGCCCGTGCTGCCGCTGCTCACCGACTCGGCGGAGGCGCTCGACGCGCTGCTCGGACGTATCGCGGCGGCGGGCGCGACGGGCGCGAGCGTGATGGCGCTGCACCTGCGCCCCGGGACCAGGGAATGGTTCCTCGCGTGGCTGCAGCGCGAGCATCCCGGGCTCGTCGACGCGTACGGGCGGCTGTACCGCCGCGGGGCATACGTCGACGGCGCCTACCGCACCGCGCTGGCCGAACGCGTCGCACCGCTGCTGCGCCGGCACGGGCTCGACGGCTCGGTGACGGCGATGCGCTTCCGCGGCCGTGCCGCCGACGTCGACCTGGGCGCCGCGGGTCGCGCCGACCCGGGGACACGGCCGACGTCCGACCGGGACCCGGAGGTGGCGGCGGCGGCACGCCCGTCTGCCGGCAGGGACGACCGCAGCGGTGCGGCGGGCGACCAGCTCAGCCTGTTGTGAGCCGCCGCTCGCGGCCCGCTGGGCCCCGGCACACCGGGTCGTCGCGGGGCACCGACACGTCGGGACGTCCTCGCGTCGCCGCGTCGCCGCACGGTGCGCCGGGGGAGCGGAAACCTGCTGGCCGTCACCGTCGGGGCGCCGGATAGCCTTGCTCCCCGTGATGCGCACCCACCCCGCCGGCACGTTGCGTGCCGACCATGCCGGACAGACCGTGACCCTCGCCGGTTGGGTGGCCCGCCGTCGCGATCACGGCGGCGTGATCTTCATCGACCTGCGCGACTCGTCCGGTTCCGCGCAGGTCGTGTTCCGCGAGGGCGAGATGGCCGAGCGGGCGCACCGGCTGCGGTCGGAGTTCGTCGTCCAGGTCACCGGCGAGGTGGCGCGACGCCCCGCGGGCAACGAGAACCCCGAGCTCGCGACGGGCGAGATCGAGGTACTGGCCACCGACCTGACCGTGCTGTCGGAGTCGGCGCCGCTGCCCTTCCCGATCGACGACCACACCGAGGTGGGCGAGGAGATCCGGCTCAAGCACCGCTACCTCGACCTGCGCCGTACCGGTCCGGCGGCCGCGCTGCGGATGCGCAGCGAGGCCAATCGGATCGCGCGCACCGTGCTGCACGAGCGCGACTTCGTCGAGGTCGAGACGCCGACGCTGACCCGGTCGACCCCGGAGGGCGCGCGCGACTTCCTGGTCCCGGCGCGGCTGCGGCCCGGCTCCTGGTACGCCCTGCCGCAGAGCCCGCAGCTGTTCAAGCAGCTGCTGATGGTCGCGGGCACCGAGCGCTACTACCAGATCGCCCGCTGCTACCGCGACGAGGACTTCCGCGCCGACCGTCAGCCCGAGTTCACCCAGCTCGACATCGAGATGAGCTTCGTCTCCCAGGACGACGTCATCGAGCTGGGCGAGGCCGTCACCGCGGCGCTGTGGCGCGAGCTCGCCGGTTACGAGATCCCGCTGCCGATCCCGCGGATGACCTACGCGGAGGCCATGGCGCGCTACGGGTCCGACAAGCCCGACCTGCGCTTCGGCATCGAGCTCACCGAGCTCACCGAGTACTTCTCCGCGACGTCGTTCCGCGTCTTCCAGGCCGACTACGTGGGCGCGGTCGTGATGCCCGGTGGCGCGTCGCAGCCGCGTCGGCAGTTCGACGCGTGGCAGGAGTGGGCCCGTCAGCGCGGTGCCCGCGGCCTCGCCTACGTCACCGTCGGCGAGGACGGCACGCTCGGCGGTCCCGTCGCCAAGAACCTGTCCGACGTCGAGCGCGACGGGCTGGCCAAGGCCGTGGGCGCCGACCCCGGCGACGCGATCTTCTTCGCCGCGGGTCACCCGTCGGACGCCCGCGCGCTGCTGGGTGCGGCACGCGGCGAGATCGCCCGCCGCGTCGGCCTGGTCGACGAGAGCGCCTGGTCGTTCGTGTGGATCGTCGACGCGCCGATGTTCGAGCGCGTCCGCGACGACAAGGGGGAGGAGATCGGCTGGACCGCCGTGCACCACCCCTTCACCTCCCCGAACGAGGACTGGCTCGACCGCTTCGAGGAGGCGCCCGACCAGGCGCTGGCCTACGCCTACGACATCGTCGCCAACGGCAACGAGATCGGCGGCGGCTCGATCCGTATCCATCGTTCCGACGTGCAGCAGCGGGTGTTCGCCCTGCTCGGCATGGACGAGGCCGAGCAGCAGGAGAAGTTCGGCTTCCTGCTCGACGCCTTCCAGTACGGCCCGCCGCCGCACGGCGGCATCGCGTTCGGCTGGGACCGCATCTGCATGCTGCTCTCGGGGGCGGAGTCGTTGCGCGACGTCATCGCGTTCCCGAAGACCGGTGGCGGGTTCGACCCGCTGACCCAGGCGCCCGCGCCGATCACGGCGGCACAGCGCAAGGAGGCGGGTGTCGACGCGACCCCGCCGAAGCCCAAGGACCAGGCCGAACCGCCCGCCGGGAGCTGACCCCGTCGGTCGGCAGTGTCCGCGCGGGGCAGCCCGCGCCCCGCAGTCGGGCTCGATCCGCGGTGGGGCGGCATGTGCGTTCGGGCGGCACTCGGTCGGCCGGTATCCGCGGGAGCAGCGCGGGGCATGTGGCCGGGCTCTGTTCGCGGTCGGCAGCAGCGGTCCGGTCGGACCCACGAAGGCCGTCGCCGCTCCGGCGCCGCGCTGCGACACGCCGTCTCCCCCGGGAGCGTGGGCGCCGGGTGCGGCCCGCGCCCGCGGGTTCGGTCCGTGGTCGGGGCTGCGGCGGTCGTCGCTGCTCTGCGGGCTGCGGCGCGGCCCGCCGGGCGGAGCGACGAGACGTGTTGCGGCCCTGGGACCGCGGGCGCTGACACCAGCCCTGCGCAGATCGACGCCGCTCCATCGGGGGAACCAGGCTCTCGCCGGGTAAGGTCATCGCCGATGGTTCGTGACCTGGCCGACTTCCCCAGGCCGGTGCTCGCGGCGCTGGCTGCCGCGGAGCGCCTCCTGACCCGACGCTACGGCGCGTCGGTGGTCCTGGCCGACCCCGAGGACCTGGGTGGCAGCGACCGGTCGGTGGTCGCGCGCGCCCGCGTGGCGCGCAACCCGTTCTCGATGCGCCGAACGGTCGTCGTCAAGCACTACGTCGGCGACGCCGACTCCGACCGGCCCGACCCGTTCCACTTCGAGGTCGCGAGCTGCCAGCTGTTCACCGCGATGCCGGCCGACGCCCGGCCCAGCCCGGTGATCATCGCCCACGACCCGCAGGCCCGGCTGCTCGTGCTGGAGGACCTGGGCCGCAGCTCGACGTTGGCGGACAAGCTCTTCGGACCCGACGCGGCCGCCGCCCAGCGTTACCTGATCAGCTGGGCGCGGGCCCTCGGCCGGATGCAGGCCGCCACGGCGGGCCGGGAGAACGACTTCGGGGCGCTGCTGCGCCGCCTCGGTGAGAAGACCTGGCGCGATCCCGTGGCCGACGAGGCCCGCGCCGCGATCGCCGGGCTGCCCGGCCTGCTGGAGTCCGTGCTCGGGGTGCAGGTCTCCGCGGCGGCGACGGCGCAGGTCCACGAGACCGCGCGACTGCTCGGCGGCACCCGGTACCGGGCGTTCAGCCCGTCGGACACGTGCCCGGACAACAACCTCGTCACCAGCCGCGGCGTGCGGTTCGTCGACTTCGAATGGGGCTGCTTCCGCGACGTGGCGCTCGACGCCGCCTACTTCCGGGTGCCGTTCCCGGGGTGCCGGGCGAGCTTCGCGATGCCCGAGGGGATGAGCGAGGCGATGCTCGAAGCGTGGCGCGACGAGATCGCCGTCGTCTGGCCCGACCTCGACGACCCGTTGCGCCTGGACCGCCGCCTGCTCGACGCCCAGCTGCTGTGGGTGTGGCTGTGCACGTGGTGGCTGCTGCCACGGATCCGTGAACGGGACACCTCGATGGGACCGGAGCCCGGGCGCTCGCCGCGGATCAGCACAGCGCTGTGCGACTACTGGCGCCGGCTCGGCACGGCCGCGGCCGAGGCCGAGGGGCTCGCGGCGACGGTCGAGCTCGCCGACGCCGTGACGGCGGCGCTGCGCGCCCGGTTCTCCGACGCGCCGGCGGCGTTGCCGTTGTACCCGGCGTTCCGCAGCGCGGTCTGACGCGCACCGGACGTTCCCCGGGCCGCCCGCGACGCGTCACCGCACGCACACCGCCGGTCCGGCGGCGGGAGCGATCGTGAGCGCGTGATCGCGCCGCCCGCCCCGTCGCTCCGGCCCGCCGCCGCCCCGACCAGCGCCGAGGGGCGGACGACCGCGTCCCGTCCGGGGCCCGCGCGTGCCGCGGACGACCCGGAACCCACGGGCGCCGTGAGCCCACCCGACGGCGGCCTGCCCCCGGGGCCGCTACATCCCGAGCCGGTGGCGCCGTCGAGGGCCGCGTCCGCCGGGGCGGCCCGGCCGTGGTCGGTGACGCCGCCGCCCCCCGCGCCCGTGGGGCACCCGCCGGCCGCGCCGGTCCTCGCCGGGCAATCCGTGTCGCGGTGCGCGCACGCGGCGGCAGCGAGACGCCCGGGGCCCGCCGGGGGCGGGAGGCGGGTCGAGCGACTCGCCGTCCTCGGCGACTCGACGGCGGTCGGAATCGGGGACCCCGCGGCGGGCGGCGGCTGGCGCGGGTTCCCCGTCCTGCTGCGCGACGCCCTGGACGCACCACCCGCCATCGCCGGTCACGCCACTGCCGGTCAGGCCGCCGCCGGTCGCGCTGCCGCCGGACAGACCGCCGGACAGACCGCCGGACAGACCGCCGGACAGACGGCCGGACGGACCGTCGGGCAGACCGGTGCCGATCACACCCGTCGCGAGCACCCGGGCACCGCCGGCGAGCCCGCCCCGCGGACCCGGCTGACGAACCTCGCTCGCTCCGGCGCCCGGATGCGCCGGCTGCGCACCGAGCAGCTCCCCGCGGCCCTCGGGTCCAGCCCCGACATCGCGATCGTCTGCGCCGGGATGAACGACACCCTGCGCTCGGACTTCGATCCCGCCGCACTCGAGGCGGACTGCGCCGCGACGCTCGCGGCCCTGCGGGAAGCGGGGGCGCTGGTCGTCGTCCTGCGCTACCACGACCACACCCGTGTCTTCCGGCTCCCGGCCCCGCTGCGGCGGGCCCTCCGGACGCGGATCGAGCTGCTCAACGCCGCGATCGATGCGGCGGCCGACCGGGCCGGGGCGACCGTGCTCGATCTCGACGCGCTGCCGGGGGGCTACGAACGTTCGGCCTGGGCGGTCGACCGGCTGCATCCGTCGGAGTTCGGCCACCGGCTGCTCGCGGGGGCCCTCGCGGACGTCGTCGCCGCCGCGGGTTGGGCGGTGCCGGAGCCGGTGTCGCCGGAATGCTCCGGCGGTCGCCGGGTGACGACGACGCACCGGATCGCCTGGCTCGTCGTCAAGGGGCTGCCGTGGCTGGTGCGCCGCGCCGGCGACCTGGGGCCCGTGATCGCGCTCGGACTGGTCGACGGGCTGCGCGGCGGGCGCACGGAGCCGTAGGTCCCGGCCGGAGGACACGGCGCCCCGGGGTGGCGCAGGCGTGAGCAGCCGCGCAGTGCGCCGTGCACGACGACGCGACGAACGCGCGCGTCCACGAGCGCCCGGATCTCTGGGAGTGGCCGCTCCCGGCGGGCGGACGTCAGGCGGCGACGGGTGCCGCGGCGACGGGCTCGGGCGCGAGGAGCGCCTCGATCCGCCACAGCTGCTCGCGGGTGCACGGGCCGCAGCGGAAACCGATGGTGCCGTCGGGAGCGTGCTCGCTGCTCCACTCGAGGCTGTGTACGTCGTCGAGGGTGCGGGGCCGCGCGCAGGTGAGGCAGGCCCCGTGACGGGTGCTCGTGGCGTCCATGTCGGCAGCGTGCCGCAACGCTGTTGCGGAACTGTGAACGACGTGCCCCGGGCGCGTTGCGATCCCGCAACTCCGTCCCGGCCCCGACCCTCGGACCGGCGACTCTCGGACGTCCGACGACCGGCCGTGACGACCGGCCGTGACGACCGGCCGTGACGATCGGCCGTGCCGGCCGGACTCGGCCGCCGGCCCGCGTCGGGCCCCTCGGCCCGACCCGTCGCCTCCCGCCTCAGAGCGACCGGAGGAAGTCCCCGATCCGATCGACCGCCTGCTCCAGCAGCGGCAGCGCCGTCGCGTAGGAGCACCGGACGTGGCCCTCGCCCGACGGCCCGAAGACGTTCCCCGGTACGACCGCGACGCCCTGCTCCTTGAGCAGCCGCTCGGCGAAGGTCTCGGAGTCGAGTCCCGACGATCGGATGCTCGGGAACGCGTAGAACGCGCCCTCCGGCTCGGGGCACTCCAGGCCGGTCTCGCGCAGTCCCTTGACGAACACCCGCCGCCGTCGGTCGTAGTCGGCGACCATCTCCTCGACGTCGGTGTTGGCCGAGGTCAACGCCTCGACCGCGGCGAGCTGGGAGACGTGCGGGGCGCACAGCATCGTGTACTGGTGCACCCGGACGCACAGCTCGGCGATCGGCTGGGGCGCACAGATCCAGCCGACGCGCCAACCCGTCATCGCCTGTGCCTTGGAGAACCCGCCGAGCACGACGGTCCGCTCCCGGGCCGCCGGGATCGCGCCGAGGCAGGTGTGCACGCCGTTGTAGGTCAGCCGGTCGTAGATCTCGTCGGAGATCAGGTACAGGTCGTGCCGCGCGGCGAGCTCCGCGAGCGCCTGCAGCGCGGCGCGGGGCTGCACGGCACCGGTCGGGTTGGCGGGCGACCCGATCAGGATCGCCTTGGTGCGCGGGGTGATCGCCGCGGCGACGGTGTCGACGTCGATCGCGAAGCCGTCCTCCCAGCGCGTCGGCACGGTGACCGCCACCCCGCCCGCGAAGGCCACACACGGTTCGTACGCGACGTAGCAGGGCTCCGGGACGATCACCTCGTCGCCGGGGTTGAGCAGCACCCGCAGCGCGAGGTCCAGGCCCTCGGACACGCCCGTCGTGATGAGGCACTCGCTGTCCCACGCATACTCCGCGGCGTAGCGCTCCTGCAGCTGAGAGCAGATCAGCATCCGCAGCGCGGGAAGGCCCGCGTTGGACGTGTACGTCGTGTACCCGTGCTCGAGGGCGTAGATGCCGGCCTCGCGGATGCGCCAGGGCGTCACGAAGTCGGGCTCGCCGACGCCGAGGGAGATCACGTCGTCCATCTCGGCGGCGATGTCGAAGAACCGCCGGATGCCCGACGGCGGACACGCGGAGATGACCTCGTTGAGCGGCTTCACCGGGACCTCCTACGGGGTGACGCGGAGCCGGTGGTCGGGCTCCGGCTCGGCGAAGACGTCGCCGTCGCGCTTGAAGGTCTTGAGGACGAAGTGCGTGGCGGTCGACTGCACCCGGTCGATCGTCGACAGCCGCTGGCTCACGAAGTCGCTGACCGCGCGGATGTCGCGACCCACGACGGTGCAGCGCAGGTCGTGCCCGCCGGAGACGAGGTGCACGCTCCTGACCTCGTCGAACCGGGAGATCCGCAGGGCGACGTCGTCGAAGCCGACCCCGCGCGCCGGCGCGACCGCGACGTCGATGAACGCCACCACCTTCTCCCGGGCGATGGTGTCGTCGACGGCCTCCCAGTTGACGACGGCCTTGTAGCGCCGGATGACGCCCGCGGCCTCCCACTCCGCGATCCGCGCCGACACCTCCTCGACCGGCAGGCCGAGCATCGTCGCGATGGTGTCGTGACTCAGCGCCGAGTCACGCTCCAGCAATTCGAGGATCTCCCGCACGGTCGCCAACCCTACGACGCCGTGGCCGTCGAGGGGGCCGTCGAGGGCGCCGCCGCGCGGGCCAGTCTGCGCACCGCGTCCTGGAGGACGGGTTCGGGGTAGGTCGCGAAGCTGCAGCGCAAGGCCGATGTCAGCGGGTCGTGCACGGCGAACGCGGAGCCCGGCACGAACGCGACGCCGTGCTCGATCGCGCGGGCCAGCAGGGCGGAGGTGTCGCGGCCGTCGGTGAACCGCAGCCAGCAGAACATCCCGCCCGTCGGGGTGCTGCGCTCGACGGCGTCGCCGAACGCCTCGTCGACGGCCGCGGTGAACGCGCGGGCCCGGGATCGGTAGGCCACGCGCAGGCCGTCGAGATGGCGCTGCAGCCAGTCGGTGTCGGCGAGCAGTTCCGCCGCGACGGTCTGGGTCAGCGCCGACCCGCACAGGTCGGTGGACTGCTTGAGCCGTTCGACGGCCGCGCCCACCTCGGGCGGCGCGACGAGCCAGCCCACCCGCAGGGCGGGCGCGAGGATCTTCGACGCGCTGCCGAGCCGCGCCACCCGGTCGCCGTGGGCCGCGACCGGCACCGGCGGCGGTCCCTCGAACGCGATCAGTCCGTACGGGTCGTCCTCGACGACGAGGAAGCCGTACCTGTCGGCCAGCCGCGCGAGGCGGGCCCGTCGCTGCTGGGACAGGGTGACCCCGCGCGGGTTGTGGAAGCTCGCGACGGTGTGCACCAGGCGTGGCCGCAGACCCCCGTCGAGCAGGCGCTCGAGCGCGTCGAGGTCCATGCCGTCGGCGTCGACGGGGACGCCGTGCAGCACCGCGCCCGCGGCCTGGAACACCTGCAGTGCCCCGACGTAGGCGGGATCCTCGACGACGACCGCCGCGCCGGGGTCGAGCGTCGCGCGGGCGAGCAGGTCCAGCGCCTGCTGCGACCCGCTCGTCACGACGACGTCGGCGGGGCCCAGGTCGCGGCCCGTCCGGGCCGACTCGTGCGCGGCGACGGCCTCGCGCAGGGCGCCGATGCCTGCCGTCTCGCTGTACTGGACGGCCGCCGGTGCGGCGAGCGCGCGGGCGGTGGCGGCGGCGATGCGCTCGTGCGGCATGAGGTCGACGGCCGGCAGCCCGCCGGCGAGGCTGAGCACGTCGTGGCGCGCGGTGAGGGTCAGCAGGTCACGGATCGCCGAGCCTCGGACGGCCCGCATCCGGGCCGCCAGCGGCACAGGGCCTGCAGGGACGGGCTCCGGGGCGGGATGGACGGGACGTGCGGGTGCGGAGCACATGTCGGCCTCCCGGTCGCGGTGACCGCCCGGCGGACGCGGGGCGGGCATTCCGTCGTCGGACGACGGAGTGGGGTCGGGCGCTGGTTCGGCGCCCGACCGCGGTCCCGCGCGGATCGATCACTGCGAGAGGAACGGGACGCGACCGGGTGGGCCCGTCCCGTAGCCCATTCTCCGCCAGCATCCTGCGATCCGGAACTGTGATCCCAGTATCCGAAACGTCCCGGCGACGCCGCCGGGTGTGCGCGGACGGCCGGCGCAGGGTTGTCGGGCCGCGGTGGCAGGCTGGTCGTCGATGACTACCGACGGTCTCTTCGACATCGCCGAGCCGGACGACGCGTTCGGCGGGCCCGCCGAGCCGCAGGTCCGCGAGGGCGCGCCGCTGGCGGTGCGGATGCGGCCGCGCTCGCTCGACGAGGTCGTCGGCCAGCGGCACCTGCTCGGGCCGGGGGCGCCGCTGCGCCGGTTGCTCGAGGGTGGGGCGCCCGCGTCGGTGCTGCTCTACGGCCCGCCCGGCACCGGCAAGACGACCCTGGCGCGGCTCATGGCCCGCTCGGGTGGCGGCAGCCGGCACTTCGTCGCGCTCTCGGCGCTCTCGGCGGGGGTCAAGGAGCTGCGCGCGGTGATCGAGGACGCGCGGCGCCGCCTCGACCGTGACGGCCGGTCGACGGTCTTGTTCATCGACGAGGTGCACCGCTTCTCCAAGACGCAGCAGGACGCGCTGCTCGGCGCCGTCGAGGACCGGCTGGTGCTGCTCGTGGCGGCGACCACCGAGAACCCGTCGTTCTCGGTCGTCTCACCGCTGTTGTCGCGCTCGCTGATCCTGCAGCTGCGTTCCCTGGAACCCGACGAGCTGCGCGCCCTGCTGCGTCGCGCCGTCGTCGACGGGCGGGGCCTGGGCGGCTCGGTCGAGCTCGCCGACGACGGTGAGGACGCGCTGGTCCGGCTCGCGGCGGGCGACGCGCGGCGGGCGCTGACGGCGCTCGAGGCCGCGGCCGACGGGGTGCGGTCGGCAGGCGGGCACAGCATCGGCCTCGCTGACGTCGAGCGCGCCGTGACCGAGGTCGCCGTCCGCTACGACCGGGCGGGCGACCAGCACTACGACGTCATCAGCGCCTTCATCAAGTCGATCCGCGGGTCGGATCCCGACGCGGCCCTGCACTACCTGGCCCGGATGATCGTCGCGGGGGAGGACCCGCGGTTCATCGCCCGCCGGCTGATGATCCACGCGAGCGAGGACATCGGCCTCGCCGACCCGACGGCGCTGCAGGCCGCGACGGCCGCGGCGCAGGTGGTGCAGCTCGTGGGGATGCCGGAGGCACGGATCGCGCTGGCCCAGGCCACGCTGCACCTGGCCACGGCGCCGAAGTCCAACGCGGTGATCACGGCGATCGACGCCGCGATGGCCGAGGTCCGGGCGGGGGCGGTCGGTTCGGTGCCCCCGCACCTGCGCGACGGGCACTACTCCGGCGCCGAGAAGCTCGGCAACGCCGTGGGCTACCGCTACCCGCACGACGACGCCGACGGCGTGCTCGCCCAGCAGTACCCGCCGGACGACCTGGTCGGCCGCGACTACTACGTCCCGACGACGCGCGGGTCCGAGCGGGTGCTCGCGGAGCGGCTCCCGCGGTTGCGCCGCGCGGTCCGGGGGGACGCCCGGGGCTGAGTGGCCGCCGGTCAGCTCGTCGACAGCCGCAGGCCGAACGCCGACACGGCGACCGACACCGGCGTGAAGTAGCTGGTGCAGCCGCTGCCGATGCCCCCGCCGCTGTGGATGCCCTGCGCCTGCCCCGACGGTGTCACGTAGGGTCCGCCGGAGTCGCCCTCGGCGGAGCAGATCGTCGTCGCCGTCATCCCGTACTGGACGGTGCCGTCGAAGTTGACGGTGCGGTTGCGGGCGATGACGGTGCCGCACACCTTCCCGCTCGTCGAACCGTAGAGGCACACCGCCGCGCCGGGGCCCGCCTCGGTCGCGCCGCGCACCGCGACGGTGCCGGCCGCGGCCCGGACGTGCCAGCCGCCGGCGGTCACCGGGACGGCGCCGACGTCGGTGCCCGCCGCCGCCGTGCGGGCGCCCGACCCGATCGGCACCAGCTCGCCGTCCGCCGTCTCGACCGACCACGTGCCGGTACCGCGCGTGCAGTGCCCGGCCGTGAGCAGCCACGTGCGCCCGCCACCGGTCGCGGGGAACCCGGCGGTGCAGCGCAGGTCGCCGCTGACGATCGTGTCGCCGCCCTCGAGCGCGGCGTCGTGGTGCGGCGCCGGGACGCCGGTGTGCACCTGCAGCACCGACGGGTCGATCCCGGACAGCAACGTGTCGACGGCGGGCGTGCGACCGGCACCGGTGAGATCGACGACGACGCGGTGGGCCTGCTCGTCGACGCCGTAGTCGGCGATCTCCGCCGGCAGTCCCAGGGCGGCGCGGGCGTCGAGCAGGCCCATCACGGCCGCGGGGTCGAGGAGAGCGGTGACCGGCGCGGCGTCGGCGGCCCCGGCGGAGACGGTCATCCCCAGCGCCGTGGTGACGGTGGCGGCGACCAGTGCGACGCCGCAGAGGGCGCGGCGGAGACGGGAGGGCACGAGCGGGCCTTTCTGCCGGTGGCTACCCCCTTGAACGACCGGTCCCCACCGCGGTCACGCCCCGTGTCCGAGACGTACCGAATCGTCACCCGACGCGACGCAGCCCGCTCCACGGGCCGGAGCCGACCCGCGCGCCGGCACCGTCGCGACGATGCGCGTGGCGACGTGGCCGGGCGGTCTCGTCGCTGGGCCGTGGATCGGCTCGTGGGCCGGTGCGGCAGGAGTGACGAACCTCCGACGGCCGGGGCGGACGGGCACCGGACTCCGCAGGACGCGGGTCACCGCACCGCCGAGCCGGGCCTCGTCCGCGCGGCCGACATGGGCGCCGCCGAGCCGGTCGTGCGCCGTCTATCGCGCGCGTGCCGAGGGTGGGACCTGCGCCGCGCCGCTCGTCCCCAGGAGCCCGTAGGAGTGGTCGGAACGGTCGCGCGTGCCCTGCGCGAACGTGTCCAGGGGCAGCCCGAACCCCGGTGGGAGGACCTGCGGGGTGCACGACCAGTCGTGCACCACCGTGCGGCTCGCGATCCGCCACTGCCCGTCCCTGCGCGCGAACAGGTCCACGTAGCGACCGGCGAACACGTCGAGCGCCTCGGCGCTCCCGCCGTCCCCGGTCGCCCGCCACAGGTAGGCGAAGACGTAGGTCTCGACCCGCGCCGTGTCCCCGTCGAGCTCGATCAGCTCGTTCGCCACGGCGTGCGTGGTGCGCAGCGCGTTCGCCGTCAGCCGTCCGACGATGAACTCGGCGAAGTCCGGGCCGGGGCCGGTCCAGTAGCCGTGGTCGTCGACGGAGTCGAGGTGGTAGACGGAGCGGATCAGCTCGACGTCGGCACGGTCGACCCCGCGGCAGTAGCGCATCAGCACGTCGTGGATCTCGGCCCGGTCCAGGAGCGGGCGCAGCCGGTCGTCGTCGATGGTCATGGGCTCACTCCGGACGAAGGGATCGGGGCGCTGCGGGCTCGACCTCGGAGGACCGCCCTGACATCATCATCATATACATGGATTATGAGGAGTAGCGGATGAGCCCGTTCGACCTGCCGCCCGGCGAGGGCCGCGCCCCGCTGTGGCAGCTGTGCCCGGAGCTCGGCCCGGCGACGGAGGCCTTCAGCGCGACGGTCCAGGCTGACACCCGGCTGCCGGTCCGGGTCGCCGAGGCGGCGCGGATGCGCGTCGCCGAGCTGAACGGCTGCCAGGTGTGCCGCGACACCCGGGTGGACGACCTCGCGGCGCACGGGATGGACGAGGCGTTCTACACCGGCGTCGGGGATCCGGACCTCCGCGACCGCTACGCCCCCGAGGAGGCGCTGGCGATCGAGTTCGCCGAGCGCTTCGTCGCCGGGACGCAGGCGTTCGACGAGCCGTTCTGGTCACGCATGCGAGCGACGTTCGAGCCCGCCGAGATCGTGGCGCTCGTCGTGTCGACGTCGAAGTGGCTGGCACTGGGCCGCATCAACGCGGTGCTGGACCTCGCCGTCGCCTGTCCGGTCCGCCTCTCTCCGTCGGCCAGGTGACCCGAGGCGTCCGGGTCGTGCGGCGTCGCCGGAGGGCCACCTTTATGGCTGACCCGTTCGGCGACCGCGGCGTCGAGGGCGGCGATCCCGTCGGCCACGTCGTGCACGAGCCCGGGACGCTTCGCCTCCGGGGCAGGCACCTCGGTCCCGAGAAGGATCAACTCGCGCGCAGCGCCCGCGCCCAGCTCCGGCGACCCGGATGTCGTTGGCGGCTGCCGGCAGGAGGCCGCCGCCGATCGCGTGGCCGTGGACGCGCGCGACGGTGACCGGCCGGGCCTCGCGGATCGCGCGGACGGCACGTTCGCCGAAGCGGGCGGCCTCTCGCCTGGTTTCCGGTGAGCCGCCGACAGGTGCCGGTCCGGGTGGGTCGTCGAGGTCGGCGCCGGAGCAGAACGCGCGCCCGGCTCCCTCGAGGACGATCACCGCGACAGCCGGATGGGGCGGTGCGGCACGACCCGATCCTGCATCACGGTGAGGACATTCGGAGAAACGGACATTCAGGCCGACTGGAGCACGTCGGCATCAGCTCGCCTGCCCTATCGTGACGATGTGGGTCACCCCGACGTGGACGAGTCCTCGCGACATGCGCTCAGGGCCGTGGCGGGTCGTTGCCTGCCCCGGGTGGACGACCAGTACCGCGCATGGCTCGTGCTGCTGAGGCGGTCCGGGTTGTACGGCGATTCGTGGGTCGATCACGACGAGCTCCGGGCGAAGGCACTCGAGGTGTTCGAGCTCATCTGGCGTCGCATCGCCGGGTTCGAGGTCGCCGAGCATCTCGCCGAGGTGTCCCACCGGGTCGGGGTCCGGCGGGCGGAGCAGGGTGTCCCGCTCAGCGAGGTGCAGGCCGCGGCCAACCGCGATTTCCAGGTCGTCTGGGAGGCGATGCTGGCGGAGGCGGACGACCACGAGGCGGCAGCGCTGTTGCAGCATGCCCCGGCGATCTGGGCGATCGTCGAGGACCACACGCAACGGATCACCGAGGCCTACCGACGTCGGTCGAACGAACTCGACGACCTTTCCGACGACCGTCGACGTGAGTGGTTCCGACGCCTGCTCAAGTGCGACGGGGAGCGTCCCGATGTCGTCAAGAACGCGGCGGAGGTGCTCGAGCTCCCGGTGGAGGGGCGGTTCCGGGTCGTGATCGCGACCCGCGAGCACGCGGGGCGTCTCCGTGACGCGCGCGACGCGCTCATGGCCTTGCGGTGGTCCTTCCACTACCAGGAGGTCGAAGGTGGCGACCTGCTCGTCATCCAGAGCACGCAGGAGCAGGACAAGCGCGTCATGATCTGCCTCGGGGGGATCCGGTGTGCCGTCGCCCCGCCGGCTCACGGGCTGGACGAGGTGCCGCGCGCGACGAGGATCGCGTCGGACATCCTCGCGGCGCTCCCCGAGGACCGGAGCTCGCCGGGCCTGCTCGAGGATGCGTGGCTCTCGGTCGCGGCGACCCAGGCTCCGCTCGTGACCCAGGCGTTGGCCGACCGGATCCATCGCTGTCTGGAGAACGTGCAGGACGGGGATGTGCTCCTCGAGACCGCGCGGGTGTTCTGTGACGGGGACGGCACGGTCTCGCGCGCCGCCGGCGAGCTCTTCTGTCATCGGAACACGGTGCTGAACCGTCTCGAACGCCTCCGCAGCCTGACCGGTGTGGACGTCCGCCGACCTCGGGACGCGGCCGGCTTCCTCTTCGCGATGAGCGCCGGGAAGCCGGCCGGCGGCACCCCGTAGCGAGCACGAGGACCGAGCGGTACTCAGTCCGGAGGCCGCAGCTCGAGCACCAGCTCGGCCGCCGACTCGACGGCGGACCGGCTGTAGAGCAGCGGGAAGTACTGCCCCCGCGCCCAGCCGTCCACGAGGTCGGCGAAGTGCGGTGAGCGCGGGTCGCCGGACTGGCCGGGGTGGTTCAGCGCGAGTGACGCGTCCCAGTCGCCCACGTCGATCACCACACGGAACGTCGATCCGCCCGTCTGCACGAAGGCGGAGTCGTAGGCGGTGTCGCACACCGTGTCCCCGCTCCCACCACGAGGGACCGGCCCGACCGTCACGACGTCTCCGGTCCGGTCGTCGGTGACCCCGAGGGGGTGACGGAGCACGGAGACGTGCAGCCGTCCCCACGCCCACGTCGCGGGGTCGTTGCCCATCAGCGACTCGCACTCGGCGAACGCGGCCTTGAGCGACGAGATCATGACGTGGCGCAGCGTGTCGGCCGGGTCCGGTCCGAGGCGATCGCCGGGATCCTCGAGCAGGTCGAGCAGGACCCGCGAGTCGGCGAGCAGCGACTCGTCGGGCACGAGTCGGGCGACCGCATCGTCGACCTCGGCGGCAGGCAGCAGGCGGTGCAGCGCTGCGGCGAGCACCGCCGGGCGCAGATGGCGCCGGTGCCACACCTCGAAGAGAGCCGCGGCCGCCGACGTCGCCTCGAGGACGCCGTCCCACTCCCTGAGCATCGCCAGGCCGGGCGCGGCGTCGCCGTCGGTGAGCGGCCCGAGAACCCGGAGGATCCGCTGCGCAGGAAGACTCGTCACATCGTTCTGCAAGCGGGCGGCGTCGCCGACCGACCGCACCAGTCCGCCCGCGATCGCCGCGTCGATACGGTGCTTCCGATCGGGTGCGTACCAGTCGTGGGTGACCGTCTTCCCCGCGGGATGGTCGGGCGGGAGGTTCATCTCGTTCGCCGATGCGAACCATCCCGGCTCGGGGTTCTCGATCCCGGGCAGCTCGTCGGCGTCGTAGAAGCCGTCCCACTCGTAGCGTCCGTCGCCCGGCACGGGCATCGTCCCGTCCCAGTTCGGGCGACGCGGGGCGAGTCCGGCCGCCTTCCAGGCGATGTTCCCGTGGACGTCGGCGTAGATCTGGTTCTCCGCGGGCGCGCCCCATCTGTTCATGGCCGCGCCGAAGCTCTCGAAGTCCGTGGCCCGCATGTAGTCCACGCTGCCGAGGTAGGGTGCCATGCCCGGCTCGAGCCACGCGGCGCGGACGGCGAACGCGTGCGTCCGCGTCGTGCGGACGACCGGACCGTGCCGGGTGAAGAGGAACTCGATCTCGACCTCGGTGCCTCCCCGGACCGGCACCACGTCGCGCTCGACCCGCATCCGCTCCCAGCCGTCGCCGTAGCGGTAGCGCGTCGGGTCGTCGGGATCGAGCTCGTAGACGTAGAGGTCCTCCTGGTCGACGCTGAACAGCGTCATCCCGAACGCCAGCGCGCCGTTGTGCCCGATCGAGACCCCGGGCAGTGCCGGCTCCCCGCCGCCGATGACGCTGAACGAGGGGGTGCTCAGATGGACGAGGTAGCGCAGCGACGGCAGCGACAGCGCCCGGTGCGGGTCGTTGGCGACGATCGCCCGCCCCGTCTCGGTGACCTGCCCGCCGAGAACCCAGTTGTTGCTGCCCTCCATCAGGACGGCGGCCGAGGAGGGCACGCGGGCGGGTTCGGTGAAGTCCGGGTAGGTCGTCGCGAGCTCGTAGACGTCGAGGACGTCGTCGGGGATCGCGTGCAGGTCCAGGCCGTCGGGCACCGTGAGCGGGACGAACGGCTCCCGGGCCTTGCGCAGCTCCTCGACCGCGGCGCCGTAGTCCCTGACCGTCCGCGCCCGGGCGACCTCCTCGCGGACGTTCTGGAACAGGCCGTGGCTGCGGATGCGGGCGACGTCCTCCGCGTGCCAGTGCGACGGCAGGTAGCCGTGCCGGCGGAACTCCGGCGGCAGCAGGTCGGGCGAGGAACGCACCAGATCGACGTACGCGTTGACGCCGGCGACGAACGCGGACGCGATCCGTTTGGTGTCGGAACCGTACGCGAGCCATTCCTGGCGCATGTCGCCGCGGAAGAGGAACAGCCGGGCGGCCCGGTCACGCTCGACGAACTGCGGTCCGAACACCTCGGACAGGAGCCCCAGGCCGCGGCGTCGCCACAGGTCGATCTGCCACAGCCGGTCGCGGGCGGCGTTGTAGCCCTGGGCGAGGAACGCGTCGTGCGACGACGAGGCGTAGATGTGGGTGACGCCCCAACGGTCGATGACCATCTCGACCGGCGATCCGAGACCGGGGACATCGTGGACGCGTCGGTCGGCAGGCACGTCCTGCTGACTCATCGTGACTCCTAGAGAGGTGCGGATGGGAGAGGGCAGGCCGCGACGCCGGGGGACGGGTCGGGCCGTCACCCCGGCGTCGCGCGGTCCGTCAGCCGACCGGGTTGCCGTTCTCGTCGTAGGCGAGGTCGTCGTAGTCACTGACCTCGATGAGGCCTTCCTCGACCATCTTGTTGAAGGCCTCGCCGCGGTCGATGAGCTTGAGCGGGGCGCGGTTGGCGGCGAGCTCGCGCCGTCGGTCGGCGGTCGCCTCGGTGTCGACCGCAATGGGGTGGCGCGGGTCGTCGCTGTCGACGAGGACGACTCCGTAGTGGTCACGAGCGCTCTCCGGCGACACGAGGGCGCGGTGGACGTCGAGGCGCACGGCTTCGGGGTCGCGCTTGAGCGGGTCGCCCCATCCGCCGCCGCCGGGGGTCGTGATACGGACGATGTCGCCCTTCTTCACCGGGACCATCTGCTGACGGTGGACCAGCTTGACCTCGTCGGGTGTGCCGGGGTTGATCCAGCACACGCCCGGGAGGCCGGCCTTGCCGCCGTTGACGCCGAACGGGCCGAACACCGTGCGGTACGCGGTGATCGAGAGGAACCCGTCGGCGAGGCAGCGCACGTCCTTGAGGTACCCCAGCCCGCCCCGGTAGAGCCCGGCCCCGCCGGAGTCCTTGTAGAGGCCGACTCGTTCGACGACGATCGGGTACCGCTGCTCGATGAACTCCGCTGGCAGGTTCTTGGAGTGGGGGACGAGGTCGACGGTGTCGGTCCCGTCGGCCCAGGGGCGTGCACCCGAGCCGGCACCGAAGATCTCGCGGTAGAGGTACTCGTTGCCGTCGTCGTCGTGGCCCCAGATGCCGTAGAGCTGGATGTTCATCATCCCGGCGATGACGTTTCCCTTGTGCGCCTTCGCCAGCGCCGCCGTGTAGGCGTTGATCATGACCAGCATGCATTCCATGCGGTCGACGACGGGTGCGGGATGCCGCGCCGACAGGACGGTGTCGGGCGGGATCATCATCTGCATCACCCGGCCCATGCCTTCGTTGACGAGGAGCTCCTGGCCTGCCTCGCCGGCGAGGAAGGCGCCGAGCCACTTGATGTAGTGGCGGCCGTCCATCGCCCAGTTGACCGGGCCCTCCGCCACCGGACCGGTCCCGCTGGCGTCGATCACCATGCGGTCCTTGTCCTTGTGGATGGTGTACTTGATCTTGATGGGCTTGTTCGAGATGCCGTCTTCTTCGATGAAGTCCTCGCCGACGTAGGTGCCGTCGGGGATGTTGGGCAGCGCGTGTGCGCGAGCGTCGCTCTCGCAGCGGTCCATGATCGCGTAGAACGCCGCCTCGACGACGTCCGCGCCGTACTGGTCGACGAGTTCGAGCACCCGGCGCTCCATCAGCCGCGCGCAGGCGATGAACCCGTCGATGTCGCCCTGGAGCTCGCCCGGGAAGCGGCTGTTGCGCAGCAGGATCTTCAGCGCGTCCGCGTTGAGCCTGCCGGCGTCGAACAGCTTGACGACCGGGCAGATCGTGCCCTCTTCGTAGATGCTGGTCGAACGGATGGGCCAGCTGCCGGGCACCGCGCCGCCGACGTCGGTGACGTGGCCGAACACCTGGGAGAAGCCGATGAGGCGGCCCTCTCCGAAGATCGGGATGACGATGCAGTAGTCGGGCAGGTGGCCGATCGTGGCGCACGAACCGTGGACGTCGTTGTAGATGTACACGTCGCCCGGGAGGATCTCCTCGAGCGAGTAGGTGTCGCGGATCGGGTCGGCGGTCGCGGCCCACGACACCGTGGTCACGTTGTCGCAGTCGATCGAGTTGATCGAGGCGCGGTAGTCGTGCTGCTCGCGGATGATGCTGCTGCGCGCCATCCGCTCGACGACGGCCTCGCCCTCCTCGACGGCCCACTGGAGGGCGCCGCCGATGACGTCGATGGTGAGGGAGTCGAGCGTCGGCTTCAGCTTCTGGATGCGCTCCCATGCGGCGTCGTCGCGCGGCCAGCTCTTGAGCCGCATGGGCTCGAACCGCGTGCGGTCCTCGTACGGGGTCATGTCGATCGTGAAGTGCGTGATTTCCTGGGTCATGTCGGTCTCCGTCCGAGGCGCGGGTCAGTCGCGGGTGGCGAGGATCTGGCCGTTCTTGTCCACGGTCATCGACCAGCCCGGCTCCAGCACGAACGTCGCGTCCTCCTGCACCACGATCGCCGGTCCGGAGGTCGACAGGCCGACGGGCAGGCCGTCGCGGGGGTAGACGGGGGTCGACACCCAGCCACCCTCGTGACCGGCCTTCGCCTCGAAGAAGACCTGCGTGTCACCGAGGTTCGCCTCGTCCCAGCCGGTGTTCTTCGACGCGACCTCGTTGATGGGCGGCCGACGGAGCTCCCCGATGCCGGCCGCCGCGAGCGCGACGATCTCCACGGGGTCCTGGCCCTTGTAGGAGTAGCCGTAGGTCCGCTCGTGAGCGGCGTGGAACTCCTCGATCGCCTTCTGCCAGGCCTCCTCGGACAGCTCGTTGGGGTCGCCGTCGTAGTGGGAGTCGACCTGTACGCGGATCTCGTACGCCTGGCTGCTGTAGCGGAAGTCGAGGAAGGTCTCGACGCCGACCCGCTGCTGGTCGACGCTCTCGCGGCGGGCGGACGCGAGCGCCTCCTCCGCGATCTTGCGGTAGGCCTGCTGCAGCTCGGGCAGGTCGATCTCGTCCTCGCGCCGCACGTAGGTGTACACGGCATCCGTCCGGAGGTCGGTCATGAGCAGGCCCTCGGCACAGGCAAGACCCGGGGCCAGCGGCACGAGGACCTTCCGGGTCTGCATGATCTCCGCACACCGGCACGCGTGCAGGCCTCCCGCGCCGCCGAACGGGAAGAGCGTGAACCGGCGCGGGTCGCGTCCGCGGGCGACACTGGTCAGGCTGATGCCGCGGGCCATGTTCTCGCTCGCGAGCCGGAGGATGCCGAGCGCCGCCTCCTCCGGGGTCACGCCGAGCTTGTCGGCGATGTTGTCGGCGATGGCCTTGCGCGCGGCGTCGCGGTCGACCGTGATCGACCCGTCGCCCAGCGTGGCTTCGGGGATTCGGCCGAGGACGACGTGGGCGTCGGTCACCGTCGCCTGCGTGCCGCCCTTGCCGTAGGCCGCCGGGCCCGGGCTGGCACCGGCGCTCTGGGGTCCGACGCGCAGGGAGTCGTCGCCGACGATCGTCGCGATCGAGCCGCCGCCGGCGCCGAGCGTCGTGATGTCGACCATCGGAGTCTTGATGTTGTAGTGCTCGATCTTGCCCTCGGCCAGCATGTGCGGGCGCCCGTTCTCGATGAGGCAGATGTCCGTGCTGGTGCCGCCCATGTCGAGGGTGATCAGGTCCGGCTCGTCGGCCACTCGTCCGAAGGCGCACGCGGCCAGCACACCGGCGGCCGGGCCGGACAGGACGGCCTTGATCGGCTGGGTGGCGATGTCCGCATCCGGGACGAGGCCGCCGTTGGACTGCATGACGAACAGCTCGGACTTGCCGCCGCTGCGGGCGATCGCGCTGGACAGCTGCTTGACGTAGCGCGTCAGGGCGGGCATGAGGGCGGTGTTGAGGCAGGTGCTCAGCGTGCGCTCGTACTCGCGGTACTCCCGGCTCAGCTCGGAGGACAGCGTGAGGTAGCACTCCGGGTAGACCTCCGTGAAGATCGCGCGGACGGCCTCCTCGTGGACCGGGTTGCGGTAGCTGTTGAGCAACGAGACCGCCACGGCCTCGATCCCCATGCTCCTGAACTCCTCGGCGACCGCGCGGACGGACTCGGAGTCGAGGGGAACCATCTCGTCCCCGGTATGGGCCATGCGGCCCTTCACCTCACGGACGAGCTCGAGCGGCACCACCCGCGGTGGCTTCTCCCAGTAGGCGATGTTGCCGAACCCGCCCGGCACGGTCTGGCGAGCGCACTCGAGGACCTCGCGGTGTCCGTGGGCGACGATCAGGCCGGCCTCGCTGTACTTGCTCTCGAGGATCGCGTTGGTCGCGACGGTGGTGCCGTGCATGACCATGGTCGTCTCGTCGGCGGCGACTCCGTGCCCGGTCAGGCCGTCGAGCCCGTTCGCGAAGCTCTCCGAGGGATCCCAGGGGGTCGACGGGACCTTCTCGTAGACACGCCGTCCGGTCTCCTCCTCGATCGCGACGACGTCTGTGAACGTCCCCCCGATGTCAATGCCAACTCGCCACGTCATGTGGTGTCCCTTTCGGTTGCTCGACTGCCGGTGGGTGGGCGGCCGCTGGAATCGGACCCGCTGTGGGGTGACCTGGCACACGCGGACCGGCGAGCCCAGTACAGACGCGGGCACGTTGCGTCACAAGCGACAGGCTCACAGCCTTGACCGGGACCGGTTGTGCAGTTGCAGTCCGGTGGGCGGGAGGAGGCGTCGGGTCACCCGAACTCGGTGCGCCCGCACACGTCCGGGGCGTCCTCGCCGCGGTCCCGGCGGCCGCCTCGCTCCCGCGGTCGTTGAGCACATGTCGAGCCCCGAGGCGGCGGCACTCGATGTCTGCCCATCGATCCCGGGCACACCGCCGCCTACCGTCGTGCGTAGGTGCCGGTACCGCGTCCGCGGACGCCGGCGGCGGGACGAAGCCGGAGGTCGTCGAGGAATGTCGGTAGCCGCTGAGGTGGACGCAGTCGGTCAGGCAGAGCTCGTCCGCGAGGGCGAGGTCACCTCCGAAGAGCTCGCGCGCGCGGCCATCTCGAGGATCGAGGCGCTCAACCCACGGATCAACGCGGTGATCCACTACATGTTCGACGAAGGCCTGGCAGCCGCGCGGCGGGCCCCGTCGGCGGCTGCTCCGACCGGGCCGCTCCACGGCGTCCCGTTCCTGTTGAAAGACCTGCTCGCCGAGTACGCGGGACAGCCCTACCGGGCGGGCAGCAGGTTCCTCGAGGGCAACGTGTCGAGCGAGGACGCGGAGCTGACGAGGCGGTACAAGGCAGCGGGCCTGATCATCCTCGGCAAGACCAACCTGCCCGAGATGGCCGTCGGTCCCTCGACCGAGCCCGTACTGTTCGGTGCGACCCGGAATCCGTGGAACCCGGACATGTCGACCGGCGGTTCGAGCGGCGGGGCAGCTGCGGCCGTCGCGGCCGGCCTCGTCCCTCTCGCACACGCGAACGACGGCGGCGGGTCGATCCGCATCCCGGCGTCGTGCTGTGGGCTGGTGGGCCTCAAGCCGAGCCGGGGCCGCAATCCGCTCGGCCCCCGTTACGGCGAGGTCTGGGGAGGGCTGGTCGCCGAACACGTCGTCAGCCGCAGCGTGCGCGACACCGCGGCGGCCCTCGACGCCACGCACGGGCCGGACACGGGTGCGCCGTACTGGTTCGGGAATCCGCCCACGACGTTCCTCGAGGCCACCGGCCGCGTGGATCGGCCGCTGACGATCGCGTTCACCGAGCACACATACGGCGGGAACGCCATCCACGAGGAGTGCCGGGCGGCGGTTCGACACGCCGCCGCGCTCTGCGAGTCGTTGGGGCACAAGGTGGTCGAGGCCCGGCCCGCCATCGACGAGGACGTCTTGTTCGGCAACTTCACCCGCATGCTCGCGGTGGCCGTCGCCGCCGGTCTCCGCGACGTCACGCGGCTGCGGGGACGGGAGCCCCGCGAGGACGAGATCGAGCCGCTGGTGTGGCTGATGGCCCGACGCGGCGAGAACATCAGCGGTGGCGAGTACCTCACGGCCGTGCAGGACCTACAGGCCGTGAGTCGGCAGGTCGCACGCTTCCACGAGGACTTCGACGTGATGCTCACCCCGACGCTCGGACTGCCGCCCGTGCCCATCGGATCGTTCGTGACCGAGCCCGGCGCGGACCCGTTCGAGGTCCGTCGACGGATGTGGTCGTTCGCGCCGTTCACGCAGCTCCAGAACGCGACGGGGCAGCCGGCGGTCTCCCTGCCACTGCACTGGACGGCCGACGGACTGCCTGTCGGGGTCCAGGCCGTTGCGAGACTCGGCGAGGAGCACATCCTGCTCGGCCTCGCCGGCCAGCTGGAGGCCGAAGCCCCATGGGCGCATCGACGGCCTCCGATCTCGGCGGTCTGAGAGAGTGTTGTGAAACCTGGTGATCACTCGGCGTGGCGGCCGTAGTAGTCGCCCGGACCTGTTGATCATCCGGTCGGGTGTGTGTCTGTACCTGCAAACCGGCGTATGACTCCTCGGTGACCGACGCCCAGTGGGTGTTGATCGAGCCGTTGCTGCCCCGCCCGGCGGCGGTGTTGGGCGGACGCCCATACGTGCACTCCCGCCGGTTGATCATCGACACGATCTCTTATGTGCTGGTCAGCGGGTGCGCCTGGCGGCTGGTCCCGCACGATCTGGCCCCGTGGAGCATCGCCTACCAGTGGTTTCGGGCCTGGACCCGCGACGGCACCTGGGACCGGGTCCACGAGGTGCTGCGTGAACGGGTCCGCATCGCCGACGGGCGTGACCCGCAGCCCTCGGCGGCGGTGCTGGACTCCCAGTCGGCGAAGTCCAGCGAGGGCGGTGAACAGATCGGCTACGACGCCGGTAAACGCGTCCGGGGCCGCAAGCGCCACCTGCTGGTCGACACCCTGGGCCTGGTGCTGCACGTGGTGGTGCACTCGGCGTCGGTGCAGGACCGGGCCGGGGCCCGGTTGATGCTGTCCGGTGCCCGGGCCCGGTTCCCGCTGCTCGGGTTGGTGTGGGTCGACGGCGGCTATGTCAACTCGGTGGACGCGGGCCTGGTCGGTTGGGCCCGGCGCAGTGAGGGGCTGGAGGTGGTCGCGGTGCCGCGTAACGCCGACGTGAAAGGGTTCCAGGTGCTGCCCCGCCGGTGGGTGGTCGAGAGAACCTTCGGCTGGTTGACGAGGTGTAGACGGTTGGCCCGGGACTACGAACGCAAGACCGCCCACGCCGAGGCGATGATCAAGTTCGCGATGATCCGGCTGATGGCCGCCCGCCTCGCCGGTGAGGAACTCCCCGCTCCCCGCAGTGACATTGAGAAGGAAGCCGCCCGCCGACTAGCAGAAGACCTCAAAGACTGACCACCGAGGTTCTACAACACTCTCTGAGCGGGCAGGACCGGCGGCGACGGTCGGCCGGTGCCGACGGCCGCCGCGGAGCCGTTCACGTCTGCGGTTCGAGGGCGCGGCGGAGCATCCCGACCAGCGCGCCGGTCGGCGGTGGCGCGGTGTCGTCGGGCGGTCGGGACAGCAGCCAGGTGTCCATCGCCCTGCCCATGCCGATCGCGACGGCGATCAGCAGGTCGGACGGAAGGTCCGTGCGTACCGCACCGCTGGACTGGCCGAGGACGAGAACGCGTTCCAGCCACGGCATGACCGTCGCCTCCAGCTCGAGCTGCGCCCGCTGGAGGGCGGGGTTCTCCGACGCCCCGAGCCAGGTGCGCGCCAGCGAGGCCACCCGGGGGTGGGCGGCCAGCCGGGTGAGGGCGTCGCGGTAGAAGCGCTCGACGGCCGACCAGAAGGCGTCGGGGCCGGGCTCGGGCGGGCGGGCGACGGGCCCGACGTCGGCGAGCAGGCGCTCGAACTCGACCCGTGCGACGTGTGCGAACAGGTCTGCCTTGTCGTCGAAGTAGTAGTACATCGAGCCCTTGGAGATGCCGGCGGCGTCGATGACCCGGTTGAGCGAGGCGTCGTGGAAGCCGTGGGTGGCGAACTCGTCGAGCGCGGCGCGCAGGATCGCCTGCTGCTGGGCCGGGGGGAGTCTGGCGAAGCGAGGGCGGACCACGGCGGCTCAGGCGACCGGCACGGCCGGCAGCTCGACGGCGTCGCGCAGGCTGCGGCCCATGACGAGGTTCGGCACGTAGGGGAGGCCCATCAGCCGCATCGCGACGTTCCGCACGGCCAGCGCGGCCCTGCTCCGCGGTGCGAACGCCAGTCCGAGGCCCACGGCTGCGTCCTGTTTGGACCGCAGCAGGGGGCCGAGACGCTCGTGGTAACGGGCGAACGCGCGGGCATGGTCGCCGTCGGCACGGGCGAGCTCGACGGCCAGGACGTAGGCCTCGACCATCGCCAGCGCGGAACCCTGACCGGCGAGGAACGACGGGCACGCCGCCGCGTCGCCGACCAGCGCCACCCGTCCCCGCGTCCAGGACGGCATCCGGATCTGGCTGACGCGGTCGAAGAAGAACGTGCGGGCCGCGCCCATCGCGTCCAGTACGGCCGGCGTCTCCCAGCCGGCGCCGGCGAGCCGGTGACGCAGCAGCGCCTGCTGCTCCTGCGGGCCGTCCGGCACGGCTGCGAGGCCGTCGTCGTGGCGGAGGGAGACGCAGAACATCGTGACGTCGTCGCGCAGCGACACCCGCAGCAGCTGGAACCCGACGTCGGCGTGCATGACGGCAGCACCTTCGGTCCGGGGCGCGTACCCCTCGACCTCGAACACGGCCACGACCATCCCGAGGTAGCGCTCGAACTGCTCCTGCGCACCGAAGGTGAGCGTGCGCACCGCGGAATGCAGCCCGTCGGCGCCGACCACCAGATCGAAGTCGCGGGACGTGCCGCTCGCGAAGCGCACGTGCACGGCCCCGTCGACGTCGTCGACCGCCGCGACCGTCTCGCCGAACAGGGTCTCGACGCGTCCGTCCAGCGCGGACATGATCGTCGAGGCCAGGTCGGAGCGGGCGATCGTGACGTAGCGGTCGCCGAGATCTCCCACGACCGCCTCCGCCGGGAACGAGGCCACCCGCCGGCCGCGGCGGTCGACCGAGCGGGCCTCGGTCAGGTGGTGGCCCGAGCGGTGCAGCTCCGCCGCGATGCCCATCCGCTCGGCGACGTCGAACCCGGCACCCCAGAAGTCGACGAGGTACCCGCCGCGCCGCGGCTGCGGCGCACGCTCGACAAGGGTGGGCTCGTGCCCCGTCCTGGCCAGCCAGTAGGCCAACGTGGGCCCGGCGATCCCGCTACCGACGATCAACACCCGCATGTCCGCCTCCCTGTCTGGACCACCGGTTCGACCATCAGTCTACGCCGGTTCGCCCCCCGTGGGGCCCCGGCCGTGCTCAGGCGGGGTCGCGCAGCACCGGGCAGCTCATGCACCGCGGCCCGCCGCGGCCCCGGCCCAGCTCGCCCCCCGGGATCTCCAGGACCTCGATGCCGTTGCGCCGCAGGTGGGTGTTCGTGGTGACGTTCCGCTCGTAGGCGACAACCACGCCAGGGGAGACGGCCAGCACGTTGCACCCGTCGTCCCACTGCTCGCGCTCGGCGGAGTGCACGTCCTGCGCGGCGGTGAGCACCCGCAGCCGCGGCACCCCGAGCGCCGCGGCGATCGCGGTGTGCATGTCGGCGGGCGGATGGTCGGTCACGTCCATCTCGTCGGGGCTCGCGCCGGGCCGGACGGTGTAGGCGGGCAGCATGCCCAGCCCGGCGTAGGTCACGAGGGTCTCCGGGTCGGCCATCGTCATGACGGTGTCGAGGTGCATGAGCGCGCGTGCGGACGGCAGCCGCAACGCCACGATCCGGTCGACCTCGCCCGCGGCGAACAGCCGCCGGGCGAGGAGCTCGATGCCCTGTGGCGTCGTGCGTTCGGAGAGTCCGACGAGCAGCGCGCCCCCGCCGACGACGAGCACGTCCCCGCCCTCGACGGTCGCCGGGCCGGCGGCCGCGCCGTCTGACCAGGTCGCGAAGTCGGCACCCGCGAACCCCGGGTGCCAGCGGTACACGGCCTCCCAGTGCAGCGACTCGCGCCGGCGGGCCTCCCGGCGCATCGAGTTCACCGCGACCCCGCCGTGGATCCACACCGACGTGTCGCGCGTGTAGAGGTGGTTGGGCAGCGGTTCGAGGACGAAGTCGTCGAGGCCGAGGACGTGGAAGGCCATCGAGCGGGGCTCGGGGACCCGCTCGAGCACCTCGCGCTTGGTGATGCCCCCGACGAGGTGCTCCGCGAGGGTGTCGAGGTCCATCTCGTCGAAGCACCGGCGCAGGCCCTCGACGGCGGGCGGGCCGTAGATCCGGTCGTCGACCACGGTGTCGAGGACGTGCTTGCGCGCCGCGGGGACGGAAAGGGTCTCGCGGAACAGGTCGCCGAACAGGTCGACCTGCACGCCGCGCTCGCGCAGCACCGCGGCGAACCGGTCGTGCTCGGCCTGTGCGCGGGCGACCCACAGCACGTCGTCGAACAGCAGCCGGTCCTTGTTGCCCGGCGTGAGCCGCTTGAGCTCGAGCCCGGGGCGGTGCACGACCACCCGGCGCAGCGTGCCGACCTCCGAGTCCACCCGGTACATGTGGCCGAGGATGCCCGATGATGCGCACATGCGGCTGGACCGGCTCGACGAGCAGCTGATCGCCCTGCTCACCGACGACGCCCGGCGCAGCTACGCCGACCTGGGCGGGCGCGTCGGGCTGACGGCCTCCGCGGTCAAGCGCCGCGTCGACCGGCTGCGCGCGGGCGGGGCGATCACCGGCTTCACGGTGACGATCGACCCCGCGGCCCTCGGCTGGACCGTCGAGGGCTACGTGGAGCTGTTCTGCCGGTCCTCGACCCCGCCGGAGGTGATCAGGGCGGCGGTGGAGCCGTTCGCGGAGGTCGTCGACGCGAGCACGATCTCCGGCGACGCGGACGCGCTGTTGCACATCCTCGCCGCCGACATGCGCGACTTCGAACGGGTCCTCGAGCGCATCGGGGCAGAGCCGTTCGTCGCCAGGACCCGGTCGGTCCTGGTGCTCTCGCCGCTGCTGCGCCGCGGGGCCGGTCCCCGGGCCTGATCGCGGGAACCGGCGCCCGCGCAACGATCCGCCACGGCGGGCGCCGGACGCGCAACGATCCGCCGTGGACGCGCAACGGAGGCCGATTGTCGTGCACGGCGGGGCTTCCTACCGTCGAGGTACGCGACCACCCGTCGCGACCCGGGAGGCTGCCGTGACCCTGACCGACCCGCTCGCCGCGACCACCACATGGCACGAGCAGCTGCTCGCCGAGCGTTCCGCGCACAACTACGCGCCCCTGCCCGTCGTGCTGACCAGCGGCTCGGGTGCCCGCGTCGTCGACGTCGAGGGCCGCGAGTACATCGACTGTCTCGCCGGGTACTCGGCGCTCAACTTCGGACACGGCCATCCCGCGCTGGTGGCCGCCGCGCACCGCCAGCTCGACCGGCTGACGCTCACCGGCCGGGCGTTCGGCAACGACCAGCTCGGCCCGTTCTGCGCCGAGCTCGCGGCGCTGGTCGGCAAGCAGATGGTGCTGCCGATGAACACCGGCGCCGAGGCCGTCGAGTCGGGGCTGAAGGTCGCCCGCAAGTGGGGCTACGAGGTCCGCGGCGTGCCCCACGACCGGGCCCGGGTCGTGGTCGCGGCGAACAACTTCCACGGCCGCACCATCGGCATCGTCGGCTTCTCGACGGATCCGGAGGCGCGCAACGGGTTCGGGCCCTTCGCGCCCGGCTTCGACGTCGTCCCGTACGGCGACGCGGACGCCCTGCGGGCGGCCGTCGGGCCCGAGACCGTCGCCGTGCTCGTCGAGCCGGTGCAGGGCGAGGCCGGCGTCGTGGTGCCGCCGCCGGGCTACCTGGCGGCCGTCCGCGACATCTGCACCGACGCCGGGATCCTCTTCGTGGCCGACGAGGTTCAGTCCGGCTTCGGGCGCACCGGGCACGTCCTGGCGACGCGCGGTCTCGGGGGCGTCGACGCCGACGTCTACCTGCTGGGCAAGGCCCTGGGCGGGGGCATCCTGCCGGTGTCCGCCGTCGTCGCCGACGAGGCCGTCCTGGGTGTGCTGCGACCCGGCCAGCACGGCTCGACGTTCGGCGGGAACCCGCTCGCCTGCGCCGTCGGACGGGCCGCGGTAGGCCTGATGGCGGAGCCCGCCCTGCTCCGTCAGGTCGTCACGCTGGGTGAAATCCTGCGCACGGAGCTCGAGGCGCTGGTCGGTCGCGGCGTCGTCACGTTCCGTAGCGTCGGACTGTGGGCAGGGGTCGACATCGACCCCGCGCTCGGTACCGGACGGACGGTCTGTGAGGCCCTGTGTGCCCGCGGCGTGCTGGCCAAGGAGACCCACGGTGCGACGGTGCGGCTCTCGCCGCCGCTGGTCATCGCGGAGGCTGACCTGCGGCACGCTCTCGCGACGCTCGGCGAGGTGCTGGCCGGGCTCGCCGGCTGACCGCCCCCGCCCCCGGCCCCGGACGCGGTCAGGACGGGGTCAGTGTCCAGCCGTCGACGCTCCCCTCGACGACGCGTTCGGGCGCGAGGGCGCCCAGCGCCAGCGTGGCGACGAGGCGCGCGAGCTGCCCGGACGCCGGACTCGTGTCGAGCGCGATCCGGGCGAGCAGGACGTCGACGAGCGACGGGCACAGCTGCGCGGCGGGCGGGAAGGTCCGCAGCGCCCCGCTGCGCTGGCCGTTCTCGACCAGGTCGAGCAGTACGTCGACGACGGGGGCGATCACGCGGGGGTCCTGCTCGTCGGAGGGGTCGGGGAGCGCGCCGACGCGGACCGTGTAGTCCTGCGTGGCGGCCCAGTAGGCGGCGGTGATCCCGCGGTTGCGGACGCCGATGCGGGTCAGCGCGCGGATCTGTGTGACAAGGGCGCCGACGACCTCGGCGGGCGGCGTGTCGGACCGGGCCGCGTCCGCCGCGGCGGCGCGGCACGCGGCGACCAGTGGGGCGATGAGCGGTGCGAAGACCTCGGCGATCAGCGCGTGCTTGGCGGGGAAGTGGTTGTAGGCGGTGGCCGAGCTGACCCCCGCGTTCGAGGCGACGTCCTCGATCCGCGTGCGCACCCAGCCCCGCGCGGTGAACGTGGCGTCGGCGGCATCGAGCAGCGCACGCCGGGTGCGGTTGCGCTTCGTGGCCGCGGCCCGCGCGCGCGGATCGGCCGAATGGGGGTCGGGGGCGGGACTCATTACACGCAGCGTAGCCAATCCGGGCCCAATTACCCTTGACTCCAAGTCGGGATTCACCCAAGATACGGATTTGTACTTGAAAGTCGAACGTCGTGGAGATACCGCCGGGCACAGCGGTCTCCATGATCCGTACAGCGGGGGAGGCTCGCACGCCGGCGGTCGGGGGATCGCGGTGGGTGAGAATCGACGTCGAGTCCTCTTGCGCTGCCGTGAACGGGGCCCGCTTCCTCACCGCGGATCGGCACCGGTCGGACATTCGGAGTTGCCCGGTGGTCCACCGATGGCGGCTCCGGTGCAGGGAGGGGACCCCGATGCACGCTCCGTCAGAGCCGGCCGCCGCCGGCACCCCACGCCGATGACCGCCGCGACCGCCGCGACCGTGACGACCCGGACGCCGGTCACCACGCCGCCCGCGAAGTACCCGGTCCCGTCTGCCAGAGCCACATCCGGTGTCAGAGCCACATCCGGTGTCATGGCCACATCCGGTGCCGCGGCCGCGGTCACCACCTCGACACCGCCCGTTCCGGTGCTGCCGCGCCCGCGCGTCGCGCCCGACGCGGCCGCACCGCCGACGCCCGACGGGGCGGTCGGCCCCGCCGACGCCGCGCTCGCGCTCGCCGAGGACCCGCTCGCCGCGAAGGCCGCCGCCGAGCCCGTCCCGGAGGGTCCCGCCGAGCAGCTGGAGGCGCTCGTCGGCGACGCCGCCGCAGGTCACCCGGCCGCCCGGGACGCGCTGCTCGCCCTCATCCACCCCATGGTGCTGCGGTACTGCCGCGCCCGGCTCGGCCGCCAGGAGTCCGTGATCGGCGCCGCCGAGGACGTCGCGCAGGACGTCTGCCTCGCCGTCGTGCGGGCGCTGCCCAACTACACCGTGAAGGGACTGTCGTTCCGCGCCTTCGTCTACGGCATCGCGGCCCACAAGGTCACCGACGCGTTCCGGGCCATCGGCCGCAACCGGTCCGAGCCGGTCCCCGAGGTGCCCGACACCGTGTCGGGGGCGGAGAGCCCGGAGCACCGCGCGCTGGCCGTCGAGCTCGGCGAGCGGCTGGGGGAGCTGCTGCACACCCTGACCCCGCGCCAGCGCGAGGTGATCGTCCTCCGCGTCGCCGTCGGGCTGTCCGCCGAGGAGACCGCGCACGCCGTGCGCTCGACACCCGGCGCGGTCCGGGTGACCCAGCACCGGGCCCTCACCCGGCTGCGTCAGGTTCTCGTCGACCACGAGGCGGCGGCACTGCTGCTGGCCGACGCGGCCGCGGGCCGGGGACCGGGCGACGGCCCTGGCGACGGGGCGGGCGAGGCGACCGGCGACGGCGCCGACGGGGCCCGTGCGGAGTCCCCCGCGCAGGCGGACCGGGACGAACGGGTCGGCTGAGCGGCGAACCGCCCGGGGAGTAGCCTGGCGACGATCACCAGACATCGTCACCGGGCCTCGTCGTCCGGGTCAGGAGGACACGTGTCGGCTGGCCAGATCGCCGCGCTGATCGCCGCCGGCGCGTTCGTCGTACTGGTGCTGATCGCGGCCGTCCCGCTGATCAAGCTCGGCCGCACCCTCGACGAGGCCACCGTCGCGATCCGCAAGGCCCACGAGGGCAGCGCGCCGCTGCTGTCCGACGCGCACACCACGCTCAACCAGGTCAACACGCAGCTGGAACGTGTCGACGGGATCACCGCCGGGGCCCGCACCGTCACCGCCAACGTGTCGGTCCTGTCCTCGCTGTTCACCGCGACGCTCGGTGGCCCGCTCGTGCGTGCCGCCGCGTTCTCCTACGGCGTCAACAAGGCGATCAAGGCCCGCCGCGCGGGCAAGGGCAGGAAGAAGGCCCGCGCGTGAAGCGGCTGTTCTGGCTCGGCGTCGGCGTCGCCGCGGGCGTCTACGGCAGCAGGCGTGCCACGCGCGCCGCGCAGAGCCTCACCCCGGCCGGGATGGGCGCCAACATCGCCGATGGGCTGCGCGAGCTCGGTGCCGGCCTCGGTGCGTTCGGCGCGGAGGTCCGCGCCGGCATGCAGTCGCGCGAGCAGGAGCTGGCCGACATGGTCGAGCGCCGCACCGGCACCCCCGTCCCCACCTTCGCCGACGCCGTCGCAGAGGACCCGGCGACGAGCCCCCGGCGAGCGCGCCGGGCGGGGCGTTGACCCGCACGCGCGTCCGCCCCGCCCCTCGGCCCACCGACCGCATCACGTAGAGAGCCGTCCCCGTGCAGACCCATGAGATCGCCCGCCGCTTCACCGACCACTTCACCGGCACCGGCCACACCCGCGTCGCGAGCGCGTCGCTGATCCTCGACGACCCGACGCTGCTGTTCGTCAACGCCGGCATGGTCCAGTTCAAGCCGTACTTCCTCGGCGACGCGCCGGCGCCGTACCCGCGGGCGACGTCGATCCAGAAGTGCGTGCGCACCGGCGACATCGACGAGGTGGGCCGCACGACGCGGCACAACACCTTCTTCCAGATGGCGGGGAACTTCTCCTTCGGCGACTACTTCAAGGAGGGCGCCATCGAGCACGCGTGGCGCCTCATCACGTCGTCGACGTCCGACGGCGGGTACGGCCTCGACCCCGACCGCATCTGGGTCACCGTCTTCCACGACGACGACGAGGCCGCCGGTCTGTGGCAGCGCATCGCGGGCATCCCCGCCGAGCGGATCCAGCGCCGCGGCATGGCCGACAACTACTGGTCGATGGGCGTCGCCGGGCCGTGCGGCCCGTGCTCGGAGATCTACTACGACCGCGGGCCGCAGTACGGCCGTGAGGGCGGGCCCGTCGTCGACGAGGACCGCTACCTGGAGATCTGGAACCTGGTCTTCATGGAGAAGGAGCGGGCCGCCGGCGGGACCAAGGACGACTTCCCGATCATCGGTGAGCTGCCCGCGAAGAACATCGACACCGGGCTGGGCATCGAGCGGGTCGCGTACCTGCTGCAGGGCGTCGACAACGTCTACGAGACCGACCTGGTCCGGCCGGTGATCACCCGTGCCGAGGAGCTGTCCGGACGGCGCTACGGCGCCTCGCACGAGGACGACGTCCGCTTCCGCGTCATCGCCGACCACGCCCGGTCCGGCGTCATGATCATCGGTGACGGTGTCACCCCCTCCAACGACGGGCGCGGCTACGTCCTGCGGCGGCTGCTGCGCCGCATCGTGCGCTCGTCGCGGCTGCTCGGCGTGCAGGAGCCCGTGCTGGGCGCGTTCGCCGAGGTCGTCCGCGACGAGATGGCGCCGTCCTACCCGGAGCTGGTCACCGACTTCGAGCGCATCTCCGCCGTCGTCCGCGCCGAGGAGGAGGCGTTCCTGCAGACGCTGACCGCGGGATCGCGCATCTTCGACGTGGCCGTCGCCGACACCCGCAGGGCCGGCGGCACGACGCTCGCCGGCGACCAGGCGTTCCAGCTGCACGACACGTACGGCTTCCCGATCGACCTGACGCTGGAGATGGCTGCCGAGGCCGGGCTCACCGTCGACCAGGACCGGTTCGCCGCGCTCATGACCGAGCAGCGCACCCGAGCCAAGGCCGACGCGGCCGCGCGCAAGACCGGCCACCACGACGGCTCGGTCTACCGCCCGCTGCTCGACGCCCACGGCACCACGACGTTCCTCGGCTACACCGAGCTCGCCGCCGAGGGCACCGTCGTCGGCCTCGTCGTCGACGGGGCGGCGGTCCCCGCCGCGAGCGAGGGCCAGCAGGTCGAGGTCGTGCTCGACCGCACCCCGTTCTACGCCGAGGCGGGCGGCCAGCAGGCCGACCACGGCGTGCTGCGCACCGGATCGGCCATCGTCCGCATCGACGACGTGCAGTCGCCGGTCGCGGGGCTGCGCGTGCACCGCGGCACCGTCGAGGCCGGGACCGTCGCGGTCGACGACGCCGTCGTCGCCGAGGTCGACGTCGCCCGCCGCGCGTCGATCTCCCGGGCCCACACCGCCACCCACCTCGTGCACGCGGGCGTCCGCGGGGCCCTGGGCACGGCGGCGGCGCAGGCCGGGTCGCTCAACGCCCCCGGCAGGCTGCGGTTCGACTTCACCTCCCCGTCCGGCGCCGTGCCCGCCGCGGCGCTCGCCGAGATCGAGGAGGAGGTCAACACGAAGCTGCAGGAGAACCGCGAGGTCGAGACGTACGAGACCTCCATGGACGAGGCCCGCCGGCTCGGCGCGATGATGCTGTTCGGCGAGAAGTACGGCGACCGGGTCCGCGTCGTCGACATGGGGGACTACTCGCGCGAGCTGTGCGGCGGCACGCACGTCGCGCGCACCGGCGAGCTGGGCATCGTCAAGGTGCTGTCGGAGGCGTCCATCGGCTCGGGCGTCCGTCGCGTCGAGGCCCTCGTCGGCAACGACGCGCTGCGCCAGGTCTCGACCGAGCACCTGCTGCTCTCGCAGATCTCCGACCAGCTCAAGGCACGCCCCGACGAGCTGCCAGACCGCATCGCCGCGCTGGTGGAGCGGCTGCGCACCGCCGAGCGCGACCTCGAGAAGCACCGGGCCGACGCCGCGCTGGGCGCCGCGGGTGCACTCGCCGACGGCGCGGAGGACGTCGCCGGGATCGCACTGGTCGCGGTCGCGGCCCCGGCCGGGGTCTCGGGTAACGACCTGCGCGCGCTCGCCGCCGACGTGCGGGGGCGGCTGGGCGACCGGCCGGGTGTCGTCGCCCTGTTCGGCACCGACGGCGACAAGGTCTCCTTCGTCGTGGCGACGACCGCCGCCGCGCGCGACCGCGGCCTCGCCGCGGGGAAGCTCATCCCGGCGTTCGCGCCCGCCGTCGGCGGCCGCGGCGGCGGCAAGCCCGATCTCGCTCAGGGCGGCGGGCAGAACCCGGCGGGCGTCCCCGACGCCATCGCCGCGCTGCGCTCCGCGCTCGCCGCCGGGTGAGCGCTCCCCGGCGCGGCCGCCGGCTCGGGATCGACGTCGGGGCCGTCAGGGTCGGTGTGGCCCTGTCGGACCCCGACGGCATGCTCGCGACGCCGCTGGTCACCGTCGCGCGCGACCTGCGGGAGGCGGGCGACCGCAGCGGGTCGGACCTGCGCGAGATCGCCGCGCTCGTGGCGGAGCACGACGTGGTGCAGGTGATCGTCGGGCTGCCGCGCACGCTGGCCGGTGCCGAGGGTCCCGCCGCGGCGGCGGCCCGCGCCTTCGCCGACGACCTCGTCGCCGTCCTCGACGTCCCCGTCGAGCTCTCCGACGAGCGGCTGACCACCGTCGTCGCCACCCGCCAGCTGCGCGAACGCGGCGTCAAGGGCAAGCGGCAGCGGGCGGTCGTCGACCAGGCGGCGGCCGTCGCGATCCTGCAGGGCTGGCTCGACGCCCGGCCCCGGTGACGGTCGGCAGGAAGGAGCCGGTCCGCGCGCGGTCGGGGCGTCGGTATTGTCGGGACCTGTGAACCCCGTTGCGCCCGACGTCGGCAGCTCCGGCCGGCTCCGGTGACCGAGGGGTCGGACGGCCGCGGCCGAGACGACGGGCGGCCGCCGCCGCGCCGCGCCGCAGCGGCACCGCGGCGCGCGGAGCCCTGGCACGACGAGCCCCGCCCGGGGCCCGCCGACCCGTCGGGGTCGTCCCTCGGCAGGCACAGCGGTGCCCACCGGGTGAACGGCGAGCCGCCCGCGCGCGAGCCGCGGCGTCGCCGCGAGCGTCCGGGGCACGAGACCGAGCAGGGCACCGAGAAGCTCCCCGGATACCGGGGCCGGCGCGCTCGTCGCGATGCCGACGACCTCGCCACCTCGTTCGGGGCCACCTCGTTCGGGGCCACCTCGTTCGGAACGGGCTCGGGACCGGAGCTTCCGGCCGCCGGGTCGACGGCCCGCCGCGCCGCGGGAGGCCGGCGCCGGCGTGCCGAGCCGGCCGACCCCTACGACCCGGGGACGGTCCCGTCGATGCCACCGGCGTCGCGTGCGCGCCGTCGCGAGCCGGTCGCCGACGAGGGCGCCGTCGCGGAGACCGTCCGCGCCCGCAGCGTCGGCGCCCGTGCGGACGCTCGTGCGGATGCCCAGCGGGGGGATGGCCGGGACGTGGATTCCCGGCACGGGGACGGCCGGCCAAGTGTCGGCAGGCCGCGGCCGGAGTACCCGGACTACCGCGACCCCGGCGACGACGACTACGCGGCGGCGGAGCGGGCCGGTCGCGGCGCGGCCGGGTACCGGCGGTCGGGGACGGCCGAGCCGGGCGGGTACCGCGAGGACCCGGGACCCGGCGCCCGCGCGTACGAGACCCGATACGACGCCCGCGGCGGCGGGCGCTACGGCACCCACCCGACCGGCGGCGGGTCCTACGGCGGCGACCCCGGCGGTGGCGACCCCGGCGGTGGCGGGTCGGACGGCAGCGAATCCGACGGGGGCGGACCGTACGAGGGCGAGTCCCACGACGGCGACGCGTACTCCCACCGCTACTCCGACCCGGACGGCGGCGAGGGTTCGGGCGAGCCGTACTCGCCCGGCACCGGCGACAGGCGTGCCGACGCCGACCCCGGTGATCAGCCGCCCGACCGTGCCGCACCCCGGCGCACCGCGGCCGCCCCGACCGGCAGACGCGGCGCCCGCCGGACTGCGCCGGTGTCGGCGGTGCACCGGCGGAGGCGCCTCGTCGTGGTGGTCGTCGCCGCGGTCGTGCTGCTCGGTGCGATCGCGGGCGGCGGCGTCTACCTCTTCGGCTCCCTGTTCGACCCCGACTACGACGGACCCGGTAGCGGCGACGTCATCGTGCGTGTCCAGGCGGGCGACTCCACCAGCCAGATCGGCACGATGCTCACCAGCCGCGGCGTCGTCGCCAGCGCCGGGGCGTTCACCCACGCGGCCCGCGGCAACCAGCGCATCCTCGCGGTGCAGCCCGGGTACTACCAGATGAACGGGCGGATGTCGGCCGCCGCGGCGGTCGGCAAGCTCGTCGACCCCGCCTCGCGCGTCGGCAAGCTGGAGATCCGCGGCGGTACCCAGCTCGACGACACCCGATCCCCCGACGGGACGACGAGCCCCGGCGTGCTCAGCCTGATCTCACAGGCCAGCTGCGGCCAGATCGACGGCAGGCGCCAGTGCGTCAGCGTCGACGACCTGCGCGCGGCGATGGAGCAGGCCGACCCGGCGCAGCTCGGCGTCCCCGCATGGGCCGTCGACGGGGTGACCAAGGCCGACCCGGCGCGCCGGTTCGAAGGTCTCGTCGCACCGGGCCTCTACGACGTCGAACCCGGGACGTCGGCCACGGACGTCTGGAAGGCACTGCTGGCGGCGTCCGTGCCGATCCTCGAGGCCACCGGCGTCGCCGACGCCGGCGCGAAGACCGGGGTCAGCCCGTACCAGGCATTGATCATCTCCTCGCTCGTCGAGAAGGAGGCGATCACCCCGGACATGCCGAAGGTGGCGCGCGTCGTCTACAACCGGCTCGCCGCGGGCCAGCGCCTCGAGCTCGACTCGACGGTCAACTACCCGCTCGACGTGCAGGCCCTCCGCACGACCGCGGAGGCCCGCGCGAAGGTCGGCCCCTACAACTCCTACGCCGTCGCCGGACTGCCACCGACCCCGATCGCGGCGCCCGGCAAGGCGGCGATGGCGGCGGCGCTCGCCCCTGAGCCCGGCCCCTGGCTCTTCTTCGTCCGCTGCCGGCCCGACGGCACCTCCTGCTTCGGGACGACGCTCGCCGAGCACCAGGACAACGTGCGGCAGGCGATCGCCAACGGCGCGTTCTGACGTGCCCGAACCATCGCCCGGGCCCTCGGGGTCGTCGGTCGTCGTGCGCGTCGAGGTCGACCACGGGCTGGCCGAGCTGGTCTCCGATCCGGACCGGCCGTCGTCGTGGACGCTGCTCGTCGACGGCACCGCGCAGTCGCACGTCGACCTCGACGACCCGACCCATCTCGAGTTCGAGTACGTCCGCAGGCTCGGGCACGTCGTCGACGCGCTCGCCCCCGCGGGCGAGCCGCTGCGTGTCGTGCACCTCGGGGGCGGGGCGTGGACGTTGGCACGCTACGTCGCGGCGACGCGGCCGCGGTCCCCGCAGACGGTCGTCGAGCTCGACGGGGCGCTGGCCCGGCTGGTCGGCGACCGGCTGCCGGCCGACGACGACCTCTGGCAGCTGCGCGTCGGCGACGCCCGCACCGAGGCCGTGGCCCTGCCCCCGGGCGGTGCCGACCTGCTGGTCGTCGACGTCTTCGCCGGCGCCCGGATCCCGGCGCACCTGACGTCGGTCGAGTTCGCCGGGCTCGCCGCCGCCGCCCTCGCACCGGGCGGTGTCCTCGCGGTCAACCTGGCCGACGGCGGACCGCTCGCGTTCGCGCGCAGCCAGGTCACGACGGTCGGCACGGTACTGGCGCACCGCGCCCTCGTCGTGGCCGGCGACGTCTGGCACGGGCGCCGCTTCGGCAACCTGCTGCTGCTCGCCTCGGCCGACCCGCTGCCGCTCGGCGACCTGGCGCGGGCCACCGCCGCCGACCCCTTCCCGGCCGGCGTGCGGCACGGTGCCGAGCTGCGCCGGTTCGCCCGGACGGGGGCCGTGGTCACCGACCGGACGGCCGTGCCGTCACCGGTCCCGCCCGCGGGGTTCTTCGGCCGTCCTGCCGACGGGCCCTGAGCCAGGCCCAGCGCCCTGTGACCGGGTCGGGCCCTGTGAGCGGCCAGGTCATGCGCCCCAGCCGTACACGCGGTCGAGGCGGATCGTCAGCACGAGGCGGCGCTGCTCGACCATCGCGGCGCGGAACTCGTCCCAGTCGGGGTGCTCGCCCTGCACCGCGCGGTAGACGTCGACCAGCTCGTCGACCGTCGCGTCGTGCGGGTCCGCGGCGGGGGCCGAGAGTTCCGCGGTGCCCTCGCCGACGGCGTAGCCGCCTCCGTCGGGCCGGACGACCATGTAGGTCGCGCGCGGGTCGCGGCGCAGGTTGCGGGTCTTCGCGCGGTCGTCGGTCACGGAGATGCGCAGCGTGCGGGTCGCGGGGTCGATGGCGTGCGCGACGACGGAGGCCTGGGGCCGCCCGTCGCGCTTGAGGGTCATCAGGATGCCCGTTCCGGCCTGTGTGAACTGGGCGATGAGGGCGTCGTCGGCGGCCACGTCCGCCGACGCTAGTCCCGATCACGGCCCAGCACACGCCACCGACGTTCTCGGACGTGTCGGGCTCACCGGAGGCGAACCGTCCCCATGTCCGGTGACGATCCACAGGTCGCGGCGGACCTGCCCCGCCGCCGGGCAGGCCGGACGACGATCAGGGCATGAACGGACACGAACGGGCCGTCGGGGCGCCGCGGGACGGGACCGCGTCCGCGACGGGCGGACGCCCGGCGCTCGCGGCCGGGAGCGGGCCATCCCCGTCGCGTCCCGCGCGGGGTTCGCGTCCTGCCCGGCGACCTGGGCGGTGGCTGAAGCCGGCCCCCCGCGGCCGGTCGGCGGCACCACCGGCCGGGCCGACGCGCGCGCCGCCCAGCGGGGCGGTCGTCGGGGTGGTCGTGGTCGGGGCGGTTCTCGGACCGGCCGCTGCGGCGCGCCGGCCGGTCGAGTTCGCGGTGCTCCTGCTCGCCGCCGTGGCGGGCGGGGTGGCGGGTCCCTCGGTGCGGGCGGCGATCTTCCGGCACTCGGTCCCCGGACGGGACGCCTTCCGGTCGCGCTGTCCGCGCTGTGCGGCGGCGCTCGCCGTCGGAACACGGGTCCCCGGTGCGTGGCCGCGGAAAGGCCGGGGCCCGGCCGCGGCCGTGGTCCCGCGCCGGTGGTGGCGCGCCCCGGGACCGGGCCGGCTTCCGGCCAGCGGACGGGCACCGTGCTGCGGGGTGCGGATCGGACCGCCCGCGGCCTCGGTCGAGGCGGTCTCCGCGCTGGCCTGCGCGCTCGTGGTCGCCGCCCGGCCGGGCCCGGCCGCGGTCGCGGGATGCTGGATCGCGGTGTGCGGGATCGCCCTCGTGGCCGTCGACGCGGCGGTGCACCGACTGCCCGGACCGCTCACCGTCGCGACGACGGCCGGGTCCGGGTTCGCGCTGGTCCCGACCGCGTGGGTCGACCCGGCGGGGGTGGCCCGGGCCGTCGCCGCCGCGGCCGCGGCGACGGGGGTGCTGCTGCTCGTCCGCGCGGCGACCCGCGGCGGGCTCGGTGGGGGAGACTGCACGCTCGCGCCCGCACTCGGCGCGACGGCGGGTCGCGACGGCTGGCCGGCTCTGCTCCTGGCAGGTCTCGTGGGTGCGGTGCTCGGCGCGCTGCACGCGCTGGTCGTGGCCGCGCGGACCGGTCGGGTGCGCGGTGTCGAGGTGCCGTTCGGGCCCGCGTTGGTGGTCGGCGTGCTCGCCGTCGTGACGGCCGTCGGGCCGCCGGGCTGACCGGGGACGACCGCGGCGAGTGCGCAGGTGGACGGGTGAGAGGATGGACGGCGTGTTGCGTTGGATCACCGCAGGGGAGTCGCACGGTCCGGCCCTGGTCGCCGTGCTCGAGGGCATGGTCGCCGGCGTCGAGGTGACGTCGAAGGAGATCGCGGCCGAGCTGGCCCGGCGCCGCCTGGGCTACGGCCGCGGCGCCCGGATGAAGTTCGAGGCCGACGAGCTGGAGATCATCGGCGGCATCCGCCACGGTCTCACGCAGGGCGGCCCTGTCGCGGTGCGCATCGGCAACACCGAGTGGCCCAAGTGGGAGACGGTGATGGCGGCCGATCCGGTCGACCCGGAGCTGATCGCCAACCGTGCGCGCAACGCTCCGCTCACCCGGCCGCGCCCGGGTCACGCCGACCTCGCCGGGATGACGAAGTTCGGGTTCGACGACGCCCGTCCCGTCCTCGAGCGGGCGAGCGCGCGGGAGACCGCCTCGCGTGTCGTTCTGGGCACCGTCGCCAAGGCGTTCCTCGCCCAGGCGTTCGGGGTCACCGTGGTGTCCCACGTCGTCGCCCTCGGTGCCGCGGAGGCGCCCGACGACGTCGTTCCGGGTCCCGGCGACCTCGAGAAGGTCGACGCCAACCCCGTCCGCGCCGTCGACCCGGCGGCGGCCGCGGCGATGATCGCCGAGGTCGACGCCGCGCAGGAGGACGGCGACACCCTCGGCGGCGTCGTCGAGGTGATCGCCTACGGCATGCCCGTCGGCGTCGGGTCGTACGTCCACTCCGACCGGCGGCTCGACGCGCGGCTCGCCGGCGCCCTCATGGGCATCCAGGCGATGAAGGGCGTCGAGATCGGCGACGGTTTCCGCACCGCCCGCCGCCGCGGCAGCGCCGCGCACGACGAGATGGTGCCGGGCGCGCCGGTCGAGCGGCTCAGCAACCGCGCGGGCGGCATCGAGGGCGGCATGACCAACGGCGAGCCGGTCCGGGTACGTGTGGCGATGAAGCCGATCTCCACGGTCCCGCGGGCGCTGCGCACCGTCGACGTCGCGACCGGGCACGAGGCCCAGGCCATCCACCAGCGGTCCGACGTCTGCGCGGTGCCGGCGGCCGGTGTCGTCGCCGAGGCGATGGTCGCCCTCGTGCTCGCCGACGCGGCGCTGGAGAAGTTCGGCGGGGACTCGGTTGCCGAGACCGTCCGCAACCTGCGCTCCTACGAGCAGGCCGCGCCGCGCTTCGGGGCGGACGGGTGAGCGGGGGCAGGCCGAGCGTCGTGTTCGTCGGGCCGCCCGGCTCCGGGAAGAGCACCGTCGGCAAGGTGGTCGCGCGCCGGCTGGGCGTCGCGTTCACCGACGCCGACGCGCTCATCGAGGAGCGGGCCGGCAAGTCGATCGCCGACATATTCACCGAGGACGGTGAGGACGCGTTCCGGGCCCTCGAGCGCGAGGTCGTCGCCGACGCCCTCGCCCGCGACTGCGGGGTCCTCGCGCTCGGCGGCGGCGCGGTGCTGGCCGCGGAGACGCGGGCCGCCCTGCGGGGCCACCGGGTCGTCGCCCTGAGCGTGACCCTGGCCGACGGCATGCGGCGCACCGGCATGTCCACGGCGCGCCCGCTGCTGGCGGGTGTCAATCCCCGCGCGACGTTCAAGGCCCTGCTCGACGCCCGGGCGCCGCTGTACGCGGAGGTCGCGACGGTGACGGTCGAGACCGCCAAGCGCAGCGCCAACCAGGTCGCGACGGCCGTGCTGGCGGCGCTGGGGGAGTCCGTCCCCGAGCCCGCACCCGTACCGGGCGACCCGCTCGACGAGCCGACCCCGCACGACGGTGTCGACCTGCCCGCCCCCTTCGTGCGCGACGACGCCCGCTCCTGACCGCGACGACGTCCGGCCCTTGCGCCGTGTGGGCGCCTGGCCGTGCGGCCAGGCGCGCCGGCCGACCGACCGCCGCGCAGCGACCGGCCGTACCGCCGCACGGGCGCGCGGTCCGTACCGCTGTCCGGGCGCCCGGCCCCGACCCGCTGTTCGGCGGGCCGGACCTGACCGCCGCGGGGACGCGCGCCCGTGACCGCCGCGTCGGCGGGCGGCCCTGACCGCGCCCCCCCACCCTCAGGACGGGGCGGGCGCTCGCCGGGTGCCGGCCCGGCGCGCGCCCGGTCGTCGTTAGGGTCGTCGCATGAGCGAGCCCGTGAAGCCCGGCGAGTCGGTCCGTATCGAGGTCGCCGCCGAGCGTCCCTACGAGGTCCGGGTCGGTCGCGGCGTGCGCGGGGACCTCGCCGAGGTCGTCGAGGGCACCGGTGCCCGTACGGCGGTCCTCGTCCACCAGCCGCCGCTCGCCGACGAGGCCGAGGCCGCCCGCCGGGAGCTGGAGGCCGCGGGTCTCGACGCGCACCGCGTCGAGGTTCCCGATGCCGAGGAGGGCAAGGCGCTCGCCGTGGCGGGCTACTGCTGGGAGGTCTGCGGGACGGTCGGGCTCACCCGGCGTGACGTCGTCGTCGGCTTCGGCGGCGGCGCCGTCACCGACCTGGCCGGGTTCGTGGCCGCGACGTGGATGCGCGGGGTGAACGTCGTCCACGTGCCGACGACCCTGCTCGCCATGGTCGACGCGGCGGTCGGCGGCAAGACCGGGATCAACACCGCGGCCGGCAAGAACCTCGTCGGCGCGTTCCACGAGCCCGCCGCCGTCCTCGTCGACCTCGCGACGCTGGAGACCCTGCCCGCGCCGGAGCTGGTCGCGGGTATGGCCGAGGTCGTGAAGGCCGGGTTCATCGTCGACCCGGTCATCCTGGAGCTGGTCGAGAAGGACCCGGCCGCGGCCCTGGACCCGCGCGGCGACGTGCTGCCCGAGCTGGTCCGGCGCGCGATCCGGGTGAAGGCCGACGTCGTGGGGGCCGATCTGCGCGAGTCGCACCTGCGCGAGATCCTCAACTACGGCCACACCCTCGGCCACGCGATCGAACGGCGCGAGGACTACACGTGGCGCCACGGCGCCGCGGTCAGCGTCGGCATGGTGTTCGCCGCCGAGCTGGCCCGGGCCGCCGGCCGCCTCGACGACGCCACCGCCGACCGCCACCGCGGGGTCCTCACCTCGATCGGGCTGCCCGTCGGCTACGCCCCGGACGCGCTGCCCGAGCTCGTCGCGACCATGGCCGGGGACAAGAAGGCACGCGCGGGCATGCTCCGGTTCGTCGTGCTCGACGGCCTGGCGAAGCCCGGCCGGCTCGAAGGGCCCGATCCCGCGCTGCTGGAACGGGCCTACGACGTCGTGGCCGCGGGCTGACCCGATGCGCCCCCAGGCCGTCCGCCGCGCCGCCCTGCGCGCGCGGCTGCGTGCCCGCGAGCTCGACGGGCTGCTCGTCACCGACCTGGTCAACATCCGCTACCTCACCGGGTTCACCGGGTCCAACGCGGCGCTCCTCGTAGCCGCCGAGGACGACGACGCGAGCCTGTTCTGCACCGACGGCCGCTACGTGACCCAGTCCGCCGCCGAGGTGCCCGACCTCCCGGTGGTGACCGACCGCGCGAGCGCCCGCGCGCTGGCCGCGCGCGCGTCCTGGCTGGGCGTGCAGCACCTCGGCTTCGAGTCCGACGCCGTCACCGTCGACGCCCATCTCGCCCTCGACGAGGCGGCCGGCACCACGGAGCTGGTCCGTGCCCCCGGCCTCGTCGCCGACCTGCGCGCGGTGAAGGACGCCGTCGAGGTCGCGGCGCTGCGCACGGCCTGCGCGGTCGCCGAGGCCGCGCTGACCGATCTGCTGGCCGCGGGTGGTCTCGCGCCGGGCCGCACCGAACGCGGGGTCGCCCTCGACCTCGAGAACCGCATGCGCGAGCACGGCGCGACCGCGCCGGCGTTCCGGACGATCCTCGCCACCGGTGCGCACTCGGCGATCCCGCACCACACCCCGACGGACACCCCGCTGCGCCGCGGCGACCTCGTGAAGATCGACTTCGGCGCGCTCGTCGACGGGTACCACTCCGACGTCACCCGCACCTTCGTCATCGGACCGCCCGCGCAGTGGCAGCGCGACGTGCACGAGCTGGTCGCACGTGCACAGCTCGCGGGTCGTGCGGCGCTCGCGCCGGGGGTCGAGGTCGTCGCGGTCGACGCCGCGTCGCGCGACGTGATCGCCGCGGCGGGGCAGGGCGAGCACTTCGTGCACGGGCTCGGGCACGGGGTCGGCCTGGAGATCCACGAGGCGCCCGCGCTGGCGGCCACCGGCACCGGGACGCTCGCCGCCGGCATGGTGCTGACCGTCGAGCCCGGCGTCTACCTGGAGGGCCGCGGCGGGGTGCGGATCGAGGACACCCTCGTCGTCGGGCCCGACGGCGCGGAGTCGCTCACCCGCCTGCCGCGCGAGCTCGTCGAGGTCTGACGCGGCGGGGCCGCCCTTCGTCGACCGGCCCGTCCGGTCCGGCGTCGTGGCCCGGCGCTATCCTTGACGACAGGAATCGTGGCGGCGTCGCTCGGCGGTCCGCCCGGGACCGGGCGCCGGCCCGGTTCGCCTCCCGCCCGCACGAGCCCGGCACGCACATGCTCCGGCTCGCCCCGCATCGACTCAGGAGACACCCGCACGTGGCGACGACGAACGACCTGAAGAACGGCCTGGTGCTCAACCTGGACGGCCAGCTGTGGTCGGTCACGGCGTTCCAGCACGTCAAGCCGGGCAAGGGTGGCGCCTTCGTGCGCACGACGCTGAAGAACGTCATGACCGGCAAGGTCGTCGACAAGACCTTCAACGCCGGCACGAAGGTCGACACCGCGACCGTCGACCGCCGCGACATGACCTACCTGTACCGCGACGGCTCCGACTTCGTGTTCATGGACGGCGACACCTACGAGCAGATCCCGATCCCCGAGCCCACGGTCGGCACCGCGGCCGGGTACCTGCTGGAGAACCAGACCGCGATGGTCGCGCTGCACGACGGCGTCCCGCTCTACGTCGAGCTGCCCACGTCGGTCGAGCTCGTCATCTCCCACACCGACCCGGGCCTGCAGGGCGACCGCTCCACCGGCGGCACCAAGCCGGCCACGCTGGAGACCGGCGCGGAGATCCAGGTCCCGTTGTTCGTGACCACCGGCGAGAAGGTCAAGGTCGACACCCGCGACGGCCGGTACCTCGGCCGCGTCAGCTCCTGACGTGAGAGCGCGCACCAAGGCCCGCAAACGCGCCCTGGACATCCTCTTCGAGTCCGAGGCGCGTGGCGACGACCCGCTCGAGGTGCTGCGCAACCGCCGGGAGACCGACGACGCGCCGCCCGTCTCGGACTACGCGGCGCTGCTGGTACAGGGCGTCGTCGAGCACCGTGAACGGATCGACCAGCTGCTGGCCGAGCACGCCGAGGGCTGGACGGTCGCGCGCATGCCGGCCGTCGACCGGACGCTGCTGCGCATCGGCGTGTTCGAGCTGCTGTGGGTCGACGAGATCGACGACCCGGTCGCCATCACCGAGGCGGTCGAGCTGGCCCGGACGCTCTCGACCGACGACTCGCCGCGCTTCCTCAACGGCGTGCTCGGCCGCATCGCCGACATCGCGGAGCACCTGCGCGCCACACGCTGACGCCCCGCCCTGCGCCGCGGCACCACCGGTCCTCCTTCCGCCCGCGTCCCGTTCGCCGGACGCGGGCGGACGCACGCCGGGGCCCGCCACGGCCGGAGGCTGGTAGCGTCCGCCACGGCGCGCCAGGGCGCCACCTGGTCCGCGGGCAGGGCTGAGCCCACCTGGGCGGTTCCCGTGTGGATGCGTGTCCTGCACACCCTCCTCCCGAACCCCCGGTACGCGGACCACGGGTGGTGAGAGGAGGGCTCGTGCCCACCGTCGTCCCCCTGCCGCAGGACCCCGACGTCGACCAGCTGCGTCGCCAGGCCCGCGAGCTCAGCCGTGCCGCCCGTGCGGGCGACGCCACGGCCCGCGCGGGCGTCGCCCGCTGGGCACCCGAGCACGCCGACGGCGACGTCCCGCTGCACGTCGCCCAGCTCGTGCTCGCCCGCACGCACGGCTTCGCGGGCTGGCCACCGCTGGTCCGGCACCTGCGGACCGTCGCGCGCTGGTCGTGGGTCCCACCCGCTGACCCCGCCGACTCCGCCGACCCTGCCGCCGCGAGCCCCGCCGACGAGTTCCTCGCCCTCGCGTGCCTGCGCTACGACGGCGACGACCCGGTCCGCCGGGAGCGCGCCGCCGCCCTGCTCGCCGCGCGCCCCGAGATCGCCGGGGCGACCGTGCACACGGCGGCGGCGACCGCCGACGTCGACGCCCTGCGCCGGCTCCTCGCGGCGGACCCGTCCCGTGCCGGCCTCGACGGCGGCCCGCACCGGTGGCCGCCGCTGATGTACCTCGCCTACGCCCGCCACGACCCCCGGATCGACGTCGACGCGGTGCTCACCGCCGCCACACTCCTGCTCGACCACGGCGCCGACCCGAACGCGGGCCGGCTCTGGCACGGGCTGCCGTCGCCCTTCACGGTGCTGACCGGTGTCTTCGGCGAGGGGGAGGGCGGCCCGCAGGCCCAGCCCCGTCATCCCGCCGAGCGTCCACTGGCGACATTGCTGCTCGAACGCGGCGCCGACCCCGACGACGCGCAGACCCTCTACAACCGCATGTTCGGCGCCGACGACTCGCATCTCGTCCTGCTCTTCGCCCACGGCCTGGGCCGGCGCGGCGACGGGGGCGTGTGGCGTTCACGGCTCGGCCACACCCTGCCCGAGTCCGCGCGGCTGCTGGCCGACCAGCTCGACTGGGCCGTCCTGCACGGCCTGACCGTGCGGGTGGAACTGTTGTTGGACAACGACGTCGCGGTCCGCGGCGGGCGCTGGATCGGTACCACCCCGGTCGCCGAGGTGGCGGCGCGGCTGGGCCACCCGGCGATCGTCGACCTGCTTGTCGCCCGCGGTGCGTCCCGGCCCGTGCTGGACCCCGCGGCCGCACTGCTCGCCGCCGCGCTCGCCGGGGACGGCACGGCGGTCGCCGCGGCGCCGGACACGGTGCGCGCCGAGGCGGCGGCGCTCCGGCCCGGGGCGCTCGTCATGGCCGCCGCCGGCGGGCGGCGGCGTGCCGTGGAGCTGCTGCTCGATCTCGGCGTGCCGGTCGACGTCCGCGGCCGCGGCGACGGGGCCGGCCACGACGGCTGGAACACCGCCCTGCACGAGGCCGCGCTGCGCGCCGACCACGACATGGTCGCGCTGCTGCTCGCCCGCGGCGCCGATCCGACCGTGCGCGACGCCCGCTTCGGCGCGACGCCCGCCGGCTGGGCCGCGCACGCCGGGCACACGGCGCTCGCCGCGGAGCTGACCGCACGGGAGGAACGCCACATCCCGGGGACCTGACGCGGCAGACTAGCGTGGTGGTGGGGCGGCGCGAGGACGGGCGGCCTGCCGCCGGCGGACTCTCCCCGGCGGGCCCACCGACCGTCGGAGTTCCTGTTGCGCGTCGCGATCCTGCCCCTCGCCCTGGGCACGTTCGCCATCGGCCTGACCGAGTTCGCCGTGATGGGCCTGCTGCCCCAGATCGCGACGGGTCTCGACGTCTCGGTCCCGGCTGCGGGCACGCTCGTCACGGCCTACGCGATCGGCGTCGTCGTCGGGGCTCCGCTGCTCACGGCGGTGAGCCTGCGCCTGCCGCGCACCCGGATGCTGATCCTGTTCATGGCGATGTTCGCGGTCGGCAACGCGCTGGCGGCGGCCGCGCCGTCGTTCGGGCTGCTCGTGGCCGTGCGTTTCCTGACCGGGCTGCCGCACGGCGCGTTCTTCGGTGTCGCGGCACTGGTCGCGGCGTCACTCGTGCCGGAGGAACGCCGGGCCAGGGCCGTCGCCGCGGTCTTCCTCGGCCTCACGGTGGCGAACGTCCTCGGGGTCCCGGCGGCGACCGCGCTGGGGTCGGTCGTGGGCTGGCGCGCCGCGTTCGCGGTGATCGTCGTCGTGGCGCTGACGTCCGTCGCGGGGATCGCGTTGCTCGTGCCCCGGGCGGGCGTCGGGACGCCCGCCCGGCTCGGGGCGGAACTGGCGGTGTTCCGGCAGCGCTCCGTACTGCTGGTCCTCGCGATGATCGTGCTGGGCTGTGGGGGGCTGTTCGCGTTCTACAGCTACATCGCGCCGGTGATCACCGGGCTCGCCGGGTTCGGTTCCGACGTCGTGCCGGTCCTGCTCGGCGTCTTCGGCCTGGGCATGACGCTGGGGACCGTCCTGGGCGGGCGCGTCGCCGACCGGGTCGACCCGCGGCGCGTGATGGTCGTGCTGCTCGCGGCGCAGGCGGTCCTGCTGGCCGCCGCGGTGCTGGCGCTGCACTCGCGGTGGCTCGCGCCGCTCGTCGTGTTCGGGGTCGGGCTGCTCGGCCTGGCGCTGGTCCCGGCGGTGCAGTCGGTGGTCATGGACGCGGCGCGTGACGCCCCCGTGCTCGCCTCGGCGGCGATCCATTCCGCGTTCAACGTCGCGAACGCGCTGGGCGCGGCACTGGGCGGCGTGGCGCTGGCCGCGGGTCTCGGGTTGGGGGCGCCGTCGGCGGTGGGGGCGCTGCTCGCCGCGATGGGCGCGGTGCTGGCCGTGTTCTCGCTGCGGGCGGGTACCCGTCCCGCAGCGACCGTCGACGCGTGACGCCCGCCCGTACCGCCGGCAGGGCACGGAACGCGCGGGTGCGGCGCCGGCGCGGCCGGGCGCACTCGACGAAGGCCCCGAGCGGACCCGCCGCAGGCGGCGCCGGACGCGACGTGGGCGGGACCCGTCGAGTCCTGCGGGGCCGGACGGGACGTGGTGCGGGCGCACGCCGGACGCCCGGCCCGCAGGCGCGTGACGAGTCGACGCAGAGCCGGTGCGCGTCGGTCGACGCAGAGCCGGTGCGCGTCAGTCGACGCGGTGCCGGTGCGCGTCAGTCGACGCGGTGCGGACGCGCCTCGGGGGGCAGCACGCCCCAGTCGATGAGCTGGTCGGTCAGCTCGCCGGGGGTCTTGTCGTAGATGATCGCGAGAGATCGGAGGTCCTCGGCCCTGATCGAGAGGACCTTGCCGTTGTAGTCGCCGCGCTGGCTCTGGATCGCCGCGGCGTAGCGCGCCAGCGGACCGACCTTGTCGGCGGGCAGCTGCTGCAGCCGCTCCAGGTTGATGACGATCTTCGTCGCGGGCTCGGAGCCCGACGGCACGCGGCCCTCCGGCAGCAGCTCGGCGACCGGGACGCCGTAGAAGTCGGCGAGCTCCGCCAGCTTCTGGACGGTGACGGCGCGGTCGCCGCGCTCGTAGGAGCCGACGACGACGGCCTTCCACCGGCCACCCGACTTCTGCTCGACGCCGTGCAGCGACAGACCCTGCTGCTGCCGGATGGCGCGGAGCTTGCTGCCGAGTGCCTTGGCGTAGTCGCCCATGTGGCGATCCCCTCTCGCAGGACGTCCGGCCGCGGGACCGACGTCCGTGTACTGGTCGTGCGTGGCCGGACCGACCCCTCCGCCGGTCCGCCGTCATCAGCGCTCGTCGAGACGGTGCCCCCCGCTTCCGCGGCCACTCGCGAGCCAGCTGATCGATACGGAGAGTAATCATGCGCCCCTCTCCGTCGCCGGGTCAAGCCGGGTGAGCCGTCCTGAAGCCACATGGGCGGTTCTCCACTCGAACGGCTGATCGACACGCCCCGTCCAGGGACGATGGCGGCCACGCTGGGCGGATCAGCTGCGTCTGCAGGGACGGATGGTGCTTCTGTGACTTCCGTGAGTGTTATCGGACTGTGACCGTTCGGCCCCGGCCGAGCCGCGGGATCGGGTGTGACCGGCGTGACCGTGTGACCCGGGCCGGTAGCGCCCGCGTGCACCCCGGTCCGGCGGCGATCGCTGATAGCGTGACCGCGCACCAGTTCCTTTAACGACCCGTCCGGCGAGGCGGGGAAGGAGAGCGACCTCGTGGCGAACGATCGCCGCGGGGACGCCGGTGGCGAGGGGAGCGGTCTGCCCGACCGCGAACTCCTCAGCGCCTCCGACGTCACCCGCACCATCGCGCGCATCGCGCACCAGATCATCGAGAAGACCGCGGACGCCGAGCACGTCGTGCTCATCGGGATCCCGACCCGCGGCACCGTACTGGCCCGCAGGCTGGCCGCCGCCGTCGCCGAGTTCGGCGGCCGCGCCCCGGCCGTCGGGACCGTGGACCCCACGCTCTACCGCGACGACCTCCGTCGTCGGCCGGCCCGCGCGTTGGAGGACACCCAGGTTCCCGAGGGCGGCGTCGACGACGCCCTCGTCGTCCTGGTCGACGACGTGCTGATGTCGGGCCGCACCGTCCGGGCGGCCCTCGACGCGGTCTCCGAGCACGGCCGGCCCCGCGCCGTCCAGCTCGCCGTCCTCGTCGACCGCGGCCACCGCGAGCTGCCGATCCGGGCCGACTACGTCGGCAAGAACGTCCCGACGTCGCGCAGTGAGCTGATCCTGGTGTCGCTCACCGAGATCGACGGCGAGGACCGGGTCGCGATCCGCAGGGGGGCGGGCGAGTGAAGCACCTGCTCACCGTCACCGACCTCGACGCGGCCACCGCGACCGCCCTGCTCGACACGTCCGACCGGCTGCGCCAGGCGCTGCTCGGCCGCGAGGTGCGCAAGCTCCCCACGCTGCGCGGGCGCACCGTCATCACGATGTTCTACGAGGACTCGACCCGCACCCGGGTCTCGTTCGAGATCGCCGGCAAGTGGATGAGCGCCGACACGGTCAACGTCAGCGCCAAGGGCTCGTCGGTCTCCAAGGGCGAGTCGCTGCGCGACACGTCGCTCACGCTCTCGGCGATGGGGGCCGACTGCGTGATCGTCCGGCACCCGGCGTCCGGTGCGGCGCACCGGCTCGCGGCCTGGGCCGACAAGGACCGCGAGTCCACCGGCACGCACACCTCCATCGTCAACGCCGGCGACGGGACCCACGAGCACCCGACGCAGGCGCTGCTCGACGCGGCCACCCTGCGCGACCGGCTCGGGTCGGTGGCGGGGCGGCGGATCGGCATCGTCGGCGACGTCCTGCACAGCCGCGTCGCCCGCTCCAACGTCTTCCTGCTGGCCACGCTCGGCGCCGAGGTCGTGCTGATCGCGCCGCCGACGCTGCTGCCGGTCGGGGTCGCCGAGTGGCCCTGCCGGGTCTCCCACGAGATCGACGCCGAGCTCCCGGGCCTCGACGCGGTGATGATGCTGCGCGTCCAGGCCGAACGCATGACCGGCGGGTTCTTCCCGTCGTCGCGCGAGTACGCCGTCGCCTACGGCCTCTCCGACGCCCGCGCGGCGATGCTCCCCGAGCACGGCGTCGTGCTGCACCCCGGACCGATGGTGCGCGGCATGGAGATCGCGCCGAGCGTGGCCGACTCGGCCCGCGCCGCGATCCTCGCGCAGGTCCGCAACGGCGTCCACGTGCGGATGGCCGTCCTCTACCACCTTCTCGCGGGAGCCCCGGAGTGACTGGACCCAGCATGAGCGACCTGTTCATCCGCAACGCCCGCCCCTACGACGACGACGCGGTCGACCTGGTCGTCCGCGACGGGGTGATCACCGAGATCGGCTCCGGGCTGGAGGCTCCCGACGGCGTGGAGACGCTCGACGCCGAGGGTCGCGTGCTGCTGCCGGGCCTCGTCGACCTGCACGTGCACCTGCGCGAGCCGGGCGGCGAGGAGTCCGAGACGGTCGAGACCGGCTCCCGGGCCGCCGCGCTCGGCGGGTTCACCGCCGTGTTCGCGATGCCCAACACGGCACCGGTCGCCGACACCGACGTGGTGACCGCGCACGTGCGCCGTCGCGGCGCCGAGGTCGGGCTGGTCGACGTGCACCCGGTCGGCGCGGTCACCGTCGGGCTGCGGGGGGAGAAGCTCGCCGAGCTCGGCACGATGGCCACCACCGCGGGCGTGCGGATGTTCTCCGACGACGGACACTGCGTGAACGACCCGCTCGTCATGCGCCGCGCGCTGGAGTACGCCTCCGCGCTCGACGTCGTGATCGCCCAGCACGCCGAGGACCACCGGCTCACCCAGGGCGCCCAGGCCAACGAGGGCGTCGTCGCGTCGCGGCTCGGGCTCGCCGGCTGGCCGGCCACCGCCGAGGAGACGATCGTCGCCCGCGACTGCGCGCTGGCCCGCGAGGCCGGTGCGCGGCTGCACGTCTGCCACGTCTCGTCGGCCCGCACGGTCGAGGTGCTGCGCAGCGCCAAGGCGGCGGGCGTCACCGTCTCCGCGGAGGTCACCCCGCACCACCTGTTGCTCACCGACGCGGCCCTGACGTCCTACGACCCGGTGAACAAGGTCAACCCGCCGCTGCGCACCGCGGCCGACACCCAGGCGATGCGGGCGGCGCTGGCCGAGGGCGTGATCGACGTCGTCGCCACCGATCACGCCCCGCACGCCGCGCAGTACAAGGACACCGAGTGGCAGGCCGCCAGGCCGGGCATGCTCGGCCTGCAGACCGCGCTGTCGGTCGTGGTGCACACGATGGTGGAGCCGGGCCTGCTCGACTGGCACGGGGTCGCCCGGGTGATGTCCGAGCGGCCGGCGGAGATCGCCGGGCTGCCCGACCAGGGGCGCCCGATCGCCGTCGGCGAGCCTGCCAACCTGGTGCTCGTGGACCCCGAGGAGCCGTGGACCGTGCGCGGCGCCGCGCTCGCGAGCCTGTCGTCGAACACCCCGTACGAGGGCATGCGGCTGCCGGCCGTCGTCGTCGCGACGGTGCTGCGCGGCAGGGTGACCGCCCGCGACGGGCGGGTCGTCGAGCGGACGACGGCGTGAGCGCCCCCGTGTCCGCGTCCCGGGTCGCGCTGCTGGTACTCGAGGACGGCCGCATCTTCCGCGGTGAGCCGTTCGGCGCCATCGGTGAGAACCTCGGCGAGGCCGTCTTCACGACCGGCATGACCGGTTACCAGGAGACGCTGACCGACCCGTCCTACCACCGCCAGATCGTCGTCCAGACCGCCCCGCAGATCGGCAACACCGGCTGGAACGACGAGGACGACGAGTCCGCGCGCGTGCAGGTCGCGGGCTACGTGGTCCGGGACCCGGCCCGCCGGCCGTCGAGCTGGCGGTCCCGGCGCGCGCTGGGCGAGGTCCTCGCCGAGCAGGGGGTCGTCGGTGTCGCGGGCGTCGACACGCGCGCGGTCGTCCGGCACCTGCGCGAGCGCGGCGCGATGCGGGCCGGGGTGTTCTCCGGCGACGCGCTGGCACCCGACGGCGACCTCGTCGAGCGGGTGCTCGCGAGCCCGCGGATGGAGGGCGCCGACCTGTACGGCGCGGTCACCACCGCCGAGCCCTACGTCGTGGCCGCCCACGGCGAGGCGAGGTTCCGGGTCGCCGCGCTCGACGTCGGCATCAAGTCGAACACCCCGCGGATGCTCGCCGCACGCGGCATCGAGGTGCACGTGCTGCCCGCCGACACGTCGATCGAGCAGATCGTCGACCTCGGGGCGGACGGGTTCTTCGTGTCCAACGGCCCCGGCGACCCCGCGACCGCCGACGTGCCCGTCGCGCTGACCCGGGCGGTGCTGGAGCGGGGCATCCCGACGTTCGGCATCTGCTTCGGCAACCAGATCCTCGCCAGGGCGCTGGGCCGCGGGACGTACAAGATGCGCTACGGCCACCGCGGAATCAACATCCCGGTCGTCGAGCACGCCACCGGGCGGGTGGCGATCACCTCGCAGAACCACGGCTTCGCGGTCGAGGGGGAGGCGGGGGAGCGGTTCGACACGCCGTTCGGCCCTGCGGTGATCACCCACACCTGCCCCAACGACGGCTGCGTCGAAGGCCTTGCGGGACTGGACTTCCCGGCCTTCAGCGTGCAGTACCACCCGGAGGCGGCCGCGGGCCCGCACGACGCGGCGGACCTGTTCGACCGGTTCGTCGACCTCATGGCCGCGCACCCGGCGCCCCGGCTGCACGCGGTGCCCGGACCCGGCGCCCCGGCGCCCGTGTCCGACGGCGCGGCGCCCGTGTCCGACGGCGCGGCGCCCGTGTCCGACGGCGCGGCGCCCGTGTCCGACGACGTGGCACCCGTGCACGACGACGCGGCGCCCGGGTCCGACAGCGCCGCACCCGTGGGCGACGGTGTGGAGCCGGGCCCGGACCAGGCCGCGCTCGGGACCGACGCGCCCGCGCCCGAGGCCGGGCCGGCCGCGGGGCCGGGCCGGGGGCCTGCTGCGGAACCCGTTGCGGCGCAGTCGCACGAGGGCACCCTCGTCCCGCCGCGCGAGCCGGCCGCCGACCGGGTACCCGACGAGATCGAGGCGGCCGTGCCACCGGAGCCACCGCTGCCACCGGAGCCACCGCTGCCACCGGAGCCACCGCTGCCACCGGAGCCATCGCTGCCGCCGCATCCGAGACCCGACGGCGACCCGACGATCGCGCTGCCGCAGACGGTGCACGTGGCCGCGAGCATCGACGAGACGACCGTGCTGCCGCGGGTCGCCCCGGCGGCCACCCAGCACCCCCACACCGGGGCGGCGGAGGACGTGGCGGACGACCCCGAGGAGACCGGCGAGGCCGGGTCCGAGGAACAGGGCGGCCGGCACCGGCTCATCGAGCCGCACGACGGAGGGGAGGTCTGATGCCCCGCCGCGACGACATCCGCAGCGTGATGGTGATCGGCTCGGGGCCGATCGTCATCGGCCAGGCCTGCGAGTTCGACTACTCCGGCACGCAGGCGTGCCGGGTGCTGCGGTCGGAGGGCCTGCGCGTCTCGCTGGTCAACTCCAACCCGGCGACGATCATGACCGATCCCGAGATCGCCGACGCCACCTACGTCGAGCCGATCACCCCCGAGTTCGTCGAGCTCGTCATCGCCGCCGAGCGACCCGACGCGCTGCTCGCGACCCTGGGCGGCCAGACCGCGCTCAACACCGCGATCGCGTTGCACGACAACGGGGTCCTGGAGCGGTACGGCGTCGAGCTGATCGGGGCCGACGTCGAGGCGATCCAGCGCGGCGAGGACCGGCTGAAGTTCAAGGAGATCGTGCAGTCCGTCGGCGGCGACGTCCCGCGCAGCGCGGTGTGCCACTCGATGGACGAGGTCCGGGCCGCGGTCGCGGAGCTCGGTCTGCCCGTCGTGATCCGGCCGTCGTTCACCATGGGCGGGCTCGGCTCGGGCATGGCCCACACCCCCGAGGACCTGGACCGCCTCGCCGGGGCCGGCCTCGCCGCCTCCCCGGTCACCGAGGTGCTCATCGAGGAGTCCGTCCTCGGCTGGAAGGAGTACGAGCTCGAGCTCATGCGCGACCACGCGGACAACGTCGTGGTCGTCTGCTCGATCGAGAACCTCGACCCGATGGGCGTGCACACGGGCGACTCGATCACCGTCGCGCCCGCCATGACCCTGACCGACCGCGAGTACCAGACGATGCGCGACGTCGGCATCGCCGTGCTGCGGGCCGTCGGCGTCGACACCGGCGGCTGCAACATCCAGTTCGCGGTCGACCCGCGCACCGGGCGGCTCGTGGTCATCGAGATGAACCCGCGGGTGTCGCGGTCGTCGGCGCTGGCGTCGAAGGCCACCGGCTTCCCGATCGCGAAGATCGCCGCGAAGCTCGCCGTCGGCTACACCCTCGACGAGATCCGCAACGACATCACCGGCGAGACCCCGGCGGCCTTCGAGCCCACGCTCGACTACGTCGTGGTCAAGGTCCCGCGGTTCGCGTTCGAGAAGTTCCCGGGATCGGACACCTCGCTGACGACGACGATGAAGAGCGTCGGCGAGGCGATGGCGCTGGGCCGGTCGTTCCAGGAGGCGCTGGGCAAGGCCCTGCGCTCGATGGAGACCCCCGACGTCGGCTTCTGGACCCGCCCCGACCCCGAGGGCGCGCCCGACGTCGCCACCCCGACCGACGGGCGCATCTACGCCGTCGAGCGGGCGCTGCGGCAGGGGGCGACCGTCGACGACGTCGCCGCGCGGTCAGGCATCGACCCGTGGTTCGTCGACCAGGTCGCGGCGCTGGTCGAGCTGCGTGCCGAGATCGCGGACACGCCCGTGCTCGACGAGGCGTTGCTGCGCAGGGCGAAGCGGGCCGGCCTCTCGGACCGCCAGATCGCGTCGGTGCGCCCGGAGTTCGCGGGCGAGGACGGCGTGCGGGCGCTGCGCCACCGGCTCGGCATCCGGCCGGTCTACAAGACCGTCGACACCTGCGCGGCGGAGTTCGCGGCGCGCACGCCCTACCACTACAGCGCCTACGAGACCGACCCGTCGGCCGAGTCCGAGGTCACCGCGCAGACCGGCAGGCCGAAGGTGATCATCCTCGGCTCCGGCCCCAACCGCATCGGGCAGGGCATCGAGTTCGACTACTCGTGCGTGCACGCGGTGATGGCGCTGCGCGACGCCGGGTTCGAGACGGTCATGATCAACTGCAACCCCGAGACCGTCTCGACGGACTACGACACCGCGGACCGGCTCTACTTCGAGCCGCTGACCTTCGAGGACGTCCTGGAGGTCGTGCACGCCGAGCAGGCGTCGGGGACCGTGGCGGGCGTGATCGTGCAGCTCGGCGGCCAGACCCCGCTCGGGCTCGCCCAGCGGCTCACCGCCGCGGGCGTGCCGGTCGTCGGGACCCCGGCCGACGCGATCGACCTCGCCGAGAACCGCGGCGAGTTCGGCGAGGTGCTGCGCCGGGCCGGGCTGCCGGCGCCGGCGTTCGGCACCGCGACCTCGTTCGAGCAGGCCCGCGACATCGCGACCCGCATCGGCTACCCGGTGCTCGTCCGGCCCTCGTACGTGCTCGGCGGGCGGGGCATGGAGATCGTCTACGACGAGGAGACCCTCGCCGGCTACATCGCCCGCGCCACCGAGATCAGCCCGACGCGGCCGGTGCTCGTCGACCGGTTCCTCGACGACGCCGTCGAGATCGACGTCGACGCCCTCTTCGACGGCACCGAGCTCTACCTCGGCGGGGTCATGGAGCACATCGAGGAGGCCGGGGTGCACTCCGGCGACTCCTCGTGCACGTTGCCGCCGATCACCCTGGGGCGCAGCGTGCTGGAGACCGTCCGCCGGTCCACGGAGGCCATCGCGCGCGGCGTCGGGGTGCGGGGGCTGCTCAACGTGCAGTACGCGCTGCACGGCGACACGCTCTACGTGCTGGAGGCCAACCCGCGCGCGTCGCGGACGGTGCCGTTCGTCTCGAAGGCGACGGCCGTCCCGCTGGCCAAGGCGGCCGCCCGGATCATGCTGGGCGCCACCGTCGCCGACCTGCGGGCCGAGGGCATGCTGCCCATGACCTCCGACGGGGCGACGACGCCGGCGTCGGTCCCGGTCGCGGTCAAGGAGGCCGTGCTGCCGTTCAACCGGTTCCGCACGCCGACCGGCCAGGGGGTCGACCCGCTGCTGGGCCCGGAGATGAAGTCGACCGGTGAGGTCATGGGCATCGACGCCGCGTTCGGGCCGGCGTTCGCGAAGTCGCAGGCGGCCGCCTACGGGCCGCTGCCGACGTCGGGCACGGTGTTCGTCTCCGTCGCCGACCGCGACAAGCGCGCCATGGTGTTCCCGATCCGCCGGCTCGCCGACCTCGGCTTCGAGATCCTCGCGACCGACGGCACGGCGGAGATCCTGCGCCGGCACGGGATCGCGGTGACCGAGGTGCGGAAGTGGTCCGACCGCAAGGAGGGCGCGACGATCGTCGACCGCATCCTCGCCGGGGACGTCGATGTCATCGTCAACACGCCCTACGGCAACGTCGGGCCGCGCGTGGACGGCTACGAGATCCGCGCGGCCGCGGTCACCCGCGGCGTCCCGTGCATCACCACGGTGCAGGGCGCGGCAGCCGCGGTGCAGGGGATCGAGGGGATGAAGACGGGGAGCATCGGGGTGCGGTCGCTGCAGGACGCTCACGCGGCGCTGGCCAGGGCGGAGGCGGCCCGATGAGCGCGGCTCCGGACGGGCCGGACGGGTTCGGCGACGACGGGTTCGGCGACGACGGGTTCCGCGACGACGGGTTCGGGGCCCGGCTCGTCCGCACCACGGACGCCCTCGGCACGCTGTGCGTCGGGATCGACCCGCACCCCTCGCTGCTGGCCGAGTGGGGGCTGACCGACGACGTCGACGGCCTCGCCCGGTTCTGCGACGGCTGCCTGGCGGCGTTCGCCGGAGCGGTGGCTGTCGTCAAGCCGCAGTCGGCGTTCTTCGAACGGCACGGCTCGGCGGGCGTCGCGGTGCTCGAGCGGCTGCTCGCCGGCTTCGCCGGCTCGCCCACGCTGACCCTGCTCGACGTCAAGCGCGGCGACATCGGGTCGACCATGGACGGCTACGCCGACGCCTACCTGGGCGTCGGCGCCCCGCTCGGGGCCGACGCGGTGACGCTCTCGCCGTACCTGGGGTTCGGGTCGCTCGCACCCGCGCTGGGTGCGGCCCGCGAGGCCGGGCGCGGCGTGTTCGTGCTGGCCCGCACCTCCAACCCGGAGGGCGGCCCGGTCCAGCTCGCCGACTGGGCCGGTCGCAGCGTGGCACAGGGGATCGTCGACGGTGCGGCCGCCGCCAACGCCGCCGCGGGCGCAGCCGACGGCCCGCTCGGCGATGTGGGCGTCGTCATCGGCGCGACGCACGACCACGGACTCGACCTCTCGGCGCTGCGCGGTGCCGTGCTGGCGCCGGGGCTGGGTGCGCAGGGCGCCGGCCCGGCCGACGTGGCCGACCGGTTCGCAGGCCTGTCGGGCCTCGTCCTGCCCACGGCGTCGCGGTCGGTGCTGCGGGCCGGGCCCGAACCGGCGGCCCTGTGCGGCGCGGCGGAGTCGCTGCGCGACGAGCTGGCGGCGGCGCGCGCGGCGGCCGGCTGACGGCCCGGGGGCGCGTCGCCGGACGTCCGCGTCGACACGAGTAGGTCGACACGGGTAGGTGGTACTAGCACCCTCGCCGGGCGCGGTCACTGGACCGATCATGGGACGTGACGGTGACGAAGGAGGCCGGGTGGTGGACGTACTGATCGTCGACGATCAGCGGCCGTTCCGGATGGTGGCCCGCACGGTGGTGGGCCTGGTCGGGGGCTGGCGGGTCGCGGCGGAGGCCGGGAGCGGGGAGGACGCCCTCGACCAGGCCGAACGCGTTCGCCCGGGCGTGGTCCTGATGGACATCAACCTGCCGGGGATCAACGGGATCGAGGCCACCCGGCGGCTCCTGGCCCGGGCCCCGGACACGACGGTGGTGCTGCTGTCCACGTACACGGTCGACGATTTGCCCGCCGACGCCGCCGACTGCGGTGCGGCCGCCTACATCCGCAAGGAGGACCTCACACCCGCCGCGCTGCGCGCCCTCCACGCGGGTTGAGCCGCTGCCGCCGGCGCCGCGGACCGGACCTGCGGTGGCGGGGCCGGGCGTGACGTGCGTCGCATGTGAGCCACGCGGTGGGGTCGGATCGCCGAACGGCCGGGTCGATCGCCGCCGGACGGCCCCGTTCGTGGTATCACCCTTTGGGGGTAGCCGAGCGTAAAGCGCCTGGTGTGACCCCCGTTGGCGGCCCCGGAAGGGTCGTGAGTACGTTCGTTCGAGTCCCAGCGGGTAGCCCCGCGGGGAGGCTGATCGACGACGGGTCCGCACCGGGCCCGCCGGACATCCCACCAGCGATGTGCACGACCGAAAGACGGAGGAGATCGTGGCCCTTCCCCAGCTGACCGAGGAACAGCGCGCTGCCGCGTTGGAGAAGGCGGCCGCCGCGCGCCGGGCCCGGGCAGAGCTGAAGGACCGGCTCAAGCGAGGCGGGACGACGCTCAAGGAGGTGCTCGCGCAGTCCGACACCGACGACGTCCTCGGCAAGATGAAGGTCTCGGCCCTCCTCGAGGCGATGCCGGGTGTCGGCAAGGTGCGTGCTGCGCAAATCATGGAGCGCCTGGAGATCGCCACGAGCCGCCGGCTGCGCGGCCTGGGCGACCGTCAGCGCAAGGCGCTGCTCACCGAGTTCGAGGGCTGACCGACGGCGCCCGCCGCCGTGCCGACCCCCGTCCGTGGTGTCACCCGGCGGCGGGGTGAGACGGGGCGGCCTGCGGCCGCGAGCGGAACCGGGGCGGCACCGCCGCCCGCGAGCGAGTGAGGACGTGGCGTGAACGGCGCCCCCGAACCCGCCGGTGGGGCTGAACGATCCCCGAGAGGCCGGCTGATCGTGTTGGCCGGCCCCTCGGGGGTCGGGAAGAGCAGTGTGGTCGCGCAGCTGCGCGAGCGGCTCCCCGAGCTGCACTTCAGCGTCTCGGCGACGACGCGGGCCCCGCGCGTGGGCGAGGTCGACGGCCGGGACTACCGGTTCGTTTCCCCTGCGGAGTTCGACGGTCTCATCGAGCGCGGCGAGCTGCTGGAGTGGGCCGAGATCCACGGCGGCCTCCAGCGCTCGGGCACGCCGGCGGCCGAGGTCGAGCGGGCCCGCGCCGAGGGCAGGCCGGTCCTCGTCGAGGTCGACCTGCAGGGGGCCCGGGCGGTCAAGAAGGCCGTGCCGGAGGCGGTGACCGTCTTCCTCGACCCCCCGTCGTTCGACGAGCTGGCGCGCCGGCTCGGCAGCCGCGGGACCGAGTCGGCCGCGCAGCTGGCCCGCCGGCTGGAGACCGCCCGCGAGGAGCTCGCCGCCCGCGACGAGTTCGACGTCGTGGTCGTCAACGACGACGTGCGGCGCGTCGTCGACCGGTTGGTACAGTTGGCGGTCAGCCGCACGCCGCCACGGGGCGGGGCCCGCGGCAGTGACGACGATCTCTCCCCGCAGGAGTCCTTTCAGTGAGCATGCCTCTGACCGGTGCTGTCGCCGGTTCCACGCCCGAGGGAATCACCAACCCGCCCATCGACGACCTGCTCGGCCAGGTGTCGTCGAAGTACGCGCTGGTGATCTACGCCGCCAAGCGGGCGCGCCAGATCAACGACTACTACTCCCAGCTCGGCGAGGGCCTGCTGGAGTACGTCGGCCCGCTGGTCGAGCCGGGCCCGCGCGAGAAGCCGCTGTCGATCGCCATGCGCGAGATCCAGAGCGGCCTGCTCGAGCACACCGAGGGCGAGTAGCCCGTGGGCGCGCCCCGCGTCCTGCTCGGGGTCGCCGGCGGCATCGCCGCCTACAAGAGCGCGGAGCTGCTGCGCCGCTTCACCGAGTCCGGCCACTCCGTCCGGGTGCTGCCGACGGCGGCGGCGCTCGAGTTCGTCGGGGCCGCGACCTTCGAGGCGCTCTCAGGGCAACCCGTCCACACCGGCGTCTTCCACGACGTGCCGTCGGTCGCGCACGTCCGGCTGGGCCAGGAAGCCGACCTCGTCGTCGTCGCGCCCGCCACGGCCGACCTGCTGGCCCGCGCCGCGCACGGCCGCGCCGACGACCTGCTGACCGCCGCCCTGCTCACCGCGCGCTGCCCGGTGCTGTTCGCCCCCGCGATGCACACCGAGATGTGGGTGCACCCCGCGACCCGCGACAACGTCGCCGTCCTGCGTGCGCGCGGTGCCGTCGTGCTCGAGCCCGCGTCGGGCCGGTTGACCGGGAAGGACACCGGCCCCGGCCGGCTGCCCGACCCGGCCGAGATCGCCGAGCTGGCCCGGCTGCTGCTCGAACGTCCCGACGCGCTGCCGCGCGACCTGGAGGGTCGCCGCGTCGTCGTGTCCGCCGGGGGCACCCGCGAGCCGCTCGACCCGGTCCGGTTCCTCGGCAACCGGTCGTCGGGCCGACAGGGCTACGCGCTGGCCCGGGTGGCCGCGCAGCGCGGTGCGCACGTCACGCTCGTCGCGGCGTCGACGGCGGAGCTGGCCGATCCGGCGGCGGTGCAGGTGGTCCGGGTCGGGACCGCCGAGCAGATGCGCGTCGCGATGCACGACGCGGCGGCCGACGCCGACATCGTCGTGATGTCCGCCGCGGTGGCCGACTTCCGGCCGGCGACGCTCGTCGTCAGCAAGATCAAGAAGACCGGCGCCGAGCCCGACCCGCTGCGGCTGGCCACCAACGCCGACATCCTCGTCGAGCTCGTCGCGGCGCGGCGGCCCGGTCAGGTCGTCGTCGGGTTCGCGGCCGAGACCGGCGACGAGAGCGGCGACGCGCTGCACCACGGCCGGGCCAAGCTGCGGCGCAAGGGCTGCGACCTGCTCGTCGTCAACGCCGTCGGCGACGGCAAGGCCTTCGAGGTCGCCGACAACGCGGGGTGGCTGCTGGCCGCCGACGGCACCGAGACCGAGCTGGCGTCGGGTTCGAAGGCACTGCTGGCCTCGCGGGTGTGGGACGCCGCCGCGGCGCTGCTGAAACCCGCCTCCGGCTGAGCGCCCGGCCCGCACACGACGACGGCCCGTCCGCGGAACCGCGGACGGGCCGTCGCGTCCCCGAGCCCGGCCACGAACCTGCGATCGCGAGGACGACGTGTCCCGGGCCCATAGCCATCACCAGTAGACGTACCGGAGCCGCAGCGAAGCCCAACACGACGCTCCATTTCGGCGATGCTCGGTCCGAGACCGCCGCAGCGCGGGTGTCCAGGACCAGCGCGCCCAGGTTGAGCATGAGCAGGAACTGCAGCAACGACCCCAGCGGGTCGCCCGCGTGGCGCGTGGGCTGCGGCAGCCACGTGTTGAGCCCATACACCAGTGGCCGCCACCCGCGTGCGTCCACCACCGCGAGCGCCACCAGCGCGGCACCGAGCCCGCCGATCGGAAAGCCCGACGAGTGGAGTCCGTTGTAGATCTGGCGTCGGTGGGCCGGGGCGAACTCGACGGTCAGGGCGACCGCGCGGGCCAGCAGCGCCCCCAGCCTGAGGCCGGTGCGGAAGCGGCTCCCGCCGAACACCATCGCGTCCGGCGCGAGGGCGGCGACTGCCGAAACACCGAGAACCAGGCGATGGCAAGAAGGATCACCCGCCGACGGCCGATCCGGTCGGCTACCGGGCCGACCGCCAGCCCGCCCAGGAGCATCCCGAGGAGGGCGTAGGACCCGATGGGGTGGGAGTCGGCGTCGGAAACTCTCGATGTCGACGTCCGCGGCGGTGCGCTCCCGGCTCAACGCCTTCTTGCGCACGCGTCCGGTGGGGGTCCTCGGCAGCGTCCCGACGAACTCGATGTCACGCGGGAGCGTGAAGTCCGAGAGCCGCGCGGGGCACCACTCGAGGAGGTCGAGGGCGGTGACGCCGCCGAGGGAGCCGTCTCCGAGATCCGTCACGCCGAACGCCTTCGCGTCCTCGTCGGCGAGCGGCGAGGGAACCGGCACAACCGGTGCCTCGACGAGCGTTGGGTGCGCCAAGAGGATCCTCGGCTTCGATCGCGGCGTAGATTTCACCGCTGCGGCGGATGATGCCGTTGGTGCGGCCGACGAAGGTGGCGCGGGCCGGGGAAACGGGGCCACCGAGAGCGTGGATATTGCGCCCCGGCCCGACCGGCCGAGCAACAGCACAAAATGTGCCGAAGGACGCCGCTACCTCAGCCTCGACGTCCTCCCACCTTCGCTGTCACACACCATCCCAGGCGGACTTACCCTTTCCGCTTTGAGTCAGCGACGGAACACCGACAGGAGCAGCCAAAGGATTACGTTCAGAACGAGGGAGACGAGAAGCATCGACGTGATCGGAATGTATATCCGCGTCGTGCCGCTCGTGACTCGGATGTCGCCGGGAAGTTTTCCCAACCAGGAAAGAGCTCCCGTCCAGGCGAGCAGTCCGCACCCGAGCAGGAGCAGCCCTCCGCCCACCAGCCATGGGCCCCAGTCTCTGGTCACGGATCCCCGCCCCCCTTGCTCGTGGCCTCCTGAGACTGTCCTCGTGGCGTGGGCGTCGGTCCTCAACCCCCGGAGGCGAACCAGGTCGGAAGGGTCTGCACCGGCGGTACAACGGAGATCGCCGGCCACACCCCGGCTTAGCGATGCGAACCCACGAGGTTGCGCCGCCGGAAGGAAACGCCGGCCGCCAGAGAGCGGGATCCTGTTCCCGCGTCTGATCTGTTCGGGACCCATCCAACGTCCGCGTCGGCCCTCGTCAGGTACTGCACCGACTGTCGCGAGCTTGCGGATTCTGACACCGAGACTTCCGACGCCCTTCCGCCGGTGCAACCCCTCTCCGCAAGGGGCCGGATCCGGGCTCGAGGAGCGCCGCTGCCCCGATTCGGACGTGGACGGTGGCTGTGGGGACGAAAATTCCGGCTAGCTCGTTCTGAAGGGTCGCCGGAAGCTCGTCCACTCGCCGTGCCCGACGAGCCCTCGCTCAGGGGCAGGCGCCCAGTGCGTCAGGACCGACCTGCAGCCGCTCGCTGTCGCTGTTCACCATCAGTTCGTAGAGGGAGAGGTACTCGGCAACCATGCGCTCCGTCGAGAACCGCTCCGCCACCGCCGCCCGGCATGCGGTCCTGTCCAGGTCGCCGACGTGCGCGAGAGCGTCGACCAGCTCCGTCCGGTCGTCGCAGATGAACCCCGTCACCCCGTGCTCGACGATCTCGGTTGCGGCGCCGACCGAGCACGTCACCACGGGGGTCCCGCAGGCCAGCGCCTCGGTCATGGCCAGGCCGAACGGTTCTGGCCGGTGGATCGGGTTCAGAAGCGCGGTCGCACCCGCCAGCAGATCGAGCTTGGCTCCGTCGACCGCTTCCCCGACGAACATGACGTCGTCGCCGAGCAGCGGTCGGGCCTCCTCGTCGAAGTAGGTGTATTCGGCGGGTGCACGCATCTTCGCAGCGATCACCAGTGGCCGCCCGACGGCTCTGGAAAGGAGCACCGCCTCACGCACCCCGTTTGCGGGCGCCAAACGGCCGAGGAACAGCAGGTATCCGCCGGCACCGCGGCCCATGGGGAACCGATCGAGGTCCAGGCAGTCGTGGATCACCCGGGAAAACGCAATCTCCGGCGCCCGCGCGACATGCTCGTGAGAGGTCGCTACGACAGGCAGACGCGCAGCGTATCGACCGTAGACCGAGCGCAGCTCGCCGGTGAGTGGACCGTGACAGGTTGTGAGGACCGTCCGCCGATTGGAGGCGAGTGCCCATGCCGGTCCCAGGAGCGTGTGGTCGTGGACGACATCGCAGCCGGCCAAGGCTTCATGGCCTGCCATCACGTGCTGCAGGTCCACGAAACCGCCGCCGAGTGGCTCGTCGGTGGCCGAGGACACGCCGTGGGCAGTCGAACCCGGCACCGGGCAGTCACCCGTCGGGAAGACGGTGACGCTCTGTCCTGCCGCGACCAACCCCCGGGCGAGTTGGGCGACGATCATCTGGGTGCCGTCGTGTGTCTGCGAAGGGGGCGCGACACAGGGCGCGGACAGCAGCCCGATGTTCAGCGATGGTCGTGCCATCGCTCCATCGTCGCGACGTCGTCGTCAGCGCGAACCGGCCTGTCGGAGCGATATCGGCGGGACCGGCGGACTCGGCAGCCGGATGACGGGGCCCGATCGGTGCAGGCACCCTGCGCCGCCGGCACAAGTCGCACGTCGAAAATCGGTTCGCTCGGGCTCATCCGACGTCAGTGCCGCTCGGGGACGATCGGTCGTGTTCGCCGTGGGCTCGACGCGGCCGGCGGCGGTCGCCGGGACCGAGCACAGGAGATCGTCGTGGATGGACAACCGATGCCGAGGCGGGCATATCGCGAAGTGGCGGTCGACGAGAGCCGGTTTCCGCGTGCGGGGCGTGTCCGGGCTCCGGACGGGGCGAGCAGCGGTTACACGGTGGCCGTTCCGAAGGCGGGGGCGTCGGAGATCACCCACTGTGGGCAGACCGTCGACCTCGACGCCTCCAGAGCGGCAGTCGCACGGCCCGAGGACGAGACCGACATGTGCTGCGGGGACGGCTTCGCCTGCTACTTCGTGAGGATCAAGACGGAAATCGTGATGGATGCGCTGGAGCACCTGCTCGGTCATCCGGTGAGCCGGCCGCTCGACCTCGGCCCGTCGTTCGACCTGCGCACGCCCGCCGGGCGTGCGTGGAGCGGCATGGTGCGGCGGTTGGCGTCGTCGCCCCTGCTCGACGACCCGGTGCGCGCCGCGCCGCTCAAGGAAACGCTGACCGTCCGGCTGCTGCTCGCCGTCGACCACCGCTACCGGGACGAGCTCGACGGCTCGGTACGTTCGTGGGCTCCCGGCCCGGTGCGCCGCATGGTGGACGCGATCGAGGAGCGCCCGCGTCACCCGTTCACCCTCGCGGAGCTCTCCGACATCGCAGGTGTCGGAACCAGGGCGCTCGGTCTCGGCTGTCGCCGCCACCTCGACATCTCGCCGGCGGAGCGCCTGAACGCCACCCGGCTGGCCGCTGCACACCGGGAACTCGAGGCCTCTGACGCGGGACGGACCACTGCGACCGCCGTGGCCTCCGGCTGGGGGTTCACTGACGCAGGGCGGTTCGCCGCCGAGTACGCGCACCAGTATCGGGAGCCGCCTTGGCTGACCCTGCGCGGACCGGCATACGCGTGAGGAACGCGACCGTCGGTCGTCAATGCCGAGGTAGCGACGTCCACAGACCGAGGACGACCCCACACAAGCACGGGCGGCGGGTTCGACGACCAGCAGCGCCCAGGGGGTGACGAGGCTGCTGATGGCAATGGAAGGCAGCGCACGCGGACCTCGGTGGCGGTGCTCGTGGCGAACCTCGGCATCGCGAGAGTTGGTGCCGGCAATCAAAGGCAGGTGGATCGCCGACGCGAGGTCCTCGAGCACGAGTACCGCGAGCACGGCGGAGTTTCCGGGTTCCGCAGCGCCCAGGTCACTGAGCAGGGGCGACGACGCCAGAACAACGACGCCCAGGTCGTTCCGGCAGGAGCGAGGACACCGACCGCATCGAGACCGAGAAGCAGGCCGGCGACGGTGCCCGATCCGGCGTTGAGGACCGCGTCGGCACGACGGACGGAGTCCGGCCTCGGTCCCTACAACCAGGAGAGTGCTCACACGGCCTCGTCCTGCTCCTCTTCGTGCTCTGTCTGAACCACTCCAGCGACGAGTTCGCTGAGAGCCTCCGCCGCTATACGAGTAGGAGCCTCCCTCGCCGGCGGTGAGTTCTGCCGGGAGGTACGGCGGCACGGGTGGCAACGACGGCCCGAGCGCCACGATGTCGAGAACGTTCAGCACCATCGGCAGGACGTCCACTCGAGCAGAAGCTCGACCGAGGAGGGCACCCCGGACGCAGCACGCACGCCTGGCGCTGTCGAGGACGTTGATCCCTGACGAACGCCCCCCAGCCCGATGGGCTGCCCGTCGCAGGTGTCGAGCTCGGTCTCGAGTGGCTGTTCCCGAACGGTGGGGGCCGTAGCCTCAACCACTACTCCCATCGGCCCTCTAGCAGGGGGCCGAGTGGATGTGCGCCGGGCTCCGCGCCCAGGCGCGACAACAGGTCGGTCGGCTCCGGCGTCTCCCGGCACTTCGGGATGTCGATCCCCAGTTCGCGCAGCGGGTCGCCCGACGCCGCTATGAGCACCAACTCGGTTCCGGGGTGGTCGAGGAACTTCGGCGAGTCGAGCGGAGCGAACCGTCGGGTGCCGAGGGCCCTCTGCAGTTGCTCGGGATAGTGGGCGCGGCGTCCTGGTGGTAGGCCGGTCGCGGGCGGAGCGGCTCCTTCAGGGTTCCGCACAGCGACGATCATGCTCATTGCCCTGTGGATACCCAGCTCGTGCTGTACCGGCCCGGGTGCCTCGGGGAGTTCCAGGACGTAGACGAGATGGGTGTGGCCGGCGTGCTCGACGATCGCGTACCCGGCCTCCCCGGCCGGCCGTGCCCGCGGCGCCACCCGCACGCCCCGGGTTCGGGTCTCGTCGGTCTCGGGGGCGAGTTCGTCCGCCACCGCCTCGGGCCGGCACGCGACGAGGTCGACGAAACCCCACGTCCGCTCGTGCGCTCCCACGTCCGGTAGGCGTTTGCGGCCCACGATTACACGCCGGAAGATTGCCCGCCCTGCGGGCTCGAGCAGCAGGTAGAAGCGGGCGACATCGTCCGGCCCCCGCACGCGATCGACGGTCACCCGGGGCTGGTACCAGAACGACAAGTCACCGGTCTCGCGAATCCGTGCCACCTGTGCTGCGTACCCGGTGATTTCGGCCTTCCGTCGGGCCGGCCGTGACGAAACACGACAGCTGTTCTGACGCTGCCGGACCGTGGCCCGGCAACGCGGAGACTGCAGAACGCGATGCCCGGCGAGCCCTGAGCCGCCGACGCCGTACGAGATCCGCTCACGGCAGGCGGGGCCGGGCGTGGGCGGCAGCACTTCGTCGCCACGTTCGTTGATGATGGGCAGGCAGGTGCCTGTGCGCAACGACTCACGACGACCGGGCGAGACGGGCCATCAACCACCCGAGCAGGGCGGCGAGACCGAGTAGCACGGGCTTCGTCGGAGACGGGTGTGGGCGTGAGCTGCGGTCGGTCATCCCGGCCGCCCGGTTGGCCCGGTAGCGGTCGGCGCAGTTCTCTGCGGTACGCGCCGAGACCATGAAGATCTTCGCGGCTGCCGCGTAGGTCCATCCGTGATCGGCGACGAGCTGAGCGAGCCCCAGACGCGCACGAGGGGGCAGGGCGGCGTCAGCGTGTGACACGAAGGCCTCCGGTCGACGAAGCGGTCCAACCGGTGCCGCGCCCGGGATCTGGTCGATCGCCATGTCAGCGCGGGTCCGGCACAGATCGCGCACCGCCGCCTCTGCCACGATCGTGACGACGCGGCTCGTCACGAGCCCTGTGACGGTTACGCCGGCCGACGGACCCGTTCCACCCGGGCTCGGAGCCGTCCGTCCGGCGCCTTCCACGTGATCTCGTCGCCGGGCTGCGCACCCAGCAGCGCGCGCCCGAGGGGGCTCTCGGGTGTGACGGCTGGGACGTCCTCGTCGGGAAACCGAGTGACCTGCAGGGTCTCGGAGGAGCCGTCCGGAAATCGGAGCGTGACCACGCTGTACAGGCCGACCCGCTCCGACGTGTCGCCGTCTGGCCGCCCCGCCTCCCAGACCTGGTGGACCAGGTCACGGATGCGGCGATCGACCCAGTCGATCTCGTCGCGGAGCGCGGTGGTCGCACCATGCTCACCGAAGTCGTGCGGCCGGTGATCGTCGGAGATGAGACTCCACTCGAGTTCGCGCCGACGGGCCCGCAACAGGTCCAGCTCCTCCAGCAGAGCATGGCGCTCGTTGTGAGGGGCTGTGGTCATGGCCTCACCGTCCCACGCGGTCCAGCCACCTTGTCCGGCCCGCGGGAACGGACTTCCCGCCCGTGCTTCGCCCCTGCGGGCGCAGGCGGGTCGAACGCCGGCAACCTGCACTGCTATCGGGCAACCTCGCTGCGCCACGAGGAGCATGGCGAACTCCGCAGAGCGCAGGCGATCACGTCGCTCCGCTCGCGCGGAGACGGCGTTGGCAGGCCTGCACGACTGCCGCGAGCCGCGCATCGCGGCATCCGCTGTTGCGACTGGCGCATCGCCGTCGCGCCGAACGAACTGGTTCTCGCGCGCGTAGCGCTCGTTGCCGATCCGGATCAGGTTCTCGTCCATGAGGCGGTGACCGCGGCGAGTACTGTGTCCTGGCGAGTCCGGCGAGGTCGAGGTCGGCGTCAACGCGCCGCCGCCCGCGCAAGCCCTCACCGAGGGCGTCCATCCGGTGTGAACTTCGTGGCCTGCGGACCTCGCGCCACCGATCGTGGTGCCTACACCCTCGTCCGTCGCGGCCGGTGGCCTACATGTGCCCGCGCGGGTTCAGCTGGTGCAGACGTCCGTCCAGCACGGCGGGACGCCGAGGCCTGAATTGGTCGTGCTCGCTCGGGTCGATGATCGTCGCGCCGTCCGGGCCGAGGTATAGCCACCCGTCCCGCCCTCGTAGCGGCCTGATGCCGGGCGGCGTGACGTACTCCGGCCCGGCCCCTCATCCGTCACGTCGACCGGGTCGGTCACTACCACCGCCGCGAGATCAGATGGACGACTGAGCGAAGCTGTCGGCTCACCGTCGACGCTACGGTGCACCGGCGACGCGCGCCGTGGCGAACTGCTCGATGATCGCTCGGCAGAACGCGGGCAAGTCGGCGGGTGAGCGGCTCGTCGTGAACTGCCCGTCGATCACGACCTCGTCGTCGACCCATTCCGCGCCCGCGTTGCGAAGGTCGTTCTGCAGGCTCGGCCACGAGGTGATCCGGTGGTCGCGGACGGCGTCCGCTGCCAGCAGCATCCACGGCCCGTGGCAGATCGCCGCGACTGACTTGCCGGTGGCGACGAACTCCCGGACGAACGCGACCGCGGTGGTGTCGATGCGCAGTTTGTCGGGGTTCACCGTCCCGCCCGGCAGGAGCAGGGCGTCGTAGCCGTCCACCGACGCGTCGGCGACCAGCCGGTCTACGGGGAGTGTGCCTGCTGACACCAGGTCGAACTGGCGTGCCTGGATCTCGCCGGGGTGGAGCGAGAGCAACTCGGTGTGGGCGCCCGCGCCGTACAGCGCCCCGCGCGGCAGCTCGAGCTCCACCCGCTCGACGCCGTCGGTCGCCAGGATCGCAACCTTCCTGTCTTCGAGTGGACGAGGCATAGACAGCTCCAATGTCTCTCGGGGTGTGTCGTGCCGCTTTCGCGGCCATGTCCACGATGAAGGGTGGGTCGGCAGCCGACATCGCTCCGGCAGGACGAGATTGGTTTGCCCGGTCCGCCGGCTGAGGTCGGCGGCGACCGACGGGACCTTTGTCTTCGACCCGCGAGCGTTGGCAGCGGGCGAGTTGAGATGCACGGATGCTCGATGACAAGCGGAGTCGCTCCTGCACCGCGTCTCGCACATCAGCGCGTCGCATCGGGCTCCACCGTCGGCGGCCGACTCGGCCCCCGCAGGCCGAACGCGGGGGACTGCTCCTCGTGCTGCTGGACGGAGGCGACGGGACGATCGATCCGACAGCATCGGCGTATGGATGCGCAGCTCGTCTCCGGCACTCCGCCTGTTCCGGTCCCGCAGGGCACGACGCCGACCGGGGACGGTGTCGTGATGGGGGTCGGGGCGGTCGACATCGACGCCTACACCGACTTCCAGTGCCCGTTCTGCAAGCAGTTCGAGCAGACGACCGGGCCGCTGCTGGACAGGTTGGTGGCCGACCGCGCGATCCGCCTGATCTACCACCCGATGAACCTCCTGGACTCGGTCTCCACCGCCGCGTACTCGACCCGCGCAGGGGCCGCGTCGGGCGCGGCGGCAGACGCCGGCCGGTTCCGTGAATACACCCGTGTGCTCTTCGAGAACCAGCCACCCGAGGGCGGTCCGGGATTGTCGGATGGGGAGCTGATCGAGCTGGGCCAGGAGACCGGTATCACCGACCCGGCCTTCGCCGAGACCATCCGCACGGGCCGCTACCTACCGTGGCCGCCCTACGTCACGGAGCGGGCGATCGCACGCGGCGTCGCCGGCACACCCAGCGTCTTCGCCAACAGCGTCCCCATCGCGGCCCGCCCGGGAGCGATCCTCAAGGCCGTCGACGCCGTGCTGGCGTGAGCACCACCAGGAGGCGGGCTCCGGAGGCGCAATCCTTGGGCACCACCAGTCCACGATCGGGCGGCGCGGCCGTCCGTCGCGGCGGGTCTGCGACCGTTCCGGAGCAGGCCCGCCGGATGGCCGAGGCGCGCGCTCGTAGACGCCGCCGGATACGGCGCCGGGCGGGACCGACGGGCTCCGGCCTCTGGTCGGGCGGAGGTGTCGATCGTGCGAAGGCCCGCGGCACGTAGCGGCGTGCGCAAACGGTCGGCCTCTTGCGGGTCCTCGACGCGCGAGAGCCGCGCGCGGTGCTGGGCCATGAGGGGACTCACGTGTACAGCCGGGACATCCTCCATCGCGAGCGTGGCCGGTGCACTGGCGACCTTGATCGCGTTCCGGGCCCAGTCGCGTTCGCCGCCTGGCTGCGACTGGCGAGGACAGCGACCGCAACCCGCCTCGGGCTGCTACTGGTCGCCGTTCTCGGACCGATCGTGCGGCACTTGTGCAGCCGGCGGTCAGCGCCCGCGCCCCGCGCCTGGCGACCTCTCGGCCACGACGGCTCGTCCGGAGAGCCTGGCTACTCGTCGTCGCCGGCTTCCTCGCCGGTGCAGGTCTCGAGGTGCCGGGCCAACGCCCGGACCAGGCCCTCTTCGCCGAAGGCGATGACGCGGGCACTGGCGCACCAGGGACACGTTCTGCGCATCACCGGGGTCTTGGCGGAGCCGTCCATGCACAGAACAGTAGCCGGGGCACGGACGCCGGATCTGGAGGAAATGACGCACTGCACAGAGGTTCCCGGTCACCCCCGCCTCCGCGATGACTTCCGCGGCCGCACGTGCTCGCGGAACCAGTCCCGGCACATCTCTGCCAGTAGGGACTGCGCATGCGGCTTGTTGATCAGGTGGCCCACGTCGTCGAGCAGCGCGACCCGGGTGGGGCCCGCGATGCGGTCCGCGGCGTCCTGGTTCCGGTCCCGGAGCGTCGTGTCGTACTCGCCCACCACGAGCAGGGTCGGTGCGCGTGCGATGAGGAGGAACTCGCCGGCGAGGTCGGGCCGACCACCGGGCGATGCGACGGCGCGAACCCACTCCGGCCGCGCCGCCGCCGCGGTGAGACAACCGGCCGCGGCGGTGTGCGCACCCAGAAGCCCGCCAGGCAGCCCGGCGGTCGGACGCTCCGACGCCAGCAGGTCGATCATGGCGATCGTGCGCACGGCCAGCAGGTCGGTGTCGAACCGCAGCTCGGCGGTCGCGGCGTCGATCCGCTGCTCCGCCGTGGTCAGCAGGTCCGCCCACGCCGTCGCAAGTCCCACCGTGTTGAGCTCGCTGGACACGCGCAGATCCCGCTCCTCGTCACTGCGCCCGCCCGGGACTCGGGCGAAGAGAACCACGCCGACCGGGTGCTCGGGCACTGCGACGTAACCGTCGAGATCGAGGCCGAGGACGTCGAAGTTCCGGGACTGGGACACGACCGTCACGGGACCACTGTTCCCGGACGGCTTCACCGTTGGCATCGGCCTGGCGGGGTGAGGACCATCCCGCGGGTACGCCTCCCCGTCGTAGTTTCGCAGCCAGCCGTGCCGGGATCAGCGACGCGCTCGGCGGTCCTTCTCGCCATGGTCCTCGTCGACGTAACGCACGCCCGGTACCTGGCACCGGGGCGTGCCGGAGAAAGCCCCTGCGGGGCCGCATCGACCTCGGGTCAAGCCCGGGCGATGGTCCCGTTCACGTCAGCTCGACGCCGACGGCGAGAGCGTTCGCGGCCGCATCCCGAGGGCGCAGGCGATCGCCGGACCGTGCCGGGCCGGACGCTCGGTGTCGGCCGTGGAGCGCCCGATCGAGTCCACGTCGTCCGACGCGTCGCCCGGTCGGGTCGGCGTGCCCGGCTCCGAGGCCGATCGGTCCGGTCGGGCGACCGGAAGCTCCGACCCCGACTTGGGCAGGGTCGCGAAGTCGTACGCCGCCCCCGGCTCCCACACGACGACGAAACCGGGCCGCGGAGCGCGGATCTTTCGGCGGCCTCCGGCAAGGGGCGCGCAGCGCGGTCGGTGAACCGTGGAACGGATGACGACGGGGCCGACGACAGGGCCGGAGTTCATGAGGCCGGCGTTCCGGAGCCGGCCGCCCCAGCCGGCCCGGCGTCGTGGTGTCGCGGAATCGGCTCGTCAGGGCGACTACGTGCCGGGACATCGGCCTCACCGGGCCGATCAACGCGCCGCCCGGCACTGGGACGGTCGTGGAGACGACGGATGCCCACCGGTGGCCCGCAGTGGAGAGCGAGGCGTGCGATTGAGACTGCCCCACGTCCGGTACAGCGCGCTGCCATGCTGGTGGCGCCGCCAAGGGGGGAGCACGACAGCGGGGACGAGCCGGCGCTGATCGTGCCGGGCGCGAGGAGCCCCCTGGAGGCCGAGTTCGCGTCCGTCATCGCGGACGTCCGGTTGTCGGCCGTGGACATCAGCCGCGGCGGAGGGGCTGGTTCCGACCTCGTGTTGGACGACCAGGGCCACCTTGTGACCAACGCCCACGTCGTGGGCATCACCAGCACGGAGTTCGAGGTGCGGATGCACGAGCAGCGTCGTCCGCGCGGCCAGGCTGGTGGCCTCCTACCCGGACGAGGACCTGGCGGGATCACCGTGGCGGACCCCTCTCCTCTGGTCTGGCGCCGGCGCGCTTCTGCGAGACCCGTGACCTGCAGGTCCGCGAGATCGTGGTGGCGATGGGTAGCCCCGCTCGGGTTGGAGGGCAGTGTGACGCAGGGAATCGTGCCGCTCGGCCGAACCATCCCCGAGCCCCCGGAGCCGCAGAACGGAGTCCCCGGGACGGTGTTGCGCCAGGTGATCCGGACCAGCGCGCCGATCAACCGGGACAACAGCGGTGGGGCACTGGTGAGCCTCGATCGCGAGGTCGTCGGTGTGCCGCCACTCGCCGGGGCGAGCCCCCGCACCGTCACCGCGACGCCGGGCTTCGGACTCACGATGTCGGGCAGCGTCGTCCATGACATCGCCCGGCAGACCATCGAGCACGGACGGGTCGTGGATTCCGGGCAGGTGGCACTCGGAGCCACCGTTGCCGCCGTGACGGACGACCGCGGGGAGCCGGTCGGGGCGGGTGTGGCCGACGTTGATGCGGCAGGACCATCTGCGGCTGCCGGCGCGCAGGTCGGAGATCTGATCATCCGGGCTCACGGTGACGCGACCACCGGCCGCTGAACCTCTGACGTTCACGATCAACTCGGGGGACCCGCCCGCGGCCTGAGGAGGGCCTGATGCTGGAGGTCGAGACCGTCGATCGGATCCTGCGGTTGCGGGGTGACGGGCTGCCGGTGCTGAGCCTGTACGTCCGTGTGGATCCCGCGGATCGCCGGGCCTTTCCGAGCCGCGTCGACGAGCAACTGCACGAGGTGCGGCTGCTCGCCAAGGACACCGCGCTGGATCGCGACGCCCGGTTGTCGTTGCGCGGTGACATCGAGCGCGTAGAGGAGGCCGTGCAGGAGGAGCGCCTGCACCCGCGGGCCGTTGCCTTCTTCTCCTGTTCGGGCCGGGGGGTGTTCGAGGACGTCGAGCTGCCGCGACCGGTGCGCGACCGGCAGGTGGTCGACGAGACGACCTGGGTCCGGCCGCTCCTGGCGGTCCTCGACGAGTACCACCGATGCCGCGTCGTAGTCGCCGACCGCGGCCGGGCCCGATTCTTCGACCTCTACCAGAACGAGATGGTCGAGTGCCCAGGCCGGCTCCGGGACCGGACGCTGCGCAAGCCCGACTACGCGGCCGGCATGCGGGAGCACACCGTCCACAACAAGGCCGAACTGCTCGCCAAGCGGCACTACCGTGCCGTGGCCGAGCGGCTGGACGAGGAGGCCCGCCGCCACGAGTTCGACATCATCGCCTTCGGTGGTCACGACCACGAGATCCCCGAGCTCCTCGACCACCTGCCCGCGGCGGTGCGCGAGCGCGTCGCCGGAACATTCTCCGTCCATCCTGGCGAGCAGGACCTCGGAAGGATCCACAGGCTCGCCGATCAGGTGGTGGAGCGCTATGAGCGTGCAGAGGAGCAGCGGCTCGTGACCGAGACCCTCGAACGCTGCTCCTCGGGCGGGCTCGCGGTCGTAGGATTGACGGAATGCCTGTGGGCGGGCACCACCGCCGCCGTGAACCAGCTCCTCGTGCAGGATGAGGCGGTGCTCCCGGGCGCGGTCTGCGATCACGACGGCTACCTCGGCGTCGAGGAGGACCGGTGCCCGGTGTGCGGCCGGGAACTGCGCCGCACCCCGGACGTGGTGGACGAGCTTGTGCAGGCCGTCATCGACCAGGGCGGATCCGTTGAGCACGTCGCGGCGGAGACTCCGCTGCGCGTGCAGGTCACCGCCGCGACGCTCCGCTTCCGCCCGCCACCGCACCCGGCGGTCTGACCTGCGGGAAGCCTCCGGAGCGCATCCGAGCCAGGCTCGGCGCCCGGTGTCGTGCCCGGGCCGCGGTTCGTGCCCGACACGCGAGGGCTCCGTACATGGCCGGACCGACGACCGACGACCGACGACCGAGCCTCCGCATTCCGCCCTGCCGAGCCCCCGCTCGTGCTACCGGCCTGCCTCCGGGCGAGGTCCGGCACGTACTCCGCGGCGATGCTCCGTGACGGGCTGTCAGAGGAAGAATCCAGCTTCACCCATGTGTCGGGCCGGGCCTGGCGACACGACCGTCTCGCCGATTGCCCACAGCCTCGCTCACGAGTGCACGAGACTCGATAGGGGACCGCGACTGAGCCGCGAGGCGAGCCCGAGACGGAGCGCGGCGCGGGCGTCCACACCCGGTCACGTGCCCACCCCGGTGTGAGTGAAGGGGCCCTGGCGTCTGGCGGTCGACTTCACGGGTATTGCCTCCGCGAGGGTGATCGGTCGGCGGTCGGGACGGTGGTCGACCTCAACGATGTCCGTCCGCACGGTGCGGGTGGCATCAGGATGCCCTTTCGAAGTGGACCCGGCGGGACGGCCATGCCTGTTCAGCCGAGCCCGGCACGGTCCAACGCGTCCTCGGCGGCGTCGATGTGTCTCAGGGCCTCGGCGAGCGCCGCACCGGCCAACCCGGAGGGAACCGTTCCCGGCACGAAGTCGGCGCCCAGAAGGTCCCGCAGATCACCGAGCAGGCCGTAGGCCAGGCTGCGGGCCTCCTCGAAAGTTTGCATGTCCTGCGGTCGCATGGGCCTGCCTCTCCGTGGCGCGGGTGATGACGGGAACCCCTCCTCCGCAACGGGCAACGACGCCGGCGGCCGGCGCTGCCGGACGGCCGTGCCAGGCCGAGACATCACCACCTGATTCGACCGCGCGGGCTGAAGAGGCGCTGTGCGCCGGCCGCCGATTGTTGGCCCGCCGATCCCGATGTCCTGCCGTTCCGAAGGAGGAGATCCACGTGTCCACCGGTTCGGGCCAGGAAGGTCCGCCGGCGCCGCATGTTCTCGTCGTGCTGGGTGCGACGGGCGACCTGGCTCGGCGCAAACTGTTTCCAGCACTATTTCGCCTGTGGCTGCTCGACCTGCTGCCCGAGAGGTTCCACCTGGTCTGCTCCGCCCGCACCGCACCGGAGAATCGGGACCTTTTCCTGGCGATGGTCCATTCGGCCGTGGAGGCACGGCGGGGGGCGATAGATGAAGTCGGCTGGCAGCGATTCGCGGACCGGATCAGCTTCGTGCCCACATTCAATGACAATGGTGCCGAACTGGAAAGTGCGATATCGGCTGCGGCAAAGGACTTGGGCAGCGAGGCCCACTGCGTCTACTACCTGGCGATACCTCCGGCGTCGACGGAGTCCGTCGTTCGAATGCTCGGCGCGTTCGACGCCACCGCATCGGCGAAAATCGTCCTCGAGAAGCCCTTCGGCACGAACCTGGAATCTGCGCGCCGGCTCAACGAGACGCTCTGGGAGTTCTTCGGTGAGGGTCGAATCTACCGGATCGATCATTTCCTCGGTAAGGAGGCCGTGCAGAACATCCTGGCATTGCGGTTCGCAAACGGAATGTTTCAGCCGGTCTGGAGCCATCAGCACATCTGCTACGTGCAGATCGATGTTCCGGAGCAGATCGACATTCAGGGACGGGCAGATTTCATGGAGTCCACCGGGACGTTCCGGGACATGATCTCGACACACTTGTTCCAGCTGCTCGGCTTCGTGGCGCTGGCGCCGCCGTCGCGGCTCGATGCCTGGTCCCTGCGGCACGAGATGGTCAAGATATTCCGGTCGCTCCGCCCGCCGGACCCGACGCGGGTCGTCTTCGGTCAGTATGAGGGATACCGCGAGGAAGCCGGCGTCGACGAGTTCTCCGATGTGGAGACGTTCGTCGCGATGGAGGTCTACATCGACGACTGGTGCTGGATCGGCGTGCCCTTCTACCTGCGGACGGGCAAGGCCCTCGCCGCGGCACGCCGTACGATCACGATCGGCTTCCGCGAGCCTCCGCTCAAGGTCTTCCCTGGCGACGTCGACGAAACCTGCAACGAACTGGTGCTCGAGCTCACCGACGACCCGAAGATCTTCGCCGATGTCCGGGCCAAAATACCTGGTCCCACATTCGACCTCGGGCGCGGCAGGATGCGGCTCGCCCTCCTGGAGGCGTTCCCGGATTCGGAGCCGCTCGAGGCCTACGAACGTCTGCTCCTCGACGTGATGCGTGGTGACCCGACGCTTTTCATCAGCACTGAGCAGGTGGAACTCCTGTGGCAGCTTTTCGATCCGCTGCTGGACGAACCGCCACCGCTGCGTCGCTACCCGCGGGGGGCGTGGGGGCCGAGTGAAGCTCTGCGGCTCCCGGGCGAACGCGGGTGGCGGTTGCCGGACTCTTAGCCCGGACTCGTAGCGAGGACTCATAGCACTACGGCCGATGGTCGCCGGGAACGGCTCGGGTCAGAGGGACCGAGGTCGTCACCTAGTGGTTCCACACAGCTGACCTGGTGCGTTGTCGCAGGGAGTCGACGTGACGGCGCGACATGTTCGGCTTGCCCAACCGGCACTGCACCAGGAACGTCAGGTTGAAGCCCGCGGGCATCGTCCAGAAATGGATCTTCCTCACGGTCTCGTCCGGCACTCGGCTGATGCCGGCGAACACCGAGAAGACGATCTCCTGGCAGCACCTGATGTAGGCCCGGACGGAGCGCGTCGCTCGGCGGAACGCGCGCGGTCGTCGCAACGAATTGCTGGTGGTCCACTGAGTCTCCTCGCGGCTGGGCGTAGCGGCCGAGAATGCGGCCTGGCTCCGGCTTCGGCGTCGGCCCGGCTGGTCGGGTCCGCCGAAGGCGGCTCGGCCTGCGGGGTCAGAGATGCGGGTGGGCCTCCGAGGACGAACCGCTCGTGGTGGTCAACCTCCGTCATGGGGTGTGCATGTCCGCGTGTTCGGTCCCGCCTGTCCCTTCGCCGCGTGCTGGTCTCTCCAGGCATCGGGCTCGACGGCGGCGTGGTCGCCGTCACGGCGGAGTTGTTCATGCTGGTCGCTGGATCGCCGGCATACGTCGAGCTGACGTGGGTCCGGCGGATCGGCTGGCACCGAGATCACGTCGGGATCGAGCAACTCGCCGAGGAGGAGCAGTCTCGCCGTGCTCGCCACGTCGGGCTCTGATGAACACCGTGGTCACGAACAAGCACTCGAGGCTCTCGTACGTCTACGAGGACTGCGGGATCGACTTCCCTCACGATGAGCCTGCTGCGCCTAGCGACTTCGGGTGCATGGCATTCGCCGTCCGGATCTCGTTCGCCGTCTCCGAGTGCGAACCGACGGGCGCCGCGTGGGCAGGTCCCCCGGGAACGCCCTGATGGCCGACGTCTGCAGCACCGGGTTCTCGCCGCAGTCACCGACGCGGTCGACAACCTGGGCAACTTTCCCGACGAGGGACGAGGCTCGGCCCAGAGGGCCAACTCCGCGCCGCCAACCCCGCTCTACGGGGAGGAAGTGTCGATTCCGCGCGTTCGGCAGCGTGAAACGTCGCGGCACAGCGGAAGGAGCATCCATGACCAGCACGATTACCTCCCAGGACGAGCAGATTCAGCGCGAGGTGTTCGCCGAGCTGGATTGGGATGCGAAGGTCCGATCGAACGAGGTCGGCGTCGCAGTGAAGGACGGTGTCGTCACTCTGACGGGGTGGGTGGATTCATATGCGAAGAAGGCGGCGGCCGAGCGCGCCGCGCACCGGGTGCGCGGCGTCAAGGCGGTCGCGAACGACATCGTGGTCCGCCTGCCCAGCTCCGCGGAGCGAACCGATGCCGACATCGCGGCGGAGGCTAGCCGTGCTCTCGCCTGGCAGGCGCTCGTCCCCGCAGAACAGATCGAGGTGACGGTGTCGCGTGGGTACGTAACGCTGCGCGGCGAAGTGCCGTGGGAGTACCAGCGGCGCGCGGCCGAGCGAGTCGTGCGTCGATTGTCCGGTGTGCGGGGCGTCATCAACAGTATTCGTGTCCGGCCTCTCATGAGTAGCTCGCCGGAACGGCTGCGCAAGCAGATTCAGGACGCCTTGGTCCGAGACGCTGAGACGGATGCGGAGCGGATCACCGTGGAGGTCCAGGACGACAAGGCGATCCTTCGGGGAACGGTGCGCAGCTGGGCGGAGAAGGACGAGGCGGAGAGGGTCGCCTGGTCCGCTCCCGGCGTGGTCGAAGTCGAGAACCAGATCACCGTCGACCCCTGGGCGAGCTGAACGGGCGGCGCGAAAATCGATGACTGCCGTACTGAACAAGAGGGCTTACGAACACGCGCGGGGGCTGATCACGGCAGGGAGCTACGTGATCGACGATCGTGACGCATGGAGTGAGCACCAGCCCTCCGCGCGGCGTGAGAACGAGTTCATCGAACGACACGGGATGGCGGAGTACGCCCGATGGCACCTCGGGATAGACGAGGAACAGGCCGAGGACCGGAAGAGCCGCTACAAGTTCCCGTACGGGGACTTCGAGGTGCTCCACCGGTGTGGGCTGCTCGCTGCAGAATCCCGCGCCGGGCAGCGGCGGTACTACGACATCGAACTGGCGGTCGCCCACCTGCACGGCATGCTGGAAGCCATCCAGCACACCGGATGAGCGATCATTGCGCCGTCAGCCACAGCGTGACGGCGACGGCCCCGAGTGTTGCGCCGTAGACCAACGCGAACACCCCGACGATCACCGTCAGCCCGATCGCGCCTGCGGTCGGCCAGACCAGAATGAGGACTCCGGCGGCCGCCGACAGGGCGCCGGCCAGCACGCGCAGCCAGATGCGACTACCGGCATGCCGCAGCCGAAACGCTGTGGCAAGTTCGGTCAGGCCTGTCACCAGCGCCCAGATCCCCACGACTACGGCGAGGGCGACCGCGGTGATCCCCGGCCAGATCAGCGCAATGACCCCCGCGGCGACGCTCGCAAGGCCGCCGAGGAGGCCCAGCCACCAGCGGGTCCGCCGCCGGCGGCGGACCGCGTCGACCACTGTCGCCACGCCGTCGAGAATCGCGTACACGCCGAACGCGATGGTCAGCGCCAAGAGCGTTAGTTCGGGCCACAATAGTGCGAAGAGGCCGAATGCAACCGCCAGTACGGTGCGAAGGACGAGAATGGCGCGGACTGCCCCGGTTCCCAGAACCAACGGATCCGTCTCTGGGCTGTCGACGAACGATCGCTTCATGTCGATCGAGACACCTCTCGAGGCAGCGGGTTATGCACACCTTGCTTGACTCGAACGGGATCATGCGACTTCGAGCGCCCTACGCGCACGGGCCTGGGAGGGCCAGCGGCGTTCGAGGACATTGAGCCCACGGGAGGTATGCGACGTCGGCCGGAGCCTCCCCGAGTGGGGGCCGGCTGGGACGGCGCGGTAATGCCGAGAGATCTGACACTGCGTCTGCTTCACCGTCGTCGCGTGGCCGCCGGAGCGCTTCGTCGGACAACTCGCCGGGCTCGTGATCAGCCGGGTCGTGATGCGCACGAGCAACCGACTGCTCGGTCTCCTGCAGTGCCGCCGCCACCGGCCGCTGGTCCTGCTCTCGTCGGTGGTGCGCACGGCGATTCCGGTGACCCGGCCGGTCACCTCCGCGCTGCGGCACTCGATGCGCCTCGGCCTCCTTGCCGCTGGCGCCTGGCGGATCGTGCGACTGATCTACGTCGTGGTGAGACCGCGCAGCCTCTTCGCGGTCGGCGCGTCAGCGTCGAGTAGCTGATCCAGGTGGTTGCTGATGATCCCGGGCCGGTAGATGTTCCTCCGCGGTCGACCGCAGCCGTAGGTCCGTGCCAGGCCGCGTTCGGCGCCGGGCGCGCCGATGGTACATCCGGGGTTCCCGCGGGCGCCGGGAAACTCTGCCGGCGGCTCGGTGCTGCGGTCGGGTCGAGGTCCACGGCCGACCGTTCGACCGGCCCACCGCGAGGCCCAGGTTCCATGGCCGCGCGCTCCACCAGTCCTCGATCACCCCAGGACCGCGGGCAACGTGCCCCGGCGCTGGTCGCACCGGGAACACGTAGAGCCCGGCGGCCGCAGCATCCAGCGCGGCCCGCATCGACCTGCCCCGCCCAGGTGCACGCCCCGCCATGGCGGGCGGTCGTTGCGGATCGGCCCTCGCACCCCTCCGGCCGACCCAGCAGTCCGATCGGTTGCAGAGCGACCGGGTGCAGGGTGATCGGGCGCGGGGGGATCGGCTACAGGTGATCATCTGCGGGTGTCAGGTCGGACGGACGACTGAACCGCCCATCGATCGTGCGCCCCTTTCGCTGGTCGTCGTCGCGGTCCTCCCGCCGGCGTCGTCGTAGTGCTCGCGCTGGTCGTCCTTATCGTGTGAGTGGTGCCCTTCATGGCTGCCTCGGGGGGCTGGTCGGGGTGCTGGTCGGGTCGGTTGCGGTGGGTGGGGTGGCGTGGTGTGCGCGGGGTGCGCCGTGGTGGCCGGAGCCGGGTGCCAGTCCCCGAGCATCGCTCGTAGCGCCTCGATGACCTGGTCGGCGGTGAGCTCGTGGCGGTCGCAGCGGGCGCACATCTCGTGCACGACCGACGGCTTGATCCGCGGGGCGCGGGTGCCGTCGCTCCCGGGCCGGGCTGACCCGCGGTTCGCGGCACCGCCCGGCCGGGAGCGGGGCCGGGGGTGGCGCCAGCCCTGGATGGTGGCCAGCGGCTGCTGGAGCCGGGCGGCGATCTCCGACCAGGTGTAGTCGAACTCCTCGTTGAGCGTGGCGACCGCCCGCGCCTTGTCCTGGTCGTCGACGTCGGCCTTCAGTGCAGAGCCGAGAATGGCGAACAACGCGTCGTCGTCGGTCAGATGCGGGCGCACGATCACCGGGACCCGGCGGAGCCCGGCGATCTCTGCCGCGGCCAGACGCCGGTGCCCGTCGATGACCTCGAGGTCGGCGACCCCTGCGCGGCGCTCCAACAGTGAGTGCACCAGCAACGGCTGCAGCACCCCCTCTGCGCGGATCGACGCGGCGAGCTCGTCGAGATCGGTCGGTGTCGTGCGGATCGTGCGCGGGTGCCTCGCCAGCCGGGCACACGCCACCATCGCGGCCTGGCGCGGGAAGTCCCGCGGTCCACTCACCGGCGGGACCGTGCGTGCGTTCCGGGCAGTGATCGTGCGGGCGACCGTGCTCCTGTCCGTGTTCACGAGGTGTTCTCCCTGGTCTCGGGGTCGGTCTGGGTCGAGGTGTTGTCTCGGTGGGGTTGGTGTCTCGGTGGGTTGGGTGGGTCCTGGAGTGGTCTGCTCAGGCGGCCGGTCGGGCGGTGCGGCGGCTGCGGTGGGCTTGGCCGCGGGCGGCGCGGCGCTCGTGCTCGTCCTCGCCGCCCCACACACCGGTGTCCTCGTAGGTGCGGGCCCAGTCCCGGCATTGCCCGATGACTGGGCAGCGCGCGCACACCGCCTTGGCCCGCGCGGTCTGCGCCAGGGCCGGCCCGGCGTTGCCGACCGGGAAGAACAGCGCGGGGTCCTCGCCGCGGCACGCGGCCTCATCTCGCCAGTCCATCTCAGGTCTCCTTCGGTGACGGTTCCTGCTGGTTGCTGCGCCTCCTGGTCGCCGCGGGTCGACGCATCGGGTGCTGCTCTGTTGCCGGCCTCCGCGGGCGTGGCCGGTGCGGTTGTCGGGTTCGCCTCCCGGACGACCTTGCGCAACGTCGAGGCGGGCATCGAATCGGCCATGTCGGACTGGCTCCGGGTCGATGACGTGGTGGTCGTCGAGGGTGAGTGGGAGAGGTCGAGGAACTGGCGCTGACGCACCTCGTCGTTCGGCTGTGGGACGAGCGCAGCCCGATGCTCCTGACCGCGCACTTCATCACGACGTGGTTCGAGATGTGGACGCGCAACCGAGTCCCGGGTCCGGTGCGCTGTCGTCCTGCACCTGGACCATCGGGCACCGGTGTCGGAGTTGCGCCACAGTACGGCGCATCATCGAGTGGTTGCTGCTGTGGGACCGGTGCGACGGGGCGCTGCAGGTCGTCGGCTCCACGCCGTCGTCGACGGTGGTGCGCGCGGTCGCGTCGGCACCGACGCGGCCCATCTCGTGGGACCTCTGCTGCGAATTCCGGGAGCGGCTCATCGCGTTCCTGCGTGACGAGGACCCGGATGCGTTCCCCGGCGCAGACGCGGTGCCTGCTCGTTTCTCGTCCGATCGTGCCGACATCGACGATCAGGGAGGCGGCGCGCTCGTCCGGCACGCGCAGCGGGACGGCTGCGACCGCCAGATTAACGTTCGGCGCCGGCCGGCCGGCCACTGTCGCGCCCCCGGCCGGGACCGTAGCTGTCGCCGGACAACCGCCGAACGCGCCCCTCGCTCAGAGCCTGCCGCAATGCGCGACGGAAGCGGCCGGGTCCCCAGAGACGGCCGCCTGTGGCGCTCGCGAGCGCTCGCCGCCGGATGGGCACATTGTTGTCGACCGCTCGCTCGATCTCGGCGATCTCCCGGTCCATGGCTTCGTCGGACGCGGCGGCCCAACGGCTCGTCGTGCCCGCTGTGCCGATCTGACCCGGCGAGTAGAACCCCGAACCGGGGCCGAGGCGAACCGCCCGCAGAGCGGGCCGTTGCGCGGCCCGCTCGCCGGAGCGCCGCGTGACGCGAACGTTGCGCTCGCGGGCCTCCCGATGCTCGTCCTCGGTGGCGTCGGCCGGCTCGCGAGCTGCCCGCACGGAGGCCTGCTCACCCGGGTCGGCCTCGGCCTCCTCGGCTGTGAGCGGGGTAGCGATGTTCTCCAGCGACTTGCCCTCGGCGCGTACCCCGAGCACGAGTTCTGCCAGCCCGCCGACAGCCATTGCGGCAGCGCCGATGAAGAATCCTAATGCGATGAGTCGAAGGTTGCCGCTGTGGATGAAGTTGCCGAACAGCAGCGGTCCCGCGATACCACCCGCTGCCGTGCCGGTCGCGTAGAACAGCGCGATCGCGAGTCCGCGGATCTCCAGCGGGAACACCTCGCTGACGGTGAGGTAGGCGGAGCTGGCGCCGGCCGATGCGAGGAAGAACGCTGCGAGGAGCAGCACCATGAACGACATTGTGGTGAGGCCGCCGTCGCCCAGCAGGACCCCGAGCACGGTGACCAGCACCGCCGATCCCAGGTAGGTCCCCGCGATCATCGGGATCCGGCCGACCGTGTCGAAGAGCCTGCCCAGCAGCAGGGGACCGAGGAAGTTGCTCGCGGCGAAAAGGACCATGTACGTGGGCACCGACGAGGAGCTGACCCCGAAGACTCCGCTCAGCAGAGTCCCCAGGTCGAACACGACCGCGTTGTAGAGGAATGCCTGCCCGGTGAACAGCGCAAGACCCAGGAGCGCCCGATTGGGATAGCGTCGGAAGGCGATCCTGACAAGATCCCGGTAGCGGATGTTCTGCCGCACTCGGACGGCGATCTCGTAGGGAGGCGGCTGCAGCTCGACGCCCGTTTCTCTTCGTATCTCCTGTTCGATCCCTTCGACCATGCGCTCGGCCTCGCGCGCCCGCCCGTGAACCAACAACCATCGAGGGCTCTCCGGGACGTGTCTGCGCACGAGCAGGATCCCCAGGCCGATGATGAAGCCGAGGCCGAACGCCAACCGCCAGCCGAGGCTTGGGGCGAACAACGTCGCGTCGAGCAGCAGCAGCGCGACCAGAGAGCCGATTCCGGACCCGACCCAGTAGCTTCCGTTGATGGTGAGGTCCACCTGCCCGCGGTTCCGAGCCGGGATCAGCTCGTCGATCGCCGAGTTGATCGCCGAGTACTCCCCGCCGATGCCGAACCCGGTGAAAAAGCGACACAGGAAGAAGAACCAGGGCTCGAAAGCGAAGGCCGTCGCGACGGTCGCCACCAGGTAGACGGCAAGGGTGATCATGAAGAGCTTCTTGCGCCCCCACCGATCGGTGAGTTGTCCGAAGAACAGCGCTCCGATGCATGCGCCCGCGACGTAGAGCGCCGCGCCTGTCCCGATGTCGGCGGCTGTCAGTGTGATCCCGCTGCCCGGCTCGATCATGCGTGACGCAACTGCGCCGACGATCGTGACCTCGAGGCCGTCGAGGATCCATACGGCCCCAAGGCCGATCACGATCCGCCAGTGAAATCGCGACCACGGCAGCCGGTCGAGCCGAGCCGGGATGTCGGTCCGAAGGGAGCCGGTGACGCCCGCCACGGTGCCACCTCCAATAACTCGGGTGGTGGGATACGCGGATTCTGCGAGCCGCGCCTCCCACGAGCACCGACCCGGCGATGCAGGCCGGCGATGTGCTGTTCAACCCCCTGGCACAGTCCGGCTGATGCCCCGGCGGGGCGAAGGGCGCCGTGAACCATCACCTGGCAGGCGCAGGCCCGCGGACGGCGGACCCGTCACGGTGGTCACTGGATGCCGTCCATATCACGGGAGTAGGTGAACCGACATGACCCCCACGGGATACCCGGCGTTCGACTCCACACTGAAGAAGACCAACGGGATCCTCAAGCAGATCGAGCGGTCCTACAGTTGGCCGAAGGAGCGCCGCAACCAGTCCTATGCCGCACTTCGCGTCGTCCTGCACACGCTTCGCGACCGGCTGACCGTCGAGGAAGCGGCTCAGCTCTCGGCGCAGCTCCCGCTGCTGGTCCGCGGCATCTACTTCGAGGGATGGGACCCGTCGAAGGTTCCGATCAAGATGCACCGTGACGACTTCCTGCGGCGGATCCGCGACGACTTCCCGTTCGAGCTCCCCGATGGGATCGAACGCCTCGTCGGCACGACCCTCGAGGCACTGCGCCGCCACGTCACAGTCGGTGAGTGGAACGACGTCCGCGCGAGTCTGCCCAAGGACCTCGTGGCAATACTGCCCTGACCAGATCAGAACCGCGGGACAAGTCGAGGACAAATGGTGAACAAGAGGCGCCGCGTCCGGATGTCGGAAGACGACGAGTACGCATTCGCTGTGGCCGTCCGGCGGAGGAATGCGGTGACGACGGTCCACGTCGCCGGTGAGATCGACAGCTTCACCGGCGGGGACCTCGAGGCGGTGATCCACGAGCAGTTGGCCTTTCGCCCGAGTCGGCTGATCGTCGACCTCTCCCGGGTCGTCGTCCTGGGATCGACGGGGCTTGCGTTCCTCGGCTGGACGAGGGAGGTGTGCCGCGAACGGGGCATCGAACTCGAACTTGCCGGAAGTGGTCGCGAGGACCTCGTTCGGCAGTTGACGATCACCGGCTTGGAGTGGCTGTTGGCCGCAGGTCCATCCGGTGTTGCACAGGCGTGCGGGGATCCCTATCCGTCCCTGAGGTGTGCGGATTCTCCGACATCACGCCGCTGACTCACACCCTCGTGCATGTGCATCAACTCGTCGACGGTCCCGTCGAGCGATACAGGTCGTACGACGCAGCTGGGCGCACACGAGGCCGCCGACGCCGCCGCACTCGTCAACGAGACGACCGCAGGGGCGGCGAGCGCGAGGACCCGCTCTTCGTCACTTCCGTCGGACATGACCATCGGGGCGACGAGATCAACTTGCACAGACGCGGAAGCTGCTCGCGGAGTGCGCCGATCCGCCAACCATCGACGAGCACTGCAGTCGTCGCTCTCGGCGTATCTGCCGCGAGGACTCGTGGCAGCCGTCAGCAGACGACGACGGTCCGCAGAATCCGCGTGATCGGCACGGCGTGCGACGACTATGACGCCCTTCTGCGCTACTGAGTCGACGGCGGAGCCGTCAGTGACGCTGAGCCTGGGGGACAGGTAGCCGAGCATGGCCCGCCTCGGCACGGCGAGTCCTGCAGGTCACCGAGCGTTGACCGACCCGCCGAGTCAAAGCAGCCCGGCGTGGTTGCATCCCGCGGACCGACGCGCGGGCCGGTGCGTGCGGCAACGGTGAGCGGAGCTCTGTTGACCCGATCCGGTTGGAGGAACTCGTGACCCTCATGCGATTCGACCCGTTCCGCGAACTCGACCGACTCGCTGAACAGACTCTCTCCGCTGGGACCCGTGCCTTCCGCAGCATGCCGATGGAGGCGCTGCGACGCGGCGACGAGTTCAAGATCTTCATTGATCTGCCCGGCGTCGTTCCTGACGACATCGACCTGACGGTCGAGCGCAACGTCGTGAGCGTGCGTGCACGTCGCGCACCCGCGCACCAGGAGGGCGACGAGGTGATAATCGACGAGCGGCCCTACGGTGAGTTCAGTCGCCAACTGTTCCTCGGCGACAACCTCGACCCGGATCGCTTGTCCGCCGATACACGCGACGGCGTCCTGGAGCTGACGATCCCGGTCAGTGAAGCGAGCAAGCCCCGTCGGGTCGCACTCGGCTCCGGCAGCACGACGGAAGACGGCGCTGGTTCCAAAACCGCGAGCGCATCGGCGAGCGGCCGAGCGACGGCCAGCTGAGTCGGAGGGAATCATGACCGCCGAACAGCCGCGAGAGGCCGCGAGCGCTACCGTCGGCACGGTTGGGCGCACCTCCAGACGACTGTGGTCGCCCGGAAGCCCGGCGGGCCCGAGGAACGGGGCACGGCGGACCGTCGCTGCCTACGACAACTACGAGCAGGCCGAACGGGCCGTTGACCGGCTTTCCGACCTGAGCTTCCCCGTCGAGCGAGTGGCGATCGTCGGCCAGGATCTGCAGACCGTCGAGCAGGTCACTGGTCGGATGAACTACCCCCGTTCTGCGTGGCGTGGAGCAGCCAGCGGTGCCGTACCCGGTGCGCTGATCGGATGGATCTTCGGGGTCTTCAGCTGGGTCGACCCATTGATCGCCAGTCTGTTGCTCGCCGTCTACGGCCTCGTGATCGGAGCCGCCATCGGGGCGATCATCGGTCTGATCGTCTACGCGATGCAGAGGGGACGCCGAGACTTCGAGTCGGTGACGATCATGAGCCCGAAACGCTTCGAGGTCGTCGTCGACGACGAGGTCGCCGAGGAAGCCGCGCGGCTGCTGCTCGAGGCGGGGATCTGACATGGCACGAGCGGTCGGGATCGACCTGGGCACGACCAACTCCGTCATCGCGGCGTGGGAGGGGGGTGAGGCTGCCGTCGTGCCCAACGCCGAAGGTGCCCGGACGACGCCCTCCGTGGTGGCTTTCACCGAGAACGGTGAACGACTGGTGGGTCAGCTGGCCCGTCGGCAGGCCATCCTGAACCCCAAGGGCACGGTCTACTCGGTCAAGCGGTTCATCGGGCGTCGCTTCGAGGAGGTCGAGGAGGAGGCGAACCAGGTCACCTACGACGTCGTGCCCGACGCGAACGGACTCGCGCGGATCAAGGTGCGGGACAAGCTGTACGCGCCGGAAGAGATCTCGGCGCTGATCCTGCGCAAGCTCGCCGACGACGCGGGACGTCACCTCGGGGAGCGCGTCACGGAGGCCGTGATCACCGTTCCGGCCTATTTCAACGACGCGCAGCGCACTGCCACCCGGGACGCGGGAAAGATCGCCGGCCTCGAGGTGCTGCGGATCATCAATGAGCCGACGGCGGCTGCGCTGGCATATGGGCTGGACAAGCGCGGGCACGAGACGGTGCTGGTGTACGACTTCGGCGGCGGCACGTTCGACGTCAGCGTTCTCGACGTGGGCGACGGCGTGGTGGAGGTGCGCGCCACCGCAGGCGACACCCATCTCGGCGGTGACGACTTCGACCGGCGGATCGTCGACCATCTCGCCGAGGCCTTCCAGAAGGACAACGGTATCGACCTGAGGAAGGACTCTCAGGCGCTGCAGCGTCTCTACGAGGCCGCCGAGAAGGCGAAGATCGAGCTGAGCTCAGTCACGCAGACGCAGGTCAACCTGCCGTTCATCACGGCGGACGCGAGCGGGCCCAAACACCTGACGACCACGCTGATGCGCTCGACGTTCGAGCAGCTGACCGCGGATCTCGTCGAGCGCACGATGGAGCCTGTCCAGCGCGCGATGTCCGACGCGAAGGTCGGCGCCGACGATGTCGACGAGGTCATTCTCGTCGGTGGCTCCACCAGGGTCCCGGCCGTGCAGAACCTGGTGCGCCGGCTCACCGGTGGCAAGGACCCGAACATGACCGTGAACCCGGACGAGGTCGTCGCCATCGGTGCGGGGATCCAGGCCGGGGTGCTCAAGGGCGACGTGTCTGATGTGCTGCTGCTCGACGTCACCCCGCTGTCGCTGGGCGTGGAGACACAGGGCGGGGTGATGACCAAGATCATCGAGCGCAACACGACGATCCCGGTCCGGCGCAGCGAGACGTTCACCACCGCGGCGGACAACCAGCCGGCCGTGGACGTCGTGGTGCTACAGGGCGAGCGCGAGCTCGCCGCCGACAACCGCGTGCTCGGCCGGTTCCAGCTCACTGACATCCGACCTGCCAGGCGGGGCGAACCGCAGATCGAGGTCACCTTCGACATCGACGCGAACGGCATCCTCCACGTCACCGCGAAGGACAAGGGCACGGGGGCCGAGCAGGGCATCACCATCTCGGACAGCACCAACCTCGATCAGTCCGAGGTCGAGCGGATGATCCAGGAGGCCGAGCGGAATCGCGAGGCAGATCAGCGGCTGCGCCAGGAGGTCGACGCGCGCAATGAGCTCGACACCATCGCCCACCAGGTACAGCGGCGCCTCGATGAGGTCGGCGACGCCGCACCGGAGCATCAGCGCGCGCGTGCCGAGATGCTTGTGGCGGACGCCCGGCAGGCGGTCGCCGACCAGGCCCCTCTGGACCGGGTGCGTGAGCTGACCGGGGATCTGCAGCAGGTCTTTGCCGGACTCGTCGCCGGCGGCGCTGCCGACGATGGCGGGGGCGCGGCGGGCGGGCCGTCTCATGACGGCGATGGTGGCACCGACGACGTCATCGACGCCGAGTTCGACCGGAGCTGAGGTCGCCGATGAGCGAGCCCACGGCAGAAGAGTCCTCCGGCCGGAGTGGGGGGCGGTCGGGGGCCGCCGAACCGCAGCGGCCCCGGCAACCGCCGGAGCGCAACGGCGCGGACGTGGGGGATCCACCCGCCGGGGCGGCGATGACCGAGGAGCGGGTCACCGCCCCGGCGGGCCGGATGGCACCGCGAGAACCCGGGGATGCCGATGCCGCGCCCGAGCCCGTTGGACCGACTGCGGCCGAGCTGGAGGACCGCTGGCGGCGCACCGCGGCGGATCTGGAGAACCTGCGCAAGCGGTGCGCCCGCGAGATCGGGCGGGAACGGATGGCCGAGCGGGAGGTGGTGGCAACGGCCTTCCTGCCGGTGCTCGACAGCATCGACCGCGCCCTCACGCATGCCGGCTCGGATCCACGATCGATCGTCGAGGGCGTACGTGCACTTCGCGAGCAGGCCCTCGCAGTGATGACTGGTCTCGGCTACAGCCGAGAGGATGAGACCGGTGTGCCCTTCGACCCGGCCCGCCACGAGGTGGTCGGCGTGGTCGAGGCCGGCGGTGAGAAGGCGAGACCGGGTTGGGTCGCAGAGGTCGTTCGGCCCGGTTACGGCTCCGGCGAGCGGCAGCTGCGGCCGGCGGCGGTGACCGTGGTACGGGCTCCGGGGGGTTAGCCGATGGCCAGGGACTACTACGAGGTCCTCGGGGTGTCGCGCGACGCAGGTCCGGAGGAGCTGCAGCAGGCGTTCCGCCGGCTCGCACGGGCCAACCACCCGGACGTCAACAAGGACCCTGGCGCGGAGGAACGGTTCAAGGAGATCAACGAGGCCTACCAGGTGCTGTCGGACCCGGAGTTGCGCAAGCGTTACGACCGCTTCGGCGAGGACTACCGGCGCGTCCCGGAGGACTGGGAAGAGCGCGTGGGCGCAGGTGTGGGCGGAGTGGGGGCCGGGCCGGGAAGGTACTCCGGGGGGCGGCGGTACGGCGGGGCGCGCGGCTACGGCGCGGACTTCGGCGCGGATCTTGGTGGCGGCTTCGGGGGCGTGGACCTCGACGATCTGTTCGGCGGGCTGTTCGGCGGTAGAGGGCGCGACCGGATGGGCCGCGTGCCGGGCGCGGACCAGGAGGCGGAGCTCCCGCTCACCGTCGAGGAGGCCTACCGGGGTGGTCGCCGTCAGGTCACGCTGAACGGTCCGGACGGGCCACGGACCTACACCGTGACCATCCCGGCCGGGGTCTCTGACGGCAGGCGCATCCGGCTGGCGGGCGAGGGCGGCCGCGGGATCGGCGGTGGCCCTCCGGGCGACCTCTACCTCGTGGTGCGGCTCCTGCCGCACGCTCGTTACAGGGTGGAGGGCAAGGACATCACGGTCGAACTCCCGCTCGCGCCGTGGGAGGCCGCGCTCGGTGCGAACGTCCCGGTCCTCACGCCTGCGGGTGAGACGACGGTCGTCGTGCCCCCGGGCAGCTCGACCGGGCGGAGGTTACGCCTGCGAGGGGAGGGCATGCCGGACCAGGGCGGTCGGCCGGGCGACCTCTATGCCGAGGTCAAGGTCATGGTGCCGCCGCGGCTCTCCGACCAGGAGCGGGAGCTGTTCACCGAGCTCGCCGCGGTCTCGACGTTCGATCCGCGGGGGACCGGGTTCAAAGATCCGAGGGGAAGCCGCTCATGAGCATGCGGTACTTGGCGGTCGTGCGGCCCCGGCGGGAGGCCCGCAGCCGGATCGACCAGGTGGAGTTCGCCCGTCGTTGCGGGGTACGTCCCGAACTCGTCCGGAGGTACGTCGCGCTCGGCCTGGTGCCAGCGGCACGGGATGCCAACGGCGCTCTGTGGTTCAGCGCGTCGCAGGTCGCCGCGGTCGGCCGGTTGCAGCGCTTGCGCGCGGCGCTTCCGCTCAACTACGCCGCGCTCGGGCTGGTCGTCGACCTGCTCGACCGGATCACCGAGCTCGAGACGGCTCTGCACGTGCGGGGACGAACCGAACCGGTGCGCCCACCGGCTGACACTCGATCAGCCGTCGTCGACCAGAAAGGGAGCGCGCGATGGACCTGAACCGCCTGACGCAGATGTCCCAGCAGGCTCTGTCGGCCGCGCAGGACGTGGCGACGAGGCGCGGCCATCCGGAGGTCGACGGCGAGCACCTGCTGCTGGCGTTACTCGATCAGCCCGAGGGCCTGGTGCCCCGCCTGCTGACCGCGATGGACGCGGATCGGGACACGCTGCGCTCGGACCTGGAGGCGGAGCTCGGGCGCAAGCCGCGCACCACCCGCCCGTCGGCCCAGCCTGGGCAGGCCGCGGTCACCCAACGGCTGGCCAGGGTGCTCGAGGCTGCGCAGCGCGAAGCCGCCCGTCTGAAGGACGAGTACGTCTCGGTCGAGCACCTGCTCGTGGCACTGGCCGAGGAGGGTCCCGGGACCGCGGCCGGTCGGCTGCTGGCTGCGCACGGCGTCACCCGCGACGCGTTCCTCGCCGCGCTGACCCGGGTGCGCGGCAACCAGCGCGTCACCTCGGCCACCCCGGAGGCCACCTACGAGGCTCTCGCGAAGTACGGCATCGACCTGGTGGAGTCCGCGCGCTCCGGGCGGCTGGACCCGGTCATCGGCCGCGATACCGAGATTCGCCGCGTGGTGCAGATCCTCTCCCGCAAGACCAAGAACAACCCGGTGCTCATCGGCGACCCCGGCGTCGGAAAGACCGCGATCGTCGAAGGGCTGGCTCAGCGCGTACTCAACGGTGACGTTCCCGAGGGGTTGCGTGATCGCACGATCTTCGCACTGGACATGGGGTTGCTCGTGGCCGGCGCGAAGTACCGCGGTGAGTTCGAGGAGCGACTGCAGGCGGTGCTGACCGAGGTGAAGGCCGCCGAAGGCCGGATCTTGCTGTTCGTCGACGAGCTGCACAACGTGGTGGGGGCCGGAGCCGCCGAGGGCGCGATGGACGCCGGCAACATGCTCAAACCGATGCTGGCCCGCGGTGAGCTGCACATGATCGGCGCGACCACCCTCGACGAGTACCGCAAGCGCCTCGAGAAGGACGCCGCGCTGGAGCGCCGCTTCCAGCCGGTCTACGTCGACGAGCCGAGCGTCGAGGACACGGTGTCGATCCTGCGGGGGCTGCGCGAGCGGCTGGAGGTTTTCCACGGCGTCCGGATCCTCGACGGCGCCCTGATCGCCGCCGCGACCCTGAGCGACAGATATCTGACCGACCGCTTTCTGCCGGACAAGGCCATCGACCTCGTCGACGAAGCAAGCGCACGCCTGCGCACCGAGATCGACTCCATGCCCGCCGAACTTGATGAGATCACTCGCAAGGTCATGCGGTTGGAGATCGAGGAGGCGGCGCTCGAGAAGGAGGAAGATGCGGCGTCCGTCGCCCGGCTCGACCAGCTGCGCCGCGAGCTGGCCGACCTCCGCTCGGAGGCCGATGCCAAGCGTGCGCAGTGGGACGCGGAGCGACAAGCGATCAGGCGGGTGCGGGACCTGCGCGCGGAGCTGGAGCAGGTGCGCCGGGAGGTCGAGGAGGCCGAGCGGCGGTACGACCTCAACCGCGCTGCCGAGCTGCGTTTCGGTCGGCTCGGCGAGCTGGAGCGAAAGCTCGAGGCGGAGAGCAGGCGGCTCGTAGAGAAGCAGGGCGAGCACCGCCTGCTCCGTGAGGCGGTGACCGCCGAGGAGATCGCCGAGATCGTCTCCGTGTGGACAGGGATCCCGGTGTCCCGGCTGACGGAAGGGGAGCGCGAGAAGCTGCTGCGCCTCGACCAGGTGCTGCACCGCCGGGTCGTCGGCCAGGACGAGGCCGTGCAGGCCGTCGCGGATGCCATCATTCGGGCACGGTCGGGGGTGAAGGACCCCCGCCGGCCGACCGGTTCGTTCATCTTCCTCGGCCCGACCGGGGTCGGGAAAACCGAGTTGGCCAGGGCATTGGCCGAGGCGCTGTTCGACTCGGAGGAGAACATCGTCCGGATCGACATGAGCGAGTACCAGGAGCGGCACACCGTCTCGCGGCTAGTCGGAGCACCGCCGGGGTACGTCGGCTACGAGGAGGGCGGGCAGCTGACCGAGGCGGTCCGGCGCCGCCCTTACGCTGTGATCCTCTTCGACGAGATCGAGAAGGCACACGCGGACGTGTTCAACACGCTGCTGCAGGTCCTGGACGACGGTCGGCTCACCGACGCGCAGGGACACACCGTCGACTTCCGCAACACCGTGATCATCATGACGTCGAACATCGGGTCTCCGTACCTGCTCGACGGTGTGATGCCCGACGGCCAGCTCAAGCCCGAGGCGCGAGATCTCGTGCTGGCCGAGCTGCGCGGTCATTTCCGGCCGGAGTTCCTCAACCGGATCGACGAGACCGTGCTGTTCACCCCGCTCAACCTCGACGAGATCGAGGACATCGTCGAGCTGATGCTCGCGGAGCTACGCGCGCGGCTCGCCGAGCGCCACGTGACGCTGGAGATCGACGCGGGCGCCCGCCACCTCATCGCGCAGCAGGGCTACGACCCGGTGTACGGCGCCCGGCCCCTGCGACGGCTCATCGCCCGCGAGGTGGAGACCCGCATCGCCCGCATGCTGATCCGCGAGGGCGCGATCGAGGGCGCCACGCTGCGTGTCGAGCGTGAGGGCGATCAGCTCGTCGTCGTACATCGGGCGGCGGCGGGAGCGCAGTCGTGAGCGCGGCGGCGGGACGGTGAGCGCCCCGGCGACACCACGGACGAGCGTCGTCACCTGTCCACGCTGCGGTAGACGCAACCGGGTGCCGGCCGCGGCCGATGCCATCCCGAAGTGCGGGAACTGCCACCAGGCGCTGCCCTGGACCGCCGACGCGGGCGACGACGACTTCGCGGTGATCGTGGAGCGATCCCCGGTGCCGGTGCTCGTGGACCTGTGGGCGGCGTGGTGCGGCCCCTGCCGGATGGTGAGCCCGGCCCTCGAGCAGTTGGCCACCGAACGGGCCGGCGAGATCAAGCTGGTGAAGATCGATGTCGACGCGGCGCCGCGATTGTCACAACGCTTCGAGGTGCACGCCGTCCCGACGCTGCTCGTGCTGCGCCACGGTGAGGTGATCGCCCGCCAACCCGGCGCGGCCCCGGTGCCCGCGCTCCGCCGCTGGCTGGACGATGCGCTGCAGCCGTCCGGGTGAGGACCCTCGGCCACCCAGGCGCGAGGAGCTGCTGGCGACGGTGCCCTCGGGGGATTGGACGAGCCGCGGATCGGCCTGCTGGAGACGAGCGACGGGCAACCGGGCGCGGCCAGGCGTCATTGCCGAGGGCGTCCGGGAACGGACCCCTACGTGGTGCTCGCCGGCGGAGCGGCGTCGCGGACGCGTTCGAAACCCCGTGCGGCCGGGGTGGTGCGGTTGCACGGCCACGGCCGGCGAGCTCGGCCTGCTGACGGCGCAGCCAGCGCCTTCGCCGGCATCCGTTCGGGGGAGGCACCAGCGCCCGGCCGACCGGCTCCGTGGGCTCGCCGCCCAGGGCCCGGCATGTGGGACCGGCGATGCGCGCCTACCCGGTCCGGTGCCTGCTCGCCCCGCCGAGGGGGCGGGATTCCGGATCGTCGGTCGGCTCCCGGCGGCTGCGTGAGTTCGCCTCCAGCAACCGGCTGCGCCATCGGTTGGTCGATCTGGACGGAGCCGTCAACACAGCGTCTGATCCGTGAGCTCGAGGCCGTGCACTCGCGGCTGCGGTCTGCGGCGCGTCGGAGGACCTGTGGACGGGGCTGCTCGACACCGTCGCCACGGGCGGGCAGGCCGTCCGGACGCCGAGGATCGCGAACTGTGGCGAGCTCGCCGCTCGTGCAGCGCTGCAGGCCGAGAGGTTCGGGGCCATGCGACGGTACCGGCGAAGGTCGTAGGTGTCTGACGGCGCGGAGCTCCGCGAGCTGCTGTGCCACATCGTGCGCCGTCCACCGGAGGACGTGACATTCGGCGAGGAGATCGAGGACGTGCTCAGCGGGGTGCGCGGCGTTCGCGTCGCCGTGGCGCGTTTCCTCCGCATCGTTGACCCGCGACTGACAAACCCGTCGAGCGGGCACCGGGACCTGGCGTTCGAGCTGTCCCGGCTGTTGCTCGGACGCCCCGGGTATCGGCGGTCAGCGCCTGCCGCAGTCGTTCCAGGGCCGCGGTCAGCACCCGGGACACGTGCATCTGGGAGATGCCGATCTCCTGACCGATCTCGTTCTGTGTCATGTCCTCGAAGAAGCGTAGTAGCACGATCCTCTGCTCCCGCTCGGTCAGCGCGTCGACCAGCGGGCTGAGTACCTCCCGGTCCTCGACGAGTGCCACGCCGGGATCGGTCCTGGCGAGGATCCCATTGTGGACGGACTCGTCCTCGGACTCCGTGCTGAGCGGGACATCGAGCGACACGCAGCGATAGGCTTCCCGCGCCTGGATGCTTTCGACGACGTCCGACAGCGCGACATCGAGCCTGGCCGCGATCTCGCTCGGTGTGGGAGCTCGGCCGAGTTCCTGCGTCAGCCGGTCGGCGGCGGTGCTGATGGACATGTCCAGCTCCTTCAGCCGCCGCGGTACCCGTATCGTCCAGGCGCGGTCGCGGAACCAGCGCAGCACTTCACCGGTGATCGTGGGTATGGCGAAGGCCAGGAACTCGGGACCGCGGGCGGGATCGAACCGGTCCACCGCGTTGATCAGGCCGAGGACGGCCACCTGCTCGAGGTCCTGCAGCGGCTCGCCTCGCTGGCTGAAGCGCTTGGCGATGTGCCGGGCCAGCGGCAGATGCTCGATGATCAGCCGATCCCGAAGCCGGGACCGGCGGCGATGACCTTTGGGTAGGCAGGCCAGTTCCGTGAACAGCGGGCTGAGATGTGAGTACTCGTTCACGTATCGCGTGCCTCGAGCTACGGATGGTCGTTCGGATCCATTGTGCGACGATGCGTTGAGTCGGGGAACGTATGTCTCGGTCATCGTCACGATCGCCTCGCCGGCACCTGCCTCAACTCCCCGCATGGATCAGCTCGGCGAACTCGCGGCACAACTGCCGGCACGTCCTCGACCTCGCTGGGTCTGACTGGGTCGCGAATTGTCGCGCGCACGATCCGGGACACCGGCACCCGCGTCTGTCCCGTTGAGTCCGGCTCGCTGTGAGACGCGTTGCGGGAGTTTTCGGCATCGAATGTCTTCCCTTCTTCAGTGGCGAAACGAGGTCCGCCATCAGTTGCTTAGGCAGCTGCGCCCTCAGATCCTCGGCCTCGCCGGCGCTGAGCAGTGCAGTGCGGGACGTCGCCGCTGGACTCCTCGTATTCCCATGGGCCTCTCACGCATGGAGGCTCTACGTTCACCCTGGTCGGAAGGCCGGGGCACCGGCCCGTGCCAGTGAAGTCCCCGGCACTGGGTCGGCACCGCAGGCCGGCGCCGCCCTGGCGCCTGGCGTTCCGCCGCACCGGTCGGCTGCTGGTCAGGTAGCGGCCGGGGTCGAGTGCCGTTGGGGCGCCCCTCTCGCGCCGGCGTCGGATCCCGCGAGATCGTGTTGGTCGAGCTCGTCGTCGTCGCGACGCTCGGTCTTCTGACGGACGAGGACGACTTCTCGGGAGCCCGGGGGCCGTGGCGGAGGAGCCGGGGCCGCGGAGCCCCGTCGCATCCCCACCAGACGCATCGGGCGATCCAGACAGTGCGTGCAGGAGACCATATCTTCGAGACCTCGCAGGCCTCTGATCAGGGAACCCAGGCGGTGTTCGCCTTGTGGTCGCCCTTCCGCACCCAAAGCGTTCGGGCTGCGGAGGCCATGCGGGGGTGGGCCGACCTGATGTTCCGGCACGCCGACGGTCGTCAGGACGATCCGGCGGTAGAAGCCCTGGTGGTTGTCTGGACGGCTGGTTTCTCAGATGAATGCCCACCGGCCTCGCCGCGAACTACGCCTCGGAGGGCGAGATCCGTCGTTCGGGTGGCCCTGCTGGTCACGGGAGCCATCGAGCGTTCTCTGTCGGCGCCCTGTCCCTGAGCGGCGCCGTGAGTTGTTCATGCAAACGATCGATCACCACGGCGAAGGCTGGTTGCGTGTCGCTGCATCCGTGGCGCCTCCCAGATGCAGCGCGTCGGATCGTCGCCGCCATCAACGAGCGGATCGCCTGTGACCGGAACACGATTACGCAGTCCCGGTCGATTCGCGCGTGATGCGACGACTGCGCGTCGTGATGTCGATCCGGACGTAGGGTGCCCCGTGGGCGGCACCCGGCCAGATGGGTCTAGCCCTTGCGGGCCGAAGCCTCCCGATCTCCTGCTCGGCACCGTCTGATGTATCCGACAGTCGGGAGGACGCGATGCCGGATCGAGTCTTCCGGGACCGCCGGGACGCCGGGCAGGCGCTGGCCGGCTTGCTCACCCGGTACCGAGGCCGGCCGGATGTGGTGGTGTTGGGGTTGCCGCGTGGCGGGGTCCCGGTGGCATTCGAGGTCGCTCGCGCACTGGGCGCTCCGCTGGATGTCTTCGTGGTCAGGAAGCTGGGCGTGCCGGGCCGCGAGGAGCTGGCCATGGGCGCGATCGCCAGCGGCGGTGTGGTGGTGATCAACGATGACGTCGTACGGGGCCTACGCGTCGGCCAGGACGCGATCCAGCGCGTCGCCGAGGAGGAGGGGCGCGAGCTGCTGCGCCGGGAGCAGGCCTACCGGGACGGACGGCCGATGCCCGACCTCACGGGCAGGACGGTCGTCCTCGTCGACGACGGGCTGGCCACCGGATCCAGCATGCGTGCGGCGATCATCGCGCTGCGGGAGCACGAGCCGGGGCGCATCGTGGTCGGGGTGCCGGCGGCGCCGAAGTCCACCTGCCAAGAGCTGAGGGCGCTCGCTGATGAGGTCGTCTGCGCGACGACGCCGACGCCGTTCCTCGCTGTTGGGGCCTCGTACTGGGACTTCACCCAGACTACGGACGAGGAGGTGCGTGACCTGTTGCACGCCGCGGCGACCTCCCTGCCGGCCGAGAAGACCGAACCGACCGTCGACGGTGCGGATGTGATCCGATCTGCTGCGATCCGGACCAAGGACGGGGTCCCGTCCGAGGAAGCGCTGTCCGATCTCGTCGGCGATGTTCATTTCGTGCTGCTCGGGGAGGCAACGCACGGCACCGCCGACTTCTACGCCGCACGCGCGGCCATCACCCGGCGGCTCATCGAGGAGAAGGGGTTTTGCGCGGTTGCGGTAGAGGCGGACTGGCCGGACGCCTACCGCGTCAACCGATACGTTCGCGGCCACGCTGCCGACGCCGACGCCGAGGAGGCGATGCGCGGCTTCCAGCGCTTCCCCACCTGGATGTGGCGCAACGCGGTCGTCCTCGACTTCGTCGGTTGGCTGCGGGAGCGCAACGACCGCATCTCCGACGAGCGGAGCCGCGCCGGCTTCTACGGGCTCGACCTCTACAGCCTCCACCGCTCCGTCGACGAAGTCATCACGTACCTGGACCGGGTGGATCCGGCAGCCGGTCGCCGCGCCCGGGAGCGCTACGGCTGCTTCGACCGCTACGGCACCGACGACGGCCAGACCTATGGACTTGCCGCCGCGATGGGCGCAGGGGACACCTGCGAGCAGGAGGTGGTCGACCAGCTCGTCGACATGCAGCGCCACGCCGCCGAGTGCGCCCGCCGCGACGGGTTGCTCGCCGCGGACGAGGCCATGTACGCCGAGCAGAACGCCACAGTCGTGAAGAACGCGGCGGAGTACTACCGCTCGATGTTCAGCGGGCGGGCCCTGTCGTGGAACCTGCGGGACCGACACATGGTCCAGACCCTGGAGGCGGTCCGCAACCACCTGACCAGGCAGCTCGGTGAGTCGGCGAAAATCGTGGTCTGGGAGCACAACTCCCACGTCGGCGACGCGAGGGCGACGGAGATGTCGGTCCGCGGCGAGCTGAACGTGGGCGAGCTCGTCCGCGAACGGAACCCGGACGATTGCGTGAACCTCGGGTTCACCACCTACACCGGCACGGTGACCGCTGCCGACGACTGGGGCGGGGAGGCACAGCGCAAGTGGGTGCGTCCGGCACTGCCCGGCAGTATCGAGGAACAGTTCCACGAGGTCGGGCAGAAGGAGTTCATGCTCTCCTTCCGGCGGTCGGCGCGGGTCGCCGAGATCCTGCGGTCGGCACGACCGGAGCGGGCGATCGGGGTGATCTACCGCCCCGACACGGAACGGCGAAGCCACTACTTCCGAGCACGTGTATCCGACCAGTTCGACGCGGTGATCCACATCGACGACACTCGGGCTGTCGAACCCCTCGAACGAACTCCCGTGTGGGAGACCGGCGAGGTACCCGAGACCTACCCCTTCGCGGTCTGAGGATCGCGACATCCCGCCGGCGTCCGTAGCCGCTCCGAGGAGGACACCATGAGCGCCCCGAGCGCCACACGTCGTTCCGTGCAGGTCCGCGTCTCCGGTGCGGTGCTGGAGGCCGACGTGGGGATGCCATGTACCCCCAACGGAGCGGTGCTGTTCGCCCATGGCAGCGGGAGCGGGCGCCGCAGCCCACGCAACCGCTACGTCGCAGACCAGCTCAACAGCGCTGGCCTGGTCACCGTGCTGGCTGATCTGCTCACCCAGGAAGAGGAGCAGCACGACCTGCGGACCGCGACCCTCCGGTTCGACATCGGCCTGCTCGCGGCACGGGTCACGGGAGTTGCGGATTGGATGGTCCACAGTGAGCTCGTCACCTCCCCGCAGATCGGTATCTTCGGGGCCAGCACCGGCGCCGCGGCCGCCCTGATCTGCGCTGCCACCCGGCCGAGTACCGTGCGGGCGGTCGTCTGCCGGGGTGGACGGCCCGACCTTGCAGGCGCGCACCTGCCCGTGGTGCGCCAACCCACGTTGCTGATCGTCGGGGAACGCGACCCCGTCGTCGTCGAGCTCAACCGCAGGGCGGCGCGCAAGCTCGCCGGCGAAGCTCGTCTCGAAATCGTCCCCGGTGCGACGCACCTGTTCGAAGAACCCGGAGCGCTGGAGATGGTGGCCGGTCTGGCGGGGAGCTGGTTTCGCCGTTACCTCCAACCGGTCCCGGCCGATGACGGGAGACACCGTGACTGACGAGGAGCTCACTCCGACGACGGAGCGGGACGGTCCGGTTTCGGTGTTCCGCCTGGAACCCGAGCTGATCGATGCCGTTGTGCGCGGTGACGCCGATCGGCGGGAAGATGTGGCGCTCGCCGACGCGGTGGCGACGGTGCTGCCCTGGCACGCCGAGCTCCCGCCTGAGATGGCCGGGCACCTGACGAGGCTCATCCGGTACTTCGGAGGTGACGATGGACTCCTCCGATGGCTGGACGAGCATCCGGGCCTACCTCGGGTGGTCGCGCGGGCCTACCACCTTGTGAAGTTTCTCGACGAGATCAGCGGGGTCAGCGCGGTCGTCACGGCCTTGCGAGAGCTGCGCGAGCGCAACCCTTACCCGCCAGGTTTGGAACCCTACCTCCCTCCCGACACCGACTCGGGCTCGCTGAGCTCGATCGCCCAGCACATCGAGTCGCTGCTCGGTGACGGCCGGGACGGCGATGCGGTGGCCCTCTCGCTCGCCACGATCGAGATGCTGACGGCCGTCGCTCGGAGAGCCGCCCAGCGGGATCCGGAGCTGCGAGGGCTGGGTGAGTACGTAGAACAACTCCGGCGGGAGATCGAGGGGGCTCGTGCCCCCGGCTGACCGCGGAGCTCGACCAGGGATCGGCTCGGGCAACGGTGGGGGAGGTACATGCTCGCCATCGGCGCCACTAAGCACCTGGTCAGGGGAGATGAATGCACAGCCGCGTTCTTCCACCTGGCGGGTGGAGATATCGAATCGGGGACGGGACGACTCCAGCGGCAGGACCGGCCTGGTCACGTGATCTGAATGAAAGGACGCTCGGCGGGCCCGAAGTCACAAGCACAGCCGCTTTCGGCCGCTCGATCCGCGTGTGGAGATGAATCGCTCGCGGTAGTGCTGTGGACGACCGTTCCGTCGCGGGGCTTCGTGCCCGGTGGGGCCGAGCGCTCGGCGATCGATCAAGCTAGGAGATCAGCTCATGACTTTGCTCGACCGCGCTTGGCAGGTGCCGCTTCGGCTCGCGGCCGGCACCTACATCTTGGACTCCGGCCTGCGAAAATGGGGTGCCAGCGAGGAGGCGGCGAAACACCTACAGGAGTTCGCGACTGGAGCGTACCCGCTCCTGGCCGGGGTCGAGCCGGCCACGTTCGCGAAGGCGCTCTCGGTCAGTGAAGTGCTGATCGGGACGGGCCTGCTCATCCCGTCCGTACCCGCGCGGGTGGCGGGGTTGGGGCTGGTCGGCTTCGGTGCCGGACTGCTCGGGCTGTACGCCCGCACGCCCGGCATGCGTCGTCCGGGAACGCCGTTCCCCGCTGAAGAGGGTATCGCGCTGGCCAAGGACGCTTGGCTCGCCGCGATCGGTGCGGCCCTCGTGCTCGGTGACCGGAGGAGGCGATGACAGTGGATGTGCGCGGTCCTGCCACGATCACCGAACCACACCTCGCGTGGATCGCCGGTGCGGGAGTCAGTTCGGCTGCGGACCGTTACGCGCTACGCAGTCGTTGACACGGCGAGGTGGTGGGCGGCCGATGCGAGGGGTCCCGACCAGCGACCGGGTGACCTGGTCGCAGCCAGTCCAGATGCGGGGCGCGATCTGCCAGGTCGAGACCCAGGTCGAGCAGCGGGGCCGTCGCCCACGTTCCGTCGTCTGAACGACGCGGCGGGTCGCGAGGGACCGTCCCGACGGGCCTAGTCCGTCCCGGGGCGTTGCCTCTAGGGAGGCGATCCGGGTCGTCGCCACTACGGGCAAAGTGTTGGTGCCGGCGAGCGCGGGGCGATGCGTCGGGCCGCTGACCCCGGATGCTCGATAGGGACGTTTCGGGGCTCCGGTGGGGACGGTGTCTCTCTCGGGAAAGGGGAGTCCTGTGGCGACAACTTGCGCGGATTACATCGTTGCGGCGCTCAAGGCCTCGGGTGTGCGTCGGGTGTATGGAATCCCGGGAGACTCACTGAACGGCTTCACCGACGCGCTTCGCCGGGACGGGCAGGTCACCTGGCAGCACGTCCGCCATGAGGAGGCCGCCGCGTTCGCCGCCGCCGGTGAAGCTGCAGTCACCGGTGAGATGGCGGTGACCGCGGCGAGCTGCGGACCGGGCAGTCTCCATCTCGTCAACGGCCTCTGGGACGCCGGGCGCAGCCGGGTGCCGGTGCTCGCGATCGCGGCACACATCCCCAGGGGAGAAATCGGCAGCGGGTACTTCCAGGAGACCCATCCCCAGGACTTCTACCGGGAACTCTCCGTCTACAGCGAGCTCATCAGCGTTCCGGAGCAGGTGCCGCGCGTGCTCGAGGTCGCGATGCGAACCGCGATCACCGAACGCGGTGTCGCTGTCGTTGTCATCCCCGGCGAGGTTTTTCTCTCCGAGGCGCCTGCGAACATCGAGATCCGCCGGGTCCGAGCGACGACATCCGTCGTCCGTCCCAGAGACGACACGCTGGCTGCCGCGGCGGAGGTACTGAATAGCGCACGCGCCGTCACGGTCTTGGCGGGCGCGGGCGTCGCAGGCTCGCACTGCGAGTTGATCGCGCTGGCTGCGACATTGAAGTCGCCGATCGTCCACGCCCTGCGCGGCAAGGAGTTCGTTGAGTTCGACAATCCCTACGACGTCGGGATGACGGGCCTCATCGGCTACAGCTCCGGGTACCGGGCGATGGAACACTGCGACACGCTGCTGATGCTGGGCACGGACTTCCCCTACCGGCCGTTCTACCCGCCGGTGGGCACGCCGATCATCCAGGTCGACGTGCGCGGCGAGATAATCGGTCGTCGCGCGCCCGTTACCGTCTCACTGGTCGGAACGGTCACGGACACCGTCCGAGCGCTGCTTCCGCTGCTCGAGCAGAAGTCAGACTCTCGGCATCTGGACACTATGGTCGCGCACTATCAGCGAGCACGCCGTCGCCTCGACGCGCTCGCGATGAACAGCAGCGACCGCGGCGGCCTCCACCCGCAACTCGTTGCCGCCACCATCGACCGGCTTGCCACGGACGACGCGGTCTTTGCAGTCGACGTGGGTACGCCGACGATCTGGGCCGCGCGATACCTCCACATGAACGGCGAACGGCGACTCGTGGGCTCGTTCACGCACGCCAGCATGGCCAACGCACTGCCGCAGGCGATCGGGGCGCAGGCAAGCGCGCCCGACCGCCAGGTCATAGCCATGGCGGGCGACGGGGGCCTAGCGATGATGCTCGGCGAGCTCCTCACGCTTCGCCAACAACGGTTGCCGGTCAAGGTGGTGGTTTTCAACAACGGTGCCCTCGCGTTTGTCGAGATGGAGATGAAGGCGGCTGGGATCGTGAACTTTGGAACGGATCTCGAGAACCCCGACTTCGCGGGGATAGCTACTGCGGCCGGCCTCTTCGGCGTCCGGGTCGACCGCGCTGCCGACCTCGAGGGTGCGTTATCGGCCGCGTTCGCGTATGACGGGCCAGCACTCGTCGACGTGCGCGTCGCTCGGCAGGAACTCGCGCTGCCGCCGAAGATCACCCTGGAACAGCTCAAGGGCTTCGCGCTCTACACCACCCGCACGATCCTCTCTGGGGGTGGCGACGAGATCATCGAGCTCGCCCGCACCAATCTGAGTGACCTGCGCAGCGAGTAGTGCGGATCGTTCAGGCGCCCGCACTATTCGAACGATCGCGTATGGTCGGGCACGCTATCCCGACCATGCCCGCTGCTCTGCCTGGAATGCTGGACGCTCACACCCTGGAGATAGTCGGAGCGCCCACAACTGCATATGCGCGAGGGATCGAGCGGTCGGCGAACCCCACAGTTGCTGTGCGAGCTCCTGGCTCTTGGTTGCCATGAGCGCCGTCGCCGCGGCCGACGAGATGTGCAGAGCCAGGACATCGTTGACCTTCCCGTCGAGCAGTGTCATCGCGCTGCGTCGTTGCCGGCGTCTACTCACGCCCATGTCGCGGTTCCTCGCCGCGGCTGCGTGGGCTTCCTGGGGCGATTCGGCACGCCGGTTGTGCGCACGCCGTATCGGTTCCCGGTGTCTGGGAAACTGCGAGCGTAGCGGTGAGCCCGGCGACCCTGCGCCGGCTTATGCCGTTGAGGAGCACTCATGACTGAGGGACACATCACCCGCGGATGTGCTCTTGAGGCGGCTGGCCGCCTCGACCGGGACAGTGCTGGTGGTGTGGCTCCAGCCAAGGATTCTCTTGCTGACCGCCGTGATCGAGGCGTGGGCGCGTTCAACGAGCATCCTCCGGGAGGCTGCTGCGCCCCGGGGTCGCAGCGTCACGCGCAGCATGCGCCTCGGCGCCATCGGCGGACCAGTAGCAATCGAATCCAACCGGATAGTCGATGAGGTGGGTGGGACGGAGCGGGGTAAGGCGGTTCGGGTCATGGTCGCGGCAACTCCTTGTCTGCCTCAGCTGCCTCGTCATGACGGGGTCGCTCACAGGCTGCGGCGCGGGCCAGCTCGCCCAGACGTCCGAACAGCAATCGGCGGTGTCCGGAGCCTCCGGCGATGTGGGACCAGGAATCGCCCTACGCGACGTCAAGTTCCCATATCCTGCCGACCCGACCGGCCGCTACCCGGTACGGTCAGCCGTTGCGGTGCTGGCCGTCATCATCAATCACGGGAGCCACGCGGATGAGCTGGTCGCGGTCACGAGCCCGTATGCCGACCCCGCGCAGATGGTTGGCACCACACAGATCCCGCCCGACAGGAACCTCGTCTGCGGTCCTGATCCGGCGCAGCCGGCGAGCCCCCTGATCGTCGGCTCGGTTCGGGTCGTCCTCGTCACCAACACGGTCCTGCGGGCCGGGCTGGACACCCCGGTGACGTTCCGGTTCCGACAGGCCGGCGAGGTGACCCTGCTGGTGCCGATGGCCGCCTGACGCCGCCGATCGGAGACGAGCGTCAGGGCCTGCCGTCGCTGCGCGAACATCGGGGCCGCCACAACCTGCACGACGCGCGCGGCGCCCCGGAACTGTGTGCGGTGCGGTCCGTCATGGACCTCAGGGATGACCGTCGGCCTTGCCGATCACCGGACCCACCTCGCGGATCGTCATGTCGGGTCAGGTTCGTCTACAGGCACCGTGAGCTGCTGCTCGGCCACGTCGGCGGGGTCGGCCTCCAGTGGTGGTTCGGTCGGCCGACCGACGGCGAACTCGTCGTCATCGCGATCCGTGACGACCGGGAGGCGCTGCTCGGCCACGTCCTCAGGAGGATCTTCCGCACCCATGTTCCGAGGATCCCCGATCGGTGTGCCTCGGTCCCCGGGTCCACCAGGCCGGTTCAGCCTCGGGCGAATCACGCCCACGGGCTGAGGCGGGCGCCGTGCCCCCGATCGAACACTGTGCCCGCGCTCGAAGGAGAAGCCCGCCCGAGCGGGAAGAGGCTGGTCGATGTCGCGTGACGCTGCTCTACATCTGGCCGGGTCGATTGTGGGCTGGGCCGGCGCCGCGCTTCTGCTCGGATGGTTGAGCGGGTGGGCGGTCCGCCGGATGAGCCGACGGCGGCACTACCGGTTACTCGGCATGGTCTACCGGCGTTGCCATCGGGCGTGGATGTCCGTATTACTCGTGGTGGCAATTGACAGCGCGGTGACAGAGGTCGACGGGATCGGCGGGATCGGCGACGTGCTCCATCACGCCCTGCTGCTCGCCCTGATCGGCGCCACTACCTGGCTTGCGGTCGGCGTGCTTCACGTCGTTGAGGACGCGGCGTTCCTGAGACTGCGGGTGGACGTGGCGGACAACCGCCGCACACGGCGAGCTCGCACCCAGATCGACGTACTGCGCAGACTGGTGTCGGCGCTGCTCATCGCGCTGGCGTTGGGTGCGATGTTCATGACGTTCACGCCGCTGCGCGCGCTCGGGGCGTCCCTGCTGGCATCCGCCGGTGTTGCAGGCGCCATCGCGGGGCTCGCCGCTCAGACGACGCTGCGCAACGTCGTGGCAGGCCTGCAGCTCGCGCTCACCAATCAGCTGCGGCTTGGCGACGCCGTGGTGGTCGAGCAGGAGTGGGGCCGGGTCGAGGAACTCACGCTGACCCACGTCGCGGTGCGGCTCTGGGACGAACGCCGGCTGATGCTGCCGACCGGATATTTCATCAGCACGCCGTTCGAGAACTGGACTCGTGACGAGTCGCGCGTCCTCGGAACCGTACTGCTGCACGTGGACTACCGGGCGCCGGTGGCGCAGCTGCGGGCCGAAGCGCGCCGGATCGTAGAGCGGTCGTCGTTGTGGGATCGACGCGACTGGGCGTTCCAGGTCGTGGACTCCACTCAAACGACGATGGTGGTCCGCGTGCTGGCCTCGGCGGCGGACGGGCCGACCTCGTGGGAGCTGCGCTGCGAGATCCGGGAGGAGCTGATCGCCTTCATGTCGGTTGAGCATCCGGAAGCCCTGCCGCGGCGGCTGGACGGCCTCGTCCAGCCTGTCGAAGGATCAGACACCGCGACTGCCCCTCGGGCGACGGCTCAGGGGCGCGACGACGGCATTTCCGCGGCCTCGCGCTCGCCATGATGTCGCGCGACCGTTGGACGACGCGGCCCTCCTCGGCCTTGACGCAGAGCGGCTGCAACCGTCCCGGCCCCCACTGCCGTCCGTCGACGTAGCTCTTCGGCACGTCGCGACCCATCGGTCCGTGCCGATCCACAGCGGGATCGATCGTCCCGATTTCTCGTCGAGCGATTCGTCGAACGACCCTGCCCAGCGGCTCGTCGTGCGGGCGGCGCCAGCTTGCCAGGGGTAGTTGGCGCACCCGGTTGCACGAGGTCTCCATCAGGACGACCTCGCAGACGGCAAATAGGCCACAGCAGCGTCATGGAGACCGTCACCGTCAGCGCGCTGCGGCACAGGAGCGCGCTCCACGAGACCGGCGCCGCGGACGGGGTAGTGGACGAGAACTTTCCCCTCATCGCCGATTTGCCTCGACGCCCACCGGGTCGGGTTCGGCACGATGAGGGACCGTGCGCTTGTCCGTGGCCATGAAAAAGTCCCCGCTGGTGGCCAGGTGCAGGTCCTCGCGGGTGGCCGTGTGAGGTCCTCGCTGGTGGCCAGTTAGAAGTCCCCGGTCCCTCGTCGTGTCGTACCGGGCGGTGAGGCCCTGGGCGGTGACGGTGGCGGTTGTCGAAGCCAGCCACCGCACCGCCCAGGGGTCTCCCATTGAAGTCTGCGAGGGAACGGATGGACATCATTTCGGCCTATCGGGAGGTGGGCAGTTATCGCGGCGCGGCCGCGATCTGCGCCACGACCCCGAAGACGGTGCGCCGGGTCATCGAACGCCATGAGGGAGGAGGTGTTGCGCCGCAACGCAAGCCACGGCCCCGGAACTACGAGTCGGTCGCCGAGCTGGTCGCGGCCCGGGTCGGGAAGACCCAGGGCAGGATCTCGGCGAAGCGGCTGCTGCCCGAAGCCCGCGCGGCCGGCTACGAGGGCTCGGCACGCAACTTCCGCCGCCTGGTCGCGACGGTAAAGGCCGACTGGCGCCGCGATCATCACCGCGGCCGCCGTCCGGCGGTGTGGTCCCCGGGCGAGCACCTGGTCATCGACTGGGGCGTGCTCGCCGGGCTACACGTGTTCTGCGCGGTGCTGGCCTGGTCGCGGGTGCGGTTCGTCCGCTTCGCCACCGACGAACGCGCCGAGACGACCCTGACCATGCTCGCCGAGTGCTTCGAGACCCTCGGCGGGGTCCCCAAGGTCGTGCTCGCCGACCGGATGGGCTGCCTGAAAGCCGCCGTGGTCGCCGACCATGTCGTTCCGACGCCGGACTACGTGCGCTTCGCCAGCCACTACCGGTTCCGCCCAGACTTCTGCCATGGAGCCGATCCGGAGTCCAAGGGCATCGTGGATGTGGACGATCAGGCAATTCCCTAGGGCGGTGATCAAGTTATTCCCTAGGCGGTCTGGTCCGTGGTTGTGTTCTACCCGGCTTCTTGCTCTGCGGCCAGCGGGACACGGCCGGGACGCTTGCGTGGTCGGTAGCTGGCGCCGTTCATGTGGATGTGGTGACTGGTGTTGATCAACCCGTCGAGCAAGGACTCGGCGACGACCGGGTTCGGGAACAGCGGATACCAGTCGACCGGGGAGCGGTTGGACGTCAGCACCAGCGACCGTCCGGCGCGTTCGTTGATCAGCTCGTAGAGGTCGTCGGCCTGGGCGGCGGTGAGTTCGCGCATGCCGAAGTCGTCGAGGATCAGCACGGCGGGGCGGGCGAGCTCGCGCAGCCGGCGGGCCCAGCTGTGATCGGCGTGGCCGCCGGCGAGCTCGGCCAGGACTCGGCTGGTCTTAGCGAACCGGACGTCGGCGCCGTGGCGAATGGCCTGGTGACCGAGGGCCTGTGCGACGAAGGTCTTGCCGACTCCGACCGGCCCGGTGAGGATCACCGACTCGCCGGCGTCGAGCCAGCGCAGCGCGGCCAGGTCTCGGATCTGCGCGGCGGGCAGCTTCGGGTTGGCGTGGAAGTCGAAGCCTTCCAGGGTGACCTGTTCTTCGAAGTGGGCCCGGCGCAGCCGGCGCGCGAACGCGGCCTGGTCGCGGCGGGCGACCTCGTCCTGGCAGAGGACTTGGAGGAAGTCCAGGTGGCCGAGCTCGCCGGCGCGGGCCTGAGCCAACCTGGCGTCAAGGGTGTCGAGCATCCCGGACAACTTCAGCGCCCGCAGCGCCCCGCGCAGTCCGTCGTCGGCGCTCACCGCTGCCGCGCCTTCGGGTGTGAGCTCTTGGTGCCAGGGACGGACGCGATGGACAGGGGGACGACGTTCGCGGACGTGGCGGTCGAGGGGACGACGTCCGCCGGGGACGCGACGACGTCCGGCGGGTCGGCAAACAGGCGCTCGGGTCCATGCAGGTGCGCGGCGGCGCCGCCGTCCCCGGAGGCGCGGACCACGGCCCGTGCCTCGGTGCCCGCGGCCAGGATGCCCTTGACGGTGCGGTAGGTCGGGTCACCGACCTCGACCGCGCGGGCGCAGGCCGCTTCCAGACGGGCCGGCCCGTAGCGGTCGGCCAGCCCGAGCACCCCCTGCGCGGCGCGCAGCCGGAACAGCGCGTTGACCTCCAGCAACTCGTCGACCACCCGGGTGCAAGCGTCGCCGACCTCGGCGGCGCGGTCTCGACACCAGGTTGGAGTGCGCATGTGGAACGCGATCTTCTCCGGCGGGTAGTCGGCCGTGTCGGTCTGTCGTCCCCACGGCTTGGTGACATGGGTCTTGACCAGCACGCCGTCGTGGAAGATCTGCACCGTGGTCGGGGTCTCGCGGACGTCGACGTGCTCGCCGATCAGCCGCCAGGGCACCGAGTAGAGCGTCTTCTTCCCGACCTTGACGTGGATGTCCGGGCCGACCTTCGGCCGCGACCACGATGCGAGTTCGAACTCGCTACGCGGCAACGGCAGCAGCGCCGGCTGCTCGACCGCCGCGAACACCGCCCCGGGCGCGGCTCCGTCCAGCGGCCGGCAGGCCCGGGTGCCGGCGACCTCGACACACCAGCGCAGCGCCGCGGCCTGCATCTGGGCCAGGCTGGCGAACTCACGGCCGCGCCAGAAGCTGTCCCGGACATAGGGCATCGGGCGCTCCACCCGCGCCTTGTCCCGCGGCTTGCGCGACCGGGCCGGGTCGATCAGCACCCCGTAGTGCTCGGCGAGCTCCCCGTAGGACCGGTTGAGCAGCGGGTCGTAGAGATCCGGACGATCGACCCCGGTCTTGAGGTTGTCGGGCACTAGCCGGGCCGGCGCACCTCTAATATGCGGGTCTCGTTGTCAAGTCCTCCGTCCTAGTGCAGTCAGGATGCGTGGTCGTCGAGACGGGCCAGGAGCCCGTCGAAGATCTGCTTGCGAGCAACCTGTCCCTTGTTGGCGGCGTCGTCGCGCTGGCGTTCCAGGGTGGGGCGGAACTCGATGGTGGTGACGAAGAACGTGCAGGACTCGCAGATGGACTCGAAGTGGCAGTCCATCTCGATTGGTCGGGCGCAGTAGCCGTTGCCGAGCATCCGCCGGTGCACCTCGGCTCGGAGCTTGCGCATCTCTGAGCCCTCCGCATCCGCGGGCAGGTGCTTGGGCGCGTCGTAGAGGGCCTCGACGCGCTCGGAGACCGCGAAGTACTCGTCTGCGACGGTTCGGTTGGCGATTCGGGCATAGACGCGTGTCATCGAGAGCGATCGGTGGCCGAGCAAAGCCGCGATGGCCTCCAGCGACATGCCCCGGTTGATCGCTTGAGTGGCCAGCGTGTGCCGCAGCTGGTGCGGCGTGACCCGGCCCAGGCCGGCGCGGTCGGCGGCGTTGCGGACGGCGGCCTCGATCCGGGAGGCGTTGACCGGCCTGCCGTGGTCGGTGAACAGCAGGTCGGAGCGTAACCCCTCGGGCCGGCGGGCCAGCCAGTCGTCGATCAGGGCCTTGAGCTGCGGGTGCAGCGGGACGTAGCGGTCGGTGTGCATCTTGCCGACCGGGACGCGCAGCCAGTAGGCCGAGCCGATCTGCACGACCGCGTCGATGGTCAGGCCGAGCATCTCCGAGCGGCGCATTCCGGTGCGGGCCAGGATCTCGATCGCCAGGCGGGCAAACGGGTCTGGGTCGTTTCGGGCAGCTGCGAGCAGCTTCGCGGCGGCCGCGTCGTCCAGGAACCGGGGCAGGGGTTCGTCGGCGATCGGGAAGTCGCTGTCGAACACCAACTGCCGAGCCGGGCGGTCCTCGGTGTCCCACTCGTCGAGGCGCCGGAAGAAGCCCCGCAGTTTGCTCAGCCTGTCCCGGACGGTGTGTCGGTGCAGGGGCCCGCCGCGGGCGGCGGGGCGTTCCAGCAGCCAGGTCTTGTAGCGCTCAATGTGCTTGCGGCGCAGGTTGGCGACGCACCGGGTCTCGGGATCCTCGGCGGTGACCAGCAGCGCGAACTCCCGCAGGGTCAACTCCGCGTTCTTCACCGTGCCTGGACGCAGCGTGGTCGTGATCTGCTGCAGATAGTCGCGCATCGTCGTCGCAATGGCGGTGGGGACCCGCGCCCACTCCAGCTCGCGGACGTCGGCCCGGTCCGGGCTGCGGCGACGCGGCAACGAGTCGGACAGCCCGGCGTGGAAGAGCGTGGCCTCCAGGTTGAACAGCGATGTCGACAGGGCCTTGGCGCCCCGGTTGGGGATCCGGTGGGCGGCTTCCAGCAGCAGGCGGCGTCCCTCGTCCCAGTCGGCCTGGACCAGATCCTCCGGCCGCTTTCCCGCCACCGCAGCCAGATGGGCCAGCAGGTTGAACTGCCCGTGCGCGAGGTGGTCGCGGAAGCCCAGCATCCGCGTGGTCTCCATGAACCGCAGGTGCAGCTCCGGGTCGACTCGAGCCAGGATGATCCCCAGCCGAGGCCGGCGCGCGACCAGGTAGTCCGCGCCCGGACGCAGCCGCCCGGTCACCGCGAGCCAGCCGATGAACCGGTGGGTCTCGTGGTTGAACGCCAGCTGCTGGTCCAGCGGCAACATCGAGAACGACGCCAGGTCGGGCACCCTCGCCAGCAGCGCCCGCGCCCCCACCGCACCTTGTGGTCGGTGCCCATGCCCTGGGCGGCCCGATGCGCCAGATACGACGCGACGAGATCGGGCCGGGCCATCGGAAGCGGCCGAGGCATCAAGGCTCCCCTGGCCCTGCTTGACGTCCCGGCTCGGCGAGGTCCGCGTCGATGGCGGCGGCAGCGTCAAGATACTGCTGGACCAGCCAGGCGTTAGCCAGGTGAAGGTAGACGCGAGTCGACTCGATCGAACGGTGCCCGGCCTGGGCCTGCACCGCCTCCAGCGCCATCCCGGCCTCCCGCAGCCGGGTCAGGCAGGTGTGCCGCAGCTGATGGCACGTCAGCTTCGGCAGGCCCGCGCGCCAGCGCGCGCCGTGGACGATCTCATCCAGCCCCGCCGCCGTCAGCGGCCGACCGCGTGTCGGACCGCGCAGGACCACAAACAGCCGGTCGTGATCCACCGCCGGTCGCTCCCGATCCAGGTATTCCCCGACCGCGGCGAAGAACTGGGCGGAGACCGGCACCAGCCGCTGGTGCCCGCCCTTGCCCTCCGCGATGAACACCCGCCGCTCCCCGGGCGAGAGGTCCGGCAGCCGCAGCGCCAGCACCTCGCAACGCCGCAGCCCGCCCAGCAGCATCGCCAAGACCATCGCCCGGTCCCGGTCGGTGTTCAAGACCCTCAGAACGGCGTCGACCTCGTCCGGCCCCAGCACCCTCGGCAGCGTGCGCGGTGTCCGCAGCAGCGGCGCGCCGCGGGTCGCGCCCTGCCGCCGACCGGCAAGACCCGACGGCACCGGATTGCGGTCCACCGCGACGTCGTCCCGCGTCATGAGATAGCCGAACAACCCCGAGACGCTTGCCAGCCGCCTCTTGATCGTCCGAGCCGACAACCCCGCCTCACCGTCCTCCAGCCGCACCACCTTCACACCACGGCGCGGCGCCCGCTGGGCGGTGATGAACGCGAAGATGTCCGCGGTCACCACAGCCGCCGGCTCCTTGCGCACGACGGTGAAGAACACCTTCAGGTCGTAGGCGGTAGCCAGCAGCGTGTTCGGCCGCCCCCGCGACGCGACGAACGCCAGGTAGTCGTCAAGAAGGGCATGCCCAAGCGACACCGAGAGCTGGCCAGCGGCGTCGACTCGGCGCACCAACCTCGGTTGCCAGACCACGCGCGCTCCTCGGCAGGACGGACGCCCATCCTCGCCTGCGCGACTCCGAGAACGCGGGTTCGACACCCGCATAACCGTCGAAGAATGCGAACGCGTCCACGTGGGCCCGGGTCCACTCCCGCTGGTCCATGGTCAGCACCGGGCGCACGAACATGTGTCGTGAGCAGGCCAGGACCAGCACGAACGCCCACACCGCCCGTCGACGGCCGGACTGCGGGTCGATCCACATCCCGAGCTTGCCGTAGTCGACCTGGCCCTCCGAGCCCGGCACCACGTCGTCCGGGCGCAGCACCCGTACCTGCTGCCGGCGGGACTCTTCAGGCAGGTTCGCCCGCACCCAGCGGCGCAGGCTGGCCACCGACGCCTCCAGGCCCCGCTCGTCACGCAGCCGCTGGTGAATCGTCGCCACCGTCACCGCCGCCTCGAGCTGGGTGACGATGTAGTCGCGGTGGGGCTCGATCTGTGGCCAGGACACCTGCCGCAACGTGGTGTCGACCAGCTCCGGGAACCACTCCCGCACCCGCCGAGCCCACTCGGCGGACGGCACCGGCGGCCCGCCCGGGACGAACCCGGCGGCCTCGGCCGGGGCCAGATACTTGCGCACCGTCTTTGGGTCCACCCCCAACGAGGCGGCCACCTCGGTCTTTGGCCGCCCCGCATACCAGTGGACCAAGATCTCGGTCACGTCGATCACGGTGAAACTTCTCCTCGCCATCGCGGGTCCCTCGCCGTCGACACACACGTCGACCGCGCAGGCTGGGCACTGCGAGGACCAGGCCCCCGACAACACGCCGCAGCGCGTACGTCGTCCCCACGGGAATTCCGTGATCGCGGTAGGGAATTACGTGATCGCGACACCCACTCGAGCAGGGAATTTCATGATCGCCGACATCGTGGAGAACCTCGTCGGCTACGCCAAGTCCGACCTGATCATCGGCTGTGGTCTCGTCGCCGACCTCGACTCCAGCACAGGTCAGCGGCCGGTGGACCTTGCCGCGGCCAACGAGGCCGCCCGGCAGTGGTGCGTCGAGGTGAACGCGGCGACGCACTCGGAGATCGCCGCCGTTCCGGCCCGGCGCCTGGCCGAGCACGAGCTCGCCGTGTTGGGCGGATTGCCGTCGCTGCGGCCGCGGGTCACCGGCCCGGCCGTGCTGCGCAAGGTCGACCGGCTCTCCTGTGTCCGGTTCGGCTCGGCTCGCTACTCGGTGCCCACCACCGCGATCGGCACCCGGGTCGAGGTCCGCACCCACGCCGACCGGCTCACCATCCTCACCACCGCCACGCCCGGCAGCATGACCGGTGGGGTGGTGTTGGCCGAGCACCGCCTGGTCGGGCCGGGTGAGGCGTCGGTGATCGACGCGCATTACGGCGGTCCCCGCCCTGCCACTCCGGTTCGGGCCGTCCGCCCCAAGACCGCGCAGGAGAAGGCGTTCTGCGCGCTCGGCCCGATCGCGGCGGCGTTCCTGACCGGCGCCGCCGCGGCCGGATCGGCCCGTCTCGGGACTGAGTTGGGTGAGCTGCTGGGCCTCGGGCAGGCCCACGGCGAACAGGCGCTGCTCGACGCGCTGGCCCGGGCGACGGCGTTCCGGCGGTGGCGAGCCGAGGACGTCCGCTCGATCCTCGCCGCCGGCGCGGCCGCACCCAGGCCCCGCCCGGCCGGAGAAGCCCTGGTCGTCGAGCTGCCCGCGGTCCCGACCCGCTCCCTGGCCGACTACGCCATCACCACCACTACCGAGCCGGACACCGCGGTGGTCGATGGGGATGCGTCATGACCGCGAGCAAGCCCCCGGCGCTCGATGCTGACCTCGAGGCCGGGCTCAAGCGGCTCAAGCTCGCTGCGATGCGCCGCCTGGCTCCGGAGCTGTTGCTCACCGCCCGGACCCAGCGCTGGCGCCCCGAAGAGCTGCTACGCACCCTGGTCGAGGCCGAGGTCGCCGCCCGGGACGCCTCCAACATCGCGAACCGGCGCAAGGCCGCCGGGTTCCCGGTCGCCAAGACCCTCGACGAGTTCGACCTGTCCGCCTCCTCGATCCCGAAGGCCACGTTCGACTACCTCGCCTCACTCGAGTGGATCCGCGCTCCGGAGAACCTCGCCCTGGTCGGGCCGGCAGGGACCGGAAAGTCCCACCTGCTCGTCGCCCTCGGCACCGCGGCGGTCGAGGCCGGGCACCGGGTCCGCTACTTCACCGCGGCCGAGCTGGTCGAAGCGCTCTACCGCGGCCTGGCCGACAACTCCGTCGGCCGGCTGATCGGCCAGACCCTGCGCCACGACCTGATCATCATCGACGAGATCGGGTTCGCCCCGCTCGACGACACCGCCGCCCAGCTGCTGTTCCGGCTCGTCGCCGCCGCCTATGAACGCCGCAGCCTCGCCATCAGCTCGCACTGGCCCTTCGATCAATGGGGACGGTTCATGCCCGAACACACCACCGCGGTCAGCCTGCTCGACCGGCTCCTGCACCACGCCCACGTCGTCGTCACCAGCGGCGACTCCTACCGCATGCGCGAGGCCAGGACCGCGAAGGGAGCCCCCATCAACACCAGCTGAACGACCCCGGACCGGGGACTTTCACCTGGCCACCAGCGGGGACCACGAACTGGCCGTTGACAGCGCTGAACACCACATGGCCACCACATGGCCGACGCCGCATTGGGCGTTGACCCTGGCGTGCCCACGCGGCGCTCGCGGGCGGCCTGCCAGGTTGATCCTTCAGCACGGCGACGGGAGGACCAGATGACGCTCGACGCGACCGCCACGGAAGCGCGGCCGGCGCACCATGCGAAGCGCCTGCTGCGGTGGCGTGATCGGCGGCGGGAACGGGAAATCCTGGCCCGACGCGATCGCATCGGCGCGCAGATGGCCGAACTCCGTTACATCCAGGACCTCATAGCCGCTGCGCAAAAGGTGGTCGCGTCCGGCTGGGTCCGTGGAGGGTGGTTCGTCGTCCTTGACGGCAGTGGCCGGAAGCGCACGGTGAACGCCTACGACGCACGATATATGAACGGCTGGCCGATCGTGGGTGGGTGCTTGGTCGGGGCGATCGTCCACGCCGGTGGTGGGCTGGCGGCGGCGGAGGAGCAACCGGTGCGACGAGCGTTGGAACTCACGTGGCACACACTCTGCGGCCATGCGGAGGATCCCATCCGCTGGTGTCCTGCGCCGGACGCCCGAGCCGCTCACGTCCGCGACCTGACGCGGTGGAACGACGACGCAGGACGCACCGCTGACGAGGTGATCGCGCTGTTGCGGTCCGTTTGGCAGGCCGCGGCAGAAGAGCGCACACGTCTCCGCGCGGTAGGCGCAGAGACGGGCGGCCCGTCAGAAGCTTCATTGGCCTGACCCGCGCCGCCGGAGCGGGCCGACCGACGGCGACCTCAGCGCCGCCGTCGGTCACGGCGTGATCGGTCGCGGGGCGCCGCATTCTGGCCGGCAGTCAACTGCGACCCCGGTTCACCTCGATCCGGTCGTGCGGATGGACGCACCTACCGTCGGACGAGGGCAGGGCCCCGGTCGGTCGGCGATCACGCTCTGTCCGGCCCACCGTCGAGACAACGCTGGCGTACTCGCCGCGAGGGTCTGCGTTGGTCTTGCCTCCTGGTGCCGCACTCGACGACCTCGCCGGGGACGTATCAGTACCTCAACGCTCGCTTCCATGATCGCACTGGCCTGAAACGATCAGCAGGGCCCCAAAGTGCTCAACAACGGGCTCATCGCCTTCATGGCGTCGACGGATGCGGAAGCGCAGTGTGCCCATAGGCGGCCGCACTCCCGCGCGGAGCAAGCCGTCGCGCCGCCCCGACGAGCGCGAAGCGGCAACGAGGACTGTCGCGGCGCGAGCCTCCGGGCAGTGCGCTGCGGCAGTTCGATCGCCGAGGGCCCTGTGCTGACGACCCGCTTGCCGACGGCCGGTTCGGCACTGACGCGTCCGTTGCCCAACTAGAGCTCAACGCAGATAACGGGCTGTCGCATTCGCCACGAAGAAGGGGAGGGCCATGGATGTCGAAGACCGGACGCTCAAGGAGCGACATCGTGAGTTGCCAATTGGCTCGTCGAAGCGGGCCCGCCATCGAGACAGATCGAGATACCTTCTCGCTACACCTTCTGAAGCAATTGGCGCACTGCAGTCGTGATGTGATCCGCGTCGAGGCCCGCCCAGGCAAGGAGTTCCTCGGCTGAACCCGAGCCCGGCATCTCGCGCACAGCTAGGTGCGCCAGGGATAGACCGGTGCCTCTGTCGGTGAGAAGCGCGGCGGCGACAGCCGAGCCGAGGCCGCCCTCAGGGTGGTGGTCTTCGACAACGACGAGACGACCCGAGGTGACCGCGACCGCTGCCGCGAGGGTGTCCCGGTCGATGGGCTTGATCGAGTAGCAGTCGATGACGCGGGCGTGGACTCCATCCTGGGCCAACAGCTCGGCTGCGCGTAGGCAGGCGTGCAGAGTGACGCCGGCGCCGACGAGGGTGACGTCGTCGGCGTCGGTGGACCGTAATACCTTGGATCCACCGACCGGGAACGCCTCGCCGGCTGGGTAGAGGACGGGGTAGGCGCCGCGGGTGGTGCGCAGGTAGCTGATGCCCGGCGTGGCTGCCATGGCCTCGACGAGGGCGACAGTGCTGGCCCCGTCGCTGGGATAGAGCACGATCGAGCCCTGGACGGCGCGCATCATCGCAATGTCCTCGAGTCCCATCTGAGACGGGCCATCGGCGCCGATCTCGACGCCGGCATGGGAGCCCACAAGGCGGAGGTCGACCCCGGAGATGGCTCCCATGCGGATGAAGTCGTAGGACCTGGTGAGGAAGGCTGAAAATGTGGAGGCGAACGCGATGTAGCCGCGAACGTTAAGCCCTGTGGCTGCCGCGAGAAGCTGCTGCTCGGCGATGAACATCTCGAAGTACCGCTCCGGGAACGCGTGAGCGAACTCATCGGTGTAGGTGGAGTTGCTGACCTCGGCGTCGAGCGCGACGACTCGGTGGTTCTGCGCGCCGAGTGCGACAAGCGCGTCGCCATACGCCTTGCGAGTAGCGACGCTGTGGCCAACTGTGTAGGTAGGCCATTCTGTTGGCGCTGTTGGAGCCGGTGCCGTCACTGTGGCCGGGATACTGCTTGGCATCGGCCGCGGGCCGCGCAAGACGAGTTTGCGGACACCACCGAGCTCGGCGATGGCCATGTCGGCCATGTCGGCAGGGAAGGCCTTGCCGTGCCAGTTGGGGTCGTCCTCGACCATGGAGAAGCCGCGGCCCTTGACGGTCTTTGCCAAAATGACGGTCGGCTGCCCGCCGGCGGTGTCCTCAGCCGCCGTAAGGGCTTGGTCGATAGCCCCGACGGCGTGCCCATCGATCACGATCGCGCGGGCCCCGAACGCCTCGACGCGGCGGGCGTAGGTGTCCATGTCCCAGCCGAGCTCGGTGCGGCCGCGCTGGCCGAGGCCGTTGACGTCGACGATGGCGATCAAGTTGGACAACTGGTAATGCGAGGCCTTGTCGAGGGCTTCCCAGATGGAGCCCTCGGCGGTCTCGCTATCGCCGCAGAGCACCCAGACGCGGAAGGGCAGCCGGTCGAGGTACCTGGCGGCCAGGGCGATACCGACGCCGTCGGGAAGACCCTGGCCCAGGGAACCGGTGGCGACGTCAACCCATGGCAGCACCGGGGTGGGGTGGCCCTGCAGGCGCTGGCCGAACCGGCGGAAACCCGTCATGAGTTCGTCGTCGGTGATGACGCCGACAGCCTTGAAGACTGAGTACAACAGGGGCGCGGCATGTCCCTTGGAGAAGAGGAGGTGGTCGTTGGTCGCCGAGCGCGGATCGTCCCAGTCGTAGCGCAGGTGGCGGCTGGCTAGAACCGCGATCAGGTCGGCGGCCGACATGCTCGACGTCGGGTGACCGGAGCCGGCGCTGGTACTGCACCGGATTGAGTCGACACGCAGCTGGGCGGCGAGTTCGGCAGCCGTCGCGAGATCGACGGGCACGGCCGATCGGGCAGTCATGGGGTCCCCTGACGAGGCGGTGGTGGGTCCTGCTCAATGGGCGCGCACAGGGTTCTCGAGACCTCGGCGGGGTTTCCCTCAGGGTGAAATTTTGATGTAGTTTTCAACGTCAGCAACGCCGGGGGCGGACCACGCAACTTTTTCTGCCTCTTCCTTCTCGGCCCAGCTGCGCACCGATCCCCGGAGCACGACCGTGTCGCCTTCCACCTCCACCGTGATGCGCTCGGCGTCAGTCTCGGCATTCCGGATCAAGGCCTCTTGGATCTGCCGAGTCAGCCGGTCCGGAGCGGGACGGACGGAGGGCCGGACTCTGATCGTGTTGTAGACACCACGCACACCCGCCAGTCGGCGGACGGCTCGCTCCGCGGCCCGCCTCTCGTATTCCCAGTTCACGTCGCCCCGCAAGGTGACGTATCCCCGTGACACAGTCACCTCGATACGATCCGCCGGCACCAGCGTCTCCCACGCCAGTGCGCGGGTGGCCTCCGCGGCGATGTCGGCATCCGTTCGCTCTGCAGAACTGGGCAGGCGTACCTCGATGTCATTCGCCACCGCCTTGACGCCTCGCACCCGGTGGGCAGCACGCTCAGCAGCCGTACGTTTTGCATACGAGTCCACCCATCCCGTCAGAGCAACCACACCGTCCTTGACCACGACGCCGATGTCAGTCGAGCGGACTCGCGCATCCCATTCCAGCTCTGCCAGGACTTCACGCTGGATCTGTTGGTCGGTCTGAGTGATGGTGTCGGTGGTCATCAGGCGATCCTTCCTGGAATGGTCCTTCGTCCTCCTCGCCAGCCTGCCGACGACACCGCACTACGACCTCCCCCTGGCAATGCGAGCCCGGTGGATCGAAGTTGACACCTCGGGTCCCTTTCCGGGGAGCTGTCGCTCCCGGGGTCTGCAGCCTGTTCGGCGCCTTGAGCACGGGGGAGTTGTGCGGCAAGGTGAGCAGGACCGACGACGACGCTGACCGGAAGTCCGGCGATGCGGCCCCGGGGCTGGCACCGATCGGAGCAAGGCGGCCTCGCGGGCGACGGGCCTCTTGCAGGATTGGCACTTGAAGTCGATCCAACGAACGGGACAGACCGATTCTGTGCCGACCACCATGCGGGTCCCCGGTCGGCGGGCGCCCACGCGGTACCAATACCGAGATTGGCAGGGTGGCGAAGGGCCCGCCGCGGGTATCCACGTTACAGCGCAACAAACTGCTGGCGTGGTCGTTCGGACCGGTCGGGCAGCGGACCGCGACCGCGAAGCCGAGCCCCCAATGGGTCGCCCTCCGACCCGGCGGTACAACGCCGTCGAGGGGCGGGCACCGGGCGTGATCCTGCCGGCGCGAAGCCGTGTGCCGCATTCCGGCCTGCCGGGCGCAGGCCGTGATCGGCGCCGGCTGCAACCGTGACGGGGGTGGCCGCGATATCGCGGCGCTACCGCGACGCCGAGGCGTGTGCTGAGGCAGGTGCCGAAGCTTGATGGGGGTACGGCTGTGGCTGATAACAGGGGAGTGGTCTACGCGGGGCCGGGTAAGGTTGCTGTGGAAACAATCGATAATCCAGAGTTGATCCTGAGGCCGGGTCCCGGGGTGCCACCGATCAACGAGAACAGGGAATGTCCACACGGCGTGATCCTCAAGGTGGTGGCGTCCAACATCTGCGGCAGCGACCAGCACATGGTGCGCGGTCGGACCACCGCGCCAGTCGGCCTGGTGCTCGGCCACGAGATCACCGGTGAGATCGTGGAGGTGGGGCGCGACGTTGAATACCGTCGCGTCGGCGACCTGGTGTCGGTGCCATTCAACGTCGCCTGCGGGCGTTGCCGCAATTGCGTGGAGCGCCGTACCGATGTGTGCTTGAACGTGAACGACCACCCCGGCGGGGCGTACGGGTATGTCGATATGGGCGGCTGGCGCGGCGGCCAGGCGGAGTACGTGATGGTGCCCTACGCCGACTGGAACACGCTGAAGTATGCGGACAAGGATCAGGCGATGGCAAAGATGCTGGACCTGACGATGATCACCGACATCTTCCCGACCGGATACCACGGCTGCATGGAGGCCGGTGTCGGGACCGGTTCGACGGTTTACATCGCTGGCGGTGGGCCTGTTGGGCTGGCCGCCGCGACGTCGGCGTTCCTGCTGGGCGCGGCTGTCGTCATTGTCGGCGATCCCAATGAGAGCCGGCGAGAACATGCCCGCTCCTTCGGCTGCGCCACCGTGGACCCGCTGGCTGGGCCTTTGCCCGAGCAGATCGCCGAGATTCTCGGCGTCCCAGAGGTCGACGCTGCAGTGGATTGTGTCGGGTTCGAGGCGAAAGGCCATCAAGACGGCACCGAGCAGAACGCCGCGGTGCTCAATCAGGCCATGGAGGTAACCCGAGCGGCCGGAGCAATCGGGATTCCCGGCCTGTACGTGACCGAGGACCCCGGCGCGAAGGACGAAGCGGCCAAGCATGGCGCGGTATCGTTGAGCCTGGGCACGGGATGGGCGAAATCGCTCACGTTCGCCACCGGCCAGACGCCGACGATGCGGTACAACCGGACGCTGCGTGAAGCGATCCTGCACGATCGCGCGCCAATCGCGCGCAACGTCAACGCGACGGTGATTGCGCTCGATGACGCCCCGCGGGCGTATCGGGAGTTCGATGCCGGCGCGCCGAAGAAGTTCGTGATCGACCCGCACGGCATGCTCAACCGCTGATCGGGGCCCGGCGATAAAGAGGTGTGGTGAGTCGCAGCCATCGGCGGTGGTCGCGAGGCGAGTGCCGGGTAGAAGCGTCGTCCTCGGTGGCTGTGGCGAGGTGGTCGCGAGTCCCGCGGGCAACACTCTCGGCGGTGTCCCCGGTGCCTCAGGGCTACCCAGCCCGACGCGCGCTGAGGGTGTGGTCTTCGCGGACGACGACCAGCGCTTGCTCCCGTCTTCGCCCGGCGGAGTTCGCAGATCTCCTGCTCGAGCTCGCGAACCGGGCCGTCTCGTCGGTGGTGAGGCCGGGCTGGCGTCCGTCGTCGATGTCGGCCTGGCGCACCCACAACCGCACCGACTCCACCCCGTGGCCGAACTGGTCAGCGTCCGCTTGATGGTGCCGTGTTCCCGTTGCCCTTGCCCACCTCGCCGACATCGACCTGCCTCCGACTGCACGATCCCCGCGGCGATCGGAGTGAGAAGGGCGACCGGGAGCAGCGCGGTCGGCTTCGGGCTCGTCGGCCTCATCAGCGCCGACTGGCCAGGGTCAAGGCGCTCAATCCGCGCACTTCGGGACCCGCACCCTGAGCACACCGTCTGACAGCGTCGCACCCACGCGGTCGCGATCGATTTCGGCCGGCAGCACCAGGCGGCACTCGAACCGGCCGACCGGCCGGGTCTGTTTGCGCAGATTACCCAGGGTGGCTCTTGCCCCCGCCAGTGTGGGCGAGGCGACCCGCCTTGGCGCCGGCCGGCCCAGGAGCCTGCTCGGGCGAAAGGCGGGGACTAATCCTGCCGGTGCGAAGCCGGGTGGCCGATCCGGGCTTGGCGGGTGCAGGCGTGCCGCGGTGACGGCTGCGAGCGTGAGGCCTGCGCTACGGGATCGCGACCAGGGGCCGGGTGGAGGTAGCTGCGGTGATACGCAACAGGGGACTCGCCCACACGAATGCGAGAAGATCTGTGGGGGAGCCCGTCCATTACCCCGAGCGCGGAGGCATCGCAGGGCCATCGGAAGGTCGCCCTCGGAGTGCCCAGGACGGGCGAGCTCTGAACCCGACATGAGAGCCGGCAAGCGCGGCCCGTTGACGCACGTCCTCCGCGCGATAGAGCTCGGTGAGGACGCCCTCCACATTGTCGTGTCGATCCTTCTCGGGGCGCTCGGGGTGGCTCTGATCACCGACACGGTTCGGCGTGTCGCCGTCGTCCTGGCCGGCCCCTACAACCTTCCGGCGCTCGTTCTCGGCGTGCTCGAAGAGGCCCTTCTGCTGTTCATCGTCGGAGAGCTCCTGCACACCGTCGCCATCGCGCTCCGACATCGGGGGGCGCTGGACCCCGAGCCATTTCTCGTCGTGGGCATCGTGGCAGGGATCCGCCGCGTGCTGATAGTGACGGCTGAAGCCGAGCCGTCTTTCAGGTGGAACCCTCAAGGTGTCGAGTTGCTCATCCTCATGGCGTTGATACTGGTGATGACGGTGGCGACATTCGTCTGGCGACGGGCGTCTCGCGCCCTCCCGGAGCCGGTGGTCGACAGTTCCAAGGTCACGCACACCAGGTGACCAAGCAGCTGCGCGATTCTCTCCTAGGGCCGCTGCGCCGCCAGCCTGCTCAGTCGCGCACATTCCGCGTCCGGCTCCCAGCCCCGCGGCGGCGGCCAGGCGAGACCCATGGCGTCAAGTTGCTCGACGAGAACTTCGCCGATCGCCCAGTTGCGATACCACTTGCGGTCGGCCGGAACCACGTACCAGGGAGCAACTTCGGTGTTGCACCGCTCCAGCACGTCCGCGTACGCGGCTTGATAGTCCGCCCACTGTGCGTGCTCGTCGAGGTCGTGCGGATGGTACTTCCAACGCTTTCTCGGATCCTGCAGACGCGCCCGCAGGCGCCTCCGTTGTTCGTCTGCGGAGATGTGCAGGAAGCACTTGATGATTCTGATCGAAGCGGAAACCTTCGCCTCGAAGCGGTTGATGACGTCGTAGCGGCTCGACCACTGTGCGACCGGCACGAGCCGGTGGACGCGGGCGACAAGCACGTCCTCGTAGTGGGAGCGATCGAACGCTCCGACGATTCCCGGTGGCGGCAGCCGACGCTTGATCCGCCACAGGAAATGGTGCTCGCGCTCCTCGACGGTCGGCGCTGTGAAGGCGTGATAGTGCACGCCCATCGGGTTCATCAGGCTCAGGACGTGCTCGACCGTGGCGCCCTTTCCGGCGGTGTCCATGCCCTGCAGTACAAGCAGGACGCTGCGTTCCGAGCCCACGCGGCCCTGGGCGTACAGCTGCTCCTGCAGGAGTGCCAGGCGTGGTCCGAGGCGTATCGTCGCCGCCTCGGCGTCGAGCTTGCCCTTTCCGGTGAAGCCGGGAGTCACGTTCGTGGCGATGTCCTGGAGATCCACGGGACCGGCCGGCGCCCGCAGCAGATCGCTGACCCGCGTCACCACCGCACATCCCGCACCGTCGCAATGGCGAGGCAGGAGTAGGGCGCGCGGTTTCGCTCGCGGACGCGATGCGACCCGTGCACTACGTCGACGCAGAGTGCGACACGTGGGAGTTTGTCTCGCTGGACGGCGTGCCGGTGATGTGGCACTACACCGTAGATGGTGCGCCCTTCCGCCCAGAATGCCGTCGCGCGGTGCCGGGGCGGTCGATGGCGCGCCGCTTCACCCCGGCTCGGCCAGGCGAGCGGGGACGGCCAGCGCAGCGGGTACTCACCACCGACGGCGACCGGAGCCAGGATCTGCCCCTGCTGTCGGGCCGGACGTGGTGAACCGTCGCGATCGGCCGGTGTCGCGGTGGCCGGCGGCACCAGCACGTCAGAGTCCGCTGAGGTGCTCGTGGACGAACCGGACGGCCATTGCGCCCTCGCCCACCGCCGACGCGACCCGCTGGACGGACCCGCTGCGCACGTCGCCCGCGGCGAAGACACCGGGGGAACTTGTTTCCAGCGGCAACGGCGCTCGCTCGAGCGCGGCGAACGCCTCCGCGCCTCGCTCGCTCGCCGCGGACCCGGTGCGGATGTACCCGCCGGTGTCGAGGTCGACGCTACCGGCCAGCCAGGACGTGCACGGAGCTGCTCCGATGAACACCATGAGTTCGCGCGCCTCCAGCCTGCGGCGTTGCTTGGTGACGGTGTCCTCGACGACGACGGCCTCCAGCACACCCTGCTCGCCGAGTAGTTCGCGAACCTCGGAGTGCAGCAGCACCTCGATGCGCGGATGCGCGAGTATCCGGTCGGCGAGGTAGCGAGACATGTTCTGGTCGAGGGCGAGTTCACGGACCACGAGGTGGATCGCGCGGGCGTGGTTGGCCAGGAAGACAGCCGCTTGGCCCGCGGAGTTGCCGCCGCCGACCACGACGACCGGGTCGCCGGCGCAGAGCAGGGCTTCGATCTGAGTGGCGGCGTAGTAGACACTGGACTGTTCGAACTCGTCGAGCCGCTCGACCGGGAGCTTGCGGTACCGGGCGCCGGTGGCGACCACGACTGTGCGCGCCGTGGCGTGGCCACCGTCGGCCAGCCCCACACGGTACCCATCGTTCTCGCGCCGCAGTGACGTCGCAGTGAAGGGTACCTGTGTGCGCGCGCCGAACTTGTCGGCCTGGATCAGGGCGCGTTCGGCCAACTCCGCCCCAGAGATCCCGGCCGGGAAGCCGAGGTAGTTCTCGATCCTTGACGAGGTGCCCGCCTGCCCGCCTGCCGCCATCGCGTCGAGCACCACGGTGCGCAGCCCCTCGGAGGCGCCGTAAACGCCCGCGGCCAGCCCGGCTGGCCCGGCTCCGACGACGAGCAGATCACACACGGTGGCGTCGACCTTGGTCAGAGTACGGAGCCCGATCATCTCGGCCAGTTCGGCGTTGCTCGGATTGCGCAGCATCCGGTTACCCCACACGACCAGCGGTATGTCGTTCGCCGGGATGCCCAGCCGGCGGAGCGTGCGCTCGGCTTCGACATCCGTCTCAAGGTCGATGAAGCGGTGCGGGAGCCGGTTGCGGCTGGCGAAGGTGCGCAGCCGGGCGGTATCGGCCGAGTAGCGGGAACCGATGATCCGGAAGCCGGCTCCGAGCCCGATCGCCTCGGTGCGCCGGAGCAGGTAGGCCCTCAGGATCTCGTCGCCCAACCCGATGTCCTGAGTGACGATCTTTCGGACGTCCTGGACCGGAACCGCGAGCACCTCGCCGGCCGAGACGACGACCGACGAGAAGAACGACACCTGGCCGGTCAGGAGCCCCAGTTCGCCGAGGAACCGGCCAGGACCGTGCACCCACACGACTCTCTCCTTCGGCGTCCGGTAGCCCTCGACGGTGGCGACCAAGCCACTGAGTACGACGAAGAAGGCTGGGGGCGGCTCACCGTCGGCGATCAGGATTTCGCCCACCTGAGTCCTGCGCCGCACGCCGTGCGCCGCGAGTATCTCGATCTGCGCGGCCTCCAGTCGGGGAAAGGCGCCGTAGAGGTCCGGCGTCTCGGCCAGACCACTCTCCGCCGATGGCAGGGTCGGTTCGCTCCGCGCCGATGACGATTCCCTCGCTGGCTCGCTCATACGAACGTCTCATCGACGAAGCACCAGAGCCACGACTCGCCCGGCTCGAAGGACCGCACGATCGGGTGGCCTGCAACGCCGGCGTGTGCTCGGGCGTGTCGGTGCGGTGACGAGTCACAACATCCCACATGCCCGCAGCTCATACAGAGCCGCAGGTGTACCCACGGCGACCCGATTCGCAGGCAATCCTCGCAGCCCTGGGGGGTCCGAGGCGCCACCGGGCGGACGAAGGCCAGGTGCGGATCGGCGGCCCTGGTCACGACACGCTCCCGAGCGGCATGAACCTGTCGGCGGGTGGCAGCGCCTCGGGGATCCGCTCGCGCGGCGCCGTGATCGGCATCATGCCAGGTTCGCGGGCGACGACGGACCCACCGTGCGACACGATCAGCGCGGGTACCGCTTGCACTTCGAACTGTTGCGACTTCGTGGACGACCGACCGACGTCGACCGGCAGGGACGCTCGGCCGACGACGTCGGTAGAATCGTCGTCGGTTGTGTCGGTGATCCCGGTCGAGGGCTCGTGGCAGTTGCTGATCTTCAGTAGGAGCAGGCCCTCAGCCGCCTCGATCTCGGAGAGCACGGCCTGGAGCCGCTCCTCGAACTCGCCGCGGTACTTCGCCCCGGCGACCGGCAGGCCCGGGTCCATCGCGAAGATCGTGCGGTCGCGCAAGCCTTCGGGGACGTCTCCGTCCACGATTCGTCGTGCCAGGCCCTCGACGATCGCGGTTTTCCGACGTCGGGGTCGTCCGATCAGCACCGGGCCGTTCTTGGACCCGCGGGACAGGACCCGGACCACCCGACGGATCTGGCCGTCGCGGCCGATGACGGGGTCCATCCTTCCGGTCCGGGCCGCGGCGCCACCGATCTCAGAGTGCTCTGCCCGGACCGCCAGTTGCTTGGCTGTGGGCAGCGCGTGCTGCGATTTCTGGGTCAGGTGGTTCAGGTTCACTCAGGCACTCCGTCCAGCGTCGTGGGGTCTGGGGTCGGCGTGCCGCCGCCGGCGCAGCGCGCCCTCGAGTTCAGCGATCCGGTCTAGTAGTTCGATCACGAGGCCGAGGGCGGCATAGTTCAGCGACAACCCTCTACGCAGGCGCTCCATGCGGGCCATCGTGGCGATTTCACCCGGCGGAAACCACAGCCGCCCGTCGGCGTCTCGGCTGGCGCGGAGCAGTCCGAGTGCGACGAAGCGGCGCAGCAGGTCAGGGTGTATCCCACTGCGGCGGGCGAACTCGTCGTGGCCGATCCGGCGCCGCGGCTGATGGACCGGGAGGTAACGGATGGTCATCGGGTGCCCGCCTTTCGACCAGGCTCTCTCCCGCCTGACGTGAGACCGGCGCGTCGCCGATGGAATCCCGACACGTCGGCGAGTTCCGCAAACGGCTCCCGCTCACGGAGGGTGAGCGCCGGCGGGATCATGAGTTCTTCGGGCGCAGGATCGCGGTTGACGTCGGGATGGTTCGTACTGGCCAGCCTGCAATAGGCCTGCTGCAGGTCGGAGTCGTCTGCGTTTCGGGGCACGCCGACGGCGTCGTAACAGTCGCGGGCGACCTTCAGGTCCCCGAATCGCCGGTGGAGGATCACCGAAGTCGGCCGCAACTCGTGTGCCGCTCCTTCATCGCCGGCCTCCCCTAGGCGTTCCTTCTTGACGGTGGAGCTGCGGTGGGTGCCCGCCTCGACAGCAGGATCGACGAGTGTCCTCACAGTCACAGCCGACTGCCCCGGTCGCTTCGACACACGAGCGGCAAGACCGCTGCTCCGGCTCACCCCTGCAGGTCCAGCGGCTCGGGTGCCGCCCCCCGCTCCAGTGACTGGCCTCGCTGTCTACTGTGCTGCCGGCCTCACGGCACGAGACGCGCCCTCGACATTCGGTATGCAGGGCTGAGGCGGGGGCCTGGGTACGGAGCGGAGGATCGGCCCCAGCCGCGTCGGTGGCGGTGGCTGTTCCCGGCGAACTGGAGTGACATGACCCGGCCGATCGGTATCCCGGTGTTCGAGCGGTTCTTCCGAGAGGTGGGGGGCCTGAACATCGACAAGCAGGACATCCGGCGGTACCGGCAGTTCGTCGACGAGATGATCGACGACATCGCGATCACGGGTCGCAATGCGGCCAAGCGGAACGGGCGCGATGTTATCGCGCCCGCCGATCTGCCGATCACCAAGGGGATTCAGGAACGAATGCGCGAGTTCGACAAACTGGACGTGGCCCCGGACGTTCGTGAGTTGCTGCGTTCGGACATGCGACGCCCGCCCAGTGACGTCACATTCGGTGAGGACACCGAGGACCTGCTGCCGGAGCTGTTCGGGGGGATGAGCGTCGCCTTGGCGCGATCGTTCAAGGTGATCGACCCAAGGCTCGTGCACCCGCGCACCGAACAGTGGGAACAGACCTTCCAACTGTTCCGACTCATTTTCTGAGGGCAGTCTCGCCTCCTCCACGTGAATCTGCCGCCCTTGCGCGAAATCCAGGGACCGACACCCCCATGGGTCGAGATCACCGGCATTCGTGTGGGGAGGCGCGAGAAGACCTGGAGGCGAGTTTCCACGACTACCCATTGTCCTGCCGGAGTCGACGTCGTGGAAAGGCTCACTGCGCGTCCGATGCGCTCGTCAGTCGTATGGTTCGTACCGGCTCCAGCCATCCTCGCGCGACCAAAGGAACACAGAGCGCCCGAGCACCGGGGCAAGCCACAGGTGGGAGACGTCCGGGCGGCGCGCGGGTGGTGCCGGCGGAACGCCGCTCCCTCTGACGAGGGACTCGAAGGCGTCCGCTGTCTGCGCCGTGCAGCCGATCGTCAGGTACAAGTGCCGTTCCGCCGTCCTGCGCCGGTGGAGTCTGCTCAGCGCGCGCCGGACGGGTTCCTCCGCCAACCAGGTATCCACAGCAGCGCCCACATTCGCCATCCCAGGGTTCGGGTACCGGCCTCGTCCCAGTGTCACCGTGGTCGGGCGGTCCAGCATGGAGGGGTCGCCGACCAGATGCGCAGGCACGGTGTGGACCAACCAGTGCAGGTCGGGCACAGCCATGGTCACCGCTGCGGGGAGCTGCCCGGGCCTTGCGACGCCGCTCGCCTCACAGGCTCGTGCCGCGATCGGGAAGATCTCCCGTAGCCTGGGCAGTCGCCGGACGTCGACAAGGGTTACCCGCCACCACCATCGCCCCGGTGCGGGCCACCACAGGCCGGGCCCGCGGCGCATGTCCTCGCGCTCGCCGAGGGTGGCCTCGGCGAATGCGGCGAGTCGACCGTTCCGATGGATCATGGTCATGTCGTCCGCGCCGCTCGCACGCCGAACTCTGATCCCGAGAACTTTCGCCGCCACCTCGGCGGGGGCCTCCTCCTGGGAGGTCTGCGACACGGTCGACATCTTTTCACCGTCGGGTCGGAGAGGGACACCCGTGTCGAGTCCGTCGTCACCGTCGACGACAGCACGGGTGCGCTGCTCGGCACATCGTCGGGCGGACTCGCGACCCCCAGGACGTCGAGTCTTCCCGTTGTAGGACGGTGGAAGCAACGGTCCCTCAGGTCCGCCGGCCGGAGGCCGATTCGCGTCGGTGGGCTGAAGCAGTTCGGCCCCGGCGACCGTTGCCGCCCGACGCGGTCCTTCCACTCGGGCAGGGGAGGGCTTGCTCAGGACGTGCCGTGCGAGGCCGGGGTGATGGGCAGCTCCGGAGCGGCGGAATCGAGCGGCACGGCCCCGGAGCGAACCAGCCCGAGCTGGACGCATTGCCGCGGAAGCACGGCGTCCAGAGCCCAGTCGATCGCGATGCGGAGCCGATTCGCCGGGATGGCAGCCAGGTGATATCCACGGCTCACGACCTTGGCGAGCGGCCCGGACAGCGGTATGCCGACGGGGTTCGCCGCGGCTTGGGTGCCGCCCAGGTCCACGGCAAAGCCGAGGTCGCGGTGCCGATACGGGGCACGGGTACCGCGGCCGAGAGTGGCCGCGACGTTGCGCGCGGCGAGCCGCCCCTGCCGTTGTGCGTGCTGCGCTGTCATGGCCGCGAGCTCACCCGGACGGGCCGGGTCGGGCACGGCGGCGGCGTCGCCGCAGGCGAAGAGCTCCGGGTGCCCGGGAACGGTGAGGTACTCGTCGACGACGAGGCGGCCCTGCCGTGTGGGCAAGCCGATGTCGTCGACCAGCGGATCCGGACGGACCCCCACACACCAGATCAGCGACCGGGTCGGGACCAACTGGCCGTTGGTCAACCGCACCGCGTCGTCGGTTGCTTCGGTGATCGAGGTCCGGACGCCAATCTCGACGCCCCGCCTGCGAAGCACCTGATCGGCGGTGCGGCCCAGCCGTGGGTCGAGCCCCGGGAGCACGCGGGAGGCGGTGTCGAGCAGCAGCCAGCGGATCGGCTGGTCGTGCAGGGCAGGACGGGCGCGGACGAGGGCGGCGGTGAACAGCGGGCCCTGTGCCGCGAGCTCGGTGCCGGTATAACCCGCACCGACCACAACGAACGTGCATCGGGCGGCCCGCTCGGTGGGGTCCTCGGCCAGCTCGGCAAGCTCGATCTGGCGGGTGACGTGGTCGCGGAGGTACAGCGCTTCCGGGATCCCACGGAAGCCGTGTGCGATCCGCGGGACGCCCGGAATGGGCAGCAACCTGTTGACGCTCCCGACGGCGATCACCAGCCGGTCGTAGCCGAACTCGACAGCACGGCCCTCGGGGGTCCGCATCGCGATCCGCCGTTGCTCGACATCGACCCCGGACACCTCGCTGAGTACGCAGGAGACCCCGGGAAGCGTCGCCGCCAACGGCACCGTGACGCGACGTGGATCCAGAATCGCGGTGGCCACCTCGGGTAGCAGCGGGAGGTAGAGGAAGTAGTCGGTGGAGCTGACCAGACTCACCTGGGCCGCGCCATGCACGAGCCGGGCCAGCGCACGGGCCGCGTGATAGCCGGCGAATCCGCTGCCGACGATCACTATCCGCGGCTCGCGTGTCAACGGGTCAGCCATGCGGCGTCGAGTCGTCATTGCGCGGGTGTCGTGCCGGACGGGTGGCTCAGACATGAGCGTCAGACCTCGCTCGAAGCATCCCGAAGAGCCAGAGCAGCCCGACGACGGAAATGGCAGCGAGACCGCTCCAGGTCAGCACAGTGAACATCGCGACCTGAGCGGCCGTGGGCTCAGGGATGTAGCCCAGCTCGAGCAGGCGGTACTGCCACGATTCGCCGGAGAAGACGTAGGTCACAATCACCGCGATGCTGCCCATTGAGTCCCAGAGGCCGTGCAGTATCGACACCCCGAGGAACGCGAGAACGAGCCTTCCGGTGATCGCGAACCCACGACGGGTGCTGTGCGCGAACAACACCCCGCCGAGTATCGCCGTCCACAGGCCGTGCCCGACGGGAGCGAGCAGACCCCGCAGCAGTTCGGTGCTGACGAGGTCGACGAGCGACATCCCCTGGACGGTGAAGGAGGCGGTGAGCGCGTAGCCGGCCGATTCGAACGCGGCGAAGCCGAAGCCGACTGTGGCGCCGAGGATCACTCCGTCCCGCATCGACCTGACGCGCAGGTTTCGGGCGCAGAACGCGAGGGCGGCGAGCTTGATCGCCTCCTCGATCAGCCCGACTCCGAAGAACAGCCAGGGCGACGGCTGCAACAGATAAGCTTCGGCGAGGGATGCTGCCAGTACGCCGAGCACCCCGCCGACCACGAAGGTGTGGAAGAGCAGTTCGGTGGTGACCTCGCCGGAACTCCGCTGTTCGAACGCCCAGGCGACGAAGGTCACCGGGACGAGAAAGCTTCCGAGCAGGACCAACGTGGGGATGAGGATGGCGTTGGCGGTAAGGTAGGTGATCAGGCCCGCAAGTACCCAGAGCGCCAGACCCCAAGCGAAAATTCGCCGCCAAACCCCGCGTCGTCCGCTGATCCGTGACGTCGTCATGTCCGCACCGTATTGATGTCGATTCTCGGAACCGGATGTTTCGAAGGGCCGGAACGGCGGGGAGTGGCTGAGGCGCAGCCTGATGTATACCGAGACGTGGCTACCCATTCGTCGGGACGCCTCGGCCACGGATTCGTCCCTGCGCACGCTCGCCTGCCCGCCGAGGTTCCTCTGCCGGGCTGGCCGCCGCCCGCGACCCCCCGTGAGTCCGCCGGAACCTGCACCGAGCCCGGCGCTACCACAGCGGGCTCGGCCGAATGTTCTACCCCGCCGCCCTCTTGGCCATCAAACGTGCCGGTGGACCCCTGCGGACCAGCTACGAGTGCGAACGCGTCATCGGCAAAGGGCACGTCCGGGCGCTCATCGTGCTCGCCCGTCGTCTGGTCCTCGTCAAGGCCCCGATCCGCGACAACCGCTTCACCACCAAGGCCTTGGCCTGAGCGGTCGCGGCTTGACTCGATCATCGAGACTCCTCGTCCAGTTGGGTGCTCGCCCGCCGGACGCGGCCCCTCGGCATGGTGCGACGAAGTGAGCGGACGCGGGTCGGCCCGCCGGCACGAGATCGGGACGTCCTGGTTGCTCCCTCAGGTCTCGCCCGGCCTGGTGTTGCGCTCCCAATTCTCCGCAGGATCGTCGCGAAGATGGCTGGGCTGTGTCGTGGTCGGAGCGGCCGAGCACGACGTCACGGCAGGAGGTCGCCGACAGCAGTGCTTCGCTGGTGTTCCCCGGATCGACAATGCCCGGCGTGGCTGAGTGCTCAGCCTGGTGGTTGGTCCGATGAAGGTCACCTCCGACAGATCTCGACCTCGAGAACTACCTGGCGGCCCGGCGAGGTCGTATCGCAGGTCGTCCTCCGGGCTCGGCACCGTCAGCGCCAATTGAGCTCTCTGCGGATACATGTCCTGCATATATGGGCCGTGCACGCACCGATGGCCACGTCCCGGTTCGGCACGGCTCGCGTGCCCTGATCCGACGCCGTCAGCCCGGTGTCGCCGGTGATGCGATGGTCGGTCGGTGGCTACTGGTGCTCGCTTTCGGCCGTGCGGACGAGCGGTGTGTCGACCAGGTGCTCGGCGAGGAACCAGGCCTGCAGTTCGCAGGTCCGGATCACGTCGGAAACGAGCAGGTCATTCGTGCCGTCGTCGCCCTGCGCCGCGACATGGGCAGCGGCGTCGTGTGCGTCGATGAGGATGGTTTCGTGTGCCTCGAGCAGCCGGGAGAGCATCGCCGGAACCTCCTCGACGCCGTCGGGTGAGCGTGGGATGCGCGTGATCTCGGCGACGTGACGGGGATCGCCGACGGCCACCCCACCGAGGGTCTGTACGCGTTCGGCCACTGTGTCGATGAGTTGAAGTAGTTCGCCGGCGTGTTTGTCGAGCATCAGGTGCAGCGCGTAGAAGGTAGGTCCGCGCATCAGCCAGTGGTGCTTCTTGTACAACGCATGAAGGACTTGTGTATCGGCCAACGTTCGGTTGAGTCGCTGGCACGAGTAGAGCCGAGCGTCCCGGGGGAGCGCGAGCGGGAGCAACCGGACCGTGCCGAAAGCCTGCACTTCGTGGCTGTGTTGGTGTAGCCAGGGTTGCGTGCCAACCGGATGCTTCGACGTGGTGGCCATAGGCCCTCCCCGGGGTGCGTGGACGCTCTCAGTCTGCCCGTCACCCCTCGACCTGGTTCGTGGTCCCGGGGGGGCGAAATGGGTCCGCTCACCCGGCCCTGCGGGGAGGAGTCCGCGTTCTCGGCTACGTCGCGCCGTTGAGGATCTGCCATGCGCGGGTGGCGATGTGCAGGTTGAGGCGGGTGTCGGCGACCCCGAGGTCGTGGCCGGTCAGTTCGCGGATGCGACGGAGGCGGTAACGGAGCGTGCTGCGGTGGATCAGCAACGCGTGTGCGGTGGCGTCGTAATTACCCCCACATTCATAGTACTGCCACAGGGTGTTCACAAGATCGTAGCGGTGCCTCGTGTCATAGTCGATGAGCGGACCGAGCCATTCCCGGATGAACTCGACCATTTCGCGGTGGCTCTCCTCGGTCCCCAAGATGCGATAGAAGCCGAGCTGCTCGAAGGTCGTCACACCAATGTGGTCCGCCGAACGTCGCCGGACCGCGAGCCCGCGCAACGCCTCGGCGTAGGAGCGCGGCAGTTCGGATGGCCGCCTGTACAGCCGACCCACGCCGATCGCACCGGCCCGCGCTGGCAGGGCTGCGCTGAGAAGGCGATGCAGTTCACCCCAGTCGTGTGCGGTGTCGTCGTGCTCGCGCGCGGGCGCGACGAGCACGACGTTCCCGCCACGGCGGGTGAGAAGTGCACGGGCCTGCGTGATTCGGGTCGTGGCCTGGTCGACGGCCTGGATGATCTTCTCGGTGTCGTCCGTCCCAGGCCAGCTCACCACAACGACCTGATGGGGTAGGCGGAGATCGTGATTGAGCGCTGCGGACCGCGCGAGCGCGCTCTCGTCGTCGGCGCCGGTGAGGAGATCGTCGACGAGATCGCGCCTGAGACGCAATTCCGCTTCGGCCAGGCTGCGCTGATGTGCTAGCTCCATCGCAAGCACCACCCCGGCGTCTTCCAGAGCGAAGATCTCGAATTGCCCGGCTCGCCGCTCGGGATCGATGAGGACGAGGACGCCGAGCACCTCGTTGCGTGGTTGGGCCAGCGCGAGGACCCGATCGCCGTGACGCATCGGTCGCCTGTGCCGCTGCACTCGGTTGAGCAGCTCGGTGCGGTCGTGCGCTGACATTCGCCGGCGTGGCATCGGCCGCTCGCCACCCGCCGACCCGAGCACGTTACCGAATTTGTCCTCGATCACCACTGCCAGACCGGTCACCTCGTGCAGGGCGATCGCGATCTCGGGCGCGGCCCCGCCGCTCGCAACCACGTTCATGAACGATTCGTGCAGGCGGGTGCGGCGTCCGAGGTCGTCAACGACGGCCGTGAGCTCCAGATTGAGAGCTGCGAGCTGTGTGTTTCGCTCGCGAAGCTCTGCGGACATGGCCACCTCGCTCCGATACGTGGCCGCGCTGCTGAGTGCGGCGCCAGCTAGTTGGGCCAGCGTTTGGACCAGGAACAGCTCGTCCGTTGTCGGAGTGGCCAGGGCGGTGATGACGAGGTAGCCGGCGTGCCCGCCGACCGCGTGCAGCGGATAGGCCCAAGCCCACGTCGCCCCGGGAACCCTGACCCCGCCGTCTGTCCCGGCGAGGGCGTTCAGCTGGGCCTTGAGCTCAGGTGGCGGGGTTCCGTTCTGCGGCAGGTCCCTCCGGTCGAGGTAGGCCTCGGCACCGAAGGACCCGAATGCGGGAACCGCGCTCACCGCGAGGGCGAGGATCTCATCGTCCTCGACCCGATCGAAGAACATCATTGATAAGGTGAAGAGAGCAAACAAGTTGGATATCTGGCCGCGCAGCGTCTGGATCACTTCGCGATCGTCCATGGGTGCTGAGCTCCTTGCCGTCAACTGGGACCGGAGTGCGGCCGAGTTGGTTGTCACAGGTGGCCCGGCGCCGCGATTTGCGACCGTGGGCCGCAGCGGTGAACCGAGCCCGAGTGCCTGCGACGGCGTGACGCCTACCCACCCGGCTGAGGGCTGAACATTTTTCCTCGGGAGTCGCCGTCCGCGGCGCCCGTGCGCCGGCGTGCGCGGCCGTCATGATCGTGCGGTGACGAGCCGTGGTACCGGGGTTCGGGGTCATCGTCCGTGTGGTGGAGGGCGCGAGGGGTGAGGCCCGTCAACAGAGCACGCCGCCGGTGGTTGCCAGCTCAGTCCACACTGCACAGCTGCCGGTCGAGCCACCAGACGTGGGACACGTCGATGACGAGACGGTGGGTCGCGCTGCCGGGCAGCCCGCTCAAGCGCGCTGGGGTTGGGCGCGGACACTAGCCGCGTCCAGATAGGCCGCCGACGCAATGCCGTGGTCACCGCGTTGCGTCCACGCCGTGATCGGCCTGGGGTCCCTGTCGCGTAGCGATAATCGTCGACTTGAGCGTGTGTTCGAACTCCGCCAGCTCGACTTTCGTGCCACCATCCGGGACGTGCTTCAGCCGGTGAGAAGACGCCACCATGAGTCGGTGACGTTCTGCGAAAACGTCGGGTGACATGCTTACCCGGTCCCCCTGGTTGAAAAAGGTAACCGTCTTGAAGAGCCGCCAACGTCCGGCTCCGATATCGGCATCATACGACATATTTGGCATCAAATGAAGCATGCAGGCCGCGTCACGAGGAGCCGGGGCGCCCTGAGCTCGGCCGCCCCCGCCGGGCTGAAGCAGTGACGGCACGTTGCGCCCCTCGGGCCGGTCCGGCCCAGGCGCCGGTCTTGTCAGGCTGGATCTGCCGCGGTGGGTCCAGGCTCACGAATCAGGCGAAAGGAAGAACCACATGACCTTGATGCAACTGGACTCGTTCTGCGAGTGTGATCGCATTGTGGAGCAGAATTCCCCGGAGGGCCGCGCGGCATTCCGGTTGCAGCGTCGCGGCTGCGACACGTTCCTGGTCGATCTCGATATTCCCGGGGTGGATCGAATCGACGTCGAGGTGACGGTCGAGCGCTGTCTGCTCACCGTCAGGGCCCCGCCGCGCCGCCGATCGCCAGCACGGTGACGAGGTGATCATCGGCGAGCGGCTGCACGGCGGGAGGTGTGCCAGCCGTTCTCGGCGACAACCCCGATCCCGGCGGTCGGACCGCCGACCTGCGCGAGGGTGTGCTGCACCGGACCATCCCAGGTCGGCGAGGCGAGCACGCGAACCAAGCCGGTTGGACTTCACACCTGGCGAGTCCGACGTCTCCAGGTCGGTGCAGGCGCTCGGGTGACCTCCGCGGCATTCATTGCGCGTCGCACCCCTCGGCACCGGCGGCTGCGGAGAGACGGGACGAGGACCAAGGTAGCGGCAGTCAGCCGGGTGATGTGCCTCCGCGTGGCCCCTAGGAGTACGGATTCGCCAGTGCCACTCCGTCGACCCAGACCATGGGATGTGTCCTCGCCAACTCGACCACCAGGCGGCCGTCGAGGTCGGACACGTCGTACAGGAACATGAAGGCGATCGGCTGGCCGATGGCCAATGTGGTGAGCTGTGCTTCGAACCCCAGTAGCTCGTCGGCCTCCCCGTAATCGGGTAGCCACGCCGTGGCGTCAACGGAATACCGCTGGAATGCGTATCCGTCCTGTACACGGTTTGCGATCACCCGTTCCCAGAACGTGGAAGCGGCCGCCGGCCCGCTTTGGTCGCGGGCGGACGGCCAGTCGGGAGCCTGACAGAGGGCGAGCCGTCCACTGGAGCGATTCGAGTGGATGTCCAGGTCGATGCTGAGCCGATCAAGCACAGCCTGGCTCGTTCCGCGGGTCAGATAGATCGTGCAGCTGTGATCGTGCGCCAGACCGTCGCGCAGATAGCGATCGAGCATCGCGTCACGTTCGGCGAGGCGACTGTAGAGGGCGACGATGTGTCTACCGGCGCCGATTTCGGGTAATCGGGGTCGCGCGGGCGAACTCCCGGTCGAGTCTGAGCGGCGAGTGGTTGCTGGCCGCATTGGAGACCTCCTTCGGTCGAAGCTGAACTCAGGTGGTGCGGAAGCGCCCATGGACGCGGATTTCCTTCCCTTTGCCCCAAGCGCTCCGATCTCTTACCACTGCACCCCACGGTCGCAGTCGGGGACAAGTCGTGCCGGCAGGTCTCGACCCAAGGGGCCGGAAAGAGCTGCTGCCTAGGCCAATCGACCCGAGTCCAACGGCCCTAGCGGGTCGATGGCGCCGGGTGACGCAGAGCAAGATCGTCCACGGCTCGCTGGGCCAACCGGCGGGTGAGTTCTGGGCCGTTTGCAGTGCGGCGGAACAGCGTGATCATCACCAACTGTTCTCTCGTTCGCGAATGCACGACGCGCGCGTGCTCGTGCTGGGAGACCCCTCCTGGTCGTCCTTCCGCGGGTGCGTCCCGTGGAGAACCGGCAGTGCGTCCGTGCACGAATGCGGCGGTTCGACCTTCGTCGGTGCGGAGCTTTCAAGCCGTGAGCCGGCGGCGCGCCTCGGAATGGCAATCGGTTTTCGGTGAATGGCAACGATGCGAACATGGGAACCCTCTGGGCGAGGTCACTGGCCCCCATTCGCCGAGATCATCCGGCGGAGTCACAGGCCTGGCCTCCACGTGGCGAAGACGACGCTCGCCGCGACACTGGCCTACGCCCTCGCCGACTGGTTCGGGACCAGCAGCGGGCCGGTGCTCGCACCGCTGACCGCGTTGCTCGTGGTCCAGGTGACCATGTACCAGACCGTCACGCAAAGCTTGCAACGCATAGCAAGTGTGCTCGGTGGGGTTCTGGTCGCCGTGGCCGTTGCCAGGGTGGTCGGGTTGAGCTGGTGGAGCCTCGGCGGAGTGGTCGCCATATCACTGCTGCTCGGCAGGCTCCTTCGCCTCGGCCCACAGCTGCTGGAACTGCCCATCAGCGCAATGCTCGTGCTCGCCGTCGGAGGCGCACCGGCCGTCGCGAGCAGCCGGATCTACGAGACACTGATCGGTGCCTCCGTGGGGGTGCTCGTCAATTTGCTGATCGCTCCTCCGCTATATCTGCAGCCGGCAGGGAGTGCGTTAGGTGAGCTCGCCGACCGGATTGCTGGGTTCATGACCGCCTTGGCTGCCGCACTGCGCTCCTCGTGGTCGCGGGCTGACGCGGACCGCTGGCTGGATGAGGCACGGGCGTTGGGTCGTGAGGTGCTAGCCGATCGGACCCTGGCCCGCGCCGAGGAGAGCGCCCGGCTGAATCCGCGCGCGGCCCGCACCCGAGCGGAGCAGCCCCGGTTACGTACCGCCCTGACGGGTCTCGACCGCTGCTACTTGTCGTTGCGTGAGCTCTGCCGCGCCTTGTTGGACCGGACGTACTTCGTCCCTCCCGAGGAGGAGACAACCGCGTACGACGACGACGTGCGGGCCGCGCTAGCCGACTTTCTCGACGCGGCATCCGATGCGGTCCGCGCGGTGGGGCGGTTCGCCTCGGCGACCGAGCCCGTCCGTCCCGAGGATGTCGGCATCGAGACCCACCTGGCCGAACTGCTTCGCCGCCGCAACCAGCTGAGCGAGCTCCTCCGCGTCGATCCGTACACGGACCCGGACGCCTGGGAACAACACGGAGCCCTCCTTGCATCGGTCGATCGGTTGCGCGTCGAGGTGGAGGCGGCGGCGCGTCCGCCCGGTCACTCGTGGCACCCGCCGGCGCTGACCGAGCGGCAACGCGAGCCCTGCGGCGACTGCGTCGGGACCGGTGGCGGCGGAAGCCTCCGTCCGCCGAAAGCTGACCAGAGCGCGACGTCCCGGTAACCGGATGGGCCGTCCGTCGCGGCCGGTGGCTTGGCTGTGCCCGGGCTGATCCAGACGTCCGTCCAGTGGGACGGGATGCCGATGGCTCCGGACGTGCTCGACGATTTGGCCACGACCGGGAGTTTTGTGGCGGGCGTCGAACCGGGCCCAGCGCGCGTGCAGGTGCCGGTTGGCTCGCTGTGCCCGATCCCGTACGGCCGGGCTCGCGAGGTGCCGTCAACGACGCCGTCCCACGCAGACACCCCGCGTGGACACCCCGACCGGGGCCATGACGGGTGCGAACTCGCCGGTGGTGGCCATCTCGGCGATCGCGGCGTCGTGGCGGTCCCGGCGGGCGAGGGTGGCGAGCACGGTGTCGGAGGCGATGCCGAACGCCAGGCCCCTGCTCGGGCTGGTGGGCACCGTCACCGAGACGATCTCGTCCCAGGTGCAGCAGCCGGGCCGGATGCCGGGCGTCACGCTGTCGGTCTGATCCGGTCACCGGAGAAGCGCGGCAACCGACACAGCGCCGCGACCTGGCACGAGAGCCCCTGCCCGGCCACCGAGCGGGCCGGCCCGAACCCGGTCGGCCGGCCTCGTGGACCACCTCGACCGGCCCGGCCAGCCCCCCGCAGCAGCTCGTCGGGATCCGGGGTCAACCGGCGCTCCTGCAGTGCTCGTACGCGTGGATGCCAGGGCCTCCCACATCTGTGGCTCTACCGGCCAGGAGCCACTTCTGCCGGCAACCCACGTTCACATGCGGTGAGGCCCCAGCCCGGACCTCCATACCGTCCGGGCCCCGGGGAGCCGTGGCGGTGTGCTCAGCGGAGCAGGCCGGGGGCGCGCGTCGGCGTGTCGTCCGAGCCCGAGTCGTTGCCGCCCTGGCCGCCGCCCTGGGCGTCGGCGGGCTGCGCGGCCGGCTGTGCGCTGCTCGTGGCCGGGGCCTGGGTGGTGGTCGGCGCCTTCGTCGTCGTCGGGGCCTTGGTGGTGCTCGACGCCGACGGGGCGCTGCGCTGCTGCGACGACGTCGTGGTGGCGGGTGCCGCCGTCGTCGGGCGGGCCTGCTCGCCGCGGGCCGTGCCCGAGGTCGTCGGGGCGGTCGAGGACTTCTTGGTCGTCGACGTCGAGCTGCTGCGGCTCGGGTTGCTCGACACGAACTGCTCCGAGGCCCAGCCGTTGAGGTTCGTGAGCTGCACGAAGCCGTTGCGGTGCTCGCCCAGCGTGACGTCGGTGCCACGCTTGCAGACCGTGACGACGGAGGCGGTCGCGCTCGGCTGCGAGCGGACGTTGACGTTGTCGGTGCAGCGGCCCTGCTCGGCCGCGGAAGCCGTGCCGACGAGGACCAGGACGGTGGTCGCGCCTGCCGCGACGACACCGCCGACGATCGCGACCAGGCGGCCTCGACGTTGCAACGCGTTCATCTGGGGGGTACCTCCGTTGGGTGGATGCGTCACGAGGCCCAACGAGTGCCGTGCTGACCGATTCGCCATCGGCGCACACATCACCGGAAGCGGTGAACGACGTCCGGCGCGTCCGCACTGTCGACTACACGGTGTGACCGGGCGAGCGCGCGCCGACGCCCTGGTCAGGCGCGACCGGACCGTCGGACGGGTCGACTACGCTCGGCCCCGCCAGCAGGACGTGACTGGCAGGACGTGACTGGACGGAGAACACGCGTGACGAACCCGGCCCGACGGCTCTTCACCAGCGAATCGGTGACCGAGGGACACCCGGACAAGATGTGTGACGCGATCAGCGACTCCGTCCTCGACGCGCTGCTCGTCCAGGACCCGCGCAGCCGGGTCGCGGTCGAGACGCTCGTCACGACCGGTCAGGTCCACGTCGCGGGTGAGGTCACCACGAGTGCCTACGCCGACATCCCCACGCTGGTCCGCGAGAAGATCCTGGAGATCGGCTACGACTCGTCGGCCAAGGGTTTCGACGGCAACTCCTGCGGCGTGAACGTCGCGATCGGTGCGCAGTCCGCCGACATCGCACAGGGCGTCGACACGGCCTACGAGTCGCGCGTCGAGGCCAGCGAGGACGAGATCGCCCGCCAGGGCGCGGGTGACCAGGGCCTGATGTTCGGCTATGCCAACACCGACACCCCCGAGCTGCTGCCGCTGCCGATCGCGCTGGCGCACCGGCTGGCCCGCCGGCTCACCGAGGTCCGCAAGTCCGGCGTGCTGCCCTACCTGCGCCCGGACGGCAAGACCCAGGTCACGATCGAGTACGACGGCGACAAGGCCGTCCGTGTCGACACCGTCGTGGTGTCCAGCCAGCACGCGGCCGACGTCGACCTCGACGCGCTGCTGGCCCCCGACATCCGCGAGCACGTCGTCGAGCCCGAGCTGGCGCGCGCGGGGCTGGACGCCGAGGGCGCCAGGCTGCTGGTCAACCCCACGGGCCGGTTCGTCGTCGGGGGCCCGATGGGCGACGCGGGGCTGACCGGGCGCAAGATCATCGTCGACACGTACGGCGGGTTCGCCCGCCACGGCGGCGGCGCGTTCTCCGGCAAGGACCCGTCGAAGGTCGACCGCTCGGCCGCCTACGCGCTGCGCTGGGTCGCCAAGAACGCCGTCGCGGCCGGCCTGGCCGACCGCATCGAGGTCCAGGTCGCCTACGCGATCGGCAAGGCCGCGCCCGTCGGGCTCTTCGTCGAGACGTTCGGGACCGAGCACGTCGACCCGATCCGCATCCAGTCCGCGATCACCGAGGTCTTCGACCTGCGGCCGGCCGCGATCATCCGCGACCTCGACCTGCTGCGCCCGATCTACGCGCAGACCGCGGCGTACGGCCACTTCGGCCGCACCGACGTCGAGCTGCCGTGGGAGTCGACCGCGCGGGCCGACGCGCTGAAGTCGGCCGCCGGGGCGTGAGCTTCCCCGATCCGGCCGGACGGGTCGTCGTCTCGCGTGGCGACGACCCGCCCGACCTGCCGGGTCCGCCGTCGGTCCGGTTCGTCGCGACCGGGTCGCGGACGGCCGGCCGCTACGGGCTCTTCGAGTACCGGATGGCACCGAGGAGCCCGGGCCCGGGCCCGCACGTGCACGCCACCTTCTCCGAGGCGTTCCACGTACTCGAGGGCGAGCTGACCATCTTCGACGGCGAGCGCTGGGCGGCCTACCGTCCGGGCGACTTCGTGCACGTCGCCGAGCACGGCGTGCACGCCTTCCGCAACGACTCCGACGCCGCGACGGCGTTCCTGATCCTGTTCGCGCCCGGTATCGCGCGCGAGGAGTTCTTCACCGAGCTGGCCGCGATCCGGGCCGAGGGCCGCACGCTCGACGACGAGCAGTGGCGCGAGTTCTACGCCCGCCACGACCAGGTCAACCTCTGACGGCCGGCCCCGCGCCGCGGTGATCCGCCGGCCGCGCGTCGCGGTGATCCGCCGGCCTCGCGGCGTCCGCCCTGCCGGCCGCGGCCGGGGCCGCTACCCTCGCGGGACCGTCCGAAGTGTCCGGCCCGGCGAGACCCGGAGGCACCATGCGCGTCCTGGCAGGGATCGTCGTGCTGTGGTTGATCGTCGGGGCCTTCGCGGCCTACCAGCGGGGGTACTTCGGCGGCACCTCGGCGTCGTGCACCGGCATCGGGACGACGCTGCTGACGATCGTCGTCGGCCCGCTCAACTACGTCGGCGTGAACCCGAAGATCGACTGCACGGTGCCGCAGCCGTCGTCGTGAGACCGACGGGCCGGCCGCGGCGGGCGCTCAGGCCCGTGCGCGCAGGTCGGGGGCCGGGAACGGCGGACGGTCGTCGAACCGGCTCGACAGCCGGCCCGCCGCGCGCCACGCCCGCGCGGTGAGGTCGCGGTCCTCGTCGGTGACGAGGTTGCCCATGACCCGCAGGGCGACGGTCATCAGCGCGCGCGAGCGCATGCCGACCGGTCCCGCCAGCGGCAGCAGCCGGGGGATCGTCAGCAGCCCCGCGAGCCGGCGCGCGATGGAGAACGCGTGCCCGTAGTGGTGGCGCAGCGTCGCGGGCCAGGCGTGCGCGAGGTCGTTCTCACCGGTCATCAGCTCGGCGAGGACGCGCCCGGTCTCCAGCCCGTAGTCGATGCCCTCGCCGTTGAGCGGGTTGATGCAGCCCGCCGCGTCGCCGACCAACCCCCAGTTGGGCCCGGCGACCCCGGAGACCGCCCCACCCATGGGGAGCAGCGCCGACGATCGCATCCGCAGCTCGCCCTCGAGCCGCCAGTCGTCGCGCCGGGCGGCGGTGTACAGGTCGATCAGCGCCCGCAACCGCACGCCGGCGGGCCTGCGGTCGGTGGCGAGCGTGCCGACACCGATGTTGACCTCGCCGTTGTGCAGCGGGAACACCCAGCCGTACCCGGCCAGCACCTCGTCCTCGGTGCCGCGCAGCTCCAGGTGCGAGGAGATCCACGGATCGTCGGAGCGGGCCGAGCGGATGTAGGCGCGCGCGGCCACGCCGTACGCGGTGTCCTTGTGCCATTCCCGGCCGAGGACCCGGCCGAGCGGCGAGCGGTGCCCGTCGGCGACGACGACGCGCTCGCAGCGCACCGTGCGCGTGGTTCGGTCACCGAGCTCGAGGACGACGCCGCCGATCCGGTCGCCGTCCCACTTCACGTCGACGGCCTTCGCGCCCTCGACCGGGACGGCCCCGGCCGCCAGCGCGACGTCGCGGATGCGGGCGTCGAGCTCCAGCCGGGGGACGGCGGAGCCGTGGGCGGGCAACGACCCTCCCGGCCACGGCAGCTCCAGCGTCTCCCCGAACCCGGCCGCCCGCAGCCCCCGGTTCTGCCCGTGCTCGCGCAGCCACGGGCCGAGACCGAGCCGGTCGAGCTCCGCGACCGCGCGCGGGGTGAGCCCGTCGCCGCAGGCCTTGTCGCGGGGGAACACGGCGGCGTCGGCGAGCACGACGTCGATGCCGTGCCGCGCGGCCCACGCGGCGGTGGCGGAGCCCGCGGGCCCGGCGCCGACGACCAGGAGGTCGGTGGCGGCCGGGACGGGGGACGGAGCGCGCTGCATGTCCCCAGTGTCGCAAGCCGTGGGCGCGGGCGTCGGAGGACGGTCACGCGTCACATCGCGGTGACCTGCGGGCGGGACCGCCGCCCGGAGCGTCGGGGGCGGATGCCAGGGTGATCGCATGGCTCGGCCCGCACACCCGGAGGCCGCCGCCGCGCCGCCGGCGCGGCGGCGCGCGGCCGGGCGCGGCGAGTGGGAGCCGGCGGGGACCGCGCCGGTCGCCCGGATCGCCGTCGACGTACCGCTCGCCCACCTCGACCGGCCCTTCGACTACCGCGTCCCGGCGCATCTCGACGACGTCGCCGCGCCGGGGGTGCGGGTGCGGGTCCGGTTCGCGGGGCGTCTCGTCGACGGGTTCCTGCTCGACCGGGTCGAGGAGTCCGACCACACCGGGCGGCTGGCCTGGGTGGAGAAGGTGGTCTCGCCCGAGCCGGTGCTCACCGCGGAGGTCGCCGCGCTGTGCCGGGCGGTCGCCGACCGGTACGCGGGTGTGTTCGCCGACGTCGTCCGGCTGGCGGTACCGCCGCGGCACGCCCGCGCCGAGGCCGCGGCGGCCGAGCCCGCGGTCCCACCGCCGCCCGCGCCGGCGCCGGACGGCACCGGCTGGACGGCCTACCCGCGCGGCGCGGCGTTCCTGACGGCACTGGCCGCCGGCCGGGCCGCGCACGCGGTGTGGCAGGCGCTGCCGGGCGAGTCGTGGACAGACCGGCTGGCCGAGGCCGCCGTCGCGACCGCGGCCGCCGGTCGCGGGGCGCTGCTCGTCGTACCCGACCAGCGCGACGTCGACGCCCTGCACGCCGCGTGCGCCGCGCACCTGCCGCCGGAGAGCGTCGTCGCGCTGACCGCCGAGCTCGGCCCAGCCGAGCGGTACCGCCGCTGGCTGCGGGTCCTGCGGGGTACCGCGCGGGTGGTCGTCGGCACCCGGTCGGCGGCGTTCGCGCCGCTCGCCGACCTGGGGCTGCTCGCGGTCTGGGACGACGGCGACGACTCCCACGCCGAACCGCGGGCACCGTACCCGCAGGTCCGCGACGTGCTGGTACTGCGCGCGCACGCGGCGGGCGCGGCGTTGCTCGTCGCCGGCCACGCCCGCACCGCCGAGGCGCAGCTGCTCGTCGAGTCCGGCTGGGCGAACGAGATCGTCGCCGACCGGGCCACCCTGCGGGCGGCGATGCCGCGCGTCGGCGCCCTGGAGGACTCCGCGGGCGCGATCGCCCGCGACCCCGACGCCCGCGTCGCCCGGATCCCGGCGGCGGGCTTCGCCGCCGCCCGGGCCGCGCTCGCCGCCGGCCGGCCGGTGCTCGTCCAGGTCCCGCGGGCCGGTTACGTGCCGTGGCTCGCGTGCGGGCGGTGCCGGGAGAGCGCCCGCTGCCGGCACTGCGCGGGGCCGCTGGCGCTGCCGTCGGGTCGCGGCGACGAGGGCGCAGCCGCGTCGCCGTACTGCCGTTGGTGCGGGCGGGTCGAGTCGTCGTTCCGGTGCGGGGGCTGCGGCGGGCGGGCGTTGCGGGCCTCGGTCACCGGTTCGCGGCGGACCGCTGAGGAGCTGGGCCGGGCGTTCCCGGGGGTGCCGGTGCGGCAGTCCGGCGGCGGCGCGGAGGTGGTGGCGCGCATCGACCCCGGGCCCGGGATCGTCGTCGCGACCCCCGGTGCCGAACCGGCTGCCGACGGTGGCTACGGCGCCGCGCTGCTGCTCGACGGCTGGGCCCTGCTCTCGCGCCCGGACCTGCGCGTGGCCGAGGAGACCCTGCGGCGATGGCTCGGCGCCGCCGCGCTGGTCGTGCCGCACGGGCGCGGCGGGCGGGTCGTGGTCGTCGCCGACGCCTCGGTACCGGTCGTGCAGGCGCTCGTGCGCTGGGATCCCGCCGGGCACGCGGCGGCCGAGCTCGCGGCGCGCGAGGAGGTCGGGTTCCCCCCGGCGGTGCGGATGGCGGCGGTCGAGGGCGGGCCCGCGGCCGTCGCGGAGATCCTCGACGCGGGGCTGCCCGCCGGGGCCGAGGTGCTCGGCCCGGTCGAGATCGACCCGGTCGCCTCCGACGAGGGACCGCGCGAACGGGCGCTGGTCCGCGTACCGCGGACCGAGGGCCGGGCGCTGGCCGCCGCGCTGGCCGCCGCGCAGGCCGGGCGCAGCGCCCGGAAGGCGGCCGACCCGGTCCGGGTGCGGATGGACCCCCTGCAGATCGAGTGACCTGCCCCGGGCGGGCCCCCGGGACCCGCACGCCGCCGGGGCGCGCGATCGCTGCGTGGCAGAATCGACGGGCCGACATCCCGCCGTCCGCGCCACCTCAGCAGGGAGCCCAGTGTCCGTCCAACCCGTCCGGCTCTTCGGCGACCCGGTCCTGCGCACGCCCGCCGTCGAGGTCACGACCTTCGACGCGGAGCTGCGCAAGCTCGTCGCCGACCTCACCGACACCATGCACGACGAAGGCGGCGCCGGCCTGGCCGCGCCGCAGATCGGGGTCGGGCTGCGGGTGTTCACCTACGACGTCGACGGCTTCGCCGGGCACCTGGTCAACCCGACGTTCGACGTCGTCGGCGACGAGGAGCAGACCGGGCCGGAGGGCTGCCTGTCGATCCCCGGGCTGCGCTGGGACTGCACGCGCCACCTGCACGTCGTCGCCCGGGGCTGGAACGTCCACGGCGAGCCGGTGACGGTCGAGGGCTCCGAGCTGCTGGCCCGCTGCATCCAGCACGAGACCGACCATCTCGACGGCGTCCTGTTCGTCGACCGGCTCGACGCCGAGACCCGCAAGCTAGCCATGGCCGAGATCCGCGCCGCCGAGTGGTTCGGGCAGCCGGAGCCCGTGGTCAAGGTCAGCCCGCACCCGATGTTCGGCCGGGCCCGCTAGTGCGGCTGCTGTTCGCCGGTACGCCGGAGCCGGCGGTACCGGCCCTGCGGGCACTGCTGGAGTCGCCGCGCCACGAGGTCGTCGCCGTGCTCACCCGGCCCGACGCGCCCGCCGGCCGCGGCCGCAGCGTGCAGCGCTCGCCCGTCGGCGCACTGGCCGACGAGGCCGGTGTCCGGGTGCTGACGCCGCGGCGGCCGTCCGAACCCGAGTTCCTCGCGACGCTCACCGAGCTGGCGCCCGACTGCGCGCCCGTCGTCGCCTACGGCGCACTCGTACCCCGCGCCGCGCTCGACGTCCCGGTCCACGGCTGGGTCAACCTGCACTTCTCGCTGCTGCCGGCGTGGCGTGGTGCCGCGCCCGTGCAGGCCGCGATCCGCCACGGCGACGACGTCACCGGGGCGACGACCTTCCGCCTCGAGGAGGGCCTCGACACCGGCCCGACCTACGGCGTGGTGACCGAGACGGTCGGCGCCGAGGACACCGCGGGCGCGCTGCTCGGCCGGCTCGCCGTGAGCGGGGCACGGCTGCTCGTCGCGACGCTCGACGGGATCGCCGACGGGACCGTCACCGCGGTGCCCCAGCTCACCGAGGGGGTGTCGCTCGCACCGAAGGTGCTGGTCGCCGACGCCCGCGTGGCCTGGGACGCACCGGCGGTCGCGGTCGACCGGCTCGTGCGCTCGGTGACCCCCGAGCCCGGCGCGTGGACGCACTTCCGCGACCAGCGCCTCGGCCTCGGTCCCGTCCGTCCGGTCCGCACGGGCGGCATCGCCCTCGCCCCGGGTGCGCTGCACGTCGAGAAGCGCCGGGTGCTCGTCGGGACCGCGACGGTCCCCGTCGAGCTGGGCGAGGTGCGCCCGACCGGCAAGAAGGCGATGCCCGCGCCCGACTGGGCGCGCGGTGTGCGCATCGCCGAGGAAGAGGTACTGACGTGAGCGTCCGGTCCGGCCCGGCAGGCAGGCACCCCCGATGACTGAACCGCACCGCGGCGGCGACCGCCGCCGGTCGGGCGGGGCACGTCGCAACCCCGGCCCGCCGCGGGGCCGCAGCGGGCCCGCGCGTCCCGTCACCGTCGACCCCGCCCGCGTCGCCGCGCACGAGCTGCTCACCGCGGTCCGCGAGCGCGACGCCTACGCCAACCTCGCCATGCCGGCGATCCTGCGGCGGCACCGGCTGCGCGACCGCGACGCCGCGCTCGCGACCGAGCTCGGCTACGGCACGCTGCGTGCCCTCGGGCTGCTCGACGCCGTGGTCGCGGCGTGCGCCGACCGGCCGCTGCACCGTATCGAGCCGCCGCTGGTCGACGCGCTGCGCCTGGGCGCCTACCAGCTGCTGCGTACCCGGATCCCCGCGCACGCGGCCGTCGACACGATCGTCGACCTGGTCCGCGACCGGGCCGGCTCCCGCTCCGCCGGGTTCGTCAACGCGATCCTGCGCAAGGTCGCCGAGCAGGACGAGGCGGCCTGGACGGCGCAGCTCGCCCCGTCAGTCGAGGAAGACCCGTTGGGGCACAGCGCGTTCGTGCACGCGCACCCGCGCTGGATCGCCCAGGCGTTCGCCGACGCGCTCGGGGGTACCGCCGAGCTCGACGCCGCCCTCGCGGCCGACGACGCCCGGCCCGTCGTGCACCTGCTCGCGCGGCCCGGCGAGATCACGGCCGAGGAGCTCGCGCTCGTCACCGGCGGCACCGAGGCGCCGTACTCGCCCTACGGCGTGCACCTCGAACCCGGCTCGGGGGACGTCGGGGACATCGACGCCGTCGCCGAGGGTCTCGCCGTCGTCCAGGACGAGGGCAGCCAGCTGGTGGCGCTGGCCCTCGCCCGCGCGGAGCTGGCCGGTGACGACGGCGGCCGCTGGCTCGACCTGTGCGCCGGCCCCGGCGGGAAGGCGGTGCTGCTCGGCGGCCTGGTCGCCCTCGACGGGGGCGCGCTCGCCGCGGTCGAGCGCTCCGAGCACCGCGCCGACCTGGTCCGACGAGCCGTCGACGGGCTGCCCGTCACCGTGCACACCGCCGACGGCCGCGAAGCACCGCTGCCCGACGCCGCGTTCGACAGGGTGCTCGTCGACGCGCCCTGCACCGGCCTCGGTGCCCTGCGCAGGCGGCCCGAGGCGCGCTGGCGGCGCAACCCCGAGGACGTCGCCGGGCTCGCGCGGCTGCAGCGCGAGCTGCTCACCGCGGCGCTGCGCCACGTCCGGCCCGGCGGCGTCGTCGCGTACGTGACCTGTTCGCCGCACCTGTCGGAGACCGTCGGCGTCGTCGGCGCGGTGCTGCGCAGGCACCGCGACGTCGAGAAGGTCGACGCGCGCGCCGTCCTGCCGGGGGTGCCGGACCTCGGCGACGGGCCCGCCGTCCAACTGTGGCCGCACCGCCACGGCACCGACGCGATGTTCGTTACACTGCTGCGCCGCCTGCCCTGATCCCCCGGTACGGTGAGCGCCCGGGTGAGGTTCGCGCGGCGCAGAAGTCGTTGCGGGACATCGCCCACACATGCGTGCCCGGCAACGGGTGCCCAGTAGCCTCTGAGGCGTGCATCCATTGATCGCCCCCAGCATGCTGTCCGCCGACTTCGCTCGGTTGGCCGACGAAGCCGACGTGGTCACCGGGCCCGTCGGTGAGGGAGCCGACTGGCTCCACATCGACGTGATGGACGCGCACTTCGTGCCGAACCTGACCCTCGGCCTGCCCGTCGTCGAGTCGCTGCTGAGGGCGACGGAGGTCCCGCTCGACTGCCACCTCATGATCGACGACCCCGACCGCTGGGCGCCCGCCTACGCCGAGGCCGGTGCGTACAACGTCACCGTGCACGCGGAGGCCGCCCACGACCCGGTCGCGCTGGCCAGGAACCTGCGCGCCGCGGGGGCCAGGGCCGGGCTGTCGATCAAGCCCGGCACGCCGCTCGAGGACCACCTCGACACCCTCAAGCACTACGACACGCTGCTGATCATGAGCGTCGAACCGGGCTTCGGCGGCCAGGCCTTCATCCCCGAGGTGCTCGACAAGGTCCGCACCGCGCGCCGGCTCGTCGACACCGGGCACCTGACCGTGCTCGTCGAGATCGACGGCGGGATCAACGCCGACACCGTCGAGCAGGCCGCCGAGGCGGGCGTCGACTGCTTCGTGGCGGGGTCCGCCGTCTACGGCGCCGACGACCCGTTGCGGGCCGTCCGGGCCCTGCGCGAACAGGTCGTCCGCACCAGCCCGCACCGGTGGACGAACGCATGAGGTTCCCGACGGCGACCGACGGCGACCGCGCCTGCCGCGGCGGTCGCCGGGGTGCCGGGGCGGTGTCATGACCGTGCCCGGCGCGTCGAACGATCCCGCCCCGACGGTCGGCGACGGGCCGCTCGACGCCGCCGCGGCGATGCGGCTGGCGCTGGCCGTCTCGGCCCGCGTGCACGGCACGACCAGCCCGAACCCGCCCGTCGGCTGCGTCGTCCTCGACCGCGACGGCCGGGTGGCCGGGACCGGGGCGACGGCGCCGCCGGGCGGTCCGCACGCCGAGGTCGCGGCGCTGGCCGAGGCGGGGGAGCGGGCCCGCGGCGGCACCGCCGTCGTCACCCTCGAACCGTGCGCGCACCACGGACGCACGCCACCCTGCACCGACGCGCTGCGCGCCGCGGGGATCGTCGCGGTGCACGCCGGAGTCGCCGACCCGAACCCGGTCGCCGCCGGCGGCGCCGCGGTGCTGCGCGCCGCGGGCGTCGACGTCACCGTGGGGACGCTCGGCGCCGAGGTCGCGGCCGGCCCGCTGCGCGGCTGGCTGCACGCGACGCGCACCGGGCGCCCGCACGTCACCTGGAAGTTCGCGGCGACGCTCGACGGGCGCAGCGCCGCCGCCGACGGCAGCAGCCGGTGGATCACCGGCCCGGCCGCCCGCGCGCGGGTGCACGCTCTGCGCGCGACGAGCGACGCCGTCGTCGTCGGGACCGGGACGGCGCTGGCGGACGACCCCGCGCTCACCGCGCGCGACGCGGCGGGCACGCCCGTACCGCGCCAGCCGCTGCGGGTCCTCGTCGGTCTGCGCCACCCGCGGCCGGGCTCGCACCTCGACGCCCCCGACGTGCTGCACCTGCGCACCCACGACCCCGACGAGGTGCTCGCCGCACTGCACGCCCGCGGGGTCGTCGACGTGCTGCTCGAGGGCGGTCCCCGGCTGGCGGGGGCGTTCCTCGCCGCCGGCCGGGTGGACCGCGTGCTCGCCCACCTGGCGCCGGCGCTGCTGGGCGCGGGCCCCGCCGCGCTCGCGGACGCGGGGGTGGGAACGATCGCGGACATCCTGCGGTTGCAGGTGGCATCGGTGGAACTGGTGGGGGGTGACCTCGTGGTCGACGCGGTGCCGGGCCCGGCGCGCGGCGCGGTCGACCCGGTTGCCCCGTGGTCCGCGGACCAGGCCGGGCCCGTCCCGGCGGTGGTCGACGGCGGGCTCGGACGGAAGGGACGGCGGTAGATGTTCACCGGGATCGTCGAGGAGGTCGGCGAGATCGTCGAGGTGCGCCACGACGGCGACGTCGTGGTGCTCACCGTGCGGGGGCCGCGCGTCTCCGAGGACGCGGCCCACGGCGACTCTATCGCCGTCAACGGCTGCTGCCTCACCGTCGTCGACGACGAGGGCGCCGCCGACGACAGGTTCCGCCTCGAGCTGGTGCCCGAGACCCTGAAACGGACGTCGCTGGGTGCCGCGGCCGCGGGGGTGAAGGTCAACCTCGAGCGGGCGCTGCCGGCCGGGGGCCGGCTCGGCGGGCACATCGTGCAGGGCCACGTCGACGGCGTCGCGACGCTGGTCAGCCGGACCCCGGGCGAGCGCAGCGACGAGGTGCGCTTCAGCCTGCCGCCCGAGCTGGCGCGGTACGTCGTGGAGAAGGGCTCGATCGCGGTCGACGGGGTCTCGCTGACGGTCGCGGCGACCGACGCCGACACCTTCACCGTCGCCCTCATCCCCACGACGTTGGCGGACACCACACTCGGAATCCGTGCTCCGGGGGATACCGTCAACCTCGAGGTTGATGTCGTCGCGAAATACGTCGAACGGCTGACCGCCGGGTACCGGCGCGGCGCCGACGAGGAGGCAGGGGTCCAGTGAGCGACCACGCGAGCACCACGACCGGTACGGCGGAGTCGCGCCGGAACGCGTTCGAGCTCATCGAGCGCGCCGTGGCGGACCTGGCCGAGGGCAAGCCCGTCGTCGTCGTCGACGACGAGGACCGTGAGAACGAGGGCGACCTGATCTTCGCCGCGGAGAAGGCGACACCGGAGCTGGTGTCGTTCGTGGTGCGCTACACCTCCGGGTACGTGTGCGTCGCGCTGACCGAGGAGGACTGCGACCGCCTCGACCTGCCTCCGATGCACCACACCAACACCGACAACTTCCGCACCGCGTTCACCGTCACGGTCGACGCGAAGGAGGGCGTGACGACGGGCATCTCAGCCGCCGACCGCGCCCGCACGATCCGGCTGCTGGCCGACCCCGCGGCCGCGCCCGCCGACCTGGTCCGGCCGGGCCACGTCCTGCCGCTGCGGGCCCGCGAGGGCGGCGTCCTGCGCCGGCCCGGGCACACGGAGGCCGCGGTCGACCTCGCGCGGATGGCCGGGCTGTCCCCGGCGGGCGCGCTCTGCGAGATCGTGTCCCAGAAGGACGACACCGACATGGCCCGCGGCGACGAGCTGCAGGTCTTCGCCGAGGACCACGAGCTCACGCTCATCACGATCGCCGACCTCATCGCCTACCGGCGGCGGTTCGAGAAGCACATCGTCCGGGTGGCGCAGGCGCGGATCCCGACCCGCCACGGCGACTTCATCGCCTACGGCTACGACTCCCTGCTCGACGGCATCGAGCACATCGCGATGGTCGTCGGCGACGTCGCGACGCCCGAGGGCGACGGTGAGGACGTGCTCGTCCGGGTGCACTCCGAGTGCCTCACCGGCGACGTGCTCGGCTCGCTGCGCTGCGACTGCGGCCCGCAGCTCGACGCCGCGCTCGAGGCCGTCGCCCGCGAGGGGCGCGGCATCGTGCTCTACATGCGCGGGCACGAGGGCCGGGGCATCGGCCTGCTGCACAAGCTGCAGGCCTACCAGCTGCAGGAGGCCGGCGCCGACACCGTCGACGCGAACCTGGCGATGGGCCTGCCCGCCGACGCCCGCGACTACGGCATCGGCGCCCAGATCCTCGCCGACCTCGGGGTGCGCAGCATGCGGCTGCTCACCAACAACCCCGACAAGCGAGCCGGCCTGGAGGGCTACGGCCTGACGATCAACGGCCGGGTCCCGATGCCGATCCGGCCCACCCCGGAGAACCTGCGCTACCTGCGGACCAAGCGCGACCGGATGGGCCACGAGCTCCCCGGTCTCGGCGATGCGCCCGAGGACGCCGTCGGCGGGGGCTCGGGCTACTGAGGGGCCGTCCGACGGATCACCCGCCGCGGTCTCGGCGCCCGGACGGCTCGTGGCTGCGTTGTCGGCGGGCCTGGACACGCCCGGTATGCCGACCCGGCTCCGCCGTGCCGCGAACCGCCCGGGTCACCGAGCCCGTCGACGACGATCCGTCAGACACCGTTCAGCCGGTCCGCGTGCCCGGCGCCACGGCGGCCGGGCGCGCTCCCGCCGGCGCGTGTGACGGGTCCCGGGGTGCGTGGCCGGTCCGCTCGGCGACGGGGCAGGATGGACGCCATGAGTGGTGAGGGACGTCCCGTCGACCTCGGCGATCTCGACGGTGCCGCCGACCTGCGGGTCGGCATCGTGGCGGCGAGCTGGCACGCCGAGATCACCGAGGTGCTGCTGCAGCGCGCGGTCGCCGTGGCGGAGAAGGCCGGTGCGGTCCCGACCGTGGTGCGGGTGAGCGGGACGATGGAGCTGCCGGTCGTGTGCCAGGCGCTGGCCCGTACGCACGATGCCGTCGTCGCGCTCGGCGTCGTGATCCGCGGTGGCACACCCCACTTCGAGTACGTCTGCGACTCCGTGACCGCGGGCCTCACCCGGGTCGCGCTCGACGAGGGCGTCCCGGTCGGCAACGGTGTGCTCACCTGCAACACCACCGAGCAGGCCGTCGACCGCTCCGGCATGCCGGGCTCCGCGGAGGACAAGGGCGCCGAGGCGACCATCGCGGCCCTGCACACCGCGCTGGTCCTGCGCGGGCTCCGGACCCCGGCATGAGCGGGCGCCAGGTGGGGACGGGAGCGACCGTGCGTGGGACGGGCGACGACGGGCCCGACGCAGCCGCGCCGCGGCCGGCCGGGGAGCAGGTGACGGGGGAGCAGGTCATACTGCGGCCCCGCCGCGTGCTGTGGCTCGCGTGGATCGGCGCCGTCGCGGTCTTCGTGCTGTTCGTCGTCATCGCCGTCGTCCTGCGGACGGCGGACACCGGCGTCTACTTCCGGCTCGCCGACCAGATCTCGATGGTGGTGCTCGGGCTCCTGATCGCCGGCGGGCTGCTGCTGCTCGCCCGGCCGCGGGTGCGTGCGGACGCCCGGGACATCGAGGTGCGCAACATCCTGCTCACCCGCCGGGTGCCGTGGACCGAGGTTGTCGGTGTGGCCTTCCCCGACGGCGCGAGCTGGGCCCGGCTCGACCTTCCCGACTACGAGTACTTCCCGATCCTCGCCGTGCAGGCGGCCGACCGGCAGTACGCGGTCGCCGGCATCCGCCGGTTGCGGGCGCTGCACGCCGCGGCACTCCAGGCAGCGGCACTCCAGGCAGCGGCCCACCAGGCGGTGGGCGAGCGGCCGGCCGGATCGGGGACCGTCGCGAGTGCCGGTGCCGCCGAGCGGCCCCCGGCTGCCGGCGGCGGCCTGGCCGGCCCGCAGCTCACCCCGGACACCGGGACGACGCCGACCGGGACGACGCCGACCGGGACGATGCCGACCGGGACGACGCCGACCGGGACGACGCCGACCGGGACGACGCCGACCGGGACGACGCCGACCGGGACGACGCCGACCGGGACGACGCCGACCGGGACGACGCCGAGTGCGGGAACGGCGGGTGCAGGGACGCCGGATGCCGCGACATCGGGCGCGATACCGCGCCACGACGACACCCCTGGCAGCGCAGGCGACTCAGGAGCCTGACCTGCGCACGCCCTCCGGTGAGGAGTCGGCCGGGGCGGAGCTCGCCTGGGCGGCGTCGGCCGAGCGGCCTCGGCACGGGCGGCGTCGACAAGCGGCGCCGCTTGGCGTGATGTCGGCGAACGAGGCGTCGGCCGGGGGTGACGTCGAGCGGGCACGGTGTAGAGCCGGCACGGTGTAGAGCCGGCACGGTGCAGAGCGGGCACAGTGTCGGGCGGGCGCGAATCGGCCACGTGGGTCGGAGCGTCGGCGAGGTGCGGTGCGACCGGGCGAGCATCGAACGGGCGGAGTCGGGCGGCGCAGGTCGGCGCTCACCGCCCGCCGCCGGGCGCCCCGGCGCGCGCGCCACTCCCGAGGATGATCAGCACGGGAGAGCATGACGGTGCGTGACCGGCCCGGTACGGTTCTCGGACGTCCGGCTCGGCACCGTGAACGGGAGGAGACCGCGTCCGATGGCCGGCCCGACATCCGGTGCATCCTCCGTCCCCGCGAGCGGCCGCGCCCCCGCGGCCCGGCCGCGCGCCGTGTTGCTCGACGTCTACGACACCACCCTGCGCGTCGGCGTGCTCCGCGAGCGCTTCGTCGACGTCGGTCGTCCGGAGCTCGAGTGCGACGTGTTCCTCGCCCGCGCGATGCGTGACGGCATCGCGTTCAGCATGGCGGGCGCCGACGGGTCGTTCGGCTCGTACGTGCGCGAGGCACTGCGCGCGACGACCGGCCACACGCTCTCCGAGGACGCGCTCGACCACGTCATGGCCGGGTTCTCCGCGCTCCCGCCGCAGCCCGACGCCGAGTACGCGTTGATGGCCTTGGCCCGGGCGAAGGTCTCTGTCTACGCGTTCGGCTACGGCAACGAGCGGGTGCTGTCGGACGCGCTCGACCGCTCCGGGCTGCGGACGTACCTGCGCGGCACGATCTCCGTCGACGACCTCGCCCGGCTGCGCCCGGCCGCCGGTGCCTACCACCACGGCTGCCGGACGGCCCACGCCGAGCCCGCGCGGACGGCGCTGGTCAGCGTGCACGCCTGGGACATCCACGGGGCGGCGCGCGCCGGGCTGCTCACCGGCCTCGTCTGCCGCGGCGAGGGCCGCGTCCCGGCGACCATGGAACAGCCGCACGTCCGGGGCGAGCGGCTCGACCAGGTCGTGGAGGCGCTCCTCGCGCTGCCGGGCTGACCCGGCCGGCACGCTCACCGCGGTTCCGCGGCCAGCCGGCCCCGGCCGAGGTCGGCACGGGACCCGGCGAGGACGCCCGCCCCGAAGCCGGACCCGGACCGGCGCGGCCGCCGGGCCGTGCCGAGGTCGGGGAAGGCCGCGGCGAACGCCCGGTCGACGGCGGCGCCACGGTCGGCGAGCACCAGCGCGGCGGTGCGTCCGCCGGGCGCCGGACCGGCCGCGGCCCGCGCCACGGCGGACCGTTCGGCCGCGAGCAGGCGCTCGTGCACGCGCGCCGCGAAGCCCAGCAGCCACGACCGCCGGTACGCCGCGACGGACTCGCCCGGGTCGGGCGGACGACACCGCGCAAGCTCGCGGGTGGCCTGCACGACCAGCGACTCGTAGAGCAGCCCCACCCGGTCGCGGTCGACCGCGTGCCCGACGACCGTCACCGCGCGCACCCGGCCCCGGCCCGCCGGGTGCAGCACCCACCGGCACCGCAGCGCCGACGCCGTCCAGCCCAGCAGGCGCGCCTTGCCGCCGCTGTAGGGCTCGCAGAGCTCGACCCGCGTACAGCCCACCGGATCTGCGCCCGGGCGGGCCGCGGCGAGCAGCGCGGCGTCGACCCCGTGCCGGGCGGACAGCTCGGCCGCCTTCGCGGTGTATACGCGGGCCTCCGCCTCGGTGCCGGCGCGTTCGGCCTTGGCCAGCAGCTTGCGGATCCGGTCGAGCGTGTCGGCCATCCGTCCCCCCGGGACTCGCGCGGAGCGATCGAACCCATGTTCGACCCGGACGGAGTCTTATCACCCGGCCCCGACAGAACCGGGCGGCACCAGCCGGTGAGCCCCGCCCGGCCGGCGGTTCTACGCTGGGGAGGCCATGCCGGACCCTGCCACGTATCGCCCCGCCCCGGGTTCCATCCCGGAGGCGCCCGGCGTCTACCGCTTCTCCGACCCCCGCGGCCGGGTCATCTACGTCGGAAAGGCGAAGAGCCTGCGCAGCCGGCTCAACTCCTACTTCGCCGACGTCGCCGGGCTGCACCCGCGGACCCGGCAGATGGTGACGACCGCGGCCGCCGTGGAGTGGACCGTCGTCCGCACCGAGGTCGAGGCGCTCCAGCTCGAGTACAACTGGATCAAGGAGTTCGACCCGCGGTTCAACGTCCGCTACCGCGACGACAAGACCTACCCGGTCCTGGCGGTGACGCTGAACGAGGAGTTCCCGCGGCTGCACGTCTACCGCGGTCCCCGGCGCAAGGGCGTGCGCTACTTCGGGCCCTACGCCCACGCGTGGGCGATCCGCGAGACGCTCGACATGCTGCTGCGCGTCTTCCCGGCCCGGACCTGCAGCGCGGGGGTGTTCCGCCGGCACGGCCAGATCGGCAGGCCCTGCCTGCTCGGCTACATCGACAAGTGCAGCGCGCCGTGCGTCGGCACCGTGACCGCCGACGAGCACCGCACGATCGTCGACGACTTCTGCGACTTCCTCGCCGGCCGCACCGACCGGATGGTCCGCGAGCTCGAGCGACGGATGGAGGACGCCGCCGGGGCACTGGAGTTCGAGAAGGCCGCCCGGCTGCGCGACGACATCGGGGCGCTGCGCCGGGCGATGGAGAAGCAGGCCGTCGTGCTGGGCGACGGGACCGACGCCGACGTCGTCGCGTTCGCCGAGGACGACCTGGAGGCCGCGGTGCAGGTCTTCCACGTCCGTGGCGGTCGGGTGCGCGGGCAGCGCGGCTGGGTGATCGACAAGGTCGAGCCGACCGACACCTCGCAGCTGGTCGGCCGGTTCGTCAGCCAGTTCTACGGCGAGCAGGCGGCGCTGGCCGGGTCGGCCGACGACGCGCACCAGCCGGTGCCCCGCGAGATCCTCGTGCCGGAGCTGCCGCCGGACGCCGAGGCGCTCGCCGAGTGGCTCTCCGGGCTGCGCGGGTCCCGGGTCCAGCTGCGGGTGCCGCGCCGCGGCGACAAGCGCGCGCTCGCGGAGACGGTGGCGCGCAACGCCTCGGAGGCGTTCGCGCGGCACAAGCTGCGCCGGGCGGGCGACCTCACGGCCCGGTCGGCGGCGCTGCAGGAGATCCAGGACGCGCTGGAGCTGGAGTCGGCGCCGTTGCGCATGGAGTGCATCGACGTCAGCCACGTCCAGGGGACCGACGTGGTCGCGTCGCTCGTCGTGTTCGAGGACGGGCTCGCGCGCAAGTCCGACTACCGGCGCTTCGAGATCAAGGGCGGCGCCGACGGCGGCGACGTGGCGGCGATCGCGGAGGTCGTGCGCCGCCGGTTCCGGCGCTACCTGGCGGAGACCGCCGTGGAGACGGCCGTCGACCCCGGCGGTGGTGCGGCGAACGGTCGCCCGGCGGTCGTCGCCGACGGGTCGGCGGCGGACGGCCATCCGGTGGGCGACGAGGAGCCACGCACCCGTAACGCGGCCGTGGACTCCGCCGAACCCCTCGACATCAGCGCCACGGTGAGTGCCCCGTCCGCGACCGTCCGAACGGGCATCGACCCGCACACCGGACGGCCGCGGAAGTTCGCGTACGCGCCGAACCTCCTCGTCGTCGACGGCGGCCCCCCTCAGGTCGAGGCCGCCGCGCAGGTGCTCGGCGAGCTCGGGATCGACGACGTGGCGGTGTGCGGGCTGGCCAAGCGCCTGGAGGAGGTCTGGCTGCCCGCCGACCCCGATCCGGTGATCATGTCCCGGACCTCGGAGGGGCTGTACCTGCTCCAGCGGATCCGGGACGAGGCGCACCGCTTCGCCATCACCTACCACCGCCAGCGTCGTTCCAAGGGCATGGTGGCCTCCGAGCTCGACGCCGTACCGGGGCTGGGCCCCTCGCGGCGCCAGGCGTTGCTCAAGCAGTTCGGTTCCGTGCGCAAGCTGCGGGCCGCCGGTGTCGACGAGATCGCCGCGGTGCCGGGTTTCGGCAGGCGGACGGCCGCGGCCGTGGTCGCGGCGCTGCACGGCGAGGCCCCCGCGGGCGACGCGCAGCCCACCACGCCCGCGGGCGGGGCGCCGGACGCCCCCGGCGCCGCCGCGGACCCCGGCGCCGCCGTGGGTGGCGTGCTCCCGAGCACCGCCGCGACCGCTGCCCACGGGGAGTCGTCGTGACCGCGGACCGGCGGGACACGGCGCCGGCGGGTATCGAGGTCGCGCTGGTCAGCGGCCTGTCCGGGGCCGGCCGCAGTACGGCGGCCAAGGTGCTGGAGGACCTGGGCTGGTTCGTCGTCGACAACCTCCCGCCCGAGCTGATCGCGACCATGGTCGACCTGGGTGCCCGGGCCCGGGGCGAGATCACCCGCATCGCCGTCGTCATGGACGTGCGCAGCCGCGCGTTCACCGACGACCTCGGCGCGGTGATCAAGGATCTCGACGCCAGGGGCTACAAGCCGCGGGTGCTGTTCCTGGAGGCGACCGACGCGGTGCTGGTCCGGCGCTTCGAGCAGGTCCGGCGCAGCCACCCGATGCAGGGCGACGGACGGCTGTCCGACGGCATCGCCGCGGAGCGCGAGCTGCTGCGGCCGCTGCGCGAGGACGCGGACCTGGTCGTCGACACCTCGACGATGTCGGTGCCGCTGCTGCGCGCCACGCTGGAGCGGACGTTCGGCGACGAGCTCTCGCCCGCGACGCGGGTGACGGTGCTGTCCTTCGGCTACAAGTACGGCCTGCCGATGGACTCCGACCTGGTCGTCGACGTGCGGTTCCTGCCCAACCCGCACTGGATCCCCGAGCTGCGCGACTTCACCGGGCGCGACGCGGCGGTGCGCGACTACGTGCTGAGCCAGGAGGGCGCGGAGGAGTTCATCGACCGCTACCTGGACCTGCTCGCGCTGATCGGGGCGGGCTACCGCCGCGAGGGCAAGCGCTATCTCACGGTCTCCGTCGGGTGCACCGGCGGCAAACACCGTAGCGTCGCGATCAGCGAGGAGCTGGCGCGGCGGCTGGCGGGGGCCGAGCACGTCGTGGTGAACGTGTCGCACCGGGACCTGGGACGCGAGTGAGCACACGGTGAGCGAGCGAGACGGAGGCGGCCTGCGGGCCGTCGCGCTGGGGGGCGGGCACGGGCTGCACGCCACCCTCAGCGCGCTCCGCCTGCTCGGCGACGTCATCGACCGGATCACGGCCGTGGTCACCGTCGCCGACGACGGCGGGTCGTCGGGCAGGCTGCGCCGCGAGCTCGGCTCCCTGCCGCCGGGCGACCTGCGGATGGCGCTGTGCGCGCTGGCCGCGCCCGTCGCGCCGGAGAACGGCGCCACGACCGTCGCGGCACCGGGCGAGGAACCCGGTCGAGAGACCGGCCACGCCGCCGCGCACGATGCCGCCGCTGTGCACGATGCCGGTGACGACCTGTGGGTGCGCGTCGTGCAGCACCGCTTCGGCGGCAACGGCGCGCTCGCCGGGCACGCCGTCGGCAACCTCGTGCTCGCCGGGCTGATGGACGTCACCGGCGACGCGGTGACCGCGCTCGACCGGATGGGCGCGCTGCTGGGCGCCCGTGGCCGGGTGCTGCCGATGAGCTGCGACCCGTTGACGATCGAGGCCCAGGTCACCGGCCTCGACGACGATCCCGCCGCGGTCCGGCTGATCCGCGGCCAGGTGGCCGTCGCGTCGACGCCCGGGCGCGTGCGCCGGGTGTGGCTGCGTCCGACCGACCCCACGCCCTGCCGCGAGGCGGTGGCCGCGGTGCGCGAGGCCGACGTCGTGCTGCTCGGCCCCGGATCGTGGTTCACCAGCGTGCTGCCGCACCTGCTCGTGCCGGGCTTGCGGGAGGCCCTGCTGACCACCGCGGCCCGCCGGGTCGTGGTGCTCAACCTGGCGCCGCAGCCGGGGGAGACCGCCGGGTTCTCGCCCGAACAGCACCTCGACGTACTCTCGCAGCACGCTCCCGCCCTTCGCGTGCACGCCGTGCTCGCGGACCGGGCCGCGGTTCCGGTCCCCGACCGGCTCCGGCGGGCCGCCCGCACCATGCTCGTCCCGGACGGGACGGTGCACCTGGCCCCCGTGGCCGCGGACGATCCCGCGGTCCCACGGCACGACCCGGCGGCACTGGCCGCGGCATTGCGATCCGTGCTGGTCGGCACGGGACGCGCCGCGGCCGGAGCAGTCGAGAGGAGGACCTGAGGTGGTGTGCACCCAGTGCAGCCCGGCAGCGTGCGGCCCGGCACGGTCGTGTCCGGTCCCAGGCGACGGCAGGAGGTGTCCCCGATGGCGATGACGGCCGCGGTGAAGGACGAGCTGAGCAGGCTCTCGGTCACGAAGCCGTCGTGCCGGCGGGCCGAGGTGGCGTCCCTGCTCCGGTTCGCGGGCGGGCTGCACATCGTCGGCGGCCGCGTCGTGATCGAGGCGGAGGTGGACACGGGCTCGGTCGCGCGCCGGCTGCGCCGCGAGATCCACGACCTGTACGGGCACCAGTGCGAGGCGCACGTCATCACGGCGGGCGGGCTGCGTCGCAGCGCGCGCTACGTCATCAGGGTGGTGCGCGACGGGGAGGGGCTGGCTCGGCAGACGGGGCTGCTCGACGCCCGTGGCCGTCCCGTCCGGGGGCTGCCGCCGCCCGTCGTGTCCGGTGACGTGTCCGACGCCGAGGCCGCCTGGCGCGGCGCGTTCCTCGCGCACGGGTCGCTCACCGAGCCGGGCCGCTCGTCCGCGCTGGAGGTGACCTGCCCCGGCCCGGAGGCGGCGCTCGCGCTCGTCGGCGCCGCCCGCAGGCTCGGCGTCACGGCGAAGGCCCGCGAGGTCCGCGGAGCCGACCGCGTCGTCGTCCGCGACGGCGACGCGATCAGCGCGCTGCTGACCCGCATGGGTGCGCACTCGTCGGTGCTGGCCTGGGAGGAGCGGCGGATGCGCCGCGAGGTCCGGGCGACCGCCAACCGGCTCGCCAACTTCGACGACGCCAACCTGCGCCGGTCGGCGCGCGCGGCCGTCGCCGCGGCGGCGCGGGTCAGCCGGGCGCTGGAGATCCTGGGTGACGACGTGCCGCAGCACCTGCTGGCCGCGGGCAAGCTGCGCGCCGAGCACACCCAGGCGTCCCTGGAGGAGCTGGGCCAGCTCGCCGATCCGCCGATGACCAAGGACGCCGTGGCCGGCCGGATCCGCAGGCTGCTGCACATGGCCGACAAGCGCGCCGCCGACCTGGGGATCCCCGACACGGAGTCGGCGGTCACACCGGAGATGCTCGAGGACGCCTGACCGGGGGTCCGCCGCAGGTGGCGGGCCATGAATCGATTCCGACCAGGGTGCGCCCGGGCCAGGACGCGGACGCTAGTCTGGCGGTCAGGTTCGCCTGAATTCCATCCTCGGGAGGTACTCGTGACGGTTCGCGTCGGCGTGAACGGCTTCGGTCGGATCGGCCGCAACTTCTGGCGGGCGGTGGACGCCCAGCGCGCCGCCGGCACCAGTGACATCGAGATCGTCGCGGTGAACGACCTCACCGACAACGCGACGCTCGCGCACCTGCTGAAGTACGACTCGATCCTGGGCCGGCTGCCCTACGAGGTCAGCACCTCGGGCGACGACATCGTCGTCGACGGCAAGCCGCTGAAGGCGCTCGCCGAGCGCGACCCCGCGCAGCTGCCGTGGAAGGACCTGGGCGTCGACGTCGTCGTGGAGTCCACCGGCATCTTCACCAAGCGCGAGGGGGCCGCGAAGCACCTCGACGCCGGGGCCAAGAAGGTCGTCATCTCCGCGCCGGCCACCGGCGAGGACATCACGATCGTCAAGGGCGTCAACGACGACCAGTACGACGGCAGCCAGACCATCATCTCGAACGCCTCGTGCACGACGAACTGCCTCGCCCCGCTGGCGAAGGTGCTGGACGACCTGCTGGGGATCGAGAAGGGTCTGATGACCACGATCCACGCCTACACCCAGGACCAGAACCTGCAGGACGGCCCGCACAAGGATCTCCGCCGGGCCCGGGCGGCCGCGCTGAACATCGTCCCGACGTCGACGGGTGCGGCCAAGGCGATCTCGCTGGTGCTGCCGCACCTCAAGGGCAAGCTCGACGGCTACGCGCTGCGGGTGCCGATCCCCACCGGCTCGGCGACCGACCTGACCGTCGAGGTCCGCAAGGAGGCCTCGGCCGAGGAGATCAACGCGGCGTTCAGGGCCGCTGCCGAGGGTCCGCTCAAGGGCATCCTCAAGTACACCGAGGACCCGATCGTGTCGTCGGACATCGTCACCGACCCGCACTCGACGATCTACGACGCGGGCCTGACCAAGGTCATCGGCAACCAGGTCAAGGTCGTCGGCTGGTACGACAACGAGTGGGGCTACTCGAACCGGCTGGCCGACATCACCGCGCTCGTCGCCTCGAAGCTGTGAAGACGCTCGATGACCTCCTGGACGAGGGGGTCGAGGGCCGGACCGTGCTGGTCCGCTCCGACCTCAACGTCCCGCTCGACGGCGACCGGATCACCGACGACGGCCGCATCCGCGCGTCGGTCCCCACGATCTCGGAGCTCTCCGGAGCCGGGGCGATCGTCGTGATCACGGCGCACCTGGGCCGGCCGAAGGGCGGGCCGGACCCGGCCCTCTCGCTCGCGCCCGTCGCGTCGCGGCTCAGTGAGCTGCTCGGCGCGCCGGTCAAGCTCGTACCGCTCGACGCCGTGCCGAACATGGCCGCGGGTGACGTCGTGCTCGTCGAGAACATCAGGTTCGACCCGCGCGAGACCAGCAAGGACGACGACGAGCGCGCCGGCCTGGCCGACGAGCTGGTCGCCATCGCCGGCGACGACGGCGCCTTCGTCTCCGACGGGTTCGGCGTCGTGCACCGCAAGCAGGCGTCGGTGTACGACGTCGCGCAGGACCTCCCGTCGTACGCGGGCGGGCTCGTGCAGGCCGAGGTCGAGGTGCTGCGCAGGCTCACCGAGGACCCCGCGCGCCCGTACAGCGTCGTCCTGGGCGGCTCCAAGGTCTCCGACAAGCTGGCCGTCATCGAGGCGCTGCTCCCGCGCGTCGACAGCCTGCTCGTCGGCGGCGGGATGTGCTTCACGTTCCTCGCCGCGCAGGGCTACGGGGTCGGTGCGTCGCTGCTCGAGTCCGACCAGATCGGCAACGCCCGCAAGCTGCTGGAGTCGGGCAAGATCCTCCTGCCCGTCGACGTCGTGGTCGCCGACCGGTTCGCCGCCGACGGGCAGGTGCGCACCGTCGCCGTCGACGCGATCCCCGACGGCTGGCTGGGGCTCGACGTCGGACCCGACACGGTGGCCGCGTTCGGCGAGGCGCTCTCCGGGGCCAGGACCGTCTTCTGGAACGGCCCGATGGGCGTGTTCGAGATGGCGCCGTTCGCCAAGGGCACCCGCGGCGTCGCGCAGGCGATCGTCGACGCCACCGCCGCCGGGGCGTTCAGCGTCGTCGGCGGGGGTGACTCCGCGGCCGCGGTGCGCGCCCTGGGCCTGCCCGAGGACGGGTTCTCCCACATCTCCACCGGCGGCGGCGCGTCCCTGGAGTACCTGGAGGGCAAGGCGCTGCCCGGCCTCTCCGTCCTCGATCGCTGACCGCCGACCCGCCAGGGCGGCCCGAACGCCCGGAACACCGAACACGAGGATGACAGTGACCCCGTCCGCTGGGACCCCGACGAGCGGCCGCAAGCCGCTCATCGCCGGCAACTGGAAGATGAACCTCACACACCTCGAGGCCATCGCCTTCCTGCAGAAGCTCGCCTACGGGCTGCCGGAGAAGTACTACGCCAAGGTCGAGGTGGCGGTGCTCCCGCCGTTCACCGCGATCCGCAGCGTCCAGACCGTGATCGACGGCGACGGGCTGCTGATGACCCACGGCGCGCAGGACATCTCGCCCCACGAGTCCGGTGCCTACACCGGGGACGTCTCGGGTCCGATGCTGGCCAAGCTCATGTGCCGCTACGTCGTCGTCGGGCACTCCGAGCGGCGCGCGTACCACCACGAGGACGATGCGGTCGTCAACGCGAAGGTGCGCGCGGCGTTCGCCAGCGGCATCACGCCCATCCTGTGTGTCGGGGAGGGACTCGACGTGCGCGAGGCCGGCGAGCACGTCGGCCACTGCACGACGCAGCTCAGCGCCGCGCTCGAGAAGGTCACCCCCGAGCAGGCGGCGACGCTCGTCGTCGCGTACGAGCCGATCTGGGCGATCGGCACGGGCCGGGTCGCCGGCGCGGGCGACGCCCAGGAGGTGTGTGCCGCCGTGCGCGGCACGCTCGGGAAGCTCTACGGCGACACCGTGGCCGGGTCCGCGCGCGTGCTCTACGGCGGCTCGGTGAAGTCGGGCAACGTCGGCGAGATCGTGGCCGAGCCCGACGTCGACGGCGCGCTGGTCGGCGGGGCGAGCCTCGACCCCGACGAGTTCGCCAAGCTGTGCGCGATCGCCGCGGGCGGCCCGCTGCCCTGAGCGGCGGCTGCACCGGCTCGGGCGGGGCGGTATCGGGCGGGTGACCGTCCGGTGCCGCCCCGCCGGCGTTCCGGGACCCGTTACCGGCGCCGGGCCAGGCGCCGGGTGTGCGGGCTGCGGGCCGGCTGCGCCGTGTACCCGACCGCGCCGTCAACCCGACCGCGCCGTCAACCCGACCGCGCCGTGTACCCGACCGCGCCCGGGTGTCCGACTGCGCCCGGTGTCCGACTGCGCCTGGTGTCCGACTGCGCCGGGGGTGCGAGTGCGCCGCAGGTGCGACTGCGCTGCGTAACACCTGCGGGGCGGGCTGCGAGCACACCCCTACCGGCGCCTCGAGGCGCACCGGGCCCTCCGGGACTGGTTCCACGGACCGGCGGGTAGCCTGGTGGACCCCGATGTGAATGAGGATGGGATGAAGCTCGCCCTGGACATTGTCCTGATCGTCTCCAGCGTGGTGCTGGTGCTGCTCATCCTGCTGCACCGCGGTCGCGGCGGCGGGCTCTCGAGCCTCTTCGGCGGCGGCGTCCAGTCGAGCCTGTCCGGGTCGAGTGTCGTCGAGAAGAACCTCGACCGGTTGACGTTGTTCACCGCGGCGATCTGGCTGATCGCGATCGTCGGTACCGGCGTGCTCGTCAAGATCGGCTGAGAGAGCCCGGGCGCAGGGCGGAAGGAGTACGGGAGACATGGCGATGTCAGGTGGCAACGCGATCCGCGGTACGCGTGTCGGGGCCGGACCGATGGGGGAGTCGGAGCGGGGCGAGACGGCACCGCGGGTCAGGGTCGCCTACTTCTGCGCGACAGGGCACGAGACGCGCCCGTCGTTCGCCGCCGACGCGGAGATCCCGGAGACCTGGGACTGCCCCCGCTGCGGCCTGCCCGCCGGCCGTGACCACACCAGCCCGCCCGCCGCACCGCGCAACGAGCCGTACAAGACGCACCTGGCCTACGTGAAGGAGCGCCGCAGCGACGCCGACGGCGCCGCGATCCTCGACGAGGCGCTCAGCCGCCTGCGGGCCTCCCGCGAGCTCTGATCCTCGTCCGGTCGCCAGCACGGTTCATCGGGGCGGTGTCCCGGGGACCACGACGTCGTCGGGTCCGTGAGGCCGTGCGCGCCAAGCTGATCGAGGCGGTCGACGAGGTCGTCGCCCAGCGGTGCGACGAGCAGACCGCGCTGCTGCGCGCCGAGGTCGCGCAGCTGCGTGCGGAGCTCGCCGCGCTCGTGCGGGCGGAGGGCGACCGCGTGGTCGACGAGATCCACGCCGTCGAACGACGCTCCCGTCGTGACCTGGTCGCGGCGGGCGAGCGCGCCGCCGCCGCGTCGACGTCCGCGTTCGTGGAGTCCCGGATGGGCGATGCCGTCGCGCTGCCCGACGCCGCGGCCACCCTCGACCGGGCACTGGAGCTCGCCCCGACCGGCGGGCTGGCGCTGGAGTTCGGGGTGTACTCGGGGGGCACGCTGAGCCGGATCGCCGACGCCCGGCCCGGTGGGGCGGTGTACGGCTTCGACTCCTTCACCGGCCTGCCGGAGACGTGGCGGCCCGGTTTCCGTACCGGCACGTTCGACGACGTCGCCGGCCCGCCGGAGGTCGCGGGCGCGCAGATCGTGGTCGGGCTGTTCGCCGACACCCTGCCCGGGTTCCTCGCCGAGCACCCCGGGCCCGTCGACCTCCTGCATCTCGACGCCGACCTGTACAGCTCGACGGCCACCGTGCTCGAGTGCGTCGGACCCCGGCTGCGGCCGGGCAGCGTCGTCGTCTTCGACGAGTTCTTCAACTACCCCGGCTGGCCCGACCACGAGGCCAGGGCGTGGCGTGAGTTCGTCGAGGCCACCGGCTGCGCGTTCGCCTGGGAGGCCTACACGGTCGCCGACGAGCAGGTCGTCGTCCGCATCACCGGCTGACGGGGGCGCGCTCAGGCCGTGACCGGGCGGACCAGGGACGCGGCCGTCGTCGCCCGCTCGCGGGCCTGAGCCACGTCGTCGCCGACGGCGACGGCGACGCCCATCCGGCGGCGCACGAAGCTCTCCGGCTTGCCGAACAGCCGCACGTCGGTGCCGGGGACCGCGAGTGCGTCGGCGACACCCTCGAACGCGATGCCCGTGGCGTCCACGCCGCCGTAGACGACGGCCGACGCGCCCGGGCTCAGCAGCGTGACGTCGACGGGCAGGCCGAGCACGGCACGCGCGTGCAGCTCGAACTCCGAGAGCCGTTGGGTCGCGAGCGTGACGAGCCCCGTGTCGTGCGGGCGGGGCGAGACCTCGGAGAACAGCACCCGGTCGCCCGCGACGAACAGCTCCACGCCGAACACGCCGCGCCCGCCGAGGTTCGCGGTGACCGCACCCGCGATCCGCCGGGCCTCGGCGAGCGCGGCGTCGCTCATCGGCTGGGGCTGCCAGGACTCCACGTAGTCGCCGTCGCGCTGCAGGTGACCGATCGGGGCGCAGAACGACGTCGCGGTGCCGCCGTCGGTGGTGCTGGCGCGCACGGTGAGCAGCGTGATCTCGTAGTCGAAGGCCACGAACCCTTCGACGATCACCCGGGCCCTGGCCACGCGCCCGCCCGCCATCGCGTACTCCCAGGCGTGGTCGAGGTCGGCGGCCGAGCGCAGGACCGACTGTCCCTTGCCCGACGACGACATCACGGGCTTGACCACGCACGGGTAGCCGATCCCGGGGCCGTCGGCGGAGCCCTCGACCGCGGCGCGCAGCTCGTCGAGGGAGTCGGCGAAGGCGTAGGGCGAGGTGGGCAGCCCGAGCTCCTCGGCGGCGAGCCGGCGGATGCCCTCGCGGTCCATCGTCAGGCGGGTGGCGCGGGCCGTCGGGATGACGGTCGTCGTCCCCGCCGCCTCCAGCGCGGCCAGCGCGTCGGTGGCGATCGCCTCGATCTCGGGGATGACCAGGTCCGGGCGCTCCGCCTCGACCAGCGCGGTGAGAGCGGCGGCGTCGGTCATGTCGATCGTGTGGGCGCGGTGCGCGACCTGCTGGCCGGGCGCGCCGTCGTACCGGTCGACGGCGATGACCTCGACGCCCAGCCGCTGCAGCGCGATGACGACCTCCTTGCCGAGCTCACCCGCTCCCAGCAGCAGCACGCGCGTGGCGCCGGGGCTGTTCGGGGTGCCGATGCGGACGGGTCCGGGCGTCATGACGATCACGATATGTCCTGGTCCCGGCGCCGACCTCCCCGGCCCGGACGCACGGTGCGACGCGTCCCGACCGCCGGCAACCCCACTGCTCGCCGGTCGCCGGCCGTCGACGCTGTGGTTGCGCTCGGGATCGGGCGCAACCGTGCTGGCCCTCCTGCGGCTGGAGCGCGACCGTGGGGTTGCGCTCGGGGGGTCGGGCGCAACCGTGCTGCTCTGCTGGGGCCGGAGTTCGACGGTGGGGTTGCGCTCGGGATCGGGCGCAACCGTGCTGTTCTGCTGGGGCCGGAGTCCGACGATGAGGTTGCGCTCGGGGTCGGCACACACTCGCGGCGCAGCCCACGCCGGCCGCCCACGTCGGCAGCCCACGTCGTAGCCCACGTCGGCGCCGGCGTCAGAGCGCGTCGAGCGCGCGCAGCAGCACCCCGGGCCCGACGACCTCGCCACCGGCCTCGGTCACGCGCGAGCGCAGCCCGCGGTCGGCGGTGACGACGAGGACCCTCTCACCCCCGGCGACCAGCTCGCCGACGAGGTCGACGATCGCGGCGTCGCCGTCGGCGGGAGCGCGCAGCAGCGAGAGCCCCGCGACCGGCTCCACCTCGGCAGCGCGCGCCGCGCCCTCGACGACGAGCACCACCCGCGACGGCGCTCCGAGCGGGTCCAGCAGCCCGGCCGCCGAGGCCGCGCCGAGCCGCGTCGCCAACCGCGCGGCAGCGCCGGCCCGGTCGCGCCACCACCCGTCGGGCCGGGACCCGACGACGTTGGCGCCGTCGACCACGAGCACCGTCACAAGAGGACCGTCACCACAAGAGGACCGTCACCACAGGAACACCGTCCCCGCAGGAGCCCCGTCCCCGCAGGAACACGGTCACGACCACAAAACCCGTCACATGGGAACACCGCGCTCGCCGGACCGTCAGGCGATCGGCGGGACGAGGTCGCGCGGCAGCTTCGAGGCGGCGGCCCGGTCGAGCAGCCACCGCGTCCGGCTGCGGCCGCGGACCCCGGCGACCGGGATCGCGACCTCCCCGGCACCGGTCAGGGCCATCGCGACCGCGGCGGCCTTCGGCTCGCCCGTCGTCACCACCCAGACCTGGTCCGCGCTGCGGATCGCGGGCAGCGTCAGCGAGACGCGGGTGGGTGGGGGCTTGGGACAGTTGTGCACCGCGACGACGGTGCGTTCGGTCTCGTAGACGGCGGGGGAGTGCGGGAAGATCGACGCGGTGTGCCCCTCGGGACCCATGCCCAGGAGCAGGACGTCGAGCGTCGGCATCGGACCGTGGTCCTCGGGGGCGGCCCGGCTCGCCAGCATGTCGGCGTAGGCCTGGGCGGCGTCCTCGGCGCCCGCCGGCCCGGTACCGGTGTCGGCGCCCATGGCGAAGATCTTGGCCGGGTCGACGGCGACGTGGTCGAGCAGCGCCTCGCGGGCCTGGGTCTCGTTGCGGTCGGCGTGCCCGCGGGGCAGGAACCGCTCGTCGCCCCAGAAGAACTCCACCTGTGACCAGTCGACGGCGTCGCGGGCCGGACCGGTGCGCAGCTGCTCGAGCAGCGCGATCCCGATCCCGCCGCCGGTGAGCCCGAGCCGCGGCACCCGGCCGGCGGACTGCAGGTCGACCAGCCGGGTCACGAGGCGGGCCGCGACCGCGGCGGCCAGCACGTCGGGACTGCGGTGGACGACGATGTCCGGTTCGGACGCCATGGGGACTCCCTCTCGCGCGCGACGGGTGAGGACGGGGTGCGGGGACGGTCAGGGGACGAGGTTGACGGGCGAGCGGCCCCGCGAGACCAGCCCGATCCCGGCGAGCGCCTCGCCGTAGATCTCGTCGGGGTCGAGCCTGCGCAGCTCCTCGGCCAGGCAGTCGGGGACCCCGCGGCGGCTGAGCACGATCATCCGGTCGGGCTGCCCGGGCTGGCGCAACGTCGCGGTGCGACCGTCGGGCCGCAGCAGCTCGATACTGCCGGAGCGGCGTGCGAGCTGCACCGACGACATCCCGCCGCCGCCCGCGGTCGAGGGTGAGCGCTTGACCTTCACCCCGAGCCGGACGGCGAGCCAGCCGGCCAGCAGGTCGGTCGAGGGCGACACGGCCTCGCCGGCGACGACGGCACCGGTGACGGGCTCGTGCGGCGGGTTGTCGAGGGCCGTCGCGAGCAGCGCACGCCAGTGCGTGAGCCGGGTCCAGGTGAGGTCGCTGTCGCCGGCGACGTGCCCGGACCGGCGCTGCTCGAAGGCCTTCGTCGGGTTGCGGGCCGAGAGCGCGTCGGTGATGCGACGCTGGGCGAGCCTGCCGATCGGGTCGTCGGAGGGGACGGCCGGGGCGTCGGCGGGCCACCAGGCGACGACGGGCGCGTCGGGCAGCAGCAGCGGCACGACCATGCCGGCGCCGGCGTCCTCGGAGGCGAGCGGGCCGTAGCCGCGCAGGACGACGACCTCGCTCGCACCCGCGTCGCCGCCGACGCGGATCTGGGCGTCGAGGCGGGCCGCGGCCTGCCGGGAGCCGCGGGCGATGACGAGGACGCGGCACGGGTGCTCGCGGCTCGCGGCGTTGGCGGCCTCGATGGCCTGCTCGGCGGACCCGCCGTCGTCGGTGACGATGACGAGGGTCAGCACCCGGCCGAGCGCCATGACGCCGCCGGCCTCGCGGAGCTCGACGAGCTTGCGGTTGACCGCCGAGGTGGTGCTCGACGGCAGATCGACGATCATCGCGGGCTCCTCGTGGAGGGTGGGACGGTCACGGCCGCCGCCAGGTGCGTCCGGTGCGGGCGAGCATGCGGTTGGCGGAGTCCGGGCCCCAGCTGCCGGCGGGGTACGGGTCGGGGCCGTCCTCGCGGGCGGCCCACGCCTCGAGGACGGGGTCGAGGATCTGCCAGGAGCGCTCGACCTCCTGGTTCACCGGGAACAGCGAGGGTTCGCCGAGCAGCACGTCGAGGATCAGCCGCTCGTACGCCTCGGGGGAGGCCTCGGTGAAGGCGGTGCCGTAGCCGAAGTCCATCGTGACGTCGCGGACCTCCATCTGGCTGCCCGGCACCTTGGACCCGAACCGCATCGTGACGCCCTCGTCGGGCTGCACCCGCACGACCAGTGCGTTCTGCCCGAGCTCCTCGGTCATCGTCGCGTCGAACGGCAGGTGCGGGGCCCGCTTGAAGATCACCGCGATCTCGGTGACGCGACGACCCAGCCGCTTGCCCGTGCGCAGGTAGAACGGCACGCCCGCCCAGCGGCGGGTGTCGACCTCGACGGTGATCGCGGCGAAGGTCTCGGTGCGCGACTCGGGGTCGTAGCCCTCCTCCTCCTTGAGCCCGACGACCTTCTCCCCGCCCTGCCACCCGCCGGTGTACTGGCCGCGCGCGGTGGTCTCCTCGAGCGGGCCGACGAGGCGCGTCGCGTTGAGCACCTTGATCTTCTCGGCCCGCAGCTCGTCGGAGGAGAAGGAGACCGGCTCCTCCATCGCCGTGAACGCGAGCAGCTGCAGCAGGTGGTTCTGGATGACGTCGCGGGCGGCCCCGATGCCGTCGTAGTAGCCGGCGCGCCCGCCGAGGCCGATGTCCTCGGCCATGGTGATCTGCACGTGGTCGACGTAGTGGCTGTTCCAGATGGGCTCGAACAGCTGGTTGGCGAAGCGCAGCGCCAGGACGTTCTGGACGGTCTCCTTGCCGAGGTAGTGGTCGATGCGGAACACCGAGTCCTCGGGGAACACCTCGTTGACGATCTCGTTGAGCTCGATCGCCGAGCCCAGGTCGTGCCCGAACGGCTTCTCGATGACGACGCGGCGCCACTGGTCGCCGTCCTGCGCCGACAGCCCCGAGCGCGCCAGCTGCTTGCAGACGACGGGGAACGCCGAGGGCGGGATCGAGAGGTAGAAGGCGTGGTTGCCGCCGGTGCCGCGGACCCGGTCGAGATCGTGCAGGGTGCGGGCGAGCTGGTCGAACGCGTGGTCGTCGTCGAAGCTGCCCTGCACGAAGCGGAAGCCCTCGGCGAGCTTGTCCCACACCTCCTGCCGGAACGGGGTGCGGGCATGCTCGCGCACCGCCTTGAGCACGACGTCGCCGAAGTCGTCGGCGGCCCAGTCGCGCCGCGCGAACCCGACGAGTGCGAAGCCCGGTGGCAGCAGCCCGCGGTTGGCGAGGTCGTAGATCGCCGGCATGAGCTTCTTTCGGGACAGGTCGCCCGTGACACCGAAGATCACCAGTCCGCAGGGGCCGGCGATGCGGGGGAGCCGTTTGTCGCGGGGGTCGCGCAGTGGGTTGGTCCAGCCGTCCGCCAGTTGACCGGCGGTTCTGCCCGTCGGCATCGGTGTCATCCCCGTTCTCCTCGCATCCGAGGCGGTTCGCCGGCCCGGGGCCGGATGGGTGTCGCGGCGGGTGCCGGTGTGGTCGTCGATGATCCTCACAGCTGTTCGACGGCGCGCGCGACCGTGACGAGCCCGCCGAGCCGGTCGCGCAGGTGCAGGCCGAGCACCGGTCGGCCGCGGGCGACCAGGTCGGCGGCGTCGGCACCGACCTGGGCCGCGACCAGGTCGGCGAGGGTCCCACCGCCCGGCACCGCACGATCATGCTCGCTCTCGCCGGTGACGACGCAGAACGCGGCGCCCGGCGCGTCGCGATGGTGGCGGCCCAGCCCGTCGTGCCCCCGGGGTGCCCAGCCGAACGTGGTGAGCAGCCCGGTCCGACGGGCCAGCTCGGGGCGCAGCACGGCGGCCGAGGCGTCGTCCACCGGGTCGAGCCAGGCCTCGACGGCGAGCGTGCCCTCGGCGCGGGCCGCGAGGGCCCGCAGCGCGTCGGCCACGCTGGTGGTGCCGTCGGGCAGCCAGTCGCCCGCCGCCCTGATCTCGACGTCCCCGTCGACCCCGACGCACGGCAGCGCCGCCGGGGTGCCCTCGGCCAGGGCCGGGGCGATCCCGCCCGCGAACGGGTCGGCGCCCAGCACCCGGGCCGCGACGGCGACGGCGTGCTGCCAGAGCGCGACCTGCGCGCCGACGCCGCCGCGGGTGGCGAAGAACGTCTCGTCGCGCTGCAGGGACAGCACCCGCCCGCTGCCGCCCGCACCGGGCCACGGGTCGCCGACCAGCGGCAACGGTCCGAGCCCGCCGGTCGACCCGCCGACGAGGTGCTCGACCCACCCGGCCAGCCCGTCCGGCCCGGTGCCGGCCGCGATGCGCAGGGGGCCGGACCCTGCCGTCAGCAGGCCGGCAAGCTCCAGCGCGGGGTTCTCGGCCGCGTCCGCGACGACGGCGTCCACGGCGCCGGCCGCGTCGGCGAGGATCTCCTCGAGGTCGGCGCCCGCGAGCCCGGCGGCGACCAGCCCCGCGGCGCCGAGGGTGCCGAAGCGGGCCGGGACGTCGCGCTCGCACGTCACGACGGTGGCCCCGGCCGCGCGGGCCGGGCCGTCGAGCGGAGACCCCGGCTCGGTGACGGCGACGGTGCGCCCCGCGGGCTCGACGCCCTCCTCGCGGATCGCGTCGGCCAGCACCCGGGCCACCGCCGCCGCGGGGCCGTCCGGATCGCCCATCGGGTCGACGACGACCAGCACGGTCGTCGCCATGTCCCCGGCCAGCGCGTCGGCGACCGCGCCCGGATCGGCCGAGTCGAGGACCGTCAGCGGCGCACCCGCGGCCCGCGCGAGCAGGTCGGCGCCGTGCGCGAGCCCGGGCGCGGTGACGAGCACCACGCGACGAGCCCCGTCGACCCGGAACCGCTCACGCAGCCCCGCCACCTGCCCGAGCAGCGGCCGGGACGTCCGCGGCAGGGCGGCCCAGCCGAGCGCGTCGGTGGCGGCGCGCCCCCACACGCTCGGGTCACCGTCCCCGATCCGTGACGCGACGGTCTCACCGGCCAGCCGCGCCGCGACGAGCGCGGCGTCGGCGGCGAGCGGTCCGTCGGCGGGGTCGAGGAGTGCCATCGCCCGGTCAGCGGGAGGCGTCCAGCTGCTGCTGCACGGTCGCGGCCAGCTCGTCCCAGGACTTGTCGAACTTCTCGACGCCCTCGTTCTCGAGGACGAGGAAGACGTCGGTCAGGTCGACGCCGACGCGCTCCAGGTCGTCGAACACCTGCTGCGCCTGGGGGCCGGTGCCGGTGACCTTGTCGCCCTCGATCACGCCGTGGTCGGCGAATGCCTTGAGGGTCTTCTCCGGCATCGTGTTGACGGTGTCGGCCACGACCAGCTCGGAGACGTAGAGGGTGTCGGGGTAGTCGGGGTTCTTGACCCCCGTCGAGGCCCACAGCGGCCGCTGCACGTGGGCGCCCTGGGCCTTCAGTGCCTCCCACCGTGCACCGGTGAAGACCTCCTGGAACGCGGCGTAGGCCAGCCGCGAGTTGGCCACGCCCGCCTTGCCGCGCAGGGCCTTCGCCTCGTCGGTGCCGATCGCGTCGAGCCGCTTGTCGATCTCGGTGTCGACCCGGGACACGAAGAACGACGCGACCGACCGGATCGACGCGAGCGGGTGCCCGTTCGCCGCGGCCTGCTCGAGGCCGCTGAGGTAGGCCTCCATGACGGCCCGGTAGCGCTCCACGGAGAAGATCAGCGTGACGTTGACGCTGACCCCCTCCGACAGCGCGCGGGTGATCGCGGGCAGGCCCTGTTCGGTGGCCGGGATCTTGACCAGCAGGTTGGGCCGGTCGACCGCCTTCCACAGGTCCAGGGCCTCGGCGACGGTGGCGTCGGTGTCGCGGGCCAGCGTCGGGTCGACCTCGAGCGAGACCCGGCCGTCGACGCCGCCCGTGGCCTCCCAGGTGCCGCTGAACAGGTCGCAGGCCTGCTGCACGTCGGCGACGGTGATCTCGCGCACGGCGTCGGCGACCGACGCGCCGCGGGCCGCCAGCTCGCGGACCTGCTCGTCGTAGGCCTCGCCGTGGGCCAGGGCCCCGGCGAAGATCGTCGGGTTCGTCGTGACGCCGACGACGTTCCAGTCCTCGATGAGCTCGCGCAGGTTGCCGCTGCGCAGCCGCTCGCGGGACAGGTCGTCGAGCCAGATGGACACGCCCGCGGCACTGAGGCCGGCGAGCCGCTCGTGGGTGCTCATGAAGATCTCCTCTGCTCGTGTCCCGGCACGGGGCCCGTCATGCCCGCGCGAGGCTCTTGCGGGCCGCCGCGACGGCGGCTTCGGTCGTGATCCCGAACTCGCGGAACAACGTCTGGTAGTCCGCGCTCGCGCCGAAGTGCTCGATCGAGACGTGCTCGCCGGCGTCGCCGGTGTAGCGGTACCAGGGCATCGCGATGCCCGCCTCGATCGAGACCCGGGCGCGGGTCGCGGCGGGCAGCACGTCCTCGCGGTAGAGGTCGTCCTGCTCCTCGAACCACTCGACGCACGGCATCGACACCACGCGGGTGGGCACGCCCTCGGCCTCGAGAACGGTGCGGGCCTCGACGGCGATCTGGACCTCCGAGCCCGTCGCGATGAAGATCAGCGCGGGCCCGTCGGCCCCGGACTCCTTGGCCAGCACGTACCCGCCGCGCGCGACGCCCTCGGTGGACGTGCCCTCCAGCACCGGCAGGTTCTGCCGGGTCAGCGCGAGGCCGACGGGCCCGTCGCGGCGCTCGAGGGTCGCCTTCCAGGCGGCGGCGGTCTCGTTGGCGTCTCCCGGGCGGACGAACGCCAGGCCCGGGATGGCGCGCAACGCCGCGAAGTGCTCGACGGGCTGGTGGGTGGGGCCGTCCTCGCCGAGGCCGATCGAGTCGTGGGTCCACACGAAGATCGGGTCGGCCTTCATCAGGGCGGCGAGCCGCACCGACGGACGCATGTAGTCGCTGAACACGAGGAACGTGCCGCCGTACGGCCGGGTCGGGCCGTGTAGCGCGATGCCGTTGAGCGCGGCGCCCATCGCGTGCTCGCGGATGCCGAAGTGCAGCGTCCGGCCGTACGGGTTCGCGTTCCACATGCCGGTGGCGGCGTCCTTGGGGCCGAACGAGTCGGCGCCCTTCATCGTCGTGTTGTTGCTCTCGGCGAGGTCGGCCGAACCACCCCACAGCTCCGGCAGCACGTCGGCGAGTGCGTTGAGCACCTCGCCCGACGCCTTGCGGGTGGCGATGCCCTTGGGGTCGGGCTCCCAGCTCGGCAGCGCCTTCTCCCAGCCGTCCGGGAGCTGCTGGGCGACGAGCCGGTCGTAGAGCTTGCGGCGCTCGGGCTCGCGGGCGGACCAGTCGTCGAACGACTTCTGCCACTCCTCGTGCGCGCGGCGGCCGCGGTCGCGGACCTCGCGGGCGTGGGCGAGGGCCTCGGGGTCGACGTCGAAGCTCTTCGCCGGGTCGAAGCCGAGCGCCTCCTTGACGGCCGCGACCTCGTCGGCTCCCAGTGCGGCCCCGTGCGCGGCGCCGGTGTTCATCTTGTTGGGGGCCGGGTAGCCGATGATCGTCCGGAGCAGGATGAACGAGGGCCGCTGCGTCTCGGCGCGGGCGGCCTCCAGCGCCGCGAGGATGCCGGTGACGTTCTCCCCGCCCTCGACGACCTGCACGTGCCAGCCGTAGGCCTCGTAGCGCGCCGCGGTGTCCTCGGACAGCGCGATGTTCGTGTTGTCCTCGATGGAGATCTTGTTGTCGTCGTAGACGACGGTGAGGTTGCCCAGCGCCTGGCGCCCGGCCAGCGACGACGCCTCGGAGGTGATGCCCTCCTCGATGTCGCCGTCGGAGGCGATGACGTAGATCTGGTGGTCGAACGGGCTCGCGCCCTCGGGGGCGTCCGGGTCGAACAGGCCGCGCTCGCGGCGGGCGGCCATCGCCATCCCCACCGCCGACGCCAGGCCCTGCCCCAGCGGCCCCGTGGTGATCTCGACGCCGGGGGTGTGCCGGTGTTCGGGGTGGCCGGGGGTCTTGGAGCCCCAGGTCCGCAGCGCCGCGAGGTCGTCGATGGTGAGGCCGTAGCCCGACAGGTAGAGCTGCAGGTAGAGCGTCAGGCTGGAGTGGCCGCAGGACAGCACGAACCGGTCGCGGCCGGGCCAGTCCGCATCGGACGGATCGTGCCGCATGACGCGCTGGAAGAGCGTGTACGCCAACGGTGCCAGGCTCATCGCCGTGCCGGGGTGACCGTTTCCGGCCTTCTGGACGGCGTCCGCGGCGAGCACCCGGACCGTGTCGACGGCCTTGCGGTCGAGCTCGGTCCAGTCGGCCGGTACGTCGGCGCGCAGCAGGGGGGAGACGTCGGTCGCTGACACAGGTGCGCTCCTGGGGTCGTCTCGATGTGCGGATCCCGCGTGGTCGCGGGTCCGGGTCGCGGTCAAGCCTAGTCACGGTGACCACCCCTCGTACGTGTCCGAGTGGTGTCGCGACGGTGACGGACGGCGCGTCGTCGCGAACACCCCGTGGAGATCGCCACGGAGGGGCGCGGGCGGCCGCCGTAGCGCCGGTCACCTGCGCCGGGAGCGGCACCGGTCTGCGGTCTACCCCACGGCCCGGCCCGTCATGCGTCCGGTTACCATCGACGCGCTGTAGAACTGCCGACGGACCTGCCCCGGTCCTTCCCACCACACCGAGCGAGGTACCAACTGGTGAGCGCCCCGGCGACCCCGGCGGACCCGGCGAGCACGCCGACCGCGGGCGTGCGGCGCGGCCGCGGCACGACCCGCGTGCAGCGGGCGCGCGAGGTCGTCGACTCCTACCTCGCGCTGACCAAGACGCGCATCATCGAACAGTTGCTCGTGGTCACGGTGCCGGCGATGTTCCTGGCCCAGCGCGGGGTGCCGTCGGTCTGGCTGATCCTGGCGACGCTCGTGGGCGGCGCGATGGCCGCCGCCAGCGCACACGCGCTGAACTGCGTCGTCGACGCCGACATCGACGCCAAGATGAAGCGCACCTCGCGGCGGCCGCTGGCCAAGGGCGTCGTCCCGCCGCGCAACGCGCTGATCTTCGGGCTGGTGCTGGGCGCGGTCAGCTCCGCGTGGCTCGCGCTCACCACGAACTGGCTGGCGGCGGCGCTGTCGGCCGCGGCCATCGCGTTCTACGTCCTCGTCTACACGCTGCTGCTCAAGCGGCGGACCGCGCAGAACATCGTCTGGGGCGGCGCCGCGGGATGCATGCCCGTCGTCATCGGCTGGGCGGCGGTCACCGGCACGGTCGGCTGGCCGGCGCTGGTGATGTTCGGTGTGATCTTCTTCTGGACCCCGCCGCACTTCTGGGCGCTCGCGATGCGCTACCGCGACGACTACGCGGCGGCCGGGGTGCCGATGCTGCCGGTCGTCGCGCGGCCCGACCAGGTCTCGGTGCGCATCGTCGGCTACGCCGTCGTGATGGCGCTGTGGACGCTGCTGCTGCTGCCCGTGACGTCGTGGATCTACGCGGCCGTGGCGGTGCTGGGCGGCGGCTGGTTCGTCTTCAAGAGCGTCCGGATGCACGTGGCGGTCAAGGCCGGCCGCGACGTCACGCCGATGAAGCTGTTCCACCTGTCGAACATCTACCTGTGCGTGCTGTTCGCGGCGATCGCCGTCGACGCCGCCGTCGGGCTCCCGACGTTCGGCTGGCCGTTCTGACGTCCGGCTCCTGACGTGGGGCCGCCGGCGCGCGCCGGCGGCCGTCGTCGCGGAGACCCCCGCCCGGGTCAGGGCATGAGCAGCAGCTTGCCCGTCGTCCGCCTGCTCTCCAGGTCCGTGTGCGCCGTCGCCGCCTCGGCCAGCGCGTACCGGTGCCCGATGCGCACCGCCAGTGTCCCGTCGGCCACCTGGGCGTAGACGGCGGCGGCCCGGGCGCGCAGCGCCTCCGTACCGACGATGTGGTCGAACAGCTTGGGACGGGTGAGGAACACCGAGCCCTGCGCGTTGAGCCGCTGCGGGTCGACGGGCGGCACCGGCCCGCTCGCCGCCCCGTACAGCACGAGCATCCCGCGCCGGCGCAGGCTCGCGAGGCTGGAGTCGAAGGTCGTCGCGCCGACGCTGTCGAACGCCGCCGCCACGCCCTCCCCGTCGGTGGCCGCGCGGACGGCCGCTGCCAGGTCGTCGACCTCGGTGTAGCGGATCACCTCGGCGGCGCCGGCCTCGCGGGCCAGCTCCTCCTTCTCCGCCGTCGACACGGTCCCGATGACGCGGGCGCCCCGCGCGGTGGCCATCTGGGTCAGCAACAGGCCCACCCCGCCGGCCGCGGCGGTGACGAGCACGGTGTCGCCGGGGGAGACCGGGAAGGTGTCGTGGACCAGGAAGTGCGCGGTCATGCCCTGCAGCAGCGCGCCGACCGCGTGGTCGTCGGAGACGGCGTCGGGGACCGCGACCACCTTGTCCGCGGGGACGACGACCGCCTCGGCATAGCTGCCGAGCTGCTCGGTCCAGGCCACCCGGTCGCCGACGCCGAAGCCGGCGGTGCCGGCGCCGACGGCGCGGACCCGGCCGGCGCCCTCCATCCCGGCGACATAGGGCAGCTCCATCGGGTAGAGCCCGCTGCGCTGGTAGGTGTCGATGAAGTTGACGCCCGCGGCGCTCACGTCGACGAGCAGCTCACCGGGGCCGGGTTCGGGCTCGGGGACGTCGACGAGCGCGAGCACCTCCGGGCCGCCGTGCTCGCTCACCTGAACTGCCCGCATCTGTCGCCTCCTGGGGAAAGGACGGCACGGCGTCGTGTCCGGGTCGTGCCGGGGTCGTGCCGCCGATCATGCCCGTCCGCGCCACGGCCCACGGCCGTGGCGCCACGGACGGTCGGTCAGGGCTCGTCGCGGCCGGTCGCGGCGTCGGCCAGCGGGCGGGACGCCGACGCCGCGTCGGCGGTTCCGGCACCGGTCGGGGCCCCGGCGGGGTCGGCCGCGCGCGTTCCGGGCGCGGCGTCGGGCGCGGCGTCGGGCGCGGCCGCCACCGGGGTGCGGGTGGCCGTCCACACGGCCGCCGCGGCGGCGGTCACGAGCGCGGCACCCAGCACGTGCAGCGAGACGAGTGCCTCGGGCACCCCCAGGGCGTACTGGATCCCGCCGAGCGCGCCCTGCAGCAGCACGACCAGGACCAGGACCCCGTAGCGGCGGCGCAGCCGCGGGGTGGCCCCCGTGGCCCACAGCGCGAAGCCGAGGCCGACGACCAGCCCCAGGTAGCCGAACAGCAGGTCGGCGTGCAGCTGGGCGAGCGCCGGGACGCCGATGCCCAGCCGTGGGGTGGCGGCGTCGCCCGCGTGCGGCCCGGCCGCGGTGACGAGCGTCCCGGCGACGAGCAGCGCGCCGAGCGCGACCGTGGACACGATCACCAGCGCGCGCACCGCCCGCGGCACCACGGGCCGCGTCGGGGCACGGTCGCGGGCCTCCGCGACCAGTTCCACCGCGAGCCAGACCAGCACGATCGAGGCGAGGAAGTGGGGCATCACGCTCCACCAGACGAGCCCGGCCAGCACCGTCAGCCCGCCGATGACGGCCTGCGCGACGACGCCCAGCGGCATCGCGGCGGCCAGCCAGAGGAGCCGGCGGCGCCGCGGCCGGGCGCCGAGCGCGGCGAGGAAGCACGCGGCCGACACGACGACCAGCACGATCGCCAGGATCCGGTTGCCGAACTCGACCCACTGGTGCAGCGGCAGCGTCTCGGGGTGCGCGACGGGCACGAGGCTGCCGGGGAAGCACTGCGGCCACGTCGGGCAGCCCAGCCCCGACCCCGTCACCCGCACGACCGACCCGGTGACCGCGATACCGATCTGCGCGACGACGGCGGCGATCGCGAGCCGACGCATCAGCGCGGGCGGGGTCACGGGGAGACGGTCGAGCAGGGAGGGACGGGCCACGGCCCGATGGTAGGCGCAGCTCGGACGGCCCCCGGCGCCGGCCCGAGCAGACGCCCCCTTCAGTGCAGGCGGACGAACCGGGCCGCGAGGGCCGCGCCGACGACCGTCCACGCGACCAGGACCAGCACCGACTGCGTCAGCGAGCCGGCGGTCCCGGCCAGCGCGATCCGCAGCCCCTCGGCCAGCGCCCCGGACGGGAGGTACGCGGCGACGGCGGCGACCGCCGTGGGCAGCGAGTCGAGCGGGACGACGATCCCGCCGCCGAGCAGCAGGACGAACCAGATGACGTTGGCGACGGCCAGCACGATCTCCGCGCGCAGCGTCCCGCCGAGCAGCAGGCCCAGGCCGCCGAACGCCGCGCAGCCCAGCAGCACGAGCACCAGCGCCAGCCCGATCTCCCCGGCGTCGGGCCGCCAGCCGAGCAGCGCGCCGATCACCCCGAGCACGACGACCTGCACCGCGACCGTGCCCAGGACCGCCGCGAGCCGGCCGGCGACGAGCAGCCAGCGGGGCAGCGCGGTCGCCGCGAGCCTGCGGATGACGCCGTAGCGCCGGTCGAACCCGAACGCGATCGCCTGGCCGGTGAACGCCGTCGACATGACCGCGAGGGCGAACACCCCCGCGATCACGCCGTCGACGCGCGGCTCGGGCAGGTCGATGACGTGGACGAGGGTCAGTCCGACCAGCAGCACGACGGGGATGAGCAGGGTCAGCAGCACCTGCTCGCCGTTGCGCAGCGCGAGCTTCAGCTCGACGCCGGACTGGGCGGCGAGCATCCGGGGCAGCGACCCGCGGCCGGGGCGCGCGGTGAAGGTGCCGGGCTCGAACCGCAACGGGCCGGTCATCCCACTCCCTCGTCGGGGCTCGGTCGGCGCGGCCCCCGGGTGCCCCGTCACGACCGCAGCTCCCGTCCGGTCAGGTCGAGGAAGACGTCCTCGAGGCTGCGCCGCGCGATCTGCACGTCGTCGGCGAGTGCGCCCTGGTCGGCACACCACGACGTGATCGCGGAGAGCACGGGCGGGTCGATCCGGCCCTGCACGACGTAGCGGCCGGTCGCGGTCTCGGCGGCGTGGTAGCCCGCGGGCAGTGCGGCCGCGAGCTCGTCGAGGTCCATCCCGGCGCGGGCCCGGAACCGCAGCTCCTGCCGGTCGCCCGCGGCCGTGAGCTCGGCGGGCGTGCCGTGGGCGACGACCCGGCCGTGGTCGACGATGACGACGTCGTCGGCCAGCGCCTCGGCCTCTTCCATGAGGTGCGTGGTGAGCAGCACGGCGACGCCGTCGCGGCGCAGCGCCTCGACCAGGTCCCACACGAGCCGGCGCGCCTGCGGGTCCATGCCCGCGGTCGGCTCGTCGAGGAACACCAGCTCGGGGCGGCCGACGACGGCACAGGCCAGCGCGAGGCGCTGCTGCTGGCCGCCGGAGAGCCGCTTGTACGGGGTGCGCGCGCACGAGCCGAGGCCCAGCACGTCGATCAGCCAGCCGACGTCGAGCGGGTGCGCCGCGCAGGTGGCGACGAGCCGCAGCATCTCCTCGGCGCGCACACCCGGGTAGGCGCCGCCGCCCTGCGGCATGACACCGATCCGGGACCGCAGCGCGTCCGGTGCGCCGGCCGGGTCGAGACCGAGGACACGGACCTCGCCCGCGTCCGCCCGGCGGAAGCCCTCGCAGATCTCGACCGTCGTCGTCTTGCCCGCGCCGTTGGGCCCGAGCAGGGCCAGCACGCTCGCGACGGGAACGTCGAGGTCGACGCCGTCGACGGCGGTGGTCGGCCCGTACCGCTTGACCAGGCCGCGCACCGTGACGGCCGCGTCGGCCGCCGCGGACGACGGCGCGCCGGCAGGGAAGCTCACGAACGGTGAGTCTACGGAGCGACGCCGGTCACGACGCCGGGGGCGCCCCGGCGAGGGCGTCGTGATGATCTCCCGCGCCGGGGCCGGCGCTCGCGCGGTGCCGGCCGCGGACGACGAGCACGGCGACGGCCAGTAGCGCGATGCCGGCGACGATGGCCATCGGCAGCTGGTAGGCGCGGAAGTCGAAGTCGGCCCCCGTCGGCGGCACCATCACCGCCAGCACGGCCGAGGCGGCCAGCGCGAGCCTGCGGTACCGCGGCAGGCCCCGGGTCGCCGCGAGCGGGATGGCCGCCCACAGCAGGTACCAGGGATGCACGACGGGCCCGAGCAGCACGACCGCGCCGAGCCCGGCGCCCAGGCCCGTGACGGGGTCGACGCGGCCGCGCAGCGTCGCGAACAGCAGCACCGCGCACAGTGCCGCGCCCGCGAGGCCGCCGATGCCGCGGGTGAGGGTGAGCGCGCTGTCGGTGTGGTCGCCGAGCCCGGCCAGGATGCCCAGCTGCCCGGAGAGCTGGCCGAGGTCGGTCGACAGCGACATCCAGCTGCGGATGCTGTTGGCGGTGCCGAGGGTGTGCACCCAGCCGAACCCGAGCCCGGTGACCCAGCCCAGCGCGCCGAGGACGACCGCCGCGACGGCGGCGAGCACCGCCGCGACGAAGGCGACGTCGCGCACCCGCCCGCCCCGCGCGCGGGCGAGGTGGACGCCGAGGAAACCGAGCGCGAGCAGGGCGGGCACCTTGACCGCCCCGCCCGCGGTGATCAGCGCGGCGCCGGGGAGCCAGCCGAGCGGGGTCTGCGCCCGCAGGCCCAGCTCGAGCCCCGCGAGCATCAGCCCGATCATCAGCGCCTCGTTGTGGATGCCGCTGACCAGGTGGAACAGCACCAGCGGGTTCGCGGCGCCGAGCCACAGCGCGAGCCCCGGCTCCACGCCGCAGCGCCGGGCCAGCTTCGGCAGCGCCCAGATGACCAGCGCGACGCCCGCGAGCGCGAGCACCCGGTGCAGGAACAGGCCGAGGACGACGTCGTCGCCCGAGAGCGCGGTGATCCCGCGGCCCAGCCCCAGGAACAACGGACCGTACGGCGCCGGGGTGTCGCGCCAGATCGTCGGGATCGCCCGGGTCAGCGGGTCGTCGACGCCGAGTGCCTGCGCCGGACCCAGCACGTACGGGTCGATGCCGCGCGCGGTGATCGCCGACTGCGCGAGGTAGCTGTAGACGTCCTTGGAGAACAACGGCGGCGCGAAGCACAGCGGCAGCGCCCAGACGATGCCCGTGCGGGCGAGCTGACGACGGTCGGGCGCCGGGTGGACCGCGCCACGCTCGTTGAGCATCCGGCCGATCCACAGCCACGCGAGCACGAGCATGCCCATGCCCGCGTAGGTGATGGCGATCGCGACGGTGACGTTGCGGCCCGGCAGGCCGAGGATGCGCAGGCCGTTGAGCGGGTTGGGGACGGGCAGCGCGCCGGCTCCGAGCGCACCGAAGGCCATGAGCAGGGCACCGGTCAGGCCGAATCGGCGGGCGATCCGGGAGGGGTCGCGGCGGTCGCGGGCGCGTGGGCGCGACGGCGCGGGCTGCGGACCGGAGGACGGGACGGCGCCGGGCCCGGAGGTCTCGAGCCCCGGTACGGCCATGCGTCGCAGGGTAGCGACCGGATGGCCGGGTGACGCCGCTCACCCGTCGGGCGACCCCCTTTGCCGAGTGGCGGGTAAATACGCAACACTGGTGTTGTGAAAACAGCCGGGCGTCCCGATGCGGGGGAGCGGCCCGTCGACGAGCAGGGGCCCGACCAGGGCGCCGCCGCCGACGGGGGCACCCGCCTGGCCGTCGCGCGGCTGCTGCTCGAGCAGGGCCCGATCACGGCGGCGGCGGTCGCCGCGGAGCTGGAGCTCTCGGCGCCGGCGGTGCGTCGCCACCTCGACGCGCTGATCGCCGACGGGGAGGCCGAGGCCCGCCAGGCCTCGCGCCGGGCCAACCGCGGGCGGGGCCGTCCCGCTCGCGAGTACCTGCTCACCGACGCGGGCCGGGTCCGGTTCGGCCACGGCTACGACGACCTCGCGGCGAGCGCGCTGCGGTTCCTCGCCGAGACGGTGGGCGGCGGCGCGGTGAGCGCGTTCGCCGAGAACCGGGTGCTCGAGCTGCTCGGCCCGCAGGCCGAGCAGATCCGCCGCGTCTCCTCGCCCGACGCGCGGGCCGACGCGCTGGCCAAGCTGCTCACGGCGCGGGGCTACGCTGCGCAGGCCCGGGAGGCCGGGCACGGCGTGCAGCTGTGCCAGCACCACTGCCCGGTGGCCCACGTGGCCGCCGAGTTCCCGGAGCTCTGCGAGGCAGAGACCAGGGCCTTCGCCCAGCTGCTCGGCACCCACGTGCAGCGGCTGGCCACCATCGCGCGCGGCGACGCCGCGTGCACCACACACGTTCCGCTGGAGGGCGCACCCGACGTCCTGCGGCGGCTCGGTACGGATCACTCCGGGCCGCGGGCAACGGTGCCCGTGCCGCCGGAGGATCACGCCCTCACGACCACCACTGGGCCGACCACCACGGTCCCGACAGGGAGGCAGCCCGAATGACGACCGCTCCTGAGGTGCAGCCTCAGCTGACGCAGGAGGAGACGCTCGCGACGCTCGGCCGGTACGACTTCGGCTGGAGCGACCCGGACGTCGCCGGGGCGTCCGCACGTCGCGGCCTGTCGGCCGACGTCGTCGCCGACATCTCCCGCCTGAAGAACGAGCCCGAGTGGATGCTCGAGTTCCGGCTCAAGGCGCTCAACCTCTTCGAGCGCAAGCCGATGCCGCGCTGGGGTTCGGACCTGTCGGGGATCGACTTCGACAACATCAAGTACTTCGTCCGCTCGACGGAGAAGCAGGCCGCCTCCTGGGAGGACCTGCCCGCGGACATCAAGAACACCTACGACAAGCTGGGCATCCCGGAGGCCGAGAAGGCCCGCCTGGTCGCCGGTGTCGCCGCGCAGTACGAGTCCGAGGTCGTCTACCACCAGATCCGTGAGGACCTGGAGGAGCAGGGCGTCATCTTCCTGGACACCGACACCGGCCTGCGCGAGCACCCGGAGCTGTTCAGGGAGTACTTCGGCTCCGTGATCCCGTCGGGGGACAACAAGTTCTCCGCGCTGAACTCGGCCGTGTGGTCGGGCGGGTCGTTCATCTACGTGCCGCCGGGCGTGCACGTCGACATCCCGCTGCAGGCCTACTTCCGGATCAACACCGAGAACATGGGCCAGTTCGAGCGGACGCTGATCATCGTCGACGAGGGTGCCTACGTGCACTACGTCGAGGGCTGCACGGCGCCGATCTACAAGTCGGACTCGCTGCACTCGGCCGTCGTCGAGATCGTCGTGAAGAAGGGCGGCCGCTGCCGCTACACCACGATCCAGAACTGGTCGAACAACGTCTACAACCTGGTCACCAAGCGCGCCAAGGCCGAGGAGGGCGCGACCATGGAGTGGGTCGACGGCAACCTCGGCTCCAAGGTGACCATGAAGTACCCGGCCGTGTTCCTCATGGGCGAGCACGCCAAGGGCGAGGTCCTCTCGATCGCGTTCGCGGGCGAGGGCCAGCACCAGGACGCCGGCGCGAAGATGGTCCACCTGGCGCCCAACACGTCGTCGACGATCATCTCGAAGTCGGTGGCCCGCGGCGGTGGCCGCACGTCCTACCGCGGCCTGGTCCAGGTCAACGCGCGGGCGAAGAACTCGCGCTCGACGGTGAAGTGCGACGCGCTGCTCGTCGACACGATCAGCCGGTCCGACACCTACCCCTACGTCGACGTCCGCACCGACGACGTCTCGATGGGGCACGAGGCCACGGTCTCCAAGGTGAGCGACGACCAGCTGTTCTACCTGATGAGCCGCGGCCTGACCGAGGACGAGGCCATGGCGATGGTCGTGCGCGGGTTCGTCGAGCCCATCGCGCGCGAGCTGCCCATGGAGTACGCGCTGGAGCTCAACCGGCTCATCGAGCTGCAGATGGAGGGTTCGGTCGGATGAGTTCGCCCGACACTGTCGCCGCCGCCGCGGAGGCCGGCCGGTACGGCCAGGGCGGGGTTCCGCCCGCCGGTGCGATGGAGCGGTTCACCTCCTACGACGTCGAGGCCTTCGAGGTCCCCGGCGGCCGTGAGGAGAACTGGCGCTTCACGCCGATGAAGCGGCTGCGCGGCCTGCACGACGGCACCGCGACGTTCGACGGCACCGCCGCGGTCGACGTGTCGGCGGGCGGTGCGGGTACCGGCGTGACCGTCGAGACCGTCGGCCGCGACGACGCGCGCATCGGCGAGGGCGGCGTCCCTGCCGATCGCGTCGCCGCGCAGGCGTGGTCCGCGTTCCGCGAGGCGACCGTCGTGACCCTCGACGGCACGCCCGAACCGGTCACGATCACGCTGAACGGCCCCGGTGCCGGCGCCACGGCGGTCGCGCACCTGCAGGTCCGCACCACGCCGCACACCGAGGCCACCGTCGTGGTCGAGGGTCGCGGGTCCGGCGCGCTGGCCGACAACATCGAGTTCGTCGTCGCCGACGGCTCGAAGCTCGTCGTCATCGTGACCGAGGAGTGGGCCGACGACGCCGTCCACGTCAGCGGCCAGCACATCGCGCTGGGCCGGGACGCGACGATCGTCGCCACGTCCATCGCCTTCGGCGGCGACCTGGTCCGGGTCAGCCCGACCGTCACCTACACCGCCCCCGGCGGGTCCGCGGAGCTGTTCGGCCTCGGGTTCGCCGACGCCGGCCAGCACCTCGAGCAGCGCCTGCTCGTCGACCACTCGACGCCGCACTGCAGCTCGAACGTCCTCTACAAGAACGCGCTGCAGGGCAAGGAGGGCGTCACCGACGCGCACACCGTCTGGATCGGCGACGTGCTGATCCGGGCGGCCGCCGAGCAGACCGAGACGTTCGAGTTCAACCGGAACCTGGTGCTGACCGCGCACGCGCGGGCCGACTCGGTGCCGAACCTCGAGATCGAGACCGGCGAGATCGCCGGCGCCGGCCACGCCAGCGCCACCGGCCGGTTCGACGACGAGCAGCTTTTCTACCTGCAGAGCCGCGGCATCCCCGAGGACGTCGCGCGCCGCCTGGTGGTCCGTGGCTTCTTCGGCGAGATCCTCAGCAGGATCCCGCTCGCCGAGCTGCGCGAGCGCCTCGAGGCCGCCGTCGAGGCCGAGCTGGCCGTCACCGGCGCCTGAGTCCCGGCGACAGCGCCTCGGTCCCGGCGAAGAGCCCGGACCGCCCCCACCCGCCACAGAGCTTCACAGAGCCACGGAGTCATCGAGAACACCATGTCCACTCTGGAGATCAAGGACCTGCGCGCGTCGGTCACCACCGACGCGGGCGCCAAGGAGATCCTGCGCGGCGTCGACCTCACGGTCCGCGCCGGCGAGACCCACGCGATCATGGGGCCCAACGGCTCCGGCAAGTCCACGCTGGCCTACGCCATCGCCGGGCACCCGAAGTACGAGATCACCGGCGGCGAGGTCCTCCTCGACGGCGAGAACGTGCTCGAGATGTCGGTCGACGAGCGCGCCCGCGCGGGCCTCTTCCTCGCCATGCAGTACCCGGTCGAGGTCCCCGGCGTGTCGATGGCGAACTTCCTGCGCAGCGCGGCCACCGCGGTGCGCGGCGAGGCGCCGAAGCTGCGCACCTGGGTCAAGGAGGTCAAGGGCGCGATGGACGCCCTGGAGATCGACCAGACCTTCGCCGAGCGCAGCGTCAACGAGGGCTTCTCCGGCGGTGAGAAGAAGCGCCACGAGGTGCTGCAGCTGTCGCTGCTCAAGCCGAAGGTCGCGATCCTCGACGAGACCGACTCGGGCCTGGACGTCGACGCCCTGCGCGTCGTGTCCGAGGGCGTCAACCGCTACAAGGCGGCCGGCGACGTGGGGGTGCTGCTGATCACGCACTACACCCGCATCCTCAAGCACATCACTCCCGACGTCGTGCACGTCTTCGCCGGCGGCCGGATCGTCGAGTCCGGGGGCGCCGAGCTCGCCGACGAGCTCGAGACCAACGGCTACGTGAAGTTCACCGGCGCGGCGGCGGGAGTCGAGGTCGCCTCGTGACCGCGGTGCAGGCCCCGGCGGGCGCGGGCCTGACCCGGCTCGACCCGGCGGCCCTGCGTCCGGACTTCGCGATCCTCTCGCGGACGGTCCGCAACGGCCGTCCGCTGGTCTACCTCGACTCGGGTGCGACGTCGCAGCGGCCGCGCCAGGTGCTCGACGCGGAGCGTGAGTTCCTGGAGCAGCACAACGCCGCGGTGCACCGCGGCGCGCACCTGCTCGCCGAGGAGGCGACCGACGCCTACGAGTCGGCCCGCTCGCGGATCGCCGCGTTCGTCGGGGCCGAGCCCGACGAGCTCGTCTTCGTCAAGAACGCCACCGAGGGGATCAACCTCGTCGCCTACGCGATGAGCAACTCCTCGGTCCGCACCGGGCTGGGCGCCGAGTCCGAGCGGTTCGCGCTCGGCCCCGGCGACGAGATCGTCGTGACGGAGCTGGAGCACCACGCGAACCTCGTCCCCTGGCAGGAGCTGTGCCGGCGGACCGGCGCTACCCTGCGCTGGTACGAGGTCACCGACTCCGGACGCATCGACCTCGACTCGCTCGAGCTGTCCGAGCGGACGAAGGTCGTCGCGTTCGCCCACCAGTCCAACGTGCTGGGCTCGGTTGCGCCGGTCGCCGAGCTGGTGCGGCGGGCCCGCGCGGTGGGGGCCCTCGTCGTCCTCGACGCGTGCCAGTCCGTCCCGCACATGCCCGTCGACCTGCGGGCCCTCGACGTCGACTTCGCGGTGTTCTCCGGGCACAAGATGCTGGGGCCCTCCGGCGTCGGCGTGCTCTACGGTCGCACCGAGCTGCTCGAGGCGATGCCGCCCTTCCTCACGGGCGGGTCGATGATCGAGCTGGTCCGGATGGAGGGCTCGACGTACGCGCCGCCGCCGCAGCGGTTCGAGGCGGGCGTGCCGATGACGTCGCAGGCCGTGGGCCTGGGCGCGGCCGTCGACTACCTGTCGGCGATCGGCATGGACGCCCTGCACGCGCACGAGCTGGAGCTGGCGCAGGTCGCGCTCGACGGGCTGCGGGCCCTGCCGGGCGTGCGGATCATCGGGCCGGAGACCCTGGAGAGCCGGGGCGGCACGGTCGCGTTCGTCGTCGACGGGGTGCACGCGCACGACGTCGGACAGGTCCTCGACGACCGTGGCATCGCCGTGCGCGTCGGGCACCACTGCGCGTGGCCGCTGCACCGCAGGTTCGGCGTCGCGGCGACGGTCCGGGCGTCGTTCCACTGCTACAACACCGTCGACGAGGTCGCCCAGCTCGCCGAGGGCGTGCGGGCGGCGCAGGAGTTCTTCGGCGTGGCCGGTGCGGGGACGGGCGACTGATGCAGCTCGAGCAGATGTACCAGGAGATCATCCTGGACCACTACCGGTCGCCGCACGGCTCCGGGCTGAAGGACCCGTTCGACGCGGAGTCCCAGCAGATCAACCCGACGTGCGGCGACGAGATCACGCTGCGCGTCAAGCTCGACGACGCCGGTGAGAAGGTCCTCGACGTCTCCCACGAGACGCTGGGCTGCTCCATCAGCCAGGCCTCGGCGTCGGTGCTGACCGACCTCGTGGTCGGCCAGACCGTCGACGAGGCGATGAGGATCCTCGCGGCGTTCCAGGAGATGGCCCAGGGCCGGGGCAAGGTCGAACCCGACGAGGACGTCCTCGGCGACGCGATCGCGTTCGCCGGGGTGGCGAAGTACCCGGCGCGCGTCAAGTGCGCGCTGCTGGGGTGGATGGCGTTCAAGGACGCCGTCGTACGGGTGCAGGACGGGAAGGGAGCCACCGCATGAGCGAGACGGCGAACGAGGCCGCAGCCGCGGCGGAGCGGCCCGCCGACACAGCCGCGGCGGAGCGGCCCGCCGACACAGCCGCGGCGGAGCGGCCCGCCGACACAGCCGCGGCGGAGCGGCCCGCCGACACAGCAGCGGCGGAGCCGGCGGCCGACGAGGTCGTGCGCGGCGCGGCCGGCATGCCCGAGCCCCCTGCCGCCGCGGGCGAGGGCGCACCGGGTGACGCGTCGCTCGAGGACATCGAGGAGGCCATGCGCGACGTCGTCGACCCCGAGCTGGGGATCAACGTCGTCGACCTGGGCCTGGTGTACGGGCTCGCGGTCGAGGAGAAGACCGCGGTGATCGACATGACGCTGACGTCGGCGGCCTGCCCGCTGACCGACGTCATCGAGGAGCAGACCCGCGCCGCGCTCACCGGCGGTCCGTCGGGCGGCCTGGTCGACGACATCCGGATCAACTGGGTCTGGATGCCGCCGTGGGGCCCGGAGAAGATCACCGAGGACGGCCGCGAGCAGCTGCGCGCGCTGGGCTTCCGGGTCTGACCCGTGAGTGGCGATGGTCGCCACGGTGACTGTCGCCATGGCGACCACCGCCACTCACGAGCGCGTCACGCCCTGCTCAGGGCGTGCAGCTGCAGGTGCCGGTAGCCGCGGACCGATCGTGACCGCAGCCGCCGGACCCGGAAGCGCTCGTCACCGTCGAGCGCCGCCGCGACCTCCCGGTCGACGAGCACCGTGCCCGGGCGCGCCTGCGCCGTCAGCCGGGCGGCGATGTTCACCGGCTCACCGAACACGTCTCCGAAACGCGCCAGCACCTCGCCCGCGGCGAGCCCGATCCGCAGGGGCGGCAGCAGGTCGTCGGCGGCGACCTGCTCGTCGAGCGCCAGCGCGATCCCGGCGGCCGTCGCGGCGTCGTCGGCGACGAAGAGCACCTCGTCGCCGACGGTCTTCACGATCCGTCCGCGCCCCTCTGCGATCACCCCGGCGGTCCGGGCGGAGAAGCGTTCGAGCAGGTCGTCGAGCTCGGCGGCGCTGCGTCGGCGCGTCGCGCGGGTGAAGCCGACCATGTCGGCGAAGCCGACGGCGAGCGGACGGGTGTCGCTGTCGGCGGCACCGGGCGCCGCCCGCTCCAACGCGGCGGCGAGATGGCGGCGCCACACGTAGTCCTGCAGCCGGCCGAGCTCCGGGACGAGCGCCGCGGCCAGGTCGGCGGGGGAGCGCTCGCCCGCCGGGCCGGCGAGCACCGTGCGCAGCATCCCGACCTGCCACTCCGCGAGCCGCGACATGTCTTGCGCGACCGCCCTGGCGACGGCCTCGCGCACCCGCGGCGGCAGCAGCCCGGCGTCGCCGAGCTGCTGCATGACCCGGACGGCCTCGACGTCGCGGTCGGTGAACAGCACGTCGTCGTCGGCGGGCTCGGGGAAGCCGAGCGCGCGCCACAGGCGCTCGCCCTCCTCGGGGTCGATCCCCGCGGCGGCGATCACCTGCGGACGGGTGAGGGTGCGGGCACCACCCAGCACGGCCTCGGCGAGGCCGGGCTCCGGGCCGTCTGGCACGGGTCGCTCAGGTGGTGTGGACGATCAGCACGTCGACGCCCGCGCGGCGCGCCGCGTCCGACGGGACCGACCCGAGCAGCCTGCCGGACAGCGTGTTCAGCCCGCGGTTGCCGACGACGAGCAGGTCGGCCCCGTGGTCGCGGACCGCCGCGCGCAGCACCTCGACCGGCGCGCCGTCCACGGCGTGGGTCGACACCTCACCCGCGCCGGCCGCGCGCGCCCGGTCGGCCGCCTCGCGCAGCGCCTCCTCCGCAGGCGTCCAACCCCGAACGAGGTGGGCCTCGCCCTTGAGCGCGTCCTCCGCGCCCGCGGTGTCACCCGGGTCGGACGGGGTGAACGCCGACACGACGACGAGCTTCGCCCCGCTGTCCGCGGCGACGGACGCGGCCCGCTCGACGGCGGCGAACGAGGTCGCCGACCCGTCGGTGCCGACGACGATGGTCTTGTAGGCGGGCATGGGTCCTCCGATGCCGCGGACGGTGCGACTCTCGCTGTCCGTGTTCGGAGGCTACCGTCGGTAGCGTCGGCCGCGGGCACCCGGCGCGCGGTCGTCACCCGCTTCGGGGTCCCGCGCGGGCGCCGCGGGCAGCAGCGCGGGTCCGACGAGCCGCCCGCGCAGCGGCCAGCCCGAGCGGCCGAACAGCGCGGTCATCGCCGCGAGCGTGGCGCCCAGGTCGTCGCGGGCGCCGAGGTAGGCCCGGCGGTGCCGGTCGGGCAGTGCGAGGAACGTGTCGAAGAACGCGGGTACGTCGCGCGCGGGCATGCGCAGCAACGCCTCCAGCCCGCGCCGGCGCAGCGCGTGCACGGCCCGCGCGGCCGGCGTCCAGAGCACCGTCCGGTCGACCCGGGCCGCCGCGTCGGCCCCGTCGTCGCCCTCGGCGAGCGCCGCGGCCAGCGCGCCGGCCACCCGCGGCGCGAGCACCAGCGCCGTCGCGACGCTGAAGCCGGTGGCCGGGTGGACCAGTGGCGCCGCCGCGCCGAACCCGAGTACGCCGTCGCGGTCGTGGCGGGGGGTGTCGACGGGGAACCGCACCCGCTCGACGCGTGCACCGTCGGGCACGGCGACGCCGTGCCGGGCCAGCCGCGCGTGCAGCCGTCTGCGCAGGTCATCCAGGGCGAGCCCGGGCCGGCGCGCGAGCGAGGTCTCCTCCAGCAGCACCGTGCCGTCGCCCAGCGCGACGCCGTAGAGGAACGTGGGCCAGCCGTCCTCGCCGTGGTCGGGGCGCCAGTCCATGAACAGGGCCTCCCCGGGCCCCACCAGCGGCAGCGCGACCTCGGCGGGCACGACGACCCCGTGCGCGGTCTGTTCCGCGGCCGCCGGCCGGCGCCAGTCCGTCGTCCCGAGGGGGCGTCGGTGGCCGCCGGCGTCGACGACGACCCGCGCGGTGAGCGACCCGCCGCCGTCGAGCACCACCCGGTGCGGCGAGGGGATCGCCACCGCCCGGCCCGCGACGACCCGCGCCCCGCCCCGAACGAGTGCCTCGTCGAGGTGGGCGCGCAGCGGCTGCGTGCCGAGCACGACGTAGTCCTGGCCCAGCCGGTGCTCGGTGAGGGCGACGGCCCGCCCCGGCGACCTCGACGCGACGACGGCGTCGGGCAGGTCCGCGGGCAGCTCGCTCGCCCACGCCGCGTACGTCGAGCGCCACGGGCGCCGCGGCGCCGGGTCGAGCAGCGTCGTGCGCAGGCCGAGGGCCGCACAGGCGGCCGCGACGGCACGCCCGGCCGGGCCCGCCCCGACGACGAGGACGTCGTCGACGGGCCGCGGACCGGCCGTCCCGGACGCCCGCGTCAGCCCGTCCCGCCGGCCGCGAGCAGACCGCCGTCGACCAGCACCGTCTCACCGCTGATCCACGCCGCGGAGTCCGACACGAGGAACCCGACGAGCGCGGCGACGTCACGCGGCTCACCGAGCCGCTTGAGCGGGTAGGACGACGCGACGCCCTCCTCGTCGTGGGCGTAGAGCGCCGTCGCGAACCGGGTCTTGACGACCGCGGGCGCGACGGCGTTGACCCGGATCCCCGGGCCGAGCTCGGCGGCGAGCTCGGCGGTGAGCCGGATGAGCGCGGCCTTGGACGCGCCGTAGGCGGCGATCGCGCCGGTGGAGCGCAGCCCGCCGACGGATGCGAGGTTGACGACGGCGCCGCCGTGCTCGGCCATCCACGCCTTGTGGGCGAGCTGCGTGTAGCCGAGCGCCGCGACGACGTTGACGTCGAAGATCTTGCGGACGGCGTCGAGGTCGGCGTCCATCAGCGGCCCGTAGATCGGGTTGATGCCCGCGTTGTTGACCAGCACGTCGAGCCGGCCGAACGTGTCGGCGGTCCGCGTGACGGCCTCCTCGCGGTGCGCGGCGTCGCCCGCGTTGCCCGCAACGGTGAGCACCCGCGACGCGTCGCCCCCGGCGGGCCCGCCGAGCAGCTGCTCGGCCGCCTCGGCCAGCACGGCCTCCTTGCGCGCCGTGATCGTGACCGATGCGCCGCGGGCCAGCAGCTCGGCGGCGATCGCGAGCCCGATGCCCCGGCTCGCGCCCGTCACGAGCGCGGCACGGCCGGTGAGGTCCTGGGGGGTCGTCGCCGCCGGGGCGAGGGCTTCGTCCATGTCGTGACCCTAACCAGGGTGACCGGGTCCACGGCGTGATGTGGCCGACCCCGCGCCGACGCGGCGGGAAACCGGGGCGACACGGCCGGTACCCTGGACGTCGTGATCCGGATCGGGTAGCGCCCGTCGTCGTCGACCGCCGTGCCGCATTCCCGCGACCGTCCCCCGGATTCTGGAGCCTCCTTCGTGATCACCGCCACCGACATGGAACTGCGTGCCGGGTCCCGGATCCTGCTGGCCGGGGCGACGCTGCGCGTCCAGCCGGGCGACCGCATCGGTCTCGTCGGGCGCAACGGCGCCGGCAAGACCACGTCGATGCGGGTGCTGGCAGGGGAGTCCGAGCCCTACGGCGGCACCGTCGGGGCCAACAGCCCGGTGGGCTACCTGCCGCAGGACCCGCGCGAGGGCGACCTGCGGGTCACGGCGAAGGACCGGGTGCTCTCCGCGAAGGGCCTCGACGAGCTGCTGCGCCGCATGGAGAAGGCGCAGACCGCGATGGCCGAGCTGGTCGACGGCGCGCAGAACGACAAGGCCGTCCGCGAGTACGGCCGCATCGAGGAGCGGTTCGCCGCGCTCGGCGGGTACGCCGCCGAGAGCGAGGCGGCCCGGATCTGCGCCCACCTCGGGCTGCCCGAACGCGTGCTCGGCCAGCCGATCGCCACCCTCTCCGGCGGGCAGCGCCGCCGCGTCGAGCTCGCCCGGATCCTGTTCGCCGCGACCGACGGGGGCGGTGCCCCCAGCGGTACGACGCTGCTGCTCGACGAGCCGACCAACCACCTCGACGCCGACTCGATCACCTGGCTGCGGCAGTTCCTGTCCGCGCACGACGGCGGGCTGGTCGTGATCAGCCACGACACCGACCTGCTGGCCGCCGTCGTCAACAAGGTGTGGTTCCTCGACGCCACCCGCGGCGAGGTCGACGTCTACAACATGGACTGGAAGCGCTACCTCGACGCGCGCGCCACCGACGAGAAGCGCCGCCGCCGCGAGCGCGCCAACGCCGAGAAGAAGGCCGCGGCACTGCACACCCAGGCGCTCAAGATGGGCGCCAAGGCGACGAAGGCCGTCGCGGCCAAGAACATGGCCCGCCGCGCCGACGAGCTGCTGGCCGGGCTCGAACCCGAGCGGAAGAACGACCGGGTCGCGAAGATCCGGTTCCCCGACCCCGCGCCGTGCGGGCGGACCCCGATCACGGCGGAGGGGCTGTCGAAGGCGTTCGGGTCGCTCGAGGTGTTCACCGGCGTCGACCTCGCGGTGGACCGCGGGGCCAAGGTCGTCGTGCTCGGCCTCAACGGCGCGGGCAAGACGACGCTGCTGCGGCTGCTCGCCGGGACCGAGGTCCCCGACGCCGGGCAGGTCGTCCCGGGGCACGGGTTGCGCACCGGCTACTTCGCGCAGGAGCACGACACCCTCGACATGGACGCGACGGTCTGGGAGAACATCCGGCACGCGTCACCCGACACCCCCGAGCAGCAGCTGCGTACGGTGCTGGGCACGTTCATGTTCTCCGGCGAACAGCTCGAGCAGCGGGCGGGGACGCTGTCGGGCGGCGAGCGGACCAGGCTGGCCCTCGCCGGCCTCGTGTCGAGCTCGGCCAATGTGCTGCTGCTCGACGAACCGACCAACAACCTCGACCCGGCCAGCCGCGAGCAGGTGCTCGACGCGCTGCGCCGGTTCGCGGGCGCCGTCGTCCTCGTGACGCACGACCCCGGCGCGGTGGAGGCGCTCGACCCCGACAAGGTGATCGTGCTGCCGGACGGAACCGAGGACCTGTGGTCGGCGGACTACCTCGAGCTGGTCCAGCTCGCCTGACCCTCGCGAGCCCCCCGTCCGTGGTCGTTCGGGACCGCGACACCCGGATGACCGCGTCCGATCGCCACCGACCGCGATGATCACCCATCCGCGTGATCCGTTCGGGGGAACCGTTCACCGATCATCGAGTCGATCATCTGGCACGTTCCTACCCCGTGGTCGATCATTGCCGCACCGCGAGCCGAGCGGGGCTCGGGGGCCGCGGACGGCCCGCGGCGGGGCAGAGGAGGTCAATGACGTGGCCGACCTGAAGAAGGGCGCCCGGATCACCGGCGCACAACGGGACAAACTCGCGACCGACCTGAAGAAGAAGTACGAGAAGGGGGCGAGCATCCGGGCCCTGGCCGAGCAGACGGGACGGTCCTACGGCTTCGTGCACCGGGTGCTGAGCGAGACCGGTGTGACGCTGCGCGGCCGTGGCGGGGCGACCCGCACCAAGAAGAAGTAGGTGGTACCGGCCCGCGACGCGGGCCCGCGGTTCGACCCGCCCCTGCAGCGCGTCCTGGTCCGACGCGCACCGCCGGGGCACCCGGAGACGACCGGGTAGCGTCGGCCACCGGGACGGGCGCTCGGCCCGCCCGCCCTGGACGAAAGGCGGACTCGGTGACCTCTGCGCACTCGGTGGACCCTGTGACCGACGGACCGGCTCCCGCGGTCGACGCGGACCTGCTGTCGCGTGGCGGGGTCGTCCTCACGGTCGACGGCGTGCGGGCGACGGTGACCCTCGACCGGCCGGACCGGCTCAACGCGCAGACCCCGGACACGTGGCAGGCCCTCGCCGCCATCGGCGAGGGCCTGCCCGCGGAGGTGCGCGCGGTCGTCGTGCGCGGGGCCGGGCGGGCATTCTCCGCCGGGCTCGACAGGCGGATGTTCACCCCCGAGGGGATCGACGGCCACCCCGGCGTCGGCACGATCGCCGGCCTCTCCGACGCCGACGGCGACGAGGCCATCGCCGCGTTCCAGGCCGGGTTCGTGTGGCTGCGCGACCCGGCGCGGGTGACCGTCGCGGCCGTGCAGGGGCACGCCATCGGCGGCGGCTTCCAGCTCGCACTCGCCTGCGACATCCGGATCGCGGCGGAGGACGCGCAGTTCTGCATGGCCGAGCCGGCGCTGGGCATCGTGCCCGACCTGGGCGGGACGTTCCCGCTGGTCCGCGCGGTCGGGTACGCGCGGGCCGTGGACATCTGCCTCACGGGCAGGCGGATCGGCGCGGAGGAGGCCCTGGCCATCGGCCTGGTGCAGCAGGTCGTCCCCGTCGACCAGCTCGACGCGGCGACCGACACCGCGGTCACCGCCCTCACGTCCGCACCCGCGGGCGCCGCCCGGGAGACGCTCGCCCTGCTGGCCGGGGTGGCCGACGGCGTCGATCCCGCCGGGGCGCTCGCCGCGGAGCGGGCCGCCCAGCTGCGCCGGCTGCGGGCCCTGGCCGCCGGCGACTGACATCGGGCGTGGCGTCGCGGCCGGGAGCGTGGCGTCGCGGCACCCGGTGGCCGTCGGCGACACGGTCGTGAGTGGCGACGGGCCGGCGCGAGCCCGACCGTCGCCGTCCCTCGCCGCCGTCGGTGTCCAGGGGCGGTCGCGCGGTCCCCGGGGCCGCAGCGTGTCGACGATCTCGTCGTCCCGGCCGGGATCCGGTCGCCAATTAGTTGTAGCGTGCTAACTGTTCGGTACGCCACGACGAACGGAGCGGGATGCCGGAGATGACGGCGCGGACGCGCTCGGTGATCCTCGCGATCTGCTGTTCCAGTCTCTTCGTCGTCAGCCTCGACAACACGATCGTCAACGTCGCGCTGCCGGCCATCTCGCGCGATCTGGGCTCCTCGGTGAGCAGTCTGCAGTGGGTCGTCGACGCGTACCTGCTCGTGCTGGCGAGCCGGCTCATGCTCGCGGGCTCGACCGGGGACCGGATCGGCCGTCGTCGGGTGTTCCAGACCGGTCTGATGCTGTTCGGTCTCGGTTCGCTGCTGTGCAGCCTCGCCCCGAACACCGGGTCGCTCATCGCCTTCCGGATGCTGCAGGCCGTCGGCGGCTCCATGCTCAACCCCGTCGCCATGTCGATCATCACGAACGTCTTCACCGAACGGCGGGCCCGGGCCAAGGCGATCGGGGCGTGGGGGAGCGTCGCCGGGATCAGCATGGCGCTCGGCCCACTGCTGGGCGGGGTGCTCGTCGACGCCGTCGGATGGCGGTCGATCTTCTGGGTGAACGTGCCGGTGACGCTGGTCGTCGTCGTGCTCGCGGCGCGGTTCGTGCCCGAGTCGCGGGCCGAGCGACCGCGCCGCATCGACCCGATCGGCCAGGTGCTGGTCGTCCTGCTGCTCGCAGGCGTCACCTTCGCGATCATCGAGGCGCCGGTGCGTGGCATCGGGTCGCCGTGGATCCTCGGGTCCGCCGCGGTCGCGGTCGTCGCGCTGGCGGTGCTCGTGCCCGTCGAGCTGCGCCGCCGCGAGCCGCTGCTCGATCCGCGGTTCTTCCGCAGCGTCTCGTTCAGCGCGGCCACCGTCATCGCGATCGCCGCGTTCGCCGCGCTGGCCGGGTTCCTCTTCCTCAACGCCCTCTACCTGCAGACGACCCGCGGCTACAGCGCCCTGCACGCGGGGCTCCTGACGTTGCCCATGGCCGCTGCGGTCGCGCTGCTGCCACCACTGTCGGCACGGCTGGTCGGCACCCGGGGCCCGCGGATTCCGCTGATCGTGGGCGGTCTCGGGCTCGCCACCGGCGGCGCGCTGCTGACGGGGCTGACCGAGACGACGTCGCTGGGCCTGCTGCTGGTCGCCTACGTCGTGTTCGGGATCGGCTCGGGCATGGTCAACGCCCCGATCACCAACGCCACCGTCTCCGGGATGCCGGTCAGCCAGGCCGGGGTGGCGGCCGCGGTCGCCTCGACGTGCCGGCAGGTCGGATCGGCGCTGGGTGTGGCGGTGCTGGGCGCGATCGTCACCTCGCGGACGACGGGCCCCGGCGCGGTCGGGCTGGCGGAGGCGAGCCACACGGCGTGGGTCGTGGTGACGGTGTGCGGGATCGCCGTCGCCGTCCTCGGGGTGGTGTGCACGAGCCGATGGGGACGGCGCGCCGACGAGCGCGCGGCGACCCGGATCGCCGACGAGGTGGGCCGGCAGCCTGCCGCGGCCTGATTCGCGCCCACCGGGTGCGCCGTTGCACCCAGCGGACGGTGCTCACGTTCGCAGCCGGAGTGACCCGGGTCAACCCGCCGTGACCGGTCCGTGACAGCACCGCCGATCGGGTGGGGCGGCTCGTCCGGCCTCGTCCCGCAGCGGGCGGCGCCGCGGCCGGACGGCGCGGCGGCTCAGCCCACCGCGCCCGCGCCGTCCACCGGAGCGGTGGTGCGGCGCACCGACTGCTCGACGACGTCGAGCACGCTCGCGAGATGACCGGCCGGCAGGCCCATCGCCAGGTGCGACACCAGGCCCTCGAGCACGAGCTCCAGGTACTGGGTGAGCACGGTGAGGTCGACGTCCGCGCGCAGCGCACCGGACGCGGCCTGGCGCTCCAGCCGGTTGCGGGTCGCCGTCGTGAGCTCGGCGGAGTAGGCCTGCCAGTGCCCGCGGAACGCCTCGTCGGTGCGCGCCTTGCGGGCCATCTCGAGATATGTCCCCGTCCAGCCGGCAGGGCGGCTGTCGGGCGAGGACAGCAGCTCCCGCATGACCTGCACGAGCCCCTGCTCGGCCACCACCGCCGCCATCACGCGGGCGTCCTGCTCGGCGATCGCGAGGAACAACGCCTGCTTGTCGCGGAAGTAGTGGAAGATCGCGCCACGCGAGAGCCCGGTCGTCTGCTCCAGCCGCCGGACCGTCGCCCCCTCGTAGCCGTGGCGGGCGAAGCACTCGCGCGCCCCGTCGAGGATCTGACGGCGGCGCGCCTCGAGCTGGTCGGAGCTGACGCGGGGCACGCCTCCAGTATTCCGTACGTACGGATTGCAGGGGAGCCGATGCCGGCCACATGATCGTCATTGTTCGGTCATCTGCAACTGTCGGTCCCCGCGGGTACCGTTTCCGCCGTGGTCCACGAGGTGGAAGTCGCGGCGTCCTCGCCGTCGCACACGCCGGCGGCGGCGCGGCAGCTTCGCAGCCTGTCGGAGGCGGAGGCGTACGTGGCGTCGGTATGTTTCAAGCACGGCCCACCGCGGCTGCAGGGTGTCGAGCTCGAATGGCTCGTCCACTCCGGCACCGCCCCCGGGGCACCGCCGGACCGCGCGCGCCTGGCTTCGGCCCTCGGCCCGCACGCCCCCACCACCCTCGTCCCGTCCTCCCCGGCCCAACCGCTCCCGCACGGATCGACCGTGACGGTCGAGCCCGGCGGCCAGGTCGAGCTGGCCAGCCCGCCGCTCGCCGATCTGGACTCGCTCGTCCGCGTCACCGCCGCCGACGCCGCGGAGCTCCACCGCCGCCTCGCGGCCTGCGGTCTCGTCGTCCAGCCGCGGGCCACCGACCCGCTCCGGCCGCCGACGCGGATCCTCGACCATCCGCGCTACGCCGCGATGGAACGCGCCTTCGACCGCCGCGGTCCGCACGGCCGCAGCGGGATGTGCTCGACGACGGCCGTCCAGGTGTGTCTCGACGTCGGGACGGCCGCCGACCTGCCGCTGCGCTGGGAGGCCCTGCACGCCCTCGGACCGGTGCTGCTGGCGGCCTTCGCGAACTCGCCCGTGCTCGCGGGGCGCCGGACCGGCTGGAAGTCGTCGCGGATGGCCTGCTGGCTCTCCGCCGACCCGACGCGGACGACCCCGCCGCGCCCGCGCTCGGCCGACCCGGTCACCGACTGGGCCGCCCGGGTGCTCGGCACCCCGCTGCTGTGCGTGCGCCGCGACGACGGGCCGTGGGACGCGCCGCCCGGCGTCACGTTCGCCGACTGGATCGCGGGCGCGTTGCCCACCGCGCCGACGACGGCCGATCTCGACTACCACGTGTCGACGCTGTTCCCGCCGGTGCGGGCGCACGGCTTCCTCGAGGTCCGCTACGTCGACGGGCAGGCCGGTTCCGGCTGGGCCCTGCCCATCGCCGTGCTGGTCGCCCTGCTGTCGCGGCGCGAGGTCACCGAGCGCGCGCTCGAGCTGAGCCGGCCCGTCGCCGACCGCTGGATCGAGGCGGCCCGCTGTGCCCTCGCCGACCCGGCGTTGGCCGCGGCGGCCGGGTCCGTGTTCGAGCTCGCCTGCGCCGCGGCGCGCGAGGTGGGCGCCCCGGCCGACGTCGTGACCGCGCTCGAGGACATGACCGCGCGACGTGTCCTGCGGGGCCGGTGCCCGGCCGACGACCTGCTCGACGAGGAACGGCTGCGCCCGCAACCCGTCGTCGACACCGGTGACGAGTGGCCGCTGCTCACCAGCGTGGTGGCGCCGGCCGCCCTGTCCACCGCCGTCCCGGAAGGAGACCCGTCGTGACCGAGGTGCCGACCGTCACCGATCCCGCTGCGCCCGACGGCGACGCGACCGAGAGCGAGGCGGCCGTCCGCGACCGGGTGGTGCGGCTGCTCGAGCGCTCCCGCACGCGCAGCATCGCGCTCACCGACGCCGTCGACGAGGCCGACCTCGTCGCGCAGCACTCACCGCTGATGTCGCCGCTGGTCTGGGACCTCGCGCACATCGGCAGCCAGGAGGAGCTCTGGCTGGTCCGCGACGTCGGCGGCCGCGAGCCGCTGCGCCCGGAGATCGACGGGCTCTACGACGCGTTCCAGCACAGCCGCGCGAGCCGCGTGGACCTGCCGCTGCTCACCCCGCCGGAGGCGCGGGCCTACGTCGCCGAGGTGCGCGACAAGGCGCTCGACGCGCTCGGATCGACCCCGCTGCGCGGGCGCCGGCTCGTCGAGCACGGTTTCGCGTTCGGGATGATCGTCCAGCACGAGCAGCAGCACGACGAGACCATGCTCGCCACCCACCAGCTGCGCGCGGGCGCGCCCGTGCTGCACGCCGAGCCCCCGCCGCCCGGCCCGGGCCCGGCGCGGCTCGGGGCGCGCGAGGTCCTCGTCCCGGCGGGCCCGTTCGTGCAGGGCACGTCGACCGAACCGTGGGCGCTCGACAACGAGCGGCCCGCGCACACCGTCGACCTGCCGGCGTTCGTCATCGACACCTACCCGGTCACCAACGCCGAGTACACCGCGTTCGTCGAGGCCGGCGGGTACGACGACCCGCGCTGGTGGAGCGCACGCGGTTGGGCACACCGGGTCGAGGCGGACCTGCGGGCGCCGCAGTTCTGGGAGCGCGACGCGTCGGGAACGTGGTGGCGGCGCCGGTTCGGCGTCGTCGAGCCGGTGCCGGCCGACGAGCCCGTCGTGCACGTCTGCTTCCACGAGGCCGCGGCCTACGCCGCCTGGGTGGGCAAGCGCCTGCCCACGGAGGCGGAATGGGAGAAGGCGGCCCGCCACGACCCCGCCACCGGGCGCTCCCGGCGCTACCCGTGGGGCGACGAGGAGCCCGGTGCCGGCCACGCCAACCTCGGGCAGCGGCACCTGCAGCCGGCGCCGCTCGGCGCCTACCCGGCAGGGGTGTCGGCGCTGGGCGTGCATCAGATGCTGGGCGACGTCTGGGAGTGGTGCGACAGCGGCTGGGAGCCCTACCCGGGATTCGAGATGTTCCCGTACCCCGAGTACTCGCAGGTGTTCTTCGGCGGCGACTACAAGGTGCTGCGCGGCGGGTCGTTCGGCACGGACCCGTCGGCGGTCCGGGCGACGTTCCGCAACTGGGACCACCCGATCCGCCGCCAGATCTTCTCCGGGTTCCGCTGCGCGCGCGACGCGTCGGCGGCCGAGGCGGCGGAGTCGTCCGGCGTGCCGACCGGGGGTCGATGACGGCGTGTGCCGCCATCTCGCGTACCTCGGCCCGCCGGTGACGCTGTCGACACTGCTCACGGAGCCGTCGCACGCGCTGCTGCGGCAGTCGTGGGCGCCGCGCGACATGCGTGGCGGCGGCACCGTCAACGCCGACGGGTTCGGGGCCGGCTGGTACCCGGGTTCGGGGGCGCCGCCGGTCCGCTACCGCAGCGACCGGCCGATGTGGTCGGACACGTCGTTCGCCGCGCTGGCCGGGGCGACGCGTTCGGCCGCGGTGCTGGCCGCCGTGCGGTCCGCGACGACGGGCATGCCGGTGGTGAGCACCGCGGCGGCACCGTTCACGGAGGGTCGCTGGCTGTTCAGCCACAACGGTGTCGTCCGCGGATGGCCCGCGTCGGTGGCGGGCGTCGCGGCACGGCTTCCGGTCACCGACCTGCTCACCCTCGACGCGCCCACCGACTCGGCCCTGCTCTGGGCGCTGGTGCGCGACCGGCTGCGTGCGGGCCGTGACCCGGGCGACGCGCTGGCCGCCACCGTCGCCGAGATCGCGGCCGTCGCCCCCGGGTCGCGGCTCAACCTCCTGCTCACCGACGGCTCGGCGATCTGGGCGACCGCGTGGGACCACGCGCTGTCCGTGCGCGTGCTGCCCGCCGCGGGGACCGCCGCGGCCGCGGTCACCGTCGTCTCCGAGCCGTTCGACGACCTCCCCGGCTGGGCCCCCGTGCCCGACCGGCACCTCGTACGGGCCGTACCTGGCCGGTACCACCTCGACGCGCTCACGACCGTGGGCGCGACGTCGGCGACGGCGGGATCCGGGCCGTCGCCGGTGATCGGATAGGAGTCCGATGTCTGTCGTCCAGCTCGACGTCCACCTGACCGACGCCGACGCCGCAGCCGCCCTGCGCGCCGACGTGGCCAGGGGCCTCACGTCCGAGCCGAAGGTCCTGCCGCCCAAGTGGTTCTACGACGCCCGCGGCAGCGAGCTGTTCGAGCGGATCACCGAGCTGCCCGAGTACTACCCGACCCGCACCGAGCGGGCCCTGCTGGAGTCGAGCGTCGACGAGATCGCCGCGGCGTCGGGCGCCGACACGATCGTCGAGCTCGGGTCGGGCTCGTCGGCCAAGACCCGGCTGCTGCTCGACGCGTTCGCCCGCGCCGGGACGCTGCGCCGCTACGTCCCGCAGGACGTCAGCGAGGCGGCCCTGCGCGGCGCGCTCGACCAGCTCACCGAGGAGTACCCGGGACTGGAGCTGCGGGGCGTCGTCGGCGACTTCACCCGCGACCTCGGCCGGTTGCCCGGCGGTGGCCGCCGGATGATCGCGTTCCTCGGCGGCACGATCGGCAACCTGCTGCCCGCGGCACGGGCGCAGTTCCTCGCGCACGTGCGGTCGGTGCTGGAGCCGGGGGAGCAGCTGCTGCTGGGGACCGGGCTGGTCGTCGCACCCGAGGTCGTCGTCCCGGCCTACGACGACGCCGCCGGCGTCACCGCGGAGTTCAACCGCAACGTCCTGCACGTGCTCAACCGGGAGCTGGGGGCCGACTTCGAGCCCGAGGCGTTCGACCACGTGGCCCTGTGGGACGCGGAGAACGAGTGGATCGAGATGCGGCTGCGGGCGCAGCGGGCGATGACGGTGCACGTCCGCGAGCTCGGTCTCACGGTGCGCTTCGCCGAGGGCGAGGAGCTGTGCACCGAGGTCTCGGCGAAGTTCCGCCGCAACGGGGTCCGGGAGATGCTGGCCGGCGCGGGCTTCGAGCTGACCCGCTGGTGGGCCGATCCGCTCGACCGCTTCGGCCTGAGCCTTGCGACGGCCGTCCGGCCCGGCGAACCCGTGCGGTGACCCGTCGACCGTGGACCGGAGCGCCGGGGGCCGCGTCCCCGGCGCTCCCGCTCCGGCCGGTGCGTGGTGACCGGCCGCGTCACTAGGCTCCTCCGCATGAGCACGGCCGACGAGCACTCCCACGACTGGCGCACCGACGGCGTGCGGGTCGTCCCCGGCGACGCGCTGGACACCAACACGCCGCAGACCCCGGGCATGAACCGGGCCGCGGCGATCGACCACGCCCGGGTCGGCGCGCAGAAGCTGTGGGCCGGCACGGTGACCATCCACGCGGGCGCCAAGACCGGCGCGCACCATCACGGTGAGCTGGAGAGCGTCATCTACGTGATCCGGGGCAAGGCACGCATGCGCTGGGGGGAGAACCTCGAGTACACGGCGGAGGCGGGTCCCGGCTCGTTCATCTTCGTGCCGCCGTACGTGCCCCACCAGGAGATCAACGCGCTCGACGACGAGCCGCTCGAGTGCGTGCTCACCCGCAGCGGGCAGGAGCCGGTCGTGGTGAACCTCGACATCGAGGGCGTCGCCGATCCCGTCGAGGTGCCGTGGGTCGACCCGGGGCACCCGCACCCCTGACCGCCAACTCCCGACCGCGAATCCCCGACCGCGACACGCCGACCCCGCGCGCCGACGACCCGGCGCCGCCGACCGCGCCCGCGCCGTGTGATCCCGCGTCGCACCACCCACCGGAGCTCCGCATGACCGCCGCACACGATCATCTCGTCCGTACCCCGCTCGACGCCGAGCACGAGGCGCTCGGGGCGACGTTCACCGACTTCGCCGGCTGGCGCATGCCCGTTCGCTACGGCAGCGACCTCGCCGAGCACCACGCCGTCCGGACCGCGGCCGGGCTGTTCGACCTGTCGCACATGGGCGAGGTCGAGTTCGAGGGCCCGCAGGCGGGGGCCGCGCTCGACCACGCGCTCACCGGGGCGATGTCGGCGATGCGCGTCGGCCGGGCGAAGTACTCGCTGCTGTGCGCCGACGACGGCGGCGTGCTCGACGACCTCGTTGTGTACCGGCTCGCCGAGGAGCGGTTCCTGGTCGTCGTGAACGCGGCCAACGCCGGCGCCGACGCCACCGAGCTCGCCCGCCGTGCCGAGGGTTTCGACGTCCGGGTCCGTGACCGGTCGGCCGACACGGCGCTCGTCGCCGTCCAGGGCCCGCGGGCGGCCGAGATCGTCCGCGGCCTCGTCCCGGACCCGGCCGTCGTCGACGAGCTCCGCTACTACGCGGCCACGCCGGCTGCCGTGGCCGGGATCGAGATCCTGCTGGCGCGCACCGGGTACACGGGCGAGGACGGCTTCGAGCTGTACGTGCCCGGCGCCGACGCACCCGCGCTCTGGCGGGTCCTGCTCGATGCCGGCCGGCCGCACGACCTCCAGCCGGCCGGGCTGGCCTGCCGGGACACGCTGCGCCTGGAGGCCGGGATGGCGCTCTACGGTCACGAGCTCACGGTCGACACCGACCCGTTCGCGGCCGGGCTGCGCCGTGTGGTCGCGCTCGACAAGGAGTTCGTCGGACGCGATGCGCTCGCCGCCCGGGCCGAGTCCGAGCCGGCCCGGGTCCTGGTCGGGCTGACGGGGGAGGGACGCCGGGCGGGCCGGGCCGGCGCCGCGGTCCTCGACGCCGACGGATCGCTGGTGGGGGAGGTGACCTCCGGCGTCCTGTCGCCGACGCTCGGAGTCCCGATCGCGCTGGCCTACGTCGACGCCGCGCTGGCCGCGCCCGGTACGGCGGTCGAGCTGGACGTCCGGGGCCGGCGGCAGCCGTACACCGTGACGGAGCTGCCGTTCTACCGGCGCTGACGCGGCCGACTCTGTCCCGGTGGGAGCCGGGCTCGCCCCTTCTCTCTGGTAAACGATTCATTGACACAACGCGCGAACCGGTTGGCCCTCGAGGACCCTGCCGGCACCGCGCCCGACTGACGCGGCACGGGGGAGCGGGCAGGTTCCTGCCTGTCTGGTCGACCCGGCTCCGGGCTCCTCGGCACCCCGCCGACTCCGTGCGAGGGTGAGGTACCACCGGCCGGTCCGACCCGCCCTACCTGCTCGTCGCCGGCGCGAAGCTCAGACTCTGGAGACCGCGACGAACCGCCCCTGCCGCGGAACTCGTGGAGGGAGCGCGCAGCGCGCCGCTGGCTGTCCGCCGGCGCCGACCGGCAGCGGGACATCGATCCCGGCCAGTGCCGGCACCCCCGAACAGCTCCTGTGAGTGGCGGCACCGTGCCGCGTACCGGGCGGGCGGAGATCGACCCGGGCGGACATCGACCCGGGCGGACATCGACGGAGACGAACGGCGCGTCCGACCCAGCGCCGGGTCCGGGGAATGCCACCCGTCGCGGCGACGTTCTGCTCCTCCGCAAGTGCGGCCGCAACCTCAGGGTCGTCGTACGCCCGCCCAAGAGCAGTGGGGTTGCGGCCGGCGGGTTGGCCGCAACCCCACTGCTGCCGGATCGGCCGGCGGAAGCGGTGAGGTTGCGGCGGGAGGAGGTCATGGTGGGGACGCAGGTGCCTCTCCACGTGTAAACCAATCATTGACGCACCGAAAACGATCTTGGGACCGGGGAGACTGATCTCAAAGGAAAAACCAGCCACGACGACGGGGGCGGCCCCCGTGGGAGCCGCCCCCGTCAGAAGGTGGGTCGGATCAGCCGGCGAGCATGCCGCGCAGCACGTACTGCAGGATGCCGCCGTTGCGGTAGTAGTCCGCCTCGCCGGGGGTGTCGATGCGGACGACGGCGTCGAACTCGATGGTCGAGCCGTCCTCCTTGGTCGCGGTGACCGTGAGCGTGCGCGGGGTGGTGCCGTCGTTCAGCGCCGTGATGCCCGCGATGTCGAAGGTCTCCGTGCCGTCCAGGCCCAGCGACGCCGCCGACTCGCCCTGCTGGAACTGCAGCGGGATGACGCCCATGCCGATCAGGTTCGAGCGGTGGATGCGCTCGAACGACTCGACGATGACGGCCTTCACGCCCAGCAGCGCGGTGCCCTTGGCCGCCCAGTCACGCGACGAGCCCGAGCCGTACTCCTTGCCGCCCAGCACGACGAGCGGGGTGCCCGCGGCCGCGTAGTTCTGCGCGGCGTCGTAGATGAATGCCTGCGGGCCGCCGTCCTGGGTGAAGTCCCGGGTGTAGCCGCCGGAGACCCCGCCGTCGACGATGGCGTCCAGCAGCTGGTTGCGCAGCCGGATGTTGGCGAACGTGCCGCGGATCATCACCTCGTGGTTGCCGCGCCGCGAGCCGAAGGAGTTGTAGTCCTTCTTGTCCACGCCGTTCTCGTCGAGGTACTGCGCGGCCGGGGTACCGGGCTTGATCGACCCGGCGGGGGAGATGTGGTCGGTGGTGACGGAGTCGCCCAGCAGCGCGAGGACCCGCGCGCCGGTGATGTCCTGCACCGGCGCCGGCTCGGTCGTCATGCCCTCGAAGTACGGGGGCTTGCGCACGTAGGTCGACGCCGGGTCCCACGCGAAGGTCTGGCCCTCGGGGGTCGGCAGCGAGCGCCAGCGCTCGTCGCCGCGGAAGACGTCGGAGTAGCTCTTGGCGAACATCTCCTCGTCGATCGCGGCGTCCATGACGGCGTTGACGTCCTCGGTCGAGGGCCAGATGTCGGCGAGGAAGACATCCTTGCCGTCGCCGTCCTTGCCCAGCGGCTGGGTCTCGAAGTCGAAGTCCATGGTGCCGGCGAGGGCGTAGGCGATGACCAGCGGCGGGGACGCCAGGTAGTTCATCTTGACGTCCGGGTTGATCCGGCCCTCGAAGTTGCGGTTGCCCGACAGCACGGAGACGACGCTGAGGTCGGCCTCGTTGACCGCCGCCGAGATCTCCTCGGGGAGCGGGCCGGAGTTGCCGATGCAGGTGGTGCAGCCGTAGCCGACGAGGTTGTAGCCCAGCTTGTCCAGGTACGGCCAGAGGCCGGCCTTCTCGTAGTAGTCCGTGACGACCTGCGAGCCGGGCGCCATCGACGTCTTCACCCAGGGCTTGACGGTCAGGCCCTTCTCGACGGCGTTGCGTGCCAACAGGGCCGCGCCGAGCATCACCGAGGGGTTCGAGGTGTTGGTGCAGGAGGTGATCGAGGCGATCACGACGGCGCCGTGGTCGAGCACGAACTCCCCGCGGGAGGCCGAGGTCACCGTGGTCGGCTTGGACGGCCGGCCCTCGCAGCCGTCGGCCGCGGAGAACACGACCGGGGCTGCCTCGTGGCCGTGGGTGGACGTCGCCGGCGCGTCGCTGGCGGGGAAGGACTCGTCGGAGGACTCGTCGACACCCGAGAGCGGTTCGACGACGGCGTCGTCGGTGTAGTCCTGGACCGCCGCGCGGAAGGCGGCCTTGGCCGCGGTGAGCTCGATGCGGTCCTGGGGCCGCTTCGGGCCGGAGATCGAGGGGACGACCGTCGACAGGTCGAGCTCGAGGGTCTCGGAGAAGACCGGCTCGGCCGCCGGGTCGTGCCACAGGCCCTGTTCCTTGGCGTAGGCCTCGACGAGCGCGATCTGCTCGGCCGAGCGGCCGGTCAGCTTGAGGTAGCGGACGGTCTCGTCGTCGATCGGGAAGATCGCCGCGGTCGAGCCGAACTCCGGGCTCATGTTGCCGATGGTGGCGCGGTTGGCCAGCGGGACGGCCGAGACGCCGGCGCCGTAGAACTCCACGAACTTGCCGACGACGCCCTGCCGGCGCAGCATCTCGGTGATCGTGAGGACGACGTCGGTCGCGGTGACGCCCGCGGGGATCTCGCCGGTCAGCTTGAAGCCGAGCACCTTCGGGATGAGCATCGAGACCGGCTGGCCGAGCATCGCGGCCTCGGCCTCGATGCCGCCGACGCCCCAGCCCAGCACGCCGAGGCCGTTCACCATCGTGGTGTGCGAGTCGGTCCCGACCAGCGTGTCGGGGTAGGCCTGGCCGTTGCGGGCCATGACGGTGCGCGCGAGGTGCTCGATGTTGACCTGGTGCACGATGCCGGTGCCCGGGGGGACGACCTTGAACTCGTCGAAGGCGCCCTGGCCCCAACGCAGGAACTGGTAGCGCTCCTGGTTGCGGCCGTACTCGAACTCGATGTTCTTCTCGAACGCGTCGGCGGTGCCAAAGAAGTCGATCATCACCGAGTGGTCGATGACGAGCTCGGCGGGAGCGAGCGGGTTGACCTTGGCGGGGTCGCCGCCCATCTCGGTCACGGCCTCGCGCATGGTCGCGAGGTCGACGACGCAGGGGACACCGGTGAAGTCCTGCATGATCACGCGGGCGGGCGTGAACTGGATCTCGGTGTCGGGGTCGGCCGCCGGGTCCCACGCGGCGAGCGCGCGGATGTGGTCGGCCGTGACGTTGGCACCGTCCTCGGTGCGCAGGAGGTTCTCCAGCAGCACCTTGAGGCTGTACGGAAGCTTCTCGGCGCCCTCGACGGCCGCCAGCCGGAAGATCTCGTACTGGTTCTCGCCGACGTCGAGCGTTCCCCTGGCTCCGAAGCTGTCGGTGCTGGCCACGATGGCTCTACCTCCTGGCGTGCGTGGTGGGCGCGCTGTGCGGCGCGTGTCGGGCTCCGCCGCGGGTAGCCGGCAGGCCCCTCGACCCAAACAGTACGCCTGTCCTACTTGCGGGTCGAGCAGGCCCGGCACCGTCACACGGCAGCGGGGCACGGGCAGTGTGCACCCGTGCCCCGCTCGGCTCCGGCGACGGCCGGCGTGACGTCAGTTACCGGCGAGATCCAGTAGGTCCTTGACGTCCTGCGGCTGCAGCACGCCGAGGATGTCGGCGTAGGCCTGCAGGACCGTCTGCGACGGGCTGACGTACCAGGACCCGCCCTCCTCGGAGGCCATCACCTTGATGTCGAGCACGGCCGTCATCAGCTTGGGCAGCAGCTGCTGCACCGACGGCGGCAGTGACGACGTCGTCGAGCCCAGCCCGGCCAGCTGCGTGATGTCGGCGCTGCAGAACCGCTGCGACTGGCCCTGGACCTCGACCGAGAGGCAGTCGCCGTCGCGGGCGACGGTGATCTGCTGGCCGTCCTGCGTCAGCACCAGCCGCTTGAGCGACATCGCGGTGTAGCCGCGGACGGTCTCGGTGTTGGTCTCGAGCGTCGTGACCTGCAGGCCCGACGGCCGCGGGCGCCCGGCGGAGTCGATGATCGCCTGGCCCGCGTCGTGCACGACGGCGAGCTCCGTCGGCGGCGCGAGCTCGACGAGCCGCTGCGCGTTCTGGTCGGCGATCGCCTGCACGGTCTGCTTGAGCGCGTCCTCGGCGCTGCTGCCGCCACGCGCCGGGACCGACGTCGTCGGCCAGGCCTTCTTCTCCTGGTGCAGCGCGTAGTCGGCGATCGTGTAGAAGAGGCTGACGTACCACTTGCCGTCGACCTCGACGGTCGCGATGCGGATGGGCTCGCCGTTGCGCTTGACCTCGTCGGCGATGTTGATCGTCGTGTTCTCCGCCCCGGGGACGCCGTCCTTGAACACCCGGTTCTTGAAGTCGTCGGTGAACGGGATCTTCGCCGGGTCCTGGTTCAGCGTGATCGTCCCGGCCACCAGCTTGTTGATGACGACGTTGTCGCGCACCTTCTCCTGGGCGCCCTCGTCGAACTTCAGGTCCTTGAACTCGACCGTGCCGATCGACGCGGTGGGGTCGGCGTCGGGCTTGAGGATCTGCAGCCGCTTGAGCTGGTCGCCGAGGACCTGGTTCGCGTCGACGGCGAGCTTGGCCTCGGTGGGGTGCAGCGTCTTGAGCGCGTCGAGGTAGTTGTCGTCGGTCAGGTCCTGCGCGAGCAGGGTGACCGCCGCGTTGGGGGTGTTGGCGCCGCCGCCCCCGAACACCGTGAACCCGACGACCACGGCGGCGATCACGACGACGACGCCCACGAGCGCGGTGATCAGCGGCCAGCGCTTGCGCTTGGGCGGCTGGCCGCCCGACCCGTCGAACCCGGGCGGGGGCGGGTACCCGGGCGGCCCACCCTCGCCACCCCAGGCCGGCTGCGGCACGGGCGCCTGCGGGTAGCCCGCGGCGGGGTACTGCGCCGTCTGCTGCGGCCCGCCCTGCCAGCCGCCGGGCGCCGCGCCTGCGGGCTGCGCACCCCACGCCGGCTGCTGCTGCCAGGCCTGCTGCGGATATCCCTGCTGTGAATATCCCTGCTGTGGATATCCCTGCTGGTAGGGCTGCTGCTGGTAGGCCTGCTGGGCCTGGGGGTCGCCCCACTGCTGCTGTCCGGGCGCGGGCTGCGGGGCCCCCCAGCCCTGCTGCCCGCCGTCCTGCGGCCACGGCTGCCCGGGGGGCATTGCTCCACGTCCCTGGTCGTCGGTCATGAGTCCCCTCGGTGTATCGCGCGTGACCGCCCGGTGCGGCCCCGACGATGATCTGCGAGTCGTGTCGAGCCCGGAATGGGGCCAGCACTACGTCTGGATTCGCACTCAGGGGGTGCTAGCTCCCCCTTGTCGGACGCAGACTAACCGTTACGCCATGTGGTGGAAGTTCTTGACGGTGAGCGTGTGGTGGTTGGGAACGCGTCCCTCGAATGGCACAGTCACCCCGGCCGCGCCGGGTGATCATCGCGGCCGGAGGGGAGACGTGTCGTGCGGGTCGGGCGCGCGGTGCTCGTGGTCGTGCTGACGGCTGCTCTCGCATTCGCGGGCGGCACGCCGGCCGCGCTGGCCGCGCCGCCCCCGACGCCGCCGCCGAACCCCAGCGACCAGGACCTCCAGAACAGTCGCAACACGGTGTCGGGCACGGCCGCGCAGGTCGCCCGGCTGACCGACCGGCTCAACGAGCTCCAGGCGCAGGCCGACGACCTGCAGATCCAGGTCGCCGAGCAGCACGAGTCGGCCAACGCCGCGCAGGACACCTACACGGCCGCGCAGAAGGCCGCGGCCGACGCCGCGCTGAAGGCGCAGCAGGCCCGCACCGAGACGCAGGCGGCGGGCTCGGCCATCGACGCCGCCCGCGCCCGCCTCGACGACTTCGTCGCCAACACCTACCAGGGCGGCCTCGACCTCGGCCCGCTCGGGCTGCTCACGTCGTCGAGCGGGCCCGCGGACTTCATCGACCGCGCCCAGCTGACCGACTACATCGCCCAGCAGCAGACCGCCGCCCTCGACGGGCTGCAGAAGGCGCGCGCCGAGAAGGCCAACGCGGACTCCCTCGCCCGGCAGGCCCAGCAGGAGGCCGACGACCGGGCCGCTGCGGCGGCCCGGGCCAAGCAGGCGGCCGACGCGGCGCTGGCCGACGCCCAGCAGCAGGCCGCGGCGCAGGCGCAGAAGCTCCAGCAGGTCGGCGCCCAGCAGGCCGAGGTGCAACGTCAGCTCGACGCCGCCCAGAACGCCGACGCGGGGCTGCGGGCACAGCGGCAGCGTTTCGACGACTGGCAGGCCCAGCAGGCGGCGGCCGAAGCCGCCCGGCAGGCGGCCGAGCAACGGGCCGCGGCGGCCAGGGCGGGGCAGGCACCGCCCGCGTCGGTGCCGCGCAGCGCGTCGGCGAAGGTGCAGACCGTCATCGACCGGGCCATGTCGCAGCTCGGGGTGACCTACGCCTGGGGTGGCGGGACGGCGCGCGGCCCGAGCCTGGGCATCCGCGACGGCGGCGTCGCCGACCAGTTCGGCGACTACCGGAAGGTCGGTTTCGACTGCTCGGGGCTGATGCTCTACGCCTTCGCGGGCGTCGGGATCAACCTGCCGCGCTACAGCGGCAACCAGCACGCCGCGGGCCGGCAGGTGCCCCTCTCGCAGATGCGGCCGGGCGACATGCTGGCGTGGGCCCGCAACGGGCGCGTTTACCACATCGCGCTCTACATCGGGAACGGCAAGATGATCGAGGCGCCGTACTCCGGCTCGTCGGTGCGGATCAGCCCGGTGCGCTACGCCGGGCTGCTGCCGACCGTCGCCCGGATGTTCTGACCGGCTCACCGGCGTCATACGGCTCGGCCGGTTGGATGGACGCGTGAGCGTGCCCGATTCCCGTCCCGAGCCCCAGGCCGACTCCCCGGCCGACTCCCAGGCCGGCGGGGCCGCACCGACCCCCGCGCGCGACGCCGAGCTGCTCGAGCGCGTCGTGTTCGAGGTCAAGCGCGTCATCGTCGGCCAGGACCAGCTCGTCGAGCGGATGCTGGTCGGGCTGCTGGCCAGGGGCCACCTGCTCATCGAGGGGGTGCCCGGCGTCGCGAAGACGCTGGCGGTGGAGACGGTCGCGAAGGTCGTCGGCGGCTCGTTCGCGCGCCTGCAGTTCACGCCCGACCTCGTGCCCGCCGACATCCTCGGCACCCGCATCTACCGGCAGGGCCGCGAGGAGTTCGACGTCGAGCTCGGCCCGGTCGTCGCCAACTTCGTGCTGGCCGACGAGATCAACCGGGCGCCGGCCAAGGTGCAGTCGGCGATGCTGGAGGTCATGGCCGAGCGGCACGTGTCGATCGGCGGCCGCACGTTCCCGATGCCCGACCCCTTCCTCGTGCTGGCGACGCAGAACCCCATCGAGAACGAGGGCGTCTACCCGCTGCCCGAGGCGCAGCGCGACCGCTTCCTGTTCAAGATCGTCGTCGACTACCCGGGCGTCGAGGAGGAGCGCGAGATCGTCTACCGGATGGGCGCGGAGCCGCCCGTCGCCGAGCAGATCATCGACCCCACGGTGCTGACCCGGCTGCAGGGCACCGCGTCGCGGGTGTTCGTGCACCACGCGCTGGTCGACTACGTGGTGCGACTGGTCGTCGCCACCCGGACGCCGGCCGAGCACGGCCTCGCCGACGTCGCGGGGTGGGTCTCCTACGGCGCGTCCCCGCGCGCGACGCTGGGGATCGTCGCGGCGGCCCGTGGGCTCGCCCTGGTCCGTGGCCGCGACTACGTGCTCCCGCAGGACGTGCTGGACGTCGCGCCGGACGTGCTGCGGCACCGTCTCGTGCTGTCCTACGACGCGGTGGCCGACCAGGTGCCGGTCGAGCACATCGTCTCGCGCGTCCTGCAGACGGTGCCGTTGCCCCAGGTCACGGCCCGGCCGCAGTTCAGCCCGGCGGGTGCCGCCCGGTGAGCGGCCGCCGTGACCGGTGACGCCACGGCCGCGCCGGCCCCGGTCCCGCGCGGTGCCGCGGCCCGCAGGCCGGCGACGGCGCCGCCGTCGTTGCGCGACGGCCGCCTGGAGGCCGCCCTGCGCACGCTCGAGCTGAGTGTCCGGGGCCGCCTCGACGGGCTGTTGCAGGGCAACCACCTCGGGCTGGTTCCCGGCCCGGGCACCGAGCCGGGGGAGGCCCGGGTCTACCAGCCGGGCGACGACGTGCGGCGGATGGACTGGGCGGTCACCGCGCGGACCACCGAGCCGCACATCCGCGAGACGGTCGCCGACCGCGAGCTGGAGACGTGGGTCGTGGTGGACCTGTCCCCGAGCCTCGACATGGGCACCGCGGCCTGCGAGAAGCGCGACCTCGCGGTGGCCGCGGTCGCGGCGGTCGCGCACCTCACCCGCGGTGGCGGCAACCGCATCGGTGCCCTCGTCACGACGGGGGAGCACACCGTGCGGGTCCCCGCCCGCGGCGGCGTGGCGCACGCCCGGGGGCTCGTCCGTCGCGTCGCGGAGGTGCCCAGGGCTCCCGAGGGGACGCGCGGCGACCTCGCCGAGGCGCTGGAGCAGCTGCGCCGCCCGGCGCGCCGCCGCGGCCTGGCCGTGGTGGTCTCGGACTTCCTCGGCGAGCCGACGTGGGAGCGCGCGTTGCGCGGGCTCTCGGCTCGGCACGACCTGCTGGCCGTCGAGGTGCTCGACCCCGCCGAGCTCGACCTGCCCGATGCCGGGACGGTCGTGCTGGCCGACCCCGAGACCGGCCGTCAGCGCGAGGTCCACGTGACCCCGCTGCTGCGCCGGGAGTTCGCGGCCGCCGCCGGCGCGCACCGCGACCGGGTCGCGACGACGCTGCGGCGCTGCGGCGCGGCCCGGCTGACGCTGCGCACCGACTCCGACTGGATCGCCGACATCGTGCGGTTCGCGCTGGCGCGCAAGCGGACCTGGTCGGGAGGCGGCCGGTGACGTTCTCGCATCCGTGGTGGCTGCTGGCGCTGCTGGTCGTCGCCGCGCTGGTCGCCGGGTACCTGCTGCTGCTGCGCAGGCGCCGGCGCGACGTCGTGAAGTTCACCAACCTGGAGCTGCTCGACACGGTCGCGCCGCGGCGCCCGGGCTGGTACCGGCACGTCCCGGCGGCCGCGATGATCCTGGCGCTGGCGGTGCTGGTCGTCGCCATCGCGGGACCGCAGGCCGACGCGAAGGTGCCGCGCAACCGGGCCACGGTCGTGCTGGTCATCGACGTGTCGCTGTCGATGCAGGCCACCGACGTCGCACCGACGCGGCTGGCGGCCGCGCAGGCCGCGGCGAAGTCGTTCGCCGACCAGCTGACCCCCGGGATCAACCTGGGGCTCGTGTCGTTCGCGGGCACGGCCGCGGTGCTGGTGTCGCCGACGACCGACCGGACCGCGGTCAAGCAGGCGGTCGACGGGCTGAAGCTCTCGGAGTCCACCGCGACCGGCGAGGCGATCTTCGCGGCGCTGCAGTCGATCGACTCGTTCTCCCGCACGGTCGCCGCGTCGGGCACCGAGGGGCCGCCGCCCGCGCGCATCGTGCTGATGAGCGACGGCAAGCAGACCGTCCCCGGCCCGGACGGCGAGAACGACCCGCGCGGCTCGTTCACCGCGGCCAAGCAGGCCGCCGCCGAGAAGATCCCTGTGTCGACGATCTCCTTCGGCACCGACTACGGGACGATCGACATCGAGGGCGGGCGGACCCGCGTCGCCGTCGACGACGCGTCGATGCAGCAGATCGCGTCGCTGTCGGGCGGCCAGTTCTTCACCGCCGCGTCGGAGTCGCAGCTCAGGCAGGTGTACTCGGAGCTGGGGGAGCAGATCGGCTACGAGACCCGGCAGGTCGACACGAGCCGGCCGTGGCTGATCGGCGGGGCGATCCTGCTGCTGTTGGGGCTCGGCGGGGGCATCGCGCTGGGGCGCAGGCTGCCCTGACGGGCGGTCCGGCGATCTTCGTCGTGCACTAGGTTCTCCGGACGTGGGACGCAGCGTGCTGGTGACCGGAGGAAACCGCGGGATCGGCCTGGCCATCGCCCAGGCGTTCGCCGCCCAGGGCGACCAGGTGGCGGTCACGTACCGCAGCAGCGCCGACGGGCTGCCCGACGACCTGCTGCCCGTGCAGTGCGACGTCACCGATGCCGAGGCCGTCGACCGGGCGTTCGGCGAGGTCGAGGACAAGCACGGCCCGGTCCAGGTGCTGGTCTCCAACGCGGGGATCACCGACGACGGGCTGCTCATGCGGATGAGCGAGGACTCCTTCACCCGGGTCGTCGACGCCAACCTGACCGCCGCCTACCGCGTCGCCAAGCGCGCGTCGCGCGGCATGTTGCGCGCGAAGGGCGGCCGCATGATCTTCGTCTCGTCCGTCGTCGGGCTGATGGGCTCGCCCGGCCAGGTCAACTACGCCGCCTCCAAGGCCGGGCTCGTCGGGCTGGCCCGCTCGGTCGCCCGTGAGCTGGGCTCGCGCGGCATCACCGCCAACGTCGTCGCACCCGGGTTCGTCGACACGGACATGACCCGCGCGCTGTCCGACGCCCGCCGCGCCGAAATCGTCGCCCAGGTGCCGCTGGGCCGCTACGCCGCGGTCGAGGAGGTCGCCTCGGCCGTCACCTGGTTGGGCTCCGAGCACGCCGGCTACGTCACGGGGGCCGTCATCCCGGTCGACGGCGGCCTCGGCATGGGCCACTGACCTTCCCTGTTCCCTCCCCAGAAAGGGTCCTCATGGGACTGCTCGACGGTAAGCGCCTGCTGGTCACCGGTGTGATCACCGACGCCTCGCTGGCGTTCCACGCGGCGAAGATCGCCCAGGAACAGGGCGCCCAGGTGGTGCTGACGGGCTTCGGCCGGATGCGGCTCGTCGAGCGCATCGCGCAGCGGCTGCCCGAGGCCGCCCCCGTCGTCGAGCTCGACGTGTCGGACCAGTCGCAACTCGACTCGCTGGTCGAGCGCGTCAGCCCGCACCTCGGTGACGAGCCGGGCCTCGACGGCGTGCTGCACTCCATCGGCTTCGCCCCGGCGTCGTGCCTGGGCGAGGGTGCGTTCATGAACGCGCCGTGGGAGGACGTCGCGACGACGATCCAGGTCAGCGCGTACTCGTTCAAGTCGCTGGCGACGGCGGTGCTGCCGCTGCTCGGGCCGGGCAGCTCGGTCGTCGGGATGGACTTCGACAACCGGCAGGCGTGGCCGGCCTACGACTGGATGGGCGTCGCCAAGTCGACGCTGGAGTCGGTGACCCGCTACCTGGCGCGTGACTTGGGCCCCAAGGGGATCCGCGTCAACCTGTGCGCGGCCGGGCCGGTCCGGACGATGGCCGCGAAGTCGATCCCGGGTTTCGCGGCGTTCGAGGACGCCTGGGACGGGCGGGCCCCGCTGGGCTGGGACGTGAACGACCCGGTTCCGGTCGCGAAGACGGTGTGCGCCATGTTGTCCGACTGGCTGCCCGTCACCACCGGCTCGATGGTGTGGGCGGACGGCGGGTTCCACGCGATCGGGGTGTGACGGGCGCGTGGAGGTCGATGCACTGCTCGTGCTCTCGTTCGGTGGCCCCGAGGGTCTCGACGAGGTGCGCCCGTTCCTCGAGAACGTCGTGCGGGGGCGCAACGTGCCACCCGAGCGGCTGGACGAGGTCGAGGAGCACTACACGCCGTTCGGCGGGGTGTCGCCGATCAACGCGCGCAACCGTGAGCTGATCGAGGCCGTGCGCGCGCGCACGGACGTGCCGGTCTACTTCGGCAACCGCAACTGGCACCCGATGGTCGAGGACACCGTCGCGGAGATGGCCCGCGACGGTGTCCGGCGGGCACTGGTGTTCGCCACCAGCGCCTACGGCGGCTACTCGGCGTGCCGGCAGTACACCGAGGACATCGCCCGAGCCCGCGCCGCGGTCGGGGACGGCGCGCCGGAGCTGGTCAAGCTGCGGCACTTCTACGACCACCCGGCGTTCGTCGCCGCCAACGCCGACGCCGTACGCGCCGCCCGGGAGTCGCTGCCCGCAGAGGTCCGCGACGCCGCCCGGGTCGTGTTCACCGCGCACTCGATCCCTGTCGCCGCCGACGAGACCGATGGCGTACCCGCCGAGGGTCACCACCGCTACTCCCGGCAGGTCGCCGAGACCGCGCGGCTCGTCGCCGCCGAGCTGGGGCTGCAGGAGTACGACCTCGTCTGGCAGTCGCGCTCCGGGCCGCCGCAGGTGCCGTGGCTGACGCCCGAGCCGGAGCCGACGGTCGAGGCGCTCGCCGCGGCCGGGGTGCCGGCGGTCGTCATGGCGCCCATCGGGTTCGTGTCCGACCACGTCGAGGTCGTCTGGGACCTCGACGAGGAGCTGCGCGAGCTCGCGCACGGGCTCGGGCTCGCGTTCGCCCGGGCGGCGACGGCCGGGCCCGACCCCCGTTTCGCGGACATGGTCGTCGAGCTCATGGCCGAGCACACCGCCGGCGTCGCCCCCCGCGGATCGGGCACCGTCGCGCGGGCGGGCTGCACCGTCAACGGGGCGCCGTGCGCCGTCGACTGCTGCGTGCCGCGCCCGCGCCGCCGCCCGTGAGTGTGAGTGGCGACGGTCGCCATGGCGACCATCGCCACTCACGACGGATCGCGGACTCCCGCGGGCGGGGACGGGTCGCCCGCGGCGGCCGACGGGTCCGCCGCGGCTGACGACGGGTCGCCCGTCGTGGTCGGCGGGTCCGCCGCGGCGATCGCGGCCGCGACCAGGTCCGCCGCCGTCGTGTCGCGGGTGCGCATACCGCGGTCGTAGTGCTCGGTCGTCGTGATCGAGGCGTGCCCGACGTCGGCGCGCACGTGCTGGATGCGGGCGTCCTGCTCGAGCGCGATCGTCACGTAGGCGTGCCGCAGGGCGTGGGGGTGGATCCGGTCGGCGACGTCGGCGAGTGCGGGGCCGGCCGCGGCGGCGATGCGGCGCAACAGCCGGTACAGGTCCACGCGTGAGCAGCGATGGCCGTCGCGGGTGGCGATGAGGGGCTCGGCCACGGCTCGTGAGGTCCCGCGGCGGGCCGGCGTCGCGGTCGACCCGAGCCGGTCGCGTTCGGCCAGATAATCGGACAGTGCCTGCTGCGCGAGGTCGGTCATGTAGACCTCCCGCCGCACGCCTCCCTTGCCGTGCACCCGCAGAACCTGGTCACCGCCGGTGCGGAGGAGATCGTCGCGGTCCAGCCCGGTGAGCTCGGAGATCCGCAGCCCGAGGGTCAGCAGGGCGACGACCGCGCGGGCCCGCGTCGCGTAGAGCGTCCGCAGCGCCGGTCCGTGCCGCAGCGTCCCCGACGCGTCGAGGAGGGCGCGGACCTGTTGCGCGGTGAGCCGGATCGTCGGTGAGGGCTCGCGAGTGCTGACGACGAGGCCAAGCCGCCGGCGGTCGATCGCCGCCGGGTTCGCCGCAACGGCGCCGGTCTCGGCCAGGTGGCCGTAGAGCGCCGACAACGTCGCGAGCATCCGCTGCCGGGTGCGCCGCGCCGCGCCCGCCGCCGACAGGGCGTGCAACCACGCCTTGACGTGCGCGGACGTCGCGACCCGGGGGTCGAGGTCGCGGGTGGCGCACCACCGGAACCAGGCCAGGGCGTGCAACGGGCCGGGTGCGGCGGCGGGTGGTCGGGGGCGCGCCGCGCGCGTGTCGGGGGAGTGGGCCCCGCCGAGCGCGTCGACCCAGGCGACGGGCAGCCCCAACGCGTAGGCGTAGGTCCGCCGGGTGCCCGCGTTGTCGTACTGCGCGAACCAGTCGAGCAGCTGCGCCCGCAGGACGTCGGGGTCGGTGACGCCGGGCCACTCGGGTGTCTCGACGGTCGCGGGTGCGTGGCCGGGTGCCGGCGCGGCGCCGGCTTCCAGCACGAGCAGGGGGTCGTCGATCACGGGTCGATCCTCGCCCGGCGACGCGGCCGGATCGTCGCGCCACGCCGGTGCGCCAACGAAACGATGGTTTCGTTGGCAGGAGAGATTCAGTTTTGAAACGCCGAACCAGTTACGTGGTTTATGAAACTCCAACAGTTACGGTCCGGCGGTGATCGACGAGCAGGTCAGGTGCGGGTACAGCCGATGCCGGGCGGAGCTGCCACCCCCGGGGCCCCAGGGCGGACGGCCCCGGTCCTTCTGTCGCGACACCCGCTGGGAGGGCGGCCGCACCTGTGCGCAGATGGCCCGGGCCGAACGCGAGGCCCTCGGCGCACTCGGCCTGGACGCGCCGAGCGCGGGGTTCGCGCTCGACGCCGACCGGCTCCGCGAGCACGTCGCCGCTCTCCAGGGACCCGTCACGGCGCTGACCGAGGCGCTGGCCGCGATCGGCACCCGCCTCGACGAGGTCGAGGCACACGCCGTCGCGGCCGTCGAGACCGCCAACCGGGAGACCGCCGCGGCAACGGCGGCCCGGGCCGCCGCCGAGCAGGCCCGCGAGGAGGCCGAACGGGCCGCGCGACGCAGCCGCGAGCACGCCGAACAGGCCGACCGGGAGCGCGCCGACGCCGTGGGCCGCGCGGCGGCGGCGGCGCGGCAGGCGATCGAGGCCACGGAGGAGCTGGGCGCCGCGCGCCAGCGCGCCGACGAGGCCACGGCCGCACGCGCCGCCGCCGACGACGCCGCGGCGGCAGCGGAGCACGGCCGTGTCGAGGCCGAGCGTCAGGCCCGTGACTCGGCCGTCCGCGCCGAGCGGGCCGAGACCGAACGCGATGCCGCCACGCGCCGGGCGGCGGAGTGGCAGGCCGAGGTCGACGCGCTGCGCGCGCAGGTCGACGATGCGCGCGACGCCGCCGCGGCCGCCCGCGGTGAGGCCGCCGCCGCGGCCGCGGGCGCGGCGGCGGCGGCCGCAGAGCTGGCCCGGGAGCGGGACGCGCGCGCCGCCGCGGTTGCCGACGCCGCGGCGCGGTACGCCGACGCCGCGGCCGACGCGGCCCGGCTGCGCGCCGAGCGCGACGCGGCCCGCCGCGAGCTCGACGAGCTGCGGGCCGCCCAGAAGGGGTCCGTGCACGTGGCCGCGGAGCGCGACGCGCTGCGCCGGGAACGTGACGAGCTGCGCGCCGAGCTGGCACTGGCGCGGGAGCGCGCCCTGCCCGACGACCTGCGTGCACTGCTCGTCGCCACCCTGGGCGGCGGCCGCGCGGCGGCCGAGTCCTTGGAGTGACCTCCAACCGGTCGCCGGTCGGGCCGTCGCCCCGGCCGCGGCCGCGTCCCTACCGTCGCCGCGGGGCCGCCCGGCTCCGCCGCGACGGAAGGAGACATCGATGGCGTGGGACTTCGCCACGGATCCCGGCTTCGAGGAGAAGCTGACCTGGGCCCGGGAGTTCGTCCGTGACGAGATCTACCCGCTGGAGGTGCTCGACCTCGACCACGAAGGGTTCCGTCGCGTCGCCGCGCCGCTGCAGGAGCAGGTCAAGGCCAACGGTCTGTGGGCCGCGCACCTCGATCCCGAGCTCGGCGGGCAGGGTTACGGGCAGCTCAAGCTCGGCCTGCTGCACGAGGTACTGGGGACCAGTGAGCTGGCCCCGTTCGTCTTCGGCTGCCAGGCCCCCGACTCGGGAAACGCCGAGCTGATCGCCGTCGCCGGCACGCCCGCGCAGCGCGAGCGGTGGATGCGCCCGCTGCTCGACGGCGAGCTGCTCAGCGCGTTCGCGATGACCGAGCAGGGCACCGGGTCCGACCCGCGCCAGCTCACGACGTCGGCGCGGCTGGAGGGCGGTGAGGAGGGCGGGGAGTGGGTGATCGAGGGCCGCAAATGGTGCGTCGGCAACGCCGGGCGCAGCGACTTCCACATCGTCATGGCGGTGACCGATCCCGACGCCGACCCCTACCACCGGATGTCGATGATCATCGTGCCGACGACTGCGCCCGGGATCGAGGTCCGCGAGCTCGGCCTGATGAACGACCCGAACCACGACATGCCGGTGTGGTCGCACGCCGAGGTCGGCTACCACGACGTGCGGGTGCCGGCCGAGAACCTGCTGGGTGGCCGCGGCGAGGCGTTCACGTTGGCGCAGAAGCGGCTGGGCCCCGGGCGCATCCACCACTGCATGCGCTGGATCGGGGTGTGCCGCCGCGCGTTCGACATGCTCTGCGAGCGCGCGGTCAGCGTCGACGTCCACGGCGGTCCGCTGGCCGACAAGCAGACCGTGCAGAACTGGGTGGCCGACAGCGCCGCCGCGATCGAGGCCGCGCGGCTGCTCACCCTCAAGGCCGCGTGGACGATCGACCAGGTCGGCGCCTCGGCGGCGCGCACCGAGATCGCCATGATCAAGTACTACGGGGCGGCGGTGCTGCACGACGTCATCGACCGCGCCATCCAGGTCCACGGGTCGCTGGGGTTCTCCACCGACATGCCACTCGAGCAGATGTACCGGTGGGCCCGCGCGGCCCGGATCTACGACGGCCCCGACGAGGTGCACCGGGTGACGGTGGCGCGCAGGCTGCTGCGGAACTACCGGCCGACGCTGCCGCCCACCGAGCACATCCCGACGCGCCGGGCCGCGGCGCTGGAGACCTTCCGCGAGCGGTTCGACGCCCAGGCGGTCCAGTGAGCGGCCGGTCTCCACTGCGCGGGCCCGCGAGCACGACGCCGACACCGCGCGAGCGCGGTGGCGCGGTGGCCGACGTCGCGGCGCCGCTGGCGCGCTGGCTCGACCGGCACGTCGGGGCCCAGGGGCCGTGGCGGAGCGCGCCGCTGGCCGGCGGGAACTCCAACGAGACGCACCTGCTGCGCGGCGGCGACGGGCGGCGCTACGTCCTGCGGCGCCCGCCGCGGGCGGCCGTGTCGTCGTCGGCACACGGCGTCGCGCGCGAGTTCCGGCTGCTCACGGCCCTGCACGGGACGGCGGTCCCGGTCCCGCGACCGATCGCGTTGTGCGAGGACCCGGCCGTGGCGGGCGCCCCGTTCCTGGTCATGGAGCACGTCGGGGACGCGCTGTCGGTCACCGACACCGTCCCGCCGGGCTGGGCGGCGCATCCGGGCGCGCTGACCGCCGCCGCCGACGACCTCGTCGACGCCCTCGCCGCCCTGCACCGCGTCGACCCGGCCGCGGTCGGGCTGACCGGATTCGGCAGGCCCGACGGTTTCCTGCGCCGCCAGCCGGGCCGCTGGTACGCGCAGTGGGAGCAGACCGCGTGCCGACCGTTGCCGGCGATGGGGCCGTTGGCCCGATGGTTGACCGATCGGCTGCCCGACGCCTCGCCGACCGGGTTGCTGCACGGGGACTTCCACCTGGACAACTGCCTGTTCGCCGCGGCCGCGCCGCGGTTGCGGGGCGTGATCGACTGGGAGCTGGCGACCGTCGGCGACCCGTTGCTGGACGTGGGGCTGTTGCTCGCGTTCTGGGGTGACCGGCCGTGCGCGACGGTCGCGATGCCCGCGGTGCAGGGCGTGTCGCGGCTGCCCGGAGCACCGCCGCGCGAGCATCTGCTCGACCGTTACGAGCGTGCGACGGGCCGGCCCGTCGGCGACCTCGCCTACTACCGGGTGCTGGCGCTCTACAAGCTCGCCGCGATCGTCGAGGGCGCTTACGCGCAGTACCGGTCGGGCGTGCTCGACACCCCGTACGCCGCCGCGCTGGAGCACGACGTGCCCGCGCTGCTCGACGAGGCGATGGCGTGTGCCGGACTGGCCGTCGGGCGTCGGTGAGCGGCCGCCTCGCGCGTTTGTGGAGAGCCACAACACCCCGACGACACGGCACTGTGACGGGCGTCGCCCGTCGACCATGCTCGGCGCGTCACCGACTCGATCCGCTGCGCGACGACGCGCACCGACGAGGGAGCCCCCCGTGAGAGACGGCTGCAACTTCGGCCTCTGGTACGACTTCCGCAATCCCGCCGCCTGGCGGCGTCCGTTCAGCTCGGTCTACCGCGAGTCGCTGGACCAGATCGCCTGGGCCGAGCGGCTCGGGCTGGACTCGGTCTGGCTGACCGAGCACCACTTCTGCGACGACGGCTACACGCCGTCGCCGTTCACCCTGGCCGGCGCCGTCGGTGAACGGACGTCGACGATGCGGATCGGGACCAACCTGATCGTGCTGCCGCTGCACGACCCCGTCCGGGTGGCCGAGGACGCCGCCACGGTCTCGTTGCTCACCGGTGGCCGGTTCGACCTGGGCGTCGGGCTCGGCTACTGGGGGCGGGAGTTCGCCGCGTTCGGCCGCGACCTGCGGCACCGGCCGAGCCTGTTCGAGGAGGGCATCGCACTCATCCGGCGCGCGTGGTCGGGTTCGGACGAGCCGTTCGAGGGCCGCCGCTTCAGCTTCCCCGGCGTGCCGGTGACCCCGGTGCCGGAGCAGACCCCGCGGCTGCTCATCGGCGCGATGGCCGATGTGGCGATCGACCGCGCCGCGCGCCTGGGCGACGGGTTCCTCAGCACCCAGAACCATCACCACCAGAGCTACGTCGACGCGCTGGCCCGGCACGACACCCCCGTCGAGCGTGGCCGGATCATGGCCGGCCAGTGGGCCGTCATCGCCGACGACCCGGAGCGCGAGTGGGCCCGCATCGGGCAGCACGCCCTCTACCAGCTCAACGAGTACATCGGCTGGGGTGCGTTCGGCCCGCCCGAGCAGGTCCCGACGTTCGCCGACGCGGACCAGATCGTCGCCGCGGGTGCCTACACGCTGTGGGACCCGGCCACCGCGGTCGACGAGCTGACCCGGATGCTGCTCGACCGTCCCGAGATCGACGACGTGCACTTCTGGGCCCAGCTGCCGGGGGAGAGCGTGGAGAGCGGCAACGCCCGGATCGAGCTGCTGGCCGAGAAGGTCGTCCCGCAGGTCCGGGAGCGGCTGGCCGCGGCCCGCGAGCCCGCGATCCGGTGAGCGGGCGAGCAGTGATGAGCGGGTGAGGGCCCCGATGACGCGGCACCCGCTGCTGATCACCGGTTTCCTCGACCGGGCGGAGCAGATGTTCGGTGGCACCGAGGTCGTCGGGTACGACGGCGGGCGGGAGGTGCACCGCAGCACCTACCGCGACCACGCCCGCCGGGTCCGGCGGCTGGCCGGAGCGCTGGTGGAGCTGGGCGTGCGGCCGGGGGACCGGGTCGCGACGTGCTGCTGGAACCACCACCGGCACCTGGAGCTGTACTCGGCGGTGCCGTTGGCCGGTGGTGTGCTGCACACCGTCAACCTCCGGCTCGGTCCCGACGAGATCGGCCATGTCGTCGGGCACGCCGAGGACACCGTGCTGGTCGTCGACACGTCGCTGCTCCCGCAGGTCGAGCGGGCCCGGCGGGCACGGCCGGAGATGCGTGTCGTCGTCACCGACGGCGACGCCGGACCCGGCACGCTGGCCTACGAGGATCTGGTGGCCGGCGGGGAGCCGGTCACCGGGCCACCGCCTGTCGCCGAGGACGACCTCGCCGCGCTCTGCTACACCTCCGGCACGACGGGCACCCCGAAGGGGGTCGGCTACAGCCACCGCGCGCTGTTCCTGCACACGTTCGCGGCGTGCCTGGCCGACGGGCACGCGATCAGCGAACGCGACACCGTGCTGCACGTCGTGCCGATGTTCCACGCCAACGCGTGGGGCATCCCGTTCGCGGCGCTGATGGCGGGCGCGACCCAGGTGCTGCCCGGCCCGCACCCGTCGGTGGCCGACCTCGCCGCGGCGATCACGGGCGAGCGGGTGACCTACACCGGGATGGTGCCGACCGTCGCGGTCGACCTGGTCGCGCACGCCCGGGCCACCGGCACCGACCTGCACGGCCTGCGCGCGCTCGTGCTCGGCGGCTCCCCGCCGTCCGACGAGCTGCTGCGCGCGCTCGACGCGCTGGGGGTGCCGACGTTCCAGGGCTGGGGGATGACCGAGATCTCGCCGATGGGCACGTTCTCCCGGCCGACCCCGGCGGCCGAGGCCGATCCCGCCGCCCGCCGGGCCGCCGTGCGCACCCAGGGCCGGCTGCTGCCGGGTCTGCAGTGGCGGCTCGTCGACCCCGACGCCCTGCCGACCGGGGACCTGCGCGACGTCCCGCACGACGGCGTCGCCACCGGCGAGCTGCTGCTGCGCGGGCCGTGGGTGGCCGACCGCTACTACCGCGACGAGCGACCCGAGTCGTTCGTCGACGGCTGGCTGCGGACCGGGGACGTCGCGACCATCGATCCCGACGGCTACCTGCGGATCGTCGACCGGGCCAAGGACCTGATCAAGAGCGGCGGCGAGTGGATCAGTTCGGCCGCGCTCGAGCAGGCGGTGCTCACCCACCCCGGGGTCCGCGAGGCCGCCGTCGTCGCGGTACCCCACGAGCGCTGGCAGGAACGGCCGCTGGCCGTCGTCGTCGCCGCGGCGGACACCGCCCCGACCGGGGAGGAGCTGCGGGCCCACCTGGCGGAGCAGGTGCCGCGCTGGTGGCTGCCCGAGCGCGTCGAGTTCGTCGCCGCGCTGCCGCGCACGAGCGTCGGCAAGATCGACAAGCGGGCGCTGCGGAGCCGGTTCGGCGCCGCGGCCCCCGAGCGACCCCCCGTCACCCGTCCAGTGAGGAGCTGACCATGGCCCATCTCGACGTCGAGGGATCCCACCGGATCTACTTCGAGCACCATTCCGGCACCGGCACCCCCGTCGTGCTCGTGCACGGCTGGGCGGTCAACGGGCGCTGCTGGGACACCGTCGCGCCGGCGCTGCGCAGCGCGGGGCACGAGGTCGTCGTGCTCGACCTGCGCTGCTGCGGCCGCTCCGACCTCGACTTCGCCGACGTGTCGATCGACGCGATGGCAGGTGACGTCGTCGCCGTGTGCGAGCACCTGGGGCTGGACCACCCGGTGGTCAACGGCTGGTCCCTCGGCGGTGCCGTCGCGGCGGCCGCCGTCGCGCGGCTCGGCGACGCCGCCGGCGGGCTGGTCCTCACCGGCGGCGCCACCCCGCGCTACACCGCGGCGCCGGACTGGCCCCACGGCGGGACCACCGACGACGTGGAGGGCGTGCTGGGGGCGGCCGCGGCGGACCGGGCGTCGACGTTCCGCGGGGTCACCCAGGCGGTCTGCGCCGTCCCGGTCGGCGACGACGTGAACAACTGGATGTGGGCCATGTTCATGGCGGCCGGGCCGCGGGTCGACGACTCGCTGCGCGACCTCGCCTCGACCGACCAGCGCGACCTGCTGCGCGGGCTGGCCGTTCCGGTGCTGCTGCTGCACGGCCGCCAGGACGCGTTCGTCCCGTTCGACGGCGCCGAGGCCGCCGCGGCGTTGATCCCCGACGCCCGGCTGGTCGCGTTCGACGCGAGCGGGCACGCGCCGTTCCTCGAGGAGCGCGACCGCTACCTGGTCGAGCTCCTCGGTCACCTCAAGCGATGACCTGGCTCGTCACGGGCGGGTCCCGCGGTATCGGCAAGGCCGTCGTCGACAAGGTCGCGAAGGCCGGCGGGCATGTCGCCGTGCTGGCCCGCGGACCCGCGACCACCCCGTACGCGGTGCCCGACCTCGTCCGGGAGATCCCGTGCGACGTCACCAGCAGCGAGGACGTGGCCGCGGCGGTCGCCCGCGTCGCCGACGAGCTGGGTGGCCCCGACGTGGTGGTGAACTGCGCGGGCGCGCACCGCGGCGGGCGGGTCTCCAGCCTCAGCCGGGAGGCGTGGGACGAGGTCGTGGCCACCAACCTGACCGGGGCCTTCGAGATCTGCCGCGCCGTGGTGGGGCGGCTGTCGCCGGGAGCGGCGATCGTCAACGTCGGCGCCGTCGTCGGGTTCCGCGGCTTCCCCGGCGACGCCGCCTACGGCGCGGCGAAGGCCGGGCTCAGCGGCCTGACCCAGGTGCTCGCGGTCGAGCTGGCGCCCGCGCAGGTGCGGGTCAACCTCGTCGTACCGGGTTTCGTGGAGACCGACATGACGGCGGGGCTGAGCGGACCGGCCCGCGAACGGATCCTCGCGGCCATCCCCGCGGGGCGGGTCGGCGATCCCGAGGAGATCGCCGACGTGGTCGTCGCCGTGGCCGGGGCGACCTACATGACCGGCGCCGTCGTCCCGGTCGACGGCGGCCTGCTGGCCTCGTTCGGCGGACTCGCCCGCTGACGCCGGTCCACGACACGTCAACGAAGAACTGTCACCCCAGCAAAGGAGAGTCATGGACGTCGGTGTGCTGCTCGTGTTCCAGAACTGGTTCGAGGACATGAGCGACGAGGAGGTCTTCACCAGCGACATGGAGCTCGGCGTGCTCGCCGAGCAGTACGGGTTCGACTCGGTGTGGTCGGCCGAGCACCACTTCGACGACTACTCGATGTGCCCGGACAACCTGCAGATCATGACCTACCTGGCGGCGCGAACGTCCCGGGTGAAACTGGGGACCGGGGCGGTCATCCTGCCCTGGAACGACCCGCTGCGGGTCGTCGAGAAGACCGTCATGCTCGACCACCTCTCCGGCGGCCGCGTGCTGCTCGGGATGGGCCGCGGCCTGGCGAAGATGGAGTACGAGGGCTTCAACACGCCGATGGACGAGGCCCGCCCTCGGTTCAACGAGGCCGCCGACGTCATCATCCGGGGGCTGCGCAACGGGCACGTCGAGAACGACGGGCCCATCTACAAGCAGGCCCGGGTGAACGTGCGGCCGGCGCCGAGCCCCGACCGCAGCTGGGACGGGCGGCTGTTCGGGGTCGCGATGTCCCCGGACTCGATCCCCGTCGTGGCCGACCTCGGCGCCCAGCTCATGACGTTCATGCAGTACGACACCGCGACCCATGCCGAGGCCGTCAACCGGTGGCGTGAGCTGCACCGCGCCAAGCACGGCACCGAGCCCGGCCCGCCGCTGCTGCAGGACTTCACCTACTGCCACGAGGACCCGGACGAGGCCAAGGCGGTCGCGACGGAGTACATCTCCAAGTACTTCCTGTCGGTGATCAAGCACTACGACTTCGCGGGCAAGCACTGGCGCGAGACCAAGGGCTACGAGACCTACCAGGTCGGCGCGGACATGATCCGCGAGGCCGGGATGGAGGTGGCGGCCAACGCCTATGTCGACGCCAACGTCTACGGCACGCCCGAGCAGATCATCGGCAAGTACGAGGAGCGTCGCGACGCCATGGGCGACTTCATGGCCAACCTCGCCTTCTCCTACGCCGGACTGCCCTACGACAAGGTGCACGCGAGCATGAAGCTGTTCGGCGAGAAGGTCGTGCCGCAGCTGCAGAAGATGAAGGCGCGCACCGGCGCCACGGTCTGAGCGGCGCGCGGTCGCCGGGACGGGCGCGGCACGGCGTTTCCGTCCCGGCGGCGCCGCAGGCAGACTGGATCGCGGCCGGTCCCCGGACGTCGGAGGTGGAGCGCGTGACGAGCTCGGTGGCACATCCGTCGGGGGTGGCATCGGCACGCACGCGCAGCCGGGAACGCGAGGTGATCGCCGCGTTCGCGGAGATCACCACCGAGGCGATCACCGCGCCCGGGCTGGAGGACCTGCTGCAGCTCATCGGCCGGCAGCTGTGCCGGTTGCTGGCCGTGCACCGCTGCTCGGTCTACCTGCGCCGGGGCGACCGGTTCACCGGCGCGGCCGGCCACTGCGAGATCGAGGGCGACATCTCCGCGGCCGTGCAGGCCCAGGAGGCCGGCATCGCCGGTGACGCGTTCAGCCAGGAGGTCATCGCGACCCGGCGCCCGGTGCTGATCAGCGACGTGCCCGCCGACCCGCGCCCCCACCGGCGCACGATGGAGCACTGGCGGGTGCGCGCGATGCTCGGCGTCCCGCTGGTGTTCGACGGCGACGTCATCGGGCTGATCTTCGTCGACAACGTCGAGGAGGAGCACACCTACTCCGACGACGACGTCGGGCTGGCCGAGCTGTTCGGCCGGCTCGCCGCGATCTTCATCCGGCAGGCGGTGCTCAACAGCCGGCTCGCCGCCAAGGCCGCCGAGGTGGTGCGGCAGAAGAACGTCCTCGGCTACCTGGCGACGGTCCACCACAAGCTCACCGATGCCGTCCTCGAGGGCGCGGACATCGGCGCCGTCGTCACCATGCTCAGCGAGCTGGCCGCCAAACCGGTGGTGCTCTACGACGACGCGTTCGGCGTGCTGGCGTGGGCGGCGCCGGCGGCGCTGCGGATGACCGAGCCGCCCGTGCTCGACCGCCGCACGCGCGAACACCCGGCGGTGCGCACGGCGCTGACCGCACTGTCGGCGAGCCGGCCGTCGACGGTCGTGCCGATGTTGCCGGCCGTCGGGTTCGGCCGCCGCCACCAGCTGACCCGGTTGACGATCGAGGGCCGGCCGGGCGGCTATCTGGCCGTCGTCGAGGTCGGCCGTGGTCTCAGCGACCTGGACGCCAAGCTGGCCGAGAGCGGCGCGACGGTGCTGGCCCTGCAGATCCTCTCCGAGCGGCGCCAGATCGAGGCGGAGGGCCAGGCCCGCGACGACTTCCTGTCCGACCTGCTGCGCAGCACGCGCGACGAGGCGCAGCTGCTGCGCCGCGGGCCGCAGTTCGGCATCGACCTGTCCGAGCCGCACGTGATCGTCCGGCTCGCCGTGGGCGGGGGTGTCTCGCAGCTGAGCGCGTCGGCGGGACGAGGGCTGGTGGTGCGCCGCTTCGCCGCGGTGCTCGGCGGGGCCGAGCCGCCCGCGGTCGGGCTGCCCGGAGCGGTGGTCGTGCTCGTGCGGCTCGGGGGGCGGGCCGGCGGGCCGGCCGAGCTGCGCGACCACGTCGCGGAGGTCGTCGCGTCGCTGGGCCCGCAGCTCGACGTGCGGACCGCCGTCGTGTCGCGGGTCTGCAGGGCGGCGGCGGACTTCCCGCGGGCGCACCGCGAGCTGCGCGAGGTCGAGGAGCTCGCCGCGTCGTTCGGGTGGCGCGAGGGCGTGCGCACCGTCGACGAGCTGGGTCTGTTCCGGGTCGTGATGAACAGCGGGCAGGTGAAGGAGGCCCTGCGGTTCGCCCACGACCTGGTCGCGCCCGTGCGCGCCCACGAGGCGGGCGACGGACCGCTGCTGACGACGTGGCGGGCGTTCGTGGCGGCCGAGGGCAAGGTGCAGGCCACGGCGAGGACGCTCGACGTCCACGAGAACACCGTCCGCTACCGGTTGGGCCGCGTCCGCGAGCTCACCGGCACCGACCCGGCCGACCTCGACGTGCTGCTCTCCGCGCGGCTGGCCTTCCAGGTCCTCGATCTCGCGGGCTGGTGAGCCTCAGACCGCCGGGCTGGTGGCCAGCACCCGCACCGCTTCGGCGACGGCCGCGCGCCGGGCCACCCGGACCGCGGCCTCGATGGGGCGCAACGCGTCCCGGCGGGCACCCGCAGCCGACGCCGACAGCGCGCCGCCCGGCTCGTCGACCGACGCCGCGGCGAGGATCGCGTCGACCTCGTCGGCGTGCTGCAGCACCCGCAGCGACTGTCCGGGCATCCCGTCGGGCCACAGCGAGCGGGGCCGGGACCGCAGCGCGGCGGCGATCTCCTCCCGCACCCCGGGCCGGTGCCGCGCGACGCCCAGCGAGGTCAGCACGGACGCGGACCGCCGCACCTGGTCGCGCAGGTCGAACTCGGCGTGGTTGAGCGGCACGTGCTCGGCGGGCGGGACGGGGTCGGGCACCGCGTGCACCGTCCAGCGCAGCACCCCGTCGGCGACCACGGACGGGACCGCGCCGAACCCGGCGTCGGGGAACAGCACGCCCTCGCCCGCGGCGAGCGCCGCGTCGGAGAAGCCGCCGGGGCCGGGCAGGCCGCGGATGTCGCCGGCGACGGGCAGCACGACGCGGGCCTGGCCGCGGGGGGCGGCGCGGCGCAGGGCGGCGAGCAGAAAGGTCACCGACGTGGCGGGGGAGCCGGGACCGGGCAGGTCCGTGGCGGCGGCCGCGGCGTCGTCGGCGGCGAGGACGTCGTGCGCGTCGGCCCAGGGCGCCAACGCGTCGAGCACGTCGTCGGGGGCCGCGGCACCGGCCAGCCAGGCCGATGCCCACACCGTCAGGGTCGCGGAAGCGCGGGACACGGGACTTAGGCTAACCAACGCGGACGGGCGACGACATGACTGCCGGGTGGGTGAACGGTGACCACCCGGGGTGACCGGACGGTTCCCGCCGGTCACGGCCGGTCGACCCGCGCGGCCGTCCCGGCCCCGGCGTGTCGGACCCCGCGGCGGCGGCGGACGCGGGGTACAACCTCGACGTGCCCCTGCGTTCACAGGACTACCGCGGCGCCTTCGGCAGCGACGGGACCCGCGCCACGGTGCGCCGTCGGGTGCCGGAGGTGCCGGCCGAGCCCGGGCTGGTCGTCGAGGACCCGGGCAGCGGGTTCTGCGGCGCCGTCGTGAAGGTCGACGTCCGTGAGGTGACGCTGGAGGACCGGCACGGCAGGCGCCGGGTGTTCCCGCTGCGGCCGGCGGCGTTCCTGTTCGAGGGTGCGCCCGCGACCCTGGTTGTGCCGAAGGCGGCCCCGAGGGGGCCCGGGCGGTCGGCGTCGGGGTCGGTGGCCGTCGCGAACCTGAAGGCGCGCACCGCCCGCGCGTCGCGCATCTGGGTCGAGGGCATCCACGACGCCACCCTGCTGGAGACGGTGTGGGGCCACGACCTGCGGGTCGAGGGCATCGTCGTCGAGCCGATGCACGGCATGGACGACCTCGCCGCGGCGGTCGCGGACTTCGGGCCCGCCCCGCACCGGCGGCTCGGCGTCCTGGTCGACCACCTGGTCGCCGGGTCGAAGGAGACGCGGGCGGCACAGGCGGTCGCGGGACCCGACGTGCTGGTCACCGGGCACCCGTTCGTGGACGTGTGGCAGGCGGTGAAGCCGTCGGTGGTCGGCATCCGGGAGTGGCCGGTGGTGCCGCGCGGCGTGGACTGGAAGACCGGTGTGTGCGCCGCGCTGGGCTGGGGTGAGCCCGCCGACGGCGCGCGGCGGGTGCTCGGGGCCGTGCGCAGCTTCCGGGACCTGGAGCCCGACCTGATCGGCGCCGTGGAGCATTTGATCGATTTCGTCACGGTCGCCGACTGATCTCTGGCAGGATCGGTGTCGTGGGCGCACTGATCTGGCTGATCGCCGGAGTCGCGCTGATCGCGGCGGAGGTGCTCAGCGGCGAGTTCTTCCTGCTGATGCTCGGCACCGGCGCGCTGGCGGCCGCGCTCGGCTCGCTGCTCGGTCTGTCGGTGCTGCCGGCGACGTTGGTGTTCGCGGCCGTGTCGGTGCTGCTGATCTTCGCGGTGCGCCCGGCGCTGCGGCGCCGGCTGGACCGGGCGATCGAGCACCACGCGACGAACACCGAGGCGCTCGTGGGCCGGCACGGCACCGTCGTGGCGGCGGTCCGGGGCGATCACACCGGTGGCCGCGTGAAGATCGGCGGCGACGTCTGGTCGGCGCAGGCCTACGACCACGAGCAGACGATCGAAGCCGGTGCGCGCGTGCGGATCATCGAGATCTCCGGCGCGACCGCGATGGTGCTCGCCGACGACTGAGCGCCGGGCGATACGGTGCGGCCCTTCAAGGTCGCTGGTGACCGTGGGCAGGGAGGGATCGGGGTGGATGGCACGGTGACGCTCGTCGTCGTACTGGTGATCGTGGTGCTGGTGGCGGTGACACTGATCAGGGCCGTGCAGATCATCCCGCAGGCCACCGCCGCCGTCATCGAGCGGCTCGGCCGCTACAAGGCCACCCAGCCCCCGGGGCTGACGTTCCTGGTGCCCTTCGTCGACCGCATCCGCGAGCGCATCGACCTGCGCGAGCAGGTCGTCTCGTTCCCGCCGCAGCCGGTGATCACCCAGGACAACCTGACGGTCAACATCGACACGGTCGTGTACTTCCAGGTCACCGACCCGCGCTCGGCGGTCTACGAGATCTCCGACTACATCGTCGGGGTCGAGCAGATCACCACGACGACGCTGCGCAACGTGGTCGGCGGCATGACGTTGGAGGAGACGCTGACCTCCCGCGACCAGATCAACACCCAGCTGCGGGGTGAGCTCGACGAGGCGACCGGCCGGTGGGGCATCCGCGTCGCGCGCGTGGAGATCAAGGCCATCGACCCGCCGCCGTCGATCCAGGAGTCGATGGAGCGGCAGATGAAGGCCGACCGCGAGAAGCGGGCCATGATCCTCACGGCAGAGGGCGAGCGGGAGTCGGCGATCCGGTCGGCCGAGGGCCAGAAGCAGTCGCAGATCCTCACCGCCGAGGGTGCCAAGCAGGCGGCGATCCTCAACGCGGAGGCCGACCGGCAGTCGCGCATCCTGCGGGCGCAGGGTGACCGGGCCGCGCGCTACCTGCAGGCGCAGGGCCAGGCCAAGGCCATCGAGAAGGTGTTCGCGGCGATCAAGGCGGGCAAGCCGACGCCGGAGCTGCTGGCCTACCAGTACCTGCAGACGCTGCCGCAGATGGCCCAGGGCGACGCCAACAAGGTGTGGCTGGTGCCCAGCGACTTCGGCAAGGCACTGGAGGGCTTCACGCGCATGCTCGGCGCGCCGGGCGAGGACGGGGTGTTCCGTTACCAGCCCAGCCCCGACGACGGGTCGGCCCCGACGAACCGCCCGGAGGACGACGACCCCGGCCTGGAGGGCTGGTTCGACACCCGCACCAGCCCGGAGATCGCCGCCGTCGTGGCCAACGCGGAGGCCCAGGCGCGCCAGGAGATCCCGCCGCTGGGCGCGGAGCCGCCGGCCATCGCCGCCGCCCAGCCCCAGCTGCCGCCGTCGCCCCCGCCCGGTCCCCGGCCGCCGCAGCAGGGTGCCGAGGCGCCGCAGGGCCGGCCGTCGCCGCAGCCGCGCCACGAGCAGCGTGCGCAGGAGTGGCCCGACAACGGGGAGAGCTCGGTGCCGACCCCGCCCGGCGGCTCCCCGGTGGTCCGCCCGGCCGAGCCGGGCCGCGAGCAGGGCGACGACGGCGGCCAGCAGCCCCCGCCCGGCTACCCGGCGCCGCCGCCCGCGCGCTGACCCCGGCCTCGCGGGTCAGGCGAGCGCGAACCCGAACGGCAGCTCGAGGCGGTGCGCGCGCAGCAGGTCGGCGTCGGCGAGCAGGTCGCGCGTCGGGCCGTCGGCCACGACGCGCCCGTCGTCGACGACGACGCTGCGCGGGCACAGCTGCAGCGCGTAGGGCAGGTCGTGGGTGACCATCAGCAGGGTCCGGTCCAGGCGCAACAAGGTCTCGGCCAGTTCCCTGCGCGCCACCGGGTCCAGGTTCGACGAGGGCTCGTCGAGCACCAGGATCTCCGGGTCGCAGGCCAGCACGGTCGCGAGGGCGACGCGTCGGCGCTGCCCGCCCGACAGGTGCAGCGGCGAGCGGTCGGCGTGGCCGGCCATGCCGACCTCGGCCAGCGCCGCGTCCACCCGTGCGGTGAGCTCGGCGCCGGTCACCCCGAAGTTCGCGGGGCCGAACGCGACGTCCTCGCGGACGGTCGGCATGAACAGCTGGTCGTCGGGGTCCTGGAAGACGATCCCGACGCGCCTGCGGATCTCCTGCAGGTTCGGCTTGCGCACCGGCAGCCCCCCGACGGCGACGGTCCCGGCCGTCGGGGTCAGGATCCCGTTGAGCTGCAGCACGAACGTCGTCTTGCCGGCGCCGTTGGGCCCGAGGAGGGCGACGCGTTCGCCGGGGTCGATGCGCAGGTCGACACCGCGCAGCGCCGGGGTCCCGTCGGGGTAGGCGAAGTCGAGGCCGGTGACCTCGAGCGACGCGGTCACGTCGTCACCAGCGCGGTCACGGCGACGGCCGCGGCGACGACCGGGACCGCCAGGCCGCGGGCCCAGTCGACCCGCGCCGCGGCGGCGGCACCCGCGGCCGGCAGGGTCCCCGTCCAGCCTCGGGCGAGCATCGCGAGGTGCACGCGCTCGCCGCGTTCGTAGGACCGGACGAACAGGCTGCCGATCCCGCGGGCGGTGGCGCCCGCCTGCCACAGGAACCGTGGGTCGTGGCCGCGGGCGATGCGCGCCACCCGCATCCGGCGTGCCTCGGCGGCGATGACGTCGGCGTAGCGCAGCATCAGCGTCGCGATCGTGACGACCAGCGCGGGCGCCCGCAGCCGCTGCAGGCCGAGCAGCAGGTCCCGCATCGGCGTCGTGGCGGCGAGGGTGAGCGAGGTGAGGACACCGAGGGTCCCCTTGGCGAGGATGTTCCAGGCGCCGAGCAACCCGGCGTGCGAGAGCGACAGGCCCGCCCACTCGATGCGCGGGTCGGGTCCGGTGAACGGCAGCAGCACCGCGAGCACGACGAACGGCGCCTCGATCAGGGCCCGTCGCGCCAGCCAGCCCGGCGGGATCCGGGCGGCCACCCACACCGCGACGAGCAGCAGCAGGTAGCCGGCGAAGGCGGGGAACGCCTCCCGCGGGGTCGCGACGACGCAGAGCACCGTCAGGAACGCCGCGACGATCTTCACCTGGGCCGGCAGCCGGTGCACGACCGAGGTGCCGGGCAGGTACAGCGGGTGGGAGTGGCCGGCGCCCATCAGTCGGACGGGCCGCGGCGCCGGCGCAGCAGCCGGAACAGACCACCGGCGAGGAGCACCGTGACCAGCACGCCCACGATCCCCGCGATCCCGACCGAGCCCGCCCCGCCGCCGACCGTGTAGTCGGCCAGCGGGCCGGAGCCGAGTGGGTGGTCGGTGGCGTGCTGGGCGACGCAGGTGCCGTCGAGCTGCTCCCCGGCCGGGGTCTCGGTGACCTCGCAGCCGTGCAGGGTGACCGTGTCGAGCCCGTCGGGGGCGGAGCTGGCGAGGTAGGACAGCCCGCCCGCGACGACGAGCGCGACGAGCAGGAACGCGACGAGGAAGCGCGAACGGCGGCGGCCGGCGGTGCTGGGGCGGCTCATGCGCCGCTCCCGTCGCCGCGGCCGGCCGGCTGCGTCACCGCGGCCGGCCGGGGCGCCGTGCGCAGCAGGTGGACGAGGTCGGGCCGGACGGCGGCGACGGCCCCGACGGTGACGGCGGTGATCACTCCCTCGCCGATCCCGATGAGCGCGTGCAGGCCGACCATGAGCGCGAACACGGTCCCCGTCGTGGCGCCCGCGGCGCCGCCGAGCGCGTACTGGGCGACGAACCCGAGCGAGGCGAGGACGGTGCCCGCGAACGCGGCGACGAACGCCGTCGCGAGCAGCCCACCGCGGCTGCGCACGGCGAACCGGCGCAGCGCGACGGCGACGCCCCAGCCCGCGAACACGCCGATCACCGCCATGTTGACGACGTTGGTGCCCAGCGCGGTGAGCCCGCCGTCGGCGAACAGCAGCGACTGCACGACCAGCACGATCGTGATGCACAGCGTCCCGACCCACGGCCCGACCAGGATCGCGACGAGCGCGCCGCCGAGCAGGTGCCCGCTCGCCCCGGGCAGGATCGGGAAGTTGATCATCTGGACGGCGAAGACGAACGCCGTGACGAGCCCGGCCATCGGCGCGGTGCGATCGTCGAGGTCGGCCCGGGCCCGCACCGCGGCCCAGCCGACGAACAGGATCGCGACGGCCCCGAACAGCAGTGACGTCGGGGCGTTCACGATCCCGTCGCTCATGTGCATGGCGACGTGCCTGCTCACCCGGTCTCCTCACGCGTGCAACGGTCCTGGGCGGACGGACGAATCCGTCGCGATGGACAGCGAAGCACGAACCGCGGCCTTGTCGCCAGTCATGTGCGAAAAGCGACGATGTGCGACAACCGCGGATGTGCAGGACGTGGGCGCGCGGGTCAGGCGGTGGCGATGGCCACGTACTTCGTCTCCAGGAACTCGTCGATGCCCACGGTGCCGCCCTCGCGCCCGAGCCCGGACTGCTTGATGCCGCCGAACGGCGCCGCCGGATTGGAGACGAGGCCGGTGTTGAGCCCGACCATGCCGGCCTCGAGCCGCTCGGACACCCGCAGCGCCCGGTCGAGGTCCTGGGTGAACACGTAGTCGACCAGGCCGAAGTCGGTGGCGTTGGCGTCGGCGAGGGCCTGCGCCTCGTCGTCGAACACGGTGATCGGGGCGACGGGTCCGAAGATCTCCTCGCTGTTGAGCCGCGAGTGCGCGGGCACCCCGGTGAGCACGGTCGGGCGGTAGAAGTAGCCGGGGCCGTCGGCGCGCTCCCCGCCGAGGACGACCTCCGCGCCGTGCGCCACAGCGTCGCCGACCAGGTCGACGATCTTGTCGCGGCCCTTGCCGTCGATCATCGGCCCGACCTGCACCCCGTCCTCGGTGCCGCGGCCGACGGTGAGCGCGCCCATCCGGTCGGCCAGCCGCCGGGAGAACTCGTCGGCGATGCCGCGCTGCACGAGGAAGCGGTTGGCCGCCGTGCAGGCCTCGCCCATGTTGCGCATCTTCGCCTGCATCGCACCCTCGACCGCGCGGTCGACGTCGGCGTCGTCGAACACGAGGAACGCGGCGTTGCCACCGAGCTCCATCGACGTGCGCAGCACCTTCGACGAGGCCTGCTCCAGCAGCAGCCGGCCGACCGCGGTCGACCCGGTGAACGACAGCTTGCGGGCCCGCCCGTCGCGCAGGACCGGTTCGACGACGTCGGCGGCGTCGGTCGTGGTGACGACGTTGAGCACGCCGTCGGGGAGCCCGACCTCCTGCAGGATCTGCGCGAGCGCCAGCATCGACAGCGGTGTCTGCGGGGCGGGCTTGACGACCATCGCGCACCCGGCCGCGATCGCGGGGGCGATCTTGCGGGTACCCATGGCGAGCGGAAAGTTCCACGGCGTGACGAACACGCTGACCCCGACGGCCTGGCGCATCACCAGGAACCGGTTGCGGCCGTCGGGGGACACGGCGAAGCCGCCGTCGACGCGCACGGCCTCCTCGGAGAACCAGCGCAGGAACTCGGCGGCGTAGGTGACCTCGCCGCGGGCCTCGGCGAGCGGCTTGCCCATCTCGAGGGTCATCAGCAGCGCCAGGTCCTCGACGCGGGCCAGCACCGCCTCGTAGGCGCGGCGCAGGATGTCGGACCGCTCGCGCGGGGCCATCGCGGCGAACGCCGGCTGCGCGCGGTCGGCGGCGGCGAGCGCAGCGAGGCCGTCGTCGCGACCGGCGTCGGCGACCTCGCACAGCGCCTTCTCCGTCGCCGGGTCCTCGACGACGGTGGTCGCGCCGGATCCCGCAGGGCGCCAGCTGCCGTCGATGAGCAGCTGGTGGGGCACGGAGTCGACGACGGACTGTTCACGATTCGGATCAGTCATGGCCGCGATGCTGCCATCGGCCCGGGGCCCGCGCAGGACGCGCGCTGAGCAGCGGCGGACGTCACACCCACCGCCCCTCTGCCGAACCGGGCGGACTCGGACACCATGGGCCCTGTGACGCAGACCCTGACGCGGTTGCCGGCAATGGTGCCGCCCGCGGCCGAGCTCCCCGCACGCACCGACGCGCTGCGCGCGCAGGTGCGGGAGTTCCTGGCCGCCGAGCGCGCCGCGGGCGCCTGGACGCCGAGATCGGACGTGTGGCTCTCCGGCTGGGACGAGGACTTCTCCCGGCGGCTGGCCGCGCGAGGCTGGCTGGGGATGACGATCCCCACCGCGTACGGCGGGCACGGCGCGTCCCCGCTCGACCGCTACGTCGTGACCGAGGAGCTGCTCGCGGCGGGCGCACCCGTTGCGGCGCACTGGGTCGCGGACCGCCAGATCGGTCCGTCGCTGCTGCGCTTCGGCACCGAGGAACAGCGCCGGCGGTTCCTGCCCGGCATCGCGGCCGGCGAGGTGTACTTCGGCATCGGCATGTCCGAGCCCGACTCGGGGTCCGACCTCGCGTCGGTGCGCAGCCGGGCGACCAAGGTCGACGGCGGCTGGTCGCTGTCGGGAACCAAGGTGTGGACCTCCGGCGGGCATCGCGCACACGCGTTCTTCGCACTGGTCCGGACCTCGCCGCCGGAGGAGGGCAAGCGGCACGCGGGCCTCTCACAGCTGATCGTCGACCTGCACGCCCCCGGCGTCACCGTGCGGCCCATCCCGCTGCTCACCGGCGCCCACCACTTCAACGAGGTGGTGTTCGACGAGGTCTTCGTGCCCGACGAGATGGTGCTGGGGGAGGTCGGCGCGGGCTGGGCGCAGGTCACCGGCGAGCTCGCGTTCGAGCGGTCGGGCCCCGAGCGGTTCCTCTCGACGTTCCCGCTGCTGCAGGCGCTCGTCGGCGAGCTGGCGGGTGCCGACCTCGGGGTCGCGGGACGCCGCGAGCTGGGCTCGCTCGTCGCGCGGCTGTGGTCGCTGCGCCGGATGTCGCTGGCCGTCGCGGGGTCGCTCGCGTCGGGGCAGGCCCCGGAGCTGGCGGCGGCCGTGGTCAAGGACCTCGGGACGCGGTTCGAGAACGAGATCATCGACGCGGCCCGGCTGCTGGTGACGGTGCCACCCGATCCCGGCGCGGACAGCGGGTTCGCGCGGCTGCTGGCCGACGCGGTGCTGCACGCCCCCGGCTTCACGCTGCGCGGGGGGACCAACGAGGTGTTGCGCGGCATCGTCGCGCGGGGACTGGGGCTGCGATGACCGACGTCCACGACGACCTGTCCGACGCGCTGCCCGAGGTCGACCCGGACCTGCTCGAGCTGGCCGGCTCGGTGTTCGCCGACGCCGACGCCACCGGCACCGGGCTCGACACGGCCCTCTGGGACAACCTGGAGCAGACCGGGCTCGCCCGGCTCGCCGTCGCCGAGGACGCGGGCGGCAGCGGCGGCACGCTGCTCGACCTCGCCGCCGTGCTCGTGGAGGCCGGGGCCTACGCGGCCCGGGTGCCACTGGCCGAGACCGATCTGGCGTGCCGCGCCGCGGCCGGGGCCGGGCTGGACGTCCCGGCCGGACCGTTGACCTTCGCCCTCGACCGCGCCGGCGCGCTGGCCGTCGCCGGGGACACGGTGTCCGGGACGCTCGCCCGGGTGCCGTGGGCGCGGTCGGCGGCGGCGGTCGTCGTGCTCACCGGCGGATCCGTCGTGGTGCTCGACCCGGCCGCGGCGACGGTCGTCGAGGGCACCAACGTCGCCGAGGAGCCGCGCGACACGCTCACCTGGGACGGTGCGCGAGCGGCCGTCGCCGCCGCGCCCGAGGGCGCCGCCGGGGAGTTCGCGCTGCGTGCCGCGCTGTGGCGGGCGACGTTGCTGGCCGGCGCCGCGCGGGGGGCGTTGGCCCGCTCGGTCGGCTACGCGGGCGAGCGGGAGCAGTTCGGCCGTCCGATCGGCCGGTTCCAGGCGATCCAGCAGCAGCTCGCGCTCGCCGCGGCCGAGGTCGCCGCGGGCGGGGCGGCAGCCGAGTCCGCCGCGCGCGTCGTCGTCCGCGACGGGATCGCCGCGCCGACCGCCGAGCTGGCCGTCGCCTCGGCGAAGGTCCGCACCGGTGAGGCCGCGACGGCCGTCGCGCGGATCGCGCACCAGGTCCACGGCGCCATCGGCTTCACCCGCGAGCACGACCTGCGGCTCACGACGACCCGGCTGTGGGCCTGGCGCGAGGAGGACGGCACCGACGGCCAGTGGGCGGCCCGCATCGGCGAGCTCGTGCTGGCCGCCGGGCCCGACGGGTTGTGGCCGCTGGTGACCGCCTGACCGTGGGAGCGGTCAGCGCTGCCGGTCGGCGGGCAGCTTCCGGAAGTCCCAGCTGGTGATCTTCTCCGGACGCAGCCGCAGCCAGGCGTGCCGGCCGTCGTGGTGGATCACCCCGCCGTGGTAGCGGTCGGCCATGAGCTGCTCGGGGCCGTCGAGCTCCGGGCACGGCTCACCGGTCCGGGGCGCCTCGCCGACGACCTCGACGCGCCCGCGCAGCTCGACCCCGCGCAGCTCGTTGTAGTCGTGCCCCGCGTCGACGACGGCCGCGATCCGCGGGTCGGCCATCAGGTCGGTCCAGCGCTGGCTGCGCGACAACGACGTCAGCCACAGCGCGCCGTCGTGCCAGGCGTACCAGAGCGGGGTGGCGTGCGGGCCGTTCGTGCCGTTGGTGGCGACGCGGCAGGTCCGCTGCTCGGCGAGGAACGCGTCGATCTCGTCGGGAGTCATGGCGATGGCGCGGGCGCGGCGTTGTTGCTTCACGATCACCGACGCTAGCCGGTCCCGGGCCTCGCGACGGGCGCAGGAAGACTGGCCCCGTGCACCCCGCGCTGGACGCCTTCCTCGCCGACCGGGACCGGCCCACGCCGTACCTCGTGCTCGACCCGGCCGTCGTCGCCCGACGCCACGCCGACGTCGTCGCCGCGTTCCCCGGTGCGGAGGTGCTCTACGCGGTCAAGGCGTGCCCGCACCCCGCGGTGCTGCGCACCCTCGTCGCGGCCGGTGCCGGGTTCGACGCCGCGAGCCCGGCCGAGGTCGACCTGTGCCTGGCGGCCGGGGCCGATCCCGCGCGAATCGGCCTGGGCAACCCGGTGCGCGGGGCCGCGGCCACGGCGGCCGCCCACCGGGCCGGGGTGCGCCGGTTCGTCACCGACAGCGTCGAGGACCTCGACGAGCTCGCCGCGCACGCGCCGGGTGCAGCCGTGCTGGTGCGGCTGCTCGTCGACGACTCGGGCTCGGCGACCCCCTTCTTCGGCAAGTTCGGCGCAACCCCGCAGGTGGCGACGGACCTGTTGCGCGCCTGCGCCTCCCGCGGCCTCGTCGCCGCAGGGGTGACGTTCCACGCCGGTTCGCAGCAGACCCGGCCGACGACCTACGCCGCCGGTGTCGCCGCCGCGCTGGCCGTCGCCCGGGACGCGGGGCTGCAGCATCCGGTGCTCGACGTCGGCGGCGGGCTGCCCGTCGCCTACCGGGCCGACGTGCCGTCGTTCACCGAGTTCGCCGCCGCGATCGGCGGTGTGGACGGCATCGACGCGGCGCAGCTCGTGCTGGAACCCGGCCGGGCGCTCGTCGCGGAGGCCGGGGTGCTGCGCACCAGCGTGCTGCGCGTGTCGCGGCGCCCGGGCGTCGACCACCGGCGCTGGGTGTACCTCGACGCCGGGCGCTACCAGGGGCTCGCCGAGACCGAGAACGAGGCGATCGGCTACCCGCTGCGGGTCCCCGGCCGGGACGGTCCCTGCGGGCCGGTGGTGCTCGCGGGCCCCACCTGCGACGGCGACGACGTCCTCTACCGCCGGACGCCGTACGCGCTGCCGCTGTCGCTGCGGGCGGGCGACCACGTCGACCTCCTGCACGCCGGTGCCTACACCGCCTCCTACGCGTCGGTCGGCTTCAACGGGTTCGGTCCGCTGCCGGTGCACATCGCCCCGGCCCACCCCTCCTGACCCGCCGCAGCCCCTGTGCCGGGCCCGAGGCCCGGCCCGGCCGCAACCTCACTGTCGTCGCCGGGCCGCGGGACGACAGCAGGGTTGCGCTCGACGTGGTGACCGCAGCCTCACCGCTGTGCGGGAGCCTCGGGGAGGGCGGCCCGGGGCTCATCTACTGTCCGGGGACGTGACCGGTCCGCCCGCACCCGTCGGCCTGCACGTCCTCGCCGACCTCGACCGTATCGACCCTGCGGTCCTCGACGACGCCGCCGGGCTGCGCACCGCGCTCGCCGACGCGCTCACCGCGGCCGGGGCGACGGTCCGGCAGGTCGTCGCCGAGGCGTTCGAGCCGCACGGGGTCACGGTCGTGGCGCTGCTGTCGGAGTCGCACGCGTCGGTGCACACCTGGCCCGAGCACGGCCGCGCGCTGGTCGACGTGTTCACCTGCGGCGACGCCGCCGATCCGGAACGTGCCGTCGCGCTGCTGGCGACGGCGCTCGGCGGGACCGTGCGCGAGTCGCGCACCGAGGCCCGCGGCGGCACCCCGCCGGTGCGCGAGCCGATCGCACCGGGCCTGACGCGGGTCTGGGACGTCGAACGCCCCGTCCACCGCGAGACGACCCCCTACCAGCGGATCCTGATCGCCGGGACGGCCCACGGCGTCACCCTCTTCTGCGACGACGAGCGGCAGAGCGCCGAGTCGACCCAGCTCGTCTACCACGAGGCCCTGTTCGTCCCGGCCGCCCTGCTGGCCCGTTCCCGGGCGCGGGTCCTCGTGATCGGGTCGAGCGAGGGCGTCGTCAGCGAGCTGGCCCTGGCCTGCGGGGCCGGCCACGTCGACCACGTCGATCTGGACGCGGCGGCCGTCCGCGCCTGCGCCACGCACCTGCCCTACGGATACGACGAGAAGGCGCTCGCCGCCGCCGAGGCGCACGACGGCCCGGTCCACGTGCACTACGCCGACGGTCTGCAGTGGGTGCGCGGCGAGGGCCCACGCTACGACGTGATCGTCGTCGACCTGCCCGACGAGCGGCCCGACGAGCCCGACAACCAGCTCAACCGGCTCTACGGACGCGACTTCCTCGCCGACTGCCGCGACCGGCTCGCCCCCGGCGGCGTCGTCGTCTCGCAGGCGGGCAACCCCGCGCTCTGGCGGGACGCGACGCTGCGCGCCGCCTGGGCCCGGTTCCACGAGGTGTTCGGCGACGTCGTCTACGTCGGCAGCGACGAGCACGAGTGGTCGTTCCTGCTCGGGCGGGCAGCCGGGGACGATGCCGTCGAAAGGATGCGCGCGGCGCTGCCCGGCCTGCCGTACCGACCGCTCAGCGTCGACGACGAGTTCCTGCGCTCCCGCACGGTGCCGCCGAGGCGGCTGCGGACCCGCTGAGCGCCACGAGCGGGGGAGGCCCCGGCGAGCGGCCTTCCGCGGGACCGCGCCGTGCGCCATGCTCGGTCCGCCCGGCCCGATTCGGGGCCCGCTCCCGGAGGTAGGTCGGACGTGCCCCGTCGCCACGTGTGGAGAGCTGTCGTCTCGTTCGCCGCCGCCGCGGGGATCGCGGCCGCCGGGTCGCTGCTGGCGGCGGCGCCCGCGCTCGCCGCCGAACCCGCGACCGCGGGCCGGTACGTGGCGCTGGGCGACTCCTACACGGCGGGCCCGCTCGTCCCGATCCAGACCGGGCGGCCTGCGGGGTGCCTGCGTTCGACGAACAACTACCCGGCGCTGGTGGCCCGCGCGCTGGCCGTCGCCACGGTGTCCGACGTCAGCTGCAGCGGCGCGACCACCGCGAACCTCGGCGGGCCGCAGCCGACCGGGCTGGGCACCAACGCGCCGCAGCTCGACGCACTGGGCCCCGACGTGTCGCTCGTGACGCTGGGCATCGGCGGCAACGACATCGGGTTCGTGTCGATCATCACCGACTGCGCGACGCGCTCACCGCTGCACCCCACGGGCGCCGCGTGCCGCGACCACTTCACCGCGGCCGACGGCACCGACGAGCTGGCTGCCCGGATCGACGCGACGGCACCGAAGATCGCGGCGGCGTTGGCGGACATCGAGGAGCGGGCGCCCGATGCGCACGTGCTCGTCGTCGGCTACCCGGCGCTGCTGCCCGACACCGGGCCCGGCTGCTTCCCGGTCGTCCCGTTCAGCCCGGGCGACGTCGCGTACCTGCGCGGCGTGGAGAAGGAGCTCAACGCGATGCTCGCCGCGCAGGCCGCGGCGGCGGGCGCGGACTACGTCGACACCTACACCCCGGGCGTCGGGCACGACATGTGCGCGCCGCAGGGCACGCGCTGGATCGAGGGCCTGGTCCCCACCTCACCGGCCGCGCCCGTGCACCCCAACGCCGCCGGCATGCGCGGCATGGCCGACGCGGTGCTCGGCGCGCTGTCCCCGCAGGCCCAGTCGGCGGCGTAGTCCCCGGCGGCACCGGCCCGGGTGTGGCCGCCGGTCACTTCTCCGCGTACGAGCCCACGACCCGGCCCGGGACGGGGATCCGGACCGGGGTGTCGCCGAAGAGCCGGCGGGTCGCGGTGTCGGCGGCGTCCTGCACGAGCCGCGCGGCGAGCCCGGCGCCGTCGGCCGGGCCGTGCAGGAGCACCTCGTCGTGCTGGAAGAAGACCAGCCGGGCCGGGTCACCGGCCGCGTGCAGTGCTGCGCGCAGCTCCGCGAGCAGGACGAGCGCCCACTCCGCGGCCGTGGCCTGCACGACGAAGTTGCGGGTGAACCGGCCCCGCGCCCGGGCCCGGGCGGGCTGTTCGTCGCCCGGCGCCGCCGGCGGGCACGTGCGGCCCAGCCACGACCGGACGATCCGACCCTCTTCGCCCGCCCGCGCGGCCGCCTCGACGACCTCGACGGCGGCGGGGAACCGGCGGCGCAGCAGGGCCAGGTGGGCGCCGGCGTCGCCGGAGGTCTGCCCGTAGATCGCCGACAGCACGGCGAGCTTGGCCTTGGCCCGGCCGTCCGGTCCGGCGCCGCCGAACAGCTCGTGCGCGAGGCCCGCGTACAGGTCGGAGTCCTGGTCGCGGCCACCGGCGCGGGCGAGCGCCGCGTCGCCTGCCATGGCGGCGAGGATGCGTGGTTCCAGCTGCGCGGCGTCGGCCACGACCAGCCGGTTGCCGGGATCGGCGCGGACAGCGGCGCGCACGGCCTTCGGGATCTGCAGCGCCCCGCCGCCGCGGGTGGCCCAGCGTCCGGACACGACGCCGCCGACGACGTACTCGGGACGGAACCGGCCGTCGTGCACCCAGGTCCGCAGCCACGCCCAGCCGTGCGCCGAGTGCAGCCGGGCCAGCTCCTTGTAGGCCAGCAGCGGCGCGACGGCCGGGTGGTCGACCTGTTTCAGCACCCAGGACCGGGTGCTGGGCAGCTCGACGCCCACGCGGCCGAACGCGCGCAGCACCTCTGCGGGGGAGTCGGGGTTGACCGGCCGGCCGAAGGCGGTCGCGATGTCGTCGGCGAGCGCGGCGAGTCGTCGCGGGCGCGCGGACCCGGCCGGGCGCGGGCCCAGCGCCGCGGTCAGCAGCGCGTCGTGCACCGCGGCGTCCCAGGGCAGCCCCTCGGCGCGCATCTCCTCGGCGACGATGCCGCCGGCCGACTCGGCGGCCGCGAGCAGCGCGAGCCGCGCGTCGGCCGCGAGGGTGCGGCGCTGCGCGGCGTGCACCGCGACCAGTGCGGCGAGTGTCTCCGGGCCGGTCGGGGCGGCGCTGCGGAACAGACCGGGCGGCTCGTCGTCGGCCTCCGGGGCGGGGTCCGGCTCCTCGGGCAGCCCGGCGAGTCGGGCGCTCGCGGCCGCGAGTCCGTGCGGGGCGCCGAACCGGCCGGCGGCGGCCACCAGCAGCCGCTCCACGAGTTCGACGTCGTGGGCACGAGCGACCCGCACACCCGCCGCGAGCAGTGCGCGGTAGGTCCGGGCGGTGCGCCACACCCAGCGTGGCGCGCCCTCGTCGAGTGCGGCCACCTCGGCCGGGGTGACGGGACCGGGCGGGTGCAGCGGTGCGTCCGTGTCGTCGAGGCGCTGGATGTGCAGCGGGCCGTCGGGATCGGCGTGGACCGCGACGCGGGGTGCCGGACGGTCGGCGGCCCGGTCGGCCCGGTCGGCGGTAGGAGACGACGGTTCGATGGGGCGACGGTAGCCGCGGGCGCCGACATCGCGACATCGTGGCCGTCGGACACCTGTCTAGGTGGCCGCCCGCGGTCCGACGGCGCGGTGCCGCGCCCGTGCCGGCAGCCCGGCCAGCAGGCCCCGCTGCGGGACGCCGTAGACGTCGACGCCCTGCGTCCCGAGCTCGGCGAGCACGTCCGCGGCGGCCAGCACCCCGGTGACGGCCGCGCGTTCCATCAACCCGCACACCAGCGGCGCCTCGACGAAGTCACCGGCGACCCGGACCCCGCGCGCGTCCGTGCGCACCCCGGGACGGGCGCCCGCGGACCCGGGCGGGAAGGCGGGCGCGGTCGCGTCGACCCGGTCGACGCGGTGCACCTGTGCGGTCCCGGCGGTCTCCGGCCACAGCGCCGCGAGCTCACCCAGCATCCGCTCCACCGCCGCGTCGGGCTCGGTGCAGGCGTAGGAGTGCAGCTCCAGCACGCAGCCGCCCGTCTCGCGGGCCCACTGCGCCGACGGTTCCTCCAGCCGCGAGTACACCGTCACCGAGTCCAGCGTCGGCTCCCCGCTGACGGCGTTGAACACCGCGCGGCCCGGGTCGACGTCGGCGGCGAGCCACACCCTGCTCACGACGAACGGCGGCGCCGTCGTCAGGCCCGCGGTCTGCGCGGCGAGCCGCGGCGCGACGCCGGTGAGCTCGGGTGAGGCGCCCACGACGGCGCGCAGCCCGCCCGGGTCGAGAGCCAGTACGACGTGGCGCGTCGTGCGGGTCGCGCCGTCGTCGAGGGTCAGCGCCCAGCCGGGGCCGTCGGGCCGAAGCGACCGCAGCGCGCAGCCGGTGCGGATCGTCGCGCCCCGGGCCCGCAGGTACTCCGCGAGGGGCGCCCAGATCGCGTGCAGGTGGTCGGTCCGCGGTGCGTCGAACCCGATGCCCGCGGGGTTTCCGAGGAAGTAGAAGTGGAACATCGCGACGAGCTCGGCGGCCGAGAGTCCATCCGGGTCGCAGAAGAAGGACCGCGCGAACGCCTCGAACAGCATCTCCCGTGCCCGGTCGGACACCCGCAGCCCGGCGAGGAAGTCCCCGGCGCTCATGGTGTCGAGCACCTCGGGCGTGCGGGCGCGGTCGAAGGTCAGCAGCTCGGTGCCCAGCGCGACGTCGGCGCCGAGCAGGTCGGCCACGGTCAGGCTCGACGAGCGCGCGAACAACGCCAGCAGGTTCAACGGCGGCGCGGCCGGCAGCCGGCCGAGGTCCTCGGGAGGGAACCGTCGCGAGATCACCGGGTAGCCCTTGACCGGGCGCAGGAACCCGAGCCCGGGATCGATGCGCCGCAACACGTCCCGCCACGTGTAGTAGTGCCGGAAGAACGCGTGGAAGCCGTGCTCGACGACCTGCTCGGTGCCGTCGGGCAGCGTGTGCGGCCACGCGCCCAGCCGACCGCCCAACGTCGCGGCCGCCTCGACGAGCGTCACCGCGACACCGCGCTCGGCGAGGATCGTCGCGGCGCTGACCCCCGCGACGCCGGCTCCGACGACGACGGCCTCGCTGCCGGGCGGGGCCTGCCGTGGCAGGGTGGGGTCGGCGGCCACGAGCAGTCGCGGCCGCATTCGCAGGGGAGCGGCGCGACCGCCGGGGGAGCCCACGCGTGCAGCGTAGAGCGACCCCGTCGGCCGTGCCCGGAGGCGCCGGTCGTGGGCCGGCCGAGGAGGTACGTCGATGACGGTGCAGGTCGGGCGGTACGGCGTCTGGCGACGCGCGAGCGACCTCGACGGGACGCTCGCGAAGCGGATCGAGGATCTCGGGTACGGCGCCATCTGGATCGGCGGCTCCCCACCGGCGGACCTCGCGATCGTCGACGAGCTGCTCGCCGCGACCGACCGCATCGCGATCGCGACGGGCATCGTGAACATGTGGAACAGCCCGGCCGACGAGGTCGCGCGCTCCTACCACCGGATCGCGAGCGCGCATCCCGACCGCTTCCTGCTCGGCGTGGGTATCGGGCACCCCGAGGCCACCGCGCAGTACGCGAAGCCCTTCGACACGATCGTCGGCTATCTCGACGCGCTCGACGCCGCGGACGTCCCGGTCGAGGCCCGCGTGCTCGCCGCGCTCGGGCCGAAGGTGCTGCGGGTCGCGGCCGAGCGCACCGCGGGCGCCCACCCGTACCTGACGACGCCCGAGCACACCCGCGAGGCGCGCGAGATCCTCGGTGCGGGCGTGCTGCTCGCGCCCGAGCACAAGGTCGTCATCGACACCGATCCCGAGCGGGCCCGCGAACTGGGGCGCCCCGCGGTCCGCAAGCCCTACCTGCGGCTGGTCAACTACCGCCGCAACCTGATGCGGCTGGGCTTCGACGAGCAGCAGCTGGACTCGGCGGCCGACGAGGTGGTCGACGCGGTCGTCGCGCACGGGGACGCGGCAGCGGTGGCGGCCCGGCTGCGTGAGCACATCGACGCCGGGGCCGATCACGTGTGCGCCCAGCTGCTCGTCCCGGCCGGCGCCGACCCGGTGCCCGGGCTGACGGAGCTGGCGAGGGCTCTCGGGCTCTGAGCCCGCCGCGTCAGGACCGGTCGGACGGGTACATCTGCGGGCTGGTGATGCCGCAGTGCGGGCAGCGCTCCAGCGCGACCCGCTCGTCGCCGACGCCGTCCGGTTCGCCTGCCGGCGCCGGCGTCCGCCCGGTCCTGACGAACAGGAACGCCACCAGCGCGGCCAGCACCAGCAGGGCGGCGCCGATCACGACGGTGACCCGGTACCCGGCCTCGAAGGCCACGGGATCGGTGTAGGCGTCGCCGGTGATGCCCGCCACGCCCGGGACCACCGCGACCGCGAGCAGGCCGGCCGCGCGCGCGACCGCGTTGTTCACGCCGGACGCGGCGCCCGCGTGCCGGTCGGACGCCGCGTCCAGCACCGTCGCGGTCAGCGGTGCCACCGTCAGCGACAGCCCGGCGCCGAAGACGACGACCGCGGGCGCGACGTCGGTGAGCCACGACGCGCCGGGCCCGATGCGCCCCATGAGCAGCAGCCCGCATGCCGACACCAGCGGGCCGACCGTCATCGGGATGCGCGCCCCGATCCGCTGCGCCAGCGCGCCGGCCCGCGCCGAGAACAGCAGCATCAGCACCGTGACGGGCAGCAGCGACGTCCCCGCCTGCAGCGGGCTGAACCCGCTCACGATCTGCAGGTTGAGCACCAGCATCACGAACACCGTGCCCAGCGCGGCGTAGATCAGCAGCGTCGCGACGTTGGCGGCGGTGAACACACGGTCGGCGAACAGCTCGGGCGGCACCAGCGGATGCCCGGACCGGCGCTCGACCAGGACGAACGCGCCGAGCGCGGCGACGCCGACCACCAGCCCCACGACCAGCGCCGGGGAGGTCCCGGAGCCGAGGCCGGTGAGCGACCACGTGAGGGCGCCGAGCCCGACCGCACCCAGCACCGTGCCGGCGACGTCGAGGTGCGGGGCGGCGGACGGGTCGCGGGTCTCGGGCACGTGCCGGACGGCCACGACGACCACCAGCACGGCGAGCGGCAGGTTGAGCAGGAACACCAGCCGCCAGTCGATGCCGACGAGCCAGCCGCCGAGGAAGGGCCCGACGGCGCCGGCGATGCCGCCCAGCCCGGACCACGCGCCGATCGCCGCCCCACGGTCGCGGCCGTGGAACGACGCGGAGAGGATCGCCAGGCTGCCCGGGGTGAGCAGCGCGCCGCCGACGCCCTGCAACGCCCGGGCCGCGATGAGGGTCTCGATGTTCGGCGCGAGACCGCAGGCCAGCGACGCCAGCGCGAACCAGACGACGCCGATCAGGAAGACCCGCTTGCGCCCGAACCGGTCACCGAGCGAACCGCCGAGCAGGATCAGCGAGGCCAGGGTCAGCGTGTAGGCGTTGACCGTCCACTGCAGACCGGTGAACCCGGCGCCGAAGTCGCGCCCGATCCGCTCGAGCGCGACGTTGACGACGGTGCCGTCGAGCATCGCCATGCCGGAGCCGAGCACCGTGGTGAGCAGTACCCAGCGCCCGGCGGGCGTACGGAGGCGCAGACCCTCGGGCGCGGGGACGGTCATGACGCTCCTGTCGGGACGGAGCCGGCGGACGCGGTCAGCGTAGGCCCGCCGGAAGGTTGCCTGCGGGCTCGTCGCCGGCCGGGCGATCTTGTGCGCCTGATATCACGCTCCGTGACCGAAATGGGCCGAGGACGGCGTTCCCGATCCCGACTCACCGGGTGAACGCGGTCATGTGGAACAGTCCGTGACGAGACCGTCACCGTGTGGCAGGACGGTCGTTGCACCGAGCACGGGTCTGACGGAGGTCGGCGATGGGCGAGCACAGGTGGCGCGGGTCGTCGCGGCCCACCGGAACCGGACCCGCCGGACCCGTGTCGACGGCCCGGCCCACCCGTGCGCGGCGCGCGATCGTCGCCGCGGCCCTCACGGTGGCGGCCGGGCTCGGGGGAGCGGGTGCCGCCCTCGCGGCGCCGTCGGACCCGCCCGCGGCGGCGCCGCCGACCGCCTCACCGTCCGCGCCGGCCGACGGCCGCGCTCTCCGCGCCGACCTGCCGCTCGTCGGGACCGCCCCGCACTCGGCGACGCGCGCTCCTGCCTCGACCCGGGCCGCCGACCCGGCCCCGACGACCGCCACCCGGTCGACCACCGCCCCGACGACCACCACCCGGTCGACCACCGCCCCGACCGGCCCCACCCCGACCGGCCCCACCCCGACGACCACGACCCGCACCACGGCCGCGCCGGCCCCGGTGCGGCCGGAGGGCGTCGCCGGGACGCCCTGCACCGCCACGGCCCGCGCGTGCGTCGACCTCGCGTCGCGGACCGCGTGGCTGCTCGACGGCGACCAGGTCGTCCGCGGCCCGGTGGCGGTCCAGCACGGCGGCCACGAGTACCCGACGCCGGTCGGGACGTTCACGGTGCAGTGGAAGGCCGAGCAGTACACCAGCCGCGAGTTCGGCTCGCCGATGCCGTACTCGGTGTTCTTCGCGCCGGGCGGCGTCGCGTTCCACGAGGGCCGCCAGGACACCCCGTCGGCGGGCTGCGTGAAGCTCGTCCACGACGACGCCGTCGCCTGGTTCTCCTACCTTCAGGTGGGCGACGAGGTGCAGATCCACTGACTGCGGCGCCCGCTGCGGCACGCAACCCGGCGGCGCCCGCGCGGCCCGCACGCGTCGTCGCGAAGATCCGGGCTCGCCCTCTCCGCTTTCGCTTCTACGCAGGGTAGAATCGCAGACGTGCCGAGTCTGGGTGAGTTGGAACGGGCCGTGATGGAGGTCCTCTGGGCCGCGTCCGGGCCCCAGACCGCGCGCGAGGTGCAGGAAGCCCTCGCCGAGCGGGACCTGGCGACGACGACGGTGCTGACGGTGCTCGGTAGGCTCGAACGCAAACAGCTGGTGACGCGCACCCGCGACGGGCGCGCGCATCACTACCAGCCGGTGGCGAGCCGGGAGGACCATGTGGCCGAGCTGATGCGCGACGCGCTGGACGCGGCGCCCGACCGGGGCGCGGCGCTGGCCCGTTTCCTGGGCTCCATCCCGCCCGACGAACGCGCCGCCCTGCGCGACCTGCTCGGCTGACGGCGCGCCGTCAGCCGACGTCCAGGCGTCATCGATGGAGCTGACCGCCCTCGGGCTCGTCGTGCTCGGGGTGCTGCTCGCCGAACCCGTGAGCCGCTCGCTCGCGTTGGCCCGCTGGCCGGCGCGCGACCCCGTGGGCGCGTTGCTGGTGTGGCAGGCGGTGGGGCTCGCGGGCGGGTTGTCGCTGCTGGGCGCGGGCCTGGTCTACGCGCTGGCGCCGCTCGGACAGAACCTGATCCCGGCGGTCGGCGGGCTGGTGCGGTCGATCGGCGGGGGCACGCTGCTGGTGGATCTCGGCGCGCCGCACCTCATCGCGCTCGTCGTGACGGTCCTGCTCGGCGCGCGCCTGCTCCTCGTCCTCATCAGCGTCACGGTCCGGACGCTGCGGGCGCGACGGCGCCACCGTGACCTGCTCGACGTCCTCGCGACGCCGTGGCCGGCCGCCCCCGGCACGCGGGTGCTCGACCACCCGATCCCCGTCGCCTACTGCCTGCCGGGGCGCAGCTCGAGGCTCGTCGTCTCGGCGGGTGTACTGGAACGGCTCGCGCCCGACGGGGTCCGCGCCGTGCTCGCCCACGAGCGGGCGCATCTGACCGAGCGGCACGATCTCGTCGTGCTGCCGTTCGTGGCGTGGGGGGCGACGGCCCCATTCGTGCGCGGCATGGTCTGCGCCCAGCTCGCGGTGGCGGCGCTGATCGAGATGCGCGCCGACGACGTCGCCGCCGGGTGCTCGGCCCAACGGGAGCTCGCCGGCGCGCTGCGTACCGTCGGCGGGTCGGCGCCGTCGGCCGCGTTGAGCTCGTTCACCTCGGCGGTCGACGCGCGGATCGCGCGGATCGCCGCACCGCCCGCCCCGCTGTCGCCGCTGGTGCGGGTCGGGATCCGGCTCGGCGCGGTCGCGCTCGTCGCGGTCCCGACGGTCCTGCTGCTCCAGTTCTGACCGCCGTCACCCCGGACCGCCGTCCCCGGAACCGCGCCGAACCGGCCCAGCAGTAGTCGTGAGTGGCGATGGCCGCCGTGGCGACCATCGCCACTCACGGACGAGCCCGACCTGCCCGCCCCGCCGGCTGCGAAGGCCGGCGTCGAGAGCCGGGGCTCAGCCCATCGACTTCGCGCCGTCGATCGTCTCGCGGATGATGTCGGCGTGCCCCGCGTGCTGCGCGGTCTCGGCGACGATGTGCATCAGCACCCGCCGGACCGACCAGCGCGCGCCCGGCTCGAACCAGGGCGCCTCGGGCAGCGGGTGCGACACGCCGAGGTCGGCCAGCGACGTCACGACCTCGGTGGTGCGGGCGGCGACCCGCTCGTACTCGGCGAGCACGCCCTCCACGGTCTCACCCGGCAGCAGCCGGAATGAGTTGGCGTGGCCCTCGTAGTCGGGCTCCCCGTCCTGCCGGGCCGGGCCGTCGAGGATGAAGTCGACCCAGCTGCTCTCGGTCGCCGCGACGTGCTTGACGAGCCCGACCAGACAGAGCTCCGACACCGTCGGGGTGGCCGTCACCTGCTCCTCGTCGAGCCCACGCAGCGTGTTGACCAGGAAGAAGCGGTGCTTGGCGAGAGTCTCGAGATAGTCCGCCCGTTCGTCGGTGCCGCTCTGCGAGCTGGTGGCCTCGGAGCTGGTGGTCGTGGCGTTCATCGGGGTTCCTCCGGAATGTCCGTCGGGCGTTCTCTCCTGGTGTCGAACCCGACGTTACGGAGGCTTGTGGCCAGATCCTGACCGCAACGAGAACGATCTTCGAGAGATCTCGCGCGCCGCCGCCGGAAGCGTGCGCGGCGTAGCGTGGAACGGTGCCCGTCACACCACCTTCCGATCTTCCCGACACCCTCGCCGCGCTGCGGGCCTCCGGCCACGTGCAGCGCGGCGTCAAGGCCGAGATCCGCGAGAACCTCCTCGCCGCGCTGCGCGAGGGCCGTGACCCCTGGCCCGGCATCGTCGGCTTCGAGTCGACCGTCCTCCCGCAGCTCGAACGCGCCCTGCTCGCCGGGCACGACGTCGTGCTGCTCGGCGAACGCGGCCAGGGCAAGACCCGCCTGCTTCGCTCGCTGACCGGTCTGCTCGACGAGTGGACCCCCGTCATCGCCGGCTCCGAGCTGGGCGAGCACCCCTACGAGCCCATCGCCCCGGAGTCGGTGCGTCGCGCCGCCGAGCTGGGCGACGCGCTTCCCGTCGCATGGCGACACCGCTCGGAGCGCTACACCGAGAAGCTCGCGACGCCCGACACCGCCGTCGCCGACCTGATCGGCGACGTCGACCCCGTCAAGGTCGCCGAGGGCCGCTCCCTCGGCGACCCGGAGACCATCCACTTCGGGCTGGTCCCGCGCGCGCACCGGGGCGTCGTCGCGATCAACGAGCTGCCCGACCTCGCCGAGCGCATCCAGGTCGCGCTGCTCAACGTCATGGAGGAGCGCGACATCCAGGTCCGCGGCTACACGCTGCGGCTGCCGCTCGACGTCCTGCTGGTCGCGTCCGCGAACCCGGAGGACTACACCAACCGCGGGCGGATCATCACCCCGCTCAAGGACCGTTTCGGCGCCGAGGTCCGCACGCACTACCCGCTCGAGGTGGCCGACGAGGTCGCGCTCGTGGAGCAGGAGGCCGAGCTGGTCGCCGACGTGCCACGCCACCTGATCGAGGTCGTCGCCCGGTTCACCCGGCACCTGCGCGAGGCCTCCGCGGTCGACCAGGCCTCCGGCGTCTCGGCCCGGTTCGCGGTCGCCGCCGCCGAGACCGTCGCGGCCGCGGCGCTGCGCCGTGCGGCGATCACGGGGGAGTCCCGCGCCGTCGCCCGGCCGGTCGACCTCGACTCGGTCCCGGCGGTGCTGCGCGGCAAGCTGGAGTTCGCGTCCGGCGAGGAGGGGCGCGAGGAGGAGATCCTCGAGCACCTGCTGCGCCGCGCCACCGCCGACACCGCACGGTTCGCGCTGCGCGGCGTGGACCTGTCCGAGCTGACCGACGCCGTCGGCACCCGCCCGGTCCGCACCGGCGAACGTGTCCCGGCCGCCGAGGTCGTGGCGGCGTTGCCGCAGGTCCCGGCGCTCACCGAGGTCGCGACCCGGCTCGGGGCGTCCGGCACCGAGGACCCGGGACCGATGGCCTCGGCCGCGGAGCTGGCGCTGGAGTACCTGTTCCTGACGCGCAAGCTCGCCAAGGACGAGTCCGACGACGGAGACACGGTCAGCTATGGCTGATGGGCCGGGCGGGAGAAGGCACCGTCGGCGGCGGCGCTACGCCTACGGGCCCTACGCCGGCGGGCCCGACCCGCTGGCGCCGCCGTTCGACATCCGGTCCGCGATGGACCAGATCGGCCGCGACGTCATGGAGGGCAGCTCGCCGCGCCAGGCCCTGCAGGAGCTGCTGCGACGGGGCATGGAGGGCCGCCGCGGTCTCGACGACCTGTCCCGCCAGGTGTGGCAGCGCCGGCGCGACCTGCAGCGCGACAACCGGCTCGACGGCACCCTGCAGCAGGTCCGTGAGCTGCTGGAACGGGCGATGAACGCCGAGCGCGACACCCTGTCCCGTGACGAGGACACCCCGACGTCCGAGGACGCGCGCTTCCGCGAGATGCAGCTCGACGCGCTGCCCACCGACACCGGCGGCGCGGTGCGGGAGCTCTCGGGGTACGACTGGCGCTCGTCGGAGGCCCGCGAGGCCTACGAGGAGATCCGCGACCTGCTCGGGCGCGAGATGCTCGACCAGCGCTTCGAGGGCATGAAGGAGGCGATGCAGAACGCGACGCCGGAGGACGTCGAGCGCATCCGCGAGATGCTCGACGACCTCAACTCGCTGCTGCAGAACCACGCGGAGGGTCGGGACACCACGCAGCAGTTCGCCGAGTTCATGCAGCGGCACGGCGAGTTCTTCCCCGAGAACCCGCAGAACACCGACGAGCTCGCCGACCTGCTCGCCGCCCGGGCCGCGGCGGCACAGCGGATGCTCAACTCGATGTCGGCCGAGCAGCGCGCCGAGCTGATGGAGCTGTCGCAGCAGGCGTTCGGCGACCCGCGGCTGGCCCAGGCGCTCGCGCAGCTCGACGCCAACCTGCAGGGCCTGCGGCCCGGCGAGGACTGGCAGGGCTCCGGACGGTTCCGTGGCGACAACCCGCTGGGCATGGGGGAGGCCACCCGGGCGCTGGAGGAGCTCGGCCGGCTCGACTCGCTCGCCGAGCAGCTCGCCCAGAGCTACCCCGGTGCCCGGATGGAGGACATCGACCTCGACGCCGTCGGCGAGCTTCTCGGCGACGAGGCCCGGGTGGACGCGCGGACGCTGGCCGAGCTGGAGCGCGAGCTGCAGCGCCAGGGCCTGTTCGAGCGGGCGCCCGACGGGTCGCTGCACCTCTCGCCCAAGGCGTTGCGCCGGCTCGGGGAGTCCGCGCTGCGCGACGTCGTCGACAAGATGGGGGCGCGCCGCGGGGAACGCGAGACCCGCCGCTCCGGCGCCGCGGGCGAGGCGACCGGGGCGACCCGGGCGTGGGCGTTCGGCGACACCGAGGCCTGGTCGGTGCCCCGCACCCTGCTCAACGCCCAGCTGCGGCAGGCGGGCGGGGACACCCGCACCCTCGACGTGAGCGACGTGGAGGTCGTCGAGACCGAGCAGCGGACCCGGGCCGCGGTGGCGCTGCTCGTCGACACCTCGTGGTCGATGGTGGCCGAGGGCCGGTGGGTGCCGATGAAGCGCACCGCGCTGGCGCTGCACCAGCTGATCTCGACGCGCTTCCGCGGCGACGACCTCGCGCTGGTCACGTTCGGGCGGCAGGCGCAGACCGTCGAGCTGGGCGAGCTCGTCGGGCTCGACGGCGTGTACGCGCAGGGCACCAACCTGCACCACGCGCTGCTGCTCGCGGGCCGGCACCTGCGCCGCCACCCCGACGCGATGCCCGTCGTGCTGGTGGTGACCGACGGCGAGCCGACGGCACACCTCGAACCCGACGGTGAGGCCTACTTCGACTACCCGCCGAGCCCGTACACGTTGCGCGCCACCGTGTCCGAGATCGACCGGCTCACCGGGCTCGGGGCCGCGTTCACATTCTTCGTGCTCGGCGACGACCCGCGGCTCGCCGCCTTCATGGACGACGTCGCGCGGCGCTGCGGCGGCCGTGTCGTCGCGCCGACGCTCGACGGGCTCGGCGCCGAGGTCGTGTCGGACTACCTACGGACCCGGCGGCGCTGAACCCAGGGCCGACGTTCGCACGGTGTCGCGTGCGAACGTCGGCTCGGATTCCGTCGGGCTTCGCGCCCCCGCCCAGCAGACCTGCAGCTCTGTTCAGCCGACAGCGGCCGCGAGCGCGTTCCGCAGGATCGCCGCACAGACCTCGTCGTTCTGAAGTGCTCCGTTGAAGCAGAGCGAGGCCGCGGCGAATGTCCACCCACCGCCAGGGTGGTCGAAACGGCACATCTGTGCACCGAACGGCTGCGTTCCCTCGGCGAACACCACGGCCATCCCCCCGTCGGGAACCCGATCGGTCTCCCACCCCGACGCGGCGATGTTCGTCGAGTACGTGCCGAACACCGCGCCGTTCGACACCCCCGTACCAGCGAGGAACGGATGATCGGCATCCGTGACCCGGTAGCCGGCGAAGGTCAGGAATCCGTCCGGGGCGAAGTCGACGCCGAGCACGTCGCTCTCCGGGCGTCCGTCCTCGGAGAGGATGTCGCGCGCGCCGTCAGCACGCCGGAAGGTCAGAGCGGTGCCGTCGGCCGACGGCACCACGCGTTCGTACAACCCGTTCCCGCCGGTGTAGACGAGTCGCCCTCCGCCAAGGGTGTAGTCGACGAACGCAGCGCGCATCGAATCCGACAGGTACTCGGGATGAGTGGAGAGCACGACGCCGCGGTAGGGCCGGAGGAGTTCGAGGCCCTCGACATGGACCTCGGCGTCGCTCACGCAGTCGTAGCCGACTCCCTCCTCGCTCATCCATCGGAGCAGCGCGAGGTCGGACTGAAGCAGGTGTGACACCGCCCCGGTCGGGTCGACCTCGGTAGCGGTCGACGGCCGGAGGAATGTCAGCGTCCGCCGGACACCGGCTTGTCCGTCGCTGTACTGGTCGTGACCGCCCCAGTAGTTGTAGGCGTTGTACGTGTACGTCGGGACGACGACGAGCAGGTCTTGGTGAGGCTGACTCGGTCGCACCACGAACACGGCATGCCTGCGGAGGTCCTGCGGTCCGATGAGCTCTACGTCGTAGACACCCGATGTCCAGGAGTCCCGGACCAGCGCGCTGACCGCCACGGGATAGCCACACCCGGTGGACCTGTACCCAGGCGGGAGGATCTGTGGGCCAGGTCCCGGGACGGTGGTGGCGACTCGCCGCACGACCTGTGGAGACGGTACGAGTCGTCGGATTCGGGTGTCGTACGAGTCGAACGACGTCGACACTGCCACCTCGAGGGTCTCGCCAGGGCCGACACACTGACGCATCGGGTAACCCTGTAAAGCGGCGGTCTCCTCGACGGTGAACCCCTGTCCGACCGGGACGCCGCCGGCGGGGGCCGCCCAGTTCGCCGTCACTCCTCCCTGGTCGACGGTCAGGTAGTTGAGCAGTCGGTACCAACGCAGGACGTGATCGAGGTCGGGCGTCGGCGAGGTGTCGAGCGCGACTGCGTAGATCTCGCCGTCGGCTCCCATCGTCCAGGTTCGCAACGACTCCGTCGCCCACCCTGTGCCGACGTCCGCGCGAATGCCGCCGCGCGCCCAGGCACCGGCGCCGTTCGTGCCGTCCCCCGCGAGATAACGCCACCAGGACAGGACCCCGGCGATCTCCGCTCCCATGATGACGCCGGACGGCGCGGCGACGAGCTGAGGAAATCTGTGGAACCCCGTGCCGATCTGCTGCGCCTGACCACCGAATGCCCACGATTCCGGCCCGCTGCTCCCGTCGCCGGCCTCGTAGCGGAGCCACCAGAGACTGCCGTCGGATTTCACTCCGTACAGCACGTCGTCGTAACCGCCCAGCACGCGCGGATAGTCACCGAAGCCGTCATGGATGACCGCGCCCGAAGCGGTGTGCCAGGTGCCGTCGCCACTGCCGCCGTCGGGATCAGCAAGATCGTATTGCCACCAGCGGAGAGTCCCGTCGCCCGAGACCGTGTACAGCTGCCCGGCCGACCCGGCGAGTACCGCGCGAAAGATGTGCCAGTCGGTGCCGATCTCGCGACCCACGCCGTTCGCCCAGCCCGTTCCCCCGGACGTCCAGCCGGCGTGTCGGTACCACCGCAGCGACCCGTCCGCCTGAATCGCGTAGATGACACCGTTACCCGCAGCGACGAGACGGACGAACCGCTGCGCAGGATCGAAGGTCATGATCGCTGCCTCCTCGCCACCCGATCATGCAGCGCGAGAGTCCCACGGCGAGCGACCGTCCGGTAGGGCTGAGCCGCCGACGCTCCCCGGCCTCGGCGCCGAGGTCGTGTCGGACTACCTACGGACCCGGCGGCGCTGACCCCGCCCGTGCCCGGCGGCGCTGCGGACCCGCGCGCCGTCGGGTACAGGTGGGGTCGTGGCTGTCTCCCCGACGGGTGTGTCCGTGGCCGCCGCCCGCCGGGCGCGGCTGGCCGTCGCGCTGACGTTCGCGGCCAACGGGTCGCTGTTCGGGTCGTGGGCACCGCGCGTCCCGGAGGTCAAGGCGCTGCTCGGGCTGTCTGACGGCGTCCTCGGGCTCGCGCTGCTCGCTCCCGGCGCCGGCTCGCTGATCACGCTGCCACTGGCCGGCGGGATCGCGGCGCGCTGGGGCAGCGGCCGGACGACGCGGTGGGCGCTGCCGCTGTTCTTCGCGTCGTCGCTGCTGATCGCGTGGGCCGCTCGTCCGGGTGGCAACGCCGCCGAACTGTTCGGTGCGCTGTTCGTCTTCGGCGCGGCGATGGGCGCGCTCGACGTGCTGATGAACGCCCAGGGCGTCACGGTCGAGCAGGCGTACGGCCGCTCGGTGCTGTCGTCGTTCCACGCGGTGTTCAGCCTGGGTGCGCTCGGCGGGACCGTGATCGGGAGCCTCGCCGCGGGCTGGCACATTCCGCTGGTGGCGCAGTTCGGGGTGCTCGGCGCGGCCTGGCTGGTCGTGGTGCTGCCCGTCGCGCGCGGGTTCCTGCCCGACCCCCCGGTCCCGGAGGACGCCGCGCCGACGCCGGTGTTCGCGCTGCCGCGCGGCCCGTTGGTCCCGCTGGCGATCGCGGCGTTCGCCGTGCTGCTCGCGGAGGGCTCGACGGCCGACTGGTCGGCGGTGCTGCTGCGCGACTCCCTCGGCGCCGGGCCGGCCGCCGCGGGGGCGGCCTTCGCCGCGTTCTCGGCGACGATGACCCTGGGCCGGCTCGTCGGCGACCGGGTGCTCACCCGGTTCGGGCGGCGGCGGGCGGTGCGGTTGTTCGCCGGGTTCGGCGCGACGGGCCTGGCCGCGGGGCTGCTCGTCGCGGAGCTCACGGCGGGTTCGTCGGTCGCCGTCGTCGCGGCGGTCGCGGGGTTCCTGCTGCTCGGCGCGGGCATCTCGATCACCTTCCCCGCCCTGCTCGCCGAGGCGGGCGTCACGGGCCCGCGGGCCGCGCCGGCGCTGGCAGCGGTGTCCTCGGGCGGGTACCTGGGGTTCCTGGTCGGGCCGACGGTGATCGGCGGGCTCGCGGAGCTGACGTCGCTCGGGGTGGCGATCTGGTTCGTCGCGCTGGTCGCGGCGGCGCCGGTGGTCCTGGTGCGCCGGCGGCGCGTCGCACCAGGATCGACGTCGTGACCGACGACCCGGGTTCCGACCGCCGCGCCTGCTGCGACGGCTGTGGCACCCCGTACGACCCGGCCGACCCGTCGGCGGCGCTGGCCTGGGCGCGCCAGTGCGACACCGACGGGACGGTCACCCGGCTCTGCCCGATGTGTGTCCGGGCCCACGCCCGCGACATCGAGGCCCGCCTGCCGGCGCAGTGGTGGACGCCGTGATCCCACGGGCCGCGGTGTTCCCCGGCGTGATCGAGCCGCTCCGTTCCCGGCGGCCCACCGCGTAAGTTGTCCTCATGCAACCCTGGGCTCCGGTCGACGTCCCCCGGCTCGAGGGCAGCGGCCCGCCGCTGCGCCTGCACGACACCTCCACCGGTCGGGTCCGGCCCACCGCTCCCGGGCCAGAGGCCACGATGTACGTCTGCGGCATCACCCCCTACGACGCCACCCATCTCGGCCATGCGGCCACCTATCTGGCCTTCGACCTGGTCAACCGCTACTGGCGCGATCTCGGCCACGACGTGCACTACGTCCAGAACGTCACCGACATCGACGACCCGCTGCTCGAGCGCGCCGCCCGCGACCAGGACGACTGGGTCGTCCTCGGGATGCGCGAGACGGCGCTGTTCCGCGAGGACATGGAGGCGCTGCGGGTCGTGCCGCCGCGGCACTACATCGGCGCGGTCGAGGCCATGGGCGAGATCGCGGAGTTCGTCGGCAAGCTGCTGGCCGGCGGCAGCGCCTACCGCATCGACGACCCCGAGTTCCCGGACGTCTACTTCGACAGCACGGCGAGCGGGCACTTCGGCTACGAGTCGAACTACGACGAGCAGACGATGATCGCCCTGTCGCGCGAGCGGGGCGGCGACCCCGACCGGCCGGGCAAGCGGCACCCCGCCGACGCACTGCTGTGGCGGATGGCCCGCGAGGGCGAGCCGTCGTGGGAGTCCGACCTCGGTGCGGGACGTCCCGGCTGGCACGTCGAGTGCGCGGCGATCGCGCTCAACCGCCTCGGCGACCAGATCGACCTCAACGGCGGCGGCTCCGACCTGATCTTCCCGCACCACGAGTTCGGCGCCGCGCACGCCGAGGCGCACACCGGCGTGCACCCGTTCGCCCGGCACTACGTGCACACCGGGATGATCGGCCTCGACGGCGAGAAGATGTCGAAGTCGCGCGGCAATCTGGTGTTCGTCTCCAAGCTCCGTGCCGACGACGTCGACCCGAACGCGGTGCGGCTCGCCCTGCTGTCCGGGCACTACCGCACCGACCGTGCCTGGACCGACGACCTGCTGGAGGCGGCGCAGCAGCGGCTCGCCCGCTGGCGCGAGGCGGTGACGCTCGACGCCGGACCCGACGCGACCGAGACCGTCGCGAACCTGCGCGCGCACCTGGCCGACGACCTCGACACCCCGCGCGCGCTCGCGGCCGTCGACGCGTGGGCCGGGGCCGCGCTGGAGCGCCGCGGCACCGACGCCGCCGCCCCGGCCACGATCCGCACGGCGGTCGACGCGCTGCTGGGCGTGAAGCTCTGAGGGGACCCCATGGCGCGCAACGTCCTCGGCGGTGAGCTGCAGACCTGCGGCACCGACCCGATGACCGGCTTCTACCGCACCGGCTGCTGCGACACCGGCGCGGAGGACGTGGGCGTGCACACGGTGTGCGCCCGCGTCACCGCCGAGTTCCTCGCGTTCAGCGCGCGGGCCGGCAACGACCTCTCGACGCCGCGGCCCGAGTGGGGCTTCGCCGGGCTGCGGCCGGGGGACCGGTGGTGCCTGTGCGCCGACCGCTGGGCCGAGGCCCACCGCGCAGGGGTGGCGCCGCCCGTCGTGCTGGAGGCGACGCACGCGCGCACCCTCGAATGGGTCGACCTCGCCGACCTGCAGGCGCACGCCGCGACCTGACCGGGCTCAGGCGGTCGTCGGTGCCGTCCCGGTGGGGCCGGTGCCCGTGCCGGGGCCGTCGCCGCCCCGGTCGGCGCGTGGCAGCGTGGGCGGGCCCACGAGCAGCAGCAACGCCGCCGGCACGAGGAACGCGACCGCCGCCTCGGCGTGGTAGATCGGCGTGACGACGACCGGTCCCAGCGCGGCGAAGGCGAACCGGAACGACTGCACCACCGACGTCGCGCCACCCTGGTTCGACCGCGACGAGCCCAGCGCCAGCGCGTTCACCCCGACCAGCACGAGCTGCGTCGCGACGCCGCCGAACGCCCACAGCAGCGCGACCAGCCACACGGCGGGGGAGAGCCCCACCCCGGCGACGACGAGCGCGCCGAGCACGACCCCGGACAGCACGCAGCGCCGCGGTCCGACCTTGTCGACGGCCGAGCCGATGACCCGCGCCGTGAGGATCCCCGCGACCCCGAGCGCGGTGAGCAGCAGCCCGCGGCCCGCCGCGCCGAGCCCGAACGCGTCCTCCAGACGGAGGGCGACGAGGAAGTTCAACCCCGCCACGCACCCCCAGCCGAGGCCGCCGACGAGACCGATGCGCAGCACGTACGGCCGCCATGCACTGCGCAGCCGCGGCCGGGCCCGCGTCGCCGGCCGGGCCGTGGGTGGCAGGCCGACGGCGGCCAGCAGCGCCGCCGCGACCGCGACACCGACGAAGGCCAACCGCCAGTCGAACTCGGCGGCGAGTCCACCCAGCAGCGGCGCCGACGTCTGGCCCGCCGCCTGCAGCGACCCGAACCAGCCCAGCGCCCTGCCGAGCGCCCCCGGTTTCACCGAGCCCGCGACGACGGCCAACAGCAGCGGCGTCGTGAACGCGTTCGCCGCGCCCTGCAGCACGCGCATCGCCAGGAACAGCGGCAGCCACGTCGCGAACACCGCCACCAGCGACGCCACGACGTAGACGAGGTAGGCGGTGAGCACGGCGCGCCGCCGTCCCCACCGCTCGCCGAGCGTGCCCGAGACCAGCATCAGGGCCGCGAACGGCACCAGGTAGGCGGTGACCGAGATCGACGCCGCGCTGGCGGAGATCCCGAAGTCCGCGCCCAGCTCGGGCAGCATCGACACGGTGATGCCGCCGCCGAAGGGGCCGAGGAACGCGCCCCCGAAGACCGCGGCCCGGGCGAGCCGCGCCCGCGGTCCCCGGGGCGGTCCCCCCGGCGTCGGCTGCGGGTGGGACCGTGAGTCGCAGGACGCGCCGGTCAGGAGCCCGAGCTCCCAGAACCGCGACGGCGCAGGTAGCGCTCGAAGTCGGCGGCGATCGCGTCGCCGCTGGCCTCCTCCAGGTCCGAGGCGGCGGCCTGCTCCTCCTCGGAGGCCTGCTCCTCGAGCTGGCGGACGTACTCGCGGACCTCGTCGTCGGCGTCGGCCATCTCCGAGACCGTCCGCTCCCACTCCTCGGCCTGCTCGGGGAGCCCGCCGAGCGGGACCTCGACGTCGAGGACCTCCTCGACGCGGTGCAGCAGCGCCACCGCGGCCTTGGGGACCCGCGCCTGCGAGACGTAATGGGGCACCGAGGCCCAGAACGACACCGCCGGCACCCCGGCCTCGACGCACGCCTGGTGGAAGACCCCGACGATGCCGGTGGGTCCCTCGTAGGACGACGGCTCGACCCGTAGCTCGCCCGCCGACCCGCGGTCGAAGGAGAACCCGCTGATCGGGGTCGGCCGGGTGTGCGGTGTCTCGGTCTGCATCGCGCCGAGCGTGATGACCTTCGTCACTCCGAGGGCCTCGACGTAGCCGAGCAGCTCGGCGCAGAACGAGCGCCAGCGCAGGTTCGGCTCGATGCCGTTGAGGAGGACCACGTGGCGGTCCGTCCCGGGCAGCGTCGCGACCGAGAGCCGCGTCGTCTGCCACTCGACACGTCTGCTCACGCCGTCGGAGAGCCGTACGAGGGGGCGTGTGACCTGGAAATCGTAATAGTCCTCGGGGTCGATCGAGTCCAACGGCGTGGCATCCCAGCTCAGCTCGAGGTGTTCCAGCGCCGTGCTGGCCGCCTCGCCGGCGTCGTTCCAGCCCTCGAACGCCGCGATCATCACCGGCTCGTTGAGCTCGGGGAGATCGGGCCGTGGGTCTCGGCCCGGCACGCGATCGGTCATCGGGCCAGCCTACGGCGGACGGGCGCGCGGCGACGGCCCCGGTCGCCCGGCGGCTAACCTTGTCGCCGTGCCCGAACTGAACCCCGATGGTCACGACACGTCGTTCCTCGACACGCTCGCTCGGCGTGTCGTCGTCGCCGACGGCGCGATGGGCACCATGTTGCAGGCCGCGGACCTGACGCTCGACGACTTCGCCGGTCTCGACGGCTGCAACGAGATCCTCAACGACACCCGGCCCGACGTCGTCCGCCGCATCCACACCGGCTACCTGGAGGCAGGGGCCGACGCCGTCGAGACCAACAGCTTCGGCGCGAACCTGCCCAACCTCGCCGAGTACGACATCGCCGAGCGCATCCGCGAGCTGGCGGAGAAGGGCGCGCGGCTGGCCCGCGAGGCCGCCGACGAGCTGTCGACGCCCGACCGGCCGCGCTACGTGCTGGGCTCGGTCGGGCCGGGCACCAAGCTGCCCACCCTCGGCCACGAGAGCTTCGCCCGGCTGCGCGACGCCTACACCGAGTGCGGCATCGGCCTGCTCGCGGGCGGCGCCGACGCGTTCGTCATCGAGACCTGTCAGGACCTGCTGCAGGTCAAGGCGGCCGTGCTCGGTGTGCGGCGCGCGATGGCGGCCGAGGGCCGCCGGATCCCGATCATCACCCAGGTCACCGTCGAGACCACGGGGACGATGCTGCTGGGCAGTGAGATCGGCGCGGCGCTGACCGCGATCGAGCCGCTCGGCGTCGACCTCATCGGGCTCAACTGCGCCACCGGCCCCGCCGAGATGAGCGAGCACCTGCGGACGCTGTCCAAGCACGCTCGCATCCCGCTGTCGGTCATGCCCAACGCCGGGCTGCCGCAGCTCGGGCCGAACGGCGCGGTCTACCCACTCTCGCCCGACGAGCTGGCCGAGGCGCTCTCGACGTTCGTGCGCGACTACGGGCTGCGGCTCGTCGGCGGCTGCTGCGGCACCACCCCCGACCACGTGCGTGCGGTGTCCGAGGCCGTCGCCGCGGTGACGCCCGCGGTGCGCGACCCCCGCCCCGAGCCGGGCGTGAGCTCGCTGTACGCCTCGGTGCCGTTCCGCCAGGACACGTCGGTGCTCATGGTGGGGGAGCGGACCAACGCCAACGGCTCCAAGGCCTTCCGCGAGGCGATGATCGAGGAGCGGTGGGAGGACTGCGTCGCGATCGCCCGCGAGCAGACCCGCGACGGCGCGCACATGCTCGACCTCAACGTCGACTACGTGGGTCGCGACGGTGTCGCCGACATGGCCGAGCTCGCCGGCAGGCTCGCGACCGCGTCGACCCTGCCGATCATGATCGACTCGACCGAGACCGAGGTCGTGCAGGCCGGGCTGGAGCACCTCGGCGGCCGCTGCATCGTCAACTCGGTCAACTACGAGGACGGCGACGGTCCCGGGTCGCGGTTCCAGCGCACGATGGCCGTCGTCCGCGAGCACGGTGCCGCCGTGGTCGCGCTCTGCATCGACGAGGAGGGGCAGGCCCGGACCGCGGAGTGGAAGGTCCGGGTGGCCGACCGGCTCATCCGGGACCTCACCGCCAACCACGGCATGCGCGTGGAGGACATCGTCGTCGACGCGCTGACGTTCCCGATCACGACGGGCCAGGAGGAGGTCCGCCGCGACGCCCTGGAGACGATCGAGGCGATCCGCGAGCTCAAGCGGCAGTACCCGACCGTGCAGACCACGCTCGGCATCTCCAACGTCTCGTTCGGGCTCAACGCCGCCGCCCGCCAGGTGCTGAACTCGGTGTTCCTGCACGAGTGCGTCACGGCCGGGCTCGACACGGCCATCGTGCACGCGTCGAAGATCCTGCCGATGTCGAAGATCCCCGACGAGCAGCGCTCGGTGGCACTCGACCTCGTCTACGACCGGCGCCGCGAGGGTTACGACCCGCTGGCGCGGTTCATGGAGCTGTTCGAGGGGGTCACGGCGTCGTCGGCGAAGGCCGGCCGCGCCGAGGAGCTCGCGGCGCTGCCGCTGTTCGAACGGCTGGAGCGGCGCATCGTCGACGGTGAGCGGGTCGGCCTGGAGGCCGACCTCGACGCCGCGCTCGAGGAGCGCCCGGCGCTGGAGATCATCAACGACGTCCTGCTGTCCGGCATGAAGACCGTCGGCGAGCTGTTCGGGTCGGGCCAGATGCAGCTGCCGTTCGTGCTGCAGAGCGCCGAGGTCATGAAGACCGCCGTCGCCCACCTCGAGCCGCACATGGAGAAGACCGACGCGGCGGGCAAGGGCACGATCGTGCTGGCCACGGTCAAGGGCGACGTGCACGACATCGGCAAGAACCTGGTCGACATCATCCTGAGCAACAACGGCTACACCGTGGTCAACCTGGGCATCAAGCAGCCCATCTCGACGATCCTGTCCGCCGCGCAGGAGCACGGAGCCCACGCCGTGGGCATGTCCGGGCTGCTGGTCAAGTCGACGGTGATCATGAAGGAGAACCTCGAGGAGATGAACTCCCGAGGGGTGGCCGAGCAGCTGCCGGTGCTGCTCGGCGGCGCCGCGCTGACCCGCTCCTACGTCGAGAACGACCTGGCCGAGCTCTACCGGGGCCGGGTCTCCTACGCCCGCGACGCGTTCGAGGGGCTGCGGCTCATGGACGCGACGATGGCCAGGGCCCGCGGGGACGCACCCGCCGTCGACCCGGCCGAGGAGCAGAAGATCGCCGAGCGCAAGGCCCGGCACGAGCGGTCCAAGCGGATCGCGGCCAAGCGCCGGGCCGCCGAGGCCGAGGCCGCGGGACCGCTGCCGGAGCGTTCGGACGTCGCCCTCGACAACCCGCTGCCGACGCCGCCGTTCTGGGGCACGCGCGTCGTCAAGGGCATCGCGGTCGCCGAGTACTCCGGGATGATCGACGAGCGCGCCCTGTTCCTGGGCCAGTGGGGGCTGCGCGGCGCCAAGGGCGGGTCGGGCCCCTCCTACGAGGAGCTCGTCGAGACCGAGGGCAGGCCGCGGCTGCGGTACTGGCTGGAGCGGCTCGCCACCGAGGGTGTGCTCGCCAACGCCGCCGTCGTCTACGGCTACTTCCCGGCCGTCGCGGTGCGCGACGAGCTCGTCGTGCTCACCGAGCCGCGAGCCGACGCGCCCGAGCGCCACCGCTTCGCCTTCCCGCGCCAGCGCCGCGACCGCCACCTGTGCCTGGCCGACTTCTGGCGCCCACGTGACCTCGCGATCGCCGCCGGTGAGATCGACGTGCTGCCGCTGCACCTGGTGACGATGGGCCAGCCCATCGCCGACTACGCCAACGAGCTGTTCGCCAAGGACTCCTACCGCGACTACCTCGAGGTCCACGGCCTGGGCGTGCAGCTCACCGAGGCGCTGGCCGAGTACTGGCACCGCCGGGTCCGCGAGGAGCTGACCTGGTCCACCGGCCGCACGCTGGCCGAGGACGACCCCGACGACGTCGAGGACTTCTTCAAGCTCGGCTACCGCGGCGCCCGCTACTCCCTCGGCTACGGCGCCTGCCCGAACCTCGAGGACCGCACGAAGATCGTCGAGATGCTCGAGCCGGGCCGGATCGGGGTCGGGCTGTCCGAGGAGCTGCAGCTGCATCCCGAGCAGTCCACCGACGCGCTCGTGGCCCACCACCCGGAGGCGAAGTACTTCAATGCGGGGTAGCACACCGGCCGCCGTCCTGTTCGACATGGACGGCACGCTGGTCGACTCCGAGAAGCTCTGGGACCGTTCGCTCGTCGACACCCTCGCCCGGCTGGGCGGGGGACCGCTGACCGACGAGGCCCGGCGGGAGACCGTCGGCGGGAACCTCGAGTTCAGCGTCCGCGTGCTGCTGCGCGAGGCCGGTGTCGAGGCCACGCCGGCGCAGGTGGCGGAGACGGCCGGGCACCTGGTCGCGCGGACCGAGGAGCTGTTCGTGCGGGGGCTGCCCTGGCGGCCGGGCGCCCGTGAGCTGCTCGCCGCCGTGCGGGCGGCCGGGCTGCCCGCGGCGCTGGTGACCAACACCGGCCGCCGGCTCACCGACCTCGCGCTGCGCACCATCGGCACCGAGTGGTTCGCGGCGACCGTCTGCGGCGACGAGGTCGAGCACGGCAAGCCGGCGCCCGACGTCTACCTGCGGGCGGCCGAGCTGCTCGGGGTGCCGATCACGGAGTGCCTGGCCGTCGAGGACTCCCCGACCGGGGCGCTGGCGGCAGCGACCGCGGGTGCGGCGGTACTCGTCGTTCCGTGCGAGGTGCCGGTGCCCGCCGCGCCCGGCCGCGTGCACCGCGACACCCTCGCCGGCCTCGACGTCGACGGGCTCGCCGCGGCGTTCCTCACCGTTCGTGTCGGCGCGGTCACCGGTGCGCGGTAACCGGTCGTCGATACCCTTCTGACCTGGGTGTCCCTCTCGTCGCTGTGCCATCCGGCGCAGCACGGCCCCCGGTGGAAGCACGACCCCGTCCCCGATTCGTGGGCCGTCACGACGACGGACGACACTGGACGGGGAAGGAGATACTCGACGTGAAGACATTCGACGGGCTCTTCGCCGAGCTCAGCGAGAAGGCGGTGTCCCGCCCCGAGGGCTCGGGCACGGTCGCGGCCCTGGACGCCGGAGTGCACGCACAGGGCAAGAAGCTGCTCGAGGAGGCCGGCGAGGTCTGGCTGGCCGCCGAGCACGAGTCCGACGACGCGCTGGCCGAGGAGATCTCCCAGCTGCTCTACCGGGCCCAGGTCATCATGATCGGGCGTGGGATCCGCCTCGAGCACGTCTACAAGTACCTGTGACCGACATTTGAGAACAGCCCGATCCGATGCAGCTCGAAAGTAGGAAAGCCATGCTCCGCGTCGCGCTCCCGAACAAGGGCACCCTCGCCGAGCCCGCGTCGACGATGATGCGTGAGGCCGGCTACCGGCAGCGCTCCGACTCCCGCGACCTCAGCATGATCGACGAGGAGAACCAGATCGAGTTCTTCTACCTGCGGCCGAAGGACATCGCCACCTACGTCGGCTCGGGCGACCTGCAGCTGGGGATCACCGGCCACGATCTCATGGAGGAGTCCGGCAGCCAGGTCCAGTCGGTGCTGGCGCTGGGGTTCGGCGCCTCGAAGTTCCGCTTCGCGGCCCCGGCCGACCGCGACTGGAAGATCGAGGACCTCGACGGCAAGACCATCGCGACGTCCTACCCGCGGCTGGTGCGCTCCCACCTCAGCGGCAAGCGGATCGGCGCGAACATCGTCAAGCTCGACGGCGCCGTGGAGATCTCGGTGCAGCTCGGCCTGGCCGACGCGATCGCCGACGTCGTGTCCTCGGGCCGCACGCTGCGCCAGCACGGCCTGAAGATCATCGGTGACCCGATCGCCGAGTCCGAGGCCACGCTCATCGAGCGCGAGCCGCGGCTCGACCGGCACGAGTCCGACGAGGTCAAGGGCCTCAAGAAGGTGTTCACCGAGCGGCTGCGCGGCGTCGTCTACGCCCGGCAGTACCTGATGCTCGACTACGACTGCCCCAAGGCCGTCCTCGAGCAGGCCACCGGGATCACCCCCGGCCTCCAGTCCCCGACGATCGCTCCGCTGGAGCGCGAAGGCTGGGTCGCCGTCCGGTCGATGGTCACCAAGAGCAGCGCGAACGCGATCATGGACAAGCTGGCCGCCATCGGCGCCCGCGCCATCCTCACCTCGGAGATCCGCTCCTGCCGAGCGGTCGACGGCCGCGACGTCTGAGCCGTCCCCGCCGGCCGGGACGGCTCAGCGGGGCGCGACCGTCAGGGCCTGCGCGACGCGCCCGGTGTGACCGGCCTCGTCGTGCAGCACCGCGGACACGGTTCCCGCACCCGCCGGGCCGATGACCGTGGTCGCGTCGACGCCGATCCACTCGCCCGTCGGCGGCCGGTGGACGTGCAGCGACAGCTCGGTGTTGAGGAACAGCCAGTCCCGCACGTCGAGCGCCGAGCCGATCCCGTTCGCTGAGTCGGCGGCCACGACCAGCCGTTGCAGCGGTGTCGGCTGCTCGCCCGCGACGAGCGGCACCCGCTGCCGGCACCACGCCGTGCCCGGCCCGGGCTCGCCGAGTCCGCCCGCGAGCATCCGCCAGTCGATGGTGTCGACGAACCCCGGCAACCAGCGGTCGGGGCGCTGCTCGTAGGGCGTCGCGGCCTCGGGTCCCGGGAGGTCGGGTGCGGCCCCGACCGTCACCTCCGAGGTGTCGGCCCGGACGTAGCGCCAGCCCCGGGCCTGCAGCACCGTCCGGCCCCCGGCGACGAGCTCGGCCTGCAGCAGCTCGATCCGTCTGCCCGGTCGCAGCACCTGGGTCGAGACCTCGACCTCGCCTGCCGGGATGGGGCCCAGCACCTCCGTCGTCAGCCGGGCCAGGCGCAACGGGACGTCGGGGTCGGGGGAGGGCCACCGCTCGATGGCGCGGGCCAGCAGCGCCGACGGCGGGCCTGCGTGCTGGGCGTCGGCGAACCAGGGGCCCGTCGTGGAGAAGGTCGCGCGGAACCGCCGGTCCTCGCCGTCGAGCGGGAGGTAGTAGGGCTCCCCACCGCTCTCGGTGCTGCTCTCGGTGTCGGTCACGTCCCGATCATGCCGAGTCGGCCGCGAACCCGACGCGGCCGGGTGGGGCGGCGCGGCCGGGCGCGCCGGCGGTCCGCGGGCGCGCCGGCAGGACACTCGGGGGTGCGCCGGTTGCGCGCGCTCGGGCAGGCTCCGACGGTCGGGCGGTCTCCGATGGTCGGGCGGAGCGCTCGACCCGGCCGGCGACGTGCCGACTCGCGTGGTCGCGCCCGACGCCGGTGGCGCCGGCTGCTCAGCCGTCGTCCGGGAGCGGTTCCTCGTCGGTGCTCGGCCAGCCCGGGTACGGCGGCGGGGTGCCGCCCCACTCCGGGCAACGTTCGCGGTGCCGGCAGAACCGGCACATGCCGCTGCGCCGGGGAGGGAAGTCGCCCTCGCGGCCGGCGGTCCGGATCGCCGTCCAGAGCGCGTCGAGCACCCGGGCGAAGCGGCGCAGCTCGTCGGCGTCGGGGGAGTAGCTCAGCCACTGGCCCGCGGGCAGGTAGAGCAGCCGGAGCTCGTCGGGGACGGTGCCCCGCAGCTGCAGCAGCGCCAGCGCGTAGAACTTCAGCTGGAACATCGCCGCGGCCTCGCCGCTCTCCTGCGGGATCCGCCCCGTCTTGTAGTCGACGACGCGCAGCCCGCCGCCGGGCAGCACGTCGATCCGGTCGACGAACCCGCGCAGCAGCAGCCCGCCCCCGGGGCCGCGCTCCGCACCGGACCCGGCGTCGGGTCCGGTCCCGGGTCCGGTCTCGGGTCCGGTCTCACGGCCGGGGAGGAGTGCGGGGCCCAGCTCGGTCTCGACGAGCAGCTCGACGGACTCGGCCTCGACGGCGGCCGGGTCCTCCAGCACGAAGTACGCCTCGACCAGGTCGTGGACCGACGCGAGCCAGCGCGCGAACCCCGCGTCGGCCGGGACCGGCCGGTCTTGGCCCTGCTCGGCCACCTGCTCGGAGCCGTCGGGCTCACGCGCGAGCGGCTCGCCCCCTGCAGCCGGGTCGACAGAGGCCGGGTCGGGTGTGGCGAACAGGGCGTCGGCCAGGCCGGGCGACGAGATGACGAGGTCGACCCAGGCGGGACCGACCATGGCCGTGGCGGCCTCCCGGGTGCGTTCGGCGGCGGGCAGCGCGAAGAGCCGCTCCAGCACAGCGTGCACGAGCGTCCCGCGGACCTGCGGCCGGCCGGGGAGCTCGGGCAACCGGTCGATCGCGCGGTAGCGGTACAGCAGCGGACAGGTCCGGAAGTCGACGGCGCGCGACGGCGACAGCGCGGGCCGGCGCCGCGGCCGCGGCTGCCCGGGGGCCGCCGCCGCGTCGCGCCGGGGGGCCGGGACGCGGGTGCGGGGCGCGGCCGGGCTGCCCGTCGTGCACACACCCGGCTCGGCCACATGAGCACCGTATGCGCACGCCCCGACACTCCCGGACGCCACCCGAGCACCGAAGGGCGGTGTGCCCACGTCGAGGCGGCTCGGGGGCGGCGGGTTCGCACCGGATAGCGTTGCGCCCCGTGCCCGACCCCGCCACCGACCTCGCACCCGAGGCCCTGCAGACCCCGCCGGACGTCCCGGCCACGCCGGATCGGCAGGCTCCGGACGCCGACGCCCTCCCCCGGCGCGGCGGCCCGTTCCGCCCCGGCGACCGGGTCCAGCTGACCGACCCGAAGGGGCGCAAGTACACCGTCCTGCTCGAGGAGGGCGGCCAGTACCACACCCATCGGGGAGGTCTCGCGCACGACGACCTGATCGGCAAACCCGAGGGCAGCGTCGTCGTCTCGCCGGTCGGCACCCCGTACCTGGCGCTGCGCCCGCTGCTGGCCGACTACGTGCTGTCGATGCCGCGCGGCGCCGCGGTGATCTACCCCAAGGACGCCGCCCAGATCCTGATGTGGGGCGACGTCTTCCCGGGCGCGCGGGTGCTCGAGGCGGGCGCCGGCTCGGGCGCGTTGACGTGTTCGCTGCTGCAGGCGGTCGGGCCCGCGGGCACCGTCACGTCGTACGAGATCCGCGAGGACCACCTGCGACACGCCGAGACGAACGTCGAGAAATTCTTCGGTGATCATCCACCCAACTGGAGCTTGCGTCTCGGCGATCTGAACGGTCACGACGGCGCCGCCGAGCCCGTCGACCGCGTCGTCCTCGACATGCTCGCGCCGTGGGACGTGCTGGAGACGGTGCGCTCCGCGCTGATCCCGGGCGGGGTGCTGGTCGGTTACGTGGCGACGACGACCCAGCTGTCCAAGCTGACGGAGACGCTGCGCGAGATGCAGTGCTGGACCGAGCCGCAGGCATGGGAATCGCTGGTGAGGCCGTGGCACGTGGTCGGCCTGGCGGTCCGTCCGGAGCACCGCATGATCGGTCACACAGCGTTCCTGGTGACGGCCCGCCGGCTCGCCGACGGCGTCGTCCCACCCCGCCCGCAGCGCAGACCGACCAGTCGCTGACGACGTTCGGACGAGCGTCGGGCGACTCCGCGGTTACCGAGCCGAGACGGGGGAACGGAGTCAAGGTGCCGACCGGCTGAGTGGCGGATCACCGATTCGCCGCAACACCCATACGGCGCTGCCCAGGTACCGTATGGAAACGGAACACGGAGGGAGGATGCCGTGAACCCCTTTGACGGTCCCGGCACGCACGGGGCGGGTGACCCGGGGAACCTGACCCCCGCTGAAGCCGCCGCGCAGATCCGATTCCTCGAGGAAGAGGTCGCGCTCCTGCGCCGGAAGCTCACCGAATCCCCGCGGCAGACCCGCGTGCTCGAGCAGCGGTTGGCCGAGTCGGCCAGCCGGCTCTCCCAGCTCAGCGCACGCAACGAGAAGCTGCAGGAGACCCTTCGCGAGGCACGGACCCAGCTCGTCGCGCTGCGCGAGGAGGTCGAACGGCTCGCACAGCCGCCGAGCGGCTACGGCGTCTTCCTGTCCCGCTACCCGGACGAGACCGTCGACGTGTTCACCTCGGGGCGCCGGATGCGCGTCGCGGTGTCGCCCGCCGTCGAGACCGCCGACCTGCAGGCGGGGCAGACGGTCCGGCTCAACGAGGCGCTCACCGTGGTCGAGGCGGGCGACTTCGAGCGCATCGGCGAGGTGTGCGCGCTGCGCGAGGTGCTCTCCGAGCCCACGGCCGACGGCCTGGCCGGGCGTGCGCTGGTCGTCGGCAACGCCGACGAGGAGCGGGTCGTGTGGCTGGCCGCGCCGCTGACGCTGGCCACCGACCACCCCGACTTCGTGCCGCTCAAGCCCGGCGACTCGCTGCTCGTCGACTCCAAGGCCGGTTACGCCTACGAGCGGGTGCCCAAGGCCGAGGTCGAGGACCTCGTGCTGGAGGAGGTGCCCGACGTCGCGTACGAGGACATCGGCGGTCTGTTCCGGCAGATCGAGATGATCCGCGACGCCGTCGAGCTGCCGTTCCTGCACGCCGAGCTGTTCCGGGAGTACGAGCTGCGCCCGCCCAAGGGCGTGCTGCTCTACGGGCCCCCCGGCTGCGGCAAGACGCTCATCGCCAAGGCGGTCGCCAACTCGCTGGCCAAGAAGATCGCGGCCCAGCGCGGCGACGACCCCGACGAGGGGCGGGCGTTCTTCCTCAACATCAAGGGCCCGGAGCTGCTCAACAAGTTCGTCGGCGAGACCGAGCGGCACATCCGGCTGATCTTCCAGCGGGCGCGGGAGAAGGCGTCGGCCGGCACCCCGGTCATCGTCTTCTTCGACGAGATGGACTCGATCTTCCGGACCCGCGGGTCGGGTGTCTCCTCCGACGTGGAGACGACGATCGTGCCGCAGCTGCTCGCGGAGATCGACGGCGTCGAGGGCCTCGAGAACGTCATCGTCATCGGCGCGTCGAACCGCGAGGACATGATCGACCCCGCGATCCTGCGGCCCGGCCGGCTGGACGTGAAGATCAAGGTCGAGCGGCCCGACGCCGAGGCGGCGCAGGACATCTTCTCGAAGTACCTCACCGACACCCTGCCGATCCACGTCGACGACGTCGGGGAGTTCGCGGGCAGCCGCAAGGCGACCGTCGACGCGATGATCCAGCGCGTCGTCGAGCGGATGTACGACGAGTCGGAGGAGAACCGCTTCCTCGAGGTCACCTACGCCAACGGTGACAAGGAGACCCTGTACTTCAAGGACTTCAACTCGGGCGCGATGATCCAGAACATCGTCGACCGGGCGAAGAAGTCGGCGATCAAGTCGGTGCTGGAGACGGGCCAGCCGGGCCTGCGGGTCCAGCACCTGCTCGACGCGATCGTCGACGAGTTCGCCGAGAACGAGGACCTGCCCAACACCACCAACCCGGACGACTGGGCGCGCATCTCGGGCAAGAAGGGCGAGCGGATCGTCTACATCCGCACGCTGGTCACCGGGAAGAACACCGAGACCGGGCGCGCGATCGACACGGCGTCGAACACCGGCCAGTACCTGTAGCCGCGGTTCGCGTCAGTACGTCCGCACCTGTCCGCGAGACGGGCCCGCCGGAGCGATCCGGCGGGCCCGTCCGCGCGGGTGGTCAGGCGACGCGCAGCAGCGTCAGGTCCGCGTCGACGTCGAGGGTCCGGGCCACGATCAGCCGGCCTGCGGGCACCCCCGCCGCACACCGGTCGACGACCATCCAGGCCCGGACCCGGGTCACGCCGCGGCCCGACTCGACGGCGGCGACCTCGACAGCAGTGGGTGTCTCGACGTCGCGCACCCGCAGCGTGCCGGGCGCCGTCGTCGTCCCGTCGGCGAGCTCGCCGGTCCAGGTCAGCTCCGGGAAGGTGGCGGCGTCGAGGAACCGGTGGCCGCGGACGTCGGCGTCACGGCGCCGGTTGCCGGTGGTGAACGACCCGGCGTCGGCGACGACACGTACCCGCGCGACGCCGTCGGTGACCACGGCCTCCCCGTCGAGCACGGCGAACGTGCCGGTGACCGTGACCATGCCGAACTCCCGGACCCGGAACGCGAGCGTGCTGCGCGTCGGTGCGATCCGGTGCCGGCCGGGGGCGACCCCGCGCACCCCCGAGCCGTCGTGGACCGTCGGTGCCGGGCGCGCGGTCACGACGACACCTCGAAGATCTCGACGTGGTCGGGGCCCGGGAGCAGGGCCGGGTCCTCGCCCGGCAGCAGCTCCATCGTCGTGATCCGGCGGAAGCCGCTCTCCAGTGCCGGTTGGTCGACGGTCATGACGACCACGACCTTGCGGCGGCGTTCGGGCTGCCACAGCCGCAGCACCCGGACGGTGCTCGTGGCGTGGGCGGCCATCTCCGGTCCGATCCGGTCCCGCTCCGCCCGGTCCGCCGCCTGCTTGACCGCGGGGGACATCGGCCCGGTGAACGTCACCACCGAGGCGATCGCGGCCTTCCCACCCGCCGGGCCGACGACGTCGTCGGCCTCGACGACGTAGGCCTCGGCGCCGGGGTCGCCCGCGGCGTCGTGCAGCCGCAGGACGACCTCGCGCGGTCCGGCGATCTGGCGCAGCGCGATCTCCTCGGCGGCCGGCGCCGGGGACGTCGCGGCGGGCGGGAGCATGGTGGCGAACATCGGCGACCTCCGGAGCGGTGGTGGACGGGGCCCTCGCCCCGCCGTCGGGAGCCACCGTCGCGCGGTCCGAGGCGATGCGGATCCGTGCCGCTACGGACGTCGCTACCGAACCGGCCCGTGCTCGGCCACCCACCCCGCCACCTGGGCCCGCCGGGCGAGGCCGAGCTTGCCCAGCACGTTGGCGACGTGCGACTCGACCGTCCGCTCGGACAGGACGAGCCGGCCGGCGATCTCGCGGTTCGTCCGGCCCTCGGCCAGCAGCGTGGTGATCTCGCGCTCGCGGGGGGTGAGCCCGGTGCGGTCCTGACGGGCCCGCCGGATCGTGACGAGGACGCCGTCGGCCCGGCACAGCTCCTCGGGCATGCCCAGCCGCCGGGCCGTCGCCGCGGCCCGCTCCGCATGCCCCGCCGCGGCGTCGAGCCTCGCGAGGTCGAGCCGCGCGGGGTCCTGGACGAGCAGGCCGGCCAGCGCGATCTCCGACATGGTCCGGTAGGGGAGCGCGCCCGCCCTGTCCTCGGCGACGACGGCGGCCTCGAGGTGGCGGATCGCCTCGTCGCGCGACCCGGCGGCGGCCGTCGCGACGCCGAGGACGCGGGAGACCGATCCGTCGCAGCGCACGGACCCCGAGCCACCCGCGATGAAGTAGCCCGCGTACGGCGCCAGCAGCCGGGCGCACACCGCCGCGACGTCGGTGTCGCCGAGGTCGGCGCCGAGCTGGGCGGTCGACGCGACGGTCGGGAGCCAACGTCCGTCGTGAGGGAGGTCCTCGAGCACCGGTCGCAGCCGGTCGAGCCAGTACCGGGCGCCGACGGTGTCGCCGACGGCGGCGAGCATGGAACCGGCGTGCGCCTGGAAGATCGGCATCGTTCCCGCGTGCCGGGCCGCGTCCTCGAGCGCGGGCACGAGCTCGCCGGCCCGTCCCTGCAGCCGGTGCAGCTCGGTGCGGAACGCGGTGTCGATCGCGACCGCGCTGCGGTCCTCGGTCCGGCGCGCCCAGTCCAGCGCGGTGTCGGCGGCCTCCTCGGCCTCGACGAATCGGCCCTGCAGCAGCGCGACGGCCGCGGTCATCCGGTGCCGGTGCCAGTGCGCCAGCGGCCAGCCGAGCTGCTCGGCGAGCACCGCCAGCCGGGCCAGCTCGCCGTCGACGGTCTCGATCGTCCCGAGCTGGAGGGCCGCGTCGATACGCCAGATCGAGCCCCACAGCCCGGCGTCGGCCGGGTGCGTGAGCCCGGCCATCCGACGGGCGATCTCGAGCCGCTCGGCGACGCCGTCGGGGCCGCTGGCGGCATGCTGGCGCGCCCGCAGCGCGTCGAAGAGGGCCAGCCCGTCGCCGCTGCGCTCGGCGAGCCGGAACGCCTCGGCCGGGTCGTCGCCGAGCTCGTCGAACCCGAGGACGTCGGCGGCGGCCAGCGCGCGCTGCGCGAGGACGCGGGCGCGCGTGGCGTCGTCGTCGGGGGTGTGGGCGGCGAGCGCGGACAGGGCGCGTCCGGCCAGCTCGAGGACCGTCGTGTTGACCGGCCCGCCCAGTCCCCTGACGACGAGGCTCGCCCGGGCGAGCACCGCCGCACGGGCCGGGCCGTCGAGCCCCGCGGCGAGGTCGGCCGCGGTCGTGCACCGGTGGTTCGCCGCCTCGGCGAGCCCCGCGGCGAACTCGGCCTCCGCGGCGGCCAGCAGCAGGGCGCACCGGTCGGCGTCGGCGACGCCGGGCAGCGCGAGCGCGGCGTCGAGGACCGCCGCGGCGCGGTCGGGGACGGCCCGGGAGCCGGCCGCGGCCGCGAGGCACGCCCGGACCGCGGCGGCCCGGGACGGCTCGTCGGTCGCCGATGCGAGCAGGTGCGTCACCGGCTCCCCGGGCATGGTGCCCGCGGCGACGGCGGCGGCCGCCGCCCGGTGCACCGCGACCCGGCGACCGGCGGGCAGCCCGGCGTAGACGGCGTCGCGCAACAGCGCGTGCGGGAAGGCGTGCCGGTCGGGTGCCGGTCCGCTCGCGACGAGCAGCCCGGCCCCGGCGGCCTCGTCCAGGGCGGCCAGCGCGTCGTCGGCACCGAGCCCGCACAGCGCGGCGAGCTCGGCACAGCCCACGGCGTCGCCGGCGACGGCGGCCGCCCCGACGGCCTCGCGGGCGGTGGGGGAGAGCCGCGAGAGCCGCTCGGCGGTGATGTCGGCGAGACTCGCGGGGATCCCGAGCGGCCAGCCGGGCCGGGCGGGCGGGCTGTCGGCGAGACCGGCCGCGCGGAGCGTCGCGACGAGCTCGCGGACGTGCAGCGGGACCCCGCCCGACAGCTCCAGCAGCACCGGCCGCCACCCGGGGTGTACGTCGGCGGCGACCGCGGCGATCTCGGCGCCGCTCCACGTCCGCAGGTCGAGCCGGCGAGCCCCGGCCCGGTCGAGCGCGACGAGACCGGCCCGCAGTGCGGGCGGCCGTTCGGTGCTGCGGTAGGTGCCGACGGCGAGCACGCCGGGGCGCCCGGTGACGTGGGCGAGCAACGCGAGGGTGGCCTCGTCGGCCCAGTGCAGGTCCTCCAGGACGACGACGGTCCCGCCGGGCCGGTCCTGCAGGCCGCGGGCGACGGTCTCGAAGGCGCGCAACCGCTGCCCGCGCAGCGCGGCGACGTCGCCGTCGGCCTCGGGGAGCGCGGCGAGGACGTCGTGCTCGGGGCGGCCGTGCAGCACCTGCCACCACGGCCACAACGGGGGCGTCCCGATCTCGGGCCCGGTCCGCCCGGTGAGGACGACCGTCCCGGCCTCGCGGGCCCAGCCCGCGACGGCGCCGGCGAGCGTCGTCTTGCCGATGCCCGGCTCGCCCGCGAGCAGCACGGTGGTGCCGATGCCGGCCCGGCAGTCGTCGAGCGCGGCCCTCAGCGCGGCGGTCTCGGACTCCCGGCCCACGAGCGGCACGCCCGGAAGTGTGGCAGGTGTCCGATCCGTTCACGACGGGCCGCGGCGGCCGGTCCTACCGTCGGCTCCCATGAGCATCTGCGCACGTCTGGACGTCGTCGGCATCGTCACCGCGGACATGGCCGCCGCGCTGGCCTTCTACCGGCTGCTCGGGGTCGCCGTCCCCGACGGCGCCGACGCCGAGCCGCACGTCGAGGTGGCCCTGCCCGGGGGCGTGCGGCTGGCGTTCGACTCCGAGGCGACGATCCGTTCGTTCCATCCCGACTGGGTTGCCCCCGCGTCGGGTGGTGGCCGGATCGGCCTGGCGTTCCTGCTCGACGACCCGGCCGCCGTCGACGCCGCCTACGCCGAGCTCACCGCAGCGGGGCACCGCGGGGAGCTGGCGCCGTTCGACGCGTTCTGGGGGCAGCGCTACGCCACCGTGCTCGACCCCGACGGCAACGGCGTCGACCTGTTCGCGCCGCTCCCGACGGTCGGCTGACCCCGGCGCCGGGAGTCCCGGCCCGGCAGCCGGGCCGTCCGCGGAGTCACCGGCGGAGTCACCGGCGCGGTGTGGGGTCCCCGGTCAGGGAGTCCGCCGCAACGCGCCGACGGTCGTGCCCGCGAGGTCGCGCACCTCGCGGTGCAGGTGCGGCTGGTCGGCGTAGCCCGCCGTGGCCGCCACGTCCGCGGGCGCCCGCCCCGCCGCCAGGAGGGCGACGGCGGCGCGGAAGCGCAGCACGCGGCGCAACGTCGCGGGCCCGTAGCCGAACGCGGCCCCGGCGCGGCGGTGCAGGGTGCGGACGGTCCACCCCAGGGCCTCGGCGGTGTCGGCGACCGAGCGGCCGGCGGCGATGTGCCGGGCGGCGACGCGGACGGCCGGGTCGGGGGCACCGCGGTCGGCCCGGAGATCGCGGGTGAGCCGGGCCAGCGCGCTCAGCGGGTCGGTCCCGGCCGCGACCCGCTCCGTCGTCCTGCGTGCCGCGAGCGGGTTGAGCTCGGTGAGCGGCACCCGCTGGTCGCGCAGCGCGGTGGCCGGTACGCCGAGCAGGGTGGGCGCGACCCCGGGGCGCAGGCGCAACCCTGCGGTGGCCGAGCCGGGGGAGCGGGTGACGGCGTGGGCGGCGGTGTCGGGCCCGGCGACGACGACGCACCCGTCGAGCCACACGAGGTCCATGCACCCGTCGGGCAGCACCGTGCCCGACGAGACCGCGGCGTCGGCGGGCACGTCGACCCGCCAGCCGCACTCGACCCCCGGACGCAGCGACGGCGGCGCCGGGACCTCGCGGTATCCGGTCACGTGTTGCTCCTATGTCAAGCGGCGACCGGTTGGGGACCGGTCGTTGTGCTTGTGGTGGTGTGCAGGAGGTTGAACACGACGCGGGCGAGGCGTCGTTTGAGGGCGCGCAGGGCTTCCATCTTCGTGTTCCCCATCTCGAGCCGTCGCTGGTAGTAGGTGCGGCCGGGAGTGTCGGGCAGGCGGGCCTGGGTGACCGCGATCCGGTGTAGCGCAGCGTTGAGCTGCCGGTTCCCGCCGCGGGCGAGGCGGTGACGGTTCGTGCGCCCCGACGATGCCGGTATCGGCGCCACGCCGGCGTGCATGGCGAAACAGGCCTCGGACCGAAACCGGGACATGTTCGCCACCTCACCAATGATTTTTGCCGCGGTCAGTCCGGCCACCCCGGGCACGGCCTGCAGCTGCGGCGCGACCTGCTCGACCAGCCGTGACAGCTCCCGCTCCAGCGCGTTGACCCGCACCGTGACCGCGCGGATGTCGGCCAGCAGCTCGGCGGCGATCCGCGCCACCATCTGCGACTGCGGCGCCGGAGGGTGCTGGCCCAGCCAGGCCAGCAACCGGTCCAGCACGCGCAGCCGGTCCAGGCCGCGGGAGGGAATGTCGAGGTCGGGGTCGAGCTCGTGCAGGTGCCAGCGCACCCGGTTCTGCATCCGGGTCCGCTCGGCGACGAGGTCCTCACGATGGTCGACCAGCAGCTTCAACTCCCGCGAGGTCCGGTCGTGCTCGGCGGCGGGCAGGTCGGGCTCGCGCAGCGCGGCGCGGGCGATGGCCAGCGCGTCGATCGGGTCGGACTTGCCCCGGGTGCGGGCAGCGGCCCGGGCTCCGGCCATCAGCTTGGGCGGGACCCGCACCACCCGCTCACCCGCGGACAGCAGCGCCCGTTCCAGCCGGGTCGAGACGTGGCGGCAGTCCTCGATCGCCCACATCCGCCCGCCCGGGTGGTGTGCCCGGGCCCAGCGCACCAAGGCGGCATGGCCGCGATCGCGGGCGGGTACGGTCTTCTGCCCGATCTCGCGGCCGATCTCGTCGACCGCGACCGTCGTGTGGGTGTCCTTGTGGACGTCGACTCCCAGCACCACCATGGGTGGCGTCACCTCTTCTCATCTCGGAGGGACGGCTGGGCCGGCCGGCGGACACGTCTCAGTGGGGGCGCGGCCACGCTCCTATCAAGTCACGCCGGTCGGCCCTGACCAGCGGTGATCGGCACAACGCATGCACTCCAACCCCACACAGGGGCGGCACCGACCGTAGGAGCCAGATCACCACCGGCCAGGATCCCAACCACCGCAACAGCGGCAATCCCACCCTGACACTGAGTCGACCGTAGCGGCAGGCACCGACACCGGCCGGCGCGTCGCGGGGGTGCGGAGCAGGGATCCGCGGCGACCGGACTTGACCCCCGCATGATGTATCTACAACACTGGAGCGGTGAGCAGCTCGTCGATCGAGGAGATCGTGCAGGACTGCCTGGCGGTCCGCGTCCGCCTGATCGGGCGGGCCGTGACGGCGCTCTACGACGGGGCGCTCGACGGCCACGGCGTGACCATCGCCCAGCTCAACCTCCTGGCCGCGCTCGGCCGGATCGGCCCCTGCCCGCCCGCGACGCTCGGCGCGACGCTGCAGCTGGAGCGGTCCACGGTCAGCAGGAACCTGGGACTGCTCATGCGGCACGGCTGGATCGAGGCCTGCTCGTCGGACGCGAAGGGCGTCCGTGAGGTCGCGATCACCCCGGCGGGCCGCGCCAAGATCGAGTCCGTGGTCCCCGCGTGGCGGCGCGCCCAGGAGCAGGCTGCGGAGCTGCTCGGGACGGCCGGCGTCCTGGCGATGCAGGAGATGGCGGCCGACCTGGGATACCCGCCGACCCGCTGACCCGCCGGGCGACAGCGGCGCACCGAGTCCTGCGCGCCGACCCGACGTCGCACGCACATGTTGTATATACACCAAGGAGGAGCTCATGATCACAACGTTCGCGGACAAAGTGGTTCTGGTGACGGGAGCATCGCGCGGGATCGGCCGGGCCGTCGCCCTCGCGTTCGCCCGGGAGGGCGCCACGCTCGTGCTCGCGGCCCGCTCGGCGGAAGGGCTCGCCCAGGTGGAGAGCGAGGTGCGCGCTCTCGGCGGCGAGGTGCTGTCGGTGCCGACCGACGTCACCGATCCCGCCGCGGCGGCAGCGCTGGTCGACTCCGCGCTGAGCCGCTTCGGCGGCGTCGACGTGCTGGTGAACAACGCCGGGATCGGGCGGGTCGGCGGCGTCGAGGACCCCGCCTTCGGCGACGACGTCCGACAGACGCTGCAGGCGAGCCTGTTCGGGACGATCGACCTCACGCGGTGCGTCCTGCCGAGCCTGCGGCGACGCGGGGGCACCGTGGTCACCATGTCGTCGGTGATGGGCCGCAAGGCTTTCGCGCGCTTCGGCTCGTACGCGATCGTGATGCACGCGGTCTCGGCGTACTCCGACAGCCTCCGCCAGGAGGTCGCCGGCGACGGCGTCCGGGTGTCGGTGATCCATCCGGCACTGACCGCCACGGACCTGCTGCGGGACGTTGCCGAGGCGGACCTGCCGGCCCCGTTCCGGCACATGACCCCGCTGCCGGCCGAGACCGTGGGGAACGCCGTGGTGGCGGCGGTGCGACACCGACGGCGACGGGTCGTGCTGCCACGGCGGGCGAACACGCTGCTGCTGGGCGAGGCGCTGTCGCCTCGGATCGGCGACGCGATCGCCAGGGCGCTCACGGTGCGGCCGGTCGCTGCTCTCCTCCGGATGAGCCGCGGAACGACCTACCACGAGACCGTGCTCGGGCAGCCGGCTCCGTAGCCGGGGATCCGGGGGCGAGACAGCGACGGCGGCGCCGGCCGCTCGCGGTCTCCGGTCAGGTCATGACCGTCGCCGCTGGCACCGACACCGCCGGAGCGCTGTGGGGAGGGACGTACGTGCCGGCGAACCGGCGCCGGGGCCGAGGCCCCGCGGGGAGCCCGATCAGGCGTTGCGGAGCACGGCCTCGATCTCGAGGCTGATCTGCACCTTCTCACCGACGACCACGCCGCCGCCGTCGAGCGGCATCGAGATGTCGACGCCGAAGTCGTTGCGGTTGATCGTGGTGGTGGCGGTGAAGCCGGCGCGGGTGCCGCCGTAGGCGTCCGGGCCGAAGCCGCCGACCTCGACGTCGAGGGTGACGGGCTTGGTGACGCCCTTGATGGTCAGGTCGCCGTCGACGAGCAGGCCCTCCCCGCCGGCACGCACCGCGGTGGAGCGGAAGGTCCACTGCGGGTGGGCGTCGGTCTCGAAGAAGTCGGCGGAGCGGATGTGCGCGTCGCGCTGCTCCTGGTTGGTGTCGATGGAGCTGGCGTCGATGGTGACGGAGACGCTGGAGGACTCGAGGGTCTCGCCCGTGGTGATCTCGCCGGTGAAGGCGCCGAAGCGGCCCTTGACCTTGCTGACCATCATGTGGCGGACGCTGAACGAGATGTCCGAGTGGGCGGTGTCGATGTCCCAGACACCCGCGATGTAACCGGGGATCTGAGTGGTGGCGGCGGTCATGTCGTCCTCCGTAAGATTGGTTGAGCGCTCATCTGTTGAGAGCTACGCTAGTACTCATCAGTTGATGGTTCAACCATAGAGGGAGTGACGTGGAGCACACACGCTGGCTCGACGACGACGAGCAACGGACCTGGCGTGCGTTCCTGTCCGCGACCCGCCTGGTGTTCGACCGCGTCGAGCGCCAGATGTCGCAGGACTCCGGGATGCCGCAGACCTACTACGAGCTGCTCGTCCGGCTGTCGGAGGCACCGGGCCGGACCCTGCGGATGAGCACGCTCGCCGACAACGCCCTGTCCTCGCGCAGCCGGCTCTCGCACGCGGTCGCCCGGCTGGAGGAGAACGGCTGGGTGCGCCGCTCGACCTGCGCGACCGACCGGCGCGGCGCCTTCGCCGAGCTCACCGACGAGGGCATGGCCGCGCTGGAGGCCGCGGCGCCCGGGCACGTCGAGACCGTCCGGGCCACCGTCTTCGACCCGCTCACCCGTGCCCAGCAGCACGCACTGCGGGAGGCGAGCGAGGCGCTGGTCGCGGCCCTGGCCCCGGGCCGGTGGCCGATGTCGGGCGACACGGGCGCGGTGCAGGCCCGGGCGCCGGAGCAGACCGCCCCGGAGCAGACCGCACCGGAGCAGGCGTGACGACCTCCGCTCCCGGCTACCGGGTGGTGTCGCGAGGGTCTCGCCGTCGCCCGGCGGTGTCCGCACCGGCCGCGTCATAGGGTGGACGTCATGGCAGACACCCATGTCGACGTCCTCGTCCTCGGCGCCGGTCCCGGCGGTTACGTCGCAGCGATCCGGGCCGCGCAGCTCGGCCGCAGCGTCGCCGTCGTGGAGGACCGCTACTGGGGCGGCGTCTGCCTGAACGTCGGCTGCATCCCGTCGAAGGCGTTGCTGCGCAACGCCGAGCTCGCCCACATCCTCACCCACGAGAAGAAGACGTTCGGCATCTCCGGGGACGTCTCGCTCGACTACGGCGTCGCGTTCGACCGCTCCCGCGTCGTGGCCGACGGCCGCGTCAAGGGCGTGCACTTCCTGATGAAGAAGAACAAGATCACCGAGATCGACGGGCGCGGCACGTTCGTCGACGGGCACACCGTCGAGGTCGCCCTCAACGACGGCGGGACGCAGACCGTCACCTTCGACGACGTCATCATCGCCGTCGGCACCGAGACCCGGCTGCTGCCCGGCACGTCGCTGTCGGACAAGGTCGTCACGTACGAGGAGCACATCGTCACGCGCGACCTGCCGCGCAGCGTGATCATCGCCGGGGCCGGCGCGATCGGGGTCGAGTTCGCCTACGTCATGGCCAACTACGGGGTCGACGTGACGATCGTCGAGTACCTCGACCGGCTGCTCCCGCTCGAGGACGCCGAGGTGTCCAAGGAGCTGGCCAAGCACTACCGCAAGCTCGGCGTCACCGTCCTGACCTCGACGAAGGTCGAGTCGATCGACGACTCCGGCGCGCAGGTGAGCGTCCGGGTCTCCGACGCGAAGGGCGAGCGCGAGCTCGTCGCCGACAAGGTCGTGCAGGCGATCGGGTTCAAGCCGCGCACCGAGGGCTACGGCCTGGAGAAGCTGGGCGTGCAGCTCACCGAGCGCGGTGCGATCGCCGTCGACGACTTCATGCGCACCAACGTCGAGCACGTCTACGCGATCGGCGACGTCACCGCGAAGCTGATGCTCGCGCACGTCGCGGAGGCCCAGGGCGTCGTCGCCGCCGAGACCATCGCGGGCGCCGAGACGATGGAGCTCGACTACGTGATGATGCCGCGGGCCACCTTCTGTCAGCCGCAGGTCGCGAGCTTCGGCTGGACCGAGGCGCAGGCCCGCGAGCTGGCCGACGAGAAGGGCTGGAAGGTCGTCGTCGCCAAGTTCCCGTTCACGGCGAACGGCAAGGCCCAGGGCCTGGGTGACGCGTCGGGCTTCGTCAAGCTGATCGCCGACGAGACCCACGGCGAGCTGCTCGGCGGGCACCTCATCGGCCCCGAGGTCACCGAGCTGCTCCCGGAGCTGACGCTGGCGCAGCGCTGGGACCTCACCTCGCACGAGCTCGCCCGCAACGTGCACGCCCACCCGACGCTGTCGGAGGCGCTGCAGGAAGCGATCCACGGCCTGGTCGGCCACATGATCAACTTCTGACCCACGGACCGGCTCGCCGGCCCAGCCACGTCTCGACGAGCACCCGGCTGTCGGGCGCGAACGGCCAGCCCGGATCGGCCAGCCGCGCCCGCAGCTCGGACAGGGGCATCCACCAGCCCGCGCTGACCTCCGACGGCTGGTGCACGACCGGGCCGTCCCAGCGCGCCTCGAACGCGAACAGGTGCGTCCGCAGCCCGTCGGGACCGCCCAGCCCCGGACCGGGTCCGGACTCCCAGGACGCCGACACCAACGGGGTCAGCGGCACGTCGCGGACACCGAGCTCCTCGCCGAGCTCGCGGACGGCCGTGGCCTCCGGCGTCTCGCCCGGACCGACGACGCCACCGGCGATGCAGTCGTGCATCCCCGGCATGACGAGCTTGGCCTCGGACCGGCGGTGGACGTAGACCCGGGCGCCGTCCCCGCTGCGCAGCACGACCCCGGCACTGGCGTGCCACAGCGACCTCGCGTAGACCTCACCGCGGACGGCGACCCCGACCTGGTGCCCGGCGGCGTCGTAGAGCGCGATGAGCTCGGCGGCGGGGTCGTCGGCAGGCACGTCGCCGAGTCTCGCAGGGCCGCGTGTGCCGCTCACCGCCCCCGGCACCCCGCGCACGCGGGATAGGCTCGTCACATGCACTCTCGTGTCGTCGCCGGGGCCGGTTCGTGACAGCCCGCCGCATCATGGGCACGGAGGTCGAGTACGGGATCTCCGTCCCGGGTGACCCGACCGCCAACCCCGTCATCACGTCCACGCAGGTCGTCCTCGCCTACGCCGCCGCACAGGACATCCCCCGCTCGCGCCGCGCCCGCTGGGACTACGAGGTCGAGTCGCCGCTGCGCGACGCGCGCGGGTTCGACCTGTCGGCGCCCACGCTGGCCCCGCAGAACGACTCCGAGCTCGACGACCTCGGCGCCGCCAACGTCATCCTCACCAACGGCGCCCGGCTCTACGTCGACCACGCGCACCCCGAGTTCTCCACGCCCGAGGTCACCACCCCGCGCGACGTCGTGGTGTGGGACAAGGCGGGGGAGCGGGTCATGGAGGAGGCGGCGATGCGCGCGGCCACCGTGCCCGGCGCCCCGCGGATCCAGCTGTACAAGAACAACATCGACGGCAAGGGCGCCAGCTACGGCACCCACGAGAACTACCTGATGTCGCGGCAGACGACGTTCCCGTCGATCGTGTCCGGCCTCACGCCGTTCTTCGTCTCGCGCCAGGTCGTGTGCGGGTCGGGCCGGGTGGGCATCGGCCCGTCGAGCGACGAGGTGGGCTACCAGCTCTCGCAGCGCGCCGACTACATCGAGGTCGAGGTCGGGCTGGAGACGACGCTCAAGCGCGGCATCATCAACACCCGCGACGAGCCGCACGCCGACGCCGACAAGTACCGCAGGCTGCACGTCATCATCGGCGACGCCAACATGAGCGAGTACTCCACGCTGCTCAAGGTCGGCACGACCGCGATCGTCCTCGACATGATCGAGAAGGGCGTGCGGTTCGACGACATGCGGCTCGCCGAGCCCGTCAAGGCGGTGCACCGGATCAGCCACGACCCGTCGCTGACCACCACCGTCGACCTGCTCGACGGCCGGAAGATGACCGGCCTGGACATCCAGCGCGTCTACTTCGACAAGGCCCGCGAGCACGTCGAGGCCCAGCAGGGCACCGACGTCGACCCGCACACCGCCGAGGTGCTGCAGCTGTGGGGCGTGGTCCTCGACGACCTGGCCCGCGACCCGATGAGCACAGCCGACCGGCTCGACTGGACGGCCAAGCTGCGGCTGCTGGAGGGCTACCGCGAGCGCGACGGCCTGGGCTGGAACGCCGGCCGGCTCGCGCTGGTCGACCTGCAGTACTCCGACGTGCGGATGGGCAAGGGCCTCTACAACCGGCTCGCCGCCCGCGGCTCGATCAAGCGGCTGGTCACCGAGGAGGAGATCACCGCGGCGATGCAGGCCCCGCCGGAGGACACCCGCGCCTACTTCCGGGGCCGCTGCCTCGAGCGCTACCCGGCCGAGGTGGCCGCGGCGTCGTGGGACTCGGTCATCTTCGACCTCGGCCGCGAGTCACTGGTCCGCATCCCGACGCTCGAGCCGCTGCGCGGCACCCGCCGGCACGTCGGCGAGCTGATCGACGGCTCGCGGACCGCCGAGGAGCTCGTCGAGGCCCTGACCCGCGGCTGACCGGGCGCCGGCAGGCCCGTCCCCCGACCCACCCGGAGGGTGGGACGCGCCGACCCGGCGCGGCCCGATCACGGGCGTGTCGGCGATCCGGTCGGTACTGTTGACGTACCGGACCCCGGTCCGGCGCAGCAGTTGGCGGCGTCCCCGGGACCCAGGCGCAAGGAGGAGACGGCCATGTCGCAGGAGCAGACCAAGCGTCAGGGCGGTGGCGGCGGAGACGACGAGGACGGCGCCGGCGCCGAAGCGGCGGGCCAGGAACGTCGCGAGAAGCTCGGCGAGGACGTCGACACCATCCTCGACGAGATCGACGACGTCCTGGAGGAGAACGCGGAGGAGTTCGTCCGCGCCTACGTCCAGAAGGGCGGCCAGTAGCCGCTCTCGTGGCCCCGGCCGGTGCGCGCCGGCCAGGCCGCGCGCAGTACCGTGCCGCCCGGTGGGCCGGTCAGTACAGGCCGGTTCGCCGGGCGGTGTGACGCCGCCACCGGGGCACACCCGCGGGGGACGTCACGATCAGGGACCGGGAGCCCGACGAGGGTTGCCGGCCGCACGAGGGAGAGGTACGCACCCGACCATGGACCACCGGTCGCCGTTCGACGCACGACACCCCGGCCTGCTCGACCCGTTCACCGCCCCGGCGACCGCGTCGTTCACCGACTACGTCGCCGCCACCGCGCCCCACCTGCTGCCCGGCCGGTCGACGCACGCGCAGGCGGCGGCGCACGGCGCCGCGGGCCTGGACGTCCCGCACGGCACCACGATCGTCGCACTCGTCTGCGCCGACGGCGTCGTCATCGCGGGCGACCGGCGCGCGACCGCGGGCAACGTCATCGCCCAGCGCGACATCGAGAAGGTCTTCGTCACCGACTCCTACTCGGCGGTCGGCATCGCCGGGTCGGCCGGTATCGCGCTGGAGATGGTGCGGCTGTTCACCGTCGACCTCGAGCACTACGAGAAGATCGAGGGCGTGCCGCTCTCGCTCGACGGCAAGGCCAACAAGCTCGCCGGGATGGTCCGGCAGAACCTCGGCGCCGCGATGCAGGGCTTCGTCGTCGTGCCGCTGTTCGTCGGCTACGACACCGACGCCCCGGACGCGTCGAAGGCCGGCCGCATCGTCACCTACGACCCCACCGGCGGCCGCTACGACGAGTGGCTCGGCTACTACTCGGTCGGCTCCGGGTCGGTCTTCGCGAAGTCGGCGCTGAAGAAGTTGCACGACCCCGCGAACGACCTGGCGACGACGATCCGCACGGCCGTCGAGGCGCTCTACGACGCCGCCGACGACGACACCGCCACCGGCGGCCCGGACATGGTGCGCCGCATCTACCCGATCGTCGTGAGCATCACCGCCGAGGGCGCCCAACGGCGTTCCGAGGAGGAGATCGCCGGCGTCGTCGACCAGGTGATCGCGGGCCGCACGGAGAAGCCGGGCGGCTGACCGTGGCCCCCGCTTCGACGCCCCCAGCCTCGACGCTCGCAGCCCTGTCTCCCGCCGGGGCCGCGCACGACCTCACGACCCTGGAGCGCTCCCCGTGACGATGCCGTTCTACTCCTCCGTCGACCAACTCCTGCGCGACCGCTCGGAGCTGGCGCGCAAGGGGATCGCCCGCGGGCGCAGCGTCGTCGTGCTGACCTACGCCGGCGGCGTGCTGTTCGTCGCGGAGAACCACTCGACCGCGCTGCACAAGGTCTCCGAGATCTACGACCGCATCGGCTTCGCCGCCGTCGGCCGCTACAACGAGTTCGAGAACCTGCGCACCGGCGGCATCCGCGCCGCCGACGTCCGCGGCTACTCCTACGACCGCCGCGACGTCACCGGCCGCTGGCTGGCCAACGTCTACGCGCAGACCCTCGGCACGATCTTCATCGAGCAGCAGAAGCCGTTCGAGGTCGAGCTGTGCGTCGCCGAGGTCGGTGAGGACACGGGGTCCGACCAGCTCTACCGCATCACCTACGACGGGTCGATCACCGACGAGCCGCGGTTCGTCGTGATGGGCGGTCAGACGGAGCCGATCAGCGCCAAGCTCGGCGAGACGTTCGAGCCGGGCCAGGAACTGGCCGACGCGATCGCCGTCGCCGTCGGCGGGTTGCAGGCCGTGGCCGCGCCGGGCAACGGCGCGGCCGCCGAGGAGCGCGTGCTCGGGGTCGGTGCGCTGGAGGTCGCCGTCCTCGACCGCGGCCGGCCGCGGCGTTCCTTCCGCCGGATCACCGGCAACGCGCTGCGCGAGCTGCTGCCCGCCGCCAATCGCGGGACCCAGGACGACGCGCCCGAGGTCGGCGGCGACGACGCCCCGGCCGCGTCCGGCGCCGAGCCCGACACGACCCCGGAGTCGTGACGTGCCCGCTCCCTTGACCTGAACCCGGGTCGAGGGAGCACGGTGGGGGCATGGCCGTCGAGCTGAACCACACGATCGTCCATGCGGGGGACCAGGACGCCGAGGCGGCGTTCGTCGCCGACGTGCTCGGGTTGCCCGCGCCGACCCGGTACGGGCCGTTCACCGTCGTCGCCGTCGCCAACGGTGTCAGCCTGGACTTCATGACCTCCGGCGAGACCACGGCACAGCACTACGCGTTCCTGATCAGCGAGCGCGAGTTCGACGAGGTCGCCGCCCGGCTCGCCGCGGGCGGCGTCGCCACCTGGGCCGATCCGTGGCATCGCAGGCCCGGGCACAACACCGACCACGGCGGGCGCGGCATGTACTTCGACTCGCCGAGCGGGCACGTCCTCGAGGTCCTGACGGCGCCGTATGCCTGATCGCCCGTGAGCGGCGGGCACCGCGCCGCCGCTGGGGCCGCCGCTGGGCTCGCCGACCGTCAGGAAGGGCACTTTCCCGCAACTGGGTTGCGGGAAAGTGCCGTTCCTGCACGATCCGGGCCCACGAAGGATCCGGGCCCGCGCAGGGTCAGGAGTAGGTGCGCAGCTCCACGCCGTTGCCATCGGGGTCGCGCAGGTAGATGCCCCGGCCCTGGCCGCGGGCACCGAACAGCGACCGCGGACCCTCGACGCCGTGCGCGGTCGCCAGCTCCGCGAGGTCGGCGCCCTCGACGACGAGCGCCATGTGGCCCATGTTCTCCCCGTCGCGCTCGCCGCGCTGCACGTCGACGATCGTGTCCGCGCTGACCCGCAGCGACGCGAACGGCACCTCGCCGCGCCGCCACTGCTCCAGCCGCAGGACCTCCAGCCCGAGCACGTCGCGGTACCAGGCGAGGAGCCGCTCGGGGTCGGGGGAGACGAGCACGACGTGGTCGAGGGCGGTGACGCGCACGCCGTTCACAGCACGATCCGCTCGTCCCCGGCGTAGACGTTGCACGTCTCGCCGCGCAGGAACCCGACGAGCGTCATGCCCGTCTCAAGGGCCAGCTCGACGGCCAGCGACGACGGCGCCGACACCGCCGTCATCATCGGCACCCCGGCCATCACCGCCTTCTGCACCAGCTCGAACGACGCCCGTCCCGACACCATCAGCACCGTCCCCGTCGCGGGGATGCGGCCGTCGAGCAGCGCACGCCCCAGCACCTTGTCGACGGCGTTGTGCCTACCGACGTCCTCCCGGGCCACGAGCAGCTCGCCGTCGGCGGTGAACAGGCCCGCGGCGTGCAGCCCACCGGTCGAGGAGAACACCTTCTGCGCCTCGCGCAGCGCGTCGGGCAGCGTGACGATCGTGCGGTAGTCGACGCGCACCGGGTCGGCGGCGGGGGGGAAGCGGGACTTCAGCTTCACCGCGTCGAGGGAGGCCTTCCCGCACACCCCGCACGACGACGTCGTGTAGAAGTTGCGCTCCAACGAGGTGTCCGGCGGTTCCACACCCGGCGCCAGCGCGACGTCGAGGACGTTGTAGGTGTTGCGGCCCTGGTCGTCGACCGAGTCGCAGTACCGCGCGGCCAGCAGGTCCTGCGGCGAACCGATCACGCCCTCGGTGAGCAGGAAGCCGTGCGCGAGCTCGACGTCGTGTCCCGGGGTGCGCATGGTGACCGACAACGGACTGCCGTCGACGCGGATCTCCAGCGGCTCCTCGGCGGCCAGCGCGTCCGGCCGGCGACGCTGCTGCCCGTCGGGCCCGATCCGCAGCACCGGTCGTCGCACCGTGACCCGACCCATGTCCACTCCCGTCCGGTGGACCTGCGCGGACCACCCACTGCCCAGCGTAGGAGCCCGCGGCCCGCCGTGTCGCGCCGGTGATCGACCGGAGCTCGCCCGGACGTCGCACGGAGACTCCGGCCGGCGGCGCGCGAGCCCGGCGCGCACGGCCACCGTCCCGGGTCACCGCGCCGCACACCCGCGAACGAGGACGGCGACACCGACTCCGGCGGCGCCGCCGCCTCGCTAGCATCGCCGCCCATGGGCATCGGCGGACCGGGGACCGCGCGGACCGCACGGACGGCGGGGATCGTGCTCGCGGGCGGACGGTCGTCGCGGATGGGGACGGCGAAGGCCGAGCTGGACTGGCACGGTGTCCCGCTGGTGGCCCGGGTCGCCGCGCTGGTGGCCCGGGGGGTCGGCGGGCCCGTCGTCGTGGTCCGCGCGCCGGCGCAGCCGCTGCCGCCGCTGCCCAGGCGGGTCGAGGTCGTCGAGGACCCCGTCGAGGGCCGCGGTCCGCTGCAGGGCATCGCCGTCGGGCTGGCGGCGCTCGCCGACCGCGCCGACGCCGCGTTCGTCACCGCCACCGACCTGCCGCTGCTGCACCCCGCCTACGTCCGCCGCGTGCTCGCGCTGCTCGGCGGGCCGGACGCGCCCGACGTCGTCGTCCCGCAGGTGCACGGCTTCCCCCAACCGCTCGCCGCCGCCTATCGCACCACGCTGTCGGCACTGGTCACGAGCCTGGTCGCCGACGGGGTGCTGCGCCCGCCCGACCTGTTCGAGCGTTGCCGCGTGCTCAGGCCCGACGAACCCGCGCTGCTCGCCGATCCGGTGCTCGCCCGGCTCGATCCCGATCTGGACTCGCTGCTCAACGTCAACACTCCGCAGGACTGGGCGGCGGCACTCGCCCGGCAGGCGCCGCGGGTCCCGGTCGCCGAGAGCGCAGCGGTACGCGCCCACACGCTGGGCGAGGCACGAGCCGCCCTGGCCGTCCGGGTGGGTACCGATGCGGCGGTCGTGCTCGCGGACGCGTGCCGGGCGAGCACCGCCGCCGACGACCCCGACACCCCGCTGGTCACCGGTGACGTCCTGGGCGTGCGGGCCGGACCCGGCCCGGCCCGCGTCGTCGCCGAGGACAAATCCGGCCGACCCGACTGACGACCGTCCGCTGCGGGCATATCGTTGAGGGGCCACCGTCGACCCGTGGAGGAACGATGCCTCGCCGTCCCCGTCACGTGCGGATCACCGAGCCCCTGGTGCGTGAGAACGGCGTACTGCGGCCGGCGACATGGGACGAAGCCCTCGACCGTGCCGCCGCCGGGTTCCGCGGCCGCACGCCCGACGAGTTCGGGATGTTCAGCTGCTCGAAGGCCACGAACGAGATGAACTACGCGGCCCAGAAGTTCGCCCGCGTGGTGATGGGCAGCAACAACGTCGACTCCTGCAACAGGACTTGACACGCTCCCAGCGTCGTCGGTCTGACGGCAGTCTTCGGTGCCGGCGGCGGCACCTCCGCCTACGTCGAGGCGGAACACGCCGACCTCCTCGTCCTGTGGGGCTCCAACGCGCGTGAGACCCACCCGATCTTCTTCCACCACGTCCTGCAGGGGCTGCGCAACGGCACCCGCCTGTACTCGGTCGACCCGCGGCGCACCTCCACCGCCCGCTGGGCCGACGGGTGGCTCGGGCTCGACGTCGGCACGGACATCGCGCTGGCCAACGCCATCGGCCGCGAGATCATCCACGCCGACCTGGTCAACCACGCGTTCATCGAGCGCGCGACCACGGGTTTCGACGACTACGCACGCACCGTCGAGCCGTACACGCTGGAGCGGGCCGAGCAGATCACCGGGGTCGACGCGGGGCTGATCCGCGAGCTCGCCCACGCCTACGCCCGCGCCGACCGCGCCCAGATCTGCTGGACGCTGGGCATCACCGAGCACCACAACGCCGCCGACTACGTGTTCGCGCTGATCAACCTCGCCCTCCTGACGGGCCACGTCGGCCGCTACGGCTCGGGGCTGGTACCGCTGCGCGGGCAGAACAACGTCCAGGGCGGCGGGGACATGGGCGCGATCCCGGCGAAGCTGCCCGGTGGCTACGACCTGGGCGACGAGACGGCCCGGGCCCGCTTCGAGGCCGCGTGGGGAGTGCCGGTCTCGCCGAGGCCCGGCATGCACCTGTCGCAGATGTTCGAGGCGATGGAGGCCGGCACCCTCAGGACGCTGTACTGCATCGGCGAGAACCCGGCCGAGTCCGAGGCCAACGCCGCGCACGCCCGGCACCTGCTCGAGTCGCTCGACCACCTGGTGGTGCAGGACATCTTCCGGACGGCGACGGCGGAGCTGGCCGACGTGGTGCTGCCCGCGGCGGCGGACTGGTGCGAGTACGAGGGCACCGTCACCAACAGCGAGCGGCGGGTGCAACGGGTCCGCAAGGCGATCGACCCGCCCGGCCAGGCCCGCCCCGACACCCACATCATCTGCGCGATCGCCGACCGCCTCGGCCACGACTGGGGCGAGCCGACGGCCGAGCAGGTGTGGGACGAGCTGCGGTCGCTGTCGCTGGACTGGCACCACGGCATGAGCTACGCCCGGCTGGACGAGCACGGCGGGCTGCAGTGGCCGTGCCCGACCCTCGACCACCCCGGCACGCCGCTGATGCACGCCCGGCTGTGGTCGGACGACCCGGCCGAGCTGGGCAGGCCCGCTCCGTTCACCGCGGTCGAGCACGTGCCACCCGTGGACGCGCTCGACGAGGACTTCCCGATCCGGCTCACGACGGTCCGGTTGCTCGACGCCTACAACTCCGGGGTGCAGAGCGGCGGGTACTCCTCGCCGATGCGCCGCCGGGAGTCGCTGCGGATCGACCGGGAGGACGCCGCGCGCCTCGGCATCGCCGACGGCGAGCGGGTGCGCGTCGTGTCGCGACGCGGCGCGGTCGAGGCGCCGGTGGCGCTGGACCCGTCGCTGCGGCCCGGGCTGGCGTCGTTCACCCCGCACTTCTCCGAGGAGGTCGACACCAACGTGCTGACCAACGACGCCTGGGACCCCAAGTCCGGGACCTCGGAGTTCAAGGCGACCGCGATCCGGATCGAGAAGCTTGCGGACTCCGGGGAGCCGCGGCTGCCCGCCGCCGGCAGCTGAGTAAGGAGGCACGTGGACCTGCGTCTGTCGGCGGCCGAGGCCACCGCGGAGGAACGGGCGGCCGTCGACGCCCTGCTGGACCCGCTGCTGGGCCCGCGTGAGGTCGACGACCGCGCCGGACCCGACTCCGGGCACGAGGCCCGCGGCCGCCGCCACCTGCTGCTGCCCGCCCTGCACGCGGTGTCCGACGCGGTCGGGTACCTGTCGGAGGGCGCGCTCAACCACGTCGCCACCCGGCTGTCGGTGCCGCCCGCCGACGTCTACGGCGTGGCCACGTTCTATGCGATGTTCACCGTCGAGCCGCGCGCGCGGCGGGTCGTGCACGTGTGCGACGACGTCGCCTGCGGGCCCGTGGGTGGGGAGGACCTGGCCGCGCGGCTGACGGCCGACCTCGGCCCCGAGGGCGTCGGCGAGGAGGCCTGCTGGGTACGCAGCCCCTGCCTCGGCCTGTGCGAACGCGCGCCCGCGGTCATGTTCCAGGTGGCGGGGGAGCCGGACTTCAGCCAGGCCCCCGCGCACGCCGACGACGTCGTCGCGGCCGCCCGCGGCGGCGCCACCGCGGTCGAGGCCGACGCGGCCTTCGCCGACCCCCGCGTGAGCGTCCCGCAGACCCGCGCGCCGCGCGGGGAGGGGCTGCGGCTGTTGCGGCGCATCGGTGTCGTCGACCCGGGCAGCCTCGACGACTACCGCGCCCACGGCGGCTACGAGGCCCTCCGCCGCGCCGTCGAGCTGGGCGCCTCCCGCGTCGTGCGGGAGCTGAAGGACTCGGCGCTGACCGGGCGCGGTGGTGCCGCGTTCCCCACCGGCGTCAAGTGGGAGGGCGTGGCCACCGCGCAGGTCCGCCCGCACTACCTGGTCTGCAACGCCGACGAGTCCGAGCCGGGCACGTTCAAGGACCGCGTGCTCATGGAGTACGACCCGTTCGGCCTGGTCGAGGCCATGACGATCGCCGGCTGGGCCACCGGCTGCGAACGGGGCTACCTCTACATCCGCGGCGAGTACCCGCTGGCCACGCGACGCCTGGAGCACGCGATCGAGGAGGCCCGCCGCCGCGGCTTCCTCGGCGCGGACGTGCTGGGCGAGGGCTTCACGTTCGACATCGAGCTGCGCCGCGGCGCGGGCGCCTACATCTGCGGCGAGGAGACGGCGCTGCTCAACTCGATCGAGGGGTTCCGCGGGGAGCCGCGCAACAAGCCGCCGTTCCCGAGTGTGTCGGGACTGTTCGGCAAACCCACGGTGATCAACAACGTCGAGACGCTGTACAACGTGTTGCAGGTCCTCGACGTCGGCGGCCCGGCATTCGCCTCGGTCGGCGCGGAGCGGTCCACCGGAACGAAGCTGTTCTGCGTCGCCGGCTCCGTCGCCGTCCCCGGCGTCTACGAGGTCGAGTTCGGCACCACGTTGCGGGAGCTGCTCACCCTCGCCGGCGGGCTGCGCGGCGAGCTGCGCACGATCCTGCTGGGCGGCGCGGCGGGCGGGTTCGTCATGCCCGACCAGCTCGACGTCCCGCTGACCCTGGAGGGCGCCCGCGAGATCGGCGCGACGCTCGGCTCGGGTGTGGTGCTCGCGTTCGACACCGACGCCGACCTGGTCGCGACCCTGCGCCGGATCGCCGCGTTCTTCCGCGACGAGTCCTGCGGGCAGTGCGTGCCGTGCCGGGTCGGGACGGTCCGCCAGGAGGAGGCGCTGGCTCGGCTGGAGCGCGGTGCCCCGCTCGGCGACCGTGAGACCGAGCTCGCCCTGCTCGACGACCTCGCCCGCGTCATGCGCGACGCGTCGATCTGCGGGCTGGGCCAGACCGCCCCGGCGGCGGTGCAGTCGGCGTTGTCGCTGCGGCTGCTGTCGTCGCCGGCCGATCCGTCCACCAACGGCCACAGGAGGGTCGGACCATGACAACCGCGCCGGTGATGCTGGGCGAGATCAAGCGGGTCGTCACGCTGACCGTCGACGGCCGCGAGGTCCGCGTCCCCGAGGGGTCGACGATCCTGCAGGCCATGAAGGCCGAGGGCACGCCCGAGCAGGCCGACACCCCGACCCTGTGCTGGGCACCGAACCTGACGCCGATCAACGCCTGCCGGGTGTGCGTCGTCGAGGTCGAGGGCTCGCGGGTGCTGGTGCCGTCGTGCGCGCGCACCGTCGAGGACGGCATGCAGGTGCGCACCGACAGCGAGAAGGTGCGGCACTCACGCAGGATGGTCCTGGAGCTGCTGGCGTCGTCGGTCGACATGAGCCAGGCCGGTGCCGACGTCGCCCGCTGGATGCAGGACTACGGCGTCGACGCCGACCGGTACGGCCCGCCCGCGCCGCCCGCCGCCGCGGGGGAGCGCGACCGCCGCCACGCCGGGCACCACCACGCCCCGGACGGCTCGCACGCCGAGACCGTCGCCCAGCCCGTCAAGGTCGACAACGACCTCTACGTGCGCGACTACTCCCGCTGCATCCTCTGCTACAAGTGCGTCAAGGCGTGCGGCACCGACGCCCAGTTCACCTTCGCGATCTCCGCGGCCGGCCGCGGGTTCGACGCCCGCATCGCCACCGAGTTCGACGCCGAGCTGCCCGACTCCGCGTGCGTCTACTGCGGCAACTGCATCGGGGTGTGCCCGACCGGGGCGTTGAAGTCGGTCCGCGAGCACGAGCTGCGTGAGGCCGATGACTGGGATCCCGAGGAGGAGACCGTCACGACGACGATCTGCTCGTTCTGCGGTGTCGGCTGCAACCTGGAGCTGCACGTGCAGCAGGGCTCGATCGTCAACGTCACCTCGCCGGCCGACCACTCGGTCACCCACGGCCACCTCTGCGTCAAGGGCCGGTTCGGGTTCCAGCACGTCCAGAACCTCTGAGAGCGCGGCCGGGATCTTCCGGGGCCCCGCGGGCACGGCAGGGTGGGTGGACGGCTGCCCCGAGGAGGGACGCATGACGCTCTACACCGACATCCCGACCCGATCCGAGATCGACGCCCTGGTGCAGGTGGACGAGGTTGCCGCCGTCTCGATCTACCTGGAGACCGCGCCCGAGTCCTCTGGGGACGCTGAGCGGATCGCGTACAAGAACGGGGTCCGGGAGGCGTTGGCCCAGCTGGGTGACGTGGACCGGAAGGACCACGAGGCGCTGGCGGAGCAGCTCGCCGTCCTGGAGGACGAGGACTCCGAGGACTTCTGGCGGCACCAGGCCCGCAGCCTGGCCGTGTTCGCGACGCCCACCTCGTTGCGCAGCTTCCGGCTGCCGAACCGGCTCGCACCACGGGCGGTCGGGGGGACCCGGTTCCTCGTCATGCCGCTCATGCGGGCCGTGACGTTCCCGCAGACGGCGTTCGTGCTGGCACTGGCGCAGGGGTCGGTCCGGCTGCTGGAGACCGTGCCCGACGCGCCGCCACGGGAGGTACGCGTCCCCGACATGCCCACCGACGTGGCGAGCGCGGTCGGCAAGTCGTCGATCAAGGACCGGGCGCCCATCCGCCGGCTGCAGGGCTCGGAGGGGCAGAAACTGCGGATGGCCCAATTCTCCCGGCTGGTCGACGCCGCGCTGCGCGAGGTGCTGCCGGGCCACGGGGTCCCGCTGGTCGTGGCCGCGACAGAACCGCTCGACAGCATCTTCCGCGCCCACTGCCGCTACCCGGACCTGGTGCCGCACAGCGTGCCCGGCAACCCGGAGGGGCGCGGCGACGGCGAGCTGGTCACCGAGGCGCGGACGGTCCTCGACGGCTGGTACGCCGACCGGCTGGAGCAGGAGAAGCGGACCTTCGCCGAACGCTCCGAGCAGGGCCGCACCTCGATCGACGTCGCCGAGCTGGCCCGCTTCGCGACCCGGGGCGCCGTGGAGACGCTGTTCGTCGACATCGACGCCGAGGTGCCCGGGCATGTCGACCCGCTCGGCGAGGTGACCTTCGCGGCGCCGGACACGGACGGCTCGAGCGGTGTGGTCGACGAGATCGCGCGGCGGGCGTGGCTCTCGGGCGCCCGGCTGCTGGCCGTGCGGCGCGAGGACGTCCCGCAGGGCGGGGACGTCGCTGCGACCCTCCGCTACGCCCCGCCGGCCTGAGTCCCGGCCGGCTACCCGAGGTAGGGACGGTCGCGTCCCGACCACTGCTCCTCGTCGCGCCGGTACACCGCGATCGGCTTGTCCGCGACGCGAAAGGTGTAGCGGCCCGCCTCCTCGACGACCTCGCCGTCGGTCGCGAGCATCCCGGGCACCCGCAGCTCGACGTCGAGATGGTCGACCTCCCGCTGCACGTAGACCCGGCTGTGCCCGAGCGCGCCCAGCATCAGCGCGAGGAAGGCGCGCAGCCGGGAGAACCGGACGTCGGCGCGGATCCAGCGGACGTCGAGCAGGCCGGAGTCCAGCGTCGGCCGCCACGCCGGGACCATGCCCCGCGGGTGGTACGGGCCGTTGCCGACGAAGAGGAACCAGACGGTGTGCCACCGGTCCTCGACCTTGACCTCGACCCGCTCCGAGCGGCGCAGCACCGTCAGCAGTGCTGCGACGAACGCAGGCCACTTCCCCCACCGCGGCTGCCACTTCTCGCGCAGCCGCACGAGCTCCGGGTAGGAGCCGATGCTGGCGGTGTTGAGGAACCAGCGGGTGCGGGTCACCTCGGAGCTGTAGGGGTCCTCGCCGCGGCCGGGGTGCGCCTCGACGAGCGCGAGGTCGACGGCGACGGCCTCGCCCGCCTGCGAGGCGTCGACGGCCTCTTGCAGGTCGTAGACGCCGACGTCGCGGGCGAAGTGGTTGAGCGTGCCCGCCGGGACCAGCACCAGCGGCAGCCCGTGCCGGTGCGCGACGGCGGCGACCGCGCCCACGGTCCCGTCGCCCCCGGCGACGCCGACCGCACGCACCCAGCCGTCGACCTGGGCGAGCGCGTCCTCGAGCTGGTCGCCGATGTCGAGGCCCGGCCGGACGCGCAGCACCCGCGCCTGCGGCAGCTCGGCCTCGATGTCGTCGCCCGGGTCGACGCCCTGCTCGCCCGCGTTCGGGTTGACGATCATGACCAGACCCCGGCCCGCCGGCAGCGGGTCGACGGTGTCGACCGGCCGGGCGCGGGCCTCGTCGCTGCGCCGCACCGGCCACCACCGTTGGGTGAGCAGCGCGACGCCGGATCCCAGCGCCGCGCCGGCCAGCACGTCGGAGGCCCAGTGCACCCCGACGTGCACCCGCGAGTACGCGACGGCCCCGGCGAGCGGCGCGACGGCCAGCCCGAGGCGGGGGCTCTCCAGCGCGACGGCGGTCGCGAACGCCGCCGCGGACGCCGCATGCCCTGACGGAAAGGAGGAGGACGTCGGCGGATCGTCGATGGTCTGGTAGGCGGGCAGCTCGCGTGCCGCCGGACGGCGCCGCGGCAGCAGCGGCTTGAGGACGGCGTTGGCGGTCAGGCTGGCCCCGGCGATGCCCAGGACGCCGCGGGTCGCGGCCTTACGACCCTTGCCCTTGCGTGCCGCGAGCACCGCACCGACCGCGAACCACAGCACGCTGTGGTTCGCCGCGGGCGACAACACCTTCATCGCGGTGTCCAGTGCGCCGGGCGGGCGCGCGGCGATACGCCGCGAGATGTCGCGGTCCCACACGTCGATCCGGCGTAACGGCCGGGTGCCCGCGACCTTCACCCGAGGGTCGACGCGCCGCAACCTGTCCCACACAGACGTGACCCTAGAGGCGCTTCTCCGCTTACGCTGAAGGGCATGCAGCGTCGGATCTACGGTGTCGAGACCGAGTTCGGGGTCACCTGCACCTTCCATGGCCAGCGCCGGCTCTCGCCGGACGAGGTCGCCCGCTATCTGTTCCGGCGCGTCGTGTCCTGGGGGAGGTCGTCCAACGTCTTCCTGCGCAACGGCGCGCGCCTCTACCTCGACGTCGGATCCCACCCCGAGTACGCCACCGCCGAGTGCGACTCGCTCACCCAGCTCGTCGCCCACGACAAGGCCGGCGAACGCATCCTCGAGGACCTGCTCGTCGACGCCGAGCGCCGGCTGGTCGACGAAGGCATCGGCGGCGACATCTACCTGTTCAAGAACAACACCGACTCCGCCGGCAACTCCTACGGCTGCCACGAGAACTACCTCGTCGCCCGCCAGGGCGAGTTCTCCCGGATCGCCGACGTGCTGTTGCCGTTCCTGGTCACGCGCCAGCTCATCTGCGGCGCCGGCAAGGTCCTGCAGACCCCGCGTGGCGCGGTGTACTGCCTGTCCCAGCGCGCCGAGCACATCTGGGAGGGCGTCTCCAGCGCCACCACCCGGTCCCGGCCGATCATCAACACCCGCGACGAGCCGCACGCGGACGCCGAGCGCTACCGCCGGCTGCACGTCATCGTCGGCGACTCCAACATGTCCGAGGTGACGACCCTGCTCAAGGTCGGCTCGGCCACGCTCGTGCTGGAGATGATCGAGGCAGGCGTCCAGTTCCGGGACTTCACCCTCGACAACCCGATCCGGGCGATCCGCGAGATCAGCCACGACCTCACCGGGCGGCGCACGGTCCGGCTCGCGGGGGGCCGGGAGGCCAGCGCGTTGGACATCCAGCGCGAGTACCACGCCAGGGCCGTCGAGCACCTGCAGGCCCGCGGCAGCGAGGACCGCACGATGGAGCGGGTCGTCGAGCTGTGGGGCCGGGTGCTCGACGCCGTCGAGACCCAGAACCTGTCGCTGATCGACCGCGAGATCGACTGGGCGATCAAGCACCGGCTCGTCGAGCGCTACCGGCAGCGGCACGACCTGGACCTCGCGCACGCCCGTATCGCGCAGCTCGACCTGGCCTACCACGACATCCGGCGCGGTCGCGGGCTGTTCGACCTCTTGCAGCGCAAGGGCACCGTCGAGCGGGTCACCGACGACGGCGAGATCGAGGCGGCCAAGGACACCCCGCCACAGACGACGCGCGCGAAGCTGCGCGGCGACTTCATCGCGGCGGCCCAGGCGGCCGGGCGCGACTTCACCGTCGACTGGGTGCACCTCAAGCTCAACGACCAGGCCCAGCGCACCGTGCTGTGCAAGGATCCCTTCCGGGCGGTCGACGAGCGCGTCGACCGGTTGATCGCGTCACTCTGAGCCGCGGCTCGTGAGTGGCGATGGTCGCCGTGGCGACCATCGCCACTCACGGGGAACCGGCCGGCGGCGCGCCACCGCAGGCACCGGGGCGGCTACCGGCATGATCTGCCGATGGTCGTCGAGGTGCTCGCCGTGGTCGTCGTCGCGCTGGTCGCGCTCCTGCACCTGTACATCCTGGTGCTGGAGATGTTCCTCTGGCGCACGCCCAGGGCCCGGGCGGCGTTCGGCACCACCCCGGAGTTCGCCGAGGCGACCGCGACGCTCGCGGCCAACCAGGGCCTCTACAACGGGTTCCTCGCGGCCGGGCTGATCTGGTCGCTGATCGCGGGCGGCGACCTCGGGCACGCCGTCGCCCTGTTCTTCATGGCGTGCGTGCTGGTCGCGGGCGTCTACGGCGGGCTCACCGCCTCGCGGCGCATCCTGTTCGTCCAGGCTGCGCCCGCGGCGGTCGGGATCGTGCTGCTGCTCCTGGCCTAATGGCCGACCCGAGCCCGCGGGCCCGTCACTCGACGCCGGGCATCATCTTCCGGCGCAGGTCGGCCAACATGTCCTGCACCGGCGCCGCCGCGGGCCCGGCGCTGTCGGGCGCCGAGCCGATGCCCATCGCCGTCAGCAGCTCCGACGCGGCCTTCGCCGGGTCGCCGTGCTCACCGAGCACCGGGTGCAGGCCCAGGTCGGCGAGGTGATGGAACACCAGGTTGACGACGCTCCACGGGTTGAAGGTCTCCTGGCCGTCCGCCTCGCTCATCGTGCTGCCTCGCTCCTGTGCTTCCGGGATCGTTCCGACGTGCGCCGGGTCACAGGGAGCCTTTCCCCGCACGGGCCGGGCGTCAAGGCGGCGCGGCGTCGCAACATGAGACACCGCCCGGGCCCGGCCCGCCCCCGCCCCACACGGGCGGGTGGTGTGCGACCGTTCCCGCCCTTCGCGGCATGCCCGCGGGGCCACGGCCGTACGATGCCGACGTGTCCGCCGCCCGCGCCGAGCGACTGGTCAACCTGGTCCTCTGCCTGCTCTCGACCCGGCAGTACCTGTCGGCCGAGCGGATCCGCGACACCGTCCCCGGCTACGCCGACGCGCCCAGCGACGAGGCCTTCTTCCGCATGTTCGAGCGCGACAAGACGGAGCTCCGCGAGCTCGGGATCCCGCTCGAGACCGGCCGCCGGTCGACGTTCGACACCACCGACGGCTACCGCATCGCCCGCCAGGACTACGAGCTCGGCGACATCGACCTCGACACCGAGGAGGCGGCGGCCGTCGCGCTCGCCGCCCGGCTGTGGGACTCCCCGGAGCTGGCGGGCGCCGCGCACGGCGCGCTGGTCAAGCTGCGGGCCGCGGGCGTCGACGTCGACGAGTCCGGCGGCCCTGTCCAGCCCCGGGTGCGGGCCACCGACGCGGCGTTCGCCCCGCTGATGGCCGCGGTGCAGGCCGGTCGCGTCGTCACGTTCGACCACCGCCGCGGCGGCCCGACCGGCGAGGTCGTGCGGCGCACCGTCGAGCCGTGGGGGATCGTGTCCTGGCGCGGTCGCTGGTACCTCGTCGGGCACGACCGCGACCGCGACGACGTCCGCTCGTTCCGGATCTCGCGCATCCTCGAACCGGTCACGGCGCTCGGACCGGCGGGCGCGGTGACCGTTCCTCCCGGCGTCGACCTGCTGGCCAAGGTCAAGGCCGGGTTCGCGGCGCCGCCCGTGGCCGGGACCGCCCGAATCTGGGTGTCGGCCGGGCACGCGCACGGGTTGCGCAGGCTGGGCCGGGTCGTCGCCGCCCGCGAGCTCGACGGGCAGCCGGGGGAGGAGCTCGAGCTGGAGCTGCGCAGCGTCGACATCGTGTCGCGCTGGCTCGCCGGGCACGGCCCCGACGTCGTCGTCCTCGACCCGCCCGAGCTGGCCGCGGCGGTCCGGCGGCGCTGGGCCGGGGCCGCGCGGGCCCACGGCGCCAGGGTCCCCGCCGCCGAGGCGGCGCACACGTGAGCGGGCGTGCCCCGTGAGCGGGATCGCCGAGCGGCTCCCGCGGCTGCTGTCGCTGGTCCCCTACCTGCTGGCGCGGCCGGGCATCCGGATCGCCGAGGCCGCCGCCGACTTCGGCACGACCGAACGCCAGCTGCGCCGCGACCTCGAGCTGCTGTGGATGTGCGGGCTGCCCGGCTACGGCCCCGGCGACCTCGTCGACCTCTCCTTCGCGGGCGACACCGTCACCGTCACCGAGGACGCCGGCATGCGCCGGCCGCTGCGGCTGACGACGGCCGAGGCCACGGCGCTGCTCGTCGCGCTGCGCTCGCTCGGTGACGTGCCGGGCATCGTCGACACCGCGGCGGTCCGGCGGGCCACGGCGAAGATCGAGCAGGCCGTCGGCGACGCGGGGCTGGCGGGCGTGGCGGTCGACCTCACCCCCGAGGAGCAGGCCACGACCGCCGCGGTGCGCGGCGCCCTCGAACGCGGCCACGCCATGCGGATGACGTACTACACCGCGGGTCGCGACGCCGTCTCCCGCCGCACCGTCGACCCGATGCGGCTGCTGCTCGTCGAGGGCCGCGGCTACCTCGAGGCCTGGTGCCGGCGCGCCGAGGGCGTCCGGATGTTCCGGCTCGACCGCGTCGAGGCCGTCGAGGAGCTCGACGAGCCCGCCGCGCCCCCGCCCGGCGCCGAGCCCACCGACGTGTCCCACGGCGTCTTCACCGCGCGCGAGGACCACCGCACCGCCGTTCTCGAGCTGCTGCCCGAGGCCCGCTGGCTCGCCGAGTACTACCCGGTCGAGGAGGTCGTCGAGGACCCGTCGGGCGACGGGCGGGCCACCGTCAGCCTGCGTTACGCCGACCCCGGCTGGCTCGTGCGGCTCGTCCTGGGCCTCGGGGGCGGCGCCCGCATCCTGGAGCCGCCGGAGCTCGCCCGGGCCGTGGCCGACCGGGCCGTGGCGGCGCTCGCCGCCGCCGAACCGACGAACGAAAGGTCCTGATGAACGCCTACGGGGTCGCCGGCATCGTCGCCGGCGCGGCGCTGCTGCTCCTGCTGCTCGTCGCGGTGCCGCTGCTGGTGCGGCTGCGCCGGCTGGCGCGCGAGGCCGGGTCGCTGCGCGCGGTCGTCGGCGCCGGGACCGGCGCGCTCGCCGCGCTCCGTACCACAGTGCGGACGGACAGGGGTGCGCCGAACGACTGAACCGGCCGCGTCCGGTACCGTTCCTGCTGGGGTCGGGCACGTCGGCCCCCACCACGGGACCAGAGTCGGAAGGACCCCTCATGGGCAGCCTCGGTGGCTGGGAGATCGTCATCATCATCGGTGTCCTGGTCCTGCTCTTCGGCGCGAAGAAGCTGCCGGACATGGCCCGGTCGGTCGGCCAGTCCGCGCGCGTGTTCAAGGGCGAGATGAAGGGCATGAAGAGCGACGACGAGGCCCGCGACGCGGGCGCCGCGCCGCAGACCCCGCCCGCCGCCCTGCCGCCCACCCCGCCGGCGGCCGCGCCGCAGGCGGAGAACCCCGCGCCGAGCAGCACCCAGGGGCGTCCCGACAGCACGAACTGACGCACCCCGGTGGCCGGCCTCCTGCCGCGGCGCCGTCGGAAGCTCAACCCCGACGGCACCATGACGCTCATCGAGCACCTCTACGAGCTACGCAACCGGCTCGCGATCGCGCTCATCGCCATCGCGGTCACCACGGTGTTCGGCTACATCTGGTTCGAGGTCGCGATGTTCGGCCTGCCCAGCCTCGGTGAGCTGCTCAAGACCCCGTACTGCTCCCTGCCCGCGTCCTCGCGGGCGGTGTTCACCGCCGACGGCTCCTGCACCCTGCTGGGTACCGGCCCGTTCGACCAGTTCACCCTGCGGCTCAAGGTCGGCGCCACGGCGGGCGTCGTGCTGGCCTGCCCGATCTGGCTGTACCAGCTGTGGGCGTTCATCACTCCCGGCCTGTACGCCAAGGAGCGCAAGTTCGCGCTGACGTTCGTCTCGGTCGCGGCCGTGCTGTTCCTCGCCGGTGCCGTGCTGGCGTTCTTCGTGGTCTCCCAGGGCCTGTCGTTCCTGCTGACGATCGGCAGCAACGTCCAGACCACCGCGCTGACCGGCGACGCCTACTTCGGCTTCGTCATCGCGCTGCTGCTCATCTTCGGGGTGAGCTTCGAGCTGCCCCTGCTCGTGGTGATGCTCAACCGGATCGGCGTCGTCAGCTACGACAAGCTCCGCAAGTGGCGCCGCGGGCTGATCTTCGGGCTGTTCGTCTTCGCCGCCATCGCCACACCCGGCCAGGACCCGATCTCGATGACGGCGCTCGCGCTCGCGCTCACCGTCCTGTTCGAGTTCGCGATCCAGCTCGCTCGGCTCAACGACCGCAAGAAGGCCAGGCTGCGGGCCGCGGAGGGCTGGGACAGCTGGGATCCCGACGAACCGTCGCCGATCGACACCACGCCCAGCCGGATCGAGCCGGCCGCACCCGTCGCCCCCTCGGCGCCGGTCACCTCCTCGGCGCCGGCGACGCCGGCCGCCCACCCGAAGAACGACCTCGACGACGTCACCTGACGCCGGTGCGCCGGCGCCGCGGCGACGCCGGTCGGCGCCCGCGCGGGGCGTCCGGGCGGTGGCCGGCCGGGGGATGTGACAGCCTGGTCGCGTGGCCAGCAGTCCTGCTGAGGCGTACGCCGCAGCGAAGTCCCGCGTCGCGCGGCCCCGGCTGACCGAGTTCGTCGCCGGGTTGTCCTTCGAACTCGACGGTTTCCAGCGCGCCGCGTGCGACGCGCTCGAGGACGGGCACGGCGTGCTCGTCTGCGCGCCGACCGGCGCCGGCAAGACCGTCGTCGGCGAGTTCGCCGTCCATCTGGCCCTCGCCCAGGGCCTGAAGTGCTTCTACACGACACCCATCAAGGCGCTGTCGAACCAGAAGTACGCCGACCTCGTCGCCCGGCACGGCGAGTCCGCCGTCGGGCTGCTCACCGGCGACACCTCGGTCAACGGCGACGCCCAGGTCGTCGTCATGACCACCGAGGTCCTGCGCAACATGATCTACGCCGGCTCGCGGCACCTCGACCAGCTCGGCTACGTCGTCATGGACGAGGTGCACTACCTCGCCGACCGCTTCCGTGGGGCGGTCTGGGAGGAGGTCATCCTCCAGCTCCCCGAGCACGTCGCGCTGGTCAGCCTGTCCGCGACGGTGTCCAACGCCGAGGAGTTCGGCGACTGGCTGGTCACCGTCCGCGGGGACACCACCGTCGTCGTCGACGAGCACCGGCCCGTGCCGCTGTGGCAGCACATGATGGTCGGCAACCGGCTGCTCGACCTGTTCGTGCAGAGCGGCGCCGCCGACGACCCCACCGCCGCCGAGCTGCGCGTCGACCCCGACCTCGTCCGCCAGACCCGCGAGCTCGACCGGCAGTCCTCGACGGCGGTGTGGGACCGGGGCCGTCGCGGCCGCCAGGGGTCCGCGCCGCGCCGCGTCGGGTTCCGGCCGCCGTCACGGGTCACCGTCATCGACCGGCTCGACCGCGACGGGCTCCTGCCCGCGATCACGTTCGTCTTCTCCCGCAACGGCTGCGACGCCGCGGTCGGGCAGTGCGTGCGGTCGGGGTTGCGGCTCACCACCGACGACGAGGTCGCCGAGATCCGGCGCATCGTCGAGAAGCACACCGGCGACCTCCCGCAGGGCGACCTCGGGGTCCTGGGCTACTGGGAGTGGCGCGAGGGCCTCGAACGCGGCATCGCCGCGCACCACGCCGGCCTGCTGCCCGCGTTCAAGGAGACCGTCGAGGAGCTGTTCGTCCGAGGTCTCGTGCGGTGCGTCTTCGCCACCGAGACCCTGGCGCTCGGCATCAACATGCCGGCCCGGACCGTCGTGCTCGAACGCCTCGTCAAGTACAACGGCGAGGCCCACGTCGAGCTGACACCGGGGGAGTACACGCAGCTCACCGGCCGGGCCGGCCGCCGCGGCATCGACGTCGAGGGCCACGCCGTCGTGGTGTGGCAGCCCGGCGTCGACCCGGAGCGCGTCGGCGGGCTCGCCTCCACCCGCACCTACCCGCTGCGCAGCTCGTTCCGGCCCGGCTACAACATGGCCGTCAACCTGCTCGCCCGGCTCGGGGCGCAGCGCTCGCGCGAGCTGCTGGAGATGTCGTTCGGGCAGTTCCAGGCCGACCGTTCCGTCGTCGGCATGGCCAGGCGCATCGAACGCAACGAGGAGACCCTCGCGGGGTACGCGTCGTCGATGGAGTGCCACCTCGGAGACTTCGCCGAGTACGCAGCGTTGCGGCGCAAGGTCTCCGACCGGGAGAAGGCCTTGTCGCGGCAGGGCGTGGCCGACCGGCGGACCGCGGCGGCGGAGTCGCTGCGGGCGCTGCGACCCGGCGACGTCATCGCCGTCCCCGGTGGCAAGCGGTCCGGGCTGGCGGTCGTCATCGACCCGGGCGTCGACGACGACGGCGACGTCCGGCCCCTCGTCGTGTCCGAGGACCGCTGGTCCGGGCGCCTGTCGGCTGCCGACTTCCCGACGCCCGTCGAGGCGCTGGGCCGGGTCAAACTGCCCCGCCACGTCGACCACCGGTCTCCCCGCGGCCGTCGCGACCTCGCGTCGTCGTTGCGCAACACCGGGATCCAGGCGCCGCCGCCGCAGCGCAGGCGTGGCCGGGGCAACGCCCACGACGATCCCGAGCTCGCGACGCTGCGCCGCGCCCTGCGCGCCCACCCCTGCCACGGCTGCGCCGACCGCGAGGCCCACGCCCGTTGGGGCGAGCGCTACCACCGGCTCGACCGCGACACCGAGCAGCTGCGGCAGAAGGTGCGCGCGACGACGCACTCGCTGGCCCGCCAGTTCGACCGGATCCGGGCGCTGCTCGACGAGCGCGGCTACGTGCGCGCCGACGCCGACGGGGAGAACGCCGTCACCGAGCACGGCGAACGGCTGGCCCGCCTGTGGGGGGAGTCCGATCTGCTCGCCGCCGAGTGCCTGCGCCACGGTGTGTGGGAGCGGCTGACCGCGCCCGAGCTCGCCGCCGTCGTGTCGGCGCTGGTCTACGAGTCGCGTCGGGACAACGGTCCGGTCCCGCGGGTTCCGGCCGGGGCGGTGTCGGAGGCCCTGGCCGACACGGTCCGGCTGTGGGCGGACCTGGAGTCCGACGAACGTCGTCACCGCATCGACCGCACCCGCGAGCCCGACCTCGGGTTCGCGTGGCCGGTGCACCGGTGGGCGCGCGGGGAGTCGCTGGCCCAGGTCCTCGCCGCGGCGGAGCAGAACGGTCACGAGCTCTCCGCGGGCGACTTCGTCCGCTGGTGCCGGCAGGTGCTCGACCTGCTCGACCAGATCGCCGGGGTCGTCGGCCGGTCGACGTCCTTCGGCCGGGTCGCGGTCGAGGCCGCCGCCGCGGTCCGGCGGGGCGTCGTCGCCGCGGGGGTGGCGTAGGCGGTGCGGCGCCGCACGACGACACCCGATCGGGCCGCCCGGTTCGCCCGGTCCGCCTGCCGGGGCACCGGTCCTTGTGCTTTGATCCCCGGGTCACGACGTGGCACGCCGGACCGGGTGACGGTGCCTGTCGCGCAGGTGTTCGGCGCGCGGACGGCTGCCCGACGGCGCAGTCGCAACGAGGAAGGTCTGCCATGAGCAACCCCCCGCACAGCGGCGACGACGCAGCGCGGGAGCGCGACGAGGCCGCCCGCGCCGCGGGCCCGCAGACGTCCTCGACCGACGCGTCGCAGACCGCGGGTTCGCAGACCGCGGGTTCGCAGACCGCGGGTTCGGAGGCCGCGGGTTCGGGGGCTCCTGGTTCGGGTGCTCCTGCCGGGGACTCGGACGCCGACGCGGGCGTCGACTCGCCGACGCTGCAGCAGGGCGTGCCGGCCGCGACGCCGTCGTCACCGGCCGACGTCGAGGCGACCGGCGAGACCGCGGCGCAGATCCCGGCGCAGGGCGGCGAAATCCTGCAGCCCGGAGCCTCCGCGCACCCGGGGGAGCCTGCGGCGGGATCGCCGCAGGCCGCGGTGCCACCGCAGGGCGCACCGGGACAGGCCGCCGCGCAGGCGCAGACGTGGGGCGCCCCGGCCGCGGACCAACCGGCGGCGCAGGCCCAGCCGCCGGCGCAGGGCCAGCCGCCGGCGCAGGGCCAGCCGCCGGCGCAGGGCCAGCCGCCGGCGCAGGGCCAGCCGCCGGCGCAGGGCCAGCCGCCGGCGCAGGGCCAGCCACAGGTTCAGGGCCAGGAGGCCGGTCCGTGGGGACAGCAGCAGCCGCCGACGCAGTGGGACCAGCAGCAGTGGGGGACGCAGCCGGGCTGGGGGCAGCAGCCGCCGCAGCAATGGTCCCCGCCGGCGCAGGACGCGCAGCCGGTGTGGGACCCGCAGCGCGGGCAATGGGTGCACCCGGCGTGGTTGCAGCAACAGCCCGCCCAGCCGTACCAGCAGCCCGCCCAGCCGTACCAGCAGCCCGGGACCGCTGCTCAGCAGCAGTACCCGCAGCAGAACCCGTACGCGCAGCCGGGCCAGTACCCGCAGCAGAACCCGCACCCGCAGGCAGGCCAGTACCCGCAGCAGGGGCAGTACGGGCAGCAAGGCGTCCCGACCGAACAGCAGACCGGCCAGCAGTGGGCTCAGCCACAGGCGGGAGGCTGGGCACAACCGGCTGCCGACCCGCAGCCGGCGACCGCGCCCGGTCGGACCGACACGAGCCCCGATCCGGCGACCACGTCCCCGGGGGCCGGCGAGAGCACGCCGGCCGCGTCGTCGGCACCGTCCGACCCGGGGTCGTCGTCGGGGGAGCAGGCCGGGACAACCGCGCAGTGGGGTCACGCGTCGGCCGACGCCGGCACCCAGTACGGCGGCGGTGCGTCACCGTGGGCGCCGGCGGCTGCGGCCGGGGGAGCCGCGGCGGCTGCGGCGGCCGACGGCGCGGACGACGCGACCGGCGCCCCGCCCGAACCGGCGGCCTCGTCGACCGACGGCGCCACGGGCGTCGACCGCGGCACGGGTGGCGAGAGCGGCCCGGGTGGCGAGAGCGGCGCGGGATTCGACAGCGCGGCGACGCAGCACCTGCCCTCGTCGGCAGCCGCACAGTGGGGGCAGCCGGCAGGGCACACCGGCGGCGAGCAGCCCACCGCCCAGTTCGCAGGCGGCGACCAGCAGTGGGGCGCCCAGCAGCAGGCGGCGTGGGGCGCCGCGCCCGGCCAGACCGACCCGTGGGCGCAGCAGAACCGACCGGGTGCCTGGGGAGCCGGTCAGGGCGAGGCCCCGCAGCAGGCCTGGTCGCAGGCGGGTGGCTCGGCCGCGGCGTGGGGCCAGCAGCCTCCGCAGCCGGGGCAGCAGTGGGGGCAGCAGCAGGGGGGCGGCACCGTCGAGACGCCACGCAAGCGGCGTGCGCTGCCCTGGATCCTCGTCGGTGCGCTGGTCGTCGTCGCCGCCGTCGCGGCGGTCCTGCTGTTCTGGAAGCCGGGCTTCGTCGTGACCCGCGTGTTCGACCAGACCGCGCTGCAGGCGGGCGTCGAGAAGGTGCTGACGACGGACTACGGCCACCAGGTCTCCGCCGTCAGTTGCCCCGCGAACCGCGAGGTCAAGAGCGGCGACACCTTCCAGTGCTCGGCGACCGTCGACGGCGAGCCGAACACGCAGGTCCCGATCCACGTGACCAGCAGCGAGGGGAACTACGAGGTCGGGCGGGTCTGACCGCCGGCGCCGCCCGCAACTGACCGCGGGCCCCGGGCCCGCGGGGAGCCCACGCGTGCGGCCCCCTGGGCCCACGAGCGCTGCCCGGTGCCGCGGGCGCAGGCGGGAGCTGCCGGGCGCGCCCGGGCGGCGTGGCGTGGTTCGTGCCGTGACGCAGGTCCGAGGGCCCGGGACTCCGGCGTCTGGATGTCCGGGCTGTCGACCGGCTGGCGGCTGTGACGCCGTGCAACGGCCGGCTGCCGAGGGCACGGCTGTGAACCGGCCGGGCCGCGGCGGGCGGCGCCGACCCCGAAGTCTCATCCCGGTGGGCCGCCGCGTGGGCCCGGCGCGACCCGTCAGCGGGCCAAAGCCGCCACCAGCCGATCGACGGACCCGGCCAGCCCCCACGTCGACGCCAGCTCCGCCAGTCGGGCCGGGTCGGCCGGTGCGCTCGGCAGCGTGTCGTCGCGGTCGAGCTCGACCGGCGCGTCCAGCGCGACCCGCACGACCGGCTCCACGACCGCCAGGTACGGCTTGGCCGCGGCCAGCTTCGACCGCACCGGCGGGCTCAGCCGCTTGTCCCCGGGGTCGTCGACCGCGTTGCGCAACTGGTCCCACGACTCGAACCGGCTGACGAGGGTCGCCGCCGTCTTCGCCCCCACCCCCGGCACGCCGGGCAACCCGTCGGACGGGTCGCCGCGCAGCATCGCCATCTCCGCGTAGGCCTCGCCCGCGCGGTCGACAGGGACGCCGTACTTCTCCGCGACCTCCTTCGGGCCGAGGGTCTCCGCCTTCGCGAGCCCACGCCCGACGTAGATCAGCCGGACCGGCGTCGGCTCCTCCCGCACGACCTGCATCAGGTCGCGGTCACCGCTCACGACCGACACCGCGTCGGTCCGCTCGCGCCCCGCGAGGGTGCCGATGACGTCGTCGGCCTCGTGGCCCACCGCACCGCCGGTGGCGATCCCCGCCGCGGCGAGCACCTCCAGCAGGATCGGGACCTGCGGCGCGAGCGTGTCGGGGACCTCCTCGGGGACGCCGTAGGGCACCGTGTCGCGCTCCGTGCCCGCGACCCGGTGCGCCTTGTACGAGGGCAGTGCGTCCACCCGGAACCTCGGCCGCCAGTCGAGGTCGAGGCACGCGACGAGACGGGTCGGGCGGCGCTCGGCGACCAGCCGGGCGACCATGTCGGTGAACCCGCGCACGGCGTTGACGGGTGTGCCGTCGGGGGCCGTGATCGACTCCGGCACGCCGTAATAGGCGCGGAAGTACATGCTCGCGGCGTCGAGGAGCATCAGCGTCGGTGGCGGCGTCACCCAGGCAGCTTGCCAGGCAGCCCGCCCGCGCCGCGCGCGACCGGCCGGACGCACCGGCGCCGGTGCAGCCGGGCCGGGGCCACGGACACATCGCCGACCGAACCGGCACGGCACACAGCAACACCGGCACCCGGCAACACCGGCACCCGGGCGCCGCGTCACGACCCACGGCCCGGCTCTGGTCCGCTCCGGGCCACCCCGGCATAGTCTGCGGGCATGACTCCGGCCGTACCCACCGAGCTGCTCGCCGACCGGCTCCGCCGCGCCGGCGAGGTCGCCGCCGAGCAGGGCGTCGACCTGCTGCTGATCACTCCCGGAACCGACCTGCGCTACCTGATCGGGGCCGGCGGCGAGTCCCACGAGCGGCTCACGTGCCTGGTCGTGCCCGCGGCCGGGCACCGCGCGCCGCCCGCGATCGTCGTGCCGCGTCTCGAGGCCCCCGGCTACGACGGGCTCCCGCTCGCGGACCTGGGCGTCGACGTCGTCACCTGGACAGATGGCGAGGACCCCTACCTGCTGGTCAGCGACCTGGCGGGCGGACCGACGCGGATCGCGGTCGCCGACACCATGCCCGCGGTGCACGTGTTCGGGGTCCGCGACGCGCTGCCCGACGTCACCCAGCGGCTCGCGGGACCCGTGATCCGCGAGCTGCGGATGCGCAAGGACGCCGCCGAGGTCGCGCAGTTGCGCGACGCCGGGGCCGCCATCGACCGGGTGCACGCCCGGATGGCGGAGTTTCTGAAGCCCGGCCGGACCGAGGCCGCGATCGGTGCGGACATCGCCGCGGCGATCGTCGAGGAGGGCCACTCCAGCGCGGCGTTCGTCATCGTCGGATCGGGGCCCAACGGCGCGAGCCCGCACCACGACGTGTCGGACCGGGTCGTCGAGCGCGGCGACGTCGTCGTCATCGACATCGGCGGCCCGCTGCCCGGCGGCTACTACTCCGACTCGACCCGCACCTACGCGGTGGGCACCGCACCGTCGGCCGAGATCGCCGAGACCTATGCGGTGCTGCAGGACGCCCAGGAGCGTTCCGTCGCCGCCGTGAAGCCCGGCGTGACCGCCGAGGAGGTCGACGCCGCCGCCCGTGAGCCGATCACCGCCGCCGGGTTCGGGGAGAAGTTCGTGCACCGCACCGGCCACGGCATCGGGCTCGACGTGCACGAGGACCCCTACATCGTCGGCGGGAACTCGCTGCCGCTCGAACCGGGTATGGCGTTCAGCGTCGAGCCCGGCATCTACGTCGACGGCGTGTGGGGCGCGCGGATCGAGGACATCGTCGTGGTCACCCAGGGCGGTTGCGAGCGGCTCAACGCCCGCCCGCGCGACCTGGTCGTGCTCGACTAAATGGCACGCCCCGGCCCCGGCCGGGACGGGCGCGCTCACGCCGTCACCGCCGGGACACTCGGGTGCAGCGTGCCGTCGGCCGTCGCGAGGCACACCGCCCGCGGCGCGCCGCCGCGCACGAACTCGCCCAGGCAACGTCCGATCTCCGCGTGCCCGGCGGCGCGGGGATGGAACGACTCCTGGAACAGGTGCCGGCCCGGCGCGTCGAGCCGGTCGTCGACGAGGGCACGCGCGTCGACGGTGAGCCGCCGCTGCCACTCCTCGGCCGGCGAGCTGCGGCTGCAGGCCTCCCGGCCCTCGGTGGCCCGGGACAGGTCGAGGAACCGGGCCCCGGCGCGGGCGGCGATCGGGGCGAGGGCCGCCGACAGCCGGGGGAACGCGACGGTCCGTGTCCAGCCCGCGTCGGGCCGGCTGAACGGGCAGCCGCGGGCGCCGTGCAGGGCATCCATCCGCTCGGTGACGGGTGAGCCGTAGGACAGCAGCACGAGCACGTAGTCGGCCTCGGTGTACCCGGCGCCGCGCATCGCCGCCCGCACGTCGGCGACCGCGCCCTCCACCTCCGGGACCATCGCCGCGACCCGCGCCTCCCACTTCCCGCCCACGGTCTCGCGGCACGGCCCGACCGTCGGGTCGACGAACGTCCGGATGCACGCCACGGCGACGTCGCCGAGCGCGGGGGCGTCGTTCGCGCCGACCTGCAGCGTCACCGTCCGCACCCGCTGCGTCGCGGCGAGCGCGGCCAGCCGGGCGGCCTGCGAGCCCTCGGTGTGGTGTGCGCCGGACCCGAACCGCACGTCCCGCGACGCCGCGCCCGAGCACGCCAGGTTCACCGACCGCTCGCCCAGTCCGGCGTGGTGCACGTAGGCGGCGGGGGAGCGGTGGCACCAGTCGCCGGCCTCCCCGCGGGTGCCGGGCTCGTAGTCGCCCGCGCCCTCGCCGGAGGCGGCGCTGTCGCCGAGCGCGACGACGGTCGAGGGTCCGGCCGGCGGTCCGGTACCCGGGGCGGCCGCCGCGGCCCGGCCGGCGAGGAGCACCCCGAGCACCGGCACGACGAGCAGTACGGCGAGCGTCGCGCCGCGTGGAAAGTTGATCACGTCCGGGGACGCTAACGCCGGGGACACCGTCGTCGGGGACGCCGACGCCGGTCTGTGGACACCCCGGTCACTTGTGGACAACCGCCTCGTCACCAGCCCGACCCCGAGCCGCGGGCCGGAGGTCCGGGGCAGGATCGGGGGCTTCCCCGAGGCCCCGGGCATCCCAGCGGGGCATCGTGGACGTCAGCGGCGAGAGACGCCGCACCTGGAAGGAGCCAGCCCGTGACGACCACCACCCTGACCCGCCCGGAGAACGGCCGGATGATCGCGGGAGTGTGCGCCGGACTCGCCGAACGGTTCGGCTGGAACGTGGGCACCGTCCGGCTGCTGTTCCTGCTGTCGTGCCTGCTGCCCGGGCCGCAGTTCGTCATCTACCTCGTGCTCTGGGTCCTCATCCCGCGCCGCGGCTGGTGAGAACCCGGTGGGCGGCTGCCGGGCCGCTCGTGCGCGGCTCGTGAGCCGTCCGTGCCGGCGCCGGTGGGGGCGGGCGCCGGCACCGGGGCACCCGTCGGGTAGACCTGGCGGGTGCCCCGCACCCTGCTCGTCGGCGTCCGGATCCTCGATCCGGGAGGCGCTGCCGTGGCCGGTCCGGCCGCGGTGGAGATCGACGGCGACGCCGTCACCTGGGTCGGGCCGGCGGCCGCGGCCGCCGCGCGCGCCCCCGGGGCGCAGGTCCTCGACCTCGACGGCACCACCCTCACCCCGACGTTCGTCGACGCCCACGTCCACGCCACCTCGTCGGGGCTGCTGATCGACGGGCTCGACCTCGGCGGCTCCCGCAGCGCCGAGGACTGCCTCGACGCCGTCGCCGGCTTCGCCCGCACCCACCCCGACGGCGTCATCTGGGGCCACGGCTGGGCCCAGGACGACTGGGTCGATCCCACGCCGCCGGGCCGGGCCGCGCTCGACCGCGCCACGGGCGGGCGGCCCGCGTACCTCACCCGGGTCGACGTCCACTCCGCGCTGGTGTCCTCGGCGCTGGTCGACCGGGCCCGCGACGCGGTCGGTGCCGCCGGCTGGTCGGCGGCCGGCCCGCTGACGGCCGAGGCACACCATCTCGTGCGGCGCGCGGCGCTCGGTGCGGTGACCCGCGACCAGCGCGACCGGGCCCAGCGGGCCTTCCTCGGCGCCGCGGCGCGGGCCGGTGTCGGCACCGTCCACGAGTGCGCCGGACCGCTCGTCTCCGGCCGCGAGGACCTCGCCGCGCTGCTCGTCCTGGACACCGGCGTCGACGTCGTCGGGTACTGGGGCGAGGCCGTCGACACCGCGCGGGACGCTCGCGCCCTGCTGGCCGCCACGGGCGCACGGGGACTGGCGGGGGACCTGTTCGTCGACGGGTCGATCGGCTCGCGGACCGCCGCGCTGCGGACGCCCTACACCGACGCGCCCGAGCACTGCGGACGCACCTATCTCACGCCGGAGGCCGTGACCGCCCACCTGGTCGCCTGCTCGACGGCCGGCGTGCAGGCCGGATTCCACGTCATCGGCGACGCCGCGGCCGACATCGTGTTCGACGCGCTCGCCGCCGCGGCACGGGCGGTGCCCGTCGAGATGGTGCGCGACGCCCGGCACCGCCTCGAACACCTGGAGATGCCCGACGCCGCGCGGCTCGGCCTGCTGGCGGAGCTCGGCGTCGTGGCGAGCGTGCAGCCCGCGTTCGACGCGGCGTGGGGCGGCCCCGCCGGCCTCTACTCGGCCCGGCTGGGTGCCGAGCGCGCGGCCCGGATGAACCCGTTCGCCGCGTTCGCGGCCGCGGGGGTGACGCTGGCGTTCGGCTCGGACTCGCCGGTCACCCCGCTCGACCCGTGGGGAGGGGTCCGTGCCGCGGTGGACCACGGCACGCCGGGGTACGGCGTCGACCCGGCGACGGCCCTCGCCGCGCACGTCACCGGCGGCCATCACGCCGCCCGCAGCACCGACCCGCTGGCGGGCCGGATCATCGCGGGCGCGCCGGCCGGCTACGCGGTGTGGGACGGCGATCCGCTCGCGGGCGCCGCGACGTGCCTGCGCACCGTCGTCCGCGGCCGGCTCCTGCACGACGCACACGGCCACGGCCGAGGACCCGGCGGACTCGCCGCCGCCGGGGGCTGACCTCACCCGCGCAGAAGTGGGGTGTGCCCCACTCCGGGGGCGCCGGGCGCTCTGGCATCATTCTTCCCGTGAACACGTGGACCAGCACCCGCCCCCAGGGCGTCTGCTGTCCGGGCTGTTGTCGCTGTCTCTGTCACAGCTGACCCCCGGACCAGTCCACCCTGCCGCCACCGCGGCACCTCACACCCTGCGAGCCTGCGATGATCCGCACCCCCGACCTCACCGGTCACACCGTTCTCGCCCTGCACGCCCACCCCGACGACGAGTCGATCTTCACCGGCATCACGCTGCGGCGCCTCGCCGACGCCGGCGCCCGCGTCGTGCTCGTCATGGCCACCAACGGCGACATGGGCGAGTCCCGGACCCCGCTGGGCGCAGGCGAGACCGTCGCCCGCCGCCGCGTCACCGAGCTCGAGGAGTCCGCCGCGCTGCTCGGGGTCGACCGCCTCGTGCTGCTCGGCCGCCGCGACTCCGGGCTGCCGGGCTGGGCCAGCGGCCGCCACCCGCTCGCGCTCGCGGCCGCCGAGCCGCTCGCGCTGGCCTCGCGCGTCGCCGAGGTGGCCGACGCCGAGGGTGCCGACACCCTGATCTACGACGACGAGTCCGGCATCTACGGCCACCCCGACCACCGGATGGCGCACACCGTCGGCGCCATCGCCGCCGAGCTCACCGGCGCCACCGGCTACCGGATGACCGTCGACCGCGAGCACCTGCACCTCGCCGCCCCCGACGGTCACCTGGTCCACGGCGCCGCGCGCTCCGCGCAGGTCGGCTTCGGTCGCACCACGGCCGAGATCACCCTCGCCGTCACCGGCGACCAGCGGCACCTCGACATCAAGCGCGCGGCGATCGCCGCGCACTCGTCGCAGATCGGTCCCGAGCACCTGCCGGCCGACCTCGCGCCCGCCTACGGCTACGAGTGGTTCGTCCGCAGCGGCCGCCCGGGCGTGCTCGACGCCCTCGGCAACGCCCACCTGCTCGCCGGCACGATGGCCGCGGCGGCCTGACCTCATCCGGACCCCATCACCGCGGGCCGTAGGCTCTGCGGGTGGCCGCACCCACCCTCGACGCCGGGACGGCACCCGAGCAGCCGACGCCGGCACGCGGACCCGCTCGCGCGGCGCTGCTGCTGCGGCTCGTCGTCGCCGCCGGGGCCGGCGCCCTGCTGTACGCGAGCTTCCCGCCGCGGACGGTGTGGTGGCTCGCCCCGATCGCGTTCGCCCTGCTGGGTGCCGTTCTGCGAGGCCGCCGGGCCCGGGCCGGGTTCGTGCTGGGCCTGGTGTTCGGTCTCGGTTTCCTGCTGCCGCTGCTGCACTGGACGGGGGGCTACGTCGGGGCGCTGCCGTGGGTCGCGCTGTCCGTCGCCGAGGCCGTCTTCATGGGAGCGGCCGCGGCGGGGATGGCCCGGGTTTCGCTGCTGCCGGCCGGGCCGCTCTGGGCGGCGGCGGTGTGGATCGCGGGCGAGGCCGTGCGCAGCCGGGTGCCGTTCGGCGGGTTCCCATGGGGGCGGATCGGGTTCGGCCAGCCCGACAGCCCGCTGCTGCCGGTCGCGTCGGTCGGCGGTGTGACCCTCCTCGGCTTCGTGACGGTCCTCGGGGGCCTCGCCATCGCCGACATCGCCCGCAGGCTCTCCGAACCCGGACGGCAACGGACCGCGGTGTGGCCGGCGTTGCTGCTCGTACTGGCGATCGCCTCCGGGCCGCTCGCGCTGCTGGCACCGGTCACCCGCACCGCCCCCGACACGACGACGACCATCGCCGCGGTCCAGGGCAACGTGCCGCGGCTGGGCCTGGACTTCAACTCGCAGCGGCGCGCCGTCCTCGACAACCACGTCCGGGTCACCGAGCAGTTGGCCGCCGACGTCGCCGCGGGCCGCCAACCGCAGCCCGACATCGTGGTGTGGCCGGAGAACTCCAGCGACATCGACCCGTTGCAGAACCCGGACGCGGCACTCGAGATCGACCAGGCGGCCGCCGCGATCAAGGCCCCGATCCTCGTCGGGGCGGTGCTGGTCAACCCCGACGGCCGGACGACCTCGAACTCCGCCCTGGTGTGGCAGCCGGGGCTGGGCGTCGTCGAGCGCACCGACAAGCGCCGGGTGATGCCGTTCGGCGAGTACATGCCGTGGCGCTCGTTCTTCCGGCTGTTCTCCTCCTACGTCGACCGCGCCGGGAACTTCGTGCCGGGGCAGGGCAACGGCGTGGTCGACATGGCAGGGGTGCAGGTGGGCGTCGCGATCTGCTGGGAGATCGCGTTCGACGACCTCGTCGACGACAGCGTCGAGGCGGGCGCGACGGTGCTCGCCGTCCCCAGCAACAACGCGACGTTCGGCCTCTCGGAGATGACGTTCCAGCAGCTGGCGATGTCGCGGGTGCGGGCGGTCGAGCACGACCGCTCGGTCATCGTGGCGACGACGTCGGGGGTCTCGGCGACGATCACGCCGAGCGGCACGGTCACGGCGTCGACCGGGCAGTTCGTGCCGGGCGTGCTGGTCGATCGAACCGACCTGAGGTCCACGACTACGCTGGCCACCCGGCTGCGGTCGGTGCCCGAGTGGACACTGACCGCCGTGGGCGTACTGGCGATCGGCGCCGCGGTGTTCCTCGCGCGGCGCCGTCGCCCGTTCGTGGCCGGCAGCACAGTGGCGGGAGAGCCGCACGACGCGGCCCCCGAGGCAGGAGAGGACGGACATGGCTGAGCCCGCGGGGCCGGTGCTCGTGGTGATCCCGACGTACCAGGAACGGGAGAACCTCGCCCCGATCGTGAAGCGGGTGCACGCGTCGGTCCCGGAGGCCGATGTGCTCGTCGTCGACGACGGCAGCCCCGACGGCACCGGCGAGCTGGCCGACGAGCTGGCCGCCGCCGACGAGCGCATCCGGGTGTTGCACCGCACCGAGAAGGCAGGCCTCGGCGCCGCCTACGTGGCCGGGTTCTCGCTGGCACTCGAAGGCCCGTACCAGGTGGTCGTCGAGATGGACGCCGACGGCTCGCACGCCCCCGAGGACCTGCCCGAGCTGCTGGAGGCCCTGGAGTCCGACGGCGGCGCCGACCTCGTGCTGGGCTCGCGCTACGTGCCGGGCGGGCGGGTGGTCAACTGGCCGGCGCACCGCCAGCTGCTCTCGCGCGGCGCCAACCTGTACGCACGGCTCGCCCTGGGCGCGCCCGTCAAGGACATCACCGGCGGGTTCCGCGCGTTCCGGCGCCAGGTCCTGGAGGACCTCGACATCACGACGGTCGCCTCGACCGGCTACTGCTTCCAGGTCGACATGGCGTGGCGCGCGCAGCAGGCGGGCTTCCGGATCCGCGAGGTGCCGATCACCTTCACCGAGCGCGAGCTGGGGGCGTCGAAGATGAGCGTCGAGGTGATGGCCGAGGCGCTGTGGCGGATCGCGGGCTGGGGCGTGTCGCACCGGCTGCGCCACGTCCGCCGCGCGCTGGCCCGCGCCTGACCCGGGCCGGACACGGAAACGCCGGAGCCGGGCCCCACGGGAGGTGGCCCGGCTCCGGCGTCACGCGGCGTCCGGTTCCTGCGACAGCCGCGGTACTACATCAGGCGATCTCGGCCCGCCGCTCGCGCAGCAGCTCGAGCCGCTCGGAGAGCAGCTCCTCGAGCTCACCCAGGGAACGGCGCTCGAGGAGCATGTCCCAGTGGGTGCGCGGCGGCTTCGACTTCTTCTGCTCGGGCTCGGCCCCATCGACCCGCTTACCGAGGCCACCCTGGGGGGACTCCCAGGTGGCGGGGGCCTCCGCGTCGTTGGCGAAGGGCACCTCGAACTCGTGACCGTTCGGCGACACATAGCGGACGATCTGCCGCGGCGCGAGATCGTGGTTGCGGTCGGTCTCGTAGCTGACGGCCCCGAGCCGGCTGCCACGGAGCACGCGGTCGGCCATGCGTCATCCTCCCGTCCTCAGCCGAGGGACTGCGTCCCTCGACGTTTGCGTACCTGCCACACGGTGTAACGTCGCCGGTACAGGCGTCATTCCCATTCGAGGGGCGCCCGACCAGGTGTCGGTCAATGTCGACCGTCGCCCGATGCGTGGCGCCCGACACGAGAGTGTTCACCATCCAGGCCTCTGACACACGTGGTTGTGACGCGTCAGCTACTTGTGACTTGACTCACCGCCGTTCTGTCACTTGTTCACACAGCCGAAAAGTCGCGTTACGCGTCGGCCGTCTCGGGCTCCGGGCGCTGGGCTCCGGTCCGCTCGGGCGGGTGCACCTTCCACATCGCGAGCAGGCCCGCGAGCAGCACGACGAGGATGCCGACGATGCCCGCGCGGTCGGAACCGAACCAGAACGTGAACGCGCCGACCAGCGTCGGCGCGAGGAACGAGACCGCGCGACCCGTCGTCGCGTAGAGGCCGAAGAGCTGGGCCTCGCGACCGGGCGGGGCCAGCAGCGCCATGTAGGTCCGGGCCGACGCCTGCGCCGGTCCGACGAACAGGCACAGCGCGAGCCCGAAGATCCAGAACATCGTCGGACCCGAGACCAGGCCGAGTGTCGTCCCGAAGACCAGCAGCCCGATGAGCGACCCGATGACGACGGCCTTCGGGCCGACCCGGTCGTCGATCCAGCCCGCGGTCAGGGCACCGATCGCCGACACGATGTTCGCCGCGACGCCGAAGATCAGCACGTCGCCCGGGTCGATGCCGTAGACCGTCACCGCCAGGACCGCGCCGAAGGTGAAGATCGCGGCGAGCCCGTCGCGGAACAACGCGCTGGCACCGAGGAAGTAGACGGTGTGCGGCGCGTGCCGGTACAGGTCGCGCAGGTCCAGGAACAGCCGCCTGTACGAGGCCACGACACCGAGCCGCACCTCGCGCGCCCGCGCCGGCGGCTCGGGGACGGTGAGGAACAGCGGGATCGCGAACAGCGCGAACCACGCGGCCGAGACGAGCGCGACGACCCGGATGTTGAGCCCGCCCCCGGTGCCGACGCCGAGCGCGCCGCCCTCGCCCGCGATCAGCCCGACGTAGACCAGCAGCAGGAGCACGATCCCGCCGAAGTAGCCCATCGACCAGCCGAACCCGGAGACCCGTCCGATGGTCGCCGGGGTGGAGACCTGGCGCAGCAGCGCGTTGTAGGACACCGACGCGAGCTCGAAGCACACCGAGCCGATCGACAGCAGGACCAGGCCGAGCCACAGGTAGTGGTAGTCGTCGCGGACGGCGAACATGGCCGCCATGGACGCGACCGTCACCGCCGTCCAGATACCCACCGACACCTTGCGCCGGCCGCCGTCGGCACGCTGTCCGATGACGGGGGCGAGCAGGGCGATGAACAGCCCGGAGATCCCCAACGACCAGCCCAGCCAGCTGTTCGCGCTGATCGATCCCGGCAGGTCCTTGCCGACGGAGTCGGTCAGGTAGACGGAGAAGACGAAGGTGAGGATCACCGCGTTGAACGCCGCGGACCCGGAGTCCCACAGCCCCCACGCCAGCACCCGGCGACGGGGCACCCGGACCGGCGCGGGCGGTTCCAGCGGGGCGGCGGTGCTCACGCGCGCAGCGTAGCGGCGCGACCGCCCGTGAGGTCCGGTTTCAGGCCGCCCACACGCCGCGGTCCTGCAGGACGTCGCGCAGCACGTCGGGACGGTCGGACAGCAGTCCGTCGACGCCCATGTCCAGCAGCTCGCCCATCTCGTCGGCGTCGTCGACCGTCCACACGTGCACCTCGCGATCGGCGGCGTGGGCGATCGCGAGCAGCGCGGCGTCGACGACGGTGAGCGCGCCGAACCGGCGGGGCAGCTGCGCGAGCCCGCCGACGACCGGCGGCAGCACCGGCATTCTGGCGAGCAGCGACAACGGGTCGGGCAGCGCGCCCAGCCAGGCCCGGCCGCGCAACCCGAACGCCGACAGCTGCGCCATCGACGTCAGCAGCTTGTCGCCGGCGGCGATCCTGGCCCGGCGCAGCCAGCGCTCGTCGAACGAGCCGAGGCAGACCCGGTGCCACGCGTCGGCCCGGTCGAGGACGTCGAGCGTGGGCAGCACCGCGGCCGCGGACTTGATCTCGATCGTGACCCGGGTCGTCGGCGGGAGCTCGGCGAGGACCCGGTCCAGTCGCGGCACCGGCTCCCGGCCCCCGACGCGGGCGCGGGCGATCTCGGCGGCCGGCAGCTCCGCGAGCAGCCCCGCCCCGTCGGTCGTGCGGTCCAGGGAGCGGTCGTGGTGGACCATGACGACGCCGTCGGCGCTGGCGTGCACGTCCATCTCGAGATAGCCGAACCCCTCGTCGACGGCACGGTGGAACGCCGCCAGCGTGTTCTCGCAGCCCGTCAGGTCGCCCAGGTGCCAGCCGCGGTGGGCGTACGCGCGGGGGAACGGCCCGTCGAAGTAGGGGTGACGCGTCACGACGTCAGCCTGCCAGCTCGGACCGATCAGCCGCGACGAGGAAGGCGTGGCCGTTCGGTGAACAGCAGCGGCGCCATCAGGTCACCGTGCTCGGCGATGCGCCCGGGCAGGTCGTCGAGGGTGAACACCAGGTCGTCGACGGTGCGGCAGGCCCGGACCTCGTCCCAGGTCACCGGCGTCGCGACGGTGGGGCGGGGCCGGCCGCGCAGTGAGTAGCTCGCGATCGTCGTCTTCGCGGGGTTGTTCTGGCTCCAGTCGACGAAGACCTTGCCGCGGCGGCGCGCCTTCGCCATCACGTCCGTGACCGTGCGGGGCGACTCCCCGGCCACCGTCGCAGCGATGTCGCGGGCGTACTCGGCGGTCCGCTCGGCCCGCGAGACGGTGACGGGCACGTACAGCTGCAGGCCCTTGCTGCCGCTGGTGCGCGGGTGGGCGCTGAGCCCGTCGGCGGCGAGCAGGTCGGCGATGCGCTCGGCGACGCGGCAGCAGTCGACGACGTTCGCCCCCTCGCCCGGGTCGAGGTCGAACACGACGAGGTCGGGCAGGCCGCGGCCGCCGCGCGGACCGACGCGCCACTGCGGGACGTGCAGCTCCAGCGCCGCGAGGTTCGCCGCCCACGCCAGGCCCTCGGCGTCGTCGAGCAGCGGGAAGTCGGCGGACTCCGACCGCCCGCCCGGCGTGCCGACGCGCGCGGTCCGGATCCAGCCCGGCGCGTGCCGGGAGACGTCCTTCTCGAAGAACGACGGCTTCTCGACGCCGTCGGGCCAGCGCACCATCGTGACGGGCCGGTCGCGCAGGTGCGGCAGCATCACCTCGGCGACGGCCAGGTAGTGGCCGAGGACCTGCGCCTTGGTCGTCCCGGTGAGCGGGTAGAGCACCTTGTCGGGGTTGGTCAGCCGCGCGCGGCCGACACCGTCGCGCCGCCCCGGCCGCGCGGCCGTCGCGGGGCGGTCCCGGCGGGCGGCGGGTGCGGGCGCCGTCGTCGCCACCTCGATCCAGTCGTCGCTGCGCCTGCCGGGCCGGTAGGGGGAGTCACCGCGCTTCGCGACGACGAACGGCAGGCCCTGCTCGGCGGCGGCGTCGACGACCGCCTGCCCGGCGTCGCGGTAGGCCGGGGCCGGGCGCCACGCGGGGCCGACGAGCTCGAGGCCCTCCAGCAGCGCCAGCCGGTCGGCGAACGGGACGTCGAGGGTGTCGCGCCCGTCGAGGTGCAGCAGGTCGCCGATCCAGAGCACGGCGTCGCGACGTGGGTTGCCGACGAGCTCCGCGTCGAGCAGCAGCGGGGTGGCCCCGACCGTCGGCCCGAACGCCCGCAGCGCCGGCACCTCCAGCTCGGCCCCGTCGGCGTCGGTGAACCGCGCGCGGCCGCCGTCGACCCGCACGACGACGCGTTCGCCGCCGAACCCGACCTGCAGCCACCAGCCGTCGCCGAGGGGGAGCGGACCGGGGGTGGCGAGCATCGGCAGCGTGTCGCGCGGCAGCGGGTCGCGCGCGGTGCCGGGATCCGAGCGCCGCAGGATCCAGCCGTCGCGACGCTCGCGGTCGCTGCGCACGAACACGAACCGGCCGCGGGCGCGCTGGCCCTGCAGGACGACGGCCACCTCCCGCGCCGACCACTTCTCGGTCCGGTAGGTCCCGGCGTCCCAGATCGTCATCGTGCCGGCGCCGTACTCGCCCGCCGGGATCTCGCCGGAGAAGTCGAGGTACTCCATCGGATGGTCCTCGGTGCGCACGGCGAGCCGGACCGTCTCCGTGTCGACCGGCAGGCCCTTCGGCACCGCCCACGAGACCAGCACGCCGTCGCGCTCCAGCCGGACGTCCCAGTGCAGCGCGCTCGCGTGGTGCTCCTGCACGACGAACCGGCCGCCGTCGTGGTCGGACCCGTCGGCCGCCGGATCGGTGTCGGGCACGGGCTCCGGGGTGCGCGACCGGTCGCGCTTGCGGCGGTACTCCTCCAGCGGCACGAGCGTCAGGCTAAGAGCCTTGTGTGACGGCGATCCGAATGCGAACATAGGCTTGCCTGACCGTCGCAAAGGATCACCTTCATGTATGTGTGTATCTGCGCAGCCGTCACCGAGACGGAGCTGCGGACGTGCATCGACAGCGGTGCGCGCACCGTCGACGAGGTCGGCGACGCCTGCGGTGCCGGCACCGGCTGCGGCGGGTGCGTCGACACGGTCGACGTCTTCCTGGCCGCCACGAGGTGCCCGTCGCACATCGCCGGTCTGCCGATGACGGCCTAGCAACGGTCGGAGAACCCGGCGAAGTTCGGAAAGGTGACCGAAATACAAGGTCAGCCTATGTTCTGGGTAGCCGGTCCTGCACGCTTCGTGTGATCGCGTGAACCACTAGCCTCACCCCCATGCGAGGCGACCCAGAGATCATTTCCCTGCTCAACGAGCAGCTCACGAGCGAGCTCACGGCCATCAACCAGTACTTCCTGCACGCGAAGATGCAGCAGAACTGGGGTCTCACGAAGCTCGCGTCGTACACGCGCGCCGAGTCGATCGACGAGATGCGGCACGCCGAGAAGATCACCGACCGGATCCTGTTCCTGGAGGGTCTGCCGAACTACCAGCGGCTCTTCCAGCTGCGGGTCGGCCAGACCGTCCGCGAGCAGCTGCAGTCCGACCTGGCGATCGAGCTCGAGGTGGTGGAACGCCTCCGCCCGGGCATCGCGCTGTGCCGGTCCAAGGGCGACATCACGACGGCGAACATCTTCGAGGAGATCCTCGCCGACGAGGAGCACCACATCGACTACATCGAGACCAACCTCGAGCTGATGGACAAGCTGGGCGAGCAGCTCTACCTCGCCCAGCTCGTCGACCAGCCGCCGACGCCGGGCTGATCCGGCCGGTCCTCGCGACCGTCGCCCGTCGGCACCACGCCGGCGGGCGACGCGGCACGTTCGAAGGTATGTTCGAACGATGAGCGACCGAACCCGCACCGAGACCGCCACCGGGACGACCACCACCGGGACCACCGCCGCCGGCCCGGCCGCGAAGGACCCCGACGAGTGGGCCACCGGCGACGAGCCGATCACCGGCCCGCAGCTGTCGTACCTGGAGACGTTGCTGCAGCAGGCCGGCCGGGAGCGCACCGACGACCTGGCCTCGCTGAGCAAGGCCGAGGCGTCGAAGCGCATCGACGAGCTGCAGGCGGTCACCGGCCGCGGCCGCTGACCGCCCGGCGCCGCGGACGCTTCGCACGGGCGGATCGTCGGCTTCGCGTGGCACGATCACATCCGTGACCGGCAGCCGCCCCACCGAGCCACAGCACCTGCAGGACCTCGTCCGGCTCCGTCGCGTCCGCGACCGCATCGACCGCGAGTACGCCCAGCCGCTCGACGTCGAGGCCCTGGCCCGCGGCGTGCACATGTCGGCGGGTCACCTCAGCCGCGGCTTCCGCGCGGCCTACGGCGAGTCCCCGTACTCCTACCTGATGACCCGCCGGATCGAGCGCGCGATGGCGCTGCTGCGCCGCGGAGACATGAGCGTCACGGAGGTGTGCTTCGCCGTCGGCTGCGCGTCGCTGGGCACGTTCAGCACCCGGTTCACCGAGCTCGTCGGTATGCCGCCGAGCGTCTACCGGCGCAGCCAGGCCGATGCCACGGCGGGAATGGTCCCGTGCGTCTCCAAGCAGGTCACCAGACCGGTCAGGAATCGAGAAGCGCCGGCTGCGGGCGCGCCCCTAGCGTGACCGGCATGGACATCACCATTCACTCCAGCTTCCTCCCGCACGACGACCCCGAGGCCGCGCTGGCCTTCTACCGCGACGCACTCGGGTTCGAGGTGCGCCTCGACGTCGGGTACGACGGCATGCGCTGGATCACCGTCGGGCCGGTCGGCCAGTCGACATCGATCGTGCTGTACCCGCCGCAGGCCAACCCCGGGCTGACCGACGACGAGAAGCGCACGATCGAGGAGATGATGGCCAAGGGCACCTTCGGGAGCGTGCTGCTGGCCACCAAGGACCTCGACAGCACGTTCGAGAAGGTGCAGGCGACCGACGCCGAGGTCGTCCAGGAGCCCACCGAGCAGCCCTACGGCGTGCGCGACTGCGCGTTCCGCGATCCCGCGGGCAACATGGTCCGGATCCAGGAGCTGCGCTGATCCCCGCGGCTCGCGTCCGACCACCGCGCGACCCCGCCGGCCCCTCGCCGACGGGGGTCGCGCCGCACGGCCGCGCCCCGTCACACCCGAGGGAGACACGATGAGCACCGCCACGCGACCGGGCACGACGACGCCCTCGCAGCACGCCGCCGACAGTCACGACCTCATCCGGGTCCACGGAGCGCGGGTCAACAACCTCAAGAACGTCAGCGTCGAGCTCCCCAAGCGCCGGCTGACGGTGTTCACGGGCGTCTCGGGCTCCGGGAAGAGCTCGCTGGTCTTCCACACGATCGCCGCCGAGTCCCAGCGGATGATCAACGAGACCTACAGTGCGTTCGTGCAGGGGTTCATGCCGACGCTCGCGCGCCCCGACGTCGACGTCCTGGACGGGCTCACCACGGCGATCATCGTCGACCAGCAGCGGATGGGCACCGACCCGCGCTCCACCGTCGGCACGGCCACCGATGCCAACGCCTTGCTGCGCATCCTGTTCAGCCGCCTCGGCGCCCCGCACATCGGCTCACCGCAGGCGTTCTCGTTCAACGTGGCCTCGATCAGCGGCGCGGGTGCCGTCACGATCGAGAAGGCGGGTCGCACGGTCAAGGAGCGCCGGGAGTTCAGCATCACCGGCGGCATGTGCCCGCGCTGCGAGGGCCGCGGGTCGATCAACGACATCGACCTCACCGCGCTCTACGACGAGACCAAGTCGCTCAACGAGGGCGCGGTCATGATCCCCGGCTACAGCATGGAGGGCTGGTACGGCCGCATCTTCCGCGGCTGCGGGTTCTTCGACGCCGACAAGCCGGTCGCGAAGTTCACCAAGCGCGAGCTCGCCGACCTGCTCTACAAGGAGCCCACCAAGATCAAGGTCGACGGCATCAACCTCACCTACTCGGGGCTCGTCCCGTCGATCCAGAAGTCCTATTTGTCCAAGGACATCGACGCGCTGCAGCCGCACATCCGTGCCTTCGTCGAGCGCGTCGCCACGTTCACGACCTGCCCGGAGTGCGACGGGTCCCGCCTTTCCGAGGCCGCCCGCTCCTCGAAGATCAAGGGCATCTCGATCGCCGACGCCTGCCGGATGCAGATCAGCGACCTCGCCGAGTGGGTCCGCGACCTCGACGAGCCGTCGGTCGCCCCGCTGCTGACGACGCTGCGCCACACCCTGGACTCCTTCGTCGACATCGGGCTCGGATACCTGTCGCTGGAGCGCCCGTCGGGCACCCTCTCCGGCGGCGAGGCCCAGCGCACCAAGATGATCCGGCATCTCGGCTCGTCGCTGACCGACGTCACCTACGTCTTCGACGAGCCCACGATCGGCCTGCACCCGCACGACATCGCGCGCATGAACGACCTACTGCTCCAGCTGCGCGACAAGGGCAACACGGTGCTGGTCGTCGAGCACAAGCCGGAGGCGATCGCGATCGCCGACCACGTCGTCGACCTCGGGCCGCTCGCGGGGAGTGCCGGTGGCGAGGTGGTGTTCGAGGGCAGCGTCGAGGAGCTGCGGGCCAGCGGCACGCTCACCGGACGCCACCTCGACGACCGTGCGACGCTCAAACCGTCGGTGCGGTCGTCGACGGGCGCCATCGAGGTCCGGGGCGCCACCACGCACAACCTGCAGGGTGTCGACGTCGACATCCCGACGGGCGTGCTCGTCGTCGTGACGGGTGTGGCGGGCTCGGGCAAGAGCTCGCTGATCCATGGCTCGGTCGTCGGTCGCGAGGGTGTCGTCGCGATCGACCAGGGCGCCATCCGCGGCTCGCGGCGCAGCAACCCGGCCACCTACACGGGCCTGCTGGAGCCGATCCGCAAGGCGTTCGCCAAGGCCAACGGGGTGAAGCCCGCGCTGTTCAGCGCCAACTCCGAAGGTGCCTGCCCGAACTGCAACGGCAACGGCGTCATCTACACCGACCTGGCGATGATGGCCGGCGTCGCGACGACCTGTGAGGTCTGCGAGGGCAAGCGCTTCGACGCCGCCGTGCTCGAGTACCACCTGGCCGGCAAGGACATCAGCGAGGTGCTCGCGATGTCGGTGGCCGAGGCGGTCGAGTTCTTCGCCGCGGGCGACGGGAAGGTTCCGGCCGCGCACCGGATCCTCGCGCGGCTCGCCGATGTGGGCCTGGGCTACCTGCGGATCGGGCAGCCGCTCACGACCCTGTCCGGCGGTGAGCGGCAGCGCCTCAAGCTGGCGACGCACATGGGGGAGAAGGGCGGCGTCTACGTCCTCGACGAGCCGACGACCGGCCTGCACCTCGCCGACGTCGAGCAGCTGCTCGGGCTGCTCGACCGGCTCGTCGACGACGGCAAGTCGGTGATCGTCATCGAGCACCACCAGGCCGTCATGGCGCACGCCGACTGGATCATCGACCTCGGTCCCGGTGCGGGCCACGACGGCGGCCGGGTCGTCTTCGAGGGCACCCCGGCCGATCTCGTCGCCGCCCGGTCGACCCTCACCGGCGAGCACCTGGCGGCCTACGTCGGCGCCTGAGCACCGGGAGTCAGGTCAGGACACCCGACCACGCTGAGCACGGTCCCGGGGCTCCGGTGCAGCGCCACCGGACCGCCGACGACCAGCGGGCCGACGAAGGAGGGCGGAACATGTTCATCGACCGCTCGACTTTCCGGCAGATGGAAGGGGCGGTCCGCACGGCCGCCGGAGACCGCACGATGCCCACTGGAGGCGACCATGCCCATCGCCGATCTGCCCACGGCGGACGTCCCCGTCCTCGACGACGACCCGTTCGACCTCGACGTCCTCCTCGATCCCTACGACTTCCACCGCCGGCTCCGCGACGCCGGGGGCGTGGTCCGCCTGTCCCGCTACGGGATCTACGCGTCGGGCCGGTTCGCCGAGGTCGACGCCGCGCTACGGGACTGGGCGTCGTTCGTCTCCGGCCGCGGCGCCGGGATGAGCGACTTCGCGCGCGAGAAGCCCTGGCGGCCGCCGAGCCTGCTGCTGGAGGCCGACCCACCGGACCACACGGTCGTGCGCAAGGCCATGAACGGTGTGCTGTCGCCCCGCTCGGTCCGCGCGTTGCGCGAATCCTTCCGTGCGCCGGCCGAGCAGCTCGTCGAGCAGCTGGTGGAGCGAGGCACCTTCGACGCCGTCACCGACCTCGCGTCCGTCTACCCGCTGCAGGTCTTTCCCGACGCGGTCGGGTTGGGCCCGGACGGGCGGGAGAACCTGCTGCCCTACGGCGGTCTCGCGTTCAACGCGTTCGGCCCGGACAACGAGCTGCGCCGCGCGGCCCTGGAGTCGGCGGCACCGGTGCAGGCGTGGGTGCTCGAGCAGTGCCGGCGGGAGAATCTCGCACCCGGTGGGCTCGGTGCGCGGATCTGGGAGGCCGCCGACCGCGGTGAGATCAGCCACGACCAGGCGCCGCTGTTGGTCCGATCGCTGCTGACCGCCGGGCTCGACACCACCGTCCACGGGCTCGGCAACACGCTCTACGCGTTGAGCAGGCACCGCGAGCAGTGGCGGCTCCTGCACGACGACCCGGCGCGCGCCAAGTTCGTCTTCGACGAGGCGCTGCGCTGGGAGTCGCCGGTGCAGACGTTCTTCCGGACCACGGTGCGGCCCACCGAGTTCGCCGGGACGACGATCCCCGAAGAGACGAAGGTCCTGCTGTTCCTCGGCGCCGCCAACCGCGATCCGCGGCGCTGGGGCCCGGACTCGGACAGCTTCGACATCGCCCGGCACGCGGCAGGCCACGTCGCGTTCGGTATGGGCGTGCACCGATGCGTGGGGCAACTGGTGGCCCGGCTGGAGGCCGAGCTGGTGATCGAGGCGCTGGCGCGGCGGGTGCGCACGCTCGAGCCCGCAGGGGACCCGGTTCCGACGCCGAACAACACCCTCAAGGGCTGGGCACGCGTGCCTGTCGCGGTGTCACCGGCGTGACCCCCCGCGCCGCCGGCCGGCGGGACCGGGCCGAGGAGGGCGGCGCGCTCGTCGACAAGCTCGACAAGGCAGCCGAGGCCGACCGCGCCCCGGGCCGCACCGGGCTCGACCGTTCCTGACGGGCGCCGTCAGCCGCCCCGGTGGCCCGTCCGGTAGCGGCCGGGGGTGGTTCCGACGACGCCCGTGAACGCGGCGATGAAGCTGCTGGGGTTCGACCAGCCGCAGGCGTGGGCGATGTGGTTGATGTCGTGGCCCTCGGCGAGCAGCACCAGGGCGTGGTGGACACGCAGCTGCGTGCGCCATTCGTAGAAGGTCATTCCCAGCTCGGAGCGGAACAGCCTGCTGAGGGTGCGACCGCCCGCCCCGACCGCCCTCCCCAGCTCGGCCAGCGTGGCGTCGTCCGACGGCGTCGCGTGCAGTATCCGGGCGACGGCGCGGAGCCGGTCGTCGTGCGGCTCCGGGAGGTGCAAGGGCTGCTCGTGCGAGTCACTCAGCTCGTCGACGAGGACCCGGAGGAGGCGGGCGCGCGCGGCGCGGCTGCGTCCACCGGGCGCGGTGCCGTCGAGGGCAGCACCGGCGCCGGCGGCGCCGGCGGCGCCGGCCTCGTGCGGACCGGTCAGGGCGAGCACGACCTCGCGGGCGAGACCGGAGGCGGCGAAGACGGCGGGCCGGTCCGGCACGAGCCGGGCCAAGGCGGGGGAGAGGAAGAGGATCCGCATGTCGGTGTCGCCGTGGGCGCGGTGCCGGTGGGCGGATCCGGCCGGGGTCCAGGCGATCCGGTTGGCGGGCACGATCGACGTGCCGCGCTCCGTGTGCACCGCGAGGACGCCGACGGCGGCGTAGACCAGATGCCCCCGTGCGTGGGATGCCACCGTGCTCGCACCGCCGGACGGCCAGAGATGCCGGCCACCCGACGGCCACACGTGCGACGTCGCAGCGGTCGACCGGGGTTGGCGGCGAACAGGCATCGGTTGGCAATGTAGCGGTGGGCCGCCACCCCGTCGTCGGCCGAGACTGCGTCCGTGCGGTGCAGCCCGCGGTCGCGCAGCGGCCTCGCTGCACGGCGTGGCATCGCGGCAGCCGTCCCGATGCCGTCACGACACAGGAGACACGCATGGCGACGTTCGTGCTCGTGCCCGGCGCCTGGAAGGGCTCGTGGTCGTACGAGGCGGTGGTCCCGCTGCTGGAGCGCGCGGGCCACACCGTCCACGCACTGACCCTGACCGGTCTGCGGCCCGACGACGACGGCCCCACGGTCGCGGCCGCCAACCTCGACACGCACGCCGACGACGTGGTGCGGCACCTCGATCGTCACGACATGACCGACGCGACGCTCGTCGGCCACAGCTACGCCGGCATGGTGATCGCCGCGGCCGCCGACCGTGCGGGCGGGCGAATCGCACGTCTTGTGCACCTCGACGCCTACGTCCCGCACGACGGCGAGTCGTGCTGGTCGTCGACCAACGACCACTTCCGGGAGCTGTTCGCCGACGGCGCCGGCGGCACCGGCTACACCGTGCGTCCGCCGGGCGGCGGCGACCCCCGCCGCCGTCCCCATCCGCTCGGCTCGTTCCTGCAGCGGGTCCGGCTCACGGGCGCGCACACCCAGGTGCCCCGTCGCGAGTTCGTCTACTGCGCGGGATGGGAGGACCCGACGCCGTTCGCCGAGCTCCGCGCCCGGCTCGGGGCCGATCCGGGGTGGCAGGTGCACGACCTTCCGACCGGCCACGACGCGATGCACGAGGCCCCCGAGGCGGTGGCGGCGCTGCTCATCGGGGGCGAGACGGCAACGGAGCTCCACGATCTCGTCCGGCAACGGCACCCGGCGTGACGGATGCCGGACAACCGGCGCGTCCGACCCCGGACCGTCCCGCCGGCCCCGGGAACGGGTGCCGGCCGGTCAGCCCGGTGCCCCGCCGCAGTCGGCGAGGACCTCGGCCAGGACCGTCGCCTGGCTCGTCGGGAGGTCCTTGCTCGCGGTCAGCAGTGTCACCGGACCGCGCGCGGCGACCTCGGCCAGGTGTCGCAGCGCGCGGCGCTGGTCCCCGGTGGTGAGCTCGGCGCGGTAGCGGCGCCGGAACTCGGCGAACTTCGCCGGGTCGTGGCCGTACCAACGGCGCAGGCCGGTCGACGGGGCGACGTCGCGGCACCATTCGTCGAGCCGGGCGTCGGCCCTGCCCAGGCCCCGGGGCCAGAGCCGGTCGACCAGCACGCGTGCGCCGTCGTGCTCGGTCGGCGGATCGTAGACGCGGCGCGTCCGGACCTGCGCCGGCCTGCGCAGCCGCCCGCCTTCGTTCTCCCAGGCCAGTTCAGCCGGCGTCACGGCACGGCCCGGTCCTCGGCGTTCCCGGACTCGGCCGGGAACGCCGACTGGGGCTGGCGCGACGAGACGGCCTTCAACGTCGCCTCGAGACCCGTCGCCGGGTCTGCGCCCCGACCGTCGGCAGGACCGGCGGTGGCGGCGTCGGCCGGGGTCGACCGTTCGAGAAACCGCAACAGCTCCACCGGGAACGGGAGGACCAGCGTGGAGTTCTTCTCCGCCGCCACCTCGACGACGGTCTGCAGCAGCCGCAGCTGCAGCGCGGCCGGGTGCGTGGTCATCACCTCGGCGGCCTCGGCGAGCTGGCGCGAGGCCTGCAGCTCGCCCTCGGCCGTGATCACCCGGGAGCGCCGCTCGCGTTCGGCCTCGGCCTGCCGGGACATCGACCGCTTCATCGACTCCGGCAGGACCACGTCCTTGATCTCCACGCGGTCGATGTGCACACCCCACCCGACCGCCGGATTGTCGATCATCAGTTCGAGGCCCTGGTTGAGCCGCTCCCTGTTCGACAGCAGGTCGTCCAGCTCGCTCTTGCCGATGATCGATCGCAGCGACGCCTGCGCCACCTGCAAGATCGCCGAGCTGTAGTCCTGCACGTCGACAGCCACCCGCATCGGGTCGACCACCCGGTAGTAGACGACGGCGTCGACCCGGACGGTGACGTTGTCGGAGGTGATGCCGTCCTGCGCGGGGATGGGCAGCGTGACCACCTGCAGGTTGACCTTCTGCAGGCGATCGGCGACCGGGACGAGGAGCGCGATCCCCGGGCCCAGCGGTTGCGGACGCACCCGGCCGAACCGGAAGACCACCCCCCGCTCGAACTCCTGCACCACCCGCACGCTCGTCGAGACGCCCAGCAGACACAGTGCTCCCACCGCGAGCACGATCCAGAGAACGACCATCAGATGCCTCCGATCAGGAGATTCGATGCCGCCCCGGGCGCGGCCGGGCGCCGGCACAGCCGGGTGGGGAGGACGTCACATGGGGTAGGACCCGATGAAGGCGTCCGGATAGCGCCAGGCCAGCCACACCAGCCCGGTGCTCAGCACCGCCGCCACGGCGCCGACGGGACTGCCGAGCACCAGCAGCAGCACCCCCAGCGTCACGGCCACGGTGAGTGCGATCCGGTTCCCGCGTCGTCGCCGGAAAGTCGACGACATCCGCTGCTGCCCGCGATCGAACCTCATGACGAACTCCGGGTCCTCCATCGAGAGGTTCCGTTCGAGCTCGTCCAGCGTGCGGTGGTCATGTTCGTCGAACACCACGCACCTCCTACTTCACAGGCACGTCCAGCACGTTATATCGTAGTACGATAGAAATCGCAAGAACGGTCTCTCGCGGCCCGGAACGCGGCCTGATCAGGAGGACCTTTGCCGCCACCGCCCTTGACCAAGCAGGACTTCGAAGCCCTGGCTCGGTTCCGCTTCGGTATCCGGCGCTACCTGCGGTTCAGCGAGGAGATCGTGCGCCGGCACGGCATCAGCCCGCAGCAGTACCAGCTACTCCTCGCGCTCAAGGGGTTTCCGGGGCGTGACTGGGCCACGGTCGGGGAGCTCGCCGAACGCCTGCAGCTGCGCCACCACAGCACCGTCGAGCTGGTGAACCGGGCCCAGGGACAGAAGCTTGTGCGGCGGGCCCCGGACCCGGACGACGCCCGCATGGTGCGGGTGGGCCTGACGTCGCAGGGGGAGCGAGCCCTCGCCGAACTGAGCGCCCTGCACCGCAGCGAGCTGGAGCGCATGGGCACCGTTCTCGCCCTGCCCAGCTGGGAGGCGCCGGAACCCGCCGAGCCGACGGGCCCATGAGCAACCGCCACACCCGCGGCACGTCGAGTACTCCTGCGTGGCGACCATCGCCACGCACGACCCCTTGTCGTGTGCAGCGCGCGCACGACGGCCGGATCGTCGGCGACCTGGCCGCCACGCCTCCGGGCCGGCGGCGAGCACGTCGTGCCGGCGGTGGCCGAACGGGCGGCTCGGGTCAGCCGACCGGCGTCCGGGCGCCGAGCCGGTCGAGCCACTCTGCGGTGTGCGCCGGATCCGAGAGCACGTGCCACATCGCGGCCGGGTCGTCGAAGTTGTCGATGAAGGCGTCGGCCACCTGCTGGTGGCGGGCCGCGGCGCCGAGCAGGTCCTGCGCTCTACGACGCGATCCCGGCCGCGGAGCGCAGCCTCTTGCACTCCACCGCCGCCCGGCAGCTCGCCGAGGCCGGGGTGCGGAGAGCGTCGCGCCGCACGCCCTGGCCGGGGAGCCCCGGGAGGACGGCGCGGTCGTCGACCTGCTGCGTCGGGCCGCGGCGCGCAGCCTCGACCGCGGGTGCTCGATCTGCTCGCCCGGTACGCGCCCGGCGTCCGCGAGCAAGGCCGCCCGTCCGGTCGTGGAATGGACCAACGCGTTCATGCAGCCCCCGCCGCCGCACGCCCAGGTCGAGCTCGGCGAGCGCGGCGGCGTCGCGCAGCGATGTCGCCGTGCCGAGCACAGCGACCGCGCGGGCCAGCCGGTATGGGCAGCCCTGCGCAGCCGGCGCCGGACGGACGCCGAGATCGATGGCGGCCCGCAGGGGCGCCACGGATGCGCTCGGCGGGGGAGGAGCCGCGGAACACCGGGTTGCTGGTCGAGCGGTGTCGGTAGTGCGATGTCGAGGCCTGTCAAGCAGACGCTGACGAACACCAGGCCAGTGACATGTGCAGGTTTTCTGTCGGCCCGGGAGTCGCGGGGGGAACGTTATGACAATGCGTGTCCTCGTCCCGAGGGCCAAGGGGGAGTAGGGATTGCCCCCGCGGGAACGGGGGCCCGCTCGCTGTCCCGCGGTTCGCGAAACGGGCAAAGTTCTTCTCATCGGACGGAGCGACACGAAAGTCTCTCCCCATACGAGAAGCGACGGAGCCCCCAAATGTTCAAGAGCACCTGCCCCTCCAAGTCCGGCCACGACAAGTGGAACGACGGCGGCGGCTACGGCGGCAAGAACCACGACAAGTACGACGACAAGTGGGGCGGCTACGGCGGCGGCAAGCACCACGACAAGTACGAGGACAAGTGGGGCTGCCACGACAGCAGGTCCGACCACTACGAGAACGACAAGTGGGACTGCGACTCGAAGTACGACCGCAACGACAAGTGGGACGACGACAAGTGGGGCTGCCACGACGACAAGTACTCCCACCGCAACAGCTGACCGGTCCTCTCGTGGGGGGAGGATCGATCAGGAAGCGGTTACGCGCCCGGGCGATGGGCCTCGCCCCGGGCGCGTACCCGTATGTGCGGCGCCACCGGCCAGACCCGGGCGGCCGCCGCCCGAAATCAGACGGCGAGCTGAGACGTCATCTCTGCCAGGCCCTTCTGCAGGGTCACGTCAGGCGTGTAACCCAGTTCGGTCCTCGCGGCGGTGATGTCGTAGGAACGGTCGCGGCCGGTCCAGCTGACGAGCCAGTTCGTCAGCGGGGGAGCCGTCTTTCGGCAGTCGTCGGCGACTGAATCCGAGCGCACCTCGGCGGACCTTCCCAGCTGGGCTCGGTGTTCGACGGATTGCTCCTTCATCGCGGCGGCGAACGCCGGACGTCCGGGTCCGGCGCAGCGGCCGCGACGCGATACGCGATCGTGAGGCCGACGACGTCGAGGGTCCGGACAGGGCGACTCGCCGGGCGGCGTGATCGCATGCGCATGACCCCGGGTGAGAGTCTCACCGTTGAGCAGTAGGGAGCTGAGGAGTGGCAGCACAGGGTTCGGCCGCACCGGGCGCGTTGACCGACGAGGACGTGGCGGCGGTACGCGACGACGTGTCAGCCGGGAAGACGGTGACGGTCTGGTTCACCGCTGCCGCTGTCGGGGTGCCGGCGGGCGGATCCGCCAAGGTCGTGGCCGTCGGTGACATCGCTGAGGGCGACTTCATTCAGGTCCGCCCCGCGGGCTCGCGTGACGCGCTGTTCTGCTCGCCGGGCGAGCTCACACGCAGTCGACCCGCCCGCAGGCCGGCATCGTCGCGGCAGCGCCGGGAGAAGGCACCGGACGAGGCGACGACACCCCAGGAACCACCGATGCTTCCCAGCAGCGCACGGCGGGCCGACAGGCCCTCGACATCGACGTCGAGGGCGCCGTCGGTGCCGGCGCCCGACGTTCCCGGGACGCCGGACGGCACGGTGGAGAGAGCCGCGAGGAAGCCCCGCGCTCGTCGGCGCGCCGAGCACCCAGGACCCTTGACCGTCAACCTGACCTCGACCGTCGAGGGTGAATGGACGGTCGAGGTGCTGGCAGGCACGAGGAAGATCGTGACGCCGACGCCGGTCCCGGCCACCGACGTTGCCGCCGTCTCTCGCTCCCTCCCGCCCGCGGTGGCCGAGGCGATGATGTCGGCGTTGGCGGAGGCTCGTCGGCAACAGGAGGAGCGGGTCGCGCACCTGCGCGCGGAGCTCGACGCCGCCCAACGAACGCTCGAGCAGTTCCGCGTCGACTGAGGACCCCACGGGATATCGCCCATGAACTCCCGCAACTTATGACAAGACGAGCCCGGGTCTCGACGGTCGCCGTAACCAGCCCGCGCGCCGCCCTCGCCGCACACATCGACCGTGGAGTGCTGCGTCAACGCAGGACGCCTCAGCGGCCACCGCGAGGGCGACACCCTCGAGCCGGCTGTCAGTGCATGGGGCGTCACGCCCAAGGGCGCGCCGACCTGCGGCCATCGCCATCGGCCGGGAGTTCTTGCATCAGATGCAGACTCCCGTGCGTTATCAGCCGATAATCGACGTTATGACAGATAGAGGGAGCATCATTGCATCGGATGCACGATGCGGGGCTCCTTCGCAGCCGCCCCAGGCCCGCAGCCGCGGCCAACGCGATCCTGCTCCGCGCTGCCAGCCCGGCCGCGGAAGTCCGCCGCCGCGCCCAGGATTCCAGCTGGGCTCGCTCATCGTCGGTCAGCTCGATCCGCGCCGGCTCCGGGCCCCGAGTCGAGATCTCAACCTGTACAGCATAGTTGACATTGACTAGTCATGCCTGGATAGTTGATTTCGGCTAGTCGAGGAGGGGTTGTGGCGCGGAAGCGGAAGGTCCGGAACTTACTGGGGCTCGCCGTGCTGGCGTACCTGCTGCAACGGCCGATGCACCCCTACGAGATCAGTCGCACGCTGCGCGACAACGGCGATGACCGCAGCATCAAGTTCAACCACGGCTCGCTCTACATGGTCGTCGGGCAGCTGGCGAAGGCGGGCTTCGTCGAGCCGCGGGAGACCAGTCGCGAGGGGCAGCTGCCCGAGCGCACCGTCTACGCGCTCACCGACTCCGGCCGCGCCGAGCTGCACGACTGGCTGGCCGATCTCGTCGCGGAGCCAGGGCACGAGTACCCGCAGTTCGTCGCGGCGCTCTCGCTGGTCGCGGCGCTGCCACCGGGCGAGGTCGTCGCACTGCTGGGGCGGCGTCGCGCGCGGCTCGCCGCCCTCCGCGCCGAGATCGTCGCGACGGTCGACGAGGCATCGGCTCGCGGCGTCCCGGAGCTCTTCCTGGTCGAGGAGCAGTACCGGCTGGCCTTGCTGGACGCCGAGGCGGCCTTCGTCGACGGGTTCGTCGCGCGCACCACCGATCCCGACTCCGGCTGGGGGCCGGAGTGGGCCCGGTTCCACCGCACCACCTTCGGACAGGGGGATCCCTCATGAACGACACCCGCACGGCTCTCGTCGTGGGCGGCGGCATCGCCGGCCCGGTAGCGGCGATGGCGCTGGCCAAGGCCGGCATCGAGGCCACGATCGTCGAGGCCTACCCCGGTGGCGCCGACGGCGTCGGCGGGGCCCTGGGCCTGGCGCCCAACGGGATCAACGCGCTGGCGGTCGTCGGCGTCGACGAGGCGGTCCGGGCGGCCGGGCAGCCGATGGTCGCCATGGTCCTGCAGAGCGGCACCGGCAAGCGGCTCGCCGAGCTGCGCACCGCGCCCGACCTGCCGACGCCGCAGTTCGTCAACCGCCACGATCTCTACCGCGCCCTGCACGACGAGGCCGAACGCCGAGGCGTCCGGGTGAGCTTCGGCAAGCGGCTCACCGGCCTGCACGACGACGGCGCCGCCGTCACCGCGCGGTTCGCCGACGGCACGACCGCCACCGCCGACGTACTGGTCGGCGCCGACGGCCTCCGCTCGGCGGTGCGCCCCCTGATCGACCCCGCCGCTCCGGGCCCCCGCAACTGCGGGCTGCTCAACGTCGGTGCCGCGGTGCCCGACACCGGGCTCGCCCCAACGGCCGGCGCGATGCACATGATCTTCGGGAGGCGGGCGTTCTTCGGCTACCAGGTCTTCGACGACGGCAGCGGCGGCTGGTTCGCCAACCTCCCCGACCAGCGCCGAATGACCGCCGCGCAGGCCCGCGAGCTGGGTGTCCCGCACTGGCGGAACGTGTTGCACACGGCATTCGCCGACGACCGCGGTCCGGCGCTCGACCTGGTCGACCGCACGGCCGACGACGACCTGCTACTGCTCGGCGCCACCGAGGACCTGCCCTCGGTCCCGACGTGGAGCCACGGTCGGGTCGTGCTCGTCGGCGACGCCGCACACGCGACGTCGCCCAGCTCGGGTCAGGGCGCGTCGCTGGCCGCGGAGAGTGCCGTCGAGCTGGCCCGTTGCCTGCGCGACCTACCGCACACCGAGGCCTTCGCCGCCTACGAGACGATCCGCCGGCCCCGGGTGGAGAAGATCATCGCGATGGCAGCACGGACCAACAGCGCGAAGGCAGCGGGACCGGTGGGCCGCGTGCTGCGCGACGCGCTGTTGCCCACGGTGATGCGCCGGTTCGTCACGCCGGAGAAGACGGCGTGGCGCGACGCATACCGAATCGACTGGGACACACCGGTCTCGACCGTCGCGGTCGCAGCCTGATCGCAGCATGCGTACTCCGAGCGGCGGAGACGACTCTGGCGCCGAGCATCGCCGCGAACACCAGGATGTTGCGGAGGCCGATGACCCGGCCGGCCGAGATCATCCCGGCCCGGTGTCCGACGAGGAGCACGACGACGGCGCCACAATTGCGACCACCATCTCGTCGAGCGCGCGGGCAGCAGCGTGCCGGCATCGCACTATCCGTCGAGGCTTCCGACCCCGCGGTCGACGCCGGCGATGGCGACATGGCCTCGAGCACGTCCATGCGTGATTTGACTGAACTCGCCCCTCGGCCCGGGTCGAGGTCAACGCCCCTTCCTGCGCACCGCGCGTAGTCGGAGCAGGATGGCCTGGTTCGCCGCACACGGAGCCATCGTCGAGCGAGTCCTCACCGACAACGCCAGGCCCATTGGGTCGGACGACGCTGGACCGAGACCTGCACCCCGCTCGGGATCAGGCGCCGGTTCACCCGCCGGCACTGCGCGCGGACGAACCGGAAAAGCTGCGGTTCATCCGGACCCTGCTCGACGAGTTCGCCAACGCCCGACCCTCGCTGTCCAACACCGGCCGGCTGTCGGCGATCATGAAATTCCCTGCTCGAGTGGGTGTCGCGATCACGTAATTCCCTACCGCGATCACGGAATTCCCGTGGGGACGACGTACGCGCTGCGGCGTGTTGTCGGGGGCCTGGTCCTCGCAGTGCCCAGCCTGCGCGGTCGACGTGTGTGTCGACGGCGAGGGACCCGCGATGGCGAGGAGAAGTTTCACCGTGATCGACGTGACCGAGATCTTGGTCCACTGGTATGCGGGGCGGCCAAAGACCGAGGTGGCCGCCTCGTTGGGGGTGGACCCAAAGACGGTGCGCAAGTATCTGGCCCCGGCCGAGGCCGCCGGGTTCGTCCCGGGCGGGCCGCCGGTGCCGTCCGCCGAGTGGGCTCGGCGGGTGCGGGAGTGGTTCCCGGAGCTGGTCGACACCACGTTGCGGCAGGTGTCCTGGCCACAGATCGAGCCCCACCGCGACTACATCGTCACCCAGCTCGAGGCGGCGGTGACGGTGGCGACGATTCACCAGCGGCTGCGTGACGAGCGGGGCCTGGAGGCGTCGGTGGCCAGCCTGCGCCGCTGGGTGCGGGCGAACCTGCCTGAAGAGTCCCGCCGGCAGCAGGTACGGGTGCTGCGCCCGGACGACGTGGTGCCAGGCTCGGAGGGCCAGGTCGACTACGGCAAGCTCGGGATGTGGATCGACCCGCAGTCCGGCCGTCGACGGGCGGTGTGGGCGTTCGTGCTGGTCCTGGCCTGCTCACGACACATGTTCGTGCGCCCGGTGCTGACCATGGACCAGCGGGAGTGGACCCGGGCCCACGTGGACGCGTTCGCATTCTTCGACGGTGCGCCGGCCCGGCTAGTGCCCGACAACCTCAAGACCGGGGTCGATCGTCCGGATCTCTACGACCCGCTGCTCAACCGGTCCTACGGGGAGCTCGCCGAGCACTACGGGGTGCTGATCGACCCGGCCCGGTCGCGCAAGCCGCGGGACAAGGCGCGGGTGGAGCGCCCGATGCCCTATGTCCGGGACAGCTTCTGGCGCGGCCGTGAGTTCGCCAGCCTGGCCCAGATGCAGGCCGCGGCGCTGCGCTGGTGTGTCGAGGTCGCCGGCACCCGGGCCTGCCGGCCGCTGGACGGAGCCGCGCCCGGGGCGGTGTTCGCGGCGGTCGAGCAGCCGGCGCTGCTGCCGTTGCCGCGTAGCGAGTTCGAACTCGCATCGTGGTCGCGGCCGAAGGTCGGCCCGGACATCCACGTCAAGGTCGGGAAGAAGACGCTCTACTCGGTGCCCTGGCGGCTGATCGGCGAGCACGTCGACGTCCGCGAGACCCCGACCACGGTGCAGATCTTCCACGACGGCGTGCTGGTCAAGACCCATGTCACCAAGCCGTGGGGACGACAGACCGACACGGCCGACTACCCGCCGGAGAAGATCGCGTTCCACATGCGCACTCCAACCTGGTGTCGAGACCGCGCCGCCGAGGTCGGCGACGCTTGCACCCGGGTGGTCGACGAGTTGCTGGAGGTCAACGCGCTGTTCCGGCTGCGCGCCGCGCAGGGGGTGCTCGGGCTGGCCGACCGCTACGGGCCGGCCCGTCTGGAAGCGGCCTGCGCCCGCGCGGTCGAGGTCGGTGACCCGACCTACCGCACCGTCAAGGGCATCCTGGCCGCGGGCACCGAGGCACGGGCCGTGGTCCGCGCCTCCGGGGACGGCGGCGCCGCCGCGCACCTGCATGGACCCGAGCGCCTGTTCGCCGACCCGCCGGACGTCGTCGCGTCCCCGGCGGACGTCGTCCCCTCGACCGCCACGTCCGCGAACGTCGTCCCCCTGTCCATCGCGTCCGTCCCTGGCACCAAGAGCTCACACCCGAAGGCGCGGCAGCGGTGAGCGCCGACGACGGACTGCGCGGGGCGCTGCGGGCGCTGAAGTTGTCCGGGATGCTCGACACCCTTGACGCCAGGTTGGCTCAGGCCCGCGCCGGCGAGCTCGGCCACCTGGACTTCCTCCAAGTCCTCTGCCAGGACGAGGTCGCCCGCCGCGACCAGGCCGCGTTCGCGCGCCGGCTGCGCCGGGCCCACTTCGAAGAACAGGTCACCCTGGAAGGCTTCGACTTCCACGCCAACCCGAAGCTGCCCGCCGCGCAGATCCGAGACCTGGCCGCGCTGCGCTGGCTCGACGCCGGCGAGTCGGTGATCCTCACCGGGCCGGTCGGAGTCGGCAAGACCTTCGTCGCACAGGCCCTCGGTCACCAGGCCATTCGCCACGGCGCCGACGTCCGGTTCGCTAAGACCAGCCGAGTCCTGGCCGAGCTCGCCGGCGGCCACGCCGATCACAGCTGGGCCCGCCGGCTGCGCGAGCTCGCCCGCCCCGCCGTGCTGATCCTCGACGACTTCGGCATGCGCGAACTCACCGCCGCCCAGGCCGACGACCTCTACGAGCTGATCAACGAACGCGCCGGACGGTCGCTGGTGCTGACGTCCAACCGCTCCCCGGTCGACTGGTATCCGCTGTTCCCGAACCCGGTCGTCGCCGAGTCCTTGCTCGACAGGTTGATCAACACCAGTCACCACATCCACATGAACGGCGCCAGCTACCGACCACGCAAGCGTCCCGGCCGTGTCCCGCTGGCCGCAGAGCAAGAAGCCGGGTAGAACACAACCACGGACCAGACCGCCTAGGGAATAACTTGATCACCGCCCTACGGAATTGCCTGATCGTCCACAGCCGGCTTGCCGCACTCGACAGCTGGGCTCAGGACTACCACAGTCGGCGAGCCCAGTCCGCCATCGGCGGCCTCCCACCGATCCCCGACTCGCCAGCCGCACTCGATCAACAACCTTGCGGGTCACCACACTTGACGAGCGTTGCGTGGAGCGGGGCGCGGCGGTTCGCCCACGGCCGGGCCTCCTCCAGCTGGGCGGCCAGGCGCAGGAGCGTCGCCTCGTCCCCGAACCGGCCCAGGAAGTGAACTCCGATCGGTAGGCCTGCAGCGTTCCAGCTGAGCGGCACCGACATCGCCGGGTTCCCGGTGATGTTCGCGACGACCAGCGGGTACGCCACCGTGCTGGCGCCGCGCTCGGCTGCACGCAACGGTTCCTCGCGCGTCGAGGTGATCTCGCCGAGCAGCGCGGGCGGCTCGGACATCGTGGGGGTGAGCCAGGCGTCGAAGCCGGTGAGGAACCGCGCGACGGCGCGGGCGAAGGCCTGGAGATCCGTCACCGCGAGGAGGTGGTCGGCCGCGCTGACCTGCCGGCCTCTCCCCCAGTAGGCGCGGGTCAGCGGGTCCAGCTCGTCGGGGCCGGGTCGGCGGCCGAGGCGGCGGGCCCAGTAACCGATGATCCATGCCGTCGCGCTGTCGAAGACGGTCCCGATCGCGGCCCCCACGGTCTCGTCGAGCCCGGGTAGGTCGGCCTCGACCACCTCGTGACCCAGCGAGGCGCACAGCGCGACCGCATCATCGAGCGCCGCGACGCAGTCGCGATGGCCAAGCGCTCCGCCCGGCGTCCGTGGGCTGTACGCGATGCGGAGCCTGCCGGGATCGGCGCCGACCTCCGCGAGCAACGGCCTGGCCAACGGCGGGGCCGGGTATGGATCGCCGAGCATGGGGCCCGCTGTGGCGTCGAGCAGCGTCGCGCTGTCGCGCACCGAGACCGTGAGCGCGTGCTCGACGGCCCATCCGCACACCGCGTCGCCGTACTCAGGGCCGAGAGGGACGCGGGCCCTGGTCGGTTTGAGCCCGAACAGCCCACATGCCGCAGCCGGGAATCGCAGCGAGCCGCCCAGGTCGTTGCCGTGCGCCATCGGTACCATCCCCGACGCGACGGCGGCGGCCGAACCGCCGCTCGACCCGCTCGTCGAGTATGCGGGGTCCCACGGGTTGCGGGTGGGGCCGTACAGGGCCGATTCGCACGTCGGGGCCATCCCGAACTCGGGCGTGCTGGTCCTGCCGAGCACCACGAGCCCGGCCCGCTGCAGCCGCGTGACCAGCTCGGAGGTGTAGCTGGAAACGTGGTCGCGCAGGAACAGCGAGCCCTCGTGGAACGGCGTGCCCTCGATCTCCACGACCAGGTCCTTGAGCAGGTACGGCACCCCCGCGAACGGCCCGCTGGGGACACCGGTCCGCACGGCGTCCCGCGCGTGCTCGAACATAGGGAGGGCCACGGCGTTGAGCTGCGGGTTCAGCCGCTCGATGCGCTCGATCGCCGCGTCGACGAGCTCCGCCGCCGACACCTCGCCGCTGTGCACGAGCTCGGCTTGTGCGGTGGCGTCGAGGCCGGCCAGGTCGGTGGCGAGAGTCATCGCAACACCGTCTTCCCGGCGACGGCGTAGTGGACCTCGCCCAGCGGCTGGATCCGCGGCTGCGGAAGTCCCGCTGCCGCGACGCCCGAGCGGAACTCGGGGCTGACGGCGAATCGTTCGAAGTCCGCCCTGCTCGGGCAGCCGTCATAGACGGTGATGCCGGACCCCGTGACGACGCAGGCGTGCAGGTCGAACATGTCGGGAGGGAAGCCCTCCTGCATCCGGTCGTAGGCCGGCACGAGCGTCGTCGGGTCGCCGTCGAAGTGGTAGGCGCTGAGGAACATGGTCTTTTCTCCTCCTTCGGTGGGTCCACCTGACGGGCGCGAGTTCCGGCCTAGCGGCCCGCGAGGTCCGATCTCGCGCCGCAGAGAGGACGGAACAGCGAACCGGAGGTGCACGATGAACACCGCAACCGAGGAACGGACACCCGACACCGTGGTCGGCCAGCTCGTGGACGAGCTGGCGGGCTCGCTGGGCGTGCTGCTCGTCGCGCTCGGCACGCGCGCGGGGCTGTGGAAGGAGCTGGCCGGCGCCGGGCCCATGACCGCGGCCGAGCTGGCCGGCCGCACCGGAGTCGCAGAGCCGCTGGTGCGTGAATGGTGCCGGGCGCAGGCCGCCGGGGGCTACTTGACCTACCAGCCGAAGGACGGGACGTTCATGCTGCCCGACGGGGTGGCGGGCGCGCTGCTGCGCGGACCCGGCCTCGCGATGGTGGATGCCTGCACCGACATGTTCCGCTCGATGGGCGCAGGCTTCGACGAGTTCGCCGCCGCGTTCGCGGCCGGCCGCGGCTTCGGCTGGCACCGCCACGACGCGCTGTTCTGGCACGGCAGCGACGCGCTGACCCGGGTCGCGCTGCCGCCGGAGCTGATCGGTGCCGCGCTCGATCAGCTGGGGTCCGTGACGGCCACGCTGGTCACCGGTGGCTCCGTCCTCGACGTCGGCGCGGGGTACGGCACGCCGACGCTCGCCGTCGCGGAGCACTTCCCTGCTGCGCGGGTGCTCGGCGTCGACTACCACGAGGCATCTGTGGCGCACGCACGCGCGACCGCAGCGGACGCCGGCATGGCCGACCGGGTGCGGTTCGAGGTAGGGACGGCCACCGACCTGCCCGGCGCCGACTACACGCTGGTCACGTTCTTCGACTCGCTGCACGATCTCGGCGATCCGGTCGGCGCGCTAGTCCAGGCCCGCGCCGCGCTGGCCCCCGACGGCGCGGTGATGCTCGTCGAGCCGCTCGCCGCCGACCGCGTAGAAGACAACCTGACGCCGTCCGGCCGGATGTTCTACGCGGTGTCCACGTTGATCTGCACACCCAACGCCGTCTCCCAGACCGCCGGCACCGGCGGTCCGGCGCCGCTGGGCACGCAGGCCGGCGAGGCACTGCTGCGCGAGACCGCGGCGGCCGCCGGGTTCACCCGCGTACGCAGGCTTCCCGTCGAGGCCCCGCTGAACCTGGTGCTGGAGCTGCGCCCCTGACCGGTCGATGATGGGCGTCCCATGGGGATCCTGCGGCCCACCCGGCTGGTCGGCCGGGACGCGGCACTGGCCACGACCGGTGCCGCGCTGGCGGACGCTCTCGATGGGGCTGGCGGGCTGCTGCTGGTGGCGGGCGAACCGGGCATCGGCAAGTCGGCCCTGCTCGCCGAGCAGGCGAGACGAGCCGTCACCACAGGGGTGCGGGTGCTGCGGGGTGTCGGCTGGGAGGGGGCCGGCGCGCCGCCGTACTGGCTGTGGACACAGGTGCTGCGCGATCTGGATCCCGCCGCGACCAGCGTCTTCGAGCACGCCACCGCCCGCGGCGACGCGGCGGAGGGCCGGTTCCGGCTCTTCGAGGCGGTGCGCACCGCGCTCGCGGCAGCTGCGCCGCTGCTCGTGGTGCTCGATGACCTGCAGTGGGTCGACGACGACGAGCTGCGCCTCCTGGAGCTGTTGAGCAGGGGGCTGTCCACCGACCGGGTGCTGCAGCTCGGCGCCTACCGCGATCGCGAGGCCGGTCCGTCGCTACGGGCGCTCGCCGCGTCCGCGCCTGCGTTGCCGCTCACCGGCCTCGACGCGGACGGCGTCGAGGCAGTGATGGCGGTGGTCGCCGGGCCCGTCCCGGACGCCGAGTTGGCCTCGGCGGTGCACGCGCTGTGCGGCGGCAACCCGTTCTTCGTCCGCGAGGTGACTCGGCTGCTGGTCGCGAGCGGGAGCTGGTCGGCGGTGGCCGTCGCCGAGGGGCACGCCGTTCCGGCCGCGGTCCGCGACGCGTTGCGGATGCGCCTGGCGCTGCTCTCCCCGGAATGCGTCGGCCTCCTGGAGCTGGCCGCCGTCGCCGGTCTCGACATCGACGCGGCGCTCCTGGCGGAGGTGGGTCCCGACGACCTGATGGCCGTCTCCGTCCTGCTGGAGGAGGCCGAGCACGCGAGGGTGCTCGTCGCGACCGACCGGCGGTGGCGGTTCGCGCACGACCTCTACCGTGAGACGGTGCTGGCCGACGTCGCGCCGGCCCGGCGCGCCGAACTGCACGGCGTCCTCGGAGGCGCCCTGCTCGCCCTCTCGGCAGGCGGGGCCGACCCGGCCGCCGTCGGCGGAGCTGCGCGGTTGGCCGCACACTTCGTCGCCGCCGGGCCCGCCGCCGCGCAACAGGCCCTGCACTGGTCGGTACTGGCGGCGCAGGAGGCGACGGCGCGACTGGGGCACTCGGACGCCGCCCGTCACTACACCACGGCGCTCGGCCTGCTGCGCGACGTCGAGGCCGACCCGGCCCGGCGCGTGGAGCTGCTGCTCGGGCTCGCCGACGCCCGGGCCCGCGCCGGCGAGCCCGACGCCACCCGCGAGGCCTACCTACGGGCCGCCGCCCTGGCCCGGCGCTGCGCCGATCCCGCCGCCCTCGCCGCGGCGGCATTGGGCATCGCCGCGCTCGGCGCGCGCTCCGGCACCGACGATCCGGTCGGGGTCGCGTTGTTGGAGGAGACCGCCGGACTGCTTGCGCACCGCGACGACGCCGCCTTGCGCTCCAGGGTGCTCTCCGCGCTCGCGCGCGCGGTGTTCCACAGCGCGCCGGAGCAGGCCCTCGCGCGCGCCGCCGCCGCCGCTGCCGAGGCGGTCGACGTCGCCGGCGGCGACCCGGCCGCGCTGGCCCACGCGCTGCTCGCCAGGCACGACGTCATGTGGGCTGCCGGCACCGGCTCGATGCGGCTGCCGATCCTCGATGAGCTACTCGCGGCGGCCGAGAGGGCGGCCGACCAGGATCTCGCCGCGGAGGCGGTGCTGCTACGAGCCGGCGCGCTGATCGAGCAGGGCAACCCCGACGGGGTTGCTGAGCTCGGTCGCTATGTGCGGCTCGCGGCGCGGCTCGGCCACGCCAGGGGTCGGTGGGGGGCGCTGAGCAGGCGAGCGACGCTCGCCGAGCTCTCAGGACGGGTGGAGGAGGCGACCGCGGCCTCGGCGGAGGCGCTGGAGCTGGGCAGGGCGATCGGGCTGCCTGACGCCGACGGCGTGTTCAGCACACTGCGCGGGTCGCTCTGGGCTCTCGGCGGCCCCCTCTCCCCGATCGCGGACTTCCTGCCGGCTGCCGACCCGCTGTGGCCGATGTACCCCCTAATGGAGGCGTGGCACCACGTCTCCTCGGGCGACCGCGCCGCGGCGGCTGCTGCCATCCGCGGGTTCTCCATGCGGGTGCTCCCCGATGCGTACGACCTGGAGATCGCAGCGGCCGCTGCCGTCGTGTTCTCCGCCGTCGGAAGCACAGAGCAGCGCGAATCGGTCCATCGCATGCTCGCTCCGCACTCCGGCCTGCACGTCGTCGTCGGGGGCTGCGCGGCCTACCACGGCGCCGTCGACCACCACCTGGGCACGCTCGAGGTTGCGCTCCGCCGGACCGCGGCGGCGACCGAGCACTTCACCAACGCGATCGCCCAGCACGACCGGCTCGGCACCGCGGCATGGGCGGAACTAAGCGCGACGGCGCTAGAGCAGCTGCGCCCCGCCGAGCCACCGCGCGACGCGTTCCGGCTGGTGGACAGCGTGTGGCGGCTCGCGTTCGACGGCCGTGAGGCGCACCTGCCCGACTCGAAGGGGCTCGGCGACATCGCGACCTTGCTCGCCGTCCCTGGCCGCCCGGTCCACGTGTTCACCCTGCTCGGCCGGGAAGCCCCCGCGACGGGCGCCGACCCCGTGCTCGACCGCCGAGCAGTCGCCGACTACCGGCGCCGGCTGGCCGAGCTCGACGCCGAGATCGCGGAGTCGGACGGCGACAATGCCGAACGGGCCTCCGCGGAACGCGAAGCGTTGATCGCCGAGCTGCGCGCCGCGACCGGGCTCGGCGGGCGAGCGCGCCGGCTCGGCGACGAGACCGAACGCGCACGCAAGACCGTGACCGCCCGCATCAGGGATGCGTTGCGCCGGATCGAGCGCGTCCACCCCGAGCTCGCCTCCCACCTGCGCGAGGGCGTGCACACCGGCACCACCTGCAGCTATGCGCCCGACACCCCGCGCCGGTGGACAGGCAGTACTTCCGGGGTCGCCGACTGACCTCGCCGCACCCCTGCCCGACCGGTCTCCTCACCCGAGTCGAAACCTTGAGGTAGTTCCAGTGGGCCTCCGGCAAGAGGTTCCGTGCACTGAACGGTCAGGTCATCTGCTGGACACGTAACAGGCCTGAGCGTCCACGGCTAGTGGCGGCAACGTCCATGCCTGCAGACGCCACGTGTTTCAGTACTGCGCTCCGGAACGGGCCGCCGTAGCGCGTGATAGGCAGCACAATCATGTAGATGATCAAGCGCGGCGTCGGTGTTTGCTCCCTGACGAACGGCCGCGGCTGGGGCACGGCGTCCGAACGTGAACCGGAGCGCACCCTGCGTGACCTTTCGTGGCGGCTACGCCAGCGTCGAGGGGGTGCCTCGCGACAACGGCGTCGTCGTCCTCGGCCACCCGGAGGACGATCCGGAAGGGCGCGGCGGACACCGCCGCAACGGCCGCGCTGCGGACCGCGTGACGGTCCGTCCGGAGGCCGCCGACCGTCTCGTCGGCAGCCTCCGGACCGGGTCGCCGCGGACGGAACCGGCCCGGAGGCGCGCTAGCCAGGCAGCGCTCCGAGCGCGACGAACCGATCCCGATCAGGCCCGGACGGCCGAAAGGCCCGGCCCTGCTGGTCCTCCCCCACCTCCGGCGGCCGCACGGCACTCGGGTGCGTGTCGCGCGGCGGGTCGGTCACCTGCGAGCGGGCGAGACGGCCACGGGCTCGCGGTGCGCCTCGTGGTGGTTGGCGTTCTTCGGAATCGCGAGGACCTCGCGGGTGCGGGCGTCGACGGCCGCGTCGGAGAGCACGCCGTTGGCCGCGAGCACCGTCTCCAACGCGGTCACCCAGTGCTCGTAGTAGCTCCACGGCTCGCCGGCTCCGCCCGCCTCCCACTGCTTGATCGCCTGGATCAGGGAGAGCTGGAACTCGCTCCACTCGTACTTGCCGTTGTGGTACGCCGCCACGGCCATCGCGAACGCGCGCAGCTCCCACGGCTCGGCGAACATGCGCTCGTCCGGCCCGCCGCCCGGCAGGTCGCAGACCAGTGCCTCCACCCGGCGCCGGGCGTCCCCGAGCTCGGTCGCGTCGGGTCGGGTCACGGCGTGCCCACCGGACCCACACCGATCATCGAGTCCCGGGTGACGAGGGCGGCGAGCTCGAACGCTCCGAGGCCCTCGGTCCCGGCCGGACGTTGCGGCAGCACCCAGTAGCGAAGTTCGGAGCTCGAGTCCCAGATCCGCACCTCGACGTCGTCCGGGATCGGGAAGCCGAAGTCCTCGGCGAGCACCTTCCGCGGCTCACGCACGATCCGCGAGCGGTACGCGGGGGCCTTGTACCAGTTCGGGGGAAGCCCGAGCACCGGCCACGGGTAACAGGAGCACAGTGTGCAGACGATGACGTTGTGGACGGTGTCGGTGTTCTCGACCACCACCATCTCCTCGCCCTGCAACCCGCCGATGCCCATCTCGGCACAGGCCGCGGACGCGTCGGCGAGGAGCCGCTGCTTGAACTCGGGGTCGGTCCAGGCGCGGGCGACGACCTGCGCGCCGAGCTGCGGGCCGACCTCGTTCTCGTAGATCTCGGCGAGGCGGTCGACCGCCTCGGTGGTCATGATCCCCTTCTCGATCAGCATGGCCTCCAGGGCCTTGACCCGAGCGGTGATCTCCTCCTGCGTGCGCAGGGGGGTGTCGGTGGGCTGAGCCATCGGAGGTCCTTTCAGGACGCAGTGGTGAGGTAGGGCTCCCACACGTCGAAGTAGACGGTGTTGTTCGGTTCGGCGGTGCCGGGGCCCCACAGCTCCTCGGCGGTGAAGCGCACCGTGTAGAGGTGCTCCGGGGCCTCGGGTCCGTCGTTGCCCGCACTGTCCGGGTAGATCGCCGCGCCGTGGGCCGCGGTGATTTCCCCGGTGCGCCCGCGGATGTAGCGGGCCCGGCGGGTGTGGCCGTAGGGGCTGTCGGCGATCACGGTCACCTTGTCACCCACCGCGAACCGCGCCTCCTTGTCGGTCGGACGGTTCGCGGGTGCCCCGCTCTTGACCACGGCGTCGACGAACGCGAGCAGGTCCGGGTCCTCGCGCTCGGGCAAGGGCGCGTCCGGATTGTCCAGGAAGAACTGGGTGCGCGCGTCCAGCTCGGCGGGGTCGATGACGCCCTTCTGCGCACCGCGGTCCTCGATGACGTGCACCCAGTGCTCGTAGTAGTTGGACAGCAGGTACTCGGCCGGATCCATCTTCTCGATGCTGTGCCGGAAGGAGTCGACGCCGAAGAAACCCGCCCGGAAGCAGTTGGAGAACATGGCAAACGCTGCCTTCTCCCACTCCGCGCGGAAGACCGGCTCGTTCTCGATGGTCTGGACCTTGCCCAGCCCGTCCGTGCCGCCGAGGTCGAAGACACCGTTCATGCGGACGCTCCCGTCGTGATCGGCGGCGCGGGGAAACCGCCCCGCGCCTGTTCGTAGGTGTGCGCGACCCGCAGCACGGTCGCGTCGTCGAAGTGTTTCCCGACGATCATCAGCCCGGCCGGGAGCCCGCCGACGAGCTCCGTGGGGACGCTGCAGGCCGGGTGGCCCGTGACGTCGAACGGGGCGGTGTTGGCGATCATCGACAGTGCGGTGTCGAGGTAGGTGCCCAGATCGGCGTCCGTCGCCGGGATCTCGCGCGCGGTGTAGGGCAAGGTCGGCATCACCAGCACGTCGTGCTCGGCCAGCGCCGCGTCGTAGGCTGCGCGCACCTCGGGAACGAGGTTCTGGGCCATCGCGTAGTAGGCACCGCCCGCCACGGCGAACGTGTGCCGGCCGGACATCGCGACGAGCTTGACCGTCTTGGACAGCTCGGCGCCACGTTCGGCGCGCCCGCGCCGGTAGTGCGCGATCAGTTCCGGATCGTAGAGCCCGGACCAGTTCATCCCGTAGGCGTTGCCGTCCACCATCTGGCGGGCGGCGCCCTCGGTCGCGATCACGTTCCAGACGTGCATCGCCTCGAGGTGCCACGGGATCGAAACCTCCTCCGCAGCGAGGCCCACCGAGCAGAGGACCTCGACGGCGGCCCGCACCGCAGCGTCCACCTCCGGATCAGAGTTCGGGTGTCCGAACCCCTCCGTGACGACGCCGATCCGCAGGCCCGCGGCGGACTCGGCCAGGGCGGCCGAGTAGTCGACCTTCTCCACCGACGTCGGCTGCCGCGGGTCCTGCCCGTCGGGACCGGCCAGGACGTCGAGCATCAGGGCGGCGTCGGCCACCGTGCGGGTGATCGGACCCAGATGGTCGATCGTCGTCTCGATCGGGAAGGCGCCGGTGTAGGGCACCAGCCCGAACGTCGGCTTGTGCCCGACGGTTCCGCAGAACGAACTGGGGATCCGCACCGAGCCGCCCTGGTCGCCGCCGAGCGCGAGATCGACCTCGCCGGTCGCGACCAGCGCCGCGCTGCCCGACGACGAACCACCGGCGTTGCGCGCAGGGTCCCACGGGTTGCGCACGGGATGCGGCTTCGAGGTGAAGCTGGCCCCGGAGAAGCAGAGGTCCTCGCAGACCGCCTTGCCGGTGATCACCGCGCCCGCGTCGAGCAGGCGCCGGACCGTGGTCGCGTCCCGGGTCGGCACGAAGCCCTCGACGGTGGCGGACCCGTTGGCCATCGGCACGCCGGCGACCGACACGTTGTCCTTGATCGCGACCGTCCGCCCGGCGAGCGGCCCGTCGGCGGCACCGCGGATCTCGGTGGTGACGGCCCAGGCGTTCAACGGGTGCTCGCCGGCCTGCCAGTCCCGCGTCGGGGCGGTCGGGGCGGAACGGCGGTAGATCGCCTCCACGGCGTCGGACGAGGCGAACGTCGCTGTGACAGCGGGCGCGAACTCGGCAAGTTCGGCATCCGAAAGGCCCAGGTCGGCGCCCAGTTCGGCGAGTCGCGCGAGATCAGGTGGGGGAACAGCCATGAGGCCTCCAACGGCGGAGAAGGGTGTCGGCAATCTATGGAGGCTCGGCCTGGTATGTCAACGATTCGCGACATGTTGACGCGTTACGGGGAGATGACCACCCGAAGATCGGTTCCGACTGCCTCGGCGACGTGGATTCGCTGACCGACGATCCCGTTGCCGTCGAGGGTGACCGTGCCGCGGGGCAGCTCGAAACGGACGTCGTGCATCGCGCGGGCGACGGCGTGCGGCTCGTCGGTGCCTGCCTGGGCCGCCGCGGCGAACCACATGTGGACGCCCTCGAACACGGACTCGCTCAAGGTCGACAGGGGCGGCGCCCATTGACCGAAACGCTCCCGGTAACGGTTGAGCAGCGCTGAGTTGCGCTCGGTGTCGAGCGACTCGACGTAGCCGGACACGGTGTGCAGGCCCGCCGTCGCCTCGGTGCCGATCCGGGCGAGTGTGGACTCGTCCATGGCCGGCGCGAGCGTGAGGCACCGCCGGTGCAGGCCGCGCTCGTAACACTCGCGTTGGAACGCCGCGGCGTCCGCGCCGACGAACGTGGACAGCAGGAGATCCGCGCCGGAGCGCTCGACGGCCTCGATGATCGCCGCGAAGTCACTGGTACCCAGAGGGGCCAGCCGCTCACCGACCAGACTGCCGCCGAGCTGGGGAAGTACCTCGCGGGCGACCGTGTGCGTGCTGCGCGGCCAGCAGTAGTCGTTGCCCGCGAGGAACCAGCGGCGCCCGCCCGCGGCCCGCATCATCGGGCCGGCAGCTGCGGCGAGCTGGTCGACCGGACGCTCGCCGAGCTGGACGCGCAGGGCCCCGGCGATGCCGCCTTCGTTCATCAGTGTCTGGATGAGCAGGACGTCGGCGTCGGCCATGGCCCGCGACACGGCGACGAAGGTGGCCGATGTCGTCGCGACCAAGATGGTGCGGCAGCCGGCGGCGACGAGCCGCCGAGCCTCGCGGGCGCCCGTGGCGGGATCGGTGGCGTCGTCGCCGATCACGAGGTCGACGGGGCGGCCGTGCAGCCCGCCGTCGGCGTTGATCTCCTCCAGCGCGAGCGCAGCCATGTTGTCCGAGGCCGCGGCGAAGAGGTTGCCGGGCCCGGACTTCGAGGTCAGCAGGCCGAGTGCGGGGTTCTCGCACGGGACGCTGCGCACCACGTGCCCGCGGCGCCGCAGCAGCCACTCCAATCCCTGCTGGTCGAGCTCGGACTGCAGCCGGACCCGGGTCCCGCTGCCGTGCGCGGAGAACCGCAACACCGTGCGGCCGCGCCAGGGTTGGTCGTGGACGATCTCGATCAGGCGGCCCGAGGTGACCGCGCCGATCCGGCCGAGGATCTCGACCGGCGCAGCATCCCCGTCGAGCGGCGCGCGCAGCGTCACCGCGACGCCGGGAGCGACCCGATCGCACACGGCGTCGAACACCCACCCAGCACCGGCACCGGCACCGAACAGAGCGAACACCACGCTCGGCGGCGCGGACACCTGTTCCTGCGCGGTCAACGTGAGGACGGACATCGGGCCCCCAGGGATGTGCGGGAACGACAGATTCTGCTGTCAGGGAGTGCCCGGATTGTGCACTGCGCGCCGACCATCCAGCTCGTCGTCCGGCACGGCGCCTCCCACCGACTGCAGGCCAGCCCGGAAGACGTTGTGGAGGAGGCTGAGGACGTCCCTGGCCGAGCCTGCGGAGTCGATCGAGTAGAAGCGGAAGCGTCCCTCGCGACGCTCGCTGACCAGGCCGGCGACACGCAGCACCTTGAGATGCATCGACACGGCGCTGCGCCCCACGCTGGTGATGCGGTCGGCGATCGCCCCCGCACTGCACTCGTCCTCTGCCGCGAGCACTCCGAGAATCTCCCGCCGGATGGGATCTGCGAGGGCGTCGAACGCCAGATTGGCATCCACGACGCCTCCCGATCTGTCACGCACGGTTGACACGATAGACGACGGCGTTCCTCCCAACACCTGAACATGTCAGCTAATATTGACGGAGACGGTCGCGGGTGATGGCGAGGCCGAGCGGACGCGGCGGAGCAGGCCCGACGGCCAACTGCCGCGCCGCTCCTCCGCGCGAGGGCGGGTCACCCACACGGCGACCGCCCTGCCGAGGGTCGCCCGGATCCGACGGTCCCGGGTCGTGCGTCCTCGTGGCTCGACCGGAAGCGGGGCCGAGCCACGTCGAACATGGTGCGAGCCGCCTCGGTGATCGGTGTGACGAGGTTGATCGGGTTGCCGTCGAGGTCCCGGACCAGCAGGGCCGGCAGGTCAGAGGCAAGCTGACCGCCGGGCCCCGGCCACCAGCGGATCGACGGCGAGCCGATCGTGCTGGGCCGCTACCGGATCGAGACCCGCGGGCGCTCACGGCAGCTCGTCCTCAGCTGCCGGACGGCGCGGCACAACCTCGTTTCCGCCTGCGGCGGTCTCGGTGACGAGCCAGTGGTGACCTCGGGGTGAGGACGAGATCGTCGGCGGCTAGGGCGTGTCCTGTAAGTCCGTGCGCAGCCACAACACCGCGGCGGCGATGACGATCTCCGCTCGGAAGCAGGCGGCGCGTTTGGCGTAGCGGGTGGCCAGGTCGCGGAACTGTTTGAGGCGGTTGAAGCAGCGCTCGACGACGTTGCGGCCGGCGTAAACGACCGGGTCGAACCCGGGAGGTCGTCCGCCGCGTGAGCCTTTCGCTGCGCGGCGGGCGATCTGGTCGGCGCGGTAGGACGCGCTCAATGAGCACGTGTCGTACGTGGACGGTCAGGCGGGCGTTACGACAAGCCACACCCCACTCGGGGGCTCTCCCTTGTTCAACTGTCCCGACCGTGTGTCGAGACGATCAGATCGTCACCAATCTCCTGGCCGGGTACACCTAGTAGCTACCCACCGCCGACCTGGCCAACAGCCTGAATAGCACCAGATCGAATACGAGCGACTACCGGCAGTGCGTAGGAGTGTGCCGGCGCGCTACCCGCTTGCTCCACCAGTCGAGGCGTCGGCGCCCGACGTCGATGCGGACGTCAGGCGGGCCGTCGCAGGAGGCGGGCGCCGCGGTGGAGTAGCCCGGTGGCCACCGCGACCCAGATGGCGAACGCGTCCCAGAACAGCACCAGCGCCACCGTGGTCAGGGCCGCCAGCGGCCAGCTCCGAGCCGTCGCGGACGAGGCGGCCGACAGCATGCCCAGCGGGAACACCGCCGCCCACCAGGTTCTGTCGTAGGTCAGGAAGCCGGGCAGCTTCCCCGCCGTCCACACCTGGGCGACCAACAGCGGCACGATCCACGCCAGCGCCGCCACCTGACCAACCACGGTGAGCCCGTGGGCCACCTCCGCGCCCGTGGTGATCCGGAGCGCGGCGAGCGCCTGCTGCACGTGGTCGCCGGTCAGGGCGCTGATCGCGAGCGCGCCCATCAACACCCAGCTGTCCGGGGTGACCTCCGCGGGCACGAAGGGTGTGGAGGTGAGCCTCCACCCGACCAGGGCGACGAGCAGCAGGTAGAGCAGTATCGCGAGTAGCCACAGTGCCGCGGCCGCGGCGAGCAGTACGGCGGCATGCAGGCGGACGGACAGGTCGGCGACGACGGTGGCCAGGCCCGCGGTGGCGACGGAGACCAGCAGCCACGCGCCGTGCACCTGGTCGCGCAACTCCCGCGGCCGTCGCGCGCGGACATCGCGCACGGCGAGTGGTAGCAGCACCAGCCAGGCCGCGAATCCCGCTCCCCCGAGGAGGTCCACCGCCCATGAGGGACCCCCGAAGAGCCCCTGCACCGCTGTGGCCAGCACCGTGGCCGCTGCCACGAAGGTGAACGCCCGCAGCACGACGTCCGGCGCCAGCGACTCCTGGCGCATCCTGCGGACACCGCCGCCGGCTCCGACCACAACCCACCCGAGCAGCCCGACGAACGCGGCCGCCGCGATCCCGAACAGGACGAGCGCGAGCGGACGTGCGGCGCAGCTGTTCGCCGCGACGGCGAGGATTCCTGTTGCCATCACCCCTGCGAACGCGTCCGGCGCGGGCCCGTGTCGCGTCATGTCATGAGCAACGACGGTGGCGCCGATTCCGACGAGCGAGCCACGGGCCGGACCGCGCGGCGTCGGCGAGCGGAGACCTCGGCGCTGCGGTTCCTCATGCCTTCGTCCTACCCCCTGCCCGGGCTTCACGGGGCGGCTCGGCGTCGCGGCCGACTATCAGCCGAATGTTCCGACCTGTGTCATCGTTCCGACGGTCGGAGCGAGCAGCTGAGGGCCCCCAGGGGCGCGTACCCGCGTCGAGGGTGCACTCACCAGCCACCGATCCAGCCGTCGAAGATTCCGTGGGGCTCGGCGGCGGGTTCGCTGGATCGTCCTTGCAGGAAGTCGAAGTCGCAGCCGGTGTCGGCCTGGGTGACCCGTTCGGCGTAGAGCGCGCCGTAGCCGCGCCGGTAGGCCACCCGGGCCGGTTCCCCGGCCCGGCGCCGGCGGCGGGTGTCGAGCTCGGCGTCGTCGACCTCCAGGTGCAGCACACCGGCGCGGGCGTCGAGCCGGATCACGTCACCGTCCTCGACCAGCGCGAGCGGGCCGCCGACCGCCGCCTCCGGGGCCACGTGCAGCACCGTGGTGCCGTAGGCCGTGCCACTCATCCGGGCGTCGGAGACCCGGACCATGTCGCGGACACCCTCGCGCAGCAGCTTCTGCGGGATCGGCAGCGCACCCCACTCGGGCATCCCCGGTCCCCCGACCGGCCCGGCGTTGCGCAGCACGAGGACGGTGTCGGCGGTGACCGGCAGGTCGGGATCATCGATGCGCGTGCGCAGGTCGTCCATGTCGTGGAAGACCAGCGCCGGCCCGGCGTGGACCAGCAGTTCCGGGCTGGCTGCGCTGCACTTCACGACGGCCCCGCCGGGGGCCAGGTTGCCCCGGACCACGGCCAGCCCGCCCGGTGGCTGCACCGGATCGCACAGCGGGCGGACCACCTCGCCGTCGACCGGCGGGGCGTCGGCCAGGTTCTGCCCCAGCGTCTGCCCGTTCACCGTCATCGCGTCCAGGCGCAGCAGCGGCGCGAGCTCGCCGAGCACGACGGGCAGCCCACCGATCTCGAACAGCTGCTCGACCAGGTGCTCCCCCGCCGGGCGCACGTTCGCGATCAACGGCACGGTCGCGGCGATGTCGTGGAAGTCCTGCAGCCCCAGCGAGACCTCGGCCCGCCCGGCCAGCGCGAGCAGGTGCAGGATCACGTTCGTCGACCCGCCCAGTGCGACCAGCACGGCGATCGCGTTGTGGAAGGCGTCCGCGGTGAGGATCTGCGACGGGCGCACACCCTGCTCGGCCAGGCGCACCGCGGTGCGCCCGCAGTCCTCGGCGACGTGGCTGCGCCGGGCGTCGGTGGCCGGGACCGCGCTCGCGCCGGGCAGGGTCATGCCCAGGGCCTCGACGACCGCCGAGACCGTCGAGGCCGTCCCCATCTCCGGGCAGTGCCCCACCGACGGGCCCGCCGAGGCCTCCAGGGCCTCGTACTCGGCCTGCGACATCCGGCCCGCGCGCACGTCGTCGACGTAGCCCCACAGGTCGGTGCCGACCCCGATCCGGCGCCCGCGGAAGGTCGCCGGGTTGGCCGGCCCACCCGGGACCACGATCGTCGGGACCTGCGCGCTGGCCGCGCCCATGAGCTGGGCGGGCATCGTCTTGTCGCACCCGCCGAGCATCACCACCGCGTCGAACGGGTAGGCGCGCAGCGACTCCTCGACGTCCATGGCCATCAGGTTGCGGAACAGCATCGTCGTGGGCTTCATCAGCTGCTCGCCCAGCGAGATCGTCGGGAACTCCACCGGCACCCCGCCGGCCTGCAGGACCCCGCGGCGCACACTGTCCGCGAGCGCCCGCAGGTGCAGGTTGCAGCTGATCAGCTCCGACCAGGAGTTGCAGATCCCGACCACCGGGCGCCCGTCGAAACTCGCCCGCGCGAACCCCGACGCCCGCATCGCGGTGCGGTGCACGAACCCGGGCACGTGCTCACCGGAGAACCAGCGGGCACTGCGCAGCTCGCCCATCAGCCCGCGGGCGGCGGGGAGATCCGCACACCGGAGTCCACGGTGGCGGCCAGCTCGCGCAGGATCGCGGCCTGCCGGACCTTGTGCACGACGAGCCGGTCGTGGAACTCGGCGTCGGTGTAGCCGTTGTACATGACCTCCTCGGACTCACCGGGTTCGATCTTGAAGTAGACCGGGGACGCGACCCGGGCGATGTCGGCCGCCTCCCACAGCCGGGTCATGCCGCCGAAGGAGTCGAAGGTGATCGCCCAGATGTCCAGCGGCACCGTGGCGACCGAGCGGATCGCGCTGAGCACGGGCCGGCTCAGGTCGCCCACCGGGTTCACGCTGTCGGCGCCCAGCTGCTCCAGCACCCGCACCGACGCCGGGTTGGCGTGCCCCGCGTAGACGGACACCTTGAAGAAGGCGTCCTCCGGGATGTCGCCGCGCGCACGCGCCGTGTTGAGCACGTCCAGCACGCCCTCGTCGATCACCAGCAGCCCGCGCAGTCCGGCGTCGAAGATCCGCAGGACGTCGTGCAGCAGGTACCGGATGTTGTCGACGCCACGGATCCTCTTGCCCGTGGTGATGCCCTCGCGGCTGGTCAGCTGCCGGCCGGAGTCCCAGCCCGCGCGCGGCCCGGGGCACGCCACGACCTCGATGCCGTTCTCCGCCGCGAGCTGCCCGAACGCACGCAACTCACCCTTGTCGAGCAGGGTCGCCCCACCACCGAAGCAGATGATCCGGTGGACGAAGACCTCGTGGCGCTTGGCCTCGGTCAGCAGCACCTCCAGGTTGGACAGCCGCTCGACGCCGGACACCTCGAGCCGGAACTGCCCGCCGTCGGCGAAGGTCCGCGCCGAGGTCGGCAGCTCGTGGTTGTCGCTGGTGGGCAGCCCTTGTGCCGCCAGGATGGACTCGGGGGTCACACTCGTGCTCATCTCACTCCTCGCTCACACCCTCACGGAGCCTGCTGGTCTCCGCCTCGTCCACCTGCCCGTCGCGCACGGCGACCCCGTAGACCTCCCGGGCCCGCCCGGGGGTGATCCAGCCCTCGCGCACGTCGTGGGCCACGCTCGCCGCGTCCCGCGTGCGAGGCGGGCCGTAGCCGCCGCCCCCGCAGCTCTCCGACACCACCGTCTCCCCCGGCGCCAGCTCGACCAGCCCGCTGACCGGTAGCTCCTGCAGCGTTCCGTCGGCCCGGCGCAGGAGCTGCCGAGCCACCGCGCCCGCGGTGCCACCCGCGGCCCCCGCGGCCGGATGCACCGCGCCGTCGCTGCCGTAGCTCACGGTCAACGGGGCCGTCGTCGGCCCGTACTCGACCAGCGCGCCCGGCGCGCCCCGGAACGCGCCCGCCCCTTCGGTGTCGGGGAGGATGCGCTGCTGCGCGACACGGATCGGATGGTGGATCTCGTCGATCTCCACACTGTCACGCAGCATCATCCCGGCGTTGCCCGCGTGCCCGAAGGTCAGCCAACCGTCCGCCCACGGAGACCCCGGCCCACCGGTCACCCCGGGGAACAGGATCTGGTTCACGAACGGGGTCCCGCCGGTGCGCGGGTCGACACCGGAGATCACCGCCCACGCCGGCGGCTGCACCAGCCCCGCCTCGGCCATCCCCACCCCCGGCCCGAGCTCGGCGATCGCGCGCTGCACCAGGTTCGTCACCCGGTCCGCGACATTCGTCGTCGCCACCGAGCAGCTGGCCGGGTGCCGAGGGATACCCACGACGCAGTTCTCCCGCAACAGCACCTCGACCCGCCGCAGGCTGCCCGCGTTCGCCGGCACCGACACCGGCAGCGAGTTGAACACCCCGACCAGCGCCGAGCTGGCCGACGTGCTCTCGGTCAGGTTCAGCCCACACGGCTGACAGTCCGGGTTGTCCCGCAGGTCCACGCTCACCCGGCCCGCGGCCGGGTCGACGTCCACGGTCACCGAGACCGGGACCCCGTCGGGCACCCCGGGGAACGGATCGTGCGCACCGCCCAGGGTGAGCCGCCCACCCGGCAGCCCCGCGATGGCCTCGGCGACCCGCTGCTCGGAGAAGTCGAACCACTCCCGCGCGTAGCGGTCCAGCTCGTCCCAGCCGACGTCGGCGGCGAGCTTCTCGACCTCCCGCTCCCCGATCCGCGCCGCCCCGACCATGGCCAGGTAGTCACCCCACCACTGGTCCGGCACCCGGATCCGCATCCGGCACATCCGGATCACGTCGTCGACGTCGGTGAACTCACGCTGCACCCGCACCGCGGGAAAGATCAGCGCACCCTCCTCGTAAACGTCGACGGCCGAGGTCGAGTACGTCGTCGGCGTCCCGTTACCGCAGTCGGCCTGATGCGCCTTCACCAGCACCGTGAACCGGTGCCGGCCCGCCGGGTCGACCACCGGCACGAGGATGCAGTGATCCGCGGCGTGGGAGTTGCCGTGATAGGGCGAGTTGTGCAGGTAGGCATCCCCGCGGCGCAGGTCCGGATGCTGCTGCGCGGTGTAGGCGGCCATGAGATCCGGGCCGCGCATGACGTGCACCGGCAACGACTCCGCCGTCGCGAGCAGCTGCGCGTCCCCGGTCAGCACGCAGCAGGAGAAGTCGCGGGCGGTGTTGATGACGCCGGACCGGGCAGTCCGCGCGAGGGTGTTCGCCATCGCCCGCACCACCTGCTCCATCCGGCTGGTCAGCACCGCCAGCTGCAGCCCGTCGAGGGTCCCCCCGGTCCCCTCGGCCCCCTGGGTCTTCTGGGTCTTCTGGGTCTTCTGGTTCTCCTGGGTCATCGGTCGGCTCCGTTCCGCCGCAGGATCAGCGCTCCGGTCGAGGCCCGGGTCGCGGTCGCGCCCGGGTCGACGACGACCACCGTCACCGGCGTCTCCACGATCGCGGGACCGGCGACCACCTCCCCCGCCGCGATGTCGTCATGCGCCCGGACCACGGCGTCGAACCGGCCGTGCCCCGGGAAGTGGACCGGCCGGCTGCGGGGTGCCCGCGACCGCGCGGGACCGCTCTCGACCTGACCCAGCGGGGTGCTGCGGGTGCGGCACGAGGCCCGGACCCGCCAGCCGACGACCTCCACGACCGAGGTGGGGTCGCTGATCGCGAACAGCTTCTCGTGCATCTTGTGGAAGGCGTCGGCGAGCGCCTCGACGTCCGCCGCGGTGGCGATCCGCAACGTCGGCAACGGCACCTCCACCTCCCACACCTGGTGCGGATAGCGGGCGTCGGCGAACAACCGCACGTCGGCGAGCTCGCCGGCCACCCCGGTCGAGGCGACGAACTCCCTCGCGCGCTGCACCAGCCCGTCGATCACCGCCCCGACCCGGTCGTGGTCGAACTCGTGCGTGCTCGCCGGACACGCCGCCGCGAAGTCCGACGAGAGATCCGAGATCGCCGCCCCCGCCGCGCTGAGCACGCTGCCGGTGTCCGGGATGACCGCCGCAGCACAGCGCAGCCGCGACGCGATGGCGACCGCGTTGAACCCGCCCGCCCCACCCCCGGCGACCAGCACCGCCGCGGCCGGATCGATACCCTGGGCCACCGTGGTGTCCTCGATCGCGCGCACCATGTGCTCGGTCGCCAACTCCATGACCGCCGCGGCGGCCTGCACCGTCGTGAACCCCAACGGCGCCGCGATCCGCTCCGCGATCGCCCGCTCGGCCGCCGCGATGTCCAGCGTCACCCGCCCGCCCAGGAAGTACCCCGGGTCCAGGTAGCCCAGCACCACGGCGGCGTCGGTGACCGTCGGTTCCGTGCCGCCCTGGCCGTAGCAGACCGGACCCGGCCGCGCCCCCGCACTACGCGGGCCGACGGTGAGCAGCCCGGACACAACCGCGGCGATACTCCCCCCGCCCGCCCCGACGCTCTTGATGTCGATCGAGGGCAACCCGGTCATGTGACTCAGATACGGCGCACCCAGCCACGACTCACGGGTGAACGACACGTCCCCGTCACGGACCACGCCGATGTCGTAGCTGGTGCCACCGGTGTCGGTGACCAACACCGTCTGATGCCCCGTCGTGCGGTCCACCACGTCGCGCCCGGCGATCGGCGCCATCGCCGGACCGGACCCGATCACGTGCACCGGCGCCGCCGCCACCGCCGCGGAGTCCATCACCCCACCCCCGGAGGTCACGATGAGCAGCCGGCCGACCAGCCCCTCCGCGCTCAGCCTGCGCTTCATGTCCTCCAGATAAGCGGTCATCAACGGCTTGAGCGACGCGTCGAGCACGGTGGAGCAGGCCCGCCGGTACTCCCGCACGATCGGGTTGAGCCGGTGCGAGAGCGTGTACGGCACACCGGGCGCGTGCTGCTCGACCAGCTCGCCGACCCGCACCTCGTGGGCGGGGTTCGCCACCGACCACAGCAGGCAGACCGCGATCGCCTCCACCCCGGCCGCCACGATCTCCCGCAACTGCGCGACCAGCGCCGCCTCGTCCAACGCCGTCACCACCGCGCCGTCCGCCCCGACCCGCTCGGTGACCTCCCAGGTCAGCGCGCGCGGCACCAGCGGAGCAGGGTACGGGCGGGTGAAATCGAACGGATCCACCCGCCCACCCTCACGGAACAACAAGACATCCGGGTGCCCACGCGTGGTCAGGAACGCCGTCCGGGCCGTCGTCCCGGTCAGGATCGCGTTCAGCGCGCGGGTGGTGCCGTGCACGAACGTGTCGGTGCCGGCCAGCAGGTCCCGTCGGCCGATGCCGATCTCCGCCGCCGCGAGGTCGACGGCGGCGAGGATGCCCTGGATCGGGTCGTCGACCACCGTGGGGCTCTTCACGATGTGGACCCGCTCGGTCCACCGGTCCTCCAGAACCAGATCGGTGAACGTCCCACCCATGTCGGTAGCGATGGTGTACCGGTCCCCGGCCATCAGTTGTCGTCCTCCCGAACGGGGGCAGGGATCTTGCCGAAGTCGAAGCTGATCGTGCGGTCCACGACGACGTGGTCGCCCGCGAGGCGCCCGAGCACGAGCGCGGCCCGCACGCCCGAGTAGGAGGGCTCCCGTTCGTAGGCCACGCAGACCTGCGTGCCGTCGGGCGGGAGGGGGCGCGCGGTGGCCGCGGTGAGTGCGACGCCTGTCCCCAGCCCGCGGCTGCCGACCAGGATCGCGGTGGGGTCGCCGTGCTCGTCGAGGTGCGCCAGCACACCGGCCTCCTCGTCCTGGACGAACGCGTCGACCTCGGCCGGGGTCATCCGGACGTCATGCCTGGGCATCGGTGGCCTCCAGCAGGGTCACGTCGGTCAGGGGCACCCGGAACCAGCGCCGCCGTCCGTTCAGCGACCAGATGGGGTCGCCGGGGACGGGTGCCGTCACCCCCGGGAGCAGGTAGGCGGGTTCAACGGTGGCGGGAGGCGGGTCCGCGTCCTCAGGGAGCAGTTCGGCCCGGCCGCGCACGAGCACACCGGGCGGGCGCGGCGCGCCTGCCCCGCACTCGACCACCACGACGGCGACCGCCGGGTGGCGGATCATGTTCCGCGCCTTCGCGGACTTGAGGTAGGTGTTCATCCAGAGCCCGTCCGCGCGGTGGAACACCGAGATCGGGTGCACGACGGCAGCGCCGGCCGCCGTCCGGGTCGCGAGGAAGCCGCGCGTGCCCGCCTGCAGGATCGCGTGCGCGCGATCCTGCGCCTCACGAGCCGTCCTGCTCGCCGCGCCGGTCATGACGGGTCCGCGAGGGTGACCGTGAAGGCGGCGAGATCGTCCTCGCGAGTCATCCGGTCGTACTCGACGACCGTGTACGGGCACTGGGTGACGACCCGGCCCGACGGCGCGCGGTAGTAGCGGCTGCCCTCGACCTGCCAGGCCCGCACCGCCCCGATGTCGGCCTGGACCTGCGCGTTGTACGCGGCGACGACCTCGGGCCGGACCTCCATCGCGCGCACATCGTTCTTGAGCACGTAGACCGTCTTGCCGACGATGTAGCGGGCCTGCGTCTCGAGCTTGTCGATGATCGAGCCGCCGTTGGTGTTGGGCCCGTAGAGCATGAACAGGTTGGGGAAGTTCTCGACGGTCATGCCCAGGTAGGCGTAGGCCCCCTCGGCCCACTGGTCGCGCAGCGCGGTCCCACCGCGGCCGACGACGTCGACGACCGAGAGGAACCTGTGGGCGTGGTAACCGGTGGCGAGCACGATGTGGTCTGCCGGGTGCTCCCGGCCGTCCGCGGTCCGGATCCCGTTCGCGGTGACCTCCGTGATCGGGCTGGTCACGAGCGTGACGTCCGGCCGGTTGAAGGCCTCGTAGAACTCCGAGGAGAGCAGCGGCCGCTGCGCGCCGAGCTGGGCGGTGGGGCGCAGGGCCTCCCGGACCGCGGGGTCTCGGACGGTGTCGAGGTTGGCGAGCGCCTTGGCCGCCTGCTCGGCCGTCTTGGCCTCGTTGTTCAGGTCGGCGAACAGCTCGTCCAGCTCGCGGGCGGCCTGCGCACGCCCCGCCTCGACGACCGACCGGTCCACACGGCGGCTGCGCTTGTCCTCCTCCGTGTAGCGGCCGTGGTCCTTCGGGAAGACCCAGTTCGACGTGCGCTGGAAGACGGTCAGGTGCCCGGTGTGCGGGGCGATGGTCGGTACGACCTGGGTGGCGCTGGCCGCGGTCCCGACGACCGACACGCGGCGGCCGGCGAGGAACCCGAGATCGGCGTCCGGCCACTCCGCGGTGTGGGTGACCGGCCCCGTGAAGGTGTCCAGGCCGGGGATGGCGGGCACGACGTGCTCGTTGAACATGCCCACCGCACCCACCAGGACCCGCGCGATCCAGCGCCCGCCCCGCGAGTCGACGATGGTCCAGCGGGCGCTCTCGTCGTCCCATCGTGCCGAGACCACATGGGTGTCGAGCCGGATCGCGTCCCGGACGCCGAACCGGTCGACGGCCGCCTCCAGGTACTCCACGATCTCCGCACGGGTGGCGAACGGTCGTTCCCACTCGTGGTCGAGGAAGAAGCTGTAGGAATACAGGTCGGTCGGGACGTCGCAGGACAGGCCTGGATAGCGGTTGTTGAACCAGGTCCCGCCGACGCCGGCGGACTTCTCCAGGACCACCACGTCCTCGATCCCGGCCTGGCGCAGCTGGATCGCGGTGCAGATCCCACCCGGCCCGGCACCGATCACGACCACGTCCGTACCGACCTCAACGGCCTCGCCGCTGTTCGCTCCCACGAGGGCGCCTCCTGCTCGTCCGGATTGAGAACGGACGATAGCTAGTCGGATTCAGTCACGTCAAGATTGGATCCAGATATGACGCCTTCGGATCGGCACGGCCCGCCCGGGTGCCCTTCGACGGCCCGACAGAACGGGCTCCGACGGGCATACGTCCTGAGTTGCCTTGATGTATCCACGACGCAACGTTTAGGATCCAGTCCGTGGGAGTCGTCGATCGAAAGGATGTCACGGCCGGCCGCGGCACGACAGCGCGGCGGGCGGACGATCACGACCTCGTCGACTCCCTGGTCGCGGTGCTCCAGGAGCGGATCAACGCCGGGCAGATCCCCGTGGGCAGCTGGCTGCGACAGGAGGCCCTGGCGAAGGACTTCGGCGTCAGCCGCATGCCGGTCCGCGAGGCCTTGCGGCAGCTGCAGGCACGGGGTGCCGTCGAGCTGATCGCGAACCGTGGCGCGCGGGTGCGGCTGCCCTCGACCCTCGACATCATCGAGGTCTACGAGCTGCACGCGATCCTGCAGGGGCACGCGGGCGCGGCGGCCGCGGAGCTGATCACCTCCGAGCAGCTCGACCGGCTCGCGGCGGCCGACGCGATGTTCCGCCGGGCGGTCGAGGAGCTGCGCACCGCGGACGGCGACACCTCGCCGGCCCAACAGCTGTGGCAGGAGGCGAACACCGACTTCCACCACGTGGTCATCGAGGCGGGCGGCAACAGGCACCTCTCCGTGGTGCTCGAGACCCTGCACCACAAGGTGCCCCACAATCTCACCTGGCTCGCCCTGGGCAACGACGTCCGCCGGCTCGAGAAGGACGCGGCGGAGCACGCCGGGATCCTCGAGGCCATCGGCCGCGGGGACGCCGCGACGACCCGTGCCCGGCTGACCGAACACGTCCGACGCGCGAGCGACCTGCTCGTCCGCAGGGTGGACGAGATCGGGCGGGCCGGTTCCGCGCGCCGCCGGTGAGGCCGGTCGGCGCCGCACTCCCCCTCTGAACAGTGCTGTCCACGGGTCGCCCGGTCCTAGACTCGGCATTCCGCGACACCGGCCGAGGGACGAGGGATGACGAAGATCCGCAGCAGGCAGCAGCTCGTCGAGGCGGCGGCCGAGGTGTTCGCCGACAAGGGCTACGCGGCGACCCGGATCGAGGACATCGCCGCCGCGCTCGGCGTCATGCAGGGCAGTCTCTACTACCACGTGGGCAGCAAGGCGGCACTGCACCGGCTGGTGGTGCTGCATCACCTCCGCCTGCTGACCGCGGGGCTCGACGCGATCGTCGCGTCCTCGGCCGAGCCCGCGCAGAAGCTCCGGTCGGCCATCCTGGGCCACCTCGCACACGCCGAGCAGCACCTGATCGAAGCCCCGGACTGGTTCAGCGACCCCACGCGCTCGGCGGACATCACCGAGGACGAGATCGCTGAGCACCGCGAGGCGGTGCTGCGCTACCGCGCCGGCTGGGCGGCGATCGTCGAGGAGGGCATGGCCCGTGGCGAGATCGCGGCGGGCACGGATGCGACGGCCGTCGCCATCTCACTCGTGAGCATGTGCGACTACGTGTCGTACTGGTTCCGACGCGACGGCGCCCGACGGATCGAGGAGGTCGCGGCGCTGCAGCACGAGATCGTCTGGTCGGGGATCTCCGCACCTCGCGTCGACGCGGACCGGCCCTCCACTTCTCGAGGCTGATTCGAATCGCGGCTATGCTGCAGCCGTCGCCAGCGAGGCGGGGGTGGGGGCGCAGACCGGATGACCAAGATCCGCAACCGGCAGCAGGTCGTCGACGCCGCCGCGAAGGTGTTCGCCGACAAGGGCTACGACAACGCCCGAATCGAGGACATCGCCAAGGAGCTCGGTGTCCTGCAGGGCAGTCTGTACTACCACGTCAGCAGCAAGGCGGCACTGCTCCGCCTCGTGACCCGCCAGCAGTTCACCGAGGTCGTGGTCACGCTGGAGAAGGTCGCGGCGGGCCGGGAAGCCGCGCGGGACAAGCTCAAGAAGGCCATCCGGGCACAGCAGCGCTACGTCGACCGGCACCGCACTGCCTCGCCCCGCTGGTTCACCGACGCGCACGACCCGCGCCGCACCGAGATCGAGGCGGAGGAGGACGCGCGCCTGCTCTCCCGCTACCGCGAGGCCTGGAAGTCGATCCTCAAGGACGGCATCGCCGCAGGTGACATCTCCCCGTCGATCGATCCCACGGTCACCGTGCTGACGTTGCTCGGCATGTGCATCGCCCCCGCGGCCTGGCCGCCGCCGGGGCCGGGCCGCGCCCCCGGCACGCTGGCCGCCCTCCAGCTCGACATGATCTGGTCGGGCCTGTCGGCCGGGCCCGCCGCGGACCCGGACGGCGTCGCTCCGGCCTGAGCGAGGAGGCGTCGGCCGGGGCCTCCGCGCTCCGCCGGACCGTGTCGGACTCCTGACCTCGACGTCGCTTGACCCGGTTCGTGTCGCATGCCATATTTCGAAGGCGATTCGAATTGATGGCGGGTAGGCCAACCCTGGCGTTCGGTACCCGTACGGCTCTGCCCGGAGTGGACGCGCCGCCGCTGACGGCCGGCGGTCCACGCCGTTCCCCGTCCCGCCCGCACTCCTCGGGCCCGGCGTCTTCCGTCGAGAGGATCAGCATGCCCACGCACGGTGTCCCCACGTCGAACGATCCACCGGCCGCACCGGACGGCGCCCTCACCGCGGGCGCGGTCGCCGCGGAGCCGCGCGGCTCGCTGACGACGCTCGTCCTGCTGGTGCTCGGCGTCTTCTCCTATCTCACGATGGAGATGATGGTCGCTCCGATCGTCCCGTTCGTGCAGCAGGAGCTCGGGATCACCCCGTCCCAGAGCGCCTGGATGCTGACGGGCCTGCTCGTCGTCGGCGCCGTCTGTCTCCCGCTGGCGACCCGGTACGCCGACATCGCCGACAAGAAGAAGGTCTTCCTGGTCGTCCTCGGACTCTCCGGGATCGGTGCGGCCATCGCCGCTCTCGCCACGACCGCTCCCCTCCTGATCGCCGGTCAGATGCTCCAGGGCGTCGGCGTCGCGGTCGTTCCGATCGCCATCGGCATCATGCGCGACAGCCAGCCCCTGAGCAGGGCCCGCACCGCCAACACGATCTTCGTCGTCAGCGGTGGCCTCGGTGCCGCGGTCGCATATGTGGCCGTCGGCCCGATCGTCACCCACCTGCACTACTCCTACATCTACTGGTTCCCGACGATCGTCATCGCCGCCGTGGTACTGGTCGGTCTGCGCGCTCTTCCCAGCTGCCCGCCGGTCGCCGGTGGCACGGTCGACTGGACCGGCGCGGTGCTCCTCGGCGCCGCCCTGGTCGCGCTGCTGCTCGGTCTGACGTTCCCCACCAGCCTGGGCTGGGGTTCTCCGCTCGTCCTGGGCCTGCTGGTGCTGACGATCGCGCTGCTCGCGGTGTTCGCGGTCGTCGAGCGCCGGCACCCGTCCCCGTTGGTCGACCTGCGCGGACTCGCCGAACGTGAGGTCCTCGGCGTCATGTCGATCAACACGGCGCACTCGATCGCCACCTTCGTGATGTACGTGATCCTGCCGACCCTCGCCCTGCTGCCGGTCGCGATCGGGTACGGCATGGGCGGCGACGCCTCGACCGCGGGCCTCGTCCTGCTCCCGTACGCCCTGCTGGTCGTCGTGGCCGGACCGACCGCACAGCGGCTCGAGCCGCTGCTGGGGCGCCGCGGCACCATGATTCTCGGTGCCGTACTGATCGTCGCCGCCGGTCTGGTGCTGCTCGGGATCGGCAGCGCGCCGTGGACGCCGTACCTCTGCTCCGCGTTGATGGGCCTCGGTCTGGGCATCGGGTTCACCCAGTCGCTCAACACGATCGTCCGGGTCGTGCCCGCGGAGCGCGTCGCCAGTGCCAGCGGCGCGGTCTACGTCGTCCGGTCGGTCGGCGGCGTGCTGGGCGGCCAGATCGCCGGGGCCATCCTCTCCGCAGGCCTGACCGCCGCCGGCGCGCCCTCGTGGGGCGCGATCCTCGCCAACGTCCTGCTCATCGTCGCGCTCGGCGTGGTCAGCATCGGCCTGAGCTACCTGCTGGCGAGCCGGCGTTCCACGGCGACGGCCGCGGCCGTCCTGACGCCTGCGCAGGCCTGACCCCTGCCGGGTCGGGGCCCGCTGTGCAGAGCGGCGTCGGGAAGGGTCCGTGCTTCCCGACGCCGTCGTGGACCCGCCGCCCCGCAGGAGACCTACCCGTGACGGGCGCCGGCCGGCCCGTCGCGGCTGCTCCACCGCACCCCGGCGCGCCGTGAGCCGCCGGATCCGCATCCCCGCCGGCGTCCGACCGGCGACACGAGAGGACGACACCACGATGGCCGACGACTTCCTGAGGGATGTGCTGGAGAAGCACATCGCGGAGGGCTCCGACAACACGATCTGGTGGGACGAGGAACGGATCCCGCTCCACACCATCGACCAACGCGTCACGGACGTGATGAGCCTGAAGGGACGCAAGGCGGTCGTGACCGGTGGTGCCGGGATCAACCTGGGACAGGCCATCGTGAACCGGCTCGCCGGGCTCGGCGCCGACGTCGCGATCGTCGACCAGGAACCGGAGAAGGCGGCGGCGCTGCAGGTGTCCTGGGGTCGTCGCCCCGGCCCCTCCGCCGAGGAGCTGGCCAAGACCGTCGCCGACCGTTGGGGCGTGGAGGCGGTCGGGATCTACGGGGACGCCCTCGACCCCACCGGGATCCGGGCGATCCTGGCGGAGGCGAACGAGCGGCTGGGCCGGATCGACATCCTGGTCAACAGCGCGGTGGCGACGTACGTGGGCGAACTGGCCACGGTCACCCCCGAGCAGATCGACAGCGCGATCGCAGGGACGCTGGCCGCGCCGATCCACTCGTGCCGCGCGGTCCTCGACTACATGATCCCCCAGCGCTACGGCCGCATCGTCAACATCGGTTCCGAGGCGAGCCGCACCGCCCTGCCCGACCTGGGCCTCTACGGCACGCTCAAGGCCGGCGTCGCCGAGTTCAACCGTCACCTCGGCAAGGAGGTCGCGAAGTACGGCGTGTTCGTGAACGGGGTCAACGCGGGCAGCATGTGGGGCCCGAACCGTGAGCTGCTGCCGGACACGTGGCAGACCCTCTACGACCACGGCCGGACCGCGATCCAGCGCTACCAGCTGCCGGAGGAGGTCGCCAACATGGTGGCGTTCCTGGCCTCGGACGCGGCCAGCTCGATCGTCGGCACCACCGTCGACGTCGGCGGTGGGATGTCGCTGTGACGACCTCCGGCGAGCTCCTCGACGAACCGCGGGGTCTCCACGCCTCCACCGGAGGCTCCGGACCGCGGACACGGTGAGCTCGCCGGACGGAGGTGCCGTGTCCGTCCGTCTGCCCTGCACGCCGCGACGCCGGCGGCGCAGGGCAGGCGGGCGGCGAGGCATCCCGCTCCCGACGTGTACCCCGACGTCGACACACAGTTCACCGGTGGGACGTCGGGGATCGCGGCCGCCGTGCGGGGCTCCCCGTCGCCGCGGAGGCGGTCGCGCCGGTGCGCGGGCGTACCCGCACGGCGATCCCGCGGACGGCGTCGCCGGTGCGGATGGCGACCCCGTCCGCGGGATCTCGGATCGGTCCTCGCCGGGGACGGTCAGCCGGCCCGCAGGACGCGGGCCAGCCACGCGGTGCGGCGCTCGACCGCCGCGACCGAGATCGCGGCGTCGGGCGCATAGATCTCGAAGCAGTGATAGGCGCCCGGCCACACGTGCAGCTCGGCGTCGCCACCGGCGGCCCAGATGCGGCCGGCGTAGCCCACGGCCTCGTCGCGGAAGGTGTCCACCGAGCCGACGTCGACGAACGCGGGGGGCAGGCCGGCGAGGTCGGTCGCCCGGGCCGGGGCGGAGTACGCCCCGACCGCCGGGCCGCCGCAGCGCGCGCCGAGCCGGGCGCGCCAGGCGGTGCGGTTGGCCGTGCGGTCCCAGACACCGACGCCGTCGAGCTGGCGGCTGGCCGGGGTGAGCTCCCGGTCGTCGAGCATCGGGCACAACAACAGCTGCCCGACGGCCCGGGGGCCACCGCGGTCGCGGGCCAGCAACGCGGTCCCGGCGGCGAGCCCGGCGCCGGCGCTGTGCCCGGCGAGCACGATCCGGGACGGGTCGATCGCCAGCTCCGCAGCGTGCTCGACGGTCCACACCAGACCCGCGTAGCAGTCCTCCACCGCCGCGGGATCCGGGTCGGCCGGAGCCAGCCGGTAGTCCACGGAGACGACGGGCACGCCGAACTCCCGCGCCCAGGCCAGCGGCAGGTCGAGGCCGAACCGGTGGTCGCCCAGGACGACCCCGCCCCCGTGGATCCAGTAGAGCGCCGCAGCACCGCGTGGGGTGCCCGGCGGGCGCGCCACGAGCAGCTCCAGGTCGGGGACGCCGCTGCGGGGCACCGTCACGGTCCGGATCGCGACGCCGTGCCGCTCGGCGATGACAGTGAGCGGCTCCGCGCCGGCGGCGACGGCCTCGCGCAGCGGGCCCAGCATCTCCGGGGTGACGGTCGTCGGGACGTCCGGGGTCGCCGCCAGGACGGCGGCGAGCTCGGCGTCGAGGGGTGGGTGCAGCGCCGAGGGAGCCCCGGTGGCGCCGTTCCCGCGCGGGCCGCCCGCGGTCGTACTGTCCACTGTCCTCATTCCGTCCGGTCCGCGTGTCGCGTCGTCCGCAGGAGTCCTGTCGGCCGACCACGACGGGGCCCGCGCACCTCGCACACCGTTCGACGACCGGTCACCCGAGCTCGAGCGGGCGACCGTCGGCGTCCAGGTCCTGGTCGAAAGGCAGCTGGAAGAGGCGGATGGCGTTGCCGCGCACGATTCGGTAGGTGACGGCCGGGTCCACGCCGGCGAACTGGTCGGCGAGGTGGCTGCGGGTGTGCGGGTACGGGCCGTCGCTGTGCGGGAAGTCGACCTCGAACATCAGGTTGTCGACGCCGATGTGCTCGGCGCTCGCGATCGCGTGCTTGTCGGCGAAGATGCAGCCCCACATGTTGCGCCGCACGTAGGTCGAGGGCTTCTCCTTGAGCTTCTCCTCCCCCAATGCCCAGGTGTGGTGGGCGTAGGCGTGGTCCATCCGCTCCATGGCGTAGGGGATCCAGCCGGCCTGCCCCTCGGAGTAGGCGAGCTTGAGGCGAGGGAACCGGTCGAGCACGCCGGAGAAGACGAAGTCCGCCATCGAGGCGTAGGAGTTCGCGAACTGCATGACCGGCAGCAGCAGCAGGGGGGCCCGCGGCGGGAGCGGCATCAGCAGTGACGACGAGCCGATGTGCATGCAGACCACCGTCTCGGTCTCCTCGCATGCGGCGAAGAACGGGTCCCAGTTGCCGCCGTGGATGTCCGGGTAGCCCAGGTGCCCCACGACCTCGCTGAAGGCGACCGCGTGCACACCACGGGACGCGTTGCGCCGGACCTCCTCCGCAGCCAGCCGGGCGTCCCAGAGCGGCACGACCGGGACCGGGACCAGCCGCCCGCCCGAGTCGCCGGCCCACTCCTCGACCTGCCAGTCGTTGTAGGCACGGATCAACGCCACACCCAGCTCGCGGTCGTTCTCGGTCTCCTCGCTGAACGCCTGCCCGCAGAACCGTGGGAACGAGGGGAAGCCGAGCGACGCCTCGACGCCCTGCTCGTCCATGGCCTGCATCCGGGCCTTCGGGTCGTAGCAGGCGGGGTCCATCTCGTCGAAGGTGACGGGCTCCTTGTCGCGCAGCTCGGCCGACGTCTCGACGTCCTTGAGCACGACGACCGCGCGCCGCGGCACGTACACGGACTTGCCGAACACCCAGACGTCGCTGGGCATGCCGTCGGGGTCCTCCTCGTAGCCGAAGAGGTCGGTGTCCATGCTGATCATCCGCCGCTCGACGCGCGGGGCCCCGTACCGGAACTTCGCCGGTAGCCACTGCTCGAACAGGTGCGCGGGCTCGACCAGGTGGTCGTCGACAGAGATGATCTTGGGAAGCTCGGACGAGCTCATCGGTTCCTCACCCTCGGGTAGTGCTGCCGGACGGGACGGTGCCGTCGGGAAGCGGTGATCCGTCGAAGACGAGGCCCCGGTAGCGGCCCTCGGCACGCCACTGCTCCACGATCCGCTCGAAGCGCCACACACCGGGCGCGTAGGGACCGTTGCGACGGAAGGCCTCGACGTTCGGGTTGCCTTCGTTGTTGTAGTAGCCCGGCGTGCAGGTGGCGAGGAACTCGCCGTTGCGACGGGCGGACTCGATCACGTGCTGTACCCAGTCCTCCTCGGCCTCCTGCTCGACGTCGACGGCCCCGGCGCCCGCGGCCCGCGTGGTCGCGACGACGTCCGCGATGTGTCGTGCCTGCACGTCCAGGAGGTGGGTCTGGTTCGAGGAGATTCCTGCCTGGTTGATGGCGACGATGAAGAAGTTCGGGAACCCGTGCGTCTGCATCCCGTAGAGCGTCGAGATGCCCGCGGAGAACTTCGCGCTCAGCGTGGCGCCGTGCCGCCCGACGACGTCGTAGCCGAGCCGCCGCGAGAACGGCACGCCGACGTGGAAGCCGCTGGCGAAGACGATGCAGTCGACCTCGTACTCGATACCGTTGGCGACGACGGCGGTCCCGGTGATCTTCTCGACGCCCTGGCCGTCGGTGTCCACCAACGTCACGTTGGGCCGGTTGAAGGTCGGCAGGTACTCGTCGTGGAAGGTCGGACGCTTGCACAGCGCCCGGTAGTACGGCTTGAGCGCCTCGGCGACCTCGGGGTCCTCGACGACCTCGTCGACCCGTGCCCGCACGGCCTCCATGACCTCGAAGTCCACGTCCTCGTCGAGCACCCCGCCGTGCAGCGCGCGGTTGCGGAAGATCCTGGTCCAGCCGTCGTTCACGAGATCCTCCCCGACCTCCTCCCCCGCGATGAACCCGGAGAAGTTGCGGACGCGCTCGCGCTGCCAGCCCGGCTCCAACGTCGCGACCCACCGCGGGTCCGTCGGCCGGTTGTCCCGGACGTTGACCGCGGAGGGCGTGCGTTGGAAGACGTAGAGGTGTTCCGCGCTCGCGCCGAGGTGCGGGACGGCCTGGATCGCCGTGGCGCCGGTGCCGATGATCGCGACCCTCTTGTCGGCCAACCCGGTGAGGTTCCCGTAGGCGTCCCCGCCGGTGTACGCGTAGTCCCACCGCGTCGTGTGGAAGGAGTGCCCCTCGAAGTTCTCGATCCCGGGGATACCCGGGAGCTTGGGCAGGTCCATCGATCCCGCGGTCATCACGACGAACCGGGCGCGGAACCGGTCACCCCGGTTGGTGGTCACGGTGTAGCGCTGCTCCGCCTCGTCCCAGCGCACGTCGACGACCCCGGTGTGCAGCAGGGCGTCCCGGTAGAGGTCGAAGTGCCGCGCGATCCGCCTGCAGTGCTCGTGGATCTCCGGGCCCTTGGCGTAGCGCTCGGTGGGGATGTACCCCGTCTCCTCCAGCAGCGGCAGGTAGATGTACGACTCGGTGTCGCACGCCGCGCCGGGGTACCGGTTCCAGTACCAGGTCCCGCCGACGTCACCGCCCTGCTCGATCAGCCGCACGGTCGCGACGCCGGCCGCCCGAAGCCGGGAGCTCACCAGCAGGCCGCCGAACCCGCCACCGATGACCGCGACCTCGACCGCGTCCGTGACGGGTTCGCGCTCGACCACTTCGGTGTACGGGTCGACCAGGTAGTGCTCGAGCTCGTCGGTGATCCGGCGGTACTGGGCGGATCCGTCGGGTCGCAGCCGCTTCTCGCGTTCCTGCCGGTACTTCTCACGCAGGGCGTCCGCATCGAAATCGGGATCGGTCCGGTACTGCTCAGTCACGAGGGGCGTCCTTTCGCCGCGCGGGCGGCGTCGGTGTCGCGCGGGGTGCCTGGCGCGCAGGATGTCGACGTACTTCGACGATGTCGGGGAGGCCGCCACGGCCCGGGTGGCGGGCGATCGGCGTCACCGGGCAGCGCCGAGGTCGAGCGGCTGCCAGCCGATGAGGGACCGGAGGAGCGCAGTCGCTTCCGGGTCGTCCGCCGGCGCGGGGTCACCGGTGCGCACGAAGGCCCCGAAGGCACCGCCATACCCCTCCCCCGACCTGTGCGGCGTACGGACCACCGCCGTCGAGAAGCGCTCGGCAGGTCGATCCTGGCCGCACCGCCAGACCGTCCACATCGTCAGCCCGGCGCCGCGCTCGGCGCAGGTGCTGCCGACCAGCACGTCGACGGAGGTCGGGGCGGTGTGCAGCAGCTCGGTCAGGTCGCCGAAGGGGAGGTCGTCGTGGGCCACCAGGCCGAACGGCAGGTGACCCTCCGGTTGGCCGAGCGCCGCCTCGGCCCGGACGATCGCCTCGGCGTCGATCTCGCGCAAATCCCCCCGCGCGGCAGGATCCGCCTCGAGGACGTCGAGGAACGCGGCACCGACCCGTGCAGCTTGCGCCGGGGTCTGGACCCGGATCGGCGGGGCGCCGACCGGCAGCACCAGCCGCCGCACGAGCGGGCTGGTGCGAGGCAGGCCGGCGAGCAGCGCGGCGGCGTGCGCGCCCTCCCCCCGCCCGGAGACCGTGATGGTCGTGGGGTCCCCACCGAACGCCCGGGCATGCGTCGCAACCCAGGTCAGGGCCTCCATCTGGTCCAGGAGTCCGAAGTTGCCGTTGCCGAACCCGTCCCGCAGCGCGGTGAGATCGAGATAGCCCAGCGCGCCGGTGCGGTGGCGCGGCGCGACCACGACGACCCCGTGCTCGGCTGCGAGGCCCGCGCAGAACCTGCGCGACCAGCCGTCATGAGCCCTCCGCTCGTCGTCGAGCCACACGAGCACCGGTCGATCTGCCGCGTCCACCGGGGTCCAGACGTCGAGCGTGAGCCGGGTGGCCTCGACGAACGCGGCACCGAGGCCACCTCGGAGGGAGCCACCGAGCGGCGACCACGAGTCGGAGCGCGGGCAGGGCGCCGGCGGGGCAAAGCGCAGGAAGCTCACCGGCGGAGCGGCGTACGGGAGCCCGCAGAACGCGCGGACCTGCGGGAACCTCCGGTGTCGCCTTCCCTGGACGGGCCCCTCGGACAGGGCCACCGTCGGTGTGGCGGTCAGGTACGGCACGGCGGCCTCCTTTCCGTCACCGAGCAGACGACGGGCGGATCCGCCTCGTCGGTCCCTCGAGCGACGACACCACGATAGCGATCGGATTCATTGATGTCTATATTGGATCCCATACGTGGCAACGCACTACCTCCCGCCCGAACCGCCGTGAGAAAGCGGGGGCTCCCCCCGATTCGTGGGAGCATACGGAGTGCCACCCCACTTGTCGAGACCGCCGTCACAGGCCTTTACGCCCGCACCCTCTGCCAGAGCGGGGCACCCCATTCGCGCCGGGCAGCAGGTGAAGACGGGCGGGTCGAGCAGGATCGCGCCGCGGAACCGGCCGCCGCGCTGCGGCGCTGCGCCGGATCGGCCGACTCCGCGCACGCGCTCGAACGCCGCTCGCCCGGGTCTCGTGCACTGCACGCCCACCCCTCGGGCCTACTCTCCGGCATCCCCTGGCCGGGGCCTGCCCCGGGGGCGCTCATTCCGAGGTCGCGGGGGTGCCGTCGGAGAGCAGGTCGATCCCGCCGGGTTCCCCGGCGCCCGACGGGTCGAGGGTCTCGCGGGGCGAGCCCCGGAGACAGGTCGCGGGGCGGCATCCCTTCCCCGCGCGCCCGGCCGGCCGGTCGCGGTCGCAACGAGGCCGCGAGCCCGCATGCGAAGCGGCGCAACGCCACGGCCCGGCCCACCCCCACGGCGCCGCGCCCAAGGCCCGACGCACCGCCCGCCCGCGGCGTCGGGCCGGAGTGCAGCCGGGCCGAACTCCTCCCCCGGCGGCGCCTCGATCGCGAGGAGCCACGCAGTCGCCCAGGACGAAGCTGCGGCCGATCGGCCGAGCGCCGGCGGTGTCGCGCGGCAGGTGCGGGCGCGACACCCGAGTGCAACCTGACGGTCGTGAACCGGCCGACACGCAGCACTGCGGTTGCGCCCCACATCCGGAGCGCAACCTGACCGTCGCGAACCGGCCGACACGCAGCACCGGGGTTGCGTCCCGCACTACGAGAGCAACCGTCCGGCGGCGTGGCAGCGGGTGCTCGCTGGTTGGTCGGGCGGCGAGGTTCGCCTCGACGGCCAGGCCCGGTACGGCAGCGTCCCGGTGGCGTCACTCCCCGCGCAGGTTCTCCGGCAGTGGGGCGTCGAGGGCGTGCATCCGCGGGAGCACCTCGGCGGCGAAGAGCCGCATCGAGCGCTCGGCGGTCTCCGCGGACATACCGCCGAACCGCGGGTTGACGATGAACTCGACCGCGCCGGTCTTCTGCTGGATGAACCGCAGCTTCTCGACGACCTGGTCCGGTGTGCCCCAGGCCTGCGGGCGCGCGGCGAACTCCAGCATCTGCGCGTCCTTCGCCGGGTCGGTGCCCGGGCCGAGGTAGGGCGGCACCGTCGCGTAGTGCTCGTAGCCCTTGACCCCGATGAACTGTGACGGGTCGTCGAGGCCGTACTGCTTGGCGCTGCTGTTGTAGCTCTCCAGCATGTGCTTCGACATGACCGCCCAGGCCTCCTCCTCGGTCTCGAAGCAGGCGAGCATCACCTGGACCGAGGGCTGGGTGGGTTCGAGACCGTTGGTTCGCCGGATCTTGTTGACCTGCTGGATGTCCTCGGCGTACTCGTCCCAGCTCTTCGTGTTCGTCATGATCACGCCGTTGCCGGAGTTCGCCACGATCGGCAGCGTCTCGGGGCTCTGCCAGGCGATACGCATCCGCTCGAGCAGCCGCTCGGGATTGCGGAACCCGGGCCGGATCGAGGTCTCGGGGATCTGGAAGTACTCACCCTCGAAGGAGAACCACTCGTTGGTCAGCGCCCGGCGCAGGATCTCCAGCGACTCGGCGAACCGGCCGCGAGCGTCCTTCATCGGCACCCGGAACCGGTCGAACTCGTGCTTGGCCGCACCCCGGCCGAGGCCGATCGTGAGCTGCCGACCCTGCAGCATGTTGTCGAGCACGCTGATCTGGTCGACGACCGCCAACGGGTCGTACCAGGGCAGGACGACGACGATCGAGCCGAACTCCAGCCGCGAGGTCTTCCCGGCCATGTAGGTGAGGTGCTGCAGCGCCCCGCCGGTCATCGCGTACGGGCTGAAGTGATGGTCGACGGCCCAGTAGGAGTCGAACCCGAGGGGCTCGACGAGCCCGGCGAGGTGGAGGTCCTCCTCGTAGATCTGCTGGTCGGTCACCGCCGGCGGGCCGGGCCGCCTCGACTTGAAACGGTCCCAGTCCGCGTAGTTCTGGAAGTAGAGATGGACACCGATCTTCATGGTCACTTCCTCGACGAGTCCGACGATGGGCCGCGGGCGGAGTGGTTGCCGAGGGCTCAGGCGCAGCAGCAACTCGAATCCGATTTGAATCTGGCCGAGCCAGCGTCGCAGGCGCCTGCATCCGCGTCAAGACCGTAACGGGGGACTACCCCACTTGACGGCGCCGCCGCTGCGGGTGTTCGATTCCGACTCGTCTTCGAACCTACTCCGGTTCGAAAAACTCGCTTCGACGCTGTCGTCCCAGAGGAGCCCGCGGTGCCCGACCAGACCCTGACGACCACGGCAGACCCGCTGATCGGTGGCCTGCGGTTCGCGGAGGCACCTCGCTGGCACGCGGGGTGGCTCTACTTCTCCGACATCTTCGCCCATCGCGTGCTGCGCGTCGACGAAGCCGGGACCCTGGAGACCGTTCACCAGTTCGACGACGGGGTGCGGCCGTGCGGCCTGGGCTTCCTCCCCGACGGCAGGCTGCTGATCGTGAACATGGCGCGCCCCGAGATCCTCCGGCTGGACGCGCCGGGACAGGTCGCCGTCCACGCCGATCTGTCCCACCTGGCCGTCGGCGGGCTCAACGACATGGTCGTCGACGACCGGGGCCGGGCCTACACGGGCTCGATGGGCACCCACGATCCCGCCGCCCCGCGCCCGGTCGATGCGGACGGCCGGGTCATCCTCGTCGATCCGGACGGGTCCGCGCGCGTCGTCGCGACCGAGGTCGACGACCCGAACGGCCCGGTCCTGCTGCCCGACGGCACCTACGTCGTCGCCTCGTTCCCGTCCGCGCAGCTGATCGGTTTCGACCGCGCCGCCGACGGCACACTGACGAACCGCCGGGTGTGGGCCGAGCTGGCCCCGGGCAGCGCCGACGGCATCGCCGCGGATGGCGCGGGCGCGATCTGGACGGCCTCGCCGTTGCAGGGCGTGGTCCGTCGGGTGCTGGAGGGCGGCGAGATCACCGACGTGGTCACGATCTCCGACGACGTCACCGCGAAGCTGCCGCTGGCGTGCGCCCTCGGCGGCCACGACGGGCGGACCCTGTTCGTGTTGTGCCTGCTCGGCGGGGTGGAGGCGATCGCCGCCGGCACGACCGGGTCCGTCGTCGAGACGGTCCGGGTCACCGTCCCCGTCCGGTAGGGAGACCACTGTGGAGTTCGGGCTCTACTTCGCCCAGCAGCTCCCCCGCCCCTGGGGGCGCGACGCCGAGCTGGACCTGTTCCAGGAGAGCCTCGACCAGGTCGAGCTGGCCGACCGCCTCGGGTACGGCTACGCCTGGGCCCCCGAGCAGCACTTCCTCGAGGAGTATTCGCACTCGTCGGCGCCCGAGCTGTTCCTGGCCGCCGCCGGCCAGCGGACCCGCACGATCCGGTTGGGCCACGCCGTCGTCCTGATGCCCCCGGGGTACAACGAACCGGCGCGGGTCGCCGAGCGGATCTCCACCCTCGACCTGCTCACCCGCGGGCGTGTCGAGTTCGGGATCGGGCACTCCAAGACCCGGGTCGAGCTGGAGGGCTTCGGCGTCGACCCGTTGCTGCGCCACGAGATGTCGCTGGAGGCCCTGGGTCAGGTCACGGAGATGATGGCCCGCGAGCCCTATCCCGGCCACGCCGGCACGCACTTCTCCATGCCGGCCCGCAACGTCGTGCCGAAACCCGTGCAACGGCCGCATCCGCCGCTCTGGATCGCCTGCTCGGACGACGAGACGGTCCGGCTCGCCGCCCGGCTGGGGATCGGTGCGTTGGCCCACTCGTTCTTCGACGCGGCCGAGGCGAAGGCTGTCGTCGAGGACTACATCGAGACGTTCAAGCGCGACTGCGTGCCGATCGGGCACACGGTGAACCCGCGGGTCGCCACGATGGTGCCCTTCCACTGCCATCTCGATCCCGAGGTCGCGCGCACCAGGGGTGAGCGGGCCGGGAGCTTCTTCACCTATGCGGTGCGCCATTACCACGTGTTCGGCCGGCATCGACCCGGCGTGACGAACGTGTGGGAGCGATCGGAGGTCGTCCGCGAGGAGCTGGGCGGGTCGATCCCGCACCGCGGCGGCCACGCCATCGGCTCCCCCGCCGAGCTCACCGAGCGGTTGCGCGAGTACCAGGAGGCCGGGATCGACCAGACGATCCTGCTCCACCAGTTCGGGCGGCTGCCCTACGACCAGGTCCGGGAGTCGCTGGAGTTGTTCGCCGCGGAGGTCATGCCCGCGTTCGCCGCCGCGCACGCGGCGATCCGGGCGCGGCGGGACGCGGAGCTGGCCCCCTACGTCGACGCGGCCCTGGCCCGGCGGGAGCGGGCGACGCCGGGAGCGGTCCCGCTCGTCGACGCGTACGGGTTGAGCCGGCCGCCGCTGGAGGATCCCGATGCCCATCCACCCCACGTCCGCGACATCCTGGGCGAGCTCGCGCGGATGGCGGCCGTGGCACGGCGCCTCGACTCCTGAGCGCGCCCTCAGCAGGGGTGGATGCCCGCCAGCGCGAGGCGCACCAGGCGTCGCGCGGTGGCGGAGTCCTTCTCGGTCGCCGTCCCGATCGCGTTCATCAGGGTCATCAGGTCCTGCCCGGTCACCCCGGGCCGCACGACTCCTGCCTCGGCGGCGCGGTCCACCAGGACCTGAAGCTCGTCGATCAGCCGGTCCGTCACACAGATGTCGTCCGCCGAGAGCCCGTCCCCGTCGGGGCCGGCGAGGGCGATCCCGAGGCCGCGGTTGTCCGCGATGTAGGCCGTGGTCTCCTCGATCCAGACGTCGAGCTCAGCGGCCGGGTCCACCCCCGGCTGAGCCGCGGCGTGGCCGCACAGCTGCTCGACGCCCTCCCGGTACACCGCCTCCAGCAGCAGGTGCCGGGAGGGGAAGTGCCGGTGCAGGGTCGCCGAGCCGAGACCCGCGCTGCGGGCGATCTCCTCGAGCGACGCCTGGGCGCCGTCCCGACGGATCAGCTCGGCGGCGGCCGCGATCAGCCGCTCGCGGTTGCGGCGGCCGTCCGCGCGCAGGGTCTTCGTCGCAGGCACGGCGCTCCTCTCCTCGACAAGCGGGGTGGCCCTCGATATCGTAGCCCCAAGCATAAACGGGGTGGTACCCCATTTATGATGATCGAGCACAGGAGCCCACTCATGAGTGAATTCGTACTGGTCACGGGCGCGACGGGGCAGCAGGGCGGCGCCGTGGCACGAGCCCTCGTCGCGGCCGGGACGCCGGTCCACGCCCTCGTCCGCGACCCGGACAGCCCCCGCGCCCGGGCGCTGACCGACCTCGGCGTCGAGCTGGTCCGCGGCGACCTGGACGAGCCGGAGTCGCTGAAGCCCGCCCTCGACGGTGCCCGCGGCCTGTTCTCGATCCAGAACCCGGACTTCACCGATCTGGCCGGGGACACCGAGATCGTCCGCGCCCGGGCCCTCGCCGCGGCCGCCGCGGCGGCGGACGTCCCGCAGATCGTCCACACCTCGGCCTCAGGGGCCACCCGCCTCATCGACGAGGAGCGCTGGGGCCCGTTCGTCCGACACGCGTTCCGGGTCAAGGCCCTCACCGAGGACGCGCTGCGCGAGGCGGGCGCAGCCTCGACCACGATCCTGCGCCCGTCGGCCTTCCTGGAGAACTTCCTGGCGCCGTCGTACTTCTACGCGCCGGGATCGAGCGAGAAGCTCCTCGTCGGCTACGACGTGGACGTCCCGCAGGCCTTCGTCGCGGTCTCCGACATCGGAGCGGCGGCGGCCGCCGCGTTCGCCGACCCGGACCGGTTCGACGCCGTCGAGCTGGAGCTGGCGAGCGAGCGGATCAGCCTGCGCGAGGCCGCCGCGACCCTGTCCCGGGTGTGGAAGCGGCCGCTGACGCTGCCGGAGAGCCGCGACGCGGCGATCGCGGACGGACTCGCCGAGGTCTTCCAGCAGTCGCAGGGCTACCTGAGTGCCCACCCCGCGCCGGCGTTCCCGGAGTACCAGCGTGTGTTCGGCCTGGAGCCGACATCCCTGGAGGAGTGGGCGCACCGCGTCGCCTGAGCCGGTTCCCGCGGACGGACACGTCGGCTCGGGAGCACGGCGGCCGGCTCGCGGACCGCCGCCGAGACGTCACACCCGGTTCGAGACAGCCGAACACGAGGGATCGACGAACACTACCGCGACCGTCCGCGGATCGCGGTCGCCGTCTCGTCCGGCCCGGCCGAACCGGGTCCGGTACCCGGGCCGAGGGCACGGAGGTGCACCGACGACTTCGACCGCCCACGAATTTGGTCGGCGGGCCCGAGACGAGACGCCGACCTGTTCCCGGGCGAGGTCCCCGAGGTCGAGGACCGCCCGGCGACGCCGTGTCCCCGGTCCGCCCCGCGGTACGGCGACACGTCGTTCGGGCACGGCGCGCTCAGCGGCCCGTCCATCTCGGAGACCGCTTCTCCAGGAAGGCGCGGGCCCCCTCGGCGGCGTCCGCGGAGGTGCGCACACTCATGGCGAGGTCCGCCTGCCGCGCGAACCCCGCGGCGTCGGCCGACCAGCCTGCCGCCAGCACCTGTTTCGTCGCGGCAACCGCGAGCGGCCCGTTCGCGGCGATCCGGGCCGCCAGATCGCGCGCGGTCGCCAGGGCCTCCCCCTCGGCGACGAGGCGGTTCACCATCCCGAAGCCGTGCGCGTCGACGGCGGAGAACCGGTCGCCGAGCAGCGCGATCTCCATCGCCCGATGGTGCGGGACCCGGCCGGACAGCCGCAGCAGTCCGCCGCCCGCCGCGATGAGTCCCCGCTTCACCTCCGGCAGCCCGAAGACCGCGGACCGAGCCGCGACCACGAGGTCGCAGGCCAGCACGATCTCCATGCCGCCACCCAGCGCGGGGCCCTCGACGGCGGCGATCAGCGGCGTCGTCGGCGGTCGTTCCACCAGCCCGGCGAAGCCGCGACCCTCGACGCTGGGCCGCTCGCCGGTGCCGAACGCCTTGAGATCCATCCCGGCGCAGAAGAAGCCGCCCGCGCCCGTGAGGATCCCGGCGCGCAGCTGCGGATCGGCGTCGAGCCGGTCCATCGCTGCGGCCACCCCCTCGGCCACGGCGCGGTTCACGGCGTTGCGGACCCGCGGCCGGTTGATCGTCACCACCAGCACGCCGTCGGCGGCCTCGACCAGCACCGCGTCCTCCGACGTCGACGAGCCGCTCATGCCCGGACCCCTCCCAGTACCGCGTCGGTGTGCTCGCCGAGCCGCGGCGTCGGGGTGGTGCCGGCGGGGACGAAGCCGCGGTACCGGGCGGGGGTCCGGACCGCGAGCTCGGTGCGGGCCCCCTCCCCCACCGTGACCGCCAGGGCCGCCTCGGTGAACGCCGCCGACCGGATCACGGACCTCCACGTACGGACCGGCGAGGCCATCACCCCCGCAGCGGTGAGGACCTGCACCCACTCGGCCACGGTGTGCCCGGCCAGTGCGTCCTCCAGCGCGGCGGCCAGCTCGACCGGGTGGCGCGCCCGTTCGACCTGGTCGACGAACCGGGGGTCGGTGCGCAGGTCGGGGCGACCGAGGGCCTCGGTGAGCAGCGTCCAGTGCCTGGGCACGTAGGCGAAGAGCATCAGCCACCCGTCCGCGGCGCGGAACGGACCGGACGGGGCGACGGCCAGCGACGCCCGCCCGGTCTCGGTCAGGTGGGCGTGTTCCGGCGCGGTGTGCAGCTGGCGCGTGATGTGCGGAGCCTGCAGGCTCACCGCGACGTCGTAGAGGGCGACCTCGACGACGTCGCCTTCTCCATGCCGCTCGCGGGCCAACAGCGCGGCCAGGATCGCCTGCGCCAGTACGTGCCCGGCGGCGGCGTCGACGACGGTGGGCGCCGGCAACAGGGGCCTGCCGTCAGCCCCGGTCAGGCCGGTGAGCAGGCCGGACTCGGCCTGGATGAGGGCGTCGATGCCCGGTCGCCGGTGCTGCTCGCCGTCGCCGGAGAAGGCGCACAACGAGGCGTGGACGAGCCGGGGGTTGCGCCGGCGCAGCACGTCCGCGCCCAGCCCGAGCCGGTCGAGGACGCCGGGACGGAAGCCCTGCACGAACACGTCCGCGGTATCGGCCAGTGCCAGCAGCCGCGTGACGTCGTCGGCGTTGCGCAGGTCGAGGACCACGGACTTCTTGCCGCGGTGATGGGGCAGGAAGTACGGCCGCAGCTCCTCCTGGCCCGGGATCGTGGAACGGATGTTGCGGCCGGCCTCACCGCCGGGCGGTTCGATCTTGACGACCTCGGCGCCGAGGTCGACGAGCACCTGCCCGGCGAGCGGGCCCGCGACGTTGGACGTCAGGTCGAGGACCCGCATCCCGGACATCGGGCGGCGGTCGGTCACGGTCCCTCCAGGGTGCCGACGGGGTACGACGCACCCTCGGCCGGGTGCGCGAAGGTGATCCGGACGGGCGATCCGGCCACGGGGGTCGCCGGTTCCGCCCCGGTGAGCCTGACCTGCAGCCACGGGCCCTCGGCCAGCTCGACGAGTGCGGTGCGGAACGGCAGCGAGTCGGCGAAGGCCGGATGTGGCGCGGCGTGCACGACGGCCCAGGACACGAGGACGCCGCGGCCCGCGGCGGGGACCCATTCCAGTGGGCCGCAACAGGTCGCGACCTCCGGTGGGTGCCAGGTGCCGCAGGAGACGCAGCGCGGGAGCAGCAGCCGGTCCCGGGCGGCGGCGGCGAAGAAGGGCGCGGTCGCGGAGTCGGCCTCGATGGCGGGTCCGGGGACGGTCATCGTCGCTCCTCCCGGGGGTGCGGGGACAGGATCACGGTCGAGTGGTGGTCGAGGATGCCGCCGTTGCCGCTGACCATGATCACGTCGCGACGGGAAACCTGGCGTTCGCCCGCGTGGCCGCGGGCCTGGGTCACGGCCTCGGTGAGCGGTGTCATGCCCCAGAGGTAGTAGCCGGAGAGCTGGCCGCCGCCGGTGTTCACGGGCAGCGGGCCACCGGGAGCGGTGTGGCCGGCGGCGACGAAGGGCCCGCCCTCGCCCTTGGCGCAGAAACCGTAGTCCTCCAACGTGACGACGACGGTGTAGGTGTAGCAGTCGTAGAGCTCGAGCAGGTCGACGTCGGCCACCCGCAGCCCCGCCCTGCGCAGTGCCTCCGGGCCGGCGGTCGCGGCGCCCGTCGTCAGGCCGAAGCCGGACCCGCGCGTGGCCGGCTGCCCCGGGTGTCCCTGCGCGAGGCCGAGGACGTGCACGGGTGGCTGAGCGAGGTCGGCCGCCCGATCCGCCCGGGTGACGACGACCGCGGCGCCACCGTTGGACACCAGGCAGCAGTCGAGCAGGTGCAGCGGTTCGGCGATCCACCGCGAGGCCTGGTGCTGTTCGAGGGTGAGCGGCTCGCGCTGCTGCGCAAGGGGGTTGAGCGCGGCCCACCTCCGCTGCGCGACGGCGACTGCGCCCAGCTGTTCGCTCGTGGTGCCGTAGGCCTGCATGTGCCGACGGGCGGCCAGCGCGTACTGGACCGTCGGGTTCCCGCCCGCGACCGTGCGCAGCGCGGCGGCGCCGCTCAGCGCGTACCGGCGACGACCGGCGTAGGCGGCCCCGGCCGACTCCCCCGCGCGGAGCGGGGCATCGGCGAAGACACAGGCCACGACGTCGGCGAGGCCGCACGTCACGGCCGCGGCGGCATGGCCGAGCATCGCCCCGGCGCTGGCGCCGAAGGCCTGCATCTCACTGAGCAGACGCAGGTCGCGCAGGCCGAGCCTGCGCTGCAGGGAGACGTCGACGTCTCGGGTCGTGCCCGAGCTGACCAGCAGCCCGTCAACGTCGGCGAGGGTGAGCCCGGCGTCCGCGACCGCGCGCCGCACCGCGTCCGCGACGAAGTCGGGGGCACTGCGGCCGTAGACCCGGCCGACGTCGGTGATCCCGAGGCCGACGATCGCGGCGTCCATCCGGGAGCCCTTCCGTTCTGTTTCATATTTGGAACACAGTGCTAAATTTGCAACGTGACTGTAGAAACGTCTCCGGACGGGCGTCAAGGCTCGCCCGCCGTCGACTCGGCCGCGCGAATCCTCGAGCTGCTCAGCCGCTACCGCACCCGGACCAGCACACTGTCCGAGATCGCAGCCGCGCTGGAGCTGCCGAAGAGCACGGTGCTGCGGATCCTGCGGACGTTGCAGGCGCACTCGCTCGTCCACCACGACGCGGAGACGCGCCGCTACCAGCTCGGGTTCTTCACCGCCGTCCTCGGGTCACGCGCCGCCGAGGGTCTGGACTCCTTCACCAGAACGCGCCCGTTCCTGACCGAGATCAGCGAGCGGACCGGCCTGACCGCGGCGCTCGTCCAGCGGGTGTCGGCGGACCGGCTGATGTACGTGGCCGAGCAGCACGGCGCCGGGCCGAGCACGGTGCACATCTCCGTCGGCAACCGGTTCCCGATGTTCGAGGTCTCCTTCGGCCGGTGGTGGGTCGCCTTCAGCACACCGGCGGAGCGGGAGGCGCTGGTCCCGGCCGCCCTGCCGGCGGTGACCGACCGCACCCCCACGGACCGGGAGGCCTACCTGCGCGACTGCGCCGCCCTCGGGTCACGCAGCGTGCTGGTGACCCGGGACGAGTACATCCCCGGCGTGTTCACCTCCTCATGCGCCGCCCTGGACCCGCGGGGACAGCTGGAGGGCGTGGTGGTCGCCCTCGGCTTCTCGCAGTCCGTGGACGGCCCCGCCGAGCAGGCCGTGCACACGGTGATGACCGACGTGGCCACTCGGCTCAACGCTCACATCTGACGTTCTGAATCCAATAATTACGATATCGGATCCCATCGTGTAGCCTGGAGTACACCGCGACCTCCGGGAGACCACATGCCTCAAGACCTGCCGTTCGCCGAGCTGGTGGTCGTCGATCTGAGCCAGGGCATCGCCGGCCCCCTCGCCACGATGATGCTCGCCCAGTACGGCGCCACCGTCATCAAGGTGGAACCGCCGGGCGGGGACTGGCTGCGTGCCCCCGCGCAGGTTCCGGGCGGCAACACCGGGGTCACGGTCTCGGGCAACATGGGCAAGCGCAGCATCTGCGTCGACCTCAAGTCGGCGCGCGGCGCGGAGATCCTGCGCCGGCTCGTCACCGGCGCCTCGGTGTTCGTCGAGTCCTTCCGTCCAGGGGTCGTCGGCCGGCTCGGCTTCTCCTACGACGACGTCACGGCGCTGAACCCGGAGATCGTCTACGCCTCCGTCTCCGGTTTCGGCCAGTCCGGCCCGCACGCCCACCGGCCCGCGATGGATCCCGTCCTGCAGGCCTACTCCGGACTCATGACCGAGCACGGGACCTTCCTCGACGGCCCGCACCGGCTGATCACGATCCCGGTGGACCTGACTGCGGCGCTGTTCACCTTCTCGGCCCTCTCGGCGGCGTTGTACGGCAAGCGGGTCCACGGCAAGGGCACCTACCTCGACCTGCACCTGCTGCAGGCCGCGGCCTGGCTGGACCTGCACGCGCTGCACGAACGGCTGCTCCACGACGGGCGGCTCGCTCCCCAGCCGACGATCTACGGCAACTACCGCACGGCCGACGGCGAGATCTTCCTCGCGGCCATGAACGAGACCGAGTGGGCACGCGTGCGCGCCGTCCTCGGGGACGACGAGCGCCTGCTGGCCGACCGCTTCCGCCCCTACGGGGCCCTGCGGGCCCCCGAGCCGCACACCGGCGCGTCGGCGGAGCTGCGCGCCCTGGTGGCCGAGCTGCTGCTCGCGGGGTCCACCGCGGACTGGGTGGAACGGTTCAACGCCCACCGGATCATGTGCGCGCCGGTCAACGACTCGGTGGGCTTCCTGCGGGAGCCGCACGTGGAGCAGCTCGGGCTCTTCGAGCACCTGACCCAGCCGGGCATCGACCGTCCCGTGCCGATCCCGGGCCTCCCCGGCCCGCTCCCGATCCGCGACGGCTCCCGGCGATCGGTGTCGCCGCTGGCCGGTGCCGACACCGCGGACGTGCTCGCCGAGTACGGGTTCTCCCCGGCGGAGGTCGACGAGCTGCTGGCGGCCGGGGTCGTCACCTCCTTCGCGCCCGCGACCGCCACCGCCGAGTAGGCGGCCGGGGCTCACGGGGCGAACACCACACCCGCCCCGTGCAGCCGGTCGATCTCGGCGGACGAACGGCCGCTGAGGCCGAGCAGCTCGCGGGCGCCCTCGCCCAGCGCAGGTGTGCGCGCGACGGCTGTGGCGGTGGGCCGCGCGGCGCCGGGCGGCCCGACGCGCAAGGGTGCCGCAGGGGCGTCCACGACCGAGCCGTCCGGGTGCCGCATCGGCACCACCCCCGCACGCTCCCGCACATGCGGCAGCTGCAGGCCCTGTGCCACGGTGAGTACCGGTGACACGCAGACGTCCTGGTCCGCGAAGAGTGCGAGCCACTCCGCCCGCGGCCGGGTCGCGAGCACACCGGCGACGACGCCGCGCAACCGGTCCTGACGGGAGCGGTCGTACTGCGCGCCCTCGTCGTCGATCCCGGTGAGCGCGCAGAACCGCCGCCAGAAGCGCTCCTCGAGCGCGGCCACCGCGAGCAGCTCACCGTCGGCGCAGGTGTACACGGCGTAGCAGGCGAGCTCGCCGTTGAGCATGCTGGTCCGGGGGCCGACGTCGAGGCCGAGCATGAGGGCCTGCGCCTGGGCGACGACCAGCGCGAACATCGCGCCGTCGAACAGCGAGGACTCGGCGACGAGCCCCGTCCGCGTCCGGCCCGCCTGGTGCACCCCGCTCACCGCGGCGAGCGCGGCCAGGCTCGCCGCCACCCAGTCCGCGACCTGCACCGGCGCCGGGGCCGGTCGATCCTGGCGAGCCATCGACAGCACCCCGGCCATCGCGGCGTAGTTCAGATCGTGGCCGGCGGTGGCGGACAACGGCCCGCCCGAGCCGTAGCCGGGCAGCGTGACGTAGCTCAGTGCGGGATTGCGCTCACGCAGTGCCTCGGCGCCCACGCCGAGCCGATCGGCCACCCCGGGTCGCATGCCCTCGACCACGACGTCCACCACGGAGGCCACGGCGAGGTAGGCCTCCCGGCCCTCCGGCCGACGGACGTCCACCGGGAAGCTCTTCTTGCCACGGTCGAACACGAGGTGGTTGACGCCGACCCCGCGCACCAGCGGCTCCATGGTCCGGGCGTTGTCGCTGCCGTCCACCGGCTCGACCTTCCAGACCTCGGCCCCCAGCTCGGCGAGCAGCCACGTGGTGATGCAGCCGACACCGATCCAGGAGAAGTCGAGCACCCGGACACCGGCGAGCGGACCGGCCACCACGGTCAGGGCACCAGCGACGTGCGGACGCCGTACGACTCCACCAGCCGCCCCGCCTCGTCCTGCTCGTAGAGCAGGGCCGACGAGTGCCGGAACACGACCTCGACCCGGTCCTCGGGACCGAACGGCCAGGCGCGTGCCTTGCCGGAGGCAACGATCCGGCTGTCCCCGACCTGCACGATCCAGTCGCTGCTGTCCCCGCTGTACACGACGTCGGTGACGACGCCCGGGAGCCGTCCGACGTCGGGATCCGCGGGGCCGGCACCGGGTGCGGCGAGGCCCACCTCGGTCGCACGCAGGTAGAGATCGAACCGGGTGCCCGGCAGCTCACCGGCGGCGGGCAGGTCGAGGCGGACGTCGCCGCCGCCGACCACCCAGCGCGCATCCGGGTCCCGGACCAGTTCCAGCCGGTTGCCGATGCCGAGGAACCGGGCGACGTAGGCGCTCGCGGGCCGGGAGAACAGGCTCGCCGGATCGGCCAGCTGCTCCACCTTGCCCTCCTTGAGGACGGCGACGACGGTGCCCAGCTGCATGGCCTCGGTCTGGTCGTGGGTGACGTAGAGCCCGGTGAACCCGAGCGTGCGGTGCAGGTCGCGCAGCTGGTGGCGCAGCTGCGCGCGCAGGCGGTAGTCGAGGTTGGACAGTGGCTCGTCGAACAGCATGAGCCCCGGGCGGGCCACGAGCGCGCGGGCGAGCGCGACGCGCTGCTGCTGCCCGCCGCTGATCGCGGACGGGAGACGTTCGGCCAGCATCTCGCACTCGACCAGCGCGAGCGCCTCACGTGCCTGCCGGCTGCGCTCCTGGCGCGCGATGCCCCGGACCCGCAACGGGTAGGCGACGTTCTGCTCGACGGTCATGTGCGGCCAGAGCGCGTAGTTCTGGAAGACCATGCCGATGTCCCGCTTGTGGGTGGGCACCTGGATGCGCCCGTCGCGCCCGAACATCAGCCGGCCGCCGATCTCGATCGTGCCGCCGTCCGGTGTCTCCAGACCGGCCACGCAGCGCAGGAGGGTGGTCTTGCCGCAGCCGCTCGGCCCGAGCAACACCACCAGCTGACCCTCCGCGACGGTGAGACTCAGGTCGTCCACGGCCCGCACCCCGGCGGAGCCGAACGTCTTCATCAGCCCGTCGATCCGTACTTCGCTCACTCGGTGCTCCAGGAGTGTGAGGGACCCCTGTGAGTGGGGACAGTCGCCTGGCGACCATCGCCACTCACAGGGGTTCAGATCTTGTCGACGGTGTTGCCGCCGGCGATGAGCCATGAGATGCCGATGCCGACCAGCGTCACCGCGAGCATGAGCAGTGACAGGACCGCCACGTTCGGCGCTGTGCCACTGACGGTCTCGTCGTAGAGCAGCGAGCCGATGACCCGCCGCGTCGGGGAGGTCACCATGAGGGACACGGTGAACTCGTGCGCGACGATGATCGTGATCAGCGCGGCGGACACTCCCAGCCCGCTGCGGATCAGCGGGAAGGTGATGCGCCATGCCGTGCTCAGCGAGCCGGCCCCGGAGACCCGCGAGGCCTCGGAGTACTCGGGCCCGATCGCCGTGAGGGCGGAGAGCTGCGGCCGGATCGCGAAGGGAATCGTCAGGGTCACGTAGGCGACGACGACCATCGCGGTGGTGCCGTACAGGGTGAACGGCGGCTCGGAGTAGGTGAAGAGGAACGCGAAGCCGAGCAGGGACACCGGCATGCAGAGCGCGATGCTGGCGAGGACGTCGATGGGCAGCCGGATCACGCCGGGCACCCGGGTGCGCCGCAGCAGCGCGACCGAGACGAGGTAGCTCAGCGGCAGGACCGCCACCAGCGTCAGCAGCAGCGCGGTGAGCGTCGTCGTAATCGCGTCGACCGTGTTCTGGTTGCCCCACACCGCCGCCCAGTTGTCCAGTGTGAACGTCGACGGGGTGATCCGGCCCGACCAGAACGGCGACAGGGAGACGGAGACGAGCGCGACGAGCGGCAGGACGACCGCGACGACGAGGTAGGTGACGATCGGGACGAGGGCCCAGCCCGAGGTCTTCAGCCCGACCTGGCGGGTGCGGGCCGAGACGGACACGTAGCGCCGTTCGTCACGCAGCGCGCGGCGTTGGATCAGGATCACGCCCAGCCCGATGACGAGCAGCGGGAACGCGAGCGCTCCGCCGAGGGCGTAGTCGACCGGGTAGTCGGCGGAGACCTTGTAGACGGCCGTGCTGACGACGTCGATGCGGTCCGGGGTGCCCAGCAGAAGCGGGACGGTGAACTGCCCGAGCGCCAGCAACAGCACGATCGCGGTGGAGTACACGAGCGCGGGCCGCATCATCGGGAGGGTGACCGTGCGGAACGTCCGCCACGGGGACGCGCCGCATGCCGCGGCCGCGGCCTCGAGCTCGGCACCGCGCTGCCGCAGGCTCGCGCTGACGAACATGAACACGAACGAGGTCAGGATCGTCCCGGCCATCAGGATGATGCCGGTCATGGAGTACACGTCCAGCGGCCCGCTGTCCCCCGAGCCGACGCCCCACTCCCGCAGGTACTGGTTGATGATCCCGGTTCGCGGCGACAGCAGGTAGGACCAGCCCTGGACGCTCGCGACCGAGGGCATCAGCAGTGGCACGACCGGCAGTACCGACATCACCTTGTACCACCGCGGCGGCACTCGCGTGATGCACCACGCGAGACCGGTCCCGGCCACCACCGCGACGATCGTCGAGCCGACCGCGATGATCACCGTGTTCAGATAGACGCGCCCGAGATCGCGGTAGCCGAGCAGCCGGTCCACCGCCCCGGACAGGTCCTCGGCGACCCGTGCCTCGAGCTTGATCAGGGGCCAGAGGATCAACGCGGCCATGAGGAGCGCGAGCAGCGCCCATCGTCGGCCTGCGGGTTTCGCCCGGGACCCGGCCGGCGTCTGCGCCGGCCCCGTCGCGGCGTTCCGTTCCTGCGTCAGCGTCACGTCTGGAGTCCTCACTCGCGGTTGCACGGACACGGACCGGCGGGCCGCGCGCGGACGCGTCCGTCCGCGGCCCGCCGGGTCCGCTCAGCCGAGCCGCATCTTCGCGTTCCAGAGGTCGGTCACCCAGGTCTTCTGCTCGGGGCTCAGCACCCCGTCGACGACCGTCGCGCCGTCCGGGATGGAGCGCATCGTCGCCGGGACGGTGCCCAGGTCGGCGAGGGCGAGGGGGGTGAGCAGCGAGCCGCTGCCGTTGAGCGCGATCTGGCCGGCGGGCGAGAGCAGCCAGTTCTGGAACACCTGGGCGGCGTTCGGGTGCTTGGCCCAGCCGACCACGGCCGCGGTCACCGGCGTCGAGATGACGGGGTCGAGGGTCACGAACTTGACCGGCGCACCCTTGGCCGCGAGCGCCTCGATCGTGCCCTTGATGCTGTAGGCACCGACGGCGACCTCACCGGAGGCGATGTCGGTGGCGATCGTGGAGGGCGTGGTGTACAGCCGGGGCTCGAGACCGGCGAGCTGAGCGACCGCGCCGTCCCCGCCCATCTCCTTGGCGGCGAAGTACCACCACTGCTCGGCGGCGGGCGAACCGGTGCCCGGGACGATCCCCAGCGCTCCCTTGAGCTGCGGCTGGAGCAGGTCCTTGTAGGTCGTCACCGAGGGGTTGCCGAGCTTCGCGAGCTGTTCGGTGTTGATCCCGGCACCCAGCGGGGTCGCGGCGACCAGGACGTAAGCGCCGTCGGCGTAGACGTGCTCGCTGCCCTTCCAGTACTTCTCCAGGGCCGGACCGGTGGAGGCGACCAGCGCCCCGCGGTTCGCCTCGAGCCAGGGCTTGGTGGAGACGGTGATGACGTCCGCACCGACCACGCCACCCCCCTTCTCGGCGTCGAGCTTGGTCGTGAGCTCGCCGGAGGTGTACTTGGAGACGACGAGCTTGATGTCGGGGTAGGCCTTCGCCCACGCGGCCTCGAACGCAGGGTTGACGCCGTCGGAGTTGCTGTAGAGGACGACCTGGCCCTCCTGACGGGCGGCGTCGACCACGGACTGCCATGCCGGTCCGCCGCCCTCGTTCGGGTCGATCGCGGATCCGGCCGTCTCGGCCTGGCCACCGCCGGACCCGCAGGCGGCGGCCAGCAGCAGTACTCCTGTGGCGAGGGCCGCCAGGACGGCGGACCCGCGCTTTCGGGGAGAGAGCCTCATTGCCGTCCTTCTCCTCATCTTCGGGGCACGGACGGCGGCTGCCGGCGACCGGATTCGCACCGATGATCGGTACGGGAGAACCGGACAGCGTGCAGCAACTCGTCCGTTGAGGTGGGGCGTGCTGACCGGCTGGGACACTGACGCTTCGCTGGTTACACTTGTCCCTGCAACGTAGCCAGAATCGTATCGAGCGGATACTTTTCCGTCAATATTGGATCCGAACTGAACACGGCCGGTAGCGCCCACAGCGGTTGCTGCAGGTGCCGTTCGCGCTGCGGCCTGCGCGGCCGGCGTTCCACGACGGGCTCGCCGCGACCCGGCCGGCCGCGTCGCGCAGAGCGGGGCGCCCTGGCTGTCAGCCGCGCAGGGCGGCCGCGAGCCACTCGAACGCCGGTGCGGCAGGCTGCCGGGCGGGCCACCCGTTGAGCACACCGAGCAGCACCCAGTAGCGCTCGACCCGACGGTCGGTGAACGTCTCGAGCCGGCCCGCGAGCGCGAGGCGCCCGGCCCGGTCGAGCCCGCCCGCGCCGACGCGGGCGAGTACCTCCTCGGCCGCCGCACTGCCCGCCACCACGCCCGCGGCGAGCGCCGCGCCGCAGTGCTCCACCACCAGTGCCGCGTCCGGCCCGGGGTCCTCGGGCACGGTCTGCGACGAGCCGACGACGGCCATCTCGCGCACCCGGGCACGGAAGGACTCGTCGCCGACGAGCTCGGCCAGCTGCACCCAGGCCTCGACCTGCTCGGTCGTCGGATCGTCGGGCAGCTCGGCGGGCAGACTGCGCATGGCGGTCGCGATGCCCGATCCGGGCGCGTCGGGATCCGTGCCGGCGAAGGTCGCGTCCACGAACTCGTCGATCAGCTGCTGCCGCTGCGCGGCGGACAGTGTGGCCAGGTCGTTCATCAGTGCCATCTCCCTCTCTGTGTGGTCGCCGCGCGCGAGCAGCGTGCAGATCGCACGCTGGGTCCGTAACGCGCGGATGCGGTCGTCGATCGCGCGGACGTGGGCGGCGGCGACCTCGTCGACGCCGCGGGTGCGGTCGAGCACCGCACGCACGGCATCGAGGCCCAGGCCGAGCTCGCGCAACGTGCGGACCAGGTCCAGCCTGGCCACCGCGGACGCGTCGTAGCGCCGGTAGCCGGCTGCCGAGCGGTCCGTCTCGGGCAGCACGCCCTCGTCGGACCAGAAGCGGATCGTGCGGGCGGACACGCCCGAGCGGCGCGCGAGCTCCCCGATGGTCAGGCCGGTCATGACGGGAAGCCTGAACCTTCCAGTGGGTGGAAGGTCAAGCCCGATCCGCAGCGGCGCCGTCGGTACCCCCGACGCCGGGCGTCCGGGTCGTCCTCGAGGACGTGGTGGTCGTGCGGCGCGAGCGACGGGGCCGCCGGACCGGGACCCACGAGCGAACGGGCCCGGTCGTGTCCCGGTTCGCCGATCCCGACCGCAGAGACACCGGAGATCGGGTGCGGCGGGCGCTACCTCCCGGGCGGAGCGAGATGAGCCAGGCAGGCGCCGGGTTCCTCGAAGGGCACCAGGCTCGTGACCGAGACCGGAGCCTTCAGCTCCGCGAGCGCGCCCTGCATCAGGCCCAGATGTACCCGGCAGACCAGATCACGCTGCGGAACGGCGAGCTCGAGGAACGGGCAGTGCCGCAGCCGCACGACGTCCGGCCAGTCGGCCGCGTCCACGCCGTCGGGCCGGGTGTGGACCGGTTCCGGGGCGAAGTCGAGGTCGCCGAGCATCGTGAGGAGCTGGGTCAGGGCTGCGTCCGGGCGAACCGCCCGCGCCGGAGCCGGCCGGGGAGCCAGGTAGGCGCCCCAGGCACGGCCCGCGGTCGTCGCCTCGTCGGCCGCATCCTCACCGCGGAGCTCGAGGTGGCTCAGCAGGATCTCCGCGAGCAACTGGTAGCGGCGGGCGGTGCCGCGGGCCTGTCCGGGCCGGGCCCGGTAGGTGTGGCGCGGGCGGCCGCGCCCGGCGGGAGCACCCGTCGCGCAGTCGAGCACACCGTCGGCGACCAGCGCGTCGAGGTGGAACCGTGCCGTGTTCGGGTGGATGCCGGCCGCGCGCGCGACCTCGCCCACCTCGACCGGTTCGAGGGCCTGCTGCACGATCTCCAGGATCTGCTCGCGGCGCTCACTCATCGGCCGCGGCCTCCGCCGGGTGCTCGGACAGGCCGCTCACCAGTACGGTGTCGGCCGCGAGGGGCCCCAGCTTCGCGGCCCCGCCCGGGCTGCCGAGCGGGGCGGCGCGCCCGGGAAGGGCCGTCGTGAAGAAGGCGGCGTTGTCCTCGAGGTGGGCAGCCCAGCGGTCGGGCAGGTCGTCCTCGTAGAAGATCGCCTCGACAGGGCACACCGGTTCGCAGGCCCCGCAGTCGACGCACTCGTCAGGATGGATGTAGAGGGACCGTCCGCCCTCGTAGATGCAGTCGACCGGGCACTCGTCGACACATGCCCGGTCCTTGACGTCGACACACGGCAGCGCGATCACGTAGGTCACAGGTCTCCTCCTCGCGACGTGCCCCATTAGACACGAAAAACTCTTGTAAAAATAGTTTCCTGTTGGTGGACTTCCTGGTGATGCCACCGGCGCACATCGACCGTCCGGGAACCGACAGCCGGAGGCGGGCAGACAGGAGCGCGACATGTCGTCAGCAACCGATATCCACATCCTGGGCACCGAAGACGACCCGGCACGGCGAGCACAGACGCTGCTCCTCGACCGCGACGCGGAGATGCTCGCCGACCTGGCGGCGAAGGTCGAGCTCGCCACCGGGTTCGGCCTCCCGTTGGCACGCAGGGAGGAGACCCAGGACTCACTGGTCGAGTTCTGCTCGTCCCGGCTGCGCCGGCACATGGAGGCGACCGATCGCGTCCTCTACGCGGTCGCCGCCGGTGCCGAGGAGACCCGGCTGCTCGTGCGGTCCCTGCGGCTGCAGCACGAGATGATCCGGAGTCGCGTCGCCCGCCTCGGCCGGGCGGACACGGCCGACGAGCTGAACGAGGCCGCCCATGCCGGGCTGACGCTGCTGCGGTGCTGCGCCGAGATCGAACGCCTCCTCCTGTTGCCGGCACTCGCCGAGCTGCCGGGAGTCGATCTCGCGGACCTGGCCGAGGACGTGGTCACTCTCCTGACGTGGGGGCACCTCGAGATTCCCGAGGTGCTCGACGTCCGCGAAATCCCCCACGGACGACGCCACCCCCGCATCTTCGGCATCTATGCCCGCCTCGCACCCGGAGAGTCGTTCGTCCTGGTCAACAACCACGATCCGAAGCCGCTGCACCGACAGTTCCAGGCCACCTATCCGGACCAGTTCGACTGGACCTACCTGGAATCCGGTCCCGCGCGGTGGCGTGTCCGGATCACCAGAACACTCCCGGAGGCCTGACCCTCCGTGAGGCCCCATCCCCGAACCGGGTCCCCGGGACCGAGCGCGTCCCCAGAAACGACCGGGTGCCGGCCATCCGCACGTCGAGGTCCTCGGACGGCACCGAGGCCCGCGACAGCGCGCGGTAGGCGTCCTGCACCGGAGGTACCTGCCCGCGGTGCCGGCCGCCGGCGTGGTCGTCGCTCACATCTACCGCGAAGAGGACCGCGCCGGTCCCCCGCGTCCGCGACACCGCCGTCCCGACGACTCGTGGATGCGGCAGCCGGGCTGCCCGAGCTCGGCAGTCCCACCACCGACCATGCCCGCGACGAGCCGCGGCGGGCAGGTCGCGGGTCCGCAACCTCGGCCGGGTCCGCGTTCCACCACTCGGTAGATCTCGCGCATCGTCCGCTCGGTCGGGGGCGCGCCGCGACGCGGGCCCGCCGGTAGGTAGGAGCGAGCCGGTCGGCGAGCTCGCCGCCGACGGCCTGGCCGGCTGCCGTCGGTGCGTCGTGCACGCCACCGTCTTCGGCCGCCGACTCTCGGCAGCGTACAGCGCGAGCCGCCCGGCCGATCCGGACGGCCACACCGCTCCCATAGCCCTGCCACCGCTGCGACGTTGCCGGGCTTCGGCAGGCAAGGCGCGGATTGTCGGTACGTCATCGCCCGTGCGCCGGCGCCGGTTCCGGGGCACCGTGGACGACGTCCAGGTCGGCTACTCCCGCATGCAACCCGACGCCCGACTCCGACGCGAGGCGCCGGGCCGCGACGCACGAAAGGAAACCCTCGTGACGGCCCAACGGCTGCCCCGGCTCGACCCCGACACGAACGGTCGCGTCGTGCGCGATCCTGGGACGGCTCGCGACCTGCCCGCAGCGGGGCGGCACAGCAGCCGGCCCACCCGGTTCGCGGCCGGCTGGAGGGCATGAGGTGGCAGTGATCCCGGCGCTGCTGCGGCTGCGCCTCGCCGTTCATGCCGACCTCGCGCACGCCGAGGCCGTCGCACTCGCCGCGATCGCGATCCACGTGCCGGCGAGCCTGGAACTCGACCTCATCCCTGCGCCCGACGCCCGTCCCGGGGTCGGCACGGGGTCGATGCGTGTCTGGACGTACTCGCTGCGGCTGCGCGCAGGATCGTTGCGGTCGGACGTCGGGCCGGAACAGCTCGTCGACGCCGCGGGGCATGCAGCCGACCAGGCTCTGCTCGCCGAGTACGGCGCACCCGCCGCGGCAAGCGCGGTACCGGTCCGCCCCGCCGGGCAACTCGCGATGTGCCGGCGCGCCGCGGTCGGGATCCCGGCCCGTCCCGGCATCGGCTGATCCGCCACCCCTGGTCCGCCCGCCAGCAGCAGGCGCCGCGGAGAGCGTGACGGCCACGGCGACACCGAGGACGGCGGCCAGCAGGAGCCGGACGAGCCACATCGGCATGCCGCTCCCCCTCTCCACGGTCCTCGACGTCCACCGGCCGGGTCGTGGTGCTCAGGTCGGGACGTGGGTGTCGGCGCCGCCATCGGGTCCAGCACCCGATCTCGGGCGCGCCCGTTCCCGTAGCCGGTCGCGCGGTCGCCCCCGAGGGCGCGACCGGCGTCAGGGCTCGACCAGCCCGGCCCTGATCGCGCACCTCGCCAGGTCCAGCCTGTGATGAACAGCGTCTCGGCGATCTCCTTCGACGAGTGGTCGGGATCGCCGTACAGCAGGCCACGGGGTTCGTCCGGAGCGATCCGGCAGCGCCCCCGCCGGTGCCGGGATCTCGCTGTTCAGCAACGGACTTCGCGCGTTGGACCAGGTCGAGCCCGGCGACGCGGTACGTGCGCTCGGCACACCTGGCCGTCCCGTCCGGGCTGCGCACGCCCGACGGGCGCTGGCTGCTCGGCGCCGCCGACGACACCGGACCGGAGTTCGTCGTCGTCCACCGCGCCGAGCTGCACCGCATCCTCACCACCGCCGCCCCGCCGGTTCGTCCGGCCACCGTCACGCGGGTCGACACGCCCGTCCACTCGGCGACGGTCGTGACCGACACCGGTGAGACCACCGAGTTCGACCTCGTGATCGGCGCCGACGGCGTCGGCAGTGCGATCAGACGTACCTGGCCGGAGGACCCCGGCATCCGCTATGCGGGCTACACCGACTGGCGCGGCGTGACCGACGGTCCGTTCGAGACCCCCGCGGCCGGGGAGACGCTCGGGCGTGGCGGGCGGTTCGGGATCGCCCCGATGCCCGACGGGCGCGTCTACTGGTACGCCACCGCGTCGGCACCGGCCGACTGGCGGGTGCCCGACGAGCGGGCCGAGCTGATCCGCCGGTTCGGTGGCCGGCACGAGCCGATCCCCGCGCTGGTGCACGCCGCCGCGCGGATGCCGTCCGCCGCAACGACATCCTCGACCTGGCCGCGCCGCTGTCCACACTGGTCCACGGCCGGGTCGCGCTCGGGGGCGACGCCGCGCACGCGATGACGCCCGACCTCGGGCAGGGCGGCAACCAGGCGCTGGAGGACGCCGTCACCCTCGCCGCGCTCGTGGCCCGCGAACCGGGGATCGACGCCGCGCTGGCCCGCTACGACACGACGCGGCGAGCACGAACGGCCAAGATCGCCCGCCGCTCACGGCAGATCGGCAGTGTCGCCCAGGCGCGCGGCCGGCTGACGGGGGTCGCCCGGGACACCGTGCTCCGCCTGACGCCCGCGACCCGGGTGGCCCGCGCCGCCGACCGGCTGCAGGCCTGGTGCCCGCCGTCCTGACCGCGCCGACGCCGCCTCACGCGCAGCCGGTGAGCGCCGCGGCCCGGATCGCGGGACGGTCCGGCTTGCCCTGCTCGGTGAGGGGGACACGGTCGACGGGCAGGACGTGCAGCGACCCCGCCACCTCCGGCCCGTGCGCGGCGGACACCGCGACACGACACGACTCGCCGTCGACGGTCATGCCCTGCCGAGCCTCGACCGCGGCGATGCGCACGTCCCGCTCCGGGTCGGTGACCAGTACCGCGTACCGCACCGACGGCAGCCGGCACAGCGTGTCCTGCAGGTCCACCGTGGCGACCCCGTCCGGCGCGCCGATGTCGGACTCGCGGCCGAGCACCCGCAGCATGCCCTCGGCGTCGAGCTCGCCGAGGTCCCCGGTGCGGTACCAGCCGTCGGCGTCGACAGGAACACCGCGCCGGCCCCGATCACGTGGGCCGCGTACCGCACGGCGAGCGCCTCCGGGCGGTTCGGGGCCAGCAGCGCGACGAGGTCACCGCGGCCGACGCCGAGGCGGTCGAGTGCCCGCGCCGTCCGCCGGATCGTGGCCAGCAGCTCGGAGCCGGTGGTGTCGACGTCGTCGCGGCGCAGCACGGCCCGCTCCCCCGCCGCCTCGAGCACGGCGACGAGGTCCTCGATGTACACGGTCACGGTGTCCTCCCGATGTCGGTGGCGACACCGTCGCAGGCGCGGCTCCAACTCCGGTCCAACCCGCGCGACCGCGGCTCGTCGGTACGCATCCGCTCGACGACGCCGGACGCCTCACCCCGTTGCAGCGGGAGGCGCTCGACAGGACGCGCGTCGGATCCCCCCCGCGGGCGGCTCCGGGACGTGCGGCGCCGCGGCCGGCGCACGGTGGCGCCGGCCGCGGCGGTGCGGCGTCGTCAGCCGGGGGTCGGGATGATGTTGTTGTTCATCTGGAAGAAGTTGTCCGGGTCGAGGTCGGCCTTGATCCGGCCGAGGCGACGCAGGTTGCGGCCGAACGCGGTGTCGGTGCCGGCCTGCAGGGGCTCGTCCTGCCTACCGGTGAAGTTCAGGAACACCCGGCCGTTGCCGTACTTCGTCATCTCCTCCCAGGCCGACCGGCCCCACGCGATCGCGGCCTCGTCCTGCTCCGGGTCGCTCCACATCGTGTCGAACGAGACCATCCACGGCGAGGTCCGTTCGGCGAACGCGGTGGCCTCCGGGTCCACGGCGTGTACGGCGCCGCCCAGCCGGAACGTGTTGACCAGGGTGATCGGACCGGGCCGGTCCGCCGCGCGCCGGGCGAGGGTGTCGATCGCGTCGTCGGAGAGCTCGTCGAGGTACTGGGACTTCCAGTAGGCCCGCAGCGCGCCCCGGGGGAAGAAGGGGTCGAACGAGGCCTGGACGACCGCGTAGGGCATCGGCTGGGACAGGTCGAACAACGGTGTGCCGAGCTCGCGCAGTGGCTGCAGCACCCGCATCCCCTCGTCCGGGTCGGGTCCGCAGTGGACCGCGGCGACGATCGCGACGGGCCGGTCGTGGATGATTTCGGGCATGCCGGGGGCCGCCGGGAAGGTCATCGTCACGACGAACGTGGTGACCTCGTCCGGTGCGGCGGCGGCGTACTCGCGCCAGCTGCGCTCGACCGTGCCGAGGTCCTCCAGGGGGTACATGACGCCGGCGAACGCGACGATCGGGCCGACCGGGTGCAGCCGAAACGTGAAGGAGGTGACGACGCCGAAGTTGCCGCCGCCGCCGCGGATCGCCCAGAACAGGTCGGCGTCGTCGGTCTCGGACGCGGTCCGCACGCTGCCGTCGGCACACACCACCTGTGCCTCGACGAGGTTGTCGCAGGACAGGCCGTACTTCGCGTTCAGGTGGCCGTAGCCGCCGCCCAGCGTCAACCCGGCGACCCCGGTCTCGGACACCCGCCCGAGCGGTGTCGCCAGTCCGAAGGCCTGGGTCTCCCGGTCGACGTCGCCGAGGAGCGCCCCGCCCTGCACCCTCGCCAGCCTGCGCTGCGGGTCGACCATCACGCCGCGCATGCCCGACAGGTCGATCAGCAGGCCGTCGGGGACGCTCGACAGCCCCGCGACGGAGTGGCCGCCCGCCCGGACGCCGACCAGCAGCCCCCGTTCGCGGGCGAAGCGCACCGCCTCGACGACGTCCGCGGTCCCGGTGCACCGCGCCGTCAGCGCGGCGGGGTCGCCGTACATGGCGTTCCACTCCGGGCACGGCTCGGGCGCACCCGGGTCGGTGCCGCCGAGCACGACGGTCCCGCGCAGGGCCGCGTCGAGCTCGTCGAGAACGTCGTCGGACAGGTGCTCGCGGGCACCGTCGGCCCGCAGGAGCGTGACGGTCATGGCGCACCTCTCAACCCGGCCGCCCCGTGGGCGGCCGCGTGACGTGCCGATCGCGGAAGCGAGCGGGTGGATGAAGGCACGGCCGTGGGCGGGCCAGGCTACCGTTCCCGGCACCGGGCCGAACGGGCCGATCGGCCCGGTTGTGCGGCGGCCCGCTGCGCCGGACGACGGCACAACCGGGTGGTGTGCGGTGACCGTCCCGGTCCATCCTGGGGTGATCGGGCACGGGGGGCCGACATGAGGGTCGTCATCGCGGGAGCCGGGATCGGTGGGCTGACCACCGCCCTGCGCCTGCACCGGGAAGGGATCGACTGCGACGTCTACGAGCAGGGCGAGCAGCTGCGCGAGCTCGGGGTCGGGATCAACGTGCTGCCGCACGCGGTCAAGGAGCTCGCGGCGCTGGGCCTGCTCGACCGGCTGGACGCGGTGGCGATCCGGACCACCGAGCTGTCCTACCGGCACCGGTTGGGGCAGGAGATCCTGCGCAGGCCCTGCGGGCTCGACGCGGGGTTCGCCCTTCCGCAGTTCTCGCTGCACCGGGGCCGGCTGCAGGGGGTGCTGCTGCGGGCGGTGCGCGAGCGGCTCGGTGCCGACGCGGTCCGGACCGGGCACCGGGTGGTCGGCGTCGAGCAGGACGCGGACGGGGTGCGGCTGCGGTTCGCCGGCCGGTCCGACGAGGCGGGCGGTGACGTCCTCGTCGCCGCCGACGGGATCCACTCGACGGTGCGGTCGCTGCTGTTCCCCGACGAGGGCCCGCCGCGGTGGAACGGCGTCATGATGTGGCGCGGCGCCACCGACTGGCCGGAGTTCGGGGCGGGCCGGTCCATGCTCGTAGCCGGCGGGACCGCGGCGAAGCTGGTCGTCTACCCGATCGGCGAAGGCCTGCGGCCGGGCACGAAGCTCACCAACTGGGCCATCTGCATCCGCACCGGCCGACCGGGTGACCCCCCGCCGGACCGGCAGGACTGGTCGCGCCCGGCCGACCGGGCCGACCTGGAACGGCACGTCGACCGCTTCCGCCTCCCGCACGTCGACCACGTCGGTCTCGTCCGGGCGACCCGCGAGGCCTTCGAGTTCCCCATGTGCGACCGCGACCCGCTGCCCCGCTGGACGCACGGGCGGGTGACCCTGCTCGGCGACGCCGCCCACCCGATGTACCCGATGGGCTCCAACGGCGCGGGCCAGGCCGTCCTCGACGCGGCCGCCCTGGGCGCGTGCCTCACCGGGCACGCCGACCCGCAGCGGGCACTCGCGGCGTACGAGGACGAACAGCTGGCCGCCACCGCCGAGGTGGTCCTGCGCAACCGGGTGGGCGGGCCGGAAGGCGTCATCGACGAGGTCGAGCGGCGCGCGCCCGACGGCTTCTCCCGGCTGGAGGACGTGATCGACGCCGCCGAGCTCGAGGCCGTCGTGACCGCCTACGCGCAGCTGACCGGCGCCTCCGCCGAGCAGGTCAACCGCTGACTCAGGCCCCCTCCACCGAGCCGGGCGGCAGGAACTGCACGTCGCACTCGGCGGACAGGCGCACCACCTCGTCCGGGTCGGTGAGGTCGTGGAGCTTGTCGAACAGCTCGGCGAGCCGGCCGGCCGGGCTCACCCAGAACAGCGCGCGGGTCGGTGCCTCGCCGCGGTTGTAGTAGGCGTGCGGGAGGTTGCGCGGCATCCGGACGGTGTCCCCGGGACCTGCCGTCTCCCACTGCCCGTCGAGGTAGAGGGTGAACACCCCGTCGAGGACGTAGATGTGCTCGTCCTGGGTGGGGTGCACGTGCGGTGGCACGCCGGTGCCGGGCGGGTCGAAGGTCTCGAACGCGAAGCTCGACTCACTGGCCGCCTTCATGAGGTAGGTGTGCCCGAGCACGTTCCACACCCGCTTCTGCATGCCCTCCTTCGCGAGCGTGATGCCCTTGGGCAGTGGGCCGAGCACGATCTCGTCGCCGAACATGACGCCTCCTGACGGCTGGTTCGCTGTCCGCTTGACACTGCGCACCCCGACTCCCCGCACTCTGCGCCATGGGGCCGCGGATGTACATGCGGACGCGAGCGGCCGGCCGCGTCCGCCCAACCGAAACGTAACGCGGCGCAACGTGCCGGCAACACCACGACACCCCTCGCGAAACACCCCGCCGCAACTCTCGTATCCGAAGTTCGTATACGAGATCGCCTCACCGCGAGTACCCGCGAAGGAGTGTCCACCATGACGGCGCACCCGCCCGGCACGACGGAAGACCCCACGGTCGTCGGAGGATTCGTTCCGGTCGTCGACGTCGACGGCCGTGACGGATCGCCCGCGCGCCGCCGCGAGATCGCCCGGGCCATCGACACCGCATGCCGCGAGTCCGGGTTCTTCGGGATCGTCGGGCACGGCGTGGATCTCTCGCTGATCCAGCGCATGCACGACGTCACCGTCGACCTCTTCTCCACCCCCGACGCGGAGAAGGCGGCCCTGCTGGTCCCCCCGGACGACCCGACGCTGCGCGGCATCTTCGCCCGCGCCGGTTCGGTCTCCGCCGCCGAGGACATCACGACCTCGCCGGACCTCTGCGAGCTGTTCACGATGAACCAGCTCGGCGAACCGGGTGTCGCCGAGGTCGCCGGCCTGGGTGACGCCTACGACGTCTGGTCGCGGCCCAACGTCTGGCCCGAGCGGCCGGCGGGGTTCAAGGAGACCTGGCTCGAGTACTACCGGCAGGTCTCCGACCTCTCCGCCGACCTCATGCGGCTCTGCGCCCTCGGGCTCGGGCTCGACGAGGAGTTCTTCACCCCCTTCGTCGACATCCACAGCTCGAACCTCACCGCGAACTGGTACCCGCCGGTCGACACCGACCCGCTGCCCGACCAGTACCGCAAGGGCCCGCACAGCGACTGGGGCACGCTGACGATCCTCTACCAGGACAACTGCGGCGGTCTGCAGGTCTTCGACAAGGCGGGCGACTGGATCGACGTCCCGGTCGTCGAGGGCGGGTTCGTCGTCAACATCGGCGACCTGATGGCCGTCTGGACCAACGACGAGTGGGTCTCCACCAAGCACCGGGTGCTGGCGCCGACCGGTGAGATGGCCCGCAAGCCCCGGGTGTCGCTGGCCTTCTTCCACCAGCCGAACTGGTCGGCCGACATCGAGTGCCTGCCGTCGTGCCAGGGGCCGGGCAAGCCCGCCAAGTACGCACCGACGACGTCGGGCGCCTACCTGCTGCAGAAGATGGAGAGCGCATTCGGATCCGCGGAGTGAGCGACATCCTGCAGCCGGGCGACGCCCACGGGGACGTGCTGCGGCTCGACCGCGTCACGAAGTCGTTCCCCGGGGTCCGTGCCCTGCGCGACGCGAGCTTCACGGTGGCCTCCGGCGAGGTGCACGCGCTGCTCGGCGAGAACGGAGCCGGCAAGTCGACGCTGATGAAGATCGCCTGCGGCGCACTGGCGCCCGACGCCGGCACCGTCCACATCGGCGGCGTCGCACTCGGCCGGCACACCCCGCAGGCGGCGCGGGCGCTGGGGCTGCGGGTCCTGCACCAGGAGCGCCAGATCGCGGCGCACCTGTCGGTCGCGGAGAACGTCCTGCTCGACCGGGTGCCCACCGGTCCGCTCGGGCTCGTCGGCAGGCGACGCACGGAGCGGGCCGCCCGCGCACTGCTCGACGAGCTGGGCATCGGCCTCGACCCGGGGCGCTCGGCGGCGGACCTGAACGCCGCCGAGGCGCAGCTCGTCGCGCTCGCGCGGGCCCTGTCCGCCGGCGCGACGGTGCTGGTCCTCGACGAGCCGACGGCGTCGCTGCAGGGCGACGAGGTGCGCGTGCTGTTCGACATCGTGCGCACGCTCGCCGGGCGCGGGGTGGGGATCGTGTTCATCTCCCACCACCTCGACGAGGTCTACGCGATCGCCGATCGCGTCACGGTGATGCGCGACGGGGCCGTCGCCGGCACGGTCCCCGCGGCCGGCACCCGCCCCGACCAGCTCACCGCCATGATCTTCGGCCAGTCCGTGGACGTGTCGCGGGCCGCGGTCCGCGCGGGCCTGCCCGTCGTCGTGCGCGGCGAGCCGCTGGTCGAGGTCGAGAACATCCACCTCGGCCGGACCGTCAACGGCGTGAGCCTGACGATGCACGCCGGCGAGGTCGTCGCGCTCACCGGTCCACTCGGCAGCGGCGCGTCCGAGGTGGCGCAGCTCGTCGCGGGTGCCCGCGGGCCGTCGGCCGGCCGGATCACCCACGCGACCGGTGCCGCGCGGACCCGCCCGCCCCGGACGCGGCGCGACCACGCGAGGTGCGGCGTGGCGTTCCTGCCGGCCGATCGCAAGCACGCGGGGGTGCTGCTGGAGCACTCGGTCACCGAGAACGTCGCGCTGGGCGACCGGGCGACGTCACGGCGTGTCCTGCTCCGGCGGCGCGAGGACCGGCGCCGGGCCGCCGAGCAGGTCCACCGGCTCGGCATCCGCGTCGCCGACGTCCGGCAGCGGGTGCAGACGCTCTCGGGCGGCAACCAGCAGAAGGTCGTCCTCGGCCGCTGGTTGGCGGTGCGCAGCAGGGTGCTCGTGCTCGACGAACCGACCGCCGGCGTCGACGTCGCGGCGAAGGTCGAGATCTACCGGCTGCTGCTGGCCGCCGCGGCCGACGGCGCCGCCGTCCTCATCGTCTCCTCCGACTTCGAGGAGATCCACGCACTCGCCGACCGGGTCCTGGTGGTGTGCGACGGCCGCGTCGTCGCCGAGCTCCCGGGCCACGAGGCCGACCCGCACCGGGTCATGCAGATCGAGATGGAGGGGCGGTCGGCATGACGGTCTCGGAAGAGCAGGTCACCGCAGGAGCACTCGCCGAGCCGCCCGCCGGTCCGCGCAGGTCGATCCTGACGCGGCGGGGCGGGCCGAACGACCTCCTGCGGTCGGCGCTGCCGCTGGTCGTCGTGATCATCGCGTTGTCGCTCTTCACGAACTCGCACAACGCGTCGTTCCTCACCGGCGACAACATCGACAACATCCTGGTGCAGAGCGCGGTGCTGGGCATCCTGGTGGTCGGGCAGACGTTCCTGATCATCGGCGGCGAGGTCGACCTGTCGGTCGGCAGCATGGTGTCGTTCACCAGCGTGCTCGGGGCCTGGATGTACACCCACGGCTGGTCGCCGGTGGTCGTCGCGGTGACGCTGCTGGTCGTCGGTACGGGGGTCGGGCTCCTGTGGGGCCTGCTGGTCGCCCACGTGGGCGTTCCCTCGTTCATCCTCACGGTCGGCGGGCTGGGCTTCTTCTCGTCGCTGGCGCTGATCCTGTCGCAGAACCGGCCGATCAGCGTGGCCAGCGTGCTGGGCAACCTCGGTTTCGCGACGTGGCTGGGCCTGCCCGCGCTCGCGGTGATCTTCCTCGCCGTCTGCGTGGTCGGTGCCGTCGTCCTGCACTCCACCCGGTTCGGCAGGCAGGTGTTCGCGGTGGGCTCCTCCGAGCAGACCGCCTTCCTCGCGGGCCTGCCCACCAAGCGGATCAAGGTGACGCTCTTCGTCGTCAACGGCCTGCTGGTCGGGCTGGCCGGCATCGTCCAGCTCGCGCGGCTCAGCGCGGGCGACCCCACCTCCGGCGCCGGGCTGGAGCTGTCCTGCATCGCCGCCGTGGTGCTCGGCGGAGCCGCCCTCACCGGCGGCCGTGGCTCGATGATCGGCGGGCTGCTCGGGACGCTGCTGTTCGGCGTCATCTCGGCCTCGCTGGTGTTCCTGAACATCGGCGGGTCGTGGAAGGACTTCGTCACCGGCGCCGTCCTGATCTTCGCCGTCACGATGGCCGCCGCGTCGTACAAGCGCGGCAGGCGCAGCACCGACACGGCGCGCACGAGACGGAGGTTGCTGTCCCCCGCGACCGGAAACAGCACGACGCGTACACCGCGCCGCTGACACCGCGCCGCGCAGCGGCGACCCGCACGCTCCCCGTCCTCGCGACGACCGAGGCACCACCCCACCCCGAAGGAGTTCGTCATGCCCATTCCCGGCCGCCGCACCGCGGGCCCGTCCGCTCTGCTCGCCGCCTCCCTCGAGCGCCGCAGGTTCCTGCGGCTCGGCGCCGCGGGCACCGCGCTGGGCGCGCTCGGGCTGACCGGCCTGGTCCAGGCCTGCGGTTCCCCGGACGGCCCGTCGACGGCGACCGGCAGCGGAGGCGGCGGCACGAAGGTCATCGGCATCTCGCTCAACGTCGCGAACGCCTACTCCTCCTACGTCGCCGAGGGCGTCTACCAGGCGCTGAAGGGCGGCGGCTACGACGCGCGGATCGCGGTCAACAACGCCAACAGCACCACGGAGCTCACGAGCATCCAGAACCTCGTGTCCGCGGGGATCGCCGGGCTCGTCGTCCTGCCGGTCAACGCCGACACCGCGGCCAACGCCGCCAAGCTGTGCGCGGGCAAGGGCATACCCTGCGGTATCGCCCAGTGGCCGACGAAGACCGCCGACGCTCCCGCCACGGCGATCGCCTGGGCCGACTGGACCCAGAAGGGCCGGGACATGGGCGAGTACATCAAGGCCCACGCCAGACCCGGGAAGCTGATCGTCGTCCAGGCGATCCTCGGTCAGCAGTACACCGAGCTCATCGACGCCGGCCTCGACGAGTCGCTCGCCGGCAGCGGCTTCACCGTCGCCGTGCGCGAGCAGGGCTTCTACGACCGCACGAAGGCCACGAACATCGTGCAGAGCGGCCTGCAGGCCCACCCGGACGCCACCGGGATCCTCACCTACGCCGCCTCCATGGGCGACGGCGTCGCGCAGTACCTGCAGTCGATCAAGAAGTCCGACGTCGTGCACGTCAGCAGCGACTGCGACGAGGAGATGCTGACCTGGCTCAGGACGCCCTACCTCGCGGCGACGTCGTTCCACTCCGCCGCGCAGAGCGGCCTGCTCGTCGCGCAGGCCGTGCGCACCAAGATCGAAGGAGGGTCACCGACCTTCCTCAACGAGTTGACATTGGCGACCGCCACGGGCGACAACATCGGTGACGTCATCGCCACGACGCCGTTCGAGTACCCGGAGTTCGCCGGAAAGGTGACCGTTCAGTGACCGCAGTACCCCAGCTCCGCCGGCAGTCGGACGTGTCGCGGTGACCGTCGTCGACATCGTCAAGCGCACGACCAGCAGCCCCGACGACACCGCACTCGTGAAGACCCTCGCCGACGCCGGCTACTCGACCGCGGACGTGGTGGCGCTCGTCGCGAAGACCGAGGGCAACGGCTGCGTCAACGACTTCAGCCGCACGCTGGCCGACCACACCTGGGACGCCGTGCTGCCCGCCGACGCCGTCACGGTGTTCTCGGGTGGGACCGAGGGCGTGCTGAGCCCCCACGCCTCCGCGTTCGTCGGCACCGACCGGCCCGCGGCCCCCGAGGGCGCGCTCGTCGCCGCCGTCGGCCGCACCGCGTCGATCCCGATCGCCGACCTCGGGCGCGCCGGACAGGTCCGGGCCGTCGCCGCCCGCGTCCGCGAGCTCTGTGCGGACGCCGCGCTCGAGCCGGGCGACGTCCACCTCGTCCTGGTCAAGTGCCCCCTGCTGACGACGGAGTCGATCAGCCGCTGCCTCGCCGACGGCGTCGAGCCCGCGACCCGTGACACGCTGCGTTCCATGGCGATGTCGCGGGCGGCGAGCGCGCTCGGTGTCGCCGTCGCACTCGGTGAGATCAGCGAGCCGGACGCGGCGGCGGCGCTGCGGGGCGAGGCCGACGTCTGGTCGTCGGTGGCGTCGATCAGCTCCGGCGCCGAGCTCGACGACTGCCACATCCTCGTCCTCGGGAACTCACCCGCGGCGCACGGTCCGCTGCGCGCCGTGCACGGTGTCATGCGCGACGCGATGGACGCCCGGACGGTCCTCGACCTGCTCGACCGGGTCAGCGCCGACGGGGGTGAGGTCGTGCAGGTCCTCGCGAAGGCCGAGGCCGACCCGTCGGGCTCGATCCGCGGCAGGCGCCACACCATGCTCACCGACTCCGACCTGTCCTCGACCCGGCACGCCCGCGCGGCCGTCGGGGGGCTGCTGGCAGGTCTCGTCGGCGACAGCGCCATCTACGTGTCCGGTGGCGCGGAGCACCAGGGCCCGCCCGGTGGCGGTCCGGTCACCGTCGTCTACCGGGTCGCGTCGTGATCGGGGACCGGCCTGCGGCGCCGCCGGCGGAGCCGGACGCGACGCACTCCCCCAAGCCGCTGCGCGACCTGATCGCCGACTCGATCCGCGAGCAGGTGATCACCGGTGCGATCAAGCCCGGACGGCGCATCCGCGAGGACGAGATCGCCCAGGATCACGGGGTGTCCCGGGTACCCGTGCGGGAGGCGCTGCAGAAGCTGGAGAGCGAGGGCTACCTGACCCTCACCCGGTACCGGGGCGCGACGGTGACCATGCCCTCGGCCGAGCGGGCCCTGCAGGCCATGGAGGTCCGGCGGGGGCTGGAGGTCATGGCCGCGCGGCTCGCGGCCCGCGCCCGCGGCGGGCCCGCCGCGGCCCAGCTGGTGCGGCTGGTCGAACGCGGCAGCCGGGCGGTCGACGAACGCCGCTACAAGGCCATCCCCGAGCTGGTCTCCCGGTTCCACGAGCTCGTCGCCGTGGCCAGCGGGAACCCCGAGATCGTCCAGATCCTCGCGCTCTACCGCGGCAAGGTGGACTGGATGTTCTCCGTCGACCTCGAGGACCGCGCGGAGGGCTCGTGGGACGACCACGCCGCGATCCTCGAGGCCATCCTCGCCGGCGACGAGGAGCTCGCCGGCAGGCGGATGGACGAGCACACCAGCAAGGACGAGGACGCGTGCCGCAGGCACGTGCACCAGGAGGGCACGGCCGCACCGGCGGCCGGCCGCCGGGCCCGCAGCACCAGGACGTCGACGGGAGGCCGATGATGACGACGCCGCACCAGATCGTTGCCGATCCCTACACCTGGCCCTACGACGGCGCGCTCGACGTCGCCCGCACGGCGCTGCTGTGCATCGACTGGCAGACCGACTTCTGCGGGCCCGGCGGCTACGTCGACGCGATGGGCTACGACCTGCAGCTGACCCGGGCCGGGCTGGCCCCGACGGTCGCCGTGCTGGAGGCGGCGCGCCGGGCCGGCATGCAGGTCGTCCACACCCGGGAAGGGCATGTGCCCGACCTGTCGGACTGCCCGCCGAACAAGCTCTGGCGGTCCCGCAGCATCGGCGCCGGCATCGGCGACCCCGGGCCGTGCGGCCGGATCCTGGTCCGCGGGGAGCCGGGCTGGGAGATCGTGCCGGAGGTCGCCCCCGTCGCCGGCGAGTGGGTGATCGACAAGCCCGGCAAGGGCGCCTTCTACGCCACCGACCTCGACCTGCGGCTGCGGACCGCGGGGATCACCCACCTGATCCTCACCGGCATCACCACCGACGTGTGCGTCCACACGACGATGCGCGAGGCCAACGACCGCGGGTACGAGTGCCTGCTGCTGCGCGACTGCACCGGCGCGACCGACGTCGGCAACTACGCCGCGGCCCTGCACATGGTCACGATGCAGGGCGGGGTCTTCGGGGCGGTCGCCGCCTCGGCCGACCTGCTCGCCGTGCTGGACCCGGCCGCGGACGGACCCGCGTGATCGGGACGGCCGACGTGGGCGACCCGGCCGTCACCAGCGAGGTGCTGGCCGTCTTCGAACGCTACGAGGACGCGCTGGTCGCCGGTGACGCGGCGACGCTCGACGCGATGTTCTGGGACAGCCCCGACACGATCCGGTTCGGTGTCGCCGACCGCCAGCGCGGGTTCGGCGAGCTGGCCGCCTGGCGGGCGACGCAGGGGCCACTGCCGGGCCGCGAACGCCGGCAGACCCACGTCGCGACGTTCGGGGCAGATCTCGCCGTGGTCACGACCCTGTTCTCCTATCCGGGGCGCCCTTTCGAGGGCAGGCAGTCCCAGACCTGGGTCCGGCTGGCCGAAGGGTGGCGCATCGTGTCGGCGCACGTGTCGGAGACGCCGGTCCCGCCGGATGCGCTCGATGGGTGAGGTCGTCGACCGGGCGCTGCGGGCGTTGAAGGCCGCCCACGGCGGCCCGCCGGAGGTCTGGATCACGCTGCGCGACGAGGACGCCGTCGTCCGCAGCGCCACCGAGGTGGAACGACGGGTGGCCGACGGGCAGCGGCTGCCGCTCGCGGGCATGACCGTCGCGGTGAAGGACAACATCGACGTCGCCGGCGTCGAGACGACGGCGGGGTGCCCGGCCTACGCGTACCTGCCCGCCGGCGACGCCCCCGCCGTGGCAGGGCTGGTCGCGGCCGGCGCCGTGGTGATCGGCAAGACGAACCTCGACCAGTTCGCCACGGGACTCGTCGGGACCCGGTCCCCGTACGGGGTCGTCCGCAACGCCGTCGACCCGCGGTACGTGTCGGGCGGCTCGAGCTCCGGGTCGGCCGTGGCGGTGGCCCTCGACCAGGTCGACGTGGCGCTCGGCACCGACACCGCGGGATCGGGCCGGGTGCCGGCGGCGTTCAACGGCATCGTCGGGCTCAAGCCCACCCGCGGGCTGCTCAGCACCCACGGGGTCGTCCCGGCCTGCGCCTCGCTCGACTGCGTGTCGGTCTTCGCCCGCTCCGTGCCCACCGCGCACGCCGCCGCCGTGGCCGCGTGGGCGGGCGACCCGTCCGCGGCCGATCCGGGGCGCCGGCCGCCGGCCCGGCCGCCGGGCCGCGTCCGCACCGTCGGCGTCCCGGACCCGGCCGAGCTCGACCTGTCCGACGAGTACCGCCCGGCGTGGGAGGCCACGGTCGAGCGGCTGCGGGCCGGCGGGGTCACCCTGCGGCCGCTCGCCATGGCCGACCTGCTCGCCGCCGGTGCCCTGCTGTACGAGGGCGGCCTGGTCGCGGAACGCTACGCCGCAGTCGGCGCCTTCCTGGCCGCCCACCCCCACGAGGTGGACCCGACGGTGCGCGCGATCATCGGCTCGGCCGCCGAGGTCCCGGCGCACCGGCTGGCCGCGGACCTGCACCGGCTGGTCGAGCTGCGGCGGCGGACCGCCGAGCAGTTCCGGAGGTTCGACGCGTTCGTGCTGCCCGCGACCCCGCTGCACCCGCTGATCGAGGAGGTGGCGGCGGATCCGGTGGGGGTCAACCAGCGGCTGGGAACCTACAACAACTTCTGCAACCTGCTCGACCTGTGCGCCCTCACCCTGCCGGCGGGACGCACCTCCGCCGGGCTGCCGTTCGGGGTGACCGTCTACGCCGGCGCGTTCGCCGACGCGGCGCTCGTGGAGTTCGGCAGCGCGTTCACCGGGGACGCGCCGGGTCCCTATCCCGTCCCGCCGCGCCCGCTGGGGACCCCGGACACGCCGCACCGGGTCGCGGTGGCCGGCGCGCACCTGCGGGGGCAGCCGCTGAACGGGCAGCTGCTGCAGCTCGGTGCCCGGTTCCTCGAGCAGACCACGACGGCGCCGAAGTACCGGCTCTACGCCCTGCCCACGGAACCCGCCAAGCCGGGACTGGTGGCGACCGACGACGGGGACGGCGTCGCCGTGGAGGTCGAGGTGTGGGCCATGAGCGACGCCGGCTTCGCGGACCTGGTCGCGAGCGTGCCGCCGCCGTTGGCGATCGGGCGCGTCGAGACCGCCGCGGGTGACGCGCTGCCCGGGTTCGTGTGCCAGGCCGGGCAGCGTCGCGGCGCCGACGACATCAGCGCGTACGGCGGATGGCGGGCGTACCTGCGGGGCGACCAGGGCTGAGGGCAGGGGCGACGCCGGGGCCGCACGCTCCACGCGGCCCGGCGCGCACGCGGCGGGCCGGACGCGGTCACGCCGACGTCGTGGCCGCCGCCGGTCCGTGCCGGGCCGCCGTTTCCGCGGCGGTCGCCGTCACCCCGCGGACGTGCGCACGACCGCCACCGGGCAGTGCGCCGTCCGCAGCAGGCTCCGGCACAGCCGGCCCGCCGGGCCGCCGAGGCTGCGGCGTCGCGGCTGCACCCCGACGACGAGCAGTGCCGCCCCCGAGGACGCGGTGACCAGCGCCGACTCGGCGTCGGCGGGATCGGCGACGTGCCGGATCGGCACCTGTGGGTCGCCGCCGGCGATGCGGTCGTCGGGTGGGACCGCGACGCAGCCGGCATGCACGACGAGCAGCCCGCTCCCCCGCCGCCGGGCTTCCTCGTAGGCGAAGGCCGTCGCCCGGCGGCCTGCGGCCGAGCCGTCGGCGGGCACCACGACCCCGGCGGTGTCGGCCCCGGCGCGGTCGGTTCGCGGCTCGATCTCGCCGCGGACCACGACGACCGGGCACAGCGCCGTCGCGGCCGTCGCGGCGGCGACCGACCCGAGCACGACGGTCCGCATCGGCCCCCGCCCGCGGGTGCCGACGACGACCAGCCCCGCCCACTCCGACTCCGCGTGCAGCGCCACCGGCGCCGAGCCGCCCCGCACCTGCCGGACGATCTCGACACCGGGCGCCACGTCCGCCGCGACGTCGGCCGCCTCGTCGAGCGACTCGACCGCGGCGCCCGCGATGGCGTCCCGGGCCCGCGACGGGCCGACCTGGTCGAGGCCCATCGGCTGGAAGACCGGCGCGACCGTGGCGATGACCAGCCGCAACGCCCCTCCGCGGCGGACGGCCTCGCGCGCACCCCAGCGGACGGCACGCAGCGCGGGCTCCGTCCCGTCCACCCCCACGACGACGGTCCGACGGATGTAGGCGATCAGCTCGCCCGCCACGACGTCAGAGCCCGTCCAGGACGCCGCGGACCCACGCCGGGGCGCGGTCCTCGGCGGGGGCGTCGCACCCGGAGACGTCGGCGTCGGCGCGCGGCACGTCGGCGCGCGCCCGCGTCCCCGGCGGGCGGCCGAGGGCGCGGTGGCGGACGAGGACGTCGGGCACGTCGTCATCGTGGCCCGTCGTCCCCCGCCGCGCACCCCCCGGACGGCCCTCATCCCGCGCGGCGGTCGAGCGTCTGCCGGACCCCCGGCACGTCGGCGATCATGGCGATGCCGAGCAGCAGGACACCGCACACGACCTGTTCGATCTTCAGCCACACGGGGAAGGCCCCCGGCACGGCCACGACGACGACGATCGCGACGACCATGATCGCGGTGACCAGCCGCAGCCGCAGGAGGGCCCGTCGGGATCCGGCCGCGGCGCGGCGGGCGAACGCGAACGTGAGCACCGCGCTCGCCGCGACGATGACGCCGCGGATCCACACCGCGGGGGTGACGGCAGCGGGGTCGTTGCGCAGCAGCACGATCGCCACCACGCCGGCCACGCTCAGGACCAGGTAGGCGGTCGCGAGGCGGACGGCGGTCCGCCATGCCGGGGTCGGGACGGCACGCTGCGCGGTGAGGTTCTCGCTCATGGTGGGCTCCTGTCGGCCGGGGGCTCTCCCCGTCGGTGACGACCCTGCGCCTCGGCACCGGTCGGCCACATCTGCGCGGAGTTCGATCTCCGCGGCAGGGCCGGGTGCACCCGTGGTCGGAGACCGGTCTCCACCGCAGGGTCGATGCCCGGCCGCACGCGCGGCCGTAGGGTCGGAGCGTGCCGACGACCGAGTCCGCCACCGCGCCGGCGGTGGCCCGGCTGCAGCAGGTCCGCGGGGGCCAGGAGGCGCTCGTCCGGCGCCTCACGCTGTTCGCGCCGGTGGTCCTGGTGCTGTTCGTCGTGGCCGCCTACTACGCCGCCCCGGGGCTGGGCCTGCGCGGACCTGCGCTGCTCGTCACGGTCTCGACCGCGCTGTTCGTCGTCGCGGTGCTGGGGCGCAACGCGACGACGGCGCGCTCGCCCGCGCACCTCGGCTTCGTCGGGGTGCTCGTCGCGACGTCGGTGGCGTTGATGTGCGTGCAGCCCGCGGGTCCCGGACCGGCGGGGATGCTGTTGGCGGTGCTGTGCGTCGCCCGGCTGCTGCCGGTCCGGGTCGGTGTGCCGGTGCTCGTCGTCGGGTTCGTCGGCCTGGAGGTCTTCGAGACCGTCACCGGCCAGCAGTACGTGACGATCCTCGTGCTCGGCTCGCTCGCCGCGCTGTACGGGCTGATGTACCTCGCCCACCGGCTCGTCGCGGCGAACCGGCAGGCCGAGCGGCTGCTCGCGGAGCTGCACGAGAGCCGGCTGGCGCAGGCGCAGGCGGCGGGTCTCGCGGAGCGGCAGCGGCTGGCCAGGGAGATGCACGACGTGCTCGCGCACTCGTTGTCCGGGCTGATGCTGCAGCTCGAGGGGGCCCGGATGCTCGTCGAGGGCGACCCGGCGGACCCGCGGCTGCGCGCGACCGTCGAGCGGGCCCATCACCTGTGCCGCACCGGGCTCGACGAGGCACGCCGCGCGATCGGCACCCTGCGCGACGACGACCTGCCCGGTCCCGAACGCCTACCGGCGCTGGCCGAGGCCTTCGGGCGCGACCACGGCGTCGCGTGCGACTACGTCGAGACGGGCACCCCGCAGGAGCTGGGGTCGCAGGCCCGGCTCGCGGTCTACCGCGTGGCCCAGGAGGCGTTGACCAACGTCGCCCGGCACGCCGCGCCCGACCGGGTCGAGATGCGACTGGACTGGACGGGCCGTGGCCGGGTCCGGCTGACGGTCGAGGACGTCGGGTCCGGGAACGCGGGCGGGTCCGGGGCCGCCGGCGGTGGCGGGTACGGGCTCACCGGGATGCGCGAGCGGGCCGAGCTGCTCGGCGGCACCCTCGACGCCGGGCCGACCGGCCACGGCTTCCGCGTCACGCTGGAGGTTCCCGTCGGCGCCGAGGTGGCCGCGTGAGCGGCGACGGTGGCGACGCGCGGCCGATCCGGGTCGTCGTCGCCGACGACCAGCGGGTCGTGCGCGAGGGGCTGACGATGGTCCTGGGGCTGATGCCGGAGCTGGAGGTCGTCGGGGCGGCGTCCGACGGCGCCGAGGCCGTGGCCCTCGCCGAGCGGCTGGACCCGGACGTCGTGCTGATGGACCTGCGGATGCCGCGCTGCGACGGCGTCGAGGCGACCCGGCTGCTGCGCGAACGCCGGCCGGGGGTGCGCGTCGTCGTGCTCACGACGTACTCCGACGACCGCTCGGTCCTCGACGCGCTGCGGGCCGGCGCCCGCGGCTACCTCACCAAGGACGCGGGCGGCCCGGAGATCCGCGAGGCGCTGCGCCGGGTCCTCGACGACCGGGCGGCGATCGACCCCGCGGTGCAGCACCATCTCCTGGAGGCGCTCGCGGGCGGCCGGCCCGAACCGGTTCCCGTTGCGCCGCAACGCCCGGCGGGGCTCACCGCGCGCGAGGCCGAGGTGCTGACGCTCGTCGCCGAAGGGTTGTCCAACGCCGAGATCGCGCGCCGGCTCGTCGTGTCGGAGGGCACGGTCAAGTCGCACATGAACCACCTGCTGGCCAAGATCGACGCCCGCGACCGGGCGCAGGCCGTGGCGTTCGCCTACCGCAACGGGCTCGTCGCACCCCCGACGGCTAGTTGGCGCGACGGCCCCATGCGGTGACCATCGGTGAGGTGGCCAGATCCGGGACCCGCCCGGCGACGACGTTGCCGAGGTGCTCGTCGATCTCGGCGGCGGTGGCGATGCCCCCCGCGACGAGCCGGTCGCGGATCTGCTCGACGGTGGCGACCTCGAGGGTGACGCAGGCCGGTCCGGTGATCGGGAAGTACGCGTCGGCCCCGACCTCGTGCAGGCCGTGTTCGCGCAGCAGCCGCGGGAGCGTCCGCCCGTAGGCGAGATCGGCGCCGCGGCCGGCCATCAGGGTGCGGAAGCCGTGCCGCAACCGGTTGGCCAGCTCCTGCTCGGGGCCGTACTCGTCGGGACACAGCAGCGGCTGCAGCCCGGGGTCGGCCTCCTCGAGCACCAGCACGCCGCCGGGGCGCAGCGCCGAGACCATCGAGGCGACCGCGCGGGCCCGCTGCGGGACGTGGGTCAGCACGAGCCGGGCGTGGACGAGGTCGAACCCCGTGCCCGGCGGCTCGTCGCGGCCGACGTCGTGGCGCAGCATCCGGACCGGCCCGTCCGGCGCGTCGAGGCCCGCGAGCCACGAGGTGTCGATGTCCGTCGCGACGACGAGCCCGGCCGCTCCGACGCGGGCGGCGAGCCCCGCGGGGACGCCCGGACCGCCGGCCCCGACCTCCCAGCAGCGGGCCCCGGGCCCGACGCCGAGCCGGTCGAGATGCCGGAACGTCGAGGGGTCGAACAGCTCCGCGAGCGCGTCGAACCGCGTCCCGGCCTGCGCGTGCGCGTTGGCCAGCAGGTAGCCCTCGTCGGACGGCACGTCCCGATCCTTGCGCACGCGGCTCGCCGGGACCCCGTTCCCGATCGACCCACCCTGTGACCCGAGTCACGTAGTTACTAGGAATTTCGTAGCGGCTCGGTTCCTTGGAGTCGACATGACCGCTCTTCAGGACATTCCTGCGCTCCCCGTCCTCGACGACGCCGCCCGTGCCCTGCTGTTCACCGAGGCCCGCACAGCGAACACGTTCGCGCCGGTCCCGGTGCCGGACGAGACCCTGACCGCGATCTGGGAGCTCGCGAAGTGGCCGCCGACCGCGGCGAACACCCAGCCGCTGCGCGTCACGTTCGTCCGCTCCGACGAGGGCAAGGCCCGGCTGGTGCCGCTGATGGCCGAGGGCAACCAGGAGAAGACCCGGACGGCCCCCGCCGTCGCGCTCCTGGCCGCCGACGTCGAGTTCCACGAGTTCACCGACCGGACGTTCCCGATCCGCCCCGAGCTGAAGGACAACTTCGACGCCGCGGGCGTCGAGGGCCGCGAGGCGATGGCCCGCTTCAACGCGACCCTACAGGCAGGCTACTTCCTGCTCGCGGCGCGCGCCCACGGGCTGGCCACCGGCCCGATGGCCGGGTTCGACGCCGACGCCGTCACCGAGGAGTTCTTCCCCGGTGGCCGCCACCGCGCCCTGCTCGTGGTCAACCTCGGCCTGCCCGGCGACAACCCGTGGTTCGACCGGCTCCCCCGGCTCCCCCACGACGACGTCATCTCCTGGGCCTGAGCCCACCACGCACGACGACGTCGGCGTCCGGGACCCGGCAGGCCGCGGCGGGGGCCTGGAGGTCAGCAGGAGCCGCCGGGTACCTCGGGGAGGTACTCGGCGGCCCACTGCGAGATCTGGTCGAGCGCGGGCATCAACGCCTCACCCCGCGGCGTGAGCGCGTAGGACACCGAGACCGGCGGGCCCTCGCTGACGGTCCGCACGATCAGCCCGGTGGCGGCGAGGTCGCCCAGGCGGTCGGACAGCACCGAGTCGCTGATCCCCACGACCTCCCGCGCCAGCTCCCGGAACCCGGCCGGACCGCTGCCCAGCGCCCGGAGCAGGATCGCGTTCCAGCGCTTGCCCAGGAAGGCGAACGCCCTGGTCAGCGACGCATCGGCGCGCACGCACGCGGCGTGGTCCACGTGCGTCGCGGAGAGGGGTGCGGCCGTCGCGCCGGCGCCCGGATGGTCGCTCATGTCCCTTCCCACGCTAGCACCGCCGCCCTCTCCGAGGCCGTGCGCGAAACCGTGAACCACCGGCCGGCGCACGACCCGTCCCGGTCAGCCCGATCCGGGGTCAGCCCCGCCCGGCCGGCCCGGTCCGACGAACGACTCCAGCCGGTCCACCAGCTCGACCGGCCGGCTGAGCGCAACCAGGTGCCCGCCCGGTATCTCGTCGAACGGCACACCGAGCCGCTGCGCGACCTGCGCGCGCTGGAAGTCCACGGGGAAGAACCGGTCGTCGCGGGCCTGCAGGAAGCGGGTCGGCACGTCGGGCCAGCGGTCGAGCGGCCACGCCGACGCGAACGGGGCGCCCGTCTGGTCCGGCTCGCCCCGGCGCACCGCCTCCGCGCGCACGTCCGCCGGCACGTCGTGCATGAAGGCCTCGAAGAGGTCCTCGATGTCCCAACCGTCACGACACGCCTGCGCGCGCCGGGCCTCGCGGAAACCCGAGGTCTCCCACCAGTCGCCGGGTACCTCCCCCGGCTGCGGGATCATGGCGTTGAGCAGGACGAGCAGGTCGACCCGCGTCCGCGCGCAGACCAGCGGCGCGGTCAGCCCGCCCATCGACTGCGCGACGACGAACGTCCGCCCGCCGCCGCCCGTCCGCTCGCGGTGCGCCGCGAGCGCGGCCACGACGACATCGGCGTACTCGTCGACGCCCGCCGACTCGTCGCCGGCCGGCAGGTCCACCGCGACCGCGGCGTACCCGCGCCGCTGCAGCTCGGGCACCACCAGGTGCCAATACCACGCCTCACCGCCCGCGCCCGGGACGAGCACCCAGGTGTCGGCCGGTCGGTCGGAGCCGGTCATACGGCTGCCCCCTTCGTCGCCACACCCATGTGACGACGAAGGGAGCCTTCGCTCATCGGTACCCGCGACGGTCGTCGGCCGGACCGCGGCCCGTCAGGCCGCCGTCATCGTCTTGACGGTCAGCTGCGGGCCGGGCGGGTTGCCCGCGCAGCCGGTCTGGTTGTTCATCGCCACGAACAGCGAGGCCGTCTCACCCGGCGGGTAGACGCGCAGGCCGCGCACCGGCGTCGGCTGGCAGACCGCCGCGTCGAAGTTCGCGACCTGGACGAACTGCACCTGCGCCTGCGCCGACCGTCCCGGTGCGATCGGGACCTCCGGTCCGCGCGGACCCGACATCTCCGCGGCGGGCCCGACCTGGTGGCCGTCGTCGCCCGCGACGTAGGAGACACCCGGGAACCCGGTGAGCTCGCAGGTCCGGTTGCCCTTGTTGGTGAAGATCAGCGGCTGGAACACCGAACCGGCCCCGGCGTCGCCCTGGCCGAGGGACAGGCTGAGCTCGCCGGCCGTGCAGCGCGGGACGCCGTTGCCACCACCACCCGTGCCGCCACCACTGCCGCCTGTGCCGCCGCCGGTGCCGGCCGGCGTCGCCGGCGCTGCCGTCGCGGCCGGCGCGCTCGTCGTCGCGGCCGGTGTCCCGCCGTTGACCTCGTCCGATCCACCCGAGCACCCGGCCAGCACGACCGCGGCCAGCAGTGCGGCCGCAGCGCCCCCGACGCGGACCCCGACGCGGCTCCCCCATGTGCGCGTGGACATCCCGATCACCCCCGTCTGATCGTGTCTTCCTCTGTGTAGACGTCAGGCGACGACGAGAGGTTGCTCTCACGCGCCGAACGGCGAGCTGATCTTTGCAGACCATGATCGACCGGACGCCGCCGGGTGTGGGACGCATCGCAGCGGCGGGCACCGCGCCCCGGCGGGGAGGAGGCCTAGTGTCGGTGCGTGCCGAACCGCCGCGTCGACCGCGCGCGACCGTGACGACGGGCCAACTGCTGCTCCTCGTCGCAGCCGGGTTCGGCGCCGGGCTGTCGGGCTCCATGGCGGGGCTCGCGTCGCTGTTCTCCTACCCGGCGCTGCTGGCCGTCGGGTTGCCCCCGACGACCGCGAACATGACCAACACCGTCGCGCTGCTCGCCAGCAGCGTCGGGTCGGTCGCGGGCTCGCGTCCCGAGCTCGCAGGGCAGGGCGCGCGGGTACGGCGGCTGGCGCCGCTGGTCGTCGTGGGCGGGGCGATCGGGGCGGCGATGCTGTTCCTCACCCCCGCCGGGAGCTTCGAGAAGATCGTGCCGTTCCTGGTGGGCGGGGCGTCGCTGGTGCTGCTGTGCCAGCCCCGCATCCGCGCCGCCGCGGCGAGGGAGGCCGACGGCGGGCCCACGCGCACCGGGCGGCTCCTCGTCCTCGGCGGGATCGGCCTCGTCGGGGTCTACGGCGGCTACTTCGGCGCGGCGGCCGGAGTGCTGCTGCTGGCGTTGCTCCTCATCGGCCTGCCCGTGTCGCTGCTGCAGGCCAACGGGCTGAAGAACGCCCTGCTGGGGCTCGCCAACGGCACGGCCGCGGTCGCGTTCGCCGTGGCGGGCGACGTCCGGTGGGCGGCGGTGGTGCCGCTCGCCGCCGGCGTGCTCGTGGGGTCGTGGCTGGGTCCGGCGATCGCCCGCCGGCTCCCGACGACGCTGTTGCGCACCGCGATCGGGCTCGCCGGCCTCGGCCTCGCCGTGAAGCTCGGGCTCGACGCGTTCTGAGACCGGGCCGTGCGGTCGCGGCCCGCGAAGCCCCGGCGCGGCCGAGCCACGGGTGCCGGGTCAGCGCCGCGCGGTGCCCGCCGTGACCGGGCCCTGGGCCGACGTGCCGTTGCGGCGCAGCCAGTCGTCGAGGTTGCGGTGGATCGTCGGCAGGTCGGGCCGTTTGCCGGCCTCGTTGCGCATCGCCGACTTCAGCAGCGACAGGTGGTGGCTGCGGCGCGGCAGGTGTGTCAGCTTCGCACCGGCCGCCGCGGCCCGCAGTCCCGAGACGGCGTCGGGGTGACCGCCGCGGGGCGGGAAACCCGCGAGCGCGTAGGACACCGTCGCGGCGAGCTGCCAGCAGTCCGACGCCGGAGTGGCCTTGCCGCCGCCCGCGACCTCCGGCGCCAGGTAGTCGGGGGTGCCGAGGACGTAGCCCGCCATCGTGAGCGTCGAGTCGCCCGTGCGCCGGGCGATGCCGAAGTCGATCAGATGCGCCACCCCGGCGGGATCGACGATGACGTTGCCCGGCTTGACGTCACGGTGCAGCACGCCGTGGGAGTGCGCGGCGTGCAGCGCGCCCGCGACCCCGGCCCACACGCGGGCGGCGGCGACGTCGTCGAGCGTGCCGTGCTGCTGGACCAGCTCGCCCAACGACATGCCCTGCACGTACTCCATGACGATGACCATGCCGTCGAGGCCCGCGAGCCCCGGGTCGCTGCGGGCGTGCACGAGATCGAGGATGCGCACGCAGTTGGGGTGTCGCACCGCGGCCAGGGCGGCGGCCTCGCGGCGGATCCGCTCCTCGGTCTCGGCGTCGGGCGCGTGCGCCGCCTTCAGCGCGACGGTGATCCCGAGCTTGGCGTCGCGGGCCAGCACGACCCGGCCGAACCCGCCCGCGCCGATGCGCCGGATCGGGCTGAACCGGGCGCCGCGGGCGGGGCCCGGTACGGCGGCGGCCGGGAAGGCGTTGCCCGGGACGGGTCCGGGGGTGGGCGCGACGAGCGTGCGCGGCGGCGGCACCCGCGACCCGGTCGGGGCGACGGGCGGCGGCACCGGGCGCGTGGGCGGGCGTTGCGGCGCGGCGACGGCGGCACGCGGCCCCGGCACGGGTCCCGACGCCGGAGCACCGGCAGGCGCGGGTTCGCGTCGGAACGCCGCCGACCGGTCGCGCCGCGACGTGCGGGCGGCCGGATCGAGCGAGCGGGCGACGACGTCGTGGCCCGGTTTCCCGGCCATCGCGGTGAGCACCACGCCGATCAGCGCGCCGGTCGCCATCCCGACCCACAGGTGCTCCGACGAACCGGCCGGGCTGCCGACGGTCACCAGGGCGAGGCCGATCAGCGGCACCCAGAAGAACCGGGCGGGCCACGACGGGCCGCGCCGCAGCGCGAGCCGGGCCTGGGCGGCGACGAACAACGTCGTGACGATCGGGACGAGGACCAGCAGCAGCACGGCGATCGCGAGGCGCACCGGATCGGACGGGTCGAACGCGTCGCCGACCGAGCCCCGGCCCAGGTAGGTGGACTGGGCACCCGCGACGCACACCGTGGTCCCCAGGGAGCGGACGGCGGTCGCCGACAGGCCGGGGACCGATCCGCCCGCGGCCGCCGCGGCGAAGACCTGGCCGACGGCCGAGAACACCAGCAGCGGCAGCACGCCGCAGGTGAGCACGCCGGCGGCGATGAGCCCGGTGGACTCGACGGGGCCGTAGCGCGACCCGATGCGCCGCCGCCAGAGCGCGACCGACACCGCTCCGACGGTCGGCAACAGGCCGACGCCGATGCCGAGCAGCGTCGTCGCCCACGCCCAGGAACCCGGGCAGACCTCCGGGCTGACGATCCGGCGCAGGCCGTCGAGCAGCCCGGCGAGCAGCGCAGCCACCGCGTCCACGACTCGTCGCCTCCCCCAGGTCCCGTCGAGACCACTATGTCAGGCGCGGACCGCCGCGCGCCGCAGCGCTCGCCACGCGACCGGGTGGCCGCGCCGGGACATTCGCCGGGCGGATCTCCTGGCCTGCAGGAACACCGAGCGGTGCCGCATCGTGCGACGGGCGGCCCCGACCTGACACCGGGCCGGTCACGAGGCAGCCTTGGAGGCTCCGACGACCCCGGCCGGAAGGATCCCTCCCGTGGGCCTGACCCGCACCACCGGTCCCCTGTCCCCCACCGCGCCCGCCACCGCGAACTACGTGATCGACGGGCCGCCGCACAAGCTGCTCGCGCATCCGTTCGGGCGCCGCGTCCGCGCGGTGCTCGGCGGCCGCACGGTCCTCGACACCCGTGACGGGCTGCTGCTGCACGAGACCGCGCTGCTGCCGGTGCTGTACGTGCCGTTCGCCGACATCGACGCGGCCGTGCTCGAACCGTCCGCGCACACGACGCACTGCCCGTTCAAGGGCGACGCCGCCTACCACTCGCTGCGGGTGGACGACCGGTTCGTCGAGAACGCCCTGTGGTCCTACCCCGACCCGAAGCCCGCCGCGGCGTGGCTCGCCGGGCACGCGGCGCTGTACTGGACGGCCGCCGACGCCTGGTACGACGAGGACGAGCAGGTCTACGCCCACCTCACCGACCCGTACACGCGCATCGACATCCGGCCGACGTCGCGGACCGTCGAGGTGCGCCACGGCGACACCGTCCTCGCGCGCAGCGAGCACCCGACGATGCTGGCCGAGACGGGGCTGCCGCACCGGTACTACCTGCAGGAGAGCGACGTCGCCGCCACGCTGGAGCCCAGCCCGACCCGCACCCGCTGCCCCTACAAGGGCGAGGCGGGCTACCGCTCGGTCCGCCTGCCCGACGGACGGCTGCTCGCCGACGCCGCATGGGTCTACCCCGAGCCGCTGCCCGAGGCGGCACGGATTGCCGGGCTGCTGTCGTTCGCGCACGACGAGCTGACCGTCCTGGTCGACGGCACCCCCGTCTGACGGCGGGGCTCAGACCCGGTCGGTGCCCGGGTTCGCCGCGTCGTCGACGAGCAGGGCCTCCAGGGCGGGCAACGCGTCGTGCACCGCGGCGAGCTGGGCGGCGTCGAGCCTGCCGAGGCGGCGGGCGACCAGCGCCGTGCGGTGGTTGCGCACCTCCTTGAGGACCTCGGCGCCCTTGGCCGACAAGGTGATCAGCACCCCGCGGGCGTCGTCGGGGTCGACCGTGCGCACGACGAGCCCCTGGTCGTCGAGGGCGGCCAGCACCCGGCTCATCGTCGGCGCGGTGACGGCCTCGCGGCGGGCCAGCTCGGAGAGCCGCAGCGGGCCCCGCTGCTCGACGGTGACCAGCGCGGACAGCTGCAACGGCGGCACCGACTCCCGGCCGTCGATACGGATGCGCCGGTTCAGCCGCCCGACGACGAGCCCCAGCCGCGCGGCCAGCGCGGTGTGCGTGTCGTCGTCGGGTGGGTCGTCGGCCATCCCGGGAGTCGCATGCGTCATACCCGGCACCTCCGGGCCCGCCACATCGGCACCGCCTTGCATCCACCCATCGTGCCAGCAGTGCCCCCGGACCCCGACGCGGGCTCGCCGGTCGCGACCGTCCGGACGTGCGATGACACCTCCGGACGGCGGCGGGCTGGGGTGTCAGACCTTGCGCAGCCGGATGCCGGTGACCGCGTGGTCGGGGCCCTTGCGCAGCACCAGGCTCGCCCGGCCCCGCGTCGGGAGGATGTTCTCCTCCAGGTTCGGCCCGTTGATCTCCGCCCAGATCGACTCGGCCCGCGCGACCGCAGCCGGGCGGTCGAGTGCGGCGTAGCGGCGGAAGTAGGACGCGGGATCACGGAACGCCGTCTCGCGCAGTTTCAGGAACCGGCTGACGTACCAGCTCCGGATGTCGTCGGTCGCCGCGTCGACGTAGACGGAGAAGTCGATGAAGTCGCTGACCGCCAGTGCCCCGCCGCGCGAGAGGCTCGGCTGCGCCGGCTGCAGCACGTTGAGGCCCTCGACGATCAGGATGTCGGGCCGGTGCACCACGAGCTGCTCGCCGGGCACGATGTCGTAGACCAGATGCGAGTACACCGGCGCGCGGACCTCGGCCTGTCCCGCCTTGATCTCGGTGATGAAGCGCAGCAGCGCGCGGCGGTCGTAGGACTCGGGAAAGCCCTTGCGCTGCATGAGACCCCGCCGTTCGAGCTCGGCGTTGGGGTGGAGGAAGCCGTCGGTCGTGACGAGCTCGACGCGGGGATGCTGCGGCCAGCGGGCGAGCAGCAGCCGTAGCAGGCGCGCCGTCGTCGACTTGCCCACCGACACCGACCCGGCGATCCCGATGACGAACGGGGTGCGTGCCGTCGTGCCGCCGAGGAAGTTGCGGTAGGCGCGGTAGAGCCGCCCGCCCTCCTGGACGTGCAGCGTGAGCAGCCGCGACAGCGGCAGGTACACCTCGCGGACGTCGTCGAGGTCGACGTGGTCGCCGAGACTGCGGACCTGCTCGAGCTCGTGCGCGGTCAGCGGCAGCGGTGTCGTCGCGCCGAGGCGCGCCCATGCCGCCCGGTCGAAGTCGACGAACGGGGACGCCGCGCCGTTGCGCGTGCCGGTGGCCCGGGTCACCGGAACACTGCCCTCTGCCGTCGTCGGCCGCACCACGTGGACATGGTGGTCCAACCTAGACGCCGACGTCGCGGCTCGGCCTCGTGAGATCGGTCGCACCGATCTCCGCGCGCCGCGCCGAAACCGCGCCGACACCCCCGCGCCGAAACCCCCGCGCCGACACCCCCGCGCCGACACCCCCGCCGCGCCGGAACAGCGCCGCGCCCGACACGGCGCGCGGACACCGCGGGTCCGGGCACGATGACGGGGTGACCCCCGTCGCGCTCGACCCGCAGGCCGTGCTCGCCCACCGGCTCGCCGTGCACGGGCTCACCTGGCGCACCGCCAGCCGGGTCGACGAGCTCGCCGTCTGCGACCTGGGCGTGCAGGACACCCCGCCCGGCGCGCTGCGCGCCGCGGTCTCGGCCCGGCTGGCGGTGCCGCTGCCGCCCGCCGCCGACGTCACCGCGGGCGGTGCGCTGACCCTGGTCTGGTCGTTCCGCGGGGCCCCGCACCTGCACCGCAGCGCCGACCTGCCGCTGCTCGCCGCGGTGGGCCGGCCCCGCGACGACGCCGACGCGATGGCGCGGCTGGCGTGGCAGCGCAGACGTCTCGCCGAGGCCGGGGTCACCGGCGAGGGCGCCTACCGGGAGGTGGCCGAGGCCGTCGCGGCGGTGCTCGCCGCGGAGGGGACCGTCACCAAGTCCCGGCTCAGCGCGCAGGTGACCACGCGGATCCGGCCGGCGCTCGCACCGTTCTGCCGGCCCTGCGACACCCGGCACGTCTCCGAGCAGCTGCTGCGCCTCGCCGCGCTGCCCGCGGGGATGCGGCTGGTGCCCGACAGCAGGCCGCTGACGTTCGAGGCGATCCCCGGCTGGGCGGGCCTGCCCGCCGCCACGGGGCCGACGGCTCCGCTGCAACGCACCTATCTGCGCCTCTTCCCCGGCGGTTCGCTCGCCGACGTCGCCGACTTCCTCGGGGTGGCCAAGCCCGTCGTCGCCGACGCGCCCGCCGCGGATCTCGTGGACGTCACCGTGGGCGGGCGGCCCGGGCTCGTGCGCGCCGAGGACCTCGACACCGTCCGCGCCGACGCCCCCGAGCCGGGGCTGCGGCTGCTCGCGCCCTCGGACCCGGTGCTGCAGGGCCGCGACCGCGCGCTGCTCGTCCCCGACCCCGACCACCGCAGCCGGCTGTGGCGCCCGCTCGGCAGCCCCGGGCTGCTGCTCGCCGGGACCGAGGCGGCCGGCGTGTGGCGGCCGCGGCAGAAGCGCACGCTGGAGATCGGCGTCACCGCGTTCCGGCGGCTCACCAGGGCCGAACGCACCGCGCTCGAGGAGGAGGCGCAGCGGCTGGCCGTCGTCCGCGGCAAGGCCGAGGCGACGGTCACCCTCGCCTGATCACCTGGGCGCCGTCGCGGGCGACGCCCTACACTCGGCGCCTCCGCACCCGCACGTGCGGCGGCCCGTCCGACAGTGTCCCGAGGAGCAGCAGTGCCCAGCGCACGGCCCGGTGACCCGGGCTGCGGTCGACCGCCACGCCCGCCCCGGAACCTCTCTCCCGCGTCCCCCGCCAGGAGCACCGTCCGATGACGGTCCTGCTGTCCGTGCTCGGCCTGGTCGCCGTGCTCGCGCTGACGTTCGGCACCGCCGTGGCCGTCGCGTCGGAGTTCTCGCTGACCGCGCTGGAGCGCAGCCAGATCGAGGCGCACGTCGCCGAGTCGGGCGATCGGCGCGCGATGGCGCTGCAGCGCGCGCACCGCGAGCTGTCGTTCCAGCTCTCGGGCAGCCAGCTGCTGATCACCGTGACGACGCTGGCCACCGGCTACATCGCCGAACCCGCGATCGCCGAGCTGATCCGGCCGGGCCTGGACGCCACCGGCATGTCGCCGGGCTGGTCCGCCGGTCTCGCCACGGCGCTCTCGCTGGTGCTGGCCACGACCCTGTCGATGGTCTTCGGCGAGCTGGTGCCCAAGAACATCGCGATCGCCCGCCCGCTGGTGACCGCGCGCGCGGTCGTGTGGGTGCTGGCCGGGTTCTCCGCGACGTTCCGCTGGCTGATCAACGGGCTCAACCGGACCGCCAACGGCGTCGTCCGCAAGCTCGGCGTGGAGCCCGCCGAGGAGCTGCGCTCGGCCCGGGCCCCGCACGAGCTCAGCTCGCTCGTGCGGGCCAGCGCCGCCCACGGCACCCTCGACGCCGGAACGGCGACGTTGCTGGACCGCTCGTTGCGGTTCACCGACCGGGTCGCCGAGGACCTGATGACCCCGCGCGTGCGGATGGAGGCCCTCGACGCCGACGACACCGTCGCCGACCTCGTCCTGCTGTCGCGGACCAGCGGCTTCTCCCGCTTCCCCGTCCGCGACGGCGACCCCGACACCGTCCTCGGGCTGGTCCACGTCAAGCAGGCCTTCGGGATACCGGCGGCCGAGCGCGTGCACACCGTCGTCCGCGACCTCGTCCAGCAGGCACCGACCGTCCCCGAGTCCCTCGACGGCGACGCGCTGCTGACCCGGCTGCGCACCGCCGGCCTGCAGATGGCCGTCGTCGTCGACGAGTACGGCGGCACGGCCGGGCTCGTGACGCTGGAGGACCTGGTCGAGGAGATCGTCGGGGACGTCCGCGACGAGCACGACCGGGCCGAGCAGCCGACGGTGCGCCCGCTCGGCCGCGACTCGTGGGTGGTCTCGGGCCTGCTGCGCGCCGACGAGGTCGCCGACGCCACCGGCTTCGACATGCCCGAGGGCGACTACGAGACGCTCGCCGGCCTGGTACTGGCCCGGCTCGGGCGGATCCCCGACGTCGGCGACGACCTCGTCGTCGACGGGTGGCGGCTGACCGTGATGCGCCGCGACCGGCACCGGATCGCCGAGCTGCGGCTGGCCCGCCGCCCGGCGGAGGCGGAGGCCGTCGATGGGCGGTGACCTCCTCGCGCTGCTCGCGGCCGTCCTGCTGCTGCTGGCCAACGCGTTCTTCGTCGGCGCCGAGTTCGCGCTGATCTCGGCCCGGCGCGACCGGCTGGAGGCCATGGCCCACGCGGGCGACGCCGCCGCGCGCACGGTGCTCGCGGCGAGCGCGGACCTGTCGCGGATGCTCGCGGCGTCGCAGCTGGGCATCACCATCGCCTCGCTGCTGCTCGGCCGCCTCGGCGAGCCCGCTGTCGCGCACCTGATCGAGCGCCCGTTCGACCTGCTCGGCCTGCCCGAGGGGCTGTTGCACCCGATCGCGTTCGCGTTGTCGCTGGCGATCGTCGTCGTCGCGCACATGGTGCTCGGCGAGATGGTGCCCAAGAACATCGCCATCGCCGGGCCCGAGCGGACCGCCGCGCTGCTCGTCCCGCCGTTCCTGGTGTGGACGCGCGTCGCGAGCCCGTTCGTCTCCGCCTTCAACTGGATGGCGAACTCGGTGCTGCGGCTGCTGCGCATCGAGCCGCGCGACGAGCTGGAGGCGGCCTTCACCAGCGGCGAGCTGGCCGAGATGATCTCCGACTCACGACGCGAGGGCCTGCTCGACGACGAGGAGTCCAGCCGCCTGGCCCGCACCCTGCACTCCGCCGAGGCCACGGTCGCCGACGTCGTCGTCCCGCTCGACGAGCTGGTCACGCTGTCGGCCAGGCCGACGGTGGGGGAGGTCGCCGCCGTCGTCGCCGAGACCGGGTACTCCCGCTTCCCGCTGCGCGCCGACGGCCGGCTCATCGGGTACCTGCACGTCAAGGACATCCTCGACGTCGTCGACGACCCGGCCGCCGTCGTCCCCGGCTCGCGGGTGCGCGGGCTGCCGGAGGTTCCCGCCGACGCCCGGCTCGACGAGGCGCTCGCCGCCCTGCGCAGCGCGCGCGCCCACCTCGCGCGGGCCGTCGACCCGCAGGGCAGCACCGTCGGCCTGGTGGCGATGGAGGACCTGGTGGAGGCCTACGTCGGGACGGTGCGCGACTCGACCCACACCGCGCCCGACCCGCAGGCCTGACCCCATGTCGTGACGTCTTGACCTCGACCTCGGTTCAGGTGCGACCGTGGCGGGCGTCATCCGCATCCACCCGCAGCGGATCCTCGCCTACGGCATCGAGGAGGGCGGCCCGGGCGCCCGCTGGGTCGCCCGCCCGGAGCCCGCCGCCGGGCCGGGTACCGTCGCCGGGTGACCGCAGCCCCGTCCGTCGCCACCGCGCGCGGCCCCGCCGTCGTGCTCGACGGCGGGCAGTGGCGCGAGCGGGCCCGGGCCCACCGCGAGCGGATGGCCCGCTGGACCGGACCGCACCGCGAGCGGCGCCGCCGCGGCGAGGCCCATCCGGTACTGGACTTCCTCTTCACCTACTACTCGCTGCGGCCCGCCCAGCTCGAACGCTGGGACCCCGGCCCCGGCGTCGCCCTGCGCGACGCCGCGGAGTTCCTCGACCGGCCCGGCTACGTCTGCGGGCCCGCCGGCGTCGTCCTCGACGTCGCCGCCCTGCCCCGGCTGCGCTCGACCGCGGAGTTCGTCGGCCGGCTGCTGCGTGCGACCGCGTCGCGGCCGGCGCGGCTGGGCTGCTTCGGCCTGCACGAGTGGGCCATGGTCTACCGCAGCGACGCGCCCCGCCACCGGGCCGTCCCGCTGCGGCTCGGGGCCGCCGGCACCGACGCCGTCGTCGAGTCACTGCCCGTGCAGTGCACGCACTACGACGCGTTCCGGTTCTTCACCGACGGCGCCCGCCCCCGCAACGCGCTGACCCCGACGCGGGAGACCCAGGTCGCGCTGGAACAGCCGGGGTGCCTGCACGCGACGATGGACCTCTACAAGTGGGCGTACAAGCTCGCCCCGGGGTGCCCGTCGGACCTGCTGGGCGACTGCTTCGAGCTGGCCGCCGACGTCCGCGAGCTGGACATGCGCGCGAGTCCCTACGACCTCGCCGCCCACGGCTACGCACCGGTCCGGATCGAGACCCCCGCGGGCCGCGCCGAGTACGCCCGGCTGCAGGCGGCCTTCGCCGAGCGCGCCGCGCCGCTGCGCTCCCGCCTGATCGCGCTCTGCGAGCGCCTGTGAGTGGCGATCGTCGCTGTGGCAGTCGCTGTGGCTACGACCGCCACTCACGACCTCACGCGTACGCCGAGACCGGCTGGCAGGAGCAGACGAGGTTGCGGTCGCCGTGCGCGCCGTCGATGCGCCGCACCGGCGGCCACACCTTGCGGTCGTGCACGCCGGGCGTCGCCCCCGTCGGGTACGCCGCGAGCTGGCGCGGGTACGGGTGGTCCCACTTGTCGGTCAGGCACGCGGCGGTGTGCGGGGCGCCGCGCAGCGGGTTGTCCTCCACCGGCCACTCCCCCGATGCGACGCGGTCGATCTCGCCGCGGATGCCGATCATCGCGTCGACGAACCGGTCGATCTCGGCGAGGTCCTCGCTCTCGGTCGGCTCGACCATGAGCGTGCCCGCGACGGGGAACGACATCGTCGGCGCGTGCAGCCCGTAGTCGGCGAGCCGCTTGGCGACGTCGTCGACGGTGACGCCGGTCGACTTCGTGATGGCGCGCAGGTCGAGGATGCACTCGTGGGCGACGCGCCCGTCGGCTCCGGAGTACAGGACGGGGTAGTGCTCGCGCAGCCGGGCCGCGACGTAGTTGGCCGCCGCCACGGCCGTCAGGGTCGCCCGGCGTAACCCGTCGACGCCCATCATCCGGATGTAGGCCCACGAGATCGGCAGCACGCCCGGGCTGCCGTACTCCGCGGCCGAGACCGCACCGACCTTGCCGCGCCCCGGCAGGTACGGGGCGAGGTGCTCGGCCACCGCGACCGGCCCGACCCCCGGTCCGCCGCCGCCGTGCGGGATGCAGAACGTCTTGTGCAGGTTGAGGTGGCTGACGTCGCCCCCGAACGCACCCGGCCGGGCCAGCCCGACGAGGGCGTTGAGGTTGGCGCCGTCGACGTAGACCTGCCCGCCCGCCTCGTGCACCGCATCGCACACCTCGCGGACCGCGGCCTCGTACACGCCGTGCGTCGACGGGTAGGTGATCATCAGCGCGGCGAGGTTCTCACGGTGCGCCGCGATCTTGGCGCGCAGGTCGTCGAGGTCGACGTCACCGCCCGGGCCGGTGGCCACGACGACGACGCGCATCCCCGCCATGACGGCCGACGCGGCGTTGGTGCCGTGCGCGCTCGCGGGGATCAGGCAGACGTCGCGATGGGCCTCGCCGCGGTCGCGGTGGTAGGCCGCGATCGCGAGCAGCCCGGCGAACTCCCCCTGACTGCCGGCGTTGGGCTGCAACGACACCGCCGCGTACCCGGTCAGCTCGGCGAGCCAGCGCTCCAGCTGCGCGACCAGCTCCAACGTGCCCGCGGCGTCGGCGGCCGGGGCGTGCGGGTGCAGGTCGGCGAACTCCGGCCAGGTGATGGGCTCCATCTCCGCGGTCGCGTTGAGCTTCATCGTGCACGAGCCCAGGGGGATCATCGTGCGGTCGAGCGCGAGGTCGGCGTCGGCGAGCCGGCGCAGCCAACGCATCAGGGAGGTCTCCGACCGGTGCGCGTGGAACACCTCGTGGGTCAGGTACTCCGACTCCCGGACGAGCCCGCCGGGCAGCGCGTCGGCCGTCGCCGCGTCGAGCGCCGCCACGTCCTCGACGGCCACCCCGAACGCGGCCCACACCGCCTCGACGTGGGCGACGGTCGTGAGCTCGGAGCAGGCGATCCCCACCACGTCGTCGTCGACCCTGCGCAGCAGGATCCCCGCGTCGTGGGCGGCGTCGACGACGTGCCCCGCCCGGCCCGGGACGCGCGCCTGCACCGTGTCGAAGAAGGCGTCGTGCACGACCTCGACGCCTCCGGCGCGCAACCCGGCGGCCAGCACGGCGGCCATCCGGTGCGCGCGGGTCGCGATGCGCCGCAGGCCGTCCGGACCGTGGTGGACGGCGTAGCAGGCGGCGACGACGGCAAGCAGCACCTGCGCGGTGCAGATGTTGCTGGTCGCCTTCTCCCGGCGGATGTGCTGCTCGCGGGTCTGCAGGGCCAGCCGCAGGGCGGGATGCCCGTCGGCGTCGCGGGACATGCCGACGAGCCGGCCCGGCAGCTGGCGGGAGAACTCCTGGCGCACCGACAGGTACGCGGCGTGCGGGCCACCGAAGCCGAGCGGCACGCCGAAGCGCTGCGTGGTGCCCAGCACGGCGTCGGCGCCCAGCTCACCGGGCGGGCGCAGCAGCGTCAGCGCCAGCAGGTCGGCCGCGACGGCGACGAGCGCGCCGCGCTCGTGCGCAGCCTCGATCAGCGCGGTCGGGTCGCTGACGGCGCCCGAGGCGCCCGGGTAGCTCAGCAGCACCCCGAACAGCTCGCCGTCGGGCAGCCCGGCGGCGAGGTCGGCCACGACGAGCTCGATGCCCAGCGGTGCGGCGCGGGTGGCGAGGACCTCCAGCGTCCGCGGCAGGGTGTCGGCGTCGACGACGAACCGTGGGCTCCGTGACGTCCCCGCCTTCCCCGCGCGGCGCAGCAGCGTCATCGCCTCGGCGGCGGCGGTGGCCTCGTCGAGCAGCGACGCGCCCGCGACGGGCAGCCCGGTCAGGTCGGCGACGGCGGTCTGGAACGTCAGCAGCGCCTCGAGCCGGCCCTGGCTGATCTCGGGCTGGTACGGGGTGTAGGCGGTGTACCAGGCGGGGTTCTCCAGCACGTGGCGGCGGATCACCGGCGGGGTGACCGTCCCCGAGTAGCCGAGCCCGATCATCGGGACGGTGAGGGTGTTGCGCTCCGCGAGCGCGCGCAGCTCGGCGAGCATCTCCTGTTCCGACGCCGGGGCCGGCAGGCCGGTCGCCTCACCGGCGCGGTCGCGGATCGACGCCGGGACCGTGGCGTCGGCGAGGGCGTCGAGGGAGTCGAGGCCGATCGCGGCGAGCATCGTCGCCAGTTCGTCCTCCCGCGGCCCGACGTGCCGCTCGACGAACGCGACGCCGCGTTCCAGGGAGACGAGGGACTCGCGCGGGGCGGTCGTGGCGCTGGTGGGGGTCGGGCTCATGGGGTCGACCTCTCGGGCGGCGGGCGCGGGCGTACTGCCCTCCCCCTCTGTCCCCGCTCCGTGACCGGAGCGCCTGAGAGATTCACCCGCGCGAGCGCGGGCTTTCCCCGTCGGCGGACGACGGTGACCCGGCGTCGCTTTCCAGAGGCGTCTCGCCCACGCGGTCCTGGTGCCTGAGAGGTTCCGGGGAGGAGTTGCTCCTTCGGCGCCCGGCACGTTCCGGGCTCTCCCGCGCGGGATCGGCGACTACGCGCGCCATCCTAGCCCCCAGCGGGGCCCGGGAGGGGCTCCGGAACTGTTCGACACGGTCGCGCCCCACCGGTCGGGTCGTGAGCGGCGCTCGTCGTGAGTGGCGACCATCGCCACTCGCGGTCCGCTGTCGGCGTTTCTAGCTGATCGCGCGGCGCGCCCGGCGGCGCGACAGCTCGTCCTCGGGGGCGTCGTCGACGGTGCCACCGTCGGCCCGCTCCACGGGGAAGTCCTTGATCGAGCCGCTGATCTCGCGCATCGCGCCGGAGACCGCGATGCCGAAGACGCCCTGCCCACCCTGCAGCAGGTCGACGACCTCCTCGGGCGAGGCGCACTCGTAGACGGTCGTGCCGTCGCTGAACAGCGTGATGCCGGCCAGATCTCTTATCCCGCGGCGCCGCAGGTGCTCGACCGCGACGCGGATGTTCTGCAGGGACACCCCGGCGTCGAGCAGGCGCTTGACGACCTTGAGGACCAGCACGTCCTTGAAGGAGTACAGCCGCTGGCTCCCGGAGCCGGCGGCCCCGCGGATCGACGGGACGACGAGGCCGGTGCGGGCCCAGTAGTCCAGCTGGCGGTAGGTGATGCCGACGACCTGGCACGCGGTCGGCCCGCGGAACCCGACCAGCTGGTCGGGCATGCCGTCGAGACCTTCGCCCACGAGGGGGTCAGGGAAGAGCTCGCCCTGTTCGGGCGCGTCGGGCGGCGACGCGTCCACGGCACTCCTTCCCGTCGGGTCGCGACGACCGCGAATCCCGTTCATCCACCCAACCGAACGATGCCGACCGTAAGCAAATGTGAGCAGTCGGTCAACGCGCCGCGCCGGTGGCGTCACCCGATCACGGGCGTGTCGGCCGGCGGGCGCCGCCGCGTCAGCCCGGCTGGGCGCCGCGGAAGTCCTCCGGCGAGACCGAGTCGAGGAACTCGCGGAACTTCTCGACCTCGTCCTCCTGCTCGTCGGGGATGACGAGCCCCGCCTCGGCGAGCACGCTCTCGTCGGCGTGGATCGGCACCCCGATCCGCAGCGCCAGCGCCACGGAGTCGCTCGGCCGCGCCGACACCTTCACGCCGCCGTCGAAGATCAGCTCTGCGTAGAAGGTGCCCTCCTGCAGGTCGGTGATCCGCACCTGCTCGAGTCGTCTGCCGAGGGCGCCGATCACGTCCTTCAACAGGTCGTGGGTCAGCGGGCGGGCCGGCTTGACGCCCTGCTGCTCCAGTGCGATCGCCGTCGCCTCGACCGACCCGATCCAGATCGGCAGGTACCGGTCGCCGCTCGTCTCCCGCAACAAGAGGATGGGCTGGTTGGCGGGCAGTTCGACCCTGACTCCCACGACGCGCATCTCGCTCATACGTCGCCTCCTCACCCATCGTGCGTCCGCGCTCCGTCCGCGTTCCCGGACCAGCCGGGCCGGGACCCGACCGCGTCCGCGAACCGTGCGGCGTCTGACGGTGATGACGCTACACGGGCCGCCTGCCCGACGCGCGCCTCCGGACGGGCAGTTCGCCACAGGATCGGTGTGTTCGGCAACCCTCGCCGACCCGGCGCGACCTGGCCGCCGGGGCCCGGACGCACCACGGCCGGCCCGTCGCGGTGCGTGACGACGCCGGGCGTGTCACACCGGATCGGGCCGGCCGTGGTGTCGGAGCGGACGCGGCGTCACTGACCGCCGGGCTCGCGGGCGCCGGTGAGGAAGATCAGCCGGAACTTGCCGATCTGCACCTCGTCGCCGTTGGCGAGGACCGCGGTGTCGACCGGCTCGCGGTTGACGTAGGTGCCGTTGAGGCTGCCGACGTCGACGACGACGAAGTCGCCGTCGCGGCGGAACTCCGCGTGCCGCCGGGAGACCGTCACGTCGTCGAGGAAGATGTCGCTGTCGGGGTGCCGGCCGGCGCTCGTCGTCGGCCGGTCGAGCAGGAACCGCGACCCGGCGTTGGGCCCGCGCTTGACCACGAGCAACGCCGACCCGGGGGGCAGCGCGTCGAGGCCGGAGACCGGCTGGTCCTGCGCCGGCTGCTCGACGTCGGCGAGGAAGTCGGCCCGGAAGACCGAGGTCGTCTCCGGTGCGCGCTCCGGCGGGACGCCGGGGCCGTCGTTCGTGGTCACCTCGGGCTCTCCTCCTGCGATGTGCTGGGCGCGGGCCGCAACGGCCCGCGTCGCGGGAAACCTACCCTGCCGGACCGACGTCGGCCGGGCCCGATCGGGGCCGACCGGTGTCGCCCGCCCGGGTCGCCCCGCCGGGCACGTCGTCGTGTCCGGGGGTCGGTTCGCGACGGAGCCTAGACCTCGTGCGGACCCGGCCGTGCCCGGGTTCCGGACGGTGCCGGACCGGCCCCGGGGCCGGTCGTCGGCGTCGGCGTCGGCGTCGGGACGGGCGTACGCAGGGCCTTCACGAACTGGGCCAGGTAGAGCAGTCCCGACCACAGGTACAGCGCCACGCCCCAGCCCGCGAAGGCGTAGCCGAACGGTCGCGCGAGGTCGGCGAACCAGTTGTGGCCCTGGCCGAGCAGCAGCAGCGGGAACGCGTAGAGGAGCTGGAACGTCGCGGCCTTGCCGAGGTAGGTCACCACGAACGGGCCGTACCCGCGGCGGCGCAGCACGGGCAGGCACAGACCGAGCACGACGTCACGGGCCACCAGCAGGATGACGGCCCACCATGGGACGACGTCGCGGAAACCCAGCGCCAGCAGCGCGGCCAGGATGTAGAGCCGGTCGACGGCCGGGTCGAGCACGGCGCCCAGCCGCGAGTACTGGTCCAGCAGCCGGGCGAGCTTGCCGTCGAGCCAGTCGGTGACCCCGCCGACGGCGAGCACGAGGATCGCCCAGCCGTCGGCGTGCGGCCCGAGCAGCAGGTAGAGGAACAACGGGACGCCGAGCAGGCGCAGCACGCTCAGTGCATTGGGGACGGTGAGCACCCGGTCCGCGGAGGAGGGCACCGACGACGCGTCGGACACGCGGGGAGCCTACGTCGCACGGTCGCGGCCGGTGCTGCGGACGGTCCCGCCGGCGCGGCACGATGGGCCCATGGACGCGACGACGCTCCGGCAGACGCAGGCCCCGCTCAAGCAGCGCTACCGCGACGACCCCGGCGCCGCACTGGTGACGCTGCGCGCCGACGGTGAGCTCGACGGCTCCGGTGTCGCCTGCAGGGTGCGCACCGCGACCGCGCTCGCGGAGGCCGGCCTGCACCCGGCGACCGGCGGCGACGGCACCCAGCTGTGCTCGGGCGACATGCTGCTCGAGGCGCTCGTCGCGTGCGCCGGGGTGACGTTGCGCGCCGTCGCGACGTCGCTGGGGATCGAGGCGACCGGCACCGTGCACGCCGAGGGCGACCTCGACTTCCGCGGGACGCTCGGCGTCGACAAGGAGGCCCCCGTCGGGTTCCGCGACGTCCGGCTGCGCTTCGACCTGGTCACCGACGCCGACGACGACCAGGTCGCCACGCTGGTGAAGCTGACCGAGCGGTACTGCGTCGTCCTGCAGACGCTGCGGTCCTCCCCCGCCACGGCGGTCGAGGTGACCACCTCCGGGGGCGGCCGGTGAGGGGCGCGCAGGCGCTGCTGCACACGCTCGTCGACGGCGGTGTCGACGTCTGCTTCGCCAACCCCGGCACGTCGGAGATGCACTTCGTCGCCGCACTGGACGACGTCCCCGCCATGCGCCCGGTGCTGACGCTGTTCGAGGGTGTGGCCACCGGGGCCGCCGACGGCTACGGGCGGATGACCGGCCGGCCCGCGTCGGTGCTGCTGCACCTGGGGCCCGGGCTGGGCAACGGGCTGGCCAACCTGCACAACGCGCGCCGCGCGGGCACGCCCGTCCTCACCGTGGTGGGCGATCACTCGACCGCGCACAAGGCCTACGACGCACCGCTGGACTCCGACATCGACGCGGTCGCGGGCACGGTCTCGCGGTGGGTGCGGCGCAGCGCCACCGCCGCCGACGTCGGCGCCGACACGGCCGCGGCGGTGGCCGCCGCGCTCGGCCCGCCGAGCGGGGTCGCGACGCTCATCCTGCCCGCCGACGCGTCCTGGGACGAGGGCGGCGCACCCGCCGCGGTCGCGACGCCGGCCGCGGCCGGGCGGGGCGCGCTCGACGCCGACGCGCTGGAGGCGGCCGCGAAGGCACTCACCGGCGGCGAGCCGTGCGTGCTGCTGATCGGCGGGGACGCGGGCCTGGCCGAGGGCGCCCGCGCGGCGGCCCGGATCGCCGCCGCGACCGGGGCCACGCTGCTCGCCGAGACGTTCCCGCCGCGGGCCGAGCGCGGCGGCGGCATCCCCGCGGTGCCCCGGCTGTCCTACGTCGGCGACGTGGCCCGCCGCCAGCTCGGCGGCGCCCGTCACCTCGTCCTCGCCGGGGCCCGCAGCCCGGTGACCTTCTTCGGCTACCCGGGCCGGTCCGGCGACCTCGTGCCGGAGGGCTGCTCCGTCGTCACCGTCGCCGGCAAGGACGGGCCCGCGGCCACGGCGCTGGCGGCGCTGGCCGATCTCGTCGCCCCGGACGCCGAGGCCCCGGTCGAGCCGGGCCGCCGCCCCGACCTGCCCACCGGGGACCTGACCGCGGCCGCCGCCACCGCCGTCATCGGGGCGCTGCTGCCCGAGGGCGCGATCGTCGTCGACGAGGCGAACACCTCCGGCGTGGGCCTCGGGCCGGCGACCGCGGGCGGCCCGCGGCACGACTGGCTGACCCTGCCCGGCGCCGCGATCGGGTTCGGGACCCCGGCCGCCGCCGGTGCCGCCGTGGCCTGCCCGGACCGTCCGGTCTGGTGCCTGGCCGCCGACGGTGCCGCGATGTACACGATCTCCGCGCTGTGGACGCACGCGCGCGAGGGCCTCGACGTGACGACCGTCGTCTACAACAACGCGGCCTACGCGGTCCTGCGCGCCGAGCTCGCGCAGGTGGGCGCCCAGCTCGGCGGCGCCGGCGCGGGTGCCGCGGCCCGCAGGCTGCTCGACCTCGACGACCCGACGCTCGACTTCGTCTCCCTCGCCCGGGGCATGGGGGTGCCGGCCCGCCGGGCCCGGACCGCCGAGGAGCTCGCCGACGCGCTGCGCGCCGCCGCGGCCGAACCGGGCCCGCACCTGGTCGAGGCGCTGGTGCCGCCGGTCGCACGCTGACCGCGGACCCGCCCGCTCGTGGGGCGCGGCGGGCGCCGGGCCCGCCGCCGCAGCCGGTCGGGGCCCCGCCCGGGCTGTCACGGTCGGTCGGAGCGGCTACGGTCCGCTCATCGCCCGGACGTGGCGCTTCGGCGCGTGGTGGGCCGTTCGACGGCACTGAGCGGCAGGTCACCCGCCATACAGTGGGAGCGAAAGGTCACGCAGAGCCTCCGGTTGGGTGCAGATGACGAGATCGACGCACGACGTGTCGCCCGGCGATCACGTGTGCGCGGTCCCCCTCAGCGAGGAGCAGCTCTGGGAGGTCTCGGCCGACTTCGTCGCCGACGGGCTGGACCGCAACGAGCAGGTCCTCTACTTCGACGACGGCACCGCCGAGGGCGTGCTCGGGCGCCTCGCCGACGACCACGTCGCCGTCGAGGGCCCGCTGGGTACCGGGCAGCTCGCGATCGTGCCCGCCGAGACCACCCGGGCGATCTTCCACACCCCGCTGCCGGAGGCGCGCGAGATGATGCTCGCGCGCATCGACGAGTCCGCGGCCGCGGGCTGGGCGGGCTTCCGGATGACCGGCCAGATGAGCTACGGCGTCGACCGGCAGTGGCCGACGACCTTCGTCGAGTACGACAGCGGGCTCGACGGCCTGGTCCGCGACCGCGGCATCACCGCGCTGTGCCTCTACGACCGGCGTCGCTACTCCGACGAGCAGATCGAGCGGATGCGCGACGTCCACCGGAAGGAGCTCAGCGTGCCGACCGCCTACGACGACGGCCTGCTGCGCGTCGTCCGCACCGGCCTCACCTCGGCGCGGCTCGCGGGCGAGGTCGACCACAGCAACCGGCCCGCGATCGCGCGCCTGCTCGAGTCCACCCTGGACGACGCACTGCGGTCGCACTCGGCGCCCACCGAGATCGAGCTGAACCTGGCCTCGCTGCGGTTCATCGACGTCGCGTCCGCGGTCAGCCTCGTGCACGCCGCCGAGGGCTTCCCCGACACCCACCGGCTGGTGCTCACCAACGTGCGGCCCGGCGTCGTGCGCGTGCTGGACCGTTGCGGCGCACCGTTCGCGGCGCAGCTGACGGTGCGGGAGGCGCCCGGGCGGTCGGGGGTGCCCGGCGCGATCCGCCCGGCGGGCGGCCGGCACCGCGGCGGCGGCACCGCGGGCGTCGACGCCGACGAGACCCTGCCCGACGAGACCCTGCCCGACGACGGACCCGCGCTGCGGGAGGCCCGGTGAGGGTCGAGACCACCCGGACCGCGTCGCCGGTCCGGCTACGGCACGCGTGCGGTGTGCACAGCGGCGCGGACGACCTCGTCGACCAGACCGCACCCGTCGTGTCCGATGCCGCCCGACGCGGCGAGACGATCGCGCTGGCCGTGGGCCCGGGCACCGAGGCGGCCCTGCGGGCGGCTGCGGGCTCGGCGCGCGTGGTCACGCTGGGTCCGGCCGTCCGCAGCCGGGGCTCCGGGCAGACCACCGCCGCGCGGCTGGCCCGGACGCTGCGGGCGCTGACGTCGGAGGCCGGGGCCGTGACCGCGGTGTCCGAGCACGACAGCGACCTCGACGGGATCGACGGCCGGTACTGGACCGAGTTCGACGCCGCGGTGAACGTCGCGCTCACCGACCTGCCGGTCAGCCTCTACTGCTTCTATCCCGAGCTGCCGCTGCACTCGGAGATCCTCTACGGCGCCCTCGCGAACCATCCGCTGGTCTTCGAGCAGGGCCGGCTGCGGCTCAACGACGGGCACCGCGCCCCGCGCGACGTGCTGGCCGGGATGCCCGCCGCCCCGCCGATCCTGCTCGGCGCACCGGACCTCGACATCGTCTTCACCGCCTGGCAGCTGCACGAGGTCCGCGCCGCGGTGACCGACCTGGCGACGGCGACGGCCTTCGACACCGCGCGCTGCGAGGACGTGGTGCTCGCGGTCAACGAGATCGCGACGAACGCCGTCGAGCACGGATCCGGCGAGGCCCGGATCGCGCTGTGGATCGCGGGCGACGGGCTGGTGGCCGAGGTGCACGACACCGGCGACACGCTGAGCGAGCCGCTCCCGGGCCTGCGCGCCCCGCACCCGGCCGATCCGCGGGGCCGCGGTGTGTGGATCGCGCGCCAGCTCTGCGACGTTCTGCACGTCTGGGCGGATCGTTCGGGCACCCACGTCCGGATGCACGCGGCGCCGTGAGCTAACATCGTTATGCGTCGCGCGACACGCCCCCTCACCTGGGCGTGAAACTGTGACGAAACGACAAGCCGAAGCCCCTTGGCAAGTCCGCGACGCCGGAGAAGACTCGGTCGCGCCCGCCGGGTGCCCGAGACGTGCTCTCAGGACCTGCCAGGGGTTTGACAACACTCGAGACATTCTCACGGGGACAGACCATGTCTGACGATCAGCGCCGATCCCGCATGCACGCACCCGGACTTCGTGTCACGGTGCTGGGTGCGTTCACCCTGACCCGGGACGGGGTGGCCGAGGCGTTGAGCGTCGATGCCCGTCGGGTGGTCGCGTATCTGGCGGTGCACCGCCGTCCCCAGCCGCTGCGCACCCTGGCGGCCGACCTCTGGCCCGGGGTGCGCCCGGACTCCGCCGCCCGGCTGCTCGCCGAGGCGCTCGACGACGTCGCGGTACCCGGGCTCCTCGTCACCGGCGGGTCCGCCGGCGAGCCGACCGTCGCGCTCGGTGCGGGGGTCGCGGTCGACCTCGACGAGGCCATGGCGCTCGTGCGGACGCTGCCCGAGCTGCCGCCGACCGAGGTCACCGAGACCGACGCGCTGCGCGCCGACATCCTGCCGTCCTGGACGGCGCCGTGGATCGCCGTCGAGCGCGAGCGCTTCCGCCAGCTGCGGCTCAACGCACTCGAGGACCTCAGCATCCGGTTCAGCGCTGCCGGCCGCCACGAGGAGGCCGTCGAGATCGCCCGGGTCGCCGTCACCGCCGCGCCCAGCCGGGAGAACGCCCGCCGCGCCCTCATCGAGGCGCACCTCGCCCAGGGCGACCTGGCCGCGGCCGTCGCCGAGTACGACGACTACCAGGAGCTGCTGCGCTCCAGCGTCGGCGGGCCCGTCGGGTCCGGTCTCGACGTGCTGTTCCCGCCGTCGCCGGCGTGGCCGGTGCTGCGCGCGTTCCGTCGTCCCGTCCCGCGCTCCGCCGTCGTCCTGCCCGGCCTGCGCGCGGGCCGGCCGCCGGCCGGTCGGCGCCTCGTCGCGGGCGGGTCGGTGCCCGGCTCCGGCCGCTGACCCGCGGCCCGCCACCGCCACACTCCCGAGCACGCCCCCACGGTCCGCCGCGGGGGCGTGTTGCGTGTCCGGGCCGACGTCAGCGGGGACCGGCGTTGCGGCGCAACGACCACGTGAGATCGACGGCCGCGAACACCGCGAGGACGACGAGCACCACCCCGAAGAACGGGTAGTTCAGGAAGAACACCAGACCCGCGCCGACGACGAGCACCACGAGCAGCACCAGCGGCGTGCACGTGCGCATCGTGCGCAGCCGCGCGACCCTGCGCAGCCGGGCGGCCCGCTCGTCGTCGGGCGTCGGGGCGTCGGGGTCAGGAGGGGTCGCGTGCATCGCCCCCGGGTCTACCCCACGTCGGCGGACACGAACACCGGACGCGCGACGCCGTCACCCGGATCGCCCAACGGGCACTGTGTCCGGTTCACCCGACGCCGACGAACGGCACCTCGAACGCGACCTCTGTGCCCGACCTGCCGGGACGCACGACGACGCCGGCCGCCACCGCGCGGATCATCGCCAGCCCGCGGCCACGGCGGCCGGGGTCGGCCGGCGGCCGGCGCCAGCGGCCCCGGTCACGGACCCGTACCGCGATGACCCGGCCGTCGTAGGCGCGGCCGCCGGCCAGCAGGCACAGCGCCACCTCGACGACCGTCCCGCCCCGCCCGGCCGGCTCCGTCTCCCGGTAGGCGTGCTCGACCCCGTTGGCGGCGGCCTCGCCGACGGCGAGCTGGAGGTCGCCGACGGTGGCCTCGTCGGCGCCGAGCCCACCGGCCCAGTCGACCACGGCACGGCGCAGCCCCGACAGCCGCGCCGCATCGGCCGGGATGGTGAGGACGAGCTCGGCCGCGGGTGGCACGTCCGCTCCGTGCGCGACGTCGACGCCGCCGCTGCCGCGACGCCCACCCGTCGTGTCCCCCACCGGCCCTCGCATCCCCTCCAGGGCCGCAGGCCCCTCCGGCACGGATCCGCGTTCGACCGATGCAGCCGCAGCCCGGTTCACGCGATGTACTTCGTCAGGGGTGGCCGGGATGTGACACCGTCAAACGTGCGGCCCCCGGGCGGGGGAACCCGCGCCCGGGGTGTCGTCCCGCGTCGGACGCGCGCCGCGCGCGTCAGCCCAGCTCACGCAGCCGCGGCAGCACGTCCTCGGCGAACTGTGACAGGAACCGCTCCTGGTCGTGTCCCGGGCCGTGGAACACCAGATGCGTCAGCCCGGCGTCGACGTAGGGTGTGATCTGCGCGAGCGCCTCGTCGGGGGTCGAGGCGACGATCCAGCGCTTCGCGACCTGCTCGATCGGCAGCTCGTCGGCCAGCCGCTCCATCTCCGCAGCCGAGTCGACCGAGTGCTTCTGCTCGGCCGTCAGCGACAGCGGCGCCCAGAACCGGCAGTTCTCGAGCGCCTGGTCGGCGTCGCGGTCGTAGGACAGCTTGATCTCGATCATGCGGTCGATACCGGCGGCGTCGCGCTCCGCGGCCGCCGCGCCCTCCTGCACCGCCGGGATCAGCTTCTCGGTGTAGAGGTCCATCCCCTTGCCCGAGGTGCAGATGAAGCCGTCGCCGGAGCGACCCGCGTACTTCGCGACGACCGGCCCGCCCGCCGCGATGTAGACCGGCACCGGCTCCTTGGGCCGGTCGTAGATCTTCGCGTCGACGAGGGTGTAGTAGTCGCCGTCGACCGACACCGAGTCCTCGGTCCACAGCGCACGGATGAGCCGGACCGCCTCCCGCAGCCGGGCGAACCGTTCCTTGAACTCCGGCCACTCCCGGCCGGACACGGCGATCTCGTTGAGCGCCTCGCCGGTGCCGACGCCGAGCGCGACCCGCCCGTCGAACATCAACGCCATGGACGCGAACGCCTGCGCGATGACGGCCGGGTTGTAGCGGAACGTGGGGGTCAGCACGCTGGTGCCGATCTGCACCCGGCTCGTCCGCTCCCCCACCGCCGCCATCCAGGTGAGCGCGAACGGCGCGTGCCCGCCCGTGTCGCGCCACGGCAGGAAGTGGTCGGAGGTCCAGACGCTGTCCAGGCCGACCTCCTCGGCGCGCACCGCGTACTCGACGAGATCCCGCGGTCCGAACTGCTCCGCCGACGCCTTGTAGCCGATCCTCAGGGCCACGTACCCGTCCTCTCCGTCCGTCCACCACCGTCGCGGGGGTGCGTTGTCGTTGATACACCGCGCACCGGCTCCGGGCGCAGGGTTCGGTGAGCGGAACGACACCACCGGGTGCCGGTCGCAGCCGCGACGGGCCGTGCCGAGCCGGCACGGCGCGGTTCCCGCCTGCTCCTAGGATCGCGCACATGGCTCCCCGGGATCCCGCGCAGGTGCTCCATCAGGTCTTCGGTTACGAGGACTTCCGCGGGGACCAGCGCGAGATCGTCGAGCACGTCAGCGGCGGCGGCGACGCGCTCGTGCTCATGCCCACCGGCGGCGGCAAGTCGCTGTGCTATCAGATCCCCGCGCTGGTACGCGACGGCACGGGTGTGGTGATCTCGCCGTTGATCGCTCTCATGCAGGACCAGGTCGACGCGCTGCGGGCGCTCGGCGTGCGGGCCGGGTTCCTGAACTCCACGCAGGGCCCGCAGGAGCGCCGCGACACCGAGCGGGCGTTCCTCGACGGCGAGCTCGACCTGCTCTACCTGGCGCCGGAGCGGCTGCGGGTGGCCTCGACGGCCGACCTGCTCGACCGAGGGCGCATCGCGCTGTTCGCGATCGACGAGGCGCACTGCGTCTCCCAGTGGGGCCACGACTTCCGGCCCGACTACCTCGCGCTGTCCGAGCTGCACCGGCGCTGGCCCGACGTGCCGCGCATCGCCCTCACCGCCACCGCGACCCGCGCGACGCACACCGAGATCGCCGAACGGCTCGACCTCACCGACGCCAGGCACTTCGTCGCGAGCTTCGACCGGCCCAACATCCAGTACCGGATCGTGCCCAAGGCCGAGGAACGCCGCCAGCTGCTGGAGCTGCTGCGCGCCGAGCACGCGGGCGACGCCGGCATCGTCTACTGCCTGTCGCGGCGCAAGGTCGAGCAGGTCGCGGAGTTCCTCACCGCGCAGGGGATCACGGCGCTGCCCTACCACGCGGGGCTGGAGGCGCCGGTCCGCGCGGCCAACCAGGCGCGGTTCCTGCGCGAGGACGGCGTCGTCATGGTCGCGACGATCGCGTTCGGCATGGGCATCGACAAGCCCGACGTGCGGTTCGTCGCCCACCTCGACCTCCCCAAGTCCGTCGAGGGCTACTACCAGGAGACCGGCCGCGCGGGCCGCGACGGGCTGCCGTCGACGGCGTGGCTGGCCTACGGGCTGGGCGACGTCGTGCAGCAGCGCAAGATGATCGACGAGTCCGAGGGCGACCTGGCGCACCGCCGCCGGCTCACCCAGCACCTCGACGCGATGCTCGCCCTGTGCGAGACGGTCGAGTGCCGGCGGGTGAACCTGCTCGCCTACTTCGGCCAGGCCGGCGAGCCCTGCGGCAACTGCGACACCTGCCTGACCCCACCGCAGACGTGGGACGGCACCGTCGCCGCGCAGAAGGTGCTCTCGACGGTGTGGCGGCTGAAGAAGGAGCGCAACCAGAGCTTCGGCGCCGGGCACGTCGTCGACATCCTGCTCGGCAAGCAGAGCCCGAAGATCAGCCAGCACCGCCACGACGAGCTGTCGGTCTTCGGGGTCGGGTCCGACCTGCGCGACAGCGAGTGGCGCGCGGTGATCCGGCAGCTGCTGGCCCGCGAGCTGCTCGCGGTCGGCGGCGCGTACCAGACGCTCGCGCTCACCGAGACCAGCGGCGAGGTGCTGCGCGGCGAGCGCACGGTCGCACTGCGCCGCGATCCCGAACGCGCGGCGCGGGCCTCGCGCAGCAGGTCCGCGAGCGCCGCGGTCGCCCTGCCGGCCGAGGCGGCCGGGCTGTTCGAGCGGCTGCGCGCCTGGCGCGGCGCGGCCGCGAAGGAGCAGGGCGTCCCCGCCTACGTGATCTTCCACGACGCGACGCTCCGCGAGATCGCCACCGGCGCCCCCGCGACGCTCGCCGAGCTCGGCCGGGTCAACGGCGTCGGCGAGGCCAAGCTCGCCCGCTACGGCGAGCAGATCCTCGAGACGCTCGCCGCCGCGGGTCCGGCGTAGCGTCGTCCGCGTGGAGGCGAACGAGCGGCCACCCGTCGTGGGCCTGACGGCCTACCGGGAACGCGCGCGGTACTGGTTCTGGGACCACTCGGCCACGCTGCTGCCCGACACCTACGTCGAGATGGAGGTCGCCGCCGGTGGCGCGCCGGTGCTGCTGCCGCCGGACCCGGCAGCCGTCGGCGCCGTCGAGCGGCTCGACGCGCTCGTGATCACCGGCGGCTCCGACCTCGATCCCGCGCGCTACGGCGCGCTCCCGCACGAGAAGACCCAGCCGGCCCGGCCCGGGCGCGACGCGACGGAGCTCGCCGCGGTCCGCGCGGCCGTCGACCGCGGCATCCCGGTGCTCGGGGTGTGCCGGGGCGCGCAGGTGCTCAACGTCGCGCTCGGCGGGACCCTGCACCAGCACCTGCCCGATCTCGGGGCCACCGCCCACGGCGCCAGGCCCCCGGAGTTCGCGACCGTCGACGTGGCGCTCGACGCGGGCTCGACCGTCGGCCGGCTCCTCGGCGACCGCGTGACGGTGCGCTGCCTGCACCACCAGGCCGTCGACCTGCTCGGCGAGGGCCTGCGGGTCACCGCGCGCGCCGCGGACGGGGTCGTCGAGGCCGTCGAGCTCGGCGGGCACCCGTTCGTCGTGGGTGTGCAGTGGCATCCCGAGCAGGACGGCGCCGACCTGCGGCTGGTGCGGGGCCTCGTCGAGGCGGCCGCCCGGACGCGGGACCGGTGGGAGGCCCCCGGGCACGCCGTCAGCGGGGGCGCAGGCGCTTGAGCATCCGCGGCAGCTCGCCGGTGTGCACGACGGTCAGCCGCTGCGTCGCGCGCGTCAGCGCCACGTAGACGTCGTTGGCGCCGCGCGGTGACTCGGCCAGCACCTCGGCGGGCTCGACGAGCAGCACCGCGTCGAACTCCAGGCCCTTCGCCGCGGTGATCGTCAGGACGACGACGGGCGCGTCGAGGTCCGCGGCCTCCGGGTCGTCCGCGGCGGCATCGGCCGTGCCGGGCGCGAGCGCGGCGCGTAGCGCGTCGACCCGCGCCGCCGGGGCCAGCACCGCGACCCGGCCCTCCCCCACGGCCGCCCGCTCCTGCGCGACGAGCTCGGCCAGCACACCGTCGGCGCCGTCGAGCGACCCCGCGGCCACGGGGACGGCCCGCGGCGGGACGCCCGTGCTGCGCACCGACCGCGGCGGGGCCAGCGACGGCTCGATCTCGGCCAGCACGTCGTCGGCGATGTCGGCGATCTCGGCGGGCGTGCGGTAGTTGACGGTCAGCTGCTCGAGCCGCCACCGGTCGGCGACGAACGGGCGCAGCACCTCGCTCCACGACCGCGCACCGGACCGGTCGCCGGTCTGGGCGATGTCACCGACGATCGTCATCGACCGGCTCGGGACGCGGCGCATGATCAACCGCCACGCCATCGCCGACAGCTCCTGCGCCTCGTCGATGATCACGTGACCGTAGGTCCACTCGCGGTCGGCCTCGGCCCGGTCGGCCGTCGTGTCGTAACGCCGGACCTGCTGGCGCTCGGCGAGCCGGTCGGCGTCGACGATGTCGGTGGCGCGCAGCAGCTCCGGGTCGAGGTCCTCCTCCAGGTCGAGGACGTCCAGCACCCCCTGCGCGTACTCGACCTCCTCGCGCAACGCCGCGGCAGCGGCGGCCGCCGCCGCCGACCCGTCGTCACCGAGCAGCTCCGCGGCCTCGTCGAGCAGCGGCACGTCGGCGGGCGTCCAGCACTCGTCGGCCGGCAGGTCGTCGGGCGGGGCGGGGCGGTGGAGCAGGTCGCGGTCGGCCGGGGCCAACCGCCGCGCGACGGAGTTGAGCCGGCGCCGGTCGGCGAACAGGTCGGTCAGTAGCTGCTCGGCCGACAGCGTCGGCCACAGGGCGTCGAGCTCGCGCAGCAGCTCCGGGCTCTCCCCGAGCTCCTCGCGGATGTCCTCGAGGTCGGCCTTCCCGAGCAGGCCGCGGCCGCCGAGGGTCTGCATGACCTGCTGGGCCAGCAGCCGGATCGCCTCCGTCCGGAAGATCCGCTTGGCCTCGTTGTGCGGCTTGCGGGACCGGCGGGCGCGGGTGCGGGCCTGGTTGGCGATGTCACGGTCGAGCCGCACCGGCTGCTGCTCGACGACCAGGTCGATCGGCCTGCGCGGGACCTGCTGCCGGTCGCGCACCGCGGCGGCGACCACGGCCGCCATCTCGACGCTGCCCTTCAGCTCCGCGACCTCCGGCGCCTCCACCCGGCGCGCGTGCAGCCCCGGGTAGAGCCGGGCGACCGTCGCGAGCACCACGCTCGTCTCGCCCAGCGACGGCAGCACCTGCCCGATGTAGCGCAGGAACGTCGGGTTGGGCCCGACGACGAGCACGCCACGGCGGGCCAGCCGGTCGCGATGGGTGTAGAGCAGGTAGGCCGCCCGGTGCAGCGCGACGGCCGTCTTGCCCGTGCCGGGCCCGCCCTGCACCACCAGCACACCCGACGGCTTGGACCGGATGATGCGGTCCTGCTCGGCCTGGATCGTCGCGACGATGTCGCCCATCCGCCCGGTGCGCGCCTGCGACACCGCCGCCATCAACGCGGCCTCGCTCGTCAGCCCGGACTGGCCGGCGCCCACCGCGGCGTCGTTGAGGTCGAGGACCTCGTCGTCGATGGCGACGACGGTCCGCTTGCGCGTGCGCAGGTGCCGCCGCCTGCGCATACCTTCGGGCGACGCGGCCGTGGCGGTGTAGAACGGCTGGGCGGCCGGGGCCCGCCAGTCCATCAGCAGCGGCTCGTACTCGTTGTCCTCGTCGAGCAGCCCGAGCCTGCCGATGTAGCGGACCTCACCGGACTCCGCGTCGAGCCGGCCGAACGCGAGGCCGTGCTCGGCGGCCCGCAGCGCGGCGAGCCGGTCGGTGTACATCGCCGCCGCGGCGTCGCGCTCGGTCAGCGCCTGCGGGGTGCCGACGGTCTCCCCGTGCAGCACGTCCTGCAGGCGTCGGGCGGTGTCGGCGCGGCGGGCGTCGAGCCGCTGGTAGAGCATCTCGACGTAGGCTCGCTCGTGCGCGAGGGCGGCGTCGGGATCGGTGTCGGGGATCGCCGGCCGGTCCGGACCGGGTGCGGTGCTGTGGGGCGACACGCTGTGGGACACCAGGGCGACTACCTTCGCGGCGAGCAACGGGACTCCCTGCCGAACGACACGCTCCGGCCGGGCGACTGTCCAACGTACCAGCGCCCGCGTTTACCGCGGCAGCCGACGAGGGTAGGTCACGGCGTGCGCAGCCAGCCGCCGACAGGCCGTCGTGTCTGACCCTGCCGACCCCGCCGCCGCCGGGGATCCCGAGCCGGCGGGCGTGGCGGCGCCCGGCGGCCCACCGGGCCGCGCGGCGGGCCCCGGTGCCGAGGTGCCCGAGACCGGGAGCTCGACCTACGACCACCTCGCCCCCCTGTTCGACGAGCTCGCCGCCATGACCGCCGACGACCCACGCCGGACGACGCTGCGCGAGCGGCTCGTCACCGGGCACCTGCCCGTCGTCCGGCACATCGCGCGCCGGTTCGCGGGCCGCGGCGAACCCGTGGACGACCTGGAGCAGGCCGGCACCGTCGGGCTGATCAACGCCGTCGACCGCTTCGACCCCGCCCGCGGGGTGGACTTCCTGTCCTATGCCGTCCCGACGATCACCGGTGAGGTCCGCAGGCACTTCCGCGACCGCACCTGGTCGATGCGGGTGCCGCGGCGGCTCAAGGAACTGCAGAGCTCGATCAACTCCGCCGTCGGGGGCCTGGCCCAGGAGCTCGGCCGGGCGCCGCGCCCGTCGGAGATCGCCGACCGCATCGGGCGCGACGTCGACGAGGTGATCGAGGGCCTCGAGGCCCGCCAGGTCTACCGCTCCACCTCGCTCGACGAGCTCGTCGCCGACTCCGACGCCATGCTGTCGGAGACGCTCGGCATCGCCGACGCGGAGCTGGAGAAGGTCGACTACCGGCAGACCCTCGCGCCCCTGCTCGACGAGCTCCCCACCCGCGAACGCACCATCCTCGTCCTGCGGTTCTTCGCGGGCATGACCCAGACCCAGATCGCCGACGAGGTCGGGGTCTCCCAGATGCACGTCTCCCGGTTGCTGGCACGGACGCTGGCCCGGCTGCGCCGCCGGCTGGGCGCCGGCTGACCCGCGCCCCGCGGGTCAGCCGGGGTGCCGGCGCCGGGGGCTGCGGCCGTGGGGCTGCTCCACCGGCTCCGGCATGGGCACCGCCGGCATGTCCCGCACCACCGGCGCGTCGGCCAGCGCGAGCGGCTCGCCGTGGTGCCGCAGCCGCATCGGCGGCCCGCTGACCAGCCGGTACTCGACCTCGTCCGGCGTGATCGTCACCCGCAGCGACCGGCCCTGGTACTTCAGCCCGAACGAGATGCGCGACAGCGCCGACGGCAGCCGGGGCGCGAAGGAGATGCCGTCGCGGTCGGTGCGCATCCCGCCGAACCCGCTGGCCACCGCCGTCCACGTGCCGGCCATCGACGCGATGTGCATGCCGTGGTCGGTGTTGCCGGCCAGGTCGCCCAGGTCGACGAGCGCGGCCTCGGCGAAGTAGTCGAACGCCAGGTCCAGGTGCCCGGTCCAGGCCGCGACGACGGCCTGGGTCGCCGCCGACAGCGACGAGTCCCGGACGGTGATCGCCTCGTAGTACGCGAAGTTGCGAGCCATCTGCTCGGGTGTGAAGGCGTCGGGCTGCAGCTGCATCGCCAGCACGAGATCGGCCTGCTTGATCACCTGCTTGCGGTACAGGTCGAAGTACGGGTAGTGCAGCAGCAGCGGGTACTTCGACGCCGGGGTGCCCTCGAAGTCCCACATCTGGTGGTCGGTGAAACCCTCGGCCTGCGGGTGCACACCGAGGACCTCGTCGAACGGGATGCGCATCGACGACGCCGCGTCGCGCCAGCTCGCCATCTCCTCGGCGTTGACGCCCAGCCGGGCCGCGGGCCGCGGGTGCTTGGCCGCGACCTCCGCCGCGTGGCGCAGGTTCAGCTGCGCCATCAGGTTCGTGTAGACGTTGTTGTCGACGATCGCGGAGTACTCGTCGGGCCCGGTGACCCCGTCGATGCGGAACTCGCCCGCCGCGTCGTGGTGGCCCAGCGAGCGCCACAGCCGGGCCGTCTGCACCAGCAGCTCCAGCCCGACCTCGCGTTCGAACTCGATGTCGCCGGTCGCGGCGACGTGGCGGCGCACGGCGTCGGCGATGTCGGCGTTGATGTGGAACGCCGCCGTGCCCGCCGGCCAGTACCCGGAGCACTCGTGGCCGCGGATGGTCCGCCACGGGAACGCCGCCCCCGCGAGACCGAGCTGCTCGGCGCGCTCCATGGCCTGCGGCAGGATCGACCGCCGCCAGCGCAGCGCGTCGGCCGCGGCGTCCGGCGCCAGGTGCGAGAGCACCGGCAACGCGAACGTCTCCGTGTCCCAGAACGTGTGGCCGTCGTAGCCGTCGCCGGTGAGCCCCTTCGCGCCGATCGCGCGCCGCTCGGCACGGGCGCCTGCCTGCAGGACGTGGAACGTCGCGAGCCGGATCGCCTGCTGCAGCTCGGCGTCACCGTCGATCTCGACGTCGGCGGTGATCCAGAAGTCGTCGAGGTACTGGCGCTGCTCGGCGAGCAGCCCCTCCCAGCCGGTGAACCGGGCCGCGGCCAGCGCGGCGCGCACCTGGTCGTGCACCGCGGGCAACGACCGCCGCGACGACCAGCCGTAGGACAGGTACTTGACGATCCGCAGCGTCTCCCCCGGCACGATCCGGGCGATCACCGTGGTGCGGCCGATGTCCTCTGTCGCCTCCGACGACATCTTCGTCGACCCCGGGCCGTAGACCTCGTGGTCCATCGCCGCGGCCAGCCGCAGTCCGGACTGGCGCGTCTGGTGCACCAGCGTCGCGCCGGCCTCCTCGCTGCGGTGCTGCTCGGCGACGAGCGGCTCCGCGAGCGCGGCCTCCACGCGGGGATCGCCGTTCGCCCGCTGCGGGAGCTGCTCGTTGGCGACGAGCTCGGACTGGACGACGAGCGTCGTCGGTCCGTCGAGCACCTCCACCTCGTAGCAGATCGCGGCGATCGCGCGCTGGGTCAGCGACACCAGGCGCGTGCTGCGCACCCTGATGGCCCGGTCGGCGGGCGAGACCCACTCGACCTCGCGGGTCAGGGTGCCCGCCTGCAGGTCGAGCACCCGTTCGTGACGACGCAGCTGCCCGTAGCGCAGGTCGAACGGTTCGTCGTCGACCAGCAGCCGGATCAGCTTGCCGTTGGTGACGTTGATGATCGTCTGCCCGGACTCCGGGTAGCCGTACCCGCCCTCGGCGTAGGGCAGCGGGCGGCGCTCGTAGAGCGAGTTGAGGTAGGTACCGGGGATGGCGTGCGGCTCCCCCTCGTCGAGGTTGCCACGCATGCCGATGTGCCCGTTGGACAGCGCGAACACCGACTCCGTCTGCCCCATCGCCTCCAGGTGCAGCGCCGGTTCACGCACGCACCAGGGCTCGACGGTGAACGGGCGCCCGTTCTCGGCGGCGGTCATCGGCCGTCCTCGAGCAGCTCGGCCAGGTCGTCGACGACGACCGTGGCGCCGTGCTCGCGCAGGCCGTCGGCCTGGTCGAGCCGGTTCACCCCGACGACGGCGACGAACCCGCCCGCGCGACCGGCCGCCACGCCGGCCAGCGCGTCCTCGAACACGACGGCCTCGTCGACACCGACGCCCAGGTCGGCGGCCGCGGCGAGGAAGGTGTCCGGCTCCGGCTTGCCGGGCAGCGACCGCTCCTTCGCCGTGACGCCGTCGACCCGGTGGTCGATGTAGCGCGCCAGGTCGGCCACCTCGAGCACCTGCTCGGCGTTCGCCGACGACGACACCACCGCCGTCTTCATGCCGGCCGCCCGCACCGCCTCGAGGTAGCGCACCGAGCCGGGGTAGACGTCGACGCCCTGCGTGCGGATCTTCTCCTGCACCATGTCGTTCTTCCGCGACGCCAGCGCGTACACGGTCTCGGCCCCCGGGTCGTCGCCCGGGCCGCCCGCGGGCAGCTCGATGCCGCGCGACCGCAGGAACATCGCGGTGCCCTCCAGCCGGGGCCTGCCGTCGACGTACGGGCCGTAGTCCGCGGTCAGGTCGAACGGGCGGAACGGCTCACCCGTGCGCTGCGCGCGCGCTCGGAGATAGTCGTCGAACATCTGCTTCCACGCGGCGGCATGCACGCTGGCGGTGTCGGTGAGGACACCGTCCAGATCGAACAGGCACGCGCGCGCGGCGTCGGGCAACCCCAGCATGGAGCGCACGGTATCCCCCGATCATCACGGCTGCGCGTCGGCCGGTGAACAGCGGCGCATCACACCTGCGCCGGCGCGACCGGCACCGTCCAGCGCTGTGCCGTGGCCTCCTCGGCGACAGTGACGACGCACGTCGAGCCCTCCATCGCCGCGTGCACGCTGACGGCGCCGCCCCCGGGCCGCGGCTCGACGACCTCCTGCACCACGGACCGCACCCGGACCAGCACCGACAGCGGGACGACCGGCACGTCGTCGAGGCCCTCGTCGGTGGTGACCGAGGCGGTCAGCCGCTTGCCGAACCGGGCTCGCTCGAGCTCGAGGTAGGCGCGGACGGTGTCGAGCTCGTCGCGCAGCCCGATCGTCTCCTCGGCCGGCCGGTCGGCGGCCCGGGTCAGGTCCGCGAAGCCGAGAAGCAGGTCGCGCGCCCGGCCGGGGTCGGTGCGCACGAGCGAGGCGATCGTGTTGAGGGAGTTGTAGACGAAGTGCTGCTCGAGCCTGCGGGCGTGGACCCGGGCCTCCGACGGGAGCGCGGCGGGTGCGGCGCCCGCACCGGGTCCCGGCGGCGCCTGCTCCGCAGCGGTGCCCGCGCCGGTCCGGTCGCCCCTCTCCCGGTCCAGGTTCGCGCCGTCGCCGGTCGCGCCGTCGCCGGTCGCGCCGTCGCCGGTCGCGCCGTCGCCGTTCGCGCGCAGGTCGGTCGCACGGTCGGATTCCGGGCGGCCGCCGTTCGGGCGGTCGACAGGTGTGCGTGCGGTGGCTGCCCGGTCGGTGACTGCGCGGTCGGTGACTGCGCGGTCGCTGACTGCGCGGTCCGCGCCGGGGCCATCGGCGGCGGGGCGGTCGGCATCCGGGCCGTCGGCGGCGGGGCGGCCCGCGGCGGGGCCGTCGAGGTCCGGGCCGTCGTCCCACAGCGCGTCGTCGACCTCCTCCGGCGTGACCAGCCCGCGCCACACCGGCAGCCGCAGCCGGCCGCCCATCGTCCACTCGGTGAACTCGACGAGCCCCACCAGCCGCGGCACCACCCACATCGCGTCGCGGGCCACCGATGCCGGCACCTCCCCGACGAACGGCGACGAGTCGCTGTGCAGGTCCGGCACCAGCGCGGTGACGGCCGCCCGGTCGGTGCCCGCGCCGACCCCGGCCCGGCCGACGTAGCGCAGCCCCTCCGGACCCGGGACCCCGAGCAGCAGCGCGGCCACCGAGTCGGGCCGGTCGGCGCTCGCCGGGGTCCAGCCCCCGACGACGACCTGCCGGCTGCGCCGCAGCGGCACCCGCAGCCAGTTCCGGGAGCGGCGTCCGGGCTGGTAGGCGGAGTCGAGCCGCTTGGCGAACACGCCGTCGAGGCCGTACCGGCGGGCCGTGGCCAGCACGTGCCCCGCGTCGCCCGCGGGCCACGACGGCGACAGCACCACCGGCTGCTCGGCAAGCCCGAGGTCGTCGATCAGCTCGCGACGGCGCCGGTAGGGCAGGCTCGTCGTCGACTCGCCGTCGAGCCAGACGAGGTCGCTGACGAAGAAGCCGACCGGCACCTCCGCGACCAGCGCGGCACCGGGCCGCTGGGTCGCGGTGCGGCGCATGAGCATCCGTCTGCTCGGGATGCCCGCGTCGTCGAGCGCGACGACGGTCCCGTCGAGGATGACCCCCTGGCGCGGAGCCTTGGCGGCCAGCACGTGCAGCTCGGGGAAGGTCGAGCTGACCGACCGGTCGCGGGCCGTGAGCAGCCGGACCCGGCCGGGGCGCGCGTACGCGATGCAGCGCAGCCCGTCCCAGGCGAACTCGACCGCCCACCCGGGGCCCGTCGGCAGGTCACCGCTCGCGGCCAGCATGGGCGGCACCAGTTCGGGCATCCCGCCCGTGCCCGCCCGGACCATCACACTCGGCAGCGTAGTTCGCGCCGCAGCGCTCGCGTCCCGTCCGTCGGCCGTGCGGGCCACGTGGCAGGACGAACGGAGATCATCGGCGACTGCCGCGCGGCGAGCGGTCGGCAGGCCGCCACGTGCGGCCGCGGCGCTCGGCAGAGGGATCGTCGTGACCTGCGACGACGTGCCCAGCCCCGTCCACCGGAGCAGTGGCCGCTCACCCGCCCGGCGCAGCACCGGCCGCCGCCGACCCCGCCGCGACGGCCGGGCCCCCGCCGGGGGACGATCGGAGTCACCATGACCAGCACCCTCGCCGACCGGCTCCCCTCCCCCGACGACCCCGACGCCCTCGTCGAGACCTTCGCCGAGTGGGCGTTCGACGAGCAGGGGCTCTCGCTCTACCCCGCGCAGGAGGAGGCGCTGGTCGAGCTGGTCACGGGCGCCAACGTCATCCTGTCGACGCCGACGGGCTCCGGGAAGTCGCTGGTCGCGATCGCCGCGCACGCCGTGGCGCTGGCCCGCGACGAGCGGACGTTCTACACCGCACCGATCAAGGCGCTGGTCAGCGAGAAGTTCTTCGCGCTGTGCGCGGTGTTCGGGGCCGACAAGGTCGGCATGCTCACCGGCGACGCCGCGGTCAACGAGACCGCGCCCATCATCTGCTGCACGGCGGAGATCCTCGCCAACATCGCGCTGCGCGGCGGCCGGGGTGCGGACGTCGGCTCCGTCGTCATGGACGAGTTCCACTTCTACGCCGACCCCGACCGGGGCTGGGCGTGGCAGGTGCCGTTGATCGAGCTCCCGCAAGCGCAGTTCCTCCTGATGAGCGCCACGCTCGGCGACGTCTCGTTCTTCCGCGACGACCTGACCCGCCGCACAGGCCGGCCCACCGCGGTGATCACGTCGGTCGAGCGGCCGGTGCCGTTGAGCTACCGCTACGTCCTCACCCCGCTGCACGAGACCCTCGACGAGCTGCTGCAGACCCACGAGGCGCCCGTCTACGTCGTGCACTTCACGCAGGCCGCGGCCGTCGAACGGGCGCAGTCGCTGATGAGCGTCAACGTGTCGTCGAAGGAGGACAAGGCCGCGATCGCCGAGACGATCGGCGCGTTCCGGTTCACCGCGGGGTTCGGCCGGACCCTGTCCCGGCTGGTCCGCCACGGCATCGGCGTCCACCACGCCGGGATGCTGCCGCGCTACCGGCGGCTCGTGGAGACCCTGGCGCAGGCGGGCCTGCTCAAGGTCATCTGCGGCACCGACACCCTCGGCGTGGGGATCAACGTCCCGATCCGCACGGTGCTCTTCACCGCCCTCACCAAGTACGACGGCACCCGCGTCCGCGGTCTCAAGGCCCGCGAGTTCCACCAGATCGCGGGCCGCGCGGGCCGGGCCGGGTACGACACGGTCGGCACCGTCGTCGCCGAGGCGCCCGAGCACGAGGTCGAGAACGCTCGCCTGCTCGCCAAGGCGGGCGACGACCCGAAGAAGCGCCGCCGCGTCGTGCGCAAGCAGCCGCCGGACGGCTTCGTCGGCTGGAGCGAGAAGAGCTTCGAACGCCTCCAGGGCGCTCAGCCCGAGGCGCTGACCAGCCACTTCGTGGTCACTCACGCGATGTTGCTCAACGTCATCTCCCGGCCGGGCGACGCTTTCGCCGCCATGCGCCACCTGCTCGAGGACAACCACGAGCCGCGCGACCGCCAGCGCAAGCACATCCTGCGCGCGATCGCGATCTACCGGGCGCTGCGCACGGCAGGCGTCGTCGAGGAGCTGGCCGAGCCCGACGCCGAGGGCCGCCGGGTGCGCGTCGTCGGCGACCTGCAGCTCGACTTCGCGCTCAACCAGCCCCTGTCCCCGTTCGCGCTCGCCGCGATCGAGCTGCTCGACCGGGAGTCCCCGACCTACGCGCTCGACGTGTTGTCGGTCATCGAGGCCACGCTCGACGACCCGCGCCAGATCCTGCACGCGCAGGAGAACAAGGCCCGCGGCGAGGCCGTCGCGGCGATGAAGGCCGACGGCATCGAGTACGAGGAGCGCATGGCGTTGCTCGAGGACGTCAGCTACCCGAAGCCGATGGCGGAGATGCTCGACGCCGCGCTGGAGACCTACCGTCGCGGCCACCCCTGGGTCGCCGACGCCCGGCTCTCCCCGAAGTCCGTCGTGCGGGACATGTCCGAGCGGTCGATGACGTTCGTCGAGTACGTCGGGCACTACCAGCTCGCCCGCTCCGAGGGCCTCGTCCTGCGCTACCTCGCCGACGCCTACCGCGCCCTGCGCCAGACCGTCCCCGACGAGGCCAAGACCGAGGAGCTCACCGACCTCGTCGAGTGGCTGGGCGAGCTGGTCCGGCAGGTCGACTCCAGCCTGCTCGACGAGTGGGAGGCCCTCGCCGCCGGCGCCGGGACCGGCGAGGAGCCCACTCCCCCCTCGCTCGACCAGGGCCCGGCCGGGGTCACCCGCAACACCCGCGCGTTCCGGGTCCTGGTGCGCAACGCCATGTTCCGCCGGGTCGAGCTCGCCGCGTTGCACCGCTGGGACCTGCTCGGCGAGCTGGACAAGGACGCGGGCTGGGACGCCACGGCGTGGCGGGAGGCGTTCGACCCGTACTGGGACCTGCACGACGACATCGGCACCGGCCCGGACGCCCGCGGCCCGCAGCTGGTGACGATCGAGGTCGAGCCGGAACGCTGGCGCGTCCGCCAGGTGCTCGACGACCCCGCGGGCGACCGCGACTGGGCCATCACCGCCGAGATCGACCTCGCTGCCTCCGACGAGGCCGGCGAGGCCGTCGTGTGGATCACGGGCGTGTCGGACCGCCCGTGAGTGGCGGTGGTCGCCATGGCGACCACCGCCACTCACGGCGCTCGCCGTAGCCGTTCTTGTCGGCTGTGACCCCAGCCTGTGAGTTCGTCCTGCGGCGTGGCGTCCTTCGTCGTCCGCGTTGCGTCAATGTATGGTTTACATCGTGAAGTACGACGAGGCCCAGCGCTGGCTGGCCAAGGCAGGACCCTTTCCCGACTCCGGACAGCCGTCCATCGTCGAACAGCTCGACCGGCTCAAGGAGCTCGCGGCCCGCGACGCGTTGCCCCACAGCGGCATCGCGGTCTGGTACGCCCTGGTCCAGGAGATGCGACGGTTGGCCGACTACTACGAGCGCGACCTCATCCGCGGCCTGCGCTCCGAGGGGATGACCTGGGCGCAGGTGGCGCACGCCGTCGAGGCGCAGCTGAGCAGCCGGCAGGCCGCGCACGCGAAGTGGAAGCGACTCATCGACCCGGGGCGGCGGACCACGACCGGCGACATGCGTCGTGGCGGCCGGCCCAAGGACCCGCCCGCCCTCTCCCCCGGCGAGTGATTCGCCTCGCCCGGCCCGCGGCGTCGCCCGACGACCACGCCCGGCGTCGGGCGTGACGGCCGGTCCGGGTTCCGGACCGGCCGTTGCCGCACTCACCCGCGACGCGCGGCTCGGCCGGGGCGCCGGGGCGCCGGGGCGCGGCGCGAACGGCGACGCCGCACACGACGTGCCCCGGCTCCTCGCGCGACACCTCGGCTGACGCCCGGCCGGGGCCTCGACCTGGACCTTCCGGACGATCTCCCGGACGAGGCCGACGTATGAGGTATCGGATGGCAGGCGCGTCGGGCGTCGGGCAGTTGGGCGTCGGGCGGCGGGGAGATCGGCGTCGTGAGTCGGCGACACCGAGCCGGCGCCGTCGCGGTTGTCGGCGCCGGCCTGCTCCTCGGGGCTGCTCCTCGGGGGCGGCTGGTCGTGCGCGCGTTGCGTCAATGAATCGTTTACAAGAGAGACGACCTCAGTCGATGCGGTCGATGCGGCGGAGCCGGGCCGCCACGAACTCCACGACGCGCACGGCAGCGGGGAGATCGGCGTCGATGTCGTCGGGGTGGACCTCGCCACCGAGGTACTCGACCTCGTTGCGACGACGCCGCACCCGGTCGAAGGGGCGCAGCGCCTCGGCCCGCGCGTGCATCGCGACGACGGCGCGCTGCACGGCCAGGTGCCCTCCCCTGCTCGTCGCCCGCAACCCCTGCGCGGCCAGCAGCGCCGCGCACGCCTTGCGCATCGCGTCGTAGAGCGCGGTGTAGGCGAGGTCGGGATCGTCGTCGGCGAGAGTCCGCGCCGACTCGAGATGACGGCGCGCCGCCGCGACCGCCCGCCCCGCGGCCGCCGGATCGGGCGGGACACGTTCGAGCCTGCCCGTCGCGAGCAGCGCGTCCAGCTCACGCCGCCCGGACCGGTCCACCCGCCGAACCTACCGGCGCGACGACGCCGGGCCGGGCCGGACGCGCGGAACCGGCACGCGCGGCGAGGCGCGGACGCGGGTGACGAACCCGTCGGAGCCGGTCTCCCACCGTCCGGGGGCGACGACCGTCGCGTTCACCGGCAGGCCGATCCGCGCCTCGGCACGCGCGGCCGCGTCGTGCACGACGTCGCGGTCCGGGGTGCCGACGACGAGCACGTCGACGTCGGCGGGAGGCCCGCCGCGCTCGCCGCGGTGGCGGGCGGCCCACGAGCCGAACACCTCCACCGCGTCGACGTCCGCCACCTCCGCGAACTCCTCGGCCAGCACCTGCACCGGCCCGAAGCTCAGCGTCACGAGCTCGGTGAGCGGCGCGGTCGCGGGCGAGGCCGGGTCGGCGGAGACGAGGCGCGCGTTGCCTATGCGGCGCGACCGCAGCAGGCCGGCCTCCTCCAGCCTGCTGACCTCGCGCTGGACGGCGGCGAGCGACCCACCGGTGCGTTCGGCGATCGCGGTGAGGGTCAGCTCGGTCCCGGGCACGACGAGGAGGGCGGCCAGCAGGTCGCCCTGGAGCCTGCTGCGGAACACCGGCAGCAGGGGCGGCGCAGGAGCTACCACATCACACAATGTACCTTGCGGAATTCGGGAAGACCAATCTCACGCTCGTGAGTGGCGATGGTCGCTCCAGCGACTCCAGCGACTATCGCCACTCACAGCGGGCGCTCAGCCCAGCTCGCTGCGCGGCAGCAGCCGGTCCGCGATGATCTTGGACTGGATCTCGCTGGTCCCCTCGAAGATCGTCGTGAGGCGGGCGTCGCGCCAGTGGCGTTCGACCTGGTGCTCGGTCGTGTAGCCGTTGCCGCCGTGGAGCTGGATGCCGTCGCCGGTGACCTCCGCCGCCATCTCGGTCGCCAGCAGCTTCACCATCGCCGACTCGCGCTCGCACGGGACGCCGAGGTCGATCTGGTGCGCGACGTGCTGGTAGAACGCCCGCGCCTGGTCGACGCGCGCGGCCATGCGCGCCAGCGTGAACCGGACCGCCTGGAAGTCCCCGATCGGGTGCCCGAACTGGCGGCGCTGCTGCAGGTAGCCGATGCAGTCCTCCACCGCCGCCCGCGCCAGGCCGACGGCACGCGCCGCCGTGTGCACCCGGGCGATGGTCAGCCATCGCTGGGTCTCGGCGAACCCGCCCTCGGTGATCTCGTCCGCCACCGGCACCCGGAGCCCGTCGAACTCCAGCTCCCACGTCACGAAGCCGTGGTAGCCGATCTTGTCGATCGGCGAGCCCGTCAGTCCCTTCGGGAAGGCATCCCGCTCCTTCTCCACGAGCAGCGTCGCCAGCCCGGCCGACCGCTTCTCCCCCGGCCCGGGGTCGGCCGTGCGCACGAGCACCTGGATGAAGTCGGCCGCCTTCGCGTTGCCGATCCAGCGCTTGCGGCCGGTCAGGACGTACTCGTCGCCGTCACGCTCGGCCCGGGTGGAGACGGCCGCGAGGTCGGAACCCGCGTCCGGCTCGGACAGCGCGATCGCGCCGATCCACTCCCCCGACGCGCTGCGCCGCAGCAGCTCGCCCCGGCGCGCCGGGTCCGCGACGCCCGTCCCCGCACCCTGCGCGCGGGCGATGATGCTGCCGACGCTCATCCACGCCCTGGCCAGCTCCTCGGCCACCATGCAGTACTCGTAGGCGCCGAGGCCGAGGCCGCCGTGCTCGGTGTCGACGGTGATCCCGAAGAAGCCCAGCTCCCCCATCTCGGCGAGCAGGGAGCGCGGGATCTCCCCCTTCCTCGGGTCCAGCTCGTTGGCGACGGGCAGTACCCGCTCCATCGCGAACCGCCGTGCCGTCCGTTGCAGGGCGACGCGCTCGTCGGTGCTGTACTGCGGCGGCACCTCCGGCAACGGCGGCGGGAGGGGGTCGTCGTCGACCGGGGGCTGCGCGGGGACGTCCATCGGGTCGTTGTGCCACACCCGCCGCTGCCCCGCACCCCGGAGCGCGCGCGGCGCCCGGCCCTCAGAGGCGGCGCAGGCCGTCGAGGACGCGCGCCATCAGGTCCTGGTCGGGTCGGTCGCGCGCGCCGCCGTGCACGCTGACGAGGTCGAGCGCCGCGAGGTCGCCGATCAGCACGCGGGCCACCCCGAGCGGCACCCGTGTCGTCGCCGCGACCTCGGCCACCGAGCGGGCGACGTCGCAGCAGTCCAGCACGGCGCGGTGCGCGGGCGACGCCGCGGCGGCGGGATCGGTGCCGGGCCGCGTGCTGACGAGCGTCTCCAGCCCGAGCTCGACCGGCGGCCGGGTGCGCCCGCCGGTCAGGACGTAGGGCCGCACCGTGATACCGGCCTCGGCGACACCGAGGTCGAGCACGGCGCCGCGGCCCGCCGCCGCGTCGGCCTCGGCGGAGCCGGCGTCGGCAGGGACGACCGGGACCGGCTCGGTCGGGGCTGCGCCGGACAGGAGGGGGTCGGACATGCCGGGGTCGGGCGGCCCGGAGTCCGGGGGCGCGCCGTCGCGAGGGTGCCGGCGTCGCCGCGACGCTCCACCGAAGCGGGCACCCGTCCTCCCGACGACAGGTCCCCCGTCGTCGGAGTCCTCCGCCGCCACCGCACACCTCCTCGACCCCCGACCGACATCGGACGGGATGCTCGTTACCAACAGATGACCCGCGTGTTCCGCCACGGTGACACCTCGGGCGAGGGGGCCCAGTAGGTCGCGTCGCTCGCCGTCACACCCGTCACCGCCCGTGTTCGACAACGGCGTCCGGCGCACCGGGCCGGGAACTGCGCGCGAGGCCGCCGGGGCAGTAGTTTCGCCCGATGATCCGCATCTCGCCCGTCGGTCGCATCTGGTTCGGCGGCACGGCGGTCGTGGTGGCGGCTGCGGTCGTGCTGCAGGCCGTGCTCTCTGCCGACGGGCAGCCATACTCGGTGTTCGACACCGCCGGCGAGCGGCTGGCCAACCTGCTCGCCTACTTCACGATCCTGTCGAACGTCCTCGTCGGCCTGACCTTCGGCATTCTCGCGGTGCGGGCGGAGGCCTCGTCGCGGCTGCTGCGGGTCCTGCACCTCGACGCCGTGCTGGGCATCACCGTCACCGGGATCGTGTACAACCTCGTGCTGGCCCCGCTCGACGATCCCACCGGCGCGGCCTGGCTGGCCAACCTCCTGCTGCACATGGTCGTCCCCGCCATGGCCGTGCTGGGGTGGCTGCTGTTCGGGCCGCGCGGGGCCGTCGACACCCCGACGGTGCTGCTCTCGACGATCTACCCCCTGGCGTGGCTGGCGTTCACGCTGACCCGTGGCGCCCTCGTCGACTGGAGCCCGTTCCCCGCCTGGTACCCGTACCCGTTCGTCGACGTCGGCGCGCTCGGCTACGCGCGCGTCGCGCTGAACTGCGTCGTCATCGCCGTGCTGTTCCTGGGCCTGGCGTTCGGCGCCCGGGCGCTCGACCGGTTGCTGGTCCGCCGCTTCCATCCCGACGCGGTGGCCGCCGTCCGTCCGCGCGGGCGTGCCGTCGTGACCGCGGCGACCGCACCGGAGGCGGCCACCGCCACGACGGACGGGCGGCCCGCCCTGCGTGTCGGGGTGCAGCTGCAGCCCCAGCACGCCGACTACGGCCGCATCCGCGACGCGGTCGCGGAGGCCGAGGAGGCGGGCGTCGACATCGTCTTCAACTGGGACCATTTCTTCCCCCTGCGCGGTGCCGCCGACGGCAAGCACTTCGAGTGCTGGACCATGCTCGGGGCCTGGGCGGAGGCCACGTCGCGCGTCGAGATCGGCGCCCTGGTGACGTGCAACGGCTACCGCAACCCCGAGCTGCTGGCCGACATGGCCCGCACCGTCGACCACATCAGCGGCGGCCGGCTGATCCTCGGGATCGGTGCCGGCTGGTTCCGCCGCGACTTCGACGAGTACGGCTACGACTTCGGCACCGCGGGCTCGAGGCTGGCCGGGCTGGCCGACGCGCTGCCCCGGATCCGCTCGCGCTGGGAGCGGCTCAACCCGCCGCCGACGCGCGACATCCCGATCCTCGTCGGCGGCGGCGGTGAGAAGAAGACGCTGCGCTGCACGGCCGAGTACGCCGACATCTGGCACGGCTTCGGCGACGCCGAGACGATCGCGCACAAGAGCCGGGTGCTCGACGCCCACTGCACCGACGTCGGCCGCGACCCGCGCTCGATCGTCCGGTCCGCGGGCGTCCAGGCCGCCCCCGACGCCGTCGCCGACGACCTGCTCGCCGCCGGCGTCGGCCTGTTCACCATCGGCGTCGGCGGCCCGAGGTACGACCTCGGGCTGCTGAAGGACTGGATCGCCTGGCGCGACGAGCGCCGCGGCTGAGCCCGGCCGGGCTCAGCCCTTCGCCGCCGCCAGCAGGTCGGCGAGCGCGGCGAGGGCCCGGGCCCCGGCCGCGTCGGCGGACTCGACCAGCCCGATGAACGCCGCGTACCCGTGGATCAGCCCCGGCCCGGGCACGTGCGTCACCGGCACACCCGCGGCCCGCAGCTGCTCGACGTAGGCGTCGCCCTCGTCGCGCAGGGGGTCGAACTCCGCCGTCGCGACGACAGCGGGAGCGACGCCCGCGACGTCGGCGTGCTGCAGGTCGACGACCGGGTCGTCGGTGCCGCCGGGCACGTAGTGGTCGTAGAACCAGCGCATCGCGTCGGCGGTGAGGAAGTAGCCCTCGCCGTTGTCGCGCACCGACTTCGAGCTCTGGGTGGGGTCCGTCGAGGGATACCAGAGCAGCTGCGCGGCGAGCGGCAGCGACTCGTCGCGGGCCCGCAGCGCCGCGCCGGCGGCCAGGCTCGCCCCCGCGCTGTCCCCGGCCACCCCGAGCGGGCGGTCGGGATAGGTCTCGTGGGTCCAGCGCAGGCCCGCCATCGTGTCCTCGATGCCCGCGGGGTGCGGGTGCTCGGGGGCGAGGCGGTAGTCGACGGCGACGACGACCGCTCCGGTCTCTCCCGCGACCTTGCGGCACACCGGGTCGTGCGTGTCGAGGTCACCGACGACCCAGCCGCCGCCGTGCAGGTAGGTCACGACGCCGCCGCGGTCCTCCAGCGGGCGGTACACGCGGATCGGCAGCGGGCCGCCGGGTCCGTCGATCTCGTCGTCGGCCACGTCCGCGACGGGGAACGGCACGTAGTCGGCGCCGCGGCGCGACAGCGAGAGCGCCCGGTAGTGCTCACGGGTCTCGATCGCCGAGCCGCGCACCAGCGGCAGCGCGCCGTTGGCCTCCAGGGTGTCGAGCACGGTGCGGAACTGCGGATCGAGCGCCATCTCAACACACCCCCCGGACGGGCCGGTGGGTGATGCGGGATGAGCGGCGGGGAGCGCGCACGTCGTCGGTCACGCGATCACCGTATGCCGCAGCGGGCCCCTCTCGAAACCTCTCGGCGCGACGCGACCGCTCCGCGAGAGCGAGCACCACGGAACCCGCACGACTCCGGCGCGGGGGACGACCCACGGGCTCCGAGGCGGATCGCGCTCACCCGGCGCTCGATCAGGTCCCGGGCGATACTGCCGACGGGTTCGCGACGACGACGGAGGTGCGCGGATGACCGAGCCGGACGTCAGGACGATGGCCCGCGCCGAGCGCGCGGACCTCGCCGACTTCCTCGCCACCCTGACCCCCGAGGAGTGGGACGCCCCGACGCTGTGCGAGAGGTGGACGGTGCGCGACGTCGTCGCCCACATGTTCAGCTACGACGAGCTGAGCATGTTCGGGCTGGTCCGTCGCCTGGCCAACGGGCCGGGCAGGGCGAACGACATCGGCGTCGCCGCCTACCGCGACCGCAGTCCCGAACAGCTGGTCGCCCTGGTGCGCGACCACCTGGACCCGCGAGGGCTGCCTGCCGCGTTCGGCGGCCGGATCGCCCTGACCGACTGCACAATCCATCACCAGGACATCCGCCGCCCGCTCGGCCGGCCACGCGAGATCCCGCCGGACCGGCTGCGCGTCGCGCTCGACTATGCACTGTTCGCGCCGCCGATCAAGGCGAGGCCACGGGTCCGCGGGCTGACCCTGCAGGCCACCGACCTCGAGTGGCGCTCCGGCGCGGGCCCCCTCGTCGAGGGCCCTGCGGAGTCGCTGCTGATGGCGGCCGCCGGGCGGGCCGGCGTCACCGATGAGCTGTCCGGGCCCGGAGTGCCGACCCTCGCAGAACGCATCGCAGCCTGAGCCGAGCGCCGCTCCGCGGCCCGCGACGTCCCGGTCCCGGTGGATGTCCGCGCCGGCGTCGCCGAGCGGCTGCCCGTGGACGACGCATCCGTCGACGCCGTCGTGTTGTGCCTGGTGTTGTGCTCGCTGCCGGATCGGCCGGCAGCACTGAGCGAGGTCCGACGGGCGCCGCGCCCTGGCGGGGTGGTGCGGTTCCTCGAACACACCCGGGCCGAGACGCGTGTCCTGGCGAGCGTGCAGCGGCTCGCCGACGCGACGCTCGTCGTGACGAGCCGAGGGGCACCGATCCCGCGATTCACCTTTCCGGGGTGAGTGTCGGAGCACGGATCATCTGTGCAATCGGGCGTCCAGGCCGCGAAGGGAGCACCGATGACCAACACCCCGCCGGACGAGGAGACGATCAGGGTCATCGGGGTCGAGGGCTACACATACCTGTACCCGCTCGTCCTGATGGACGTGACGCGGCGGCAGCTCACCAACGTGCGCACGGTCCACGACGTCCCGATGCGGGCTCCCCGCGACACGTTCTTCCACGCGCCCGCCTTCCCCGCGGGTGACTTCCGCGCCGTCGTCCGGCCGAACTTCGACACGCTGTACTCGGCCGCGTTCCTCGACGTGCACGAGGAGCCGCGGATCGTCTCGCTCCCCGACGCCGGCGACAAGTACTACCTGCTGCCGCTCTACGACATGTGGGGCGAGGTGTTCAGCTGTCCCGGGACCCGCACCACGGGAAACGCGGCGATCGACGTCGCGGTCTGCCCGCCGGGCTGGAACGGGCAGCTGCCCGCCGGGGTCCGCCGCTACGAGGCGCCGACCCCGTGGGTATGGGTGATCGGCCGCACCGAGGCCAGCCCGGCCACCTACGCCGCGGTGCACGAGTTCCAGGCCGGTATGACGATCACCCCGCTGTCGGCGTGGGGCGGCGCGGCACCGACCGTCACCGGAGAGATCGATCCCTCCGTCGACGACGAGACGCCGCCGTTGCGGCAGGTCTTCGCGCTCGACGCCGCCGCCTTCTTCGGCCGCGCGGCCGAACTGATCGCCGAGCACCCGCCGCACCAGGCGGACTACCCGATTCTCGACCGGCTGGCCCGGATCGGCTTCGTCCCGGGCGAGCCGTTCGACCTCGCCGCAGCCGATCCCGCCGTCCGGGCGGCCCTGCAGGACGTGACCCCCGAGGCACGCAAGCGGATCAGCGACGAGCAGAGCCGGCTCGCGAAACCGGACGACGGCTGGGTCATTCTCCGGTCCGGCATGGGCACCTACGGCAGCGACTTCCTGCGACGGGCCTGCGTGGAGCTGATCGGGCTGGGCGCAAACCTCGCCGAGGACGCGATCTACCCGGTCACCTACGTCGACTCCGACGGGAACCCGTTCACCGGTGCCGAGCGATACGTGTGGCACTTCGAGAAGGACGCGATGCCGCCCGTACGCGCCTTCTGGTCGCTGACCCTCTACGACCCGGAGGGGTTCCAGGTACCCAACGAGCTCGACCGGTTCGCCATCGGCGACCGCGACGACCTGCGGTTCAACTCCGACGGGTCCCTCGATCTCGTCGTGTCGCACACCCGGCCCGAGGAAGGCACGTCGAACTGGCTGCCCGCTCCGGAGGGCGTGTTCAACCTCTGTGCCCGCTTCTACTACCCGGAGCAGGCGCTGCTCGACGGCCGCTGGACGCCGCCACCGGTCCGCCGGGTGTAGAACCTCGGCGTGAGCGCTCGACCACGCCCGCTCGGGCGTGCCATCAAAGCCGGTTGCGAAGGTTCGCCCGTCCGGTCGCCTGTCCCGTGAGTGGCGAGCGATGCTCCCGACGTCGATGACGGACCGCTCGTCGCAGCCGCCACGCCCCGGCAGCGCGGGAGAGTCTGCGCGCTCCTCGCTGCCCGGGTACCGGGGAGCGCCGCCTCCTGCCGCCCCTGCGGGCCCGCGCCGGCAACGCACGATGTCGACGCACGATGTCAGCGACGATGGCAGCGCACGATGGCAACGACGATGGCAGGCCGTGCGGGCCACCGGATTTCGCCGGACAGAGGCGCAACTACGTCTCAGTAGAAGGATTGACGCCTGAGTCGAGCGCCGCGTAGCGTGCACGACGACCGGTCGCTGGACGACCGGACCGACGACACCGCGCGTCGGATACCGGCGAGATCGCCTCCACAGGTCGGACCTGGCGGCGACCGCCGGTCCCCACCCGTCGACGAGCACTCACGGGAATCACATTCCCGTGCGAGGGAGCGTGTGATGGCAAGTGTGGAGCAGACCTTCGACCCGTTCGCCGTGGCCGAGGTCGAGACGGTGCGGCGCGACCTGGCCCGGGTCCGCGCCGGCGGTTGCCCCGTCACAGGGGTCGCCCCCGGCATCGGGTTCGTCGGCCACCACGGCCGGGCTCGCGAGGCGCTGCTGGCACACGAGGCGCTCAGCAACCACGGCAACTTCGTTCTCGAGGCACCGGGTGACGGGCCCGCGCCGCCGGACCTGATCACCCAGAGCGACCCGCCGCACCACACGACGCTGCGCGCCCTGCTGCGTCCGGGTTTCGCCCGCGCCGCGATCGTGGAGGCCGCGCCGTGGGTGCGCGAGTACGTCGACGAGCTGATCGACGCCCTCCCGGTCGGAGGCCCGGCCGACCTCGTGGGAGAGGTCGCGCTGCCGCTCACCGCCGGCGTGATCGCCCGGCTGGTCGGCGTCCCCGAAGCGGACGCGGACGCGCTGAGCCGGGACTCGCTGGCGATCACCGCGATCCTGCCGGCACCGTTCACCGGGACCGAGGAATGGGCCCGTCTCGAGCGGTACTTCACCGAGGCCGCACAGCACCGTCGCGCGGTGGCCGACCCGCCGGACGACCTGCTCACCCGGCTCGCACTCGGTGAGATCGACGGGCGCCGGCTGACCGAGCAGGAGGTCGCGTTCCACGCCTGGCAGCTGTTCGTCGCCGGACTCGAGAGCACGGCTTACACGATCGGGTCCACGGTTCACCAGCTCCTTCTCGACCGGTCCCGCTGGGAAGAGCTGCTCGCGGATCGCTCCTTGCTGGACAACACCCGTGAGGAGGGTCTGCGCCACGGTTCGGCCATCCGCTGGGTGCTGCGCACCGTGGCCGGTCCGTCGGAGCTGATCGGCACGGCGGTGCCGGAGAACGGACGCGTGATCGTCGGACTGGAGTCGGCGAACCTCGACGAGGAGGTCTTCGGCCCGGACGCCGGCGAGTTCGACATGCGCCGCCCGTCGGCGCGCCGGCATCTCTCGTTCGGCCACGGCATCCACCTCTGCCTGGGCGCGGAGCTGTCCCGCACGGAGATCTCGGTGGCGCTGGAGGCGCTGCTCGACCGCATGCCCGACCTCCGGCTCGCGCCCGGCTTCCGGTACACCGACGTCGCGAGCCCGATGTTCTGCGGACCCGCCCGGCTCGACGTCGTCTGGTAGCGCAGGCCCGCCCGACGAGTCGGCCTCGGGTCGCCGGGCGTACCGCGTACCGCGTGCTGTCCCCTGCGGCCCGCCTCGGCCGCAGGGGACACTGCGGCGCTCGGTGTACCGGAAGCCGGAGGACACCCGTGACTCAGGTCCGGGCCGCTCGGCCCAGCGACCCTCCCGTCACACTTTCGGGTGGGTTCGGCGCGGCGAACGCGACTCCGGCGGGCGAGATGGCCACGCTGGGCGCATGGGTTCGCGGACGCGCCGAGAAACGGATCACTCGGACGTGCAGGAGCGGGAACGGCCCGGTCCCGGTCGGGCGGCGGCCACGGTCGCGCTCGGCGCTCTCGTCGCGGCGCTGGCCGCGGGCTGGGTGTCGACGGCCGACCCGGCGATCGCCAACCGCGGCTGGGACGCCGGGCACACGTGGGAGTCGTCGCAGCTGACCTGAGCCGGTCGGTACCCCTCAGAGCTCCAGGCTGCCGTCGGCGAGCCTGCGGTAGACCTCGGCCGCGGCCCGGGAGAACCCGTCGGGCAGCCCCGCGGCGGCGACCGCGTCGCCCGCCTCGTCCATCTCCCCCGCCCAGCGCCATGCCCGGTCGCCCGCCCTGCCCCGCAGGGCCGACAGCTCGGCGTCGAGGTCACCGCCCGTCCGGGCCACCTCGCCGCGCAGGTCGTCGAGCACGCCGTAACGGTGCGCCGCCGCGGCCATCGTCGCCCAGATCGTGGGCAACGCCTTGGTACGCAACGCGAAGCACGCCTTCAGCGCGCTCGCGGCGCCGAGCCCGCCGTCGAGCACCCCCGTGGCGAAGGGTGACCCCGCGAACAGGTCGGCGACCGGCTGCGCGTGCTCCCCGGAGAGCCACAGCACCGACCGGCCCGCCTCCCACGCCGGCGGGCCGATCACGGCCCCGTCGACGACCCGCTCGCGCCCGAGCAGCTCGCCGATCTTCTCGACGGTCGCGGGCGAGACGGCATTGGCGTCGACGTAGAGCGGTGGGTCGGGGCGCCCCTCGACCGCCGCGGCGACCTGCCGGGCGACGTCGAGCGCCGCGTGCGGCGGGCAGATCGAGACGACCAGATGGCTGCGCCGCGCCAGCTCCGCGAGGTCCGGCACGCCGATCAGGTCGGCCAGCTCGGCCCGCTTCGACGTGGCCTGGCTGCGGCCCGCGGCCGCCCACACGACGCCGCTCGCGACCGGCTTGAGCGCCGAGCCGAGGGCTGCACCCATGGCTCCCGGGTGCAGGATCCCGATCACCGGGCGGGCGGGCAGGACGGTTCCGTCCCCGGGGACGGCGACATCGCTCACGCCCGCATCATCACCCATCCCCGCGGCCGGCGTCAGCCGGGCCCGCGGGCGGCGAGCAGGTCCCCGACCCGATCGCGCAGCTCCAGCGCCAACGCGCCCGCGCCCGGCACGACCAGCAGCACGAGGAGCACGACGGCGACGGCCAGACCAGGCGCCACCAGCACCGTCTCGACGCGCCCACCCGTGCGCAGCCGCACCGGCCGCGGGCCGCCGACCGGGTACCAGCGCCGGCCGCGGATCGGGATCGGCCACAGCAGCGGTGCCCCGGACTCGGTGACCGCGTCGCCCACGGCGTGCACGAGCACCCCGAGCGTGACGGCCGCGCCCAGCCACCCGGCCGTCCCGTCGACGCCTCCCGGCACCCAGCGGTCGACCGCGTAGGTCAGCCCGGCCGCGATCACCAGCGACGGCGGGCCGGGCACCAGCGCGTCGAGCCCTTTGATCGCGAGCGCGATGCACACGAACAGCGTCCCGAGCAGCACCGGAGCGCCCCAGCGCGCCGACGCCGCGTTGATCGCGAGGCCCGTCCCGACCGCGAACAGCGCGGTGTGGGTCAGCCCACGGTGCGTGCCGCGGCCGGTGTCGCGCCGGGCCCGGGTGAGCCGGTAGGCCAGCGCCGACAGCGGCCGGACCACACGCGACGCCGCCACCGACGCCCACGAGAACCGCGTCGTGGCCATCGAGGACGGATGGTCGAGGTCGGGCAGCAACGCCGCCCCCGCGCAGACCGCCGCGAAGGTCAGGATGCCGCCCGCGTCGACCGGCGCGGCGGCGACGTGCCCGGCGGCCCAGCCGGACACGACCCCGGCCCCCGCGACCCCCATGACCGCGAGCCCCACGGCCGCTCCCGACAGGGCATGACTGACCCCCAGCACGCGCGTCCCGCCACTTCCTCGCGACGCCGGGCCCCGCGCCCGGACGGCGCTCGAGCCTATGCGGCGCAGGTGTGCACGGATCGTCAGGCGCGCCGGGCGGCGCTGCGGCAGGCTGTCCGATCATGAGCGACGACACGGACCTCCGCGCCATCCTCGGTGCCGACGCCGTCGGCGGCTGGCTCCAGCTCCCGGGCACGGCGACCGCCGAGATCATCGGCTCGGCGGGGTTCGACGCGGTGTGCGTCGACACCCAGCACGGGCTCATCGGCGAGGACCTCGTCCTGCCGATGCTGCAGGCGCTCAGCGCGACGGGCGCCCCGGCGCTGGTGCGCGTCGCGTGGAACGACCCCGTCGCCATCACCGCTGCGCTCGACCGCGGCGCGCACGGCGTCGTCGTACCGATGGTGAACTCGGCGCAGGAGGCGGCCGCTGCGGCCTCCGCCTGCCGCTGGCCCCCGCACGGCACCCGCAGCTACGGCCCGACCCGACTGGGCATGATGACCGCCCCGCCGGCGGACCCGGTGTGCGTCGTCATGGTCGAGACGACCGAGGCGGTGGCCGCGGTCGACGACATCGTCGCCGTCGACGGGGTGGACGCCGTGTTCGTCGGACCCTCGGACCTCGCGCTGAGCATGGGCAAGGCGACGTCGGCGCAGAACGGCGACCCGGAGTACGACGCGATGCTCGAGACCGTCGTCAAGGCGTGCCGGGCGCGGGACCTGCCCGTCGGGATCTTCTGCGCGTCGGCGGGCCATCTGCACCGCTTCCGCGACCTGGGCTTCACCTACGGCTTCATCCGTGGCGACGGCTCCCTGCTCGCGGACAAGGCCGCGGAGGAGCTGGCCGCGAGCCGGCCCGGCAGCACCACGCCGCCGATCACCCCGGTCTGACGTCTCCGCGGGCGGGCCGGTCCCCGCGACGGCCCGTCCCGCCCGACGTCCGCGCGCCCCGGACACCTCCTCGACCCGGTCGCCCGGCGCCGGCTCCGACCGGTTTCGGCACGCCGCGACGCCGGGCCGCGAGGTGAGCGAGGGGCGCGCCGTGAGCGAGGGCCACTCACGGGGTCGGGTCGGGGTCGTCCTCGGCGGGCTCGCGGGCGGCGAGGGCACCCCGGCGGTCGTGCAGCCGGGCCGGCCACAGCGCCTGGATCGAGGCGTTGAGGTGCGCGCCGAGGACGATCGCGAACCCGATGAAGAACGCCGCCAGCAGGAACGCGATCGGCGCGGCGAGCGCACCGTAGGTGTAGCCGGTGCCGGTCACCCAGTTGATGTAGACGCGCAGGCCCGTGACGCCGGCCAGGAACACGACGGCGGCCAGCAACGCACCCGGCAGCCCGCGCCACCACGGCGGCTTCGCCGGCAGCGCGACCTTGTACAGCGTCGTCAGCGCGAGGACCAGGATGACGCCGATCACCGGGTAGTAGAGGTCGGCGATCAGCGTGATCGCGGCGGGCCGCCACGACTCCGGCAGGATCCCCGGCAGCCGGTCGGGGCCCAGCGCGAGCAGCGGGAGCGAGATGATCCCGCCGACGAGCGCGACGACGTAGAGCAGCAGGGCGAGGATGCGCTGCCAGACGGGGTTGCGGATGCCGTACTGGCCGTGCGCGCGGGTGATGGCGTCGACGAACGACGACATCGCCGACGAGCCCGACCACAGCGAGATGACGAAACCCAGTGAGACGAGCTCGCTGCGCCCCGTCGTCAGGATCTGCGAGACCGTCGGCGCGATGATCTGGTCGACGGCGTCGCGGGTGAAGATGCCGCTGGTCGCGGCGATGATCCGGGCCTCGACGATCTGCGCGGTGTTCGGGCCGAACCACTCGCCGATGTAGCCGAGCGAGCCGAGCAGTCCCAGCAGCAACGGCGGCAGGGACAGCGTCTGCCAGAACGCGGCCGAGGCCGACTCGGAGAAGATGTTGTCGTCCCAGGCGCCGACGATCGTGCGGACGGCCAGCTGCTTCGCCCCGCGCTTCGGCGCCGGCTCCTCGTTCCGGTCGGACTGCTGCGTCGGGGCGGGCTGTTGTTCGGGCTCCTGGTCCAGGACCTGGTCCGGCTGCTGTTCGGCCGCCGGCCGCGGCGCGGGGCCCGGCGGTGCGGCGGGCGCAACCTGGTCGTCGTCCGGCGCGTCGCCGGGAGCGGTGTGGTTGCGCCCGGTGTCGTGGTCGGGGGCGGGGTCGTCCGGCGCGGGCGCACCGCCCGACGGGGTGTGCGCGGCCCCTGAGCCGGGGCGTGACCGGTCGCCCGGCAGGGCCCCTCCCCCGCCGGTGCCCGCGTGCACGTCGGTCACGTCGTCCAGGATGCTCCACCGAGGCCTTCGGTGCGCGCTCCGACGCGCGGCCGTGACCTGCGACGACCCGAGGGTGACCGGCCGGTGACCCGTCCCGGTGGGTCAGGAGAGCGCCTCCAGCAGCGTGCGGGCGGCCAGGCTCGGCGGCATGTCCCCCGCCCTGACCTCCTTCTCCAACGCCGGCAGCGCCGCCTTCACGCCGGGGTCGGAGCGCAGCCGGTCCATCAGCTGGTCGCGCACCATCGCCCACATCCACTCGACCTGCTGGTCGGCGCGCCGGGCGGCCAGCTCCCCGCCGGCCTCGAGCGTCGCGCGGTGCTTCTCGACGGCCGACCACACGTCGTCGAGACCGGTGCCGGTCTGCGCGCTGCACGGCAGGACCGGCGGGCGCCACGACTCGCTCGACGGCGTCATCAACCGCAGCGCCGACCGCAGCTCGGCCGCGGCGGCGCGGGCCTCCTTCTCGTGCGGCCCGTCGGCCTTGTTGACCGCGACCACGTCGGCCAGCTCGAGGATGCCCTTCTTGATGCCCTGCAGCGAGTCGCCGGTCCGGGCGATCGTGAGCAGCAGGAACGTGTCGACCATCGCCGCGACGGCGACCTCGGACTGCCCGACGCCCACCGTCTCGACGAGCACGACGTCGTAGCCCGCGGCCTCCATCAGCACGATCGTCTCGCGGGTCGCGCGGGCGACCCCGCCGAGCGTGCCGGCGCTGGGCGAGGGCCGGACGAACGCGTTCTCGTCGACCGCGAGCGCGGCCATCCGCGTCTTGTCCCCGAGGATCGAGCCCTTCGTCCGGGTCGACGAGGGGTCGACGGCCAGCACCGCGACCCGGTGGCCGGCGCCGGTGAGCCGGGTGCCGAGGGCCTCGATGAACGTCGACTTGCCGACGCCGGGCACCCCGCTGATGCCGACCCGCACACCGGCACCCGCCCGCGGCTGCAACCGGGACAGCAGCTCCTGGGCGGCGACCCGGTGGTCGGGCCGGTTCGACTCGACCAGCGTGATGGCCCTGGCCAGCAGCGACCGCGAGCCGCCGAGCACACCGTCGGTCAGCGCGTCGACGTCGATCGACCGGGCGGGCATCTACGACGCGTCGCCGGAGTGCAGGGCCGCCGTGAGCTTGCCCAGCAGGTCGACCGCCGCCTCGGCGATGACCGTGCCCGGTCCGAACACCGCGACCGCGCCCATCTCGAGCAGCTCCGGGACGTCGGCGGGCGGGATGACGCCGCCGACGACGACCATGATGTCGGGCCGGTCGAGCTCGGCGAGCGCCCCGCGCAGCTCGGGGACCAGCGTCAGGTGCCCGGCGGCCAGCGAGCTCACCCCGATGACGTGCACGTCGGCCTCGACGGCCTGGCGCGCGACCTCGCCCGGGGTCTGGAACAGCGGGCCCACGTCGACGTCGAAGCCCAGGTCGGCGAACGCGGTGGCGATGACCTTCTGCCCGCGGTCGTGGCCGTCCTGGCCCATCTTCGCGACGAGGATGCGCGGCTGGCGGCCCTCCTCCTCGGCGAACTCGTCGACGAGCTCGCGGGCACGGGCGATCGCCGGGTTCTGCCCGGCCTCCTCGGAGTACACGCCGGAGATGATCCTGATCTGTCCGGAGTGCCGCCCGAAGACCTTCTCCAGCGCGTCGGAGATCTCCCCGACGGTGGCCTTCGCCCGGGCGGCGTCGACGGCGAGGGCCAGCAGGTTCTGTCCGGCGTCGCGCTCGGTGCCCTCGGCGATGGCCGCGGCGGCGCCGGTGAGCTTCTCCAGCGCCGCGTCGACGTCGCGGGAGTCGCGCTCGCGACGCAGCCGCTCCAGCTTGTCGAGCTGCTCGCGGCGCACGCCGGCGTTGTCGACCTTGAGCACGTCGATCTGCTCGTCGGAGCCCGTGACGAACTTGTTGACGCCGATGACCGGCTGCCGGCCGGAGTCGATGCGCGCCTGGGTGCGCGCCGCGGCCTCCTCGACGCGCAGCTTCGGGATGCCGGCGTCGATGGCCTGGGCCATGCCCCCGGCCTTCTCGACCTCCGTGATGTGCGCCCACGCGCGGCGGGCGAGGTCGTAGGTGAGCCGTTCGACGTAGTAGCTGCCGCCCCACGGGTCGATGACGTTCGTCGTGCCCGACTCCTGCTGCAGCAGCAGCTGGGTGTTGCGGGCGATGCGGGCGGAGAAGTCCGTCGGCAGGGCGAGCGCCTCGTCGAGGGCGTTGGTGTGCAGCGACTGGGTGTGGCCCTGGGTCGCGGCCATCGCCTCGACGCAGGTGCGCACGACGTTGTTGTAGACGTCCTGGGCCGTCAGCGACCACCCGGAGGTCTGCGAGTGGGTGCGCAGCGACAGCGACTTGGAGTTCTTCGGGTCGAACTGCTGCACGAGCTTCGCCCACAGCAGGCGCGCGGCCCGCATCTTGGCGACCTCCATGAAGAAGTTCATGCCGATCGCCCAGAAGAAGGACAGCCGCGGCGCGAACCTGTCGACGTCGAGCCCCGCGTCGATCCCGGCCCGCAGGTACTCCACACCGTCGGCCAGCGTGTAGGCGAGCTCGAGGTCGTTGGTGGCCCCGGCCTCCTGGATGTGGTAGCCGGAGATGGAGATCGAGTTGAACTTCGGCATCTTCTCCGACGTGAAGCGGAAGATGTCGGAGATGATCTGCATCGAGGGCTGCGGCGGGTAGATGTAGGTGTTGCGGACCATGAACTCCTTGAGGATGTCGTTCTGGATGGTCCCCGTGAGCTTCTCGGGCGCGACGCCCTGTTCCTCAGCCGCCAGGATGTAGAGGGCGAGGACGGGCAGCACCGCGCCGTTCATGGTCATCGACACCGACATCCGGTCGAGCGGGATGCCGTCGAAGAGCTGGCGCATGTCGTAGATCGAGTCGATCGCCACGCCCGCCATGCCGACGTCGCCCGCCACCCGCGGGTGGTCGGAGTCGTAGCCGCGGTGGGTGGCGAGGTCGAACGCGATCGACAGGCCCTTCTGCCCGGCCGCGAGGTTGCGCCGGTAGAAGGCGTTGGACTCGGCGGCCGTGGAGAACCCGGCGTACTGCCGGACCGTCCACGGCTGCGTGACGTACATCGTCGGGTACGGGCCGCGCAGGAAGGGCGCGACGCCCGGGTAGGTGCCGAGGAAGTCGACGTCGGCGAGGTCGTCGGCGGTGTAGAGCGCCTTGACGGGGATACCCTCCGGCGACTCCCACGGCTCGGGCTGCTCGCCCACGGGGGTCGACGCGGGCGCCGCGGCGCCGTCGAGGTCGATCCGGGTGAAGTCGGGGACGGTCATCGCGCGTCCTCTCCGTTCGCCGCGTCGAGTGCGGCGTACACGTCGTCGATGACGGCCAGCGCGTCGCAGCCCGCGTGCAGGGTCGCGTCGACACCGTCGACCTCGGCCCGGCCCGCGAGCAGGATGCGGGTCGCCCCCGCCTCGCGCAGGGCGGCGGCGGTCGCGGCGGCACTCTCGGCGTAGGCCTCGTCGGTGCCGCAGAGGACGGCGACCGGTGTCGCCGCCTCGCCGAACGCGGCGACGATCTCGTCGGTGGACGCGGTGGCGCCCGCGTCGGGGGTGGCGATGCCGCCCGCGCCGAGCAGGTTGCGCGCGAACCCGGCGCGAGCGCTGTGCGCGGCGACGGTGCCCAGCGTCGCGAGGAACGCGGCGGGCCGGGCGCCGGTGGCGGCGAGGACGGCGTCGGAGCGGTCGCGCCGCTCCTCGAACGCGCCGGCCAGGCGGTAGACCGGCAGGCCCCCGGCCGCGGCGGGCGCGGGGTGCGGCGCACGTTCGACGGGCCGCTCGTCGAGGTCGGGGAACTCGCTGACGCCGGTGATGGGCGTGCGCCGGGTGGCGACGTCGCGCTCGCGGCGCTCCCGTACCGGCGCGACCCGCTCGGCGACGAAGCCGGAGTCGAGCGCGGCCACCGCGCCGCCGGCGCCCTCGACCTCCTGGAAGAACGTCCACGCCGCACGGGCGAGCTCGTCGGTACGGCTCTCCACGTACCAGGACCCGCCCGCGGGGTCGACGACCCGGGCGAGGTGCGCCTCCATGATCAGCAGCGACTGCGTGTTGCGGGCGATACGCCGGGAGAACGGCTCGGCGACGCCGATGGCCTCGTCGAACGGGGCGACGGTCACGGCGTCCGCGCCGCCGACGCCCGCGGCGAAGCCGGCGACCGTGCCGCGCAGCATGTTCACCCAGGGGTCGCGGCGGGTCGTCGTCATCGGGGAGGTGACGGCGTGCTGGACCTGGCCGGGGGCGTCGGGGGCGCCGCACGCCTCCAGCACCCGCGCCCAGAGCCGCCGCGCGGCGCGCAGCAGGGCGATCGTCGCGAACTGGTCGCCGGTGACGCCGAAGCGGAACTCCAGCAGCCGGGCGGCGGTCGCGACGTCGAGCCCTGCCCCGGTCAGCGCCCGCAGGTAGGCGACCCCGGCCGCGAGCGACCAGCCGAGCTGCTGGGCGTCGGACGCCCCGGCGCCGTGCACCGGCAGCGCGTCGACGACGATCGCGCGCATGGCCGGGAAGTCGTCGGCCACGCGGCGCGCGAGCGGCAGCACGGACTCGACGTCGGGGCCCTCGCCGGTGGCGGCTCGCAGACCGACCGGGTCGAGCCCGAGGTTCCCGCCGACCTGCGCGGGATCGACGTCGGACGCCGTGACGTGGGCGAGGAAGGCCTCGGCGGCGGCGATCGCGTCGGCCCCGGCGTCGAGCACGACGGGCGCGAGGTCGAGCAGGACGCCTTCGAGCGCGGCGGGCAGGTCGGCGACGGCGACACCGTGCGTCCCCACCCCCAGCCACAGGGAGGTCACGCCGTTGTCGAGGTCCTCGGCGACGGCGGCGGCGACCGCGGCGGGGTCGGCGGAGGTGTGCCGGGCGCGGATGTCCCAGCCGTCGGGCACGTACCCGCCGGCGCGGCTGCCCCGGACGTACGGGGCGGCGCCGGGGACGCCGGTCGCGGCGAGGTCGGGTACGTCGTCGGCGGTGTAGAGCGGCCGGACCCGCAGGCCGTCGAGGGTCTCGCGGACGAGCACGTCCACACCGGACCCGGCCGGCGCGTCCGCGGGCAGCCGGCCCGCCTTGCGCAGCACCCCGTCGACGAGGGCGGCCCACTCCTCCCGCGTCGCGGCCGGGAACTCTGCGGCGAGCGCGAGGTCGTCGGGTTCCTCCGGAGCCCCGCGCTCCAGCGCGTCGGGATCCACCTGCGGGGTGGTCATCGCACTTCCTCCCTGCGTCCGGCGGCCGCCGTGGCCGTGCCGGGGTTTCGCGGAGTCTAGGTGGGTTGTGCGGTACCCGGCACGGTCTGTGTCACCGGGCTCACCCGCTGATCACGGTGTCTCGCAGCACACCGGCCACCGCACTACTTCTACGTGCGGTAGAACTACTACAGCGTGTAGAAATTCCGAACGGAGGACGGCATGACCGCACTCGACCTGGCCCGCTGGCAGTTCGGGATCACGACCGTCTACCACTTCCTGTTCGTGCCGCTGACGATCGGACTGTCCGCGATCGTGGCGATCCTGCAGACGGCGTGGCACCGGACCGGAAAGGTCGAGTACCTGCGGGCGACCCGCTTCCTCGGCAAGCTCTTCCTGATCAACTTCGCGATGGGCGTCGTGACCGGGATCGTCCAGGAGTTCCAGTTCGGGATGAACTGGAGCAGCTACTCGACGTTCGTCGGCGACGTGTTCGGCGCGCCGCTGGCGATGGAGGCGCTGCTCGCGTTCTTCCTGGAGTCGACGTTCATCGGCCTGTGGATCTTCGGCTGGGACCGGCTCCCGCGGCGCGTGCACCTGGCGTGCATCTGGGTCGTCGCGGTCGGCACGAACCTCTCGGCGTACTTCATCATCGCGGCCAACGCGTGGATGCGCCATCCGGTCGGTTTCGCCGTCGACCCCGCGACCGGCCGCGCGCGGCTCACCGACATCTGGGCCGTCCTCACCAACGACCAGGCCTGGTCGACCTATCTGCACGTCGTGTCCGGCGCGTTCATCGCGGCCGGCCTGTTCGTCGTCGCGGTCAGCGCCTACAAGATCCAGCGGGCCCGGTGGCCCCGCCGCGGTGACACGGCGCCGCACCCCTCGGAGGGCGGGCTGTTCCGCAAGACCCTGCGGCTCGGGTTCGCCGTCACCGCGATCGCCGGCGCGCTCGTCGTCTTCTCCGGCGACCACCAGGCCAAGCTCATGGCCCAGTACGAGCCGATGAAGCTCGCCGGCGCGGAGGCGCTGTGGGAGGACGAGCAGGGCGCCGGGTTCTCGCTGTTCGCCGTCGGCGACATCCGCGAGGGCCGCAACCACGTCAACGTCCAGGTCCCGAACGTCCTGTCGTTCCTGGCCACCGGCCACCTCGACGGCGACGTGCAGGGCATCAACGACGTCCAGCAGCGGCTCGAGCAGCAGTACGGCCCCGGCGACTACCGGCCGGACATCGCCGTCCTCTACTGGTCGTTCCGGCTGATGATGGGCCTGGGCATGGCCGGCGTCGGGATCGGGGTCCTCGGGCTGTGGCTGACCCGGCGCGGCCGGCTGCCCGACCGCCGCTGGATGTACCGCGTCGCCGTCCTCGGGCTGCCCGCGGCGCTGGCCGCGAACGTGTTCGGGTGGCTGCTCACCGAGATGGGCCGCCAGCCGTGGACCGTCGTCGGCGAGCTGCTCACCGCCGCGAGCGTCTCACCGGGGGTGAGCCTCACCGAGGTCGCGATCTCGCTGTCGGCGTTCACGCTGATCTACGCCGTGCTCGCCGTGATCGAGGCGAGGCTGCTGTTCCGCTACGTCGTCGCCGGTCCGGGTGCGGTCATGCCCTATCCCACGGACCCCGCCGACGGCGACACCGGCACCGCCGCGGCCCGGCCCGATCCCGCCGACGAACGCGTCCCCGCGTTCGTCTACTGAAGGGGCCCGCCATGGACCTGACCACCATCTGGTTCCTCGCCATCGCCGTGCTGTGGACCGGCTACTTCGTCCTGGAGGGCTTCGACTTCGGCGTCGGCATGCTGTTGCCCGTCGTCGGCCGCGACGACACCGACCGCCGCGTCATGATCAACGCGATCGGCCCGGTCTGGGACGGCAACGAGGTCTGGCTGATCACCGCGATCGGGGCCACCTTCGCGGCCTTCCCCGCCTGGTACGGCTCGATGCTCAGCGGGTTCTACCTGCCCCTGCTCGCCGTCCTGCTCGCGCTGATCGCGCGCGGCGTGGCGTTCGAGTACCGCGGCAAGGTCGACGACCCGCGCTGGCGGCGCCGCTGGGACGTGGCGATCGTCGTCGGCAGCACGGTGCCCGCGCTGGTGTGGGGCCTGCTGTTCGCGAACCTGGTCCACGGGCTGCCGATGGACGCGGGCCACGTCGTGCGCGCCGGGCTCGGCGACCTGCGCCACCCCTACGCTCTGCTCGGCGCACTGACCACCGCCACGGTGTTCCTGCTGCACGGCGCGGTGTTCCTGGCGCTCAAGACGGACGGCCCGGTCCGCGTGCTGGCCCGCACGGTGGCCCTGCGCACCGCGCTGGTCGCGGTTCCCGCGCTCGTCGGGTTCCTCGGCTGGACGCTCGCGCAGCGGCCCACCGGCTGGACGCTGCCCGTCGGGGTCGTCGCCGTGCTGGCGCTGGTGGCCGGCACCGGGCTGACCGCACGCGGCCGCGAGGGTCGCGGGTTCGCGGCGACGGCGCTCGCGATCGTCGCGACGACCGTCGTGCTGTTCGGGTCGATGTTCCCGGTGCTGGTCCCGTCGACGACCGACCCGGCGTTCTCGCTGACCGTCGCCGGCGCGGCGTCGGGCGGTTACACGCTGCAGGTCATGAGCTGGATCGCGCTCGTCATGCTGCCGCTGGTGATCGGCTACCAGGCCTGGTCCTACTGGGTGTTCCGGCGCCGCGTGACCCGCGCCCACATCGCGCCCGCCCACTGAGGGGCCGTGCCGTGAAACCACTCGACCCCCGGCTGCTGCGGGCGGCCCGCGCGGTCCGCACCCACCTCGCGGTCACCGCGGTCTGCGGCGTGGCCCTGACCGGGCTGATCCTCGTGCAGGCCTGGCTCGTCGCGCACATCGTCGGCGGGGTCGCCGACGGTCGCGGGCTCGCCGAGCTCGGCCCGCTCGTCGCCGGGGTCGCGGTCGTCGCCGTCGGGCGCGCGCTGCTCGCGCACGGCGCCGAGACCGCAGCGGTGCGCAGTGCCGCGAGCGCGAAGTCGCAGCTGCGGCGGCGCATCGTCGCCCACGTGACCGACGGTCCGGCGCGCGGCCCGGCCACCGCGGGCGAGCTCGCGACCCTGACCACCCGCGGGCTCGACGCACTCGACGACTACCTCGCCCGCTACCTGCCCCAGCTCGTGCTCGCCGCGCTCGTCCCACTCGCCGTGCTGGCCGTCGTCGCGTCGGCCGACTGGGTGTCGGCGCTGGTCATCGCGCTGACCCTGCCGCTGGTGCCGCTGTTCATGGCGCTCGTCGGCATGCACACCCAGGCACGCACCCGACGGCAGTGGACGCTGCTGCAGCGCCTCGGCGGGCACTTCCTCGACGTCGTCGAGGGGCTGCCGACGCTCGCGCTGTTCCGCCGCGCGAAGGCCGAGGCCGCGCTCGTCCGCCGGGTCACCGACGACCACCGCCAGGCGACGATGGGCACGCTGCGGATCGCGTTCCTCTCGGCGCTCGTGCTCGAGCTGCTCGCCACGCTCGCGGTCGCGCTCGTCGCCGTCGAGGTCGGGTTCCGGCTGCTCTACGGCGAGCTGTCGCTGACGACGGCGCTGCTCGTGCTCGTGCTGGCCCCGGAGGCGTACCTGCCGCTGCGCGAGGTCGGCGCCCGCTTCCACGCGAGCATGGAGGGGGTCGCGGCGGCCGAGTCGGCGTTCGCCGTGCTGGAGTCGCCGCGCCCGGTCGTGCCCGGCTCGCGGCCGACGGCCCGGCGCGGGACGGTCGCCCTCGACATCGACGACGTCGGCTTCGCGTGGCCCGGCCGCGACGCCCCGGTCCTCGACGGTCTCACGCTCGCCGTCGGCGAGGGCCGCAGCGTTCTCGTCACCGGACGCAGCGGCGCCGGGAAGTCCACGCTGCTCGCGCTGCTGCTGCGCTTCGCCGAGCCCGACACCGGCACGATCCGCGCCGACGGGGTGCCCTTGCGCGACCTCGACGCCGCGGCGTGGCGCGCGCGGGTGGCGTGGGTCCCGCAGCACCCGCACCTGTTCGACGACACCCTCGCCGGCAACGTCCGGCTCGGAGCCCCCGACGCCACCGACGCCCAGGTCGACGCGGCGCTGGCGGCGGCGGGCCTCACCGACGTCGTCGCCGCCCTGCCCGAGGGCACCGCCACCCGGCTCGGCGAGGGCGGGGCGCGGCTGTCGGCCGGGCAGCGGCAGCGGGTGGCGATCGCCCGCGCGTTCGTCCGCGACCCCGACCTCGTCCTGCTCGACGAGCCGACCGCCCACCTCGACCCCGACAACGCCGCCCTCGTGCGCGCCGCCACCGCGCGGCTGCTGGAGGGCCGCACGGGGATCGTCGTCGCGCACGACGCGGGCTGGCGCGAGACCGTCGACGAGACGGTCGTGCTCACCGACGGCCGGCTCGCCGAGCGCGCGCCCGCGGCGCTCGTGAGCGGCGATGGTCGCTATGGCGACCATCGCCACCCACAGGGGGTGGCGTCGTGAGGGACCCACTGCGCCGCATGCTCTCCCTCGCCCGGCCGCGGGGCACCCGGTTCGCGCTGGGGGTGCTCGCCGGTGCCGTGGCGACGGCGTCGGGGGCCGGCCTGCTCAGCCTCGCCGCCTGGCTCATCGCCACCGCGGCCACGCACCCGCCGGTCACGGCGCTGTCGGTCGCGGTCGTGCTGACCCGCGCCCTCGGCGTCACCCGCGGCCTCACCCGCTACCTGGAGCGGCTGGTCACCCACGACGCCGCGCTGCGGACCCTCGCCGACGTCCGGGTGCGGGTCTACGAGCGACTCGCCCGCACCGAGCCGGTCCGCCGGTTCCGGTCCCCCGACCTCGTCACCCGGCTGGTCAGCGACACCGACGCGACCCAGGACCTGCTCGTCCGTGGCCTGACGCCGCCGCTGGCGGCGTTGCTGACCGGCGCCGGCGCCGTGGCGCTCGCGACGGCGCTGCTCGTCCCGGGCGGGCTCGTGCTCGCCGCCGGCCTGGTGCTCGGGGGCCTCGTCGTGCCGGTCGTCGCGGCGGCGCTGGGCCGGGCCACCGGCGCCCGGCAGGCCGCGGCCCGCGCCGAGCTGACGACGGCACTCGTCGACGCCCTGCACGGTGCCCCCGACCTCGCCGCGAACGGCGCGACGGCCCGCGCCGTCGCCCGGGTCGAGGCCGCCGACGCGGCGCTCACCGCGGCCGCCCGCCGGGACGCGGGCCTGCTCGGGCTCGGCGCGGGCGCATCGGCGCTGGTCGCCGGGCTCACGCTGTGGGCGACGCTGCTGTTGGGCGTGGTCGCGGTCGAGCACGGATCGCTCGGACCGATCCCCATGGCGGTGCTGGCGCTCACGGCGCTCGCCGCGTTCGAGATCGTCGCGCCGCTGCCTGCCGCGGCGGCCCGCCTCGGTGCGGTGCGCGCGTCGGGCGCGCGCCTCTTCGACGTCCTGGACACCCCACCCGCGGTGCGCGACCCCGGGGGTGCGGGGCGGCTCGTGCCGGGGGCGTTGCGGATCCGCGACCTGCGGGTCCGCTACGCCCCCGACGCGACCTGGGCCCTCGACGGTCTCGACCTCGACGTCGCGCCGGGCGAGAAGGTCGCGGTCGTCGGGCCGAGCGGGTCGGGCAAGAGCACCCTGGCCGCGGTGCTGTTCCGGTTCCTCGACCCGGACGCCGGGACCGTCGAGATCGGCGGCACGTCGCTGACGTCGGTCGCCGCCGACGCGGCGCGGACCGTCGTGAGCGGGGTGCCGCAGCACCCGCACCTGTTCACCGGCAGCGTGCGGGCGAACCTGCTGCTCGCCCGGCCCGACGCCACCGACGAGGCGCTGTGGGACGTGCTGCGCCGGGTCCGGCTCGACGGCGACGTGGCCGCGATGCCCGGCGGGCTCGACGCCGACGTCGGCGAGCACGGCGAACGGCTCTCGGGCGGCATGCGCCAGCGGCTCGCCCTGGGCAGGGCGCTGCTCACCGACGCCACGCTGCTGGTGCTGGACGAACCGACCGCACACCTGGACCCCGACACCCGCGACGCCGTACTCGCCGACCTGCTCGACGCCGCGGGCGAGCGCGCCGTCCTGCTCGTCACGCACGACCTCGAGCGGCTGGACCGGATGGACACCGTGCACGTCGTCGTCGACGGCCGGGTGGTGCAGCGCGGCCGACCGGCCGACCTGCTGGCCCGCGACGGCTGGTACCGCCGCGCCCACCGGCTGCCCGCGCCGGTGTGACCCGCGGCCGCCACCCGGCCGGCGCGGACCTCAGCGGGGTGCCGAGCGGCGCTGCTCGCGCAGTTCCCGGGTCCGCGCCGACACCGTGGCGCCGAGCAGCCCCGCCGCGGCGTCGACCAGCTGGCTGACGAAGAGCCGATGGTCGTCGCGACCGGACCGGGCGCGCTGCGCGACCTCGACCGCGACGAACCGGATCGCGAGGAAGCGCCGGTGCAGCTCGAGCGCCTCGGGCTCCAGCAGCGGCTCGAGCAACGCCCGCCACCGGGCCGTGCTCGCGCCGGGCCGGTCGAGCGCGAGCGGCGCGGTCGAGGGCACCGGGCGGGTGAGCAGGTCGGCGACGGTGCGCAGGTAACCCGCGCCCGGCGCCCCCTCGTCGAGCTTCGCGGCCAGCGGCTCGACGAGGGCGGCGGCCAACGCGTGCACCGCCTCGTCCGCGCCCGGACCCCCGGCGACGGCCGCCGCGTGCGGGCCGGCCTCGAACGCGTCGAGCATGGCGTGCCGGCGTTGCTCGATGTCGGCGAGATGGCGGTCGAGCAACGCCTGCACGAGGCCGTCGCGGTCGGTGAACCAGTACTGCGCGGCGATGACGTTGCGCGCGCCCGCGGCCCGGCCGATCTCGCGCAGCGAGACGGCCTCGCTGCCACGCTCGGCGAACAGCTCCTCCGCGGCGCGCAGCAACCGCGTCCGGGTGTCAGCGCCCTCGTCGGTCGCGCGGCTCATCGGCGCAGGCTACCGGCCCGGCCGCGGCCCGATCACGCCTTCGGACCGCCCGCGACGTAGATGACCTGCCCGGAGACGAACCCCGCCCCCTCGCTGACGAGGAACGAGACGGTGTGCGCGATGTCCTCGACCTGCCCGGCGCGGGCCACCGGGATCTGCGCGGCACGAGCGGCCACGTAGGTGTCCCAGTCCTCGCCGATCCGCTCGGCCGTCGCCCTCGTCATGTCGCTGACGATGAAGCCGGGCGCGATGCAGTTGGCGGTGATCCCGAACTTGCCCAGCTCGATGGCGAGCGTCTTGGTGAAGCCCTGCAGCCCGGCCTTCGCGGTCGAGTAGTTGCTCTGGCCGCGGTTGCCCAGCGCCGACGTGCTCGACAGGTTGACGATGCGGCCGTACTTCGCGTCGACCATGTGCTTCTGCACCGCGCGCGTCATCAGGAACGAGCCGCGCAGGTGCACGTTCATGACCGTGTCCCAGTCGTCGGTGGTCATCTTGAACAGCAGGTTGTCGCGGGTCACGCCGGCGTTGTTGACCAGCACCGTCGGCGCCCCGAGATCGGCCGCGACCCGCTCGACGGCCGCGGCGACGGCGGCCTCGTCGGCGACGTCCGCGCCCACGGCGAGCGCCCGGCCGCCGGCGGACTCGATGCCGTCGACGGTCGCCTTGCAGGCGGCCTCGTCGAGGTCCAGCACGGCGACGGCGAACCCGTCCGCGGCCAGCCGGGCGGCCGTGGCGGCCCCGATCCCCCTCGCGGCCCCCGTGACGATCGCGACGCGCCCCTGAGTCATGCCCGGAATCCCTTCGCCCGCCGCGACGCCGTGCCGGTCGCGACCCTGCCCGGGCATCGTCGCATTTCCGGACGGGAGCGCACGGGGAGTCCCCGGACGCGACACGGCGCCGCCGGCTCACGAGGTGGAGCCGACGGCGCCGGTTGGGGTGATCCAGTCCGAGTGGCCGGGCCGATCGAGGTCTGGTGGTTGCAGTGCGGGTGGCTGCGTCGCGGGCCTGGTGGGCCGCTGTCCGGGAAGGCTCCGTGTCGGAGCTGTCATCGCGGGACGCTACCTCGTGACCCAGGTCACGTCAACGGGCCGATCGGCTCCGTCCTCGGCGTCGTCGCAGGCAGTCGCGGTCCCCGACCGACGGGTCAGTCGAGCAGGACCGTCCGCAGGTCCAGCCGGCGCAGGACCCGGTCGACCGCCTCCGGATCGACACCGGGCTCCCGGCGCGCCGCGAGCACCTCGGCCCGCGCCGCGGCCAGCGCGTCGGCCTGGATGGCGTCGAGGGTCTGCTTGCGCGCCCGCAGCGCCGCGAGGCGCTCCCGGTCCTCGTCGGTGACGGTGTCGCCGCGCAGGATCGCCTCGAGCCTGCCGATGCGCTGGTGCAGCGCCGCCGACACCTCCTCGGGCAGGTCCGCCGCCCGCTCCTGCTCGACGAGGCGGTCCAGTGCGGCCTTCCAGGCCCGGCGGGCGACGACCGTCTCCGCGGCGTGCTCGGCCTCGGCGTTCTCGGCGATCCCCAGCATCCGCACGAGCAGCGGCAGCGTGAACCCCGGCAGCAGCAGCGTCACGACCAGCACCGAGCAGGCCACCACGACGATCTCGGCGCGCGCCGGGAACGGGGCGCCGGTCGAGGTGACGGCCGGCAGCGCGAGGGCCAACGCGAGCGTCGCGAGCCCGCGCATCCCGCACCAGGCGAGCACGACGGCCTCCCGGCCGGTGCGGGGCGCCGCCGACGGGTCGCCGCCCCGGCGCAGGTTGACCGTCGCCACGGTCATCCAGACCGCCCGCAGCCCCACCACCGCCGCGCACACGATCAGCGCGTGGACCAGCATCCGCGGCAGGTCCGCGCCCGCGTCGGACACGACCTGGCGCAGGTCGAGCCCGATCAGGCCGAAGGCCACCCCGGTGACCAGCAGTTCGACGACGTCCCAGAAGGAGCGCTGCACCAGCCGCTCGGCCGCCTCGTCGGCGTCGGCGTGCACCCGCAGCTGCAGCGCGACGACGACGACCGCGACCACGCCCGACGCGTGCACCTCCTCGGCCAGCAGGTAGACGGCGAAGGGCAGCACCACGGTCAGTGCGCTGCGGCCCGTCGTGCTGGCGACCCGGTCCGACAGCCACCGGGCGACCCGTGCCACGACGACCCCGATGACGACGGCCGCCACCACACCCAGGACGAACCGCCACAGCAGCTCGGTCACGCGCAGCTCGGCGCCGCTCACCGTCGCGAAGACCGCGGTCTGGAAGATCACCAGGGCGGTCGCGTCGTTGAACAGACCTTCGCTCTGCAGCACCGCGAGCAGCCGCCGCGGCATCCGCACGGATCCGGCGACGGCCTCGACGGCCACCGGGTCGGGCGGGGCCACCATGGCACCGAGCGCGACGGCGGCCGAGAGCCCGATGCCCGGGATCAGCGCCGTCGCGGTGCCCGCCACGACCGCCACCGTGACGGCCACGAGCGCCACCGCCAGCGTGACGATGCTGCGCCACCGCGCCCGGAACAGCGCCCACGAGGTGCGCTGGGCCGTCGCGAACAGCAGCGGTGGCAGGAACAGCGGGAGGATCAGGTCGGGCTCGATCTCGAACGCGTCGGGCAGCCCCGGCACGAACGCGACCACGGCACCGAGGACCACCATCAGCGCGGGCCAGGGCAGGTGCAGGCGGTCGCCGATCCCGACGAGCACCACCGCGGCCAGCATCAGCGCGACGATCAGCAGCAGCAGCTCCACGTCCGACAGCGTGCCGTACGACGGCGGCGGCGGCGCCCACCCCGGCGGTGCCCGCTGCGGATCACCACCCGAGGTGGTTACGGTGACCCCGACCGCCGATCCGGCCGACCCACCCACGACGGCGCCCGCATCGCGGTGGGCGCTCGACCACGAGGGAGAACCCATGGCGCACAACCCTTACGACGACCTCCCGCAGGTGCCGACGTTCGAGGTCACCAGCACCGAGATCACCGACGGCGGCACCCTGCCGATGCCGCAGGTCAGCGGGATCTTCGGCGCGGGCGGCGAGGACCGCTCCCCGCAGCTGTCGTGGAGCGGCGCCCCCGAGGGCACCCAGTCCTACGTGGTCACCTGCTTCGACCCCGACGCCCCGACCGGGTCGGGCTTCTGGCACTGGGCCCTCGTCGACATCCCCGCGTCGGTGACGTCGCTGGAGTCCGGTGCCGCCGACGGCGAGCTGCCCGAGGGCGCCTTCCAGCTCGCCAACGACGCCGGCCTGAAGAACTACCTGGGCGCCGCGCCGCCCGCGGGACACGGGCCGCACCGCTACTTCTTCGTCGTGCACGCGGTCGACGTGCCGTCGCTGGGGATCCCCGCCGAGGCCAGCAACGCCTTCCTCGGCTTCAACCTGTTCTCCCACACCCTCGCCCGGGCGACGATCACCCCGGTCTACGAGATCAAGGAGTAGCCGCGGGCCGAGCGGCCCGGTCCCGACCGGTTGCGGGCCGACCGGTTCGCGGGCCGACCGGCTAGGGACGAGCGGTGGCCAGGGCGAGCGCGTTGAGCGCCGCCCAGCCACCGGCGACCGCGACGGTCCTGCGGGCCGCGTCGCGGTCGGAGATCGCCGTGCCGAGCGTGACGGCGTCCCCGACGTCGGCGGCGACCCGCACGGCGAGTGCGAGCTGCAGGGCCCGGCCCCGGGGCGCCAGCGCCACCGCGAGCCCCGACACCGCGTCACGCACGCCGACCGCGCGCACCAGGGTCGCGACCGGCGGCGACGGGTCGCCCCCGCGCGGGCCGAGCCCGGTCGGGCCGGTGAGGACGGCCGGGCGCACGATCGTCGCGACGCCGTATGCGGTGGTCAGCGCGCCGAGCACGCGGGCGAAGGTGGACACGGGTCTCCTGACTCTCGGGGGAGGGAGCACTCACCGGACGGCAGCACTCTCGGGGACGGCAGGACCGGTTCAGCCGGCGGCGAGCCGCCGGGTGCGCACGGTGACCCCACCGACGGGACGGCCGCCCGCGCGCCGGGTGATCCGCAGCAGCACCTCGGTCCAGAGGTTCAGCTGGATCTCCTTGGCGGCGCGGAACGTGTCGTAGAGGACGCGCGAGACGGCGTCGCCCGGGCGCGCCCACGACTCGATGCCCATCACCAGGCCGCCGTCGTCCTCGTCGTGGGCGCGGAACTCGATCTGGCCCGCCTCGAGGTGCCCGCGCAGCGTCGCGAACCGGAAGCTCGTGTCGTCGGCCGCGACGACCCGCACGGGCCCGTCCCACGGGCCGGGCAGCCGGATCAGGAACTCGTCGCCGTCGCGGATCGCGCCGGGGTGCCCGCGGGTGCGCCGGAACACCGCGACGCCGCTGGGGAACCAGCCGTTGAGGTCCCGGACGAGGTCGGCCATCAGCTCGCGCGCGTCGAGCGCGGAGCCGCCGATGCGCACGGTGTAGCGCCGGTGCAGCAGGTCGCCGTGGCCGTCGGCGACCTCCTGGACCCGGTCGTCGCGATGGCGTTCGGGAAGCGCGGGCGCCTCGTCGGAGTCGTCCCCCTCCACCTCGCTGCGGTGCAGCGGCACCGTCCGCCACATGTAGCGCCAGCTCACCGCGGCCAGCCCGACGGGCCAGCGCACGAGAGCGGCGACCCGGCGGTGTCGACGGGACCCGGTCGCGGCCTTCCGACTCAGCACGGCCATGTCCGCATGAGAACACGGCTCCCGGGGAACGTGCTCGTCGTGACCGTCGGACGACTGCTCCACCGCATGGGGATCCGGGCCCTGCACCTGCAGACGACCTCGCTCGGGTCGATCGCGCTGTGCATCGGGCTGTGGCTGCGCGCGAAGACCGTCGACCAGGACGAGCGCGGCAACGCCGAGCGCCGCGCGCTGTTCGTCGGGCTCTGGCCACCCATGTTCTGGCTGATCGGGGAGTCGGTGCGCCGGCACGAGGAGCGGACACCGCTCCGCGGGCGCCGGGCATGAACGCCCGCGGCCTGGTCACCGAGCTCGACCGGCTCGCGGAGCTGGCGGTCAACTACGACGAGTCCGAGGCCCCCCGTGGCCCCGACGACCCGGACTGGCACGTCGACGTCGCCTCCGCGCAGCTGGGCACCGAACCCCCGGGCGACCCGGTGCCGGGCGGGATCTTCGAATCGGCCTGCGTGCTGGTGCGCGACTACGAGTTCTCCGACCACCGGCTTATCCGCGGGGTGTTCCGGCCCGCCGACGAGCTCCTCGGCCGGAACATGCTGCTCGAGGGCCGGTTCCTGTTCCTGCGGTTCTACCTGGGGGTGCGGGTCACGGCGGTCGTCGACGGCACCCGCGAGTGCCCCGACGGCCCGCAGCGGGTGTGGGGCTGGACCTACCAGACCCTCGACGGCCACCTCGAGCAGGGCAAGCTGACCTACGAGGTCGTCAAGGACCTGACGACGGGCGTCGTCTGCTTCCGCCTCGACGCCTACTCGCGCCGCGCACCGATCGAGAACCCGGTGCTGCGCACGGGGTTCCAGGTGTTCGGCCGGCGTACGCAGCTCGACTTCTACCGCCGCGTCGGGCAGCGGATGCACGACCTGCTCGCCGCCCACGAGGCCGGTGCGCCGCTCCCCCACCCCGCCCGGCTCGCGGGCGACGTCGTGCTCGCGCCCTCGGCGAGCCGGATGCGGCCGTGGGACCCCTTCGCGCTGCCGCTGCGCCACCCCGGCGTGCACGTGGCACGGCGGGCCCGGAAAGGACGGACGTGACCGTCTCGTCAGGACGCGCCCGTGATTCCCGCGTAGCGTCCCGACCGTGCCCGACATCACCGAACTGATACTCGACGACCACGAGTGGTTCCGTCGCCAGTTCGCCGCGCTCGACGAGCTGCGCAGGTCGACCCCCGTCGATCCCACCGCCCTACGCGACGTGTGGCAGCCGCTGGCCGACCACCTCGACGTCCACGCCGTCGCCGAGGAGGAGATCTTCTACCCGCAGCTGCTGCGCCGCGGCGGCAACGACGCCGAGGACGAGACGCTCGACGCCATCGGCGACCACAACGACATCCGCGACGGGGTGCACGCCGCCGCCCGCCACCCGATCGGCACCGACGCGTGGTGGGACGCCGTCCAGCAGGCACGCGACGCCAACGACGAGCACATGGCCGAGGAGGAGAACGAGGGGCTCCCCGACTTCCGGCTGCACGCCGCCCCCGGCCTGCGCGACGCGCTGGGCCGGCAGTTCAGGGCGTTCATCCAGCGCCACCGCGACGCACGCGGGATCGACGTCGGCGACAAGGACCCCGCCACCTACGTCGAACAGGTCGAGGATCGCAATAGGATCAGCGCCGGAGACGCCGACGAGACCGCACGGCTCGACGGCTCGCTCGGCATCGGCAGCCTGAAGGGGAAGTGAGCCGTCCATGACGACACCCGCCGACCACCTCCTGCGGGGGCACGCCCCCATCCCCGCCGAGGCGTGGTCCCAGATCGACGACGAGGCCCGCGAGCGGCTCACCCCGCTGCTCGCCGGCCGCAGGTTGGCCGACTTCGAGGGCCCCGGCGGCTGGAAGCACTCCGCCGTCGGCCTCGGGCGCACCGAGGACCTGCTCGGCCCGCCCGAGGGCGTCGCGCCCGACGGCGTGCGCACCCGCCGCCGCCGCGTGCTGCCCCTCGCCGAGGTGCGCGTGCCGTTCACCGTCTCGCGCGCCGAGATCGACGACATCCAGCGCGGCGCCGCGGACCCCGAGTTCGACGACCTCGACCGGGCCGCCCGGCTCGCGGCCGAGATCGAGAACCGGACGATCCTGCACGGCTGGGCCGCGGCGGGCATCGCGGGGATCAGCGAAGCCTCCCCCTACCCGGCGATGACCCTCGGCGAGGACTGCAACGCCTACCCCGGCATCGTCGCCCGCGCCGTCGACACCTTGCGCCGCAACGGCATCGAGGGCCCGTACTCGCTGGTGATCGGTCCGGAGGGCTACACCCGCATCGTCGAGACCACCGAGCACGGCGGCTACCTGCTCTTCGACCACCTGGCGCGCATCCTCGGCGGGTCGATCGTGTGGGCGCCGGGGGTGGCCGGGGCGATCGTCGCCAGCACCCGCGGCGGCGACTTCCTGCTCGACGTCGGCCAGGACCTCTCGATCGGATACAGCCATCACGACGCCGACACCGTGAGCCTCTACCTCGAGGAGAGCTTCACCTTCCGCGTCGTCGAGCCCGACGCCGCACTCGCCCTGGCCTGACGGCCCCGGACGGCCGGCACGGCGCGTCCCCCGCTCGCTGCGAGCGGGGGACGCGCCGTGTCACGGGCGGCGCCGGCGGTCAGAACGACAGCAGGCGGTCGAAGAACGTGCGGTAGCGGCCCAGCGCCAGGCGCAGGTCCTCGGTGGACGCCGCGTCGTCGTGCAGGTCGCGCTCCAGCTCGCCGCGCTGCTGGCGGAACATCGCCTCGATGTCGTCGAGCACCTCGCCGACGAGCTCGTTCGCGCCGCGGACCGCGGTGCGCGGCTCGTCGACGAAGTGGGCCTTGAGCGACTCCCAGCGCTGCTGGTAGTCGGCGGCACGCCGGGCGGGCACGAGCCGGTTGGGGTCGTCGTCCCCGACGTCGCGGCGGGTGAGTCCGCCGCCGGCTCCCGCGGGGGCTCCCCCGGGCGCGCCGCGGTCGTGGCCGGCCGGAACGCCGTCCGGCTCGCCCTGGCCGTACCCGGCCCCGCCGTAGCCGTCCCCGCCGTAGCCGTCCCTCTGAGGCCCGTCCGCGCCGTGGTGCTCCCGGGCGTCGCTCCGCATCGCCTCGGCGCGGCTGCCTCCCGCGGTCGTGTCCCGGGTTCCGTCGTGCTCGGCCGGCGGTGTGCCCCAGCCGTCGCGGGTCGCCCCGGGATCCTCGCTGCGGGTTCCGTCACCCCAGGTCCCGCCGTCGCGGTCGGTACCGGCCCGGTCGTCGACGGGGTCGCCACGGTCGGCGTGCCGGTCGTCGACCCGGTCCTGCATGCCGTCCGCCATGCGGTCCTGCATGCGCCCGTCGTGCCGGGCGTCGGCACGGTCGTCGGTGCGGTGCTCCATGTCGTCCTCCCCGTGGGTCGCGTGCCGCGCGTCGTGCTCGTCGGCGCGGGTCATCGGGTCGTCTCCTCGGTCCGGCGGTCCCCAGCCCGGTGGCCGTCGACCCCGTGGCCGTCGACCCGGTGGCCGTCGGTCCGGTGGCCGTCGACGCGGTCGCCGGCCTCCGCGGCGCGGTTCCCGCGGTCGCCGTTGCGACCGGCGCCACGGCGGCCGTCATCGCTCTCGTCGAGCAGCGCCTCGACCAGCGCGCGGTAGGACGTCACTGCCCGGCGCAGCTCCTCCGTGTCGACGCCGCCGCGGGCGTTGCGCCTCGAGATCTCGCGGGCCTCGCGGTAGCGCTGGACGACGATCGGGTGCTCGACCGAGACGTCCTCGGCGCGGCGGTCGAAGTCGGCGACGGGGTAGCCGCGCGCGCTCATGACCTCGGTGACGAAACCGTCGGCGCGCTCGACCGCGCGGTCCGGGTCGTCGACGAACCCGCTCTGCACCCCGAGCCAGCGGTTCTGGAACTCGGCGCGCTCGTGCTCGCCGAGCGGGCGCAGGTCGAGGCTGCGGTGCCGCTTCTCGCGCTCGGCGAGGCGCCGCTCGGCCGCCTTCGGGTCGTCGGTCTCGGCGAGGGTGCGCTCGTACTCCGGTCCGAAGTGCTCACGCAACCGTGCGCTGCGCCGCCGGGCGCCGACCAGGTAGGCCGCCACGCCGATCGCGACGAGGACCACCACCACGACGATGATCACTACGATGAGGGTCGTGTCCATGCGTCCGAGTGCCCGGACGCTGCCCGTCACAACCCGTTCATACGGTTCGATGCTGTGATGTCTGTCACACTCGATGGTACCTGGAGGCGCGCAGTGCTCCAGCTGGATGCACCACAATGAGCAACGAGGACCCCGATCGGGTGGAAGCCGCGGCCGAGGAGCTGTACGGCGTCCCACCGGACGACTTCGTCCCGGTCCGCGACGAGCTCGTCGCCGCGGCACGCGAGGCCGGCGACCGCGAGGCCGCGAAGGCGATCGGCAGGCTGCGCCGGCCCACCCAGGCCGCGTGGCTGGCGAACCTGCTCGCCCGCGAGCGCGCCCAGCAGCTCGACGGGCTCCTCTCGCTCGCCTCCGACCTCACCGACGCCCAGCGCACGCTCGACGGGGCCGCGCTGCGGACGTTGTCGGCGCAGCGCGGCAAGCTCGTCGCCGCGATGGCCAGGGAGGCCAGGGCGCTGGCCGGTCGCGACGGGCACCGCGTGGCCGAGAGCACCGAGCGCGACCTGCGCGGCATCCTCGACGCGGCCCTCGCCGACCCCGGTATCGCCGACCAGGTCCGGTCCGGGCGGCTGCACCGCACCGTCAGCTACTCGGGGTTCGGGCCCGACGCCCTCGCCGGCGCCGAACCACGGCCGGCACCGCGTCGCCCCGCACCGGCCGACGAACCGGCGCCGGCCGACGGCGACGAGGCCGGGCAGGACGAGGTCGCGCGCGACGAGCAGGCCGAACGCCGGGCCCGCGAGCTCGCCGACGCGCGGCGCTCCCTCGACGACGCCGTCGCCGCCGAGTCGGAGGCCCGCGAACGCGAGCAGGTCGACCGCGACGAGCACGACGACGCGGCCCGTCGCCTCACCGAGGCCAAGGACCGCGTCGCCGACCTGGTCGCCGAGCTGGAGCAGGCCCGCGCCGCGCAGCGCGACGCCACCGAGGCCGAACGGTCCGCGGCGGCGACGCTGCGCGACTCGTCGAGCCGGCTGCGGACCGCGGCGGCCGAGGTCGAACGCGCCCGCGCCCGCGTCGAGGACCTGTCCGGCTGACGCGGTCCTCGTCGCCGCGGCGGATCCGGTGCCGGCGACGACGCAGGCGTCGGCGGCACTTGATCCGGGGACCGCCGGTCAGCTCGGGGACGGGTCGAGCAGGGTGTGGCCGTCGCGGAAGACGACGCCGTTGCCGCACCGGACCTCGACCTTCCCGTCGGCGAACTGCTCGGTGTAGAGCCGCGCGTAGAGGCCACCGCGCGCGAGGAGGTCCTCGTGCGTCCCGCGCTCGACGATCTCCCCACCGTCGACGACGAGGATCTGGTCGGCACCCAGGATCGTCGAGAGCCGGTGGGCGATCGCGATCGTGGTGCGGGCCTGCGTCGCGGTCTCCAGCGCCTGCTGCACGAGCCGCTCGCTCGCGGTGTCCAGTGCGCTGGTGGCCTCGTCGAGGATCAGCACGGGCGGGTCCTTCAGCAGCACCCGGGCGATGGCGAGGCGCTGCTGCTCGCCGCCGGAGAGCCGGTAGCCACGCTCGCCGACGACGGTGTCGTAGCCGTCGGGGAAGCTCGCGATCCGGTCGTGGATGTTGGCGGCGCGGGCGGCGGCCTCGAGCTCGGCGTCGGTCGCGTCCGGCGCGGCATAGCGCAGGTTCGCGGCGATCGTCGCGTGCAGCAGATGGGTGTCCTGGGTGACCATGCCGACGGCCGCGCGCACCGACGCCTGGGTCAGCTCCCGGACGTCCTGGCCGTCGAGCAGCACCGCGCCGCGGTCGACGTCGTAGAGCCGCGGGATCAGGTACGACATCGTCGTCTTGCCCGAGCCGCTGGGTCCGACGATCGCGGTGAGCGTGCCCGGTGCCAGCTGCGCGCTGACCCCGCGCAGCGCCCACGGCCGCACCGGGGTCCCGGGCGGCGTGGGGTCGTCGCGGTCGGCGAGCGGGTAGCTGAACCAGACGTCGCGCAGCGTCACCGCACCCCGCACCGCCGTCGGGTCGAGGACCCGCGCGCCGGGGGCGTCGACGATCCGCGGCCGCAGGTCCAGGTAGGAGAAGATGCGCCCGAACAGCGCGAGCGAGGTCTGCACGTCCAGCGACACCCGCAGCAGGTTGACCGTCGGGAAGAGCAGCCGGGTCTGCAACGTCGTGAACGCGACGACGGTGCCCGCGCTCAGCCCGCCGCCCGCGGCGATCAGCAGGCCCGTGACCAGGTAGACCAGCGCGGGCGTGACGCCGAGGAACGTCTGCACGACCGCGAAGAACGTCTGTCCCGTCATGGCCTGGCGTACCTGCAGCCCGACCTGGTTGGCGTTCTCCTCGCGGTAGCGGCGCACCTCGTCGGCCTGCCGGTTGAACACCTTGGCCAGCAGGACCCCCGACACCGACAGCGCCTCCTCGGTGATCGCCGTCATGTCCGAGAGCGACTCCTGGGTCCGGCCGGCCAGCCTGCGGCGGACCCGTCCGACGCGGACCTGCAGCAGCACGAAGACCGGCACCAGCGCGACCGCGACCAGCGTCAGCTGCCAGCTCAGCAGCAGCATCGCCACCAGTGCCGCGACGACGGTGACGACGTTGCCCAGGATCGACGTCGCCGTCTCGGTGAGCACGCTCTGCACGCCGCCGACGTCGTTGGCCAGCCGGGACTGGATCGCGCCCGTCCGGGTGGCGGTGAAGAACGCGAGGTCCATGCGCTGCAGGTGCTCGAAGAGCCGGCCGCGCAGGTCGGCCATGACGCGGTTGCCGAGCAGCGTCGTCTGCCACGTCTGCCACACCCCGATCAGCGCGGAGACGACCGGGATCGCGACCATCCCGGCCACCAGCCACCCGAGCAGGGGGATGTCGACGACGTGGTCCGGCGGGAACAGGGCCTTGTCGAACGTCGCCTGCGTCAGGAACGGCGTGACGATGCCCAGCCCGCTCGAGACGAGCACCGCCGTGAGGATTCCCGCGAGCGCCCACCGGTGCGGCCCGAACAGCGCCCACACCCGGCGCCCGATCCGGTCGCCCGCGGGGCTCGTCCCCACCGTCACGCCTGCGTCGTTCGCCCCGGTCACATCGCGCCCCCTCGGTGAAACCGGCCACACGCCGACCGGCCGGCCCAGCCTGCCAGGCGCCACAGCGGGTCGCGCGTGACAGGGTCGGTGCGTGGGATCGGTCTGTCCGGAGGAAGCGGCCCGGGCCGCGGCGCCGCCCCGGCCGGCGCTCGGGGCGCGGGTGCGCGCGGTGGCGTGGCGGCGCTGGGCGCTGATCGTCGGCCTCACCGTCCCGGTCACCGTCGGGCTCGGCGCGGTGTCGGTGCCCTCGCCCGCGCTGTTCGCGGGCCTGCTCGTCGGGACGGTGCTGGCGCTGCTGGGGCGGGCCCCGCGGGCGGTCCCGCAGCCCGCGACGACGGGCGCGCAGGCCGTCATCGGCGTGGTGATCGGGTTGATCGCCCAGAGCGACACGCTGGCCGCGGTCGCGCGCGACTGGCTGCCGGTCCTCGGCATCGGCCTCGCGACGCTGCTCGCGAGCATGGGCGCCGGGTTGCTGCTGGGCGTGCAGCGCGGGGTGTCGCCGCTGACCGGGATGCTTGCGCTCACGGCGGGCGGGGCGTCGGGCCTGGTCGCGATCAGCCGTGAGCTGGGCGGCGACGAGCGGGTCGTCGCCGTCGTGCAGTACCTGCGGGTGGGGCTGGTGACGGCGACGATGCCGGTCGTCGCGGCGCTCGCGTTCGGCGCCCGGCACGGCGCTCCCGGCGGCGACACCGCCGCGTCGGCGCCCTGGTACGTCGGGCTCGGCGTGCTCGCGTTCTGCTGCGCGGTGGGCGTCCCGCTCGGGGTGCTCACCCGGGTCCCGGCGGGCGCGCTGCTGGGGCCGATGGTCGTCGCGCTGGTGCTCGCGCTGACCGGCTGGTCGTTCGGGTCGACCCCACCGTCGCTGGTCGTCGACGTGGCCTATGCCGTGATCGGCTGGCAGGCGGGCGTCCGCTTCACCCGGGAGAGCCTGCGCACGGTCGCGCGGGTGTTGCCGCTCGCGATCGGGTTGATCGTCGTGATCATCGGAGCGTGCGCGGCGCTGGGCGTCGTGCTCGCGCACCTCACCGGCGCGACGCTGCTCGAGGGCTATCTCGCGACGACGCCCGGCGGGATCTACGCCGTCCTCGCGACGGCGATCTCGGCGGGCACCAACGTCACGTTCGTGGTGGCGATGCAGGTGCTGCGGGTGGTGCTGATGCTGCTCATCGCGCCCTTCCTGGCCCGGCTCGCGGGTCGGCGCTGGGGCACTACCGGACGCGACTGACCCGCCCCGGCGGCGGCTCGGGGACCGCCCCGGGGTGCAGGACCGCCGCGAGCGCCTCGATGCCGTCGACGAGCCGCGGCCCGCCGCGCACGACGTAGGACGCCGAGTCGATCGCCACGACCGGTCCCGGCGGCAGCGTCTCGAGTACGTCGTGGGCCTGGGCGATCGCGTCGTCGAGCCCGTAGCCACAGGGCGCGACGACGGTCAGGTCCGCACCGAGCCCGTCGATCTCGTCCCAGGTGACGGCCACGCTGCGGGCACCCTCGGCGCCGCCGGCGGCGAGTCCCCCGGCGCGGCGCACCAGCTCGGGCACCCAGTGGCCCGGCAGGTACGGCGGATCGGTCCACTCCAGCACCAGGACCCGCGGCCGTGCGCGCCCGGCGACGGCGGCCGCGACCGCGTCCAGCCGCGCCCGCAGCCCCGCCACCAGCGCCGACGCCGCCCGTGGGTGCCCGGCCCGGACGCCGACCTCGGTGACCGCGGCCAGCACCTCCTCGACGGTGTGCGGGTCGACCCGCACCACGTCCGCGTCGGACCCGAGCACCGCCAGGGCGTGCACCACGTCGTCCGACGGCAGGGCACACACCCGGCACAGGTCCTGGGTGAGGATGAGGTCGGGCGCCGCCGCGGCCAGGGCCGCGCGATCGAGCGCGTACATCGGCAGCCCGCGCGCGGCCCGGTCGCGGACCACGGCGTCGACCCCGGCGGGATCGAGCCCCGCCGGCAACGCCGTGTCGACGACGACGGCGCAGCGGTCCCGGACGCCCGCGGGCTCGTCGCACTCGTAGGTGACCGCGACCAGGTCGTCGGCGAGACCGAGCGCGCCGACGATCTCGGTCGCCGCGGGCAGCAGCGAGGCGATCCTCATCGGACCATCCGGAAGAAGGTCCGGACCTCGTCGACGAACACCTCCGGCTGCTCCAGCGAGGCGAAGTGCCCGCCCGCCTCCGGATGGTTGAGCATCCGCAGGTCGGTGAACCGGCGCTCCAGCCAGCTGCGCGGCAACCGGCGCATCTCCTGCGGGAAGACGGTCGCACCCGTCGGCACCTCGACCGGGTCGAAGCGCGTCTTGCCGTAGCTCTCCCAGTACAGCCGCGCCGACGACGCCGCGCTCCCGGTGAGCCAGTACGTCATGACGTTGTCGAGCAGTCGGTCGCGCGGGATCGTGTTCTCGGGATGGCCCGCGCAGTCGGTCCAGTCCCAGAACTTCTCGACGATCCAGGCGCACTGCCCGGCGGGCGAGTCGGTGAGCCCGTAGCCGAGTGTCTGCGGCCGGGTCGCCTGGATCGCCGAGTAACCGGCGCCGAAGCGGTTGAACCGCTTCGAGTCCAGTACGGCCCGCTTCTCCTCCGGCGTGAGCCGGCCGCGCTCCTCCGGCGGCGGCACGTCGGCGAGCGGCATGGTCAGGTGGATGCCGACGACGTTCTCCGGGGCCCCGGTGCCGAGCGTCGCGGTGATGATCGAGCCCCAGTCGCCACCCTGGGCGCCGTAGCGCTCGTAGCCCAGCCGGTCCATGAGTTGGGCCCATGCCGTCGCGATACGTTCGACGCCCCAGCCCGGGACCCGCGGCTTGCCGCTGAACCCGAAGCCGGGCAGCGAGGGCACGACGACGTGGAAGGCGTCGGCCGGGTCGGGCGGGTCGACCAGGGCGTCGATCACGCCGAGGTACTCGACGATCGAGCCCGGCCAGCCGTGGGTGAGGATCAGCGGCAGGGCGCCCTCGTGGCGCGACCGCGCGTGCAGGGCGTGCACGTCGACCACGTCGTCGGCGCCGCCGTCGAGCACGGTCCGGATCTGCGGCCACGAGTTGATCTCGGCCTCGCAGCGCCGCCAGTCGTACCCGTCGGCCCAGTACGCGCACAGCTCCTGCACGTAGTCCAGCGGGACGCCCTGCGTCCAGCCGTCGACGGTCGCCGGGTCGGGCCAGCGGGTGCGACGCAGCCGGTCGCGGAGGTCGTCGAGGTCGGCCTGGGGCGTCTCGATGCGGTACTCGCGCACGTCCTTACAGTTGCACGCCGCGCGTCAGTGCACCGTCAACGACGAGGTTCGTGCCGCTGATCCGGCTCGCCAGCGGGCTCGCCAGCATGACGACGGCATAGGCCACCTCCTCGGGCGTGCCCATCCGGCCGGTCGGGTTGAGCCCGAGCGCGGTCGACCAGAGCTCGGGGTTGCCCTGCTCGATGCCCTGCCACACCCCGCCGTCGAAGTAGGTGTTGCCCGGGGAGACGGCGTTGGCCCGGATCCCCTTGGGCGCCAGGTCGAGCGCGAGCCCGGAGACGTAGTGCACGAGCGCGGCCTTCATGACGCCGTAGGACCCGTCGGCGAAGTCGATCTCGCGGCCGGACACGCTGGACACCGCGATGACCGACGCGGCGTCCGACGCCTCCAGGTGCGGCATCGCCGCCTCGACCATGCGCACCGTGTGCATCAGGTCGACCTCGAAGCTGGCCTTCCAGTTCTCCTCGCCGGGGCCGATGGCCAGCGCGCTGACGTTCGCGACGACGATGTCGATCCCACCGGCCTCCGCCGCCTCGTCGGCCACCCAGGCGGCGAGCGCCTCCCCGTCGCCGACGTCGAGCGCCCGGCCCGCGACGTCGTAGCCCTTGCCGCCCAGCAGGTCCACCCGGGCGAGGATCTCCTCCTCGGAGCGCGCGCAGAACGCGACGCGCACGCCCTCGGCGGCGAGCATCTCGACGATCGCGGCGCCGATGCCGCGCGTCCCGCCGGTGACGAGCGCCTTGCGACCGGTCAGCTGCAGGTCCATTCGATCTCCCTAGAGGGGTCGGTCGGCGGGCCGCGTCACAGCGTCGCGGCCTGCTCGCGCAGGTGGGTGTGCATGCCGTTGTACGCGCGACCCGCCGGCAGCAGTGCCTTCGGGACCTTCGTGACGGCCGAGTAGTTGGTGTCGACGACGTTGGCCAGCGGTGACTCGCTGATCTGGGTGAGCAGCTGGTAGGCGTCGAGCCGGTCCAGACCGTACAGCTCGCCGAGCCAGCCGATCATGCCGACCTGGCTGGCCCGCCAGGCGTCCTCCAGCGGCCGCGACGACCCGACCACGACGTAGTGGGTGTCGGACTCGATCCGCGGCCACAGCGGCGCGGGCGCGCCCTTGATCAGCTCGACGAGCAGCGTCACGTCCATCGCGCCCTCGACGGCGGTGCCACAGCTCTCGCCCTCGCCCTGCCGGTAGTGCCCGTCGCCGACCGAGAACAGCGCGCCCTCGACGTTGACCTGCAGGTAGCAGGTGACGCCCGGCTTCATCTCGGGCGTGTCCATGTTCCCGCCGAACATGTCGGGCACCAGGCTCGAGCGCACCTCGCGCCCGGCGGGCGCGACGCCGACCGTGCCGAGCATCGGGTTGCAGGGCAACTCGAGGCGCACGTCGGCACTCGTGGCCTCGAACAGCACGGTGCCGGCGGCCCGGTCGAGCTGGTAGATCCAGGTCCGCTCGGGCAGCGGGTCGTGCAGCAGGGCGGTGCGGTCGGTCGTCGACAGCGCGCCGAAGAACGGGATCGTCGACGACGCCCCCCAGTCGCGGGCCGGGGTGAGGTCGACGATGTGCAGGGCCAGCGTGTCGCCGGGCTCGGCGCCCTCGACGTAGAACGGGCCGGTCTGCGGGTTGACCTCGGTCATGTCCAGCACGTCGCCCGGCCGGTCGGTGACCCGGGTCAGCCGCCCGGAGAAGGCGTCCTCGGTCCACAGCCGCAGCAGCGTCCCCGGGGTGATCCGGTGACTCGGCGCGACGCCGCCGAAGGTCCACACGTACTGGTCACGTTCGGGTCGGTACTCGACGACGTCCACCCGGGTGATCGTCGACCGTCCGCGGTGCCCGCCGCAAGAGCCGATCTTCCGAACTCCCCCGGCCGCCGGCCCCGCCGGTGACTCAGGGCCGCCGGTGCACCGACACCGCGTAGTCGCCGCCCGCGTACGGGTCGCGCGTCCAGGTCGACCAGCGCGCGTCGAGGACCAGCCCCGCCGCGGCACACCAGCCGTCGTAGTCGGCGACCGACGGCCAGCCCGGCCGCAGCGTGAACCCGGCCACCAGCAGCCCGCCCGTGCGCAGCGCCCGTGCGCACGCCGCGACGGCACCCGGCCGGTCGGCCGGGTCGGCGTAGGGCACGACGTTGCCGGCGAGCAGCACGAGACCGAACCGGCTCTCGTCGGCGAGGTCCTGCAGACCCTCCTGGCGCCACGTCAGCTCCGGAGCCTTGCCGCGCGCCAGCGCGATCATGTCGCCGTCGGGGTCGAGGCCCTCCACGTCGACGCCGCGGCGGGCCAGCTCGACCGCCACCCGGCCCGTGCCGCACCCGCCGTCGAGCACGGGCGCACCCGTGCGGCCCGCCAGCAGCGCGACGACCAGGTCGGCCTCGCCGTGCGGGTTGCCCCCCTCGGCTTCGATCCGCGCCCACCGGGCCTCGTACTCGTCGAGGTCGACGGCCCGGCGCCACCGCCGCCAGTCGTCGGGGAGCGCGTCGGACATGCCGGGAAGCCTAGTGGTCGGGCAGGATCGGGCGGGTGGAACGGACCGCGTCGCCCGGCGCCGTGCACCAGTCGCTCACCGACGGCATCGGGGCCACCCCGCTGGTCCGGCTCGACCGCGTCGTGGCCGGCATCGCCGCCGAGGTCCACGTCAAGGCCGAGTACGCCAACCCCGGTGGCAGCGTGAAGGACCGCGCGGCGTTCGCGATGGTCACCGCGGCCGAACGCGACGGCCGGCTGCGGTCCGGCGGGACCGTCGTCGAGGGCACGTCGGGCAACACCGGGATCGGCCTCGCGATGGTCGCCGCGCGCCGTGGGTACCGCTGCGTGCTGGTCGTGCCCGACCGCACGGCCGCCGAGAAGATCGCGCTCCTGCGCGCGTACGGCGCCGAGGTCGTCCTCACCCCCGGCACGGTCCCGCAGCACGACCCCCGGCACGTCCGGCGCCTCGCCGAACGGATCGCCGCCGAGACCCCCGGCGGGTGGCTCGCCGACCAGTACACCAACCCCGCCAACCCGCTCGTCCACCAGCGGACGACCGGCCCCGAGATCTGGGCCCAGACCGGCGGGCGGATCACCCACCTCGTCGCGGGCGTCGGCACCGGCGGGACGATCACCGGCACGGCCCGGCACCTGCGCGAGGTCGCGGGCGGCCGGGTGCGGATCGTGGCCGCCGACCCGGCGACGTCGCGCTACTCCGGCGGCGACGGCAGCCCGTACACCGTCGAGGCCGTCGGGCACTACCTGCACCCCGACACCGTCGACGACGAGTGGCCCGAGACCTACGACCCGACGGTCGTCGACGAGTTCGTGCGGGTCGCCGACGGCGACGCGGTCCGGCTGGTGCGCCGCGTCGCCCGCGAGGAGGGCCTGCTGCTCGGCGGCTCGGCGGGCACCGCGCTGGTCGCGGCGCTGCAGGTCGCGGCGGACCTCGGGGCCGGCGACGTCGTCGTCGCGATCGCGCCCGACTCCGGTCGCGCCTACCTCAGCAAGTACTTCGACGACGACTGGTGCGCGCGGCTGGGGTTCGTCGACGCCGCCACCGGCCCGTTGGTGCGCGACGTCCTGCCGCCCGCCGCGCCCGGGCTCGCCGTCGTCCCGCTCGGGCGCCGCGTCGGCGAGGTCGCCGCGGCGCTGCCCCCAGGCCCCGACCTCCGCCCCGTCGTCGCCGACCGGCAGACCACCTCGGCCGACCGGGCCTCGGGCGACGTCGTCGGGTCGGTCTCGGTGTCGGCGCTGCGGCACGCTCCCGCAGACGGGTCGGTCGCCGACCACCTGCTGGAGCCGCTGGCGACGATCGGGATCGGCGAGTCCGTCGCCGGGGCGCTGGCCCGCGTCCCCGACGACGGCCGGCCGCTGCTCGTCCTCGACGACGGCCGGGTCGTCCGCTCGACGTCGCGCCACGACCTCACCCGTGAGCGGCGATAGTCGCCAGGGCGGCTATCGCCACCCACGAGCCCTGAGCCGTCCCGGGCCCCCCGCCGAGGCACTGGCGAACACGGACGCCAGCGGCGCAAGGCCCACGGAGTCGGCCGGGCCGCCAAATGCCGCACGTGCCACATTCATGAGGGCTCGACCCTGACGGTGCCGTCGTCGGGTCAGGCCTCGCGCACATGCCTGAGAAAACTCAGACGCACCTGCCCGTCGACCGGTGGCCGGGCGAAAGAGGGAGGCGCGAGGATGCGCGCCGAGCGAGCGGGGCCGATGGTGGCGGCGGTGGTTTGCCGGGTCCTGTTCAGGCTGGTCAAGTCCTCGACGGCAACCTCGTAAACACCCGGCGCGGGTGGCATCACGCCGGCGCGGAAGCGGGCGGTAATGACGTCCTGGCGGTGGGCCGTCACCACTGAATCGAGGCGATGTTCCCGACCGAGAAGGCGCGCGGCGGCATGCACGTGGCCCGCTGCGATGAGTCCCCGGATCCGGGTCGACGAGACGGGGCCCTCGTCGACATCGAGCAGGTCCACGATCAGCACGTCCGTGCCGTGAGCTCGGCCGATGTCGCGCAGCAGCCCGGCGTCTCCTACGGCTTTGTGACCGAACCGGAAGTTCGCCCCCACGACGATCGATCGCGCTTGCAGATCCCGCAGAAGGGTCGTCGTGACGAAGTCCGCCGGCGGGGTCTGAAGCAGCCGGGCCGAGACCGGCAGTGCGACGACGAAGTCCGCGCCGGACTCGACCAGCATCTCGACCTTGTCGTGCAGTGTGCACAACGACGGCGGTTCCTCCAACGGTCTGAGGAGCGAGGCCGGGTGACGGCTGAACGTCACGACACCCGCGGCGACGCCGAGTTCGTCGGCCTTCCTCCGAGCGCGGGAGACGAGTTCGCGGTGCCCACGGTGCACCCCGTCGAACTGGCCGATGGCCACGATCCCGGCTCGCAGAGCCGGTGGCACGTCTTCGACTCCGCTGTGGAGTCTGGCGCCGTTCGGCCCACGCAGGTCGCCGGAACTGGTCGCGCCTGCGCACCTCGGCCGGCCATCGGCGCGCGCCAGAGGGCGGAGAAAGCTCATGGCCGCTGTCCGCCGGAGGCGTACTGGTGCGAGGTGCGGGCGATCCCGGCGACGACTGCGAGCTCCTCGGCGTCGCGGGGTCCGTAGATCAGCACCATCCCCGGAGTGAGCCGGGTACCGGCGAGTGGATGCGCGACCGCCCATCCCTTCTCGACCGCGTCGGCGGCCAGGCGACCGGGTAGCGCGAGGTGCATCGAGCCGTCGTACGACGGATGCAGGTGAGCGAACTCGCCGGCCGGCACGACGAGGAAGGCGTCGGCCGGTCCGTTGCCGTCGGCGAGCATGAAGCCGCGCGCGCCGGGCACGGACAGGACCGACTGCCTGGTGGTCACCCCCGGCAGTGAGCTGAGCTCGGCGAGCAGCTGCTGCTGAATCTCGAGTGGCGCGTTGTCGGAGGTCTGCTGTTGCGGAATCGAGGTCGACACCTGGGGCCGGGGACCACGCCGTGGCGGTAGCGCTTCGAAACCCGCCCACCGGCATGAGTCGTCCGCCGCTGCGCCGTCACCGGTCGACCGCATCGCAAGGTGCGACACCCTGTCCTGGAGCCACCCTGACAAATGCGTGAGTGCCTCCGTTGCGAGTGAGTGACCGACTGCGTCCTTCCGCGCGACGGTCGGTGCGCCCGACTCGGTGGTGAGATAGCGCCAGGTCAGGTCCTGCAGGTCGCGCGGGATCACCGTGTCATCGGCGCCGTGCGCGAGGAAGATGGGCAGACCGCTGAGTCGAGCCGGTGTTGTGGGCACACCGGCGTCGAACGGAATAGTTCCACATAGGATCGCCGCGCCTGCGAACCGGCCGGGATCGTCGAGGACCAGACCACCCGCGAAGGCGGCGCCGCCGCTGAAGCCGATGAGCAACACGGGTCGCTCCGCCGACGCGACGGGCTCGAGCCAGTCGCGGAACCAGTCCATCGTTGCTCGCAACGAGTCCGGGTGGGGGCGTCCGATGCCACGATTCGCGAACCAGGCGAAGCCATGACCCTCGGCGATGGGCGCCCGTACCGCCACGTAGGCGGGGCCGATCGGAAGTTCATCGGCAAGGCCGATCACATCCCGTTCGTCCGCGCCTCGTCCGTGGAGGAGCACCACCAGAGGATCTGCAGCGTGGGGGCTCCCGCCCGTCAGAACGACCGGCGGGGGGAAGGCCGGGGCAGGGGTCATGACGCGCCGCCGATGAGTCCGCTGCCGACGGCGCCGGTGGACACCCCGGACCAACGGGCGACCTCGGCGCCCAGGTTGAGGTGGTCGACCGGAGCGAGCCGTTCGTACTCGCCCCACTCTTCGCGCGGCAACATCCACATGACCTCGAACTCGTTGCCGTCCGGGTCCGTGCCGTAGATGCTCTTGGTCGCGCCGTGGCTCGACTCGCCGGTGTATGCGCCGATCTGGGCGAGGGCGAGGCGTGCGGCCTCGAGGTCGTCGATGGTGTCGACCTGCCATGCGATGTGGTACATGCCGACGGTGCCGGGACGCCGCCGGGGAGCACCGGCGCCGAGACCGAACAGGCCGAGGTCATGGTGGTTGGGTGAGAGCCGAAGACGCAGGAACGCCGCGTTCGCCCGCGGCTCTCGCGCAACCACGTCCATGGCGAACGCAGTGGTCCAGAACGTCACGGAACGCTCGAGGTCGGAGACCATGAGCACCACGTGGTTGGCACGTAGCGCCAGGATCGGTTCCGACATTGTATCCTCCTAGGTCGGGAACTCGAGGAGCTGTACTCGCGGGAACTGCGCGTATGTGGGTGACCTCGAAATAGTGCTCACTATGTGCTCTTCCGGCGCGACGGATGCTCGGCCAGCGGCGTGACATCAATTGTCATGAATGGGAACAGCGGCAGCGTCCACAGGATCTCGTGGAGTTCGTCGGAGGACTGGACGTCGAACACACTGATATTCGAATACTTTCCCACGATGCGCCAGAGATGCAGCCAGGTACCGGCTTCCTGGAGCGCGAGTGCACGCTCCCTTTCAGCAGTGACGAGCCGGGTGCGCTCAGCGGGGTCGATCTGGCGCGGGATCGCGACGTCCATCCTGACGTGGAACAGCATCGCTAGCTCCTGGTGAAGGCGCGGACCTTGTCAGCGTCCAGCTCGACACCCAGGCCGGGTCCGTCGGGGAGGTGCAGCGAGCCGTCCGCGTAGCGCAGCGGTTCGACGAGCATCTCCTCTGCCATGAGCAAGGGCCCGAACAGCTCACTGCCCCAGGTCACCCCGGGATGTGCGCAGGCCAGATGCAAGGAGGCCACGGTGCCCACCGGGCTCTCGATCGAGGTGCCGCCATGGCACGGGATGCCGGCGGCGGCGGCGACGTCGGCAATCGCGCGTGTGGCGCGGAGCCCGCCTGACTTGGTGGTCTTGAGCGAGTAGACGTCCGCAGCGCGCATCCGGGCGAGCCGTAGCGCGTCGCCGGGGGTCCGCAGGCTTTCGTCGGCCATCACTGGAACCGGCAGTGCAGCGTTGATCTCGGTCAGCGCCTCGAGCTCCCTGGCGGGAACCGGCTGCTCGATCAGCTCGACGCCGGCGTCCACGAGTTTCGGAAGGTAGGTGAGCGACGTGAGCAGGTCCCAGCGGGAGTTCAGATCGACGCGGACTCCGGCGACGCCGGCAAGCTTCCCGGCGATCTCGCACACGCGCGCCACGTCGTCTGCGGGTTCCTGGGCACCCATCTTCAACTTGAAGCTGCGGTGCTGTCCGGTGTCGATCTTCCCGAGCGCCTCTTCGACGACGACCGGGGCCGGCTCGGTTCCCAGGGCCCAGGTAACCGGGATCGCGCGCCGACTGAGCCCACCGAGCAGCGCGTGGACAGGGACGTCGAGGCAGCGGGCCCACGCGTCGTGCAGGGCGACCTCCACGGCAGCCTTCGCGTACAGGTTCGCCGCGACAACGTCGTCGACGTCGCGTCGGATACGTGCGACGTCGTCGACGTGGCGGCCGAGGAGGACCGGCGCGACGAACCGCTCCACAACGAGCTGCATCGTCTCCACCGATTCTCCGCCCCACCACGGGCCACCGGGAACCACGCCTTCGCCGACCCCCGTGACGCCGCCCGCGACGTGGACGAAGACATACAGCACGGGTTGTGCGGTTATCGAGGTCCGAGCAAAGCGGTGGGGGCGGCGTAGCGGAATGTCGAGCAGGGCGGTCTCGACCCGATCGATCCGCAGGTCGCTCATGGTGTTCCTTCCAGGATCGGGGTGGCGGAACCAGCTTCCGGTTCTGCCTGGAGGACGCCGGCACGGTGGCTGCTCCGGCCCGGCGACGACGATCAGTCCCGTTCGAGGACGAAGTCGTACTCGGACCGGTAGGTGCCGTCCGGCAGCTTCTCGGGGTCGAGGATCAGCTCGGCCTTGGTTGCGTGCGCCACGTCGTCGTCGACGTATCGACCGCCGCTGAAGTACAGCTGCGTCGTGATGGTGCGATGCTCGGAGGCTCGCACCAGGAGGTGAAGGTGCGCCGGCCGCCATGGGTGCCAGCCAGCGGCTGCGATGAGCTCGCCAGTCGGTCCGTCGGTCGGCACCTGGTAGGGCACCGGCAGGATCGTGGTGATCTCGAACCTACCGTCGTCCCCGGTGACTATGACGCCGCGCAGGTTGCCGTCGGGCAGATGCGGGGCGAAGCCCGAGTAGAAGCCGTCGGCGCTGTTCTGCCAGACGTCGAGCTCCGCACCTGCGACCGGATTCCCGTCGACGTCGCGGACCTGGCCACTGAGCACCCAGGTCGAACCGGGCTCGTCGGGCCGGGCAGGAAGGGCCGCCACCGCCGGCAGTCGTTTCTGGTCCGGAAGGTAGTACGGCCCAAGGATGGTGCCGGGGGTGCCCTGCTGCGATCGCGCAGCGACCTCCTCGACGACGTGCTCGACGAACACGTCGAGGAACAGGGGCCACTCACCGCCCTCGCCCAGGTCCATCAGCCATCGCTTCGCGGCCTGGAACTCCGGATACGTGACCTGGTGGTCTCGGATCACGGCGTGGACGGCATCGAGGACAGCCCGAACCACGGTATTGACCCGCTCGGTGGAGGTCTGCGCCTCGCCGAAAGCGGCGGCGCTGCCCGCACGGAACGACGCGGTGGCGGACGAACCCGCGTCGGACGCGGTGGGTGACTGTTTCATGGTAGTCATCGGACTCCTCATTCCGTCGGCGGTGGCTTTCCTCGCGTGACATTGCTGGCAACGTAATTTCCGGTCCTCAGCGGGGTCGGCCCCGGGGACGGCCGGCCGCTGCCGAGATGGCTAGGAGGAGAAGAACGCGCCGACGCCGGTGGGCGGCGGTACGTGGTCTGGCACCGGGATCGCGCTCCGGACCCGGCCGTAGAAGTCGCCGAAACCCGCCCCGTGATAGACGAGTGGGCGGCGGTCGTAGACCCGGGCGGCGTCCACGTGCCCGATGAAGATCGAGTGGCTCCCGCCGGACATCCGCTCGCGGACGGTGCATTCGAAGTGCCCGAGCGCACCGCGGAGCAGCGGTACGCCGTGCCGGGTGTACTCGACATCGACCCCGTCGAACTTGTCGTCTGCCGGCTTCGCGAACTTCCTCGCGAGCCGTTCCTGGTAGTCGGCCAGGACGTTGACGGCGAACACGCCGCTCGCGGTGATGGCCTGCTCCGTCGGTACCTTTCGGTTCACGCAGATGAGCAGTGCCGGTGGCTCGAGGCTCAGTGAGGTCATCGCGCTCAACGTCATCCCGTAGCTCCGCCTACCTGCCCGCGCCGTCACCACGGTCACGCCACTCGCGAACTGACTGATCGCCTGCCGGAAATCTGATTCGTTCATCTGGTCTCCTTCCGAGGCGGCCCGCGAGCTGGTCCTCGAAGACTCCACCGCCGACGTGAAGAACGCCGAAATGCGCTAGCGGCGCAGCCCTCTGAAGAGCTTCGTCGTCGCTGTGTCGGGCCCGGTACCGAGGTCCTGCAGCGCCAGCTCGCATGACCGGTATGCGGCAAGGACACCGTCCGCGTCGCCCTTGGCGTCCGCGAGGCGCATCGCCAGGCGCCACATGGACTCTCGATAGGGGTCGAGGCGCAGGACCAGTCCCAGATGGGCGGCAGCGGCGTGGTGGTCACCCTCGGCGAAAGCCAACTCTGCGACGGAACAACGAACATCGACCAGGACCGAGTCGAGGTCGCGCCGTCGTTCCTCAGCCCACCTGCTCTTGACCCCCGCGGCGAACGGGCCGCGCGCCGCGATGTCGAGTGCGCCGAGCAGGACCCGGTACCGTGCCGTGCCTCGCAGACTCGAGGCTTCCGCCACGATCCGCTTGACATGCTCCGATTCCGACATCAGGCGTAGGTCGGAGTTGATCCGGATTTTCCGGCCGACACCTTCTACTCCGTCCTCGCCCGGCAGGATCTCCCGCAACCAGCGCACGGCCTGTCGAAGGTAGGACGAGGATGACTCCGTCCTGCGCCCCTCGAACAGTGCATCGAGGAGCTGGTCGCGCGTGGCACTGCGGTCGGGTTGGTGCGCGAGGAAGACGAGCAGCTCGGCGCTCTTCTTGATCTGTGGCCGGACGAGGCGGCCGTCCACTCGGACCTCGATCTCGCCCAAGTCCGCGATCTCGATCGAGGCCCCCACATGATGATCGAGTTCGACGTCGCGCGCGATGAGGGCGCGGCCCAGCCGATGCCAGTCGGACTCGCAGGAACTCTCCGCGTCGAGCCGCCGGGACAGCGTCGAGGGAAACAGCTCGATGGCCTGCAGCAGGCTCTGATGTGATCCTTGGCGGTCCGCGGCGTCGAGCGCAACGTTCATGGCCCGGTCGGCGGCGTGCTCATCGCCGAGCCGCCATGACGCCTCTGCCAGGTAGACGGCCGCGGCCGGGAGCATCAAGACCCGCTCGGTCGTGCGCATGCTCCGCACGGCGTGTTCCAGATGCCGGGCGGCCTGGGCCGCGTCGGCCTGCATGAGGTAGCTCAGCCCGAGCCAGGTCTCCGCCTGCTCGACGATGAACCCGTACGAGCCCCCGACAGGATGTGTCCGGAGTCGACCGAGCACCGCCTGCGCCGCGCCCGGGTCCTGGTTCAGCAGTAGTTCCAGCTCGGCCTGGATGAGGTAGCTGAACGCCTCGAGTAGCGACGAGCCGCTCGCTCGGATGCGTTCTCGGCCGTTCAGCAGCGCCCGCCAGGCTTCCGCGTGGCGGCCCTGGGCTCGGAACAGCTGAACGCTGAACAACGCCTCGGACCACACACCGACCGTCCCGGCGTCGCGTGCCTGCTCGTAGAGCGTGGCCGCCTGCTCGAGCTGCCCCATCGCGAGCCGAGCGCCGAGTTGCCAGGATCGCGCGGCGATGGCGGCCCAGCGCGATGCGGGCTCGTCCAGCATCAACGCGAGTCGCCCGCGGTAGTAGTGCGTGCGCATGATGAGGGCGTCGAGCGGACCGCCGCTCAGCGGGACACAATCACCGGTGATGTCCGGGCCGTCGGCGCCGTCGGCGCCGTCGGCGAGAAGGGTCATGCAGTAACGCATGGCATCGATCTCGAGTCCGGGTCGCGCGACGTCGAGGACCGCACGGATCTCGTTGATCCGGCCGGCGTGGAAGTAGCACCAGGCCATCGCGCTCGCGTACTTGCTGGACGACCGCGCGAGCGCGTCGCGGAGTCCGTGTTCGCGGAGCCGGTCGGCGACCGCAAGGCCACCTCCGTAGTCCTCGGTCGCGAGAGCCATCATGAGCTCGGCGCCGGCGAGTGCCTCGTTCCTCTCGGTCGGCAACGGGCCGAACCGGCTCAGCCAGCCTCGCACTATCGCGAAGTCGCCCCTGTCGACGACGGACTCGACCGCCTTCTCCGCCTGGGCGAGCGCCTCGGGCAGGAGATCCGCCTTCAGCAGCTCCTCCGTCGCCTCCTCGTACCGGTGGGCCACGCCGAGCATGATCGCGTGCCGTCGGTATATCTCGGTGACCTCCGACGCGTCGCGGCGCGCGAGCAGGGTGAGCAGATACTCGCGGAACCGGGGGTGACAGCGCAGAGTGTCCTCGTTGGCGGGTACCCACATGGCCGGGATGTGGGCCGACCGCAACGTGTGGAGGTGCCGGGCCGCCGACGACACACCGAGGGCAGCCGCCGCCGGGCCGGTCACCTCGTCCAGCACCGAGGTGCGGATGAGGAAGTCGCGCTGCTCGGGGCAGAGCTGGTCGAGGATGTGCACGGCGAGGTAGCCGTGCAGCGGATCGGCCTCGCCGTTCAGCCCGGTCGAGTGATCTCGAGAACGCCAGGCTTCGAACAGCACACCGGCGACCCATCCGCCTGTGGCGTGCACGACGGCCGGGATGTCCACGTCGCTGCGACCGAGCCGGGCCAGCGCCGATTCGGCTTCTGCGGCGGTGAAGGCGAGATCCCGCTCGTCCAGCCCGACGATCATGGCGGAGGGCATGGAGCGGAAGTCGAGCTCCTGTCTGCTCACCACGACGAGTCTCGCTCGACCCCCTAGACGAGTAAGTCCTAACGGCGTGCCGGCCCGGGACGTGACAGGAGGGTGTTGAAGATCAGTTTGTGACGACCGACCTCAACACCCTCCTGACCGCACTCTACGTCAAGATCGACGACTGGCTGGGCAAACGCACCCGCCCGGGCAGGCCACCGAAGCTCTCCGACGCCGAGCTGCTCACCCTGGCCGTGGCGCAGGTGCTGCTGGGAGTCCGCTCCGAGGCCCGTTGGCTACGGTTCGTGCCCCGGGCGCTACCAGCCGCGTTCCCGTACCTGCCGGGCCAGTCCGGCTACAACAAGCGGCTGCGCTCGGCGGTGTCACTGATCAAGCGGGTCATCCGCGAGCTGGCCGGCGACACCGACCTGTGGGCCGACCCCGTCTGGGTCGTGGACTCCACCCCGGTCGAGTGCGCCCGTTCCCGGCCCACCGCGAAACGCTCGAACCTGGCCGGGTGGGCCGGCTACAGCTACTGCCCGTCGCACTCGCGGTGGTTCTGGGGGCTGCGCCTGCACCTGGTCTGCACCCCGGCCGGACTGCCGATCACCTGGGCATTGGCCGACCCGAAGCTCGACGAACGCCAGGTCCTGATGGCCGTGCTCGACCACGACCCCACCCTCACCACCGACCGGCCCGGCCTGACCATCATCGCCGACAAGGGCTACGTCTCCCGCGAACTCGACACCTACCTGGCCGAGCGTGGCGTGGTGCTGCTGCGGCCCTCCTACCGCAACCGCACCCCACGCCCGGGCGAACACCTGCTCAAACCGATCCGCCAGCTCATCGAGTCGGTCAACGACACCCTCAAGGGCCAACTCGATCTCGAGCTGCACGGCGGACGCAGCATCGACGGCGTCAGCGCCCGGATCGGGCAGCGCCTGCTCGCCCTGACCGCCGCGATCTGGCACAACCGCGCCACCGGACAGCCCATCACCCGATCCTTGATCGCCTACGACCACTGACCGGGTTCGGACTTACTCGTCTAGGTAGCGTCCGAGCCTGCTGACGAGTTCCAGGGCGTCCGGCGAGGAGGCGATCCGTTCGGCGTTGTCGAGCACGACTGTGACCGGAAGGCTCGCGATCGTGTCGGCGAGGATGCCGGCGACCTCCGGGTGTGGGACCCCGGCACGTAGCGCCGACATCGCCTCGGACGTGTCGTGTCCCGCCTGCGCGAGCGCCGCCTGCAGGTAGGTCAGCAAGCGGCCGGGAGCGGCATCGGTCTCATCGACCGACAACCAGGCGATCGAATTGGGCGAGTCGTCGAGAGCCTGGAGTACGGCCGTTGTCTTCCCCGCGCCGGCGGTGGCGTAGACGCAGACGACCGGGTTGTCGTCGATCAGCTCCCGGAGGACCGCGGCGACCCGCGGGCGCGGGACGACGGACTCCTGCAGGCTCGGCGGCGTCACCTTGCTACGAATCAGGGAGGGACGGTTCCGATCCGACTCCGTCATCGGAACCGGTCTCGACGCCATGGTCACCTCCGCGCATCCGCTGCGCATGCACGCAGCTCCTGATCACCGGGGACAAGCGTCGCGGGGCGACGTACTCGCAGGGGCCCGGCGCCGGGGTGTCCGGCGCCGGGACCGCCGTTGAGGCGCAGTGACCCCCAGATTACGAGGTCGCCACCGCCGCCGGGAACGACAACGACTGCCCGGGCAGGAACTTCACCGCGGACTGGAACTCGAGGCCGTACCTGCCCTGGAGCTCGACGAGCAACAGGGTGAGCCGCTCCAGGGTCGCCGAGTTGGCGAGCGGCCCCGCGTCGACGGGCCGCAGGCCCGAGGCGCCGATCAGCTTGGCGACGTCGGCCTTCGCGCTCTCGTGGTCCGACGCGAGGAACACATCGACATCGCTCCCCCCGAACGACCTGGTCCTCAGCGTCGGCGCGAAGTTGGTGTTGAACGCCTTCACGACAGCAGAACCGTCCAATCGGCGCTGCAGTTCCAGACCCGCGCTGTTGCCGTACTCGGTGATCAGCCCGTCGAAGTTCGGGGTGAAGGGGTTCGAGATGTCGATGACCGTCTTTCCCCGCAGCACGTCGCTGAGGTCGACGGCGAGCCGGGTCGACACCGCGAACCAGGTCGCCAGCACTAGGACGTCCGTCCCCCGCGCCGCGGCCTCCGCCGTGGGCACGGCACTGACCTTGCCCGGTCCCCGCGACGCCAGCTCCTGAGCGGCGGCCTCGGACTTCTCGGGGTCGGAGCCGGCGATGTAGACGTCATGCCCGCCATCGGCGAAAAGACCCGCGATCGCCTTTCCCATATTCCCCGTGCCGACAATCCCGATTGTCACGTCACTATCCTTCTTTCGTCGTCTCGACCCAGCTCGCCGCCGGGTCAGGATTCCCATAAGCCGTGGGGTGTGCGCGTCAGGGTGTTCCGATGCGCTTCCATTCAGGCCAGTCCGAACTCGTCCACCCATTGAGGTCGTACTCGCTCATACATTCGTCGACCATCGAGCGGAAGTAGTTGTTCGTGCCGATGTGCTCGGCGGTGTGGTAGGTCTCCACACGGTTCCCCTCGTAGCTGCCCGAGAAGTTCCGCTCATGGACCTCCGATCGGCCGCCGAACTCCGTGGCGAATTCGTCCCATACCAATCGAATGAGCTTCACGCGCTCTTCCGCCGGAATTTCGGCGCCATTCCAGTACTTGTCCAGCCAGTGCCGGGTGGCAGGGTTCTTGAAATCCTCGGCGGAGGACGGAATCTGAATGAAGCCACCGGCCATGAGGTTGTGGAAGACCGTCCGAATCTTCGTGAAGGTGTCCCCATACATGTTCCGCCACTGCAGCGCGTAGTTCACGTTCGGATGCACGTACGGGCCGCCCCCCGGCGCAGGGTTGGGCTCCGCAGCCATCGCCGTGGCCAGGGCCCAGAGGTTGTGCCGGAGCCCGAGAACTTCACCGATCTGCGCCTGCACTCCGCGGAACGAAGAAATCTTGTTCATGTCGGCGACCTTGAGCAACAGACCGCACAGGAAGTCCAGCTTCACCGCCGTCCGGGTACAGGCGTGGAAGATGAATCGCTGGGCGAACCCGCGAGGAAAGAGACCGTTGACGACGTCGGGGTTTCGATAGGCCGTCACGTTCTCCCACGGAATCAACACGTCGTCGAGAATCACCGAGTAGTCCGACTCGTCGAAACGGCTCGACAGGGGGTAGTCGAAAGGCGTTCCATTTCGCTTCGCCATGTATTCGTACGAGTAGCGGCCGATCAGCTTGACGCCGGGCGCGTCGAACGGGACGAAGAACCCGAGCGCGAAGTCCTTGTCGTCGACACCCAGTCCGCTCGCCGGCAGGTACTGGCTGACGTAGGTGACGTTGCTGAACGCCGCGCCCGTGGAGATCATCCGTGCGCCCCGCACGATGATGCCGTCATCGCGTTCCTTGACGACGTGCATGTACGTGTCGCGCTGCTCCGCGACGGACCGGGTCCGGTCCGCAGACGGGTTGAGCAGACTCAGGTTGACGAACATGACGTCGTCGGTGATCTTCTCGTACCACCGGCGGACGTTGCCCGCGAACTCACCGTAGAAGTCCGCATCCGCAGCCAGACCGGCCACCAGAGCGGCCTTGTAGTCCGGCCCCCGCGACAGGCTCCCGTAACTCATCCGCGCCCACTCGGCGATCGCGTCGCGCGATTCGAAGAGGTCCTGCGAGGACGTGGCCATCTTGTAGAACTTGTGCGAGCGCGTCCCACGTTCGGTGACGTAGGTCAGGACCTCCTGACGGGCCGGGTCGTGGAGCGCGTCGTACATCCGCGCCACCGAGTGCGCCGTCGTGGTGAACGCAGGATGCGTCGTGACGTCGTCGACCGGCTTGCCATCGAAGTAGAAGATGCGTCCGTCGCGAAGGCTCTCCAGGTACTGGGCACCTGTCGGGGGAGGCGTCACTCCGTCGGCTGCGGGTACCCGTTCCGGGCCCGTGGCCACAGCAGGTTCCTTCGTGGTGGTCACAGTCAGATCCCTCCTTCTGCCGCCTCCACCTGATGTGATCCAGGCTTCACAGCGGGCGATGGGCAGAGGGTTCCGGTCGCCCGTAAAGCAGCGCGAAAAGTTGGCACCGATCGGTGCCCGATCGGTCGCGTCCCGCCGCCGCGTGTGCTCGGCGGGTCCGCATCGGTCCGGTCAGAGCAGCGGAACCCCTGAGCTCGCGGCGGGACGAGTCGGACGGGAAGCGTGCGGAAGATCTTGCGCAAGTGGCCTCGAGGGTCCGTGGACCGAGGAACGGCTGTGCGCCGACTTTCGCGGAGGGATGCAGGGCCCGGGGCAGCGGCGAGAACGCCTCAGGGACCTGTGCCCGTCCGGGCCGGAACCGCCGTACATGTGCATTCCGTACACCGATGAGTCCGCCGTTGTGCGAGCTGCCCGATGAAGGCACCATGCGACGCCTGCTTCGCTGGGGAACCCGGAGGTCAGGAGTCGACTTGGACGAGATCACGATCGACGACATCCCCGCGCTCACGCTGGGTGCGGGCGTGCTCGCCACCGGCGGTGGTGGCGAGCCGTTCGTGCCCCGGCTGATGGTCGAGGAGGCGCTGCGTCGGCACGGCCCGGTCCCCCTGGTGCAGCCCGGTGACCTGGACCCGGACGGGTTGTTGCTGCCGCTGGCGGTGGTCGGTGCGCCGACCGCGTTCGCCGAGCGGTTCTTCAACGGCAGCGAGCCGCGTGCCGCCCTCACCGCGCTCGAGCGCCACCTGGGCCGCAAGGGTGTCGGAGTGCTGCCGATCGAGGTCGGCGGCGGGAGCACGCTGCTGCCGATCGCCGCTGCGGCCGAGCTGGGCCTGCCGGTCGTCGACGCCGACACCATGCGCCGCGCCTTCCCGCGCGGCGAGCTCACACATTTTCACCTCGCGGGCATCTCCGCCTCGCCGATCGTGCTCGTGGACACCGCGGACAACCTGGTGATCGTCGAGGCCACGGACAACCCGACGGCAGAACGGCTGGCCCGCGCGGCCACCACGGCGATGGGGATGATCGCCGTCGGCGCCCTCTACCCGGTCACGGCGGCGCAGGCCGCCGCGCACGCCATCCACGGCTCACTGTCCTACTGCGCCGAGATCGGCCGCCACGTCCGTGCGATCCAGGAGGGCGCCGCGGACGGCTACACCGCGCTGCTCGCCGCCACCGGCGGCCGGATCGTGTTCACCGGCAAGATCGTCGACCTGAACCGGCGCACCGAGGGCGGCTGGGCACGCGGCACCGTCACCCTCGACGACCTCGACGGTGCGAACCGCACGCTGCGCGTCGACTTCCAGAACGAGAACCTCGTGGCCGGCGAGGACGGCCTTCCGCTCGTGACCACGCCGGACCTGATCAGCCTGCTCGACGTGGAGACCGGAACCCCCATGACCACCGAGACCCTCGGTTACGGGCAGCGGCTCACCGTGCTCGCGCTGCCGGCCCATCCGCGCTGGCACGAACCCGACGGCATCGAGCTCGCCGGTCCGCGGGCCTTCGGCTACGACCTCGACTACGTGCCGTTCGGAGGACACGGTGAGTGAGCTTCGGATCGGGATCGACGTCGGCGGCACGAACACCGACGCCGTCGTCGTCGACGAGGCCGGCACCATCCTGGCCGCGGAGAAGCTCCCGACGACCGCCGCCGTCTTCGAAGGCATCCGCGCCGCCCTCGACGCCGTGCTCGGTCAGGTCGACCCCGGCGCCGTCGGCCAGGTGATGCTCGGGACCACCCACCCCGTCAACGCGATCATCGGGCGGACCGGACTCGGCAGGGTCGGGGTGCTACGGGTCGCCGCGCCCGCCACGACGTCCGTGCCCCCGTTCGCGGGATGGCCCGAGGACCTGACCGCGCAGGTCCGCGGCCCGGTCGCGATCGTGCGAGGCGGCCACGGCTACGACGGCGCCCCCGCCGCCGCGCTCGACGAGGACGCGGTGCGGCTGTTCGCGAAGGACTGCGCCGGGACGGTCGACGCGATCGCCGTGACCGCCATGAGCAGCCCGGTCAACGACGAGCACGAGCGCCGGGCCGCGGAGATCGTCGCCGACGTCCTGGCGGGCACCGTCGCGGTCACCGAGAGTCGGGAGGTCGGTGGGATCGGCCTGCTGGAGCGGGAGAACTCGGCGATCCTCAACAGCGCCCTGGTCGGCATCGGCCGGACAGTGGCCGAAGGCCTGATCACCGCGCTCGGCGAGCGCGGCCTGTCGCCGGATCTCTTCCTGACCCAGAACGACGGCACGCTGCTCACCGTCGAGGAGGCGCTGCGCCGCCCGGTCCTGACGATCGGCTCGGGCCCCACCAACTCGATGCGCGGCGCCGCGTACCTCTCCGGCCTCACCGACGCCGTGGTGATGGACGTCGGCGGCACCTCCACCGACGTCGGGCTGCTGGTCGGCGGGTTCCCACGGGAGTCCGCGCTGGCCGTCGAGATCGGGGGCGTCCGCACCAACTACCGGATGCCGGACCTGATCGCCGTCGGGCTCGGCGGCGGCACGGTCGTCGACGTGTCCGGCGCGGGAGCACCGGTGATCGGACCGCGCAGCGTCGCGCACCGGTTGACCAGCGAGGCGCTCGTCTTCGGCGGCACCGTGCTGACGCTGAGCGACGTGAGCACGGCAGCCGGGCGCAGCGCCATCGGCGATCCCGCCCTCGCGCGCGTCGACCCGCCTGCGGTGCACAGGGTCCTGGCCTCGGTGGACCGGCAGATCGCCGCCCTGGCGGACCGGATCAAGGCATCCCGGGGCACGCAACCGCTGATCGCCGTCGGAGGCGGCGCGCATCTCGTCCCGGAGCACATCGAGGGGATCAGTGCGGTCCACCGGCATGAGCACGGGGGCGTCGCGAACGCCATCGGCGCGGCCATCGCCGAGGCCTCCGGCTCGGTCGACCGAACCTTCGCCTACGCCGACGGCGGTCGCGAGGCCTGTCTGGACGAGGCCCGCAGGCTCGCCGTCGAGCAGGCGGTGCGGGCGGGCGCGGACCCGGCGCGCGTGCGGATCACGATGATCACCGAGGTGCCGATGAGCTACATGCCCGGCAACAGCGTCCGGGTGCAGGCCAAGGCGGCCGGGCCACTGCTCGCCCGGCGGTAGGCTCGCGCTCCCGGAGCGGCCGAGGGCCAGGACAGGGCAGGGCCAGAAGGGGGACGTCGTGTCGATCAGGCTCCAGCGCCTCCTGTCCTCCGACGCGCTGCGGGGGCATCGGATCGTCGCGGGCCGGGGAGGGCTGACCTCGGTCGTGCACCACGTGGTCCGCGGGAGCTCCGCCGGCGGTGTGCGCGAGGCCTCGCCCGGAAGCCTGGTGGTGCTCGGTCGTGGACAGCTGCGGGTGGAGGGCCCCGAGGCGGACCTCGCGATCCGGTTCGGTGTCGGCGCGCGGATCGCCGGGCTCCTGTTCTGCGGGACAGGTGGCGAGGTCATGCTGTCGACGGCCCGGTTGGCCGACCGCCACGATCTGCCCCTGGTGCTGGTGTCCGGCAACGACGTCGACGCGCTCGTCGCGGAGCTCGAGGCCGAGACCCAGGCCCCCGAGATCGCGGCCACCCGTCGGCTGCGGACGCTGCTGCGTGCCGTCGGCCCGCACACCGAGCCGGGCGAGCTGCTGCGCCTGCTGCACGCCGAGCTGCGGGCCCCGGTCGCGCTGCTCGACGCCAACGGCCATCCGCTCGAGGGCGACCGGGCCACGGACTGGGCCGCCCTGCTGGGCGCGGCGGGCGCCGAGCTCGGCGCGGACGTCCCCGTCGCCCGGATTCTCGATGCTCCGGACGGTGCCGAGGTCGTGCTGCTCCCGGTCGTGCTGCCGCCCGGGCGACGGGCCGGGATGTGGTTCGCCGCGCTCGCCGCGGCCTCGGACGCCCTGCCCGGAGAGCAGGTGAAGGACTGCCTGGCTGTCGCGGCGCTCGCGTTCACCGCGCACCTCGCGGGCCGCTCGTTCGCCCGGGTCCATGAAGGACGCGAACGGGCCCTGCTGCTCACCGAGATCCTCGAGACCTCGCCCTTCCCCGACCGCGAGACGGTGGAACGCGCCGCCGTGCTGGGCTGGCGGCTCTCGGGCTGGCACACCGCGGTGCACCTCGCGATCACCGGGACCCGATCGGACCGCCGACCCGTGGGTGCCCTCACCGTGCTCGAGGACGCGCTGGGTCGCGCCGGGCTCCCGGTCGCGATCGTGGACCGCCCGGACGGCTGGATGTTCTGGCGTACCGAGGATGCTCCACCGGACCGCGCAGCCGTAGCGGCGCTGGTCAAGGCGGTGCGCAGCGCGCTTCTCGATCCGGCGGTCCGGGATTCCCTGGGCCGGGTGTGTGCAGGGATCGGGCTCGCGCACACCGGAACCGAGGGCATCGCCGAGTCCGCGGAGGAGTCCCGCCGGGCGGCCATGGTGGCGCGGGCCCGCGAGGTCGACGGCGCGGTCGAGCTCACCGATCCCGTCGGCCTGCGCCGGCTGCTGCACGCCTGGTACGCCCACGAGCCGGTGAAGGAGCTGGCCACCGAGGTGCTGGCGCCGCTGCGCGAGGCCGACCCGACCGACCAGCTCGGCCGCACCCTGGCCTGCTTCCTGGACCACGAGTCCTCACTCGTCACGACGGCGGCCGTCCTCGGCGTGCACCGCAACACCGTCGTGCACCGGCTCAGCCGGATCCGGGCCGCGCTCGGCGTCGACCTCGCCGACCCGGACGACAGGCTGGCCGCCCACCTCGCGACCCGGGCGGTGGTCCTGCCCGACCGCGCCGGGTCAGACGATCAGGGCGGTGATCCGGGCGGTTCGTGGCAAGGCGGAGCCGGGTCGGCACACCGGGCCTATTCGGGCCCGGCGACAAAGCGGGCAGGGGCGTCGGGGCGCCGAGACCGCGGCGAGTGATCCGTCGGACGCCCCTGAGCGCGCAGCACCCGGCCGGCACGCGCGCCGGTCACCTGACCGTCCTCGACCGCAGGCACGCCGGCGACCAGCACGTGCAGGATCCCGGTCGGTTCACCGAGCGGATCGGGGTGCGCCACGCGTTCCGGGTCGAACACGCACACGTCCGCAACCGTCCCCGGCTCGAGCCGCCCGCGCCCGGTGAGGCCGAAGCGGTCGGCGGTGACCGAGGTCGCCTTCCGGATGGCGGTGGGCAGGTCGAGCGCCCCATGTGTCCGGACGACCGTTGCCAGCAGCTCGGGGAAACAGCCGCGGTTGCGTGGGTGCCCCGGCCCGGCCGAGGGCGTGCTGTCCGAACCGATCCCGATCAGCGGATCGGCCAGGATCGCCAGCACGTCGGGCAGGGCCATCGCCTCCAGTAGCACCGTCGCCCCGGGATCCGCCGCGACCAGCCCGCACAGCGTGGTCCAGGGATCGCCGCCGACCTCGGCCAGCGTGCGCCCGCACACCCCGGGGTCCGCGTGTTGCATCAGCCGAACGCCGGCGGGATCGGCCGCCGTCCACAGTCCTTGTCCTGCGTCGGCGGCCGCGCGCAGCCGCTCCCGCGCGCACGGATCGGCGAGCAGCTCCACCAACCGGTCGGTGCCCCCGGCCGTCGCCGCGGGCGGCAGGAGCGCGACCAGGACCGTCGCCCCGCTCGTGTACGGGTAGGCGTCGCCGGCCAGGTCGATCCCGGCCTCGTGCGCGGCGTGCAGCCGGGCGAGCAGGTCCGGGGCGCCGCCGTGGTTGCGCCGGCCGGTGACCTTGCAGTGCGAGACCTGCAGCCGCACCCCGGTGGCCTCGGCGACGGCGATCGCCTCGTCGAGGGCCCGTGGGAGCCGATCGCCCTCGTCGCGCAGGTGGGTCGCGTAGATCCGCCCGTACCGCTGCGCGACGGCGGCCAGCGCGGCCATCTCGTCGGGTGCGGCGTGGCTGCCGGGCGGGTAGACCAGCCCGGACGACAGCCCGGCCGCCCCGGCGTCGAGCGCCTCCGCGAGCAACGCACACATCTGGTCAAGGGCGCCGGGGGCGAGCTCCTCGTCCATTCCGTTGGCGGTGGTGCGCAGGGCCGCGTGCCCGACCAGCGCCATGACGTTCGTGGTCGGCCGGGCCGCCTCCACCTCGTCGAGGTAACCGGCGAAGGTGCGCGGCCCGACCGGCACCCCGCACGTCAGGTCGCCGTAGATCCCGGCGAGGTGCCCGGCGGCGGCCTCGTCGAGCGGGGCGAAGGACACCCCGCAGTTGCCGACGATCTCGGTGGTCACGCCCTGCCGCAGCTTCGTCGCCTGCTCGCCACCGGCGAGCGGGACGAGATCGGAGTGGGTGTGCGCGTCGACGAACCCGGGAGCGACCACGAGGCCGTCGACGTCGACGATCCGGCGGGCGGGACCGAGGTCGCGCCCGACCGCGACGACCCGGTCCGCGGCGATCGCGACATCAGCGGTGACGGGCGGCGCACCGGTGCCGTCGTGGACGTTGCCGCCACGCAGCAGGAGATCATGCATCGGCGCCGACCCCGCCGATCGGCGCCGGTACCGAGGTCGGCTCCGACCGGGCAACCCCGATCCCGCGCACCAGGCCCGCCTTGCCCGCGACGACGTACAGCACGAATGCCGCCACCAGCGCGTTGATACTCGGGAAGCCGACCGGCACGAACGCCCCGATCAACGCCGCCGCCACCCACACGACAAGGGTGGCCGGCACCCAGCGCGGCGCCGTCTCCGGCGGGGCGCCACCCCCGCGGCTCGCGTCGAGGTCGCCGCGCCAGCGCTTGACCACGAAGTACTCGGCCAGCATCACCCCGGCGACCGGCGGGAACACGTAACCCAGCACGCCGAGGACGGTGGAGAACTGGTTCAGCACGCCGAGCGCGGCGGCGAGACTGCCGACGACCCCCAGCACGCCCGTCACCACGGCCCGGGAGGGCTTGCGCCCCGTGATCGACTCCAGGAAGGCCACCGTGCCCAGCCCGGCGCTGTAGAGGTTCCAGTCGTTGATCTTCAGCGTGGCGGCGACGATGATCAGCACACCGACCCAGCCGACCGACGACACCACGATCGCGACGACGTCGCTGGATCGGCTCGCGTGCGCCAACAGCACGCCAGCCAGGCCGATCACGTACTCGCCCAGCGTGATCCCGACGACGGTCTGCTTCACCACGTCGCCGACGCTGCGGTTGAAGCGGGTCATGTCGGGCGTGATCACCGCACCGACGATGAAGCTCCCGGCGACGATCGTCGTTCCCTGCACCAAGGTCAGCGCCGGCCCGGGTGGCGGCGAGGAGAGCAGCTCGCCGACCGGGTGCGCGGACAGCGCGCTCACCACCGACCAGCCGACGAGCACCAGGAAGATCGGGACCGTCAGGTACGCCGTCCACGCCATGGACCGGATGCCGACCACGACGATGGCCGTCACGACCAGGCCGAACACCAGCGACCAGGCCCAGCTCGGGAGTCCCCCGAAGATCGCCACCAGCCCCTCGGCGGAGACCCCGGACTGGATGCCGAACGCGATCGTCACGCTCAGCCCGACGAGGAGTCCCAACACGGCGCCGCCGGCCTGCCCGAAGCCCGTCCAGCGCGCCACCAGCGTGGTGGAAAGCCCCTCGCGCATCCCGATGACGCCGATCGCGATGGCGACGATCTCGAGGATGACCGAGCCGAGCGTGAGCGCCCAGAACGCGGTCCAGAAGTCCATGCCGAAACCGAGCGTGGCCCCGACCAGGAACTGGATCAGCGCGGACAGCTGGCCGAAGCGCTGGACGGCCAGGCCGGCCCACGATCGTCGGGCACCCGGTGGGACGCGGGTCAGGGCGTAGTCGTCGTTCGCGGTAGCCGCCATCGAAGCTCCTCGGGTCCGGAATGACGGGCACGCTACGAGTCCGGGTGAGGGAACGGGGATGGTCGGGAATCACAACGGAGGGCGGCCTGGTTGGCTGGAACATCCAATCGAGGCGCGCACCGCCTGCCCTAGCGTTCCGTGCATGGACCGTGCTCCTGCCGCAGCCCTCGAGACCGCCCGCGCGTGGATCCTCGCCGCCCAGGCCCGCGACGTCGACCGCGTTCTCGCGCACGCCGTGGACCTGGGCGGGGTGCACACCTTCGCCTCCGGCCCGGACACGAACCTGACGCTCGACGAGCTGGTCGCGCACCTGCGGGCCCATCCCCCGGTGCCGATGGACGCCGTCGAGGTCGAGGGCCGATGCCGTGGCGACGTGGCCTGGGTGTTCGGGACCGCGCAGGTGCGGCTCCCCGAGGGCCCCCCGCTCGCGATGCGGATCAGCACCGTGCTCGTCGACGAAGGGGGCTGGAAGGTCGTGCACCTGCACCTCTCCGAGGGCGTCGCGCACGAGGTCTAGACGAGTAAGTCCGAACCCGGTCAGTGGTCGTAGGCGATCAAGGATCGGGTGATGGGCTGTCCGGTGGCGCGGTTGTGCCAGATCGCGGCGGTCAGGGCGAGCAGGCGCTGCCCGATCCGGGCGCTGACGCCGTCGATGCTGCGTCCGCCGTGCAGCTCGAGATCGAGTTGGCCCTTGAGGGTGTCGTTGACCGACTCGATGAGCTGGCGGATCGGTTTGAGCAGGTGTTCGCCCGGGCGTGGGGTGCGGTTGCGGTAGGAGGGCCGCAGCAGCACCACGCCACGCTCGGCCAGGTAGGTGTCGAGTTCGCGGGAGACGTAGCCCTTGTCGGCGATGATGGTCAGGCCGGGCCGGTCGGTGGTGAGGGTGGGGTCGTGGTCGAGCACGGCCATCAGGACCTGGCGTTCGTCGAGCTTCGGGTCGGCCAATGCCCAGGTGATCGGCAGTCCGGCCGGGGTGCAGACCAGGTGCAGGCGCAGCCCCCAGAACCACCGCGAGTGCGACGGGCAGTAGCTGTAGCCGGCCCACCCGGCCAGGTTCGAGCGTTTCGCGGTGGGCCGGGAACGGGCGCACTCGACCGGGGTGGAGTCCACGACCCAGACGGGGTCGGCCCACAGGTCGGTGTCGCCGGCCAGCTCGCGGATGACCCGCTTGATCAGTGACACCGCCGAGCGCAGCCGCTTGTTGTAGCCGGACTGGCCCGGCAGGTACGGGAACGCGGCTGGTAGCGCCCGGGGCACGAACCGTAGCCAACGGGCCTCGGAGCGGACTCCCAGCAGCACCTGCGCCACGGCCAGGGTGAGCAGCTCGGCGTCGGAGAGCTTCGGTGGCCTGCCCGGGCGGGTGCGTTTGCCCAGCCAGTCGTCGATCTTGACGTAGAGTGCGGTCAGGAGGGTGTTGAGGTCGGTCGTCACAAACTGATCTTCAACACCCTCCCGTCACGTCCCGGGCCGGCACGCCGTTAGGACTTACTCGTCTAGAGGTGTGAGACCGGGCAACGGTTCCCGGACCGCACGTTGAGCTCGTTGACGCGCACCGCGATCCCGCCGCGCCACAGAGGCGCCGGCCGCGAAGCCGCCCGAGTGGCTCACGTCGCTGCGCAGCAGCGGGGCGGTTGCGGTCGCCGGGGTGACGGAGGGCCGGTCAGACGGCTGCCAACAGCAGGGCGGCGCCTGGCCGACGCCGACGCACAGTGCCGCCAGGCCGCGGCGGCCGCCCTCCCGACGGAGCCGGTTGGCCAACGTGACGGTGATGCGAGCGCCGGAGCACCCCAGCGGGTGGCCGAGGCGATCGCCCCGCCGTCCGCGTTCACGGTCTCGGGGTCCAGGCCCAGACGCCGCACGCAGGCCAGGCTCTGCGCGGCGAAGGCCTCGTTGAGCTCGACAGCGTCGAGGTCGTCCACCTGCCAGCCGGCCGGAGCGCCTTCCGCGCGGCCGGCACCGGCCCGAGGCCCATGACGTGCGGGGCGACGCCGGCGCCGGCACCGGTCACGATGCGCACGATCGGCCGCAGGCCGTGCTTCTCGACCGCCCGCTCGCCCGCCACGGCGCCTCCTCGGCGGTCTCGCCCATCGAGAGCGTCGTCAAGCTCTTTGGTCTCGGTGTGCTCCTCGGGTGCCGCGCGGTCCAGGGCCGTGAACCGGGGGTGGGTGAACCGCCGGGTCCAGGGAGGTGTCGGCGACCTCGCCCGGCTCGGCCCACGGGGTGCGTGGCTGGGGGCCGGGGACGACGTCGCCGACGGCGCGGACCCCGTCGAGGTTGGTGTGCGGTCGGGAGTCCCCCGAGACGAAGCCGCGCCGTCCATGGCCGGGCCCAAGGCCTCGTGGTCGGCGCCGCTGGTGTTCGGCCCACGCCCGACGGCGACGAGCGGTAGATCGCCCTCGATCTCCTCGCCGGAATCCAGCGAGACGGTGACGGCGAACTCGACACCGATGACACCACCGCCGGGCACGACGACACGGCGCACGACCTCGTCGTGGGCCGATGCCTGGTCGGACGTGCGAATCCGGCCACCGATCTGCAGTCCGGGAGGCTCTTCGGCTACGAGCCGGTGGCCAGGACGACGTGTCGACCGATGCAGCAGACGCCCTCGACCTCGACCGACAGCGGCCCGACGTGCAGGTACCGCCGAGAGCGTCCTTCTCCACCAGGACGACCGACGGGGCCGGCTCGGCGGCACGCAGCGCGCAGGCATGTCCGCCCGAGCCGCCGCCGAGCACGACCAGGTCCACGGTCTGCCCGAGATCACAGGTCGGCAAGTGCCGAGGTCGGGGACTCGATGGCGTCGGCGACGAAGCGCAGGAACCCGCCCGCCGTGCCGCCGTCGCACACCCGGTGGTCGAACACCAGCGACAGCTGGACGATCTGCCGGACGACGATCGCGTCGTCGACCACCCAGGGCCGTGCGATGATGCGGCCCAGGCCGAGGATGGCGACCTCGGGATGGTTGATGATCGCAGCGCTGCCGTCGACCCCGAGCACGCCGTAGTTGTTCAGGGTGAACGAGCCGGAGGTCAGCTCGGCCGCGGTCGCGGTCCCCTCGCGGGCCGCCGTGGTCAGCCTGCGGATCTCGGCGTCGAGACCGCGCATGGTCAGGCGGTGCGCATCGGAGACGGCCGGAACCACGAGGCCACGGTCGGTCTGGGCGGCCAGGCCGAGGTTGACGCCGTCGAGGTGGACGACCTCGCCGCGCTCGGTGTCCACCCGCGCGTTGAGCTCGGGGTGCCGGGCCAGACCGGCCACCACGAACCGCGCGACCATCGCCAGGACGCCTGGCGCCCGGCCGGTCGCGTTGAGCTCGAGCTGTGCGCGCAGATCCAGCAGCGCCGTCGCATCCACGTCCACCCAGGTGGTGGCCTCGGGGATCTCCGAACGGCTGCGCGACAGCGTCTCGGTGACGGCCTTGCGTAGGCCCGTGAGCGGCACCCGGGTGCGGATCGGCAGCCCGGTCCGGCGGTCCACGCCGTCCTCGGCCCTCGGTGACTGCTGCGGCTGCGCGGCGCGGGACTCACTCGCCGTGACGGTCGTTTGCGCCGCAACGGCGGACTCGACGTCCCGGCGGGTGATCAGCCCGTTCGGGCCCGTCCCGGCCAGCGTGGTGAGGTCCACGCCCGCACGACGGGCGAGTTGGCGCACGATCGGCGAGATCACCGGGGGTCGCTCGCCCGCGGGGCGGCGCCCGGGTCCGTTGGTGGCGGTGGCGGTGGCGGTGGCGGTGGCGGTGGCGGGCGTTGCCGAGCCCGTGCGCCGACGCCGCGACGGGGCGGCCTCGGACGTGCCGTACCCGATCAGGACGTTGCCCGACCCGGCTCGCTCCTCTTCCACATAGGTCTGCGCGGCCCTCGACACGCTCTCGGTGGTGACGGAGATCAGCGGCGCGCCGACGCTCAGCGTGGCGCCCTCCTCACCGTGCAGCTCTGCGATCACGCCCCCGAACGGCGAGGGCACTTCGACCGTCGCCTTCGCTGTCTCGACCTCGGCCACGGGTGCGTCGACCGCGACCGTGTCGCCGACCTCGACCAGCCACCGGACCAGCTCGGCCTCGGTGAGCCCCTCCCCCAGGTCGGGAAGGGTGAAGATCTGCGTACTCACGCCGTGACCTCCCGGCTGTCCGGCCACTGCAGGGTGTCGACTGCGTCGAGGATGCGGTCGACCCCGGGCAGGAAGTGGTGTTCGAGCTTGGGAGCCGGGTAGGGCACGTCGAAGCCGGTCACCCGGCGCACCGGGGCCTCGAGGTGGTGGAAGCAGCGCTCTCCGAGCCGGGCGGCGATCTCCGAGGCCACGGACGCGAAGCCCGGCGCCTCGGCGATCACGACGGCCCGGCCGGTGCGGCGGACCTCGGCGCAGACGGTGTCGTCGTCGAACGGCACGATCGTGCGCAGGTCCACCACACCCAGGTCGCGCCCCTCGGTCGCGGCCTGCGCCGCGGCGCCCAGCGCCACCGGCACGGACGGGCCGTAGGCGATCAGCGTCGCGTCCCGCCCGGGCCGCCGCACGACCGCCCGGCCGATCGGCAGCACGGGGGACGCGAGGTCGACGTCCTCCTTGGCGAAGTAGTGCTTCTTCGGCTCCAGGAAGATCACCGGGTCCGGATGCTCGATCGCTGCCCGGAGAAGGCCGTAGGCGTCCGCGTTCGTGGCCGGCGCGACGACGGTCAGACCCGGGGTGTGCGCGTAGTAGGCCTCCGAGGAGTCGCAGTGGTGCTCGACACCGCCGATGCCCCCGGCGTAGGGAATGCGGATGACCACCGGGACCCGCAGCCGGCCCCGGGTGCGGTTGCCCAGCTTGGCGACGTGGCTGGTGATCTGCTCGAAGGCGGGGTAGGCGAACGCGTCGAACTGCATCTCCACGACCGGACGCATCCCGTTCATGGCCATCCCGACGGCCACACCGACGATTCCGGACTCGGCCAGCGGCGTGTCGAAGCACCGGCTCTCGCCGAAGTCCCGGTGCAGCCCGTCGGTCACGCGGAACACCCCGCCCAGGGCGCCGACGTCCTCTCCGAACACGACCACCGAGTCGTCGGCGGTCATGGCGTCACGCAACGCGGTGTTGATGGCCTGGGCCATGGTCATCTTCGACACGGGTGTCAGGCCTCCTCGCCGTCGAGCTCGATGCGCAACGCGGCACGCTGCTCGACCAGCTGCGGGGTGGGCGTGCCGTAGACGTGGGCGAAGAGCTCCTCCGGATCGACGGGTGCCTCCGTGCCCAGCCCGGCCCGGACGGAGGCGGCCATCTCCTCGGCCGCGGCCGTGATCCTCTGTTCGCGCGCCTCGTCGAGCGCGCCCACCGCGGTCAGGTAGGTCTTCACCCGCACCACCGGGTCGCGGCCGACCCACTCCGCGACCTCGTCGTCGGTGCGGTACCGGGTCGCGTCGTCGGCGTTGGTGTGGGACTCCATGCGGTAGGTGTCCGCCTCCACCAGGGTCGGTCCCTGACCCGCGCGCGCCCGGCCCACCGCCTCGGCCAGCACCTGTTCGAGCACGACGAGGTCGTTGCCGTCCACCCGAACCCCGGGCATCCCGTAGCCGATCGCCTTGGCCGCCAGGGATGGCGCGACCGATTGGCGGGCCAGCGGAACCGAGATCGCGTACTTGTTGTTCTGCACGAAGAACACCACCGGCGCGGCGAACACGGCGGCGAAGTTCAGTGCCTCGTGGAAGTCGCCCTCGCTGGTGGCACCGTCGCCGCACAGCGCCATGACCACGGTGTCCTCGCCCTTGAGCCGGGCGGCGTGCCCGACCCCGACGGCGTGGAGCAGCTGGGTTGCCAGCGGCGTCGCCTGCGGGGCCACCTTGTGCACCGTCGGGTCGTAGCCGCAGTGCCAGTCCCCGCGAAGCATGCTCAACACCTCCACCGGGTCCACGCCTCGTGCGGCGATCGCGGCGGTGTCGCGGTACGTCGGAAACAGCCAGTCGTCGTCCGCGAGCACCGATGCGCACGCGACCTGGCACGCCTCCTGCCCGCGCGAGGACGGGTAGACCGCCAGCCGGCCCTGCCGCACGAGGGCACCCGCCTGTTCGTTGAGCCGGCGGGCCGACACGAGCCGTCGATAGCCCTCGACCAGGGCGTCCGCGTCGGGTGCGGCAGTCCCTGGCACGAGACGACCGGTCTCCTCCAGCGCGCGGGCCACGGTGATGGCCTGCGCCAGCTCGTCGGCACTCATCTGCACCTCCTACGGCAAGACGTCTGGTGACACTCTGGTCTCTCGACCAACCATCCGGCTATTGTCGAGCAGAATCATGAGACTTTTGGCCGTGCTGGACCCGCTTGCCCGCGCGGACGGCTCGCAGACCTCGACCTGCGCCGGGAGGGACGAGACGAGTGGACGCCCCCCTGGACGCCATCGACCGTCGAATAGTGGCCGCGCTGGAGGCGGACGCCCGCCTGTCCGGACGAGCGCTCGCCGAGCGCGTGATGATCTCGCGGGCGAACGCCTACGCCCGGCTCGAACGACTGATGGCCGATGGCGTGATCACCGGCTTCGGCGCTCGCGTGGACCCGGTCAAGATCGGTCTCACGACCTCGGCATACGTCACGATGACGGTTCGTCAGAACAACTGGCGGGACCTGCAGGAGCGCTTGCGGGCCATCCCGGAGGTCCGACACATGGCCCTGCTGGGCGGAGAATTCGACGTCATGCTGCTCGTGCGGGCCGCGGGGAACGATGCTCTGCGCCGCGTGGTGCTCGAGCAACTCCAGGCCATCCCCGGAGTGCTCGCCACCCGCACCTTCTTGATCTTCGAGGATGCCGAGAACGTGCCCGCGCCACCCGGCAGCTGATCAGGCCTCGTTGCGCGTTCCTCCCGGTCCTCGGCCCCGACCCCGACCCCGGCACCTGCAGGTGCCCCCGAGCGCAACCTCACGGTCGTGCCGAGCACGAATCCGAGCAGTGAGGTTGCGCGCGGAGGGGCGGCCCGCGCCCCGGACCCGGACCCGGACCCGGACCCGGACCCGGACCCGGACCATCGCGAACGCGTGAGGACCGGATCGGGCGTAACGGTCGCCCGGGTGGTGGCGAGTCCCGCCCGGGGACCTTGCCGCCACGCCGCACACGCGGCACGCTGCCTGGCGGAGAGATCGGCCCGGCACGAGTGCCCTGACGTCGCCCGACCGGGTCCGGCGACGTCGCCGGTGTACGACGAGGGGGCGGGAATGTCCGAGGCCGCGGTGCAGGAGCCGGACACGACGGGCGGCCCGTCGCCGGCGACGACCGCGCCGGGCGTGCTCGGCGTCCTGCGGCGGGTGCCGTTCACCGCCACGTGCGCGGTGCTCATGATCGTGGTGGGCCTCGCGACCGGCACGCTGTGGTCGGCGGTGGAGGACCGTTCCTGGTACCCCCAGGTCGGATACGGGCTCCCGAGCCTGCTCGACGGACACGTCTGGACGCTGCTGACCGGCCCGTTCTTCGCCGTCGGTCCCGTCTTCTACGTCCCGATGGTGCTCTCGTTCGTGCTCTTCGTGGGCTGGGCGGAGTGGCGGATCGGGACGGGCCGCGCGGCGGCGGTGACGATCGTCGGACACATCGTGGGGATCGCGGGCGCAGCCCTGATCCTGCTGGTCACGCGGCCGACCGGCTGGCCGTGGGCGCAGATGCTGGGGGGCGAGCTCGACGCCGGGTTCTCCGCGGGCGCGTTCGCCGCGCTCGGCGTCACCGCGTCGACGCTGCGCTCGCCGTGGCGGCTGCGGCTGCGCCTGGGCATCGGCATCTACCTGCTCGTCGCGTTGATCTACGGCGGGAACCTCGCGGACCTGGAGCACTTCGTCGCCGGTGGCGCGGGTCTGCTGGCGGGGCACGTCGTCACCCGCGACCTGGGCACCCCCCGCACCGGCCGGCCCAGCCGCCGCGAGTGGCGGCTGCTCGCGGTGGCGGGCGTCCTGGTCATCCTGCTCGGCACGGTCCTGTCGTGGCTCATCCCGTCGGACGGGCCGCTCGGCCCCACGGGCGACACCGAGAGCGACTGGGTCGACGTCCTCATCACGCTGGTCCTGGCGTTGCTCCTCGTCAACGGCCTGCGCAAGGGCAAGCGGACGGCCTGGCGGTGGGGGGTCGGCATCGGGATCCTCAACGTCGTGCTGGGGCTGGTCGTGGCGGTCGTCGTGATCGTCGCGGTCGTGCTCGGCGAGCCGTGGGAGATCGTCGGCGGGCCGCTGTTCATCGCCGACCGGCTCCTGTGGCTGATCCTGCTGGTCGTGCTGATCGTCGGCCGGCACGCGTTCCGCACCCCGTCCCGACGGCGCATCCGCAAGCGGCGGGAGTTCGCCGCCGACCGCGCCGACGCCATCGCCGCCCTGCACCGCTACGGCGGCGGCACGATCTCGTGGATGGCGACGTGGCCGGCCAACCGCTGGTTCGGCACGGGCCCGGTCGAGGACACCGACGCCGGCCCCGAGGCGGCCGAGCCCTCCGCCGCGCCCGAGCCCTCCGCCGCGCCCGAGGTCGTCGCGGCCGCGGACCCCCGCCCCGATGCCGCCTCGGACGCCCCCGCGGACAGCGCTTCCGGCACCCCGTCCGACGCCGCTCCCGACACCGCGGACGCGGCCGCACCGGACCCTGCCTCGGACTCCCCGGACGCCGCGGACTCCCCGGACGCCGCGGAACCCGACCCGGGCATCGTGATCGCCTACCAGGCGCACGCGGGCGTCGCGATCGGCCTCGGCGACCCCATCGGCCCCGCGGGCTCGCACATCGACGCCGTCGCCGCGTTCTCCCGGATGGCCGACCGCGCCGGGCTGGTCCCCTGCATGTTCTCCGTCGGCGACGCCACGGCCGCCGCCGCCGAGACGATCGGTTGGAAGTACGTCCAGGTCGCCGAGGACACCCTCATCGACCTGCCCGGCCTCGCCTTCACGGGCAAGCCGTGGCAGAACGTCCGGTCGGCGATCAACCGGGCGAAGAAGGAGGGGATCGAGTTCCGCATGGTGACCCTCGCCGACGAGCCCTGGTCGCTCGTCGAGCGCATCCGCGGGATGAGCGAGGAATGGGTCGGCGACAAGAGCCTGCCCGAGATGGGCTTCACGCTCGGCGGGGTCGACGAGGCGCTCGACCGGGACGTGCGGGTCGGGATCGCGCAGGACGCGCACGGCACGCTGCACGGGGTGACGTCGTGGCTGCCGGTGTACGGCCCCGGGGGCCGGATTCACGGCCGCACGCTCGACCTGATGCTGCGCAGGCCCGACGGGTTCCGCCCGGTCGTCGAGTTCCTGATCGCGCAGAGCTGCGCGACGTTCCGCGACGAGGGCGTCGAGATCGCCTCGCTGTCGGGCGCGCCGCTCGCCCGGTCGGAGGGCGACGGGCCGGTGCACGGGCTGGCCCGGGTGCTCGACCAGATCGGCGACGTGCTGGAGCCGCTCTACGGGTTCCGCTCGCTGCACGCGTTCAAGGCGAAGTTCCAGCCCCGCTACGAGCCCATGCACCTCGTGTACCGCGACGAGGCGGACCTCGCCCGGATCGGTGTCGCGATCACCCGGGCCTACCTGCCGGACACGCCCGTCACCGAGCTGGTGAAGCTGACGCGCGCCTGACGTGGCGTGGCCCTGGGCCCGGCCGCGCCCGCCCGTCCGGAGCGCTCCGGGCCGCGGCTCGGCCGTCAGCCGGCGGCGCCGGCGGCCAGCCAGATCAGCGCCGTCACCGTCTGTGCGTCGGCGTGGGCCGTGGGGACGGTGACTGCGGCCCGGGCCTGCGCGGCGGCGTCGGCGCCCAGTTGCGCCGCGACCCAGGCGAGCGCCCGGTCGGAGGCGGTCGGGCCGGCGGCCGGACCTCCCTCGGCCGAGCGCTCCCGCAGCACCTCGGCCGCCAGCCCGACCGCACGTCCGGTGCGGCCGCCGTCGACCGCGACCAGGATCGCGACCTCCTCGCGGGCGGGCTCGGCCGACCGCGTCGCGACGGTGGCCGCGATCGCCGCCTCCAGCCGGTGGTCGACGAGGTCGACGACGCAGGCGTGCTCGTCGAGGTCCGCGGCGAGGATCGCCGTGTGGTGCCGGTTCACCGCCGCCGTCCACTCGACGAGCTGCTCCTGCGGGTGGGCCGCCGGGTCCGCGACGGGCGGGATGCGGTAGCCCAGCTCCTGCTCGGCGCGGGCCTGCGCCAGGGCGAGCCGCAGCTCCGGGACGCCGTCGGTGCGTTCGACGTCGGGCAGGTCGTCGGGGCCGTAGCCGTCGAGGCCGGGCAGGGTGAGGATCGGCCGCAGCCCACCGGCGGGCCGCGACACCCCGCCGCCACGCCGCCGCCGCGCCGCGACCTTGTCCGCCCGCCGCTGTCCGGGAGGCCGTTTGCGCGCCATCCCGTCAGCCGCAGACCGCGCCGCCGGCCGCGGAACCGACGAGCTTCGCGTACTTGGCCAGCACGCCGGTGCGACGCGGGGGCTCCGGCGGCGTCCACTCCGCACGCCGCCTGCGCAGCTCGGCGTCGTCGACCCCGATGTCGAGGGTGCGGGCGGCCATGTCGAGGGTGATCGGGTCGCCGTCGCGGACCAGCGCGATCGGGCCGCCGTCGGTCGCCTCGGGGGCGATGTGCCCGACGCAGAGGCCGGTCGTGGCGCCGGAGAAGCGACCGTCGGTGATCAGCAGGACGTCCTTGCCCAGACCGGCGCCCTTGATCATCCCGGTGACGGCCAGCATCTCGCGCATGCCCGGGCCGCCGCGCGGGCCCTCGTACCGGATGACCACGACGTCGCCCGCGGTCACGGTGCCGTCGGCGACGGCGTCGAGCGCGCCCTGCTCGCCGTCGAACACGCGGGCCGTGCCGGTGAAGGTCGCCGAGTCGAACCCGGCGCTCTTGACCACGGCGCCGTCGGGTGCGAGCGAGCCGCGCAGGATGGTCAGCCCACCGGTGGGGTGGATCGGGTCGGACAGGGCGTGCACGATCGTGCCGTCGAGATCGGGCGGGTCGATCTCGGCGAGGTTCTCCGCGACGGTCCTGCCGGTGACGGTGAGGGCGTCGCCGTGGAGCAGTCCCGCGTCGAGCAGCGCACGCATCACGACGGGCACGCCACCGACCTGGTCGACCGACGACATGACGTAGCGCCCGAACGGCTTGACGTCGGCCAGGTGCGGGACGCGGTCGCCGATGCGGTTGAAGTCGTCGAGGGTGAGCTCGACCTGCGCCTCGTGGGCGATGGCGAGCAGGTGCAGCACCGCGTTGGTGGAGCCGCCGAACGCCATCACGACGGCGATCGCGTTCTCGAAGGCCTCGCGGGTGAGGATGTCGCGGGCGGTGATGCCCTGGGCGAGCATGCCGATCACGGCCTCCCCGGAGGCGCGGGCCGAGCCGTCGCGACGCCGGTCGACGGCGGGCGGGCTGGCCGACCCCGGCAGCGCCATGCCGAGCGCCTCCGCGGCGCTGGCCATGGTGTTGGCGGTGTACATGCCGCCGCACGCGCCCTCGCCGGGGCAGATGTTGCGCTCGATCTCGGTGAGCTCGTCGCGGGTGATGAGCCCCTTGATGCAGGCGCCGACGGCCTCGAACGCGTCGGAGATGTTGACCTCGCGGCCGTCGACGTGCCCGGGCAGGATCGAGCCGGCGTACACGAAGACCGATGCGAGGTCGAGCCGCGCGGCGGCCATCAGCATGCCGGGCAGCGACTTGTCGCAGCCGGCGAGCAGGACCGTGCCGTCGAGGCGCTCGGCCTGGACGACCGTCTCCACCGAGTCGGCGATGATCTCCCGGCTGACCAGCGAGTAGTGCATGCCGACATGGCCCATCGAGATGCCGTCGGACACCGAGATCGTGCCGAACTCCATCGGGAAGCCACCCGCGGCGTGCACGCCCTCCTTGGCGGCCCGGGCGAGGCGCTGCAGCGACAGGTTGCACGGGGTGATCTCGTTCCAGCTCGACGCGATGCCGATCTGGGGCTTGGCGAAGTCCTCGTCGCGCATGCCGACGGCGCGCAGCATCCCGCGGGCGGCCGTGCGTTCGATGCCGTCGGTGACGTCGCGGCTGCGCGGTTTGAGGTCGGCGGTCGCAGGGGCGGACCGGTCCGCGAGCTCGGTCATTCGGCGCTCCAGTCGGTGCGGGTCACGTGGCGGGGGGGTCGCGTGCCGGGGTGGTCGGGCGCGACCAACCTATCCCCGCCGCCGCCCGCCCCGGCAGCCGCGGGCCGCCCGGCCTCCCGCACCGAGCGGCCCAGTAGCAGCACGATCACCGCCGACAACGTCATGAACCCCGCGACGCACCACATCCCCGCACGCAGCGACCCGGTGAGGTCCTCCAGCCAGCCGGTCAGGTACGGCCCGACGAACCCGCTGAGGTTGCCGAACGAGTTGATCAGCGCGATGCCCGCGGCCGCGCCGACACCGGTGAGGAACGTCGGCGGCAGCTGCCAGATCACGGGGATCGCGGCGAACACCCCGCACGCGCACACCGTCACGGCGGCGATCACGAGCGCGGGCGAGTCGAGGTAGAGGGCGACGGCGACGGCGGCGGCGCCGAGCAGCACCGGCACGGCGACGTGCAGCACCCGCTCCCCCGTGCGGTCCGAGCTGCGGGCCACGACGACCATGACCACCGCCGCGACCGCGTACGGGATGGCCGTCACCAGCCCGATGACGGTGGCCGACAGCGACGTCGAGAGCTCGTCGACGACCTGGGGCAGGAAGAACGCGAGCACGTAGAGCCCGAACACGACACCGAAGTAGACGACCGACAGCGCGATCACCCGCCGGTCGGCCAGCGCCGCGCGCAGCCCGGGCGCGTGCGGCACCTCCGCGGCGTCCTCACGGGCGATCGTGTCCTCCAGCGCCGCCGCCTCCTCGCGGCGCAGCCAGCGGGCCTTGCGCGGCCGGTCGGGCAGCACGAACAGCACCACGATGCCCAGCAGGAACGCGGGCAGGCCCTCGAGGAAGAACATGAACCGCCAGCCGGCGTCGAACCCGAGGACGCCCTCGCCGTGGTCGATGAGCAGCCCCGACAGCGGCCCGCCGACCACCGACGACAGCGGCACCGCCAGGAAGAACAGCGCGACGACACGGGCCCGCTGCACCCTCGGGAACCAGTACGTCAGGTACAGGATGATGCCGGGGAAGAACCCCGCCTCGGCGAAGCCCAGCAGGAACCGCACGACGTAGAAGCTGGTCGGGCCCTGCACGAACGCCGTCGCCGACGCGATGATCCCCCAGCTGATCATGATGCGGGCGATCCAGAGCCGGGCGCCGACGCGGTGCAGGATGACGTTGCTCGGCACCTCGAAGAAGAAGTACCCGATGAAGAACAGCCCGGCCCCGAGGCCGTAGGCGGTCGCCGAGAGGCCCAGGTCGGGGCGCATCGTCACCGACGCGAACCCGACGTTGACCCGGTCGACGTAGTTGAGCAGGTAGCACAGGCCCAGCAGCGGCAGCAGCCGCCACATCGCCTTGCGGATCGCGCCCTCGGTCGGGGTGGTGACGGCCCCCGGCTCGGGCTCGGCTGCGGACACGGGCGTCTCTCCTCGCGGTCGGCACCGCGCCGCCCCCCGACGACGCCTTGCGCTTCTACCCCGCGGACGTCGCGCCGACAACTCGGGACGCGCCGGGCGAACCCCCCGTCCCGGACTCGCGACGGGTTCGGGACACCCCCGGCACCGCCCGTCACCTCCCGATCTGCTGCTCGTTGGCTGCTGCGGACGACCATTCGGAAGGACACTCATGGGCGAGCACAGCACACGACGCACACCCCGGTTCCGGGGTGTCGCACGCGTCGGTGCGCTGATCGGGGTCGGCGTCGTCGCGGCGGGGGTGCTCACGGGCACCGCGCTGGCCGCCGATCACACCGGTGGCGGGGACGGCAGCGCGCTCGTCGCCGGGACACCGTGCACGGTGACGGCGAAGGCGTGCGTGGACCTCGCCGCGAACAAGGCGTGGCTGATCGACGACGGCGCCGTCACCGTCGGGCCCGTCGGCATCAGCCACGGCGGCCAGGGCGAGGAGACCCCCACCGGCACCTTCCAGGTGCAGTGGAAGGACAAGGACCACAAGAGCGCGGAGTTCAACAACGCGCCGATGCCCTACGCGGTGTTCTTCGCCCCCGGGGGCATCGCGTTCCACCAGGGCAACCCGCAGAACCCGTCGGCGGGGTGCGTGCACCTCGCGCACGACAACGCCGTCACCTTCTACAACTATCTGCAGGTCGGCGACGAGGTCCAGGTCCACTGACCACGCCGCGGACACGACGACGGCCGGCCCCCGTACCCGGGGACCGGCCGTCGCCGTTCGTGGGGCGTGCCGTACCGCTACGGGCGGGCCGTCGCCCGGTCGCGGCGCACGTTGGCGCGGCGGCCCTTGAGCGTGGTGACGCCGCGCAGCGCGCGCAGCACCTCGTCGGCGGCGTGCTCGGGCACCTCCACGAGCGCGTGCCGCTCGTGGATCTGGATGGCGCCGATGTCGCGACCGGAGAGCCGGGACTCGTTGGCCAGCGCGCCGACGATGTCCTGCGGGCGCACACCCGCGGCACGACCGGCGGAGACGAACAGCCGGGTGGTACCCGCCTTCGGCGGACGCGGGCCCTGGCCGCGGCTGCCCCCGAACTCGCGCCGTCCGGCCGGGCCGCCCCGGCCGTCGCGCTCGCGACGGCCTTCGCGCGGCGCCGACACCACCGGGATGTCGATCTCGTCCTCGGGGGCACCGGAGACGTCGCGGGCGATCCGCACGGCGGCGGCCGCGACCTCGACGGCGTCGAACTCCTCGGCGAGCGAGGCGATCATCGCGGCGACGCCGTCGTCGGCGCCGCGGCCGGCCGACTGCCGGTCGGTCAGCAGCCGCTCCCGCAGCGCGACCTTGGTCCGCTCGACGCGCGCACCGGCGAGGTCGGCCACCGTCGGCACGGGGGCGACGGGCACCGGCGTGCCGGTGAGCCGCTCGATGTTGCGCAGGTGCCGCACCGACGCGGGCGCGACCAGGGTGATCGCCACGCCCTCGCGGCCCGCCCGGCCGACCCGGCCGATGCGGTGCACGTAGGACTCGGGCGACTTGGGCACGTCGTGGTTGACGACGTGGGTCAGCTGGTCGATGTCGAGGCCGCGGGCGGCGACGTCGGTGGCGACGAGCAGGTCGGTCCGCCCGTTGCGCAGCCTGTCGACGACGCGGGTGCGGTGCTCCTGGTCCATGCCGCCGTGCAGCGCCTCGGCACGCAGCCCACGGCCGGTCAGCGCCTCGGTGACGGCATCGACGTCGGCACGGGTGCGGCAGAACACGATCGCCGCGGTCGGCCGCTCCAGCTCGAGGATGCGGCCCAGCGCCGCCGTCGTGTGGCTGCGCGGCACCATGTAGGCGGTCTGGCGGACCCGGGGGGCCTCGCCCTCCGGGACCTCCTCGCGCTGGATGCGCACCAGCACCGGGTCGGTCAGGTAGGTGCGGGCGAGCACCTCGATGCGCCGCGGCATGGTGGCCGAGAACAGCACGGCCTGCCGGGTGTCGGGGGTGGCCTGCAGGATCGTCTCGATGTCCTCGACGAAGCCCATGTCGAGCATCTCGTCGGCCTCGTCGAGCACGACGACCTCGAGCTCGTCGAGGCTCAGGGCACCGCGGTTGATCAGGTCGATCGCGCGGCCCGGGGTGGCGACGACGACGTCGACGCCACGCTTGAGCGCACCGAGCTGCGGGCCGATGGGAGCGCCGCCGTAGACGGCCAGCACCCGGGCACGCAGCCCCTTGCCGTAGCGGGCGATCGCCTCGGTGACCTGCATCGCGAGCTCGCGGGTCGGGGCCAGCACCAGGCCGAGCGGGGCGGTGCCGCGGCTGCCGCGGCGCTCCTGCGCCAGGCGCTGCAGCATCGGCAGCGCGAAGGCCGCCGTCTTGCCGGTGCCGGTGGCGGCCTGGCCGATGAGGTCACGGCCGTCGATCAGTGACGGGATGGCCTCGGCCTGGATCGGGCTGGGCCGCTCGTAGCCGAGCTCGTCGAGCGCGCGCTGCAGCTCGGGAGCCAGCCCGAGGTCGGCGAAGCGCACGCCGCCCTCGTCGGGGTCGTCCGTGTCGTCGGAGTCGTCGGAGTCGTCGGACTCGTCGTTCGAGTCCTCGGCGGAGTCGTCAGCGAACTCGTCGACGTCGCCGGTGGACTCGACGGAGTCGCCGATGGACTCGTCGGAGTCGCTGTCGTGGGAGGCGTCGGTCGGGGCGACGTCCTCGACCGAGTCGATCTCGGCCGCGAGCGCGGCGTCGTCGAACTCAGGGGTCTCGGGGTGGTCGTTCTCGGGCAGGTCGAGCAGGGTAGTCACACACGTCCTCTGTCGCGGCAGGGTGAGCGCGTCCCACTCTGGACGCGGGCACTCACGGAGATCACTCACGGAAGCCCGCGGGGCCCTGCGGCGTGCATACGTGGACCATCTGGGGCTCTCGGACCGCCATGAGCGGCGGACCGACGCACCAGTGTCCCATGCCGCATTCCCGACGATCACGCCGGGGCCGGGTCTCGCCGGTCACGTGGTTCCGTCAGGGATCAACGCCCCGGACCGCCGGGCTGTTCCCCCGTCCGGCGCCGGCACCCGTCGCCGGCGCCGGACGGGCCGGGCCTACTTGCCGAAACCGGCGCGGCGCAGCGCCTCGGCCATCGCGTTGTTGGCCGGTTCCGGGCGCGGCCGCGCCTGCCCGCCGGAACGACCAGCTCGCTGGTCGTTGCCGCCGCGCTCGCCGCCGCGCCGGTCGCCGCCGCGGGCACCGCGCTGGTCACCCTTGCGCACGTCCCCGCCGCGCCGGTCGCCCTGGCGCCGGTCCCCCTGGCTCCGGTCCCCCTGGCTCCGGTCACCGCCGCGGCCACCCCGCTCACCGCCGTCGCTCCGGCCGCCGTCGCCCGTGCGCCGACCGCCGGTGCGGCCCGCGCCGGGCTCGTCGTCGAGACGCAGCGTGAGCGAGATGCGCTTGCGCGGCTCGTCGACGTCGAGCACCTTGACCCGCACGACGTCGCCGGACTTCACGACCTCGCGCGGGTCGGACACGAAGCTCGTCGACATCGCCGAGACGTGCACGAGGCCGTCCTGGTGCACGCCCACGTCGACGAACGCGCCGAACGCCGCGACGTTGGTGACCACGCCCTCCAGCAGCATCCCGGGCCGCAGGTCGCCGATCGTGTGGACGCCCTCGGCGAACGTCGCGGTGCGGAACGCCGGGCGCGGGTCACGGCCCGGCTTCTCCAGCTCGGCGAGGATGTCCGTGACCGTCGGCAGGCCGACGGTGTCATCGACGAACCGCTTGGGCTGCAACGTCTTCAGGACCCGGGTGTTGCCGATCAGCTCGCCGATCGGCGTCTTCGCCGCCTCGACCATGCGCCGGACCACGGGGTAGGACTCGGGGTGCACGCCGGAGACGTCGAGCGGCTCGTCGCCGCCGCGGATGCGCAGGAAGCCCGCGCACTGCTCGAAGGCCTTCGGGCCCAGGCGCGGCACGTCGGACAGGGCGGTGCGGGTGCGGAACGGGCCGTTGGCGTCGCGGTGCGCGACGATCGCCGCCGCCAGCGACTCGCTGATCCCCGAGACCCGGCGCAGCAGCGGTGGCGACGCCGAGTTGAGGTCGACGCCGACGGCGTTCACGCAGTCCTCGACGACGGCGTCGAGCGAGCGCGACAGCGACGACTCCGGCAGGTCGTGCTGGTACTGACCGACGCCGATGGACTTCGGGTCGATCTTGACGAGCTCGGCGAGCGGGTCCTGCAGCCGGCGCGCGATCGACACCGCGCCGCGCAGCGACACGTCGAGGTCGGGCAGCTCGGCCGACGCGTAGGCCGACGCCGAGTACACCGACGCCCCGGCCTCGCTGACCATGACCTTCGTCAGCTTGAGGCCGGGGTTGGCGGCGATGAGCTCGGCGGCGAGCGCGTCGGTCTCGCGGGACGCGGTGCCGTTGCCGATGGCGATGAGATCGACCTCGTGCGCCGCCGCGAGCCGGGTCAGCGTCGCGAGCGAGCCCTTGCGGTCGTTGCGCGGCGCGTGCGGGTAGATCGTGTCGGTGGCGACGACCTTGCCCGTCGCGTCGACGACCGCGACCTTGACCCCGGTGCGCAGCCCCGGGTCGAGGCCCATCGTCGCGCGCGTGCCCGCGGGTGCCGCGAGCAGCAGGTCGCGCAGGTTCATCGCGAACACGCCGATGGCGGCCTCCTCCGCGGCGGTGCGCAGCCGGACCCGGATGTCGATGCCCAGGTGCAGCAGGATGCGGGTGCGCCAGGCCCAGCGCACGACGTCGGAGAGCCAGCGATCGGCCGGGCGGCCCTCGTCGGCGATGCCGAAGTTGGCGGCGATGAGCCGCTCGTACTCCGTCGGCACGCCCGGCTCGGCGGGCTCGGCCGCGGGTTCCAGCGCGACGTCGAGCGCCTCCTCCTTCTCGCCGCGGAAGACCGCGAGGATGCGGTGGCTGGGCAGGCTGGTGAACGCCTCGGAGAAGTCGAAGTAGTCGGCGAACTTCGCGGCGGCCTGGTCGTGCTCCTTGCCCTCGCGCACCTTCGACACCAGCCGGCCCTGGTTCCACATGCGCTCCCGCAGCCCGCCGATCAGGTCGGCGTCCTCGGCGAAGCGCTCGACCAGGATCGAGCGGGCACCCTCCAGGGCGGCCGCGGCGTCGGCGACCTCGCCGGTGACGTAGGGCTCCGCCGTGGCGGTCGGGTCGAGCGCCGGGTCGGCCAGCAGCGCGTCGGCGAGCGGTTCCAGGCCCTGCTCGCGGGCGATCATCGCCTTGGTGCGGCGCTTGGGCTTGTAGGGCAGGTAGATGTCCTCGAGCCGGGCCTTCGAGTCGGCGGCGAGGATGCGCGCCTCGAGGGCCTCGTCGAGCTTGCCCTGGCCGCGGATCGACTCGAGGACGGCCTCGCGGCGCTCCTCGAGCTCCCGCAGGTAGCGCAGCCGCTCCTCGAGGGTGCGCAGCTGGGCGTCGTCGAGCGCTCCCGTGGCTTCCTTGCGGTAGCGGGCGATGAACGGCACGGTCGCGCCGCCGTCGAGGAGGTCCACCGCGGCGGTGACCTGGTGCGGGCGCACGCCGAGCTCGTCGGCGATCCGCTGCTGTACCGAAGCTGCCTTGTCCGTCACGTGACCATCGTCGCGAACGGGGCACCACGGGTCACCGCCGGGTCGCCCGACGGTGCGGACCGGGAATCCGCTACCGAGGGCCGCGGTCCGCTCACCGGAAGCGGACCGTGCCCGTGATCGAGGGCGGGCCGTCGGCGGTGCCGGCCGCGAGGTCGGCACGGTCGGGGTCGCCGTCGACCAGGCCGCCGGCGGCGAGCACCGTCGTCCCGGCGAACGCGGGTGCACGCAGCCGGTACTCGAAGCTGCGCACGGTCCGGTCGGGCGCGTGCCGGCGTGGCAGCTCCAGCAGCAGCAACGCGAGCAGCGGTCCGTGCACCACGAGCCCCGGGAAGCCCTCGACCTGGGTGACGTAGGGGAAGTCGTGGTGGATGCGGTGGGCGTTGTAGGTCAGCGCACTGAACCGGAAGAGCAGGACCTCGTCGGGCTCGAGCCGGGCCGTCCACGGGCCGTCGGCGGTGTGCGGGCCGGGCTCGGCCGCCGCCGCGACGGCGACACGGCGCTCCTCCCCCGGCTTCTGCGTGCGGTAGACGAGGTCCTCCTCCTCGGCGAGCAGCAGCTCGCCGTCGCGGCGGAACTCGTGGCGCAACGTCACGAACAGCATCTCGCCGCTGCGCCCGCTCTTGGGCGTCAGCGACGCGATCTCGCTCCGCCGCACCACCTCGTCGCCGACGCGGACGGGCGAGTGCCACTCGACGCGACCGCCCGCGAACATCCGGCGCCGGTCCGGGATCGGCGGCAGGAAGTGCGACTCCCGGACGTGCCCGTCCTCCCCGAGCTCGTGCTGGGCGGCCCGCTCCAGGAAGTGGAAGCGGTGCCACAGCGGAGGCAGCGCCGCCCCGTCGACGGGCCCGGTGCCGCCCACCCCGGCCGGCTCCACGGGTGAGGGCTGGTCGAGGACGTCGGCGAACGCGCGCGCGGCCCAGGCGCCTATCCGATCGGTCTCCTCGACGGGCCCGGGTGCCCAGTCGGCGACGTGCTCGGCCAGTTCGTTCGCTGCCATGTGCCGGTTCTAGCAGCCGGCCGGCTCAGGGCTCGAGCAGGGCCACGCACTCCATGTGGTGCGTCATCGGGAAGGCGTCGAAGGCGCGCAGCGCGGTGAGCCGGTAGCCAAGTGCGGCGAAGAGGCCGACGTCGCGACCCAGTGCAGCCGGGTCGCAGGCCACGTGGACGACGCGGCGGGGCCCCCGCGCGCAGATCGCCTCCACCAGCGCGCGGCCCAGCCCGGAGCGCGGCGGGTCGGCCACGACGACGTCCGGGTCGGCGAGCGCGGGCAGCACCCGTTCGACGCGCCCGACCTCCCACGCGACCTGCGGGAGGTCGGCCAGCGCCGCCTCGCCGTCGGCGACCGCGCCCGCCGCCGACTCGACGACCGTCACCGCACCGTCGCGCCCGACCTGCTCGGCGAGCACCGCGGCGAACAGGCCCGCTCCCCCGTAGAGGTCCCACGCCGTCGCACCGGCCGGCGCCGCGGCCCATTGCCCGACGACCGCGGCCAACGTCGGTGCCAGCGCCGGGTGCACCTGCCAGAACGCGCCGGGCCGCAGCCGCCACTCCCGCCCCGCGACCCGCTGGACGACGGGCGCGCCGTCGCGCTCGTCGTGCACGGTGCCGTCGGCGTCGACGGTGATCTCGAACTCCTCGCCCGGGCGATGCCGGCGCGCGAGGACCGGCGGCAGGACGCCCTCGGGGGCGATGGGGCAGTCGGCGACGGGCAGCACCTCGTGGCTGCGGTGCGCGCGCAGCCCGGCCCGGCCCTCGCCGTCGACGGCGAGCCGCACCCGGGTGCGCCAGCCCAGCGGGCCACCCGGCAGCTCCTCGACGGTGACGTCGCTGTCGATCCCCGCGAGCCGCGCGAGCTGCTCGCGCACGACCACGGTCTTGAGCTCGCGCTGCAGCTCGGGGGTCGCGTGCTGGAAGTCGCAGCCGCCGCAGCCGCCCGCGCGGGCCCATGTGCACGGCGGCGCGACCCGGCCCGTGTGCGCCGTCCGCACCGAGATGGCGTCGGCCCGGCAGAACGAGCCCCCGCCGTCCTCGGTGACGACCGCGAGCACCCGCTCCCCCGGCAGCGCGTGCCGGACGAACACGACGCGACCGTCGTGACGGGCGACGCAGTGCCCACCGTGCGCGACCGCCCCGATCTCGAGGTCGAGCACGCGGTCGGTCCAGTCCGTGGTGCCACTCCGGTCGCCGGCGCCGACGCGGGGCGCCGCCCGCCCGCTCATCGGGCCTTCCCCGACGGGCTGCCCGGGCGCTTCTCGGTGGTGGCCCCGGACTGCTCACCGGGCAGCTGCTCCATGGACGGGTAGCCGCGGCGCGTCGCGCCCGCGGCGAGCTGCGGGCCCCGTGCCGCGGCCCGCTCCGACGACTCCAGCTGCCACGGGACGCTGGTCACCATCACCCCGGGCTGGAACAGCAGCCTGCCCTTGAGCCGCAGCGCGCTCTGGTTGTGCAGGATCTGCTCCCACCAGTGCCCCACGACGTACTCCGGGATGAACACCGTCACGACGTCGCGGGGGTTGTCGCCGCGGATGCGCTTGACGTAGTCGAGCACCGGCTTGGTGATCTCCCGGTACGGCGACTCGACGACCTTGAGCGGGACCGGGAGCTTGCGCCGGCTCCAGTCGTCCATCAGCCGCTTCGTGTCGGCGTCGTCGACGTTTACGGTCACGGCCTCGAGCACGTCCGGCCGGGTGGCGCGGGCGTAGGCGACCGCGCGCAGCGTCGGCTTGTGCAGCGTCGAGACCAGCACGATCGCGTGGTTGCGCGACGGCAGCACCGCGTCGGCCTCGCCGGCCACGAGCTCGGCCGTGACCCGCGTGTAGTGCTTCTGGATGGCCAGCATCAACACGAAGAAGCCCACCATCGCCGCGATGGCGATCCACGCCCCGAGCGTGAACTTCGTGATGAGGACGGTGACGAGGACGACGCCCGTCATGCCCGCGCCGAAGCCGTTGATGGCCTGCGACCGGCGCATCCGGCGTCTGGCCGCCGCGTCGGTCTCGGTGGCGAGCTTGCGGTTCCAGTGCCGCACCATGCCGAACTGGCTCAGCGTGAACGAGACGAAGACACCGACCGTGTAGAGCGGGATCAGTCGGGTGACCTCCGCCTGGAAGCCCACGACCAGCAGGATCGCGAACCCCGCCAGGACCAGGATGCCGTTGGAGAAGGCGAGGCGGTCGCCGCGGGTGTGCAGCTGCCGGGGCAGGAACCGGTCCTGCGACAGGATCGAGCCCAGCACCGGGAAGCCGTTGAAGGCGGTGTTGGCCGCGAGCACGAGGATCAGCGCCGTGGTCACGACGACGAAGAAGAACCCGGGCCGGAAGTCGTGGAAGACGGCGTCGGCGAGCTGGGCCACCATCGTCTGCTGGACGTAGCCGGGTGGCGCGTCGGGGAACTGGTGGGCCGGGTCCGCCGCCATCTTCGTGCCGGTCAACTCGGCGAGCGCGATCAGCCCGAGGAACATCGTCACCGACAGCAGGCCGAGCATCAGCAGCGTCGACGCGGCGTTGCGCGACTTCGGCTTGCGGAACGCCGGCACCCCGTTGCTGATGGCCTCGACGCCGGTCAGCGCCGCGGCGCCCTGGGTGAACGAGCGCAGGATCAGCAGCACGAGCGCGAGGCCGGTGAACGCGTCGCCCTCGGCCAGCAGGTGCAGGTTCGCGCTGGCGGCCTGCACGTGGTCGCCGAGCAGCAGGATCCGGACGAGACCCCAGACGATCATCGCGCCGATGCCGAACATGAACGCGTAGACCGGGACCGCGAACGCCGCCCCGGACTCCCGGATCCCGCGCAGGTTCACGGCGGTGAGCAGCGCGATCGCGACGACGGCGAACGTCACCTTGTGCTCGGCGACGAACGGGATCAGGGCACCGATGTTCGCCGCGGCCGACGAGATCGACACCGCGACGGTCAGCGTGTAGTCGACGAGCAGCGCGCTCGCGACCGTGAGCCCCGCGCGCCTGCCCAGGTTGACCGTCGCGACCTCGTAGTCGCCGCCGCCCGACGGGTAGGCGTGCACGTTCTGCCGGTAGCTCGTCACCACCGTGAGCAGCACGATCGCGACGGCGACGCCGATCCACGGGGCGAGGGTGAACGACGTCACCCCGGCGACCGAGAGCGTCAGGAAGATCTCCTCGGGCGCGTAGGCGACCGACGACATCGCGTCCGAGGCGAAGACCGGGAGGGCGATCCGCTTCGGCAGCAGATTATGGGCGAGACGGTCGCTGCGTTGCGGCCGGCCGACCACGATGCGCTTCACCGCGACGGCGAGCTTGGGCACGAGCGGAAGCCTATGCGGTGCTCGTGGGCGGCACGCGATAGCGTCTCGCCGACATCGGCGAACGCGGTCCGCGGCAGGCGGACGAGGAGGACCACCGCGATGTACGTGGTGATCATGGGGTGCGGCCGCGTCGGGGCGTCGCTCGCGGCCGGACTCGAGCGGTTGGGACACGAGGTCGCGGTGATCGACCGCGACCCGCAGTCGTTCCGGCGACTCGGCCCGGAGTTCCGCGGCCGGCAGGTCGTCGGCGAGGGCTATCACCGCGACGTGCTCACCGGGGCGGGGATCGAGAAGGCCGACGCCTTCACCGCAGTCTCCTCCGGCGACAACTCCAACATCATCGCCGCCCGGGTGGCCCGGGAGACCTTCGGCATCGAGCGGGTCGTCGCCCGCATCTACGACCCCAAGCGGGCCGCGGTCTACGAGCGGCTCGGCATCCCCACGGTCGCCACGGTGCCGTGGAGCACCGACCGGCTGCTGCGCATGCTGCTGCCCGACGGGGTGGCGTCCGCGTGGCGCGAGCCGTCGGGCACCGTCGCGGTACTGCCCCTGCCCGTCCACGAGGACTGGATCGGCCACCCGATCCGCGAGCTCGAGGAGGCCACCGGCGCGCGCGTCGCGTTCATCGTGCGGTTCGGCACCGGGGTGCTCCCGCGGGCCGACACGGCCGTCCAGGCCGAGGACACCGTCTACGTGGCCGCGGTGTCGGGCACGGTCAGTGACGTGACGGCGGCCGCCGCGGCGCCGCCGCAGGAGGGATGAGCCCCATGCGGGTCGCCATCGCCGGGGCCGGCGCGGTCGGGCGCTCGATCGCCCTCGAGCTCGTCGAGAACTCCCACCAGGTCATGCTCATCGAGCGCGACCTGGCCAACGTCCAGCCCGAGACGGTCGAGGCCGCCGAGTGGGTGCACGCCGACGCCTGCGAGCTCGCCTCACTGGAGGAGGCCGGCCTGGAGCGCTGCGACGTCGTCATCGCGGCCACCGGCGACGACAAGGTCAACCTCGTCGTCTCGTTGCTGGCCAAGACGGAGTTCGCGGTGCGACGCGTCGTCGCCCGGGTGAACGACCCGCGCAACGAGTGGCTGTTCGGGGAGAACTGGGGTGTCGACGTCGCCGTCTCGACGCCGCGGCTGCTGGCCGCGCTGGTCGAGGAAGCGGTCGCGGTCGGCGACCTCGTCCGGTTGCTGACGTTCCGTCAGGGCCAGGCCAACCTCGTCGAGGTCACGCTGCCGACGTCGACGCCGCTGGCCGGCAAGCCCGTTCGTTCGCTGCGGCTGCCGCCCGACTCGGCGCTCGTCGCGATCCTGCGCGGTGGCCGGGTCATCGTCCCGCAGGGGGACGAGGGCCTCGAGCCGGGCGACGAGCTGCTGTTCGTGGCGACGACCGCTGTCGAGGAGGAGATCCGGGCAGCGCTGGGGCACTGAGCAGGCGCCGCGCCCGAGGGCGTGGCCCGGTCAGGCCTTCTCCGCGGTCGGCTGCCCGGAGCGGGCGTGCCGCACCGCGAGGACCGTCCCGAGCAGCGCCACCCCCATCAGCGGATAGCCCATCAGCAGCCGCGCGACGCCGAGCCAGTCGGCCTCGTCGACCTTGTACAGCCAGCCCTGCACGACGACCCGCGCCGCGAACACCAGCGTCCACAGTCCGGTGGCGAACATGTAGGCGCGCAACAGGCGGCGGTCGGCACGCCAGGCCTGACCCTCGCCGTTGATGCCGTGCCAGATCACGCCCGCGAGCGGCCACCGGACGACTATCGAGACCAGGCACGCCAGGCCCAGTCCCGCCGAGAGCAGCAGCCCGGGCAGGTAGAAGTCGCGGGCCTCACCGGAGCGGTTCGCGATGAACGCGCACACCGCGACCCCGATCAGCCCGGAGATCGCCGGCTGCAGCGCCTCCTTGCGCACGACCCGCACGATCGCGATGGCGACGGCGACACCCAGCGCCGCGAAGATCGCGGGCCGCAGCGAGGTCAGGATGTTGACGACGATGAACACCGCGACCGGGACGGTCGAGTAGACGACGCCGGGGATCCCACCCATCTGCTGGAGCAGCGTCTGCGTGGGGCGGTCGTCGCCGTCGGCCGGGTCGTCGCCGTCGGCCGGGTCGTCGCCGTCGGCCGGGTCGTCGCCGTCCACGCCATCGGTCCGGCCCGTCGCGTCGTTCCGGACGGCCGGGTCGATCCGGCCGGTTGTCGCCGCGCGGGCGTCGGGGTCGGTGGCGGCACCGCCGGCGTCGGCGCTCGCGTCGCGGGTGGGCGCGGGGCCGTCCACCCGGGGCATCACGTCGGTCGGGCGGTCGTCCGGGCGCGGCCCGCCACCGACGACCGGGAACGTGTCGGTCGGTGCGTCGTCGGGCCGGCCGAGCGCGTCGAGGCGCTCCGGCACCCGTCCCGCGTGCCGGGGGGAACCCGTCACGTGCCCTGACAGATCTCGTAGTACGGGTTGTAGAGGACCTTGCGGCCGTCGCGGATCGACAGCCGGCCCCGCACCCGCATGGTCCGGCCCGGCACGATGCCGGGGATGCGCCGGCGCCCCATCCAGATGAGCGTGACGCCCTCGGTGCCGTCGAACAGTTCGGCCTCGAGGGAGGCGTCGGCATCCTGGGGGCAGAACTCCACGGACCGCAGCCTACCGAGCATCGTGACCTCCTGACCGCAGGCGCACTCACTCGCGCGCTGGGCTCCCGAACGCTCGGAGTCCTCGGTCAGGTCGTCGGCGTCGAGCACCTCGACGTCGCTCGTCAGCCTCTTGAGCATGCGGCGGAAAGCCCCACCGTCCGTGCTGCCCATGTCTCTCCTCGGCGCAAGGGCGCGGGCCGTTGCCGACGGACTCTCCGGGGATCCGGCCGCTACCCTGCAGATGGTAACGCGCAGGAAACACCAAAGGTGCCCGGAACCGTCCGGTCGTGCGACGAACGGGATGGCCTCCGTCGGATGTGTGAGCTGTGATGTCGCCCTGCGTGTCGTGCGGGCCGCCGGCCGCCACGGTGGCGGTCGTTCTGCCTGGTTCCGGCTCTGATGCGGAGTTCGTCCGGTCGTCCTTCGCCGAGCCGCTCGGCGCGCTGGGGATACGGCTCGTCGCACCCCGGCCGCGGGCGTCCGGTGCGGTCGTCGCCGGCTATCTCTCGGCGCTCGACGACGCGCTGCGCGCCGCCACCGCCGCGCGCACCGCGCTGCTCGTCGGCGGGGTCTCCCTCGGGGCCCACGTCGCCATCCGGTGGGCCGCCGCTCTCGACGACCCGCGTCCGCTCGCCGGGGTCCTGCTCGCGCTGCCGGCCTGGACCGGATCGGCCGACGCGGCCCCCGCTGCCGTGACCGCGGCTGCGACCGCCGCCCGGGTCCGCGCGGCCGGGCGGGCCGCCGCGGTCGCCGACGCCCGCGCCGGCGGCGCGCCCCCCTGGCTCACGGCCGAGCTCGAGCGCGCGTGGGCCGGCTACGGCGCCGGCCTGGCCGGCGCGCTCGACGAGGCCGCCCGCACCCCCGGCCCGGCGCCCTCGGAACTGACCCGGATCCTGGTCCCCGCGGGGATCGCCGCGCTTCTCGACGACCCGCTGCACCCGGTCGAGGTCGCGCGCCGGTGGGCGGAACTGCTGCCGCGTGCGGGCGTCGTCACCGCGCGGCTCGCTGCGGTCGGCGCCGATCCGGCGACCCTCGGCCGTGCCGCGGTCCTCGGCTGGCTGCATGCCGGCGGTCGCGTGTAGGACCGTCCGCGACCCGCGCCGCCGCGCCAGGCGGTGGCGTCGGACCGGGCCGACGCGGCGACGGCCTCCCGCGTCCGGCAGCGTCGGGGCGCCCGGCGGGTCGAGGCGCCCCGCGGCTCGAGGCGCCTGACGGGGTCGAAGCGCCTGACAGGGTCGAAGCGCCTGACGGGGTCGAAGCGCCCGGCGGCGTCGGGCCGCACCCGGTATCGGAGTCGGGCCGGACCGGCCGCGTTCGTGGCCGCCGAGGCCGCGCCGGGCGGGCGGTGACGGCGTCCCGCACCCGGCATGACGGCGCCCCGCGCCCGACGGCGCCAGGCCGCCCGGCGGCGGCGTCGGACCGAGCCGACCGCGCCGTTCGCGTCCCGCGCCCGGCGGGGTCGGGCTGCGCCCGGCGGGGGTGGGAGTACGCCCGGTAGCGCGTCGGGCGGCGTCGGCCGCACTCAGTGACGGTGTCGGGTCGAGCCGGGCGGACGGCGACCGCGTCCCGCGCCCGACGGCGCCGGGCTCGTGTCCGCGTCCGCGCGAGGCGTCGAGACCGGGCGGGGCGAGCGGCGACAGCGTCCCGGGTCAGCGCGGGCCGCGGTGACGCCCGCGCGGGACCCCCGGGCCCACCCGCCGGCGACGAGACCCGGCCCGGCGAGCGGCGACGACCTCCCGGATCAGCGCGCCGCGAGCTCGTCCCGCGGGTCAGCGCGGACGGTGGTGGCGCCCGCCGACTCGGTCGTCCTCGGCGGCCTCGAACATCGTCGTGGGGTCGCCGTTGAGGAACGCGAGGGCCGGACGGTCCTCGTCGGGGTCGGCTACGGGGTGTCCGCCGCCGTGGCGCCCGGGGCGCTCATGACGACCCGACGGGCCGTCGCCCGCCGCAGTCCGGTCGTGCGGGGGACGTCCGGCATACCCGGAGGGCCCGAGGCCGCCGGCCTCGTCGTGCCGCGACCCGCCGTACCCGGGGCCGTCGTACCGGGGACCGTCGTACCGGGGACCGCCGTGCCGCGGACCGGCGCGCCCGGGCCCGTCGCCGACGACGTTCTCGTACCGACGGCCGTCACGGTCGGGGGCGCCCCCGTGCCGGGGCCGGTCGTACCAGGCGTCGCCGTCGTGGCCGGTGCCTCCGCGACCGTCGTCGGTGCCCGGCCCGCGCCGGGCCTCGGCACGGTGGCCACCGGAGACGGGTCCGTCGTACCGGGCACCGGGGGCATCCTCACCGTGGGCGGGATACGCGCCGGTCCCGGAACTCCCGCCGAGGTCGCGGGGCCCGCCGGACGCGACCGGACCGGGCCCGCCGACCGGGCGGCCCGCGCCGGGCGGAGGTCCTGCGAGCGTCCCGCGCGGGTCGACGTACTGCGGACGACCCGGGTCGTCCGCGCGGCGGCGACCGCCCGGACGTGCGCCTGCCGGCGGCCGGAACGCCTCACGGCCCCCGTCGGCGGCGCGGCGTCCGCTGCGCGGCGGCCCGTCGAGGGGGCGGCCGGCGAACGGGTCGACGGTCTCGCGGCCGGGTGCCCGATGCGCGGGCTGCTCGGGTGCCGCGCCGGCGGGGCCGCCGTGCCGCGGCCCGGAACCGCCGGTCCAGCCGGCCTCGAACGGGCGGTCGGCGCGACCGGCCGGACCGGGCCGCATCGGCTCGCCGGGCCGGGCCGGGTCGCCGGGACGACCGAACGCGCCGCCGTCCGCGGCGGGCCGACCGAACGAACCGCTGTCCCCGCCGGGCTGGGGGAAGGCCTCACTGTCCCCGCCGGGTCGACGGAACGACCCGCTGTCCCCGCCAGGCCGCGCGAACGTGCCGCTGTCCGCAGGCCGACCGAAGGTGCCGCTGCCGGCAGCCGGCGAGGCGTACGTGCCACTGTCCGCAGCCGGCCGGGCGAACGAACCGCTGTCGCCCGCGGGCCGACCGAACGAACCGCCTTCCGCAGCCCGACCGAACGAGCCACTGTCCCCCGCGGGCCGACCGAAGGTGCCGCTGTCGGCGGCCGGGCGGGCGACGGGGCCGCTGTCCCCGGCGCGCGGACCGCGCGGGACGGCGCGGGGCGCGTCGGGCGAGACGCCGTTCCGCGGGGCCGGGTCCTCGCGGCGCGCGAACGCACCGGAGTCGCCACCGCGTGCGGGGAACGGGTCCGGGGCGCCGGCGCGGCCGAAGCGACCGCTCTCGGGCGTGTACCCGTTGCGTCCGTCGGGCACGTCGCGCACCCGCGGGTCGGGAGCAGCCGGGTGCTGTCGCGGCGCACCGTTGTGACCGTTGGCCTCCGCGCGCTGCGGAGCGCCCTCCACCGGGCCGAACCCGTTCGCGGGTCCCGGCGGCACGGGAGCGTTCCCGGCGGGACCGTCGGGCGCGGAGCCGCCCGAACCGTTGGGCGCGATGCCATTGGACGCGACGCCGTTGGGCGCGAAGCCGTTCGGGGCGAAGCCGTTCGGGGCCGTGCCCGTCGGAGCGGAGCCCGCGAGCGGCCGACCGTTCGGCGGCGGCGCGTCGCCGACCGGCCCCACATCCCCTGGCCGGCCCAGGGCCGCGGCGCGGCCGTCGACCGGCGGCCGCCCGTTCGCAGGACCGAACCCGTTGACCGGAGCCGAGCCGTTCACCGGAGCCGACCCGTTCACCGGACCGGCGCCGTTCACCGGGGCACCGTCGACCGGAGCCCGGCCGTTGACCGGAGCTCCACCATTCACCGGACCGCGCCCGCCCCGCGGCGCGACCGGGCGCGGCTGGGCGTCGGGGCCGGGCGCGCCGTTGCGCGCCGCGGGGCGGCCACGCACGGGGTCACCGGGACGCGGACCCTCGGGCCGGCCTGCGGGACCGCGCCCGGGAGGCGCGGCGTGCGGCGGGCGGGGCCCGGCGGGCCGACGCCCGTCGGGACGGTCCACGTCGTACGGCACGGGACGGTAGGGCGCCGAGCGCACCGGAATCGCGGCCGTGACCGGGTCCGGCGCGGGCGTCGGGGCCGGGGACCCGCCCGCCGCCGCGGTCTTCTCGGCGGCGGCGACCTGCTCCTGCTGACGCTTCTTGAGATCCTCGGGGAGCTCGAGCGGCAGGACGGTCCGGGGCGGGTACGGCAGCCGGCCGCGGACGACGACCATGCCGCGCAGCAGCAGCCGCAGCGCCCCGTCGAGCTGCGCCGTGGAGGCCTGCGGACCGGTCGCGACCCCGTAGACCATCCAGCGCGGCCCGTCGACACCGACGAACACGGACTGCGCGACGTCGGTGTGGGCGTGCAGCTCGAGGCCCCACTCCCCCTCGGTCCGCCGCACCGTGGCGCCGCCGTCGCGCAGCGACGCCTCGATCTCCGACGCCAGCGTCGGCCACAGCTCCTCGGAGCGCGGCGCCGCGAGCGCACTGACCGACAGTTTGCCCTGCGGCACCATCACGTGGACGGCCTGCATCGTGCCCGACGGCGGGACGGTGAGGTCGACGTTGCCGTCGGCCGGGACGCGGATCCGGACGGCGCCGAAATCGGTCAGCCCGTCGAGGACGGAGGCCGCCCAGGCCTGGTGCGCGGGCGAGAGGGCGGGCGTCGCCGGGTGGTCGCCCGCGAGCCTGTTGTACTCACGGGGGTCGACGTTGTCCTCGCCGCCCGTGCTCGGCGCCGGACCCTCGACGTCCTCGACGTCGTACGGACCGGGCGCGTCCGGGTCGAACGACGGACGCCGCGGGTCGTCGGCGTGGTCGTCGTCGTAGTCGTCGTCGTAGCCGTCGTCGTAGCCGTCGTCGTACTCGTCGTCGTACGCGTCGTACTCGTCCTCGTACCCGTCGTCGACGCGGTCGTCGAAGTCGTCGTACTCGTCGTCGTAGTCGTAGCGGTCGTCGGCGCGGTCGGCGTACCCGTCACGCTCGGCGGCGGGCGCGGCGGAACGCAGCCCGGTGCGGTCGCGTCGTGCCACTACGCGATCTCCTCGATGGCATGCTGGGACAGCCGGTCGTGGCCCCCGGTGGAGCCGTAGCCACCGGCTCCGCGGACGGAGCCGGGCAGGACGTCGGTCTCGACGAACCTGACGTGTTCCACTCGTTGAACGACCAACTGGGCTATCCGGTCACCCTTTCTCAGCACGAGATCCTCGCGGAGGTCGTGATTGATCAGACACACCTGGATCTCGCCGCGGTATCCGGCGTCGATGGTGCCCGGGGTGTTGACGACCGACAGCCCCGCGCGCGCGGCCAGCCCGGAGCGCGGGTGCACGAAGCCGGCGTAGCCCACGGGCAGCGCGACGGCGATCCCGGTGCCGACGACGGCCCGCTCCCCCGGCGCCAGCACGACGTCGGCCGTGGTCACCAGGTCGGCCCCGGCGTCGCCGGGACGGGCGTAGGACGGCAGCGGGACATCGGGATCCAGCCGGACGAGAGCCACCTCGAGCGCCGGGCCCACGAGCGGCTCGGGGAACGGCTCGGGCAGCGGCGCGGCGGGGGGCTCGGGCTGGGGAGCGTCGAGGGAGCCGGGCACGACGGTCGAGGCTACCCTCGACGTCCGTGAGCGAGCACCCGTCACCCCCGCCGTCTGCGACGTCCGGCCGTGTTGCGTTCGACGAGCGGTTGTCCGTCCCACTCTGGTGGTACCTGGTGGCCGTCGGCGTCGGGGTCCTGCTGGGTGCCGAGATCCACATGGGCTACCCGGGCGTCCGGTCGTGGATCGGCTACGTCGTGCTGGTGCCGCTGTGCGTGGGCGCCCTGTACTGGCTGGGCCGCACCCAGGTGCGGGTGGCCGACGGCGTGTTCAGCGTCGCCGACGAGTCGGTCCCGCTCGCGCTGGTCGGGCGCACCGACACCGTCGAGCGCCGCGACAAGCAGGTCGCGCTGGGCCCCGAGCTCGACCCGCAGGCGTTCCTCATGCACCGGGCCTGGGTCGGGCCCGTCGTCCGCGTCGAGATCCTCGATCCCGCGTCCGACGTGCCGTACTGGATCGTCAGCACGCGCCATCCCGACCGGCTGCGCGCGGCACTGGCCGCCGGCAACCCCGGATAGGCCTGCCACCGACGACGCGACGGCGCGGTTCGACGACACGGGCCCGGTACCGCTACCCGTGTGGGTTGCGGTACCGGGCCCGTCGTCGTCTCAGGCCGCGCAGTCGCGGCAGATGAACTGGGCTCCGCGGGTCTCGGCCAGCCGGCTGCGGTGGTGGACCAGGAAGCAGCTCGCGCAGGTGAACTCGTCCGCCTGCTTGGGCAACACCTTGACCGTGAGCTCCTCGCCCGACAGGTCCGCCCCGGGCAGCTCGAAGCTCTCCGCAGTGTCCGACTCGTCGACATCGACCGCGGACGACTGCGCCTCGTTGCGACGGGCCTTGAGCTCGTCCAACGAGTCCTCGGCCATGTCGTCGCTCTCGTTGCGACGCGGAGCGTCGTAATCGGTCGCCATCGTTCCCACCCTCAACTTCTGCACTGTGTCTTCGCCGTGCCGCGACAACGTCACGGCAGCGGGGTTTGTGCCCGGTCCCGACGTGACGCCCGTCTCAATCGAGAGCATCACAGCGGCGCCCCCGGTAAACGCCCGACGCGGCACCGGCGCAGCACGGGACTGTCCCCCCGGGGCCGAGAGGGTAGCTCAGGGTGCAAGCCCGTGCCGCGTCGGCCGACCAGTCGTCGCCGAGCGGTTGCACCCCAGGTCGGCACGCGGATGATGCACACGCCTGAACTCGGTCCGTGACACCCGTCGCGGCGTGGGCGTCGCGGACCGTCGGTGGCACTAGGGTCTGCGCTCGTGGCTGACCAGACCGTCGCGGGGCGGCACCCCGGGGCCGATCCGACGACCGTGGGCCGCTGGCTCGCCGACCGGCTGGGCGAGTCCGCCTGGGCCGACTGCACACTGGAGATGATCGGGGCCGGCCGGTCGAACCTGACCTACCGGGTGAGCTCGGCGGCCGGAGCGGTCGTCCTGCGCAGGCCCCCCGTCGGCGAGGTCGCGGCCACGGCCCACGACATGGGACGCGAGCGCACGGTCATCTCCGCGCTGCGCGACACCGCCGTCCCGGTGCCCCGCGTCCTCGCGCACTCCGACGGCGGTCCGCCGGTCGACGCGCCCTGCTACGTCATGGACATGGTCGACGGCGTCGTCCCGCTCGCGACGCTGCCCGACGGGTGGGCCGGCGATCCGGCCGACCGTGCCCGCGCGGGCGCCGCGCTCGTCGACGTCCTCGTCGCGCTGCACGCGGTCGACATCGACGCGGTCGGGCTCTCGTCCTTCGGGCGGCCCGACGGCTTCATGGCCCGCCAGGTGCGGCGCTGGGGCGCACAGTGGGACGCCGCTCGCGACAGCGGACTCGACAGCGTCGGGCAGGCCACCGAGGAGTCGCTGACCGCGCTGTCGGCACGCCTGGCGGCCGCCGTGCCCACCACGCAGCGCAACACGATCGTCCACGGCGACTACCGCATCGACAACTGCGTCTACGACGCCGCCGACCCCGGTCGCATCCTCGCCGTCCTCGACTGGGAGCTCTCCGCCCTCGGGGACCCGCTGGCCGACCTGGGGCTGATGCTCGTCTACTGGTGCGAGGCCGACGAGCACCCCGTGTGGCGGGCCGCGCAGCGCATCCCGTCGCCCACCCGGCTGCCCGGCTTCCCGACGCGCGCCGGGATCGCCGCGGCCTACGCCGCCGGGTCGGGCCTGGACCTCGCGCCGCTGCCCTGGTACGTCGGGTTCGGGGCGTTCAAGCTCGCCGTCGTCCTCGCGGGGATCCTCGCGCGGGTTCAGGCGGGCTCGGTGCCGGCGGAGATGGCCGACGGCCTCGACGGCGCGGTCGACCCGCTCGTCGCGCTGGGCCACCACGTGCTCGACCACGGGATCGACCGATGACGGCGCGGCCGCTGCGGCCCTACCAGCGACGGCGCACCCGTCCGGTCGCGATCCTGGTGAGCGTGCTCGCCGTGGTCGCGCTCGCCACCTGGACGACGGTGCTGATCACGTCCTCGGGCGGCGCCGGGACCACGTCGTGTCCGGCGCCCGCGGCCGGGACGGCCGGGACCGTCGTCGAGGCCTCGTCGCTGGAGTCGGTGACGCCGGCCGCGGCCGCCGCGTCGAAGGTGCGGGTACTCAACGGTGGCGGCCAGCGCGGGCAGGCCAACCTCGTCGCCGCCCAGCTCGGCGACCTGGGGTTCGCCGAGGCGGGCGCGCCCGGCAACGACCCCCTCTACCCCGACGGCGACCTCGACTGTCGCGGCCAGATCCGCTTCGGCGAGGCGGGTGCCGCCGCCGCGGCCACGCTGGCGATCGTGGTGCCCTGCACCGAGCTGGTGCGCGACGCGCGCGGCGACGACAGCGTCGACCTCGCGGTCGGGACCGCGTTCTCCGACGTCAAGCCGAGCTCGACGGCCCGCGACGTGCTCGACCAGCTCGCCAACCCGTCGGTCGGCGACGGGTCCGGCAACGCCGACGAGAGCGGTGCCGGCACGCCGCCGGGTCCCGCGGTCGATCCCGCGCTGCTGCAGAAGGCGCGCGACACCCCCTGCTGAGCGCCGGCCCGCTCCCGGCGAGGCCTGCCCCCGCGGACACCCGTGCCCTCGGACTCAGACCTCGGCCGCGCCGTGCTCACGGACGAGCGCGGCGAGCGCGGCGGCGATGCCGGGCGCGGCGACGAGCACCGCGTCGGCACCGAGACCGTCGTCGGGTGGCGCGGCGCCGGGCGGGCCGGGGACCCGCACGACAGCACCGGCCTCGGCCGCGATCAGTGCCGACGCGGCCCAGTCGTACCAGTTCAGCCCGTGCTCGACGTAGCCGTCGAGCCAGCCGGTGGCGACGGCGCACGCGTCGAGAGCCGACGAGCCGCCGCGGCGCAGGTCCCGCACCCGCGGCAGCATCCCGGCCGCCATCCGCGCCTGCCGGGCCCGGCGCTGCGCGCGGTAGGAGAAGCCGGTGGCGACCAGCGACTGCGCGAGGTCGGTCTCGACGGTGACGCCCAACGGCCGCCCGTCGAGCGTCGCGCCCCCGCCGCGGGCCGCGCTCCACGTCCGCCCCGACACGGGATCGACGACGACCCCCGCCAGGCTGACGCCGTCGCGCACCGCGGCGACCGAGACCGCATACGCGGGCAGGCCGTAGAGGTAGTTGACGGTGCCGTCGATCGGGTCGACGACCCAGCGCGCCCTGGCCGCGTCGCCGCCGTCCTCCTCGCCGAGGACGTGCTCCCCGGGCCGCAGCTCGCCCAGCCGCGTCCGGACCAGCGCCTCGACGGCCTCGTCGGCCGCGGTCACGACGTCGGTGGGCGACGACTTGGTACGCACGGCACCCCGGACGTCCCCACCCCCGTCCCCGTCCGCGGACGACCTCGGCGGCGGCAGCGACCGCAGGTGCTCGGCGGCCTCGCGGGCCACCCGCTCGGCGACGGACCGCAGCACGGCGGGGTCGTCGCCCGCGGCGTCGGCGTCGGGGTCGGGGTCGGCGTCCGGTCGAGCCTGCATGGGCGCAATCCGACCACACCCCTCGGGACACGCGCAGGCTCAGGTCGGGTGCCGCGATCGGACAGGCGGCCCGGGACCGGGTCGACCGGCCCGCTCGTGAGCGATGACCGGGCGTCGGATCGGCGGGCCACGGTCGTGAACGCCGGGCCGCGGTCATCGGCGACGGGCCGGAGTCGTCGGCGACGGGCCGGAGTCGTCGGCGACGGGTCGACGGCGACGGACGCGGGGTCGTGAGTGCCGATGGTCGCCGGGCGACCATCGGCACTCACGGGGGCTCGTCGGCGGCCGGGGCGCGCCGGGCCACGCGATGGCACGGGAGACGGCACGGGAGGCGGCACGGGAGGCGGCACGGGCGGCGGTAGGGGCGGCGGTAGGGGCCGCGCTCGGGCGCCGGACGCCCGCCCTCGTGGCCTCCTGGCGCAGGAGCGGGCCCGTACGCAGCGCCGATGCGGCGCGGAGCCCGCGGCGGGGACGCCGGCGACGACCCGGCAGGAGCCCTCCGAAAGCGCCACTGGGGGCGCGTCGGCGACCGTCCGGCGCACTGCGACGGCACGCGACGCATGCGACGTGCGAACTCTCGGCGCAGACGTAGTTACAATGACGCGGTACCCCGCCCCGTGAGGCCGGCCGAACCCAGACGAAACGGCGACCCACGACGAAGCGAGGTCATCGACAGTCTCGACATCATGACAGCCGGATCCTCCGTGTCTCCGGCGACGAGCAGAGCGCACGCAGCGAGAGGGCCTAGGTGGCAGCCGCAGACTCCGCAACCCGCACCGACACGACCGTCGACGAGGCGGTGGCGTCGGCTCCGGCCCGCCGGCGCAAGGCGGGAACGACGGGAGCCCCCAAGAAGACCGCGACGAAGTCGACGCGTGCCCGGTCGGGCCCCGCGGCCAAGCCGGCGACGAAGAAGGCCGACGGCGACGCCGACGGCGACGAGGTCGACCTCGAGGGCTCGCCCGAGGCCGGTGAGCTCGAGGACGTCGAGCTCGACGACCTCGAGGTCGACGACGAGCCCGAGACCGCCGACTCGGACGACTCCGACGACGACGATGACGAGGACGACGAGGAGGAGGAGCCGACCAACACCGGCGCGAACCGTCGTGCTCCGACGACCCGTAGCTCGCAGCAGAAGCAGTCGGGCGACTTCGTCTGGGACGAGGAGGAGTCGGAGGCGCTGCGGCAGGCCCGTAAGGACGCCGAGCTCACCGCCTCGGCCGACTCCGTCCGCGCGTACCTGAAGCAGATCGGCAAGGTCGCGCTGCTCAACGCCGAGGAGGAGGTCGAGCTCGCCAAGCGCATCGAGGCCGGCCTCTACGCGGCCGAGCGGCTGCGCCGGGCGATCGAGTCCGGCGAGAAGGTCTCCCCGCAGCTGCGGCGCGACCTGCGCTGGATCGTCCGCGACGGTGAGCGCGCGAAGAACCATCTGCTCGAGGCCAACCTGCGTCTCGTCGTGTCGCTGGCCAAGCGCTACACGGGTCGCGGCATGGCGTTCCTGGACCTGATCCAGGAGGGCAACCTCGGCCTGATCCGTGCGGTCGAGAAGTTCGACTACACCAAGGGCTACAAGTTCTCGACGTACGCGACGTGGTGGATCCGCCAGGCCATCACCCGCGCGATGGCCGACCAGGCCCGCACCATCCGCATTCCGGTGCACATGGTCGAGGTCATCAACAAGCTCGGTCGCATCCAGCGCGAGCTGCTCCAGGACCTGGGCCGCGAGCCCACCCCGGAGGAGCTGGCCAAGGAGATGGACATCACCCCGGAGAAGGTGCTGGAGATCCAGCAGTACGCCCGGGAGCCCATCTCGCTCGACCAGACCATCGGCGACGAGGGCGACAGCCAGCTCGGCGACTTCATCGAGGACTCGGAGGCCGTCGTCGCGGTCGACGCGGTGAGCTTCACGCTGCTGCAGGACCAGCTGCAGTCGGTGCTGGCCACCCTGTCCGAGCGTGAGGCGGGTGTCGTCCGGCTGCGCTTCGGTCTGACCGACGGCCAGCCGCGCACGCTCGACGAGATCGGCCAGGTCTACGGCGTGACCCGCGAGCGGATCCGCCAGATCGAGTCGAAGACGATGTCGAAGCTGCGGCACCCGTCGCGGTCCCAGGTGCTGCGGGACTACCTGGACTGACGGTCCGCACCGACCACGACGAAGGCCCCGAGTCGCCCCCGCGGCTCGGGGCCTTCGCGACGTCGGCCGGTCGCGGGCCGAGGACGGCTGCGGGGTGCGGCGCCGGTCCGGAACCGGATCTCGTCCTCGTCCGCCGGGCGGGCAGCGGGGACGAGCTCGACCCCGGTGTCGTGCGGACGATGTGCTGCCTGCGGTCGACGGCCAGTGGCACCCGCGCCGTGGTCTACCGGTCGGGGCGGTGCCAGGGAATCGTCGGCGTCGTCGACTTCCTGACCGACGCGGTGCCGCGGGCCGACCGGGGGTGGGAGGCCGACGGCGTGTTCCGGCCCGTCGAGCCGCACCTGCCGCGGGCCGAGCTGCTCGCCGATCCCGATCTGCGGCCTGTCTTCGCCCACCTGCAGAGCAGACGCCGGCTGCCCGGGCTCGCCCGGAGCAGGCTCGGCGCGCTGCTTCCCGATCTCCCGCGCCTCGGAACCGCCCGCTGAGCCGACGCCTGGCACGCGTCGGCCCCGGCCGCACGGGGCGACCGGGGCCGACGACCCCCCACGGGACTCAGGCGGGCGACATCGGGACGCCCATACCCGGGTCGACCTGGTGCGGGCCGTTCTTGCCTGGCCGCACGTCGAAGTCGAAGATCGCGGTCGGGATGTAGACCGTCGAGCAGGAGTTCGGGATGTCGACGACACCCGAGAGGCGGCCCTCGATCGGCGCCGCACCCAGGATCATGTACGCCTGGATGGGGCTGTAGCCGAACTTGGTCAGGTAGTCGATCGCGTGCAGGCAGGCCCGCTGGTACGACAGGTGCGAGTCGAGGTAGCGCTGCTCGCCGCCGAGGGTCACCGACGTGCCGGAGAAGGCCAGCCACTCGCTGTACTGCGGGTCGGTGTTGCCCGGCATGAAGATCGCGTTCTCGGAGACCCCGTACGTCGCCATGCCGCCCTTGATGACGTCGACGTGCAGGTCCATGAACCCGCCCATCTCGATGGCGCCGCAGAACGTGATCTCGCCGTCGCCCTGGGAGAAGTGCAGGTCCCCCATGGACAGCTTCCCGCCCTCGACGAACACCGGGTAGAAGATCCGGGTCCCCTTGGTCAGGTTCTTGATGTCCTGGTTGCCGCCGTTCTCCCGCGGCGGCGCGGTGCGGGCGGCCTCGCCGGCGACCCGGTCGAAGTCGGCGCCCGAGAGGCTGCCGAGGATGGCCGAGTCGGGCAGCGGCGGCAGGGCCAGCGGCGGGACGCGGTTCGGGTCGGTGTCGATGAGCGCCTGTTCGCGCGCGTTCCACTTCGCGAGCAGATCGGCCGAGGGCGCGGTGCCCATCAGACCGGGGTGCACGATGCCGGTGAAGGAGACCCCGGGGACGTGCCGCGACGTCGCCTTGCCGCCCTGGAAGTCCCAGATCACCTTGTAGGCGTCCGGGAACTGCTCGGTGAGGAACCCGCCGCCGTTGCGGGTGGCGAACACGCCGGTGTAGCCCCAGCCCTGGCCGGCGAGCGGACCGGAGTCCTCCTGCGGGATCGGACCGACGTCGAGGATGTCGACGATCAGCAGGTCACCCGGCTCGGCGCCCTCGACCGCGAGGGGTCCGCTGAGCACGTGCACGCCCGCCAGCGGTGCGTTCAGGATGTCGTCGGCGGAGTCGTCGTTGACGATCGCGCCGTCGAACCATTCACGGCAGTGCACCCGGAACGAGTCGCCGGGCTTGACCTGCACCTGCGCCGGGATGTCCGGGTGCCACCGGTTGTGACCGACGATCTGCTGTTCGGTGAACTTCTTGTTCGAGTCGAGCGGGAAGACGACTTCGGGCATGACGCTCTCCTGCGGTGCGTACGGACAGGGACGTGACAACCAGGGCGTACCGATGAGGTGGTGCGGTCACGGCGGTGCGCGACCGCCGGGTGTGCCGGCGCCGGGGCGCCGCGCGGTCAGACGGCCGCGGCGGACGGGGTCCCGGAGGGTGCGGGTGTTGCGGTCCCCTTGGGGCGCAACGGGACGTAGATCGCGGCGAAGACGACGATGCCGGCGATCGCGGCGACCCAGGCGATCAAGGTGGCGTTACGGCCCCAGAAGCCGAGCAGCAGCACGGCTGCCGGGAGCGCGCCGGTGGCCCAGCCCTGGATCGCGGCGACGGCGCCGGTGTAGCGGCCCAGCCCTTCCATCCCGCGGCCCAGGACCAGGAAGAACAGCAACCAGAGGAACGCCCAGTAGAGCCAGATGACGCCGAAGACGGGATCGCCGAGGCGCATGAAGTTCACCAGCGAGTACGCGACCGCGGCGACGGCGACGAACAGCGAGAAGTAGCCGAGTCCGGTGCCGTCGAGGTTGAAGAACAGGTTGCACGCCACGTACAGATAGGTGAAGCCGAACAGGTAGAGCCCCGATGCGTTGAGCACGATCACCGGGTCGCCCGCGGCGGTGAAGATCAGGAACGTCGGGGTGATGACCTGCAGGATCCCGACGAACAGGTTGAGCGGCGCCGCGGAGCGGGCCTCCACCCAGCCGAGCAGCATGGCGCCGTTGAGGAACAGCACGGCGCCCACGTAGATCAGTCCGACGGCCGCCATCTCACGGCCTCGGCAGCCGGCGCAGCGCCGGGTTCGGCGGGGCGAGCGGGGTACGCCGGTGGGCCGGCCGCGGGGGCGGCGCGGAGACGACGGCGGGAGTCTCGGCCGTCGCCGCGGTCCGGTCGAGCAGCGCGACGGCGGCGCGGGGCGCGAGGCCCAGCATCGGTGCCGTGTACTCGCGTGTCGACGGCCGGGCGCACCCCGGGCACGGCGCCGTGCCGGGTGCGGTGCCGATCGGTGCGCTCAGGTCGAACGAACCGTGGCTGCCGCAGCGGTATCGATAGGTCGCCACCGGTCACTCCTTCCACGTCGTTGTGGGGCACCGGAAGGACACACGCTCGCGATGCCCGTGGCCGGAAATAATTTCTCCGGAAACTACGGGCTGTGACGGCTGCTGTCAACGGTCGGCCGGACGGGCCGCGGGGACCCCCGCGCACGTGCGCGAACCGCCAGGTCAGAGTTCCTGGATGACGTCCCAGCGCAGCCCGTCGGCGACCGCCAGGAACACCCGCTGCTGCAGGTGCCGGTTGCGCACGACGACCGTCCCCCGCGGGCTCTCGTAGGCCAGCCCCTCCGACACCGAGGTCACCGACCCGACCTCGGCGGAGTGCGCGCGACGCATCAGCGCGACGAGCAGCCGGACGCCCTCGTAGCAGGACTCGCCCAGGCTGTTGAGCACCGGCGCGTCGGGCCCGAAGCGGCGGAAGTAGGCGGCCGCGAAGTCGAGACCGGGCGTCGTCCCGAGGTCCTCGAAGTAGCCGGCGGAGGTGAGCAGCCCGCGCGTGTTCGACGCCCCCGACGCCAGCAGCACGTTCTCGTCGATGAGCGAGCTGAAGCGCAGGATGTCGCGGTCCATGCCGCGGGCGCTGAACGCGCGGTTGAAACACACCGCGTCGTCGCCGATCAGCAGCATCAGCACGGCCTCGCAGCCGCTGGCCTCGACGCGGCCCAGCGCCCCGTCGAAGTCCGTCGTCCCCAGCGGGACGTACATCTCGTCGCAGACGGTGCCGCCGATCGACCGCAGGTGGTCCGCGGCGATCCGCGCCGAGCGACGGGGCCAGATGTAGTCGTCGCCGACGATGGTCCAGCGCCGCACGCCGACGGTGCCGGCGAACCAGTCGAGCGTCGGTCCCAGCTGGAGGTCGGGCGTCTCGCCGGTCAGGAACACCCCCGGGCGGTGCTCGCCGCCCTCGTAGAGCGCCGTGTAGGCGTAGGGGACGCGCCCCCCGATGCGCGGCGCGACCGCCTCCCGCACGGCGGAGATGTGCCAGCCGGTCACGGCGTCGATCGCGTTGGCCCGGATCAGGGCGTCGACCTCGGTGGCGACGACCTCCGGTGCCGCTCCCCCGTCGACCGGCACGAGCCGCAGCTCGCGGCCCAGCACGCCGCCCTCGGCGTTGATCTCCTCGGCCGCGAGCTCGGCGCAGCTCTCGCAGGAAGGCCCGAAGATGCCGGCCGGTCCCTGCAGCGGGACGACCAGCGCCATGGTGAGGACGTCGGGATCGGCCGACGGCGGCACCGTCAGTCGCGGCGACGCCTCGTGAATGGGCATGTGACGACGCTAGCGACACCGTGCGGCACGGTGTTACTCCGATCGTGCGGTTAGTATCCAGGGATGGCCCCTCGCCTCGACCCCGATGACGAGATCGACGACGAGACCCTCCGTCTCCTCGCACTCGTGGGACGGTCCGCCGAGCAGCGGCTGGAGGAGGCCCTGAAGGCCCACGGCGCCGACATCGAGCAGTGGCGGATCCTGTCGCTGCTCGCCGAGCGCGGCGGCTGCCCGATGAACGTCGTCGCCGAGCACGCGATGATGCTCGCGCCCAAGCTGAGCAAGCTCGTCGACCGCATGGTGTCGGCCAACCTGGTGCTGCGCCGCGCCGACGAGCTCGACCGCCGCCGGGTGCTGATCGCGGCGTCGCCGCGCGGTAAGCAGGCCCTCGCCGTCTGGGACGAGGCCGCGGCCGGCGTCAGGCGCGAGTTCTCCCGCATCCTCGGACCCGACGCCGCCGTGTTCGACGAGCTGCTGGGCCGGCTGCGCCGGGGCCTGCAGGTGCCGGGCGCCGAGGCCGCCGCGTCCGTCCTCGCCGACCCGGCCTGACCCCGGTCCCGCCCGGCCCGGGGGTCGCCTCACCGCGCCGGAACCCCCGGCGCCAGCACCTGCGCCACGCGCACCACGACCGGGTCGCCGACCGCACCCGCCGCGACGGCGTCGACGAGCCGGCGCCGCATCCGCGGGTCCCAGAACCGCCTCAGGTGTGCGGCGATCTCGGCGGCCGCGGCGTCGGGCGGCCGGTGCTCGAACTGCACCGCGATCTCCTCGACGAGCCGCACGACGGGCTCGGCGCCCGCGTGCGCCGGGTGCGCCTGCGCCGGGTCAGCCACGACCGGCCCCCACCGGCGCCTCGCCACGCTCGACCGCGGCCTGCGTCGTCGCCGGCGTCACCTGCACCGCGGTCACCTTGTACTCCGGGCAGTTCGTCGCCCAGTCGGAGTTCTCGGTGGTGACGACGTTGGCGCCGCTGACCGGATGGTGGAACGTGGTGTAGCAGACCCCGACCGGCATGCGGGCGGAGATGCTGGCGCGCAAGGACGTCGTCCCCACCCGGCTGGAGAGCTCGACGCGGTCGCCGTCGGCGATGCCGCGGACCTCCGCGTCGTGCGGGTGGATCTCGAGCAGGTCCTCGGGATGCCACGCGACGTTGGCGGTGCGCCGGGTCTGGGCGCCGACGTTGTACTGCGACAGGATGCGGCCCGTCGTGAGGATCAGGGGGAAGCGACGGGTGCTGCGCTCACGCGTCGGGACGTAGCGGGTCGGCACGAACCTGCCGAGCCCGCGGACGAACCCGTCGACGTGCATGATCGGCGTCCCCTCCGGCCGCTCGGTGGTGCAGGGCCACTGCACCGAGCCGACGGCGTCGAGATGGGCGAAGGAGACCCCGGAGAACGTCGGTGTGGTCAGCGCGATCTCGTCCATGATCTGCGCGGCGTCGTCGTAGTGCATCGGGTAGCCCATGGCCTGCGCGAGCTCGCACACGATCTGCCACTCCTGCTTGCCGGTGCGCGCGGGCATCACCGGCCGGACCCGGTTGATCCGCCGCTCGGCGTTGGTGAACGTGCCGTCCTTCTCCAGGAACGACGTGCCGGGCAGCAGGACGTGGGCGAACCTCGCCGTCTCGTTCTCGAACAGATCCTGGACGATCACCAGGTCGAGCGCGGACAGCGCGGCCTCGACGTGGGCGGTGTTGGGGTCGGACTGCGCGATGTCCTCACCGTGCACGAACAGCGCGCGGAAGGAGCCGTCGAGCGCGGCGTCGAACATGTTGGGGATGCGCAGGCCGGGCTCGTCGAGGACCTCCACGCCCCACAGCTCGTTGTAGATGTCGCGCACCGATTCCTCGCCGACGTGCCGGTACCCGGGCAGCTCGTGCGGGAACGAGCCCATGTCGCAGGAGCCCTGCACGTTGTTCTGCCCGCGCAACGGGTTCACCCCGACACCGCGCCGCCCGATGTTGCCGGTGGCCATCGCGAGGTTGGCCATCCCCATGACCATCGTCGAGCCCTGGCTGTGCTCGGTGACGCCCAGGCCGTAGTAGATCGCGGCGTTGCGGGCGCCGGCGTAGAGCCGGGCGGCGGCGCGCACGTCGGCGGCCGGGACGCCGGTGATCTCCTCGACGGCCTCCGGGCTGTTGGCGGGCTCGGCGATGAACGCGGCCCACTCGTCGAAGCCCTCGCAGCGGGCGTCGACGAACTCGCGGTCGACCAGTCCCTCGGTGACGACGACGTGCGCCATCGCGTTCACGATCGCGACGTTGGTGCCCGGCGCCAGCGGCAGGTGGTACGCGGCCTCGATGTGCGGGCTGCGGACCAGGTCGATCGAGCGGGGGTCGGCGACGATCAGGGCTGCGCCCCGGCGCAGCCGCCGCTTCATCCGCGACGCGAACACCGGGTGGGCGTCGGTCGGGTTGGCGCCGATCACCATGATCACGTCGGCGTCGTCGACCGAGGCGAAGTCCTGGGTGCCCGCCGAGGTGCCGAACGTCTGGTTGAGCCCGTAACCGGTCGGCGAGTGGCAGACCCGCGCGCAGGTGTCGACGTTGTTGTTGCCGAACGCCGCCCGCACCATCTTCTGGACGACGTAGACCTCCTCGTTGGTGCACCGCGAGGAGGTGATCGCGCCGATCGACCCGGGGCCGTGCGCGGCCTGGATCGCGCGCAGCCGACGTGCGGCGAACCCGATGGCCTCCTCCCACGAGACCTCGCGCCAGTCGTCGCTGATCGACTCGCGGATCCGGGGCGCCAGCACCCGGTCGGGATGGCTCGCGTAGCCGAACGCGAAGCGGCCCTTGACACACGAGTGGCCCTGGTTGGCGCCGCCGTCCTTGAGCGGGACCATCCGGACCACCTCGGTGGCCTCCCCGGAACCGCGCACCTCGGCCTTGAAGGAGCACCCGACACCGCAGTAGGCGCACGTCGTGACGACCGAACGGGTCGGCAGCCCCAGCTCGACGACGGAGCGCTCCTGCAGCGTCGCCGTCGGGCACGCCTGCACGCACGCCCCGCAGGACACGCAGTCGCTGGAGAGGAAGTCCGTGCCACCCGGTGACACCGTCGAGCCGAACCCGCGGCCCTCGATGGTCAGCGCCAGGGTGCCCTGGACCTCGTCGCAGGCCCGCACGCAGCGCGAGCAGAGGATGCACTTGGCCGGGTCGAACTCGAAGTACGGGTTCGAGGTGTCCTTCGGCAGGTCCATGTGGTTCGCGCCGGCGTCGACACCGGAGCCGTAGCGGACCTCGCGCAGCCCGGTCGCGGCGGCCATGTCCTGCAGCTCGCAGTCGCCGTTGGCCGAGCAGGTCAGGCAGTCGAGCGGATGGTCGGAGATGTAGAGCTCCATGACCCCGCGGCGCAGCTTCTCCAGCTTCTCCGACCGGGTGCGCACGACCATGCCGGGCGCGACGGGCGTCGTGCAGGAGGCGGGGGTCCCACGCGCGCCGTCGATCTCCACGACGCACAGCCGGCACGAGCCGAACGCCTCCAGGCTGTCGGTGGCGCACAGCTTGGGGACCGCGCAGCCGGCCTGCGCGGCGGCCCGCATCACCGACGTGCCCGGCGGCACGGTGAGGGCGACCCCGTCGACGGTCACCTCGACCGTGGCCTGCCCCGGCCGGGCCGGGGTACCGAAGTCGGGTTCCTCGAGCAGCGTCACCGGAAGTCCTCCCCGAAGTGGCGGATCGCGCTGCGCACCGGGAGCGGGGTGAGCCCGCCCATGGCGCACAACGAGCCGTCGGTCATCAGCTCGCACAGGTCCTCGAGCAGGACGAGGTTCGCCTCGCGGTCCTCGCCCGCCCGGATGCGGTCGATGGTCTCCACGCCGCGGACCGCCCCGATCCGGCACGGCGTGCAGCGCCCGCACGACTCCTCGGCGCAGAACTCCATCGCGAACCGCGCCATCGCCGACATGTCCACGGTGTCGTCGAACACGACGACGCCGCCGTGCCCGACCATCGCCCCGGACGCGGCGAACGCCTCGTAGTCCATCGGCAGGTCGAACTGTTCGACGGGCAGGTACGCCCCCAGCGGGCCGCCGACCTGCACCGCACGAACCGGTCGGCCCGAGAGGGTCCCGCCGCCGAAGGTCTCCACCAGCTCGCCCAGCGAGATGCCGAACGCCGTCTCGACCACCCCGCCGCGGGCGACGTTGCCGCCCAGCTGGAACACCTGCGTTCCCCGTGACCGGCCGACACCCAGCGCCGCGTACGCCTGCGGACCGTCGGCCAGGATCGTGGGCACCGAGGCCAGCGACAACACGTTGTTGACGACGGTCGGGCGCCCGAACAACCCCTCCAGCGCCGGGATCGGCGGCTTCGGCCGGACCGTGCCCCGCTTGCCCTCGAGGCTCTCCAGCATGGAGGTCTCCTCGCCGCAGATGTAGGCGCCGGCGCCGACACGGACGTGCACGTCGAACGCGAAGCCCGAACCGAGGACCGAGTCCCCCAGCCAGCCCCGCTCCCGGGCCGCCACGATCGCCGTCCGAACAGCCGCGACGGCATCCGGGTACTCCGAGCGCACGTAGACGTAGCCCTCCGAGGCGCCGACCGCGTACCCGGCGATCGTCATCCCGCAGAGCAGGGTGAACGGGTCGCCCTCCAGCAGCATCCGGTCGGCGAAGGTGCCGCTGTCGCCCTCGTCGGCGTTGCAGCACACGAACTTCACCGCCGACGACGCCTGCGCGACGGTCTTCCACTTGACGCCCGTCGGGAACCCGGCCCCGCCGCGCCCGCGCAGCCCCGAGTCGGTGACGGCGGTGACGACATCAGCAGGGTCCATCGCCAGCGCCGCGCGCAGGCCCTCGAGTCCGCCGTGGCGCTCGTGGTCGTCCGGGTCGGCCGGGTCGACGACGCCGACGCGGGCGAACGTCAGGCGTTGCTGGGCGCGCATCCACGGCAGTTCCTCGACGAGCCCGAGGCCGTCCGCGGTGCCGTCGAGCAATCCGGCGGCGACCAGACCGTCGACGTCCTCCGGGGCGACCGGCCCGTACCCCACCCGGCCCGCCGCGGTCTCGACCTCGACCAGCGGCTCGAGCCACAGCATGCCCCGGGAACCGGTCCGGACGACCTGCGCGCCCGCGCGTCCGAGCAGCTCGGCGACCTCGTCGGCCCCGACGGAGACCGCGGCGGAGTCCTTGGGGACGAAGACCTTCACCGGCACTGCCCGATCAGCGCGTCCAGGCGGGCGGGGGTGACCCGGCCGTGCAGCCGGTCGCCCACCTGGACCGCGGGGCCCAGCGCACAGTTGCCCAGGCAGAAGACCTCGTCGAGGGTGACGGCGCCGTCGGGCGTGGTCTCCCCGCGCTCGACGCCGAGGCTCGCGACGGCGTGCTCCAGCAGCGCCTGTCCGCCGACGGCCTGGCAGGCCTCCGCCCGGCACACCCGCACCGTCACCCGGCCGGGCGGGGCGGCGCGGAAGTCGCGGTAGAACGTCACGACGCCGTGCACCTCGGCCCGCGAGAGGTTGAGCCGCTCGGCGAGCAGCGGCACGACCGACGGCGGGACATGGCCGAGCTCGGCCTGCACCGCGTGCAGGATCGGCAGCAGCGGTCCCCGGGAGCCGCGATGGGCCTCGACGATCCGTCCGACGATCTCGGCCACCCGCCCGGTGGGCGCCTCGACGGTCACGGGCGTCCCCGGTGATCACGGCTGCGTGTCATGCACGTGACTCTGGGGTCGGGCCCGGGGGCCGTCAAAATGAATGTTCCTATGCGGTGATAGCCGCGGCCTATCACGGGCGGTCCATCGCAGGCCGTCCATGACGGGCCGGCCGCCGTCAGCCGATCGCCTCGACGCGGATGGCCCTGGCTGCGGGCATTCCGAGCACGACGGCGCGGCGCCCGTGCATGACGTCGATCGTGCCCGCGCTCTCGTGCCGCTCGACGACCTCCAGCACGCTGCCCAGCGCGATCCCGAGGCGGTCGAGGTGGCGCAGGATCCGCGGATCGGAGTCCGAGACCCGCACCACCCGCACCCGGCTCCCCTCGGCGACCGCGTCGAACGTCAGCTCGTCGCCGCCCGGCAAGCTCCCGTCGGCGTGCGGGATCGGGTCGCCGTGGGGGTCGCGGTCGGGCTCGCCGAGCCGCAGCGCGAGCCGGTCGACGAACGTGTCCGACACGGCGTGCTCGAGCAGGTCGGCCTCGTCGTGCACCTCGTCCCAGGTGTAGCCGAGGTAGTCGACCAGGAACGTCTCGATCAAGCGGTGCTTGCGGACGGTGCCGAGCGCGATCCGGCGGCCGTCGGGGGTGAGCTCGATGGTGCCGTAACGGGCATGCGCGACGAGGCCCCGATCGGTGAGGCGGCGGACCACCTCCGACACCGACGACGGCGCCAGGCCCAGCCGCGAGGCGAGCACGGAGACGGTGACGGGCGCGTCGGACCACTCCCCGGCGGTCCAGAGGACCTTCAGGTAGTTCTCCGTCGCCGCGGATTCGGTCATTCGGGCCTCTCGTCGCACGTCCGTCGACCGGAACCGTACGACAGCCGGTCCGGGACGCGACCTGCGCGGCCCTCCCATCGCGTCAGCCCTCGACGCGGCCCACCGCGGCGGGCGGGGCCGCGCCGTCGCGGCGGGCCCGCCTGGTGAGCAGGCCGTGCCGGGGGCCGAACAGGTACACCAGCGCGAAGGCCGCGCCCTGGGTGACGACGACCAGGCCGCCCGGCGCGGCATCGAGCCAGTAGCTCAGGTACAGCCCCACCGTCGCACACACGACGGACAGCACCGGCGCGATCAGCAGCATCCGGGAGAACCGGTCGGTGAGCAGCTGCGCCGTCGCCCCGGGCAGGATCAGCATCGCGACGACCAGGATGACGCCGACCACCTGCAGCGCCACGACCGCGGTGAGCGCGAGCAGCCCCAGCAGCAGCGCGCCGAGCCTGCGGGGCGAGAGCCCGATCGCGTGGGCGTGCCCGGGGTCGAACGCGTAGAGCACGAGGTCGCGACGCTTGTACAGCAGCGCCGCCGCGACCACCGCGCCGAGCGCGGCGACCTGGACGAGGTCGCCGACCGAGACGCCCAGGACGTTGCCGAACACGATGTGGTTGAGGTCGGTCTGGCTGGGGGTGACCGAGATCAGCACCAGGCCGAGCGCGAACAGCGTGGTGAACACGATCCCGATCGCCGCGTCCTCCTTGACCCGGCTGGTGTCGCGGATCGCCCCGATGAGCCCGACCGCCAGGAACCCGAACACGACGGCCCCGAGCGCGAAGGGCGCACCGAGCACGTAGGCGAGCACCACGCCGGGCAGCACCGCGTGGGACACGGCGTCGCCCATCAGCGACCAGCCGACGAGCACCAGCCAGCAGGACAGCAACGCGCACACCACGGCGGCGACGACGGTCGTGACCAGCGCACGGACCATGAAGCCGTACGAGAGCGGCTCGACGATCAGGTCGATCGGGTTCACGTCCGGCTCCCCTGCTCCAGCGGGTCGATGCCGAACGCGCGGGCGAGGTTCTCCGGGCGCAGGACCTCCTCGACGGGCCCGTGCAGCAGTACCCGACGGCGCAGCAGTACGGCCTCGTCGGCGAGCGCCGGGAGTGCCTGCAGGTCGTGGGTCGCCACCAGGACCGTGCGGCCGGCTGCGGCGAGCTCGGCGAGCAGCGACGACATCGTCGCCTCCGACCGCTTGTCCACCCCCGCGAAGGGCTCGTCGAGCAGCAGGACCTCGGCCTCCTGCGCGATCCCGCGCGCGACGAACGCCCGCTTGCGCTGCCCGCCCGACAGCTGCCCGATCTGCCGGTCGGCGAGATCGGCGAGCTCGACCCTGGCCAGGGCCGCGGCGACGGCGGCGCGGTCCGCCTCGCGGGCCCGCCGGGTGGGGCCCAGCCGCCCGTACCGGCCCATCATCACCACGTCGCGCACCGACACCGGGAACGCCCAGTCGACGGCCTCGGCCTGCGGCACGTAGCCGACCAGCCCCCGCCTGCGCGCCGTGGCCGGCTCGTGCCCGCCGAGCCGGACCCGGCCCGAATCGGCCCGCAGCAGCCCGGTCATGGACTTGAACAGCGTCGACTTGCCCGACCCGTTCATCCCGATCAGACCGCACACCGTCCCGGGTGCCAGCCGCAGCGAGACCCCGTCGAGCGCCACGAGGGGGCCGTACCTGACGGTGAGCCCCTCGACCTCGATCGCGGCGGTGTCGACCGCGGCGGGGCTCACACCGCCACCCCGGTGAGGCCCGCGATGATCGTCCGGGTGTCGTGGCGGATGAGGTCGAGATAGGTCGGGACCGGACCGTCGGGGCCGGAGAGCGAGTCGACGTAGAGGATGCCGCCGAACCGGGCGCCGGAGGCGTCGGCAACCTGCCGCATCGCGCTGTCGGACACCGTCGACTCGCAGAAGACCGCGGGCACGTCGTTGGCGGTCACGAATGCGATGGCCGAGGTGACCTGCTGGGGCGTGGCCTGCTGCTCGGCGTTGACCGGCCAGATGTACTTCTCGGTCAGCCCGGTGTCCCTGGCGAGGTAGGAGAACGCGCCCTCGCAGGTCACGAGCGCCCGCTGGGCGGGTGGCAGCGTCGCCAGTGCCGTGACGAGCTCGTCGTGGACGCGGCGCAGCTCGGCCTTGTACGAGCCGGCGTTGGCCGCGAACGCGTCGGCGTGCGCGGGGTCGAGCGCGGCGAACGCGACGACCATGTTGTCGACGTAGCGGACCACGTTCGTCGGGCTCATCCACGCGTGCGGGTTCGGCTTGCCGGCGTAGGCGTCCTCGGTGATGTCGACGACCGCGACGCCCTCCGACACGACGACGTGCGGCACCGCCAGGTCGGCCACGAACTTTTCGAACCACACCTCGAGGTTCAGCCCGTTGTCGATGACGAGGTCGGCCTCGGCGGCCTTGCGGATGTCGCCGGGGGTGGGCTCGTAGCCGTGGATCTCGGCGCCGGGCTTGGTGATCGACTCGACTCGCAGGTGCTCCCCCGCCACGTTGCGGGCGATGTCGGCGAGCACCGTGAACGTGGTCAGGACCAGTGGCCGGTCGGCGTCCTGCGCCCGGCCGGTGCCGGCACAGCCGGCCACCACGACGAGCAGCGCCGCGAGCACCGCCACGGCCCTTCCGGATGGGCGCCGGCGGGCAGCGCCCGGACGCGACCCGCTCGGGCCGAACCAACCTCGCGAACCGGACATGGCGTGCAGCGTAAGATTTCGGGTGCCCGAAAACCAGAGTTCGGACTGTTCCATCCTGAGAATCGCCCGGCCCTCGGGGAGGGCCGGTCGGGCCGCGGACGTGGCGCGCCGGGCGTGCGCCGCACCGGCCGCGACCTCGTCCGGCAATCGCGTTGACCTGAACCGGGGTTGAGGGAGCAGGCTGGCGCCCGTGAGCAGTGCGACGGACGATCCGACGTCATCCCGCCCCGCCCCACCCGCGTCGCCGCCGGACGGCTCCGCGGGGAAGGCGGCGGTACGACCCGAGCTGTTCGGACCGGGGCGGCGCGCGACGACCGTCGGCATCGTGCTGCTCATCAGCATGATCGCGTTCGAGGCGATGGGCGTCGGGACGGCGATGCCGGCCGTCGTGGCGGACCTCGGCTCGGTGTCGTCCTACGCGTGGCCGTTCGTGGCGTTCACCGCGGCGAGCGTCGTCGGGACGGTGCTGGGCGGGCGCTGGTGCGACGTCCGCGGCCCGCGCGGCACTCTGGTCACGGCGCCGCTGCTGTTCGGGGCGGGGTTGCTGGTCGCCGGGACGGCGGGGACGCTCGCCCAGCTGCTGGTCGCCCGCGTGCTGCAGGGCCTCGGCGCGGGCGCGGTCGCCGTCGCCGTCTACGTGCTGATCGCGCTCGTCTACAGCGAGCGCGCGCGGCCCGCGGTGTTCGCGCTGATGTCGTCGGCGTGGGTGCTGCCCGCGCTCGTGGGCCCGCCCGTCGCGGGCGTGGTGACCGAGCAGCTGTCGTGGCACTGGGTCTTCCTCGGCATCGTGCCCTTCGTCGTGGTCGCCGTCGTGCTCGTGCTCCCCGCCGTGCGCGACCTGCCCGCGGGGTCGGCCGGGGCGCCCGCCACGCGACGCGGGATCGTCGCGGCGGCACTGGCCGCCGCCGCGGCCGTCGCGGCGCTGAGCTGGGCGGGCCAGCACCCGACGGGATGGGCCGCGCTGGTCGTCGCGGTCGTCGCCCTCGCGCTGCTGGTCCCGTCGCTGCGCCGGTTGCTGCCCCGCGGGACGGTCCGGGCGCGCCGTGGGATCGCGGCCGTGGTCGCGTGCCGCGGGCTGCTGTCGGGCGCCTTCTTCACGGTCAACGCCTACCTGCCGCTGATGCTCACCTCGACGCACGGCTGGTCCCTCTCGATGGCCGGGGTGCCGCTGATCGTCGGCGCCCTCGGCTGGTCCTCGGCAGCGGCGTGGCAGGGCCGCCACCCCGACCTGTCGCGGCCGGTGCTGTTGCGCGTCGGGTTCGCGTGCGTCGCGGTCGGCATCGCGGGGCTGCTGCTCGTCGCGCCCGCGTGGGGCCTGCCGTGGCTCGCACTGCCGTTCTGGATCGTCGCGGGCGTCGGGATGGGACTGGGTTTCTCGTCGCTGTCGTTCCTGCTGCTGGCGCGCTCGGCCGACTCGGGTGCCGGCGCGGTCGGCTTCGACTCCGCCGCGGCCCAGCTCACCGACCAGCTCTCCCAGGCGGCACTCGTCGGGGTCGGCGGTGCGCTGCTGGCGACGACGGGCTCCCCCGCGACCGCCCTGCCGGTCCTCGTCGCGGGCCTGGTGGTCCTGGCGGTCACCGGGACGGGGATCGCCGGGCGGACCGCCGGACCGGCCCGGGCGGCCGCGGGCCGGTAGGCCGGTCGGAGGCCTTCGCCCGGGTGACCTTGACCACCCGCAGGACGAGCATTATGTTTCCATGATTGTTAACAATCTTGAGAACAGGGCCGTGAACATGAGGCGGCAGCCGGACCCGGATCGTTCCTGACCGGCCGGCTCCTCGTGGCGAACCCCGCCACCGCACCGGCGGATCGCCGCAGCTCGCCGGTGGTTCCACACCCGTGTCCGACCCGGGCAACGAGGCCCGGCTGCACAGAGGGAGCGCCACGATGCGCCTGATGCCTCCCACGGTCCGGCCCGGGGGTCGCGACGACCGCGCGGCGCCTCTCCGGCGCGCGCCGGCGGCTCCCGCGCCCCGGCGCGGAGCCCGGGGCCACCGGCCGACGCGGGAACCGGTCGAGGGCACGGCCGCGACGTGGCCACGCCGGACCGCGTGCCGGTCGCCGGTGTGCCGACCGCCGTCGCGCGTGATCGTCGGGGGCTCGATCTGGCCGGCGGAGCAGCCGGCCCGGAAGGGAGACGGGTGACGACGACGCAGTCGTACGAGACGGGGACGGGCAGGGCCGCGGGGGCCGACAAGGTGTACCCCTCGCCCGCCGCGGCGGTAGCCGACATCGCCGACGGGTCGAGCATCGCGATCGCGGGGTTCGGGGTCACCCACCGGTTCCCGTCGAGCCTGATCACGGCGCTGCGCGACCAGGGTGCGCGCCGGCTCACCGTGTACTGCAACGGGCTGGGCCAACCCGGGCACCCGACCGCGCAGAGCCTCGCCGAGAACGGACAGCTGTCGCGGCTGGTGGCGTCGTTCTCGGCGCGGCCCGGTCCGGTGACGGCGGCCGAGGCGCAGATCGAGTCCGGCGACCTCGAGCTGGAGCTCGTCCCGCAGGGCACGCTCGTCGAACGGATGCGCGCGGGTGGGGCCGGTATCGCGGCCTTCTACACCCCGGCCGGTGCGGGCACCGCGATCGGCGACGGCAAGGAGGTCCGCGACTTCGACGGAGTCCCGCACCTGCTCGAACACGGCATCCGCACCGACTACGCCCTGTTGCGGGCCCACCGCGCCGACCGGATGGGCAACGTCGCGTTCCGCGGCGCCAGCCGCAACTTCAACGACAGCTTCGCCAAGGCCGCGCGCTGCGCGATCATCGAGGTCGACGAGATCGTCGAGGTCGGCGAGCTCGCCCCCGACGAGATCGACCTGCCGGGGGTGTTCGTCGCCCGCGTCGTGCAGACGACCGTCAGGATCGACGTGGACGACCTGCCCCGGCGGGCCGCGCGGCCCGCCGCGAGCGGCAGGCTCTACCACGAGAAGCCGGGCCTGACCCGCGCCGACATCGGCCGCCGGGTGGCCGCGCTGATCCCGCCGGGGAGCCTGGTCAACCTCGGGGCGGGCCTGCCCAACCTCGCCGCCGACCACCTCGCCGGGCGCGGGGTGACCCTGCACGGCGAGAACGGCGTCCTGGGCTACGGCGGGTTCGTCACCGACGGCCCGCGCGACCCCGACATGCACGACGCCGGCGGCAACTTCATCACGCTCCTGCCGGGGGCGTCGTTCTTCGACAGCGTCACGTCGTTCGAGATCGCCCGCTCCGGACGGCTCGACGCCGTCGTACTGGGCGCGTACCAGGTGGGCGGCAACGGCGACCTCGCGAACTGGGCCGTCCCCGACCGGATCGGTGGCGGCATCGGGGGCGCGATGGACCTCGCGGTCGGGGCGAGGTCGGTGATTGTGACGCTCGAGCACAGCGACAGCAAGGGCCGGCCGAAGCTCGTGCGACGCTGCACCTACCCGGTGACCGGGGTCGGCTGCGTCGACACGATCGTCACCGACCTCGCGCTGCTCACCCGGGTCGGCGACGGGTTCCGGCTCGACGAGGTCGCGGCCGGGTTCACGGTCGAGGAGGTGCTCGCGCTGACCGACATGTCCGTGACGGTCGCCGACCAGGTGGGCGTCATGCAGGAGGCCTGGTGAGCGAGGTCCGGTTCCTCGACACGACGTTCCGTGACGGCTCGCAGTCCTTGTGGGCCATGGGGATCCGCTACGGGATGATGGAGGCCCTCGCGGGCGACCTCGACCGGGCCGGGTTCTCCCACATCGAGGTGCCGGCGAACGCGATCTTCTTCAAGAAGATGGTCCGCGACCTGCGCGAGGACCCGTGGGACACCATGCGGATGCTCGCCCGCACGATCACCCGCACCCCGACGACGTGCATGGGCGGCGCCGGCGGCAACCTCAACGGCTTCGGCACCCCCACCGCGCCGGTCCTCGGCGAGCTGTTCGCCGAGAAGCTCGCCGAGATCGGCGTGATGAACCGCGCGCAGCTGATGGCGAACACCGCCGACCAGACCACGCGCCAGTTCCCCACCGCGGTGCCACGGGCCCGCGAGCTTGGCCTGACCGTCGCGCTCGCCGTCTGCTACACCATCTCGCCGCGGCACACCGACGAGCACTTCGCCGAGACCACCCGGCGCTGCGCGGCCCTGAAGCCCGACGTGATCTACATCAAGGACGCGGGTGGCCTGCTCACCGTCGACCGCATCCGCACGCTGCTGCCCGTCGTACTGCGGGAGGCCGGGGACATCCCCGTCGAGCTGCACTCGCACTGCACCACGGGCCTCGCCCCGGTCGTCTACCTGGAGGCGCTGCAGCTGGGCGTGAAGACCCTGCACTGCGGTGTCCCGCCGTTGGCCGACGGCTCGGCCCAGCCGTCGGTGCTCACCACCGCGCGCAACGCCCGCATCCTGGGCTTCACCCCGACGGTCGACGAGGAGCTGCTGGCATCGGTGTCGGCACGGCTCGGGGAGTTCGCCCGGCGCGACGGGATGCCGCTGGGGGTGCCGCTGGCCCACGACGCCGACCACTACCGCCACCAGATCCCGGGCGGCGTCATCTCCAACCTGCGCCACCAGCTCGCCGGGATCGGGATGGCCGACCGGCTCGCCGACGTCCTCGAGGAGTGCGTGCGGATCCGCGAGGAGCTCGGCTACCCGATCATGATCACGCCGTACTCCCAGTACGTCGCGACACAGGCCGCGATCCACGTCGCCTCGGGCAAGCGCTACGACGTCGTCATCGACGAGCTGGTCCGGTTCGCCCAAGGCGCCTACGGCGAGGACTCCGGGTACACCTGGATGGACCCCGACCTGCGCGACCGGTTCCTCGCGCTGCCGCGGGCGGCTCAGCTGGCCGAGGCCGCCCGGCACGCTCCCGCCGACGTCGGCCTCGACGACGTGCGGCGGTCCATCGGGGCTCCCGGCATCTCCGACGAGGAGCTCATCCTGCGGGCGATCATGCAGGGCACCGCGGAGATCGACGCCATGCGCGCCGCCGGACCGCCCCGTACCTACCACTCCGGCGACCTCCCCCTGCGCACGCTGATCGACCGGCTCGGGGAGACGTCGCGGGTCCGCTACGTGCAGGTTGCGCGGCGCGGGACATCGATGGAGCTGCGCACCCGCCAGGAGGCGACGTCATGAGCGATCCCGGGACCGCACGCGGGCTGACCGACGAGGACGTCGACCAGGTCACCCGGCTCGTCGAGAGCCTGGACCGCTCGGGGTTCGACTTCCTGCAGGTCGAGCTGGGCGACCTGCGGATCACGGTCGGGACGGGCGAGCCGCCCGTCCCGGGTGCCGCCCCGCCGCCTCCCGCTGCCGCGACGCCGGCGGCCGTGCCGCAGGCCGTGGCACCTGCCCGGAACGCCGCGGACCGGCCGGACACTGCGGTGGCGCCGTCCGCGGCGCCGGTTGCCGCGGGGTCGGTGGCTGCGGGGTCCGTGGCTGCGGGGTCGGTGGCTGCGGGGTCGGTGGCTGCGGGGTCCGTGGCTGCGGGGTCCGTCGAGATCACCGCGCCGACGATGGGGATCTTCTACGCCCGCCCGGAGCCGGGGAAGCCGCCGTTCGTCGCGGTCGGCGACGTGGTCGAGGAGACGACGACCGTCGCGCTCGTCGAGGTCATGAAGACCTTCCACTCCGTCGCGGCCGGGGTGCGGGGCACGGTCGTCGAGATCTGCGTGTCCGACACCGACTTCGTCGAGTTCGGGGCGGTGCTGATGCGGGTCTCGACTGAATGAGCGGGTCCATCCGGCGCGTTCTCGTCGCCAACCGCGGCGAGATCGCCGTGCGCATCGTGCACGCGTGCCGCGAGCTGGGCATCGAGACGGTCCTCGCGGTCTCGGAGGCCGACCGCGACTCCCTCGGCGCCCGGCTCGCCGACCGGGCGGTCTGCATCGGGCCGCCGCGGGCGCCGCAGAGCTACCTCGACGTCGCCCGGATCGTCACCGCCGCGGTCGCCACGGGGTGCGACGCGGTGCACCCCGGCTACGGGTTCCTCTCCGAGTCGCCCGCTCTCGCCCGGGCGTGCACCGAGCACGGGCTGACGTTCGTCGGCCCGACGGCTGCCCAGCTGGAGGCCATGGGCGACAAGATCTCCGCCCGCCGGCTGGCCCGCGAGGCGGGGGTGCCGACCCTGCCCGGCTCCGAGCAGGTCCGCACCCCGCAGGAGGCCCTCGCGGTCGCCCGGGAGGTGGGGCTGCCGCTGATCGTCAAGGCGTCGGCGGGCGGGGGTGGGCGCGGCATGAAGGTCGTGTCCGACGTCGCGGAGCTGCCGTCGGTGCTCACGACCGCCGCCGCCGAGGCCGCCGCCGCGTTCGGGGACCCGACGCTCTACGTCGAGCGGTTCGTGCGCAACGCCCGCCACGTCGAGGTGCAGGTGCTGGGCGACCGGCACGGCCACGTCGTGCATCTCGGGGAGCGCGACTGCTCGCTGCAGCGGCGCAACCAGAAGGTCGTCGAGGAGGCCCCGGCGCCGGGACTGCCGCTGCAGGTCCGCGACGCCCTGCACGCCGCGGCGGTCCGGCTCGCCCGGCGGATCGGGTACGAGAGCGCGGGCACCGTCGAGTTCGTCCTCGACCGCGACACCGGCGAGTTCTTCTTCCTGGAGATGAACACCCGGATCCAGGTCGAGCACCCCGTCACCGAGCTGGTCACCGGCATCGACCTCGTCCAGCAGCAGCTGCGCGTCGCGGCCGGTGAGCCGCTGGCGTTCGGGCAGTGCGACGTCGTGCACCGCGGGCACGCCATCGAGTGCCGGATCACCGCGGAGGTGCCGTCGGCGGACTTCCGGCCCGACGCGGGCCGCATCACGGCGTGGGACCCGCCGGGCGGCCCGAACGTCCGCGTCGACACCCACTGCGTCCCCGGTTACCTCGTGCCCGTCTACTACGACTCGCTGCTGGCCAAGCTGATCGTCTACGCGCCGACCCGGGCCGAGGCGATCGCCCGCGCCCGGTCGGCGTTGCGCCGCTTCGGGATCGAGGGCGTCCGCACGACCGTCGGGTTCCTCGACTTCCTCGTCGGCCGCCCCGAGTTCGCCGACGCGACCATGACCACCCACACCATCGCCGACGCCCTGGGCGAGTTCGCCCCGGCCGACGCCGCATGAGCGCTCTCGGGGTCGACGCAGCGGCCGATCACCTGCACGCCCTCGCCGCGCGGCTGCGCGAGCTGCCGCTCGGAGAAGCCCCCGGCGCCCTCACCTTCACCCCCGTGAGTGGCGATGGTCGCCACGGCGACCATCGCCACTCACGACCGCTGAGCAACGGATCCATCGCCGACGCACGGGCCGCGATGGACGCCGGCGAGGTCTCGGCAGCGGAGCTGACGGAGCAGGCGCTGGCGGTGGCCGGAGAACATGCCGACGACGCGATCTTCATCCACCTCACCGCCTCCGCCGCCCGCGCTCAGGCCGCCGAGGCCGACCGCTCGGCTCGTGCACGAGGTCCGCTGCACGGCATTCCCGTCACCGTCAAGAACAACCTCGACGTCGCCGGCCTCCCGACCACCTGCGGTTCACCGGTCTTCGCCGACCGGCTCGCGACGAGCGACGCCGAGGTCGTGCGGCGGCTGCGTGCGGCGGGCGCGGTCGTCGTCGGCACGACGAACCTGCACGAGATGGCGTTCGGGTCGACGTCGGTCAACCCGCACACCGGCGCCGTCGCCAACCCGCGCGCCCCCGGCCACGTCGCGGGCGGGTCCAGCGGCGGGTCCGCCGCGGCGGTGGCGCTGGGGATCGGGTTCGCCTCGCTCGGCACCGACGCCGCCGGGTCGATCCGGATGCCCGCGAGCTGCTGCGGCGTCGTCGGGCTCAAGCCGACGCACGGCACGGTCCCGTTGCGCGGCATGGTCCCGACCAGCATGACCCACGTGGACCACATCGGTCCGCTGACGACGTCGGTCGCCGACGCGCGGCTGCTGCTCGACGTCATCGCCGGGCCCGGCCCGGGGGCAGGCGACGCCGCCGGCCTGGACGGTGTCGCCGTCGGGCTGCCCGAGGCCTACTTCTGGACCGGACTGGACAGCGATGTCGAGTCCGTGTGCCGGGCCGCGATCGGGTGCCTCGCGGCCGCCGGTGCCCGGCCGACGCCCGTGGCCTGCGACATCGGCGAGCTGATGCCGTTGCTGGCCGTCGCGATGTTCGCCGAGGCGCACGTGCTGCACGCCCCGCTCATCGCGGCCGGCCCCGACCGGTACTCCCCCGCGCTGCGCGACCGGCTGCTCGCCGGCGGGACGGTCCTCGGCCACGACTACGTGCGTGCACTGCGGGCGCGGCGGCTCGTCGTCGACAGGATCGCGGCCGCGCTGGAGGGCGTCGACCTGCTCGCGATGCCGACGATGCCCGTGCCGCCGGTGCGGATCGCCGACGTCGACGACGACCCGCGCGTCGCGCTGATGGCGCGGCACACCTCGCCGTTCAACCAGAGCGGGCACCCCGTGATCTCGCTGCCCGCGGGGGCGACGCCGGACGGGCTGCCCGTCGGGCTGCAGCTGGTCGGGCACCCGTACGCGGACCGCCGGCTGCTGGCCCTGGCCGAGGCGGCGGAAGCCGCCCTCGCGCCGGGGACGTGAATGGCGAGGTCGCCGCTGTCCGGGGTCGGGTCAGCGCGCCGACGCCGTACCCGCGAACACCGCGTCGTCGAGGGTGCGGCGCAGCAGGCGGCCGGCCGGCCGGTCGGCGGTGAGCTCACCCCGCGCCATCACGACCTCGCCGCGCAGGACCGTGTAGGCGGGCCAGGCGTCGACCCGGCAGCCCTCCCACGGTGAGTAGTCGCCCTCGTGCATCTCGGTCGCGCGGATCACCCGCGGCGCACGAGGATCGAGCAGCACGAGGTCGGCGTCCGAGCCCACCGCGATGCAGCCCTTGCGCGGCCACAGCCCGAAGATCTTCGCCGCGTTCGACGACGTCGCCTCGACCAGGCGGGTGAGGTCGAGCGAGCGGTTCGCGAGCATCTCGGTGTAGAGCACCGCGAGCTTGGGCTCGACCCCGGTGACGCCACCGTAGGCGTCGTCGATCCGCGAACCCTGGGTCTTCTGCTCCCACGTCGGGCAGGCCCCGTCGGTGCCGAAACAGTTGACGGTGCCGTCGCGAACCCCCTCCCAGATCGCGTCGACGTCCTCGGCGTACTTCAGCGACGGGTAGATGTGGTACTTCACACCGTCGGGTTCGGAGTACCGGGCGGCGGTGTTCATCGCGATGACGTCGATCGCCTCGCCGTAGGCCGCCACGCCACGCCGGCGGAACTCGCGCAGCGCGTCGACACCCGTCCGCGCCGTGACGTGGTGGAAGTACAGGGCGAGACCGGGGTAGTGCTCGGCGAGCCGGAGGACCCGCCGGAACGACATGTCCTCCGACAGCGTCGTGTGCACCTCGGCCATGTACCGCAACGCGGTGCGGCCGCTGTCGATGTACTTGCGGTACTGGTGCATGACGATGTCGTCGTCCTCGGCGTGCACGGTGACGATCCCGCGGTGGCGGGCGACGACGTCGAAGAGGTCGGCGAGCGTGCCGAACCGCACCTTCAGCTCGACACCGGACAGCAGGCCCGACGGCACGATGTCGGTGGTGAAGATCTTGAAGCTGGGGAACCCGTCGGCGATCACGTCGGGAATCTCACGCAGGATCTTCTCCGACACGTCGCCGGTCAGCGCCACGTGGAACGCGAAGTCGGTGTACGAGTCGCCGGTCCACGCCTCGACCCGCTCGGCGAGGTCGGCCGTGATCGAGCGGCGGGCCACGTCGGTGGTCGACGGCCACACGAAGTCGATCACGGTCGTCGTGCCGCCGTACAGGCACGCCGAGGTGATGACGTCACGGGACTGGCCGAGCGACTCCCCCAGCGGCCCGTTCGCGTGCACGTGCGGATCGACCGCTCCGGGCAGGGTGACGCACCCGCTGCCGTCGACGGTCCGGGCCGCCTCAGGCAGGCCGCCGGGCTCCGCGAGCAGGGCGAACCGGCCGTCGGCGATGCCGATGTCGAGCCGGCGCGGCCCCTCCGGGGTGACGACGTCGGAACCCACGATGGCGAGGTCGAGCATGCATGTTCCCGTCGTCCGAGCGATCCCCGCGGAGGGGGACTGGAAGGTCGGGATCGGAACTAACACGGTCGGAGCGCGGCCTGTCAAGCGCAGCGTCACTTGACGAGTCGATCACCAGAGACCTAACCTCTCGCCGCATGAGGTCAGGCCAATTTCCGGAGCGGCCCGAGCCGCCGGCCGCCTCGTTCTCCAAGCGTTCCGGCCGCCGGTTCGTCGTCGCGGCACAGCACGTGCTCGACCGGATCCAGACCGGCCGGCTCGCGCCGGGCGACCGGCTGCCGCCGGACCGCACGCTCGCCGTCGACCTCGAGGTGAGCCGCGCGACCGTGCGGGAGGCCCTGCTGGCACTGGAGCTGCTCGGCGTCGTGGAGATCCGGCACGGCTCGGGTGTCTACGTCGTCGACCCGGCCAAGGTGACCCGCGACTCCGACGCCTGGTTCGTCCCGACGACGAGCGCGCTGTTCGAGGCGCGCGCGACGATCGAGCCGAAGCTCGCGCAGATGTGCGCGGTCCGGATGAGCACGGCGGACATCCGCGCGATGTCGGCCTCGGTGTCCAGGGCGCGCGCGGCGGTGACGCGCGAGGTCGAGTTCACCGAGTTCGCCGAACTGCAGGTCGAGTTCCACCGCATGCTCGCCGACCACTGCGGCAGCCCGCTGCTCGCCGACACCGCGCGCAGTTTGGTCTCCGCCGAGGAGCATCCGCTGTGGGTACTGCTCAACCAGCAGGCGATCGGCAGCCCCGAGCTGCGGATGCAGCAGGTGGCCGAGCACGCCGCGGTTCTCGGCCACATCAAGAAACGCGAGCCGGGCGCGGCGCGGGCCGCGATGCATCGGCACGTCACCGACCTGGGCTGCACCCTCGTCGGTTCCGACTGGATCTCCTGACCGCGGGCCACCCGGGCCCGCATTCGACGTCGTCCGCGAGCGCCCGCTCGCCGAGCCCGAGGAGTTCGCTTGAAGACGAGGATCAGCCGAGGAGTGGTCGCGGCCGTGCTCGCGGTCACGGCCCTGACCGCCTGCAGCACCGGTGCGCCGACCGGTGGCGGCACGGCCGACACCGGCACCGCGGCGAGCAGCCTGACCGCCGACGCCGAGCGCGAGCTGCAGGCGACGATCGACCAGTACCGGGCGGTTCCCACGTTCACCCCGCCGGGACCGGCGATCGACGTGACGAGCCTGCGCGGCAAGAAGATCTACATCATCCCCGAGACGAACAACGTGTTCAACACGGTCAACGTCGCGGCGATGCAGGACGTCGCACAGCGCGTGGGCGTCGAGGTGACCGTGTTCCCGAACCAGGGCAACACCTCGCAGTGGGTCCAGGGCATGCAGACCGCGGTGTCGCAGAAGGTCGACCTCATCGTCCTGGCCAACGCGCCCGACCCGCGCGCGCTGCAGCCGCAGCTCGCCGCGGCCAAGGCGGCGAACATCCCGGTTGTCGTCACCCACTTCTACGACGACTCCACGACCCCGGCACCGAACTGCGAAGGGTGTGCCGCCGGCGTCACCGCACTCGAGACGGCACCGTTCGACACCGCCGCGAAGCTGCTGGCGGACTGGGTGATCCTGCAGGGCAAGGGCAACGTCAACGCGCTCATCCCGATCGTCGGCGCCGTCATCCCGTCGCCGGGCATGCAGGCCGCGATCAAGGGCGAGTTCGACAAGTACTGCCCGAAGTGCACGTACAAGTTCGTCGACATCTCGCTGGCCGACTTCGCCTCCGCGAAGCTCGCGACGGACATCCAGGCGAGCCTCAGCGGCGACCCGAAGATCAACTGGGTGATCGACCAGCTCGACTCGATGGAGTCGGCCACCGTCAGCGCCATCAACACCGCCGGCCGGAGCGGCCAGATCCAGATCGTCGGCTACAACGGTGCGACGTCGTCGATCAAGGACGTGCAGAGCGGGACGAGCCCGATGGTGATGGACGTCGGCGAGTCGGCGCCGTGGATCGGCTACTCGACGATGGACCAGGCCTTCCGGGTCCTGCTCGGCCAGCCGGTCGTCAAGGCCTCGGCGCCGGTGCGGGTGTTCGACTCGACCAACGCGAAGGACGCCGGCGACCCGCCGGCGCTCACCCAGGGCTACGGCGACGCCTACGTCGCCGGCTACGAGAAGCTGTGGGGCCTGTCGTGACCACCCGGTCGACGGCACGCTGACATGGCCGGACGGATGTCGACGTCCGACGGGAGCACCCCCCTGCTCCGGCTGGACGGCGTGTGGAAGCGGTTCGGTGGCGAGGTCGCGCTCGGCGGCGCCGACCTCGCCGTCGCGCCCGGTGAGATCCACGGCCTGCTCGGCGCCAACGGGTCCGGCAAGTCGACGTTGATCAAGGTGCTCGCGGGCTTCCACGACGTCGACTCCGGCACGCTGGAGGTGCACGGACGGCCGGTGCCGCTGCCGCTGTCCCCCGGACAGCCCGCGGCGCTCGGGCTGCGCTTCGTGCACCAGGACCTGGGGCTCGTGCCCAGCCTCAGCGTCCTGGAGAACTACCTGCTGCCCCAGCTCGCCGCGTCCCGCGGCCGGGCCTCGGTGGGGTGGCGCCACGCCCGCACCCGGCTGCGGGAGGTGCTGGCCCGCTACGAGATCGACCTCGACCCGCGGGCGACGGTGGCCGACCTGCGCCCGGTCGACCGGGCACTGCTCGCGATCGTGCGGGCCCTGGAGGGCGTCGGCACGACGTCCGACCCCGGCCGGGGCCAGCTCGTCGTGCTCGACGAGCCGACGGTGTTCCTGCCCCGCAACGAGGTGGATCGGTTGTTCTCGCTGGTCCGGCGGGTGGCCTCGACCGGCTCGAGCGTGGTGTTCGTGTCGCACGACCTCGACGAGGTCCGCGAGATCACCGACCGGGTCACGGTGCTGCGCAACGGCAGGCGCGCCCTGACCGGGGTCACCGCCGACCTGGGCCACGACCAGCTCGTCGCGGCCATCGTCGGCGCGGACCTCGACGTCGCCGCGAGCTACCGGGCCGCCGAGCGGTCCGCCGGGACCACGGCGCTGCGGGTCGAGGGCCTGTCGGCGGGCCTCGCCGACCAGGTGTCGTTCACCGCCGGCACCGGTGAGGTCGTCGGCTTCACCGGGCTGCTCGGTTCCGGGTACGAGGACGCCGTGCGCGCCCTCGCCGGGGCGCTCGACGTCCGGGCCGGCACCGTCACGCTCGACGACGGGCCCGCCCGCGAGCTGCGGTCGTGGTCCCCGCGCGCGGCGACCGACCACGGCATCGTGCTGGTGCCGGGCGACCGGCTGACCGAGGGCATCGTCGGCGACCTGCCGGTGACCGACAACCTGACCATGGTCAACCTCCGTCACTACCTCGCGGGCCCCTGGCTCGACCGGCGTGCCATGCGCGCCGCCGCCACGACCCTGGTCGAGCGCTACGACGTCCGCCCGCCCGACCCGCGGCTGCTCGTCGGCCAGCTCTCCGGCGGCAACCAGCAGAAGGTCGTGCTCGCCAAGTGGATCCAGACCCGGCCGCGGGTGCTGCTGCTGCACGAGCCGACCCAGGGCGTCGACATCGGCGCCCGGCAACAGATCTACGCCGCGGTGCGGGCCGCCGCCGGGGGCTGCGTCGTGCTGTGCGCCAGCTCCGACCACGACCAGCTGGCGCAGCTCTGCGACCGCGTGCTGATCCTGCACCGCGGCCGGATCGGCGCCGAGCTGCACGGCTCGGCGCTGACCAAGGCCCGGATCACCGAGGAGTGCCTGCGCTCCGGCAAGGAAGGAAGCACCCGATGACGACCACCGAGTCCGCCCCGGGAGAGTCGGGGACGCTGCCGCCGGGCCGGCCGCCTGGGCGGCGCGGCGCGGTGTCGACGCTCGTCGCCCGCTCGGCCGAACGCATCGCGCTGCCGGTGGTGTGGGTCGCGATCATCGTGCTGTTCGGGGTGCTGCGGCCCGACACCTTCCTCACCACCGGCAACTTCTCGGCGATGTTCTCGTCGCAGACGAGCCTGCTGGTCCTGGCGCTGGCGCTGACGATCCCGCTGACCGCCGGCGACTACGACCTGTCGGTCGGGTCGGTGGCGAGCCTGTCGGCGATGCTGATCGGGATCCTCAACGTCCAGCTCGGCGTGCCGGTCGTCTGGGCGGTGCTCGTCGCACTCGCCGTGGCGACGCTCATCGGGGTGGCCAACGCCGTGCTGAGCATCGCCGTCGGGGTCGACACCCTGATCGTCACCCTCGGCATGGGCACGTTCGTCCAGGGCATCGTGTCGTGGACCGGCAACGACAGCACGGTCACCGGCATCTCCGCCGAGCTGGTCCGGGTCGTGGTGCAGGCCCGGTTCCTCGGCATCCCGGTCGAGTTCTGGTACGGCATCGTGCTGTGCGCCGTGCTGTTCTACGTCATGGAGTTCACCCCGCTCGGGCGCCGGCTGCTGATCGTCGGCCGCGGCCGCGAGGTCGCCCGCCTCAGCGGCGTGCGGGTGCGCCTGGTCCGCGGCGGCGCGCTGGTCAGCTCGGCCTTCCTCGCGGGGCTCGCGGGCGTGCTCATCGCCGGGACCAGCGGCGCGGCCGACCAGACGTCGGCGCCGCTGCTGCTGTTGCCGGCCTTCGCCGCCGCCTTCCTCGGCGCGACGACGATCATGCCGGGTCGCTTCAACTCCTGGGGGGTGCTCGTCGCGGTGTTGTTCCTGGTCACCGGCATCACCGGCCTGCAACAGCTCGGCGCCCGGCCGTTCGTGCAGAACCTGTTCTACGGCGCGGCGCTGATCGTCGCCGTCGTGCTCTCCTTCGCGGTGCGCTCGCGCCGCAGGAAGGCCGCGTGATGGCCCACGAGTTCCAGCTGGTCGTACGGGGCGCCACGGTCGCCAACGCCGACGGTCACGCCGTCGCCGACGTCGCCGTCAGGGACGGGGTCGTCGTCGAGGTCGGCGCGCAGGTCGCGGGCAGCGGGGAGCGCGAGCTCGACGGTCGCGGCAAGGTCCTCGCGCCCGGCGGCATCGACCCGCACACCCATTTCCACACCCCCAGCCCCGACGGCTCGCTGATGTCGGCCGACGACTACGAGAGCGGGACGCGCGCCGCGGCCGCGGGCGGCGTCACGACGGTGATCAACTACGCGTTCCAGCAGCTCGGCGAGTCGCTGTGGACGACGCTGGAGCGCGAGGCGGCGAAGGCCGACGGGCGCGCGCACGTCGACTACGGGTTCCACCCGATCCTGACCGACCTGCTCGGCGGCAGCTCCCTCGCCGAGCTCGCGCCGCTGGTCGAGGCGGGCTATCCCAGCGTGAAGATCTTCACCGCCTACGACCCGTTCCGCGTCACCGACCGCGAGGCCATCCGCGTCCTGGCCGCCGCGGCCCGGGCGGGCGCGCTGGTCAACGTCCACGCCGAGGACGACGGCCTGACGCACTACCTGACCGACACGCTGGCCGCCGTGCCCGCAACGGTCGAACCCATCCTCAGCACGTTCAAGCGCAGCCGCCCCGAGGTCGCCGAGGAGCTGGCCATCGAGCGCATCGCCGTCTACGCGCGCACGGTCGGCTGTCCGGTGTACTTCGTGCACCTGTCCTCGCGCGGCGCCGTGGAGGCGGTGCGGCGCGGGCGGGCGGCCGGCGGCCAGATCTTCACCGAGGTGCGCCCTGCGTACCTGTTCCTCGACGAGTCCCGCTACGACCAGCCCGACGGCCAGCGCTACGTCTGCGTGCCCCCGCTGCGCACCGCCGACGACCAGGCCGCGCTGTGGGACGCCATCGCCGCCGGCGAGATCGAGACCTCGGCCAGCGACCACACCACCTACTCCAGCGCGCAGAAGCTCGGGGCGTACGAGTCGTTCGTCGACATCCCGCCGGGGTTCGCCAGCGTCCAGACCGGTCTCGGCCTGCTCTACGGCCGCGGGGTCGCCGCCGGACGGATGACCCTCGAGCAGTTCGTCGCGATCACCTCGGCCAACGCGGCGAAGCTGTTCGGGCTGTGGCCGCGCAAGGGCCGCATCGCGCCCGGCGCGGATGCCGACCTCGTGCTCATCGACCCCGACCGCACGACCACGCTCGCCGACGAGCCGTTGCAGTCGGCGTCGGACTACGACCCGTTCGTCGGCATCGAGGTGCGGGGCTGGCCGTCGGTGACCGTGTCGCGCGGCGACGTCGTCTACCGCGACGGGACGATCACCAGCACACCCGGACGGGGCCGGTGGCTGCACCGGCGGCTCGGCGATCCCGGGACCGACCCGGCGATCCCGAGCTTCTCCCCCCGGACGGGCGACCCGGGGCCGGCCGTGTCCTGACCCGACGGGCGCCGGGCCGCCGGGTAGGGCCACAGCCGGTCGGGCACGCGTTCGACGACCGGCGCCTGTCCGCGCTCGCGCAGCCGGCTTCTGCGACGATCGCCGGACCATGACCGCACCCGTCCGTTCCTTCGACCACGAGTTCGCGCCGACCCGGATCGTGTTCGGGCCCGGCAGGCTCGCCGAGGTCGGCGAGGAACTCGCCCGGCTCGACACGTCCCGCGCGATGGTGATCATGAGCGGGCACGCGCCCGGCGGGGACACCGTGACGGCCGCGCTCGGCGACCGCGCCGCGCTGACCTGGCACGAGATCGCCCAGCACGTGCCCGTCGACATCGCAGAACGCGCCACGGCCGCGGCGCGTGACGCCGGTGTCGACGTGATCGTGAGCCTCGGCGGCGGCTCGGCGACCGGGCTGGCGAAGGCCGTGGCGCTGGAGCTGGAGGTCCCGATCGTCGCCGTCCCGACGACCTACGCCGGCTCCGAGCTGACCCCGGTGTACGGGACGACCGGCGGGCAGCGCAAGCGCACGGGATCCGACGAGCGGGTCCGGCCTCGCGTGGTGCTGTACGACCCCGAGCTGACGGTCTGCCTCCCGGCCGCGGTGACGGGTCCGAGCACGTTCAACGCGATGGCGCACTGCTTCGCCGCGCTCTGGGCGTCGGCCGGGAACCCGCTGATCGCGGCACTCGCCGCCGACGCCGTCCGCATCCTCACGACGTCGCTGCCCGTCGTCATGCGAAACCCCGCGGACCTCGACGCCCGCGCCGGTCTGCAGTACGGCGCCTTCCTCGCGGGGACGGCGCTGGGCGCGACCGGGACAGGTCTGCAGCACCGCATCTCGCACGCCCTCGGTGGGCGGCTGGGCCTGGTGCACGCCGACACGCACTCCGTCGTGCTGCCCTACGTCGTCGCGTTGAACGCGCCGGCGGTGCCCGACATGGTGTCGCGGGTGCGCCCCTACCTGGGCGACGATCCCGGCCGTGCCCTGTGGGAGCTGGCCGCGCGGATCGGGCTCCCCCACGACCTGGCGACGCTCGGTGCCACCGACGAGGCCCTCGACGGCGTCGCCGCCGACGTCGCGGACACCCCGAACCCGGTGCCGGCGTCCCGCGACACGATCCGGGCGCTGCTCGACCGCGCGTACCGGGGTCGCGAGTGGCGATAGTCGCCGTGGCGACCATCGCCGCTCACCGGCTCTACTCCTCCAGGTCGCCTTCGCTCTCCAGGTAGGCGGTGCGCAGAGCGGCGAGGGTGTCGGGGTCCGGGGACGCCCACATGCCGCGTTCCACCGCCTCCAGGAGACGTTCGGCCATGCCGTGCAACGCCCACGGGTTCGACTCCGACAGGAACGCCCGGTTCTCGGGGTCGAGGACGTACTCGGCCGTGAGCCGGTCGTACATCCAGTCGTCGACGACACCGGTGGTGGCGTCGTAGCCGAAGAGGTAGTCGACGGTCGCGGCCATCTCGAAGGCGCCCTTGTAGCCGTGGCGGCGCATCGCGGCGATCCAGCGCGGGTTGACCACACGCGCCCGGAACACCCGCGCCGTCTCCTCCGACAGCGTGCGGGTGCGGACGGACTCGGGCCGGGTCGAGTCGCCGATGTAGGCCTCGGGCGCGCTGCCGGTGAGCGCGCGGACCGTCGCGACCATGCCGCCGTGGTACTGGTAGTAGTCGTCGGAGTCGGCGATGTCGTGCTCGCGGGTGTCGGTGTTCTTGGCCGCCACCGCGATCCGCCGGTACGCGTGCTCCATGTCCTCGCGCGCGGGGACACCGTCGAGGCCGCGGCCGTAGGCGTAGCCGCCCCACGTCGTGTAGACCTCGGCGAGGTCGGCGTCGCCGCGCCAGTCCCGGGACTCGACGAGCTGCAGCAGCCCCGCCCCGTACGTGCCCGGCTTGGAGCCGAAGACGCGGGTACGGGCGCGCCGCTCGTCGCCGTGCCGGTCGGTGTCGGCGGCGACGTGAGCGCGGACGAAGTTCTGCTCGGCGGGTTCGTCGAGGCCCGCGACGAGGGCGACGGCGTCGTCGAGCAGGGCCAGGACGTGCGGGAACGCGTCGCGGAAGAACCCGGAGATGCGGACGGTGACGTCGATGCGGGGGCGGCCGAGCTCGTCGAGCGGGATCGGTTCGAGGTGCGTGACGCGTCGCGACATCTCGTCCCACACCGGGCGCACGCCGAGCAGGGCGAACACCTCGGCGACGTCGTCGCCGGAGGTGCGCATCGCCGACGTGCCCCACACCGACAGCCCGACCGAGCGCGGCCAGTCGCCGTGGTCGCGGCGGTAGCGCTCGACGAGCGACTCGGCCATCGCCTGCCCGGTCTCCCACGCCAGCCGCGACGGGACGGCCTTGGGGTCGACGGAGTAGAAGTTGCGACCGGTCGGGAGCACGTTGACCAGGCCGCGCAGCGGCGAGCCCGACGGCCCGGCCGGGACGAACCCGCCGGCCAGGGCGTGCAGCACGCGGTCGATCTCGTGGACGGTGCCGGCGAGCCGGGGCACGACCTCGGTGGCGGCGAAGCGGAGCACTGGTTCAGCGGCCGTGGCGTCGTGAGCCCGAGCGATCTCGGTGACCGCAGCCGGGTCCCAGCCCGCCGCCTCCATGTCGGCGACCAGCGCGTGGGCCAGCTCCTCGATCGCGTCGGTGTGCGCCTTGGTCTCCGAGCCGTCCTCGACCAGGCCCAGCGCCTCGCGGAGCCCGGGGACGGTGTGCTCGCCGCCCCACATCTGCCGGGCGCGCAACATGGCCAGCACCAGGTCGACCCGCTGTGCACCCGTCGGGGCCGTGCCGAGGACGTGCAGGCCGTCGCGGATCTGGACGTCCTTGATCTCGCACAACCAGCCGTCGACGTGCAGGAGCATGTCGTCGAAGTGGTCTTCCTCAGGGCGCTCGGACAGCCCGAGGTCGTGGTCGAGCTTGGCGGCCTGCATGAGCGTCCAGATCTGCTGGCGGATCGCGGGCAGCTTCGCCGGGTCGAGCGCTGCGATGTTGGCGTGCTCGTCGAGCAGCTGCTCGAGCCGGGCGATGTCGCCGTAGCTCTCGGCGCGCGCCATCGGCGGGATGAGGTGGTCGACCAGCGTGGCGTGGGCGCGGCGCTTGGCCTGCGTGCCCTCGCCCGGGTCGTTGACCAGGAACGGGTAGACCAGCGGCAGGTCGCCCAGCGCGGCGTCGGTCCCGCAGGCCGCGGACATGCCCAACGTCTTGCCCGGCAACCACTCCAGGTTCCCGTGCTTGCCGACGTGCACGATCGCGTCGGCACCGAAGCCGTCCTCCTCGCGCGGGGCGGCGAGCCAGCGGTAGGCGCCCAGGTAGTGGTGCGAGGGCGGCAGGTCGGGATCGTGGTAGATCGCGACCGGGTTCTCCCCGAACCCGCGCGGCGGCTGCACCATCAGCACGACGTTGCCCGACCGCAACGCGGCGACGACGATCTCGCCGTCCGGGTCGGCGGAGCGGTCGACGTAGTGCTCGCCCGGCGCCGGCCCCCAGTGCTTCTCGACGCCGTCGGTCAGCTCGTCCGGCAGCCGCGTGAACCAGGAGCGGTAGCGGTCCGCGGAGATGCGGACCGGGTTGCCGGCCAGCTGCTCCTCCGTGAGCCAGTCGGGGTCCTGCCCGCCGGCCTCGATGAGCGCATGGATCAGGGCGTCTCCGTCGCCGTCGGCCACGCCGGGGAGGTCACCGACGTCGTAGCCGGCCTCGGCCATGGCGTGCAGCAGCGCGACCGTCGACGCCGGGGTGTCGAGGCCGACGGCGTTGCCGATGCGGGCGTGCTTGGTCGGGTACGCCGACAGCATCATGACGATCCGCTTGTCCGCGTTGGGGATCCGGCGCAGCCGGGCGTGCCGCACGGCGATCCCGGCGACGCGCGCCGCGCGCTCCGGGTCGGGCACGTAGACCGAGAGGCCGTCCGCGTCGACCTCCTTGAACGAGAACGGCACCGTGATCAGCCGGCCGTCGAACTCGGGGACCGCGACCTGGGTGGCGACGTCGAGCGGGGTCATCCCGTCGTCGGACCCGGCCCACGACGCCCGGTCGCCGGTCAGGCACAGGCCCTGCAGGATCGGGACGTCGAGCGCGGCGAGCTCGGCCACGTCCCACGCCTCGTCGTCGCCACCGGCCTGCGCGGACGCGGGCCTGGTCCCGCCGGCGGCGAGGACCGTGACGACCATGGCGTCGGCGGCGCGCAGCGTCGTCAGCAGCTCGGGCGGGGCCTGGCGCAGCGACGCGCAGTAGACCGGCAGCGGCCGCCCGCCCGCGTCCTCGATCGCGGTGCACAGGGCCTCGACGTAGCCGGTGTTCCCGGCGAGCTGCTGGGCGCGGTAGTAGAGGACGGCGACGGTCGGGCCGTCGCCCTCGGGGGCGGGCCGGTCGAGCACGCCCCAGGCCGGGAGCTCCGCCGGCGGCGCGAAGCCCTCGCCGGTGAGCAGCACGGTGTCGGACAGGAACGCGGCCAGCTCGGCCAGGTTGTCGGTGCCACCCTGTGCGAGGTAGGCGTGGGCCTGCGCCGCGACGCCCGCGGGCACCGTCGACAGCTCCATCATCTCCGCGTCGGGCGCCATCTCACCGCCCAGCGCGACGACGGGCAGCCCCGAGGCCAGGACCGCGTCGAGGCCGTCCTCCCAGTACCGGCGCCCGCCCAGGATCCGCACGACGACGACGGCGACGCCGTCGAGCAGCGCGGGCAGGTCGTCGAGCAGCACGCGAGCGGGGTTCGCGAGCCGGTAGGGCGCCCCGCTGGCGCGGGCGGAGAGCAGGTCGGTGTCCGACGTCGAGAGGAGCAGGATCCCGGGACGGGAGTGGGGGCGCATGGCCGGTGGCCTTCCTCGGGATCCTCGTCCCGGGTGGGGGTGTCGGCGGGCAGGTGAGTGTCCTGGCTCCCGGATCGGCGCTCGCCCCGGCCTTCCGGGCTCGCGCCCGTGGCCGACTGCGTGGGGTCCGCTCCCCGGTGACAGTGGCGGGACCGCGCCGGACTCGCACCGGCTTCCTCGCTCCCGCCCGCCATGAAGTTGTCCGTTCGTGCCGCCTCACTGTCCGCAACGTCGCACTCGCGCGTCAAGCCGGGCGGCCCGGGAGTGACGATCGGCTCCCGCCACGCCCGCAATGCGGTGTTTACAGTGACGGCCGTGCCCCCGTCCGCCGTCCCCCCGCCGCGCCTGCGCGCCGACGCCTGCCCCGGCGTCCTCGCCCCGCACGACGCGGCCGACGGCGCGCTCGCCCGGATCCGGCTGCCGGGCGGGGTGCTCACCGCGGCCGCGGCGCGCGCCGTCGCCGACTGCGCGGCGCACCACGGCGACGGCGCGGCGCACCTGACCTCGCGCGGGAACCTGCAGCTGCGCGCCCTGCGGCGCGACGACCCCGACGCCCTGTCCGTGCTGGTCGGCGCGGGTCTGGTGCCGTCGCGGACGCACGAGCGGGTGCGCAACGTCCTGGCCTCGCCGCTGTCGGGCATCGCGGGCGGGCTCGCCGACGTCCGTGGCCTCGCGGCGCGGCTGGACGCCGCGATCTGTGCCGCCCCCGCACTCGCCGGCCTGTCCGGGCGGTTCCTGTTCGCTCTCGACGACGGCCGTGGTGACGTCGCCGCCGAGTCCCCCGATCTGTGCTGGCAGGCCCGGACGTCGACGACCGGGGTGCTGCTCGTCGCCGGCACGCCGGTCGGGGCCGTCGCACTCGCCGACGCCGTGGACGTGCTGGTCAGCGCGGCGGAGACGTTCCTCGCGCTCAGCAGTGCGCAGTGGCGCGCCGCCGAGGTGCCCGACGCCCCCGCCCGGCTCGCCGCCGCCCTCGGGCTTCCCGACCGCGCGCTTCCCGCTCGCCCGCTTCCCGCTCGCCCGCTTCCCGACGCGAACGAACGGCACAGTGACGCCACTGAGTTGCGCGACGGTGCCGTTCGTTCGCCGGAGGTCGGCGAGGTGCTGCGCGACGACGGTGCGCGGGCGCTGGTCGTCGCGCCGGTGCTCGGCGAGCTCTCCGCCGACGACCTCCGGCTGCTCGCCCGGCTGTCGCCGCAGGTGCAGGTCACACCGTGGCGGACGATCGTGCTGCCCACCGCCGAGGGTGCCGACCTCCTGGCCGCAGCCGGGTTCGCCGTCGAGGCCGGCTCCCCCGCCACGCTGGTCAGCGCGTGCGCGGGCGCGCCGGGGTGTGCGAAGTCGCTGGCCGACGTCCGCGTCGACGCCCGGACGTTGATCGCCTCCGCCTCGGCCACGGGTCGAACCCATGTCGTCGGCTGCGAGCGCCGCTGCGGCGCCCCCCACGGGACCCACGTCGAACTCGTCGCGCAGGCCGACGGCAGCTACGCCCACGGCATCTCCGGAAGGACCGCATGACCAGCACCTACATCCGCGACGGCGCCGAGATCTACCGGCAGTCGTTCGCGACGATCCGCGCCGAGGCCGACCTCTCCCGGCTGCCGGCCGACGTCGCACCGGTCGCGGTGCGCATGATCCACGCGTGCGGGCAGGTCGATCTCGTCGATGACATCGCGGCGTCCCCGGGCGTCGTCGCCGCTGCTCGCGCCGCGTTGCGCGCCGGCGCGCCGATCCTGTGCGACGCGATGATGGTCGCGGCCGGGGTCACCCGGGCCCGGCTCCCCCGCGACAACGCCGTGCTGTGCACCCTGCGCGATGAGCGCGTCCCCCAGCTCGCCCGCGAGCTGGGCAACACCCGGTCCGCGGCGGCGCTGGAGCTGTGGCGCCCGCACCTCGACGGCGCCGTCGTCGCGATCGGGAACGCGCCGACGGCGTTGTTCCATCTGCTCGACATGATCGACGACGGGGCGCCGCGGCCGGCGGCGGTCCTCGGCATCCCCGTCGGCTTCATCGGCGCGGCCGAGTCGAAGCAGGCCCTGGCCGCGCGCACCGACGTCGAGCACCTCGTGGTGCACGGGCGCCGCGGCGGCTCGGCGATCACCGCGGCCGCGCTCAACGCGCTCGCGAGCGAACAGGAGTGAGTGTGCCGGGCACGTTGTACGGGGTGGGCGTCGGACCCGGCGATCCCGAGCTGGTGACGGTGAAGGCCGCGCGGCTGATCGGTGCCGCCGAGGTCGTCGCCTACCACGCGGCGCGACACGGCCGGTCCATCGCGCGCCGCATCGCCGAGCCGTACCTGCGCGGCGACCAGATCGAGGAGGCGCTGGTCTACCCCGTGACGACGGAGACCACCGACCACCCGGGCGGCTACCAGGGCGCCATCGACGAGTTCTACGCCGCCGCGGCCGAGAGGCTGGCCGCGCACCTGGACGCGGGCCGCGACGTCGTGCTGCTCGCCGAGGGCGATCCGCTCTTCTACGGCTCCTACATGCACATGCACAAGCGGCTCACCCCGCGGTTCCGCGCGGTCGTCGTCCCGGGCGTGACGTCGGTGAGCGCGGCGTCGGCAGCACTGGGCCGGCCGCTCGTGGAACGCGACGAGGTGCTGACCGTCCTGCCCGGCACGCTGCCCCGCGACGAGCTGGCCCGCCGCCTCGCCGCCACCGACTCGGCCGCGGTGCTGAAGCTCGGCCGGACGTTCGACGACGTCCGCGGCGCCCTGGCCGACGCGGGCCGGCTCGCCGACGCACTCTACGTCGAGCGCGCGACGACCGACGGCCAGCGCACCGCGGACCTGGCCGACGTCGACCCCGCCGAGGTCCCGTACTTCTCGATCGCGCTGGTCCCGGGCCGGGTGGCGTCGAGCCTGCCGCCGGGACGGCCCGGAGAGGTCGTCGCGGCCGCCGAACCCGCCGTCGTCGCGGCCACCGAACCCGCGGCGGAGCCCGCAGGGTTCGGCGAGGTCGTCGTCGTCGGGACCGGGCCCGCCGGGCGCGACTGGCTCACCCCGCAGACCGCGGCCGCCCTCGCCGAGGCCGACGACCTCGTCGGATACGGCCCCTACCTCGACCGGGTCGCGCCGAACCCGCGGCAGACCCGGCACGCGTCGGACAACCGCGTCGAGGCGGAGCGGGCCGCCCTCGCCCTGGACCTCGCCGCCGCGGGGCGGCGGGTGGCCGTCGTGTCCGCCGGGGATCCCGGGGTGTTCGCGATGGCCGCCGCGGTGCTCGAGGTCGCGAGCGGACCGAAGTACTCCGACGTGCCCGTCCGCGTCCTGCCGGGGATGTCGGCGGCGCAGGCCGTCGCCGCCGCCGTCGGGGCCCCCCTGGGGCACGACCACGCGCTGATCTCGCTGTCGGATCGGCTCAAGCCGTGGGAGGTCGTCACCGAGCGGCTGGTCGCCGCGGCGCGCGCCGACCTCGTCATCGCGATCTACAACCCGCGCTCGAAGGCCCGCCCGTGGCAGCTCGGCGCGGCCCGCGACGTCCTGCTGGAGCACCGCGCCGCCGACACCCCCGTCGTGCTGGGGCGCGACGTCGGCGGGGCGGGCGAACGGATCGTCGTGACCACGCTCGCGGCGCTCGACCCCGCCGACGTCGACATGCGGACGCTGGTGATCGTCGGATCATCGGCGACGCGGGTCGTGCACCGCGGCGCCGGGACGACCGTGTTCACCCCGCGCCACTACGGCCGCTGACCCGCGCAACCCCAGCGTCCGCCGGCAGCGCTCCCGCGACGGAGAGGTTGCGCCCTACCCACCGGGCGCAACCTCACGGTCCCCCGGGGGCGCCGGGACGACGGAGAGGTTGCGGCCGACCTGGGGCGCGCAACCTCACGGTTCTCACGGGGCGCCGGGACGACAGTGGGGTTGCGGCCGGGCGGGGGTGTCAGGTCTGCAGGAGGTTCTGGGTCCAGGTGACGGCGTCCTCGACGCTCTCCGCCCGCTCCACCCCCGGGCCCGTCGGCAGCGGCGGGCGGCGCTGCACGACGACGGGGATCCCGGCGTCCCGCGCCGCGATCAGCTTCGCGGCCGTCATGATCCCACCGCTGTCCTTGGTGACGACGACGTCGATCCGATGCCGTTCCAGCAGGTCGCGCTCGCCGTCGACGGTGAACGGGCCGCGGGCGAGCAGCACCTCCGCGTGCCGCGGCACGGGCGGCTCGGGCGGGTCGACGGTGCGGACGAGGAACCACAGGTCCAGGTCGGCGAACACCGCGAGGTCCTGGCGGCCCGTGGTCAGGAACACCCGCCCGCCCAGCTCGGGCAGCAGCCGGGCGGCGGCGTCGAGGGAGGGCACCCAGTGCCAGCGGTCGCCGGGGCCGGCGGTCCAGCCGGGCCGGCTCAGCACGAGCAGCGGCGTCCCGGTTGCGGCGCAGGCCCGGACGGCGTGCGCGGTGATGCGGGCCGCGAAGGGGTGGGTGGCGTCGACGACGGCGTCGACCCGGTTGTCGCGCAGCCACTGCACGAGACCGGTCGTCCCGCCGAACCCGCCGATGCGCACCTCGCCCGCCGGCAACGACGGCGCCTTCACCCGCCCGGCGAGCGAGGACACCACACGCAGCCCGGGAGTGCCGGCGAGGGCGCCGGCCAGCCGCCGGGCCTCGCCGGTGCCGCCGAGGAGGAGCACCGTGCTCAGGATCGGCCTCAGGACCGGCACCGCCCGTCGGAGTACAGGTGCGAGTCGGGGAACTGCTCGGCACCCAGCGCCGGCCCGACGATGACGACCGCCGTCCGCTCGATACCCGCCTCGCGCACGGCCGCGGCGATGCCGTCGAGCCGCCCACGCAGCACGACCTGGTGCTCCCGGCTCGCGTGCGCGACGACGGCGGCCGGGCAGTCCCCGCCGTAGGCGTCGAGCAACTCCTTCACGACCTCCTCGATGCGGTGCACCGCGAGGTGCGCGACGACCGTCCCGGCGGCCCGGGTCAGCGCGCCGAGGCCCTCACCCTCGGGCATCGCGGTCGCGCGGGCCGCGATCCGGGTGAGGGTCACCGTCTGCGCGACCGTCGGCACGGTGAGCTCACGGCGCAGCGCGGCCGCCGCCGCGGCGTAGGCGGGGACGCCCGGGCAGACGTCGTAGGGGATGGCCAGCGCGTCGAGCCGGCGCATCTGCTCGGCCATCGCCGAGAACACCGACGGGTCCCCCGACGCCAGGCGCGCCACGTCGAGGCCGTGGGAGTGGGCGCGGGCCATCTCGTCGACGATCTCGGTGAGCGTCAGCAGCGCCGTGTCGACCAGCCGGGCCCCCGGCGGGCAGAACTCCAGCATCTCCGGCGGGACGAGGCTGCCCGCATACAGGCACACCGGGGAGGCGGCGAGGAGGTCGCGCCCGCGCAGCGTCAGCAGGTCGGGGGCGCCGGGACCGGCGCCGATGAAGTGGACGGTCACGGTGTCACGCTCCAGATCGTCACCGGCATAGCCGGGCGCCAGCCGGTGAAGCCGCCGACCGCACCCGCGCGGGCGACCGACAGCCGGGTCAGGGTGCCACCGAGGCGGGCGTGAGCGGCGGCGAGGACCGCCTCGCCCTCGACGGTCACGGCGTTGGCGACGAGTCGGCCCCCGGGCCGCAGCGCGTCCAGGCAGGCGTCGAGCACGCCCTCGCCGGTGACCCCGCCGCCGATGAACACCGCGTCCGGGGTGGGCAGGTCGGTCAGCGCCGCGGGCGCGCGGCCCGGGACGACCCGCAGGCCGGGGACGCCGAGCGCGTCGGCGTTGCGGGAGATCGCGGCGACGCGGTCGAGGTGCGACTCGACGGCCACGGCGCGGCACGCCGAGTGGGCGCGCATCCACTCGATGGCGATGCTGCCGGCACCGGCGCCGACGTCCCACAACAGCTCACCGGCCCGCGGGGCGAGCATCGCGACGGTGACCGCGCGCACCTCGCGCTTGGTGAGCTGACCGTCGTGGTCGTAGGCCTCGTCGGGCAGACCGGGCACCTCACCGAGGACGCGTGCGTCGGGGCCGGGCTCGCAGGACACGGCGACGAGGTTGAGCGCGTCGCCGGGCGGGTGCGGCCAGTCCGACGCGAGCCCGGCGAGCAGCCGCTCCCCCGGGCCCCCGAGCTGTTCGAGCAGCGCGATCGCGCTGGGCCCCCAGCCGTCGGCGTCGAGCAGGGCGGCGATCTCACCGGGCGACTCGGCACCGGAGGACAGCACGATCACCCGCCTGCCCGGGGCCAGCGCCCGGCGCACCCGCGCCAGCGGCCTGCCGACGACGCTGACGACGTCGACCTCCTCGGCGGGCCAGCCGAGTCGCGCACACGCCAACGCGACCGACGACGGCGCCGGCAGCACCCGCAGCCGCTCGGGCGACAGCAGCCGGGCCAGGGTCGCGCCGATGCCGAAGAACATGGGATCGCCGCTGGCCAGTACGCACACGGCGCGGTCGGCCAGCTCGTCGAACAGGCCGGGTAGCGCGGGGGTCATGGGGGTGGGCCACGGGCGTCGTGGGGGGATCCGGGGGTCGTCGGGGAGCAGGGCGAGCTGGCGGGGGCCCCCGAGCACCACCTCGGCCCGTTGGACGGCCTCGCGGGCGGACGTACCGAGCCCGTCCCACCCGTCGGCACCGATCCCGACGACCGTCACTCGTCCGTCGGTGCCCATCGCCCGTCCATCCGCTGCCGTCCTCCTGGCCGTCCCGTGCCCCGGCAACGCTAATCGTCCCCGGCCGGGGGTGGTGGTGAGGCCCGCCACCCGCCCCCGGAAGCCGAGCCGGGGGCGCTGGTAAAGGATTGGTCAGCAGTTCCCCATTCATCTGTCTGCCCGATTCTCACCCCGAATCACCTTGAGGTGCTTGCCACCCGATTCTGTCGCGTCTATTTCTGCCCCCTTGTCCGAAGAAGGGGCAGAATCACGACGAAACCGGCCAGAGCCGTTTCTCACCCGAAAGCCACGAATCTCCGGGGACAACGCAAAGGGACAGCAAACTTGAGGGTGCACTTACTCATGCGAAGGTAAAGACCTCGGCGCGGGCGAATCGCGCGAACTACCCACCGCGGACCAAACAGGCTGGTCAGCCGCCTCTAGCGCAGTTCCGGTCCGATGTCACGCACCCGGACCCCGCATTCACGACGCGGCCTCCGAATTCCCCGAGCCCCTATTCGCCGCATTCCCGGAGCGGGCGAACGACGCCGCCGGGAACTGTGGCCGTTCCCCGATCCCCGGCCCGGCCGCCGGCCATAGCTTTGTCGTCAACACCGGGACACACGGACCGGGACGCGACACCGCAACGACGTCCACGACCACGCACCACCCACACATTCGGAGCACACGATGGCCACCTCGCTTCTCGACCTGCTGATGAGCCTGCTGAACGACCCGGCCGAGAAGGCCGCCTTCCAGGCCGACCCCGCCGGCTTCCTGCAGAACTGCGGCCTGACCAACCTCAGCGCCGAGGACATCCACGACGCGATCCAGCTCGCCGGCGACGACGAGTCGCACCACAGCGGCCACGGCCACCTGCCCCCGCCGCCGCCCGTGCACCACGCGCACGGCGAGACTCCGCACGAGGCCGCGGTCAAGTACCTGAACAACTACGTCACCAACAACTACGTGTCGGTCGACGCCCGCGAGACCTACATCGACAACTCCGTCCACCAGGACATCGACGCCTCGCACGGCGGCCACGTCTTCGCGCCGGTCGACGTCACGAACGTCAACGCCACGGGCGACCACTCCGCTGCCGTCGGCGGCGACAACAACGGCCAGATCGCCACGGGCGACGGCGCGGTCGCCGGCAACGGCAACCAGGTGGCCGAGGGCAACACCGACAGCGCGGTGAACTTCGGCGCCGGCGGCTCCGCGGTCAACAACCACGGCGCGACCGCGTCCGACGGCGGCGCGATCTCCGGCACGGGCGCCGCCACCGGCGGCGACCACACCGACAGCCACGACGCGCTGACCAACTTCGGGTCGGGCTCGGTCGCGAACGACGGCGGCCAGGCCAACCAGCTCAACAGCAACAACACGACCGACACGGGGCACAACACCACCGACACCGGTCACAACACCTCGACGACCACCAACACCACGACCAACACGGCCGACAGCCACGACAGCACCGACAGCCACGACCACCTGCTGTCGGACAACAACCTGGACCTGGCGTCGCACAACACCGACACCACGACGACCGACTCGCACGACCACCTGCACGACGTGCACCTCCACACCTGATCTCCCGCCACCAGCCCGAAGGCCCGGCCCCGCTCCCGCGGGGGCCGGGCCTTCGGCATCGACGGGCCGGGCTCGCTCCCGCGGGGGCCGGGCCTTCGGCATCGACGGGCCGGGCTCGGCGGGATCAGGCAGGGCGCAGATGCACGTAGTGCTTGGGGCGCAACCGCATCGCGTGCACGACGGTCCCGTCGGGCTCGGCGACGACCTCCAGCAGGTCGCGGGCGTCGGTCACCCCGATGTAGAGGGTCCGCTCCCCCTGGGCCACCACGCGCAGCGGCGTCGCGACGACGGCGCGGATGTCGGGCTCGGGGACGCCGTGCTTGAGCGCGCCCCGGGTGACCTGCACGCCGTCAGTCTATGGCCGCCCGCGACGGCGGAGCCGTCACCGGTTCGCGCAGCACCGCCAGCAGCTCGGCCTCCAGCGCCGCGGCGGTGGGCGTCGCGAGCATCCGGACCTCCCGCGGGCGGGGCAGGTCGATCTCCACGACGCGGCGCACCGTCGCGGGCCGCGGACCCAGCACGACGACCCGGTCGGAGAGGAACACCGCCTCGCGGATGTCGTGGGTGATCAGCAGGACCGTCCAGCCGTAGCGGGCCCGCATGACCTCCAGCCACTCCTGCATCGAGGTGCGGGTCAACGAGTCCAGGGCCCCGAAGGGCTCGTCGAGCAGCAGGACGTCGCGGGCCTGCACGACGGTGCGCAGCAGTGCCGCCCGCTGGCGCATCCCACCCGAGAGCTCCGAGGGCCGCGCGTTCTCGAAACCCGCCAGGCCGAACGGCTCGAACAGCGGTGCGGCGCGCTCGCGCGCGGCCCGCTTGCCCAGCCCGCCGACCTCCAGGCCGAGCGCCGCGTTGTCGAGGACCGTCCGCCACGGGAACAGCAGGTCCTTCTGCGGCATGTAGGCGAACGTCGACCCCGACGCGGGGGCGCCGTCGACCAGCACGCTGCCCGCGGCGGGTTCGACGAGCCCGGCGAGCACGTTGAACAACGTGCTCTTGCCGCACCCGCTCGGGCCGATCACCGACACGAGCTCACCGGGCCGGGCGTCGAGCCGGACGCCGTCGAGCACCTCGCGGTCGCCGAACCGGACGACGAGGTCGCGCACCCGCACCTCACGCACGGCGGCGCTCCGCCGCGTACCACGGCATCACCAGCCGTTGGACGGCGTAGGTGAGCCCGAACAGCGCGACGCTGATCACCGCCGTGATGATCACCGCCGCGAGCACGAGGTCGGTGCGGAACGAGTTCTTCTGCAGGTTCATGAAGATGCCCAGCCCCGCCCGGGCGCCGACGTACTCGGCGAACACCGCGCCCGTCACGGCGTAGGTGATGCCGATGCGCAGCGACGTGAAGAACGACGGCATCGCGGCGGGCAGCCGCAGGTAGCGGAACTCCCGCCAGCGGCCCGCGCCCATGCTGCGCACCAGGTTCGTCGCCTCGCGCTCGACCGAGGAGAAGCCCTCGATCAGCCCGATCGCGACCGGGAAGAACGTCACCAGCGCGATGACGACGACCTTGGGCAGCAGTCCGAACCCGAACCAGATGATCAGCAACGGCGCGATCGCGATGATCGGGATGGTCTGGGAGGCCACCAGCAGCGGCAACAGCGCCTGCCGCAGCCACGGCGAGAAGTCGACGACGACGGCCAGCACCCACGCGACGGCCAGCGACACCGCGAACCCGACCGCGGTGACCTGCAGCGTCGGCACGGTGTTGGTCCACAGCGCGTCGCGGAACAGCCAGCCCTGCTCGACGACGCGCAGCGGCGACGGCAGCACCTGCGGCCGCACCGCGAACGCCGTGACCGCCCACTGCCACGCGGCCACCAGCACCGCGACGACCACCAGCGCCGGCAGCACCCGGCGCAGCCGGCCACGGGACGGGGTGGCCGCGTCGCGCGGCGGCTCCGGCGCGGCGGGCCTGCGTACCGCCGGTGTGCTCAGCCGGACGCTCACGACGACGTCGCCTGGTACTTGTCGGTGAACCACGTCGCGAAGTCGGGGCGGGTGGTCAGCGGCTTGCCCGCCGCGTCGACGAGGGCACCGGAGTCGAAGAGGAACCCGGAGAAGCCGGACCACTGCGCGAGCGTCTGGGTGCCGACGCGACCCGACGGGTCCTTCATGAACTGCTGCGCGAGCATCTGCTGGCTGCGGTTCACCAGCTCCGGGTCGGTGAACGCGCCCGGGTTGGCGTCCATCAGCAGCTTCGCGGCGGTCGCGGGGTCGTCGGCGGCGAGCTGGTAACCGCGCTGCACCGCCTGCACGAACTTCGTCGCGACGTCGGGATGCGCGGCGAGCCAGCCGGCGTTGCCCTCCAGCAGCACGCCGTAGGCGTCGGGAAAGCCGTAGTCGGTGTAGGCGAAGGTCTTGAGCGGCTCGTTGCGCAGCTGCGCCTCGATGCCCTCCCAGGCCACGAACGGCTCGGTGAAGTCGACCTGCCCGGAGTAGAGCGCCTCGTAGGCCGACGTCCCGAGCACGACGGTGCTGAACGTGCCCTTGCCGCCCGCGTCCTTGATGACGGCGCTCATCTTCGGGACCTCGCCCGGGTCGCCGAACCCGCCGTAGACCTTGCCGTCGAGGTCCTTCGGCGACGTGATGTCGGTCCGGTCGGCGCGGACGGCGATGTCGGATCCCCAGTGCTGCAGGATCGCGAGCACCGAGACGATGTCGGCGCCCGCGGCCTTGGAGAAGGTGAACGAGTTCTGGAAGCCGATCCCGAACTCGGCGGCGCCCGACCCGACCAGCGTGTCCGGCGACGTGCTGTTGTAGGGCAGGATCTGCACGTCGAGGCCCGCGTCGCGGAACCAACCCTCCTGCTGGGCGACGAACAGGCCGGTGTGGTTCGTGTTCGGGGTCCAGTCGAGCGCGACGCGGATCGTCGTCGCCCCGGCGGGAGCGCCGGAGCCGGAGCAGCCGGCGAGTGCGAAGGCGAGTACTGCGACCAGAGCCGCGAGTACCCGGCGAGAAGCCGTACGGACGTGCATGTGCACCGTCTTCCTCCCTACGCCGGTGCTAACCGGGTCAGGTGATAACGGTCGACGGCCGGTCCTGCCGCCCTCTCAGCCTCGGTACGCGAGTGCTCCCGTGGGGTGTGGACACGATACGTGCCGCGCCGTGGCGGCAACCAGCCGAGTGGCGCAGGTCGCTCCCCGCGCGGTGCGCGGCCGGGTCAGGAGATGTCGGCGCGCCGGTGGCGCGGCGACGCCGGCGGGTCCCCGGGGCCCTCGTCGCCGGAGGACCCGTCGTCGTGGCGCGTCCGGCCGTGCCGCGGCGCACCCGCCGCCGGCCGGGCGTCGCCGGAGCGGCGGGCCCGGGAGTGCCGTGGCAGCGGGAGGTCACCGGTGATCCAGCTCAGCGGCCCGGTCGCGTCGTCGCGGCGGTGCCTGCGGCCCGTGGGCGCGTCGGGGGCGGCACCCGCGCCGTCGTCGCGCTGCGCCGGCAGGTCGCCCTCACCGCGGGCGGCCGCCCACTGCGCGTCGCGGCGGCCGACGCCCTCGACCACCGCGGCGGCGTGCGCCTCGGCGGTCAGCCCCGCCCGGACCGCGGCACCGGCCAGGAACCGGCCGGCCTCCTCGACGTCCGTGCGGTACCGCTCGGCGAGGATCCCCGTCGCGTGGGCCAGCGGCAGGCCGGCCTCCAGCGCGGCCGTCGAGCGGGCGACGGCGGCGGTCAGGGTGCGGAACGACCGGGCGTCGGCCAGCCGTGCGGACAGCACCTCGACCAAGGGCCGCACGGTCTCGGCGAGCTCGGCGGGCACCGGCCGGTACCCCGTGCCGAGCAGCTGCAGCGCACCGGCGGGACGCCCGTCGAGCAGCAGCGGCACCGTCACCGCGCTGGCCAGACCGGTCTCGGCGGCGACCGCCGCGACCTCGACGGTGTCCGCGCGGGTGAGATCCGCCGTCGCCACGACCCGGCCGGTGCGGATCGCCTCGTGCGCCGGTCCCGCCGACCGGGAGTGCTGCAGCTCGCCCAGCCGCATCGCCGCCGCGTCGGACGCGAACACCGGGCCCGCGAGCGGGTCAGGCGCATGCCGCAGCACGACGACCGCGCCCGCGACACCCACTGCCATCGGCAGGGCCCGGCACACCCCCGCGACGACCGCTCCGACATCGAGCTGCGCTGCCGGCGTCCGCGCCACCTGGAGCGCCAGACCGACGAGCGCCGGGTCGTTCGCGAGCACTGCCACCGTCCTTCCGCCGACCGCGCCGCACGGGCACGTCGTGTGCGCGGCAGTCAACCATCAGTCACCGCAGCCCCCGACACGGACCATGGGCGCGATACCGATCGGGGTAGTGTGCTCGCCCGATGGCCGCACCGTCCACGACCGACGCACCTCGCGCTGGCGAGTTCACACGGCGTCCTCAGCTCGCACACAGCTTCGCAGACCACCCTCAGGTCCTGTGCTGCGATCGCTCTCCCCAACCGGCTCGCGGACCCCACATCACGGCGGCCCGATCGTGAGCGCCGCCCCGGCGCGTACGCCACACCTGTACCCCGTCGACCTGGTCCGTGTCTTCACCTTCGCGTGCGTCATCGCGGTGCACACGATCTCGACGACGACGCCGCAGGACAGCGTCCGTGCGGGCGGTCTCGTCGTGCTGCTGCACTTCACCCGGGAGGCGTTCTTCGCGCTGACCGCGTTCGTGCTCATGCACCGCTACCGCGACGACCGGCCCCGGCCGGTGCACTTCTGGCGACGACGCTTCCTGCTCGTCGGGGTGCCCTACGTCGTGTGGTCGGTGATCTACACCGGCCTCGGGCTCGTCACGGCGCCGGCGCCGCCGCTGCAGGCGCTGGCGGGCCTCGGCCACGCGCTCGTCACCGGGACGGCCTGGTACCACCTGTACTTCCTGCTCGTGTCGCTGCAGTTCTACCTGGTCTTCCCGCTGTTCCGGAAGCTGCTGCTGGCCACCCGGGGCCACCACGGGCTGCTGCTGCTCGGGAGCGCGGCGCTGCAGGTCGTCACCGACCTGTGGCTGCACGTCCCGGCGCCCGGACCGGCCGAGACCGCGCTCATGCCCTACGCGATGTCGTCGCTGCTGAGCTACCAGTTCTTCGTCGTCTTCGGCGGGGTCGTCGGCATGCACCTGCCGGCCGTGGACGCCTGGATCCGGCGGCATCTGCCCGTCGTCCTCGCGGCCCCCGTCGTCACCTGCGCGGCCGTCGAGCTGTGGTACCGGCACTCGATCACCGGCGGCGCGACGGCCCAGTTCGCGGCCGACGTCTTCCAGCCGGTCATCGTCCCGTGGACGGTCTCGGTGATGGCCGCCGTCTGGGGCCTCGGGACGTTGTGGGCCGACCGCCGCGACCGCTGGCGTGGCTCCCGCCTGGTCGAGGCCGCCTCGACCCGCTCGTTCGGCGTCTTCCTCGTGCACCCCGCGATCCTGTGGGTGCTGACGACGATCCCCGACGCCCCCGCGGCGCACCTGCAGCGGCCGTGGGAGACCGTCGTGACGTACGTCGTCACGATCGCCGCCGCATTGACGTTCGTCGAGCTCGTCCGGCGCACCCCGCTGCGGCTCGCGCTCACCGGCAAACCGCAGCGCGCGGCGCGGCGGGCGCCCGCGGCGCAACGAGCCGGTGTCGCCGCCCCCGGCGAGCGGGCGGCCCTCCCGGGCGACCGGGGCCCCGCACTCGGCACGCCCCGGGCGGCCGGGGGCACGTCCGGCTGAGCGGCCGTGTGTGCGACAACGCCCGCCCGCTCAGCGCGCCGACACCGCCAGCAGCCGCTCGCAGGTGCGCACCAGTACCGCCGCGACGGCCCGCACCGACTGCGGCGAGGCCGGGTGCGCCGCCGCGCGCTGCCAGTACTGCAGCCGGTCCGCCGCGGCCGCGGCGACCGCGGCGTCGTCGGCGTCCGGGTCGAGGTCCAGGCGCGCCGCGGGTGCGGTGCCGTTCATCCCGAGCAGGCGCTCGGCGGCGAGCAGCTCGGCCGGCGGCATGACGAGGGTGCCCGCGAGCAGCTGATCGAGCAGATCGGTCTCGGCCAGCTCGTGCGCCCCGGCACGGACGCGCTCGAGCTCGTACTGCAGCGGACGCGCACCCGCCGGCGGCGGGGTCGTCCGGACCATGATCTCGAGCCGCTGCAGCACCGAGCGCGCCACCAGGACGTCCGAGCGGCTCACGAACCTCGTCGCGACGAGGTCGCGGAACCGGTCGATGCCGCTGCGCGCCAACAGACCCGCGACGACCGAGGCCGGATCGGGTGCCGTCCGCGCCATGGCCGCGGCCGCACCGAGCCCCGACGGTCCGAGCCGCGCGGCCAACGCGGGGTCGACGGCCGCGCCCCTGGCGAGGGCCTCGACGTCCGCCGGTGACAGAGTCGGCGCGGCCCGGGCGAGCAGTCCCGACACGGGGACCACCGTCCGCGCCAGCCGCCGGACGTCGGAGCGCGACGCGAGCTCGGCGGCGACCCGGGCGCCCGTGTCGGGGTCGAGACCGCCCGGGGTCTCGTCGGCTCGGGCGAGGACACCGAGCGCGTTGGCCCGGGCGTGCGGCACGACGCCGGTGTGCAGCATCGCGAACGCCGCCGCGTCCTCGGGGTGGTCCGGGCGCAGCAGCAGCACGAGCGCGTCCGCGACCGGTTCGTCGGGACCGAGCAGGCCGGCGCCCCGGCCGTCGGGGGCGTCGACGCCCGGCAGGTCGAGGATCGTCGCGGAGCCGAGCAGCGGGTGGGGCACGTGCAGCTCGATGCGGTCCAGCGCCGCAGCGGTCGCCGCGTCGGGTGGCCACGGCCCGCCGTAGGGAGCGCCCGTGCCGTCGGTGTGGACGCCGACCGCCGCCGGCGCGCCGTGTCGCCACCACACCGGCGCGCGCGTCGGCGGCGGCGGCGCCGGGGCGCCCGGGTGTCCGAGCACGGCCTCGACCAACGTCGAGGTGCCGACGCCTGCCGGACCGGCGAACGCGATCCGCAGCGGCTCGTCGAGCCTGCCGTAGAGGGCGACGATCCGGGTCGCGTGCGGGGTCTCGCGGTACAGCTCGGCGGCGAGGGCGAGCGCGCCGCGCACGCGGTCGCGCAGCGTCCCGGCACCGGCGGGACCCGAGGTGCCCCGGACGAGCCCGGGCGCCGCGCCCTGAACGGACGGCGCGGGACCGGACGGGGACGACTGGGGGTGCGGCGCAGCCGCGGGGAACGCACCGGTCGGTTGCGCCACAGGCGGTTCTGCCGGGGTGGTCGGATGCGGCGGGGCGGCGGCCACGGCGCCGACCGCCGGGATGCCGGTCGGGGACGTCGCCGTCGCGGTCGACGCGTCGGCCTCCCCGGGCGTCGCCGTGACGACGGGGATCGGGCCGGTCGTCTCGGCGTCGGGCGCGACCCGGACGGTGTCGGGCGCGCCCTCCGGCGCCTGCGCCCCGAACCCGCCGGGCGCGAACTCGCCGCCCGCGAGGTCGCCGGGCTCGCCCCCGGGCGTGGCCGGGACCGCGGACCCGACGCCAACCGGCTCGGCGAGGTCGGGCTCAGCAACAACCTGCTCAGCAACAACCTGCTCAGCGGCAACCTGTTCAGCGGCAACCTGTTCAGCGGCAACCTGCGCGGCGCCCGACCCGACGGGGGCGAACTCGTCCCCGGAGCCGGGCCGGACCACGGACCCTGCACCGAACGACTCGCTGGCGAACGACCCGGCCGGGCCGGGCTCTGCGACGCCGGGCTCTGCGACGCCGGGCTCTGCGACGCCGGGCTCGTCTCCGGACGCGATGGGAACCGCCGATTCGGCAGCACCCTGCTCGGCGAGGCCGGGCTCGGCGGCGACCGGTCCAGCGGCAACCGGCTCAGCGGCAACCGGCTCATCCCAGGGCCGAGCGTCCCCGGACCCGGCGACGACCGCGGACCCGGCGGCGCCGGCCCGGACGTCGTCCGGCTCGACCGCGGCCCGACCCTCCCCCGGCCCGGCTGCGACCGCGGGCTCCTCGACGCCCGGTGCGGCGGCCGTGGGCTCGGCAGCCACCGTCTCGGCGACCGCGGCGTCGCCGATCACGGGCGCCACCGGCGCCGTACCGTCGTCGATGCTCTCGACCTCGGCGGCGGTACCGTCGTGCGCGTCGGGTGCGCCGCCCGGGTCGGGCGCCTCCTCGGGGGCGGCGTCGCCGGCGACGCGATGGACCTGCCCGCCCGGCGAAACCTCTTGTCCCGCAACGAAGGCTGCGCTCTCCTCCGGATCCTGCGGGGCCTCGTCCCGGACGTGCCGACGCGCCGGTCCTCCGTCGACGAACCCGGCGCCGAACCCGGGATCCTCGGTCGTGGTGTCGGACCGGGGCGCCGCGGCGACGGCACGCGGGTCGAACCACTCCAGGTCGTCGGCGGCACCCGTGAGGTCGCCGCCGGTCAGGGCCGCCGGCTCCTCCTCGGGCGGCCGTGACCTCCACATCCCGCCCGCCGGCGCCGGGCCGGCACCGGCGCCGGCGCGGGTGCGCTCGCCCGCGGGCGGCCCCGTCGCGGGCTCGGCGGACTCCGAGGACGGCCGTTCGGAAGCCGCGGCCGGGGCGTCGGCGGTTCCGGCGACACCAGACCCGGCGACACCGGAATCCGTCGGACCGGCCGCCACTCCGGACCCCGTGACACCGGACCCCACCGCAGCCGACGGGTCGACGGGCGCGGTCGCACCACCGCGCTCCGTACCGGACGGCCCGGCGTCGGCCCCGCGCGTCGCGGCCCGGCCGACGGCCCCCGCCGCCGCGGCCGCTCCGGCGGCGGCCCCGCCGACCCGGCTCGTCCGGGGCTCCGTTCGGGGCGGCGACGACGCGCTTCCCGCACGCCACGCGGCGGCCTGCACCGCATCGATCGGGATCGTCTCCTCGTGGTGCGACGGCACCGGGACGGAGCCCTCGACCGTCGTGCCCTCCCCCGGCCGCGACCGGACCTCGATCCGCCCGCCGACCGAGGAGATGCGGGCCACGAGGTTGCGCATGCCACGGTTGGCGCCGCCCTGCGCGGCGGTCTGGTCGAACCCGGGCCCCTCGTCGCGCACCAGGAACCGCAGCGACCCGCCCTGCACGGCGAGCCGCACGACGACGGGCGCGCCACCGGCGTACTTGCGCGCGTTGTTGACGCCCTCGAGGCAGCAGAACCACACCGCGGCCTCGACGTCGGCGGGGAACCGCACGCCCGCCAACCCCGGCGCCTCGACGGCGACGGGCGGCGAGCCGCCCCCGAGCTCAGTGGCGAGACCGCCGACGAGCCCGTGCTCGGACAGCAGCGGCGACACCACCCCGGTGGCGGTCTCGGCGAGGATCGACTCCGCGGTGCGGATCTGCTCGACGACCTGGTCGAGCCGTTCGCGCGCCTGGTCGAACTTCCCCGCCTTCACCAGGTGTTCGACGAGCCCGAGGCTCAGCCGCAGCGAGACCAGGTGGTGCTGGGCACCGTCGTGCAGATCGCGCTCGATGCGGCGGCGCTCCCCGTCCATCTCGGCGACGGCCGCGCGCCGCGACACCGCGATCTCACCCGCGTGGGCCAGCGCGGCCCGAAGCTGCCGTTCCAGCTCGATGCCGTAGCGGCTGGCCTGCAGGACGGCGCCGAGGCTGTCGGCGATGTCGGTGAGCAGGCTCTGCCGTTGCGCCCCGAGCCCGGCGACGGCGGCCCGGTCGACGGCGATGGTGCCGATGCGCTCCTCGCCGTGCCGGACGGCGACCTCGGTGAGGTCGTCGGCGACGTGCACGCCGGGCTCGGCCCACGAGTAGGTGCGGTCGCGCAGCCCCGGCCGGACGACGGTGAGCCGGCACGTCGTCGCCCCGAGTCCGCGGCCGACGGCCTCGGCCACGCGCGCGAGGTCGGGGGCGTCGGCGGCCGTCGAGCGCGACAGCGCGGCGATGCCGGCGAGCACGCTGTACGGGGTGGGCCGGGTGCCGTAGAGGAGGCGGTCGACGATCCGCTCGGCCGCGACGTGCACCGGCAGGAACGCGACGGCCGCGACCGTGCAGGCGGCGACGGCCGACCAGAGCGTCGCTCCCGGGCCGCCGACCAGCAGCGCGACGACGGTGTGGACCAGCACGTACCCGCCGCCGATCACCGCAGTGTCCAGTGCGACGACGAGCCCGCGGCTGAACCAGCGCTCGGCGTTCTGCAGCCCGCCGGTGCGCAGCGCGATGAGCACGGCGCCCGCGATCGCGACGCAGGCCAGCCGGGAGAACCAGAACAGCAGCGCGAGCGGCAGGTCGCCGGACCCGCCCGCCGTCGGGTCCATCAGGGCGAGGCCGCCCCAGCCGATCCCCCACACCAGCAGGCTGACCCCGGCCAGCACGACCGCGATGGCCCCGGCCGCGAGCAGCACGCTGAACAGGAGCCGGGCCTGGGTGCGCTGGTCGTCGGTCGAGCTGTGCCGGACCCGCCGCGGCAGCGCGAGCAGGCCGGCCGCGGGCACCGCGAACCCGAAGAACAACACACAGCTCGCGGTGTGCGGCAGCAGGGCCGTGCCGAACCCGGCGAGCAGCAGGGTCACGGTCGCGACGACGACCGGGACGGCACCGGGCCTGCGGATCCCGGCACCGTCGGCGGAGGCCTCGTCGGCCCCGGGCGGGAAGATCAGCAGCGCCAGGATGTAGGCCGCGCACGCCACGCCGTGCAGCAGGATCTGGTGCACGCCACCGATGGCGAGCCCCGTCGCGGTCTCGACGGCGCTCGCCGCGGCGTGGGCCTGCAGGTTGAACGCACCGGCCGACCCGACGAGCGCCAGCACCAGCAGCCGCGCCGACCAGCTGCGGCCACGCCGCACGGCCATCACGACACCGAGCAGGATCGACGCGAGGCTCAGCGCGTAGTCGAGAAGGGCCTGGGCACCCGGCTCGCTGTGCCCCAGGGCGCCGAGGATGCCCTGCGCCCACGTCCCGCCGTTCGCGGCCGACGCGGTGAGCGACGCCGCGAACGCCGGCGACGACGCCGCGAACCCGACGACCGCGCCGACGACGAGCCACACCACCGAGAACAGCGCGCACGCCGCGAGCAGCAGCCAGTACCCGGCGAGCAGCCACGTCCGGGCCGTCGGTCCGCGGGGGGACCGTGGCGCCGGCTGCGGCGCGGCGGGCGGGACGGGCGGCTGCGTCGTCCAGGCGACGCCGGTGGGCAGCACCGTCGTCGGCGGCGCCCACGTCGGGGCGGCGGGGGCGGTCAGCAGCTCGCTCCGGGACGCGGCGAGGTGGGCGGGAGGGCGGGTGGGCACGTTGCGCCCCAACGTCCCGCCGGTCATCCGGAACGGGTGGAGCTCGTGCCCGGCGTGGTGCTCGCGGACCGGACGGGTCGGGTCGTTCTCACGCTCGTCCACGGCGTCACACCCGCGCCGGGAGGTCGGCGCCGCCGGGTGCGCCGGCCGGGTCGACCAACGGTTCCAGCCGGTCGGGCATCGACGCCCGCAGCACGACGTGCGCCCGTGCGTCCGGGCCGGCGCTCGTCGTCTCCTCACCGGTGAGCTCGACCGCGCCGCCGAGCGCGATGAGCCGCTCGGCCTCGTCGGCCAGCGCGACGCGCAGCCGGGCGGGCCCGACGGGGGCCGCGGCGTCGTCGACGGTCACCGACACGCGGCCGTCGCCGTGCTCCAGCGTCATCACGAGCTCCTCGTCGACGTCCTGTTCGGCGAGCTCCTTCATCGCCGCGGCGGCGACGTAGTAGATGCCCGACTCGATCTCCCAGCCCAGCCGCTCGCCGAACCCGCCGCTGACGACGACGGTGCGCGTCAGGTCGGCCGCGACCTCGTCGAGCGCGTTGACCGGGCCGTGGTCGCGCAGCACCGACGGGTAGACGCCGCGCGCGATCACCCGGAACCGGTCGAGCAACTCGTCGAGACCGGTGCGGGCCGTGGCCAGCGAGGTCGCCGCCGCCGCACCGTCCTCGGCGCCGTCGGCGGCCACGGACGTGCGTGCGGTGAGCACCTCGGCGCGCAGGTCCGACAGCCGGTCGGTGGTCGCGTGCGACAGCTCGACGACGAGGCGGCGACGTTCCATCTCGCGGGCGCGGGCGAGCCGCTGCCGTGAGGCCTGCAGGGTGGCGGCCAGCTCGTCGGCACGCCGGACGCGCTCGGCGAGCTCGGCGTTCTGCGCGACGCCGCGCAGCAGCATCGCCGCCCCGTTGCCGACGTCGCGCATGAGCTGCCGGTCGGCCGGGGTGATCCACGAGCCAGGTTTGCCGACGGACAGCGCCGCCCGCAGCTCGGTCCCGTCGAGGATCGGCACCACGTGGTCGGTGTCGTCACGGGTGAGCAGCACCGCGAGGTTCTCGACGCTGAGCCCACCCGGCCGCAGCGCCGGCGGGTCGGCGGGGTCGTCGGGGTGCCGGGCGGCGAGCACGAGCCGGTCGCCGACCGCGAGCCACACCGCGGCCCGTGGGGCGCCGGTCCCCTCGGCGAGGACCTCGGCGAGGCCGGGCAGCGCCTCCTCGAGCGAGCCGGCGCGGATGCGGGCCGCGGCGTCGGCGAGCGCCATGTACGGGGTGGTCTCGCGGTGATGGGTCAGCCGGATGACGATGCGGCCCAACCGGGGCATGAACGCGACGAGAGCCGCGCCGCAGAGCGCGGCGGCGGCGAAGGGCAGCAGTACCCCGACGCCCTCGGCCGGCAGCAGCACGCCCACACCGTCGACGACGGCGACCAGGACGACCGCGACCGCCAGCGCCACGATGAGGCCGCGCACCAACCGCGCGAGGATCGTCCGGTTCATCGTCCACCATGCCCGTCCGTCCGGGCGACGCCCGGGTCCGAGACGGTCACGCTAGAGGTACCGGCGATGCCTGGACAGCCCCCGCGCTCGCCCGGCCGCCGCCGGGGACCTCAGTCGTCGTCACGCTGGGCCCGCAGGTACTCCAGCACGGCGAGCACCCGGCGGTGGTTCTCCGACGTGTCGGCGTGCAGCCCGAGCTTGCCGAAGATGTTGGCGATGTGCTTCTCGACGGCCTTCGGCGTGACGAACAGCTGGCCCGCGATCCCGTTGTTGGACCGGCCCTCCGCCATCAGCTTCAGCACGTCGGTCTCGCGCTCGGACAGCGACGCGACGAGCCCCTTCTTCTCCCCGCGCGGGCGCTCGACGAGCCGCTTGGCCAGCACCGGCTCGATGACGATCTCGCCGTCGCGGATGCGGTCGAGGGTGTCGGACAGGACGTCGACGCTGCCGACCTTCTCCTTGAGCCGGTAGCCGACGGCCTCGGTCCCGATGTCGAGGATCCGCATCAGGTAGTGCGACTCGGCGTAGTGCGACAGGAACAGCAGCCCCATGTCCGGGTACTTGGCGCGCAGCCGTTCCGCGGTGATCAGCCCGCCGTCGGGCTCCGGTGGCATCCGGATGTCGAGGATGGCGACGTCGCAGGGTTCGGTCGCCAGCAGGTCGAGCAGGGCGTCGCCGTCGGCGGTCGCGCCGACGATGTCGTGTCCTGCCGCTTGCAGGAGCATCAGCAGGCCCTCGCGGAACAGGGCACCGTCCTCGGCCAGTGCTACGCGCATGGAATCCTCGCAGTGATCGTGCCGACGCCCGTCCCGCCGGTCACGTCGATCGTCCCATCAAGACCGGCGACCTCGTCCAGCATCCGCCCGGCGTACTCGACCGGGACCCCCTCGAGTGTGACGACCAGTGCCCCGCCGTCGTCCCCGACGACGATCGCGACATCGGAGTCGGGTCCGAGCGCGCCGAGGAGGTCGGCGACGGCGAAGTAGGCGGCGCCCTCGGCGGCCGGGTCGAACCGGCGGTCGGGTGCCTGGACGCGGACCGTCGCCTCGCAGCGGTCGCCCGCCCCGCGCAACGCCGGTCCGAGCCCGGCCTCGTCGAGCAGCGTCGGGTAGATCCGGCCGGCGATCTCGCGCAGCTCCTGGAGCACGGCGTGCAGCTGGTCCTGCAGATCGTCGATCGATCCGTCGAGATCCGGTGCGGCACTGGCGATGTGGTGGCGCACGACGCCCAGCTTCAGCGCGAGCGCGGAGATCCGCAGCGAGGCCCCGTCGTGCAGCTGACGTTCGAGCCGCTGCCGGCTCTGCCACCTGGCACGCCGGAACCGCAGCCGGTCGTCGGGGCCCGGCGGCAGCAGCCGGACCGTCGGCGATCCCGGACGCGCGCCCTCGGACCGGGGGCCGACCTCTGCACCCGCCTGGGGGGCACCGTCGGTACGGTGCGCGGGCTCGGCAATCATCGTCGCAGCCTGCCCCCGACGGGCGGTCCACGGAAGGGGGAAAACCCCACCCTCGCAGGGGTTGTCCCCGTTCGTTGCAGGCCGCGGTCCACCGGTAACGCTGCAGGGTGCTCCGGCGAGTCACGATTTGGCCCGACCAGGGGTATCGCACCCGTAGGTATCTCGATCCAGCGTCGACGGCTCGTTACGATGTGTGCCGGTTTCAGGGGGAGGCGACGGCGGTGGGTTACAACCTCGGAGTTGACCTCGGGACGACGTTCGTGGCGGCTGCGGTCGCCCGGGATGCTCGTGTCGAGATGTTCACCTTGGGCGATCGGACGGTCGTCACACCGGCGGTCGTCTTCCTGCGCGAGGACGGGAACCTCGTCACGGGCGACGCGGCGAACCGGCGGGCGGTCAGCAACCCCGACCGCGTCGCCCGGGAGTTCAAGCGGCGCCTGGGCGACCCGACGCCCGTCGTGCTCGGCGGCTCCCCCTACGCCGTGACGACGCTGCTCGGCACGCTCCTCGGCGACGTCCTGACCCGGGTCACCGAGACCGAGGGCGGCAAGCCGGAGAGCGTGGTGCTCACCCACCCGGCCAACTGGGGACCGTTCCGGCGCGAGCTGTTCGAGGAGGTCCCGCAGTTCGCGGGGCTGACCGGTCCCGAGACCGTCACCGAACCCGAGGCGGCCGCGGCGCACTACGCTGCCTCGCGGCACCTGGCCGACGGCGAGGTCATCGCGGTCTACGACCTCGGCGGCGGCACGTTCGACGCGACGGTGCTGCGCAAGCACCCCGGCGGCATCGAGATCCTCGGTTCGCCGGAGGGCATCGAGCGCCTCGGCGGTGTCGACTTCGACGAGGCGATCCTGTCGCACGTCAACTTCTCCTCCGGCGGTGCGCTCGCCGAGCTCGACATGGGCGACCCGCAGACCGCGATCGCGCTCGCACGGCTGCGCCAGGACTGCGTCCTGGCCAAGGAGGCGCTGTCGATCGACTCGGAGACGACGATCCCGGTGTTCCTGCCGGGACGGCACTTCGACGTCCGGATCACCCGCGGCGAGTTCGAGGACATGATCCGGGCGCCGATCGAGTCGACGATCGGGACGCTCTCGCGGACGCTGCGCTCGGCGCAGGTCGAACCGGCGAACCTGTCGGCGGTCCTGCTGGTCGGTGGGTCGTCGCGGATCCCGCTGGTGTCGCGCATGATCTCCGAGGAGCTCGGCAGGCCGACCGTCGTCGACGCCCACCCCAAGTACGCCGTCGCCCTCGGCGCGGCCACCCTCGCCGCGGCCAGCGCGTCGGGGGCGGGCCGGGGCGCGGGCGGCGCGGTCGCGTGGCCGGGCGTCAGCATCTCGGCGGCGCCGGAGCAGAGTGGCGCACTCTCCGCGGCGGGCGCGGCAGGCATGGGTGCGGCGGCGGGCGCCGCGTTCGGCGCCCGTGGCGCGGCGGCAGGCACGCCGCCGGGTGCCGCGACGCTGCCGCCGCCCGTGCAGCAGCCCGGCCCGGGGCAGCAGCCGACTCCGCCACCGCAGCCCGTTCCCGCGGGCAGCGGGTGGGGCGCGCCTGCCGGTCCGCCGCAGCACGCCGCACAGGCCGGTCCCCCGCCGGGGCAGAACATGGCGCCCCAGAACTCGGGGCCGCAGAACCTGGGCCCGCAGAGCCAGTTCCGGCCGGGTGTCGCGCCCGGCACGCCGTCCTCGCCCCCGCCGTCGGCCCCCGGCACCGGGAACGGCAGCGGCGGTGGTGGTGGTGGCAACCGCAAGGTCCTCGCGATCGTCGCGGCCGTCGTCGTGCTGCTCGGGCTGGTCGGTGGCGGTGTCTGGCTGGGTGTCAGCAAGCTGGGCGGCAGCTCCGGCGGCGGCACCTCGCCGACCGCGACCGCGGCGGCCGACGCCACCGACGCCGCCACGGCGACGCAGGCTCCCCCGAGCATCTCGGCCGCCGTGCCGGTGCCCTCGCTCGCCGGGACGATCCCGGGGGGCAAGCCCGCAGGCTTCGCGGTCGCCTCGCCCAGCGGCCGCCAGATCTACGTCGCGAACCGCGCGACGAAGACGGTGACCGTCATCGACACGTCGGTCAACAAGATCACCGCGACCATTCCGGTCGACGCGGGCCCGCCCCAGTACCTGGCGTTCGCGCCCGACGGCAAGAAGATCTACGTCAGTGTCTGGGACGACGCGCGGACCATCGCCGACGTCGCCGTGCTGGACACGACGACGAACTCCATCGTCGCGGACATCAAGGTCAACACGCGGCCGTTCCTGGCCGCGGTGACCCCGGACGGCTCGAAGCTGTGGGTGCCCAACCACGACTCGGGCTCGATCTCGATCATCAACACGTCGGACTACAAGGTCGAGAAGGACCTCGCGGTCGCGGCGAACCCGCACTGGATCGAGTTCAGCACGGACGGGACGAAGGCCTACACGGCCAACCACGAGTCGAACGTCGTCTCGGTGCTCGACGTGGCCAGCGAGTCGGTGATCACGACGATCGCGGTCGACAAGAGCCCGCACAGTCTGGCGGTCAACCCGGACCGCCCGCTCGTCGCCAACGTCAACTACGACTCCAACACGGTGACGATGATCGACACCGACACCAACGCGGTGACGGCACGCATCCCGGTGGGCAAGAACCCCCAGGAGATCACCTGGTCGCCCGACGGCCGGTTCTGCTACGTCGCCAACGTCACCGACAACACGGTGTCGGTCATCAGCGCCGACTCCAACACGGTGACGGCGACGCTGCCGGTCGGGAACGGGCCGACGTCGGTTGCGGTCCTGCCCGACGGTCGGACCGGCTACGTGACCAACCTGAACGACGGCACCCTGACCGTGCTCAACCTGGCCGGCGGCTGAGCGCCGCCCGCCGCACGGGAGTAGGGGCCACCCCACCGGATTCCGGTGGGGTGGCCCTGTCAGGTGGGGGGTCTGCGATATGTATCGGGGCGGCGCCGCGGCGCATCCTTCAGTGGTCCGCATCACAGCGGTCACCACACCGAAGGGAGAACGTCATGAACGCCACCGTCACCCCCATCAACGGCCGCGACCGCGCCGTCCTGCGTGCCGTCGCTGCCGGCCGCGCCGAGTTCTCCCCCACCCGGGGTGGCCTCGTCGTCGACGGGCTCAACCTCAGCGACCAGTTCACCGCGCTGCGGCTCGCCTCGGCCGGTCTGATCGTCGACCGCCCCGGGCCCGCCGCACTGACCCCGACCGGCGTCGCCGTCCTCGCGGCCGCGTGATCACGATGACCGCCTTCGCCGCCGCCACGGCCACGACCGCCGCCGTCGCCTCCGCCATCGCCCGCCCGCTGACCCGCGCCGACCGTTGTGACGCCTGCGGTGCCGCCGCCCGCGTCCGGGTCGTCCTCCCGACGACCGGTGAGCTGCTCTTCTGCGGCCACCACGCCCGCCGCCACGCCCCGCGCCTGCGCGAGATCGGGGCGGAGCTGGTCACCGACCCCTGACCCGCCGCTCGTCCCCGAGCCCGGCCGTCGCCCGACGGCCGGGCTCTGCTGTGTTCTCCGGCCTCGGCGCGCGGGTTCGACAGGCGGCGCCCGGTCTGGGGGCCGGGCGACGACCGGACGCGGCGCGTGCTGACCGGGAGAACCAGGCGGCGATGCGCGCCGCCCCGGTGCAGCAGAGTGGAGCCGCGCCCGGATCACCGAGGCGGCGCTCCTGGTCGACGACGCGGGCGGCCTGGCCGCGGTCATGAGGCGTCGCGTCGCCGCCGCGCTGGGGACGGGCGCGGCGTCGTTGTACCGCTACGTCTCGACCCGCGACGACCTCCTCGACCTGATGGCCGACCAGGCTCTCGGCGCGTTCGTCCCGACGCCCGACAGCGGCGACCGGCGGGCCGAGCTCGTCGCCGACCACCTGCAGGTGCTGCGCCGGCTGCGCCAGCGGCCATGTCTGATCGAGGTGGTGCGCTCCCGCCCGGCGTCGGGGCCGAACGGGACGACGACCGTCGAGAACACCTTGGCCCGCATGGCCGGGCACCCCGCGCCGGGCAGCCGCAAGATGGAGGTCGTCGGCACGCTGTTCGGGAGGATCCGGACCTACGCCGCGAGCGAGTGCCCGGGCAGCGGCATCCTCGACGACGACTTCCTGGCCGGGATGCTCCCCGAACACACGTGAGTGGCGATGGTCGCGATAGCGACCATCGCCACTCACAGGGGCCGGGCCGTCGGGAACCGCGGACCGGGCGGGTCGGTCAGGCGTTCGCCCAGGCACCCTCGATGGCGCGCACCAGGATGGAGAGTGCGACGTCCATCAGCTCGGCGGTCACGTTGAGCGGCGGGAGCATCCGGACGACGCAGTCGTCGCGACCCCCGAGCTCGACGATCAGCCCGGCCCGCAGCGCGCGGGCCTGCACGTCCTCGGCGAACTGCGTCACGGTGCGGCCGTCGGCCGGGGCGACGAGCTCGATGCCCCACATCAGGCCCCGCCCCCGGACCTCGAGCACACCCGGGTGTGCGGTGAACCCGGCGAGCCGGGCGGCCACCTGCTGGCCGCGGGCCACGACGTTGCCGAGCACGTCGTCGCGACGCACGATCTCGACGGTCTTCGCGCCCGCGGCGAAGGCGAGCTGGTTGCCGCGGAAAGTGCCCGTGTGGGCACCAGGCGCCCAGGTGTCGAGCGCGGCGTCGTACATGATGATCGCGACCGGCATCCCCATGCCCGACAACGCCTTCGACGCGACGACGACGTCCGGCTCGATGTCGTACTGCTCGAACGCGAACCAGGTGCCGGTGCGCCCGCACCCGGTCTGCACCTCGTCGACGATCAGCGGGATGCCCAGCTCACGGGTGAGCCGGCGGACGCGCTGGACGAACTCGAGCCGCGCCGGGATGACGCCGCCCTCGCCCTGGACCATCTCCATGATGACCGCGGCGGGCAGCTCGAGGCCGCCGTTGGGGTCGTTGAGGGCGCGCTCGAGGAACGAGACGCAGTTGATCTGGCAGGTCTGCGGGTCGAGCGCGAGCGGGCAGCGGCTGCACGAGGAGAACGGGAAGAACTGCACGCCGGGCATGCCGTTGGCGACCGGGCGCTTCTGGGAGACGTTGCCGGTCAGCGCCATCGCCGCGTGCGACGAGCCGTGGAAACCGCCCTGGAAGGAGATGACCTGCCCGCGCCCGGTGGCCGTCTTGCAGAGCTTGATCGCGGCGTCGACGGCGTTGGCGCCGGTGGGGCCGCAGAACTGGATGCGCATCCGGTCGCGCATCCCGGCGGGCAGCATCGACAGCTGGGCGTCGGTGAACGCGTCCTTGGCGGGCGAGGCCATGTCCAGGCCGTGGGTGAACACGCCCATCTGCTCGGTGGCCACCGCGACGAGCTCGGGGTGGTTGTGTCCCAGCGAGAGCACGCCGGCGCCGGCCAGGAAGTCGACGAAGACGTTGCCGTCGAGGTCGCGGACGAAGCTGCCGGAGGCCTCGGCGACGGCGAAGGGGAAGTGCCGCGGGTAGACGCGGGCGTTGGACTCGCGACGGGCCTGGCGGGCCAGCAGCTCCGCCGAGCGCGGGCCGGGCAGCGGCGTCCCGACGAACGGGCCGGACATCGGCGCGGCCGGACCGGGCGGCACCGGCGCGAGCGGGGCGGGTGCGCCGCGCGGGACGGGGCGTGGACCCGTCGCGGGGCCGTCGGCGAGGCGCACCGCGGGAGCGGGACGCGGCGCCGGCGCCGGCGCGGCCGGAACCGGCGCGACGGTCGCGGGCAGGGCCGGGACGGCTGCGAGCGGGGGCCGGGCGGTGCCGGTGGTGGTGTTGGTCATGACGGTCTCCTGGTGGACGAGCGGGCGCTGCGCGTCCGCGGTGACGGGCCGCGCGGCGGGCGCCGGCGGGGCGGGCTGGAACGAGGGCCGGTACCGGGTCGGCTGGTTCGGGCCGGGCTGGTAGGGGCCGGGCTGGTAGGGGCCGGGCTGAGGCGCGGGCGTCCCGGCCGCGACGGCGGGCCGGACCGGCACCCCCTCGGCGGGCCGCGGCATGCCGGGCGCCTGCGGCGCGACGGCCGCCGGGACCGCTGCCGCGGGGTGGACGGGAGCCGGCTGCACGGGCGCCGGGCGGCGGACCACCGGCAGGGCGACGGTCGTGTCGGCGCCGACCGCCGCGAGCGGCGGTGCGGTCACCGTGGCGATGGGCCGGGGCGCGGCCGTGCCGGCGGGTGCGGTGAAGACCGGGCCGGGAGCCGGGCGGTCGAGCGCCAGGTTGGGCACCGAACCTGCGGCGTACGCGGCGAGCATGGCGGCCTTGTCGGCCTCGGACCGGACGGGCACGACCGGCACGGGCGGGGTCGGCACGGGCGGCGCCGCCGGCGCGGGCAGGACCCGCTCGCGCAGCTCGGTGGCCGGGTTCCCCTGCCACACCGCGAACGGCGCGACGACCTCGCCCTTCATCAGGAACGCGTCGGCGTCGAGCACCGCGCCCTCGCCGATCGTCACGTCGTAGTGGACGAAGGACTTGACCCCGAGGGTCACGCCGTCGCCGACGACGGTGGCGCCGGACTTGAACGAGCCGTTCTCCAGCGAGTGGCACTGGATGACGGTGCCCGCGTTGAGCACGACGTCGGACCCGATCGTGACGAGCGACTTCTCCGGCATCGCCGCGCCGTCGTCGAACACCCGGCGGCCGATGCGCACGCCGGCGAGGCGCCACACGAGGCTGTTGAACGGGGTTCCGGTGAACCGCGGGGTCACGTAGAGCTTCCAGAGCCGCTCGTGGTGCCAGAAGTAGCGGTCGTAGATGGAGCAGACCCGCGGGCGCAGCGAGCGGAAGCCGAGGGTCGCCCGCTCGAGCAGGGCGGTGTAGACGGTGCGGAACACCAGGCTCGCGACGAGCGCGGTGGCGAGCGCCGCGGTGCCGTAGGTCGAGTAGAGCCGGACGCCGGCGGCGACGAACAGGATCGTCGCGGCGAGGACGAACCAGCGCAGTAGCAGCACCAGGAGCATCGAGGACGCGTTGTGCAGGTTCTTCCTGGCGAGCAGGCGCCGGCGCAGGGCCAGGTCGGTCATCGCGGGGTGCTGCTCGTCGCGGGCGTCGCCGCGCGGGATCTCGAACGGCGGCGAGCCGAGCAGGCCGACGTTCTCGCGCACCGGGCCGTCGATCGGGACCATGACCTTGGTGGCCAGCAGGACGTTCTCGCCGACCGCGGCGTTCGCCGGGAAGGCGATGTTGTTGCCCAGGAAGTTGTGGGCACCCACGGTGACCGGCGAGACCCGGAACGACGTGGCCGAGAAGTCCGCGTTCATCGCCGACAGGCCGTCGGAGACCATCGTGCCGGTGCCGATCGTCGTCAGGTACGGCGTGTCGTGGTGCATCTCGGTGCCGAAGTTCGACCCCGTCTGGTCGACGCGCCGCAGGTCGTAGCCCAGCGCCCGGACGAAGTGCACGATGAACGAGCTGTCGCCGAGCAGCAGCATCAGGAACCGCGAGTTGGTCAGCCGGGTCAGGGCGCGCTGGGCGGCCCAGTGGATGCCGTAGAGCGGGTAGGTCCGGCCCGGCCGGACGACGCGCCGCAGCAGCCGCGGCACGGTCGCCATGACGAGGATCGCGAACAGGACGCCGCCGAAGTACAGGGCGAGCGAGAGCACCGCGACGCCGAGGTAGAAGCCGGGGTCGGTCAGCGAGTAGCCGCCGAGCACGGTCGTGACCGCGGGGATGGAGCTGACGAGCAGCACGAGCCCGGTGAGCACCGCGGGCCCGATGACCAGCACCGAGAACAGCTGCAGCGCGCTGTAGACGAACCGGCGCAAGGTGCCGGGACGACCGGTCTCGACGGTGCGGTAGTCGGTCGTCGTCGGCTCGGCCGGCACGCCGTGCCACCGCTCGCCCGCCGGGATCGACTGGCCGGTGTGCAGCGACGACGAGTGGCCCAGCTGCCCGCCGTCACCGATCGACGTGCCGATGTCGAGGACGGTGGCCTCGCCGACGAAGGCGTCGCGGCCGATGGTGACGCGCCCGGTCCGGATCGCGCCGGCGACGGCGTGGTAGCCGGTGAACGAGCTGTCGCGGCGGACGACCGCGCCCTCGCCGATCGTGATCAGGTCGGTGGCGACCGGCACGGTGCGGGACAGGACCGTCGCGCCCCGGCCGATCTTCGCGCCGAGCGCGCGCAGGTAGAGCGTGTAGAGCGGCGAGCCGGCGAACAGCACGAGCGGGTTGGCGCGCACGAGCGTCCGGACGACCCAGAACCGCAGGTAGCCGGGGCCCCACAGCCGGATCTCGCGCTCCTTCCAGCGGCCGACGAGCAGCCACTTCAGGGCGATGGGCAGCAGGCAGGCCGCCACGTAGACCACGACCCCGTACAGGACCGTGCGCTCGACGATCTGCGTCACGGCGGGTGCCTCGGTCGCCCAGAGGAACCCGTTCTCCAGCAGGAACGTCCCGCCGTAGGCGACGCCCAGGAACGCGAGCAGCTGCAGCAGGCCCGTCGTCAGGTAGCCCAGCGTGCTGGTCCGCACGAGCGGCCCGGTGCGGACCGCGGCAGACGTGCCGACCTCCTCACCGCCGAGCGCGACGGCCAGCTCACGGATCGTCGGGTGGGCGTAGATCTCGCGCATCGACGGTGCCGGCAGCGCCGTCTCCTTGCGCAGCGCCGCGGAGAAGCGGGCCATGAGCAGGGAGTTGGCGCCGAGGTCGTCGAAGAAGTTCGAGTCGACCGAGACCTCGTCGAGCCCGATCGTCTTCGCCAGGGTGGCGGCGAGGATCTGCTCGGTGTCGGTCGCGGCGGCGACGATCTCGCCCGCGGGCCCGCCCGCGCGCCGCGTGGTCGGCGGCGGCAGGGCCTTGCGGTCGGCCTTGTCCGACGTCGTCATCGGGATGGCGGCGAGGTGCTCGAGGTAGGCCGGGACCATGTAGGCGGGCAGCCGCTCGCGCAGGTGGGCGTGGATGGCGTCGGTCTCGGGCGGCACGACGCCGGTCTTGAGGCTGTAGTAGCCGACGAGCTCGACCTGGCCGGGCGTCGGCTCGAAGGTGTCGACGACCGCCGCCGACACCCCGGGCACCTGCAGCAGCACGGACTCGATCTCGGTGAGCTCGATACGGTAGCCACGGATCTTGACCTGCAGGTCGATGCGGCCCATGTACTCGATCTGGCCGTCGTCGTTGACGCGGCCGAGGTCGCCCGTGCGGTAGATGCGCCCGGACGGGTTGCCGGCGATCCCGAGGAAGTCCTCGATGAACGACTTGTCGGTGAGGTCCTCGCGGTTGAGGTAGCCCGTGGCCAGCCCGATGCCGGCGATCCCGATCTCGCCGACCTCGCCGTGCGGCAGCGCCCGGTAGGGGTTGTCCGGGTCGAGGACGACGGTGGTGTAGGTCGGCAGCGGCTGGCCGATGGTGACGGGCCGGTCGGGGTGGACCTCGGTCCAGGTCGCGGTGACGGTGGCCTCGGTCGGGCCGTAGACGTTGAGGAAGCGCCGGCCGTCGCGGTGCCAGCGGGCGACGAGGTCCTGCGGGCAGGCCTCCCCGGAGACGAGCAGGAAGCGCAGCGCGGGCAGGTCCTCCTCGATCGTCGCGAGCAGCGTGGGGACGACGCACATCGCGGTCACGTGCCGCTCGGTGAGGAACGCGTGCAGGTCCATGCCCAGCAGCGAGGTGCCGGCCGGCTTGGGCACCAGCGTCGCGCCCGCCATCCACGGCACCCAGATCTCCTCGACGGAGAAGTCGAAGGCGATCGTCATGCCCTGGTAGACGCGGTCCTTGGCGCGCAGGCCGTACACCTCGGCGGCGACGCGGACGAAGTTGCAGATGCTGGGGTGCTCGATCGCGACGCCCTTGGGGCGGCCGGTCGTGCCCGAGGTGTAGATCAGGTAGGCGAGGTCCTCGACGGGCGCGCCGCGCTCGTCGTCGGTGAGCCGGGTGCCGGGCCGGGCGGCGATCTCGGCGGCGAGGGTGTCGACGAAGATCAGCCCGGGCGCGAAGTCCGCCAGTCCGACGACGCGCTGCGGCACGTGCGAGAGCGTCAGCACCGAGGTCACGCCGGCGTCGGAGAGGATGTAGGCGATGCGGTCGGCGGGGAAGGCCACGTCGAGCGGCACGTACGCCGCGTTGATCTTCATCACCGCGAGCATCCCGATGTAGGAGTGCACGGGCTGGTCGAACAGCAGCGCGATCCGGTCGCCCGCACGGGCGCCGGAGGCCAGCAGCTGGCGGGCGAGCCGGTTGGCCCGCTCGTCGAGCTCGGGGTAGGTCAGCGTGATGTCGCCTGCGTCGACAGCGAGGTGGCCGGCGCGCCCGTAGGTGCGCATCCAGTCGGCCTGCTCCTCGAAGACGTGGTCGAGGCGCTCGCCGCTGCGGGCCCGCGAGCCCTGGGCGTACTCGTCGGCCACGAGGAGGCCGGGCGCATCGGTCGCCGCAGTGGGCGGCGCATCGGGTTCCTGCAACGTGGTCACGGTCGGCTCCTGAGCGGCTGAGGGCTTCCAGGGGGGCTTTTCCTGCTGGTCACAACCCTGCCGACCACGGCGCCGCGGTTCGATGGTGCGCTCCCCCGACCGCTCGGGGCCGCCCCCCGGACCCGGGTGGGGTTCTCTCCCTGGGGGCGACGGCAGTCGTGAGTGGCGATGGTCGCCGGGGCGACCATCGCCACTCACGGGTCGGGCGCTCAGGCGGCGGTGCGGCGGGCTCCGGTGTCCTCGCCGACGACGAGTGCGGCGTGCAGCGCGCGGGTCGCGTCGTCGACACGGTCGGCGGCGACGAGCACCGACACCCGCGCGGGGGTCGTCGTCACCAGGCGGGGGGTGATTCCCGCGGCGGCGAGCACGTCGAGCGTCGCGGTGACGACGCCCGGCGCCCGGGCCAGGCCCAGGCTGACCACGCCCACCGACCCCAGGTCCTCGCGGGACGCGACGGCGATCCCGGCCGCGTCGAGCGCGGCGACGACCGCCTCCGGGGCGGCGGCGGGCACGCTGACCGTCGTCGCGGGTCCGGAGACGACCGCGCCGAGGACCAGGCCCCGCGCGGCGAGCGCGGCGGCGACCGCGCCGAGCGGCGCGTCGATGGTGTAGAGGTGCTCGTCGCGGCGGTGCGCGACCCCGGCGACGGCCGCCGTGCCGGCGACCTCGAAGTCCCCGGCGCCACCGCGGATCCAGGTGCCCTCCTCGGTCCCGAAGCTCGACCGCAGGTGAATGTCGACGCCGTGGGCCATCCCCAGCTCGACCGACCGCGGCTGCAGCACGCCCGCGCCCGCCTCGGCGAGCTCGAGCATCTCCTGCGGGCGGATCGTCGCGAGCCTGCGGGCGGTGGGCACCACGCGCGGGTCGGCGGTGAAGACGGCCGGGACGTCGGTGAAGATCTCACACTCGCGGGCCCCCAGTGCCGCGGCGACGGCGACGGCGGAGGCGTCGGACCCGCCGCGGCCGAGCGTCGTCGTGTCGCCGTCGGGCGACTCGCCCTGGAACCCGGTGACCAGCACGATCGCGCCGTCCTCGACCGCGGCGCGGATGCGGGCGGGGTCGATGCCGAGCATGCGGGCGCCGCCGTGGGTGGCGTCGGTGCGGATGCCGGCCTGCGGCCCGGTCAGCGAGACGGCCCGGCCGCCGAGCTCGGCGACGGCCATCGCCGTGAGCGCGCAGGAGATCTGCTCGCCGACCGACAGCAGCGCGTCGAGCTCGCGCAGCGGCGGGTTGGCCGAGATCGCGGCGGCCTGGGCGACGAGCGCGTCGGTCGACTTCCCCATCGCCGACAGCACCGCGACGACGCCGCGGCCCGAGCGCTGCGCGTCGACCATCCGCTGCGCGACGGCCCGGATGCGGTCGTGGTCGCCGACCGACGTGCCGCCGAACTTCCACACCAGGGGCGCCTGCGGCCCGCTGATCGACCGCGGTGCCGACTCGCCGCTCCTGCGCCCTGCCATGACGTTCTCCTCGGTCCCCCGGCCCGGACTGTCCGGGACTCGACGTCAGCCTGCGGCCGTGACGACCGGCGGGGCGATGGTGCGCTCCCCCGAGCCGCGGGTGCCCGCCCCCGACCGCGGGTAGGGCCACCCCTCTGCCCGGTATATCCGGTTCGTCGAGGGCTCGTCCCCGCTCCGACCTGCACGGACGGCATGCTCGCGCGACCCGGCAGCGCGGCCGGGTCGTTCGTGCGCCGGGAGAGCGGACGCGGCACGCGGGTGGGGGGTCACAGGACGTACGGGTCCTGGACGGGCGGGCCGCAGGAGTCGAGCCGCGTGAGGTCGGCCAGGTAGGGCACGAGCTCGGCACGGGAGGCGTCGTCGTACACGTTCTCCCAGGTCCGTGCGGTGTCGGGTGCGGTGCGCGGGTCCACTTGTGCTCCTCGGGCGGCCCCGGGCACCGGGGCCTGCGGCGGCCGCGGACGACGTCCGGGCGACCGCAGGCTCCCGTGCCGCGGCCCGCGCGACGAGGGGGTCTGCCCCCGGTGCGGGGGTGCCGGCCCCCGGAGTCAGATCGTCTCGAGGACCTGCTCGAAGGCCAGCTCGGCGGCGCCGACGAGGCGGGCGTCGCGGCCCAGCGGCGAGACGGTGATCCGTGTCCCGCCCACGGCCCGGCTCACGAGGCTGCGCTCGTGCACGATCCCGCGGGCCCGGTCGACGACGCGCGGCGGCAGGGCCGTCAGCAGGTCCCCGAGCACGACGAGCTCGGGTGCCAGCATGTTGACGACCGTCACCAGCCCCGCGCCGAGCCACTCGGTGAACTCCCCGAGCGTGCTGTCGATCTCACCCGGGGCGGCCGCGAGGGCGCGCAGCTCCGCGACGAGCGCGCCGCGGGGGGTGTCCTCGGGCAGGCCGAGGGCGCGGCACAGCGCGGGCTCCCCCACCTCGGTCTCCCAGCAGCCCTGGGCGCCGCAGAAGCAGGCGCGCCCGCCGGGCCGGACGAGGATGTGCCCGAGCTCGCCGACGTAGCCGCGGGTCCCGCGCAACGGACGGCCACCGACGATGACCCCGCCGCCGAGCCCGACGTCGGCGGAGAGGTAGACGAGGTCGCTCGCCTCGCGGGCCGCGCCGCGGACGTGCTCGGCCAGCGCGCCGAGCTCGGCGTCGTTGCCGACGAGCGTCGGGTACTGCAGGACGGCACCGAGCCGCTGGCCCAGCGCGACGTCACGCCAGCCGAGGTTGGGTGCCTCGTGGACGAAGCCGTCGGCGCGGCGCACGACCCCCGGCACCGACACCCCGACCCCGGACACGACGACCGCCAGCTCGTCGCGCAGCAGCTGCGCCGACTCGACGACGTGGGTGATCACCTCGCCGGGCAGCCGGGTGGTGCGGTGCAGGTTCCAGCTGTGCCGGCCGAGGATCTGCCCGCCGATCCCGACCATCGCCATCGCGACCTGGTCGACCCGCACGTCGACGGCGAGCACGACCGCCGACTGCGGCTGGGGCAGGACCATCAGCGAGGGCCGTCCCGCCCCGCTGCGCTGGGACGGGACGGCCTCGGTGACGACGCCTGCCTCCGCGAGGCCGTCGACCACCGCCTTGATCGTGCTGCGGTTGAGGCCCAGCTCGGTCGCGAGCGTGGCCCGCGTGCAGGGTCCGCCGACGTGCAGCCGGCGCAGCAGCGCCGAGCGGTTGTGCCTGCGCGCGTCGTCGGGTCGCGTGCCGGACGTCGGGGCGGTCACCGGCCGGCGGTGGCCGATCGACGCCGCGACAGCACGTCGACGCCCGCCGCCACCAGCAGGACCAGGCCGGTGATCACGAAGACCACCGCCGCGGGCTGCTTGAGCAGGCCGAGACCGTTCTCGACCGTCGCCAGCACGGCGCCGCCGATCACGGCGTTGCTGACCCGGCCGCGCCCGCCGAACAGCGACGTCCCGCCGATGACGGCCGCGCCGACCGCGAACAGCAGCGTGTTCCCGCCACCGGCCGCGGGCGAGACCGACCCGACCTTCGACGAGTACACGATCGCGCCGATCGCGGCGAACGCCGAGCTGATCACGAACACGCTCGCCCGGATGCGCACGACGTCGATACCGGCGCGGCGGGCCGCCTCGCGGTTGCCGCCGACGGCGTAGACGTGCCGGCCGAAGCGCGTCCGGTCGAGCACGTAGGTGCCGACCACCAGCAGGACGAGCACGATCGGGACCACGTAGGGCACACCCGAGATCTCTATCAGGCCCGGCGAGCGGTCCTGCGTCAGCAGGTAGGTCGCGACGGCGCCCAGCACGACGACCGCCCCGATCTTGAGCAGCACCAGCCCGGTCGGCTGCGCGACCAGCCCCTTCGCCAGCCGGGTGCGCTGGCGGTTGAGCAGCACCAGCGCGTAGCCGCCCGCGCCGACGACGAACAGCAGCCAGCTGCCCAGCGTCGACAGGTTGCCGTTGGCGACGGCGTTGATCACCGGGTCGCGCAGGCCCAGCGTCCCGCCGTCCCCGATCAGCTGCAGGATCACGCCCTGCCAGGTGATGAACAGCGCCAGCGTGACCACGAACGACGGCATCCCGACCTTCGCGACGAGGAAGCCGGTGAGCACGCCGATGACGACACCCACGCTGATCGCGAGCAGCATCTCGAGCCAGGCGTTCTGCGGGAACCCGACGACGAGCAGCAACGCCGCCACGACGCTCAAGGCGACTGCCCACCAGATCCGCAGGAACGCGGCCAGCGCGGCCGCGAGCAGCATGACGACGACGAACAGGATGAAGACGGTCGTGCCCATCGCGCCGAGCATGTTGCCGCCCGAGACCAGGTGCAGCGCCATGAGCGCCGCCGCCAGTCCGGACGCGGTGCCCGCCGCGAGGTCGATCTCACCGGTGAGCAGGACGAAGACCAGCCCCATCGCGATGATCGTGCGGCCCGCGCCCTGCTGGAGCAGGTTCGCGAGGTTGAGCAGGCTGGGGAACACCCCGCCCTTGTCGAGGACGGTGAACAGGATGAACAGCGCGAGGAGGCCGAGCAGGGCCGGCAGCGACCCGAGCTCGCCCGACCGCAGCCGTGTCCCGTAGTCGCGCAGCGCCTGGCCGGTGGTGCGCGCCGTGGTGTCGATGCCGAAGTCGCCCTGGCGGCTGCCGGGCGCGGCACGTTCCGCCGCCCCGGGCGGGTGTTCGGTCGAGGTCGCGACGGTCGCGCCGGTCTCGGCCTGCGGCGCGCCCTTCGTGACGTCGACCGGCGTGTCGTCGCCGGAGTTGCCGGTCACTGGGTCACCCCCGCGGCCTCGGGCCGGGCGAGACCGAGGTCCCCGGAGCGTCCGGCGGTGATGAGCTCGACGACCTGGCCGTGCGTGACGTCCTTCGTCGGCACCTCGGCGACCATGCGGCCGAGGTAGAGCGTGGCGATCCGGTCGGCCACCTCGAACACGTCGGCCATGTTGTGGCTGATCAGCACCACGCCCAGGCCCTGCTCGGCGAGCCGGCGCACCAGGTCGAGGACCTGGCGGGTCTGGGCGACGCCGAGCGCGGCGGTCGGCTCGTCGAGCAGCACGACCTTGGAGTCCCACAGGACGGCCTTCGCGATCGCGACGGTCTGACGCTGCCCCCCGGACAGCGACGCGACGGGCATCCGGACCGACGTCACGGTCCGCACCGAGAGCGAGGCGAGCGTGCGCCGGGCGGCCTGCTCCATGTCGGACTCGTCGAGCAGCCAGGAGCGCCCGCGCTCGCGGCCGAGGAACATGTTCTGGACGATGTCGAGGTTGTCGGCGAGGGCGAGGTCCTGGTAGACGACCTCGATCCCCAGCGCCGCGGCGTCGGCGGGCGAGTGCACGGTGACCGGGTTCCCCTCGAAGAGGATGTCGCCGCCGTCGATGGGATGGATTCCGGCGACGCACTTGACCAGCGTCGACTTGCCGGCGCCGTTGTCACCGACGAGCGCGGTGACCTCGCCCGCCCGCACGGTGAAGTCGACGTCGTGCAGCACGCGCACGGCGCCGAAGCTCTTGGAGACCGCCCGCAGCTGCAGGATCGGTTCGGACACTCGCGCTCCTCGCGATCGGGGCCTGGGTCGCGGCGCCGGCGTCGAGGTCGTCGACGCCGGCGCCGCGGGTTCAGCCGGACAGGGTCAGGACGACTTGATCCCGAGCTGGTCGCAGGCGGCCTGGGTCTGCGCGTTGCAGATCTCGCTCGCCTTGACGTAGCCGGCGTCGGTGACGGTCTTGACGTTGTCCTTGGTGATCAGCTGCGGGGTGAGCAGGACGGACTTGACCTGGCGGTTGCCCTTCGGGTCGTTCGTCGTCTGCGTGGCCACGGCGTCGGCCGCCGCGGTGTCCCCCTTGGCCAGCGCCGCCGCGAGCTTCGCGGTCGCGTCGGCCTCCTCCTGGATCGGCTTGAACACCGTCATGTACTGGTCGCCGCGCAGGATGGCCTGCAGGCCGTCCGCGGTGGCGTCCTGGCCGGTGACCGGGACCTTGCCGTTGAGCCCGTACTTGGTCAGGACGGTGATGATCGCGCCGGCCAGGCCGTCGTTGGCGGCGACGACACCATCGACCTGCCCGCCGTTGCCGGTGAGGATCTGCTCGAACGTGGTGCCGCCGGTCTGGTTGTCCCACTTGTCGATCGGCTGGTTGCGCACGAGCTTGTACTGGCCCGAGTCGTACTTGGGCTGCAGCACCGTCATCTGGCCCTGGGTGAACAGGGTCGCGTTGTTGTCGGTCGGGGCGCCCTCGATCTGGATGATCTGGGCGCCGGCCTTGTCGCCCACGCCCTGGACCAGGCCCTGGCCCTGCAGCGCGCCGACCTTCACGTTGTCGAACGACACGTAGTAGTCGCTCGAGCCACCGAGGTTGAGCCGGTCGTAGTCGATGACCGGGATGCCCTGCGCCTTGGCCTTGGCCGCGACCGCGGACCCGCCGTCGCTGGAGATCGAGGCGATGACCAGGACCTTCACCCCGCTGGAGATCATCCCGTCGGCGAGGGTGGAGAACTTCTGCTCGTCACCCTGCGCGTTCTGGATGTCCGGGTCGAGGCCCGCGGAGCGCATCGCCTTGTCGAGCATCGGCTTGTCGAAGCCCTCCCACCGGGCCGACGAGTCGGTCTCCGGGAGGATCACGCCGACCTTCACCCCGCCGGCCGCGGCGGGCGCCGAGCTCCCCGCCGATCCGCTGCTCGAAGGGGCGCTGTTCTGTCCGCAGGCGGCCAGCGCGAGCGCGAGGCCCGCACTCACGACGGCGAGGGCCGTTCTCCGTATGCGCATCGATGTCCTTCCCACGTCTTCGTGGGCCGCCGCAGCGGCGCTCGAATGTTGCGACCGACAACGTATGTCCACAACCCGGGTGACGGGAAGCACACTGCATCGGTCAAGTACGCCGCGGATCATCACGTTTGGGTTACGCAGCGCGGAATTTGTTGTCTGCCCCAGCCGAACAAGATGCGTTCCGGGCGCGCCCTCCGGACGCCGGCGACACGCCCGAACGGTTCGGAGCCGTCAGTGTGATCCGAGCGTGGGCAGCCGGCGCCGACCACGCGCGGCGGTCGAGGTGCCGGACAGCACCCGAATCGCCCTGGTCACGAGGAGCCCGTGCCGTCCGAGCGTCACTGCACGTAGGTTTGATACCGACAATTCGGGCTCAACGCAGCCATGCCCAGCGCGGTATTCACCCGTTCGATCAGATGAATGTCACGCGTAGTCACGCTTTCAGGTATCACTCTGCGTGATCGAGACGCCGGGGCCGCGCCGCCGTCACGAGGGGGTCCGGGCGGCCGCCACCGCGGGTTCGTCGCCGTCGCGCGACCGCAGCGCGACAGCCACCACGACGGCGACGATGCCGACCGACTCGAGGGGTCCGGGCACCTGGCCGAGAGCCACGAACCCGATCAGGGTCGCCGTCATCGGCAGCAGCGCGAGCAGGACCGCGAAGCGCGCCCGGCCCAGCCTGCGCAGCACCACCTGGTCTATCGCGTACGGCACGACGCTCGACAGCACCCCGACCCCGACCGCGAGCGCGACGACCCGCGGCGACGACAGCGCGCCGAGCCCGCCCGCGTCCAGCGCGAGCAGCACCGCCAGCGGGACCGAGGCGTACGCGAAGCCGACGGCCATGTCGTCGAGCCCGTTGCCGCCGAGCGCGACCCGCTTGCCCAGGACGATGTAGGCCGCCCACAGTGCCGCCGCCGCGAGCCCCCACGCCACCCCGGCCGGGCTGCCTGACCAGCGCACATCGGCGATGCACAGCACCCCGGTTGCGGCCAGCACCACCGCCGCGACGTCGCGCGGGCGCCGGGACGCGAGTGCCGCGACGGCCACCGGTCCGCAGAACTCGACCGCCACCGCCGTGCCCAGCGGCAGGCGCGCGACGGCCTCGTAGAACGCGACGTTCATGCCCGCCGTCGCCAGCCCGAACGCGGCGGCCCGTCCCGCCCGCCGGCCCCGCCACGCCGCACGCCCCGGACGTCGCCAGACACCCAGAACGGTGGCTGCCGCCATGATCCGTAACGCGGCCACGACGGACGGCGAGAGATCATCGAACAGGCCGACGGCGACGGCCGCCCCGACGTACATCGAGGCGCCGCCCGCGACGAAGAGGACGGGTGCCGGGACCCGGTACGAGTGCCTCGTCGTCACGTCGCCGACCCGTTCACCACGACTGCGCAGCGTAGTCGCGGCTCGACGAGTGTTAACGCGCCCGGCCTTGCGGGGGTGGAAACGGCCCCGCATCATTCACTCGTCGTCAACTGAATGTGCAGAGGTTCTCCGGCGGTCCACCGGAACGACACGCCACCGGCCCCGAGTGGTCGAACGTGACGGTCGTCGCCTCCGGGCCGGGAACACGTACAGGGGTGCTGTACGTCTGCAAGAGTGGATGTGCCGCGCGAGCGGTACTCCAGTGCACAGGGCACCGGATGTTCCGGTGTCGAGACGGAGGGAGACCGCCATGCAGCCCGGAACCCTTACCCGCCCCGAGTTGACCGCCGCCGACCGCTGTGACCGTTGCGGAGCGGCGGCCAAGGTTCGCGCCGTACTTCCCTCCGGTGGAGAGCTGCTCTTCTGTGGTCACCACGCGCGCGCGCACGCCGACAAGCTGCGCGAGCTCGAGGTGGACGTGCAGTCAGGCAGTTGACGCGCCGGCGGTAGCCGGTCGACCAGACGTCCAGCGCAGGGCGGGAACCACTCCGGTTCCCGCCCTGCGTGTGCGTCGGGGTCCGTGCTCCGCCGTCCGCCCGTCAGCGCGCCCGGTGGGCGAGGTCCGACACGACGTCGAGGGCGCGGTCGACCTCCCAGGCGCGTGAGTAGTGGTTGGGACTCAGCCGGACGAGGCCGCCGTCGTCGCGGACGCCCAGCGCCCCCGCGGCGCCCCACGCGTAGGCGTACCCGGCCCAGGCGTTGACCCCGGCCGCGTCCAGCGCCGCCACCGTGTCCGACGGCGTCCACCCGACGACACGGAAGGCGGCGACCGGCGTCCGGACGTCAGGACCGCCGTCGGGGCCGTAGCGCCGCACGTGCGCCAGCTCCCCCAGCCCGGCCCACAGCCGGCTGCCCAGCGCCGCCGTGTGGGCGGCCGCGGCCCGTTGGCCCGCGTGCGGGTCGTCGCCCCCGGGGAGCATCCCCGCCCAGTGCTCGACGGCGGCCACCACCCCGGCCAGTGCCGGGAACGGGTTGGTGCCCTGCTCGAACCGCGCGGGCCCCGACGCCGGGGCACCCGCCGGACGCGGCGGGTCGATCGCCGCCACGACCGCGGGATCGGCCGCCACCAGCGCGGCGACGTGCGGACCGGCCCACTTGTGCGCGCTCGTCGCGTAGAGGTCCGCACCGAGCGCGCAGACGTCGACCGGCGTGTAGGCCGCGTGGTGCACCCCGTCGACGACGCTGAGCGCGCCCACCGCGCGAGCGGCGGCGGCGACCGCGGCGACGTCGACCCGGGCACCGGTCAGGTTCGAGGCCGCGGTGACCGCGACGAGCCGGGTCCGGGGCCCGATCAGCGCCGTCACGGCATCGGTGGGCAGTGCCCCGTCGGCCCGCAGGCGCGCGGTCCGCAGGGTCGCCCCCGCCCGCGCCGCGGCCCGTGCCCACGGCGCGACGTCGGCCTCGTGGTCGGCCTCGGTCACGACGATCTCGTCGCCCGGGCCCCACGTCGGTTCGAGCGCGGCGGCCAGCCGCGCGAGCAGCGCCGTTGCCGTCGGCCCGAGGATCACCCCGTCGGGATCCGGCGCGCCGGCGAAGGCCGCGAACGCCCGGCGGGCCGCGTCGACGAGTGCGTCCGCGCGCCGGGCCGCAGGGAACACCCCGCCCTGGTTGGCCACGCCCGCCCGCATCGTCGAGGCCACCGCCTCGATCACCGACTCCGGGACCTGGGTGCCGGCGGCGCCGTCGAGCCAGGCGCGCCCGTCGCCCAGCGCCGGGTAGTGGGCCCGCAGCCGCGTGACGTCGAGAGCAGCGTCGCCGGTCATGCTCACCGCCAGGAGCGCAGCGTCGCGATGCGCTCCTCCAGCTGCTCGATCGTCGCCATGGCCGTGACGGGTCCCCCGCACACGCGGCGCAGCTCGTTGTGGATCGCCCCGTGCGGCTTGTTCGTGCGGTGGTGGTACATCGCGACGAGCGTGTTGAGCTCCTTGCGCAGGCCGTTGAGCTGTTCGCGCACCGAGAGCTGCGGACGCTGCGCGGGCGGCTCGGGGGCCGGGGTGGCGCGGGCCTGCGCACCGGAGCGGCGCTGGCCCCGGGCCATCCACTCCTGCTGACGCTGGCTCAGCAGCGTGCGCACCTGGTCGGGATCGAGCAGCCCCGGCAGGCCGAGGTAGTCCTCCTCGTCGGCGCTGAACGACGTGCCCTCGTAGATCAGCTGGTCGAGCTCGGCGTCGGCGTGCAGCGCGGTGAACGACTTCTCGTCCTCCCCCGGCTCGTCCTCGACGCGCTGCGCCGCGGCGAGCTCCTCGTCGTTCCAGGTCTCGGCGGCCCGGTGCGGCGCGCCGAGGACGTGGTCGCGCTGGGCCTCCAGCTCGCTGGCCAGCCCCAGCAGCACCGGCACGCTCGGCACGAACACCGACGCCGTCTCCCCCGGCCGCCGCGACCGCACGAACCGGCCGATGGCCTGTGCGAAGAACAGCGGCGTCGAGGCGCTCGTCGCGTACACCCCGACGGCGAGCCGAGGGACGTCGACACCCTCGGAGACCATCCGGACCGCGACCATCCAGCGGTCCTGCGACCGCGAGAACTGCTCGATCCGCGCGGAGGCGCCCTTCTCGTCGGACAGCACGACGACCGGCGGCGTCCCGGTGACCCGCTCGAGGATCGCGGCGTAGGCCCGGGCCGACGTCTGGTCGGTCGCGATGACCAGGCCGCCCGCGTCGGGCATACCGCCCGAGCGGTGTCCGGTGAGCCGCTTGTCGGCCGCGGCCAGCACCGCCGGGATCCACTGGCCGCCCGGGTCGAGCGCGGTGCGCCAGGCCCGCGCGGTCTGCTCGGCGGTCAGCGGCTCGCCCAGCCGCGCCGTGATCTCCTCCCCCGCGCTCGTCCGCCAGCTCGACGTGCCCGAGTAGGCCAGGAACACCACCGGCCGCACGACGCCGTCGGCGAGCGCGTCGGCGTAGCCGTAGGAGTGGTCGGCCCGGCTGCGCAGCGCGCCCTCGGCATCGGGCACGTAGTCGACGAACGGGATCGGGTTGTCGTCGCTGCGGAAGGGGGTCCCGGTCAGCGTCAACCGCCGCGTCGCGGGGTCGAACGCCTCCTTGACCGCGTCGCCCCAGGAGCGCGCGTCGCCGGCGTGGTGCACCTCGTCGAGGATCACCAGGGTGCGCCGGCTCTCGGTGCGCGCCCGGTGCAGCATCGGGTGGGCCGCGACGCCGGCGTAGGTCACCGCGATCCCGGTGTAGTCCGACGACGTGCCGCCCGCGGAGTTGCGGAACTCCGGGTCGAGGGCGATCCCGGCCTGGGCGCCCGCCGCCGCCCACTGGTACTTCAGGTGCTCGGTCGGCGTGACGACGGTGAGGCGGTCGATCACCCGGTCGCGCAGCAGCTCGGAGGCGACCCGCAGCGCGAACGCGGTCTTGCCCGCGCCGGGCGTCGCGACGGCCAGGAAGTCCTGCGGCGACCCGGCCAGGTACCGGGCCAGCGCGGACCGCTGCCAGGCACGCAGCGGACGCTGCTCGACGGGGATCCCGGGGCTGCGATCAACGGCCTGCGACACACAACTCCCTGGTCGGACGGGCATTCCGGCTCGCGTCGGGACCGAGGATCCCGCTCGCGCGACCGGCGTCGAGCCTAACCCGCAGGGATCCGACGGCATGCCGTGACCCGCCGTCGCACCGGCTCGGGCCATGCTGGGTGGGCGACGACCCAGGTGACCGCCCCGCGACCCGAACTCACCCCTCCGGACTTGCCGACGCCACGCCCCCCCGCCCATGCTTGGCCCCGAGCGGCCGACCGAGCCGAGAACACCAGGAGACGATGTGAGCAGCGAGCCGCCCACGGCCGGGACGGACGCCACCCTCGCCGCAGCCGGGGCCCGGCTGGCCACGGCCCTGCTCTCGCGGCCCGTCCGGCTCGCCCGGCACACCGCGGGCCTCGTGGGCGAGCTCGTCCGGATCGGCCTGGGCAGCTCCACGCTGGCGCCCGACCCCGCCGATCCGCGGTTCGCCGCCGCGGCCTGGGCCCGCGACCCGGTGCTGCGCCGCGCCGTCCAGACCCATCTCGCGACGACCGGCGCCGCCGACGCGCTGCTCGCCGACGCGGGCCTCGCCGACGCGGACGACGCGGTGTTGCGCGGGCTCGTCGCGACGCTCGCCGACCTCGCGTCGCCGTCGAGCAACCCGGTGCTGCGGGCGCTGGCGAGCGGACGGACCGACGCACCGGCGGACATCCCCGACGTCGCGCCGGGAGAGACCTCCGTCGTCCTGGCCGCCGTCCCGCCCGCGGCCCGGCCGACCGCCCCGCGCCGGCTCGTCGTCGGTGAGGAGGTCGCGGCCACACCCGGCGCGGTCGTCCTGCGCACCCCGTCGTTCGAGCTGCTGCACTACCTGCCGCAGACCCGCGAGGTGCGTGACGTGCCGGTGCTCGTCGTCCCCGCGCCCACGGCGGCGTCCTACCTCGCCGACCTCTCCCCCCGCCGCAGCCTCGTCGAGTACCTCGTCCGGGGTGGCCAGCAGGTGCTGGCGATGAGCTGGGCGGACCCGGCCGCCCGCGCGGGCGACGCGCACGGCGCCCCGCTCGACCTGCACGGCCAGGCCGTCCTGGACGCCCTCGACGCCTGCGAGCGCATCAGCCGGACCCCGGCCACCGCGTTGTTGGGCGTCGGCGACGGGGCCACCCTCGCGGCCGCCACGCTCGCCCATCTCGCGACGCTCGGGCTCGCCGACCGGGTGGCCTGTGCCGCCTGGGTCGCGGCCGACGGACCGCTGCCCGCCGGGGCGGCCCGTGACCTGCGACAGTGGGCCGCCGACGGCGCGGACGTGCCCGACGGGCTCCGGGGCGCGCTGGAACGGGCCGCCGCCGCGCTCGACGGCCACGGGCACGCCGACCTGCTCGGCACCCCGGTCGACGTCGACGCGGTCGCGGCCGAGACGTTCGTCGTCGGCGACGGCCCGGGGGTGGCCCGGTGGGCCCGGGCCGCCGGGTCGGGTGCGGTGCACGTCGAGAAGCTCTCGCACGCCGGACCGGACGCGGTCGTCGCGACCCCGGACGCCGGCGCGCCGGACGACTCCTGGTGGACCGCCCTGCTGGCCTGGCTGGGCCCGCGCACCGGCCCCACCCGCGAGGCGCCCGCCGAGCTGGGCGGGCGCGGGCTGCGCGCGGTCGCGCCGTCGCCGGGCGACTACGTACTCGCCCGATGACGGGCGCCCGCGACGGTCGGGTCGCCGACCGGGTCGCGGACCTGACCGTCGACGGGCACACGCTGCACGTGGCGGTGCGGCCCGCCGACGGCTCGGGCCGCACACCGTTGCTGCTGGTCAACGGCATCGGGGCGGCGCTGGGCCTGCTCGACCCGTTCGTCGACGCCCTGCCGCCCGACGTCGAGACCATCCGCTTCGACCCGCCGGGCGTCGGCGGCTCGCCCGCGCCCGTGCTGCCCTACCACCTCCCCGGGCTGGCCGCGGCCGTCGACGGCCTGCTCTCCCGGCTCGGTCGGGGGCGGGTCGACGTGCTCGGCTACTCGTGGGGCGGGGCGCTGGCCCAGCAGCTCGCGCTCGGCAGCCCGGGGCGGGTCCGCCGGCTGGTGCTCGTCGCCACCGGCACGGGAGCGCTCATGGTGCCGGGGCCGCCGTCGGTGCTGGCGCGGATGCTCACCGGGCGGCGTTACCACGATCCGGAGCACGCCCGCGAGGTCGCGGGCCGCATCTACGGCGGCACGATGCGGACCCGGCCGGAGCGGGCGGCGGAGGTGCTGGGGTCGGGCCGCACGACGGGCCCGGGCGACCGCGGCTACCGGTTCCAGCTGCTGGCGGCGGCGAGCTGGACGAGCCTGCCGTTCCTGCCGTTGCTGCACGTCCCGACGCTCGTCGTGGCGGGCGAGGACGATCCCGTCGTCCCGGTGGTCAACGCGCGCATCCTGCACCGCGGCATCGCCGGCTCGCAGCTGCACCTGCACCCGGGCGGCCACCTCGCACTCCTGACGGAGCCGCACGAGCTCGCGCCCGTCGTCGACGCGTTCCTGGCCGCCCCGGACGATCCCGGGGCGGCGCGTGCCGGGTGACCTCCGCGGAGGCCGGCGGGGTCAGGAGTCGCCGCCGGGCGGCAGGGACTCGTAGATCTTCTTGCAGTCCGGGCACACCGGCGACCCGGGCTTGGGCGACTTCGTGACGGGGAAGGTCTCGCCGCACAGCGCCACCACGAGGTTGCCCATGACCGCGCTCTCGGCGATCTTGGCCTTCTTCACGTAGTGGAACATCTTCGGCTCGTCGTTGCCGGTCGTGTCGGTGCCCTCGGGGCGGGTGTCGACCTCGGGCAGCGTCTGGGTGGCCATTGCCCCATGATGCCGCACGTGACCCTGCCGCCGCGCCCCGCTTCCCCGCTCGATCCTCTGGTGGCCCCGGAGGTCGCCGACGCGCTCGCGGCCGGGCGGCCCGTCGTGGCCCTGGAGAGCACGCTGTTGGCCCACGGCCTGCCGGCGCCGCGCAACCGGGCGACGGCGAGCGCGCTGGAGGACGTCGTGCGCGCGCACGGCGCGGTGCCGGCGACGGTCGCGGTGCTCGACGGCAGGCCGCGTGTCGGGCTCGACGCCGAGGCCCTCGACCGGATCTGTGCGGGCGGGGTCGCGAAGCTCTCGATGCGCGACCTGGGCGTCGCCGCCGGGCTCGGGCTCGACGGTGCCACGACCGTCGCCGCCACCGCGTGGCTCGCCGCGGCGGCGGGCGTGGAGGTGTTCGCGACGGGCGGGCTCGGCGGGGTGCACCGCGGCGCCCGCGAGACCTGGGACGTCTCGGCCGACCCGGCGACGCTCGCGCGCACCCCGGTGGCGGTCGTCTGCTCCGGGGTCAAGTCGATCCTCGACGTCGGCGCCACGCTGGAGGTGCTGGAGACCTGGTCGGTGCCGGTGCTGGGGTTCGGGACCGACGCGTTCCCCGGCTTCTACCGGCGCGACTCCGGGGTGCCGGTGCCGTGGCGGGTCGACTCCCCCGCCGACGCCGCCGCCGTCTGGCGGGCGCACCGTGCCACCGGCGGCGGGCTCGTCCTGGCGCAGCCGGTGCCGGTCGACGCGGAGCTCGACGCCGACCTCCACGACCGGCTGCTCGCCGACGGGCTGGCGATGGTCGCGGCGCGCGGCATCGTCGGCAAGGACGTCACCCCGGCGCTGCTGGAGCACTTCCACAGCGGCAGCGACGGCGCCAGCCTGGAGACGAACATCGCGCTGGTGACGGCGAACGCGGCGCTCGCGGCACAGCTCGCCGCACTGCTGTGACCGCCTCCGCGGGATGCGCGCCGGACGCGCGGACGTCGCGATCGGTCGCCGACCGGCCGACCGTCAGTCGTCGATGACGCCCCGGTCCCCCTGTCCGAGCGCGGGACGCTCGGGCCGGAACCGGTTGGGGTTCTCCGCCTTGCGGGGCAGGCGGTCGTTGGCGACGAGGACGGCGATCCACGGCAGCGGGATCGACAGCACCAGCAGGCCGACGGCGAGCCACGGGATCTGGTAGAAGGCGGCCGCGGCGATCATGCACGGCACCCGCATCAACATCATGGTCTTGTAGCGTCGCTTGCGGACGGCGAGCTCCTGCTCGTAGGACATCGCGGCGTCCGTGATGAGCACGGGTTCGTCGTTGCTGCTCCGCTGCGGCTCGGTCACGACCACCACCCCTCGCTGCCGCCGGGGGTGACCGGCGGCCACCTCCATCGTTGCACTGCGAGGCCGGGAACGCCCGTCCGCGGGCGGATTGTCGTGCCGATCGTCCGGCGCGTCACCACCGGAAACGCCCGGACGGGCAGGAACCAGGCAGCCACCCGCCGGGCGGACCCGTCAGGACGCGCCCGCCTTGTCCCCCGCCGGGTCGGCGTGACCGTGCGCGTGCAGCGTCACGGGTGCCACCGCCTCCTCCGACACGACCTCGAGCAGCCGCCGGGCCAGCCCGCCCGCAAGGCGGTACCGGACCAGCCTGCCCTCGCGGTGCGCGGTGACCATTCCGTGCGCGCGCAGCAGCCGCAGCGCGTGCGAGACGGCGCTGTCGCTCATCCCGACGGCGACCGCCAGGTCGGACACGCAGAGGTCGCCCGCGTGCAGGAGCGCGAGCAGGATGCTCAGGCGGTTGACCTCGCCGAGCGCGTCGAGCACGGTGGCCGAGTGCTGCAGCTGCGCCTCGTCCGCGAGGACGGCGGTGGCGTCGCAGACCTGGTCGGGATCGATGACCCGCAGGCCCTGACGATCGGACGGGACCTTGTGCACGATCTCGATGCTAGTCCGCGACGCGGCGGACACGGCGCCGTGATCCCGGTCGCGTCCCCGCCCGGTCCGGACCGTCAGCCGGTGGCGGCCGCCTTGCGTGCCGCCTTCGCCGCCTGCTTGTACTCCCGGACGCGCCCGAGTGAGTCGGCGTCGACGACGTCGGCGACCGACATGTGGACGCCGTCCTGCCCGTAGCCGCCCGCGGCCTCGCGCCAGCCGTCGGGGGTGACCCCGCGCTGCTTGCCCAGCAGGGCGGTGAAGATCTGCGCCTTCTGGGTGCCGAAGCCGGGCAGGCCCGCGAGCCGGGTGAACAGCTCCTTGCCGGTCGCGACGTCGGACCAGATCCCGGGGACGTCGCCGTCGTAGCGGTCGACGACCGCGGCGGCCAACGCCTGCACCCGCTGCGCCATCGACCGCGGGTAGCGGTGCACCGCGGGCGGGCCGGTGAACAGCTCGACCAGCGCGTCCGGGTCGTACCCGGCCAGCTCGCGCGCGTCGAGCCGCTCGACACCGAGCCGCCGGGCCAGCAGCGCCGGCCCGGCGAAGGCGCGCTCCATCGGGAACTGCTGGTCGAGCAGCATCCCGATCAGCAGCGCGAGCGGGTCGCGGTCGAGCAGCGCGTCGGCGTCGGCGTCCTGGGCCAGGCAGAGCGTCACGCCGGTCAGCGTAGCGGCGGCGGGCCCGTCGTGGACCCGTCGCCGCCACACCGGTGGGTCAGCGGTCCAACCAGGTGCGCGCGAGGAACAGGTCGCGCGACTGGTACCGGTCGATCCCCTTGACCTCCTTCTCCGCGATCGTCGCCAGGTACACCCGGCTCGTCCAGGCGACCGGGATGTCCTTGTTCACGATGAGCTCGACCTGCTGGTAGGCCCGGGCCCGCGCGTCGTCGTCGGTCGTGGAGGCGGCGTCGGCGAGCAACGCGTCGACCTGCGGGTCGGAGTACTTGCCGAAATTGGTGCTGCCGCCGGTGCCGAAGAGCCGCCGGACCCCCGGGTAGGGGTAGTCGACCGACGCCACGTTGGTGCTCAGCTGGAAGTCCCCGCTCTGCACGACCGACGCCGAGTACTGCGCCAGGTCGTACATCTGCACGTCGACCTTGATCCCGAGGGCCTCGATCTGGGCCTGGACGAACTCGGCGTAGGGCGGGCGGCTGTTGGACGTCTTGAAGGTGAAGTCCGGGTTCTTGCCCGACGCCCGGTAGTCGGCGACGAGCTGCTTTGCCTTCTCCAGGTCGAACGCGGGCCACTCCTTCGACGCGGCGTCGGTGTGGAACGGGCTCTGCGCGTCGAACAGGCTGTCGGCGGGGACGATCCGGTTGTTGTACTGGCTGGCCGAGAGCGCCTGCAGGTTGATGGCGCGCACGATGGCCTCGCGCATGTTCCGGTCGTCGAACGGCGGCTTGGTCATGTTGAAGATCAGGAACTCGCCGGAGTTGCCGGGACCGTAGAACACCTGCAGGTTCGGGTTGTCCAGCGCCGCGACGAGCTCCTGGTTGTAGGCACCGAACGCCAGGTCGACGTCACCGTTCTGGATCGAGGCCTGCCGGGAGTTGGTGTCGGACAACGGCCGGAACTCCAGCCCGTCGAGGTGGGGCAGGCCCGGCTGCCAGTACGTCGGGTTGCGGGCCAGCACCATCTTCGAGTCGCGCGTCCAGCTCTTGAGCACGAACGGGCCGGCGCCGACGGGGTTGCTGCCGATGTCGTCGCCGTACTTCGCGAGCGCCGCGGGCGAGACGATGAGCCCGAGCGTGCCGGAGTACTGGTTCTGCGCGAACAGGACCGGGAAGTCACCGAGCGGGGCCTTCAGCGTGAACTGCACCGTCAGCGGGTCGAGCGCGGTCATGGTCTCGATCTGGGTCGCGAAGGAGTGCGCGGCCGAGCGCACCTTCTCGACGTGGCGGCGGGTGTTGACGATGACGGCGTCGGCGTTCAGCGGCGTGCCGTCGGAGAACCTCACGCCCTCCCGCAGCTCCAGCCGCCACGTCCGGCCGTTGTCGGTGGTCGCCATCCCCTTGGCCAGCAACGGTTGTGCCGACCCGTCGGGGGCGAGCTTCATCAGCGAGTCGTACACGGCGAACGCCGCGTTGTTGGTGTTCTGCACCGTCGGGTCGAAGCTGACCGCCTCCCGGTCGGTGCCCAGTACCAGCACCCCGCCGTCCTTCGGCGTCCCCTCGGCGGCGACGTCGCTGCCGTAGGGGTTGGTGGCCGGGATCGGGCCGGCGCCCGCGCCGCCCTCGCCCGCCGCGGACCCGCCGCAGGCGGCGAGCACCGTCACCAGCACCGTCAACAGTGCCGTGGCCACGAGTGCGCGCCCGCGGCCTCCCCTCGCCCGCCGCCCGCCCGGCCCGCCCTGCGCAGGTACACGCGGCGATTGCTCCCGTCGTGAAGGCACTCGCGGTGAAGGCACACACGCTCCCGGCATCCGTCACTCCTCGTCGAGTTCGGCTCCTGCGCCGCCGGTCCGGCGACGGCGCTCGTGCGGTCTGTGCGGTCGTGCAGTCCGTGAGGTGGGTCCCGCCCGAGCGGTCCCGCCCGGCGCACGGCGGTGTGCGCCGGGCGGGGCCTGCCCTCCCCGGGCGACGTGTGTTCCGGGCGCGCGACGACCACCCGCCGCGGGGCCACGGCGGAGGCCCGGCGGGCGCAGGTGTCAGCGAACGGGCGCGGCCCGTTCGCCGGTGGGGACACAGCGTGATCGGCGTGGGGGATCGTGCTCGGCGTCGGCGGTCGACATCGTCGTTCCTCCCGGCGGCCCGATCGGGTGGTGGAGCCGTCGGACCTGCACAGACGGTAACCGGAACGGATACGGCGACGGAAACAACCATTGCTGCTGACGCACCATCAGCGCGACGAATACCTCGGGCGGGACGAACCCGACGGCGGGGCCGGCCGCACCACGGACCCGTCCTGCCGGCCCGGACCGGCGGGCGGCGAGGATGGACGCGTGCTCCCCGATCTCGTCCCGGCGGCGCCGGGCCTGCGTACGGCGTTCCTGACCCACGGCTACACCGTCGACGGTGTCCGCGCGCTGCTCGGGCGGGCCGCGCACGACGCCCTGACCCGCGGTGAGCCCGAGGCCGCCGACCGCGCCACCCGCGACGGCGGCGAGCTCGGCGTGCTCGTGCGGCTGCTGCTGCTCGGCGCCACGGAGCCCGCCGCGGCGGTGCGGGCGGCGCTGGGCGACCCCGGGCCGCTGGTGGCGGCCGGCCTGCTGCGGGTCGCGGGTGACGGGTTCGTGGCCGCCCTCGACGTCCGGCCCTACGCCGACGACGCCGGCTCGGGCGCCGCGGACGACGCGTGGTGGGTCGTGTCCGACCTCGACACCCCCGCGGCGCGCCAGGACCGCGACCACGTGACCGGCGTGGGCGGGGCGTCGCTGTCGCTCGCGGCCGCCGCGATCCGCCGGCCCGTGGACGCCACGCTCGACCTGGGCACCGGCTGCGGGGTGCAGGCGCTGCACGCGAGCAGGCACTCGCGCACGGTCGTCGGCACCGACGTGGCGCCACGGGCGTTGGCGCTGGCCGCCGCCACCCTCGCGCTGTCCGGGGTGCGGGCCGAGCTGCGCGAGGGGCCGTGGCTGCAGCCGGTGGCAGGCCGCCGGTTCGCCCACGTCGTGTCCAACCCGCCGTTCGTGCCCGGCCCCGCCCGCGTCGACTACGTCTACCGCGACTCCGGCGCCGACGGGGACGACGCGCTGGCCGCGCTGCTGGGCGACCTGCCGGGGGTGCTGGAGGCGGGCGGGGTCGCGCAGCTGCTCGGGTCGTGGCTGCACGTGCGCGGCGAGGACTGGCCCGACCGCGTGCGGTCGTGGCTGCCGCCGGGGTGCGACGCGTGGATCCTGCAGCGCGAGGTCGTCGACCCGGCGATGCACGTCGGCACCTGGCAGCGCGACGCGGGACTCGACCCGGCCGCACCGTCGGCCAGGGCGCGCGCCGGCGAGTGGCTGGACTGGGCCGAGGCCCGCGCCGTCGAGGGCGTCGGGTTCGGGCACCTGTTGTTGCGCCGCACCGACGCCGAGCCCGTCGTCGTCGTCGAGGACCTCGTCGGCGAGCTCGGCGGCCCGCTCGGGCCCGAGGCCGACGGCTGGCTCGACCGCGTCGACTGGCTGCGCGCCCACGCCGGCGACGACGCGCTGCTCGGTGCGACGCTCGCGCTCACCGCGTCGGCGACGCTCGAGCGCTACGCAGTGCCCGGCGAGGAGGGCTGGGCAGAGGCGGGGGCGGCCGTCGCCCGCCGCGACGGCCCGCTGTGGCGCCACGAGGTCGACGAGCCCGCGGCCGCGTTGCTCGCGGGTTGCCGGGGCGAGCTACCGCTGGGCGAGCTGCTCGCGCTGCTGTCGTTCGCGCACGACCGGCCCTACGACGCCCTCGTCGCGGCCACCCTGCCCGCGGTCCGCGAGCTGGTGCGGCACGGGCTGCTCGTCCCGGTGGCCCCGTGAGAGCGGTCGTGGCGCGGGTGACCCGGGCGGCGGTCCGGGTCGAGGGCACCGTCGTCGGGGAGATCGGGACGGGGCTGCTCGTCCTGCTGGGCGTGCACCGCGCCGACACCGTCGACACGGCGGCGACGATGGCCCGCAAGCTCCACGAGCTGCGCATCCTGCGCGACGAGGCGTCGTGCGCGACGGCCGGCGCGGCGCTGCTCGTCGTCAGCCAGTTCACCCTCCACGGCGACACCACGAAGGGCAGGCGGCCGTCCTGGCAGGCCGCGGCCCGGCCGGAGGTCGCCGAACCGCTGGTCGAGGCCGTCGTCGCCGAGCTGCGCGGCCGCGGCGCGACGGTCGCCACCGGGGTGTTCGGCGCGATGATGGAGGTCGAGTCGGTCAACGACGGCCCCTTCACGGTGCTCGTCGAGGTCTGACCCGGCGCTCGCGCCGCGCGTCGGCGCCGCTCAGCGCGGCGGCGTGGCCCCGTCGACGAAGCTGCGCAGCACGCCGAGCAGGGCGGCCTTCTGGTCCTCGGTGAGCCGGGCGTCGGCGCGGATGGCGTCCTCGGTGCTGGCCGGCGCGGAGGTCGCCGCCGCACCCGGCGCGGGCTGCGGGCCCGGCCCCGCCGCGGCAGGGCCGGCGGGCTCGGCCGTCGACCAGCCCGCCTGGGAGAGCAGCTGCTCGGTCGAGAGCTGGAGCGCGTCGGCGATCGAGCGCAGTACCTTGAGCGACGGCTGGTGCAGCCCCCGCTCGACCTGCGACAGGTAGGCGTTGGAGACGCTGGTCAGCGAGGCCATCTCGCGCAGCGACAGGTTGGCCAGCTGGCGCTGGGCGCGGATGAAGTCGCCCAGCGCGTTGACCTGCTCGGTCCACGGCCCGGTGCGCGCGCTCGACCCGTTCTCCGACGTGCTCGTCGTGGCCATCGCCTCCTTCGTCCGTGCGCATTCTCCCCGATGCGGCGCGGTGCGCGGGCGGGACGGTGCTCACCCGGCGCGCACGTAGCTGCCGGGGGCCTCCTCGATCGCCGGGTGGGCGGTGCTGCCCAGTGGCGGTGGGGGCGCCTGCGGACCGGCCCGCTCCCCCGCCCAGACCGCCCAGTCCTCCCACCAGCTCCCGGGCCGGCGCGCGGCGGCGGCGAACCAGTCGTCGGGCGCCGCGGGCAGCGGCCGCGTCCCGACCCGGTGCGCGGACCGGGCCGACGGCGGGTTCACGACGCCGGCGATGTGCCCGGCCGTCGTCAGCACGAACCGGACGTCACCGCCGAGCAGCCGGGCGCCGGCGTAGACCGAGCGCCACGGCGCGATGTGGTCGGTCTCGGCACCGACGACGTAGGTGTCGCAGCGCACCGCCCCGAGGTCGAGCCGCTCGCCCGCAAGCTCCATCGTGCCCGCGGCCAGCCGGTTCCCGACGTAGAGCTCCGCGAGGTACTCGGTGTGCATGGCGGCGGGCATCCGCGTCGAGTCCACGTTCCACGCGAGGAGGTCGAACGCAGGCGGGTCCTCCCCCAGCCACCAGCCGTCGAGCACGTAGCGCCACACCAGGTCCGCGGGGCGCAACGCGTCGAACACCGCCTTCATGCTCGAGGCCGGCAGGTAGCCGGTGGCGCGCATCCGGCGCGCCAGCCGGTCGACGGTGCGCGCGTCGGTGAAGACGCCGAGCGGACCGGGCTCGGAGTAGTCGAGCATCGTGTTGAGCAGGGTCAACGACGCGATCCGGCGGTCGCCGCGGGCCGCCAGCCAGGCCGCCCCTGCCGTGGCCAGGGTGCCGCCGAGGCACAGCGCGGCGACGTCGGCGCGGGACTCGCCCGTGATCTCCTCGACGACGTCGAGCGCGGCGAACAGGCCCTGCCGCAGGTAGTCCGACAGTGTCAGGTCCCGCTGCGCGCCGTCGGGGTTGCGGTAGCTCATCGCGAACACCGTGCGGCCGTGCTCGACGGCCCACTGCGCGAAGCTGCGCCCCGGCGCGAGGTCCATCACGTAGTACTTGTTGATCCACGGCGGCGAGAGCAGCAGCGGGGTGCGGTGCACCGTCGGCGTCGTCGGCGCGTACTGGATGACCTCGACGAGGTCGTTGCGGAACACCACCGCACCGGGGGTCGCGGCGAGGTCGTGACCGACGACACACGCATCGGCGGCGACCTGGCGGGGCATGCCGCCGTTCATGGCGACGTCACGGACCAGGTTGCGCAGACCGCGCAGGACGCTGCGCCCGCCGGTGCGCAGCGCCGCGGCCGGGACGTCGGGGTTGGACCACGGCCAGTTGACCGGGTCGGCGGCGGCGACGGCCTGCTCGACGAGGAAGGCGAGCTTGCGACGGGCCACCGGGCCCAGCTCGACGTCCTCGACGACGGTCCGCGCCCATCCGGCGAGCACCTCGTGCTCCCGGCGGCAGAGCGCGTACCAGGGGTTGTCCTCCCACGCCGAGTTGCGGTGGCGCCGGTCGGCCGACCGCGCACCGGGCGCGCGGGTCCCCGGCACGCGGGTCCCCGGTACGGCGTCGGCTGCCGCGCGCAGGGCGGCGCCGGCCAGCTGCGCGGTCGCGGCGACGGCGGTCCCGGGGTGCGCGGCGACGGCCACTGCCGTCTCGGCCAGTGCGCCGGCGAAGTTCATCGGGTCGACCCGGGCGACGAGCCACGAGGGCGAGACGACGTCGCCGAGGCGACCCCCGGCCCCAGCGAGGACGTCGCCGAGCCGCCGGGCGGCCGCGACGGGGCCCGGGGGACGGCCGGACCCGGAGGGCATCCCCTCGGACGTGCTCACCCCGGCCCTCCTGACGTCCCGACGCCCCGCCGCCCGTCCCGCGGGTTCACGGGACGTGACGAGTTGCACTGTCACCCGCACGGCGGATGCGCCGGGCCGGGAACGAATACCCACGCCGCTGCGTTGGAACGGACAGAACCTCAGGCGGCAGACGCCACAGCGTACCGCCGAGGTCGCGCAGGGAGGGAACCACAGATGACCGCGTCGATCACCGCCCGCAAGCCCAAGGCCGTTCCGGAGCAGCGTACCGCCCCCGAGCGTGAGGCGCTGCAGGCAGACACCCCGGTCGAGCTGTCCGCCGACGAGCTCGACGCGCAGAGCCCCGCGGCCGACCTCGTCCGCGTGTACCTCAACGGCATCGGCAAGACCGCACTGTTGACCGCCGCGCAGGAGGTCGACCTCGCCAAGCGGATCGAGGCCGGCGTGTTCGCCCGCCACGTCCTCGACACCGCCGCGGCCGAGGGCCGCGAGCTGGACCCCGACTACGCCAGGGACCTGCGGGCCGTCGCCCGCGACGGCGCCCGCGCCCGCAACCACCTGCTGGAGGCCAACCTCCGGCTGGTCGTGAGCCTGGCCAAGCGCTACACCGGCCGCGGCATGCCGCTGCTGGACCTGATCCAGGAGGGGAACCTGGGTCTGATCCGCGCCGTCGAGAAGTTCGACTACGCGAAGGGCTTCAAGTTCTCCACGTACGCGACCTGGTGGATCCGGCAGGCGATCACCCGCGGGATGGCCGACCAGGCCCGCACGATCCGGCTGCCCGTGCACCTCGTCGAGCAGGTGAACAAGCTCGCGCGCATCAAGCGCGACATGCACCAGCGGCTGGGCCGGGAGGCGACCCACGCAGAGCTGGCCGAGGAGTCCGGCCTGCCCGAGGAGAAGATCGCCGACCTGCTCGACCACGCCCGCGACCCGGTGAGCCTCGACATGCCGGTCGGGTCCGAGGAGGAGGCGCCGCTCGGCGACTTCATCGAGGACGCGGAGGCCGCCGACGCCGAGAACACCGTGATCTCGCACCTGCTGCACGACGACCTGCGCCGGGTCCTCGCGACGCTCGACGAGCGCGAGCAGAACGTGATCCGGATGCGCTACGGCCTCGACGACGGTCAGCCGTGCACGCTCGACCAGATCGGCCGCCGGTTCGGCCTGTCGCGCGAGCGGGTGCGCCAGATCGAGCGCGAGGTGATGGCGAAGCTGCGGGTCGGGGAGCGCGCCGACCGGCTCCGCGCCTACGCGAGCTGAGCCGTCCCACCACCGTCCGACAGCCGTCGGTCGGCGACCGGACCCCGGTCGCCGACCGTCGGGTCGTCGCCGCCCACCGGGCTCCCCGTGAGTTGACGGGCGACGACTTCCGCGAACGTTGTACCGTGCCCGGCCTCGACACGGCCGGGCGACAGGCACCCCTATCGGGTGGCGGAGCGTGAACGGCGCTCAGCCGAGGGTGAACGGGTCGCGGGTGCCGCCCGTCAGCTCGACCCACACCGACTTGTTCTCGGTGTACTCGTTGACCGCCTCGACGCCGTTCTCCCGGCCCAGGCCCGAGCTCTTGTAGCCGCCGAACGGCACGCTCGGGGCGACGACGCGGTAGGCGTTGATCCACACCGACCCCGCCCGGATCCTGGCCGCGACCCGGTGCGCGCGGTGCACGTCCTTGGTCCAGACCGCCCCGGCGAGGCCGTACTGGGTGTCGTTGGCGAGCTTGATCGCCTCCTCCTCGGTGCTGAACGTGTACGCGGAGAGCACCGGGCCGAACACCTCCTCGCGGACGACCGTCGACTCCGGTCCCACACCGGTGAGCACCGTCGGCTTCACGAACAGCCCGCCGAGTCCCGTGTCGGCGGCCCCGCCGTAGGCGACCGTCGCACCCTCGCCCTTGGCCGTCTCCAGGTAGCCGAGCACCTTCTCGTACTGCGGCCGGTTCGCCACCGGACCCATCTCGGTGTCGGGGTCGTTGGGGTCGCCGAGCCGGATCCGTGATGCCCGCTCCGCCACCAGCCGCACGAGGTCGTCGTGCACCGACTCGTGCACGATCAGCCGCGACCCGGCCATGCAGGTCTGCCCGGTGGCGGCGAAGACGCCGGCGACGAGCCCGTTGGACGCGGCCTCGAGGTCCGCGTCGGCGAACACGACCTGCGGGGACTTGCCGCCGAGCTCGAGGGTGACCTTGTTGAGGTTCTCCGCGGCGGCGTGCGCGACGGCACGGCCGGTGGCCGTCGAGCCGGTGAACGCCACCTTGTCGACGCCGGGGTGCCCGGCGAGGTGGGCCCCGAGCTCGCGGGAGCGTCCGGTGACGACGTTGACCACGCCCGCGGGGAAGCCGGCCTGCTCGAACAGCTCGGCCAGGCCCAGCGACGACGCCGGCGCGTGCTCCGACGGCTTGACGACGACCGTGCATCCGGCCGCGAGGGCGGGTGCCACCTTCCACGTCAGCAGCAGCAGCGGCGAGTTCCACGGCGTGATCGCCGCGACGACGCCGACCGGCTCCCGGCGGGTGTAGACGAGGTAGTTCGGGTTGGGCGAGGGGATCTGACGTCCCTCGAGCTTGTCGGCCAGCCCCGCGTAGTAGTGGAACCAGCCGCCCAGCCCGTTGAGCTGGCCCAGCATCTCCCGGTAGAGCTTGCCGGAGTCGTTGACCTCCAGCCGGGCGAGCCGCTCGGCGTTCTCCCCGATCAGGTCGCCGAGGCGACGCATCAGCGCCGCGCGGGCGAACCCGGTCAGCTCGCCCCACTCGCCGTCGAACGCCGCCCTCGCCGCCGCGACCGCCGCGTCGACGTCCTCGGTCCCGCCGTCGGGCAGGACGGCCCACGGCCGCCCGGTGTAGGGGTTCTCCGACTCGAACGTCGCTCCCGAGATCGCGTCGACCGGCTTGCCGCCGATCACCATCCGGAAGTGCTCGAGATCCGCCATTTCGTCCGTCCTCCTCGACGTCGCCAGGGCGTGCTGCCGGGTCACGCTACGAGAAACCCGACCCGGGCGGCCATCGCTGCGCGGCGCGCCCGGCTCCATGACACAGGTCACACCGAAACCGCGCGGTGGGATGACTCTCAGGAATGGTGTCGCCCTGGGCCGGGTGCATACCCTGCGTGTGTGACCGGTTCCCTCTCGAGTGCGCAGGCCCGTCCCGGCCCGGTGGATCCCGCGACGATGCGCGACGTACTGGGGCACTTCGTGTCCGGCGTCGTCGTGATCACCGCGATCGGCCCGGAGGGACCGATCGGCTTCACGTGTCAGTCCTTCGCGTCGCTGTCGCTCGACCCGCCGCTGGTCAACTTCTCCCCGGCGCGGACGTCGTCGACCTGGCCCCGCATCCGGGAGACCTCGTCGTTCTGCATCAACGTGCTCGCCGAGGACCACCAGCACTACAGCGCCGGGTTCGCACGCTCGGGCGTCGACAAGTTCGCGGGCGTCACGTGGAGCCCGGCACCCTCGGGCGCACCCGTCCTCGACGGCGTGACGGCGTGGGTCGACTGCACGCTCGAGCACGAGTACGAGGGTGGCGACCACACGATCGTCGTCGCCCGGGTGCACGACCTCGGTGCCGACGCCTCCCGGCTGCCCCTGCTGTTCTACCGGGGCGGCTACAGCGCGGTCTCCCCCGCCGTCGAGGAGGGTGGCCGATGAGCCCCGTCCTGCTGGGCCTCGTCGGCGGACCCGACGCCGGTGGCCGTACCACGACGGCGGTCGAGGGCGTGCTCGTCGGCGCCGAGAAGGCGGGCGCCACGACGTCGTTGCTCGAGCTGAGCCAGGCCGCTCCCGACGAGGTCGCCGCGGCGCTCGAGGCGGCCGACGGCGTGGTGTTCGGCAGCCCGGTGTACCGGGCGACCTACAGCGCCCTGCTCAAGCAGGTCCTCGAGGCCACCGAGCGCGGCCGCTGGGGCGAGAAGACCCAACCCCTGCAGGGCAAGGTCGCGGCGACCGTGCTCACCGGCGCGAGCGCGCACCACTTCCTCGCGGTCGACGACCTGCGCAACGTCCTCGCCGGGTTCTTCGCCGTCCAGGTGCTCTCCCCCGGGCTCTACGTCGAGCAGGCGGGCTACGTCGACCGCACGACGCTGACGCCGGAGACCGCGGAGCTCGCCGCGGTGCACGGGGCGGCGCTCGCCGACCTCGCGAGGGCGGTCCGCGGTTCGGCGGCGCTGCAGGCGATCACGCCGCAGGTCTGAGCGCGGATCGCGCAGGCCACGCCTCGTCGGGGTCCCCCGCTCACGGGCCCTCGGACAGCAACGCGCGCACCGCGTCGGCGTCCGGCGCGGTGAGCGCGCGGGCGGCCAGCTCGGCCGCCGCGCACACGTCGATCTCGCGGACGGTGTGCTTGGTCGCGGCGACGGCGGGCGCCGCGACGCTCAGCTCCCGCACGCCCAGGCCCAGCAGCACGGTGGCGGCGGCCTCGTCCGCGGCGGCCTCGCCGCACACCGCGACGAGCACGTCGGGACCGGCGCCGCGACAGGTCGCGGCGACCAGCGCGAGGACGCCGGGGTCCAGCGGGTCGGCGAGCCCGGCCACCGCGTCGTTGCCGCGTTCGGTGGCCAGCGCGTACTGGGTGAGGTCGTTGGTGCCGATGCTCAGGAAGTCCACGTGCGGTGCGAACGCGGCGGCCTTGAGCGCCGCGGCCGGCACCTCGACCATCATCCCGACCTGCAGGTCCGCCGGGGTGCCGCGGCCTTCGGCGACGACGGCGGCGTCGAGCGCCGCCCGGGCCGCGCGCAGCTCGGCGACCGTCGAGACCATCGGGAACATGACGCTCACCGGGGTCGCGTGCGCGGTGCGGACGATCGCGCGCAGCTGGGTGTCGAGCAGGTCCGGTGCGCGCAGCGCCAGCCGCAGGCCGCGAAGCCCGAGGAACGGGTTGGCCTCGGCGGGCTGCGCGACGTAGGGCAGCGGCTTGTCCCCACCCACGTCGAGGGTCCGCAGCGTGATCCGGCGACCGCCGAGCGCGGCGGCGATCCCCCGGTAGGCGGCCTCCTGCTCGTCGATCCCGGGTGCGGCGTCGCGGCCGAGGAACAGGAACTCGGTGCGGACCAGCCCGGCGAGGTCGGCGCCGGTCGCGGCCGCGGCGTCGGCGGGCCCGGCGGCGTTGACCCCGACGAGCACCCGCACCCCGTCGCGGGAAACAGCCGGCTCCCGCGCCAGCGCCCGCGCCGCGCGGTCGCGGACGGCCTGCGCGGCGGCGCGGTCCCGGAACCGGTCGGCGTCGGGGGGCGCGGGGTCGACGAGCAGCTCACCCGTCGCGCCGTCGAGGGCCAGTGGCGTCCCGGCCGCGATGTCGAGCACGGCGTCGCCCGCCCCGACGATCGTCGGGATGCCCTTGGCCCGCAGCAGGATCGCCGCGTGCGCGGTCGGGCTGCCCGCCGCCAGGACGACCCCGACGACGGCCACCGGGTCGAGGGCGGCCGCGTCGGCCGGGGTGAGGTCGCGGGCGACGAGGACACCCTCGCCCGCGACGGGCGCGTCCGCCGCGGGCACGCCGAGCAGGGCCCGCAGGACCTGGTCACCGACGGCCCGGACGTCGGCGGCCCGGGCGCGCTGGTACTCGTCGGGCAGGGCCGCGAACCGCTCGGCGACCGCGCGGATCGCGTCGGCCCACGCCCGGGGCGCGCCGACGCCGGCGTCGATGCCGGCGACCGCGGCCTCCCGCAGGTCGGGGTCGTCGAGCAGGGCGAGGTGGGCGTCGAAGATCGCCGCCTCGTCGGCGCCCGCCGTGGTGGCGGTGTGCGCGCGGGCGGCCTCGATCGTGGACGCGGTGGCGCGCAACGCGTCGTCGAGCGCGGCCCGGTCGGCCTCCGGGTCGTGTGACGACGCCCCGGGGAGGTCGGACCCGTTGGGGAGAGCGGAGCCGTTGGGGAGAGCGGGGGCCCGCAGCGGACGCGCGGGTCCGACGACGACTCCCGGGGAGGCGCCGAGCGGGCGGCCGGCGACGGCCGGCGCCGCCGGGGCCGTCGGCGGCGCGGCCTGCGCCAGGGCCGTCTGCGGCGCGGCCTGCGCCAGGGCCGTCTGCGGCGCGGCCTGCGCCGACGCCGTCGCGGCCGGGCCCGTCAGGCCGGATGCGGTCGCCGCCGCACCGACCCGGTCGAGTGCGGTGGTCGCGTCCGGCCCCGAGGCGACGACCTCGATCTCCTGCCCGGCGAGCACGCCGAGCCCCGCGAGCCGCGAGAGGCTCGTGACGTCGGCCCACTCCGAGCCGGTCGTCGCGTTGCGGGCGCGGACGTCGGCGTCGAGTCCACGGACCGCGCCGACCAGCCGGGACGCGGGCCGTGCGTGCAGGCCGTGCGCGTCGGTGACCACCAGGCGCAGGACCGGGCCGCCCGCGACGGGTCCGGCGTCCCCGGGCGCCGGTGCCGGGCCACCGAGCTGCGCGGTCTTCGCCGCGAGCGCACCGGACGCCTCGGCCGCGACCCCCGCCCGGTCGGCACCCCCGGCCGCAGTGACGACGGCGGCCACCAGCCCCTCGACCAGCGGTGCCGCACAGAGCAGCACGCGCTCGGCGCGGTCCGGGTCGAGCATCTCCACCGCGAGCTCCGCGGAGAGCACCGCGCTGCCGAGGTCCATCAGCACGACCACCCCGGCGCCCTCGTCAGCCGCCTCGATCGCGGTCATGATGGCGGCGGCGTCGGTGCCGAACGTCGTGTCGTCGAGACCGGCGGCCACCTCGATCCGTGGGCCGCCGTCGTGCACCATCTCGCGGGCGAGCCCGACGGCCGCGTCGGCCAGCACCCGGCTGTGGGACACGACGACGATCCCCACGACGGCGACGGCCTCGCCGCCGTCGACGGGCCCGCGGCTCTCGGCGGGAGCGGTCACGCCAGTGCGTCGGCCGCGGCGGCCACGAGCATCGTGACCGAGGTGGCTCCCGGATCCTGGTGTCCCGCACTGCGTTCGCCGAGGTAGCTCGCCCGGCCCTTGCGGGCGACGAGCGGGATCGTCGCGTCCCGCCCTGCTGCTGCGGCGGCCGCCGCCGCGCGCAGGGCCTCGGCGAGCGGGTCGCCGTCGGCCAGCGCCGCGTCGAGCGCGTCGACGGCGGGACTCAGCGCGTCGTACATGGTCTTGTCGCCGGCCTCGGCCTTGCCGCGCGCGACGACCCCCTCGAGCCCGGCCCGCAGCGCCTTGGCGAAGGCGGGCCCGTCGAGCTCGGTGACCTCGCCCGCCGACGTCGCGACCCGCAGGAACAGCGTCCCGTACAGCGGGCCGCTCGCGCCGCCGACTGTGCTGACCAGCGTCATCCCGACCTTCTTGAACAGCGCCGCCGCGGAGGGCTGCGGCTCGGCGTCGAGTGCCGCGACGACGGCCGTCATCCCGCGGTCGAGGTTGGAACCGTGGTCGGCGTCGCCGATCGCGGCGTCGAGCCGGGTCAGCTCGTCGCGGTGCTCGTGCACCTCGGCCGCGAACCGCCGTACCCAGTCCGTGAGCTGGTCGAGTGTCGCGCTCATGCCCCCCACCGGAGTCCAGGAGTCCTGACCGGCGCGTCCCACAGCCGGATCAGCTCGTCGTCGCACCTGAGCAGCGTGACCGAGCAGCCCGCCATCTCCAGGCTCGTGATGTACGGGCCGACCAGCGACCGCGCGATCCGCACCCCCGCCTTGTCGAGCAGGGCGGCGACCTCGTTGTACATCAGGTACAGCTCCAGCAGCGGCGTGCCGCCCATGCCGTTGACGAAGCAGATGACGCCGTCGGGGCCGGTGAAGTCGAGGTCGGCCAGCACGGGCTCGACGAGCATCGCGGCGATCTCGCGGGCGGGCGCGACGGGGACCCGGCGTCGGCCGGGCTCGCCGTGGATGCCGATGCCGATCTCCATCTGGTCGTCGGGCAGGTCGAACGTCGGCTGTCCCGCGGCCGGCACGGTGCAGGACGTGAGCGCCATGCCCATGCTGCGGCCCTGGCCGTTGACCTTGCGCGCCACCGCCGCCACGGCCGCGAGGTCGCGTCCCTCGTCGGCGGCGGCACCGACGATCTTCTCCAGCAGCACCGTCACGCCGACGCCGCGGCGGCCCGCGGTGTAGAGGCTGTCCTGGACGGCGACGTCGTCGTCGGTGACCACCGAGAGCACGTCGACGCCGGTCTCGGCGGCCGCCAGCTCCGCGGCCATCTCGAAGTTCATCACGTCGCCGGTGTAGTTCTTGACGATGTGCAGGACGCCGGCGCCGCCGTCGACGTTCTTGGTGGCCTCGACCATCTGGTCGGGCACCGGGGAGGTGAAGACCTCTCCCGCGCACGCGGCGTCGAGCATGCCGGGACCGACGAACCCGCCGTGCATCGGCTCGTGGCCGGAGCCACCGCCCGAGATCAGCCCGACCTTGCCCTGCACGGGCGCGTCGGCGCGGTAGACGATCCGGTTCGCGTGGTCCACGCGCAGCTCGGGGTGGGCGGCATCCATGCCGCGCAGCGCCTCGGCGACGACGTCGGCCGGATCGTTGATGAGCTTCTTCATCGTGAGCCCTCCGTTGGGCGCGACCGGATCCTGACGGCACGTGCAGGTCGAGCTGAACGCATTTCGACTATGCCGAACGTCCATCGGAAGGTACGCTCACCCGTGGTGCGGGGCAAGACTCCGACCCGACGAGCCCGGCGACGTGGCGGGAGGCCCGCGTGATCCAGTCCGTGGACCGCGCCGTCCGCATCCTCACGGCCCTGCAGGGCGCCCGGCGGATGGGCCTCGGCGAGCTCGCCGCGCAGCTGGAGCTGGCGCCGTCGACGGTGCACGGCATCGTCCGCACCCTGCTCGACCACGGGATGATCGCCCAGGAGCGCGACTCCGGCCGCTACCGGCTGGGCCCGGCGACGCTACGGCTGGGCAACGTCTACCTCGACACCCTGGAGCTGCGCTCGCGGTCGGTACCGTGGGCGGAGGACCTCGCCGCGCGGACGGGGATGGCCGTGCGGACCGCCGTGCTGCTGGCCGGACCGGGTGGCGACGTCATCGTCGTCGCCCACGAGCCGCGACCGGGCGGCGGCAGGCAGATGAACGAGGTGGGGATCGTGGTTCCCGCGCACGCGTGCGCGCTCGGCAAGGCGTTGCTGGCGTTCGACCCCGCGGGCGAGCCCGCGTTCGACACGGCCGGCGAGCCGTTGCGCAGCATGACGGGCGAGACGATCACCGACCCCGCCCGGCTGCGTACCGAGCTCGCCGCGATCCGCCGCGTGGGGCTGGCCACCGAGGCCGAGGAGGCCGTGCTCGGCGAGTACGGGCTCGCCGCGCCGGTCGCCGACCACAGCGGCACCATCGCGGGCGCGATCGGGCTCGTCGTCCCGCAGACCGAGTGGCCCGTCGGCCCCGGGGCGACCGACGCGCTGCGCGCCGCGGCCCGCAGCATCTCCCGCGAGCTCGGCGCACCGTCGTGGCCGCCCGTGGTGCGCGACCGGCCGGCGGCGAGCGCATGACCGCCCGGCTCGGGATCGGGCTCGCCGCCGTCGCGCGCCCGGCCTACATCACCTCGGGTCGCGACCACGACCTCGGCGCCGACCGCAGCGTCGACGCGCTGCGCGCGCGGACGTGGGCGGTGCTCGACGCGGCCGTCGCGGCCGGGATCGACTACGTCGACGTCGCCCGGTCCTACGGCCGTGCCGAGGAGTTCCTCGCGGGCTGGCTCGACGCCCACCCCGGCGCGCCGGTCGAGGTCGGCTCCAAGTGGGGCTACCGCTACGTCGGCGAGTGGCGCACGGACGCGCCCGTCCACGAGGTCAAGGACCATTCCCTCGGCGCGTTCACCGAGCAGATCGCGCAGACCCGCGCGCTGCTGGGCGAGCGGCTCGCCGTCTACCACGTGCACTCGGCCACCCTGGAGACCGGCGTCCTGGAGCTCACCGACCTGCACGCCAGGCTCGCCGTGCTGCGCGACGAGGGCGTCCGCGTCGGCATCTCGACGTCGGGCCCGCGACAGGCCGAGACGATCCGCCGCGCCCTGGAGATCCAGGTCGGCGGGCGCCCGCTGTTCACCTCGATCCAGGCGACGTGGAACGTGCTCGAGCCCTCGGCCGCCCCGGCACTGGCCGAGGCCGCGGCGACGGGCGCCCGGGTGATCGTCAAGGAGCCGGTCGCCAACGGCCTGCTGGCCCCCGGCGGTCAGGACGGCTCCCCCGGCGCGGCGCGGGCGGCGGCGCTCGCGGACAAGGCCGGCGTCCCGATCGACCGGCTCGCGATCGCCGTGGCGCTGGCCCGCCCGTGGGCGTGGCGCGTGCTCTCCGGCGCCGTCGACCCGCAGCAGCTGCGCAGCAACGCCGCGGCGGCCAACGTCGACCTGCGCGCCGTCGACACGTCGATCCTCGAGGAGCTCGCGGCCCTGGCCGTCCCGGCCGAGGAGTACTGGGCGACCCGGTCGGCGCGGTCCTGGACCTAGGACGTACCGGATCCGCAGAACATCCGCCGGCGATCGGATAAGGTTCGGGCCTCGAACCTCGCTGCGGCACGTGCACCCCCTCCCAGGAGCAGCCATGCGCGACGCGGCGCACCGGCAGGTCGATCCGCTGACGACCGACGCGTTGATCGCGCGCAAGATCGTCGTCCCGACGCAGCGCGGCGTCGTGGTGGCGCGACCGCGACTGTTCCGCCTCCTCGACGACGGGAGCCGCTACCCGCTGGTGACGGTCGTGGCGCCGGCCGGTTGGGGCAAGACCACCCTGCTGTCGACCTGGCTGGCCGAGCGCGCCGACGACAGTGTCGTCGCGTGGTTGTCGGTCGACCAGGAGGACGACGACCCGGTCCGGTTCTGGTCGCAGGTGATCAGGACAGTTACGCACGCGCTGGCGCTGCCTCCCGACCACGCACTCCCGACGCTACGCCCGACCCGGGCCACATCGAACGACGTGCGATTCGTCGCCGAGATGATCGACGTACTGGCCGCCCTCCCCGAGCAGGTCTGCCTCGTGATCGACGACGTGCACGAGATCACCGAGCCGAGCATCCCGGCCGGGCTCACCTACCTGGTCGGACACACGCCCCCGAACTTTCGGCTCGTCCTGTCGGGACGGTTCCTGCCCGGCATACCGCTAGGACGCATGCGCGTCCTGGACGAGGTCCTGGAGATCAACGCGGCCGCGCTCGGTTTCACGGACACCGAGCTCACGACGGTCCTCGACGGCGCCGGCCACTCCGTCGAGCCTGAGGACACCGCGAGGCTGCTGCAACGAACGGAGGGCTGGCCCGCGGGCGTGCGGCTTGCGCAGCTGGCGATGTCCGGGACCGTCGGCGCGACGGCCGCGCTGACGGACCTGACCGGGGAGGAGTCGGTCGTCGCCGAGTACTTCGGCACCGAGGTCTTCGACCGGCAGGACCCTGCGACACGCGAGTTCCTGCTCCACACGTGCGTGACCGACGCGCTGACGGCCGACCTGGCCGACGCACTGACCGGCCGGAACGACTCCGAGCAGCTGCTCGAGACGATGGCCAGAACGAACACGTTCATCGGGATCCAGGGACGTCGTCCCTGGTACCGCTATCACCAGCTCTTCGCCGAGACTCTCCGCTCGACGCTGCGACGCGAGGACCCGCAGCGCATGCGGGCCCAGCACCGCACCGCGGCACGCTGGCACCTCGAGCACGGCGACGCGGTGGCTGCGGTCCGGCACGCCGTCGACGGCGGCGATCTCGCTACGGCACGGCTCGCCCTCGGCCGGGTATGGCTGCGCCTGGTGCTCGACGGTGAGCTGACAACTCTCAACCGAGTGCTGGACCTGCTCCCCCGCGACACCGTGTCGGCCGACGCCGAGCTCGTCCTCGTGCGGGCGGTCCTCCATCTGGAGTCAGGGCGCCACCGACGCGCGCTGGCCGATGTCGAGACCGGGGAGCGACTGATCCACCGTCTCGACGGCGCCGACCGGGCCCGGGCCGCGGCGGTGGCAGCAACAGTGCGGCTCCGGCTGGCCCAGCTCGGCGGCGACATCAACGGGGCGCGGCACGCGGGCGAGGCGGTGCTGTCGTCACCCGCCCTCGAGGTCGACGACCCGTTGCGGGCCATGGCCCTGCTCGGTCTCGGCGTATGCGAGTACTTCACGGGCCGACGTGCCGCGGCGCAGGAGATCCTGCGCGAGGGCCTGCGGATCGCGCGGACGACCGGCCACGACTACCTGGTCACGGGTTTCCTGAGCCAGCTCGCCGTGGTACTGACGGCACAGGACCGGCCCGTGGAGGCCGTCGACGCGGCGCAGGAGGCCGTCGCGCTCGCACAGCGGCGCGGCTGGGGCGCGACGCCGCAGATGGCCGTCACGTGGCACGCCCTGGGCTGGGCGCACTTCCTGTGGAACCGGCTCGACGAGGCCGACCTGTACCTCGACCGGGCCGAGCTGGCCGCGCCGAGCGGTGACGCCGCCCTCCTCGCCGTGATCCACATGGTGCAGGGTCTGGTGCAGTCGTTGCGCCGCAACCACGACGCCGCGCTCGCGCTCCTGACCACCGCGGAGCGCGACCTCGGCGACGTCATCGACCGCTTCGTCTTCCGCTCCTACATCCAGGCCGAGGTCGTCCGGCTCCTGGTCGCGACGGGCCGGCTGGATGAGGCGGACCGCCGCCTCGCCGCGCACCGCGACGGGCAACCGTCGGTGAGCCTCGCCGTCGCCGAGGCCGAACTGGCGTGGGCCCGCGGCGACGCCGCCGCGGCACTGGTCGTCGTGGAGTCGGCACCCGGCGGCACGGGGAGCGGGTTCCTGGACCAGCACCTGCAGGCACGCGTGCTGTCGGCGGTCCTGACCGCCGAGCTGCGCCGTCCCGACGACGCCGACCGCATCCTGGAGGAGGCCCTCGACCTCGCGCTGCCCGGCCACTACCGGCAGCCGTTCCTGCAGTTCGGGGAGGCACGGACGCTGCTCGAGGCCCACCGCGGCTGCCCGGCGCACCGGCGGTTCGTGGCGGATCTGCTCGGGGCCGACGACGCGCCCGTGACCGGGGCGGCCGGCCCCGGCGCCGAGGTGCTCTCCGACCGGGAGGTCGAGGTCCTCGGCCACCTCGCGGCGATGCTCACCGCCGCCGAGATCGGCGCCGAGATGTTCGTGTCGGTCAACACCGTGAAGACCCACCTGAAGAGCATCTACCGCAAGCTCGGTGTGAGCAGCCGACGGCAGGCGGTGGCCCGAGGTGTCGAGCTGGGCATCGTGCGGCCCGGCCCCGGCCGGATGTGACGGGTCAGCCGAGGACCGTCGCGTGGACGTCGTCCCACGCGACACCCCGGTCCATCGCCGTCTTGGCGCGGACGAACGCGGCCGACCGGTTCTTGGCCAGCACCCCGACCAGACGGCCGCCGTCGCCGTAGCCGACCACGAACTCGTCGGCCTCCAGCGCACCGCACAGCACGCGGACCTCCCGGGCGCCCGCGTCGCCGGCGAACTGGAAGTGGTGGCCGTACTGGTGCGTCCAGAAGTACCGGCCGGTGGTGAACGGGGCGGGCGCACCGCCGGTGAGCCGGTTCGCGACGTGGCGGGCCTGCTCGACCGCGACCATCCACTGTTGACCCCGCGCCGACCGCCCGGTCCGCGGGTCGGTCCAGCGCGCGACGTCGCCGGCGGCGTGGACGTTCGACGGGCCCGCGCACAGCTGGCCGTCGCAGACCACGCCGTCGTCGACGCGCAGGCCCGACCCCGCGAGCCACTCGACGTTGGGCACCACGCCGAGCCCGGCGACGAGCAGGTCGCACGGGAGCACACTGCCGTCGGTGAGCCGGACCGCCTCGACCCGCTCGCGGCCGAGGACCTCGGCGACGGCGACCCCGCACCTCAGGTCGGTGCCGTTGGCGCGGTGCATCGACACGAACGCCGCGGCCACCAGCGGCCCCACGGCCCGCGCGAGCGGCGTGGGCTGCACCTCGACGACGGTGACGTCGAGCCCCAGCGCCCGCGCGCTGGAGGCCACCTCGGCACCCACGAACCCGGCGCCCGCGACGACGACGGTCGGGCGCCGTTCGAGCTCCGCGCGGATCGCCACCGCGTCGTCGACGGTCCGCAACACGAGCACGCCCTCCGGCGGGGTCTGCCACGGGACCGGCCGCGGGCGTGCGCCCGTGCAGACGACCAGGTCGTCGTAGGGGACGCGACCCGCCACGGTCTCGACGACGCCGCGCACGGGATCGAGCCCGAGGACCGCGCAGCCCGTGCGCAGCTCGACGTCGAGGTCGGCGAAGGCCTGCCCGTCCTTGAACGTGACGTCCTGCGGCCGGGACTTCCCGGTCAGGACGTCCTTGGACAGCGGCGGGCGGTCGTAGGGCAGATGCGGCTCGTCACCGAGCACGACGACCGCCCCGTCGAAGCCCCGCCGCCTGAGGAACTCCGTCACCCGTACCGCCGCCAGTCCCCCGCCGGCGACGACCACCCGCCGCGTCCGCATCCCGTCCGCCCTCAGCCGTCCGCGGCGACGACGTCGACGGCGATGGCGATGGCGTCGACCGGACAGCACGCCGCGGCGTCGTGCACGCTGTCGAGGTCGGCACCGGTGACGGTCGGGTGCAGCACCACCAACCGCGCATCGGGTCCCATCCCGAACACGTTCCCCGCGATCGTGGTGCACATCCCCGAGTGGATGCACCGGTCCCAGTCGATCGTCACGTCCGCCATGGCTCCTCCTCGTCCGTACTTCGGTCCGTGCGGGCTCAGCTGCCGAGCTTCTCGGCGAGCTCGAACAACCAGCGGCGGTACTCGATGGAGTACTTGTCGACACCCTTGAGGTGCATCTCCTCCGACAGGTCCTCGGGGAGCTCCTCGGGGCGTTGCGATTCGACGACGGGCCGGTCCTGCTCGTAGATGAAGTGGACGAACCCGCCCAGCTCCTCGTCGGCCTTGGCCGGGTCGCCGAAGTCGCGACCGGCGATGGTGAAGTTGCGGATGCTGCGCGGCCCCAGTGGCGTCGGGTGGAACAGCAGGTTGTACTTGTTGCCGTCGGAGAAGACGATGTTGAGCATGCAGGTCAGCGGCATGAAGACCCGCCAGTCGATCGAGAAGTAGACGTAGGGGTCCTCGGGCAGGTCCTTGCCGCCCCACGCCGCCGAGTCGACCGGTACCCGCACCAACGTCTTCTTGTCCTGCAGGTTCTCGAGACGGTTCTCGTCGCGCCAGACGTCGTGGCCCGGCACCGCCGGCTGCGTCGCGTCGCCGAGATAGCCGTCGTGCAGGATCGCGAAGTGGGAATAGTCGGTGTAGTTCTCGACCCGGCGCGGCGCGCTGCACTCCCAGTCGGTCAGCGGCCGGCACGCGATGTGGTGCAATCCGGGGTCGTCGAACTGCGGGTACTCCGGCAACGGGTAGTACGGCTCGTCGACCAGGCAGGCCCAGATCAGCCCGTAGCGTTCTGCCGACAGGTACTTGTGCACGCCCGCCCGCAGGTGGCCCGCGAGGTCGGGGCGCTGGGGCGCGAGGGTGCACCGGCCGCTGCTGTCGTACTGCCAACCGTGGTACGGGCACTGCAGCTCACGGCCGCCGATCACCGCGCCGATCGACAGCGCCGACCCGCGGTGCGCGCACAGGTCGTCGAACACGCAGACCTCGCCGTCCAACCGTACGACGACCAGCTGCTGCCCCATGAGCGTCGCCCGGATCGGGGTGTCCCCGAGATCCTCGGCGTAGGCGACGGGATGCCAGAAGTGCCGCAGGGAGCGGTAGATCCGCGCCTCGCCGTCGGCGTTGAACTCGTTGACCCGCGAGGTGAACGCCGACTCGTCCGGGAGGTCGGTGAGCGTCATGGTGGGAGGTCCCTTTCTCGGCGGTGAGGTGGGGCGTCGTGTCCGGCTGCCTTCGCAGTGTCGGACGTCGCGAAGATCGAGTCGACACACGTGGCGGGTGATCCCCCGGGCCGGTCCCCCTCACCCGTGACGGGTGACCCTTCGCCCGAGAACCGTCTGCGCGCGAACGGGTCCGGACATGCCGACGCGGGCCGCGGCGGCTGGTCGGCCGCGGCCCGCGATGCGTGGACGCCTCCCGCTACGGCGTACCGGCGGGCACCCGTCGGTCGGCGTAGGACGGCCGGATGTCGGTCATCATCGCGACGAGCTCGTCGACGACCGCGTCGAGGAACGCGCGGCCGCTCTCCGCGGACGCCACGTGCGGGTCGCCGAAGATCGAGGTGTCGTTGGTCGCGGGGCTCGGCCGCGTCGTGTACGTCCGCGACGGCGTGACCGGAGCGACGAGATCCCAGCCGACGAGCGGCGTCGCCACCCCTTCGATCGCGGCCATGTCGACGAGCTCGGGACGGACGGCGAGCTGGAACGACGTCTCGAACTCGCAGCCGTGGCCCATGCCGCCGACCTCCGACCGGCGCAGCGCGTGGATCCGGGCCGCCGCCGGTTCCCAGTAGCTGACGGCGGTCACCGTCGGGGCGTAGGTCGTGTCGAGGTCGTCGATCAGCCGCCGGGCCACCGCGTCGTTCGCGGTGCCGTTGGGCCGGTTCCCGTTGAGGATCAGCAGCCTGCGGAACCCCTGTTTGATCAGCGCCGTCCCGACCTCGTAGACCAGCTCCTGGTAGAGCGGCACCGACAGCGAGATCGTGCCGGTGAACGACTCGAAGGTCTTCGAGATCCCGTACGGCAGCGGCGGGGCGACGACGGCACCGAGCCGCTCCGCCACCAGCGTCGCGACGTGCTCGGCCTGGTGGGTGTCGGCGTCGTTGGGCATGTGCGCCCCGTGCGCCTCGGTGGCACCGGTGGGCAGGATGACCAGCGCCTCGCGGTCGATGGCCTCCTGGACCTGCCGCCAGCTCATGTGGGCGATCTTCATCGGGACTCTCCTCCCGCGACGGCCGCAGCCGTCGCGTCGACGACGGGCGGCCGCCGGCGGCCGTGCCCGGTGGACGTCTCGAACATGTGGCCGATCTCGAGGACCCGCCGGTCGGCGCCGGGCGGGCCGACGATCTGCATGCCGACGGGCAGCCCGTCGCCGGAGAAGCCGGCCGGTACCGACAACGCCGGGCATCCCGTCGCACTGATCCAGTAGGCGAGGCGCATCCAGTCGAGGTAGCCGGCCCCGCCCGCCGCGCCGCCGTCGCCGGCCGCCGGGAGGCAGGGGTACTCGAGCCGGGCGTCGAACGGGGGCACGGGGCTGACCGCGGCGACGAGGACGTCGTAGCCGGCGAAGAACGCGTGCATCCGCTCCCACAGCTCACCGCGCATGCCTTCGGCGCGGGCGACGTCCTCGGCACGCAGCTCACGGCCGGCCTCGATGTTGGCAGCCAGGCTCGGCTTGACCAGGTCCCGGTGCGCGTCGAGCAGCTCGCCGTAGGCCAGCTGGAACTGCCACGCGCGCAGGGTGCGGAACACCTCGTCGGCGCCCGACAGGTCGGGGTGGTCCTCGACGACCACACAGCCGAGGCCTTCGAGGACGCCCACCTGTCGTGCGAGCACGTCCGCGACGGCCGGATCGAGCGCCACCGCGCCGCCGAGGTCCGGCGCCCACGCCACCCGCACCCCGTGCAGGTCGACCTCGAGCGGGCCGTCGAGCGTTCGGGGGTCGTCGGCCAGGCTGATCGGGCACCGCGGGTCCGGCCCGGCGATCACCGACAGCAGCAGCGCGAGGTCGTCGACCGAGCGGGCCATCGGGCCGGGAACGGTCAGGCTCGACCACGGCAGCACCGACGGGTACTGGGGCACCCGTCCGGCCGTCGGTCGCAGGCCCACGACGTTGCAGAACGACGCCGGGTTGCGCAGCGAACCGCCCATGTCGTTCCCGTCGGCCAGCGGCTGCATCCCGCAGGCCAGCGCCGCGGCCGCCCCGCCGGAGCTGCCGCCCGCCGACCGGTCGAGCGCGTAGGGGTTGCGCGTGAGTCCGAACACCTCGTTGTACGTGTGCGACCCGGCCGCGAACTCGGGGACGTTGGTCTTGCCGATCGTGATCGCGCCCGCTGCCCGGATGCGGGTGACGACGAGCTCGTCGTCGTCGGGGACGTGGTCGGCGAAGATGCGCGAGCCGTAGGTGGTGCGGATACCGGCCGTGCGGTGGGTGTCCTTGTGCGCCACCGGTATCCCGTGCAACGGCCCGAGCGGGCGGCCGGCGCTGCGGGCCTCGTCGGCCCGGGCGGCGTCGGCCAGCGCCTGCTCCGGCACGAGGGTCACGATCGCGTTGACGGCCGGGTTCACCGCGTCGATCCGGTCCAGGTGCGCCCGGACCAGCTCGACCGCCGACACCTGCCCGGTGCGGACGAGGTCGGCCATCTCCCGAGCGGTCAGGAAGCACAGCTCGTCGGCCGTCACGGTGGAGGTCCTGAGTTGCGAAGCGGGTGTGACATAAGCCCTCTCCTGTCCGCTGATCGGATATGTCATCCTTCTCGCGGACAGTCAAGCAGGTGGCGCCGCCGACCGTCAACGCCGTCGGAGGTCCCCCACCGCCGGACCGAGGAGACGATCAGCGATGGCCACAGCGCGTCCCGGCACGTCCCGCCGAGCGGTCGTTCGCCCCACGATCGCCCGGACGCCGAGGAGGGCCGGGTGATGCCCGGGTCCGCGTCCCTGATCGCCGCGGTGCTCGACGCCGGCAGCTTCGTCGGCTGGGACGCTCCGCCACCGCCGGTCGCCGACGACGCCTACCGCGCCGCGCTCACGGCCGCCGCCCGGCGCGCCGGTACCGACGAGTCGATCGTCACCGGTCAGGGCCGGATCGCCGGGCGGGCGGTCGCCGTCGTCTGCAGCGAGTACGGGTTCCTCGGCGGCTCGATCGGTGCGACGGCGGCGAACCGGATCGTCGCCGCCGTCGAGAGGGCCACCGCCGCCCGGCTCCCGCTGCTCGCCTCCGCGGCCTCCGGCGGAACCCGGATGCAGGAGGGGACGCCCGCATTCGTGCGGATGGCGCCGATCGTCGCCGCGGTGACCGCGCACAAGGCCGCGGGCCTGCCCTACCTCGTCCATCTGCGGCACCCGACCACCGGTGGCGTGCTCGCCTCGTGGGGGTCGCTCGGCCACGTCACCGTCGCCGAACCCGGCGCCCTCATCGGCTTCCTCGGGCCGACGGTCTACGAGGCGCTGCACGGACGCCCCTTCCCTGCCGGCGTCCAGACCGCTGAGGCCCTCCACGACCACGGCCTCGTCGACGCGGTGCTGCCGACATCGCTGCTGCGCGGGATCGCCGCGCGCGCACTCGCGCTGCTCGCGCCACAACCGCCCGCCACCGACGCCGCCACCCCCGCTCCCGCGCCCCGAGGCCCGGTGCCCGAGCCCCCCGCGTGGGAGTCCGTCCGCCGGACCCGCCACCCGGGCCGGCCGGGGCTGCACGCCGTCCTGCGCCACGCCGACGACGCGCTCCCCCTCAGCGGGACCGGGGCGGGCGAGCGCGGCGAGGCGCTGGTCCTGGCGCTCGTCCGGTTCGGCGGCACGGCCTGTGTGCTCGCCGGCCACGACCGCACCGTCTCCCGGCCGCCGACACCCGCCGACCTGCGCACCGCGCGCCGCGGGATGCGGCTCGCCGGCGAGCTCGGCCTTCCGTTCGTCACCGTGATCGACACCGCCGGCGCGGAGCTCAGCCCGGCCGCGGAGTGGGGTGGCCTCGCCGGGGAGATCGCCCGCTGCCTCGCCGACCTGCAGCAACTGCCCGCACCCACGCTCTCGGTGCTGCTCGGCCAGGGCACCGGCGGCGCCGCGATCGCGCTGCTGCCGGCCGACCGCGTCGTCGCCGCCCGGCACGCCTGGCTCGGGCCGCTGCCGCCCGAGGGCGCTGCCACGATCCGCTTCGGTGACCCGGCCCGCGCACCCGAGATCACCGAGGCGCAGCACGTCCGGGCAACCGATCTCGTCCGCGCCGGCGTCGTCGACCGCGTGCTCGACGAGCTCCCGGACGCCGCCGACGAGCCGGCGGCTTTCGCCCGCCGCGTCGCCGACGTGATCGCCGAGGAGTTGCGGCACCTGCGCACGGGCGACGCCGCCCTGCGCAGCACCGGGCGTGCCGCCCGGGGCCACCGGCTCGTCGCCCTGCCTCCCGCCTGACGCCGGGAACACGCCCTCGGCGCCGGCCGGGACCGGCGGTCAGCCGGCCCGGTCGGCGAGGGTCGCGACGTAGTCGTCGAGCGTGCGGGCGGGCCGGCCGAGCAGCGCCTCCAGCACGAACGGCGGCCCGGTGAACCCGAACTCGCGGTAGTGGTCGGACATGAGCGCGAGGCACCGGCCCGCGTGGTCCGCCGCCGCGGCGGGTGGGGCGTCGACGGCGCGGACGACATGTCCGAGCCGGCGCGCCAGGGCCGCGGCGATGTCGTCGGCGTCGAGGGCCTGCGGCCCGCACAGTTCGAAGGTGCCACCGTCGAGTCCGTCCCTCGTGAGCAGGACGGCGGCCGCATCGGCGACGTCGCGCAGATCGACGTAGGACAGTCGGGCCCCGACGCCCCACGGGCTGGGGAAGCGGCCCGTCCGCCGCACGACGTCGAGCTGCCCGCCGACGTTGTCGAGGTAGGCGCAGGGCTGGACGACCCTACGGTCCACGTCGAGGGTGTCGAGGAACTCCTCCACCCGCAGCTTCTGCCAGTGGTGGGGCATCCGTTCCAGCTGCGGGCGCAGCACCGAGTGGTAGACGAGCCTGCCCACCCCGGCCTCGCAGGCCCGCTGCGCGAGCCGGGTCGCACCGGCGAGCTCGTCGGCGTCGAAGTTCGGCCAGATCAGGTACAGGGCGCCGCAGCCACGCAGCGCGGCCGCGGTCGCGTCGTCGTCACGCAGCGAGCCGACCACGACCTCGGCACCGAGCACGGCCAGTTCCGCGGCGGCGCGCCGGCCCCGCACCAGCGCCCGCACCGGCAGGCCTCGGCGCCGCAGCGCGGCGGTCACGGCGAGGCCGGTCATCCCGCCGGCCGCGGTCACCAGGATCATCCGCCGGCCACCGGCCGCCGGGTCACACGTTCACCCGCGCCTGGCGCAGCAGGTCGTGGATCGCGCTGGGACTCAACGGGACCTGCCGCACGGGCGGCGTGCCGAGCGGGCTCAGCGCGTCCTCGACCGCCGACGCGATGACCTGCCCGACGGGGATGGTGCCGGCCTCGCCGACGCCCTTGATGCCCAACGGGTTCAGCGGTGAGGGCGTCTCCAGGTGGATCATCTCGATGTGCGGGACCTCCGTCGCGTAGGGCACGAGGAAGTCCATGAAACTCGCGTTGCGCAGCACGCCGTTCTCGTCGTACTCCAGCTTCTCGTAGAACGCGCCGCCCATCCCCTGCGCGACACCGCCCGCGACCTGGCCCTCGACGATCATCGGGTTGATCATGTTGCCGCAGTCGTGCACGCACACGTACCGCTTGACGTCGATGTCGCAGGTGACGGGGTCGACCTCGACGAGCGCGGCGTGCACCCCGTAGGCCCAGGTCGCGTGCGGCGGGGAGTAGTACTCGGAGACCTCGATGCCGGGACGCTCCCCGTCGGGCAGCGGCTTGCCGGTGCTGCGTGCGGTCGGCGCGAACTGGGTGGCCGTCTGCGCGGCCTTGTTGAACGCGTAGCGCAGCGGGTTGCTCATCGTCGCGACCTCGGCGAGCGTGACGCCGCGAGAGGTCGTGCCGCGCACGAAGGCGCGCCCGTCGGCCAGCTCGATGTCGTCGGGGTCGGCCTCGAGCATGTTGGCCGCGGCCTGCGCGATCCTGGCCCGCGCGCTCACCGCGGCGATGTGCACTGCGTTGCCGCTGACGACGGCCGCGCGGCTGGCGAACGTCGCCACTCCCCAGTCGAAGACGCCGGTGTCGCCCTCGACGACGATCACGTCCTCGGGCCGCACGCCGATCTGGTCGGCGACGATCTGTGCCCACGCCGTCTCGTGGCCCTGCCCCTGCGCGGTGAGCCCGGTGTTGACGTAGGCCTTGCCGGTGATCGGGTGCAGCCGGATCTTCGCGCCCTCGTACGGGCCGAGCCCGGTTCCCTCGACGTAGAACGACAGGCCGAGGCCGAGCATGCGGCCCTCGGCCCGGGCCTGTTCCTGCTCGGCGCGGATCGCGTCGAGGTCGAGCGCCTTCTCCAGCGCGGCCAGCGCGTCGTCGTAGCGTCCGCTGTCGAGCGTGACCGGCAGCCCGTCGGCGAAGACCAGGTCCGGCCGGGTGTAGGGGAACTCGTCGGGCGTGATGAAGTTCCGTCGCCGGATCTCGAAGCGGTCGATTCCGAGCTCGGCCGCGAGCTGGTCCATCGCGCGTTCGATGGCGAAGTTGGCCTGCGGGCGGCCGCAGCCGCGATAGGGCGTCACGGGGACCGTCGGGGTGTAGACGCAGTCGAAGGTCACGTGGATCGCCGGGATGCGGTACGGGCCGGCGATCTGGGTGGACGCGACCTGGGCGACGGCGATCCCGTAGGGGATGAACGACCCGGTGTCGTGCAGGAAGGTGTCCCGCAGGCCCAGGACGACGCCGTCGCTGGTCGCGGCGAGCTCGATGTCGTGGATCTGGGTCCGCTCGTGGGTCATGTGCACGAAGTTCTCGGAGCGGTCCTCGACCCACTTGACCGGCCGGCGCAGGTCCTTGGCCGCGAACGGCACGAGGATCTCGTTGCTGTACGGGAACACGATCTTGGGCCCGAAGCCGCCGCCGACGTCGGGGGCGACGACACGCACCTTGTCCTCGTCCAGGTCGAACAGGCTCGACAGGGCGCCGCGCAGGCCGATCGGAGCCTGGGTGCCGTCCCACACGGTGAGCTCGCCGGAGACCGCGTCCCAGCGCGCCGCCGTGCTGAGGCACTCCATCGGCGCGGCGGTGCTGCGGTCGACGCGCACCTGGATGCGGGTCACGTGGTCGGCGGCCGCGAACGCGGCGTCGGGATCGCCGCTGACCTGCACGAGGTGCGCCGCGATGTTGTTCGGGACGTCCTCGTGGACCAGCGGTGCGCCGTCGAGCGCGGCCTTCGCGGGGTCGACCTCGACCGGCAGGATGTCGTAGTCGATCTCGATCAGCCGCGCGGCGTCCTCGGCGATGTAGCGGTCGTCGGCGACGACGAACGCGATCGCCTGCCCGACGTGGTAGACGTCCTCGTGGGCGAGCGGGTACTGGGTGCGCGGATGGCCGATGCACGGGTGCGGGATCAGCAGCGGCATCGTGACGTCGAGCTCGCCGAGGTCGGCGTGGGTGTAGACGCGGTGCACCCCCGGCAGGGCCCGCGCGGCGGTGGTGTCGAGGTGGGTGATGCGGCCGCGGGCCACGGCACTGCGCGCGAAGGCGCCGTGCAGCACGCCGTCGAGCGGCAGGTCGTCGACGAAACGGCCGCGGCCGGTGATCAGGCGCGCGTCCTCGTTGCGCTGGACGCGGGCACCGAACTGGCGGGTGGACATCGACTATCCCTTCGACGCGATCTCGGCGGCGGCCCGGCGGGTGGCCGCGACGATGCCCATGTAGCCCGTGCAGCGGCACAGGTTTCCGGCGAGTTGGGCGCGCACGCCGTCGTCGGTCTCGGCCAGCTCCTCGTTCTCGACGAGGTGGGTCACCGCCATCAGGAACCCGGGCGTGCAGAACCCGCACTGCAGGCCGTGGCACTCCCGGAACGCGCGCTGCACCGGGTGCAGCGTGCCGTCGGACCCGGCCAGGCCCTCGACGGTGCGGACCTCCATGCCGTCGACCTGGACGGCCATCGTCAGGCAGGATCGGGCCGGCACCCCGTCGAGGTGGACGGTGCACGCGCCGCAGACGCCGTGCTCGCAGCCGACGTGCGTCCCGGTCAGGCCGAGGTCCCCGCGCAGGAAGTCCGACAGCAGCAGGCGGGGGGACACCGCCGCCTCGACCTTCTCCCCGTTGACCGTCAGCGAGATCGCGATCCGGTCGTCGGGGCCGTAGCGGGTGTCGCCGTCGACCGGTTCCGCGTCCAGGTGGTTCGTGCCGTGGTTCCCGTTCATCGTGGCCCTCCCGCCCGCGCGGCCGCCCGCGTCAGGACGTCGTTCACCAGCCCGCTCAGCAGGTGCCGCCGGTAGTCGGCACTCGCGGCGGTGTCGTCGACGGTGGTCACGGCGTCGCGGGCCAGCTCGCCGGCTGCCCGGAACGCCTCGCTGCCCGGCTCGACCCCCCGCAGCGCCTCCTCGGCCGCGCGCAGCCGCACCGGGGTGGTGGCGACGCCGCAGGCCGCGAGCCGGGCCCGCGCGATGCGGCCGGCATCGTCGAGCAGCAGCGTGGCGCCGGCACCGGCGACGGCGAAGTCGCCGTGCCGACGGGCGAACTCTCGGAACGCCCAGCCCTCCCCCGGCTCCAGGACCGGGAAGGCGACCTCGACCAGCAACTCCTCGGGTTCGAGGGCGGTGGTGAAGACGAACTCGAAGAACTCGGCCGCGGGGATGGTCCGCGCGCCCGCCGACGACCGGGCGGTCAGCTCGCCGTCCAGCAGCGTGAGCAGGCACGGCAGCTCGGACGCGGGGTCGGCGTGCGCGACGCTGCCCCCGACCGTCCCGCGGTTCCTGATCACCGGGTGGGCGATGTACTCCATCGTCTCCCGGATCAGCGGGTTGCGGGCCAGGACGGCGTCGTTGCGCTCCAACGTCCGCTGGCGGGTCATCGCGCCGACGCGGATCATCCCGTCACGGGTGTCGATCGTCGCCAGTTCGGCGACGCGTCGCAGGTCGATGACGGTGTCGGGGTTGGCGAGCCGGAAGTTCAGGGTGGGGACGAGACTCTGACCACCCGCGAGGACCACCGAGTCCTCGCTCTCCGCCCGTACTCGCAACGCGCCGGCCAGGGTGTCCGGCGCGACGTACTCATAGCAGGGTGGCTTCATCGCCGACCTTCTTCCTTCGTCGTACCGCCGGTCCGTGCGCGGTCGCCCGGCCACGGCGCGTCGCGCGGGTCACAGCGCGAGCTTCGAGGCGAACTGCGGGTACCTGATCGGGTGTTGCGCCAGGATCGCGTCCTTGTTCTCGGCCGTCATGATGTCCTGGAAGACGGCGTTCTGGAACTGCGGCGAGCCGCCTTCGAGGGCCGTCCGCACGATCTTCGCGGCGATGAGCCCGGTCTCGGCGGCCGAGTAGAAGCGGGACGCGCGCAGGAACGGCGTGCCCAACCACGTCAGCATCTCCTCGTCGGCGTCGCTGGTGACGTGGGTGACGTCGGTGACGTTGTTCTGCTTCAGGTAGGCGGCGATGCCGTCGCCCATCGTCGCCGCGTAGGAGACGACGATCTTCGCGTCGGGGTGGGCCTGCAGCCCGCGCTCGACGACACCGACGGCGGTGTTGCGGTCGAACATGCCTTGTTCGCGCACGACCACCTCGAAGCCGCTGCCCTTCAGCGAGGCGTCGAGGCCCTCGTCGATCCGCTCGGAGAAGCCCTGGCCCACGACACCCTGCACGACGATGACCTTGCCGGGCTTGACGTTCGCCTTGAGCCAGTCCCCGACCAGGGTCCCGCCCTTGACGGAGTCGAGGTGGGCGACGCCGCTGACGTAGGGGTCGAGCGGCCCCGGGCCGGCCCACAGCGCGAGGCCGACGGGGATGTCGGAGCTCTTCGCCTCCCGGACGCCGTTGAGCGTCGTCTCGATCGTGTTCGGGTTGATGACGACGCCCGCGGCGCCCTGCGAGAGCAGGCTCTCGATGTTGCGCAGCTCGGTGGGGCCGTCGAAGTTCGCCTGCACGACCTTGATCTGGTAGTTGCCGCCGTCGAGGCCCATCGCGACGCCCTCGGCGACGTACTTCGTGTAGTCGACGACGCCGTTGAGCGACAGGCCGATCGTCTTGGAGGCGCCGCCGGCGCCGGTGCCTGCGGCACCGGCAGCACTGCCGGAGCCGCACGCGGCGGTGGCGAGGGCGATGCCGCCGAGCGCGCCGAGGCCACCCAGCAACGAGCGACGGGAGAGCAGAACGGGGTCCTTGGCCATGATGTCTCCTTGGGGGGTGGGCGGGCCGGCGCGGGACAGGGCGTCAGCCGGTCCGGCGCGCCGCCCGGATGCGGCGGATCTCCGACGTCGCCGTCACCGCGACCGCGCCGATGAGGATCACGCCCAGCACCAGTTGGTTGTAGGTGTCGGGGACGTCCAGGAACGACAGCGAGTCGGTGACCATCGCGACGACGAGCACCCCCAGCACGCCGCCGACGATGCTGCCGCGGCCGCCGGCGAGCGACGCACCGCCGAGCACGGCCGCTGCCACGACGGTGAGCTCGAGGCCGACGCCGCCGCGCGGGTCGCCCGCGCCGACGCGGCCGGCGAACATGACGCCCGCGAGCCCGGCGAGCAGGCCGTTCACCGAGTAGAGGGCCATCTTGATCCGGGCCGTCGGGACGCCGGCCAGGAAGGCTGCCTCCTCGTTGGCCCCGACGGCGTAGACGTTGCGACCGAAGCGCGTGAAGTGCAGCAAGAGGGCACCGAGCACGATGACCAGGGCCCACACGATGACCCCGACCCGCACGCCGAGCACCTCGGCGCGCACCCACGTCATGCCGGTCGGCATGGGGATGGGGGTGCTGGCCGCGAGGGTGAGGGCGAGCGAGGCGAACACCGCGAGCCCGCCGAGGGTGAGGATGAACGGCGGCACCTTGAGGTAGGCGACGATCAGGCCCCAGCAGAGCCCGATGAGCGCCCCGGCCACGAGACACACGGCCACGACGACGACGGTCGGCAGCCCGTGCAGCACGAAGCTCGCCGTGACGACCCCGGCGACGGAGACGAGGCTGCCGACGGACAGGTCGAGCTGCCCCCCGACCAGCAGGAGCGTCTGGCCGACGACGAGTACGCCGAGCACGGCGTTGGCGGCGAGCAGCCGGCCGATGTTGGCGCCGCTGAGGAACGCCGGGTTGTACGCGGTCGTCACCACGCCCAGCGCGACGACGATCAGGACCAGCGGTGCGTAGACCCGCAGGTGCTCGCGCATCAGCGGGGAGAGGCCGCGGCGCTGCAGCGGTGGGGTGGCCGCGCCGACCTCCGGCGGGACGTCGGTGGTGGTCATGGTCAGCTCCTGGCTCCGAGGGCGAACAGTGCCTGTTCGGTCGCGTCGACGCCGGGTATCTCCCCCGCCACGACACCGTCCCGCATGACGATCACCCGGTCGGCGACGCAGCGGATCTCCTGGTACTCGGTGGACAACACGACGACGGCGGCGCCCGCGCGGGTGAGGGCGCGCAGTTGCCGGTAGATCTCGGCCTTGCTGGGGATGTCGATCCCGACGGTGGGTTCGTCGAGAACGAGGACCCGGGCGTCGACGCGCAGCCAGCGGTCGATCAGGACCTTCTGCTGGTTCCCGCCGCTGAGCCCACGCACGGGCAGCCGGACGTCGGCGGCCTTGAGCCCCAGTGCGCGGCCGCCGCGCCGGCACCGGTCGGCCGCGCGTGCGGCGGAGTACCAGGTCATCGGGTGCGCCGCGTCGCCCGCGAGCTCGCTGTTCTCGTGGATCGGACGGTCGAGCAGCAACCCTTCGCGTTTGCGGTCGGCCGGGATCAGCGCGACGCCGCGCATCGCGGCCCGGCGGCGGGTCGAACCGGGTTCGCCCATCAGTTCGACGACACCGGCGGTCGGTCGTGCGGCACCGCTCAGAAGCCGGCCAAGCTCGGCGGCTCCGGAACCGACCGGACCGTTGATCACCACCGTCTCGCCGAACCGCAGGTCGAGGTCGACGCCCTTGAGCCGGCGACCGAAGTGCACGCCGCGCAGCCGGGCCGCGACGTCGCCGGGCCGGGTGCCGCCGCCGTGGATGTCCTCGCGGCGCAGCGAGACCTCGGACCCGAACATCTGCGCCACGAGCCCGTCCGTCGTCGTGTCGGCGACGAGGCCGCCACCGACCCGGCGGCCGTCGCGCAGGACGGTGTAGTCGTCGGCGAGGGCGATCACCTCGGACAGGTGGTGGCTGATGTAGACGACGCCGACGCCGTGCTCGCGTACGCGGCGGACGACCTCGAAGAGCTGCTCGATCTCCTCCGGGTGCAGCGACGCGGTGGGCTCGTCCATGATCAGGCAGCGCGCCTCGAAGGTGACGGCACGGGCCAGCTCGAGCAGTTGGCGTTGCGCGACCGAGAGCGTCGCGACGGGTGCTCGCACGTCGAGCTCGACGCCGACCCGCTGCAGCCGCCGCCGCGCCTCGCGCTCGACGAGCCACTGGCCCGAGAGCCCGAACCGGTTGCGGGGTGCCTCGCCGAGCACGACGTTGTCGGCGACCGACCGGGTCAGCGCGACCTGGCGCTCCTGGTGCAGGACGCGGATCTGCAGCTCACGGGCGTCGCGCGGGGTCAGCCGGACCGGCCGGCCGTCGACCCGGATCTCACCGGAGTCGGGCTGCAGCACCCCTGACGCGACCTTGATGAGGGTCGATTTGCCGGCACCGTTCTCGCCGACGAGGGCGTGCACCCGTCCGGGCCGGAACGTGACGGAGACGTCGGTCAGGGCCCGTGCCCCCGGGAACGACCTGCTGACGTTCTGGAGCTCGATCATGACACCTCGTATTCGGTGAGCGGATACCATAACCGCTCAACGGTCAGCGGTGAGTGTCTTGGGCCACGTCGGCCCTGTCAAGAGCGGTGCCGGGTCACCCGGCCGTGCGAGCAACGGCACGGTCCGGCCACGCGCGGTGACCTGATGACGCGCACCGGAGACCCCTCCGGGGCGCAGGAGTCCGGCACGACCCCGACCGGAGCCGGAAATCCGTCAGGAACGCCGGCCGTTCTCGTACGTGGCCCAGTGCATGGGCTGCCATCCGGTGCCCAGCGAGATGGTCCGGGCGACGCGCTGCACGCTCTGCAGCGCGGTCGCCTCGGCCGGGCCGTCGTCGAACTCCGTGCGTGCCATCACCAGGCACACGCACGCCACGACCTCGCCGACCGAGTTGTGGACCGGCGCGGACAGCGACCCGGTGAACGACTGCACGTCGCCGACCGTCCGCGAGTAGCCCTGCTGACGGATCACGTCCAGCTTCGCCCTGATCGACGCCGGGTCCGTGTCGGTCTCCGGTGTCAGCCGGGCCAGCGGACCGGCCAGGTACTCGTCGATCTCCGCCGGGGGCAGGTGGGCCAGCAGGACCAGACCCTTGCTGCCGCAGTGCATCGGGAAGTGGTGGCCGTAGGTGGTTCGGGTGATCGTCTCGCCCGACATCGCGTCGCGGGCGTAGAGCGTGACGACGAGGTTCCCGCTGCGCTCGGCCAGCTGGTAGACCCCCGAGGGGGTCTCCTCGGCCGCCTCCCGGAACAGCGGGATGGCCAGCTCCAGCAGGGGGTGCCCGACGAGATAGGTGGAGCCCAGCAGCCAGGTCCGCCTGCCCATCCGGAAGACGCCGGCGTTGTCGCGCGTGATGAACTCCGCGCTCTCGAGCTGCGACAGCGTGCGGTGCAGCGTCGCCCACGACATCTGCAGCGCCTCGGCGGCGTCGGTGGCTCGCATGGGTCGCTCCGCGAGGAGCTCCAGCACGCGCAGGGCGCGCATGACACCCTGCAGCGTCGCCTTCGGCCGCTCCTCGCCCTCGGAACGAACCCGCCCCGGGGGGCCGTCCATCTCCGACGGCACCACGCCACCCCCTCAGTCCTGCACGACGGTACCGGACGGTCCGGGGCGCGGCCCCGGCCCGACCCCGATCGCGCGCGACCGTTCCGGCCCGCCGGCACACGACGGTCACCTAGCCCGCGGGGGTGGCCGGATCGGCCACCGCGTGCACGTCGTCGGGGTCCGACCAGCCCTCCGGCCGGACGAGGCCGCCACCGGCCTTGACCGACTCGAAGTAGGCGCCGCGGTCGAACATCGGCACCGCGCCGCGCCCGGCCCGCAGTGCGTCACGCAGCTCCGACGTCGCGACCTCGTCGATCTCGACCTTTCCTTGCACCCGCGTAACGACGACGCCGTACTCGCGACGTGCCGCCTCCTCGGTGACGAGGCCGACCGCCACGTCGTAGCGGACCCGCTCCGGGTCGCGCCGCAACGGGTCGCCCCAGCCGCCCCCGCCGGTCGTCCACACCGTGACGAGGTCGCCCGGCGCGATGGGGACGCCGTCGATCATCCCCGGCAGGCTCTCGGTGCTGCCGTCGGCCCGGGCCACCTCGATGCCGTACGGCCACCCGGCCTTCCCGCCGTTGACGCCGTAGGTCGCGAGCTCGGAGCGGTCGGCGTTGGACAGCAACGTCGACGAGCGCAGCGACCGGATCTTCTTCTGGTAGCCGAACCCGCCGCGGAACTCTCCCGCGCCCGCGGAGTCCGACCGCAGCTCCAGGCTCTCGACCAGCACCGGGTAGCGCTGCTCGGAGAACTCCGCGGGCAGGTTGCGCGAGTTCGGGACGATGTGGACGACGTCGCTCCCGTCGGCCCACGGCCGGCCCGGCCCGCCACCGCCGAGGACCTCCCGGAACAGCGAGAGCCTCCCCTCGGCGTCGCGGCTGTGCAGGCCCCAGATCCGGATCGTCTCGTGGTCGGCCGGCATCCGCCCGCCCGTGGCCTTCGCCAGCGCACCCGCGAAGATGCCGAGCGCCCGGATGAGGATGAAGAACCGCAGGCCGGTCGGCCGCCCGAAGTGCGGCGTGACGAGGGTGCCCTTCGGGGGGAACACCACGTCGATGACATCGAGGATGCCCTCGTTGATGTCGATCTCCGCGGCGCGCTCCGGGGAGTCGGCCAGGCACCGCAGCACCGGCCCCATCCACTTGCGGACGAACCTGCCCTCGCAGTAGTCGATCGCCCAGTTGATCGGCCCCTCGGCCTCCGGGTCGGTACCGGTGAAGTCGAGCAGGATCCGGTCCGCGGTCTTCGTCATGGTCAACCGCATCGCGTAGAGCTTGCGGGTGAACCCGTCGCACTCGACGTAGTCCTCGAAGGTGTAGACGCCGTCGGCGATCTTCGGCAGCAGCTCGTCGCGGACGGTCCGGGCGCAGTTCTCGATGATCGCGTCGAACCCGCCCTCGAGCACGTCGACGCCGTAGCGGTCGGCCAGCTCGGTCAGCCGGCGCGCGCCGAGGCGGCAGGCGCCGATCTCGGAGTCGATGTCGCCGCGCAGGTGCTCGGGCAGCCGCGAGTTGCGCTCGAGGATGCGGAACGCGGTCTCGTTGAGGACACCGCGGTCGTAGAGCTTGATGGGCGGGACGACGAGGCCCTCGCCCCACTGGTCGTGGACCTGCACCGGCAGGCTGCCCGGCACGCACCCGCCCACGTCGTCGTGGTGGCCGAAGACCTGCGCGAAGCCGAGCAACCGATCGTCGCCGTGGAAGATCGGCACCGTCGTGCACAGGTCGGGGACGTGTCCGCAGGACCCGGCGCTGTTGTAGGGGTCGTTCCAGAAGAAGACGTCGCCGGGGTGGATGTCGTCGCCGAAGAACTCGAACACCGGCTCGATCAGGGACCCGTACGAGCGCCCGGTGAGCTTGCGGCCGCGGGCGTCGTAGAGACCGACGCGGTAGTCGTGCTGGTCGCGGATCATCGGGGACCGGGCGGCCCGCTCGACGGCGGCCTCGATCTCCACCTCCGCGGAGCGGATCGTGCCCGTGATGACCTCGAGCTCGATCGGCCCCAGAACCGTGGTTGCCATGCTCAGCCCTTCGTGAGGATCAGGTTGGCGGCGGTGTCGCAGGTGACCTGCCACCCCGGTGGGACGACGACGGTCGCGCCGTACTCCTCGACGACGCTCGGTCCCGCGACCGACACCCCCGGCGTCAGCGCGGCGCGGTCGTGAATCGCGCAGGAGCGCCAGCCCTCGCCCGGCCAGTAGACGTCGCGCGTCGTCGGGGCCGAGGGGGCCGTGCCCGCCGTGTCGTACCGGGAGCGGTGCGGCGGCCGGTGCAGCCTGCCCACGGCCTGGACCCGCAGGTTGACCACCTCGACGTCCTGCTTGCCGTCGTAGGAGAAGCCGTAGATGCGGTGGTGCTCGGCGTGGAACGCGGCGACGGTCGCGTCGAGCGCCTCGCGCCCGGTGAGGCCGGCGGGGACCGACACCGCCACCTCGTAGCCCTCACCGACGTAGCGGGCGTCGGCGCCACGGATCACCTCGACGTCGTGGTCCTCGACCCCCTCGGCCCGCAGCTCGGCCGTCCCGGCCTGCTCCAGCTCGCTCCAGATCACGTCGAGGTCGTCGGCCACGCGCGGTTCGAGCGGGCTGACGTAGGTGCGGACGAGGTCTCGCTTGATGTCGGTGACCTGCAGCCCGAACGCCGACAGGTTGCCCGGGTAGGGCGGCACGAGCACCCGGGTCATCCCGAGGAAGTCGGCGACCTGCGCGGCCAGCAACGGGCCCGCTCCCCCGAACGCGACCAGCGTGTAGGCCGCCGGGTCGCGGCCCTTGCTCGTCGAGACCTGACGGATGCCGGCGACCTGCCCGGCCGCGGCGACCTCCAGGACGCCCGCCGCCGCCTCGTCCGCGTCGAGCCCGAACCGGCGGCCGAACTCCTCGAACGCCGCCCGCGCCGAGTCGCGGTCGAGCACCAGCTCGCCGCCGACGAGGCTCGCCGGGAAGCGGTTGAGCACCGTCGCGGCGTCGGTCACGGTCGGCTCGGTCCCACCGCGGCCGTAGGCGATGGGCCCGGGCACGGCGCCCGCACTGCGTGGCCCGACCTTCAGGCTCTGGTTGGGCCCCACCCACGCCAGCGACCCGCCGCCCGTACCGACGGTCGCGATGTCGATCATCGGGATCTTCACCGGGTAGCTCTCGATGACGGACTCGCTGGTCAGCCGGACGGTGAGGTCCTCGATGAGCGCCACGTCGGTGGAGGTGCCACCGACGTCGAGGGTGATGATGTCGGAGATCCCGGCGGCACGGGCGGCCTCGACGGCGCCGAGCACGCCCCCGGCAGGGCCCGACAGCAGCATGTTGACGGGACGCTCGCCCGCCGCCTTGGCGGTCACCACACCGCCGTTGGACTGCATGATCAGGAAGGGCCGGGGGCCGGCCCGGCGTGCCAGCTCGGCCTCGGCGTTGCCCAGGTAGGTGCGGCAGTAGGGCTTCACCATGACGTCGAGCAGCGTCGTCATCGCACGCTCGTACTCGCGGTACTCGGGCAGCACGACGCTGGAGAGCGAGACGAACAGCTCGGGGAACCGCTGCGCGAGCAGCTCGCCGATGCGGCGCTCGTGGGCGGGGTTGGCATAGGAGTGCAGCAGGCAGACGGCCAGCCGGTTCACTCCCTCGGCGACGAGTTCCTCGGCGGCGGCGACGACCGCGTCCTCGTCGAGCTCACGGGCGACGGCACCGTCGTAGAGGATGCGCTCGGGTACCTCCCGCACCAGGTGCAGCGGCACCAGCCGTGGCGGCTTGACCCAGAAGAACGAGTTGCCGTAGCCGTCGGGGACCGATTGGCGGGCGATCTCGATCAGGTGCCGGAACCCCTGGGTGACCAGGAGCCCGATGCCGTCGAACTCGTGCTCCAGTACCGCGTTCGTCGCCGTCGTCGAGCCGTGGACCAGCAGGCTCACGTCGTCGAACCCACGTCCCGCGAGGCCGAGGACCTTCTCGACGCCGGTCACGAGTGCCCGGCTGGGGTCCTCCCGGTCGCTCGCGGTCTTGACCGCGTACAGGTCGCCGCTCTCGGCGTCCACCGCGATGACGTCGGTGAACGTGCCGCCGGTGTCGACCGACACACGCAGACTTCCCGGCATGGGCCTCTCTCCCTTCGATCGGACCACGCTTGACACGTATCCGGTGGGCGGACACGATATCCGCTGTCCGGGGACAGTAGGACCTCGCCGAACACGGTGTCAATCGCCACCGACCCGGCCGCCACGTCCACCCCGCCGCAAGCCACCGCCCTCGCACCGTCCGGGCCAGAGGAGTGCTCCGTGCAGCTCGACCAGCAGTTCACGATCCCCGTCGACGTCGAGACGACGTGGGCAGGCCTGCTCGACATCACCCGGGTCGCCGCCGCCTTCCCGGGCGCGACCCTCACCGACCACACCGGCGACTCCTTCACCGGAACCGTCAAGGTCAAGCTCGGCCCGGTGGGCCTCACCTACCGCGGCAAGGCGACGTTCACCGAGGTCGACGAGACCGCGCACCGCGTCGCGATCGTCGCGTCCGGGTCCGACGTCAAGGGCAACGGCAACGCCTCGGCCGACGTCCACGCCACGCTGACCCCGGGCCCGGACGGCTCGACCGTCTGCGCGCTGCGGACCAACCTGGAGATCACCGGCAAGGCCGCCCAGTTCGGGCGCGGGCTCGTCGTCGACATCGGGAACCGGGTCCTGACCCAGTTCGCCCGCAACCTCGAGAAGAGCTTCGGCGAGCCCGAGCCCGATGCCGCGAGCACGACCGAAACCGCAGCGGCGACGCCCCGGGACGGGGCCGTACCGCTGCGTACCGCCGGGCCGGTACCCGTCCCCGCCACGGACACGTCCGACCAGCTCGACGCGCTGGACCTGGTGTGGAGCAGCCCGCTCGGCCGTCGCGGCCTGCTGGGCACCGCCGCGCTGCTGCTGGCGGTGTTCGCGTTCGTCCTGGGGCGGCGGACGGTCGGCGCCCGATGAGCCCGCGCAGCGACGCCGGCCCCCTCGACGGCCTCGTCGTGCTCGACCTCAGCCGCGCCCTCGCCGGACCGCACGCCGCCATGCTGCTCGGCGACCTCGGCGCACGCGTCGTCAAGGTCGAGAACCCCGACGGCGGCGACGATTCCCGTGGCTGGGGACCCCCTTTCGTCGGCGACGGCGAGTCCACCTACTTCATGTCCTGCAACCGGAACAAGGAGTCGATCGCGCTCGACCTCAAGGCCCCCGACGACCTCGACCTGCTCGCGCGCCTCGTCACCCGCGCCGACGTCCTCGTCGAGAACTTCCGGCCCGGCACGATGGACCGGCTCGGTCTCGGCAACGACCGGCTCCTCGAACTCAACCCTCGGCTGGTCGTGCTGTCCATCAGCGGTTTCGGCCACGACGGCCCCGAGGCCGGACGCGCCGGGTACGACCAGATCGCCCAGGGCGAGGCCGGCCTCATGTCGCTCACCGGCCCCTCTCCCGACGCTCCGCAGCGAGTCGGCGTGCCCATCAGCGACCTGCTCGCCGGCCTCTACGGCATCACCGGCGTCCTCGCCGCGCTGGCCGAACGCGAACGCACCGGGCGCGGGCAGGTCGTCCGCACCTCGTTGCTCGCCGCGACCGTCGGCGTCCATGCCTTCCACGGCACCGGCTGGACCGTCGCCGGCGAGATCGGCAGAGCCCGCGGCAACCACCATCCTTCGATCACCCCGTACGGCATGTTCCGCTGCCTCGGCGGACACGTGCAGCTCTCCTGCAGGTCGGAGGCACTGTGGCGGCGGCTCTGCGCCGAGTTCGGCCTCGATCCCGCGGCACCGCGCAGGGCCGACAACGCCACCCGCACCCGCAACCGGGAGGAGGTCGTCAGCCTCCTGGAGGCCACCTTCGCCGACATCCCTGCCGACGTGCTGCTCAAGCGACTGCTGGCCGCCGGCATCCCGGCGGGGCGGATCCGCACCGTCGACGAGGTGTACGAGTGGGAGCAGACCCGCTCGCAGGGGCTCGTCACGGAGGTAGCGCACCCGACACTCGGAACGATCACGGTACCGGGCCCCGTACTGCGCTTCTTCGACCCCTTGCCCGAAGGTGCAGAGCGGGAGACGACGCCCGCGATCCGGGCGGCCGCACCCCTGCTCGGCCAGCACGACCGCTCGATCCGCGAATGGGTGACATGACCCGCCGGGCCTGAGCGCTCCGCTCCGCGTCGGCCCCTCCGAGCACGCAGCTCGCCACGCGAGCGCGGCACAGTACCGGCCACCGCAGGAGCGTCGGGGCGCCGTGGTGGACTGCACGGCGTGGACAAGATCGGGGTCACCGCGCGCCGGGCGCGGCTCGTCGCACGTCATCGCCTGAGCGCGGGGACGCGTGCCGCAGGCGACCCGGCCGGGGTCGTCGAGGCGGCCCGCTCGGTGCTCGGGCTGCACGCCACCGACCCGGCGACGGTGCACCTCTCGGCCATGGCGCGCACCGACGGGGCAGCGGTCGCGGACGTCGAGCACGCCCTCTACACCGACCGCACCCTGGTGCGGATGCTCGGCATGCGGCGCACCGTCTGGGTGCTCGACCGGGAGACCGCGGCGCGGGTCCAGCACGGGTGCGCGCACACCGTCGCCGCCACCGCGCGCAGGCGGCTCGTCGGGCACCTCGCCGAGTCCGGGGTCGACGACGCCGCGTCGTGGCTGGCCGACGTCGAGGCCGAGACGCTCGCGGCGCTGCACGCCCGCGGCGAGGCGTTCGCCGCAGACCTGACCGCCGACGTCCCTCGGCTGCGCACCCGCATCGCGGCGACCGGCCAGAACGCGACGACGCGGGTGCTCCTGCAGCTGGCCGCCGACGGCCACATCGTCCGCGGACGCCCTCGCGGGTCGTGGACCTCCACGCAGTACCGCTGGTCGCCGACGGCGGCGTGGCTCGGCGGCGAGCTCACGCCGCTGCCCGTCGAGGAGGCACAGGCCGGGCTGGCGCGCCGGTGGCTCGCCGCGTTCGGGCCGGCACCGGTGAGCGACCTGCGCTGGTTCACCGGCTGGACCGCCCGCGAGACGACGCGGGCGCTGGCCGCGCTCGACACCGTCGAGGTCGACCTCGACGGGGTGCCCGGCCTGGTGCTCGCCGACGACCCCGTGGCCGACGACGAGCCGCCCGCCGAGGCCGTGCTGCTGCCGGCGCTGGACCCGACGCCGATGGGCTGGCAGTCGCGGGACTGGTTCCTCGGCCCGCACCGCGAGCGGCTCTTCGACCGCACGGGCAACATCGGCCCGACCGTGTGGTGGGCCGGGCGGGTCGTCGGCGGGTGGGCCCAGCGCGGCGCCGGCGGCGAGGTCGTCGTGCGCTGCCTGGAGGACGTGGGCGCCGAGGCCGCCGCGGCGATCGAGGCAGCGGCGCATCGCGTCGCGACGCAGCTCGCGGGCACCCGCGTCACGCCGCGGTTCCGCACGCCGCTGGAGAAGGAGCTGACCGAGGGCTGACGCTGCCGAGCATCCGACCCGGGGGCTTGTCCCGCGCGCGGCGCGCGGGCCATCCTGCTGTTCACGGCCTGCTCTGCACGACGGCCCTGCTCTGCACGACGGCCCTGCTCTCCACGACGCGCGGGAGGTGGCATGCCGACCTGGGACATCGCCGCGCGCCCGGTCGCCGAGCAGTTCGCGGTCTGGCACGAGGTCATCTGCCAGGCCTTCGTCCCGCTGACCCCCACCCGCACCGCCACCGACGTGCCGGGCTTCGCCGCCCGCGTCGAGACCCGCGGGCTGGGCGCGGTCAACCGCGCCCTGATCGACTCGCAGCCCCAGCTGACCGCGCACGGGCCGCGCGAGGTCGCCCGCTCCGACGGCGAGTACGTCTTCGTCAACCTCCAGCTCGCGGGCCGCTGCCACGTCCGGACCGGCGCGGTCGAGTCGACCGTCGGCCCGGGCCGGCTCGTCGTCCTCGACACCACGGAGCCCTACCACCTGGCATTCGACGAACCGTGGCGGATGCTGTCGTTCCGCGTCCCGCACCGCGCACTCGGCGGCAGGCCGCGGCAGGCGGGCCTCGGGCACGTCGTCGACGGCGCCACCGGCACCGGACTCGTCGTCTCGACGCTGATGCGCTCGCTGTGGCGCTGGCAGGAGACCGGGGCCGCGCCCGACGACCTGGAGCGGTCCTTCGCCTCGGTCGTGTCGGCGGCGATCGGCGGTCCGGTCGAGCAACCGGCGCGGGCCGGGCTGCGGGCCGCCGTCCTGCGGCACGTCGCGAGCCGGCTCGGCGACCCGGACCTGTCGGTGACCTCGGTAGCGCGCCGGTTCGCCGTCTCCCCACGGACGTTGCACGCGGCCTTCGCCGAGCACGAGACGACGTTCGCCGCCACCGTGCGCACCATGCGCCTCGAACGCTGCGCCCGCGCGCTCACCGACCCGGCCGAGCGGGGCACGATCACCGAGATCGCGGCCCGCTACGGCTACCGGGACCCGTCGGCCTTCAGCCGGGCGTTCCGCCGGGAGTACGGCACGGCACCACGCGACGCGCGCGGCTGAGCACGCACGTTCCGCCGCGCACGTTCTGCCGCGCACGTTCTGCCGCGCACGTTCTGCCGCGCACGTTCTGCCGCGCACGTTCTGCCGCGCACGTTCTGCACAGGGATCGCGCACGAACGGCCGGGACGGCGACCGCGTCGACGCCCGACAGTGGCGGGCGTCCGACCCGACCCGATCCGACCCGACCCCGGTCGGATCGTCGCAGCGCAGGAGCATCCCGTGGCCGTCTCCTTCTCCCTGTCCCCCGAGCAGCGCCGGCTCGTCGCGATCGCCCGTCGGTTCGCCGAGGAGGAGCTGCGCCCGCTCGCCGACGAGGTGCGCGCCGAGCCCGACCCGCTGCGCCGGGCGCTGCTGGCCCGTCCCACGTTCGAGAAGGCGGTCGGCGCCGGCTTCCTCAAGGGCCTGATTCCCGTGCCGTTCGGCGGCACGGCCGGCAGCGGGGTCGACGCGGCGATCCTCGTCGAGGAGTGGGCGGCGCAGAGCCCCGACTTCGTCATCTCGATGGCCGGGCCGCTGATCGCCCTGATGCCGGTCTACCAGGTCGGCACGCCCGAGCAGATCCGGCGCTTCGTCGCGCCCTTCCTCGCCGACTCCGGCGCACCGGTCGCGGCGATGGCCTTCTCCGAGCCCGACGGCAGCGTCAACTTCGACGCCCCGCCGCCCGCCGAGGGCATCCGCACCACCGCGGTCCTCGACGGCGACCAGTGGGTGGTCAACGGGCGCAAGCAGTGGGCCTCGCACCTGCCGGGCTGGGACGGCGACGGTCCCGACGTCATGACCATCGTCTGCCGCACCCCGGGCGGGGTGTCCCTCGTCGTGGCCGAGCGCGAGCACCTCGCCGGCCACATCGAGGTCGAGGAGTACCTGGACCTGCCCGGCCTCACCGGGTGCCTCACCGCCCGCATCGCCCTGCACGACGTCCGGGTCCCGCGCGAGAACCTGCTGGGGGCCGAGGGCCAGGGCGGCGAGCTGACGCGCAACGCGTTCTTCGCCAGCGGCGCCTCGATCGGCACGTTCGCCACGGCCGCGATGCGGCAGGCCTTCGCCGTCGCCCACCGGTTCGCGACGACGCAGACCCGTGGCGGCGGTGTCCCGATCATCGCCCACCAGTCCGTGGCCGACGTGTTCGCCGACGCCAAGGGCCGGATCGAGGCGGTCCGGCTGCTGTCGTGGCGGGCGCTCGACGCCGTCCTGTCCGGCGACCCGGCCGGGCCCGAGCTGGCCCTGCACTCCAAGGTGTTCGGCTCCGAGACCGCCGTCGACGTGATCAACGACCTGGTCAAGGTCGTCGGGGTGACCGCGTACGACCGGGCGTTCCCGCTGGTCCGCCACCTCAACGAGGCACTGGCCTACCCTGTCATCGAGGGCAGCAACATCGGGCTGCGCCGACGGCAGCTGCAGGCGATGCTCGCCGCCCCCGGCTACGACCCGCTCGCGGCGTCCGGCCTGGCCTGAGCTGCGCCGCCGGGCGCCGAAGGACCTCAGGAGGGCAGGCCGAGCAGCGCGGGGAGGTCGGCGACGGAGTCGACGATCGCGTCCGCGCCCGCGGCCCGCAGCGGCGCCGCGCGGTGCGCGCCGGTCAGCACGCCGACGGTCAGCCCGGCGCCCGCGCGGCGGCCCGCCGTCATCGCCGACGTCGCGTCCCCCGCGGTGACGACGCCGGACGGCTCGACCTCCGCCCGCGCAGCCGCGGTGAGCAGCATCGCCGGGTCCGGCAGTCCGCGGCCGTCGACATCGGCGGGGCAGACGAGCAGATCGGCGAGCTCGGTCCAGCCGAGGGCCTCGACCATCTCGGCGTGCAGCGCGGGCTCGAACCCGCTGCACAGGCACACCGACAGGCCCGCGTCGTGCAGCGCGGTCATCGCCGCGGTGGCGCCCGGGATCTCGCGCAGCACGCCGGCGCGCACCTGGCTGCGCAGCCGCGCGGCGAACGCCGAGTCGGCGTGCCGGGCCCGGTGCATGTCGCCGTCGAGCAGGTCGCCGAACACCGCGAGCGAGGCCCGGTCCATCGTCGCCTCGGCCTGCCGGCGCAGCGCGGGGAACCGCGGCCCCGCGCACGGCACCCGGACCGCCCCGAGCGCGGCAAGGACGGCGTCGAGCACCAGGCCGTCGTCGCACACCGTCGTCCCTGCCAGATCGAGCACCGCGAGCCGCAGCGTCACCGGCGCCCTCCCGCAGCCTCGGACCGCATCCGGGAAGCTCACCGGGCCGCGATGTCCGGCGCCCGACCCGGGGATGGCGCCCGGATGAACGACGGGCGTCCACCCGGCCCCGGCCCCGGCGGCTCCCGGACGGGGCCGCGGCACGGCCGGGACGCCGCGTACCGGCGGTGAGAAGTGTCACCGGCTGCGAGCGGTGGTGACGCGGGGGCCGGTCGTCACGCATCCTGGGTCGACCCGACACGCGCCGACACCACCCTGGGGGTACCCCTCCGAGATGGCGACGACCGACCAGCGCCTGCCCGACGCACCGCCGACGACCCGGCGGAGAGGGCTGCGGCCGCGGGCGCTGTGGCGGGAGCTGCGCTCGTGGCAGACCGTGCTGCTGCTGGTGGTCTGCCTGCTGGGCGGGCTGCCGACGGCGATCGCGCTGACCCCGGCGCAGGACGTCACGATCCTGGGCCAGCACGTCGAGTTGGGGGCCCGGGTGCCGACGCCGACGCTCTCGGGCCCGGCGCAGCTGGTGCAGATCGGCAACACCCGCCTCGACATCACCCCGCTGCAGGTGTGGGGCCCGATGCGGCCGCAGCTCACCCTCGGGCCCGTCCAGCGCAACGCCGCCGCGGCGGAGGTGCTCGATCCCGACCGCACCGCCGCCGCCCGCGCCCAGGCCACCGACACCCTCGTCGGCGGGTTCGTCCGCTGGTACGCCTTCGGCGCGCTCGGCATGGTCGGGCTGTGCCTGGCGATCTGCGCCGTCGCGGGCTGCGCGCGGATGCTCGCCCTGCTGCGCCGGCAGAGCCGGGCCCACGAGGGACACATCACCGTCGCCGAGCTGTGGCACCGCAGCGCCGGCACCGTCGGACGCACGACGGTGCTCGCGGTCGCCGTGTCGCTGCTGGCCTGGGGTGCGTGCGGCTGGTTCGCGTGGTCGGGCGCGACGCGCGGGCTGTCCGACGTCCGTTCGCTGACCCAGCTCGTCGGGTCCTACCACCTCTCGCCGTCACCGGTCGGGCCCGCGGTCTCCGGCTACACCGGCGCGGTCATCGGGGACTCGCGCGCCGCGCGGGTGGGCGGGCCGCCGGTCCCGGAGGCGACGTCGGACGACATCGCCTGCGAGCGCAGCGCCGACTCGCTGGCCGCCGAGCTCGGTGCGGTCACCGCGACGTCGGTGCGCAACCTGGCCTGTTCGGGCGCCACGATCGCGCAGGGCCTGCGCGGACCGCAGGCGCGCGGCCCGTCGTCGGTCCCCGCCCAGGTCAGCCTGCTCAAGCAGATGACCGGGCTGCGCTACGTCGTCGTCGAGATCGGGCCCAACGACCTGGGCTGGAGCGATTTCCTGACCTACTGCTACGGCGTCCCCGACTGCGCGGACCGGTTCACCGCGGGCGAGTTCGACTACCGGCTCGCCGCCTTCGACCGCGACTACGGCGACCTGCTGCAGGACCTCGCTGCGCTCCCCGACCGGCCACAGATCGTGATCATGACGTCGTACGACGTGTTCGCGCCCGGCACCGACCCCGGCGCCTGCCCGGACGGTCGCGGCCCGGCGGGCGTCCCGGGGCTCGACGCCGCCAAGACCGAGCTCATGCACGAGCGCAACCAGGCGCTCAACGACGTGCTGCGCGCCGGCGCGGCGAAGTACGACATGACGGTGGTCGACCCGCCACTCGAACCGCTGTGCAGCCCCGGCGCGGCCGACGGGCTCGGGCCCGACCTGCAGGGGCTCGCCGACCGCTACCCGTTCCACCCGACGGGCGTCGGGTCGCTGCGGGTGGCGGCGGCGACGGCGCGGCTGCTCGACCTCGACGAACGGCCGTCCTGACCGGCCGGCCGCGGGCTCAGCCCGCCGACTCCACCGTCCCGGCCGGCATCGCGTCGAGCCGCAGGTCGGGATAGCGGCGGCGCACCGACTCCAGCCGCCACGGGTGCGCGAACACCGCGAGCAACGCGCCGTCGGAACGCCGGGTGAAGACCTCGACCTCGCTCTGGCCCTGCAGCGTCGCCGCGCCCTCGGCGTCGGTGACCCTCGCGACGGAGTAGCCCAGCGGCTCCAGCGTGACCGGCGCGTGGAACTCCGACTCGAGCCGGTGCGTCGCGACCTCGAACTGCAGCGGACCGACGGCGGCGAGCACCGGCGCCTGGTCGCCGCGCAGGTCCGAACGCAGCACCTGGACCACGCCCTCGCCGTCGAGCTGGTCGATGCCCCGGCGGAACTGCTTGTGCTTGCCGGAGTCGGCGCTGCGCACGACCGCGAAGTGCTCCGGCGCGAAGCTCGGGATCGGTGGGAACTCGACGCGGGGCCCGTCGTGCAGGGTGTCCCCCGGGCGCAGCGCGCCCGCGTTCACCAGGCCGACGATGTCGCCGGGGTAGGCCTCGTCGAGCGTCGTCCGCTGCTGGCCGAAGACGGCCTGCGCGTACTTCGTGGCGAACGGCTTGCCCGTCGCGGCGTGGGTGAGCACCATGCCGCGTTCGAACCGTCCCGAGCAGACCCGCATGAACGCCATCCGGTCGCGGTGCGACGGGTCCATCCCGGCCTGCACCTTGAACACGAATCCGGAGAACGGCGCGTCGAGCGGGCGCGGCCGGCCGTCGACGTCGTCGCGCTCGCCGGGGCCGGGCGCCAGCGCGACGAGCGCGTCGAGGAGGCGGGCGACGCCGATGTTCGACAGCGCCGCGCCGAACAGCACCGGCGTCGCGGTGCCGGCGAGGAAGTCCTTCTCGTCGAACCCCGCGCCGATCTCGGTGAGCAGCGCGAGCTCGTCCTGCGCCGTCGACCAGGCGGCGCCCTCCTCGGCGGCCGCGCGCTCAGCGGGGACGTGCTCGGCCTCGGCCCGCGTCGCGCCGCCCGCCGTGCGGCGGAAGCGGGTGAAGTCACCCGTCGCGACCTCGACAAGGCCGCGCAGGTCGCCCGCGAACCCGACGGGCCAGGTCACCGGCATGGGCCGCAGCCCGATCCGCTGCTCCACCTCGTCGAGCAGCTCGAGCGCCTCGCGCCCCGGCCGGTCCCACTTGTTGACGAACGTCAGCACGGGGACGCCGCGGCTGCGGCAGACGTCGAAGAGCTTGAGGGTCTGCGGCTCGAGGCCCTTGGCCGCGTCGAGCAGCATCACCGCGGCGTCGACGGCCGCGAGCACCCGGTAGGTGTCCTCGGAGAAGTCGCCGTGGCCCGGGGTGTCGAGCAGGTTGATCACGGCGTCGCCGTAGGTGAACTCCAGCACCGCCGAGGTGATCGAGATGCCGCGCTTGCGCTCCATCTCCATCCAGTCCGACGTCACGCCGCGGCGCCCGGACTTGCCGTGCACCGCTCCCGCGGAGTCGATGACCTCCGCGTGCAGGGCGAGCGCCTCGGTGAGCGTCGACTTGCCCGCGTCGGGGTGGCTGATGACCGCGAAGGTGCGGCGGCGGGCGGCTTCGGCGAGGACTGGCGACGTGGGCTGGTCGGCGGCGGCGGTCACCGGCGCACCGCCGCCGCGCGGTGCGGGCGGTGGACACAGGATGGGACCGGCACGCCGAGGACCTCCACGTCAGGGGTGTCGCCGGGGACGTCCCGGCGTGGTCCAGGGTACGTCCCCGGCGCTCCACCCCCGTGAGTGGCGTTGCCGGCCATGACACCGGCCGTGGCCGGTGACGCCGCGCCCGACCTCTGGCCGCGGCTCACGGCTGCGGGGTGACCGTTCCGGCGGCGCCGTCGACGCGGACCATCTGGCCGGTCCGCAGCCGGGTCGTCGCGCCGGGGACGCCGACGACCGCCGGGATGCCGTACTCCCTGGCGACGACGGCGCCGTGCGAGTTCGACCCGCCCATCTCCATCACGAGCGCGCCGGCGGTGAGGAACAGCGGCGTCCAGCCGGGGTCGGTCGAGGGCACGACGAGCACCTCGCCGGGCTGCACCGCAGCCTCGGCCGGGTCGAACACCACCCGGACCGGCGCGGTCACCGTGCCCGCCGACGCCGCGCTGCCGACGAGCGTGCCCGGCTCGGTCCCGCGACCGGGGGCGCGGACGGCCTCCGGCTCGGTGCCGTCGGCGAGCAGCACCCGCGGCACGTGCCGGCGGCGCAGCTCGCGGTCGTGGTCGGCCCGCCTGCGGGCGACGAGGTCGCGCTGGTCGACGCCACCGAGGGCCGCGGCCGTCTCGGCGAGGTCGAGCAGGTGGACGTCGTCGGCGACGGCGAGCAGTCCACGCCCGGCCAGGTCGGCCCCGACGTGCCCGAGGTGTGCCCGGACCGCGGCGAGCAGCCGCACGAGCAGGTCCTTGTGCTCCTCGCGCAGCCCGGCCAGGGCCCGCGCCCGGCGCAACCCGAACCCGACGAGCGCCGCCCGCACCCGCGACCGGCGACGGACCCGGGTCACGACGCGGGCCAGCGCCGCCTCCGCGGCCCGGGCGCCCCGCGCGAACTGGACGTCGGGGGCCGTGCCGGGACGCTCCTCCACCGGCAGTCGCAGGTACCCGGCGAGGACCGCGAGCACCGGCGCCGGGTCGTCGGACCAGCGCGGGGCGCCGACGTCGATCTCGGCCGCCGCCCGGTGCCCGTGCTCGGCGAGGAAGGCGCCCAGGCCGGCCTGCAGCCGCCCGGGCAGCTCTCCGCGGCCGAACGCCGCGGCCAGTGCGGCCGGCTCCCGGTCGCGCAGCGCCGCGACCGACGCCGGATCGTCGCGCAACGTCGCGGCGAGGGCCCACAGCCGCAGGTCCATCTCGGTGGTGACGTTGTGCGGCAAGGACCGCAGCACCTCGTGGACGTCGGCGGCGGGCAGGTCGCCACGGGCGAGCAGCCGGGCCAGCCCGAGGCCGACGAAACCGGCGCCCGCGACGGGCGCGACCGTCGGCAGGATCGGGAAGACGCTGTCGAGGAGGCGTTCGGCGCGGCGCAGGTGGTCGCCGGGGGCGAGCGCCGGGTCGACGACGCACAGCGGCGCGACCCGCGCGCGGACCCGTTGCACGTGTGCGAGCGCGGAGCGGGGCCGGACGAGCGCGACGAGCATCCTGGGCGGGACCCGGAACCGCACCGCGATGCGGGCGACGCCGCGCAGGAACGGCAGCCAGCTGCGGCGTCCCGCCGGCGCCCCGAGCAGGTGCGCGGGGTCGCCGTCGCCGGCGAGCAGCTCGCGCAGGACGACGGCCGAGCGCGCCTCCATCACGTCGAGGATGCGGGGCAGCAGGACACGGCCGGGCGCGGTGCGCAGCGGCGTCGTGACGTCGGCGAAGGGGCGCCCGCCCGCGACGACGAGCCCGCGCGGGCCGACGTCGGGGTCGGCGGGCGGGCGGCCGGTCATCCCGGCGACCGCGGCCGTGGCGATCCGCCGGGCCGCGGCGATCCCCATCGGCGTCATGGGCCGCACGAGGCCCTGCGCGAGGCTGATGCAGAAGTAGACGTGCCCCACCTCGACCGGCTCGGGCAGCGGGAACAGCGTCGTGATGGGGCGCGACTGGGTGAGCCACGCGCCGCCGGCGGCGTCGATGGCCCACTCCAGGTCCTGCGGGGCACCGAAGTGCGCCTGTGCCCGCTCTCCCAGCGCGACCAGCTCCTTCACCTGGGCGTCGGTCAGGCAGCGGCCGCGCTCGGCCCCGTGCGGCACCCGCACGGTGCCGCCGCCGGCCACGGCACGGACCGCGGTGCCCGCGCGGCCGACGTGATAGTCGAGAACCCGGCCCCGGGGATCGGCGACGACGTGATCGGGGTCGACGGCGCCCGACACGACCGACTCCCCGAGCCCGGGAGCCGCGTCGAGGACGGTGCGCGACCGGCTGCCGGTCAGCGGGTCGGCGGTGAACATCACCCCGGCGGCCGCGGCGTCGACCATGCGTTGCACCACGACGGCGATCGCGACCCCGGCCGGGTCGACGCCCGCGGTGGCGCGGTAGGCCACCGCGCGGTCGGTGAACAGCGAGGCCCAGCACCGCCGGACGGAATCGACGACCGCGTCGGCACCGACGACGTTCAGGTAGGTGTCCTGCTGGCCCGCGAAGCTCGACTCGGGCAGGTCCTCGGCGGTGGCCGACGACCGGACGGCGACGGGCACGTCGTCACCGAGCGCGGCGTAGGCACCGCGGACGGCGGCGGCGACCGCCGCGGGGACGAGAGCGGTCAGGACCTGCGCCCGCGCCGCGGCCGGGTCGGTGCCCGCCGCGGCGGTGGCCGTGTCGGCCGTCGCCAGGCGGTACGCGGCGGTGGTGACGCAGAACCCGCCGGGCACCGGCAGCCCCGCGGCGAGGAGCTCGCCGAGGTTGGCCGCCTTGCCCCCGGCGACCGGCAGCGCCGCCCGGTCCAGGCTCGCGAGATCGACGACGAGTGCGCGATCGATGCTGGTGAGGGCGACCATCCAGGAACGGTAGCGCCGCGGCGCGCTGATCTCAACGTCTGATGAATAGTTGCGTCGATCAGGTCACGCCCGGACGGCGGCGCCGGCGCCGAGCGGGTAGTCGGGCAGGTCGATGGCGTCGGCACGGGCGAAGATCCGCGCGACGAGCGGGCGCACCGGCCAACGCGTCATCCAGCGCATCGACGCCCGGCTCAGCGCGATCCGCGCGCGGGTGCGCGGGGCGAAGCCGTCGGTGCCCCCGGGCGGCAGCTCCTGCGCCTGGTCCACATAGGCGCGCATCCGCTGCTCGTACCCCTCGAAGGCACGGACGTGGTCCCCACCCGCGGCCGCCAGCTCGCCCGCGAGCACGTACCCCCCGACGAGCGCGAGGCTCGTGCCGAGCCCGGTCAGCGGCGACGGGCAGAACGCCGCGTCGCCCAGCAGCGCGACGCGCCCGCGCGCCCACGACGTCATCCTCACCTGGCCGATGCTCTCGACGTAGAAGTCACGACTGGCGGCCATGTCGTCGAGGACCTGCGGGCCGAGCCATCCCGCGTCGGCCAGCGCGGCGCGCAACACCGCGAGCTGGCGCTCGCGCGGGAGCCGGTGCAGCGGCTCGGCGGTGTGCGTCGCGACCATCGCCTTCGCCTGCCCGGGTACCCGGTCCGGGCGCAGCGCGACCACGCCGCCCGGCACGTGGTGCATGCCGAACCAGCCGTCCAGCCCGCCGTGGTCGGGAACGGTGAAGAACGCCATGGCGAGCCCGAGGGGGTGCACGAACTCGTCCTCGGGGCCGAACGCGAGGCCACGGACCCCGGAGTGCAGGCCGTCGGCGCCGACCACCAGGCCGAACCGCCGCCGCGTCCCGCTCGCGAGCTCGACGTCCACGCCGTCGGCGTCCTGGGTCAGCGAGACGATCCGGTCCCCGAAGAGGTACTCGACGTCGTCGCGGGTGGCGGTGTGCAGCACCTCGGCCAGGTCGCCGCGCAGCACCTCGATCTCGGCGACGATCCCCTCGCCGCCGAACGCCTCGGCCGGGACCTCGGCGAGATGGCGGCCGTCGCGGTCGACGTAGACGAGCCCGCGCTCGTGCACCTGCACCGCGCGCACCGCGTCGAGCAGCCCCATCCGTTCGACGACCGTCCGGCCCGCGCCGCGCAGGTCGACCGTCTGACCACCCGGCCGCAGCACGGACGCGCGCTCGACGATCGTGACCCGATGGCCCGCGCGGCGCAGCCAGTAGGCCAGCGCCGGGCCCGCGATGCTCGCCCCGGAGATGAGGACATCCGTCTTCTCGTGCACCGTACGCTCCTTGGTCGTCCCCGCCGTCGGTCGGCCTGGGTGATACGGACCGTACGGCGTACAGAGCGCACTCCTCAAGGCTTTCAAGCTGGAAAACGGCGTCGCACTAGTGCACTATGTCAACGACCTGCGGCGGCGCCCCGCGTCCTGCAGCGCACTAGTGCACCAGGAGGCCCGGATGACGGCGTCGGCATCGGAACGCATCGCCGCGACACTGCGCGAGCGCATCCGCAGCGGCGAGCTGCCTCCCGGCGCCCGGGTGCCGTCGACGCGCGAGATCGTCCGCCGGCACGGCGTCGCGATGGCGACCGCGACGAAGGTCCTCACCACGCTGCGCCGCGAGGGCCTCGTCGACACCCGGCCGGGCGTGGGCACCGTGGTCGCGGGCACCGGAGTCGTGGGCACCGCGGCCGTGGGCACCGCGGCCGTGGACACGGTGATCGCCGGGGCGGCAACACCCACTGCCCGACCGCCGTCGCACGCGACCCGGGCGAGCGACGGAACCCTCGACCGCGCCACGCTCGTCGCGGCGGCGGTCGCGATCGCCGACGCCGAGGGCCTGTCCGGACTGTCGATGCGCCGGGTCGCGGCGGCACTCGGCGTCGCGACGATGTCGCTGTACCGCCACGTCGCCGACAAGGACGACCTCGTCCTGCAGATGCTCGACTCGGCGCTCGGCGAGATGACCGTCCCGACGACGCGGCCCCGCGACCTGCGCGCCGGCCTCGAGACGGGCGCGCGACTGATCTGGCGGACGTTCCGCCGGCACCCCTGGGTGGCTCCGGCGATGTCGCTCACCAGACCGCAGCCCATCGCCAACGGGCTGCGCTACGCGGAGTGGCTGCTGGGGATCCTCGACGAGCACGGTGTCGACGCGGCGACGGCGTTCAGCACACACCTCATGCTCTTCAATCTCGCACGCGGCATCGCGATCAACCTCGAACCGGAGCGGGAGGCGCAGGCGGAGACGGGCATGGACAACGAGGAGTGGATGGACGCCAACGAGGGCGCGCTACGGGCGATCCTCTCTCCCGGCGCCCACCCCCGGTTCGAGCGGGTCCTCGAAAGCGGCTACGACCTCGACCTCGACGCGTTGTTCGAGTTCGGACTGCAGTGCGTGCTCGACGGGCTCGTCCCGGCGCTGGAGCCGTAGGCCCCCCGGGTCAGCTCTCGCGCAGTGGGGTGGCGCGGCGGCGGCGACCCTCGTCGGAGTCGAGCTGCTGCTGGACCGAGCGCAACGAGTTGCCGAGGCGGCGCATCGAGTCCGGGCTCAGCGACCCCACGACGAAGGCCTCCTCGGCCCCGAAGCGCGGGAACAGCTTGTCGACGAGCGCGCCGCCCTCCGACGTCAGCTCGACCAGCACCAACCTGCCCTCGGACTCGTGCCCGCGGCGCGTGAGCAACCCGCGGCGTTCGAGCGTCGAGAGCACCCCGCTGAGAGTGCTGCGGTTCACCCCGACCTCGTCGGCGAGGTAGCGCGTCTGCATCTCGCCGAAGAGCCACAGCACCCACAGGACGAGGAAACCCGTCCAGGTGAGCTCGCTGTCCTTGAGGACGCCCTGCTCGAGGTGGTGGCGGATGCGCATCGCGACGCGCTGGATCGCCGCGATGGTCGTCATCGCGGCGACGGTCTCCGCCGGGATCTCGCGTTCGCTGAGGATGTCGGCCGCGGATCTGTCGACAGGCGGTTCCCCCGCGAGCGCGGGTCCCGTCCTGACCTCCGACCCGGGCCGCGCCCGCCGCTGTGAAGAACTGCCTGCCATGCCCGGATAATAACCATGAAACGCATGCCGAGCGTCGGGCCGGGGGGCATCGGGCACCGTTTCGTGACTGGCGGCTCAGCGCAGGTCGAGCGACGATCTCGACGCTGCGGTAATCCGCCGACACCGGCGGATTCTCCAGAATGGACTGAACGGTCGTCCAGCTATTATCGTGCGCGTGACGAGCCGTGCCCGCAGCGTCACTGCGGACACGAACGGCCACCGAGTCGCGGCGAACGACCACTCTGCGTGAGCACGCGCCGTACCGCACGGTCCACTCTCGCCGGCCGCTGCCGATCGTCGGCACCGCCCGCACCCCGGTCGCCGGACTGCCGGGCACGGCCGGGGAGCAGTGCCGGATCGGTGACGTGGACCGGCCCGGACGGCCGAATCCGGACGCGGCGACGGCCGAATGGTCCAGCGGCCGCTGCGACGGGCCACTGTGGTCAGCTCGTGCAGACCCGGGCGCCCGTCCCCGTCGCCCTCCGCGACCACCGGATGCGCCGGCGATGCCACCGACCGGGTCACGGATGCGCTGAGCATTCGTGCAGGATCACACCGGCCGGGGCCTCCCGCGCCGCCGGGGGACGGATCCCATGCACGCAAGATCACGACGGCGGAAATCAGTTCCACCGACGGCGATGTCGCTCTTGGTAGCGCCGGAATTACGATTTCGCAGGGGATTTCGCAGCCGGCCCCGCGAACCTGTGAAAAACATTAGCGGGACAGAACCAGGTCCGGAGCGGCTTCGTCGAGCGGCCGGGGCGGCGGTCCGCCGGCGGGACGGACGTAACCTCGCCGGGTGCCGTTCCCACCCGCCCTGAAGGACCGCTTCTTCGACGCCGTGCTGTTCGACATGGACGGCACGTTGATCGACTCCACGCCCGCCGTCGCCCGCTCGTGGGCGACCTGGGCGGTCGAGCACGACGTCGCGCCCCGCGCGCTGGTGAACAGCCACGGCCGCCCGGCCGTCGAGATCATCGCCGACGTCCTGCCGGCCGGGCGTGTCCCCGCGGCGCTCGACCGCATCGTCGCGCTCGAGCTCGCCGACACCGACGGCGTCGTCCCCCTCCCCGGAGCGGTCGAGGCCCTGCGCGCCTGTTCCCGCGCCGCGATCGTCACCTCCTGCACCCGTGCGCTCGCGCGGGCGCGCATCGCCGCGGCCGGGCTGCCCGCCCCGGCCGTCGTCGTCACGGCCGACGACGTCACCGCCGGCAAGCCCGACCCCGAGCCGTTCCTGCTGGCCGCGGAGCACCTGCAGGTCGTGGCCGCGCGCTGCCTCGTCGTCGAGGACGCGCCGGCCGGCCTGGCGGCGGCACGCGCGGCCGGGATGGCGACGCTCGCCGTCGCCGGCACCCACGCCCTGGCCGATCTCGACGCCGACGCCGGCGTGCCCGACCTGTCGCACGTGCGCTTCGCGTCGGGCCCGACCGGGATCCGGGTCGCCGCCTGAACCGCCGGCACCCGTCCTGACCGGCACGGGGACCGGTGTCGGCCCGCCCACGCGCCCGTGGTGCAATCGCAGGGATGCTCCCCAGACTCCGACCCGGCCCCGCGGCCGTCGGGGCGACAGCGCTGGCCTCGGCCGCGGTCGCCGTCGGCGGTCTCATCGTCGCCGCGTCGGTGTCCTCCCCCGCCCCGCAGGAGGCGATGCCCGCCGCCGCGGCCGTGGCCCCTGTCGACCCGACCCCGACCTCCCCGCCGAGCGTCGAGCCCGCCCCCGCCGCAGCGCCCGTGACACGGCCGCCGGCCACGTCGGAGGAGCCGGCGCCCGCCCGGCACGACGGGCCGGTACTCGTCGTCGGGGACTCGATCTCGCTCGGCAGCACCGCGGCGCTCAAGGCCGCGCTGGGCGCGGACACCACCGTCGACGCGGAGGTCGGCCGGCAGTTCGCCACCGGTGTGCCGAAGGTGAGAGCCTGGGCGGCGCGCAACCCCGGCCCGATCGTCGTCGACCTCGGCGCCAACGGCACCGTCTCCGCCGCCGACGTCGATGCCGTCCTCGATGCCGCGGGCGACCGGCCCGTCGTGCTCGTCGGCACCTGCGTCCCACGGGTGTGGCAGAACAGCAACAACGCGATCCTCGAGGCCGCCGCCGCGAGGGCCGGGTCGCACGTCGTGTTCCTCGACTGGGCGTCGGTCGTACGGTCCGCGGGCGCCGGGATCCTCGGCACCGACCACGTCCACCCGACGCCCGCGGGGCGGACCGTCCTGGCGACGGCGATCCGCGACGCCCTCGCCCGCGCCGCCTGAGACCCCGCTCTTCCGACGGCGGCCGCCGCCACGGGCGCCGGTCCGCACGACGGCCGCCTCAGGCCCGGTCTCGGCAGGCCCGGGAGATCGCGTCCCACCCAGCCGCGCCACGCCCAGCCGCGTCACCCCCAGCCACGTCACCCCCAGCCGCGTCAGGCCTGGTGCTCATGCCACGCCCGGTCGATCGCCTCACGCCCAGTCGATCGCGTCGAACAGCGCGCGGAGGCGCTGCGCCCGAGCCGGGCTGCCCGTCGCGACCCACCCGATGCGGCCCAGCAGGTGCGCACGGAAGTCGGGATGCCCGTCGCGGTTCTGCCGGGCCGGGCCGGTGCGGGCGCAGTTGTGCAGCAGGGCGCGCAACGCGTCGTACTCGTGGCGGGGCACCCGCGGCGCGCTGTTGACGACGAGCCCGACCACCCGCTGGCGATGGTGCGCGGGCATCACCCTGGTCTTCGCGGGCCGGACGTCGAACCCTTCGTCGGCGGCGATTTCCCGCGCCCGGCGCAGCAGCCCCTGCACGGGCAGCGGGCCGTCGCCGGACAGGACCAGGTCGTCGGCGTAGCGGCCGTAGCGCGCGCCGGCGGCCGCGGCGAGCGCCGAGAGCCGCCGGTCCAGTCCGTGGGCGAGGACGTTGGCGACGGCCGGTGACGTCGGCGCGCCCTGCGGGAGGTGCGGTGCGCGCAACCGGTCCCGGACGGCGTCGGCCGGTCGCTCGGGTGCGCGGCGCAGCACCGCGGCGGGTGTCGACGTCACCAGCAGCCCTGCCAGGGCCCCGGCCACCGCGGCCGGGTAGCCCGCCGCCCCGAGGAGCCCCGCGATGCGCGCCGGGCCGATCCGGCTGAAGAAGCCCTCGACGTCCAGCCGCAGCACCCACTGCCGCCCGCTGTGCTCGCGCGCGAGCGTGAGCGGCGACCGGCCCGCGACGAAACCGTGCGCCGCGTCGTGCACCGGGATGTGCGCCAGCACCCGGCGCCCCACCCGACGCTGCAGCTCCGCCAGCCGCGGCGCGGGGGTCTCGATCAGCCGCTGCCCGTGCCAGCGTCTGCGGTAGTGCGCGAGCCGCGGCGACGCCGACCGGTCGAGCCAGCCGCCGGGGTCGGCGAACCAGTCCAGCTCGCCGGCACGCAGGTCGAGGCCGGCGGCGAGGGCGTCGACGTCCTCCCACGGCTGCACGGGCCAGCGCCGGCGCGGCGGCGGCAGCGGGTCGAGCACGATCCGCTGCCCGAGCGACGCGCCGATCCCGGCGACGATCGCCGCGTGGGTGTCGCGGGGCGCCACGGGCCAGCGCTCCAGCAGCCGCGCGACGAGCTCGGGTGCCGCGTCGGCGCCGACCTCGCCCGCGACCGCCGCGGTGAGGGCGTCCGCCCGCCACGGCACCCGGAGGACGGCGACGAGCACCGCCTCGGGGTCGGGCCGGCGTCGCCTCATGGGAGCGCCCTGGTGATGCGGCGGGGCACGGTCGACCTGGGTTCCTGTCCGCCGCGCGCAGACTCACGCGGGAGCAGTGACCACGCGCGCGGGACGCCGAGTCCCGCTGAGAAGGTGCACCCCGGGGTTGCCCCGGAGCCGCGGTCCGCGCCGTGGTGGCCGAGACCACCACACCGGACCGCCGACTCGTCCGCCCCCCGCCGCATCGCGATCACCGTAGCGCGCCGACCGGCCACCGAGCCGGTTCCTGTCCCGCCGGGATCGGCACCCGACGGACGGCCCCGCCCCGATCTTCTCGGCACGTCCGCCACAACCCCGGCAACGCGGGTCAACGGACCGCTCGTGGCCCGCGCAGGATCGTCCGGTGCGTGTCGGCGGCATTTCAGGCGTCGGCGAACATCCTCGCGGACGGCGACCGGGTTGCTGGGGCACGGAACCGGATCGGAGCCCGCGGTGGGCGGCTCCGTGGTCGGCGGCCGCGGTCGATCCATCGGGGTGGGCGGAACTCGGGCAGCCCGTCGCGCAGCCGCACGTCCCATCCGCCGTGATGGACGAGGCGATGGCACGCCCGGCAGAGCATCGCGCAGTTGTCGATCGAGGTGGGGCCGCCTGACTCCCACGGGACCACATGATGGATCTCGCACCACGAGGGCGGGCGTCCGCAGCGGGCGCAGCCGCGGTCGCGAGCGGCGATCGCGCGGCGCAGCCCATCGGGGATGACGCGGCGGGCGCGTCCGACGTCGAGTGGCTGGCCCGCGCCGCCGAGGACGACGGGTACGACGCGGGCGTCGCAGCAGAGCAGCCGCAGCTGCTCGGGTGAGAGGGGCCCGCCGAGGTCGAGGCACGCGGCACGGGCCCTGTTCTCCAGGTCCTCGAGCCCGACCGCCACGGTCAGGTGGGGGCGTTCGCCGCCTCGGGCGGGGACGTCGCCGTGGTCGAGGACGAACGCGCAGACGTCGGCGAGTGCCTCCGCCTTGCGCTGCGCGTCGGGCCGGTCGTCGTCGGCGGTGGCCGGGCGGGCATGGGCGTCGAGGACGGTGACGATCGCGTCGTACATCGTGGGGTCGTCGATGCGAGCCTTGAGCCTGCCGCCGGCGCCGTCGGGGTTGCGGGTGAGGAGCAGCTCGTTCACGGGGACCGGTGGACGGTCGTCGGGCTCCGGACCGTCCTGGTCCAGCGTCTCGACGAGCGCCGTCGCCCAGGCGTGCAGGTCGGCAGCACTATAGTCGCCCGCCTTCGCCGCCAGCTGGGCTTCCGCGGCGGCCCACACGTCCGGGGGCAGCCGGCGGGCTGCGGGGCCGTCGAGCACGCGGGCGACGATCTCGACGTGCCGCGCCGAGCACATCCCGGCGGCGAACACCGCGGCGGTCGCGGCGAGCCGGGCAGGCAACCGGGCACCGTCGAGGCCGGTCCGCTCCACGGCCTGCTCGGCCACCGCGAGCCGGCGGCGGGCCTCGGAACGCTCCCAGCCCAGCAGATCGGCCAACGCGGTGACGGCGGAACGGTAGCCGCGCTCGGCGAACATGCCGCGCCGCTGCAGGTCGGCGATCGCGGCCACCGAGACTCGTTCCAGGACCCGCACCGCCGCTTCGCACATCGTGAGGACGGACAACAACTCGTCGGCATCGGTGCCCGGCGTGGATGCCATGGTCAGCTCGACGGTCGCCTCCTGGAGGAGACGGTGCGCAGCGACGAGCGGTGCCGAGGGCATGATCCGATCCTACTCGAACAGAAGTTCGAGTAGGATCCGTTCGGCGCAGGTCAGCGGGCCGTTCGGCGATCATGCAGGTGGTGGGCCGGGGCAACGCCCTCGTCGAGCAGCAGGCCGCTTCCGGTTCCCAGGACGTCGGTCACCGCGGCGCGCCACAGCGCGGTGCAGGGTCCGGTGGGACGACCTCCGCTGCGCACCACCCTCGCTCGACGCCACCGCGCGCGGGCGTCCCGAGCACCCCGCCACAGCGGGCGTCGACCATCGCGCCCCGTTCCTCGTGCCGCTGCCGTCGTGGCGGCCGGCTGTGCGGCCGGGGCTCCTCGCGCCGGCACCGGGAGACGCATCCACCATCAACCCTCGCCGCCGGAGGTCGTCGCCGCGAGCACGCGCTTCGCCGGGACGTCGGTCGGGCCGTACCGTGGGCAACGGGCTCCGGCTGGTCCCGAGTCGGCGCGGCCGGGTACCGCAGCAGCTCCCCTCGACACTGCTGGCCGCCCCTCCGGCTCGACGCGGCGCGCGCCCCGGCACGAGACGACGACCGGCACCGGCCGGACGAGGTCGCGGTCGAACAGGGCGGACGAGCCGGTCTGTAAGCCGGATCCTGTTCCCGGGCACCTTGCGGTGCTCCGTTCGGCGACCATCCATCTCGATCCGCCGTCGCCGGCGGATTCTTGCGGCCTACCCGCAGACTCGGACGGGCCGCCCTCGAACGTCTGCGCAGCTCCCGCAGGCGGGAGCCTCTTGGCCTTGCTCCGGGTGGGGTTTACCGAGCCACCCCGGTCACCCGGGGTGCTGGTGGTCTCTTACACCACCGTTTCACCCTTACCGCCGGCTCGCGCCGACGGCGGTCTGTTCTCTGTGGCACTGTCCCGCGGGTCGCCCCGGGTTGCCGTTGACAACCACCCTGCCCTGCGGAGTCCGGACTTTCCTCGGCGACGACCCGGAGGTCGTCGACGCGGCCGCCCGACCGACTCGTCCGCACCGCCGATGTTACGGGCACCCATCACCCCGCGAGCACGACGGGGTCGACCCGGCGGGAACCGTGAACGCGGATTAACGTCTGCCCGTGCTGCAGGTGACGCCCGGCGGGCTGACGTTCCTTCTCGTCGCCGGTCTGGTGGCCGGCGCGGTCAACGCCGTCGCAGGGGGTGGCTCGCTGCTGGTCTTCCCCGCCCTGCTGGCGGTCGGGCTGCCACCGCTCAACGCGAACGTCACCAACTCGATCGCGCAATGGCCGGGCTACCTCGGCAACGTGGCAGGTCAGCGCCGCGAGCTCGTCGGGCAGGGCCGCCGGATCGTGTTGACGTCGGCCGTCGCGGTCGTCGGTGCGGCAGTCGGATGTGTCCTGTTGCTCCTGCTGCCCCAGTCGGTGTTCGACGCCGTCGTCCCGATCCTCGTGCTGCTGGCCAGCGTCGTCATGGCGCTCGGGCCGTGGCTCAAGAGGAAGATCGGCAGCCCCGAGGAGGGCGCGGGCGACCGGATGGGCGTGCTGCTGCCCGCGGTCTTCCTCGCGGCCGTCTACGGCGGCTACTTCGGCGGGGCGCTCGGCGTCATCCTGATCTCGACGTTGTCGCTGCTCGCGCACGACAGGCTCGTGCGGCTCAACGCGCTCAAGGGCCTGCTGTCACTGGTCGTCGCGACCGTGACGGTCCTCGTCTTCTCGCTGCGCGCGCCGGTCGACTGGCTGGCGGTCGCGCTGCTGGCGCCGACGACGCTGGTCGGCGGCTTCCTCGGCGCCCGTGTCGCGCGGCGGCTGCCGGAGAACGTGCTGCGCTGGTGCGTCGTGCTGCTGGGCGTGGCCGTCGGCATCTGGCTGCTCGTCGAGCAATGAGTCCGGCGGTGGGTGCGGCCGCGTCGGCGGCACTGCTCGTCGTCGTGCTGGTCGTCGCCGCGGTGCGCCCGCGTGGCCTGCCCGAGGCGGTCGCGGCCGTCCCGGCGGCGGGGGTCGTCGTCGCGACGGGGCTGCTGCCGCTGCCGGCCGCGCAGAGCGAGGTGAGCGCGCTCGGGCCGACGGTCGGGTTCCTCGCGGCGATCCTGCTGCTCGGACGGCTCGCCGACGCGGAGGGGGTCTTCGACTGGCTCGGCGCCCGACTGGGCGCGGGCGCGCACGGACGGCCCGTCCGGCTGCTGGGGGTGGTGTTCGTCGCGGCCTCGGCGACGACGGTCGTCCTCAGCCTGGACGCGACCGTCGTGCTGCTGACGCCGGTCGTGCTGCTGACCGCGCGCCGGCTCGGCATCCGGGCCCGGCCGCACGCCTACGCGTGCGGGCACCTGTCGAACTCGGCGTCACTGCTGCTTCCGGTGTCGAACCTGACCAACCTGCTCGCGTTCGGTGCCACGGGCCTGTCGTTCCTGGGCTTCGCCGGGCTGATGGCGCTGCCGTGGCTGGTCGCGATCGGCGTCGAGTACGTCGTCCTGCGCGTGTTCTTCCGCGCCGACCTCGTTCCCGCCGACCCCGTTCCCGCCGACCCCGTTCCCGCCGACCCCGTTGCCGCCGACGTCGCTCATGCCGACCTCGTTCCCGCCGACCCGCCGACGCGCGTGACCGGCCCGGGCGCCGCCACGGACCCCGCGGTCGGCGGTCCCGGTGCCGCGGGCCCGGCGGCCGGACCCGCGGCGACACCCCGCCTCGCGCTCGTCGTGCTCGGGCTGACGCTGGCCGGGTTCGCGGTGTCGTCCACGATCGGGATCGAGCCGGTGTGGGTCGCCGCCGCCGGCGCGGTCGTGCTGGCCGTGCAGGCGCTGTCCGACCGGCGCATCGACCTCGCCGGTGTCGTCCGCGCGATCGACCCGTTGTTCTGCCTGTTCGTGCTGGCGCTCGGGATCGTCGTCGCGGCGGTCGGCGCCCACGGGCTGACCGACCTGCTCCGCGCGGTCGTCCCGGCGCCTCATGGCCCGGACCTGCTCGCGTTGCTGGCCGTCGCCGGGATCGCCGCGGTGCTGGCCAACGTCGTCAACAACCTGCCTGCGACGTTGGTGCTGCTCGACGTCGTCGCGACCGCCGCCCCGGACGCGCGGACCGGCCTCGTCCTCGCCGTGCTGCTCGGGGTGAACATCGGCCCGAACCTGACGTTCGTCGGTTCGCTCGCGACGCTGCTGTGGCGGCAGGTCCTCGGCGGGCGCGGCGTCCGGGTCGGGGTCGGCGAGTTCACCCGGCTCGGCGCTGTCTCCGTGCCGCTGGGCCTGGCCGCGGCGACCTGCGCGCTGTGGGTGGGCCTGCGCCTGACGGGCGGCTGAGACCGGAGCCCGGGCGCGTCCCTCAGGCGGGGTGGTGCGAGGTGTCGTTCACGAGGCGGACCGACGCGCCGCCGTCGGGATAGAAGTCCGCGATCGAGAGCGACGCGGTGTCCAGGTGCAGCCGGTAGAGGATCGACGACCCCGCGGCCAGCGCCTGCTGCAGCAACAGCTTGATCGGCGTCACGTGGCTGACGACGACGATCGTCTCGCCCGGGTGGGCCGCGAGGATCGCGTCGCGCTCGGCGGCGACCCGCTCCCCGACCTCGGCGAAGCTCTCCCCGCCGGGCGGCGCGACGTCCTGGCTACCCCGCCAGCGCGCGTGCAGCTCGGGGTCGCGGTCGCGGGCCTCGGCGAAGGTCAGCCCGTCCCACTCCCCGAAGTTCGTCTCGATCAGTCCGTCGCGCACGACGAGCGGCACGCCCGTCGCGTCGGCCACCGCCTGCGCGGTCTGCCGGGTGCGCCGCAACGGGGAGGTCAGCACCGCGGTGATCGACCCGTCCGTCGCGAGCCGCGCCGCCGCGCCGGCCGCCTGCCGCAGCCCGAGCTCGGTCAGCTCGGGGTCGCCCTGGCCGGAGTATCGCCGTTCGACCGACAACGCCGTCTGGCCGTGGCGCAGCAACAGCAGCCGGGTGGGCGACCCGACCTGACCGGTCCACGTCGCGCTCGCCGGCTGCTGCCGGGCGCCGGCCGCGGAGTCGGTCGCGCTCACAGGCCGGACTCCGCTGTGCGGACCAGGATCGCGCCGCACTCCTCACAGGGCACGACGTCGTCGGCCGCGGCGGCGCGCAGCTGCCCGATGAACGTGCGGTCGAGCTCCAGACGGCATGCGCCGCAACGACGTTCGCGCAGCAGCCCGGCGCCGACCTTGCCCTGGGACCGGCGCGCCTCGTAGGCGGCGAGCAGGTCCGCCGCGCCCATCTGCGCGACGACCTCGGCGCGGGCGCGCTCCCGCCCGGCCTCGGCGGCCGCGATGTCCGCGAGCGCGGAGTCGCGGCGGGCGCCGACGTCGGCGAGCGTCTGCTCCGCGCGGGCGAGGTCGCCACGGGCGTGGTCGAGGTCGATCCCCACGGCCTCGCGCTGTTCCATCACCTCGAGCTGCTCGTCCTCGAGCACACCCTGACGACGTGCGAGCGTCTCGAGCTCGTGCTGCAGGTCGGAGGCCTGCTTGGCCCCGATCCCGGCGCCGGCGAGCAGCTGCTGGTCGCGGACGGTACGGGCGCGGACGGCCTCGACGTCGCGCTCGAGCCTGCGGATGTCGCGGTCCAGGTCGCCCGCCGACGTCTCGACCTCGACGAGCTTGTCCTTGGCGCTCCGCACGGCGGTCTCGGCCTGCGCGTGCTCGGCGTCCTCGGGCAGGCTGCGACGACGGTGGGCGAGCCTGGCCAGCTCGGCGTCGACCTCGGCGAGATCGAGCAGGCGCCGCTGGTCAGCCGGGTCGGCCTTCATGAGGGGTTCCTTCCGATGGTCCACGGGTCGGTCCGCAGCCGCGAGACGTGGACGTCGACGCTACCCCCCAGCGCGGCGCGCACGACGCCCGCCGCCTGCTCGCACCAGGGCCACTCCGAGGCCCAGTGCGCGACGTCGACGAGCGCCGGCCGGGGCGCGCGGGGGCCGGTGCCGGCGAGCACGTGTTCCGACGCCGGGTGGTGGCGCAGGTCGGCCGTCACGTAGGCGTCGACGTCCGCCGCGGCGACCGCCTCCAGCGCGGAGTCGCCCGCTCCCCCGCAGACCGCGACCCGGCGCACGAGGCGGTCGGGGTCGCCGGCCGCACGCACTCCCCAGGCGGTCGAGGGCAGTCCCGCGGCGACACGGTCCGCGAAGGCCGACAACGGTTCCGCCTCGTCGAGCAGCCCGATCCGGCCCAGGCCCGTTGCCGACGGCAGGGCCGCCAGCTCGAACACGTCGTACGCCGGCTCCTCGTACGGATGCGAGGCCAGCAGGGCGGCGACGACGTCGGCCCGGCGGTGCCGCGGCAGCACCATCTCCAGGCGGGTCTCGGCGACCCGCTCGAGCCTGCCGACGGCGCCGATCGTCGGGTTCGCGCCCTCGTGCGGGAGGAACTGCCCCGTGCCGGCCGTCGCGAAGGAGCAGTGGCTGTAGTCCCCGATCTCCCCCGCTCCGGCCTGCGACAGCGCCTCGTGCACCGTCGCCAGCACCGGTCCCGTCGGGACGAACGCGACGATCTTGTCCAGGGCCGGGCCCGCCGCGGGCTGCAGCGGCCCCGTGACGGTCAGCCCGATCGCGGCGGCGAGCGCGTCGGACACGCCCGGGTCGGCACTGTCGGCGTTGGTGTGCGCGGTGAACAGGCCGGCGCCGCCGCGGATCAGCTTGTGCAGCAACGCCCCCTTGGGGGTGTCGGCGCCGACGCCGTGCACGCCGCGCAGCAGCAGCGGATGGTGGGTCACCAGGAGGTCGGCACCGGCCTGCAGGGCCTCCTCGACCGTCTCGACGACGGGGTCGACCGCGACGTGCACCCGGGCGACGGCGTCGTCCGGGTCCCCGCAGACGAGCCCGACGGCGTCCCAGTCGGCCGCCAGCCGCGGCGGGTACGCGGCCTCGAGCGCGGCGACGACGTCGCGCAGCCGGACGCTCACTGGTGCACCCTCCTTGTGTCCGAGTCGGATCGTTGATCCAGGATTCGGGCGCACCTGAGGTTCCCACCGGGCCATCGCCCTGCTCGCTCGACCTTCGAGGTCCGGCGTGAGTTCAGCGAGGTCCGGTGGCCCAGGACGCGCCGACTGGCTACAGGGCTGAGCACCGTCGAGTGCCGATCAGTGAGCGACCGGCTGCCGCGTCCCGGGACCACCGGGTGTCTTCCCACTGCGCCAACAGCGAGGAGACGACCATGAGTGTCACCGAGACCGCGCCGTCGGTCGACCCGCACCGCCCGACCGGCGGGGTGGACTGGGCCAAGGACGACCACGCCGTCTGCGTCCTCGCCCCGGACGGCGAACAGCTCCAGCGCTTCTCCGTCACCCACGACCGGACCGGGCTGCGCACGATGGTCGGGCGCCTGTCCAAGGCCGGGGTGGTCGAGGTCGGCATCGAGCGCCCGGACGGCCCCGTGGTCGACGCCCTGCGACAAGCCGGACTGGTCGTGTTCGTGATCCCACCCGGACAGCTCAAAAACCTGCGTTCGCGCTACGGCTCGGCCGGGAACAAAGACGACCGCTTCGACGCCTACGTCCTCGCCGACACCGTCCGAACCGACCGCCGCCGCCTGCGCCCCCTGCTGGTCGACACCCCCACCACCACCGCGCTGCGCCAGAGCGTGCGGGCCCGGCGTGACCTGGTCGCCCACCGTGTCGCGGTGGCCAACCAGCTGCGCGCTCACCTGCAGATCTGCCTGCCCGCCGTGATCGGGCTGTTCTCCGACATCGACTCGCAGATCAGCCTGCGCTTCCTGGAGCGCTTCACCACCCAGACCCAGATCGACTGGCTCACCCCACGACGACTGGCATCCTGGCTGGCATCGGTCGGCTACTGCGGCCGCATGGACCCCACCGTCCTGCACACCCGCCTGACCAGCGCACCCCGCGGCCACACCGGACCCGAAGCCGACACCGCTGCTGCGGTGACCGCCGCCTACGTCACAGTGCTGCGCACACTCACCACACAGATCGCCGAGCTCGCCGCCCGCATCAGCGAGCAGCTCGATCTCCACCCCGACGCACAGATCTTCACCAGCCTGCCCCGCGCCGGCCGAGTCCGCGCCGCACGCATGCTCGCCGAGATCGGCGACGCCCGCGGCCGCTTCCCCACCCCGGACTCGCTGGCCTGCCTCGCCGGGGTCGCACCCTCGACCCGCCAGTCCGGCAAGGCCCGCGCCGTGTCGTTCCGCTGGGGCGCCGACAAACAACTCCGCGACGCCATCTGCGACTTCGCCGGCGACAGCATCAAAACCAACCCATGGGCCGCCGACCTCTACCAACGAGCCCGAACCCGCGGTCACGACCACCCCCACGCCGTCCGCGTCCTGGCCCGAGCCTGGATCGGTGTCATCTGGGCCTGCTGGCACAGCCACACCCCCTACGACCCCGACCGACACCACGCCCTTCAACGCGTCCTCAACCAAGATCAACCAGCGGCGGCTTGACACAGGGCAACTCACGCGGCCACCGCCCCGGCCCGCAGGGCGTCGGCCAGCGCGCGGGTGAACGCCGCCGCCACCTGCGGTCCGCGCACCGCCACTCGGATGTGGTCGGGCCCGAGTCCGGGGAAGGTGTCGCCGCGGCGGACGGCGAACCCGTTGGCGCGCAAGCGCTCCCGGACGTCGACGCCGGTTCCGGGGGGAAGCGTGAGCAGGAGGTAGGGCGCGACGCCGTCCTGGACCCGGACGCCCGGCAGGGCCCCGAGCGCGGCGGCCTGGTCGGCGCGCAACCGCGCGAGCCGCCGGGCGGCCTCCGCCGACTCGGCGACGGCGCTCGGCTCCACGCAGGCCCGCACCGCGGCCAGCACCAGCGTCCCGACGGGCCAGTGCGGCCGGCCGGCCCCGAGGCGGCCGAGCAGCTCGGGGGCGCCGAGCGCGTACCCGGCCCGCAGCCCGGCGAGCGCCCACGTCTTGGTGAGGCTGCGCAGCACCAGCAGGCCCGGCACGTCGGCGGCGTCCGCGAGCGACTCCGGCTCCCCCGGGACGGCGTCGGCGAACGCCTCGTCGACGACGAGCACCCGGCCCGGCCTGGCGAGCGTCCGCAGGGTGGCGCGCGGGTGCAGGACCCCGGTGGGGTTGGTCGGGTTGCCGACGACGACCAGGTCCGCGTCGGCGGGGACGGCGTGCGGGTCGAGGCGGTGCCCGTCGGCCTGGTCGGTGAGCACCCGGGTGACGGGGACTCCCGCGTCGCGCAGCACCGCCTCGGGCTCGGTGAACCCCGGGTGCACGACGACCGCGTGCCGTGGGGCGAGCCGCGGGAGGAGGGCGAACCCCTCCGCGCTGCCGTTGAGCACCAGCACCTCGTCGGCGGACCGGCCGTGCCGGCGCGCCACGGCCTCCCGGGCGGCGGCGTCGTCGGCGGCCGACGGGTAGGCGGCGAGGTCGTCGAGCGCGGCGGCGAGCCGGGCGCGCAGCCACGGCGGCGGCGCCTCACCCAGGACGTTCACCGCGAGGTCGACCAGGCCGGGTCCGACCTCGACGTCGCCGTGGTGACGCAACGGGTCGCGATCGCCGTCCTGGGCACCGGTCTGGTCCGGGCCGGGCTCTCCCACCATGGCTGCACCCTACGGTGATCGGCTCGCGCCCGGACCGAGCCGGTCCATGATCGCCGCACGCGCTCCGGGCCGACGTCAGTCGACGGCCCGGCCACGGGCAGGCCCGCGCCCGCCGGCCCGTCGTGCGGCATGCCCGCGCTGGGGGCACGCGGCGGCGCGGGGGCAGGGCGGCGCGGGGCAGGGCGGCGCGGGGGCAGGGCGGCGCGGGGGCGCGGCGGCGTGCGGACAGTGCGGCGCGCGATAGCGGCGGGCGGCGGGCGGCGGCGGGGCGGCCGGGGTGCGGCGGGGCGGTAGGGGCGCGGGGCGCCCGGGCAGGGCGGGCGCGGGAGCGGACGCTGCGGGCAGGGCGAACCCGTTGCCGCGACGGGCCGTGACCGGCCGCCCACCCGGCGGATTGGCCGGCGTGGTCACGGTCACCACCACAGGCCCGGGTTGTGCGGTTCGGTCAGACTGTCGTCGTGCCCGACCCCGACAAGCGGCTCCACGTGAGCTTCGTCTGTACCGGCAACATCTGCCGCTCCCCCATGGCCGCGCAGGTGTTCCGCTCCCATCTCGACGCCGCCGGCGTCGACGACGTCGCCGTCACGAGCGCGGGAACCGGCGGCTGGCACGTCGGCGAACCCGCCGACCCACGCGCCGCGGAAGTGCTGCGCCGCAACGGCTACGCCACCGACCACGCGGCACGCCAGCTCGACTCCGCCGAGCTCTCGGCCGACCTGCTCATCGCCCTCGGCAACGACCACCTCGCCTCGCTGCGCCGCTCCGTCCCGGAACCCGAGCGGGTGCGGCTGCTGCGCTCGTTCGACCCGGCCGCGCCGGCCGGGGCCGAGGTGCCCGACCCCTACTACGGCGGGCCCGACGGCTTCGACGAGGTCCTGACGATGATCGAGGCGGCGATGCCCGGCCTCGTCGACTGGGTGCGGTCCCGGGCGTGACCCGGGAGCGCCCCGAGGACGCGGCCGCGCGGTTGCTCGGGGCGCGCGCGACCGGGTCGGCGCCGCTCGGCGGGGCGACGAGGGTCGAGCTCGACGACGGCGGGACGGTCGTCGTCAAGCAGGGTGCGCCGACCGTCGCCGAGGCCGCCGGACTGCGGTGGCTCGCCGACGCCGGTGGGCCCGACGTGGCCCGGGTCCTGGCGGCGCGGGACGGCTGGCTCGTCGTCGAGCATGTGCCGACCGGTCCGCCGGAACCGGCCGCCGCGGAACGCTTCGGCGTCGCGCTCGCCCGGATGCACGCCGCCGGGGCGCCCGGGTTCGGCGCGCCGCCCCCGGGCGGACCCGCCGGCGCGTGGATCGGCGCCGCGCCGATGCGCGCGGTCGCCGCCGAGGGCGGCTGGGCGAGCTGGTACGCCGCCGACCGCATCCGCCCCTACGTCCGGGCCGCCCGCGACGCCGGGACGTTCACCGCCTCCGACGTCGCCGTCGTCGACGAGGTGTGCGCGCGCATCGCCGACCTGGCCGGGCCCGACGAGCCACCCGCGCGGCTGCACGGCGACCTGTGGTCGGGCAACGTCCTGTGGTCCGCCGGGCGCGTGGTGCTGATCGATCCCGCCGCGCACGGCGGCCACCGGGAGACCGATCTCGCGATGCTCGACCTCTTCGGCTTGCCGCACCTGGACCGGGTTCGGGCCGCGTACGCGGAGGCCGCCCCGCTCGCGGACGGGCACGCCGCGCGCGTCCCGCTGCACCAGCTCTTCCCGCTGCTGGTGCACGTGGTCCTGTTCGGGGGCGGCTACGCCGGACAGACGCTCGCCGCGGCCCGGGCCGCCCTGCGCGCCGCCTGACCCGCGCGGCCCGACCCACGCCCGGCCGACCCGCGCGCGGCCGACCCGCGCCCAGCCGACCCGCGCCCAGCCGACCCGCGCCCAGCCGACCTACGCCGCCTGACCCACGCCCCGCACCGCCCCCGCCGTCCTGCGTGGCCGGCTCCATGCCGCCCGATCTGCGCCACCCGCGTGCACGGCCCTGACCTGCGCTCCCCCGACCGACACGCCTCCCGACCTGCCCCGGAGCGACTGACGAGCCAGGATGTACCGGACGAGCGACTAGGCAATCCGGACCAACTTCCACAGTTCGTGCTCATGATTGTTAACAATCTGGTTGCCACGATTGCGTCATATCGCTACGGTCCGATTCATACCGACAGCGGGAGGCCCTCATGGGTGTGGCCGTCAGAGTCGACGGAACAGCGAACCGACACGTCGAGCGACCGGTGCGGGAGGTGGTGTCGGCATGAGGCGTTCGGTCACCCATCGCTGGCGCACCCGAGCCGCTGTCGCACTCGTGGCGGCCGGCACGTTAGTGCTCGCCGCCTGCGGCAGCAACGCCGGACCCTCGGGCCCGCAGCTGAGGACGATCAACCCCCACGGCGACAACATCTCGACCGAGGGAACCCCGAAGGACGGCGGCACGCTGATCCTCGCCGAGGACCGCGAGATCGTCAGCTTCGACCCGACGGTCCAGAACAGCAACATGGCCGCGCTCGCGGTCTACGACTCGCTGCTCAAGCTCGACGACAAGGGCGAACCCCAGCCGTACATGGCCAGGTCGATGGAGACCACCGACAACGGAACCACGTGGCGGATGGGCCTTCGACCCGAGGTCAAGTTCTCCGACGGCACCCCGCTCGACGCCGATGCCGTGATCTTCAACGTGCAGCGACACATCGACAAGAAGTCCTCGCCGTCGAACCGGTACGCCACGGTGATCGCGTCGATGCGCGCGGTCGACCCCACCACCGTCGAGTTCACGCTCAAGAACCCGAGCGGGACGTTCCCGCAGCTCTTCGCCCTGCCGTTCAACTCGGGCAACCTCGGCACGATCGTCTCGCCGACGGCGATCCGCACCAAGGGCGAGGCGTCGATCGCCAAGGAGCCCGTCGGTGCCGGTCCGTTCACACTGGCGAGCTGGGTCCGCGACTCCAAGCTGACGCTGGTGCGCAACCCGAACTACTGGCAGCCGGGGATGCCCCACCTGCAGGGCCTCGAGTTCCGTCCGTTGCCCGACACCGAGACCCGGTACGCCTCGATCGAGAACGGTGACGTCGACGTGGTCTACGGCGGCTACCACACCGAGCTGATCCGCGGCCTGGGCAACCCGAACCTCAAGGTCTACTACGGCTCCGGGAACGGCGCGGAGTACATCTACTTCAACCAGAAGCGCGCGCCGTTCGACGACCGGCGGATGCGCGAGGCCGTCGTCCGCGCGATCGACCTCGACGCGCTGGCCGCCAGCCAGTACCGCGGCCAGATGGAGCGGGCGAACGGCTACTTCGGCGACACGAGCCCGTACCAGTCCGAGCAGGCCCGCGACGCGTGGCCGGCCTTCGACGTCGAGAAGGCCAAGCAGCTCGTCGCGGACTACAAGGCCAGCGGCGGGAGCGCGACCGTCCAGTACAAGACGACCAACGCGCCGAACCGCGTCGCGTTCGCCGAGTTCCTGCAGGCCCAGCTCAAGGCCGTCGGCATCGACATCCAGGTGCAGTTCTACGACCTGGCGCAGTACTCGTCGAGCGTCGTGCAGAGCCGTGACTTCCAGATCGCCGGCTGGGTCGGCGGTCCCGTCGACGGGCCGTTCCCCGGCGCGTTCAACCTCTTCCACACCGGCGGCAGCACGAACTACGGCGACTACAGCAACCCGCAGGTCGACGCCGCGCTCGACACGGCCGTCTCGACGACCGACCCGGCCCAGCAGACGAAGGCCTACCAGCAGGTCCAGCAGTTGACCAACCAGGACCTGGCGGTCGCCTACTACAGCCGCGGGTACCTGTCGACCATCGCGAAGCCCGAGGTCAAGGGCATGCAGCGGTACCTGACCCGCGACACGTTCTTCGCGACGATGTGGCTCGACCGGTGACCGTGCGCGTCGTCCACCCCACCGGCGGAAAGAGGTTCTGACATGCCGATCGACCCGGGCGCCGTCGGGCGCGAGGGCGAACCGCGCTCGCGTTCGTGGGACTCCAAGGACGCGCTGCTCTACGCCGTCGGCGTGGGCGCGGGCCTCGGGGACCCCACCAGGGAGCTCGAGTTCACGACGGAGAACTCCGACGGTGTCGAGCAGCGGGTGCTGCCGACGTTCGCGGTCCTGCTCTCGCAGGCGCCGCCGCCGAGCTTCGGCGAGTTCGACCGGGCCATGCTCGTGCACGCCGAGCAGCACCTGGTGCTGCACCGGCCGGTGCCCGTCGAGGGGACCGTCACCGCGAGGGCCCGGGTCGTCGGCGTGCACGACAAGGGATCGGGCGCGCTCGTCACCATCGAGGCCACGGCGGTCCTCGACGGCGGCGAGCCGCTCGCGACCAACCGCAGCGCGGTGTTCATCCGGGGAGAGGGCGGCTTCGGCGGCGACCGCGGCCCGAAGCAGGCGTGGTCACCGCCCGATCGGGCACCCGACCACACCGTCACCTACGCGACGCGGCCGGAGCAGGCGTTGCTCTACCGGCTCTCCGGCGACCGCAACCCGCTGCACTCCGATCCGACGTTCGCGGCCAAGGGCGGGTTCGACACCCCGATCCTGCACGGGCTGTGCACGTACGGGGTCACTGGCCGGGCGCTCGTCGCGACGGTGTGCGGCGGCGACCCGGACCGGCTGACGGCGATGTCGGGCCGGTTCAGCGCCACGGTGCTGCCCGGGCAGTCGCTCACCGTCGACGCCTGGCGCGACGGCGGGGACGCCTGGTTCCGCACGTCGCTCGACGACGGGACCGTGGTCCTGGACCACGGGCGGGCCACCGTCGCGTGATCGACTTCTCGCTCTCCGACGAGCAGCGGCAGGTCCGCGACACGGTCCGCGCGTTCGTCACCCGCGAGGTCGTCCCGCTCGAGGCGCAGGTGCTGCGCAACGAGCGGGACGGCAGGCCCGGCCTCGAGCCGGGCGTCCTCACCGACCTGCAGGCCAAGGCCCGCCGGTCGGGTTTCTGGGGCATCACCACACCCGAGGAGTTCGGCGGCATCGCCCTCGGGCCGGTCATGAACGCCGTGCTGACGATGGAGCTGGGCCGCACGTTCGTCCCGTTCCGGTTCGGCGGCTCGGCCGACAACATCCTGTTCGACGCGGACGCCGAACAGCAGGACGCCTACCTGCTGCCGACGATCGAGGGCCGCCGCCGGTCGTGCTTCGCGATCACCGAGCCCGGCGCCGGGTCCGACGCCCGCAACATCCGCACCCGCGCCCGCCGCGACGGCGACGACTGGGTGATCTCGGGCGAGAAGACGTTCATCACCGGAGGGCACGAGGCCGACTTCTGCATCCTGTTCGCCGTCACCGACCCCGAGCTCGGCGCCGACGGCGGCGTCACCTGCTTCCTCGTCGACCGGGACATGGGCTGGACCTCCTCCCCCATCCCGACGATGGGCGAGTGGGGACCGGCGTCGCTGTCGTTCGACGAGGTCCGGGTGCCGTCGCGGAACGTCCTCGGCGAGGTCGGCAAGGGCTTCGAGAAGGCGCTGCGGTGGATCGGGCAGGGCCGCTATCTGATCCCGGCGCGGGCCGTCGGATCGGCGGAACGACTGCTGGGCATGGCGGTCGACTACGCCAAGGTCCGCGAGTCGATGGGCCACAAGATCGCCGAGTACCAGGCCATCCAGTGGCAGATCGCGGACTCGGCCGTCGAGATCGAGTCGACGAAGTGGCTGACGCTGCACGCGGCGTGGCGGGCCGAGACCGGGCGCGACGCCCGGCACGCCACGTCGATCGCGAAGCTGACCGGCGCGCTCATGGCCAACCAGGTCGTCGACCGGGTCCTGCAGATCCACGGCGGCATGGGCTACACGAAGGAGCTGCCCGTCGAGCGCTGGTACCGCGAGCTGCGGCTGCTGCGCATCTACGAGGGCACCGACGAGATCCAGCGCCGCACCATCGCGCGCAACCTGCTCAAGGGGCACGTCGCCCTGGGGACCATCGGGGAGTGAGTTCACAGATGCTGACCGGACGATCGGTCGTCGTGACCGGATCGGGGCGCGGGCTGGGCCGCGCCTACGCGAAGGCGGTCGCGGCCGCCGGAGCAGGCGTCGTCGTCAACGACGTCGACGCCGACGCCGCGGCCGCGGTGGTCGACGAGATCGAGGCCGACGGCGGCCTGGCCACCTCGGTGGTCGCGCCGGTGGGCCCCACCGAGACCGCCGACGCGCTCGTCGCCGCCGCGGTCGAGAGGTTCGGCAGGCTCGACGCGATGGTCACCAACGCGGGCCTGCTGCGCGACCGGTCCGTCGGCAAGATGAGCGACGACGACTGGGACGCCGTCATCGCCACCCACCTGCGCGGCACGTTCACGTGCGCCCGCGCGGCGATCGCCCGGTTCCGCGAGCAGGGCGACGGCGGGCGGCTCGTGCTCGTCGGCTCCCCGGCGGGCCAGCGGGCCAGCTTCGGGCAGACCAACTACTCCGCGGCGAAGGCCGGGATCGTCGGCATGGCCCGGACGCTGGCCGCCGAGACCGCCCGCTACGGCATCACCGTGAACGCGCTGGTCCCGGTCGCGCTCACCCGGATGGTGGCGACGATCCCCGCGTTCGCCGACGCGGTCGCCGCACTCGAACGCGGCGAACCGGTGCCCGAGCAGCTGCGGGCCAACGGTGTCGGCAGCGCCGAGGACGTCGCGCCGCTGCTGGTGTGGCTGCTCTCGGACGCCGCGGCCGACGTCACCGGGCAGGCGCTCGGCGTCGGCGGCGACAAGATCACCGTCTGGACGCACCCGGCTGTCGCGGCCGAGGCGTCGATGCCCGGCGGCTGGACCGCCGAGGCCATCGCCAAGGAGTTCCCCGCCCAGCTCGCCCCGCACCTGCAGCCGTACGCCCCGGAGGGACGCAAGTGACGCTCGACATCAGCTCGCTGCAGGCCATCGACGTCCACACCCACGTCCACTTCTCGCAGGCCGCGGCGGCGAGCCCCGAGGGCGGCGCGCGGATGGAGCAGATGCGGGCCCGCTTCGGCTCCGACATCCTCGGCATGGACCTGCCCGGCATCGCCGAGTTCTACCGGCAGCGCAACATGGCCGCGGTCGCGTTCACGATCGACAGCCTCGGCGAGCCGTCGGAGCACGCGCCGACCAACGAGGAGATCGGCGAGCTCGCCGCGCGGCACACCGACGCGATCATCCCGTTCGCCAGCGTGCACCCGTTGCGTGGCAAGGGCGGCGCGAAGATCGCACGCCGGCTGATCGAGACCTACGGGTTCAAGGGTTTCAAGTTCCACCCCAGCGTGCAGGAGTTCTACCCCAACGACCCGGTCGCGTTCCCGATCTACGAGGTGCTCGCCGAGTACCAGCTGCCCGCCCTGTTCCACACCGGGCAGAACGGCGTCGGCGCGGGCACCAAGGGCGGTGGCGGGGTACGGCTCAAGTACTCCGATCCCCTGTACCTCGACGACGTCGCCGTCGACTTCCCCGACATGCCGATCATCATGGCGCACCCGTCGTTCCCGTGGCAGGACGTCGCGCTCTCGGTGGCCACGCACAAGGCGCAGGTCTACATCGACCTGTCGGGATGGTCGCCGAAGTACTTCCCGCCGCAGCTCGTGCAGTACGCGAACACGTTGCTGCGCAAGAAGGTCCTGTTCGGGACGGACTTCCCGCTGTTCACCCCGGAACGCTGGACGGCCGACCTGGAGAAGACCGAGATCCGCGACTCGGTCAAGCCCGACATCATGCTGCACAACGCGGCCCGGCTGTTCGGGCTGGAGTCGGAGTGACCCCCCTGCCGGACGCCCCTCTCCCGGACGATCTGGCGACCCACTTCGAGCTGGTCGCCGACATCGCTCCGGACCGGCTCGCCGTCACGTGTGGCGACGAGTCGCTGACCTGGGGCGCGTTCGAGGACTCCGCCGCCCGGCTGGCCGGGTGGCTGGCCGGACAGGGCGTCGGCGACGGCGACCGGGTTGCGATGATGGCCCGCAACTCCCCCGACTACCTGGTCGCGCTGTTCGCGATCTGGAAGCTGCGGGCGACGATGGTCAACGTCAACTACCGCTACCGCGCCGAGGAAGCCGCCTACGTGCTGGCCGACGCGAACGCGAAGGCGGTGATCGCCGACCCCGACCTGCTCGACGTCGCCCGCGCGGCGTCGGCGGGGACGGCGCTCGTCGTCCGGCTCGGCGACGGCACCGACGGTCCCGCACTGCCCCGGACACAGCGCGAGGGCGACCGGGAGTGGCTGCTCTACACAGGGGGCACGACCGGGAACCCGAAGGCGGTCGTCGGCTCGCACGCCGAGCGGTGCCGGACGGCGCAGTCGGGCACCCTGCGCAGCCTGGGCCTCGACCGCGCGGACGGCGTCGACGCGCTGCGCGCGGCGCTGGCCGTCGACCCGCAGGGCCCGGACGGGATCGTGTGGCTGCCCGCGCCGCCGCTGATGCACGGCACCGGGCTGTACTCCGCGCTGGGTGCCCTCGCCGCCGGGGCACCGGTCGCGCTGCTGCCGGGGCGCGGCACCTCCGGCGAGGACATGGCCGCGACGATCGACCGGCACGGCGTCACCGACCTGACGATCGTCGGCGACGCCTTCGCGCTGCGGCTGCTCGACGCGCTCGACGCCGACGCCGCCGCGGGCCGCCCCCCGCGGATCGCGCGGCTGCGCCGGATCCGCAGCATCGGCGCGGTGTGGAGCCCGGCGGTCAAGCGTCGGCTCCTCACGCACGCCGACCTGGCCCTGCACGACTCCATCGCCGCGTCCGAGGGCGGGCTCTACGCAGTCTCCGTCGTCACCCGCGACACCCCCGACGACCGGCTCGGCGGCTTCGAGCTGGCGCCGAACGCGCGGCTGCTCGACGAGAACGACCGTGACGTCGTCCCGGGCTCGGGTGTCGTCGGGCTGCTCGCGGCGCCGGTCGTCGCGGGCGCCGGGTACGCGGGCGACCCCGAGAAGACCGCCGGCGCCTTCCGTGACCTCGACGGGGTGCGGCTCTCGATCCCGGGCGACATGGCCCGGCTCGGCGCCGACGGACGGCTCGAGCTGCTCGGCCGCGGCAGCTCGGTGATCAACACCGGGGGTGAGAAGGTCTACGCCGACGAGGTCGAGATCGTGCTGCGCGAGCACCCGGCGGTGCGCGACGTCGTCGTGGTCGGGGTGCCGGACCCGATGTACGGCAGCGTCGTCGGCGCTGTCGTCGCGCTGGAGAAGGGCCGCGAGGCGACTCCCGACACGTTGCGCGACTTCGTCTCCGCCCGGCTCGCGTCGTACAAGAAGCCGCGCAGGCTCCTCCTGGCCCCGGAGGTCGAGAGGCTGGCGAGCGGCAAGGCCGACCTGCGCTGGGCCCGCGATCAGCTCCGCTCGTGAGTGGCGTCACCGGCCATGGCCCGGCTCATGGCCGGTGACGTCTTCACCGCGGCACCGCTAACGTCGGTCCGTGACCACGGTGGACGCGGTACCGACGTCGGAGGACAGCCGCGACGTCGGCAGGAGGGCGCGGGACCGGGCGCCGCGGCGCGCGTTCGGCGAGTGGCACCCGTCGCAGCGCCGGCGGGACGTCCTCGACGTCCTGACCGGGCAGAACGCGATCCGCGCCGCCGACCTGGTCCCCGTGCGCTGGGGGCGGATGAGCGCGTCGCCGTGGACGTTCTACCGCGGGGCGGCGGCGGTGATGGCCGCCGACCTCGCGACCCGCCCCGACAGCGGCCTCTTCGTCCAGCTGTGCGGCGACGCGCACCTGCTGAACTTCGGGCTGTGGGCCACCCCGGAGCGCAACCTGTCGTTCGACCTGCGCGACTTCGACGAGACGCTGCCCGGACCGTTCGAGTGGGACGTCGCGCGGCTCGTCACGAGCGTCGAGGTGCTGGGCCGCGAGCACGACGTACCGGCCGGCCGCACCGCCGAGGCCGTCGCCCGCTGCCTGACGGCCTACCGCACGCAGATGGCCCGCCACGCCGGCGCCCGCGTCCTCGACGTCTGGTACGACCTCGTCCACGTCGAGCGCTTCCTGGACGTGTTCACCGACGCCGACCGGCCCCGCGCCGCCGCCCACATCGCCCGGAAGGCCCGGCGGCGCACCCACGACGGGGCGTTCCGCAAGCTCACCGAGACCCGCGGCGGGCGGCTGCGGATCAGCGAGGACCCGCCGTTCCGCGAGCACATCGACGACGGCCTCGCCGACGAGCTCTTCGCCGGGTACCACGACTCGCTCCCCGACGACCGCCGGCACCTGCTCGACCGCTTCACCCCGGTCGACGCGGTGCGCCAGGTCGTCGGCGTGGGCAGCGTCGGGATGCGGGTGCACCTGGTGCTACTGCAGGGCCGCGGCCCGGCGGACCCCCTGTTCCTGCAGGTCAAGCAGGCGGGCCCGGCGGTGTACGAGCCGTTCTGCGGTCCGAGCCGCTACAGCTCGTCCGGGCGCCGGGTGATCGAGGGCAAGCGGCTCGTGCAGAGCGCGACCGACGTCTTCGTCGGCTGGACGGCCGCTCGGGGCCACGACTACTACGTGCGGCAGTTCCGCGACATGAAGGTCATCGCCGACGGTGAGCTCCTCGCCCCACGGCTGCCCGAGTTCGCGACGGCGTGCGGGCACGTGCTCGCCCGCGCGCACGCCCGGACCGGCGACCCGGTGGCGATCGCCGCCTACCTGGGCCGTGGCCGGGCCTTCGACGACGGCATGACGGCCTTCGCGGCCGCCTACGCCGACCAGAACGCCGCCGACCACGCCCGGCTCACCGCGGCGATCACCACCGGGGAGCTGCCCGCGACACGGGGCTGGTGAGGGGCCGCGGCCGCAGCACTCACGGGGCGAGGAGCTCGGCCAGCGACGTGTTCATCGCCTCGGCGAGGACGTCGACGTCGGGCATCGCGTCGCGGTCGGCGGTCAGCCCGTAGCAGACGGACCCGTGGTAGGACGTCACGCCGATGCCGACGGCCTGCCCCTGTGCGAGCGGCACCACCGGGTAGAGGTCCTCGAGCCTCGCACCCATCGCGTACAGCGGCCGCGGCGGCCCGGGCACGTGCGTGACCAGCACGTTGAACAGCCTGCTGGAGAGTTTGCTGGTGAGCCGGGCGCCGAGGCTGTGCAGCTGCGGCGTCACCAGCCCGGCGAGCCCGACGAGCGCGGTCGGCGCCGCCTCCCGGCCGCCGCGCTTCTGGGCCTCCATCTGCGCGGCGATCCGGTGCAGCCGGGCGGCCGGCTCGTCGAGCCCCACCGGCAGGTCGACGAAGTACGCCGAGATGTGGTTGCCGCCTGACCCGCCCGCGCGCCCGTCGGCAGCCGGCCCGCGACGGGCCCGGAGGCTCACCGGGACCATCGCGCGGACCGTCGTGTCCGCGACGAGCGGGGCACCGCGCGTCATCAGCCAGTACCGCAGCGCCCCGCACACGACGGCGAGGACCACGTCGTTGACCGTGCCCGGCCCGCCCTGGCAGTGCACCTTGCGGGCGGCCCGGTGCTCGGCCAGTGACGTGCGCGCCATCCCGTAGCGGCGCTGCTCCCCGATGGGCCGGTTCAGCGCGTCGAACGGGGCGCCCGCGAGGGGTGCGCCCCGGGCGGCCTCGGCGACGCCGGCGACGGTTCGGCCCACCTTGGTCGCCGCGGCCCGGACATCGGCGACGGCGCGGGCGGCGGCGTCGACGGCCCCGCGCGGGCGGCGCAGGTTGTCCAGCACCGCCGACGCGGCGAGCTCGACACGCGAGGGCGGCCGCCGCGGCGTCCACTCCTGCTCGGGCACCTCGCGCGGCTCGGGGGTCCGGTCGAGCAGCAGCGTGCCGATGTCCATCGACGCCATGCCGTCGACCATCGCGTGGTGGGTCTTGGTGACCAGCGCGAACCGCCCGCCCGACACCCCCTCGACGACGTAGCACTCCCACAGCGGGCGGTCGCGGTCCAGCCGCCTGCTCAGCAGCCGTCCGACGAGCTCGCGCAGCGCGTCGTCGGAGCCGCCCGCGGGCAGCGCGGACCGTCGGATGTGGTAGCTCAGGTCGAAGTCGGGATCGTCGACCCAGACCGGCAGCGCCAGCCGGCCCGGGACCTCGCGGACCCGCTGCCGATAGCGCGGCACCAGCGACAACCGGCTGCCGACGAGCCGCACGAACGCGTCGACGTCGAACTCCGAGCCGTCCTCGGGCGGCAGGAACGTCATCACGCCGCCGACGTGCATCGCCGTCGTCGGCTGCTCCATGTACAGGAACGAGGCGTCCAGCGGCGAGAGGCGGTCCGGCACGGCGTCAGCCTACGAGGCCCGGCGCCACCCCCGGAGCGGGAATCCCGACCAGCCGCGGTCGCCCAGCTTCACGCCGAGGACCTGGTGCAGCTGGATGTTGTCACGGACGAAGCCGAGCCTGCTCGCGGCCATGTAGAGCCGCCAGACCCTGGCGCGCTCGAGGCCGACCTCGGCGACCGCCTCGTCCCAGTGCGCTTCGAGGTTGTCCCCCCAACCGGCCAGCGTCCTCGCGTAGTGCTCGCGCAGGTTCTCCTCGTGCCGGATCTCGAAGCCGTTGTCGTTCATCGCGCTGATGATCAGTCCGACGGGCTCGAGCTGGCCGTCCGGGAACACGTAGCGCCCGATGAACGGGTCGATGCGGCGCTGGTTCGTGGTGAACGGGTGGGTGATGCAGTGGTTGAGCAGCCGGCCCTCGGGGCGCAGCCGCGAGGCCAGGAACCGGAAGTACGCCGGGAGCTGCGACTTGCCGATGTGCTCGGTGAGCCCGATCGAGCTGACGGCGTCGAAGCCGGTCTCGGTCACGTCGCGGTAGTCGAGGTGGCGGACCTCGGCCAGGTGCGAGAGTCCCTGCCGTTCGATCTCGGCCTGCGCCCACTCGGCCTGGTTGCGCGACAACGTCACGCCCAGCGCGCGCACGCCGTGGTGCGCGGCCGCGTGCCGGACCATGCCGCCCCAGCCGCAGCCGACGTCGAGCAGGCGCATCCCGGGCTGCAGGTCGAGCTTCTGCGCGACGAGCTCGTACTTGGCCTCCTGGGCCTCCTCGAGCGTCGAGGTGTCCGTCGGGTAGCACGCGCACGTGTAGGTCATCGACGGGCCGAGCACCCACTCGTAGAAGCGGTTCGAGACGTCGTAGTGGTGCGAGATGACCTGGCTGTCGCGGAACTTCGAGTGCAGCCGGCCGCGGGGCTTCGCCTCGATCGCGGGCGCCGGCCGCCGGTGGCGCAGCCACACCGGCGCGAGCTCGGTGACGATCCGCACCTGCTCGCGCCGCGGGATGCCCACCAGTGCGACGTCGGCGAGCGCGTCGAGCGCGGTGTAGAGGTCGCCGTCCACCACCATCTCGCCGGTGACGTACGCCCGGGCGAGGCCGAGCGTGCCGGGCGCGGAGACCAGCCGCGCCAGTGCCGCCGGGGACTCGACGCGCAGCGTCACCTCCGCGTCGTCCGGTCCGGACTTGCTGCCGTCGTACGCGACGAGCCGGATCGGCGCATCGGCCCCGATGATCCTTCCGAGGACGTCGGCCACCCTCATTGCGACCCCACCACCTTGGAGTAGAGACCCGGAAGCCGCCCGTCCGGGTCGTAGCGGTCCTTCACGGCGTCGTACGCGTCGCCGTTGTAGCGACGCCAGAACTCGGCCTCGTCGTAGTGCACCGTCGAGTAGAGCGACTTGTGCCCGCCCAGCTCGGCGACGAGGTCCTCGATCAGCCGGTTGTGCGCATCGGGGCGCCCCGGCACCGCGTCGACGGTCGACCAGAAGCCGACGTTGACGTAGAGCCTGCCGGCCTCCATCGGGTACAGCGGCCACTCCCGCTTGCCGCGCAACCGGATCGGGCAGAGCCAGACCGGCGAGATACCGACCTCGCGGTGGAAGACGTCGAGGAAGCGGGCGAGCCCCTCGACGGGGATCTCGACGTCCTGGATGACCATCTCCTGGCGGGGCGAGCGGGTCAGGTCGTGCAGCCGGTCGGTGATGCCGTGGCGCCGGTCGAGCGCGACGAGCCGTCGGTAGACGTCCGAACGCCGGTAGCGGCGCGGCCAGAGCCTGCGCACCAGCGGGTTCTGCACGCCGAAGGCCCGCGAGCACCAGAACCAGTCGGTGTCCCAGCGCCAGATGTAGTCGTGCGCGGTGAGGTGGTCGACGGGCCGTTCCCGCAGCGACCTGTAGAAGATCTGCTGACCGGTGTAGTCCGAGACCTGCGCGCCCGGCATCGGCTCGTCGACGAACCGGCCGACCGTGAGGTACTGCTCGCCGGCGTCGAAGACCGTGCCGTCGAGGAAGTCGACGTCGGCACCGGCGCCGTCGAGGTCGCACAGCCGGGCGGTCTCGGCGGCGGCCTCCTCGGCGGTGCGGAACCGGTGGTGGGTGAGCCGGACGAAGGGCGCCACCGGCTGCAGCTCGATGCGCAGCCGCAGCGTGTAGCCCAGCGTCCCGTAGGAGTTGGGGAAGGTCGCGAAGAGATCGGCGTGCTCGCCCTCGGGCCGGGCCGTGACGACCTCACCGGAGCCGGTGAGCAGGTCCATCTCCAGTACCGACTCGTGGGGCAGCCCGTGGCGGAACGACGTCGACTCGATGCCGAGTCCGGCGACCGCGCCGCCGAGGGTGATCGTCTTGAGCTGCGGCACGACGAGCGGCATCAGCCCGTGCGCGAGCGTTGCGTCGACGAGGTCCTCGTACGTCGTCATCCCCTGCACGTCCGCGGTGCGGGCGACGGGGTCGACGTTGATCACACCCGTGAGCCGGGACGTGTCGAGGAGTCGGACATCACTCGCGGAACCACCGAAACGGAACAGATTGGACGACGGCTTGCCGAGCCGCACCCGCTGTCCCGCAGGCACCTCGCGATACCGTTTCACCAGGTCGGCGACGGCGTCGGCATGGTCGGCCGGGGATACCGCACCGTCACCGATGTTCATGACCGCGACGCTAATCGGCAATCGTCGCCGGTGCACGCCCCTTCCGCTTTGCGTCGCCCCGCGGACAGCGCACGTCCACCCGGTCACCGACACGGGGGTCCCGGTCGCGGATGCCGAGTGCGGTCACGGGTACAAAGCTGCACATGGCCTTCCGGTTGACGCCACATGAACGCGGGTTCTACCCGCTGTTCACCCGTGCCGCCGAGAACATCGTCGCTGCCGCCGAGGAGCTGACGAAGCTCGTGGCGGCCGAGCCCAGCGGGAGACCGGTACTGGCCGCCCGGGTCAAGGACCTCGAACACACCGGCGACGACCTGACCCACGAGATCATGGTCAAGCTCAACTCGGTGTTCGTGACCCCGTTCGACCGGGAGGACATCTACCGGCTCGCGTCGTCGCTCGACGACGTGCTCGACGCCATCGAGGAGGCGGCCGACCGCATCGTGCTCTACCGGCTCGACGCGCTGCCCGCAGGCATCTCCGTGCAGGCCGACGTGCTGCTGCGGGCCGCCCGGGCCACCGCGAGCGCCATGCCGGGGCTGGAGAAGCTGGACTCGCTCAGGGAGTACTGGGTCCACGTCAACTCGCTCGAGGACGAGGGCGACGAGGCCTACCGCGAGCTGCTGCGCGACCTGCTCGCGCCCACCAACGACGCGAGCCCCCTCGACGTGCTGACGGTCCTCAAGATCAAGGAGATCGTCGAGACCCTGGAGGAGGCGGCCGACGCGTTCGAGACCGTCGCCAACACGGTCGAGAGCATCGCCGTCAAGGAGGCCTGACGTGGAGCTCGCCGCGGTCGTCGTGGTGATCGTGGTCGCGCTGGCGTTCGACTACACCAACGGCTTCCACGACGCGGCCAACGCGATCGCCACCTCGGTCTCGACGCGGGCACTGTCGCCGCGCGCGGCGCTGATCATGGCTGCGGTGATGAACCTCGCGGGGGCGTTCCTCGGGACGGAGGTGGCCTCGACCGTCGGCAAGGGGATCATCTCGGCGCCCGAAGGCATGGCAGGGCTCGCCGTCGTGCTCGCCGCGCTCATCGGCGCCATCGTCTGGAACCTCGTCACCTGGTTCTTCGGCATGCCGTCGTCGTCGTCGCACGCGCTCATCGGCGGGCTCGTCGGGGCCGCGCTGGCCTCGGCGGGCACGGTGCAGTGGTCGGGGGTCCTGGAGAAGGTCGTCATCCCGATGGTGGTCTCCCCCGTCGTCGGGTTCGTGCTGGCCGGGCTGGTGATGATCGGCATCCTGTGGCTGGTCAAGGACGGCAGGCCGCAGCGGGTCACCCGCGGCTTCCGGCACGCCCAGACGGTCTCGGCCGCCGCGATGGCGCTGGGCCACGGCCTGCAGGACGCGCAGAAGACCATGGGCGTGATCGTGCTGGCGCTGGTCGTCGGCGGCTACCACCAGGGCTTCGACATCCCCTGGTGGGTCATCCTGCTCTCGGCGGGCGCGCTGTCGGCGGGCACCGCCGCAGGTGGCTGGCGGATCATGCGCACGCTCGGCCGGCGGATCATCGACCTCGACCCGCCGCGCGGCTTCGCGGCCGAGGCGACCGCGTCGGCGGTGCTCTACACGACGGCCTTCGCCTTCGCCGCGCCGATCTCCACGACCCAGACGATCACCTCGGCGATCCTCGGCGTCGGTGCCACGAAGCGGCTCTCGGCGGTCCGCTGGACCGTCGCCGGCAACATCGTCGTGGCCTGGGTGCTGACGCTGCCCATGGCCGCGCTCGTCGCCGCGCTGGCGTACTGGGCACTGCACGGCCTGCTGATGTGACCCCGGGCCCGCCGGGACCCCGGCGTGCTCAGACCGCGGCGCGCACCCGCGCCTTCTCGGCCTCGACGTCGAAGTCGGCGGGCGGGAAGCGCGGGTCGATCGCCTCCAGCGTCTCCGCGAGCAGCGTCGCGACGACCCAGTTGCGGTACCACTTGCGGTCCGCCGGGACGACGTACCAGGGCGCGGCGTCGGTGTCGCAGTGGCGCAGCGCGTCGGCGTACGCAGCCTGGTAGTCGGTCCACTTGGCGCGGACGTCGAGGTCGCCCGGGTTGTACTTCCAGTGCTTGGTCGGGTCCTCGAGCCGGGCGAGCAGCCGTTCGGCCTGGGCCTGCGGGCTGATGTGCAGCATGCACTTCACGACGACGACGCCCTGCTCGTCGAGCTCGGCCTCGAACGCGTTGATCCGCTCGTAGCGGCTGCGCCACTCGGCCTCCGGGACCAGGCCGTCGACCCGCACGACGAGCACGTCCTCGTAGTGGCTGCGGTCGAACAGCCCGACGACGCCCGGCCCCGGCACCTGCTTGCGGATGCGCCACAGGAAGTCGTGCGCGAGCTCCTCGGGCGTCGGCCGCTTGAAGGACGCGATGTGCAGGCCCAGCGGGTCGATCAGGCCTCCGACGTGCTCGATGACCCCGCCCTTGCCCGAGGTGTCCATGCCCTGCAGCACCAGCAGCACCGCGCGGGGGCCGTGGCCGGCGACGGCGCTCGCGTAGAGCGCCTGCTGCCGCGAGTCGATCCGCTCGTTCAGCTCGGCCATCGCCGCGGCCGCCGCGGCCTTGTTCTTCGGCCCGACCGGACGGCCGGCCGGATCGATCGCGGCGAGGTCGACCTCGCCGCGGGGCACGCGGAACGTCTCGCGGGCCGACCTCACGGGCTTCGCCATCCGCGCACAGTAGCGGTCCGGAAGCGGCTCCCTAGGCTCCCGTGCCGACCGGGACGACGAGCGGCGTGCCGGCGACGGGATCGGGGATCACCTTGGCGCGCAGCCCGAACACCTCCGCGAGCAGCGGCTCGGTGATCACGTCGGCCGGCTCGCCCGCGGCGACGACCCGGCCGTCGCGCATGGCGACGAGCCGGTCGGAGTAGCGGGCGGCGAGGTTCAGGTCGTGCAGCACCATGACGACGGTGCGACCCACCTCGCGGTTGAGCCGGCGCACCAGCTCCAGCACCTCGACCTGGTGCGACAGGTCCAGGTAGGTCGTCGGCTCGTCGAGCAGCAGCAGGTCGGTGCCCTGCGCCAGCGCCATCGAGATCCACGCGCGCTGACGCTGGCCGCCGGAGAGCTCGTCGACGGGCCGCTCGGCCAGGTCGGCCATGTTGGTCCAGGTCAGCGCCTCCGCGACGGCCGACTCGTCGTCGGCCGACCACTGCCGGTACCACGCCTGGTGCGGGTGCCGGCCACGGGAGACGAGGTCACCGACCGTGAGTCCCTCGGGGGCGCTGGGCGCCTGCGGCAGCAGCCCGAGGATCGTCGCGACCTCCTTCGTGGGCATCTTGTCGATCCGCTTGCCGTCGAGCAGCACGTGGCCGCGGGACGGGACGAGCAGTCGGCCCAGCGCCCGCAGCAGCGTCGACTTGCCGCAGCCGTTGGGGCCGATCACGGACGTGACGGTGTTCTGGGTGACGTCGAGATCGAGCCCGTCGACGACGAGGCGGTCGCCGTAGCCGAGGCTCACGTCCTCGGCGCGCAGCCGGATACCGGCCGCGACCAGGGCGGAGCCGGCGCCGTCCGTGGCGGTCTGGGTCATGCGCGGGCCTCCCGGCCGTGTCGGACGAGCAGATGGAGCAGGTAGGGGGCACCGAGCACCGCGGTGATGACGCCGACGGGCAGCTCCGCGGAGCCGAATGCCGTGCGGGCGACGAGGTCGGACAGGACGACGAGGGTCGCCCCGACCATCAGCGACGCCGCGATCGGCGGTCGCGGGGCGCCGACGAGCCGCTGCGCGATCTGCGGCGAGACCAGTGCCACGAACGCGATCGGACCCGCCGACGCCGTGGCCACCGCAGCGAGGCCGACGGCGACCACCAGCAGCGCCGTCCGCGCGGCGTCGACCCGGATGCCCAGGCCACGGGCGGTGTCGTCGCCGAACTGGAGGCCGCCGAGGACGTGGGCCAGTACCAGCGCGGCCGGCACGAGGACCACCAGCGCGACGCCCACCGGGACGACGTGCTCCCAGCCGCGCGCGTTGAGGCTCCCGTTGAGCCACACCTGGGCCCGCGCCGCCTCGTAGACCTGGGCCGCGATCAGCAGCCAGTTGACCAGCGCGTAGAGGATCGCGTTCATGCCGATGCCCACGAGCACCAGCCGGAAGCCGTGCACCCCGCGCCGCCAGGCCAGCACGTAGATCGACGTCGCCGTGAGCAGCCCGCCCAACAGCGCCGCGACCGGCAGCCCCACCGCTCCCGCGAGTGCGCCGACCGCCCCGAACCCGCTGCTCAGGACGATCACCGCGACCGCGGCGGCACTCGCGCCCATCGTGATCCCGATGATGTCGGGGGCCGCCAGCGGGTTGCGCGCCACCGCCTGCAGGATCGCCCCCGCCACCGCCAGGGCGCCGCCGACCAGCGCCCCGGTGAGCGTCCGCGGCAGCCGCAGGTCCAGGACGATGAACCGCTGCGCCTGGTCGCCGCCGCCGAACAGGACGCTCAGCACCTCGCCGACACTGATCGGGAACTCGCCGCGGCCGATGTTGAGCGCCGCCCCGACGACGAGCACCGCGGCCGCCACGACGAGGACGACGACGGTCCGTGGCCGCCACACACCGGAGAACCGGCCGAGCCGCAGCGGGTCGCGCCCCGGGACCAGGCCGGGGGTCCGCCCGCGGGCCTTCTCCACGGTCGCGGTCACAGCTGGGCCAGCTTGCGACGGCGCACGAGCGCGATGAAGAACGGCGCCCCGAGCAGCGCCAGCACGATCCCGACCTGCAGCTCCCCGGGCCGGGCCACCACGCGTCCGACGACGTCGGCGGTCAGCAGCAGGACGGCACCCGAGAGCGCGGAGGCCGGGAGCAGCCAGCGGTGGTCCGGGCCGGTGAACGAGCGCACGACGTGCGGCACGATCAGCCCGAGGAACGCGATCGGCCCGCACGCCGCCGTCGCGGAGCCGGCGAGCAGCGTGATCGCGGCGACGCCGAGGACCCGGGTCCGGCGCACCGAGTGCCCGAGCGAGCGGGCGACGTCGTCGCCGAGCGAGAGCGCGTTGAGCGCGGGAGCCGTCGCCAGCGCGATCAGCGCCCCCGCCAGCAGGAACGGCGCCACCTGGCCCGCGATCGCGGGTTCGCGCCCGGCCAGCGACCCGACGTTCCAGAAGCGGTAGGCGTCGAGCGTGCGGACGTCGGTGAGGATCACCGCGGACGTGAGCCCGAACAGCAGCGCCGAGACCGCCGCGCCGGCGACGGCCAGCGTCACCGGGGTCGCGCCGCCGCGGCGGCCGACCGCGCCGAGCGCGAACACCGCGACGCTCGCCCCGAGGGCGCCCGCGAACGCGAACCACACGTAGCCCGACAGCGAGCTGACGCCGAAGACGTAGATGCCGACGACGACCAGGAACGCGGCACCGGCGTTGACGCCGAGCAGCCCGGGGTCGGCGAGGGGGTTGCGGGTGTGGCCCTGCATGAGCGCGCCCGCCAGCCCCAGGGCCGCACCGGCCAGCAGGCCGAGCACGGTCCGCGGGATGCGCAGCGACCGGATGACGACGTCGTCCTCCGTGCCGGTCGGGGCGATCAGCGCGTGCCACACGTGGTCGAGCGGGATCGCCTTGGCGCCGACGGCGACGCTCGCCAGGCACACGAGGAGGACCAGGCACGCCAACACCAGCAGCCCGGTGAGCCGGCGGCGGCGCGGTGTGCGGGACGGCCGCTGGGCGCGCTCGCGCGCGAGCGTCGTCATCCTCGTCCCATCGCCGTCACGCGGGCCTCTCCCGTCCGTCGCGCCACCCGTCGCCCCATCGGCCCGTCGCGCCCACCATAAGTGAGGGCCGCCTGTGCTCAACAGAGGTGTGGCTATCACACTCCCCGCTTGTACGCATCGCGACGGCCTGGTAGCTCCCGGTCACCGACCCGGCGCGACAGGCCCTGCCCGGGATGCTGGGATGGGCGCGTGCGACGACTGTGGCCGCCAGGGCCGGACCTCGGGGACGATCTCGACGCGGCGCTCCTGCGCCACTACGCCTACCCCGACGGGCTGTCGGCGCCGCGGGTGCGTGTCAACTTCGTCGCGAGCCTCGACGGCGCGGTGAGCGTCGACGGGCTGTCCGGCGGCCTGGGCTCCGCCGCCGACAAGGCCGTGTTCGGCGTGCTGCGCCGGCTCGCCGACGTGGTGCTCGTCGGCGCGGGGACGGTGCGGGCCGAGGGCTACCGCGGCGCGCGGCGGCCCACGGTCGGGCGCGCGCTGCCGCCGCCGATCGCCGTCGTCACCGGGTCGGCCGGTCTCGACCCCGGCGCCCGGCTGTTCACCGACACCGCCGTTGCGCCGATCGTGCTCACCACGGCCGGGGCCCCCGGCGAGCGCCGCGACGCACTGCGCGCCGCGGGTGCCGATGTCGTCGAGCTGCCCGACCTCGCCCCCCCGACCCTGCTGGCCGAGCTCGGTCGCCGTGGGCTGCACCGCGTGCTGTGCGAGGGCGGGCCCGCACTGCACGGTGCGCTCGCCGCGGCCGACGCCGTCGACGAGCTGTGCCTGACGCTCTCCCCCACCCTCGTCGGCGGCGACGCCGGCCGGATCGCGACGGGGCCCTCGACGATGCGCCCCATGTGCCTCGCGGGCGCCCTGCTCGACCCCGGTGCCCTGCTGCTGCACTACGTCCGGCCCGACGACTCCGACGATTTCCCGGACGACGTCCCCATCGACCGATCAGGTGACACCGCGTGAGGCGTGGCCCGCGCCGCGCGTCCGACGGAGGTACGCATGGGGCGAGGCCGGTCATCGGCGCCGCGCCCACCGGGAGCGACACGCAGCACCGACCGACACCGAGTACATCGACACAGAGCACATCGAGACAGAGCACATCGACAGGGCATCGACACCGAGCAACGCCGTGAGGAGAAACGCGATGACAGGCGCAACGCCCGCCGCGGCCGCCACCTCGAGCACCGCCACCACGACCGGGGCCGCAGGCACCACCGGCGTCACCGCCGGGTCCCCTGGCCGGCTGGCCGAGGACAGCGGCCAGGGTCGCACCACGATCGCCGCATCGGTCGTCCAGAAGATCGCCGGGATCGCCGCCCGGGAGATCTCCGGCGTGTACGCGATGGGCGGCGGCGTGTCCCGCGCGTTCGGCGCCATCCGCGAGCGCATCCCCGGCGGCGGCACCGGCGCCGCCAACATCTCCGGCGTCCAGGTCGAGGTCGGCGAGAAGCAGGCCGCCATCGACCTCGACATCATCGTCGAGTACGGGGCGTCGATCGTCGAGCTGGCACGGGCGGTGCGGCGCAACGTGATCACCGCCGTGGAGCGGATGACGGGCCTCGAGGTCATCGAGGTGAACATCGCCGTCAACGACATCCACCTGCCCGAGCTCGACGACGCGGACGACGCCCCGGCGACCGTGACCTCGCGGGTCGAGTGACGGCCCGACCGACCCCGGTGACCGACGCCCGCCCCGTGCCGGACGGCCCCGACGACACGGCCGGCCGCGCCGGACCCGACGACACGGCCGGCCGCACCGGACCCGACGACACGGCCGCGCTCGCCACCGAGCTCGCCCGCGTCGTCGCCGCGCATCCCGCCGTCGTCCGCCTCGACGGCGGGGCGTTCGGCGCGGTCGCGACGTACCTGCCCGGGCGCAGGCTGCTCGGGGTCCGGGTCGGGGCCCCCGGGGAGCCGGTCGAGGTCGGCGTCGTCCTGCGCGCCGACCGGCCGATCCCGCAGACGGTCGCCGAGCTGCGCGAGGCCGTCTCCGCGGTGCGTCCGGGGCCGGTCGACGTCACGGTGGCGGACGTGGTCGTCGAGCCCCCGCGCGGGGCCGGCCGATGACGCCCGAGGAGCGGGCCGCGTTCCGCGCGTTCGTCCGCGAGCACCATCCCGATCGAGGCGGGGACCCGGAGGCGTTCGTCACGGGGCTCGCCGCGCTGCGGGCGGGCGACGCCGGGACCGGCCCGTCCCCGGCGCGGCCGCACGGACCGCCGCCCGACGTCGAGTTCGTCCGCGACCTGCCGCTGCCGACGAAGGTCGCGGTCGCGCTCATCCGCACCGTCCGCCGGCACCGGCGCACCAGGGTCGACCGTGCCGACCGCCCCTCAACCGCAGGCCAGACCATCCACAGGAGTGACCCATGAACGCCACCCAGACCGGCTTGCTGGCGGGGCTCGTCCTCGGCGCCGCGGGCGCGATCGGCGGGTTCGGCGCCTTCCTCATCACCCTCGTCGTCGGTGCGGTCGGGCTCGTCGTCGGGCTGGTGCTCGACGGCAGGCTCGACGTCAGCGGGCTCGTCGGCCGCGGCAAGGACAGGTGACGACGGTGACCGCCGCAGGCACCGTGGCCCCGGCCGCCGGGGAGCCGGTGGGCACCGACGCCGACGAGCGCGGCCGCACCGAGATCGCGCCCAGTGTGCTGCGCAAGATCGTCGAGTACGCCGCCGACCAGGTCCCGGGGACGTTGCGCACCGAGCGCCGGGTCGCCGGCTTCGACGTCGGCGACGCCGGCGCCACCGCGAAGGTCAGCGTCGGCGGGCCCGCCGCGGAGGTCGACGTGCGGCTCGAGCTGGCCCTGCGCTACCCCGGCTCGGTCCGCGGGGTCGTCGACGCCGTGCGGTCGACCGTTGCCGAGGAGCTGGGCCGGCTCGCCGGCTACCGGCTGCGGACGATGGCCGTGACCGTCACCGGGCTGCGCGGACTGCCACCACCGCCGCGGCTTCGCTGATCGGCGGACCGACCCGTCCGCCCGCCTACTTCGAGGAGGTCCGGTGCGCGTTCTGCTGCGCGTGCTCGCGCCACTGCTCGGCCTCGCGTTGGCCGCGGTCGGCGTGCTGGTCGTCGTGGAGGTCGTCGCGGCGTGGATCGGCTCCGCCGGCACCACCGGGTCCGACGGGGTGATCGTCCCCTGGCCTTCCTGGCAGCAGACCCTCGACGGCCTAGTCTGGGCGACCACTCCGGTGCGGATCACCGCGATCGTCGTCGCCGTCGTCGGGCTGTTGCTGCTGCTCGTCGCGCTGGCGGCCCGCCGCCACGACGTACCGCTGCGCCCGCCCGCCCCCGACGTCACCGTGACGACGTCGCCGCAGGCGCTCGCCCGCATGGTCGGACGCCGCGTCCGGGCGGCCGACGCGGTGTCCTCGGCCGCGGTCACCGCGTCGCGGCGCGCGATCAGCGTGCGCGCCCAGGGGTGGGAGCCGACCGACGGCGGCACCGGGCTCGCCGAGTCGGTGCGCGGCGACGTGGAGTCGCTGCTCGACGACCTGCCGCTGGCGAACCGCCCGCGCGTCAGCGTCGCGGTGCGCAGGCAGGCGGGCCCCCGATGACGGCCGCGACGCCCGACCCCGCCGCCACCCCGTCGACGGCGGCGCGCGGCTCGGCGGTGGGGCTGGACACCCCTCCCCCGCAGGCCGGCCGGCATGCACGGCGCGCCGTCGCCCGTTCGGCCGGGCGCGACCGGTGGCTCGTCGGGCTCGTGGGCGTGGTCTTGCTGCTCGCCGGCACCGGCGCCGCGCTGCTCGCCTTCGGGATCTTCGGCACGGGGCGCGCGCAGCGCTCGGTCCTCGACCCGATGATCGTCGACGCGCTGCGCGCCCAGCCGTTGCTCTGGCGCATCGTCGCGATCGTCGGGGGGCTGCTGCTGCTCGTGCTCGGCCTGCTGTGGGCGATCCGGTCGCTCTCGCCGGAACGTCGGCCCGACCTGGCGCTGGACGCCGGCGCCGACACGACGCTCACGGTGACGGCCGCCGCGGTCGCCGACGCCGTCGCCGGCCAGGCCCGCGCGCTGCCCGGCATCTCCAGGGCCCGCGCCCGGATGGTCGGCGACGAGCGCGACCCCGCGCTGCGGCTGACCGTCTGGCTGGCCGAGGACGCCGACGTCGGGGAGGTGTGTCGGCGCATCCCCGAGGAGGTGCTGGCCGCCGCCACCGACGCGTTCGGGGGCCGGGCGCTGCCCGTCGCCGTCCGGATCGAGGCGGACACCGAGGAGGGCCCCCGGGTCCGCTGACGGTGCGGCCCGAGCCGCTCACCCCCGCCTCACCCGTCGTGCGACAGGCTGGGGCCGACGGCGGGGAGAGGGGATCGGGCGCGTGGCACGACCAGGACGACACGCGCGTGGCTCCCGCACCCGGCTCCCGTCGCGGCTGCTCGTCGCCGCCCTGCTCGCCGTCCTCGCCGCGGGCTGCGCCGTGGGCCCGTCGCAGCGCCCGCCGGTCGCCGTGCGGGGCGGCGACGCGATGACCCCACCCGCGCCGCCGACGACGCCCGCGGCTCCGGGTGACCTGCCGCAGCCCGACCCCATGCGGCCGTCGATCCGGTTCGCCGACTGCACCGCCGACACGCTCGCCGCGCTCGGCGACCCCGCACCGGCCGCGGGTGTGCCCCTGCGTGTCGACTGCGGCGCCGTCGACGTCCCGACCGACCCCACGCGCGCCGCCGGCGGGCGCAGCAGGCTCGGCGTCGTCCGGGTGGCCGCGGCCGACGCGCCGCAGGACCGGCCACCCCTCGTCGTCGTGGGCGACAGCGCCACCGACCCGTCCGCCCGGCACGCGGCGCTGCTCGCCACCCAGGTGTCCGCCGCGGTGCTCGGCGGCTACCAGCTCGTCGGTCTCGACCGCCGCGGCGCGGGGTCGGACCTGCTCGACTGCTCCGACGAGGACGCCCGGGTCGGGCTCATCGGCGCGGACCCCGGCATCGGCGCGCCGGGCGCCCCCACCGACCAGGTGCTGGCCTCGGTGCTCGACGACGCGCGCTCGGTCGTCCAGGACTGCTATCTCGACGAGCCCGAGGCCCTCGCGACGTACTCGACGGCGGCCACCGCCTCGGACATCGACCAGCTTCGGCAGCGGCTCGGCGTGACGCGGCTGTCGGCGATCGGGATCGGCGACGGGGCCACCGCGCTGACGCTGTGGGCCAGCGCGCACCCCGACGCCGTCGGCCGGCTCGTGCTCGACGGGCCGTCCGATCCCGGCGCCGTCCAGCCCGACCTCACCGAGGCCAGGGCGGCGGGCGCGGAACAGTCGTTCGACGCGTTCGCGGCCGACTGCACCGCCCGCGGCGCGTGTCCGCTCGGCCCCGACCCGCGCGCGACGGTCTCGGCGCTGGTCTCGCGCCTGGGCGCGCAGCCCGTCCCGGCCGCCGACGGCCGCAGGCTGACCGCCGGGGTGGCGGTGAACGCGCTGCTCGCCGCGGTCGGCGAGCCCCGGTCCTGGCCCGCCCTCACCACCGCGCTCGTCGACGCGGGCCGGGGCGTGCCCGGGGCGATGCTCGCGCTCCTCGACCCGTCGATGGGCCGCGAGGGCCATTTCGACTCCGCGCTCGCCACGCTGTGCAACGACTCCAACCGCCGGCTCACGCCCCTCGACGTCGCCGGCCTCGCGCAGCGCTGGCACGACGCCTACCCGCTGTTCGGCACCACGCTCGCGGCGAGCCTGCTCGCGTGCGCGCCGTGGCCGGCCGGACCGGGCCTGCCCGCACCCGGCGCGGTGCCGGGAGCGCCGCCGCTGCTCGTGCTCGCCGCGGCGCACGACCCGCGGGCGGGGGCCGACTCGGTGCGCCGGGCCGCGGCCGGGCTCGCGACCGCCCGGCTCGTCTCGTGGCAGGGCACCGGAACCGGGTCCTACCCCCGCACCCCGTGCATCAGCGGGGTCGTCGACCGGATGCTGGTGCAGGGACAGCTGCCGCAGGCGAACACCGTGTGCCCGCCCTGACCTGTCCGGGCGGGCCGGGCACGGCGGCGCGGGCGGCTCGGCGTCAGCCGCGCACGGCGCGCAGGGTGCGGTGCCGACCGCCGTACGTGCCGGGGAGCCCGCCGTTGCGGATGTCGCTGGCCTCGTCGGCCATCTCCCGCATCATGCACGGCCAGGCCGCCGAGATGCCCGACGAGTCGCGGCACTCGCGGCACTGGCCCCGGCTGTCGGGAGCGTGCTCGATGAGCGTGCGCTCCAACAGGTCCGGCATCCCGGCCAGTACCGCAACGAGACTCATCGTGCTCCCCTCGGGTCCGGGTCGGCTCCGTGGTCGACCGACTACGTGGGGTAGCAAATTACTCTCCCCCTCGACCCTCCCCGATCCGGGGAACCCCTTGCGGCAGAACACAGCCGACGCGCAGGTCCGGCTGTCCGGAGCAGGCCCCGGTCAGCCCGCCGCGTCCTTCCCGGCACGGGCCCGCGAGGGCTGCACCCGCATCGGTTCGCCCGGCATCTTGGGATACTCGGGCGGGTAGGGCAGCTCGCCGAGGCCGCGGTCCCGCTCGTCGGCGGCGAACCACTCCAGGGCGGTCTCGATGCCCCCGACGGCGTCGTCCATCCCGGCGTGCGGGTCGCCGTCGCGCGCGAGCAGGCCGGGCACCGTCAGCAGGTCGAAGTCCTCCGGCTCGACCGATGGCAGCGCCTCCCACGTCAGCGGCATCGACACCGTCGCCCGTGGCAGCCCGCGCACCGACCAGGCCGACGCGATCGTCCGGTCGCGCGCCGCCTGGTTGTAGTCGAGGAACACGCGCTCACCACGCTCCTCCTTCCACCAGTCGACGGTGGCCTGCTCCGGGATGCGCGCACACACCCGCCGGGCGATCGCGATCACGGCGCGGCGGACCTCGATGAACGACCACTCGGGCCGGATCCGGGCGAAGACGTGGATGCCCCGGCCGCCCGACGTCTTGGGCCACCCGACGAGCCCCGCCTCGTCGAGCACCTCGCGCAGCACCGCCGCCACGGCGACGGCGTCGGCGAAGTCGGTGCCGGGCTGCGGGTCGAGGTCGATGCGCAGCTCGTCGGGCCGGTCGGTGTCGGCCGCGCGCACCGGCCACGGGTGGAAGTCGAGCGTGCCGAGGTTGGCCGCCCACGCGATCACCGCGGGCTCCGACGGGGCGAGCGTGTCGGCCTTGCGCCCGCTGGGGAACGTCACCGTCGCGGTCCGCACCCACGGGGGCGCGCCCTTGGGCAGGCGCTTGGCGAAGAAGGGCTCGCCGTCGACCCCGTCGGGGAAGCGCTTGAGGTTGGTCGGCCGGTTCAGCAGGACGCGCGTCATCGGCTCCGACACGGCCAGGTAGTACTCGACGACCTGCCGCTTCGTGATGCCGCGCGCCGGGAAGTAGACCTTGTCCGGGCTCGACAGGCGCACCTCCCGGTCGCCCTCGGGCCCCGGCACTGTCAGCTGCACCACGGTCTTGGCCGCCATGGTCGCGACGCTACCGCCTCGGCCCGACGCACGGACGCGTCCGCGGAGGGGTTCCGCCGACGACGCGACGGCTACCCTCGGGCGATGGCCGTCCTGGAACCGGAGGCGCCCGACCCCGGCCGCGGGTCGCGGCTGTTCGACGACGAGCTGCTCGGCCTCGACCCCGCCGAGCCCGAGGTGCAGGCGTTCGCCGCCCACCTCGACCGGATGCGCCGGGAGCCGTCCTTCACCGTCGAGGCGTCGCTGACGGGGGTGGGCGACTTCGCCGACGCGGCCAACCGCGCCGAGGGCGGGCGCCGCTGGCTGGCGGTGCTGGTCGTGGTCCTGCTGCTCGCGGGCGTCGTCTACGTCGCCTCGACGATCCTGACCGCCGTCGTGGCGATCGTCGCCGGCTGAGCGCCGCCGCGCGCTTGCCGGAACGGTTAGCGTGGAGGCATGGGTCTGTTCAGCCGTGGCCAGGAGGCCAGCACCGACACCGAGCTCGGCGAGGCGCCGGTCACCAAGACCGACGAGCAGTGGCGCGCCGAGCTCTCCCCCGCCGAGTACCAGGTTCTGCGGCAGGCCGGCACGGAGAGGCCCTTCACCGGCGAGTACACCGACACCAAGACCGTCGGCGTCTACCACTGCCGGGCCTGCGGTGCCGAGCTGTTCCGCAGCGAGACGAAGTTCGAGTCGCACTGCGGCTGGCCGTCGTTCTTCAGCCCGAAGGACTCCGACGCGGTCATCGAACGCGTCGACAACAGCCTCGGCATGCGCCGCGTCGAGGTGCTGTGCGCCAACTGCCACAGCCACCTCGGGCACGTCTTCGAGGGCGAGGGCTACCAGACCCCCACGGACCTGCGCTACTGCATCAACTCGATCTCGCTGACGCTGGAGCCCGACGCCGCCTCCTGAGGCGCCCGCCGGGTCGAGCTCGGCGGCGGGGGCGCGGTGGTCATCCCCTGGCCGGACCGCCCCCGCGCGTCGTGGAGCGCTGCGCCCGCAGCCGGGCCTCCTCGCGCTGGGCCTCGGCCCGGGTGAGGCGCTCGCGGCGCAGCCACTCGGGCTGCTCCTCCTTCAACGCCGCGATCTGGGCGGTGGTGAGCGGCTCGGTGATCTCGGCACGGGCCAGCCCGGAGATCGACACGCCCAACCGGTCAGCGACGACCTGGCGCGGGTGCGGGCCGTTGCGCCGCAGCTCACGCAGCCACTCGGGCGGGTCGGCCTGCAGGGCGTCGAGCTCGTCGCGCGAGACCACTCCGGCGCGGAACTCGTCGGGGGTCGCGTCGAGGTACACGCCCAGCTTCTTCGCCGCCGTGGCGGGCTTCATCGTCTGGGTCGCCCTCTGCCGCGTCATGTGCCCAGGATATCGACGCCGGGTCGGCCGATAGCCTGGGCGGGTGACCGGGCCGAGCGACTCCGCAGTCTTCCGGCTCGGCTACGTCCCGGGCGTCACCCCGGGCAAGTGGGCGCGGATGTGGTCCGAACGCCGGCCCCGTGTCCCCCTGGAGCTGGTCACGACGACCCCGGACGAGGCGGCGACGCTGATCCGCCGCGGCGCGGTGGACGCCGCCGTGCTCCGGCTGCCGGTCGACCGCAGCGGGCTGCACACGATCCCGCTCTACACCGAGACCACCGTTGCCGTCGTCCCGAAGGACCACGTCGTCACGGCGACCGAGGAGGCGACGGTCGCCGACCTGGCCGACGAGATCGTCCTGCACCCGCAGGACGACGTGCTCGACTGGCCCGGTGAGCGGCCGGGGCGGCCCGCGGCGTTCGCCCCCGCGACGACGGCCGAGGCGGTCGAGCTCGTCGCCACGGGAGTCGGCCTGCTGCTCGTCCCGCAGTCGCTGGCCCGCCTGCACCACCGCCGGGACCTCACGTACCGGCCGCTGGCCGACGCGCCGGGGTCGGGCGTCGGCCTCGCCTGGCCGGATGCGGAGAACAGCGAGCTGATGGAGGAGTTCATCGGGATCGTCCGCGGGCGGACGGTCAACAGCTCCCGCACTCCCCGCCCGGACGCGACCCCGGCTCCGGGCGGCCCCGCCCCCGCGAGGAAGAAGGGCGGCCGACACCGGCCGGCCCGCCGCGGGACGCACCGTCGCTAGCAGCCGGCCCACCCACCGAGCCGGCGGAGAAGGGCCGGGCGGCGGACTACGGCAGGCTGCTGACGAGGTCGCCGACCTCGACCCGCGGGCCCGTGTAGAACGGAATCTCCTCGCGGACGTGGCGGCGGGCCTCGGTGGCGCGCAGGTGCCGCATCAGGTCGACGATGCGGTGCAGCTCGTCGGCCTCGAAGGCGAGGATCCACTCGTAGTCGCCCAGTGCGAACGCGGGGACGGTGTTGGCCCGCACGTCGGGGTAGTCCCGCGCCTCCTTGCCGTGGTCGGCGAGCATCTTGCGCCGCTCGTCGTCAGGCAGCAGGTACCAGTCGTAGGACCGGACGAACGGGTAGACGCACACGTAGCGGCGCGCCTCCTCGCCGGCGAGGAACGCCGGGATGTGGCTCTTGTTGAACTCGGCCGGCCGGTGCAACGCGACCTGGCTCCACACCGGCACGGAGGCGCGGCCGAGCGCGGTGGTGCGGCGCAGGTCGGCGTAGGCCGCCTGCAGCGCCTCGACGGTCTCGGCGTGCCACCAGATCATGTAGTCGGCGTCGGCGCGCAGGCCGGCGAGGTCGTACACCCCGCGGACGACGACGCCCTTGCCCGCCAGCGCCTCCACGAACTCGGTCGCCTGGCTCGCGACGGCGCCGCGGTCGTCGCCGAGCTTGCCGGCCTCGACGCGGAACACCGACCACATGGTGTAGCGGATCGTGTCGTTGAGCTGCGCGTAGTCGAGGCGTGCCATGCAGCCGAGTCTACGGAGCCGCCCGCCGCGAGGTGCGAGCGCGGGTGCGGCAGGTCACCGTGACCCGGGCGCGCGGGTCACCGGAGGACGGCGAGCGCGCTCGCGACGTGGTCGGCTGCGGCGCGCGCGGTGCCGATGCAGGCCGGCACCCCGACCCCGTGCAGGGCCGCTCCCGCGACGGCGAGCCGCGGCGCCGCGGCGACGGCGGCCTCGAGCGCGGCGACCGTCCCGACGTGTCCGACGCCGTACTGGGGCAACCCGCCGCCCCAGCGCTGGACGTGGACCGCGACCGGTGCGGCCGTGATCGTGTGCAGCGTGGCGAGGTCGGCGCGCGCCCGGTCGACGAGGGTCTCGTCGTCGACCTGCAGCGTGTGCGCCTCGCCGAACCGGCCGAGGGAGGTGCGCAGCCGGTAGTGCCCGTCGGTGGCGTCGGGGGCGAGATGGCCCCACTTCGTCGACGTGTGGGTCGCCGCCTTGATCGACAGCGGCTCGTCGGCCGCGACGAGGACGCCCGAGGTCGGCGGCAGGGCGGCGACGTCGGCGGCCCGGTAGGCCATCGCGACGACGACCGACGAGGCCAGCTCGATCCGCGCGGCGGCGGCCGCCGCGGCGGGCACGGCCTCGGCGAGCAACCTGCGGACGGCGGGCGCGGGCACGGCGAGCACCACGGCGTCGGCGTCGAGGTACTCGGGGGCGGGGACGGGGCCGAGGACGAGGCGCCACCCGGCCGCCGTCCGCTCGAGGGTGCGGACGGTCGTGTCCAGCCGCAGCTCCGGCCGGGCGGCGGCGGTCAGCGCGTCGAGCAGGACCCGGTAGCCGCCCCGGACCGCGCCGAAGACGGGCCCCGCCGCGACCGACGGGGCCGGCGCGGCGGCGTCCGCCGCCGCGGTCAGCGACGAGGCGCCCGCGTCGAGCGCCGCCGCGAGCGCGGGGACGGTGGCGCGCACGCCGAGCGCGTCGACCCGGCCCGCGTAGACCCCGCCGAGCAGGGGATCGGCGACGCGGTCGGCGATCTCGGGGCCGAACCGCTCGCGGAGCAGCCCGCCGAGGGCGACGTCGGCGCCCGGCCGCCAGTGCAGCGGCCGGTGCGGCTCGGCGGCGACGGCGGCCAGGCCCGCGGCCGACAGCACGCCGTCGAGACGTGCGGCGCTGGTCGGGACGCCCATCAGGGTGCCGGCGGGGAGCGGGCCGGTGCGCCCGCCCGCGCGGATCGACGCCGCGGCCCTGGTCGGGTGCACGACGACGTCGGCGAGCCCGAGCTCGGCGAGCAGTGCCGGCACCTCGGGCCGGCGGGCGAGGAAGGCCTCGGCGCCGACGTCGACGGCCACCCCGGCGAGGTCGACGGTGTGCAGCACGCCCCCGATGCGCCCCGAGCGCTCGCAGACGACGATCCGCGCCGCGTCGCCGAGCAGCGTGCGCAACCGGTGGGCCGTGGCGAGCCCGGAGATGCCCCCGCCGACGACCGCGACGGTCGGGCCGGTGCCCGGCGTCGGGCGGGTGCCGTGCGTCGGGCGCGGGACGTGCTCGGCCATCAGCCGGGCAGCGTGTGCACCAGGTCGACCACGCGCGTCACGACGTCCGGGTCGGTCTCGGGCAGCACACCGTGCCCCAGGTTGAAGACGTGGCCGGACGCGGCCCTGCCCTCGGCGGCGATGCGCCGGACCTCGGCCTCGATCGACACCGGATCGGCGAACAGCACCGCCGGATCGAGGTTGCCCTGCACGGCGTGCCTGCCGCCGGTGCGGCGGACGGCCTCGTCGAGCGGGACGCGCCAGTCGACGCCGATGACGTCCGCGCCCGCGTCGGCCATCGCACCGAGCAGCTCCCCGGTGCCGACACCGAAGTGGATGCGCGGGATCCCGCTGCCCGCGAGCGGTTCGAGGACCGCGGCCGAGTGCGGCATGACGTAGCGGCGGTAGTCGCGCTCGGACAGCGCGCCGGCCCACGAGTCGAAGAGCTGCACGGCGTCGACGCCCGCGTCGACCTGGGCCTGCAGGAACGTCGCGGCGTTCGCGGCGAGCCGGGACAGCAGCGCGTGCCAGACGTCGGGGGCGCTGCGCATGAGCGCCTTGGTGCGTTCGTGGTTGCGGCTCGGTCCGCCCTCGACCAGGTAGGACGCCAGGGTGAACGGCGCCCCGGCGAACCCGATGAGGGGCGTCTCACCCAGCGCGGGCAGCAGCAGCCGGATCGCGTCGACGACGGGCGCGACCTGCTCGGGGTGCAGCCGCGGGAGGGCCTCGACGTCGGCCGCGGTGCGGACCGGCCGCGCGACGACGGGCCCGGTGCCGGCGACGATGTCGACCCCCACGCCCGACAGGTACAGGGGCACGACGATGTCGCTGAACAGGATCGCGGCGTCGACCCCGTGCCGGCGCACCGGCTGCATGGTGATCTCGCACGTGAGCTCCGGGTCCAGGCAGGCCTGGATGATGCCGGTGTCCGCCCGCAGCGCCCGGTACTCGGGCAGCGACCGGCCCGCCTGCCGCATGAACCACACCGGCAGCCGCGCCGGTCGGCCACCGCGCGCGGCGACCAGGAACGGGGCGGCGCGCAGGTCCCGGCGGGTGGCGGGAGGGGCGCTGAGATCGGTGCGGGCACTCATCAGAACCCAATGATCCCACAGCTGGGGGCCGGTCCCCCGATCGGATCCCGGCGCGCCTGCCCCGGCGCGGCGCGGGCGCGACCTAGAGTCCCCGGTCGTGCCCGACACGACCTCTCCACCACCGGAGTTCGGCCGCGCGGTGGCGGCGCTGTCGTCGTACCGACCCCGGCCCGAGCTCGTCGTCCGCCCGCTCGAGGCCCCGCCGCGGCTCGCGCCCTTCTCCTGGGCGTACAGCGTCGAGGCCGACATCGGGCACCGCGGCGACGGGCTCGACGACCTCGACGAGCCCGACACCTCCGGCCGGCTGATCCTGCTGCACGACCCGGCCGGGCAGGACAAGTGGGAGGGGACCTTCCGGCTCGTGTGCTTCGTCCAGGCACGGCTGGAGCCCGAGCAGCTCGGGGACGAGATGCTCCCGGTCATCGCGTGGTCGTGGCTGACCGAGGCACTCGAGGCGGGCGGTGCCGGGCACACGGCACTGGGTGGGACGGTGACGCAGACGTCGTCGGTGCGGTTCGGTGACATCGCCGGGCCGCGGCGCGACGACGACGTCGAGATCCGGGCGTCGTGGACCCCGAACGAGGGGGCCGACACGCTCTCCCGGCACTCCGAGGCCTTCGCGACACTCGTCGCGACCGCCGCCGGGCTGCCACCGGTCGGCGTTCCGCGACTTGCGCGCCGAACGGTATAAGCGCGTGCTCACCAGCGGTTTCATGTCGGGGAGTCGATCGGTCACAGACTGTTGATCACCCGATCGGGTGTACACAGCGCGACAACGCTGTAACTTTCACCCGGAGAAGTTCGATCGGATACACGACGTTAGACCGCTTGGGGGGCTACGCTTCCTCCACGACACCTCCTCGGGCGGTCGGGCGCAACTCTCCGTCGGCCCGAGGATCTGGTGCCGGTCGGGGGGCAACGACCGACTCCAGGGAGGTAAGAACGTGGCCGTTGTGGGCCAGGGCGCACCCATGCGCAGTTCCACCGGAGCTGTGCTGTCGCCTGCCATGGTCCCGCACCCGCGGGAAGAGTTGTTCTCGGTGCTGGTGGTCGACGACCACCCGCTCCTTCGCGAGGCGATCGCAGCGCGGCTGCGGTCGATGGGGGCCGGTACGGTGCACGAGGCCGCCTCGGTGGCCGAGGCACGTGCACGGGCACAGGCGAACGGGCCGTGCGACCTCGCGATCCTCGATCTCGGTCTGCCCGACGGCAGCGGGCTCGACCTCGTGACGGAGCTGCGCGCGCTGGGCTGGAACCGGCTCGTCGTGCTGGCCTCGTCCGACGACCCGTACGCCGTCCGCTCCGCGTTCCAGGCGGGCGCCCAGGCGTATCTGCTCAAGTCGGCCTCGCCGGCCGTCGTGACCGATGGTGTGAAGCGGGTGCTCGACGGCGGCGTCTACGCCGACCCGACGGTCGCGCCGCTGCTCGCCACCGGGACGCGCGTCCCGGGCACCGACAACACCCCGCGCGAGCTCTCGGCGCGCGAGGTGGAGGTGCTGCAGCTGGTCGCGGACGGGCAGTCGAACAAGGAGATCGGTGAGGCCCTCAGCCTGTCGGCGCTGACCGTCAAGAGCCACCTGTCGCGGATCGGCCGCAAGCTCGGTACGGGTGACCGGGCCCAGATGGTGGCGCTGGCGATGCGTGCGGGAGTCATCCGCTGACGACGAACCAACCGAGCGCTCCCCCGCGTCACGGGGCGGACGGCACGACCGACGGGCCAGGTCGACCCGACGGACCGGTGCCGCTGCTGCGCCCTGCCGACGGCCTGCCCGACGTGGTGGCCGACGCCGGGGCGTTGGAGCGCACGGCGGCGGCGTTCGCGGCAGGTTCCGGCCCGGTCGCGGTCGACGCCGAGCGCGCGTCCGGCTTCCGCTACTCCCAGCGGGCATACCTGGTGCAGCTGCGCCGGGCGGGCGCGGGATCGGCGCTGATCGACCCGATCCCGCTGGGTTCCGACCTCTCGGCGCTGTCCCCGGCGCTGACGGGGCCGGAATGGGTGCTGCACGCCGCGTCGCAGGATCTCCCGTGCCTGGCCGAGGTCGGGCTCGCCCCGACCTCGCTGTTCGACACCGAGCTCGCCGGCCGGCTGGCCGGGCTCCCCCGCGTCGGGCTCGGGCCGATGGTCGAACAGCTGCTCGGGCTCGCTCTGGAGAAGGGTCACGGCGCCGCCGACTGGTCCCGGCGGCCGCTGCCCGAGGACTGGCTCGTCTACGCCGCGCTCGACGTCGAGGTGCTCATCGAGCTGCGCGACCTGCTCGCCGGGATGCTCGCCGAGCAGGGCAAGTCGGAGTTCGCCGCGCAGGAGTTCGAGGCCGTCCGCACCGCCGCCGCGCCCGCGCCCCGCGCGGAGCCGTGGCGGCGGACCTCGGGCATCCACAAGGTGCGCAAGCCGCGTGCGCTCGCAGTCGTCCGCGCGCTGTGGGAGGCCCGCGACAAGCTGGCCGCCGAACGCGACATCGCTCCCGGCCGGGTCCTGCCCGACGCCGCGATCGTCGACGCCGCCGTCAACGCACCCGCCACACCGGGCGCGCTGGCGGCGATGCCGGTGTTCCGCGGGCGCTCGCAGCGGCGGCTCACGTCGTACTGGTTCGCCGCGCTGGAGCGGGCCGCCCAATTGCCTGCCGAGGAGCTCCCGCGCGCTACGGTGCCCGGTGACGGTCCGCCGCCGGTCGCGCGATGGTCCGACCGCGACCCCGACGCGGCCGCTCGGCTCTCCGCCGCCCGCAGCGCGTTGGCCGACCTCGCCGAGAAGTGGTCGATCCCGGTGGAGAACCTGCTGCTGCCGGATCTGCTGCGCCGGCTGTGCTGGACCCCGCCCGCCGACGGTGACGTCGCCGCCGCGCTGGCTGCCGGCGGGGCCCGGCCGTGGCAGATCGCCCTGACGGCACCACTGCTGGAGAAGGCCGTCGCCGCGAAGGCGTGACACTCGGCGTGCCGGCCCTCGCACGGACGCTCAGTGTCCGCCCCCCGGCGTGTGGGGGATCCGAACGGTCACCGCGAGCCCGCCGCCGGGCACCGCATCGCCGCGGACGCTGCCCCCGTGCGCCAGCACGACGGCCCGCACGATCGACAGGCCCAGCCCCGCACCCCCGGCGTCGCCGGTGCGGTCGCGCGGGCCGCGGCGGAAGGGCTCGAACAGCTCGGCCACCCGCTCCGGGGCGATGACGTCGCCACCCGAGGCCACCCGCAGCTCCGCCCCGCCCGCGACGGGCCCCGTGCAGACCTCCACCCAACCGCCGGACACGTTGTGCCGCACCGCGTTCTCGAGCAGGTTGCCCGCGACCCGGCCGAGCAGGACCGGATCCCCCGCGGCGGGCGCGGGCGCCGCCGACACCGACATCCGCAGCCCGCGCGCCGCCGCCGCGCCCGACACGGCCGCCACGCTCGACGCGGCCAGCTCGGCCAGGTCGACCGGACGGGCGTCGAGATGTCCGACGGCCTGGGTGCGCGCGAGCAGCAACAGCGCGCCCACGAGCTCGTCGGCGCGGCGGGTGGCGTCGCGGACCACCTCCGCCATGCGGCGCAGCTCGTCGAGGTCCGCGTCGGGGTCGGCCAACGTCACGTCGACCTCCGTGCGCAGCACGGCCAACGGCGTGCGCAGCTCGTGGCTCGCATTGGCGACGAACCGGCGCTGGGCGTCGAACGCCGCCTGCAGCCGGTCGAGCATCGCGTCGAACACCGCGGCCAGCTCGGCGACCTCGCCGCGGGCGTCGCGCAACGCGATCCGTTCGTCGAGCGACTCGGCCGAGAGCCGCCGCGCCGTCGCCGTCACCGCGTGCAGCGGCGCGAGCACCCGGCCCACCAGCACCCACGACACGACGGCCGCCGCGACCACGACCAGCGGGAACGCGATCAGCCCGGCCCGCAGCACCTCCGCACGCGCCGCGGCGCCCACCGCCTGGCCGACCTGCTCGGCGGGCACCTCCACGCCGTCGACGCGTACCGTGCCGCCCTCCGGGAACGCGGGCACCGACGACTGGGCGACCCCGCCGACGAGCCACCAGCCCAGCCACAGCAGCAGCGCACTGACCAGCGCGACGAGCACCGTCGCGAGGACCGTCAGCCGCGGCCGCAGGCCCGGCCCCGGCCGCCGCCCGGGGGTCCCCCGGCCGCCGGGAGGTCGCGCCGCGGCCACCCTCGCCCCGGTCAGCCCGCCGCCGGGACCCGGTAGCCGGCGCCGACGACGGTCTCGATGACCCCCGGCTCCCCCAGCTTCTTGCGCAGCGTCATGACGGTGACGCGCACGGTCGTCGTGAACGGGTCGGCGTTCTCGTCCCACACCCGTTCCAGCAGCTCCTCGCTGGACACGACGGCCCCGCGCGCGCCCATCAGCACCTCGAGGACCCCGAACTCCTTGCGGGTCAGCTCGACGACCTGCTCGGCCCGGCGCACCGTCCGCCGCGCCGGGTCGAGCGCGACGTCACCGGCGACCAGCAACGGCGGCGTCGCGGGCGTCGCCCGCCGGCCGAGCGCCCGGATCCGGGCGACCAGCTCGGGGAAGTCGAACGGCTTGGCCAGGTAGTCGTCGGCGCCGCGGGACAGCCCGTCGACCTTGTCGGCCAGCGACCCGCTGGCGGTGAGCATCAGGACCCGCGTCGGCGCGGCGGAGGCGACGATCTCGTCGCACAGCTCGTCGCCCGACATGCCGGGCAGGTCCCGGTCGAGGACGACGACGTCGTACCGGGTGACCGACGTCTTCTCCTGGCCCTCCAGCCCGTCGTAGGCGAGGTCGACGGCCAGGCCCTCCCGGCGCAGCCCGCGGGCCACGGCGTCGGCCAGGGCCCGCTCGTCCTCGACGATCAGCACGCGCATCAGCGCGCCCGGTCCTCGGAACCGCCGGACGGCGCGTCGTCGCGGGTGGTACCGGGCTCGAGGACGCCGTCGTCGACCGCGCCCTGCACGACGCGGCACCCCGGCAGCGCCGAGGCCCACTCGGTGACCCTGCGGGCCACGTCCTGGACGGTGAGACCCGCGGCGACGAGCACGTCGGACCGGCTGCCGTGGTCGAGGAACTGCTGTGGCAGCGCGAGGTCGCGGCTCGGGACGTCGACCTCGCGCGACCGCAGGAGGTCCGAGAGCGCCGAGCCGAAGCCGCCGTGGCGGCCCGCGTCGCTGACGGTCACGACGAGCTGGTGCGCCGCCGCGAGCTCGACGAGCGCCTCGGGTACCGGCAGCACCCAGCGCGGGTCGACGACCGTGACGCCGATGCCCTGGTGCGACAGCCGCTCCGCGGCGGCCACGCCCAGCTCGGCGAAGGCGCCCACGCAGACCATCAGCACCGTCGGCGCGTCGGCGCCCGCGGCCGGTTCGGCCAGCACGTCGACGGTCCCGATGCCGTCAGCACCGGCGGCGGTCCCGATGCCGTCGGCACCGCCGATCGGGCCGCCGATCCGCCGGACGGCCGGGACCGACTCGACGACCGCGCCCTTGGGGAAGCGCAGGGCCGTCGGGCCGTCGTCGACCGCGACGGCCTCGGCCAGCTCCTCGCGCAGCGTCGCCGCGTCGCGCGGCGCGGCCACCCGGATCCCCGGGACGACGCCCAGCAGCGACAGATCCCACATCCCGTTGTGCGACGGACCGTCGCTGCCGGTGACGCCCGCCCGGTCGAGCACCAGGGTCACGGCGTGCCGGTGCAGCGCGACGTCGAGCAGGAGCTGGTCGAACGCGCGGTTGAGGAACGTCGAGTACAGCGCGACGACGGGGTGCAGCCCGCCGTGGGCGAGCCCCGCCGCCGAGGTCAGCGCGTGCTGCTCGGCGATGCCGACGTCGATGCAGCGCTCGGGGTAGGCCTCCGCGAAGGCCGCGAGACCCACCGGGCCCAGCATCGCCGCCGTGATGGCGACGACGTCGGGGCGTCGCGCACCCAGCGCCACCATCTCCTCGGAGAAGACGCTGGTCCAGCCCGCGGTCTTGGGCCCGGTCGGACGGCCGGTCGCCGGGTCGAACGCCGCGGGACTGTGCATCTGCTCGGCCGCGTCGTTCTCCGCGGGCAGGTACCCGTTGCCCTTGCGGGTCACCGCGTGCACGATCACCGGCCCGCCGAAGCGCCGGGCCCGGCGCAGCGCGGACTCCATCGCGGCGACGTCGTGGCCGTCGATGGGGCCGAAGTACTTGATGCCCAGGTCGGCGAACAGCTCCTGCGGGCTGATCGCGTCCTTCACGCCGGCCTTGAGCGCGTGCAGACCCGCGTAGATCGCCGGTCCGACGACGGGCGTGCCGCGCAGCGCGTGCTTGCCCGCGTCGAGGACCCGCTCGTAGCCGGGCTGCAGCCGCAGCGACGCGAGACGGTCGGCCAGGCCGCCGATCGTGGGGGCGTAGGAGCGGCCGTTGTCGTTGACCACGACGACGACGTTGCGGTCCGGCGCCGCGGCGATGTTGTTCAGCGCCTCCCAGGCCATCCCGCCGGTGAGGGCCCCGTCGCCGATGACGGCGACGACGTGCCGGTTCTCCCCGTTCAGCGCGTAGGCGCGGGCCAGCCCGTCGGCCCAGGACAGCGACGTCGACGCGTGGCTGTTCTCCACGACGTCGTGCTCGCTCTCGCCGCGGTTGGGGTAGCCCGAGAGCCCGCCGGTCATCTTCAGCCGGTCCCAGCCGTCGTGCCGCCCGGTGAGCAGCTTGTGGACGTAGGCCTGGTGGCCGGTGTCCCAGATCAGGGTGTCGCGTGGCGAGTCGAACACCCGGTGCAGGGCGATGGTCAGCTCGATGACGCCCAGGTTGGGTCCCAGGTGCCCCCCGGTGCGGGCCACCGCGGCGACCAGGAAACGACGGATCTCCGCCACGAGCTCGGCCAGCTGGTCCGGACCGAGTCCACGAAGATCGCGAGGGCCGTGGATGGAACGCAACAGGCTCACGCCCCCCACCTTACGGTCGCGGGGGATCATCCGACCGCCACGGTGCGGCGCGTGCCGGACTCACTCGGCGAACGGCCCCCCGGCCCGCGCCGAGGGGCGCGCGGCGACCGGGTCAGGAGCGGGCACGGGCGCGGCCGCGTCGTCGGTGGACCGCCGGGCCTGCGGCACGACCGGCCCCGAGGCGATGCGGACCGTGTTGCGCCCGGCGTCCTTGGCCGCGTACAGCGACTCGTCGGCCACCGCGAGGACCTTCTCCAGCTCCTCGCCGTCCTCCGGGAACATCGCGGCGCCGATGGAGATGCTCAGGCCGTCGACGACGACGGGCCCCGCGGCGGCCGGCACCGGAACGCCCAGGCCCGCGACGCGGGCGCGGATACGCTCGGCGACGGCCAGCACCTCGCGACGACCGGCACCGCCCGCCGTCAGGTCGGTCAGCAGGACGACGAACTCCTCCCCGCCGAAGCGGGCGACGAGGTCGTGCTGGCGGACCTCGGCACGCAGCTCGGCGGCGACGGCGGCCAGCACCGCGTCGCCGACCAGATGGCCGTGCGTGTCGTTGACCGACTTGAAGTGGTCGAGATCGGCGATCAGCACCGCCGCGCCGCGGGACCGGTCCGCGCGCTCCAGCCGTCGGGCCGCCGCCGACCGCCAGGCCGCGGTGTTGAGCAGGCCCGTCTTCTGGTCGGTGGTGGCCGCCTCCTCCAGCTGACGCACCTGCACCGCGCGCTGCAGCACCAGCAACGGCGCGAGCGCGAGGGCGGCCGTCCACCGGTCCGCCGTCAGCACCAGTGCCACCATTGCGCCGAGGCACAGGGTGGCCAGCTCGAGCACGTGGTCGTCGAGGCCGCCGAGCAGGGTGCGCGGCTCCCCGAGGCCTTCGCCGAGGGCCACCGCGCCCACGACGAGCATGTTGTTCACGACGAGGTACACCAGCGCGGCCAGCGCGATCCAGCCGAGTGCGGGCAGCTCGTGGGCGGCGGCACCCGCGGCGCGCGCGGCGAGGACGACGGCGTGCGCCGCCACGGCGGCCAGCACGACCGTCGCGGTGGTGTAGACGAGCCGGTAGAGCGGCACCCGGGCCGGCTTCCACACCCGCAGCCACAGGTGCGCGTAGAGGACGACGACCACTCCCGTCGCGACCGCGGCGGGCAGCAGCAGGGCGGCGGCGAAGGTCCAGACCGAACTGAGGTCGAAGTACGCCGTGGCGGTCACCCGCCGCCGGATCCGCTCGATGCCGGTGGCCGCTTCGATGTGGGCCATCCCCAGCAGCAGGATCCAGCCGCCGAGCGCGAGATCGGCACCCGTGGGGGGCCCCGAGGAGAGCGTGGCCACCGCGAGGCCGATCGCGACCGCCTCCACCGCCACAACGAGGAGGCGGACCCGCGCCGGCTCCGACCAGAAGCTCCAGCGAGCCGTCGATCCGAACACGATCGAGCCTCCCCCCGGCCTCCCCGACCCTCGACGAGGTTCGAGATTAGTGAGCCGGAGAACAACTGTCAGTCGGCAGTCGGTCACTCAACGGGGTGGATTCGGCCGCAGTCCGTGACCAAGGGTCACCCGGACGTCGGACGGTGCACGCAGGGTCAGCTCGCGGCCGGCGGCTCGGCCTCGTCGAGCTCGGAGACCCGCGCCGTCCGGTCGCCCCGGTCGCCGCGGGCGTGGGCACCGAGCCGCACGACGTTGCGGCCGGAGCGCTTGGCGGCGTAGAGCGCCGAGTCGGCCGTCTCGAGCAGCCGGGTCAGGTCGGAGCCGTCGGTCGGGAACGCGGCGCCCCCGATCGACACCGTGAGCCCGGTGATCGTGAGCGGCCCGTCGGGCGTCGGCATCTCGACCGCCATGCCCTCGACGCGGCGGCGGATGCGGTCGGCGACCAGCCGCAGCTCCGCGACCCCGTAGTCGCTGTCGTCGACACCGGGCAGCAGCACGACGAACTCCTCGCCGCCGAACCGGCCGACCAGGTCGTTCTCGCGGACCTCGCTGCGCAGCGTCTCGGCCACCGCGGAGAGCACCTTGTCGCCGGCGAGGTGGCCGTGCCGGTCGTTGACCGACTTGAAGTGGTCGAGGTCGAGGATCAGCAGCGACGCGGCGCCGCCCTGCCGGACGGCCCGGGAGACCTCGCGCTGGGCGTGGGCGTGCCACGCCGCGGCGTTGAGCAGCCCCGTCTTGCCGTCGGTGCTCGCGGCCTCCTCCAGCTGGCGGACCAGGACGGCCCGGTGCAGCACCAGCAGTGCCGGCAGCACGAACACCACGAGCCACGGGTTGAACGCCAGCACGACCGCGGTGAGGCCGCCCAGGCACAGCGTCGCGACCTCGAGCGCGTTCTCGTCCCAGTGGCCCAGGACCATCACGACGGTCGGCTTCGGCGAGCTCACCGCGATCGCGCCCGCGATCAGCCCGCTGTTGATCGTCGTGTACGCCAGCAGGGCGAGGACCAGCGCGAACGGACCGGCGCCCGCGCCCAGTCCGACGTCGCGGGCGTGCGGGACGACATGGCTCACGATCGCGCCCGCCGCCTGGCACGCCAGCACGACCGTCGCGGTGCTGAAGACCTGCCGGTAGACCGGCACCCGAGGCCGCCACGCCCGCCACCACAGGTGCGTGAACACCACGACGGCCACGACCGCGGCCAGCAGCGGCGGCAGCAGGACCGCCCCGGCGAACGTCCAGACCGAACTCAGGTCGACGTGCGGCGTCTCGGTGACGCGGCGGCGGACCCGCTCGGCCCTGACCGCGATCTCGGTGTGCGCGACGCCGAGCAGGGTCAGCGTGAGTGCGTCGATCAACGACCGGGTGGTGATTCCGGGGGCGGTGACGTGGGTGAGCAACAGGCCCAGCGCGGTCAGCTCGACGAGAAACACAGGCAGGATCACCCGAGAGGGCACGCTCCACACGGCCCACCGAGTAATTTTCCAGGGGCCGGGAATTGCTCCTTCCGGAGCACCCCCTGCACCCGCTTTGCTAGCCATTCGTACTCTCAGTCATCCGGACGTCACCGGTCGTGAGAATAGTTGATCCACTCGACGGGTGTCATCGGCGGTGAGCCCAACGGCACATGAGAACGTGCGCGGGGTCACCGAGGGTGGCCGCCGACCCGACGAATGCGAGAGGAGGTGCGCGGTGCGTAACAAGAGCTGGCACTGACGCCCTCGCTCCGGGACGCCTGTTGCACGCCCCGTCCGCCCCGCCACCACGGCGGGCCACGGCCGACGACGTGCGCCGACGAGACCACCCGGACGTACCAACGACGAGGGTCGACCCATTTCCGAGCTTCTCGGCGCTTCTCCGGAATTCCGCTCCGAAGCCGGTTCACGAGTCGACGCACTGCTCCGGATCGGCGAACGCCGCCGTTTTGGCGATCGCATTCCGTGATCAAGAAGGGAATGAGTGCATGCGCACCGACCGCCCCTGCATTTCGCCGGGCCGGCCTGCCGTGTCCGCGCCGTCCTCCGGAGCCGCCCGCACTTGCACAACCGCAACACCACGCGCAGTCACCTCCCCCGTCACTTCCGGAGCCCACATATCCACATCGAACGGAGCAGCACGTGCGCAACAAGAGCTGGTGAGAACCACCCGATCCGACCGCCCTCCAGGAAGGACGTCGCCGTGCGCAACAAGAGCTGGTGACCCGAGCCGCCCAGCCGTCCGCCCACCGAACAGGAGTGCCCGTGCGCAACAAGAGCTGGTGACCGCCCTGACCGCTGACCGACGACCCGGAAGGAGTGCCCGGTGCGCAACAAGTCCTGGTGAGGCACCCGCACACACCACCCGCGACCGAGAGGACGCCCCGTGCGCAACAAGAGCTGGTGACCACCGCCCGACCAGCCGCCGACGGAAGGAGCACGCAGGTGCGCAACAAGAGCTGGTGACCCGCCCCGCCACCCCGCAGGCCCAGGACCCGAGGAGGAGCCCGTGAGCAACAAGAGCTGGTGACGACCGAGGCCACCGCCCGACGACCCGGAAGGAGCACGCAGATGCGCAACAAGTCCTGGTGAGACGCCCACGAAACGCCACCCACGACCGAGAGGACGCCCCGTGCGCAACAAGAGCTGGTGACCACCGAGACCACCCGCCCCACGACCCGGAAGGAGCACGCAGATGCGCAACAAGTCCTGGTGAGACGCCCACGAAACGCCACCCACGACCGAGAGGACGCCCCGTGCGCAACAAGAGCTGGTGACCACCGAGGCCACCCGCCCCACGACCCGGAAGGAGCACGCAGATGCGCAACAAGTCCTGGTGAGACGCCCACGAAACGCCACCCACGACCGAGAGGACGCCCCGTGCGCAACAAGAGCTGGTGACCCGCCCGACCACCCCGCAGGCCCAGGACCCGAGGAGGAGCCCGTGAGCAACAAGAGCTGGTGACCACCGCCCGACCACCCGCCGACGGAAGGAGCACGCAGGTGCGCAACAAGAGCTGGTGACCGACCCCGAACAGGCCCGATCCGAGAGGAGCGCGACGTGCGCAACAAGAGCTGGTGAGCAACGCCCGCCCGACCCGCCGACCCACGAGAGGAGCCCGCAGATGCGCAACAAGTCCTGGTGACCCACCCGAGCAGACCCGTCCGAAAGGAGCGCGACGTGCGCAACAAGTCCTGGTGACCGTCCCGACCGCCGACCCGCGACCCGAAGGAGCTCCGGTGAGCAACAAGTCCTGGTGAACACGCCCCACACGACCCACGACCGAGAGGACGCCCCGTGCGCAACAAGTCCTGGTGAACCCCGTCGCGAAAGTCCGCTCCGGACGACCGACCCCGACCCCGCCCCGAACCACCGCGCCCCGAACCGAGGAGTGACCGTGCGGAACAAGAGCTGGTGACGTGCCGATCCCGACCCTTCCCCCGACGGCGTCCGTGAGGGCCCGTCCCGACGGCCCGACCGGACCGGAGACCGAACCTCCGGACGACCGGACGCCGGACCGGCCCGCTCCCCCGGCGGGCACGACCACCGGACGCCCCGTCAGCCCCCCACCCGGGCCGACCGCCACGCGACGGCCCCACCCACCGCGAGAACGGTCCCGACGGCACCCGCGATCGCGACCGTCATCGCGGGCCCGGTGTGGTCGGCGAGCACACCGCCGAGGAACACCGTCACCCCCTGGGCCGCGAGCAGGCACGACGCCGCGACGCCGACGACGCTGCCGCGCCGGGCGTCGGGGGTGGCCCGCACGAACAGCGCCTGCGCCTGGACCATGAACGCGGTGGACAGGGCGCCGGAGACGACCCACAGGGCGACCGACGCCCACAGCCCCGGTTGGGAGACGCAGGCGATCAGCGGGAAGCCGGCGAGCACGGCGAGCACACCGATCAGCCGGGAGCGCAGCCGCGCCGGGACCAGCCGTTGGAACGCGAAGGCCCCGATCACGCTGCCCGCGGGGTCGGCGGCCATGAGCAGGCCGGTGCCGAAGGGGCTGTTGCCCAGCGCCGACGCGTACGGCGCGGCGATCGCCTCCGGGACGACGTAGACGCTGACCAGCAGCACCAGGCCCAGCAGCGTGCGCCGCGCGGGATCGGCGAGGATCTCGCGGATCGCGGTGATGCCGTCGTGCACCACGGAGCGGGGTCCGGTGCCGTCGTCGGCGGGCGGGACCGGAGCGGGCCGCGACGCGACGCCCAGTCGCAGTACGACCCCCGAGATCAGGAAGCTCACGGCGTTGAGCAGCAGCGCCGTGCGCGGGGGCACCGCGACGAGCAGCGCACCACCACCCGCGAAGGCCGCGAGCTGGACCGCCTGCGCGGTGATCTGGCGGACCGCGAGGCCCCGTTCGTACCGTTCGCCGGGAAGCACGAGCGGCAGCAGGGCGGCCTGGGCCGCGCTGTGCACCGACGACAGCAGCACGACGACGACCAGCACCCCGCAGAGCGCGCCCAACGGCAGCCACGGCACCGCCATGAGGACGACCAGCCCGGCGCGCAGGAGGTCGACCAGCACCATGAGCTCGCGCCTGCGGTAGCGGTCGGCGAGGCCGGCCAGAAGGATGCCGCCGAGCATCGCGGGCAGGAAGGTCAGGGCGTAGACCAGGGCGGACAGTCCCGCCGACGAGGTCTGCGCGTAGACGAGGACGGCGAGCGCGAGCCGCGCGAGCTGGTCGCCGACGGCGGAGACGAGCTCGGCGCCCCACAGGCTGCGGAACTCACGTACCGCGAAGACGGAGCGAGCGTGTCTTCCCGAGGGGGCGGCCTCGGGATCGTCGCCGGCCTGCGGGAGTGCCGCGGCGTCGAGTGGCCGGCGGGCGTCCCCGCCGTCAGCCCCGAGCCGACCGGTCATCGCGACGGCACTCTCCCCCCGGGTCCGGCGCCGCCATGGCGACCGGAGATCGTCGGGCACCGAGCGTATTGACCTGAACGCGGCTGGTCACGACCCTGTGACACCGTCGTGCGGGACGTCACCCGACCGCGCGGCCGTCAACCACGCACGGCGGCGACCTCGGCCAGCAGTGGTGCGACGTGTCCGATCTCGTTGACGCTGCGCACCGTCCGGCGGCCGTCGCGCCCGCACAGGACCCTGGTGATCCCGGTGTAGTCCAGCGGGAACGGCAGCTCCCGTTCGACGCCGAGCAGATGCGCGAGATAGATGTTGATCACGCCGGCGTGGGCGACGACGACGGCGGTCGAGACGCCCTGATGGGCCTCCGCGACCGCCTCGATCGCCGCGACGACGCGGGCGCGGAACGCGGGGACGTCGACGTGCGCGGGCAGCAGCCCGGCGCGCAGCCGCTCCCACGTCGCCGGGTCGAGCCGCGCCATCTCGTGGACCGGCACGTAGTGCGGGTCGTCGACGTCGTACTCGGCGAGGTCGGCGCGGCGCACGGGCTCGAGGCCCAGTGCGGCGGCCAGCGGCGCGAGCGTCTGCACGGCCCGGGTCATCGTGCTGCTGTAGACGCCCTCGACGGGCTCGCCGGCGAGCGCCGTGACTAGGGTGGCGGCCTGCCGGTGGCCGAGCTCGGTGAGGGCGGGGTCGGCGGCTCCCGCGACGTTCACCGTGCCGGGCTGGATCCTGGTCGGCAGGGCGTGGCGGACGAGGACGAGCTGCACGTCAGGCGTCGCGCACGTGGGCGCCGTGACCGGCGTCGCGCAGCGCGGCGCGCAGGGATCCGGCGTGCGCGTCCTGCTCGGTGTCGTCGACCGTCTTGGCGGCGTTCGCGAAGTCGAACGCGGCCATGTCCCACGCGGGGAAGACGTGCACGTGCAGGTGCGGGACCTCGAACCCGGCGACGACCAGTCCGACGCGCGGCGGCGCCCACACCGACTGCACCGCCTGCGCGATCGTGTGGGAGACCTGGGTGAGGTGCGCGACGAGCGCGGGCTCGGCGTCGACCCAGTGGTCGACCTCGGCGCGCGGCACGACCAGCGTGTGCCCGGGCCCGAGCGGGTTGATCGAGAGGAAACCGACGCACGTGTCGTCGGACCAGACGAACCGGGCGGGCAGCTCACCGTCGATGATCTTCGTCAACAGGGTGCTCATCACCGCGGACCCTACCCGTCGGCGCGGCGCGGACCGATGGCGCGGCCTAGGCTCGGCCCATGCCGCGCACCATCGCCACGAACACGAGGGTCGACCTCGACGGCCTGCTCGACTTCGTCCGGCCACGGCACCGGTTCGTCCTGCTCACGACGCGTGTCGACGGGTCCCCGCAGCTCTCGCCGGTGACCGGCGGGGTCGATGCCCAGGGCCGGCTCGTCGTCGCGACCTACCCCGAGCGCGCGAAGTCGGTCAACGTCGCCCGGACCGGCAGGGCCCCGGTCATGGTCCAGTCCGACGAGTTCAACGGCCCGTGGGTGCAGATCGACGGGGACGCCGAGCTGGTGACGCTGCCCGAGGCCGTCGAACCGCTGGTCGACTACTTCCGGGCGGTCGCGGGCGAGCACTCCGACTGGGACGAGTACCGCGCCGCGATGGTCTCCCAGGGCAAGGCGCTGATCCGCGTCACGCCGGTCCGCTGGGGCCCGATCGCCACCGGTGGCTTCCCCGCCCGGCTCGCGGGCTGAGCGTCCCGGCCCGCGTCCGCGCCGGACGGCCGGCACCGGCCCGTCCGCCGCCGCGGCGCGGCCCCGGGCGAGCGCCGCCGGCGCGGACCGTGGCGAGCGCTGCCGCTGCGGCCCGCTCGGTTGCGCGCCTCGCTCGGTTGCGCGCCTCGGCGGACACCGGCTCGGGTGCCGCAGGCGCGGCGCGGTGTCGGTCGACACCGGTAGCGTGTCCGCGGACACCCCGAGCACGCCCCGCCGCCCGGCCGTCGCGCCGGTCACACCCCGCGAGCGGCATGGGACGCCGGGTTTCGGGGCACTTGTCAGTCCGAACCGACAGTCCGGCCGCGGCCGGGGAACGAGGAACTCATGCGGCCGTGGCCCGGTAGCGCCTATCCGTTGGGCGCCAGCTACGACGGCGCCGGGACGAACTTCGCGATCTTCTCGGAGGTCGCCGAGCGCGTCGAGCTGTGCCTGTTCGACCACGACGGCGAGGAGACCCGCGTCCGCCTCACGGAGGTCGACGGGTTCGTCTGGCACTGCTACCTGCCGGGGATCGAGCCCGGCCAGCACTACGGATACCGGATCCACGGCCCGTACGACCCGGCTCGCGGCCTGCGCTGCAACCCCAACAAGCTGCTGATCGACCCGTACGCCAAGGCCGTCGACGGGCCGGTGCGCTGGGACGAGGCCGTGTTCGGCTACCGGTTCGGCGAGCCCGACGAGCGCAACGACAGCGACTCGGCGCCCTTCGTGCCCAAGTCCGTCGTCGTGAACCCGTACTTCGACTGGGGTTCGGACCGGCCGCCGCGGGTGCCCTACCACGAGACGATCGTCTACGAGGCGCACGTCCGCGGGCTGACGATCAACCACCCCGACGTCCCCGAGGAGCTGCGCGGCACCTACGCCGGTCTCGCGCACCCGGCGATGATCGAGCACCTGCAGCTGCTGGGGATCACGGCGGTCGAGCTCATGCCCGTGCACGAGTTCATCACCGACCACCATCTCGAGCAGCGCGGTCTGGCCAACTACTGGGGCTACAACACGATCGCCTTCCTGGCCCCGCACCACGCCTACGCGATGGCCTCGGGCCGCGCCGGCAACCAGGTGCAGGAGTTCAAGGCGATGGTGCGCGACCTGCACGAGGCGGGCATCGAGGTCATCCTCGACGTGGTCTACAACCACACGGCCGAAGGCTCGGACATGGGCCCCACGCTGTCCATGCGGGGTATCGACAACCACGCCTACTACCGGCTCGTCGAGGACGACCAGCGGTACTACATGGACTACACGGGCACCGGGAACTCGCTCAACGTCCGCAACCCGCACACCCTGCAGCTGATCATGGACTCGCTGCGGTACTGGGTGACCGAGATGCACGTCGACGGCTTCCGCTTCGACCTGGCCTCGACGCTGGCGCGCGAGTTCTACGACGTCGACCGGCTGAGCGTGTTCTTCGATCTCGTCCAGCAGGACCCGGTGATCTCGCAGGTCAAGCTCATCGCCGAGCCGTGGGACGTCGGCCCGGGCGGCTACCAGGTCGGCAACTTCCCGCCGCTGTGGACGGAGTGGAACGGCAAGTACCGCGACACCGTCCGCGACTTCTGGCGCGGCGAGCCGGGCACCCTCGGCGAGTTCGCCTCCCGCATGACGGGCAGCTCCGACCTCTACCAGGCCGACGGCCGCCGGCCCTACGCGTCGATCAACTTCGTCACCGCGCACGACGGTTTCACCCTCGCCGACCTGGTCTCCTACAACGACAAGCACAACGAGGCCAACGGCGAGGACGGCAACGACGGCGAGAGCCACAACCGGTCGTGGAACTGCGGCGTCGAGGGCCCGACCGACGACGAGGACGTGCTGGCGCTGCGGGCCCGCCAGCAGCGCAACTTCATCACGACGCTCCTGCTGTCCCAGGGCGTGCCGATGCTGCTACACGGCGACGAGCTCGGGCGGACCCAGGGCGGCAACAACAACGTCTACTGCCAGGACAACGAGACGGCCTGGATGGACTGGTCGCTCGCGGGCAAGAACGCCGCACTGGTCGGCTTCACCGGTGGGGTGGCCGCGCTGCGGCACGCGCACCCGGTGTTCCGCAGGCGGCGGTTCTTCGCCGGCAGGCCGATCCGTCCCCGGCGCTCGCGGGGCACACCCGACGTGCGCACCGCGCTGCCCGACATCGCGTGGTTCGCGCCGTCGGGTGAGGAGATGACCGAGCACGACTGGGACTCCGGCTTCGGCAAGTGCGTCGTCGTGTTCCTCAACGGCGACGGCATCACCGAGGCCGACCACCGCGGCGAGCGTGTCACCGACGACTCGTTCCTGATCATGCTCAACGCGCACTGGGAGGACATCGAGGCGACGCTGCCGCCCGCCGAGTTCGGGACCCGGTGGGCCGTCGTGGTCGACTCGGCCACCGGGGAGGTCACGTCGCTCGCGACGGCGCCCGGCACCGTGGCCGCCCAGCCGGACACCGTCGCGTCCGGCGCCGTGCAGGTCGTCCCGGCCCGGTCGGTGCTGGTGCTGCAGCGGGTCGAGGCGGCCACCCGATGACCTCCTCCTCCGAGTCGCCCGTGTCCGAGTCGCCCGTGTCCGAGTCGCCCGTGTCCGGCCGCCCCGCCCGCCACGTCCCGTCGTCGACCTACCGGCTGCAGTTCTCCGCGCAGCAGACGTTCGCGCACGGGGTCGCGCTGCTCGACTACCTCGACGCGCTCGGCGTCGGCGCGCTCTACGCGTCGCCGCTGCTGGAGTCGGGCGCCGGCTCGAACCACGGCTACGACGTCGTCGACCCGACCCGGGTCTCCGCGGAGCGCGGTGGCGAGCTGGGCCGCAAGGACCTGGTCGCGGCGCTGCGCGAGCGCGGGCTCGGCCTGCTGCTCGACATCGTGCCCAACCACGTGGGCGTCGACGTGCCGCTGGCCAACCCGTGGTGGTGGGACGTGCTGACCCACGGCCGCAGCTCCCGGCACGCGGCGAAGTTCGACGTCGACTGGGACGCCGGCCCCGTCCTGCTGCCCGTGCTCGGCGAGGACGAGAACGAGGCGCTCGACGCGCTGGTCGTGTCGCCGGACCGCACCGAGCTGCGCTACTACGAGCACGCCTTCCCCGTCGCGCCCGGTACCGCCGACGGCACGGCGCGGGAGGTGCACGAGCGCCAGCACTACCGGCTCGTCTCCTGGAAGCGCGGCGCCGCCGAGCTGACCTACCGCCGCTTCTTCGACGTGTCGACGCTGGCCGCCGTCCGCGTCGAGGACCCGGACGTGTTCGAGGCGACGCACGCCGAGGTGCTGCGCTGGGTGGCTGCCGGCGAGGTCGACGGCATCCGGGTCGACCACCCCGACGGGCTGTCGCACCCCGGCGAGTACCTGCAGCGGCTGCGCGCCGCGATCGGGCCCGACCGGTGGCTGCTCGTCGAGAAGATCCTCGGGGTCGGCGAGGAGCTGCCCGCGTCCTGGCCCGTCGACGGCACCACCGGCTACGAGGCGCTGCGTCACATCGGCGGGGTGTTCGTCGATCCCGCGGGTGCGGGTCTGCTCACCCAGTTCACGGCCGAGCACGTCGGGTCGAAGGAGTCGGCGCACAGCGGCGAGCACCGGGCCCGGCGTGAGGTCGCGTCGACGATCCTGGCCGCGGAGGTACGCCGCATCGCAGGGGTCGCCGCCGCGGTGCCGGCCGTCGCCGCCGCGCTCGACGGTGCGCCCGAGGACGCGCTGGGCGACGCGGTCGCCGAACTGCTGTGCGGCTTCCCCGTCTACCGCAGCTACCTGCCCGAGGGCCGCGAGGCGCTCGACACGGCGCTGACCGTCGCGCGCACCCACCGGCCCGACCTCGCGCCGGTGCTGCTGGCGCTGCACGCCGCGATGCTCGCCGACCCGCACGGCGAGCTCACCACCCGCGTGCAGCAGACCTCGGGCATGATCATGGCCAAGGGCGTCGAGGACACCGCGTTCTACCGGTGGAACCGGTTCGTCGCGCTCAACGAGGTGGGCGGCGCCCCCGACCGGTTCGGGGTCTCCCCCGCCGAGTTCCACGCCGCCGCCGCGGCCCGCGAGGCGAGCAGCCCCGCGACGATGACGACCCTCTCGACACACGACACCAAGCGCTCCGAGGACGTGCGCGCCCGGCTCGCGGTGCTCTCGGAGATGCCCGCCGAGTGGATCGACGTGGTCCGGCGCTGGTCGGCGCGCCGCCCGCTGCCCGACCGGTCGCTGGAGCTGCTGGCCTGGCAGTGCCTCGTCGGCGCGTGGCCGATCCCGGCCGACCGGATGGCGGCCTACCTGACGAAGGCGTCGAAGGAGGCCAAGCTCGTCACCAGCCACGTCGAGGCCGTGGCCGAGGTCGACGAGACCGTCGCCGCGTGGGCGGGCGAGGTGCTCTCCGATCCCGACCTGGTCGCCGAGATCGAGGCGTTCGTCGCCCGGATCGAGGGCCCTGGCCGGTCGAACTCACTGGGCCAGAAGCTGCTGCAGCTGGCCGGGCCGGGCGTTCCCGACATCTACCAGGGCACCGAGTTCTTCGAGTACTCCCTCGTCGACCCCGACAACCGCCGTCCCGTGGACTTCGCCGCCCGCCGTGCGACGCTCGGCCGTCTCGACGAGGGCGAGCTGCCCGAGATCGGCCCGGACGGCGCCGCGAAGCTGCTGGTGACCGCCACCGCGGCGCGGTTGCGCCGGTACCGGCCCGAGCTCTTCGCCGGGTACCGGGCGCTGCCGGCCTCGGGACCGGCGGCCGAGCACGCCGTCGCGTTCGCGCGTGGCACGGCCTCGCTGCTCGGGCCGGGCGCGCAGGCCTCGGGGATGGTCGCCGTCGCCACCCGGCTCCCGGTGGGGCTGGCGGCCCGCGGGGGCTGGGGCGACACCGTCCTGCCGTTGCCCGACGGCGCCGACGACTGGCACGACATCCTCACCGACACCCCCGTCGACGGCGCCGCGCCGCGGCTGGGCGACCTGCTGCTGCGCTACCCCGTCGCGCTGCTCGTCCGGCCCGCCTGACCCGTATCCCCGACCGCAGACAGCACCGGAAGGAACCGACGCACGTGGCCGAGTACCGGGTCTGGGCGCCCGAGCAGGAGCAGATGCGCGTCGTCGTCGACGGCGAGCCGCACCCGATGTACCCCAGCCCCGGCGGCTGGTGGCACGTCGAGGTCGAGGGTGCCGGCCACGGGACCGCGTACGCGTTCCTCGTCGGCGACGACGAGACCCCGCTGCCCGATCCGCGCTCCTACTGGCAGCCCGGTGGGGTGCACGCCGCGTCCCGGCGCTACGACCACGACCGGTTCCTGTGGACCGACGGGTCCTGGACCGGCCGGCAGCTGCCCGGGTCGGTGCTCTACGAGTGCCACATCGGGACGTTCACCCCCGAGGGGACGTTCGACTCCGCGATCGAGCGCCTCGACCACCTGGCCGAGCTGGGCGTCGACCTCGTCGAGGTGCTTCCGGTCAACGCCGTCGACGGACCGTGGAACTGGGGCTACGACGGCGTCGGCTGGTACGCCGTCACCGAGAACTACGGCGGCCCCGACGGGTTCAAGCGGTTCGTCGACGCCGCCCACGCCCGCGGCCTCGGCGTCGTGCTCGACGTCGTCTACAACCACCTCGGCCCGTCGGGCGCCTATCTCGACCGGTTCGGGCCGTACTTCGCGGGGAGCAACATCTGGGGCCCGTCACTGAACCTCGACGGCCCGTGGTCCGACGAGGTGCGGCGCTTCGCGATCGACAACGCGCTGATGTGGCTGCGCGACTTCCACGTCGACGGGCTGCGCATCGACGCCGTGCACGCACTGCGCGACACCCGCGCGACGCATCTGCTCGAGCAGCTGGCCGTCGAGGTCGAGTCGCTCTCGACGCACCTCGGTCGGCCGCTCTCGCTGGTCGCGGAGTCCGACCTCAACGATCCGCGGCTGGTCACGGCCCGTGAGGGCGGCGGCTACGGCCTGCACGCCCAGTGGGCCGACGACATCCACCACAGCCTGCACGCCGTCCTCACCGGCGAGTCGCAGGGCTACTACGGCGACTTCGCCGCGGCCGGGCTGACCGGGCTGGGGCACGTGCTGTGCCGGGCGTTCCTGCACGAGGGCACCTGGTCGAGCTTCCGGCGGCGGGCGCACGGCGCACCCGTCGACACCCGGCGCATCCCGGGCCACCGGTTCCTCGCCTACCTGCAGAACCACGACCAGATCGGCAACCGCGCGGCCGGCGACCGGCTCACCCAGTCGCTCACCCCCGGGCTGCTCGCGTGCGGGGCGGCGCTGGTGTTCACCTCGCCGTTCACGCCGATGCTGTTCATGGGCGAGGAGTGGGGCGCCCGCACGCCGTGGCAGTTCTTCTCGCACTTCCCCGACGCCGCGCTGCGCGAGGCCGTACGGGAGGGCCGTACGGCGGAGTTCGCCGAGCACGGCTGGGGTGCGGCGGAGGTGCCCGACCCCAACGCCGAGTCGACGTTCCTCGACTCCAAGCTCGACTGGGACGAGTCCTGCCAGGAGCCGCACGCGACGCTGCTCGCGCTGCACCGGGAGCTGATCGCGCTGCGTCGGCAGTGGCCGGAGCTGTCGGACCCGTGGCTCGACGAGGTCGAGATCGACGTGCACGAGGAGGCGCGCGCGCTGGTCGTGCACCGCGGCCGGATCCGCGTCGTGGTCAACCTCGGGCACGACGACGTGACCCTCGGGCTCGGCGCCCGGGTGTCCCGGATCCTCCTCGCGTCCGAGCCCGCGGCCGCCGAGCAGGACCAGATCATCGTCCCACCGGAGGCGTTCGCGATCGCGCTGCTCTGAGCCCCCGGCTCAGCGGCGGCTCGGCGGGTCCACGAACTCCGCCATGTCGATCTGGGCCACCCACGGGTGCGGGACCTCCGCGTTCTCGCAGGGCACCAGCTCGGTGTCGTAGATGTAGTGCCCGTCGCCGAGGGTCTCGTCGAGACGCAGCGCGACGAGCCGCGGCCCCTGGTCGATCCGCCAGAAGTACGGGATGCCGGCCTCGGCGTAGCGCCACGGCTTGAGGATGCGGTCGGCGTGATGGGTGAGCGGGCCCAGCACCTCGACCACCAGCACGACGCCTGCAGCGTCGAACCCGTTGTCGTGGAAGGGCGTGCCCGCGCGGACGACGAGGAGGTCGGGCACGAAGAAGTTGGCCTCGTCGACGTGCACGCCCGTGCTGTGGTGGATCTCCACACCCTCTGGGGCGCTGACGCCGAGCATCAGGTCGAGCAGCCGCACGTGCCAGATCTGGTCCTCGTCGGGCTCGGGCAGCACCCGGATCTCGCCGTCGTGCAGCTCGCGGATGCGGCCGTCGTCCGGCTCGTGGAGCAGGTCGGCGAGAGTGCTTCGGACGGCGGCTGCGGTCACGGACTGGCCTCCACGTGCTCGGACGAGAACCCCGGTGAATACATGGCAATCCTAACCATCCTCCGCCCCCGGGCAAGGCGGCGCCGATGCCCGCCGTCCGGCGCACACGGCCCGGCACCCTCCCGCACCTGGTGCGGGAGGGTGCCGTCCTGCGGTGTCGGTGCAGGGTCAGTGGTCGCCGAAGACCACGGTGTAGTGGGCGCGGGTACGGGTCTCGCCCTCGTAGGCCATCTGGACCGAGAACGTCGTGGCCTGGGCGTTGAGCAGCCACGCGTTGTGCCCGGGCGAGTTCTTCCACCAGGTCAGCGCGGCCTGCCAGCCGGTGTACGCCTGGCTGCCCGTGCCCCAGTAGTTGATCTCACCGACGAAGCCGGTGTAGCCGGAGCAGAACTGGACGCGCTGGGCGATGCCCATGCCGCGGGTGTCGACGTGGTTCGACGGCGAGAAACCCCGGTTGTAGCTGTCCAGGCTCGCCCACATCGCCGGCCGGGCCAGGGTGCGCGAGTACGCCAGGGAGCGCAGGCCCTTCGAGGCCCGGTAGGAGTTGATGGCGTTGGCGAGGTCCTGCTCCCAGTCCATCTGGTTCAGGGCGAGGCCGTCGACGTAGGACCCGTAGCCACCCCGTCCGCCCGGGTTGTACGCGCAGTCGGCGGGGGCGGCGGAGGCCGCGGGGGCGGCGACGGCGGCGATCCCACCGAGGCTCGCGAGGGACAGCACGCCGGCGGTGGCGAGGCGGACGACGTTGCGGCGGAGGCTGGCGGTTCGCATCGGTTTCTCCCGAGGTGGGGGGCGGTTCCGGTTGGTCCGCCGTTGGGAGAAAGCTTCCGAGATCGAGCACTTCGCGACGATGGTGTGATCCCCAGGCGCACCCCTACTTGATCACGGGGGTGCGCCCCCTTCCGCCGAATGCAGCAACGGCACCTTCCCGCAACCGGGTTGCGGGAAGGTGCCGTTGCTGACGTACGGCAGGCGGACCGGCCTCAGAGCAGGCCGAGGGCCTTCACCGCGTCGCGCTCCTCGACGAGCTCGGCGACGCTCGCGTCGATCCGCTCGCGGGAGAAGTCGTTGATCTCCAGGCCCTGGACGATCTCGTACGCACCGTTCGCCGTCGTGACCGGGAACGACGAGATGATGCCCTCGGCCACGCCGTAGGACCCGTCGGACGGGACGGCCATCGAGGTCCAGTCACCGTCGGCGGTGCCGTTGACCCAGGTGTACACGTGGTCGATCGCCGCCGACGCCGCGGACGCGGCCGACGACGCGCCACGGGCCTCGATGATCGCGGCGCCGCGCTTGGCGACGGTCGGGATGAACGTGTCGCGCAGCCACGACTCCTCGACCTGCTCGGCGGCGATCTTGCCGCCGACCTCCGTGTGGTAGAGGTCGGGGTACTGGGTCGCGGAGTGGTTGCCCCAGATCGTCATCTTCGTGATCTCGGAGACCGGGACCGACAGCTTCGCCGACAGCTGCGAGAGCGCGCGGTTGTGGTCGAGGCGGGTCATCGCGGTGAAGCGCTCCGCCGGGACGTCCGGGGCGGCCGACTTCGCGATGAGCGCGTTGGTGTTCGCCGGGTTGCCGACGACGAGGACCTTGATGTCGTCGGCCGCACCCTCGTTGATCGCCTTGCCCTGCGGCGCGAAGATGCCGCCGTTGGCCTCGAGCAGGTCGCCGCGCTCCATGCCCTTGGTGCGGGGCCGGGCGCCGACGAGCAGCGCGACGTTCGCGCCGTCGAAGGCCTTGGTGGCGTCGTCGAAGATGTCGACGCCGGCGAGCAGCGGGAACGCGCCGTCGGCGAGCTCCATCGCGGTGCCCTCGGCGGCCTTCACGGCCTGCGGGATCTCGAGCAGGTTCAGCTTGACCGGGGTGTCGGGCCCCAGGAGCTGCCCGGACGCGATACGGAAGAGCAGCGCGTAACCGATCTGGCCAGCGGCGCCGGTGACTGTGACGGTGACAGGAGGGGTAGACACGCCCGGGAGGCTAGACCCTCCGCGGGCGTGTGCGCCGCGACGGGGATCACCTGCGACGCACCAGAGGCAGTGACGTCCGTCGGCGGTCGGATCGGCGCCCCGAGCGGCGGCTCGGCTAGCGTCGGGCGATGGCCGACTCCAGCCCCGCCACGCCCCCGCCCGACCCCCGCGACGGGGACGGCGGATCCGCTCCGGACGGGACGGTCGAGCGGGACGACACGGCCGAGCGGAACGGGACCGCGGCGCGGTTCGGCTGGGAGGGTGGCGCGCCCGGGTACACCCCCGTCGATCCCGACCGGCTCGTGCCGCACCAGCCCATGCCCGGCGCCCCGCCCTACCCGGCCGCGGAGGAGCTGCCGCCCCCGCCCGTCGGCGAGCGGGCGGCCGGCACCGGGTTCGGCCGTCCGATGCTCGCCGCGGCGCTGTGGGGCGTGGTGAACGTCGTGCTGGTGCTGCTCGTGTCGGGACCGCCGCCGTCGGGGGCCGCCGGCTGGGCGCTCGGCGGCATGATCGTCGCGTCGGTGCTGGTCGCGGGCATCCTGACCTGGGTGGTCGCCCGGCGGCACGCCTGGCCGTTCTGGGTCCTGCTGCTCGTCACCGGGCTGCTGTTCTGGGTCGTGCGGGTGGCGACGACGGCCGGCGTCGCCTGACCTGCCCGCACTCGGCTCAGGCGGTGCGGCGCCTGCTCGAGATCACCCCGGTGTCGAAACCGGCCAGGTGCAGCCCCCCGTGGAAACGGGCGTGCTCGACCTTGAGGCACCGGTCCATCACGACGGCGAGGCCGGCGGCCTCCGCCTTGCGTGCGAGGTCGGCGTCCCACAGCCCGAACTGCAGCCACCACGTCGACACCCCGTCGCCGAGGGCGAGCGTCTCCTCGAGGACACCCGGCAGGTCGGCGGGCTTGCGGAAGACGTCGACCAGATCGGGCACGACGGGCAGGTCGGCGAGCGTCGGGTAGACCGGCCTGCCGAGGACCTCGGTGGCGAACGGGTTCACGAAGTAGACGTCGTAGCGGGTGCTCGACAGCAGGTACGTCGCGACGAAGTTGCTGGCCCGCGCCGGGTTCGGCGACGCACCCACCATCGCCACGGTGCGCGTGCGGTCGAGGATCCGGCGCCGTTCCGACGCGATCGGGTTGCGCCACTCGGTGCTGCTCACCGGGTCCATCAGTTCTCCTTCACGGCGGCGGCCAGCGCCTGGTCGAGATCCCAGAGGATGTCGTCGGCGTCCTCGATCCCGACGCTGATCCGCACGAGGTCCTCCCCCACGCCCGCGGCGACCAGCTGCTCCGCCGAGAGCTGCTGGTGGGTCGTCGACGCGGGGTGCAGCACGAGCGTCCGGGCGTCGCCGATGTTGGCGAGATGGCTGCACAGCTGCACCGACTCGATGAACCGCTGGCCCGCGGCACGCCCGCCCGCGACCCCGAACGAGAACACCGCGCCCGGGCCCTGCGGCAGGTAGCGCTGCGCGCGCGCGTGGTCGGGATGGCTGGGCAGCCCCGCCCAGCGCACCCACGAGACCCGCGGGTCGGCGTCGAGCCACTCGGCGACGGCGCGCGCGTTGGCGATGTGGGTGTCCATCCGCTGCGGCAGCGTCTCCACGCCCTGGATCAGCAGGAACGCCGAATGCGCCGACAGCGTCGCGCCGACGTCGCGCAGCTGCTCGGCGCGCAGCTTGGTGAGGAAGCCGAACTCCTTGAAGTTGCCCCACCAGTCCAGCCCGCCGTACGACGGGACGGGCGTCGTCATCGACGGGAACTTCCCGTTGCCCCAGTCGAACCGGCCGGACTCGACGACGATGCCGCCCAGCGTCGTGCCGTGGCCGCCGAGGAACTTGGTCGCCGAGTGCAGCACGATGTCGGCGCCGTGCTCGAGCGGCCGACACAGGTACGGGGTGGCCAGGGTCGCGTCGACGATGAGCGGCAACCCCTCGGCGTGCGCGACGTCGGCGAGCCCGGCGATGTCGGCGACCTCGCCGCCGGGGTTGGACACCACCTCGGCGTAGACGAAGCGCGTCCGGTCGGTGATCGCCTTCGCGAAGTCGGCGGGGTCGCCGCCCGCGACGAACGTCGTGTCGACACCGAAGCGGCGCATCGTCACGTCGAGCTGGGTGACGGTGCCGCCGTAGAGCCCGGCCGCCGCGACGACGTGGTCCCCCGCGCCGGCGAGGCAGGCGAACGTCAGGAACTGGGCGGCCTGCCCGCTCGCCGCGGCCACCGCGCCGATCCCGCCCTCGAGCGACGCCATCCGCTCCTCGAGCACCGACACCGTCGGGTTCGCGATCCGGCTGTAGATCAGCCCGTACTTCTGCAGCGCGAACAGGCTGGCCGCGTCGGTGGTGTTCTCGAAGACGAAGCTCGTCGACTGGTAGATCGGGACCGCGCGGGCGCCGGTCTCGGCATCGGGCACCGCGCCGGCGTGCACGGCACGCGTGCGGAAGCCCCAGCGTCGTTCCTGCTGCTCGGTCATGACGTCATCCTGCCCTGGGTGGCAACGGTGCGGCGCACGTGCGGTCAGGCCGTGACGTGTTCGACCGTGACCGGCGTCGGGTTGCGGAACAGGTCGAGCACCGGGCAGTGCTCGTCGACGGCCGCGGCGAGCTCGCGGTAGCGCTCCTCCCCCGCCGGGCCGGACAGCGTCACGACGAGCCGCACGTCGCCGAAGCCGGCACGCCCGGAGTCGTCGATGCCGTAGAAGCGGCGCAGGTCGATGGCGCCCTCGACGTCGACCGACACGTCGTCGAGCGGGATGCCGAGCTTCGCCGCCCACAGCCGGTAGGTGACCACCTGGCACGACAGCAGCGCCGCGAGGGCGGTCTCGACCGGGCTGGGCCCGGCGTCCTGCCCGGCGAGGGCGGGCGGCTCGTCGACGACCAGCTCGTGGCGCCCGATGCGGATGTCGGAGCGCACGCCGTCGCCGCCCACCCCGCTCGCCCGGAACCGGACCGTCGCCCGCTCGGGCTGGGCGCTGAACTTCTCACCGACGACGCCGAGGATCCGGCGCAGGTTCTCGTCGCGTTCGGCACCAGGGGTCGGGGTGGCCGTGGTCGAGGCGGTGGGCGTCGCGGGGGTCGGCATCGTCGCTCCAGGGTGTGCGGGTGACCGGGACGGGCTCAGCGGCGGCCCGGACACGCGCACGAGCAGACGTGCCCGTGGTCGACGTGACGACGACGTACGAGCCGCACCGACGGACGCGACCGGCAGGGCATGATCCAAGTCATACCCGACCCGCCCCGGCCCGGTCCAGGCCCGGGCCGGGTGGCGTCAGCGCCGCGGCAGCCGGGTGAGCCCTTCCTGCGCCGTCGTCGCGACCATCCGCCCGTCGCGGGTGAAGAACCGGCCCGTCGCGAGGCCCCGGCCGCCGGACGCGGCGGGCGACCAGCACTCGTAGAGCAGCCACTCGTCGGCCCGGCACGGCTGGTGGAACCAGATCGCGTGGTCGAGGCTCGCCATCTGCACCTGCGTCGCGCTCAGGTCGTGTCGCGCGACGACCGAGCTCAACAACATCATGTCCGACGCCCACGTCAGCAGGCACGTGTGCAGCAGCGGGTCGTCGGACAGCGTCCCGTCGGCACGCAGCCAGGCCCGCAGCGGCTCCTTCGTCGCGACGCGGTCGGCGGTCCAGACGGGCTCGTCGACGAACCGGATGTCGATCGGGCGTTCCGCGCGGCCGAGCCAGTCCCCACCGTGCCCGGCGGCGCGCCGCGTCCCCAGGTCGGGCAGCGACTCGGGCGCGGGGACGTCGGTGGGCGCAGGCTCGGCGTGCACCAGCCCCTCCTGCGGGACCTGGAACGACGCCGACATCATGAAGATCGCCTCGTCGTCCTGCACGGCGAGCACGCGCCGCGTGGTGAACGAGCGTCCGTCGCGGATCCGCTCGGTGCGGTACTCGATCGGCACCCGCGGGTCGCCGCCCCGGATGAAGTACGAGTGCAGCGAGTGCACCGACCGGCCCGCCGGCACCGTCCGTCCCGCGGCGACGAGCGCCTGCCCCGCCACCTGCCCGCCGTAGACCCGGAACCGCCTGCTCTCCGGGCTCGTCCCGCGGAAGGTGTCCGGGCCGGTCTCGTCGAGGTCGAGCAGCGCGACGAGCTCGTCGACGACGGCCTGCCCGCGGGCGACGCCGTCGGCGGCGACGTCGGGTCGGCGGGGAGCGGCGGTCACGGCCGCATCCTCGCAAACGCGCGCCGCGGCCACGCCGCCGGCTCGCCGCGACTCCGGCCGCGGTGCGACCGTGCGGTCAGATGTCCTCTTCGCCCAGCCGGTGCACCCGGATCGAGTTCGTCGACCCGACGGTCCCGGGCGGGGAGCCCGCGACGATGACCACCAGGTCGCCGGGCTGGAACCGCTCGAGCGCGAGCATCGAGTGGTCGACCTGGCGGACCATCGCGTCGGTCGACTCGACGTAGGGCACCAGGAACGTCTCGACGCCCCACGTCATCGCCAGCTGGCTGCGCACCTCCGGCGTCGGGGTGAAGGCGAGCAGCGGCAGCCGGGTGTGCAGCCGGGCGAGCCGGCGCACCGTGTCGCCGGACTGTGTGAACGCGACCAGCGCCCGGGCCGAGAGCCGCTCCCCGATGTCGCGTGCCGCGTACGACAGCACCCCGCGCTTGGTGCGGGGCACGTGGTTGAGCGGGGGCACCGTCGTCGGGCCGGCCTCGACCGCCTCGATGATCTGCGCCATCGTGCGCACCGACTTGATCGGGTAGCGGCCGACGCTCGTCTCGCCGGACAGCATCACCGCGTCGGCGCCGTCGAGCACCGCGTTGGCGACGTCGGAGGCCTCCGCGCGGGTCGGGCGCGAGTTGGTGATCATCGAGTCGAGCATCTGCGTGGCGACGACCACCGGCTTGGCGTTCTCCCGCGCGATCTGGATCGCCCGCTTCTGCACCAGCGGCACGTTCTCCAGCGGCAGCTCGACGCCCAGGTCACCACGCGCGACCATGATCGCGTCGAAGGCCAGCACGATCGCCTCGAGGTTGTCGACGGCCTCGGGCTTCTCCAGCTTCGCGACGACCGGCAGGCGCCCGCCGTGCTGGTCCATGATCTTGTGGACCTGCTCGATGTCGGCGGGGCTGCGCACGAACGACAGCGCCACGATGTCGACGCGCAGGTCCAGCGCGAACGCGAGGTCGGCCGAGTCCTTCTCGCTCATCGCGGGCACCGACACGTTCATCCCGGGCAGCGAGATGCCCTTGTTGTCGCTGACCGGGCCACCCTCGGTGACCTTGCAGACCACGTCGAGGCCCTCGACGGCGACCACCCGCAGGCCCACCTTGCCGTCGTCGACCAGCAGCCGGTCGCCCGCGCGGGCGTCGGTGGCGAGGCCGCCGTAGGTCGTCGACACCCGGTCGTGCGTGCCGGCGACGTCCTCGACGGTGATCCGGACCTCCTCACCGGTGTGCCACTCGGTGGGGCCGGCGGCGAACCGGCCGAGGCGGATCTTCGGACCCTGGAGGTCGGCCAGCACGCCCACCGCGCGACCCTCCGCGTCCGCGGCCTCGCGGACCATCTCGTAGACCCGCTTGTGGTCCTCGCGGTTGCCGTGGCTGAAGTTGAGCCTTGCGACGTCCATCCCGGCCGCGACCAGCTCCCGGATCCGCTCCGGCGAGGCGGTCGCGGGGCCGATGGTGCAGACGATCTTGGTTCGGCGACTCACACGACACAGCCTAGCCCTCTACTGGAACGATACGGACGCCGGAACCGGAGCGCCGGGTGACGACCCGGGAACGGTCCGGCGACGGAGCGGACACGACCACCCGCGCACCGGTGAATCCCCAGGTCACGCGGGTCCGGTGCGCGTGGGGATCCCGATCGTCGGCGCCGCCGGGTGCCCGTCGCAGCCGGGCCGGGGCGCCGGGCGACACGACCGCCGGGTCGGCGGCTCCGTCACGCAGCCGGTTCAGCGCCGAGGGCGGTCGCTGGGGCCCACGTGGTCGGCCAGCCACTCCGCGAGCGGCCGGGCGGCGCGCCAGACGTCGGCGACGCGGTCGAGGCACGCCGGCTCGTGGAGCACGTCGTCGGGCGGGAAGGTGCGCCAGAGGTGCAACGACTTGTGGCGCAGCAGGTCGATGCGCGGATGGTCGGGCGCGACGCCGCGTGGGGCCCGCGTCAGGGTCTGCCCGCCGACCTCCAGGCCGGCGGCGCGGCCCGCGTCGAGCCGGGCGATCAGATCCGCGCCGCGCCGCTCGTCGTCGACGGCGGTGCGGTACCGCGCGACCTGGTCGGACTCCATCCGGTAGTACCCGGCCGCGACCATCAGCCCGTCGGCGGAGAGCTGCACGTAGTACGGCGGGGTGTAGCCGCCGCAGTGGGTCTTGTAGGGCGTCTTGTCCGCGGAGAACCGCACGTCGCGGTAGGGCCGGAACACTTTCCCGGGACCGCCGAACTCCGGCTCGAGCGCGGCGAGGAGCGCGAGCATCGGCTCCCGGACGTCGCTCTCGTAGACGGCGCGCTGGTCGGTCCAGTAGGCCTTCGAGTTGTCGGCGAGCAGACCGTCGTAGAACTCGACCGCGCCCTCGCCGAAACCCTCGAACGTCATGCCCTCATGATCCCGACTCGCGCGACGACCCGTTGGAGACGGCCTCGGCCCCGCCGCCGGTGGCGTCGGAGCCGGTGGCATCGCCGCCCGAACCCGTACCCGAGACGTCGTCTCGGCGGCGGGAGTCGGAGCGGTCGGGCTCGGCCGCGGTGTCCGACGGCGCCGGGTCGACGGGATCGGCGGCAGCGGGACCGGTCAGCACCTCGCGCGGCCCGCGACGGCGGGCCACGATGACGTAGACGACCGCGCAGACGAACACCACCGCCGCCACGACGACGTTGATCCGGATGCCGCCGAACACCCGCGTCGCCGGATCGGTGCGGAGCAGCTCGATGAAGAAGCGGCCCAACGTGTAGCCCGCGACGTAGAGGCCGAACACGCGGCCGTGGCCGAGCCGGAACCGGCGGTCGGCCCACACGATGACGACGGCCACGAGCCCGTTCCAGATGAGCTCGTAGAGGAACGTGGGCTGCACGATCGCGATCGGCGTCTTGTCGAGCGCGATGCCGCCGAGCGGGTCGGGCAGCCCGGTCGACGGGTCGACCCGGTTGTAGATCTCCAGACCCCACGGCGCGTCGGTCGGGCCGCCGTAGAGCTCCTGGTTGAAGTAGTTGCCCAGCCGGCCGACCGCCTGCGCGACGACGATACCCGGCGCGACCGCGTCGGCGAAGAACGGTAGCGGGATCCCGCGGCGGCGACAGCCGATCCAGGCGCCCACCCCGCCGAGGGCGATCGCCCCCCAGATACCCAGGCCGCCCTGCCAGATCTTCAGCGCGTCGATCGGCGTGCCGCCGGGGCCGAAGTAGGTCTCCCAGTCGGTCGCGACGTGGTACAGCCGGCCGCCGACCAGCCCGAACGGGACCGCGAACACGGCGACGTCGACGACGGTGCCCGGCTTGCCCCCGCGTGCGACGAACCGCCGCTCGCCCCACCAGACCGCGACGATGATGCCCGCGATGATGCACAGCGCGTAGGCCCGGATCGGGAGCGGTCCGAGGTGCCAGACCCCGCGGTCGGGACTGGGGATGAACGCCGGCAGCACGGCCGACAGCGCGAGGCTCACGCCGCCACGGTATCGCTCACGCGTGGCGCGACGTCGCGCCGACCCGCCCCCGCCCGCCTCGCACCCGTTCGTCCCGATCCGGGCCCGGCCGCGGGGCCTGCAACGACGGCCCGTGGGCACGACGGGACGGACCGCGCCGGTCCGGCGTGCCCGCGCGCACCCCTGTCGCCGCCCGCGCACCTGCGACGCCCCGAGCGCAACCTCACCGTCCCCCAGCCGCCAGGAGACAACAGCCAGGTTGCGGCCGGCCCCCCGAGCGCAACCCCACCGCCCGCCGCGGCATGCGGGCGGGTGTGGTCAGGCCGGGGCGGGAACCCCGGCGCGGCGGACGCCGTCGGCCAGCTCGGCGGCGAGGTCATGCACGCCGTCGGTGCCGCGGTCGGTGGCGGCGGAGACGAACGCCGAGCCGACGATCACCGCGTCGGCGAACGACGCCACCTGCGCGGCCTGCTCGCCCGACCGCACCCCCAGACCCACGCCGATCGGCAGCCGCGTGTGCGGCCGGGTGCGCGCGACGATCTCCGGCGCCACGTCGGCCACGCTGTCACGGGCACCGGTCACCCCCATGATCGACGTCGCGTAGACGAAGCCGGTGCAGGCGGCGACGGTCGAGGCGATGCGCTCCTCGGTCGAGGACGGCGCGACCAGGAAGATCCGGTCGAGCCCGTGGGCGGTCGACGCCGCGAGCCACTCGTCGGCCTCGTCGGGGATGAGGTCGGGCGTGATCACGCCGAGCCCGCCCGCGGCGGCGAGGTCGCGCGCGAACGCGTCGACGCCGTACCGCAGCACCGGGTTGTAGTACGTCATGACGACGGCCGAGCCCCCGGCGGCGGCGACGCGCTCGACGACGGTGAAGACGTCGCGCAACCGGACCCCGGCGCGCAGCGCGGTCTCGGCGGCGGCCTGGATCGTCGGTCCGTCCATCACGGGGTCGGAGTACGGGATGCCGACCTCGACGAGGTCGCACCCACCGTCGACCATCGCGCTGATCAGGTCGACCGAGCCGTCGACGGTCGGGAACCCGGCCGGCAGGTAGCCGACGAGCGCGCCACGACCCTGGGCGGCGCAGCGGGTGAACACGTCCGAGACCGTCATGCCCGTCCTCCGTCGGCGATCGCGGTGCCGTCGGCGTCCTCGGCGCTCTCGCCCTCGGCGATCATGCCGAACCACTTCGCGGCGGTGTCGACGTCCTTGTCCCCGCGTCCGGAGACGTTGACCAGGATCGTGGCGTCGGGGCCGAGCTCGCGGCCGAGCCGGACCGCCCCGGCGACGGCGTGCGCCGACTCGATCGCCGGGATGATCCCCTCGGTGCGCGACAGCAGCGCGAACGCCTCCATCGCCTCGGCGTCGGTGACCGGCTGGTACTCGGCACGGCCGATGTCCTTGAGCAGCGCGTGCTCGGGACCGACGCCGGGGTAGTCGAGCCCGGCGGAGATGGAGTAGGACTCCGAGGTCTGGCCGTCCTCGTCCTGCAACAGGTACGACATCGCACCGTGCAGCGCCCCGGGCGAGCCCTCGGCCAGGGTGGCGCCGTGGCGGCCGGTCTCGATCCCGTCGCCGCCCGGCTCGAAACCGATGAGGCGCACCGACGGGTCGTCGATGAACGCGTGGAAGATGCCGATGGCGTTGGATCCGCCGCCGACGCAGGCGGCGACGACGTCGGGCAGCCGACCGGTGCGCTCGAGCACCTGCTCGCGCGCCTCCATGCCGATGACGCGGTGGAAGTCGCGGACCATCACCGGGAACGGGTGCGGCCCGGCGACGGTGCCCAGCAGGTAGTGCGTGGAGTCGACGTTGGTGACCCAGTCGCGCAGCGCCTCGTTGATGGCGTCCTTGAGGGTGCGGGAACCGGTGCGGACCGGGATGACCGTGGCGCCGAGCAGCCGCATCCGGGCGACGTTGAGCGCCTGCCGGGCGGTGTCGACCTCGCCCATGTAGACGACGCACTCGAGGTCGAGCAGCGCGCACGCGGTGGCCGTCGCGACGCCGTGCTGGCCGGCGCCGGTCTCGGCGATGACCCGCTTCTTGCCCATCCGCTTGGTGAGCAGCGCCTGGCCCAGGACATTGTTGATCTTGTGCGAGCCGGTGTGGTTGAGGTCCTCGCGCTTGAGCAGGATCCGGGCGCCGCCGGCGTGCTCGCCGAGCTTGGGCGCATCGGTCAGCGGCGAGGGACGGCCCGTGTAGTCGCGGTGCAGCCGGTCGAGCTCGCCGAGGAACTCGTCGTCGTGGCGGGCCTTCTCGTAGGCCGCGGCCAGCTCGTCGAGGGCGGCGACGAGCGCCTCCGGCACGAACCTGCCGCCGTAGCGGCCGAAGTGGCCGCGCTCGTCGGGCTCGTGTCCCGACCTGTTCGCGACACCGTCGCTGGGCTTCACGCCCGTGCTGCTGGCCACCGCACTCCCTCGAACTCGCTGCAGTACGTACGCCGGCCGGTGTCCCGGCTCAGCGCACCATCCGTGAACACGACGGGTGGAAGCCCGCCGCCACCAGACCACGTACGGCGCCCTCGGGGTCGCCGCTGGTCACCAGACCCTCGCCGACGAGCACCGCATCGGCGCCCCACCCGGCGTAGGTGAGCAGGTCGCCCGGCCCGCGCACGCCCGACTCGGCGACGCGCAGCACGTTGTTGGGCAGGCCCGGCGCGATCCGCCCGAAGATCCCGCGGTCGACCTCGAGCGTGTGCAGGTTGCGGGCGTTGACGCCGATCAGCGTCGCGCCGGCCTCGAGCGCCCGGTCGGCCTCCTCCTCGGTGTGCACCTCGACCAGCGCCGTCATCCCGAGGGACTCGACCCGGTCGAGCAGCGACGCCAGGACGTTCTGCTCCAGCGCCGCGACGATCAGCAGGACCAGGTCCGCGCCGTGCGCCCGCGCCTCGTGCACCTGGTAGGGGCTGACGACGAAGTCCTTGCGCAGGATCGGGATGTCGACGGCCGCGCGGACCGCGTCGAGGTCGGCCAGCGAGCCGCCGAAGCGGCGCTGCTCGGTGAGCACGCTGATCACCCGCGCACCACCGATCTCGTAGCGCCGCGCGAGGTCCGCCGGATCACCGATCGAGGCGAGGTCGCCCTTCGACGGGCTGCGGCGCTTGACCTCGGCGATCACCCCGACGCCGGGGGCGTTCAGGGCGGCCATCACGTCGCGCGCCGGCGGTGCCTCGGCGGCACGTCGCTTGATCTCGGCGAAGTCGACGGCGGCCTCACGGACGGCGAGATCCTCGCGGACACCGGCGACGATCGATTCGAGGACGGTGGGTCCGGAGGTCTGCTTCGTGCGCTCGCCCATGGGGCTGTCTCCCCTTTCGGGTTCGGGCCTTCCAGGCGTCGGAACCATGCTAGTCAGCGCGCTCACCGCCCCCGCGACCAGGCCCGTCACGGGGCTCCGGGGCGCGGTCGACGCGGTCGACGCGGTCGAGGGTCGGGTCCCGGCCCGCGTCGAGCTCCTCCCACGCGGTCCGGTCGGGATCGGCGGAACGCTTCGCGCCGGACGGGTCCGCGGTCGCGTAGCGCGCGCCCATCCGCGGCATCCCCTGCTCGCGCAGCGTCAGCAGCAGCCCCGCGACGACGACGAGCACCGCCCCCACCAGGGCGAACACCGGCGCCGCGGTCGCCGTCACAGCCCCGGACGCGCCCGGCGCGGCGGTCGTCCCGGCGAGGACGGCGAGCCGGGCGGCGTCGGGCGGGGACGTCCATGCCGCCACCACGGTCCAGACCGTCACGAGCGCGACCAGCACCAGCAGCACGCCCAGCACCCGGCGCGCGAGGCCGGAGACCGCGACGGCCGCCGCGATACCGGCGAGGGCGAGGACGGCCAGCGCGGTCGGCACCGGGAGCACCTCTGCGCCGGACACGGCGACGTCGGTGCTGCCGCGCGGGGTCGGCACCGTCGCGGAGAACCACGTCAGCCGGCTCGACGCCCACGCCGCGAGCGCGCCCACCAGCAGCGCGGCCGCGACAACCGCGAGGCGTCGCCGCCCCGCGCGCACCGCTGCGGCGGCCACCGTCACGACGGCCGGGCCTCCCCCGCACCCGCGGCACCCGCGACGACGGCATCGGGTGGGCTCAGGGTCGCGGCCGTGGCGACCGCGGACAGCACCGCGCGCGCCTTGTTCAGGCACTCGGTGTCCTCCGCGACCGGGTCGGAGTCGGCGACGATCCCGCCCCCGGCCTGCACGAACGCCCTTCCGTCGCGCACGACGGCGGTGCGGATCGCGATGGCGGTGTCGGCGTCGCCCGCGAAGTCGAGGTAGCCGATGATGCCGCCGTAGAGGCCGCGGCGCGTCGGCTCGAGCTGCTCGATGATCTGCATCGCGCGCACCTTCGGCGCGCCGGAGAGCGTGCCCGCCGGGAAGCACGCGGTGACCGCGTCGAAGGCGTTGCGGTCGGCGCGCAGGGTGCCGGTCACCGTCGACACCAGGTGCATGACGTGGCTGTAGCGCTCGACGGAGAAGAAGTTGTGCACCTTCACCGTGCCGGGCTCGCAGACGCGGCCGAGGTCGTTGCGGCCGAGGTCGACGAGCATGACGTGCTCGGCACGCTCCTTCTCGTCGGCGCGCAGGTCCTTCTCCAGCAGCGCGTCCTCCTCCTCGGTCGCGCCGCGCCAGCGGGTGCCGGCGATCGGGTGGGTGGTGGCGCGGCCGTCGCGGACCGTCACCAGCGCCTCGGGGCTGGAGCCGACGATCGCGAACGGCGAGCCGCCGGAGGCGTCGTCGAGGTGCAGCAGGTACATGTACGGGCTGGGGTTGGTCGCCCGCAGCACGCGGTACACGTCGAGCGGATCGGACGTGCAGTCCATCTCGAACCGCTGGGAGACGACGATCTGGAACGCCTCGCCCGCCCGGATCTGTTCCTTGGCGACCTCGACGGCCGCGCAGTGCTCCTCCTGGGAGCGACGGCGCAGGAACACCGGCTCGGCGGGCCGGTAGGCCCCGACCGTCGACGGCGCCGGCACGGCGAGCTCGGCGGTCATCCGGTCCAGCCGGGCGACGGCGTCGTCGTAGGCGGCGTCGACGCGCTCGTCGGAGCCGTCCCAGTTGATCGCGTTGGCGATCAGCGTGACCGTGCCCTCGTGGTGGTCGACCGCCGCGAGGTCGGTGGCCAGCAGCATGACCATCTCGGGCAGCCGCAGGTCGTCGACGGTGGTCGGGTCGTCGCCGATGCGTTCGAGGCGGCGCACGACGTCGTAGCCCAGGTACCCGACCATCCCGCCGGTCAGCGGCGGCAGCCCGGGCAGGGCCTCGCTGTGCAGCTCCTCGACGACGGTGCGCAGCGCGGCCAGCGGATCGCCCTCGGTGGGCATCCCGGCGGGCACGTCGCCGGTCCAGTGCAGCCTGCCGTCGACGACGGTGAGCGCCGCCGCACTGCGCGCCCCGACGAACGAGAACCGCGACCAGGAGCGCCCGTTCTCCGCCGACTCGAGCAGGAACGTGCCCGGTCGCGAGCCCGCGAGCTTGCGGTAGACCCCGACGGGGGTCTCGTCGTCGGCGAGCAGCCTGCGGGCGACCGGGATGACCCGGTGCCCCGCGGCGAGCGCGCGGAACTCCTCGCGGGTGGGTGTGACCGAGCCGAGGGGCGGGGCGTCGGTGGCGGTCGGCATCCGGCCATTGTCTCAGGCCGGGTCCGATGTCGGAGCGCGCCGGGTGGGCCGCGGGAGGAGCGGGCGGGGAAGATGGCGGTGTGGCCGAGCCGATCGCCTCCGAGAGCCCCCGCAGGCGCGGGCGTCGACGCGCGGGCGCGGACACCCGCGGCGCCCTGCTCGAGGCCGCACGCGCCGAGTTCGGCGAGCGCGGGTTCGACGGTGCGACGGTGCGCCGCATCGCCGAGCGCGCGGGCGTCGACGCGGCGATGGTCAACCACTGGTTCGGCGGCAAGGAGCAGCTGTTCGTCGCGGCACTCGACTTCCCGATCGACATCGCGACGATCCTCGACCGCGTGCTGCCGGGGCCGCCCGAGGAGCTCGGAGCGCGGATCATCCGGACCTTCCTGGGGGTGTGGGACGCGACCGGCGGGGCCCCGCTGGGGACGCTGATCCGCAGCGTCGCCTCGCACGAGACCGCGGCCGGGATGATGCGCGAGTTCGTCGGGACCGCGCTCGCCCAGCGCCTCGTGCGGCCGGTCGCGCCGGACCGCCACGAGCTGCGGGCGGCGTTGTGCGGCTCGCAGATCATCGGGCTGGGCATGATCCGCTACGTGCTCCGGCTGGAGCCGATCGCGTCGGCGGGTCACGACGAGGTCGTCTCCGCGACCGCTCCGACCCTGCAGCGCTACCTCACCGGCCCGCTCGACTGACCGCCCGGCCGACCACGAGGGCCGGCCGCTCACGGCAGGGGGCGCCGGGGGTCGACGAAGCCCGACTCGAACGCCGCCACGACCGCCTGGGTCCGGTCGCGCACACCGAGCTTGGCGAGCACGTTGCCGACGTGGGTCTTCACCGTCTCGACGCCGAGGACCAGCTCGGCGGCGATCTCGGCGTTGGACAAGCCGCGGGCCATGCCGCGCAACACCTCCGACTCGCGGTCGGTGAGTCCGCGGCCCGCGAGCCGGTCGCCGGTGTCCGGTCCGACGGCGGCGACCAGCTCCCGGACGGCGGCAGGGAACAGCAGCGACTCCCCCGACGCGACGGTGCGCACCGCCGAGACGATGTCGGCCGGCCGGGCCCGCTTGAGCAGGAAGCCCGTCGCCCCGGCGCGCAGCGCCTCGTAGACGTGGCCGTCGTTGCCGAACGTCGTCAGCACGAGCACGCGCGGCGGGTCGGGGCGGGCGAGCAGCGCGCGGGTCGCGGTGATCCCGTCGACGGTGGGCATCCGGACGTCCATCAACACGACGGCGGGGCGCAGCCGGGCGACGAGGCCCGGCACCTCGGCGCCGTCGGCGGCCTCACCCAGCACGCGGATCCCGGGCTCGGAGTCGAGGATCGCGCGCAGGCCGGTCCGGACGAGCTCCTCGTCGTCGACGAGCAGGACGCCGATGGTCGTACCGCCGGTCGCGGTCACGGACCCGATCCTGACGCACCCGACCACGGCAGGCGGGCCGCGACGCGCCAGGCGTCGCCCTCGCGTCCGGCTTCGAGCTCGCCGCGCAGCACCCGCACCCGCTCCGCCATCCCGGCGACGCCGCGCCCACCGCTCGTGCGCTCGACGGTCGACCCCTTGTGCCCCAACGGGTTCTCGACGTCGACGGCCAGCTGCCCGGCGCCCGCGTCGAGGCGGACCGCGACCGGGACCGGCCCGGCGTGGCGTAGCGCGTTGGTGAGCGACTCCTGCACGATCCGGTAGGCCTCCCGCGACACCGCGGCCGGGACGGCGCCGAGATCGCCGCGGACGTCGAGGCGGACGTCGACGCCTGCCGTCCGGGCGCCGTCGAGCAGACCGGGGAGATCGGCCAGGTCGGCGGCGGGCGCCGTCGGCGGGCTCTCGCCCGGCCCGTCGCGCAGGATGCCCAGCACGTGGTCGAGGTCGGCCAATGCGCCGCGGCCGGCGTCGGCGATCGCACCGAGCGCGCGGCGGGCGAACTCGGGGTCGCCGTCGAGGACGCGTGCGGCGGCCTCGGCCTGCAGCGTCGTGACGGTGAGGGCGTGCCCGACGGAGTCGTGCAGCTCGCGCGCGAGCCGGTTGCGGACGGCGAGGTCGTCGGCGACGCGCTGCGCGGCCGCGAGCTCGGCGCGCAGCCGCTCCCGGCGGTCCGGCCCCAGCACCCCGGGCGCGAGCCGGCCCAGCACGGCACCGGTCGCCGACACCGCGTGCGCGAGCAGGACCACCAGCAGCACCCCGGCGACCGGGCACCACGCCGCGGCCGCGCCCACCGGCAGGGGCGCGATGTCGCGCCAGGGGGCCGTGACCAGCGCGATCGCCGTCGGTACGACGACGAGCGTCACCAGCACCGTCACCGCGCCGGCGACGACGTTCAGGGCGAGCCAGCCGGCCGCGCGGCGGCGGGCGGACCAGGTGGTCGGCGCCGCGTCGCGACCGTCGGTGCCGGGGACGGCGGCGTCGAGCAGCGCGCGCGCCGCGGTGACCTCCAACGCGCGGACCCCCGGTGCGAACGCCACCGCGGCGCCCGCCGCCACGGCGAGTGCCAGCAGCACCGTCCCGGAGACGACGTCGAGTCCCCCGGAGCCGATCGCGAGGGCGAAGAGCCAGCCCAGCGCCCCGTACGGCAGCGCGACCACGGCGCCGAGCAGCAGGTGCAGCGCGCGTCGCCACGTCGCCCCGTCGGTGAGCGGGGTGAACAGCAGGCGCAGCCATCCCACGTCCCGATCGTCGCAGAGCCCGCGCCGTACCCGCTCCCCCGCGCGAGGGAGCCGGTTCCACCCGCGGCGGGAGTCGCCCGGACGGCGTGGCGGCGACGGTGGAACCCATGACGACCACGACCTCCCCCGCACGCATCCGCAGCCATCCGGCCGACGGCCCTGCCCGCTCCTGGCCGCGCCCGGGCCACCGGCTGCTCGGCCTCGCCGCAATCGCGGGGACCGTGCCCTACCTCGTGCTCAAGGCGATCTGGCTGACGGGCGGCAGCGCGGGCGTGCACGATCCGACGCTGCTGCACGACGCGTCCCTGACGGTGCTCAACGTCGTGACGGTGGCGCTGGACGCGTGCGTCGTCGCCCTCGCGCTCGCCCTGACCACCCGGCGCGGGCTGCAGGCGCCCGCCGTGGCGCTGCTGCTGCCGACCTGGGTCGGCACCGGGTTCCTCGTCCCGATGGCCGTGTCGATCCTGCCCGCGACGCTGCTGTCGCTGGGGACACCGCCCGAGCCGGGCCTGCTCGCGCCGTGGGTGCAGCCGCTGGTCTACGGCGGGTTCGCCTGGCAGGGCGTGTTCCTCGTCGCCGCGCTCGCCGGGTACGCCCGTCAGCGCTGGGGGGCGCAGCTGCGCCATCCCGTCCGGCGGGCGGCGGCCGTCGAGCCGGTGCTGCGCGTCGTCGCCGGCGGCGCCGCGGTGACCGCCCTGGTCAGCGCCGTGCTGCACGTCGCGACGGGGCTGGTGATCGGCGGTGGCGTCACGATCATGACCGAGAGCGTGAACGCGCTGCTCGCCGTGGCCGGGGCATGGGGGCTGGTCGCGCTGGTCCGCCGCCGCGGGCCGCGCAGGCTCGCCGTCACCGCGGCATGGACGGGGTGCGCTGCGATGTTCTCGTGGGGTCTGTGGTCGACGGTCACGACGATGGGCGCCACCGCCCTGGCCACCGGCGGGGTCCCGGCGGCGGGCCTCGCCGCGGTGACCGGGCTGCTCGCGGGCCTGTCCGGCGCGATCGCGGCACTGCTCGCGCTGTGAGTAGCCCGTGAACGCCATGAGCGGCCGTGCGTGGCGATGGTCGCCATGGCGACCATCGCCACTCACGACCGCCGCGCGCCGGGCACGGTGCCGTGCGCATCATGGAGGCATGGGAGTCGCAGGCCTGCGGGCACGGATCGCGGCCGGGCTGTTCGAGAAGGTCGCCGGGGCCGAGGGCGCGGGGCGCCGCGAACGCATCCACGCCACCCCCGGACCGCGCTGGTTCGCCACGGACCGGCCCATCCGCGCCGTCCACGGCGACGCGGCGATGTTCGTCGGCGGGCTGCGAGCGCTGCTGCTGCAGTCGTTGCACCCCTTGGCGATGGCGGGCGTCGCCGGGCACTCCGGGTTCCGTGGTGACCCATGGGGCCGGTTGGCGCGGACCAGCTACTTCATCGCCTCCACGACGTTCGGCCCCGCCGAGCTGGCCGAGGAGACGATCGCCCGCATCCGGTCGGTGCACGAGCGCGTCCGCGGCACCGCGCCCGACGGGCGCCCGTACGCCGCGTCGGACCCGCACCTGCTGGAATGGGTGCACATCGCCGAGATCGACAGCTTCCTGCGTGCCTACCAGGCCTACGGCTCGGCCCGGCTCGACGCGACGGGGCGCGACGCCTACGTCGCCGACGCCGCCGTCGTCGCCCGCGCGCTCGGGGTCGTCGACCCACCGGAGACCGAGGCCGAGCTGGCGGCGCGGATCGAGGCGTTCCGGCCCGAGCTCGACGGCTCGCCCGCGGCCCGCGACACCGCGCACTTCCTGCTCCGCGAGCCCCCGCTGCCCGGCCCCGCCCGGGTCCCGTACGCGTTGCTCGGCGCCGCCGCCGTCGGACTGCTGCCACCGTGGGCCCGTTCTCCGTTGGCGCTGCCCCACCGGCCCCGGCTCGACCGCACCGTCGTCAGGCTCGGCGGCCGGGCGGTGACGTCGGGAATCCGGTGGGCGATGGCATCCGGGCCGCCCTCGCCCGCGCCCGCCGCCACCGCGCGCTGAGCAGGCCGGTTCTCAGCTCAGGAGATCGGCGTCGAAGCACGTCCGGGTGCCGGTGTGACAGGCCGGGCCCTCCTGGTCGACGACGACGAGCACCGCGTCGCCGTCGCAGTCGAGCCGCACCTCGCGGACGTGCTGGACGTGTCCGGACGTGTCGCCCTTGACCCAGTACTCCTCGCGCGAACGCGACCAGTAGGTGCCGCGGCCCGTGGTCAGGGTGCGGTGCAGGGCCTCGTCGTCCATCCACGCGACCATCAGCACCTCGCCGGTGCCGTGCGCCTGCACGACGGCACACACGAGGCCGTCGGCGTTGCGCTTGAGCCGCCCGGCGATGGCGGGGTCGAGCTCGGAGTCGAGAACGCGGGTCATCGCACTTCCACCGCCCCGGCCCGCAGGCCGTTCTTCACCTCGGAGATGCGCAGCGTCCCGAAGTGGAAGACGCTCGCCGCGAGCACCGCGTCGGCACCCGCGCGCACGGCGGGCAGGAAGTCGTCGACCTTGCCCGCGCCGCCGCTGGCGATCACCGGGACGTCGACGACCTTGCGGACCTGCTCGATCATCTCGATGTCGAACCCGGCGCGGGTGCCGTCGGCGTCCATGGAGTTGAGCAGGATCTCCCCGACGCCCAGTTCCTGGCCCCGCGCCGCCCACTCGACGGCGTCGATGCCGGTGCCGCGGCGGCCGCCGTGGGTCGTCACCTCGAAGCCCGAGGCGGTCGGCGGCCCGTCCTGGACGCGCCGGGCGTCGACCGACAGCACGATGCACTGCGACCCGAACCGGCGCGCACACTCGCCCAGCAGCTCCGGCCGGGCGATGGCGGCGGTGTTGATGCTGACCTTGTCCGCACCGGCGCGCAGCAGCGTGTCGATGTCCTCGGGGGTGCGGACCCCGCCGCCCACGGTGAGCGGGATGAAGACCTGTTCGGCGGTGCGGCGCACCACGTCGAGCATCGTGGCGCGCTCCCCCGACGACGCCGTGACGTCGAGGAACGTCAGCTCGTCGGCACCCTCGGCGTCGTAGACGGCGGCCATCTCGACGGGGTCGCCCGCGTCGCGCAGGTCGGCGAAGTTGACGCCCTTGACGACCCGGCCGGCGTCGACGTCGAGGCAGGGGATGACCCGGACGGCGACGCCCATCAGCCCGCCGCCCGACCCTGCGCGCGCACGGCGGCGACGGCGGCCAGCGCCTCGGGCAGGGTGAACCGGCCCGCGTAGAGCGCCTTGCCGACGATCGAGCCCTCGATGTTCGCGCCGTCGGCCTTGGCCTGCGCGAGGGTGACGAGGTCGGACACCTCGGCGATGCCGCCCGAGGCGATCACCGGCGCCGGGGTGGCGGCGGCGACGTCGCGCAGCAGGTCGACGTTGGGGCCCTTCAACGTGCCGTCCTTGCCGACGTCGGTGACCACGTAGCGGGCGCACCCGTCGCCGTCGAGACGGGCGAGGGCCTCCCAGAGGTCGCCGCCGTCGGTGGTCCAGCCGCGCGCCGCGAGCCGGTGCTGCCCGTCCTTGATCTTGACGTCGAGCCCGACGGCGATCTTGTCGCCGTGCTTCGCGATGGCCGCGGCGCACCAGTCGGGGTTCTCGATCGCCGCGGTGCCGAGGTTGACCCGGGCGCAGCCGGTGGCCAGCGCGCGCTCGAGCGACGCATCGTCGCGGATCCCGCCCGACAGCTCCACCTTGACGTCCAGCCGGCCGACGACCCCCGCGAGCAGGTCGGCGTTGGAGCCGCGGCCGAAGGCGGCGTCGAGGTCGACGAGATGGATCCACTCGGCCCCGTCGCGCTGCCAGGCGAGCGCGGCCTCCAGCGGGTCGCCGTAACCGGTCTCGGTCCCGGCCTCGCCCTGGACGAGGCGGACGGCCTGGCCGTCGGCGACGTCGACGGCGGGCAGCAGCGTGAAGCTCACGCGCCGAGCCTACCGAGGCGGCCTTCCGCAACCGCCGAACGGTCCGCGCTCAGCCCAGCTCCGCGCGCAACAACGCCGCTCCTCCCGCGAGCGAGGCCAGCTTGCCCTCGGCCGAGGCCCGCGGCAGGTACTTCATCCCGCAGTCGGTCGCGAGCACGATCCGCTCGGGTGTGGTGTGCGCGAACGCCCGGCGGCCGCGGGCGGCGACGGTCTCGGGCGACTCGACGGCCGGGTCGGACAGGTCGATGACCCCGAGGACGATCGTCTTGTCCGCGAGGTCGGCGAGCACGCCCAGGTCCAGTCCGGACTGGGCGGTCTCGATGGAGATCTGGTCGGCGCTGCACCCCGCGAGCTCCGGGAGGAACGAGTAGCCCTCGGGCCGCTCGTGGACGATCGCGGCGTAGCCGAAGCAGATGTGCACGGCCGTCGTCCCCTCGACACCGTCGAGCGCGGCATCGAGCGCGGCCAGGCCGTAGGCACGGGCGGCATCGGGGCGGGCCTGCATGTACGGCTCGTCGATCTGCACGACGTCGGCGCCCGCGGCGAAGAGGTCGCGGATCTCGGCGTTGACGGCCGCCGCGTAGCCCATCGCGGCCGCCTCGGCGTCGGGGTAGTGGTCGTTCTGGGCCTGCTGGCTCATCGTGAACGGGCCGGGAACGGTCATCTTGACGGTCCGGTCGGTCGCGGCCCGCAGGAACTGCAGGTGGCGCACCTCGATCGGGGCGGACCGGGCGATCGGCCCGACGATGCGCGGCACCGGGTTCGGGTGGCCCGTGCGGTCGATCGCCGTGCCCGGGTTGTCGACGTCGACCCCGTCGAGGGCCGTCGCGAAGTGGTTGGAGTAGCTCTCCCGGCGGATCTCGCCGTCGGTGAGGATGTCCAGACCCGCCCGCTCCTGCGCCCGGATCGCGAGCAGCGTCGCGTCGTCCTGCGCCTGGGCGAGGAACTCCGGCGCGACCCGCCACAGCTCCTTCGCACGGACCCGCGGTGGCAGTCGGCCCGACAGCTTGTCGCGGTCGATCAGCCAGTCGGGCTGGACGTAGCTGCCGACGAGCGACGTCGGCAGCAGCGGCAACGCACTCACAAGGCCTCCTGGTGACGGTCAGCGGGCAGGTTCCTCCGGGGCGGTCCCACCCTGTCCCTCGGCGCGCAGCGCCGCCCGGCCGCGGGCAGCCGCCCACGCGAGCCCCACGACGAGCCCCACGACGATCAGCAGCACCCAGCCCCACCACGGGATCCCGCCGAGCGCGCTCGCCAGCACACCGGCCAGTGCCGCGCCGACGACGCTGCCCACCGTGCTCGCCGACGACGTGCGCCGCCGGGTGGTCGTGCGGCGCCTCGGCGTCCTGCGGGTGGTCGTGCTGCGGGTTGTCGTGCTGCGGGTGCTCGTCCGCCGGGATTTCGGCGTCGAGGCGCCCGACCGGCTGCTCGTCGAGGCGGGCTTGCGCTTACGGGTCGTCACGGGTGTCAGCCGACGACGTCGCGCAGCCAGTTGGACAGCACCGCCGCGCCCGCGTCACCCGACTTCTCGGGGTGGAACTGGGTCGCGGCGAGCGCCCCGTTCTCGACGGCGGCGACGAAGTCCTCGCCGTGGTGAGCCCACGTGACCAGGGGCGGACGCAGCACGTCCGACTCCTCCAGCTCCCAGCGGCGCACGCCGAAGGAGTGGACGAAGTAGAAGCGGGTGTCGGCGGGCAGCCCGGCGAACAGCACGCTGGCCTCGGGGGCGCGGACGGTGTTCCAACCCATGTGCGGCAACACGTCGGCCTTCAACCGCTCGACGGTGCCCGGCCACTGCCCGCAGCCGTCGGTCTCCTCGCCCCACTCGACGCCACGGTCGAACAGCACCTGCATCCCGACGCAGATGCCCAGCACCGGACGGCCGCCGGCGAGCCGCCGCTCGATGATCCGCGGGCCCCCGACCGAGCGCAGCCCGGTCATGCACGCCGCGAACGCGCCCACCCCCGGCACGACGAGCCCGTCGGCCTCGACCGCCAGGTCGGCGTCGGCGGTCACCGTGACGTCGGCGCCGACACGGCGCAACGCACGCTCGGCGGAGCGCAGGTTGCCCGATCCGTAGTCCAGCACGACGATCCGCGACACCCGGCAAGGATAGACGGGCCCGGCCGCGGCCCCGCACCGCGAGGCCCGCTCCGACCCCGCCCCGCCACAGGTGATCACCGAACGGGGGACGTGGGCGCCGTGGAATGCGCTCGAGTCCCGCACATGCTGATCACGAGTGCGGGGCCGGCCCGCTGATGGCCCTCCGCCGCAGGGCAGCGGGCTCGGGTGATTGCCACGGGGCACGGGGCGCCCGCCACCGCGCGACGGACTCGGCCGAGCGAGCGCACCTGCCCCCGGCCCCACCGAGCCACGGACACGCGCACACACCGATCATCCACGCGGCGACCGACGCAGCCATGAGGAAACCCGCCGTGGGCCGTCGGAGGGCGCCGCACGCAGGTCGATCGCTGAACCGGGGACATGAGCGCACGCAGCTGCGCTCATGTCCCCCGAACGCCGATCACCCGCCGTCGCCCGGGCGCGGGACACCTCAGTACCCGAGCACAGCCGGGCGGGCAGGGTCAGAGCGCGCCCTTCGTCGAGGCGATGCCGGTGATCCGGGCGTCGGGTTCGGTGGCGGCACGCAGCGCGCGCGCGACGGCCTTGAACTCCGCCTCGGTGATGTGGTGGGGGTCGCGACCGTCGAGCACCCGCACGTGCAGCGCGAGGTGCCCGTGGAAGGCCAGCGACTCGAAGACGTGCCGATTGAGCACCGTCGGGTAGTGCCCGCCCACGACGAAGCCGCGCATCATCTCCGGCTCCCCGGTGTGCACGGTGTAGGGCCGCCCCGAGACGTCGACGACGCACTGCGCCAGCGCCTCGTCCATCGGGATCCAGGCGTCGCCGAAGCGGCGGATGCCCTTCTTGTCCCCCAACGCCTGCCGGATCGCCTGGCCCAGCACGATCGCGGTGTCCTCGACGGTGTGGTGCACGTCGATGTGGGTGTCGCCGTCGGCGTGCACGCGCAGGTCGAAGGCGCCGTGCTTGCCGAAGGCGTCGAGCATGTGGTCGAAGAACGGCACGCCGGTGTTCACGTCGGCGGTGCCGGTGCCGTCGAGGTCGATCTCGACGCTGATCTTGGTCTCCTTGGTGGCGCGTTCGACGCGCCCGACCCGTCCGGTCATCGGTCGGTCTCCAGTTCGGTCGTGGCGAGCGCCGTGGCGGCCGCGAGGAAGGCGTCGTTCTCCTCGGGGGTGCCGACGGTGACGCGCAGGTGCGCGGGGATGCCGACGTCGCGGATCAGGACGCCGCGGTCGAGGAACGCCCGCCAGGCGCGCGGCGCGTCGGCGAAGCGGCCGAAGAGCACGAAGTTGGCATCGCTGGGGACGACGGCGAAGCCCCCGGCGGCCAGCGCGGCCATGACCCGGTCGCGCTCGGCCGACAGCAGCGCGACCGAGGCGAGAGTGGCGTCGGCGTGTCTCAGCGCAGCGCGGGCGGCGGCCTGCGAGAGCACCGAGAGGTGGTAGGGCAGGCGCACGAGCTGCAGCGCGTCGACGACGGCGGGCGCGGCCGCGAGATAGCCCAGCCGGCCACCCGCGAAGGCGAACGCCTTGCTCATGGTGCGCGACACGATCAGCTTGTCGCCGTGGGTGTCGAGGAGGCGGATCGCGCTGGGGTGCGAGGAGAACTCGCCGTAGGCCTCGTCGACGACGACGATCCCGGGTGCCGCGTCGACCAGGGACGCGACCTCGTCGGGGTCGAGCGACTGGCCGGTGGGGTTGTTCGGGCTGGTCAGGAACGTGACGTCGGGGGCCCGCTCGGTCAGCACCGCGCGGGCGGCGGCGATGTCGATGCCGAACGTCGCGGTCCGGGGCGCGGGCACCCACTCGGTCTGCGTGCCCGAGGAGATGATCGGGTGCATCGAGTACGACGGTTCGAACCCGACGGCGCGCCGCCCGGGGCCGCCGAAGGCCTGCAGGATCTGCTGGAGGATCTCGTTGGAGCCGTTGGCGGCCCACACGTTGGCCGCGGTGAGCGCGACGCCCGTGCGGCGCGTGAGGTACTCGGCGAGGTCGGTGCGCAGGTCGACCGCATCGCGGTCCGGGTAGCGGTGCAGGTCGACGGCGGCGGCCGCGACCGCGCCCGTGACGTCGGAGACCAGCTCGGCGGGCGGCGGGTACGGGTTCTCGTTGGTGTTGAGCCGCACCGGCACGTCGAGCTGGGGCGCGCCGTAGGGGCTCTTGCCACGCAGGTCGGCACGCAGCGGGAGGTCGTCCAGCCGGACCTCAGCGCCCACCACGGGCTGGGACACCGCGGTCATCGGGCGAACCTGGCCGTGACGGCCTCGCCGTGGGCGGGCAGGTCCTCGGCGACGGCCAGCGTCACGACCTGGTCGGCCACGTCGCGCAGCGCGTCCTCGGTGTACTCGACGACGTGGATGCCGCGCAGGAACGTCTGCACCGACAGCCCGCCCGAGTGCCGGGCGCAGCCGCCGGTGGGCAGCACGTGGTTGGAGCCGGCGCAGTAGTCGCCCAGCGACACCGGCGACCAGGCCCCGACGAAGATCGCGCCGGCGTTGCGGACGCGGGCGGCGACCGCGCGGGCGTCGGCCGTCTGGATCTCCAGGTGCTCGGCGGCGTAGGCGTCGACGACGGCGACCGCGTCGTCGAGGTTCGCGACGAGGATCGTGCCGGACTGGGGGCCCGAGAGCGCGGTGCGGATGCGTTCGGTGTGCTTGGTGGACCCGACCATCGGGACGAGCGCGGCGTCGACGGCGTCGGCGAGCTCCTCCGACGTCGTGACCAGGACGGACGCCGCATTGGGGTCGTGCTCGGCCTGGGAGATCAGGTCCGCGGCGACGTGCACCGGGTCGGCCGTCGCGTCGGCGAGCACGGCGATCTCCGTGGTGCCGGCCTCGGCGTCGATCCCGATCAGGCCGCGCAGCAGTCGCTTCGCGGCGGTGAGGTAGATGTTGCCGGGCCCGGTGACCATGTCGACGGGCTCGAGGTCTCCCCCATCGGTGTCGGTGCCACCGTGGGCGAGCAGCGCGACGCACTGCGCGCCACCGACGGCCCACACCTCGTCGACCCCCAGCAGCGCGGCGGCGGCGAGGATCGTCGGGTGCGGGAGGCCGCCGTTGTCGGCCTGCGGCGGCGACGCGACGACGAGCGACTCGACGCCGGCCGCCTGCGCCGGCACCACGTTCATCACCACCGACGACGGGTAGACCGCGAGCCCGCCCGGCGCGTAGAGGCCGACACGGCGGACCGGTACGAACCGCTCGGTGACCGTCCCGCCCGGCACGACGTTCGTGACGACGTCGGTGCGCCGCTGCTCGGCGTGCACCGTCCGCGCGCGCTCGATCGAGGTCTCCAGCGCCGCGCGGACCGCCGGGTCGAGCGCGTCGAGCGCCGCGGCGAGCGCCTCGGCGGGCACCCGCACGCTCGCGGGGCGGACCTTGTCGAAGCGCTCGGTGTACTCCAGCGCGGCCTCGACGCCGCGGTCGCGGACCGCGTCGACGATGGGCCGGACGATCTCGAGCGCGGCGTCGACGTCGATCGCGGCCCTGGGCACGATCCCCCGCAGGACGGCGGGCCGGGGCAGGGTGTCGTGGCGCAGGTCGAGACGGCGAAGCATGGCCATCAGCGTACGGCCAGGAGGGTGCTGGAGAACTCCGGCCGTAGCGAGCGGCGTCCAGGTGGTGTCATCGCACGGCGGGCGGGTGTGGCGATACCGCTGTGGTGTCGACGCACTCGACCAACGCCGCGAGGGCGCCGCCTGGGCGTCGCGCAGTGCGCCCGAGTTCTCCAGCGCACTACTGACGCAGGTCGAGCCCGAGGTCGAGGGCCGTGACCGAGTGGGTCAGCGCCCCGACGGAGATGAAGTCGACCCCGGTCGCGGCGTAGGCCGCCGCGTCCGCCAGCACGATGCCGCCGGAGGACTCGAGCAGCGTCGGCGACGCCCCGCGCCTGCGCACGGCCTCGGCCGTCTGCGCGGGTGTGAAGTTGTCGAGCAGCACGAGTTCCGCGCCGAGGGCGAGGACGTCGTCGAGCTGGTCGAGGGAGTCGACCTCCACCTCGCAGGGCAGGTCCGGGGCGAGGGCGCGGGCAGCCGCGAGGGCCGCCGACACCGAGCCCGCGGCGGCGACGTGGTTGTCCTTGATCAGGACCGCGTCGCCGAGCCCGAGCCGGTGGTTGACCCCACCCCCGCAGCGGACGGCGTACTTCTCCAGCAGCCGCAGGCCCGGCAGCGTCTTGCGGGTGTCGCGGACGCGGGCAGGGGTGCCGGCGAGCGCGTCGACCCAGGCCCGGGTGGCCGTCGCCACCCCGGAGAGGTGGCACAGCAGGTTGAGCGCGGTGCGCTCGGCCGTCAGCAGCCCACGGACGGGGGCACGGACGACGAGCGCGGGCTCGCCCGCGGTCAACGACGCGCCGTCCTCCAGCGCCGCCATCTCCTCCCACTCACCCCCGAGCACCTCGTCCAGCACCGCCCGCGCGACCGGGAGACCGGCCAGGACTCCGGCGCGCCGCGGGGTGAACTCCCCCACTGCCACCGCGTCGGCCGGGACGGTCGCCGCGGTCGTCGCGTCGGGGCCGTAGCGCAGGTCCTCCTCCAGCGCGGTGCGGACGACGCGCAGCAGGTCGTCGCGGTCGGGAACGCCGATCTCGGTGGTGCCGCCGACGCCGGCGGCCAGCCACCCGGCCGTCATGCCACACCCACCAGCACGCCGCCGCCGACGGCGTCGATGCGCCGGCCGTCGCCGGCTGCGTCGATGCGCCGGCCGTCGCCGGCTGCGTCGATGCGCCGGCCGTCGCCGACGACCGGCCTGCCGTCGCCGTCGAGTGCGACGACGAGGCTCTCGCGCTGCCAGACGTCGTCGCGGTCGGGGAAGTCGGTGCGCACGTGGCAGCCCCTCGTCTCGCGTCGGGTGCCCGCGGCGGCCAGCACGGCCTGCCCGAGCAGGGTGAGCGCGGCGTCCTCGACGCCCGCGCGGTCGACGGGCAGGGCCCGGACGGTGGCGGACTCGATCGCGTCGGACGCCGCGGCGAGCCCGGCGGCGTCGCGGCCGATGCCGGCCGAGGCGCTCATCGCCCGCTGCACGACGCGCCGGTCGGCGACGGGTACCGCGGCCCCCCGCGCGACGGGATCGGTGAGGGCCGCCCGGGGTCCGGCGAGGTCGGCCACGACCGCGCGGACGGCGCGCCCGCCGACGACCAGACCTTCCAGCAAGCTGTTGGACGCCAAGCGGTTCGCCCCGTGCAGCCCGGTCCTCGCCACCTCACCCGCCGCGTACAGGCCGGGGACGGCGGTGCGCCCGTCGACGTCGGCGACGACGCCACCGCACGCGTAGTGCGCGGCGGGCGTCACCGGGATCAGGTCGACGCGGGGGTCGATGCCGGCGTCGCGGCAGGAGGCCGAGACCGTCGGGAAGCGGGCGGCGAAGCCGTCGATCGAGGTGGCGTCGAGCCACACGCAGTCGGTGCCGGTCTGCGCCATCCGGCGGGTGATCGCGGCGGCGACGACGTCACGCGGCGCGAGGTCGGCGAGCGGGTGCACGTCGGTCATGAACCGCACGCCGGCGCGGTCGCGCAGCACCGCTCCCTCGCCGCGGACGGCCTCGGTGACCAGCGGCCGGCGCCCGACGGCCGGCCCCGTGTAGAGCACCGTGGGGTGGAACTGCACGAACTCCAGGTCGGCCGCGGTGGCCCCGGCCCGCAGGGCGAGCGCGATGCCGTCGCCGGTCACGGCCGCGGGGTTGGTCGTGGACGCGAACAGCTGGCCGTAGCCACCGGTGGCGAGCAGCACGGCGGGCGCGCGCAGCAGGCCCGGGCGGCCGTGGTCGTCGGCGACCCACAAGCCGACGACCCGCCCGGTCGCGTCGAGCGCGACGTCGAGGCCGACGTGCCCGGCCAGCAGCGGCAGCCCCGCCACTCCACGAGCGGCCGCGACGAGCGCGCGTTCGACCTCGGCACCCGTCGCGTCGCCGCCGGCGGGCACCACCCGGAAGGCGGTGTGCCCGCCCTCCCGGGTGCGCGCCAACCGACCCGGCCCCCCGGACGGGTCGGCGTCGAAGACCGCGCCACGGGCGCGGAGGTGTGTGAACGCCGCCGGACCCGCCTCGACGATCGCGGCGACGGCACGAGCGTCGTTCAGCCCCGCGCCCGCGGCGAGGGTGTCGGCGACGTGCCGGTCGGTGTCGTCGCCGGGCACGTCACCGAGCACGACGGCGATGCCGCCCTGCGCCCAGCGGGTCGACCCGGCGTCGACCTCGTCCTTGGTGACGACGACGACCCGCAGCCCGGCGGCGACCGCGTCGAGCGCGGCCGTGAGCCCCGCGACGCCGCTGCCGACGACGACGAGGTCGGCCCCCGCCTCCCAGCCCGACGACGTCCGTCCCGACGCGGTCATTCCCCACCGCCGGGGCGGCCGATGGCGATCATCCGCTGCACCGCCTCGCGCCCGCGGGCGGCGAGCTCGGGGTCGACGTGCACCTCGTCGGTGCCCTCGCGCAGCGACCGGACCAGCTTCTCCGGGGTGATCATCTTCATGTAGGGGCACGACGCGCGGTCGTTGACGGCCCGGAAGTCGACCTCCGGAGCGGCCCGCCGCAGCTGGTGCAGCATCCCGACCTCCGTCGCGACCAGCACCGACCTCGCCCCGGTCCGGCGGGCGGCGTCGAGCATGCCGCCGGTCGAGAGGATCTTGACGCGCTCGGCGGGGACCGCGCCCGCCGTCGCCAGGTAGAGCGCCGAGGTGGCGCAGCCGCACTCCGGGTGCACGAAGAGCTCGGCCTCGGGGTCGGCCTGCGCCTTGGCGGTGAGCTCGGCACCGTTGATGCCGGCGTGGACGTGGCACTCCCCCGCCCACACGTGGATGTTGTCGCGACCGGTGACCCGGCGGACGTGCGCGCCGAGGAACTGGTCGGGCAGGAAGAGGATCTCCCGGTCGGCGGGGATCGACTCGACGACCTCGACGGCGTTCGACGACGTGCAGCACACATCGGTCTCGGCCTTCACCGCGGCGGTGGTGTTCACGTAGGAGACGACGACCGCGCCGGGGTGCTCGGCCTTCCAGGCGCGCAGCTCGTCTGCCGTGATCGAGTCGGCGAGCGAGCAGCCGGCGGCCGCGTCGGGGATCAGGACCGTCTTCTCCGGAGCAAGGATCTTGGCGGTCTCGGCCATGAAGTGGACGCCGCAGAAGACGATGGTCTCCGCGTCGGCCGCGGCCGCGATCCGCGAGAGCGCCAGCGAGTCGCCCACGTGGTGGGCCACGTCCTGGATCTCGGGCAGCTGGTAGTTGTGCGCCAGGACGACCGCGTTCCGACGGCGGGCCAGCTCGTGGACCTGCTCGACCCAGTCGGCACCCGTGATGGGCGCGTCGACGGCCTGTGTCGGGCTCATCGGTCACCTCCTCCTGTTTTCGCCTATGAATCGAAAACAAGGGGATCGTAGCAGCCGCCGTCGTCCGCCGGCACCGTCGAGGTGACCAGGGACTCACCTGCCGTTCACGCTCCGGAAACACCGGCCCACCCTGTGACGTCCCGGCCGCCGCGCCGGGCCGCATACGCTGGGCGCATGCCCGGCACGTCAGCGCTCCCCACCTGCCACGAGGTCCTCGCGGCGGTGCTGCAGGTGCGCGAGGGGCGCCTGTGCGTGCTGGCCTGGCAGCGTGCCATCGCGCCCGACGAGGGCCGGTGGGCGTTGCCCGGTGGCCGGCTGGGCGACGAGGAGGACGTCGAGGAGTCGGTGCGCCGCCAGCTCGCCGAGAAGGTCGACCTGCGCGACGTCGCGCACGTCGAGCAGCTGGGCGTCTTCTCCGCGCCGCACCGGGTCCCGGGTGCGCGCGTCGTCGCGACCGCGTTCCTCGGGCTCGTCCCCTCCGACGCCGACCCGGCCGTTCCCGGCGACACGGCCTGGCATCTCGTCGACGCGCTGCCGCCCACCGCCTTCGACCACGCCGAGATCGTCACCGACGCGCTCGACCGGCTGCGCGCCAAGCTCTCCTACACCAACATCGGGTTCGCGCTCGCCCCCGCGGAGTTCACCGTCTCGGCGCTGCGCGAGATCTACGCGGGCGCGCTGGGACACCCGGTCTCGGCGACGAACCTGCAGCGGGTACTCACCCGGCGCGGTCAGCTCGAGCCGACCGGCGCGGTCTGCCCGCCCGGTCCCGCCGGCGGGCGGCCCGCGGCGCTGTTCCGGTTCACCCGCCGCAGCCTGCGCGTCACCGACGCCTTCGCCGTGCTGCGGCCGCCAGGCGAGGGTGGACGGGCCGTCGTACCGTAGTCCGGTGCCGACGACCATTCCGCTGTTCCCGCTGGGGACGGTGCTCATGCCGGGGTCGTCACTGCCGCTGCACATCTTCGAGCCGCGCTACCGCCAGCTGACCGTCGACCTCGTGACGGGCGCGGTGCCGGGCAAGCAGTTCGGCGTCGTCGCCGTGCGGGAGGGCTGGACGCCCGACGCGGACGGCCTGGCCGGGCTGCACGGCGTCGGCTGCACCGCCGAGCTGCTCGACGTGCGACGGCTGCCCGACGGCCGCTACGACATCGTCACCCGTGGCGTGCAACGGTTCCGGCTGCTCGAGCTCGACGACGCGACCAAGCCGTACCTGATGGGCACCGTCGAGTACCTGCCCGACGACGAGCCCTCCCACGCCGAGCTGACGCCGGCGCTGTCGGCGGCCGCCCGGGCCGCGCACCGGCGCTACTGCGCGACGGCGTGGAAGAACGGCGAGTGGTCCGAGCCGGGTGGCGACGTCGACCCGCACCTGCTCCCCCACGTCCTCGCGGCCGACTGCCTGCTGCCCATCACCGACCGGCAGCGGCTGCTGGAGCAGACCTGCCCGACCGAGCGGCTGCGGCTCGTCCGGGCGCTGCTCGCGCGCGAGACCGGGCTGCTGTCCCAGTTGCGCGCCGTCCCCGCGCCGATGACGAGCTTCGCCGTCGAGCACAGTTCGAACTAGCGTCCCCCGGCGACGCGGCCCCACCCGACGTCAGGCGGACCGGGCTTGCCTGCCCAGCGGGGCGAGGGCGTCACCCCGGTCATCACCGAGCTGTCGACGGCGTGCATGCCGACCACCGTCGCCACCGGGAACCGGTCGACCTCGCTGACCGCCGGGAGCAGCACCGCGTCGGTGCCCTGACGGACGCGGCCCGGACCCTGAGCGGGTGGCCGGGTGTCAGTGCCAGCCGTAGCGCGACCGCAGCTCGTCGGCGACGCGGTCGAACCGGTCGCGGTCGAGGATCGCGCCCTCGCGGCGGATGTCGTGCTCGCCGACCTCCAGCACCCGGTCGAGCCGGACGAAGGAGTCGCGCCCCTCGCGGTCCCATGCGCCGGTGCCGATCGACACCCAGCCCGGCTCCCCGTCGCGTTTGTGCTGGCTGGAGAGCATGAGCCCCAGCAGCGCTCCGCCGCCCCGGCCGACGACGAGCAGCGGCCGGTCCTTGCCCTGGCTCGCGTCCTCCTCGAACGGCACCCAGGCCCAGACGATCTCGCCGGGATCTGCGGCACCGTCGAGGTCGGGGGCGTAGGCGATCGTGCGGGCGCGCTCGGCCGTCGGGGCGGTGCGGACGCCGCCGTGTCCCTGCGGGCGCCGGACGGGCTCTCGCGAGGCGGGCGCCGGGGCGGGCCCCGGGCGGGTCTGCTGCTGGTTCGAGCTGCTCAGCAGCTTCAGCCCGACGTCGACGACCTGCTTGAGCAGGTTCCCCCAGTTCGCCATGCGCGACAGCATGTCAGGCCGGCCCGCCCGGCTCTCGCAACCCCTGTGCGTGGCAATGGTCGCCATGGCGACCGTTGCCACGGACGACTCAGGAGTGCGTCTCGCCGTGGCGGCTGCAGCGGGCGGTCCAGCCGAAGGGGTCGACCTGCACGACCATCCGCCGCGCACACTGCGGGCAGAAGCGCGGCGGCTCCAGGGTGCGGCGGGCGGCGCAGCGCTCGTGGCCGGGCTCGGCGGCCGGGGCGCCGCACTGGTCGCAGAACTGGGCCGCGCCGTCGGCCGCAGGCTCCTGCACGGGCGCTGTCACAGGGTCTCGTTCAGTGCCTTGATCGGCATCTGCAGCTCGCCGAGCAGGTCGATGTCGGCCTCGGCGGGGCGTCCGAGCGTCGTCAGGTAGTTGCCGACGATGACGGCGTTGATCCCGCCGAGCAGGCCCTGGCGCGCGCCGAGGTCGCCCAGGGTGATCTCGCGGCCACCCGCGAACCGCAGCACCGTGCGCGGCATGGCGAGCCGGTAGGCGGCGACGGTGCGCAGCGCGTCGGGGCCAGACATCTGCTCCAGGTCGCCGAACGGCGTGCCCGGCCGGGGGTTGAGGAAGTTCAGCGGCACCTCGTCGGGGGTGAGCTCGGCGAGCTGCGCGGCGAACTCCGCACGCTGCTCCAGCGTCTCGCCCATCCCGACGATCCCGCCGCAGCACACCTCCATCCCGGCCTCGCGGACCAGGCGCAGGGTCTCCCAGCGCTCCTCCCACGTGTGCGTCGTCACGACGTTCGGGAAGTACGACCGGGCCGTCTCGAGGTTGTGGTTGTAGCGGTGCACGCCCATCTCGGCGAGCCGGGTCACCTGGTCCGGGGTGAGCATGCCCAGCGAGCAGGCCACGTTGATGTCGACGGCGTCCTTGATCGCGGCGACGCCCGCGGCGACCTGGCCCATCAGCCGCTCGTCGGGCCCGCGGACGGCGGCGACGATGCAGAACTCCGTGGCGCCGGTCTTCGCGGTCTGCTTCGCGGCCTCGACCAGCATGGGGACGTCGAGCCAGGCCGAGCGCACCGGCGAGGCGAACAGCCCCGACTGGGAGCAGAAGTGGCAGTCCTCGGGGCAGCCGCCCGTCTTCAGCGAGATGATGCCCTCGACCTCGACCTCGGGGCCGCACCAGCGCATCCGGACGTCGTGGGCCAGCGCGAGGAGGTCGTCGAGCGACTCGTCGGGCAGCTGCAGGACCTCGAGCACCTGCTCCCGGGTCAGTCCTTCGCCCCGCTCCAGCACCTGCTCCCGGGCCACGGCCAGGATGTCGCTGCGACCCGGGTCGCCGGGACGGTCGGACAACGTCGTCGTCGAGATGCTCACGGTTCCGGAGTGTGCCATTCCCCGCCCAGCCGGGGCCCCAGACTGTGACGGGCGACCGGTGCGAAAGCCTGGGCGTCGAGCGCGCCCGCGCCCTCCGGCAGCGCCCCGACCAGGGGAACCCCGGTGACCTCGGGGAGATCGGCCAGGTTGCAGGTCGTCGCCAGATCGGGCGCGGCCGGCATCGCCCCGACGACGATCCCCGCGCACGCCACCCCGGCGGCCCGCAGCGCGCGGGTCGTCAGCTCGGTGTGGTTGAGGGTCCCGAGCCCCGCGGCGGCGACGACGAGCACCGCCGCACCGAGGCCGGCGGCGACGTCGACGAGGGTGCCCTCGGGGGTGAACCGCACGAGCAGCCCGCCGGCACCCTCGACGAGGACGAGGTCGTGGTCGCGCTCCAGCTCGCGGGCGGCCGCGACCGCGGCGCGCGGGGTCACCGGGTCGAGGCCCGCGCGCCGCGCGGCGGTCAGCGGCGCCAACGGGTCCGGGTAGCGGGCGAGCTCACGGGTCCTGACCGCTCCCCCGGTCAGCCGGGCGACGGCGGCGAGGTCACCGGGCTCGCCCGGGGCCACCCCCGTCTGCGCGGGCTTGAGCACGGCGACCCGCTCCCCGCGCGCCGCGGCGACGGCGGCGACCGCGGCGGTGACGACGGTCTTGCCGACGTCGGTCCCGGTCCCGCTGACGACCAGGACGCTCACGAGGCCGCCAGCACCTGCACCAGCACCCGGCGGGCGAGGTCGAAGTCGGCGTCGGTGAGGTCGGCGCGCGCGGTCAGCCGCAACCGGCTCGTCCCCGCGGGCACCGACGGTGGCCGGAAGCACCCGACCCGTACCCCGAGCTCGGCGCAGCGCTGCGCGGCGGCGAACGCACGCTCGGGCTCCCCCAGCACCACCGGCACGACGGCCGACGGCGGGGCCGCCACCCCCGCGGCGTCGGCGAGCGCGGCCGCGGCGGCGAGGACGGCGGCGGGCAGGCCCGGCTCGTCCTGCAGCACCTGCAGGGCCGCCAGCGCGGCGCCGACGGCCGCGGGCGCCAGACCCGTGTCGAAGATCATCGTGCGGGCGGCGTCGACGAGGTGCTCGACGACCCGGCGCGGCCCGAGCACCGCCCCGCCCTGGCTGCCGAGCGCCTTGGACAGGGTCACCGTGAGCACGACGTCGTCGGCGCCCGCGAGACCCTGCTCGGCGGCCAGCCCGCGGCCCCCGGCCCCGCGCACCCCGAGGCCGTGCGCCTCGTCGACGACGAGCACCGCCCCTCGCGCCCGGCACACCGCATGCAGCTCCGCGAGCGGGCAGAGGGTGCCGTCGGCCGAGGTCACGGCGTCGGTGACGACGAGCGCCCGCGGTTCGGCGCGGGCGGCGAGGGCGGCGTCGACGGCTGCGACGTCGGCGTGCGGGGTCACCACGACCCGGGCCCGGGAGAGCCGGCAGGCGTCGACGATCGAGGCGTGGTTGGCCCCGTCGGACACGACGACCGAGCCCGCGCCCGACAGCGCCGTCACGACCCCGATGTTCGCCGCGTAGCCCGAGGAGAAGACGAGCCCGGCCTGGGTCCCGACGAACGCGGCCAGCGCGTCCTCCAGCTGCGCGTGCAACGTCGTGCTCCCGGTGACCAGGCGCGAGCCCGTGGAACCGGCACCCCACGTGCGCAGCGCGGCGACCCCGGCGTCGACGACGCGCTTGTCTCGGGAGAGCCCGAGGTAGTCGTTGCCCGCGAGGTCGAGCAGGGGTTCCTCGGCCGGGCGGTGGCGCAGCGAGCGGCGCAGACCGGCCGCGCGCCGCCGCGTCGCGGCCTCGTCCAGCCAGTCCAGCGGGTGCTCCGGTGCGGCGTCCACGTCGGCGACCCTATGTGCCCGCCGCCGCCCGGCGCATGTGACGTCCGAGGCGTTCGGGTGGGAGTCATACTCACCGGGTGATCGCCCGCGGGCGGGCCCGGGCGGCGGCGAGGGGGTGCGATGAGCTGGCAGATGGTCGACGAGGGCTGGGGCCGCAGGGCCGTCGACTGGGCGACGCTGGCCGAGCCGCACGCCGTGCGGGAGTACGTGTTCGTGCACCGGCTGCTCGACGTCCGCCCCGGCGTGGACCTGCTCGACGTCGCCTGCGGCGCGGGGCTCGCGCTGGAGCTGGCCGGGATCGCGGGGGCGCGGTGCGCGGGCATCGACGCGTCCCCGCGCCTTGTCGAGGTCGCGCGGCTGCGCAACCCGGGCTGCGACATCCGCGTCGGCGACATGGCCGACTCCGGGTTCGCCGACGCCTCGTTCGACATGGTCACGAGCTTCCGTGGCATCTGGGGCACCACCCCTGGCGCGATCGCCGAGGTCGCCCGGGTGCTGCGCCCCGGCGGCACCGTGGCGCTGACGTTCTGGGGCGACATGGCCGCGACGCCGGGTGGCCGGCTGCTGGCCCCGTTCCGGCTCGCGACGCAGGAGCAGGTCGGTCACCAGTCGGCGATGGTCGCGCTCAAGCAGCCCGGCGCCGCCGCCGCGTTCCTCTCGTCCGCCGGGTTGGAGCCCGGTGAGCTGTTCGAGGTCCCGTTCGTCATGGAGTACGCCGACCCCGAGCACTACATCCGCGGGCTCACCGCCAGCGGCCCGGCCTACGAGGCGATCCAGACCGCGGGCGAGGAGGCCTTCCGGGCCGCCTGTCTGGAGGCGGTGCAGCCGTTCGTGCGCGACGGCTTGCCGATCCGGGCGACGGTCCGGCTCTTCGGGATCGTCGGGACCAAGCCGGCCTGATCCCCCGCGCCGTCGCGCCGACGAGGTCCGGCGCTGATGTCCGCCACTCACCGGACCGGGACTCGCGCAGGTTCGGGCAGGCGGCCGTCGGGCCGTGGCCCCGACTCACCCCGCCGCGGCGGCGGCGCACACGCCCGCGGCGATCGTCGCGATCTCGGCGGGGGTGCAGACGTAGGGCGGCATCGTGTAGACGAGGTCGCGGAACGGGCGCAGCCACACCCCGGCGCCGACCGCCGCGGCGGTGGCGGCGGCCACGTCGACCTCGTGGTCGAGCTGGACGACGCCGATCGCGCCCAGTACGCGCACGTCACGCACTCCCGGCAGGGACCGCGCGGGCGCGAGCCCGGCACGCAGGCCGTCGGCGACGGCGCGCACGCGCCCGCGCCAGTCGCCCTGGCGCAGCAGGTCGACCGACGCCTTCGCCACCGAGCACGCCAGCGGGTTGCCCATGAACGTCGGGCCGTGCATCAGGACGCCGGCCTCGCCGTCGGAGATGCCGCGCGCGACCTCGGGGGTGCACAGCGTCGCCGCCAGGCTGAGGTACCCGCCGGTCAGCGCCTTGCCGACGCACATCACGTCGGGCGCGACGCCCGCGTGCTCGGCGGCGAACAGCTCACCGGTGCGGCCGAACCCGGTCGCGATCTCGTCGAAGACGAGCAGCACGTCGTTGGCCAGGCACAGCTCGCGCAGCACGTGCAGGTACCGCGGATCGTGGAAGCGCATCCCGCCCGCGCCCTGCACGACCGGCTCGACGACGACCGCGGCCAGCTCGTCGGCGTGCGTCTCGACGAGCCGGGCCAACTCGGCGACGTAGCCGGTCTCGAACGCGACCGGCGGCGCCGGGGCGAAGACCTGCTGCGGCAGCACGTCGCGCCACAAGGAGTGCATCCCGCCGTCGGGGTCGCAGACGCTCATGGCACCGAAGGTGTCGCCGTGGTAGCCGCCGCGCCAGGTCATGAGCCGGTGCTTGGCGGGTCGCCCGCGCGAACGCTGGTACTGCAGGCACATCTTGATCGCGACCTCGACCGACACCGAGCCGGAGTCGGAGAAGAACACGTGGGCCAGCTCGCCGGGGGCGATCTCGACGAGTGTGCGCGCGAGCGCGACGGCCGGCGCGTGGGTCAGGCCCCCGAACATGACGTGGCTCATCGTGCCCAGCTGGGCGGTGACGGCGGCGTCGAGCGCGGGGTGGCGGTAGCCGTGGATCGCGGCCCACCACGACGACATCCCGTCGACGACCTCGACCGGCCCACCGGCGGTCGCGAGCCGCAGCCGCACCCCGGTGGCCGACTCGACGACGAGCGGCGCCACCGTCGCCGGCATGGGCGCGTAGGGGTGCCACACGAGGTCCCGGTCGACGGTCGAGAGGTCGAGGGCAGAGGGGGCGACGGGGCCGGTGCCGACGTCGTGAGAGGTCACGGCACACGAGCCTAGTGAGCGACGCGGGCGGGGCCGACTACCCTGCACGGACCATGTCCGTCGCAGCCGAGGAGTCGTCCGGAACCCGTCCGGCGTTGTCCCGTCGTCGTGAGCTGGGTGCGGCGAGCGCGCGGTCGATGCTCCTCACCGTGCTCGGCGAGTTCGTGTTGCCGCGCGAGGAGCCGGTCTGGACGCAGGTGCTGGTCGACGTGCTCGGCCGGCTGGGCATCGAGCAGAAGTCGGCACGGCAGGCGTTGGCGCGCACGGCCGCCGAGGGCCTGCTGACCTCCGACCGCGCGGGCCGCCGGGTCCGCTGGTCGCTGTCCGCGGCGGGCCGCAGGCTGCTCACCGACGGCGCCGCGCGCATCTACGGCTTCGGCACCCCCGGTCCGGAGTGGGACGGGCGCTGGCTCGTACTGCTGGTCAGCGTGCCCGAGTCGCGCCGGCAGCTGCGGCACCGGCTGCGCACGCGGCTGGCCTGGGCCGGGATGGGCTCGCCGTCGGCGGGCGTGTGGATCTCCCCCGACCCCGGCAAGCAGGACGAGGTCGCCGAGGTCGTCCGTGATCTGGGGCTCGACGAGGTGACCAGCTCGTTCGTCGGGCCGTTCGGCGCGATCGGCGAGCAGGCCGCGATGGTCGCCCAGGCGTGGGACCTCGCCGAGCTCGAGTCCGCCTACGAGGAGTTCATCGCCGACTTCGGCGACGACGGCCCGGCGGACCCCGACGCGATCATGGTCCGGCAGATCCAGCTCGTGCACGCGTGGCGCCGCTTCCCGTTCCTCGACCCCAAGCTGCCCGGCGAGCTGCTCCCCCGGGCCTGGGCGGGGGCCAGGGCGGCGGAGCTCTTCGAGTCGCTGCACTCACGCTGGGACGGGCCCGCGACCCGGCACTGGCAGCAGCTCTCGGCACTCGACTGACGCGTTTCGTCAGGAAAGCACGTTTCGCCCGACCTTCCGTTTGACACTCGATCGGGTGGCGCTGAGCCTCGCAGCACCCGGCAGCGCCGCCGTGGCCCTGCCGGCTCGTGACAGCTGATCGGGGAGCTGCGATGACCAGTGCGGACGCCGGCCCGACGACGACAGGGCCCCAGACCCTCCACAGAACGCAGCGACGACGCGCAGTCGTCGCCAGCACCGTCGGTACCACGATCGAGTGGTACGACCTCTTCCTCTACGGAACTGCGGCGGCACTCGTCTTCCCACACGTCTTCTTCCCCGGCTCGGAGCCGTACGCCGGGATCATCGCCTCGTTCGGCACCCAGTTCGTCGGTTTCGCCGCCCGGCCGGTCGGTGCCGCGATCTTCGGCCACTACGGAGATCGGATCGGCCGCAAGGCGACGCTCGTCGTGACCCTCCTGATCATGGGGATCGGCACCGCCCTCATCGGGGTGCTGCCCGGCTACGTCGCGATCGGCGTCGCCGCACCGATCCTGCTCACCGTGCTGCGGCTGCTGCAGGGTGTCGCGGTCGGTGGTGAGTGGGGCGGCTCGGTCCTGCTCGCGATGGAGTGGGGCTCGCAGAAGCGCCGCGGGTTCATGGCCAGCTGGCCGCAGCTCGGCGTGCCGCTGGGGCTGTTGCTGTCCACCGGGATGGTGCAGCTGCTCTCGTCGACGACCGGCGAGTCGTTCACGACGTGGGGCTGGCGCATCCCGTTCCTCGCCAGCATCGTGCTCGTCGGCATCGGGCTCTACGTGCGGCTGCGGGTCCTGGAGTCGCCGGAGTTCACGGCGGTCCGGCAGAAGCAGGCCGTGGCACGCCGGCCGTTGCTCGAGGTCATCCGCACCCAGTGGCGCGACATCCTGCTCGCGGCCTTCGTCCGGATGTCGGAGCAGGCGCCGTTCTACCTGTTCGTCACGTTCGTGCTGACCTACGGCACGAGCAAGCTGAAGCTCGAGCGCAGCGGTCTGCTCAACGCCACCCTCGTGGCCGCGGCGATCGGGCTGGTCAGCGTGCCGCTGTTCGGCTACCTGTCCGACCGGATCGGGCGGAAGCTGATGTACGGCATCGGGGTCGTGGCGACGGGCGCCTTCGCCTTCCCCTACTTCGGGCTGCTCGACTCGAAGATCTCCGGGCTGGTGCTGCTCGCGATCGTCGTCTCGCTGATCTTCCACGACATGCAGTACGGCCCGCAGGCCGCGCTGATCGCGGAGGTGTTCGGCACCAACGTCCGCTACTCCGGGGCCGGGCTGGGCTACCAGCTCGCCTCGGTCATCGCGGGCGGCCCCGCGCCGCTGATCGCCGCGGCCATCCTGGCGAGCACCGGGTCGAGCACCGGAATCTCCTGGTACATCGTCGGCTGCGCGGTGGTGTCGATGATCGCGCTGGTCCTCATGCCCGCCGCGGGCGCCACCCGCACACCGGCGCCGGCAGCGCAGGCGGCGACCACGAAGACCTGACGCCGCGACCGCCGTCAGGCGGGCCACCTCCCTCTCCAATGTACGATGTGTCGACAACTATCGACATATGACTCGGACGTGGCTAAGGTCTGCTCGGGGGTGCCGACCCGGCGAGAGCATCCGGTTTCGGCCCCGGGCCACGAGACATCCGACGATCGACGCTCCGACCGCATCGGCGCACGGCACCGTCACCGACCCGCCGTGTGCCGATCCGGCCCGGCTGCGCGACGCGGAGGAGCCCGGCCGCGAGCCCGTCGCGGCCGTCAGAGGGAGGTAGCAATGTCAGACGAGGTCGAAGGTCCCGGCCGGGTCGTCACCTATCCCGCCGGGATGACGACGATGGTCTTCGCCATGTTCGGTGTGCAGTCGGTCGACGACACCCACACCGAACCGTTCGTGGCCGCCCTGCGGCAGCTGTTCGCCGGTGCGCACGGACCTCGCTCCGTCGAGCGCTGCCACCATCACGACGACGTGTCGGGCCACAACACGATCCTCATGGCGTATTGGACCGACCTCGGCGAAGCGACGGCGTTCCTCGAGTCCGCCCCCTTCAGCACCTGGTGGGAGGCACGTCCCACCGACGACGACAGGGCCGGTTACTGGCGCGAGATCCTCACCCCGCAGGTCGGCCGGTTCCACTACTTCGGCGTCGGCCCGCATCGCGTCGGCGCGACGGCAGTCCTGCCGGTCTCCGGCACCGACAAGTTCGGCTACTGGGGCGGCTACCGCGACCGGATGGCCGACTCGCCCGCCGACCCCTTCGACAGCCCGTTGGCCGAGCTGCCCACCCGCGGTCCGACGGTGAGTACCCGGGGCCGCCGCGTCACCGTCGACGCGCCGCACAACCTGTGCTTCGTCCGAGAGGGAGCCGACACGAGCCACATCACCTCCCACGAAGAACAGCAGGTGTGGGACGAGCTGCTGGAGCCGGCGAGCAAGAAGTGGATCACCTATCTGGCCGAGAACCCGCGCACCAGCGGGTGCGCAGCCATCGTCGACACCGTCGAACAGGATCTGAGACGGGTGCCGACCTGCGCAAGGCCAGCCAGCTCGCGTACTTCCTCACCCTCGGCCACCTCGAGCACGCGGCACGCACTCAGCCCTCGCACCTTGCGCTCTACAACACCTTCATGGGCGCGGCCACCGACCTCGCGGACGAGGGCATCGAGATGGGCCTGTTCATCTGGGCCGAGGCGCACATCCTGCGTGCCGGCGAGCTGCGGGCCGAGTACGTCAACTGTCATCCCCGTACCGGGTTGCTGCCCTTCTTCGCCCGGGCCGCCGAGCCGGTGTCGGTCTAGGAGGAGCCCGATGTCCGCGTTCGCCCACAAAGCGCTGCTCTGCTCCCTCTACGACCAGGTGGTCAACTCCGGACGGCTCGACCGACTGCCGGAGTTCGTCGCCCCCGACTTCGTCGGCCACCTCAGCGGGCACGACGAGCCCGTCCGGGGTCCCGACGCGTTGCGAGACGTGATCGTGGGCCTGCGAGCCGCCTTCCCCGACCTCAATACCGCGATCGAGGGAGGCTGGCTGTTGCACGAGCTCGACACCCACGCCGTCGGCAAGGGCCGCACGGTCGACCGGCTCGCCGCCCGCGTCGTGCTGCGCGGCACGCACACGCGGCCGTGGCACGGTGCTGAGCCGACGATGCAGGAGGCCACGTGGTCCGAGGCTGTGTTCGCACACGTCGCCGACGGCCGGCTGGCCGGGCTCGTCACCGTCGCCGAGTGCGTGTCCCGGCCCGCCTATGCCGGGGCCGCTGGATGACCGCCACCGGGTGACCCGTCGCCCGGGTGACTACCCGTCGGCACGGTGACCGCCGCCGGGTGACCACCGCCGGGGACGCCGAGTGCCGGCCTCGGACACGGAGGGCCCCGACGACCGTTCGCGCATCCGCTGGTCCGGGCGTCGGGCGGGCCGCGTCGGCGCCGGCAACCGGGCGAGAACGTCGACCTCCCACGGCTCGTGCCCGGCGTCGGCCACGCCGGGACGAGCCCGGGGGCGCTCAGCCGCCGAGGCAGCCCGGTCCGAGCAGCGCCTTGAGGTCGCCCATCAGCGCGGAGCTCGCGGTGACGCGCAGCGCGTCGTCGAGCCGCAGGACAGTGGTGCGGGTGCCGTTGACCAGGCTCAGGTGCACCGGCCGCGAGCCGGGGTGACTGGAGAGCACGTCCTTGAGCTTGGCGACGACGGGCGGCGTGCACCGGGTGGCCGCGAGGCTCACCGCGACCGGCGAGGAGTTCTCCTCCCCCGCCGCGGCCAGGTCGGGCACCGCGAGGTCGTTGGCGATGAGCGAGACCCGGTCGTCGCGCTTGGAGACGCGGGCCTTGACCAGCACGATCGCGTCCTCGGCCACGTCGATCCCGACGACCTGGTAGCAGCGCGGGAAGAACAGCACCTCGATGCCACCGGCGAGGTCCTCGATCTGCGCCGACGCCCAGGGCTCGCCGTTCTTGTTCACCCTCCGGTTGACGCCCGCGAGGATGCCGCCGACGGTGACCTGCGCGCCGTCGCCGACCGTGCCGTCGAGGATGTTCTGGATCGGGGTGTCGGCCTTCGCCGCCAGCACCCCCTCGACGCCGTGCAGCGGATGCCCCGACACGTAGAGCCCGAGCATCTCGCGTTCGACGGCGAGCCGGTGCTTGGTGTCCCACTCGTCGGTGGGGACCTTGACGTCGAAAATCCCGGCCAGCGCGGGGTCGGAGTCGTCGCCGTCGCCGCCGTCCATCGAGCCGAAGAGGTCGAACTGGCCCATCGACGCGGCCTTCTTCGTGCTCATCACGGCGTCGATCGCGTCGGCGTGGACGAGCAGCAGGCCCTTGCGGGAGTGCCCCAGCGAGTCGAACGCGCCCGCCTTGATCAGCGACTCGATGACCTTCTTGTTGCAGACGACCGCGTCGACCTTGCGCAGGAAGTCGGAGAAGTCGCTGAACGCGCCCTTCTCCTTGCGGGCCGCCACGATCGCGTCGACGACGTTGAAGCCGACGTTGCGGATCGCGCCGAGGCCGAACCGGATGTCGTCGCCGACGGGGGCGAAGTTGCGCACCGACTCGTTGACGTCGGGCGGCAGCACGGTGATGCCCATGCGGCGGCACTCGGCCAGGTAGACGGCGGCCTTGTCCTTGTCGTCGCGGACGGACGTGAGCACCGCGGCCATGTACTCGGCCGGGTAGTTGGCCTTGAGGTAGGCCGTCCAGTAGGACACGACGCCGTACGCGGCGGAGTGCGCACGGTTGAAGGCGTAGTCGGAGAACGGCAGCAGGATGTCCCACAGCGTCTTGACCGCGTCCGCGGAGTAGCCGTGGTCCTTCATGCCCTGGGCGAAACCCTCGTACTCCTTGTCGAGGATCTCCTTCTTCTTCTTGCCCATGGCCCGGCGCAGCAGGTCGGCCTTGCCGAGGGTGTAGCCCGCGAGCTTCTGGGCGATCGCCATGACCTGTTCCTGGTAGACGATCAGGCCGTAGGTCTCGCCCAGGATGTCCTTGAGCGGCTCGGCCAGCTCCGGGTGGATCGGAGTGACCTCCTGCCGCTTGTTCTTGCGGTCGGCGTAGTCGTTGTGCGCGTTGGCACCCATCGGGCCGGGCCGGTACAGCGCGCCGACGGCGGAGATGTCGTCGAACTCGGTGGGGGCCATGCGGCGCAACAGGTCGCGCATCGGGCCGCCGTCGAGCTGGAACACCCCGAGGGTGTCGCCCCGGGCGAGCAGGTCGTAGGTCTTCGGGTCGTCGAGCTCGACGTCCTCGATGACCAGCGGCGGTTTGCCGTTGAGCTCGATGTTCTCCAGCGCGTCGTCGATGATCGTGAGGTTGCGCAGGCCGAGGAAGTCCATCTTGAGCAGCCCGAGCGTCTCGCAGGCGCCCATGTCGAACTGCGTGATGATCGCGCCGTCGGCCTCGCGGCGCTGGATCGGGATGACGTCGAGCAGCGGCTTGCTGGACATGATCACGCCCGCCGCGTGCACGCCCCACTGCCGCTTGAGGCCCTCGAGCCCGCGTGCGGTGTCGATGATCTCGCGGACCTGCGGGTCGGCCTCGTAGAGCGCGCGGACCTCGGTGGCCTCGGAGTAGCGCTTGTGCCCCGGGTCGAAGATGCCCGACAGCGGGATGTCCTTGCCCATGATGGCGGGCGGCATGGCCTTGGTGATCCGGTCGGCCACCGAGTAGCCGGGCTGGCCGAAGAGCACGCGCGCCGAGTCCTTGATCGCGGCCTTCGCCTTGATCGTGGAGTAGGTGATGATCTGCGCGATCCGGTCCTCGCCGTACTTCTCCGTGGTGTAGCGGATCATCTCGCCGCGCCGACGTTCGTCGAAGTCCATGTCGATGTCGGGCATCGAGATGCGCTCGGGGTTGAGGAAGCGCTCGAAGATCAGCTTGTGCTTGATCGGGTCGAGGTCGGTGATCCCGAGGACGTAGGCGACGAGCGAGCCGGCGGCCGAGCCACGCCCGGGCCCGCACCGGATGCCGACCTTCTTGGCGTGCTGGATGAGGTCCGCGGTGACGATGAAGTAGCCGGGGAAGCCCATCTGGATGATGACCGACAGCTCGTACTCGGCCTGCTTGCGGTACTGCTCGGTGACGCCGTTCGGGAAGCGCCGGTGCAGCCCCTTCTCGACCTCCTTGACCAGCCACGACTCCTCCGTCTCCCCCTCGGGGACGGGCGCGCGCGGCATCAGGTCCTGGCCCTCGGTGAACGAGACGTCGACGCGCTCGGCGATCAGCAGCGTGTTGTCGCAGGCCTCGGGGTGGATCGGGTCCCACTGGGCGCGCATCTCGGCGGCGGACTTGAGGTAGAAGTCCTGCGCGTCGAACTTGAAGCGGTTGGGGTCGGCGAGGGTCTTGCCCGTCTGCACGCACAGGAGCACCTCGTGCGGCTTGGTGTCCTCGGCGTAGGTGTAGTGCAGGTCGTTCGTCGCGAGGCCCGGCAGCCCGAGCTCCTTCTTGAGCCGGAACAGGTCCTCCTGGACCCGCTTCTCGATCTCGATGCCGTGGTCCATCAGCTCGCAGTAGAAGTTGTCCCTGCCGAAGATGTCCCGGTAGTCGCTCGCGGCCTGGCACGCGTCGTCGTAGCGGTCCTGCTGCAGCAGGCGCGCGACCTCGCCCGACGGGCAGCCCGTCGTCGCGATGATCCCCTTGCCGTAGGTCTCCAGCAGCTCGCGGTCCATGCGGGGCTTGTAGTAGTAGCCCTCGAGGCTGGCCAGCGACGACAGCCGGAAGAGGTTGTGCATCCCCTCGGTGTTCTCGGCCAGCAACGTCATGTGGGTGTACATCTCACCCGGGTTGTCGTCGCTGACCGTCTGCCCGCCGAGCGTGGCGCGCTTGCGTTCGTGGCGGCTGCCCGGCGACAGGTAGCCCTCCATGCCGATGATCGGCTTGACCCCGGCGGCCTTGGCCTTGCGCCAGAACTCGTAGGCGCCGTAGACGTTGCCGTGGTCGGTCATCGCCAGCGCCGGCATGCCCATCTTCGCCGACTCGCGGAACAGGTCGTCGAGCCGCGCGGCCCCGTCGAGCATCGAGAACTCGGTGTGGGTGTGCAGGTGGACGAAGCTGTCCGTGCTGGCGGCTGTCATGGGGACCCGTCTGCTCCGTCCTCGCGCCGGGGAGCGCGGTGCCGTCGGGCGCCCTCGGGGCGCGTGCCGTGATGCCGTGCGATGACCTCCCGCCGGCGTGCCGGGGCGACCGGTGGAAGGGCTTCAGATTAGCCCCGCGCACCGACGGTTCCGGCCACCCCCGGCGCCGTGGCGGGTATCCCCTGCTGGCGGCCCCGGCCCGCGTGTCGGGGGCGGGCGCCGGCCCCGCACGGCCCCGTCACGGCACCCGGCACGACGCCGTCGGAGCGCCCGTCACCACGCCCGTCACGCCGCCCGGACCGGCATCTCGACGCGCCCGGCGGCCCGCGCGTAGACCTCCTCGAAGCGGTCGAGCGTGGCGTCCAGCGCGTGCCCGGCGACGATCTCGCGGCTCGCCGCGCCCATCCGCGCCCGCGTCGCCGGGTCGGCCAGCAGCGCACCCAGGGCGGCGGCCAGCCCCTCGACGTCACCGGGGGTGTAGAGCCAGCCGTTGCGCCCGGGCCGGACCAGGTGCGGCAGCGCCATCGCGTCGGCGGCGACGACGGGCTTGCCCGCGGACATCGCCTCCAGCGTCACCAAGCTCTGCAGCTCGGCGATCCCCGGCATCGCGAACACCGTGCAGCGGCGGTAGGCCTCGACGAGGGTCGTCTCGTCGACGAACCCGTGGAACATGACCCGCTCCGCGAGGCCGAGCTCGCCGGCGAGCGCGGTCCACGCCGCGCGCCGCGACCCGTCGCCGACGATCTCCAGCCGCGCGCCGAGGCCCGTCGGCAGCGCCGCGACGGCGCGCAACAGCTCGTCGACGCGTTTCTCCTCGTCGAGCCGTCCGACGAACAGCACCGTCGGCGTCGGCGACTCGACCCCGCCCGCGTACCGCGCCGAGTCGATGCCGCAGGAGATCGGGAGTACGCCGTCGATGCCCGCCGCGTCGGCGAGCAGGCCCGCGGCGCGTTCGGTCGGCGCCGTGACGACCGAGGCCCGGGAGAACACGCGGGCCAGGTCACGCCACGCCCAGCGGGCGGCGGCCTGCTGCAGCGCGGCCGGGACCCGGGCGTGGCCGAAGAGGTTCTCCGGCATGAAGTGGTTGGTCGCCACGAGCGGCACCCCGGCCCTCGACGCCGCGACCGCGGTCCCGCGGCCGACGACGAAGTGCGCCTGGACGTGCACGACGTCGGGCGCGAGGTCGGCGACGAGCGCCGCCGTCGCGGGCGAGGCCTGCCAGGGCAGGCAGACCCGGAAGGTCTCGTGCAGCGGGTAGCGGTGCGAGCGGACCCGATGCACCCGCACGCCGTCGGCTCCCGGGCGGGCGGGCTCGCGGTGGGCGGTCGCGTCGGGCGACGGGGCGACGACGTGCACGTCGTGCCCGCGGCCCGCCAGCCCGCTCGCGAGCCGCTCGGCGAAGCGGGCGGCCCCGTTGACGTCGGGTGGGAAGGTGTCGGCGCCGATCAGGATCCGCAGCGGACGCACGGCGGTACCTCGCTCTCTCTCGGATGGTTCTGGACGTCGGTGCAGGTGGGGAGCGCGGGGGTCAGGAGCGACCCGCGGGGACCAGGGAGCCGGACACGGCGGCGCGGGCGACCCGCTGCTGCGCGCGGCGGTGCACGGCGTCGGGGTGGTGGCGGGCCAGTGCGAGCACGCCGGTCGCGGCGGCCACCGCGCACCCGGCCATGCCGAGCGCGGTGCCGGTCGCGGTGGCGGCACCCTCACCGAGCAGGACGACCCCGAGCACGACGGCGACGACCGGGTCGACCACCGTCAGGCACGCGACGACGAGCTCCGGGGGACCGGCCGCGAACGCCTGCTGCACCAGCCACCCGCCGGCGAGCAGCGCGACGGCGATGCCGCCGACGAGGCCGGCGAGGTCGAGGGCCGGCGCACCGGCGGCGACCCGCTCGGCGAGCGCCCGGACGAGCGTCGAGACCAGGCCGAAGGCCGTCGCACCCGCTGCGGCGCAGGACACGCAGCGCACTCCCGGGGTGCGGGCCCGCGCCGCGAGCGCCGCGAGGGCGAGTACGACGATCCCGACCCCGGCACCGGCGATCGCGAGCACCCGCGGGTCGGCGGCGCCGCTGACTGCGCTGCCCGCGGCCAGCGCCACGAAGCCCGCGACGCCGGCGACGCACAGCGCGACGGCCAGGACCACGGCTGTCGGTACCCGGGCCCCGGAGGCCCTGGCGGCGAGCAGGACGGCGATCGGGACCGCCAGCACCCCGATCGGCTGCACCACCGACACCGGCGCGACCACCAGCGCCAGCGCGTGCAGCGCCGCGCCGGCGGCGGCGAGGCCGAGACCCACCAGCCAGCGGGGGCGGCGCAGCAGCGCCGCGAACCCCCTGGGATCGAGCCGCCCGGTCGCCGCGCCGTGACCGGCCGGCACCCGGGCCTCGCCGGCGACCGCGCGGTGCTGCAGGACCCCGCCGACGGCGAAGCACCCCGCCGCGACGACCGCCGCGGCCACGGCGAGGACCGTCAGCGTGCTCATCGCCCCGCCCCCACGGACGACACGGCGGGCACGGTGGCGGCGGGCACGGTGACGGCGGGCCCGGCCGGGAGCAGCGCGGGACGCGGGCGCAGGGCGCGCGCGATCACCGGCAGCAGGACGATCACCAGGGCGTAGAGAACACGCTCCACCAGCCCGAGCAGGGGGAATCCGGGTGAACCCAGCATGACGATCGGGACATGACCGAGCAGGAACGCCGCGTCGAGCGCGGCCGTCGCGACGGTCAGCCGGACCAGTAGCACCGGCCGTTCGCCCCGGGCCACGAGCCCGCGGGCGACGACCAATGCGAGCACCGGGGCGAGCCCGAGCACGAGCGCGCCGCCCCAGCGGTGGACGACCGCGGACACGTCGGCGGGCGCGCCGGCGACGTTCGTCGGGAACGCCGCGACCAGTCCGAGCCCGACGACCCACGCGGCCGTCAGCGCGGCCAGCACCGGCGCCCCCGGCAGCCGGGAACGCCACGCCGCGACCGCGACGAACAGCCCCGCGAACGCCAGCGCCGCGGCCGACACCGCCAGCAGCGCGTAGCCGTCGGGCGCCGCGACGTAGTCACTGACGGTCTGTGCGAGCGGGTTCACCGACCCGGCCCCGACGACGTGCAGCACCAGCACCGGGACGGCCGCGACGAGCGCCGCGACCGTCACCGCGCCGGCGAGGCCGGGTGCGTGCCCGGCCGTCGAACCCCCCCGAATCGCCATGCCGCCGACGCTTCCAGCGGACGGCTCGCTACGACATCCGGGTGACCACCCAGTCGGACTCCGGAATTCCCCCGGTCCGTCTCGGAGGTCCGCTGGTCAGGAGGTCGGGACCGGGCCGTCGTCGGGCAGCGGGTCGGCCCGCTCGGTCTGTTCCGGGAGCAGCGGCGCGAGCGCGAGGTCGGTGAGCCGCGCACCTGCGGGAGCGGCCTGCACCGCACGTACCCCGGGCCGGGTGGCGAGGGCCTCGAGGACCGTCCGGTCGGCCTCCACCACCAGCGCGACGACGCAGCCGCAGCCGGGCCGGGCGAGCGCGGCCTGCTCGGCGGCGGCGACGGCGCCGGGACGTCCGGTGCGGCGGTCGGCGTCGGCCTGCGCGGCCAGCGCCGCGCGCTGCCGCGCGGTGTCGACGGCCGTGGCGGGCGGGACGCCGTCGTCGAGGGGCTCGAAACGCAGCGCTGTCTGCACCCGCGGCAGCGGGACCCGCCACACGACCTCGGCGAGGGTCCCGTCGGCGGCCAGCGCGACGGCCTGCGGACCGGTGACCTCCGCGTCGAGCTGGACCAGCGCGGGGACCGTCACGCCGGGTGCGGGCAGGTCACCGGGCAGCGTCGCGAGGTAGTCGGCGACGGCGGTGCCCGGGTCGGGCCCGAGGCGGACCGAGCCCGTCGCCGACGGCGGCGGACCCGACGACGAGGGCCGCGATCCGGCGTACCACGCCACCCCGAGCAGCACCGCGAGACAGGTGACGTACAGCAGGATGCGACGGCGCGTCGTCACGGCCGGTTCCTCAGTCCTGCAACAGATCCAGGGCGCGAGCGAGGTCGGCCGGGTAGGGGCTGGTGAACTCGACCCGGCGACCGTCGGCGGGATGGGCGAAACCGAGCTCCCGCGCGTGCAGCCACTGCCGGTCCAGGTGCAGGCGCTTCGCGAGCGTCGGGTCGGCGCCGTAGGTCAGGTCGCCGACGCAGGGATGGCGCATCGCCGAGAAGTGCACCCGGATCTGGTGCGTGCGGCCCGTCTCGAGCCGGATGTCGAGCAGCGACGCCGCGCGGAAGGCCTCGATGGTGTCGTAGTGCGTGACGCTGGGCCGGCCGCCCTCGACGACGGCGAAGCGCCAGTCGTGACGGGGATGGCGGTCGATGGGCGCGTCGATCGTGCCGCGGCTGGGATCGGGATGCCCCTGCACCACGGCGTGATAGCGCTTGTCGACGGTGCGTTCCTTGAAGGCGCGCTTGAGCTCCGAGTACGCCGACTCGGACTTGGCGACGACCATCACCCCGGTCGTGCCCGCGTCCAGCCGGTGGACGATGCCCTGCCGCTCGGCCGCCCCCGACGTCGCGACCCGGACGCCCAGTGCCGCGAGCCCGCCGACGACGGTCGGGCCCGTCCAGCCCGGGCTCGGGTGGGCCGCGACGCCGACGGGCTTGTCGACGACGACGATGTCGTCGTCCTCGTGGAGGATCGTGAGCCCGGCGACGACCTCGACCGGACCGGTGATGCCATCGGACTCGCGCTCCGGGTCGGGCAGCTCGATCTCGAGCCAGCCGCCGGCGGCGAGCCGGTCGGACTTGCCCGCGGCGCGCCCGTCGACGGCGACCCGGCCCTCCTCGGCCAGCGTGGCGACGACCGTGCGGGACAGGCCGAGCAGCCGGGAGAGCCCGGCGTCGACCCGCATGCCGTCGAGGCCGTCGGGGACCGGGAGGCTGCGCAGCTCACCCACGGGCACCCCGCGGCACCACGACGGGACCGGCGGCGGCCGGACAGGGATCGCTCACCGGACCATTATCGCCGGGCCCTCCCGTCCGCCCGTCCCCGGCCGTACCCGCGGCCGCCCGGACCCCCCGTCAGCCGCGGCCGTCGGTGCCGTCGGTGGCCCCCGCGGCCGGCTCCTGTCCGACCCCGAACCAGCGCGCCAGCCGGCCGGCCCGGTCGACGGCGCGGATCCGGTCCTCCGCGGCGCGGCGCGCCTGCGCGGTGGTGACGACGAGCAACTGGTCGTGCTCGCGCAGCCGCGTCTCCAGGTCCGGGGTGAAGCCCTGCCCGTCGCGCACGACGAGGCTGACCGTCGCGCCCCGCGGCAGCCGCAGCTCCCGCAGGTAGACCCCGCTCAACTTCGACCCGACGGGCACCCGCACCTGCAGCAGGTCGGCGTCGAGCTCGTCGAGCGGTGCGGAGTCGACCTCGACCTCGCGCATCTCGGTCGACTGCACGACCTTCAGCCGGGCCGCCACCCACGGCAGTGTCGTGCCCTGCAGCAGCGTCAGCACGACGACGAGCACGAACACGACGTCGACCAGCTGCGACCCGCTCGGGGCGCCCTCGACGAGGGTGATCAGCGCCAGCACGATGGGAACGGCTCCGCGCAACCCCGACCAGGACAGGAACGCCTGCTCCCGCCAGGGGACCTTGAACGGCAGCGCCGCGGCGACGACCGACAGCGGCCGACCGGCGAACAGCAGGACCGCTCCGGCGATCAGCGCGGGGACGACGGCCTCGCCGAGCCGCAGCGGTGAGACGTAGAGCCCCAGCAACACGAACAGCCCGATCTGGGCGAGCCAGCCCGTGCCCTCGGCGAACGACAGCACGCCCCCGCGGTGGGGCAGCCGCGAGTTGCCCAGCACGAGCGCGCAGACGTACGTCGCGAGCAGGCCCGACGCGTGCGCGAGCTGCCCGCCCGCGAAGGCCAGCACGCAGACCGACATCGTCGCCAGCGGGTAGAGACCGGTCGACGGCAGCGCGGCACGGCGCAGCGCCCACGCCCCGCCCAGGCCGAGCACCGCGCCGATGGCCCCGCCCGCGGCCAGCTCGTAGACGACGAGCGCCGGGGTCCACCAGTGGATCGGGTCGCCGGAGGCGAGCAGGACGACGGCGAGGACGACGGGGGCGTCGTTGAGGCCGGACTCGAGCTCGAGGGCACCGGCGAGACGCCGGGAGACACCGACGCCGCGCAGGACGCTGAACACCGCCGCCGCGTCGGTGGACGACAACACCGCGCCCCACAGGAACGCGACCCGCCAGTCCAGGCCCAGCAGCAGGTGCAGGAGCACGCCGACGACGCCGATGCTGACGACGACGGCCACCGTCGACAGCGCGATCCCCACCCCGAGCGAGGGACGCACCGCGTCCCACCGGGTGGTCAGGCCGCCCTCGATGAGGATCAGCACGAGGGCGGCGATGCCGAGGTTCTCGGTGAGCAGCGCGTCGGAGAACTGCAGGCCGAGTGCCGACTCGCCGAGCAGGACCCCGATGCCGAGATAGAGCAGCAGCGAGGGCAGGCCGAGGCGCACCGAGACCCGCACCGCCAGTACGCCCACCAGGACGACCGCGGCGACGACGCCGAGTGCCACCTCCAGACCCGCCATCCCCCACCCCTCCGGCGGATCACTCTATTCGGCGCCGCATTCGTCACGTTCGGTGGCCGAACAACGATGGCCCCCATCACATCCCGGGCCAGGTGCGGTCAGGGTGCGGCGACCCGCGGGGAGCCGCCGGTGGGGCGCCGGTGGCCGAAGCGGGCGAACAGCCAGATGACCGGGAGCGTGCAGGCCAGCGACAGCGCGATCCAGAGGGGACGCTGCAGCCACCACGCCGTGTCGGGCACCTGCTTCTCGGCGATCTCGCCGGTCAGGGCGTAGAACAGGCCGCGCCCGATCGCCATGCCCGTGGTGTGGAAGAGGAACACGGGCATGGCGAAGCGGTTGACGACCTCGACCACCCGGCGAGGGCCGGGCCGCTCGAGCCAGCGCTCGAGCGAGGGCCGGGCCATCTCCGCGACCCCGATCTGGAACACGAGCAGCGCGACGATGCACAGCGTCGGCGGCGCCATGTTCGACGTCTCCCCCGGCACACCGACCATCGAGCCGGGGTAGAGCCCGGAGAACACGAGCCCGACCAGCCCGAACAGCCCCGCCCACATCAGCGCCGCGTCGAACTGGCGCGGGGCGCGCACCACCTGCTCGTAGGAGAAGCCCGCCTGGAACGCCAGCCCCCACACGAGGACCATGTTCACGTAGGCGAGCTCGTCCATCCCGGCGCGGAACCGCAGGATGTCGACGACGACCACCATCCCGGCGAACCACACGAGCGGGACCGCGCCGAAGTGCTCGCGCAGCCACAGCCAGGCCGGCATCAGGGCGATCAGCCCGAGGTACACGGCGATGAACCACAACGGGCTGATGACGAGCAGCACCGCGCGCCCGACCCACGCGACGTCGAAGACCGCCCCCAGACCCGCGCCCATCCCGATCCAGACGACCGCGAGCAGCAGCGCCGGCAGCGAGAGCCTGCGGATGTTGCGCCACACGAAGTGGCCGAGGTGCTCACCTCGCGCGCAGGCCCGCTGCCAGGCCCGCAGGTGCACGTAGCCCCCGACGTAGAAGAACAGCGGCAACACCTGGAACAGCCACGTGAGCACCCACAGGCCCGATGTGAAGCCCAGCGGGCTCGTGGCCGACGGGCCGCTCGGGCCCCACACCAGGATCGTGAAGGCCCAGTGCCACAGCACGACGACCAGGATCGAGAACGCCCGCAGGAGGTCGACGTAGCGGTCGCGCGCCACGAGACCCTCCGCGTCGCCCGCCGCGGCGGTGCCGCCGGTACCCCGACCTGCGGTTGCGCCGGCCGGGTCTACCTCGGTCATCGTGCCCGTCCCCCTGCGCGCGCTCGGGTACCGTCGACCGGGATGGCCCCCACCACGGCGGGACGGTCGTGATGGCGACGGTCCTGCGGACGCACCCCGACCAGCCCCTCCGCCCCGGGCGCGCCCTTCGGCGACGGCTGGGTCTGGTCTCGGTGATCACGATCCTGGCAGCGTCGAACGTCGTCAGCAACCGGCTGTGGCCGGAGGCGTACATCCCCTGGAACCTCGCCGTCGCCGCGCTCCTGGTCGTCGTCGCGCGCGGGTGCGGGGTGACGTGGGCCGATCTCGGGCTCTCGCGGGCGACGGTGCGCCGCGGCCTCGGGGTCGGCGCGATCGCGTTCGCGGCCGTCGCGGTGCTCTACCTCGTCGCGCTCGCCATCCCGGCGACCCGCGAGGCGTTCCAGGACTCCCGGGCGGCCGGCCCGCTCGGCGCGATGCTCTTCGCCGCGCTGATCCGGATCCCGCTCGGGACGGCCGTACTGGAGGAGGTCGCGTTCCGCGGGGTGCTGCCCGGGCTCGTCGGCGGGTCGTGGTGGCGGCGGACGCTGGTGTCGTCGGGGCTGTTCGGGCTGTGGCACGTGCTGCCCTCGATCGGGATGGCGGGCGCCAACGCGGCGGTGGCGGCGTCGGTCGGCGGCTGGGGCACGGTCGCGACGTGCGCGGCGGCGGTCGTCGGCACCGCGGCAGCGGGGGTGCTGCTCAGCGCCTGGCGACGTTGGGGCGGCCACCTCGTCACGCCGGTCCTCGCGCACGTCGCCACCAACTCCCTCGGCGTGCTGATCGCCTGGTGGGTCGTCACCCACTGACCGTCGTCGCGGCGGCCGGGACGACCGCGAGGTTGCGCACGAAGACCCGGCCGCAACCTCACCGCTCCGAACCCGACGCCCCACGACCGTCAGGTTGCGCGGGTCGGGGCCGGCGCGACCTCGTGCGTCCTCCGGCGCAGCGCCGGTCGCGGGTCGGTGCTTGACGGGCGACCGGGGGTTGTCCCCCGGGTGGGACCGGGAACCTTCCGGATGGTGCCGCGGCACCGTGGATCAATAGGTTCGTCGCATGTCCACGGCTGTCCCCCCATCGGCGCGGGCCGCAGGCGGCGCCCGGCCGTCCCCGGCCGACCCGCTGCGGGCGTTCGCCTCCCCGGCGACCTGGCTCGGCGCGGCCCACCTGCTGCTCGACGCGTTCATCGGGGCCGCGACCTGCTTCCTCCTGCTGGCCGGGCTGTTCTGGTCGGTCCTGCTGCTGCCGTTCGCGCTGCTCGGGGTGCCGGTCTGGTTGCTCACGGCCTGGGTCGGCGCCGGGCTCGGCGCGATCGAGCGGGCCCGCTACCGGCTGCTGCTCGGGGTCGTCATCGACCCGCAGCCGATGCCGCCCGCACACCGCAACCCGCTGCGCTACGCGGGTGTGCTGCTGCGCGATCCCGGGGTGCAGCGGCGGACGGCCCACCAGGTGCTGGCGGCACCGCTCGGCATGCTCACCTCGGGGATCGTCTACGGGCTGCTGGCCTTCGGCGCGACGCTGCTCGTGCTGCCGGTGGCGGTCCTGATGTCCGGGAACCCCGACGCCCACCTGTTCGGCATCCCGCTGGCCTCCGGCACGGTCCGCGGGCTGCTCGCCGGGCTCGGGCTGATCCTGCTGCTCGTGACGCCCGCCGTCGTGCGCGCGCTGGTGGCCCTCGACGTCGCGGTCGCCCGGGCGCTGCTCGGGCCGGTCCCCGGGGCGCTGGCCGCGCGGGTCGGGGAGCTCGAGCGCAGCCGCGCCCGCGTCGTCGACTCGGTGGAGGCCGAACGCCGCCGCATCGAACGCGACCTGCACGACGGTACCCAGCAGCACCTGGTGTCGCTGGCCATGACGCTGGGCCGGGCCAAGGCGCGCTACCGCACCGAGCCCGACGGCATCGGCGACCTGCTCGACGAGGCCCATCAGCAGGCCAAGGACGCCGTCGTGGAGCTGCGCGGGCTGATCCGCGGACTGCACCCGCCGGTGCTCTCCGACCGCGGTCTCGACGCCGCCCTGCCCGCCCTGGCCGCGCGCTGCCCGGTGCCGGTGGACCTGACCGTCGACGTGCCGGTGCGACCGGCACCCGCCGTCGAGGCGATCGGTTACTTCGTGGTCTCCGAGGCGCTGACCAACGTCGCCAAGCACGCCGGGGCCGCGCGCGCGACCGTCACCGTCGTCGAGTCGGACCGGACGCTGTGGATCACCGTGACCGACGACGGCCGCGGCGGCGCCGACCCCGCCCGCGGGACCGGGCTGCGCGGGCTCGCCGACCGGGTGTCGGGCGTGGACGGCCAGCTGTCGGTCGACTCCCCCGTGGGCGGGCCCACCGTGCTGACCGTCGAGCTGCCGGGCCGGCCCCTGTGACCGTGTCGCCGGGCCTGCAGGACGCGCCGCGCGTCGTCATCGCCGAGGACTCGGTGCTGCTGCGCGAGGGGCTGGAGCGGCTGCTCACCGAGGCCGGGTTCGACGTCGTCGCCGCGGTCGGTGACGCGGAGTCGTTGCTGCGCACCGTCGGCGACGACCAGCCCGACGTCGTCGTCGCCGACGTGCGGATGCCCCCGACCCACTCCGACGAGGGCCTGCGCGCCGCGCTCGTCATCCGGGCCCGCTGGCCGTCGGTGGCGGTCCTCGTGCTCTCGCAGTACGTCGAGGAGCGCTACGCCACCGACCTGCTCGCCGGCGACACCCACGGCGTCGGGTACCTGCTCAAGGACCGGGTCGCCGACGTCGAGAGCTTCGTGGAGGCGCTGCACCGGGTCCGCGGCGGCGGCACCGCGCTCGACCCGGAGGTCGTCTCCCAGATCCTCACCCGGTCCCGGCGCACCGCGCCGCTCGCCGAGCTCACCCCACGCGAACGCGACGTCCTCTCGCTCATGGCCGAGGGGCGTTCCAACAGCGGCATCGCCGAGGCGCTCGTGGTGTCCGACGGCGCCGTCGAGAAGCACGTCAGCGGCATCTTCACGAAGTTCGCGCTGCCCGCCGTCCCGACCGACCACCGCCGCGTGCTCGCGGTGCTGCGCTACCTGGAGAGCTGATGTCCACCCCGACCGTCCCGACCGCCGCCGCGTCCGCGGACCCCGGCGCGCCCCGCCCGCCCGCGCGCCCGCACCCGGTGCTGGTGGTCGTCGCCGTGCTGGTCGTGCTGGTCGCGGCGGTGGGCGGGGTCCTGCAGCTGCTGAGCACCGCTGTGCACGCGACGACGACCACGGACACCACCTACGCGCCCACCTCGCCGAGCCTGGCGGTCACGACGCCCTCCGGCGACGTGTCGCTCGTCCCGAGCGCCGACGGCCTCGTGCACGTCAGGACGCAGGCCCGGCACGGCCTGACCACCCCCGACCTCCAGGCCCACGACGGGCCCGCCGGGCTCGTGCTCGACGCCGACTGCCAGGGCTTCGCCGGTGACTTCTGCCAGGTCACCTACACGATCGCGCTGCCGGCGACCATGGCCGTCACGGTCCGCTCGGGTGGCGGTGACGTCGTCGCGCGCGACCTCACCGGCCGCGTGGCCGTCCAGCTCGGCGCGGGCGACGCGACGTTCACCGGCCTTGCCGGCGACCTCAGCGTGCACACCGTGTCCGGCGACGTCGTCGGGACCGGGCTGCGGTCGCCGTCGGTGCTGGTCCAGACGACGACGGGTGACGTCACACTCGCGTCGGCGACGGCACCGAGCGGCGTGACCGTCACCAGCCGCAGCGGGGACGTCGACGTCGCGGTGCCGGCCGGGAGCAGCTACCGCGTCGTCGCCGACTCGCCCTCGGGCCGCAGCCGGGTGCTGCTGCCGCCCGACCCGGCCGCGACGGCGACACTGTCGGTGACGTCGGACCACGGCGACGTGACGGTCCGCCCTGCCTGAGCGCGTTCAGCTGCGCCAGGTGAGCGTCGCGGCGTGCCGGGGCCGCGGGGGCAGCCCGGCGAGGGCGTCGGCCACCTCGCCGACCCGCTCGGGGGGCAGGCACAGCCGCCGGGTCACCCACTCCGGATCCTGGCGCGGCGGGTTCTCCCGCTCCCAGCGGGCGACGTCCGGCGCGATCCCGAGCTCGGCGAGCACCGCGACGGCGTCGTCGGTGCGGGCCGGCTCGGGCCTGCGCAGGCCGTGGAAGCGCAGCCACAGCGGATCGAGCCAGGCCATCGGGTGCTCGTCGAACATCTCGACGACGACGCCCGTGCGCGCGGCCGCCGTCAGCGCCTCGACGAACGGCGGCAGGTCCACCACGTTGTGCAGCACGTGGTGCGACACGACCACGTCGGCGCGACCGGCCTGGTCGGCGACGTCGGGCCAGCGCCCGGCGACGGTCGTGTACGGGATCCCGCGCCGCCGTGCGCCCTCGGCGAAGATCTCGAGCATGTCCGGCTGATGGTCGACGCCGGTGACCGCCTTGAGCGGGCCGACCAGCGCGAACGCCGCCGCTCCGCCGCCGCAGCCGACGTCGAGGACGGTCCCGGAGTCGCCGAGCAGCGCCAGCGCCGACACGCGCGACGGGGTGTCGGCCGGCTCGTCGGGGGCGGCGAAGTCGCGCGGCTCGTGCGTCCACGGGCTCGCCGACGCCTGCGCGAGGATCTCCGGCGGGATCCCCCGGCCCGACTGCAGGTCGTGCCATCGCCGGGCCGCGTCGATCACCGCGTCACCCTACGGCGCAATCCGGGACGGCGCGGGTGTGACCCCCGTCGCCGACCCGGACGGTCCGCCGTCGCCGGTCGGACGCGGCGGATCACGTCGCGCGCCACGAGCTCGACCGTCACGACGACGGCGATCGTCTCCGCCGCCAGGAGCCCGACCAGCACCAGGACCTGCGCCGCGCCCGCCGCGACGGGACTGCCGCCGCCCAGCAACACGCCCACGAACGCGCCCGGCAGGGTCACCAGACCGACGGTGCGGGTCTGGTCGAGCGCGGGGACGAGCGCCTCGGCACCCGACGGCCGCACCACGATCATGGCCGCGTCGCGCACCCCGAAGCCCAGCGACAGTGCCGCCTCGTACTCGCCGTGCCGCGTGGCCAGCCCGTCGAGCGCCCGGCGCCCGGCCAGCGACGCCGCCGACATCGCACCGCCGACGACGATCCCCGTGATCGGCACGACCGCGATCCCGGTCAGCGGCACCGCGCCCGACCCGAGCACGACGGCGAGTACCGGCAGCGCGCCGGCCAGGATCGCGGCGCCCACGGCGAGGCCGCCGCGGTCGGGCGTCAACCGCCGCGCCGACGTCCAGGTCGCCACCCCCAGCATGAGCAGCATGAACGCCGCGGTCGTCCACCACGAGCGGACGACGGCGAGGATCACCAGCGACACGACGCCCAGCTGCAGCACCGCCCGGACCGCCGCGACGGCGCTCTGCCGCGCCGTCCCGACATGGCCGAGAAGGCTCGCGCCCACGGCCACCGCGACCAGGGCGACGAGCGCGACGGCAAGGGGCCATCCGATCCCGATCACGCCGCCGAGCGTCCCACCTGCCCGTGCCGCGGGGGACGTCCCGCGGGGTCCTTACCGAACGTTTGCCCGCCGCTGGCCGGACCGGAGGGCGCGGGTTCCTACCGTCGACGACGGCCGCCCCGACGCGGCGCACCGCCGACCCCGGAGACCACGTGACCCACGTCCTCGCGCTGAACCCGTTGAGCGCCCACGACCTGCTGTCGTCGTTCGGCACGCTGGGGATCCTGGTCGTGCTCTTCGCCGAGACCGGTCTGCTCGTCGGCTTCTTCCTGCCCGGCGACTCCCTGCTGTTCACCGCCGGCCTGCTGTGCGCAACCGACGGCGGCGTGCAGCTGAGCCTGCCGTGGGTGCTGGTCGCGGCAGCGGCCGGCGCGCTGTCGGGGGCCCAGACCGGCTACCTGATCGGCCGGCGCGCAGGGCGTGCGCTCCGCACCCGGACGACGCGGCCCAGGGTGCAGGCCGGGATGCGCCGCGCGCAGGAGATGTTCGACCGCTACGGGCCGGCCAAGGCCGTCGTGCTCGCGCGGTTCGTGCCCGTCGTGCGGACGGTGCTCAACCCCGTCGCCGGCGCCCTGCACACGCCCCTGGCCACCTTCACGACGTGGCAGGTGGTCGGCGGCCTCGCATGGACCGTCGGGCTCGTGCTGGCCGGGTACGCCCTCGGCGCGAGCGTGCCCGGGATCGACGCCTACCTGCTGCCGGTCGTCGCGCTCGTCGTCGTCGTGTCGCTGGTGCCGCTCGCGCTGGAGATCCGACGCGAACGCCGCCGCGGCGCCGCCTGAGCCCCCGCCCCGGACACCGGCGTCGACCGGTCGCCACCGCCGTCGGGCTGATCGTCTTCTTCCGTCGCGACTGGGCCCGCATCGTCCTCGTGACGAGCGTCGTTCGCCGCGAGGTGTGCTCCACGGTTTCCGGAATGCCAGGAACGGCACTTTCCCGCAACGGGGTTGCGGGAAAGTGCCGTTCCTGCGTGAGGGAAGCGTCAGGCTCGGGCCACGTGCACCGCGACCCGGTGCGAGCCCGTGCCGTCCGCGGCCGCCGCCGCCGTCCCGACGAGCGTCGGCTCGGCCGGCTCGGCGTGCACGACCGACGTCGCCAGCACCTCGCCCGCGACGAACGCCTCGTGGGCCCCGACGGCGGCGAGCACCTCGTCGTCGCCGCCGATCGTCAGCACGATGCGGTCGGAGACGTCGAGGCCCGCGTCGCGCCGGGCCTGCTGCACGACGCGCACGACATCGCGTGCCGCGCCCTCGGCCGCGAGCTCCGGGGTCACCGCGGTGTCGAGGACGACGAGCCCGGTGTTGCCGGGCAGGGCCGCGGTCTCCGCCGGGTCGGCGGCGACGAGCTTCTCGGTGAACTCACCCGGGAGCAGCTGGATGCCGCCCGCGGTGACCGTGCCGTCGGGCTCGGCGGTCCACTCCCCCGCCTTGACGGCCTTGATGACCTTCTGGGTGTCGCCGCCGAGGCGCGGCCCGCAGGCACGCGCGTTGACGGCCAGCTCGAACCGCCCGTAGGTCGCGACGTCGGTCGTCAGCGTGACGTCCTTGACGTTCACCTCGTCGCGCAGGATGTCGGCGAACGGGGCGAGCGTCTCGGCGTCGGCAGCCGCGACGGTCAGCCGGGCCAGCGGCAGCCGGACCCGCTTGTTGCGCGCCTTGCGCAGCGACGACGCCGACGACGCCACCTGTCGCACCCGGTCCATCGCCGTGACCAGCGCCGCGTCGTGCGGGAGCTCGTCGCGGGCGGGCCAGTCGGCCAGGTGCACCGACCGGCCGCCGGTGAGCCCCTGCCACACGCGTTCCATCGCCAGCGGCAGCAGCGGCGCCGCGACGCGCGCGGTCACCTCCAGGACGGTGTGCAGGGTGTCGATCGCGTCTGTGTTGACCGCAGGGTCGCCGTCCCAGAAGCGCTGCCGCGAGCGGCGCACATACCAGTTGGTGAGCACCTCCGCGTGGTCGCGGACCTGCTCGCACGCGCCGGCGATGTCGTAGACGTCGAGCGCGTCGGTCACCCCGTCGACCAGCTCCGCGGTCTTGGCCAGCACGTACCGGTCCAGGACGTGCGTCGAGTCGGTGCGGGTGACGCCCCGGCGCCCGGCCGCGCCCGCATAGAGCGACAGGAAGTACCACGTGTTCCACAGCGGCAGCAGCGCCTGGCGCACCCCCTCGCGGATGCCCTGCTCGGTGACGACGAGGTTCCCGCCGCGCAGGATCGGGCTCGCCATGAGGAACCAGCGCATGGCGTCGGAGCCGTCGCGCTCGAAGACCTCGTTGACGTCGGGATAGTTGCGGCGCGACTTCGACATCTTCGTGCCGTCGTCGCCCAGCACGATCCCGTGCGCCACGCACGAGCTGAACGACGGCCGGTCGAACAGCGCCGTGGCCAGCACGTGCAGCGTGTAGAACCAGCCGCGGGTCTGGCCGTTGTACTCGACGATGAAGTCGCCCGGGTAGTGGTGCTCGAACCAGTCCGCGTTCTCGAACGGGTAGTGCACCTGCGCGTACGGCATCGAGCCCGACTCGAACCAGCAGTCGAGCACCTCCGGCACCCGGCGCATCGTCGAGCGGCCCGTCGGGTCGTCCGGGTTGGGACGCGTCAGCTGGTCGATGAAGGGGCGGTGCAGGTCGGTCGGGCGCACGCCGAAGTCGCGCTCCAGCTCGTCGAGCGAGCCGTACACGTCGACCCGCGGATAGGCCGGGTCGTCGGACATCCACACGGGGATCGGGCTGCCCCAGTAGCGGGTGCGCGAGATCGACCAGTCGATCGCGTTCTCCAGCCACTTGCCGAACTGGCCGTCACGCACGTGCGAGGGCACCCAGGTGATCTGCTCGTTGAGCTCGACCATCCGGTCGCGGAACGCCGTGACCCGCACGAACCAGGAGTCGACGGCCCGCTGGATCAGCGGGTTCCCGCAGCGCCAGCAGTGCGGGTAGGCGTGGTCGTAGGTCTCGCGGCGCAGCAGCACACCGTGGACGTACGGGGCCCCGTTCTTGAGGTCGTCGATGATGTGCGGGTTCGCGTCGAAGACCTGCATGCCCTGGTAGGGCGGCACGGTCGCGTCGAACTTCCCGGCGCCGTCGACGGGGACGACGACGTCGATGCCCGCCGCGTCGGTGACGACCTTGTCCTCCTCACCGAAGGCCGGCGCGATGTGCACGACGCCGGTGCCGTCGTCGGTGGTGACGTAGTCGGCGGCCAGGATCCGGTGGGCGTTCGGACGGCCGACGAAGAAGTCGAACGGCGGCGTGTAGCCCGTCCCGACGAGCTCGGCGCCGCTCAGCGTCCGCAGCACCTCGGGCTCCTCACCCAGCTCGCGGGCGTAGGCGCCGACCCTGGCCGCGGCCAGCAGCCACTTCTCCCCCTTCGCGGCGACCAGCGCGTACTCGACCTCCGGGTTGACCGCCATCGCGAGGTTCGACGGCAGCGTCCACGGCGTCGTCGTCCAGATCAGGGCGAGCGCGCCGTCGAGGTCCGTTCCCGGCGCGGTCAGCCGCAGCCCGACGGTGACGGCAGGGTCCTGCCGGTCCTGGTAGGCGTCGTCCATCTTGGTCTCCGACGCCGACAGCGGGGTGCCGTCGTGCCAGCAGTACCAGAGGACGCGGAAGCCCTGGTAGACGTAACCCTTGTCGTACAAGGTCTTGAACGCCCACATGACGCTCTCCATGTAGGACAGGTCGAGCGTCTTGTAGTCGTTGTCGAAGTCGACCCAGCGGGCCTGGCGGGTGACGTACTCGCGCCACTCGTCGGTGTAGCGCAGCACCGACTCCTTGCAGGCCGCGTTGAACTCGGCGACACCCATCGCGTCGATGTCGGACTTGCCCTTGAGCCCCAGCTGCCGCTCCGCCTCGGTCTCGGCGGGCAGGCCGTGGGTGTCCCAGCCGAACCGGCGCTCGACGTGCTTGCCACGCATCGTCTGGTAGCGGGGGACGACGTCCTTGACGTAGCCGGTGAGCAGGTGGCCGTAGTGCGGCAGGCCGTTGGCGAAGGGCGGGCCGTCGTAGAAGACGAACTCGTTGCTGCCGTTCTCCCCCGCGGGCCGGGCCTCGACCGATGCGCGGAACGTGTCGTCGGCTGCCCAGAAGTCGAGGACCTCACGCTCGAGCGCGGGGAACGACGGGTGCGCCGGGACCGCGGGGTAACCCGTCTCCCGGTCGTCCGGCGCGGGGTGGTTCGGCGCGGGATCGCCCGGCGCGGGATCGTTCGGCGCGGGATCGTTCGGCGCGGGATCGTTCGGCGCGGGATCGTTCGGCGCGGACGCGGGTCGGTCGGCCATCGTGGTGGGGCTCCTCGTGCGGCTCGTGGATCTGCCTGCACGGGGACGACGGCCCGTCACCGGGCGCCGCGGTACCACCCCGCTTGCCTCGTGGCCGCCGTGGTACCGGCGACCGCGTGGCCTCTCGTTCGACGGCTGTGACGGGCCGCACCCGTCCGGTTCTACTCCGGGCCGCGCGTTGCTGCGCGGTACCCGTTTCTTCCGGAGGCTCCCCGGTGATGGCCGGATCGACGCCGCTGGTCGTGCGAGTGAGTCGTGCGTGTAGTGAGTCGTGCGTGTACTGCCAGGGTAGCGTGCCCCGGCCCGCGAATATTCCGCGGTCCCGTCCCCCGGCGCGGTCCTCCCGACGGTGCGGGTACCGGTCAGCGGACCTCGGCGTGGTGGCGGGCCGCGATGGTCCGGCTCGGGCTGCACACACCGCACGGGGTGAACCCGAGCTCGACGGCCTCGCGCACCGGCAGCGGGATCAGTGCCTGCCCGCCGAGCGTCCGGCAGTCGGTGAGGTGGAAGCGGGGCTGCTCGTCGACCACGACGACCTCGTCCTCCAACGTCGCCACCTGGGCCGCGACCGCATTGTCCGGCTGCTCCTCCGGGGGCTCCCCGGCGTCCGCGGCGAACGTCTCGGCACGGGACTGCTCGGCCGGCGGCTGACCGGCACCGACCTGTCCCCCGGGACCCTGACCACCCTGAGCCTCAGCGCCGAGCGGCTGGGTGCCGCCGGGTGCCGCGTTGCCGGGCTGACTGCCGGCCGCCTGACTGCCGGGCTGGTTGCCGGCGGGCTGGCTGCCGGCCACCTGACTGACGGGCTGGTTGCCGGCCACCTGGCTGCCGGGCTGACTGCCGGCCGCCTGACTGCCGGGCTGGTTACCGGCCGCCTGACTGCCGGCCTGGTTGTGGGGCGGCCGGCTACCGGCCTGCGTGGTGGGCTGCTGCCCCGCGGGCCCGCCGACGACGGTGGTCGCCTCGGCGGCCGAGCCGCGCCCCTGGGCAGGGTTGCCCACGCCCTGCCCCGCGAGGGCGGTCGTGGCGGCCACAGCCGATCCGCCGCCACCGGCGACGGGCGATCCCGCGGCGCCCTGGTCCGCGCCGACCCCGCCCGTGTTCGCCTTCCCCGTGGCGCGCGGGTCCGCCGGACCCGTGTCCTCGGTCCCGGCGCCGGCGGTTCCGTCGCGCGCGGCGCCGCTGCCCGCGGGCCCCTGGTCGGCCGAGCTCGTCCCGGTCGGGCGCTCGCCCGCCGAGCCTCTCCCCGACGGGTCCGTGGTGTCCGCGCCCGGCTCACCCGAGGTCCGGCCGGCAGCACGTTGCTCGTCCTCGGCCGGTCCGGACACAGCGGCGGACCGGGCCGCGGCGGCCGCCGCGGCAGGGACGGCCACGGTCGGACCGTCGACGGCCGCCCCGGGAGCGGCCGGGGCCGAGGTGCCCGAGCCGTCCCTGGGTTGCGTCGGTGCCGCGTTCCCGGCGGAGCCCGCAGCCGCGGCGTCGGCCGCACCCGTGGCAACCGCCGCGGACCCACCGGGACCCTTCGGCCCGGCACCGGTCCCGGGGCCGCGATCCGCCTCGGCAGGCGGGCGCGACCCGGCATCGGCACCGCCGCCGGGACCGTGGCCCGCGGCCGGGACGACCGCGGTCTCCTGGCCCGACCCGGGCGGGAAACCCGGACCCGAGCCGACTACGCTGGGTGACGATTTTCCGCTCGATGGAGTGAACCCGCCGTCAGCGCCGGGCGGTCGCCCGCCTGAGCCGGACGGTTGGCCCGACGGCAGCAGGGCCGTCGACCCGCCGTCACCGGCGGGACGACCGCTCGGCGGCACGGGCGGCGGAGCGGACCCTGCCGGCCCGACCACCGGCAGCACCTGCGTGGCGGCGTCCGAACCCTCGAACGAGGGCGGGGTGGGCCCCGCCGCAGCACCCGCGGCGTCGCCCTGACCGGCCACGGGACCGGTGCGTGCGGCCCGTCGTCCGCGCAGCCAGTCGACGAGCAGCACCACTGCGGCGCCCGCGCTGACGGCCACGGACACCCACGCCCAGAGGACGCTGCCCGTCAGCAGGGCGACGACGAGCAGGGCGAACGCGATCAGGACGAGGATCAGGACGAGCAGCAGCACTATTCACTCCCAGGTGGGCGATGCCGAGGCACCGCCCACCGTCCGGGGACCGTTCAGCGGGTCGTCAGCTACCGGCGTCGGCCCGCTGCCCGTACCCGCTGGCGGCGTAGCCACCGTTGGACGCGGAGCGGCCGTCGGCCGGCGCGGCCGAGCCACGGCCCTCGAGGTCGCGCAGCTGCGATTCGAGGTAGGTCTTGAGCCGGGTGCGGTACTCGCGCTCGAAGGTGCGCAGCTCGTCGATCTTCTTCTCCAGCACCGACTTGTCACGCTGGATGGTGCCGATGATCTCCGTCTGCTTGCGCTCGGCGTCGCTGACCAGCGTCGCAGCCTTCTCACGCGACTGCCGCTCGAGCGTCTCGGCCCGGGTGCGCGCGTCGTTGAGCATCGTCTCGGCGCGGGCGCGGGCGTCGTTCACCAGACCGTCGGACTTGGTCCGGGCGTCCGACAGCAGCTGCTCGGACTTGGTCCGGGCGTCGGCCAGCATCGAGTCGGCCTCGTTCTTGGCCTCCGCGGTGAGCCGGTCGGCCATCTCCTGGGCGAGACCCAGGACCTTCGCCGCCTGGACGTGGTGGTCACCGCCGCCCATGTCGCCACCGTCGGCCAGCTGCGGCGCGGGGGCCGACAGCGAGCGCGGGGGCTCCACCGGACGCGGGGGCTCGACCGGCCGCTGGATCTGGGCCGTCGGGGGCGCGAGAGCGGGCTGGGGGCGCGAACGCGCCTCCTCCAGGTCGGCCTGGGCGCTGCCGAGCTGGGACTCCATCTGGGACACCTGCTCGCGCAGGTCGTCGTTCTCCTCGATCAGCCGGGCGAGCTCGGCCTCGACCAGGTCGAGGAACGCGTCGACCTCGTCCTCGTTGTACCCCCTCTTACCAATAGGGGGCTTGCTGAACGCGACGTTGTGAACGTCGGCGGGCGTCAGCGGCATCGGATCACCTCATGCAGTCCTCGGCGGCAAACCGGGTGACTGGGGCTCACTCCGGCCTGACAACGTCCATCAGTATGAACACTGCCAGGAGCAGAACCATAATCGAGAGGTCCAGTCCCACTCCCCCGATCCGGACCGTGGGGATCACTCTCCGCAACAACTTCACGGGCGGATCGGTCACGGTGAAGATCGCTTCGAGAGCGATGGCGCTCTGCCCGGCAGGCCTCCACTTGCGTGCGAAGGCGTGCACGAGCTCGACCACGATGCGCGCGGTCAGCAGCAACCAGAAGACGAACAGGACGTAGTACAGAACGAGGCGAACGGCGTCGGGCACGGCTCAATCCTGGCGGAACAGCTCACGTTCTGCGAGCCTGCGGGCGTCGTCGGCGGACACCTCGACGTCCGCGGGTGTGAGCAGGAAGACGCGGTTGGTCACCTTGTCGATGGAACCGCGCAGCGCGAACGCGAGGCCCGCGGCGAAGTCGACGAGGCGCTTCGCCGACGCCGCGTCGAGCTCGGTGAGGTTCATGATCACGGGCTGGCCGTCGCGGTAGCGCTCGCCGATCGTGCGCGCCTCCTTGTAGCTACGAGGCTGCAGGGTCGTGATGCGCGACAAGGCCGCCGCACCGCGGTCGCGCTGCTCCGGGACGGCCGCACGCTCGTGCGGACGGACCTCGCGCAGGCCGACCGGCTCGCGGGCGGGCTCGCGCAGGACCGGCTCGCGCAGGACCGGGTCCGAGTCGACGGCGAGCGCGCCGCGGACGCTGCCCGTGCCGAGACCGGCCGAGCCCGCACCGGCGGTGCCGACGGCGCGCACCGGCTCGCGGGTGGGACGAGTGTCACGCGGGGTGCGCTCCATGCCGCCGGGGCGGCCGGGGCGGCGCTCCCACGCCTCGCCGACCGACGCCGGGGGCGCGGGACTCTGGTAGGACTCGTCGATCTCGTCGTAGCGGTCCGCGGTGTCGTCCCAGCGTTCCTCACGACGGCGCGGCGACGCGTAGGCCGGCTCGTCGACGAAATCGGTCATCTCGTCGGCGGGCACCATTCCGAAGTAGGCCTTGAGCCGGTACATCGCGCCGCCCATGTCGCAGTCCCCTCGTCGTCGCCCGCGAACCGACGGCCGCCCCGCGACCGGCGATCACCGCGAGGCTAGCCGCCGTTCCCCCACAAGAGCCGTTCCGACACGCACACACGTCGATCCGTGACGGATCGCCACGTCGAGGTCACCGGACATGCCCGCCGACAGGACCGTCGCCGCAGGGTGCTCGGCGCGCAGCACCTCCGCTGCGGCGGCGACGTCGGCGAAGGCCTCCTCGGGGTCGGCGTGCAGCGGCGCCACGGCCATCAACCCGTCGAGCCGCAGTCCCGCACACCCCGCGACGTGCGACGCGAGCGTGAGCAGCCCGTCGCGCGCGACTCCCCCGCGGCCGGGGTCGCCGTCCACGCTGTACTGCAGCAGCACCGGGAGGGGACCGTCGCGCTCGCCGTCGTCCGCTGCGCGGCGGGCCTGCGCGTCGAGCGCGTCGGCGAGCCGGGCCGAGTCGACCGACTCGACGCGTGTCACCCACGGGGCCACCAGCCGCGCCTTGTTCCGTTGCAGTCCGCCGACGAAGTACCAGCGCGGCGCCGCGCCGGCCGGCGGGTTCCCGAGCAGCTCGGCGACCTCCACGACCTTGGCCGCCGCCTCCTGTGCGCGGTTCTCGCCGAAGTCGCGCAGGCCGAGGCCGTGCAACAGCACGACGTCGCGTGCCGGGATCGTCTTGGTGACCGCCAGCATCGCCACCTCGCCGGGGTCGCGTCCGGCGGCGGCGCACGCCGAGGCGATGCGCTCCCGCACCTGCGCGAGCCGACGCGCCAGCTCCTCGCGGCGATCGTCCACCGTGGCTCCTCCCCTCGTTCCCGCCCCCGCCTCCGGGGTGTCCCGATCATCCCCGACTCCCGCCGCGGCCCCGCCCTGCCACCGGGACGGGTTACACCCCATCGTCGGCGCACGTACGACGGACGACCACAGGGTTGCGCCCAGCGACCTCGGCGACGGCGACTCCGCCGTGGGCGCGAGGCTGCAGGACAGCCGTGACGTTGCCCCCCACCCCCGGGCGCAACCTCACCGTCGGCACCCGGCCGCGGGAGAGCACTCAGGTTGCGCCCGACCCCCCGGGCGCAACCTCACCGTCCACGCCCGGCCGCGGGAGAGCACTCAGGTTGCGCTCCGCCCTCCGGATGCAACCTCACCGTCGGCACCCGAGGGCCGCGGGAGAGCGCTCAGGTTGCGCTCGACCCCCCGGGCGCAACCTCACCGTCGACACCCGAGGACCCCGGGAGAGCACTCGGGGTGCGCTCGGGGTGGGTGCGGCGGGACGGGCGTCAGCGGTCGGACGGGTCGAGCCAGATGACACCTGCCTGCCGGCCGGTGCGCTGCTCGCGGCGGTGGCTGTAGAGGTCGGGGTCCTCCATCGTGCAGCGGGGGTCGACGCCCACGCCGTGCACGCCGAGCGCACGCAGCTGCCGGTGCAGCCCGGCGCGGATGTCGAGACCCGGCGTCCCCCGGCGCGTGCGTCCCCCGCTGCCGGGCAGGGCCGCACCGACCTCGTCGCGCATCGCGGCCGGCACCTCGTAACAGCCGCCGCAGACGGCGGGGCCGAGCAGGACGTCGACGTCCTCGACGTGCGCGCCGAGCGCCGTCATCGCCTGCAGGGTCGCCGGGACGATCCCCGCCGCTGCACCGACGCGTCCGGCGTGGGCGGCGCCCACCACCCCGGCCTTCGGGTCGGCGAGCAGTACCGGCACGCAGTCGGCCGCGAGCACCGCGAGCCCCACCCGCGGCTCGGCGGTGACGGAGGCGTCGGTCCCGGGCACGTCCTCGCGACCGGTGGCGGAGGGGTCGGCGCCCACCGTCGCGACCCGGGTGCCGTGCACCTGTTCGAGGAAGACCACGCGGGCCAGCCCCAGCTCGCGGGCGAGCCGGGCACGGTTGGCCCCGACGGCCGCGGGGTCGTCGCCGACCCCGCGGGACAGGTTGAAGCTGGTGAAGGCGCCGGTGGAGCGACCGCCGGCGCGGGTCGTCACGACCCTGCGAACGCGCACGCGTTCAGCGTCGCACGGACCTCAGCGACGCATGAACGGCGGGACGTCCACGTCGTCGTCGAGGTCGTCGAAGTCGTTGTCCGACACCGGCACCGCCGATCCCGCAGGTGCCGCGGACGATCCGGGCAGCGTGCTCATCGCCGGCTCGCTGCGCCCGGCGTCGGGCGTCCGCGGGGCGGGCGGCACGTGCGACGGCGCCGACTGCGACGGGACCGGCGCGGCAGGCGGCAGCGTCCCGGCCTGGTTGTGTCCCAGGCCGTGGGCGGGCGCCTGGGTCACGGCGGCCGGCGGGGTCGCGGGGGCCGAGATCGTCGACGGAGGCGTCGACAACGGGCTCGACGGCGCGCTCGGCGGGTTCTGTCCCGACGGGTGCTGGGCCGACAGGTTCTGGGCCGACAGGTTCTGGGCCGGCGGGCTCTGCACCTGCGGCGTCGGCGCCGCAGGCGCCGGTGCACCCGGGGCGGCGGCCGTCGACGAGCCCTCCGCCCGGTAGGCGCCCGGCTCCAGCTTCTTGTGCGCGGGCGTGCCGCCCTCGAAGCCGGCCGCGATCACGGTGACGCGGACCTCGTCGCCGAGCGAGTCGTCGATGACCGTCCCGAAGATGATGTTGGCCTCGGGGTGCGCGGCCTCCTGGACGAGCGAGGCGGCCTCGTTGATCTCGAAGAGCCCGAGATCGGACCCCCCCGCGATCGACAGCAGGACGCCCTGCGCGCCGTCCATCGAGGCCTCCAGCAGCGGCGAGTTGATCGCCGAGCTCGCGGCCTGCACCGCGCGACCCTCGCCACGCGACGAGCCGATGCCCATCAACGCACTGCCCGCCCCCGACATCACGCTCTTGACGTCGGCGAAGTCGAGGTTGATGAGGCCGGGCGTGGTGATCAGGTTGGTGATGCCCTGGACACCGGAGAGCAGCACCTCGTCGGCGGAGCGGAAGGCGTCCATGAGCGAGACGCCCACGTCGCCGAGCTGCAACAGCCGGTCGTTCGGGATGACGATGAGGGTGTCGCACTCGTTGCGGAGCTGCTGGATGCCGTCCTCGGCCTGCCCGGCGCGACGCTTGCCCTCGAAGGTGAACGGACGCGTCACGACGCCGATCGTCAGCGCCCCGAGCTTGCGCGCGATCGAGGCGATGACGGGCGCGCCACCGGTGCCGGTGCCGCCGCCCTCGCCCGCCGTCACGAAGACCATGTCGGCCCCCTTGAGGACCTCCTCGATCTCCTCGCGGTGGTCCTCGGCGGCCTTGCGGCCCACCTCCGGGTTGGCCCCCGCGCCCAGGCCGCGGGTCAGCTCCCGGCCGATGTCGAGCTTGACGTCCGCGTCGGACATCAGCAGTGCCTGGGCGTCGGTGTTCACGGCGACGAACTCGACGCCCTTGAGACCGACCTCGATCATGCGGTTGACGGCGTTCACGCCGCCGCCACCGATACCGACGACCTTGATCACGGCCAGGTAGTTGTGCGGGGGCGTCATGCGCGGCACCTTCCAGTTGCTCGGGTCCGGTCCAGCTCCGGTTGGTCCGGGCCTTCACGCGAGAACGCTAGGTGCGGGCAGGGTGCGGGTCCATTAGGCGCGCCGCACGTCGGCAACCCCCCAGGCGGGTGCATCGCGTGGTTGTGACCTCTTCGTGACCGGACGTGTGCGGTCAGCGACGGATCGTGGGCAGATCGGGGCTCGCGACGTCGTAGACGGTGCCCTTCTCCGTGAGCAGCGCGGCGAGCACCGCCGCCTTGCGCGGCCCGTTGTCGGGGGTGCCCCAGACGACGCGGCGGCCGTCGGAGAGCGCCAGCTCGATGCGCGGCTGCGCGCCCGTGCTCGCGGGCGGGGTCACCGTGATGGTCTGGACCTGTCCGCGGACGGCGTCGCTCAGCGCGGCGAGGACGTCGAGACCCGCGGTCGTCTGGACGTCGCCGGGGGCGACCGTGCCGGCGATGCCGACGTCGAGCCGCGGCAGCGCGGGCGGCACCTCGGGAGCGACCTCGTACGGCAGACCCGTCTTGTCGACGAGCATGAGGCCCTTCGGGGTGTCGGCCAGCATCACGGCGACGCGCTCGGTGACGGTGATCGCGATCGTGTGCGGCCAGTCGCGGTCGACCGACACCGCCGCGACGCCCGGGAGCGCGGCGATCCGCTTCTCGGCGTCGGAGGTGTCGACGCCCACCAGGGGGCCGCCGGTCGGGATGGCCGCGGCGTCGAGCACCTGCTGGCGGTCGACGGCGAGCGTGCCCTGCACGGTGACATCCTCGACGTCGGCCAGGCCGCTGCCGTAGAGCAGGTACGCCACTCCCGTGGCGAGACCGCCCAGCAGCACCAGCACGACGACGAGCAGCGCGATCCGGCGCCGGCGCAGGATGTGTGGCGCGGGCCGGACGGGACGTGGCCGGGCCGGGATCCGAGCGGCGCCCGAGCCGGTCCCGACCGCGCGACGCACCCGCTCGGAGTCGGTCGCGGTGGTCCCGGACCCGTCGGACGGGTCGGGGGAACCCACGTCCACCCTGTCGCCGGCCGGGTCGACGGCCGGGTCGTCGCCGCGGCCTGGCCGGAGATTCGAGCTGCCGCCGCTGGAGCCGGGGATCGCGGCGATCCCGCCGGCGCCGATGCGGCGACCCCGGCCGTCGGTGTGCGCGGTGCGGCCCCGCGCGGGGCGGGAGCCGGTCGCCGACGCCGCGGACCTGCGGGCGGCCGTCCGGCCGGCGGCGGCGCGGGTGCGGTCGCCGGCCGCACGGGCCGCGGCGGTGCTGCCACCGGCGACGTCACGGTCGGCGTGGCCGGGCTGGGTCGGCACGTCGTGGTGGACGTCCCCGTCGTCGGCACTCGCACCGCGCTCGGCGGCGGCACCCCGGGTCGCCCCGCGGCCCCCGGCGGCACCCCGGTTGGCGCCGCGGTCCGCGGCGGCGCCCCGGGTCGTGCCGGCGTCCGCGGCGGTGCCGCGGGTCGTGTCCTGCCCGGCGTCCGTCCGCCCGGCACCGGCGCGGCGGTCACGACCGCCGCGCTCGCCTGCCGAGCCGGGGGCCGCCGGGCGCTTCACCCGCCGTCCCCGCGGGGGCCGTCCTCGGGCTCCTCGAGCTCGCGGAGCACCTCGGGGCCCAGGACGGTGACGTCACCGGCGCCCATGGTCAGGACCAGGTCGCCGGGGCGGGCGAGGCGGGCCAGCACCGCCGGCACCTGCGACCAGCTCGGGACGTGGTGCACGACCTGCGGCGGGAGCGTGACGGCGTCGGCGACGAGCGCGCCGGTCACGCCGGGCTCCGGGTCCTCGCGCGCGCCGTAGACGTCGAGCACGACGACCTCGTCGGCCAGGGCCAGCGCCCGTCCGAACTCGGTGGCGAACAGCCGGGTGCGGGAGTAGAGGTGCGGCTGGAACGCCACGACGACGCGCCCGGTCGGTCCGGCGACCGACCGCGCGGCACGCAGCGTGGCGGCGACCTCTGTCGGGTGGTGGGCGTAGTCGTCGTACACCGCGACACCGGCCGCGCGGCCCTTGAACTCGAAGCGGCGGCGCACCCCGTCGAACTCCGCCAGGCCGGCGAGCAGCCCGTCGACGGGCGCACCCAGCTCGACACCGGCGAGCAGCGCGGCGAGCGCGTTGAGGGCCATGTGCTCGCCGGGTACGGCCAGCCGCACCGCGAGCTCGGCGTCGCGGTGTCGGGCGCGCATCCGGGCGCCGGGCCCGTCGGGCACGTGGTCGAGCAGGACGGCGTCATCAGGGCCGGTCGCGGTGCGGCCGTAGCGGCGGACGGTGAGCCCGCGCGCCTCGGCCTGCTCCCCCAGCGCGGCCGCGCCGGCGTCGTCGGCACAGACGACGAGCGTCCCCTTCTCCGCGATCCGCCCGACGAACGCCTCGAAGACGGCCCGGTAGGCCTCCTCTGTGCCGTGGTGGTCGAGGTGGTCGGGCTCGACGTTGGTGACGACGGCGACCTCGGGGGCGTAGGCGGTGAAGGACCCGTCGCTCTCGTCTGCTTCGACGACGAACACGTCGCCGCCACCGTGGTGGGCCCCGGCACCGGACGCGGCGAGGTCGCCCCCGATCGCGAACGACGGGTCGAGCCGGCAGTGCTGGAGCGCGACGGTGAGCATCGAGCTGGTCGAGGTCTTGCCGTGGGTCCCGGCGACCGCGGCGACGCGACGGCCCGTGGTGAGGTCGGCCAGCGCGTCGGCCCGGTGCACGACGAGCAGGCCCCGTTCGCGGGCGGCGGCGAGCTCGGGGTTGGTCTCGCGGATCGCGGTGGACACCACGACCGTGGGCGGGCCGCCGAGCAGGTCGAGATTCGCGGCGTCGTGCCCGAGTGCGACCTCGGCGCCGAGGGCGCGCAGCGCCATGACGGTGCGGGAGTCCTTGGCGTCCGACCCCGACACGGCCACCCCGCGGGCCAGCAGGATGCGCGCGATGCCGCTCATCCCGGCGCCGCCGATGCCGATGAGGTGGACGCGCTCGCCCAGCAGAGGACCGCTCATCGTGACCCCGCCCGCTCCGCCACCCCGACCGCGATGCGGGCCAGCCGCTCGTCGGCGTCGGCGTGTCCCGACGCCCGCGCGGCCGCACCCATGGCCGCGAGCCGCTGCGGATCGCGCAGCAGCGGCACCAGCTCCGCCAGGACACGGTCACCGGTGGCTTCGGCGTCGGGCACGAGGATCCCGCCACCGGCGGCGACGACGGGGCGCGCGTTGAGCTCCTGCTCGCCGTTGCCGTGCGGCAGCGGCACGTACAGCGCGGGCAGCCCGACGGCGGTGACCTCGGAGACCGTCGTCATGCCGCAGCGGCCGAGGACGGCGTCGGCGGCGGCGTAGGCGAGGTCCATCCGCTCGATGTAGGGCAGCGGGACGTAGCCGGGCGTCTCGGGGCCCGGTGTGCCGGTCGCGCCGTGGGCGTGCAGGACCGCGATGCCGGCCGACGCGAGCCCGGGCAGGGCGTCGGCCACCGCCGTGTTGAGCGTCCGGGCGCCCTGCGAACCGCCGAACACCAGGAGGACGGGCCCGTCGGCCGGCAACCCGAAGTGGGCCCGGCCCTCGGCGCGCAGCGCCGCCCGGTCGAGGCCGGTGATGCTGCGCCGCAGCGGCATCCCGACGACCTGCTCGTGCGGCAGGCCGGTCCCCGCGACGGCGGTGGCGACGGCCGCGGCGAACCGCGCGCCGACCTTGTTGGCCAGCCCGGCCCGGGCGTTGGCCTCGTGCACGACGACGGGCACCCGGCCCCGGGCGCCCAGGTAGGCGGGCAGCGCGACGTAACCGCCGAACCCGACGACCACGTCCGCGTCGACGTCGCGCAGCACCTCCCGGACGGTCCCGACCGCCGTCCGGACCCGGCCCGGCAGCCGCAGGAGGTCCTTGCTCGGCTTGCGCGGCAAGGGAACCGGCGGGATCAGCCGCAGCGGGTAGCCGCGCGCGGGGATGAGCCGGGTGTCGAGGCCGCGCTCGGTGCCCAGCGCGGTGACGAGGGCGTCGGGGTGTTCGCGGCGCACCGCGTCGGCGAAGGCGAGGGCGGGCTCGATGTGCCCGGCGCTTCCCCCGCCCGCGACGACGACCGACAGCGCGGTCATCGTCGGACCCGCTGGGCCGGGGTGCGCGGCGCGGGCGCACGGTAGGGCTCGGGGGCGGGCAGCCGCAGCAGCCGCGCGATGCGGCCCTGGCCGCCGTTGCGCAGCACCGCGACCGCCTCCGGCTCGTGTCGGGCGGCGTTGGCCAGCACGCCGAACGCGAACATGGTGATCACCAGCGAGGTGCCTCCGGACGAGATCAGGGGCAGCTGCAGCCCGGTCACCGGGAGCAGGCCCACGACGTAGCCGATGTTGATCGCCGCCTGCGACACCATCCACGCGGTCAGCGTCGCGCAGACGAGCCGCAGCCACGGGTCGGCGCTGCGGGTCGCGATCCGCAGGCCCGTGTAGGCGAGCACCGCGAACAGCGCGAGGACGGCGAAGGCCCCGATGAAGCCCAGCTCCTCGCCGATGATCGCGAAGATGAAGTCGTTGTGCGCGTTGGGCAGGTAGCTCCACTTGGCCCGGCCCTGGCCGAGCCCGACGCCGAAGAGGCCGCCGTCGGCCAGCGAGTACAGCGCCTGCGTGGCCTGGTAGCCGGGACCGAGCGGGTCGGATCCCGCCGAGAGGAACGACGTGATGCGGCTCTGCCGGTAGCCCGCCGTCAGACCGAGGATCACCGCGCCGGCCAGGCCGCCGCCGGCCAGCGCGACGAGCAGCCGGCCGCGCGCCCCGGCGAAGTAGAGCAGCGCGATGAGCACGATGCCCAGTGACACGGTCGTGCCCAGGTCGGGCTCGAGCACGAGCAGCGTCGCGAGGACGAGCGCGACCGGGACGACGGGCAGCAGGGCGTGCTTCCACCGGTGCATCACCTTGCGACGCAGCACCAGCACGTGCGCACCCCACAGCGCGAGCGCGACCTTGGCCGGCTCGCCGGGCTGGAACGCGAAGGGGCCCAGGGTGAACCAGGATCGCGAGCCACCGCGCACGGTGCCCAGCCCCGGCACCAGGACCGCGGCCAGCAGCACGGCGCAGACGATCAGCAGCAGCGGGGAGAGCGCGCGCAGCGTCCTGGGCTTGATCCGCAGGCCGACGTAGAACACGACCAGGCCGACCGCGCAGAACAGGACCTGGCGGGTGAACACCGAGTACGACGAGCCGTCGGAGGTCAGCGACTCGACCGACGACGCGGACAGCACCATGACCAGGCCGAACGTCGTGAGCAGGCCGAAGACGCCGAGGATCAGGTGCAGCGACGTGAGCGGGCGGCGCAGCCACTGGGCGAGCGCCGTCCCGGCGCGCCCGACGGCGGCCCGGGCCCCGTTGAGGTCGGCCCGGGCGCTGCGCCGGCCCTTCGCGGTCCGGACCCCGGTGCCCGCTGCCCGGGTGCCGGCTGCACCGGTGCCCGGGGCGACGCGCTCGGCCGGGCTCACCGGGGCGCCCCCGCGGTGAGGGCACGCACGGCGTCGGCGAACGCCCGGCCGCGGTGCGCGTAGTCGCGGAACTGGTCCATCGACGCGGCGGCCGGGGCGAGGAGGACGACGTCGCCCGGTCGGGCGAGGGCGGCGGCGCGGCGCACGGCGGTCGTCATGGGCTCATCGTCGCCCGAGTCGACCTCGGCGACGGGGAGATCGGGCGCGTGTCGCGCGAGGGCCGCGACGATCTCGGCGCGGTCGGTGCCGATGACGACGGCCCCCGCGAGGCCGGGGGCCCGGCGGGCGACGAGGTCGTCGACCGAGGCCCCCTTGAGCAGTCCACCCACGATCCACACGACGCGCCTGCCCTCGCGGGCGGCGAGCGAGGCGTCGGCGGCGTGGGGGTTGGTGGCCTTCGAGTCGTCGACCCAGTCGATCCCGCCGACCGTCCCGACCACCTCGGCGCGGTGCGGCCCGGGCGCGAACCCGCCGAGCCCGGCCGCGACGGCCCCGGCGGCGACCCCGTGCGCGCGGGCGAGCGCGGCGGCGGCCAGCGCGTCGGTGAGCCCGGGCGGGCCGCCGGGCGTGATCGCGGCGGCGTCGACGAGGTCGACCGCGGACGGACCGAACGCCCGGTCGACCAGCACTCCCCCGACGATCCCGAGCTCGCCGGGGCCCGGCTCACCGAGGGTCACCGCGACCTTGCGGGCCGCGGGCGCCGCGGCGAGCAGCGTCGCGGCGCGCGGGTCGTCGACACACGCGACGGCGACCGCGCCGACGAGCGCACGGGCCTTGGCCGCGGCGTAGGCGGTCATGCCGCCGTGCCAGTCGAGGTGGTCCTCCGCGACGTTGAGGACGACGCCCGCGTCGGGCCGCACGGAGGGCGAGCGGTGCAGCTGGAAGCTGGAGAGCTCGACGGCGAGCACCCGGTGGCCGGCCTCGACCGCAGAGACGACGGGCAGCCCGATGTTGCCGCAGGCCACCGCGTCCTCGCCGGCGGCGGCGAGGACGGCGGCGAGCATGCTGGTCGTGGTGGTCTTGCCGTTGGTGCCCGTGACGACGAGCCAGCGCGGCGGCGCGGCCGTGGCCGCGCCGAGGCGCCAGGCCAGCTCGGGCTCGCCGATCAGCTCGATCCCCCGCGCGGCGGTGGCCGCCACGAGGGGATGGTCGGGCCGCAGCCCGGGACTGCTGACGACGAGCTCCGCCCCGTCGAGGTGCGCCTGCGGCAGCCCCTCGCCGGCCCGGGCGCCGACGGGCAGGTCGGTCAGGCGCTCGGGCGAGTCGTCGGTGACGACGACGTCGGCGCCGTGCGCGACCAGCACCTCGGCGGCCGCCAGCCCCGACACGCCGGCACCGGCGACGACGACCCGGCGTCCGCGCACCGGGTCGGGAGCGGGCCCGCGGGCAGCCACTAGACCCCCGCCGAGGCCGTCAGCCACTCGCTGTAGAACAGCCCCAGGCCCAGCGCCGCACACATCGCCGCGAGCAGCCAGAACCGGATGATGACGGTCGTCTCCGCCCAGCCGGCCAGCTCGAAGTGGTGGTGGAAGGGCGCCATCCGGAACAGCCGTCGTCGCGTCGTGCGGAAGACGACGATCTGCAGCGCCACCGACAGGATCTCGACGACGAACACACCGCCGATGACGATGAGCAGCAGCTCGGTGCGGGTGACCATCGAGAGGCCGGCGAGCAGGCCGCCGAGGGCGAGGGAGCCGGTGTCGCCCATGAAGATCCGCGCGGGCGCGGCGTTCCACCACAGGAACCCGATGCACGCGCCCATGGCCGCGGCGGCGACCACCGCGACGTCGAGCGGGTCGCGGACCTCGTAGCAGCCGGCCGCCGCGGTCAGCGCGCAGCTGTTCCGGAACTGCCAGAAGCCGATGATCGTGTAGGTGCCCAGCACCATCGCCGACGTGCCTGCGGCGAGCCCGTCGAGGCCGTCGGTGAGGTTGACCGCGTTGGACCAGGCCGACACGACGAGGTAGCAGAAGATGACGAACCCGATGGACCCGAAGCTCAGCACCGCGATCTCGCGGACGAACGAGAGCTGGTCGGACGCCGGGGTGAGGTTGCGCGCGTTGGCGAAGCGCAGCGCGAGGATCGCGAAGACGACCGCCGTCAGCAGCTGGCCGACGAGCTTGGACGTCTTGTTGAGGCCGAGGTTGCGGTGGCGGCGGATCTTGATGAAGTCGTCGAGGAACCCGACGAGGCCCAGCGCCGTGGTGAGCATCAGCACCAGCAGTGCCGACGCGGTCATCGGCTCCCCGCTGAGCAGGTGCGCGCCGAGGTAGCCGATCCACAGCGCCAGGATGATCGCGACGCCGCCCATCGTCGGCGTCCCGCGCTTGCTCTTGTGGCTGGCGGGGCCGTCGGCACGGATCTCCTGGCCGAACCCCTGCCGGGCGAAGAACCGGATCAGGTACGGCGTCAGCAGGATGGACACCGCCAACGCGATACCGGCGGCGACGAAGACGCTCCTCACCGGGACACCAGCTCGTTCTCCTGTCGATCGTCGGGGCGCAGGTCGTCGAGGAGCGCGGCGGCGACCCGGTCGAGGCCGACCGCGCGCGACGCCTTCACCAGGACGACGTCGCCCGGGGTGACCTCCGCCCGCAGCAGCGCGAGCGCGGCGGCCGGGTCGGCGACGTGCCGTGCCGCCGAACCGTATCCGGGCTCTCCGACGGCCAGGAGCGTGCCCACCCCCAGCTCGCCCGCCGCGGCGGCCACCTCGGCGTGCGCGGCGGCCTCCTGCGCCCCCAGCTCGGCCATCCGGCCGAGGACCGCCCAGGTCCGGCGGCCGCGGCCGAGGTCGGTGAGCGCGGTGAGCGCGGCGCGCATGGACTCCGGGTTGGCGTTGTAGGCGTCGTTGACGACGGTGACGCCGTCGGCCCGGTCGGCCACCTCCATGCGCCAGCGCGACACCGGTCCGGCGGCACCGAGCGACGCGGCCACGGAGTCGGGCGTCGCGCCCAGCTCGAGCGCGACCGCGGCGGCGGCCAGCGCGTTGCCGACGTGGTGGGTCCCGACCAGCCGCAAGGCGACGTCCGCCTCCCCGGCGGGCGAGACGAGCCGGAACCGGGCGCGGCCCGCCTCGGAGCCGACGTCGACGGCGCGGACCGTCGCACCCGCGGACCGGCCCACGGAGACGAGCCGGGCGGCGGTGCGCGGCGCCATCCCGATCACGGCGGGGTCGTCGGCGTTGAGGACGGCGACGCCGCCGTCGCCGCCGGCGGGCAGCGCCTCGACCAGCTCTCCCTTGGCCTGCGCGATCGCCTCCGGCGAGCCGAACTCGCCCAGGTGCGCGCGCCCGACGTTGAGGACCACCCCGATCCGCGGCGGCGCGACCCGGCACAGCGCGGCGATGTGCCCGGGCCCGCGGGCCGAGAGCTCGAGCACGAGATGGCGCGTCGAGGCGTCGGCACGCAGCGCGGTCCACGGGTGGCCCAGCTCGTTGTTGAACGACCCGGGGGGCGCGACGGTCGGGCCCAGCGGGGCGAGGACGGCCGCCAGCAGGTCCTTGGTGGAGGTCTTGCCAGAGCTGCCGGTGACCCCGACGACGGCGAGGCCCGGCGGCCCGCCGGCGGTCAGGGCGTCGACGTTGTGCCGGGCCAGGCGGGCCAGCGCGGCGAGGACCGCGGCGCCCGCACCGTCGGGGTCGTGCTCGGCGAGATAGGTCCCCGCCCCGGAGCGGGCCTCGGCAGGCGGCACCACGACCGCGGGCGCGTCGACGGCCCGGGCCGCCAGCACCCCGGCAGCACCGGCCGCGACGGCCGCCGCGGCGAAGTCGTGCCCGTCGACCCGCTCGCCCGGCAACGCGAGGAACAGGCCACCGGGGCCGATCGCGCGCGAGTCGAACTCGACCGCGGTGACCCGCTCGTCGCCGGAGGCACGGTGCAGTCGGCCCCCGGTCGCCGCGGCGACGTCGGCCAGCCGCATCTCGATCATCCGTGCACCCCGCCGGCGGACCGCAGTGCGGCCCGTACCTCGTCGACGTCGTCGAACGGGTGCTTCACGCCGTCGATCTCCTGGCCCTTCTCGTGTCCCTTGCCCGCGACGACGACCGCGTCGCCGGGCCGGGCCGCCGCGACGGCCGCGGCGATGGCCGCCCGCCGGTCGCCGATCTCGACGATCTCGCCACGGCGCGGCTCGGCCTCCGCGCCCTCCCGCACGGCCCGGCGGATGGCCGCCGGGTCCTCGGTGCGCGGGTTGTCGTCGGTGACGACGAGCAGGTCCGACCCGGCCGCCGCGATCGCGCCCATCAGCGGCCGCTTGCCGCGGTCGCGGTCGCCGCCGCAGCCCAGGACGGTGACGATCCGGCCGCCGACCTGGCCGCGCAGCGCGGCCAGGAGCGCGCCGACGGCGGCGGGCTTGTGCGCGTAGTCGACGACGACGAGGAAGTCCTGTCCCGCGTCGACGCGCTGCATCCGGCCCGGGACGGCGAGCTCGGCCAGCCGCGGCGCCGCGACCTCGGCGGGGACGCCCGCCGCGTCCAGGCACGCGAGAGCCACCAGCGCGTTGGCGACGTTGTAGCGGCCGGGCAGCCGCAGCCGCACCGGGACCGTCCCGCCGGGCCGGGCGGCGACGAACGACTGCGTGCCGTCGTCGTCCTGGTGCACCGACTCCGCGGTCCAGTCGGCCGGGCCGGTCGTCGCGACGGTGACCGCGTCCGGGTGGCGGTCGGCGAGCCGACGGCCCCACTCGTCGTCGACGCACACGACGCGACGGCGCGCGGCGCCCTGCCGCGACGGGTCGAACAGCAGCGCCTTGGCCTCGAAGTAGTCGTCCATGTCGCGGTGGAAGTCGAGGTGGTCCTGCGACAGGTTGGTGAACGCCGCGACGGAGAACCGGGTGCCGGCGACCCGGTCGAGCGCCAGCGCGTGGCTGGAGACCTCCATCGCGACGTCGGTGACGCCGCGCTCGGCCATCACCGCGAACAGCGCCTGCAGGTCGGGCGACTCGGGGGTGGTGAACAGGCTCGGGGCCTCGGCGCCGCGGATGCGCGTGGTGACGGTGCCGAGCAGCCCGGTGGCCCGGCCGCCCGCGGCGAGGCCCGCCTCGAGCATGTGCCCGACCGTGGTCTTGCCGCTGGTCCCGGTGACACCGACGACGTCGAGCCGGGCGGTGGGGTCGCCGTAGATGCGGGCGGCGAGGTCGCCGAGGACGCGGCGGGGCGCCTCGTGCACGAGGACGGGCACCGCGGCCTGCGCGACCGCCTCGCGGGCGGCACCGGCCGGGTCGGTGAGGATCGCGACGGCACCGGCGGCCAGCGCCGCGGCGGTGAAGTCCGCGCCGTGGGCGCGGGACCCGGGCAGCGCCGCGAACAGGTCGCCCGGGCGGACGTCGGAGGCGCGCAGGGTCGCGCCGGTCACGGGGCGCACCGCGGCGGCCGGGTCGCGCAGCTCGGCGTCGGCGGAGGCGGCGAGGACCGCGACGTCGACGGGCCGCACGTGATCGGGCCGCGGCGGTGCGGCGGTCACGGGGGAGCTTGCGGGCGGCACGTCGCGGAAGGCTACCGGCGCACCCGGACGGGCCCGACGGCACGGCCCACCTGCCCGGCACCGCCGACGACCCGCGTGCCACCGGTCGCGGGCAGCGTGCCGGTGGCCGCGTGCCGACGCCGCCGCGGACCCCGTCGCGCGCCGGTCGGCGCCGCCGGCCGACCGACGGTCGACGCGTCGTCGCTGGTCGGCGGGCAGGCGCGCACCCCGGCCCGGCCGGCACCCGACGGGACCGGCGGGCGCACCCGCGTGACCCGTCGCCGTGCCGCGGGCCGGGGCCGGGGCCGGTTCGCTCCCGCTCAGGGCGCGACGAGCTCCTGGTAGGGCGCAGGCGGTCCCACGGGGATCTGCTCGCGCGCGGCGATGTAGCTCGCCATGTCGTGGAACAGCGGCGCCGCGGAGGCCCCGCCCGCGGGCGCGTCGAGCATGATGCCGATGACGAACCGCGGGTCCTGGGCGGGCAGCATGCCGGCGAAGGTGATCCAGTAGGTCGACGACGCGTAGCAGCCACAGGCCGGGTTGACCTGCTGCGCGGTGCCCGTCTTCCCCGCGACCTGGTAGCCCGGCACGGCCGCCGCGGCGCCGGTCCCCCGCTGCACGCCCTTCGCGTCCTGGGTGACCGCGGTCAGCATCGTCCGCAGCGTCGCCGCGGTCTGCGGCGAGACGACCTGCACCGGCTGCGGCGGGGGTGGCACGGTGCGCTCGCCGTTCGGGCCGATCGTCGCGGCCACGATCCGTGGCGGGATGCGCACGCCGTCGTTCGCGACGGCCTGGTACATCCCGGCCATCTGCAGCACCGTCATCGACAGGCCCTGCCCGATCGGCAGGTTGCCGAACGTCGAGCCCGACCACTGGTCGCGCGGGGGCACCCGCCCGGAGCTCTCGCCGGGCAGCCCGATGCCGGTCTTCTGACCCAGGCCGTAGCGGTTGAGCATGTCCCAGAAGCGGTCCTCGCCGACCTTCTGCGCCGTCATGATCGTGCCGACGTTCGACGACTTCGCCAGCACGCCGGTCAGGGTGTAGTGGTCGAGCCCGTGCGACCAGGCGTCGTTGATCGTCCGGTCGGCGACCTTGATGCTGCCGGGCACGTCGAGCACGTCGTCGGGCTTGGCGACGCCGGACTCCAGCGCCGCCGACATCGTCACGATCTTGTTGACCGAGCCGGGCTCGTAGGGCGTGGTGACGGCCTCGTTGCCCATCGACGCTGCGGTCGCGCCCGCGAGGTTCGTCGGGTCGAACGTGTCGCTGTTGGCCAGCGCGAGGACCTCGCCGGTCTTCGCGTCGAGCACGACGGCCGTGCCGTCCTTGGCCTTCGTCTTCGTGACGTAGGCCTGCAGCTGCTGCTGGATCGTGTACTGCATGTCGGAGTCGATCGTCAGCTCGATGTCGGAGCCGGGGACGGCCGCCTGCTGCGCGCGGGTGGTGCCGGGGATGATCGCCGAGCTGCCCTCGGCGGTGTCGACGACCTCGTAGCCGTCGGTTCCCGACAGCAGCGCGTCCTGCGAGCTCTCCAGCCCGACGAGGCCCGTCAGCTTGCCGTCGCCGCTGTTCCACGACGCCGCGCCGATCACGTTGGCCGCCAGGCTGCCGCCGGGGTACTGACGCGCCTCGCGCTTCTCCTCGGCGATCTCGGGGAACCGGGCCTGCAGGTCGCGGGCCGCGGCCGGGTCGGCCAGCGGCGCGAGCACGACGTAGCCCTTGTCGCTGTTCAGCGCCGCCAGCAGGGCGTTGGGGTCGCCTCCGGTGCGCTCCGCGACCGCGGTGGCCAGCTGCTGCTTGTAGGCCGCCGCACCCGCGCCCTTCTGCTGGTTGATCAGCCGTGGGTTGGTCGTGAGCGCGTCGGCCTCGGTGCTGAACGCCAGCGGGGTGCCGTTGCGGTCGAGGATCGAGCCGCGCTCGGCGGGCAACGGGATGCGGGTGGTGCGCTGCTTCTCCGACGACGCCGTGAGCGACGCGGACTGGATCGTCTGCACCCCGACGAGCTTGACCAGCGACAACCCGAGCAGCACGACGAGCAGCAACCGGCCGATCTTCAGCCGGCGCGCCGGGTCCCCCGGCCGCGCGCCGGACTGGCGTGGCGGGAGCGGGCGTCGGGGTGGTGGGGTGCGCGCGGCGCCTGCGGGACGCGACCGCGGCGGGGCGACGGGCATCAGCCCGCCTGGCCGTTCGGTGCGGCGGGCGCCCCGGCGTCGGCCTGCGTCTGGGCGTCCTCGGTGGGGGCGGTGGCCCCGGCCGCGGGCTGACCTGCTGTCTGGCCCGCGGGTTGGCCCGCCGGCTGCCCGGCCGCGGCCTGACCGGCCGTCGGCTGCCCCGTCGTGGCCTGACCTGCGGCCTGCTGCCCGGCGACGGGCTGCCCGGCGGGCTGACCTGCGGCGGGCTGACCTGCCGCGGGGTCGCCCGCTGCCTGGCCCGCGGGCGGTTGACCCGCCGGCGCCGCGCCCGGCTGCGCAGCCGTGGCGTTCGGGTCGGCAGGCGGGGCGGGCGGCGGGGGCGGCGGGGCCGGGGCGGTGGCCGCGGCGGGCCGCGGCGGGTGTCCCGACGACGGTGACCGAGCCGTCGGCCGCGACGACGAGGCGTGCCGGGTCGTCGGCGGGCACCATGCCCAGCTGCGTCGCACGCTGGGCCAGCGCGGGCGCCGCGTCGAGCGCGGCGACCTGCTTGCGCAGCATCTCGCTCTGCTCGGTGAGGTCGCGCGTCCTGGTGCCGGCGTCCTGCAGCCGGTAGGAGTCGGCGGCCGCGGCGGTGGACAGCCACAGCGTGGCGACGAGACCGGCGGCCAGCAACACCATCACCAGCAGGACGAACTGGGCCCGGCCCGCGGGGGCCGCTCCCGTGCGCGGGCCGCGGACGCCGACGACGCGCCGCAGCCGGTCGTCGCGCCGCGCGTAGGCCCGCTGCGCGGCGGTGCGCGGCGCGGCCGCGCGGGTGGTGCGCGGGACGGCCGCCGTCGCGGTCCGCGACCGCTGCGCCGGGACGGTCGCCGCGCGCGCCCGCCGGTCACGGGCGCGCTGGGCGGGGACCTGCGAGGACCGCCGGGCCCGGGCGGGCGCCGCGACGTGCTGGCGTTCGGTGACTGGCGCGCTCATGACGACCCCCCGGTGACGGCGCTGGTGACGACGCTGACGACGGCGACGGCGGACCCGTGGTCGCCCGGACGGCGGGTCGTCATGCCGCCTCCCGGATCCGCTCGGCGGCACGCAGCCGCACGGAGGCGGCCCGCGGGTTCTCGCCGACCTCCTCCTCCGACGCCTGTTGCGAACCGCGGACGAGCAGCCGCAGCTCCGGACCGTGGCCCGGTAGCTCCACGGGCAGGTCCTGCGGTGTCGTCGACACCGACCTGGCCGCCAGCTCCCGCTTGACCAGCCGGTCCTCGAGCGAGTGGTAGGACAGCACGACGATCCGGCCGCCGACGGTCAGCGAGTCGATGGCCGCGGGCACGGCGGCACGCAGCGCATCGAGCTCGCCGTTGACCTCGATGCGCAGCGCCTGGAACGTCCGCTTGGCCGGATGGCCGCCGGTGCGCCGCGACGCGGCGGGCACCGTCTCGTACAGCAGCTCGACGAGCTCGCTGCTGCGGGTGAACGGCCGGCGGTCGCGCGCCCGGCCGATCGCCGCGGCGATCCGGCCCGCGAACCGTTCCTCCCCGTACTCGCGCAGGATCCGCGCGAGCTCGGGAACGGCATAGGTGTTGAGGACGTCGGCCGCGGTGGGACCGGTCGTCGGGTCCATCCGCATGTCGAGGTCGGCGTCGCGCGAGTAGGAGAAGCCACGCTCGTCCGCGTCGAGCTGGAGGGAGGACACCCCCAGGTCGAACAGCACGCCGTCGGCCCCGGGAAGCCCCAGCTCCGCGAGGACGTCGGCGATGCGGTCGTAGACCGCGTGGACGAGGTGGGTCCGGTCGGCGAACGCGACGAGCCGACGGCCCGCGAGCTCCAGGGCCTGCGGGTCGCGGTCGAGACCGACGAGGGTGAGCTCGGGGTGCGCGGCCAGCAGCGCCGCCGAGTGGCCGCCGAGGCCGAGGGTCGCGTCGACCACGACCGCCGGTCGTCCGGCGAGCGCGGGTCCGAGGAGCTCGAGCACGCGGGGCAGCAGGACGGGGACGTGCCTGGCCCCAGCCGGCCCGTCCTCGTCAGGGTGCTGCCCCACCGTCCACCTCGCCCACCGTCGCCGCCACCACGGTCCTGCCGCTGTCGTTCCGCGTATGCCGACGGCCGGGCGCACGAGCCCCCGATCGCCGCCTCTCGGCCCGCACTCCCCAGTCGGGCCGGTGGTCGGCGATGTCCTCTCCCGGGTGCCGGGTGCCCGCCCGTGGGACGACCTGGCGCCGGGGAAGGTGCGTCAGGGCTGTCCCACTCGAGGGGGGCGGCCACGGCCCCCGGGAGGGGGCACCGCCGATAGGTCAGATCAGTCCGGGAAGAACCTCCTCCTGCGCCTTCGCGTAGTCGTCCTCGTGTCGCTGCTGGTAGTCCGCCCAGGCCTGCGCGTCCCAGATCTCGGCGCGGGTGAACGCACCGATCACCACGCAGTCCTTGGTGAGACCGGCATAGCGGCGCAGCTCCGGGGTGATCGCGATCCGGCCCTGCGCGTCGGGGTTCTGCTCGTCGGTGCCGGCGAACAGGTTGCGCTGGAACGCCCTGGCGGCCTCGTTGGTGAGCGGCGCGGAGGCGATCTTGGCTGCCATCTCGCCGAAGGCCTCCCGCGTGAACACGTAAAGGCAGTGGTCCTGCCCCTTCGTGATCATCAGGCCACCTCGGAGGTCGTCACGGAACTTCGCGGGCAGCGTGAGCCGCCCCTTGTCGTCGAGCTTGGGGGTGTAGGTGCCGAGGAACACCGGCACCACCTCCCCCGAGGGCCCGCTTGCTCCAGTGCGCCCCACCCTACCCCACTTCGTCCCACCGTCAACACGAAACGCCTCCTGTCACGCCCCCGATCGGCGGATTCGTGCAGCTCAATGACGGTGGGGCGCGGTGGGGTCCCGGAGCCGGACCGACCGCCGCCGACGCGGCCCGGCCCGGCCGCCGAGCCCCTCCGGGGCCGCGATCACCCGGTCTTCCCGGCCGCGGTGGGGCGTGGTGGGGAACGCGGGGGTGCCCGCCGACGAGACCCATGGGGAAGGGTGGGGAAACGGGGGCGCACCGGCACGGGTGGCGGTCACGGGATGTGACACCACTCGTCCGAGCGAACCTGCGGCGGGTCGTTTGACAGACTGGGGTCGACGACCCGCGCGCATCGCCCCGCCGCGCGCGACCACCCGTGCACGACCGAGAGGACGACGGTGACCACCACGAGCAGCCGGTCCGGGCGGCCCCGCACGGCCTCCGACACCGACACCGACCTGCCCGCCGTCGGCGCGATGGCGGACGTCACGTCCCGCATCGCGGCGAGCGTCGGGCGGGTGCTGGTCGGCAAGCCCGAGGTCGTGCGCGTCGCCCTCGTGACGCTGCTGGCCGAGGGCCACCTGCTCGTCGAGGACGTGCCGGGCGTCGGCAAGACCTCGCTCGCGAAGGCGCTCGCCCGGTCCATCGACTGTTCGGTCAGCCGCGTGCAGTTCACCCCGGACCTGCTGCCCGGCGACATCACCGGCATGTCGGTCTACAACCGGCACACCAGCGAGTTCGAGTTCCGGCCCGGGCCGGTGTTCGCCAACGTCGTCATCGCCGACGAGATCAACCGCGCGTCACCCAAGACGCAGTCGGCGCTCCTGGAGTGCATGGCCGAGGACCAGGTCACCGTGGACGGCGCCACCTACCAGCTGGCCGCACCCTTCATGGTCGTCGCGACGCAGAACCCCGTCGAGATGGACGGCACGTTCCCGCTGCCGGAGGCCCAGCGCGACCGGTTCACCGCCCGCGTCTCGATCGGCTACCCCGACCCCGCCGCCGAGCTGGCCATGGTCGACGAGCACGCCGCGGCCGACCCGCTCGAGACGCTGCGCCCGGTGACCGACGCCCGGACGGTCCGCGGCCTCGTCGACGCCGTGCGACACCTGCACATCGCCCCCGAGGTCCGGCAGTACTGCGTCGACATCGTCGCCGCCACCCGCTCGCTGCCCGACCTGCGGCTCGGCGCCTCACCGCGCGCGACGCTGCACCTCGTCCGCGCCTCCCGGGCACAGGCCGCGCTCGCCGGCCGGCACTACGTCGTCCCCGACGACGTGCAGGCCGTCGCCGTGCCGGTGCTCGCACACCGGCTCATGCTCACCCCCGAGGCGCAGGCCGCCCGACGGTCGGCGGCCGACATCGTGCGCACCCTCGTCGCGGGACTGCCCGTTCCCGTCCCGGCCGCGCGCTCCGGGAGCTGAGGCCGGTGGCGGCTCCCCGCGCGACCGGCTCCGGGGGCAGGTCCGGGCGGCCCCGCTGGTCGTCGGGTCTGACCGTGCGCGGCCGCTGCCTGCTCGCGGGCGGCATCGCGACCGGGGTCAGTGCCGTCGTGCTCGACGAACGCGACCTGCTGCGGCTCGCCCTGTTCGTCGTCGCGCTGCCGCTGCTCTCGCTGCTCGTCGCCGCCGTGACCCGGCGGGTGGTGCGCGCCGACCGGACCGTCGACCCCGCGCGGGTGAGCGTCGGCGCCGAGTGCACCGTCGACGTGCGGCTCTCCGGCGGTCCGCTCGTCGGCGCGCTGCGCGTCGCCGACACGGTGCCCGACGCCGCGGGCCCGCGGCCCTCCGCACCACCGCGGTTCACCGTGCACCGGCTCCCGCCGCGGACCGGTGTGCTGCTGCGCTACCCGCTGCGGCCGGTGCTGCGCGGCGACCACCGCGTCGGGCCGCTCGTCGCGCGGGTCACCGACCCGCTCGGGCTGGCCGAGTTCCCCCGCCGCTACGGCGGCGCCGACCGGCTGCTCGTGCTGCCCGCGACCGTCGACCTGCACGGCCTGCCGTCCGCGCTCGGCGGCGGTGAGGGCACGCCCGGCGCGGTCGTCGCGCACCAGGGCATCGGCGAGCCCGACGTCATGGTCCGGCCCTACCGGTCCGGCGACGAGATCCGCCGCGTCCACTGGCGGGCCACCGCCCGCCACGACGAGCTCATGGTGCGCCTCGAGGAACGACCGTGGCGCGGCGAGATCACCGTGCTGCTCGACCGGCGCGACGGCGCGCACCGCGGCGACGGCCCGTCCTCGAGCCTGGAGTACGCCGTGTCGATGGCCGCGTCGATCGCGCTGCACCTGGTCCGCGCGGGCGAGCCGGTCACCGTCGTGACCGAGGACGGCGCGGCGCTGGCCCCCCGGCTCGGGGGCTCCTCCGGTCTGCCCGCCACGGGCGCCGACGAGCTGCTCGACGCGCTCGCGACGCTCCGGGTCTCGGCCCGGACCACACTCGACGGGCCGCTGCTGGCGCCGTCGGGCGACGTCGTCGCGATCGTGGGCGAGACGAGCTCCGACGACGTCGCGGCGCTGCTGGAACGCCGCCCCGCGAGCGGCCACGCCGTCGTGCTCGACGTCGCGAGCTGGGACGCCGGTGCCACCGCCCGGCCCGCCGACGCCACCGCCGCCGACCTGCGCCGGGCCGGCTGGCACGTCACCGTCGCCCGGGCCGACACCGACCCGCGGACCTGCTGGGCCGACCTGAGCTCCGGACGCCGGCTCGTCCCCGGGGCCGCGCGGTGAGCGCGCCGACCCGGGACCGGCCCGCGCCCACCGCGACGCGGCCGGCGCGCCCACCCGCACCAGGTCGGCCACGGCGCGCCGGGATCGACGTCGCCGTCGCCGCCGGCATCGCCGCGGTGCTCGCGTCCGCGCCCGTGGCCGCCGTCGTGCAGGGCATCGCGTGGCTCGGGCACGCGGCCGGGATCGTCGCGGTCTGCGTCGCGGTGAGTGTGCTGCTGCGCCGGGCGCACGCGGCCGTCGCCACCGTCGTCGCGCTCGCCGCGATGCTCGAGTACCTGGTCGTCGCATTCACCCCCGAGTGGTTCCCCGGGCCGGCGGCGTTCGCGGAGTTCGGCCGGCTCGTCGCGGGCGCGGGTTCCCAGATCAGCACCGGGGTGCCACCGATCGCGTCGACCCCGGAGATCCTGCTGCTCACGACGGCCGGCATCGGCGTCGTCGGGCTGATCGTCCAGCTCATCGCCGTCGTCGGGCAGGCGCCCGCCGCGGCAGGCGTCCCCCTGCTCGCGGTCTACGCCGTGCCGACGGCGCTCACCGGCAGGCTGCTCCCGTGGTGGGCGGTCACCGGCGCGGCCGCCGGCTTCGCACTCCTGCTCCTCACCCGTCGCGGAGCCCGTCGCCAACTTCCCGCGGGCGTGCTGATGACGGCCGTCGCGGTCGTCGTAGCGCTGCTCGCCGGATCCCTGTTCACCGCCGTCGGGACGACGGGCCGGTTCAACAGCGGCAACCTCAGCGCGAGCGGCGCCATCGGGCTCAACCCGTTCACCGCGCTGCGGGGCCAGCTCACCCGTGGCACGCCTGCCGACCTGTTCGAGGTGTCGGGGCTGCCGCAGCCGCAGTACATGCGGGCGCTGACGCTGCGCGACTTCGCCGCCGACCGCGGGTTCGTCGCGACGGCACCCGCGCCCGGGGTCCCCATCGGCGACACCGACCTCCCCGGCGGCGCGCCCGACGGCACCCAGAAGGCGACCGTCGCGGTCGACAACGTCGGGTTCCGCGACTACTGGCTCCCCGTGTACGGCACGCCCCAGCGCGTCGACGGCCTGTCCGGCAACTGGTCCTACGATCCCGTCTCCGGCATCGCCTACAGCACCCGCCAGCGCGAGGAGAGCAGCTGGACGCAGACCGCGCTGCTGCAGCAACCGACGGCCGACGACCTGCGGGCAGCCACCCCCGCGCCGGGGGCCGTCGACGTCGGGTACCTCAACGTGGCGGGCGTCGACCCGCGCGTCGCGGCCCTCACCGCCGACGTCACCCGCGGCCGCACCAACGCCTTCGACAAGGCCATGGCCGTCGTCGACTACTTCACCGGGCCGAACTCGCAGTTCCACTACAGCCTCGCCACCGCGCCGGGAGCAGGCGACGACGCGCTCGTCGAGTTCCTCACCAAGGGCCGCACCGGCTACTGCGAACAGTTCGCGACGGCGATGGCCGTCATGCTGCGCACCACCGGCGTCCCCACGCGCGTCGCCGTCGGGTTCACCGGCGGCACCGTCGACGGCGACCGCAGGCTGATCACCAGCTCCGACGCGCACGCCTGGGTCGAGGTCTACTTCAACAACTACGGCTGGACCTCCTTCGACCCGACGCCGCTCTCGGACGGCCGCACGATCGTCCCGAACTACGTCCAGCAGGCCCACGAGCAGGGCGCGTCCGACGCCGAGCCCGCCACGCCGCAGGACACCGTGCCGCAGGACGGCGACACGCCCGAGCCGACGGCCCCGCAGGACCAGCCCCCGCCGCCCGACCAGCCGCAGCCGACCGCCGACTCGTCGTCGTGGTGGGTCGTGCCGCTCGTCGCGCTCGGCGGTCTCCTGGTGCTGCTCGCGCTCGTCGCCCCCGCGCTGCAACGACGACGGCTGCGCCGCCGCCGGCTCGCCGCCACCGCGGCCGGCGGGCCCGACGCCGCGGAGCAGGCGTGGTCCGAGGTCCTCGCCGAGTCCGCGGACCGGGGGGTGGGCGTGCCGGTCTCCGACACCGTGCGCGCGGCCGCCCGGCGGCTCGTCGAGGAGCACGACCTCGACGAGCCCGCGCGCGACGGCCTGCGCCGGCTCGTGACGGCCGTCGAGACCGCGCGGTTCGCGGCCGGCCCGCGGCCGGTGACGGGCCGACGCTCTCGGCGTCGCTGGCGGCCGTCCGTGCGGGCATCGCCGCCGGCACCCCCCTCGGGCTGCGCGGCCGGCTGCTCCCCCCGTCCGTGCTGCGCCGCCGGTCCGCCGCCGTCCCGGCCCCCCGGACCCCGGCAGGGGTCTGACGCGGTCCCGTCGCGCCGCACGTCGGCGGGCGCGGCGGCCGTCCGAGCCGAACCGCCTGTGAGTGGCGATGGTCGCCAGGCGTTCCCGCCGTGGTCGACGATGCGACCGGGGCGACGGCCGCCGGAAACGACGACGGCGACCCCCGTGGGGCCGCCGTCGTCGAGAACCGGGTACCGAACCCGGCCGCGTCAGGTCATTCCTGTTCGAAGCGCCGCCGGAAACGCTCCTCCATCTTGCCGGTGAAGCCGCCCTTGTCCGGCGGCGGCGCGTTCTTGCCCTGGGCGTTCTGCGCGTTGCCGGCCCCGACGGACGTCACCGCCAGCACCGCACCGCCGAGCATCAGCAGGAAGCCGACGACGCTCAGTACCGGGAAGCTGCTGGCCAGCCACAAGGCGCGGACGGCGACGCCCACGACGAGGAGGACGAGGCCCAGCAGGAACATCAGTACGCCTTGCAGGCGCCTGCGCCGGGTCGGTTTGCGCAGTCGGCCGCCGCGGACGGACGACGCGAACTTGGGGTCTTCGGCGTAGAGAGCACGCTCGATCTGGTCGAGCAGTCGCTGCTCGTGCTCGGAGAGGGGCATGGCTTCGCCTCCGGCACACGATGTTCGGTCGGGTCATCTTCCATGGTGCCGGAACGACACGACGAGCGCCCGGGGTGGACGTCTAGTGCAGAGGATACGAGTCCGGCGCCTGGTCCACTAGCCGGAGTACCGAACACAACGGTCCGATCTTCGAACGGCGGCGGAGATGCGCCTCACGTGCGGGTCGTCAGCGTGTCACAGCGCACGGCGTGTCGGCCACGCCGCGGAGCGACCGCGTCGCGGACGCGACATGGAGTGCCCGCGTCGCGGTCGCGACTCGACGGCTCGGCTGCCGGGGTCGTACGCGTGTCGTGGCACCCACGGTCCGGCGGCCGCCCGGGTGGGCGAGGACGTGCATCCGGGCCGCGAACCGCGCGGGTCAGGGCCGGCGGGCGAGTGCGTGCAGCCGCGCGGCGACCTCGCGCAGGGCCGGCACCCCGGCGGCGAGGGACTCCAGCTCGGCGATCTCGGCGGCACCGGCGCCCGGGGCGTTGCCGTCGCGGACGGCACCCGGCAGCCAGGCGTCGAGCACCCCGTCGCCCTGCACGATCTCGACCTCCAGCCCGGCGCCTGCGAGCAGCTCGCGCAGGCCGGGGCCGTCGAGGCGGCGGCGCAGCTTGTCCCCCGGGCCGAGCCGGCCGTCGGGGTCGGTGAGGACGGCACGGGCCTCGGCGAGCCGCCCGGCGAGCACCCGGCTGAGCACGGCCGCCGTCCGCCCGGTGACCAGCACCGACACCGCCGCGCCGGGAGCCGCCGCCGCGGTGAGCGCCGTGACGGCACCGCGCGCGTCGTCGACCACCTCCAGCAGCCCGTGCCCGAGCACCAAATCGGCGCTGCCGGACTCGACGCAGTCGGTGAGCGCGTCGACGTCGCCCTGCACCGCGGTCACATGTTGTCCGACACCCGCCTCACGAGCCCGGCGCTGGAGGGCGGCCAGCGCGTTCGGGCTCGTGTCGACGACGGTCACCGTGCAGCCGGCCGCGGCGAGCGGCACCGCCCACGCGCCGCTTCCGCCGCCCACGTCGAGGACCAGTGGTCGGAGGCCGGGGCGCGCCGCCCGGACTCGACCCAGCTCCGCCTCGAGCACGCGCCCCACCCGGCTGCCGCCGGACGCACCCAGCAGATCTCCCGCCGCCGCAGTCACGGACCGCAGCGTAGTGGCAGACACGACAGAGTAAGTTGATCGCGTGCATGTCGTCGCCACGTTGAGCCTCAAGGGCGGTGTCGGGAAGACCACCGTTGCCCTCGGGCTCGCGGGTGCCGCGCTCCACCACGGCGTCCGTACGCTGCTGGTCGACCTCGACCCGCAGGCGAACGCCACGATCGCGCTCGACGTCGAGCCGACGACCGCGACGGTCGCCGACGTCCTCGACGATCCGCGACGCTCCGTGCTGCACCGGGCGATCGCCCCCAGCGGATGGGGTGAGGGGCTCGACGTGCTCGTCGGCGCCGAGCAGACGGAGCGGCACAACCATCCCGATCCCGGCCCGAAACAGCTGAACCGGCTCGCCCGCGCGCTGTCGCGGCTGCACGAGCTGCCCGACAACGACGGGGCGGGCGCCCCGGACGACCCGATCGCCCGCGCCGCCGGTCACGACCCGGAGGATCCCGACGCGTACCGGCTTGTCGTCGTCGACTGCCCGCCCTCGCTCGGTCAGCTCACCCGCAGCGCGCTCACCGCGGCGCAGCGCGCCATCCTCGTGACCGACCCGACGATGTTCGCCGTCTCCGGTGTGCAGCGCGCGTTCGACGCGGTGCACACCGAGCGCCATCGCGGCAACCCCGAGCTCCAGCCCCTCGGCGTGCTGATCAACCGGGTCCGCCCCCGCAACGCCGAGCACGAGTACCGCATCGCCGAGCTGCGTGACATCTTCGGCCCGCTGGTGTTCAGCAGCGTGCTGCCCGACCGGTCGGCGGTGCAGCAGGCGCAGGGGGCCTGCCTGCCGATCCAGGCCTGGGACACCCCCGGCGCCCGCGAGGTCTCCGCGGTGTTCACGGCGTTGCTCGGCCGGGTCCTGCGCAGCCGCCGGGCCATGGCCGGGCGACCGGCCGCGGCGCCGCCCCCCATCGTCTGACCTCATCGCGCGGGGATGCCGGCGGCCACGAGGGCGACGAACTGCTCGGCCTGACGCAGCAGGTCGTCCGCGTCGCGCCTGCCGACGAGCCGTGTGAGCCCGGCCTCGGCCGCCGCCCGGGTCGCCGAGCAGGACGCGAAGAACATGGCCCACTCCCCGAACTCCGGGGCGACACCGGCGAGCAGGTCCCACACGTTGCGGGTGCCGCCCCGCCGCGGCTGGGGCCTGGCGCGCATCGCGAGCACCGCCGCGGCGGCGCGCAGCGCGGACAGGTAGGCGGCCGGGTAGCGCAGCAGAGGGTCGTCGAGCCGGTGCGCCTCGGCAAGACCCTCCTGTGCCTGCCGCAGCAGGCTCGTGGCGTGCCGCGACGTCGGCGCGCCCGCCGCGGACGGCCGCCGCGCGGTGGGCCGCGCACCGCGGCCGCCCGCGCGATCGCCACCGGTCCCGTCCGGGACGGGCGGATCCCCGTCCGGCCGACCCGCCGGCCCGACGGTCCGCGACCGGGCTTCCCCACCCGGCCCACGACCCGGCGCCCGGCGCCGCGGCGGCGGCACGAACGGCAGCACCGTCTGCCCGCCCCTGGACCGCGGCGACGGCGAGCCCGCGGGTTCCGCCGCCTCGGCAGCCGGTTCCGCGGCCGGCCTCCCGGGCGACCCCGCCCCCGCCGTCCCGCTCGTCGGCACCACCGCGCTCGACCTCATCACCGCTCCTCCCCGTCGGCCCGGGCTTCCCCGACCCGGGCCCCCGTCGCGCCCTGTCCGTCGATCGCCGGGAGGGCGCGGTCGACGCGCTCCCCCGCCGGCACCGGGCCGGTACCGCGTGCGGGCGGCGCGCTCACCGCTGCACCCGCACGAGGTCCCACACACCCGGCCCGGCCCGCATCCGCAGCACGAACTCCATCTCCGGCGCCTGCGGCTCCTCGGCCGAGCGCGCCGCCACCCGCCAGCACCGGAGCCGATCGCCACCGACCGGCATCGGCGACGGGAACGGCCACGGGGACTCCTCGATCCAGCGCTCGCGGACGTCGGTGACCAGGAACCGCGGACCCTTGCGCACCGGACGGCGCTGGAACTCGACCGGCTCGCCGTCCTGCCAGCGCACCTGCACCGGCGTCGGCGACCGCGACCCGAAGACCCGGCTGAAGGCGTTCACCACGGCATCCCCGCCTCCCGCGCGCCCGGACCCCACCGGCAGCCTGCTGGTGACCTCACGTGAACCACGCTCCTCACGACCTCCGGGCCGGTTCCCGAGCGCTTCCCCTCGCCCGGCCCGCCCTCCGCCATCATATCGAACGCATGTTCGAACAGCCAGTCGTGGTGTCCGCCCTCCCCCTCGGCGACGACCATCACGTCGCCGGACGGCACCGGGACGATCTCCCCGACCCGCCCGAACGCGTCCCTCGAACCGACCCACCCGTCGACCGCCGCTGCGCCCACGCGCCGCGGCGTGATGAGATGGCGCGGTGCACAGCTCGGCCCGGTCGACGGCGTCGTCCCCGCAGGGGGCGCGGCCCCCCGCGGCGCGCCCGCACGACCGGACGCCGCGATGACCGCGGCACCTCCACGCAACCGGCTGGTCAGGCTGAGCCAGGCGGAGTTCACGACGCGGGTCGGTGAGGCGCTGGACGTCTACGTCGCGGCGATGGGCTACCCGCGCAGCACCGCGCGCCAGCGCCGCACCCTGTGGCTCGACCACGGCAGGCGGCCGGGCTGGCGGGCGGTCGGCTGGCTCGACCCCGCCGGCACGCTGCTCGGCATCGCCTACGGCTACGGGGGCGGCGCGGGCCAGTGGTGGTACGACGAGGTGCGCCGGGGCCTGGGGGACGCACCGCACGCCGCGTACTGGCTGTCCGACTACTTCGAGCTCACCGAGCTGCACGTCCGCCCCGACGCGCAGGGCTCACGCCTCGGCGAGGGTCTGCTGCGCGCCCTGCTGACCGACACCGGCTACGCGAAGGTGCTGCTCTCGACGCCGGAGTACGGCGACCGCCCGCCGGGCCGGGCGTGGCGGCTCTACCGGCGCACCGGGTTCGTCGACCTGTTGCGCCAGCACCGGTTCACCGGCGACTCGCGGCCGTTCGCCGTGCTGGGCCGCCCGCTGCCGCTCGACCCGCCGGAGGCCCCGCCCCCGGCGGGCGCGCCGGGACCGGGTCCGGCCTGAGCCTCGGCCCGTCGCGGGGGCGCCGCCGCCACCCGATGGCACGATGACGCCATGCAGTCCCCGCCCGTCACCGGCGTCCGCTCCCCGCGCCGCCGCGCATTGTCCGCGGTCCTGATGGCCGTGCTCGTACTCGGCGCGCTCAGCGGCTGCGCACGGGTCCGGACGGCACTCGCCCTGCAGCCCGACGACACCGTCACCGGCGAGGTCGTGATCGCGACACCGCAGAAGACCCCCGACGACCGGGGACCCACGCTCACCCTGCCCGAGGACCTGCGGTCCGAGGTGGACGTCTCCGACTACCGGCAGGACGGGTACGCCGGGTCGGTGCTGCGGTTCAGCGGGCTCTCGTTCGACCAGGTCGCGCAGCTGACGTCGGTCGCGGGCGCGGCCGGCGAGCAGCGCACCCAGCTCACGTTGCGCCGGGCGGGCAACCGGGTGCTCGTGAGCGGCAAGGTCGATCTCACGACCATTCCCGTCGACAGGGCCGACTTCCAGCTCAAGATCAGCGCTCCAGGCGAGGTGCTCGACACCAACGGGGACACCGACTCCGGGACGATCAGCTGGAACTTCACCCCGGGTGAGGTCGGCGACATCCGGGCCTCGCTGGCCTACGACGACCCGAACGCCCCCTCGGCGACGGCATGGACCCTCGGGCTGGCGCTGCTGGTCGCGGCGGTCTCCGTCGGTGTCGTCGCGTTGGCCCGCCGTGACCGCAACGAGCCGCTCACCCCGGCGGGACGCTGACCGCACGGCCGCGCGCACCCCCGGCACGCGACCTCGCCGGGCACGGCCGAGCGCCGGCGCGGACCCCTCAGCGCGGACCCCTCAGCGCCGTCCTCTCAGCGCGCCGCGGCCAGCCCCAGCCGTCCGACCAGCTCGATCGTCGCCGGAGACCGGTTGAGCGTGTAGAAGTGCAGCCCCCGCACGCCCTCGGCCAGCAGCTTCTCGCAGAGATCGGTCGTGGCGTCCATGCCGGCGGCGCGGAACGCGGCCGGATCGTCGGCGTGGCGCTCGAGCCGTGCGACGAGGTCGGGCGGCAGCGGCGCGCCGGACAGCTCCGGGCCGCGGTGCAGGGTGCGCACGGTGGTCAACGGCATGATCCCGGGCAGCAGCGGCACGAGGCAGCCGGCGGCGTCGAGCCGATCGCGCAGCCGCAGGAACCCCTCGGGTTCCAGGAACAGCTGGGTGATCGCGAAGTCGGCACCCTTGCGAATCTTGGCGACGAGCCGCGCGAGGTCCTCGTCGGGGTCGGTCGAGCGCGGGTGGCCGTACGGGAACGCCGCGACGCCCACGCAGAAGTCACCGAGGCTGCGGACCATCGTCACCAGCTCGTCGGCGTAGGTGAGGCCGTCGGGGTGGGCGACCCACTCGCCCAACGGGTCGCCGGGCGGGTCGCCGCGCACCGCGAGGACGTTCCGGATGCCCGCCGCGGCGTAGGAGCCGATCACGTGCCGCAGCTCGGCACGGGAGTGCGACACCGCGGTGAGGTGGGCCATCGGCACGAGGGTGGTGTCGGACGCGATGCGCGCCGTGGTGCGGACGGTGCGGTCGCGGCTGCTCCCACCCGCCCCGTAGGTCACCGAGACGAACGCCGGGTCCAGGGGCTCGAGACGGCGGATCGCCTGCCACAGCTGGGTCTCGCCCGCCTCGTCCTTGGGCGGGAAGAACTCCACGGAGAACACGGGACGGTCGACGTCGATGCGCTCGACGACGGTCGTGCGGGCGGCGGGGGTGCGAACCACCGCGCCAGCGTACGGGCACTCGCAGCGCAGGTCACGAGGACCTTCGACCGTGCCGATCGACCGTGCCGATCGCGCTCGACGGGCGGAATCGCGGTGGGTCGATAGGCTCGTGACGTGCAGCAGCCGACCGCTCCCGCCGACCGAGGGCCGCGCTGATGGCGCGCTCCGGCGCGGCCGACCTCGCCCCGTCCGCCACCGGCGCCGCCGCGCCCGGCGGACCCGATGCCGTCCGGCCGGCCGCCGTCGGGCCCACCGTCCCCGGGCCCGACGGCGGTCCGCTCGACGGGCTGCGGCGCGTCGACGCCGACGTCGCCGGAGCCGTCGAGCGTGAGCTGGCCGCGGTCCTCGCCGACCGGCTGCGCGACGCCGCCGCCGTCGCCCCGGAGGTCGCCGAGGCGCTCCGGGTGCTGGAGCGCTTCGTCGTCGGGGGCGGCAAACGCATCCGGCCGACGTTCGCCTGGTGGGGCTGGCGCGGCGCGGGCGGCGACCCCGCCGCGGCAGGCGCGGCGCTGCGGGCGGTGTCGGCCCTGGAGCTGCTGCAGGCCTGCGCGCTCGTGCACGACGACCTGATCGACGACTCGGCGACCCGCCGCGGCCGCCCGACCGTGCACGTGGAGTTCGCGGGCCGCCACCGCGACGGCGGCTGGTCGGGCCCGGCCGACCGCTTCGGCGCCGCGGCGGCGATCCTGCTCGGCGACATCGCGCTGGCCTGGGCCGACGACACCCTGCAGTCCTCCGGGCTCGACGCGGCGGCGCTCGCCCGCGCGGGCGCGCCGTGGCGGGCGATGCGCACCGAGGTGCTCTGCGGGCAGTACCTCGACGTCCTGGCGCAGGCCACGGCCGACACGAGCACCGCGGCGGCCATGCGCGTGAACCGCTTCAAGACCGCTGCCTACACCGTCGAACGGCCGCTGCACATCGGCGCCGCGCTGGCCGGAGCGGACGACCGGCTCGTCGCCGCGTACCGCGGCTTCGGCACCGACATCGGCATCGCCTTCCAGCTGCGCGACGACATGCTCGGGGTCTTCGGCGACCCCGACGTGACGGGCAAGCCCGCGGGCGACGACCTGCGCGAGGGCAAGCGGACGCTGCTGGTCGCGCTCGCTCTCGAACGCGCCGCCGAGCGCGGCGACACGGCGTCCGCGCAGGTCGTCACGGGCGCGCTGGGCGACCCGGCCCTCGACGCGGCGGGCGTCGACCGGGTCCGCGACGTGTTGACCTGCCTCGGTGCGGTCGACGCCGTGGAGGAGCGCATCGCCGCGCTGACGGCCTCGGCGCTCGACGCGCTGGCCCGTGCCGAGGTGGCCGAGCCCGCGGCCGCCGCGCTGGCGGGCCTCGCCGTCGCCGCGACCCGCCGCCAGCGGTGAGCCCGCGGACCGTCCCCGGCCGCACCGATCACGTCGTCGTGGTCGGCGCCGGGTTCTCCGGGCTGTGCGCCGCGCTGCACCTGCTCGGTGCCGGCCGCGCGGTGACCGTCCTGGAACGCGCCGACGGCCCGGGCGGCCGCGCCGGTGCGCTGGACCTGGACGGCCCGTCGGGGACGTTCCGCGTCGACACCGGCCCGACCGTGCTCACCATGCCCGACCTGCTCGACGACGCGTTCGCCGCCGTCGGCGACCGGCTGGCCGACCGGCTCGACCTCGTCGCGCTCGACCCCGCCTACCGCGCCCGCTTCGCCGACGGCTCGACGATCGACGTGCACACCGATGCCGACGCGATGGAGGCCGAGGTGCGGCGCACCTGCGGCCCGGCCGCGGCCGCCGGGTACCGCGACCTGCGGGCCTGGCTCACCCGGCTGTACCGCGCGGAGATGGACCGGTTCATCGGGGCGAACCTGGACTCGCCGCTCGACCTGCTCGTCCCCGACCTCGCGCGGCTCGTGGCCGCGGGCGGGTTCGGCCGGCTCGGCCCACAGGTCGCCCGGCGCGTCGCCGACGAGCGGCTGCAGCGGGTGTTCTCCTTCCAGTCGCTCTATGCCGGGGTCGCGCCGCAGCGGGCGCTCGGCGCGTACGGCGTCATCGCCTACATGGACACCGTCGCAGGGGTGTTCTTCCCGCGCGGGGGCATGCGGGCGATCGGCGCCGCGCTGGCCGACGCCGTCGTCGCCGCGGGCGGGGTCGTCCACTACGGCCGCACCGTCACCGGTCTGGACCGGCGCAGCGGACGGGTGGACGCCGTCCGGCACCGCGGCTCCGCCGGGACGGGCGGCGCCGACGCCGCGCGGCTGCCGTGCGACGCCGTCGTGCTCACCCCGGACCTCCCGGTCGTCCACGCGCTCGTCGGCCGCGTGCCGCGCCGCCCGGTGCCGCTGCGCTGGTCGCCGAGCGCGGTCGTGCTGCACGCGGGGCTGCGCCGCACCCGTCCCGAGCTCGCACACCACACGATCTCCTTCGGCGCGGCCTGGGAGCGGACGTTCACCGAGCTGATCGAGGACGGGCGGCTCATGAGCGACCCGTCGCTGCTGGTGACGCGCCCGACCGCGACCGACCCGACGCTCGCCCCGGACGGGCGGGACCTGCTGTTCGTGCTGGCGCCGTGCCCGAACACGGCCCGGTCGTCGATCGACTGGGCGCGGGTCGGGCCCGCCTACCGCGACGAGCTGCTGTCGGTCCTCGCCGGCCGCGGGTTCGACGGGCTCGACGCGGACGTCGAGATCTCCCGGTCCGTCACACCCGCCGACTGGGCCGGGCAGGGTCTGGGCGCCGGGACGCCGTTCTCGCTCGCGCACACGCTCGCCCAGACCGGGCCGTTCCGGCCGCGCAACCTGGTGCGCGGGCTGGAGAACGTCGTGCTCGCGGGCTGCGGCACGACGCCCGGCGTCGGGATACCGCCCGTCGTCGTGTCGGGGCGGCTCGCCGCCGAGCGGATCACCGGCGGGTCCGCACGACGTCGGCGGGCGACCGTTCGTCGGCACACCGGCGACGGGTCCGCGCCGCACCGCAGGGTCCCGACGAGGTCTTGACACTCTCCGTGCGAGCATGGGCGCCGACATGACCGCGCAGCCCTCGACCCCGGTCCCGCGACCGGCGTCCCCCGAGCCGACGGCACCGGACCCGGTGTCGTCCACCGTGTCGTCCGCGGCCCCGTCCTCGGCGCCCTCGGCGGCGCCTGCCGGCGAGGCGGCGTCGACCGGCGGGGCGGCCACCGGTCCGGTGTCGACGTCGCCGGTGACGGCCGTGGTGGCACCGGACGGTCACGACGGGGCGCCCGCGCCCCGCTGGGCCCGGTTCGGCAGCCCGCCCCGCAGGCCCCTGCTCCTGGGCCTCGGCGCGTCGCTGCTGATGCTCGTCGGCGGCTTCGGCGCGGGCGGTGTCCTGGTCCGCGACCCGTGGCTGACCAACAGCCCCATCGGCTTCTGGCGCTACGGCCACGGCTCGGAGCTCGCGACGGCGCTGGTCTACATCGGCGTCGCGCTGCTGGCGTGGGCGTGGGTGCAGCTGGGCCGCGAGGTGATCGCGGGCCGCGTCGGCGGCCGCGCGGTGCTCACGACGGCCGCGGTGTGGCTGGTCCCGATGCTGGTGACGCCGCCGCTGTTCACCCGGGACGTCTTCAGCTATCTCGCGCAGGGCGCGCTGCCGCTGCACGGGTTCGACCCGTACGCGGTCGGCCCCGAGGTGATGCCGGGCGTCTTCACCGACAACGTCCACTACTTCTGGCAGGACACCCCGGCCCCGTACGGCCCGCTGTTCATCCTGCTGGCCAAGGGCACCGCTGCCGCGGTCGGCGGCAACGTCATCGCGGGCGTCATCCTGATGCGGCTGGTCCTGTGCATCGGGCTCGTGCTGCTGGTGTGGGCCCTTCCCGAGCTGACCCGGCGGATGGGCGGGCGGATCCCCGTCGCGCTGTGGGTCGCGGTCGCCAACCCGGTCATGATCGTGCACATGGTCGGTGGTGGCCACAACGACCTGCTGGTAATGGGGCTGCTCGCCGTCGGCGCGCTCTACGCGCTGCGCGGCAGGCCGGTGATCGCGATCGTGCTCGTCACCGCGGCGATGGCGGTCAAGGCGAGCGCGGCGGTCGCGCTGCCGTTCGTGGTGCTGGTGTGGGCCGCCCAGATGTCCGGTCCGTCGCGCACGGTCCGGATCCTCAAGGCCACCGCGGCCGGCGTCGGCGTGTTCGCCGTGACGTTCGCGCTCATCACGGTCGCGGCCCAGGTGAACCTGGGCTGGCTGCCCGCGCTCAGCGCGCCGTCGATGATCGTGAACTGGCTGTCGCTGCCGACGGGCGCGGGCGAGCTCGTGCACTGGGTCCTCAACCTGGTCTTCAACCTGCCCAAGCAGCCGTTCATCAACGTCGCGCGGATCGTCGGCGGCCTGCTGCTGCTGTGGATCGGGGTCAAGCAGTGGCTCGCCGCACGCGACGGCGGGCCCGACGCACTGCGCCGCGCCGGCATCGTGCTGCTCGCGGTGGCGGTCCTGTCCCCCGCGACGCTGCCGTGGTACCTCAGCTGGGGCATCGCGCTGCTCGCGATGACGGCGTGGACGCCCAAGGCGCTGTCGTGGCTGGTCTTCGTCTCGCTGTGGCTGGTGATCGTCTACTACCCCAACGGTGAGGCCGCGCTCTACAACTGGGGCTACCTGGCCGGGTGCGCGCTGGTCTGCGGGCTGGCCGCGTGGTCGCTGCTGCACCCCGACCCGCTGCGGCTGCGACGCCGGAAGGACCCGGCCGCCGGGACGTCCACCACGTCCGCGGACGACGCGCTGACGGCTGCCGGTGCCGGGCAGCGGCAGGGCTGAGCTCGACGCGGCCGGGATCACCGATCCCGGTCTGCGGACGGCCTACGCCGCCTGCCGGGAGCTCAACGCCCGCCACGGTCGCACCTACTTCCTGGCCACCCGGCTCCTGCCCGCGCGCCGCCGACCCGCGGTCCACGCCCTCTACGGCTTCGCCCGCTACGCCGACGAGATCGTCGACGACCTCTCCGACGGCCGTCCCGCCGCCGAGCGCGCCGCCGCGCTCGACGCACTGGCGGACGACCTGGCCGCCGCGCTGGGCGGGGACGCGCCGACCCCTCCGGGCGACGCGCGCGCCGCGGTGCTCGCGGCCGTCGCCGACACCGCCCGCCGCCACGACATCGAGCACCGGCACTTCGCCGACTTCATCGCGTCGATGCGGATGGACACCCACGTCACCGGCTACGCCCGCTACGCCGACCTGGCCCGGTACATGCACGGCTCGGCGGCGGTCATCGGTCTGCAGATGCTGCCCGTGCTGGGCACCGTGACCGACCGGGCGCAGGCCGAACCGCACGCCGCCGCCCTCGGGGTGGCCTTCCAGCTCACGAACTTCCTGCGCGACGTCGGCGACGACCTCGACCGCGGCCGCGTGTACCTGCCCGCCGACGAGCTGGCCGCACACGGCGTCGACCGTGACCTGCTCCTGTGGTGCCGACGCCGGCGCGCCCGCGACCCCCGCGTCCGCGCCGCGCTGGCGCACCTCGTGGCCCGCACCCGTGGCGTCTACCGGCGCGCGGCGCCAGGCATCCCGATGCTGGAGCCGGTCTCCCGGGCCTGCATCGAGTGCGCGGCGGCGCTCTACGGCGGGATCCTCGACCGGATCGCCGACGCCGACTACGACGCCGTGCTGCACCGCCGGGTCCGGGTTCCCACCGCCCGGCGCATCGCCGTCGCGGGGCCGGGACTGCTCCGGGCGGGCCTGGCCCGCGTCGGGGCGGCGGAGCCCCGGACGACCCTCAGAACGCCATCGCCTGGGCCCGGCGCTTGACCTCCTTGTGGCGCCCCTCCTTGAGGGCGGCCACCGGGGTGCCCGGTAGCGACTCGTCGTCGGCGAAGAGCCAGCGCAGGATGTCGGGGTCGGCGTAGCCGCCGTCGCGCAGCACGGTGATCGTGCCGCTCAGTCCTTTCACGACGGCCCCGTCCGCCAGGAAGTCGGCCGGCACGACGGTGACCCCGTCGCGACGCAGGGACAGCAGGTGCCCGTCGCGCACGAGCTGGTGCACGCGGGTCACGGGGACGGACAGCAGTTGGGCGACATCGGGGACCGGCATGGTCTCGACGTCGTCGGAGAGCACCGCAGGGGTGCCCGACACCTCACTCACCGTACGGCCTCGCAGGGCTCGGCCGACGCTTCGCGGGCACACTGTGTCCACGGTTCGCTCGCTGGCGCTCACTCACAGCGCCACACCATGCCACAGCACCGGCCGTGACGGGCAGCCTCCGGACGGACGGTACCGTCGGGGGGTGAACGCCCCGACCGGTTCCGCTGGTGCGCTGCTCGACGCGCGCTACCGCGTCGGTCCGGTGATCGCCCGCGGCGGGATGTCCACCGTGTACCGCGGCCTCGACACCCGGCTCGACCGCCCGGTGGCCATCAAGGTCCTCGATCCCGCCATGGCGGCCGACCCGGCGTTCCGGGTCCGCTTCGAGCGCGAGGCACGGCTGGCCGCCCGGATCGACCACCCGGCCGTCGTCGACGTGCACGACCAGGGCGACGCCCCCGACGGGGCGCTCTTCCTTGTGATGGAGCTCGTCGAGGGCGGCACGCTGCGCGACGTGCTGCGCGCCCGCGGGGCCGTCGGCGTCCCGGCGGCACTCGCGGTGATGGAGCCGGTGCTCGCGGGCCTGGCGGAGGCACACCGGCAGGGCATGGTGCACCGCGACGTCAAGCCGGAGAACGTCCTGCTCTCCGATGCCGGCGAGGTCAAGGTCGCCGACTTCGGGCTGGTCACGGCCGCGGCGCAGGCCGGCGCGAGCCACGTCGGGATGATCATGGGCACGCTCGCCTACCTCTCCCCCGAGCAGGTCGCCAGCGGCGCCGCCGATGCGCGCAGCGACGTCTACGCCGCCGGGATCATGCTCTACGAGCTGCTCACGGGGGCACCGCCCTACGTCGGCGACACGCCGATCTCGGTCGCGATGCGCCACCTCAACGAGGACGTCCCGCCGCCGTCGCTGGTGGCCACGGAGGTCCCCCCTGAGCTCGACGAGGTCGTCCTCGCCGCCACCCGGCGCGACCCCGCGGCCCGCCCGGCCGACGCCGCGGCGTTCCTGGCCGCCCTGCGCCGGGTCCGCGACCAGCTCGCCGTCCCGCGCGTGGCGCCGCCGCGGCCGCCGGTGCGTCCCGTCGAGGAACAGGCGACGGTCCCCGCGGGCCGGCACGCCGCCGCGGTGGCCGCGGCCCCCGGTCCGGGCGGCACCCGCACGATGGAGCGCCCGCCCGGCGCCGACGACGACGCGCCCACCGCCGTCGCCGCCCCCGCCGACCGCGGGATGCCCGACCACCGCGTCGCCCGGCGCCGCAGCCGCCGGCTGCTCGCGCTGTGGATCGTCGTGGTGCTGCTGCTGGGCGCGGTCGTCGCGGGCGCCGCGTGGTGGCTGGGGACGGGCCGCTGGACGGCGATGCCGTCGGTCGTCGGGCTCGACCGTCCGGCCGCGGAGAAGCTGCTGGCCGACTCCGACCTCGTCGTGACCGTCACCGAGGCCCATCACGACACCGTCGCCGACGACGTCGTCGCCGCGGCCGAGCCCGCGCCGCAGTCCCGGCTGCTGCGCGGCAGCGAGGTCCGGCTCACGGTGTCGACCGGCAGACCGGTCGTGCCGGCCGTCGCGCCCGGCGCGGCGGTCGCGGCCGCCGAGCAACAGATCCGCGATGCCGAGCTGACACCGGTGCAGTCGGTGACGGCGACGGAGTTCAGCGAGACCGTGCCGCAGGGCGCCGTCGTCCGGACCAACCCGGCCGCGGGGTCGCCGCTGGCCATCGGCGCGCCGGTGACACTCGTGCTCAGCAAGGGGGCCCAGCCCAAGCAGGTCGAGGTGCCCTACGTCGTCGGCGACCGGCTCCGGGAGGCCCAGCAGACGCTGCGCGACGCGGGTTTCGCCGTCGAGGTCGAGTCCGACTTCCCGTTCGGCGGCCGCGACAACGGCCGCGTCGTCCGTCAGGACCCCGACGCCGGGGAGACCGCGACGCGGGGCGCCACGATCACCCTGACGGTCTTCTGACCCGGTCGTGAGCGGCGGCCGTGGCGCGAGCTCAGCCCCGCAGCATCTCGGCCACGAGGAACGCCAGCTCCAGCGACTGCTGGGTGTTGAGCCGCGGATCGCAGGCCGTCTCGTAGCGACCCGCGAGGTCGGCGTCGGAGATCTCCTGCGCGCCGCCGAGGCACTCCGTCACGTCCTCGCCGGTGACCTCGACGTGGATGCCGCCGGGGTGGGTGCCCAGCGCGCGGTGCACCTCGAAGAAGCCCTGCACCTCGTCGACGATGCGGTCGAAGTGCCGGGTCTTGTAGCCGGTCGTCGACTCGTGGGTGTTGCCGTGCATGGGGTCGCACTGCCAGATGACCTTGTGCCCCGACGCGGTGACCTTCTCCACGATCGCGGGCAGCACGTCGCGGACCTTGCCGTTGCCCATCCGGCTGACGAGGGTGAGCCGGCCGGGCACGTTCTTCGGGTCGAGCCGCTCGACGTACTCGACGGCCTGCTCGGGCGTCGTCGTCGGGCCGAGCTTGAGCCCGATGGGGTTGGCCAGCAGCTCGAAGAGGGCGACGTGGGCACCGTCGAGCTGGCGGGTGCGCTCGCCGATCCACACGAAGTGCGCCGACAGGTCGTAGAGCCGCGGCGTCTCGGTGCGGGAGTCCAGGCGCAGCATCGCGCGCTCGTAGTCGATGAGCAGCGCCTCGTGCGAGGCGTAGAACTCGGTGGTGTGCATGCGGTAGTCCTCGACGCCGCACGCGTCCATGAACTGCAGCGCCCGGCCGATCTCCCCGGCCAACGCCTCGTAGCGCTCACCCGCGGGCGAGGTGCGCACGAAGTCCTTGTTCCAGTCGTGGACCATCGACAGGTCGGCCATGCCGGTGGCCGTCAGCGCGCGCACGAGGTTCATCGCGGCGCTCGCGTTGGCGTAGGCACGGACCATGCGCGACGGATCGGGCACCCGTGCGGCCGGGTCGGCCACGATCGAGTTGACGATGTCGCCGCGGTAGGACGGCAGCCCGAGCGCGTCGGTCGGCGAGCTGCGCGGCTTGGCGTACTGCCCGGCGATCCGGCCGAGCTTGACCACGGGCAACGAGGCGCCGTACGTCAGCACGATCGCCATCTGCAGCAGCGTGCGGATCGTCGCGCGGATGTGCGGCTCGGTGTTGTCGACGAACGTCTCCGCGCAGTCGCCGCCCTGCAGCAGGAACGCGCGCCCGTTGGCGACGTCGGCCAGCCGCTCGTGCAGCCGGTCGACCTCGGCGGGCAGCGTGACGGGCGGGACGCTCTCCAGGACGGTGCGCACGTGCGCGACCTGCTCGGCGTCGGGCCAGTCCGGCTGCTGGGCGGCGGTCCGCGACAGCGCCTCATCGAGACGGGTACGCAGGTCCGCGGGCAGCGGCGGCAGCTCGGGCAGCACTTCGACGGGGGCGTCGACCGACCAGTTCACGTACGCCAGGTTAAGCCGTCACGGAAGGGCGACGGCGCGCGGCCCGACCCCTCGCAGGCGACCGTTCGGCCGGACACCGCCGGGGGTTCGGCTGCTCCGTCCGGGCGCCGTCGTCACCCGGACGGACCGATTCCACATCGGACGCCGTGTGTACTCCCCCCGCATGGCAACTCTCCTGTGGATCCTCGCCGTCGTCCTGGTCGTCGCGGGCATCGTCGCGATCGTGCGCCGCCAGCTGCTGTGGGGCATCGTCCTCATCATCGTCGGGCTGCTCGTGGGCCCCGGCGGGGTGAGCATCTTCACCTGACCCTCCCCCGACGCACGCCCCGACGACAGCCACGGCACGGCGGTGGCGGACCCGCAGCTCAGCGGGCCGCGACCGCCGCTTCGATCGCCTCCCAGCGACGCAGGTTGAGCCGGGCGTCGGCGAGCGCGTCGTGCGCGTCCGACGACGGGGGCGGCAGCGGCGGCCGCCCGGCGTCCTCCCAGCGTTGCCGCAGCTCGCGGGTGAACCGGGGCAGGGCCCGCGGCAGCGCAGGCATCGCTCCCCACAGCTGGCACAGCACGACGTGGTCGTAGGCCGCGATCCACGCCCAGAGCTCGACGTCGCCGGGGGCGCCGGTCAGGAAGGCGAGCAGGTCGGTCCGGATCGCCGCCCGTGAACGCCAGGCCGGGTCGGCGGGCGACGGCAGCTTCGGCAGCACGTTCGCCCGGACCCAGGCACCCGCGCGGCCGGGGTCGAACTCCGTCGAGACGGCGTAGAACTCACGTCCGTCCTCACCGACGACGCCGATCGAGACCAGGTCGATCGTGGTGCCGTCCTCGATGAACTCGCAGTCGTAGAAGAACCGCATTCCGTTCCGTTCCTGCAGGCCGGGCGCGTGTACGCCCTGCGGTACGCACCCGGGTCGCAGCGGCGGACCGGGCGGCCCGCGACGCCGACCGCACCGGGCGACGGCCTGCGGGCCGCAGCCGAGCCTACGGACCGCCCGTCGGCACCGCGTCGCACGGCGTCGCACATCCCCGGCCACGCGCGAGGATGCGCGCGACCCGCGCGCCCGTCGGCCGTCGGCCGTCGTCGCACCCCGGGCGGGCGGCGCGGGCACGGCCGGGCCGGGTCAGCCGCGCGATCCCGCCGGCAGGTCGCCGAGCACGTAGTCCAACAGGTCGCGCCCGTGGTCGGAGGCGACGACGACGTCGTCCGCGGTGACCCGGACCCGGTGCAGCGACTGCATGCGCAGGACGTCGCCGTCGGCCCGGTGGTTGGGGAAGATCCCCGCGTAGGAGACCCCGAGCTCCTCGAGGTGGTCGGCGACGAGGGCGGTCGCGGGGTCGTCGAGCGGCAGGTCGAGGTAGACCGCGTCGGCGCCCCCGCGGCGGAACAGGTGGTGCCGCTCGGCGCGCACCACGTCGGCGAGGTCGGCCCCCGGCGCGGTCACGGTGACGAGCCCGATCGCGTGGTCCCGGTCGACGTCGACGTGCAGCACGCTCCTGGCGGGCAACGCGGCGTCGGCGGGCGGGCGGGCCGGGGCGCCGCGCAGGTCGCACACCTGCAGGGTGCGGGCGACGACCGGCAGGTGCCGCTCCGGGGCGTACACGCTGCGCGGGGTGCCGTCGGCGAGCTTGGTGTAGAAGAACGCGGCCGAGCGCCGCCGTCGCCGCCGGTCGAGGGCCGCGTCGTTGCTGACGCTCGCCGGGATCCAGCCGAGCAGGAAACCGGTCTCGTGCGCGCCGGCGGCGAGGTCGGCCTTCTGGCTGTACGGGTGGACGGCGGTGACCTCGGCGTACATCCCGCACAGGCCGCGCTCGCGCGCCCAGTCGGACAGGAAGCGCTTGGTGCGGGTGAACACGTGCCGGCCGCGCGCGGCGGGCAGCGTCACCGCCTGCCCGCTGTGCGCCACGACGTCGCCGGCCGCCGAGAGGCTCATCCCCATGTGGCACAACAGCTCGCCGGCCCGTGTCTCGGCGACGACCGACACGTAGCGGCCGTCGGCGAGGCGCGCGCACACCTCGTCGACGTCGTAGACCCACCGGACGTCGTAGCTGTCGCCGTAGACGGTCTCGATCAGCGAGACGAGGACGCCGCCCTCCTCGGGCCGCAGCAACCGGAAGACGATCTCGTCGGCAGCAGGGCCGTGCACGGCGGCCGCGTCCTCAGCCGGCCCTGGTGCCGGGCACGCGGTCGGCCGTCGCGGCGGCCGCCTTCTCCTTGACCGACGCCGCATAGAGGTCGACGTAGGTCTGCCCGGACAGCTCCATGAGCGAGTACATGATCTCGTCGGTCATCGAGCGCTCGATGAACCGGTCGCCGGCCATGCCCGCGTAGCGCGAGAAGTCCAGCGGCTCGCCCACCCTGATGTGCACGGGATGCGGCTTCCAGATCCGCGACCCGATCGGGTTGACCTTGTCGGTGCCGATCATCGCGACCGGGACGACGGGCACCCCCGCCTGCAGTGCCATCCGCGCGACGCCGGTCTTGCCCTTGTAGAGCCGTCCGTCGGGCGAGCGGGTGCCCTCCGGGTAGATGCCGAGCAACTTGCCCTCGCGCAGCAGCCGCACCGCGGTGTCCATCGCGTCCTGGGCCGCGGACCCGCCGGAGCGGTCGACCGGCACCTGCCCGACGCCGGTGAAGAACTGCTTCTTCAGGAAGCCGACGACGCCCGGCGCGGTGAAGTACTCGCGCTTGGCCAGGAACGTGATCCGCCGGGGGACGAGCAGCGGCAGGAAGAACGAGTCCACGACGGCGAGGTGGTTGCTGGCGAGGATCGCCGCACCCTTCTCGGGAATGTTCTCCAGACCCTCGATCGTCGGCCGGCACAGCAGGCGCATCAGCGGGCCGAGCAGCACGAACTTCGACCACCAGTACAGCACCGGTGCGGGCTCCCCTCTGCGCGACCGGGGCACAGCCTACGGACGGCCCCGGTGCGTGGCCAGCGGATCGATTCGGGTCCTCCGACAGGCCGTCGACAACAGGACATTCAGAGCCAATCCGGCATCGGTGGGTCACGATGCGGACGAGACGGTCCCATCCGGCGCGGGACGTGTCAGGATGGACGCGAGCGCACCCCGGCGGCCCCGGCCGGGGCGTGCCGAGGGCGGGGAGGTGCCGGATGAACCACGATCCCGACGATCGTTGGGGTCCGGGAACCGGCGACCGGGACCGCGATCCCGATCTCGACGAGTTCGACCGCATCGTCGCCGCATGGCGCGACGAGGGCTCGGTGCCGCAGTGGCCGACGGCCGCGGAGCCCGCCGAACCGCTGTCCGACGACGCGGCGCCCGGCGACCCGGCGTCGCCCCTCGGTCGTCCCGCGTCCGCATCGGGCGACGAGACCTCGACGCCCGCCGTCGGCATCCCTGAGACCGCGCGCGACGACCTCGCCGACCCGCTCGACGAGCACTTCGTCCCGCCCGAGCCGCCGCCGCTGCCGCGCCTGGGGCCACCGGCGATCGTCGGCATCGTCCTGCTGGGCCTGGGGTTGCTGCTGGTCGTGGCGCCCAGCGTGCTGGGCATGTCGTCGGTCTACGGGCTCCCGCTGGGGCTGCTGTCGCTCGCGGCCGGGCTGGGTTGGCTCGTGCTGCGGCTGTGGCCGACCCCGGCCGACGACGAGGACCCGGACGACGACGACGGCGCCGTCCTGTAGGAGCCCCGTCGGCGGGTCACCGGACGGCAAACGGGTCACGCTCCGCAGGTCACGGTCACGCCCTGCCGGTCACGGCCTCCCGGGCCAGCTGCGCGGCCCCCACGACCGCCGCGGCGTCGCCCAGCTGCGCGGTGCGGATGCGCGCGAGCGGCCGGTGCCCCGCCCCGGTGACGACGCGCGCGTAGTGCGCGCGGGCGTCGTCGAGGAACAGCGGCGCCGACTCCGACACCCCACCTCCGACGACGACCAGCTCCGGGTCGAACACGTCGGCGACCAGGGCGAGGCCCTCCCCCAGCCAGCGGCCCAGGTCGGCGACGGCACGGCGGGCGACCCGGTCGCCCTCCCGCGCCGCCGCAGCCACCCGCTGGCCGCTGATCCGCGCCGGGTCGGCCGCCGCCTCGCGGGCCAGCACCGACGACCCCGAACGATCGGCGCCGAGCAGCTCCAGGGCGGTCGTCGCGAGCGCGGTGCCGCTGCAGTAGCGCTCCCAGCAGCCACGTTTGCCACACGGGCAGGGCCGTCCGTCGGGCACCACCCGCAGGTGGCCCAGCTCGGGGGCGACCCCGTGGGCGCCGCGGTAGAGCGCGCCGTCGACGAGCAGCGCGGCGCCGATGCCGGTGCCCAGGGCCACGAACACGACGGTCGACGCCCCTGCCGCCGCACCGAACCGGCGCTCGGCCAGCGCGGCGGCGTTGGCGTCGTGCTCGACGACGACCGGCAGCCCCAGCCGCGACCCGATCCGGTCGGCGACGGGCGCGTCCCGCCACGGCAGGTGCGGCGCGAACCGGACGTGGTCGCGGTCGGCCGCGACGAAGCCGGCCAGCGCGAGACCCACGGCCGCGACCGGGTGCCGGCGCGCCAGGTCGCCGACCATGCCGCTCACCGTGTCCTCCAGCGCCGCCTCGCCCGCCGCCGTCGCGGCCCGGCACGTGTCGAGGATCTGGCCGTCGGCGTCGACGACGCCCGCGCGCACGCTCGTCCCGCCCACGTCCACACCGACGGCGAGGGACGCCGCGGGCGGGCCGTCCGGGCCCGTCCGTCGTGTCGGCGTCATCCGCGGGCGACGGTGATGCGCTGGACCCGCGGCCGCGAGGTGGCCGGGCCGGTGTCGGCGGCGGGCGGGGCGGCGCCCGCGCCCTCCTCGAGCGCGGCGCGCAGCACCGCGACCAGACCGCCCACCTGCTCGGCGAGCCGGGCGGCGAGCTCGGGGCGCTCGCCGCGCAGGACGGCGAGTACCGCGCACACCGGACAGGTCGCACAGGTCGTGGGCGCGGACCGCGGTTCCGCGGCGGCGGCGTCGGCGAGCAACCGGTCGAGGGCGGGCTGCACCCGGTCGAGCACGCCGAGGACGAGGGTGCGCAGCTCACCCGCCATCCCGGCGTGCCCGCCGCAGGCGCCGTCCCCGGCCTCCCCGGCCGTCGTCCCCGTCGTCGTCCCCGTCGTCCCGGTCGTCCCCGTCGCGTCGGTCATCGCATCCACACCGCGGGATCGGGGCGGAACAGCACGCGCAGGGTTGCGGCCTCGCGGGCACCGTCGAGCCGGGCCGACACGACCTCGCAGCGGCGCAGCACCGACGGCAGCGTCACGGGGCGGCGCGCGAGCCCGACGGTGACCACCAGGTCGTCACCCACCCTGGCCAGGTCGAGCCGGCCCTCGTCGGCGCCCGGGAGGTGCAGCGCCAGCTCGAACTCGGAGTCGAGCGCGGTGCCCTCCCCCGCGGTGCGGCGCACGGCCAGCGGCGGGCGCGCGGCGGCGGGCGCGGGGACCGGGTCGTCCTCGCCGTACAGAGCGTCGGCGAGCGTGTGCAGCGCCGCGACCCCGGTCGGCTCCGCCGCCGCGTAGCCAAGGGTGCGCAGGACGACGTCGTCGCCCGCGGCAGATGCGGTGAGCTCGTCGAGGACGGCCTGCTGCTCGGTGTGCCGCTCGCGCAGCCATCGCGCCGCCGGTCCCCGCAGCGACGTCGAGGGCGCCGGCAGCACCCGGTTGACGACGAGCCCGTCGACCCGGATGCCCTGCAGCGCAAGGGCTGTCTGCGTCCGGCGGGTCTCTGCGACGACCACCCGCTCGGGCGTCGTCACCAGGCGGACGCTGCTGCGGGCGGGGTCGACGAGCAGTGCCGCGAGCCCGCTCAGCTGCTCGGCCAACCCGTCGAGCGCGTCCACGGTGCGGTCGAGCCGGGCCGCGGACTCGGCCGCGCCGCGGCCCGTCAGCCCGGCGAGCATCCCCCGGACCGCCCGCCGGTGCGCGGGGAAGAGTCGCTCCAGGTAGCCGGCGAGCGCCTCGGGCAGGGCGAGCAGGCGCAGGGTCTCGGCCGTCGGCCCGCAGTCGACGACGACGACCTCCCACGGGCCCGACTCGGCGAGCCTGCGGACCTCCGCGAGCGCGAGCAGGTCCTCGACGCCGGGCAGGACGGTCAGCTCGTCGGCGACGATCTCGTCGACCCCGATCCCGGCGAGCAGCGTGCGCAGGTGCCCCTGCAACGCCCCCCATGCCCCGTCGAGCAGCACGCGGGTGTCGATGTGCGCGGCGAAGAGCCCCCCGGCCTGCGGCAGCTCGCGGGGATCGCCGTCGAGCGGGGTGTCGAGGGCGTCGCCGAGCGAGTGCGCCGGGTCGGTGGAGACGACGAGCGTCTTGCGGCCGGACCTGGCCAGGTGCGCGGCCGTCGCCGCCGACAGGGTCGTCTTCCCGACCCCGCCCTTGCCGGTGAACAGCACGACACGCACGTCGACGAGGGTAGTCACGAAAGCGGGAGTGCCGGGTTCAGCCCTGCTCGACGCGACGCTTGAGCCCCTTCAGCGCGGTGTCGATGATCACCTTCTCGGCCTTGCGGCGGAGCATGCCGATCATCGGGATGTTCAGGTCGACGGCCAGCGAGTAGGTGACCGTCGTCGAGTCGCCGTCGGCGACCAGCACGTAGGAGCCGTTCTGCGACTTCTGCATCTGGCCCTTGACCAGGTTCCAGCTGACCGAGTTGCCGTCCGGCGCCCAGTCGTAGTCGAGGGTGTAGGAGTCCTTGATCGGGCCGGCGTCCATCGTGAACCGGACGCGGCGGGCGCGGCCGTCGGCCTCGTCGAGGATCTCGACCGTCTTCACCTGCTCGGCCCACTTCGGGTACGCCTCGAAGTCGGCGATGACCGCCATGACCCGCTGCGGGTCCGCGGCGATGGAGATCGAGGAGGTGGTCGCGTCGGCCATGCCGCGGAGGTTACCGCCCCGCCGCCCGCGCGACCCGTCACCACCGCAGCACGTACGGGGTGGGTCGGCGGCGGAAGTAGCCGACGTTGACGCACTCCGTCCGGCCGCGCCGCACGCGCTGCGCGAGCGGCTGGTGGACGTGCCCGGACAGCGCCGCGCGCGGCCGGTCCCGGTCGATCACCTCGACGAGCCCGGGCCCGGTGGCCTCCGGTCCGCGGGTGACGACGTCGTAGGCCAGCTCCGGCAGCGCCGGCGGGACGTGGCTGCACAGGACGTCGACGGCGGAGAACCCGTCGACGACCGTCGCGTAGTCGTCCCACGACACGAGGTTGGGCCGCCACGCCGGGCCGGGGGTGAACGCGACACCGCGCGGCAGCGGCGCACCGCCGACGAACGCGAAGCGCAGGCCGCCGATCTCAGCGACCTTGCCGTCGGGCAGGTGGACGTGCGGCCCCGCGTGCTGCGCCCAGAGGTGCGGGACGTCGACGTTGCCGGGGATCGCCCAGGTCGGTGCGGGCAGCACGGCGAACAGCCGGGCGTACTGTTCGGCCACCGCCTCCTCGACCAGAGCCCGCGGGTTCCCGACCGCCTTCCACGCCTCGGTCGCGTAGGCGCGCAGGGCGTGCCGGTCGGCCGAGCGGCGCAGCCGGGCCAGCTCGGCGCTGACGTCGGCCCCCAGCACCGTCCCGACGATGCCGCCGGTGGGGTCGGCATAGTCGATGAAGTCGATCAGGTCGCCGAGCACGACGAGCGCGTCGGCACCCTCGCCCGCGCGGGCGAGGCCCTCCACGTCGCCGTGGACGTCGGAGACCACGTGCACGCGCATGCCCTGACGCTACCGATCGTGAGTGGCGCCGGTCGCCGGGGCGACCATCGCCACTCACGAGCCGCCGGCACCCGAGTTGCCCCGCGAGCCGCCCGAGCCGCCGGCGTTCGGGCCGCCGGCATTCGGGCCGCCGGCATTCGGGCCGCCGGCATTCGGGCCGCCGGCGCGCGAGCCGTCGGCGGTCGGGCCGTCGGCGGTCGGGCCGTCGTCGGTCGGGCCGTCGTCGGTCGGGCCGTCGTCGGTCGGGGGCGCCGGTTCTCCCGGCGGCCGGCCGTTCTCCAGGCGGCGCTTGAGCGCCAGGGCGAGCGCCTTCGCGTGCCGGTGCCGGCGCCGCGCCTCGGCGGCGGCCCGCCGCGGCGGCAGCGGGACCGGCCCGCCGTCGGCGCCCGCACCGTCGGCGCGCAGGTAGTAGTGCAGGACCGTCCCGTCGAGCACCTCCTCGAGCCACACCTCCATGCTCCCCACCAGGGCGCCCGTGACCGTCCAGCGCACCCCCTGGTCGCCGCGGTCGGTGACGACGGTCAGCCGCAGGTCGGGCCACAGCGCCGGCCACGCGGCGGGATCGGCGAACTCGGCCGCCACCCGCGCCCGTTCGACGACGAGGAAGGTCTCGTCGACCACGTCGACCGTCGGCATCGTGGGGTCCCCCGATCGTGGCTCGGCCGCCCGCGCCGGCCGTGGGTGGCCCCCGGATTCCATGCGGTCCCGGCGTCGATCACGATAGGTTCGACCCCAGGACTTCACCGGTGTGGCGAGGAGGGCGGCGACGTGCGGGAGTACAGCGGGCCGTCGGCGGTCGAGATCGGTGCACGGGAGACCCTGCTCGACGCGGTCCTCGCCGCCGAGCGGGAGCATCCGTCGGACGTGCTGCTGCAGCGCGCCCGCCCGGACGGCGGATGGGCCGACGTCACGTCGGCGGAGTTCGCCGGGCAGGTGCGCGCCGTCGCGCGCGGCCTGGTGGCCGGTGGTGTCGGCGCGGGCGACCGGGTCGCGCTGCTGTCGCGCACCCGTTACGAGTGGACGCTGCTCGACTACGCGATCCTGTCCGCGGGTGCGGTGACGGTGCCGATCTACGAGACGTCGTCCGCCGAGCAGATCGCCTGGATCCTGTCCGACTCCGGCGCGGTCGCGGCCGTCGTGGAGACCGACCGGCACGCCGCGCTCGTCGCCGAGGCGGTCCCCGGGCTCGGTGCCGTGTGGACGATCGAGCCGGCCGAGGGGCCCGGCGCCGTCGACGCCCTCACCGAGCTGGGCGCGGGCACGACCGACGACGAGGTGCGCGCGCGCCACGAGGCCGTCGGTGCCGACGACCTCGCCACGCTGATCTACACCTCCGGCACCACCGGGCGGCCCAAGGGCGTGGAGCTGACCCACCGCAACCTCGTCTCCGAGGTCGCGCAGGTGCGGCAGGTGTTCCCGGAGCTGCTCAACGTCGACGGCTCGGTGCTGCTGTTCCTGCCGTTGGCGCACGTGTTCGGCAAGGTCATCCAGTGCGGGGCGATCGCGTCGCGGACGACGATCGGGCACACCCCCGACACCCGCAACCTCCTGCCCGACCTGCAGACCTTCCGCCCGACCTTCCTGCTCGCGGTGCCGCGGGTGTTCGAGAAGGTGTACAACGGCGCCCGCCAGAAGGCCCGCGACGAGGGCAAGGGCGCGATCTTCGACGCCGCCGCCGACACCGCGATCGCCTACTCGAAGGCGCAGGACACCGGGGGCCCGGGTCTCGTCCTGCGGATCAAGCACGCGTTGTTCGACAAGCTGGTCTACGGCAAGCTGCGCGCGGCCGTCGGCGGCCGGGTGATCGCGGCCGTGTCCGGCAGTGCGCCCCTCGGCGAGCGGCTCGGGCACTTCTTCCGCGGCGTGGGGCTGCCCGTCCTGGAGGGCTACGGCCTCACCGAGACGTCCGCGGGCATCGCCGTCAACGGGCTCACCGCGCAGCGCGTCGGGACGGTCGGCAGGCCGGTGCCCGGCCAGTCGGTGCGGATCGCCGACGACGGGGAGATCCTGCTGTCGGGCTCGATCGTCTTCCGGCGCTACTGGAAGAACCCGGCCGCGACGGCCGAGGCCATCGAGGACGGCTGGTTCCACAGCGGCGACATCGGCGAGCTCGACGACGACGGCTTCCTGACGATCACCGGCCGAAAGAAGGAGATCATCGTCACCGCGGGCGGCAAGAACGTCGCCCCGGCGGTGCTCGAGGACCGGTTGCGCGCCAACCCGTTGGTGAGCCAGTGCATGGTCGTCGGCGACGCGCAGCCGTTCATCGCGGTGCTCGTGACGCTCGACCCCGAGGCCGTGCCCGGTTGGCTCGAGCGCAACGGCCGGCCCGCCGACACCCCGGTCGCGGCGCTGGTCGGGGACCCCGCGATGCGCGCCGAGATCGCCGCGGCCGTCGAGGAGGCGAACAAGGCCGTGTCGCGGGCCGAGCAGATCCGGGAGTTCCGCATCCTGCCCGGCGACTTCACCGAGACCACCGGCGAGCTGACCCCGACGCTGAAGGTCAAGCGCGCCGTCGTGGCCGCGAACCACGCCGACGTGATCACCGACATCTACTCGGGGACCCACCAGCCGGTCTGACCGGCCCCCCGCGCGCGGCCGCTCAGTCGACCGGCGCACCGTCAGCCGGCGACGGGGGCGCCGTCCAGCAGCACGCGCAGCCGCTCGACGGCGGCGGGCCAGGTCCAGCTCGTGAGCATCCAGTCGCGGCCGGCCGCACCCAGCCGCGCGGCGCGGTCGGGGTCGGCGAGCAGCCCGCCGACGGCGGCCACCAGCGCGTCGAGGTCGCGGCCGTCGACGACGTGGCCCGTCCGCCCCTCCAGGACGGTCTCCGGCGCGCCCCCGGAGTTCCCGGCGACGACCGGGACCCCGCAGGCCGACGCCTCCAGCAGCACGATGCCGAGGCCCTCGACGTCGAGGCCCCCGCCACGGGTGCGGCACGGCAGCGCGAACACGTCGGCGACGGCCTGGTGGGCGGCGAGCTCGTCGGCGGGGACGGCGCCGGTGAACACGACGTGCTCCGCGACCCCCGCGGAGACCGCGAGCCGGCGCAGCCGGTCGTGGTCGGGGCCCGAGCCGACGAGCAGCAGTCGGGTCCCCGGCACGCGCCCGCGCAGCGCCGGCAGCGCCCGCACGAGCATGTCCTGGCCCTTGCGGGCCACGAGCCGGGACACGCACGCGACCACCGGCGCCTCCCCCAGCCCGTAGCGGGCCCGCAGCCGCGCCCGTGCAGCCGGATCGGGCCGGAACGTCGCGGTGTCGATCCCCGGCGGCAGGTGCTCGAGCGCCGCCCGCGGGCCGAAGGCGGCGGCGAACCTGCCGCGGGTGTACCGGGAGACGACGGTGAGCACGTCGGCGTCGTTGCCGATGCGGCGCAACGCCTGGCGCGCACCCGGCAGCATCGACCAGCCCACCTCGTGGCCGTGGGTGCTCGCGACGACGCGCCGGATTCCGGCGCGCTCGCGCAGCCCCGGGCCCAGCAGCGCGAGCGGCGCCGCGGCACCGAACCAGACCGTCGTGGCGCCGTACCGGCGGGCGAGCTCCGCGGCGCGGCGGGCGACGTCGGGCGTGGGCAGCATCAGCGACGTCGGATGACGGTGGACGGGGTAGGGCCGGTGGGCGTCGAACGCGGCCGCGCCCTCCCAGGCCGGGGCGTAGACGGCCAGCTCGGACGGGGGCAGCCGATCGGCGAGGGCCTGCAGGTAGGTCTGGATCCCACCGGCTCGGGGCGGGAAGTCGTTCGTCACGAGCAACGTGCGGGCCACGGCGGGTGACCGTACCGACACCGCCGACGGTCCTGCGTGCCCGACCCGCCCCGGCGACGGGACGGGCGGCGGCCGGGGTTCCCCGGCCGCCGCCCGTGCGCGGGGAGCGGACCGTCGCTGCGGCCGACGCGGAGCGTGGCGGCCGGTCGGGGCCGGTTCCTCGGGCTCCGGCGGCTCAGATCCGGCGGGCTCCGGAGAACGTGGCCCGCGGAACGGTCTGGTACTTCACGACATCGCCGGTCTCGGGGGCGTCGATCATCTTCCCGCCACCCGCGTAGATACCGACGTGGCTGACGGGCTTGTAGAAGAACACCAGGTCACCGGGCTGGAGGTCGTTCCACGAGACCGGGGTCCCGACGGTCGCCTGGGCGCTGCTCGACCGCGGGAGGGTCACGCCGATCCGGGCGAACGCCCACGACGTCAGACCCGAGCAGTCGAAGCTGTTCGGCCCGGCGGCGCCCCAGACGTAGGGCCTGCCCAGCTTGGTCGCGGCCATCGCGAGTGCGCGGGCGCCCGCGCCCGTGCCGAGCACGACGCCCTGCGGCGCGCCCTCACCCGGGGGGATCAGCTGGGCGCGCTCGGCCGGGCTGAGGTTGGAGATCATCTTCTCGACGTCGGCGACCCGCGCCTCGGCGGCCTGTTTGCGGGTCAGGATGTCGTCGGCGGCGCGCTGCGCGTCGTCGGCCGCCTGCTGGGCCTGCGCGACGGCGGCGTCGGCGTCGTGGCGCGCCTGCTGGGCGGCGGCGACCCTGGCCTGGAACTCGTCGAGCTGGACGCGCTGCTCGGCGGTCAGCGACTCGAGCGCCGACATCTGGTCGAGGTAGTTCTGCGGGGAGGTACTCGAGAGCAGGGCGTCGAACTGGTCGAGGCGGCCGTTCTCGAAGGTCGCCATGGCCAGCCCGTCGAGCTGGGAGCGGTAGGTCTCCTCGTCGGCGGCGGCCTTCGCCGCGGCGTCCTCGGCGGGCCCGACCGCCGCGCGCGCGGCCTCCGCGGCCTTCTCCTTGGCGTCGTGGTCGTCGGTGGCGGCGTGCCACTGCTCGGTGAGGACCTCGGCGTCGTGCTGGGCCTGCTCGAACTGGGCGCGCGCCTCGTCGGCGGTCGTCGGTGGCGGGGGCAGGACCGGCGCTGCGGGCCGTCCGCCCGCGGCGGGGACGGTCAGCGCGGCCCGTGCCGCCCCCGGCGGAGCGGGGGTGGGGTCGGCGATCGCGGGCGTCGTGACGAGCGCGGTCAGCCCCGCTCCGACGACCGCCGCGACCAGGACCGCCGTCACCGGCCGGGAGGCCGGTCGGGTACCGCTGCGTCGAGGCGCCACCACGCGGACGAGTCCCCTTCTCCGTACCGCGGACCGGGGCGCGGAGCGGGCTCCACGCGGGTCCTGCGGCGACCCTGCGTCGCCGTTCCGGGCGAGCGGCGAACCCACCGCAAGGTCGCGCGGAGATTACGAAGGGGCAGGGCGGGCGGCCAGCATCGGGGGCGCCGGCGCGTCGCGCCGGCCGTCGACGAACGGCCTCACCCACAGGGGCAACAGCAGCCGGGCCCTCGGGACGGCGGCACGGCGTGTCGCTCACCCTGCGTGACGCGACTGGTCCTCCGGAGCCGGCTCCGGCGACCGCGTCGCCACGAGGCGCAACCGGGGAACCAGCCCCTGGTCGGCCAGGACGGCGAGCGCACGCTGTTCCCGAGCGTCGAGCTGCATGACCGGCGCGCCGGACGGCAGCGTGTCGGGGCGTGTCGCCGGGTCCGGCACGCCCAGCAGGACACCCACCACACAGTCCCCGCACGCGTCGCCGCGCACCGCACACGTGTCGCAGTCGATGATCATTCCGGGCCACCCCTCGACGTTGCTCGTCGGACGTCGCGGACGCTAGGGGACGCCACCGACAGTTCCGGGCGAGCAGTCGCGGCCGGGAAGCGGCGGACGCGGTCGTCTCAGCCCCGCAGTCGGCCCAGCAGGATCGCCGACGGCAGCGCGTGGGCGCCGCGGCGGCGCACGGACTCGACGACGGCCCGGTCCGACGTCGCGACCAGGATCGGCCGGCCCTCGGGCTCGGCGGCGACGAGCGCGCGGATGACGTCGTCGGCGATCACCCCGGCGTCGCTGAACAGCACCCGCACCCCGCGGGTCCCCCGCGTCGGCGCGGCGACGACGCCCGCCCCGTCGAAGACGACGGTGACCTCGACCCCCGTGCGGGCCGCCAGCGCCGCGAGCTGACCGACGAGCCGGGTGCGCTGGTCGGCCAGTGGCAGCTCGGGATAGCCCGTCTTGCTGACGTTGTAGCCGTCGACGATCAGGTGCACCGCGGGCAGCGCCAGCAGCGCGTCGAGGGCGGCGAGGTCGTCGACCGGCGCGCCGGGACGCACCGCGCTGGCCCCCGCGACGAGGTCGGCGGGCCGGGGCCCGCCACCGCCGATCGAGAGCTCACGGCGCAGCCCGGCGACCGCGCCGCCGAGCGTCTCCAGCAGCAGCTCCAGCCGGACCTCGTCGGCCTGGCGGGCCTCGCGGGCCGCCTGCCGCGCGGCGGCGACCTGTACGGCCGCGGCGTCGGCGCGCGCCCGTTCCCGGTCGGCGCGCACCCGCTCGCGGTCGCGCTCGGCCAGCGCGTCGGCCAGATCGCGGCGCGCCTCGGCCCGTACCGCCTCGAGGTCGGCGGCCGCGGCGTCGAGCGCGTCGGTCGCCGAGCGCAGCCGCGCGCCCTGCTCCCCCACCCGCCTGCGCAGCTGGGCGAACTCGGCCTCCCTGGCCTGCGCGGACAGCCGCACGTCCTCGCGTGCGGTCGCCAGCTCGTCGCGCAGCCGTTCGAGCTCGGCGGTCAGCTTCTCGACGCGCGAGTTCGCGGCCTCCAGCTCGGCCCGCAGCTCGCCCGCCTCGCCCCGGCGGGCGGCGGCGGCGACGAGGTCGGGCGCATCGGGAGCGCCACCGAGGACGGCGAGCGCGGCGGCGCCGAGCGGGTCCTCGACGTCGGCCGGACCGGGCGTGTGCTCGTGGCACCACGCCAGCACGGCCGCGCGGAACGCCGCCGAGCGTTCGACCTCGTCGAGGAGCGCCCTGGCGCCCAGCCTGGCCCGTTTGGCCGGGGTGAACCGGGCCAGCCGGCGCAGCCGGTGCGGGACGTCGGCGTCGGGCAGGCCGGCGACGGCGGCCGCGGCGAGCTCGGCGACGCGGCCGCGGACGGCCTCGGGCAACCGGTCCCACCGGATCTCCGCGGCCGCCCCGGCCGTGTCGGGGGCCGGGCCGGCGCAGGCGGGGGCGGCGCAGGCGGGGTCGACACCGACGGGCTCCGCGCCGGACCCGGCGGGCCCGGTGGCGAATGCGTCGTCGGTGGACATTCGACCAGGTTATCCGCGCGTGCGCGGGTGCGGCGAGCGCCACCCGGCGGCACCTGCCCCGAAGAACCCCCGCGCCGCACCGCAGCACCGCACCGCACACCGCGGCGCCACTCCGCACACAACCCACACCGCGGCACCGCACCGCATCGCAGCCGGACCGCGCGGCACTCACCCCAGCCGGACCGCGGCGCCGGGACCGGCAGGCCGGGCCGGAGCGCGCCCACCGCACCGCCGGGCCGCCGGGGCGCCGCGGGCTCCGCCCACCACACCCTCGCCCCGCACGCCCGCGGCTCGCCCTGTCGGCGTCGTCGGCCGGGCCCCGCCGCGGCGGGGCCCGGCGGGTAGCCGGTTCTGTCGGTGCGCGCGGCTAGCGTCCCGCGGCGTGCCCGCTCCCCCCGGATCCGCCGGTTCCGGCGGCACCGTCGCGCAGCTGTCGTTCGACGAGCTCGGGACCCCGCTGCGCGAGGTGACGTTCGTCGTGCTCGACCTGGAGACCACCGGCGGCTCGTCGGCGAACCACTCGATCACCGAGATCGGCGCGGTGAAGGTCCGCGGCGGCGAGGTGCTCGGCGAGCTGGCGACGCTCGTCGACCCCGGCACCGGCGTCCCGCCCGGCGTCGTCGCGCTGACCGGGATCACCACGGCGATGGTCACCGGGGCCCCGCGGCTCGCGCAGGTGCTGCCGACGCTGCTGGAGTTCATGGGCGGCGCGGTGCTGGTGGCGCACAACGCCCCGTTCGACGCGGGGTTCCTGCGCGCGGCGTGCGAACGCCACGACCGGCGCTGGCCGCGCCCGCCCCAGCTGTGCACGGCGCGGCTGGCCCGCGCGGTGCTCAGCCGCGCCGAGGCCCCCAGCGTGCGGCTGGGTGCCCTGGCCCGGCTCTTCGGCACGGCGACCCAGCCGACGCACCGGGCGCTGGCCGACGCGCGGGCGACCGTCGAGGTGCTCCACCGCCTACTGGAACGGGTGGGCAACCTCGGCGTGCAGAGCCTGGAGGAGCTGCTCGCGCTGGCCCGCGGCGCCTCGGCGCACCGCCCGCCCGAGCAGGTCCGGCGCCGTCGCACCCTCGCCCGCGACGTGCCGTCGGCCGCCGGGGTCTACCTGTTCCGCGGCGCCCGCGACGAGGTGCTCTACGTCGGCACGAGCGGCGACCTGCGCAGGCGCGTCCGCAGCTACTTCACCGCCGCCGAGCGCCGCCGGCGGATGCGGGACATGGTGTCGCTGGCCGAGCGCGTCGACACCATCGTGTGCGCGCACGCGCTGGAGGCCGGGGTGCGCGAGCTGCGGCTCATCGCCGCGCACCGGCCGCGCTACAACCGGCGCTCGCGCAACCCGGGCCGGGCGTGGTGGGTGGTGCCGACCGACGAGGCGTTCCCCCGCCTCTCGGTGGTGACGACGCCGCGCGCGCCCGCGCTGGGCCCGTTCGGGTCGCGTCGGGGCGCGACCGAGGCCGTGGAGACGCTGCTCGACGCGCTGCCGCTGCGCAGCTGCACGCAGCGGATCCCGGCCCGCTCGCCCGCCGCGAGCCCGTGCGTCCTGCACGAGCTGGGCCGCTGCCGCGCGCCCTGCGCGGGGTTGCAGAGCGTCGCGGAGTACGCACCGGGCGTCCACGCGCTGCAGGGCCTCGTCGCGGGTGCCGACGACGCACCGCTGCGCAGGCTGGCCGACCGGGTCGAGGCGCTGGCCGCCCGGGAGCGGTTCGAGGCCGCCGCCGCGGGCCGCGACCGGCTGGCCGCGCTGGCGACGGCGCTCGCCAGGGCGCAACAGCTGGCGGCGCTCGCGGCCCTGCCCGAGGTGGTCGGCGCCCGGCCCGACGGGCACGGCGGCTGGGAGCTGGCCGTGGTCCGGCACGGCAGGCTCGCCGCGGCCGACGTCGCCCGACGCGGGACGCCGCCGATGCCGGTCGTCGAGTCGCTGCGCGCCACGGCCCGCACCATCCTGCCCGCCGACGGGCCGCTCGCGGGGGCCTCGGCCGAGGAGGTGAACCTGGTCCGCCGATGGCTCACCACGGGCGGGACCCGGCTCGTGCACAGCGAGCCGAGCTGGGCCGAGCCCGCCCGCGGCGCCGCGGCGTGGGAGGGCTGGGCGCGCCGGGCCCGGCAGGCCCCGCTGGGCAGCCCGTCGGAGATCACCCTCGGCTAGTCTTCGACCCCGGCCGGACCGCTCCCGGTCCCGCGTCCGTCCCCGAGGAGGGCAACCGTGATCACCGCGATCGTCATGGTGCACACCGCCGCCGACCGGATCCCCGAGACCGCGCAGGCGATCGCCGACCTCGACGGGGTCAGCGAGGTGTACTCGTGCGCCGGCGACGTCGACCTGATCGCGATCGTGAAGGTCGCCGCGCACGACGAGCTCGCCGACGTCATCGCGGGACGGCTCAGCAAGATTCCGGGTGTGGTCCGCACCGACACCCACATCGCGTTCCGCTCCTACTCGAGCGCGGACACCGACGCGATCTTCTCCGCCGGGCTCGACTGAGCCCGCCGCGCCGCGGCCCCGGGACGGGGCACCCGTCCCGGACCGCGCCGTCGTCAGGCCGGGCGGGGCGCCAGCCGGGTCGAGAACTCCGCCCACCGGGCCAGCAGGTCCGCGGCCGCGCCGGAGTCGATCGCCGCGGCCGCGCGCTCCAGTGCCACCGCCATCGGTGCGTGCAGGTCGGGTCCGTCGGCCGCGACCGCACCCGCGGCGACCAGCGCCCCCGCCGCGTTGAGCAGCACCGCGTCGCGGTGCGGGCCGTGCTTGCCCGCGAGCAGCGCGTGGCAGGCCGCGGCGTTGAACGCGGCGTCGCCACCTCGCAGGTCCTCGCGCGTCGCGGGCGCGACACCCAGCGCGGCCGGGTCGACCGACGTGGCCCGCACCCCGTCGGGTCCAGCCGCCCACACCGTCGAGGTGGTGGTCGTGGTCAGCTCGTCGAGGCCGTCGTCGCCGCGCACCACGAACACCGACATCCCCCGCGAGGCGAACACCTCGGCCAGCACGGGCGCGAGCCGCGCGTCGGCGCAGCCCACCAGGCCCGACGGCGGCTGCGCCGGGTTGGTCAGCGGCCCCAGGACGTTCATCGCCGTCGGCACCCCGAGCTCGGCGCGCGGACCCGCGGTGTGCCGCATGGCGGGATGGAAGACCGGCGCGAAGCAGAACCCGATGCCGACCTCGGCGACGCACGCCTCGACCTGCGCGGCCGGCAGCGCGATCGCCACGCCGACCTCCTGCAGCAGGTCGGCCGCGCCGCACTTCGACGTCGCCGCCCGGTTGCCGTGCTTGACGACGGGGATGCCCGCCGCCGCGACCACCACCGCCGCCATCGTGGAGATGTTGACGGTGTGCGCCTGGTCCCCGCCGGTCCCGACGATGTCGACCGCGGGCCCGCTGACGGTGACGCGCGACGCCCTGGCCAGCATCGCCTCGGCGAGCCCGGCGATCTCGGCCGCCGTCTCCCCCTTGGCCCGCAGGCCGACGAGGAAGCCGGCGAGCTGTGCCGCCGTCGCCTCCTCCGACAGCACCCGGTCCATGATCCAGGCCGTGTCGGCGGTCTCCAGGTCGCGGCCCGCGATGAGGCTGGCCAGCAGCCGCGGCCAGCTGCGGGCCTCGCCGGTGCCGGAGCCGGACGCGGAGCCGGAGCCGGGGGCGGCGGCCACGTCAGCCACGCACGGCGACGTCCGCGGTGCGCCGCAGGACGTCGACGACGGTCTCGGCCGCGGTCAGCGGGTCGAGGGGGTGCACGAGCACCGCGTCGGCCTGCGACCAGGTGGCCAGCCACCGGTCGTCGCGGCGGCGGACGGTCACCACGATAGGCGGGCAGTCGGTGATCTCGTTCTTGAGCTGGCGGGACAGACCCATGCCCCCGGTCGGCTGGGCCTCGCCGTCGAGGACGACGAGGTCGAGCCCGCCGGCGTCGCACGCCGCGAGCACGTCCGCGACCCCACCCACCTCGATGAAGGTGACCCGGCCGAGATCGGGGGCCGGGCGGCGGCCCACGGCCGTCACGATCCCCTCCCGTACCTCCGGGCGGTGGCTGAAGACGAGGACGTTCAGCTGGCTGAGGGGCTCGGACGCCGATCCGGCGTCGCGGGGCGCGGGGCTGGTCACGGGCGACATCGTAATGGGCGCGGTCACACCCCCTCGTGCGCGCGCGGTGGCCGGCTGCGCCGAGGCCCCGACCAGCGCCTCCACCGGCCCGGGAACCACGCCGGGCCGTTCCGCGTTGCCACCCCGGAGGATCGCCGCCCGGGAAGTGACGCAGCTCCCTGGTCCCCCGACAGGCTGTAGAAGTTCGGGTGGGGTCATAATGCCCCGGTGACGACAGCCGCCCCCAACATCAGCGCGCGGATCCACTCGCTGAACCGCCCGAACCTGGTCAGCATCGGCACCATCGTCTGGCTGTCCAGCGAGCTGATGTTCTTCGCCGGGCTGTTCTCGATCTACTTCACCGCGCGGGCCCAGAACGTCGGCGAGTGGCCGCCGCCGCCCACCGAGCTGGACGTGCCGTACGCGCTCGTCGTGACCATCGTGCTGGTCGCGTCGTCGTTCACGTGCCAGTTCGGTGTCTTCGCGGCCGAGCGCGGCGACGTGTTCGGGCTGCGCCGCTGGTACCTGCTCACGTTGATCATGGGCGCGCTGTTCGTCCTCGGGCAGGCCAACGAGTACCGCACGCTGATCTTCGAGCACCACACGACGATCGCGTCCAGCGCCTACGGCACGGTCTTCTACCTCGCGACGGGCTTCCACGCCCTGCACGTCACCGGCGGGCTGGTGGCGTTCGTCTACCTGCTCATCCGCACCAAGCTCAGCAAGTTCACACCGGCCCAGGCCACCGCGGCGATCGTCGTGTCGTACTACTGGCACTTCGTCGACGTCGTCTGGGTGGGCCTGTTCGCCGTCATCTACTTCATCCGCTAGGCCTGCAGCGCAAGCGCCCCGAAAACGACGCGAGGGTTGGACGACGCCGACGATGGAACCCACGACCACCACACCACCTGAGCCGCGGTCCCGCCGCGGCCGACGACCGCACGGCAAGGTGCGGCGCCGGCTCGCCGGAGCACTCGCGCTGGGTATCGGGCTGCTGTCGGTCGGCGCCCTGTACTCGGTCGTCGAGCCGGCCCCGCAGACCGCGGTCGCGCAGGCGGCGGACGCCGCGACGATCGCGAAGGGCCAGGACCTCTACAACAACGCCTGCATCACGTGCCACGGCGCGAACCTGCAGGGTGTGCAGGACCGCGGCCCGAGCCTGGTCGGCGTGGGCGACGCCGCGGTCTACTTCCAGGTCTCCTCCGGCCGCATGCCGCTCGCCCGCCAGGAGGCGCAGGCGATGCGCAAGCCTCCGACGCAGACGTTCGACCCGCACACGCAGGAGGGCGCCGACAACCTGGCGGCCCTGGGCGCGTTCGTGCAGGCCAACGGTGGCGGTCCGCAGCTCCCCGCGGCCACCGGCGAGGCGCTGCGCGGCGACGACCCGGCCCGTGGCGGCGAGCTGTTCCGGCTCAACTGCGCCTCGTGCCACAACTTCACCGGCCGCGGTGGCGCCCTGTCCTCCGGCAAGTTCGCGCCGTCGCTCGACCCGGCCAACGAGGACCAGATCTACGCGGCCATGCTCACGGGGCCGCAGAACATGCCCAAGTTCTCCGACGCGCAGCTCTCGCCGCAGGAGAAGAAGGACATCATCGCCTACATCAAGTCCGTCAGTGACGGCAACAACGACGTGGGTGGTTCCGGGCTCGGCGGCATCGGCCCGACCTCGGAGGGCGTGATCGCCTTCGTCGTCGGCCTGGCCGCGATCGTCGGTTTCGCAATGTGGTTGGGAGCCAAGCAATGAGTGGCGCTACGACGGGTGAGGGCGGCGTCACGTCCGCCCCCACGGCGGCGGAGCTCGAGGAGATGACGCCCGAGCAGCTCGCGCGGCTCGCCGGTGACCTCGACGACGTCGACGTCCAGCACAACGCGCCCAAGTTCCCCGTTCCGGGGACGCGGGCGGAGAAGCGCGCGGAGCGCGCCGTCGCCGGCTGGTTCACGCTGTCGGCGCTCTCGGCACTGGCGTTCGTGATCGCGTTCATCTGGTGGCCGCACGAGTACGTCGCGCCAGACCAGCCCGGCTACCGGATGTACTCGCTCTACACCCCGGTCGTCGGCGTCACGTTCGGCCTCGCCGTGCTGGCGCTGGGTATCGGCGTGATCTCCTACGTCAAGAAGTTCTTCCCGAGCGAGGTCTCGGTCCAGCAGCGCCACGACGGCCCGTCCGACGAGGTCGCCCGCAGGACCGTGATGGCCCAGCTCGCGGCGGCCGGCAAGGACACCACGATCGCCCGGCGGACCGTCATCAAGCGGTCGGCCGGCGCGGCGGCGGGCCTGTTCGGCATCGGGCTTGGGATCGCGGCCATCGGCCCGCTGATCCGCAACCCGTGGAAGGACGGCCCGAACTCGCCGCTGTGGATCACGGGCTGGAAGTCGACCAACGGCGAGACGGTCTACATGCGCGCCGACACCGGCGACCTCGAGGACATCCGGCGTGTCCGGCCCGAGGACATGGAGCCGGGCTCGATGCAGACGGTGTTCCCGTACCGGCTCTCCGAGCAGCACGACGAGGAGGCGCTGCTCAAGGCGCAGAAGGCCGGCGACGCGCCCGTCATGCTGATCCGCCTGCGGCCGGGCACGAAGGTCGTCAAGCGCGCGGGCCAGGAGAACTTCAACTACGGCGACTACTACGCCTTCTCGAAGATCTGCACGCACCTGGGCTGCCCGACCTCGCTGTACGAGGCGCAGGACAACCGCATCCTCTGCCCTTGTCACCAGTCGCAGTTCCTGGCCACGGAGTACGCTCGCCCTGTGTTCGGGCCGGCCACCCGGGCGCTGCCGCAGCTGCCGATCACGGTGGACGACGAGGGCTACTTCATCGCCACGAGTGACTTCCACGAAGCCGTCGGCCCCGCATTCTGGGAGCGCAGATCATGAGTTCGATCACGACGCCCACCACCTCCTCCGGCGGACTGCAGGCCAGGGCCGGGGTGGCACTCGACGAGCTGGACCAGCGGTTCCACCCGGCGGCGGGGCTGCGCAAGCAGTTCAACAAGGTCTTCCCGACGCACTGGTCGTTCATGCTCGGTGAGATCGCGCTGTACAGCTTCATCGTGCTCCTGCTGTCGGGCACGTACCTGGCGCTGTTCTTCGACCCGTCGATGACCGAGGTCACCTACAACGGCGCGTTCGACAACCTGCGCGGCGTGCACATGTCGAAGGCGTTCGAGAGCACCGTCACGATCTCCATGGACGTGCGCGGCGGGCTGTTCGTGCGGCAGGTGCACCACTGGGCCGCGCTGCTGTTCATGGCCGCGATGCTCGTGCACATGTTCCGCACGTTCTTCACCGGTGCCTTCCGCAAGCCGCGGGAGACGAACTGGCTGATCGGCGTGCTGCTGATCCTGCTGGGCTTCTTCGAGGGCCTGACCGGCTACTCGCTCCCCGACGACCTGCTGTCGGGTACCGGCCTGCGGATCATGTCCGGCATCACGATGACGGCGCCGATCATCGGCACGTGGCTGCAGTGGCTGCTCTTCGGCGGCGAGTTCCCGGGCACCGAGATCATCCCGCGCTTCTACATCCTGCACGTGCTGCTGATCCCGGGGATCCTGCTCGCGCTCATCGCCGTGCACGTCGGCCTGGTCTGGTACCAGAAGCACACGCAGTTCCCCGGCCCCGGCCGCACCGAGCACAACGTCGTCGGCGTCCGCATCCTGCCGACGTTCGCCGCGAAGGGTGGCGCGTTCTTCGCCGTCACCGTCGGCGTCATCGGGCTGATGGCGGGCCTGTTCCAGATCAACCCGATCTGGAACTTCGGCCCCTACGACCCGTCGCACATCTCGGCGGGCTCGCAGCCCGACTGGTACGTGCTGTTCACCGAGGGCATGGCGCGCATCTTCCCGCCGTGGGAGCTGTACCTGGGGAACTACACGGTGCCCGCGGCGTTCTGGGGCACGGCGGCGTTCCTGCCGCTGCCCTTCGTCGTCGCGGCGATCTACCCCGCGATCGAGCGGCGGTTCACCAAGGACAACGCCCTGCACAACCTGCTGCAGCGCCCGCGCGACGCGCCGGTCCGCACCTCGCTGGGCGTCATGGCCATCGCCTTCTACGGCTGGCTGGTGCTCTCGGGCGTCAACGACTGGATCGCCTACTTCTTCCACGTCTCGCTCAACGCGACGACCTGGGCCGGGCGCCTCGGCTTGCTGGTGGTCCCGCCGATCGCCTACTGGGTCACCTACCGGATCTGCATCGGCCTGCAGCGGTCCGACCGCGCGGTCCTCGAGCACGGCATCGAGACCGGCATCATCAAGCGGCTGCCGCACGGCGAGTTCATCGAGGTGCACCAGCCGCTGGCCGGTGTCGACTCGCACGGGCACGCCATCCCGCTGGCCTACCAGGGCGCGGCGGTGCCCAAGCGGATGAACCAGCTGGGGTCGGCGGGTGAGGCGGTCCCCGGGTCGCTGCTCACCCCGGACCCGGTCGAGGAGACCGTCGCGCTGGCCAGGGCCCGCGCGGAGGCCCACCACGCCGAGCTCGAGGCCATCGAGCAGCGGTCGGAGGCGCCGGCACTGGCCGGTCGTCCCGACGCCGGTCGGCCGAAGGACACGACCGACTAGCTCCGGTCACCGGACAGACGACGAGGCCCCGCCCGAACGGACACGTTCGGACGGGGCCTTCGTCGTGAGCGGGCTCGGCGGCCGGGCAGGCCCCGGCGGGCCGGGCGGGGGCGCCCCGGCCGGGTCAGCCGAGCAGGTCCAGGACCGTCCGGACGTCCGCGCGCAACAGGTAGTCGCGCGCCTCCTCCAGGTGCTTGCGCCACAACGCCTCCGCGGCGACCGCGTCGCGCGCCTCGATGTAGTCCACGACGAGGTGGTGGGCCCGCAGGCCGCGGCGGATGGCCCGCAGGTGGGCCGGGGTCCCGGCGTCGCTGGACACGTGCGACCAGTTCGCCAGCGCGATGATGTGGTCGATCATCCCGATCAGGACCTGCAGCGTCTGGTTGCGGGTGAGTTCGGTCAGGAGCGTGTGGAACGCCATGTGGGTCCGGATGGTGCGGTCGTGGTCGTCGCGGACCGCGTCGTGCGCCGTGAGGGCCTCACGCAGCCGCGCCACGTCCTGCTCGGTGCGGCGCTCGGCCAGCAGGGCCACGCAGGGCGGCTCGAGGACGAGCCGGGCGTCGTAGACGTCCTCCAGCGTGGTGCCACGGTACTCGAGGATGAACCCCGCGTAGCGCGCGGCGACGTCGGCGTCGGGCACCTGGACGCGCGCGCCCCCGTGGGCGCCGCGGCGCACGCTGATGAGCGACTCCGACTCCAGGACGCGGAACGCCTCCCGCAGCGTCGGGCGCGAGACCTGGAACTGCTCCATGAGCGCGGCCTCCGACGGCAGCGCGTCGCCCGCGGCCAGCTCACCACGGATGATCTGCCGGCGCAGGTGTCCGGCGACGAGCTCGGCCATCTTGGGGACCCGCAGCTGCCGGCCGACAGGCGACCCGGCGCCGTTCCCGGCGCTGTCCTCCGCCGTCACCGAGTGACCTCCCGCAGCTCGATCCGTGGCGACCGCTCGCCGTCCCGCGGCCGTCCTCCGGCCAACCCGGAAACAGGACGACAAATAAACCTGTTGAACCGGATCGTAGACCATCGATCCGACGCCGCCGGACACGCGAAGGGCCGCCGAGGTTGATCGCGGCGGGATGCGTTGCTACGGTCACGTCCGTGCGCCTCGACGAGTTCATCGCTCCGCGCGCTGAGGTAGTAGCCTCGCGCGTCGGCTAGCCAGGTCGCCTGCGCGCTCGTTCCGCCGCCCACCCGCGCGGCGTCCCTCGTTCCGAGACCTGGCTCGGGTTCCCGCTTCCGCGAACCCCGTCCGGAGTCCCCGATGACCCTGCTCGACGACCGCCGCCCGTCCCCCGGTTTCCGCATGCACCGCCGCTACGAGATCGTCGTCTCCGGCGGTCTCACCGGCGCCCTCGCCGCAGCCGAGACGTTGCGCGACTGCGGGTTGCCCGTCCGCGACTTCTCCGTCGAGGTCCGGGAGGGGATCCCCTACAGCTCCGTGTTCGCGACGGTCTCGATGACCGACGCGGAGGCCCCGGCGTTCGCCGACCGGCTGCGCGCGCACCCGTCGGTGCTGGCCGTCGACCCCTCCTGACCCCCCGGGACCGTCACGCGGTGCCGGCCACTCGACGGGCCGGACCGCGTGCGCGAGCCGAGGTCCCCGCCGGAACGTCTCGGCGGGGGCCTCGAGCACCGGACCGGGCACGCGTACCCGACCGGTCGGAGATCGGACCGCTCCGGCCGCCCGCCGCACCGGCACGCGGTGCGGGGGCGGGCGGGTCAGGCGCCCCGGCAGGCCTCGATCATGGCCGCGAGCTCTGCGACCTTGACCCGGTCGGCGCCGCCGCGGACGCCGCCGAGGCGAACCTCCTCGGCGTCGAGCCGCAGCCACGCGGTCCAGTCCACGGGCTCGATGCCGTGGGCCGCCAGGGAGGCCAGGAGGTCCTCCCGGTCGGGCGCCTTCGGGTCGGGCAGGTCGGGCAGGTCCTCCAGGAGCTTCTCGACCGTCTCGACCGCATCGCCCTTGTTGGTGCCGATGACCCCGCTGGGACCGCGCTTGATCCAGCCGGTGACATAGGCACCCGGGACGGGATGCCCGTCCTGCACGACGCGGCCGGCCTCGTTGGGCACGGTGCCGGAACGCTCGTCGAACGGCAGGCCGGGGATCGGCTCGGCCGAGTACCCGATGGCCCGCACGACGAGACCGACGTCGAGCGTCTCCTCCTCGCCGGTCCCGACGACGCGGCCGTCGACGATCTCGTTGCGCTCCACGACCAGCCCGCTCACCCGGCCCGCGGTACCCAGGATGCGGACCGGGCTGCGCAGGAACCGCAGGTGGATGCGGCGCGGCCGGCCCTCCTCGATGTCGGCGGCCGCCCACTCGGTGAGCATGTCGAGGTTCTGGTGCTGGCGCCGGTCGTCGATGCCGGTGCGGTCGGGCCCCTCCCCCGCGAGCAGGTCGTCGTCGTGCACGACCACGTCGGCGTGGGCGAGCTCGCCGATCTGGCGCAGCTCGGCCGGGGTGAACTTGACGTGCTGCGGCCCGCGCCGGATCAGGATGTGCACGTCGCGCACGGCGCTCTCGCGCAGGGCGGCGAGCACGTTGTCGGGGATGTCGGTGGCGGCCATCTCGTCGGCGCTCTTGGCGAGCACCCGGGCCACGTCGAGCGCGACGTTGCCGGCCCCGACCACGGCGACCCCGGGATGGTCGAGCGGCGGCGCCGACCCGAGGTGGTCGGGGTGCCCGGAGTACCAGCTCACGACCTGCCCGGAGCCGACGCTGCCGGCCAGTTCCTCCCCGGGGATGCCGAGGCCGCGGTCGATGGAGCTGCCCGTGGCCCACACGATCGCGTGGTAGTGCTCGCGCAGCACGTCGAGCGGGAGCCCACCGTCGTCACGGCCGACGGGGACGTTGCCGAGGAAATGGACCTCTGCGGGGTCGAACGGGCGCTGCAGCACCCGGATGACCGACTTCATCTTCACGTGGTCGGGAGCGACGCCGTAGCGGACCAGCCCGTACGGCGCGGGCAGACGGTCGAGCACGTCGACGACGACGCCCGTCTCCGATGCGGAGGCGAGCAGGGCGGCCGCGGCGTAGAGGCCGGACGGGCCTGCCCCGATCACGGCGACCCTCGGCTGGGCGGATGTCATTCGATCTCCTCGCAGGCCGGGGGGACGGCCCGGCCACCGCGCTATTTCTACATGACGGGTGCCGCCGCGAACATCGATCGCGCCACTCTGCTGGGCTTCTCCGCAGGTCACGACCCTGCCGAGGCCAACCCGGCGGCGACCTCCGCGGGCCCGCACGCCCGGAAGGAACGCCGGTAGTCCGCGGGCGCCACGCCGAGGCGGCGGCGGAAGTGGTGCCGCAGCAGCGCGGCGCCGCCGAAGCCGGTGTCGCGGGCGATCTCCTCGACCGACAGGTCGGTGTCCTCGAGCAACCGCTGCGCCCGCAGGACGCGCTGCAACGTCAGCCAGCGGACGGGCGTCGTCCCGGTCTCGGCGGCGAACCGCCGGGCGAAGGTGCGCCCCGACATGCCCGCCCGGGCGGCGAGCGCGCCGACGGTGTGGTCCTGGTCGATGTTCTCCAGCATCCACTCCAGGACGGGTGCCAGGGTGTCGATGGTGCACTCCGGGACCGGCTGGTCGACGTACTGACGCTGACCGCCGTCGCGCTGCGGGGGGACGACCATCCGGCGCGCGATGCCGTTGACGACGGCGCTGCCCAGCTCGCGCCGGACCAGGTGCAGGCACGCGTCGATGCCTGCGGCGGTGCCTGCGCTGGTGACGAGGTCGCCGTCGTCGACGAACAGGACGTCCGGGTCGACCTGCGCGAGCGGGTGGCGGGCGCGCAGCTCGTCGACGGCGTTCCAGTGCACCGAGCAGCGCCGCCCGTCGAGCAGGCCCGCGGCCCCGAGGACGAAGACGCCCGAGCACACCGACAGGATCGTCGCGCCGTCGGCGTGGGCCGCGCGCAGCGCGTCGAGGACCTCGTCGGGGAACTCCCGCAGCCGGGTGGCGCCGACGGCGACGAGATCGGCGCCGCGCAGCCCGTCGAGCCCGTGGTCGGGGATGAGCCGGCCCCCCGACGTCGTCCGTAGCGCGACGCCGGCCTCGGGACCGCAGATCCGGAAGTCGAGCACGGGCAGCCCGTCGTCGGAGCGGTCGAGGCCGAAAACCTCGCAGATCACGCCGAACTCGAAGACCGCCATCTCGGGGAGGACGAGGGCGGCGACGCTGCGCAACATGACCACAGTCTATGGCCGAATCTTGTCGAAGGATGACTTCCCGCCATCTGTTGGCAGAAACTCGCTCCGCACACAATTCCTGCCATGATGCTCTCGCTGATCGTCCTGGCCCTGATCGCCCTCGGCGTCGTCGCGTCCGTGCGGGCGCACCGCGACGGCCGCCGTCGTTTCCGGCTCTACCAGTTCCGGCCCGCGGCCCCGTTCTCCGGGATCCTGCCGTCGGGCGGGCACGACCGCGACGTCGAACGGCTCGTCGCCGAGCTGCGCGCCCACGGCGACGCCCCCGCCGACATCCACCTGCGGGTGCGCTGAGCCCACCGGCGACCGGACACGACCCGACACCGCCGATGGCCCGACACCGCCGATGACGGCGAACCCTCCCACCCGCCCGCGCCGGCTCGTACCGGTGCGGGCATCCGACGTCGCGCTGCAGCGAGGGCCCGTCGGACACGGTGGCCGGGATCAGCGGGCGTGGAACGCGGTGAGGCGCTCGGCCTCGTCCGCGACGTCGCGGGCGGCGGCGGACGACAGCGGGACGAACGGCTCGGTCCGCACCCGTCCGTCGTCGAACCGCCAGGCCCCCGCGACCCGGCCGTCGACGAGGAACGTCGGCGTCGAGCGGGGCATCCGGACGTGGAACACGCGGTCGCGGAACTCGGCGGGCAAGATGCCCGCGCGCGTCGCGTGGCCGAGCAGCAGCACGGCGTCGTACGTCGACAGAAAACGGACGGGCGCCTCGACGTCGGCCGCCGGGAGCGGGGCACGCGGCAGGTCGACGAGCTCCTCGCCGTTCTCGGCGCGCAGCCGGCGCAGGTCGAGCCGCGCCAGTACCGCTCGCGTGGCCCCGACGGTGAGTCCGGCGTAGCGGGCGACGTCGCTCGCCGACCCGGGGCCGAACGCCCGCAGGTAGCGCCGGACCAGTAGCTCCTCCCCCGCCGCGACGACCTCCGGCGGCTCGGGTACGGCCGCGGGAGCCGCCGTACCCAGGTGCGCCGCCGCCGGCGCGTAGACGTGCGCCCGCGGCCGCTCCCATGTCCCGGCGGGCGGGACGCGGACCAGGTCCGTCCACAGCTGGGTGCCGGGGAAGACCGCCGGGTCGATCCCCGCGTCGCGCAGCGCGGCGACCAGCGTGGGCTGTGCCGCGGGCCCGGCGGCCAGCACGTCGCGCACGACGGCCGTGGCGGCCACGAGCTGCTCCTCGCGCTGGCCCTTGTGGGTCCGCAGCCAGTCGGCGCGACGCGGCAGCCGGACCGCCGCCGTCAGCGGTGCGTAGTCGGCGCGCGAGACCATGTGGATCGTGCACCGCATCATCCAGCCCTGCACGACCCGGCCGGTCGTCAGCGCCGCGGTGAGGTCCTCGCGGGCGAAGCCCTCGACCCGTGACCACAGCCCGACGTAGGCCGACGGCGCGTGCTGGGTCTGCAGGCCGCCGAAGCGCTCGACCGCCTTCGCGGGGGTGATCAGAGCCCGTTCCAGCAGCCCCTGCCGGGCGAGCAGCGCCCGGTTGAGCTCGCCCCGGGTCAGCACGCGCTCGGCCACCCGCGCAGTCTGCCCTGCGGCGGGGGCGGCGTGCGACGGCGCAGTCAGGCGTGGGCGAGATCGGCCTCGATCGCGGCGGCGCAGGCGCGCAGCGCGGGCAGGACGTCGGCCACCACCTGCTCGGCGGTGCGGCGCGAGGCGTGCGTGCTGACGTTGACCGCCGCGACCACCGAGCCGGTCCGGTCGCGCACCGGGACCGCGATCGAGCGCAGGCCCAGGTCCAGCTCCTGGTCGACGATGCAGAACCCGGACACCGCCGCCTCGGCGACGGCGGCCTCGACCGCCGCGGGGTCGGCGAGCGTGTGCGGGGTGAGCGACTCCGGCGGCCGGGCCGCGAGCAGGCCGGCGCGCTCGTCGGCGGGCAGTGCGGCGAGCAGCACCCGGCCCATCGACGTCGCGAAGGCGGGGAACCGGGTGCCGATCGTGATCGCCACGGTCATGATCCGCGAGGCGGCGACCCGGGCGACGTAGACGATGTCGGGCCCGTCGAGCACCGAGAGCGACGCGGACTCGTCCACCTTGCGCGACAACGCTTCCAGGTGCGGTCCCGCGACCTCGGGCAGGGTCAGCGCCGAGAGGTAGGAGTAGCCGAGCTCCAGCACGCGCGGGGTCAGCGAGAACAGCCTGTCGTCGGTGCGGACGTAGCCGAGGTCGGCCAGCGTCAGCAGGAACCGGCGGGCGGCGGCGCGGGTCAGCCCGGTGGCACGGGCGACGTCGGCCAGGGTCCGGCGCGGATGCGTGGCGTCGAACGCCCGGATCACCGCGAGGCCCCTGGCCAGCGACTGGACGTGGTCGGGCGAGAGCGCCCGGTCCGGGGCGCTCACGGCCGGCGCGCCAGTACCCGGTCGACGAGGTCCCCCGCGTGGCTCGGCGCCGGGTCCGGCGAGGTCAGCGCGAGGTTGCGCGCCATGGCCCCGGGGTGGACGCCCAGCCCGACGAGCGACACCCGCAGCCGGGCGGCGGCCCCGCCGGTGGCGAGCAGCAGGTCGGTCAGCGCGGGCCACTCCGCGTGCCAGGGCCCGGCTGCGCGCTGGTGCTCGTGGTCGGACGCGGCGAGCAGCGTCGCGACGAGCCCCGGGGCGCGGCGCGCCGAGGCCCGCGCGGTGATCGCCGCGATCGGGTTGCGCTTGTGCGGCATGGACGACGAGTCCCCCGGCGCGGCCTCGGCCACCTCGCCGACCTCGGTCGCCGACAGCAGCACGACGTCGGTCGCCACCTTTGCGCAGGCCCCGGCGGCCACGCCGAGCGCGGCCGCGAGCTCGCCGATCCGCGTCCGCTCGGTGTGCCACGGGACGTCCTGGCGGGGCAGGCCGAGCCGGTCGGCGAGCGCGTCGGCCACCGCCGGGCCGTGCGGGTACGACGCCGCGAGCGTCCCCGCCGACCCGCCGAACTGCACGGGCAGCGCGGCGACCACGCTCCCGAGCTGCACCCGGGCCCGGTCGAGCCCGGCGCACCACCCCGCCGCGACGAGGCCGAACGTCGTCGGCAGGGCCTGCTGGCCCAGGGTCCGCGCGATCGCCGGGGTGTCGCGATGGGCGGCGGCGAGCGCGGCGGCGGCGTCCGCGCACGCGGCGAGGTCGTCGCCGATCACGTCCGCCGCCGTCCTGACGAGCAGCACGAGCGCCGTGTCCATGACGTCCTGGCTGGTCGCCCCCGGGTGCACGGCCGGAGCGCCCGGGCCTGCCGCCGCGCGCAGCCGCCGGGCCAGCGGGATCACCGGGTTGCCGCCCTCGACGGCCTCGCCGGCGAGCACCGCGGGATCGAGGTCGGCACGCAGCGCGGCGGCGGCCCGCTCGACGTGCGCGACGGCGGCGGCGTCGACGAGCCCGTGGGCCGCCGCGGCGTGCGAGAGTGCGACCTCGACGTCGATCAGCGCGGTGAGCCACGCGACCGCGTCGACGGTCCGCGCGACGCGGTCGGACCCGAGCAGCGGCGCCAACATCCCGATCCCGGTGTCCGGCATGCGAACGAGCGTACGGGATGCGCCCACCCGTCCCCCGCGCCGCGCCGGGTACCCACCGAGTTCAGGCCGGGACCTTGTCCAGGAAGCCCAGGACCCGCTCGATGCGGCCCTGCTCGTCGGTGACGACGACGTCGAACCCGACGACGAGCGGTTCCTCCCCCGCCGGACCCAGGCCCCAGCAGAAGCGCGCCTGCCGGTGGTGGGCGTCGACGGGTCCGACGGGGGTGAACACGAACCCGGGGAACTGCTCCTGCACCGCCGCGATCGTGGCGGCGACGGCGTCGTGGCCGGTGACGTCGACGAGCGGGTCGGTGTAGGCGGCGTCGGCGGTCCAGTGCCGCTCGAGCAGCGCGCGGCGGGCCTGCGGGTCGGTCTCGTTCCAGCAGGCGAGGTAGTCCCCGATGAGGGTGCCGGTCGTCGTGGTCGTGGCGGTCATCTCGGTCTCCTTCGTTGCGCCGCACCGGACGTCCCGGTGCCGGCACCGATCCTGCGGCGCCCGGCGGCGGCGGGTCGATGACCTCCGAGGTCATCGTCGCGGCGACCTGCGCGCACTACCGTCGGCGCCCGTGACGACCTCGACCGCGCCCGTCGGCGCGCTGCTGCGGGAGTGGCGCGAGCGCCGCCGGCTCAGCCAGCTGGAGCTGTCGAACCGCACCGCGGTCTCGACGCGGCACCTGAGCTGGATCGAGACCGGCCGCAGCCGTCCGACGGCGCAGATGATCCTGCGCCTGGCCGACGACCTCGAGGTCCCGTTGCGCGAGCGCAACGCGATGCTGCTCGCCGCCGGGTTCGCCCCCGCCTACCCCCAGCACGGGCTCGACGACCCCGAGCTCGCCGATGTCCGCGACGCCCTGCGCGCCGTCCTCGCCGCACACCTGCCGCACCCGGCGCTGCTGCTCGACCGGCACTGGGACCTCGTCGAGGCCAACGCCGCGGCCACCGCGCTGCTCGACGGCTGCGCCCCGCACCTGCTCGTCGCGCCCGTGAACGTGCTGCGCGTGAGCCTGCACCCCGACGGGCTGGCCCCGCGGATCGCGAACCTCCCGCAGTGGCGCGCGCACCTGCTGGGCCAGGTCCGGCGCCGTGCCGAGCGGACGGGCGACCCGGCGCTCGGTGCGCTGCTCGACGAGCTGACCGGCTACGGCGGCGGGACGGCCGAGGAGCCCGGGCCGGGCGCGGTCGTCGTTCCGCTGCGGCTGCGGACGGCCGACGGCGAGCTCGCCCTGTTCTCCCTCGCCGCGCACGTCACGACGGCCGCGGACGTCACCGTCGAGGAGCTGGTCGTCGAGACCTTCCACCCGGCCGACGCCGCCACCGCCGCGGCGCTGCGCCGGCTGGGCACGGGGTAGGGCGAGGACCCGCGCCCGGCCGGACGGCCGGGCCGGGCGACGATGGAGGGTGTGACCACGCGCCACGGCTCCGCACCCGAGATCGTCCTGCTCGACCTCGACGGCACCCTCGTCGACTCCGCGCCCGGCATCCTCGGGTCCCTGCACGCCGCGTTCGCCGAGCTGGGCGTCGAGCCGGCCCCGGGCGCGGTGGGCCGTCACCTGCTCGGGCCGCCGCTCTACACGACGCTGCCGGCGATCGTCGGCGACGAGGAGACGGCAGCGCAGGCGCTGGTCACCTACCGCCGGCACTACGCCGACGCGGGCCTCTACGACTGCACCCCCTATCCGGGCATCGACGCGCTGCTGCGGGAGCTGTCCGCCGGCGGGGTGCGGCTGGCGCTCGCGACGAGCAAGGCCGAGGTCTTCGCCGAGGAGGTGCTGGCCCACCACGGCTGGACCGACCTGTTCGCCACGATCACCGGCGACAGCCTCGACGCGCGCCGCCCGACCAAGGCCGACGTCGTCGCCGAGGCGCTGCGCCGCCTGGGCGCCGAACCGGGAGACCACGTGATCATGGTCGGCGACCGCAGCACCGACGTCGTGGGCTCGGCGGCACACGGGATCGCCTGTCTGGGCGTCGCGTGGGGCTACGCCGAGCCCGGCGAGCTGGAGGAGGCGGGCGCCCTGGCCGTCGTCGGAGACGCCACCGAGCTGGGCCACGCCCTGCGCTGAGTGTGCGCTATCCGAACAACTGCACGTCTGACGAACGCCTGACTAGGCTGGGCGCCATGCCCCGACCCGTTGCCCGCGACCTGGTACCCGGTCCGGTGATCGCGTGATCGACAAGGTGGTCGCCACCGCGGCCGAGGCCGTCGCCGACATCCCCGACGGCGCGTCCCTGGCCGTCGGCGGCTTCGGCATGTCCGGCGTGCCGGTGACGCTCGTCGCCGCGCTGCTCGAGCAGGGCGCCACCGACCTGGAGACGGTGAGCAACAACCTGGGCGTCGACGGGTTCGGCCTGGGCACGCTGCTCGCCGCCGGCCGCATCCGGCGCACCATCGGCTCCTACGTCGGCAACAACAAGGAGTTCGCCCGGCAGTACCTGGCGGGCGAGGTCGAGGTGGAACTGACGCCGCAGGGCACGCTGGCCGAGCGGCTGCGCGCGGGAGGCGCCGGGATCCCCGCCTTCTACACCCCGGCCGGCGTCGGCACGCTCGTGGCCGACGGCGGGCTGCCGTGGCGCTACGCCCCCGACGGCAGCGTCGCGGTGCGCTCACCCGCCAAGGAGACCCGCGAGTTCGACGGGACGACCTACGTGCTCGAGCACGCGATCGTCACCGACTTCGCGCTGGTCCACGCCTGGAAGGGCGACCGGCACGGCAACCTCGTGTACCGGCGGAGCTCGCGGAACTTCAACCCGGACTGCGCCACCGCGGGGCGCATCACGATCGCCGAGGTCGAGCACCTCGTCGAGCCCGGCGAGCTCGACCCCGACGAGATCCACACGCCCGGAATCTTCGTCCAGCGCGTCGTGGACGCCGCGGGCGTGGAGAAGCAGATCGAGTTCCGGACGATGCGCCCCACCGCTCCCGACGAGGAGTCCTGATGGCCCTGACCCGCGACGAGCTGGCCGCCCGGGTGGCCCGCGAGCTGCCCGACGGCGCCTACGTCAACCTCGGCATCGGGATGCCGACGCTCGTGCCCGGGCACATCCCGGCGGGCCGCGAGGTCGTCCTGCACTCGGAGAACGGCATCCTCGGCGTGGGCCCGTACCCCACCGAGGCCGAGCTCGACGCCGACCTGATCAACGCGGGCAAGGAGACCGTGACCGTCCTGCCGGGGGCGAGCTTCTTCGGCTCGTCGACGAGCTTCGGGATGATCCGCGGCGGCCACGTCGACGTCGCGGTCCTCGGCGCGATGCAGGTCAGCGCGCGTGGCGACCTCGCGAACTGGGCCGTGCCCGGCAAGCTGGTCAAGGGCATGGGCGGCGCGATGGATCTCGTCCACGGAGCGGCGAAGGTCGTCGTGATGATGGAGCACACCGCGCGCGACGGCGCACCCAAGATCGTCGAGGAGTGCTCGCTGCCGGTCACGGGGCTGGCCTGCGTCACACGCATCGTCACCGACCTCGCGGTCGTCGACGTCACCGACGAGGGCCTGGTGCTGGTCGAGACCTCCCCCGGCGTCACCGAGGACGAGGTCCGCGCCGCGACGGGCGCCGAGCTCCGGTGAGCTGCCCTCCCCCCAGGTCGACCGGCAGCGTGGTGAGCCCGCGGATGAGCGTGCTGCGCCGGTACACGAGATCGTCGACGTCGGCCGCGAGGGTGAGGCTCGGGTAGCGGTCGAGCAGGGTCCGCAGCGCGACCTCGCCCTCGATCCGCGCGAGCTGTGCGCCCAGGCAGAAGTGCAGGCCGTGGCCGAACGCGACGTGGCCGGTGGCGTCGCGGGCGACGTCGAGCCGGTCGGCGTCGGGGAAGCGGTCCGGGTCGCGGTTGGCGGCCCCGATCCCGAGCATGACGACGGAGCCGCCCGGGATCGTCGTGCCCGCGACCTCGACGTCCTCGGTGGTGAACCGCACGGGCGCGGTCCCGACGGGCGAGTCCCAGCGCAGGAACTCCTCGACCGCGCCCTTGGTCAGCTCCGGGCGCTCGCGCAGCAGCGTGAGCTGGTCGTCGTGGGTGAGCAGGCCCAGCAGGGCGTTGCCGATGAGGTTGACGGTGGTTTCGTGGCCCGCGATGAGCAGCAGCATGCCCATCGCGACGAGCTCCTCGCCGGAGAGCCGGTCGTCGTCGTCCGCGGAGACGGCGACCAGCGCCGAGAGCAGGTCGTCACCGGGCTCGGCGGCCTTGCGTGCGGCGAGTTCACCCAGGTAGGCGCCCATCTTCGCCGAGGCCTCGCCCTTGGCCTCCTGCGGGGCGTCGTCGACCATGGTGGCCGACCAGGCGCTGAACTCGTCGCGGTCCTGCGCGGGGACGCCGAGCAGCTCGCAGATGACCCGGACGGGCAGCAGGAACGCGTAGCGCGCGATGAGGTCGACGGTCCCCTCGGCGGGCAGGTCCGCGACGAGCTCGGCGGCGATCTCCTCGACCCGCGGGCGCAGCCCGGCCATCCGACGCGCGGTGAACGACCGGCTGACCAGCTTGCGCAGCCGGGTGTGGTCCGGCGGGTCCATGAGGATCATCATCGGCGTCGACGGCGCGTCGGCCCGCTGCTCGGGCGGCAGCGTCCACCGCCAGTCCTTGGCGAACCGGGGATCGGTGAACGCGGTGCGCACGTCGTCGTAACGGGTGACGAGCCAGACCGGGCCACCGGGCAGGTCGAGCCTGCGCACGGGTGCCCGCTCGCGCAGCGCCGCGTAGGCCGGGTAGGGGTCCGCCCAGAACTCGCCGTCGAACACGGCGGGCAGATCCTGGGCACCGGCGGTGGTGGTCGCGGTCATGGCCCCCATGGTGCCAGCTCTTGTGAGCATCCGCTTACAACGGTCGGGACCGCACGTCAGCCGAGCCGCGTCGGGCTGAACACCCGCGGGTCCACCTCGATGTCCGCAGGGACGGGCGCGCCCGTGACGACGGCCGCGGCCAGTGCCCCGAGCGCCGGCGCCGACTCGATGCCCGACCCGCCCTGACCGGCCAGGAAGTGGAACCCCGGGTGCTCGGGGCGGGCACCGACGACCGGCAGCCGGTCGCCGACGAACGAGCGCAGCCCCGCCCAGGCCGTGCGCACCGAGCGCACCGGCACCGTCACCACCGCGGCGACGCGTTCCAGGGCGAGCGCGACGTCGAGCTCGTCGGGGCGGGCGTCGCACGGCGGCGACGGCGTCTCGTCGCCGGGAGAGACGAGCAGCCCGCCGGGCTCGCTCTTGAAGTAGAAGCTCTCGCCCACCTCGATGACCATCGACCGCCGTCCGCCGGCGGGTACGGCCTCGTCGGCGACCGGGACGATGGCGGCGGTGCGGCGCAACGGGACCAGCCCGATCGGGTCGACGCCCGCGGCCTGCGCGACGACGTCGGCCCACGCCCCCGCGGCGTCGACGACGTCGGGCGCCTCGACGTGACCGTCCGGGACGTCCACCCGCCAGGTCGTCCCCCGGCGCTCGAGCGATCCCACCCGCGCCCCGGAGCGGACCTCCCCGCCCCGGCGGCGCAGCCCGCGCACGTACGCGGCGTGCAACCCCGCCGCGTCGACGTCGGCCGACGCGCTCGTCACCGCCGCCGCGCGCACCACGCCGGGCCGCAGCAGCGGACAGATACTCTGTGCCGCATCGGGATCCACACGTTCCGGGGCGAGCGGCTCCCCTTCCCGCTCGGCCAGCAGCGCCGTGACGCCGCGTTCGCCCGCCCCGTCGAAGCCCGCCCAGACCACCGTGTTCGGGGTGAGCAGCGGCGAGGTGTCGAGCTCGGCCGCGAGCGCGGCGAACCGCGGACCGCTCGCGGCGACCAGGGCCCGGACGGGCGCCGGGCCGTGGCCGGGGATGTAGGTCGCGGCCGACCGGGCCGTCGAGTGCGTGGCCAGCGCGGACTCGCCCTCCAGCAACAGGACCCGGCGGTCCGCGGCCAGCTCGAAGGCGACGGACGCCCCCGCGATCCCGCCCCCGATCACGACGACGTCAGGTGAGCCCACGGGTCCGACGGTAATTCGGTGGCAGCCCGGTCCGCACGATGGCACCCTTTCGGTCATGCGCTTCTTCCTGTGAGCCGACCGCGGGCGACCGCCCGCCGTCGCCCTCGCCCGGGTCGGTCCCGGCGAGGCCGCCCGTCCCAGCCCGCCCGGCCGGCCGTGAGCCGTCCGTCGCTGCGTCGGCCGCTGCTCTCCAGGAGGTCCGTGTGCCTGCCCGTATCCCGTCATCCCGTTCCCTCGCGGCCACCCCCGCGGGACCCGACCACGACCAGCCCGCCCCCAACCGGGCCGCCCGCAGGGCGCGCCGCAAGGGCGGAACAGAGCCGCAGCGCGCGACACCGGATGTGCAGCACGCACATCGGGGAGCGGTGTCGACGAAGCCGGTGCATCCGCGCGCCGACTTCGCCGCGCGACGCAGCGGCTGACACCGCGGCCCGTCGCTGGTGACGGCGGGCCGCGTCGGGGGGCGTGCGCGGGACGCGGTGTGTCGCACCGCGTCCCGCGCGCGGTGCCCCGCTCCTCCCGGTGGCCGCGCCGTCCGCCGCCGCGTGGATCGACGACGGCGGACGCCGGGGCCGGGGCCGGGCCGAGACGTCGCGCCCGTCACGCCCGCTTCGCGCCGGCCCACCGCCGTGCGACGCTGGCGTCGTGCGCGACGCCGTCCCGGGAACCGGCCCGACCACGGGCGAGTGCACCGTGTGGTGGGCGGGCCCGGTCGACCCGGCGCTCCGCCGCGACCTCGTCGCGCTCCTCGACGAGCACGAACGCACCCGGCTGCGCGCGTTCCGGCGCCCCGACGACGCGGGCCGCTACCTCGCCGCCCATGCGCTGACCCGGATCGTGCTCGGGGAACGCACCGCCACCCACCCCGCCGGGGTCCGCTTCGACCGCACCTGCCGCTGCGGCGCGCCCCACGGCAAGCCCCGGCTCGCGCCGGTCGGGGACGGCGGCCCCGAGTTCTCCTTCACCCACTCCGGCGACCTCGTGGGGCTCGCCGTCGCCGACGTCCCGGTCGGGCTCGACGTCGAGCACCACCGCGCGCTCTCCGACGTCGCGGGCATGGCCGAGCACGTCAGCTCCCCCGCCGAGAAGGCCCGCCCCGCGCCCGCGACGACGGGCGAGTTCCTGCGCGTCTGGACCCGCAAGGAGGCGCTGCTCAAGGCCACGGGCGACGGGCTGTCGCGGCCGATGGACTCGATCACCCTCAGTCCGCCGGGACACCCGCCCGCGGTGCTGGAGTGGACCGGCGAGGGCGCGCCTGTCGAGCCGTTCTGGCTGGTCGACCTCGCACCGCGGCTGCACCATCCGGCCGCCGTCGCGGGCGCCGGCGCCGCCGCGCCACGGATCGTCGAGCACGACGGCGACGCCGTCCTGCACGCCCGCGCGGCCCGCGCCTGACGACCCGGCCGCGCCCCGGCCGCGTCAGACCGACAGGCGCGCCCGGCCGGCCGCGCCGGAACCGACCCGCGGGCCGAACCAGCGGCCGAGCGCGTCGTCGAGCCCGAGACCGCCGTCCCACACGAGGTGGCCGTCGGGCCGCACCAGCCGCGGTGCAGGACCCGGACGGGCCTCGACCCGGTCGGCCCACGCCGCCGGCAGGTCGGCACCGACCAGCACCCCGCGCCCGTCGGCCGAGACGGGTTCCTCGGCCCGCCCGAGCACGCCGGGGTACGCGACGGCGAGCCCCGACAGCTCGAGCGCGACGGCCCGTCGGGCCTGCGGGAGCGCGAGCAGCCCGGTCACGATCTCCCGGACGGCGATCGCGTCCGGGTCGGGGATGCCCAGCACCCCCTGGGCCCGCGTGCTCACCAGCACCCGGGCGGCGACGGGATGGCGCTCGTCGTGGTAGCTGTCGAGCAACCCGCCGGGTGCGTGCCCGCGCACCTCGGCGGCGAGCTTCCAGCCGAGGTTCACCGCGTCCTGCAGACCGAGGTTGAGTCCCTGCCCGCCGACCGGGAGGTGGATGTGCGCGGCGTCGCCCGCGAACAGCACCCGCCCGTGCCGGTACCGCTCCAGCTGCCGGGCCGCGTCGCCGAACCGTGAGGCCCACAGCAGCTCACCGATCTCGATGCCGGGCCCGTGCGCGGCGACCAGCCCGCGCCCGACCTCGGCGGCGGTGACCGGCGCGTCGCGGTCGAGGCGCTGCTGCTCCTCGCCCCCGACGACGACGCGGTAGCGCCCGCCCGACAGGGGCAGCAGGAACCCGGACCCGGTCGACGGCAGCTGCCAGTCCTCGGCCAGCCCGGCCGGTTTCGCGGCCAGCGTGACGTCGGCGACGAGCAGCGAGAACCGCGCGGACGACCCGGGGAAGGCCGCCCCGAGGAGCCTGCGGACCGCGCTGTGCCCGCCGTCGGCGGCGACGAGCCACCCCGCCCGGTGCGACCGCCCGCCCGCGGTGACGACGACCCCGCCGTCGTCCTGCGCCACCTCGGTGACCGCCGCGTCGCGCACCACCGGGGCACGCAACCGAGCCTCGACCGCCGCCGCGACGCGGGCCTGCTCGACGCCGAGCTGGAACGGGAACCGCGTCGGCAGATCGGTGTAGTCGATCGGAATCCCGGAGAAGTGCCCGGCCGGGAGGCGGGCCAGGACGTACGGCTCGATCGCGGCGAGCAGCCCCCGGTCGGCGAGCAGCTCCACCGATCGGGGCTGCAGGGCCAGCGCCTTGGACTGGGTGGTCGGCTGCGGGTCCCGCTCCAGGACGAGCACCTCGACACCGGCCCGCTCGAGCTCGAACGCCGTCATCAGACCGGTGGGTCCGGCGCCGGCGACGATCACGTCAGGCATCGATGTCCTCCTTGCGGATGTACCAGACGTGCCACGCGATCAGGCAGCCCAGCACGACGAACCAGACAACCGTCGTGACCAGGGCGATCAGGTCGATCGGGAGCAGGTAGACGAGGACCACGTGAACCACCGCGTTGACCAGCAGGACCGCACCCCAGACGGCGGTGTTCACCCGCAGCCCGCGCCGGAACCGCTCGTCGGTGTCCCAGCGGTCCGCCCACGCGGCCGCGCCCTCGGCGCCGCGCTTGATCTCGGCGATGGTGCGGCCGAGGGTCAGCTGCGCGGGCTTGCCGACGACGACCGTCACCAGCATCCACGCCCCGAACAGACCGCCGAGCGCGGCGGTCCAGCCCTCGCGGATCGCGAGGGTGCGCGGGTCGTCGGACAGCAGTCCGAGCACGACGGAGAGCACCAGAACGCTCAGCGTGACCAGGGCGACGAGGTCGACCCGGCGGTTGCGCACGACCGTCCACACGACGAACGGCGCGGCCACCAGCACCCCGGCCATCAGCGCCCACCACTGGCTCACCCCTGCGGCGCGCAGCCCGTAGAACAGGCCCATCGGCACGAGGACCTCGAACACGACGGCGAGCAGGTTGGCGCGCACGACCCGGCGCAGCCCGGCGTCGCCCCCTGACGACGGCGCGGCGACGGGCTTCTGGTCGATCATCATGATGTTCCCCCCTCGGGACCGGGCGCGGTGGCCCGGGTGTACAGGTCGGCGAGCTCGCGCCCGATCCGGGCGAGCTCCGAAGGCTCCGGGACGTCGGCCGCCATGGTGGCGACGACGGCGTCGAGTCCCGTGGTCAGTGCGAGCGCCGTGATCCGGGGGTCGAACGAGCCGAACTCGCCCGCCGCCTGCCCGGCGCGGAAGTGCTCCTCGAACAGGGCGAGCCGGCCGTTGACGCCCGGGCTGACCGCGCCGACCTTGCGGACCACGTCGATCAGGGCGCGGACCTCGACCGGATGCTCGCCCACCAGCGCGACGTTGGCCTCGACGTAGGCACGCAGCTGCGCCACGTAGCCCTGGGCGGCGTCGATCCACGGCTGCATGAACGCGCCGGTGACCTGTTCGATCTCGGCGACACACGCCGCCAGCAGGTCGTCCTTGCCCGCGAAGTGGTAGCTGATCATGCCGGTGCTGGAGAGGCCGGCGTGCTTGGCGATCCGGCTGAACGAGGCGTTGTCGAACCCGGCCTCGGCGATGACCTCGATCGCAGCGGCCACGATCTGGGCGCGCCGGGTCGTGGTCGTCGCCGTCTTTGCTCGCATGAGCAAAAATTAGCTCGCTCAAGCAAAACCGGCAAGCAGATTCGGCGTGGTCCCCCGTCCGAGTGGTCGGCGACACCGCGGCGACCCGCGGAACGAGCCCTACGCGTCGGCGGTGGCCACCGCGTCGTAGCCCGGGTCGCTGAAGATCTCCTGCAACCGGCGGCGCCGGAAGCCGATGTTGCCGCCGCTGAACAGCGGGTAGGCCAGCGCGTCGGCCATCAGGCCGGCCAGCGGTGACTCGTGCGAGTACGACTGCACACCGACCACGCGCATCAGCTCGGTCAGCGACTGCACCGCCGCCTCCGAGCCGAACACCTTGGCGTGGATGCCGAGCTCCTCGGCGTAGGGCTCCCGACGGTCCGCGGCGTGACAGGCCCGCCAGGTCAGGGCGCGGGTCGCCTTGATGCGCGTCTTCACGTCGGCGAGCACGAACGCGACCCCCTGGTGGTCGATCACCGGGACCGGGCCCCCGCGGCGGTCGCTGCGCGCGAAGTCGAGCGCGTGGGCGAACGCGGCCCGCATGACACCTACCGCGCACGCGCCGACCGCAGCCCCGCCGAACGCCGACGCCAGCAGTGCGGGCCCCTCCCCCGGGCCGCCCAGCACGTTCTCCCGCGGGACGGTCACGCCCACCAGGTCGAACCGCGGCAGCAGGTGCGCGCGGTGGCCGAGCGGGTCGAGCTCGCCCGTGACCCGCAGGCCCTCGACCGGCCCCGGCACCGCGACGACGGCGACGCCGCGGTCGGCCGCCCTGCGCGCCGTGAGCCGGCAGGCGACCGACATCAGGTCGGGGCCGGTGCCGTCCCAGCCCGTCGCGCCGGAGACCCACTGCTTCGTGCCGTCGATGACGAGCGACCCGCCGCGCGCCCGCGCCGTCGTCCGCAGGCCGGTGCCGGGCGCCGTCGAGAGGTAGTTCGCGCTGCCCCCGGGCTCGCTGAACGCCAGCGACGCGACGGGCGCGCCCTCGGTGCGCAGGAACGGTCCGAGGAACCGTTCGTGCTGCTCGGGGGAGCCACCGCGCAGCAGCGGCGCCAGCCCGAGGGACGTCGAGAACAGCGACAGCGCCACGCTCGGATCCCCGCCGATGAGCTCCTCGGCCAGGATCGCGACGGTCACCGCGCCGGTGCCGTCGCCGCCGAGCGCCTGCGGCACGAGCAACCGCAGGAACCCGGCCCGCACCATCTCCTCGTAGAACGGCCGGGTCGCGACGTAGCGCTCGCGCGCGGTCGCCAGCCCGTGGGTCTCCTTCGCGACGCGCGACAGGACGTCGCGGGCGAACTCGCGGGCGCGGGCCCGCACCGCACGCTGCTCGTCGCTCGGGGTGAAGTCGATCGGCACGGGACCCTCCACGATGCGGCTCGGGGGCCCACCCGGCCCGGTGACGCGCGGTCGGCACCCGTTGTACCGAGCCGGCGGCACGATCGGGCCCGGAGTGCGCGGATCGGCGAGAGCCCGTGCACGGATCGGCGAGCCCCGGAGGGGCCCGGCGCGGCGGGCGCGGGCGGCCCGTGGCTCAGGCCGGGGGACGCCAGGGGCGCGGGGGCAGCACCGGCAGCCCGCTCGGCGAGCATTGGCCGCCGCGTTCGCCCAGCAGCCGGAAGATCAGCCAGCCGAGCAGCGCCGCGAGGATCGACCCGGCGAGGATGCCGATCGTCGCCTGGCTCTTGAGGTTCTCGTCGTCGAACGCGAGATCGGTGACGAACAGGGCGACGGTGAACCCGATGCCCGACAGCGCCGCGCCACCGACGAGCTGGCCCCAGCGCAGGGTGTCGGGGACCCGCCCGATGCCGGTGCGCAGCGCGATCCAGGTGCCCGTGGAGACACCGATCAGCTTGCCGACGACGAGCCCCACGACGATGCCCCACGTGATCGGCGAGGACGCCGCAGCGCGCAGCGTCGCCCCGTCGAGCACCACCCCCGCGTTGGCCAGTACGAACAGCGGCACGATCACGTAGCTCGCCCACGGCTGGATGCGCAGCTGCAGGCGTTCGTTGGGCGAGACCGTCTCCACCGCGGCGGCCTGCGCGGCGAGCGCGCGTTCGGGGGTGGGGTCGACGAGCAGGCTGCGACCGACGATCTGCAGGCGGATCAGGTCGCGGCGCTGCGGCGCGTAGGCGTTGACGAGCAGGCCCATCGCGACGCCGACGACGCTCGGGTGCACGCCCGACTCCAGCACCGCCACCCACATCACGACGCCGATCAGCACGTAGATCGGCGTGCGCCAGAAGTGGACGAAGCGCAGCCCGACGATCGCGGCGAACAGCCCGATGGCGATCAGCAGGGCCGTGACGTTCACGTGGTCGGTGTAGAAGATCGCGATCGCGGCGATCGCGCCCACGTCGTCGACGACGGCGAGCGCCAGCAGGAAGATGCGCAGCTGGTCGGGACAGCGGGGCCCGACCAGCGCGAGCACGCCGAGCAGCACGGCGGTGTCGGTGGAGATCGCGATGCCCCACGCGCTCGCGCCCGGGCCGCCCGCGTTGAACGCGAGGTAGAGCGCAGCGGGGATGGTGAGCCCCCCGAGCGCGGCCAGCGCGGGTGCGGCGATCGCCCGGGCGCCGCGCAGCTCACCGAGGGTCATCTCCCGCGAGATCTCCAGGCCGATGCTGAAGAAGAAGATCACCATGAGGCCGTCGTTGACCCAGTGCCGCAGGTCCTCGGTGAGCTCGACGCCGCCGAAGCGCAGCGACAGCTCGGTGTGCCAGAACGTCTCGTACTGGCCCGACACGTTGGCCCAGACCACGGCGATCAGCGCGGCCGAGAGCAGCATCACCGCCGATCCCGACTCCGTGCGCAGGAACTGGCGCGCGGCGCGGCTGAGGTCCCCGCGCTCGGCTAATGTCGTGACGGCCACCCCGGAATCCTGCCCGGCCACGGGTGGACCGCGGTGAGGAGGGCGACCATCAGCACATTTCGGCTCGACCCGCCGATCGGGTCGTACGACCATCTGCGGGGCGTCCTGAGTGCGCCGTACTCGCTCGTGGAGTACGGCGACTTCGAGTGCCCGTACTGCCGGGCGGCCTACCCCGTCGTCGAGGAGGTCATCCACCGGCTGGGCGACCAGCTCGTGTTCGCGTTCCGGCACTTCCCGCTCTACGAACTGCACCCCTTCTCCCTCGCCGCCGCCACCGCCGCCGAGGGCGCCGCGGTCAAGGGCCAGTTCTGGGCGATGCACGCGAAGCTCTACGCGGGCGACGAGCCGCACCTCACCCAGCCCGACCTGCGCCGCTACGCCGAGGAGATCGGCATCCCGCCGGAGAAGGTGCTGTGGCCGAACACGCGGTTCGTCGAGGACCGGGTGGAGTCCGACTTCAACTCCGGCGTTCGCAGCGGGGTCCGCGGGACGCCGTCGTTCTTCGTCAACGGCGTGCTGCACGACGGACCGGTCTCGGTCCGTGGCTTCCTCGAGGCGCTGCAGCGCGACCCGGTCCCCGCCGACAGCTGAGGCACGCCCGGGACCGTCGGTGCGCGGGGTGAGAATGGAGGGGTGACGGGTCCGGGACGGCGCTGGGTGCTGCACCTGGACATGGACGCGTTCTACGCCTCGGTCGAGCAGCTCACCCGCCCGACGCTGGCCGACCGGCCGGTGCTGGTCGGGGGCGCGGGGCCGCGCGGCGTCGTCGCCGGGGCGAGCTACCAGGCACGGGTGTTCGGCGCGCGCTCGGCGATGCCGATGTCGCAGGCCCGCCGTGCCTGCCCGCACGCCACGGTGCTCCCGCCGCGGTTCCCGCTCTACAAGGCGGTGAGCGCCGTCGTCATGGAGGTGCTGGGCGAGGCCGCGCCCGTCCTGGAGCCCGTCTCGCTCGACGAGGCGTTCCTGGAGCCGCCGTCGCTGGCCGGGGCCACGGCCGCGGAGGTCACCGCCTTCGGCGCGGCACTGCGGGCAGAGGTGCGCGCGCGGTCGGGGCTGCCGGCATCGGTCGGAGCGGGGTCCGGGAAGCAGCTGGCCAAGATCGCCTCCGAGCTCGCCAAACCCGACGGGTTGCGCGTCGTCGCCCCCGACGACGAGCGCTCCGTGCTCGATCCGTTGCCGGTGCGCGCCCTGTGGGGCGTCGGCCCGGTCTCCGAGGCCGCGCTGCGCCGCCTCGGTGTGACGACGATCGGCCAGCTCGCCGCCATGGACGGCCGCGAGGTCGCCGGCGTGCTCGGCAGCGCGGTCGGCACCGAGCTGCACCGGCTCGCCCGCGGGATCGACGACCGGCCGGTCGCGCCGCGTGGTGCGGCGAAGCAGGTCAGCGCGGAGACGACGTTCGACACCGACCTGACGACGATGTCCGACGTGCACGCCGCCGTCGCGCGGATGGCGGAGGCCGCGCACCGGCGCCTGCTGGCCTCGGGCCGGGCGGCGCGGACGGTCACGGTCAAGGCGCGCACCGCCGACTTCGCGACGTCGAGCCGCTCGGAGACGACGGCCGTCGCGAGCACCGACCTGGGCACGCTCACCGCGGTGGCGCAGCGGCTGGCGCGCACGGCCGTCGGCGAGGGCGGGATCCGGCTGATCGGGGTGTCGCTCTCGGGCCTCGACGAGAGCCCGCCGCCCGCCCTGTTCGAGGCGGTGGCCTCGGCCGACGGCTGGACCGCGGTCGCGGCGGGCCCGGCCGATCCGGCAGCGGAACCCGTCCCGGGCGCGCCGGAGACGCCGCACCGCGCCCCCGCGCCGGAGGCGCCGTGGCGGGCGGGCGACGACGTCGCCCATCCCGCCCACGGGCACGGCTGGGTGCAGGGGGCCGGGCACGGGCGGGTGACCGTCCGGTTCGAGACCCGGGCCACGGGCCCAGGACCGGCCCGCACCCTGGCCGCCGACGACCCCGACCTGACCCGGGCCGATCCACTGGAGTCCTGGCGCCTGTGAGCGGCGATGGCCGCCATGGCGACCATCGCCGCTCACGACCCGCCGGCGGGCCGGGCCGTCGGCGGCCGGGCGGCCGGTCAGGGCGGCCGGTCAGGCGTGCGGCCGCGCCCCGTCACGCGTCCTTGTCGACGACCCCGGCGGAGTCGAACGTCGCGACGTCGTGCAGGGCGCGGACGGCGCTCTGCGCGACGGGGAGGGCGAGCAGCGCGCCGGTCCCTTCCCCCAGCCGCATGCCCATGTCCAGCAGCGGGACGAGCCCCAGGTGGTCGAGCGCGACGGTGTGCCCGGGCTCGACGGAACGGTGCCCGGCGAGGCAGTAGTCGACCGCCGCGGGCGCGAAGGCGGCCGCGACGAGGGCGGCGGCCCCGCCGGAGACGCCGTCGAGCAGCACGGGAACCCGCAGCGCGGCGGCGCCGAGGACGAGCCCCGCGAGCCCGGCGTGCTCGAGCCCGCCGAACGCGGCCAGGACGCCGAGCGGATCGGCCGGGTCGGGGCGGTGGCGCCCCAGCGCCGCGCGCACGACGCCGGTCTTGCGGGCCAGGGTGTCGTCGTCGACCCCGGTGCCGCGGCCCGTCGCGACAGCCGGGTCGGCGCCGGTGAAGGTACAGATCAGCGCCGCGGCGGCCGTCGTGTTCGCGATGCCCATGTCACCGGTGAGCAGGCAGCGGTTCCCGGCCGCCACGAGGTCACGAGCGGTCTCGATACCCGCCTCCACCGCCGCGCGGGCCTGCTCGCGGGTCAGCGCCGGACCGGCGGTCATGTCGGCGGACCCGGCCGCGACCTTGCGCGGCACCAGCCCCGGGACCGGGTCGAGGTCGGCGGCGACCCCGACGTCGACGACGCACACCTCCGCGCCGAGCTGGCGGGCGAACGCGTTCACCACGGCTCCGCCGGCGAGGAAGTTGCCGACCATCTGGGCCGTGACCTCCTGCGGCCACGGGCTCACACCCTGGGCGTGCACGCCGTGGTCGGCGGCGAAGACCGCGACGACGGCAGGCTCGGGCAGCGGCGGCGGGCACACGCCGGCGATCCCGGACAGCGTGACGGCCACGTCCTCGACCCGGCCGAGCGAGCCGCGCGGCTTGGTCATCCGGTCGAGGTGGTCGCGCGCCGCGGCCCGGGCCTGCGCTGACGCCGGCACGATCGCGTCGACGGTCTCGTTGATGAGGTCCATGGGTTCCTCCCCGGGCAGCCCGCGGCGGCCCCAGGTCTCGTGGTGCACCGCCCAGCCGAGCGGACGTCGTCGTGACCAGCCCGCGGTCTCCAGCTCGGGGGCGTCGGCGAACCCGTCGACGTGCCCGACGCACAGATAGGCGACCACCTCGACGTGCGCGGGCAGCCCGAGCAGCCCGGCCAGCTCGCGCTCGCCGGTGCCGTCGAAGAAGCTCACCCACCCCACACCCAGGCCCTCGGCGCGGGCGGCGAGCCACAGGTTCTGCACGGCCGAGACCGCCGAGTACGGGCCCATCCGGGGCTGGGCGTAGCGGCCGAGGGTGTGCCGGCCGCCGCGGGTGGGATCACACGTAACGACGACGTTGACCGGCGTCTCGAGGATCGCCTCGACCCGCAGCGACGCGAACGCCGCCGCCCGGGCCCTGGGCAGCGACGCGGCGTAGGCGTCGCGGTGGCGGTGGACGAGGTCGCGGACGCGCGCGCGGACCGCGCGGTCGCGCAGCACGACGAAGTCCCACGGCTGCGAGTGCCCCACGCTGGGCGCGGTGTGCGCCGAGGCCAGCACGCGGCGCAGGGTCGCGTCGTCGACGTCGCGGTCGGGCAGGAAGCCGGTGCGCACGTCGCGGCGGGCACGGGCGAGGCGGTGGAAGCCGTCGGGGTCGAGCGCCGACGGTCCGGGGCTCACGCGCCCCGGCCCAGCGGACGGCTGCGCGGCGGCACGAGTGCGGGGCCGCAGCGTTCGACGAGCACCCCCGGCAACCGGGCGGGCAGGGAGTCGACCAGTGCCGCGTCCGCGGCACGGTCCCCGGTCACCAGGACGACCGTGCCCGTGGTCAGTCCCGCGGCCAGCGGCGCGAGGTCGGTACCGAGCCGTTCGACACGCCAGGCCTCGGCGTAGAACAGGACGGTCGGCTCAGCGGCGGCGGTCGTGAAGACGACGTCGGCGCCGTCGAGCCGGTCGATGAGCTCGGAGGCCGCGGCGGGCGGGGGCTCGTCGGGCGGGGCACCGGCCCCGGTCGGGCCGCACGTCAGCACGAGCAGCCGGGCAGGTGCCCGGTCGCCCTGCGTCGTGCGCGGGCACCGGAGCCGGCGCAGGGGTGTGCGCGGGTTCGTCCGGTCGCGCGCAGGGTCGGCCGGGCTTCGACCGTCGCCGGTCATGGTCGCCTCCTCGAGGGTCCTCGCCCTGGAAGTCGGGGTGTCGACGACGGCAGGAAGTCTCCTGGCTCCCGGATCGCCCGCGACGTCGCCCGGCCTTCCCACCCCGGCGTCGGGACAGTGGCCACGCGTGGGGACGCGCTCCCCGGTGACAGTGGCGGGACCGCGCCGGATTCGCACCGGACTTCCTCCACTGCCGTCGGTGACGACTGCACCACAGCGCGGCGACCAGGGTCAAGCGGCGGCGGCGTCCGCCACCCCGCGGCGTCGCCCGCGACGAGCGTCGTCACGGAGCCGTTGGGCGGGACCGGCCCCGCGGCGGTGCCGGTGAGCAGCGCGATCGCGGCGCGCAGCGTCTCGCCGTGGGACACGACGACGATCTCGGCGTGTCCGCCGGCGCGAGCCGACGCCAGTACCGCCGCCAGGGCGCCGGCGACCCGCTCGCGCAGTGCGCGGGTGCTCTCGCCGCCGGGCGGCGGGCGGTCGGGGTCGACGGCGCGCACCGCGCTCCCCTCCCAGGCGCCGTGGCACTGCTCGCGCAGGCCCGGCGTCGCCACGACCGGCAGGCCGTGCGGGGCGGCGACGACCGCTGCGGTGTCGAGGGCGCGGCGCTGGTCGCTGGACACGACGGCGCCGACGCGACGGCCGGCGAGCAGCACGGACACGGCCCGGGCCTGCTCCCGCCCGCGCGGGGTCAGCGGGACGTGCGACGTGCAGCCCTGCAGCAGCCCCGCCACGTTCCAGGTGCTCTCGCCGTGCCGGACCAGGTGCAGGAGCGTGCCGACCACCGGCTCAGGAGCCGTCGGGCGAGAGCCCCGCGACCGGCCCGACGACGACGATCGCGGGCGGGCTGATCTCCTGCTCGCGGATGTCGGCGGCGACGTCGCGCAGCGTGGTGCGCAGCGACCGCTGGATGCGCGTCGTGCCGTCCTGGATCACGGCGACCGGGGTGTCGGCGGGCCTGCCGTGCGTGACGAGCGCGTCGGCGAACAGGGCGATCCGCTCGACGGCCATCATCAGCACGACGGTGCCGCGCATCCGGCCCAACGCCGCCCAGTCGGTGAGGCTGCGCGGGTCGTCCGGGGCGACGTGCCCGGACACCACGACGATCTCGTGCGCGACCCCGCGGTGGCTGACCGGCACCCCCGCGACGGCGGGCGCGGCGAACGCGCTGGTGATGCCGGGGACGACCGTGACGGGGACGCCCGCGGCCGTGCAGGCCTGGACCTCCTCGTAGCCGCGGCCGTAGACGAACGGGTCGCCGCCCTTGAGCCGCACCACGAACCGGCCCGCCTTCGCGTGCTCGACCAGCAGCTCGTTGATCTTCTGCTGGGCCATCGCGCGGCCGTACGGAATCTTGGAGGCGTCGACGACCTCGACGTGCGGAGCCAGGTCGTCGAGCAGGTCGCGCGGCCCGAGCCGGTCGGCGACGACGACGTCCGCGCGCGCCAGCAACCGGCGGCCGCGGACGGTGATCAGCTCGGGATCGCCGGGGCCGCCGCCGACGAGGGCGACGCCGGGCAGGACGGGCCCGGCCGCGTCGTCGACGACACCGGCCTGCAACGCCTCGACCAGCGCCGTGCGCACGGCCGCCGACCGCCGGTGCCGTCCGCCCGCCAGCACGCCGACGGTGAGCCCGTCGTGATCGCCGGTGGCGGGCGTGACGGCCGTACCGGCGCTGCCGTCGTCGGCGCGGACGCAGAAGACCCGCCGCCGCTGCGCCTCGGACCCCACGGCCCGGTTGACGGCCGGGTCGTCGGTGCAGGCGACGGCGTACCAGGCGCCGTCGAGGTCGCCGTCGGCGTAGCCGCGTTCGGTCCAGCTGATCTCACCGGCCGACACCATGCCCTCGACCGCCGGGGTGACCTGCGGGGACACCACCTCGATCGCCGCGCCCGAGGCGATCAGCCGCGGCAGCCTCCGCTGTGCGACCTGCCCGCCCCCGACCACCACGACCCGCCGCCCGGCGAGGTCGAGGCCGACCAGGTAGTGCTCCTCACCCACGCGAGACCCTCCGCCGTGCCGTCGATGGTGGCCACCGGGGAGCGCCGCGGGGACACGCGACGCGGGCGGCGTCCCGTCGTCGGGGTGCTCCGCCGCCGTTCGGTGGACGGCCGAGCATAACCGCCGGTGGGCCCACCTCCGGCCGCCTCCGCCCGGCGTCACACCGGGGACCCGGGTGCCCAGCGGGGCCGCGGCGCGCGCCGGGCGGGGGGCGATCGGGCGCGGCGGCCGCCCTCGCCGATCGCACGAACGGCCCTGTGCCGCCGTCCAGTTGCGGGAAAGTGCCGTTCGTGCAACCACGAGGGTCAGTCCGCGGCGGGGCCGGGCAGGACCTCGGCGACGGCCGCGGTGCACCGCTGTCCCACGGTCTTGGCGACCCGCAGTGCCACCTCGTCGCCCGGTCCGGCCAGCTCGGCGGCGGCGAGCAGAGCCGCGGCCTCGGCGACGCTGCCCGCACCGGTCGCCTCCCGGGCGCGGTCGCCCGGGTGCGGCACCGCGACCGCGTCGAGCGCCGCCGCGGGAAAGGTCCGCAGCGTCGCGGGGGCGATCGCGGCGAGCAGGCCGGGCTCGTCGGCACGGCGGTCGATGCTCGCGTAGGCGACGACCCCACCGACCCCGGGGAGCACCCGCGCGAGCAGCTGCGCGACGGCCGCAGCCGTGACGCCACGGGACGCCCCGAGCCCCACGACCAGCATCAGCGTGCGGCAGCCGCGGCGACGAACGCGGTGACGGCGTCGGGGTCGCCGGCGGGGTGGATGTGCAGGAACGAGGCCTGCACCCCGCCGGCGACGAACCCTTCCGGCTCGCCACCGCGCCAGGCCCAGGCGGGTGTCGCCCCGGCGCGCGGGGTGACCGCGCAGTGGTGGAACTCGTGCCCGGCGACCCGGGCCCCGGCCGGACGCCACGGCGTCGCCGACAGCGCGACCGCGGCCCGGTAACCCAGGGTCAGCCGCCCGGTCATCGACGCCGACCCGGCCAGCACCCCACACATCGGCGCCCCGTCCAGGTCCGCGCACAGATACAGCAACCCGCCGCACTCGGCCAGCACCGGCGCCCCCGACCCGGCCAGCGCCGCCACCGCCGCCCGCAACGACGCGTTCGCCGACAGCTCCCCGAGGTGTTCCTCCGGGAACCCACCCCCCAGCACCAGCCCGGCACAGCCCTCGGGAAGCTCCTCGTCGCGCAACGGGTCGACCACCACCACCCGGGCGCCCGCGGCGGTCAACAACTCGATGTGCTCGGCGTAGCCGAAGGTGAACGCCGCCCCGCCCGCGACGGCGACCACGGGCTCCCCGGCCACCGGCGCGGCCACGACCGGGTCCCACACCGGCCCCGGCGCGACGGGCCGGGCGAGTGCCGCGACCGCGTCCAGGTCCACGTGCGCGGCCACCAGGGCGGCCATCGCGTCCACCGCCGCGCGCGCGGCCGCGCCGTGCTCGGCCGCGGGCACCAGGCCCAGATGCCGCGACGGGACCACCAACCCGTCGTGGCGGGGCAACGCGCCGAGCACGGCCAGCCCCACCTCCTCGGCGGCCGCCCGCAGCACCGCCTCGTGCCGGGGGCTGCCGACCCGGTTGAGCACCACCCCGGCGATCTCGACCGGCCCACCCCCCGGATCGAAACACCGGAACCCGTGCAGCAGCGCGGCCAGGCTGCGCGACTGCCCCCTGGCGTCGACCACCAGCAGCACCGGCGCCCCGAGCAGCCGCGCGACGTGCGCGGTCGAGCCGTGCCCGTCACCGACCCGCCCGTCGAACAACCCCATCACCCCCTCCACCACCGCGACCTGCGCACCGACCGCGCCGTGGCGCAGCAACGGCGCGATCCGGTCCTCCCCGACCAGCACCGGGTCGAGGTTGCGGCCGGCCCGGCCCGCCGCGAGCGTGTGGTAGCCGGGGTCGATGTAGTCCGGGCCGACCTTGAACGGCGCCACCGCGGTCCCCCGCCGGGCCAACGCGGCCATGATCCCCGTCGCGACCGTGGTCTTCCCACTCCCCGACGCCGGCGCGGCGACGACCAGGGCGGCTACCACGCGACCCTCACCATTCGATGCCCCGCTGCCCCTTCTGCCCGGCATCCATCGGATGCTTGATCTTCGTCGTGGCCATCACCAGGTCCGCGGCCTCGATCAGCTCCGGCGCCGCGTCCCGACCGGTGATGATCACGTGCTGGTGGCCCTCCCGGGCGGCGAGGACCTCCACGACCTCGCCGACCTCGACCCACCCCCATTTCATCGGATAGGTGAACTCGTCGAGCACGTAGAGGTCGTGGGCCTGCCGCTGCAGACGCCGCCGGATCTCCGCCCACCCCTCCCGGGCCGCCGCGGCGTGATCGTCCTCGGTGCCGGGCCTACGGGTCCAGCTCCACCCCGCGCCCATCTTGTGCCACTGCACCGGCCCACCCTGCCCGGTCTGCTCGTGCACCCGCCCCAACGCGCGGAACGCCTCCTCCTCCCCGACCTTCCACTTCGCCGACTTCACGAACTGGAACACCCCGATCGACCAACCCTGGTTCCAGCCCCGCAACGCCAACCCGAACGCCGCGGTCGACTTCCCCTTCATCTCCCCGGTGTGCACCACCAGCAACGGCCGATTGCGACGCTGACGGGTCGAGAGCCCGTCATCGGGGACGGTGACGACCTTGCCCTGCGGCACGGAGTTCCTCCAGTTCGTGGTGATCAGGCGGCGCGGGTGACGACGTTCGCGACCGACTCGGCGGTCAGCTCGTCGAGCCGGACCAGCTCGGCGCCGGCGTGGCCCGCGACGGTCCCCGCGAGGCCGAGGCGCACGGGCCCGCTCTCGCAGTCGACGACGACGGTGTGCACCCCGTCGGCCGCGAGCAGGCCGGCGGCGCGGCAGGCGTCGGCCACCGGGTCGCCACCGGGCCGGGCGGCGACGGTCGCGCGGCCGTCGGTCAGCAGCACGACCAGGGCGCGGCGACGGGGGTCGCGGCGGCGTTCGGCGTCGAGGACCCGGCGGGCGCGCAGCAGGCCCTGGGCGAGCGGGGTGCGCCCGCCCGTGCGCAGCGTCGCGAGCCGGGTCTGCGCGGTGGGGACGCTCGACGTCGGCGGCAGCGCGACCTCGGCCGCGCCGCCCCGGAAGGTCACGAGGCCGACCTTGTCGCGGCGCCGGTAGGCGTCGCGCAGCAGCGCGAGCACCGCACCCGACACCGCGCTCATCCGCCTGCGGGCGGCCATCGACCCGGACGCGTCGACGACGAACAGCACCAGGTTTCCCTCGCGGCCCTCGCGCTCGGCACCCCGCAGGTCCGACGACCGCACGACGACCTCGCGCCCGCGGCGGCCGCGCGCGGCCTGCAGGGGCGCCGCCGCGGCGAGGGTGGCGGGAAGGTGCAGATCAGCGGCGCGGCGCGGCGCGGCGGCCGTCGCGCGGACGACCCGGCCGGAGTCGGTACGGGCCCGTGAACGACGGCCCGGGGCGCCGTCGCCGACGCCGGGGACCCGGAACCGGCGGGCAGCCGAGGCGGCGAGCCGCACCGGGGTCGGAACGGGAACGGCCCGGCCCGCGGGGCCGGACGAGCCCGATCCGGACGAGCCCGCACCGTCGGCCGGCGAACCATCGGCCCGCGCCCCGTCCGCCGCCGAACCGTCAGGCCACGAACCATCTGCCTGCGCACCGTCCGGCCGCGAACCGGCTCGCCCGGAGTCGTCGGGGTGCGAGCCGCGGGCCCGGGCGCCGTCGGCTCGCGACGCCTCCGTCCCCGAACCGTCGGCCCCCGCACCAGCTGGCGCCGAACCGGGTGGGCCCGAACCATCCCCGGCCGAACCCTCCGGGCCCGAACCGTCTCGGGCCGAACCGTCTCGGGCCGAACCGTCTGGGGCCGAACCGTCTGGGGCCGAACCGTTCGAGCCCGGACCACCCGGTGACGGCGGATCCGGCTCGTCGTCCAGGTTCTCCGCGGCCGAGCGCAGGGCGTCGTCGAGGGTCTGCTCGTCGATCCCCGGCTCGTCGAACGGATCCCGACGCCGCCGGTGCGGCAACGCCAACCGCGCCGCCACCCGAACATCCAGCTCGGCCACCGACCCGGCCCCCCGCCACGCCGCATGCGCCACCGCCGCCCGCGCGATCACCAGATCCGCGCGCATCCCGTCGACCTCCACCGCCGCACACACCCCCGCGATCCGCCGCAGCTCCCGATCCGCCAACACCACCGCGCCCACCCGCGCCCGCGCCGCCACGATCCGCGCCGCCACCTCCCGCTCCGCCTCGGCCCAGCCCGCCGCGAACCCCACCGGATCCGCCTCGAACGCCAGCCCCCGCCGCACCACCTCCGCCCGCGTCGCGACCTCCCGCGACGCGGCCACCTCCACGGTCAACCCGAACCGGTCCAACAACTGCGGACGCAGCTCCCCCTCCTCCGGGTTCATCGTCCCGACCAGCAAAAACCGCGCCGCATGCGACACCGACACCCCATCCCGCTCCACGTGCGCCCGCCCCATCGCCGCCGCGTCGAGCAACACATCCACGAGATGGTCGTGCAGCAGGTTCACCTCGTCGACATAGAGCACCCCGCGGTGCGCCGCGGCCAACAACCCCGGCTGGTAGGCCCGCACCCCCTCGGCCAGCGCCCGCTCCAGATCCAGCGCCCCGACCAGCCGGTCCTCACTCGCCCCGACCGGCAACTCGACCAACCGCGCCGGACGCCGGCCCACCACCGCACCCGGGCCGTGCGGCCCGTCCGGACAGCCCGGGTCGGGGGCGGCCGGGTCACAGCCGAACCGGCAGCCCTCGACCACCTCCACCGCGGGCAGCAGCGCCGCCAGCGCACGCACCGCCGTCGACTTCGCGGTGCCCTTCTCCCCCCGCACCAACACCCCACCCACACCCGGATGGACCGCGTTGAGCAGCAGCGCCAACCGCAGGTCGTCGTGCCCGACGACGGCCGAGAACGGGAAACGCGCGTGCATGAGGCCCGGGGTGGTCACGGCACGGAGCCTGCCAGACCGGTCGTCAGGGTCGGGAGGTCCGCGGGTGCTCCGTGATTGATGACATGTTCAATCGCGGCGGTGTCGAGGTGGTCGGCGACGAGGTCACCGAGCACGTCCAGCTGCGCGGCCCGCTCAGCAGCGAAATCCGTCCCCGGCGCCACCACGAACCCGTCCCGCCCCGCCAACCCCGCCAGCCGGGTCAACAACACCCGACGGAACCCGTCGTTCTCCAACAACCCGTGCCAGTGCGTGCCCAACACCACCCCGGCATCCGAGCCCTCCCCCGGCTCCTCGACCAGCACCGGATCCCCCGACACCACAACCCGCCCATGATGAATCTCATACCCGCGCACCCGCTGCCCCCACGCCGTCCCCACCGGCGTCCCCAGATGCTTGCCCGCCTCGAACCGCACCTCCAGATCCAGCAACCCCAGCCCCGCCACGTCCGCGCCCCCGACCACCTCCACCCCGCCCGGATCCACGATCCGCCGGCCCAACATCTGATACCCCCCACAGATCCCCAACACCGGCTTGCCCGCCCCGGCATGCGCCACCACCGCCGCGGCCAACCCCGAGCGCCGCAACCACCCCAGATCCGCCACCGTCGCCTTCGACCCCGGCACCACCACCACGTCCACGTCCACCAGCCGCGACGGCTCACTCACATACCGCACCGCCACCCCCGGCTCACACGCCAACGCCTCCACATCCGTGGCATTCGACATCCGCGGCAGCCGCACCACCCCCACCCGCAACCACTCCGCCCCCCACGGCGGCCCCGGCCGACCCACCACCGCATCGGCCACCGCCGACAACGAGTCCTCCGCATCCAGCCACAACCGCTCCGACCACGGCAACACCCCGAACGTCGGCCGCCCGGTCAACGCCCGCAACCGATCCAACCCCGGCGCCAACAGCGCCGGGTCCCCCCGGAACTTGTTCACCACGAACCCCGCCACCCGCGCCTGATCGGCCCGGTCGAGCACCGCCAACGTCCCGAACAGATGCGCCAACACCCCACCCCGGTCGATGTCACCCACCACCACCACCGGCAACCCCGCCGCCTGCGCCAGCCCCATGTTCGTGATGTCACCCGCCCGCAGGTTGATCTCCGCCGGCGACCCCGCCCCCTCACAGACCACCACGTCGAACCGCGCCCGCAACCCCGCCAACGACTCCGCCACCACCGCACCCAACGCCGCCGTCCGCGCCCGATACGACACCGCGCTCACCTGCCCCGCCACCCGGCCCCGGACCACCACCTGCGAGGACCGGTCACTACCCGGCTTGAGCAACACCGGGTTGAACTCCACACTCGGCGCCAACCCACACGCATGCGCCTGCATCGCCTGCGCCCGCCCGATCTCCCCACCATCCACCGTGACCACCGAGTTGTTGCTCATGTTCTGCGCCTTGAACGGCGCCACCGACACCCCCCGCCGCCACAACCACCGACACAACCCCGCCACCACCGCGCTCTTGCCCGCATCCGACGACGTCCCCGCCACCAGCAACGCACCCCGCAAGCCGGGTTCGGACGGAGCGGGGACGGACGGAGCGGGCGTGAGGTGATCGGACACGGACGTCAGTATCGGCGTCGCAGGTCACGGGCAGTGGTGTCGGGTGGGGCACCCCACGGGGTCCGGCGTCGGGTGCCGGCCGGGCGGGGCCTACCGTGAGGCCATGCGCTTCCTGCTGCGACCGGGATGGATCGCCCTCGTCGTGGCGGTCGTCGCCTTCGCGGTGGCCTGCTACGTCTACCTCGCGCCGTGGCAGTTCGGCCGCGAGGCCGAGCGCGACTCGCAGCAGAAGGACATCGACATCGCCGCGACCATCGCGCCGCAGCCGTTCTCGACGCTGGTCCCCCAGGACGCCGTCGACCCGTCGTTGCAGTGGCGGCAGGTCACGGTGACGGGCACGTTCGTGCCCGAGGCCGAGGCGGTCGTGCGACTGCGGGTCGTCGACGGGAAGCCCGCGTTCGAGGTCATGACGCCGCTGCGCACCACCGACGGCCGGGTCGTCGTGATCGACCGTGGCTCGGTCGAGGCGGCCGACGGGCAGGTCGTGCCGTCGTTCCCCGCCGCGCCGGGCGGCGAGGTCACCGTCGTCGGACGGCTGCGCACCGACGAGATCGACCCCAAGGACCGGCCCGCGTTCACCCAGGACGGGCACCTGCAGGTCTACAGCGCGAACTCGCAGACCGTCGCCCGCGCGAGCGGGCTGGCCGCAGTCGCGGGTTACGTCGCCGAGCAGAGCGGCCCGGGCACACTGCGCCCGCTCGCGATCGAGCCGGACACCGGCGCCGCGCCGTTCTCCAACTTCTCCTACGCCCTGCAGTGGCTCACCTTCGGGGCGATCGCGCTCATCGCGCTCGGCTACTTCATCCGGCTGGAGCTGTTGCAGCGCCGGACCCGTCGCGACCGCAGGAGCGAGCGGGCCGCCCTGCGCGACGCCCTCGCCGGCCGCGACGAGCCGCCCGTCACCCAGGAGCCGGGTGTGGGCCAGGAGCCATCCGCGGGTCAGGAGCGCGGCGGGGGCGAGCAGGCGGTCGTGCGCGACGCGCCGTCCGGGCGCGCCCGCGACGAGACCGGCGACCGCGCCTGAGCCGGCGCCCTCACCGGGCCCGGGAGCACGGGCCGGGCCGGCTCGTCCACATCGCCGTGGCCGCGGCGAGGACCGCCGACGCCGCACCGACCGCCGTCGAGAGCACCGCGGCGCGGGCGAGGTCGGGCACCTCGGGTGGGCGGCCCTCACCCAGCACCGGCCGCTCCTGCACCCCGTAGGGGTAGACGGTCGTGCCGCCCAGCCGCACCCCGAGGGCCCCCGCGGCCGCCGCCTCGACCGGGCCGGCGTTCGGGCTGGGATGGGCGCCCGCGTCACGTCGCCAGGCCCGCAACGCAGCCCTCGGCGACCCGCCGACCAGCGGCGCGAGCCCCGCGACGAGACAGGCGGCGACTCGGGCGGGGACGAGGTTGGCGAGGTCGTCGAGCCGGGCCGCGGCCCAGCCGAAGCGCGCGTACCGCGGCGAACGATGCCCGATCATCGCGTCGAGGGTGTTGACGGCGCGGTAGCCCAGCAGCCCCGGGACCCCGGCGACGGCACCCCACAGCAGCGGCGCGACGACCGCGTCGGAGGTGTTCTCCGCCAACGACTCCACCCCCGCCCTGGCCATCCCGGCGGCGTCGAGCGTGTCGGGGTCGCGCCCGCACAGGTGGGGCAGCCTGCGTCGCGCGGCGGCCTCGTCGCCCGCGGCGAGCTCGCGGCCCAGCGCCGTCCCCTCCCCCACGAGCGACCGGCCGCCGAGCACCGCCCAGGTGGCCACACCCGTCGTCACCACGACCGCCGCCGGCGCCCGGGACGCCCGTTCGACCGCGAGGCCCGCCGCGACCACGCCCCCGACCAGCGCGACGACGTGCGCGGCTCCGCGCGCCCTGCTGTCGGCCCGGTCCCGGCGTTCGAGTGCGCCGGCGAGCCGGCCGAACCCGGCGACTGGGTGGCCGCGGCGCGGGTCGCCGACGACCCGGTCGGCGAGGACACCGGCGAGGAGACCGAGGGCGCGGGCGGTGCCACGGGACGATCGCACGGCCGCGACGCTACGGAGCACCCGGTGTGGCCGCGCCCACCGGGGTTCGCCGCCGCCGCGACGACGAGGGAGGATCCGTCGCATGCGCACCGACATGAGTCCTGACGAGATGGGCGCTCGCGCGTTCTACAAGCTGCTGACCTCGTCCGTGCTGCCGCGGCCGATCGCGTGGGTGTCGACGCGGTCGGCGGCGGGCGTCGACAACCTCGCGCCGCACTCGTTCTTCACCGTCGCGTGTGTGGACCCGCCGATGCTGCAGTTCACCTCCTACAGGGTGAAGGACTCGCTGCGCAACGTGCGCGAGACCGGCGAGTTCGTGATCTCGATCGCGACGGAGCCGATGTTCGAGCGGATCAACGCCACGGCGACCGACTTCCCCGCCGAGATCAGCGAGTTCACCGCCGTCGGGCTGACGCCCGAGCCGAGCAAGCTCGTCGCCCCGCCGCGGGTGGCGGAGTCGCCGATCGCGTTCGAGTGCCGGCTGGAGCGCGACCTGACCCTGGGCGACTCGACGGTCGTGATCGGCCGCGTCGTGCACGCCGTCGTCGATCCGGACGTGCTGGAGACCGACGAGCGCGGCAACACGCTGCCGTCGGTGGAGCGGCTGCGGCCGCTGGCCCGGCTGGGCCGCAACGAGTGGGGCCGGCTGGGCGAGGTCGTCTCGATCTCCCGCATCAGCTACCGCGACTGGCCCGGACACTTCGGCGGCACGGACTGACCGCACACGTCGCGTCGATTTCGACATGTCGAACTTGACACGTCAGGGGTGACGCGAGCAGGCTGGGTCACGTCGCACGAACGGACGGAGGACCCCGATGCCCGACCACGACGCACATCCCGGCCTGCGGATCGGCGACGCCGAACGCGAGCACACCGAGGCGCTGCTGCGGACGCACGTCGGCGACGGACGGCTCGACCTCACCGAGTTCGAGTCCCGGCTCGACGCCGTCCACGCCGCCCGCACCCAGGCCGACCTCGACGCGGTCACCCGCGATCTGCCCGTCCTCACGGCCCGCGAGCCCGTCGCGACCGCGGCGCCCACGACGGCCCGGCCGCGGATCGCCGCCGGGCGCGCCGCGGCCTGGGCACCGTGGGCGCTCGTCGGCACGATCTGCCTGGTCATGTGGCTCGCGACCTCGGTGGGGACGGGCAGCGTGCAGCCGTTCTGGCCGGCCTGGGTGATCGGCCCGTGGGGCGCGCTGCTCCTGCTCGGCACCCTCACGGGCCGCCGCTCACCCTGCCCGGCAGGCCGGACCGGCTCCTGACCATCTCAGGCGGTCGTGAGTGGCGTCAGCCGCTGTGACGACTGCTGTGACGACGAACGCCGCTCACAGGGTGTACTCGCCCTGCGCGGTCGCCGCCTCGGAGCCGTGGATGTCCTGCTCGCGCCCGCGCAGCTCGACGCGACGGATCTTGCCGGAGATCGTCTTGGGCAGGTCGGCGAACTCGAGGCGCCGGATCCGCTTGTAGGGCGCCAGGTTGTCGCGCGCGAACTCGAGGATCGAGCGGGCCGTCGCCTCGTCGGGCGTGTGCCCGGCCGCCAGGACGACGTAGGCCTTCGGCACCGCGAGCCGCACCGGATCGGGCGAGGGCACGACGGCCGCCTCCGCGACCGCCGGGTGCTCGATCAGCACGCTCTCCAGCTCGAACGGGCTGATCCGGTAGTCGCTGGCCTTGAAGACGTCGTCGGAGCGGCCGACGTAGGTGATGTAGCGGTCCGCGTCGCGGGAGCCGACGTCGCCGGTGTGGTAGTAGCCGCCGGCCATGGCCTCGGCGTTGCGCTCGTCGTCGCCGTAGTAGCCGACCATCAGCCCCGTCGGGCGGCGCGACAGGTCGATGCAGATCTCGCCCTCGTCGCTCTTCTCGCCCGTCGCGGGGTCGATCAGCTCGATCGGGAAGCCCGGGATGGGCCGGCCCATCGAGCCGGGCTTGACGGTCTGCCCGGGCGGGTTGCCGATCTGCACGCTCGACTCGGTCTGGCCGAAGCCGTCGCGGATCCGCACGCCCCAGGCCTTCTCGACCTGCTCGATGACCTCGGGGTTGAGCGGCTCCCCCGCCCCGACGACCTTCTGCGGCGGGGTGCGCAGCGTCGACAGGTCGGCCTGGATGAGCATGCGCCACACCGTCGGCGGGGCGCAGAAGCTGTCGACGCCGCAGCGCTCCAGCACGCCCAGCACGCTCTCCGCGTCGAACCGTGCGTAGTTCATGACGAGCACGGTGGCCTCGGCGATCCACGGCGCGAAGACGTTGGACCAGGCGTGCTTGGCCCAGCCCGGCGAGGAGATGTTGAGGTGCACGTCGCCGGGCTCCAGCCCGATCCAGTACATCGTCGACAGGTGGCCGACCGGGTAGGACTGGTGGGTGTGCTCGACCAGCTTCGGCTTGGCCGTCGTGCCGGAGGTGAAGTAGAGCAGCAGCGTGTCGTCGGCCCGGGTGACGCCGTCGGGCACGAACGTGTCGGCGACGTCGTAGGCCTCGGTGTAGTCGAGCCAGCCGGACGGCGCGCCCCGCACGGCGATGCGCGTGTAGTCGCCCGCGACGTCGTCGAACTTGCCGGCGTCGGCACCGCCGACGACCACGTGCCGGGCGTTGCCGCGCTCGACCCGGTCGCGCAGGTCCTCGGCGGTGAGCAGCGTCGTCGCCGGGATGACGACCGCGCCGAGCTTCATCGCCGCGAGCAGCGTCTCCCACAGCTCGAGCTGGTTGCCCAGCATGAGGATGATCCGGTCACCGCGCGCGACACCCTGGGCACGCAGCCAGTTCGCCACGCGGTCGGAGCGCGACGACATCTCCGCGAACGTCCAGTACGCCTCCGAGCCGTCGCTCTCGACGATCCACAGCGCCCGGCGGGCGCCACGCTCGGGATCGGCGGCGACGTTGTCGAAGTGGTCGAGGGCCCAGTTGAACTCGGTGAGCTGCGGCCAGCGGAAGTCGCGGACGGCCGTGTCGTAGTCGGTGCGGTGGGTCAGCAGGAAGTCGCGCGCCGCGTAGAAGGCATCCGCCTCGGTCATCTCGCACTCCGTCGTGTTCCTGAGCTCATGTGCCGATGTCTCTGTGTCGACCGGTCTCCGTGTCAACCGGTCTGGTGCCGACCGGTCCCCGTGCCGATCATCTGGCGACACCCTAGCCACGACCGGCCCTGCGCGGCGGCGTCGCGGCGGACCGGGCTGACCGTCCGGCGGGGGCCGTCCGGCGCACCGCGGGGCGCACCCGCACGTCAGCCGGACGCGCCGGAAGCGGACGGCCGCCGCGCAGCCGGTGCGGGGCTAGCGTCCGCCCCCGTGACGACGCACCCCACCGCCGCCGGACCCGTCGACACCGACCACGGTTCCCGCGCCGCAGGTCCCCGCCCCGTCCGCAGGCTGCTGGCGGCCACGGCCACGGCCGCGCTGGCCGTCGCCGTCCTCGCCGGTTGCGCAGGGGGCGCGGCGGGGCCCGACGCCGCCGGCGGCACACCCTCGTCCACGACCCCGACACCGTCCGCGACCCCACCGTCGTCGGGCACGGCCGCCGGCCCGACGGCGCCGGCCGGCGGCCTGCTCTGGCCCGTCACCGACGCCGCCGCCGCGAAGGCGCTGCAGGCCCAGGTCGACAACGGCGCCCAGCCGTGGCTGCTCGACCCGGCCGAGGTGGCGACCAGCTACGCGACGACGGTCCTCGGCTGGCGGGCACCGACCGCGGGCGCGCCCGACTCCGGATCGGTCGTCGTGACCGACCCGGACGCGGGGTCGACGACCGTGACGATGGTCCAGCCGGCCACCACGGGTGCGGCCGGAATCTGGGTCGTGACCGCCGCACGTCGCAACTGAGACTGCGTCGTCCGGCCGATCGACGTCCGTCATCTGATCGAGTGAACCCCGGCGAGAAGTGCAGCGTCCGGGCGGCCGCGGGCGATTCCCTGTGCGAGGCCGGAACACACGGGGACCGGCAACCAGCGCCAGGGAGCACGACGATGACGACCGACTCGGTCCAGCAGGACATGTTCACCGTGCTGCACGGGCAGCCCGCGCCGGTCGTGACGCGCTGGAGCTACGACGCCCGCGACCCGTTCGCCGTCACGTTCGCCGTCCGGACCAGGGGCGATCGGTGGGTCGAGTGGCTCGTGGCCCGCGACCTGGTCGTCGAGTCGCTCGAGGGCCCGGCGGGCCACGGCCACATCCGGATGAGCCCGCAGATCGTCCAGGGCTACGACATCGTCGAGATCGAGATCAGCTCGTTCGACGGCCGCGCGATCCTCGAGGTCGACCGCGACCTGCTCCGCAGCTTCGTCGACGCCACCACCGAGCTCGTCGCTCTGGGTGACGAGCCGACCCGGATGGACCTCGACTCGGAGATCGCGAAGCTCACGCAGGGTTGCCTCTGAGCGACGCGGCACCGCCGCACGACCGGGCCCGGCCGTCCCCGCGCGGGGATCGGCCGGGCCCGTTGCGGTGTGGGGCTCAGGCGAGGTCGAACCGGTCGAGCTCCATCACCTTGGTCCACGCCGAGACGAACGCGTTCAGGAAGCGCTCCCGTCCGGCCTCACCCGCGTAGACCTCCGCGAGGGCCCGCAGCTGGGAGTTGGAGCCGAAGACGAGGTCGACGGCCGTGGCCGTCCACCGCACCTCGTCGGTCGCGACGTCGCGGATCTCGTACACGTTCTCCTCGGACCTCGACGTCGTCCACCGGGTACCGGGCGCGAGCAGGTTGGTGAAGAAGTCGTTGGTGAGCACACCCGGCCGGTCGGTGAGAACGCCGTGCGGGCTCCCGCCGACGTTGGCACCGAGCGCGCGCAGGCCACCGACGAGCACCGTCATCTCCGGCGCGGTCAGGTCGAGCATGTAGGCGCGGTCGACCATGAGCACCTCGGGCTGGAGCTTCTCCCCGGCGCGCAGGTAGTTGCGGAAGCCGTCCGCGCGCGGCTCGAGGACCCGGAACGAGTCGACGTCGGTCTGCTCCTGGGTGGCGTCGGTGCGGCCGGGACGGAACGGCACGGTGAGCTCGACACCGGCGTCGCGCGCGGCCTTCTCGACGCCGGCCGACCCGGCCAGCACGATCAGGTCGGCGAGCGAGATCGACGCGCCGCCGCCGGCGTTGAACTCGTCGCGGATGCCCTCGAGCGTCTCCAGCACCGACGTGAGCTGCTCGGGCTGGTTGACCTCCCAGCTGCGCTGGGGCTCCAGGCGCAGCCGCGCACCGTTGGCCCCCCCGCGTTTGTCCGTGGCCCGGAAGCTGGCCGCGGACGCCCACGCCGTGCCGACGAGCTGGGCCGTGGTGAGTCCGGACCCCAGGATCGTCTCCTTGAGCGCGGCGACGTCGGCCTCGCCCACGAGCTCGTGGTCGACCGCGGGCACCGGGTCCTGCCACAGCTGCGGCTCGGCCACCCACGGGCCGAGGAATCGGCTGACCGGACCCATGTCGCGGTGCAGCAGCTTGTACCAGGCCTTCGCGAACGCGAGGGCGAACTCGTCGGGATTCTCCATGAAGCGCCGCGAGATCGGCCCGTAGGTCGGGTCGAAGCGCAGCGCCAGGTCGGTCGTCAGCATCGTCGGCCGGTGCTTGACGTTCGGGTCGTACGGGTCGGGGATGATCTCGGGCGCGTCCTTGGCGACGTACTGCTTGCCCCCGCCGGGGCTGGTCGTCAGCTCCCACTCGTAGCCGAAGAGGATCTCGAAGAAGCGGTTGCTCCACTCGGTCGGACGGTCGGTCCACGTCACCTCCAGCCCGCTGGTGATCGTGTCGGGCCCCTTGCCCGTCCCGTAGGTGCTCAGCCAGCCCAGACCCTGCGTCTCCAGCGGCGCGGCCTCGGGCTCGGGGCCGACGTGGTCGTCGGCCACCCCGGCGCCGTGGGTCTTGCCGAAGGTGTGCCCGCCCGCGATCAGCGCGACGGTCTCCTCGTCGTCCATCGCCATCCGCGCGAACGTCTCGCGGATGAAGTGCGCCGCCGCCATGAAGTCGGCACTGCCGCGAGGGCCCTCGGGGTTGACGTAGATCAGGCCCATCTCGGTTGCGCCGAGCTCGGGGACCATGTCGCTGTCGGTGACGTAGCGTTCGTCGCCCAGCCAGTCGTCCTCCGGGCCCCAGAAGATCTCCTCCGGTTCCCAGGTGTCCTCGCGGCCGAAGCCGAAGCCGAACGTCTGGAAGCCCATCGATTCGAGCGCGACGTTGCCGGCGAGGACGAGCAGGTCGGCCCAGGAGATCTGCTGCCCGTACTTCTCCTTGACCGGCCACAGCAGCCGACGTGCCTTGTCCAGGTTGGCGTTGTCGGGCCAGCTGTTGAGCGGGGCGAACCGCTGGGCCCCGTCGCCCGCGCCGCCGCGTCCGTCGTAGATCCGGTAGGTGCCCGCGGCGTGCCAGCTCATCCGGATCATCAGCCCGCCGTAGTGGCCGAAGTCGGCGGGCCACCAGTCCTGCGGGGTCGTCAGCACCTCGACGATGTCGCGCTTGAGGGCGTCGACGTCGAGGTTCGCGAACTCGTCGGCGTACCGGAAGTCCGCGCCCAGTGGGTTGCTCCTGGGCGAGTGGGCGCGCAGCACCGAGAGGTCGAGCTGGTTGGGCCACCAGTCGCGGACCGTGTGCGGCCTGCCCGACGACTTCGCGGTCGGCGAGTCGATCGCCGGGTTCTCGCTCTCGCTGCCGTGGGAGGTCACCGAGTCGTGCGCGACGGGGCAGCCCGCCTCGGCCTTCTTGTCCACCCCCTGTGCGCTCGACGGGCCGGTGCCGCTCGTCTCGGATCCTGTGTTCGCCGTGCCGGAGTTCTCGGGGTTGCGGTTCTCGGGGTCGCTCATCGGTGTGCCTTCCGGACTCGCTGTTCTTCACGGCTGCGCTGGGCCGCGCAGGCGGGGCAGATGCCCCAGAAGACGACCTCGGCCTCGTCGATCAGGAAGCCGCGGTCGTCGGAGGCGTCGAGGCAGGGGGCCGGGCCGACGGCGCAGTCGACGTCGGCGATCGCCTCGCAGACCCGGCACACGACGTGGTGGTGGTTGTCCCCGACGCGCGCCTCGTACCGGGCGGTCGTGCCCGCCGGCTGGATGCGGCGCACCAGGCCGGCGTCGGTCAGCGCCCGCAGCACGTCGTAGACCGCCTGGTGCGACACCGTGGGCAGGCTCGCCCGGACCAGCCCGATGACCGTCTCGGTGTCGACGTGTGGGTGGTCGTGCAGGGTGGCGAGCACGGCGAGCCGCGGCCGGGTCACGCGCAACGACACGGCGCGCAGCCGCGCCACGTGGTCCCCGCCGTGCGGGAGTGAACCGGCGGGCGCGGTCAGGACAACCTGCCGTCGGGTCCGGCGTCGTCACGGCCCGAGGCCGCGGCCGCCGCCCCCGCCGCGTCGGGCACCGCGTCGATACCGGCCGCGCGATCCAGGACGCCGCCCGGGTCGCGGTGCTCCTCGTCGCGGCCCGCGATCGGGTCGCCCTCGGCGTCGCGGTGGGCGTCGCGTTCGGCCTGCTCGGCGCGCGGTCCGTCGTCCAGCTGGGCGGCGACCTCGGGGTCGCCGACCGGGCTGTCGTCGACGACCGGTTCGAGCGGGTCGCCGCCGGTGCGGTGCACCGCCGCCTCCTCCGCCGACGCGGCGCCGCCGTCGACCCCGACCTCGACGGCATCGTTGTCGTCGACGGCCCCGCCGCCCGCGTCGGTGTGTTCGGCGACGAGCCGTCCCGCCCGCTCGGCATCCGTCGGCCCGGCGTCGTCGGACAGCTCGCGGGCCAGCCTGTCGTCGTGGCTCTCGCCCGCGCGGGCCCCGGCAGGGGTGACGGTGTCGCCGTCGAGCTCGATCGGCCGGTCGGGCGGCACCCAGCCGGCGTCCAACGGGTCGCCCTCGCCGGTCAGCGTGTAGTCGGCGTTCTCGTGCACCAGCTCCCCGATGTCGGGGGCCTGGGGCTGGGGATCGTCACGGCGGGCCATGTCGCCGGTTCCTCCTCGTCGTACGGGCTGTCGTGCGGGTGGCTGTCGTGCGGGTGGCTGTCGTGCAGGCGGGCCGGTCGGCGTCGCGGCCGGTCGCGGGAGCGGGCGACCTCGCGACCGCGGGCACGAGCCCACCCGGCCGCTGCGCACGGTCCGAAGGCGCATACCCGCGCCGTCCCCGGCTCACACGGGTTACGGTCGGAAAGTCTGCGGGACGGCCCTCGGCCGCCGGACCTGCGGCGTCGTGCTGCTGTGCCGATGCCTCGTCCCGGCACCACGTCCCGGCACCACGTCCCGGCGCGACGCCCCACGGCGACCTGCCGAGGAGGCGGGCCCGGTACGGGCGTCCCGTGCACGCGGCGTCACACGGCCGGGGCAGGTCCGGGCCCGCACGGGCGCGTCGCGCCGCGGCCGCACCCGCCGCGGGGGCCCGATGTGTTGTGATGACCTCGACTCCGCCCGGCACGGTCGTTTCCGACGAACCAGACAGGCCCGGCGGGGCGGGCGGGCCCAGGAGGAGAGCAGATGGCGACGCAGGACACCGGCGAGGCGAGCGCGCGGCGGGCACGGCCCCGCGACGCCGCGGCCACGCGCCGGGCGCTGCTCGTCGCCGCTCGCGAGCTGTTCGCGGCCGTCGGGTACGACGCCACGACGGTCCGCGCCGTCGCCGAGCGCGCCGGCGTCAACCAGGCCCTGCTGTTCCGGCACTTCGGCAACAAGGAGGGACTCTTCGCCGAGGCGCTCTCCGGCGAGGCGATGGCGCTGCTCGAGGACGGGCCGCCAGAGGAGCTGCTCGACCGCGCGCTGGCCGCCATCACCGCCGACGACCCGAGCGGCACCGAGCTGTTCTTCGCGGTCCTGCGCTCGACGGGCAGCACCGAGGCCGGCGCGGCGATGCGCGCGGAGCTGGAGACGCGCTGGGGCGGGACGTTCGCCGGGCTCGTCGACACCGACGACGAGGCCGACGCCGCCCTGCGTGCCGGGTTGATGCTCGCGTGGCTGCTCGGGATCGGGCTGCTGCGCACCGTCATCCCGACGCGGCCGATGTCGGATGCCGATCCGGCCGCGATCCGCGAGCACGTGCTGCGCGGCGCCCGGGCGCTGCTCGGGACGCCGCGCACGTCCGGCGGCGGGGATCAGGCGCCCTCGCCCGCGCGGTGATGCCCCGCCGACTGGTCCGCGGCGGGCAGCGGATGGCGCAGGTGCACCTTGCTGCCGGCGTCGTCGACATGGATCAGCACGGCGCCGACCATGCGCTGCATCAGCCCGATGCCGCGGCCGGGGGTGTCGGTCGGGTGCCAGTTGCCGTGGTCGGTGACCTCGATGCACAGGGCGCCGGGCTCGGTCCAGAGCGTCAGCTCGACGTCGCCGTGCTCGTCGGGGCCGTAGGCGTGCTGCACGGCGTTGGCGGTGGCCTCGTCGACGGCGAGCACGACGTCGTCGACCTCATCGGGGCTCAGCCCGAGCGGGGTGATCCAGTCGACGAGCTCGCGGCGGATGGCGCCGAGCTGTGCGGGCTCGGCGCGCCAGCTGCGGTGGACGAACTCGACGGCGTCGGGCCGGGAGCCGGCGGGGACGGGGTCGGGGTGACGGTCGGGATGGGACATCGGCACCCTCCGGGTGCTCGGGGCGGTCACGAGTCCCTCCCGGGGTTGCACGGGCGCCGCCGGCGCAACCACCATTGAGCGCACGGAGCCCCACGCTCGTCGGGTCGCGGGTCCACCCCGGCCGCCGACGTGAGCGCGAGCAGATGCGCCGACGTCCCGCGAACGCCGATCACCCCGGGCTGCGTCCGCAGGCCCAGAGGTCCCTAGCCCTGCCCGGTCGCCGTCAGGTAGATCAGCACGACGTTGAGCGCGACGATCGCCGTGCACACCACGATGCCGGCCACGACGGTGCCGCGCCGGTTGACGTCCTCGCCCATGACCGAACGGCGCGAGGTGAGGACGACCAGCGGGATCAGCGCGAACGGGATGCCGAACGACAGCACCACCTGCGAGACGATGAGTGCCCACGTCGGGTCGATGCCGATGCCCAGGACGATGAGCGCGGGGATGGCCGTGACGATCCGGCGGGCCACGAGCGGCACCCGGATCTTCAGCAGCCCCGACATCACGACGGAGCCGGAGTAGCAGCCGACCGCCGTCGACGCCAGGCCGGAGAACAGCAGGGCGACCGCGAACCCGATCGCGAACAGCGGCCCGAGCTTGTCGCCGATCGCGGCGTGGACGCCCTCGAGCGTCGCGGTGCGCTGGTCGCCGGTCAGCACCGCGGCGCCGACGAGCAGCAGGCCCAGGTTCACCGCACCGGCGACGGTGAGCGCGACGGCGACGTCCGCGCGGGTCGCGGACAGCAGCCGGCGACGGGCGGGGCCGGGCGCGGGCGAGCCGTGCCGGTCGCGCGAGAGCGACGAGTGCACGTAGATCGCGTGCGGCATGACCGTCGCGCCCAGCATGCCGGCGGCCAGCAGGACGCTGCCGGTGCCCGCGAAGCCCGGGACGATGCCGCCGACGACACCCGCGGCCGACGGCGGCGCGACGAACAGGCTCGCGACGAAGCCCACCCCGACGACGGCCAGCATCGTCGCGACGACCCGCTCGAACCGCTTCTGGCCGTTGCGGTCGGCCACCTTGAGGATCGCCATGGACACGACCGAGGTGATGACGCCGCCCCAGATCAGCGGGAGGTCGAACAGCAGCGCGAGGGCGATCGCCCCGCCGAGCACCTCGGCGAGGTCGGTCGCCATCGTCACCAGCTCGGCCTGCACCCAGTAGGCGACGCGCGTCCCGCGGGGCAGGTGCTCGCGCAGCGACTCCGGCAGGGACCTCCCGGTGACCAGCCCGAGCTTGGCCGACAGGTACTGCACGAGGCCCGCCATCAGGTTGGCGACGAGCACGACCCACACGAGCAGGTAGCCGTAGGAGGCGCCCGCGGCGGTGTTCGTCGCGACGTTGCCGGGGTCGACGTACGCGGCGGCCGCGACGAGCGCGGGTCCCAGGAGCAGCGCCCCCGACCGGGCCCGCGCGACACGCACCTTGACGGCTGCGGTCATCGCGTTCACGTGCTCGGGCCTCCGGGGGTGGGTCCTTCAGGACATGATCGGGCCATCCTGCGTGACGGCCACGGTGATCGCCGTCTCAATCGGAGACGGTCGCCGACCCCGGCCTCAGCGTCGGCCGGGATCGCGGCGCAGCAGGTAGGTGTCCATGATCCAGCCCTTGCGCTCGCGGGCCGCCGCGCGGCGACGGACGATGTCGTCCTTGACCTTCTGCAGGTTGCCCGCGACGAGGATCTCGTCGGGGGTGCCGAGGTAGGCGCCCCAGTAGATGTCGACGTCGTCGTCGGGCAGGGCGGCGAACGCCGTCGAGCCGTCGAGCATGACGACGACGTCGTCCACGTCGCGCGGCATCCCGGCGGCCAGCCGCCGGCCCGTCGTCACCAGCACGGACCCGCCGACGCGGTTGAGGATGAGCCGGTGCGCGGCCGCGAGCGCGGCGACGCTGCTGATGCCGGGGACCGACTCGATCGTGAAGCCCTGGCCACCGGAGGCGACGTCGGCGTCGTGGATGCCGGCGAGCAGCCGCAGCGTGCCGTCGTAGAGCGCCGGGTCGCCCCAGACGAGGAAAGCGCCGACGCCGTCGGGACCGAGCTCGTCGTCGATCATCCCGGCGTAGACGGCGGCGCGGCGGTCCTGCCAGTCGAGGACGGCCTCGCGGTAGCCCGGGCCGGTGGCGTCGCGGTCGCGCTCGGGGTCGGCCGCCTCGACGACGCGGTACGCGCCGGGCCCGACGTGCCGGTCGAGCAGCAGCGTGCGCAGCGCGAGCAGGTCGTCCTTCGCCGACCCCTTGTCGATGGCGAAGAACACGTCGGCACGGCGCAGGGCCGCGACGGCCTGCAGGGTCAGATGGTCCGGGTCGCCCGCGCCGATCCCGATGACGAGCACCGTCCGCATGACGTGACCGTAGTCGACGGCCCGGGCGGGCCGGCGGGCCCGTGACGACACTCCGGTACCGGAACGGCGGGCCGCTCAGCCCAGCGGTCGGAGCCCCCAGCGGGCGCTCCACCGCTCCCCCGGCGCCAGCACCACCAGGCCCTCGCCGGAGTTCAGTGCGTCGGGCGGGCACGTCATCGGCTCGACGGCCACCGCGGGCCCGTGTCCGCCCAGGTCATCGGGGGTGAACACCTGCACCCAGCCGAACGCCGGGTCGGCCCACAGCTCGACGCCGCCGTCCGCGGACGTCAGCCGGTGGCGGACGAGGTCGTCGCCGTCGACGGGCCGGGCACCGCCGAAGCAGTCGTCGAGCCGCGCGTCGCGCAGCGCGATCGTGCGCTCCTCGGCCGCGAGCGGGCGCGGTTCGCCCGCGGGCAGCTGGTCGACGAGCGGGACCGCGGTCGTCGCGCCGAGCTCGAGGGTGCACTCGCGCACCGGGGTCGACCCGACGCGCAGGTACGGGTGCGACCCGACGCCGAAGGGCACGTCGGCCGTGCCGAGGTTCTCGGCCGAGATCGCGACGGTGAGCCCGCCCGCGCCCACGCCGTAGCGCACCGACACCCGGACCGGCTGCGGCCACCCCGGCTGCGGCATCACGGACGCGGTCAGCGTGACGGCGTCGTCGTCGTGCTGGTCGACGACCCAGCAGACGTGGCGCAGCAGGCCGTGGATCGCGTTGCCCGCCGCGGGCTCGGTGAGCGCGAGCTGCTGTTCGGCACCCTGCCAGGCCCAGCGCCCGGCGCGGACCCGGTTGGGCCACGGCGCCAGCAGCGCGCCGCAGCCGCGTGGGGGCCGCTCGGTCTCCGGCCAGGTCTCCGTGTAGGCGACGCCGTTCGCCTCGAAGGCCCGCAGCCCGGCGCCCACCTCCGTGACGACGGCCGTCGTCCCGGCGCCGTCGGAGACGGTCAGCTGTCGTCCGGTGGGTGGCACGCTCACCTGTGTTCTCCTGACCTCACGACGTCCGGGACCCGCACGACGTCCGGGACGCTGATCCTTCCCGACCCGCGACCACCGCCGCCAGCGACCCGCGGTGTGTCCGCGCGGCGGCCCGTCAGCCTCGGCCGTCGCCGCGCAGCAACCTCGGCAGGAGCGCCGCCACCGCGAGGGCCGCGACGACGACCGGCCACACGCCACCCACGGCCCAGGCCGCGAACACCCCGATGCCGACGACCTCCGTCGCGAGCCCCGCGACCGACGTCACCGTCGCCCGCGCGGGGCCGCCGATCCGGTCCTGCAACCGTGCCTGCAGGACGACCAGCACCATCCGGTACGCGCCGTAGAACGCGGCGACCAGCACCATCCCCGCGGGCACGGCCAGGGCGGCGGCGACGGCGAGCGCCGCGCCCGCCCCCGCGACCACCGCGGCGAGCCGCCACCGGCTCCAGCCCGCGACCCGGCCGGCGAGGGCTGCACCAGCGGCGCCGGTGACCGAGGTCGCGACGACGGCGAGCGGCACGAACCCCGTCGGAACGGACCAGTCCGCCGCGAGTAGCGGGAAGTACTCCTCGACGGCGTCGACCCCGGCGAGCACCGCCACCGGGACGAGCAGCGCGCGCACCGCCGGCCGGGCCGCCGCCTCGGCGATCCCGGCCCGCAGCGCGGCGCGGTAGCCGGGCTCGTCATCGTCGGTCCTGCCGTCGGTGCTTCGGTCGGTGCTGCGGTCGGTGCTGCGGTCGGTGCTGCCGTCCGGCCCGCTCCCCGGGTCCGGCCGGGTCTCCGGCAGCCGCGTCGCGACCACGGCGGCGAGCAGGCAGGTCCCCACGCTCGCCCACGCCACGGCCGTGAACCCGCCGACCGACCAGAGCAGCGTCGCCAGCCCGGCCGCGGGCACCTCGGCCAGCAGGCCCGCGGCGGTCGTGGCGCCGATCAGCCGGGCATAGCGGGCCTGCGCCCCCGCCGCTGCCAGCGCGTCGTACAGCAGCGCCTCGCGGGCCCCGGAGTCCAGCGACCCGCCGATCGCCCACAGCGCGAACCCGAGCGCGAACCCGGCGAACGTCGGCCACAGTGCCCACACCGCATAGCCGACGGCCTGGCCGAGGCCGGCGGCGACGACGGCGCCGCGCCGGGAGAACCGGTCGGCCAACGCGCCCGAGGGGACCTCGACGACCAGGCCCACGACCGACCAGATCACGAACAGCGCCGAGATCTGTGCTTCCGAGAGCCCGCTCGCGCCGAACCAGACCGCGTACAGCGCGTACACCGGCACGAGGTCGGTGAGGGTGGCGAGCCCGACCGCCAGCCGGGTCAGCCGGCGCGGATCGGGCGCAGGGGGCGGCGAAGGGCGTCAATCGGGCGGCATGCGGCGATCGTATCCGCGGTGTCCGGCGCTGCCACGCGGTTTCCGACCCACCGCGGTGCGCCGGACGCGGCCGGCACGCACGTGGCCCGTCCGTCGGCCACGACACGCGTGGACGCGGTCGAGGCCACCGGCGCGAGGGACCGCGAGCGGCGGGCGCGGCTCAGCTCGTGGCCGGGACCGTCGTCGAGGTCGCCGAGGCCGAGGCCGAGGTCGAGGTCGAGGAGGTCGGCGATGTCGTGGATGAGGCGGGGGCCGTGGGTGAGGTCGTCGGCGCCGGCGGACGCGGATGGTGGTGCCCGTGGCCGGGGCGCGACGGGTTCGTCGGCGGCGGTGTCGTCGGCGGCGGGGTGGTCGGCGGCGGAGGCGGCGCGGTCGTGCCCTCGGCGCCGCCTGCGGGCGGCACGGCCGGCGGCGGCACGGCCGCGGGCGGCGGGACGGCCGGCGGGGCGACGGCGGCCGGCGGCGCGACGGGCGGCGGGACGGCCGCGGCCGCGGCGATGGCGCGGGCGGGCGGCAGCGCGAGCGCGCGGAGGGGAACGGAGTCGGCGGCGTCGCCGGGCGCCGGTTCGAGAGGGGGTGCGACGGCGGGGGCCGTGGGTGCGACCGGGAAGGTCGGCACCGGCACCGTGGCCGCGTCACCGATGCGCGGCGGCGCCCCGGCGGCCTGCGCGAAGCCGGAGGCCTGCGGGGCCGCCGGGTCGTCGGCGGAGCCCTGGGTGAACGCCAGCCCGACCCCGAGCGCCGCGATGCCGACCGCCGCGAAGGCCGAGGCGGCGGCGAGCTTCACCCGGGCGGGCTTGGTCCGCAGGATCAGCCATGCCTGTGCGGCGGCCCAGCCCAGCAGGGCGAGGGTCGCGATGAGCACGGCCCAGCGCTGCGTCACGGTCGGCACCTCCCTGACAGTCTCGCGGCCCCGGAACGCTCGCGAACCCGATCGCTCGCGACACCGCCATCCTGCGCCCGTGCGTCCCGGATGTCCCGCCGGGGACCCGGTCGTGTCGTGATCGACACGTCACGACGGGTGACGGGAACGCGTCAGACGTCGTAGTCGACCGTGACCGCGTCCGACACCGGCAGCGTCTGGCAGGTGAGCACGAAGCCCGCGTCGACCTCGTCGTCCTCGAGCGCGAAGTTGCGCAGCATCCGCACCTCCCCGTCGGTGACCCGGGCCCGGCAGGTCCCGCACACGCCGCCCTTGCAGGCGAAGGGCAGGTCGGCGCGGACGCGCTGGGCCGAGTCCAGGACGGCGACGTCGCGCGGCAGGGTCAGCGCGGTCGCGCGTCCGTTGAGCACGACGGTGACCTCGCTGGTCTCGCCGTCGGGCAGCGCCTCGTCGGGTCGGTGCAGCTCGGGCGGCGGGGCGTCGACGTAGAAGAGCTCGCGGTGCACCCGCCGACGCTGCACGCCCAGCTCGCCCAGCACGGCGACGGCGTCGTCGGTCATGCGGAGCGGGCCGCAGAGCCACCAGTCGTCGACGGTGTCGACGTCGACCAGCAGGGTCAGCAGCTGCCGGAGCTTCGCGGCGTCGAGCCGCCCGCTGACGACCTCGGACTCCATGGGCTCGCGGGAGAGCACGTGCAGCAGGTGCAGCCGGGGGCCGTAGGCGTTCTTGAGGTCGGCGAGCTCCTCGGTGAACATGACGGTGTCGGTGCGCCGGTTGCCGTAGAGCAGCGTGACCCGGGTGTCGGGGTGGGCCGCCAGCAGCGATCCGACGATCGAGAGCACCGGTGTGATGCCCGAGCCGGCGGCGACGAACCCGTGGTGGGTGCCGGCGGCGAGGTCCGGGGTGAACGACCCGGCGGGCGGCCCGACCTCGATCTCGTCGCCCTCGACGAGCCGGTCGACGAGCCACTCGGAGAACAGCCCGCCGTCGATGCGGCGCACCCCGACGCGGGGCGCGGCCCCCGCGGGCGCGCAGATCGAGTACGAGCGCCGCTCCTCGCCCGCGTCGGTGCGCAGCCTCAGCGTCAGGTACTGGCCGGGCCGGAAGGCGAAGGTGTCGGCGAGCTCGTCGGGGACGTCGAAGGTGACGGCGACGGCGTCGTCGCAGAGCCGCTCGACGGCACCGACCCGCAGCGGGTGGAACGAACCGGCCTCCGGGGCCCGCAGGGACGTGGTCGCGGCGGTCACCGTCAGATCTCCTTCATGTGCTCGAACGGCTCGCGGCACTCGGTGCAGCGGCGCAGGGCGGTGCACGCGGTCGGCCCGAAGCGCGAGAGCTCCTCGGTCGCGGGCGAGCCGCAACGGGGGCAGCGCACGACGGTCGCGGGGCCCGCGAGCGTCAGCGGGACCGGTCCGGGGGCGGGGCGCGGGGCGGCGCCGGGCGGGGCCAGGCCGGCCTCCGCGAGCTTGCGACGGCCGTCGTCGGAGATCCAGTCCGTGCTCCATGCGGGCGCGAGGACCGTGCGCACCTGCACCGGGCCGTACCCGGCTGCGGTCAGCGCCGCGCGCAGGTCGGCCGACATCTCCGCGACGGCCGGGCAGCCGGAGTAGGTCGGGGTGATCGTGACGGTGACGGCGTCCCCGTCGGTCTCGACCGAGCGCACCACGCCCAGGTCGTCGAGGGTGAGCATCGGCATCTCGGGGTCGACGACGCACGCGACGACCGCACGCGCCGCGGGCCGCGCCGGCGCGCTCACCACGTCGCCCCCGGGTGCGCGCGGGCGAGGCTCTGCATCGTCGCGAGGACGTGTCCCAACGCCTCGGTGTGCACGCCCTGCCGGCCGCCCCGCCCGCCGAGCAGCCCCATCGGGGCGCGGTCCGGGCGGGTCAGCGTCGCGGCGGCGAGGACCTGGTCGAGCACCGCGTCGACCTCGGCGCGGGTGTCCGCGGGGTCGACGGCGACACCGACGGCGACGAGGCGGCGCTCGACGTCGGTGGTCCGGAAGAGCTCCTCGACGAAGGGCCACACGGCCTCCAGGCCCGCCTGCATCCGCCGGTGCGACTCGTCGGTGCCGTCGCCGAGCCGGACGGCCCACCTGGCCGCGTGCTCGCGGTGGTAGGTCAGCTCCTTGACGGCCTTGGCCGCGACCGCGGCGACGACGGGGTCGCGCGAGTCGAGCAGCCGCGACATCAGCGCGAGCCGCCACGTCGTGAACACCAGCAGCCGCGCGATCGCCACGCCGAAGTCGAGGTCGTCGCCTCGCTCGGCGAGCGCGACGTTGCGGTACTGCGCCTCGCTGCGCAGGTAGGCCAGCGCGTCCTCGTCGCGTCCCGCGCCCTCGACGTGCCCGGCCCGCGACAGCAGCACCCTGGCCTGGCCGAGCAGGTCCAGCGCGGTGTTCGCGAGCGCGACCTCCTCCTCCAGCTCCGGGGCGTTGGACACCCACTCCGCGATGCGCTGCGCGCAGACCAGCGCGTCGTCGCCGAGCATGAGGCAGTACTCGGCGAGGTCGGCCGCGTCGACCCCGGCAGGGAGGGGCGCCTCGATCTCGGCCTCGACGTCCTCGAATCCCGAGCCGAACGCCCAGCGCGGGTCGTCGATGCCGGCGGTCTCCGACAGCGACTGGTAGGCGTTGGTCGCGTCCTCCTCCTCGGCGTGCGGGCTCATCGTGACTCCTCCCCTCGGCTGCTCGATCGCGCGCTCACAGGTGCGGCACCTCGTCCGGGATCGCGTAGAACGTCGGGTGCCGGTAGATCTTGTCGGCGGACGGGGCGAAGAACGGGTCCTTCTCCGACGGGCTCGACGCCGCGATGTGGTCGGCACGGACCACCCAGATGCTCACGCCCTCGTTGCGCCGGGTGTACACGTCGCGGGCGTTGTGCAGGGCCATCTCGTCGTCGGCGGCATGGATCGAGCCGACGTGGACGTGGTTGAGGCCGCGCTTGCCGCGCACGAAGACCTCGTAGAGCGGCCAGCCCCGGCGCGCGGCGGCCGGGGTCTCGCCTGCGGCGGGCTCGGCGGCGGCGGGTGCGTCGTCGGCCGGGATCACGCGGCCACCTCCTTGCGCGCGGCCTGCTTCTCCGCGTGGACCCGGGCGGCCTCACGGACCCAGGCACCGTTCTCGTGGGCACGCCTGCGGTGGGCGAGCCGCTGCGCGTTGGCCGGGCCGGACCCGGCGAGGACGGCCTTGAACTCGGCCCAGTCGGGCTCGCCGTAGTCGTGGGCGCCCCGGTCGGGGTTCCAGCGCAGCTGCGGGTCGGGCAGCGTCACGCCGAGGACCTCGGCCTGCGGCACGGTCATGTCGACGAAGCGCTGGCGCAGCTCGTCGTTCGTGTGCCGCTTGATGCCCCACGCCATGGACTGCTGCGAGTTCGGGGAGTCGCCGTCGGGCGGGCCGAACATCATCAGCGACGGCCACCACCAGCGGTTCACCGACTCCTGCACCATCTCGCGTTGCGCGTCGGTGCCGTTGACCATCGCCAGCAGCAGCTCGTAGCCCTGGCGCTGGTGGAACGACTCCTCCTTGCAGATGCGGATCATCGCCCGCGCGTAGGGCCCGTAGGAGCAGCGGCACAGCGGCACCTGGTTGCAGATCGCCGCACCGTCGACGAACCAGCCGATGACGCCGATGTCGGCGTAGGACAGCGCCGGGTAGTTGAAGATCGACGAGTACTTCTGCCGGGAGTCGACGAGCCGCTGGGTGAGGTCGTCGCGGTCGACGCCGAGGGTCTCGGCCGCGGCGTAGAGGTACAGCCCGTGGCCGGCCTCGTCCTGGACCTTGGCCAGCAGGATCGCCTTGCGACGCAACGACGGCGCCCGCAGGATCCAGTTCCCCTCCGGCTGCATCCCCATGATCTCGGAGTGCGCGTGCTGGGCGATCTGGCGGATCAGGGTGCGCCGGTACCCCTCGGGCATCCAGTCGCGCGGCTCGATCCGCTGGTCGGCCGCGACGGTCGCGTCGAACTGCGCCTGCAGCTCGGCGTCCTCGGGGGTGCTCGTGTCCACGACGACATCCTCCTTACCGAATGTTCGTTCGGCCAGGATGACGCAGCGGCCGTCCCCGCGCAACCCACCCGGTCGCCGTCGACCCGCGTACCGGCCGGACGCGTCCCCCGCCGTCAGGACGCGTCCCCCGTCCTCAGGCCGGGTCGGCCGCGGGCAGCACGCCCGCGAAGATCGCCCGCGCGACGTCCTCGGGAAGCGAGGCCGTGCCGCGCCGCCCGGGGCGGTACCACTCGGACACGGAGTTGACCAGGCCCGACAGCAGCCGGGCCGCGAGTGCCGGGTCGACACCCGCGCGGATCTCACCGGCATCGACGGCCGCCCGTACCAGCGCCGCGATCTCGGCGTCGTAGGCCTTGCGCCGTTGCAGCGCCCAGCGCTCGGTGGGGGTGTTCCCGCGGACCCGCAGCAGCAGCGTCACGTAGGGCAGGTCGTCCATCAGCACCCGGACCTGCCGGGTGACGATGCGCCGCAGCCGCTCCGACGGGCCCACCGCCGGTTCCACCCCGGGCGGGTCGTCCAGCGCGGAGAACAGGCCGTCGAGCGCGCGTTCGAGCGCCGCCCTGAGCAGCGCCTCCTTGCCCGCGAAGTGGTGGTAGAACGACGACTTCGTGATCCCCGCGGCCCGGGACAGGTCCTCCATGCTCGTGGCGTCGTAGCCGCGGGCGTTGAACTCGAGGACGGCCTTGTCCAGCAACGACTCCGGGCCGCCGCTGGGCCGACGGGGCCGGCGCGCCTCGGCCTGCGCGGAGCTCGTCATCGGCCCTCGAAGGTCGGCTTCTGCTTGGCCAGGAACGCCTCGACCGCACCGGCGTGGTCCGCCGTCGCGACCAGCCGGCTCTGCCCGCGGTCCTCGTTGGCGAGCACCGCGCGCAGGTCGTTGACCGCGCCGAACCGGACGGCCGACTTGATCTCGGCGTAGGCGAGCGTGGGACCGGCGGCGAGTCCGCGGGCGAGCTCCAGTGCCGCCTCGATCGCCTCCCCCGGCGCGATCCGCACCAGTCCCCACGCCGCGGCGTCCTCGGCCGTGAAACGCTCCCCGAGCAGCAGCAGCTCCGTGGCCCGCGCGACGCCGACCATGTGCGCGAGCGACGCCGAGAGCCCGGAGTCGGCGGTGAGGCCGATGCCCGCGAACGCCGTCGAGAACGTGGCACCGGCGGCCGAGACGCGCAGGTCGGCGGCCAGCGCGAAGCCGAGCCCGGCGCCGACGCAGGTGCCGTTCACCGCGGCGATCACCGGCTTGGGCGCCTCGGCGATGGCGAGCGTGATCCGGTTGTAGTGCTCCTCGATCGTCGTGAACTCGGTCCCCGCGCGCAGCGTCTGCGCGTGCTCACCGAGATCCTGGCCGACGCAGAACGACCGCCCCGCACCGGTGAGTACGACCGCGCGGACCGAGGGGTCGGCGGCGGCGGCCTCCAGCGCGTCGCGCAGCGCGACCTTGAGCTCGACGGTGAGGGCGTTGTGCCGGTCGGGGCGGTTCATCGTGACGACGGCGACGGCCGGCTCGGCTCTGTCGCGCTCGACGAGGACGGCGGGGGAATCGGCGACCATCGGCTCATGCTAACGGCTCTCCGACCGAACGATCGGTCAGGCGACGGGTCCCGCGACCGTTCCGTCGGGCCGGGTGGAGGTGCTAGCTTGCCCGCATCGAGCCGAACGATCGTTCGGCAGCAGCACGCTGGAGACCACGCGAGGAACGCCGACGGGACCCGCCGCCGGATGGAGGACCATCGATGACCGCTCCGACCACCGTCCCGACGCTGCGCAGCTACGTCGCGGGTGCCTGGCACTCCCCCGACCCCGCGGGAGCGCGCCCGTTGCACGACGCGGTGACCGGCGAGGAGGTCGCCCGGCTCTCCTCTGCGGGCGTCGACTTCGGCGCCGCGCTCTCCTACGGCCGGGGCGTCGGCGGGCCCGCGCTGCGGGAGCTGACGTTCCACCAGCGGGCGGGTCTGCTCAAGGCGCTGGCCGGGCATCTGCGCGAGCATCGCGACGAGCTCTACGCCGTGTCGGCGCGCACCGGCGCGACGTTGTCGGACTCGAAGTTCGACGTCGACGGCGGCATCGGCGTGCTGCTCGCCTACGCGTCCAAGGGTCGCCGCGAGCTGCCCAACGACACCGTCTACGTCGACGGGGCGGTCGAGCCGCTCGGCCGCGGGGGCACCTTCGTCGGCCAGCACGTCGCGACGCCTTTGCACGGCGTCGCGGTGCAGGTCAACGCGTTCAACTTCCCGGTGTGGGGCCCGCTGGAGAAGCTCGCGCCCGCGTTCCTCGCCGGGGTGCCGAGCCTGGTCAAGCCCGCGAGCCCGACGGCGTTCCTGACCTCGGCGCTCGTCGAGCTGATCATCGACTCGGGGCTGCTGCCGGAGGGCTCGCTGCAGTTCGTCGCGGGCGGCGTCGGCGACCTGTTCGACCACCTGACCGGGCAGGACCTGGTGTCGTTCACCGGCTCCGCGGCCACCGCCGCCACGCTGCGGACGCACCCGACGATCGTGCGCGAGTCCGTCCGCTTCAACGCCGAGGCCGACTCGCTCAACATGTCGATCCTGGGCCCGGACGTCGCGCCCGGCAGCCCCGAGTTCGACCTCTACGTCTCCGGCGTCGTCGCCGAGATGACAATCAAGGCGGGCCAGAAGTGCACGGCCATCCGGCGCGCGTTCGTGCCGGAGCAGCACGTCGAGGCGGTCGTCGAGGCGGTGTCGGCGCGGCTGGCGACGACGGTCGTCGGCGCCCCCGACGCCGAGGGCGTGCGGATGGGCGCGCTCGCGAGCCTCGACCAGCGCGGCGAGGTGCGCCGCAACATCGCCGCCCTTGCCGACGCCGGACGGATCGTGCACGGCGACCCCGGGAAGGTCGACGTCGTCGGCGCCGACGCCGAGCGCGGCGCGTTCCTCTCCCCCGTCCTGCTCACGGCCGACCCCGACCGCGCCGAGCCGCACGCCGTCGAGGCGTTCGGCCCGGTGTCGACGGTCATGGGCTACTCGTCGATCCCGCAGGTGGTGGAGCTGGCCGCGCGCGGCAACGGCAGCCTGGCGGGGTCGGTCGTCACGGCCGACCCGGCCGTCGCCCGCGAGATCGTGCTGGGCGTGGCGCCGTGGCACGGCCGCGTGCTCGTCCTCAACGAGCGCGACGCGAAGGAGTCCACCGGACACGGCTCGCCGTTGCCCGCGCTGGTGCACGGCGGCCCCGGCCGGGCGGGCGGCGGCGAGGAGATGGGCGGCATCCGCGGGGTCCTGCACCACATGCAGCGCACCGCGGTCCAGGCCGACCCCGACACCCTCACGGCGATCACCGGGCGCTGGGTCCGGGGGTCGCAGCGCCGGGAGACCGACGTCCATCCCTTCCGCAAGCACCTCGAGGAACTGCGCCCGGGCGACACGATCGTCGCCGGACCGCGCCGGGTCACCCAGGAGGACGTCGAGCACTTCGCGGAGTTCACCGGCGACACCTTCTACGCGCACATGGACGCCGCGGCGGCGGCCGCGAACCCGCTGTTCGGCGAGCGCGTCGCGCACGGCTACCTCGTCGTGTCGCTGGCCGCGGGGCTGTTCGTCGATCCCGACCCGGGCCCGGTGCTCGCCAACTTCGGTGTCGACGACCTGCGCTTCCTCACCCCGGTCCGCTTCGGCGACGAGCTGACCGTGACGCTGACCTGCAAGCAGCTCACCCCGCGCGACACCGCGGGCTACGGCGAGGTCCGCTGGGACGCCGACGTCACCCGCCAGGACGGTGAGTCGGTGGCCCGCTACGACGTGCTGACCCTCGTCGCCAAGAAGGAGACCGCGTCATGAGTACCGCGACCAGGCGTCTCGGCGACGCTCCCGACCCCACCTTGCTCGACGACGCCGAGCGCATGTCGGTCGACGAGCTGCGCGCCCTGCAGCTGCAGCGGCTGCAGTGGACGCTGCGCCACGCCTACGAGAACGTGCCCTTCTACAAGGCCTCGTTCGACGCCGCGGGCGTGCACCCCGACGACTGCCGCGAGCTCGCCGACATCGCGAGGTTCCCGACCACGACGAAGGCCGACCTGCGCGACAACTACCCGTTCGGCATGTTCGCCGTGCCGCAGGAACAGGTCCGACGGGTGCACGCGTCGTCGGGGACGACGGGCCGCCCGACGGTCGTCGGATACACCGAGCGCGACATCGACACGTGGGCGACGGTCATGGCGCGCAGCATCCGCGCCGCGGGCGGACGCCCGGGCCACAAGGTGCACAACGCCTACGGCTACGGCCTGTTCACCGGCGGCCTCGGCGCGCACTACGGCATCGAGAAGCTCGGCGCGACGGCGATCCCGGTCTCGGGCGGCATGACCCCGCGCCAGGTGCAGCTCATCCAGGACTTCCGGCCCGAGCTGATCATGGTGACGCCCAGCTACATGCTCACCGTCGTCGACGAGTTCGAGAAGCAGGGCATCGACCCGCGCACGTCGTCGCTGCAGGTCGGCATCTTCGGCGCCGAGCCGTGGACCGAGCAGATGCGCCTCGAGATCGAGGACCGCATGGACATGCACGCCGTCGACATCTACGGATTGTCCGAGGTCATGGGCCCGGGCGTGTCGCAGGAGTGCGTCGAGACCAAGGACGGGCTGCACGTCTGGGAGGACCACTTCCTGCCCGAGGTGATCGACCCGGTCGAGGGCACCCCGCTGCCCGACGGCGAGCGGGGCGAGCTGCTGTTCACCTCGCTCACCAAGGAGGCGCTGCCGATCATCCGGTACCGCACCCGCGACCTGACGACGTTGCGGCCGGGCACCGCGCGTCCCGGGATGCGCCGGATGGACAAGATCACCGGCCGCTCCGACGACATGATCATCCTGCGCGGGGTCAACGTGTTCCCGACCCAGATCGAGGAGATCGTGCTGCGTACGGCGGGCCTCGCGCCCCACTTCCAGCTGGTGCTGACGACGCAGGGCCGGATGGACGCGCTCGGCGTCAGGGTGGAGGCCCGGCCGTCGACGCCCGCCGACCGTCGCGACGCCGCCGCCGCCGAGCTGGTGAAGGCCGTCAAGGACACCGTCGGGGTGAGCGTGACCTGCGAGGTCGTCGACCCCGACACGCTGGAGCGCTCCGTCGGCAAGCTGCAGCGACTGATCGACCGCCGGCAGCGCTGAGCGGCCGTCAGCAGGGCTGCCCCGGTGAGCGGCGATGGTCGCCATGGCGACCATCGCCACGCACGGGCCACGACGTGGGCCGACGTCAGGAGCGACGGCGCGCCGCGTCGAGGAGGGTGCGGGCCGCCAACTTCGCGTGCTCCGCGGCCGCAGGGTCGGTGCCGATCGCGGCGACCGTCATCGCGCCCTCGGCCAGCAGCGTGATCGCGCTCGCGAGGACGTCGGGTGAGTCGGTGGGGAACGCGCGGGCCAGGTCGGCGAGGTAGTCGCGGAAGAGGTCCTTGTGCCGCTGCACGGCGGCCAGGATGAGCGGGGACTCGCCGCCGATCTCGCCGAAGGCGTTGATGAACGCGCAGCCCCGGAAGTCGTCCTCGGCGAACCAGAGCCCGAGCCAGTCGAACACGGCCAGCAGCCGGTCCCCCGGGTCGTCGCCCGCGGCGTCGACGTGCGCCGCGACGCGACCGCGCCAGCGCACGTCGCGGGCGTCGAGGTAGGCCGCGACCAGGTGTTCCTTCGAGGGAAAGAGCTGGTAGAGCCGGCGCATCGAGACTCCGGCCTCGGCCCGGACGTCGTCGATCCCGACGGCGGCGATGCCGCGCGAGTAGTACAGCCGTTCCGCCGCGACCAGCAGCCGATCGGATGCTTCGGCGAGATCCACGTCACTCCTCCCCTTGACCGGTAACGATCGTTCTCTAGACTACGCCCCACTACGGAGAACGCTCGTTCTCCGCAGGTCCGAGGAGGTAGTCGAGGATGAGCCGTCCGCCGTTCCCGCCGTTCGACGCCGCAGGCGCCGCCAAGAAGGTCCAGGCCGCCGAGGACGCGTGGAACACGCGCGACCCGGAGAAGGTCTCGCTCGCGTACACGCCGGACTCCGTGTGGCGCAACCGCGACACCCACGTCGTGGGGCGCGAGGAGATCGTCAAGTTCCTGACCCAGAAGTGGGAGCGCGAGCTCGACTACGCGCTGCGCAAGGAGATGTGGTCCTACAGCGGCAACCGCATCGCGGTGCGTTTCCAGTACGAGAGCCACGACGCGAACGGCCAGTGGTACCGCTCCTACGGCAACGAGCTGTGGGAGTTCGACGACGAGGGCTACATGCGCCGCCGCGAGGCGAGCATCAACGACCGGCCGATCGACGAGTCCGAGCGCCGGATCTTCGGCCCCCGCCCGGAGTCCGAGCACGGCCAGACCTTCGACATCTACTGACCCCCGTGGGTGGCGATGGTCGCCATGGCGACCATCGCCACCCACGACCGTTGTGTCCGCTTCGGACGTGGCGCCGACACGGAGCGGGAATGCCGTCCCGCGGGGCCGGGTTGCCGCGGACATGAGGATCGGAATCATCGGTGCGGGCCACATCGGCGGAACCCTGACGCGCAAGCTGGCCGAGCTCGGCCACGAGGTGCGGGTCGCCAACTCGCGGGCGCCGGAGACCCTGGCGGACCTTGCGGCGGAGACCGGCGCGACGCCGGTGTGGGCGGCGGACGCCGCGACCGACGCGGATGTCGTCATCGTCAGCATCCCGCAGAAGAACGTGCCCGACCTGGCGCCGGGGATCGTCGCGAAGGCGAAGGACGGCGCGCCCGTGATCGAGACGAACAACTACTACCCCCAGCAGCGCGACGGGCGGATCGACGCGATCGAGAACGGCACCGTCGAGAGCGTCTGGGTCGGCGAGCAGATCGGCAGCCCCGTGTTCAAGGTGTTCAACGGGATCTTCTGGAAGCACCTGCTCGAACGCGGTGTCCCGGCCGGCACCCCGGGCCGGATCGCGCTCCCGGTCGCGGGCGACGGGCCAGGCAAGCAGACCGTGCTCGACCTCGTCGACGCGCTGGGCTTCGACCCCGTCGACGCCGGCCCGCTCGCCGAGTCCTGGCGGCAGCAGCCGGGGACCCCGGTGTACGGCAAGGACTTCGACGCCGACGGGGTACGCGCCGCGCTCGCGCAGGCGAGCCCGGAGCGGCCCGCGGAGTTCAGCGGCTGACCGCGGCCGCGCAGTGCGCGTGGGTGGGCCGGGTGGGTCCCGACCCATCTGCGCGCCACCCGTGACCGGCCGCCCGCCGGTGTCCGGGTGCCGAGCCCGTGGTGGGGGTCTCAGGTTGCTCTCATGCGGGCCCGGCAGGATGGCCGCCGATGACGACGACCTCCACCCCGACGGTCTCGCCCGAGGGCACCCGCGCGTCCCCGCGACGGTGGCCGCGCGTCGTCGCGGCGGGTGTGGTCACCGCGCTCGCGGTCCTCACGACGGTGCCCGACCGTCTCGGCGGGCTCGACCGCTGGACGCCGTTCGCGCAGATCGTGGCGTTCCGTCCCTACGTGGTGGTCGTGGTCGGGCTGCTGGGCCTGGTCGCGCTCGTCGCGACGGTCTTCCGGCGCCGGTTCTGGCCGTTCGCCGCGGGCCTGCTCGTGGTCGCCGTCGCGGGCGCCGCGCTGGTGGTCCCGAGACTCGTCCCCGATCCCCCGCCGCCCGCGGGCGCACCGACGCTGACCGTGCTGGCGTTCAACGTCTACGAGGGCCGCGCCGACCCGGCCGCCGTCGCCGCGGCGATCCGGGCCGAGCGCCCCGACCTGGTCGCGCTGCCCGAGGCGGGCGCCCGGTACGCCGGTCGGATCGAGGCACTCGTCGGACCTCTGGGCTACCGCGCGCAGGCGTCCACGTCGCCGCGGGTCCGCGACGTGGACGGCGTGACGGTGCTCGTCGCGCCCCGCCTCGGCGCCGTCGACATCACCATCGGCGACGACATGACGGTGCCCGACCTGCAGGTCAGCGGCAGCGCGCTGGGCGCCGTGCGGTTCGTCGCCGTCCACCCGCGCTCGCCCCGGCTGAGCCGGGCCGACGAATGGCGCGACGACGTCGCCCGCCTCGCGACGTGGTGCGCCGGCCCGGCGCCGACGGTCGTCGCGGGCGACCTCAACGCCACCCTCGACCACTCCGTGCTGCGCGAGGCGACCCGCGGCTGCGGCGACGCGGCGGTCCAGCGCGGCCAGGGCCTCACTCCGACATGGGGCCCGTGGGGCCGCACGCTCGGGCCGCAGATCGACCACGTCCTCGCGACCGCCGGGATCGAGGCCGAGTCCGTGCGGTTCCTGACCCTGCCGGGCAGCGACCACCGCGCGGTGCTCGCGCGCCTCGCGCTGCCGACGGGTCCTCAGTCGAGCTCGACCGGCAGCGCGTCGACGCCGTAGACGAACGACAGCTCGCGGAACGGCAGCTCCGACTCCGCCACGGCCGGGCGGATCCGCGGGAACCGGCGGACCAGCGCGGGGTAGGCCGTGCGCAGTTCCATGCGGGCGAGCTCGGCCCCCACGCAGCGATGGATGCCGTAGCCGAACGCAAGGTGCGGCGGCACCGTGCGGTCGAGGTCGACGCGGTCGAGTCCGTCACCGATGCGCGGGTCGCGGTCGGCGGCCGAGAGCGAGCACACCACGACGTCGCCGGGGAGGATCGTCTTCCCGCCGACCGTCGTCTCGACGCGGGCGAACCGCGGGAAGGCGACCTGGACCGGGGTGATGATCCGCAGCAGCTCCTCGACCAGCTTGTCGGGAGCGGCGTCGTCGGAGAGCAGGGACGCCCGCAGCGCCTCGTCGCGCATGACGACGAGGCCACCCAGGGCGAGCATGCTGGTCGTGGTCTCGAGCCCGCCGGTGAGCAGCCCGTCGGCGATGCCGGCGGCCTCACGGTCGTCGATCTCGTCGCCGTGCTCGCGCAGCAGCATGCCGAGCAGGCCCTCGCCCGGGTCCCGGCGCTCCTTCGCGACGACGTCCATCAGGTACCCGACCGACTCCGACATCGCCCCGAACGAGCCGGTGAAGCCGCCCAGCAGGTCGAACCGGGCCGTCGAGAGCCGCTCGAAGTCGCCGCGGTCCTCGTAGCGGATGCCGAGCAGCTCGCAGATCGCGAGCGACGGGATCGGCAGCGCGAAGTCGCGCGCGAGGTCGGCCTGCCCGCCCTCGGCGACGGTCTTCTCCATGACGTCGAGCTGGCCCTGCACGATCGCCTCGATCCGCGGCGCGAGCCTGCGCAACCGGCGGACCGTGAACTCCGGAGTCAGGAACTTGCGCAGCCGGGTGTGGTCGGGCGGGTCGGCGAACCCCAGGCCGCCCGGGTCCTGCTCCGCGGTGATGCCGAGCCTGCCGACGAGGTGGGTGAAGTCGTTGCTGAACGCGTCGGCCGCCGCGAGCACGGCCTTCGACTCCTCGTACCCCGTCACCAGCCACGCCCGGATGCCGTAGGCCGCGGGCAGCTCGGCGACGGGCTCGCGCTCGCGCTGCTCGGCCAGCTCCGGCACCGGGTCGATCCCGGTGCGACGCAGCGGTACGAGCGCGGGCTCGGGCAGGATCCGGGTGAAGTCGACGGCGCCCGATCCGCGCCGGTTGCGCCAGCGCAGGTACAGCGGGACGACGAGCCCGAGCACCTTGCGGCGCACACCTTCCACGATGCTCATCGCGGTGTGTTCCCCCTGGTCGTGAGGCGTGTGCGACGGGTCGGCCCGGGGTCTGCGCCGCGCCTCAGTGCGCGGCGAGGATCGCCGTGAGCCAGTTCGGGTCGGAGACGTCGACGAGGCGGCCGTCGACGGCGACGGTCGGCGTGCCGAAGCCCGACCCGGCGCTGGTCTGCTGCCGCAGCGCGGGGTTGGTCGCGGCCGTCTGCAGCGACGTCTGCACCGCCTGGTCGAACTCCTTCGACGCGAGCGCGTCCGCCACCCGGCCCTTCGGGACGCCGAGTGCCGTGGCCAGCGCGTCGAGCTGGTTGGCGTCGTACCCGCGGCCGCCCTCGGACGGCTGGGCGCCGTAGAGGCTGTCGTGGAACGACGCGAACGCGCCCGGGTCGGCCTCGGCGACGGCCAGCGCCGCGGACGCCGCGGCCATCGAGTAGCCCGGTGGGTCGGAGCGGTCGTCGAGGAGGTTGACGACGTGGTAGCGCACGTCGAGCTTGCCGTCGGTGACGGCCTGGCGGATCTGGTCGCCGTAGGTGTGCTCGAACTGGCCGCAGATCGGGCAGAGGAAGTCCTCGTAGACGTCGATCGTGGCGGGGGCGCCCGCCTTGCCCATCGTCACGACCGCCGCCGCCTTGTCGACGGCGACGGCGGCGCCGGCCGCCGACGAGGTGACGACCGGGATCTGCGCGGACGCGGCGTCGTCGGTGCGGTTCGCCCGCTGCAGCAGGCCGACGACGACGGCGACCGCCACGACGACGACCACGACGATCCCGGCGATCGTGCCGGCACCGGTGCGGCGCCGCGCCGCCGCGACGCCGCCGCGGGACCGCTTGTGTGTCGGGCGTGCGTTCACCAGCCAGGACCTCCGTCGACCGTCGCGGCCACGATCATCGACCGCCTCGCCCCGATACTTCCACAAGCCGTCGAACGGTCGGCGCCAGCCACCGGTTCCACGCCGGCCCGGCACCCGCGGGAGGGACGCGCCAGTGACGTCGGCGGTCCCGGGTGGACTCGGCCGCGGGCGGTGTGAGTGGATCGGCGGAACCGATGCGAAGGAGCGTGGTGCCCGTGCTGGTCGAAGCCGTCGTCGACGTCCGCAACGACCCGGAGGGCGTCGAGGCCGCCGCCGTCCGGGCCGAGCAGGAGGGCTACTCCGGGGTCGGCATCCCGGAGACCCAGCACGACGTGTTCGTCGCGCTCGGGCTCGCGGCGCGGGCGACCGAGCGGATCACGCTGCAGTCGGCGATCGCGGTCGCGTTCGCCCGCACCCCGATGACGCTGGCCATGGCCGCCAACGACATCACGCTGATCTCGAAGGGACGCTTCGAGCTGGGCATCGGGTCGCAGGTCAAGCCGCACATCGAGCGCCGCTTCGGGATGCCGTGGAGCCGCCCGGCGGCGCGCATGGAGGAGTTCGTCGGGGCGATGCGCGCGATCTGGGACGCGTTCGCCTCCGGGGAGCGTCTCGACGTGCGCGGCGAGTTCTACTCGCACACGCTGCTGACCGAGATCTTCTCCCCCGGGCCCAACCCGTACGGCAACCCGCCGGTGCTGCTCGCCGCCGTCGGCACCCGGATGATCGAGGTCGCCGGCCGGGTCACCGACGGCATCATGTGCCATCCGCTGACGTCGAAGCGGTACATGAGCGACGTGATCCTGCCGACGCTGCGCGACGCCCGCGGCGGCGACCTCGACGGGTTCACGGTCAGCATGCCGGCCTTCGTCGTGCTCGGGGCCGACGAGCAGGCGCGGGCGCGGGCGCTCGCCGGCACGCGTCGGCAGATCGCGTTCTACGCCTCCACCCCCGCCTACCGGCCGGTGCTCGAGGCCCACGGCTGGGAGGACCTGCACGTGCGGCTGAACGGGCTGTCGCGCCGGCAGGCGTGGGACGAGATGGCCGGGCTGATCGACGACGAGATCGTCGACACCTTCGCCGTCGGCGGGACGCCGGAGCAGGCCGCCGCCGGGCTGCGCGAGCGGTTCGGCGGGCTCGCCACCCGGCTCTCGCTCAACACGCCATACGAGGCCGACCCGGAGCTCGTCCTCGCCACGGCGAAGGCGTTGCGGGAGAACGGCTGAGCCGTCCGACCCGACGGTCCACCGCGCCGCCGGGGACGGCGGCTCACCAGGACGGCGGGCGCTCGCCCCGCACCGGCGTCGTCGCGATCGCGACGACGGGGGCGAGCGCGGCCAGCGCGAACCCGGCCGCGTACCCCGCGACACCGATGATCGCGCCCAGCGCCACGGGCGCCGCCGCGGAGACGATGTTCTGCCCGGTGTTCTGGATACCCAGCGCGCGGCCCGACCACCACGAACCCGCCATCTCCGCGACGGCGGTGTAGCCCAGTCCGTTGTCGGCCACCGACACGACGGCACCGACCGCGAGCGCGGCGACCGCGAGCCACGGCGCGACGAGGTCGCCGAGGGCGAACGCGAGCAGCACGAGCACGGCCGCCGCGGCGAGCTGGCGCATCGGGCGCATCCGGGAGCCGACTCGGTCGGACCACCATCCGGCGCCGATCCGGCCCGCTGCGCCGACGACCTGCATGATCGCGACGAACGCGCCCGCGGCCGCGATCGACCAGTGCTGCTGGCGGACCAGGTACTCGGTGGAGAACACGGCGATCGCGAACTGCGGGACGACCAGCAGCGCGCTGCTCAGGTGCACCCGCCACAGCGGCGTGCCGGCGTAGGGCGAGCGGACGGGCACGCCCTCGGGCCGGGGCTCGCGGGGCGGGTCGGGCGCGAGCGTCGCGATCAGGACGGCGGCGACCAGGCAGAGCACGCCGGGCACGGCGAGCGCGGTGAACGGGCCGAGGTGCTGGCCGAGGGTCGGGAGGACCAGACCGGCGACGCCGACGCCGAGCGGTTGCGCGGTCTGCCGGATGCCCATCGCGACGCCGCGTTCGGTCCGTGGGAACCAGCCCATGACCATGCGGCCGCTCGCCGCCCACACCGACGCCGACAGCGCGCCCACCAGGCCCAGCAGCACGACGACGCCGGCCCCGTCGCCGTGCGGGCCGAACGCGACCCAGCCCATCGCGAGCGAGCCGAGCCCGAGCCCGAGGGCCATGACGCGGCGCTCACCGAACCGGTCGGCGGCCGCGCCCCATGCGACGAGGGTGAGCAGCAGGCCGGTCGTCGGCGCGGCGACGTAGACCCCGACCGCGGCGAGCGACAGCCCGAACGTGTCCCGCAGCTGCGGGACCAGGAACGGGATGCCGTAGACGAACGAGCAGGCCGACGACTGGGCGAGCACGCCGATCGCCAGCACGACCCACCGTCGTCGTGATCGCGTGTGCTCGGCCGTCGTCACGGTCACCCTCGGTCCTCCTCGCCACGTGCCCCGCCGAGGAGGTTAGCACCGCTAATCCACAAGCTGAGACGTGATTCCCATCAGCTGAGACCTCCCGTCAGTCGCTGTGACGACTGTCGCCGCTCACCGGGGATCAGGCTTCCCCGACCCGATCAGGCCTCCACGAAGCGCAGCGCGTCCTCGGGGGCGGGCAGCGGCGCGGCGAGCGCCTCGGCCTCGGCCCGGTCCAGCTCCGCGGTCGCGTCCGCGGCGATCGCTGCGGCCTCCTCGACCGTCAGCAGGCCGTCACCGACGAGGCGGGCACGCAGCCGCGGGATCGGGTCGCCGCGCAGCGCCGCCTCGTACTCCTCGACCGCGCCGAACACCCGGACGGCCTCGTGCTCCGGGTACGTCAGCGGCACCCCGGGCGGGGCGATCGTGTTCCCGTGGGCGGAGAGCCGGTAGACCAGCGTCTCCACCAGCGTCGGGCCCGCACCCGCGCGCGCAACGGCCACGGCCGCGGCGACGTGCTCGTGCACCAGGAGCGGATCGCCGCCGTCGACCGTCACGCCGGGCATGCTGTACGCCTTGGCCTTGGTGGCCAACGGCTCCCCCGCGGCGGCGTTGGCGTCCTCCTGCTCGACGCGCGTCGAGCCGCTGAAGCTGTTGTTCTCCATGACGAACACGATCGGCAGCTTCCACAGCGACGCGACGTTCAGCGACTCGTGGAACGCCCCCTGCTTGCTCGCCCCGTCGCCGAAGAAGCACAGCACCACCTCGCCCGCCCGCCGGACCTGCGCGGCGTAGGCGGCGCCGGTGGCCTGCGGGATCGACTGTCCGACGATGCCGACGTGCCGAGGAAGCCGCGCTCCGGGTCGGCCAGGTGCATCGAGCCGCCGTAGCCACCGCACAGCCCCGTCGCGCGCCCATAGATCTCGGCGAGCATCGCCGTGGTGTCGGTGCCGAGCGCGATGGGGTAGCCGTGGCAGCGGTAGGTGGCCATGACCTGGTCGCCGGGCCGGATCGCCGCGATCGACCCGACGATCGACGCCTCGGCGCCGTCGGCGAGATGCGTGTGCCCGCGGATGACACCGGGATGGTCGGCGAACGAGCTCTTCACCCGCTCCTCGAACTCGCGGATGCGCACCATCTGCCGGTAGAGCTCGACGGGGTCGGGAGCGGCGGTCGACATGGGTCCATCGTCGGCAGCCGGTGGCGTGCCGCGGAATGGCCGCCGCGCACGAAGACGTGCGATCCCGCGCAGTCGTCGCACCCTGACGGCCGCCGCCGGCGGCGAGCACGACCGTCAGGTTGCACCCGGACGACGGCGCGCAACCCCACAGCCGCCCACGTGCGCCGGCACGACCGTGGGGTTGCGTGCGGACAGGCGGGCCGGAACGGGGTCAGCCGTACGGCAGCGCCAGCCCCGGCCGCGGCCACGTCGTCCGGTACAGCACGCCGCGCCCCGACGAGGTCACGTACGCCGTCCGCATGTCGTCGCCACCGAAGCAGATGTTGGTGACGAAGATGTCCTCCCCCGGGATCGGGACCTCCTCGACCAGGCCGCCCTCCGGCGAGACGACGCTGATCAGGCCCGTGTACAGCGTCGCGACGCAGACGTTGCCGCCCGCCTCGACGGCGAGCGAGTCGAACCACTGGTACTCCGCGGAGCCGTGGAGCAGCCGCCCGCCGTGCCGGGCCCGCGACGACGGGTCGGCCTTCACCTTCCCGGGGCTCTCGATCTCCCACGACCACAGCCGCCCCGACACGGTCTCCGAGACGTGCACGTACCGGCCGTCCGGGGAGAGGCCCACCCCGTTGGCCGACACCAGCGGGAAGACGACCTCGGTGACCCACGAGCCGTCGGCACGCCCGTAGTAGAGGCCGCCGTGGTCGATGTCGCGTGGCCGCTGCTTGCCCATGTCGGTGAACCAGAACCCGCCGCCGTCGTCGAACACGATGTCGTTGGGCCCGCGCAGCCCGACACCGTCGACGTGGGTGTAGAGGTCGGTGACCTCGCCGTCGGGGGTGACGCGCTGGATACGGCCGCCAATGTAGCCCGCCGGCTGCGGGCCGGGAGCGGTGAGACCGTCGCGCTCGCTCCAGGAGAACCCGCCGTTGTTGCAGACGTAGAACGCGCCGTCCGGGCCCAGGGCCGCCCCGTTGGGCCCGCCACCGCACTCGGCGACGACCGACAGCGTCCCGTCGGGCGCGATCCGGGTCAGTGTGCCGCGCTTGATCTCGACGACGACGACCGACCCGTCGGGCATCACGACGGGCCCCTCCGGGAACTGCAGGCCCGTCCCGAACTCGGAGAACCTCACGACTGCTCCTTCCACATGCCCGCGAAGTACAGGTCCCGCGTGACGTAGCGGTCGACGCCCTTGACCGAGGGCTTGGTGATCGTCGACAGGTAGCTGCGCGAGAGCCACTGGATCGGCAGGTCCTTGTTCACCGCGAGCTCGACCTGCTGGTAGTCCGACGCCCGCCGGTCGGGGTCGGTGGTGGCTGCGGCGTCGGCCAGCAGCGTGTCGACCTGCGGGTTGGAGTACTTGCCGTAGTTGACCGAGCCGCCGGTCTGCACGATCCGGCCCGCCCCGGGGAACGGGTGGTCGAACGCGGACAGACCGCTGGCCATCTGGAAGTCGCCCGCCTGCAGGACGTTGCCGGCGAACTGCGCGAGGTCGAAGTACTGCACGTGCACCGTGACCCCGACCGCGGCCATCGACGCCTGCACGAACTCCCCGAGCGGCACCGAGGACCGGTCGGTGAAGTAGCTGAACGTCGGGTCGCCGCCGCTCGCGACGTACTGCGCCACGAGGTCCTTCGCGCGGGCCTGGTCGTAGCGCGGGTAGGCATCGGACGCCGCCGGGGTGTGCCACCTCGTGGAGCCGTCGAACAGGCTGTCGGCGGCGACGAGCTGGTTGGAGAAGAAGCTGGCGCCCAGGGCCTGCGGGTCCATCGCGGCGACGGCCGCCGCACGCATCCGTGGGTCGTCGAACGGCGCCTTCGTGACGTTGAAGTAGTTCAGCACGCCGCCGCTGCCGGGCCCGTAGTAGACGCGCAGGTCCGGGTTGGTGAAGGCGCGCACGAGCTCCTGGTTGAAGCCGCCGTTGATCATGTCGACGTCGCCGTTGGTCATCGTCGTGTAGCGGCTGTCGGTGTCGGGCAGCGGCCGGATCTCGACGCCGTCGAGGTAGGGCTTGCCCTGCTGCCAGTAGTCCGGGTTGCGGACCAGCTCCATCTTGTTGTCGCGTACCCAGCTCGTCAGCACGAAAGGCCCGGCCCCGACGGGGTGGTTGCCGATGTCGTCGCCGTACCGCGTCAGCGCGGCCGGCGAGATGATCATGCCGAGGGTGCCCGAGCTGAGCGGCTGGGCGAACACGGTCGGGAAGTCCCCGAGCGGGGCCTTGAGCGTGAAGCGGACCGTGAGCGGGTCGACGGCGGTCATCGACGCGATCTGCATGGCGTAGACGTGCGCGGGCGAGGCGGCCTTGTCGATGTGCCGCTGGGTGTTGACGACGACGGCGTTCGCGTCCAGCGGTGTCCCGTCGGAGAACCGCACGCCCTCGCGCAGACCCAGCGTCCAGGTCGTGCCGTCGTCCGACGTGCTCATCGACTTCGCGAGGTACGGCTGGGCGGACCCGTCGGGCATCAGCTTGAGCAGCGAGTCGTAGACGCCGAGCGCGGCGAGGTTGGCGTTCTGCCGCGTCGGGTCGAAGCTGATGATCTCCCGGTCGTTGCCGATGACGAGGGTCCCGCCGCGCTGCGGGTCGCCCTCCTTCGCCGGGTCGCCGCCGTAGGGGTCGACGAGGTGCACCCGCTGCGGCCCTTCGGCCGGCGGGCTCGCCGACCCGCAGGCCGTCGCGACGAGCGCCGCGCACAGCGCGGCCACCACCGCGATCGTTCTGGACGTCCGGGCACGCACGGGCATCGCCACTCCCCATCGAGCGTCGGTCCGGCGCGGGCGTCCGTCGATCCGTCCGCGTGCAGGAGTCGCCTGCGTCACACAGCGTGCGGCCGGGCCGCCGGACCGGACCACCGAGGGGGCGCGAGATCCCCTGACGATCCGTGCGAACCCGGCGGACGGGTCACCAGCCCGCGACCGACCCCGCGTCGACGGGCAGCGTGACGCCGGTGACGAAGGAGGCGTCGTCCGACATCAGCCAGACGACGGCGGCGGCGACCTCCTCGGGCTCGCCGATGCGCTGCAACGCCTGCGGCTTCATGATCTGCGCGAGCCGCTCGGGGCTCGCCCCCCGGGCGAAGCCGGTCATGATCGTCCCGGGGGCGACCGCGTTGACCCGGATCAGGTCCTCGGCGTACTCGACGGCGGCGTTCTTCGTCAGGCCGACCAGCCCGTGCTTCGCGGCGGTGTACGGCGCGAGCCGCCGCACCCCGCGCAGCCCGGCGTTCGACGCGGTGTTCACGATCGACCCACCGCCGCCGGCGAGCATCGCCCGGATCTGGCGCTTCATGCCGAGGAAGACCCCGCGCAGGTTGATCGCGATGACCCGGTCGAACTCCTCGTCGGCGATGTCGGCCAGCAGCTTCCCGCCCCCGCCGACGCCCGCGTTGTTGTGCGCGAAGTCGAGCCGGCCCCAGCGTTCGAGGACCCCGGCGACGAGCGCGTCGTGGTCGGCCGGTTGCGCCACGTCGCAGACCTGGAACTCGGCCGTGCCGCCGGCCTTGCGGATGATCGCGACGGTCTCCTCGCCGCCCTCGCGCGCGGACTCCAGGTCCGACACCAGCACCGACGCGCCCTCGGCGGCCGCACGCACGGCGGTGGCCCGGCCGATCCCGCTCGCCGCACCCGTGACCAGCCCCGACTTGCCCTCCATCGACCCCATCGGCCCAGCGTGGACGCCCGCGCCGCGCCGGGCAGCGGGATCCGTGCCGGATTCCCTGTCGCTGCGTGCGGCGCGGGCGGGGCTGCCCTCGCTCAGGCGCTGTAGGCCGGCCGCAGGCCCGGGCGGTCCCACGTCGTGCGCCACAGCACGCCGGTGCCCGACGCGGTGATCCACGCCGTCCGCAGGTCGGGACCGCCGAAGCAGATGTTGGTGATGGCGGTGTCCCCACCGGGCGGGACACGCGTCGCGAGCAGCTCGCCGCCCGGCGAGACGACGTTGATCTCCCCGGCCTGCAGCGTCGCGACACACACGTTGCCGTCGGCGTCGACGGCAAGCGAGTCGAGCCACCGCATCCCGGGGAACCCGTACAGCAGCCTGCCGCCGTTGCGGGTCGCCGGATCGCGGCGGATGCGGCCGGGCCCGTCCAGGTCGAAGGCCCACAGCCGGCCCGGCGTCGTCTCGGCGACGTAGACGGTCCGCCCGTCCGGGGCGAGCCCCACGCCGTTGGCCTGCATCATCGGGTAGACGGCCTCGACGATCGACGAGCCGTCGGCCGTGGCGTAGTAGAGCCCGCCGTGGTCGAGCTCGCGCGGGCGGATCTTGCCCATGTCGGTGAACCAGAAGCCGCCCTGGTCGTCGAAGACGATGTCGTTCGGGCCGCGCAGCCGGTGGCCGTCGACGTGGGTGTAGAGGTCGGTGACCTCGCCGTCGGCGGTGACGCGCTGGATCGAGCCGCCGACGTAGTCCTCGCCCTGCACACCGGGCACCGCGCGCCCGTTGCGGGTCGTCCAGGTCGACCCACCGTTGTTGCAGACGTAGAACGCGCCGTCGGGGCCGACCGCCGCGCCGTTCGGGCCGCCCCCGCACTCGGCGACGGTCGTCCGGGTGCCGTCCGGCGCGACCCGGGTGAGCCGTCCGCCCTTGATCTCGACGACCACGACCGAGCCGTCGTCCATCGCGATGGGGCCTTCGGGGAACTCGAGCCCGTCCGTCGCGACCTCGTAGGTCAGGTCGTCGTCGACCTCCGGCGCACCGCTGCGCATGTCGCCTCCTCGGGGACCGCGCCTGCCGCGACCGCGGCGGCGCGCTGCGAGCGTGCCGCCGTCCCCGGTGCCGGGGCCAGGGGCCGGCGCGCGGGATCCCGTGACGATCCGTGCGGCACCGTCGGACGACGCCCCGGTGACCGGGGCCCGACCGGGGCCAGACCAGGCCGGGCCGATCAGGGCTGGCGGTGCGCCCGCGAGTGCCGCCAGTCGGCCAGCAGCGCGCGCAGGCCGGTGACCAGGGCGATCGGCTCGTCGACCATGACGTGGTGCGCGGCCGTCGGGATCTCGATGAGCGGAACGCCGCGGCCGAGCCGGTCGACGATCATCTCGCCCATGTCGGCCGGGACCAGCCCGTGCTCGGCCCGGAACAGCGCCACCCGGCAGCCCGGGACGGCGAGGTCGCCGGGCGCCATCGCGGTGCGCGCGAACATGGCCGGGTCGAACTTCCAGCTCCAGCCGCCCTCGACCGGGCGCAGCGAGTGCTCGGCGATGTGCCGCACGACGTAGGGCAGCTCGCTGTCCTGGTCGGGCACCAGCCGGAAGTGGCTCAGCGCGTCCTCCCGGGTCGGGTAGACGCGCAGCGGGCCGAACGCCCGCCGCTCCCGCGCCGCGGTCTCCTCGGGCGTCTGCTCGCGCACCGGGGTGTCGACGACGACCGCGCCCGCCAGCTGCTCGCCGTGCCGCTGCGCCGCGACCAGCGCGACCATGCCGCCCATGCTGTGCCCGATCACGACGGGCATCGGACCGGTGCCGGAGGCCTCGGCGACGGCCATGACCTCGTCGGCCCAGCTCGAGAGCGCGTACCCGGCGGAGCGGCGGCCCGAGTCGCCGTGCCCGGAGAGGTCGACCGCGACGACGCGCCTGCCGTCGGGCCGGGCGAGCAGCGGTCCGATGTGGTCCCACCAGCGCGCGTGCGCGGCGCCGCCGTGCACCAGCACCAACCCGTCGCCGGGCGGGCCCCAGGCCCGGTAGCGGACGTCGACACCGTCGACCCGCACCTCGCCGGGCTCCGCCTCGGTCGCGACGGCGTCGGTGAACCACGCGGGGACGCCGGTGTCGGACCGCTGGGCGGCCGACGTCGATGCGGCAGGGACGGCTGCGGACACGGTGGGCTGCTCCTTCTTCGGGATGCCCGACCGTACGACACCGTGCCCGACGACGTCCCGCCATGGCCGCTCCGCGACCGGACACGTGCCCCACCCGGGCTGCGACGCTTGACACAGTCGGACCGGGCAGGTTGAGTCGGGGCGGCCCGTCGCGGGGTCCCCGGACGGACCACCGCGGTTCATCCGCCCTCCTCCCGACGGTCCCACGGTGCGCTGCAGGCACACCAGGGCACAGCGCGGCCGACGACTGTCCGCTCCAGCACGTCCCGTCGACCGCCCGGAGGGCCACATGACCCCTGCACCCGATGCGCGAACCCAGCCGGGACGGCGGGCGGCGTCGGTGGAGGTGGTCGTCATCGGGGGCGGTGTCATCGGCGCCGCCGCCGCCTGGCAGCTGGCCAGGCGCGGGCACGACGTGCTCGTCCTGGAGAAGGACGAGCTGGGCCACCCTCGCGTCACCTCGCACGGCGCGACCCGGATCTACCGGCAGAGCCACACCTCGCCCGCTCAGGTGGAGCTGGCGGTCGAGTCGCTGCACCGGTGGCGCGAGCTGGAGCACGAGACGGGCGCGGCGCTGCTGCACCTCACCGGCGGGATCGACCACGGCGACCCCGTGCGCACCGCGGCCGTGGCCGCATCGCTTGCCGCGCACGGCATCCGACACCAGTGGCTCGAGCCGGCCGAGGCCTCGCGGCTGTGGCCGGGGCTGCGGTTCGACGGGCCCGTGCTCCACCAGCCGGACTCGGCAGGCCGGCTGCGCGCCGACCAGGCCGTCGCCGCGCTGACGGCCGCGGCCATCGGGCGTGGTGCCACGGTGCGGCACTCGACGCCCGTCGAACGGGTCGACGTGCTGGACGACGACCTGGCCGAGATCACGATCCCCGGCGGGACCATCCAGGCCCGCCGGGTCGTGCTCGCCGCGGGCGCCTGGACCGCCGGGCTGATCGGCGACCTCGTGGCCTTGCCGGCGCTGCGCGTCACCGAGGAGCAGCCGACGATCTTCCGTCCCGTCGGCGCGACGCCGTGTGTGGTCGGCGACGTCCGGTGGCCCACCCTGATCCACCACATCGGACCCGCGCAGGGGTGGCCGGCCTCGGTGTACGGGATCGGGGTGCCCGGGATCGGGGTCAAGGTCGCGTTCCGTGGGACGGGCCCCGACTGGCAACCCGACGTGCGCGATCCGCGGCCGGAGCCCGCGCAGCTCTCGCGGCTGCAGCGCTACGTCGAGCACTACCTGCCGGGCCTCGACGCCACCGACCCGGCGCCGCGCTCGTGCACATTCGTGTCCACACCGGACGCCGGGTTCCTCGTCGACCGAACCGGTCCGCTCGTGGTCGCCGCCGGCTTCTCCGGACACGGGTTCGCCGTCGCGCCCGCCCTGGGGCGCATGGTCGCCGACCTCTCCGCCGACGCGCCGACGGCCCGCACGCTCAGCCCCGCGGCGAGCCGCTGACCCGACTCGCACCGCCCGGAATGTGACCGCCGCCACGGTTGCGCACCCGTCGGCCGGCCCCGTACGGTCTCGCTCAGGTCAAGAGCGCCAGCGTCAAGCCCCGGCTCGCTGGCCGGCAACCCTCCTCCGCGGCGGGGTGCTCCGGGTGACGACCAGGCCGTCGCGGAACGCGCGTCGGCAAGCGCGGACCCGCCGACACGCCCCGGGTCCCTGTTGGACCGGAGGTCCGTCGTGTCCGTTGTGCTCCAGGCCGCCCGCCCCACCGCGCCCACCGTCCCCGCCGACGTCGCGGCGCACGCTCTCCCGGCCCCCGCAGCCAGCTGTCTCCCGGCCCTCGTGGGCACCGGGCTGCCGGTCCCGCTCGTCGACGGCACGACCGTCGCGCACGCCAACCTGGACCTCGCCGCGAGCGCCCCGGCCCTGCGCTCGGTGGCCGACCGGGTCGCCGCACTGCTCCCGTACCACGCGAGCGTGCACCGCGGCGCCGGCTACGCGTCGACCGTCTGCACCGCTGCGCTCGAATGGGCCCGCACGACCGTCGGCCGGTTCGTCGGCGCCCGCTCCGACGACGTCGTCGTCTTCACCCGCAACACCACCGACGCGCTGAACCTGCTGGCCGGGGCGGTGCCCGGCGCGGTCCTGTGCCTCGACGTCGAGCACCACGCGAACCTGCTGGCCTGGCGCGGCGGCGAGCACCGGGTGCTGCGCGCGGCGGCCACCGTCGACGCGACCCTCGCCCAGCTGCGGGCCGCTCTCGAGGCCCGGCCCACGGCACTCGTCGCGATCACCGGGGCGTCGAACGTGACCGGCGAGGTGCTGCCGCTCGCCGAGATCGCCGACCTCGCCCACTCCCACGGGGCCCGCCTCGTCGTCGACGCGGCTCAGCTGGCCCCGCACCGCCGGGTCGACATCGCGGCGACGGGCATCGACTACGTCGCGCTCTCCGGCCACAAGCTCTACGCGCCCTACGGCACCGGCGCCCTGGTCGGCCGCCGCGACTGGCTCGACGTCGCGACGCCCTACCTGGCGGGTGGCGGCGCCGTCGTGCGGGTCGACGCCGTCGGCGACGGCTCCCCCGCCGAGGTCACCTGGACCGCCGCCCCGCACCGGCACGAGGCCGGGACCCCGAACGTCCCCGGTGCCGTCGCGCTCGCCACCGCGTGCGAGGCGCTGGACGCCGTGATCGACGAGGCCGCTCCCGCCCACGAGCGTGCCCTCTCCGAGCGGCTCGACGCCGGCCTCGCCGACATCCCCGGCGTCCGGACCCTGCGGATCTGGCACGACGCGCCCGACCGGGTCGGCGTGCACAGCCTGACCGTCGACGGCTACCCGGCGGCCCTCGTCGCCGCCTACCTGTCCGCCGAGCACGGGATCTCGGTGCGCGACGGCAAGTTCTGCGCGCACCCGCTGCTGGCCCGCCTCACCGGCTGGGCCGAGGGTGCGGTCCGGGCGAGCCTGGGCCTGGGCACGACGGCAGCAGACGTCGACCGGCTCCTCGCCGCCCTGCGCACGCTCGTCACCGACGGCCCGGGCGTGGCCTACGAGTGCGTCGACGGGCGCTGGCTGCCGACGGCCGACGGCCGGGACACCGACCCGCTCGGCCTGGGCATCGGCGACGAGGTCACCGGCGCCGGGCGCGGCTGCGGGCACTGACACCCGCCCTCTCCCGCGCGGCCGCCTCCCGGCCGGATCCTCCGGTCGGATCCGCCGTCCGCTTTTCGACCCCTCGACGCACGGGTAGGCGCCGGAGAATCATCGGCGCGGACCGCGCGGCCCCGACGGCCTCCGGTCCGACGGCGGTCCGACGACGAGCGCGGGGGATGCAGTGGGCGCAACGGGGAACGGCACGCCGGACGTCGACATGTCGAGGAACGGCCGGCCCGGGAACGGGCCGGCGACGACAGGGTCCGGCGGCCGCGGCACGGGCGGACGGCCGCGGATCGTGGTGATCGGCGGCGGGTTCGCCGGGTTCGCGGCCGCGAAGGGGCTGACCGCACGGCTGCCCGACGCGGAGGTCGTCGTCGTCAGCTCGACCGACTACTTCCTCTACCTCCCGCTGCTGCCCGAGGTCGCGACGGGGGTCCTGGACCCCAGGAGGGTGTCGGTGCCGCTGTCGACCGCCCTCCCCAAGGCCGACGTGGTCCTCGGCAAGGTCGACGCGATCGACCTCGACGGGCGCACCGTCGGGTGGGTCGATCCCGAGGGCGGCCGCGGGGAGACGTCGTGGGACCGGCTCGTGATCGCGGCGGGCAGCGTCAACGCCCTGCTGCCGATCCCCGGCGTCGCCGAGCACGCGCACGGGTTCCGCGGCATCGCCGAGGCGGTCTACCTGCGCGACCACCTCGTCCGCCAGATCGACCTCGCCGCGGTGACCACCGACCCGGCCACCCGCGACGCCCGGTGCACGTTCGTCGTGGTCGGCGCGGGCTACACCGGTACCGAGGTCGCCGCGCAGGGCGTCCTGTTCACCGAGCAGCTGCGCCGGGCGCACAAGGCGTTGCGGGGACAGCGGGTGCGCTGGCTGCTCGTCGACGTCGCCCCACGTGTGCTGCCGGGCCTGGACGAGCGGCTCTCCCGTTCGACCGACCGCGTGCTGCGCGAGCGCGGCATCGAGATCCGCACGGAGACCTCCGTCGAGGAGGCCCACGCCCAGGGCGTCCGGCTGACGGGCGGTGAGGACGTCGCGAGCCGCACGCTCGTCTGGTGCGTGGGGGTGCGGCCGGACCCGCTCGTCGCCGGGCTGGGCCTCGAGACCGACAAGGGCAGGCTCGTCGTCGACGACCGGCTCGTCGTGCCCGGACACCCCGACGTGACGGCCTGCGGGGACATCGCCGCGGTTCCCGACCGGACGCGTCCCGGCGAGCTCACCGCCATGACCGCCCAGCACGCGCAACGCCAGGGCGCGCTGGCCGCGCGCAACGTCGCCGCCTCGCTGGGCGTCGGCGAGGCCCGGAGCTACAAGCACCACGACCTGGGGTTCGTCGTCGAGCTGGGCGGCCGCGACGCCGCCGCCAACCCGCTGGGGATCCCGCTCTCCGGGCTGCCGGCGACCGCGGTCACCCGCGGCTACCACCTGCTCTCGATGCCGGGCAACCGCACCCGGGTGGCCGTGGACTGGGTGCTCGACGCGGTGTTCGGCCGGCCCGCGGTGCAGCTGGGCCTGGTCCGGGGCTCGGCCGTCCCGCTGACGACGAGCGAGCCGCAGAAGCAGCCGGAGCGCTCCGGTTAGTCCTTCTCGCCGCCCGCCGGATCCTCGCCCGACGGGCCGAAGTCCTCCGGCGAGACCGAGTCGAGCATCCGCCGGAACTCCTCGACCTCGGCCTTCTCCGCCGGATCGAGGTCGGGCCCTGCGGGCCCGGCCGGATCGTCGGCGACGTCCTCGTCGTCGGGGTCGGCACCGGTCAGGTCGAGCAGCTGGACCGGGGCGGCGCCCGCCTCGAGCACGTCCTCGGTGGCCTCGATGGGCAGTCCGTCGCGGACCGCGAGGGCGACCGCGTCGGTCAGCCGCGACGACACCCGCGTCTCCCGGTCGAACTGCAGCTCCGCGTGGTAGATGCCGTCGCGCAGCTCGGTGATCCGGACCCGTTCGAGCCGCCGCCCGAACGCGTCGACGACGTGCCGGATCAGGTCGTGGGTCTGCGGTCGCGGCGGGTCGACCCCCTGACGTTGCAGCTCGATCGCCGCCGCCTCGGGCAGCCCGATCAGCACCGGGAGCTGCCGGCGCGCCCCGGTCACCTCCCGCAGGAGCAGGACGGGCTGCGTCCCGGCCGGGTCCATGCCCACTGCGACCACCGTCATCTCCGGCACGCTGTCCTCCCCGTCCTCGCGTTCGGCGTCAGCGGATACCCACCCTGCACCCGTCCGACGCGCATCGGGAAGGGAATGACCGCGCCGAGGTGGCCGCGCCGGCACAGCAGGTCACGGAACGGACATTTCCGTCGACGAGCGGGTCGTGAGCGGTCAGGTCGCGGCGTGCTCGGGCAGGGGTGTCGTCACGAACTCGGAGAGATCCGGCTCGCGGGTCATCGCCCAGTAGTCGACCAGCCGCCACGGCGAGTTGGTGACGATGCGCCCCTCGGCGTTGCGGTACCAGTTCGTCATGCCCGGGTGGGTCCAGACGAGCTCGGCGTGCGCCTCGTCGACGCGGCGGTTGTACTCGTCGCACACCTCGGGCCGCACCTCGACGGTGCCGATGTCGCGTTCGAGCATCGTCACCAGCATCCGGGAGATGTAGCCGACCTGGCACTCGGTGTGGAAGATGACGCTGCCGCCGTGCCCGAGGTTGGTGTTCGGGCCGTAGACCATGAACAGGTTCGGGAAGTCCGGCACCGTGATGCCCAGGTGGGCGCGGGCGTCGTCGTCGCCCCAGATCTCCCGCAGCGAGCGGCCGGACCGGCCGCGGATGTCCATCGGGGAGAGCATCCGGCGGCTCTGGAACCCCGTGGCCATGACGAGGACGTCGAGGTCGACGCGGGAGCCGTCGGCGAGCTCGACGCCCTTCTCGTCGACCTGCGCGATCGCGTCGGTGACGAGGTCGACGTCGTCGCGGCGCAGCGCGGCGAACCAGCCGTTGTCGATCAGCATCCGCTTGCCGTAGGGCGGGTAGGTCGGCATGACCTTGTCGAGCAGCCGGTCCTCGTGTCCGGCGATCTCGGACATGAGGTGCTCGGCGAAGAAGCGGCGGTGCCGGTCGTTGATCGCGTTGACCGAGCGCTCGGGGTGCTCCCAGTCGGGGTCGCGGCGCAGCGTCGGGTGCAGCTTGTCCTGGTAGATCCACATCAGCCGGAGCCGGTACCACGCCGCGTACCAGGGCACCTGCTCCATGAGCACCCGCGTCTGCGGGGTCAGGACCCGGTGGTAGTTGGTGTTCGGGATGGCCCACTGCGCCGAGCGCTGGAAGACCGTGAGGTGCGCGGGGCCGCCGACGACGGCCGGGACGATCTGCATCGCGCTCGCGCCCGTGCCGACGATCCCGACCCGCTTGTCGGTGAGGTCGACGGAATGGTCCCAGCGCGCCGAGTGGAACATCGGCCCGGCGAACGAGTCCAGGCCGGGGATCGGCGGGTAGGCGGGCCGGTTGAGCTGCCCGACGGCGCTGATCAGCACGTCGGCGACGAGCTCGGTCGGCGTGGCGTCGGGGTCGTCGGCCGGGCGGATGCCGACCCGCCAGACCCGCTCGGTGTCGTCCCAGCGCGCGGCGACGACCTCGGTGCCGAACCGCACGTGCGGCAGTACACCGTGGTCGCGGGCCACCTCCTGCAGGTAGCCGAGGATCTCGGGCTGCTTGGCGAAGTAGCGCGACCAGTCGGGCTTCTGCGCCCACGAGTAGGAGTACAGCGCGCTGGCCGTGTCGACGCCCGCACCCGGGTAGCTGTTCTCCAGCCAGATGCCACCGACGGCGTCGTGGCGCTCGACGACGGTGTACGGGATGCCCAGCTCGCCGAGCTTGACGGCGGTGCAGATGCCGCCCTCCCCCGCCCCGATGACGACGACCCGCAGGTCCTCGCGCCGCCGGGGCGGGGCGGCGGTCCAGTGGGCGTCGCGGTCGACGAACCCGGCCTCCTCGGCCATCGAGACGTTGTACTCCGGGGGCACGGTCTCACCGCAGGAGATGCCGACGCGGTCGGCGACGTCGTCGACCGGTGGCGGCCCGGCGAGCTCGACCTCCCCGTCGCGCCAGGCGCGCAGGAACGCGAAGGCCTCGGCGCGGACGTGGGCCTGCAGCTCCTCGGTGAAGCCGGCGGTGTCGTTGTCGTCGGTGGCGATCGAGCGCGACGGCAGGTACGGCTCGGCGAGCCAGCTCCGGTCACCGGTGAGGTGGGCCAGCACCAGCAGCAGGGTCGGGATGTTCGCCGACTCGAGCGCCTCGCGCAGGGTCGCGTCGTCGGCGGTCATCCGGAACCCCCGACCGTCCCCTCGTGTCTCCGTCATCGTGTCTCCGTCATCCGACCCGGCCCCACGGGGCCGAGTTTTGTGTAACGACCGGTCTACGAAACAGGGTAGGGGCCCGACGGCCGCACCGCCACCGTTCACCTGCCCTTGTAGACGGGCTCACGTTTCTCGGCGAACGCCCGCGGGCCCTCGGCGGCGTCCTCGGTGCGCATGCAGGCGGCCAGCAGCCGCTGCTCGGCGAGCAGCCCGGCCTCGAGACCCTCGCGCAGCCCGGTCTGGATCGCCTCCTTCGCCGCGCGCACCGCGACGGGCCCCCGCGACGCGATCACCTGCGCGACGCGCGTCGCCTCCGCGAGCAGTCCGTCGGGTTCGACGATGCGGTTGACCAGGCCGTGGCGCAGGGCCGCCTCGGCGTCGATCGGGTCGCCGGTCAGGATCATCTCCGTCGCGACGCCCACCGGCACCGCCCGCGGGAGCCGCTGCGTCCCGCCGGCGCCGGGGATGATCGCCCAGCGCACCTCGGCGAGGCCGAACGTCGCCTGCGGGACGCAGATTCGGATGTCGCAGGCCAGCGCCAGCTCCAGCCCGCCGGCGAGGGCGTGCCCGTTGACCGCGGCGATCATCGGCTTGCCGGCCTCGGCCGTCATCGTCATACCCCCGAGCACCCACGGCTCGGCGGTGTCGTCGAGCACCGTGTCGCGCACGACGGGGATCAGCTTCTTGAGGTCGGCACCGGCGCTGAAGGAGTTGCCGACGCCGGTGAGGACGGCACAGCGCAGCGCGTCGTCGTCCTGGAAGCGGCGATAGGCCTGCGCGAGCAGGTCGTTGTGCTCGGGATCGAGGCTGTTGCGGGCCTCGGGACGGTTGATGGTGATCGTCGCGACGGCGCCGTCGACGTCGAACTCGATGCTCATGGTGTCGCGCCTTTCCTCGATCAGGTCGTGAGTGGCGATGGTCGCTCCGGCGACCATCGCCACGCACGGGGGTCAGGGAGCCGCGTAGCCGCCGTCGACGACGATCGCAGCCCCGGTCGTCCAGCGCGACTCGTCGCCGGCGAGGTAGGCGAAGGCGCCCGCGAGGTCCTCCGGGGTGCCGAAGCCCAGCGGGTGCTTCGCCTCCATCGCCGCCATGGCCTCGCGCGGGATCTTCGCCGACATGCCGGACTCGAACGTCCCCGGACACACGCAGTTGACCCGGATCCGTTCCTTCGCGTACTCGACCGCGGCGACCTTCGTCAGGTGCACGACGGCGGCCTTCGTCGCGCAGTAGGGCGCCGCGTAGGCCCAGGCGGTGAGGCCCGCGACCGACGCGGTGTTGATGATCGAACCGCCGCCCGCCTTCCGCATCACGCGGATCGCCGCGGTCGTGCCGTGTACGACGCCCATCAGGTTGACCCGCAGCTGCAGGTCCCAGTCCGCGGCGGTGAGGTTGTGGAGGCGGGCGTTGGGCGCGATGACGCCGGCGTTGTTGACCATCACGTGCAGCCCGCCGAACTCCTCGACCGCCGTGGCGACGGCCGCGTCGACCTGCGCCGCGTCGCCGACGTCGACGACCTGCGTGCGCACGGGCGTCCCGTCGAGCGAGCCCGCGACCGTCTCCAGGCCGGCGGGATCGAGGTCGCACAGCACGAGGGCCGTGCCGGGCTCGGCGAGCCGTCGCGCGACGGCGGCGCCGAGGCCCCCGGCCGCGCCGGTGACGAGCACGACGCGCGTCACCTCGGAGATCGAGGAGGACATCGGGGCGCTCAGTCCTGCAGCAGCAGGCCGCCGTCGACCGACAGCACCTTGCCGGTCATGAAGTTCGAGCCCTGGGCCGCGAGGTAGACCACGGCCTCGGCGATGTCCTCCGGCTCGGCGAAGCGGCCCAGCGGCCAGTCCTCCTCGCGGTAGCCACGGCCCTTGATCATCTCGGTGGCGACGGCACCCGGCGCGACGCCGTTGACCAGCACCCCGCGTCCCGCGCCGTACTTGGCGAACCACCGCACCATGGCGTGCACCGCACCCTTGCTCGCGGCGTACTGCGGACCGGCCAGCACGCCGCCGATCTTGCCCGCGATCGACCCGATGCAGACGATCTTGCCGCCGCCGTCCTCCAGCGCGGGCCACGCGGCCTGGATGGCGAGGTAGGTGCCCTTGGTGTTGACGGCGTAGACCCGGTCGAACTCCTCGGCGTCGACGTCGAGCGCGCCCTCGCCGTAGACGCCCGCGCACGTCACCAGCACGTCCACGCGGCCGAAGCCCTCGGTCGCCGCCGCCACCAGCGCGGCGGCGTCCGCGGAGCTGGTGATGTCGGTGCGCAGCCCGGTGGCGCGCCTGCCCAGTGCCGCGACGCGCCGGACGGTCTCCTCGGTGTCGAGCATGTCGCCGACGACGACGTCGGCTCCCTCGCGCGCCAACGCCAGCGCCGTGGCCTGGCCGATCCCGCGGGCGCCGCCGGTCACGACCGCGACCTGACCGGTCAGGTCGACCGCGCCGCTGATCCCGTTCTCCGCCATGGCTGTGCCACCTCTCTGTTCGTCCGTCCCGGGCGAGCCGGAACCTGTCCGTCGGGTGTGGTCCGGTCGGAGCATCCGCCGGGCCGTGCCACGCGTGCGGTCGGGCCGCCCGCGCGGGCCGCGTAGGATCGCCGGTGTCCGAGCGGGCACCCCCCTGCCCGCCGAAGGTCCGCGCGGACCGGTAGCGAGGAGAGATGCCCCGACCACCAGGCCACGGCTCTGCCTTCGAGCCGCGGCGCCGGGAGATCATCGACACCGCCGCCGAGCTGTTCGCCCGCCGTGGCTACGCCGCGACCGGCATCACCGAGATCTGCGACGCCGTCGGTCTCGCCCGCGGCGCGCTGTACTACTACATCGGCTCGAAGGAGCAGCTGCTCGTCGAGATCCAGTCGGCCGTGCTCGTGCCGCTGCTGGAGGCCTCGCACGCGATCGCCGCACTCGACGTCCGGCCGGTCGTCCGGCTGCGCCTGCTCTCGGAGCTGCTGCTCGAGCAGATCGTGCTGCGGCTCAACCACATCTGGGTCTACGAGCACGACTACCGGCAGCTGTCGGCGGAGAACCAGGCCACGCTCGTCGCGCAGCGGCACGCGTTCGAGGGCGTCGTCACCGAGCTGCTGTCCGCCGCCGTCGCCGCGGGCGAGTTCCGGGAGATGGACGTCGACCTGGGCATGCTGCAGTTCCTCAACATGCACAACCACACCTACCAATGGGTCCGCCCGTCGGGACGGTGGAGCGTGCAGGACCTGTCCGAGCAGTACTGCGCCACGTTGTTCCGCGGCTTCGCCGCCCCCGGGTACGACCCCTCGACGATCGAGGAGGAGACGGCCCGGTACCGCGCCGAGCACCCGGACCTGCCGACGCTCGCGCCGGTCACCGCAGCTCCCGCTTGAGCACCTTGCCCGACGGGGTCCGCGGCAGCGCGTCGAGGAAGTCGACCGCGACGGGCACCTTGAACTTGGCCAGCCGGTCCCGGCAGAACGCGCGGATGTCCTCGGCGTCGGCCCGCTCCCCCGGCTTGAGCACGACGACCGCGCGCGGCACCTCGCCCCAGCGCTCGTGCGGCATCGCGACGACGGCCGCCTCCAGCACCGCCGGGTGCTCGTAGAGGACGCGTTCGACCTCGGGGGTCGCGATGTTCTCGCCACCGGAGATGATCATGTCCTTGAGTCGGTCCTCGACGTAGAGGAAGCCGTCGGCGTCGAGCCGGCCGATGTCGCCGGTGTGGAACCAGCCGTCGCGGATCGCCCTGGCCGTCGCCTCCTCGTCGCGCCAGTAGCCGTCGAACACCTTGGGTCCGCGCAGCGCGATCTCGCCGAGCTCGCCCGCGGGCACCTCGGCACCCTGCTCGTCGACGATGCGCACCTCGACGTGCGGGATCGGCCTGCCGACCGACCCGATCTTGGACAGGCTGTGCTCGCGGTCGAGGACGGTGTCGCCGGAGACGGTCTCGGTGAGCCCGTAGGCATCGGCGAACCAGGTGTTGGGGAACGCCTCGAGGATGCGGCGCACCACCGGCTCGGGCATCTTCTCGCCGCCGCCGATGATGCAGCGCACCGACGTCGTGTCCCGGTCGGCGAGATCGGGCACCTGCAGCACCGCGTTCATCATCGCGGGCGCGAGCCAGACGATGCCGACCTTCTCGCGCTCGATCGCGTCGAGCACCCCGGCGGCGTCGAACGAGCGCATCAGCACCAGCCGCGCGCCCATGTGGAACGCGGCCAGGCCCGGCAGGTCGAGGCCACCGCAGTGGTAGAGCGGGCCGCAGACCAGCACGGTGTCGTCGGCAGAGAGCCCGAGCTCGACGATGAGCCCCAGGTTCTTCCAGGCGACGTTGCCGTGGGTGATCCGCACGCCCTTGGGCCGTGACGTCGTGCCGGACGTGTACATCAGCCGGGCCAGGGTGTGCTCGTCGTCGACGATCCCCGGCGGGACCGGCGGCGCGCCGGCACCGTCGGCGACGAGTGCCTCGTAGGCGATCCAGCCCTCGGGCGCCCCCGCGCCGAGCAGCACCCGATGACGGATGGTCGGCAACGCCGGGGCGAGCTCGTCGATCCGTCCGCGGAACTCCTCCTCGGTGACCAGCACCACGGTGCCCGCGTTGTCGAGGATGTAGCGCCACTCGTCGGGGGCGAGCCGGTAGTTCAGGGGCAGCACGACGGCGCCGAGCCGGCCCGCGGCCAGCACCGTCTCGAGGAACTCGACGTGGTTGTAGGTCAACAGGGCGACGACCTCGCCGGTCCGTACACCGAGGGCGGCCAGGCCGGCGGCGACCGCGTCCACGCGCGCGGCCAGCTCCGCTGCGCCGATGCGTCGGTCGCCGTGGACCAGCACCTCGCGGCCGGGATCGCGGGCGACGTGGTGGTCGAGGACGCGGGCGAGATCGAACACCGTCGGGCACTCCTCGTCGAGTCGTTTCCTGTACCGTTCGTTCGACAAAACCTACCTGTGGCGACCGGCCCCGGTCGAGGACCCTCGCGGGCGATGCGAGGGCCGCGGCCGCCGTCGTTCGACGTCCGAAGCAGTCCGACGTCCGAAGTAAAAGGAGGCCCCGATGAGTTCCGACCTCTCCGGCCGCGTCGCCGTCGTCACCGGCGGCGCGAGCGGCATCGGCGAAGCCGTGGCCCGGCTCGCCGTCGAGCGCGGCGCCGCCGTCGTGATCGCCGACCTCGACCCGGCACGCGCGACGGCGGTGGCCGACGACCTCGGCGGACACGCCGTGGCGCTCGACGTGGGCTCGGCGCCCGACGTCGCGGCCGTCGCCGAGCAGATCGAGCGCGAGATCGGCGCCGTCGACGTCCTCGTGACCTCGGCCGGCATCACCCAGCGCCCGACGCCGCCCGAGGACTACGACGTCGCCGACTGGGACGAGGTCTTCCGCGTCGACCTGCGCGGCACCTGGCTGTGCGCCGTCGAGTTCGGGCGCCGGATGGCCGTGCGCGGCCAGGGCAGCATCGTCACGATCGCCTCGGTCGCCGGTATGCGCTCGATGCCGCTGCACGCCTACACCCCGGCCAAGGCCGGCGTGATCGCGATGACGGCCGACCTCGCCGCCGAGTGGGGCCGCTCCGGGATCCGGGTCAACTCCGTCGCCCCCGGCTACACGCTCACCCCGCTGCTGCGGGAGCGGATCGAGCGCGGCGAGCGCGACCCCTCGAACCTCGCGGGCGAGTCGGCACTCGGCCGGATGGTCGACGCCGACGAGATCGCCAAGGCGGTGTGCTTCCTCGCCTCCGACGAGGCCTCCGCGATCACCGGGGTGAACCTGCCCGTCGACGCCGGGTGGCTCGTGGCGCCGACGTGGCGCACCTACGACGGGATCCCCGACAAGCGCTGAGCCCCACCGGGTCCGGGCCCGTCCGGCATGCCCGGGCACTGCAGGCGGGAGAAGACGGACGCCGGGACGGACGGCCCCGCGAGCGGAGTCGTGCGTCCCGGCGTCGCCGTCCGGGGAGACGCCGGGACGGGTGGCTGCGTCGGCACCCATCCCGGCGTCGTCCGTGCCGACCGTCAGGCCATACCCGCCGCGCGGAGCTCGGCCCGGCGCGCCTCGGTCGCCTGCTGGTCGATCTGCAGACCCTCCGGGTCCTTCTGGGGGTCGCCCGTGATGATCACGCCGAAGTCGCGCGCGGCGGCCTCGATCGAGATGTACTCGTCACGGACGTCGACCAGCACCCGCTCCGGCTCGCGGGTGTACGGGTTGCCCCAGCCACCGCCGCCGCAGGTGATGTAGCGGAACACGTCGTTGGGCTTGGTGTGCCACAACGGGTTCGCCCCGAACCAGAAGTACTCGCCCTTCTCGACGTCGATCGCCTTGGTGTCCGGGTCGAGCATGCCGGAGACGGGCGTCGACTGACGGTAGGCCTCCGGGTCCAGCACCGGGATCAGGTCCTTGCGCTGGGCCACGTCGAACCCGCCCTCGGCCGAGAACAGCCAGGTGGCGCCGTTGCGGCCGTCCTTGCCGCCGTGCACGCCCGCGCCCGAGGAGCGCTTGGTGTGCACCGGGCTCGAGGTGTGGTGCGCCTCGGTGAGGTACATGCTGTCGCGCAGCACGGACGCACCACCGCGGTTGTAGCCGACACCCGCGGTGTCGGGCACGTACTCCTTGCGCAGCACCACGATCGGCAGCTCGGACTCGATGGCCTCGGTGGCCGGGTCGAGGTTGTTGGCCATGTAGAAGCCGCCGTAGGAGTCGGCGTCACCGGTCTTGGTGGCGCCCCACGGCCCGTGCTCGCCACCACACTGCGCGACCGTGACCCACGGGGTCCCGTCGGGCAGCACGCCGTGGCCGTTGTGAATCGACAGCGAGCCGTAGTCGCCGCCGACCGCGTTCTCACCGACAGCCGGCTCGAGCGCCTTGAAGATGGCCAACAGCACCGGCTGCGCGGCCTCCCAGTAGAGGAAGACCGGCCCGTCCGGCGGTGTCGCCGAACAGATGGTGCCGGCGGGTAGCACGACGTCGACGTTGCGGTAGGCGCCGGAGTTGAACGCCGTCTTCGGGTCGAGCACGTACTTGAGTGCGACCCCGACCGCGGTGAGCGTGTCGAACACGCCCGCGTTGATCGACGTACGCGCCTGCTGCGACGTGCCCGAGAAGTCGACCTCCAGGCGCTCGCCCGCCTTGGTGATCTTGACCTTGATCTCGTACTCGAGCGTGTCGTCGATGCCGTCCGCGTCGACGAGGTCGCTGCCCTCGTACACGCCGTCCGGCAGGGCCTTGATGGCCGAGGCCATCGACTCGGCCGGCACGTCGACGCTGTAGTTGATCGCGCCGAGCCAGGCGTCGGCGCCGTAGCGCTCGAGGCTCTCCTTCATCAGCCGCTCGCCGAGCAGCAGGTTCTGGTAGATCGTGATCATGTCCGGCAGCAGCAGCGCGCAGTACCGGGCGTTGTTGAAGATCAGGTGGAACGAGTGCTGCACCGGCTGGTCGTTCTCGTAGGCCAGCATCGGCGGGATGACCAGGCCCGTCTCGTAGACGTCCTTCTTCGTCGCCGAGAAACCGGCCGGCACGATGCCGCCCATGTCGAGCTGGTGGGCCCGCAGGGCGATGAACGTGACGAGCTCGTCGTTGTGGAAGACGGGCCGGATGAAGCAGATGTCGTTGACGTGGTTACCGGCCCGGTACGGGTCGTTGACCATGAGCACGTCGCCCGGCTTGAGGTTCTCCGGGCCGTACTCTTCCACCGCGTTGCGCACGGCGTGCTCCATGGCGCCGGAGAACAGCACCAGGGAGTTCGACACCGTCGACATGGGGTAGTTCATCGACGCCGGGCCCGAGATCGTCGCGGCGAAGTCGTACCAGTCGCGCAGGATCAGCGAGAACGCGTGGTGCAGCAGGTTCGTGCACATGTGCTCGACGATGTAGCGCATGCGGTTCGACAGCACCGTCGCGGTGTAGCGGTCGCAGTTGTACCGCGCCTCGAACTCCGCGTCGGTGAGGTCCTTGATCGGGGTCTTTCCCACTCCAAGATCGGTCATCTGGTCCTCCCTCAGGCCCTGGTGATCCGCAGCTCGCCGTACTCGCCGACCTCGGCAACCTGGCCGGGCAGCATGAACGTCGTGGAGAGCGCCTCGTGGATCACGGCGGGGCCCTCGATACGGTCGCCGGCCTTGAACGTCTCCCGCTGGTAGCGCCCGGCGGTGACCGGCTCGTCGGTCAGGTACCGCAGCTCGAACGTGGACTCGGGCTTGAGCAGCGCGCCGTCGCCCTTCTCCAGCCGCGGGTAGTCGACCTTGTCGACCTTGATGACGGCCTCCACCCGGTAGGTGACCGCCTGCACCGGCAGACCGTCGAAGCGGTTGCCGGCACGAGACTCGTAGACCTGGTGGAAGGTCTCGATCATCTCGTCGACCTTCTCGGCGGTGATCTCGCCGGAGGGCACGGAGACGAACGGGGTCTCCCAGGTCTGACCCGCGAGGCGGGCGTCCATGGAGCGCACGAACTCGACGTTGGCCGCAGTGTCGTCGAAGCGCTCGCGCAGCTTGGCCTCCATCTGCGCGTAGATCGTGTTGATCGAGTCGGCCGCCTCGTGGGTCAGCATCACGTAGGAGCTGCGGCTGTCGCCGTAGACCTGGTCGGAGGAGACCAGGCCGAGCGCGGAGAACAGGCCCGGGTGCGGCGGCACGATGACGTCGCGGGCGTGCACGAGGTCGAGGCAGGCGGGCAGCAGCATCGGGCCGGCGGCACCGAACGCGACGAGGCTGTAGTCGCGCGGGTCGATGCCGTGCTTGATCGCGATGTTGGTGACGCCCTCGGCGATGTTGTTGATGCCGATGTTGAACGCGTAGTTGACCCGCTGGTGCAGCGACAGCTGGGGGGCGTCGAGGTCGTGGAACGCCCGCTCCGACAGCGCCGGGTCCAGCGACATCCGGCCACCGGCGAACGTCTTCGGGTCGATGACACCCATCATGATCAGGGTGTCGGTCGTCGCGGGCTGGGTGCCGCCCTTGCCGTAGCACGCCGGGCCCGGGTCCGCGCCGGCCGAACCGGGGCCGACCAGGACCTCGCCGCTGGGCGAGATCGTCACGAGCGAGCCGCCGCCCGCACCGATCGACTCGACCTCGTTGGAGAGGGCGTTGACGATCAGGTCGTGCTCGAGCAGGAACGTCGTGTTCACGTACGGGTCGCCGCCCGACACCATGGAGATGTCGCAGGACGTGCCGCCGAGGTCGACACAGAGCAGGTTGCCGCGGTCGATCAGCTTGCCGAAGTGCGCGCTGGCCATCGTGCCCGCCGCGGGGCCCGCGAACACGATCTCGAACGGCTGCTCCATCGCGATGTCGGCGTTGAGCAGCTGCGCGGCGCAGTTGGCGTAGTTGAAGTCGCCGGTGAAGCCCTGCTCGCGCAGGCCGTCGCCGAGCTTCTTGGTGTAGTCGTGGTAGATGAGCTTCATGAACACGTCGATCGTCGTGGTCGACGCGCGTGCCCACTCCTTGGCCAGCGGCGAGGTCTCACTGGAGATCGACACCGGGATGTCGGCGCCGAGCTCCTCGTGGACGATCTCGCGCAGCCGCTGCTCGTGGGCGGGGTTGACGTAGGCGTTGATCAGGCAGATCGAGACGCCCTGGACACCGCACTTGCGCAGGACCGCGAGCTCCTCGCGGGCGTGTGCCTCGTCGAGCGGGATCAGGGCGCTGCCGTCGGTCTTGAGCCGCTCGCGGATGCCGCGCCGCAGGTAGCGGGGAACGAGCGGGCGCATGGCGTCACCGAAGCCGCGGCGCCAGCTCGCGTCGGTCAGCGCGTCCAGCGGCCGGTAGCTCGAGCCGATGTCGAGGATGTCGCGGTGGCCCAGCGTCGTCAGGAAGGCGATCTTGGGCAGCCGCCGGGTGATGACGGCGTTGAGGCCGTGGGTGCTCGCGTGGTTGAACACGGTGGCGTTCTCGACACCGGCCTCGCGGGCGCCCTCGAGCACCGCGAGGTGGGTGTTGCGAACGTCGGTCGAGACCTTGACGGTCTTGATCTGGCCGTCCTCGATGGCCACGACGTCGGTGAAGGTACCGCCGACGTCCACTCCGATCATGCTCATGAGATGTCGCTCCTTCTCGTCGTGGCCGTCAGGCGATGTGGAGGCCGTCGGTCACCAGCTTGACCGGGCCCAGCAGGGTCCACTTCTCCTTGTGGACGGTCTCCATCGTCTTCTGGTTCTTGATGACGATGTACCAGCCGCCCTCGGAGAGCACGGGATACCGCTTGAAGTCCGAGGCGGGCGCCCCGGAGGTGTCGACCCCCAGCTCACGGAGCTCCTCCTCGGAGACGTCCTCGCGCTCGACGCTGAGCCCGGGGGCCGGAGTGGGTCCGTCTGTCACGTCGTCCTCCTGTTGTCGTACGACCCTGTCGACTCCGTGGTGAGTCGTCGTTCTCTTCTGTCGTCGGCAGCCCCGGCCCGGCAGAGACGACACGTGCCAGGCAGAACGCCGTGTGAGCCGGACCATATGGCGACGGCGTCCGACCCGGCCATGGGCCGATCCACCACAGATGAGCCGGAATGAGTGGGCTCATTCCCCATGGTGCGCCCCCACCAGGGGAATCGTCGTTCACACAGCGCCGGAGAGCTGGTGGAGCCGCGCCGCGATGGAGATCCGGAAGAGTGGTTCGGGGTCACGCCACGCCTCGCCGAGCAGCGTCGTGATCCGGTCGAGCCGCTGCAGCACGGTGTTCGTGTGCAGGCCGAGGTTGCGCGCGGTCCGCGTCGGGCTCGCGTTCGCCTCGATGAAGCCGAGCAGCGTCGCGATGAGCTCGGTGCCGCGCTCGGCGTCCCAGGCGATGACGGGCCCCAGCGTCTGCTCGATGAAGGCGCCGAGGTCCTCGCGGCCGGACCCGAACAGCGCCAGGTAGGGCGCGTAGCCGTCGGTCGTGGCGGCGGTGTCGGTGCGGCCCAGCCCCACCAGCAGCCGCGCGCAGCGCCGGGCGAGGTCGAAGCGGTCGGCGAGCGACTCGGGCGATCCTGCGGGCCCCGCGACGACGAGCACCGGGGCGCCCAGCGTCGCCGCGATCCGGGCCCGGACCAGCTCGGCCGCCTCGGACGGGTTGTCGGGGAGCAGGACGACGACGCTGCCCTCGTGCTCGCCCGCGAGGGCAGCCGGGGCGATGTCGTGGGCCGCGCGCAGGGCCGCCCGGCGGTACTCGGGATCGACGGTGACGACGACGGGCGTGCGCAGGTCGTCGATCCGGATGCCGCGCGAGCGGGCCCGCAGCAGCAGCTCGTGCCGGTAGACCGAGCGGGCGCCGAGCAGGTCGGACACCAGCTCCCCGCGCACCCGTTCCTCGGCGTCGGCCACGGCCTCCTGGCGCAGCGTCAGCAGTGCGACGATCTGGCTGGCCCGTTCGACGGTCCGCCGGTCGGCCGGGGTCAGCGCGATCTCGCCGTCGTGGACGAGGATCGCGCCCATCAGCGACTCCCCCGCCACGACGGCGACGGCGAGCCCCGAACCGGGCTCGTGCACGGGGACGCACTGGCCGGTCCGCCTGCTCTCCCGCAGCGCCGCGGCGATCGGACCCGGGAAGCCCGGCCGGTCGCCGTCCTCGACCGGTTCGTCGACGACGGCCGCGCCCGCGGAGTCGGCCAGCGGGGTGCCACGGCGGTCGAGGATGCGCACGCGCCGGCGCAGCACCCCGCCGAGGATCCCGGCGACCTCCTCGGCGCTGCCACCGCGCAGCACCGCGGCGGTCAGCTCGGAGTGGACGGCCGCGGTGCGCTCCATCGCGGCGGTCTGGCGGGTCAGCTCCGCGCAGGCGCTCTCGGCCGCGGCGGCGGAGGCGACGGCCTCGTCGAGCCGCCGCGCCGTCTGCAGCACCACCGACGCGTGGTCGGCGAAGGCCGACAGCAGCGCGATCTCCTCGGTGGTGAACGTGCGCAGCGAGCGGTTCGCCGCGACGAGCACGCCCAGGACCTCGTCGCCCGCGAGCATCGGCACCCCGACCATCGAGACGATGCCCTCGCCGGCGATCACCGCGTCGACCTCGTCGTCGTGCTCGATGCCGTGATCGGTCATGTAGCGGGTGCTGCGGAACGCCGCGCGGCTCTGCGCGACCTTCATCGCCAGGCCCTTGCCAGGCGGCACCCGCACGCCCATCAGCTCCGGCGTCACCGAACCGACCGCCTCGCGGATCATCAGCACGCCGCTCGGCTGCTCGAACGAGGCCACGTAGGCGACGTCGGTGCCGATGAGGTCGAACGCCCGCTGCACCAGCCGGCGCAGCAGCAGCGCGGGTTCGCGCTCCTCGGCGAGCTCGCGTGCGGAGGAGAAGAGGGCCGAGAGCTCGTGCTCGCGCCGGGCCAGCCGGGTGACCGTGGCCTGCACCCGCAGGACCTCGTCCTCGAGCAGGGCCAGCACGTCGGCCCGCAGGTCCTCGTGGGCGAGCAGGCCCGCGACGCCGCGGGCCGGGCCCGCGTCGGCGCGGATCGTGCGCAGCAGCGCCAGTACGCCGTCGACGGACATCCGTTGGCGGGCCGCGATGTCGCGGCCGGTGATCGGTTCGGGCAGCCTGGGCTGCGTCGGGTCGGCCTGCCGGACGGTCCCCGAGAGTGGCAACGTCGCCTCCGCGCGGTCGGTGGTTCCGCCCTCAATCTGACACACATCTGTGCGCCGCGACACAGAGGACCCACCTGAAGGCGTGGAGCTATGGGCGGATCACCCATACTCCCGGCTCCGCGCCCGCCCGTACGGTGACCCGGTCGTCAGGTCGGAAATCACGAGCTGAGCGGAGGCAGGATGGACAGCAGCGCAACCGATCCGGATTCGGCGAACAGCCGCCGGCCGTTGTCGGGAGTCGTGGTGCTCGACATCACGCGCGTCGTCGCGGGTCCGTTCTGCTCGATGATCCTGGCCGATCTCGGCGCCACCGTCATCAAGATCGAGAACCCCAAGGAGCCCGACTACGCGCGGGACTTCCCGCCGTTCGTCGGCAACGCCGACGACGAGGACTCCCGGTTCAGCGCCTACTTCGCGCAGTACAACCGGCACAAGCTCGGACTGACCCTCGACCTGTCCTCGGAGGAGGGCAAGGAGGTGCTGCGCGAGCTCGTCGCCCGCTCCGACGTCCTCGTCGAGAACTTCCGCGCGGGCGTGATGGACAAGCTCGGTGTCGGCGAGGCGAACCTGCGTGCGGTCAACCCGCGGCTGGTCTACACCGCCATCTCCGGCTACGGGCAGACCGGTCCCTACCGGCGCCGGCCCGCCTACGACAACAGCGCGCAGGCGACCGGCGGGCTGTGGGCGCAGAACGGCTACCCGGACCGCCCGCCGGTGCGGGTCGGCACGATCATCGGCGACATGGCCGCGACGATGTACGCCGTGATCGGCACCCTCGCCGCGCTGCGACACGCCGAGCACACCGGTGAGGGCCAGCTCGTCGACGTCTCCCAGCAGGACTCGGTCATGACGCTGACGGAGAGTTCGGTGGTGTCCTACACCGTCGAGAAGAAGATCGCCTCGCCGCTGGGCAACGCGCACCCCTTCGTCCGGCCCTACGAGCTCTACCCGTGTGCCGACGGGTACGTCTTCTTCGGCGGCTACACCGACAAGTTCTGGCGGCTGACCTGCGCGATGTTCGGGCAGCCCGAGCTCGCGGACGACCCCGAGATCGACACCATGGCCAAGCGGTTCGACGCGACGGTCTACGAGGAGCGCGTGCACCCGCTGCTGCGGGGCTGGTTCGCCGGGCGGACGAAGGCCGAGCTCGAGGAGATGGCCGCCGACCACGTCCCGCTGTCGGCGATCAAGACCGTCGACGAGATCGTCGCCGACCCGCACACCGCGGCCCGCGACATGATCGTCGACGTGGAGTACCCGGGGCTCGGCGAGCTGCGGATGCTCGGCACGCCGATCAAGCTGGGCCTCACGCCGGCCGACGCGCGCGGGGTCGCGCCACGGGTGGGCGAGCACACCGAGATGCTGCTGCGCTCGTTCGGCGGGATGTCCGACGAGCGGATCGCGCAGCTGAAGGCCGCGGGCGTCGTCTAGCTGCGGTCACCCCGGGCGGGCTCGGCGGCGAGCCAGCGGGTCTCGTCGCCGAAGCCGTTGCGCGCGTTCCAGTCCGGGGCCAGCACGGCGCAGCCGGTGACGCCGCTGGGCGGACGGGACGCAGCCAGGTGCACGGTTGCCGGCACGACGTGCTCGGGACGCAGCATCGGTTCGTTGACGAACCCCGTCGCCGCGCGGGCGGTGGCCATCTCGTCGGACCCGGTCGTGCGCGTCGGGCCCGGGAAGACGACGTTGACCGCGATCCGGTCGGGCGCGAGGTCCGCGGAACAGGTCGCGCTGGCGCAGCGCGACGTTGTTGACGCACACGTCCAGCCGGCCGTACCGGTCCAGCGCGGCACCGACGGCGGCGTCGACGGCCACGGCGTCGGTGATGTCGATCCCGGTGACCAGCGCGTTCCCCGCCGACTCCAGCTCGGCCGCCGCCCCCGGCGCCCCGGCCCAGTCCCGGTCGGCCGCGACGACGGCGTCGCCCGCCGCGAGGAAGCCGCGCGCGAGCGCGAGGCCGATCCCGCGCGCGGCGCCGGTGACGAGGACGACCTGCGATCGTTGCTCCATCCCCCGATGCTCGCCGCCGGGCGCGGCGCGCGCCTGCGTCCGCACGCGGTGATGGGAGCGCTCCCGTGCACCGCGGCGGTACCGCACGACCCGTGGACGGCGCGCGGTGCAGGATCGGGGCATGACCTCCTCACCCGCACCCGCGCGCCGCCCCGAGCTCGTGCTCTTCGACGTCTTCGAGACGTGCCTGCAGCTCGAGGGACTGGCGGAACGGTTCGCCGCGATCGGCCGTCCGGCCTCGGACGTCGACCTCTTCTTCGCGCGGCTGATCCACCAGGGCATGGCGATGACCCTCGCCGGCGGGGCGCCCCCGTTCCGCGCGGTCGCCGCGGACATGTTGCGCCGCACCTCCGGGGTCGATCTCACCGACGCGCAGGTCGGGCACGTCCTCGACGGCTTCGCGACGCTGCCCGCCCAGCCTGACCTGCTGCCCGCGCTGCGGCTGCTCGCCGACGCCGGCGTCCCCGCCCACGCGTTCACCCACGGCTCGGCCGCGGCGGCCGAGAGCGCGCTGACCGCGGCCGGGGCCCGCGACCTGCTCGCCGGGGTGCACTCCTGCGAGGTGCTGGGCTCGTTCAAGCCGCCCGCCCGGGTGTACGAGTGGGCGTGCGCGCAGGTCGGCTCGGACCCCGCGGCGACGGCGCTGGTCGCGGTGCACTCGTGGGACGTGCACGGCGCGATGTCAGCGGGCCTGCTCGGCGGGCTGGCGCTGCGCCTGGAGGGCCGGGTACCCGACACCGTGCTGCCCCCGCACGTCACGGCACAGCAGCTCGACGGCGTCGTCGCGGGCCTGCTGGACCTGCCCGCGTGAGCCGCGGACCGGGCCCGCGTCCCTAGACTCGGGGCGTGAGCGGGATCGACGAGGACGTCCGCGCGGCCGAGCTGGTCGCCGCGGAGGACAAGGCCGAGCAGCTGTTCGACGAGGTCGCCCGCCGCGGCCTGATCGAGCCCGGCGTGGCGGAGTCCGTCGTGAGCGACCGGGTGCGCGACCTCGCCGCCGACCTGTTCGGCGTCGGCAGGCACTGGCACAAGCGCGTCGTGCGCTCGGGTCTGAACACGTTGGCGCCCTACCGGGCGAACCCGCCGGACCGCACCCTCACCGACGACGACATCGTCTTCCTCGACCTCGGGCCGATCTTCGCCGAGTGGGAGGCCGACTTCGGCCGCACCTACGTCCTCGGCGACGACCCCGTGAAACACCGCCTGCGCGACGACCTCCCGCGGATCTTCGACGCCGCGGCCGCGTGGTTCGACGACCGTCCCGACGTCACCGGGGCCGAGCTGTACGCGCACGTCTGCCAACTGGCCACCGAGGCCGGCTGGGAGTTCGGCGGCGCGCACAGCGGGCACCTCGTCGGCGAGTTCCCGCACGAGCTCGTCGACGGTGCGCGGATCGAGAGCTACATCGCTCCGGGCAACCCGAACCCCATGCGGCGCACCGACAGGTCCGGCCGGCGGTGCCACTGGATCCTCGAGGTGCACCTCGTCGACCGGGAGCGCCGCATCGGCGGCTTCCACGAGCAGCTGCTGACGTTGCGCCGCACCGCGCGGGGCCACTGACCACGGGGCGCCGGCGAACCGGTGCCGGCCGGGGCGATGAGTTGCGGGGGCGGGGGGCGTCAGAGCTGGTGACACCGTCGCCCGCTCCGAAGGACCGCCGCCATGCACACCACCCCGGACGCCCCGACAGCGCCACGCCGCGCCGGCCGGCGCGAGTGGATCGGCCTGGCGGTGCTGTCGCTGGCCTGCCTGCTCTACGTCATGGACCTCACCGTGCTGCACCTCGCGGTGCCCCGGCTGAGCGAGGACCTGCGCCCCAGCAGCACCCAGCTGCTGTGGATCATCGACGTCTACGGCTTCATGGTGGCCGGTGCGCTCGTCACGATGGGCACCCTCGGCGACCGGATCGGCCGGCGCCGGCTGCTGCTCGTCGGCGCCGCCGCGTTCGGCGCCGTCTCGGTCCTCGCCGCGTTCTCGACGACACCGGAGATGCTGATCGTCAGCCGCGCGCTGCTGGGCCTCGCGGGCGCGACGGTGGCGCCGTCGACGCTGTCGCTGATCTTCGCGATGTTCCCCGACCCGCGGCAGCGCTCGCGGGCCGTCGGCATCTGGATCGGCGCGTTCTCCGCGGGCAGCGCCGTCGGCCCGGTACTGGGCGGCCTCGTGCTGGAGCGGTTCTGGTGGGGCGCGGTGTTCCTGCTGACCCTTCCGGTGATGGGCGCGCTGCTCGTGCTCGGCCCGAAGGTGCTGCCCGAGTACCGCGACCCGGGCGCCGGCCGGCTGGACCTGCTCAGTGTCGGCATGTCGGTCACCGCGCTGCTCGCGGTCGTCTACGGGGTCAAGCAGCTCGTCCAGGACGGCGTGACGGTGACCTCGTCGGCGGCGGTCGTCGGCGGCGTGGTCGTCGGGGTGCTGTGGACGCGGCGGCAGCGCCGCCTCGCCGACCCGATGATCGACGTGCGGTTGTTCGGCATCCGCACGTTCCGCAGCGCCCTCGTCGTCAACTTCACGGCGATCTTCGTGATGGTCGGCTACTTCCTGTTCGTCGGGCAGTACCTGCAGCTCGTCGTCGGGCTGTCGCCGCTGGTGGCGGGACTGTGGTCGCTGCCGTCGGCGGTCGCGTTCGTGATCGCATCGCAGGCGGGGCCGCGCGTCGTCGCCCGGTTCCGGCCCGCGACGGTCGTCGCGGTCGGCCTGGCGGGTGCCGCGGTGGGCCTGGGCCTGCTCACCCTCGTCGCCGTCGACCACGGCCTGACGGTGCTGGTCGTGGCCTCGGTGGTCGTGGCGGTCGGCATGGGTCCGGTCTTCGGCCTGACGACGGAGCTGGTCGTCGGGTCGGCGCCCGCGGAGAAGGCCGGTGCGGCGTCGGGGGTCTCGGAGACGGCGGCAGAGCTCGGCGGCGCGCTGGGCATCGCGGCCCTCGGAAGTGTCGGTGCCGCCCTCTACCGTGCGGGCGTGGCGTCGGGGCTGCCGGTGGGGCTGCCCGCCGACGCCGCCGCCGCGGCCCGCGACACCCTCGGCGGCGCCGTCGCCGTGGCAGGCGGGCTGCCGGGACCGACGGCCGAGGCGCTGCTCGCGACGGCGCGTGCCTCGTTCGTGGCCGGACTGCAGCTGACCTCGGGCGTCGCCGCCGTCGTCGCCGCGCTGATCGCCGTCGTCGCCGCAGTCGCCCTGCGTGACCGGCCGGCCACGTCCGGCTCACCCGAGCCCGATCCTGTACCCGCTCGCGACGGCTGCATCGTCGAAGCGTGATCGAGGCCACCGAAAACCGGTTGGCCGCGCATCACCCGATCCCGCTACGGTCCATCCGGAGAGAGTCCTTCCGCTTAAGAGGAGACCATGTCGACCACCCCTGACTCCGGGCAGAGCGCACTGCCCGAGGACCCGACTCCCGCGGCTCCCGCGGCCGCCCCGGAGGCGGGTTCGGACAAGCTCGACCGCGGGGTGCTCGCCATCGCCGCCGTCGTCGTGATCGGCGCGATCATGTCGATCCTCGACGTCACCGTGGTCAGCGTCGCCATCCCGACGCTGCAGCGCGACTTCGGCGTCGAGCTGACCACGATCCAGTGGATCGCCACCGGCTACACCCTGGCGCTGGCCACCGTCATCCCGCTCACGGCCTGGGCCGGCGACCGGTTCGGCACCAAGCGGATCTACATGATCTCGATCGCGCTGTTCGTCACGGGCTCCGTGCTCGCCGGCCTCGCGTGGGACATCACGTCGCTGCTGGTCTTCCGCGTCCTGCAGGGTCTGGGCGGCGGCATGCTCATGCCCGTCGGCATGACGATCCTGACCCGCGCCGCCGGCCCGCACCGCGTCGGCCGCGTGATGTCGATCATCGGCGTGCCGATGCTGCTCGGCCCGATCTGCGGCCCGATCCTCGGCGGCTGGCTCGTCGACAGCTTCTCGTGGCGCTGGATCTTCTTCATCAACCTGCCGATCGGTGTCATCGGGCTGCTGCTGGCCGCGCGGATCCTGCCGCGCGACGGCAAGGGCATCGCCGGCAAGCTCGACCTCCTGGGGCTGGCGCTGCTCTCCCCCGGCCTCGCGCTGCTGATCTACGGCTTCGCGGAGTACGGCTCGCAGCACGGCTTCGGCCACGCGCAGGTCATCGCTCCGATGGCCGTCGGCGCGGTCCTGCTCGTCGGCTTCGTGTGGCACGCCCTGCGCACCCCGCAGCCGCTGATCGACCTGCGGCTGTTCGCCAACAAGGTGTTCTCGGCCTCGATCGTCACGATGATTCTGATGATCATCGCAGTGTTCGGCGGCATGCTGCTGCTGCCCATCTACCTGCAGACGGTCCGCTTCGAGACCGCGCTCGACACCGGCCTGCTGCTCGCGCCGCAGGGCATCGGCGCCATGCTCGCGATGCCGATCGCCGGCCAGCTGGCCGACCGCACCGGTGTCGGCCGCATCGTCCCGGTCGGCCTGGCGATCATCGGCGGCTCGTTCTGGTGGCTGACGGGGCTGCAGGCCGACACGTCGTACTGGCACCTGGGCATCGCCCTGTTCGTGATGGGTGTCGGCATGGGCTTCACGATGATGCCGACGTTCACCGGCGCCCTGCAGACGCTGCGCCGCCGCTCGATCGCCAACGCGAGCACGACGCTGAACATCACCCAGCAGGTCGGCGCCTCGATCGGCACCGCGCTGATGACGGTCATCCTCTACGTCATCGCGACCAACAAGTTCACCGAGGCGTTCGGCCCGGCCGCGGCCGGCGCCGCCGACCCGGCCGCGCTGGCCGCGCTGCCGCCCGAGGTGCAGGCCCAGGTCCTCGGGATCCAGGCGACCGCGTTCGGCCAGACGTTCTGGTGGGCGCTCGCGTTCGTCGCCGTCGCGTTCGTCGTCGCGCTGGCGCTGCTGCCCAAGCGCAAGCCCGAACCGCTCGAGGAGGACGACGAGGCCGGCACCGGCGCGCCCGTCATGATGCACTGACGCTGCCCCCGGCGGGATCCACGTCAGCACACGGGAGTCGAGGATGACGACCACCGAGCAGCAGACCGGTGCGGCGGCCGACGAGCAGGCCGCCGCACCGGCGCGGCCGTTGCGCGCCGACGCCGAGCGCAACCGCGTCCGCATCCTGGCGGCGGCGCGCGAGGTGTTCGCGCGCCGCGGGCTGGAGGCGGGCCTCGACGAGATCGCGCGGCACGCGGGCGTCGGTACCGGGACGGTGTACCGCCGCTTCCCCGACAAGACCGCGCTGGTCGAGGCGCTGTTCGACGAGCGCCTCGACCAGGTGGTGGCCTGCGTCAAGGACGCCGTCGCCGATCCCGACCCGTGGGCGGGGCTCTGCGCGGCGCTGGAGTCGCTGGTGGCCATGCAGATCGAGGACCACGGCCTCAAGGACGTGATCTTCGGCGAGATCGGCGACCTCGAGTCGTTCCGGTCGCGGCGCGCCGAGATCCTGCCGCTCGTCGAGCAGGGCGTGCGGCGCGCGATCGACGCCGGGGTGCTGCGCCCCGACGTCGAGCTGACCGACTTCGCCGCGGTGCAGGTGATGCTCGTCCAGGTCGCGGCGTTCGCCGAGGCGGCGGACCCGCAGGTCTGGCGCCGCTACCTGCACCTGTTGCTGGACGGGCTGTGCACCCGCCGCGAGGCCCCGACACCGCTGGGCGGTCCGGCCCTCGACCTCGACGCGTTCGAGGCGGCGTGCGGTCGGCACCTGCCCGCCCCGACGACGCAACCGTCGGCCCCGACCGGACGGTAGCGGCGCTGCCGCGGGCCGTCAGGGGCGGGGCGTGGCGAGGTAGCGCTGCGGGGCGTCGCGGAAGGCCTCCCGGCAGCCCGACCCGCAGAAGTACCACGCGACGCCCTCGTGCGAGAGCGACAGGCTCGCCGGGCTGACCGCGACGGTCATGCCGCACACCGGGTCGAGCGCCTCCGCGGGGGCGGCCGACACCGGTGGCTCCGCGGGACGCGCGGCGTCGGCGCGGGGCCGCTGGGCGACGATCTCGGCGTAGATCGAGAGCGCGATCTCGTGCGGTGTGCGGGCCCCGATGTCCAGACCCGCGGGGGCGTGGATTCGGGCGCGCTCGTCGTCGGCGACGTCGAGCTCGGCGAGCACCGCGGCCGATCGGCGCGGGCTCGCCACCAGCGCGACGTAGGGCACCCGCGCCGCGAGGGCGGCACGCAGCACCGGCACCTCGTCGCGCCCGTGCGCCGCGACGACGACGGCCGTCGTGTCGGGCGCGACCGGGAGCGCGGCGTCGACGTCGTTCTGCACGTCGAGGTCGAGCGCGGTGCCGACCTGCGCGATCGCCCGCGCGATCGGCGAGTCGCCGAACACCCGGACGAGCACCGGCGGGATGACCGCCTCCAGGAAGATCTCCAGCGTGCCCCCGGACAGGCACGGGTTCTCGACGACCCGCACCCCCTCGGGCGCGACGGCGTCCGCCGCCTCGGGGGTGACCCGGAGCAGCTCCGACTCCCCCGACGCGAGCAGCCGCAGCCCCTCGAGCCGGACGGTCGACTCGGCGCACACCCCGCCGACGAAGCCGTCGATCGACCCGTCGGGCAGCACGAGCGCGCTGTCGCCGGGTTTGGCGCTGGTGGGCCGCTCGGCGCGGACGACCGTCGCCAGTACGTACGGAACCCGGTCGCGGTGCAGCCGGTCGGCGTGGGCGCGCAGCTCGGCAGTGGTCATCTCTCGCCTCACCTGATCGCGATGTCGGGACGGATGGGGCGGCCCTGGAGGGCTCGCCAGACGTGGGCCGGGGTCAGCGGCATGTCCGCGTGGCGGACGCCGATGGCGTCGAGCACGGCGTTGACGACCGCGGGCGGGGACCCGACGGTCGCCGACTCGCCGACGCCCTTGGCGCCCAGCGGGTGGTGCGGCGACGGCGTGACCGTCGCCGCGAGCTCCCACGGGGGGCACTCCATCGCCGTGGGCAGCAGGTAGTCCATGAACGACGCGGAGAGGTGGTTGCCGTCGTCGTCGAACGCGACGAGCTCCATCAGCGCCATGCCGACGCCGTCGGCAAGGCCGCCGTGGATCTGGCCCTCGACGATCATCGGGTTGATCCGCACCCCGCAGTCGTCGACGGCGACGAACCGGCGCACGTCGACCTCCCCGGTGCCGGGGTCGACGTCGACGACGCAGACGTAGGCGCCGAAGGGGAACGTGAGGTTCGGCGGGTTGTAGACCGTCGTCGCCGCGAGCTGGCCCTCCACCCCCTCGGGCAGGTCGAGCCCGCCGTGGGCGGCCATCGCGATCTCGCGCAGGCTCACCGAGACCCCGGGGACACCCGCGACGCTGAAGCTCCCGCCCTCGGCGGAGCCGGGGCCCGCGTCCCAGCGCAGGTCGTCGGCCGCGACCTCCAGCAGGACGGCCGCGACCTGACGGGCCTGCTCGCGCACCTTGCGGGCCGCGACCGACGCCGCGGCCCCGGAGACGGGCGTCGAACGGGAGCCGTAGGTGCCCAGGCCGAACGGGGTGTTGTCGGTGTCGCCCTGGACGACGTCCACGGCGTCGACGGGCAGGCCCAGCTCGTGGGAGACGATCTGGGCGAACGTCGTCTCGTGGCCCTGTCCCTGGCTCATGCACGACAGCCGCAGCACCGCGGTGCCGGTGGGGTGCACCCGCAGCTCGGCGCCGTCGGCCATGCCCAGCCCCATGATGTCCATGAGCCGGCGCGGACCGGCACCGACGGCCTCGGTGAACACGCTCATCCCGATCCCGGTGAGCGGGCCCTTCCCCGTCTTCTCGAACGACGCCCGGCGCGCGGCCTGCTCGGCGCGGATCCCGGCGTAGCCGGCGGTGTCGAGCGCGGTGCGCAGCGCGCGCGGGTAGTCGCCGGAGTCGTACTCCCAGCCGGTGGCGCTGCGGAACGGGAACCGGTCGGGGGTGAGCAGGTTGGCCATCCGCAGCTCGGCGGGATCGCGGCCGGTGTCGTGGGCGAGCACGTCGACGAGGCGTTCGACCAGGTAGACGGCCTCGGTGACGCGGAAGCTGCAGGCGTAGGCCACCCCGCCGGGTGCCTTGTTGGTGTAGACGCCGGTGACCCGGCAGTGCGCGGCGGCGATGTCGTAGGAGCCGGTGAAGACGCCGAAGAACCCGGCCGGGAACTTCGACGGCTGGGCCGTCGCGTTGAAGGCGCCGTGGTCGGCGAGCACGGACACGCGGAGGGCGAGAATGTGGCCGTCGGCGTCGGCGGCGATCTCGCCGTGCATGTGGAAGTCACGCGCGAACGACGTGCTCATCAGGTTCTCGGAGCGGTCCTCGACCCACTTCACCGGCGCCCCGGTCATGATCGAGCCGACGACGGCGCACAGGTAGCCGGGGTACATGCCGACCTTGTTGCCGAAACCGCCGCCGATGTCCGGGGCGATGATCCGGATGTGGTGCTCGGGGATCCCGGCGATCCGGGCGTAGAGCATCCGGTGGGCGTGCGGGGCCTGCGCGGTGGCGTGGACGGTGAGCTTGCCGGAGATGCGGTCGAAGTCGGCCACGGTCCCGCACGTCTCCAGCGGCGCCGGATGCACGCGGGGGTAGACGAGGTCGCACTCCGAGACGTGCGCGGCCCGGGCGAACAGCGCCGCGGTGGCATCCGGGTCGCCGGTCTCCCAGTCGAAGACGTGATTGTCGGTCCGGTCCGCGAGGTCGTCCCGGATCACGGGGGCGTCGAGGGCGAGGGCGAGGCGCGCGTCCACCACCGGTGGCAGCGGCTCGTAGTCGACGTCGATCAGCGCGAGGGCGTCGCGGGCGGCGTAGCGGTCCTCGGCGACGACGAACGCCACCTCCTGGCCCTGGTAGCGGACCTTGTCGGTGGCCAGGACGGCGGCGACGTCGTGGGAGAACGTCGGCATCCACGCCATGCCCCGCGCAGCGAGGGTCTCGCCGGTGATCACGGCGCGGACCTTCGGGTGCGACTCGGCCGCGGTGACGTCGACCGACCGGATCCGCGCGTGCGCGTAGGGGCTCCGCAGGACCGCGCCGTGCAGCATGCCGGGCAGTGCGATGTCGTCGACGAACCGTCCGCGGCCGCGGACGAAGCGTCCGTCCTCCTTGCGCGGGACCGGGCCGAAGCCTGGCCCCGCGCACGCGTCGAGGGTGCCGGTCACGTGTCCCCCCGGCCGGCGGCTTCGGCGTCGGCGGCGTGCCGGATGGCCGCGACGATGTTGCGGTAGCCCGTGCACCGGCAGATCTGGCCGGAGATGGCCTCGCGGATCTCGGTGTCGGTGGGGTCGGGGTTGTCGTCGAGCAGCTTGCGCGCGGTCATGAGCATCCCGGGGGTGCAGAAGCCGCACTGCAGGCCGTGGCAGTCCATGAACGACTGCTGCACCTGGTCGAGCCCGAACGGCCCTTCGAGGTCCTCGACGGTGCGGACGCTGCGGCCGTCGGCCATCACCGCCAGCACGGTGCACGACTTCACCGGAAGCCCGTCCATCCAGACGGTGCAGGCCCCGCAGTTGGACGTGTCGCAGCCCCAGTGCGTCCCGGTGAGGCGCAGCTCGTCACGCAGCAGGTGCACGAGCAGCAGCCGCGGCTCGACGTCACGCACGTGCTCCACCCCGTTCACGGTCACCCCCACCCTCACCCGGCGGACCTGCCGCGACGGGCGCGGGCCACAGCGTCGCGCAGTGCGCGGACGGTGAGCTCGCCCGCGAGGTGGCGCTTGTAGTCGACGGGCCCGCGCTGGTCGGCCGTCGGCCGGCAGTGCTCTGCCGCGACGGCCCCCGCCGCGGCGAAGGCGTCCTCGTCGGCGACCCGGCCGCGTAGCAGGTCCTCGGCCTCGACGGCGGTGAAGTCGGCGTCGCCGACGGCCGTGAGTCCGATGCCGACCTCGTCGACGACACCGCCGGGCCCCAGCGAGACGACGGCCCCGGCCGCAGCGACAGCCCAGTCCCCCGCGCGCCGGTCGACCTTGACGTAGGCGCTGCCGGCGCCCGTCCGCAGCGGCACCCGCAGCTCGACGAGGATCTCCGCGGGCCGCACCGCGGTCTCGTAGGGACCGTGGAAGAACTCCCGCATCGGGACGGTCCGATCGCCGTCGGCCCCCCGGATCACCGCGACGGCGCGCAACGCCGTGAACACCCCGGACAGGTCCTCCGACGGGTCGGCCTGGCACACCGAGCCGCCGATCGTGCCGCGGTTGCGCACAACGGGATCGGCGATGACCCGCTCGGCGTCGTGCAGGATCGGAAAGTGCTCGCCCGCGACGGAGCTGGCGAGCAGCTCGGCGTGGCGGGTCAGCGCACCGATCCGCAGATGCCCGGCGTCCACCGAGCCGTCGACGGTGATCCCCGCCAGCTCGTGCAGGTCGTTGACGTCGACGAGCAGCTCCGGCTGGGCGAGCCGCAGCTTCATCATCGGGATCAGGCTGTGCCCGCCCGCCACGATCCGGGCCTCGGGCCCGAACCGTTCGAGCAACGTGACGACGTGCTCGACGCTCGTCGCACGCTGGTACTCGAAGAACGCCGGTACCTGCACCACCGACCTCCTCTCCCGACCGTCGTGGTCCGCCCCATCGTGGCCGCCCCGCGCCGATACGTCCAAACCCCACTTAAGGCTTCGCTTAGGGCAGGGGTGCACCTCCATTGCGACAGGTGGAGCATTCCGGCACCACGCGGCCGTGATGTCCCACACGTGCCCGCGACCAAGAGGAATGTGAGTCGATGATGACCAACGATCCTCCGCCGAGCAGTCCCGGCGGGAGAACCGGGCGGATGTTCGAGCTCTTCGAGCACGCGCCGAAGGACAGCGGCAGCCCGACGATCTGGGCGTTCCCCGGCATGGTCGGCTGGCTGCGCACGGCGGGCAAGCCCGTCGCCGGGCCGTGGCCGCCCCACCAGGAACCTCGTCCCGACCCCGACGACGAGCCGCTCCCCGTCGCGATCGTCGAGCCGCCGCGGCCGCCGGAGTCGGCCCCGCGGCACCTGCTGGAGGATTCCTGATGTATCCGTCACGGTTCCGTTACGAAGCGCCCCGCACCCTCGACGAGGCGCTCGCGCTGCTCGCCGAGCACGGTGACGAGGCCAAGATCCTGGCCGGCGGCCAGAGCCTCGTCCCGATGATGAAACTGCGCTTCGCCGCGCCGGGCGTCCTCGTCGACATCAACGGCGTGCAGGGCCTGGCCTACCACCAGGAGGTCCCGGGCGGCGGGCTGCGGGTGGGCGCGCTGTGTCGCCACGTCGACCTGGAGCACTCGGCGATCCTGCCGGGCGCGCAGCCGACGATGGCCGCCGCGGCACCGCTCGTCGCCGACCCGATCGTCCGCACCCGCGGGACGCTCGTCGGGTCGCTGTGCCACGCCGATCCCCAGGGCGACTGGGCGTCGGTGATGCTCGCGCTCGACGGCGCGGTCGTCGCGGCGAGTCCGCGGGGACTGCGCACCATCCCGGTCGGCGAGTTCGTCGTCGGCACGTTCCAGAACGCCCTGGAGCAGGACGAGATCGCTGTCGAGGCGGTCGTGCCCGCGGCTCAGGGCACGCGGTCGGGCTCGTACCTGAAGCTGGAGCGCCGCGTCGGGGACTTCGCCACAGCGGGCGTCGCCGTCGCGCTCGAGTCCGACGGGGGACGGGTCGTGCGCGCGGGCATCGCGCTCACCGGCGTCGGCCCCGCGACGATCGCCGCGGTCGACGCCCAGCAGGCGCTCCTGGGGTCGTCGCTGGAGCCCGACGTCGTCGAGCGAGCCGCCGAGCTCGCGGCCGCCGTCGCCCGGCCCCGCACCGACCACCGCGGCACCGCCGACTACAAGCGCCACGTCGTGGCGACGTTCGTGCGCCGCATCCTGACCGCCGAACGCGCGCCCGCGGGCGCAGCGGCCTGAGGAGGAGTCCCGTGACCGCCACCGAACCGGTCGACACCACATCCGACACCGGGGCGCCCACCCGGCGCATCACCGTGACCGTCAACGGCGAACGCCGCGTCGCGGAGGTCGAGCCGCGGCTGCTGCTCGCGCACCTGCTGCGCCAGGGCCTCGCCCTCACCGGCACCCACGTCGGGTGCGACACCACCAACTGCGGCGCGTGCACCGTCCTCTACGACGGTGCGCCCGTGAAGTCCTGCACGATGCTCGCCGTCCAGGCCGACGGCCACGAGGTCACGACCGTCGAGGGTCTGGGCACGCCGAGCGAGCTCGACCCGGTGCAGGAGGGCTTCGTCGCCGAACACGGGCTGCAGTGCGGGTTCTGCACCCCCGGCATGATGCTGGCCGCCCGCGCCCTGCTGAATCGCAACCCCGACCCGTCCGAGGACGAGATCCGCTGGGGTCTGTCCGGCAACCTGTGCCGCTGCACCGGCTACCAGAACATCGTGAAGGCCGTCCGGTGGGCGGCCGAGAAGGAGGCCCAGTGACGGCGACAGCTGAGCCGGCGACCGGCTCCCAGGCGCTCGACGAGGTCAAGATCGGAGGGCTCGGGTCGAGCCGGCCCCGTGTCGAGGACGCCCGGTTCATCCGTGGCCGCGGCAACTACGTCGAGGACGTGACGTTGCCGGGCATGCTGCACATGGAGATCCTGCGCAGCCCCCTCGCGCACGCCCGGATCAAGTCGATCGACACCAGTGCCGCGTGGGCGATCCCGGGTGTCAAGCTGGTGCTGACCGGCGAGATGGCCGCGCAGCGCAACCTGGCCTGGATGCCGACGCTGTCCTACGACACCCAGGCCGTCCTCGCCACCGACAAGGTGCGCTTCCAGGGCCAGGAGGTCGCGTGCGTCGTCGCCGAGGACCCCTACATCGCCAAGGACGCGTGCGACGCCATCGTCGTCGAGTACGAGGCCCTGCCCCCGATCGTCAACCCGGAGCAGGCCGTCGCGCCGGGCGCACCGCTGATCCGCGACGACAAGGCGGGCCAGGCCGACAACGTCGCCTACCAGTGGGAGGTGGGTGACAAGGACGGGACCGACGCCGCGTTCGCGCAGGCCGACGTCGTCTCGAAACTCCGCCTGCACTACCCGCGCAGCCACCCCTCGCCGATCGAGAACTGCGGCGCGGTCGCGGACTTCAACAACGCCACCGGCAAACTCACCGTCTACCTGACCAGCCAGGCCCCGCACATCGTGCGGGCGGCCGTCGCGCTGATCGCCGAGCTGCCCGAGCACCTGATCCGGATCATCTCCCCCGACGTCGGTGGCGGGTTCGGCAACAAGGTGCCCGTCTACCCCGGCTACGTGTGCGCGATCCTCTGTTCGATCCTCACCGCGAAACCGGTCAAGTGGATCGAGGACAACACCGGCAACCTGTCATCGACCGGGTTCGGCCGCGACATGTACCTCGACTCGGAGATGGCACTCACGAACGACGGCAAGATCCTCGCCGTCCGCTACCACGCCACCACCGACCAGGGGGCCTTCTACGCCGACGCCCAGCCCACCAAGTTCAAGATCGGGCTCGTGCACTCGTCGTTCGCCTGCTACGACGTGCCCGTCGGGCACATCACGGCGCAGGGCATGTACACGAACAAGGCGCCGGGCGGCGTCGCCTACCGGTGCTCGTTCCGCGTCACCGAGGCGATGTTCTTCCAGGAACGGATGATGCAGGCCGCCGCCGACGACCTGGGCATGGACCAGGCGGAGTTCCGGCGCCGTAACCTCGTCCGCGACGACCAGTTCCCGTACCGGACGCCGTTCGGGTTCCTCACCGACTCCGGGCAGTACCTCAAGTGCCTGCAGGTCGGGCTCGACGCGATCGGCTACGACGACTTCCTCGTCGAGCAGGCCGAGGCCCGCAAGCAGGGCCGGCTGCTGGGCATCGGGATCTCGACGATGACCGAGCCGCTCGGAGCCGGCAACAGCCGCGAGTACGACATCCTCGGCATCAAGATGTTCGACTCCGCAGAGCTGCGGGTGCACCCGACGGGCAAGGCCGTGCTCAAGATCGGCGCGCAGACACAGGGCCAGGGCCACGAGACGACGTTCGCCCAGATCGTCACCCACGAGCTCGGCATCCCGGCGACCGACATCGTCGTCGAGCACGGCGACACCGACCACACGCCGTTCGGCATGGGCACCTACGCCTCCCGGTCGACCCCTGTCGCCGGCGCGGCCACCGCGATGGTGGCTCGCAAGATCCGGGCCAAGGCGCGCAAGCTCGCCGCGCACCTGCTGGAGGTGTCGGAGGAGGACGTCGAGTGGGAGCTCGGCCGGTTCTTCGTACGCGGCGCCGAGAGCCGCGGCGTCACGATCCAGGAGTGCGCGATGGCCGCGTACTCCAACATGCCCGACGGCATGGAGCCCGGCCTGGAGAACAACGCCTACTACGACCCACCCAACCTGACCTGGCCGTTCGCGTGCTACATCGCGACGGTCGAGGTCGATCCCGAGACCGGGGTGTGGGACGTGCTGCGGTTCGTCGGAGTCGACGACTGCGGCGTCCGGATCAACCCGATGATCGTCGAGGGCCAGATCATGGGCGGGCTCACCGAGGCCTACGCCATCTCGAACATGCAGTTCCAGACCTACGACGTCGACGGAAACCTGGTGGGCGCCAACTACATGGACTACCTGCTGCCGACAGCGTGGGAGACCCCGGGCTTCGAGCTGCACGAGGTCGTCACGCCGTCGCCGCACCACCCGATCGGCGCCAAGGGCGTCGGTGAGTGCGCGGCGGTCGGCGGGCCGGCGGCCTACGTCAACGCCGTCATGGACGCGTTGCGGCCCACGGGTGTGCGCAACATCGACATGCCGCTGCTGCCCGACCGAGTCTGGCACGCCGCCCACACGGGCCAGGACGTGTCCGGCGCCCCTCCCTTCCGGACGGAGTGAGCGATGCTCATCGAGAACGACTTCCGGCTCGCCGCACCGCTCGACGACGTCTGGGAGTTCCTGCAGGACGTCCCCGCGCTGGCTCCCTGCCTGCCCGGCGCGGAGCTCACCGGCGAGCAGCCCGACGGCTCGTTCACCGGCGGGGTGAAGGTCAGCATGGGTCCGGTGTCGCTGCGGTTCACCGGGGTCGCGCAGATCCGTTCGTCCGACCCGTCGACACACACGATGGTGCTGCACGCGGCCGGCTCCGAGGCCCGCGGCCGGGGCACCGCGGAGATGTCGGTGACCGCCTCGCTGGCGCCGGCCGGTGCGGGTGCGACGTCGATGCACGTGGTGCAGGACCTGCAGATCTCCGGCGCCGCCGCCCAGTACGGGCGCGGCATGATCTCCGACGTCACCAGCGTCCTGCTGGGCGCCTTCACCGACTGCATCGCCGCCAATGCCGAGGCCCGATCACGCGGCGGCACGGTCACCATCACCCGGGCCGCTCCCGCGAGCGGGTTCCGGATCGGCCTGTCCGCGGCGCTGATGGCGCTCAAACGGGTGGTCCGCCGCTTCTTCGGCCCGAGTACCCGACCCGCGTAGGAGGCGACAAGACATGGTGCTGTGGTGGATCGGCAACGCCGTCCTGCTGCTCGTGGTGCTCCCGGTGGTGATCGCCCTGCTCAACCGGGTGCTCGCCGCCGTCGAGCGCATCCGCTGGGCGGCCGACGACATCCTCGCCGGCGGCGTGGAGCTCGCCGGCGCGCTCGACCCCGTCCCCTCGATGCTCGCGACGACCGACGCGACCGTCGCCCAGGTGTCCGCAGGCGCGGTCCGCTATGCGGGCAGCGTGGCGGTCCTCCTGCCTCCGAAGGAAGGTGCCCACTGATGCCCGCCGCCGCCTGGGCGACGATCGTCATCGCCGCCCTCATCATCGCCATCGCCGGGATCGGGCTGCTGCGGGTGATCCTGCACCTGCGGCACGTCTCACGGACCCTGGCTGCCCTCGACGGCGGGGTCGGTGCGATCGTCGCCTCGACCGCGCCCGTCCCCGAACGGCTGACCTCGGTGAACGCGAACCTGAAGCCGGTCCGCGACTTCTGTGCGGGGGTGTGACCGATGAGCACAGGATGGATCGTGGGGTTCGCGATCGGCATCGTCGTCGTGCTGGTCGTCGTCGCGCTGGTGGTGCCGATCCTGGTACTCGCGGCGCGGATCGGCCGCCAGGCACAGTCGATCAACGAGGGACTGCAGAAGGCGGAGGTCAACACCCGCCCGCTCGCCGCACTGGCGGAGACGATCGACTTCGCCGACACCATCACCGCGGGCCTCGCCCGCGGGCGCGCCAGGCTGGGAGGCTGACATGTCGGACACCACCGCCTGGTGGATCGCGATCATCGCCGGGTTCGTCGTCGTCATCGTCGTCGCAGTCCTGCTGCAGGTGCTCGTGCAGCTGGTGAAGACCATCGACCGCCGTGTCGGTCAGATCAGGTCGACGCTGGAGCAGGTCACGGCCAACACGGCGTCGACCGCGCTGATCGACCCCACCGGCGACGCCGTCGACCGCGTCCTCGCCGAGGGCCTGCAGCACCACCTATTCCTGGGCCGGGTGCTGCCGTCGATCCCGACCCCCGCCGCCGCTACGAACGGAGCGTCACGATGATCGTCCTGACCGTCGTGGTGATCGCGCTGCTCATCGCGGGGCTGGCGTTCTACCTGTTCTGGGTGGGCACGCTGCTCACCGGGATCGCGACGAACCTGGAGACCTGCGAGGAGAGCGTCCAGCAGGTCAACCGGGACGCCGCCCTCATCGGCCCGGGCGTCGAGCACATCAACCGCTCGGGCGGCACCGTCGCCGGCGCCCTCCCCCTGCTCTACGGCTTCGCGGAGCAGATCGTGCGCAAGGCGTCCCCCAACCCGACCCGCCCGGAGGTGGCGGTCCCCGCCTCGGGCCACCGCCGCTCACGCCTCTTCGACGGGGTGGGCCTGAAAACCCTGTGAGTGGCGATGGTCGCCATGGCGACCATCGCCACTCACGACCCTCACGCGCAGCGTGCGCACCGCGTCGGCCGCCCGGGCCAGCCACGACGGATCAGGACCGTCGCCACCTCCCGGGCGGCCGCGCACGGATCGCTCGACAGGTCCTTCCAGCCGTAGACGAGCCGGGCCCGGCCTGCCAGCTCCGCAGCGTTGTCGCGGCGGCGATCGCGGAACGCCGTCCCGTCGGCGAGGTGCGTCCGACCGTCGAGGCGGATCGTGACGTCGGCACCGGCATGGTCGTAGGTCACATCCTCGTAGAGCGTGAACCCGTCGACCGACGTCGGCGTCTGCCGACGGCCGGCGGGAAGCCCGTGTGCCGCCTCGACATCGGAGGCGTACAGCTCCTCGAGGGCGGAGTGGACCCCGTCGCGCACCAACGCGACCGCATCGGCGAGCACACGGCGATGGCGCCGAGGCGGACGTTCGAGGAGGCGCTGTCGGAGATGGTCCGGTCCGACCCGACCGGTGGTCAGCAGCGCGACGAGGGTCCGGCGCGCCTCCATCACGTCCCCCTCGGCCGCCGCGAGGTCGATCACCGTGTCGCCCAGGCTCGTTCGCGGTGGGTCGGAGGCGACCACGATGTGGCCGAAGGCGCGGGAGCGGTGGACTACGACGAGCCCGGGCTGTGAGACGGCCGAGGTGCCGTACGGGACCGTGAGGTGGATCGGCCCGTCCTCATGGCGGAGCAGCCCCCACTCCTCCGCAGCGGTGCGATGGCTGAGCACGGCCCTCGCCCCGCCGTACAGCAACGCGCCGCTGACTCTCGCCTCGCGAGGGGGCGGACCGGTGAAGGTCGCGTAGACGCGGGGAAGGTGGCGGCGCCAACGACCCGCCTTCGTCCGAGCGACGACTGCGCTCCAGCTGACGCCGCAATCCCGGAGCTGTGCGAGTGAGGCCATGCCGTGCTGGCGTTCGAGCAGCGCCGGCCACGAGGGGGTGTCGATGATCGTCATACGACGACGATCGGCTGCGGATCGCCTCCTCCGGGGATCGGTCGGGGGATCTGTGGAGCACGCGACCGCATGTGGACAGGCGGTCGTGCGCGGCGCTGGTCGCTGTAGCGACTATCGCCGCGCACAGGCTTCAGGTCACAGGATCCACTCCTCGCGCCAGGAGCCGTCGTAGCGTTCGGCGTTGCAGTGGGGGGTGTACATCGAGATCAGTTCCTCGGCGACCATCTCGCGGTGGCCGCGGGTGCCACCCGGGATCGACAACGTGGCGACGTGCAGGCGCCATTTTCCGCCGGCGCGCTGGGTCCAGCAGTGGGCGCGGGGGTGGCGCAGGGGCAGGCCCTCGGCGGTGAGGTCGTCGGCATGGCCGACGTAGACGACGGCGTATCGCTCCCGCTCGGGTTCGGGCTTGTAGAGGATCGCGTAGACGCCCGGCTCCGCGGGCGGGGCCCAGCCGGCGAGCAGCCGCGGGCCGGAGAAGGCATAGCCCGCCAACGAGCCGAGACGGATCATGCCTCCCAGGCCAGGTCGTCGTCCGCCTCGCTCACCGCCTCCGCACGGACGATCGGGAACTCCGGTAGCCCGGCGGTGGCGGCGGCCGCACGGAAGGTCGCGGTCCCGCGTTCGACGGCCTCGTCGTGCGACGACGCGTCGACGATGATCTGCGCGCCGTAACGGTCGGTGCCGATGCCCGAGGCGATGCCGCCGTGCGGGGCGACGGCGTCGGCGAGCTCGACGATCTCGTCGTGGGTGACCAACCGGTCGCCCTGGGCCTCGAGTCCCACACTCCAGCGCATCGCCCGCTCCTATCCCAGCTCCGGCAGCAGCGCCGCCAGCTCGTCGAGACTCCCGAGGTCACGCCCCGACAGCAGCACGTCGACGTACGGCTCGGCAACGAGCATGCCGACGGTCCGCGGCACCCCTCTGCCTCCGGCGACGACGTGCGGGTTGGTCCACACCACGCGGTGGCAGAGCCGCGCGAGCTTCTGCATGGCCGACTCGAGCAGCTCGGGATCACCGCGGTCGAGCCCGTCGGAACACACGACGACGATCCCGCCCCGCGCCATCCCGCGGCGCCCCCAGCGTCGGACGAACTCGTCGATCGCCTGCCCGATGCGGGTCCCGCCCTCCCAGTCGACGACGAGGTCCGCGGCGCGCGCGAGCGCCTCGTCCGGGCTGCGGGTGCGCAGCGACGGCGTCAGGTGGGTGAGCCGGGTGCCGAAGCAGAACACCTCGACACGGAACCGGGCGCCGCGCTGGGCGGAGTGCGCGAACTGCAGCATGGCGCGGGAGTAGTCGGCCATGGAGCCGGAGATGTCGAGGATCAGCACGAGCGGGCGGGGCCGGACGCGGCGGCGCCGGTAGCGCAGCTCGACGAGCTCGCCGTGGGTGCGCAGGGAGCGACGGACCGTGGCGCGGAGGTCGGGACGCCGGCCGCGGCGGGCGGGGCGGGTGCGTCGGGTGCGGCGCATCGGGGGTCGGAGCCGGATGCCGGACATGATGCGCCGCAACGTCTCCAACTCGTCGTCGGTGCATTCGGCAAATGCCCGCGACGAGAGGGTCTCGACGTCGGACGCCATGAGCCCGAGCGTCGTCTCCTCGTCGGGGCGCTCGTCGTCGCCGGGGTCGGGCGCGACGGTCTCCAGCGTCGTCTCCGCCTCGGGTTCGGCGCGCAGCAGCAGCTCCAGGAGGGAGCCGGCGTCGACCCCGGTGCCGAGGAAGAACTCCTCGAAGATCCGGTCGTAGGTCTCGACGTCCTCGTGCCGGGTGACGAGCGCGATCCGTCCGCCCCAGTAGAGGTCGACGAGGTCGGTGGGATCGAGGGTGGCGACGGATGCGCAGTAGGTGAGGACGTCGCCGGGCCCGATGGCGACACCCTCGGCGCGCAGGGTGCGGGCGAACCGGACCAGGAGCCCGACGAGATCGGCCATCTCAGCCGCGGGTGAGCTCGTCGAGCCGGGTGCGGACGAGCTCCTCGTCGTCGTGGTCCTTCACGACCGAGCCGAGGGTGAGGTCGGCGGTGGCGGCGTCGAGGTCGTCGCCCAGGAAGTCGAGGGTGCGGGCCCAGTCGATGGTCTCGGCGACGCCGGGGGGCTTGGCGAGGTCCATGGCGCGCAGCCGGTGCACGGCCGCGACGACCGACTCGGCGAGCGCCTCGGACACCTCGGGCCGGCGCGACCGGACGATCGCGACCTCGCGGGCGGCGGACGGGTAGCCGATCCAGTGGTAGAGGCAGCGGCGCTTGAGGGCGTCGTGCAGCTCGCGGGTGCGGTTCGACGTGAGTAGCACCAACGGCGGCGTATCAGCGACGACGGTCCCGATCTCGGGGATCGTCACCTGGAAGTCCGACAGCAGCTCCAGCAGGAACGCCTCGAACTCGTCGTCGGCGCGGTCGATCTCGTCGACGAGCAGCACCGCTCCGGCACCGGCGCGGACGGCGGCGAGCAGCGGGCGTTCCTGGAGGAACTTCGGGCCGAACAAGGCGTCGACGGCGTCGTCGGGCGAGGAGTTCGTTTCCTGCAGCGCGCGGATGTGCATGAGCTGGCGGGCGTGGTCCCACTCGTAGAGGGCCTGCGCGGCGTCGATCCCCTCGTGGCACTGCAGCCGGATCAGCGTGCGCCCCAACACGTCTGCGAGCGCCTTGGCCAGCTCCGTCTTGCCGACGCCGACCTCGCCCTCCAGCAGGACGGGCCGGTCGAGGCCGAGGGCGACGTGGACGGCGGTGGCCAGGCCGCGGTCGGCGAGATAGCCGGTGGCGCGCAATGCATCGGTGAGCTCGGCAACCGAGCCGGGACGGGTCAACGGAACGATCTCCTCGCAACAGTGGGCTCGTGAGTGGAAATGGCCGCCATAGCGACTACTGCCGCTCACAGGAGTTGAGGGTCTCGCCGACGCTGCGGCCGCGTGGATGCAGCTTGCCGTCGCGTGCGAGGCGGCGACGCCAGGCGGCGCGGACGTCCTCGTCGACGGGGGTGTTGGTGTCGCCGTCGATCGGGTCGCCGGGCATTCCGCCGAACCCGATGTTCTTCATGTTCTTGCAGACCTTGCCGGGGCTGCGGCCGAACCGTTCCTCCAGCTCGGCGCTGGTCTGGCCGGTGGCCGACCAGATTCCGCGCAGCACGGTCAGAGCGTCATCGGTACGTGTCTCGCGCTCGGACATCGTCGTCCTCCTCCTGCGGCGGTTCAGGGTTCATGGTGGCCCGGTCGGCGCGCCACCGCAGCACCCTCCGCCGTTCGGCAGAGTCTCGCGGCGGGGGCGTCTGCGCGACACCCTCGGCTAAGCGTTCGCTTAAATCGCGGCGGCTTCTCGCCTGCAGGGCTCTCTGTCGCGGGGTCGCGGACGGCCGAGATGCGTGCCAGCGCGTTCGGCTGCGGTCCGCACGACCGCCACGTGCATCTCGCGCACCGACCCTCCGCGCGAGATGTACTCCTAAGTGATCGCTTAACGGGGCCCCGATCGCGGCCTCCGATGGTCGAGAATGCCCGGCATGACGCTGACGCAGCTGAGCGCGTTCGTGCTCGTGGCGCGCTTGGGGTCGGTCAAGGCGGCCGCCAACGCACTGTCGGTCAGCGAGCCCGCCGTCTCCCAGGCCCTGGCCGCGTTGCGCAAGTACCTCGGCGACCCGCTACTGGTGCGCAGCGGCAACGGCATGACGATGACGGCGGGCGGCACCCGACTGCTCGCGATCGCGGCGCAGATGGTGGCACTCGGCGCGGAGGCGGAGTCGGCGGTGCGCTCGGCCAAGGGTGCGCCCGAGCAGCTGCGGCTGGTGGCGCCCAGCCCGGTCGTCGAGTTCGTCGCCGGTCCTCTGGGCGAGACGTTCGGCGCGCGGTCGTCGGGGACCATCGAGATCAGCTCCGGCGTCGCGACCACCGCCGAGATGGGCGCGCTCGTCTCGCAGCGCCTGGCCGACGTCGCCCTCGGGCCGCACCTGGGTGGCGAGCGCTCGATGGGGCTGGTCAGCGAGCCGATCTTCCGGGCGCGCCTCGTTGTGCTCGCCGCTCCCGACGCCCGGTTCACCGGCCCGCCCGCGCGCTGGCCGTGGCTCGTCGAGACGTCGGCGACCGACCCGGACAGCGACGTCGGCCGGCTGCTGCGTGCCGCCCGCATCCCCGAGTCGAGCCTGTCGGTGTTCCCGACGCAGACCGCCGCCTGGGACGCCGCCGCCCGCGGCGCGGGTGTGGCCCCCGGCATCGCGCACCTCGCGGTGCACCACGTCCGGCGCCGCGAGCTCACCGTCGTCGAGCTGCCCGGGACCCCGCTCGACGTCGTGTGGCACGTGTCGACGCTGCCGGTCGACCGGCGCTCCGCGGCCGCGTCGTCGTTGCGCCACTTCCTCAGCACCCCGGAGGCGATGAAGCTGCTGCGGGCGCCGGGCGAGGGTCTCGCGCCCGCCCGGTTCCGCCCGCCGGTCTACGTGACGATCTGGAGCTGAGTCGCCCGGAGCGCGTCAGCTCAGCGTCGCGGCATGGTCGGGCACGCTGCGCTGGATCTCGCGCGGCGGCCGCTGGTAGCCCGACGACGCCGGCCGATCGGGCAGCGCCAGCCGCGGACGTGCCCGCGGCTCCCACGGGATCGACGACAGCAGGTGGTGGATCATGTTGAGCCGCGCCGCCCGCTTGTCCTCGGCCTCGACGACCCACCACGGCGCGATCTCGGTGTCGGTGTGGATCAGCATGTCGTCCTTCGCCTGGGAGTAGGCGTCCCAGCGGGTGATCGACTCGAGGTCCATCGGGGAGAGCTTCCACTGCTTCAGCGGGTCGGACGCGCGCTCGGCGAAGCGGCGGGCCTGCTCGTGGTCGCTCACCGAGAACCAGTACTTGCGCAGCACGATCCCGTCCTCGACGAGCAGGTTCTCGAAGATCGGGCACTGCCGCAGGAAGCGCTGGTACTCCTCCGGCGTGCAGAAGCCCATCACGCGCTCGACGCCGGCGCGGTTGTACCAGCTGCGGTCGAGCAGGACGATCTCGCCCGCGGCGGGCAGGTGCTCGACGTAGCGCTGGAAGTACCACTGCGTGCGCTGGCGCTCCGTCGGCGCGGGCAGCGCGACGATCCGCGCGACGCGGGGGTTGAGGTGCTCGGTGACCCGCTTGATCGCACCGCCCTTGCCCGCCGCGTCGCGGCCCTCGAAGACGACCACGATGCGCGACCCGGTGTCGCGGACCCATTCCTGCAGCTGCACGAGCTCGCCCTGCAGTCGCAGCAGCTCGCCCTCGTAGGCCTTGCGCGGCACGCGCTTGCGGGGAGCTTCCGCCTCGCTCGAGGTCGCCGTCGGCTTCGCCATCCACGCAGTGTGTCAGGACGACGACCGTGCGCGGGTCGTCTCGCCGGGTGACAGGGGGCCCGGTTCGGGGATCGGGCGCCGATGGGAATACTGCGCGTAACGGATGGCCCGCGACCGCGACGCCATCGCTGGAGACGGGACGACGCCGTCGGCCGAGGAGGAACCGGGGTGAACGGGACGGGCGCGTGGGGTGGCGCTGTCCCACCGGGGTACGTGCTGCGCCGCGTCGTCGGGCGCGGCGCGTCGAGCGTGGTGTGGGAGGCCACGCAACTGTCCACCGGGCGGCCGGTGGCCCTCAAGCTCCTCGAGGTCGACCTGCGCGACGACGACGCCCGTGGCCGGTTCGAGCGCGAACGGCAGGCGATGGCCGCGCTGTCGCAGCACCCGCACATCGTCGCGCTCTACGACGCGGGCGTGGTCGACCACAGCCCGTGGCTGGCGTTGCAGCTGTGTGCGCGCGGTTCCTACGCGGCGGCGCTGCGCGAGCACGGGCCGATGCCGGCCGCCGACGCGCTCGACGTGCTGATCCGCATCGGCGAGGCGCTCGTCGCGGCACACGCCCAGGGCGTGCTGCACTGCGACGTCAAGCCCGCCAACATCATGATCACCGACTACGGATCGCCCGCGCTGACCGACTTCGGCGTCGCCCGCGGCACCGTCAGTGCCAGGTCGCAGACGGTCGCGGGCGGATACAGCCTCGACCACGTGGCACCCGAGGTGCTCAACAACGCCCGTCCGACGGTCGTCTCCGACGTGTACTCCCTCGCGACAACGGTGTGGGAGCTGCTGTGCGGACGGGCGCCGTTCCGTGACGACTCCGACGTCGGGCCGGCCCCGATGGTCGCCCGCATCCTGCGCGGTCCGCTGCCGACGCCGATCCTGCCCGGCGTCCCGCCCGAGCTGACGGCGTTGCTGACCAGGATGGCCGCCGTCGACCCGGCCGCGCGGCCGCAGTCCATGGCCGAGGCCGTCGCCACGGCGCGCGGGCTCGCCACCCCGCGGCCTGCCGGCGTGCACGCCGGACCGGCGCCGGCCCCGACCCTGATCGGTCCGCCCGCGACGACCCTGCCGCCCGGGTCGACCCCGCCCGGGCCGAGCCCGCCCGGGATCGGGACGGCCGCGACGAACCCGCCGCAGCCGCCGTCGGCGGCGGGCGGGAACCGGAGCGCGCCACCGCCTCCCGCCGACACCGGGTGGACCCCGCAGCCCGCGTTCGCCGCGCCCGCACCGCCGCCGCCGGGCGGCTCCGGGACCGCGCCGCCCCGGGGTACCGGCCCACCCGCCGACCGGCCACGCCGCCGCTGGCCGCTCGTCGCGGCGCTGGTCGGCGTCGTCGCGCTGCTCGCGGGCGGCGGGGTGTGGTGGTGGCTGGGCTCCCGGTCCGACGGGCTCGTCCTGCACGCCGCTTCCGGCCCCGGCACGTTGGGCGCCTTCACCTCCGACTTCGCGACGACGACCGGACCGCCCGGGTCGGTGACCGCCTCGTCGCTGCCGCGCGGGATCGCGAACCGCGACGCCGTTCCCGGCGCCACCGACGGGCTCTACCGCGGGGTCAAGGGCAGCGCGTCGTGCGACCGCGACCGCCTCGCCGACTTCCTCGGCGGGCGTCCCGACCTCGCCACCGCCTGGGTCTCGGCGCTGCGCAGCGACCCCGGCCTGCGCTGGAGCCGCTCCCCCACGGTGCTCTCCAGCGGCGACCTCGCCACGTTCGTCCGCGAGCTGACACCGGTGCTGCTGCGCGCCGACACCCGCGTCCACGAGCACGGCTGGTCCGACGGCTCCGAGCAGGACGCGCAGGCCGTGCTGCAGGCCGGCACCGCCGTGCTGGTCGACGGCTACGGCGTCCCACGCGTGCGGTGCGCGTCGGGCAATCCGCTGACCGCACCGGAGGCGCTCCGGCCCGGCACGACGCCGCCCGCGGGGGCCTGGCCCGGTTTCGACCTCGGCGCGACCGTCGCGGTCACCGGCGCAGGGCAGAACATCCGCGAGTTCGGGCTGACCGACCCGGCCGACGCCGCGTTCCGCCGCCCGGCCGGCTCGCTGGGCCCCGACGACGTCGACGCCGTTCCCGCGACCGCCTCGCCGGAGGGTGCCTTCGTCCTGAAGGGACCGCAGACCGCGTGCGACCTCTCGGACTGCTCGAAGACCCCGACGCTCGAGGTCCCCGTGATCATCTCCGAGTGCACCCGCTCGGCCTGCACCGTGCGCGCCCCCGACGGCCAGTGGGACGGCGCGGTCCCGCTCACCGCCGGGACCGGCGGGGTCTGGACCGCGACCGGCGCGCTCGTGTCGCCCTACGGGTACACCTGCAACGACGAGCAGATCGCGGCGACGTTCACGCTGACGCTGTCGGCGCGCGCCGCGACCGTCGTCGACACCGTGTGGACCGCGAGCAGCGTGGCCGGCCAGATCGTGCACACCATCCCGGCGACGTCCTGCACCGCGGGCCGGTTGACCTGGAACGTCTCGGCGACCCGCTGACCCGGGCGTGACCAGGGGCGCCCGCGGGTAGCCGGGGACGGTCAGCGTCCCCGACCGCACGGGAGGAACCGTGACCAGCGCAGAACGCCCCGAGGCCGACGCCGCCGAGCAGCAGCGCGAGGTCGTCGAGCAGGCTGCCGACCCCGAGACCGGTGCCGATCCCCGCGGTGCCGATCCCCGCGGTGCCGGCATCGTCGTCCCGCCCGACGTCGACCGGCTGTCGGAGGCCGACCAGGCCGACGTGCTCGACCAGCTGCGCGAGGAGGCCGACCCGGACGACGAGCCGCGCGGCTGACGGTCCGTCAGGACCGCAGACCGGCGGCGACCCCGAGGTCCGCGACGAACGCGTCGAGCGCGGCGTCGCGGGCCTCGGGTGAACCGCGCAGGATCGCGGACGGATGGATCGTCGGCACCAGCGACCGGCCCTGCCACTCCCGCACCTCGCCGCGCTCCTCGCTGATCCGGACGTCCGGGCCGACCAGCGCCTTCGCCGCCGTCGCCCCCAGCGTGACCACGACACGCGGCCCCACGACCGCCAGCTCGTCGTCGAACCAGTGCCGGCAGGCCCGCACGTGCCGCACCGCGGGGGTCTTGTGGAGGCGCCGCTTGCCCTCGCGCTCGAACCGGAAGTGCTTGACGACGTTGGTCACGTACACCTCGTCGCGGTCGACGCCGGCGCGCTCGAGCGCGGTGTCGAGCAACCGGCCCGCCGGGCCGACGAACGGTGCGCCCTCCCGGTCCTCGCGGTCACCGGGCTGCTCCCCCACGAGCATCAGCCACGCCGACGCCGGTCCGGCGCCGAACACGGCGTGCGTCGCGTCGGCGTGGAGCTCGCAGTCGGTGCAGCGGGTGACGGCGTCGCGCAGTGCGTCGAGATCGGTGCCCACGTGCCCGGGCTACCCCCGCCGGCCGGCCGCGACACCGCGCCCTGCCCGGTACCGCGGCAGCACGCTCGGTACCGCGAACGGCGCGCTCAGTACCGCGACAGCAGGACCGTCGTCGACCAGGGCTGCAGACGCAGCCGGGCCCCGGGCGCGGGCCGCCTCCGGCGCGCGGTGGCCAGCAGCGGGTCCGCGGTGTCGACGACGATCCGCCACGTCCTGCCGTAGGTCTCGTCGGGCAGCGTGAACGTCGTGTGCTGGGGCGCGGCGTTGACCAGCAGCAGGAACGAGTCGTCGACGATCGTCCTGCCGACGTCGTCGCGATCGGGGATGCCGTGGCCGTTGAGGAAGATCGCGAGGCTGCTGCGCGAGTGCCAGTCGGCGTCGGACATCGGGGTCGCGTCGGGCCGCAGCCACGCGACGTCGGCGACGTCGGAGCCGTGGATGGGGCGGCCCTGGAAGAAGCGGCGCCTGCGGAACACCGGATGCTCGGCGCGCAGCCGTGCGAGCCCGGCGACGAACTCGGTGAGCACCTCGTGCTCGCGGGCGGCCTCCCAGTCGATCCAGGACAGCGGCGAGTCCTGGCAGTAGGCGTTGTTGTTGCCGCCCTGGGTGCGCCCCAGCTCGTCGCCGTGGGAGATCATCGGGACGCCCTGCGACAGCAGCAGCGTCGTGAGCAGGTTGCGCTTCTGGCGTTCCCGCAGGACGTTGACGTCGCTGTCGTCGGTCGGGCCCTCCGCGCCGCAGTTCCACGACCGGTTGTGGCTCTCCCCGTCGCGGTTGTCCTCGCCGTTGGCCTCGTTGCGCTTCTCGTGGTAGGAGACCAGGTCGGCGAGGGTGAAGCCGTCGTGCGCGGTGACGAAGTTGATCGAGGCGTGGGGCCGTCGGCCGTCGGCCTCGTAGAGGTCCGAGGACCCGGAGAACCGGCTCGCGAGCTCCGGGAGCATGCCTGGCTCGCCGCGCCAGAAGTCGCGCACGGTGTCGCGGTAGCGGCCGTTCCACTCCGTCCACAGCGGTGGGAAGCCGCCGACCTGGTACCCGCCCTCCCCGACGTCCCACGGCTCGGCGATGAGCTTGACGCGGCTCACCACCGGGTCCTGGTTGACCAGGTCGAAGAACGCGGCGAGCCGGTCCACCTCGTGGAACTCCCTGGCCAAGCTGGAGGCCAGGTCGAAGCGGAAGCCGTCGACGTGCATCTCGGTCACCCAGTACCGCAGCGAGTCCATGATCAGCCGCAGGGACTCGTGGTGGCGGGCGTTGAGGCTGTTGCCGGTGCCGGTGGTGTCGTAGTAGTGCCGCGGGTCGCCCGGTACCACGCGGTAGTAGGCGAGGTTGTCGATGCCGCGGAACGACAGCGTCGGCCCGAGGTGGTTGCCCTCGGCGGTGTGGTTGTAGACGACGTCGAGGATGACCTCGATGCCCGCCCGGTGCAGCGTGCGGACCATCGACTTGAACTCCTGCACCTGTTCGCCGCGGGTGCCGAAGCCGGCGTAGCCGTTGTGCGGGGCGAAGAAGCCGATGGTGTTGTAGCCCCAGTAGTTGCGCAGGCCGCGGTCGGCGAGGGTCGAGTCGTGCACGAACTGGTGCACCGGCATGAGCTCGAGCGCGGTGACACCGAGACCGCGCAGGTGCTCGACCGTCGCGGGGTGCGCGATGCCCGCGTAGGTGCCCCGCACGTCGCGCGGCACCTTCGGGTTGGTCATGGTCAACCCGCGGACGTGCGCCTCGTAGAGCACCGTCTCGTGGTACGGGATGCGCAGCGGACGGTCGTCCTGCCAGTCGAAGTACGGGTCGGCGACCACCGAGCGCATCGCGAACGGGGCGGAGTCCGCGTCGTTGCGCGAGTCGGGGTCGCCGAAGCGGTACGCGAACATCGCCTCGTCCCAGGTGATCTCGCCGTCGACCGCCATGGCGTACGGGTCGAGCAGGAGCTTCGCCGGGTTGCACCGCAGCCCGGCCGCCGGGTCGTAGGGGCCGTGGACGCGGTAGCCGTAGCGGGTGCCGGGCCGCACCCGCGGGAGGTAGCCGTGCCAGACGAATCCGTCGCGCTCGGGCAACGGCACCCGGGTCTCGACGCCGTCCTCGTCGAACAGGCACAGCTCGATCATGTCGGCCGGCTCGGAGAAGAGGGCGAAGTTGGTGCCGCCGCCGTCCCACGTCGCGCCGAGTGGATGGGGCGACCCCGGCCACAGCTGCATGAACCCCTCCCACCGTCGTACCGCACCCAGATGATGCGGTGTGACGTTGCGCCCGGCACGGCGAAACGGCCGGACGGGGTCGTACGGTCGGTCGTCGTACGGTCAATGAAGGCCCTACGACACGAGAGTCGGGAGCGACCATGCCGGAAGCCGTCATCGTCGACGCGGTCCGCACACCCATCGGCAAGCGCAACGGCAGCCTCGCCGACGTGCACCCCGTCGACCTGTCCGCGGCGGTGCTGCGGGCGCTCGCCGAGCGGACCGGCGTCGACCCGGCGGTCGTCGACGACGTCGTCTGGGGCTGCGTCAACCAGGCGGGCGACCAGGCCGCGCAGGTCGGGCGCTACGCCGTGCTCGCCGCCGGCTGGCCCGAGACCGTGCCCGGGGTGACGGTCAACCGGGCCTGCGGGTCGAGCCAGTCGTCGCTCGACTTCGCCGCGGGCATGGTGATGGCCGGGCAGTACGACCTGGTCGTCGCGGGCGGCGTCGAGTCGATGTCGCGGGTGCCGCTGGGTGCCGGCCGCGACCTGGGCCGGCCGTTCGGCCCGCTCGTGCGCGAGCGCTACGCCGCCGACCTCACCTCCGGCGAGTTCCCGAACCAGGACTTCAACCAGGGCGTGGGCGCCGAGCGCATCGCGAAGCACTGGAACCTCTCGCGCGCCCGGCTCGACGAGTACGCCTCCCGCTCGCACGCGCTCGCCGCTGCCGCCACCGACTCCGGGGCGTTCGCCGGACAGCTCGTCGAGGTCCCCGGCAAGCCGGAGTTCACCGCCGACGAGGGCCTGCGTCGCGGCACCACGCCGGAGACGCTCGCGAAGCTGAAGCCCTCGTTCAGCGCCGACGGGGTCATCCACGCGGGCAACGCCTCCCAGATCTCCGACGGCGCGTCGGCCGTCATGGTCACGACTCCGGAACGGGCGAAGGAGCTCGGCCTGACGCCGATCGCCCGCTACCACGGCGGCGCCGTCAGCGGTGCGGACCCGCTGATGATGCTGACCGGCCCGATCCCCGCGACCCGCAAGGTGCTGGCCCGCACGGGCCTGGCGATCTCCGACATCGGCGCCTTCGAGGTCAACGAGGCGTTCGCTCCGGTGCCGCTGGCGTGGCAGGTCGAGCTGGGTCTCGACGATCCCGACGGCAAGGTGCTCAACCCCCTCGGCGGCGCGATCGCGGTCGGGCACCCGCTCGGGGCCTCGGGCACGATCCTCATGACGCGTCTCGTGCACCACATGCGCGACAACGGGATCCGCTACGGCCTGCAGACCATGTGCGAGGGGGGCGGCACCGCGAACGCGACCGTCGTCGAGCTGATCCGCTGAGCCGCGTTTCGCCCCGTACCGTGGCGGGCACGTCCGCTGCCATGAGCGGAACTCTGGACGGACTGCGCATCGCCATCCTCGCGACCGACGGTGTCGAGGAGGTCGAGCTCACCGAGCCGCGGAAGGCGGTGGAGAGCGCCGGGGCGACGACCGAGCTGGTCTCGCTCGCCGACGGCGACATCCAGGCGATGAACGGCGACATCGAACCGGCCGGGAAGTTCCCGGTCGACCGCGTCGCGTCGGAGGTCTCGGCGTCGGACTACGACGCGCTGATCATGCCGGGCGGGACGGTCAACGCCGACCGGCTGCGGCTCGACGAGGACGTCCTCGCCTTCGTCCGGGAGACGTTCGCCGCCGACCGCCCCGTCGCCGCGATCTGCCACGCGCCGTGGACGCTCGTGGAGGCCGACCTGGTCAAGGGCCGGACGCTGACGTCGTTCCCCAGCCTGCGCACCGACATCCGCAACGCCGGCGGCACGACCGTCGACGAGGAGGTCGTCACCGACGGCAGGCTGACCACCAGCCGCAACCCCGACGACCTGCCGGCCTTCTGCGACCGGATCGTGCAGGAGTTCGCGGCGGCCCGCGGCTGACGCCCCGTGAGTGGCGATGGTCGCTGGCGACGCTGCGGCGACCATCGCCGCTCACGACCGCTGTCGGCCGTTCCGGGTCGGCTTCCGGGTCGGCCTGCCGGGTCAGCCCTTCCTGATGAGCCGGACGACGGCCCGGTCGAGGATGTCGCGTGAGCGGGCGTCGACCGACCCCGCCTCCGAGGTGACGTCCCCGACCCGGCGCAGTGCCCGCAGGATCGTGCGGCCGTCCTCGTAGCGCTCCACGACCCGCGGATCCACATAGGATGCCCGGGCCACGGCCGGGGTGTTGCCGAGGTGGTCCGACACCGCCTCCATCGTGCGCCGCACCTCGCGGGTGCGGGCCCGCTGCGCGTCGGGGACGCCGTCGCGGCTGCGGGCGGCGAGGTCCACGGCGGCGAGCACCGTCGCGTTCCAGGTCCGCAGGTCCTTGCAGGTCATCTCGGCGCCGGCGAGCTCCTTGACCGCGGCGTTGAGGTCGGCCGTCGTGACGTCGTGCCAGTCGCCCCGCGACCGGCCGGAGCCGTTGCGGAACGCCAGCAGCTCCGGCCCCCCACCGCGCCGGCGGCGCAGCGACCCGACCACCCTGTGCAGCTCCGGGTCCGCGAGCCGCACCGACCGCTGCACCCCGCCCTTGGCCGGGTAGTCGACGAGGACGGCACCGCGATTCAGGCTGACGTGGTCGCGCAGCAGGGTGGCGAGGCCGAACGTGCCGTCGTCGTCCGGGTTGTCCGGGGCGTACTGCTCGCCGCCCGCGCGGAAGACCCCGAGGTCGAGCATCCGCAGGCCCGCGGCGAGGACCCGGCGTGCCCCCAGCCCGGACTCCGTCAGCCGCGCCGCGATCTCGGCCCGCACCCGCGGCATCCGCGTCCCGAGCAGCAGGGCGCGGTCGTGCTTCTCCCGGTCGCGCGCCTCCCGCCATGCGGGGTGGTACAGGTACTGGCGGCGGCCGGCGTCGTCGGTGCCGACGGCCTGGATGTGCCCGCTCTCGTCGGGCGCGATCCAGACCTCGCGCCACGCCGGCGGGATCGCCAGCTGCCCGATCCGGCTGCGGACCAGCGGGTCGGTGATCACCCGGCCGCGGTCGTCGGAGTAGCTCCAGCCCTTCCCGCGCCGCTGCCGGGTCCAGCCCGGACCCGACGGGTCCGAACGGGTCGGTCCGGGCGGGAGGTCGTCGTCGTGCACGATGGCCGGTACCCGGATCGACGACCCCGCATGCCGTCCGCCCGGCGGCCGGTCACGTCGCCAGCGCCGCGTAGCGCCCGTTGCGGGCCACGAGCTCGTCGTGCGTCCCGGACTCGACGATGCGGCCCTGGTCGACGACGGCGATCCGGTCGGCGCCGCGCACCGTCGAGAGCCGGTGGGCGATGGTGATGGTGGTGCGGCCGCGCGACAGGGTGTCGAAGGCCTGCTGCACGGCCCGCTCGGTCTCGGTGTCGAGCGCGCTGGTCGCCTCGTCGAGGACGAGCACCCGCGGGTCGCGCAGCAACGTCCGGGCGATCGCGATGCGCTGCTTCTCCCCGCCGGAGAACCGGTGGCCGCGGGACCCGACGACGGTGTCGTACCCGTCGGGCAGGCCCGCGATCAGGTCGTGGACCTGGGCCGCGCGCGCGGCGGCCTCGATCTCGGCGTCGGTCGCGTCGGGCTTGGCGTGCCGCAGGTTCTCCCGGACGGTCGTGTGCAGCAGGTAGGTCTCCTGGCTGACCATGCCGACGATCCGGGCGAGGTCGGCCAGCCGCATGTCGCGCAGGTCGATGCCGTCGATCGTGATCCGCCCGCCGGTCGGGTCCTGCAGCCGGGCGACGAGGCCCGCGAGGGTGCTCTTCCCCGAGCCCGTCTCGCCGACGAGCGCGAGCGTCGAGCCCGCCGGGACGTCGAGTGTGACGCCGGCGACGGCCGCGGAGTCGCTGCCGGGGTAGGCGTAGGTGACATCGGAGAACCGGACGTGGCCCGCGACCTGCGCCGGGTCGACGTCGACGGGCTCGGCCGGGTCGTCGACCTCGACGGTCAGGTCGAGGTACTCGAAGATGCGGGCGAACAGCGCGAGCGAGCTCACGATCGAGACGCCGACGTTGAGCAGACCGGTGAGCGGACGGAACAGCGAGCCCTGCAGCGTCGTGAACGCGATCAGCGTGCCGATGGTCATCGTGCCCGCGGTGACCGGCAGACCGGCTCCGACGTAGATGACCGCCGGGATCGCCGCGAAGATGACGCTCATCGACGCCATCCGCCAGCGCCCGGCGAGCTGGCTGCGCAGCTCGAGATCGGTGAGCCGTGCGGAGGACTCGGTGAACCGCGCGACGAGCGCGGGGCCGCTGCCCATCGTCTTGGTGAGCTGGACGCCGCTGATCGACAGGCCCTCCTCGACGGTGACGTTGAGGTCGGCGAGCTCGCGCTGCTGCTCGGCGGTGATCGCGCGGCGCATCCGTGCGACACGTCGGGTCAGGTAGATCGCGGGCGGCATGACCACCAGCGAGACGAGCAGGAGCTGCCAGGACAGCGCGGCCATCGCGACGATCGTCGCCACGGCGGTGGTGAGGTTGGCGGCGATGGACGTGGCGGTCGAGGTGACGACCGACTGCATCCCGCCGATGTCGTTGGTGATGCGCGACTGCACCTCGCCCGTGCGGGTGCGCGTGAAGAAGGCGATGGACTGCCGCTGCAGGTGGGCGAAGACGTCGGTGCGCAGCCGGTGCATGACCTGCTGGCCGATCTTGGTGCTGATCCAGGTCTGGACGACGCCGAACGCCGAGGTCAGCGCGGCGACGGCGACCATCCCGGCGGCCAGCGCGACGAGGAGCGCGACGTCGCGCTCGGGGAGCGCGCGGTCGATGACGGCCCGCAGCAGGAACGGCGAGGCCATCCCGACGACCGAGGACGCGACGATGATCGCCGTGACGATCACGAGCTGGGTCCGGTACGGGGCGAACAGCCGACCGATGCGGCGCAGCGAGACCCGCCGGGCCTGCTCCTTCTCGGCGGCGGTGACGGTACGACCGCCGCGGCGCGGGCGGTCCGCGGCGACGGTGACGCCGCTCATGGTGGGATCCAAGCCGGTCCCCTCTCGGTAGAGACTTGCTGAGGTTACCTCAACATGAGGCTGCAACACGACCTGCTGGTAGTTTGTTCCCGTGACCGGTGACCGTCCGACCGCCGGGCCCCGCCCCGTCACCGCCGACGAGCCCGGCGACGACTCGCTGGCCGAGACGTTCTGGGCCGTCGCCCGGCGGCTGCGCCGCCTCTCCAAGGACGCCCTCGCACCCTGGGACGTCACACCCGGGCAGTCACGCGCGCTCGGAGTGCTGGCCCGCAACGGCGACATGCGGCCGGGCGCGCTGTCCGAGCAGCTGCGGATCGCACCGCGGTCGGCGACCGAGGTCGTCGACGACCTCGAGGAGCGCGGCCTCGTCGAACGCGCCCCGGACCCCGCCGACCGGCGCGCCACGCTGGTCCGGGTCACGGCGCGCGGACGCGAGGTCGCCGACGGCATCCGCGCCGCCCGCGCCGCCGAGGCGGAGGAGTTCTTCCGCGGCCTGGACGCGGGCGACCGCGCCGAGCTCGCCCGGATCCTCGGCTCCCTGCGCGACTGACCGAGGCGCGACTGACCGAGGCGCGCCTGTTCGAGAGGCGCGCCTGTTCGAGGGTGCGGCGGGCCTCCGACCGGCGGATTCGGCGTTGCGCCGCGCGCACCGGGACGCGGACGCGGATATCGTGAGCGGGCGTCCGGCGGTCGAGCAATGTGCTTCCGGGTACCCGCGACGACCGCTTCACGTCCGCCTCCGGCCCGCGCCGACCCCAGCGGCCCCGCCCGGAGCAGCCGAAAGGACCCCCGTGCCGCCCGTCTCCCCCGCTCCGCTCGCCGACGGCGACGGACTGCACTGGATCGACGTACCCGACCACGGCGCCCGCTCCGGAGCGCTGTTCCGGGCCGAGGTGTCGGCGTCGGTTCAGGGCCTGCGGCTGGTCGGTGACGTCGACGCCCCGGAGGCGTCGGCGCTGGTCAGCACCGCGACGGAGGTCCTCGACGCCGGCGCCGACGTCGTCGTCGACCTGCGGGGCGTGACGTTCCTCGGCTCCCGTGGGATCAGCGCGCTGATCCGGGTGCACCAGCTCGCCGTTGCCCGCGGCCGGCACGTGCGGGTCGTGGTGGACCGCAGCGACCACGTCGTGATGCGGCCGCTCACGCTCACCGAGGTCGACGCCACCCTCGACCTCGTCAGCTCCCTCGACGGCGCCCCCGAGGGCGTCGCCGAGGACACCGACGGCTGAGGACACCGACCCCGGCCCACGCCCCGCCCGACGAACCCGCGGGCGAGCCCACCGAGCGCGGCGCGAACGTCACGAGGCCGGGGCCAGCTCCGGATCCGGTTCCTCGGCCGCGACGGCCCGGCCGACGTCGCCCGCGGGCACCCCGCTCCCGGCGACCACGATCCCCACCTCCCGCAGCGAGCCCACCGGAAGGGCGGCGGCGAGGGCGTCCTCCAACGAGGCGCAGGCGTCGAGGGCGTCGAGCACCTCGACGACCTCGCCGGGCAGCACGTCACGCCGGTCGGCGAGCCCGGTGACCTGCAGCCGGACCCCGCCGCGCCGCGCGAGCGACTCGGCACGACGCAGCGCGCACAGGCCGTGCGCGTCGACCCGGCTCACCGACGCGAGGTCGACGAGGACGCGGCGCGGCCGCACCCGACGGATCAGCCCCGGCACGTGGACCTGCATCTCGACGACCCGCAGCAGCCGGGTGGACGTGGTGCGGTCGAGCGTGCCCGCCACCCGGACGACGACCACGTCGGGCTCGGGCTTCTCGACCGCGACCAGGATCGTGCCGTCGGAGGTCATCGCGTGCATCTCCCGTCTGCCGGTCCGGCCACCGGCCCGGACGGGTGATCACCGTTCCGGGCGAATCCCAAACCTTCGCCCGCCCGGCGCGACCGCCGCTCAGCCCGTCGAGCTCTCCTCCCGGACGAGCGCGGCGATCCGGACGTCGCGGGTGCGCTCGAGGTGGGCCCGCAGGACGGTGCGGGCCCGGTCCTGGTCGCCCTCGGCGATAGCGTCGAGGACCTCGGCGTGCTCGTCGTCGGTCGACTCGAGGTTCGGGTTGCGCGACATGTCGACGCTGTCGTAGAGGGCGAGCTGCAGCGCGAGGCGTTCGAGGATGCCGGTGATCGTCGGGTTGTGGCAGGCCTGCCGCAGGACCGCGTGCCAGCGCCCGTGCAGCGCGCGCATCTGGTCGGGGTCGGTCGCGGCGCCGGCCTCCTCGTGGACGTGGCGCAGCCGGGCCAGATCGAGCGCCGACCGGTGCGCGGCGGCGGACGCGGCGGCCTCGGCCTCCAGCGCGATGCGGGCCTGGTAGATCTCGACGACCTCCGGCGCGGTCAGCGTCCGGACCTGCGGTCCTCGCTGGCCGCGAACGACGAGCCCGTCGCACTCCAGTCGCAGGATCGCCTCGCGCACCGGGGCGCGCCCCACGCCGAGCCGGGTGGCGAGCACGGTCTCCAGCAGCGTCGTCCCGGGCGGCAGGGCGCCACCGACGATCTCGTCGCGCAGCACGAGGTACTGCGACTCGCCGGCGTTGGCTGCCTGCACGGGTGCGGCCACGGGTCCCCCTCACCAGCCGGACCGTGCGGCCCGACCCGACATCGACGGCCACAGAGTACGGGACGTGTCCGCACAATCCAGCTCGCACGTCCATTACGTAGACGCGTGTAGACACGTGTCGACACGCGTCTTGCACATGGCCCGGTCCTCACTTACTGTCGGTTTCGACCGACCGACGACGGGCGAGGAGGTTTCGTGAGCACGGTTCACGTCTCCCAGCGCAGCGTGCTGTCCCGGCCCCGCGACACCCGTGGCGACCGCGGTTGCCGTAGCTGTCGTCCCGGTCTCGTCCGCGGCTGATCGCCGCCGCCCGCGCCGTCGGCGCCGGGCCCCGCATCGATACGCGATGCCACCGTCCGTGACCGCCTCCGGCACGGAGATCCAGCAGAGAGGTACCCCTCATGACGGCTGACGTCGTGCTGCGCCGTGGACCGGTCGTGGCCGCGCTGACCCCCTTCGTCGGCAGCTCCGTGCGTGTCGACAAGGCACGCTTCGGTGCGCAGATCGACGCGCTGGCCGCCGCCCGCCCGGTCGCGGTGACCGTCGGCGCGGTCGAGAGCCAGGAGTTCCAGGTGCTGACCAAGGCCGCCCGGCTGGCCCTGGTCGACGCCGCCCGCGAGGGGCTGCCAGCCGACGTCCCCGTGCTCGCCGGGGTGTCCAGCGCGTCGCTCAAGGAGTCGATCGCCCTCGCCGGGGCCATCGCCGACCGGGGCGCGTCCGTCGCCGCGGCCGTCGCCAGCCCGAAGCCGTGGGGTGCGGCGCCCACCCCCGACGAGGCGCACCGCTGGTTCGCCACGCTGGCCGACGAGAGCCCGATCCCGGTGCTGCTCTACAACAACCCACGGCTGGGCGTCGACCTGTCCGTCGACACGATGGCCCGCATCTGCAGCCACCCGAACGTCGTCGCGATCAAGGAGACCTCCCGCGACGAGCAGAAGCTGCTCGGCCTGGTCAACCGCATCCAGGGCAACGCGCAGGTCTACACGAACATGGAGCTGCTGCTCTCGACGCTCGTCCTCGGCGGGGCCGGTGCCATGCTGCCGACACCCGGCCTGCCGATCGCGGCGCGGCTCATCGAGGCGTTCGAGGCGGGCGACATCACGGAGGCCGCGCGGCTGCAGCTGTTCTTCTCCGAGTTCCCCGGCCGCTGGACCGGGCTGGGCTTCCTGCCCGCGGTCAAGGCCGCGGCCGGTCTGATGGGCTGCGAGCTGGGCGAGCCGCTGTGGCCCTGGTCGGGACTCGACGACACCGCCCGCGCCGAGATGCGGGAGTTCCTCGCGAAGTGGGACCTGGTCGACCACTTCGCCGGTGCAGACGCCTGATGGCACTCGTCGACGTCTCCCACCAGCTCTGGCCCGGGATGCCCAAGATCCCGATCCTGCCCGAGGTCGAGCGCCACCAGGTCGCCCGGATCGCCGACGGCGCCCCGCTCAACATCAGCGCGATCACCCTCGCGCTGCACGTCGGCACGCACATCGACGCCCCGGCGCACGCGGTGGACGGCGCGAAGACGATCGACGAGCTGCCGATCGAGCGGTTCGCCGGGACGGGCGTCGTCGCGAAGGTGGACCGCAAGCCGGGCGAGGAGATCACCGTCGACGACGTCCTGGCCGGTGGCCCGGCGCCGCGACGCGGTGAGTTCCTGCTGGTCGCGACGGGGTGGAGCGAGAGGTTCCTGTCCCCGGACTACGCCGACCACCCCAGCCTGTCCCCCGACCTCGCCGCCTGGTGCGTCGAGCAGGGGGTGCCGTTCGTCGGCGTCGACATGATCACGCCCGACCTGCCGGTGCACCGCCGCGGCGAGGGCTTCGACTATCCCGTGCACCGCACGCTGCTCGGCGCCGAGGTGCTCATCGCCGAGAACCTCACCGACCTCGAGGGTCTCGGCGGACGGCGGGTACACGTGCACGCGTACCCGCTCGCGATCCGCGGCGGCGACGCCGGGCCCGCCCGGGTCGTCGTCGACACCGATCTCCCCGACGGAGAAACACGATGACCGACGGCCGCCCGCTCGACCCTGTTCCCGGCCCGCTCGACTTCCCGGACAGCCCGCTGTCGCGGGCCGCCCGCCAGCCGTTGATGCTGGGCCTGTTCCTGCCGCTGCAGACCGGCGCGTTCTCGCAGTCGACGCTGCCGCGCGCCACGCGGTGGGACTTCGAGTACAACCGGCACCTGACCCAGCTCGCCGAGGCGTCCGGCTTCGAGTTCGTGTTCGGCCTGCAGCAGTGGGTCGGCAAGGGCGGCTTCGGCGGCGAGATGCACTACCGGGAGAACTTCCTGGACCCGTTCATCTCGACCATCGCGCTGTCGACGGTGACGACGAACATCCTGTCGATCTCGACGGTCCACGTGCTCTACGGCAACTGGCACCCGATGCACCTGGCGCGGTTCGCCGCGACGGCCGACCACATCGCCGCCGGACGCTACGGGCTCAACATCGTCACCGGCTACGCGACGGGCGAGCCGCCGATGTTCGGCATGGACCGCATCGACCACGACCGGCGCTACGACATGGCCGACGAGTTCACCTCGATCCTCGAGGACCTGTGGAACGGCCGCGAGAACCTCACCTACGACGGCGAGTTCTACTCCCTGCGCGACGCGTACGTGTCGCCGCGGCCGAAGTACGGTCGGCCGATCCTGGTGGCCGCCAGCGGCTCTCCGGCCGGCTACGACTTCGCGGGCCGCCACGTCGACATCGTGTTCACCGCGAGCCCCGCGGGGGCCGACTTCGACGGTGCGATCGACGCGATGCCCGAGCACGTCGCGCAGATCAAGAACGCCGCCCGCAAGCACGGCCGCGAGGTCAAGGTCATCATCTTCCCGCTGGTCATCTGCCGCGAGACCGACGAGGAGGCCTTCGCCTACCGCGACGAGATCGTCGCCCACGCCGACACCGGGTCCCTGGTGAACTACCACGCCCGGCACACCACCGGCGACGCGCAGGCCTGGCCCAAGCACGTGCTCGCCGACCGCGCGCTCGGCGGGCACCTGCAGATCACCGGCGGCCCGGAGCGCGTCGCCGAGGCGCTCGAGCGGCTGCACGCGGCCGGGTTCGACGGTGTCCAGCTGGGCTTCTACGACTACGAGCCGGAGCTGGCCTTCTTCAACGAGGCCGTCGTCCCGCTGCTCAAGGCCAAGGGTCTCCGGGGCTGAGCAGTGGAGATCATCCTCACCGCCACCGTCATGGGCCTGGGCATGCACCACGGCGCCTGGCGCTACCGCGACGGCCACGCGTTCGACTACGTGGACCCGGACTACTACGCGCACATCGCGCGGACCGCGGAGGCCGGCGCGCTGCACGCGATCTTCCTCGCCGACACGCTCGACGTCAGCGAGGAGCGCTTCGCCCGGCCCAACCTCGGGGCCCTCGACCCCGCGGTGACGCTGGCCGTGATGGCCGCTCACACCGAGCGGATCGGGCTCGTCGGCACCTCGTCGACGACGTTCAACGAGCCCTTCAACCTGGCGCGGCGCTTCGCGAGCCTCGACCACATGAGCCGTGGCCGGGCCGGCTGGAACGCCGTGACGACGTTCGTCCCGGCCGTCGCCGGCAACTTCGGCGGCACGCCGCTGCCCGCGCACGACCAGCGCTACGCCCGCGCCCGCGAGTTCCTCGACGTGGTGATCGGGCTGTGGGAGAGCTGGGAGGCCGACGCCACCGTGGGCGACAAGGCGTCCGGCGTGTTCGTCGACGCGGCGCGGGTGCGCACCCTCGACCACGTCGGTGAGCACTTCTCCGTCCGCGGCCCCTCGACCCTGCCGCGCTCGCGCCAGGGCCGGCCGGTGATCTTCCAGGCCGGGGCCTCCGAGGGCGGGCGCGACCTCGCCGCGCAGTACGCCGACGTCGTGTTCACCGCGCAGAACACCATCGAGGCCGCGACCGCGTTCCGGACCGACGTGCGCCGCCGCGCCGTCGGGTACGGCCGCAGCGCCGACGCGGTGAAGATCGTCCCCGGGCTGCTGCCCGTCGTCGGCAGCACCACCGACGAGGCGCGGGCGCGCAAGGAGAAGCTCGACGAGCTGCGGGGCGTGGGTCCGGAGCTGGAGAAGCTCGCCCTGCGCGTGGGCGTCCCGGTCGAGGCGCTGGAGCTCGACGAGCCCCTGCCCGTGGATCTGATCCGGGCCAACGAGGGCTTCCGCGGCTCGCACGGCTTCCGCGACGCCGCCGTCGAGCTCGCGACCCGCAAGAAGCTCACCGTCCGCGAGCTGCTCTACGCCAACGGCGGCGGCCACCAACAGGTGGTGGGCACGCCGGAGGAGATCGCCGACACGATCGAGACCTGGGTCGAGGCAGGCGCGGTCGACGGCTTCAACCTCATGATCGACGCGTTCCCGTCGGGGCTGGAGGACGTCGTCGAGCACGTCGTTCCGTTGCTGCGCAAGCGATGTCTGTTCCAACACGAGTACGCGGGGTCCACCCTGCGCACGAATCTCGGCCTCCCTCCCCTCCCGAACCGGAGCTGACCCCCGATGCCCGATCCCGTGCTCTACGACGACGCCGACGGTGTCGCGCGCGTGACCTTCAACCGACCCGACCACGCCAACACGATCACCTACGCGACGATGCAGGCCTTCATCGCCGGCCTGGAGCGCGCCCACGCGAGCGGCGCGACCGTGCTCGTCGTCTCGGGCGCGGGCGCCGACCTCACGCTCGGCCGCGACAAGGGTGAGCGCGTCGCCGGCGTGAGCCGCGCCGACAACCTGCGGCTCATCCTGCGCGCCAACGAGCTGCTCGGCGGCTTCCCCGGCATCAGCGTGACCGCGGTGCGCGGGCGCGCGTTCGGGTTCGGCACGGGGCTCGCGCTGCACTCCGACATCGCGATCGCCGCCGACACCGCGATCCTCGGCTTCGACGAGCTGGCAGCCGGGCTGCCGCCGCTGGTCGTGCTCACCTACCTCTACTGCCACGTCACCCCGAAGGCCGCCGACGACCTCGTGCTCACCTCGCGCAAGGTGGGCGCGGCCGAGGCGCTGCGGCTCGGCCTGGTCAGCCGCGTCGTCGCCGAGGCGGACCTGGACACGACCGTCGAGCGGACCGTCGCCGAGCTGGCCGGCCGCGACGCGTCGGCCCTGCGGCTGCTCAAGGAGTTCGCGGCGGAGGCGAAGTCCACCGACCAGCGCCCGGCCAAGGACTTCGGCGAGTACGCGGTCGAGCGGCTCGTCGCCTGGATCGAGCGGGGGAACTCGTGAGCACGCAGGCGGCTGTCCGGACCGGCTCGCAGCCGGCCGCGAAGACCCGGCGCGCGAACTTCGCCTCGGCGTGGCTCGGCTGGATGCTCGACGGGTTCGAGACCTACGCGATCGTCCTCGTCGGCAGCCTGGTCGTGGCCGACCTGGTGGGCAAGGGTGCCTCCCCCATCTACTTCGGCACGATCCTCGCCGTCCAGCTCATCGCGTGGGCGATCGGCGGGCTCGCGTCGGGCGTGCTGATCGACTACTTCGGCCGTCGCAAGGTGCTGATGGTCTCGATCCTCACCTACGCGATCGCGACGGGCCTCGCCGCGCTGTCGCCGAACTTCGCGATCTTCCTCGTCCTGCGGATCATCGCGGGCCTGGGCATGGGCGCGGAGTGGGGCCCCGGCAGCGCGCTGGTCGCCGAGACCTGGGCCGACCGCAGCCGCGGGCGCGGCATCGCGCTGCTGCAGTGCGCGTTCGGCGTCGGCTTCCTCGTCGCCACCGGCGTGTTCTGGCTGCTCGGCCCGACCGACCCCGGCACCTGGCGCTGGCTGCTGGCCATCGGCGCGCTGCCCGCGCTGGTCGTGCTGTTCGTGCGCCGCCGGGTGGGCGAGTCGCCCCTGTGGGAGGACGCCGACGCCCGCAGGCGCGCCGCCTCGGCCCGCGCGGCCCAGGGCGAGACGCTCGACGAGCACGAGCGCGCCCTCACCGTCTTCACGCTCCGCCGGCTGTTCAACGAACCCGTCAGCCGGTCGCGGATGCTCAAGCTGCTGGCCTGCTCCACGGCGAGCCTCGTCGGCTGGTGGGCGGTGTCGACGTGGGTGCCGCAGTACGCGGGTGCCGTCGTCAAGGCCGCCGGCGCGGCGCCGACGACGACGACGCTGATCGTCGTCGCCTACAACGCGGGTGGTGTGCTGGGCTGGCTGGCCTGGGGCGTCCTGGCCGACACGATAGGCCGACGCTGGGCACTGTGGTCCTACTTCGCGGGCGCGCTCGTCATGACCTGGGTGCTGTTCGGGATCCACTACTCCTCGATCGGGTTGCTGACGTTCGTCGTCGCCGTCAACGGGTTCTTCACCCTCGGCCAGATGGGCTGGATGGCCACGTACCCGGGCGAGCTGTTCCCGACGAGCCTGCGCGGCAGCGCGATCACCGTCGTGTTCAACGTCAGCCGGGTGTTCGCCGCGGCCGGTGCGCTGCTGGCCGGCGCGATCGTCGGCGGCCTCGGCGGGATCGCGACGGCCGCGCTCGTCATCGGCTCGATCTACGTCCTCGGCCTGGTGTTCTCGCTGCTGGCCGGCCCCGAGACCAAGGGGAAGCCGCTCCCGGAGTGACCCGTGAGTGGCGATGGTCGCTATAACGACTATCGCCACTCACGGAACAGGAGAGCGCCCGTTGCACCCCGGTCGGATCGCCGCTCGCACCCCCGACAAGCCCGCCGTCGTCATGTCCGACACGGGCGAGACGCTCACCTACCGCCGGCTCGACGAGCGCTCGCTGCGGCTGGCCCGCGTCCTGTACGACGCGGGCCTGCGCCCGGGTGACGACGTCGTCGTGCTGGCCGAGAACGACCCGCGCTGCATCGAGGTCTACTGGGCCGCCGTGGGCAGCGGCCTCTACGTCACCGCCGTCGACCACCACCTGCAGCCCGGCGAGGCGGCCTACATCGTCGACGACTGCGACGCCGCCGCGGTCATCACCTCGGCCGCGCAGGCCGCCACGGCCACCGCGATCGTCGACGCGACGCCGCGGGTGCGGCTGCGGCTCGCCTTCGGCGGGGCGGTCGCCGGCCACGACGACTACGAGGCCGCGCTCGCGGCCGCTCCCGCCGAGCCCGTGCCGGGGAACCCGCCGCGCGGCAAGGACATGCTCTACAGCTCCGGGACCACGGGCCGCCCCAAGGGCGTCAAGCCACCGTTGTCCGACAAGGGCATCGACGACGGTCCCGACCCGCTGCTGGCGGTGTTCGGGCCCGTCTACGGATTCGACGCCGACACCGTCTACCTCTCCCCCGCGCCGCTGTACCACGCGGCGCCGCTGCGCTTCGCCGCGATGGTCCTGTCCGTCGGCGGGACGGTCGTCGTCATGCCGCGGTTCGACGCGGAGGCCTCGCTGGCCGCGATCGAGCGGTTCCGGGCCACGCACAGCCAGTGGGTGCCGACGATGTTCGTGCGCATGCTCAAGCTGCCCGACGACGTCCGTGCCCGGTACGACATCTCCTCGCTGCGTGTCGCCGTGCACGCCGCCGCACCGTGCCCGGTGGAGGTCAAGCGGCGCATGATCGACTGGTGGGGCCCGGTGCTGCACGAGTACTACGGCTCCACCGAGGCCCTCGGCGTCACGATGATCGACTCGCACGAGTGGCTCGCGCACCCCGGCTCGGTCGGCCGGTCGCGGCTCGGTGTGCTGCGCGTGTGCGACGAGTCGGGTGCCGAGGTGCCGGCCGGCGCGACCGGGCTCGTGTACTTCGAGCGCGACGTCCTGCCGTTCGCCTACCACAAGGACGCCACGAAGACCGTCGAGGCGCAGCACCCCACGCACCCCAACTGGGGCACCAACGGCGACATCGGCCACGTCGACGCCGACGGCTACCTCTACCTCACCGACCGGCGGGCGTTCACGATCATCTCCGGCGGGGTGAACGTCTACCCGCAGGAGATCGAGGACGCGCTGGCCCTGCACCCCGCGGTGCTCGACGTCGCCGTCATCGGGGTGCCCGACGAGGACCTGGGCGAACGCGTGACGGCCGTGGTCCGGGCCGCGCCCGGGGCGACGCCGGGGCCTGCGCTGGCCACGGAGCTGCAGGACTTCCTGGGTGAGCGGCTGTCGCGGCGCAAGGTGCCGCGCACCGTCGACTTCGTGGACGAGCTCCCCCGCACCGAGACGGGCAAACTCCGCAAACACGTCCTGCGCGCCCGCTACGCCCGCTGACCTCCCCGGCGAAGCCGGCTGCACCGCCGGTGCGCGCGTGCCATGCTGGGTATGTGGCAGTGAGTGTCAAAAAAGTGCGCGCTGCCGCGTGAACTGCCGTCGACGTCGGGGGACCATCGATGAGTCAGAGCGACACCCGCACCCGTGCAGCCATCGAGCTGCCCGTCTACATGCGCCGCAACGAGTTCGAACCCGTCCCGGAGCTCGCCGCGCTGCGCGACGGTCCGCGGGTCGCGCGGGTCCGCACCGCGTTCGGCATCGACGTCTGGGCCGTCACCCGCCACGAGGACGTCCGGACGGTGCTGTCCGACGCCACCACCTTCAGCAACACCCTCGGCCTGGCGCGCATGGCGATGATGGACGACCTGTCCGACGAGGAGCGGGCCCGGATGCGGGCCGGCAACCTCCTCGCGTTCGACCCGCCCGAGCACACCCGCCTGCGCCGGATGCTCACCCCAGAGTTCACGATCCGGCGGATGCGCAGGCTCGAACCCCGGATCCGCGAGATCGTCGACGAGCACCTCGACGTCATGGCCGCCAAGGGCCCGCCGTCGGACCTGGTCGCCGACTTCGCGCTGCCGGTGCCGTCCCTGGTGATCTGCGAGCTGCTCGGGGTGCCCTACGCCGACCGCGACGCCTTCCAGCGCCGCACCGGGCTGCTGCTCGACATGTCGCTGCCGATGGCCGAGCGGCGCCGCGTCGGGTTGGAGTCGCGCGAGTACATGGCGACGCTCGTGACCCGCGCGCAGGCCGACCCGGGCGAGGACCTGCTCGGGATGCTGGTGCGCGAGCACGGCGACGACCTGTCGTTCGACGAGCTGGCCGGCATCGCGAGCCTGCTGCTGGTCGCCGGGCACGAGACGACGTCGAACATGCTGGGCCTGGGCACGCTCGCGCTGCTGCGCCATCCCGACCAGCTCGCGATCGTGCGCGACGACCCCGCCGCGGTCGAGCCCGCCGTCGAGGAGCTGCTGCGCTGGCTCTCCATCGTGCACAGCGGGACGATGAAGACGACGACGGTCGACACCGAGATCGGCGGCGTCGCGATCCCCAAGGGCGACACCGTGATGTGCGCCCTGCCCGCCGCCAACCGGGACCCGGCCTCCATCGACGACCCCGAGCGGCTCGACGTCACCCGCGGCGCCATCGGGCACCTCGCGTTCGGCCACGGCATCCACCACTGTCTCGGTGCCCCGCTGGCGCGCATGGAGATGCGGATCGCGTTCCCGGCGCTGCTGCGTCGCTTCCCGACGCTGGCCGAGGTGCCGGGCGCTGCGGCGTTCCGGTCGTTCCACGTGGTCTACGGGATGGCGAGGATGGAGGTGACCTGGTGAGCGCAGCTGAGCAGGACGGGCAGGTGCACGTCGTCGCCGACCGCGACACGTGCATCGGCGCCGGGATGTGCGTGATGTCGGCCGACGACGTCTTCGACCAGGACGACGACGGCCTGGTCACGCTGCTCGTCGAGGACCCGCCCGACAGCACCGCCGTACACCGGGCCGTCGCGGGCTGCCCGTCCGGCGCCCTGCGCATCGCACCCAGGTGAACGAACGGCACAGTCGCGCAACCGAGTTGCGCGACTGTGCCGTTCGTGCGGTACGCCGGTGGTCAGTGCGTCGGGGTCGGTGCGGGGGCGCTGCCCCGCAGGGTGACCTCGCGGATCACGAACGCCGCGACGATCGCGACCAGCGCGACGCCCGCGGCCCACAGGAAGGCCGTCGTGACACCCGAGGTGACGGCCGCGCGGAACGCCTCCTGCACCGGCGCCGGCAGCGACCCCAGCATGGCCGGGGTGAGCTGGCCGCCACTGACCTGGGCACCCGCGGCGGCGCCGAGGCTGCCGGTGAGCGAGGACTGCAGGTGCTGGGCGTAGAGCGTGCCCAGCAGCGAGACGCCGAGCGAACCGCCGATGGTCCGGAACAGGGTCGCGGCCCCGCTGGCCGCGCCGATGTCCTTGCGCTCGACGCTGTTCTGGACCACCAGCATCGTCGTCTGCATCAGGAAGCCCATGCCCACGCCGAGGACGACCATGAACAGCGCGCTGGTCAGCAACGTCGTGTCGACGGTCATCAGCGACAGCACGCCCAGACCGGCGGCCATGGCGAACGCCCCCACGATCAGCAGGATCCGGTAGCGCCCGGTCCGGGTGACGAACTGCCCACCGGCCAGCGACGTGACGAGCATGCCCGCCATCAGCGGCAGCAGCAGCAGCCCGCTGCTCGTCGCCGACGCGCCCTGGACGATCTGCTGGTACTGCGGCAGGAACGTCACCGCGCCGAACATCGCGAAGCCGGTGAGGAACGTCAGCGCGACGGCCGGGGTGAAGTTCGGCGCCCGGAACAGCGCCAGCGGCAGGATCGGCTCGGCCACCCGGCGTTCGACGCGGACGAACCACGCGGCGGCGCCGACGGTCAGCACGGCCAGGCCGATGATCTGCCACGAGCCCCACGCGTACTCGGTGCCGCCCCAGCTGGTCAGCAGCGTCAGCGCCGAGACGGCGACGGCCAGCAGGCCCGCGCCGACCCAGTCGATCGAGACCTGCGCGCGGCGGCCCGGCAGCTTCATCGTGAACCAGATGACGATCAGCGCGACGACGCCGAGCGGGATGTTGATGTAGAAGGCCCAGCGCCAGCTCAGGTTGTCGGTGAGGAACCCGCCCAGCAGCGGGCCGCCGACGAACGCGATCGGCATGACCGCGGCCATCATGCCCTGGTAGCGACCCCGTTCACGCGGCGGGACGAGGTCGCCGATGATGGCCATCGCCCCGACCATCAGGCCGCCCGCACCCAGGCCCTGGATGCCGCGGAACGCGATCAGCTCGCCCATGTTCTGCGACAGGCCCGACAGCGCGGACCCGGCGAGGAACACCAGGATCGAGATCATGAAGACGCCCTTGCGGCCGAAGAGGTCGCCGAGCTTGGCCCACACCGGTGTCGCGACGGCCGTCGCCAACGCGTAGGCGGTGACCACCCACGACAGGTGGGCGAGCCCACCGAGCTCACCGACGATCGTCGGCATCGCGGTACCGACGATCATGTTGTCCAGCATCGCGAGCAGCATCGCGATCATCAGGCCGGACAGGACCGTGTAGATCTCGCGCCTGCTGCGCGGGGCGGGCTCACCGCCGTCGGCCTGCGCGGGCGGCAGTTGCTCCCCCGCGGCCCGCGTGTGGGCGACCTCGGCGCGGTGCCTGCCGGCCCGCTGCGCGACGGCCTCGCCCGGGACGGCGACCGCGGCCCGAGTCCCCTCTTCCATGACTGGCGTCCTTCCCCGAGATCACCCTTACTTGCCGACCGGCTAGTAAGCTCTGAGAGGTAAGGTACGCTCTCACTAGCCGGTCGGCAAGTAAGATGGTGGGCATCACCAACCAGGAGGTCAGCGGTGACGGACGCGCGGCGCACGGACACCCGTGCGCAGATCCGTGAGGTGGCACTCGAGCTGTTCGCCGAGCGCGGGTACGACGGCACGTCCCTGCGTGAGATCGCCGAACGGCTGGGCATCTCCAAGGCCGCCGTCTACTACCACTACAAGACCAAGGAGGAGATCGTCGGCGCCCTGTTCGACGACTTCCTCGCCGGCGTCGACGAGATCGTGGAGTGGGCGCACGAGAAGGGCCCGGGACCCGAGACACGCGCCGAGGTGCTGCGCCGCTACCAGGACCTGCTGACCGGGCCGTCGGCCGCGCAGGTCGCGCGGTTGATGCAGGAAGGCCAGTCGTCGCTGCGCGACGTCGCGGCGGCGAAGGACATGAAGACCCGCTTCTTCGCGATGGGCCGCGCCGTCACCGCGCCCGACGCGTCGGCCGCCGAGCAGCTGCGCATGCGGCTCGCGGTGATCGCCCTGCACCTCGGGGCCTTCATGGACCAGGAGAGCCTGCCGGTCTCCGACGAGGAGCGCCGGACCGCGGCGCTCGAGGTCGCGCTGGAGCTCGCCCGCACCTGATCCGCCCCGCTCCCCGGTGCGGTCAGACGTGCCGGTAGCCGGGATGCACGCCCGGCGTCAGACCCTGCTCGTCGGCGATCCGCGCGAGCAGCGCCCGCAGCGTCGCGCGCTCGCCGTCGTCGAGAGCCGCGCAGATCGCGTCGTCGTGCTCGCGGCCGACGTCGGCGATGCGCCGCAACAGCTCCTCCCCCGCCGACGTCAGGTACAGCGCGTGCAGCCTGCGGTCGGCCGGGTTGCGTCTGCGCTCGACCAGCCCGCGCTCGTCGAGCTGGTCGACGAGCGCGACGAGCCGGCTCGGCGGCGTGCCCAGCACCGAGGCCAGCGCCTGCTGCGACTGCCCCGGCGCCGCCGCGACGGCACGCAGCAGCCCCGTCTGCGGGGGCGTGAGGTCGAGCGCGCCGATCCGCTCGGCGAACCTGCCCGCCGCGTGCGCGCCGATCTGCGCGAGCAGGAAGGCCGATCCCGGTCCGGGCCCGGGCGGCGGCACGACGGCCTCCACGGCGGTGTTCATGCGGGCACCGTATCACTTGACAAATGATTCGCCCGAGAGAATCGTTCTAGCTTGTAATGATTTGACCTGGGGAAGAAGCGGGGGCGTCGTTCCCGCGCCCCTCGGTCTGCTGTTCTCGTCGTCGCAGCGATCCCGCTGCCCGTCTTCCGGAGGGCCGTCCGATGACCGACCACACCTTTCGTTTCGGCGTCGTCGCCACGCCGCAGGACGGCGACGCCTGGCGCGCCACCGCCCGTCGCATCGCCGAGCTCGGCTACTCGACGCTGCTGATGCCCGACGGGCTGCAGCTGCTCGCCCCGTTCCCGTCACTGGCGGTGGCGGCGTCGGTCGCCGACATCCGGGTGGCGACGTTCGTGCTGGCCTCGCCGCTGCGCACCCCCATGGCCGCGGCCTGGGACGCACACTCGATGACCGTGCTGACCGGCGGCCGCTTCGAGCTCGGGATCGGCACCGGGATCCCGGCGGCGAAGCAGTCCGCCGAACGGCTCGGGATGCCCTACGGCACCGCCGCGGAGCGGCTCGCGCAGGTCGGCGCGACGATCGACCGCGTCCGCGAGCTCGAGCAGGCCGACGGACCCGGGGACCTGCGGGCCCCCGTGCTCGTCGCCGCGGGCGGGCCGAAGTCCCGCACGCTGGCCGCCGAGAAGGCCGACATCGTCACACTCGCCGCCGGCCCGCTCGCGAACACCGACGACATGGCCGCGATGGCCGAGGACCTGCGCGCCAAGGCCGGCGACCGGGCCGACGCCATCGAGCTGGCCATGAACATCTTCGTCATCGGCGACGACGTGCCCCCGTGGACCAAGCAGTTCATGGGCGTCGACGCCGACGAGCTCATCGCCGCCGACGCGCTCACCATGCTGCGCGGCACCCCGCAGGAGATGGCCGACGAGCTGCAGCGCCGCCGGGAGCGGATCGGCACGTCCTACATCAGCGTCAACGCACAGTTCGTCGAGCAGTTCGCCCCGGTCGTGGAGCTGCTGCGCGACCGCTGACGCTCACTCACGGGGAGATGATCGCGCGCAGCTGGTCGGCCTTCTGCGGGGTCCAGTCGGGTGGGCGCAACAGCGTGGCCCAGGCGTCGACGGACTCGCGGGTGTAGCGGTGCCCGTGTCCCTCCGGGACGTCGGCGGCCGCGGGCATGTCCAGCGTGACCTGCCAGAACGTGACGACGGGCAGCCACGTCATCGCCGGCAGGACGTCGCGGCCGCGCGGCTCGGCGAGCCAGTCGGGCCGGCTGAACAGCAGCCGCGGACTCCACCACGTGATCGGGTCCGACGGGTGCTGCAGGATCAGCGTCCGAGACCCGTCCCACGGCGCGCCGACCGGCGGAGCGCCGGCGTCGATGTCGGTGCTGAACCGGACCGTCCGGCCGTTGCGGTACACGGGTTCGACCTCACGGCTGCCCGGGTCGCGGCCGTCGCGGAACTCGGTGTGCAGTGCGTTGAAGTTCGGCGGGCCGACGAACAGCGCGCCCGACGTGCGGTTGCGCAGGTCGGACTCGCCGCTGAACGCCGCCTCGCCGCCGAACGACCCGAGGCTCTCGCCGAAGACGTAGAGCTGCGGGCGGTGGTCGACGGGCAGCGAGGCCCACTTCCCGTAGACGGCGTCGAACAGGGCCCGGCCCGCGGCCTGCGCACGTGAGGCGTCGACAAGGTACGAGAAGCCGGACGGGACGAACGAGTACTGCAGGGCGACGATCGCGCTGTCGCCGCCCGCGACGTACTCGAACGACGACATCGTGCCGGCGTCGAGCCAGCCCTGCCCGGTCGTCGTCGCCACGAGCAGCCGCGCCCGGTCGAACCCGCCCGCCCGTTCCAGGTCGGCGACGGCGAGCGCCGCGCGGTCCTCCGCGGTGTCCGCGGAGTCCACTCCCGCGTAGATCCGGATCGGCTCCGCGGCACGCGTGCCGGTGAACCGGGCGATGTCGGCGCCCGATGGCCCACCCGCGACGAAGATGCGCCCCTCCCGGCCGAGCGTGTCCCAGCCGATCAGCGACTCGGGTCCGCCCGAACGCAGGTCCGACGTGGGCCGGCTCACCCCGGCGGGGGTCTCGTCGTTGGCGGCGGCGAAGGCCCGGTCGGTGGCGGCGAACAGCCCGTCGAGCGCCAGTCCGCTCACCAGGTACACCACGACGGCGGCGACGACGAGTCCGCCGAGTGCCCGGGCGCCGCGCCTGCCCATCCAGCGCGAGAGCAGCCGGCCCAGCCCGCGGCCGAGCAGGAACAGGGCACGGCACAGCGCGAACAGCACGACGAACGCGACGAGGGCGACCGGCACCGCGAGCAGCGTGTCGCCCCACGACTGCGCGGGGGCACCCATCAGGGTCCGCAGCTCGCCCTGCCAGTACCGCCCGGCGAGGACCGACGCGACGACGAGCAGCACCGCGACGATCCCGAAGACCGCGAGCGACCGGCCCCGGGCACGCCGGGGTCCACGGCCGGCGAACGCCCGCCACACGAGCGCGACGAGCACGCCGAGCCCGTAGCCGAGGATCGCGCCGATGCCCGCGACCGCGCCCTGCAGCACCCCGCTGCGGGGCAACAGCGAGGGGGTGAACGTCAGGCAGGCCAGGATCAGCCCGCCCCAGAGCCCCGGCAGGCTCGGCGCGTACCACCGCCGCACGGGCGGGACCGCCTCGTCGACGGGCTCGGTCCGGTCCTCGGGCGGCACCTCGCGGGTGAGGGTCACATCCGCCGCCGCGGCGGTCCGGCATGCTCGACACCACGACGGGTCATCCACGAACCGTAACGATGTTGCACGCCGCGCAGTACCCCCGACGGGCCTACTCCGACCGGTCCCGCACGGACCCCCTGCGGGCGCGCCCATGTCGTGGGGGTGGTGCCCGCGTCGTCCGGGTGGTGTCCACGGACGCGGGCGGCCCCTACCATCGGGGCCCGATCCCGGGAGCCGCCATGGGAACGACCCTCGCCGCCGCGCTCGACGACGCCCGCCGTCGCGGGTTCGTCGGCCGTGCCGGGGAGCTCGCGGCGTTCGAGCGCGCGCTCCAGGGGGTCGACGTCACCCGGGTGCTGTTCGTCCACGGTCCCGGCGGGATCGGGAAGTCCACGTTGCTCGACGAGATGCGCAGGCGCGCCCGGGCCGCGGGGCGCGAGACCGTCGTGCTCGACGGGCGCGACATCGGCGGGTCGCTGCCCGCGGTGGCCGATCCGGTGGCCGCCGCGACCGCGGACGGCCGGGAGCCGGGACCGGTGCTGCTCGTGGACGGCTACGAGCTGCTCACCCCGCTGGACCGCTGGTTCCGGACGCGGCTGCTGCCGTCGTTGCCGGCGAGCTCGGTCACCGTGCTGGCCGGTCGCGAGCCGCCCGCACCCGACTGGGCGGCCGACCCGGGTTGGCGCCTGTTGCTGGACGCCCACCCGCTGCCCAGGCTCGACGCCGCCGAGAGCGAGGCCCTGCTCCGCGGGCTCGGCGTCGCCGGACCCGACCGCGAGCGGCTGGCCGCGCTCGGCCGTGGCCACCCGCTCGCGCTGGTGCTCCTCGCCGAGGCCGGCTCCGACGGACCGGCTCCCGCGGCACTGGGCGACCGTCCGGGACTGGTCGCGGATCTGTGCCGCGTCCTGGTCGACGACGTCCCCGACGAGCACCACCGGATCGGGCTGGCGACGTGCGCGCACTCGTTCCGCACGACCCAGGACCTGCTCGCGGCCACCGTCGGCGACCGCGCGTCGCAGGTGTGGCGCTGGCTCGCGATGCGCCCGTACACCGCGACGACCTCGCAGGGCCTGCGGCTGCACGACCTGGTCCGCGACGTGTTCGACGCCGAGTTCGCCCAGCGCAGCCCCGACGCCTACGCCGAGCTGCACCGCACGATCCGGATGCACACCGTCACGCGGTTGGTGGCGCCCGGCTCGGTGACCCGCTACCGCGACGCCACCGAGCTGATCCTGCTGCACCGGCGCAGCCCGGCGGAGGCCGAGCTGTCGGTGCTGCGCGACGGCGGGGCACCGGCGGTGTCCGCGGCGACCCCAGGGGACCACGAGCGGATGTGCGCGGTCGCGGCCGCCTCGGAGGGCCTGCACGCGGAGCCCGCCTGCCGGCACTGGCTCACCACCCAGCCGGCCGGGGCGCACGTCGCGCGGTCGGACTCAGGAGTCGAGGCGGTTGCGCTACACGTCCTCGTCGACGCGACGACCGACACCGGGCCCGACCCGGTCGTACCCGCCGTGCTGGAGGCCGTGTCCCGGCGCCGCGCGCTGCGGCCGGGCGAACGGATCGGGGTGTGCCGTTTCGTCGGCGACCTCGCCGGGTCACAGCGCAGCCCGGTCGCGGTGCTGACCGCCTCCGTCTCGGCATCGGTCGAGTGGCTGTCTCGGCCGGTGGGCTGGTCGGTCGTGACCCCCGTCGACGAGGCCTACTGGCGGCCGTTCTTCGACTACCTGGGGTTCTCCGTGCTGGCGCGGGTGCCGGTGCCCGGCGGGGGCGAGGTGACGGCGTTCGCCTGGGACCGCGCCCGGCTGTCCCTGGAGGCGTTCCTCGACATGACCGGCCGCCGCGAGCTGACGGGCGAGACCGGGCCCCCGCCACCGGAGCTGCTGCGGCCCGCGCCGATGGGCCGCGACGCCTTCGACGCCGCGGTGCGCGCCGCGCTGCGTGACCTGTCCCGGCCCGACCGGCTCGCGGGATGCCCGCTGGCGACGACCGCGCTCGGACCGGACGTCCGGCAGGTGATCGTGCAGACCCTCGACGGGCTCGCCGCCGAGCCCCGCGGCGACGTGCTGCTCCGCGTCCTCGACCGCACCTACCTGCACGGGGCGCCGAGCCAGGAGGCCGCCGCCGAGGTGCTCGGCCTGCCCTTCAGCACCTACCGGCGCCATCTCGCCCGCGCGACCGAGCGGCTCGCCGACCTGCTCTGGGCCCGCGAGGTCAACGGCGGGCCGGGCACAGACGGGCATGAACCGGACAGGATCCGAGCTGGAGAGTGAGCACCCTCACGGTGGACCGTGCCGGCCATGAGCACAGTCACCGTCCTCGGGGCCGGACTGACCGGCCTCACCACCGCCCTCCTGCTCGCCCGTGACGGGCACGACGTCACGGTCCTCGAACGGGATCCCGCTCCGCCACCGGCCGATCCCCTCGCGTGGCAACGCCGCGGCGTGGCGCAGTTCCGGCTGCTGCACATCATGCTGCCGCGCTGGCGTGCCGTGATGGCCGCCGAGCTGCCCGACGTGCTCGACGCCCTCGTCGCGGCCGGCGGCATGCGGACGAACCTGCTGCACCTGCGCCCCCCGGCCGCGACCGGCGGCCGGCGCGAGGGCGACGAGCGGTTCGACGTCGTGACCGGCAGGCGCCCGGTCGTCGAGGCGGCCGTCGCGGCGATCGCCGAGCGCGCGGGCGGCATCCGGATCCTGCGCGGCGTCGCCGTCGACGCGTTGCTGGCCGACGCGTCCGGGGCCGTCCCGCACGTCACCGGTGTGCGCGCGGGCGGCCGGGAGCTGGCGTCGGACGTCGTCGTCGACGCGCTCGGCCGCCGCTCCCCGGTCGCGGGCTGGGTCGGCGCGCTCGGCGGGCGGCCACCCGCGCGGGAGCGGGCCGACCTGGGTTTCGTCTACTACGCCCGGCACTTCCGGGCCGCCTCCGGTGTGACCCCCACCGGGCTCGACGCCGCCCTGACCCACCACGACTCCGTCTCCGTGCTGACCCTGCCCGCCGACAACGGCGTGCACGGCGTCGCGATCACGGCGAGCGCTCGGGACCGGGAGCTGCGCGGCCTGCGCGACCCCGCGTGCTGGGACGCGGCGATCCGGCTCTTCGACGCGACCGCACCGTGGCTGGACAGCGAGCCGGTCACCGGCGTCGACGTGATGGCCGGGATCGAGGACCGCCACCAGGAGTACGTCGTCGACGGCACGCCGGTCGTCACCGGCCTGGTCGCGGTCGGCGACGCGTGGGCGTGCACGAACCCGTCGCTGGGTCGCGGTGCGTCGATGGGGGCGGTGCACGCGCAGCTGCTGCGCGACGTCCTCGCCGCGCACGGCACCGACGACGCCGACACTCTCGTCCGTGCCTTCGCGGACGCGACCGCGACGACGCTGACGCCCTACCTGGACTCGACGCTCGTGTTCGACCGCCACCGGCTCGCCGAGATCGAGGCGGAGATCGCCGGCATGCCCTACCGCACGGACGACCGCGGGTGGGCCGTGTCGACGGCGCTCGCCGCGGGCGCCGCCGTCGACCCCGAACTGGCCCGGGTCCACACCATGATCGGCGGCATGCTCGCGACGCCCGGCGAGGTGTTCTCCGACGCCGCCGTGACGGGCCGGGTGCTCGAACACGCCGGACCGCCGCGGCGGGTCGGTGGTCCGACCCGCGAGGAACTGGTGGCGACGGTCGCCGGGACGCGGGTCTGACGTCGGCCCGCCGCGGTCAGTGCCCTCGGACGGTGCCCGACAGCAGCAGGACCGTCAGGTCGCGGCGGCTGCGCACCCCCCCTGCGCGGCATCAACGTGTTCCGCGTCGAGCGCGGCCTCGTCGTCGAACGCCGGGGCCGGCTCGACGAGCTCGGGCTGCGTCGACAGCTCGGGCTCACCCGTGACGGACCCCTGCGCGGGCGGTCAGGCCGACCGGCCGCCGCGGCGGCGCCTGCGGCCGCCGGGGCGCGACTCGCCGTCGGAGCCACCCGCCCGCAGGGCGGTGGCCGCGAACCCGTGGTCGGAGCGCAGGCGGGCGAGGTCGACGTCGTCGGTCCAGAAGGCGGCGACCTCGTCGGCCGGGAAGTGCTCGGCCATGAGCTGCATCGCGATGTCGTGGCGGACGTACTCGACGGCCACCATCACGACGGCCGGGTTGTCGGAGAAGATGCCCCACGCGTCGTCGCCGACGAACCCGCCGATGACGCACTCGCGGCGGTCGGCGACGGCGACGAACAGCCGGCAGCCCAGGTTCTCCAGCACCACCGCGGGCGGCGAGAGCCGGTGGGAGTAGGTGTGCCCGGGGATCTCCTCGTCCTCGCCGTAGGTCAGCGTCGTGACGGCGACCCCGCGGGCGTCGGCCTCGCGGACCAGCTGCTCGAGGTCGACGTTCTCCTGCGGCCACGTCGACAGGAACAGGTCGTGCCGCGCCCCGGCCACGACGTCGCCCGCGCGTTCGAGCAGCGCGTCGCGGCCGGTGAGGTTGTGGATCAGGTGCACCCGCGACGGCGGGACGATCGCGGGCAGCGCGGCCCGCAGCGAGCCGAGTGTCGACTCGTAGCGCCGCCGCAGCCGGTCGAGCAGCGAGGCGGGCGGCAGCGGCAGGTAGGTGACGGTGTCGTCGTCGGTGCGGACCTCGTAGGTGGCGCCGCTCGCGGTGAGCTTGCCGAGCGTCTCGTAGACGGTGCTGCGTGGCACCCCGGAACGCTTCGCGACCTCGTAGCCGTTGAGCGGTTCCCCTGCCGCGACCAGCGCGAGGTACGCCTTCGCCTCGTACATCGACATCCCCAGCTCCTGGAGCTGGGCGACGACGCCGTCGGGTGCCGTCATCGGTCGGCCAGGTGCACGAGCGCGATCTTCGTGTCCAGCTTGCTGGGCAGGAACGCGCCCTGCACGCTGTGCCGCACGCGGGTGTCGACCTCGCCGCGGGCGGCGGCGCGGCCCGCGAGGCGGCCGAGGGTGAAGCCGCCAGAGATGCGGGTGCCGCCGAGTTCCGCGGTACCGCCGAGCCCGCCGAGGCAGTCCCCGGCCGCGTAGAGGCCGGGGATCGGCGCGCCGAACACGTCGATGACCTGCAACGACTGCGTGGCGCGGAAGCCGCCGGAGACGAAGTTGACGCCGACGACCATCGGGATCGCGGTGAACGGCGCGGTCGCGCAGGCACGCCGCCCGGGCGGCATGACGACGCGCCCGGTCAGCGGGTCGCGCGTCGCGTCGGTGGCGAGGAACGCGTTCCAGCCGGCGACGGTCGCCTCGAGCGCGGCGACGGGCACGCCGATCGTCGACGCCAGCTCCACGAGGGTCGGAGCCTGCACGGCCGGTTCGGGCATCTGCCCGATGAGCGTGGCCTTCTCCCGGGCGACGACGTCGTCGACGATGTACCAGCCGCGCCGGCCGGGCTGGCCGAGCAGGGCCTCGACGCGCTCCTCGTAGGGGCCCGCCTCGTCGTGGAAGCGCACGCCGGACTCGTTGACGGCGATGGCGTCCTCGACCAGCGACGACGAGACGATCACCAGCGGCGGCACGAAGGTCATGTTCACCAGGTCGCCGCCGACGGCCTGGCCCATCAGGTGCCCGTCGCCGCGGCACGTGTCGACACCGAGGTAGGGCCCGCGGGCGAGGAAGTTCGGCTGGTAGCGCTGCCGCAGCTCCGGGTTGGACTGGTAGCCGCCGGTCGCGAGCACGACACCGCCGCGCGCCGTGATCGACGTGGTGCCGTCGGGCCCGTCCACCAGGACGCCGGTGACCCGGCCGGCGTCGGTCAGCAGCCGCCGCGCCGTCGTCCCGAACAGGGTGCGGACGTTCGGCGACGCGAAGTCCGGCTCGAAGGCGCGGGCGAACATCCACGGGTCGACGACGGCCGCCATCCGGTCGACGGTGTGCTGCTTGGGCCGCGGGATGAACCGGCTGAACCGCACGCCGCGCGCGGTGAGGATGTCGTAGGTCTCGGCGCTCTCCCGCCCGAACAGCCGCACGAGGTCCTCGTCGACCACCATGCCGTAACCCTCGGCGGCCTCGGCGGTCATCCGCGCGGCGTCGGCGACGAACGTCTCGACGTCGTCGACGATGCCCTGCTCGGCCTGCATCGCGGAGTTCACGAACGTCAGGTAGCCGGTGGACCAGACGCAGTTGCCACCGATGTGGTCCATCGCCTCGACGGCGACGACGTCGACCCCGTCGGCGGCGGCCGCGGCGACGGCGGCCATCCCGGCGGGCCCGGTGCCGAGGACGACGACATCGCACTCGAGCGCGGAGCCGGTCGGCTCCGTACTCACGCCGTGACTCATGCCGTGCCCTCGATCCAGGCCATCAGCTCCGGCTTCACGGACTCGTCGACCAGCTCCAGCCAGGGCCCGCCGCCCGGCGCCCGCATGTAGGCGAAGCGGACGGGGTTCCCGGAGTCGTCGACGGCGTGCACGACCTGCGTGCCGCCGGCCGCCCGCAGCGCGGCGACCCGGCCGGGCAGGTCGGCCTCCCAGTAGCCGAGGTGGTCCAGGCGCGCGCCGCCGTGGGCGCCGCCGGACCAGATGCCCCCGCTCACGTCCTGGATCAGTTCGACGTAGGGCGGTCCGGGCCGCGAGTAGGCGGCGAGGAGCTCGACCTGCAGGATCTCCGGCGAGTCGTCGACCTGCACCTTCAGGTGGCGCGGACGGATCTCCGACCAGGTTCGGCCGGCCGTGGCCGACAGCGCGGCCATCGCCTTCTCGATGTCGTCGACGACGTAGCCGACGTGGTAGAGCTCCATGAGGAAGGCCTCTCAGTCGTTCGTCACGCCGAGCGACAGACCGCCGTCGATCGTCAGGATGCTGCCGGTGGCCCACTCGGCCTCGGCGAGGTAGAGAACGGCCTCCGCGACCTCCTCGGTGGTGCCGATGCGCCCGATCGCGTGTGCCGCCGCCAGACCCTTGAGCCGCTCCTGCGCCTGCTCCGGGGTGCCCAGACCCGCGCGCTCGTTGATCTCGGTGTAGACCCCGCCGGGGCGGATGCAGTTGATCCGGACGCCCTGCGGGCCCAGCTCGGCGGCGAGCACACCGGTCAGGGCCTCGAGCGCACCCTTGGTCGCGGCGTAGGGCGACGCGCCGGGGAACGCGCGCTGGGTGTGCACGGACCCGAACACGACGACCGAGCCGGACCGCTCGCGCAGCGCGGGCATCGCGAGCCCGGTCAGCTGCACCGGCCCGACGACGTTGGCGTGGTAGAGGTCGAGCATCTGCTGCTCGTCGAGCTCGTCGATCTTGCCGCGGTACATGTTGCCCGCGGCGTTGACCAGCGTGTCGAGCCCGCCGCCGTGCTCGATCGCGGCGGCCAGCATCCGCTCGCGGTCCGCGGGCACGGTGACGTCACCGGCGACGACCGCGCAGGCCTCGCCGATGTCGTCGGCGACCTTGCGGATCTTGTCCTCGCGGCGCCCGCTGATCGTCACCCGCGCGCCGCGGGCGGCGAACAGCCGTGCCACACCTTCGCCGATGCCGCTGCCACCGCCGGTGACCAGCACCGACGTCCCGGCGACCTGCTTCACGAGACCTCCTGCGTCGGGTCGGGACCGTCGGCCCCGACCGAGTCGACCGACTTCGGGCGCGCCATCCGCGCCAGGGCGGCGACGGTGATGCCGCCGTCGACGGCGATGGTCTGCCCGGTGATGTACGCGGCGCCGGGCGAGGCCAGGAACATGACCGCGTCGGCGACCTGCTCGGCGGTGCCGAGCTCGCCGAGCGGCACCTGCCCCTGGCGAAGCCGCCGGATCTCGGGGTCGGCGTAGATCGCGTCGGACATGCCGGCGTTGATCAGACCGGGGGCGACGCAGTTGACGCGCACCCCGCTGCCCGCCCACTCCAGCGCCATCTGCTCCGACAGCCGGATCACCGCGGCCTTGGTCGCGGTGTAGGCGCCGCCGTTGGGAGCGGCCGCGATCCCGTTGATCGACGAGATGTTGACGACGGCCCCACCCTCGGCACCCATCCGGTTCGCCCCTTCGCGGGCGACGACGAACGTGCCGGTGAGGTTGACGTCGAGGACGGCCTTCCAGTCGGCGATCGACAGCGTCGCGAGCGGCCCGAAGCGGACCAGCCCGGCGTTGTTGACGACGAGTGAAGGCGGCCCGTCGAGCGCCTCGAACCCGGCGACGACGTCGTTCTCGGATGTCACGTCCACACGGCGCGCGGTCGCGGCGTCGCCGATCCCCGCGGCGGTGGCCGCGGCGGCGTCGGCGTCGAGGTCCCAGCAGGCGACGCGGTAGCCGGCCTTGCCGGCGTGGCGGGCGATGACGGCACCGATGCCGCTGCCCGCGCCGGTGACGACGGCGAGAGTCATGGTCTTCTCCTGGAGGGGACGTCGGGGAGCGCGCTCACTGCGACACCGTGACCTGCCACGTGCACAGGTCCTCCGCGGCGTCCGGTGGCGTCACCGTCCACGCGTCGCCCGCGTGGCTCGCGATGCTGCGGATGCAGCGGGCGCAGTAACGCGGATGGTCGCCGGGCACACCCGGCACCTCGCCGTCGGCGACCATCGCGACGTCGGGGTTGTCGCGCCAGTAGTGCCCGCCGCTGCCGCAGGCGTGCCGGAACGTCGTCGTCGGCCCGACCGACGACACCGTCCCGACCGATCCGTGCGCCCGCAGCAGCGCCGCGATCTCGGCCGGGTCGACCGAGACCCCGGAGCCGACGAGGTCGTCGATCCCGACGGTCGTCTCCCCGATCAGCCGGGTGATGACGTCGTTCACGGCGTGCTCGCCGCCCGTCGCGTCGGTGGCGACGTCGATGAGCTGCACGATCAGCGCGACGAGCCGGTCGTGCAGCCCGCGCCAGCGGGCGTGTTCGGCGTCGACCAGTTCCAGGACGCGCGGGTCGACCGGTGGGTCGAGCGCGCGCAGCTGGTCGGGGAGCTGCCGCAGGTGCAGCTCCCCCGTGTCCCCCGTCATCCGTCCCCCTCGGGTACCGCTGTCAGCGCAGGTACGAGCTCACCAGCTCGTCGGAGGCCAACAGCTCGTCGGAGTCCCGCGTGAGCTCGTTGCGCCCGCCCCGCAGGATGTAGGTGCGGTCCGAGACGCGCAGCGCAGCCGCCTGCTGTTCCACGATCAGCAGCGTGACGCCCTGCTCGCGCAGCTCGCGCACGACGTCGAACAGGTCGCGCACGACGCGGGGCGCGAGACCGAACGACAGCTCGTCGATGAGCAGCAGCCGGGGCTGGCTCATCAGCGCGCGGCCGAGCGCGAGCATCTGCTGCTGCCCGCCCGACAGCGACGACGCCGACTGGTCGAGGCGGCCCGCGAGCTCCGGGAACAGGCCCAGGACGCGGTCGCGGTCGGCCTTGGCCGCGTTGCCGTGCGCGCGGCGGGCGGCGAGCCCCAGGTCGAGGTTCTCCCCCACCGTGAGCGTCTGGAAGATGCCGCGGCCCTCCGGCAGCTGGCACAGCCCCAGGCCGGCGCGCTTGTTGGGCGGCAGCTTGCCGAGGTCCTTGCCGTCGAAGGTGATGCGGCCCGACCACAGCGGCAGCACCCCCGACAGCAGGCGCATCAGCGACGTCTTCCCGGTGCCGTTGGGCCCGAGGACGGTGACGATCTCACCCTCGTCGACGGTCAGCGACACCCCGTGCAGGACCTCCAGACCGCCGTAGCCGGTCCGGGCATCGTCAATCTCCAGCAGCAACGTCGGCTCCCAGGTAGGCCTCGACGACGACGGGGTCGCGCAGGACGTCCTTGGGCGGTCCGTTCTGGATGATCCGCCCGAAGTGCAGGACCGCGGCCGTGGGACACAGCCGGGTGATGAGCTCGAGGTCGTGCTCGATGATCATGACGGCGGCCTCCGGCCGCTCCTCGAGCCAGCCGTTGAGGCCCTCGACCAGCCGGTCGACGTCCTCGGCGCCGAGACCGGCGGCGGGTTCGTCGAGCAGCAGCAGGGCGGGGTCGTTGAGCAGCCCCCGCGCCACCTCGATGATCTTCTGGCTGCCGATCGGGAACTGGTTCGCCGCCCGGTCGGGGTGCTCGCCGAGACCGAAGACGCCCAGGAGCTCGCGGGCGCGGGCCCGCTGGTCCTTCTCGTCGCGGCGGGCGGCGGGGATGCCGAACAGCTCGGCGATGTGCCCGTGCCGGTGGTGGCGGCCGCCGCCGACCATCACGTTCTCGATCGCCGAGAGGTTCGGGATGAGCCGCGGGGTCTGGAAGGTGCGGGAGACGCCGAGCCGGGCGACCTTGTCGGGCCGCAGCCCGATGACGCTCTGCTCGCCGAGGCGGACGTCGCCGGCGTCGGGCCGCAGGTAGCCGGAGACGACGTTGAGGCACGTCGTCTTGCCGGCGCCGTTGGGCCCGATGAGCCCGGTGAACCCGGGCCGCACCGCGAGGTTCACGCCCTCCAGCACGGAGTTGCCGCCGAAGGACTTGCTGACGCCGTCGAACTCGACGACGGGCGTCGCCTCGCGCGAGGGGGTGGCCGTGTCACCGGCGTCGACGGTCTCGGTGGACATCACGCGTCCTCCTTCGCAGCGGTCTCCGGAGCGGCGGCGGTGCCCTCGGTGCCGGGGACCGGCGTGGCGGGCTTGCGGCGCAACAGTGCCGTCCCGAATCGGGAGTCACGGACGGTCCGGAACAGCGACGTGAGCCCGCCCGGCAGGAGCGCGATCACGACCATCAGCACGAGGCCGTAGGCAATGGCCTGCTGGTCGCCGAGGTCCTGGAAGAACTCGATGATGACGACGGCGAACGCCGCGCCGACCAGCGGGCCCCACAGCGACCCGGCGCCGCCGACGAAGACCATGACCAGCATCGGGACCAGCAGGTTCATGTGGAACATGGCCGGGAAGATGAAGGTCTGCAGCTGGGAGTACAGGGTGCCGGCGACCGCGGCGATGAACCCGGACAGCCCGAACGCGACGAGGCGGTAGCGCAGCACCGACACCCCGAGCGAGCCGGTGAGCGGACCGAGGTCGCGCACCGCCTGCAGGGTGCGGCCGAAGCGGCCGAGCAGGGCGCGGCGGGTGAGGAAGAACGTCAGGGCCGCGACGACGAGGATCACGAAGTAGGTCGAGGCGCTGCCGGTGATGCCGGGCAGCGTCCACACGTCGACGTTCATGCCCGCACCGCCGCCGGTGATCGGCCGGGCGAACACCAGGAGCTCGACGATCGCCATGCCGAGCGCGAGCGTCGCGATGGCGAGGAAGAAGCCCTTCAGCCGGACCGCCGGGAATCCGATGATGACGGCGAGCAGGGCGGCGGCGACACCCGCGAGCGGGATCGTGATCAGGAACGGGACCCCGTGCTGGACGGAGATCGCGCTCCCGTAGGCGCCGAGCGCGAACAGCGCGGCGTGGGCGAGGCCGATCTGGCCCGACCAGCCGACGAGCAGGTTGAACCCGACGGTCGAGATCGCGTAGACGAGCGTCAGGCTGAGGACGAACACCAGGTAGGAGTTCGCGACGAACGGCACCGCGAAGAGCACCACCAGGGCGACGATCGCCACGATGCCCTTGCGCAGGCCCGACCCGCGCCCGCCCTCGTCGGCGGCGCCGGCGTTGGCTCTGATCCCGGCCGCGACGGCGGCGGGCCCGGTGGTCGGGGCGCTCGCGAGCACCTCGGTCGAGTCAGACATCGCGCAACCTCACTCCCTTGGTGAACCCGTCGGGTCGCAGGACCAGGACCAGGAACACGATCAGCAGCGCGACGGAGAACTGCGCCGCGGTCGACAGGTAGGCGCCGACGAACTGCTGGATGACACCCAGGATCAGGCCGCCGACGAACGTGCCGATCAGCGACGTGAAGCCGCCCATCGTGGCGGCGACGAAGCCGTAGATGATCAGCGACGTCGGCGTGATCGTCGAGACCAGCGACGACTGCGCCTGCAGCATCACGGTGACCGCGGCGATGAGCCCGCCGATGCCCCACGCGATGGCCGACAACCGGCCCGCGTTGACGCCGATGAGCCGTGCGGTCGCCCGGTTCTCGGCGACGGCGCGCATCTGCGCTCCCGTCGACGACCGGAAGAACATGGTGATCGCGACGGCGCCGACGAGCCCGACGACGATCGACACGATCTGCGAGACGCCGATGGACACGCCACCACCGACGCCGACCGACACACCCGACCAGGGTGCGGGGAAGCTGCGGGGGTCGTGCCCCCAGATCAGCCCGACGACCGCGTTGAGCGCGAGCGAGAGGCCGATCGTCATCAGCAGCAACGGGAAGTGCCCGTACTTCGACAGCCTGCGCATGAGCGCGGCGTCGATGAGCACTCCGAGTGCGATGCCGACGACGAGTGTCGCCAGCACGGTGATCCAGAACGGCAACCCCGCCGCGGCGAGGGAGATGCCGACGTAGGTGGCCACGAGTCCCATCTCCGCCATCGCGAAGTTGGGGACGTCGGCGGCCTTCATGACGACGACGATGGCCAGGCCGAGCAGGGCGAACCAGCTTCCGGACTCCAGCCCGCTGACGATGGTCTGCAGCACGTTTCTCTCCTTCCTGCTCGGCCCGGCCCGTCGGGACCGGGGTCATTTCCCGGGGTGGTGCGGATCAGATGGGGGCCATGAACTCCTGCTCGACGACCCACTTACCACCGGTGTACTTCGCGATACCGGCCTGCCTGGCGCAGGTGTGTCCGTCGGGCAGCGGTCCGCACTCGATGTCCGGGATCGACCCGAGCTTGATCGGCTCGGACTTCAGACCCTCGGCGGTCTTCTGGAAGTTCGCGTAGGAGACGTCGTCACCCATGCGCTTGACCAGCTCGGCGAACGCCTGGACGAAGCTGTAGGTCTGCAGCGAGAAGCCGCTCTCGGCCTGCGGCTTGCCGCTCTTCTTCGCCAGCTCGCGCCAGTGCTCGACGGCGGGGTTGTTCGTGGAGACGGTGTCGGCCTGCATGCCGCCGAGGAAACCTTCGGCCGCCTCGCCCGCCGGGCCGACGGTCGACGGACCGCCGGTGCCGCCGGCGCCCTGGTCGGCGAAGACCATGCCGGTGAAGCCCTGCGCCAGCAGTTGCTTGAGGATCAGCGCGGTCGAAGTGTTGTCCTCGGCGAGCAGCACGGCGTCGGGCTGGGCCGCGACGACCTTGTTGACCGCGGAGCTGACCTCGGTGCTGCCGGTGGCCGTGGTCTCGTCGGCGACGACCTGCATGTCCGGGTGCTTGGGCATCTGCGCGTCGAGCGCCTGCTTGGCCGAGACACCGAGGTCGTTGTCCTGCTTGATGACCGCGAGGCGCTTGGCGCCCTTCTTGGCGAAGTAGTCGATCGCGACCGCGTCCTGGGCCGCGCGGGTGGCGCTGAGCAGGTAGACCTCGGCCTGCTTCGGGTCGGCCGGGGAGATCGGGCCCCACATCGGCGTCTTGTTCTCGGCGAGGAACTGCCAGGTCCCGGGCAGGCCCTGCGAGCCCGCGGGGGCGACGATCGCGTAGACCTTCTCCTGCGAGACCAGGCGCCGGACGTTGGTGACGACGCGGTCGGGAGTGAAGCCGTCGTCGAGGATGATCGCGTTGACCTTGCGACCGCCGATGCCGCCGCCTGCGTTGATCTCGTCGACCGCGATCTGGATGCCGGCCTGCAGGCCCTGGCCGGAGACGGCCGCGGTGCCGGTGATGGGGAGCGTCGCGCCGATCGTGATCTGGTCGGCGGTGATGCCCGGTGGTGTCTCACCTCCCCCCGACCCGGAACTGCTGGAGACGTTTCCGCATGCCGTCGCGAGCAGCGCGGTGACGGCCGCTGCCGCGAACAGGAGAGGCTTGCGCATCATCGGGGATCCTCCGCTGGGGTGACGCGCGGACGTGTGACGGCCGCAACTCCGGCGAAATGTAAGGGTCACACGAAGCGTCGTCAACTGCCTAACGACGTTCTAGTAGGTCACGATTTACGCACGGGCTCCGGAACGCCGTCGGCAAGGCCGCCGGCGACGGCACGCGGCCACGGGCCCACCGCCGAACAGTCCAATGTGGCTACGCCCGGACGGCCGATCAGCGCCAGTGTGCGGTCGATCTCGTCGCGCAGGATGGCGAGCATCCGCTCGACGCCCGCGGTGCCGCCGGCCGCCAGCCCGTAGACCCACGGACGGCCGAGCAGGCACGCCCGCGCACCGAGCGCGAGCGCCTTCACGACGTCGCCGCCGCGGCGGACGCCGCCGTCGAGCAGCACGTCGACGTCGGCCGGGACCGCGTCGACGACCTCCGGCAGCACGTCCAGGGCGGCCGGGACGGAGTCACCCTGCCGGCCGCCGTGGTTGGACACCGCGACCGCGCGGCACCCGACGTCGACGGCCCGCTTGGCGTCCTCGCCGGTCATCACGCCCTTGAGGACGACGGGCCCGCCCCAGCGCTCGACCATCCACTCGAGGTCGCGCCAGGTGTGCGCCGGGTTGAGCAGCCCGTTGGTGTAGACGGCCAGGCCCGTCGTGCCCTTGGCCTCGGTCATGAGCCCGGTGAAGTTCGCGAACGTCGGCCTCGGGTGGGTCAGCAGCCCCGCGAGCCAGCCGGGATGGCGCAGCAGGTCCCAGCCCGTCCTGGGGTTGACCTGCGGCGGGACCGTGAGGCCGTTGCGCAGGTCCTTCTCCCTGGCCCCGACGACGGGCACGTCGACCGTGACGACCATCGCCTCGAACCCGCTGTCGCGGGCGCGGCCGATGATGTTCTCCACGGTGCCCCGGTCGCCCCACGGATAGAGCTGGAACCACTGCGGCGAGGCCACCGAGGCGGCGACGTCCTCGATCGACACGCTCGACCCCGAGCTGGTCACCGACACCGTGCCGAAGGCGTGCGCGGCGGCCGCCGAGGCCCGTTCACCCTCGTGGTCGACCATGCGCATGAGCCCGGTCGGCCCGAGGATCACCGGCAGCTCCAGCCGCCTGCCCAGCACCGTGACGTGCTGCGGGCGCTCGGAGACGTCGACGAGCACCCGCGGCCGGAACGACACCCGGTCGAACGCCGCCTCGTTCTCGGTGAGCGTCAGCTCGTCCTCGGCCCCGCCGTCGACGAAGTCGAACACCATGCGCGGCAACCGACGGCGCGCCGCCGCGCGCAGATCGGCGACCGTCACCGCCGATGCGAGCCGGCCCCGCCGTGCACTCCCGACCACGTGGTCCCTCCTGGTTCTCGGCCGAGCACGACGGTGCCGGGCCACACGCGTGGCGCGGGCCCGGAACCGTCGTGACCCGACGAACGACGCCTGCCCTCAGCCGCGCTGCAGCGTCGCGAAGAGGTCCGGGTCGCTGCGGATCAGTCGGCGGTAGTTCGCGATCCACATCTGCTCGCGGAACTTGTTCTTCAGGTACGCGCCGCGGTAGCTCTCGGCGATCTGACGGTCGAGCGGCTTGCCGCCGACGGCCATGGCCGCCAGCTGGTAGCCGGCGCACAGCTCCATGATCAGCGCCTCCATCGTGACCCGCTCCAGCGTGTCGCCGACGTGCAGCGACCCGTGGTGGCCCATGAGCAGCGCCTTCTTGCTCCCGAGCGCGGCGACCATGAGCTCGCCCTCCTCGGAGGGGACGAGGTTCGGGTCGTCGACCCACGGCACGACCTCGTCGAGCAGCAGCGAGGCGTAGTCGTAGTAGACCCCGTAGGGCTCACCCGTCGTGCTCAGCACCGACATGTTCTTCGCGTGGGTGTGGATCACGCAGTTCACGTCCGGCCGCGCCGAGTAGATCGAGGCGTGGAAGTTGATGCCGGGCGAGGCCGGCAGCGTGCCGGGCTCGATGACCTGGAGGTCGAAGCCGACCTTGCTGACGTGCTCGGGCAGCGTCTCGTCGAAGTACTGGAAGGGCGTGACGAGGAAGGCCTCCTCGCCGGGGACGCGCAGGCTGACGTGTCCGCCGACCTGACTGTCCAGACCCTCGCGGTGCAGGATGCGCCGCGCCGCGGCGATCTGGAACCGCGGGTCGCTCTCGCTGATCACGGGCTGGGTGGTCGGCGCGCTGTCGGTGAGACTCATCGGCTCCTCCGGTTCCGGGGTGCCGCCACCGGCCCGGGCGGCACCGCCTGCCCGGAAGGCTAGCCCGCCGCGGCGGAGCGGCGCTAGGGTTCTAGTGACGCTTTCAGGGTCAGGAATCGACCTACGTACTCGGCCGCGACGCGGCGGCTCCCCCGGAGGACAGGACATGACCGGACGCATCGGTGTGCTCGGAGCCGGCGGCATGGGATCGGCCTACGCCGCCCACCTCGCACGGGCCGGGGCGGACGTCGTCCTGATCGGCCGCGGCAGCGCGCACATCCGGGCCTTGCAGACTGCTCCGCTGCAGGTCGACCCGCCCGAGGGTGAGCCGTGGCGGGTCGACGTCCCGGTCGCGGTGCACGCGGCCGACGTCGCCCCGGGCTCGCTCGACGTGCTGCTCCTGCTCACCAAGGCCTACGACCTCGGCGAGGCCGCCGCCACGGCGGGGCACGTGCTCGCCGCGGACGGCGTCGCCGTCCCGCTGCAGAACGGGCTGGGCACCGACGCGCTGGTCGCGGACGTGTTCGGCGAGGAGCGCACCCTCGTCGGGACCACGACGGTGGGCGCCGCGCTGGCCGAACCGGGCCGGATCACGGTCTCGGCGTCGACGGCCGCGGGCGCCTCGCGCACCGACCTCGGCCGCATGGGGCGGGGTCGCGCACCCCTGGAACGCGGTGCCGCGGTCGCCGCTGCGCTGGGCGCCGCCGGCCTGTCGGCCGAGGCGGTTCCGCAGGTCGACACGCTGATCTGGAACAAGCTCGCGCTCGCATCCATGAGCCCGGTGAGCGCGGTCCCCCGGGTCACCGTCGCGACCGTGTGGAACAGCGCCGAGGGCCGCGACGTCGTCCAGACGATGGCCGCGGAGGTCGTCGCCGTGGCCCACGCCGAGGGCGTCGCGCTCGACCGCGACGAGGCGCTCGCGCACGCCCGCACCGTCTGGGCGGGCACCGGCGAGCACTACACCTCGATGTGCACCGACGTCCGCAACGGGCGGCGCACCGAGCTCTCGAGCATGGCCGCCGCGGTCGCGCGGCTCGCCGGCACCCACGGCGTGCCGGTACCGGTGCACACGACCGTGCTGGGCCTGCTGGCGCTCGCCGGGGTCCGGTGAGCCCGGTGACGTGCAGCACGCGTCGTCTCGTGGCTAGCGACTATCCGAGGAGCGCCCGATGATCTCCCTCGCGGCCGGCACGGTACTCGACGCCGGACCCGCGGCGACGCTCGACGCCGCCGCGGCGGCCGGGTACGACGCCGCGGGGCTGCGGCTGGCGGCCGACACCGACCGGGCCACCGCGACGCGGCTGCGTCGCAGGGCCGCCGACCAGGGCCTGGTGCTGCTCGACCTGGAGGTCGTGCGGCTCGGGCCCGACCGTGACCTCGACGAGGCGCTGCGCCTGCTCGACCTCGCCGTCGAGCTCGGCGCCCGGTACCTGTTGACGGTCAGCGGGCACCCCGAACGCGCCGCCACGCTCGACCAGCTGGCGACGCTGGTGGGCGCCGCCCACACGACCCCGGTCCGGGTCGCAGTGGAGTTCATGCGGTTCACCCGGATCCCGACGCTGGCCGACGCGGTCGGGCTCCTCGACGAGCTCGACGCCGACCCCGCCGACGCCGCCGTCCTGGTCGACGCGCTGCACCTGCAGCGCAGCGGGGGTTCTCCCGCCGACCTCGCCGCGGTCCCCGGGACCAGGATCGGCTATGTCCAGGTGTGCGACGGTCCCGCCACCGGCCCGGCCGACCTCGACGCCGTCGCCGACGAGGCCCGCCATCACCGGCTCGCCCCGGGCGAGGGCGAGCTGCCGTTGCGGGACCTGCTCGCGCGCCTGCCCGCGGACCTGCCGGTCTCGGTGGAGGTGCAGTCCGACCGGCTAGCTGCCGAGCTCGACCCGGCGGACCGCGCCCGCCGCCTGCTGGAGGCGACACAGCGCGTCCTCGTCACCGATCCCGCCACCACCGTCCTCGGACAGGAGTAGCCGTGCGCGCCGCCGTCACCACCGGCCCTCGCGACATCCGCGTCGAGACCGTCGCCGAGCCCGACCCCGGCCCCGGTGACGCCGTCGTCGACGTCGGCACCGTCGGGCTGTGCGGTACCGATCTGCACATGTACCTGGGGGAACGACACGACACCGGGTTCCCGCTGCGGCAGGGGCACGAGGTCGGCGGCACGCTCACCGCGCTCCCCCGCGGCTACGACGGCCCGCTGCAGGTCGGGGACACGGTCACGATCAACCCGGCCATCCCGTGCGGGCGCTGCCGGCCCTGCACCCGCGGGCGGTGGCCGGCGTGCACGTCGTTCCGCGCGCTGGGCGTCGCGCTGCCGGGCGGGCTGGCCGAGCAGGTCGTCGCGCCCGTCGGGCAGCTCTTCGGCGCACCCGGGCTGACCCCGACCGAGGCCGCCCTCGTCGAGCCGTTCTCGATCGCGGCGATGGCGGTCGCGCGCGCCGAGCTGCGTGGCGACGAGCGGATCGCGATCGTCGGCGCCGGCCCCATCGGCCTGGCCGTCACGGTGTGCGCGGCCGCCGCGGGGCACGAGATCCTCGTCAGCGACCCGGTCGCCGGGCGTCGGGCGCTCGCCGCCGAGCTGGGCGCCGCCCGCGTCGTCGACCCGCTCGCCGAGCCCGGTGCCGTCGCCGACTGGTCGCACGGCGAGGGTGCCGACGTCGCGTTCGAGGCCTCGGGAACCCGCCCCGGGCTCGAGTCCGCGCTGGGCGCGGTCGGCAACGGCGGCCGGCTCGTCGTGGTCGGTGTCGCGGCCCACGACCTCGTGGTGCCCGTGCCCAAGGTGCTGTTCGAGGGTGTCACGATCGTCGGCGCCCGGGCGGGCCTGTTCCCTGAGGCGCTCGCGGTGGTCGGCGCGCAGCGCGAGGCCGTGGCGCGCTTCGTCAGCGCCACCTACCCCCTCGACGACGTCGCCGCCGCCTTCGACCACGCCATCACCGGCGCCGCCGAGATCGTGAAGGTGTTGGTCACTCCGTGACCCGTGAGGGCCTGCGCGCCGTGGGACGGGAGGAGCGCATCCCGGGTCAGGTGGTGAGGGGCCGCAGGCCGAGCTGCGCGACGGCCGCGAGGCCGGCGGCGTAGGCCATCGTCGAGCCCGGACCGAGCGTCGCGCCGGCGCCCGGGTAGCCCGGTCCCATCGGGTGCGCGGTGGTGTTGCCCGCGGCGTAGAGACCGGGGACCGGGTCGCCGAACGTGTCGAGGGCACGCCCCTCGCCGTCGGTGACGATGCCGCCCTTGGTGCCGATGACGCCGGAGACGACCTCGACGGCGTAGAACGGCGGCGTCTCGACCGGGCCGAGCGCCGGGTGCGGCGCGTGCTGGTCGCCCCAGTACCGGTCGTAGGCGCTGGCACCCCGGTTGAAGTCGGGGTCGACGCCGTTGCGGGCGTGTTCGTTGAACCGGTCGAGGGTCTCGGTGAGCCCGGCGGGGTCGATCTCCAGCTGGGCGGCGAGCTCGGCGACGGTGGGTGCGGTGCGGATCCACGACGGCGTCGGCAGCCCGGCCCGGTGGGACAGGAACCCGTACTCGCGCAGGTGCCGCTCGTCGAAGATCAGATAGGCGGGCAGGTTCGCGAAGTCGTAGGCGCCCGGGTCGAACAGGTGGAACGCCTTGGTCATGTCGTTGTAGTTGTGCGCCTCGTTGACGAACCGGCGCCCGTTGCGGTTGACGATCACGGTGTGCGGGCCGGTGCGCTCGAACCGCAGCAGCGTGCCGGTCTGGGCGCCGTCGGTCTCGTCGCCGGGGACGAGGACCATCGGGCCCCACCACGCCTCGCGCATCGAGCCGAGCCCGACGCCCGCCTTCGCGGCCATCCGGATGCCGTCGCCGGTGTTGTGCGGCGGGCTGCAGCTGCCGTGCACGGGGCCGGACAGGAAGTTGTCGACCATCTCGGGCGACCACTCGAACCCGCCGCACGCGAGCACGACGGCCCGCGCGGGGACCCGGTCCCCCGCGGCGGTGACGACCCCGGCGACGGCCTCGTCCTCGACGACCAGCCGCTGGGCGGCGCAACCCGTCACGAGGGTGACGCCCGCGTCGGAGCAGGCGGCGACGAGGGGGGCGACCAGCGCGCGGCCCCGCGCGACGAGGCCGGCGGCGGCGCGGCGTTCGAGCATCTCCGTCGGGAAGCGGGTGAAGATGCGCCACTCCTCGTACTCGCGCATCGTGAACGGCAGCCGCAGGTCCGGGCGCAGGCTCCCGGCCAGCTCGCCCATCTGCGTGATGTCGTAGAGCTCCGGGTCGAGCGAGCGGCCGCCGGGGTGGGCGCCGTCCCACTCGGGGTGGTAGTCGGGGAAGTTGTCCATCGGCGCCATCCGCAGCCCGGCGCGGCGTTCGAGGAAGTCGAGCATCTCGGGCCCGCGGTCGACGAGCGCGGCGAGCACGTCGTCGGCGGTGCGGCCGGCGGTGACGGCGCGCAGGTAACGCAGCGCGTCCTCGCGGTCGTCGGTCAGCCCCAGTGCCGCCATCCGGGTGTTCATCGGGATCCAGAACATCCCGCCGGACACCGCGGAGGTGCCGCCGAGGTAGGGCGCCTTCTCCAGGACGGCCACCCGGGCGCCGGCGTCGGCCGCGACGAGCGCCGCCGTCAGCCCGATCGCGCCGGCCCCCACGACCACCATGTCGTGCTCCCTGGCGAGATCGCCGGTCCAGACGCGCACGAGCCCGCACCTCCTCCTGTTCGGGCCGCGGACCTGCCGCAGCAGCTGATGACGTTCCGGCCCGGGACCCGCTCGACCCGTGCCGGGCTCAGTCCCGCACGGTGATCGCGTTCTCCGGGCACGCCGAGGCGCCTTCGCGGGCGTCCTCCTCCGCACCGTCTGGGACGGTCACGTCGGCGAGGACGAACCCGTCGTCGTCGAGGTGGTAGACGTCCGGGGACGTTGCGGCGCACTGCCCGTGGCCGGCACACGCGGCCAGGTCGATGTCGACACGCACGGCGTGCCCCTCTCCTAGGTCTGCGATGGTGGTGGCTGCAGCAGCTCGACGCGCACGCCGTCGGGGTCCTGGACGTAGACGACCTTGCCGCCCTTGGCGATCCCCGCGTCGGGCGCGACGATGGTGCGCGACACCGGCCGCACGCCCGCGGCGAGCAGCGCGGCGTGCACGGCCTCGACGTCGTCGACGACGTAGCAGGTGTGGGCGGTGCCGGGGTTGGCCGTCGAGGTGTCGACCGGTGTCCGCTCGACGCCGCGGTACTCGGTCAGCTCCACGACGACCGACGAGTTCGGCGGCCGCAGGTGCGCGAGGTGCAGCTCGACGCCGGGGTACCCGACGATCTCGCCCGCGTAGGCCTCGCCGCGGACCTGCCGGGTGATCACCTCGAACCCGAGGATGCCCTCGTAGAAGGCCAGTGACCGGTCGAGGTCGGCGACCTGGATCCCGACGTGGTGCATCCGGACGATGCCGTCGGCTGCGGGGCCGCCTCTCGACCCGGCGGCGGTGCCGCCTGTCGATCCGGCGGCGGACCCGTCCCCAGGTCGTGAGCGGGAATCGTCGCCATGACGACCATCGGCGCTCACCGGGGTGCCGCTCATGCCGCCGTCTGCCCGCCGTCGACGGCCCAGACCTGGCCGGTGATCCATGTCGACTCGTCGCTGCCGAGGTAGACCGCCGCCATCGCGACGTCCTCCTCGGTACCGAGGCGTCCCAACGGGAACCGGAGCGTGCGCTGCATCTCCAGCGTCTCGTCGACGGACTCGCCCGTGTCGGTGCCGAACCCGCCGCGCGCCTCGTAGGTGGCCCTGACCAGCGGCGTCGGGACCGTCCCCGGACACAGGGCGTTGACCCGGATCTGCTGCGGACCGTACTCGACGGCGAGCTGGCGGGTCAGCCCGATCACGCCTGCCTTCGCCGCGGCGTAGGGCGCGATCCCGGCGACGCCGACGAGCCCGCCGACGCTGGCCTGGTTCACGATCGACCCGCCGGTCCCCTGGGCCAGCAGCCTGCGCAGCGCGTACTTGTCGGACAGGAAGACCCCGGTGAGGTTGACGTCGATGACGCGCTGCCAGGCCTCCAGCGTCGTGTCCGCGCCGGTGCCGACGCCCGGGATGCCGGCGTTGGCGTACAGCACGTCGAGCCCGCCGTAGGCGTCGACGCAGGCCGCGACCATCGCCTCCGCGTCGGCCTCGACGGCGACGTCGGCGGCGTGCGCGAGCGCGGTGCCGCCCTTCTCGGTGATCATCGTGACTGTCTCCTGGGCCCCGGCGAGGTCACGGTCGACGCACACGACCGACGCGCCCTCCGCGGCGAACCGCAGCGCGGTCCCCCGCCCGATGCCGGAGCCGGCCCCGGTGATCACGGCCCTCTTGCCCGACAAGCGGGTCACGGTGTCCTCCTCGACGGTCAGGGGTGCAGGAGCAGGTGCAGGTCGGGCGCCGACCGCAGCATGAAGCCCGCGTCGACCGGTGGTTCGCCCGCGAACGACAGCCGCCGGTAGCGGTCCAGCAGGTGCTCCATGGCCAGCTCCACCTCCAGCTTCGCCAGCAGCGATCCCGAGCACGTGTGCTCGCCGCCGCCGAAGGCGCGCAACGGCCCGACGGGCGTGAACTGCGGATCGGCGTTGTCGGCGAAGCGCCCGACGTCGAACGTGTCCGGGTCGGGGAAGACGGCGGGGTCACGGTTGGCCGCGCCGAGCAGCAGGATCAGCTTCTCCCCGGCGGCGATCGAGGCCCCGCCCAGCGACGCGTCGACGAGGGCCTGGCGTACCGAGCCCTGCACCGGCGCCTTCCAGCGCAGGACCTCGGCGACGGCCGACGGCACCAGGTCGGGGGCGGCGCGCAGCCGCTCCCACTGCTCGGGATGGCGGACGAGCCCACCGAGGAGGTTGACCAGTGCGCGGTCGGTGGTCTCGATACCCGCGGCGAGGAAGAACGCGGTGTTGGACTTGATCTCGGTGTCGGAGAGCCGCTGGCCCTCGTACTCGACGGTGCACAGGTCCGACAGCAGGTCGTCGCCGGGGTCGGCGCGCTTGCGGGCGATCGCCGGGTCGAGCCAGGCGTCGATCTCCTCGCGGGCGGCCACGCCGCGGGCGTGCACGGCGGGGTCACGCGAGACGTTGGAGACGCTCGCGCCCGCGAGGTCGTGATACCACTGCGGGAAGTTGACGGCCTCGTGCATCGTCGTCAGCTCGGCGATCACGGTGAGCGGCAACGGGGTCGTGAGCCCGGCGCGGATGTCGGCGACACCCGGGGCCGCGGGCAGCTCGTCCCCCAGCGCGGAGACGAGCGCGCTGATCCGCTCGCGCAGGGTGCCGCGCAGCTCGCGGCGGTTGCGGATCCGCCGGGCGACGATGGCTGCCTTGCGACGGTGCTCGTCGCCGCTCATGTGCAGGATCGTGCGGCCGTAGATCGCGCTGCTGCCGGCCCCGGACGAGAGCGGGCCGAACGTCGCGGCGTCCTTGAACGCGCGGGTGACCTCGGCCCAGCCGGTGACGAGCCAGGCCTGCAGCGGCGCGCTCCACACGACGGGCGACTCGGCGCGCAGCCGGGCGTAGATCGGGTAGGGGTCGGGCGTGCTCGCCCCGGCGGCGAACGCCTCCAGCTCGGCGAGCGCCGTCGGCGCCGTCGCGGTCATGAAGCCTCCCGGACCGGGTCCGACGTCGGCGTCGGCCCGGAGCGATAGTAGCTATAAATCTAACGCCGTGTCAGGATCACGGGCATGCTGTCGTACATGTCGTGGCTGCTCGACGCGGCCGCGACGGGCGGGTTCGCCGGGTCCAGCCGCACGTCGGCGGCGTAGAGGGCACGCAGGATCCGCATCATCGTGCCCTCGGTGGGCGCCTGCCCGTCGCGCTTGGCCAGGCCCGTGACCAGCGGCCGGCCGACGCAGACGTGCGCTCCGCCGCCGAACGTGAGCCCCCACGGGCGCACCCCGGACAGCTCCGGCGCCCCGCGGTAGGGGTTGAAGCTCCCCGCGTCCTCGCCGAACACCCCCGGGTCCCGGTTGGCCGGCGTGAACAGCAGGGCGACGCGCTCCCCCTCGGCGATCTCCCGGCCGGTCGCGAGCGTGACGGCGGCCGTGGCGTAGCGCAGCAGCGTCGGCGCGGGCTGGTGCAGGCGCAGCGACTCGTTGACCATGAGCCGCAGGAAGTCCGGATCGCTGCGCTTGTCGGCGTCCTCGGGATGGTCGCGCAGCCACTCCTCCATGTGCACGATCACGTGCGGGAGGGTGTGCGTCGTCGTCTGGGTGGCGGCGACGAGGAAGAGCGTCGCCTCCCGCAGCGGGAACTCCTCGTCCCACGAGTCGTCCCAGTGCAGGTGCAGCAGCGTCAGCAGGTCGACGGGCACGTCCTCGCGGGCGATCCGGCCCGCCCGGAACTCCTCGACGATCCGCTTGCGCCGCTCCTGCGAGGGGCCGAAGAACTCCTCGACGAACTCGGCGCGGCGGGCCAGCCCGTACGCGAGCACCTCGTCGTGGTCCTTCGTCGACCACTCGACCGTCGCGGCGGCGCCCAGGTCCTCGAGGAACCGGCGGAACCGCTCGGTGGCCTCCGGGGTGTCGACGCCGTCGATCCCGGTCGTGGCCGCGGCGATGCGGTGCAGCATCGCGCGCACGAGCGGGACCAGGTCGACGGTGACGGTGCCGTCCTCGCCCGCCTCGGCGAGGCAGTCGCGCACCATCTGCTCGACGACGGGGTTGAGAGCCTCGTGGTCGTAGGACATGAGCGCGGTCCGGTCGAACAGCGGGTTCTCCAGCCGGCGCCGCTCGCGGTGGTCGGGCCCGTCCAGCAGGAGCAGCGAGTCCGCGAACAGCGGGCGGCTCTCGGTGTGCGAGCCCTGTCGGAAGTCCTTGGAGCGCAAGATCTCGTCGATCTCACGGAAGTCCGAGATCTGGGTCATCGTCGCGATGTGCGGCGGTGGCGTCCACTCGCGCATGAGGTGTCTCCCGGGGTCGTCGTCGATCCAGCGGGTGGTGAATCCAGGGTCATAGTCAACAGCATCTGGCACCCCTTCTCAAGGGCCCCTTCGATGCATACCATGACCCTTGATTGCAGTCCGACGCGAGGAGGGGACGCCGGATGGGGTCCTCGCGGGCGATCGTGGCCGTCAGCACCGTCGCCGTCGGGCTGGGGACCGCTCCGGCGTTCCTGTTCGGCTTCCTCGGGCCGGTCCTGCAGGACGACCTCGGACTCTCGCGGACCCGGATCGGGCTGCTCGTCGGGCTGATGTTCGGGCTCACCGGCATCGGCTGCCTGCTCGCGGGCCGGGTCACCGAGCGCATCGGCGCCCGCTGGACCGTCGTGCTCTCCACCGTGCTGCTCGTCGTCGCCCTGTGCGCGCCGCTGCTCTCCCCCGGCTATCCCGCGCTCGTCGGCTGCGCCCTGGTGTCCGGCGTCGCCTACGCGCTGGCCAACGTGGGCACGAACGTCTCGGTCACGGCCGCGCTGCCCGTGGCGCGGCATGCGGTCGGACTCGCGGTGAAGACGGCGGGCGTGCCCGGGGCGGTGGCGGTGACCTCGTTCGTCGTGCCCGGGCTCGGTGCCGCCTACGGCTGGCAGCCGGTCCTGCTGTGGTCGGTCCCGGTCGTCGTGGCGGTCGGCGTCCTCGCCGCCGCGGTGCTGCCCGACGCGCGCGGCCGCATCACCCCGGCGCTCGACACCACAACCGCGGATGACCCGCCCCCCTCCCCCGCCGACCTGCACGAACGGCACATTGGCGCAACCCCGCTGCACGAACGGGACGTTCGTGCAGACAGCGGGGGCAGGCTCCCGTCCGGGTTCTGGCGGTTCACGCTCGCCGCGACGCTGCTCATCGGGGGCTCGCAGGCGATCTACTCGTGGGCCGTCCCGTTCCTGCACGAGGGCGCGGGGGCGACCCTGCCGGTCGCCGGGGTACTGACGGCCGTCGCCTCGCTGGTCGCGCTCGCCCCGATGATCGGCGCCGCGCGGCTGGCCGACCGGCTCGGCACGACGCGCCGGCTCCCGCTGGCCGCGGCCCTGTGCGCGACGCTCGCCGTCGCCGAGGTCGTCCTCGCCACCGGGTGGGGCCTGGCCGCCGCGGCCGTCGCCCTCGTCGTCGCGACCGGGGCGCAGCTGGGCGCGGTGTCGCTCATGCACGCCTCCGTCGTCGCGGCGGCCCCGCACGCGGTCGGCCGCGGGTCGGGCGCGGCGATGGCGGGCTTCTACCTCGGAGCGCTGTTCGCGGCGCCGCTGTTCGGTCTGCTCGTCGACGTCACCGGCGGCTATCCGGTCGCCTGGGTCTCGGGCGCGGTCCTGACGACGGCGGCCGCGGCGTGCTTCCTGTGGTGCCGGGGCGTGGGTCGGCGTCCGACGGCGCCCGACGGGCCCGTCACCACAGGTCCCGCATCGCCCCCCACGGCCCGCCCTGCGCACTGATCCCGCCGTCGACGGTGATCACCTGCCCGGAGATCATCGCGGCCGCGGGGGACACGAGGAACGCGGCCACCTCGGCGATGTCGGACGGCGTGCACAGCCGCCCCACCGGCGTGTGGTCGACGAGCAGCGTGCGGACGTCCTCGCGGCCGTCGAGGTAGGTCTCCAACGAGTCGGTCAGCACCGGGCCCGGGACGATCGCGTTGGCGGTGACCCCGCGCGGCCCCAGTTCGACGGCCCACGACCGGGTCAGCGCCTCCGACGCGGCCTTGGCCCCGCCGAGCAGACCGTGCCCCGACTGCGCGAACCGGGCGTCGAGACCGCTGATCGTCAGCAGCCGCCCGCCCTCGCCCATCGCGGGCGCGAGCCGGTGCACGAGCTCCACCAGCGAGTCGACGACCGTCGCGAACGTGAGCCGGCTGTGCCGCCCGGTGACCTCGACGAGCGGCCGGAACGCGGTGGCCGCGGCGTTGGCGACGAGGGTGTCGACGCGGCCGTACCGGTCGAGCACGGCATCGGCCAGAGCCGTGACCTGGGCGGGATCGGCGAGGTCGGCGGTGACGACGAGCGCCCGCGCGCCGCGCGCCTCGACCGCGCGGGCCACCTCCGCGGCGGCGCGGGCGTCACGACGGCCGTGCACGACGCAGTCGTGGTCGTCGGCGAGACGTTCGGTGATCGCCCGGCCGATCCCGCGCGCGCTGCCGGTCACGAGTGCCACCCGCCGCTCGCCCACGGTCAGAGCCCGAGCAGCCGCGCGAGGTTCCCGCCGAGGATCGCCGCGGTGTCGTCGTCGGAGAACCCGAGGTCGCGGATGGTCGCGATCTCGGCGCCCGGGTCGGCCATGGGCCAGTCGGAGGCGAAGCAGATCCGTTCGGGTCCGTGCTTCTCGATGATCTCCCGCACGCGGCGGGGGTCGAGGGTCGCGAGGCTCGGCGGCCACGAGGTGTCGAGGTGCACCGGCAGCCCGATGACGATCTCCGCGGCCTCCTCGAACCGCTTGTAGCCGCCGAAGTGGCAGGCGATGAGGTCGAGCCGCGGGAACTGCCGGACCAGCTCGGCCAGCATCGCGGGGCTGCACCGGTCGCCCGGGTCCTCCCCCGCGCCGCCGACGTGCACGATCACGGCGAACTCGCCCGACATCGCGTCGAGCGTGGCGAGCAGCCGCGGGTCGTCGAGCGTGAGCTGCTGGAACATCGGGTGCACCTTGGCCCCGCGCAGCCCGTGGGCGCGCAGGCTCGCGACGTTCTGCTCCGGGGACAGGCCCGGGTGCACCGAGCCGAACCCGATGAACCGGGAGGGGTCCAGCGAGCCGGCGAAGCGGTTGGCGTTGTCGACGCGGTCGGGGGTGTTGGCGATGCCCAGGCAGACGGAGCGGTCGACGCCCGACGCCGCCATGACCTCGGTCAACGACGAGACGGTGCCGTCGCCGAAGCGCTTCAGGTCGGCCGGGGAACCCGCGATCGCCTTGCGGGCCACCGCATCCGGATAGACGTGGGTATGTCCGTCGATGATCACAGCTTCGTGACCTCTCCCCCGTCGATGACCAGGACGGACCCGTTGACGAAGTCCGACAGCGGCGACGCCAGGTAGCAGACGAGCGGCCCGAACTCGGCGGGGTCGGCCATCCGCCCGGCCGGGATCTTGCGCAGCCGACGTTCCAGCATCGACGGGTCACCCGTCACCGCCGCCTGCGCGTCCGTCGTGAACGCGCCGGGGGCGATGGCGTTGACCTGGATGCCGAAGGGGGCCCACTCCGCGCCGAGTGCCTTCGTGAACTGCACCAGCGCGCCCTTCGAGGCCGAGTACGACACGAGGATCGGCTTCCCGTTGATCCCCGACGTGCTCGCGACGTTGATGACCTTGCCCGAGCGCTGGGCGAGGAAGTGCTTCCCGGCGGCGCGGGCGAGGACCGCGGGCGCGTGCACGTTGACCGCGAAGACCTCCTCCCACTCGGCCTGCGGCTGCGCGGAGAACTTCCCCGCGGGCGCGATGCCGGCGTTGTTGACGACGACGTCGAGGCGCCCGAAGCGGTCGACGGCCAGGTCGGCGAGCGCGGCGACGGCGTCGGCGTCACGCATGTCGACGGTGGCGACCGCGATGTGCTCGGGGTCGGTGGCCTGCAGCTTCTCGAGGTCGGCGGTGGACCGGGCGGCGGCGAGCACCGACGCGCCCTCCGCCACCAGCGCCTCCACCGCCGCCTTCCCGAGCCCGCGGCTCGCGCCGGTGACGACCGCGACGCGGCCGTCGAGACCGAGATCCATCAGTTCCCTCCGGGCTTCGACGACGTCGTGGCGATCTCGGCGACCGCCCGCTTGGCGATCTTGCCGACCGCGTTCTTCGGCAGCGAGTCCATCGTGAGCACCCGTTCCGGGATCTTGATGCTCGGCAGCCCGGCCGCCTTGCAGTGTGCCCGGAGCTCGGCCTCGTCGACGCCCGATCCTTCCCGGAGGGCGACCGCGGCCAGCACCGCCTCGCCCCACTCCGTGTCCGGCACCCCGACGACGGCCGCCTCGATGACCGCCGGGTGCGAGTAGAGGACGTGCTCGATCTCCGACGGGGTGATGTTGTAGCCGCCCCGGATGATGAGGTCCTTCATCCGGTCGACGATGTAGAGGTAGCCCTCGTCGTCGAACATGCCCACGTCGCCGGACCGGACCCAGCCGTCGACCAGCGTCTCCGCCGTCTTCTCCGGGTTCCGGTGGTAGCCGCGCATCGTGTACGGGGTGTGGAAGCGGACCTCGCCGCGCTCGCCGGGCGGGCAGTCCCTGCCGTCGGCGTCGACGACGCGCACGTCGGCCAGGAACGACGCCCGGCCCGCCGACGCCATCAGCTCGCTGCGGCCCGAGGCGATCAGCCGGTGGTCGTCCTGGGTGAGCATCGTCGCGATCGAGGCGATCTCGGCCATGCCGTAGAGCTGGCTGAACACCGGCCCGAACCGGCCGACGAGCTCGCCGACGCGGTCGTGCGCGATCGGGGCGGCGCCGTAGCCGATCGACGTCAGCGTGGCGACGTCGTCGTGGCCGAGCCCGGCCTCCAGCACCCGGTAGAGCTGCGTCGGGACGAGGTAGGTGTGCGTCGCGGCCTGTGTCGTGGCCTCGGCGGCGAACTGGTGCGGGTCGAAGCCGCGGCCGTCGAGGAAGCCGACCGCACCACCCAGGAAGAACGTGGGCGCCAACGTGATCTGCACGCTGGAGTTGTGCGGGATGGTCGTGAGCCAGCGGCTGTGCCGCGACATCCCGTACTCCAGCCCGGCGACCATCGCGTGCGTCGCGACGGCCTGCGCGTCGAACAGGATCCCCTTCGGGGCGCCGGTCGTCCCGCTGGTGTAGACGATGCAGAACTCGTCGGACGGTGCCCGCGCGTGCAGCGTGGGCGGAGCCGCCGCCGAGGCCGACGCGAGGCCGCCCCAGCCGGCCTCGGAGGGGTCGTCGACATCGACGACGGCAAGTCCGAACTCGTCGGCGAGCGTGGCCGCCATGTCCCGGAACGGGCCCTCGGTCACGAGCACCCGGGCACCCGCGTTGGCCAGGATCGACCGGTACTCCTCCAGGCTCATCCGGAAGTTGAGCCCGCAGTAGACCGCGCCCGCCTTGGTGACGCCGACGATCGCCTCGGCGACCTCCAGCCTGTTGCGCAGCAGCACCGCGACCCGGTCGCCGGGCGCGACGCCGTAGCGCCCCGTCAGGAGGTTGGCCAGCCGGTTGGTGCGCTCGTCCAGCTCGCGGTAGCTGAGGGTGCGGTCGCCCTCGAACGCCGCGTCGGCGTCCGGGGTCTTGCGGGCGTGGGCGGCGACGGCGACGCCGATGTCCATCTGCGTTCCCCCGGTTCAGACGTAGACGACGACGTCGCCGTCCTCGACCGCGACCTCGTAGGTGCGCACGCGCAGCTTCTCGGGTTCGACGATCGAGCGGCCGGTGGCCAGGGTGAACTCGTACCCGTGCCACGGGCAGACGATGAACTCGTTGTGCCGCACGTAGGAGTACTCGTGCGCAGGGGTGTCGTCCATCGTCCCCTTGACCACCCCCTCGCACAGGGGCGCGCCGTGGTGCGGACAGCTGTTGCGCAGGGCGTAGAACGTGCCGCCGACGTTGATCACCCCGATCGACCGGCCGTCGACGGTCACGACCCGCCGCTCGCCCCAGGCGAAGTCCGCCAGCTTCTCGACGACGACGCGGGTGCCACGGTTCGTCCCGGGGTTCGCGTCCGGAAGGGTCTCAGTCAAGGCGGTCTCCGTAGACGGCGCGCGGGGTCTCGACGAGGATCTTGTGCCGCAGCTCCTTGGAGACGGCCTGCAGCGAGCGGTCCGGGTTGTCGAAGTCCCAGTGCGGGTAGTCGGAGCTGAACATCAGCGTCCGGTCGGCGTGCAGCATCTCCATCAGCGGCGCGATGTGCTTCGGGTCGTGCGGCTCGATGAACGGCTGCGTCGTGAAGCGGATGTGCTCGAGCAGGTACTCCGACGGGGGCTTGACCAGCCACGGGACCTCGTTGCGCAGCCCCTTCCAGTCACGGTCGAGCTTCCACATGACCTCGAGCGCCCAGAGGAAGCCGCCCTCGGCGATGATGTACTTCAGCTTCGGGAACTTCTCGAACACGCCGTGGCAGATCATCGAGAGCGTGTTCGACTGGTGGATCTGGCCGAGCGCGGTGTGCCACTCCAGGTAGAACGTCGGGGTGCCGGCCATCTTCGGGGCCTTGGCGAAGACGTTCTCGCAGCCCGACGGGTGCACGATCAGGGGCAGCTCGTGGCGGGAGCAGGCCTCGTAGATGGGCCAGTAGTGCTTCTCCCCCATCAGGATCTCGCCGAGCGGCATGAAGACGGCGACGATCCCGTCGCGCCGTGCCACCCGGTCGATCTCGGCGACCGCCGCCTCCGGGTCCTGCGGGGCGATGACGAGTGCGCCGCGCCAGCGGACGTCGTTCTGCAGCCAGCGCTCGCACATCCACTCGTTGTAGGCGGACGCGATCGTCGCCGCGACCATCCCGTCGGGCATCGCGCCGATGCCGAGGCACTGCCCGGCGAGCAGCACGGCGCGGTAGATGCCGTGCTGGTCGAGCAGGTGGCGCGCGGTGAAGTCGGGGTCGGTCGCGGGCGGCATGCCCGGGCGGGCCGCGTCCTCGCGGTAGGCGCCGGCCGCGTTGATGTAGAGGTAGTCCAACGGGAGGGTGAACTGGGCCGCGGCCATGCCCTTCGCCCAGTCGTCGCCGCTCACGCCGAGGCGGTTGCGCCACGTCTCCGTCATGTACGGCGTGAGATCCCGGATGCCGTTGACGAAGTTGGGGTGCACGTCGGAGTCGATGATCCCGGTCTTCTTCGGGTCGCTGCGTTCCGCGTCCCGCGGTGCCTCGATGGTCGTCATGATCTTCTCCTCTCGACCTACCGCGCCCGGCCGAGCAGCGCGAGGTTGTAGTACTGGGCGCCGGACCCGGCGCCCGCGGCGATCGCGACCTCGGCCCCCGCCACCTGCCGGTCGCCGCACTGTCCGCGCAGCTGGCGCACGGCCTCGGCGAGCTTGAGCGTCGGTGCGCCCCAACCGATGTGGCTGAACGCGAGCAGGCCCCCGTCGGTGCAGGTGGGGAGCTTGCCGTCGAGGCCGATCCCGGTGGCGAGGGCGAAGTCGGTGCCCTCGCCGGGGCCGCAGAACCCCAGCGCCTCGAACTGCCGGGCCACCTCGAGGGAGTTGACGTCGTAGAGCTGCGCGGTGTCGACGTCCGCCGGCCCGATGCCCGCCTGCGCGAACGCCTTGCGCGCCGCGACCGCCCCGATGTCCCAGACCTGCTCGTAGCGGGCGGGGTCGACGTACTGCTGGCGCATCCAGTCCATGCCCGCGCCGAGCAGCACGACCGGCGGGTGCGGCAGGTCGCGGGCCCGTTCCAGCGTCGTCACCACGACGGCGGCACCGCCCTCGGACGCCAGGCACAGGTCGAGCAACGTGAACGGGTCGACGACGGGCGGCGCGTCGAGAACGTCCTGGGCGGTGTAGGGGCCGCGCCCGGCCATGACGGCGTCGGGGTTGGCCGATCCGACGGTGCGGATCGTGGCCGCGATCTCGGCCATCCCCTGCCGCGCATGCGGATACCGCGCGAGGTGACGCTGCGCCACCAGCGCGAAGTGCGCCGCGGTGAACGCCCCGAACGGCTCGACGAACTCGTTGCCGGGCTGGGTGTACGCGGCGACGCGGCCCCCGCCCAGCACCCCCGCCTGCCCGCCCGTGATCAGCACCGTCGTCGCCTGGCCGGTCAGGATCGCGCCGGCGGCGTCGACCAGCGCGGGGATGCCCTGCGGATAGGAGTCGCCGATCCAGCCGAGCGGGATGCCGAGCAGTGTCGACCAGTCGGCCGAGCCGGGCGCGAGGACCGTTCCGCCGGGGCCGGGCCAGCGCGCGGCGATGCCGTCGACGTCGGTGTGGGCCAGCCCGGCGTCGGCCAGCGCGAGCTTGGCCGCGTCGAGGGCGACCTGCAGCGAGTTGCGGTCGGACCGCTTGAGCTGCGGGGTGACCCCGACCCCGACGATCGCGATCTCGTCGAGCCTCATGACGTGACCCCGTCCTCGGTGAACGCGGGCAGGACCCGGCCGTCGCGCTCGGTCCAGGTGACGCGGACCGGGGCGTCGATCGCGGGCAGCCTGCCGTCCGGACCGCCGACCAGCTCGGCGAGCATGCTCCAGCCCTCGTCGAGGTCGACGATCCCCAGCCGGAACGGCACCACGAACCCCGGGCTCGGCGGCTTGTGGACGACCGTCGCGCTGTAGACGCGGCCGCGGCCGGTGCTCGGCTCGTAGGCCCAGTTCTCCGACAGGCAGCCGGGGCAGGCGATCTGCGGGGTGAAGAAGCTGCGCCCGCAGGCGCGGCAGACCGGGCGGACCAGCTCACGACGGCCGGCCGCCGCCCAGAAGGCGTCGGTCAGCCCGGCGGCCGGACCGGTCAGCGCGGCGTCGACACCCACACCCTCACTCCCCGCCGACGAGCAGCCGGTGCGCGGCCTCCTTGACCGTCATCCCGACCGCGACGCCCCGCGCCGCGGCGGCCTCGTTGTGCGCGCTGATCAGCCCCTGGGAGTAGCCGAGGAACGCGTCGCCGATCGGGGCCGTGGTGCCGTCGATACAGGCCCCGGCCAGCCCCGCCTCGTCGGCGGTGACGAGCCCGGAGATGCCGGAGCGGTTCTTGCTCATGCCCCCGTCGTGGCAGATGAAGCCCCACGGCTTGGCCTCGAGGAGGAACTTGGCGCCGCTGCGCCCGGTGTGCCCGGCGGTGACGAGGACGCTGGTGTTCTCGTCCTCGGGGTAGGCCCACACGATCGAGTCGGTGACGACGACGCGCCGCCCGCTGGGGTGGGTCTCGGCGATCTCGCGGCGGACCTTGTTGCCGACCTCGACGTCGGTCGGGTCGTTGAGCAGCAGGATCTCGGCGGCCTCGGACACGGGCATGCCGGGCTTGACGCCACAGGTCTCGGCCACGTAGTTGACGTGCTTGACGACGCCGTTGCGGTACAGGTCCTCGCCGTTGCCCATCTCGGCGGTCAGCCCGTCGGCGGTGGCGGCGGCGATGCCGAGCGCCTCCAGGTACCAGAGCCCCGCGATCCCGGCCCCGTCCTTGCCGACGCACGCGTCGTGCCCGATCACGCCGCGCGGGCGGTGGATCGCCATCATCCGCGCGGGCAGGACGCCGACGTAGGACGCCGGGACGACGACGTCCTTCCCCGTGTTGCGGGCATCGACGTAGCGGGCGGAGTCCATCGTGCAGATGCGCCTGCCATCGCGTTCGACCACGATCTCCTGCGGGTGGTCCTGCTCCCGCTCCAGCAGCGTCTTGCCATCCATGCGCGATCCTGACGTCGTCGTCGGTACCGGGTGACGGTACGAATCTCTGGATATGATTAACAGGTGGCACGATCCTATCCGGCAATGCGGCGCATCGCCAGAGAGCGTCGGCCGCCGGACGGGGAGACCAGGGCCACACCCGCGGCCGGGCCCGTGACGAGACGGCGCCGCGACCCGGGAGGCGGGTGGCGGCGCCGTGCGGCCGGTCTCGGGGGACGGCTCAGGTCCCGTACATCTCCCAGCTGAGGACCTCGTCCATCTGCCGCTGGTAGTGGCGCTCGAAGTAGGCGAGCGTGTCGTCCATGTGCTTGCGCATGGCGAGCTCGGCCTTCTCGCCCTCGCCGGACTCGATGCCGACGCAGACCTCGTCGTGGGCCTGCCAGACGAGCTTGCGGAACCGGCGCGGGTAGTCGACGCCGAGGACCGTGCCGTCGGTGATCCAGTGCAGCGAGTTGATGCAGTAGCCGAACAGCGGGTTCTCCGAGCCCCACGCCACGAGGTCGTGGAAGCGGCGGTTCTCGTCGAGGAACGCGTCGCGGTCGTCGAGGCTCGAGCCCATGCGGTCGACCGAGGCCCGCAGGTCGGCGAGCAGGCCCGCGTCGCCGCGCTCGGCGCACAGCCGCGCCGTCAGCGGCTCGAGCAGCTGACGGGTCTCGATCACCGCCCGGAACGGGGTGTCGGCGAACTGCATGAGCAGCGCGAGCGTGCTGGCCAGGTGCCGCGAGTCCGGCGAGGTGATGACGGGCCCGCCGCCGGGACCCGGCCGGATGGTCAGCACGCCCTGCAGCTCCAGCACCCGCAGCGCCTCGCGCAGCGTGTTGCGACCGACGTTGTAGGTCTCGAGCATCTCCCGCTCGGGCGGCAGGTGGCTGCCCGGCTGCAGGTTGCGGTCCTTGATCTCCTTGACGATGCGCTGCGCGATCACGGTGGCCCGCTTGGGAGGCATGCCGGACGGCACCGAACGCGGCGTCACGTCCCTGCGCGCGACGGACATGCGACCCCCTACGGCGAACACCGGGCCGGCAGCTGACCACCGGCGATTTCGTGACGATCATACTCAGCAAAACACCCGCACCGACCTTGTGGCGCCGGGCGGTCCGGCAGACGCTACCTGGCACCTCGCCGACCACTCGGTCCCCGGCCGCGCACCCACCCGGCGCCGTCGGGTGACCACGTATCCCGCAGGTCGTCGACGACAGCGGCGCGCACCTCAGCCGTCGAGCACGTCGCGCGAGTCGATGACCCCCTGCGCCGCCGGGAGCCAGCTCGCGACGCCCGCGAGCGGCATCGCGACGAGCGTCGCCTCGACGAGCTGTTCCTCGGTGGCTCCCGCGCGCCGGGCGCCGCGGGCGTGGATGGCGACGAATCGTGGCTGGTACTCGGCGGCGTTGACCGCGCAGAGCAGCAGCTCCATGTCGCGCGGCGGCAGCGGGGTCTCCCCCAGCGACGACTCGCGCATCAGGAAGTAACCCTCCAGCCCCGCCCCGACGCGGTCGCCGAGCAGCTCGACGTAGTCGGGCACGAAGCCGAAGTAGCGTTCGAAGTAGGCGTAGGCACCGGGCACGTCGGCGGTGAAGCCGTCGGTGGCGCCGGCGTCCGCGGGCGCTCCGTCGGCCGGCCCGTAGGCCGCGTCGGTCGCGGCGACGAACAGCCCGTGCGGGACGACACCGCGCGAGATCAGCAACCCGACGGACGCGCCCTCGACGTGCTCGCGCGCGACACCGGCCTTGGCCGCGGCGGCGAGGAAGTGGTCGACGAGCGGGGCGTCGCGCTTGACCGCGCAGATCGCGGCGGCGAAGACGTACTTCAGTCCGGCGGGCAGCTCGCCGTCGGTGGTGATCACGTCGGCGACGCGGGCGAGGCCCTCGACGAACTTCGGCGTCGACACCTCCAGCCGCGGGAGCCATGCCGGCTGCGGGATCAGCTCGGCGGTCCGCCGACCGCCCGACGTCGTGACCGTGTCCGCCATGTGACCAGCTCCCCGTCGAGTCATGATCCGTCGACGCTGCCGACATCGGCGCCCCGGGCGACCATCGGACCGGGGCCGCTGTCGAACAGCTCTGCAATAAAGTATCATAGTATTCATGGACTCCCCCGAGATGTGGTTCGGCCTCGGCCCGGCGGAGCGCGCGCTGCAGGAGGAGGCACGCGCGGTCGCCGCGTCGGTAGCCGACATCGCCGCCGAGGCCGACGCGATGAGCGAGATCCATCCCGGCATCCGCGAGGCGTTGCGGGCCAGCGGGCTGTCCGCGCTCATGGTCCCCGCCGCATACGGCGGCCGCCCCGAGAGCGTCGATCCGCTGGCCGTCTGCCTGGTCCGCGAGGTGTTCATGCGCGCCTCGTCGCACCTGGACTCGATGTTCGCGCTGCAGGGCATCGGCAGCTACGCGATCACCGTGGGCGGCACCGACGAGCAGCGTGCGCAGTGGCTGCCGCGGGTCGCGTCGCTGGAGGTGCTCGCCGCGCTCGCGCTGACCGAGGAGCAGGCCGGGTCCGACCTCAAGAACGTCGCGACGACCGTCGTGGAGAAGGACGGTGGGCTCCTGCTGCGCGGCGCCAAGTCGTTCATCTCCAACGCCGGCGCCGCCGACTTCTACGTCACGCTCGTCACCGAGGACGCGGGGCTGTCGCTGGTGCTCGTCCCGGCCGACGCCCCCGGCGTCTCGGTCGCCCCGAGTCCCGAGCTGATCGCCCCGCACGTGCTGGGCGAGGTCACGTTCGACGACGTCGCGCTCCCGCCGGAGGCCAGGCTCGGTGCCCCCGGCAAGGCGATGCGGCTGGTCCTGTCCACCCTCGCGGTGTTCCGTGTGTCGGTCGCCGGGGCCGCGTGCGGGCTCGCCGCCGGCGCTCTCACCGAGGCCGCCCGGCACGCGCGCACCCGCGAGCAGTTCGGCCGCCCGCTGCTCAAGCACGGGCCCGTCGCGCAGCTGCTCGCGGACTCGTGGAACGACGTCGAGATGGCGCGCCTGCTCACCTACCAGGCCGCCGCGGCGGCGCGGTCCGACGCGGCGGCCGCGCTCAACCGCTCGTCGATGGCCAAGGTCGCCGCGACCGAGGCGGCGAGCCGCGTCGTCGACCGGTGCGTGCAGGTCATGGGCCGCTGGGGGCTGATCGCGAACAGCCCGATCGAGCGCTACTACCGGCAGGCCCGCCCGATGCGCGTGTACGAGGGCGCGTCGGAGGTCCTCAAGCTCGGGATCGCGAAGACGCTCTGCGACGAGGTCTGACCCTCCTCGTGGGCGGCGATGGTCGCCGGGGCGACCATCGCCGCCCACGGGGTCAGCGGCCGGTCCAGCGCGGCGCCCGCTTCTCGACGAACGCGCGCGCTCCCTCCTTGGCGTCCTCCGACGTCCGGACCGTTGCGAGCAGCGGCTCCTGGCGGGTGAACAGCTCGTCGTGCGGCCACAGGGCCGACTCCGTCATCACGGCCTTCGACGCCCGTACCGCCAGCGGGGCGTTCCCCGCGATCTCGGCGGCGAGCTCGCGGGCGGCCGCCAGCGCACCGCCGTCGGCGACGACACGGCTGACCAGGCCCAGCTCGGCGCAGCGGGCCGCGGTCAACGGGCGACCGGTCAGCACGGCCTCGTTCGCGACGTTGCGCGGCACGAGCCGCGGCAGCCGCAGCACCCCGCCGCCCGCGGCGACGAGCCCGCGCTTGACCTCGGGCAGCCCGAACGTCGCTCCCTCGCCCGCCACGACCAGGTCGCAGGCGAGCGCGATCTCGAACCCGCCGCCCAGCGCGGGGCCCTCGACCGCGGCGACGATCGGCTTCTCCGGCGGCCTGCCGACGATCCCGAACCCGCCGCGCCGCTCGTCGACGGGCCGCTCGCCCGTGGCCGAGTACGCGGCGAGGTCCATGCCCGCCGAGAAGAAGCCCGACGACCCGGTCAGCACGCCGACCCGCAGCTCCGGGTCGGAGTCGAGCTCGTCGAGCGCCGCGCTGATCAGCCGGGCCGTCGCGAGGTCGACGGCGTTGCGCCGCCGGGGCCGGTCGATCGTCAGCACCAGCACCGGCCCGTCGCGCTCGACGAGCAGCCCCGGCGCGGTCGGCGTGGGAGCGGCTCCGTTCGGGTGCACGCCGGTCATCTGGGCGCCATCCGGATGCCGCCGTCGAGGCGGATGGTCTCGCCGTTGATCATCGGGTTCTCCAGGATGTGCGTCGCGAGGGCGCCGAACTCGTCGGGGACCCCGAGCCGGCTGGGGTGCGGCACCATCTTGCCGAGCGAGTCGCGCACCTCCTGGGGAAGGCGCCCGAGCAGCGGCGTGTCGAAGATGCCGGGCGCGATCGTCGCCACCCGGATCTGCTTGGACGCGAGGTCGCGGGCCGCGACGATCGTCATGCCGACGATGCCCGCCTTCGACGACGCGTACGGGATCTGGCCGATCTGGCCCTCCCACGCCGCGACCGACGCCGTCAGCACGATCGCGCCGCGCTCGCCGTCGACGGGCTCGGTCGTGGCGATCCGCGCGGCGGCGAGTCGCAGCACGTTGAACGAGCCGATCAGGTTGAGCTCGATGATCGCGGAGTAGTCCGCGAGCGATCCGGGGCTGCCGTCGCGCTGGAGGACGCGCATCGCGTGCCCGCGCCCCGCGCAGTGCACGACGGCGCGCAACGGCCCGAGCTCCTCGGCGGCGTCGAGCGCGGGAGCCACGCCCTCCTCGGTCCGCACGTCACCGGGGACGAAACGGGCCTGGTCCCCGAGCTCCGCCGCGGCGGCGGCACCCCCCGAGGACTCCAGGTCGAGCAGCACGACGCTCGCGCCCGCCTTCACCAGCCGCCGCGCGGTGGCCAGCCCCAGCCCGGAGGCGCCGCCCGTGACGAGCGCCGAGATGCCTGCGATGTCCACGTGATTCCTCCGGTCAGACCGTCTCGAGCAGCATCGCGTTGGCCATGCCACCCGCCTCGCACATCGTCTGCAGGCCCAGCCCGCCGCCGCGCGCCTCCAGCGCCCCGAGCAACGTCGTCGCCACCCGGGCGCCCGACGCCCCGAGCGGATGGCCCAGCGCGATCGCACCGCCGCGGACGTTGAGCCGGTCGGGGTCGGCGTCGAACGCCGCCTGCCACGCCAGGGGAACCGACGCGAACGCCTCGTTGACCTCGTACAGGTCGACGTCGGCGATCGTCAGCCCGGCGCGGTCGAGCAGGCGCCGCGTGGCGGGGATCGGCGCGGTCAGCATCTCGACGGGGTCGTCGCCGCAGACGGCGAAGCCGCGGAACCGGGCCCGCGGGGTGAGCCCCAGCTCGGCCGCGGCGCGCCCGCTCGCCAGCAGCATCGCCGAGGCCCCGTCGGTGATCTGCGAGGAGTTGCCCGCCGTGATCGACCAGCGGATCTCGGGGAACCGCGCCGCCGTGGCGTCGTCGGCGAAGGCGGGGGCCAGCGTGGCCAGCTTCGCCGGCGTGGTGCCGCGGCGGATGGACTCGTCGGCGGTGACGGCGCCGCCGTCGGGCAGCGGGATCGGCACGATCTCGCGGTCGAACCCGCCGGAGTCGGCCGCGGCGGCGGCCCGCGCGTGCGAGCGGGCGGCGTAGTCGTCGAGCTGCTCGCGGGAGAGCTTCCAGCGCGCGGCGACCAGCTCGGCCGACACGCCCTGCGCGACGAGTCCCGGCGCGTAGCGGGCGGCCACGGAGGGACCGTACGGGTCTGCGCCCAGCCGCGCGGACCCCATCGGCACCCGGCTCATCGACTCCACCCCGGCGACGACGACGAGGTCGTAGGCGCCAGCCAGGATCCCCTGCGCGGCGAAGTGCACGGCCTGCTGGCTCGACCCGCACTTGCGCTCCACCGTCACCGACGGCACGTGCTCGGGGAACCCGGCCGCGAGCCACGCCATGCGCCCGACGTTGCCGGACTGCTCGCCGGCCTGGCTCACACAACCGGTGACGACGTCGTCGATCCGGCCCGGGTCGACCCCGGTCCGCTCCAGCAGTGCCGCGACCGTCGCCGCCAGCAGGTCGACGGCGTGCACGCCCGACAGCGCGCCACCGGGTTTGCCCCTGCCCATCGGCGAGCGCACGGCGTCGATCACGAACGGCTCGTCCATGCGTTCCCCCTCTCGTCGGTTCGGTGTGTGTCGCGGGGCCCGGCCGCGGCGCGGGTGCACCCGTCCGCCTCGCCCCGCGCCGTCAGTCCGCGGCGCCCGCGTAGGCCTGCATCAGTCGTTCGTGGGAGGTGAACTCCGACGCCGGGCCCGACGCCTTCACCTCGCCGTTGCTCAGCACGTAGACGTAGGAGCAGTGCTCCAGCGCGACGCTGGGGTTCTGCTCGACGATCACCGCCGGCACGTCGGCGAAGAGCCGGTCGAACCGCCCGTACAGCTCCTTGATCAGGATGGGCGCCAGGCCGAGCGACATCTCGTCGATGAGCACGATCCGCGGCCGCTGCACGACGGCTCGCCCGATCGCGAGCATCTGCTGCTCGCCACCGGAGAGGAACCCCGCGCGCACCCCGAAGCGGTCGCGCAGCCGCGGGAAGGCGTCGAGCACCCGGGCGACGTCGTCGTCGACGTCGCGCCCGCCGCGGGAGTAGGCCGCGGCGCGCAGGTTCTCCTCGACGGTGAAGTCGGGGAACACCCGGCGGCCCTGCGGGACATGGGCGACACCACGCTTGACGATCTCGTCGGGCCGCCGCCCGGTCAGCGCGGCGCCGCCGAGCGTGATCGTCCCGGAACGCACCCCGACCAGGCCGGACACCGCGCGCAGCACCGTCGTCTTGCCGGCGCCGTTGGGGCCGAGGATCGCGACCTTCTGACCGGGGCGGACCTCGATGTCGATGCCGTGCAACACTGTCGAGCGCCCGTACCCCGCGGTGACGCCCCTCAGGGACAGGCCGCCGCTCTCGTCAGCCGCCAAGGTAGGCCTCCACGAAGTCGTCCTGGCGCCGCACGACGTCGGGTACGTCGTCGGCGATGACCCGGCCGAAGTTCAGCGCGACGACCCGGTCTGCCACCCGCATGACGAGCTCGATGTTGTGCTCGACGAGCACGACGGTGGCCCCGACGTGACGGCTGTGCACCAGCACCCGGCCGACGAGGTCGTCGCCCTCGTCGGGGGTGAGGCCCGCGGCGGGCTCGTCGAGCAGCAGCAGCCGCGGCCGGGCGACGACGGCCCGCGCCACGTCGACGCGCTTCTGCACGCCGTAGGCGAGGTTCTCCACCCGCTCGTCGACGAGGTCGGCGAGGCCCAGCAGCTCGGCGGTCTCGAGCGCGTTCTGCCGCAGCAGCCGCTCGCCGCGCACGTACGCGGGCATCCGGAACAACTGCCCGACCGGGCCGTAGCCCGCGACCGCGTGCTGCCCGATCAGCAGGTGCTCGAGCACCGTCATGCCCTCGTGCAGGCTGAGGTTCTGGAAGGTCCGCCCGACGCCGAGGGCGCGCCGCTGCGCGGGACGGCGCGGAGCGAGCAGGTGCTCCCCCACCCGGATCTCCCCGCCGGTCACCGGGACGAACCCGGACACCGCGTTGAGCAGCGTCGTCTTGCCCGCTCCGTTGGGCCCGACCAGCCCGACGACCGTGCCCGGCGCGACGTCGAGGGTCACGCCGTCGACGGCCGTCACCCCGCCGAACTCGACCCGCACGTCCCGGACGGTCAGCCCGACGCCGCCGCGCTCCGCCGCGGCGGCCGGCGCCGGCTCGGCCGCGACGCTCCTCGCGAGCTCGGCCTCGACGAGCGTCGCGGTGGGTTCCAGCTCGACCGGGCCCGGTGGCGGGGCCGAGCGGCGCGGGCCGAACCGCCGCCACAGCGCGGCGATCCCGCCGGCGAAGCCCTCGGGGAAGAAGATCATCACGACGACGAAGACCGCGCCGTAGATGACGTAGCGGAACTCGCCCGCCGTCCGCAGCATCTCCGGCAGGCCCTCGACGAAGATCGCCCCGAGCGCGGCGCCCCACAGGTAGCGCTGGCCGCCGATGATCGCGATGACCAGCGTGACGATCGAGAGTTCGAGGGAGAAGTCCGACGGGGAGACGTAGTTGACCGCGTGCGCGTAGAGCACGCCGGCGCAACCGACCATCGCCCCCGAGACGCCGAACGCGCCGACCTTCTGCCAGCCCAGCGAGATGCCCAGGCTCGACGCGGCGAGCGGGCTCGTGCGCACCGCGTTCCACGCCCGGCCCTGCCTGCCGCGCAACAGGTTGCGGGCGAACAGCAGCGCGATGCCCATGACCACGAGCGCGATGTAGAGCAGTCCGAGCGGGGTGTAGACGGCGCCGAAGAGCTTCGGCGGGCTCACCTGGGTCCCCGCACCGCCGCCGGTGAGGTCGGTCCACTCGAAGAAGATCTGCTGGGCGACGATGCAGAGCGCCAGCGTCGCGATCGCCAGGTAGAGGCTGCCGATCCGCAGCGACGGCAGGCCGATGACGACCCCGATCAGCGCGCCGACCACGATCGCCGCGACGAACTCGCCCTCCATCCCGAACGTCGTGTGCCGCGACACCGCGATCCCGGCGTAGACACCGGCCCCGAGCAGGGCCGCGTGCCCGACCGACGGCTGGCCCGCCGCACCGAACAGGAGGGTGTGGCTGGCGCCGATGATCGTGAAGATCACGACGACCGTCACGACGTAGGCCTGGTACCCGGTGAGCGAGCCGGACAGCGCGAGGACGACGAGGATCGCGAGCAGCGCGACGAGCACGTCACGGCCGGGCAGCCTGCGCAGCAACGCGATCGGCGAGCGGCCACCGGGCCGGGTCGCCGCCTCCTGCCGCGTGTCGGGGGCGCTCATGCCCGGGTCGCCGACAGTCGGCCGAACAGTCCGGCGGGCCGGATCATCAGCACCACCAGGATGATCAGCACCGGCAGGGCGATCGTGACCGCCCGCGGGGCGTAGGCGATCGAGAGCGCCTCCAGCACCCCGAGCACGAACCCGCCCGCGACGGCGCCCGGCAGGCTCGACAGCCCGCCGAGCACGGCCGCGGTGAACGCGGAGATGAACGTGCCCTGCAGGAAGCCGACCGACAGCACCGAGACCGACGCGACCATGATCGCGGCGATCAGCCCGAGCAGGCTGGAGATGATCCACGTCCAGCGCGAGACGGTCCTGGCGGGGACGCCCATGAGCGTCGCCGCCTGCGGGTCCTGCGCATAGGCACGCATGCCGACCCCGAGGTTGGTGTAGCGCAGCACGAGCGCGAGGACGACTGCCCCGGCGACCGCGACACCGAGGATGACCAGCCGGGCGAGGTCGACGTTGACCCCGCCGACGTTCAGCCCGCCGCTGGGCAGCGGCGCGTTGATGTTCTGCACACCCGAGCCGAAGAAGATCTGCGTCGCGTTGTTGAGGACGATGTCCAGTCCCATCGTCGCGAGCACGAGCCGGAAGAGGTCGCCCGAGCCCAGCGGCCGGACGATGCCGCGCTCGACGGCCCAGCCCAGCACGACCGCCCCCGCCGCGGCGACGGCGAGGCCCGCACCCCAGCCGAGCCCGAGCACGGTGCCGACCTGGAAGAACAGGAAGGCGCAGAAGGCGCCCATCGACGCCGTGGCGAAGTTCACCGTGTCCATCGTCTTGAAGATCAGCGCGATCGACAGGGCGAGCAGGGCGTAGACACTGCCCGTCATCAGCCCGTTGACGATCGCCTGCAGCAGCGTGCTCACCGCGACCCCCGGCGAGCCCACCCGGGGCTGACGCATCGGGTCATCGTCGACCTCCCGTCCTCCGGCGACGAGACACGCCGCCCGATTCGGCTGATAACGATATACATGGATTGGGCGCGACGAAAGCCCGGCCCGGCATCTTGCGCAGGCCACTCGGGCGCTCCTAGTCTACGTCTACTATTAACATAGATTCCTGGCCTGAGGCGGCAGCGACGCCGCCGGGGAGGGACGACCGATGCGTCGTGCACGTCGAGTTCTGGGTGTGGCCGTCGCGGCCGTTGCAGCGACCGTGATCGCAGGGTGTGGCGGGGCCACGGTGGCCTCGTCCGACTCGGGGGGCGGTGGTGGCGGCGCCGACGCGCCGGGCATCACGGCCGACACCATCACCCTGGGGATGGTGACGCCGATGACGGGCCCGTTCGCGGCACTGGGAGTCGACGGCCAGGCCGGCGCGGACGCGCTCATCCAGACCGTCAATGCGGCGGGCGGCATCAACGGCCGCAAGCTCGCGCTCTCGGTCCAGGACGACCAGTACGACCCGAAGCAGGCCGTCGCCGGGGCGCGCTACTTCGCCACGCAGCAGCCGGTGCTGGGGATCTGGGGCAACAACGGCACGGCGACGACCCTCGCCGGGATGCCGACCCTGCAGGCCGCGGGCGTGCCGCTGCTGTTCCCGATGGCGCTGAGCACGCAGCTGGCCACCTACGACCGGTCGTTCGCCTCGATGCTGCCGCTGTCGTCGCAGTTCGAGCTGCTGTCGAACTACGCCGCCGGGCAGCCGGAACTGGCGGCCGGGAAGTGGGGCATCCTCTACCAGAACGACGGCACGTCGTCGGAGGTCGCCGAGGGCTTCAAGAAGGGCAAGACGGTACTGACCGACAACGTCAGCTTCGAGCGCAGCGCCACGACCTACGCCCCGCAGCTGCAGAAGCTGCAGGCCGACGGCGTCAGCGACCTCGTCTTCATCGGCAACGTCAACCAGATCTCGGTGGCGCTCAAGGAGGCCGACCAGGTCGGCTACAAGCCCACCTGGTACAGCTCGCTGGGCAACACGAGCCCCGACCTCGCCAAGCTCGTCGGCCCGCTCGCCGAGGGCGTCATCACCGTGAACCCGTACGCCCCGCCGCAGAGCGACCTGCCGGGCACCAACGAGTTCCGCGCGGCGATGGACAAGTACGAGCCCGGGAAGTCGCAGAGCATGTACGCGCTCAACAGCTGGGTCGGCGGCAAGATCATCGTCGACGCGCTGCAGCGGGCGGGCAAGGACCTCACCCGTGACTCGTTCCTCGCCGCGCTGCAGCAGACGAAGGACCTGCAGGTGGGCGGCATCATGCCGCCGATCACGCTGACCGCGCAGGACCGCACCGCGAGCACCTGCATCGTGCTGGCGAAGGTCACCCAGGGCGTGTTCCGCGCCGAGGGCGATCCCACGTGCCAGTGACGGGAGGTCACCGCGGCATGCGCCGTGCCGTCGTCGTCGGGGCCGGCCTCGCCGGCCTCGCGACGGCGGTCGCCGCCGCCGACCGCGGCGTCGCGGTGACCGTGCTGGAGAAGGGCGACCTCGCGGGTGGCGCGGCGTCCTTCTCCGGCGGCCAGGTGTGGGTCGCGGCCAACCATCTCGAAGCGGCACAAGGCATCCAGGACGACCTCGGCGACGCCGAGCGCTACGTCAGGGCCGTCGGCGCCTCGCACCCGGAACTGATCGACGACGCCGCCCTGCACCGCTGGCTCACCGAGGCCCCGCGGGCCGCGCGGTACTTCGAGGACGCCGGCGCGGTGACCTGGGAGATCATCCCGGACTACCCCGACTACTACCAGGACGCGCCCGGGTCGCGCCCCACCGGCCGCTACCTCACCGCCGCCTACGACGCCCGCAGGCTGGGCCCGTGGCGCGAGCGGCTGCGGGTCTCGCCGCACTTCCCGGTGGGCACCACCTACGCCGAGATCCTCGGCGCGGGCCTGCGGGCGTCGGCGTTCGGCGCCGCCCGCGAGGCCGACGATCTGTCCCGCGAGGACCGCCTCACCTTCGGCACCGGCGTCGTCGCCGGGTTCCTCGCCGCGGCCGTCGAGCGCGGCGTCGACATCCTGCTCGAGCACGCGGCGGTGGAGCTCTGCGTCGACGACGGTCACGTCACCGGTGTCGTCGCGCAGAACCCGGACGGGGCGCGGCGCATCCTCGACGGCGACGTCGTCATCGCGACCAGCGGCTACGACTGGGACGACGAGCTCGCCCACGACTTCCTCGGCCTCAAGCCCGCCGACCGCGGCAGCGTCGCGCCCCGCACGCTGACCGGTGACGGCATCCGGCTGGCCCGGCAGGCCGGCGGCGCCGTCGTCGAGATCCCGGCGAACCGGGTGCCGGTCCAGGTGGGCTACCCGGTCGACGGCTACCCCGGGTTCCAGGTCGCGCGGGAGCACTCGTTGCCGCACACGTTCGTCGTCGACCGGTCGGGACGGCGGTTCTGCGACGACGCGGTGTACTGGGAGATCGTCAAGAAGACGCTGCAGCCGGGCAGCCCGCACCTGCCCTGCTTCATGATCTGGGACTCCCGCCACCACCGGCGCTACGGGCTCGGCCCCACCCCGCCCGGCGGCACCTACCCGCCGGAGGTGGTGTCGTCGGCGCCGACGCTGCGGGAGCTGGGCACCGTGCTGGGCATCGACGGCGAGGCCCTCGCCGCCACCGCCGCCCGGTTCAGCGCCGCCGTCGCGAGCGGCCACGACCCCGAGTTCGGCCGCGGCACCAACACGACGTGGCAGCGCTTCCAGGGCGATCCCACGCAGCAGCCGCACCCCAACCTCGGCCCGGTCGACGAGCCGCCGTTCTTCGGGATGCGGCTGACGATGGTCAGCACCGGGATCGGGCTCACCGGCATCGCCGTCGACCCCGACGGCCAGGTCCTCACCGCCGACGGCGCACCCGTCGCCGGCCTGCACGCGGCGGGCGCCGCGGCGGCGTTCACGTCGTCGGGCACCGCCTACAACAGCGGCTTCTCGCTCAGCCGCGCGATCACGCTGGGGCTGTTGGTGGCCGAGCGGCTGTGAGTTGCTCCCGGTAGGGAGGCCGCCGCGCGCCGGGACCCGGTGAGTGGCGATGGTCGCCATGGCGACCATCGCCGCTCACGGGGACTCGCGGTCGGCGGTCGCGGCGTCGACACCCGTCTCGCGCAGCTCCAGCTTGCGGACCTTGCCCGACGGGGTCATCGGCAGGGCGTCGGCGATGCGGACGTAGCGCGGGACGGCGAAGGCGGGCAGCCGCGGTTCGCACCACTCCCAGATGTCCGCCGCGGTCAGCGGCACGCCCGCCTCCGGGACGACGACGAGCAGCAGCTCGTCCTCACCCGCCTCGGCGTCGGCCGGGACGCCGACGACCGCGCAGTCCAGGACGCCCGGGTGGGCGAGGACCGGCTGCTCGACCTCGAAGGAGCTGATGTTCTCCCCGCGCCGGCGCAACGCGTCCTTGAGCCGGTCGACGAAGTAGTACCAGCCCTCGGCGTCGCGGCGCAGCCCGTCGCCGGTGTGGAACCACAGGTTGCGCTGGGCCTCGACGGTGCGCTCGGGCATGCCGTAGTAGCCCGTCGTCATCGTGAACGGCAGGTGGGCACGCACGACCAGCTCGCCGACCTCCCCGACGGGCACCTCCTCGTCGGTCTCCGGGTCGACCAGCCGCACGTCGAAGTACTCGTCGACGAGCAGGCCGGCCGCGCCCGGCGGGCGCTCCTCGCCGTAGGGGGTGAGGATCGGCATCGCGATCTCGGTGAGCCCGAAGTTCTCGACGAACGCCTCGATCCCGAAGCGCGCCTTGAAGTCCGCGGCGATCGACGTGGCGAGCGGGACGGCGTAGAGGCAGCGCAGCGGGTTGTCGGCGTCGTCGGGACGGCGGGGCTGCTTGTACACCCAGTCCATCATCACGCCGATGAAGTTCGTGACGGTCACGCCGGACTCGCGCAGCTGGTCGACCCAGCGTGAGGCGCTGAAGCGCTGCTGCAGCACGAACCGGGCGCCGACGATCATCGCCGGATAGCACGCGAGGAACTGCGCGTTGCCGTGGAAGAGCGGGCCGACGGCCATGTGGGCGTCGGCGTCGGTGAGCCGGCAGAGCGAGACGCACTCGTCGGCGAAGAAGTGGAAGTGGGCGTGCGGCATCATCACGCCCTTGGACAGACCGGTCGTGCCGCTGGTGAACAGGATCGCCGCCAGGTCGGAGGCGGCGACGTCGGGAAGCGACCCCGGGCGGTCGGCACCGGTGAGGGCCGCGTAGGGGTGTGCCTCCCAGCCGGCGGCGCGCAGTGCCGCGATCGCCGCGTCGGCGGCTCCGGTGACGTAGAAGGTCTTGATGGCGCGAGCGGCGTCGAGCGGCAGGAAGTGGTCGACGAACTCGGGGTCGACCACCGCCGCGCGCGGCGCCACGGTGCGCACCTGGTGTTCCAGGAACGTGCCGCGGTACGCGGTGTTGATCGGGACCTCGACGAGCCCGGCCACCGAGGCACCGAGCCACGCGAGCAGGTACTCGACGCTGTTGGCCCCCATGATCAGGACCCGGTCGCCCTGCGTGCAGCCGTCCGCGAGCAGCGCCCCGCCGACGCGTTCGGCCGCGTCGAGCGTCTCGGCGTAGGTCAGCTGCGTGCCCTGGAACGGGACGTCGAGGAAGACGGCATCGGCGTGGGTCGCGGCCCGGTGGCGCAGCACCGCGGGCAGCGTCCAGGTCGCGCGGTCGGGGAAGGTCGGGCGCAGGTCGCGGTAGGTCCTCATCGCGGGTCCCGGAACCGCGGCGCCCGCTTCTCCATGAAGGCGGCCGCGCCCTCGCGCATGTCGTCGGACCCGATGGCCTGCACCAGCATCCCGAGCCCGGAGACGTAGCTGTCACGACAGGCGTTCCACCACACGTTGGAGCTGATCTTCGCGATCTCCAGGTAGCGCGGCGAGAGGGCGAGCAGCTCGTCGGCCCAGCGGGTCACCTCCGCCTCCAGGTCGTCGTCGTCGACGACGGCGTTGAGCCACCCCAGCTGCAGGGCCTGCTCGGCGGTGTAGCGCCGGCACATCATCGAGATCTCCTTGGCCCGCTTCTCCCCCACCGAGATCGCGAGCAGGTTCGTCCCGCCCAGCACCGGCGCGCTGCCGACGCGCGGACCGGTTTGGCCGAGCTTCGCGCTGCGCGCGGCGATCGCGAGGTCGCAGGCCACGACGAGCTCGTTGCCGCCGCCCGCCGCGGCGCCGTTGACGGCGGCGATCACCGGCCGCGGCGAGGTGCGGATGACGTCGAACAATTCGAGCGAGGCGAAGAACATGCCCCGCAGCTCCTCGGGATCGGGATCGGCGAGGTTGGCCAGGTAGCCGCCCGCACAGAAGGCGCGACCGGTCCCGGTCAGCACGATCACCCCCGCGTCGGCCGCGCCACGCACCGCGTCGGTGAGCGCCCGGCCCATCGCCGCGTCGTAGGCGTTCATCCGGTCCGGCCTGTTGAGCCGGACCCACGCCACGTCGCCGCGCCGCTCGACCGTCACATCCTCGGAATCCTCCGCCATACAATGATTACTATCACCCTGGATTCGACCGGACAACGAAAGCGGGGCAGCAATGCGGGACGAGGACCTCGAGGCACGCATCCGGCGTCTGGAGGACCGCGCCGAGCTGGGCGAGCTCGTCGCCCGCTACGGCCGGCTGCTCGACGACCGCGACGTCGACGGGCTCGCCGCGCTCTACACCGCCGACGCCGTCTTCGACTCCACCGACGGCCCGATGACCGGCCGGGACGCGGTGATGGGCTACTACCGGCGCCAGCTCGACCGCTACGGCATGACCTACCACTACCCGCACAGCCACACGATCGAGTTCACCGGGCCCGACGACGCGACGGGCGTCGTGTCCGCGCACGCCGAGCTCGCGATCCTGCCGACGCCGTTCGTCGTCGCGCTGCGCTATCTCGACGTCTACCGCCGCGAGGACGGGTGCTGGCGGTTCGTGTCCCGCCGGGCGCTGCAGCTCTACGCCGCTCCCCTGGCCGAGCTGCCCGACGTGCTGGCCGGGACCCTGCGCCGGCGCTGGCCGGGGACGGAGCCGGCCACGGCCGACATCCCGGAGTCGCTGCCCACCTGGCAGGCCTACGAGCGCGCCCGCGCCTGACCCCCGTCGAGCGCCACCACGTGCACCGCCGCGAGGACGCGCTCGGTGGCGACGACGATCCCGGCGAGAGCCCGCCGGTCGGCCTCCGCCGCGGCCGAGCCCAGGTGGGCGAGCGCGGCGGCGCTGTCGGGGAACCACAGCGCCTCGACGCCGTCGACCACCCCGGGCAGCTCGGGAAGCCGGACGAACGCCTCGACCGCGGCCGCGTGACCACCGCGGCCCGGCAGGCGCAGGACCGCGGCGAGCTCACCGGGCCCGACTCCCGGTGCCGTGCGCAACAACGTCAGCACCCGCACACCGGTGACGGCCGCGGGCGCAGCCCCGGACACCCGCTCGGTCAGCACGGCCCCGCCGCGCGAACGGTCGACGAACCGGCGCTCGTCGGCGCGTCCGGCGTCGAGGTAGTGCGGGTGGGCGAAGACCGCGTCGAACGCGGCGACGTCGTCGGCGTCCATCTCCGAGCAGGCATCGAAACCCGGCCACGGCAGCGGGGACCCGGCGACCGCGTGGTTCTGCCAGTACCGCCGCAGGCCGGGCAGGGCGCCGATGACAGGGCCGTGCCGGTCGCGCCAGTGCTGCTGGAACCGCGCGACGGTGCAGCCCGCCCTGCGGGGCGCGAGCCCGAACCGGGTGATCACGGCGCGCGGTGCAGCAGCCGGTGCGCGGCCTCGCGCGCGGACATCCCGATCTCCACGCCGCACGCCGCGGCGAGGGCGTTGCGGGCGCTGATGACGCCGTCGCGGTAGCTGGAGAGCCCGTCGCCCATCATCGCGCTGCGGGCGTCGACGGTGGCGCCGGCGAGCCCGTCGCCCTCGACGATCGCGAGACCGGCGATGCCGGAGTCGTCGCGGCCCCGGCCGCCGTCGGAACAGATGAACCCCCACGGCCGGAACTCGCGCAGGTACGGCACGCTCGACCGGCCCGTGTGTCCGGCGGTGACCAGCACGTTCGTGTCGCGGTCGGCCGGGGTGCCGAAGGCGATCGAGTCGGTGCAGACGACGGCCCGCCCGTCGGGACCGGACTCCATCACGGTCCGGTTGGTGATCTCGTCGGGCGCGCGGGTGACCGGCTCGGCACGCAGGAGCAGCGCGGCCGCGTCGGCGACCGTCATCCCGGGGACGACGCCGCACGCGGCCGCGACGGCGTTCACGCGGCTGATCACCCCGTTGCGGTGCACGTCGACGCCGTCGCCGAGCAGGACGTCGCGGACGTCGGCGGTCGCGGCGGGGATGCCGAGGGCCTCGTAGAACCACAGGCCCGCGATCCCGGCGCCCTCGGGGCCGATCGCGCAGTCGAGCCCGATCGCGGCGCGCGGGCGGCGGTCGGCCACGAACCGAGCCGGCAGCACGCCGGAGTACGAGGCGGAGACGACGACGTCGCGTCCGGTGTTGCGCTCGTCGACGTGGTAGGCGGAGTCGATCGCGACCACCCGCCCCGACTCGTCGCCCGCGACGACCGTCTGCAGGTCCTGCACCTCGTCCACTGTCGACCACGTCCCCTCGCACGAACGGCCTGCCGGTGACGGCCGGGCACGCCACACCCCGCAGGTGCGGACCGCCTCCTCGGCTCGGCCCGCATCGTCGGAATCGGGACCCGGTGCTGTCCACCGTCACCAATCTCTGATAACAATATCCCCTCAGAGCGGTCGATCTCACAGAGAGGTGAGGGCGCCGATGAAGCCCCCCGTCTTCGACTATGTGTCACCCGCGACGCTGGAGGAGGCCATCCAGGCCCTGTCCGCGCCCGACGACGGCGACGTCAAGGTGCTGGCGGGCGGACAGAGCCTCGTCCCGTTGCTCAACCTGCGGCTCTCCCAGCCCGGCCTCATCGTCGACATCAACGGTCTCGACGAGCTGACCGGCATCACCGAGGAGGCCGGATACCTGACCGTCGGCGCGCTCGTGCGGCAGCGCGAGGCCGAGCTGTCCGACGTCGTGCGCACCGCGTGCCCGCTGCTGCACGAGGCGATCCCGCTGATCGGGCACACGGCGATCCGCAACCGCGGGACGGTGGGCGGCAGCATCGCCCACGCCGACCCCGCGGCCGAGCTGCCGACCGTCGCCGCGTGCCTGGACGCCGAGCTCGTCGCGCGCGGTCCGGGCGGCGAGCGGACGATCCCCGCGGCGGACTTCTTCACCGGGTTCTTCACCACCGCGCTCGCCGAGGACGAGATCCTCACCGCGGTGCGGGTCCGCTCGGTCGGGCCGGCCACCGGCGCCGCCTACGAGGAGGTCGCCCGCCGGCACGGCGACTTCGCGATGGCCGGCGTCGCCGCCCAGGTCCGGCTCGACGGCGACACCGTCGCCGAGGCGCGGATCGCGATCTCGGGGGTCGACCTCGCACCCGTGCGGGCGACCAAGGCCGAGGCCGCGCTGGCCGGCCGGACCGTCGACGACTCGATCCTCGACGAGGCGGCCGACGCCGCCGTCGCCGACCTGTCCCCCTCGTCGGACCTGCACGGGTCCGCCGCGTACCGCAAGCACGTCGCGGGCGTGCTGATCCGCAAGGCCGTCGCCGCCGCGGCGGCGCGCGCCCGGGAGGCCCGATGAAAACCCGAGAGATCACCGTCACCGTCAACGGCCGCAAGCGCACCGTCACCGTCGAGGTCCGGCGTACGCTCGCCGACTTCCTGCGCGAGGACCTCGGCCTGACCGCGACGCACCTGGGCTGCGAGCACGGGGTGTGCGGGGCGTGCACCGTCGTCGTCGACGGGCACACCGAGCGCTCGTGCACGCAGCTCGCCGTCCAGGCCGACGGCCGCGAGATCACCACCGTCGAGGGTCTCGCCGGCCCCGACGGGGAGCTGCACCCCGTGCAGCAGGCCCTGCGCGACAACCACTCGTTCCAGTGCGGCTTCTGCACCCCCGGTTTCGTCATGTCGATCTACGGGATGTGCGAGGAGAAGAAGGCCGGCCGGTCCGTGCCGTGCTCGCGCGCCGCGATCCGCGAGGAGCTGTCGGGCAACATCTGCCGGTGCACCGGCTACCAGTCGATCGTCGACGGCGCCGAGGCCGCACTGGCCGGCGCCGGTTCCGACACGGGGAAGGACGCCTGATGGCCGGCGGCAGCGCGATCTCCGGGCTCGTCGGGGCGCGGGTCCACCGCAAGGAGGACCGCACGATCCTGACCGGCACCGGTCGCTACATCGACGACGTGCAGGAACGCGGCATGCTGCACTGCCACTTCCTGCGCAGCACCGTCGCGCACGGGCGGATCACGTCGATCGACGTGTCCGCGGCCCGCGAGGTCGAGGGCGTGGTGCGGGTCTTCACCGGCGCCGACATGAGCGCGATCACCGAGGACCTGAGCTTCGCCCAGCCCATCCCGGGCCTGAACAGCCCCTCCTACCCCGCGATCGCCCGCGACGTCGTGCGGTTCGTCGGCGAGCCGGTGGCGCTGGTCGTCGCCGAGAGCCGCTACATCGCCGAGGACGCGGCAGCGCTGATCGAGATCGAGTACGACCTGCTCGAGCCGGTCATGAGTACCGCCGCCGGGCTCGCCGAGGGTGCCACACAGCTGTTCGACGACGTGCCAGGCAACGTCGTGCACACCGACGAGCAGCTCTTCGGCGACATCGAGGCCGCGTTCGCCCAGGCCGACCACGTCGTCACCCAGTCCCTGGACCAGCACCGCTGGGCGTGCAACCCGATGGAGACCCGGGGCGGCGTCGCCACCTACGAGACGGGCAGCGGCCAGCTCACCTACGAGGCCTCCACCCAGACCACGCACACGCTGCGGTTCCTGCTCGCCGGCTGGATCCGCCACCCCATCCACCAGTTCCGGGTCACCGCGAACAACATCGGCGGCGGGTTCGGGCTGAAGTTCTCCGCGTACCGCGAGGACGTCGCCGTCTGTGCGGCGGCCAAGGCCATCGGCGGCACCGTCAAGTGGGTGGAGGACCGCAACGAGCACCTCGTCGCGGCAGGCGCCGCACGCGAGGAGCAGCTGACGCTCGAGGCCGCGGTGAAGGCCGACGGCACCCTGCTCGGCCTGCGCGTCACCATGAAGCTCGACGCGGGCGCCTACCCGATCAACCCGCCCGCGACCGTCTACGCGGGGCTCGTCCGCACGACCCTGCCGGGCCCCTACAAGCTGCCCGCCTACCAGTTCCGGCACCACATCGTCGCGACCAACAAGGCGTCCTACATCTCGCTGCGCGGGCCGTGGGCGGTCGAGACGCTGGTGCGCGAGCGGCTGATGGACAAGATCGCGCACACCTGCGGGATCTCGCCCGTCGAGGTGCGCAACCGCAACCTGATCACGCTCGACGACCAGCCCACGAAGATGATCACCAACGTGACGCTGGAGAACGTCACCGCGGCCGAGACGTTCCAGAAGCTGGTGGAGATGGTCGACCTGGACGCGGTGCGCCGCGAGCAGGAGGCCGCCCGTGCCGAGGGCCGGCTCCTCGGCTTCGGCGTCGGGACGTTCATCGAGCCGGCGCCGGGCACGCAGGAGTTCTGGGCGGCCGTCGGCTTCCCGTTCGGCTCGGAGCCGTGCCGCATCCGGATCGAGATCGACGGCAAGGTCACCGCGTTCACCCCGCAGACCCCGCACGGGCAGAGCCACGAGACCACGCTGTCGCAGCTGATCGCCGACGAGCTCGGCGTCGGCTTCGACGACATCCGCATCGTCTACGGCGACACCGACGCCACGCCGTTCTCCATGCTCGGCACGGGAGGCAGCCGGGCCGCGACGATGGCCAGCGGCGCGGTCGTCTACGGCTCGCGCGAGCTGCGCAAGCGGCTGCTGGAGATCGCCTCGCACATCCTGGAGGCCAGCGTGGACGACCTGGACATCGCCGACGGCGTCGTCTCGGTCAAGGGGGCCCCGGGCGCGTCGGTGCCGATCGCCCAGATCGCCATGGGCTGCTGGCTCGCGCCGGAGCAGATGCCCCCGGGCACCAACACCGAGATGGAGTTCGTCGCCAACTACGACGGCGAGGGCGGCGGGTTCTCCCAGGCCAGCCACGCGTGCTGGATCGAGGTGGACCAGCAGACCGGGAAGATCGAGATCAAGCGCTTCCTCGTCGTCGAGGACTGCGGCAAGATGATCAACCCGGCCGTCGTGGAGGGCCAGGTCATCGGCGGGATCGCGATGGGCGTCGGCGGCATGCTGCTGGAGCACTCCGCGTACGCCGACGACGGGCAGTACCTCGCCGCGACGTTCATGGACTACCTGATGCCCTCGGCCCCGGAGCTGCCCGAGATCGAGATCGAGCACCTGGAGTTCGAGTCCGACAAGGTCGTCGGCTCGCGCGGTGTCGGCGAGGGCGGCACGGTGCTCGCCCCGGCCGCGCTGCTCAACGCGATCGACGACGCGCTCGCGCAGGTCGGCCGCGAGCGGGTGACCGAGACGCCGGTGACCCCGACCCGGATGCTCGAGCTGCTGGGTGTGATCGAGAAGGAGTGACACTCGCGCGCATCACCTCCTACGCCGAGGCCGACGAGATCCTGACGTCGCGCCGGTTCGCGCAGGAGTCCAAGCACGAGAGCGCGCCGCTCGTGGGCGGGACCGTCCTGGTCATGGACGGCCCCGCCCACCTGCGTCGACGCCGGCTGCTGGCCCCCTTGATGTCGCGGACGGCGCTGGCGGCCTACGACGACGTCGTCGCCAGGACCCTCGACGAGTGCATCCGCGCGCAGGGCGACGACCTCGTCCCGCTGGGGCGGTCGGTGTTCCTGCAGCTCGCGGCATCGATGATCGGGCTGGGTGACCTGGGCGCGCGCACGCCCCGGCTGCTCGCGCTGCTCGGTCCGCTGCTGGAGGCGGTGACCGTCGAGTGGTCGACACGCGACCACGCGGTCGTGCTCGCCGAGGGGCTGGCGGCGCGCGACGCGCTCGTCACGCAGTTCCCGGCGCTGCCCGGCGCCGCCGGCACTCTCGCCACGCTGATGGCCGGCCGTCCCGACGAGTGGGACGACGAGGCGGCCGTCCGCGAGGTCGTGCTGTTCCTCGCGGCGTCCACCCTGAACAACGCGGCGCTGCTGGTCCACGTGGTCGACGAGCTGTCGCGCCGGCCGGTGCCCGACGACGTGCTCCCCGCCGCACTCGCCGAGACCCTGCGGCTCTACCCGCCGACGGTCGCGCTCCTGCGCCGTGCGCTCACCGACGTGACCCTGCGCGACGGCAGGCTCGTCCGCGCGGGCGAGCACGTCGCCGTCGACCTGCACGCCGCCAACCGCGACCCTGCGGTCTTCGGGGCCGACGCCGAGGAGTTCCGGCCCGGCCGCGCGGTGGCGGAGCGCGCCCGGCCGTGGGGGCTGACGTTCGGCAGCGGGCCGCACCTGTGCCTGGGCCGGGCCGTCGTGACGGGCACGGCCGTGACCCCGGGCGTGCACCTGCGGATCCTGGCGCGGCTGCGGGAGCTGGGCGTGCGGCCCGACCCGGACCGCCCGCCCGTCTTCGCCCCGACGGCCCAGCGCCGCCACGACAGCTACCCGGTGCTGCTGGCGTCGTCGGAGAACCGCGGAGCGTGAGCCGGCAGTCCCCGCACCCGGGCAGCGCCTGGTGCGCCGCCGGGAACGTGCCCGCGGGCCCGTGAGTGGTGATGGTCGCCATGGCGACCATCACCACTCACGGGTGCGGCAGTGCTTCAGGGGTGCGACAGGGTTCAAGGGTGCGACAGGGCCGCGGCTCCGGGGCGTGCGGGCAGCGGGCGCATCCCCAGGAGCTCACGGGCCTGCGCCGGGGTCGCGACCGGCCGGCCGATCGTCTCCGCCAGCGCCACCACCTTCGCCACCAGCTCACCGTTGTGCGGGGTGCCGAAGCGGGCGTAGTCGTGGTCCCCCAGCCCGATCGCGACGTGCCCGCCCAGCACGATCGCCGCTGCGGCGAGCGGGAGCACGTCGCCGCCGTAACACATCAGCTGCCACGGCTCCCCCGGCGGCAGCTCCGCGACCATCGCCTGCAGCGCCAGCAGGTTCGTCCCCGCGCCCGACGGCCGGGAGTCGCCGGTGAACACGAGCTCCCAGAACGTCGGTGCCTGGGCGAGCCCCATCTCCCGGAAGCACTTCGCCGTGCGGATCTGGCCGATGTCCCAGACGACCGTCGTCAGGTAGGTGTCGATGTCGTCGAGGATCCGCAGCACGGCCTCGATGTCGTTGCGGCTGTTGACGTACACCCCGTCGCCGGGGGTGAACCGCTGCCCGTCCCAGGTGTCGATGTTGAGCGACCCGAAGTCGACGGCGGCGGCGTCGAAGCGCAGCCACGGGTCGTCGGCCAGGGCGCGGAGGTGCTTGACCCGGTCCTCCACGCCGGTCTGGCTGATGTAGCCCAGCGTCGGCTTGGTGATCAGGTCGGTCGCGCCGCGGATGCCCTCGCTGGCCGCCCGGTAGGTCTCGACGCTGTTGTCCGGGCCGCCCGTGTCAGGGTCGCGGCCGTGCCAGTGGATGATCGCCGCTCCCGCGTCGTGGGCGCGGACGGCCTCGCGGACGATCTCCTCGGTCGAGTACGGCAGGTGCGGGTTGGCCCCGCGCATCGTCGACTCGTTGCAGCGGACCTCGATGAACAGCGGGCTGTCGGTCATCGCCGGGGTCACGACTTCGTCTCCGGCACACCCGGCCGCGGCAGGACGTCGATGAGCATCTGCATCATCCCGCCGTCGACCTCGAGGTTCTGGGCGTTGACGAAGCTCGACGCGTCCGAGAGCAGGAACGCGATCACGGCGGCCACCTCGGACGGGTCCCCGATGCGCCGGCTCGCGATCATCTCCAGCCGGCGACGCAGGGCGTCGGGGTCGGAGTTGAACTTCTCCGACATCGGGGTGCGCATGATCCCGGGGCTCACGCAGTTGCTGCGCACCCCCCGCGGGCCCCACTCGACGGCGAGCTGGCGGGCGAACATGATCGCGGCGGCCTTGCTCGGCGCGTACGCGCCCGCCCGGGCCTCGGGCACGGTCCCCGCGACCGAGCTGATCGTCACGATGCTGCCGGCGCGCTGTGCGAGCATCGGCGGGCCGAAGTGCTTGGCGCCCAGGAAGAGCCCGCGCGCGTTGACGGCCATGACCCGGTCCCACTCGGCGACGTCGAGGTCCTCGATCGGCGTCCAGCTGATGACGCCCGCGTTGGCGACCAGCCCGTGCACCGTCCCGAAGCGCGCGACGGTCGCGGCGGCGGCCGCGGCCATCTGGTCCTCGTCGGCGACGTCGGCCTCGACGGCCAGCGCCGCGTCCCCGATCTCGCCGGCGACGCGCTTCGCCGCGGCCCCGTCGACGTCGAGGACGACGACCGACGCGCCCAGCCCGGCACAGACGTGTGCCGTGGACTCCCCCAGTCCCTGACCCGCCCCGGTCACGACGACGACGCGGCCGGTGAGGTCGATCTGCGCTGCGCTCATGCCTTTGCTCCCCCGATGAGGACGGCGTCGTCCTCGCCGTCGGTGCTCCACGGTGTGACCACCGCTCCCGATGCCGACCGGAACCGTTCCGGCAGCTCGTCGACCATGTGCAGGGCCATCGACAGCCGGCCGTAGCCGACGAACGCGGCGACGTTCATCCCGATCTCGACGACCTCCGCCTCGGAGAAGTGCGCGCGCAGGTCGGCGATCGCGGCGTCGTCGATGGCGAGGTGGTTGGTCGCCAGGAGGTCGGCGAAGCGCAGGGCGGCGCGTTCGGCGTCGGTGAGGTCGGGCGCGGCGGTCGGGTCGTCGGGGCTCGCCAGCTGGCAGACCAGGTTCTCGTCGACGCCCTCGGCCGCGCCGTCGGCATAGCGCACGGCCATGCAGCTGCGGCACTGGTTGTGGAACGCCACCCGCAGCCGCAGCAGCTCGACCAGCCGCCGCGACAGCAGGCCGGGCCGGCGCAGCTCGGCCATGTAGGTGGCGTAGGCGCGGGCCAGCTCGGGGCGGTGTGCGTAGAACCGCAGGTTGCCCAGCTCGAGCGGGGTCCGCGACTCCGCCAGGTCGCGCAGGTCCTCGGGGAACTCCTCGGCGGACAACATCCGGATCCGAGCCACGCGGTGCCTCCTCGTCGCGTCTCGCTTCAGTCCTCGTCGACTGAATGACTGATAACGATGACCCTAGACTCCACCGTTCGTCGTGTACACCGTGCCGGGCGCCGACGTCGCGGTCCGTTCGGCGCCGTCCGGCACCCGGCCGCGACGTCGTCGTGAAACTCGGTGGACCCGGCCGCGCCGGAAGCGGAGGATTTCCGGTTCCCCCATCCACCGTCTGTGAGGAGACCTGTGTCCGCTCCGGCCGAAGCACGCCCCGCGGCAGCGCCCGCACCACCGACCGGCATCCCCGCCGGGCCGGAGGTCCGGTCGCGCCGTGCGGCTGCGCTGCGCCTGGCCACCCGAATCTATGGACGCGAGCTCGCTCGCCACAAGTTGCTCACCGGCTCCGCGCTCCTGCTGCCGGCGATGGGCAACATCGCACTGTCCTACCTCCCGCCGCTGGCCGTCGCGGCCCTGGTCGACAAGCTCGCCGCGGGCGAGGCCTTCACCACGGCGACCGTGCTGCCGCTGGTGCTCGGCTTCTTCGCGTCGCTGCTCGTCGGCCAGGCGTTCTGGCGCGTCGGTGTCCACTGCCTCAACCGGGCCGACGCCGGGGGCATCGAGCACCTCTACGTCGACGGCATGGACGCGCTGCTGGCCAGGGACGCGGCGTTCTTCCACGAGAACTTCTCCGGGTCGCTGACCAAGCGCGTGCTGAGCTTCGCGTCGCAGTACGAGGACTTCGTCGACACCCTGGCCTTCCAGATCGTGGCGCAGCTGCTGCCGCTGACGTTCGCGTCGGTGGTGCTCTGGCGCTACGACCCGTGGCTGGTCGTGGTGCTGGTGGGCATGATCGTCGTGACCGCGGTCGTCGTCGTGCCGCTGATCCGGCGCCGGCAGGCGCTCGTCGACGCCCGCGAGGTGTCGTGGACGCGGCTGTCCGGGCACGTCGCCGACACCCTGACCAACATGGACGCGGTGCGCGCCTACGCCTCCGAGCTGCGCGAGGCCGCCGAGCACCGGCGGCGGGTGGCCGAGCACAAGCGGCTGACGCTGCGCGCCTGGGACTACAACAACCTGCGGATCGACACCCTGGTCGCGCCGATGTCGGTGCTCACCAACGTCGCCGGCCTGGTGCTGGCGCTGCTGGTGGCGCTGCGCGAGGGCGGTCCTGGAGTCGGCGCGGTCGTCGTGACGGTCGCGTACTTCACCCAGACCACCCGGATCCTGTTCGAGTTCAACCAGACCTACCGGCACCTCGAACGGTCGCTGACCGAGGCCGCCCAGTTCGCCGAGCTGCTGCTCGACGATCCGACGGTGGTCGACGACCCCGATCCGGAACCGGTCGCGGGCGGGCCCGCGGGCGTGACCTTCGACCGCGTCCGGTTCACCCACGCCGGCCAGGACGCGCCGCTGTTCGACGGGCTCGACCTGGTGGTCGCACCCGGGGAGCGGGTGGGGCTCGTCGGCCGTTCCGGCGGCGGCAAGACGACGATCGCGCGGCTGCTGCTGCGGCTGATGGACGTGCAGGGCGGCCGGATCCTGGTCGGCGGGCAGGACGTCACGCGGCTGTCGCAGGCCGACCTGCGCGGACTGATCGCGTCGGTGCCGCAGGACCCGGTGATGTTCCACCGCACGCTGCGGGAGAACATCGCGTTCGGCCGCCCGGACGCGACCGACCGGGAGATCCACGACGCGGCCCGCGCGGCGCACGTGCTGGAGTTCGTCGAGGGACTCCCCGACGGGTTCGACACGCTCGTCGGCGAGCGCGGCGTGAAGCTCTCCGGCGGGCAGCGGCAGCGGGTCGCGATCGCGCGGGCGATCCTGCGCGACGCGCCGATCCTGCTGCTCGACGAGGCGACGAGTGCGCTGGACTCGGAGAGCGAGGCCTTGATCCAGCAGGCGCTGTGGCGGCTGATGGAGGGCCGGACCGCGATCGCGGTCGCACACCGGCTGAGCACCGTCGCAGGCATGGACCGGCTGATCGTGCTCGACCAGGGCCGTGTGGTCGAGGAGGGCACGCACGCCGAGCTCCTCGCGCGCGGCGGCGGCTACGCGCGGCTGTGGGAGCGGCAGTCCGGCGGCTTCCTGTCCGAATGAGGCGGTCCCGGCCCGGGCGGCGCGGCGCGCTCCCCGGGCCGGTGTCGTCGGACCGGACGTCGCCGGACAGGGGTGTCGCCGGGCCGGGTGTCGTTGCCCTGTCTGCCCCGGCTGTCGCCGCGGTGTCGGTCGGCATGGCGATCATCTGACCGTCGGGCACGGGGCGGCAGCCGAGAGGGGGCGTCGCGGAAAGGGCCAGGAAGGCGGGGACGGCCGCGGGCGAATGCCCACGGGCAGCGCGATAACCCGCTGCGGGTGATACATGCGTTGCAGGTGCAATTTTCGACCATCCGGGGTGCTCGGTAGAAACCTGTCCACGACAATTCACCGGGACAATTCACCGGATGCGCGACGCGCCGCGCGGGTAGGACGCAGCGGTGGTGGCCGACGGTCACGCATGATGTCGGAGCTGAGCCCGACGCCGCCCGTTCGGGTCCCTGCGTACACAGGGCTGACCTGCCTGGACCGGCGTTCGAGTGCCCGCTCTGGGGGCACGCTCTTGCCGGGTTTCCGCCGAGTGTGCGTATAGTGTGCGCCACAGAACTGCATACGCTGCTCGAATCACAGCGGGAGATCTGGTCCGTTCCAGAGCCGTAGGAGCAATCCTCCCCGGGAATCTCTCAGGCTGCCGTACCGCTGTGACGAGGCAACTCTGGAAAGCGTTCCTCCCGGAATCCCGGGTGGACCACCGACGGGGCAAGTGGGGTCACCCTCACGAAATCTCTCAGGTCCGAAGACAGAGCGGGGAGACGGTGCACGACAGGTGCCATCTGTCCCCCCGACCTCGGAGTGAGCGTATGTCGATCTTCGCCGACCGTCACATCGGTCCCGACCCCGACGCCGAGCAGAAGATGCTCGAGGTGGTCGGTCACGCCGACCTGGATTCGCTCGTCGACGCCGCCGTGCCGCAGGGCATCCGCGCGTCCCAGTCGCTGAAGCTGCCGGCTGCGCTGAGCGAGCAGGACGCCCTCGCGGCCCTTGACGGCATCGCCGGGCGCAACCGCACCATGGTGCAGATGATCGGCCTGGGCCACAGCGACACGGTCACCCCGCCGGTGTTGCGCCGCAACATGTTGGAGTCGCCCGCCTGGTACACGGCCTACACGCCGTACCAGCCGGAGATCTCCCAGGGCCGCCTCGAGGCGCTGATCAACTTCCAGACCATGGTCGAGGACCTCACCGCCCTCCCGGTCGCCGGCGCGTCGCTGCTCGACGAGGCCACCGCCGTCGTCGAGGCCGTGCTGCTGATGAACCGCGCGAACAAGGCCGCCCCGGCCGGCGCGCGGATCGTCGTCGACTCCGAGACCCTGCCGCAGACGCTGTCGGTCCTGCACACCCGGACCGAGCCGGTCGGCATCCCGGTCGACGTCGTCGACCTCTCCAGCCCCGAGGCGCTCGCCTCGCTGGCCGAGGGCGACGTGTTCGGAATCGTCCTGCAGGCCCCCGGCGCCTCCGGCGTCGTCCGTGACCTGCGCCCGATCATCGCGGCGGCCAAGGACAAGGGCGCGCTCATCACCGTCTCCGCCGATCTGCTGTCGCTGACCCTGCTCACCCCGCCCGGCGAGCTCGGTGCGGACATCGCGGTGGGCTCGACCCAGCGCTTCGGCGTCCCGCTGTTCTTCGGCGGCCCGCACGCCGGCTACATGTCCGTCCGCAGTGGACTCGAGCGGATGCTGCCCGGCCGCCTCGTCGGTGTCTCGCAGGACGCCGCGGGCCGCCCCGGCTACCACCTGGCGCTGCAGACCCGTGAGCAGCACATCCGTCGCGAGAAGGCGACGAGCAACATCTGCACCGCACAGGCGCTGCTGGCCAACGTCGCGTCGATGTACGCCGTCTACCACGGCCCCGAGGGCCTGCGGGAGATCGCGGAGCGCGTCCACGCGCACGCCGCCGCGGTCGCCGCCGGTCTGCGCGCCGCGGGCGTCGAGGTCGTGCACGGCGAGTTCTTCGACACCGTCACCGCGAAGGTCCCCGGCCGCGCGCTCGCGGTCGTCGAGGCCGCCGCCGCCGACGGGATCAACCTGCGTCACATCGACTCCGACCACGTCGCGGTCGCCTGCGACGAGGTCACCACCGACGCGATCGTCGCCCGCGTGCTCACCGCGTTCGGCGCCTCGGCCGTCGCGGACGCGGCGGCCGCGCTGCCCGCCTCGGAGAAACGCACCAGCCCGTACCTGTCGCACCCGGTCTTCTCGGCGCACCGCTCCGAGACCTCGATGCTGCGCTACCTGCGGCTGCTGTCCGACCGCGACCTCGCGCTCGACCGCACGATGATCCCGCTCGGCTCCTGCACCATGAAGCTGAACGCGACCGCTGAGATGGAGCCGATCAGCAAGCCCGGCTTCGCCTCGCTGCACCCGTTCGCCCCGGCCGACCAGACCCGCGGCTACGCCGAGCTGACCGACACGCTCGAGAACTGGCTCGCCGAGATCACCGGCTACGCCAAGGTGTCGCTGCAGCCCAACGCCGGCTCGCAGGGTGAGCTCGCCGGTCTGCTCGCGATCCGCGACTACCACCGCAGCCGTGGCGACGACCAGCGCACCGTCTGCGTCATCCCGTCGTCGGCGCACGGCACCAACGCCGCGTCGGCCGTCCTCGCCGGCATGAGCGTCGTCGTCGTGGCCACCGCGCCCGACGGCAGCATCGAGCTCGACGACCTGCGCGCCAAGCTCGAGGCCAACAGCGGCCGCATCGCCGCGATCATGCTGACCTACCCGTCGACGCACGGCGTCTACGAGACCGAGGTCCGCACCGTCTGCGAGCTGGTCCACGCCGAGGGCGGCCAGGTCTACATCGACGGCGCCAACCTCAACGCGCTCGTCGGGCTGGCCAAGCCGGGCGAGTTCGGCGGCGACGTCTCGCACCTGAACCTGCACAAGACGTTCTGCATCCCGCACGGTGGTGGCGGCCCCGGCGTCGGCCCGGTCGCGGTGCGCTCGCACCTCGCGCCGTTCCTGCCCGGTGACCCGCTCGATCCGAAGCGCGGCGCCGTCTCCGCGGCCGCGTACGGCTCGGCCGGCATCCTGCCGATCACCTACGCCTACATCGCGATGATGGGCCCGGACGGCCTCACGAAGGCGACCGCGTCGGCCGTCCTGTCGGCCAACTACCTGGCGCGGCGCCTCGACGAGCACTACCCCGTGCTCTACACCGGCCCGGGCGGGCTGGTCGCGCACGAGTGCATCCTCGACCTGCGCGCGATCACCAAGCAGACCGGCGTCACCGCCGAGGACGTCGCCAAGCGCCTCATCGACTACGGCTTCCACGCGCCGACGCTGTCGTTCCCCGTCGCGGGCACGCTGATGATCGAGCCGACGGAGTCGGAGTCGCTGGCCGAGATCGACCGCTTCATCGACGCGATGATCGCCATCAAGGGCGAGATCGACAAGGTCGACGACGGCACCTGGCCGCTCGAGGACAGCCCGCTGCGCAACGCGCCGCACACCGCCGACGTGGTCCTCGTCGAGAACTGGACCCGTCCGTACACCCGTGAGCAAGCGGTGTTCCCGGTTCCCGAGCTGCGCCGCGCGAAGTACTGGCCGCCGATCGGCCGCATCGACGGCGCCAAGGGCGACCGCAACCTGGTCTGCTCCTGCCCCTTGCCCGAGGCCTTCGCCGCCCCTGCCCTGGAGACGTCATGACCGCGAACGACGACCTCGTCCGCACCCCGCTGGACGCCGAGCACGAGCGCCTGGGAGCGACGTTCACCGACTTCGCCGGTTGGCGGATGCCGGTCCGCTACGACAGCGACCTCGCCGAGCACCACGCCGTCCGCAACTCGGCCGGCCTGTTCGACCTGTCCCACATGGGCGAGGTGGAGTTCGTCGGCCCGCAGGCCGCCGAGGCGCTCGACCACGCGCTCGCCGGGAAGCTGTCGGCGGTGCAGGTCGGCCGCGCCAAGTACTCGCTGCTCTGCGCGCCCGACGGCGGCGTGCTCGACGACCTCGTCGTCTACCGCCTCGCCGACGACCGCTTCCTCGTCGTCGTCAACGCGTCCAACGCCGCGCAGGACGCCGCCGAGCTGATCTCGCGCGCCAAGGGTTTCGATGTCGACGTCACCGACCGCGCAGCCGAGACCGCGCTGATCGCCGTGCAGGGCCCGCGCTCGCCCGACGTGCTGCGCAGCGCCGAGCCCGGCGTCGCGTCGATCCTCGAGGGCCTGCGCTACTACGCGTCGGAGCCCGCGACGATCGGCGGCATCGACGTCCTGCTGGCCCGCACCGGTTACACCGGTGAGGACGGTTTCGAGCTCTACGTCCCCGACGAACACGCGCCGGCCCTGTGGAACACCCTGCTCGCCGCGGGGGGACAGCACGCACTGCACCCCGCAGGCCTCGCCTGCCGCGACACCCTGCGGCTGGAGGCCGGGATGGCCCTCTACGGCCACGAGCTCACCGCCGAGACCAACCCGTTCGCCGCCGGGCTGCGCCGCGTCGTCGCCCTCGACAAGGAGTTCGTCGGTCGCGACACGCTCGCCGCTCTGGCCGAGGACGAGCCCGCCCGGGTCCTCGCCGGCCTCACCGGCACTGGCCGCCGCGCGGGCCGGGCGGGGGCGACGGTGCTCGGCGCGGACGACGCGCCCGTCGGCGTCGTCACCTCCGGTGTCCTGTCCCCCACGCTGGGCGTGCCGATCGCGCTGGCCTACATCGACCGCGGGCTGTCGGAGGTGGGCACCGAGCTACGCGTCGACGTCCGCGGCCGCAGCCAGCCCTACACCGTCTCGTCTCTGCCCTTCTACCAGCGCGCCTGAACCGTCCGGCATCAGTCCCGAGAGGACCCCCCGATGACTTCTCCCGATCTCGTCCCCGCGAACCTCAGCTACACCTCCGACCACGAGTGGATCGCCGTCGAGCCGGGCGCCACCGCGTCCGGCGAGGTCCGGGTCGGCCTGTCTGCCGTCGCCACCGAGGCGCTCGGCGAGATCGTGTTCGTCGACCTGCCGGCCGTCGGCACCGAGCTGACCGCGGGCGAGGCCTGTGGCGAGATCGAGTCGACCAAGTCCGTCTCCGAGCTGGTCAGCCCGGCCGACGGCACGGTCGTCTCGGTCAACGAGGCGCTCGCCGACAACCCCGCGCTCGTGGGCGAGGACCCCTACGGCGAGGGCTGGCTGTTCACCGTCGAGGTCGCGTCGCTGGGCGAGGTCCTCGATGCGGCCGCATACCGCGCCCGGAACGAGGGGTGACCGACGTGTCCGAGACCGTCCTCGACCAGCCCCTCGCGGAGTTCGACCCCGAGGTTGCCGCGCTGATCGGCCGCGAGCTCTCCCGCCAGCAGGACGGGCTGGAAATGATCGCATCGGAGAACCACGCCCCGCTCGCGGTGATGCAGGCCCAAGGGTCGGTCCTGACCAACAAGTACGCCGAGGGGTACCCGGGTCGCCGGTACTACGGCGGCTGCGAGTTCGTCGACGAGATCGAGACGCTCGCGCTGGACCGCGTCAAGACCCTGTTCGGCGCCGGGTTCGCCAACGTGCAGCCGCACTCCGGCGCGCAGGCCAACGCGGCAGCCATGCAGGCCCTGATCAAGCCGGGCGACACCATCCTCGGGCTTTCGCTGGCCCACGGCGGGCACTTGACCCACGGCATGCGGATCAACTTCTCCGGCCTGCTCTACGACGTCGCCGCCTACGAGGTCTCCCCGTACGACTTCCGGATCGACCTGGACGAGGTCGCGCGGCTGGCCGAGGAGCACCGACCCCAGCTGATCATCGCGGGCTGGTCTGCCTACCCGCGGCACCTGGACTTCGCCCGGTTCCGCGAGATCGCCGACGAGGCCGGCGCCTACCTCATGGTGGACATGGCGCACTTCGCCGGGCTCGTCGCCACCAAACTCCACCCCTCACCGGTGCCGCACGCGCACGTCACGACGTCGACAACACACAAGACCCTCGGCGGACCGCGCGGTGGCCTCATCCTCACCAACGACCCCGCGATCGCCAAGAGGATCAACTCGGCGGTGTTCCCCGGACAGCAGGGCGGGCCGCTCGAACACGTCATCGCCGCCAAGGCGGCCGCGTTCAAGATGGCTGCCACCGCGGAGTTCGCCGACCGCCAGCGGCGCACACTCGAGGGCGCGCGCATCCTGGCCGAGCGGCTCACCCGCCCCGACGTCGCCGAGGCAGGTATCGGCGTCGTCAGCGGCGGCACCGACGTCCATCTCGTGCTGGTCGACCTGGGTGCCGAAGGCATGGACGGCCGCCAGGCCGAGGACCGGCTCGCGGCAGTCGAGATCACCGTGAACCGCAACGCGGTGCCGTTCGACACCCGCCCGCCGATGGTGACGTCCGGCTTGCGGATCGGGTCAGCCGCGCTCGCCACCCGCGGGTTCGGCACCGAGGCGTTCACAGCAGTCGCCGACGTGATCGCCCGCGCCCTGCTGCTGCCCGCCGACCTCCCCGTCCACGACGAGGCGATCAGCGGGTTGCGCGACCAGGTCCGGTCGCTCGCCCGTGCCCACCCGCTCTACCCAGCGGGGTGAGCAGCGATGACGGTGAGCGTCTTCGAGCTGTTCTCGATCGGTATCGGGCCGTCGAGCTCGCACACGGTCGGTCCGATGCGGGCCGGCGCCCGGTTCGCCGAGGAGCTGTGCGCGGACGGTGTGCTCGACGAGGTCGCGGAGCTCGAGGTGGTGCTCTACGGCTCGCTTGCCGCGACCGGCGCCGGGCACGGCACGCTCCCGGCGGTGCTGCTCGGCTTGGAGGGACGCCATCCCGAGCGGATCAGCGGTGACCGGGTCCGGACCCGAGCCGCGGAGATCGCCGACTGCGGGCACATCCGGCTCGGCGGCGTCCGCGAGGTGCCGCAGCGGATCGACGACATCGTGCTGCGGCCCCACACCGTTCTGCCCGAACACCCCAACGGTCTGACCCTCACCGTCCGCAACGGTGCAGGCACGACCCTGCGCGAGAAGACCTACTTCTCGGTCGGCGGCGGTTTCGTCGTCGAGAATGACGAGGTCGACGTGGCCACCGTCGACGACGGGCCCGGCAGCCCGTTCCGGACGGCGCAGGAGCTGCTCGAACGCTGCGCCGACTCGGGCTCCTCCATCAGCGACGTCATGCTCGCCTTCGAGTGCCGGTCGCGATCCGAGGCTGACGTGCGGAAGGGCCTCCTCGAGATCCGCGACGTCATGTGGGAGTGCGTGGGCCGGGGCATCACGCAGGACGGTGAGTTGCCCGGCGGCTTGTCCGTGGAGCGGCGCGCCCGCAGCTGGTACGAGCGGCTGCGCATCGAGGACCCGCAGCGCGAGCCCGCCTACGCCCTCGACTGGGTCAACCTCGTCGCGATGGCGGTGAACGAGGAGAACGCGGCCGGTGGGCGCATCGTCACGGCGCCGACGAACGGCGCCGCGGGGATCGTCCCAGCGGTGCTGCACTACGCGACGCACTACACCCCACTGGGTCCGAGCGACCCTGATGAGACGGCCGTGTGCTTCCTGCTCACGGCCGGCGCCATCGGCTCGCTCTACAAGGAACGCGCGTCGATATCCGGTGCGGAGGTGGGGTGTCAGGGCGAGGTCGGGTCGGCGGCGTCGATGGCGGCGGCCGGGCTCGCGGAGGTGCTCGGCGGCACGCCCGCCCAGGTGGAGAACGCCGCCGAGATCGCCATGGAGCACAGCCTCGGACTGACGTGCGACCCGATCGGCGGGCTCGTCCAGATCCCCTGCATCGAGCGCAACGCCATCTCCGCAGGTAAGGCGGTCAACGCCGCCCGGATGGCGCTGCGTGGCGACGGCCGACACCGCGTCTCGCTCGACCAGGTCATCACGACGATGCGCGAGACGGGCCGAGACATGAGCGACAAGTACAAGGAGACCTCGCGCGGCGGGCTGGCGCTCACCATCCCGGTGAACGTCGTCGAGTGCTGAAGGACCCGGCCGCGGCGCGGTCAGCGGCCGGGGCTGATCTCCTTGACCTGGCCCTCCATGACGAGCGAGTCGGTCGTGCTCACCAGGTGGTCGAGCATCGCGTCGGCGGCGCCCGGGGCGTCGCCTGCGCGGATCGCGTCATAGATGCGCCGGTGGTCCGCGAGCGAGGTGGCCGGCTGACCGCTGCGCGTCAGCGACGTCGCCGACGTCCGATCGAGGGCCTGGCGCATGCTTTCGAGCAGCCGGATCAGGATCGGGTTGTGTGACGCCGTCGCGATGCCGAGGTGGAACCGCCGGTCGCCGACCAGGCCCGGCTCGCCGGCGTCGACCTCCCGTGCCATGTCGTCGAGCGCCGTACCGAGCTCGGCGAGATCCTCGGCCGTCGCCCGGTGCGCGGCGAGCCGAGCGCACTGCGTCTCCAGGGCCTGGCGCGTCTCCCAGATCGCGGGGTGGTCGAGGTGGGTCTCGACGAGCTCGGCGGCCAGTGACGAGATCAGGTCCTCGGGCTTGCGGACGAGGTAGATGCCGTCGCCGTGGCGCACCTCGACCTCGCCGCGGGCGCGCAGCGCGGTGATCGCCTCGCGGATCGAGGAGCGCCCGACCGAGAGCTGGCGCGCGAGGTCCCGCTCGGTCATCAGCCGGTCGCCGGGCTGGAGCTGGTTGATGTCGATGAACTCGCGGAGACGGTCGCTGACCTGCTCGTACAGCGGCCTGCGGTCCACGGGTCGGATGGGCGAGATACCCCGTCGGTCCTCACTCATGACAACCCCCACGACGGCGATCCGACCGCCTCGAACGCGGTGGTCTGCTGGTCTGAGCATACGCGGACGACGGTGCGTCCCCGTCCCGCGCCTACGACGCGACGACGCCCGTGGGCGCGGAGCAGCAGGCGCGGACGGTTCCGGTACGTCGAGCCATCGGGGCTGGTCAGGGCCCGTGTGAACGGGATGTCACGGGCACGATACCGACGATGAGACGGTTGACACATCGTCCCCCCGACGCCAAACTGGTCTGACCACCTGATGACCCTGCCAAGCGATGCGATGGTGGATTTTCTCCCTCCCCTGCACGACGACAGCGAGGAGATGTGACGTGCGCGCATTGACGGCCACCGGTCTCACGGTGGGTGTGCTCGCCGGCCTTTGGATCTGGGTGAGCGGAATGGTCGGCCTCCCGCCGTGGGTGGCCGTGATCGCCTGGGCCGGCTTCTTCGCGGCCGGCGGCAAGGCCGCCGGCGTGGTGAAGATGGGCCTGTCCGGGCTGGTCGGCGTGGTGTGGGGCTGGCTCGCCGTCCTCGGCGCCGGCCTGCTCGCCGGGTGGACGGGTGCGCTGCCCGTCGCGGTCGCCGTGATCGCCTTCCTGATGTGCGTCCAGGCCAACTGGGTGCACCTGTCGTTCATCCCTGGCGCCTTCATCGGTGCCGCGTGCCTGTTCGGCAACGAGCTCAACGTCTGGACGACCGCGATCTGCATCGTGGTCGGCGTCGCCCTCGGCTATGTTTCCGAGTGGTCGGCCGCTGCGATCACCAAGAAGGAGCCGGCGCCATCCGCGTCGCCGGCGCAGGCCTGATTTCTTCCTTCTCGAATTGGTCTGACCACCCGACCTGTAAGGAGTAGTCGATGGGTTCCACCTTCATCCAGCGCCACGGCTTGTGGACCGCTGAGCAGCAGGAACAGGCCGACCGTATCGCGGCCCAGGTCACCGAGCAGGGCCTGCGCCAGGTCCGCGTGGCCTGGGGCGACCAGCACGGCATCCTGCGCGGCAAGACGCTCGAGGCCGGTCACTTCCAGTCCGTGCTGCGCAACGGCAAGGACTTCCAGACCGCGACCCTGATCTTCGACACCACCAACAACCCCGCCGTACCGCCCTTCGCGGCCGACGGCTTCGGCGACCCGCGCATGACGGGCCTGCCCGACGGCGTCCTCGTGCCCGACCCGTCGACGTTCCGCGTGCTGCCGTGGCTGGACCGGACCGGCTGGGTGCTCTGCAACCTGCACTACCGCTCCGGCGAGGTCGTCCCCTTCGACACCCGCGGCATCCTGCAGTCACAGCTGTCCCAGCTCTCGAATGAGGGGTACGGCTTCGTCGCCGGCATCGAGCTCGAGTTCTACATCACCAAGCTCGAGGACCCGTGCCTGTCGTTCGAGTCCAGCGGCTACCCGCCCGATCCGCCGCGGGTCACCGCCGTCTCGCACGGCTTCCAGTACCTCACCGAGAACCGCGGCGACGAGATCACCGGGATCCTCGACATCCTGCGCGACAACGTCGTGGCCCTCGGCCTGCCGCTCGCCACCATCGAAGACGAGTGGGGCCCCGGTCAGACCGAGTTCACGTTCGACGTGATGGAGGGCCTGCGAGCCGCCGACTCCGCGATCCTGCTGCGCAGCGCCATCAAGCAGCTCTGCCGTCGCAACGGCTACCACGCGACGTTCATGTCCCGGCCCGCCCTGCCGAACGCCTTCTCCAGCGGCTGGCACCTGCACCAGTCGTTGAGCAGCGCCGACGTCGAGAACACCTTCGCGGGCGGTGCCGACGAGGTCCTCTCCGACACCGGGCGGCATTGGATGGGAGGCCTGCTCGAGCACGCCCGCTCGTGCTCGCTGCTCAGCACCCCGACCGTCAACGGCTACAAGCGCTACCTGCCCGACTCCTTCGCCCCGGACCGCATCGCATGGGCCGAGGAGAACCGCGGCGCGCTCGTCCGTGTCGCCGGCGGCCGCGGCGACGAGAACACCCACCTCGAGAACCGCGTCGGCGAGCCCGCGGCCAACCCCTACCTGTACCTCGCGTCGCAGGTCATCTCGGGTCGCGACGGCCTGCGCAACAAGCTCGACCCCGGCCCCTCGGCCGACGAGCCGTATCTGACCGAGGCCGAGCGTCTCCCGGGCTCGCTCGAGGAGGCGGTGCAGCTCTTCACCTCCAGCAGCCTGCTCCGCGCCGAGCTCGGGGACCCGTTCGTCGAGTACCTGTCGACGGTCAAGGGCAGCGAGGTCAAGCGCTTCAACGCCGCGGTGACCGACTGGGAGCAGCGCGAGTACTTCGAGGTCTACTGACGTGATCGACGACGCCGGCGCGGGAGTACCGGAACTTCGTGTCCTGGCCGCCTCCCGCCTCCCGGACCCGGACCCGCGATCGACCCTCACGGTCGCGGCCGCCCAGCTCGGCGGACGGTGGCTCGATGTCGGCGCGCGCATGAAGCGCCTCGCGGAGGCGGCCCACGTGGCCGCCTCCGCGGGGGTCCAGATGCTCGCCTTCCCCGAGACCTACCTGTCCGGTTATCCGTTCTGGCTCACCCGCACGCACGGCGCCAACTTCGACGACGCCGCCCAGAAGGAGTGCTATGCCTACTACCTCGACTCCGCGATCGAGGTCGGCGGGCCGGAGCAGCGCGAACTCGAGGCGCTCGCGACCGACCTCGGCCTGACTCTCTTCGTCGGCGTCACGGAGCGCGGTCGCGGGCCGGCCAGCGGTTCGACCTACTGCACGCTCCTGGCGATCAGGCCCGGCGACGGGCTCGTCGGCCACCACCGCAAGCTCGTGCCGACCTACGACGAGCGCCTCGTCTGGGCCCAGGGCGACGGCGCCGGCCTGCGGACCCACGCCGTCGGCCCGGCGCGGGTCGGCGGGCTGAACTGCTGGGAGAACTGGATGCCCCAGGCGCGACACGCCCTCTACGCAGACGGCGAGCAGGTACACGTCGGGACGTGGCCGGGCGCGAGCTCGATCAACGCCGACATCACCCGCTTCACCGCGCAGGAGGGCCGCGTCTTCGCCGTCTCGGCGTCGGGCATCCTCACCCTCGACGACGTCCCGGAGGACTTCCCATTGTTCCGTGAGCTGCGCGAGAACTCGTCGGAGATGCCGTTCGACGGCGGTTCCGGGATCGCGGCGCCGGACGGGACCTGGCTGGTCGAGCCCGTGACCGGGGAGGAGGGCGTCATCGTGGCGGACCTCGACCTGCGAGCCGTCGGCCGCGAGCGGCTGACGTTCGACCCGACCGGCCACTACAGCCGGCCCGACATCTTCTCCGTCACCGTCGACCGGACGCGACGGGAAGCAGCGCGGTTCGTCGACACGAAGGAGTGCGAGGCGAGCCGTGACTGACCGCGCATCGAGTCGGGACACGATCCTCGTCATCCAGCACCAGGACGACGCCGGCCCTGGCAACCTCGGGGAGTGGCTGACCGCCAACTCCCTGTCGTGGGAGCTGGTCGACGCGTCGACCGACGGTCTGGGTGTGCCGCAACGGTTTCGCGCGCTCGTCGTCCTCGGCAGCCGGGAGGCCGCGTACGACGAGAGCGTCCCGTGGCTCTCGGCGGAGAAGGAGTTCGTCCGCGAGACGATGGCGCTGGGCACCCCGGTGTTCGGCATCTGCTTCGGCGCCCAGCTCCTCGCGGGTCTGCTGGGCGGGACCGTGCAGCAGGCGGCGACGATCGAGCGCGGCTGGATCCCCATCGCCCCGTGCGTCGACGCGTCCCCGGACGACCCGGCCGATGACTGGGCCGACCTCGTCGACGCGACGTGGTTCGAGTGGCACGGCGACGAGATCACCGCGCCGGGGACGGCGTCGGTCATCGCGCGCGGTAGCTGCGTCCAGGCGTTCCGCCAGGACGGCCACCTGGGTGTGCAGTTCCATCCCGAGGTGACCGAGACGCAACTCGTCCAGTGGATGGACAGCGACCGGCGGCTTCGGCTGCTCGTCGAGGCAGGCGGGGAGCGGGCAGAGCTGCTCGCCGACACGGCGAAGCAGCTGCCCGATGCGATCGCCGCTGCACATCGCCTGTATGCCCGGTTCTTCGGGGTGGGCTGACGAGGGAGGCCGTGCCGGCCCACGACCGAGCGCCTGAGCGGGTCGGTAGCCGCCGAGCCCGAGCTCGCGACGATCGACACCCTGAACCCTTCGTCTGCACCGCGGCCCGGCCGGGGGTCCCTCGATCAGATCTCGATACGGAGGCTCGGGTTGAACGCGAGGATCGCTGCGACCACCGCCTCCTTCTCGGTCCGAGCACGAACGAGGTGGGCCCATCCGTCCGGGGTCTCGACGACGGTGGGCGTGTTCCGCCCCGACACGAAAGCCGAAGGGCGCACCTGTCGTACGGCGTGGGCGCGGGTGCGCAGCTCGCCCAGCGGGCGCCGGATCACCACGGTGCCGTCCACGCCAACGGACACCGTGGTCGCGATGTGCCACAGCTGCCAGCCCATGATCGAGGCGACGGCGAGCAGTATCGCCGCGGGCAGGAGCAGGACCGACCACGTCGCGTCAGGCGGCGGCCCCAGCCCACGCGAAGTGGAGAGCAGCTTCGAGGTCGCCGCGGCGACCCGGGTCGGTGTCCGGCTCGCGCGGCCGCTGTGGGACGGTCGTCGGGAGAGCCGGCGGTGGCGCCGGCACCGGACCGGGGACGGCGGATGACGGACGTGGCGACCGGCGCACCCGGGTCAGCCGTCGAGGCGCTGGTCGCGGCGGTGCTGCGCGCCGTGCCGGTCGTCGACGGGCACAACGACCTCGCGTCCGCGCTGCGGGCCACCACCGGCTACGCCGTCGACGGCCTCGACGGGCCCTGCCCCGAGCTGCACACCGACCTCCCGCGGCTGCGCGCCGGCGGTGTCGGCGCGCAGTTCTGGTCGGCCTACGTGCCCTCGTCGCTGCCCGAGCCCGAGGCCGTCGTCGCCACGCTCGAACAGATCGACGCCGTGTACCGGATGGTCGAACGGCACCGCAGGACGCTCGCGATCGCCTACACCGCCGAGATGGTCCGCGCGGCGTGGCGCGAGGGTCGCATCGCCTCCCTGATCGGACTGGAGGGCGGCCACAGCATCGCCTCGTCCCCGGGCGTGCTGCGCGCGCTCGCGCGCCTCGGTGTCCGGTACATGACGTTGACGCACAACGACAACACGCCTTGGGCCGACTCGGCGACCGACGAGCCCGGCGTCGGCGGGCTCGACGACACGGGCCGCGCCGTCGTCGCCGAGATGACCCGCCTCGGCATCCTCGTCGACCTCTCCCACGTCGCGGCGACGACCATGCACGCCGCGCTCGACGTCGCGACCGCACCCGTGCTGTTCAGCCACTCGTCGGCACGGGCGCTGTGCGACCATCCGCGCAACGTCGCCGACGACGTGCTGGCCCGCGTCCCCGGCAACGGCGGCGTCGTGCAGGTGACGTTCGTGCCGTACTTCCTCTCCGCCGAGGTCGACGCCTGGGACCGGGCGGCCGACGCCGAACGCGCGCGGCTGGGCGTGCCGGACTCGCTGTCGTGGTGGCCGCGCGCGCCGCGGCCCGGCGAGTCGGCCGCCGACGTCGCCGCCGAGTACCGCGCCGCGACGAAGGGCACCGTCCACGCCGGGTTCGCCGACTGGCTCGCCCGCAACCCCCGCCCGCCCGTCACCGTGGCCCGGGTCGCCGACCACGTCGAGCACGTGCGCGAGGTGGCGGGCGTCGAGCACGTCGGGATCGGCGGGGACTACGACGGCGTCGACATCCAGCCCGTCGGTCTCGAGGACGTCTCCGGCTACCCGCGGCTGCTCGCCGAGCTCGCCCGCCGCGGCTGGTCGCAACCGGACCTCGAGGCCTTGACCGGGCGCAACGTCCTGCGCGTGCTGCACGAGGCCGAGTGCGTCGCCACGGCCCCCCTCTGGCCGTGAGCGGCGATGGTCGCCATGGCGACCATCGCCGCTCACGACATCCGCGGCGTACCGCCGGCCGCAGGGTGCGGCGACGCAGCCGTCGTGCGCCGCTCAGCGTTCGTCGACGACCCGGCGGGCCTTGAACGTCGTCTCCGGCAGGGTGCCCGGCGCGAGCAGCGTGACGCCTGCCCGGATGCCCAGGACCCGCAGCAGCGCCTCCTCGGTGCGGGCGCGCAGGGCGTCGTCGGCGGGCTCCGCCTCGGCCTCGACGGTCAGCTCGTCCAGCGCCCCACGCTTGTGGACCCGGATGCGGAACTCCGGGCCCAGCTCCGGGACGCTGCGCAACGCGGTCTCCACCGCGCTGGGGAACACGTTGGCGCCCCGGATGACGAGCATGTCGTCGAGCCGGCCGAGCACGCCCTCGGGCAGCCGCGGGTAGGTGCGCCCGCACGGGCAGGGGTCCGTCGCCAGGTACGTCTCGTCGCCGGGCGCGAACCGGATCATCGGTTGGGAGTCCCGCCAGAGGTGGGTGTAGACGACAGCGCCGCGCCGGCCGGCCGGGATCGGCACGTTGGGGTCGGTGCCGTCGACGACCTCGGTGTAGACCTCGTCGGTGTAGAGGTGGGTGCCCGTGCCGGCCTCGCAGCCGACGCTCGTCTGGAACGGGTACATCTCCGAGGTCGAACCGGCGTCGGCGACGACGGCGTCCCAGCCCTGCTCGATGATCGCGCGGGTGCCCGGCAGCGAGCCGCCCGGCTCCCCGCCGACGAGCAGGTGCCGGACCGTCGAGGCGCGCAGGTCGACGCCGAGGTTCTCGGCCACCGACAACAGATGGATGCAGTACGACGGCGTCGCGCTGAACACCGTCGAGCCCAGTCGCTCGATGAGCTCGAGGTGCCGCTGCGAGTCGGTGACGCCGAGCGGGAAGAGCGTGGCGCCGATCCGCTCCGCGCCCTGCACGACACCCCAGCCGCCGAAGAACAGCCCGAACGGGAAGCCCACCTGGACGATGTCGTCCGGCCGCACACCGGCGCACCACTGCGCCATCGCGTGCACCTCGCCCGCGCGCTCCCAGTCGGTCTTCGAGACCGCGTACATCGTCGGCGTGCCCGACGTCCCCGACGAGCCGTGGATGCGCGCGATGCCGCCGGGCGGCAGGGCACGGGCGTAGCTGCCGAACGGCGGATGCTCGGCCTGGTCGGCGACGAGCATCTTCTTCGTGATCACCGGGACCTTCGTCGTGAAGTCCTCGAGCGAGCGCACCTGGTCGGGGTGGAAGCCGTGGGCCTGCCAGTGCCGCCGGTAGAACGGCAGCTCGGCCCACGCGTAGGCGAGCTGGTGGTGGATCCGGTCGAGGATCAGCGCGTCGCGCTTCGCGGGGTCGAGGGTCTCGCGCTCCTCGTCCCAGAACCGCGGGTAGCCGCGGGCGTCCGTGGAGGTCGATCTCGGGGCGACCGAGCGGGGTTGCGACACTGGGGCTCCTATCCGATCGCGCGGTCCCGGCCCGCCCAGTGCGGGGCCCGCAGGACCTTCTTATCGATCTTGCCGAACGGGGTCTCCGGCAGGGCGTCGACGATCTCGACGGTCTTCGGGCGGGCGTAGCCGGCGAGCTCGCCGCGGGCCCATTCCAGCAGTGCGGCGGCGTCGAACCCCGGGCCGGGCACGACGACGGCGTGCACGGCCTCGCCCCAGTCGTCGTGCGGCACGCCGATGACGGCGACGCGGGCGACCGCGGGGTGCCTGACCAGCGTGTCCTCGACCTCGCGGCAGTAGACGTTCATGCCACCGGAGATGACCATGTCCGACGTGCGGTCGCGCAGGTGGAGGTAGCCGTCGTCGTCGAGGAACCCGACGTCGCCGGTGCGGATCCACCCGCCGGGCAGGAACTTCGCGGCGGTGGCCCCGGGGTCGTCGAGGTAGCACTCCAGCGTGTACGGCGAGCGCAGGCAGATCTCCCCGGTCTCGCCCGCGGGCAGTGGGGCACCGGCGTCGGACACGACCTGCACGTCCGCGTCGATCGAGGCCTGCCCGGCCGAGCCGAGGCGGTCGGGCCGGGCGGGGTCGTGGTCGGACTTGGCGAGGCGGGTGCCCCAGTTCGGGCACTCGGTCTGTCCGTAGAGCTGCACGAACACCGGCCCGAACACCTCCAGCGCGGCGGCGAGGCGGCTCGGCGCGATGGGTGCTGCACCATAGACGACGGTCCGCAGCACGTGGGCCGCCGATCCGCCGGCGGCGTCGAGGAGCCGGTAGATCATCGTCGGCACCAGGAAGGTCCAGGTGATCCCGTTGTCGCGCAACTGGTGCAGCACAGACGACGCGTCGAAGCCGGACTCGATCACCGACGTCGCGCCGCGGATCAGCGCACTCTGGGCGAACAGCCCGGCGGCGTGGGCGAGCGGGGTGGTGAGCAGCAGCCGGTCGTCGGCGGTGATCTCCGCTTCGAGCAGCTGCGCCCGGTGCACCGCGACCGCCGACGCCTGCGTGTGGACGACGCCCTTCGGCAGCCCGGTCGTGCCGCCGGTGAAGTAGATCGCGGCCCGGTCACCTGCGCCGATACCGGGATCGGGCGGCGCCGGGGCCAGTCCGGGTGGCGGCCGTCCGGGTGGCGGTGAGGGGACGAGGACCTCGTCGCGCGCGCGGGGCCGCCCTCCCCCGTCGTCGACGACCAGCGACGGTACGCCGGCCGTCGTGGGCAGGCTCGTACCCCGGACGACCACGCGGGCCTTCGACGCGCGCAGCACGTGCTCGACCGTCGACGGTGGCAGCAACGGGTTGACCGGCACCTTCACCGCGCCGAGCCGGGCCACCGCGACGTCGGCGACCAGGAACTCGACGCAGTTGCCCATGTGCAGTGCGACGGCGTCGCCCGCGCGCACGCCGTGGTCGGCGAGCTGCACGGCGACGGCCGCCGACCAGCGGTCGACGTCGTGGTACGTCCATCGCCGGCCGGCGTGCTCCACCGCGACCCGCGCCCGGTACCGCCGGAGCGCGTGGTCGAACTCCTCACGCAGAGTCGTGCGCACCTCTCAGGACGGCCTCTCGACCAGGCCCTGTTCGAGCGCCACGTCCCAGTACGAGTGCAGGCCGCGGACGTGCTGCCCACCGTCGACCGGGACGAAGTGACCGGTGATCCGCTGCGCCGCGGGCGACATCAGGAACAGCGCCACGTCGGCGATGTCCGACGGGTCCTGGTGCCGCTTCTCGACGAGCGTCCGGTCGAGGAACTCCTTGCCGATCTGCCCGACGGTGAAGCCCGCGCCGAGCGGGGTGTTCACCGTGCCGGGGCCGATGGCGTTGACCCGGATCCCGCGCCGGCCCAGCTCACCCGCACAGGTCTGGGTGAACTGCATGACGCCGGCCTTGGCCGCGCAGTAGTGGCCGAGGCCGTCGGTCGCCGCGATCGCGTTCAACGACGAGATGTTGACGATCGAGCGGGGCTCCCCGTCGTCGGCCGCCTGCCGGGCGAACGCCCGCGTGCACAGGAACGTGCCCTTGAGCAGGGTGTCGACGATGAGGTCCCAGTCCTCCTCCGTCGTGTCCTCCACCAGTGACAACGACGCCGTCCCGGCGTTGTTGACGAGGTGGTGGACCTGGCCGTACCGCTCGGCGGCCAGCGCGAACGCGGCCTCGACGTCGGCCGCGACCGACACCGAGCCCTCGTGCCAGGCGATCCGATCGCCGCCGCCGAGTTCCTCGGACGCCGACTTGATGTTGGCGGGCTCGATCTCCAGGACGACGACGTTGGCGCCCTTCTCCAGCAGGGCCGCGGCGATGCCTTTGCCGATGCCGCTGCCCCCGCCGGTCACCACGACCGTCCGGCCGTCGAGCTCCGGGACCGGCGAGGACAGCCCGGCCTCCATCAGTCGATGCCCAGCGCGCGGTTCGCGAGCCGCTGGCGCCGGTCGAGCCGCTCACGCTTGGTGAAGTGCGGCATGACGTAGCGGGCGAACATCTCGTTCGACCGGTTCCACTTGTCGGTGGTCACCCAGTCGCGGACGTTGATCAGCAGCGTGCCGAAGCCGCCGACCTCCTCCTCCAGCTCCTTGAGCTGGCGGGTGCACTCCTCCGGGCTGCCGACGATCCACGGGATGTTGTCGACCATCCACTCGAAGGTCAGGTCGGCGTCCTCCATCCCGTCGCCGATCTTCATCAGCGCGCCGAGGCCCAGCCCGAACAGGTAGTCGTAGGAGAGCTTGACGCCCTCACGGATGTCCTTGAGCGCCTGGTTCTTGTCGTCGGTGACGTAGACCTCGCGGACGATGCGCCAGTTGTCGCGGGTGACGGCCGGGTCGATGCCCGCGGCGGCTCCGGCGTCGAGCATCGCCTTGCCCATGGCCTTGAGGTCGGGCGCGAGCTCGTAGGTGCCGTTGTCGATCGGGGCGAAGTGCACGGACAGGGGCTTCCAGCCGCGCTCGCCGCACTTGGCGTAGTTGTGGGTGCCGGTGAGGCCGGCGATCGCGAAGGGCGGGACGTCCTGGTAGGGGCCGACCTGCAGCTGGCGGTTCTCGTACTTCCAGTACTGGCCCTCGTAGCTGACCGGGTCGTCCGACGTCAGCAGCTGCCAGATGATCTCCAGCGCCTCGTTGGTCCGCGGCGAGGCCTCCGACGGCTCCAGCCCGAACAGCTCCTTGTCGGTCGGCAGCCCGCCGCCGCCGAAGCCGTACTCCAGTCGGCCGTGGGTGAGGTGGTCGAGGAACGCCATGCGCTCGGCGACCATGAACGGGTCCTGGTAGGGCAGGTTGATGACACCGGTGCCCAGCCGGATCCGGTGCGTCACGGCCGACGCCTTGGCGATCATGTACTCGGGCACCGGCACGTTCTCGTACCCGCCGGTGTGGTGCTCGCCCACCCAGAACTCGTGGAAGCCCAGCCGCTCGGCATCCACGATGTTCGCGATGTCGCGGTCGTAGGACAGCGTCCAGTTCTCGCGCGGCGGGTGCTCGGGCATGGTGAAGAAGCCGAACTTCATCGGTCGGGGTCCTTTCGACGGCTCCGGTCGTCCGGCTTCGGGTGGTCACCCGACGGCACCGGTCGACGAAATTTGACAAACGCCGGTTTGCTGAAGGTGCTTCGCGTCACTGTGTCGCGAGCCCTTGCCGGGTGTCAAGACTCCGCGATCAACGTGCTCCGACGCGGTGTCGCCCCGAGGGGCGAAGATGCCGCTGGCCATTGATAGCCGACCCGCGGTTTGGTTTCATGTCGATGTGACCGTCGTCGATCCACGCCCGCGCATCGTCGTCGCGCCCGATGGCGCGCCGCATGTCGCCGGAGTCCGGTGTCAGGCGTGTGCCGAGCCGGTCGCCTACCCCTGGCCCGCGTGCCCGGAGTGCGGCGGCCCGGTCGTCGCGGCCGAGTTCGGCCCCGAGGGCGTGGTGTGGAGCGCGACCGTCGTCCGCATCCCCGTCGCCGGCCGCACACCCCCGTACGCGTTGGCCTACGTCGACCTCGACGACGGCCCCCGTGTGCTCGCCCACGTCGTCGTCGATGGAGATGGTGACACGGCACCGGCCGTCGGCACGCGGGTCCGGCTGCGCGCCGGGGCACCCGATCCGCAGGTGGAGGTCATCGGATGAGCGACATCGCCGTGCACGGGGTCGGGACCTCGCACTTCGGGCGCGCCCCCGGCACCGACCTCGTCACCCTCGCCTGGACCGCGGTGTCCGAGGCGCTGGCCGACGCCGGTCCCGGGCCGATCGACGCCGTCTGGGTCGGGACCGTGTTCGCACCGGCCGGGGTGGCACAGCGGGTCCTGCGGGCCATGGGCATCACCCGGGTCCCCGTCGTGACCGTCGAGAACGCCTGCGCCAGCGGCACCACCGCGTTCGCCGAGGCATGCGAGGCCGTCCGCACCGGCCGCTACGGCCGCGTCCTCGCCCTGGGCATCGAGCAGATGAGCACCGCGTTCGACGGCGCGATCACCCCCGAGGACACCGACCCGGAGGGCGCCACCGGCCTCGCGCTCCCCGCCCTCTACGCCATGGCCGCCACCCGCTACCTGCACGACGGCGCCGTCACCCCCGCCCAGCTCGCCGCCGTCTCGGTGAAGAACCACGCGCACGCCCTGCACAACCCACGCGCCCAGTACTCCGGCCGCTACACCGTCGACGAGGTGCTGGCCTCGCGGATGATCGCCGACCCGCTGACGTTGCTGCAGTGCTGCCCCACCTCCGACGGGGCGGGCGCCGCGGTCGTCGGACCGGCGCGCGGCGGCGCGCGCGAGGTCGGCGTCCGCGGGATCGCGCTGCGTTCCGGCGCCCCCTGGGGCCGACGCTCCCCGCACGTATGGGGCTACGACATCGTCGCCGAGACCGCCGCCGACGCCCTCGCCGCCGCCGGCCTGCACGCCGCCACCGACGTCGACGTCGTCGAGGTGCACGACGCGTTCACCATCGGCGAGATCGTCACCACCGAGGCCCTGGGCCTCGTCGCCCCCGGCGAGGGCGGCAAGGCCGCCGAGACCGGGGTGACCGCGCTCGGCGGTGCGCACCCGGTCAACCCGTCGGGCGGACTCCTCTCGCGCGGGCACCCGTTGGGCGCCACCGGGTTGGCCCAGCTCGCCGAGATCGTGTGGCAGCTGCGCGGCGAGGCCGGCGGGCGGCAGGTCGACGGCGCGCGGATCGGGCTCGTCGAGACCATGGGCGGTGGCGTCAGCGCCCTCGACGGCAACGCCTGCGTGGTCGCCGTGCTGGAGGCACCGTGACCACCGCACCCCCGGATGCCGACCTGCTCGGCCCGGGTGCCGTCGAGAATCCCTATCCGCTGCTCGCGGCGTTGCGCGAGCACGATCCCGTGCACTGGAGCGAGCGCTACCGCTCGTGGTTCCTCACCCGCTACGACGACGTCGACGCCGCGCTGCGCGACCCGCGGTTCTCCTCCGACCGCATCGCCCCCTACCGCCGGGCCCGACTCGAGCGCGACGACGCCGACCCCGCCGTGCGCGCGGCGTTCGGCGTGCTCGAGGACTGGATGGTGTTCAAGGACCCGCCCGACCACACCCGCCTGCGCAAGCTGCTGTCGCGCGCGTTCACCCCGCGCGCCGTCGAGCGGGTGCGCCCGCGGGTGGCCGAGCTGGTCGAGGAGCTGCTCTCCGAGATCGCGCCCCGCGGCCACGCCGACCTCGTCGGCGACTTCGCCTACCCGCTCACGGCGTCGGTCGTCGCCGAGCTGCTCGGTGTCCCGCGCGCGGACCGCGACGTCTTCAAGGACTGGTCCGACGCCATCGCCGGGCTGGTGTTCGGCGGCATGGGCGACCCGCAGCGACACTCCGCGGGCGCGGCCGGCATGGCCGAGCTGACCGCCTATCTCACCGAGCTCGTCGCCCGCCACGAGCGCGAGCCCGCCGACGACCTGCTGACCGCCCTGATCCAGGCCCGCGACGCCGGCGACACCCTCACCCACGACGAGGTCGTGTCCACCGGGGTGCTGCTGTTGTTCGCCGGCCACGAGACGACGACGAACCTCATCGGCAACGGTCTGCTCGCCCTGCTGCGCCATCCCGGCGTGCCCGCGACCGCGGACGGCCTCGTCGAGGAGGTGCTGCGCTACGACGGCCCCGCCAAGACCATCGCCCGGCTGATGGCCACCGACGTCGAGGTCAGGGGCCGGATGCTGCGTCGCGGCGACCGGGTGTTCCTGTGCCCGTCGGCGGCCAACCGCGACCCGGCCGTGTTCGACGACCCCGACCGCTTCGATCCGGGCCGGGCCACCGGCCGCCAGCTCGGCTTCGGCGTCGGACTGCACTACTGCCTGGGCGCGCCGCTGGCCCGGCTGGAGGGGTCCGTCGCGATCCCGGCTGCGGTGCGTCGACTGCAGGGGATGGCTCTGGCCGACGAGCCGCTGCGGTGGCACCCGGTGCTGCTCTCCCGTGGCCTCGTCCGCCTGCCGGTGACCTTCCGCTCCCTGTGAGCGGCGATGGTCGCTGCAGCGCGACCATCGCCGCTCACGACCTCAGGGCAGGTCCCGGGCCATGGCGTGCATCCCGCCGCCCGCGGCGAGGCCGCCGAGGGCCGTCGCGAACAGCTGGTCGGCCAGCTCCCGGTCGGCCTGCTCGCCGCGCGGGGTGAACCAGTGCTGCATCCAGTCGAGCATCCCGACGATCGCGCGTGCCGTCGTCCGGGCGTCGGCGGCCAACGAGAACTCCCCCGACCGCGCACCGTCGGCGACCAGCTCCTCGACGGCGGCCATGTAGCGGGCGTCCATCGCGCGGAACTCGTCGAACCGCTCGCCGCTCATCCGGATGTGCTGCAGGTAGACGAACGCAGCCGGGTAGCAGTCGCTGAAGATGCGGACCTGGGTGCGGATCAGCTCGCGCAGCCGCGCCGCTGCACTGCTGCCGGAGTCGTGGTTGAGCCGGTCCAGCTCGGCGAGCAGCTGCTTGGCCGGCTGCTCGACGACCGCCAGCAGCAGCTCCTCCTTGCTGGCGACGTAGTTGTAGATGCTGCCCTTGAGGATCCCGACCCGCGCGCCGATGCTCTCCAGCGTCGCGGTGTCGTAGCCGCGCTCGCGGAACTCCTCCCCCGCGGCGACGAGGATCTCCGACCAACGGCTGGGACGTGGCACATCGGCAGCCTAAGGCCCGTGTTCCCTGCGGGGGAACATCGCACTGGCCGGGCCGATGACGCGCTCCTACCGTCCGGGCCATGCAGCGCAGCGACGACCGGATCCTCACCACCCACGTCGGGAGCCTCGCGCGGCCGCGCGACCTGCTCGAGGCGATGCGCGAGAAGGAGCACGGCCGGCCCTACGACGTCGACGGGTACGCCAAGCGCGTCACCGCCGCCGTGGACGAGGTCGTCCGCGAGCAGGTGTCGGCGGGCATCGACGTGGTCACCGACGGCGAGATGAGCAAGGTCAGCTTCCTGACCTACGTCAAGGACCGGCTGACCGGCTTCGACACCGGGACCGGCGAGAAGCTGATGCCGCCGTCGTGGCAGGTGGAGATCGACGCCTTCCCGGAGTACTACGCCGACTACCTCGGCAAGTACAAGGACCAGGTCTCCCCCATGACGACGATGGTCTGCACCGGACCCGTCAGCTACGACGGGCACGCGCAGCTGCGGACCGACGTCGAGAACCTGCGCGCCGCGATCGCCGCCGCGGGCCCGGTGACCGAGGCCTTCCTGCCGTCGACCAGCCCCAGCGGGTTCGGCCGCAACGAGTACTACCCCTCGCACGGCGACTACCTGACGGCGGTGGCCGAGGCGTTGCGCGAGGAGTACCTGGCGATCGTCGACGCCGGGTTCCTGCTGCAGGTCGACGACCCGTGGCTGATCGAGTACCTCTCGGAGAACCCCGCGACGACGCCCGAGCAGCGCGTCCGCGACGCCGAGCAGCACATCGAGATCCTCAACCACGCGCTGCGCGGCATCCCGCAGGAGAAGATCCGGCTGCACACCTGCTACGGGCTCAACCACGGACCGCGCATCCACGACCTGGCGTTCCGCGACATCGCGCCGCTCATGCTCAAGGTGAACGCGGGCGCCTACTCCTTCGAGGTCGCCAACCCGCGCCACCAGCACGAGTGGAAGATCTGGCGCGACGTGACGCTCCCGGAGGGCAAGGTCCTCATCCCGGGGCTGCTCGGGCACGCGAGCAACTACGTCGAGCACCCGGAGCTGATCGCCGACACGATCGAGCTGTACGCGGGCATCGTGGGCAAGGAGAACGTCATCGCGGGCGCGGACTGCGGGTTCTCCTCGCGCGCGTCGTTCCATCCCGAGGTCCACCCGACGGTCGTGTGGGAGAAGTTCCGCGCCCTCGCCGAGGGCGCGCGGCTGGCGACCGAGCGCATGTACTGAGGTCGTGAGCGGCGACGGTCGCTCTGGCGACCATCGCCGCTCACAGGGGTGTCAGGAGCAGGCGGTCGATCGCGTCGGCCATCCAGTCCGCGTACTCCTCGACGGTCCAGCCGCGGACGCGGATCAGGCTGTCCGCGAGCTCCAGGCCGGCGAGCGACCAGTAGATGTCGGTGGCCCGGTCGACGTCGAGGCGCAGCATCGGGACGAACGACTCGGTGATCGTGCGGATGTCCTGGTAGCGACGCCGCTCGTACTCCTCCCAGGCCGCGGCGAGCTCGGCGTCGCCACCGGCGGCGTTGCGGAAGACGCGCAGCATCGCAGGCGCCCCGCGGTAGTAGCCGACGGCCAGCTCGCGCAGCATGGCGAGCTTGCGGGTCCGGTCGCGCTCCTCGATGAACCGGCGGAAGCCCTCCCGGGCGAGCAGCGGGACCTCCTCGTCGTCGCCGACGAAACCGCGGTCGACCGCCGCGAGCAGCAACGCGGCCTTGGCGCCCTGGGTGAAGACGGTCTGCGCGGACACCCCCGCCTCGGCGGCGATCGCCTTCATCGTCGTGGCCGCGTACCCGTCGCGCTCGAAGCAGCGGGCCGCGGCGTCGAGCACGGCGGCGCGGGTGCGACGCGCCTGCTCGTCGCGCAGCGCGGAGTTGTAGGAACGCGTGGCCACCCCTTGACTGTAGCAGCACTCAATTCATAGAGTCGCAACTACAGCGAATTCAGGAGGAGCCATGGAGACCGCGACCCCCACCGCTCGGATGACCCCGAAGGACCGCCGCGCGACCGCGATCATGCGGTGGGTCGGACCGGTGCACACGGCGCTGCTGCGCGCCGTGCGGGGCCGCGCGATGTGGCGCTTCCGGGGCGGCGACGTCGTGCTGCTCACCCACACCGGCCGCCGCAGCGGCCGGCAGTACACCGTGCCGCTGCTGCACCTGCGCGACGGGGAGGACGTGCTGGTCGCGGCGTCCAACGGCGGGGTCGACGCCGAGCCCCAGTGGTGGCTCAACCTCCAGGACAGCCCCTACGCCGAGATCGAGATCCGCGGCGAGCGCCGGGCGGTCGTGGCCGAGGCGGTCCCGGACGCCGAGCACGACGAGCTGTGGCAGCGGTTCCGCGCGATCGGCGGGATGTACGACAAGTACCAGGCCGGGGTGCGGCGACGGATCACGCTCGTCCGGCTCCGCCCGTACCGTGCCCGCTGAGTCGTGAGCGGCGGTGGTGGCGCCAGCGACTGTGGTTCCAGCGCCCATCGCCGCTCACGGGGTCGAGCGGTCCAGCTCTGCGGAGACCGCGGCCGCCGCCCGCCGCACGTTCTGCACGACGGCCATCTTGCGGGTGCCCAGGATGCTCGCCGTCCGACCGACGACGGAGATCGCCGCGACCGCCACGCGCCGGTCGCCGCGGGTGAGCACGACCGGCGCCGCGATCGACGACATGCCCAGCGTGTGCTCGTCGCGCGAGACCGCGTAGCCGTCGGCGCGGACCTGGCGCATCACCTGCCGGTACCGCACCGGGTCGACGATCGTGAACGGCGTGCGGCGCACGAACCCGCGTTCCATGATGGCCCGGGCCATCGCCGGGTTGACCGCGGCCATCGCCTTGCCCGCGCTCGACGAGTGCCCCGGCCCCCGTCGGTAGAGCTCGGTGTGGAACATGATGCCGACCTCGGAGCTCTCCAGCCGGTCCACGTAGAGCACGTCGGCCCCGACCGGCACGGCGAGCTGCGCGGTCTCGCGCAGCACGTCGCGCAGCTCGCCGAGCACCGGCAGCGCGACCTCGCGCAGCATCAGCCGGTCGACGGCGAGCTGACCCATCTCGAACAGCCGCAGTCCCAGCCGGTAGCGGCCGGCGCCGCTGCGCTCGAGCAGCCCGCCCGACGCCAGCGCGGCCAGCATCCGGCACGCCGTGCTCTTCGCGACGCCCAGCCGTTGCGCGACCTTCGTCGCGCCGAGCTCGGGCTCCTCGCCGAAGCAGTCGAGCACCGCCATCGCGATCGCCACCGACCGCAGCGGTCCCTCCCCCGCGTCCGTGTCCTCGGCGGGCTCCGCGGCGGCAGGCCGCGGCCGCACCCGATCGGTCACCGGCGATCCGTCGAGCACGGTCATCGGCTCACTCCTCCCAGGCGGGGAACTCGTCGGCAGGCGGGACGTGCACCTCGGTGACGCGGTTGCGGTAGGACACGAACGCCGTCCGGCCACCCTCGCGCAGCTTGACCCGGATCTCCTCGGTGTTCAGCGGCTCGCCCGGGTCGTAGCCGTGCGCCCAGGTCGCGAACGCGCGCATCGGCCCGGAGTGCGTCGCGGCGACGATCCGCCGGTGCCCGGGGCTCTCGGCCATCAGCCGGTGGAAGCCCCGCCAGAACCGGCGCACGCACAGCGCGGGCGGCTCGAAGTACATCATCGGGATGGTCAGCCACATCTGGATCGGGTCGGCGCCGCCCAGCTGCGTCCGGTAGAAGCGGTCGATCTCCACGAGCCAGCGCGGCCGGTCGCCGACGGCCATCCGCTCCAGCTTCTCCATCGTCGCCTGGTACTGCCGGAACGCCGAGGTCACGTCCCGCAGCCCGTCGGGGGTCCAGACGCCGAAGTTGCGCAGCTCGGGGATCGCCTCGGGCTCGGAGAGCTCGACGTCGTGGCCCCACATCTGCAGCCCGTCGGTCGCACCGCGGTAGATCTGCTCGGCGGTCTGCCGGGCCCGGTTCGTCGCCGCGCACACCAGCCGCACCTTGTCGCCGGAGTCCCAGCGCCGCGACAGCTCGTGCCCGCGGCGGTGCGCCTGCCAGCCGCCCATCGGCGTGAGGCCCGCGTCGGTCGAGTACCCCTGCGTGATGCCGTGCCGGATGATCGAGATCTCGCAGACGATCCGCTCCGACGACCGGCGTTCCACCGGCGCGGCGATCTCCTTGCCGCGGGTGGCCTCGGCCAGCGCGGGGGTGAACCTCGCGCCCTCGAACTCGACGGTCGGCGACGGGGCCGGGGCGGCGTCCGTGGTGGCGCCAACGGCGGCCGTGCGATCCCGGAAGCGGCGCAGGTAGAGCGGGGTGGAGTCCGTCGTGACGGTCCCGTTGTTCTCGTCGCTCCCGGCCGGGGCCCCCCGGCGTTCCCGGTAGCGGGAGAGGTAGTTGGGCGCCTCGTACCGGTCGAGCTTGCGGGGGCCGGTCACGAGTGCACCGTGAAGAAGCGCTCGTTGACCTCGCGGTGGTAGTAGAAGATCGCGCGCCCCATCTCCTCCTCGGTCCACGTGATCGGCTCGAAGTCCGGGTCGACCCAGTAGCCGCCGGTGAACAGCTCGTTTCGGTTGCCGACGGGGTCGAAGAAGTACGTCGTGTAGCCGCGGGTGACGCCGTGGCGCGTGGGCGCGACGTCGATCTGCACCCCGTGGTAGGCCAGCGTGTCCGCCGCCTCCCGGATGCCGTTCCAGTCGTCCATCCAGAACGCGAAGTGGTGCAGGCCGCCGTTCGGGCCGGTGATGACGGCGACGTCGTGCGGGGTGTGGCTGCGCTCGAGGAACGTCGCCAGCTGGTGGCCGTCGTTGGCGAGGATCTGCTCGGTCAGCCGGAACTCCAGCAGCCCCGTGAAGAACGCGGTGAACGCCTCCACGTCCTCGGCCATCACGAACACGTGGTCCAGCCGCGGCGGCGCGATGCCGACGAGGTCCTGGGGCCGGGGCGGTGGGTTGGTCATCGGCAACATGTTGCCGACGCGCTCCATCCCGTGCACCAGCTCGACGAGGTGCCCCGACGGGGCGTCGAAGCGGATCGCCTCGCCCCAGCCCGGGCCCAGCTCGCGGGCGGCGTAGCGCTTCACCGCGACGCCCGCGGTCTCCAGCTTCGTCGTGAAATGGTCGAGGTCGGCGGCCTCGGCGACCTTGAACGACATGTGGTCGAGGCCGTAGGTCGGCGCCTGGCGCAGGACGACGGAGTGGTGCTCCTGCTCGTCCCAGCACTTGAGGAAGACGCGTTCGGCGCCGTCGCGGACGTCGCGCGCGGTCTCGATCAGGCCGAGGACCTCGGTGTAGTAGGCGGCGCAGAGCTCGAGATCGGGCACGCGGACCTCGACGTGCTGCAGCCTCAGGATTCGGTCGGGCATGTGGTGAGCTCCTTCGCCCGGGAGAGGGATGCAAGCCGGTGGGGCCTGCGGAACCGGCGGGGCGGGTCAACTAGGTGTGCATGCGCAGGAAGCGCTGGCTGACGACGTTCTCGTAGTAGAAGAGGCCCTTGCCGAACTCGTGCTCGGTCCAGGTGATGATCTCGCTGTCCGGATCGACCCAGTAGCCGCCGGTGAAGACCTCGTTGCGGATCCCGAGCGGGTCGAAGAAGTAGATCGTGTTGCCGCGGGTGACACCGTGGCGCGTCGGTCCCTGGTCGATCTGCACCCCGTTGTAGGCCAGCGTGTCCGCGGCCTTGCGGATCTGGTCCCAGTCGTCGAGCCAGTAGGCCCAGTGGTGCAGCGCGCCGTTGGGGCCGTTGACGATCGCGATGTCGTGCGGCGAGTTCGTCCGGCCGGCGAGCCACACCCCGAGCTGGTGGCCGTTGCCGTCGAGGACCTGCTCGGTGATGCGCAGCCCCAGCACCTCGGTGAAGAATGTGGCCGCCTCGGCGACCTCCTCGGCGTTGACGAGCAGGTGGTCGATGCGCGGCGGCGCGATGCCGGGCAGGTCGGGCGGCGGCACCGGTGCCGGGTTGTGCTTGCCCAGCAGGCCGCCCGTCTTCTCCAGATCCCAGACCAGCTCCATGACCTGGCCCGACGGGACCTCGAAGCGCAGCGACTCCCCCTGGCCGACGGCCTCGCCGCGGCTGACCCGCGTCGTCGGGCACCCGTAGGCCTCGACGCGCTTCTCGAAGTCGTGCAGGTCGTCCTCGGCCTCGACGCGGAACGTGAAGGAGTCCAGCCCGGTGCGCGGGTGGTAGCGCATCCGCAGCGAGTGGTGGTCCTCCTCGTCCCAGCACTTGAAGTACGCGGTGTCGTCGGTGCGCAGCACCTGCTGCAGACCCATGACCTCGGAGTAGTAGGCGGCGGACAGGTCGAGGTCCGGCGTGCGGACGTCGACGTGCGCGAGTCTCAGGATCCCCACTGCGCGAGCTCCCTCGAGTGGCCGGGGCGTCTTGACGGGTCGACGGTAGCCGTCCTAGCGTTCCGGAGAACAGCCTTGTCGTTCCGCAAATCGGAACGTCGTCCCCGGAGTGAGGTCATGACGGGAAGCCGTCCGGAGAACATGCGCGCCGCGGTCGCCGAGTACGTGGCGGCGCTGCACCGTGCGTACCTGGCCCAGGCCGACACGTTCCCGCCCGCGGTCCGGGGCGCGATGCCGTTGCTGGCCGCCGGGCCCCCGATCACCGTCGCCGCCGTCGGCGCGCGCAACCTGCACCTGCTGGCCACCCGCGAGGGGCTGGGCCCGCTGCGCGGCCAGGAGGTCGAGGTGCCCGGCACGTTGCCGGGGCTCGACTGGACGGTGCGCTTCTACGACCCCGTCGTCGTTCCGGCACTCGGGCTACTGGAGGAGGCCGACGGCCCGGCCTACGACGGCGTCCGGTCCGCGCTCGGCGTGGGCACGGTCGTCTACCACGTCGTCGCGCAGCCCGGGTCGGGACTGACGCCGCACCACGCCGCGCACGTCGGGTCCGGGCTGGCGAGCGGGCACTCGGCCGCGGCCCGCGACTTCGAGACGATCCGCAGCCGGGTCCGCGGCCGCGAGCACCTCGTGGACGAGCTCGCGGGCGCCGCGAGCGCCGGCCTGCCGCACGCACAGGCGTTGCTCGCCAAGGCGATCTCGCCGCACAACGCCGAGGTCGCCGCCGCGGCCGACGGCCTGGACCCGGACTCGATCAGGCGCGCCCTGGTCACGGCGGTCGGCGGCCGTCGCGACTGGACGCCACGCCCGCCCGGCGCGGAGGCCACCACGTGACCGACGCGCCGCTGTCCACGGTCACCAACGCCGCCCGGCTGCTCAAGGCGTTCCTCACCCGGGAGGAGTCGATCGGGGTCTCCGAGCTCGCCCGCCGGCTCGGGCTCGGCAAGTCCGCGGTGCACCGGCTGCTCACCACGCTCGCCGCCGAGGGGCTCGTCGAGCAGAACCCGCGCACGGGCGGCTACCGGCTCGGGATCGTCGTCTACGAGCTCGGCGAGGCCGTCAAGGTGCACCTGGACCTGCACGCCGCGGCCGGGCCGGTGCTCGTCAGGCTGCGCGAGGAGACCGGCGAGTCGTCGCAGGTCGGGGTGCTCGACGGAGCCGAGGTCGTCTACGTCGACCGGCTGGAGAGCGCCTACTCGCTGCGGCTGTTCACCGAGACGGGACGCCGCGTCCCGGCACATGCCACGAGCTCGGGCAAGGTCCTGCTCGCGCACCTGCCCGACAGCGCGCTCGACCGGGTGCTCGCGGCGGGCCTGCCGGGCTTCACGCCCAACACCGTCACCGACGCCGGCGCGCTGCGCGCCGAGCTCGCGAGCATCCGGGCGCAGGGCTGGGCCCGGTCGGTCGACGAACGGGAGATCGGGGTCGCCTCGGTCGCCGCGCCGATCCGCGACGTGCACGACGAGGTCGTGGCCGCGATCAGCATCGGTGCACCGTCGGCCCGGCTGGGCGCGGCGGTGCGGCGCCGCTACGCGCGGCTGCTCGTCGAGGCGGGCGAGGCGGTGTCGCGCCGGCTCGGCTGGGTTCCGACGGCCGAACGCCGGCCCGCCGCGCAGGTCCGCTGAGTGGAACGGCCGGGCTGACACCGCGAACCCGGCCCACGACGATCGGTACCCCGGGCTGCGGGCCCGGGGAGGGAGTGCGAGGAGGACCATGCCCGTCACGGACGCGCCGGCCAAGGCCAGGGCGCTCTACGAGGCCCGGCGCACCCGTGTGCCGATCCCGCCGTTCACCGACGCCGAGCCCGACCTCAGGATGGACGACGGCTACGCCATCCAGCAGGAGCTCGTCCCGCTGCTGCTCGCCGACGGCGACACGATCGTCGGGCACAAGGTCGGGCTGACGTCCAAGCCAATGCAGCGCATGATCGGGGTCGACTCGCCGGACCACTCCCCGGTGCTCGGCTCGACCGTCTTCGCCGACGGTGAGGTCATCCCGCCCGACGCGTTCATCGCACCCAAGGCCGAGGCGGAGATCGTCTTCGTCATGGGTGAGCGGCTCGCCGGGCCGGGCGTGACCGTCACGGCCGCGCGCCGCGCCGTCGCCGGGGCCGTCGCCGGCTTCGAGATCGTCGACTCCCGCATCGCCGACTGGCGCATCAAGCTCGCCGACACCGTCGCCGACCTCGCCTCGTGCGGGGCCGTGGTGACGTCGTCGCGGATCGTGCCGATCGAGGGGGTCGACACCCGGCTCATCGGGATGACGCTCACCCGCAACGGCGAGCTCGTCGACACCGGGGCGGGCGCCGCGGCACTCGGCGACCCGGTCGCCGTCGTCGCCTGGCTCGCGAACGTGCTGGGGCGCAAGGGCGTCGCACTCGAGCCGGGCCACATCGTCATGACGGGCGCGCTGCACGCCGCGGTCCCCATGCAGCCCGGCGACGTGTTCCGCGCCGACTTCGACCGGCTCGGCGCGGTGACCGCCCGCGTCGGCCACCCACGGGAGGCGACAGCGTGAACACCGCAGAGCTCGCGGCGCGGCTGCAGAAGGCCGTCGCCGGGCGCACCGCCATCGAGCCGCTGAGCGGCGAGTTCCCCGACCTCGACCTCGACGCCGGCTACGCCGTCCAGCGCGTGCTGCGCGAGTCGGCCGGCCCGCTCGTCGGATGGAAGCTCGGCGTGACCTCCCGGGCCAAGCAGGCACAGGTCGGGGTCTCGGCGCCGGTCTACGGGTTCCTGCCCGGCTCGGGCGCGCTCGACGTCGGCGAGCCCCTCGACACCGCACAGCTCATCCAGCCGCGCTGCGAGCCCGAGATCGTCTTCGTCCTCGGCCGCGACCTGGCGGGGCCGCACGTCACCGCCGCCGACGTCGTCGCCGCGTCGTCCGGGGTGGCCGTCGGCATCGAGGTGCTCGACTCCCGGTACCGCGACTACCGGTTCACCATGGCCGACGTCGTCGCCGACAACACCTCCGCCGCCCGGTTCGTCGTCGGCACGCCGGTGCCGCTCACCGGGATCGACCTGCGCGTCGTCGGAGTGGTGCTGGAGCACGACGGCGAGGTCGTCGCGACGGCCTCGGGCGCCGCGTCACTCGGGCACCCCGCCGCCGCGGTGGCCTGGATGGTGCGCCGGATGGCCGCCGACGGCGAGGGCCTGCGCGCGGGCGACGTCGTGCTCTCCGGCGGTCTCACCGCCGCCGTGCCCGTCGCGCCGGGCGACGTGGTCGTCGCGTCGATCGACCGGATCGGCACGCTCGAGCTCGGCTGCCGCTGAGCCCTCTGGGAGGTAACGATGCCGCTCGTCCAGATCACCCTCGCCCGGGGCCGCAGCCCCGAGCAGCTCGCCGCGCTCGGCGCCGCGGTCACCGCCGCCGTCGAGGAGTCGATCGGTGCGGCCCGGGAGACCGTGCGCGTCGTCGTCAACGAGTGCGAACCCGAGCACTGGTTCGTCGGCGGCGAGTCGCTCGCGGACCTGCGGGCGAGCGGACGCCGATGACGCTGCTCCCCCTCGGCGGCGACCCCGTCGCCGGCGAGGGGGCCCGCGTCGTGCGCGCCGACGACGGGCGCGCCTTCGCCGTGTTCGTCGTCGACGGGTCCTACGTGGTCACCGACCCCCTCTGCCCGCACAACCGGGGGCCGCTGGCCGAGGGGCGGGTCGACGGCGGGGTCGTCCGCTGCCCGTGGCACTGGTACCGCTTCGACCTCGCGACCGGCGAGTGCCGGACCCAACCCGCCCTGCGCCTCGGCGTCTACCCGGTGCTGCGTCGCGACGACGGTTGGGTCGCCGACGTCGGGGACGAGCCCGTCGCGATGTCGATGTCCGAACGCCTGCGCGCGCACGCCCGCGGCGAGCTGCCCCGACCGCACCCGGGAACGGCACTGCACCCGGGCCGTCGCCCGCAGGGGTAGGCCATCCCGCGCGCAACCTCACCGCCCTCCGGCGGCCCGCGCCCGACCGTGAGGTTGCGGCCGGGGCGCCGGCTGCCCTCACTCACAGGTGCGGGCAGGAGGGTGTCAGTGCTCCGGTTCGTGCCCGACGGCCGTCGCGCCCGTCGGGGTGATCTCGCCCGTCCAGCCGCAGGCCGAGCACCAGCAGTAGAACCGGCGGGCGGAGCCCTCCCAGAACTCGGTCGCGAGCGCGGGCGGGGCACCGCACTGCGGGCAGTGCCGCGGCACGTCGCGACGGTGGGCCGCGGCGTCGGCGGCGAAGCGCCGGTCGGGTCCGCGCTCGACCCGGCCCGGCGGCGCCGGTCTCACGACGCCGACCCGGACGCCACCCGCTCGGCCGCGCTGACGTGGATCTTCTTGATCGTGTCGAGCATCGGGGAGAACCGGGTCGAGCCCATGTCGCAGAAGTCGAGCGCGAACCGCGCGCCGGCGTGGAACTTGTCCTTCTCGCACGGCAGGTCGATGCGCTCGTGCTCCTCGCGGATCGTGCCGATCGGATCCTCACCGCGGGCGACCCGGTCCATCTGCTCGCGGAACATCTTGCGCAGCATCGCCACCCCGATGTCGGAGCGGCCCAGGTGCTCGGTGGTGCGGTCGGTGATCGCGCCCTGCGTCACCCAGGCCATGATGTCCTGGCCCTCGACGTAGTTGACGACGTGGCGGCCGTTCTCGTCGAGCACCGGGATCCGGTAGTCGGGCACCATCGGCTGCTCGACGTGCTCGTAGCCCTCGTCGGGGCGGTGCACCGTGTAGAGCATGAACCGGGTCGTCGTCCGGTTGACCGGGACGCGGATCTGCATCTGGTGCACCCCGCCCCCGCCGACCCGCATGTTGTACGGGAAGACGAGCGGGTGGCCGACCTTCCAGTCGTCGTTCTCCTCGCTCGCACCCTCGAGCACACGGCGCTTGATGATGCCCCACTCGAACGGCGTGAACCCCACCTTGACGTGCTTCTTCGCGAACGACGCCGGCGAGGTGAAACCCTCGTGGCGGCCGATGAACGAGAAGTACCGGCCGTGCAGCCACTCCACGTGGTGCGGGTCGACGGCGTTCTCCATGATCTGGACGTAGTTGCAGGGCAGGTCGGCCCAGCCGATGTCGCGGAAGCCCTCCATGACGTAGACGTCGAAGCGCGGCAGTCGCGGCGCGGGGCCCGGGCCGACGTAGGCCCACACCAGTCCTCCCAGCTCCTCGGCGACGCCGGCCTTCGCGGAGACGCGGGCGCCGAAGCGGGTGTCGTCGCGCTCGGCGGGCTGTTCGATGCACGCGCCGGACTCGTCGAACACCCAGCCGTGGTACGGGCAGCGCAGGCCGTCGGGTTCGACGACGCCGTAGGCCATCGACGCCTTCCGGTGCGGGCAGGCCTCGGGGACGATCCCGTACCGGCCGCTGGGCGAGCGCCACAGCGCGAAGAACTCCCCCAGCAGCTCGACGCGCTTGACCGGGAACTCGGCGAGCTCGCGGGTGAACGCCACCGGGTACCAGTAGCGCCGCAGCACCTCCCCCATCGGCGTACCGGCGTCGACCTGGGTCAGCTCGTCGTTCTGCTCGGCGGTCAGCATCCGCGCTCCCCTGCTCGTGGTGGTGGCGGAACGGTAGGTGGCGGGGTGGGCACCGACAAGGAATCCTTCCCGCATGGAGGGAAACCGGCAGGAGAGGCCGTCGTGGGAGCTGACGTCGGTGCGCAACGCGGCGCGGCTGCTCAAGGAGTTCTCCCGCACCGACCGCGAGCTCGGCGTCTCCGAGCTCGCGCGCCGGCTGGGCCTGGCGACGAGCACCGTGCACCGGCTGCTCGCGACGCTGGCCGCCGAACGGCTGCTCGACCGCGGTGCGACGCCGGGCTCCTACCGGCTCGGGCTGGCCATGTTCGACCTGGGCGCCGCGGTGGCCCCGACGCCGGACCTGCAGGAGGCCGCACTGCCGGTGATGGCGGTGCTGCGCCAGACCACCGGCGAGACGGTGCAGCTGGCGGTCCTCGACGGGCTGGAGTCGGTGTACGTCGACCGGCTGGAGAGCCCGCACACCGTGCGCATCTTCTCGCGCGTCGGCACCCGGCTTCCGGCGCCGACGACCGCGACGGGCAAGACGCTGCTGGCCGCCCTCGCCCCGCGGGACCTCGACGACCGGCTACGCGAGTGGCGACCGGAACGGGCGACGCCGTACTCGATCGTCGACGTCGACACGCTGCGGGCGCGGCTGCGCGAGATCGCCGACCGCGGCTGGGCGGAGAACCGCGAGGAGAGCCGGGTGGGGGTGGTGTCGGTGGCCGCGCCGGTCCGGGGGGCCGACGGCGGCGTCATCGCCGCGCTGTCGGTGGCCGCACCGACGACGCGCGCGACCCCGTCGGCCCAGCGCCGGGTGCGGGAGGCGGTCGTCGACGCGGCCGGCGTGCTGTCGCGCCGGCTCGGACACGGCTCCGGCCCGGCCCCGTGACATAGGCTCGCCGGATGCAGATCAGTCTCTTCGGCTACCTCGGCACCGGCGCGGGCCCCACCGTCATCGACGCGTACGTCGCCGAGCTCGCGCAGGCGCGCGAGGAGGGGTTCGCCCGCTACTGGACCGCTCAGCTGCCGACCGACCCCGACCTGCTCACGGTGCTGGCCGTCGGGCTGCGCGAGGTGCCCGACATCGAGGTCGGCACCGGCGTCGTCCCGATCCAGCCGCAGCACCCGATGTCGCTGGCGCAGCGGGCGCTGACCGTCAACGAGATCGGGCAGGGCAGGCTCACGCTGGGCCTCGGGCTGAGCCACAAGCCCGTCGTCGAGGGTGCCTGGGGACTGCCGTTCGACCGGCCGGTGCGACGGATGTCGGAGTACCTCGACGCGCTGCTGCCGTTGCTGGCCGACCGCAGGGTCACGGCCGAGGGCGAGACCGTCACCGCCCGCGGGTCGCTGCGCTACCCGGACGCACCCGCCCCGCCCGTGTACCTCGCCGCGCTCGGCCCGCAGATGCTGCGGCTGGCCGGCAGGCGGACCGCCGGCACCGTCACCTGGATGACGGGGCCCCGCACGCTGGCCGACCACGTCGTCCCGACGATCCGCGAGGCCGCACGGGAGGCCGGCCGGTCGGCGCGGGTCGTCGCGTCGCTGCCGATCGCGGTCACCGACGACGTCGCCGCCGCCCGCGCGGAGGCCGCCCGGCAGTTCGCCGTGTACGGGCGGCTCCCGTCCTACCGGGCGATGCTCGACCGCGAGGGCCACGCCGGCCCGGAGGACGCCGCGGTCATCGGCGACGAGCAGGACGTCTCCGCACGGCTCGCGCAGCTGCGCGACGTCGGCGTCGACGAGTTCGTCGCCCTGCCCTTCGCCCCCGATCCCGAGGTCCGCGCGCGCACCCGCGCCCTGCTGCGCGCCTGACCCCGCGGCCCCGCGCGGCGGGACGGCCGGCCGGTCCCGGCGGTTGAGCGGACATTGTGCGTCCGGACCGGGCATGCGGGACCGGCGTTGACTCCGGCGCGGCGTACCGGTGTGCTCGCAGGCGTGTTCACGTGGCCGACGGGTGCGCGCCTGACCGAGCGCCGCCACGTCGACCTCTGCCGCACCGGGACCGCCCAGTGTCCGCCGGCACGTCGCGAGCTCCCGGCCTGCGGGAGCTGAAGCTCCTGCCCTGCGGGAGCTGACCTGCGGCGTGCCGCCCCGCCCGCGCGGGAGCCGCGCGGGGACCGACACTCCCCGGGAGACCCCATGACCACCGCCACCACCCGCGAGGACGGCCTGCGCGCCATCGTCGACGCGACCGCCTCGGCCGTCGCCGACGACCCCGGCAAGGCCGCCGCGCTCTTCCGCGCCACCGGCGAGGGCGCCGAGGGCGTCCGCACCGAGATCCGGATCGGCCGGCACGCGGTCACGATCGACGAGCCGCCCGCGCTCGGCGGCGACGACGCGGCCATCAACCCGGTCGAGTCGGCGCTCGCCGCGCTGCTGTCGTGCCAGGTCGTCACGTACCGGTTCTGGGCCGCGAAGCTCGGCATCCCGCTCGACGACGTGCGCGTCCGTACCGAGGGCGACCTCGACGTGCGCGGCTTCTTCGGGCTCGACGAGGCCGTGCGCCCCGGTTTCGGGGAGGTCCGGCTCGCGGTCGAGCTGCGGGGCCCGGCGCCGGCCGAGGACTACGCACGGCTGCAGGAGACCGTCGACGCGCACTGCCCGGTGCTCGACCTGTTCCGCAACACGACGCCGGTCGCGACGACCCTGACCACGGGCTGACCGGCACGCGACCTCGGGGTGGGCGGCGGGCGGCCGCCCACCCCGGGCCGTCAGCGACCGGGGACCGGCTTGCCGCTGAAGACGTACTTCTGTGCCAGGGCGACCGGGTCGTAGGCGACGGGCGCCTGCTCCTGCGCGGTCACGGTGACCGGGCGCGACTGCACGATGCAGATGCCGTCGCCCGCCCGCCGGTGCCGGGAGATGACCCACTCGACGTCGACCGGGTAGCCGTAGTGCCGCTCGATCGCCGACACGGCCTCGACGACCGCGCCGATCTGCTCGTCGTCGAGCACCCTTCGGTCGGCCAGCCGCGCGGGCATCTCGACCTCGGTGACGCGCCCGTCGGCGAAGTCGAACGCCGAGACGATCGCCTTGTGCGCGACGTCGTAGCGCAGGACGCGGCCGTCGGTCTTGCCGACCTCGATGTGGTCGGGGTCGACGACGCCCTGCACGATCGCCTCGCCCCACCCCCACGACGTCTCGATGACGACGCGGTCGGGCTTGCCCGTCACCGGGTGCACCGAGAAGGCCACCCCGGACGCGCGGGCGTGGATCAGCTCGATGACGCCGACGGCGATGGGCATGTCGTGGTGGCTGATGCCCTTGCGCAGCCGGTAGGCCAGCGCGCGGGCGGTGAACAGCGACCCCCAGCAGGCGCGGACGGCGTCGAGCACCCGCGGCGCGCCCGACACGCCGAGGTAGGTGTCGAAGATGCCCGCGAAGGAGGCGTCGGCCGCGTCCTCACCGGTCGCCGAGGAACGCACCGCCGTCGGCACGTTGACGTCGACGCACCGCACGCACAGCTCCTCGTAGGCCTCGGTGATCTCCGCGACGAGGGCGTCGGACATCGGGGTGGTGACGAACAGCTCCCGGATCGCCGCCGAGGCCGTCCCGACCTCGGCCTCCGAGGGCCCCGCCGGGTCGGCGACCAGCGGCGCGAGGATCGCGTCGATCCGCGGGTCCAGGCCGGCGTCGGCACAGTGCCGGCGGTAGGCGTCGACGGTGACCGCGAAACCCTGCGGCACCTCGACCCCGGCCCGGTGCAGGTCGGCGAGCCTGCCGATCTTGGATCCGGCGGCGGCGACCGCCTCGCCCGGCTCGGCCGCGTCGACCCACACCACGGAACCGCTGTCCACGACGACCCCCGTCACGGCTGTCCGGTTGTGTCCTGGCCCGCCCCGGCCAGCTCGGCGGCCCGCTTCAGGATGGTCACCCTGCCGTTCGTGCCGTCGACCTCGATCTTGTCGCCGTCGCCGATCGCGACGGTGGCGATCCCGACCGCGGTGACGGTCGGCACCCCGTACTCACGGCCGACGATCGCCGCGTGGCTGAGCATGCCACCGCCGTCGCACACCGCCGCCGCGATCTTGCCGAACGCGGGCGTCCAGTTGGGCGACGTCGACTCGCACACCAGGATCTCACCAGGCGCGACGCGGTGCAGCTCGTCGGAGCTCTGCAGGACCCGCGCGACGCCGGTCGCGATCCCGCGGGCCGCCGCGACGCCGGTCAGCGTCGTCTCGTTGGCGGCGTCCGGGTTCTGCACGGCGCGCAGCGACCCCGGGTTGATGCCGAAGATCTCGATGAGCACGGGGTCCTCGACCGAGTCCGGGACGGTGCCCAGCACCTTGGGCATCTCCGAGCGCCGGGTGTGCCAGTGGTCGAAGTACTGGCGGCGGTCGGTGACGAGACTGCGCAGCTCGCCGCCGTAGGGCTTGCCGGCGGCGACGTCGAGCAGCTCGGGCCAGAACAGGTAGAGCATGTCGTCGCGGCGGTCGGCGCCGACGCGGTCCGCCAGCTCCTGGCAGGCCTGCCGCAGCGGCAGCATGACCTTCAGGTCGATGTAGTAGTTGTGGTCGTCCTGCCACCACGGGAAGTTCGCGGCCTGGTTTGCGGCGAGCCCGCCGTCGAACACCGCCTGCTCCTCGCGGGTCAGCCCGGACCGGGCCGCGTCGATGGCGGCGTCGCGCTCATCGAGGGCGTTGCGGGCGGCGGCCTCGAAGTCGTGGTCGGTCTCCTTCATCAGGAACGTCTTGATGTTGCCGAAGGCGTTGGTGTTGTCCTCGATCCAGCTGGGGACGCCCACGTCGCAGGTGGCGTCGGTGCGGTGGCCCCAGACCTGCAGCCAGTCGTCGAAGTCGGTGAGCCACTGCGACGCCGACCCGCCGTGTGCCGACAGCGCCTCGCGCATCCGGCCCGGCTCGTTGTCGGCGAAGACCTGCGAGAGGCCTGCCTGCCGCGCCTTGACCGCCAGCGCGTAGAGCTCGCGGTCGAGCTCCATGATCTTGGTGTCCTCGCCCTGCAGGAACTTGCCGACGAGGCCGGTGTCGATGCCCATCTCGGCGCACGAGCCGTAGAACCCGAGGAAGTTGACCAGCATCGGGTACATGACGTTGAAGTGGATCTCCATGGCTCGCTTGTGGTAGCGACGAGCCTGCCGGATCAGGGTGCCCAGCTCGGCGGTCGGGACCGTCGCGAGGTCGATGCCGCGGAAGTAGTCCCACGTGGCCTCGAGCTCGTCGCGCCCGGCCTCCCAGATCGAGCGGTAGTTCTGCAGGAAGTGCGGCAGGTTGGTGCCCAGCCGGTTGGCGCGCGCCGCGATCTCCCGGGGGTCGGTCTCGGGAATCGGCGAGCCGTAGAGGTGGGTGCCCGCGAAGCGGCACGTGACCCCGCGACCGGGCGGCAGCGGCAGGCTCTCCGACGCGCCCTGGGTGCCGGCGCAGTACCCGTCCGCACTCCACAGCGTGGCCGCGAGCGGGGTCAGCCCGCGCGACCAGTGGAAGTCCAGGAACCAGAACGCGTCCTCGTCGCCCGGCTTGAACGGCGACGGCGCGTCCACCACGTACGGGAAGTCGAAGTGCTCCGGCTTGTACCCGGGGTACCAGTCACCGGTGTACTCGCCCAGGGGGACGACGTTCGCCATCGGATCTCCTCTGATCGGGACGATGGGTCGGACCGTGACAGTGCACACATCGGGGCGGCAACCCGGCCGTTCTCCCCTGCCGAACGTCCGGCCCCGGCACCGTCGCGCCGAGCTGCCGTTTCGCGCCGCGGAACGCGCCGCTTCCGGCGCGGACGGGCCCGTTCGTAAGGTCAGCGGATGCCAGACGGGACGCCCGGCCGATGACGGCGCTGCTGCTCGACGTCGGCGGCGTGGTGATCCGCTCCGGATCGGAGATGCTGGAACTGCTCGGCAGGCGCGAGCCCGCCGTCCGCGCCGTCGCCGCCCGGCGCGGACCGCTGGGACCCGAGCCCGATCCGGACTGGGACCGCATGCTGCGCGGCGAGCTCAGCGAGCGCGAGTACTGGGCGTTGCGTGCCGCGGAGGTCGGCCGGGCCCTGGGCCGCGCGGGCTGGCCGGTGTCGGAGTTCATGGCCGAGCTGTTCGAGCGGCCGGGTGTCGACGTCGTCCGGCCCGCCGCTGCCGCGCTCGTGGCCGACGTCCGCGCCGCCGGGCTGCCACTGGGCGTGCTGACCAACGACCTGGCCGCCTTCCACGGCGACGGCCCGCTGCGGGCGGGCCTGGCGTTCCTCGACGACGTCGACGTGCTGATCGACGGCTCGTGGAGCGGGGTGCTCAAGCCCGACCCGCGCAGCTACGCCGCCGCGGTCGACGCGCTGGGGGTCCCGGCGGGCGAGATCGTCTTCGTCGACGACATGCCCGCCAACATCGAGGGCGCCCGGCGCGCGGGGCTGCGGACGGTCCAGCTCGACCTGCGCGACCCCGACGCCGCGTTCGCCCGGGCGCGCTCCTGCCTCGGTCTGGTACCCGCCCGATGACCGCGGAGGTCGCCGTCGTCGCCGGGGCGTCCGGGGCCCTGGGCGGCGCGATCGCCGACGCCCTGCGCGCCGCCGGGCTGCACGTCGTCGCGGTCGCGCGGACGGCGCCGCCGTCGGGTCCCTCGACCACCGGGTGCGCCGCGGACGTCGGGACCGCCGCCGGGGCGGACGCGGTGAGCGCCGCGGTCGCGGCCGCGGGCGGGCCGGTCCGGATGGTCGTGCAGGCGGTCGGGCTGCCACCCACCGGGCCGCTGGACGCCATCGACCCCGACGCGCTGGGCGCGACCGTCGCCCTCAAGGTCGGGGGGCTGTTGCGGCTGGTCAGGGCGGTGGATACGCATCTGGTCGGCGGGTCGCGGATCGTCGCGCTCGGCGGGCACTACGGCAGCGAGCCCTCCCCCGACGCCTGCGCCGCGGGCGTCACCAACGCCGCGCTGGCCAACCTGGTACGCCAGCTCGCCGTCGCCTACGGGCCGCGCGGGGTGACCGCGCACCTCGTCGCGCCGGGTCCGGTCGACACCCCGCGGATGCGCGGGCTGGCCGCGGCGGCCGCGCGGCGGCGCGGGGTCGCGGTCGAGGAGGTGCTCGCCGAGCGGGCGGCCGAGTCGCCGCTGGGCCGGCTCGTCACGCCCGAGGAGGTGGCCTGGACGGTGACGACGCTGCTCGCCCCGCAGGCCGACGCCCTGCACGGCGCCACCCTGGCCCTCGACGCCGGCGCCCGCCGCGGACTCTTCTGACCGATCCGGTGCGTGCGGCGACGGATCGGGCGCCGCACGCACCGGATCAGGGTCGCCGCGCGGCCCTGGCGGCGATCTCCTCGGCACGGGCCGCCGCGGCCGGGACACCGGCGATGCCCCAGTCGTCGGGCGGCACCTCGACGATCCGCGCGCGGACCAGCTCGCGCGGGCTCCCCAGCACGGTGACGACGGCGTCGGTCAGGGCGGCGAGCAGCCGGTGCCGCTGCTCGACCGGCCGCCCCTCCAGCACGAGGGCCGTCACGTACGGTGCCTCCACGCCGATCTCGCCGCCGGTGATCCACTGCCCGGGCGGGTGCTCGGTCACCCAGCCGCGGACCCGCGCGGGCGGCGAGTCGAGGACCTCGGCGTACCGGCGCGTCAGCTCGCCCAGCAGTTCCGCGAGACGCTGCGGCGGGTGCCGGTCGGCCAGCACGTGGACCTCGAAGATCGGCACGTCAGCCGCCGTCGATCGCCATCACGACGGCCTTGGGCTCGGTGAAGAACTCGCGGCTGAAGGTCCCGCCCTCGCGTCCCCACCCGGAGTCGCCGACGCCGCCGAAGGGCGCCCGCAGGTCACGGACGAAGAAGCAGTTCGTCCACACCGTGCCCGCCCGCAGCCGCGCCGAGACCCGGTGGGCGCGCGAGAGGTTCTCGGTGAAGACCATCGCGTTGAGCCCGTAGCGGCTGCCGTTCGCGGCGGCGACGGCCTCGTCCTCGGTGTCGAACGGGGTCACGGTGACCACCGGCCCGAAGATCTCCTCGCACTGGATGGGCGAGTCGGGCGCCGCGTCGACGACGACCGTCGGCCGCACGAACCAGCCGTCGCCGGGACCGCCCGTGAGCACCTTGCCGCTCGGGTCCTCGAGGTAGCTCGTGACCTTGGCGTGGTGGGTCTGCGACGACAGCGGGCCGATCTGGGTGCCGGCGTCCTTCGGGTCGCCGACGACCAGCGCATCGGCCGCGGCGACGAACCGGGCGAGGAACTCGTCGAGGATCGGGCGTTGCACGTAGAGCCGGGAGCCGGCGAGGCAGACCTGGCCGGCGTTGGTGAAGATCGCCCTGATCGACCAGTCGACGGCCGTGGTCAGGTCGGCGTCGGCGAACACGAGGTTCGCGCCCTTGCCGCCCAGCTCCAGGCTGACCGGGGTCAGGTTGCGGGCGGCGGCGGCGGTGATGACACGTCCGGTCGACGACTCACCGGTGAAGGTGATCCGGTCCACCCGCGGGTCCGCGGTCAGCGCCGCCCCCGCGGAGTCCGGACCGTAGCCGTGCAGGACGTTGAGCACGCCGGGCGGCAGTCCGGCCTCGACCGCGAGCCGGGCCAGGATCGTCGCCGACGCCGGCGAGTCCTCCGCCGGCTTGAGCACGACGGTGTTCCCCCAGGCCAGGGCCGGTGCGATCTTCCAGCTCTCCAGCATCAGCGGGAAGTTCCACGGCGCGATCGCGGCGACGACGCCGGCGGGCTCGTAGCGGGCGTAGGCGTGGTGGCCGGTGTCGGTCGGGTAGGCCTCCGACGCCGACAGCCGGGCGTGGTCGGCGAAGAACCGCAGGTTCTGGGCGGTGCGCGGGACGTCCTTGCCCAACGCGTCGGAGACGGGCTTGCCCATGTCACGGGTGTCGGCCATGGCCAGCTCGGCGGCGTTCGCCTCGACGAGGTCGGCCAGCCGGTGCAGCAGTGCGCCGCGCTCGGCGAACCCCATCCGCGGCCAGGGCCCCTCGTCGAACGCGCGCCGGGCCGCCGTGACGGCCAGGTCGGCCTCCGGGGCGCCGCCCAGGGCGACCCTCGCCCAGGGCGACTGCGTGTAGGGATCGACGGAGTCGAACTCCGCGCCGTCGAGCGACGCGCGCTCCTCACCGTCGATCACGTGCCCGAACCGTTCGTCCATGGCAGCGACCGTCGCATCCGGACGGAACGCCCGGGAAGGCGAGCGTTCGGCCTGGTGGAACGCGGGCTCGCGGCGCCGGCTGCGGGTCCGGCGCACCGAACCCTCCCGGGAGGGGGTCGGCGGATCCGCCCGACGCGACGGGCGTGTCAGGCGTCGGGCTCGTCGAAGATCGCGACCGCCCGGGTCCACCCCGCCGACGCGGCGTGGATCTTGACCGGGAAGCACGAGATCTGAAAGCCCGTCGCGGGCAGCGACTCGAGGTTGTGGAGCTTCTCGATGTGGCAGTAGCCGATGTCGCGGCCCACCCGGTGGCCCTCCCAGATGATCGAGGGGTCGCCCTCGGCCGCGTAGCGCCGCGCGGTGTGCACGAACGGCGCGTCCCAGCTCCACGCGTCGGTCCCGGTGAGCCGGACGCCGCGTTCGAGCAGGTACAACGTCGCCTCGCGGCCCATGCCACAGCCCGTCGACACGTAGTCGTCCTCGCCGTAGCGGGCCCCCGCCGCCGTGTTGACGACGACGATCTCCAGCGGCGAGAGCGTGTGCCCGATGCGATCGAGCTCGGCCTCGACCTCGGCGGCGGTGACGACGTGGCCGTCGGGCAGGTGCCGGAAGTCGAGCTTCACGCCGGGCTGCAGGCACCACTCCAGCGGCACCTCGTCGATGGTGATGGCGCGGGCGCCGCCGTCCATCGTGGACGCGTAGTGGTACGGCGCGTCGAGGTGCGTGCCGTTGTGCGTCGTGAGCCGCACACGCTCGATGGCCCAGCCCTCGCCGTCGGGGAGATCCGCGCGGGTCGCCCCCGGGAAGAACGACAGGACGTCCGGGGCCGTCGCCTCGTGGTCGAGGTACTCGATCTGCGGCTCGTGGCCCGGCGGGTCCGACCGGATCCCCGCCGTCAACGCCACCGAGATGTCGACGAACCTGCGCACTAGCCCTCCCCGATCTCCGCGCGCAGGATACGTGCCGCCTCGGCCATGGCCGCCAGCTTGCCGCGGGCGATCTGGCGGGGCAGGGCGAACTGGCCGCAGTCGGTCGTGAGGTGGATGCGCTCGGGCGGGACGTGGGCCAGCGCCCTGCGGACGCCCGCGACGATCTGCTCCGGCGACTCGACGACGAGCTTCTTGATGTCGATGACCCCGATCCCCAGGCCCTTCTCGCTCGGGTACTTTGACCACAGCGCGAAGTCGTCCTCGGGGAAGCCGGTCTCGGCGAACGCGTACTCCACGGCGTCGACCTGCAGGTCGCGCGCGACCATCTCGTGGAACCCGCCGTACGGGGTGACCCCGACCGGGACACCGCTGCCGAGGTGGCAGATGTGGTCGGTGAGCCAGCCGCCGAGGTTTGCCGGGCCCATCCCCGAGCAGAACTTGACCGTCCGCGGGCTGACCGCGCGGGCGGCGCGCCACAGCTGCGCGAGGTGCATCGTGCCGCGGCCGATCTCGCCGGTGACGACGACCTCGTTCCACGTGTTGCCGAACGCCGCGACGGTCTGGTCGCCGAAGCCCGTCATGACGGTGCTGGTCTCGGGGACCACGGCGATGCCGTCGAGGTGTTCGGCCGGGTAGAGCAGGAACGACGAGATCACGCCGTCGTGGCGGTCGTACCAGAGGTGGCCGTCGGTGGGCAGGTCGATGCCGGCGTCGACCTGGTCGCCGATCATGGCGCGCACGCCGTCGGCGAAGGCCTCGGCGAAGTCCGCGCGGCGCAGGGCGACGCGGATGTCCTCGCCGCCGAGGTCGAAGTGGTTCCAGTGCGGACGGGGGTAGGAGCCGACCTGGGTCGTCGGGAGGAGATGGCCGACGACGTCACTGAGCTGCCTGGTCACGGGGGCCTCCGCGGCGGTGCGGGAACGGGTCCCCCCGAGACTCGCGCGGTCGTCGTCGCGGATCATTCGCCGTTTCGGTTGCGATCCCGCGGCACGGCTCCCGCGCCGATGATCGACTCGGTGGCGACGACGACGGCCCGCGCCGCCTCGCGGAACGCCCGCACCGCGGGCCGCTCGTCGCCCTCCCGGCTCGCGACCGACACCAGCGCGGCCGGCCCGGCGAGCGGGACGTAGCGCACGCCCGGGTGCGGGAAGAACCGGCGCGCGGGCTCGCCGTGCACACCCAGCTGCCCCGACGTCGCGACGGCGGCCGGGACCGCCGCGGGCGAGCGCACGACCGTCGACGTCGATCCCGAGGACCCGGCCGGACCGGCCCAGTCGGCGAGACCGGGGTGGCGGCCCACGAGCCGGACCCACTGGGCGTCACCGACGTCGGCCTCGGTGAGTCGAGCGGCCCCGGCCAGCGGCGACCCGGCCGGGACGACGGCCCAGCGCCCGGTGTCGAGCACCCGATCGAGGCGCAGCCCGTCGACGGGCCCGATGTCGTGCACGACCGCGACGTCGACGGCCCCGGAGCGGACCAGGTCGTACTGGCCGTCCCAGTCGGTCTCGACGTGGTCGAGGCGCAGCGCGGGATGCCACTGCGCGAGCAGCGCGCGCACCCCCGGCCACCTGTCGGCCAACCCGAACCCGAGCACGCCGACACGGAGCACCTGCGGGTCGGCCGGCGGGCGGTCGGCGACAGTGGCCAGGTCGTCGACCTGCGCGAGCGCCGCCCGTGCCCTGACGACGAAGCGCTCCCCCGCGGGCGTCAGGGCCACCCGCCGGCTGGTCCGCGCGAACAGCCGCGTGCCCAGCTCGCGTTCCAGCTGCTGGATGCGGCGGCCGAACGCCTGCGCGGCGATGTAGTGCCGTGCCGCGGCCCGGCCGAAGTGCAGCTCCTCGGCGAGCGTGACGGCGTAGCGCAACGACCGGATGTCCACGGGCGGGCACCGCCTTGTCGAGGGCCTCGTCGACGGTGCCGAGCACACTACGCGCGATCGCCTTCCGGTGGTGGGCCCGCGCGAGCGGCCATAGCCTCCGAGGGATGCGGCATCACGACCTCCTCGTCATCGGCGCCGGGTCGGGCAACGCGGTGGTCGACGAGGCGTTCTCCGACCTCGACGTCGCGATCGTCGAGGAGCGCCGGTTCGGCGGCACGTGCCTCAACGTCGGCTGCATCCCGAGCAAGATGCTGGTCCGCGCGGCCGACCTCGCCGACGACGTCCGCGACGCCCGGCGGCTCGACGTCGAGGCGCAGCTGCGCGGGGTGCGCTGGCGCGAGCTGCACGACCGCGTCTTCGGCCGGCTCGACCCCATCGCCCGCGACGGGCGCGCCGGCCGCGAGGACACGCCGTGGATCACGGTGTACGACGGGCACGCGCGGTTCACCGGCCCGCGGACGCTCGACGTCGGCGGCACCGCCGTGCACGCCGACCGGATCGTGGTCGCGGCGGGATCGCGGCCGGTGGTCCCGCCGCCCGTCGCCGACTCCGGACTCCCCTACGAGACCTCGGACACGGTCATGCACATCGACGCGCCGCCGCGCCACCTCGCCGTCCTCGGCGGCGGCTACATCGCGGCGGAGCTGGCGCACGTCCTGGCGGCCGCGGGCAGCACGATCACGATGATCGACATGGCCGACACCCTGCTCTCGGGGCAGGACGTGCTCGTCGCGCGGGAGTTCACCGAGCTGGCGTCGAAGGACCGGGACCTGCGGCTGGGCCATGAGCTCACGAGGCTGTCGGGTGCGCCCGGCGAGCTGGTGCTCACGCTGGACGACGGCTCGACGGTCGAGGCCGACATGCTGCTGGTCGCCGTCGGCCGGACACCCAACGGCGACCGGCTCGACCTCGGGGCCGCGGGGATCGACGTCCACGACGACGGCCGGATCGTCGTCGACGAGTACCAGCGCACCACCGCGGACGGGGTCTGGGCGCTCGGGGACGTCAGCACGGCGGCGCCGCTCAAGCACGTCGCGAACCGGGAGGCGCAGGTCGTTCGACACAACCTGCTGCACCCCGGCGATCTGATCCGGGCCGAGCACGACGTCGTCCCCTCCGCGGTCTTCACCCGGCCGCAGATCGCGGCCGTCGGCGCGACGGAACAGGAGCTCGCGGCGGCCGGGACGCCGTTCACGGTGGGCCTGGCCCGGTTCTCCGACGTCGCCTACGGATGGGCGTCGGAGGACACGACGGGCTTCGCCAAGGTCCTCGCCGAGCCGGGCACCGGGCGGTTGCTCGGCGCGCACATCCTGGGCCCGCAGGCGGCGACGCTGATCCAGCCGCTGGTCGTCGCGATGACGCTCGGGATCGACGCCCGCACGCTCGTCGAGCGCCCGTACTGGATCCATCCGGCGCTGACGGAGGTCGTGCAGCAGGCGGTGGGGGCGAGTCGCCGGTAGCTGCTCAGCCCTCGGCCGCCAGCCCGGCGCGCAGCGTCGTGAGGCTGCGGGCGAGCAGCCGGGAGACGTGCATCTGGGAGATGCCGATCTCCTCGGCGATCTGCGTCTGGGTCATGTCCCGGAAGAAGCGCAGCATCAGGATCGTGCGCTCACGTTCGGGCAGCGACTCCAGCAAGGGGCGTAGCGCGTGCCGGTACTCGACGTGGTCGAGCTCGCCGTCGAGCTCACCGAGCCGCTCGTGGGAGGACTCGCCCGTCTCCGGGTCGACGGGTTCGAGCGGGTCGCTGTGGTGGCCCGCCTTCGCGGTGAGCGCCTCGACGACCTCGCTGACGTCCACGCCGAGATGTGCGGCGAGCTCACTGGGCCGCGGCGCGCGGCCGAGCTGCTGGGACAGCGGGCCGGTCGCCTTGTTGATGGCGACGGCGAGGTCCTTGAGCCGGCGCGGCACCCGGACCGCCCACGTGCGGTCGCGGAAGTAGCGCAGCATCTCCCCGCGCACGCACGGCACGAGGTAGCCGAGCAGGTCCGCGCCCGCGCGGTCGGGGTCCCAGCGGTCGATCGCGCTGATCAGCCCGACGGTGCCGACCTGCACGAGGTCGTCGTAGCCGCCCGGGTACCCGGCCGAGTGCCGCAGCGCGAGGTGCCGGACGATCGGCAGGAACGCGAGGATCAGCTCGGAGCGCAGGGCGTCGCGGCGGGGGTCCGAGGGCGGCGTCGCGGCGAGCTCGCGCATGGCCTCGGCGTGGCGGGCGTACTCGCTGGGCGGCGCGTACGGGGCGTCCTCGGCGAGCGGGGGTTCGTCCGGCGGCGGACCGGGAACCGGTAGGTCGGGAACGACGATCTCGTCGGTGGCCATCGCTCTCCCTCGTCGCCGACGGTGGGAGGCGACTGGCTGCACCTCGAACCTGCTCCCCGGACGGTACAAGCACCCGGGGCGCCCCGCCATGCGCCGGGGTGGGCGGTCAGCCGGCCCGGGTCCCCCGCACGACCCCGGTGAGCGCGACGGCGCCCGCCGCGACCCGCACCGCGAGTGCCGCGCCCGTCAACGGCGGCGTCGAACGGGGTGCCGAAGTTCAGGTGCGACGGCACGCCCCGCCACGCCTGCACCGACACGAGCATGGTCTCGACGACGCACGCCGCGGTGAACAGCGCCAGCCACGACGTCCGGGCACGCACCCGCAGCAGCGAGGTCACCCAGGTGACCGTCGCCAGGGTCGTCCCGAACGACAGGCCGAACGTCGCGGCCTTGCGCAGCGAGGTCGGGCCCGTCCAGGACCCGCCGGTCGTCAGCAGGATCGCGACGTGCACGAGCCCGCCCACGACGAGCATCGCCGCGACGACGTAGGCGAGCCGCTCCACCGGCCGGGCCTCGGCAGGGATGCGACGCAGGTCCCCGAGAACCGTGCCGCGCCCAGGAGAAGGGCTGGTGACGGTGGTGGGCGGCGGGTTCATGACGGTGATGGTCGCCCGCCGGGCCGGGTCGGCGAATCCGCCGCCGGTCGACAACCGGGATACGCCCCGGGGAGTACGCGCCGGCACCGACCGTCGCGGTGACCCCGATCCGGCCGACCTACGCTGCGGCGATGACCGGCCGCACCGAGTACGAGACCCTGTTCACCGAGATCGTCGCCGACGGCGTCGTGCTGCTGACCCTGAACCGTCCCGACCGCGCCAACGGGGTCGTCCCCGAGCTGGCGCGCGACCTCGTCGCCGCGCTCGACGCGGCCGAGGCCGACCTCGACGTGCGCGCGCTCGTCCTCACCGGCGCCGGTCGCCAGTTCTGCGCGGGCGCCGACCTCAAGGAGATGCACCGCCATCTCGCGGAGGAGATGCCCCGCACCGGAGAGCCGTACAACGCGCGCGTGATCTTCCCCGTCATCGAGCGCGTCGTCGCGTCCCGGTTGCCGACGGTGGCCGCCGTCAACGGCGGGGCGACCGCGGGCGGGTTCGACCTGGCGCTGGCCTGCGACATCCGGATCGCGTCGACGGCCGCCAAGTTCGGCGAGACCTACATCAAGCTGGGGCTGCCGCCGGGAAACGGCGGCACCTGGTTCCTGCCCCGGCTGGTCGGGCCGGGCCTGGCCGCGGAGCTCGCGCTCACCGGCGACGTCGTCGACGCCGCACGGGCGCGCGAGATCGGGCTGGTCAACCGCGTCGTCGAGCCGGCGGCGCTGATCGACGAGTCCGTCGCGCTCGCCGCGCGGATCGCGCAGTGGTCGTGGCGGGCGCTGGAGATGACGAAGCAGTCGCTGCGGTCGGCGTGGTCGGTGGACCTGACGTCGAGCCTGAACAACAACTACTGGGCCGCGGTCGGGTTGCAGGCCGGGCCGGACGTGGCCGAGGGGGTCGCGGCGTTCGTCGAGAAGCGGCCCGCGCGGTTCAACCGGCGCCCGCACCCGCCGCGCACGCCCGAGGGCCCCGCGCCCCGGACGGTCTGAGGCCGCCCCGCCGAGGGTGGCGCCGGGCCCGACCGGCCGGGGGCCTACCCTCGGACGGGTGCCCCGACCGACGTCCGTCGCGCTCCCGACCGCCCGCCGGTGGTCGCCGTCGCCGCGTCCGTGCGCGCGCCCCGGGTGGCGCGGATGAGCGCCCCCACCGGCGCCCCCACCGCCGAGCAGGCCGCGGGTCGGTGGGGACGGGTGCCGCTCTCGCGACGCTCGCGGATCGTCGTCGCGATCGCCGCGCTGGCCACGGCCGTGGTCGCCGCCGTCGCGACGATGGTGCTGCTCGGCTCGTCGCGGCCGCTCTACACCGCCTCGGCCACCGTCGCGCTGGTCCCGGCCCCCGGCCTCACCGCGGACCAGCAGTCGAACGCCTGGAAGGACATCACCAACGGTCGGGCGACGAGCGTCGCCGTCGTGGTGCTGCGCCAGACCCAGTGGCTCACCGCCGCGGCGCAGGCCGCCGGCACCACTCCGGACCGCATCGAGGTCGACGTCGCGCCCGGCACCGCGAGCGCGACCGGACTCAACACCGCGTTGATCGACATCGGCGCGTCGGCGCCGTCGCCGTCGGGCGCGGAGGCCGCGGTGGCCAGCATCATCCAGCAGGCCGGCCCCGCGATCAACACGACCGCGGGCGGCTACGCGGTGCAGGTCGCCGACTCCCCCGACGGTACGGCCGTGCCGACGCCCAAGCCGCGCAACGAGATCCTCATCATCGTGCTGCTCGCGGGTGCCGGCGTCGGCGGCGGTCTCGCGTGGACCCGGATGCGCCGCCGCGAGGCGCAGGCGCGCGCCGCGGCCTGACCGCGGTCTCGGCGGCGCACGTCTGCGCCGCTCCCGCGACGACGGCACGCGGCGCCCTGTGCCCCGCGATCGCGGCGGCCGCTCGCCGCAGCTGACTCCCGATCTGCGGACCGGTTCCGGCTGTCGCGCCGCGTCCGCGTGATCGCAGCCTCCGGTCGGCGATCGGCGGCTTGACCAGCTTCCTCGATTATCGATAATCGAGCACGGCCGTGATGGAGCGCACAGTCTGGGGGCGAGGTGGCCGACGGTACCGGGGGTCTGCCCCGCGCGGTACTGCGCGAGCAGCTCCGGGAGCGGTTGCTCGCCCGCATCCTGGACGGGGAGTTCGCGCCCGGGGAGCGCATCGTCGAGAGCCGCGTGATGAAGGAGTACGGGGTCAGCCAGGCCCCGGTCCGCGAGGCCCTGCGCGACCTGGAGGCCATGCGGTTCGTCGAGAGCTTCCCGCACCGGGGCGTCCGGGTCCGGATGATCTCCGAGCGCGAGCTCGCCGAGATGTACCCGGTCCGGGCCGCGCTGGAGGAGGTCGCGGGCCGGGCTGCGGCGCCCGTCGTCACCGACGGGACCCTCGCGCTGCTCCTCGACGAGATCGAGGCGATGCGCGCCGCGAGCAGCGCCGACGACGTGCACGCCGTCCTGGTCCACGACGCCCGCTTCCACGAGATCATCTTCGAGACGGCCGACAACGCGCTGCTGCTCGAGGTCTGGCGCTCGCTGCACGCCGAGATCCGCGCGCTCGTCACCTACAACCGGGCCCGCGTGGGGCTCGCCGAGATCGTCGAGTCGCACGTGCCGATCCTGCAGGCACTCCGCGAGCGCGATCCCGCCCTCGCGGGCAAGCAGATGCGCCACCACATCGAGCACTTCGGCTCGCTGGCCTTCGCCGCCGGCGGCGCCGACCGTCCCACAGCCCGTCCCGACTGACCGGCCACACACCGGTCAGCAATCCCCGCACAAGGAGGTGTGGAGTGAAGCCTGCGGCGTTCGCCTACCTGGCACCGCGCGACCTCGACGAGGCGCTCGACCAGCTCGCCGAGCACGGCGCCGACGCGCGCGTGCTCGCCGGCGGTCAGAGCCTCGTCCGGTTGATGAACGCACGACTGGCCAGCCCCTCGGTCGTCGTCGACATCAACCGGGTACCCGGACTCGACGCACTCGCCGTCACCAACGGTTCCGGCCCGGCGACACTGCGGTTGGGCGCGACGGTGCGCCAGCGCACCAGCGAGCTCTCCGCCGACGTCGCCACGCACGCTCCCCTGCTCGCCGAGGCCGGCGCGCACGTGGCGCACGCGCCGGTGCGCAGCCGCGGCACCGTCGTCGGCAGCGTCGCGTTCGCCGACCCGTCGGCCGAGCTGCCGGCGGCGCTGCTCGCCCTCGACGGCCGCGTCGTCGCGCGCAGCCGGTCCGGTGAGCGGACGATCGAGGCCGACGACTTCTTCACCGGCCCGTTCCGCACGTCCCTCGACCCCGGCGAGATGGTCGTCGCCGTCGAGGTGCCGGCGGTCGGGGCCCGGACCGGGAGTGCGTTCGTCGAGGTCGCACGCCGCCACGGTGACCTGCCGGTGTGCGGGGTCGCCGCCACCGTGACGCGGGCCGACGACGGGAGCGTCGCCGGGACCCGGATCGCGCTGTGCGGGGCGGGTGAGCGGCCCGTGCGCGCCCGCGCGGCCGAGGACGCCCTGACCGGTTCCGACGGGGGCGAGGGCGCCGTCGCCGAGGCCGCGGCCCGGGCGGCCGACGGGCTGTCGCCGATCGGCGACTGTCACGGGTCGGCGGACTTCCGCCGCCACCTCGCGCGCGTGCTCACCGGCCGCGCGCTGCGCACCGCCATCCACCGAGCGGCCGGGGAGGCCACCGATGTCTGAGACGACCTCGACCGCGGCGCCCGAGAAGGTCCGCGTCCGCCTCACGGTCAACGGCACGTCGCACGACCTGCTGGTCGAGCCGCGCACCCTGCTGGCCGACCTGCTGCGCGGCGACCTCGGGCTCACCGGCACCCACCTGGGCTGCGAGCAGGGTGTGTGCGGCTCGTGCACCGTCCTCGTCGACGGCACGGCCACCCGGTCCTGTCTGGTGTTCGCCGCGCAGCTCGACGGCGCCACCGTGCGGACCGTCGAGTCGCTCGGCGGCGTCGACGGCAGCCTGCACCCGATCCAGCGGGCGTTCCACGAGAACCACGGCCTGCAGTGCGGCTTCTGCACCCCGGGAATGCTGATGGGCACCTGTGAGCTGCTCGAACGCACCACCGAGCCGGATCCCGACGACGTGCGGGAGGCGTTGGGCGGCAACCTGTGCCGCTGCACCGGATACCAGAACATCGTGAAGTCGGTGTGCGCGGCGGGCCGGGCGCTGGCCGCGGAGCGGAACGGAGCGCAGGTATGAGCACCGTCGAGGACCGTCCGACGACCGCCACCACCGGCTCCCCCCGCGAGGGCGAGCGCCGCTGGGTCGGGCGCAGCGTCCCGCGCAAGGAGGACCCGAAGCTGCTGGCCGGGCGCGCCACGTTCGTCGGCGACGTCACGCTGCCCGGCATGCTCCACGGCGCGGTGCTGCGCAGCCCCCACGCCCACGCCCGGATCGTCTCCATCGACACCAGCGCGGCCGAGGCGATCCCGGGTGTGGCCGCCGTGCTGACCGGTGCGCAGGCCGCCGAGCTGGTCAACCCGATGCCCGCGTTCTGCGCCGAACCGGTGCCGCAGACCGCGGTCGCGATCGAGCGCGTGCGGTACCCCGGCGAGGCGGTCGCGATCGTCGCCGCGACCGACCGCTACATCGCCGAGGACGCGTGCGCCGCGATCCGCGTCGAGTACGAGGTGCTGCCGGCCGTCGTCGATCCCGAGGCCGCGATGGCCCCGGACGCGACGCGGATCCACGAGACGCTCGACTCGAACGTCGCGTTCCACCGCACTCTCGACTTCGGCGACGTCGAGGGCGACCTGGCCCGCGCGCACACCGTCGTGCGCACCCGGGCGCGCTGGCACCGGATGGGCGCGCAGCCGATGGAGACCGCGGGCGCGGTCGCGTCGTGGGACCCGTTCGACAAGTCGATGACCGTGTACTCGAACTCGAACTTCCACAACTTCCTGCCGTGGGCGTTCGCCGGGATGCTCGGCGTGTCGACGAACCGGCTGCGGATGATCCCGTGCGCCGTCGGCGGCAGCTTCGGCAGCAAGCACTTCATCACCAAGGTGCTCGCGATCGCCGGCGCGCTGTCGAAGGCCACCGGCCGGCCCGTGCAGTACCTCGAGGACCGGGTCGACAACATCGCCGCCAACGACAACGTGGGCTGCGACCGCATCTACGACGCCGAGCTGGCCCTGGCCGAGGACGGCGAGATGCTCGGGCTGACCCTGCGGATCATCGACGACTACGGCGCCTACTTCCAGTTCGCGCACGGCCAGCACGGCAACGCGATGGCCCAACCCACCGGCCCCTACCGGATCAGCAGCCTGCGCTACGACGTGTCGTGCGTGCTCACCAACAAGGTCCAGCAGGGCTTCTTCCGCGGCGCCGGCGCCGACCCCGGCAACTTCGTGCTGGAGCGGCTCGTCGACAAGGCGGCCGAGCAGCTGGGCATCGACCGTGCCGAGATCCGGCGGCGCAACTTCATCCGGCCCGACCAGTTCCCGTTCAAGACCCCGCCGGGCAACGTCTACGACTCCGGCAACTACGCGGCCGTGCTCGACAAGGCGCTCGAGCTCGCCGGGATCGACGACTGGCGCGCCGAGCAGGAGCGGCTGCGCGCCGAGGGCCGGTACCTGGGAATCGGGCTCGCGACCTGCCAGGAGCGCACCGGCTACAACGCCTCGGAGTGGTGGTTCCTCTACGACAACCCGCCGCTGCCCGCGACGAGCACGCCCGAGAGCGTCAAGATGGACGTCGACGCCATGGGCGGGGTCCGGGTCGAGGTCGGCTGCCCGTTGTGGGGCAACAGCCCGGAGACCGTCGTCAGCCAGGTCGTCGCCGAGGAGTTCGGCATCGACCCCGCCGACGTGTCGGTCACCTACGCCGACTCGACGACCGGGGCGATGTCGGCGGGCCCGGGCGGCAGCCGGCTCACGATCATGCTGTCCGGCGCGACCCGCGGCGCCGCGCGGACCATCCGGGACAAGATGATCCGGATCGCCGCACACGCGATGGAGATGGACCCCGCCGACGTCGAGTGCGTCGACGGCACCTTTCGCGCCAAGGGTGCGCCGGGCACGTCGATGTCGATGGCCGACATCGGGATGCGCGCGCACCTGTTCTTCCACGACACACCCGAGGACGAGTCCAGCGGCCTGGTCGCGGTGCACACCTACGACCACCCCTACTCGACGCCGCCGTCGGCCGACCGCAAGGACATGGGCGCCTTCTACCCGATGGTGTCCCACGCCTGCCACATCCCGATCGTGGAGGTCGACCCGGAGACCGGCGTGGTGACGCTGCGCGCCTACTACGCGGTCAACGACTGCGGGACGGTGATGAACCCGACGCTCGTCGAGGGGCAGATCGTCGGCGGGATCGTGCAGGGCATCGGCGCGGCGCTGATGGAGGAGTACCGCTACGGCGAGGACGGGGCGCTGGACACCCCGACCTTCCGCGAGTACCTGGTGCCGAGCATGCACGAGGTGCCCGAGATCGTCGTCGAGCACCTGGAGACGCCGTCACCGTTCACCGAGTACGGCGTCAAGGGTGCCGGTGAGGGCGGGCGGCTCGTCGCGCCGACCGCGATCGCGAGTGCGGTCGACGACGCGCTCAAGCCGCTCGGGGTGTGGGTGGACGAGCTGCCGATGACGCCCGAGCGCGTCGTCGGCATGGTCACGGACGCGCGGGAGGGCCGTCCGTGACCACCACCCGCCCGCCTGCCGCCGGGCCCGCCGCCGACGTCCCCGACGCGGTGCGGGCCCGGGCGGCGGGCCTGGTCCGCACGGGCCGGTCGTTCTCGCTGGCCGCGACGCGGTTCCCCGGGATGCCGTTGTTCCCGGGCCACCCGCAGTTCCAGGTGCTGAGCTACCGCACCCCGCAGGGGCTGCACCAGGCCGGCGAGAACCTGTGGGCGCCGCACCCCAACGAGGTCGGCCTGGGCTGCATGACCGAGGTCGTCTCCGGGACCGTCCACTCCGGCGCCCACGTCGACGCGCTGGCGCACATCACCATCGGCGACGAACATCGCTGGTACGGCGGGGCGAACGCCGCCGAGCACCTGGGCGACTTCGGCCCCACCGTCGGCGACGCGTCGAGCATGCCGGCGATGTTCACCCGCGGTGTGCTGCTCGACCTGGCCGCGCACCGCGGGGTGGACTGCCTGCCCGCGGGCGCGGCCGTCGACGCCGCGGAGGTCGAGGACATCTGCGCGGCGCAGGGGGTGACGATCGGGCAGTGGGACGTCGTGCTGTTCCGCACCGGCTACATGGGGCTGTGGCCCGACCGGGCCCGGATGGCCGAGCACCTCACGCCGGGCCCGGACATCTCGGTGGCCCGGATGCTCACCGAGCGCGGGGTGATCGCCGCGGGCAGCGACACCGAGACCTTCGAGGTCCAGCCCGCGCCGGATCCAGGTTCGCCCGCCAACCCGCAGCCGGTGCACGTCCACCTCCTGGTGGACAACGGTGTCTACATCATGGAGAGCCTCGACCTGGAGGAGCTCGCCGCGGCCCGGGTGTACGAGTTCCTCTTCGTCGCGCTGCCACTGAAGATCGCCGGGGCGACCGGGTCGATGGTCGACCCGCTCGCGGTCGTCTAGGAGGGGAACGAATGGACTCCGGCAAGGTCATCGTCACGTGTGCGCTCACCGGCGGGATGACGGTCCCGGCGCAGAGCCCGGCGATCCCGGTCACGGTGGCGCAGATCATCGAGGAGGGGGTCGCCGCGGCCGAGGCGGGCGCGGCCGTCCTGCACATCCACGTCCGGGAGGAGTCGACCGGGCGGCCCGTGCAGGACGTCGAGCTGTTCACCCGCGTCGTCGAGGGGTTGCGTGAGCGCACCGACGCCGTCCTGCAGCCCACGACGGGCGGCGGGCGGGGCATGACGATCACCGAGCGGGCGGCCGTCGTCCCGCACCTGAAGCCCGAGATGGCGACGTTCAACGCCGGCAGCTTCAACTTCGGGCTCTACCCGGTGGCGCGTCGCGACCTCGACTTCCAGGACTGGGAACGGGAGTACCTGGAGGGCACCCGCGACTACGTCTTCCGCAACACGTTCTCCGACATGGAGTACCTGGCCGGGCTGATGAAGGAGGCGCGGACCCGGCCGGAGATCGAGATCTACGACGTCGGCCAGCTCTACAACATCCGGCGGCTCGTGGCCGACGGCGTCCTGGAGGCGCCGTTCAACCTGCAGTTCGTGCTGGGGGTGCTGGGCGCCAACGCCGTCGAGGCCGACCAGCTCGTGCACATGGTGCGCACCGCGGAGCGGCTCTTCGGCGTCGGCGGGTTCACCTGGTCGGCGGCCGGGATCGGCTACCCGGGCCAGTACCAGGTCGCGGCCCTGGCGCTGGTCATGGGCGGGAACCTGCGGGTCGGGCTGGAGGACAACCTGCGGGTCCGCCGCGGGGAGCAGGCGAAGTCGAACGCCGACCTCGTCACCAAGGTCGTCGAGCTGGCGGGGCTGTTCGACCGCACACCCGCCACCCCGGCCGAGGCCCGCGAGTTCCTGGGGCTGCGCGGCGCGTGACCCGTGAGTGGCGATGGTCGCCCGGGCGACCATCGCCACTCACGAGCGCCGGGCCCAGGCCAGGCCGCCCTCGATCGCGACCCGCACCTCGGCACCGGGAGCGAGGCCCGGCTCGCAGCGGCACATCACGCGCACACCCTCGGCGAGGTCGACGAGGCAGAGCCCGAACGGTGTCGGCGGGTGGCCCTCGCGCGGGGCGCGGTGCACGACCGTCACCGCGGCGACGGTCCCGGGGCCGGACGCCGGGGCCGTCGACACCCGCTGCGAGCCGCACCGCGGACAGGCCTCGCGGCGCAGGTACCAGCGATGCCCGCAGGGTGCACACGCGTGGAGATCGGGCGTCACGGTGCCTCCAGCACGGCACTGACGTGCGCGGACATGACGCCCCCGTCGCCGTGGACGAGGGCGGTCGTCGCCCGGGCGACGCGCTCGCCCGCCTCGCCGCGCAGCTGGGTCACGGCCTCGACGACGTGCGCCAGCCCGCCCCCGACGCCGCAGTGCCCGTAGGAGAGCAGGCCGCCGTGGGTGTTGAGCGGCAACGGGCCGGTGCGGTCGAACCGGCCGGCGGCGGCGTCGGCACCCGCGCGGCCCGGCGCGCTGATCCCGATCTCCTCCAGCAACAGAGCGAGCGTGATCGTGAAGCTGTCGTAGACCCCGAGATGGTCGACGTCGGCGAGATCGCGGCCCGCGTCGGCCAGCGCGCGGTCCGCGGCGTCGCGCGCGCCGAAGGCCGCCTCGTCGGCCTCGGTGAGATGCTGGTGGCGGTGCCCCTCCCCCACCCCGGTCACCCGCACCGAGCGCGGCCCACCCGCCGCGGTGACGACGAGCGCGGCGCCGCCGTCGGAGACCGGGCAGCAGTCGAGCAGCCGCAGCGGCTCGGCGACCGGTCGCGACGTGAGGACGTCGTCGACCGTGAGGGGCTCCCGGAACTGCGCGCCGGGGTGCGCACCGGCGTGCCGGCGCATCGTCACGGCCAGGGGGGCGAGCGCCTCCGGGCCCAGGCCGTGGCGGTGCAGGTACGACGACGCGAGCAGCGCGTAGTACGCCGGCACGGTCCCGCCGAGCGGGATCTCCTGCTCGGCGTGCCCGACCTGGGCGAGAGTGCGGGTGGCGTCGTCGCGCGAGCGCCCGGACGCCCGGTCCTCCCCGCCGACGACGAGTACGGCCCGCGCGTCACCGGCCCGGACGAGCCGGACCGCGGCGGCGACCATCGCCAGGCCGGTCGCACCGCCGACGCTGGTCCCCGCCGCGATGGCCGGCCGCACCCCGAGCCGCTCGGCGAGCAGGTCGGCGGGCATCAGGTGGCCGAGCGTCGTGGCGTATCCGCAGAGCACGGCGTCGACGTCGCGCGGGCGCAGGCCTGTGTCGTCGAGCGCCGCGCGGGCGCCCTCGGCCTGCCACTGCAGCGCGGACCGGCCGGGCCGGACACCGAAGGGCGTCAGGCCGACGCCCGACAGATGTGCCGCCACCTCAGCACCCTCTCAGACCGGCGGCGCCCGCACCGTGCGGGAGCGACGTCCACAGGTGGTAACGGCGCGACGACAACGGGCGAACGTCCTGGCGTCGTGTCACCGGACCGAGCGGGGTAGACCAGCGATGACGTTCCAGCTCGTGGCGCTCCTGGTGGTGGGCGTCGCTCTCGTGCTGTCCGTGCTCGTCCAGCTCACCCGACGGCGGGCCCGGCACTCGGTGCGCGTGACGGGTCGCCAGCCCGCGGTCGCGCTCGTCGACACCCGCCGCGCGCTGCGCAGGCCCCGGGGGCACACCCGGTCCCGGTTGCGCACACGGACCTGACGCGGCAGGTGGCAGGGTCCCCGACTCCTGCCACCCGCCGCCGGTGCCGCGCGGTCAGCCGACTCCCCAGTGGACGGACCCGCGGTGCGCGCCCGCGGTCGGGAGCTCCGCGGGCACGGCGGCCGGACCGGCGCAACGATCGCTGCTGCGATGTGCGGCCCTGTCCGACACGTTCGGGCTACCTCGGCTGCGGACCGTCACAAACATCCTCTCGTCAGATCCGCCGAGAACGTCCGGAATGCCCGTCTTCGTCGCCCGCCTCGGACGATGTCGTGGCCCTCCGTGCTCGCACGTGGACGCGACGTCACCCCCGGCAGGACTGCCGGGAACCGCGCGAACCGGACAGGCGCACCTGCAACGCCACCCCGTCGAGCGTTTTTGCCGACCTCTTGCTCGACTTCGCCCCACACCAGACCGTTCGGTTCCTACCCTCGGACACATGGAGGACACCGCCGTTGCGCCCACGGCCGCCGGGCGGATGCCACGGCTCCGGCCGTCGCGGCGCCTGACCACCGTCGCGGCCGCGCTCGTCGTGGCCGCGATCGCGGTCGTCGGTACCCAACTGGCGCTGGGTCCCGTCGTCCAGGAGTACCGCGCGACCGCACAGGTCGTGCTCGTCCCCGCCGCCACGACCGCGCCGGAGGACGTGCCGTCGGCCTGGGAGTCGCTCTACGACCTGCGCGGGTCCAAGGTCGCCGCGGCCGTCCTGGCGGCGCCGCGCTGGGTCGGACCCGCCGCGCAGGCCGCGGGCGTGCCGGCCACGGCGCTGGCCGTGACCGCGACGCCGGTGGCGGGGACGTCGCAGATCAACCTGACGGCGACGACGACCGACCCGCGCGCGGCCGAGACCGCCCTCACGGCGCTGGTGCAGGCCGCCACGCCGCTCACCGAGCAGCTCTCGGGCCCGTTCTCGCTGGTCCTGGCCGAGCCCGCGACGGGCACCGGCGCCCCGACCGGCATCCCGCGGGTCACCTGGCTGGCGATCGCGGGCGTCGGCGGCCTGCTCCTGGCGGCCGCCGGCGTGGCGCTGCTGAACCGGCGCGACCGTCGCCGCGCGGAGCGGTCACCCGCCGGGCACGGCGGCGGCGCGGCACCGGCCGCAGTCCCGGAGGAGGACGTGGTGTCGGCGGGACCTCCGCAGGACGACGCGCCGCGTGACGCTGCCGCCGACGACGCGCCCGGAGACGCCCCCGAGACCGGCTCGCCGAGTGGCGCGGGCGACGCGCCGGGTGACGCCCCCGGGCCCGGCTCGCCGACTGCCGCGGACGGTGCGCCGGTGACGGCCGCGCCGACGTTCCGGCCGTCACCGCGCCCGCGGGCGGCCGAGCCGGGTCGCACGCCGGAACCGGTCGGCGGGCGGCCGCTCGGCGACGGGACCCGGGTGGCCGACCCGGCTCGGTGAACCCGTCCCGGTCGGCTGCGGGCCGGCGCCAGCCCATCAGGCGAAATCGCGCGCGAAACGGGGCGAACGTCGCACCGTGCTCATCCGGCCGTCGTTGCAGCCCGTGGAAGCGACAGCGGTGACGGTCGGGGGTGTGCGGTGGCGGATGTGCGACGGTACGGACGGTGGGCGGCGGTCGCCGGTGCGGCGGCGACGTTGACCCTCGGCGTCACCCCGCCGCTGTGGGCGGCCGACCCGCCCCCACCAGGCGCGGGCGGGGCAGGCGGGATCCTCATCGGCAACGGCGGTGAGGGCGGCACGGGCGGTCCCGTTCTCGCGGGCGGCGACGGCGGCACGGGTGGTGGCGGCGCCGTCCTGGGCACCGACGGCGGGGCCGGGGGTCGGGGCGGCGTGGCCGGCACCGGCGGCGGCGCCACCACCGGCAGCGACGACGGCGGGGCGGGAGGCGCCGGCGGCAACGGGGGCGCGGGCGGCACCGGCGGGGCCGGGGGCGCAGGCGGGAACGGGGGCGCGGGCGGCACCGGCAGCGACCCGGGTACCAACGGAGGCCGCGGCGGCGTGGCCGGCACCGGCAGCGGCGCCACCACCGGCGCCGACGACGGCGGCGCAGGCGGTTCCGGCGGCGCCGGCGGGAACGGCAGCCCGGGCACCGACGGAGGCGGGGCCGGAGGCCGCGGCGGCATGGCCGGCACCGGCAGCGGCACCACCACCGGCAGCGACGACGGCGGCAGCGGAGCCGACGACTCCACGGCGGCCGCGGACGGCGAGGCAGGATCACCCCAGGACGCTGCTGGTTCGAACCCCACGGTGCCGACCACGGTCGACGTCCACGAGCTGGTCCGGTCGACCCTGACCCAGGTCTGCCATCAGCTCCTGACGTCCGCCTGACGCATCAGCCGCGCACCGTGACCTGACGCGGCGGCACCGGCGGCGCCCCGGTTGACGTCCTCACCCGGGGCGTCGCTCGGCGGCGTCGAACGCGGGCGCGAGCGGGGCCAGGGCCGCCCGGAGCTGGTCAGGTAGTGAGCCGGAGGGCAGGACCAGTGCTCCCGCGCCGGTGCTCCCGGCGGCCTCCTCCTTCCCGGCCGGCCGGAGCCAGCCCTCCAGCGCGATACGGACCGCCGCGGCGACGCTCGCCGCGAGCACGCGGGCAGTGTGCGCCCCCGCGTCGCCCAGGCGTTCGGCGATCACCGCCGTGAGCGGGGGCTCGATGCCGGCGCTGGTGTCGAGGTACGCCTCGCGCAGCGCCGGGCGCGTCGTGATCAGCAGCAGTGCCCGTTCGTGCCCACCGGTGTCCGTGCACTGCTCGACCACCGCGTCGGTGACGGCGTCCGCCAACCGCACCCCTGCTGGCCGCGCCGCGACCGCCGCCGCGATCCGCTCCTCCCGGTCCGCGGTCACCGCCGCGACGATCGCCTGCTCGCGGCTGGCGAAGTAGTTGTTGTAGGTGCGCGGCGAGACCCCGGCCGCCTCGGCGATGTCCTCGACCCGCACCTGGTCGGGTCCGTGTTCGACGGCGAGCCGCAGGGCCGCCTCGCGCAGCGCCGCGCGCGTGGCCTGCTTCTTCCGCTCCCGCAACCCCGGTGGTGTCGTCACGGCCCCAGCGTCGCACGGATAACTGCGTGTGCGCAAATTTGCGTGTACGCAGTTATTCTGCCAGTGTCGGTCCGCCCGAGACCGACGGAGAGGACGCCACCGTGCGAGCACGAGGAATGACCTACGACACCGGATTCGTCGTGCACGGGCGGGTGTCCCGCGAGCAGCTCGATCCGGCGGTGGTCCGGCGCGAGCTCGCCATCATTCGCGACGACCTGCACTGCAACGCGGTCCAGATCATCGGCGGCGACCCGGACCGGCTCGAGCCGGCCGCCCGTGCGGCCGCCGAGCTGGGCCTGGAGGTCTGGTTCTCGCCCTATCCGCTGGAACTGGATCCGGAGCAGATCCTCACGCTGTTCCGCGACTGCGCCGAACGAGCGGAACGGCTCCGGCAAGAGGGAGCCGCGGTCGTGTTCGTCGCCGGGGTCGAGCTGAGCGTGATGAACCGCGGGTTCCTCCCCGGCGGCAGCCCGGAGGAACGGGTCGAGCTGCTGATGAGCCGGCCCGAGCGGCGGGCCGAGACGATGCGCGAGCTCGGCGGGCGCATCAACACGTTCCTCCGCGACGCCGCGGCCACGGTCCGGGAGCGCTTCCGAGGCCCGCTCACCTACGCGTCCATCCAGTTCGAGCAGGTCGACTGGGCCCCCTTCGACATCGTGACGTTCGAGCTGATCCGCTCCGCCGAGGTCGCCGACCGGTTCCGGGACGCGGTGCGCACCCTGGCCCGAGGCCCGAAGCCGCTCGCCGTCACCGGGTTCGGCACCGCGGCCTACCGCGGCGCGGGAGACCGGGGCGGCCGGGTCCTCGACGTGGTCGAGCACGACCCGCAGACCCGAGCGCCGGTCCGACTGAAGGGCGTCCACGAGCGCGACGAAGCAGGCCAGGCCGCGTATCTGAGCGAACTGCTGGAGATCTTCGAGACCGAGGGCGTGGACAGCGCGTTCGTCTTCCTGTTCGCCCTGCCCGGCTATCCGCACCGTCCGGACGGCGACCCCAGGGACGACCTGGACCGGGCCGGCCTGGGCATCGTCAAGCTCCTCGAGGGTCGCCGGGGGCAGACCTACCCCGACATGGATTGGGAACCGAAGGCCGCCTTCGCGGCAGTGGCGCAGCGATACCGGAGCAGCTGTACCCGAGGTGACGGCCCGAGCAGCGGCGTCCCCGCATGGTGACGCCGGGCCGGCACACCGGGTGCGCCCGGGCCCGGCGACGACGTCGTCAGGGGCCGGCCGGGCGCGCCCATCGGGCCGACACCCCTTCTCGGCAGCGGAATGGCCACGTGCCCGAGATGCGCCACGCGACCGCGGGCCGGCCCGCCGAGGACGCCAGGCCGCGGGACGGCGGCGGCTCAGCCGCGCGCGGCGACGGCCCTCGACTGCTCGACGGCCAGCGCGTCGACCAGGTCGTTCATCTCGTCCCCTGAATGCCCCTTCACCCAGCGGAAGGAGACGTCGCCACGGTCCTGGACGAGCGTCACCAGGGGCTCCCAGAGGTCCCGGCTGACGACGGGCTTGCGCGCGCTGGTCACCCAGCCCCGCGCGATCCAGCCCTTCCACCACTCGTCGCGGAAGCAGTTGACGACGTACGTCGAGTCGCTGACGACGACCAGCGGTCCCTGCAGTGCCCGGACCGCCTCGAGCGCGGCCCGGATCTCCATGCGCTGGTTGGTGGTCGGGAACTCACCACCGCTGTCCTGACGGCCGTCGCGGGTGGCCCAGGCCCAGCCGCCGGGGCCGGGGTTGCCGGAGCATGCGCCGTCGGTCCAGACCTCGAGCGCACCCTCGACAGCGGGCATGTCGGGCCTGGCGGGGCGGGCGCGCCTGGCGGCGGCCTTCGCGGGGGCGGCCGTTGCAGGAGCGGCCGTCGGGTCCGCCGACGCGCACGCCGAGTGCGCCCACCGGGACCCGGAGCGGGCGATCTCCTCGCCGGGCGAGATCGGGTCGGAGCACACGCCGCAGGTCGTGGCGTACTTCGCGGTCATCGGCACCGCCCCAGCCTAGGAGGCCGCCACTACCGCAGGCGTTGACAGGTCCTCCGCGCGCGACGGACGATCCCGGCGTGGACGCGCCGTCGCCCCTGGACCGGCTACCGCCCCTCAACGCGTTGCGCAGCTTCGAGGCTGCCGGCCGGCTGCAGAGCGTGCGCCGGGCGGCGGCGGAGCTGTCGGTGACCCCGAGCGCGGTGAGCCGGATGCTGGCGCTGCTGGAGTCGTCGCTCGGGGTCGCCCTGTTCGTGCACGAGCCGCGCTCGATCCGGCTCACCCCGGAGGGCAGCCGCTACCTCGACGCCGTGACCGAGCACCTGCACGGGCTCGTCGCCGCGACCGACCTGCTGACCTGCCCGCGACGGAACGAGACGATCCTCACCGTCCGCGCCGACACCCTGTTCGGCAACTGGCTCGTGTCGCGGCTGCCCTGGTTCCACCGCGGCCAGCCGTGGGTCGCGCTGCAGCTCACGACGGCCTCCGGCGCGGGCGACTTCGGCCGCGGCGACGTCGACGCCGAGATCCGTCCCGGGATCGGTGCCGCGGCCGGCTACGCGACGCAGCCGCTGCTGGCCGAGCCCGTCGCCTGCGTGTGCAGCCCCGGCTACCTCGCCCGGCACCCCCTGGCCGTCCCGGCCGACCTGCGAGCCGTCCACGAGCAGGACCTGCTGCGCTGCCTCGACTCCCCCGGCACCTGGGACGACTGGCTCGACGAGGCCGGGCTCGCCGACGTCAGCGCCAAGAACGGTCTGGCCTACGGCGATGCCGCGCTGGCCTGCCGGGCGGCGGTGTCGGGGCAGGGTCTCGCCCTGCTGCCGCCGACCCTCGTCGAGCCGGAGCTGGCCGCGGGCCGGCTCGTGCGGCCGTTCTGCGCGAGCGCGCAGCCCGTCGGCCAGGTCGTGGAGTTTGCGCTGCACTACCCCGTCGAGCGGGAGGATCGCCGTGCGCTGCAGGCGTTCCGGCGCTGGCTCGACGACGAGCTGGCGCCCCGGGCACAGGCGGGCTGAGCGCTACCGGCTCATCGAGACCTGCGTGCCGCCCACGGTGCCGCCCTTGACCTCGTCGAGGTCGACGACCACCGCGACGCCCTTGCGGTCGGGGTCGTGGTCGCGCTCGGGTTCCGGCGACGCGTCGAACACCGCGCTGCGGACGGCCTCGTCGTCGACGACGGCGGCGCGGCCGGAGAAGACGTAGGTCGTGCGGGAGTCGGAGTCGCGGTAGAGCAGACCGACCGCGGGGTTGCGCGCGATGGCGTCGACGATGCCCCCGGAGGCGTGCCGGACCCAGATCGCGAGCTGGTCCGGCCCGTGGACGTGGGTGGAGCCGCGCAGCGACATGTGGGGCCGGTCGTCGAGCCCGACGTAGGTGACCGTGACCGGCTTCTTCCCCGCGAGGGCGCCGTTGATCCGCTCGGTGATCTCCTCGGTCAGTGCGATCCCGGTTCCGTTGGCGATCCCGGTTGCGTCGGCCACGTCGGTGCTCCTCGTCGTCGAGTGGGTGGTGATCTCGACGCTAACCTCGGTCGCCGGTGGCCGAGCATGAGATTTCGTGACGCACAGTGCTCCGCCGGGCAACACGCCGCGCGGCCGGCCGACACGGCGCTCGTCGGCACCGCGCAGCCCGCTCCCCGCGTGCACACCGAGCGAACGTCGGGCGGGCGCTCTCCCTGCCCGGACCATCGGCACCCCGGCGTCGCGCAGGTGCGGGCTCATGAGCCTGCGGCACGCACCCCTTGCAGCACCGCGTCCACGACTTCGTGCGCGAACGCGACGTCGACCTCGGCGTGTGCGAACGCCATGCGATACCAGAGCGGCCCGTAGATCGCGTCGATGATGGTGTCGACGTCGAGGTCCGACCGGAGCTCGCCGCGCTCCTGCGCCTCCACGAGCGTGCTTCTTATCGACTCCCGGCGCGGCCCGAACCACTGGTCGACGAGGATCGCCCGCAACTCGTCGTCCGCCTGGGCCTCGCCGAGCAGCACCCCGAGGTTCCGCCCGAGTGGCGTCCGGTGGAACACCTCGATGAAACGCTCCGCCCGCCTCTTGAGCGTGACGTCGAGGGTGGGACCGTCCGGCGGCACGGCGGAACTGCTCCGCTCGAGGAAGACGTCGAGCACGACGGCCGACTTCGAACCCCACCAGCGGTAGATCGTCTGCTTCCCGACCTTGGCGCGCGCCGCGATCGCCTCGATCGTCAACGCCTGGTAGCCGACCTCGTCGAGGAGCTCGTAGGTGGCGTCCAGGATGGCGCGCCGCGACCGCTCGCTGCGGCGCTGGACCCGTTCGGCTCCGGTCGTGGTCACCGGCCGGACTATACGCACGGGAGTATCTAGACGGAACGTCTCGTCTCATCTAGTTTGTGTCCTGTTCCCGGAATGACCGTCCACCACCGGCTCGCTCCGCCTCGTTTCCCGGCGGACCAACCGGTGGCCGACGGGTCGCGCGCCGGCCGGCGGAAGCGCGACCCTCATCGACATCGCGCCCAGAGCCGAGCCGCGACGGAAGGTGCTGACGGAAGCATGCGACGCACAGCGACGACGCCGACCGCGGACGAGACCTCGGTCGCCCGACCGGTACCTGGCGGTCGGTTCCGGAGCTGGACCTCGACGTTCCCGCGGCGCCTCACCCTTGCGGCCGTGGTGCTCGTGGCCGTGTTCGTGATCGCGGGCGAGCATCAGCAATCGATCGCGATCACGGTCATGATCTACGCGATGTGCGCCATGGCGCTGACGGTACTCATGGGGTGGGCGGGCCAGCCCTCGATCATGAGCGCGGGGCTGCTCATCGCGGGCGGCTACTGCGCGGCGCTGCTCGGAACCTGGGCAGAGCTCCCGTTCTTGCTGGTCCTCGTCCTCGTCCTGGTGGCGGGCTTCGTCTTCGGCCTCCTCGCGGCCCTGCCCGCCCGCCGCCTCGGCGGGATCTACCTGCTGCTGAGTACGCTGGCGATCTTCTACCTGATCACCAACGTCGGGAACTACGTCCAGACCGTCGAGAAGGCCTATGCCGGGTTCACGCTCCCCTACGCGTCGATCTTCGGGTTCGACCTCGACAGCCCGAGCCGGTGGTTCCCGGTCTGCGCCGTGGTCCTGTTCTGCGTCTACGAGTACTTCCGCTACCTGCGATCGACCCGGATCGGTCGAGCATGGATCCTGCTGAAGGAGCATCCGGACGCGGCACGGGTCGCCGGGATCAGGGTTCAGGCCTACATCGGTACCGCGTTCGCGACGACGACGGCCTTCCACTTCGTCGCCGGTGCGCTGCTCGCCAACTTCATCGGCAGCGCGTCCTACGACTCGGTAACGCTGCTCGACAGCGTGAACTTCATCGTCATGATCGTGCTCGGCACCATCGGTTCGTTGCCCGGGGCGATCATCGGGGCGGTCATCATCAGTGCGGTCCCGCCGCTGATCAACACGTTCTTCGGCAGCGGCAACGCATCCGGTTTCGTGAGTGACAACCTCCTGGCCATCGAGCTGATCGTGTTCGCGCTCATCGGGATCGTCGTGCTTCTCGACGGACCGCGCCGGCTCGTCGCGGCCCTCCGCCGGCGTCGCCGGGCCGAGCGGACCGCGGTTCGACGCAAGGCGGCGCCCGCCGAGCCCGGTGCCGACCCCGCACTGCTCGCCGTCCGCGACGTCTCGGTGACCTACGCGGCCGGCGAACGCGCCGTCCTCGACGTGTCCATGGAGCTGGCCGCCGGCTCTGCCACCGCGGTGATCGGTCGCAACGGTGCCGGCAAGTCGAGCCTGCTGTTCGCGATCGTCGGCTTCCCGCCCGGCAGCGGCGGGCGGATCACGTCCGGCTCGGTCGTCTGGACCCCACCCTCGTCGTCCGCACCGACCGATCTGACGTCGCTGTCGATCACCGAGCGGTGCGCCCGGGGCGTGGTGTTCGTGCCCGCGGAGGGCAAGGTGTTCGACGAGCTGAGCGTCGAGGAGCACCTGCGGGAGGCCCTCGCGCCCGGGCAGGGCCGCCCCGGCTCGGCCACATCCATGGCGGAGATCCTCGACATCTTCCCCGCGCTCGCCGGACGCCTGCGCAGTTCGGCGGGCCACCTGAGCGGCGGTGAGCGTCAGCAGCTCGCCCTGGCCGCGGCGATCGCGCGGTCGGCGGAGCTCGTCGTGATCGACGAGGCCTCGCTCGGCCTGTCCCCCGTCGTGATCTCGTCGCTCGCGCCGGTCCTGCGCCGGGTGAGCACGGAGTTCGCCAGGGGACTGGTGATCGCGGAGCAGGACCCACGGCTCGCGATCGCGGCCGCCGACAACGTCGTGCTGATGGACAGCGGCAGGGTCTTGCACGAGAGCGCCGCGGACGCGCAGCTCATGCACCGCATCGAGAACGTCTACCTGGGCCGCCTCGCGGCCGAGCCGACACCACCGGTGTCACAGCACTAGGTCCGGCAGTTCCCCGGTCCGTTCGGAGCATCTCGCGAGTCGACGACGACGGCGAGACGACAAGGAGGTCGTTGATGCTGGGAGTGCGCATCCGCAGGGCCGGCAGGCTCGCCTGCGCGGCGATCGCGGTCGGGCTGATCGCCGCGAGCTGTGGCTCGGACGGTGGTGGAGGTGGTGGCGCGGCCGACGCGAGCAGTCCGTTCGTCCTCGGCGGCCAGTTCGACCTCTCCGGCATCGCGCGGGCGGCGAGCACCCCGGCCAGCAAGGGCCTGCAGGCGGCGGTGGACGGGGTCAACCGCCGGGGCGGCGTCGACGGGCGGAAGATCGAGCTGGTGATCCGCGACGACGGCTCCAACACCGCGCGGATCACGTCGGTCTACCGGGAGCTCGTCACCAGCTCGAACGCCTCGGCGATCGCGGGTCTGGTGTCCAGCCAACAGACGCCCGTGGTCGTGCCGCTCGCGGAGCGCGACAAGATGGCGCTCATCGACGCGGGCACGCCCGGCAGCTTCATCCAGCCGCCCAACCCGTCGGTGTTCAGCTCGAGCGCCAACCAGAACCTCCAGGGCCCGGCGCAGCTCGCGTACATCATGTCGCTCGCGGGCCAGGGCAAGGTGCCCGCCAAGCCCCGGGTCGCCGCGATCTACTACGCCACCCCGTCGAGCACCGAGGCGCTCGAGGCCACCAAGGCCTACGCCACCGAGGTCGGCATCGACCTCGTCACCGTCGAGAGCCCGCCGGTCGGGCAGGGCGCGATGGGGCCCGTGATGAGCGCCATCCGGTCCGCGAACGTCGACGCGATCGTCTCGGGGCTGATCCCCACCGACGTCATCGCCGCGGTGAAGGTCGCGGCGACCAGCGGCCTCGACATGTCAATGCCGTGGGCGAACTACTCCTTCGGCGGCGGCCCCGAGGTGCTCAAGGAGATCGCCGGCCTCGGGCACACCGGCTACGCGGTGCTCGCGACGGTCAACATCCTCGGGGACACCCCGGGCAGCAAGACCTTCCTCGAGGACCTCAAGGCGAACGGCGTCGACCCCATGGAGCAGGGCGTGGAGGTCGGCTACATCCAGGGCATCATCGCCGCCGAGGTGTTCGCGAAGTGCGGCTTCCCGTGCGAGCCTGAGAAGTTCCGGTCCACCATCTCGACCTTCAGCTCGTCGCTCGACGACCTGGCCTTCGGCCCCGTCGCGTACTCCGACCAGGACCACAGCGGCATCGGCGTCGTGAAGTTCGCGAAGTGGGACGCCGCGACCGGGAACCTGACCTACGCGGGGGACGCGGTCAAGCTCGAGGTGAAGGTGTGACGGCGGCGGGAGCGGTGCCGTGCGGGTAGCCGTCGACCTCGTCGCGAACGTCGTCCTGCTGGCCGCGATCTTCGGCCTGGTCAACGTCGGTCTCGTCGTGTTGTACCGGTCGACGGGCGTCCTGAGCTTCGCCCAGGGCCACCTGCTGATGTTCGGCGCCTACATCATGTCGACGGTCCAGCCGTCGCTCGGCTACTGGGGTGGCCTGGCCGTCACCGTCGGCGTCATCGCGGTCATGGGCGTCGTCATCTACGCGACGACGATGCGGTTCATGCTCGGCAAGTCCGAGTTCGAGAAGGTCGTCATGTCCTTCCTCGTCGCGCTGATCATCACGCAGGTCATCGACCTCATCTGGAGCACCCAGTCACGGAGCATCTCCCCGCCGACCAGCGCCGTCATCGGGATCGGCGCGGGCCGGCTTCCCTGGAGCAGCGTGATCTCGCTCGGCATCGCCGTCGGCGTCGTGGGGGTCCTGACGTTCCTGATCTTCAGGACCGTGCCGGGTCTGCGGATGCGGGCGCTGGCGCACAACGAGACCCTGGCGGTGTACTCGGGGATGCGGGTGCACCGGCTCTCGGGCCTCGCCTGGGTCGTCGCCGGGGCGACGGCGGCGATCGCCGGCGTCGTCTTCGCGCAGACGAGCAGCGTGACGTTCTCCCTCGCCGACATCGGTCTGCTGGCCTTCCCGGCGGCCGTGCTCGGCGGCCTGAAGAGCATTCCCGGCTCACTGATCGGCTCGGTCGTCCTCGCGGCGATCTTCACCGTCGCGAACTACCTGCTCGGCGGCGTGCTCGGGGGCTCGGTCGTCTATCTCTTCATGCTGGCCGTGCTGCTCGTCCTGCCCTTCGGGCTGTTCGGCCGGCGGACGGCGCAGCGGCTGTGAGGGAACCAGTGAGCGACAGCGTGACCGGCACTGTGGAAGGAGCCGACGTGCAGGACTCGGCGGTGCTGCTCGACGTGTGCGACGTGACGGTCCGGTTCGGCGACCTCACGGTGCTCGACGCCGTCAGGATGCAGGTCGGCCTCGGCGAGATCGTGGGCCTGATCGGCTCCAACGGGTCCGGGAAGAGCAGCCTGCTCAACGTCGCGTCGGGGTACTACCAGCCGTCCGAGGGTGAGGCGACGATCACCGGGATCAGCATCAGCGCCCTCTCCCCCGAGGGTGTCGCCCGGCTCGGCGTCGGCCGCTCGTTCCAGAACATCGGGAGCCTGCAGGAGCTGACGACGGGCGAGTACATGATGCTGGGGCTCGAGACCGACTGGGCCGTGGGCCTGGCCCCGGCGTTGCTGTCGCTGCGCTCGAGCAGGCGCGCCGAGCAGGCGGCCCGGGAGACCGTGCGGGGCTGGGCCGAGCGCGCCGGGGTCGCCGACTACCTCGGTGTCCCGCTCAAGCACTGCCCCTACGGCGTGCGCAAGATCGCCGACATCGTGCGTGCCGTCATCGCAGGCCCGACGCTGCTCCTGCTCGACGAGCCGACGTCCGGCGTCGCGTCCGGTGACCGCGCGATGATCGCCGACCTGATCCGGACGCTCGTCGAGGGGACGAACCGGTCGGTCGTCGTGGTCGACCACGACGTCGAGTTCGTGAGCTCCCTCGCCGGGTCGATGGTCGCGCTGGCAGCAGGCCGCGTCATCGCGCGTGGCCCGACCGCCGAGGTCCTCGCCGACCGCGCGGTCGTCGACACCTTCATCGGCCACGCCAGCGAGGGGCTCGTGGACCAGATCGCACCTGGAGAGCAACGATGAGCCCCCACATCAGGGCCGTGTCCCACATCGCAGTCGGCGTCCGCGACATGGCGGAGGCGCTGCGCTTCTACCGGGACTTCCTCGGCCTGGCGGTGAGTCTCGACCAGCACGAGCAGCGTGGGCGCGAACGCGGCGACGGTTCGGCCCAGTCGGGGCGCCGCGCCGTCTACCTGCGTCTCGCCGAGCACGACGACGCCTCGTTCCTCGTGCTGGACCAGCAGCTCGACCATCGGGCCGACGGTGAGCCGCGCAACCTGTTCGACGTCGGCTTCCACCACATCGCCTTCTGGGCCGAGGGACTCGACGCGCTCGTGGCCGCCGCTCCCGCTGCCGGGGTGACGATCGTGCACGGTCCGGCGTGGGAGGACAGCACGAGCTGGGGCGAGAGCGCAGGGCGTCCCATCCGTACCGTGATCTTCCGTGATTTCGAGGGAAACATCGTGCAGGTGGACAGCCGTCATGACGGCTGACCTCCGGCCGCCGCGCGTCGGCTGCGTCGTGCCCAACGGCGGCGACCTGCTGCTGCGCGAGCCGATCGCGGCCGTCGTGGACGCCGTCGGCGAGGGCGGCGCGACGGGTCTGTGGTTCGCCGACCACCTCGTCGTCGCCGAACACGCCTCGTCGGTGCACCCGTACTCCCCCTCGGCCGACGACCAGGTCGACCGTATCCGCACCGTGACGACGCCGTGGTTCGAGGCGCTGACCTGCTGCGCGGCGGCCGCGGCGATCTCGGGGCCGCTGTGGGTCGGCACCGCTGTCCTCGTGCTCCCCCAACGCCGTCCGATCGAGGTCGCGAAGATGGCGGCGACGATCGACCGGCTCACCGATGGGCGCTTCGTCCTCGGCCTCGGGGCGGGTTGGCTGCGCGAGGAGTTCGACGCGCTCGGCTACGACTTCGCCTCCAGGACGGACCGGCTCGAGAGCGGTGTGGCGACGCTCCGGGACGCCTGGACCGGGACGCTGACTCTCGGGGCCGGGCAACGTGTCCACCTGCATCCCGCGCCTGTCACACGCATCCCGGTCCTCCTCGGCGGCAACGCGCCGGCGGCCCTACGGCGAGCGGCCGACCTCGGCGACGGCTGGCTCGGGATCGCGATGAGCTGGGGACCCTACCTGGACGCCCTGGACGAGCAGCTCGAGACGCTCGCCCGGCTGACGAAGGACAGACCGGGCACGCCGTTCACCCGGACCGTGCGCATCGTCCAACACGATCGGACCGATCGCGACGAGCTCCTCGGCATGGTCGAGGCCATCGCGACACGCGACGTCGACGAGATCGTCGTCGAGCCCCCCTGGACCACACCGGCCCACACCGCGACGGTGCTGCAGGAGATCACCGACCAGATCGGAGCCCGATGACATGACGATCGACACCGGCGCCGGCGAGCGAATCGCGCCGTCGCGGTCGGGCTTCCTGTCCGGCGCCTTCGACTCCGACGTCCATCCCAACTTCCGCAACGGGATCCGCGACCTCGCCCCTTATGTGGAGAGCACCGCGATGCGCAAGCGCATGGGCCTGCTCGACGCGCCCCGCGGGAGCGCGGCGCGGGTGCTGCGCGGCGACAACGTCGTGCAGGTCCCGGGCGCCGAGATGCGGCTCCCGGGCGTCAACTACACGAACCCCGGCGGGACGATGCGCCTCGACGCGATGCCGCCCGACGGTGGCCCGCCCGGGTCGGACCCGCGGTTCGTCGTCACCGACCACCTCGATCGCCACGGCCTCGGCGGGGCGCTGCTGATCGGCGGGGGCGTCCTCGGACTGGGCGGCATCCCCGAGCCCGAGATCGCCGCCGCGGTCGCGTCGGCTCACAACCTGTGGCTCGAGGACGTGTGGTGCCGGGAGGACCCACGGTTCCGGATCGCTCTCGTCGTCCCGCCGCAGGATCCGGCACTTGCCGCGACCGAGGTCCACCGCTGGGGCCGGAGCCCCGCGGTCGCGGCGGTGTACGTGCCCGGGACCGACAACGGAATGGCGTTCGGACACCGGCACTACTACCCGATCTACGAGGCGGCGCTCGAGTACGGACTGCCGGTCGTGACGCACCCGGGTGGGGAGAGCTCCGGGACGAACACCGCGATGATCGCCGTCGGCAAGCCCGAGTACTACCTCGAGTTCCACGCGTCGATCCCCCAGGTGTACATGCGTCACCTCGTCAGCCTCGTGGTCGCCGGGGTCTTCGAACGCTTCCCGACGCTGCGCTTCGGCCTGATCGAGGCCGGTTGGGCGTGGTTGCCGCACGTGCTCTGGCGCCTCGACAAGGACTGGAAGGGCCTGCGGGACGAGTGCCCCTGGCTGCAGCGGCCGCCGAGCGAGTACGTGCTCGAGCACGTTCGCTTCACGACCCAGCCGATCTACGAGCCGGCCGATCCGTCCGACCTCGGCACGATGATGCGGCTCGCGCGGGCGGACCGGTGTGTCATGTTCAGCTCGGACTACCCGCACTGGGACGCCGACGCACCGGAGATGGCCCTTCGACGCGTTCCCCGGGACATGCGCCGGTCGCTGACCCATGACCTCCCGTCCGACTTCTTCCGGCTCGGCCGATAGCCCCGCCGACCGTCTACGAACGAAGGAGCACTGATCGTGGTTGCCCCCGACCGGTTGACGAACCTCCCGCCGGCACCGCCGCTCCCGGAGCGGCTGTGCGACGTCGACCGCGTGGTCGCCGTCCTGACCGAGCGAGGTCTCGACGGGCTGGTCTCCTACTGCCGCCCCAACGTCTTCTACTTCACCAGCTACGGCGGGAAGTCGACGACGGCCCACCACGAGGACAACCCTCTCGGCGCGTTCGTGTTCTCCCGGCACGCACCGGACCACCCGATCCTGATCATGCCGGAGTTCGACCTCGGCACGCTGCTCGCCCGCCCGACCTGGGTCGACGACGTCCGCCCCTACGCCAACGTCATGCTGCCCCTGGCCTTTCCCGCCGACGCCGCAGGGTTCAGCCGCTTCGTCCCCGACACCGTTCTCGGCACCGACTGGGGCAAGGCCGCGCTCGCGAACTATGCGCCGGACTTTCCCCGCGCCCTGCAGGGTGCGATCCGCGATCTCGGGCTCGACCGCGGCCGGGTCGGGTTCGACAACCCGCGGGTCGCCGGCATCGTCGACACCGGGACCGCCGAGATAGTCGACGCCTTCAGCACGGCGAAGTACATCCGGCAGGTCAAGACGCCCGCCGAGATCGAGATCATGCGGCACTCGTCGCGGATCAACGAGATCGCGCTCGAGCAGACGCTCGTCGAGTGGGAACCGGGCGTGACGTGGCAGGAACTCAACCACCGATACAACTGCAACGCGCTGGCCGCCGGCGGCTGGATCCACGACGGTGGCGCGATCATCTTCTCCAACCCGCCGGACGGGAACCCTGCGTTCTACACCGACGACGGGATCACGGACTTCGTCATCGATCGCGGCATGAACCTGATGTTCGACTGTCACGGCTCCTGGCGGAACTACGCGTGGGACGGCGGGAAGACCTGGTTCGTGGGAGGGGAACCGGATGCGATGCAGGCCCGGGTCGGGAAGGCCTGCAGCGACGCACTGGACGCGATCCGCGACGCGGCGGAGCCGGGTGTGTCGATGAGCCGTCTGCAGCAGATCGGCCTCGATGTCATGAACCGCGACCTGCCCCGAGCCGACACGTCGACGGTCTTCTTCCACGGGCTCGGCCTGGAGCACATCGACATGGAGGTCGTTCCGGGCCGGACGGACTGGACGCTCGACGCCGGGATGGTCCTGTCCGCCCACATCCAGTACCCCGGGGACGTCCGGGAGCGCTACTTCATCGAGGACATCATGCACGTCCGCGCCGACGGCGCGGACCGGCTCTTCTCCTGGGACAACTCCCCGTTCGAGTACGGCGGCTGAGGGGCGACGATGCAGATCGCGTACGTCGGCGGACCGGCCGGGAGCCGCCTGGCCGTCCGGCTCGACGCCCAGCACAGCTGGATGGCGGTCGACGAGCTCGTCGACGGGGTGGTGACGATCGGCGGCGTCCTCGGCCGGCCGGACGAGGTACGGGAGCGGCTGGTCGCGGCCGACCCTGCGGGCGCGCTCGGCGCCGGCGACGACCTCGTGACGGGCTGCCTGGACCCCGGCGCGACCGTGGTCGCCGCCGGGCTCAACTTCCACTCCCATCTCGCGGAGCTCGGGGCGGCGATGCCGAGCGAGCCGTTCTGCTTTCCCAAGAACGCGTCCGCGCTGGCCCCGCCCCGATCGAGGCTGGTCCTGCCCCTGGAGGTCAGCGAGATGATCGACTACGAGGTCGAGCTGGCCATCGTGCTGGGCGCCTCCGTCCGGGACGCGTCGGAGTCCGAGGCGGCGGCCGCCATCGGCGGCTTCAGCGTCGCGAACGATGTCAGCGCACGCGACTTCCAGGTGGTCGAGGGCGGTTGGGTGGACTGGATCAAGGCGAAGGGGCTCGACGGGTTCCTCCCCCTCGGTCCCGCCGTGACCGTCGCGGACGCGCACTTCGACGTCGGCGCAGCCCGCCTCCGGTGTTGGGTCGGCGACGAGCTCCGCCAGGACGAGGCCGTCGCCGACATGATCTTCTCCCCCGCGGCGCTCGTCGCGTACGTCTCCCGCGGACTGACCCTGCGGGCCGGCGACGTCGTCCTGTCGGGCACCCCGGGCGGCATCGGCCACAGCCGTACCCCACCCGTCTACCTCGCCCCCGGCGACGTCGTGCGCTGCGCGATCGACGGGATCGGCGAGATCCGGACGGAGATGTCGTGAGCGAGTACCTGGTCGGACCGGCCGACGAGTTCCTTCCGGGCGACCGGAGGATCATCGACGCGGACGGTCGGTCGATCGCGGTCTTCAACGTCGACGGTGTCCTACACGCTCTGCGCAACTACTGCCCTCACATGGGTGCACCTCTGTGCGAGGGCGAGACGCGCGGCGTGATGCTTCCCGGGTCGCCGCAGACGTTCCGCTACTCCGAGCGGCCGACGGTCGTCGTCTGTCCGTGGCACCACTGGGAGTTCGACATCCGGGACGGTAGGTCGTCGGCGGACCCGGCGCTCCACGCCCGGACATACCCGGTCGAGGTGCGCGCGGACGCCAACGTCTACGTCGTCGTCCGGTCCGGCCGGTAACCACGTGCTGTCGCACGGCCTGGAGACGCCCATCAGTGTGCGCCCCGACCCCGCGAGCGCAACCTGGCCGTCGTCCCGCACGCCGAGAACAGCAAGGAGGTTGCGCCCGACCTCACGACCGCAAACCTCACACCGTCTGCCCGGCACCGAGAACAGCAGGGAGGTGGCGGGTCAGCGTCGGGCGGGGGTGTCGGGCGCGAGCCAGATGCCGGTCACGGCGTCGACGAGCCCGGTTGCCGCGTCGTCCCAGGTGGCCCGGGGGGTGGGCCTGCCCTCGGCGAGCGCCCGCTCGCGTTGCGCGGGCACGTGCATCATCAGCTGCCGGACCATGTCGCCGCGCTCGGCCCGGACCTCCGGCGGCAGCGCGGGCAGGCAGGCCTCGAGGCCGTCGAGCGCGGCCCGCAGCGACGGGGCGGACAGCGACTCCTCGGCGAGCACCTCGCGCATCGCCGGGTCGGTCATGATCTGGGCGGCGAAGCGGGCGAACCAGGTCGGGCTGCCGAGCGCGTCGAGATGCTCGGTCATCGGCCGCACCAGGCACGCGACCCAGTCCCGGACGTCGGTCGAGCCGAGGGCGGCCTCGACCATCGCGGTGCGGAGCCGGTCGACGTCGGCCGAGTGCCGCCGGACGATGGCCCGCACCAGGTCATGCTTGGTGCCGAAGTGGTAGCCGACGGCCGCGGTGTTGCCCTGGCCGGCGGCCTCGCTGATCTGCCGGTTGGACACCGCGTGCACGCCGTGCTCGGCGAAGAGCCGTTCGGCGGTGTCGAGGATGGCCTCCCGGGTGGCCGCGGCGCGGTCGCCGCGGGGCGGTGTCGTGGTCGCCATCGCGCTCCCTCCGCACCCGGCTTCGCGACGACGCGCGCCGTCGTTCCCGACGCCAGTGAACCCGCCCCGCGCACAGTGAGTCAACCGAGTGATTTAAAGCGCGCTCCGATGACAGACTCTCGATCGGGTGAGAGCCTCTCAATCACCTGATTGACAGGGAGCTTCCTCCCGTCCCGTGCCGTCTGGAGTGCTCGTGACCGCTGCCCGATCCGTCCGGCCGAACGCGATCGTCGCGGTCCTCGCGTACGCCGGGATCGTCGTCGCGCTCATGCAGACGGTGATCATCCCGCTGGTCCCGCAGCTGCCCGGGCTGCTGCACGCGTCGACCTCGGACGCGGCGTGGGCGATCACGGCGACGCTGCTGGCCGCCGCCGTGGCGACGCCGACGATCGGGCGCCTCGGCGACATGTACGGCAAGCGCCGCATGCTGCTGGTGAGCCTGGTCGTGCTGGTGGCCGGGTCGGTCGTCACCGCGCTGGCCGACAGCCTGCTCCCGGCGATCATCGGCCGCACGCTGCAGGGCCTGTCGTCGGCGGTGATCCCGCTGGGCATCAGCATCATGCGCGACGAGCTGCCGCCCCGGCGGCTCGGCTCGGCGGTCGCGATGATGAGCGCCTCACTGGGTGTGGGCGGCGCGCTGGGCCTGCCGGCCGCGGCGATCATCGCCGAACACGCCGACTGGCACGTGCTGTTCTGGGTCTCCGCCGGGCTGGGCGCGGTCGCGCTGGCGCTCGTCGTCGTACTGGTACCGGAGTCCTCGGTCCGCGGCGGCGGCCGGTTCGACGGGGTGGGCGCGGCCGGGCTGTCGATCGCACTCGTCGCGCTGCTGCTCGCGATCTCCAAGGGCGCCGACTGGGGCTGGGCGAGCGGCGCGACGCTGGGCCTGTTCGCGACGGCCGTCGTCGTGCTGGTGCTGTGGGGTCTCTACGAGCTCCGCCGGTCGTCTCCGCTGGTGGACCTGCGCACGCTGGCCCGTCGCCAGATCCTGCTGACGAACCTCGCGTCGACGGTGATCGGTTTCGCGATGTTCGCCATGTCGCTGGTCCTGCCGCAGCTGATGCAGCTGCCGACGGCGACCGGCTTCGGGCTGGGCCGCTCGATGCTCGACGTCGGCCTGGTGATGGCGCCGAGCGGGCTGGTCATGATGGCGATGGCACCGGTCTCGGCCCGCACGTCGCGGACCCACGGCCCGAAGGTGACGCTGATGCTCGCCGCGGTCGTCGTCGCGATCGGCTACGTCCTGATGATCCTGTTCATGTCGCAGCTGTGGCACTTCGTGCTCGCGTCGGTCGTGATCGGCGCGGGGATCGGGCTCGGCTACGGCGCGATGCCCGCGCTCATCATGAGCGCGGTGGAGCCGACGGAGACGGCCGCGGCCAACAGCCTCAACACCCTCATGCGCTCGATCGGCACGTCGGTGTCGAGCGCGGTCGCGGGCGTGGTGCTCGCCCACATGGTCGCGCCGCTCGGGCCGGTGCTGCTGCCGACGCAGAACGGCTTCCGCGTCGTGCTGGCCCTCGGGGCGGGCGCCGCGGTCGTCGCACTCGTCGTCGCGTTCTTCATCCCCGGTCGCCGGGCCGCGGCCACCGCGCCCGCACCCGCCCCCGCCCCCGCGCCGGTCCCGGTGGACGTGGCCGCGCTCGCGGGCCCGGCGGCCGAGGGCGCCGCACCGGGCGGCCGGACGGTCCGCGGCCGGATCCACGCCACCGCCGCCGGCACCGTCACCGTGACCGCGCACGGCGGCGACGGGACCGTGCTCGCCAGCACGCACGCCGGTCCGGACGGGCGCTACCGGCTCGACGGTCTGCCCGACGGCCCGGTCACCCTCGTCGTCGCGCAGCTCCCGGCGGTCCACGAGGTGGTGACGGTCCGCGCGGGCCTGACCCGCCACGACGTCGCGCTGCCCGCACCGGCAGCGCCCCTGGCCGACCCGGCCGCCGCCGGCGCCGGAGAGGCCCGGTGACCGGCCGGGTCGCGGGCACGGTCCGCGCCGCCGGCCGCCCGCTCGACGACGCCGTGCTCACCCTCACCGACGGCGCCGGGCGGCAGGTGGCCCGCGTCGTCGAGACCCCCGGCGGGATGTTCGCCCTCGACGGCCTGCCGCCCGGCCGCTACGTGCTGATCGCCCACCACTCGGGACACCGGCCGCGGGCGACCGGGGTCCGGGTGCCCGCCGACGGCACCCTCACCCCGGCGCTCACGCTGGAGCTGGAACCGCTCGCCGGGGTGCGCGGGGTCGTGCGCGACCCGGACACCGGCCGCCCGGTCGCGGCGGCGACGATCGTCGCGCTCGATGCCTACGGCGACGTCGTCGCGACGACCATCTCCGATCTCGACGGCACCTACCGGCTCGGTGGGGTCGACGCCGCGATCACGCTCGTCGTCGCCGCGCCGGGCGCCGACCCGGTCGCGCGCGGGATCGAGCGCGACCCGTCGCCGACGGGTGCCGACCAGGTCGTCGACCTGCCCGTCCGCACGCTGGGCACGTTGGCGGGCACCGTCACCGCGGGCGGGACGACGGTCGCCGGGCTGACGCTGGAGCTGCACGACGAGGCGGGCGACCACGTCGGCACCGCGACCACCGACGCCGGGGGCGGCTACCGCTTCGACGGCCTGCCCGCCGGCCGCTACACCGTCCGCAGCGCCACGGGTGGCGCGCAGGTCGTCGTCGCGGGCCACGACGGCGTCGCCCCGGACGTGTTCCTCACGACGCCGGGTCCGTGAGCCGCGGTCGCAGGCCCTCCCACACCAGGTCCAGCAGCCGGCCGGCCTGCTCCCGGTCGGGCGTCGTGAGGACGACGCCAGCCATCGCAGCGACGACGTCCTCGGCGGGCACCTCGCGCAGCGTGCAGTCGGCTACCCCCGCGGCGAGCAGCTCGCGGACGGCGTCGGCCAGCCGGGCGCGGGTGTCGGGTGAGCCGATGGCCCCGGTGGCGATCACCGCGCGCAACGCCTCGGCCATCCCGCGTTTGGTGGCGACGAAGTCGGCGTAGCCGTCCATCCAGCGCCGCAACGCCTGTGCGGGCGGATGCCGCTGCGCCAGTGCGGCAGCCTCGGCGCACAGCGCGGCGAGCTCCGCCCGGTAGACCGCCTCGACCAGGGCCTCGCGCGTCGGGAAGTGCCGGTAGAGCGTCCCGATCCCGACGCCCGCCTCGCGCGCCACGGCCTCCAGGGCGGGCTTCTCGTGCGTCGAGAGCGCCGCCTTCGCCGCGGCGAGCAGCCGCTCGCGGTTGCGGACGGCGTCGGCACGTTCGGCCCGAGGCATAGCGGAGGGACCTCCGGATAGTGCTACCGTCGATCCGGAGGGACCTCCGAATCGTCTATCAGCCTGCCACACGGGAGCCGATCGTGACCATCGAGCCGGGCGGCACCACCGCCCCCGTACCCACCGCTCCACTGGGCCGCCGCCGCGTCGGGCGCGTCGGATACGGCGCCATGCAGCTCGCCGGGCACACCCGGCCCGTCGCGGACGAGGACGCCGTCGCGGTGCTGCGCAGTGCCGTCGAGCTCGGCGTCACCCACGTCGACACCGCCGAGTTCTACGGCGACGGCCGGGTCAACTCGCTGATCCGCGCTGCGCTGGCGCCCTATCCCGACGACCTGGCACTCGTCACCAAGGTCGGCGCCGACAGCGTGGGCGACACCCTCGTCGCGGCCCAGCGGCCGGAGCAGCTGCGCGCGAGCGTCGAGGCCAACCTCGCGACGCTGGGGCTCGACCGGCTCGCCGTCGTGAACCTGCGCCGGACCGACGTGCCACCGGGGATCGTGGCCGAGGGCGACCAGCTCGTCGACCTCGAGAGCCAGCTCGCCGAGCTCGTCGCCCTGCGCGACGAGGGCAAGATCGAGGGCATCGGGCTCAGCCACGTCGACGCCGACCAGCTCGCCCGCGCGCTGCCCGCGGGCATCGTGTGCGTCCAGAACGCCGAGAACCTGCTGTACCCGGGCGTCCCCGGGGTGCGGGACCTGTGCCTGGAGCACCACGTCGCCTGGGTTCCCTACTTCCCGCTCGGCTCCGGGTTCCCGCTGATGCGCAGCGTCGCCGACCATCCGGCGGTCGTCGAGGTCGCCAGGGCCCGTGGCGTCACCCCCGCCCAGGTCGGCCTCGCGTGGCTGCTCTGCCGCGACGACGTCACCCTCGTCATCCCGGGCACGACGAGCGTCGCGCACCTGGAGGAGAACGTCGCCGCGGGCGGGCTGCGGCTCGACGACCCGGAGCTGGCGGCCCTGCGCGCAGCGGTCTGACGACGACCGGCCGGCGCGCCCGCGAATTCGGATACGGTGACGCCATGAGCGCTGCCGGGCGCGGCCTGCCTGCGGACCTGCTCGGCCTCGGAGCGGGCCGGCGCATCGCGGCGCCGTTACGCGAGCAGATCACCGACGCATTGCGCCGCGCGATCCTGGAGTTCCGGTTCGAGCCCCAGCAGCGTCTCGTCGAACGCGAGCTCATGGAGCTCACCGGCGTCTCCCGGACGACGATCCGGGAGGTGCTGCGCAGCCTCGAGGGCGAAGGACTGGTCAAGATCGTCCCGCAGCGTGGCGCGGTCGTCGACGTCCCCGGACCGCAGGAGGCCGCCGAGCTCTACGAGGTCCGCGCCACACTCGAGGCGCTGGCCGCGCGCCGGTTCATCGCCCACGCGTCCGACGACGACCTCGACGCACTCGTCGCCGCGCATCGCAGGTACGCCGAGGCGGCCCGCGAGTCCCCCGACGACATCCTGGAGCTGTTGCGCGCCAAGGACGAGTTCTACCGCGTGCTGCTGGCCGGGGCCGGCAGCTCCGCGGTCACGGCGCTGCTGGGCCAGCTGCAGGCACGGGTCCGGTTGCTGCGGGCCCGGTCGCTGTCGAGGCCGGGACGACCCGCGGAGACCGTGGCCGAGCTCGCCGCCCTCGTCGACGCGCTGGCGGCGCGCGACCCGGCGACCGCGACCGCCCTGTGCGAGCACCACATCGACAACGCCGCCGCCTCCGGCCGTGAGATGGCCGACGCCCGGATCGCCGCGACCGACTGACGGCCGGCCCGTATGGTCGGGACGTGGCGACCGGAGGGGACCCGGCGGCGTCGTTCGTCGACACGCTGCCCAAGGCCGAACTGCACGTGCACCTCGAAGGCACTCTCGAACCCGAGGACATGTTCGCGTTCGCCGCGCGCAACGACGTCGACCTGCCGTGGGCGTCGCCCGACGAGCTGCGCGCCGCGTACTCCTACACCGGGCTCGACCGGTTCCTGGAGCTCTACTACCGCGGCTGCACGGTGCTGCGCCGCCGCGCGGACTTCCACGAGCTGACGGCCGCCTACCTGCGCCGCGCTGCGGCGCAAGGGGTCCGGCGGGCCGAGATGTTCGTGAGCCCGCAGTCGTTCCTCGACGCCGGCGTCCCGGTCGCCGACCAGCTCGGCGGCGTGCTCGACGCGATCGCCGAGGCCCGCACCGACACCGGGATCGACGGCGCCCTGCTGGTGATCGCCCAGCGGCACCGCTCCGAGGCCGAGGCGCTGGAGCTGCTCGAGGTCCTGGCGCCGCACCGCGAGTCGCTGCTCGGCGTCGGGCTGGGCGGTGCGGAACGGGGGAACCCGCCGTCGCGGTTCGCCCGGTTCTTCGCCGACGCCCGCCGCCGCGGCTACCGGCTCACCTGCCACGCCGGGGAGGAGGGCCCGCCGGAGTACGTGCGCGAGGCGCTGGACTGCGGCGTCGAGCGGATCGACCACGGCTACACCGCGGCGGGCGATCCCGCGCTCGTGGCCCGGCTGCGCGACGAGGGCGTCCCGCTGACGATGTGCCCGCTGTCCAACCTGCGGCTGCGGGTGACCGACGACCTGAGCACCTACCCGATCGCCGCGCTGCACGACGCCGGCGTCGTCGTCACCGTCAACTCCGACGACCCGCCCTACTTCGGCGGCTACGTGGCCGACAACTACCGCGCCCTCGGCCTCCCGCACCCGACCCTCGCGGCGCTGGCGCGCAACGGGTTCACCGCCTCCTTCGCCGACGACGCGACGGTCGCCGCGGGCCGCCGCGCGGTCGACGACCACCTCGCCGCATGCGGGTGAGGGGTCAGCCGAACGTCGCCTTCCCGGCCTGGCGCGGGTCGCGGACGTTGGCGAGCGCACCCGTCGCCGTGCGGGCGGGAACGGCCCGGTCCAGGTCGACGTCGACCACCAGCAGCCCCGGTTCGGCCCCGAGCCGGTCGACGACCCGGCCCATCGGGTCGGCGACGAGGCTGTGCCCGACCCCGGTCGGCGCCTTGCCCCGGCTCAGCCCCGCGGTCTCCGGGTCGGCCTGGTCGCAGGCGAGGACGAACGTCCCCGAGTCCAGCGCCCGCGCCCGGACCAGCAGCTCCCACTGCTCGACCTTGCCCTCCCCCGCACCCCACGACGCGGGCAGCAACACCGCGTCCGCGCCGTCGCCGGCCAGCCGCTGGAACAGCGCGGGGAACCGCACGTCGTAGCAGGTGGCCAGGCCGACGGTGCGGCCGTCGACCTCGATCGTCACCGGCGTCGCCCCGGCCGCGACGGTCGCCGACTCCGCGAACCCGAACGCGTCGTAGAGATGGATCTTGTCGTAGGACGCCTCGACGCCCCCGCCCGTCGCGAGCAGCGTGTTGCGGACGCGGCCGTCGGGGTCGGGGGTGAACATCCCGGCGACGACGGTGATCCCGGCGTCCGCGGCGAGCTCGCGCACCGCGGACGCCCACGGGCCGTCGAGCGGCTGGGCGACGGGCCCGAGCGGGACCCCGAAGCGGCACATGGTCGCCTCCGGGAAGACGACGACCCGCGCCCTGGCCTCGACCGCGCGGCGCACGCCGTCGCGGACGAGGCCGAGGTTGACGTCGGGGTCGGTGGTGGCGGCGAGCTGGGCGAGTGCGATCTGCACGGCTCTCCTTTGCGGGGTCTCGCGAGGCAGGGGCCGACCGCCACTATCGGCCACCCGCGCGCGGTCCGCGAGCCCGCCCCGACGTGGACGCCACCCGACCGCACGCCCGCCGAACCCGGACCCCCACACCCGCGACTTCCGAGGCCGCGCAGGGCGCTGCGCTCCGTGTCGGAGGGCGCGCGGGCGTTGCGGTCCGTCGGAGGCCGCGCGGGCGGCGGTCAGGCGTGCTGGGCGACCCGGTTGTCGAACAGCGCGAGCCCGGCCGCGGTGTTCGACGCCGGGACGTGGTAGGCGGCGTGCACCTTGCGGACCCGCTCGTTCATGGCGCCGCGCATGACCAGCCACATGATCAGCTCGATGCCCTCGGACCCGGCCTGCCGGATGTAGTCCTCACGGGTCAAGGCCGCGAGCTTCTCCGGGTCGTTCTCGATGGCGTCGAGGAACATCGCGTCGAAGTCGGGGTTGATGAACCCCGCGCGGGCCCCGGCGAGCTGGTGCGACATCCCGCCGGTGCCCAGGATGCCGACCGTGCGGGCACCGTCGAACGACGCGATCGCCCGGCCGAGCGCCTTGCCCAGCGCGTAGCAGCGCGCCGCGGTGGGCTGCGGGTACTGGATGACGTTGACCAGGATCGGGACGACCGGGCAGGGCCACGCGTCGCCCGGGTCGGGCGTCCACACCGACAGCGGCACGGTGAACCCGTGGTCGACGTCGAGCTCCTGGAAGACCGTGAGGTCGAAGCCCTCGTCCATGAGGTGCTGCAGGAGGTGGAACGACAGGTCCGGCGCGCCCACGACGTCGGGCACCGGACGGCGGCCGAAGCCCTCGTCGGCCACCCGGTAGCGCTCCGCGGTCCCGATCGCGAACGTCGGGACGATGTCGAGGTCGATGCCGTTGGCGTGGTCGTTGTAGATCAGGATCGCGACGTCGGGGGTCTTGTCGGCCAACCACGTGCGCGCCGGCGCGTACCCCTCGAACAACGGCGCCCACACCGGGTCGCTCGTCAGCCCGCGGTCCATCGCGGCGCCGATCGACGGGACGTGCGAGGTCGCCAGCCCCCAGATCACCTCAGACATCGGTACGTCCTCCCGCGAGCAACGCGGCCTTGAAGTCGGCCTCGGACATGCCGGTGAAGACGCCGCCGAGGTACTGCATGGACAGCCCGTCCATCATCGCGAGCTTGTAGATGTAGAAGATGCTGCCCCCCAGGTCGAGCATCGCCTGCCAGTCACGGGCCAGCACCGCCGCCGTCTGCTCCTCCGACAGCGAGAACCGGGCGCAGTAGGCCCGCTCATCGGCGAGGAACTCCGTCCGTGCGGTCTCCGAGCGCAGCGACATGAACAGCTTGTTCATGTTGAGCCCTCGACGGCTCGTGGGACCGTCGAACACGTACGTGCCCGGGAGGTCCGGGCTGATCCGGCTCGTCATGCACCGCTCCAAGACTCGGGCCGGCAGCTGCGCCGGCGACCGTCGTCCCGACCGTAGATCGCGGTGCCGCTCCTGGCCACCAGGCAGTTGTCCCGGCCACTGTCGGCACCCCCGACGATTGTGCTTCGCGACAAACGACGGCGGGAGCCGTCCTCCGGGACGTCCGGCGACCCGCCTCGGCGACCCGGACGTGGCGGCACCGCCGCGCGGTCAGCCGGTGCCGCTCGGCCGCGACCGGCTTAGCGTGGGCCGAACGACAGCGTGGCCGAAGCACGACGCACTCTCTCGGAGGACGGATGGACACGAGCGCCGAGACGCCGACCGGTGGCAGCCTGCAGGAGGTCCTGGACGCGGCGGGGGACACCGTCGGGCTGCTGCGGAACTCGCAGATCGGGGCGTACGTGTACCCGGTCGTCCCGGCGGAGTTCACCAACTTCCGGCGCGAGGTCCTCGCCTGGCAGAAGACGGCCGTGCTGTTCGACCAGTCCCACCACATGGTCAACCTGTGGGTGTCGGGACGCGACGCGCTGAGGTTGTTCACCGACACCGGCGTCAACTCGACCGCGACGTTCCCCGTCGACTCCGCGAAGCAGTTCGTCCCCGTCTCCCCCGACGGCGGCGTCATCGGCGACGGCATCCTGTTCCGGCTGGCCGAGGACGCGTTCGTGTTCGTCGGCCGCGCGCCCGTCGCGAACTGGCTGACGTTCACCGCGGGCACCGGCTACGACGTCGACGTCCGCAAGGACGACCGCTCACCGTCGCGGCCCTACGGCAAGCCGGTGACCCGCGACGTCTGGCGCTTCCAGATCCAGGGTCCGCTGGCCTGGGACGTCATCGAGAAGGTGCACGGCGGGCCGCTGGAGCAGGTGCGGTTCTTCCGGATGGGACACATGAACGTCGGCGGCGAGCGGGTCCGCACGCTGCGCCACGGCATGGCGGGGGCTCCCGGCCTGGAGGTGTGGGGTCCCTACGAGACCTACGACAGGGTGCGCGACACGATCCTGGAGGCGGGCCGCGAGTTCGGTCTCGAGCCCGCGGGTGCGCGGGCCTACTCGTGCAACACCCTGGAGTCGGGCTGGATCCCCTCGCCGCTGCCCGCCGTCTACACCGGCGAGGGCCTGCGCGCCTACCGCGAGTGGCTGCCCGCGCAGGGCTACGAGGCCACGAACGCGCTGGCCGGCAGCTTCGTCTCCGACCGGATCGAGGACTACTACCTCAACCCCTGGGAGCTGGGCTACGGATCGTTCGTGAAGTTCGACCACGACTTCGTCGGCCGCGACGCGCTCGCCGGGATCGACCCCGCCAGCCAGCGCCGCAAGGTCACCCTCGCCTGGAACGCCGACGACGTCACCACGCTCCTCGCCTCCCCCTTCGCGGTGGACGGCCCGTCCTACCAGTTCTTCGACATCCCCAACGCGAACTACGGCTCGTCGAACTACGACTCGGTCGTCGACGCCGACGGCCGTGTCGTCGGACTGTCGCTGTTCACCGGGTACAGCGCCAACGAGCGGCGCGCCCTCTCGCTGGCGACGGTCGACCCCGACGTGCCGCTGGGTGCCGAGGTTCGGGTGATCTGGGGAGAGCCGGACGGCGGGTCGCGCAAGACCACGGTCGAGCCGCACGAGCAGTTCGCGGTGCGGGCGATCGTGAGCCCGGCGCCGTTCACCGCGATGGCCCGCGAGACCTACCACCGGGGCTGGCGCACCGCGGCGACCACGCCCTGACCGCGGCCGGCCCCTCGCAGCCGTGGTGGGCGGACACCGGACGGTGCACTCAGGGTGCGTCCGGATCTCCGGCCCCGCCGCGCGGTCCCGAGGGGTCCGCCCGCCCGCCCGAGGGCAGCGGTCCCCCCTCGGGCAGCTCAGGTCATCGCATCGGCGTCGCCCGTCAGGACTCCCTTGATGACGCGGTTCATCCCGTTGCGCGGCAACGCCTCCACGAAGTCGACCCGGACCGGCACCTTGTAGTCGGCCAGCCGCTGCGCGCACCAGTCGATCAGCTCGGCCGGGTCCGGCGCGACGCCCACAGGGACGACGACGGCCCGCACGTCGCTGCCCAGCACCTCGTTGGGCATCGGCACGACGGCCACCTCCGCGACACCGGGATGCTCCAGCAGCACGCCCTCCACCTCGACCGACGACACGTTGAGGCCCCCGCGACGGATGAGCGCGGCGTTGCGGTCGACGAAGTAGACGAACCCGGCGTCGTCGGTGGTGGCCATGTCGCCGGTGCGCAGCCAGCCCTCGCCGGGCAGCGCACGTCGCGTCGCTTCCGGGTCGGAGACGTAGCGCGACATCGTCGACGGGCCACGCAGGCACAGCTCGCCGACCTCCCCCGGCGCGGTCGTCGTCTCCGAGTCGGTGCGGCGCACCTCGAAGCCCACCCACTCCCGGAACCCCGTCCGCCCGATCGACAGACCGTTGTCCCCCATGCGGTCCAGCGCCTCGAGGTGGTCGTCGGCGACGAGCATGATCCCCGACGTCCCGCCCTCGGTGAGCCCGTAGATGTTCACCAGCTCCACGCCCCAGCGCTCGCCGATCTCTGATCGGGTGCGCCGGTAGAAGGCCTGGCTGCTCGGCTGGCCGCCGTAGCAGATGCGCTCGAGCGCGGCGAAGTCGTAGGCGTCGAGCTCGGCGGGGGTGCGCCGGTCGAGGATCAGCGCGAGCACCGAGGAGATGAGGAAGACCGACGTCGTGCGGTGGCGCTGCATCCGGTCGAGGGTGGCGTGCACGTCGAACTCCGGTTCGACGACGTAGGTGCAGCCCGCGGCCAGGCACCCGAGCAGGTTGGTGTGGCTGCCGGTGCTGGTGAAGAACGGCGCGAACGACTGGTAGACGCTGCCCGGCCGCACCCCCCATGCACCCACGCCCTGGTAGCCGCACGCCACCGAGCCGCGGTGGCTCAGCGCCACCGCCTTCGGCCGGCCGGTGGTGCCGGAGGTGAAGAGCCAGTCGGCGTCGTCGTCGCCGCGGACCGGGACCGCGTCGACGGCCGGGTGCGGCGCCTCCAGCACCCCGGTGGAGACGTCGAGCAGGACCTCGCCCTGGGCCACCTGCTCCAGCAACGGGCGGAACCGCGGCCCGTGCACGATCGCCGCGGGTGTCACGAACCCGAGCACGTAGGCCAGCTCCCGCGCCACGTAGCGGGTGTTGAGCGGCACGCAGATCGCGCCGAGGCGATGCACGGCGTGGTAGGCGACGTGAGCCTCGGCGGCGCCGTCGTTGTCGACGAGCACGCCCACCCGGTCGCCCGGCCCGACCCCGGCGGCGGCCAGCGCCCCGGCGGCGACGGCCACCCGGTCGGCCAGCTCGCGGTAGGTCCAGGCGATCTCGTCGCCGCGGACCAGGCTCGGCGCGATCAGGGCCGTCGTGTCGCCCACCACCGCGACCCGCGACGCGAGCAGCTCGGGGACGGTCTCCTCGGGGCCCGGCGCGTCCGGCCACCAGAAGCGCACGGGGTCGACCATCACAGGGGGTACCCGACCGCCGCGCCGTCCTCGACCCGCTCGATGTACTCCATGATCCCGTAGCCGGTGCGGCCGTCCCACATGTACTCGCTGAACGCCTCCGCGACCCGCGACCGCAGCTCCGTCCCGTCCTCGGTGCGACGGCGGTTGCGCAGGGGCGCGAGCGTGAGGGTCCTGGCGTCGATGACGGCCGTGCCCTGCGCCGTGCGGACCCCGAGCCGCGCGGCCGCGGGTTCCTGGTTGTCGTCCCACTCCGTCCACACGTCGAGGTCGGTGACCTCGTGGTACTCCCCGTCGACGAGCAGGACCCCGCGACGGCGCGACGTCCCGTCGGCACGGATGTTCTTGAGGATCATCAACGCCCGGTCCTCGCCGAAGTTCGCGATGAACAGCCGGTAGGCCCAGATCGCCTGCCAGTAGCGCGGGCCCCACGAGTGGTCGCGCCAGCCGTGGCCGTCGATCGGGAACTCCTCGTCGCCCACCACGATGTGCCCGGTGACCGCCGTGTGCTGGTTGAAGTGGCCGCGGGAGAACTGGTCGCCGTAGTACATGAGCGTCTCGTGCTCCGGCGCCGTCGGCTCGCCGCCGTGCATCGGCGACACACCCCGCGCCTCGAAGCGCACCGACGCCCGCGCCCGCGGCGCCTCGGCGAACATCCGGCGGGGGTCACGCAGGACCGACGGGTCGTCGAGGACGAACACCTCGCCGTCGTAGGCCATGGTGACCGCGGCGAACGGCTCGCCGACCTCGTAGCGCAGGCCGCCCGCGTCGAACGCGTCGTTGTGCGAGATCGACGGCTTCCCGAAGGCGCAGGCCACCCGGCCGCCGGGCAGGTACAGGCACACCGACAGCTCCGCGTAGCCCTCGTTGACGCGGTTGCCCAGCCGCATCCAGCCGCCCATCGCCGACCGCGCGTCCCACCCGCTGGCGTAGACGCTCTCGTTGAAGTTCACGAGGTCGTCCGGGGGGTGCGGGTACTCGTCGCGATGCTCCAGGCGCAGCCCGCCCGCGGTCGTCGTCACGTGGTCCCCCGTCGGTCGGCCCGCTCCGTCGATGCAACTGCCTCAACCCTATCCGGGCGACGGGGACCGGGACGCTCCGCGCGGGAACCTCGACCCCCGCCGTGGCGACGAGCCGGGTCAGGAAGTCCCGGAAGACGACGGACGGGCCGTCGGTGACGACGTAGACCTCGCCGGGGCGGCCGCGCTCGGCGGCGGCCAGCGGGCCGTGCACGGCCTCGGTGCTGACGTGCGCGAGCGCATGCACGGTCCAGCCGTCCGCCCGCAGCCGGCGGACAGGTGGCCGCCGAGGAACCCCGAACCGCCGGTGACGAACGCCGTCCCTGCCATCGACCCGGCGTAGGGACGCGTCACCCGCGTGAGGAGGGATCGATCAGGACGGCTCGTCCCCCGCCGCCACGACGAGCGGCCGGTCGGGGCCACCGGGAGGGTCCGCGCCGGCGTCGAGCGCCGCCGGGGCCGCGGCGACGTCACCGGCCCGTACGGCGTCGAGCAGCGCGGGAGTCATCCGAAGCGACAGAACTCGTTGCCCTGCGGGTCGGCCATGACGGTCCAGCACCGGTCCTCACCGGGCGGGCGCAGGGCCGTCGCGCCGGGGAGGTCGGCGGGCGCGGCCGTCACGTCCCAGTGCCAGCGGTTCTTGGCGGTGCGCGGGTCGTCGACGGGAACGAACTTCCACGTCATGTCCAGCCCGGGGACGTCCTCGAGATAGCGCGGCGTGCCGTCCGGGCCGGGGACGGTCCGCGCGCCGGTGCGCGCCGCCCACCAGGCCGCGGCGGCGACCGGGTCGGCGCTGTCGACGCAGAGCGCGAGCGCCGCCGGGCTGTCGGACGCGGCGCCGGGCCGGGGATCGAAGGCGCAGAACTCGTTGCCCTCGGGATCGGCGAAGACGCTGAAGACGTCGAACTCGGCGAGCCTCGTCGCACCCGGGACCTCGCGGCCCGGGACGACCAGGTCGAGGTGCACCCGGTTCTTGCCGACCTTCGGTTCCGGCACGGGGTTCACCCACAGCCACGGGGTCTCGTCGCGCAGCAGGGCGACGACGCCGTCGGCACGCGGCGCGGCGCGCATCCCGAGGAGCTCGGCCCAGAAGGCGGCCACCCGGGCGGGATCGGCGGCGTCGGCGCACAGATCCTTGAAGCGGACGGTCACGAGGCCGCAGGCTAGCCGAGCCCGGACCGCCCGGGCCGCGACGACGCGGAGGTGCCGGTGTCCGACCCGGACGGTCCCCGTACCGAGTGGATGAACGCTGCCGCCGACGTCCTGCGCGGGCTCAACGCCGACGAGGAGCCCGCAGCCCTGCTCCGTCGCGTCGCCCGGCACACGTGCGCGCTCACCGGCGTCGACTCGTGCGCGGTGATGCTGCTCGACGAGACCGGGACACGCCTGGTCACGAGGGCGAGCCACGGGCTGACCGAGGCCTACCGCCACGACCTCGACTCGCTGGCGCCGATGCTGGTGCACCCCACCGCGCACGCACCGGACGTGCCCGCCGCGCAGGCGGTCCGGGAGCGGCGGACCGTCGTGCTGTCCGACGTCGACGGCCTGGGCGAGGACAGCCCGTGGCGGGCCGCGGCGGGCCGGGAGGGGATCCACTCGATCCTCGCCGTCCCGCTCGACGCCGACGACGGCTGCGCGGGCGTCCTCGTCGGGTACACCCGGCGCGCCCACCGGTTCGCGGCCTCGGAGCTGGCCCTCGCCGAGCTGATGGCCCAGTACGTCGCGACGGTGCTGCGCGCGGCGCGGGTCAAGGAGGTTCAGCGCAGCACGATCGCCCAGCTGGAGAAGACCAACGCCGAGCTGACGACGGCCGTCGAGAGCCTGCATCACGAACGCGCGCAACGGGAATGGGCCGAGGCCCAGGACCGGCGGCTGGTGGCCCTGCTGCTCGACGACGCGGGGCTCGACGGCGTGCTCGACGCGCTCGCCGACGCGTTGGCCGCGACGGTGGTGCTGGAGTCGGCCGAGGACGGGACGGTGCTGGCCCGCTCGGCGGACGCCGCGGCCGGCCGGGAGCGCCCGGCCGCGACGGCCGCGCTCCCCCTCGGCCGTGAGCTCGGCACGCTCGGCCCGGGGTCGTCGCCGGTGCGGCTGGAGCTCGGCGACGCGCACGCGTGGGTGCTGGCGCTCGCGGTGGCGGGTGAGGCCGTCGCCCGGCTCTGGGTGATCCGCGACCGGGACGCGGGCGCGGGCGCGCCGCCGCTGGTCCGGTCGGTGATCGAGCGGTTCGCCCCGCTGGTGGCCCTGGAGCTGCACAAGCGCAGGCACGCCGCCGACGCCGCGCTGCGGCTCACCCGCGACCTCGCCGTCGACCTGGTGAGCGGCGGCGGGCGGGACCGGGACCTGCGCGACCGGGCCCGCGCCCTCGGCCACGACCTGACGCGGCCGCACACGGTCGTGCTGGTCCCCGCCGGCGCCGCCGCGACGCGCAGCGCGCGGGCGGCCCGCCAGGCCTTCGGGGACGCCGCGCTCGTCGGCGAGGACGCCGGGTCGCTGGTCGTCCTCGTCCCCGACGCGGACCGGGCAGCCCTGGTCGCGGCCGCGGCCGCGCTGCCCGACGGGCCGACCGTGGTCGGGGCGACGGTGACCGGGACCGAGGACTACCCGGCCGCATGGCGCGTGGTGCGCACCGCCGCCGCCCTCGCCGCCGCGGGCCCGCGTCGGCCTGGGCCCGTGGTCGACCTCGACGACCTCGGCGTCGCCGCGCTGCTGCTGGAGTCCGGCGCACCCGACGGCCTGCGCCGACTCGCCGACCGCACGCTCGGCCCGCTCGAACGCCACGACGCCCAGCGGTCGACCGATCTCGTGGGGACGCTGCGCGCCTGGCTCGACGCGGGCGGCGCGACAGCCGAGGCGGCCCGGGCGCTGCACGTGCACCCGCACACGGTCGGCTACCGGCTGCGCAGGGCCGGCGAGCTCACCGGCCTGGACCTGCAGCGGGCCGACGCCGTGTTCGAGCTGCGCGTCGCGATGATGGTGCGGGCGGTCCAGCGGGCGGCCGGGCATCCGTGACCGCCCGCGGCCCTGCGTCGCCGGCACAGAAATCCGGGCGTGCGTTGGACACCCGGCCATGGCGCGTCGTCGCGGGATGGCGCCACGATGACCGGGCCGGGCGGCGCGCGACGGGGCGCGTCGTCGGCGCGGACCGGAGGTCGCGGATGTACCGGATCGGGATCGACGTCGGCGGAACCTTCACCGACTGCGTCGCGGTCGACGAGGAGACCGGCGCGGTGCGCACCTGCAAGGTGCCGACGACGCCGCAGGACCAGTCCGACGGCTTCGTCGCCGGCGTCGAGGCGCTGGGCGTACCCATGTCGGAGATCTCCCTGGTGCTGCACGGCTGCACCGTCGGGCTCAACGCGGTGCTGACCCGCACCGGCAACACCATCGGCGTGATCACCACCGAGGGGTTCCGCGACGTGCTGGCCATGGGCCGCGGGCAGCGGCCCGGCGGCGACCAGTTCAACCCGCGCTGGCAACGCGAGTTCGGCGACACCCGCCGCCCGTTCGTGCCACGGCACCTGCGGCGCACGGTCGCCGGCCGGATCGACCGCGACGGCGTCGAGGTCGTCCCGCTCGACGAGGCGGGGCTGGAGTCCGAGGTCCGGTTCCTGGTGGGCCAGGGTGTCGAGGCGATCGTCGTGTGCCTGGTCAACGCCTACGCCGACGACAAGCACGAGCGCCAGGCCGCCCGGATCGTCGCCGACGTCGCGCCCGGCCTGCCGTGCTGGACCTCGACCGGCGTGCATCCCTGCTTCAAGGAGTACCCCCGCTTCTCCACCGCCGCCGTCAACACCTACGTCGGGCCGCTGGTGCAGGGCTACCTCGAACGCGCCGAACGCCGGCTGGCCGAGCTGGGCTACACCGGACCGCTGATGCTGATGCAGTCCAACGGCGGCGTGCTACCCGCGGCGACGGCCCGCGACCGGCCCGCGTACACGCTGCAGTCGGGGCCGTCGGGCGGTGTGATCGGCTCGCAGCGCGGTGGCGGCCGCATCGGCCTGCAGAACCTCATCACCCTCGACATCGGCGGGACCAGCGCCGACTGCGCCGTCGTCGCCGACGGGCGGCCCGTCGTGACCACCGAGCTCGAGCTCGAGCACGACGTGATCATCGCGCTGCCCGCCCTCGACGTGCACAGCATCGGCACCGGCGGCGGCTCGATCGCCTGGGTCGACACCCGCGGCGCGCTGCGGGTGGGCCCGCGCAGCGCCGGTGCCGAGCCCGGTCCGGCCTGTTACGGCCGCGGCGGCACCGAGCCGACCGTCACCGACGCGCTGGCGGTCCTCGGCATCCTCGGGCAGGCCCGGTTCATGGGCGGGACGGCCACGTTCGACACCGAGGCCGCGACGGCCGCCGTCGCCCCGCTGGGCGAGGCGCTCGGGCTCGACACGCCCGCGGCCGCGCAGGCGATCGTCGACGTCGCGACGGCGGCGATGGTCGAGGCGGCCCGCGAGGTGTCGGTCTACAACGGCATCGACCCGCGGCGGTTCGCGCTCTACGCCTACGGCTCGGCGGGGCCGGTGTTCGGGGCGTCGATCGGGCGGGCGCTGGGGTGCGAGTCGGTCGTCGTCCCGCCGCAGCCGGGCGAGGAGTCGGCCTACGGGCTCGCGCTGGCCGACCTGCGGATGGACGTCGGCGAACCGGTGGTCAAGCAGCTGGGCGAGCTGCCGCCGGGTGCGTTGGAGGACGCCTACACCCGGCTGCGCGACGACGCCCGCCGCACCCTCGGCGACCGCCCGGGGATCGACGTGACCCGCTGGCTCGACGGCCGCTACCAGGGCCAGACGTGGGAGACACCAGGCGTCCCGGTCCCCGAGCGGCCGCTCGACGACGCCGCGATGACCGAGCTGCGGGCCAACTTCGACGACACCCACCGCCGGACCTGGGGCTACGCCGTCGGGCACGCCGACGTGAAGGTGACGATGGCGCGGGTGACCGCGACCGTCGCGCTGGGCACGCCCGACGCACCCGAGCTCGCGGCGTCGTCCGGGGCGGCACCGCCGTCGGCCGAGGGGGCGCGGATCTTCCGCGGCGGGGCGTGGCGGGAGGTGCCGGTCGTCGACCGGGCCGCGCTGCGCGCCGGGGACCGCGTCGACGGCCCGGCACTGGTCGTGCAGCCGACCGCCACGACCGTGCTCGACGACGGCGACACCGCCCGCGTCGAGCCGACCGGACACATCGTGATCACGTGGGGAGCCGACCGATGAGCACGCCTGCACGCGGCGACGACGCCGTCGGCCTCGAGATCCTGCGCAGCGCCTTCTACGCGACGGTGCGCCAGGCCGGCCGGATCATCCTGCGGTCGAGCTTCTCCCCGATCATCCGCGACGCGTTCGACTTCTGCGTGACGCTCGTCGGGCCGATCGCGCCGCCGCGGCTGGACCTCGACATCGTCGCGATGAACGAGAGCCTCGCGCACTTCTCCGGCGTCATGCCCTACATGGTGCGCAACCTCGTGTGGGAGTACGGCGTCGACAACCTGCGCCCGGGCGACCTGATCGCCTACAACAACCCGTTCAAGGGCGGGAACCACGTCTACGACAACGGGTTCTTCCGGCCGGTCTTCCACGGCGGCGAGCTGATCGGCGGGGTCGCGGTGAAGGCGCACCTGGTCGACATGGGCGGGCTGACCGCGGGCGGCTACTCGGTGCGCAAGCGCTCGCTGTTCGAGGAGGGCGTCGTCATCTCCGGCGTCCAGGTCTACCGCGACGACGAGCCCTTCATCCCCGGCTTCAACCTCTACTTCGACAACTCGCGACTGCCGCAGAACATGCTCGCCGACCTGCAGGCGCTGCACAGCGCCGCGTCGTTCGTCGAGGAGCGGCTGCTCGCGCTGGCCGACCAGCACGGCGTCGAGACGCTGCACGACGCCATGGCCTACACCCTCGACTACGCCGACCGGTCGACCCGCGAGGGGCTGCGCGCCCTGCCCGACGGCGACTTCGTCGGCGAGGACGGCATCGACGCCGACGCCTACAACGACGAGCCGTACGTGATCCGGACGGTGGTGCGCAAGCGCGGCGACGAGGTCGAGGTCGACTTCAGCGGCACGACGCGGGAGGCGGCGTCGTCGGTCAACTGCTCCGTCTTCGACGCCATCAACGGCGTGTTCACCGCGGTCAAGTTCCTCTGCGACCCGCACAACCCGAACAACGCCGGCGCCTTCCGGTGCGTGAGCATCGTGATCCCGGAGGGCACGTTCGTCAGCGCCCGCCCGCCCGCCGCGACGACGATGTACTTCGACGCCGCCGAGGCCGTGTTCAACGCCGTGACCAAGGCGTTCCTGTCGGGCGCGCCCGCCGAGGCGGCCTTCGGCGGGCACTACAGCACCAACATGGGCCTGCTGATCACCGGGACGACCGGCGCCCCGTCGAGCGGTCCCCGGCGCAACCTCCCCCCCGGGGTGGCCGAACAGCTGGCCGCGGCGACGCAGTCGGTCCCGGTGACCCTCGACGACCCCGACGGGTCCGGGCGGCGGCTGTTCGTCGCCCCGCTGTTCGCCCTCGGCGGCTTCGGCGCCTCGGCGGCCGGCGACGGGGAGAGCTTCGTGTCGATGAGCCAGCAGAACCTCATGGAGATGTCGGCGGAGGCCATCGAGGAGGACCACCCGGTGATGGTGCTGCGCAAGGAGTTCGCGACCGACACGGCCGGCCCCGGTGAGCACCGCGGCGGCGCGGGCGTGGTCTACGACCGGATGGTCGTCTCGCGGGCCGACGTCTACCCGCTGCTGCTGCACCTGCGGGTGCTGCCGTGGGGCAGCAAGGGCGCGGAGGCCGGGCGGCCGGGCGGCGCCTGGGTCGGCGTCGCCGGTGCCGACGCCGAACCCGGCAGCGCGGTCGCGCGGACCTGGCTCGTCGCGCGCGACGACGGGCCGGGGCTGGAGCCGCTCGGCGGCTACTTCGACGACGACGGCGGGGCCGTCGCGGCCGGGGAGGGTCGCTGGGTCAACGGCCTCGGCGACGTCGACGCCGGGCCCGGCACCCTGGTCCGGGTGCGCACGCCGGGGGCGGGCGGCTGGGGCGACCCGCACCGGCGCGACCCGGCCGCGGTGCTGCGCGACGTCCGGGACGGCTACGTCAGCGTCGAGGGCGCGCGCCGGGACTACGGCGTCGCCGTCGAGGGCGACCCGGAGACCGCGCCCGACCGGCTGCGCGTCGACGAGGCGGCGACCGCGGTGCTGCGCAACGGAGGTGCCCGATGACCATGCTGTTCGGACGTCCGGAGGAGACCGAGCTGTCGGTCCCGCGGACCCGCCTCGACGAGACCTGCCCGCGGTGCGGGGGCGGCGACGTCGAGGGCTACACGATGCTCGACCTGCGCGGCTGGTGCCTGGTCGCGCGCTGCCCCGGCTGCCTGCACGTGCTGCGCCGCGAACCGAGCCCGACGCCGTTCGGCTTCACCTACGTCCCGTTCAGCGCCCACCTGCGCGGCGCGGGTGGGTGACCGGGTCGCGGTCGTCACCGGGGCGGCCGGCGGCATCGGGCAGGCGGTCGCGCGGGCGCTGGCGGGCGACGGGTTCCGCCTGGTCGTCACCTCGCGCGACCCCGCGTCGCTGGCCGAGACCCTCGACCAGGTCCGCGGCCTCGGGGCGACCGCCGAACCGGTGGCCTGCGACGTCCGCGACGAGGCCGCGGTCGCGGAGCTCGCGTCGGCCGCCGAGGCGCTCGGGGCGGTGCACACCGTCGTCGCCAACGCCGGGGTGACCGGACCGGTCGGGCCGCTGCACGAGGCGGCCCTGGCCGAGTGGCGGGACTGCCTCGCGACGAACCTCGACGGCGTCTTCCTGACCTTCCGCGCGTTCGCGGCCGGGATGATCGCGCGCCGGGAGGGGTCGCTGATCGCGATCGGCTCGATGACGGGCAAGCGCCCGATGGCCGGCCGCGGACCGTACGCCGCGTCGAAGCTCGGGGTGATCGGTCTGGTGCGCACCCTGGCGACCGAGCTCGGACCGTCGGGGGTGCGGGCGAACTGCGTGTGTCCCGGGCCGGTCGGCGGCGGCAGGCTCGACGCCCTGGTGCGGCGCAACGCCGTTCGCGACGGGATCACCGAGGACCGGGCGCGCGCGGCGTTCACCGACATCTCCCCCATGGGCCGCACCGTCGACGCCGACGAGGTCGCGGCCGTCTGCGCCTTCCTGGCCTCCGACGCGGCCGCGGGGATCACGGGCGAGGACGTCAACGTCTCGGCGGGGACGGTGATGTACTGACCGGCTCCTGAGCGGCCCGTGAGCGAGGCCTCGTCGCACGCAGCGCCCGGCGGGGTCAGGCCGGCGGGCCCGCCCACGGCGTCTCGGGGCCGACGGCGTCGGCCCGGAAGCGCAGCGCCGGGTCGAGGTAGCGCACCTCGACGGGCGCGTAGAGCGCCTCGACGCCCGCGCGGACACCCGGGTAGGCCGCGGCGTACGCCGCGATCTCGGCCTCGGAGGCCGGGATGCGTGCCTCGCGCATCAGCGAGCGGACGGTGTCGGCGGTGGCCGTGTCGATGGTGGTCGTGTCGGTGGTGGTCGTGTCGGTGGTGGTCATGTCGGTCTCCGGTCCCGGAACGGCGGCGGGGCTCACTGGTGCACCCTCCTTGTGTCCGAGTCGGATCGTTGATCCAGGATTCGGGCGCACCTGAGGTTCCCACCGGGCCATCGCCCTGCTCGCTCGACCTTCGAGGTCCGGCGTGAGTTCAGCGAGGTCCGGTGGCCCAGGACGCGCCGACTGGCTACAGGGCTGAGCACCGTCGAGTGCCGATCAGTGAGCGACCGGCTGCCGCGTCCCGGGACCACCGGGTGTCTTCCCACTGCGCCAACAGCGAGGAGACGACCATGAGTGTCACCGAGACCGCGCCGTCGGTCGACCCGCACCGCCCGACCGGCGGGGTGGACTGGGCCAAGGACGACCACGCCGTCTGCGTCCTCGCCCCGGACGGCGAACAGCTCCAGCGCTTCTCCGTCACCCACGACCGGACCGGGCTGCGCACGATGGTCGGGCGCCTGTCCAAGGCCGGGGTGGTCGAGGTCGGCATCGAGCGCCCGGACGGCCCCGTGGTCGACGCCCTGCGACAAGCCGGACTGGTCGTGTTCGTGATCCCACCCGGACAGCTCAAAAACCTGCGTTCGCGCTACGGCTCGGCCGGGAACAAAGACGACCGCTTCGACGCCTACGTCCTCGCCGACACCGTCCGAACCGACCGCCGCCGCCTGCGCCCCCTGCTGGTCGACACCCCCACCACCACCGCGCTGCGCCAGAGCGTGCGGGCCCGGCGTGACCTGGTCGCCCACCGTGTCGCGGTGGCCAACCAGCTGCGCGCTCACCTGCAGATCTGCCTGCCCGCCGTGATCGGGCTGTTCTCCGACATCGACTCGCAGATCAGCCTGCGCTTCCTGGAGCGCTTCACCACCCAGACCCAGATCGACTGGCTCACCCCACGACGACTGGCATCCTGGCTGGCATCGGTCGGCTACTGCGGCCGCATGGACCCCACCGTCCTGCACACCCGCCTGACCAGCGCACCCCGCGGCCACACCGGACCCGAAGCCGACACCGCTGCTGCGGTGACCGCCGCCTACGTCACAGTGCTGCGCACACTCACCACACAGATCGCCGAGCTCGCCGCCCGCATCAGCGAGCAGCTCGATCTCCACCCCGACGCACAGATCTTCACCAGCCTGCCCCGCGCCGGCCGAGTCCGCGCCGCACGCATGCTCGCCGAGATCGGCGACGCCCGCGGCCGCTTCCCCACCCCGGACTCGCTGGCCTGCCTCGCCGGGGTCGCACCCTCGACCCGCCAGTCCGGCAAGGCCCGCGCCGTGTCGTTCCGCTGGGGCGCCGACAAACAACTCCGCGACGCCATCTGCGACTTCGCCGGCGACAGCATCAAAACCAACCCATGGGCCGCCGACCTCTACCAACGAGCCCGAACCCGCGGTCACGACCACCCCCACGCCGTCCGCGTCCTGGCCCGAGCCTGGATCGGTGTCATCTGGGCCTGCTGGCACAGCCACACCCCCTACGACCCCGACCGACACCACGCCCTTCAACGCGTCCTCAACCAAGATCAACCAGCGGCGGCTTGACACAGGGCAACTCACGCGGCGACCGCCTCGTCGCCTGCGGCGAGGGCGGGTACGCGCAGATGGTGGGTGGTGCGGGCCTGGAACGCGCTGCCCGCGCGCAGCAGCGTCGCCTCCTCGAACGGGCGCCCGGCCAGCTGCAGCGACAGCGGCATCCCCGACGCCGTCGCGCCCATGGGCAGCGCGAGCACCGGGTTGCCGACGGAGTCCCAGTAGCCGGTGTGGATGTGGGCGAACAGCTCCATGATCTCCGTCGTGCCGTCGAGGTAGCCCTGCAACGCGGGCGCGCCGACGGAGATCGTCGGACAGGCGACGACGTCGACCTCGGCGAACAGCCGGCCCAGCGCGAGCTGCCCGGCGCGGCGCATCCGCTGGGCCTGCACGTAGTCGGCGCCCGACACCATGGCGCCCCGGGCGATCATCGCGCGGGTGGCGGCGAAGTAGTCGTCCCAGCGCGTCGTCATGTCGGTGCGGTGGTAGGCGAGCGCCTCGCAGGCCATCGTCACGATGTCGGCGGTCATCAGCTCCGCGCGCAGCGGCAGGACGACCTCGACCGTCGTGGCGCCCGACGCCTCCAGCTGCGCGACGGCGGCGTCGAACGCGGGGGCGAGTGCCGGGTCGGCGCCATCGGGGAAGTGCCCCTCGCGCACGACCCCGATACGCATCCCGGAGAAGTCGTCACCGACGGGCTCCGCGGTGAACGGTGCGTCGACGCAGTCGGGGTCGCTCGCGTGCGACCCGGCGATCACCGCGAGCACGGCGGCGCAGTCGGCGGCCGACCGCGCCATCGGGCCGATGTGGTCGAGGCTGTAGCCCAGCGGGACGCAGCCGGACTTGGGCACCCGGCCGAACGTCGGCATCAGACCGGTGATCCCGCACAGCGCCGCCGGGATGCGGATGCTGCCGGCGGTGTCGGTGCCCAGCCCCGCGAGGAACATGCCCGCGGCCACGCCCGACCCGGTCCCCGAGCTCGACCCACCGGGCCAGGTCTCGAGGTCCCAGGGGTTGCGCGGCACCGGGAACGGCTTGCCGAGGTCGGGCATGCCGCACGCGAACTCCATGGTCGTCGTCTTGCCGGTGATCACCGCGCCCGCGGCCTTGAGTCGGGCGACGACCGGGGCGTCCTTCCCGGCGCCCCAGCTGCGGTCGAGGACCAGCGACTGCGCGGTCGTCGGGCCCTCCGCCATCGCGATGATGTCCTTGACGCCGAAGGGGATCCCGTGCAGCGGGCCGCGGTCGTGGCCCGCCGCGAGCTCGGCGTCGGCCCGGTCGGCGGTCGCGAGGGCGTACTCGTCGAACCGGGCGAGGTAGGTGCCGACGCGCGCGTCGAGCCGGTCGGCGGTGGCGATCGCGGCCTCCGTGAGGGCGCGGCTGGTCGTGGTGCCGGCGCGCAGGGCCGCGGCGGCGTCGGTCAGGGTGAGGGACACGGGTGGGCTCCGATCGGAGTCGGGGTCGGGGCCCCGGCGGCCGGGAGGACGCCGGGGAAGGGCAACGGTCGCGGAGAACGGCGCAGGAAGGACAGCGCAGGAAGGACAGCGCGGCAAGGACAGGGGTCGACCGTCAGGGCAGGCAGGGGCGATGGTCAGAGCAGGCCGGACGCGGTGGCCCGGCAGACGAACCGGAACCGGTCCGGGCGGATGCGCAGGAACGCCACGTCGATCACGCGCCCGCCGGGGTCGGTGATCGTCTGCTCCACCGCGAGCAGCGGGGCCCGGCCGCGAGCCCGAGCAGCTCGGCGGTGCCGGCGTCGGCGGGCACGCAGTCGATGACGAACTCCGACTCCCCCAACACCACGCCCGCGTCGGCCATGAGCTGGTACCAGTGCCCGTGGAACGACGTGGCGAGCAGCCGCTGCGCCTCCGGGTGGACGACGTAGTTGGTCGCGACGGCGCTGGGCAGGCCCTCGGTCATCGCGACGTACTCCAGGCGCAGCACGGGCGTGCCCGGCTCGACGCCCAGGGCCTCGGCCAGCGTGACCGGCGCGGGCACCGTCGACCGGTCCAGCACCCGCGGCGGTGTCGTGACGGCGTACATCGGCCCGCGGGTGACGCCGAGGGCCTCGTCCATCTCGGTGCGCGGCGGGTCGGCCATCACGTGGGTACCGACGCCCGGGAGCCGCTCGATCAGCCCTTCCGAGCGCAGCATCGCCAGCGCCTCCCGCACGGCCGCGCGGGTGGCGCCGTACGCCGACATCAGGTCGGTCTCGGAGGGCAGCGCACCCTCGGGGAACCGGTGGGCGAGCAGCGCGGCGCGCAACAGGTCGCGCAGCCGCCGGACGTCCTCGCCGCGACGGACACCCGGTCGTCGTCGCGGAACCGGCATGCTCACAGCACCCGACGATAGGAACGCGCCGTTGCGCCCGGGTGGCGCGGACATCACCGACACGTTGCTCATGCGCCCGTCACGGCGGGCACGGCACCGGCGACGTGCTCTGCGACGGTGCGGACCGTCGCGAACCCGCACTCGCCCATGACCTCGACGCCCGCCTCGTGCAGCCGTGGGGTGGCGGCGGCGCAGGCGTCGGCGAGCAGGGTCACGCGGTAGTCGCGCATGAACGCGGCCCGGACCGTCGACTCCACGCAGATGTTCGTGACGACGCCGCACACGGCCAGCTCGTCGACACCCAGACCGCGCAGCAGCGGGTCGAGCGAGGTCCACAGGAACGCGTCGAACCGGCACTTGTCGACGGTGAGGTCGGCGGGCGTCCAGCCGAGGTCGTCGACGACCTGGGCGTCCCAGGTGCCGAGCAGCAGTCCGTCGAGGGCCGCGAGGGCGCCGTCGCGGCGCAGGTTACGTCCCTCGTCGGCGCGTCCAGGGCGGTAGAGGTGCCGGGTGAAGACGACCGGCGTGCCGGCCTCGCGCGCCGCGTGCACGGCGGTCGCGGCGTGGGCGACGGCCGCGTCCACGCCGGCGAGGCCCAGCCCGACCCGCGGCACGGAGCCCTCCGGCCGGCAGAAGCCGTTCTGGAGGTCGACGACGAGCAGTGCGCCGGTCATGGTGTCGCCTCCGTGACGATCGCGGCGGTCGGGACGGCGGGCCTGGCCGCGGGCAGACCGAGGTCGGTGGTCCGGCCCGGCAGCCAGGCGTTCGGTTTGCAGGAGTCGTGGCAGGACCCCTCGGTGGAGCAGCACAGCGAGCAGATGGCGCCCTGGTGGAACGGGCAGGTCGCCATGTCCACCAGCTCGTAGGTGCCCGCGCACCGCACGCACGTCGCGTCGGTGGCGCCCTCGGGGAACTCGCTGGTCCGCGCCTCGTAGAAGCGGCCCTTGGTGAGCACCGCGAGCACCGGCGCCAGCACCAGCGCGAGCACGAGGGAGACGAACGGGGCGAGCGCGGCCATCGTCGAGCCCATGGCACCGAAGTAGGCGACGAGCGAGAACACCGCCGCGATCACCATCGACCCGAAGCCGACGGGGTTGACGTTGAACATGTGCGCACGGCGGAACTCGACGTGCCGCGGGCCGATCCGCAGCCAGCGTGTGACGATCACCAGGTCGGCGACCATGGCGCCGATCCAGGCGATGCCGACGTTGGCGTACACGCCGAGCACCGTGACGATGTGGTCGAAGATGTCCAGCTCCATCAGCACCAGTGACAGCGCGACCTGGAAGACCACCCACACCGCGCGGCCGGGGTGGCGGTGCAGGACGCGGGAGAAGAAGTTCGACCACGACAGCGAGCCGCTGTAGGTGTTCATGATGTTGATCTTCACCTGGGACAGCAGCACGAGGACCCCGGCGAGCACGAGCGCGACGGTGTGGTTACCGGTGAGCCGCTGGTACACGGTGGTGAACAGGTCGACCGGGAGTGCGACCTGGTCGGCGGACGCCTGGGTGTCGGCGTACCCGACGAGCAGCGTCGAGGCGAAGAAGATCACGAGGGCGAAGAACGCGAAGCCGGGGCCGCCCATGATCACCGCGGCGCGCCAGCGACCCCGCTTCCCGGGCCGGGGGTCGGGCATCAGCCGCAGGTAGTCCCCCTGCTCCCCCACCTGCGTCGCCAGCGAGAGGTTCGCCGCCGCGATGACGAACACCGCGACGAAGCTGAGCCCGACCACCGACGCGGCGCCGCCCTGCGGCTGCGGGTTCACCATGTGGGCACCGGCGTCGGGCGCGGTGGCGGCGGTGACGACGGCGATCCCGATGAGCGCCACCCACAGCGGCCAGGTCCAGGCCTGGAACTTCGAGCTGAAGCTCATCCCGTAGAGCGTCAGCGGGATCATCACGGCCGCGACGACGACGTAGGACCAGTGGATGTCCAGCCCGGTCAGCGCCGTGACGGCCTGGGCCATGATCGCGCCCTCGTAGGCGAGGAAGATCAGCGTGTACGTCGCGTAGACCAACGACGTCACCGTCGAGCCCAGGTAGCCGAAGCCGGAGCCGCGGGTGAGCAGGTCGATGTCGATGTGCTTGCGGGCGATCGCGAACGCGATGACGATCGTCAGCGGCAACGTCACGGCGCTCGCGATCACGAAGCCCCACACGGAGTTCGTGAACCCGAACTCGTTGACGAAGGCCGCGTCGAGCGCGTAGCCGGCCATCGCCGACAGCCCGACCAGGCACGACAGGAAGACCATCCACGGCGACCAGCTGCGGAACGAGCTCGGCGTGTACCGCAGCGAGTAGTCCTCCATCTGCGGGTTGTCGGCGACTTTCACGGGCGGGCCTCCCGGTGCTCCTCGATGACGAGCGAAAGCTAGGAAGCGCGCATTGCGTCCCGATGACGCGCCGCGTTGCGCCGGGTTGCGCCGCGCCCGGCCTGGCGTCCGAGCCCGCGACGTGCGCGAACCCACGCGATGATCGGAGCCGCGCCGAAGCCGGGCCCGCTGCGCCGCTCCCCTGCCACCCGTCGTCCGCACCGATCCGTCCGTGACCGCACCGGTCCGGCGTGACCGCGTCGGTCGATCGGGGGACACGGGGATCGTCCGTCGCGTCGACCGGCGGGCCGACGGGTGGAGGCCCGAGGCGGGGGCAGTGTCGGAGGCATCGGAGCGACGGCCCGGACCGGACGCCCCGCCCGACACCAGGAGGACGACATGAGCACCAGCACCGTCGAGGCCACCGAGACCACCACCGACGAAACCGGGACCACCACCGGGCCCCGCCGCACGCCCCGCGGGATCGAGGCGTTCGCGGCACTCGCCGCGATGGACTGCTACGGGTTCGGCATCGGCTACGACTACTACGGCGCGCTCTACGGCCCGGACCCCGAGTCCGACCCGCAGGCGCAGCCGGTGCGCGAGGAGCGCCGGGAGCGCAAGGAGCACAAGGAACACACGGAGCACACGGGGTTCGGCCGCGGACTCGTCGCCGCGGCAGCCGGGCTGGGTCGCGTATTCGGCTTCGGCGGCACGCCCGCCGGGGCGGCCCGCTGACCCGCCGGGCGGGCGCGGTCCCCGCGGCCGTACTCGCTGCGACGAACCGGGTCAGCGGCCGGTCCAGCGCGGCGGGCGCTTCTCCAGGAACGCGGCGATCCCCTCGGCCCGGTCGGCGGAGTCGGCGATCGCGACGCCGGCGACGGCCGTCGCGGTCCAGCCGCGTTCGTCGGGGAGCCCGGCGACGGCATCGACCGCGCGCAGCGTCGCCCGCACCGCGACCGGGGAGTTGGCACAGATCTGCTCGGCGAGTGCGACCGCGGCGTCCTCGGCGGCGCCGTCGTCGACGAGCTCGGAGACCAGGCCGAGGTCGAAGGCGCGCTGTGCCCCGATCGGCTGCCCCGTCAGCAGCATCTGCTTGGCGACGGTCAGCGGCAGCGGCCGCGGGGCCCGGAACAGCGCCCCGCAGTTGGCGACGAGGCCGCGCGCCACCTCGGGCAGCGCGAACCGCGCCGACCTCCCGGCCACGACGACGTCGCAGGCGAGCACGATCTCGAACCCGCCGCCGTAGGCGATGCCCTCGACGGCCGCGACCAGCGGTGTCGACCGCACCCGCCGGACGACGCCGTAGTTGCCGCCGCGCGGTGTCGGCTCGCCCGCGCCCCCGGCGAGGTCGGTACCGGCGCAGAACATCCCGGGCCCGCCGGAGAGGACCCCGCACCACAGGTCGGGGTCGTCCTCCAGGTCGTTGAGCGCGGCGTCGAGGGCGGCCGTCATCGCGGCGTCGACGGCGTTGCGCTTGGCCGGCCGCTCCATCCGGACGAGCAGCACGTGCCCGCGACGCTCGGTCGTCACCCGGTGCGGGGTGGCGGGCGCGGTCATCGCGCTCCCCCACCGGGGCGGTGCCGCGCACGGGCACCGGGGCGGTCGTCGGCCGGCCGGCTGTTGCTCACCGCCCCACTCTCGCAGACGCGCCGGGTCAGCCCGCGACCTCGTCGGGACGCCGCGCGACGACGTCGCGCCCGGTGTCGGGGCCGGGTCTGGTGATCGCGACCGCGACGGTCGGCAGCACGAGCACCGTCAGCACGGCGGCGCCGACGAGTGCTGCCCCGTTCTCGGGCAGCATCGTGCCGTTGCGCAGCCCGATCTGGGTCAGGGCGACGACCAGCGGGAGCGCGGTCGCCGTCACGAGCACCGTCTGGACCCGTTCGCGCAACGACAGCACCCGCAGGTAGACCAGCAGCGCGGGCAGCCCCCGGATGAGGATCATCAGCCCGAAGAACAGCAGGAGCCGCAGCGGCGCCGCCGCGATCGCCCGCACGTCGATGGTCATGCCGGAGTAGACGAAGAAGATCGGGATGAGGAACCCGTGCCCGGCGACGTCGAGCTTCTCCTCCAGCACGCGCGCGTTCCGCCCGGCCCACCGGCGCAGCACCATGCCCGCCACGAACGCGCCGAGCACCGCGTCGAGGTGGAACCGTTCGGTGACGGCCAGCAGCAGGACGAGCAGCAGCACGGTGAACCGCAGCGTGATCTGGCTGGTCTCGTGCTGGCGCTCGCTGATGATGTCGTCGAGCCGCCCACCGGGGCGCAGCACCCGCGCCGCGACGCCGAGCAGCACGGCGAGAACGACGACCGCGGCCAGCGAGAGCAGCGCGACGAAGCGGTTGCCGATGCCGAGGAAGACCGCGATCGCGAGGATCGGCAGCAGCTCGCCCGCAGCCCCGCCCGCCATCAGGTAGCCGCCGAGCCGGCCGCGCAGCATGTCGTTCTCGCGCAGGATCGGCACGAGCGTGCCGAGCGCGGTCGTCGTCATCGCCAGCGCGACGGGCACGAACGCCCGGACCAGACCCGCCCAGGCCAGCAGCCCGATGACCCCGAGCGCGAGCAGCAACGAGACGAACCAGGCCACCAGCGCCCGGCGGCCCGCGTCCTGTCGGTACAGCCGCTGGTCGATCTCGTAGCCGGCGAGCAGGAACACGAAGCCGAGCCCCAGGTCGGCCAGCGGCTCGATCGCCGTCGGGTCGGCCCAGCCCAGCACCGCGGGCCCGACGACGATCCCGCCCGCGAGCAGCAGCACGACCTGCGGGACCCGCAGCCGCGGGAGCAGCCCGAGCAGCAGCGGGGCGACGGCGGCCACGAGGGTGACCGCGAGGAGGCTCTGCAGCGCCTCGCCGACGTTCTCCACGCTCCCGGGGTCTCCTCGCGCCGTGGTCCGCCGGGCGCACCACCGTTCGGGGCCGCCCCGACACGGTCTCGGTCGGGCCTCCGCGATCGTTAGCCGCGCAGCGGGCGGCGGTGGATGCGCTGCCGCGGGGCGTGGCGGTGGCGGCCGTGTCGGCTCGCCCCGGGCGGCCCGCTCCGGGGCCGGCGACGGAGGACCGGTCCCGGGCCGGAACGCTCCCGCCGGTACCGCGCGAGAAGGGCGATGCGCGGCCCGGGACCGTCCTCCGTCCGGGGCCTCCGACTGGCCCCCCTGTGGAGGCCCCGTACCCGGACAACGCGGCGGAACCCGGATCCGGCGTGCCAGGTCACCCGTTCGTGGCGGAGCGCGGGTCAGGCCGCGGGGCCCGCGGCGAGCGTCACGGTCGCCGTCCGCGCGCTCCCCGACGCGTCCGACCAGCCGATCTCCACGTGGTCGCCGGGCCGGTGCGCGGCCAGTGCCGCCGAGAGCGCGTCGGGGCCGTCGACCGGCGTCGCGCCGACGGACGTGACGACGTCGCCCGCCGCCAGCCCCGCCGCGGCGGCGGGCCCGCCCGGCACGACGCCCGAGACGACGGCGCCCTCGGCTGCCGGGTCGGCCACACCGCCCGCGCCCTGCGCCAGCTCGACCCCGAGGAACGCCGGGGTGCCCTGGGTGATCGCGTCGCTCTGCTCACCGGAGGTGATCTGCTGGGCGATGTCGAGTGCCGTCCCGATCGGGATGGCGAAGCCGACGGTGCCCGACGACGAGCCCGGCAGCGCCGCGGTCCGGAACGACGGCCCGGACGAGGCCGACGACGCCGCCGTGTCGATCCCGACGACCGCGCCGCCGGCGTAGAGCGGGCCGCCGGAGTCGCCCGCCTCGATCGCCGCGTCGACCTCGATCATGCCCGTGAGCTGCTCGGAGTCGCCGCCCGACTCGTCGCCCGCCGTGATGGCCTGGTCGAGCGCGAGCACGGTTCCCGGCGCGGCGCTGGGCGTCCCGCCGACGCCGCCCGCGTTGCCGACCGCGGTCACGGCCGTACCGGGCGCGACGGCGGCCTGCTGGGCCGAACTCGCCAGGACCGCGGGCGTGAGGCCGGAGGCGTCGGCGAGCCGGAGCACGGCGACGTCGTCGGTGGCGTCGGTGCCGACGACCGACGCCCGGTAGCTCGCGCCCGTCCCGACCACGGTGACGGTGATCGACGTGGCGTCCGCGACGACGTGGTTGTTGGTGAGAACCTCGCCGTCGGCGGTCAGCACCAGGCCGGTACCCGCGGCGCGCCCGGTGCCGTAGTCGAGGACGGTGTCGATGTCGACGACGCCGACCTCCTCCTGGGCCGTCGCGGCGCGGGTCGGGCCGCCCGTCCCCGAGCCGTCGTCCCCGGCGCCGGGCGGCAGGGCGACGTGCCGCGCGGCTTGCGCCGTGCCGGACGCGACGGTCGTCACCGCACCGGTGCCCACGACACCGGCCGTGACGGCCCCCGCACCCAGGACGGCCGCCGCCGCGGCCGCCGCGGCGGCGACGGCCCGCGACCGGCGGCGCGGCCGGCCGGACCGGGACGCGGCGCCGGGTCGGGCGTGGTCGTCGGGTCGGGCCTGGTCGCCGGGCTGTGGCCGGTCGTCGGGCTGCGGCCGGTCGGTCCGGGCCTCGTCGTCGTCGGGACGGTTCTGCATGACGCACCTCGGGATCGGGATCGGTTGCCCTCGTCGTCCGTGGTACGCGGCGAAAGGAAGACGTCGCTGTGAACGTCCTCGATGTCTGCTGAGACGGCACGCGGCCGCGGTCGGCCGCGTGACCGGGTTCGGCGGCCGTGGGGCCACGATGGTCGTACCCATTCGCCCGGCCGGCTGCCGACCCGGGCCGCCCGCCGACCGGAGACCAGACCCATGCGCGCCGCGAACCTCGCACTCAAGTTCCTGCTCGAGCTCTGCGCCTTCGTCGCGCTCGGCTACGCGGGCGCCCGGCTGTTCGACGGTGCCGGCGCGGTCGTCGCAGCGGTCCTGCTGCCCGCGGCGGCGATCGCCGTGTGGGCGCTGTGGTGCGCGCCGCGCTCCGCGCGGCGGCTGCCGACGCCCGCCCGCATCCCCGTGGAGCTGGGTGTGTTCGCGCTGGCGGCGGTGCTGCTGGGCGTGACGGGCGCGCTCGTGCCGGCGATCGTGCTGGCCGCCGTCATGGCGGTCAACGCCGTCCTGCTCTCGACACTGCACCAGTGGGAGGCCTGACCCCGCCGCCGCCCCGCCGCCGCCCCGCCGCCGCGCCGCAGCCACCGCCGACACGACCGCGGCACGGACGCCGGGCGGCCGCGTCACCCGGTGATGCCGTACTGGCGGATCTTGCGGTAGAGCGTCGAGCGGGCGAGACCGAGCGCGGCGGCCGCGGCGACCCGGTTGCCGCCGACGGCGCGCAGGGCGTCGACGATGGCGTCGCGCTCGACCCGGTCGACGGCCCGCAACGCGCTGCGCGGCATGCTCTGGCACGAGCCGGGCAGGTCGGCCACCTCGATGGTCCCGACGGGCCGGCGGTCCAGCGCCGCCGCAAGCGCCGCGCGCAGCTCCGCGACGTTGCCGGGCCAGCCGTGCCGGGCGAGCGTGCGCATCGCCTCCGCGGACACGCCGACCTCCCGGTGCGGGGCGAGCTCGCCGAGGATCGTCGCGACCAGCTCGGGCAGGTCGACGACGCGGGCACGCAGCGGCGGCACGGTGACCGAGCTGCGGAACCGGGCGAGCAGCCCGTCGTGGCGCGGCGGGGTCGCGGCGGTGGCGGCGACGGGGCGGCCGGCGGCGAGCAGGTCGGCGACGACCTCGTCGAGGATCCCGAGTGCGGCGGGCGTCAGCGCGTCCACGTCGCGCAGCACGAGCAGGGTGCCCCCGTCCAGCGACCGGATCCGGGCGAGGGCCCCGGCGGGTCGGGCCGTGACGTCCGCGGCCGCCACGACGTCCGCACCCGGCCCGCTCCGCCGTCCGGCGAGGTCGGTGAGCAGCCGGGTCCGCCCGCTCCCCGGTTCCCCGACGACGAGCAGCGCCCGGCCGGCCCGCAGCGCGTCCGCCACGCCGTCCCGAGCCGTCCGCCACGCCGGGGACCGGCCGTCGCCCGGGGGCGTCCCGTCGAGGCGCGCCGCCACCGACCCCACCGCCGCGGGCCCGTCGACCTCCCGGACGAGCGCCACCGTCCCGACGAGTCCCGCGACGTCGGCCCCCAGCTCGACGACCCGGGCGCGCAGCCGCACCTGGGCCCCGCTCGGCAGCGACACCACGTCGTCGAACGACCTCGCGCGGCGCATCACGAACCGCATGTGGTCCTGCAGCGCCTGCAGGTCGTGGGGATCGAGCAGGGTCTGCATCGCCGCGTTCGCGACGACGGCCCGGGTCCCCACGGCCAGGACCGCGTGCCGGCTGCGGGCGTCGAGGCGGGAGTAGGTCTCGAACAGCACGCGCTGGGCCTCGTCCCGGTCGCTCAGCAGGTTGTCCTGGATCCGCGCGGCGGCCGTGCGCACCAGGGAGTGCAGGACCGGCGAGGAGTACCGGGTCTCGCAGCTGATGTCGAGCACCCCCTCGATCCGGCCGGTCACCGGGTCGCGCACGGGTGCGCCCGCGCACGCGTAGGGCTGCAGTCGCTCGACGAAGTGCTCGGCCCCGACGACGTGCAGCGACTCCCCCGACTCCAGCACCGTGCCCACGCCGTTCGTACCGACCCGGCCCTCGGCGTAGTCGAAGCCCGCCGCGAAGTAGTTGTCGTCGGCGAGCCTGCCGACCCACGGGGTCGTGTCCCGGCGCACGAGCAGCCGCGCGCGGTCGTCGGTGAGGGCGACGCAGACCGGGATGTCGGCGATCTGGTCGGCGAGCTGTTCGATCACCGGGCGCGCGCAGTGGACCAGCCGCGAGCCGAAGTCCAGGCCCGGGTCGTAGTCGCTGACCAGCTCACCGGGGTCGACCCCGCTCTCGACGCTGCGCCGCCACGACGCCACGACCTGCCGTGGGACCCCGGCAGGTGGGGGGCGGCCCTGGCGAGGAACCCCGCCCGTGCGGACGTGAGCATCCTGATGTCGGCCAGGGCATCCCGCATGCAGCACCCCCGATGTGCGCGTCCTCACATCATGCCCGCGCGTCAACCCCTTGACGTGTCCGACTTCCGGACACGCCCGCCGACGCCGGATCCGCTTACGGTCGTAGCGCCGGAGTTCCCGGGTCAGCGCCGACCGGAAGGGCCGAGATGACGACGACCGTGCCGACCGAGCAGAGCAGCACCGCCGAACCCGACGTCCGGGACGAAGGGCACGTCGACGTGCTGATCGTCGGCGCCGGGGTGTCCGGAATCGGTGCGGCGCACCGGATGCGCACTTCGTACCCCGACCGGACGTTCATCGTTCTGGAGGCGAAGGACGACCGCGGCGGGACGTGGTGGACCCATCGGTTCCCCGGCGTCCGGTCCGACAGCGACCTGTTCACCTACGGCTACCGGCACAAGCCGTGGCGCGGGCCGTCGATCGCCGCCGGCGGGGCGATCCTGGACTACCTCGACGAGGTGATCGAGGAGGACGACCTGGCGTCGCGGATCCGCTACGGACACCGTGTCACCGGGGTGGAGTGGTCGTCGGCCGACGCGGCGTGGACCGTGCACGTCACCCGCGCGGACACGGGCGAACGGCTGCGGTTCACCGCGGGCTTCCTGCGGATGTGCCAGGGCTACTACGACCACGACACGCCGCACCGGCCGCAGTGGCCGGGGCTCGACCGTTACGAGGGTGTCCTCGTCCACCCCCAGAGCTGGCCCGACGACCTCGACCTCACCGGCAAGCGGGTGGTCGTCATCGGCTCGGGGTCGACGGCCACGACGCTCGTCCCTGCGATCGCCGAGAAGGCCGCGCACGTCACGATGCTGCAGCGCTCGCCGTCGTACTACTTCGCCCCGCCGACCACCCACGAGCTCGCCGCGCAGCTCGAGGCGCTGGACGTGCCGCCGGAGTGGACCTACGAGATCATGCGGCGCCAGTACACCGCGCAGCTCGACGAGATCGCCCGGCTGGGGACGGAGGCACCGGCCGACCTGCACGCGTTCCTGATGGCCGAGATGCTCCCGCACCTGCCGGAGGGCACCGACGTCGAGAAGCACTTCACCCCGCGCTACCGGCCGTGGCAGCAGCGGCTGGTGATGGTGCCCGACGGCGACATGTTCGCCGCGATGCGCGACGGCGCGGTCTCGATCGTCACCGACACCATCGAGGAGTTCACCGAGAAGGGGGTGAAGGTCGCCTCCGGGGAGGTGCTGGAGGCCGACGTCGTCGTCTCCGCGACCGGGTTCGACCTGTCGGTGTTCGGCGACATCCCGTTCCGCGTCGACGGCGAGCCCGTCGACTTCACCGAGCGCGTCACCTGGCGCGGGCTGATGATCAGCGGCGTCCCGAACATGGTCTACACGTTCGGCTACCTGCGCCACAGCTGGACCCTGCGGGTGGACCTCGTGGAGGACTTCGTCGAGCGGCTCGACGCGCACATGCGCGAACGCGGAGCGCGGACCGTCGTGCCCGCGCTGCGCCCGCAGGACGCGGACATGCCGCTGCTGCCCTGGATCGACGAGGACAACTTCAGCTCCGGCTACGTCATGCGCGGGCGGGACCGGATGTTCCGCCGCGGCGACCGGGAGCCGTGGACGCACCTGAAGGAGTACGCGCAGGAGCGGGAGACGATGCCCGCCGCCGACCTCGACGACGGCCTCGAGTACCGCTGATCCCCCGACCCCGACCACCGCACAGACAGGAGAACACGTGCCGACGCAGGCCGTCCGTACCCGTGTCACCCTCAACTACGAGATCAGCGGTTCGGGAGACCCGCTGCTGCTGGTCATGGGCACGTCGGGGTCGCTCCCGCTGTGGGGCGAGCTCGTCGCGCGGCTGGCGGAGCGACACCGGGTGATCGCGTTCGACAACCGCGGGCTGGGCGGCAGCGACCGCGGCGAGGGCCCGATCACCGTCGCCTCGCTGGCCGAGGACGCGGCCGCCCTGCTCGAGGCGCTCGACATCCCGAGGGCGGACACCCTCGGCTGGTCACTGGGCTCCGCCGTCGTGCAGGAGCTCGCACTGGCCCGTCCCGACCTGGTCGCCTCCGCCGGGCTCTACGCCACCTGGGCCCGCGCCGACGGCTTCCAGCGCTCGGTGCTGACCGCGCTACGACTGCCCTACGTGCACCGGGACATGGAGTCCGCGCTGGCCGCCGCCGGCATCGCGTTCTCCCCGCAGGCCCTCGACGACCCGAACCTCCCGCAGCTGCTCGAGGCGCTACTGCCGGGCTTCCCGCAGAACGAGGCGCAGATGCAGGTCACCGTCGAGCAGTGGGACGCCGACCTCGCGCACGACACGCTCGACCGGCTCGACGCGATCACGGCGCCGACGCTCGTCGTCGTGGGCGAGCAGGACCTGCTGACCCCGCCGTGGCAGGCGAAGGCGGTGGCCGACGCGATCCCGGGAGCCGAGTACCAGCTGGTCACGGGCCCCGGATCGAGTCACTGCATGCACCTCGAACGGCCGGCCGACGTGGCGGACCGCGTCGACGCCTTCCTCGCGGCGGTGCCGGCGCGCTGACCCGCCCGGCGGCCACGGCCGCTACCCGACCGTCGGCGCGACGCGGCCGATGTTCGCGCCGGCCTCGATCTGCTGGTGGGCGGCGGCCGCGGCCGGTTCAGTTCGGGGCGTGCACCGTCGACGAGCCGTCGCGCGGTTCGAGGTACGCCGGGTCCGGCGGCGGGACGGGCACGTCGGGCTGCCCGCCCAGGATCGCCTTCATGGCCGCGAAGTACGGCGGCGCCGCGACGGTGCCGCCGAACGCGCCGCTGCCGCACTGCCCGAGGTGCACCGGTGTGCCCGGGCAGACCTCCTGCGGGTGCGGGCCGTCGGCGAAGACCATCGACGCGGCGGCGTAGTCGTCGACCCCGCCGACGAACGCGACCGACTCGCTCGCGTTCGTCGTACCCGTCTTGCCGATGCCGGGGTGGGTCCAGCCCGCGGCACTCGCCGCCGCCGCGGAGGTGCCGATCGTGGTGTCGCGGCTGAGCCCGGCGGCAAGGGTGTGGGCCAGCCCCGGCGGGACGACCTGCGCGCACGGCTGCTGGTTCACCGGCACCTGCGCACCCGTGCGGTCGGTGACCGACAGGATCGGCGTCGGCGGGCACCAGACCCCGCCGGACAGGATCGTCGCCGACACGTTGGCCATCTCGAGCGTGCTCACCGGGCTGTCGCCCAGGGTGAACGACGGCTTGCCCTGGTAGTACTGCGACTGCGGCTGGTCGTACTGCGGGTTCTTCGACAGCGGGTCGGCCGGATCGGTGATCGGCGGGCGGCCGACGTCGTTGGACGCGAGCGTGGTGCGCAGGCCGAGCTTCTGGGCCATCGCGATCACGGCCGGCAGCCCGGTCTTCTCCTCCAGCCCGACGAACGCGACGTTCGGCGACGTCGCGAGCGCGTCCTGCAGGCTGATCGGGTCCGGGTAGCCGGCGCCGTCGTTGTGCACCGGGTAGCAGGTGCGCGAGCCCGGGACCGGGAAGCACGCGGAGCTCGGGTCGGGCAGCGCGCTGTCGAACCCGACGGTGCCGGCCTCGAGCGCCGCGGCCGTCGTGAAGATCTTGAACGACGAGCCGGCGCCGAAGACGTTGCTCGGGTCGGCGACGATGTTCGTCGCCGTCTCCCCCGCCCCCGCGTCCGTGCCGTAGTTGCGGTTGGCCACCATCGCCAGCACCTGGTGGCCCGTCGCGCCGGGCTGGACCAGGGCGAACGTGTTGGCGACACCGTTCTGCGTCGTCGGCACGTCGGCGTCCACGGCGTCCTTGATCGCCTGGCTCGCCGCGGGGTCCAGCGTCGTGCGGATGGTGTAGCCGCCCGTCGCGAGCTGGTCGTCGGTGAACCCGGCCTGTTCGAGGTAGCTGACGGCGTAGGCGCAGAAGAACCCGGCGTCGGGCCGGGCGGACATGCACGTGCTGCCGGGCACGACCGGGCCGTTCGCCAGCACCCCCAGCGGCGCCGCCTTGGCGGTCGCGCCGGCCGCCGCGTCGAGCGACCCGTCCTGCACCATCGCATCGATCACCACGTTGCGCCGGGCGAGCGCCTGCTGCGGATGGGTGTAGGGGTTGTCGAGCGTCGGGTTGTTGACCATGCCGGCGAGCAGGGCGGCCTGCGGCACCGTCAGCGCCGACGCGGTGGTGCCGAAGTAGGCCTGCGCCGCGGTCGCGACGCCGTAGACGCTGCCGGAGAACTCGACGAGGTCCAGGTACCCGGCGAGCACGTCCTGCTTGGACATCGCGTGCGAGACCTGCACCGCGATCTCGGCCTCCCGGACCTTGCGCCCCACCGTGTCCGCCCGGTCGGCGGCCTGCTCGGCCGGGTCGTCGCGGTCGACGACGTCGATCAGGTAGTTCTTCACGTACTGCTGGGTGATCGTGGAGGCGCCCTGCAGGTCGCCGCCCGAGGCGTTGTTCACGACGGCCCGCGCGATCGACGTCGGGTCGAGCGCGGACTCGTCGAAGAAGCGCCGGTCCTCGACGGCGAGGATCGCCGCGGTCATCGTGGGCGCGATCTGCGCGTAGCTCACGGGCGTGCGGTACTGCGCGTAGAGCGTCGCGATCGTCGCGCCGTTGCGGTCCTGCACCGTCGTCGCGAGCGGTACCTTCGCCGGGTCGATGTCGGGTCCGCCCGACACCGTCGGGACCTGGTAGGAGAGGTCGTCGATGCCGACGCCGAGGGGGACCAGGAAGCCGGTCGCGACGACGCCTGCGACGACGCACAGCAGGGCGAGGCGGCGCAGCAGCCGGGACCGGTCGGGGGCGGGTCCGGGAGCGGTCACGGGGCGGTGCGGGTGAGCGGGGCGTGCAGGCAGGTCACAGGACCCCAGACTCGACCGCCGACCTGTGCGTTCCCTATGGGTTCGATGTGGATCAGCTCTGTTCCTGCGTGCTCGCCGGCGGCAGCTTCGCGTTGACGACGTCGTTCGTCAGCGCCTTGAGCTCGTCGAGGTGCGCGTCGTGGATCCCGCGCGGGGTGGTCCCGTACTTCCGGCACAGGAACGCCGCGGCGGCGGTCGCCATCGCGTGCTGCCCGCCGTTGCCCATGAACTTGGTGTTCGACCCGGCGACGTGGGTGACGCTGATGTGCTTGCCCGCCATCATCAGGTTCGGCACGTTCACCGAGTACAGGCAGCGGAACGGGACGTCGTAGGGCCGCTCGTCGCGCTCGTCCCACTTCCAGTCCTCGAGCCGGAAGTCGTACTTCTCGTCGCGCGGGTAGTGCAGGCAGAACGCGCCGGAGTTCTGCACGACGGCGTCGGGGAAGTCGACGTGGGAGCGGATGTCGTCCTCGGTCAGCGTGTGGTCGCCGACGTAGCGCCGGTACTCCCCCCGCGCCGCCACGAACGCCACCCACTCCAGCTCGAGGGCGGCGTACGTGGCCGGCTCGACGGTCTTCACGTTGGAGAACGTGCCGTAGACGGCGCGCAGCAGGTGGTCGCGGATGTGCTCGCCCTCGGTGTACGGGTCGAGGTACTGGCCGTACTCCCAGAAGTGGGTGGCGGGGAACAGCATCCGGCGCCGGATCGTCGGGTCCGGCACCTCCCCCGGGCGCCGCGCGACGGGACCCTCTCCGTTCTCGACGCCGGGCTCGCGCAGCTGCCCGTTGAGGTCGGCGAAGTCCTTGGCGACCTCCACGGCCCACGGCACGTCCGGGAACTCGACGGACCCGTCGGCCATCCGGGTGCGGAAGAAGACCGTGTTGCCGTGGTGCACGTCGTCGGCCCGTTCGGGGGCGAGGCCCTCACCGAACTCCGCCACCGACTCGCGGCCGAAGCGCGTCCGCGCGCCGACGTGCAGGCCCAGCGCCGCGGTCCCGGTGCAGTCGACGAACAGCGGCGCCCGGAAGCGGCGCTCGGTACCGGTGCGGGCGTCGCGGGCGTCGACGGAGACGATCCGCGGGGTGGCGGGATCGCCGTCGGAGGCGACCGCGTAGACGGTGTGCTGCAGGAACACCGACGCCGTCGGCTCGGCCTCGATCACGCGCAGGGCGTGCAGGTCGCCGTCGGGGGTGCGCGCGGACAGCTCGTCGATCACCGGGCCGCGCTCGCCGCGCGGGTTCAGCCCCACCTCGACGCTCGCGTTCCCGCCCAGGTGGGGGCGGTCGTGCAGCAACGCCACACGCAGTCCCAGCCGGGCCGCCGACACGGTCGCGGCCGCGCCCGTGACCCCGCCGCCGACGACGACCAGGTCGAACTCGCCGGCCTCGACCGGCTCCTCGGGCAGACCGCGCAGCCTCCGCCGCCAGGCGCGGGCGGTCTCGTCGGCCCCCTCGGGCGGGGCCACGTCCCCCGGGCCCCCGACCGGGGCGAGGTAGATCGCGTCGCAGCGGCCGTCGAAACCCGTGAGGTCGTGCAGGACGAGCCGCACCGGGCCCACGGCGAGGTCGACCGTCCCCGCGTCCTGCCACGACCAGTCCCGGCCGTTCGCGCCGAGGACGGTGTCGAGGACGGTGCCGCCGACCGCGAGGGTGAACCGGCCGGGGTGGTGCGCGGGCACCCAGTCCTTGGCCCGCACCCACACCCGGTAGGTCCCGGCCTCGGGAACGGCGACGGTCGTCGACGCGTCCGCGACGGGTCTGCCGAGCCCGTGCGCCAGCAGGTAGGGCGACCCCATCTGCAGCTCGAACTGCGAGTCCACCGCCCAGCCGCCGAGATCGTCGAACTCCTCGGCCTCGACGAGAATCCCGGCGGGGCCCGTGGCTGCGTCGACACTCATGGTTTCATAGAAAAACCTATTCGCGGCGCGACGTCAACGCCGTGAGCGGCTCGGGTGGGCCCCGCCGGTCCCGCGCCGGGTTCCGTCGGCGGTCCCGTCGAGCCGGAGCCGTCGAGCCGGAGCCGTCGAGCCGGAGCCGTCGGGTGCCGTCGGGTCCCGGGGAGCGGGTCCTTCGGCCCGGCGCGGTGGTGGCCCCCGGCCGGTACGCGGGCACCGGCGCGGCACCGACCATCGGGGAGCGGCGCTCCGGCCGCGACCGCGGCGACCCCGTCGCCCCCGACCCGTGGAGGTCACCCATGACCGCGCCGCAGCACGCCGCCCGCCCCGAGGCCGCCGACGACGACCCGACCCTGCGGACGGTGATGTCCCCGCACGTCGTCTGCATCGTCCCCGACGCGTCGCTGCGGATCGCGTTGCAGCTCATGGTCACCCGCAACGTCCGACACCTGCCCGTCGTCGAGGGCATCGACCATGCGCGCGTCGTCACCGAGGTCGAACTGCTGCGCGGGATCGTCGCCGCGCGCGGCCCGCTCGGCATCGCCCCGCTGCGGGTCCACGACGTCGCGCGCACCGCGGTCGTGCTCCGGCCCGACGACCGGCTCTCGGCCGCCGCGCGCGCGATGCACGACACCGGCTGCGACGCGGTGCTCGTCGAGGACCGTACCGAGCTCGTCGGAATCGTGACCGCCACCGACGTGATCTCCGCCGTCCTCGGCCGGCGCTGACCACGTGCCGGCACCCGGGCGGCTCGGCCGGACCGGCGGGACCTTCGCCCCCTCGCGGGCCGCCGGACGTCCCGCGACCGCCACCCGTCGGGCCCTTGCCGCCGACCACCGGACACGACCAGGCTCGACGCCTGGGGAAGGGAGCTCGCGATGACCCGCGCCGGCCACGGAATCGACATCAGCACCCTCGAGGAGGCCGTCCGCCGGGCCGTCCGCGCCCCGTCGATCCACAACACCCAGCCATGGCGCTGGCACGTCGCCCCCGGGCGGGTCGAGCTGCACGCCGACCCGGGCCGCCGGCTCATCGCGACCGACCCCGACGGGCGGGACATGCTCGTCAGCTGCGGCGCCGCGCTGCACCACCTCCGGGTCGCGCTCGCCGGCGTCGGCGCGAACACGGCGACGACGCGGCTGCCCGATCCGGAGCGACGCGACCACCTCGCGACGGTCCACGTCGTCGACGGGCACGCCCCCTCCGCCGACGCGAGCCTCTACGCCCAGATCGACCGCCGCCGCTGCGACCGGCGCCCCTACGACGCAGGTGCGTCGCCGACGCTGGTCGGCGGGCTCACCCGGCGGGCGCGGGCGCTCGGCGCGGACATCGTCGCGGTCGAGGGACCGGCCAGGGAGCGGATCCTGCGGGCGATCGACGACGCCGCGCTCGACCAGCCGCACCGCCCCGGCTACGTGGGCGAGCTCGTGGTGTGGACGCACCGCTACGCGGGGGCCCGTGACGGTGTGCCGCGCACGTCGATCCCGGCGGACGGGCCCGGCACCGGCAGCCCCCATCGCAACCGCTTCCCGAGCGGCACCCTGCCGCAGCGGGCGTCGTTCGGCCCGGACGCGGGAACGCTGTTCGTCGTCACGACGCCCGGCGACGACCGGATCGACCGGCTGAGGGCGGGCGAGGCGGTGAGCGCGGTCCTGCTCGCGGCCGCCGCGGCCGGGTACGCGTCGTGCCCGCTCAGCCAGGCGCTCGAGCTGTCCTCGACGCGCAGCCGCGTGCAGTACACGGCGGGGACGACAGGCCATCCGCAGCTGCTGCTGCGCATCGGACGCCCCCCGGCGCACGGCGGCCCGGTCCCCGAGACGCCGCGCCGCTCGCTGTCCGCCGTGCTGTTCTGAGCGTCGCCGCCCGGCATCCGGGGCAGCCGGGGCGGATCGGCCCGACCCGCGGGTTCGGGCGGCAGGTTCGGGCGGCAGGTCGTCGTCCGCGCCGCGCTGCCTCGCCCGGGGTCATCGACCGCCGCTCGTCGCGGCCCGGTCGTCGGCGTCCGCGGAGGGACCGGATCGCCTGCCCCCTGCGGCGGGCCCGGAGCCGGCCCGCGGACGAGCGCGGTGAGTCCGACCTCGAACCCGTGGTCGGGTCCCAGTTCGGCGACGGCGATCGCGGCGAGCACCGCGTCCGGCCCGCTGAAGCCGTGTCGGTCGAGGAACCTCACCTGGGCGAGGGCGTCGGCCGGGTTGGGTGCCCGCGATCCGGCGGCGGCGATCAGCCGGGCCCGTAAGCTGCGTGTACGGACGGACCGGCGGTTCGAGGGGGAGAACATGGCTGGGCAGGACGCCTGGAGTGGAACGGTCGTACGGAAGGGCCGAGCGCTGCTCGACGGCTCGAACCTCTACCGGCGCCTCGAGGTGCGCCTGGCGGACGGGACGACGACCCGTGTCCGCGTGGGTCGCTCCCTGTGGAAGGACCTGCAGGTGGGCGACCGTCTGGTCAAGGAGGCCGGCGGCGACCCGCGCCGCGCCTGACGCCGCAGGACGACCGGCGGTCGCCTCACGGCCGTCGCATCAGGGCAGCGGCACCGACCAGCTCAGCCTGCTGCCCCCGGACTCGCCGGGTGCGAGCGCGAACGAGCCGCCGCGGCGTTCGGCGCGACGCCGCAGGTTCGCGAGTCCGCTGCGCCGCCCACCCACGCCCGGGCCGCGGCCGTCGTCGGCCACCACGATCTCGACGGTGGCCGTCGCCGCGTCCACGACGACGTCCACGTCGCAGTGCTTCGCCGCGGCGTGCTTGGCGACGTTGGCCAGCGCCTCGCGGAGCACGGCGGTCATGTCGTCGGCGAGGTCCTCGTCGCTCGCGAGCGTGTCGGCGGGCCCGGTGAACCGCAGCGCCGGGCCGAACCCGAGGACCTCGGTCGCCTCGTCGACGACCTGAAGGATCATCGCGCGCACGCCGCCCGCGTGCTCGGGCTGCTGCAGGGCGAAGATCGTCGTGCGGATCTGGGCGATGGTCTCGTCGAGGTCGCCGACGACACCGCGCAGCCGCTCGGCCTGCTCGGGGTCCTCGACCCGGCCCGCGACGCTCTGCAGCGACAGCCCGGCGCCGAACAGCCGCTGGATGACGTGGTCGTGCAGGTCGGCGGCGATCCGCTCGCGCTCCTCGGCCACCCGCAGCCGCTCCCGCTCGGCCCGCGCCTCGGCGAGCTCCAGGGCGACGGCGGCCTGGTTCGCGAAGCCCGCGACCAGCTCCAGGTCCGCCTCCCGGAACTCCGGCTCCCCCTCCAGCCGCACGACGGTCAGCACGCCGTCGGTCGTCGACATCCCCACCAGCGGCACCACGAGCATCGGCCCGGCGGCGAGGAGACCCCGGCCCAGCACCGGGGTCGCGCCCGGGCCCTCGTCGGGCGACGTCAGCCGCAGCGCCGACGACGAGGTGAGCACCGCACCCGACACCGACCCCTCCAGCGGGAACCGCATCGACCGCACCCGCTGCACGGCGTCCTCGAGACCCGGCCGGGCGTCTGCGATGTCGACGCGCAGCATGCCCGGCTCGCTGTCGTCGGGCCGCACGAGGATCGCGAGGTCGGCGTCGGCGAGCTGGCGGCTCCGCTCGACGATGAGCCGCAGCGGGCGCTCCCCGGACGCGCCGAGCATCTGCCGGGTGACCGCCGCCGTCGCGGCCATCCACTCGCCCCGGACGGTCGTCGCGTGGAAGAGCCGGGCGTTGTCGATCGCGACGGCCGCTGTCGCGGCCAGCGCCGTCAGCAGCTCCTCGTCCTCGGCGGTGAACTCGCCGTGGGCGCTCTCGGCGAGGTAGAGATTGCCGAAGACCTCCTCGCGGATGCGGATCGGCACCCCGAGGAAGCTCTCCATCTCCGGGTGCCCCGGCGGGAAGCCGGACGACCGCGGGTCGCCGGTGATGTGGCGCAGGCGGATCGGCTTGCCCTCGTCGATCACGGCGCCGAGCAGCCCGCGGCCCACCGGCAGGTCCCCGATGCGCTCGACCGTCACGTCGTCCATTCCGGTGTGGACGAACTCGGCCAGCCCGACCCCGTCGGCAGCGAGGACGCCGAGCGCGGCGTAGCGCGCGTCGAGCAGGTCGCGGGCGGCCTCGACGATCCGGCGCAGTACACCGGGCAGCGCGAGGTCGACGACGATCGACTGGTTCGCCCTGAGCAGCCCGCGCAGCCGCCCCTGCGCAGCCATGACCTCGCCCGCCCGGTCGACGAGCTGGCGCAGCAGCTGGTCGAGCTCCAGCCGCGGCAGGTCGGGAAACGTCAGCGCCGGCTCGGTGGGGCCCGTATGGGCGTCGTCGGACGAGTCGTCCACGGGCCTAGCCTCCGGTTCCGCGCGGGTGCCCCGCCGCGCTCCCCTGCCGGCCGCGGCGCCGCCGACGGTACCGGGACCTCCGGCGACGAGGGCCGGGTCGTTGGTCCCGACCCGCGTGTGACCTCGGCCGCGGACGGCTCGGGTCGTTGCGACGCAGCCCGATCCGGCCGCCGCGGCCCATGCTCGACGGGCAACCCGAGATCGAGGAGAGGGTCACGATGACCGTCAGCCACGGCTACCGCGGAGCGGAGCCGACCGTCCCGGCCGCACGCACGGGCCACCCCACCACGCCCGCGGCCGGCACCGGCCGCCCGCAGGGCGCGATCGCCCTCACGGCGTTGCGGATCGGGCTCGGCCTGGTGTTCCTGTGGGCGTTCCTGGACAAGACGTTCGGCCTCGGCTACGCCACCGGCGGGGCCAGGGCCTGGATCCACGGGGGCTCGCCGACGAAGGGGTTCCTCGGCTCGGTCGACGTCGGCCCGCTGCAGACGATGTTCCACTCGTGGGCCGGGACCTGGTGGGCCGACTGGCTGTTCATGCTCTCGATGGCGGGCATCGGGCTCGCGCTGCTGCTCGGGGTGGCGCTGCGCCCCGCGGCCGTGGCCGGCACCGTCGTGCTGGCGCTGATGTGGCTGGCCGAGTTCCCGCTCGCGCAGGTCGCCGCCGACGGCACGCCGAGCGGCTCGTCGAACCCGATCGTCGACTACCACGTGATCTACGCACTGGCGCTGATCGCCGTCGCCGCCACGAACGCCGGCCGGTTCTGGGGGCTGGCCGAGCAGTGGGCGCGGCTGCCGTTCGTCCGCGACCACGCCTGGACGCGCTGATCCGAGGTCGCCGCGCGGTGCGACACCCCGCCCGCGCCCGAGCCGGGTCACCGGGCGGGGGCGTCCGTGCCCACCGCGAACTCCTCGACGCCGAGCACCCGCAGCAGCTCCCACCGCTCACGGGTCTCGGCGTCGGCCGGGGTGAGGACCACCAGCTCCTGGCCCAGGTCGGGGGTCAGCAGGGTCTCACAGTCCATCCGCATGCTGCCGACGCGCGGGTGCTGCAGGGTCTTGCGGTCCATCCGACGCACGGCGACCTCGTGGTCGTCCCACAGCGTGCGGAAGTCGGCGCTGGCCGCGCGCAGCCGCTCGACGAGGCCATCGACCACGGGATCGCCCGACCGGCGCCCGGCGACCGCCCGCAGGTCGGCGACCAGCGCCCGGGACTGGTGGTCGCGCTCGTCGGGCGGATGGCCCTCGCGGATCGCGGCGTCGGTGAACCAGCGCACGATGAGGTAGCGCTCGTCGCCGGTGAAGCGCGTGAGGTCCCCGGCCAGCAGCAGCGAGGCCCGGTTCTGGGCGAGCACCTCGCCCAGGTCGGAGATCACCATGGCCGGGGTGTCCACCAGCAGGTCGAGCATGCGGACGAGGCCCGCGCGGGCGAGGCGGGCCGTGCCGTCCGCGGGCGGCGGTGGCTGACCGGCCAGGTGGAACAGGTGCGCGCGCTCGTCGTCGGAGAGCCGCAGGGCCCGGGCGAGCGCACCGAGCAGCTGCGGTGACGGCCTGCTGCTGCGGCCCTGCTCGAGCCGGACGACGTAGTCGACCGACATCCCCGCGAGCATCGCCACCTCCTCGCGGCGCAGGCCGCGGGCGCGCCGCCGCTGCCCCGCGGCGATGCCGACCTCGGCCGGGCGGATCGCCTCGCGACGACGGCGCAGGAAGTCGGCGAGCTGGGCGCGCTGCATGCCCTCATCCTCCGCGCGTACCCGCGGCCTGGCCAGGGAGCGGCGCTCCCACGATCGACGCTCGCTGTCACGCGGCCGGTCACGGGCGCAGGGTGGCCGCATGCAGACACGAACCCTCGGCCGCACCGGCCCCGTCGTCTCCGCCATCGGCCTCGGCGCCATGAGCATGTCCGGGGCGTACGGCCCGGCCGATCGCACCGAGTCCGTCGCGACGGTGCACGCAGCACTCGACACGGGCGTCACACTGATCGACACCGGCGACTTCTACGGCATGGGGCACAACGAGATGCTCCTCGGCGAGGCCCTGCGTGGCCGGCGTCGCGATGACTACGTGGTGTCGGTGAAGTTCGGCGGGATGGGCGGCCCGGGGCTGCCGCCGTTGACGCAGGACTGCCGTCCCGCCGCGGTGAAGAACTTCCTCGCCTACTCGCTGACCCGGCTCGGCGTCGACCACGTCGACATCTACCGCCCGGCCCGGCTCGACCCCGCGGTCCCGATCGAGGACACCGTCGGCGCGATCAAGGAGATGATCGAGGCGGGCCACGTCCGCCACCTCGGGCTCTCGGAGGTCGGCACCGCGACGATCCGCCGGGCGCACGCCGTGCACCCCGTCTCCGACCTGCAGATCGAGTACTCGCTGCTCTCCCGCGCCGTCGAGGCCGAGGTGCTGCCGACCCTGCGCGAACTGGGCATCGGCCTCACCGCGTACGGCGTGCTCACCCGTGGCCTGCTCTCCGGCCACTTCACGGGCGCCGGACCGGGGGACTCCCGCGCCCACGGGCCGCGCTTCTCCGGGGCGAACCTGCAGCACAACCTCGGTCTGGTCGACGCGCTGCGCCGGGTTGCCGACGCCAGGGGCTGCACCGTGGCGCAGCTCGCGATCGCGTGGGTCGCGGCGCAGGGCCCCGACGTGGTGCCACTGGTCGGTGCTCGCACCCGTGAGCGGCTGGCCGAGGCGCTGCCGGCCGCCGGCCTCGTGCTCACCGCCGACGACCTCGCCACGATCGAGGCCGTCGTCCCCGCCGGGTCGGCCCGCGGCGACCGCTACCCGAGCGCGTTCATGTCGGCGCTCGGCGTCGGGAACTGACGCCCGCCCGCACGACCGCGCCGGGCACGCGCCCGGGGGGTTGCCCGGCCGACCGCCACCTGCCAGCATCGGTTCTACCGACTGGTCGGTCGACTCAACTGGAGGAGAAACGTGACGCTCGACGGTGAGATCGCGGTCGTGACCGGTGGCGCGAGCGGCATCGGTTTCGCGTGTGCGGAGCTGCTCGCGCAACGCGGCGCCCGCGTCGTCGTGACCGACATCGACGAGGCCGGGGCGAAGGAGGCGGTGGGCCGCCTCGCGGGCACGAACCACGTCGCGGTGGCGCTCGACGTCACCCAGGACGGCGAGGTGCGGGCGGCGGCCGCCCGCATCGAGGAGGAGGTCGGGCCGGTCTCGATCGTCGTCACCGCCGCCGGGATCACGCACCTGCCCGTGCCGGCCGAGGAGCTCGCGACCGAGACGTGGGACGAGGTCATGCGCGTCGACGTGCGCGGCACCTGGTCGGCGGCCGTCGCCTTCGGCGCGCCGATGGTCAAGCGGCGCAAGGGTTCTGTGGTCACGATCTCGTCGATCACGGGCCTGCGCTCCACCCCGCTGCACTCCTACGGCATCGGCAAGGCCGCGGTCGTGCGGATGACGGAGAACCTCGCGGGCGAGTGGGGCCGCGCCGGGGTGAGGGTCAACGGCGTGGCCCCCGGCTACACGTTGACACCGCTGGTGAAGCGCCTCCTCGAGACCGGCGAACGGGACGCGACGGCGATCACGAACGCGACCGCGATGGGCCGGATGATCGAGCCGGCCGAGGTCGCGAACACCGTCGTCTTCCTGGCGGGCCCGGAGTCGTCGGCGATCACGGGCGTGACGATCCCCGTCGACGCGGGCTGGCTCATCTCCCCGACGTGGCAGACCTACGGCGGCGTCCGCCCGCACGACGACCCCGCCTGATCGTCGGGTGCACTGAACCGGTCCGTTCGGGGTACGCGGCCTCCACCGCAGCAACGAGGAGGTCACATGGGAACGAGCAGCAGGCCCGTCCGCACGGTCGCGGCCGCGGCACTTGCCGCGGCGCTGACGACGGGCGTGCTCGCCGGCTGCGCAGGCGGCTCGCGCGCCGGCAGCGACCACCCGGGCGCGGACGTCGCCGCGTCGAGCGAGAACGCACGGACGTCGGTCAACGGGGCCTCGTCGCAGGATCTCGCCTCGGCGCTGCGCGGCGCCGACGTCTCCGATCCCGAGAAGTGGGCGCAGACGCTGGTGGAGTACCGGCCCTACCCGCCGGGTGACGAGGGGATGCAGCGGATCCGGCAGGTGCTCGACCAGTTCCGGGCCGACCCCGAGACCGTCTCGAAGATCACGGGGGTGGTCACGGCCTGAGGAGCGCCCCGCGACGACGCCCCGGCGGGCCCTCCCGCCCGAGCCCGCGCCCGCCGGTCACCCCGGCGGGCGCGACGACGCCCGCCTGACGACGCTCAGTCCCCGGTGACCAACGGCACGAAGGTCACCGGGGCGAGCTCCTCGACGGCGCCGTCCCGCCATCGCACCAGCGTGCCCACCCGGTTCGTCCCGACCGGGCACACGAGCGTGCCGCCGGGGGCGAGCTGGCGCACCAGTGGGCGGGGCAGCCGCCCGGACGCCATCGCGGTCACGAGGATCCCGTCGTAGGGCGCGCGGTCGACGCCGGCGTGCACACCGTCGCCGGTCCTGACCTCGACGTCCGGGGCCAGCCGCGCCAACAGGTCCCGCGCGGCGGCGGCGAGCTCGGGGTCGCGCTCGACGGTCACGACCTCGGCGGCGCACCGGGCGAGCACCGCGGCGCCGTAGCCCGAGCCGGTCCCGACCTCCAGGACCCGGGCGTGCTGCGGCAGGCCGAGCGAGGCGATGCCGAAGGCGACGGCCCACGGCGCCGAGATCGTCTGGTCGTGGCCGATGTCGAGCGGGGTGTCGTCGTAGGCCTCGGCCGCCAGCTCGGGGCGGACGAACCGCTCGCGCGGCACCGCGCCCATCGCGGCGAGCACGCGCTCGTCCCGGATCCCGGCGTCGCGCAGCCGTTCCACCATCCGGGCCCGGCACGCTGCGGCGGCGTCACCGGGGTCGGGCGCGGCGTCGTCGGCCCCGGGCACCGGGTCGAGCCGGCTCAGGAGGCGGGTGCGGGCCAACCGGTGGATCAGCTCGGTCGCGCCGCCCGGGCGGGTCTGCCCCTCCAGCTCACGGGTGGCCCGGCGCACCTCGTCGCAGACGTACGCCGGGTCCAGCCGGGTTCCGAACTCCGCCAGCAGCTCCCTCGCGGCCCGCTCCCCCGGCTCCTCGCTCACGGCGCGCTCCTTCCCTCGGGCCGGGTTCCTACCCGCGGCCGCCGCCTCCATGCCCTCGCGCGATCCGCGAGGGGCCGCGCGTCGCGCCGGGAGGGGGCCACGGGAGCACGCTGCTGAACCCCCGTGACCGAGCGCGGCGTACCCGCCCGGCGCGGGCCTATGCTTGTCGGCTCAGCCGTTGTGCGGCAGGAACTCCCGCAGCTTCGTCCGCACCCCCTGGGCGACGAGGTGACGCGCGTCCGGGTCGCCCTTGAGGACGGCCTGCAGCACCGAGATCGCCTGCTCGGGCGTGGCGTGCGGCGGGATCGGCGGCACGTCCGGATCGCAGTGCACGTCGATCACCGTCGGCCGGTCCGCGGCCAGCGCGGCGTCCCACGCGGCACCGAGCCGGTCGGGGTCGTCGACCGTCACGGCGCGCAGGCCCGCGGCGGTGGCGAAGTCGGCGTAGGAGATGTCGGGCAGCGCCTGCGACTCGTCGAACCGCGGCGCCCCGCCCATGGCCCGCAGCTCCCAGCTGACCTGGGTGAGGTCGTTGTTGTGCAGCACGCAGACGACGAGGCGCGGGTCGCTCCAGCGGTGGGCGTAGCGGGCGATCGTCAGCAGCTCGGCGAGGTTGTTCATCTGCATCGCGCCGTCGCCGACCAGCGCGATCGCCGGCCGGTCGGGGTGGGCGAACTTCGCGCCGATCGCGTAGGGCACCGCGGCGCCCATGGTCGCGAGCGTGCCCGAGAGCGAGCAGCGGACGTCGCCGTGGACCTTCAGCAGCCGCGCGTACCAGTTGGCGACCGAGCCCGAGTCGGCCGCGACGATCGCGTCCGCCGGCAGCCGCTGCGAGAGCTCCCGCACGATGCGCATCGGGTTGACCGGCTTCGCGTCGACCATCGCCTGGGCGTCGAGCGTCTCCCACCAGCGCGCGACGTTCGACTCGACGGTCTCGCGCCACGCCCGGTCCGTCGGCCCCGACAGCCGCGGCAGCAGCGCGCGCAGCGTCGTCGCGGCGTCGCCGACCAGCGTCACCTCGGTCGGGTACCGCATCCCGACGACGCCACCGTCGAGGTCGATCTGCACGGCCCTGGCCTGCGGTTTCCCGTCCTTGAACGCCGGCAGGAACTGGGAGTACGGGAAGCTCGTGCCGACCATCAGCAGGGTGTCACAGTCGCGCATCAGCTCGTAGCTCGGCCGGGTGCCCAGCAGGCCGATGGAACCGGTGACCCAGGGCAGGTCGTCGGGCAGGACGTCCTTGCCCAGCAACGCCTTCGCCACCCCGGCACCCAGGACCTCCGCGACGGAGGTGACCTCGGCGACCGCGCCGCGGGCGCCCTGGCCGACGAGGATCGCGACCTTCGAGCCGGTGTTCAGCACCTCGGCGGCGCGGTCGAGCTCGTCGTCGGGCGGGACGACGGTGGGCGCGCGCAGGACCGTCGTGCCGCCGGAGGGCACGTGCTTGAACTCGTGCGCGGGCGGGCTGTAGGCGGCTTCCTGCACGTCGGCGGGCACGATGATCGCGGTCGGGGCGCGGCGGGTCAGCGCGGTGCGGAACGCCCGGTCGACCGCGTTGGGCAGCTGCTCGGGGACGTTCACCTCGACGAGGTAGGCGCTCGCGACGTCCGCGAACAGCGTGTGGAGGTCGACCTCCTGCTGGAACGAGCTGCCCATGGCGGTGCGCTCGGTCTGCCCGACGATCGCGACGACGGGGACGTGATCGAGCTTGGCGTCGTAGAGGCCGTTGAGCAGGTGGATCGCACCGGGTCCCGACGTCGCCGCGCACACCCCGACGCCCCCGGAGAACTTGGCCTGTCCGACGGCCGCGAAGGCCGCCATCTCCTCGTGCCGGACCTGGACGAACGACGGATCGTCGTCGGCCCGGCCGAAGGCCGTCACGAGCCCGTTGATGCCGTCGCCCGGGTAGGCGAAGACCTGTTCCACTCCCCAGTCGCGCAGTCGCGCGAGCAGTACGTCGCCGACGGTGTCCGTCACCTGTCACCTCGTCATCCGCATCGGTGTCCGCATTCGGTGTCACGGCGGGACCGACCCGCCGTCGCTCCCGTCGGCTACCCCGGTGGCGGGGTGCCAACCGTCGCCGGGCGACACGGGTTTGCCCGCCGTGGGCCCCGGGTACGTGCGCGGCCATCCCGGCGCCGTGGGCGACCGGGCGACCCCTGGGGACACCGTGGACACCGCCGCGACGCTCGTTCCGTTCATCGTCTGGCTCCCCTCCCGGGAGACCGACGAGCAGATTCGGCGCCGGCACCGCCGCGTCGTCGAGCACTACCTGGCGTGGTGCCGCACCGATGCCGGACCGGCCCGCGAGCGGCGGCAGCGCTACGAGGTCGCGGTCGCCAGGGACGGGGCCCCGGCCGAGCAGATCACGCAGGCACTGGCCCGGTTCGACGAGTACCGGTCCATCCTCGCGATGACCCGCATCCCGGACTGAGCCCCCGGCCGTTCAGGCCCGCTCGTCGAGCATCCCGGCGCGGAGCTTCGCGAGCGTGCCGGCGAGCAGCCGCGACACGTGCATCTGCGACACCCCGATCTCCTCGCCGATCTGCGACTGCGTGCGGCCGCAGAAGAAGCGCAGGACCACGATGCGCCGCTCGCGCTCGGACAACCCGGCCAGCAGGGGACGCAGCGTCTCGACGTCCTCGACGCGCCCCAGCCGCGGGTCGACGTCACCGATCCGCTCGCCCGGCGACGAGTCGTCGTCGCCCGCGGGGGCGTCGAGCGTCGCGGCCTGGTGGTTGTCCTCGGCGTAGAGGGCCTCGACGATCTCGTCGACGTCGACGTCGAGCCTGCGGGCGAGCTCCGAGGGTCGCGGCGCCCGACCGAGCTCCTGGCTCAGCGGCCCGACGGCCTGCCGGATCGCCACCGACAGGTCCTTGACCCGCCGCGGCACCCGCAGGCTCCACGACTGGTCGCGGAACCAGCGCAGGATCGCCCCGCGCACGCACGGCACGAGGTAGCCGAGGACGTCACCACGCGCCCGGTCCGGATCCCAGTGGTCGACGGCCCGCACGACCGCCTCCGACGCCGCCTGCGCGATGTCGTCGCGCGACCAGGGCCGCGAGGTGGCGTACCGGCCGACGAGCCGCTCGGCGACGGGCAGGAACGCGAGGATCAGCTCGGTGCGCAGCGCGTCGTGCTCGGGATCGTCGCGCGGCAGCGTCGACAGCCTCCGCAGCTGCGCCTCCTCGGCCGCGAACGGGGTGTCGGGTGCCTCCGGCGCCGCCCGCGCAGCCATGACGAGCGGGAGAACCGAACAACCGGGCACTGCGCACCTCCGCGTCGCACAGCAGCGGAGAGGCGACCGGTTGCACCTCCGCGGCCGGTTGCGACCGGGACCCGACGCTACCCCGGCACCGCGATCACCGCAGCGCCTGCGGCGCAGGGACACCCGATCCGGGGGTCCCGCGCCGCAGGGGCGCGCGCTCAGGCCGGGCCCGGCGGATGGATCCGCCGGTGCACGGCGTGCACGAGTGTCCGGTAGAGCGGCCCGGCCGGGCCGGACGCGGCGAGCGCCGCCCGGGCGGCGTTGGCACCCGGCCCGCCGTGCACCGCACCGCCGGGGTGCGCGGACGCGCCCGCGAGGAAGAGCCGGTCGACCGGGGTGTCGGCCCTGGCCGTGCCGGGGACCGGCCGGAACACCAGCTGCTGGTGGATGGCGGCGGTGCCGGCGTTGACCGCCCCGTCGACGAGGCTCGGGTTGCGGCGCTGCATGTCGGCGGGCCCGGCGATGCTGCGGGCGCGGACGAGGTCACGGAAACCCGGTGCGTTGCGCTCGACGGCTGCCTCGACGAGGTCGGTGTGCGCACGGACGTCGTCGGCCGTCCAGCCCAGGTCGCGCGGCACGTGCGTGTAGGCCCACGCCGACTCCGTGCCGGCGGGCGAGCGCGTCGGGTCGGCCGTCGTCATCTGTCCGAACAGCACGAACGGCTCCCGCGGCACCCGGCCGGCGGCGAGATCGGCCGCGTAGCCGCGCAGTCCGTCGACCCCGACGCCCAGGTGCACGGTCCCGGCACCACGGGCCCCCTCGGCCGTCCAGGGCACCGGGCCGTCCAGCGCCCAGTCGATCTTGACCGTCGCGGCGTCCCACTGGAACCGGTCCAGGTCGGCGACGAACCGCGAGGGCAGGTGCTCCTCCCCCACCAGGTCGCGGTAGAGGATCGGTGCGGCGACGTCGGCCAGCACCGCTCGCCGGGCCCGGACGGCGACCCCGTCGGCGTCGCGCACCCCGACCGCGCGCCCGCCCGCGACCAGCACCCTGCGCACCGGACGGCCGCAGTCGACCGTGACGCCGCGGGCCGTCGCACGGGAGACCAGCGCGTCGGTCAGCCGGCCGGCGCCACCCTCCGGCACCGGGAACCCCACGTCCTGCCCGAGCATCGAGAGCAGCCAGCCGAACACGGCGCTGCCCGCCTCGTCCGGACCGAGGTCGGTGTGCAGCGCGTTGCCGCCCAGCAGCAGCGCGGCACCGTCGCCGGTGAAGGTCTCGCGGGCGAAGCGGGTGACCGGCTGCACGAGCATGCGCGCGAACCGCAGCGCGTCGGCCGTGCCCAGCTCCCGCAGCAGCCGCGCGCCGGCGCGGACCGGCGGGAACGGGCGCAGCACCGTCTCCAGCAACGGGTCGCGGATGTGGCGCCACTGCGCGACGAGTGCGCGCCAGGCGTCGCCGTCGCCGGACGCCCACGCGTCGAGCCCCCCGGCCGTGGTGTCGACGTCGCGCGACAGCACGGCGCAACGGTCGTCGGGGGTGACGTGGGCGAGCACGGCGGGGGCGTGGCACCAGCGCAGCCCGTGCCGGCCCAGATCGAGCTCGCGCAGCACGGGCGAGGCCGCTCCGAGCGGGTAGAACGCGCTGAACACGTCCGACACGAACCCGGGAGCGGTGATCTCGGCGCTGCGCACCGCCCCGCCGGGAGCGTCGGCCGCCTCGCACACCAGCACGTCCCAGCCGGCGTCGGCGAGCAGGTTCGCGGCGACGAGCCCGTTGTGCCCCGCTCCCACGACGACCGCGTCGACGGTGGTCACGTGCGGGCGTCCGGGACGGACCGGCGGGTCGCGATCGCGGCGAGCCGGGCGAGCGACTCGCGGTTGCGCGGTCCGAGCAGCAGCTCCTGCACGGGGTGCGGGAGCAGCGTCGCCGGACCGCGTTCCACGTGCTCGGTCATGACGACCCGGGTGCCCGCCCCCTGCGGGTGCAGCGTGAGCCGGATCCGCGCGGCGCCCGTCGGCCACAGGTGCGCGCGGAGCTCGATCAGCTCGTCGGGCCGGACGGCGACGACCTCGGTGACGTCGTGGGCCATCAGCGGCCAGGCACCGACGCTGTGGTGCAGCCGGCTCCCGACGGCCGGCCAGCCGTCGTCGACGTCGCGCATGTGCGTCGCGCCGACGACCCACAGCGGATAGGACCAGCCGTCGGCGAGGACGGCGAACACACGCTCGGGGCTCGTCGGAACGACCCGTTCAACGGCCAACTCGACCACCTCCGCCGAACGGCCTACCCCACCCTGCGCAGCCCACACGGCGGGCGCATCGTGACGCGGTGGACCCGCCCCGTCCTCCTTCGCGACAGTCCGACCCGGCGCCCGACGAGCCCGCCGACGCGGCCTGGAACCGCGCCGTCCGCGACGAGACCGAGACCGAGCGGCTCGACCGCAACTGGAACGACCTGCTGCAGGAGCTGCGCGTCGCCCAGACCGGCGTCCAGCTGCTGACGGGCCTGCTGCTCACCGTCCCGTTCCAGAGCCGGTTCCCCGAGCTGGTCACCCAGCAGCGCGTCGTCTATTTGGTCGCGATCAGTCTGTCGATCATCGCGACGGGCCTGCTGATCGCTCCGGTCCTGCTGCACCGGCTGCTGTTCCGCCGGCACGCGCGGCGCTGGCTCGTCGCCTCCGGGCAGCGCTTCGCCGTCGTCGGGCTGGCGACGCTGGGTCTCGCGGTGGTCGCGGTCGTCGACCTGATCTTCGACGTCGTGCTGGGCACGGTCGCAGGGGTGATCGCGGCGGCGTGCGCCCTCGCCGTCTTCAGCGCCCTGTGGCTCGTGTTCCCGATGGTGGTCAGGCGCCGCGCCGACTGACCTCCCCCGGCCGGTGCACGGCCAGCAGCCGCCCGGCCACCTGGCCCGTGTCGAGCAGTCGCGCCAGCCGGGCCTGCTGTTCCTGCATGCGCCGCCACGCGGGTTCGCGGCCGTGCCGGGCACGGACGGCCTCGTCGGTCTCGGCGGTGCGTCGCTCCCAGTCCGGCGGCGCGGCCGGCAGGTCCGCGACGTCGACGCTGTCGACGACCTCCAGCCGGGCCGTCGCCAGCGCCGCCGCCAGCTCGAACTCCGACGGGAAGGAGTTGCCGGCGGGCGGCTGGTCGCACAGGCCGCGGTCGACGAGGACGAACAGCCCCAGCCGCCCACCAGGCGTGGCGATCCGGCGCAGCTCGCACAGCAGCCCGAGCTTGTCCGTCGTCGTGCACAGCACCCCGAGGCACCACACCGACGCGGCCCGCCCGTCCCCGACCGGGACCGCGTCCCCGCTCCCGACGACCGTCGGCAGCCCGAACATCCTGCGGGCCGCCCAGCAGGCCCCCGGCTGCGGTTCGACGACGAGCGGTGCCGCACCGCGCTGCTCCCTGGCCCACGCCGCGGGCCCGCCCATGCCCCCACCGACGTCGACCAGCAGTCCGCCGAGCCCGACCCGCGTCCGGTCGGCCAGCCACCTCAGCCCGGCGGGTCCGACGCTGCCCCGGCAGGCCGCCGGCCCGGCGTGCCCCGGTCCGAGCTCCGCGACGGCCTCGGCGACCCAGCGCGGCATGACGTCGAACTCGGCGTCCATCGATGTGCTCATGCGGCCTCCCGCAACGCCCGTCCGACCGCGGCCTTCACCGCGGCGCCCTCGACCGGGCCGCGGGCCGAGGCCGGTCCCGACAGGTTCACCCCGACGACCCCGTCGACCCGCAGCGCCGTCCGCGCCTGGTCGACGGCCTCGGCGATCCCCGCCTCGACGGGATCCGGGGCGGACAGCACCGCGGTGACGCGGTCGGGATCGAGGTGCAGGCCCGGGAACGCGTCGAGCACCGTCGCCGAACGCTCGTCGGTGTACACGGCAACGCCCGCGACCAGCGGCAACGTCGCACCCGCCGCCCTGGCCCGGCCGGCGAAGCGGGCCAGCCGGTCCGGCCCGGACACGTGGTTGAGCACGGCGAACTGCGCACCGGCCCGCTGCTTCTGGGCGAGCCTGCCGGGACGCAGGTGCGGCGGCGGCGCCTCGGGCGACTCCGGCACCCCGACCGCGAGCCCGGCCGCGGCGGCGTGCGCGGCGAGGGTGGTGCCGTCGATGTCGAAGACCTGCGTCACCTCGGGACGCACCCCGGCACCGCGGGCGTCCCCCGTCGCGCAGAACACGGCGGCCGGGCCCGCCTCGGCCAGCCCGGCGAGCTCCTGGTCGAGGACGACGCGGTTGCGGTCCCGGCACGTCAGCGTCACCACGGGCGCCCCGCCCGCGTCGCGGACGAGCCCGGTCATCTGCGTCGGCGGGAAGTCGGGCCGGTTGTGGTGCTCGCCGACGAGCAGCCCGTCGCAGGTCGCGGCCAGCGTGCCGACGACCCGGGCGAGACCGTGCCGGTCGAACGGCGGCACCGTCAGGTCGGTGAGCACGACGGGCGGCGCCGCGAGCAGGGCGGGCGGCGGCCGGTCCGGTGCCTCCGGCCCGTCCCAGCCGACCGGCCGTTCGAGGGTGCCGAACGGGCAGCGCACGGGCCGGACCTCGCAGGACAGGTCCGCCCGGACCCCGCCGCACGGCCCGAACCGCATCCGTTTGGGGCAGTGCGCCCCGGGACCGGTCGTCATGCCGGGGCCCGTACCCGGATCCCGATCTCGCGAACCCGCGACGGTTTCGTGTCGTCGTCCGCGGGTAGCGGGGCTCCATGCCGGACCTCTCCCTCGCCGCCCTGAACTGCACGCTGACCCCCTCACCGGGCGAGTCCAGCAGTCAGAAGCTGCTCGACGAGGTCCTGGCCGAGTTCTCCGCGCACGCGAGCGTCACCCCGCACGTCGTCCGGCTCGTCGACCACGACGTGAAGCCCGGGGTGGAGGCCGACATGGGCGCGGGCGACGAGTGGCCGGAGATCCGCGACCGGATCCGGGCCGCCGACATCCTGGTCGTCGCGACCCCGACGTGGCTGGGCCACATGAGCAGCGTCGCCCAGCGGATGCTGGAGCGCCTCGACGCGGAGTTCTCCGAGACCGACGACGACGGCCGGCCGGTCATGTTCGGCAAGGTAGCCGCGGTCGTGGCGGACCTGCGGCAGTCGCTCAACGACATCGGGTTCGGCATCCCCGCGCAGGGCTCGGTGTACTGGAACGGCGAGGCCATGTCCGGGGTCGACTACAAGGACCTGGACAAGACACCGGAGCCGGTCGCGACGGCCACTGCGACGCCGGCCCGCAGCACGGTCCACCTCGCGGGGCTCCTCGGCGCGCAGCAGTACCCCGCGAACGGGTGAGCCGCTGGTTTCGGCCCGGGCCCGACGGGGGACCTCCCGGCATGGGGTTGCGTGATGTGCTCGCCGGCTGGCCACTGGTCCGACAGCTCACCGGGACCGACGGGCTGGGCCGCGGCGCCGCGGCACGGTCCGGCCGGACCGACGCGGCACGCCCCCGCACCGCCGACGCCGACACCGTCACCGCCTCGGTGTGCCCGTTCTGCGCGGTCGGGTGCGGGCAGAAGGTGTGGTCGCGCGACGGGAAGGTGACCCACGTCGAGGGCGACCCGGACTCGCCGATCAGCCGCGGACGGCTGTGCCCCAAGGGGTCGTCGACGTTGTCGCTGGTGACCTCGCCGTCACGGGTGACGACGGTGCGCCACCGCCGCCCGTACGGCACCGAGTGGGAGGACCTGGACCTCGACACGGCCGTCGACATGATCGTCGACCGGGTGCTCGACACCCGCCGCCGCACCTGGCAGGACACCGACGACCAGGGCAGGTACCTGCGCCGCACGATGGGCATCGCGAGCCTCGGAGGAGCGACCCTCGACAACGAGGAGAACTACCTCATGAAGAAGCTCTACACGGCGATGGGCGCCATCCAGATCGAGAACCAGGCCCGCATTTGACACTCCTCCACGGTCCCCGGTCTGGGGATCTCCTTCGGTCGCGGCGGCGCGACGAACTACCAGCAGGACCTCGCGAACTCCGACTGCATCGTCGTCATGGGCTCGAACATGGCCGAGGCGCACCCCGTCGGCTTCCAGTGGGTGATGGAGGCGAAACGCAAGGGCGCCACGGTGATCCACGTCGACCCGCGCTTCACCCGGACCTCCGCGGTCGCGGACCTGCACGTGCCGATCCGGGCGGGCACCGACATCGCCTTCCTCGGCGGGCTCATCCACCACGTCCTGGAGAACGAGGCCTGGTTCACCGAGTACGTGCGCGCCTACACGAACGCGCCGATGCTGCTGCGCGAGGACTTCGCCGACACCGAGGACCTCGACGGGCTGTTCTCCGGCTTCGACCCCGGGAGCGGCACGTACGACACGACGTCGTGGCAGTACGAGGGCGGCACGGCACCACCCGCGTCGGGGCAGCGCGACCTGGAGCAGGACGACGCCGAGGGCAGCGCGGAGGAGGCGCACGAGCACGAACGCGGCCAGGTCGCCGGGTCGGGCGGCTCACCCGTCGAGACCTGGCCGGAGCGCGACGACACGATGCGCGACCCGCGGTGCGTGCTGCAGGTCCTGCGCCGCCACTACGCCCGCTACACCCCGGCGATGGTCCACGAGATCTGCGGCATCCCCGAGGAGACGTTCCGGCGCGTCGCCGACGCGCTCGTCCGCAACTCCGGCCCCGACCGCACCAGCGCCTTCTGCTACGCCGTGGGGTGGACCCACCACACCGTCGGCGTGCAGTACATCCGGGCGGCGTCGGTGCTGCAGTCGCTGCTGGGCAACATCGGCCGGCCCGGCGGCGGCATCCTCGCGCTGCGCGGGCACGCGAGCATCCAGGGCTCCACCGACATCCCGACGCTGTTCGACCTGCTCCCCGGCTACATCCCGATGCCGCACGCGCACCGCGACGAGGACCTCGCCTCCTTCATCGAGTCCAACTCCGGACGCAAGGGCTTCTGGGGCGACATGGACGCCTACACCGTCAGCCTGCTGCGGGCCTGGTTCGGGGACAACGCGACCGCGGACAACGACTGGTGCTTCGACCACCTCCCCCGGCTCACCGGCGACCACTCGTCGTTCCGGACCGTCATGGACCAGGTCGACGGGAAGGTGCCCGGCTACTTCGTGATCGGCGAGAACCCGGCCGTCGGCACCGCGAACGCGCGCCAGCAACGCGCCGGGCTCGCGAACCTCGAGTGGCTCGTCGTGCGCGACCTGAACATGATCGAGACGGCCACGTTCTGGAAGGACGGCCCCGAGATCGAGACGGGCGAGATGCGCACCGAGGACATCGGGACCGAGGTGTTCTTCCTGCCGGCGGCCGCCCACACCGAGAAGGACGGCACCTTCACCAACACCCAGCGTCTCCTGCAGTGGCACCACAAGGCCGTCGAGCCGCCCGGTGACTGCCGCAGCGACCTGTGGTTCTACTACGAGCTGGGCCGGCGGATCAAGCAGCGCCTGGCCGGCTCCACCGACCCGCGGGACCGGCCGCTGCAGGACCTGACCTGGGACTACCCCGTCGATGCGCACGGCGAGCCCAGCGCCGACGCCGTGCTGCGCGAGATCAACGGCAGCGGCGCCGACGGCGAGCTCCTGCCGGGCTACACCGCGCTGCGCAACGACGGCTCGACCCGCTGCGGCTGCTGGATCTACTGCGGGGTCTACGCCGACGGTGTCAACGGCTCGGCACGCCGGCGTCCGGGGGGCGAGCAGGACCTCGTCGCCGCCGAGTGGGGTTGGGCGTGGCCGATGAACCGGCGCGTCCTCTACAACCGCGCGTCCGCCGACCCGTCGGGCAAGCCCTGGAGCGAACGGAAGGCGCTCATCCACTGGGACGCCGACGCCGGCCGCTGGACCGGTGGGGACGTGCCGGACTTCCCCGTCGACACCGCGCCGGACTACGAGCCGCCCGAGGATGCCCGCGCCGCGGAGGCGATCGGCGGCGCCGAGCCGTTCGTCATGCAGGCCGACGGCCGCGCGTGGCTGCACGCCCCCGCCGGCCTCGCCGACGCGCCGATCCCCACGCACTACGAGCCCGCCGAGTCGCCGGTGCGCAACGCCCTCTACGGGCAGCAGGCCAATCCCGCGCGGCAGCGCTTCGACCGCCCCGACAACCGGCTGCACCCCGAACCCGGCACCCCCGGCGCGGAGGTCTTCCCGTTCGTGTTCACGACGTTCCGCGTCACCGAGCACCACACCGCGGGCGGGATGAGCCGCTGGACCCCGTACCTGACGGAGCTGCAGCCCGAGATGTTCCTCGAGGTCTCGCCCGCGCTCGCGGCGGAGCGGGGGCTCGAGCACGGCGGCTGGGCGCACGTCGTCACCGCACGGTCGGCGATCGAGGGCCGCGTGCTGGTCACCGACCGCGCGACGCCGCTGCGCCACGGCGACCGCGTCGTGCACCAGATCGGGGTGCCGTGGCACTGGGGCCCCAACGGCCTGTCGACGGGCGACGCCGCCAACGATCTGCTGGGCGTCGCGCTCGACCCGAACGTCCACATCATGGAGACCAAGGCCGCGACCTGCGACATCCGCCCGGGGCGACGCCCGCGCGGGCCCGCGCTGGTGGCCTTCCTCGCCGACCGCCGGCGTGCCGCTGGACTGGAGGACTGACATGGGCAGGCTCTCGGGCCCGCTGGCCGACCCGTCCGGCGACGCCGGTTACGCCGACCGTCCCGAACGCGTCGGGTTCTTCACCGACACCTCGGTCTGCATCGGCTGCAAGGCCTGCGAGGTCGCGTGCAAGGAGTGGAACGCGCTCCCGGCCGAGGACGACGTCCTGACCGGGATGAGCTACGACAACACCGGGCAGCTGGGCGCGAGCACGTACCGGCACGTGGCGTTCGTGGAACGAACGGTCGACCTCGGGATGCCGGGCCTGGCCGGCGACGGCGGCGACGCCACCGAGGTCCGGTGGCTGATGTCGTCGGACGTCTGCAAGCACTGCACGCACGCCGCCTGCCTCGACGTGTGCCCGACCGGATCGCTGATCCGCACCGAGCACGGCACGGTCCTGGTGCAGGAGGACATCTGCAACGGCTGCGGCTACTGCATCCCGGCCTGCCCGTACGGGGTGATCGACCAGCGGCCCGGCGACGGCCGCGCGTTCAAGTGCACGATGTGCCAGGACCGCCTCGGCGTGGGCCTGCAGCCCGCGTGCGCGACCGCGTGCCCGACCGAGTCGATCCGCTTCGGGCCGCTCGACGAGCTGCGCGCCGAGGCCGACGAGCGCCTCGCCGCCCTCCACGACCGGGGCGTCGACGACGCCCGGCTCTACGGCCACGACGCGGGCGACGGCGTCGGTGGTGCCGGGGCGTTCTTCCTGCTGCTCGACGAGCCCGAGGTCTACGGCCTGCCACCGGACCCCGTCGTCACGACGCGGGACCTCCCGTCGATGTGGCGGCACGCCGCCGCGGCCGCCCTCGCGGTGGCGGGCGCGGTGGCAGCCGCCTTCGTGGGGAGGACGTCCCGGTGAGCGGCAAGGGTCGCTCCAGCGACCATCGCCGCTCACGACCGAGGGAGGAGACGCGGTGAGCCCGAAGCGCGAGCGGCTGATGGTCCCGGAGGCGGAGTTCTCGTCGTACTACGGGCGGCCGATCCTCAAGGCGCCGGTGTGGAAGGTGCCCGACGTCCCGGCCTACCTCTATCTGGGCGGTCTCGCGGGCGTGTCCGCGTCGTTGGCCGCGCTGGCCGACGCGACGGGCCGCCCGGAGCTGCGGCGCACCGGACGGGTCGCCGCCGCCGCGGGCGCGACGGCGAGCGTCGGGTTCCTCGTCCACGACCTGGGCCGGCCGGAGCGGTTCCTGCACATGCTGCGGGTCCTCAAGCCGACGTCGCCGCTGTCGGTCGGGTCCTGGATCCTCGCGCCCTTCGGCGCGCTCGCCGGGGCGGCCGCGGCGAGCGAGGTCACCGGGATCGCGGCCGGACCCGGCCGCCTCGCCGGTGCCGCCGCCGGCCTGCTCGGGCCCGCGCTGACGACCTACACCGCCGTCCTGATCGCCGACACCGCGGTGCCCGGGTGGCACGAGGCGCACCGCGAGCTGCCGTTCGTCTTCGCCGGCAGCGCGATGGCGGCCGGGGGCGGGGTCGGGCTGCTCGCCCGCGACGGCGGACCGGCCCGCCGGGTCGCCGTGGCCGGCGCCGCGCTGGAGCTCGCCGCCTCGGCCGTCGTCGAACGACGGGACCGCCTGTCCGCCAGGGCCTACCGCACCGGCCGGGCCGGTGCCGCGCTGCGCGTCGCCCGGGCCGCCACGGCCGCCGGTGGCCTCGCCGCCGCGGCCGGGGCGCTGACCCGCGGCCGGTCCCGGGCGCTGCTCGACGGTGCCGCGGCGCTGCTGCTCAACGCCGGGTCGGTGGCCACGCGCTACGGCGTCTTCGAGGCGGGGATGGCGACGGCCCGCGACCCGGCGTACACCGTCGTGCCGCAGCGGGCCCGGCTGAACGCCCGGGACGAGGGTCAGCCGGCGACGCGCACCGGCCCGACGAGCGCGTCGAGGTCGTCGGCGAGGTCGCGCACCGAGTCGTAGACCGCGCCCGCGCCCGCGTCGCGCAGCTCGCCGGCCGAGAACCCGCCGGTGCGCACGGCGACGCACGCCTGCCCGGCACGGGCGGCGGCCTCCATGTCCCACACCGAGTCCCCGACGACCAGCGACGTCGTCGCCTGCGCCCGCTCGAGCGCGACGCCGATCAGGTCGGGCTCCGGCTTGGTGCGCTCGACGTCCTCGCTGGTCGTCCACGCGCTCGCGAGCTCGCGGCCGTCGAACAGGTCGAGGTAGACGTCGACGTGCTCGGGCTTGCCCGAGCTGGCGAGCACGACCGTGGGACCGCGGTCGCGGATGCCGCACACGAGCTCGCGCACCCCGTCGAACGCCGCGACCTCGCCGAGCATCGGCGCGAACTCCTCGGCCCACGCCGCGCGCAGTGCGTCGCCGTGTGCGCGCTCGACCTCGTCACCCGCGACGGCGGCGACGAGCTGGTCGCCACCCATGCCGATGGCCCGGTGCAGGCGCCACACCGGCAGCGTCAGGTCGTGGCGGCGGAACGCCCGGTACCAGGCCAGGGCGTGCTGGTAGTTGGAGTCGACGAGGGTCCCGTCGACGTCGAGCACGACGGCGTCGTACGAGCTCACGCCGAGCCCTCGCGACGGATCTCGGCACCGGTCTCGCCCGCGAAGCCCTCGTCCTGGCCCGCGGCGCGGCCGACGAACTCCTCGGACCGGCCGACGCCGGTGGTCGAGCCGCTGTCGCCGCGCTCGGTGTCGCGACCGCCCGCCTCGCGGGTCCTGGCGACGTCGGCGTCCGGACGGACGTCGTCCTCGGCGGTGCGGGGCTTGCCGAACAGTGCTCGGATCCGGTCGAACATGGTACCTCCTCGGGGACGGCGGGACGGGAGCGCGCAGGGCGGCGCGGTGCCGTCGCCCGCGGCCGCCCGGTCGTCCCCGAGGGCTACCCCGCAGCGCCGCGCCGACACCTGTCGGCTCGGTTGGGCGCCCGCCACCGGGGGTACTGCCGGGGATGTCCGGTGCCCGGTCGTCCCCGCTCGACATGCTCACCGCCGCCGAGCGCGACCTGCTGCGGCCGGCCCGCGCCGCGTTCGTCGCACCCATGCCGCCGACGCTGACCGCGGACCACTTCTGCGACCCGGACTGGCTCTTCGAGCGCAAGCTCGACGAGGTGCTCGACCGGGCTCCGCTGCCGCGCGTTCAGCTGCGTCGCAAACGGGACACCAGTCAGGGTTGGCCCGACATCTGAGCCGCCAGACCCCTGGCGAATGACAGCCGACCTGCCACGACACGTCAGGCAGCTCGTCGTTCGAGAACGATGGTGTCGCGCCAGCGGCCGTGGTGTTGGCCGATGCGATCCCGGATGCCGAGAGTGCGGTAGCCCGCGGAGTGGTGCAGGGCGATCGAGGCTCGGTTCTCGGGGAAGATCGCGGTCTGCAGGGTCCAGAGGCCGGCGTCGTCGGCGGCGCAGACCTGTTGGTGGATGAGGGCTTTGCCGACACCGCGGCCGCGATGGCCGTCGCCGACGTAGATCGAGGATTCGGCGACGCCTGCGTAGACGGGCCGGGACGAGGCGGCGGCGAGCGCGGTCCAGCCCACGACCTTGCCGTCGATCTCGGCGACCCAGCGATGCTCGGGCAGCCAGCGACGGTCCAGCTCACGGCGTTCGGGAACGTCGGTCTCGAACGTGGCGTCGCCCGTGGCGATGCCTTCGGCGTAGATGCGGCGCACGTCTGCCCAGTCCGTGGGGGCGAGCGCGCGGACGGTGACGTCGGTGGGCAGGTCGTCGGGACAGCACGGCCGCGGCGCGAGCAGCCCCATCACGGCGTCGGCGGCATGTGGCAACCCTGTGCAGCACGCGGGGTTGACCGCCACCAAAGACGTGGTGCCGTCACGGCGCACGGTCAGGAACCCGACGTCGGCCAGCTTGCGGACATGATGGGAGCAGGTGGACTGGCTGATGCCGAGCTGCTCGGCGAGCTCGCCGACAGGGATCTGCCGCCCTCCGGCGGCGACGGCGTGCAGGAGTCGGACCCTGGTGGGGTCGGCCAGGCAGGCGAACCACTCGGCGTAGACCTTCGCGTCCGCTGCTTCCAGCTGTCCCGGAGAGACCGTCGAGACGTCGCTGATCGACAGCTCGGTCCGAGCGCCTGCGGCAAGCTTCATGCGTGCATTATCGACGTCCGTCGATGGTTGCGTCAATCGATGACGGTCGATACAGTCCGGCGGCATTAATCGATGAGCGTCGATGGAGGTTGTCGTGGACGAGACGGAGCTGCCGGTCGCAGTGGTCGGCGCGGGACCGGTGGGGCTGGCTGCGGCGGCGCGGCTGGTGGAGCGGGACCTGCCGGTGCTGGTGTTCGAGGCCGGGTCGGAAGCCGGGACCAGCGTGCGGCAGTGGCATCACGTGCGGCTGTTCTCGCGATGGGGCGAGCTCGTGGACCCGGCTGCGGAGAAGCTGTTGGCGCCCACGGGATGGGTCGCTCCGCCGGCGGATGCCTATCCGACGGGTCGGGAGTGGGCGCAGCGGTATCTGCAGCCGGTGGCCGAGGTTCTCGGGGAGCGTGTCCGGTTCGGAGCCCGCGTGGTCGGAGTCGCCCGCCGGGGTCGTGACCTCGTCGTGGATGCGGGACGCGCGAGCGAGCCGCTGACGGTGCACGTGCGTAGCCACGGGGGCTCCGAGAACGGTGCCGGTGGTGGCGTGGAGGAACTGGTGACCGCGCGGGCGGTGATCGACGCGTCCGGGACCTGGACCGGTCCCAACCCACTGGGTGGAGACGGGCTGCCTGCGCCGGGCGAGGCGGCGGCCGCCGACCGCATCGTGTACCAGGTGCCGGACTTGAACGACCCGGGCGTGCGGGCGCGGTATGCGGGGCAGCGGGTCGCGGTGGCAGGCAGCGGGCACTCGGCGTTGACGGCGCTGGTCGCGTTCGCCGAGCTGGCCGCTGAGCATCCCGGCACCCACGTCGACTGGTTGCTGCGGCGCAGGCAGGTCGGGAACGCGTTCGGTGGTGGCGCCGCCGACGAGTTGCCCGCGCGTGGGGCGCTGGGTCGGCGGGCGGCCGAGGCGGTCGAGGCGGGTCACATCACGACGGTGACCGGGTTTCGCACCGCCGCGGTCGAGCGCGTGGATGACGGCCTGGCGCTCGTCGGCGATGACGGCCGCCGCCTGGACCCGGTCGGTCAGGTGGTCGCGGTGACCGGGTTCCGGCCGGACCTGTCGTGGCTGTCGGAGGTGCGACTGGACCTGGATCCGGTGCTGCAGGCGCCGCGCGGGCTGGCCCCGCTGATCGACCCGAACGTGCATTCGTGCGGGATGGTCTACCCGCACGGTGCGGGCGAGTTGGCCCAGCCCGAGCCCGGGGTGTTCCTGGTCGGGATGAAGTCCTATGGCCGTGCCCCGACGTTCCTGGCGATGACCGGCTACGAGCAGGTCCGCTCGGTGGTCGCGGCGATCGCCGGGGACGAGGACGCTGCGCGACGGGTCGAGCTGGTACTGCCCGAGACGGGGGTGTGCGGGGGCGCCGGCCTGTTCGACGAACCCGAGGGGGCGGCCGCGGGCGGGTGCTGCGGCTCACCGGTCCCGGTCTCGCTGAGCCTCGGGACCCCTCCCACCGACTGAGCACCCGACAGGGCAGCTGAGCGGCTCGTGGTGCAGCCTGCAGAGATGGACGCCCAGCCCGCCGGCACGCTTGACGTCGGCGGGCTGCGCCGCGTCCTGGTCGTGCTCTGCGTGACCGAGATCGTCAGTTGGGGAGTGCTCTACTACGCCTTCCCGGTCCTGGCCCCGTCCATCGCCGCCGACACCGGCTGGTCGGTCTCGATGATCACTGCCGGGTTCTCCACCGGGCTGGTGGTCTCGGCGCTGGCGGGGATCCCGGCCGGGCGCTGGTTGGACCGGGTCGGGCCGCGCCCGGTCATGACCGTCGGCTCGGTCCTGGGTGTGCCCGCGGTGGTCGGGATCGCGCTGGCGCCGAACCTGCCGTCGTTCTTCGCGGCCTGGGTGCTGGCCGGGGTGGCGATGGCCGGCACCCTCTACCCGCCCGCGTTCGCCGCCCTGACCCGCTGGTGGGGGCCGCAGCGGGTGCGGGCGTTGACCGCGCTGACCTTGCTGGCCGGGCTGGCCAGCACGATCTTCGCGCCCACCGCCGCGGCCCTGCTGGGGCAGCTGGGCTGGCGCCACACCTATCTCGCCCTCGCCGGCATCCTCGCCGTGATCACGATCCCCGCGCACCTGTTCGGGCTGCGGGGTCGCTGGCCCGACCACGCCAAACACCGCCACAGCGGGGTTGCCACCGAGCAGGCCCCCCGTGAGGTGGTCCGCAGCCGGGCGTTCCTGCTTCTGGTCCCGGCGATCGCGCTGGGCACCTTCGCCGCGTTCGCGGTCGTGGTCAACCAGGTCCCGCTGCTCATCGAGCGCGGCCTGTCGACCTCCGACGCCGCCTGGGCGCTCGGGCTGGGCGGGCTCGGTCAGGTCCTGGGCCGGCTCGGCTACGGCCGGCTCACCACCGCGCTGTCGGTGCGGATGCGTGCCGTGGTGATCCTCGCGCTGTCCGCCGCGGCAACCCTGCTGCTCGGGCTGCTACCCGGCCCGGAGGTCCTGCTCATCGCCGCGGCGATGCTGGCCGGAGCCGCGCGCGGGGTGTTCACCCTCCTGCAGGCCACCGCGGTCAGCGACCGCTGGGGCGCGGCGCACTACGGTCGGCTCAACGGGCTGCTCTCGGCCCCCTCGATGATCGCGACCGCGCTCGCCCCGTGGGCAGGCGCCGCGATCGCCGTCGCCCTCGGCGGCTACCCCGGCGTCTTCGTCCTGCTCGCCGCGATTGCCGCCCTGGCCGCGGTCCTGGCCTCCGGCACCGTTCCCCACCACGACAAGCCCACCACCGTGCCCCACGACCCCGACGGTTCGTTCACACACCTGCCCGAAACCGCCGCCGATCCGAGTCGGGATGGATCACCACCAGCGCGATGACGGGGCCGATGACGGGGGCGATGACGGGCGGCTGACGGGGGCGCCGACGGGCCAACGAGGGACACAGCGGTCCTGGGAACACCCTGGGAAGAGCTGATTCAGACAAGCGTCGAAGTTCATGTTCTGTTCACTTGCCTCACTGATTCGATGCTGGTGAAGATAGACCGGTGTCGAAATTGCTCCCCCTGCTGGAGCCGCTCCCGGCCACCGCTCCAGCCCTCGATGCGGACGAGGCCACCTCGTTGGCGGCCGCGTTCAAGGCTCTGGGCGACCCGGTCCGGCTACGCCTGCTCTCACTGATCGCTGCCCACGAGGGCGGAGAGGCCTGCGTGTGCGATATCAGCGGCGCGTTCGCACTGACCGGGCCCACGATCAGCCACCACCTCAAGGTGCTGCGCACCGCCGGCCTGGTGAGCAGCCAGCGCCGTGGCACCTGGATCTACTACCGCGTCCGCCCCGAGGTCATCGGCCGGCTCGCCACCGTGCTGGTCCCCCTCGGCGCGCCCCTGACCAGTACGTGCACCGGCGAGGAAAGTGACCTGCCCGCATGAGCACCACGCCCGACAGCGCCCGTCCCACCGCCCCCGGCGCCGACCCGGACGCCGGCACCGACCCGGCCGAAGCACCGGTCGCGAAGCGGCTGTCGACGCTGGACCGGTTCCTGCCGGTCTGGATCCTCGCCGCGATGGCCCTCGGCCTGCTCGCCGGTCGCACCATCCCGGGCCTGGGCCCGGCACTGAACACCATCGCCGTCGACGGCATCTCCCTGCCCATCGCTCTCGGACTGCTGATCATGATGTACCCGGTCCTGACGAAGGTCCGCTACGACCGGGTCCGCACCGTCACCGGGGACCGTCGACTGCTGATCAGCTCGCTGGTCCTGAACTGGATCATCGGGCCGGCGCTGATGTTCGCCCTGGCCTGGCTGCTGCTGCCCGACCTGCCCGAGTACCGCACCGGACTGATCATCGTCGGGCTCGCCCGCTGCATCGCCATGGTCATCATCTGGAACGACCTCGCCTGCGGTGACCGCGAAGCCGCCGCCGTGCTCGTCGCGATCAACTCGATCTTCCAGGTCATCGCCTTCGCCGGACTCGGCTGGTTCTACCTGTCGGTCCTGCCCGGCTGGCTCGGTCTGCCGCAGACCGACCTCGACGTCTCGGCCTGGCAGATCGCCAAGTCCGTGCTGATCTTCCTCGGGATCCCGCTGGTCGCCGGCTACCTCACCCGCCGGTTCGGAGAGAAGGCCAAGGGCCGCACCTGGTACGAGGAGGAACTCGTCCCCCGCATCGGGCCGTTCGCGCTCTACGGCCTGCTGTTCACCATCGTCATCCTGTTCGCCCTGCAAGGCGACGCCATCACCTCCCGGCCCCTCGACGTCGCCCGTATCGCGCTCCCGCTGCTGGCCTACTTCGCGATCATGTGGTTCGGCTCCCTCGCGCTCGCGAGGACCGTGGGCCTGGGCTACGAACGCTCCGCCACACTGGCGTTCACCGCGGCGGGCAACAACTTCGAACTCGCCATCGCCGTGGCCATCGCGACCTTCGGGGTCACCTCCGGCCAGGCGCTGGCCGGTGCGGTCGGCCCACTGATCGAGGTCCCCGTCCTCGTCGCCCTGGTCTATGTCTCCCTCGCCGCCCGCCGCCGCTGGAACAACCGCGCCACCCCGACCACGCCCACGCGAGAGCCCTGAACACCCCAGGAAGCGCGCCACGGCCACACCGATGTCTTCGCCCCCCACCCACCGCAACGCCGCCGGTGAGCCGCCCGCGCTGCTCTCGGACACCGCAGTTCTCGAACGGCTCGCCGACGAACTGACCAGCCGCTACATCGGGGTCTTCTCCGCCGGGACCATCCACCGCTACGTGTTCGAGTCCAACACAGCGCTGCGGCGTACCGCGAAAGTGCGCGCCCACCTCGTCTCGCTCACCGGCCGGTTCGCCGCCGACCGGCTCACCGCCCTCGCGCAGGCCCAAGGAGCCATCATGAAGACCGTCCCCGAAGTCCTGTTCGTCTGCGTGCACAACGCCGGCCGCTCCCAGATGGCCGCCGCCCTGCTACACCACCACGCCCACGGCACGGTCAACGTCCGCTCCGCCGGCTCCGCCCCCGCCGACACCATCAACCCGGCCGTCGGCGAGGTCATGAACGAGATCGGGCTCGACCTGTCCCAGGAGTTCCCCAAGCCCCTCACCGACGACGTGGTCCGCGCCGCCGACGTCGTCATCACCATGGGATGCGGCGACGCCTGCCCCGTCTACCCCGGCAAACGCTACCTCGACTGGGACCTCACCGACCCCGCCGGCAAGACCGCCGCCGAAATCCGGCCCATCCGCGACGAGATCGACCGCCGCGTCCGCGAGCTGATCACCGAACTCACCGCCCACCCCGCCCAGTCGTGACCGACGCCAGCCCCGTCGCTGCCGGCCTTGACCCCACAGCCTGCTCAGCCGGGAGTGTCCGATCTTCGGTGTAACTGGTCTGTAGCTCCGGGCGTGTCCCGGGGGAAGGACCACCAATGACCGACACGATCGAGCCCATGCCGCGGGCTCGGATTGATCACCAGCAGTTCGCTCAGCAGTTGGTGGAGGCCGCCAAGGCCGACGGGGTGGAGCTCGTCGGCCCGGACGGGCTGCTCACCGGGCTGACCAAAACAGTGCTCGAGACCGCCCTGGAAGCTGAGCTCAGCGAGCACCTGGGCTATGACCGCCACGACCCGGCCGGGCGCGACGGCGGGAACTCCCGCAACGGCACCCGCACCAAGACCGTGCTCACCGAGATCGGCCCGGTCGAGATCGAGGTGCCGCGCGACCGCGACGCCAGCTTCGAGCCTCAGATCGTGCGCAAGCGCCAACGCCGCCTGGACGGGATCGACGAGATCGTGCTGTCGCTGACCGCCCGCGGCCTGACCACCGGGGAGGTGGCCGCGCACTTCGCCGAGGTCTACGGGGCCAAGGTCTCCAAGGACACCATCTCGAGGATCACCGACAAGGTCCTCGACGAGCTGGGCGAGTGGCAGAACCGCCCGCTCGACGCCGTCTATCCGGTGCTGTTCATCGACGCTCTCTACGTCAAAGTCCGCGACGGGCAGGTCACCAACCGGCCCTTCTACGTGGTCATCGGGGTGACCGTGGACGGGCAGCGCGACATCCTCGGGATCTGGGCCGGCGAGGGCGGCACCGGTGGGGAGGGCGCGAAGTTCTGGCTGCAGGTTCTGACCGAGATCAAAAACCGCGGGGTCGGCGATGTGTGCATCGCCGTCTGCGACGGCCTGAAGGGCCTGCCCGAGGCGATCACCACCGCCTGGCCGCAGGCGGTGGTGCAGACGTGTGTGTTGCACCTGATCCGCAACACCTTCCGCTACGCCTCCCGGCGCTACTGGGAGCAGCTGGCCAAGGACCTGCGCCCGGTCTACACCGCCCCGACCGAGGCCGCGGCCCAGGCCCGGTTCGCCGAGTTCGCCGAGACCTGGGGCGGGCAGTATCCGGCGATCATCGCGCTGTGGCGGGCGGCGTGGTCGGAGTTCGTGCCGTTCCTGGACTACGACGTGGAGATCCGCAAGGTCATCTGCTCCACGAATGCGATCGAGTCGCTCAACGCCCGCTACCGGCGGGCGATCAAGGCCCGGGGGCACTTCCCGACCGAGCAGGCCGCGCTGAAGTGCCTCTACCTGGTCACCCGCTCACTCGACCCCACCGGGAAGGGCCGAACCCGCTGGGCGATGCGCTGGAAGCCGGCCCTGAACGCCTTCGCGATCACCTTCGCCGGCCGTATCGTCCCCAGCAACGGAAACTAGCCGCCACCCCGGCCAGTTACACCGTTCCTCTGACACTCCCGCTCAGCCGCCACCAGCCCGACGTGGCCGACACATCCGACTACGCGTGAGCCATTGTTCCTGGGACGCCCGACCTCGGTAGGGCAGAGACTGACGGGATGGACGAGCAGGCCGTGCACGAGGAGATGGGGCGGGCTCGCGCGGAGTTCCGTCGGTTCCTCGACGGTGCCGACGTGGCCGAGCTGCGTGGGCCCTCAAACGGGACGCGCTGGAACAACCGGCAGCTGCTGTTCCACATGCTGCTGGGCTATCTGGTGGTCCGGGTGCTGCTGGGCCTGGTCCGCGTGGTCGACCGGCTGCCTGCCTGGGTGAGCCGCGGCTTCGCCGAGCTGCTGAACGCGGTCACAGTGCCGTTCGACTGGGTGAACTACGCCGGTGCGCGCCTAGCAGGCACGGTGGTGCCGCTCGGGTGGATGGTGGCACTGTTCGACTGGGTGGTCGCAGCGCTGGATCGCCGTCTCGACCGGGAGACCGACGCCGATCTTGCCCGCGGGATGCACTACCCGACCCAGTGGGACCCGTTCTTCCAGGACTACATGACCTTGGCGGACGTGTACCGGTTTCCCACACAGCATTTCGACTTCCACGCCCGCCAGCTCACGCTAGAACACCGGGGCCGATCCGGCGCGGGTGGATAGCCGGTCCATCGCGACCCCATCGGGCAACTGCCGAGCGTCGCAGCGCTGGACACCGCGCGGGACGTCGAGTTCTTCCAGCCGCCAGGAGCACCCGGCCCCATGCGGGTCTGTCCGCTCGCCGACGGCCAGGGCCCCGAGCACACGACCCGACGCGGTTCAGTACTACGACGTCGTCCCGCCACCATGGACCGTGGCCGGCTGTTCCAGCGGAAGGGTGTGGGCGTCGGAGACAGCGGCTCGACGGCCCGACATCGCCGGCCGCCCGGTGGCGCTCAACCCTGGCGTACCGAGGACGCCGCCACCTCCGGGCAGCGGGAGATCGTCCATGTCATCGGCGGCGGACGGCTCGAGCCGACCTTCCACCAGGTCAGCATCGACACCGCCAAGGACTGCGCGCCAAGGACTTCACGAGAAGAACATCTCACGCAGCTCTCCGGAGCTGGTCGATGTGCTCGGCGCGGGCCGGCCGTCGGTGGCCGACGGCGAGATCGTCCCGCAGACCAGCTTCTCCCGGCTCCAGGCCGGCTCGGGCCGACCGATCCCGACCGCGCCCGGGCCACCGACATCGCGGTGTTCCCCTATGTGTTCCGACGACTGGCTGAAGTTCACGTGCGTCCGCGCGTAGGAACTGGTGGTCGGTGGATGGACCGATCCCGCGGGCGGTCCCCGGTGCCCCGGTCGCCGTTCCGCTCGCCTTCGACGAGCTCGGTCGCATCGACCCCGACGGTCACGACGTCCGCTCCGTCCGGCGCAGGCTCGCCCGGCGCACGGATCCCTGGTCCGGGCCGACCGGCGCTCCCGCGGCGGTCGGAGCCGCCCGCCGCGCCCTGAGGGGCCTGGCGGACCTCTGAGCTGCGGACTCCGGAAGGACGGCACCGGGACGCGGCACCAGGCCGACCGCGCCGGGGCGCGGGAGCGGGTCGCCGTCCGACGTCAGGCGGCGACCCGCAGACCCGGCGCGCGCCTGGTCTCGGCCCGGACCAGCAGCCCGACCAGCGCGTCCTCGGCGAGTGCCCCGGGCAGGTCCGCACCCAGCCGGCGGGCGAGGAACGCGCGTAGCCGGACCCCGGCGAAGGCCGCGACCGTCGCGGCCGCGGCGGCGGTGAGCGCGTCGAGGAGGACCGTCGGGCCGTCGGGGCGCGCACCGTCACGCACGTCGGCGCCGACCGCCACGAGCGGGGCGAGCAGCACCCGCGGCACCAGCCCGGCCGGTGCGGTCCGGGGCGGCGCGACCGGGAGCGTGTCGAGGACGACCTCGGCCGCGGTCGCGGCGCAGGCCGCGATCCGGACCGGGAGGCCGGCGAGCCGGCCGAACGGCGCCGGGTCCGCCCGGCTCGACGTCACCACGAGCGCGGTGGCGCCCGCCGTGCTGCGCGCGCCCGTCGCGAGCCCGATCAGCACCGCCCGGGCTACGGTCGCCGCCCTGGGCGGCTGCGCGGGGGTCCGGCCGGGGGTCTGCGCGGTGGGCGGCTGCTCGGCGCGGTCCCGGAACCCGGGCGCGGGCAGCGGGCCCGGTCCGGTCGGCTCGACCGTCGCGCCCGCGCCGTCGGGAGCCGTGTGTGCCGCGGCCGTGTTCGCCCGATCGGGGTTCCCCCGGGTGCTGATAGCGGTACCTTCTTTCATGGCTGGGACCTCCGGGGAACGCTTCTGGTGCTTGTCCTGCGAGGACTGAAATGAGACAGCGTCCTCGGGGGTTGTAGCCGGAGGCTTGTCGTCTTGGAGGGTGTTGTCCCGATGAGGACTGGTTTATCAGCACGACGCGCGGCCTCCGGTTCCAGTTTTTTCGTTGCTGGACGCGAAGGGAGTCGGAGCATTTGCTTGGAGCAGGCATCGACTGGGCGGAATCGTTTCACGACGTGGCCTTGGGTCGCCCCGGAGAAGGGGTGATCGAACAATTCCGTATCGACCACACCGCAGCGGGAGTCAACCGGCTTGTGGCCCGTTGCCTGGAGCTGGAAACCGACCCGGCCGACGTGCGGGTCGTGCTGGAAACCCGACACGGCCTGTTGGTGGAAACGCTGGCCGACGCCGGTTTCACTGTTCTTCCGGTCAATCCGGACGTGGTGGCCCGCCGCCGCGGGCCGGCTAAAAAGAAAGACGACGCCGAAGACGCCAGGATCTGCTGCCTGCTGGCATTGGACCAGTTTCTGGAATTGCGGAAACTGATCCCGCACGGCGAGCTGGCGGGAGAATTGCGCACGATCGCCCGGGACGACGAACGCGCCGCCCGCGACGAGCGCCGGCTGCTCAACCGGCTGCGCGCGGACCTGCTGGCAACCTTCCCTGCCGCGCTGGCCATCGCCGGCGGCAACCTCGGTTCGCCGGTCATGCTCAAGCTGCTGAGCCGCTGGCCCGGCCACGACGAGCTCGCTGCGGCCGACCCGCACGACATCGCCGCGTTCGCCCGCGCCGCCAGCCACGGCTGGCCCGACCGGTTCGCCGCCCGCGTCGCCGACGCCCTCGCCGCCGACCGGCTGCCGGTGAAAGACTACCTGGCGCGCGCGAAAACCGGCACGATCGCGCTGACCGCGACCCAGCTGCTGGCCATCCGCGACCAACGACGGGCCTGGGAACGCCGCATGGCCGAACTGCTGCTCGGAACGGCCCGCCGCGGCCACGCAACACAGGCGAAGGAACCCGATCCGGGAAAAGCGGTCCCGGGCGGTGACATCTACCTGAGTTTCCCCGGACTCGGGGACCGGCTCGCCGCCCGGATAGCCGGAGAAATCGGAGACGACATCACCCAGTTCGCCACACCGAACGGGCTGCAATGCTACGGCGGAACCGCCCCGGTCACCCGCCGCTCCGGCCGGAGCGAGTTCGTCGTCGCCCGTCGTCTGGCGCACAACCACTACCTGGGCGCAGCCGTGCATCAGTGGGCCTTTTGCAGCCTCTCCCGCAGCGCATGGGCGCGGGAGTTCTACGACGGGAAAATCGCCGCCGGGAAGAGCCATCACTCGGCCCTGCGCGCTTTGGCGAACCGATGGCTGGAAATCTTGTGGCACTGCCTGGTCAAACGCATCCGCTACGACGAGACCATTCACATTCGCAACCGGCAGCAAGCCCACCAGCCTCCCTCGGCGGCCTGAGGTTGACAGAGGGTGTCTCATCGCGTCCCCCACGACGCCACGGCGCCGGCGACGAGTCCTGTCAGCAGGTCCATGGCCGTCCCTCTACCCGACCGTCCGCCCGCCGAACCGTCCGGGGCGCGCGCCGACGAGGACGTTTCGTTCCCGGCACAGCGGGCACGCCCTGTGCACGTCCGGGTCGGCGCGCGGACCGGCCTCCGGTACCGGGTGCCGGACCACGTCGCGGACCGACCGGACACCCGCACGCACGTCACCCGCAGACCACTCGGAGAGGAACACGATGCCCGACCGCGTCCACTACACCGTCCCTGGCCTGGACCCCGATGCCGCAGGCGACGTGATCACGCTCCTGCAGGGGCGTCTCGACGCTCTCAACGACCTCGCGCTGACCCTCAAGCACGTGCACTGGAACGTCACCGGCCCGCACTTCATCGCGGTCCACACGATGCTCGACCCGCAGGTCGACGGCGTCCGCGCCATGGTCGACGACGTCGCCGAGCGGATCGCGACACTCGGCGGTTCGCCGGTCGGGACGCCCGGTGCGCTGGTGCGCAACAGGACCTGGGACGACTACTCGATCGGTCGCGACGACGCGATCGCCCACCTCGGCGCGCTCGACCTCGTCTACACCGGGGTGATCGGCGACCACCGCTCCGCGATCGAGACGACCGACAAGCTCGACCTGGTCACCCAGGACCTGTTGATCTCGCAGGCGAGCGAGCTCGAGCAGTACCAGTGGTTCGTGCGGGCCCACCTCGAGTCGTCCGACGGCCGGCTGAGCAGCGAGTCGGCCGCCACCGAGCGGGAGGCCGCGAAGCAGGCCTGATCGACCGTTCGTCACCGTCCCCGGGCGGGCGCCGCGCGTGCGGCGCCCGCCCGGACGTGTATGTCGTCCCCGGTGCCGGACGCCGCGGCGTCACCGGAGCGCGCCGGTCCGCGGCCGCTCCCCCGGACCGGGCCCGGGTGCGGGCGTCGGCGCGCCCAGCGAGCCCAACAGGTCCGCCAGTCCGCCGACGGCGCGGCCCCGGGTCCGCGCGCTGGTCCGGACCCGCAGGTCCACCGGGGTGACGATGCGCCTGCCCGCGGCACGGAGCCGCGCCAGCAGCGCATGCTCCTCCCCCGCCGCGACGGCGGGGAAGCCGCCCGCCTCGCGGAACGCGTCGGCGCGCACGCCGAGGTTCGCGGCGTAGACGTGCGTGTGGGCGTCGGCGGCCGTACCCGCGTCGACGAGCGCGGTGTAGCGGCAGAGCACCTCCGGCGGCAGCCGGTGCGGGCTGTCGAGGTCGGCCATCCCCGCGACCGCGTCCGCGCCGGCCGCGGCGTGGCGCAGGTGGCGGCGCATCCAGTCGGGCGGTACGCGGGTGTCGGCGTCGGTCGACAGCAGCCAGGCCCGGCCCAGGTCGGCGAGCCCGAGGCGGCGCAGCGCGTCGTCGAGCCCGAGGGTGCGCAGCTCACCGATCGTGCGCGGGACGGCGTTGCCGAGCGTCGCGACCGCCGATCGCGGCCACCAGCGGCGGACCGCGTCGCGCACGACGGCGGCCGTGCCGTCGGTGCACCGGTCCAGCACCACCGACGCCACGACCGCGACCTGGGAGGACACCGCACACGCGGCCGTGGCGAGCGCGGCCAGGCACGGCCCGATCAGGGCCTCCTCGTCGTGGGCGGGCACGACGACGGCCACCGCCGCGATGTCGCGCGGGGTGCGCGCGCCGTCCGCCGGGCTCACCGGCGGCGGTGGACGTGCGCGAGGAACTCCGTGTCGACGTGGTCGACCAGCAGCTCGAACCGCTCGTCGGCGTCGAAGCGGGCCCGGACCGCCCGGGCGTCGTGTGGTGCCTCGGCGGGCCAGCCGCGCCAGTGCACGACGAGCACGTCGCCGCCCGGGACGACGGCCGCGGCCAGCAGGTCCAGCGTCGCGTGAAGGTCGGCGGCGGACAGGTAGTAGAGCACCTCGGACATGACGGCCAGGTCGGTGCCGAGGGGGATCGCCCCGGGTCCGGGCAGCGCGTCGGCGCGCACGGTGACGTGCGGGAGGCCGGCGGTGGCGGCGCGCGTCGCCGCGACCGCGGCGGGCACGACGTCGGAGGCGACGACGGCCCCGCAGCGGCCGGCCAGCTCGCGGGTCAGCTCACCGGTCCCGCAGCCGGGCTCGGCGGCCGAGTCGTAGTGCTGCCGCGGCAGGCACGACAGCGCGACCGCGCGTTTGCGTCGCTCGTACCAGCTCGTCCGGGTCGCCCACGGGTCGCCGCCCGGGGTCGCGTACAGGTCGGCGAAGCGCGCGGCGGGAGCGCCGGTGCGCCGCGGCGCCCGCCAGAACAGCTCGACGCCGGTGTCGAAGTGCGCCAGCACCTGCGGCGGCAGGATCGGGGGGCCGCCGTCGGGCGCGGTGGCGACCTGCGTGCCGAACCGGGCGATCGCCTCGCGTTTGCGCCGCGCCTGCGCCTGCGACAGGTCGTGGCGGGCGGCGCGGTGCCACGGGGGGCCGACCTCGTCGGGGCTCCCCCACACGCACGCCCAGATCGGGTACGACCAGCAGTGCGTGGTGACGGGCGCGGCGGCCGCCGCGGCGGTGCCGGCGGCGGCGTGGTCGGGGTGCGGGTCCTCGGTCCACGGCGCGAGGCACGTCGTCGCCCCGGCGAGCACCGGCCGCAGCGCGTCGACCAGGACACCGTGGTGGGCGGCCAGGTCGGAGTCCGGCAGCCCCAGCCAGGTGACGTCGACGTCGTCGAGCCCCAGCGACGTCAGCGCGTCCCGCAGCTCGCGGCGCCGGGCCCGGCCGAGTGCTGCCCGCTCCTCGCGGTCGAGGCCGGGGAATGCCGCCTCCCCGTCGGTCGCGACGACGACCCGGACCTCGGCGCCCGCGCCGTGTGCCGCGGCCGTGAACCCGGCGGTGCCGAGGGTCTCGTCGTCGGGGTGCGCGGCGACGACGACGAGTGGTCCCGTCCCGGCGACGGGCATGGCCGGCAGATCGTGCCGGGCGAGCGCGTCGGCCCAGACCCGTGGCGCCGTGACCGGTCGTGGCGTGCTCCGCGGCGCCGACGACGTCGAGCCGGCCCGCCCGCCGCTCACCGGGCACCGTCCGGGTCCAGCACGGCGGCCCCGAGCGCGGCGAGGTCCCGCTCGCCGTGGTGCTGGCGCACGTAGACACCCAGGTCGGCGAGCCGGCCCGCGAGCCGGCCCCCGCGGGTCAACGCCGCCACCCCGGCCAGCCGGGGCGCCACGTCGAGGACCCGGCGGCACGCGAGCTCCACTGCCGCCCGTGCGGTCCACACCGCCTCCCGGTGCGCGTCCGCGGGATCGTCGTCGATCGCCGCGGCGGTCGCGACCAGCAGCGCGTCGCACGCGGCGACGCCGGTGTGCAGCTCCCCGAACAGGGCGAGCCGGTGCGGGTCGGGGTCCGTGGCGGTCACGACGAGGCGCAGGTCGTCGAGCACCCCGGCGGCGCCGCCCAGCCACACCGCGGCCACCCCGCCGCCGCCGTGCCAGAACCCGGGCCGCGCGGTGTACCAGCCGGGCCCCCCGACCAGCGCGTCGTCGTCGACCGGCACGTCGTCGAGATCGACGTCGGCGCTGTCGCTGCGCGCCATCCCGACCGTCTGCCACGTCCCCGCGACCGGCCGCACCCCGGGCCGGGCGAGCGGCACGTCGGCGATCCGGCTGCCGTCGGGGGCCGCGGCGACGACGAGCGCCCGGTCCAGCCCGTGTGCTCCCGAGCAGAACCGCACCCGGCCACGCAGGCGCCACGCTCCGGCCCCGCCCGCGAGTACCGCGCCGGTGCCGCCCGACCGCGCCGCCCAGACGCCGTACGTCGCCCCGGGTACCGGTGTGCGCCCGGCCTCGGCGAGGATCGCGACGGCGTCGGTGTGGCCCTCGCACAGCCGCGCGAACGACAGCTCCGTGCGGCCCCACCGGGCGAGCGCGGCCCAGCGCTGCGCCGTCGCGCCCGCACCGGGGGCCGGGAGGTCGGTCTCGCCCCGGGCGGCGGCGCGGGCCAGGTCCGTCGCGGCGTCCCCGGTGGCGGCGGGTCCCGGGTCGGGCGGCGCGGAGCCGAGCAGCCGATGACGGACCCCGGGCAGCGACACGGTCATCGGAGCCGGTCTCCTCACCGCCGCCCCTGCGGACGGCACGACGACGGCCGGGGTCGCGTGTGGATCCCGGCGGAACAGGGGTCGGTACCCCGCCCGCCACGATCACAACCACCCGGCCAGAACCACCCGGGCACAACCACCCGGCGGCGCCGGCCGGTACGCCGGGGCCTTCGGGGGTACCCACCCGTCATGGGCACGCACCCGCACGGCTCCCGTGACCTGCACCCCCGCGACGAACCCGATGCGGTGACCGTCGAGGACGGCTACCCCGACAGCGGAACCGGCCCGGACCGCGGCGGCCGGCCCGACCGGCGCCGCGACGACCGCGACACCCGCCCACCCGACTCCGGGACGAGCTCCGGGGCACCGCAGGGCCAGGACGCCTGACCCGCCGACCGGGACACGCCGGGCGCGGTTCCCGGCGGACCCGCGTGGGTACCACCGACCTGCACCCGCGGTCGTCGCGGGCCCACGTCCGGTTCTGCCGGCTCGCACCCCGGAGGTCACCCCATGGGCCGTCGCCTGTCCGACATCGCGTTCGAGGAACAGCACTCACTCGACGACGTCCGCGCCGCCGTGGCCGAGCTGCTCGCGGACCCGACGGTCACACCGGAGGCGGTCATCGCCGACCCGGGGACCGAACGCGAGCGGATCGAGACGGCGTCGGGCATCTTCGTCGACCAGCAGCTCACCGACGCGGGCGACGAGGCCGTCACCGAGATGCTGGGCCGGCTGCACTCCGGCGGGGGCACTCCGGACCACCCGGCGCTCTGACCGTCCGGGCAGCGGCGCTACGCGACGGGCGTCCGCGCCGTCACCGGCCTTGTCCCGCCTCGGGACCCAGCAGGTTCCCGAGCGGGCCGAGGTCGATGTTCAGGTCCCCGGGCTCGAGGCCGAAGTGCTCCCGGAGCTCGACCATCGCCTCCTCCAGCCGCATCAGGCCGACCCCCAGCGCCTCGATCTTCTCGTCCGGGAGGTCCCCCGCGTCGACCCGGCGCAGCGCCTGCCGCTCCATGAGCTGGCGCAGGAGCTCGACGACGGTCAGCACCAGCCGACCGAGGTCGCGGCCGACCGTGTCGGGCTGGGCGTCGATGCGGCTCGGCAGCTCAGGCACCGTCGCCCTCCCCCGGGTCGGGGCCGACGGCGAGCGTCGACACCGAGCTGATCAGCGCGCGCAGCGACACGTGCACGAGATCGACCTCGGCGAGCGAGATGGTGACCTCCCCGGTGAGCACCACCCCGCCGGCGAGCAGCCGGTCGAGGAGGTCGACGAGGCTGAGCTCGTCGTCGGGATGCGCGAGCGTCACGGCGGGTCCGCCGTCGCGAACGAGAAGGGCGGCCACGGCCCGGTCAGCTCCACGGTGGCACCGTCGCCCGCGCCCGTGACCGCGGCCCGGAACTCCGCCTCCTGCGTCTCGTCGACGAGGAACGTCGCGTTGAGGACCATCTCCTCGTTCCGGCCCGAGAGCCGGGCGTCCTGCAGCGCGAACCGACGGACGTCGACCGCGTGGGTCCCGGCGGCGTCGGCGACCGACTCCGCGACGGCGCGTGCGCGCTCCCGACCGGCCGCACCGCGGTCGCGATCAGCCTTGCGCCGCAACAGGTATGCCGTGCCCGGCCGGTCGCCCGGCGCCGGCGCCGGGCTGTCGTCGCCGCCGGCCCGCGTGTCCGCGTAGACCTTCACCCCCCACTCGCGGCGCCCGCGCACGCGGTCGAGCGCGGCCTCGAACTCGTCGGCCCGTTCACGCAGCATCGCGACGACCGCCTCGTCGTCGCGGAAGACCGTCGCCAGCCGCACCGGGGCGACGGCCCCGGCGCTCCCCGCCTCGACCACGACGGCGTGGTGCGCCCTCGCGAGCGCCTCCAGCCGGGCGAGATCCTCCATCGCGGCGGCGAGCCCGGCCTCGTCGAAGCCCTCGTCGGCGACGGTCCCGACGACCGCGCCGAGCGTCCCGGCGGCGACGACGCGGGGCCGCTCACCGTCCACACCGGACACTGCGGGCGGGTCGTCGGCGTCCCCGTCGCGCACGGCGTACACCCAGACCAGGCTCACCCGTCGGACTCCTGCTCCTGCTCCTCTGCCCTGCGCCGCACAGCAGACCGGCGCGGCCGCTCCGGCGCCCCGTCCAGCTCCGCGGTACGCGCGGCCTCGAGGTCACCGATCCGCTGCCGCAGCCGGCGGTTCTCCTCGTTCAGGTCGCGCTGCCCCGAGCTGAGGGTCGGGTCGTGTTCCCACCAGTCGATCCCGATCTCGCGGGCCTTGTCGACCGACGCGACGAGCAACCGGATCTTGATCGTCAGCAGCTCGATGTCGAGCAGGTTCACCCGGATGTCGCCCGCGATCACGATCCCCTTGTCGAGAACGCGTTCAAGGATGTCGGCCAGGTTCGTCGACTCCACGCGGCGCTCGGCCGGGCGGGACGCGCCGCCGGGCATCGGAAGCCCTCCGCTGGTCATCGTCCTCCGTTCTCGTACAGCCGGCCGCGGCTGTAGCGGCCGACGCGCCGGAACCCGGCCAGCTCGCCGTCCTCGTCGACACGCACCTCGAACAGCGCCAGGATGTCAGCGGAGTCGGGGATCCGCCGGGTCTCGACGACCTCGACCCCGATCTGCCACCCGCCCTCGTCGTCGTCTCGCTCGATCGACACGACGCTCTCCAGGTCCCGGCCCGTCAGGCCGACGATGTGCTCCGCGGCCCGCCGGGCCGCGGCGCCCGGGGAGATCCCGTCGTCGGGGTTCCTCCGGCCCGAGGTCTTCCGGGCAGGGGACTTCCGGGCAGGGGTCTTCCGGCCAGGGGTCCCGTTCTCCGAACCCCCGTTCTCCGAGCCCCCGTTCTCCGAGGCCCCGTCCTCCGGCCCGGCGTCGGTCGCCGTGTCGTGCGACGACCCGTTGCGCCGCCCGCCGGCCGCGGACCTGCGCGACGTCGTCCGGCCCGCGGTGCGGGTGGAACGGCCGCCCCGGGTCGCCTCGGCGCGCCGGCCACGGGACCCGCCGCGGGCGGCCGGGGCGGCCTCCGCGTCACGGTCCCCGTCGTCCCCGTCCAGCTCGTCGCCGAACCCCTCGTCGGACTCGTCGTCGGGTTCGACACCCTCGTCGGCGTCGCGCTCGTCGTCCGGCTCGACACCCTCGTCGGCGTCGGGCCCGGCGTCGGGGCCGCTGTCGTCCGGATCGGCGGACCGGTCGATCACCTCGTCCGGTCGGTCCTCGGAGTCCTCGGCACCAGCCTGCCGGCGCCGCGCCGGCCGGTCACGTGCCGGCCTGCGGCGTGGTCCCTCGCGGTCATCGCTCATGTCCTCGGTCGCGTCTCGTCCCGGCTGCCCGGTCAGGTCCGTCGGACCATCAGCCGTTGCAGCAGCTCGTTCTCGCGTTCGACGCACTCCTCCTCGGTGAGGGTCCCGTTGCGACGGGCCTCGTCGACGGCCTCCAGCTCCGCGCGGATCCGGGCCGGGTCGTAGTACTGCTCCTCGGCCTGGTCCTGGATCTGCCGGGCCAGCCACACGACCCCGCGGACGGGGGCGAGCGGCAGGCCCAGCAGACCGGACACGAGTCCCATCGGCGATCACTCCTCCGCCGGGACGAAGTCGTAGGGCGCGAGGGGCCCGAGCAACCGCAGGCGCAGCCACTCGTGGGTGTCCGCGCCGAGCTCCTCGACCTCGCTCTCGAACTGCTCCACCCCGTCACGGCGGACGAGGAACGCGATGTCGACGACCTCGTCGGGCTGGGGAGGCGTCGTCGGCGACGCCTGCTCGGCGAACGGCGAGATCCGGTCCAGGATGTCGTTCGCGTCGACGTCGCGCCGCTCCTCCATCGCCTTGGCCACGATCTCGCCGAGCTTCACGCGGTCGTAGTACGACGCGTCCTCGGACACCCCGCGGATCCGCTCCTGCAGCTCGGCGACCGCCGGCTCCTCCTCGACGATCTCCTTGAGCAGGACCTCCTCCACGTAGCGGCCCTTGAGCGAGTACTGGACCATGCCGTCGAGCTGCTCGAGGGCGCGCAGGAAGCGGTCCTGGTGCGGCGCGAGGAGCTCGTCGACCACCTGGGAGTCCTCGACGACGGCCGGGAACCGCATCGGCAGCACCGTCGTCGCGGCGGCGACGGTGTCGACGACGGCCTCGTGGGCCGTCAGGTCGTCGCGGGTGCCGAGCGGCCGGTCCGGGACGTCACCGACGATCGCGGCGACGCCGTCGTGCTCGACGAGCGACACCCGTCCCGACGGGCCGAGGCCGACGAGGTCGTCGGGCAGAGTGGTGCCGGCAGCCACGAGGCCGTACACGTAGGTGGCGGTCACCGCTCACGCTCCCGTTCCCGGGCCCGCTGCCGTGGGCGTTTGCGGACGGGCTCGCGCTCGTCCTCCTCGTCGCCCCCGAGCAGCTCGCCGACCTTGTCGACGGCCGCGTCCAGCACTCCGGCCGTCTTGCCCTTCGCGCCGCCCTCCATCATCCCCTGGGTCAGCTCGGTGAGGTCCTTACCGCCCTTGCCCTTCCCGTAGAGGTCGAGCCGGTTGGTGGCCTCGGCGAACCGCAGGAACGTGTCGACGCTGGCGACGACGACCCGCGCGTCGATCGTGAGGATCTCGATCCCCACCAGCGACACCCGGACGAAGACGTCGATGACCAGCCCCTTGTCGAGGATCAGCTCGACGACGTCGGCCAGTCCGCTCGAACCACCGCCGCCACCGCGGTCGACGTGACCGCCTCCCGCGGCCTGGGTCGCGACCGTCATTCATCGGCTCCTTCCGGCAGTCGCGGGCCGACGACGCGCGCTGCGCCGGCGGGCGGGCTGCTCGTCCTCGGCCTCGTCGGCCTCGTCCCGGGCACCCTCGTCGTCGTCCGCGTACTCGTCCTCCGCGTACTCGTCCTCCGCGGGCTCGTCGTCCGTCTCCTCGTAGTCGTCGGCCGTCCCGTCGCCCGCCTCGTCGTCGGCGTACTCGTCGTCGGCGCCCTCGTCGGTGCCCTCGTCGTCGTACTCGGCGTCGTCGTACTCGTCGGTCTCGGCGTCCTCGTCGCGGTCGCCGGCCTCGTCGTCCGCCTCGTCGTCGGCGTACTCGTCGTCGGCGTACTCGTCGTCGGCGTACTCGTCGGACTCGTCGCGGTCGTCGCCACGCCCGGCGCCGCGCTCGTCCTCACCGTCGCGGCCGCCGGCGCGCTCCTCCTCCTCGAGCGCCTCCTCGTGGGTCTTGACGACCTCGCTGTCGCGGATCTCGCCGCGCCAGCCCTCGATCTCGTCCTGGTGCAGGATCGCGGTCGTCATCGCGTGCCGGCGGAAGTGCTTGAACTCCAGCCGCGCGCGGCGGCCCTGGGCCCGCCAGATGTTGCCCGTGCGCTCGAACAGGCCCTGCGGCCAGTACTCGAGCACCAGCAGCACCCTGGTCAGGTTCGGCCCGAGCTCGGTGAACGCCACGGCGCCGTCGACGTGCCCCTTCGCGCCGGTGGACCGCCACACGATGTGGGAGTCCGGGACCTGCTCGACGGTCGTCGCCTCCCACTCGCGGTGGGACAGGAAGACCTGCGCCTTCCAGTGCGTCTTCTCGTCGGAGACCTGCTCGACGCTCTCCACCTTCTTCATGAAGCTGGGGAAGTCCGACAGCTGGGTCCACAGGTCGTAGGTGGTGCGCAGGGGCAGGCCGATGTCCTGCTCCTCGACGATGTTGGTGACCTTCAGCTTCTTTCCGCTGCCGGAACCACCACCGCCGCCGGACTCGCCGCCGAACATCCCGGAGACCTTCTCCTTGAGCCCGGCGAAGAACCCGCCGCCGGAACCGTCGCCGGAGTCGTCGCGGTCCCTGTCACCCTCGGCACCCTCCTCGGAGTCACGGTCGGCCTCGTCGGAGTCACGGCCCCCGAGCGCCTTGCGCAGGCCGGTCCCGCCGTTCTCGGTGATGCCGTCGAGCTTGTCGGTCAGGCCGGTGACCCGGTCGGTCGCCGCCTCGGCCGCACGCTGGACCAGCAGCGTCAGCAGGCGCTGGCCGGAGTCCTTCAGCGCGTCGGTCGGCAGCGCATCGGTGAGCTTCGCGTCAGGCATTGCTGGTCCTCCGTCGGCCCGTGCCCTTCCGGGCCGTGCTCGTCGCGCTCTTACCCGCCGACCGGGCTGCGCTCGTGGCACCACCCGCGGCCTTCTTCGCGGTGCGGGTCGTCTTCGACCCGGCGCCGGACCCCGACCGCGTGGCACGCGCCGACGTCTCCTCGACGTCGGCGCGTCCGGCGGCCTTCGCCGAGCGCCGCCGCCGCGGGGCCGGGCGGTCGTCCTCGTCCTCGGCCCGCTCGTCGTCCTCGGAGACGTCGTCGGACAGGTCGTCGCCGTCCTCCGCCTCGTCGGCGACGGGCTCGTCGGAGACGTCCTCGTCGGACACGGGCTCGTCGGACACGGGCTCGTCGTCGGTCGTGTCGTCGGACCCGGTGTCCTCGGAACCGGCGTCGTCGGCCTCGGCGCCCCGCCTGCGGCGACGGCCCACGACACCCTCGGCCGCGCCCCGGGCGGACGACGCGGCGTCCGTGGCCGACGAGACGGCGTCCTCGCCCGCGCTGCGCGCCCCGGAACCGACGTCGCCGAGCGACTCCACCCGCTTACCGACCTTGTCGGTCAGGTTGGCGACCTGTCGTGCGGCTACCGCCATGGCGGCACCCTTGCCCGCCTCCAGCAACCGGCCGCGGACCTGGTCGGTCAGCGCCGCCAGCTCGGGGGAGCTGTTGAGCAGCTTGCTGCCCTGGGCCAGCAGCTCACCCGGGCCACCGGCACGTCGACCTGCTGCCATCCCACCGAGCATCAGGGCGAGCTTCATCTTCTTCGTACGGCCCAGGAAGTAGCCGCCGGCCACCCCGAGCGCCACTCGCGCGCCGCATTTCATCTTTCCTCCTTGATCGTGACCCGCCCCGGACTCGAGATCCGAATTCGAAGATCACGAATCGGAGCGGAGTGCAGGTCGGGCCTGGGTCGCCACCAGTTACCCGAGCCAATCCGGACCCACACATTCGCGAGCCCAATCACCGATAAATGGGCCGTTCGGCCTATTCCGCCGGGCCATTTCACGCGAGTGATCGAGATTCATCCGGGTGCCGGACCTCCGAATGCCCGAACGCCTTGCTCTGGTCGGAATCCGCCGCCGATCGCGGCGGCGCCGACCACGAGACCGGTCGCGTCATTCCGTCGCGCGCGCCGCGGCCACGACGATCAGCACGACGAGCGCGACCAGCAGCACGACCACCGTGATCGGGAGCAGCAGGATCGCGAGCACCAGCACGGCGACGAGCGCGGCGCGCATCCCGGGGCTCATGGCACCGATCGCGCCCTTGAACGCACCCCAGATCGGGTTCGACCCGGCCATGCCGGCCCGCACCGCGCCGAGCAGCCCGCCCATGGCCAGGCCACCGGTCGAGGCGCTGCGCTCGAACATCGCGGCAAGGTCCTCGACCTTGTCCAGGACGATCCCCGTCGTCGCGCGCAACGCCGAGCGCAACAGCTCCTTGAGGCTGTCCTTCAGGTCCTCGACCGCGGCGGCCCGGCGTTCGGAGTCCGACGGCCGGCTGCCGTTCGTCGACACGTGCCGCGGGTCGTCGATCTCGAGTGCCGTCGTCGGCCGCATGCGTCCACCCTCCGCTGGGTGCCACCGCCCGGCTGCGGCGGCACGACGTGCCCGGTTACCCGGCACCGGGCCCGGGTTATCCGCGTCGCACGGGAATTCCGCGTCACGCGGGAATTCCGCGTCGCGCGGGAATTCCGCGCGCGGGAACTGGGCCACGACGCACGCCGTGGTCCCAGGCCCGTCCGTACCTGCGACCGGGCGGGACCGATGCGCGTGCCGGCCCGGCGCCACGATCCAGCGGCTCGCCGGAACCGCTCGTGGCCCGGGGCCGCGCGGTCAACCTCCCGACATGCGCTGCATCCGGCGCAGGACGTCGGTGCTCGGGAACGCGCCCTCGCGCGACTTCTGCGCCAGCAGCTCGACGTACTCGGGAACCATGTCGGGCGGGATCGACTGCTCGATCATGTCGAGCTGCGTGCCACTCGGGTACGGGTCGTCGCGGACGGTGTCGAGCAGCAGCCGGATGAACACCTCCCTCGGCGTCGCCTCGGGCTGTTCGTCGTATCCGTCCCGGTCCGTCGCGGTCATGTGCGGCTCCTGACGTCGCTGCTGTGGGCCCCGGCCCCGCCCGGGTTCCCGGGTCCGGCGACGCTCAACCGTCCGGGTCGCGCCCGGTTACGGCGACGTTCAGTGGACCGCCACGATGTCGCCGAGCCCCGACAGATCGACAGCCCGGCGGACGACCGAGCCCTCCGGCACCCGCACGTCGAACGCCACCTGCAGCAGCTCGAGCCGCGACGCCAGGGTGAACAGGACACGCAGGCCGGCGCTGTCGAGGTACTCGAGGGCGCCGAGGTCGATGGTGACCGACCGGGCCTCGTTGTCGACCATGTCGTGGATGCGCCGCTCGACCGCGCCCGCGTTCTGCAGGTCGATCTCCCCGGTGACGACGATCTCGACGGTGCCGGGCGCCGGCTCCCGGCACGTCACCTCTGCATCGGTCATGCCGTGTCCTCCCTCCGGCCCAGCGTCGTCGTGAGCACCACCTGCGTGCCACCGAGACCACGGTCGACCCGGATGTCGTCCATCAGGGCGTACATCAGTGTCGTCCCTCGGCCCCGGTTCGTCCCGCGGGGATCGCGCCACGAGCCGGTGTCGGTGACGGTGACGGTCAGCCGCGGGCCGTCGCGCTCCAGCTGGACCTCGACCGTCCCGCCACCGGGACCGTAGGCGTGCTCGACCGCGTTCGCGCACGCCTCACCGACGGCGAGGACGAGGTCGGCGGTCTCGGCGGGCGTCGCGCCGAGCGCCTCGACGTAGGTCCGCACGGCGTGCCGGATGACCCGAAGCGACCGGGGTTCGGCCGGCTCGACGAGCGTGAGGGAGCCGCCCGTCACCGCGGCGGCCGACCGCATCACGACGAGCAGGGCCACGTCGTCGACCGCCTGGTGGTTGCCGATCATCCGGCCCATCACGGTGCTGCACACCAGCTCCGCCGGGCCCGGGACGACGGCGGACATGAGCCGCTGCAGCCCGGTGTCGAGCGACTCGTGGCGGCGTTCGACGAGCCCGTCGGTGTAGAGCACGAGCCCACCACCCGCGGGCAGGTCGACCATGGTCGTGTGCCGTCGCCGTGACCGGGTCAGGCCGATCGGCGGGTCCGCCGGCATCTCCACCAGCTCGCCGGGGTGGCCGGGGACGGCCCGGATCGGCGGCGGGTGCCCGGCCGACGACACGCGGGCGACGTCGAGGGTCGGCTCCACGACCGCGCACAGCACGGTCGCCATGACGTCGGGCTCGAAGTGCCGGGTCTGTTCGTCGAGGCGCCGGAGCATCTCCGACGGATCGTCGCTGACCAGGGCGTACGCGCGCATCGCGCTGCGCAGCCTGCTCATCGCCACCGACGCGTTCAGCCCGCGACCGACGACGTCCCCCACCACCACGCACAGTCGTCCCGACGGCAGGTCGAACACGTCGTACCAGTCGCCGCCGACGTCCCCGCCGCCCCCGGGGACGTAGCGCGCGGCGAGCTCGAGGCCCGGGATCTCGGGCAGCAGGCCGGGCAGCAGGCTGCGTTGCAGCACCGACGCGGCCGTGAGCTCGGCATGCGTCATCCGGGCCCGGGTGGCGAGCGCGATGCGATCGGCCGCGAGCTGCAGCAGCTCGGCGTCCTCGGCGGTGAAGATGCGTGGTTCGAGCGTCCCGACGTGCACGACCCCGATGACGTCCTCGCCGATGCACAGGGGGACACCGAGCAGCGAACGGATCCCCTTCTCGCGCAGGATCGGGTTGAGGACGTTGCCGTGGTCGACCTCGGCGATGGTGACGGCCTTGCGCTCCTGGGCGACCCGGCCGGCGAAACCTCGACCGAACGGGATCCGCACGCCCTGGCGGGTCTCCTCCTCCAGACCCAGCGCGGCCCTCGCGACGAGGAACGCCCCGGACGGCTCGAGCAGCAGCACGGCGCCGGTGTCGACATGCAAGAGGTCGCGGACGCGTTCGAGGACCGCCTCGAGCAGCTCGTCGACGTCGAGCCGGGCGAGGTCGGAGTCGGTGAGCGCCTGCAGCCGTCGCAGCTGCTCACCGTGGGGATCCATCGGTTGCACCCCTCGCCTCCTCACGTCCACGCGCACCGTCGCCGTGGCGGACGGGAGGTGGCCCGGGGTCCCGGGCGACGATGCCGTCCCAGAGATTACGTGGAGGCGAGGTCATCGTTGGTCGCGGCCAGCCCTTCCCGCAGGCGTTCGAGGGTGCGCGCGAGCAGCCGCGACACGTGCATCTGTGAGACCCCGACCCTCGCGGCGATCTGCGACTGGGTCTGGTCGCCGAAGAACCGCAGCGTCAGGATCAGACGTTCACGCTCGGGAAGCTGTTCGATCAACGGTTTGAGCGCGATCGCGTACTCGACGTGGTCGTAGGCCTTCTCGACCGTCCCGACACGTTCCTCGGGTGCGTCGTCGTCGTGGGTGACCGGGAACAGCGGCGTCGCCCGGCGGTCGGCCGCGGCGGCGAGCGCCTCGATGACCTCCTCGCGGTCGACGCCGAGGTGGGCCGCGAGCTCGCTCGGCCGCGGGGCGCGGCCGAGCTCCTGGGTCAGCGGGCCGGAGGCCTTGCCGATGGCGACCCCGAGGTCCTTCAGCCGCCGCGGCACCCGCATCGACCAGGTCCGGTCGCGGAAGTACCGCAGGATCTCGCCGCGGACGCACGGGATGAGGTAGCCGAGGAACTCGCCCTTCGCGCGCTCGGGGTCCCAGCGGTCGATCGCGGTGATCAGCCCGACGGTTCCGGTCTGCACGAGGTCGTCGTACGCGGCGACCCGATAGCCGTTGCCGTAGCGGCGGGCGAGGTGCTCGACCACCGGCAGGAACGACAGCACCAGCTGCTCGCGGATGCGCTCGCGCTCGGGATCGTCGGCCGGGAGCGCGGCGTAGCGCTGCAGCAACGGCATCTGGTCGGCGTACTCGCTGGGGCCCAGCTCGGTAGCATCGGCGGCCGGGTCGGCCGTGTGGTCCGCCGCGTGGTCCGCGGCGCCGTGATCGGCGGTGCGGACGGCATCGTCGTCCACCGGCACCGGGCCGGCGGTCGGGCGGGCGTTGTCGAGCACGGAGCCTCCTCGAATCTGCGATCGAGAGGCAGCTGGTTGTACCTCCACCGGGACCCGGCGGCGGACCGCCCGGACACCCGTCCACGGGGCGCGGCCGATCAGGGCCGCGACCAGGCCGGGTTCCCGGCGGCGCGCCACTTCAACCGGAATCCGGGGAACTCGCGCCCGACCAGCGGCGACACGCGCGGTCACCGTCGCTCCGCCGCGACCAGCTCCTCGTCGTCGGTCCACACCGTCAGGCAGGTTCCCGCGTCGCCGGTCGCCAGGGTCATGCCCTGCGAGACCGACCGGATCAGCGCCAGCCCGTTGCCGGGGCAGGGGTGCGCGCCGGCGTCGCGCCAGTGCCCGAAGTCCGTGACCACGGCGAGCACCCGCATGCGGCCCGGCGTCGTCGCCTGCAGGGCCAGCTCGATCGTGACGCGCCCGGACGCGAAGCCCGGATAGGCGTGCTGGACGCTGTTGCTGAACGCCTCGACGACCGCGAACACCAGCTCGTCCGTCGCCGAGTCGGGCCAGCCGTTGGCGGCGAGCCAGGTCTGTAGCGCCCGCCGGACCAGGCTGACCTGCTGCGGCTGCGCGTCCAGCCCGAGATGCAGGGACTGCCGGTCCATGACGGTCATCTCCGTCCACCTGGCCGCCGGGGCTGCCGGCGGCGACGACCCCCGGTGGTAGCGCTCACCGCCGCACGGCGAGCCCGGGGCCCTCCGACTTGCCGTACTCCTCGCGCAGTGCGGGGAGCAACGTCGTGCGGGCGAACTCGCAGAAGTCCGGTTGCATCTCGCCTCCGACCTCGACGAGGGCGACGTGGGTGAACCCGGCGTCGACGAAGGGACGAACCGCCTCCACGTGGGCGTCGACGTCGGGTCCGCACGGGATCGCCGCCGCGACGTCGTCGGGCCGGACGAACTGGGTCGCCGCCGCGAAGCCCGCCGTTCCGGGCAGCTCCGCGTTGACCTTCCACCCCCCGCCGAACCAGCGGAACAGCGAGTGCGCCCGGTCGGTCGCGGCGCCGGCGTCGGGGCCCCAGCTGATCGGCTGCTGCCCGATCTTGGGCAGCTCCGCTCCTGCGGCGGCGTCCCAGCCGCGGACGAGCTCGGCCTCGGGCTGCACCGCGACCATCGCGTCGGCGACGGGCGCGTACCGCTGCACCGACTGCGCCCCCGACACCGCGACGGCGAGCGGCACGCCGCCGTCGGGCAGGTCCCACAGCTTCGCGGAGTCGACCCGGAAGTGCCGGCCCTGCGTGGTCACGTACCCGCCGGCGAGCAGGTTCCGGATGATCCCGACGGCCTCGTCGAGCATCTCCTGGCGCACGTCCGCGGTGGGCCACCCGCGGCCGACCACGTGCTCGTTGAGGTTCTCCCCCGCCCCGAGCCCGAGCGCGAACCGGCCGCCGGACAACAGCCCGACGGTCGCGGCCTTCTGCGCGACGACCGCGGGGTGGTACCGCATGATCGGGCAGGTCACGTACGTCATGAAGGGGACGTGCTCGGTGGCCGTGGCGACGGCGCCGAGCACGCTCCATGCGTAGGGGGCGTGGCCCATCTCGTCGAGCCACGGGAAGTAGTGGTCGCTCATCACCTCGAAGTCGAAGCCCGCACGCTCGGCCGCGACCGCGTCGGCGACGAGCTCGCGCGGACCGCGCTGTTCGGTCATGAGGGTGTAGCCGAACGACGTCATGGCGTCCGCCTACCCCGCCTCCGCTCGGCTATCCGCGTCCGCCGGGGTCTATCCGCTCCCGCGGTCCGGCCCGGGCAGGCGGCCGGTGGCCAGCAGTTCCTCGGCCACGTCGGCGACCTTCCGGCGACGGTTGCGCGCGGCGCGGCGCAGCAGGTCGAACGCGGTCACGGCGTCGGTCCGCCGGGCCGCCATCACGTACCCGACGGCACGCTCGATCACGACGCGGTAGTCGAGGGCGTACTGCAGCTGGCGGACGAGCTCGCCGGTGTGCCGGGCCGCCAGCGCGGAGCGCAGGCTCATCTGCAGCACCTGGGCGTAGCGGGTCAGCGCGGCGTGCTCGGAGTCGTCCCAGCGGTGCGGGCGGTCCAGGTAGACGTCGAGCGAGCCGACGACGACCCCGCCGAGGCGGACCGGCACGCCGAGGACCGCGCGCACCCCGTGCCCGACGAGCACGTCCCGGCTCGCGAGCCAGCGCTGCTCGGCGGCGAGGTCGTCGGTCGCGACCGGCCTGCCGTCGACGAAGGTGTCGACGCAGGGCCCCTGCCCGGTCTCGCTCTGCACCTCCTCCAGGACGCGGCCCGGCCCGTCGGTCGCGGCCGCGTAGCGCAGCGTGTCCTGCTCGTCGGCGACCATCAGCCCGGCACCGGAGGTCCCGAAGAGGTCGACGGCCGCGGTGACGATCTCCCCCCCCCCCGGCCGACCTCCTCGCGCTCCTGCTCGACCTCGGCGCACCCTCGGCCGCGGGAGCACTGTCGGCCGCGGGCGGGCTGCGACCGGCCGGGAGCGCGGTCGAGACCGCCGTCGTCGCGCTCGTGCGCGACCGGGTCCCCGGGGTCGCCTCGGTCAGCGTGACCCGCCGGGTCGGCGCGCGCCCGGCCACGGCCGTGGCGAGCGATCCGCTGGCCGAGCGCGCGGACCGGATCCAGTACGAGGTCGGCAAGGGCCCGTGCCTGCATGCGTTGACGGCCGGCGAGCCCGTGCGGCTCGACCTCACGGCGACCGACGACCGGCGCTGGCCCGGGTTCCGCAGCCGGATGCGCGCCGAGACCGCGATCCGGTCCGTCCTGAGCCATCCGTTGCCCGACGTCGTCCCCGCGAGCCTGAACGTCTACCTGGCCACGCCGCCCCCCGGGGACGACGCCGTCGCCGCGGCCGCGGTCGCCGCGGGCCTCGTGCTGGCGGCCGCCGCGGCCCGGGACCGGGCCGACCAGCTGCGGGAGGCGTTGGACAGCAGCCGGACCATCGGCGCGGCGATCGGAATCCTGATGGTCCGCGACGGCGTGACGCGTGACGCGGCGTTCGCCGCGCTGCGTGAGGCCAGTCAGCTGCGCAACCGCAAGCTGCGCGACCTGGCCGCGGAGATCGTCGCGAGCCGAACCGGTTGACCGATCGAGGGAACCCGGAGGACTTTCATCGTGCTACGATATTTATATGTCGTGACACGACATTTCCGTGTCGAGGCGAGGAGGAACCATGTGGGAGGACGTCGCCGTCGCGCTGGCGTGCACCGGGTTCGTGATCGCGTTCGCGGTCGTCGCGCTCGAGCTGTGGACCATGGGGCGGCTCGGCGAGCTCACCGGCCGGGGCGGCACCCGTCCGGCGGACTTCGCGCCGCACCCGGAGCACGCCCCGGAGCGGTCGAGGCCGGTGCCCTGACCGCTTCGGCCACGGCCGCCCCCGGCCGTCCCGGCGACACGCACGCCTCCGGGGGCCGGGGCTCCGGTCAGGCGGTGAAGCCCTTCGCCCGGCCGGAATCGTGCGGGCCCCACAGGGTCGTCGTCACCTCGCGCCGCACCAGCGGGGCGACCTCCTCGGCGAATCGGGTCAGCACCTCCTGCTGCTGCACATAGGGCAGCGTCGGGTTGACCGACACCGACTGCACGTCGTGCCGGAACGACTTGTGGTAGTCGACGATCTTCTCCGCCACCCGCTCCGGCGTCCCGACCAGCGCCGGCCCGTGCGCGACGGCCTCCTCGATCGTCGCGAACGACGTCACCTTGCCCGGCCGGTCGTCGCCGGCGTGCGCGGCGCGCATCTTCGCGGCGAACCCCTCGTAGATCGGCCGGTACTGCGCGACGGCCTCGGCGTCGGTGTCGGCGAGGAACAGCCCGCCCGAGCCGGAGCCGACGTAGCCGACGGCCGGGTCGTGCCCGTTGGCCACCAGCTGCTCGCGGTAGCGCTCGATCAGCACCAGGTAGTTCTCCCTGGGCTGCAACGCGTTCGCCGAGAAGATCGGATCGCCCCACCTCGCGGCGAGGTCGACCGCGACGGTGGACGTCGCCGACCCGTGCCAGATGCGGAACGGGCCGTCGAACGGGCGCGGGTGCGTCGTCACCGAGTCGAGGTCCGCGTGGTGCGTGCCCTTCCACGACACCCCTTCATCGCGCAGCAGCCGGCGCAGCAGCTCGTAGTTCTCGGTGAGGTACTCGTACTGCTTGGCGAGCTCCAGCCCGAAGAGCGGGAAGTGCTTGTCCTCGTTGCCCTTCCCGATCACGATCTCGAGCCTGCCGCCGGAGAGCTGGTCGATGGTCGCGTAGTCCTCCGCGACGCGGACCGGGTCGAGCAGCGAGAGCACCGTCACCCCGGTCGAGAGCAGGATCCGGCTCGTGGCCTGGGCCAGCGCGCCGAGCAGCACCGTGGGTGCGGACGAGACGAACTCCCCCGCGTGCCGCTCACCGACGGCGTACGAGTCGAACCCCAGACGCTCCGCCAGCACCGCGGTCTCCACGACCCGGCGCAGCCGCTCGTGGACCGAGACGATCTCCCTGGTCACCGGGTGCGGTGTGTGCGGGACGATGTCGAGAACCTGGAACCTCATTGAACCCCTTATCCGGTGTGGCCGGGGCGGCGGCCGACGAGCCGAGCGCTCATCGGGCCCGCGCCCACTCCCCGTCGAGCGCCCGGGAGATCCGGTTGACCGACAGCACGGTGGCGGCGATCGTCAGGCCCGGCAGCGCGCACAGCCACCACGACGTCGCCAGGTAGTTGCGACCCTCGGCGATCAGCGAGCCCCACTCCGGCGCGGGCGGCGGCGCGCCGTAGCCGAGGAACGACAGCGAGGAGATGGCGAGGATCGCCAGCCCGAACTCCAGCACGGCGAGCACCAGCACCGGGCCGGCCGCGTTGGGCAGCACGTGCCGCACGAGCGTCACGTGCCGGCGGGTGCCGATCGCCCTGGCCGCCTCGACGTAGGTCGACTGCCGGATGCGCAGGGTCTCCGCCCGCATCACCCTGGCGAAGCTCGCGACGCTGGCCACCCCCACCGCGATCGCCACCTTCACCGTGCCGTAGCCGAGCGCGGTGATCAGCGCGAGCGAGAGCAGGATCGCCGGGATCGACAGCAGCACGTCGACGACGCGCATGAGCGCCTCGTCGACCCAGCGGCCGACGAAGCCCGCGAGCAGGCCGATCAGCCCGCCGACGACGAGCGCCACCGCGACGGCGATCAGCGTCGCCTGCAGCGACAGCGACGCGCCGTGCACGACGCGTGTGTAGAGGTCGCGGCCCAGGTAGTCGGTCCCGAACACGTGCGCGCCGCTGGGCGGGCGCAGTTTGTCGGCGACGACCCCGACGTTCGGGTCGCCCGGCGCCAGCACGCCCGGCGCGAACGCGGCGAGCAGCACCAGCGCCACGACGACCACCGCGGCGAGGAGCCCCGGTCTGCGGCCGAGGAAGCGCAGCAACCGTCGGCGCCGCTCCTTGCGCGACAACGGCTCGGACCGGGCCACGCCCGCGGGCGCGGCGGCCTCCGTCGAGTCCGGCCTGATCAGCAGCTCGGTCATGCGGTCGCCGGCACCCCCCTCGTGATCCTCGGGTCGAGCACCGGGTACACCAGGTCGACCAGCAGGTTGACGCCCACGAACACCACCGCGGAGAACAGCACGATCCCCTGGACCATCGGGATGTCCTGGACGCCGACGGCCTGCACCATGAGCCGGCCCAGTCCCGGCCGGGTGAAGACGGTCTCCACCACGACCGTCCCGGCGAGCAGGTTGCCGGCCACGTAGCCGAGCACCGTCAGCGCCGGGATGACGGCGTTGGGCAGCGCGTGGCGCAGGTGGATCGCGCCGCGCCCGACGCCCTTCGCCCGTGCGGTCTGGACGTACGCCTCGTCGAGCGCGGTCTGCAGGCTCTTCGCGAGCACCTGCGCGACCAGCGCGCCCGTCGGCAGGCCGAGCGTCACCGACGGCAGGACCAGCGACCGGAAGCCGGTCGACCCCACCGACGGCAGCAGGTGCAGGTCGAACGCGAAGATCTGCACCAGCATCAGCCCGACCCAGAACACCGGCAGCGAGACCGCCAGCGACGGGAGCGCCATGAGGCCCTGGCGCAGCCAGCGGAACCGTGTGTAGGTCGCGACGACCGCCACCACGGTGCCCAGCACGACGGCGACGAGCAGGCCGCCGAGCGCGATCTGCAGCGTGGGTGGCAACGCCGCCAGGACGGCGCTCCGCACGTCCTCGCCGGTCTGGATGGACGTGCCCAGGTTCCCGTGCAGCGCCTCCCACAGCCGGTTGCCGTACTGCACGACCACCGGCTGGTCGAAGCCGTAGCGCGCCTTGAGCGCCTCGATCGCGGCGGGCGAGAGCGGCTCGCCGTCGAGCCCGCCGCTCGCCATCGTCGTGACCGGGTCGCCGGGCAACAGGTACAGCACGGCGAAGCTGACGGTGTAGGCGGCCCACAGCACCGCGACCGCGGTGACGATGCGCCGCACCAGGTACCGGGTCACGGCGGGGTCACCCGCTCGGTCGGCACGGTCACGACGTTCCCCCCATCACGACTTCCCCCGGGTCACGACTTCCCCCGCGCACGACGAGCTCCGTTCCTCGAACCGTCAGGCCGACTTCCACGCGTCGTGCAGCTGGATGCGCGACGACGCGTCGAACGTGACGCCGTGCACGGTCGGCCCCACCGCCAGCACCGTCGTCAGCTCGACGACCGGCACGTAGAAGCCCTGCGTGAGCAACAGCTGCTGGGCCTGGCCGACGAGCCGGGTGCGCTCGGCCGGGTCCGGCTCGCCCGCCTGGGCCACCAGCACCGGCTCGAGCGGGCTCTGCGGAATCCGGTAGAAGTTGGAGCCGGCGACCGAGAACTGGCTGCGCAGCAGGTCGGGATCGGCCCGGGTCAGGTTGCCCCACAGTGCGGTGAAGTCGCCCGCGGCCTGCTGGCTCGCCAGCTGCGCGACCGGGACCTGCTGGATCCGGATGTCGATGCCGACGGCCTTGGCCTGCTGCTGGATCAGCTCCAGCGCCGGCTGGTTGGTCCCGGCGACCGGGGCGTAGGTGACCGGGATCGTGAGCTCCTGGCCGTCCTTGGCGCGGATGCCGCCGGGCCCGGGGACCCAGCCGGCCGCGTCGAGGACGGACCGCGCCTTGGCCGCGTCGAAGACGACGAGCGCCGACTCGTCGGCGTAGGACGGCGTCGTCGAGGCCAGCACGCTGGTCGCCGCCCTGGTCTGCGACGGGAAGACCCCGCCCACGATGTCCTGGCGGTTGATCGCCAACGACAGAGCCTGTCGCACAGCGGGATCGGCGACGACGGGCTTGCTGAGGTTGAACCCGATGCCGAACACGATGCCCGGGTTGGGGCGGGCGAGCAGCTGGTCGCCGGCACCCGTCAGGGGCGCCTCGTCCTGCTGCCCGATGCTGCCGATCGCGTCGACCTCACCGGACTGCAGCGAGCCGGTCCGGACACCGGACTCCGGCACGATCGTGAACCGCAGGGTGTCGAGGTACGCCTCGCCCGGGTGGGCGAACAGCGACGAGCCCCAGTCGTAGCCCGGCCGCTTGGCGAGCGTGATCGAGGCGTTCTTGACGTAGCTCTGCAGCGTGAACGGACCCGAGCCGATCACACCGGCGCAGCGGTCGTCGTCGGACCTGGCGACCGAGGCCGGCGACAGGATCCCGAGGCTGTGGGTCGAGGTGGCCTGCAGGAACTGGACGTTCGGCTGGGTGAAGCTCACGGTGAGCTGCGTCGGGCTCTGCGCCGTCGTCCCCGCGTACCCGGCGAGGTAGCCCTTCGCGAGCGCCGCGCGGACCCCGAGCGACGGGATGCGGTCGAAGTTGGCCTTCACCGCCGCGGCGTCGAGCGGGGTGCCGTCGGAGAACGTGACCCCGGTCCGCAGGGTGAAGGTGAAGCTCTTGGCGTCCGGGGAGGTCTGCCACGCCGTGGCCAGCCACGGCTTCAGTTCTCCGGTCCTCGGGTCCTGGTCGGTCAGCGAGTCGACCAGCTGACGCACGGAGTAGATCGTGTCGTTGCTCGCGACCTGCTGGGGGTCGACACAGCCCGCGTCGCTGCCGACGGCGAAGGTGAGCGTGCCGCCGGCCCGCGGCGGACCCGCGTCGGCCTCCGTTCCCGAGCTCCCCCCGCCGCAGGCGGCCAGCACCAGTGCGGCGGCGGCGAGGAGGGCCGGGAACATCGCTGCCCGGCGCGATCGTGCGGTCATCGGTGGTTCCTTCTTCGGGAGGGAGCGTCCCCGTCGGCGGGTGGGCCGGACGGGGCCGGTCGTGGTCGGCGGTCGGACGGGTTCGGGGTCAGGACGGCGCGTGGCCGGTGTGGTTCGCCGAGGCCCATGGGCGGGTGCAGGCCGAGGTTGTCGCGCAGGGTCGAGCCCGTGTACTCGCTGCGCATCACGCGCCGTCGAGGGCGACGGCGAGACGGAGGTGGGCCATGAGGTGACCTCTCGTGCACGAGCGTGGACGGGCCAGGGTCGTCAGACCCGACAGACCGCTCCGGCCGTGCGCTTGAGGTCGACGTGCAACCGCCGCACTCCCAGGAACATCGCATCCTCCATCGCTCCCGGCTTTAGCACCCGCACCCGCTCGGGCGGGGGGTTGCTGCGGCGTCGTCGAGCCAGGTCTCTCGGCCGCTCTGGATGGTGTGTCCCCGGAGGAACTTCTGCACTCTACGTACATGGACGCGGGCGGCGTCAATCCTCCGGGCGACGATGTGACACACACGGACCGAAACGCGGTGTCGACGGGATCGACCTGTCCGAACACCGCGGCCCCGATCCCATTCCGCAGGACGATTCGGGATGCGGTCGCCGATGCGCCGGACATTCGGCTCGGGACGCGACGGCCCCGTCGGCGGCCGGGCGCCGGCCCGGCCGCCGGCGTCGCGGCGCCCGCCGCTTGCGGGATCAGGGTCGTGTGGGCTCGCCGGGCACGGCCGGGGTGCTCGGCGCGCCGGCCGAGCCGGTGGGCCGCGGCGGCTGCAGGGCCGGCGCGCGCCGCAACGCCGCGCGGGCGATCGCGAGCTCGTGCGCGACCTCCGCCGCGATCAGCTCGACGTGCAGCGCACCCGCGTCCGGGTCACCGAGCAAAGCCCGGTTGCGTTCCAGGAGCGACTCGAGGCCGTCGAGCAGCCGGGCGGCGATGTGCGCGCGGCGCCGCTCCCGTGGCGAGGGCTCCGCGGAGATCGAGCGGGCAGGTGCGGGCAGGGTGTGGATGGGCGGGGTGTGGATGGGCGGGGTGTGAGTGGGCACGGCGTCGACGGACATGGCGTTGCTCCGATGTCGGGAGGGGTGACCGGGGGCGGGCGGGGTCACCGACAGAGCGCGGCCTCCGTGCGTCCGAAGTCGACGTGACGACGCCGCGACAACGCCGGCCGGGTGCCGTCCATGACGTCCTCCATCGACCCCGGCGGGAGCACCCGCACCCGCACGGGGCGGGGGGTTGCTGCGGCGTCGACGAGCCGGGTCTCTCGGCCGCTCTGGATGGGTCTGCTTTCACTGTAGGCAGCGAGGCCCGCGGGGTGTCAATACCGGAGTGTCGATACGGAGCCGCCGGCGACGGGGTGCAGCGGCGGCCGACAGGGACAGGCTTAAGCGCCGCGGGGCCGGGTATGGACCGATATGCCTGCCGTCGTCCACGGGTCCGCGCGGACCCCCGTCCGCACCGAGGACCGCACGTGATCCTTCTCTGTCCTCCCGGGGTGTACAAGGCCCAGTCCGACACCCACCTGCTCGCCGGCCGCGTCGCCCAGCTCGCACACGGGCGGCACGTCCTCGACCTCGGCACCGGTACCGGCGCGCTCGCGCTCACCGGCGCGCGGGCCGGGGCGCAGTCGGTGACCGCCGTCGACCTCTCCCGACGCTGCGTCGCCACCACGCGGCTGAACTTCCTGCTGCACCGCAGGCCCGTCCGGGTCCACCGCGGCGACCTGTACGAGCCGGTGCGCGGCCGCCGGTTCGGGCTGATCGTCGCCAACCCGCCGTACGTGCCGTCGGAGACCTCGGTCCTGCCCCGGCACACCCGCGGCCGCAGCTGGGACGCGGGCCCGACCGGGCGCGCGATCCTCGACCGGATCTGCGACGGCGCGCCCGAGCACCTCGAGGACGACGGCACGCTGCTGCTGGTGCACTCCGCGGTGTGCGGCCCCGAGCGCACGCTCGAGCGGCTCGCCGCCGCCGGGCTGGCGGCCGACGTCGTCGACCGCGCGCGCATCCCGTTCGGGCCGGTGATGCGCTCGCGTGCCCAGCTGCTCGAGCGCAGTGGTCTCATCGAGCCGGGCGAACACCTCGAGGAGCTGGTCGTCGTCGAGGCCCGTCGTGGTTGAGCGCCGGCTCGCGCGCCCGGAGCCGACCCGCATCGTGCTGACCGAGGAGGGCCCGGCTCTGGTCAGCGGCCCGGTCGAGCTGGAGCTGCCCGACGGGTCGCGGGTGCGCTCGGACCGCGCCGTCACCGCCGTGTGCCATTGCCGCCGCAGCAAGCGCTACCCGATCTGCGACGCGAGCCACCGGCGCAAGGTGCGACAGGAAGGACGTGAGGCATGACCGGGACGCTGGACCGCCCCCGTACCGCGGCGCCCGAGCTGCCCACGCCGCGCGGACCGCTGTCCGGGGCCGTCGTCGCCGCGTTGCGCGGCGATCCGGTCCCCGCCGTCGACACCGCGGACGCGGACCCCTACGGCGACGACCTGCAGCTCGCGCTGCACTGCTGCTACGAGCTGCACTATCGGGGGTTCGCCGGCGTCGACGACGACCGCGAGTGGGACCCGGCGGTCCTCGGCCTGCGCCGGCAGCTGGAGCAGGTCTTCCTCGCGGCGCTGCGGGCCGACGTCGAACCGGGCGACGACGTCGCCGCCGAGGTGGAGTCGCTGCTCGTCGAGCCGGTCGGGCCGGGGGTGCGCGGGGTGTCGCACCACCTGCAGCGCGACGGGACCCTCGGGCAGCTGCGCGAGTACGTCGCGCACCGGTCGATCTACCACCTCAAGGAGGCCGACCCGCAGGCGTGGGTGATCCCGCGGCTGTCGGGGCCGGCGAAGGCGGGCCTGGTCACCGTCGAGCACGACGAGTACGGCTCGGGACGTCCCGAGCGCATGCACTCCACGCTGTTCGCGGAGATGATGGTCGAGATCGGGCTGAGCGACGCGTACGGCGCCTACGTCGAGCAGGCCCCCGGCGCCACACTCGCCGAGGTGAACCTCATGACCCTGTGCGGGCTGCACCGCGGGCTGCGGGGCGCGTCCGTCGGGCAGTTCGCGATGGTCGAGCTGACGTCGTCGCCGGGGTCCGAGCGGCTGGTCAAGGCCATGCGCCGGCTGGGCTGCGGGCCCGCCGCGATCCGGTTCTACGACGAGCACGTCGAGGCCGACGCGGTGCACGAGCAGGTCGTGCGGCGCAGCGTGCTCGACCCGCTGCTGGCCGCGGAACCGGAGCTGGCGGCCGACGTCGTCTTCGGGATCCGCGCGAGCTCGCTGCTCGCGGAGCGGATGGGCGAGCACCTGCTGGGGTGCTGGGAGCGCGGCACGACGAGCCTGCGCACCACCCCCACCGGGTCCGCGGGCTGACAGGTGTCGGTCGAGGTCGAGTCGGTCGACGCGGGGTTCTGGGACGACGGCGCGGACCTCGCGGCGTGCCTGCGCGAACCGGTCCCCCGCATCCCGCCGCACTTCGGCTACGACAGCATCGGCTCGCAGCTGTTCGAGGAGATCACCGAGCTGCCCACGTACTACCTCACGCGGGTGGAGCGGACGCTGCTCGGCCGGCACGCCGCCGAGGTCGCCGCGGCGCTCGACACCGCCCGGCTCGCGGAGCTGGGCAGCGGCAGTGCCCGCAAGACCCGGCTGTTGCTCGCGGCGTGCCTGCGTCGTCGGCCGACGACGTACCTGCCCATCGACGTGAGCCGGGAGATGCTGGAGCGCAGCGCGGCCGACCTGACCGCGGCCCTCCCCGACCTCGACGTGCGCGGCCTCTGGGGCCGCTACGAGGCGGGACTGGCCCAGCTGCGTGCCGACGGCGAGCCGGTGTGCGTGGCCTTCCTCGGCAGCAACGTCGGCAACTCGACGGCCGCCGAGCGCGAGGCGCTGTTCGGCGCGGTCGCGGCGGCGCTGCGGCCCGGCGACGGACTACTCGTCTCGGCCGATCTCACCAAGTCCACCGAGACGCTCGAACGCTGCTACAACGACCCTCCCGGCCATGACGTGTTCCGGCGGTTCCGGCTCAACCACCTGAGTCATCTCAACTCGCGCTTCGGTGCCGACTTCCGCACCGAGCTGTTCGAGCCCCGCGCACGGGTGGTGGGTCCGGTGGTCGAGGGGCTGCTGCACGTCCTGGACGACCACGTCGCGACGCTACCGGCGCTCGACGTCTCGCTGACGCTCCGCCGCGGGGACGCGATCAACGTCGGCTTCTCCGCGAAGTTCGAGCCCGGTCCGCTCGCGGCCGAGCTGGTCGGCCACGGCATGGCCCTCCAGGACCGGTGGATCGACCACCGCCACCGCTACGGCCTGTTCCTGTTCCGCCGGACGGACTGAGGACACCTCGGCCATCGGCGACCGCGCCGGTGGGCGATCCGGTCTCCGTGGGCGGTTTCGACCGGTGTCGCGCGGGCAGGCGACAGGAACCGTCCGGAGTGACGGGTCATCGCGCGCGGCCGAGACGGTGCCGCGCCTCCCCCGCTCGATTCCCGAGGAGCACACGTGTTTCTGCACCGCCAAGAACTGCAGTTCAAGTCGACACCGGACAAGCCCGACGCCGTGTACGCCCGCAAGCTCCAGGAGGTGCTGGGCGGGCAGTACGGCGAGATCACCGTCGCGATGCAGTACATGTTCCAGGGCTGGAACATGCACACGCCGGGCAAGTACCGCGACCTCGTCTTCGGTGTCGCGTCCGAGGAGATCGGGCACGTCGAGATGCTCGCGACGATGATCGCCCAGCTGCTGGAGAAGGCCCCGCTGGGCATCACCGAGGACGCCGTCCAGGACGACCCGACGGTCGCCGCCGTGATCGGCGGCACCGACGTGCAGCACGCCATCGTCGCCGGTGCCGGCGCGCGGCCCGTCGACAGCAACGGCAACCCGTGGCAGGGCAGCTTCATCACCGCCAGCGGCAACCTGCTCGCCGACTTCACCGCCAACGCCAACGCCGAGATGCAGGGCCGCGTCCAGGTCGCACGGCTCTACCACATGACCGACGACGCAGGTGTGCGCGAGCTGCTGTCGTTCCTGCTCGCCCGCGACACCATGCACCAGAACATGTGGCTGGCCGCCGCGGCCGAGCTGCAGGAGGAGGGCGCGGAGACGATGCCGACGCCCAGCAACTTCCCGCAGTCGAAGGAGTTCACCGAGGTCAGCTACCAGTACCAGAACTTCAGCGACGGCGCGCAGGCCTCCGAGGGCCGCTGGGCCAAGGGCCCCAGCGTCGACGGGCACGGCGAGTTCACCTACCACGACGGGCCGACGACGACCGCCCCGATGCCGCCACCCACCCACCCCGACAGCCGCCTGTACGGCACGACGGAGCTGCCGAACACGGTCGAGAAGGTCGCGGGTCTGGCACAGGACAAACTGAACAAGGAGTGACGGCTGCCGGCGCGGCGGCAGCGGCGGCGCCGGCCGGCGCGGCGCGCCACCACCGGGACACCCGGTGAGCGCGTCGCGTCGGCCCGGCCCCGGCCCGACCGGCCGCGTCGAGCCGGTACGCCCCGTGCCGCGTCGGCGCGGTGTGCGCCGCTAGGCGTCCGCCCGGCCGTGGACCGCGAACCGCAGCGTGAACGGGTCGAGGCCGCCCGGCAGCGGGCGTCCCGGCACGAGCAGGCCCGCGGGGCGCACGGTCAGGTCGAGGTCACCGACGAGCGTCGCCAGCATCGTCGACGCCGTCAGCAGGACGAGCTCGCGGCCCGGGCAGTGCGCGGGCCCGGCGCTGAAGGGGACGATCGCCGGGTCCGCGTCGTAGGTCCCGTCCAGCCAGCCGTCGGGGCTGAACCGACGCGGCGCCCGGCCAGCGCGACGACCCGGCGCCTGCGGGCGATCACCTCCTGGGCGACGATCGGACCTACGGCCAACGCCAGCACCCGGGCGGTGTCGGCGGCGGAGGCCTCGGGCAGCGCGGGCGGTGCCGCGGGCCTGGGGTCGGCCGGCGGGTCGCCCGCCGTGCGCGCGGAGGAGTGCGTCATGCCCGGTGCGTACCCGGGCCGGCGCCGGACATCCCCCGCCGACCGCCCGGCGTCCTTCGACTCGTCGTGCCGATCCGCCGCTCGGCCGTTGGCGCGCACGTCTGGTTCAGGGGCATCGTCGCTCCCTGCGCAGCCGCGCTCCTCGGCGTCGGCGGGTGAGGGTCTCCTGCCGCGTTCACGTGCTCAGTCCGTGGACAGGGCCTCGGTGAGCATGCCGGTGTCGGCGTCGTCGAGGCTGCGGGCGACGTCGGCGAGGCTGATGACCCCGACGACCCGGGTGCCGTCGATCACCGGAACGCGGCGCACCTTGTGCGCCACCATCGTGCGCATCAGTTCGGCGACGTCGTCGTCCGCGCCGACCGTCACGGCCTCGCCCTGGGCGAGCTCCCCGGCACGCACCGCCAGTGGGTCCTTCCCCGCCGCGATCACCTTGGTGACGATGTCGCGGTCGGTGAGCATCCCGACCAGCTGGTCGTCGACGCCGCAGATCGGCAGCGCGCCGACGCCGGCGTCGGCCAGCTTGGTCGCCGCCTCTCGGACGGGCTCGTCGCCGCGGACGAAGGTGACGTCCGCGGTCATGATCTCGCGCGCGGTGGGCATCGTGCTCCTCTCGTCGCCTCGCCGTGGCGGGCGAGGCGCGTCCGGTCCGAATCCGGTCCCGATCCGGACCGGTTACCCGGTCCCCCGCCGGGACACACGCCGCGCGACAACCGTGGGCCGGTACTCGCCGGCCGGTTTCCCCGACCGCCGAACCCGGCAGGAGTCCTGCCGCGACGGCTCCGCGGTCCTGGCGGTGCTCACGCCCGTAACCCCCACGAGCGCGGGATCCTCCTGTTCCGGATCGCCGATCACGCGCCGTCGCGGGTGGGCATGAGCAGGGTTTTCACCATCCCGTCGCGCTTTTCCTGGAACGTCGCGTATGCGTCCGATGCGGACTCCAGCGGCAGCCGGTGCGTCGCGAAGTCGTCGACACCCAGCGGGTCGCCCTCGGTCAGCAGGGGCAGGATCTCGGGGACCCAACGGTGCACGTTGGCCTGGCCCATCCGCAGCTGGATCTGCTTGTCGAACATGGTCAGCATCGGCATCGGGTCGGCCATCCCGCCATAGACACCGGACAGCGAGATCGTGCCGCCGCGGCGGACGGCGTCGATCGCGCTGTGCAGGGCGCCGAGCCGGTCGGTGCCCACGGTCATCATGAGCTTCGCGGCGAGCGCGTCGGGCAGCATCCCGGTGACCTGCTGGGCGAGCTTGCCCACGGGCGAGCCGTGCGCCTCCATCCCGACGGCGTCGATCACGGCGTCGGCGCCGCGCCCGCCGGTGAGGTCACGGACGGCGTCGCCGAGCCGGCCGTCCAGCGAGCTCAGGTCGACGACCGTCGTGCCGCGCGCCGCGGCGCGGTCCAGCCGCTCCGGGACGAGGTCGGCCCCGATGACCTGCGTCGCCCCGAGGTGGCGGGCCACCCGGGTGCACATGTCACCGATCGGGCCGAGACCGAGGACCAGCAGGGTGCCGCCGGGGACGACGTCGGCGTAGCGGACCGCCTGCCACGACGTCGGCAGCACGTCGGAGAGGTACACGAAGCGGTCGTCCGACGGCCCGTCGGGCACCGCGATCGGCAGCGTGTTGCCGAACGGGACGCGCAGGTACTCGGCCTGCCCGCCCGGCACCTGGCCGTAGAGCTTGGTGTAGCCGAACAGCGACGCCCCGGTCCCGTACTCGTGGACCTGCGTCGTCTCGCACTGCGAGTACAGCCCGTGCCCGCACATCCAGCACGTGCCGCACGAGACGTTGAACGGGATGACGACGCGGTCGCCGACGGACAGCTTCGTGACCTCCGGACCGACCTCGACGACGCGTCCCATCGGTTCGTGACCGAGGATGTCGCCCTCGTCGAGGAACGGCCCGAGGACCTCGTAGAGATGCAGGTCGGACCCGCAGATCCCGGTCGAGGTGATCTCGACGACGACGTCGTCGGGCGCCTCGATCTTCGGGTCGGGGACCGTGTCGACGCGGACGTCGCGTCGGCCGTGCCAGGTCACTGCTCGCATGGGTCTCCTCCGGGAGGTCGACGAGGTCGTGGGGCTCGGCCCCGCCCTACCCGGCAGCGGGGCGGACAAACGGGCACGGGCAGGTTTGGCCGGGCCGCGGCGGGCCACCCGCGGACCATGCGTGTCGTCGTGACCGGTGCGACCGGAAACCTGGGCGCGGGCGTGCTGCGCGCGCTGGCCCGCGAACCCGGCGTCGGCTCGGTGGTGGGCGTCGCCCGCCGGCCGCCGCCCGATCCGGGCCCCGGCGTCGAGTGGGTGCGCGCCGACGTCGCCCGCGACGACCTCACGGACGCGTTGCGGGGTGCCGACGCGCTCGTGCACCTCGCCTGGCTGTTCCAGCCCACCCACGACCCCGCCCTGACCTGGCGGGTCAACGTGCTGGGCACGCTGGCGGTGCACCGGGCGGCGGCCGAGGCCGGGGTGTCGACGGTGGTGCACGCGTCATCGGTCGGTGCGTACTCACCGCGACCCGACGCGGACGGGAGCACCGCGGACCATCCCGTCGGCGAGGACTGGCCGACGCACGGCTGGCCGGGCGCCGCCTACACCCGGGAGAAGGCGTACCTGGAACGGGCGCTCGACGGCTGGGAGGCCGAGCACCCCACGATCCGCCTGGTGCGGCTACGCCCGTCGTTCGTGTTCCGCCGGGAGGCCGCGGTGGAGCAGCGCAGGCTCTTCGCCGGGCCCTTCGTCACGCAGTCGCTGGTGCGACCCGGGCGGATCCCCGTGCTGCCCGACGTGCCCGGCCTGCGGTTCCAGACCGTGCACTCCGACGACGTGGGCGAGGCCGTCCGGCTGGCGCTGCTCGGTGACGCCCGCGGCCCCTTCAACCTCGCCGCGGACCCCGTCGTCGACACCAAGGCCCTCGCGGGGCTGCTGCGCGCCCGGCTCGTGCCGGTGCCCAGGGCGGCCGTCCGGGCCGGCCTGGCTGCGGCGTGGTACCTACGGCTCGTCCCGGCCTCCCCCGGCCTGTTCGACGCCGTGCTGCGGCTGCCCGTCATGGACACCGCCCGGGCGCGCGACGTGCTCGGCTGGACGCCGCGGCGCTCGTCGACCGAGGCGCTCTCGGCGTTCCTCGACGGCCTGGCCCGGCCGACGGGCGGGCCCACCCCCAGGCTGAGCCCGGATGCGGGTGGCCCCGCCCGCGCCGGCGAGATCGCGTCGGGGGTCGGCCGCAGACCCTGACCGCGGCGTACCGGACGGACCACCGCAACGCGTCCGCGGCCAGGACACCCCTACTCGGGCAGGCCGTCCAGGAGGTCCTCGATCGTGATCGGGGTGTGCCGCACCCGGACGCCCGTCGCGTTGTACACGGCGTTGGCGACCGCGGCGGCCATGCCGACCACCCCGATCTCGCCGATGCCACGCGCGCCGACGGGGTTGTGCAGCGTGTCCGGGTGCTGCACGAAGTGCACGTCGACCTCGGGGATGTCCGCGTTGACCGGGAGCAGGTAGCCGGCCAGGTCGCCGTTGGCGAGCCTGCCGTCGCCCTCGATCTCCAGCCCCTCGTGCAGGGCCGCCGAGACGCCCCAGATCATGCCGCCGCGCAGCTGGCTGCGGGCGGCCTGGTCGTTCACGATGCGACCGGCGTCGAACACCCCGAGCATCCGCGACACCCGCGCCTCACCCGTCCACCGGTGCACCCTGACCTCGCAGAACTGGGCCCCGAACGAGCTGAAGGAGTGCTTCGTCAGCTCCTCCCCGGGGCCCGACGAGCCGACGGCGGAGATCGCGTCCCGGCCGAGCGCGGACAGCAGCTCCCCGAACGTCATCGACCGTCCGCCGCCCAGGACCCGGCCGTCGGCGTAGGTCACGTCCTGTCCCGCGAACGGCGCGCCCGGCGCGCTCGCGAGCGACTGCAGCTCCTCGAGCACCGCCGAGGCCGCGGCCACGATCGCCGACCCCACGCTCGCCGTGGCCGTCGACCCGCCGGACATCCCACCGGGCGGGTAGGCGGACAGGCCCAGCCGCGGCGTGATCCGCTCCGTTCCCACGTCCAGGGCCTCGGCCCCGAGCAGCGCCATCACCGTCAGCAGGCCGGTACCGGGGTCGGAGCCGCCGACCGAGACCAGCGCCGTGTCGTCCGCCCGCAGGGTGATCTCGGTCGTGGTCGGGAACCGCAGCGCCGGGAACACCGCCGTCGCGGTGCCCATCCCGACCAGCCAGTCGCCGTCCCGCGTGCCGGTGGGCGTCCGGCGCGACCAGCCGAAGCGCTCGGCGCCGATCCGGTAGCAGTCGTCGAGGTACTTGCTCGACCACTGCAGGTCGCTGCCGGCGGGGCCGAGGGAGCCGTTGCGCAGCCGCAGCTCGATCGGGTCCATGTCCAGCGCGACGGCCAGCTCGTCCATCGCGCTCTCCAGCGCGAACGACCCGGGCGCCTCGCCCGGCGCGCGCATGAACGTGGTCCGGGGAATGTGCAGCGGCACCACCTTCTGGCTGACCGCCAGGTTCGGGGTGCGGTAGGCCACCCTCGACGCGGCCGAGGTGGGCTCGACGAACGACCGGTCGGTGTCGGCGCTGCACCAGGAGTCGTGGCGCACGCCGATCAGGGTGCCGTCGCGATCGGCGCCCAGTGTGATCTCCTGCAGCGTCTCCGGGCGGTTCGCGGTCGCGGTGAAGACCTGCTCACGGCTCAGCGCCGCCTTGACCGGCCTCCCGAGGGCCCGGGAGGCCGCCGCGGCCAGGAACGCCGGGACGGACGTGCGTCCCTTGCCCCCGAACGCACCGCCCACGAACGGGTTCACGGTGTGCACGGCCGACGGATCCACGTCCAGGGCGGCCGCGAGGTCCGCCTGCTGCACGAAGGCTCCCTGGTTGCCGCTGTAGACGGTGAGACCGTCGGCGTCCCAGTGCGCCACGGCGGAGTGCGGCTCCATCGCGGCGTGGTTCTGGGTGGGCGTGGAGTACCGGCCCTCGACGACGACCGGGCTGCCCGCCAGCGCGTCGTCGATCGACTCCACCCCGTCGGCGAGGACGACCTGGGTCGAGGGCTCCCCGTCCAGCCCTGGCGGCGCCTCCTCGGCCAGGTCGAGGTTGTCCGCCAGCGACGTGCGGGCAGGCCGTTCGTCGTAGGTCACCTCGACGAGCGCGCTCGCGTCCCTGGCCTGCTCGTAGGTCTCCGCCACGACGAAGGCCACCGGCTGGCCGTGGTGGGTGACGCTGCGGTCCTGCAGCGGCACCCAGGTGTCGCCCAGGATCGGGGTCGAGGGGGTGCGCAGCGTGAGCGGGTCGAACGGCGACCAGACGGCGACGACCCCGGGCGCGGCCTGCGCCGCGGCCACGTCCATCGCCACGATCTCGCCGTTCGCGATCGTGCTGGTCACCACGTAGCCGTGCAGCATGCCGGGCAGGTTGTGGTCCGACCCGTAGCGTGCCCGGCCGGTGACCTTGAGGGGTGCGTCGATCCGTGTGGTGGTCGTCATCCTCGGCTCCCGGTCGGTTCGTCCTGGGTCAGTTCGCAGAGGGCGCGGACGACGGTCCGACGCAGCAGCGCGACCTTGAAACCGTTCGCGGACAGCGGCTCCGCGCCGTCCGCGGCGAGTGCCGCGGCGTCCTGGAAGGCGTCCTCGGTCACCGGCGCCCCGCGCAGGGCCGTCTCGACGGCGGTCAGGCGCCACGGCACGGTCGCGACGCCGCCGACCGCCACGCGGGCGTCGACGACGTGGGCGTCCCGGACGTCCAGCGCGACCGCCGCCGAGCACAGGGCGAACTCGTAGGACTGCCGGTCCCGCACCTTGACGTAGGTCGAGTTCACCGCCCAGTCCAGCCGGGGCACCACGATCTCGGTGATCAGCTCACCGGGCCGCAGGTCGTTCTCGACGTGCGGGGTGTCGCCGGGCAGGCGGTAGAAGTCGCGCAGCGCCACCATGCGGGTCCCGGCCGCGCTCGCGAGGGTGATCTGCCCGTCGAGCGCGACCAGCGCGACGGCCACGTCGCTCGGATGCGTCGCGACGCACGCCTCGCTGGTTCCGAGCACCGCGTGCATCCGGTTGGCCCCCGAGCGCGCCGGGCAGCCGCTGCCGGGATCGCGCCGGTTGCACGCCGTCGTCACGTCGCGGAAGTAGCTGCACCGGCTGCGCTGCATCAGGTTCCCGCCGATGCTGGCCATGTTGCGCAGCTGCTGTGATGCGCTCTGCAGCAGCGCGCCGGAGATCACCGGGTACACCCCCGGGTGCCGCGCGACGTCGCTCATCCGCTCCAGCGCGCCCAGCCGCAGCCCGTCGGCGGTGTCGATGCCCCGCAGCGGCAGCGCGTTGATGTCCTGGACGTGGCGGGGGGTCAGGACGTCGAGCTTCATCAGGTCGACCAGCGTCGTCCCCCCGGCCAGGTAGGTGCCCGCGCCCGCGACGGCGTCGTCGACGCTCGTCGGGGCGGTCAGCTCAAACGACTGCATCGGCCCCCCTCGCCTGCTCGATCGCGGCCACGATGTTCGGGTACGCCGAGCAGCGGCAGAGGTTGCCGGACATGAACTCGCGGACGTCGTCCACGTCCTGCTCCACCGCGGCGACGGCCGACATGATCTGCCCGGAGGTGCAGAAGCCGCACTGCAGCGCGTCCTGGTCGACGAACGCCTGCTGGACCGGGTGCAGCGCGTCGCCGGTGGCGAGCCCGTCCACGGTGGTCACCGGCTCGCGCACGGTCGCGGCCAGGGTCAGGCACGACAGCACGGGGCGGCCGCCGACGTGCACGGTGCACGCACCGCACTGGCCGCGGTCGCATCCCTTCTTCGGCCCGGTCACGTCGAGCCGCTCGCGCAAGGCGTCGAGCAGCGTGACACCGGGCGCCACGTCGAGGATCTCGGTCCTGCCATTCACTTCGAGTGAGATGTCCACTGAGGTTCTCTTCCTCGCCGGGCGGCGCGAGGCGGTGACCCGGCATCGGATGGTGCTGGCTCGTCAGTCCGTAGGATGGGAACCGGATAATGATCCGGTCCTGCGGACGACAGTAGCGGATATCTATCCGGTCGGCGAGCGTCCTGTCCGGGACGTCCCCTGTCGTGAATTAGAGTTCGCTGAGACCGGCCGGGAGGTGACCATGACGGGGGCCGTCAACCTGAGGCGCGCGGACACCCGGCGCAACAACGAGCGCATCCTGGCCGCGGCGGCGGCATCGCTCGCCGACACGGGCGAGCTGTCGTTCAACGCCATCGCCAGGACGGCAGGGGTGGGCGTCGGCACCGTCTACCGGCACTTCCCCACCCAAGGGGCCCTCGTCCTCGCCGTCTACCGGCACGAGGTGCAGCAGATACTCGACGCGGTCCCCATCCTGCTGCAGGAGAAGTCCCCGCCGGAGGCGTTCCGGACGTGGACCACCGACCACCTCGCGCGCTACATGATGACCAAACGGGGCCTGGCCGACGCCCTGCGCGCCGCCACGAACGCCGACGACGAGGACGTCCCGGGCAAGGCCTACGAAGCCATGGTCGGCGCGGTACGCGCGCTGCTCGAGGCCAACGTCGAGGCCGGCACCGTCCGCCCCGGCCTCGACCCGGAGACCGTCGCGCGCGGCCTGGGCGGGTTGTTGTTCCTCGACCCGCGGGGCGACTGGCGCGGCCAGACCGAGGCGCTCGTCGACCTGCTGTGGCGGGGTATGCGCCCGGGCGACTGACGCCGGGCGGTACCCGTCCCGCTCAGCCCCGGCGATACCCCGACCGTCCCGGGCCGGACCGGTCGAGCGCTGGATCACCGCCTGCGACCTGATGCCCGCCGTCGACACGATCGTCACGGCCACCGCGTCCGGGGTCCGGGGGCCGTGACCGCGGCGGCGGTCGGCGGAGGTCTGCGGTCACCGGGCCGAGGGCCTCCGCGACCCGCCCTCTCGCGGTCGCGTCGACCCCGCGGCGACCGGACCACACGTGGGGACGGCATCGTCTGCCCCGCTCCCGACGCCCTCGTCCTCGCGGCCGCGGACCTCGACGGTCCCGCGCTCGCGGCGCTGCCCGGCGCCGACGTCGCCGTCACCGACGACGGCGGGGGCGGGATGCACCTGGCCGACGCGGTAGCGACGCCGGTCGTCGTGCTGTTCTCCGGGACCGAACAGGTCGAGCAGTTCCGCCCTCGAGGAGTACCGTCCTCGGTGCTGCAGGTCGCGACGGTGTGCAGTCCGTGCCGCCAGTTCGTCTGTCCGTTCGGGCTGCCCTGCCTGGACCTGCCCTCCGCGACGGTCGTCGCCGAGGCGCTGCGGCACGCCGCGGACCACGACGACCGGGCGGGGTTTGCCGCCCGGCCTGCCGGGTATACACCGCGCCGCCCGCACCCCGGCGACGGCCACGACGAGGAGGAGCTGTGGAACCCAGCGCGACACTCGCCCCCTTCATCGCGTGGCTGGCCACCAGGGAGGAGGACGAACACGTGCGGCGCCGGCACCGCACGATCGTCGAGCACTACCTCGTGTGGAGCCGCACCGAGGCCGGCCCGCTCGCCGACCGCCGGGCCCGCTACCTCGCCCAGCAGACCAACCGGGGCGGCCGGAGCGAGCACGTCACGGCCGCGCTGGCCAGGTTCGACGAGTTCTGCGCGATCCTCTCCGCCACGTCCCTCCCGGAGCGCTGACATGACCCGAACCGACCCGCCGCCGGCCGCCGTCCTCCAGCCCTCGCGCCCGGCTCCCCCGGCGCCGCCGCGTCGGCCCAAGGGTTCGCGCATGCTGCACATGCTGCGCACGACCGACCCCAAGGACATCGCGTTCCTCTACCTCACGACGGCGTTCGCGTTCTTCCTCGCGGGCGGGGCGATGGCGCTGCTGATGCGCGCCGAGCTTGCCCGCCCCGGGCTGCAGTTCCTGTCGGCGGAGCAGTACAACCAGCTGTTCACGATGCACGGCACGATCATGCTGCTGCTGTACGCGACGCCGATCCTGTTCGGCTTCGCCAACTACATCCTGCCGCTGCAGATCGGCGCCCCCGACGTCGCGTTCCCGCGGCTGAACGCCTTCTCCTACTGGGCATTCCTGTTCGGTGGGCTGATCGTGATGTCCGGGTTCCTCACCCCCGGCGGCGCCGCCGACTTCGGCTGGTTCGCCTACGCCCCGCTCAGCGACGTCGTGCACTCCCCCGGCATCGGCGCGGACCTGTGGATCACCGGCCTGGCCCTCGCGGGACTGGGGACGATCCTCGGCGCCGTCAACATGATCACGACCGTCATCTGCCTGCGGGCCCCCGGGATGACGATGTTCCGGATGCCGATCTTCACCTGGAACATCTTCTTCACCTCGATCCTGGTCCTCATCGCGTTCCCGGTACTCACCGCGGCCCTGCTGGCCCTGCTCGCCGACCGGCAGCTGGGGGCACACGCGTTCGACCCGGCCAACGGCGGCGCGATCCTGTGGCAACACATGTTCTGGTTCTTCGGCCATCCCGAGGTCTACATCGTCGCGCTGCCGTTCTTCGGCATCGTGACCGAGGTCTTCCCCGTCTTCAGCCGCAAACCCGTGTTCGGCTACAAGGGCCTCGTCTACGCGAGCGTGGCGATCGCCATGCTGTCGGCGGCGGTCTGGGCACACCACATGTTCGCCACCGGCGCGGTGCTGCTCGCGTTCTTCTCGTTCACCACGTTCCTCATCGCGATCCCGACCGGGATCAAGTTCGTCAACTGGATCGGCACGATGTGGAAGGGCAAGCTGACGTTCGAGACACCGATGCTGTTCGCCCTCGGCTTCCTCGCGACATTCCTGTTCGGCGGCCTCACCGGCATCCTGCTGGCCTCACCACCGCTCGACTTCCACGTCTCAGACACCTATTTCGTCGTCGCCCACTTCCACTACGTGCTGTTCGGGACGATCGTGTTCGCGACGTTCTCCGGGATCTACTTCTGGTTCCCGAAGATGACCGGCCGGATGATGGACGAGACGCTCGGCAAGGTGCACTTCTGGCTGACGTTCTTCGGCTTCCACACGACGTTCCTGGTGCAGCACTGGCTGGGCAACGAGGGCATGCCGCGCCGCTACGCGGACTACCTGCCGACCGACGGGTTCACCACGCTGAACACGGTCTCCTCGATCGGCGCCTTCATCCTGGGCGCCTCGACGCTGCCGTTCATCTGGAACGTGTTCCGTTCCTACCGCTACGGACGAGTGGTGACCGTCGACGACCCGTGGGGTTTCGGGAACTCGCTGGAGTGGGCCACCTCCTGCCCGCCACCGCGGCACAACTTCACCGAGCTGCCGCGCATCCGGTCCGAGCGGCCGGCGTTCGAGCTGCACTACCCGCACCTGGTCAAGCAGTTCCGCGACGAGGCGCACGCGGGGGGCCGGGCCGCGCCGTCGGAGCACGCGGCCCGGGGTACCCAGCGCGAACACCATCCCGGCGACGACGCCCGCAACCGCTGAGCCCGAACCGACCCGTCAGGACCCCCGAGAGGACCCCATGGACGACGCCCACGCCCGCACCCTGCTCCGCGAGGAGCTGCGCAGGATCGACCACGAGCTCGCCGACCGTCGCTCCGGCGGCCCGTTGCGCCCGGACGAGTCCGACCGGCGGGCCGTCGACGAGGCCGACCGTGCGTCGCGCGAGACCGAGACGATGGAGGCGGACCTGGCCGAGGGCACGTTGCGGACGCAGCGCCGACGGCTCGACGCGGCGCTCGACCGCCTCGAGCGGGGCGAGTACGGGCGGTGCACCGTCTGCGGGCGGGAGATCGACGACGAGCGGCTGAGCATCCGACCGGAGACCGACCGCTGCCGCGACCACCCCGAGGAGCCGCGCTGACCAGGGCTACCGGGTCCCGGTCGGGAGCGTGAGGATCTCCGCGCCGTCGTCGGTGATGGCGATCGTGTGCTCGCTGTGCGCGGTGAGGCAGCCGGTCGCGCTGCGCAGCGTCCAGCCGTCGGCGTCGACGACGAGGTCGGCAGTGTCGGCCATGACCCATGGCTCGAGCGCCAGCAGCAGCCCGGGGCGCAGCGTGTAGCCGCGGCCGGGCCGTCCCGTGTTGGAGATGTGCGGGTCCTGGTGCATCGTCGTGCCGACGCCGTGCCCGCCGAACTCGGTGTTGATCGGGTATCCGGCCGCGCCGAGGACCGAGCCGATGGCGTGGGAGATGTCGCCGGTGCGCGCGCCGGGGACGGCGGCGGCGATCCCGGCGCGCAGGGCGCGCTCGGTCGCGTCGATCATCGCGGCGCCATCGGGCGTGGTCGTCGCGCCCACGACGAAGCTGACCGCCGAGTCGGCGACGACGCCGTCCTTGGCGACGGCCAGGTCGAGCGACAGCAGGTCGCCGTCGGCGAGCGCGTAGTCGAAGGGTCGCCCGTGGAGCACGGCGTCGTTCACCGACGTGCAGATGTAGTGCCCGAACGGGCCACGTCCGAACGACGGCGCGTAGTCGACGTAGCAGGACTCCGCCCCGGCCTCGATGATCATGGATCGGGTCCAGCGGTCGATCTCCAGCAGGTTGGTGCCCACCTCACAGCGGCTCCGCACGGCCTGCAGGATGTCGGCCACCAGTGCGCCCGCCCGCCTGGCGCGGGGCAGCCGGGTGGGGTTGAGGATCTCGATCATTCGACGCCTTACTCGCTGGCCTACTCGCTCCAATAAGTATCCCGTCCATGTTATCCCCGGTACTACAATCGGTGTCATGGTGAGGTTGCCGCTCACGCCTGCCGAGCTCGAGCGCGGGCAGCGCCTCGGCGCGCTGCTGCGGCGCGCGCGGGGCGAGCGTTCGATGCTCGGCACCGCGCTGGACGCGGGCGTGTCTCCGGAGACCCTGCGCAAGATCGAGTCGGGCCGCGTGGCCACCCCGGCCTTCCCCACCATCGCCGCGATCGCCGACGTGCTCGGCCTCTCCCTCGACGCGGTGTGGGCGGAGATCAACCGGGCCGACGCCGCCGCTCCGGCGCGGTCGGCCCACGAGCACCACGCGGGTGAGCGGCTGGCCCTTTAGCCGTCGGGCCGGCGATCAGCCAGGGGGCGTGTCGTCGAGCATGGCGGCCCGCAGCCGGGCGAGCGTGCGACTGAGCAGCCGCGACACGTGCATCTGCGAGACGCCGAGTTCCTCCCCGATCTGGCTCTGGGTGCGGCCGCCGTAGAACCGCAGCAGCAGGATGCGGCGCTCGCGCTCGGGCAGTGCGGCGATCAACGGGCGCAGCGTCTCGGCGTCCTCGACGAGCTCGAGCTGGCGGTCGATCTCACCGAGCTGCTCGCCGGGCAGCCGCTCGTCCCCGGGTGCGGGGGCGTCGAGCGTCGCGGCCCGGTGGTTCTCCTCCGCGTGCAGCGCCTCCAGCACCTCCTCGATGTCGACGCCGAGCTCGCGAGCGAGCTCCGAGGGGCGCGGCGCGCTGCCCAACCGCTGGGCCATCGGCCCGTGGGCGGACCGGATCGCGACGGAGAGCTCCTTGAGCCGGCGCGGGACCCGCACGCTCCAGGACTGGTCGCGGAACCAGCGCAGCACCTCACCGCGCACGCAGGGCACGAGGTAGCCGAGGAAGTCGCCCTGGGCCCGCTCGGGGTCCCAGCGGTCGACCGCGCGCACGACCGCCTCCGACGCCGCCTGCCGCAGGTCCTCACGCGACCAGGGGGTGGCGGAGGCGTGCCGGCCCGCGATGCGTTCCGCGACCGGCAGGAACGTCAGGATCAGGTCGTCGCGCAGCGCGTCGCGGGCCGGATCGTCGGCCGGGAGCCGGGCGAGCCGGTGGAGCCGCTCGAGCTGGTCACCGAACTCACCGTCAGGCCGGACGTCGGGATCGGCGCGGTGGGCGGGAAGTGTGCGCATACGCACGTCTCCACGAATCGACACTGGGAGAGGGCGGCGGTTTGCACCCAGCGGCCGTGGATGCGGCCGGACCTCCACGGTAGCGCCGTCGCGGCCCGTTCGCACGATGCGAAGGCGTCGTCACGGGCGGTCCCCCCGGGCGACGGGCTCGCTCAGCAGCGTCAGCCGGGTGCCCTCGGCGTCGGTGACGACCTCGACCGCCGCGCACAGCGTCTCGACCAGCGGCAGCCCGTTGCCGCGGCCTGGCTCCGGGCCCGCCGTGCGCCAGCGCCCGCGGTCGCTGACCACCACCCGGATCCGCTCGCACCCCGGGCTCACCACCTCGACGGCGAGCGCGATCCGCACCGGTCCCGGGGGTTCGATCGGGTAGGCATGCTCGATGCTGTTGCTGACGATCTCGCTGACCGCGAAGACGATCGGCGACATCGCCCCTCGCGGCCAGCGCACCGCCATGAGCCACACCTCGACGGCATGCCGGACGAGGCCGAGCCGGTGCGGCTCGGCCTCGACCTCGAGCGTGCAGAAGAGCTCCATGGCCCGGCGCGGATGCGCGGACTGCTCAGCCGGCGGCGACCGGGAACCGCAGGACCGCGCCCAGGCCGTGCCGCAGCACCGGTCCCGCCGGCTGCTCCTCGTCCTGCTCGCCGGGGACGTCCGGGTCGAGCGGGTCGCGCGCGTCCGGGCCCGCCGGTCCGGTCACGACGACGTCCGCATCCGTGACGACGGCCGCACGCAGCAACGCCGCGGCGACGGGAGCGCGGCCCGCCGGGGTGCTCCCGATGGCTGCCAGACCCGCCTCGTCGGCGGCGAGGGCGGCCGGGTCGGTCCCGAACCACACCTCGTCGGCGGGTACGGCGGCCGGATCGACGAGCAGCGTCTCGACGGCCTGGGCGCGCGCGGCGGCGAGCACGTCGGCCTCACCGCTGACGGCGAGCCCGTCACCGTGCCCGGCGGCCCGGGCGAACCGGTCGAGCGCGGTGCGCCGCCGCAGCGCACGCACGTCGTCCTCGGCCCGGGCGACGGTGTCGGGCAGGTCCGCGCCGCGCTCCCCGCCGCTGTGCTCGATCTCGACGAGGACGTCGGTGCACCGCCGCGACAGCCGGTCGCGCAGCCGGGCCCGGGCGGGCGCGTCGCCGGTCAGGACGAGCACCTCCGCCCCGGTCCGCTGGACCGCCCGCTCGGTGGCCTCGGCGACGGCAGCGGTGTTGCGCCGCCAACTCTCCTCGACCCGCTCCTGCATCGGCAGGTGCGACGCGCCGCCGGCGGGCACCTTGTGCACCGGCGTCTCGCCGCCGACGGTCACCGGGTCCTCGCCCGGGACAGCGATCTCGCCGCCCGTCTCGTGGACCTGGACCCGCACCGTCCGCACCGGCTCCGGCACCTCCGTCACGACGGCGAGCAGGTCGGGCAGGGGACCCCAGCGCGCGGCCGGTGCCGCCGGCGGCACCGGCGTGAGGCGGTCGACCAGCACGCCCGTCGCGTCGGCGACCAGCACCCGTCCCGCGGTGCCGTCGGGTGGTGGCGGACCGGCGAGCGCGGCCTCGACGGCCTCGCGCACGTCCTCCGGCGCGCCCTGGTCGGCGAGCGCGGCCCCGACCTCGCGGCGGCGCAGCCGATCCAGCTCGGCGGCGTCCTCGGTGTCGTGGGTGGCGTCGATCAGCACTGTCGCGAACGGTCCGGGCCGATCGCAGGCCGGGCGCAGCCAGTCGAGTCGCATCTGCTCACTTCCTGGGTCGCGGATGTTCCGTGACCTCTGCTGTACCCGCGACCGTGCTGCCGACACACCGGTCCGGGCGGACCTCGCCCACGGTCGCCGGCCTCGCCGGGGAGACCGCAGGAATGAACCGAGCCCGCCGGGGAACGCGGAGACCGCGGCCGCCACCGCGCGACCACCGGGAGCCCCGCGGCGGCGGCCGGACCTCTCGCGACGCGACAGTCGCGGCCGGCGCCCACCGCCGGCTCGTGCCGTGCCGCGTCTCGACCCGGCGACACACCGGCCCGACCCGGAGGATCCGTGACCCACGACCAGTTCACCCCCGCAGACCCAACCGAACGTTTCGCCGTGCCGGGCAGCGGCGACACCCCCGTACCCTGGCCCGGGCGCACCGATGAGATGGACGTCGTCCCCGACCACGGCGAGCGGACCTACCGCGGCACCGAGCGGCTCGTCGACCGTAAGGTCCTGCTGACCGGCGGGGACTCCGGGATCGGGCGGGCGGTGGCAATCGCGTTCGCGCGCGAGGGTGCCGACGTACTGCTCACCCACCTCCCCGAGGAGGCGGAGGACGCCGCCGAGACCGCGCGCTGGGTCGGCGAGGCGGGCCGTGAGGCCGTCACCGTGCCGGCCGACCTGCGTGAGGAACGGCAGTGCGAGGAGGTCGTCGCCCGCGCGGTCGAGGCGTTCGGCCGCATCGACGTCCTCGTCAGCAACGCCGCGTACCAGATGTCGCAGGACGAGGGCCTGACCTCGATCACGACCGAGCAGTTCGACCGCGTCATGCGCACCAACGTCTACGCGCTGTTCTGGCTGGCCCGGGCCGCCGTCCCGCACATGCCGCCGGGTTCGTCGATCATCACGACGTCGTCGGTGCAGGCGTTCTCCCCCTCGCCGCACCTGCTCGACTACGCGACGTCCAAGGCCGCGATCGTCAACTTCACCAAGGGACTCGGGCACAACCTCGTCGAGCGCGGAATCCGTGCCAACTCGGTCGCACCCGGCCCGGTGTGGACGCCGCTGATCCCCGCCACGATGGGCGCGGACAAGCTCGACTCGTTCGGCGCGCAGGCCCCGATGGGCCGCGCCGCGCAACCGGCCGAGCTCGCGCCGTTCTTCGTGTTCCTCGCCTCGCAGGAGTCGTCGTACATGACGTCCGAGGTGCTCGGCGTGACCGGCGGTTCCCCGATCACCTGAGCCGCCCACGTGCGGTGGATGGATCGGCGCCACGCGGGTAGGCGAACGACGTGACAACTGGCGTCGGGCAGGGCGGCGCGTTCGTCGACATCGACGTCGACGACGAGCAGGACATCATCGACCTCAACGTGACCTCGACCGTCCGGTTGGCCGAGCACGTCCTGCGCGACATGGTCTCCCGGGGTGAGGGGCGCGTGCTGGTCACGTCGTCGATCGAGGCGACCATGCCCGCGCTGATGCCGGGCCCGACCGAGACCGACTTCTTCCACCGCGCGGACGTGGACGACACCCGGGTCGGCGCGGTGGAAGGACGACCCGGCGCAGGTCGCCGAGCAGGGCGTCGAGGCGATGCTGTCGGGCCGGGCGAAGATCGTCGCAGGGTCCGTCGGCACCAAGGCCCAGGCGCCACCGGCAACGTGCTGCCCGACGGCGTCAAGGCCCGCATGCACCGGCGGATGGCCGAGCCCGGTTCGGCCCGGTGATCCCGGGGCGGTGATCCCGGGGGCGGTGAGCGGCGCGCTCCGCGTCGCGGTCCGCCGCGCTAGCGGCGGTCGGGTCGTCCCCGGCGCCGCGGGACCCGGGTCGGGTGCCGACCCGGGGCCTGGGGAGTCGGCGACCCGGGGCCGGGGCGCCAGGAGCGTCAGACCGCCGACGACGGTCAGGATGCGCCGGACGGCGCCGTCCGGCGACGCCACGACGTAGAGGTTGTCGCCGCGGGCGCGCAGGTCGGCCTGCACCCGGCAGAGGTCGCGGGCGGCCGAGAGCCCGAGGAAGCGGACTCCCGTGAGGTCGAGGACGGTCCGCGACGCGGCGAACTCGTCGATCCAGTCCCGCAACACCGGTCCGTTGATCAGGTCGATCTCCCCCACGCAGCGCAGCACCGTCAGCCGTGTCGACGGCCGGATCACCTCGACCCGCAGGCCGAGGGCCGAGAAGGTCTCCCCGTCGGGAGTGCCGGGCGGCTGCGATGTCATGGGGTCCTCACACAGCAGTGTGTCGACGGGCCGCCGGCTGCCCTGCGCCGGTGCGGCGCCGCCCGCGGCCGGGAGGCGCGGTCGCGGACATCAGCCGGTAGCGCGTCCGCTCAGCCGGTCGCGGAGCCGGTCGACCAGCCCGACGCCGGGCCCGGCGAGCTTGTGGAAGAGCTCGGCGTTCGGCGCGTCGGGGTGTGGCCGCGTCGGCGCGAGCTTCTTCGCCGTCTCGACCTTGCGGCGCAGCCCGACCAGCGTCTCCTCGTCGAGCGCGGCCCGCAGCTTCGGGAACTGCTCCGCCTCCTCGTCCGACGCGTGGTGGCGCAGCGCGTCGGCCATGGCGGTGACGAGATCGTCGAACCGCGGGTCGTCGCCGCCGACGCCCTCGAGGTCCTTCATGATCCGCTCGAGACCCTCGTGCTCGTCCTTGTCGTGCGCGACGGTGTCGGCGCCGTCGCTCAGGTGCGAGCTCATGGCCGGGTAGACGTACATCTCCTCGGCGACGGAGTGGCGCACGACCTCGGCGATCACCGTGTCGGCGAGGTCGCGCCGTTCCGCGGCGTCGGTGGTGGCGCCGATGCGACCGAGCAGGTCGAGCGCCTCGTGGTGGTCCTGGGTGAGCGCGTCGACGACGTCGGGCGCGTGCCTGTCGGGGGTGGTGGTGTCGGTCATGTCTGCTCCAGTCGGTTCTCCGTCGTCGGTTCCGTTCCGTGGCGCTCGGGTCACGTCGCGCTCGGCCGTCGCGCCCGGCCCGTCGCGCTCGGCCCGTGGCGCGACGCGGCGGCGCCCCGGCGTGCCTCAGTCGGGCGGCTCGGCGTCGGGCGCGTCCTCGGCCGTCCTCGTCGACGGGTCGGGGTTCTCGGCACGCCCGAACACCTCGTCCTCGAGACGGTCGACCGTCTCCTCGGTGTCCGCGGGCCCGTCGGGTCGTCCGGGTACCGGGGGGCCTGTCGTGTCGTCGGCGGTCTGCCTCTCTCGGGCGTTGTCCATCGACGTCACCTGCCTCGTGGTCGTGCGGCGGGCACGGCCGTGGCACCTCCCGCCGCTGCGGTCTCGTACGCACGAGGGCTACCCGCGACGGCGTCGTCGAATCGCGTGCGTGCGCCGCGATCCACCGGGTAGCCCCGGCGAACCGGCGCCGCGCGTCGCACGCACTCGAAGGGAGCTCCATGGCCGAGTCGACCACGCAGCGGACGAGACCCGCGCCCGTCCTGTGGATCCAGATCGGTGCGCTGGTGCTGGGCACCCTGATGTTCCTCTACGGGCTCGTCGGGTTCTGGCCGTCGTTCGCACCGGCCGGTCCGGACGGGCAGCAGTCGACGCTGCTCGGCATCGAGTGCAACGCGCTGCGCTGCGCCCTGCAGGTGCTGCTCGGCGTCATCGGGTGGGCGGCGGCGAGCCGGGCGCCTGCCGCCCGCGGCTACGGCTGGCTGCTCGCCGTCGTCAACGCGGTGTTCGTGGTCCTCGGCATCATCGGTGTCGCGAACCCGGACGCGGACCCGCTCGCCATGAACGTGCCCGCGGTGGTCGCCGCCGGTGCGTTCGCCCTGCTCGGCCTGGTGCTCGCGCTCGTCCCGCTGCGCCGCCAGATCCCGGGCGGCGACGACGTCCTCGCCGAGGACTGACTGCGAAACCGGGCACGGCACGTTCACGACCAGCAACAGCTGATGGTGCAGGTCTACGACAACGGCATGACCCCGCCTGCGGTGCCTCCTGAGCGTCGGTGCGCCTGATCCTTACCGGGACGGCGCTCGGTCGGGCGCGTCATGGGCGTGACGGGGACCGATGTCGACCGGATGGTCGATCGGCTCTTCCTGGGCCCAGAACACCGATCTCGTCGCGGCGCTGCCCTGCGTTCACAGCCACCCCTGCGGCGTGGCGGAGCGCCGGCCGTCGTTCGCCGTCGGCCTCGCCGGGTTCCCGGACCCCGCCCGGGGTTTGCAGGGCGGCCGGGCCAGGTAGGTCCGGGCATGACCGGCCCGCACGCCACGCCCCGGACCGTCCCCGCGCACGGGGACCCGCAGACGCCCGGCCCTTGCGCGCACAGCGTCACGACGGCGGTCCCGCCGCGCTGCCCGACGCGGACCCGGCTCTACCGCGACGGCACCCTCGTCGACCAGGGATTTCCCGCCGAACGCATCTCCGAGCACCTCGCCGCCCACGACGACGCGGTCGTCTGGCTGGACCTGCACGATCCCGACGAGTCGGACCTCGCGATCCTCGTCGAGGAGTTCGGGCTGCACCCGCTCGCGGTGGAGGACGCGGTCGTCGACGAGCAGCGCCCGAAGGTCGACCGCTACAGCTCGCACCTGTTCGTCAACCTGTACGCGGTGGAGGTGCGCGACGCCGGCTGCGAGCTGGTGACCAGCGAGATGAGCGCGTTCGTCACCCCGCGAGCGCTGATCACCGTGCGCAAGGCCGACTTCGACATCGACGTCGTGGAGGCGCGCTGGGACGCCGCGGCCGATCTTGCGGGCAACGGCGTCGGGTTCCTCGTCCACGGCTGGCTCGACGCCGTCGTCGACGGGCACCACCAGGCCGCGCAGCGGCTCGACGACCTCGCCGACGAACTGGAGGACGCGCTCTTCGAGCCCGGCACCGACGTCGACGTGCGCCGTCGTGGTTTCGAGCTGCGCAAGAGCCTCGCCGGGCTGCGCCGCGTGACCGTTCCGATGCGCGAGGTCCTGGCCCGGGTGCTGCGCGACGACGAGCACATCCGGCTCGCCCGCCCGGCGATGGCGCCCTACTTCGAGGATGTCCACGACCACGCGCTCGGGGCCGCCGAGACCGTCGACGCGACCCGCGACCACGTCGCGACGATCCTCGACAGCAACGCCACCGAACAGGGCAACCAGCTCAACGTCATCACCCGCAAGCTGGCCGCATGGGCCGCCATCATCGCGGTGCCGACGGCGGTCACCGGCTGGTACGGCCAGAACGTGCCCTACCCGGGCTTCGAGCAGCCGTGGGGCTTCGTCACCAGTACCGCGGTCATCGTCGTGCTGGCCGGACTCGTGTACTTCTCGCTGCGGCGCAAGGGCTGGCTGTGAGCGTCCGGGGATGAACCGTCCGGCCACGGGTACTCCGTCGCCATGGCCGAGAACACCGAGAACGCTCCGCAGGACCAGCCGAGCCCGGCGACCCGCGCCGCGGCCGACCCCGACAACCAGACCGCCTCGGTGGAGGGCATGGCGGAGGTCCCGGGCGGGCCGCAGGTCGCGGTGCCCGGGGCGCAGGGCGAACCGTCGCCGGACGAGGCGAAGGACCCGCACCTCGGGGCCCGGGGCCGGGACTGACCCCGGACGGGGTCCCGATGCCCCGGCACCGCTGTGCTCCGCGCCGCCGGGAACGGTCCCGGCGCCCGCGCGCCGAGCCGGACGAACGCCTCGGCGGCGTGCCGGCGCACCCGCGGCCGCCTCGGCCGCGGGTGCGCCGGCGGAGCCGGGTCGATCGTCACTCGTCTGCCGGGGCGACCTCGTCGTCGGTCTCCTGCGGCGGGGTCTGCTCGCCGTAGGTCGGCGTCTGCTCCTCGGACTCCTCGCCGTAGTGCGGCTCGGGTGTCGGCTCGCTCATCGGGCCTCCTCTCATCGGGTGTGCGCGCGGCGTGCCCCGCCGTCGGTCCGCCAAACCACCCAGCTCGGCAACGCGGGCGAGACGACCGCGCCCAGGTCCGGCGCGCAGGTCCGGGGGACAGGATGAGGCCGCGCGGTGGTTTCCTGCACGGACGGCGCGGCAGTACGTTCGGTGGCGACACGTGACGGGTTTCGAGGGACGACCGTGGAGGGCGGCGACGCCGTGGCGAACGGGGCGGGTGCCCATGACTGGGCCCACGAGTTCTCGATGGTGGCGGCGGCGCTCGGCAAGACGGCCACGCCGGAGGACGCGTTGAGGCTGATCGTCGAGGCCGCCGGCGCGATGGTCCCCGCGGCGGACCTGGTCAGCGTGACGATCCACCTCGACGACGGCACGTTCGAGACCGCGGTCTGCACCGAGCCGCTCGCCGCCCGCCTCGACGAGCTGCAGTACCGGTTGCGCGAGGGTCCGTGCTTGCTGGCCAGCAGTCGGGCCGGGCTCGGCGTGTTCGCCTCCTCGGACCTCGGGGCCGATACGCGACTCGCCCGCTGGGGCCCCGCCGCAGCCCACGACGGCGTGCACAGCGCGTTGGCGGTCGGGCTGTTCGCCCACGAGGAGCCGCCGCGTCTCGGCGCGCTGAACTTCCTGTCCCGCGGGCGCGGCGGTCTCGACGGGGCCGACCTCGACGCCGCGGTCGTGCTCGCCGCGCACACCGCCACCGTACTCGACACCCGGCGAGCCGCCCTGGCGGCGGAGCGCACGAACGAGAACCTGCGCGCAGCGCTACGCAACCGCGACGTCATCGGGCAGGCCAAGGGCATCCTCATGGAGCGCGAGGGCATCACCGAGGAGCAGGCCTTCGAGATCCTGCGCTCGGTGTCGCAGCGGATGAACGTCAAGCTCGCCGACATCGCCGGCACCGTCACACAGCGCCGCTGCGAGCTCTGACGGCCCGACCCGCCGGCGCAACCCCGCTGCGAGCCTTCATACCCCGCGCGGGCGCACCCCGGTCGAGCCTCCGGCCCACGCGGGGTGCGCCCCCTACGAGCCCGGCCCGCGCCGGCGCAGCCCGCGGGGAGCCTCGGGCCCGCGGGTGCGGCCGGGCGCCCCGAGGTCGGGAGCGGCGATGGTCGCCCTGGCGACCATCGCCGCTCACCGGCCCGGTGCAGGGTGGTCCCCCGCGTGAGCCGGTTCCCTCGCGGCGGGCAGGATTCGACCGCCCCCGGGCGGGGCATGTGGTCCGTCGTGACGACGAGACGAGACCCGGCCGGTCAGGACCGCACCGACCGTGACGGCCGGACGCCGGACGGCGGTGACGACGCGCAGGTCCCCGGCAGGCGGGCCCGCACCCCGGCGCAGGTACCGCCCGCCGGCTGGTGGCAGGTGACCCGGCGGGCGTGGGCGGAGGCCAAGGCGGACAACGTGCCGATCCTCGCGGGCGGGGTCGCGTTCTTCGCCTTCCTCGCGCTGTTCCCGGCGCTGATCGCCGCCATCACCGTCTACGGCCTGGTCGCGGACCCCGCGCAGGTCGGTGACCAGGTCGACCGGCTCGCCGCGATCCTGCCGGCGGCGGCGCGCCCGATCGTCGCCGACCAGCTCGGCGCGGTGAGCAGCGCGGGCACCGGCGCCCTCGGCGTCGGCCTGGTGGTGTCGCTGCTCGCCGCGCTGTGGAGCGCCTCGGCGGGCACGATGAACCTGATCAGGGCCACCAACCTCGCCTACGACGAGGAGGAGACCCGTGGCTTCCTGCGGCTGCGGGGCACGGCGCTCGGCCTGACCCTCGCCGCGATCGTGTTCGTACTGCTCGCGGTCGCGCTCGTCGCCGCGATGCCCGCCGTGTTCGAGGCCGTGGGTCTCGGCGGTGCCGGGCTCGTCGTCGCGCAGGTCGTGCGGTGGGTGCTGCTCGTCGTGCTGGTCGTCGTCGCGCTCGCGGTCGTCTACCGCGTGGCCCCCGACCGCGACGCGCCGAAGTTCCGCTGGGTCAGCGTCGGGGCGGTCGTGGCCACCGTCCTGTGGCTCGTCGGCAGCATCGTCTTCAGCGTGTACGTCGACAACTTCGGCTCCTACAACAAGACCTACGGTGCGCTGGCCGGCGCCGTCGTGCTGCTGCTGTGGCTGTACCTGACCAGCTACATCGTCCTGCTCGGGGCCGAGATCAACGCCGAGAGCGAGCGGCAGACGGCGCGTGACACCACGCGCGGGCCCGCCGAGCCGATGGGCGCGCGCGGCGCCGACGCGGCCGACACCGTCGCGGGCGAGCCGCGGCGGGCGCGCTCACGTGCCTGACCCGTGCCGTCCCGGCGCGGTTTCCGTTCGGGGGGCTTCGGGTATCGACCGCGCTGTGATCACGATGTCCGAGCCCCGGGATGCCGGTCCGCGCCGCGGAGACGCGGACGCCGCACGATGAGCGGGCCGACGCTCGACGGCTGCCCCGCCCGAGCCGGCGGGCCCACCGACGTCCTGACCGTCGCCTCCGTGCCCTCCGGCCACGTCTACGTCCGGCACCTGTCGGACCCGCTGGCCGACGACGGGGTCCGGCGCCTCCCGGACCCGCGCCCCTGCCCCGCACCCAGCGACCAGTCCGTCTGGTGGCCACCGGTGATGCTCGATCCGGGGTGGGTCGCCGACAACCACCGGTCGTTCGACGTGTTCCACGTCCACTTCGGGTTCGACGCCCAACCCGTCGACGACCTGCGTGCCCTCGTGCAGACGTTGCGGCGCTTCGGCAAACCGCTCGTCTACACCGTTCACGACCTGCGCAACCCGCACCACGTGCACCGCGACGCGCACGACCGGCATCTCGACGTGCTCGTCCCGGCGGCCGACGCGCTCGTCACGCTGACCGCGGGCGCGGCCGCCGAGATCGCGCGCCGCTGGGGCCGCGAGCCGTTCGTCCTCCCGCACCCGCACGTGGTCGACCTGCCCTCGATCGATGCCCCGCGGGCGGCGCGGGCCGAGACCGTCGTCGGGATCCATCTGAAGAGCCTGCGCGCCAACATGGACCCGATGCCCGTGCTGGAGACGGCGGCGGCCGTGATCAACAGCCTCGACGGCGTGGTCCTGCGCGTCGACGTGCACACCGACGTGATGGACCCGGCCGGCGACCGGCACGACCCCGCGCTCGCGCAGTGGCTGACGCGAGCGCACCGGCGCGGGCTGCTGCGCCTGGAGGTGCACGACTTCTTCTCCGACGACGAGCTGTGGACCTACCTGCGCGACCGGATCGACGTATCGATCCTGCCGTACCGGTTCGGAACCCATTCGGGCTGGTTGGAAGCCTGCCACGACCTCGGCACGGTCGTGGTGGCCCCGAGCTGCGGGTACTTCCGCGACCAGCGGCCGTGCCTGACCTACCGCAACGACGAGCGCGACGGGTTCGACCCGGTCTCGCTCACCGGGGCGATCGTCGGGGCCTGTGGTGGACAACCACCGCAGCGTCCCGGCCGCGACCGGCGCACCGCCGAACGGGTCGCCGTGGCCGCCGCTCACCGGCGGATCTACGACCAGGTCCGCGGATGACACCGCTGCGGGTCGCGCTCATCGCGTCGTCCACCCATCCCATCCGGGAGCCGTTCGCCGGCGGCCTGGAGGCGCACACCGCGCTGCTCGCCCGCGAGCTCACGCGCCGGGGCCACGTCGTCACGGTGTTCGCCGCGCCGGGGTCCGAGCTGGCACCCGGGGTGCGGGTGGAGATCATGCACTCCCTGCGGCTCAGCGACGCCGCCCGCGCCGACGTCTCGATGCCCGCCGCGGTGTTCATGGCCGAGCACCACGCCTACCTCGACCTGATGCTGCGGCTGGCCGACGGCCACGACGTCGACGGTCACGCCCTCGACGTCGTGCACAACAACAGCCTGCACCACCTGCCGGTGGCGATGGCCCGCACCGTGCGGGCACCCGTCGTCACGACGTTGCACACCCCGCCGACGCCGTGGCTGGAGTCCGCGATCGCGACCGCGGCGGGCCGGCACGGAGTGCTGACCGCGGTGAGCACACACACCGCCGGGGCGTGGCGGCACGTCGCGGGCGAGGTCACGGTGATCCGCAACGGCGTCGATGTCGAGGCCCGCGCACCCGGCCCCGGTGGCGGGCCGCTGGTGTGGGCGGGCCGGCTGGTCCCGGAGAAGGGCGCTCACCTCGCCGTCGACGCCGCCCGCCGGGCCGGCTGTGCGCTCGACCTCGCCGGCCCGGTCAGCGACCGGGCCTACTTCGACGAGATGGTCGCGCCCCGCCTCGGTGGTGCCGTCCGCTACGTCGGTCATCTGGCGCACTCCGAGCTGACGAGCCTGATGGGGCGGGCCTCGGCCGTGCTGGTGACACCGTGCTGGGAGGAGCCCTACGGACTGGTCGTCGCGGAGGCACTGGCGTGCGGGACACCCGTCGCGGGCTTCGCCGTGGGTGCGCTGCCCGAGCTCGTCGACGACTCCTGCGGCCGGCTGGTCCCCGCCGGCGACACGGCCGCGCTCGCCGCCGTCGTCCCCACGGTGACCGGACTCTCCCGCCGCGCCGCGCGGCGGCGCGCCGAACTGCACTGGAGTCACCGCCGGATGGTCGACGAGTACGTCGGGCTCTACACCCGGGCGGCCGCGTGATCGGCTACTACGTCCACCACCACGGCCGCGGGCACCTCGTGCGGGCCATGCAGATCCTCGTCGCCCACGGCGGCCCCGCGACGGTCCTGTCCAGCCTCGACCGGCCGGCCGACGCCCCCGGCCACGTCGACTGGCTCACCCTCCCCCGCGACGACGCGGCCGACCGGCCCGACGACCCGACCGCCCACGGGGTGCTGCACTGGGTCCCCCGCCACGACCCGGGGCTGCGCGGGCGGATGGCCGCGGTCGCGGAGTGGATCGGCCGCACCGCGCCGCGGCTCGTCGTCGTCGACGTGTCGGTCGAGGTCACGCTGCTCTGCCGGCTGCTCGGGGTGCCCGTGCTCGTGGTGGCGATGCCCGGCGACCGGACCGACCGCGCCCACCGGCTGGCACACGACGTCGCCGACGCGCTGCTCGCCTGCTGGCCGCGCGAGGTGCTCGACCCGCCGTGGCCCGCATCGTGGACGGCGAAGACGCGGTTCGTCGGGGCGTTGTCGCGCTACGACTCCCGTATCGGGACCAGACCCGGGCCCGGGCCCGGCCGCACCCGGCGGGGTGGCGACGGGCCACGCCGAGTCGTCGTGCTGCTGGGCGCGGGTGGTCGCGACGTCGGCGACGACGACCTCGCCGCGGCCGAGCGCGCGACCCCGGGATGGGACTGGACCGTGCTCGGGGGCCGTGACGGCTGGACCGCCGACCCGTGGCCCCTGCTGCGCGGCGCCGACGTCGTCGTCACCCACGCCGGGCAGAACGCGCTCGCCGAGGTCGCCGCGGCCCGGACACCTGCGGTCGTCGTCCCGCAGCAGCGGCCGCACGGCGAGCAGGTGGCCACCGCCGAGGCGCTCGACCGGGCCGGACTGGCCGTCGTCCGCCGCCGGTGGCCCCACCCCGCGACGTGGCCGGCGCTGCTCGACGAGGCCGCCGCGCAGGACGGTCGGCGCTGGCGGCGCTGGTGCCCGGGCGGGGCGCCCGCGGCCGCCGCGGAGCTGGTCGCGGAGCTGGCGGGGACACCGGAGCCGGCAGGGACACCGGAACCGGCAGAGACACAGGAGCCGGCGTGCGCACCGCGGTGATCACCGTCGCCCACGGCAGGCACGGCCACCTGCGCCGCCAACAGGAGGGCCTCGCGGCGGTCGAGCGGCCGCCCGAGGTGCGGATCGTCGTCGCGCTCGACGACCCGCAGGTCGCCGACGTCGTCGACGACCGGGTGCCAACGCGCACGGTGCCGGTGACCTCCGACGGGCCCGGGCTGCCGCTGGCGCGGGCGCGCAACACCGGCGCCAGGGCCGCACTCGCCGCCGGGGCGCGGCTGCTGGTGTTCCTCGACGTCGACTGCATCCCCGGTCCCGCGCTGTTCCGGCGCTACCGGGAGGCGGCGCGGACCGCCGGGACGCGGCTGCTGTGCGGGCCCGTCGCCTACCTGCCGCCGCCGCCGCCGGGCGGGTACCGCGCCGAGGCGCTGGCCACGAGCGCGGCGCCGCACCCGGCCCGGCCGGCCCCGCCCGACGGCACGTGCGTCGAGGCCGACGACCACACCCTGTTCTGGTCCCTGTCGTTCGCGGTGACGGCATCCACGTGGGCGCGGCTCGGCGGGTTCCACGAGGGCTACCACGGCTACGGCGCCGAGGACACCGACCTCGGCCAGCAGGCCCGCGCCCGCGGCATCGGGCTGTGCTGGGTGGGTGGCGCCACCGCGTACCACCAGCACCATCCGGTCAGCGACCCGCCCGTCGAGCACCTCGACGACATCCTGCGCAACGGCGCGCTGTTCCGGCGCCGCTGGGGCTGGTGGCCGATGACGGGCTGGCTCGAACGGTTCGCGGCCAAAGGCCTGGTGCGCCACGACGCGCCGGATGATCGGTGGGAGCGCGTATGGGACGGCGCCCGCGCGGGTACGGCCCGGTCGTGAGCTACCGCGGCCCTGACGCCCTCTGGCTCGTCCGGCACGGACAGAGCACCGGCAACGTCGCCAACGACGAGGCCCGCCGCAGCGACGCCGAGCTGCTCGACCTGCAGCGCGACGCCGACGTGCCGCTGTCGGAGCTGGGCGAGGAGCAGGCCGACGCCGTCGGCAAGTGGTTCTCGACACTCCCGGCCGAGCAGCGGCCCACGCTGGGCCTCACCTCGCCCTACCGGCGCGCCCACGACACGGCCCGCCGGGTGCTCGAGCACCTGCCCGACGTCCCGCTGCGCGTCGACGAGCGCCTGCGCGACCGCGAGCTCGGCATCCTCGACCTGCACACCGCCGCGGGCATCGCGGCCCGTTTCCCCGAGGAGGCCGCCCGCCGTCGCCACCTCGGCCGCTTCTACCACCGGCCGCCCGGCGGGGAGTCGTGGGCCGACGTCGCGCTGCGGCTGCGTTCGCTGCTCACCGACCCGATGCTGGAGCTCGACGGGCAGCGCGTCCTGTGCGTCAGCCACGAGGCGCCGATCCATCTGGTGCGCTACATCGTCGAACAGCTGACCGAGTCCGACCTGCTCGCCGCGCTGCGCGACGCGCCGATCGGCAACTGCTCGCTCACCCGGTTCGAACGTCCCTCGCCCGGCGAGCCGCTGCGCGTCGTCGACGTCGGACTCGTCGATCCCCTGCCCCGCAACGACGTCCCGGCGACGAAGGAACCCCGTGTCGGATCCGACGAGAAGTGACCACGGCCCGCCCTCGGGCACCGTCATCGCCCCGGCCGTCCTGCGGGAGTGGGCGCTGCCCGCCCCACGCGGCGGCGCGAAGGCCTCACGCGGCACGGCGCTGGTCGTGGGCGGGAGCCGCGGCACCCCCGGCGCCGTCCTGCTGGCCGGGGTGGCCGCGCTGCGTGCCGGGGCCGGGGTCCTGCAGCTCGGCGCGCCCGCATCCATCGCCACGGCGCTGGGGGTCAGCGTGCCCGAGTCGCTCGCGCTCCCGCTGCCCGAGAGCCCGGCGGGCTGCGTCGCGGCCGATGCCGTGGACGACCTCGCCCAGGTCCTGCCCGCGGCCGACGCCGTCCTCGTCGGCCCCGGCCTGTTCGACGACGAGCCCGCCCTGCAGGCACTGGTCACCGCCGTGCTCGGGCGGGTCCGCGACGACGCCACCGTCGTGCTCGACGGCTACGCGCTGCGCGGGCTCGAGCCCGGGACCGTCGCTGCGCTGGGCGGGCGGCTCGTCGTCACCCCGAACTCCGGTGAGACCGAGGCCCTGCTCGACGGCGTTCCCGACGCGCCCGAACCCGGGACGGAGGCCGCCGCGGCGGCGGTGGCCGAGCGGCTCGACGCCGTCGTCGCCTCGGGCGGGCGGATCGTGACCCCCGACGGCCGGCGCTGGGCCGACGGCAGCGGCCACGCCGGGCTGGGCACCTCGGGCAGCGGCGACGTCCTGGCCGGGCTCGTCGTCGGCCTGCTCGCGCGGGGTGCGACGCCCGCGCAGGCGGCGTGCTGGGCCACCCACGTGCACGCCACGGCCGGCGAGCGCCTGGGCACCCGCATCTCCCACGTCGGGTTCCTCGCCCGCGAGCTGCTCGACGAGGCCCCGCTCGTGATGGCCGAGCTGTCGAGCTGACGATCTCGCGCCCGCCCGGGAGCTCACGACACCGAGATCAGCACGGCCGCGACCAGCGCGGTCGTCAGCCCGAGCACCTGACGCCGGGACAGCCGCTCCCCCAGGAAGACCAGTCCGACGAGCGTCGGGACCAGCGGGTACAGCGAGGAGAGCACTACCGCGACCGTGACGGACCCGGCGAGCACGGCCGCCGCGTACGCGGCCAGCGCCGCCGCGGCCAGCACGCCGGAGCCGAGTGCCTCGACGGCCGCCCGGCTCGTCGGCGCGGCGTCGTCGGTGCTGGTTGTCGTGGGGGCGCCGGTATCGGCGTCGGTCGGGGTGCGGCGCACCAGGGTGACCGCGAGGATGCCGACGGCGAGCACCGCGGTGACCCGCCCCGCGAGGACGGGCCAGAGCCCGGCGTCCGGCCCGGCCCTGGCCAGGGCGAGGTACTGCACCGCGATGCCGGCGCCCGCGACGAGGCCGTCGCCCACCGAGCCCCGGTCGGGGGCGGCGACCCCGGCTCCCGGCCGCGACACCAGCCACAGCCCCGGCAGGACGAGCGCGATCCCGACCCAGGTCGGCACCGACGGGCGGTCCCCGAGCAGCGCGACCCCGACCAGGACGGGCAGCGCGATCCCGCCGACGGCGCTCACCGGGACGACGACCGACATCGCGCCCCGGCGGATGCCGCGGAACAGGAACGCCATCCCGAGGCCCGTCCCGACACCGGACAGGGCACCCCAGGCGAGGCTCGCGGGGCCCGGTCCCGGTGGGCTGAGCAGGGGCGCGGCGACGCCGACCGCGACCAGGCCGCCGAGCTGCCCGAGCAGCGCGACGAGCGCCGGCCGCATCCGCCGGGCGGCGAGGCCGCCGACGACGTCGGACAGTCCGTAGCTCAGCGCGGAGGCGAGCGCGAGCAGGGCACCCACGCGGGGTGGGTGTCCACCACCGGCCCCCGGGAAACCGGGGCGCCCTCACTGGGCGCGACGGCGGCACACCGCGGTCGCGCGGCCCGCGGATGCAGGACGGCGCCCCGCCGCGGCCGTGACGGCCGACGACGGGGCGCCGTGGTGCAGCTGTCGCGGCTGCTCAGTTGTCCTGCGACGGCTGGGCCGTGACCCGCAGGTACGGCTTGATCGTGCGGTAGTCGGGGAAGCGCTCGCGGGCCTCCTCGTCGCTCACCGCCTTCGTGATGATGACGTCCTCGCCCTGCTTCCAGTCGGCGGGCGTGGCGACCTTGTGCTTCGCGGTGAGCTGCAGCGAGTCGATGACGCGCAGGATCTCGTCGAAGTTGCGGCCCGTGCTCTGCGGGTAGGTCATCTCGAGCTTGAGCGTCTTGTCGGGGCCGATGACGAAGACGGACCGCACCGTCGTGGTGTCGGACGCGTTCTCGTGGATCATCCCGTAGAGGTCGGCGACCTTCCGGTCGGGATCGGCGATCATCGGGTAGCCGACCTGCGCGCCCTGGGTCTCGGCGATGTCGGACGACCAGCTGCGGTGGTCCTCCGCCGAGTCGACCGAGATGGCCGCGATCTTGACGTTGCGCTTCTCGAACTCGGGCTGCAGCGCCGCGGCGCGGCCCAGCTCGGTCGTGCAGACCGGGGTGAAGTCGGCCGGGTGCGAGAACAGCACGCCCCAGCCGTCGCCCAGGTAGTCGTACCAACGGATCTCGCCGTCGGCGGTGGGGGCAGTGAAGTCGGGGACGACATCGCCCAGCCGCAGGGTCACGAGGCTCTCCTTTACTTCGCGGGCGCGCACCCGCCACGTCCGACATCGCTCGTCGGGGCGACGACGGCCGCCCGGACAGAAGCATACGGAGTGAATCTACGTCGACGGCCGTGAGCCCGGCGACTGTCGGGGTCCACGCCGCAGGGGGCTGCCGTCCGCGCTCACCCCTCCTCGGCCCGCGCGAGACCGGCGGACCAGCGGTCCTCGATCCGGCCGAACTTCCACACCCCGAGCGCGACGGCCCACGTCAGCACGAACAGCCCGACGACCACGAAGCCCACGTTGTCCAGGTCGAGGCCGGCGATCCACGCGAGCGGCCCGGACTCGACGCCGAGCTTGTCGGCCAACAGGGAGACGAGCTCGATCACCCCGATGACCAGGGCGACCGCGACGGACAACGCGGTGATGGTGATGTTGTAGAAGACCTTGCGGACGGGACGCAGGAACGCCCAGTCGTAGGCGAAGCACATGAAGGCACCGTCGAGGGTGTCGAACAGGCTCATCCCGGCGGCGAAGAGGATCGGCAGGACGAGCACCGCGTACCAGGGCAGGGCACCTGCTGCCGCCCCGCCCGCGATGACCAGCAGCGTCACCTCCGACGCGGTGTCGAAGCCCAGTCCGAACAGCAGCCCGACGGGGTACATGTGCCACGGCTTGCGGACGGCCCGCGTCGCCCGCCCGAGGATGCGGTTCATCAGCCCGCGCTTGTCGAGCTGCTCCTCGAGGGAGGCCTCGTCGTAGCGGCCCCGGCGCATGTCGCGGAACACCCTGAGGATCTGCACGAGGATGACGAGGTTGATCAGGCCCAGCAGCACGAGGAACAGTCCCGAGACGCTCGTGCTGATCAGCCCGCCGATCTGTTTGAGCGAGGAGTTCTCGTCGGAGATCTCACCCGCGACCGCCCGGACGCCGAGCGTGATGAGGGCGACCAGGACGAGGACGAGGGTCGCGTGTCCGAGTGCGAACCAGAACCCGACCGAGAGCGGCCGCTTCTCCCCCGGACCGCGCTCGGCCAGCAGCTTGCGTGTCGTGTTGTCGATGGCGGCGATGTGGTCGGCGTCGAACGCGTGCCGCATGCCGAGCAGGTAGGCGGTCAGGCCCAGCCCGACGCCGAACACCCCGCTCTCGCCCAGCTCGTAGTGCTGTGGCGCGACGAACGCCGCGAGCACCACCCAACCGACGACGGTCAGCGCGACGAGCACGACCGCCATGGCCGCGACGGTGCGCTTCTCGGCGGGCCGCAGGCCGGCCCTGGCCGGGCGCGTGGTGGGGAGCGTCGCCATCGGGGTCCTCTCGTTCCGCCCACGATCACGTGCGTCGTGGACGTCCCAGTCCAGCAGCGTGGTCGGCTCATCGGCAAGGTTGAGCAGATGTCGGAACAGGATGATCCGGGACGAAGTCCCACGACCGGTCACGTTTCGGGCCTGTGATCCAGCACACATATCAACTCGGCGCGACAACGCCCACCACGAACATTCGCCGCCATAGAACGCTATTTCGACGAATCGGTGAATTCACAGGAAATGCGTCTTTCGTGAATCCTGCTACGTGAGGGGGCGAACACAAGTCGCCATTCCTGCGCTGTTGCGTCTAATTTGCGAGAGCGGTTCGACCGCGCACACCGGTGGAGGCGGACATGCACATTCCCGACGGCTACCTGAGCCCGCAGACCTGTGCGGCCGGGTTCGTCGTCGCGGTGCCGGTGCTGGCGACGGCGGCCGCCCGGGTGAAGCGACGGGTCCGGACACGCAACGTGCCGACACTGGCCGTGCTGGCCGCCGTCAGCTTCCTCATCATGATGTTCAACGTGCCGATCCCCGACGGCACGACCGCGCACGCCGTCGGCGGAGCGCTGATCGCGATACTCCTCGGACCGTGGGCCGCGGCGATCGCCGTCACCGTCGCGCTCGGCTTCCAGGCCCTGTTGTTCGGCGACGGCGGCGTGCTCTCCTTCGGCGTCGACGTCGTCAACATGGCCGTGATCCTCCCGTTCGCCGGGTACGGCGTGTACCGGCTGGTCGCCCGCGGCGCCGCGCTCACCGCCCGGCGACGGGTCCTCGCGGCGTTCCTGGCCGGGTACGTGGGCATCAACGTCGCCGCGCTGTGCGTCGGGATCGAGCTGGGCATCCAGCCCGACCTCTTCCACGACGCCACGGGTGCCCCGCTCTACTCCCCGTACCACCTCGCGCAGTCGATCCCCGCGATGCTGCTCGCCCACCTCACCGTCGCCGGTGTCGCCGAGGGCATCCTGACCGCCGCCGTGCTCGGGTACCTGCAGCGCGCCAACCTGCCGCTGCTGCGCGTCAACCACCCCGGGGTGCCGGTCGACGCCGCCGCGGCCGACGCCGAGCGCACCCGGCGCCGCCGGCTGCGGCCCGGGGTCGTCGCGGCGGTGGTCGTCGCGGCCCTGGTCGTCCTCACCCCGCTCGGCCTGCTGGCGCCCGGCGGCGCGTTCGGCGAGGACTCACCGCAGGACCTGCGGGCGGCACTCGGGCTGGCGGCCGTCCCGGCCGGGCTCGCGCACTACTCGGGCTTCTGGCACGACGTGCTGTTCCCCGGCTACCTCTCCGGCAGCCCGTGGACCTACATCGTCTCGGCCGTGGTGGGCATCGTGGTCGTCGGTCTGGTCGTGTGGGGGGCCGCGACGCTGGCCGTGCGGCTGTTCGGCCGTCGCGTCCCGGTTCCCCCGCCCGCGGCGGAGCGCGAGGACACCGTGGAGCAGGTCACCGACGGACCGGCCCGGTGACCGGCGCCGACGGGTCGCACGCCGGCGCGGTCGCCGTGCCGGACTGGCTGGTGCAGCAGGACGTCGCGCTCTGCCCGTGCGGGTGCGTCGGCAGGCGCCGGAAGGCGAGCTTCCTCACCCGCACGATCCGGGGCGGCTCGGGGATCCTGCAGCAGGTCCTCTTCGGCGAGGACGTCGCCGCCGCGCCGGGCCTGCTGCAGCGCATCGACCCACGGACCAAGATCGTCAGCCTCCTGGCGCTGCTGGTGGTCGCCGGGCTCGCGCACTCGATGATCACGCTCGCGGCCCTCTACGCGCTCACGCTCGGGTTGGCCGCCGCGTCCGCGATGCCCCTCGGGTTCTTCGTCCGCCGGGTGTGGCTGTTCGTGCCGATCTTCACCGGCATCGTGGTGCTGCCCGCGACGCTGTCGGTCGTGACGCCGGGCCACGTCGTCCTGACGCTCTGGCACTGGCACGGCGTCGCCGAGGGCATCACGACGCAGGGACTCCTCGCCGCGGCGCGCGTGGTCTGCCGGGTCGCGGCGTCGATCTCGCTGGTGGTGCTCCTGACCCTCACGACGCCGTGGGTCCGGCTGCTCGCCGCACTGCGCGGGCTCGGCGTGCCGCGGATCGTCGTCCTGATCGTCGGCATGGCCTACCGCTTCGTCTTCCTGCTGCTCGGCTCGGTCACCGACATGTTCCAGGCCAGGCAGGCCCGCACCCCCGGCACCCCGAGGCACGACGGGACCGCGAGGGCCTTCGTCGGCGCCGGGGTCGGTGCCCTGCTCGGGAAGTCCGCGCAGCTGTCCGAGGAGGTCCACCACGCGATGCTCGCCCGCGGCTACCGCGGTGACGCCACGACCCTGGAGCGGCACCGCCTGCGCGCCGCCGACCTCGGCTACGCCGCCGCGGTCGTCGTCGTGGCCGCCGCCCTGATCTGGGGGGACCACGTCCTTGTCCCACGCTGACCCGACGTCCCACGCCGACCCGACCCCGGACCCGCAGGAGCTGCTCGTCTGCCGCCACCTGAGCTACGCCTACCTGGAGCGCCATCCGGCACTCGACGACGTGTCCCTGACGGTCCGCCGCGGCGAGCGCGTCGCGCTCCTCGGCGCCAACGGCTGCGGCAAGTCGACCCTGCTCAAGGTCCTCGACGGGCTGGTCTTCCCCGACGCGGGCAGCTACACCGCGTTCGGCGCACCCGTCACCGAGGACAGCCTGGAGGACGAGCAGATGTCGCGGGGCTTCCGCTCGCGCGTCGGGTTCGTCTTCCAGAACTCCGACGCCCAGGTCTTCTCCCCCACCGTCCGGGAGGAGATCGCGTTCGGGCCGCTGCAGCTCGGGCTCTCCCGCGACGAGACCGCCGGGCGCGTCGACGACGTCCTGCACATGCTCGGCATCCCCGACCTGGCGGACCGCGCCCCCTTCCAGCTCTCCGGCGGGCAGAAGAAGAAGGTCGCCATCGCCACCGTCCTCGTCATGAGCCCCGAGGTCCTGCTGTTCGACGAACCCACCGCGGCGCTCGACCCCCGGACGCGGTACTGGCTCGTCGAGCTGATCGAGCGGCTCGGGACGGCGGGCCGGACGATCGTGCACGCCACCCACGACCTCGACCTGCTGCACCGCATCGCCGACCGCTGCGTCGTGTTCTCCGAGGATCACCGCATCGTCGCCGACGGCACCCCCGAGGAAATCCTGCGCGACCGTCGCCTGCTGGTCGAGGTCAACCTGGTCCACCCGGCGGCAGCGGCGGTCGGCTGACCCGGCGCGCGGCGCAGGACGGGTCCGGGCCGTCGACCGCCCGTCCGCCCTGCGGCCCACGGCGTCCGGCCGGCCTCACGGGCGGAGATCCGCCACCGAGTCGGGCCGTTCGGCCCTGCCGATCCGCGCCGCGGAGGCGAACCATCTGTGACGTCGGCAGCGTGACCACACCGCGCCGGCACCACCCGTCGCTGGGGAGCGGACGGATGGATCGACCGGGGTGGGCACTGTTCGGGGCTGCCCACCCCGGTCCCGTCCCGCGGGGACGGGCCCGCAGCCGGGCCGCTGTCGACGGGCCGACCCGGCCACCGCGTACTACGCTGCGCATCCGGGACGAGCGAGTTCGGAACGGAGGTCGTGTGCCCCCGCCCGACGACGACAGCGTGTCCCCGCAGGCCCCCGGCCCGACGTCCCCCCGGGGCAGCGACCTGTCCGTCTTCGGCCGCGGCGGTGAGCTCGGCCGGATCATGGCCCGCTGGGACTGGGCGTCGACGTCGGTCGGGCCGCCCGGGACCTGGCCGTCCGCGCTGCGCAACGTCGTGCGGATCCTGCTGGGCTCCCGGTTCTCCATGTGGATGGGCTGGGGACCCGACCTGGCGTTCTTCTACAACGACGCCTACCAGCGCGACACCTTGCGGGCCAAGCACCCGTGGGCACTCGGGCGGCCCGCCCGCGAGGTGTGGGCGGAGATCTGGGAGGACATCGGCCCGCGGATCGAGTCGGTGCTGCGGACCGGCGAGGCGACCTGGGACGAGGACCTGCTGCTCGTCCTCGAACGGTCCGGGTACCCCGAGGAGACCTACCACACCTTCTCCTACAGCCCGCTGACCGACGACGCCGGCGCCGTCCCCGGTTTCCTCTGCGTCGTCACCGAGACCACCCACCGGGTCCTCGGCGAACGCCGGATGTCGACGCTGCGTGCCCTCGCCGGGGCCGTCGCCGCCGCGCGCACCGAGCGGGCGGTGCTCGACGCGGTGCGCGAGCTCCTCGCCGCGAGCACCCGCGACCTGCCCTTCTCCCTGGTCTACCTGTTCGACGACGGCGACGAGGCGCGGCTGGCGTGCGCCGCGGGGATCGACCCCGGCTGTCCCGCGGCGCCGGCGCGAATCGGGCCGGACGGGCCGTGGCCGACGGCGCAGGCCCGCGAGGGGCGCGCGGTCCTCGTCGACGACCTCGCCTCCCGGTTCGCGACGCTGCCCCACGGGGAGTGGGACCGCCCGCCGACCGAAGCGGTGGTGGCGCCACTCGGGTCCGAGGACGCGGTCGCCGGGTTCATGGTGGTGGGCCTCAACCCCTTCCGCCGCTACGACGACGGGTTCCGCGGCTTCGTCGAGCTGCTCGTCGCGCAGATCGCCTCCGGGCTGCTCAACGCCCGCGCGTACGAGACCGAGCGGGACCGCGCCGCGGCGCTCGCCGAGCTCGACCGGGCCAAGACCGACTTCTTCTCCAACGTCAGCCACGAGTTCCGCACGCCCCTCACGTTGATCATGGGCCCGCTCGACGAGCTGCGGTCGGCCGACGACGTCACCCCGGAGCGGCTGCGCACCGAGCTCGACGTGATCCACCGCAACGGGCTGCGGCTGGGCAAGCTGGTGAACAGCCTGCTGGACTACTCGCGGCTGCAGGCCGGCCGGATCGACGCGCGGTTCGAGCCGCTGGACCTCGCGGTGTTCACCGCGGAGCTGGCCGGGGCGTTCCGGTCGGCCGTCGAGCACGCGGGCCTCCAGCTCGTGATCGACTGCCCGCCGCTGGCCCGACCCGTCCACGTCGACCGGGACAGCTGGGAGAAGGTCGTCCTCAACCTGCTGTCGAACGCGCTCAAGTTCACCTTCGAGGGGTCGGTCACCGTGCGGCTGCGGCAGGACGGCGACGCCGCCGTGCTGACCGTCGCCGACACGGGGGTCGGTGTCCCCGCCGACCAGATGCCGCGGCTGTTCGAGCGGTTCCACCGGATCACCGGGACCCGGTCCCGGTCCGCCGAGGGCAGCGGCATCGGGCTCGCGATGGTGCGCGAGCTGGCCGCGTTGCACGGCGGGACCGTCGACGCGCAGAGCGAGCCCGACCGCGGCACCACCTTCACGGTCACCATCCCGCTCGGCACGACGCACCTGCCCGCCGACCGGGTCGCGGCGGCGCCGGAGGAGCCCGCGCCGACACCGTCGGCGGTCGAGCCCTTCGTGGCCGAGGCCCTGCGCTGGCTGCCGGGCGACGCGGCCGGGTCCACCGACCGGCCCGCGGCCGTCGCGGGCGGCCGGGTGCTCGTCGCCGACGACAACGCCGACATGCGCGACTACCTGCACCGGCTGCTCGCCCCGCGCTACGACGTCGAGGTCGTCGCGGACGGGCGGGCCGCGCTCGACGCCGCGCTCGCCCGCCCGCCGGACCTGGTCGTCTCCGACGTGATGATGCCCGAGCTCGACGGGATCGCCCTGCTCGGCGCCCTGCGCGCCGATCCCCGCACCTCGCGCGTCCCCATGATCCTGCTCTCCGCGCGCGCGGGGCAGGAAGCGGCGGTGCAGGGCCTCGCGTTCGGCGCCGACGACTACCTCACCAAGCCCTTCGCCGCCCGGGAGCTGCTGGCCCGCGTCGACGGCCATCTGCGGCTCGGCCGGGCCCGCGCCGACGCCGAGCGGCGGTTCCGCGCCCTCGCCGACGCCACCCCGGCGCTGATCTGGGCCGACGACGCCGACGGGGGCAGGCACTTCGTCAACAGGGCGTGGCGCGAGTACACCGGCGCCGGCGACGGCGACCTCGGCACCGGCTGGCGCGCCCGCATCCACCCCGACGACCTCGCGGGCTACGACGAGCGCCGGGCCGCGGCCGGCGGCGTGTTCGAGGCGGAGTACCGCCTGCGCAGGGCCGACGGGCGCTACCGCTGGGTACTCGACCGGGGCGCCCCGCTGCAGCCGGCGCACGAGGGCGGCGGCTACGTCGGCGGCTGCCTCGACATCGACGACCGCTACCGCGAGCAGGAACGCCAGCGGGTCCTCGGCGTGCTGTCCGCCGCGCTTGACCGGGAGCACTCCGTCGACGCCCGCCGTCGGGTCCTCGTCCGCACCCTCGTCGAGGAGGGCGTCGCCGACCAGGTCCGGCTGCTCGTCGTGGACGACGACGGCGAGCTCCGGGTGGCGGCGCTCGCGGCGCGCGACCCGGAGCACGAGGCGGCGCTGGCGCGGCTCCACGTGTCGTCGCCGTGGATCGCCGAGGCGCTCGCGAGCGGCCGGGCCGCCACGGCGACGGCCGACGAGGCGTTCATCCACGACGCGTCGACCGACCCGGAGCAGCGGGAGCTGCGCCACGCACTGGGCCAGGGCGACGTCTCGCTCGTCCCGCTGGCCGCGCGGGGCCGGGTGAGCGGGCTGCTCGGCGTCGCCCGGACGGGGCCGCCTGCCTCCCCCGACGCGCTGGACCTGGGCCTGCTCGCGGAGGTCGGGAGGCGCGCGGCCGCGGCGATCGACAACGCCCAGCTCTTCGAGAGCGAGCAGCACACCAGCCACCGGCTGGCGCTGCTGCAGGGCGCGACGGCCGCGCTGTCGGCGGCGGCGACCCCGGCGCAGGTCGCGCAGACCGCGGCGGTGCACTTCTCCCGGCTCGTCGGGACCGCGTCGGTCGCGGTGTGGGAGGTGCGCGCCTCGGGCGCGCTGGAGGTGCTGCACTCGGTCGGGTGGCCCGCCGCCGTCGCGCGGGATCGGGCCTCGGTCGCCGACGACCGGCCGGCCCCGATCACCGATGCGGTCCGCCACGGGTCCCCGGTGTGGGTGCTCGCCGACGAGGACTGGGAGACCGGCTACCCGCACCTGGCCGACCTGGTCCGGAACGACTACGGCTACCCCGCCATGGCCGCGGTCCCGCTGCCCGGGGCGGGCGGGCGGGTCGGCGTCGTCGCGCTCGGCTTCACCCGACCGCGACGACTGTCCGCGACCGAGCGGACCGCGATCGTCTCGCTCGCCGAGCAGACCGGACAGGCGCTGCAGCGGGCCGAGCTGCTCGCCGCCGAGAGCGGTGCCCGGCTCGCCGCGGAGAACTTCAGCCGGGTCGTGTCGGCGCTGTCCCGCTCGGCGCGTCCCGCCCAGGTCGCCGAGGTCATCCTCGGACACGCCGCCGACCTCGGCGCCGAGGCGGCCGTCGTCGCGATCCGGCGCGGCGACCAGCTCGACGTCCTCGCCGCCGACCCGCCCACGTCCGTGCGACTGCTGGCCGCCGACGGCGCGCGTCCCCTCGCCCGGGCCGCCCGCTCCGGACGGCCGGTGTGGACCGCGGTCGACCCGGACACCGGTTCCACCGCCGACGACGGGCGGCTGCCCGAGCAGGTCGCGGTGCCGCTCGTCCTCGCGGGCGCGCCCATCGGCGTGCTCGGCATGCGCTTCCCCGGGCAGAGCCCGGAGCTGTCCGACGAGGCACGTGCCGCGCTGCTGACCGTGGCCGCGCAGTGCGCGCAGGCACTCGACCGGGCCCGGCTGCACGAGGCGGAGCACGAGATCGCCGCGGTGCTCCAGCGCAGCCTCCTGCCGGCGGACCCGCCGTTCGTGCCCGGACTCCGCAGCGCCACGCGGTACCGCCCGGGCGCCGCGCGCCAGCAGGCCGGCGGTGACTGGTACGACGTCTTCGCCGTCGAGGAGAACCGGATCGCGCTGTCCGTCGGCGACGTCGTCGGCCAGGGACCCGCCGCCGCGGCGGTGATGGGGCAGCTGCGGGTCGCCCTGTCCGGCGCGCTGCGCCAGGGTCTCACCCCCGCCGCGGCCCTGGAGGCGCTCGACGCGCACGTGTCGTGGATCCCCGGAGCGCTCGCCTCGACGGCCGCGTGCCTGCTGCTCGACCGCACGAGCGGGGTGCTGCGCTGGGCCCGCGCGGGTCACCTTCCGCCGCTGCTCATCGACAGCGACGGCGCCCACTACCTCGACGAGACCCTCGGCTCGGTCCTCGGCCTGTCCGGCAGGCCGCCCTTCGCCGAGGGGACGACGACCGTCCGCCCCGGCACGACCCTGCTGCTCTACACCGACGGGTTGGTCGAGCGCCGCGGCGAGGTCATCGACGAGGGGCTCGCCCTGCTCGCGGCCACGGCGGCCGAGCACGCGGACAAGGACCCCGAGGAGCTGCTGGACCACCTGCTCTCCGACGTCGTCGGACAGCACGGACCCGCCGACGACATCGCGCTCGTCGCCGTGCGGTTGCTCCCGCCGCCGCTGCGCCACGAGTACCCGGCGGAGCCCCGCGTCCTGCGCCGGATGCGCGCCGACGTGCGCACCTGGGCGACCGAGTCGGCGGTGTGCCACGAGTTGGAGCAGGACCTCCAGCTCGCCCTCGGTGAGGCCGCCGCCAACTCGGTCGACCACGCCTACCGCGACAGCGCGCCGGGGACCTTCGCGATCCGGGTCGAGCTGGACCGCGAGGGCGGCATCGAGGTGACGGTGCGCGACCACGGGCGGTGGCGGCCGGAGCCTGCCGACAAGGGCTTCCGCGGCCGCGGGATCGGCCTGATCCGGACCCTCGCCGAGGGCTGCGAGATCACCCGGGGCGACGACGGGACGACGGTCGCCTTCCGGCTGGCGCCGGTGCGGGCCGAGATCGGGGCACCTGCGCCCGCCGCCCCGGCCGCGGTCCGGGGCCCGGCGGCGCTCGCCACCCTGGAGGCCCGGCGGGACGACTCCGCGTTGCACCTGCTCCTGCGCGGCGACCTCGACCTCGACGGGATGGCCGCGGTCCGCGGTCCGCTGCGGGCCGAGCTCGCCGCGGCGCCGCCCGGGTCGACGACGGTCCTCGACCTCACCGGCGTCACCTACCTGCCCAGCGCGGGCATCGGCATGCTCGTCGACCTGATCGGCGAGGTCCGCGCCCGCGGCGGCCGGCTGCGGGTGGAACGGGCGGCGACCGGTCCGGTCGCGCGGGCCCTCGCCCTCACCGGCCTGGACGGCTCCGCGGTCCTGACCGGCGACCGCTGACCCCGCTCGGGAGCGACCATCGGAGGTTCGACCCACCGCGAGGGCGGCGCCCGGCCCCGACGCCGGCGAGGGTGCACAGGGCGGGGGCACCAATCGACGACGGCAGGTCCGGACCGGCGCGCAGCACTAGACTCGAGTCGTGGATTACCTGGTCAGCGGGGTCGGGGTGCTCGACAAGGCAATGCACCTGCTCAACCAGGTCGAGCGCCGCCAGCCGCTGGGATTCCAGGAGCTCGCCGAGTCCGTCGAGTTCCCGCGGACCACGACACACCGGCTCGTCGCGGCCCTGGAGACGCACGGGTTCGTGTCCCGCGACGAGCGCGGGCTGCTCGTCACCGGTAGCCGGTTCGCGACCGCGAGCCTGTCCCAGATCGCGACGCCCGTCCTGGGCCGGCTCTCCGCCGACACGGGCGAGAGCACGCAGCTGTTCGTCCGCCGGGGCCCGCACCGGCTCGTCGTGGTCTCGATCGAGTCGTCGGAGGAGCTGCGCACCATGGTGCCCGTCGGCGCGCTGCTCACCGTCCACAAGGGATCGGCGGGCCGGCTGCTGCTCGGTGACGAGGACGCCCTGCGGGCCGGGTGGGTGCAGAGCGTCGGGGAGCGCGTGGCGGGGATCGCGTCGGTCAGCGCCCCGGTCTACAGCGGCCGTCAGCTCGTCGCGGCGGTGTGCCTCTCCGGCCCGGTGGAGCGGCTGGGCACCGACCCGGGTTCCCGCTACGCCGAGGCGGTGATGGCCGCCGCGAAGGAGATCGAGATCGCCGCGGCCACGGCGTCGGACTGACCCCGGCCGGCCGGCGGGCGCCCGCCCCTCGGAGCGCCCGTGAGTGCGGTCAGACGACCCCGTCGCCGCGCAGCTGGGCGATCTCCTCCGGGGCCAGGCCGAGCAGCTCGACGAGGACCTCGTCGGTGTGCTCGCCGAGCTCGGGCCCGAGCCAGCGGATGGCCCCCGGCCGGCGGGCCAGCTTGGGCACGACCCCCGGGAACGGCACGGTCTCGACCTCGTCCTCGACGACGACGTCGAGCGGGACCAGCATGTCGCGGGCCCGGAAGTGGGGGTCGGCGACGATGTCGGCAGCCGAGTAGATCGGCCCGCCCGGGACCTGAGCCGCGTCGAGGATCGCGCTCATCTCGTCGAGCCGCCGGGTCACGGTGAACGCGGCGATCGCGTCGTCGAGCATGGTGGCGTGGGCGGCCCGGCCGGCGTTCCCGCGCAACCGCGCGTCGGTGGCGAGGTCGTCGCGGCCGATCGCGATCATGAGCCGCCGGAACAGGGTGTCGGAGTTGGCGCCGATGACCACCCAGTCGCCGTCGCGGCACGGGTAGGTGTTCGACGGTGCGACGCCCGGGATCGCGTTGCCGGAGCGCTCCCGGACCAGCCCGTACGCGGAGTACTCGGGGACGAGCCCCTCCATGATCGAGTACACGGCCTCGTACAGCGCGACGTCGACGGTCTCGCCCTCCTCGGCCGGCCGGCGCTCACGCGCCCGCAGCCCCAGCAGGGCGCCGATCACGGCGTGCAGGCCGGCGAGCTGGTCACCCAGGCTGACTCCGACGCGGGTCGGCGGGCGGTCCGGGTGCCCGGTGAGGTGACGCAGGCCGCCCAGCGCTTCGGCGACCCCGCCGAACCCCGGGCGGTCGCGGTAGGGCCCGGTCTGGCCGTAGCCCGAGATGCGCACGACGACGAGCGACGGGTTGTCGCGGCGCAGCACGTCCGGGGCGATCCCCCACTTCTCGAGCGTCCCGGGGCGGTAGTTCTCCAGCACGACGTCGGCGGTCGCGGCGAGCCGGCGCACCAGGTCCTGACCTTCGGGCCGACGCAGGTCGAGTGTCACCGACTTCTTGTTGCGTGCCAGGGTCCGCCACATCATCGACGTCTCGCCTCGGCCCAGCCGCCAGCGCCGGACCTCGTCCCCGACGCCGGGCTGTTCGATCTTGATGATCTCCGCACCGAACTCGCCCAGCAGGCGCGCGGCCGACGGCGCGGCGACGAAGTTGCCCAGTTCGATCACGCGCACGCCGGCCAGCGGCGGCCGGTGCCCGTCCGGTGCGTCCCCGGGCGGCTCCTCCGGCGTCACCGTCGGAACCGGCCGGTCGGGACGGGCCGGGGCTCCGCTCGCCACGTGCAGGTGTGGGCCACGTGCCCGCGGCGAGCGGCCGAACCCGTCGTCACGACGCCGGCAGGCCCCACAACTTCAGGAACCCGGCCGGCAGCGCGCCGCCGTAGCCCTTGCCGACCTCCGGCGGGACGCCGGCCTCGTTCACGTTCGTCTTGTCCCAGATGCGGATCGGGGTGCGCTCGTCGACCGTCGGCTGCCCGAGCAGGATCCGGAAGGCCTGGTCCATGGACGCGTAGCCGATGCCGACGGTGTCCTCCCCGACGTTCATCGCCACGATGTCGCCCTCCTGGATGAGCTTGAGGGCGTACGGCGAGCCGTTGTAGCTGACGACCTTGACCTGGCCGGCCCGGCCGAGGGTCTGGATCGCGGGCACCGCGCCGGCGACCATCGCGTCGTAGAGCGGGTAGACGTAGTTGATCGAGGGGTCGGCGGTCAGCGCGGACTGGATCTCGCTCTGGGTCTTGGTGTTCCAGTCCGACACCGGGATGTTCTTGACCGTCACCTTGCAGGCCGGGCACTCCGCGGCGAACTCCTTGCTGATGGTGTCGAGTGTCGCCGGGCTCGGGAGCACGTCGGCGCCGCCGATGAGCAGGACGTTGGCGTTGGCCTTGGAGTCGGCGATGATCCAGTCCGCGGCCGCCTTGCCCGCGACGTTGAACGGGGCGGTGACCAGCGCGGTCACGCCGGCGGCGCAACCCTCACACGCCGGGGGGACGGGTGAGGAGTCGTCGTAGAAGTGCGTGACCAGGACCGGGATTCCGGCGGCCTTGGCCGCGGCGAGCTGGGGCTGCAGCGTGCGCGGGTCCGGCGCGGTGCTGAGCACGATGATGTCGGGCTTCGCGGTCAGAGCCGCGTTCATACCCTGCACCCATTCCGACGGCTTGCCCTGGTTGGGATAGATCGTGAACTCCATCCCGATCTTCTGGGCGATCGCCTGCATCGTCTCCTGGATGCTCTGGTTGAACGGGTTCGGCACCAGCGGGATGAGGTACATCCGCTTGCCGCGCAACGTGGTGGGGTCGATCGGCGGGCCAGGCGGAGTGAACGTGGGCAGGGCCTTGTACTTGGCGACGTTTTCGGTCACCGCGGGCGGGACCGTGTTGGCGGCCCCGGAGCCGGTGCCACCTGCACTGCCTCCACCACCGGTGCTGCACGCCGTGAGAGCGAGCGCGAGCGCCGCCACCGCGACCGCTCCGCGGCGTACCACCCGTGTACTGACAGGACGAACGATCCCCATGGGAGTCCTCCGGCGCGGCCGTCGAGGGCGGCGAAGAGCACCGCCTATCCACTATTTGGACAAAACTTCACCGCATATCGGACGTTAACGGCTCCCGGCGATCGAGGACAAGCGACGGGGCATTGCGATTCGGCAACCGGTCCACCCCGACGCCGGCCGGCAGCACGACCCGGCGCACGTCCACGTCGAGGGCGGCCCCGGTCGAGGGCGGCCTCGTGGAGGGCGGCCCGTCGCGGGCGGCCGCGTCGCGGGCGGCCGCGCCGTCGCGGCCCACCCCGTCGGGCGGCTCGGCGCCGGGTCGTGTGGTCGCGGGCGCGTCGCCGGGTGCGTCAGCCGTCGGCGCGGGCCAGTGGCCCCGCCCGGCCTGGGCAACGTCGGCAGGCCGGGTGGCGGGGTGTTCGCGCTGCGCGGGCGCGCGGCAGCCAGTCGACGCGGCTGCGGGTGAGTGGACACGCAGGCCGCGGACACCGCCCGGTCCGAGGGGGCCGAGGTCGCATCTCCGGCGCGACATGGCCGGGCGTGCCCCCGCGCCCGGTGACGCCCACCCCGGGCACGCCCGCGGCCGGTGTCCCGCCCACACCCACAGATCCCTACGCGCCGACCTACTCGCAGCCCGGTCCGGCCCGTACCTGTCCGTCGCGCTGTGGGCGGGCCTCACGAACGTGATGGACGGCAGCTGGGCCGGCCTGATCGTCGCCGCCGTGTGGGCCGTGATCGCCGCCGTCGGTTACGCGATCGGCCGATCGAACCTGCGCCGTACCAACCCGACCCCCGACCCCCGAACGGACCGTCGACACGCTCGAGCAGGTTCCCGACGCCCTGAGGAGCCGGTGAGGAGGACCCCCTTGACGCCCCCTACGACCACCCGCAGCCCACCACCTCGAACGACGATCCCGCTCGTGTCGTCGCTGCTGCCCGCCACGCGGCAGGAACAGGATCTCGCCGAGCAGGTCAAGGACAAGCCCGTCGAGGCCGGGCAGCCCCTCGGCGGGCAGGCGCAGGAGAAGACGAAGGAGCTCGTCGAGAACCTCCGCGAACCGGCGCAGCAGTCGGCGCAGTCGGTCCAGCAGACCGCCCAGGACGCCGCCTCGACCGTGCAGGAGGAGGGCCGGTCGGCCGCGCAGGACGTCCGGACGCGCGCCCAGGACGCCGGCGGGACCGTCAAGGAGACCACCGGCCGCTGACCGCCGCCGACTGCCACGTCCGGCTCAGCGCGGCCGCGGTCAGCCGGACGTGGCACTCTCCTCCACCGCGGACGCGTGGGCGCGGTCCAACCGGTCGGTCAGCGCCGAGATCTCGTGACGGGCCTCGTCGAGCTCGCGCTGGGCCTGACGGAGCTGGTCGGTGCGCTTCCGCAGGTCGGTACGGGCGTCGTCGCGGTCGCGGATCGCCCGGCGCTGCTCGTCGGTCGCCCGTTCCCGCGCGGCCTCGGCGTGGTCGCGGTCGCGGCGGGCCTCGTCGCGCGCGTCGTCCGCACGGCGGCGTGCGTCGTCGCTCGCCGCGACCCGCTTCTCCAGGTCGACGATCGTCTGGGCGGAGACGAGACTGTGCCCGGCATCGAGGAGCGCCCGCAGCCGGACCGCCTGGGCGAGCTGGCGCCGGGAGTACCGACGATGCCCGCCGGCCGTACGGTGCGGGTGCAGCACACCCGCGGTGTCGAGGCTGCGCAGGAAGGCGGGCTGCACGCCGAGCAGCTCCGCTGCCTGCCCCATCGACACCGACGGGTAGTCCTCGTCGTCGAGCCGGTCGAGTCCGTTCATGTCACCTCCTTCGACTCGAGCCTACCGGACACCCTGTAGCCGACGAATACAGGAACCTCTACTCTTGACAGCAGAGTTTCGGTACATGCCCCGCCGGGTGTCCACCCAGGTGATCACTGGAATTCCGCTCTTGCAGACGGAGAAACTCTTCTCTAGACTACAGATATTCGGCAAGGTGACTTGAGCATCGGCACGGGCAATGACCCCGGACCGGGGAACCGAGCAGGAGTTCTCATGAGCCTCGAGCACGTGTGGCTGCAGATGTGCGACGGCGGCCTCGTCCGCGCGGACCGGATCAGCGAGATCGTCGTGCGGCCGACGCCTGCGGTGTACGGCGGCACGCCACGGTGGTTGGTCGACGTCGTCGTCCCCACCCCCGCGGGCGCCGGCGACCGGCACGGCTGGCGAACCGGATCGCTGCACCGGACCCTCGCCCAGTCCCCCGTCGAGCCGCGCGAGGCGCCACTCGACCTCGCGCGCCTCCTCGCCCAGCTCGACCCCCTCGACACGGCGGGAGTCGTGACGACCCGGGTCGACGCCCCCGCCGGTCCGCACGCGGACCGCGATGCCGGTGCGGCGCCGGTCCGCTTCCTCTTCAGCTCCTTCCGCGCCGCCGTTCCCGCGGATGCGCGGGACGCCTCGACCGGCGCCGACGAGCGCGATCCGGCGGACCCCCGGCAGGAGAAGCCGTCGCGGCGGGAGGCGCCAGGGAGCGACGCGGTCCGCGCCGCCGCGGGTGCCCACTGAACGGCTGACGGCACCGCGGCACCGACGCCTGGTGACGTTTCCCCGCACCGACCGGACGGCATGCCCCGTGACGGCGCCGAACGGTCGACGACCCGACCGATCCACCCGCGCCGAGAGGAGGTGAGCGCCACCCTCCACCACCGGCGTGGCCGATCGCCCCCCGAGTGGCCACGCAGACCACATCGCGACAACCGTTGGCGGGTGGTGGCCGAACCACCCCGGCCGCCATCCGCCACCGACCCGGGACCACCGGCCCGGTCACGCCGACCCGGCCCTCCCGGACTCAACCCTCCCGGACCTCGAGCAGGTCGTTCTCCGCCACCGCCTCGCGGGAGAGCGTGGCGTAGCCGCGCTCGTCGAACAGCACGGTGGGCCGGTCGGCCTCCGTCGCGAGTACGACCCCGTCCCCACTCGGCGTGCCGGACCGGGGTGCTCGGCGTGCGCCCCGAGCGGCCGTCGCCGCCTCCGGCGCAGCCTCGGACGGCCTCCCCCGCCGGCAGGTCGGCGGCGTTCGCGCGGACGATCCGTCCGTCCTCGTGCCGCAACGCCCCGACCTGTTCCAGCAGGTTCACCGCGGTCGTGCGCCGCTGCCGGGACAGCCCCGTGCGTTCGCCGAGCTCGGCGCCGGTGACCGGGCCGTCCGCCACGGCGTCGAGCACGGCCCGCAGCGCGTCCGGCCTCGGCCGGCGGGCGACGAGGAACCGCTGCAGGCGCAGGTCGTCGTGATGGTGGTGCAGCTCGATCGTCGCGGGCTCCCCGTCGCGTCCGGCGCGCCCGATCTGCTGGAAGTACGCGTCGAGCGAGCCGGGTGTCGCGGCGTGCGGCACGCACCGCACGTCGGGCTTGTCGATGCTCATCCCGAACCCGGACGTGCGACGACGACGTCCAACCCGGACGCGAGGAAGGCGTCGTGCACTCGTCGCGCGCCCGTCGCAGTCCCGCGTGGTGGTGCGCCGCCCGCACGTCCGGAGCCGCGGCCGCGAGCAGCTCGGCGTAGCGTTCGGCCTCCTTGCGAGTGGCGACGTAGACCAGCCCCGGCTTCGGCAGCTCCCGCCACCCGCTCGACGATCTCGCGGTGCCGCAGACCGTCGTCGGCGTGGACCTGGACCGCCAGGTGCAGCTCCGGTCGGTCGACGCTCGCGACGACCTCCCGCGGCGCGCGCAGCCCTAGCCGCTCGACGATGTCGGCGCGCAGCGGCAGGGCGGCCGTGGCCGTCGACGCGGCCACCGGCGGATGCCCCAGCCGATCGATCACCGCACCGATGCGCAGGTAGTCGGGCGGAAGTCGTGGCCTCACTCCGACACGCAGTGCGCCTCGTCGACGACGAACAGACCGACGCCCGCTTCCAGCAGGCGCGCGACGACGACGTCCTTCGCCAGCTGTGCGGGGGCGAGGAACACATATTCGGCCCGCCCGTCCGCGAGGGCCTCCCATGCGTGCCGCGTCCGGGCCGCGGCCTGGCTCGCGTTGACGGTGACCGCCTCCGGGACATCGCGGTCGGCGAGTCCGCGCTGCTGGTCGTGCTGCAGCGCGACCAGCGGTGACACGACGACCGTCGGTCCGTCGAGCAGGACTGCCGGTACCTGGTAGATCGCGGACTTGCCCGCCCCGGTCGGCAGCACGGCGAGGACGTCGTGTCCGGCGAGCAGGTGCTCCATGCCGGCGAGCTGGTCGGGGTGCAGCTCGGTGAAGTCGAGACGGACCCGCTGCAGCCGCTCACGCGCTGTGTTCACCGGCGCGGGCTACCCCCGGCCCGCCCGCGCAATCCCGGCGCCGCGCCGCTGTCGGCGGCGCCGTTCCCGTGCGGCGCGGCGGCTCGTCCACGCCCTGCGTCGCAAAGGCCGGCCCGGCTCGGCCGCGGCCGAGCCGGGCCGGGCGCTCACCGAGCAGATCGGCGCAGCAGGACCCACATCGTCTTGCCGTCGCGGTGCGGGGTCACGCCCTGGGCGTCGCTCAGCGCGGCGACGACGCCGAGCCCGCGCGCCGGCCCGGCCGGGAGCGTGGGCAGCGTCGGCGACCCGTCGCGGACGGCCACCCGCAGCCCGCGCGCGTCGAGGGTCAGCACCAGCTCCCCCGCCCCCGACGTGTGCCGGACCGCGTTCGACGTCAGCTCGTCCGCGACCACGACGGCCCGGTCGCGGAGCTCGTCGGGAAGCTCCCAGTCGTCGCACGCGAGCCGGACGAGCTCGCGGACGAAGCCCGGTGCGTGCGACCCCTGCGGCAGCTCGGTGGTCCGCCGCACGCGGTCCGGCGGGCTGTCGAGCCGGACCAGAGCCGCCGCGCGGTCGGCGGCGAGGGGCACCTCGCGGTCGTGACCGGCGAGCCGCATGACGCGCACGACCGGGCCGTCCGGGGCGACCAGCACCATCCGCGCGTGCGGCCATCCGCCCGCGCGCGCCAGCACCGTCGCGAAGACGGTGGTCTGCGCCGCCGAGGTGGGCCGGAGCGCCGCCACGTCGACGAGCAGCCGGCCGCGGTCGAGAAGGTGCTTGCGCAGGACACGGTGCAGGGAGCTCGCCCCCGCGACGGTGAGCTCCCCGGTGCACACCACCATCCGGGCGTCGGGACCGTCCTCGACCCGAACCGTCGGTTCCTCGGCTCGCACCGGTCCTCCCCTCTCGGTCGTACCGGATGGTGCCCCCGCTGCGGCGGTCCCGCACCTGCTCGTGCCGTCCGGGGCCTTCCTACGCGTCGGGTTCCTCCGCGTCGAGGTTCCTACTCATCGGAGCTCGGAATCGTGGGGATCCCTACCCGCCGGGGTTCGTAGTCGTCCCGCCCGGCCGGCTCACCCGGACGCTCGGCGGCGGCCGCCGCCCGGTGCCGCGCAGCGGCCTCGTGGTCGCCCGCGGCCGCCAGCACCGCCGCAGCCTGGAGGTGCCGGTGCCTCGAGAGCTCCTGACGTTGTTCGGCCCGATTCCTGGCCTCCTCGGCGTGCCGGCGCGCCGCCATGGCGGAGCGTTCGGCGGCCGCCACGTCGGCCGCCGTCGAGCCTCTCGCGCCGCGGGCCGCGAGCAGCCGCCTGCGCGCCCGCAACTCCTCCAGGCGGACGGCGATCAGCTCGCGCCGTCGTTCGACGGCTGCCAGGAGTGCAGCGTCGTCGTCCATCGCCGCCCTCCCGGCCGGGTCCGCGGGACTTCCGGCTCAGCGGACGAGGTCCTCCACGCTGGACGCCTCCTCCATCGTCAGGATGGCCCCGACGACCGTACCCGTGTCACCCCGCAGCGGGCTCGCGACCACCCGGACGTCGATGGTGCGACGCCGGCGGTTGACGGCGGCGAGGGTCACCTCCTGCGGGCCGTCCTCGCCCGCGAGGGTGCCGCGCACGACCGGCCGCACCAGGTCGAGCGGGAGGCCGATGTCGAGGTTGAGCAGGTGCTCGCCGACGGCCTCGTCGCGGCGCAGCCCCCACAGCTCCTCCGCCTGGTGGTTCCACACCTGGACGACCAGCTCGGTGCCGACGACGACGACCCCCGCCCGCAGGCTGGTGAGGATCGTCTCGAGGAACTCGTTGCTGCGGTCCAGCTCGCTCGTGCGGTCCTGGAGCTCGTCGTTGGTCGACTGCAGCTCCTCGTTCATCGTCTCCAGCTCCTCGTTCGTGGACTGCAGCTCCTCGTTGGTGGTCTCCAGCTCCTCGACCGTGGACCGCAGCTCCTCGTTGGTGGTCTCCAGCTCCTCGTTCGTCGACTGCAGCTCCTCGTAGGCGGTCTCGAGCTGGCGGTTGGCCTGCTCGAGCTCGTCCTGGAGCCGGCGGAAGTCGGTCACGTCGTGGAACGCGACGCTGACGCCCAGCGGTTCATTCCCGCCGCCGCTCGCCAACGGGCTGACCTGGACCTCGAGGTGCACGACCTCCGGCCCACGGTGGTAGGTGACGTCGGTGACGCGGACCGTCCGCCGCTCGTCCAGCGCCTTCTCGATGTGCCTGCGCAGCTCCAGCGGCCGGTAGGACAGCTCCAGGTCCCGGAAGGGGCGGCCGACGTCGCGCGTCGAGATGCCGAACAGCACCTCGGCCTGCCGGTTGACCACGGCGACGATCCCGTCGCCGTTGAGGACGACCTGCGCCAGCGGCGACGCGAGCACCGCCTCGTCGCGGAGCAGGTCGATGCCCTCGGGCGAGGACCGCGTCACCAGGGGCGGCGGGTCTGCGAACAGCGTCCCGTTCTGCGGCGCGACCCGCGGCGTCTTGCGGAAGGTGTGGCGCTTGAGGTCCACCGGCAGGAACAGCGAACCGTGGCTGAGCAGCATCTCCGCCTTGCCGAGGAACAGCACACCGTGCTCGGCGAGTCCGAAGTGGAACCGGGCCAGGATCCGTGCCTGGGTCTCGGCGTTGAAGTACATGAGTGTGTTGCGGCAGACCAGCAGGTCGATGCGCGAGATGGGCGCGTCCTGCACCAGGTCGTTGCGTCCGAAGATCACCGAGCGGCGGAGGTCCTTGCGGAAGGTGAACCGGCCACCGACCTGCTCGAAGTAGCGCTCGCGCAGCTCGTCGGGGACGCCACCCACCTCCCGCTCGGAGTAGGTGCCGTGCCGCGCGTAGGACAACGCCTCCTCGTCGACGTCGGTGGCGTAGATCTTCACGCGGTCCCGGAACTCCGCCGGCCCGAGCATCTCGGCCAGGACGATCGCCAGGGTGTAGGCCTCCTCGCCCGACGCACAGCCCGCGCTCCACACCCGGACCGGCTCGGTCGGCCCCTTGCTGGCGAGCAGGTCCGGCAGCACCTCGGTCCGCAGGAACTCCCACGCGTCGGCGTCCCGGAAGAACCCGGTGACGTTGATCAGGATGGTGTTGAACAGCGCCGTGAACTCCTCGGCGTGCAGCTCGAGGTGGTCGAGGTAGTCGCCGTACTCGCTGACCCCGACCTGCGACATCCGGCGGGCGACCCGGCGGACCAGGCTGCTCCGCTTGTACCCGGTGAAGTCGAACCCGCGGGTCTGCTTCAGATGCTGCAGCAGGGCCTCGAAACCCGGATCCGGCTGCGACACTGCCTACTCCCGATTGCTCGGCCGGCGGCCCCGGTCCGGGGCTGCGCCGGCGCAGCCTAGCCGATCGGCGACGGGCCCCCGGAGCCGTGCCGGGCCTGGTCGTCGGCCAGCAGCCGGCGCAGGAGGCCGGCGTCGGCCTCGGCCCGGTCGGCGCGCCGCCGGTACTCGGTCGCGGTCTCACGACGGCCGGCGACCGCGGCCGACTCGCCGAGGCGGCGGTGCAGCTCCGCCTTCTCCGCGAGTGCCCGCAGGGCCGACCAGAGGACACGGTCGATGTCCTCGTCCTGCTGCGCGGAGAGGCTGGCGGGCGACCAGGCGTGGCCGACCCGGCACCGGAACCGCGGCGCGGGTGCACCCGGGAGTCGGAACAGCACGCCGTCGCAGTCCGGGCACGACAGGCCCGACGGCTCCGCCCCCGCCAGCCTCGGCGTCGGGCCCACGACCTCGGTCGTGCCGTCGGCGATCACGGTCTCGGCCGCGGGCAACGCGTCACCGGCGGGAGTACCGGCCGGGACCTCCGCCAGCAGCTCGCCCACCGCCGCTCCCAGCTTCACCGCCGGCAGGGCCCGGGCAGTGCGGACGTGGTGCAGCACGCTGCTCGGCATGCCGTCGTAGAGCGCTTCCTCCAGGTCCTGGACCAGGACGGGCGCATCCCGGTCGGCGAGCGCCGACGCTCCCGCGGTGCCGTCGTCGCGGTTGCCCGACAGGACGATCCCGATCGCCGCCTCCCCGAAGTCCGCCGCCGCCGACCGGAACAGCGGGTCGAGGGCCGGGCGGTGCCCGTTCTCGCGCGGTCCCCGCGACAGGTGCAGGTGCCCGTCGGCCACGAGCACATGGTTGTCGGCCGGGGCGGTGAAGATCGTCCCCGGCACCAGGACGTCACCGTGCCGCGCGGTCACCGCCCGCAGCGGCCCGGAGCGGTCGAGGATCGGGGCGAGCGCGCTCGGGGCGTCGGGCGGGATGTGGAGCACGACGACCACCGCGGCGGGCAACCCCGGCGACAGCGCACCCACGAAGGCGCGCAAGGCCTCCACCCCACCCGCCGAAGCTCCGACGACGACGATGTGCCGCGCCCGGCCAGGCGGGGCGTCGACCCAGCGCGACGTCCCTGCCACCTTGCGGCACCGCCTTTCCGGTCGCGTCGACGGCGGCCGGACGGGGCCGCCGCCCTTCTCGTCATCCGGACGAGTCGACGACCGGCTCGACGATCTCGAAGGGCCCCGTCGCCTCCAGCACCCGCCGGATCACGGGCTCACGCGGCGGCAGCACCCGAAGAGTCCCGGAGCGCGCCTGAAGCTCCGCCCGGAGGTGGGCGAGCCGACGCGCCCCGCACACCGCGAGGAAGCGTACGCCGGTGAGGTCGAGCTGGATCGTGTCCGCCGGCAGGCCCTCGAGCCACCGGCCCATCCCGTCGCAGTTGAGCAGGTCGATCTCGCCCGTGAGGCTGACGCACACCACGCCCGGCCGCAGCCACACCGCACGAGCCTCCCCCTCGGCGCTGTGCCATTCGGACGGAGACGAGACCCGCTCGGGCTGCTCTTCCATGACGACTTCCCTCGATCGGCACGAGGACCGCCGGACGACGTGCCGGCAGGTGACCTGCACCGTCACGACGGACCCCTGGACGAAACCACGCGTACGCCGCGCAGGCAAGCGGTGTCACGCCGCGGGACCCTGCGCACGCACGGACGCCGAGCGGGTGCGTCGCCGCCATGGTCTCGCCCTTGGTCGAGGCACTGCGGTCGGCCGAGTCCGTCCCGGTCCCCGACGGTCGCGCCGCTGCCGTGCAACGCGGGCTCCGCCGGGTCCTGCGCGGGCCGGTCGACTCGGCCCTGCGCGGTGAGTGGCTCGGTCATCCGGTCCACCCCTGCTGGTCACCGTCCCCATCGGGGCCTGAGTGTCGGTCGCGCTCTTGGACGCGGTGGGCGACCAGCAGACGGCGGCCCGCCGGCTCGTCGGAGCCGCGCTGCTCGCGACGGGCCCCACCGTGGCGACGGGGCGGCCGACTGGAGCGAGCTCACCCTGCCGCGCCGGTCGTCGTCGCTGCGCGCTCGACGCCGCGCCGAACGTTCGCCACCGTCCGGCCGACCGCCACCCCGACCGCCGCGACGATTCCCGCCGCGGCACCGGCAGCCACACACCTGCCGCGTCCTGCGCCGTCCCGCACCCTGTCCCGTCATCCACCCCGGCCTCGCCGCGGCAACCACCCGCTCGACCCGGCGACCGGGCCGCCGCGTCAGTACGCTCGTGCACACCCGAGCCGTGAGGAGCGCCTGCACATGCCCGCGACCTCGGCCACCGGTGTGCCGGCGGTGACGAGCCCCCGTCACGTCCGCGTCCTGCTCGTCGAGGACGACGCCGGCGACGCCCTGCTGGTGTCCGAGCTCTTCGCGGACATCGGCGAGATCCACGACGTGCTCCACGTGCACACCCTGGCCGAGGCCCTCGCCGGCCTCGACGGGGTCGACTGCGTCCTGCTCGACATGCACCTTCCCGACGCCGCCGGCCTCGACGGGCTCACCCGGCTGCTGGCGGTCGACGGGCACCCCGCGATCGTCGTCCTCACCGGTGACGTCGACGAGACCCGCGGGCGCGCTGCCGTCGCCGCCGGCGCAGAGGACTACCTGATCAAGGGCCGGGTCGACGGGCGGTTGCTCACCCGCGCCGTCCAGTACGCCGTCGAGCGGCGGCACGCCGAGCGGCTGGCCCGCCAGCTGCACGAGGCCAGGGTCCACGAGCGGGAGAACCGCCGGCTCGCGCGCGGGCTGCTGCCCACGGCCCTGCTGCAGGACCACAAGGTCGACGTGACCACCCGGTACCGCGCCGGACGCCAGCAGCTGCTACTGGGCGGGGACTTCTACGACACCATCGAGACCGACGACGGCACCCTGCACGCGATCATCGGCGATGTCAGCGGGCACGGCCCGGACGAGGCCGCGATCGGCGTCAGCCTGCGGATCGCCTGGCGCACCCTCATCCTCGCCGGCGTCCCCGCGGCGCACACCCTGCCCGTGCTCGACCGGGTCCTCGTCACCGAGCGCCACGACCACACCCTCTTCACCACCGTCGCGACGGTCTCGGTGTCCGCCGACCGCCGGCGGGCCGACCTCCACCTCGCCGGCCATCCCCCGCCCCTGCTGATCGAGGGCACGACTGCGCGGCCGCTGCCCGATCACGCGCTCGGCGTCCCGCTCGGTGTACAGCTCGGCACCACCTGGGCCCCGGTCGAGGTCGCACTGCCGCCGGCGTGGTCGTTGCTGCTCTACACCGACGGGCTCATCGAGTCCCGCGACCACGACGGCGAGGTGCTGTGGGTCGACGGCCTCGTCGACGTCATGGGTGACGTCCTCGCCACGACCGGTCCGGCAGGCGGGTCCGGGTCCGACGCAGTGCTCGACGCCCTCCTGCAGGCCGTCGACGCGCGCACGCCCTTCGGCAACGACGACCGCGCCGTCGCCCTCCTCAGCGCCGCCCCCTCCGCCGCCGGCACCGGGTTCGACGGTTTGCCCGGATCGCGGCCCGGGCACCCCGATCTCGTGTCCGGCCGCACGCGGACCGAGCGTGACGGCCCGGAGAGGAGGCGCATGCGGCACCGCTACGAACCCGTCCCGGAAGCCTGTGCCGAGCTGCGTCGCGACATGCGGGCGTTCCTCACCGCATGGCACGTCGACGAGGAGACCGCGGAGGACGCGCTGCTCGTCGCGAGCGAGCTGGCGAGCAACGCGGTCGACCACGCCCACACGCCGTTCAGCCTCACGGCCACGCTGACCCCCGGGAACTTGCGGGTCGAGATCACCGACGGCTCCTCCGCCGAGCCGCGCCTGCAGCCGTTCGACATGCGGGCCACCCGCGGCCGTGGGCTGCAGATGGTGCAGAACCTGACCTCGACGTGGTCGTTCCGGCGCCACGACGCCGGCAAGACGGTGGTCGCCGACCTCGCCGTCGGTGCGATGGACCTGCACGCGTAGCGCGGGACGACCGGGGTCACCACCGCCGAAGAACCGGACACAAAATATCGCAACGCGATAGAAATGACAGGAGTCGGGTCGTCGTGGTCTGATGCGGTCGTGACGACCGAGGGACCGCCACCTGCCGCGGATCCGGCCGAGGCGGACCCGGCGCTGACCAAGCAGGACTTCGAGGCGCTCGCCCGGTTCCGCTTCGGCATCCGCCGTTACCTGCGCTTCAGCGAGGACACCGTGCGCGGTCACGGGCTGAGCCCACAGCAGTACCAATTGCTGCTGGCGCTCAAGGGCTTCCCGCTGCGCGACTGGGCGACCGTCGGGGAGCTGGCCGAACGGCTCCAGCTGCGCCCGCACAGCACCGCCGAGCTGATCACCAGGGCACAGAAGCAGGACCTCGTCCGCCGCGTCCCGGATCCCGACGACGCCCGCGTCGTCCGCGTCGAGCTGACCGGAGCCGGGGAGGAGCTGCTCGCGCGGCTCAGCCGCCTGCACCGCACACAGCTCGAGCACATGCGGACCGCGCTGTCCGTCCCGATCTGGCACGACGAGATGTAGCGGCGGCCCCGGCTCCCTCCCCCGCGCCGCGGGCCCGGCGCGGGCCCGGCGGACCTCCCCGTGTGCTCGAACGACCTCCTGGGAGGACGGCCTCCTGGGAGGTCCTGGGGAGGACGCCCCGAGGGGCGTCGGACCCCGCGGGTCCGCGCTCTCGGCCGAGCCGGCCGCATGATGCCCGGAAGACAGGCGGCCCGTCAGGTCGGAAATGCGCAACCTGGGGCGCGCTCTGCTTGCCGGAGGTCGGCAATGTGCTCGCGAAAGCGTCGACAAGGGCGCTGTGGCTGTCGCACCTGTGATAGAGGTGGGTCGGGCGGTCGTGGGGAACAGGTGTTCGGGCGCCGGGAACGGCGTTCCCGCCACCTCCGCGGCCCCTTCCGAACACGGCCCGGCTCTCGTCGGGCCGTGTTCGTCGTGCATCAGGGGTGGACGGGGGCGTCGAGCGCGGTTCGTCGACGACCGGGCCGATCACCGCAGGACGGCAAGGAAGACAAGAAGGACTCGGAAAGGACGAAGGCGTGACCGAGGAAGCGGTGTGGCTGGCCGAGATCGCGTACCAGCGGCTGCGCAACGAGCTCGCGGAGCTCTTGCGACAGCGGGCCGAGGGGGCGGAGGGCGGCGCCGGCGACCATCTCGTCGGCGACAGCGCCGATTCGACCGGCGACCACCAGCGGTTGACCGATCGCCGGGAACGCGACAACCGGATCAGGAAGCTGCAGGAGTTGCTGCAGAAGGCGATCGTGAGCCACGACCCGCCCGACGACGGGGTCGCCGAACCCGGGATGTTGCTGACCGTCCGCTACGAGGAGGACCAGGAGTCCGAGACCTTCCTGTTGTCGCACTACGAGGAGGGCGCGTATCCGGACGACTTCATGACGTGCTCGCCGGACTCCCCGCTCGGCAGCGCCGTGCTCGGCAAGAAGGAGGGCGACCGCATCGAGTACTCGCTCCCGAACGGGGAGAGGATGCAGGTCACGCTCCTGCGAGCGGTTCCGTACCGGACCGAGACGTTCCCGGTCGCCGGTTGACCTCGGCGGTCGACCCGTTCATCGGCCATCCCGGCAACGGGATCTCATCAGGGTAGGTGTCCATGTCCGGCGCGGTCCGGCGGAAGTGGTGGCGGCCCCGCGACGAACCGGGGCCCGCCGTGCTGTGGTGGCGCGCGGTCGTGGGCGCCTCGGTCGTCGGACCCGACGGCGAGCATCTCGGCCACCTGCGTGATCTCGGCCTGACACGGTCGCGCGGGCGGCCGTCGGTGGCGACGGTGCTGGTGGACGCGGGCGGGCATCTCTACGTGCTCCCGGCGGAGGCGGTCCGGAGCTGGCACCCGCGGCGGGTGCGGCTGGGCGAGGTCGCGCGGTCCACCCGGGAGCCGTACCTGGACCTCGAACCGGCCCCGGAGTGGCTGGGGCACAGCGTGGTGGGCAGGCCGGTGCTGTCGGTCGCGGGCCGCCCGGACCGGCACCTGGTGAACGACGTCGGGCTCCGGTGGCGCCGCGACGGCCGGTGGGTCGTGTGGCTGATCGACTCCCGGCCGCGCTGGCAGCGACGGCTCGGCCTGCCGCGCAGGACCATGCCGTGGGAGGCACGGTGCCGTCACGGCTCCTGGCAACGGTCCGACCACACCGCCCGCGAGGCGGACACCGAAATCGGCACGGGGATCGGCACGGGGATCGGCACGGAGGCCGGCACGGAGATCGACACGGAAATCGGTGTCGGACGGCGCCGGGCCGGGTCCCGGCGGGCTCCCTCCCGCACCGCGCGGACCCGGCACAGCGGTGGCACGGCGACGAGCAGCGACGTCCGGCCGCCGGCCCCACGCGTCGTGGTGCGGCGCTGAGCAGCGCCGCGGGCCTCGCCCGGCCACGGCCCGCCGGAGCCCGACCTCCGCACGTCACCGACCGCGCCCGGCTGCCGAGCGTCGGCAGGCGCAGCGACGACGCCCCTCCGGCCGGCACCGGGCCCGCGGGCCCGGTGCCGGACCGGTGCGCCGGGGGCCGCGCCCGGCCCGCCGTCGCCGGAACGCGGCGTGCCGCCCTACCGTGGTCGGGTGGCAGGCGGTGTGGACGGCGTGACCGGTGGCGGCACGGGAGCCGGGACGCGGCCCGATGCCGCACTGCGCGAGCTTCTCGGCGCGATGGACGGCCGGTGCAACAGCTTCGCTGCCAGGCGCGCGGCGCGCTACCTCTCGGCGTCCTACGACCGCGCGCTCGCCCCCGCGGGCCTCCGGACGACGCAGTTCACGATCCTCCACAAGCTCGCGGTGGCGGGTCGCGCGTCGATCTCCGGGCTCGCCGACACCATCGCGATGGACCGGACGACGCTGGCCACCAACCTCAAGCCGCTCGAACGCGACGGGCTGCTCACGGTGCGGCCGGACGAGCACGACCGGCGCACCCGGCTGGTCGAGATCACCGAGGCGGGGCTCCGCACGCTCGAGCACGCATTGCCGCTGTGGCAGGAGGCGCAGGACACGTTCGAAGCGGCGTTCGGCGCCTCCGAGGCGGCGAACCTGCGCACGGCGCTCCGCGCCGTCCTGGACACCGACCTGGACCCCTGGGCCGAGTGACCGTCACCCCGTCGCGTCCGGCGTGCCCGGCGGTGACGGGAATCTCCCGATCGTCCCGCTCACCCCGGGGCGCCGCGGGCCACGCCGGGCATACCGTCGGACACGAGGTGCACGGCGGACGAACAGCACGAAGGGATGCGGGCACAGCACATGCACGAGGCACTACAGGCGGTCTACGAGCGGGTACTGTCCCGCAACCCGGGCGAGACCGAGTTCCACCAGGCGGTCCGTGAGGTGTTGGACAGCATCGGCCCCGCCGTCGACAAGCACCCCGAATACGCGGACGCGCGGATCGTCGAGCGGATCTGCGAACCCGAGCGGCAGATCATCTTCCGGGTGCCGTGGGAGGACGACCACGGCGGCATCCACATCAACCGCGGGTTCCGCGTCGAGTTCAACAGCGCCCTCGGCCCGTACAAGGGCGGGCTGCGGTTCCACCCCTCGGTGCTGCTGGGCACGGTGAAGTTCCTCGGCTTCGAGCAGGTGTTCAAGAACGCCCTGACCGGCCTGCCGATCGGCGGCGGCAAGGGCGGCTCGGACTTCGACCCGCGCGGCCGATCGGACCGCGAGGTCATGCGGTTCTGTCAGAGTTTCATGCTGGAGCTCTACCGCCACATCGGCGAGTACACCGACGTCCCTGCGGGCGACATGGGGGTCGGTGGGCGCGAGCTCGGGTACCTGTTCGGCCAGTACAAGCGGATCACCAACCGCTACGAGTCCGCCGTGCTCACCGGCAAGGGGCTGATCTACGGCGGCGCGCAGGTGCGGCGCGAGGCGACCGGCTACGGCAGCGCGTTCTTCGTCGAGGAGATGCTGCAGGTGCGCGGCGACTCCCTCGCCGGCAAGGACGTGGTGGTCTCCGGCTCGGGCAACGTCGCGATCTACACGGTCGAGAAGGTGCACCAGCTCGGCGGTCGGGTCGTCGCGTGCTCGGACTCCGACGGGTTCGTCCACGACCCGTCCGGCATCGACCTCGACCTGCTCAAGGACGTCAAGGAGGTCCGCCGGGAGCGGATCCGCGCCTACGCCGACAAGGCCCCGGGGGCGACCTTCGTCGAGGGCGGGTCGATCTGGGAGGTGCCCTGCCGGGTGGCGCTCCCCTCGGCCACGCAGAACGAGCTCGACGCCGCCGGTGCGGCCGCGCTCGTGCGCAACGGCTGTGTCGCCGTCGGGGAGGGCGCCAACATGCCCACCACCCCGGGCGCGGTGCGGGTGCTGCTGGAGGCAGGGGTCGCGTTCGGGCCCGGCAAGGCCGCCAACGCCGGTGGCGTCGCCGCCTCCGCGCTGGAGATGCAGCAGAACGCGTCCCGCGACTCCTGGACCTTCGAGTACTCCGAGGCCAGGCTGCGCGAGATCATGAGGGACATCCACGCGCGGTGCCACGCGACGGCCGAGGAGTACGGCGTTCCGGGCAACTACGTCGCCGGGGCGAACATCGCCGGCTACGCGCGGGTGGCCGAGGCCATGCTCGCCCTGGGCCTCATCTGACCGGGCCTCATCCGACCGGCCTCAACCGACCGGCCTCAACCGACCGGGCCTCATCCGACGCGCTCGGCCGCCCCGGGCCGGCCCGCGGCCCGGCGGCACACTCCCTGCCGGAGGTCGGCAACGTCCACGGCCGCATGATGTCCCGTCGGCACCCCTGCCGCGGCCCGCGGTCTCCGGCATCGTGGGTCTCGTCCGCGTCACCCGGACAGGGGCATGCGGGGGTTTCCCGACCCGCCCTTCGCCGACCCCCGCATGCCCCGCCGCCGCGCCGTCCCCGCCGCGCGGTCGGTCACCGTCGTCCCGTCGCGAAAGGAGCTCGCGGACCCCGACGTCCGCGAGGCGCTCGTCATGCCTGCCCCGAAGTCCCCACCCCTCGACCTGGAGCTCGTCGCGGAGATCGTCCGGCGCACCGGCCTCGCGTGCCGGGTCACCGCACCGGCGGCGGCGCTGCGGGCGAGCCGCGTGGGAGCCGACGGGACCTCGTGGACCGTGACGGCCGACGTCGTCACGGGCGACCCCACGGCGGGCGGCGACGCCGGCCCGCTGGCGTTCGTCGGGCCCGCGGGCTCGCCGGTCTCCCGGGTGCTGCGCGCTCCGGACGAGCGCCGGCTGGCCGCGGTGGTCGTCCTGCAGGCCCTCCGGCGCAGCCCCGACGAGCTGCTCACCCACGACGAGGCGCGCGCCGCAGGGTTGGCCGACGACATCGTGTGGCCGCTCGGCTCCCCGTGAGTGGCGATGGTCGCCACGACAGTCGCAATGGCGACCATCGCCACTCACGACCGCTCGTCGTCGTCGCGCTCGTGCTCCTGTGCGCGCTGCCCGGCACCGGGCGGGCCCGGGGCGTGGAGATGGAACCTGACCCCGATCATCCGCACGACGAAGCAGACCGCCGCGGCGCCGAGCGCGGCGGGCAGCCCGTAGACGCCGGCGCCCACCGCCGCGACGGTGAGCCCGGCAGCGATCAGCGCCGGGATCGCGTACAGCTCCGAGTGCAGCACCGTCGGGACCTGCCGGACGAGGGTGTCGCGGATCGTGCCGCCGCCGACCGCCGTGACCGCTCCGAGCAGGACGGCCGGCGCGGCTCCGAGGCCGAACTCCAGGGCCTTCGCCGCGCCGATCACCGCGAACACGCTCAACCCGACGGCGTCGAGGACCAGGATCGGCGTGCCCAGCGCGTCCAACCGACGGCTCAGCACGAACGCGACCGCGCTGCCGCCCAGGGCGAGCGCCAGGTAGCGCCAGTCGGTGAAGGCGGCAGGCGGGATCGCGCCGATCAGGACGTCGCGGGTGATCCCGCCGCCGAGCGCGGTGATCACCCCGAGGGTCAGCACACCGACGACGTCCAGCCGCGCGGCCCGGACCGCGGTCAGCGCGCCGTTGAGCCCGAACACGAACGTGCCCGTCAGGTCCAGTACGAGCAGCAGCGGCTGCGTCACCCCGCCTTCCTAGCAGCCGCCCGTCGACACCGCCGTGCCTTCCGGGACGGCGGCGAGCGGGCGGCCCGTCACTCGAGGAACCGGCGCTCCCGGCGGGGTTCGGCCTGCTCGGCGCATGAACCCGGCACGTCGGCCGACGACCGGGCGGCCGGCCGCCCGGCCCGCTGCCGGGATTGTCGCGCTCGCCGGGCAGGCGTAGCCTCCGCCGGCATGCGCGGCGGCCGGACCTCCCGGGGCCGGCGTGCGCAGCGACGGAGCCGTCGTGACCGGTGAGGGTGGAGGCGGACATGACCGCTGAGGACTACACCACGCCGCCCCGAGCCGTGGGCCGCGATGCCGTGTTCGTCCGGCACCGGCTCAAGAGCCCGAAGGTCGCGGAGTCGGCCTACGTCGCGCCGAACGCGGTGCTGTGCGGCGACGTGACCGTCGGCCCGCACAGCCGGGTGCTCTTCGGCGCCGTCGTCACCGCGGAGGGCGGTCCCGTCGAGATCGGCGAACACTGCGTGGTCATGGAGAACGCCGTCATTCGCGGGGTGCCCCAGCACCCGGCCCGGCTCGGGGACCACGTCCTCGTCGGCCCCCACGCCTCGCTGACGGGCTGTGTCGTCGAGGGTGACACCCGCATCGCGACCGGCGCGGTGGTGTTCAACGGTGCGCGCGTCGAGGTCGGCGCCGAGGTGGAGTTCCATGCCGTCGTCTACGTGAACACCGTGGTCCCGGCCGGGACGGCGGTGCCGATGGGCTGGTTCGCAGGAGGTGATCCGGCGGAGCTCGTCGCCCCGGGCGAATGGGAGCGCATCCGGGACCTGATCGGCCCGCTGGACTACCCCGGCACCGTGTTCGGGGCGGCGGGACAGGGCGGCTCGGTGCCCGACATCGCTCAGCGCTACGCCCGCGCGCTGGCGCTGCACCACCGCGACACCGTGCTCCCGCCCGGCCAGCACGACCAGTTGCCCGGCCCGACGGGCAACGGGCGGGCCGGGACGGTCCGCAGGCCCCGGCGCAGGCGGGTCACCCGGACCGAGCAGCCGGACGAACGTCTGTAGGGCACGTCCGACGGACCCACCCGCGAGGGTCAGGCATGGGTGAGGGCCCGGCCGGTGAGCCGCCTGGTGGGGATGGCGAGGGTGTGCGCGGTCCGGCCCGGCGCACACCGCGTCGGGAGCCGCGGCCCGAGCTCGGCGAGGCGCTGCGGATCGGTGATCTCGTAGGCCTCTCCGACGGCGAGCACGCTCCATCCCGTCCGGGTCGCCGGGTCGACGTCGTCGGCCTGGAACCCGACGACGACCCCGTTGACCGCTCGTAGGAGGGGGCCGTCGGGGCAGGTCCGGAAGACGATCTCGTCACCGTCGACCAGGAAGTTCACGGGATGGGCGGCAGGCATGGCCGCATGGGTGAACACGAGGCGGCCGATCGCGGCGCCCGCCAGCAACCGCAGGCACTCGCCGCGGTCGAGCTCGGGCAGGCCCGACGACATGCTCGCCGCCGGAGGAGAGATCCACACGGGTCCAGTGTCCCTGCGCCCACGCGTGCGTCACCGGGCCGAAGGACCCCCTTCGCACGGACTTCCCGTCCTTCCTCGGCCCTCGGGCCGCGGCACCGCCCACACCGGTCTCACGCACGCACCACCGCGACCGGGCAGCCGGCGTGCCGGAGGAGGACCTGGCTCACCGAGCCCAGCAGGGCCCCGCGCACCGACCCGCGCCCACGGCTGCCGACCACGACCAGCTGCGCGCGCCTCGACCGGCTCACCAGCGCCGCGGCCGGGTTGTCGCGCACGACCTCGCGCGTCACCACGACATCGGGGTACTTCTCCGACCAGCCCGCCAACCGCTCGGCCAGCAGCTCCCGCTCGCCCGCCTCGATCGCGTCCCACTCCAGCAGCGCCCATCCGGCGGCGTCGAGCGTCGAGTCGCTCCACGCGTGCACGGCGACGAGCCCGCTGCCCCGCGCCGACGCGGCGGTGAACGCGAACGACAACGCGGGCTCGCTCACCGGTGACCCGTCGACACCCACCACGACCGGGCCGTCCGGCGTCGGGGTACCGCGGACCACGACGACCGGGCAGCGCGCGGAGGCAGCGGCGGCGATCGACACCGATCCCGCGAACAACCCGGCGAAACCTCCCACCCCGCGGTTGCCCACGACCAGCAGCTCCGCGGTCTCCGACTCGTGGTGCAGGACCGCGGCCGGCACCCCGCCGCGGACCTCCGTCTCGGTCCCGAGCTCCGGCGCGACGTCCTCGGCGACGGCGCGCGCGTGCGCCAGCCACTCCTGCGCTGCGGCCTCGATCGCGTCGCGGAAGATCTCCGGCTGCAGGTCGACCGCGCCGATCCCCGCCGGGACGGCCCAGTCGACCGCCGCGACCAGCCGCAGCGGCAGGTGCCTGCGCGCCGCCTCCTGTGCGGCCCACCGCACGGCCCCCGCCGCGGCCTCGGAACCGTCGACGCCCACCACCACGCCGCGGGGCCTCTGCTCGCTCACCGGCTGCTCCCCTCTCCCGACCATCCGTCCGTCCGACGGTGCCAGAGCACGGCCGGGCCGACCACAGCTGTGGGTCACCCCGGCTCCGGTCCGGCGACCCCGCCGGCCGAATCACAGCCTGCTCAGGTCCTTCGGCCCTGCCCGCACCCACACTCGTCGGCTCACCATCGATGTCGCCGGTCAGCGTGACCACACCGCGCCGGCACATCCCGTCGCTGGGGAGCGGACGGGGTAGTCGGGCCGGGGTGGGCGTCCATGGGGGAACGCCCACCCCGGCTCAGCACCCGACGTCCGACGGCAACTCGTCACCGTCGCAGCGCGGTCGGCGGTTCGTGCCGGTGCAGGACGACGGCCAGCAGGATCACCGCGAGCCCGATCCCGAGCATGACGGGCTGCAACACGTTGTAGCGCTGCACGACGAGCAGCTGGACCCCGATCCAGGCGACGAGCGCCCCACCGGCCGCGATCGACACCACCGGCGCCCACGTCGAGCGCCGGGCCTCCAGGACCGCGGTAACGGTCATCGGCACCGCCACGACGAGCACCAGAAGCATCCCGGGGACCACCCATGACGTGAACGGGGTCGCCGAGAGCCAGTCGTGCGGCATCCCGATCATGTTGTCCGCCATGAGTCCCACGCCGCCGTAGACCGCCGCGAGGGCGACCAGTGCCTCGACCACCACCAGGGACCACCGGGTGACCCGGACCGTCTCCTGTCGGCTCGCCTGCGCCACGTACCGCATGTCCACCTCGCGTCCGTCGCCGGGATCGTCAGGCAGAGCCTCGCGCGGCCGGAGCCCGTCGACCACGGGCCGGCCGTCCCCTGGGACCCGCTGACGGACCGCCGTCGACGGGACCTTCGGCCCGTGCACCCCGGCGAGCACGGCCACGTCCGCGACCGATGGCACCCCGCGGCCACCCGGCGCGGCGCTCGCGGCGTCGGCCGAGGAGGCCGGCCCGGTCACGGGGTACGCAGCGTGATCGTCGCCAGCGCGTACTCCCGGACCGCCGCCTCGAGGTCCTCCGGACCGTAGCCGTCCGGCAGCGTCAGACCGAACCGGCGCTGCGCCTGCGCCCGGCCGATGCGCTCGACGGCCCGCGCGAGCGTCGCGGCGACGGCAGCCGGTTCCTCGGTCACCACCGCGGTCATCGGTGTCGTCCGGCCGTGGTGGGTGACCGTCACGTCCGACCCGCCGCGCAGATTCGTCCGCCACCGGTGCTGGGTGACCACCAGCAGCTCGTCTCCCAGGTCCGCGAAACCGACCGGGATGTCGTAACGACGCCCCGTGCGCCGGCCCGTCACGTGCAGGATCAGCACCTGGTCGTCGACCAGGCCGTGCAACCGGGAGCCCGCGAGCCCCCGCACGACGGGATTGATCGCATCGATCAGCCGCTGGGGCGGAATCCTCCTGGTGATCGTGACCGTCATCGTCTCCTCCTCGCCTCCGGCGCCCGGCCCGGGCATCGGCCGGGTCGGACGCCCCCAGCCTCGTCCGTCGCACCGCGGCGCGCTGCGGCGCTCCGGCCCCTCCCCCGGGGCCGAACGACCGGGCGGCGCGGTCGGGCCGGAGGTCCTCGGCGGACGTGCCGGAAGCCTCACGCGAAGGCCCCGACCGGACCCGGACGCTCGGGGCTGCGGCCCCGCGACCGAGGAGGAACAGTGCACGCAGACGTCGGAGACCACATCGTCGTCGAGAACAGCGTCCTCGACGCCACCCCACGGCGCGGGACCGTCGTCGCGGTGCTCGGCAAGGACGAGGGGCTCGAGCACTACCAGGTGCGGTGGCAGGACGGGCACGAGTCCCTGTTCTTCCCGGGACCGGACGCACACCTCGAAAAGGGCTGAACCGGGCGGCCCGGGACTCGTCCCGGCGGGAATGCGCCTCCCGGACCGGGTTCGGCCCGACGGGTCACCGCGGCGGTGCGGCGGGCAGCGTGCGTCGTCCGGAGAGGAACTCCGCACGCTCCGCCCCCTCCACCACCTCGTAGGCGACCGAGCCCGCAACCGTCACCAGCCTCAGGACCTGGGACAGCCGGACCGCGTAGGCCGTCGCCCGTGCGGCCCCGTCCCATACGTACAGACCCCGGTAGACATCGGTCGACCGATCGGCGAGCCAGAGCTTGCTCACGAACCCCGGGAATCCGGCGAACAACGGCGTGTTGACGACGCACGTCCTGCGGAAGACCGCGTGCGCCCACCGCGCGGCCCCGACCCACCGCAGGCGGAAGGCCACGACGAGCAGGACCGGGTCGGTCGCGCGCCGCGCGGCGACGGTCTCACGGAACACGGTCGAGCAGGACCCGTCGACATCCCGGAGCTGGGCCCCGACCAGCGACGACGGCATCGTCAGCCGGCGCCGGGCGAGCAGGCGCGCGGTCGTCCCCGCCGACCTGGCCACCGCCAGGAGGACGTCGGCGGTGCTCGGCTTCACCTCGATGGTCATGACGCCTCGCCGGGTCGTCGGACGGATGCGGGGCCGCGGTGAGCCCCGTCCCCGAGGCTAGGAACGGGCGGCGGGCGCGGAGCAGGGGCGAACGGCCCGGCCGCGCGCGCCGATCAGACCGTCCTCGTTCCGGGCTCGCCTTCAGCCGAGGTCGATGCGCAGCGGGCCGATCCTGATCACCAGCCGCCCTTCGGCGCGTGGCGCCCGCCTCGGCTCGCGACCGGCGGAGGTGGCCGACGGCGTGGCCCGGTTGCGGGGGCGGGGACCACCGGGCCGTGCGCGGGCGGCCGCCCGCGCGGCGTCGTAGTGCGCGCGCCGGATCGGGTCGCGCAGCACCTGGTAGGCGTGCAGCACGTGGGCCAACGCCGCCTCCGCCGCCGCGTCCGGGCGTGTGTCGCCGGCCGCGCCCCGGGTGTCGGGATGCAGCCGTCGCAGCGCGCGGCGGTAGGCGCGCCGCAGCTGTTCCTGGTCCGCGTCCGCGGGTACGCCGAGCACCCGGTACAGATCGGGCGTCGCTCGTCCTTCGCCGGCCACGTGCACCTCCGATGCCGTCGACGACCCACGGTTACCCGGCTCTGCGCCCGGAGAACCGAACCGCCCGCCGGTCGGCCGAGCGCTCCACGGTCGCCGGCGCCCGGACGTGCCGGCTTCTCCGGCCGGAACCGATCATGACCGCGGTCCACCGGGAGGGGGCCATCGGTTCTGTTCAAGGCCGGTCGAACGCCGTTATCGTCGAGCCTCGCCACGAACCAGGAGGCCCCCGGTGACGATCTCGGTGTTCCTGCTCGACGACCACGAGATCGTCCGACGCGGCATCGCCCAACTCCTCGAGACCGAGGACGACATCCAGATCGTCGGCGAAGCCGCCACCGCCGCCCAAGCCCTCGCCCGCATCCCCGCCGTCCGCCCCGACGTCGCCATCCTCGACGTCCGCCTCCCCGACGGCGAAGGCGTCGCCGTCTGCCGCGACGTCCGCTCCGCCACCTCCCCACCACCCGCCTGCCTCATGCTCACCTCCTTCTCCGACGACGAAGCCCTCTTCGGCGCGATCATGGCCGGCGCCTCCGGCTACCTGCTCAAACAAGTCGCCGGCACCGACCTCATCGGCGCCGTCCGCACCGTCGCCGCCGGCGGCTCACTCCTCGACCCCAAAGCCACCGCCTCCGTCCTCGAACGCCTCCGCCGCGGCGAGGACACCGAAGACCCCCGCTACGCCGGCCTCTCCCCCCAGGAACGACGCATCCTCGACCTCGTCGCCGACGGCCTGACCAACAAACAGATCGGCGCCGAACTGTTCCTCGCCGAGAAGACCGTCAAGAACTACGTGTCCTCACTGCTGCACAAGCTCGGCTTCTCCCGCCGCACCGAGGCCGCCGTCTACGCCGAACGACGCCGCGCCGGCCAGTAGCCGCCGGGTCGCCCGACGACGCGGCGCACCGGGCCGACCGGTCGGTGGAGCAGGCGCCACCGGCACGTGCCCGGCCGAGTGGCACCGACCGAGGATCAGGGCCCGACCTGCAGGCCGCTCAGCCGCCGCGGTCGAAGGGCGAGTACGTCCGCCGCCGGCCCCGCCGCCCACGACCCGGTCAGCCGCCGCCGCATCCGCGCCGCGTCGACGTCCGACTCGACCCGGCAGGTCTCCCCCACCGCCAGGACCGTCCACGACGACGGACCGAGCGGGGCGACGCCGTCGACCTCGAAGGCCGCGACGGCGTTGCCGGCGATCGCGCGTGCCACGGCGGCGTCGTCGACGGAGAAGACGATCAGGCCGCGGTCCCACGCATAGGCGACGGGACGACACTCCGGCAGCGCACCGCGGGTGAACACGATCCTCCCGACGCTGTTCGACTCCAGCAGCGCCCGGCATCGTGCCGCGTCGAGCACGGCCGCGCCCGGCCGCGGTTCGGCGGCGATGTCGCCACGCATCGGCATGCTCACCCGGCCAGCTTCCCCACCCGCCCCGAAACCACTGGAGGGCCGAAGGTCCTCGATCGGACGGCCGGTCGACACGTTCCCGGCAGACCGCCGACCGATCACGGCCGCCGTGGGCCCGAGACCCCCGGTCCCTGCCCTGCAGGGCCATCAGGCGGCGACGAAGGCGAGTGCGGGACTCAGCTGCAGCACGGCCATGGTGGCCCCGCGACGGTGGGCGCCCAGGACCGCACGGGCCGAGCCACGCAACGCCTCGCGCAGCCTGTCCCGGTCGGCGGGCGCCGCCGCGATCCGCGTCCACCAGCCCAGTGCCGCGGCCGTGAGCCGGACCGCCTCGATCGCCTGCCCGAGACGGACGTCCGCGTGCAGCGCCAGCCCGTCGGTGCCGAGGAGCAGCCCGGACGGGTGCTCCGGAACGGCCCGTCCGTCGGGCCATGCGGGACCCACATCGGCGTGTGGCATCGGCCCGGTGCTGCGGGCCCAGGCACCTTCGCGCTCGGCGGCACGCCGCAGCCACGGCAGGAGTCCCACCTCGGGGACGACCGGATCCGGTCGCCGTGGCACACCCGACCGGCGCTGCCCGTCGAGCATGGCCGTCTCCTCGGGGCACGGTTCGCGACGTCCGCCGGCCCGCAGCACCGCGACCACGCCGGGCTCGGGACCGTGGGCCGTGACCGCACGGCGGCCGAAGCCGACGACGGCCAGGCGCGCGGCGCGCAGCGCCGTCCCCGCCGCGATCCTCGCGAGAACCGCGTCGGGCGAGGACGCCTCGGTCCACCGGCGCACGATCATCCGCATCGCGACGCCGTCGGGAACCGCGTCGATGTACCACGGGGTCGGGCCCGTCGCCTGTGCCGAGCCGTGGGCGGCGTGGGCGACCGCCTCCATCAGCATGTCGGCGGTCGGCGCCGCGAACGGGAAGGCTCCGAGCGACCGCTCGTCCACCGTCATCTGCTGTGCGTGCATGTCGAGGAGTCTCCGATCGGGTGCGCCCCGTCGTGAGGGGACGAACGTCCGTCGACCGGGCCGCGACGGCCCGGTGCTCGGTGGGACTGTCGGCAGGGAAGATCGGGTACGTCCGGCCCTGCCGGCCACCGGCGGCGATGCGGGTCCCGCGTCACCCGCCGCGACCCGGGCCCGCGTCGCGGTCGCGCCGGTCCACCGCACCGGCGAGGCCGTCGGGACCGGATGTGCGCCGCACGATCGCCCCGCCCGTCCGGCGCGCGCCGTCGCCGATCCGGTCCCCGGGCCCGGCCCGGACGAGTCGGGGACCCTTCGGCGCGGCTGCCCGGAGCCGGTTCCGGTCCCCCGACGCCACCGTCCGCACGCCGCGCCGTACCGGGCGGTCGGGCGCCGGTCGCTCGGTCGTCCTCACCATGAGTGCCCTCCCGGGTCGCGGTTCCTCCGACGTCGCGCCGACAGGGAGATCGTCGGGCGTCCGACGGGGGCGCGGGCAGGGTCGATCGGCCTCGTCCGGGAGGACCACCGTCGGTCCGCGGGCGGCGGCGCAGAGTCCGAGGTCCCGGCCGCCGCCACCCTCCGGCCCTGGTCGGACCATCCGGAACCGGCGGACCGTGTGCGGCACCGCCCGGACGACCGGGCCGACCCGAAGGAGAGCCGCCATGTCCACGTCTGCCTACGCCGTCGTGACCGGTGCGTTCGTCGTCGACGACAGCGGCGTCCGGCTCGGCACCGCCGGTGAGGACGGCCAGGTGCGTGACTTCGCCGGCGTCCACATCGGCTCGGTCGACCGCAACCGCGGCGACGTCGCCGTCGACTTCGCCGGCATCCGCATCGGGCGCGTACTCGGCGACGAGGGCTGACCGGCCGCCGCGCCCCGACGCACCCGAACCGGTCCGGCACCTGCTGCGGCCCTGACGACGCCGGGGCGCCGTGTCCTGGTGACACGGCGCCCCGGACGTGTCCCGGGCCCGTCGACCGGTTCAGGGAGCGGGTCGCGATCCGCTCCGCAGCGCGGTGCGCAGCCGCTCGTACTCCTCGACGTCGATCTCCCCCGCGGCCAGCCGCTCGTCGAGGATGCGGCGCGGGCGGTCGCCCTCCGGGCCGTCCGGCCACGTCCCGGTCCGACGGCCGAGGAGCAGCACGGCCCCGGCGGCGCCACCGCCGGCAGCCAGCAGGAGCAGGACGAGCTCGACGACCCACGCCGCAGGCGAGACACCCCAGCCGCCCCACATCATCGGGCCACCTCCACGGTCCTCCGCCGGCCGGTGGTCGCCGCGCCGACGATGACCGCGATGCCGACCACGAGCAGCCCCACTCCCGTCCAGAAGGCGGCCATCGAGGCCAGGCCCAGCACCGGTACCCGTGCCGCGAGCTGGACGCCGGCCGAGACGGGCGCCGTGCCGTCGGCGTTCATCACCACCGCGGTCCAGTCACCCGGCACGGGTGCCCAGGACATCGTCGTCGTCCCGGGCCCGGACGCCCGCGCGACCCAGAACGGCTGTTCGCCCGGCGGTGCGACCGACGCGCTACCCGCGACCTGGTCAACCCCGGCCGCGAACCCGCGTCCGTCGAACGCGCCGGTCCGCCACACACCCTGCGCCGCCCCGGCGAGGTAGCGCGACACGTCGGCCGTCGGACCGATCCCGACGAACACGTCACCTCCCCGGTTCGACGTCGCCCGCAACGCGACCTCGCCGAAGACCCGGGCCGGCGTGTCGGGCCGGTCCGCGTCGATCTGCAGCGGGTCGGTCCGCAGTGCGACGCCGGCTGTCGTCGCCGTGCCGACGCCGGTGGCGAGGAAGCCTCCGCCGTCGCGCGCGACCCGGTCGGTGACCAGGCCCGCGGTCCCCAGTCCCCCCAGGAGGACGCCGAGTGCCGTGACGACGGAGCCGAGCACGAGGAGCAGCGCCCGGGCGGTCGAGGGCGGCGGGGCCGGCGTCGTGGACACCGGCCTGCGCGCGCCGGGCGGCACGTCGTCGGGAACCTCGACGACGTCGACGGGCGGATCCATGACGATCGTCGCCCCGCCCGGCGCGGACGAGGCCGCCGGCGTGAGCGGCCCGCCGGAGCGCCGCTCGGGGCCGGCCGCGACCCGCCGTCCCGTGCGGTCGTCGTCGACCGCCGGAGGGTCGTCGCCACCCTGGTCGAGCCGGAAGGGTGGGTACACGTCGGTCATCAGCAACGCATAGGCCGCCACCCGAAGCACCCATCGGTTCATCCCCATGACCGCGTCGAAGATGCCCGCCGGGTACCGGCCGGTGAACAGCAGCGCCACCAGCGCGATCAGGACGAGCACCCCGATCAGGCCGAGGCCGAAGACGCCCGTCGTCACGTTCGTCCCGGGCGCCTCCCAGCGGCCCGCGCCGACGAGCAGGACGACCACCAGATAGTGCGGGATCGCCAGCAGCCACCACTTGACCAGCGCCTTCGGTCTGGACAGCCGCTCGGGCCGCTCGATGTCCAGGCGCGCCGGATAGTCGGGCACGTCGGACAGGGTGAACGGCGGGTACCGGTCGGTCCCGCCGAGCGCGTAGCCGTAGAAGGCCACCCGCCAGGACCAGCGCAGGACCCCGGCGTTGAACCCGAACAGCGCGCTCGGATAGCGGCCGGACACGACGACGGCCACGAGCGCGACGATCGAGAGCACCACCAACGCGATCCACAACACCGCCAACACGATCAGGTGCGGTATCAGCAGGAACCATTTGACGAGCCACGTCCACCGCGAGAGTCCCGGGTCGAGACGACCGCTGATGTGGACCGGCTGGTGAGAGTTCGACATGCGCTCGAGGATCCAGCGCGCCGTGGCGATCCGGCAGAGGCTCCCTTCTCCCGGATGGTGGGCCGGAAGGCCCGGGACCGGCCGGCCGGTGGGACCGTCGCGACCTCCCGGGATCCGACCGACGGTGCTACCGCCCGACCGGATCGACGGCCCGCGCGGCATCCGCCAGCAACAGCACACCGACCACCCGGGCCCCGTCGCCGACGGCGACCGCCGGCAGCGCACGGGTGCGCATCAGCGAGACCACGGCGCCGAGGTCGTCGCCGGGCCGCACCACGACGGGCCCGTGCGTCATCACCGCCGCGACGACCGCCTCCGGATCGAGCTCGAGCTGCCAGCCGTTCGGCAGCACCGGGCCGGCCAGATCGCCGCGGGTGACCACGCCGACCAGCCGGCCGGACGAGTCCGCCACCGGCGCGACCTCGTCGCCGCGCGCGGCGAGGATGGCCGAGGCGGTCGGGATCGGCATGCCCGCCTCCACGGTCCCGGCGCGACGCATGACGTCCTGCACCCTCATCCGGATCGCCCTCCCGTCGTCGGACCGACGAACCCATGACCGCCCGGCAGGGAGAGGCGAGCACCGCCCGGCCGCCCACCTCACCTCGCTCTCGCCCGGTCGTCGTGGGCAGTGTCGCGCGATCGCGCCCGCCCCGACACGGCCGGCCGCACCGGTTTCCTCCCGTCGGGGGAACCGTCGCCGGCAGGGCCTTCGGCCCGCGCGCGGCCGGGCCGCGGTGAGCACGGTCAGGCCCGCAGGCCGCGGCGTCGACGCACCTGTTCGGGGGTCCGCTCGTGCCGGGCCACCACCCTGAGCAGGTCGCGCCACGTCACGACACCCACGAGTTCGGCGCCGTCCATGATCGGGACGGACCGCACGTCCGACGCCACCATCGCCGCCGCGACGTCGGCGAGGTCGTCGTCGGGACACAGGGCCGCGGGCGGGGGCGTCATGACGTCGTCGACGAGCACCGCGGTCGTCGCCTCCGCGGCATCCGACGAGAACCGGCCGCGCACGAGGTCCGCCTCGGTCACCATCCCGACCACGTTCCCGTCCCGACCGAGGACCGGCGCCGCCGTGAACCCGTGGGAGGCCAGGAGCGCTGCCGCAGGGGCGATCGGGGTGTCCGCGCGCACCGTCACCACCGGCGAACTCATCACGTCCGCCGCCGTGAGGACGACTCCCGTCACGGCGTCCGTCTGCACGTCGTCCACGTCCGCCCGCCTTCTCCGTCTCGTCGCGCACCCGTTGTCTCCCGACCAGGCTCGACGTGCGGCGCAGGTGCGACCAGGGCCGATCGGTTCGGCGGACACGGCCGTTCGGCGGGGCCGTACCGGGCCACCGGCCTCTGTCGACGGGGTGGTCCCGGCGCGCACGCTGACGCGATGACCAGCACCGCGCCGGTCCTGCCGACGCCACCTGCCCGCGCCGATCGGCGGCGCCGCGTCGTCCGGCACGAGGACGTGGCGCGACGTCGGCGCGGCCGCCGGTCGCGCGGCCGTTGCGCCCGGCCTGCTCGGCAGACCCGGCCTGGACGGGCCCGGCCGTGAGCGGCCGTCCGGTCGTCCTCGCCGCCGACGACCTGGTCCCGTCCAGGTGGGCCGCGGCGGAGGCGGAGCGCCTGCGCGCGCCGCTGCAGGTGGTGGGGACCGGGAACGACGTCGCCAGGACCCGCGTGACGCAGCTGCTGCGCGCCTCGGCCCCCGGCGCCCCGGTGGCGACCCGCCGGGTGGCCGACCCGCTCGGAGCCGACCTGAGGCGCGTCAGCGCCGGGGCCGAGCTCATGGTCGTCTCCGCGGCGGTGGGTCCGCGGGTCGTCGGTGCCGCGGTCTGCCCGGTCGCGACGGTCCCGCCCACAGTGCCCCCGCTCGGCCGCGTGATCGTCGCGGTGGCCCCCCGGACCGCGCCGTCCGTCCTCGACCTGGCCGTCCACGAGGCGCTCGCGCGCGACGCGGAGCTCGTGGCGGTCCGGGTGCGGGGCGGTCCGGACGCCGATTCCGGCGATGCCCTGCCGGACGTCCTGGCGAGATGGCAGCGCGATCTGACGCACGCATGCCGCGACCTCCGCCAGGCCCTCGCGCGGTGGGGTGCCGACGACGCCGATCGGCGGTTCCGGTTGCTGACCGTCCGCGGCGACCCGGTACCGCTGCTGATCGCCCTCGGCATCGACGCCGAGCTGCTGGTCGTCGGCTGCTCGGTGCACGGCGCGGGCGCGGCGGTCCTCGCGGGCGACCTGGTCGCCACGGTCCGGTGCCCCGTCATCGGCGTGCCGGACCCGGCCACGCCGCGCGGGGCCACCGCCCGGCAGCGCGTCCGGTCGAGCTCATGACGCCTCCGGGTCGGCAGCGGGGCCGCCCGGCCGTCGCTAGGTGCGGGCGCGGTTCACCGAGTCCCCCGTGAGCGCGAGGAACCCGGCGCGGACCCCTGCGGCCACCCGGTCGAGTTCCGGCACCCGGACGGGGTCGGCGTGGATCGTCACGACGAGCCGTCCCATGGCGGCCAGCGCGACGACGGTGACCGTGATCGATCCCTGGTCGCCCAGTGCGAGCGGGACCATCCGGGTCACCGGGACCCCGCCGAGCGTGAGCGGTCCGGCCGGGCCCCGGACCAGGCTCACGATCGTGTGCAACCGCCGCTGCCGTCGCAGGTAGTGGCGGAAGAGGCCCAGCCGCGCGACCAGCGGCATCACCGGCCGCAGCAGCGTGAGCGGCGCGGCCGGCGGGGCCGATGCCCGCCGGACCGCGACCGCCGCCGCGACGGCCCTGATCCGCTCGGCCGGCCCGAGGCCGCACGGGATGTCCACGAGCAGCGGGGCGTTGGCGTTCCCGGCGTCCCCGCCCGTGGCCCGGGTCGCCATCGGCACACCGACCGACAGCGTCGCGATCCGCTCGCCGCGTCCGGCCAGCAGCTCCTCGAGCGCACCGGCGACCACGGCGAGCAGAGCGTCGTTGACGCTCCCGCCCGCCGTGTGGGCGGCGGCGCGCACGGTGGCGAGTTCCACGTCGACGACGACACTGCGCCGCCGCGGCCCGGTCGGCGCCACCAGCGAGCACGGCTCGGCCCGATGCGGATGTAATCCTCCGCTCGCCCGCAGCGCGGCCAGCAGTGCCCGCGGCCCGCGCGTGGCCGTCGCCCGCGGCCCGCCGGTGACCGGCGCCCGCGGCCCACGCGGCGCCGGCGGCCCGGACACGTCGGTGGCCGCCGACGGCCGGTCGAGGAGCCCCCCGAGGACGTCCATGCCGGTCAGACCGTCGGCGACGGCGTGGTTGAGCACCAGGACCACCGCGCACGGCCGGCCCCGCACGACGAGGGCCCGCCACATGGGACGGTCCGCGGGCAGCGGCGCCAGCACCGCGCGGGTGGCCCGGTCGAGGAGGCTCTCGCCGGGCCCCGCGTCGACGACCGACACCCGGCCGCCGAGATCACCGACGTGCCGCCAGCGCAACCGCCGCAACGGCTGCCGGAGCACCGCCCGGCACAGCCGCGGCTGGGCGCGCGCCCGCAACACGAGGAGGTCGGCCAGCTGCCGGGCGTCCGGCCGGCCCTCGAGCTCCAGCACGACACCCATCTGCAGTGGCACCTGCGAGCCCGTCTGCACCGCGAGGACGACCGCGTCCGCGGGCGCAACCGGCTCGGTCATGGACATCGGCTCCTCCTCCCACGAGGGTCCGACCGGCCCGCGGGCCCGCCCAGGGCCGAAGGTCACCCGCCTTCGTCGACGTGGGCAGGTGGGCGTGCCTTCCTTCCCTACATTCGATGGACCTTCGGCCCATGAGTCCGGCACGGCCGCCGCATACCGTCGGTGGTCATGAGCAGTGCCCCCCGCCCGACGATGCCCGTTCTCGACGACGGTCTGGACCTCGCCGTCAACCTCCGCGACGTGGTCAAGCGGTTCGGGCCCGTCACCGCGCTCGACCACCTCACCATCCGGGTCCGGCGCGGCGAGGCGCACGGACTCGTCGGACCCGCGGGGTCGGGCAAGACGACCGCGCTGCAGATCCTCGCGGGGCGGCTCCGCCCGGACCGTGGCTCGGCGCGGGTGCTCGCCACGGACCCCCGGCGGCACGCCGTCGAGCTGCAACGGCGGGTGGCCTATGTGCCGCAGCAGGTCTACCGCTGGTCCCACCTGACAGGTGCCGAACTCCTCGACACGATGTCGTTCCTGCGCGGCAGCGACAGAACGCGACGCACGGAACTGATCGAGCGGTTCGACGCGGCCACCGATCGCGCCGGACACCTGGACTCGGCGGAGAACCGACAGAAGATCGAGCTGATCGCCGCTCTCGCCTCGCGCGCCGAACTGGTGGTCCTCGACGAACCCGGCCGCTACCTCGACGCCGCCGCCCGAGCGGAGCTCACGGCGGTGCTCGCCGAGGAACGGGGTCGACGGACCCTGCTCCTCACCGAGGACCCGTCGGCTCCGGCCGTGCCCGTCGCCTCGGTGTGCGGGCAGGTGACCGGCCTGGACGCCGGGCGCGCCTGTGACCCGGACCGTCGCGACGCGTGGGGAGCCCGCGGTGTCCGTCGGGTCGACGACCCGTGGCGCCGGTCGGCGCGGACGTTCTGATCGTCCCTCCCCCACGAGCCACCAGAGGGCCGTGACGCCGTCGGCGACATCGCAGGACGGAGATGTCCGCTCTCTCCTCGTGAGAGCGGGCGGTCACTCGCGGTCGAGCACGAACGTGTGGCGCAGGGTCTCGCCGTCACCGTCCGACTCGTAACGGGTCAGGAGCGAGGCCTTCACCCCGAACACGGGGTCGCTGTCGAGGTACGGGTCGTCCTCGCGGAAGAGCATGGTCGTCAGCGGTGCGAATCCGGGAGCCCCGATCCGGACGTGGAGGTGTCCCGGCCGCATCACCGACCGCCCGCTGGCGCGCATCAGCGCGCCCACCGGCCCGTCGTCCGGGATGGGGTACGGCGCCGGGCTGATCGTCGAGAACGACGCCCGCCCCTCCGCCGAGGTGTGGAACAGGCCGCGCATCGCGGCGCCCTCGATGCCCGGGATGTCGGAGTCGTAGTGTCCGTCCCCGTCGGCGTGCCACACGTCGACGGCAGCACCCGGGACGGGCACGCCGTCGGTGTCGACGACCGTCAGGTGCACCGACAGCGGTGTTCCGGGAAGTCCGGCGGAGATGTCGGCGCCGTCGTCGAACGAGGGACGGTTCGACCGGTAGAAGGGACCGAGGACGCTGTTCTCCGTCGCGGTCCGGCTGCGCCGATGGGCCACGGCGTCGACCAGCATGGTGACGCCCAGGACGTCGGAGAGCAGGATGAACTCCTGCCGCTCCGGCGTGCAGAGCTGTCCTGTCCTGGTGAGGAAGCCGATCGCCGCGGCCCACTCGGACTCGGTCAACGAGACCTCGCGCACCAACTCGTGCAGGTGCCGGACCACTGCGTCGAGCACGGTCCTGAACCGCTGGTCGGACCCGTGGGTCCCGGCCCGCAGCACTGCCTCGGTGATCGTCTTCTCGTCCGTGTCGAGCATGCCGACGAGCGTAGGGACCGGCTGTGACCCGGAGGGAAATCGACGGAACCCGCGATGTCACCCGGGGTGAGCACGCCGGGGTCACCCCGGCGGGCGGGACCCTCCGCAGGTCGGTGCCCCATCGGGGCGGCGCCGCGGAAGCGAAGGGATTGGTCGTGCTGCGGACAGGCAAGCAGTATCTCGAGGCGCTCGACGACGGCCGCGTCGTCTGGGTCGGCGACGAGCTGGTCGACAACGTCGCGACGCACCCGAAGACCCGGGACTACGCCCGGCGCATCGCCGAGTTCTACGACCTGCATCATCGCGCCGACCTGCGCGACGTCATGACCTTCGTCGACGACGACGGCGAACGCCGCTCGATGATGTGGTTCCGGCACCGCGACAAGGAGGAGCTGCGCCGCAAGCGCCGCTACCTCGAGACGGTGATCCGCGAGCTCGACGCCGGCGCGGCGCCACGGACCCCTGATGTCAACAACTACGTGTTCCTGACCTACATGGACGACCCGTCGCCGTGGAGCGAGCAGTCCGTCGGCACGGGCGGGCGGGACCTGACGGCCGGGATCACCGCGTTCTGGCAGCACATCCGCGACGGCGACCTGAACGCGGCCCCGGCGTTCGTCGACCCGCAGACCGACCGCTCGCGCGAGTCCGCGCAGGCCGAGTCCCCGGCGCTGCGGGTCGTCGAGACCCGCGACGACGGGATCGTCGTGCGGGGTGTGAAGGCGATCGGCACCGGCACGCCGTTCGCCGACTACATCCACATCGGGGTGTTCTTCCGCCCCGGGATCGTGAGCGAGCAGATCGTGTACGCGGCCGTGCCGGTCAACGAACGCGGTGTGACCCTGGTGTGCCGCGAGAGCACGGTGAAGGAGGGCCGGACCGACGAGCATCCGCTCGCGTCCCGCGGCGACGAGCTCGACGCCGTGATGCTGTTCGACGACGTGTTCATCCCGTGGGAGCGCGTGTTCCACGTCGGCAACCCCTCGCACGCCGCGCTGTACCCGCAGCGGGTCTTCGACTGGCTGCACTACCAGGCACTGATCCGGCAGGCCGTCCGCGCCGAGCTGATGGTCGGACTGGCGATGCTGATCACCGAGCACATCGGGACCTACCAGCTGCCACCGGTGCAGACGAGGCTCGCGCAGCTCGTCGGGTTCCATCAGACGATGCGGGCGCACGTGATCGCCTGCGAGGAGGAGGGGTTCACCACGCCGGGCGGGCTGTACAAGCCCGACGTGCTGCTGTTCGACTTCGGACGGGCGCACTACCTCGAGCACGTGCCGCGGATGGTGAACGAGGTCGTCGACCTCGCGGGCCGCTCCGCGTTGATCTTCCCGACGGAGAAGCAGTGGGAACGGCCGGAGCTGCGCAAGTGGCTCGAGCCCCTGCAGACCGGACCGGTGGGACGCCCCCATGACCGGTTGCGGATCAGCCGGGTCATCCGCGACATGTTCCTCTCCGACTGGGGCGACCGGATCGGCGTCTTCGAGAACTTCAACGGCACGCCGCTGCTGGCGGTGCGCATGCTGACGATGCATCGAGCGGAGATGGCGCCGTCCGGACCGCTGACCGACCTCGCCCGGAAGGTCTGCGGGATCGCCCCGCCCGAGCCGACCGGGGACACCGCGTACTCGGAGCAGGCCGCCTACGCGCGACGCCAGGACGCTCGCGCCGTCGCGAGCTGACCCCCGGCCGTGGGCTCCCGCCCGCCCGGGAGCCCACGACGGGCCGGCTCGCCCCGCTCCCGCCCGGCGACGACCGCCGCACGACGTTCGTGCACGCGGAGCTTGCGGAACACCGACCGCACGTGTGTCTTGACCGTGTTGTGGGACAGGTGCATCTCGGCGGCGATCTCGCGCAGGGTGAGCGGACCGGCGAGGGCGCGCAGCACGGCCAGCTCCCGCGGCGACAGCGGTTCGCCGGCTACCAGTACCGGTCCGGCATCGTCCCGGACGGCCGCCCGGTGCGCGCGCTCGGCGAGCACCGGGAGCATGCCGGGCTCCTCGCGGACGAGCACGTCGTGCAGCACGGGCCGGAGGGCGGGATGGATCCGGAAGCCGCGCGGTGTGCGCCGGAGGAACAGGGTCGAGGCCGCCAGCGCGCGGAGCTCCTCGCCGGCTCCGGGTGAACCGGTCAGTGCCTCGGCACCGTCCGGGGTCACCTCGTCCAGCACGCCGCAGTGGAGCAGCAGCCGGCGCTGCGCGGACGTGACACGCTCCAGGAGCTCGGCGGAGAAGTACTCCTCCACCTCCGTCAGGGACGCCGGCAGCGGTCCGCACCCGCCGACGCCGCGCAGCGCGACGCCGGCGAGCCGGACTCCGGTGGCCCAGCCGTCGAACCGGGTCCGCACGTCGTCCACCACCGAGGGCGCGATCGGGAAGCCCGCGACGGCCGACAGCAGCTCCGCGGTGTCGGGCGGGTCGAGGCGGAGGTCGTCCTCGGTGATCTCGGTGAGCCGACCCGCCGCGCGCACCATCGCGACGGGCCCGCCCGGCGGGCGCGCGGTGGCGAGGACGACGCGGACGTGCGGTGGGAGCCGCTCCACGAACTCGTACAGCGACTGCCTGGTCAGCGGGTCGTCGACGACGTCGAGCCCGTCCAGGACGAGGGTCAGGCCGCGCGCGGCGTGCAGCGCGTTCACGACGTCGGGCAGGACCTCACCGAAGACGACCGACCTGGTCCCCGCCGGCAACGGGTCCGACCCGTCGAGGCCGCAGAACGGTCGCAGGGCCTCGAGCAGCGCGCGCCACACCGCGGGCGCGGAGTCGTCGTGGCGGCTGAAGGTGATCCACGCGGTGCGGTCCCGGCCTGCCGCCCACTGCGCGAGCAGCACCGTCTTGCCCGACCCGCGTGGCGCCGCCACGAGCGTGACCTGTTCGCCCGCGTCGAGGACGGCCAGCAGCCCGGCGCGGTGCAGCGCATGGCGTGGCGCGACCGGCGGGCGCAGGCGGGTGCGGACGACGGCCGTCCGGTGGCTGCCGCTCACGTCAGGGGTCTCCCGGCCGCGCCTACATCGCCGACGCGAGCTGCCAGTGGAAGGCCTCGCGCGCGTGGCCCTGCGGGTCGCACAGACCGCCGAACGTGCTCGCGAAGTAGACCAGCGGGCTCGTCCCCGCCCGGAACTCACAGGTCAGCACGTCACCGATGACGATCGTGTGGTCACCCCCGGGCAGTGCCGACCCCACCGAGCACACGAAGTGCGCGATCGCGTCGGCGAGGACCGGGACGTCGTCGTCGGTGCGCAGTGCGACGCCGGCGAACTTGTCGTCGCGACGTGTCGCGAAGCGCCGCGCGAGATGCTCCTGGCCCTCACCGAGGACGTTCACCGCGAAGCGGCCCGACTCCTCGATCGCGCTCCGGGTCGGGAGGGTGGTCCCGATGCACACGAGGAGCTGCACCGGATCCAGGGACAACGACGCGACGGCACTGGCCGTCATCCCGGCGGGCCCCGTCGACGTCCGGGTGGTGACGACCGCGACCCCGGTGCTGAAGTGGGAGATCGCCTGCCGGAAGTGGGGCGCCGACGGCCGCGGGTCCACCGTGGTTGCAGGAAGGGTCATCGCTACCTCCGTGGGAGCTCGAACGTCGTCCCACGACGGTGCCATCCGCGTCGTTAGTGCTCGGGAAATCCGGCTCGCGACGTCAGGCCCGCAGCCGGGTGACCAGCCGGCGGATCTCCGCCGACGGCGGCACCGACAGCTCGCGCATCGCCACGACGTAGCGGCGGTAGAGCGACAGCACCTGGTCGTCCTGGCCGCCGGCCTGCGCCACCGAGATCCGCAGCATCCACGCCTGCTCGCTGTAGGGATCGACGCGCAGCACGGCGTCGGTGTTGGCCACCGCGTCGCGGTAGCGGCCCAGCCGGAACGCCACCCGCGCCAGGTCGAGCCGCGCGGCCCGGATGCGCGCGCCGATCTCGGCGCGTCGTGTCTCGGCCCACGCCCCGGGGAAGCCGTCGAGGTACGGGCCGCGCTCGGCGCGCTCGATCGCCTGCGCCAGGGTCGCGAGGCGGGTCTCGCCGTCCTGGTGGTCGGCCTGGGCGAGGCTCGCGACCGTCTCCGCGGCGGCGCTGGTCACGAGCTCGGGTCCGGCGAGCCGGAAGCGGTCGCCGTCGAGAACCGGCACGACCTCGTCGGGGAGGACCTCGCGCAGCCGGTAGAGCGCCTGGCGGAGGTAGCTGCGACCGGCCGCTTCGTTGCGGGACTCGAACAACGCGTCGAGGAGCTCCTTCCGGCCGGCGACCCGGTCGTCGCCGGCCAGCAGGTAGGCCAGCAGCTCGACGCTCTTGCGCAGGCGCGGGACGACGGCCACCCCGTCGAGCCGCAGCTCCGGAGCACCGAACTCGTCGAGTACCAGCCGGGGTGCGCGTCCGGTGACGGTGAGCTGCCGTCCTCCGGTGAGCCGTGCGGTGAGGTCGTGCCAGCGCGACGTGCGGCTCGGCTGGGTGTCGGCGCCTCGGACGGCGACGGCGGGCACGTCGGCCAGTGCCGTGAGCAGCAGGTGCATCGACCCGCGCTCCTCGGCCACGGCGATCGCCAGCTCTGCGGCCGCGTCCGACGCGTCCTCCTGGCCCAGGTGCCAGCGCGCCTCGGCGAGGTAGCAGGCGGCGGTCGGGACGTCGAGCAACCGGTCGCTGCGCTGCATGCTCTCCAGGGCCCGGGTGAGGAGATCGGCTGCCGCCGCGTACCGCTCCTGGAGCAGGAGCGCGAGTCCGCGCCACAGCCGGGCGAGCTCCCGGGTGAACCCGTGCCGCTCGGCGCCCCGGGCCTCGGCCTCGTCGAGGGCCCGGACGGCCGCCTCGTGGTCCCCGTGCAGACGCAGGCACAGCTTGGCCTCCATCAGCAGGACCAGGGTCGCGTAGATCTCGGAGCCCGTGGCGGCGGCCTGTTCCCGGCCGCGCTGCAGCGCGTCCCACGCGTCGGCACCGCGTCCCAGGTCGAGCATCAGCTCCGCGGCGTCGAGCGCGTGCAGCCACAGCGGCTGCGGCTGCGGCTGCTGACGGTGTGCCTCGTAGAGCGTCATGGCCTGTTGGATCCGCCCCGTCGCGCGCAGCCCGGCGATCACCCAGGGCGCGCCGAGCACGCTCCGCCACGGCCCGTGGACCCCCGGCGAGTCGAGACCGTCGAGCCGGCCCCGGATGTACGCGAGCCGCATCAGCAGGCTGTCCAGCGGGCCCGACGGCGTGGTGGCGAACGCCGGAAAGGGCGGCGGCGGCCGGTCGAGGCTCAGGGAGAGCACCGTGTCGGCGACGTCACGGGCCCTGCCCGGCGGCAGGCACCGGCCGACGCGGACCGCGTCGTCGAGCCGACCCGCGTGCCAGAGACACCACGTCAGCAGGACCAGCGCCTCGTCCTTGGCCGGCTGGTCGCTCGCGGCCGCCGCGCTCACCCATCCCCAGCCGTGGCGGTCGAGCAGCTCGACGGCCCGGCCGGGTTGTTCGAGCGCGAACGCCACGCGCAGGACGATCGCGCCGATCGCCGGGGTCGGCGAGCGGCTGGATGCGCCGAGCAGGTCCAGCCAGCGTGCTGCCGGCCGGAAGTCCATCCGCTCGACCAGGCCCGGGAGCAGCTCCGCGGCCTCGGCCCAGGCGTCGTCGACGGCGCCGATCTGGAGCAGGGCGTGCACACCTTCCTCCCGCTCACCGCGGTGCAGGAGGAGCCGGGCGTGGCGCAGCCGAAGCTCGTGGAGCTCGGCGGCGTCCTCGTGCGAGAGCATCTCGCGGAGGTGGTCGCGCAGCTGCGGGCTCACGATCATCGCGCGGTCGGCGGTCCAGGTGACGGGCAGGTGCCGGTCGCGCAACCGCGCGAGTGCCTGCGCGGCGTCGGTGAGCCCGAGCGCGTGCGCGGCATCGACGGTCACCTCGTCGAGCAGGCTGGTCCGGACGAGGAACCGCCGCTCGAGCTCGGGGAGCTCGGCGAGGACGTGTGCCGTGAGGTAGTTGCGCATGTGGTCGGGCGCGGCGCCGGCAGCCGTGCCCTCGCTGAACAGCACGCCCGCGACCCACCCGCCGGTGAGCCGGAGGGTGTCCGCGGCGGAGTCCGGTTCGCGTCCGGTCGCCTCCAGCGCCGCGATCACCTCGTCGAGGTCGAAGGCGAGGGCGGCACCGGTCAGCGACGACACTCGCGCCAGCTCGCTGGTGGAGCCGAGATCCAGCGGGAGAAGGGTTCGCGAGATCAGCACGATGGTCACGTCCGCCGGCGCGTACCGGGCGAGCGCGGAGAGCACGGCGAGCGCCTCGTCGCTGCCCGCCACCCGCTCGGCGTTGTCGCACACGAGCACGAGCCGGGACCCGTGCAGGCTCTCGGCGAGCAGTCCGGCCGCCTCGCCCACCGGGATGCGGGCCGCGAGCGCGTCGGTGGCCACCCCTCGGGCGTCGGACGCGTGCGTCTCGACGGCGGCCTCGAGATAGAGCAGCAGACGGCCCGCGGCGGCCTCGCTGCCGTCGAGCGACAACCACGCGGTCGGCCGGTCCTGGGTCTGCAGCGCGGCCGCCACCGCGGTCGTCTTTCCCGATCCGGCCGCGGCGTAGACGGTGAGCGTGCCACCGCGGGCGACCAGACCCGCGATCCTGCGGGACAGCCGGGGGCGGTCGACGAGATTCCCGGCCAGCACGGGCGGGGTGATCTTGCGACGGATGATCGCCCGGCGTGGGACCGGTGCGACGGGCTCCTCGACTGCCACCGGACCCGCACCCCCTGTGGTGGCGCCGCCTCAGCGCGGAGCCGGTCCACAGCTTCGGCGGTGGGCACGGGCCGGTGCAACCCTCGATTTCGCCCTGGCTAACGGTCCACCCGGCAGCGGAGCACCAGCTCGACGCGCCCGCGCAGCTGCTCGTCGACGGTGATCCGGCCGCGGTCGTCGACCACCGCGTGCGTCGGGACGTCGTTCACCAGTACCCGGTAGCGGCCCGCCGGCGGTACCGCGAGCCCGGTGTCGACGACCACCGAGCGACCGGGGGCGCCCCGGCCGGTGAGCGCATGCGGTCGCCCGAGCAACCGGGTCACCGCGCCGATGTCGCCCGACGACAGCGACGCCCGGATCCGGCTGGACGAGACCACGCCCGCCGCCGATCTCACCAGCGGCGTGACGCGCGTCCGGAACCGACCGTCCCGTCGCAGGACGTGCCCGCTCCCCTCGCCGCCGGCACCGAAGCGGAAGTTCGCACCGACCGACACGGTGTGGGCACCGAGCCTCCCGACGAGGAGATCGTCGACGAACGACGGCGCCGCCACTGCTGCCCACCGCGCGTCGAACCGCAGGACGACCACCTCGCGGACTCCGAGCGCCGCGAGCCTCGCCACCTTCGTCGGCACCGTCGTGAGCAGCGCGGGCACGTCGTCGGGCCGCAGGACCTGCAACGGATGCGGGTCGAAGGTCAGCACGGTGTCGCATCCCGCGATCACCTGCGCATGTCCGATGTGGACACCGTCGAACACGCCGATGGCGACGGCGCGCGGTCGGCGACGGACCGACGCGTCGTCGGTGACCTCGACGGTGGGCTGGTGCAGCACGTTCCGCATCCTCGCGGGCCGGTCGTGAACAGCGGCGAAGCCCACCTGGGCGGTCGCCCCCGCGCCGTGACCCCGCCTGTTAGTCGGCGTTGCCCCGGCCGTCCGCGGCGGATGGAGTGGCCGCACGGAACGCGGCACGGACCGCCAAGTGATCGGAGAACACATGAGTACCGGCGCTGACCTGACCGGACGAACCGCGCTCGTCACCGGCGCGAGCCGCGGCATCGGCCTCGCCGTGGCCCGGGCGCTGGGCGAACAGGGCGCCGGCGTCGTCCTCCTGGCCCGCGACGACGCATCGGTGAAGGAGGCCGCCACGCGCGTCCCCGGCGCGTCGCTCGCGGTCGCGGGTGACGTCACCGACGAGCAGTCCGTCGTCGAGGCCGTCCAGGCCGCGCACCGGTGGCGGGGGCGGCTCGACATCGTCGTCAACTGTGCCGGGCCGCAGCTGGCGTCGACGCCGATCGTCGACGTCGAGGACCAGGTCCTCGGCTCGGCACTCGACGTGAAGCTCCGAGGCTTCGCGCGCGTCGCCAAGGCCGCGCTGCCCGTGATCGAGGACGGCGGAACCGGCGCGATCGTCAACGTCGCCGGAGCGACCGCGCACACCCCGATCCCGGGTGCGGCGGTCACCGGCATGACCAATGCGGCCGTCGTCGCGCTGACCGGCTTCCTCGCCGCCGAGGCCGCCCCGCGCCAGGTCCGGGTCAACGCGGTATCCCCCGGCATGACGGCGACCGAAGGCTGGCTGGCCCGTCACGACGCGATGGCCGAGCAGCAGGGCCGGTCGCCGGACGAGGTCCGCGCCGCGATGGTGGCGGCGCTGGGCATCGCGCTCGGGCGCTGGGCACGTCCGGAGGAGATCGCGGCGGCCGTCGGGTTCCTGGTGTCGGACCGGGCCTCCTACATCACCGGGCAGGTCCTGCGCGTCGACGGCGGCCTGACGAAGCCGGTGGCCTGATGCCGTTCATCCAGATCACGATCGGCGAGGGGCACGACGAGGCGTGCAAGCGGGAGCTGCTGACCAGCGTCTCGCGGGTGGCGTCGGAGGTCACGGGCACACCGGAGGCCGCGTTCCGGGTGTAGATCGTCGAGGTCCCCGCGACGGAGGTCAACGTGGGCGGGACGATCCTCGCCGACGCCCGGGCACGGGCGGCCCGGTGACCGCGAGCGGCGCGGCGGCCGTCCCCTCCTTCGAGTTCACCGCGCTGCCCTACCGGGTCCTGTTCGGCGTCGGTACGGCCGCCCGCGTCGCCGGCGAGGTCGGCCGGCTCGGCCGGTCCCGGGTCCTGCTCCTGGCGAGCGGCGAGATCGCCGAGCTCGGCGACCGGGTGGCCGCGGAGCTCGGGCCCCTCTGCGTGGGCCGCTTCGACGGCGCCGCCATGCACACCCCCGTCGACGTCACCGAGAAGGCGATGGCGATCCTCGAGGAGACCCGGGCCGACGTCGTCGTCGCGGTCGGCGGCGGGTCGACGACGGGCCTGGCCAAGGCACTGGCCGTGCGTACCGGGGTCGATCAGATCATCCTGCCGACCACATACGCCGGGTCCGAGGTGACCCCGGTCCTCGGCGAGACCGTCGACGGACGCAAACAGACCCGCTCCGACCTCGCCGTCCTTCCCGAGACGGTCATCTACGACGTGGAGCTCTCCCGACGCCTCCCGGTGCCGATGGCGGTCACGAGCGGGGTCAACGCCCTCGCCCACGCTGTCGAGGCGCTGTACTCGCCGCAGGCCAACCCGGTCGTCGACGGCTGGGCGACGGATGCGATCACGCACCTCGGGCGGGGCATCCGGCGGGTGCCGGGCGCGCCGGCGGACCTGGGCGTCCGCGCCGACCTGCTGCGCGGGGCCTGGCTGGCCGGGACCTGCCTCGGGTCGGTCGGGATGGGGCTGCACCACAAGCTCTGCCATGTGCTGGGCGGTTCGTTCGGGCTGCCCCACGCCGCCACGCACACGGTCGTGCTCGCGCACGTCATCGCCTACAACGCGCCGGCCGCCGCGGCGGCGATGGACGCGGTCGCGGCGGCCCTCGGCGTCCCCGACGCGGCCACCGGTGTGTTCGCGCTGGTGGTGGACTCCGGGGCACCCCGCTCGCTGCGCGGGCTCGGGATGCGGGAGGCCGATCTCGACGAGGCGGCCGATCTCGTCGTCGCCACGCCCTACCCGAATCCCCGACCGATCGACCGGCCCGCGGTGCTCGGCCTGCTGCGGGCGGCGTGGGCCGGCGAGGAACCGGCGGCTCGGCGCTCCGCCGGCCGCTGATCGCCCCTCTCACACGGCAGGCGGACGCGCCCGAGCCCCGGCGTCCGGGTCGGTCGGTCGGTCGGTCCCCGAGCGTCCTCCGGGCGGCGCGCAAAGGTGATCGCCGCCCGAGCTCTTACGGGCCGCGAACGGCGGCCGGAACTCGGGTGCGGTTCGGGTCTGCCGTCCGTAGCGTCGGACGGCGGTACAGCGTCGAACCCACACCCTGGACACGAGCGATGACGGACCGGTCCCCTCTCTTCTGCGACACGGCGCTGGCGGCGCGCATCGAAGCCGCCGAGACCGAGCTCATCGTGGCGACGAGCCGAGCCGCCCTGGCCCGCACCGGCACGCCCGGTTTCGTCCTGCCGCTCGCCGGCGGTGCGGCGACGTTCGCGGGTGCCGGCTCGCCGTACACGAAGGTCGTCGGGCTCGGGTTCGGCGGGGTCCCCACGGAGGCCGAGCTCGACGAACTCGAGGACGCCTACGCCGCGCACGACGCGCCCGTCCAGATCGAGCTCTCCCACCTCGGCGACCCCGAGCTGCCCGCGGTGCTCACCGCCCGCGGCTACCGGCTCGAGGGTTACGAGAACGTGCTCGGCCGCGCCCTCGACGGCGACCACGCCACCGACTCGGACATACCCGCCCCGCGGGGTGTGGAGGTCCGGATCAGCCCGGAGGCGGAGCTCGACGCGTGGATAGCCGTCGTCACCGAGGCGTCGCTCCACCAGGACGCCGAGGGTCTGCCCTGGCACGACGAGTTCCCCCGGCAGGCCCTGGAGGACGCCGAGCGGGACTCCGCCGCCGCCGGACTCGTCCGCTACTCCGCATACCGCGACGGCGTACTCGCCGGCGGCGCCGAGTTCCGGGTCACCGGCGGCATCGCCCAGTTCGCCGGTGCCGCCACCGCGGTGGCGCACCGTCGGCACGGCATCCAGACGGCACTGCTCATCGCCCGTCTCGTCGACGCCCGCGCGGCCGGCTGCGACGTCGCGGTGATCGTCACCCAGCCGGGCTCGAAGTCCCAGCAGAACGCCCAGCGGCGCGGCTTCGACCTTCTCTACACGCGCGCGACGCTCGTCGGACGGCCGCGCGGCCACGCCTCGCCGGCCGCATCGAGGAGCGACCGTGGCCACGACGTCACCATCGCGCTGCACTCGGGACCACGTGAGCAGCTGCGCCCGCTCTTCGAGCTCGCCGAGGACTCGGCGACGCAGCTCGACGCCTATCTCGACGACGGCGACGTGCTCGTCGCCCGGATCGGCGAGAAGCTCGCCGGGCACCTGCAGCTCGTCGCGACCGGGCGTCCCGACGAGGTCGAGCTGAAGAACATGGCCGTCGACGAGTCGTTGCAGGGCAACGGGATCGGCCGTCGGCTCGTGCGGGCTGCCGTCGCGCTGGCCGGCACCAGGGGCGCGCGCCGGATGATCGTCGCCACCGCGGCGGCCGACATCGGGAACCTGCGCTTCTACCAGCGCGTCGGGTTCCGGATGCGAGCAGTCGACCGCGAGGCGTTCGTGCCCGCCACCGGCTACCCGGAGGAGATCGTGATCGACGGGATCGTCCTGCGCGACCGGGTGTGGCTCGATCTCGACCTGTGACCGGTCACGGTCGGACACCGAACTTGGCGCGCGCCGTGGCCGTGACCGGCGTGAACAGGTTGACCAGGTTGCCGTCGGGATCGCGGAACAGCAATGCACGGTTGCCCCAGGGCATGTCGGTGGGCGGGGTGACGACCTCTGGCTGCTCGTCGCCCAGGAGGTCGCGCAACCGGGCGAAGTCGGCGTCGACGTCGTCGACGAGGAACTCGACGATCACGGTGCGGTTGGCGGCCGCCTCCGCGCTGCCCTCGCCGAACAGCGCCACGGTGCGGTCGCTGCCGATGGCGAGCGTGCCTCCCACCGTGGGCAGCTCGGCGAACAACTCGTTGCCCCACACGGCCGCTGTGCCGGTGACCCGCTCGTAGAAGGCCACCAGCCGCGGCACGTCGGCGGTGATGATGCGGGCCGAGACGAACTTCATGACGGGCTCCTCGTGGTCGGTCGACGCGACCGCTCCGGCCGCGGCACCGACGCTAGGACCGATACCGGACAGGGTCCGCCCGATATTGCTGGCATTGTCGTCACCGTGACCCGCCCGACCAGCCGCGTCCTCGCCCTGCTCGCGATCCTGCAGGCCGGTGGGACCCGCACGGCCGCCGAGCTGGCCGCCGCGATCGGTGTCGACGAGCGCACCGTGCGCCGCTACGTCGCGCACCTCGTCGAGCTCGACGTCCCGGTGCGGTCCGAACGCGGCCGCCACGGCGGGTTCCGGCTCGCGCGCGGGTACCGGATGCCCCCGCTGATGCTCACCGACGAGGAGGCCGTCGCCGTCCTCGTGGGAATGGTCGCCGCGGATCGTGCCGGCCTCGTCCCGTCCTCGGCCGCAGCCGCCCACAGCGCCGCCGCGAAGATCCGGCGGGTCCTGCCGCGACGACTCGGGGCCGGCCTCGACACCCTCGTCGAGGGTGCCGGGCCTCCGGGTGCCGGTCGCCCGCGTGAGGTCCCCGCGACCGATGTCCTGCTGCTGGTCGCCGAGGCCGCGCGGGAGCAGCGGGCGGTCGCGATCGACTACCGCTCCGGCGACGGACACGCCGGCGAACGGACGCTGCACCCGTACGCGGTCGTCGCGCACGCCGGACGCTGGTACGTCACCGGCGCCGACTCCGCCAGCGGCGAGGACCGGACCTTCCGCGTCGACCGCGTCCGCGCCGCGCGCCTCCTCGAGGACACGTTCCCGGTCCCGGACACGCGCGAACCGAACGCCCGCCTGCTCACGGCACTGGCGACCGCCCCGCGCCGGCACACCGTCCGGGTCCTCGTGCGGTCCGATCGCGCCCACGTCGTCCGGAGAGTCCCTCCCGGCCTCGCGACGGTCGAGGCCGCCGCCGACGACGGCTGGCTCCGGCTGCGCCTCGAGGTAGAGGAACTCGACTGGGTGCCGTCGCTGCTGGCCTGGATCGACCGCCCCTTCGTCGTCGAGGAGCCCGACGCGCTGCGCGGCCACGTCCGCGCACTCGCCGATCGGCTCCGGAGGGCTGCCGACGACGTCGAGCCCCGGAGCCCGGCCGGCGTCGCTACCGGGGACCCGCCGGCCGGCCCCCCGGGTCGGCCGCGCCGTACGACGTGAGGACGTCACGGTGGTCGATCCAGCCGATCGGCGGTTCGCCCGGCGTGGCCGTGACGGGCAGCCCCGTCGCGTCGTGTGCGGTCAGGGTGCGCAGGGCGTCGTGCAGCGACGTGCCCGGCGTCAGCTCCGGCAGTCGCCGGGCGAGGTCGGCCGCGCGCGGTGCGGCGACGCCGACCTGCCCGCCCACGTCGAGCGCCGTCTCCCCGGCGAGCGCGGCCCCGAGGTAGCGCCCCTCGTCGTCGACGACGGGCATCGCACCGTACCGGCTCTCGGCCAGCCGGGCCGTCACCTCGTCGAGGCCGGACGACGCGCGTACCGGCGCGGGCGCCGGGCGCATGACGTCGGCCACGGTCAGCCGCTGCAGCCGGTCGGCGTCGACGGCCTCGGCGTCGATGTCGATCCCGCGACGGATCAGCTTCAGCGTGTAGATGTTGTCGCGCGCGATCAGGTGGCTGAGCCCGGTCGCCAGCGCCACCGCGGCCATGAGCGGCAGGATGATCGAGTACTCGCCCGTCAGCTCGAAGACGATCAGCACGGCCGCGATCGGGGCGTGGCTCGCCGCCGCGAAGACCGCCGCCATCCCGACCAGCCCGAAGGCCCCCGGCGAGAGGTCGAGCCCGGGGAAGGCCACGTGGGCGACGTCGCCGAACGCCGTGCCGACCATGCCACCGATGAACAGCGACGGCGCGAACACCCCGCCCGAGCCGCCGATGCCGATGGTCAGGCTCGTCGCCAGGACCTTGCCGACGAGTAGCACCAGCAGGAAGCCGACGGCGTACCCGCCGGCGACGGCCTTCTCCAGCACCGGGTAGCCGACGCCGTACATCTGCGGGAGCGCCAGCAGCACCCCACCGAGCACGAGGCCGCCGACCGCCGGGCGGAGCCACTGCGGGCCGCGCCAGACCGCGTCGCAGACGTCCTCGATGCGGTAGAGGACCCGGGCGAACCCCCAGCCGACGGCACCGGCGACGAGCCCGAGCACCGCGTAGAAGGGGAACTCGGCGGCCGAACCGAGGGAGTAGGCGGGCAACGTCAGGATGTGGTCCTCGCCGACGACGGCCCTGGCGACCACGTTCGCCGTGACCGACGAGATCACCACGATCCCGAACGCCTCGGCGGTGAAGCGCCGCAGGATGACCTCGAGCCCGAAGAAGACCCCGGCGATCGGTGCGTCGAACGTCGCGGAGATCCCGCCTGCCGCGCCGCACGCCACCATGAGCCGCAGCCGGTGGTCGGGCACCCGGAGCCATTGCCCGATGGACGATCCGAGCGCCGATCCGATCTGCACGATCGGTCCCTCGCGTCCGACCGATCCCCCGGTACCGATGCACAGCGCGGAGGCGAGCGACTTCACGATCGCCACCCGTGCCGGGATGCGGCCTCCGTTGCGGGCGACCGCGACCATCACCTCCGGGACGCCGTGGCCGCGCGCCTCGGGCGCGAACCGCTGCACGAGCGGTCCGTACAGCAGCCCACCCACGACGGGCGCCAGCAGCAGGAACCAGGGACCGAGCGCCGGCAGGTGCAGGCTCGCGACCCGCCCGGCGTCGCTGAAGTCGGCCCGGCCCGTCACCAGCTCGGTGATCCCGACGATCAGCAGGCGGAACACGACCGCGCCCAGGCCCGCACCGACCCCGATGAGCAGCGCGAGGCCGACCAGGCCGGACTGGCTCGTCGTGAGCCAGCGGTGCGCCCGGCGCGCGGCGCCCCCGAGCCGCACCGTTGCCAGCGGGCGGCTTGACACAGGGCTGCTCACAGCACCACCGCCCAGTCCGGCTCCCCCGGCTCGCCGGCAGCGTCGGCGAAGGCCCGCAACGCGGTGACGAGCCCGTCGCGGGTGTCGGCCGACATCGCCGTGACGAGTGTGCGGAGCTCGGCGCGGCGCCGCCGCGTCACGTCGTCGACGAGGACCCGCCCCCGCTCGGTGAGGGTCAGCGCCACCTCACGCCGGTCGGTGTCCGACCTGTCGCGCTCGACGAGCCCCTTGCCGACCAGCCGCTCGCACATGCGGCTGGCCGTCGAGCGGTTCACGGCGAGCAGGTCGGCGAGGTCGGCCGGGCGCAGGCCGCCGCGCTGGGCGAGTACGACGAGCGCCCGGTACTGCGGGAGCGTGACGTCGTCGTCCACGGCGGCGACCGAGCGTGCCGCCACGGCGACCATCACCCGGCTCGCCGTCATCACCGCGTCGACCAGGTCCTCGACCGTCGAGCCAGGATGTCGTTGCACTGACACATCATTGCACAGCGCAATGATTAGCGAGGACGCTCGCCGACGCCGGGCGAGCGCACGGGTGCCCCGCCACAATTTGGGTCACAATTCCGCCCGCCTTTCGTTCGTAGCGTCAGCCGGATGAGATCACGATCCTCGGTGGACGGCTTCAGCCTCGCCTACGACCGCACCGGCACCGGAACACCCGTCGTCCTCCTGCACGGCTGGCCCGGGGACCGGGTCGACTACGCCGCCGTCGCCGGTCTGCTCGACGCCGACGTCATCGCTCCCGACCTACGCGGGTTCGGCGGGTCGGACAAGCACCGCGGCGGCGACTACTCGGCTTCGGCGCAGGCCGCGAGCGTGCTCGCCCTGATGGACGAGCTCGGCATCGACCGCGCCGTCCTGGGCGGCTACGACATCGGATCGCGGATCGCGCAGGTCGTCGCCCAGCAGCACCCCGACCGGGTCGCAGAGCTCGTCGTCGCACCGCCACTGCCCGGAATCGGGCGTCGGGTTCTCGACCCCACCGCGCAGCAGGAGTTCTGGTACCAGTCGTTCCACCGACTGCCGCTCGCCGACGAGCTGCTCGACGGGCGTCCCGATGCCGTGCGCGCCCACCTCCGCCACTTCTGGTCCCACTGGTCCGGTCCGGCGTTCACCCCCTCCGAGGCGCTCCTCGACCGCCTGACCGCGAGCTACGGCGCGCCGGGCGCATTCGCCGCGTCCGTCGGCTGGTACCGCGCCGGCAGCGCGACCGTCGTCCGGTCGCTGGAGGAGTCGTCCCCGGCCGAACCGGCCGCCACCCCGATCACGGTGCTGTGGCCGGAGTTCGACCCGTTGTTCCCCCGGGCATGGGCCGACCGCGTCGGCGAGTGGTACAGCGCCGCGACGGTGCACCACGTCGACGGGGTCGGACACTACGTCCCGGTCGAGGCGCCCGAGGTGTTCGCCGACGCCGTCCGATCGGCAATCGACCGCCTTGGTCGCTGAGCGGGGTCAGAACCCCACGGAGGCCGCGCCCTCGAGCTGGAGAGGGTGCGCGCCTCCTCGGGGGTGGCAGGTTGACGACGGCATCGGTGTGCCCCCGAGCGTGCACAGGATCGGCGCCACATGCGCCGGGTCCTGGGACGGCCGCCCGTCGCCACGTGACCGGCTCCTCCCTCGGCCCGCTCAGCCGCCGTTCAGGACCGCCTTGAGCGTGTCGACCGGAAGGCTCGACGACAGGTCCGCGTCCGGCGAGATCGACGGGTCGCACGTCGGGACCTTTCCGGCGGCGGTGTCGGCGTACACGGAGAGCACGAACGGGACCGGTTCTGCGCTCTGCTTCCCCGCCAGCGCCGCAAGCCCGACCCGCAGCGACGCGGCCGACATCTGGGTGGTCCCGTCCTGGCCGAGCCAGGCGATCCTGTGTTGCGCGACGGCGCACACGAAACCCTGCGACGAACCGATGTTGAGGAACGCGGGCATCGTCGCCCCCGCGTCGACGATCGCCTGCACCGCGCCGATGTCGGAGGCACCGTAGTCACTCACGAACGCCGCGTACTGGCCGTTCTGGGCGATCAGCCCGGCGACGGCGCGCCGTTTCTGCGAGGCGTCCCAGTTCGTCGGCACCCAGGTGTCGGGGACGAGCTGGATTCCCGGCGCGTACTGCTTCAGCGCGGCGGCGAACGCGGTGAACGTCTTCTCGGTCGACGGCGCGCCCGGCTGCCCACCCAGGAACGCCACCTTGCCGTTGCCCACGTTCTCGGCCAGCCACGTCGCCTGGTTGCGTGCGATCGCGTCGGTGTCCCACACCACGGACTCGACGTAGTCGGTGCCCTTCTGACCGGTGACGTCGTTGACGGTGCTGACCACCTTGACACCCGCCTGCATGGCCTTGCGCATCGAGGGCAGCTGCGAGGGGCCGAAGTCGGGACTGATGACCACGACCTTCGCGCCCTGGGCCACCGCGGCGTTCGTGGCGGCGATCGCGGCCTGCTGTCCGGTGGTGCCGTTGTACCAACTCGCCTCCACGGTGGGGCACTTCGCCGCCTCGGCCTGGAACTCGGCGTTGGAGATCGCCGCCCACACCTGCCCACCCGCCGACTTGATGTAGACGACCTTCGTCGGCTCCGGTGGGCACAGCGAGGTGATGTCGCCGGGCGCGCCCGCCGCTGCCGCGGACGTGGCCCCGCCGGCCGGCGTGGTGCCGCCCGCCGGCGCCGGGGCGCAGGCGGCCAGTGCGACCGCCGAGACGATCGCCGTCACGGCGGCGAAGAGGTGGGAACGTGAGAGACGCGCGGGGTGCATACCGGTCTTCCTCGATACGGTTGATCCGGCCTTCGGATCAGGTCGAGGCTATGCAGCGGCCCGACCTGCGAGTTGTCCCGCGTTGGGACGACGGGCGCGCCCGCGGGGCGGCGCGACACGGGCGTCCGAGGAGCGTCTCAACCCTCGAGCGCCCGAGCACGCGCGACGAAGGTCGTGGCGGTCTGCACGATCGGCCGCGCGTGCCAGTTCTCCGACAGGATCTCGATCGAGACCGGAGCGGTGACGCCGTTCGTCCGCAGCGTCGCGAGGAAACCGGCGACGTCCCAGTCGCCGTCGCCGAAGAGCCGGCGATGCTTCAACGTCTCCTCGAAGTAGTCGTCGGTCAGCGGCGCGGCGGGGCCGTCCGACAGCTGGACGACCACCACGCGGTCGGCCGGGAGCGACCGTAGCGCCGCGTCGTCGCGGTTTCCGCGCATGAAGTGCCAGTTGTCCACGCACAGCCCCCCGTTGTCGCGGTCGGCCGACTGCACGACCGCCAGCGACGTGGCGATGTCCGGGATATCGGTTCCGGGGAGGAACTCGATGGCGACCTTCGCGCCGACCTCTGCCGCTCGATCGCACAGGCGGGCGAACCGACGAGCAGTGTCGGTTCCCTGTCGGTGCGAGGATCCTGCGACCACGATGTGATGGGCCTCGAACGCGCCGGCGAGGTCGAGCAGATCCTGCTCCACGCCTGCGTCCATGTAGGGCAGGTCCCAGGGGAACGACACGGGACCCCATCGGCGCCCGTCGGCAGGTCCGTCGAACCCGAGACCGATCTCCACCTCCGCCACGTGGATGGCCGCGTTCTCGGCGATCGCGGCGAGGTCCTTCGCGTCGATGCCGTTGCGCTTCGCATCCTGGAACTCGAGTACCGAGTACCCGATCGCATCGACGCCGGCCGCCGCTGCTGCGGCAACCCGTTCCTCGAAGGCGATCCCGGTGAGATTGCCGTAGCCGAGGATCAGCCCCGGAACGCCGCGAGTGCCGTTGGTCATCGTGTCTCCCTGATCGAGTCCATGTTTCGGGGCGACGTCGACGTTAGGGAGACGCCCGGTCCGGACGTTGTCCCGCCTTGGGACGCTCCCCGAGCCACCCGGGATCGGGTCCTCACCGGATTCGCGCACCGGACGGCACCGGGCACCGCGTCGACCGCGGTGCCGCCGCGTCACGGGACGACGGCGGCCCGCATCGCGTGGCCGGACTCCGTGCGCGCGACCGCGGCGGGAATCTCGTCGAGGGCGTAGACGCGATCGGACATCGTCCCGTAGGGGTGCAGGTCGCGGGTGTCGACGAGGAAGTCGAGCGCCCGGCGCAGGTACCACGGGTCGTAGCGGAGGTAGCCCTTGACCGTGAGGTTCTTGCGCGTGAACGTCGCGGGCGAGATCGCCAGCTCGGAGCCGGGACCGACCCCCAGATTGCCGACCGAGGCTATCGAACCGCCCGTACGCGCGAACGAGACCGCCTCGCCGAACGCCTCCGGCCGGCCCGTCACCTCCACCACCAGGTCGGCGCCATCGCCGTCGGTGAGGTCGAGCATCCGTCGCTCGCGGTCCGCGGCCGTCGTGTGGACACCGAGGTCCACCACCTCGGCGGCGCCGAACTGCACGGCCGCGGCGATCCTGCGCGGGTCGCGGTCGACGGCGATCACCCTCGCGCCGGATGCTGCGCCGATCGCGCAGGCGTAGAGCCCGAGGCCACCACATCCCTGCACGACGACAGTCAGACCTCGCCGGACGCCCATCCGTTCCGACGTGAAGAGCATCTGCGCCAGGCCGCAGTTCGCCCCGGCGACCTCGGCGTCGGTCAGGACGTCGGGCACGACGTAGAAGTGCCGGCCGGCGGCCAGGTGGTAGTGCGTGGCGAACGCGCCGTGGAAGTGCGGCGCACGGCCCGGCGGCGCCGCCATCGTGTCCGCCCAGTGCACGCACATGTTGAACTCTCCGCGCCCACACGGCCGGCAACGGCCACACACGCGGAAGTACACGACGACGACCCGGTCCCCGACGGACACGGGCGTACCGGCCGAGTCCTGGATGAGCCCGTCGCCCAGCGCGCTCACCCGCGCGACGAACTCGTGACCGAGCACGACGTCGCGCAGCACAGGGTTGCGATGGTGGAAGATGCCGACATCCGAGCCGCACACGTTGGCCCGCAGTACCTCGAGCAGCGCCTCACCGGGGCCCGGTTCCGGCAGCGCATACTGCTGCAACTCGACCGACCGCGGCCCGGCGAGAGCAGCGACGACGCCGCGCGCCGCGTTGCGGGAGTTGTCCGGCACGGAAATCCTCTCGTCGACATTCCACCCGAGCACGAGCATCGTCCGGGGAACCGCCACCGGGCTGTCCCACGTCGGGACGGCGGGTCATCCCGGTCCGGGGACGCCGGCGCCGTCCGGGTCGTCGTCCACAGGTCGGTTCCGAGCCCGGCTTCATCACCGCGCGTGCTCCCGGTGATCGGGCAGTCGGTCGGCGAGTACCGCGCGCGCTTCCGCGAGCGCGCGCCGTGCGGCCGAGAGCAGCAGTGCCGAGTCCGACTCCACCGCGAGCATGCTGAAGCCCGCCGACCGCCACAGCCCCACGTTTCCCGTCCCGCAGAAGACACCTGCGGCGATGTCGTTGGCCCGGCACGCCGCAACGACGGGTGCGACGGCCTCGACCGTCCCCGGATCCGACGTGAGGTACGGACTGCCGAACAGGTCCAGCGCGAGATCGGCCGGCCCGACGATCACCCCCGCCAGACCGGGGACGGCCGCGATGTCCGCGACGTTCGAGACGCCGGCACCGTCCTCGACCATCACGTAGCACCGCGCCGCGCCGAGCTCGGCAGGCTCGGGTCGGGGGCCGGCGAGCTTGGCGGTGAGCGGTCCCCAGCTTCGGGTTCCGTGCGGGGCGTATCGGCACGCGGCCACGGCGGCTCGGGCCTGCTCGACGCTCGAGACCTGCGGCACGACGATGCCGTCGGCGCCGGCGTCGAGGACCGCGCCGACCAGGTGGGGGTCACCGCCCGGCACTCGCACGAGCGCAGTCCCGGCCCGCGCGCGGACGGCCTGCAGCAGGCCGACGATCTCGGGCGTACGGATCGTGCCGTGTTGCATGTCCAGACAGCACCAGTCGAACCCGACCGAGGCCATCAGCTCCACCGCGAACGCCGCGTCCAGATGGCACCAGCCACCCAGCGAGACCTGGTCAGGACGCATGACGTGCCCGTCTCCCCTCGATCATCTCGTGAATGGCGCCGACCAGCGCCGGCGGTTGCTCGACGGGCACGAAGTGCCCGACCCCGGGGAGCCCTCGGACCGTCACCCGGGTGAACCGGTCCGAGAGACGATCGAAGAACGACGGGCGCACGAGCGGGTCGAGCAGGGGCCACAGGATCGTCGTCGGGATCGTCACGACGTCCCCGCGACCGAGTGGTGCCGACATCCGCATCAGCCGTCGATCGGACTGCGCCACGAGGTGGTCGAGGCGGGTCGACAGATCGACGACGTTCGGGCCCGACCATCTGGTCCACGCCCTGGCCAGGACCTCGCGCAGCGGTCCGGCCGTGGCGCGCGGCGGGACCGCGGGTGGCGGCGTGATCACGAGGCCCGAGACCCGACCCGGGCGTCGCGTCGCGAGCTCGAGGGCGACTGCGGCACCGATCCCGTAGCCGGCGACCACGACGGAACCGATCCGGAGCTCGTCGATCAACCCGGCGACGCTCCTGGCCTGGGCCGGCACCGACACGTCCCCGGCGGACCACCGGTCGGACTCGCCGACCCCACGCAGGTCGGGCGCGACGACGGTGCCCCGGAGGCTCACGGCGACATCGGTCCAGTCCGTCCGGTCGCCGTGGCCGCCGTGCAGCAGCACGACGGCGGGGCCGGTCCCGCACCGGTCGTATGCGAGCCGGAACCCGTCGACCGGCCTGCTCACCAGCGGATGACCGCGTTCGGGCGGCAGGAGGCCGGCCGCCAGCTGCCCGCCGACCGTGGTCACACCCCGCTCCCCCGACGACGGTTCAGCCAGGCTGCGCCGGCCAGCGCGAGCGCCATCGCGATCGCCTGCACGAGCAGTTGGACCGCGGCGTCGGCTCCCAGCGTGAGGACGACCTGGCCCAGCTGGGTCAGGAACAGTGCGGCCACCGCCGTCGCGACGACGCTGCCGCGGCCGCCCGCGAGGCTCGTCCCACCGATCACGACGGCCATGACCGTCTGGAACAGATACGGGTTGCCCATCGTGGGCGCCGGGTTCTGCGCGTACCCGGCCAGCAGCACCGCGGCCAGCGCGAACAGCAGCGCCGCGGCGATGTAGGCGCCGACGATGTAGGCATCGACCCGGATCCCGATGGCACGCGCCGCGTCCGGGTTGGAGCCGACAGCCACGAAACGGCGTCCGACGGTCGTCCGGCGCAGCACGAATCCGACGACGGCGATCGTGCCGAGCGCGAGCCAGACCAGTACGGACACATGGAGGAAACGCGCTGCGGCGAACGCCTGCAGGCTCGCCGGCGCCGCCGACCCGACGCCCTTGGTGTAGCTGAACATCGCGCCGACGAGCAGCGCGTTGAGGGCGAGCGTCGTGATCAGCGGCGTCACGTTGATCCGGGTGATGATCAGCCCGTTGACGAGCCCGATGACCACGCCCAGCGCGACGACGACGATCAGTCCGACGAACACCGGGGTGTCGTTGCGGTCGACGAACACCACGAACCCCATGGCGGTCAGGCTGACCACGCCGGGGATGGACAGGTCGATGCCACGCTGCTGGATCACCAGGGTCTGGCCTGCGGACATGATCGCGAGGATCGCCCAGAACGGCAGCATCGCGCCCAACGACTCGGCCGACAGCGACTTCGGTACGAGGATCGCGCTGAGCACGAACAGCACACAGGTCGCGAGCACGATGCCGGTGTACGGGCTGTTCGACCGATGTCTGCGTCGAGGAGGGGCCACGTCCGGGTCGACGGTCGCGACCTGCTCCGGATCGCTCAAGGAGTTGCTCATCGACGTCTCCGAGTCGTCAGTGTGTGCGGGCGAGGTGGCGGGTTCGGGAGTAGACGGCCACCGCGACCAGCGTCATGGCCCCGGGCAGGTACGACGACCAGGCGGCGTCGAGCCCCAGGAACGTCACCGCCCCGATCGCCTGCGTCACCAGGAGTGCCGCGGCGATGGTGCCGACGAACGAGCCGCGGCCGCCGAAGATGCTGGCGCCACCGATGACGGCCGCGGAGATGCTGGTCAGCGTGTAGTCCACGCCCGACGTCGGGTCTCCCGAGCCGACCTGGGCGAGGAGGAACAGGGCCGCCAGGCCGGCCAGCAGGCTGCAGAGCAGGAAGCCGACGAGCCGGAGCCGCGGGGCGCCCAGCCCGTTGAGCCGGGCACGCTCGGGCTCGGAGCCGACCGAGCGCAGCGCGATGCCGGTCCGTGTCCGCCGCAGCCAGAACTGCATCCCGGCCGCAACGATGACCATGAGGATGAAGGCGATCGGGACGGGGCCGAGGGTGAACGTGAGGGCCTCGGTGATGCGGCTGTCGAAGAGGCCGCCCGGCTGCGGTCGCAGCACCAGGGAGAGTGCCTGCAGGGCGATGTAGGTGATCAGCGTGGCGACGATCGCGTTCATCCTCACGACGTCGACGAGCGCCCAGTTGACCAGGCCGACCGCCAGCGGGATCGCGAACAGCAGCACCCAGCCGAGCACTCTGTCGAGCGGCATCGACTCCGCTGTCAGGAAGAACGACTCGGCCACCACGACGAACCCCATGAGCGGGCCGACCGAGAGGTCGACCGCACCGATCATGAGTGCGACGGTCTGGCCGAGCGCCACGAACCCCAGCACCGCCACCAGGGCCAGCAGGCCGGCGATGCTCGGGGTCGTGAGATAGAAGCTGCTCGTCAGCGAGGTCCACAGGCCCAGCCCGAGGACCGCCAGCGCCACCATCGCCATCGGCGCCGTGTCGCCGGCGAACCAGCGGACCGCGGGCCCGGCACGATGTGTGTCCTTCTCACGGTGTGTGGTCGCCGTCAGCGCCGCCCCGGTGATCCGCGACTCGGAGATGTCGTCGCCGACCAGCTCCTCCACGACGTGGCCACGGGAGAAGATCAGGACGCGGTCGCACAGCCCGGCGAGCTCGATGCCGTCCGATGACACGACCACCACGCCCATTCCCCGGTCGCGGGCGCTGTCGCGCAGCAGGTCGTAGATCTCGGACTTCGCGCCGATGTCCACGCCCTGGGTCGGTTCGTCGATCAGCAGGACGCGCGGGTCGCGACGAAGAACGCCCGCCAGCAGCGCCTTCTGCTGGTTGCCACCGGACAGCGACTCGATCGGCGTGTCGATGCTCGGGGTCTTCACCGCCAGGTCGGCCACGGCCGTCCTGGCGAACTCCCGCTCCCGGCGCGGCTCGACCACGCCGAGTCGCGTGAACCGGTCGAGGTTGCGCAGACCGATCGTCTCGCGGACGGTGAGGCCCGGGAACACACCCTCTCGGTGTCGGTCGCCGGTCAGGTACGCGACGGCCGCCGACCTCCGCCGGACCTGCGCCCCGTCGACGGACACGGACCCTGTGCGGTGGCCGAGACCGGCCAGTGCACGCAGGGCGTCTCGTTGCCCGTTGCCCTCGATGCCGGCGAACCCGACGATCTCGCCCGGTCCGACGTCGAACGTCAGGTCCTCGAAGCCCCGGCCGCGCAACGTCTCCACGCGCAGGACCGGATCGCCCGCATCCGACAGCACGGGCTTGTCCGGGAACACCGCGTCGAGCCGGCGGCCGACGATGAGGTCGACGATGTCGCGTTCGGCCAGGGACTGCGTGTCGAAGGTCCCGCGGTGGCATCCGTCGCGCAGCACGCTGATCCGGTCGGCGATCTCCTTGACCTCACGTATGCGGTGCGAGATGTAGACGACGGCGCCACCGTCGCGCACCCGTTCCCGGACCGCGGCGAACAGCCGCTCGACGTCCTCACCCGCCAGATGCTCGGTCGGCTCGTCGAGAACCAGCACTGCCGGCTCGTGGGCGAGTGCCCGGACGATGTCGACGATGAACCGCTTCTCGGGTTCGAGCTCCTCGATCCGGGAGTCGGGGTCGATTCCGACCTCCTCGCTCCAGTCGCGCAACCGGTCCCGGCTCCACGACCGGAGCCGGCCGATCGGTGGCCGCGCGGCCGGCGGCTGACCCAGGTACATGTTCTCGGCGACGGTGAGGTCGGGCAGCAGCGCCGGTTCCTGCAGGACGATCGCCATCCCCAGTTCCTGTGCGGCATGCGTGGAGCCCGCTCGTAACGGCCGGCCGCCGAGGGAGACCGTGCCCGCGTCGGGAACCAGGGCGCCCGACGCCACGGCCATGAGGGTCGACTTGCCGGCGCCGTTCTCCCCCACGATCCCGTGGACCTCCCCGGCGCGCACCGTCAGGTCGACGTCATCGAGCGCGACGACGCCGGGGAAGGTCTTCGTGACGTGGTCGATCCGCAGCGCGGGGACGGCCTCGAGCACGATGTCGTCAGCCACCGAGAACCTTCTTCAGGTCGGGCACCGAGAGGCTCGATGACAGGTCCGCGTCGGGCGAGACCGACGGGTCGCAGTCGGGCATCGTGCCTGCGGCGGTGTCGGCGTAGGTGAACAGGACGTAGGGGTTCGGCTCGGCGCTGGGCTTGTGCTGCATGTCCGCGAGCGCGATCCGGAGTGCCGAGGCGGTCATCCGGGTCGAGCCGTCCTGGCCGAGCCACTGGATGTCGTTCTGCCGCGCGGTGCACACGAAGCCCTGCGAGGAACCGATGTTGAGGAAGGCCGGCATCTTCGCCCTGGCGTCCCGGATCGCCTGCACCGCACCGATGTCGGAGGCGCCGTAGTCGCTGACGAACGCAGCGTAGTCGCCGTTCTGGGCCAGTAGGCCCGCCACCGCGCGCCGCTTCTGTGCCGAGTCCCAGTTCGTCGGGACCCAGGTGTCGGGGACGAGCTGGATTCCGGGGGCGTACCTGCTCAGCGCGGCCTTGAAGGCGTTGAAGGTGGTCTCGGTCGACGGGGCGCCGGGCTGGCCGCCGAGGAAGGCGACCTTGCCGGTCCTGATGTGCTCGTCGAGCCACTTGGCCTGGTTCTCGCCGATCGAGTCGACGTCCCACAGCAGCGAGTCGGTGACGTCGGTTCCCCGCTGCGCGCCACCGTCGCTCACCGTGGTCACCACGGTGACGCCCGACTGGACGGCCTTGCGCAGCGACGGCAGCTGCGCGGCGCCGAAGTCGGCGATGACGACGAGTGCCTTCGCGCCCTGGGCCACCGCCGCATTCGTGGCGGCGATCGCGCCCTGGACGCCGGAGGTGCCGTTGTACCAGCTGGCCTGGATGTTCGGGCACTTCGCAGCCTCGGCCTCGAACTCGGCGTTCGCGATGGCCGACCACACCTGGCCACCTGCCGACTTGATGAAGACGATCTTCGTCGGTTCCGACGGGCAGTACGGGGTGATGTCCCCCGCAGCCGACGTCGCGGCACCGGTGGTTCCGGACGGTCCCGCCGCCGCACCTCCGGACGGGGAACTCGGTGCCGGTGAGCACCCGGCGAGAACGACGGCGGCCGCGGCCGCCAGTGCTGCGGCGACGATCCGCGCGCGCGACGATGAGGCGAGGAAGCGCATCACCGACCTCCATTTCAGGAATTGCGTTCCCCGGGTTTCGCGGGGGCGCAGGGAAACGGTCAGCAGTGCAGGAAGGGTGTGCCGGGCAGAATCAATACTCTTCCCGAGTCGAATGCCTCGGGGGTGTCCCGCCGTGGGACACGGGCACCTATTTGATCAGCGCGCCGGCGTCGACGGACATGCGTAGTCCGGTCACATATCGCGACTCATCGGAGGCGAGGAACAGCACAGCGTTGCTGACGTCGCGCGCGTCGATCCAGGGAATGGGCAGAAGGTTCATCGGAGCACAAGCCTCGGCGAACTCCTCCCGTGTCGGGACGCGGCCGCCCAGGTCCGCGCGGAACAGTTTCTGCATCGGCTCGTTGCGCATGAGGATGTCGGTGTCCACGGCCGTCGGATGGACGGTGTTGACCCGGATGCCGTACTCGGCCACCTCGGCCGCCAGCGACTGGGCGAGCCCGACGTCGCCGGCCTTCGCGGCCGAGTAGGCCGCGGTATGGGGAGTGCCCTTCAACCCCACCAACGAGCTGGTGATGATGATCGAACCTCCACGACCTGCGGCGATCATCTTCGGGACCACCGCCTTGACGGTGTGCCACACACCCGTGAGCATCACGTCGAGTTGTGCGTCCCACATCTCCTCGGTGATCTCCCACGTCCTCGGGACCGAGTCGATGATCCCGGCGTTGGCACAGACGATGTCGATGCCGCCGAACTCCGAGCAGGCCTCGTCCACCACGGCCTGCACCCCGGCCGCGTCGCGGACGTCGACGCGCCGCGCGAGGATCCGGCGGTCCTCGTTCTCCACGAGCCGCACGGTCTCGGCGAGCTCCTCGGGGCTACCGAGCGGATACCCGAGATTCTCGATGTCGGCACAGATGTCGAGGGCGACGATGTCGGCGCCCTCCTCGGCGAGCCTTCGTGCATGTGCTCTGCCCTGCCCGCGCGCCGCGCCGGTGATGAGCGCGACCTTCCCCTTCACCCGATCCACGATTCGTCGCTCCTGTCTCGTCGGAATGGGGCGGTGGCGCCACGAGGGCGATCCGCGGAACGAAGTGACCGTAGGCCGAGAAATTGGGCGCGTGGTGTCCCGGAATGTGACACGAATCAATCGATGAGGAGATGGTTCAGAGCAGGTGCGACGTCGCGGTGCGTCGCGACCGGCGCGAGGCGGCCTCGGCCCAGCCGGGCGAGGTCCACGGCGAGGTCGGCGTCGTGCTCGCCGTCGGACTCGAGCATGACGTGCAGCTCGCCGCACCGGGCCGCGGCGATCCGCGGATCCGGGCCCGCGTTGTGCACTGCGTCGGAGAGCAGGACGATCGAGCGTCGACGCACCGGCGTCCGTGCGAGCTCGGCGCGCGCGACCTCGAGTCCGAAGGAGACGTTGGTGAGTCCGCGCGCGGGGATGCGCAGCAGGCGGTCGAGCATCCGGGCCGCCGGCATCCGGGCGTCGAACGACTTGACAAGCGCCGCATCGGACCAGAATGCGACGAGTGCAAGCTGGTCGTCGGTAGCGGCGCCGGTCAGATCGGCCGTCAGCGCGGCGACCGCGGCGGCCGTGATGCGCGCCTTCTCCCCGCGCATCGAGCCCGACACATCGGCCATCAGCACGACGGCGCGCGGTGAGCGCACCCGCTCGCGCACGACGATCTCGGTGTCCTCGGGATGCGGCCGCTCGGCGAGCACCTCCAGGGTGCGGTCGATGTCGATGTCGTCGGAGCGATATCGGTAGGGCATCGGCTGCAGACGGCCGGCGCCGCGACCACTACTGGCGACCCGCGGCCGGCGCCGCACGGTGAGGCTGCGCGCGATGCGCCGGGCCAAGGCCGCCACCTCGCCGTCGGCCGGCGTGTCCTCGAGCAGCTCCTCGAGGTCACGACGACGAGCCCGCTGCATCGTCACCAGCACACCCTGGCCGCCGGCCGGCCGGTCATCGGCGCCCTCGCCGCGGCCGTCGGCAAGGTCGACTACCAACGGGCTGCCGTTGTCGTCCTGGAACAGCGACGGCGCCTCGGTCAGCGTCTTCGGGGTCCGACGCCGCGGCGCCGGTGTCTCGTGGGCACCGGGCAACTCGACCGCATCGGCGACGTCGAGGTCTAGGCGGTGCGGTCCCGGCGCCGCACGCCGGGGTGCGAGAAAAAATGGTTCTCCCAGAGCTCGGTGATCACCTGCTCCGGCGTCGCCTCCGACGTCTCGTCCACGGCGATGCGTGCCGACAGCGCGAGCAGCGCCGCATCGAGCACGATCCGGGTGCGGTCGGCCTGGGTCTGCATCGCCTCCAGCTCGACGGCGAGGGCGACGAGGTCGATCGCGCCGCGGACGCTCGAACCGCGGCGCAGTTCCGGGTGCACCCGCGTCGCCCGGGTCATGGCAACCGCGTCGGCCACGAGCAGGTCGTCGGAGCACCCGGTGCGGGTCGCGACGATCGCCCGTTCTTCGCCGTCGTCCTGGTAGTCGACGACGAGCCGGCACCAGCGGTCGTAGACGCTGTCGGAGATCCGCGCCGTGCCGATGTTGTCGAACGGGTTCATCGAGGCCAGCAACCGGAACGTGGGCAGGGCCCGGACCGTGCCCGCGCGCGGGACGACGACCTCACGCTCGGCCATCGCGGCGAGCAGGACGTTGAGGGTGTCCTCCGGCGCACGGTTGAGCTCCTCGATGTAGAGGAAGCCGCCTGCCTGCATCGCCTGCACCAGTGGGCCGGGGACGAAGTTGTCCCTGGAGTAGTCCTCCTGGAGCACCCGAGCCGGGTTGTGGTGCCCGACGAGCCGCGCCGGGGTCAGCTCGCCGTTGCCCTCGACGAGGACGAACGGGACACCCCAGTTCGCGCTGATCGCGCGCAGCATCGTCGACTTGGACGTCCCCGGCGGGCCCTCGAGCAGGATGTCGCGGCCGGCCGAGACCGCCGCGAGCACGAGGTCCAGCTCGCGCTCGCGGCCGACGACGCAGCCCGCGACGGCGTCGCGTCGAGAGCGGGCGGACCCGCGCACGGAGGACTCGAACCCGCTCATCGGGCCGACCTCAGTGGGCGGAAGAACTCGCGGACGTCGTCGACGATCGCGGCGGGCTGCTCAGCCGGTGCGAAGTGACCGCCCGCCTTCATGTACGAGAGGCGGCGGAGGTCGTAGTAGTCCTCCATCCATGCCGTGGGCATGACGAGCAGCTCCTGCGGGAACACCGCGATCCCGGTGGGCGCCTTGACGACCGGCGTCGCCGTCGACTCCGCCTTCCACAGGTCGTTGCGCGCCTCCCAGTAGAAGCGGGCGCTGGTCACGAAGCTCTCGCCGACCCAGTACAACATCGTGAGGGTGATCAGGTCCTCCTTGGTGAACACCGACTCGACGTCGCCGCCGCAGTCGCTCCACCAGCGCCGCCGGTCGACCAACCAGGCCAGCAGGCCGGCGGGCGAGTCGTGCATCGCGTAGGCGAGGTTCTGCGGGTCCGTGCTCTGCACGGCGATGTGGCTGGTCGCATGAGCCATCCGGGCCCGGCTGTGGTGGTACCAGTGCCGCTCCTCGGGCGCGTAGTCCTCCTCGGCCGGGAGCGCCGCCTCGAAGAAGTCCAGCGGCAGCGAGAGGCTCAGGTGGATGCCGATGAGGTGGTCGGCGTAGCGGTGCCCCAGCTCGGAGGTGACCAGCTGGCCCCAGTCGCCGCCCTGCGCCGCGTACGTCTCGTAGCCGAGGCGCTCGCGCATCAGCACGTCCCACAGCCCGGCGGTGCGGTGGAAGTTGATCCCGGTGCGCTGCAACGGGACCGAGAAGCCGAAGCCCGGCAGTGACGGGACGACGATGTCGAAGGCGTCGGCCGGGTCGCCGCCGGATGCCGCCGGGTCGGTGAGCGGCCTGATGATCTGCTCGTAGTCCCAGAACGACCACGGCCACCCGTGGGTCAGCACGAGCGGCATCGGGTTCGGGCCCTTGCCGCGCTCGTGGATGAAATGGATCGGGACGTCGTCGATCGTGGTGCGGAAGTGCTCGTACTCGTTCATGCGACGCTCCACGGCACGCCAGTCGTACTCGGCGAGCCAGTAGGAGACGAGCTCCTCGAGGTAGGCCCGGTTGGCGCCGTAGCGCCAGTCGGCGTTGCCGACGTCGGCGGGCCAGCGCGTCCGCGCCAGCCGCTCGCGGAGGTCGGTCAGGACCTCGTCGGGGACCGCGACGACGAACGGCTCGACCGCCCCGCTCACCGGGGCACCAGACCGGCGTCGACCGGGACGGTCAGACCGGTGAGCAGGCGCGCGTCGTCGGAGGTCAGGTAGACCACCGTCCCGGACACGTCGCCGGTGGCCACCGAGGGTTCGGGCGTGTCGGCCGCCGGGTCGAAGACGAGGCTGCCGGGCGGCGCCGGGACCGCCGGGTCGGCGGGACCGCCCGCGGGGTGGACGCTGTTCACGCGGATCGCGCGCGGCGCCAGCTCGTGTGCCAGCGACCGCACCAGCCCGACGACGCCGTGCTCGGCGGCGGCATGATGGGCCAGGTGCGCAAACCCGCGCAGCCCCGCCGCGCTGCCCACGACGGTGATCGAGCCGCCGTCGGCCATGTGCGGTAGTGCGGCACGGCAGGTGTTCCACACGCCGGTGAGAACCCGGTCGAGGGTGCCGTGCCAGACCTCGTCCGCGATCCCCTCGACCGATCCGGGGGCGGTGACGACCGGGCTCGTGACGACGGCGTCCAGGCCGCCCAGACGCCCTGCGGCGACGGCGACCGCGGCGTCGAGCGCCCGAGGGTCGCGGACGTCGACGTCGCGGGCGACGATCCGGCCGCCCAGCGACTCGACGACCGCGACGGTGGAGCTCAGGTCGGGATGGCCGGTCGGCCCGGGCGCGCCCTCGTCCAGGGCGATCACGCCGGCGCCCTCGCGAGCGAGCCTGACCGCGAACTGACGACCCGGAGCCTGCCCGGCCCCGGTCACGAGCACGACCTTCCCCGCGAGACGCGCCGTCGTCATGTCTCCTCCTTCCGGAGCCAGCCGACGATCCGTTCGGGGGTCGCGGGCAGTTCGGTGACCCGGACCCCGTGGTCGCGCAGGGCGTCGTCGATCGCGGCGGACAGCGCGCCCGGAGCCATCAGACGGCCGGCCTCCCCACCGCCCTTGATCCCGTGCGCGGTGATCGGCGAGGGCGTCTGTTCGTGGCCGAAGTCGACCTCCGGCACGTCGAGGGCGGTCGGGATCAGGTAGTCCCAGAACGTGCCCACCTGCGGGTTTCCGCCCGCGTCGTAGGTCAGCTCTTCCGACAGCGCCGTTCCGACGCCTTGCGCGGTGCCGCCGACGATCTGGCCGTCGTAGGACCGCGGGTTGACCAGGGTCCCCGAGTCGTGGACGGCGACGTAGTCGAGGATGTCGACCGCGCCGGTCTCCGGATCGACCTCGACGGCGACCAGGTGGCACGCGTGCCCCACACACGGATAGAAGGAGCCCAGGTCGCTGCGGTCCGGCTTGGGCATCGTCAGGTGCGGATGGTCGTAGACGAAGTTCGCGGCCAGTCCGCTCTCCTCGCCCGCCGGCAGTGCGGTCTTGACGAGATACGCGAGCATCGCCAGATCGGCTGTGCTGCGCCGCGCGTCCTCGGCGCCACGCACCTGGTAGCCCCCGTCGACCCACTCGAGGTCGGCTTCGTCGACCTCCATGTCGTGGGCGGCGATGCGCAGCAGCTTGTCCTTGATCTTCTTGGCCGCACCGGTCACTGCGCCCGCGAGCATCACGGTCAGCCGGCTGCCGCCCGGACCCGCCGCCGGGAGCCCGCCCTTCGTGCCGTGGTGCACGACGGTGACGTCGGCGGGGTCGACGTCGAACTCCTCGGCGACCAGCATCGCCGCGACGGTGTCGGAGCTGTTGCCCCAGAACGGAGTCGAGTAGAGGGTCACCGTCAGGTTGCCGACGGTGTCGACGGTCAGCGACACCCCTTCGGGAGTCGAGGTCGTCTTGACCGGTACGTCCTTGTCGTCGAACCAGAACCAGAACTCCGTGGCGCCGTATACACTGCGCTCGTTCGCCGTGACGATGCCGATGCCGACCTTGCGGCCCTCGGCGCGCATGAGGGCCTGCTTCTCGCGCCAGCCGGCGTAACCGAAGCGTTCGAGCGCATGGTCGAGCACCGGCTCGTAGTTGCCGGAGTCGTACATGTTGCCGCTCGGGATGTGGTACGGGAACGCATCGGGCGGGATCAGGTTGCGCCGGCGGATGTCGACCGGGTCCATACCCAGCTCGGCAGCAGCCTTGTCGACGATGCGTTCGAGCGCCCAGTTCCCCGCATCGGCGCCGAACCCGCGGTATGCGCCCTGCTGGGTCTTGTTCGTCAGCACCGCGCGCACCCGGTACTCCGTGCTGGTGATCCGGTACGGGCCTGTGACCTGCGCGAGTGCGTTCCCGTGCGACCCGACGCCGAACTGGATGTAGGCGCCGTAGTCGTCGACGCAGTCGATCTTCAGGCTCCGGAACGTGCCGTCGCGCATCAACGCCAGCTCGACGTCGTAGTAGCGGTCCGAGCCGTGCTGGTCGCCGTTGAGCTGGTGGTCGAGACGGTCCTCGACGTACTTCACCGGCCGCCCGGTGATCTTGGACATCATCGCCGCGGTCACCGTCGAGCGCCAGCAGAACTGCTTCGAGCCGAAGCTGCCCCCGGAGATGTAGGGCCTCAGGTCGAGCTTGTTGCTCGGGATGCCCAGCGCGACGGCCGCGCCGAACGCGAGCCACGTCATGCTGATGCTGTTGGTGTGCACCACCATCTCGCCGGTGCCCGGGTCGTAGTCGCCGATCGCGGCGGTCGTGTCGAGCGGATGGGCCGTCTGCCGGCCCCAGCGGAGCCGGTCGCGCACGACGACGTCGGCCGTGGCGAAGTCGTGGGCGACCTCGCCGAAGGTGAACGTCCGCTCATAGGCGACGTTGGTGCCCAGCGCCTCGTGGACGAGATCGTCGGTGTTCTCCGCGGCCTCGAGCGGGTCGACGATCGGATCGAGGAGGTCGTAGGTGACATCGATGAGGGTTCGGGCGTCCTCGGCCTGGTACCGGGTCTCCGCGACGACGACCGCAACGCCCTCGCCCACGTAGCGCACCTTGTCGGCGGCCAGCACGCGCCACACGTGCTTGTCGGGGGCGGGTCCCGAGTCGGGCAGCGGGGCGAACCGCGCGGCGGCCTCGGGCCCGGTCAGCACCGCGACGACCCCCGGCGCGTTGCGGGCCCGCTCCGCATCGACCGACACGATCCGCGCGTGGGCATGCGGACTGCGCAGCACCACGGCGTGCAGCATCCCCGGCAGGACGACGTCGTCGATGTAACGGCCCAGCCCTCGCAGCAGCTTCGGATCCTCGACCCGCTTCACCGATCGGCCGATCCACTTCAGATCCTTGTGCGGTGCCATCGGCGCGGGTGCCGTCGCCACTGGCACGTCGGTGGGGATGTCCGTCTGTGTCATCAGGAGCCGTCCTCGGCCATCTGCGCCGCCGCCTCGATCGCGGCGTCGACGATGAACTGGTAGCCGGTGCACCGGCAGAGGTTGCTGGAGATGCCCTCGCGAACCTGCGCACGTGTCGGCGTGGGGTTCTCCTCGAGGATCTCCTGCACGCGCAGCACCATCCCCGGGGTGCAGAAGCCACACTGGAGGCCCTGCTTCTCCCAGAACGCCTGCTGGATCGGGTGCAGCGTGGACGCGTCCGGCGCGACGCCCTCGATGGTGCGCACGTCGGCACCGTCCGCCTGGACCGCGAGCGTGATGCACGAGCGCACGGTCCGGCCGTCGAGGCGGACCGTGCACACGCCACAGACACCCTGGTCGCAGCCGGTGCGGGTGCCGGTCAGCCGCAGGTCCTGGCGCAGCACGTCGACGAGCAGCCGGCGTCCCTCCACCCGCAGCCGGTGCTCCGTGCCGTTCACGGTGATGGTGATCGGGTGCAGCGTGGCCGGGTCGGTGTCGACATCGGTGCCGACGGGAGCCGCCGGCTCGTGCGTCGCCGTCATCGGGTGCCTCCGGCTCGGGTCAGTGCGGTCGTCACGGCGCGCCGGACCTGGGCCCTCGCCACCGACGCGCGGTAGGCCCAACCCGGGACGGGCGCGGCGGACACCGGGAGAATGTGTGCCGCGAGGTCCCCGTGCGCACGCGGTGCGAGGCCGCTCGTGGTGGCGGCGGCGGCACGCTCGACCGTCTCCTCGTCGGCGACGGCGCCGCGCAGCACCTGCTCGGCCGCGCGCGCCCGGACGGGCCGGTCGGCCACGCCGCAGACGGCGATCGACACGTCGACGATGCGGCCGTCGGCGACGGTCAGCGAGACGGCGGCGCCGGCAACCGGGAAGTTGCCGCGCCGCAGGCTGAACTCCGACCACGCCTGACCGGTTCCGGGGCCGGCGACCGGGAACTCGACCTGCGCGACGATCTCGTCGGACCGCGCGACCGTGCTGAACGGGCCGGTGAAGAACTCCTCCGCATCGACGGTCCGGACCCCGTCGGCACTCAGCAGCGTGAGCCGAGCGTCGAGGGCGAGGGCGGCGCACGGCAGCTCGGCGACGGCCGAGGCGTGGGCGATGCTGCCGACGACGGTCCCGCGGTGGCGGATGGGGGGGTGCGCGACGTGCTCGACCGCCTCGGCCAGCAGCGGCACCAGGGCGCGAACATCGGCGGAGTGTTCGACCGCCGACTGCCTGGCCGTGGCACCGACGACGAGCCGGTCGCGCTCGCGGCGGACGAACCCGAGATCGGGGATCGGCCCGAGGTCGACCAGGTGCGCGGGCTCGGCCAGGCGCAGATTCAGCATCGGCAGCAGGGACTGGCCGCCGGCGAGCACACGAGCGCGCGGACCGAGTTCGCGCAGCAGACCCGCGGCATGCTCGGGACTCCGGCCGCGGTGGTAGCTGAACGGTGGTGGCTTCACCCGGGAAAGGCTGGCGGTCGGGGTCGGGCGCGGGTTGTCCCAAGTTGGGACGGGCTCGCGACGCTGATTGACACCTCTGAGAATGCGCTCCTACGGTTCGGTCGACAGCCGACCGTCGCCCGATCGACGGTCTCCTCGAGACAGAACGGACAGCTCCGTGCCCACGATGAAGGCGATCAGTCAGGACCGACCCGGCGGCCCGGACGTGCTGCACGTGATCGAGACGGCGCGCCCCACGCCCGGACCGACCGAGATCCTGGTGCGCGTGGAGGCCGCCGGTGTCAATCCCACCGACTGGAAGACGCGGTCCAGGGGGTTCTTCTACCACGACGAGAGGCCGCCGTTCACCCTCGGGTTCGACGTCAGCGGGGTCGTCGAGGCGGTCGGACCCGGCGTCACGCTCTTCACCGAAGGCGACGAGGTCATCGGCATGCCCCGGTTCCCCCGTCCGGCCGGCGGCTACGCCGAGTTCGTCACGGGCCCGGCCCGCCACTTCACCCACCGGCCCGCCGGCCTCGACCCGGTCGCCGGCGCCGCCCTGCCGCTGGCCGGACTGACCGCACGGCAGGCCCTCGTCGACACCGCAGGGCTCCGCAGCGGCCAGCGGGTGCTCATCCACGCCGCCGCGGGCGGGGTCGGCCACCTCGCGGTCCAGATCGCGAAAGCACGCGGCGCCCACGTGATCGGGACGGCGAGCGAGGCCAAGCACGACCTCCTGCGCCGGCTGGGCGCCGACCAGCTGGTCGACTACCGCACCCAGGACTTCGCCGACGTCGTCGAGGACGTCGACGTCGTCCTCGACACGCTCGGCGGCGACGTCACCGAGCGTTCGCTGCGCACGCTGCGCACGGGAGGCACGCTCGTCAGCATCATCCCTCCGGCGGGCTTCGACCGGTCGCTGCTCCCGACGCGCGACGGCGTCCGGGTGACGTGGCTGCTCGTGGAACCCGACCCGTGCGGCCTGGCCGACCTCGCCGCCCTCGTCGCCGACGGCAGGCTCCGGGTCGTCGTCGACCGGACCTTCCCGCTGAGCTCGGCGGCAGAAGCACACCGATACGGCGAGGCGGGGCGCACCACGGGCAAGATCGTCCTGGAGGTGTCCACCTGACCCTGTCCCACGCCGGGACAACAGCCATCGGTCGATCGTCAATAGCGTGGCCGTGAGGCCGAACCCCTGCCGGTACGAGTCTCCGGAACTGCGATCACACGAGAGGAAACGACCATGGCGATCGACCCTCAGGAGGACGCGATCAACGCGCTCCTCGACCTGCCCGAGGACCAGCCGATCATCCTCATGAACCTGCTGCGGTTCAACGAGGGCGGCGAGAAGACCTACGAGGAGTACGTCCGGCACTGCAAGGTGCACGGGCCGCGCTTCGGCGTCGAGTTCGTCTACCTCGGAAAGGGCGGGTACGCGATGGTCGCCGAGGACGGGCAGGCCTGGGACGCGGTCTGGATCGTTCGCTACCCGAACTCGAAGCAGTTCTTCGCACTGCTGCACGACGCCGACTTCAAGTCCGGCTTCCACCTGCGCGGCGACTCGCTGCAGGAGGCCGTCCTGCAGGTCACCACGCCGTGGGACATCTGACGTGGGCCGGCTCGACGGGAAGGTCGCACTGATCACCGGAGCCGCCCGCGGTCAGGGGCGCTCGCACGCCCGGCTGCTCGCGAGCGAGGGTGCCGACATCATCGCGGTCGACATCTGCGGCGACATCGACGACCTCGGCTATCCGCTCGGGACGAGGGCGGAGCTCGACGAGACGGTGGCCCTGGTGGAGGACCAGGACCGCCGCATCCTCGCGCGAACCGCGGACGTCCGCGACGTCGCCGCGATGCAGGACGTCGTCGACGACGCCTACGAGGAGTTCGGCCGCATCGACATCGTCTGCGCGAATGCCGGGATCTGCCAGGTCGGCCCGCGAACCTGGGAGGTCACCGACGAGATGTGGGACGCCCACGTCGACGTCATGGCGAAGGGCGTGTGGTCGACGGTCCGACCGGTCGTCCCCCGGATGATCGAGGCGGGCAACGGCGGTTCGATCATCATCACCAGCTCCCTGCTGGGGCTCAAGGCGATGCCGAACCTCGCGCCGTACTGCGCGGCGAAGTTCGCGGTGGTCGGGCTCTCGCAGTCGTTGGCAGCCGAGGTCGCCGAGTACGGGATCCGTGTCAACACCATCCATCCGACGACCGTCGACACGGACATCAACTTCAAGAACGAACCGCTGAAGCGGATGTTCCGCCCCGACCTCGATCACTCCCCCAGCAGGGAGGAGTTCGGGGAGGCGTCGTCGCAGATGAACCTGCTCTGGGATCCGTCGCAGCCCTGGAAACACGCCGTGCCGTGGCTCGACGTCAGCGACATCAGCAACGCCGTGCTGTTCCTGGCCTCCGACGAGTCGCGCTACATCACCGGTCTTCGGATGTCGGTCGACCTGGGCGCGCTGATCAAGTAGCGCTGATCAGGTAGCGCCGATCCAGTAGCACTGCGAACGGACGAGGGGCCCCGGAGGTGTGTCACCGGGGCCCCTCGTACGACTACCGCTCAGCCCCCGTTGGCCTCGAACGTGGCCACCAGCCGCTCCGTCACTCCGCGGATGTGGACGTCGACGGTGTGGCGCAACTCGGCGGTGCTGCCGGCCTCCATCGCCGCCATGATCGCGAGATGCTCGTCGCAGGACGCCATGGTGTGGGCCTCGAACCGTCCGGCGTAGTTGATGATGCGCTGCAGGCTGCCACGCAGCCGGTGCAGATGGCTGATCAGCAGGCGGTTGCCGCAGTTGGCCACGAAGAGGTCGTGGAAGGCGAAGTCGTTCTCGTTGAACGGCGCGAAGTCGCCCTGTCGGGCCCGGGCGACCTGGTCGTCGAGGCGCTCACGCATGCTCCTGATGTCCGCGGGCGGGATCGCGACGGCCGTCTCCGCCGCCGCCGTCTCCAGAGCCCGGCGCACGCCGTAGACCTCGCGCACGAGCTCGACGCTCAGCGGCGGAACGCTGAACCCGCGCGGCCCCGACGGCTCGAGCAGCCCCTCGTCCTGGAGTCGTCGCACGGCCTCACGCAGCGGGGAACGACTGATCGAGAAGCGGCGTGCGAGGTCGTTCTCGCTCAACGGCACACCAGCGGGCAGATCACCGTCCACGACCCACTGCTTGAGCGCCTCGTACGCCTGGTCCGCCAGCGACGGCGCCTTCCTGGGCGCCCGCCCGCTCAGGTCGAGCGACTCCCAGGCCGGGACGGACGCTGGCATGACGTGCCTCCTCGCTGCGCACCGGTCGTCGGCAACCTACCACCCGGTCGACAGGCGACCGCAGTCCGCCACGGACCGGTCAGCTGCGAAGGCGCACCTCGACCTGGCCGGCATCGGCCAGGCCGTACCTCTCGATCTTGCGGTACAGGCTCGACCGCGAGATTCCGAGCTCCTCCGCCGCGATCACCTTGTTGCCCCGCGAGTTCTCCAGGGCCGCCATGATGGCGTCACGTTCGGCGCGCTCCATCCGGGTCAAGCTGCGCCGGCCTGCTTCCTGGCGGACGTCGAGCGGGAGGTCCGCGACCCGGATGAGGCCACCGCTGTTGCTCAGCGTTCGCTGCACGACGTTCTCCAGCTCGCGCACGTTGCCCGGCCACGTCCGTCGGCCGAGCACCTCGATCGCCTCGGGACTCCAGCGCGCTCGCCGGTCGTGTCCGGCCGTCAGCGCCGAGAGCAGCGTCGGCAGGTCGGCGACGCGGTCGCGCAGGGGCGGCACCTCGACCGTGACGGTGGCGAACCGCTCGAACACGACCTGCAGGACGTCGGGCCCGTTGCGCCGCCTGGTCGTCGTCGCGATCAGCTGCGGCGGGCGCGGGCTCGACGTGAGCATCTCCAGGACCGGTGCGAGGAGCTTCGCGGCCGGGTACCCGATGCCGTCGAGGTGGCGCAGGAGCAGAACCCGGGCGCCGGCGCCCACGGTGCGCACGTCCTCCGCGAGCCGGCCGGGTTCGTCGACGTGAGCGCGACAGTCGACGACGATCAGCGGGTCGAGGTCCGCGTCCGCGCTGGTGAGCCGACGTGCCAGCGTCAACTTGCCGACGCCGGTCTCGCCCGTGATCAGCAGCGGCAGACCGGCCGCGACCGCGTCCGCGCCGGCCTCGGCCGCGGCGGCGAACGCTGCGCACGCGCGTGGGCGGACCGCCGAGCGACGTCGAGGCGGCCGCCCCTGTCGGCGGACCTCGATCAACAGCCCCTCCTCCACCGGAGTCACGTTCACCGGGACCACGGCACCGTCCGCGAGCTCGAGCTCCGTCGCGCCGCCGGGCTGCCGGGAACTGCCGACCTGGTCCCAGAGCTCGGCCGCGTCGAGGTCGGGCAGGAGCGCCGCGGCCGCCGGGTCCGCGATGCAGAGGCGAGGGCTGAGCAGGAGTGACGGCCGATCGCTACGGCGGCGGGCCATGAACTGCTCGAACAGCAGCCGCTCGGCCTTGCCCGTCCGTTCGAGCAGACCTTGGCGGATCTCCTCGATCCCCCAGCGGACGAGTGCGGTCAGGGCCGGATGGATCTGCTGGTCCATCAGCGTGACGTTGAGCGCGCCGGCCGTCCGCCGCGTCACGGGATGCACGATCGGGGCCGCCACACAGGTCATGTCCTGGTGGAGCTCACCCCAGTGCTCCGGACCGCCGATGATCTTGGTCTTTCCGTCCGCGAGGGCGGTGCCGATGCCGTTGGTCCCGACGTGGGCCTCGTTGCAGCTCGCGCCGGGCTCGGCGAGGATCCGTCTCAACGACGTCCGAACCATCTCGTCCGGTATCCAGCTCCGCACGAGCTGTGCCTGCGAGTTCGCCAGGAACACCGCACCCCCGAGCTCGTCGATCTCGGAGGCGAGCCGGTCCAGCACCGGACCCGCGACCATGGCGAGCTCGCTCTTCTCGTCGACCTCGGGCAACGCGGGCAGGTGCACCTCCTCCGGGGACACGCCGCCGCTGCGCGACCGGGCCCACGATGCGGCGATCTCCGGACGGACGGCGGCACGGTAGCGCTCGGGCACGCGGCCCGTGACGACGAACTCGTCGCGAGCGGCGCGGAGTTGGCGAGCGTAGGTGGTGGTGGACATCGTTGGCCTCCCGTCGGCAGGGCACGTGCAACGGCTGTGTCGAATGGCGTGCCGTGCGCTGGAGCAGCAGTTCCGGGCCACCGTCCGGCGCACGCCGCCGCGCCTGGTGGCGGGCGACGAGGAGCGCAATCACGCTGGGCGTGTCGTCGGTCCGTGAGATTGAGTCACCTGCTGACGCCCTGCGCAACAGCCGAGCGAGGTCAGCATTGCGCGACCGACCAGCCACGGGCCCCGTCGCCGAAGGCCCGGTGTCCGTCGTCGGTGACGACGACGGTGTCCTCGAGCTTGATGAAGCCGCGGGTCGGATGCAGCAGCGTCGTCTCGATCGAGAGGACCATGCCCTGCTCGAGCGGCTGGTCACCGTGGTCGTTGGGGTAGGGCACCGGGCCGGTCGCGGTCAGTCGCGGCGCCTCGTGGCTGATGAGCCCCATCCCGTGCGCCACGAAGGACGTGCTGGCGGCGAACTCACCGCGACGGACGACCTCGTCGGCGGCGTGGAAGATCTCCTCGCCCCGGGCGCCCGGTCGGATCGGCCGGCGCGCGGCCTGCTGCGTCTCGTCGACGTGGCCGAGCAGGTCCTGCAGCTCGCCGTCGGGCTCGCCGAGGACCGCCATCCTGGCCAGGTCGCCGATGTAGCCGCCGAGGTTGCCGCCCGAGTCGAGGCACAGCACGTCGCCGCGCCGCCATGCCTGGTCGGACGCGCCGCGGTTGGCGCTGCTGCCCATGCTGACCAGGCAGTACTCGAAGATCAGGCCGCGAGCCGTCTCCTCCCTGCGCAGTGCTTCGACAAGCTCGTGCTTGGTCGTCCCCACACCGTGGCTGCCGAAGACCGCGACCATGGAGTCGACGATCGCCGTCGAGGCCTGCTCGACGAGGGCCAGTTCCTGCGGGGTCTTGCGCGCCCGCAGCCGCTCCAGCGCGAGGTAGCCGTCGGCGACGTCGACCTCGGGGTCCTGGGTCAGCCGCAGGTAGGCGTCGGCCGGCAGGAACGAGGGCTCGATGCCCACGGTGACCGCTCCGGGGCGGACCCTGCGCAGGTGCGCGAGAGCACGGTCGACGGCATCGACCGCGCCCCAGCTCGACAGCTCCACCTCGGAGACCCACAGCGGACGGTTGTCCAGCTGCCAGTCCTCGGTGGCGTTGCCGATGTAGGCCGTCGCCTCCGGACGGCCCCGGACGTAGACGACGACCGGCAGGTACCGGCTCACCCCGATGGCGTCCATGTAGTCGAAGAAGAAGTAGCGATGACCGCCGAGCAGGTACTGCACGTTGTGCTTCGACGTCGCCAACAGCGCGTCGAGCCCGGCCCGCTCCATCAGCTCGTCGAGCCGGCGGTGATCGAACGCGGGTGCCACCGCCGGCGCCGGCGGCGCGGGTGCTGCGGACATCTCGTACTCCTCAGACCGAAATCACGGGCGACTGTCGCCTGTCGACCGACGACACTATGAGCGGCGCCACAGCCCTGTCAACGTGCCCGTCATGTTCCGTTCACGGCTGTCCCAACCTGGGACAACTCCGCCGAGCGGTAGCGTGGCGACCATCGCCGCGCCCCGGAACCGGTTGCGTGCCGTCCCGTGGATCGCCCGCTCCGGCGCCGCCGCGCCCGCAGCACGTCCGTCGAGGAGGACCTGGCCCTGATCCGCGCCGGCGGCGGGTTCGCCGATCTGCGCCGCGGTCGGCCCGTCGACCCGGGCTGCTCGCCGAGCCCCTCGCGCCCCCGGGCGGACCCGTAGCCGGTCCCGACCGCGTGCGGGGTCCACCGCCCGCCGTGGGACGGCTGCCTACCTCTCGTGCTCCGGCGGCCATGTGCCCGAAGTTGGGACACCTCCCCTCGCACCCCCCGGTCCGACGATGGGCCATCGGTCCGGAAACCACCCGGTCCGGACGACGAGGTCGACGAGGAGACAACATGGCTCGGATCGCGCCCGCGGCACCAGAGGTGTACACGCCCCTCATCGGTGACGACGTGCCGCTCGTGATGAAGATCCACGCCCGGGCCACCCGCCCGGAACGGGTCCGGACACTGGTGACGTTCTTCGGCGCGTGGATGACCGACACGTCACTGGCGCCGCGTCTGGTCGAGCTGGTGCGGTTGCGGATCGCCTTCCACAACCAGTGCCGCAGCTGCATGGCGATGCGCTACGACCACGCGACGCTCGACGGGGTCGACGAGGACCTCGTGTGCTCGCTGGAGAAGCCCGAGGAGGCACCGAACCTGACCGACGCCGACCGCGCCGCGCTCGACTACGCGGACCGGCTCGCGACGAACCACCTGTCGATCGACGACACGGTGTACGACGACCTGCGGAAGTACTACAGCGACGGCGAGATCGTCGAGCTGGGCCAGATCGCCGCGATCTGTGTCGGTCTCGGCCGTCTGGACGCGACCTGGGACCTGCGCGACGACCTCCCCGAGCACTTCAAGCAGCAGGGGCCCGCCAGCAGCGGCACGATCGTCACTCCGTGGGGCGGCGACTCGTGGGTCGAGGTCTCACTGGGCTGAGTGCCCGGGATCGAGCTCCCGGACGCGAACGTGGGTGGCACCCGGGCGGTGCCACCCACGTCGTCGTCGGGGCCCGGCCGCTCACTCGTAGCAGTGCGGGGCGTGGCCGTAGGCGGCCCAGTCCTCGGGGTCGTGGGTGATCCACACCGTCGCGTCGGCGGCGTCGCGCAGCAGCTTGAGCCGGCGCAGGCTGCGGACCGCCTGCTCGGTGTTCGAGTCGATCGGGAAGTGGACCTCCTGGTCGAACGCAGCTCGCAGGTGCGCGGTGTCACCGGTCAAGATGAACGTCCGCGAGGGCAGCCGCACCAGCAGGCTCAGCTCTCCCGGGGTGTGGCCGGGGGTGAACAGCACCGTCAGGCTGCCGTCGCCGAAAAGGTCGACGTCGGTGCCCGGGATGTAGTTCCAGTCGAAGTGCCGGGTCGCCTCGATGTCGGCGGGCCGGAAGAACCCGGCGCCGATCCTGGTGGGCCAGAACGAGAACGGGAGCTCGCCCTCGCCCGCGTAGAACCTCGCCTCCGGGAACAGCGACAGACCGCCGGTGTGGTCGAGATGGCCGTGCGAGGCGATGACGTGGGTGACGTCGGTGGTCCTGTAGCCCAGGGCCGCGAGTTGGCGGTCGAGCCGCTGCTCGGGCCTGACCTCCAGCCGGGTCATGGTCGCGAGCTCGCCGTAGACGGCCTCGGGGTCGTCGTGGGCCTCGGGCACCAGGCCGGTGTCGAACAGGACCAGTCCCTTCGGATGCTCGATGAGGTAGGCGGGGAGCGGGACGGTCAGCTCACCGCTGAGCCCGTACATCAGCGTCGAGGCGTCCAGGGTGAAGCTGGGCGAGTCGAGCGCCCACAGCCGCTTGCACGTTGCGGAGGACGGCATGGTTCTTCCTTTCGCCTGATCTCGGCGCGGGATCGGTCGGGGAGCCTCCCCGATCCGGGTGAGGACGCGGGAGACGGCATCCGTCGGTCCCGGTCACGGAATCTGCACCGTAGGCGGGCGCCGCGCGGGAATGGTGTGTGATTTCGGGACACCGGCGCGATTCCGGTGTGCCAGAGTGGCACAGGTCCGCAATCGGCGGCGCTGTTCTCCTGTGAGGATGGCCATCCTCGTCGACTATTCGTGCCCCACCTGCGCAGGCCGGTTCGAGAGCTGGTCCGCCGCTCCTCCGCCCGCCACCCGGACCTGCCCGGCCTGCGGCACGCCGGCCCGCCGCGCGTGGTCACCTGTCGGTCTGAGCCGTGGCGCTGCCGGCGGCGGAGAGAGGCGACGGCCCCCGCTGACACCGCCCGAACAGTCCCTCTGCGCCCGGAACCCCGATGTCCTCGGGCTCTGCCACATGACCCCGGAGGCCGGTCGGGCGTGGGTCGCCCGGGTCCGCGGCGACAACCGGACACTCGAGCGCGAGCTCGCCGCACAGGAGGCGGCCGCAGCCGTGCGAACCCCGAAGCTCGAGGACGTCCTCAGCCACAGCCATTCCAGGCCGGCCACCCCCGCACCCGCCGAGTGACCGGGCGGACCGGCGCGCTTGTCCCAAGGTGGAACAACAACCCCCGGAACGCGACTCCTAGCGTCGGTCGTCGGACAGCCGACCACGGCCGGACATGGCGACGAGCGAAAGGTGGCAACTGATGAGTGAGGCCGACAGGCAGGTCGTGAAGGGATTCGTCGACGCCTTCATCCGGGGCGACCTCGAGGACGCCCTGACCAGGCTCGCCGACGACGCCGTCGTCGACGAGGCCGATGGCATGGACTTCTCCGGGAGGTTCACCGGCCCCGCCGGATTCGTGAAGCTGATCGAGAAGATGACGGCCGGCGTCGAACCTCGCATCGACGAGAACTCGCTGATCGACGGTGGAGACGTGATCGTCTCCCGGCTGGACATGACCTTCACCTCGCGAGGTAGCGGCCGTTCGCTGGCGACCCGCGTCACCGAGATCTACACCGTCCGCGACGGCAAGATCGTCGGTCTGGACTCGTTCTACAAGGACCCGGTCGCGATCAACGCTCTCTACAACGAGAAATGAGCTGACGATGGCAGGAAGGCTGGAGGGCAAGCTCGCCCTCATCACCGGTGGTGCCCGCGGGCAAGGCCGGTCGCACGCCGTCCGGCTCGCCCAGGAGGGCGCCGACATCATCACCGTCGATCTCTGTGGTCAGGTCGACACCATCGAGTATCCGATGTCCACACCGGAGGACCTGAAGGAGACGGTTCGCCTCGTCGAGGCGCTCGACCGTCGCATCGTCGCCACCCGGGCCGACGTCCGCGAGTACGCCGAGCTCGCGCAGGCCGTCGACGCGGGCGTCGCCGATCTCGGCCGCCTCGACATCGTCTGCGGCAACGCGGGCATCGTGAGCCTCGGGATGGTCCACGAGCTCTCCCTCGAACAGTGGAACGACATGATCGGTGTCAACCTCACCGGTGTCTTCCACACGTGCAAGGCCGCGATCCCGCACATCATCGCCGGAGGTCGCGGTGGCTCGATCACACTGACCAGCACCGCGGTGGCGCTGCGCCCGGTCCAGGGCGCGGGGCACTACATCGCCGCCAAGCACGGCGTCATCGGGCTCATGCAGACCCTCGCGCTGGAGCTGGCGCCGCACTTCATCCGGGTGAACACGATCCACCCGACCAACTGCGACACGGACATGATCCAGAACCCGGCGCTGCGCAAGGCCTTCGTCCCCGATTCGGAGAACCCGACCCGCGAGGAGAGCGTGCCCGCCTACACGGCCCTCAACGCACTCCCCATCCCGTGGATCGAGCCACGCGACATCTCGAACGCGATCGCGTTCCTCGCGTCCGACGAGGCCCGCTACATCACGGGCATCTCGCTTCCCGTCGACGCCGGGTTCCAGCGGGTCTGACGAACCCATTCACCGAGGAGACGACATGAAGATCGGCATCGGGGCGTTCGTCGCCGACGGGGCCATCCGGCCCGACGTCCTGGGACGCGCCGTCGAGGAACGGGGGTTCGAGTCCCTGTTCGTCACCGAGCACTCGCACATCCCGGTCAGCCGGGAGTCACCGTTCCCGCTGGGTGGGCCCATGCCGGACTATTACGCCCGGCTGCTCAACCCGTTCGTCGCACTCACGGCGGCCGCCGTGGTGACGTCCCGGATCACCCTCGGCACGGGCATCGCGCTGATGACCCAGCGCGACGTCATCTACACCGCCAAGGAGGTCGCGAGCCTCGACGTCGTCTCGGACGGCCGGGTGCTGTTCGGCGTGGCTCCCGGCTGGAACAAGGAGCAGATGCGCAACCACGGCACGGACCCGAGCACCCGTGGCGCGCTGCTCGACGAGCAACTCCAGGCCCTGCGAGCGATCTGGACCCAGGAGGAGGCCGAGTTCCACGGCAGATTCGTCGACTTCGACCCGATCTGGTCATGGCCGAAGCCGGTGCAGAAGCCGCTGCCGCTCTACGTCGGCGGCTGGGGTCCCGCGGCCGCCAGACGTGCCACCGTGCACGGCGACGGCTGGCTGCACGGCGGGGCTCTCGACCCCGACGGGGTCAAGGCGCAGTTCGAGATGCGCGCCGAGTACGCCCCCGGGGCCCCGATGAGCGTCTTCGGCGCCGACGGCGACGATCTCGCCGTCCTCGACGCCTACCGCGACGGGGGCGCCGAGCGCGTCGCCGTCGTCCTCGAGCCGGCGTCGGAGAGCGACAGCCTCGCCCGGCTCGACGAGCTCGCCGGGCTGGTCCGGCGCTACGGCTGAGTTCTCTCCGACACGGCCGCCGTCCCCCACCGGGGACGGCGGCCGCGGCATGTCCGGACCGGGCGCCGGCCCCTGTGCCGGGTGTCGAGCTCGACCCGGGGTCGCGCAGGGCCCGGCGCAGCGGAGGCGGGTCGGGGTCGCGGTCGTCAGCGGATCGCGACGGCGTTGCTCGGCGAACCCACGCCGCCGGTGAGGTTGAGCGGCGTCGCGACGAGCATGCAGTCCCAGCGGCCGTCGGCGGCGCAGGCGGCCGCGAGCTCGTCGAGCGCCCACAGCTCGCCGAGGACCATGCCCAGCAACGGGATCAGCACACGATGCATCAGCCCGCTGTGCGGGATCCGGTCGGTACCGGCGCGCTCGGCGGCGGTGAGGAACGGCGAGTCCTCGGGCGCGGGCCACGCCTCGACGGCGAACGTGTCGCTCGCGACGACCGCGAACCTGTTGTCCCACAGCCACTCGACAGTCTCCAGGGACGCCGCCAGGCCGGAGGCCCGCAGCGGTGTGAGCGCGCGCCTGCCGTCCGGGTCGAGCTCGCGGAGGTAGTGGTGCCCCCAGCCGGTGCGGACCATCAGGATGTCGCCCGGTCGCAGCTCGACGCCCTGCCCGGCCGCCGCCTCGACGACCGTTGCGACCTCGATCGGCTCACCGGCGTCGTGGTCGATGAGGTGGCCGCGAGCCCGCAGGTGGGCCTCGACGTCGACCAGCACCCCGCGCCCGACGATGCCGTGCTCGGAGTAGCGGTTCACCCCGAGCGTCGGCAACCCCGGCTGCAGGCGGCCGGGATCGGTCCCGTTGTAGAAGCCGTGCTCGGGATGGGCGAAGTGGCGCAGCCCGTCGAGCTGGCTGCTGCCCTGGGTGTAAAAGCCGTCGAGGTACTCGTCGCGGTGATGCTCGTTCGCTCCGAACATCGTGTGCCGCAGCAGCTTGCGGGCCGGCGCGGGTGGCGGGTCGAACGCCTCGAGCGGGTGGTCCAGCCGGATCCGCTCCCCCGTGCGCACGAGCGCCGCGGCGTCGCGGACCCGTTCGGGCGTGAGGTGGTTGAGAGTGCCGATCTCGTCGCCGGCGCCCCAGACCCCCCACGCGGAGCCGGGAGGAGCGTCCGTCCGCGCGAGGAGCTGGGCGTAGGTCGGGAACGTAGGGTCGGTCATCGGCTGATCGTCGCCCGGATCAGAGCTCCGCGCCGCCGTCGACGAGCACGAGCGCGTCGACCGCGACCGCCCCCGCGCCGACACCGCGGTGCAACATCACCGGGTTCGCGTCCACACTCGCGATCCGCGACCCGGGCCGCACCATCTCCCGACCGAGCCGCACGGCCATGTCGACCCACGCGTCCACGTCGGCGGCCGCGTCCCCGCGCACCGGGCCCAGCAGTGGCGCCATGCGCAGCGAGGCGACCGCCGCGCGCGCGTCGGCGGCGGTGAACGGGGGCAGGAGCACCCGGACGTCGGGCACGGCCTCGACGCCCGTCCCGCCGGCGCCGAGCACGACGACCGGCCCGAACGACGGGTCGAGGTGCGCACCGACCATCACCTCGAGTGCGCCCCTGACCATCGGCGCGACGAGCACCGCGCCCTCGGCGACCCCGTTGCGCGCCATGATGTCCACGACGTCGCGGGCGGCCCGCGCGACCTCCTCGGCGTCGGTCAGGCCGAGCCGCACCAGGCCCAGGTCGGACTTGTGAGTGATCGCAGCGGTACAGCCCTTGACGACGACGGGCACGCCCCCGAGCGCGTCGAACGCCGCGACGGCCGCGTCCGCGTCCGCACAGCGCGTGGCGGCGACGGTCGCGAGGCCCAGCGCAGCGAGCGCGGCGAGGCTGTCGGCCTCGTCGAGGGTGTGCACCGAGGCCCCGGGGCGGCGCGTCGAGAGCCGGCCGCGGCCCGGAGCAGCCGCGGCGATCTCGCCGTGTCGCCTCACCTGCGCCAACGCCGCGACGGCGGCGCCCTCGTCGTCGAACACGGCGAGCCCTGCGTCGCGGAAGACGGCACCCACGTCGGGCTGGGCGATCGCCACCGCCACCGGAACGCCGCTGTCCTGCGCGAACGCGCGCACGTCGGCGGCGATCGTCGCGACGTCGTAGCCGCGGCCGGCGACCGGGATGCCGACGACGCACGCGTCGACCCCGGGGTCCGCGCCGATGACCGGCAGGACCTTGCCGAACAGGCTGCTGTCGGTCATCAGGGCGGCGGTGACGTCGACGGGGTTCGCGGTCGCCGCGAACGCCGGCAACGCCGCGCCCAGACGCTCGCGGCTGTGCGTGGTGAACGTCGCCAGGTCCAGGTCGTGGTCGGCGGCGGCATCGGCGGCCAGCACACAGATCGCGCCGGAGTTGCTGACGATCGCGAGCCCCTGTTCCCCTGCGGCGGGCGAGCGGGGCTGTGCGGCACCCTGGAGGTAGAGGTCGACCGCGGCGGTCAGGTCCGCGGAGTGCCGGGCCCGCCAGATGCCGAGCCGTTCGAAGAAGGCGTCGACGACGCGCGTCTCGTTCGCCAGCGCCCCGGTGTGCGAGGCGGCGGCGCGCCGGCCACCGGCGCTGCGCCCGCCCGCGAGCGCGACGACCGGCACGCCGCGGCTCGTCGCCACGTCGGCCAGCTCCTCGACCGCGGCCGGGTGCCGGATGTCCTCGAGGTAGAGCACCAGGAGCCGGACGGCCGGGTCGGCCACGACCGCCGCGGCGAGCTCGGCGGCGCTGACGTCGGCGTCGTTACCCGTCGCGTGGGCGTACCGCACGCCGACCCCCCGCCGGCGCAGGACCCCGTAGGGCACCGAGCACATCGCTCCGCTCTGGCTGACGACGGCGACCGGCCCGTCGGCCGGCGGCAGCTCGGTGAACATCGTCGAGAAGCCGAGCACCGCTCCGGACCCGAAGCTCGCGAGACCCTGGGTGTTGGGGCCGACGATGCGCATCCCGGTTCGGCGTGCGGCGCGCAGCATCTCCTCCTGACAACGGCGGCCGTCGGGATCGGGCGTCTCGCCGAACCCCGAGGACATGACGACGCAGCCGCGCACCCCGAGCCGCGCGCAGGTCTCGACCGCGTCGACCGCAGCCTGCCCCGGGACCGCGACGACGGCGACCTCGGGAACCTCGGGCAGGCTGTCGACCGATCCGAACGCGGGCAGGCCCTGGATCATCGGACGGCTCGGGTTGACCGGGTAGAGCGCGCCCCGGTAGCCGAGCGTCGTCATGTACTCGATCGGCCGGCCGCCGATCTTGTCGGGGTTGTCGGAGGCGCCGATCACGGCGACCGACCCCGGGGTGTGGAAGAACGACAGGTCGGTCACGTGCTCTCCGCCTCGAAGTAGGGCACCGCGACGGGCTCGCCCGCCTCGGCGTGGAACGTCAGCCGGACGGCGGTGCCCGGCCGCAGCGTCGGGTCGCAGCGGCCCAGCACCCGCACACCCTCGGAGAGGTCGACGAGTGCGATCGCGCCCCGGTCCCCCACCGTCGTCGCGGTCACGCGGCCGCCGCCCTCGCTGATGCGTTCGTTCACCGGCCCGCCGCAGCGCGGGCAGCATTCGCGGCGCAGGTACCAGCGGTGACCGCAGTCGTCGCACCCGCTCACGACGACGCGCGGCTCGCCGTCGGTCCAGTCGTTCACGCTGCACCTCCCGATGTGCGCAGGACAGCGGTGACGTGCGCGGACATGACGCCGCCGTCGGCGTGCACGAGGCCCTGCGCGGCGCCGCCGACCTGTCGGTCACCCGCCTCGCCGCGCAGCTGCAAGACGACCTCGACCAGGTGCGCCATCCCGCCTCCGACGCCGCAGTGTCCGTAGGACAGCAGCCCGCCGTGGGTGTTGACCGGCGTGGGGCCGTCGAGGTCGAAGCAACCGTCGGCTGCCGCGGCCCCGGCCCGTCCGGGCCGTGCGAGTCCGAGTTCCTCGAGCAGGAGCGCGAGGGTGATGGTGAAGCTGTCGTAGATGCCGAAGACGTCGACGTCGTCGATCTCGACGCCGGCCGCGGTCAGCGCCCGCCCGGCCGACAACCGGGCCCCGAACTCGTGCGGATCGGCCTCGCTGATGTGCTGGTGCAGGTGGGCCTGTCCCGTACCCGCGATCTCGACGTCACGCGCCGAGCCGCCGGGCCCGACCAGGACCGCGGCCCCGCCGTCGGAGATCGGGCAGCAGTCGAGCAGATGCAACGGCGCGGCGACCGGGCGGGAGGCCACGACGTCGTCGACGGTGACCGGCTCGCGGAACTGTGCGCCGTCGCGGCGGGCCGCGTGGGCGCGCATCGCGACCGCGAGCGGAGCCAGCCCGTCGCGCGGGTCGAGGCCGTGCTCGTGCAGGTACGCCGAGGCGAGGAGCGCGTAGTACTGCGGCACGGTCGCCCCGATCGGCACCTCGTAGCGGCGGTGGCCGACCTGCGCGAGGGTGCTCGTCGAGACCTGCGTGCTCTGGCCGCTGGCCCTGTCCTCCCCGGCGACGACGAGCACCGTCGAGGCAGCACCGGAGTCGACCAGGGACGCCGCCTGCGCGACCATCGCGAGCCCCGTCGCGCCGCCCACGGCCGCGCCCAGCGCGACCCTCGGTGTGATTCCGAGGTACTCCCCCAGCAGGTTCGCCGGCATCAGGTGGTCGAGCGTCGTCGCATACCCCACGATCAGGCCGTCGACGTCCTGCGGGCGCACCCCGGCATCGGCCATCGCGAGCCTCGCCGCGGTCGCCTGCCAACCCGACGCGTCCCTGCCCGGCAGACGACCGAACGCGGTCAGCCCGGCTCCCCGAATCCACGCCATGTTCCCCTCCCTCCGTTGCGCCGACCGTAGGCAACCGCGGCGCCGGGCACTTGTACGAATCTGGAACACGGGCCACGTACCGAATTGGGACAGCACGCTGTGACGGGCGTCGCTGACGATCGGTGCCATGAGCGGACCGACCGACAACCGAGACGGCGTCGAGCCGGTCGAGCTGGATGCCGTCGTCATCGGCACCGGCTTCGCCGGACTCCTCGCCCTTCACGTCCTGCGCAACGATCTCGGCCTCGACGTCCGGGCCTTCGACGACGCGCCCGGCGTCGGGGGGACCTGGTACTGGAACTGCTACCCCGGGGCCCGCGCCGACACCGAGGTCACCGCGTACTGCTACTCGTTCGACCGGGACCTCTTCGACACGTGGCAGTGGAGCGAGCGCTACCCGCGTCAACCCGAGATCCTCGCCTACCTCAACCACGTCGCCGACCGCTACGACCTGCGCCGCAGTATCACCCTCGAGACCCGGATCCTCAGCGCGACGTTCGACGAGGACGTCAACCGCTGGCTCGTCGTCACGGATGCGGGCGAGCGGCTGGCCGCCCGGTTCCTCATCGAGGGCGTCGGCCTGCTGTCGTCGACGAACATGCCGGCCTTCCCCGGCCAGGGGAGCTTCACCGGCGAGATCTTCCACACCGCCCGCTGGCCGCAGTCCGGCACGAGCTTCGCGGGCAAGCGCGTGGGCGTCATCGGCACCGGCTCCAGCGGCGTGCAGGTCATCACCGAGATCGCGCCCGAGGCCGACCATCTGACGGTCTTCCAACGCTCGGCCCAGTACAGCGTCCCGGCGCGCCACGGCGCGATCGACGCGGACTTCCTCGCCTCCATCCGTGCCGACTACGAGGGCTACTGGCAGCACGTGCGCAACTCGATCACCGGCTTCGGCTTCGCGGAGAGCACCACGCCGGCGAGCGCCGTCAGCGACGAGGAGCGTGAGGCGGTCTTCGAGAAGTGGTGGGACCACGGCGGGGGCTTCCAGTTCATGTTCGCCACCTTCAGCGACATCGGCGTCGACCTGTTCGCGAACAACGCGGCGACCGACTTCATCAAGCGCAAGATCGCCGAGACCGTCACGGACCCGGAGACCGCGCGCATGCTGACGCCGACCGACCTCTACGCGAAGCGCCCGCTCTGCTGCGACGGCTACTTCGAGACCTACAACCGCGACAACGTCGCGCTCGTCGACGTCAGGTCCGACCCGATCGTCGAGATCACCCCGCGCGGTGTCCGGACGACGAACGCCGAGTACGACCTCGACGTGATCGTGTTCGCCACCGGCTTCGACGCCGTCACCGGCAATACGCTCAAGATCGCACACACCGGCCGCGGCGGCGTCGACCTCGCCGACCACTGGGCGCACCGGCCGACGACGCACCTCGGGCTGATGACCAGCGGCTTCCCGAACATGTTCATGATGTTCGGGCCGATGGGGCCCTTCACCAACCAGCCGCCCGCCGACGAGGTGCAGATCGAGTGGATCGCCGACGCGATCCGGCACCTGCAGAAGACCGGCATGGACACGATCGAGCCCGCGGCCGAGACCGAGTCGGCGTGGGTCGCGACCTGCGACGAGATCGGGAACTCGACGCTGTTCCCGAAGGCCGACTCGTGGATCAACGGCGCCAACGTCCCGGGCAAGCCCGTCACGATCATGTTCTACATGGCCGGTCTCGGCGCCTACGCCGAGCGGCTGCGCGAGGCCAAGGACAACGACTACCCAGGGTTCCGCTTCACCGCGCCCGCCCGCACCCCCGCCTGACCGCCCACGATTCCCAACCAGGAGGACCGTCATGGGAAAGCTCGACGGCAAGGTCGCACTGATCACCGGCGCAGGGCGCGGTCAGGGCCGCTCGCACGCCCTGACCTTGGCCCGTGAGGGCGCCGACATCATCGCGGTCGACGTGCCGGGCAGTGTCGAGAGCATCGAGTACGAGCTCTCCGGCAGCGACGACCTGGCCGAGACCGTCAAGGGGGTCGAGGAACTCGACCGCCGCATCATCGCCGTCGAGGGCGACGCGCGGTCGCAGGAGGCACTGGACGGGGCCGTCGCCGCCGGCCTGTCCGAGTTCGGCCAGATCGACATCCTGGTGGCCAACCACGGCGTGCTGAGCATCGAGAACTTCTGGGAGATGAGCGAAGAACGCTGGACCCAGATGATCGACATCAACCTGTCCGGCATGTGGCGGGCGGCCAAGGCCGTCGCCCCGCACATGATCGAGCGGGGCCGGGGGGCGATCTGCATGACGGCCTCGATCAACGCGATCGAGACCGGCCCCGGCTACACGCACTACAACGTGTCGAAGGCCGGGGTCGTCATGCTGATGAAGAACGTCGCGCTCGAGCTCGGCGGCTACGGCATCCGCTGCAACGCGATCTGCCCGGGAGCCGCGAACACCAAGATCGTGGACTGGCAGGGGCTCTACGACAACCTGATCTTCCCCGGCGCCGGCCACTCCGATCTCTGGGACGCGACGAGGAACTGGACCGCGCTGAAGGACCGGCGGCTCCTGGACCCCCAGACCCTGTCCAACGGCGTCCTGTTCCTCGTGTCCGACGACGCCAAGGACATCACCGGCGTGGCCCTGCCGATCGACGCGGGCCACCTGATCCTGCCCGGCTACAACCACACTCCCGGCTGAGAGCGGTGCGGCGGGCCGTCCCGGACGGCCCGCCGCCCAGGTCGCCCGGTCTGGGACGACCCGTGTGGCGGGGTGCGGCGTCGGTCAGCCGGTCCTGGCCACGCGGGTCTCCGGCCGCAGCTCCCGGCGGGTCCGCACGATCGGGAACGCGGCCACCACGATCGCGACGGCCGCTGCGATCGCGCCGACCCGGACGTCGGCCTCGAGCGTCGCGAGCCCGAGGACGGCATCGACGGAGTACCCACCGGGACCGGTGAAGCCGACCGTCGCCACCACGACCGCGAGCACCAGCGGGTACTCCCCTCCGCCGCCCGTGTTCCACCGCGAGCCCGACCTCATGGTCGACGCGGCCCCCGCGACCAGCATCGTGCCGGTCCCGACGGCCACGCCCACAGGCGTCGCGATCCCGAGGGCGAGCAGGACCGCGGCGACGAGCTCGCACAGCGACGCGAGCACCGCCATCCGCCGTCCCGGACGCTGGCCCAACGCCTCGAACACCGTCGTCGCCCCGCCGAGTCCCGGCCCGTGGAACCATCCGAGCAGTTTCTGGGTGGCGTGCGCGAAAAGGACGAACCCGAGCAGGGCTCGAACGACCAGAAGTCCGATGTCCGGTCCCATCATCTTCTCCTCGACTCTCGGCGGGCTCGGCCTCCGACCCCGTTCACAGGATTTCGAACCGGGTGTCCGACAGCGTCATCCGCACGTCGAACGAGCCCTCGTTGAGCTGCCACGGGACGATTCGGTACGACCGCAGGCCCTGGGAATGGAACGGGTCGCGATCGGCGATCTCCTTCGCCTCGGCGATCGACCCGGCGCGCAGGACGAGCAGCCCCGAGCCCGAGTAGCGGTAGTCGTCGCCGAGCATCGGGCCCGCGAAGAGCAGCTGGGCCGACCTCTCGATGTCGGAGAGCCACTGCTTGTGCGAGTCGAGGTTCGGCCGGATGTCCTCGTCGGAGGACACTCCCTCGGCCGGCTCGGTGAAACAGAGGAATACCACCTTCTGGGCACCGGAATGGCGCTCGTCGGGCCGTGCCGAAATGTTCTCACTCATGTCCGACTCCTTTCGTCCGACGACCGTGGTCCGGCGTCGTTGTTCCGTCGATGCGGTGCTCCGAGCCGGCCGCCGGCCCGGAAATCACGTGTTCACGCGATGTGAGGTACGCGGCATCGGGGCAAGGTCGCACCGACCCAGTCGAGACAGGTCGGTCGATGCCACGACCACACGTTCCGGAGGTTCCAGTGCCCGCTTCGCCTCTCACCGACGAGACCGTCGCCTTCCGGGCGACGATGTCGCACCTGCCCTCGGGCGTCTCGGTGATCACCACCCGGGCCGGTGACCTGCCCGTCGGCATGACGGCCAGCTCCGTCACGGCGCTCTCCCTCGATCCGCTGCAGTTGCTGGTCTGCGTGGGCAACCATCTCTTCACCCGGAAGGCGATCTCCACCCACGGTCGCTTCGGTGTGAACGTGCTCGGTGAGGCCTCCGGGGACCTCGCCCGCCGGTTCGCCGCGAAGGGCGACCGCTTCGCGGGGGTCGAGTACGACGAGCAGCACGGCGTCCCGATGCTCCGCGACGCGCTCGCGAGCGTGGTCTGCGACGTGGCCACCGAGGTGGCCAGCGGCGACCACACGATCTTCGTCGGCGCCGTGCGCACGTTCGAGCACCACGGCGCCGGTCGCCCGCTCGTCCATTTCCGCGGTGAGTTCGGCCGGATCGCCTGATCGATGGCCGGGCGTCCGGACCCGCCGCCGGCGTGGTCGCGCACCCCCGGCCGCGACGGCCGTCTGATCGGCCGGCTCCGGTCGAGCACCGACGGCGTGGTCGTCGTCAGTGGCCCGGCCGGGGCCGGCAAGAGCATGCTGGTCGACGGATGGGCCCGCGGCGAACGGCACGTCCGGGTCGTCCGCGTCGCCCCGCGGCACAACTCCGCCGACACGCTCCGCCACGACGTCCTCGCCACGGTCGGGGCCGCCCCGGGGCCGGCGGATCCTGACGCCGACTGGTGGCCGGAGCGGCTCGCCCGCGTGCTCGCTGCGGGCCCGTACACCGCCGACCGTCCGTGCCGGCTGGTCCTCGACGGCGCCGACACGATCGCCGACCCGGAGGCGCAGCTGGTACTGCAGGACCTCGTCGAGCGGCGGCCTGCTCTGTTGCGGCTGCTCGTCACGACCCGACACCGCAGCCCGAGCTGGATCGCCCGTGGCCGGGCGTGCGGGTTGGCCACGACGATCACGGCCGACGAGCTGCGCCTGCAGTCGGCCGACGTGCGCGCCCTCGTCGGCCACGACCTCCCTGAGCTGGACGGCTGGGCGCTGGGTGTGGGGCTCGTCGCCGAGCTCGGCAGGCGGGGCGCCGGGCCCACCATCCGGGACTACCTCCGTTCCGAGGTGATGGGCCGGGTGACGACCGAGGTCCGGCACCTGCTGTACGCCGTCTCGGTCGCGGGCGCGACCTCCCCCGCGCTCGCGATCCATCTGACGGGCAACGCCGCCGCCGGCCGCCTGCTCGCACAGTTCGCGGACACGTCGCAGTTCGCGACCGTGGCCGACGGGCCCGTCTTCACCCTCCATCCGGTGCTGTCCGCACACCTGCGCGACGAGCTGGCCGTCGAGCACTGGGAGTCGTCGGTCGCGCTGCGCCGCAGACACGCCGAGTGGCTCGCCACGCACGGCCGACTGGACCTGTCGACCCGCTGCTACGTCGAGCTGGGCGACGGTGGGACGGCGCGTCGCTCGCTGCTCGCCCACTGGCAACGATGCGTGCTGTCGGGACGGCCCGAGGTGGTCCACGACGCCCTCGACACCCTGCCCCCCGACCAGCTGGCGCCGGACCCGCGGACGTGCGTCGTCGCGGCGATGGCCCGGATCGCCGCCGGCGACCACCGCGGCTGGCGGCGATGGATCGACGTCGCGGCGGCCGCCGAGACCACCGAGCTGGAACCGGGTCTGCCCGTCGGGGTCGCCGTCGCCGCGTCCCGACGGCTGGCCGAGGCGGTGACGAGCGGGACGGTGACGAGCGGGACGGTGCCGAGCGGAACGGTGCCGGACCGCGACGCAGATCCTCCGCTGCACGGGCTCTGGATGGCGATCTCGGAGGTCGCCGACGGACTCGCCCTCATGTGGTCGGGCGACGGCGTCGCGGCGACCGCACGCTTCCGGCGGGCCGAGGTCGCGTCCCGGATCTCCGGGGACCAGCTCGCCCTCGTCCATGCGCTCGCCGGACTCGCTCTCACCGCCGCTCGCGACGGCGCCCCCGACACGGACCTGCTCGCCGACGAGGCGATCGCCGTGGCCGACCGGCTCTCGCCGCAGTGCCGGTGGGTCGTGGTGAACGCCCACCTCGCGCTCGCCACCGCGCACCTGTCGGCCGGTGCGGCGCAGAGTGCCCGGGCCGCCGCCCGCACCGTCCTCGAGGTGCTCGAGGCGTTCCCCGACGAGCTGGAGCAGCGGAGCCGGGCCGCCGCCCGCGACGTCCTCGCCGCGCTCGACCGGACCGCGGCGCGCCGCGAGCAGCGCGCACGCGATCTCTCGTCGCGGGAGCAACGGGTGCTGCGGGCCCTCTGCGGTCCGCTGACGCTGCGGGAGATCGCCGACGAGCTCTTCGTCTCGCACAACACGGTGAAGAGTCAGGTTCGGTCGATCTTCCGCAAACTCGGTGTCCACGACCGGGCGGCGGCGGTGGCAGCCGCCCGGTCCTGGAGTACACGGGAACGGTGACATCACACCGCTGCGGCGCTGTCCTGGCGGCGGGCGTACTCCGCCTGCGTCAGGTAGTCGGTGCGGTCCTCCTCGCGGACGGTCTCGATTCCGCAGATCTGCCGCGCGAGGTCGGCGACCGGCCCGGCCGCCGACATCTCGGCCCGCTTCATCGTGAAGGTCCGGATCGCGAGCAGCGGCGTGCCGTTGAAGTTCTCGAACGTCGCCATGCGCGCACCCCAGTCCGACTGGAACAGGTCGCGGATCACCCGGCTGATCTTCAGCCGGTCGTGCGGACGGCCGACCGGCCCCGTGTGCAGGGCCTCCAGCCACGGCCGCAGCGCCGGCTCCTGCCACTGTCCCTCGGAGGGGAACACGAGCGCGGCGCGCCCGGCCAGGTCGACCAGCTCGGCGCTGAGCCGGGCGATGTTCTCCAGGTAGTAGGCCCGGCCGAAGTCGAACATCAGCACGTTGGGCTTGTACGTGCCGCCGGGGGTGAGGAAACCCTCCTCCTCGCAGCCCAGCACGTGCGCCTTGAGCGTCTGGTGAAAGCCTGCGAACTGGGCGAGGCGAGCGGTGACGGGCGGGAGCTGGGCCACCCCGGTGTGCTCGGTGATCAGCAGCGCGAGGCCGAGCATCAGCTCCGCGCGCACCATCTCCCGCACGAGGCCTTCGTAGTGGACCCAGTCGAACACCCGCTGCGGGTAGTACGAGGCGTGCGCCGGGTTCCCGAGGTGGAACACCCGGTTCCACGGGATGAAGACGTTCTCGAAGATGACGGTCGTGTCCAGCTCGTCGCCCTGGGCGGCCATCGGGTGCTCGACGGTCTCGCCGTCACGGACGTTGCTCTCGCGCGACACCATCGTGACGCCGGGGGCGTTCGCCGGCACCGCGGCGAAGATGATCTGCTCCTCGGGGATTCCCGGCCGGTAGAAGACCCCCACGTTGAGGACGTCGCAGAAGACCGCGCCGGTGGCGATCGCCTTCACCCCGGTCACGACGATCCCGTCGTCGGACCGGGACACGACCCGCAGCGCGGGCGACTCGGCCTGCGCCGACTCGCGCGACCGGTCGGTCTGCGGGTCGACGAACGCGATCGCACAGTTGAGGTCGCCGGCCTTGGCCTCCTCGAAGAAGTCCAGGATGCCTGCGGTGAGGTCGCGCCCGTCGGTACCGATGGACTGATCGCTCCACGGCTGCGGATCGTCGACGTAGGTCCGCAGCACCGAGTTGTTGACGTCGGGCGACCGCGGTGCCGAGCCCGCACCGAGCAGCCGCATGACGGTCTCGTGGTAGCGCCGCTTGCGGCGGAGCCCGTCCCTGTCGGTGTTCTTGAACCACATCATCGAGCGCCGGACGCCGTCGTCGTCGACGTAGGTCAGCACCTCCTCGAGGTCCGGGCGGTGGTGCAGGTCGTAGAAGTCGGCGGTCAGCCGGGCGAAGGCCCGCGTCGCGGGATGGGTCGCGACGTTGTCGATCAGCTCGTCGCCCACCCATACCCGGCGGCCGTCGTCGAGAGCGTCCAGATACTGCCTGCCAGTGCGCATCGGAGTCCTTCGTCGGTCGGTGTCGGTCCGGCGAAGTGTGGGTGCGGTCGGGGTGAGAGCCGGGGGCGCGCGCGGCTTTCACCCGGGTGAAAGCCGACCGGCGTCGGGTGCGCCCACCGCGCCGAACGCCCATGCTGGTGTCATGCCGCCCGTGCGTCGGGAGATCACCGAGGCCCTGGCCGCCCTGGACCGGGGCATGCCGTCGGCGCTCCTGGTGGAGCTCGACGAGCGGACCCGCGCATCGGGAGCGTTCGCGCAGCTGACCGCCGCTGCGCGCGCCGCGGCCCACGCCGTCGTCGTCGTGCCGGCGCGGGAGAGCGACGAGCTGTCCGCGACCTCGGCGCTGCTGGAGGTCCTCGCCGGGTCGGACACGGGTGACGCCGACGGCGGCGCCATCGCCGACCGGGTCGCCGAGCTGCTCGACGCGCGGTCACACGACGCGCCGGTCGTCGTCGTGATCGAGAACGCGCGCTGGACCGACCCCGCGACACTGCTCGCCCTGCGAACACTCCCGGAGCGCCTGCGGCACCTCCCCGTCCTGTGGGCCGTCGGTGTGGAGCCCGGATCGTCACGGGTCGACCGCGTCGTCGCCGCGCTGCGCCGGATCGGTGCCGTCACGGTCCCGCCGGAGCCACCCGGTTGGGACGCGGTCGCCGGCGGGCCGGCGGCACTGCTGAAGGTCGGATCGGTGATCGGGATCGAGTTCGACCCGGACGTCGCCGCCCGCATGCTGGGGACCTCCGTGGGGAGCCTCCTCCCGGAGATCGACGCCGCCCTCGCCGGCGGCGTGCTCGTCGACAACGGACCGACGTTGCGGTTCGCCGACGCCCGGTTCCGCGACGACCTCTACGGGTCGCTGCCGTCCTCGGTGCGCCGTGCGCTGCACCACGAGGTCGCCCGCCACACGATGGCGTGGCCGGGTGGGGAGGCTGCGGCCGTCCGGCACCTCGCCCGGTCGACCGGGCGGCTCTCGGACGAGGATCTCGGCATGGTCCGCGGTGCCGTCGGGCGGCTGGCCACCGTGTCCCCGGAAGACGCCGCAGAGCTCGCCTTCCAGGTCAGCGAGCTCTTCGCCGGGGCCGACCCGCACCGTGTCGAGTTCCTGATCACGGGGGCGACCCACCTCGGCCGGACGAGCCGGGTCGGGGAGGCGCTGTCGATCCTCGAGCACCTGCAGGTCAGCGGCCTGGCCACGACGGAGGAGGCGCGACTGCGGCTCGTCGCCGCGCACCTGCACCAGGCGGCCGGTGACGACCACGAGGCGATGGACCACGTCACGCACGCCCTGGCCCTCCCGACCCTCGACGCACACGTCGAGCTCGCGCTCCTGAAGGTCCGCGCCGCCGGTCACGTCAACCTCGGTGAGACCGACGCGGCGATCCGGGTCTCGCGGCCCCTCCTCAGTACTGCCCGCAGCAGTGCCGACCCCGCGACCCGGGTCAGCGCGGACCTGTTCGCCTCACAGCTGGCGTTCAGCCAGGCGAAGGTCACCGCCGCGATCGAGCTCGCGGAGCAGGCGGCCTCGGGTGTCGAGGTGTCGGCCACCAGGCCGCTGCACGCACCGCGGATACCCGAGCTGTGGCTCGCCACCGTACTGCTCTCGTCCGATCGCGCCGACGAGGCGGCCGACCTCCTCCTCGAGGGGCAGCGCCACTACGAACGACGTGGGCTGGGCTGGTCGGCGCCCTACTGGCACACCGTCCGGGCGATCGAACGCTGGATGTGCGACGAGCTCGACGACGCCGCCGCCGAGGCGGAGACCGCGCTGGAGGTCGCCGACCGGCTGGACATCGTGCGGACGCGACGCCTCACCCGGGCCGTCCTGGCCGTCATCGAGGTGGACCGCGGCCGGGTGGACGACGCCCGTCGGGCGCTCGACGGAGCGACGCTCCCCCGCCGACCGAACGCATTCGACATCTGGACGGCCGCCGCGCACCTGCGGCTGGCACCGGACAGTGCCGACGACGCACACCGCTGGCTGGATCGCCACGGCAACCGCGCGCGGCTGATGTCCCTGCCGCCCAGGCTGTGGCCGAGCCTCGTCGTTCCCGGCAGACCCGGGCGTCGCCTCCGCGACGTTCTCTGCGAGATCGGCCGCGCCGCACACGACCAGCGCGTCGTCATGGCCGCCGTGGAGACCGCCACGTCGGCGGACCGGCGGTCGGCGTCCACCCGAGCCGTCGCGACGGGAGAGCGCGCGACGTCCGGTTGGGCCGCCCTGACGGCCTCGGAGCGGCGCGTCGCGCGGCTCGTCGCCGAAGGGCACACCAACCGCGCGATCGCCGAACGGCTCCACGTCTCGGTCCACACCGTGGGCACGCACCTGCGCCACGCGTTCACCAAGCTCGACATCAACACCAGGGTCGAGCTGACCCGCGTCGCGCTCCTCCAGGGTGACGTCGCCGGCGACGCCTGATCTCCCGTGACATCGCGTGTTCGCGCGATGTGGTGCTCCGGGCGCCCCACCGACAATCGGTCGGGAACCACACCCGGACCTCGGGTCCCAAGGAGGAAGACATGCACGACCACGTCGTCGACGGCCGCCGGCCCGGGGCCGGGGCCCCGGGGGCGCGCGGCGGAGGTGAGCTCTTCTCCGAGGCCCGCTCGGTGGAGGTGGTCGCGGCGAGCTTCGCCGCGACACCCGACGCCAGGCTGCGTCACGTGATGACCTCCCTCGTCGAGCACCTCCACGGGTTCGTCAAGGACGTGCGGCTCACCAGGGCCGAGTGGGCGACGGCCATCCGGTTCCTCACCGAGACCGGACACATGTGCTCCGACACGCGGCAGGAGTTCATCCTGCTGTCCGACGTGCTCGGCATCTCGATGCTCGTCGAGACGCTCGCGACCCCCTCGGACGGAGTCCTGACCGAGTCCACCGTCGAGGGCCCGTTCCACATGGTCGACTCCCCCGGGCGAGAGCTGGGAGCGTGCATCTCGGGACCTGCCGACGGCGACCCGTGCCTTGTCCTGGGCACTGTCACCGACCTCGACGGCCGGCCGGTACCGGGCGCCGGCGTCGACGTCTGGCAGGCCGACGCGCACGGGTACTACGACGTCCAGCGGCCCGACGTCGACCCCGAGGACAACCTGCGCGGACTGTTCAGCACCGACGGCGGCGGCCGGTTCTGGTTCCGCACCGTCGTGCCGCGGTACTACCCGATCCCGTCCGACGGCACCGTCGGAGAGCTGCTGCGGGCCACCTCGCGCCACCCCAACCGTCCCGCGCACATCCATTTCGAGATCTCGGCCCCCGGCATGCGCACCGTCACGACCCACCTGTTCGTCGACGGGACGCCCTACCTCGACTCCGACGCGGTCTTCGGGGTCAAGGAGAGCCTCGTCCGCGAGTTCACGACGGTCGACGACCCGGTCCGGGCCGCCGAGGTCGGCCTGCCGAACCCCTTCCGGACGGTCGAGTTCGCCGTCGTGCTCGACCGCCACGACCCGATCGGGGAGCGGGCACGATGATCACTCCGCCGCAGCCGTTCGTCCACGAGGCACGGCCGATGCGCGTCCGGTTCGGCGCGGCGCTGGACGCGGTGCTCGCCGACGAGGTCCGCCGCGCCGGGCTGCGCCGGACGCTGGTGGTCTGCTCCCCCGGGCAGGTCGGGCTCGGGGACCGAGCCGCTGCCGCCCTCGGCGAGCTCTCGGCGGGGGTCTTCGCCGAGGCCCGCGTGCACGTACCGGCCGAGACCGTCGAACGCGCCGTCGAGCACGCCGCCCGGGTCGGTGCCGACGGCTGCGTCGCCGTGGGCGGGGGCTCGGCCGTCGGCCTCGCCAAGGCCGTCGCGCTGCACCGCGGACTGCCGATCGTCGCCGTACCCACCACGTACGCCGGATCCGAGATGACGCCCGTCTGGGGCATCACCCGAGACGGGCTCAAGACCACCGGCCGGGACTCCCGCGTCCTGCCCACGAGCGTGCTCTACGACCCCGGGCTCAGCGTCGGGCTCCCCATGCACGTCACGATGACCAGTGGGCTCAACGCGATCGCCCACGCCGTCGAGGCGCTCTACGCACCCGACGCGAACCCCGTCACGTCGTTGCTCGCGACCGAAGGCATCCGCGCGATGACCACGTCGCTGACCCGGATCGCCGACCGCCCCGTCGACCGCGACGCCCGCGCCACCGCCCTCTACGGCTCCTGGCTCTGCGGCGCATGTCTCGGCGCCACGACGATGTCGCTGCACCACAAGCTCTGCCACGCCCTCGGGGGGACCCTGGACCTGCCCCACGCCGAAACCCACGCGGTGCTGCTCCCCCACGCCCTCGCCTACAACCAGGACGCGGCGCCGGTCGCCCGGCAGACCCTTGCCGAGCTGCTGGGCTCGACCGACCCCGCCCTGGCCCTCTGGGAGCTGGCCCGCACCCTCGGCGCACCCCGGTCGCTCGCGGAGCTCGGCATGGCGGAGGCGGACATCGGCCCCGTCGCGGAGCAGGTCGTCGCGCATCCCTACGCCAATCCCGCACCCGTGACACCCGACGGGGTGGACCGCCTGCTCCGAGCGGCATGGTCGGGTCGGGTCCCAGGACGAGGAGGCCGGTAACCGGGTCAGGCGTCGGGATCGGTTTCGGTGTCGACGACCCGGCCGGGTTCCGGGCGCTCACCCAGGCGCGCCCGCCCGGCGAGCGTGCTGCCCACCAGCAGGTCGTACACGCAGATGCCCACGACCCCGCCGATCAGCGGACCGACGAGGGGTATCCACCAGTAGTTGTCGAAGTACGTTCCGCCGCCCGGGAACGCCAGCCGGCCCCACCCCTCGATGTAGGTCAGCAGTCTGGGGCCGAGGTCACGGGCGGGGTTGATCGCGTAGCCGGCGTTGGTCCCGAAGCTCAGGCCGATGGCGACCACGACGAAGCCGATCAGGAGCGCGCCCATGTTCGCCCGCGGGGCCTGGTTGCGGCTGTCGACGAGTGCGGCGATGAGCCCGAGCAGCAGCGCGGTCCCGACGATCTGGTCGATCAACGGTCCCCACAGCCCGCCGTGGAAATAGCTCGCCGGGAACGTCGCGAAGATGGAGAAGGTGGACTGCGACTGGGCCCGGTCGGCGATGTTGTTGGCGACGTCGAAGTCGACGATGGCGTCGCGGTAGAGCGCGTAGACGAGCGCCGCCGCGGCGAACGCCCCGAGCACCTGGGCGATCCAGTAGGCGGGGACCCGGCTCCAGGCGAACCCACGTCGGACCGCGAAGGCGAGCGTGACGGCGGGGTTGAGGTGCGCGCCGCTGATCCCGCCCGCGACGTAGACGCCGAGGACGACGGCCAGCCCCCATCCCCACGCGATGATCAGCCAGTTCGCGGGGCCGAATGGTGTCGACTCGCGGCCCGAGCCGGGCAGCCCGACGACCGCGACGGCGACCGAGCCCAGCCCGAACATGATCAGGACGAAGGTGCCGAGGAACTCGGCCAGCATCTCGCCGCCGACACCCGTCCGGAGCCGTGCCAGACCCGGACCCGCCGCACGATCGACCGTCGTGGACACCTGTGCATCACCTGCCCGAAGTAGGAACGGTGACCGGGCCGAACCCGGCCCACGCGATGCATGACGATACTCAACGATTGCGCTATCGCAACTTTTTGGCTGCTGCCACGGGCCGACGGCGCCGCGGCCGAGGGCATCCGCCCTGCGCGAACGAGGACGAACCGCCGGGTCAGGAGGCTGCGTCGGCCACCGCGCGGTGCGCACGCACCATCGCCCGGGTGGCGAACGGCGAGTATCGCGGCGCCCAGACGAGCAGCGCGCCGACCGCGAGCAGACCGACCCCGCCGACGGCCACGATCCCGGCGGCCAGCGTCGCGAACCCGGCGACAACCGAGACGACGACGGGCCCCGCCGCGTTACCCGTATCGCCCATCAGCCGCCACATCGACAGGAACCGCAGCCGGTTGTCCGGTGGTGCCACGTCCGCACCGAGGGTCATGACGATGCCGGACCCGATCCCGTTACCGAAGCTCATCACCATCGCGACGACGGTCAGCCCGACGATCCCGCTGGTCAGCGGCAGGACGGCGATAGCTCCGCCAAGGACGAGCATCGACGGCACGGCGATGGCGAGCCGGCCGTGGCGGTCCATCACCTTGCCCGCCGGATAGAACAACGCCATGTCCACGGCGCTGGCGATCCCGAACACCACGCTGGTCGCCTCGGGGGTCAGTCCGATGTGGACCGCCCACAGCGGGAGCACCGTCTGGCGGGCGGCGCGCGTCGCGCCGATCGCGAGCACCGCCGTGCCCAGCGTCATCAGCACGCGCCGATGCGCCTTCGCCGTGGCCAGCAGGCCCTGCGCGGCCCCGACCGGAGCGGCCGCCTTGACCCGCCCCGACCCGGCCGGCTCGATGTCGGGAATGACCACGAGCAACAGCGCCGCGATTCCCGCGGTCACGACGGCGACCACGTAGGCGGCGCGCAACGACGTCAGACCGATCACCGCCGCACCGACGAACGGCCCGATGAACAGACCGACCCGATGCGAACCCCCGAGCATCGACAGCGCCCGTGCGCGTAGGTTCAGCGGCGCCACCTCGGTCAGGTACGCCTGACGCGCGAGATAGAACGTCGCACTGCACATGCCCAGGACGAACAGGCAGACGCCCAGGATCGCCAACGACGGCGCGAAGAAGCAGCCGAGCATCCCGGCCATCGAGACCACACCCGCGAGGACCATCGCGCGCCGGTCACCCAGCCGCGCCGCCAGCGCGGCAGCCGGGAGATCGCCCACCAGCTGACCGATCCCCAGCAGCGCCACCAGGAAGCCCGCGGTCCCCGTGCTGGCGCCGAGGTCGATCGCGGTGATCGCGACGACCGGGATCACCGCGCCGTTGCCGATCTCGAAAACCATTGCCGGGAGGAAGACCGACGGCGCCATCGAACGCAACGTCGGCGGGGCGAGGCGCGGCGAGACCGTCATCGCCGGAGACGCTACCTCTTGGCATAGCTAATGAAACCGAGAGATCCGTCGCACCGGCGCTCACACCTGCGGGCGCCTCCGATCCCGCCGCCCACCCGTCCGACCGAGCCGGCGGTCGTGCCGCGTCGGGTGATCGGGGGACAGCGGGTTCGCCCTGCGGCTCGGCGGATCGCCGGACGAGAGCACGGCCGCGCTCGGAGCACCGTTGTCCGCAGCGGATCGACTCCGCCACCCGACCCCAGGAGCCCGTCATGAACACACTCGCGAAGTCCATCGCCGTCGTTCTCACCGCTGCCGCGGTCACCGGGGCGGGAGCCGGCGTGGCGTCGGCCGCGACGCCGACCGCCGCGCCGAGCGCCACCATCCACCTGACGGCGACCGACTCGTACGACCACGTCGCCGAGAGCGAGTTCACCCCCACCCAAGCCAGCGGTGGCGTCCTCGTGTGCCTGGAGGACGCCAACCACCTGAACCTGGCCCAGAGCCGCGCGAGCGGTCCGGCCGGCGACCTGACGATCCAGTTCTCGGCCACCGATCCCGTCCACGTCGTGATGACCCAGGCGGGCCGGACGATCTGGAGCGGCGACCAGGCCCCGACCCCGCTGTCGCAGGTCATCGTCCCGCTCCCGGCCGCGACCCCCCAGAGCTGACGACGGCGCTCGCGCTACGGCGGACCCGCGCTCCGGCCGGACCGCCGTGCCGCCCGACGTCACGCCGGCAAGGGGCGCGTCAATGATCCGCGTGCGACCCGGGCCTGGGCGCCCCCGCCGACGTCGTGGTGTCGGAGCCGTCAGCAGGCCGCGGCAGGCGCAGTCGCTTGAGCAGCAAGGCGTTGACGGCGACGAGGAAGCTCGACCCGGACATGGACAACGCCGCGATCTCGGGGCGCAGGACGAGGCCGAACGCCGGCGCGAAGACGCCCGCGGCGATCGGGAGCGCCACGGCGTTGTAGCCCACTGCCCACGCGAGGTTCTGTCGCATCTTCCGCAGCGTCCCCCGGCCGATCCGCAGCGCGACGGGAACGTCGAGCGGGTCCGACCGCATCAGCACGACGTCGGCGGTCTCGATCGCGACGTCGGTGCCCGCTCCGATGGCGACGCCCAGATCGGCCTGGGCCAGCGCCGGCGCGTCGTTGACCCCGTCACCGACCATCGCGACCCGGCGGCCCTCACCCTGGAGGCGGGTGATCTGTGCGGCCTTGTCGCCGGGCAGGACGTCGGCGACGACGGTGTCGATGCCCAGGCCCTCGGCGATGCGGCGGGCGGTGGCCTCGTTGTCGCCGGTGAGCATGACGACCTCCACGCCGAGCTCGTGCAGCGCGGTGACGGCCGCCGCGGCGGTCGAGCGCGGAGCGTCGGCGAGCGCGATCACTCCGGCTGCCTGCCCGTCCACCGCGATCATCACGGTCGTGCGGCCGGCGCCGGCGAGCTCGTCGCGGCGGCGCCCGAGGTCGCCGACGGCCACACCGTCGCGCTCGAGCAGCCGGCTGTTCCCGACGGCGACCCGGTGGCCGTCGACGGTGGCGGTAGCGCCGTGACCGGGCACGCTGCCGAACTGCTCGGCGGCGCTGACCGCGATACCGCGCTCCTCGGCGTGGGTGACGATCGCGCGAGCGAGCGGGTGCTCGGAGTTGCGCTCCACCGCTGCGGTCAGCGCGATGAGCTTCTGCTCGTCGATGCCGGTCGCGACGACGTCGGTCACCTCGGGCTCACCCTTGGTCAGGGTGCCGGTCTTGTCCATGACGACGGTGTCGATACGGGCCGACGACTCCAGGGCGGTGGCGTTCTTGAACAGCACGCCGCGGCGGGCACCCAAGCCGGTTCCGACCATGATCGCGGTCGGGGTCGCCAGGCCGAGGGCGTCGGGGCAGGTGACCACGACAACCGTGATCGCGAACAGCAGCGCCGTGGTCAGCGGCTCGTCGGAGAACAGCGCCCAGGCCGCGAACGTGACCGCCCCGCCGAGCAGCGCGACGAACACCAGCCAGAAGGCGGCCCGGTCGGCGAGCCGCTGGCCGGGCGCCCTGGAGTTCTGCGCCTGCTGCACGAGCGCGACGATCTGGGCGAGAGCACTGTCGGCGCCGACCTTGGTCGCCCGGACCCGCAGCGTTCCGTCGGCGTTCAGGGTGGCACCGACGACCTCGCTGCCGGGTTGCTTGTGCACCGGGAGGCTCTCGCCGGTGACCATGGACTCGTCGACGTCGGACTCCCCGTCGGCGACGGTCCCGTCGACGGGGATCTTCGCTCCGGGCCGCACGAGCAACAGGTCCCCGACGACGACCTCGGAGGTCGGCACCTCGATCTCGCGGCCGTCCCGCAGTACCACCGCGCGAGGTGGTGCCAGGTCGAGCAGCGCGCGGACGGCGTCGTTGGCGCCGCCGCGGGCGCGCATCTCGAACCAGTGCCCGAGCAGCACGAATGCCGTCAGCACGGTCGCGGCCTCGTAGAACACCTCGCCGCCACCGGTCAGGGTGACGACCACGGAGTAGCCCCAGCCGGCGCCGACGGCCACGGCGACGAGGACCATCATGTCCAACGTCCGGGCCCGCAACGCCCGGACCGCGCCGTCGAAGAAGATCCAGGCGGAGTAGAAGATCACCGGCAGGCTGAGGACCAGCGAGAAGACGTCGTCGCGCAGCCCGAACGGGGCCGCCGCGGTGAAGCCCAGGACCTCGCGGCCGATCGGGGACCACAGCAGCACCGGCACCGAGAGCAGCGCTGCGACGAGGAACCGGTTGCGCATGTCGGCGACCATCGCCGACATCGACATCTCGCCGTGGCCGCCGTGGCCCGTCATCTCGTGTGACGCCCGGGCCGGCGGCGCGCCGGCAGGGGCCTGCGCATGGCCGGCGTCGTGGCCGGCGTCGTGGCCGGCCGCCTCGGCGAGCGGGTCGCAGACGTGCTCGGGCACGGACCGCCCCGCGCAGGCGTAGCCGCAGTCGCGGATCCAGCGTGCCAGCTCGGCCACGGTGGTGCGGGTGGGGTCGTAGCGGACGGTGGCGGTCTGCGCGACCGGGTTCGCCTCCACCGCGTGCACGCCCGGCCGGCGACCGAGCACCGTCTCGACGACGGCCTTCTCGCTCGCCCACTGCACCCCACGAACGTTCAGCACCGCGGTCTCGAGCGGGCCGGCCGTCATGCGCTGCGCCCCCATCGTGCTCCTCCTCGGCTCGACCGCCGCAGACTCTATACCCCGCGGGGGTATCTGGCCACATCGTACGAGCTCCCACCACGCCACGTCGCTCCCGGCTGTCCGGCAGCGTCTCCGAGTCCGCCGGCGCGGCATGGTCATCCGATGGCCGCGCGGTCACCGACCCGGTTCGAAGACACCTCCACCGCCGCCCGGGCGGGGCGAACTCGACGACACCGCCACCTACATCGAAACCGTTCCCACCCTGCGAGCTGCGCACCCTGCCTCGCGGCCGCGTCCTCGCCCTGCACCGGGCGCTGCGGCGGTTCCGTTCACTCCTCTTCGCGCGCGACAGGTGCTGACCGTCTTGCCGGCGCCTCGGCGTTCCGGTCATGCCTCAGAAGCGCTGCGTCGAGCGCGGCGCTGATGCCGGGAGGTAGCGCCATGACGGGGAACGGGGTGGCGTAACCGCCGCTGAGGTCGCGCAACCAGCCGGTCACGTACCCGGCGGCGAAGCCGCCCAGAGTCCCCACGGTGTTGATCAGAGCGATGTTCCGGACCAGCCGGGGAGGCGGCGAGATCGGTGGGGGCGCCGGGATCGGCCAGCAGACCGACCCGGACCCGGCGTCCGCGTTGCCGCCCCTCCGCGGCTCGTCGAGGCACTGAGGCCTTCGATCTACGCGCCCCTCAAGCACGCGTGGCTTGCGGGGCAACGGTGATGTCGGTGGCGGCCGGGCGGACCCGGCCGCCACCCTCCACTGTCGAAAGCCTTCTACCTGCGCAAACGTGCCGAAGGAAAACGACACCACCAGGCCCTAAATCGCGCTGGCCCGCCGCCGGGTCAACGTCGTGCACGCCATGCTGCGCACCAGAACCGAGTTCCGGCCCGACCACCGAGCACCCGCCCGCTCGACAACAGCACTAGGCAGCCTCCTCATCGGTCTGGCCGAGCGCTCCCGGCTCGAGCGGGCCTTCATTGCACCTGCCACAGCGTCGGCCCGGTATCGGCAGATATGCCGGTACCGGGCCGGCCCGACCCGCCCGACCGAGCCACCTCGGCAGCAGGTGTCCCCCGGGCGCTGCCGGACTCCCGCGATGGTCGGGCGTGCGGCGTCGCGGAGGCGCGTGTTCCTCGGACCGGCACCGGACGACCACCGCTCCCCCCGACCCCGCCGGGCCGCCGGGCCGGTCTCCGGTTTAGGTCACCCGCGTCCGTGGTAGTAACACCCGCTCAATGTTGTGACTGACTACCCGAGCGGCGTCCTCCCCGCCCATCGAGCAGCCGTTTCAGTGACGGCCGGGCTCGGGCCGCTGCCGCGGCGATCCTCGGAGGGCACATGCGCTCGCACCAGGCCGGTGAGCTGATGCTGGCCGAGACCGCCGCCTCGGCCGGCACCACCTCCGAGCGCGCGCAGGCCCTGCTCGAGGACCTCCGCCGGCTCGTCCCGTTCGACGGCGCGTGGCTGGCGCTCGCCGACCCGATGGGCCACGGCTACCGCTTCCTGGCGAGCCTCGACCTCGACGGCCCGATCGTCGAGTTCCTCTCCGGTCCGCTGATGGCGCGGGACGTCGAAGTAACCGGCACCGACCGGGCACGCCCCCCGCTGAGCCCGTCGGACCTGCCCTATCCGGCCGAGGAGCTGCCGACGTGGGCCGAATGCCTCATCCCGTCCGCGATCAACGAAGCGCTGGCCCTCGCCCTCGTCACACCGGAGGGACGGCACGTCGGCTTCCTCGCGCTGCTGTCCGGCGACCGCCGCCCACCCTCCCCCCTCACGCGCCGCAGACTCGGACGGCTCGGACCGGTGCTCGCACACGGCATCGACCCGATGCGCTCGCTTCTCACAGCCGCACACCTGGTGCACGGGGCCACGGCCGGCGTGGTGCTCTACATCGACGAACGCTGCCAGGCACTTCCGGGCCTTCCCGCGGACGAGCTGCTGACCCCGTCCTCCCCCGTCCTGGCCACCGCACGCGAACGCATCGGCGACGGGCACGTCTACTCCTCGTTCCTCTGGCCGGTGGGTGGGTCCCACGCCCCGCGCGGGCACGTGCGCGTGACCGCTCTGGCCGCTCCCGAGGACGTCCCGCCGGGGCTGACCGGGCTGGCCCTGCTGTCACCTGCGAGCGATGTCCACGGGCTCACGCCGCGGGAACTGGAAGTGCTGGGCTTGCTGGTCGAGGGGTGTTCCAACCAGCAGATCGCTCATACGCTCGTCGTGGCTCCACGAACCGTGGCCGCGCACCTGGAGCACGTCCTCGGCAAGCTCGGGGCACCGACACGGACACTCGCCGCGGTCCGCGCGGAACGAGGCGGCCTCTACGTTCCGGCCCCGCTTGCCGGCAGGCATGGGTGAGTCGGCGCCGGAGCGCGGGCCCACCGTAGCGACCCTTCCCAGGCCGGAGACCCGGCCCGACCGGCGCAGGGCTCTGGAAGTACCCCGGGGACGACATCGGCCGTCGACCGTGTCGACGCCTAGAACCGGTCCCCGGGTCTGAGCCGCGGTCGCCCGACCGAATCCCGAGGACCAGCGCGGGACGGCGCCTCCGGGAGAAGACGCGGACGACACGACGTTCACCCGGACCACGGCCGAGCGAGCCGGGCTACCCGGGGGACGGTGGGGTGTGTCGACCACGCCAGTTCCGGCGTTGCTTCCGGCGACGTCCTTCTCCTTGCGCGTCACCAGGCCTTGGCCAGGTGCTCGTGCACCATGCGCACCGCCATCGCGCCCTCACCCGCCGCCGAGGCGACCCGCTTCACCGAGCCGCTCCGGACATCGCCGGCTGCGAAGACGCCGGGCAGGCTGGTCTCGAGCAGCAGCGGGTCGGGGCCGCCGGACCTTCCCCGCTGCGCCGGCCGGCGCGCGTCCGGCCCGGTCAGCACGTAGCCACCGGAGTCCAGGGCGACCGAGTCCGGCAGCCACGACGTGCTGGGCTCGCCCCCGATGAACACCATGAGGTCGCGCGCGCGCAGACGCTGCTGCTCACCGGTCACCGTGTCCGTCACGACGACGGCCTCGAGACGGCCGGCCTCGCCCTCCAGGCCCTCCACCATGGTGTGCAGATGCACCTCGATGCACGGATCCTGGACGATCCGGTCGGCGAGGTAGCGCGACATGTTCTCGTCGAGTTCGTGTTCCCTGACCACCAGGTGGACCTCGGCCGCATGGCCCGCGAGGAAGACCGCGGCCTGGCCGGCCGAGTTGCCCCCGCCCACGACCACCACCGGGTCTCCGACGCACTGCTGGGCCTCGATGGGCGTGGCCGCGTAGTACACGCAGGTGTCCTCGAACTGCCTCAGTCCGGGGACCGGGAGCCGGCGGACGCGCACGCCGGACGCGATGATCACCGTGCGGGTGGCCAGCTCACCGCCGTCGGCGAACCGCAGCACGTGGTTTCCGTCGCGCTCCTCCAACCCCACCACCTCCGACGGTACGGACCGCCGCGCCCCGAACTTCTCCGCCTGCAACACGGCGCGCTCGGCCAGCTCGCCCCCGGCGATCCCGGAGGGGAAGCCGAGGTAGTTCTCGATGCACGACGTCCGCGCCGCCTGCCCGCCCAGCGCGACGCCGTCGAGCAGCGCGGTGTCCAGGCCCTCCGAGGCGCCGTACACAGCCGCCGCGAGCCCGGCAGGGCCGGCCCCCACGACCACGAGATCGCAGATCTCCCGGCCGTCACCGATGTCGCAGAGTCCGAACATCGGCGCGAGGTCGGCAGTCGAGGGGTTGCGCAGCAGCCGGTCCCGGTACAGCACGATCGGCGTGTCGCCGGGACCGAGCCCGAGGGAGCGGAGCAGCTGCTCGGCCGTGGGGTCGGTCTCCAGGTCCCGGAAACGGTGCGGGAGCCGGTTGCGGACGGCGAACTCGCGCAGCTGCCTGGTGGTGGCCGAATACCTGGAGCCGATGATCCGGAACCCGATGCCCTCGCCCAGCATCAGCCATCGTCGGACGAGGTAGGCCTGCAGCACGAGATCACCGAAGGCGTGGTCCCGTGCCGCGACGGCACGCAGCCGGTCGGCCGGAACCGCCAGGACCTCACCCGGGTCGACGACGACGTCGCTCAGGAACGCCGGCTGCCGCGTGAGGACACCGAGCTCGCCGAGGAAGCGGCCGGGCCCGTGCAACCGCGCCACACGCTGGTCGGGCGTCCCGAGCGCTTCGACGACGGCGACCCGGCCGGAGAGCACCACGTAGAAGGTGTCCTCCACCTCGCCCTCGGCGACAAGTACGTCCCCGCGTGTCGTGGGCCGACGCTCCCCCCAGGCCGCCAGCTCCCGGAGGCGCGTCTCCTCGAGGCGGGGGAAGGCCCCGGACACGTCCGGCGTCTCCCCGGGCGGCACGTCGGCCAGCAGTTGCTCGACGCCAGGGCTCTGCTGGTCGGCCGACTCCCGGGCGGTCACACCGGTGCCTCGTCGACGAAGCACCACCGCCAGTCCTCGCCCGGCTCGAACGACCGGATGATCGGGTGGCCGACCAGGCCGGCGTGCCGGCGGGCATGCCTGCGCGGGGACTGGTCGCAACAGCCGACGTGCCCGCAGGTCAGGCACAGCCGCAGATGGCCCCAGGGCGATCCGATCCGCAGGCACTCCTGGCATCCCTCGGGCGTGCGGGGCTCGACGTCGTCGCGGACGAACGCCAGGTGCGGGTCGAGCCCTACCGGAACGTTCATCGGTCCTCGGTTCCCTTCGACTGCAGTGCCTGGTCCAGCCAGCTTCGCAACGCCGGCTCCGGTGCGGCTCCGGGCTGGCGGGCGAGTACCTCGCCGTCCCGCAGGACCATCAGGGTGGGGACGGCGCGCACCTCGAACCGCTGGGAGAGCCGGGGCGCCCGGTCGACGTCGACCTTGACCAGCTTGAGCTCGCCGGCTCGCTCGGTGGCCAGCCGTTCGAGGACGGGACTCACCATCCGGCACGGCCCGCACCAGGTCGCCCACAGATCCACGAGTACCGGGACCGGAGCCCGCTCCGCGACCTCGGCGAAGTCGTCGTCGCCCGAGTCGGCGATCCAGGGCAGGCGCTGGTGGCAGTTGCCGCACTTCGGCACCGAGCCTGCGGACACCGGTACCCGGTTCCGCTTCCCGCAGTGCGGGCAGACGATGGTGCTCGTCCGCGCCGTCGCCGAGGCGCTCACGCCTGCGCCCCGACGGGCTGGTGGGTGACGACGAGCCGGTCGTCGCCCACGTCGACCCGGATGGTGGACCCCTCGATGGTTCCGTCGCGCAGCAGCGCGCGGGCAACCTGGGTCTCGACCTCCCGGGCGATGAACCGGCGCAGCGGACGGGCCCCGTACACCGGGTCGTAGCCCTCGTGCGCGATGAAGCGGCGGGCGCCGTCGCCGATCTCCACGGTGATGTTGCGCTCGGCGAGCCGCACGCGCAGGTCGGACAGCATGAGCTCGACGATGTTCTCGATCTCGCCCTGGCTCAGCGGCGTGAACAGCACGGTGTCGTCGACCCGGTTGAGGAACTCGGGCCGGAAGTGGGCCCGCAGCTCGGCCATCACGAGATCACGTGCCTCCGGCTCGAGCCGGCCGTCGTCGGTGACCCCGTCGAGCAGGTACTGCGACCCGATGTTCGACGTCATGATGATGACGGTGTTGCGGAAGTCGACGGTGCGCCCCTGCGCGTCGGTGAGCCGGCCGTCGTCGAGGACCTGCAGCAGCGTGTTGAAGACGTCCGGGTGCGCCTTCTCGATCTCGTCGAAGAGGACGACGGCGTACGGACGGCGGCGGACCGCCTCGGTGAGCTGGCCGCCCTCCTCGTAGCCGACGTAGCCGGGCGGGGCGCCGACCAGCCGGGACACGGTGTGCCGCTCCTGGTACTCGCTCATGTCGATCCGGACGATGTTGTCCTCGGAGTCGAACAGCGCCTCGGCCAGCGCCTTGGCCAGCTCCGTCTTCCCGACACCGGTCGGGCCGAGGAAGATGAACGAGCCGGTCGGCCGTCGCGGGTCCTTCACCCCGGACCTGGCCCGGATGATCGCGTCCGCGACCGCCTGCACGGCCTCGTCCTGGCCCACCACCCGCCGGTGCAGCACCTCGTCCAGGCGCAGCAGCTTCTCCCGCTCGCCCTCGGTCAGCCGGGCGACCGGGATGCCGGTCCACACCGAGACGATCTCTGCGATCTCCTCCGCCGTCACCACCTCGCGCAGCAGCCGGTGCTCGCCCTGCTTCTCGGCGAGCCGACGCTCTTCGGCCTCGAGCTTGCGCTCCAGGTCGGCCTGCCTCGTGAAGCGCAGCTCCGCGGCGCGGTTGAGGTCGTAGGCGCGCTCGGCATCCTGGATGTCGTGGCGGACCTGTTCCAGCTGCGCCCGGAGCTCCTGAACACGCTTGATCGCCTGCCGTTCGGCATTCCACTGGGCGCGCATGGCGTCGGCCTCGCCGCGAAGGTCGGCCAGCTCACGGCGGAGCTGGTCGAGCCGCGCGCGGGATGCGGCGTCCTCCTCCTGGGCGAGCGCCGCCTCCTCGATCTCCAGCCGCATCACCTTGCGGGTGATCTCGTCGAGCTCGGCGGGCATGGAGTCGATCTCGGTGCGCAGCCGGGCGCACGCCTCGTCGACCAGGTCGATGGCCTTGTCGGGCAGAAAACGGTCGGTGAGGTAGCGGTGGCTCAACGTCGCCGCCGCGATCAACGACCCGTCGAGGATCCGGACACCGTGGAACACCTCGAACCGCTCGCGCAACCCGCGCAGGATGGACACCGTGTCCTCGACGGTGGGCTCGTCGACGAAGACGGGCTGGAACCTGCGCTCGAGCGCGGCGTCCTTCTCGACGTGCTGGCGGTACTCGGTGAGCGTGGTCGCACCGATCATGTGCAGCTCACCCCGGGCGAGCATCGGCTTGAGCATGTTGCCGGCATCCATCGATCCCTCGGACGCCCCTGCACCGACGACGTTGTGCAGCTCGTCGACGAACAGCAGGATCCGGCCCTCCGCCGCCTTGACCTCCGACAGCACCGCCTGCAGCCGCTCCTCGAACTCGCCGCGGTACTTCGCCCCGGCCACCAGCAGCCCCATGTCCAGGGCGAAGATGGTGCGTTCGCGCAGGCCTTCGGGAACGTCCCCGTCGACGATGCGCTGGGCCAGACCCTCGACGATGGCGGTCTTGCCGACTCCGGGCTCGCCGAGCAGCACGGGGTTGTTCTTCGACTTCCGGGACAGGATCTGGACGACCCGGCGGATCTCGGCGTCGCGGCCGATCACCGGGTCCAGCCGACCGGAGCGGGCCGACTCCACCAGGTCCATCCCGTACTTCGTCAGGGCCTCGTACGCCCCTTCCGGAGTGGCGGAGGTGACGCGCTGGTTGCCGCGTACCCGCGTCAGGGCGGCGAGGATGGCCTCGCGGGTGACGGTGTGCCGGGCGAGCACCCGACCCGCACCGCCGGCGGACCCCTCGTCCGCCAGAGCCACGAGCAGGTGTTCGACCGACACGTACTCGTCCTTCATCCGCCGTGCCTCTCGGTCGGCGACGTCGAGCACGTTGGCCAGCCGCTGCGTGACCGCGACCTGGCCCGGTTGGGGCCCCGGCCGGGTCGTGCGGGGCTTGCGGCCGAGCTCTTCCTCCAGGTCGGAGCGCAGCGCCCGGACATCGATGCCCATCTCCCCGAGCAGCCGGGGCACCAACCCCTCCGGCTGGTCGAGGAGTGCGGCCAGCAGGTGCTCGCCGTCGACCTCGGTGTGGCCCGCACGGGTGGCCAGGTCCTGTGCGTCGGACAGTGCCTGCTGGGACTTCTGGGTCAGGCGGTTCAGGTCCATCGCTGACTCCGCTCCGGTCGGTCGACGGTCGGTCGAGGAGGAGTGGTGCGTCGCCGCACCGGTTCGGTGCGCCCGCGAACGCGTAGGGCGGTCTCGAGCTCGGTGATCCGGTCGAGGAGGTCGCACACGAGTCCGAGGGCGGCGTAGTTGAGCGGCAGGGCGGTGTGCAGGCGCTGCAACCGTGCGACGGCCGGTACCTGCGCCGGGCCGAACCACAGGGACCCGTCGACGTGACGCGCGGCCGGGATCAGCCCCAGCGCCCAGAACCGCCGCACCAGTTCGGGGTGCAGGCCGCAGCGCCGGGCGAACTCCTCCTCGTGGAGCAGGGCGGGTCTCGGACTCCGGACCAGCGGGTAGCGAAGCGGACGACTCTGCGGGTTCATCGGCGTCTCCTCGCGTCGTCGGTCGTGGCGCGGCGCGGATCGAACGTCGACGTCGTGGCGAGTTCGGAATACAGCTCGCGTTCGCGTTCACCGAGCCGTGCCGGCACCATGATCTTGATCTCGGCGAACAGGTCGCCCGGGTGTCCGGCCGGGTCCGGCATGCCTTGCCCACGCAGGCGGAGGCGTCGTCCGGACGACGAGCCGGACGGCACGGTCACCTTGGTCTCGCCCCCGGGTGCAACGACCGGGACGGTCGCCCCGAGGGCCGCTTCCCACGGGGCGAGCTTCAGATCGACGTGGATGTTCCGGCCCTCCACGCGGAAGAGCGGGTGCGGCAACAGCCGCACCACCAGGTAGAGGTCTCCGGCCGGGCCGTCGCCGAGCCCCCGCCCTCCCTCGCCGGCCAGCCTGATCCGCCGGCCGTCGGTGACGCCGGGTGGGATGGTGACCGTGTAGCTGCGTGGGCCCTCCGGGCCGTTGAGCGTGATCTCCTTGCGCCCGCCGCGATAGGCCTCCTCCACGGTAAGAGGAAGCTCGGCCTCCTGATCCGCTCCCGCAGAGCGGGCCGCACGGGGGCCGCGGCCACGGCCGCCGAACATGCCTCCCAGGAGGTCCTCGAGATCGATACCGTCGAAGCCTCCGCCGACGAATGCCCCGTCGACGTCGAGGCCCTCCGCGGTCCAGGTCGCCCGGCGACCACGACCGGCCCGGCCACCGAATCCACCCGCCCCGGCACCGACGCGCTCCTCCCAGTCCTCGGGAACCCGCCGGAAGTCCTCCCCGAAACGGTCGTAACGCTTGCGGAGCTCCGGGTCCGACAGCACGGAGTACGCCTCGTTGATCTCCTTGAACCGCTCCTCCGCCCCCGGATCCTTGTTCACGTCCGGATGGTTCTGCCGCGCCAACCGTCGGAACGCCTGTTGCAGCTCGTCGGGGCCGGCGTCCCGGGGCACCTCGAGTACCTCGTAGAAGTCGCGGGGCATCGGTCAGCTCTCCTGCCGCTGCGCCACGGTGACGGCTGCCGGTCGGAGCTGGCGTCCGGGGGCGCCGTAGCCGGGCCGGACCACGGAGGCCACCGAACCGGGCGGGGTCCCGGCCCCGTCGGCGTCCACCAGCCCGACCACCTCGTGCCGCGCCGGATCGAACGGCACTCCGGGTTCGTCCTCCCGTCCGTAGCCGAGCCCCGAGACGACGGCGAGGGCCTGCTCACGGAGGGTGCGGATGCCCTCGACGATGGATTCGGGGTCCGCGGCGGCGTGTTCGAGCGCGCGATCGATGGTGTCGAGCACGGGCAGGAACGCCGACGTGACGAGCTCCCGCTCGATCTCGCGCTCGCGCGCGACCTCCCGCGCGTAGCGCTTGCGCAGGTTGTCGAGGTCTGCCGCGGCGCGCCGCCAGCGGTCCTCGGCGGCATCGAGCGCGCGCTGGGTGGGGCCTGCCGTCGCGCCGTCCGCCGGCGGGGGCGCCACCTCCCGCGGAGGTCCGCCGTCCGGGCGAGGCCCTGCCTCGGAGGCTTCCGCGTCCGCAGCCGGTCCACCCTCCGGCCGGGCGGACGGCGTCTTCGATCCGGGCTCTCCCATGGCCAGGGCTCACTTCCGGTCGAACTCGGCGTCGATGACGTCGTCGTCCGCGGCCCCCCTGTCGGCGCCGGTTGCGTCACCGGCGCCCGCGGAAGAGTTGGTCGCCACCGCCTGGAGCCCGGCCACCACCTGCTGCAGCTCGCCGGTCAGCTCGCGGACACGATCGAGCGGCGCCTGATCGGCGACCGCCTGCCGGGCCTCGGTCACCAGCATCTCGGCCCGAGCGCGCTCGTGCGATGGTGCCGAGTCGCCCAGCTCGTCGAGTCGGCGTTGCACCTGGTAGGCGACGCTGTCCAACTGGTTGCGCGCGTCGACCTCCTGCCGGAGTTGCTGGTCCGAAGCCCTGTTCCGCTCGGCCTCCGTGACCATCCGCTCGACCTCGGCGGTGTCCAGGTTGGCGTTCTCGGAGATCGTGATGCCCTGCTCGGCGCCGGTGTCCTTGTCGCGGGCCGTCACGTTGACGATGCCGTTGGCGTCGATGTCGAAGATGACCTCGATCTGTGGCTCCCCGCGCGGCGCCGGTCGGATGCCGGTGAGCTGGAACCGCCCGAGCACCCGGTTGTCCGCCGCGCGCTCGCGCTCGCCCTGCAGCACGACGACGTCGACAGCGGGCTGGTTGTCCGCGGCCGTCGAGAAGACTTCGCTGCGCCGGACCGGGATCGTGGAGTTCCGCTCGACGATCTTGGTCATCAGGCCGCCCTGGGTCTCCACCCCCAGGGACAGCGGCGTGACGTCGAGCAGGAGGACGTCGGAGACCTCACCCTTGAGCACCCCCGCCTGGATCGCGGCGCCGACAGCCACGACCTCGTCGGGGTTGACGGTCATGTTCGGTTCCTTGCCACCGGTCAGGCGGCGCACGAGCGCCTGCACCGCGGGTATCCGGGTCGACCCGCCGACCAGGATGACCTCGTCGACGTCGTCCGTCCCCACCTTGGCGTCCGACATGGCCTGACGCACCGGCCCCATCGTCCGCTCGACGAGATCCGCCGTGAGTTGCTCGAACCTCGAGCGCATCAACGTCATCGCCAGATGCTTCGGCCCGTTCGCGTCCGCGGTGACGAAGGGCAGGTTGACCTGGGTCTGGCTGACCGAGCTCAACTCGACCTTCGCCTTCTCGGCGGCCTCGTACAGCCGCTGCAGCGCCTGCGGGTCCTTGCGCAGGTCGATGCCGTTCTCCTTCTGGAACTCCTCGGCGAGGTGATCGACGATCCGCCGGTCGAAGTCGTCACCTCCGAGGTGGGTGTCACCGGCGGTGGCACGTACCTCGACGACGCCGTCGCCGACGTCGAGGACGCTGACGTCGAACGTCCCGCCGCCGAGGTCGAACACCAGCACGGTCTCGTGCTGGCCCTTGTCCATCCCGTAGGCGAGCGCCGCGGCGGTCGGCTCGTTGATGATCCTCAGAACCTCGAGGCCGGCGATCTTCCCCGCATCCCGGGTTGCGGTTCGCTGCGCGTCGTTGAAGTAGGCGGGGACAGTGATCACCGCCTCGGTGACCCGCTCGCCGAGGTGCCGTCCGGCGTCGTCGGCAAGTTTGCGCAGGATCAGGGCGGAGATCTCCTCCGGCGCATACAGCTTGTCCCGCACCTTGATCCGGGCGAGCCCGTTCGCATCGGGAACCACGTCGTAGGTGACCTGACCGGCCTCCTCCTCGACCTCCTCGAACCTGCGGCCGACGAACCGCTTGACCGAGTAGATCGTCCCCTTCGGGTTGAGGATCGCCTGCCGACGGGCCAACTGGCCGACCAGACGCTCCCCGTTCTCGGTGAACGCCACCACCGACGGCGTCGTGCGAGCCCCCTCGGCGTTGGGGACGACCGAGCCCTCACCGCCCTCCCACGCGGCGATGACCGAGTTCGTCGTCCCGAGATCGATACCAACCGCGCGCGCCAACTCAAACCCTCCCTGCGAGCAGCCGGGCGGCCTTGCCGGCCACCTCGTCGGCCACGTCGTCGTCGACAACCAGTTCCAACCGCTGGGGTCGTGTGAAGGCCACCGACGCGGAGTCCCGGCGACCTCCCTGAAGCACGTAGCCGATCACCGCTCCGCTGAGCAGTCCGTAGAGGGCGAGCGGAACCGCCCTCACCAACGGATCGGCCCAGCCGAAGCGTCCGGAGATCCAGCCGAGTTGCGCGCCCGGGACGGCTCCGCCCGCCGCACCCCGCCGGGCGGCAGTGGGGTCGTTCAGCTTTCCGGTCACCTGCTCGACGGTCAGCACGTCCTGACCGAGGATGTCGACCCGCTCGACCGGGAAGTCGAGGTCGGCGAGCCGTCGACCGCACGCCCGGCGTCGGCGTGGTCGGTGGACGAGGCGCCGGGGCCACCGGGAGACCACGGGTGGGCAGCAGCGCCCCCTCGCGAGCCGGTCGGGTCCTTCAGAGTCACGGGTGTTCCTCCTGTCGGGTTGAGGTCGACGGAGAGCCCCCGACCCCGCGCTGGCCACATCGAAGTCCGGCCGCACTATGCCGTCCCACACTCGTGTGTCGCCCCCGACGACGGCAATCGGTCGTTCTGCCGATGGGGGCACGCAGTGGCGCCCGGCCGGAGAAGGTGCAGCCCGCCCGCACGCCCTGGTCACCGCCCCCAGTCGCACACACCGACCGAAGTGGTGTGCGACGCCGCGCCGAGTGAGCCGGTTCCAAACGGCCGTGCGGGTCGTCTCCAGGCTCGGTCCTGCCTGGCGGGCGACGTCCTGCGGATGGGGCGCACCCACGCCACCTCCCGCTCGGCAACGGCGCGGTACACGGCGGCCTCCGCTCCTGCCGGATCCTCTGCACGCATGCTCTCTCCTCCGGTCGGCCGCCGCGACGGCGTTCGGCTTCACGACGGTCGGTCCGGTCGCGAGCGGGGCGGTTGCAGCCGGATGCCTACTTCCGGCGCACCGTCACAGGTTGGTCAGCAGGCTGACGGCGACAGCGATCACCACGGTGCCGAACAGGTAGGACAGGAGCGCGTGCCCCAGACCCACCTTGCGCATCTGCGTCGTCGCCAATCGGGTCTCGGAAACGGCGAACGTCATGCCGACGGTGAACGCCACGTAGGCAAAATCGGCGTAGACCGGCGGCTCGTCCTGGTGGAACTCGATGCCGCCGTCCTTGCCCGCGAAGAAGAGCCTCGCGTACTTGAGGGCGAAGACCGTGTTCATCAACACCCAGGACAGGATCGCGTCGACCACGGCGAGGACGACGACGGCCACGGCCACGGCGTCGTGCCGGCCGGCGCTGGCGACGGCTTCGAGAACCGCGACCAGGCTGGCCACGGCCGCGACGAGAACCGCCGTGTCCGTGACGTGGGACCGTCCTTCTTCCTCCGCCAGGCGCTTGGTGCCCCGCTGGTCCTGCGGCCAGCAGATGCGGCAGACCCACACCAGTACGACCGAGGCGGCAACGGCCCAGCCGACGAGGATCGCCAGCTGAGCCGGGCCGAGCAGGGCCACGACGACTGCAGCCGCGGTGCCCGCGGCGAGCGACACCGCCAGGCGACGCCAGGAGATGATCCGGCGCTCCGGCCCTCCCATCGCGCCGGCGGCGCTCGCCACGGAAGCACCGCGGCCATGCGGGCCACCTCTCCCCGACGAACCCGGCTCAGGAGGACGACGCACGCGCACCTGCCCGAGCATCCGCACCGGCGAACTCCTGAACGCCGACCAGCACGTTCACGTTGCCTCCTTGTCGCCGTCGGCCCTCCGGGCCGCCGTGAGCATCGACGCAGGGCGACGCCGGACGCTGATCCATCCGACCCCAGGCGCAGACGCAGCGGTATCGGCAGACATGCCCATCCCGGGCCGCGGCGCCCGCGGATCGGTACTTCTGCCGATGTCATCACCTCAGGAGGAGCCGGTGATCCGGTACGCGACGTTCATCCACGCCGTCGGCGAGCAGGCCGGCGCGCCCGAGAGCGAGGAGGCTCACGGCGCGGCGGATGCGTTCATCGCCGCCGTGGCAGGCTCGTCGGCGGAGTCCGAACCGCGAACGGCCGGCCGCGGTCCTGGCCGCTCCTCACTGCTCCCCACAGAGCCGTGGAAGGCCAGTCAGACGACCGGAGACGTAGCTCAGTTCATAGTCTGTCTCGGTACCGCGAGAACTGGAGGCGCGAGGAGTATCCGCCCGTGCAGGGCCGTCGGGAGCGCGGTGGCGGCGGGGCCGCCCGTGGTCAGCCACCGCAACAGCGACTCCCGCTCGCGCTCCTGGCGGAGTGGGCCGAGCCACAGCGTCGGGCCGACCGCACCGTCGCGACGGCGCATGGGCTGCACCCCGATGACCGGGGCGCCCGGCCAACCCGAGGGCTCCTGCAGCCGGACCAGGACACCACCGGCACTGTGCCGGACGGCCTCGCGCAGACGGCTGTAGAACTCCGGCGCCAAGCCGGAACCGGTCGCCGCGATGGCGACGTAGCCGTCCCATTCGGTCACCGGACGTACTGAGCGAGAGGTCGTCCGCCGACAGGTGCGGCGGGGCCCGCTCCACGTCGTGCGTTGGGTCTCGTCCATGGGCATTCCTCCGAGGGGATGCGGCGCGTCGAAGCGCTCGTCCCGGGACATGCGCTCTCGAGCCGACCGGCCACGCGCCGCGGCGGTGGTTGTTTGCGGGCGATCTTCGCGGTGGTGGCCTCAGAGAGTGTTGTGAAACCTGGTGATCACTCGGCGTGGCGGCCGTAGTAGTCGCCCGGACCTGTTGATCATCCGGTCGGGTGTGTGTCTGTACCTGCAAACCGGCGTATGACTCCTCGGTGACCGACGCCCAGTGGGTGTTGATCGAGCCGTTGCTGCCCCGCCCGGCGGCGGTGTTGGGCGGGCGCCCATACGTGCACTCCCGCCGGTTGATCATCGACACGATCTCTTATGTGCTGGTCAGCGGGTGCGCCTGGCGGCTGGTCCCGCACGATCTGGCCCCGTGGAGCATCGCCTACCAGTGGTTTCGGGCCTGGACCCGCGACGGCACCTGGGACCGGGTCCACGAGGTGCTGCGTGAACGGGTCCGCATCGCCGACGGGCGTGACCCGCAGCCCTCGGCGGCGGTGCTGGACTCCCAGTCGGCGAGGTCCAGCGAGGGCGGTGAACAGATCGGCTACGACGCCGGTAAACGCGTCCGGGGCCGCAAGCGCCACCTGCTGGTCGACACCCTGGGCCTGGTGCTGCACGTGGTGGTGCACTCGGCGTCGGTGCAGGACCGGGCCGGGGCCCGGTTGATGCTCACCGGTGCCCGCGGCCGGTTCCCGCTGCTCGGGTTGGTGTGGGTCGACGGCGGTTACGTCAACTCGGTGGACGCCGGCCTGGTCGGTTGGGCCCGGCGCAGTGAGGGGCTGGAGGTGGTCGCGGTGCCGCGTAACGCCGACGTGAAAGGGTTCCAGGTGCTGCCCCGCCGGTGGGTGGTCGAGAGAACCTTCGGCTGGTTGACGAGGTGTAGACGGTTGGCCCGGGACTACGAACGTAAGACCGCCCACGCCGAGGCGATGATCAAGTTCGCGATGATCCGGCTGATGGCCGCCCGCCTCGCCGGTGAGGAACTCCCCGCTCCCCGCAGCGACATCGAGAAGGAAGCCGCCCGCCGACTAGCAGAAGACCTCAAAGACTGACCACCGAGGTTCTACAACACTCTCTCAGACCGTCCCTCCTCGGAGGGTCCTTCCGACCGACCGCGTCTCGCGTACATCGAGCCCGCAGGTGTGCAGGGGGTCGGCCGTGCGCCGCGCCGTTCGCAGGACGCGCGGACCACGTGCTGATGTCGGCATCTCAACGCTCTTCGCGGAACTCGACGTGCGCGCGGATCTTCGGGTCGTACTTGCGCAGCACCATCCGGTCGGGGTCGTTGCGCCGGTTCTTGCGCGTCACGTACGTCGTCCCGGTCCCCGCGGTCGACCGCACCCTCACGATCGGGCGCAGCTGGTTCCTCATCACTCGCACACCTTCCAAACTCACATGACATTCATTTTCACTTAAGGTAGCACCCGTCCGCCACTCGTCAGCCTTCGAGGAGCGCCGTGCCACTCGATCCCCGCCGACCGACCGGCCCCGAACCCACGACCGAGCTGGTCGTGCTCGCCGGCCTGACACCCGACGGCACCGAGCAGATCGCGCAGCTGATGCTCGCCGAGCCCGGAACCGTCGTCGTCCACCACGACCTGCGCCACCTCGGCGACGGACGTGTCTTCCGCCGCATCCGCGACGCGACCTCGGACACGGCCACGGAGGTGGAGCTCGCGCACGGCTGCCTCTCCTGCACGCTGCGCGACGATCTCCTGCCGCGGGTCGTCGAGCTGACCGGCCAGGCCCGCCGCGTCGTTGTGCACCTGGATCCGGTGCTCGAACCCGAGCAGGTCTGTTTCGCCCTCGCCCACCTCCTCCTCGGTGACGAGCCGGCCGCCACGACCGTCACCGATGTCGTGGACCTGCTCGGGGTCATCACCGTTATCGACGTGGCGACCTGGTTCGACGACGCCACCGGCGAGGAGACCGTCGCCGAGCGCGGGCTCGTCGAGCTGTTCGACGACGAGCGCACGATCGCGCAGCTCGCCACGGCGCAGGTCGAGTTCGCCGACCTGATCGTCCGGTGCGGCACCGCGCCGGCGCGGGAGTTGGCGCGCACCAACGCCGTGCTCGCCCGGCTGTCCCCGACCGCCGGCCAGGTGCGGCTGGCCGACGCGGCCCTCGATCCCGCTGTGCTCAGCCTCGCCGTCGTCGCACCGGAGGCTCGCCGTGGTCGCCCCGACGGCGTGCACGCCCCACTACTGCGGGGTGCCCCACCGCTGGACTCCGACTGCGGCGTGTCCCTGTTCGCCTTCTCCGACCGCCGGCCGTTCCATCCGCAACGCCTGCATGACGCGGTCGACCTGCTGCTCGACGGCGTCGTTCGCTCCCGTGGCCGGGTGTGGCTGGCCACCCGTCCCGCCGAGGTCCTGTGGCTGGAGTCGGCGGGCGGGGGCCTGCGCCTCGGGCGGGCGGGCCACTGGCTCGCCGACGCAGGCGAGGAGGCATGGGAACACGCCACCCCCGAGCGAGCAGCGATGGCGTCGCTGGGCTGGGACGAGCACTACGGCGATCGATCCCAGGACATCACGGTCCTGACCTACGCCGCGGACCACGCCGAGATGTCCGCCGCCCTCCACGCCGCGCTGCTCACCGACGACGAGCTCGCGGCCGGAGAACGAGCGTGGGCGCAGCTCCCCGATCCGTTCGGCTCGTGGCAGGAACACGGCACCGGAGACGCCGACGGGTGCCGTCACGAGCGCGACGACCAGGCCGGCGCCGCCGGTCGCGCGCGGGCCGAGGCGGGAGCGCGTGAGCCGACCGGGGCCGGTGTGGCCGGCCCCGCGCCGCCGGAGGCGGCGCGTTGACGTTGTGGATCAGGACAACCACGCCACGACGCAGTTAGGCATTGCGGAGTCGGCCGACCTTGTCGGCCTCAGCGACGACACGGTGCGCGGCCCCGTCGATGCCGGCGCATTCCGGCGAGTCGAGCTGCCTGCTCATCGAGGACGTGGACCTTGTGGCTCACCTGGCCGAGCACGGGCCCACCCCGAAGGACCCACCAATGTCACCTGCTCGGCCCGCAACCGGCGCGTCGGGCCCGGGATCTCCGTGGTCGAGGGACCGGCGGTGTCACAGGTCGAGCTGCAGTACGGCCGGCTCGGCGGCTTTCTCTATCGCCTCCTCCGCCGCACGGGCCGCTGGTCCGGCCTGACCGGCCCTCAGAGCAGCAGGTCCGCCTCGTCGTGGATCGTCTGGGACACCGCAGCGTCCGCGGCGCCCTGCACGATCCGGCCCGCCGGGTCGTCGGCTGCGAAGACGAGCAGCAGGTCCGAGACCCGGACCCGGCCGAACGGGACCTTCCACGGGTTGACCCAGAACAGGTCGTCGGAGGCGGGGTCACGAACGGTGAGGTGGCCGTTGAAGCCGAACTCGTACCCCAGCTTCGCGAACAGCCGCAGCGTCGCCGCGAGCGCTACCTTGCGACGCTCCCGTTCCCTGGCGACGTCGTCGGCGAAGTCCGCGGGGGCAGGCGCGTCAGTGGTCGTGGTCATGGTCAGACCTTCTTTCCGGGGTTGAGGATCGCGTTCGGGTCGAAAACCGCCTTGAGCTCGCGCTGCAGGTCGACGACGTCGGGTCCGAGCTCGTCGACGAGCCACCGGCGTTTGAGCAGCCCGACCCCGTGCTCGCCGGTGAGGGTGCCGCCGAGGTCGAGCGCGGCCGTGAAGACCTCGCCGGCGGCCGTCCAGACGTCCTCGTCGAACGCGCGGCCGTGGTCGAGGACCAGGATCGGGTGGAGGTTGCCGTCCCCGGCGTGGGCCATCGTGGCGATCCGGATTCCGGAACGGACGCCGATCTTCTCGATCGCGGCCACCGCGTCGGCCATCCGGGAGCGAGGCACCGCCACGTCCTCGATCAGGACGCGGCCGTGGCGTTCCAGTGCGGGCAGCGCCGCCCGCCGGGTCGCCAGCAGCGCCTCGGCACGCACCGGGTCGGTGGTGACCTCGACGTCGCCGGACAGCGGCTCGACGACGGCACGGACCGCGTCCATCTCGACGTCAGCTCCCGGCCCGTCGGTCTGCACGAGGAGGAACGCCGCACCCCGCGCCCGGAGTGCAGTGCCGTCGGCGTCGTCGATCGCGTCGAGGCACACCCGGTCGAGCAGCTCGGCGATCGCGGGCTGCAGCCGTGCCGCGGTGACGGCGGCCGCCGCGGTGGTCGCCGCGACGAAGTCGGGGAAGAACGCGGCCAGGGTCGCGGTCCGCACCGGAGCAGGGCGCAGCCTCACGGTCGCGCCCACGATCACCCCGAGTGTCCCCTCGGAGCCGACGAACAGCGCCGTCAGGTCGTACCCGGCGACGCCCTTCACGGTGCGCCTACCCGTGCCGACCCGCCTGCCGTCGGCGAGCACGACGTCGAGGCCGAGGACCGAGTCCCGGGTGACGCCGTACTTGGCGCAGCGCAGCCCGCCGGCGTTCGTGGCGATGTTGCCGCCGATGGTGGAGATCGCGACGCTGGCCGGGTCGGGGGCGTAGCGCAGCCCGTAGCGGCCGGCGGCCCGGTCGAGGTCCGACGTGATCACGCCGGGTTCGACCACCGCGAGCTCGTCGGTCGCGGAGATCTCGACGATCCGGCTCATCCGGGACAGGTCGAGGACGATCGAACCGTCGGTCGCGACCGCCCCGCCCGACAGGCCGGTCCCCGCGCCACGCGTGACGACCGGTGTCCCGTCGGCGTTCGCGATCCGCAGCACCTCGGCGACCTCGTCAGCCGACTCCGCGAACACGACCGCGCGCGGGCGTCCGCCGGGATCGAACCCGGACCGGTCGAGCCGGCGGGCATCGAGGACGGCCGGGTCGGTGGCCCATCCCGCGGGCAGCAGCGACGTCACGCGATCTCCTGCACGCTGCCCGCGTCCCGGTGCGCCAGCTCCTGGCGCACCAACGGCACGATGTGCCGGGCGTAGTCGATCGCGTCGGTGAGCGGGTCCCAGCCACGGATGGACAGCAGCTCGCAGCCGATGTCGACGTAGTCCAGGAGCGCCTTCGCGACGGTCTCGTAGCTGCCGACGAGGGCGGTGGTGCTGCCCGGCTGCGCCGTGGCCTCGACGAGCGGGGTCCAGAGCGCCCGGTCGTGCCGGTCGCCGCGGGCGGCCACGGCCCGCAGCCGCTGCGACCCGACGTTCGGCGGCCGCCACCCGTTGACGGACCCGTTGGCGCGCACCGCCCCCAGGACGTCGTGGGCCTTCTCCCAGGCCAGCTCGTCGGTGGCCGCGACGATCGGCCGGAACGACACCCAGATGCGCGGGTGCGGCCGGCCGGCGGCGTCGGCGTGGGCGTTGACCGCGGCGATCTGCTGGGCGGTCTCGGCGAGCGGCTCGCCCCACAGCCCGAAGATGTCGCCCAGCTGCCCGCCGATCCGGTAGGCGTGCTCGGACGAGCCGCCGACCGAGATCGGCAGCGCGTCCTGCACGGGCAGGATGTCGGTGGCGAAGTCCTCGAAGCGGTAGTACCGGCCCTCGTGGCTGACGGGCTGCCCCTCGGACTCCCAGATCTGCCGCAGGATCCGGACGAACTCCTCGGAGCGGGCGTACCGCTCGGACTTGTCGAGGTAGTCGCCCTCGCGTCGCTGCTCCTGGTCGTCGCCGCCGGAGATGATGTGCACGCCCATCCGCCCGCCGCCGATCCGGTCCAGGGTGGCGAAGACCTTGGCGGCCTGGGTCGGCGCGACGAAACCGGGCCGGTGCGCCACCATGGGCGCGATCCGCTCGGAGTGGTTGAGCACGAACTGGGCGAGTTGGTTCGCGTCGACCGACGACGAGCCGTATGCCACGAGGGTCCAGTCGAAGCCGCCGTCGTCGAGGGCGCGCACGAACCGGCGGGTGTACTCGGGATCGAAGGACCCGCGGCGGCGACCGCCGGGGGTGGCCTCGGTGGTCGGCGTCGTGTGGACGGCGCTGATGAACTCGACGGCCACGTCAGCTCCCGTCCGGATCGGGGCCCACCGCGACGGGTCGTGCCGGGTCGGACGACCATGCCGACCAGGAGCCGGGGAACAGCGCTGCCGGGATGCCTGCGGCCGCCAGTGCGGCGATCTCGTGGGCGGCGGTGACACCGGACCCGCAGTAGACGCCGACCGGCCCCTCCCCCAGCTCCGCGACCCGTGCCCGCAGTTCCGCGGCCGGGCGGAACCGGCCGTCGGGTGCGAGGTTGTCGCCGGTGGGGGCGCTGACCGCGCCGGGGACGTGCCCGGCGCGCAGGTCGATCGGCTCGGTCTCGCCGCGGTAGCGCTCGGCGGCGCGGGCGTCCAGGAGCAGCCCGCTGCGGGCGAGGTCGGCGGCGCCGTCGGCGTCGAGGACGGGCAGGTGGCCGGGGCTCAGCTCGACATCGCCGGTGCCGGGCTCGGGCACGGCGCCGGTCTCGACGGGCAGCCCGGCGGCGACCCACGCCCCCAGCCCACCGTCGAGGAGCCGGACGTCGGTCAGCCCGGCCCAGCGCAGCAGCCACCACGCACGACCGGCGGCGAGCCCGCCCGTGGCGTCGTAGGCGACGACCGGCCGGCCTGTGCTCACCCCCCAGCGGCGACCAGCGTCCTGCAGGTCCGCGATGTCCGGCAACGGGTGACGGCCCGCGAGCGGGTCCCCGACGGGTGCGGCGAGCTCGGTGTCGAGGTCGACGTAGACCGCTCCGGGGAGGTGCCCGTCGCGGTGGTGCTCGCGACCGTGGGGGTCGCCGAGTGCCCACCGGACGTCGAGGAGCACGGGCGGGCGTGGGCCCGCCAGCTCGGCGGCCAGCGCCGCGGCGTCGACGAGGACGTCGAGGCGCGGGAAGGTCGCGCGCAGGTCGTCGTCGCCGAGGGAGCCGGCCGTGGTGCCCTCCCGTTCGGCGCGCCGGATGCGCGCGAGCGCGGCGGCGTTGTGCGGGGCGTCGACGCCATGCAGGCGTGCGAGCAGCACGATCTCGCCATTGAGGAAGTCGGACTCGAGCGAGGCGCCACGCTGCAGGCTCTGCCACGTCGAGCGGCCTGCCGGCGGGCGGCCCGGGATGGGACGGCTGACGAACTGCGACAGGTCCAGCGTCGTGTCGGCGGGGAGATCGGCGGCGAGCCGCCCGGCCGCGGCGTAGACCTCCCGCGCCTCGGCGCTCAGCGCCGCGGCGACCCGGTCGCGCAGCGGGCTCGGGCGGTACAGCGCGTCCAGGGCGTTGACGACGATCCCGAGCAACTTCCCGGCCTTCCACCGCGGGATGTCCTCGACGACCTCGACCAGGTGCCGCGCCGCGCGCAGGTCGTCCGCGATCGGGGCGAGGCGGGCGTCGTGGCCTCCCGGGAACCTGCCGACCCACACGATCCCGACGGCCGGCGCCGCGGGCGACTCGACCTCACCGGGCACGAGGTAGGTCGAGGGCGACCAGACGGCGGCGCCGTAGACGGTGGCGAAGCGGCGCAACGCCACCAGCTCGGTGTCCAGGCCGTTCTGCAGCACGAGGACCGGCAGCGACTCGGCCGCCGACAGCCCGCCCTTGACCGGACGCCACGCCCAGTCGGCGATCGTCGACTCGGCGTCCTGCGCCTTGGTGGCCAGCACGAGGACGTCACCGGCGCGCAGGTCGACCTCTGCCGGACCAGCCGCGACCGGGACGTCGACGACGTGCTCGCCGTCCGGGCGCAGGTAGCGCAGCCCGCCCGCGCGCAGCGCATCGAGGTGCGCCCCGCGCGCCACGAGCACGGTCGCGATGCCGGCGGTGTGGAGTTCGGCGGCCAGGGTCGCACCGACCGCGCCGGCGCCGATCACGACGTAGCGACGCTCTGCCGCAGCGGTCCCCACGGATGCGGTCATCGCAGCGTCACCCCGCGGGCGATCGCCGGCGCGTCGGTACCGAGCCGCAGCCGTTCGAGGAACAGCACCACGGTGGCCGCGGCGGTGCGGTGGGTCTGGTCGTTGAGCACGTCGTGGCGGCCGCCGGCGATCCCGACCAGCTCGGCCGTGGGCGTCCCGGCGTACCAGGACGCGGCGGCGGCGAACGGGCTCACCGCGTCGGCCTCGCCGTGCAGACCCAGGACGGGCACCGTGATCGAGGAGCTCTGTGCCCGTTCGAACCAGGAGCCGGGGACCCGCCCGGCGAGCGCCCCACGGCGCACGGCGTCGTCGTTGCGGAGGCGGCCCTGGTGCGCCGGGCAGGAGGTCCGCGCCGCCAACTCGTCGTCCCAGCTCACGGCCAGCGGCGGGTCGTCACGGGACGGCAGTCCGACGAGAACAACTCCGTCGACACCGGTCCCGATGCCGCCTGCCGCGACGAGACCGGCGGCGTAGAGCGCCCCCGAGTCCGAGCCGACCAGTACCCGAGGGTGCGGCCCGACCTCACCCGATGGGTCGGCTGCGAGCAGGGCCTGGATCTGCCCGGTCGACCGCTCCTCGTCGAAGGTCGGGTCCGAGACGGCCCAGACCCGGTACCCGTCGGCCGCGACCCGACGGCCGAAACGCTCGTACACTCCGGCGTGCTCGCCGCGGCCGGGAACCACGACGACGGTCCCGCGGGGCGCGATGCCGTCGGGCTCGCGCCACGACGCGACGACCGGTACTGCTCCGGCGACAGTCACTTGGATCAACCTCTTTCGACAGGTCGGACCACCACGGCACGCGCGGCGGCGCGGCACGACGGTCGCCCGTGGTGGGAGAACGGGAACGGACGCGCGCCGGTCGGCGTACGTCGGGAGGAAGGTCGCGCGCAGGCCGGTCAGGCGGTCACGCGGCAGCGGGGCGACAGATCGCGGAGTGCACGGTGCCGTGGTCGATGACCCGGCGCTGCGTCAGCCCCTCATGATCCTCGCGGCGACCGGTGCGTGGACCAGTCGGTGCACCCGGCGACACCTCGACAGCCGGCAGCGGCCGGGTGCCGTTCGAGGGTGCCGTGCTCCGCATACGACGAGACAACCCGAGGCCCGGGCCGCTGTCCAACGACGAATTCGCATCACAATCGATCACGAGACGCGATCGGTCGGTGTTAGCGTCGCGGAATGGCCGTCCCCACCGTCGTTCTCGACATCGTCGCGCTGCGCAGCCTCGTGGCCGTGGCCGACTGCGGGGGCTTCCACCGTGCCGCCGAGCACCTCGTCCTGTCCCAACCGGCGGTCAGCCAGCACGTCCGACGCCTGCAGAAGGCCGTCGGCCGGCCGCTGGTCGAGCGCGTCGGCCGCCACAGCCGGTTCACCCCGGAGGGTGAGGCTCTCGTCGGTGAGGCCCGACGGATCATCGCGGCGCACGACGAGGCGTTGCGCCGCATCGGGGTCGGCGACACGCGCGCGTCGATCGTGCTGGGGACGACCGAGCACGCGGCCGACGAGCTGCTCGGTCTCGTGTCGGGCGCGGTGAGCGAGGTCTTCCCCGACTCCGCGGTCCGCTTCCGGCTCGACCGCAGCGACCGGCTCAACGACGCCATCGAGCGCGGCACGCTCGACCTCGCGATGTACATCGGCGACGTGCGGGGGTCCGACAGCGTGTCGGCGGGCTCCCTGCCACTCACCTGGTATGCGGCTCCGGGCTGGCGCAGGCCCCCACCGGGGTCGCCCATCCCGCTCCTCGTGATCGACAGCCCGTGCACCATCCGGCGACGCGCCCTGGAGACATTGGCCGACAACGCGTTGTCAGCGACGGTGGTCGGCGAGGCCGCCTATCTCGCCGGGGTGCTCAACGCCGCGCGCGCCGGTCTCGGAGTCGTCCTCCTGGCCGGTTCGGGCGGCGTCCCGGAAGGCCTCGAACGGCGCGACGACCTCCCCCCGGTACGGCCGGAGCCGCTGCACCTGCGTGCGAAGCCAGGCTCGGACCCGCGCCTGCGCGACGCCGCGGCCCGGGTACTGGGCACGATTCTGGTCCCGGCCTGACGATCCTGGTCCGGCGGCGCCCGACCGATCACGTGCACTGATCGGTCGTGATGCGAAATCGTCGTTGGACGCTCGGCACCGGGTCGGGTTGGCTCGGACAGTGCCGTTCCCACTCCCGCAGCCCCTGACCCACCGGCCCGTCGCCGTGGCGAGCTGTCGCGGCCGGCGCGGAGGGGGAACGGCGGCGGGCTGATGCCCCAGCCGCACAGCACGCACTGGGGCTCGTTCCTCGGTGAGGTCACCGCCGCCGGGCTCCGGGTCACGCCCCGCGCGGCCGATCCCGAGCCGTCCCCGTTGCTGCGCAACGTGCCTGCGGCCGTCGACCATGCCGCCCGGGTTCGCCGTCCCACGGTCCGCCGGGGCTGGTGGGAGGACGGCCCGGGTCCCGACGACCGGCGCGGCCGGGACGGGTTCGTCGAGGTCGGCTGGGACGAGGTGCTCGACCGGCTGGCGGGCGAGCTCGCCCGGGTCCGCGACGCCCACGGCCCGGAGGGGGTCTACGGCGGCAGCTACGGCTGGGCCAGCGCCGGCCGATTCCACCACGCCCAGAGCCAGGTGCACCGCTTCCTGAACCTGGCCGTCGGCGGGTACGTGCGCTCGGTCGGTGACTACAGCGGGGCGGCCGCCCAGGTCGTGCTGCGGCACGTGCTCGGGCCGTCGGAGCTGGTGTCGAAGGGGACGGTGACCTGGGACCAGGTCGCCACGCACACCGACACGGTCCTCGCGTTCGGCGGGATGAACCTGAAGAACAGTGCGGTCGGTGCCGGCGGGATCAGCGCGCACGTCGAACGCGCGGCGATGACCGCGGCCGCGCGTCGCGGTGCCGTCTTCGTCAACATCGGGCCGCTGCGCTCCGACCTGCCCGACGGGATCGGCGCCCGCTGGTTGTCGGTACCACCCGGGTCGGACACCGCGCTGATCCTCGGGCTGCTGCACACCCTGGTCACCGAGGACCTGCACGATCGCGACTTCCTGGCGCGGTACAGCGTGGGCTGGGACTCGCTGGCGGAGTACCTGTGGGACAAGGACGCCGGGTGGGCTGCTGCGATCACGGGGGTGCCGGCCGGGGAGATCCGGGAGCTGGCCCGACGCGCTGCGGGCGGGCGCACCCTCGTCACCGTCGCGCAGTCGTTGCAGCGCGCCGAGTTCGGCGAACAGCCGGTATGGGCCGCGGTGGCGCTGGCCGCCGCACTCGGCCAGATCGGCCTGCCCGGCGGCGGATTCTGCTACGGCCTGGGCTCCATCGGGCACTACGGGCGCACCCGGGTGGCCGTGCCGATCGCCGCGGTGCCGCAGGGCCGCAACAGGATCGACCTCTCGATCCCGGTCGCGCGGGTCGCGGACATGCTGCTGCACCCGGGCAAGCCCTACGACGTGGACGGGCGACGCTCGACGTACCCGCACGTGCGGTTCGCCTACTGGGTGGGTGGCAACCCGTTCCACCACCACCAGGACCTGGGACGGCTAAGCCGAGCCGTCCGGCGGCTCGACACCTTCGTCGTGCACGAGCCGGTCTGGACGGCGACCGCCCGGCACGCCGACGTCGTGCTCCCGGCGACGTGGACGATCGAGCGCGACGACATCGGGGCGAGCGCGTTCGACCCGGTCATGACCGCGATGCACCGGCTCGTGGACCCGCCCGGTGAGGCCCGCGACGACTACGCGATCTTCGCCGCGCTCGCCGAACGGCTGGGTGCGGGACCCGCGTTCACCGAGGGCCGCGACGCACGCGCCTGGTTGGAGTGGCTCTACGCGAGGATCGCGAAGGGGCTGGCCGACGAGGGCCTGCCCGCGCCGTCGTTCGACGAGTTCTGGGCCGCGGGTGAGCTGGAGCTGCCGCAGGTCGAGGACCGCGGCGGGATCATCGGGGCCTTCCGGGCGGACCCGGTCGGCCACCCGCTGCCGACACCGTCGGGCCGGATCGAGCTGTTCTCCGAGACCGTGGCCGCTTTCGGGTACGCGGACGCTCCCGGCCACCCGGTTTGGCTGGCGCCCACCGAGGTCCCCGACCCGCGGCACCCGCTGTGGCTGGTGGCCAACCAGCCCTCGACCCGGCTGCACTCGCAGCTCGACTTCGGGGCACACAGCCTGGCGCACAAGGTGAACGGTCGGGAGGTGGCGCGGATCCACCCTGCCGACGCGGCCGCCCGGGGCATCGCCGACGGCGACGTCGTGACGCTGTTCAACGACCGGGGCGCCTGCCTCGCCGCCGCCGCGGTCACCGACGGCGTCCGCGAGGGCGTCGTGCAGCTACCGACGGGCGCGTGGTTCGCTCCGCTCGACCCCGCCGCCGAGCACCCGTTCTGCGTGCACGGCAACCCGAACGTCCTGACCCGTGACCGCGGCACGTCGTCGCTGGCCCAGGGGTGCACCGGCCAGCACACGACGGTGCAGCTCGCACGGCACGAGGGGCCCGTGCCGCCGGTCCGCGCGCACGAGCCTCCCGTCTGACGTACCGGGTTCAGCCAGGTGCCCAGCCGAGCGCCGGGGCGACCTCGCGGGCCAGGTCGGTGATCAGCCGGACGTTGGCATCCAGGCCGAACGCCGGCGGCAGGAAGAGCACGATCTCGTCGGCGGCGGCCAGGCCCGGATCGGCGAGCACCGCGGCGGCGACGCTGTCGGGGTCACCGTGATGGACCGGGCTGATCGACATCCCGTCGGGCAGGTCGGCCGAGATCACCGGCTCAAGGGCGCCCCGCGGGCGCGATGCCGCCATACCCTCGGTGCGCCGCTGCAGGTCGTAGGCAGCGTAGGTCTCCCGCAGCGCCGCCGTGGTGCCGGGCAGGATCGACGCCGCGACGGCGACGGGGGGCGGTTCGGTGCCGCGCTCGGCCCGCCACGTCGTGCGGTAGGTCTCGATCACCCTGGCCTGGTACTGCGGGAAGCTCTCCCCCGGTTCGAGCCCGCGCAGCACGGTGCCGACGATCAGCCCGAGCCCGAGCCGCGCGGCCTCCGACGCCGACCCGGCGCTCGCCGCACCGTGTCGGAGCCGCCCACGCAGGCCCGGGCTGTGCGGGGTGACCCGGATGGGCGTCCCGACGGGAGCGCCCTGCCCCGGACCGTCGACGACGTGCAGGGTCTCTCCGTCGACGGCTGCGAGGAACCGCTCGAGCCGGCGCCGGGCCTCGGTCCGCGCATCGGTGGAGACACCCCCGAAGATCGGGTCCCAGCCGGCGAGGCTCCCGGTGGCCAGCGCGAGCTCGAGGCGTCCGCCGACGAGCAGGTCCGTGGTGCCGGCCGCCTCGGCCAGCAGGATCGGGTCCTGGTACCGCATGGGGATCACCGCGGAGCCGAGCGCGATCCGCTCGGTGTGCTGCCCGACCGCGGCGAAGAACGGCAGCGGTGAGGACAGGTAGTGGTCGAAGTGACGTTGGTAGGCCCAGGCGGACTGGTACCCGAGGGCCTCCGCGGCCCGGTAGAGCGCGATGCCGTCGCGCAGGCCCGGCCCCGGCCCGGCGTCGTCGGTCCAGGAGACGCGGGTGTTGAACCCGAGCCGTGTCGTCACACGCTGCTCCGGCAGCTCGACGGCCGTCGCGGTCATGAGGTACCCCCTGTGGTCGGGACGAGCAGCCGGCGACCGGCAGCGAGCAGCGCGGCGTCCTCCTGCGGCGGATGGACCCGCACGCACAGCACGTCGCGCAGATGCCGTTCGAAGGGCAGGTGCCGGCTCAGCGCCGGGTTGCCGAGCGCGGCGACCGCCGTCTGGACGGCGGCGACGGCCGAGCGGCCGATCTGCACCTTCAGCAGGGACAGCTGGGGAAGGTGCCGGGTGTCGCCGGCCTCGATCCGCAGGAGCGTCCCGTAGAGCAGCGCCTCGGCCTGCGCGATCTGGGCGTCGATCTCCCCGGCGACCGCCTGGATGCGCTCGGTCTGCGCGATCGGCGTGCCGAGCGCCGTCGGGACGCGGTCGCGGGCGAACCGGACGAACGCCGCCCGGGCCGCGCGGGCGACACCGACGTACAGGGCGGGGTAGCCGAAGCTCGTCGGGCTGGTCGCGGACGCGAGGTCGCGGTAGACGCCGTCGACGCGTGGGAGCTCGATGAAGGCGTCGACCGGGACGCGTACGTCGTCGTAGACGACGTCGTGGGTGTTCGACGCGCGCAGCCCGAGGTGGTCCCACGTGTCGACCCACGTGATCCCGGCTGCCTCGCCAGGCACGACGACGTGCCCGACGCGTGGCCGGTCCGGGTCACCGTGCGGCTCGTCCGCCACGGCCCAGACGACGTGGTAGGCCAGCGCCGTGCCGCCGGTCGCGTAGGCCTTGCGCCCGGACAGCGACCAGCCGTCGGCGGTGCGGCGGGCGACGGTGGCGGGCAGACCGCCCCGGGCGGGCGCGCCCAGCTCCGGCTCCGCCCGGATCGCGTTGACGAGGGCAGGACCGTCTGCGCTGCGCCGCAACAGGTCCGCGTAGGCGGCGGCAGGCCAGTGCCCGGTGGCGGCGTGAGCGCCGTGGATGGCGAGGGTGTTCGCGGCGAGCAGTGCGACCGACGGGTCGCCCTCGCCGAGCGCGACGAGGATTCGCGCGACGTCGAGCGGGGACGCGCCGGGCCCTCCGTCGCGTTCGGCGACGGTCGCCGTGAGCAGGCCCGCCCGGTGCGCCACCTCGATCCCGCGGGTGGGGATCGCGGCGCTGCGGTCGTACTCCGCCGCGGTGGCGGCGACCTCGGCGGTGACCTCGGCGAGGCTCTCGTCGGACAGGTCCGGCGTCGGGAGGGTCAGGGGCGCGACCGACGTGGACGCCGTCACCGGACACCGGCCAGGGCGTCGGCGTCGAACCCGGGAGCGAGCGCACCCTGGTGCTCGACCTGCAGGCTGCCGCGCTGTCCGGTCGCCTCGCGATGCGCCAGCTCCTGACGGACGAGCGGGATGACGTGCGTGCCGTAGTCCCTGGCGTCGGCCAGGTTGTCGTAGCCGCGGATCGAGACCAGGTCCGCACCGAGGTCGATGTAGTCGAGGATCGCCGCGGCGACCGTCTCCGGCGTACCGACGAGCGCCGTCGAGGCCCCGCCGGCGTTCGTCGCGGCGGCCGTGCGGGTCCACAGTGCACGGTCGTACACGTCCGCGCCTGCTGCGAAGTGCAGGGCCCGCTGCGAGCCGACGTTCTGCGGGGTGCCGGAGCCGGTCAGCGAGCGCAGGCCATAGGTGCCCTCGCGGAAGGTCCGGCCGATGCGCTCGGCATAGTCGTACGCCTTGCGCCAGGCCAGTTCGTCGGTGCGGTCGACGATCGGCCGGAAGGTGACCCAGATCCGCGGGCGGGGACGGCCCGCAGCATCGGCGATGGCGTGCACCCGGTCGATCTGAGCCCGGATGTCGGCCAGGGGCTCACCCCAGAAGCTGAAGACGTCGGCCTGCCGACCGCCGATCTCGAATGCCTCGTCGGACTGGCCCCCGATCGAGATCGGGATGGTGTCCCCGTGAGGACGCAGGCCGGGGCCGAAGTCGTCGAAGCGGTAGAACTCGCCCTCGTGACTGAACGCCGCCGGCTCCGTCCACGCCCTGCGCAACAGGTCGACGAACTCCGACGTGCGGGCGTAGCGACGCTGTTTGGGCAGGTAGTCGCCCTGCCGGGCCTGCTCGGCATCGTTGCCGCCGCTGATGAGGTGCACGACCGCCCGGCCCTCGGTGAGCTGGTCGAGGGTGGCGAGTTGCTGGGCGACGACGAGCGGGAACGCCGTGTTGGGCCGGACCGCGACAATGGGGCGCAGCCGCTCGGTGAGCTGCCCGACCGCGGACGCCGCGACGAACGAGTCGGGACCGCCGGAACCGTAGGGCAGCAACGTGTAGTCGTAGCCCGCCTCCTCCAGGGTCCGGACGTAGGTGCGGAAGAAGGCCGGGTCGATCCCGCGCGTCGGGACGGGGTTCAGCTCCGTCGACGGGTTGAGGTGCGACTGGCTGATGAACTCGACCTTCCGCGCCGCCGTGGGCGGGATGGCGTGGTCGAGGCCGGGCGACGATGTCGGCGCAGGCATTGTGGTCTCCTCGAGGAACATCGGGGTGCCACAGCGGCGCGGTGCCGCGGGCTCCCCTCGGGTGTGAGGGATGGAGTCGCGTGAAGATTGCTGTTCTCGGCGCCACCGGTCCGACCGGCCTCGCCTTCGTCGACTCCGCCCGCGGGCGCGGGCACGCGCTCACCGCGCTCGTGCGTGGAGCCGGACGCCTCGACGACGGGCCGGGCCTGCACGTCGTGCTGGGCGACGCGCGCGACGCCGCGGCGGTCGAGGAGATGGTGCGCGGGCAGGACGTCGTGTTCGTCTCGCTCGGGCTGTCCGCGGGCGGCGCGGCCGACGAGACGGTCACGGTGTGCACCGACGCGGTCCGCCACCTCGCCGCGGTGCTGCCACCGGACGGGCCGCGAGTTCTCGTGATGAGCACCCACGGTGTCGGCGACAGCAACGACGGCTCGCCGTACGTGACGCGGCTGTGGGGGCTGATGGGCGAACGCCTGCGCGACAAGGAGACCATGGAGGCCGAGCTCGTCACGTCCACCCTGGACTGGACGGTCGTGCGCGCACCGCGGATCACCGACGGCCCCGCCACCGGGCGGTACCGGATCGCACCGCGGCTCGCCGTCCCCGCCGACGGGCACGTCGGCCGGGCCGATCTCGTCGCGTTCCTGCTCGATGAGATCGAGACCCCGGCCCACCCGCGGGAGCTGCTCTCGATCGCGTACTGAGGCCGCCGGCTGCGGACGGGTTCGTCCGCACCCGGCGCACGCCCCTGCCGGGTGCGCCACCACCCCCGAGGAGACACCCGGTGAGATCACGCCGAGCCCGGTGCGGCGGCCGGCACGTGCTCCGACACCCAGTCCGTCACGAGCGCGGCGACGGCGTCCTGGCTCTCGTAGAAGGTGTGCGTCGCCCCCGGGATCACGACGACGCGTGATCCCGCCGGCAGCAGGTGCTCCCCCGCGGCCGTGACCGCGGCGAGGGCCTCCTCCTGGTCGCCGGTGTCGCCGTGGATCACCAGCACCGGGACGCCCACCGCCCCGAGCAGCTCCTCCTGGGTACCGGTCGCGCCGAGCTTGGGGCGTTGCCGGTTGACCACGACGTGCGTGCGCGTGAGCGAACCGTCGACGCGTAGCCGCACGTCCTCGTCGCGGTACCAGGCCGCGAGCTGCTCGTCGTCCAGGAACGGGTAAGGCGCGTCCCCGTTGCCGGCGCCGGTGAGGGCGCCGGTCAGGACGAGGGTCGCGACGCGCGGCCGCAGCGGGGCGACCCGCAGCGCGATCGCCGAGCCGAGGCTCTGCCCGTGCAGGATCTGGCGGGTCAGCCCGAGCGCATCCAGGTGGTCGAGTGCGGTGTGCGCGTCGTCGAGCAGTCGGTCGGCGTCGACGACGTCCCCCTCCGAGGACCCGAACCCGCTGAGGTCGATGCGCAGCACCGCGTGCCCGAGCGCGGAGTACTCGTCGGCGAGCCGGTCGAAGCGGCCGCCGGCGCGTCGGTCGGAGAGGAACCCGTGCAGCAACAGCACCGCGCTGTCGCCCGTGCCGGGCGTGAACGTGGCGGCGAGCCTGCCGCCCCACCGGCTGGTCAGCTCGAGGTCGGTGTCGGTCCTCGTCGTCATGCCAGCCCCAGGTTCTCGCGCAGTGTGGTGCCCGTGTACTCGGTGCGGAACACCCCGAGGCGCTGCAGGTGCGGCACGACGGCGCGGCCGAACTCCTCGAACGACCCCGGGGAAATGGGTGGGCGTGATCAGGAACCCGTCGGCGGCGCCCGACGTGAAGTACGCCGCGAGCTCCTCCGCGATCTCCTCACCGGTCCCGACCACCTGCGGGGTCAGCTCGCTGGTGGAGAACTCGACGCCCGCCTCCGCGATCGTCACCCGGTCGCGACGGGCGCCGAGCAGCTCGTCGAGTTGGACGATCGCTCGGCTCTCCGTCTGCCCGTCGGTCGCGCGCTCCTCGATGACGTCGACGTAGCGGGCGTCGAGGTCGACCCCGGCGAGGTCGACCCGCGCGAAGTGGCTGAAGAACCGGACGCCGGACTCGGGTGTGATCCGGGTCCGCAGGAAGTCCCGCCGCGCCAGCGCGATCTCCTTCGTCTCCCCGATGATGGGTTGCACCGCGGCGAACAGGCGGATCCGGTCGGCGTCGCGCCCGGCAGCGCGGGCCTTGCCCTTGAGATCGTCCTTCTTGGCCTGCATGTCGGCGCGGGTCCGCTCGATCGCGAAGATCACGTCGCCCCAGCGAGCCCCGAACGTACGCCCGCGCTGGGAGTCGCCCGCCTGGATGATCACCGGGTGCGTCTGCGGGCTCGGAGGCAGGTTCAGCGGGCCCCGAACCGCGAGGTACTTGCCCCGGTAATCGGGCACGGTGATCCTCGCCGGGTCGGCGAAGAGCCCCGACTCCTGGTCCTGCACGAGCGCGTCGGCCTCCCAGGCCCGCCACAGCGCGAGGACCGCCTCGACGTACTCGTCGCCGCGGTCGTAGAGCTCGGCGCCGGAGAGCTCCTCGACGTGCGGGAAGTTCAGGTAGTTGCCGGGGCCGTGCGACTGGATGACGTTCCACGCGACCCGCCCGCCCGACAGGTGATCAAGGCTGAGCAGCGTCCTGGCCAGGTTGTAGGGCTCGTTGAAGCTGGTGGACAGGGTGACGCCGACGCCGAGGTGCGTGGTGACCGCGGCGATCTGCCCGGCCACCTGGGCGGGGTCGTGCTTGATGGAGTTGGAATGCCCGTGCCGGGTGAAGTCCGGGTTGTGGCTCACCGTCTCGGGTATGAACGCGAGATCGAACTTCGCGGCCTCGAGCGTGCGGGCGGTCTGGTGCAGGAAGTCGCGCCCCAGCCAGTCGCGGGTGGAGTAGGGATGGCGCCAGGCGCCGGCGTAGTGGCCGCTCGGGAACGGCACGTAGCCGCCGAGGAACAGTTGGCGTTCGGTCATGATGCCGCCTTCGTCGGAGGGATGGAGATGCCGTGTGCGGCTGGCTATGGCTGCGCCGCCCTGCCGACCTGCTGGGCGTAGAGGTAGCGGTTCGGCTTGGGCGTCCACTCCAGTCCCTTGGACACGACGCCGGTGAAGGGCGACGGGTAGAGGAAGATCGCGTGCGCCTGCGAGTAGGCGTTCTCGATGGCCTGGTTGACGTAGGTCGTCTTCTCCGCCTCGGTCGCGGCGTTCTGGGCCTTCGTCGTCAGCTCGTCGAACTCCGGTGCGCGCAGGTGGCTCTGGATGTGGTCACTGCGGAAGGGGCCGAAGTTGCCCGTGACGTCACCGCGGAACGAGCCGCCCCACATGATGTAGTAGAGGTCGGCCGCCGCGTCGTCGGGCCCGTACTGGCTCTGCAGCCAGGCCGGGAACGGCTGCTGCGTGATCTTCAGGGTGACGCCGACCTTCGCCCACTGGGCGACGATCGCCTGGGTCGCCGCGTCCTGGGAGACGTAGGTGCCGCTGGAAAGGGCGACGGTGAGCGTCAGACCGGTGGCATGACCCGCCTCGGCCAGCAGCTGTTTGGCCTTCTCCGGGTCGTAGGGGTAGGCGCGCACCGACGGGTCCTGCGGCTGGTACGGCTCGTAGACGACCTGGCCCGGCAGCGGCTGGACCGCGCCCTGCAGCAGGCTGTTGATGATCGTGGTCTTGTCGGTGGCGTAGTTCAGCGCCTGCCGGACCCGGGGGTCGGCCAGCGGAGTGCCCGTCTTGCGCTCGTTGATCGCGAGCGTCAGCGGCTGGGTGCCGACGCCGAGGATGGTGTCGTAGGTGTCGGAGTCCTTGAACTGCGCGAGGTCCAACGGGTCCAGGTTGAGGATCAGGTCCTGCTCCCCCGCCCGCAGCGCGGCGACGCGCTGCGCCTCCGAGGCCAGCACCGTGTACTTGACGTGGGCGAACGCCGGCTTCGTCCCCGCGTAGAAGGTGTTCAGCGACAGGGTGGCGCCGTTCTCCTGGTCGAGCTTGTCGAGCTTGTACGGGCCGCTGCCGAGCGCCTCGTTGTCGAGGTTGTGCGACTGGGCGAACACCGGCTGCACGATGAAGATCGTCCACAGCCGGCCCGGCAGGTCGAGCGCGGGCTGGGACAGGTTGAACTGCAGCGTCGAGTCGTCGATCTTCGTGACCGACTTCAGGTACTTGCGCAGCGGCGCCCCGGAGGTGCCCTTGTAGTCGGGGTTGAGCAGCTGTTGGAAGTTCCACACCACGTCGTCGGCGGTGAGCGGCGACCCGTCGGAGAACTTCGAGTCGGTCCGGATGGTGAACCGCCACGTCAGCGGATCGGTGCTGGTCCATGCCGTCGCGAGGCCCGGCTCGACCGAGAGATCGGGGGCGATCCGGGTGAGCGACTCGTAGATGGATCCGACGATGGAGCCCGAGGAGTCGGGCGAGCCGCCCTTGTGCGGGTTGATGCCGGTGATCTGGCGGGAGAGCCCGAGCCGGAGCTCGTCGCCGACCTTCGGTGTGTCGGCGCTGCCGGCCGCGCCACCGCAGGCGGAGAGGACGGTCGCGAGCACCGCCGCGATCGCGAGAGCGACCACGACGGCGGGCCTGCGACGGACGGATGGTCTGTGGGTCACGGGTTTCCCTGTCTGCTTCTGCTGCGGGTCGGAGTGGGTGGGGGCGTCCGGTCGGTTCACGATCGTGCGAAGCCGCGGCCGGGGATCGCGTCGACGAGCGCCCGCGTGTAGGGGCTCTCGGGTCGTTCCAGAACGTCGTCGGTGCGGCCCCGTTCGACGACGGATCCCTCGCGCAGCACGACGAGGTCCTCGCACAGGTAGCGGACTACGGCGAGGTCATGGGAGATGAACAGGTAGGTGAGGTCGCGTTCGATCCGCAGCCGCGCGAGGAGCCGGAGGATGCGGGCCTGCACGGACAGGTCGAGTGCGGAGACCGGCTCGTCGGCGATGATCACCGACGGTTCGGTCGCCAGTGCGCGTGCGATGCCGACCCGCTGCCGTTGCCCGCCCGACAGCTCGGAGGGATGCCGGTCGCGGAAGCTCCGGGGCAGCTCCACCTCGTCGAGCAGGGAGTCGATCCGGGCCGCGACCTCCCCGCGGGACAGCCCCGGGAAGTTGATCTCCAGCGGCTCCCGCAAGGTCTGGGCGACGGTCAGCCTGGGGTCGAGCGAGCTGTACGGGTCCTGGAAGACGTACTGCACCTCGCGGCGCCACTGCCTGCGCTGCGCGCGGGTGTGCCGCGCGACCGGGTTGCCCTCGTAGAACACGACGCCGGAGTCGACCCGTTCCAGACCCACGATGATCCGCGCGAGCGTGGTCTTGCCCGACCCGGACTCTCCGACCAGCCCGATCGCCTGACCCTTCGTGACGGTCAGGTCGACCCCGTCGAGGGCGACGTGACGGGCCCGGCCAGCGCTGCCGCGCACCGTGAACGCGCGCCGGACGTCGCGGACCTCCAACTGGTCGGCCACGGGCGACGCCGGCTCCGCGACGGGGAGCAGGCGTTCTGCGACCCGGACGGGTTCGAGCCTGCTCGGCGTCGCGGCGAGCAGCTGCCGGGTGTAGGCGTGGTGCGGGTCGCCCAGCACCTGCGTGGTCGGCCCGGACTCGACGATCCGGCCGTCCGACATCACGTAGACGTGGTCGGTGCGGTCTGAGACGACGCCGATGTCGTGGCTCACCAGCAGCACACCGAGACCGAGCCGTTCGCGCAGCTCGTCGATGAGGTCCAGGACCTGGGCCTGCACGGACACGTCGAGGGCCGTCGTGGGTTCGTCGGCGATGAGCAGCTTCGGGTCGCGCGCCAGCGCCATGGCGATCACGACGCGCTGGTTGAGCCCGCCGGACAGCTCGTGCGGGAACGCGCCGAGGGTCTTGTGGACGTCCGCGATGCCCACCGCGGTCAGCAGCTCACCCGACCGTTCCCTGGCCCGGCGGCGGCTCGTCCCGGCGGGAAGCGCCTCCCGTAGCTGCGCGGCGATGCGCATCCGCGGGTTGAGCGACGCCGTCGGGTTCTGAAAGACCACCCCCACGGAGGCGGCCAGGTGAGCCCTGGCCTCCTGCTCCCCCAGACCCGTCAGCTCGCGATCGGCGAGCTCGATGCGACCGCCGACCACCTGGATCGCGGACGGGAGCAGCCCGGCCACCGCGAGCGCGGTCAGCGTCTTGCCGGAACCCGACTCACCGACCAGCCCCACCGCGCGGCCCGCGGCCACCCTCAGCGACACCCCGTCGACGATCGGTTCCGCGCTGTCGCCCGGAACCGGACGGAGGCCGACCGTCAGGTCGTCCACCCGTAGGACCCGGTCGTCGGCGGGCTCCGGTCCGAGCAGCTCCGCGTCAAGAGTGATCATCCGCGGTGCGGCGGTCATCGTGCGAGTCCTCTCCGGGTGACGGGTCCACCCACGAACCGTTCGGCCAGTCCGTCACCGAGCAGCTGCAGTCCGACCGCCGTCGCGACGACGGCCAGGCCGGGGAAGAGCGCGATCCAGGGCGCGGTGAAGATCTGGGCCTGGCCGGTGGCGACCATCTGACCCCAGTCGGGGTCGGGAGGTTGGACGCCGAGGCCGAGGTAGCCGAGGCTCGACTCGAGCAGGAGTGCCGAGGACGCATTGATGGTGAACGCCACCGCGAGCAGCGGCAGGACGCTGGGGACCAGGTGCCGGCGCGCGATCCCGAGCCGCCCGGCCCCGGCCACCCGGGCCGCCTCGACGTACTGCTGTTGCACGACGGCGCGGGCGTGCCCGCGGATGACCCGGAACGTGAGCACCCATGACCCGAGGACCAGGACGAATACGATCGGGACGAACGAGTTCCCCACGAACGACAGCACGACGATCGCGAGCACGATCGACGGGACCGCCAGCTGGACGTCGGCGAGCCGGCTGGTGAGCGCATCGACCCAGCCGCCGTACAGTGCGCCTGCCAGGGCGAGGACGAGTCCCAGCAGCGACGCGACGACCGCGGACACCACGGTGATCGCGAGCGCCGTCCGCCCGCCGAAGACGACCCGGACGAAGACGTCGCGGCCGAGCTCGTCGGTTCCGAACAGATGGGCCGCCGAGGGGGCCTCGAGGATCGCGTCGAAGTTCTGGGCAAGTGGGTCACCGCCGGTGAGCGGACCGATCAGCGCGGTCACCAGCACGCCGGTCAGAACACCTGCCCCCACCCAGCCACCAACACCGATGGTGCGCCGGCGGAGACGCCGGCGGTCGACCCGACCCTCGGCGTCGACCGAGGCCGGCCCGGCGGACCCGCCGTCGGCCTCGGTCACCTGTACGAGACTCACGATCGCAACCTCGGTTCCACGACGGCCGCGACGATGTCGACGACCAGGTTGATCAGGACGAAACCAACGGCGATCGCCAGCACACAGACGATCACCAGCGGGTAGTCGCGGTTCTGGACCGCATTGATCGACAACTGCCCGATCCCCGGCCAGCCGAAGACGGACTCGGTGACGACCGCCCCGCCCAGCAGCACCCCGGCCTGGATCCCGACGACGTTGAGCGTGGTACCCAACGAGTTGGCCACGACGTGCCGCCACACCAGCACGTGCCGCGGCAGACCCTTCGCACGGGCGGTGCGGATGTGCTCGGCCTGCAGCACGTCGAGCAGCGCGGTCCGGAACACCCGTGCGATGGCCGGGATGAACGCGAAGGCCAAGGTCAGGGCGGGCAGCACCATGCTGGCCGCGTCGCCGGTGCTGGTCACCGGGAACCAGCCGAGCCGCACCGCGAAGACGATGATAAGGACGATACCGATGAAGAAGGTCGGCACCGACTCGATCCCGGTCGCGATCCCGAGCGGCACCCTGCTCAACCAGCCCGAGCGCGCCGTCGCCGACACGTAGCCGATGACGCCACCGAGAAGCACCCCGATCAGCAGCCCGGTCAGGCCGAGCGCGAGGCTCGCCGGGATCTTCTCCAGCGCGATCGGCAACGGGTCCCCGCCGTAGCGGATCGAGTCCGGGAACGTCCCCGTCACCACGCTCGTGAGGAAGTGCCAGTACTGCACGGGCAGCGGCCGGTCGAACCCCATCAGGTGGGTCAGCCGCAGAATCTCGTCGGGCGGCGCATCGGGCGGGACCAGCAGGATCGCGGGGTTGCCGGTCGCGTTGAGCGCGAAGAACACGAGCGTCACGGCGCCCCACACGGCGACCAGACCGGTCGCCAAGCGCCCACCGATGTAGCGCCAGCTGACGGCGCCCGCACACGGCGGCGGGCAACGGTCCACGACGACGGCGCCGGGCCGTCGGACACGTCTTGGGACACGGACACGTTGAGACCTCGAGAACGGAGGAAGTCGGGGCGGGCCCCGAGAGGAAACGGCAGCGTTCGGCCACGCCTCGAAGGCGCGGCGGTCGGAGCCGCCGACCGGGACGACGAGGGACACAGGCCTTGCGACCCGAGCACGCCGGCACGTGCCGGCACGCGTCGGCTCGCATCACCCGGCGCGGGGTCGGGCAGCCGGGGAACGCCTCGATGCGCCCCGACGCGACATGGTCAGCGCCTGCGCGTGCTCGACTACGAGCGTCCGCGCCACTCGACCACCGGCCTGCCACAAGGCCTCGGTGCAGCCGTGGACGCGGCGACCAACGGCGTCCTCGTCGAGCTTGCGCTCAGTCGGTCAACGCGTACGACAACTCGCCGAGTTCACGGTGCCGTGATCGATGAAACGACGCTGCGTCAGGGTTCCGCTCCACGCCGAAGACGTTGCGCACAGTGACACCGCCCCACGCCACCGGCGACCGGTAGCGGGAATGAACAGTGTCGTCGCCACACAGGGAGTAAAGCCCACCGGCCAACGCCCGTCCAACGACGAATTCTGATCAGAACCGATAAGGGACCGCGATCAGTGCAGCCGGAGCCCGCGACCACCTGGGACTTCGTCTCGGCGCGGTCCCGTCGCCACGAACGCGCCAACCCCCGCGCGACACCGCCACATTGACAGCGTCGGGCACGATGCACCTGACTGGACGCAGAGGCCACCCGATCGACCGACGACCTCGCCGACAGGCCGCACCGGCCGCGTAGCTGTCCGGGTTCGAGGAGACAGCCGTGCGCGCCCGACGTCGCCGTACCGGGACACCTGTCCCGACCCCGGCACCGAGCTCCGCCTCCGACCCCGACGGTCCTGTCCACAGAACGGAGTGACCCGGATGGACCGGCAGTTCCTCTGGTACGTGCCCAACATGATCGAGCGGGGCCACCGCGGCGACGACACGGTCGACGGCTGGGGCAGCCTCGACTACTCCGTCTAGCTCGCCCGGGCCGCGGAGCGCCATGGCTGGGCGGGCGCGCTGATCGGGACAGGATGGGGGCGGCCCGACAGCTTCGTCCTCGCCACCGCCATCGCCGCGCGCAGCACGTCGTTCGTGCCGCTCGTCGCCGCCAGGCCCGGTTACTGGCAGCCGGCACAGTTCGCCACCGCCGCGGCGACGTTGAGCCGGCTGACCGGCGGCCGGGTGTGGGTCAACGTCGTCACGGGCCGCGACTCCCTGGCCGCCTACGGCGACGGCGAGGCCGACTACGACCGGCGCTACGACCGCACCGGCGAGTTCCTCCGCCTCGTCCGTCGCCTGTGGACCGAGGAGGACGTGACCTTCACCGGCGATTTCTTCCAGGTCGAACACTCGACCGTCGTCCCACGACCGGCCGGCGGGCAAGCACCCCGGCTGTACTTCGGCGGCGCGTCGGCCGCCGCGGAGAAGGTCTCCGCCACCCAGGCCGACGTCCAGCTGTTCTGGGGCGAACCCCTCGAGGGCATCGACGCACGGATCGCGCGGCTCCGGCAGCTGTCCGGACAGCTGGGCCGTGAGCTTCCACCCCTGGAGTTCGGGCTCCGGGTCACAGTCGTCGTACGCGAGAGCTCACAGGACGCCTGGCGGGCCGCGGAGGAGCGCGTGGCGCAGATGGCAGCCGATCCGAAGATCGGCATCGACGGCCACCGTGGATCCGTCGGACAGGATCGACTGCTGGCCCTGGCCGAGCGGGGCGAGGTGCTCGATTCCTGCCTCTACACCGCACCGGGCCACTACGGCGGTGGCGGTGCCGGATCGACCTGGCTCGTGGGCTCGTACACCGAGGTTGCGGCGGCGCTCGAACGCTACGCCGACCTCGGCATCACGCATTTCGTCCTGTCCGACACGCCCTACCTGCGCGAGGTCGCCCGCATCGGCGACAACCTCCTCCCGTTGCTGCGCGAGCCGCTGTCCCGCGGGCCCCGTCACCCGAGGATGTCTCATCGCAACGCCATCGATCTCTGACGGTCCGCGTCCGGCGCGCGGAGCTCGGGGTGCCGCTGCTGCGCCCGCTGGCGCCCGGTGGGCGCGGCAGGGTTCGTACCTGCGACCCGCGCCGGCCCGCGACAACGCGGTCTCCCGCGCCCGATTCGAGTTCCGCCGGCGCGACCGGTTCGTGCTGTCGCTCGACCGAGACGTTGTTCGTGTCCGTGACCCGATCGCTGCTGCAGACGTCAGAGGGTCGGCCCCCGCCGAGTCTGTCTGTGGCCGAGGCGCCGGCGCGGGCGCCCGCTCCCGGGTGCCGAAGAGGGCACCGACGCGCTCCTCGCCCTGGCCGGGCTGCACGGCAGGCTGCGGCTACTCGCCGGGGACGTGCGCGACAACCACCCGTGGCGGCGGGTCCCCACCTGTCCGGCGCCACCGCTGCGGCCGCCGATCGATCCCGGTCACTTCTGGTCCCAGCTGCACCGGCCCCGTCGTTCGACGCCTACCCCTAGTCGAGCTGGTGTGGCTGGCGAGCTCCGTCGGCATCGTGGTCGGAACACTCGGCTCCGGGCTCGAGACCGAGCAGGCCGTCCGGAACGCGACCTGCGGCAGGCGGAACGCGAGCGCCGGCGCGGCCGCAACGCGAGGTGGACGTCGTCGAAGCGATCACGAACCGGGGAGATCGGACGCTGCCGGCGGATCTCCCCCGTGACACGTTTCACCTCGCGCTCGTTGCAGCCACGATGACGGGTTCGTTGCCGGCGGCGACCGTGGCGCAGCTGACGCCGAGTTCGTCTGGACCGTGGCGGTCGGCCGGCGTGGCATCGGCCGTGGCGGTCCCGTCTTCACGCCTGTGAACCGACTCAGCCCAGGGTGCTCAAGTACCGGAGGGCGTCTGCCAGTACGACCTCGCCCTCGGTATCGAGCGCGATGTCCACCAATGGGCCGGACGCGTCGGGCCGGCGATCGGGCACGGTCATGCCGCGTCCAGGGCCGAGTGTGCAGGCCACGTTGACCCGATGCGGCGTGGTGCGCAGCGTCCCAGGGCGGATCGCCTCCAGCATGGCCAGCATGTCGTGGAGGGCGATCGCGTCGAGGTTGTAGCGTTCACGGGTGGCCTCGCGGTAGAGCGCCGCTGTGCGGACGAGCGTTGCGCAGCGCGGCCCGGCCTGGCTGAGCGTCTCGAGCCACTGGTCGTCGGCAGTGCAGTTCATCGTGAGATCGAGCGGCACGAGCGTCACGGGGACCTCGGGTTGGGTCAGCACACGGTGTGCAGCCTCGGGGTCCGCGTAGACGTTGAACTCGCCCGCCCCTCGGGTGTTGCCCATGCCCAGAGCACCACCCATCGCGACAATGCGCCCGATGCGTGGGGTGAGTTCGGGATGCGCAGCGAGCAGAAGCGCGGTGTTGGTCATCGGGCCCAGACAGACGATCGTGACCGGAACCGAAGACTCCCGCAGAACGCTCACCATGAGGTCGAGGGCAGGACGAGGGTCGGCAGGCCCGGGCTCCGGGAAGCCGCTCGACTGCATGCCGAGGCCATCCGCGCCGTGCCATTCCGGTGCGACCTCGGCCTGCACGTGTACCAGTGGCCGCGCTGCGCCTGCGGCCACCGGTATGTCGGTACGCCCGGCAAGGGCGACAATCCGCCGGGCGTTCACGAATGTCTTGTCCAGGGCGACGTTGCCATAGGAGGCCGTGACGGCACGGACGTCGCACTCTTTACTGGACAGGGCCAGAAGGATGGCGAAGGCGTCGTCCACGCCGGGGTCGGTGTCGATGATCAGCGAACTGGGGGTTGGCAAGGTCGCGTCCTCGATTCATTCATCATGTGGCAATGCCGGCTCGGCGGAGGCCCGGGAGACGGCCCGGAGCGAGAGCGCACACCTTCGCCAGTGCCTCCACGAACTTGCTGCCCGTGCCGCAGCGACTGCTCGCCCACCCTCTCCGAGAGGCTGCGGCATTCAACGGCTGGACCAACTCCTGCTGGATCGGAACCCCCTTCCTCCGGCCGGTCCACCAGGCGCCCAGGGCTGACGTCAAGCTGGCCAGGCTGCGCACGATGGGCCGATCGGCCCCTGGGGCGGTGAAGCGCGCATACCTGGTCTAGAAACGTTTCGGCACTCGAACTTACGGGCATGCCCGCTGATGGTCAACTGTGTCGATCGAGCCCCTCGTGAGCAGAGAGCGCCGCGTCTCGCGCACAGCGTGCCCGTGCCAGGGCTGCCGGAGCGGCACCTCGAACAGTGGGTCAGGCACGGGCTGACCGCACGGATCTCCTCAGCGCCGAGGCCGAGCCGGTCCATCACCCGGACCGGACGTCCTCGACCACGACGTCGGCTGCCGGCGCCGAGATCGCACAGCCGCCCGGTCGAACGGGTCGCGCAGGTCGAAGGGGGATCGAGGCCCGGTTGCCGTGGCGACCTGGAAGTACGTGGCCGACCTGGGCCGGCGTACGGCCGGCCCGATGCGCGGGGGTCGTCACCGCGACCACGTCGCTCGGCTTTCGCCTGTCGCTCCTGTGGCGGCCAGGGCCATTGTGGCGAACGGACCCGCGAGCGCCCGGACAAGTCGAGGATCGTGGCCCGTCGAGAGCACGTGGTGCACTGCCGCTGAGACCTCTGTGTTGACCGCGCGCCGGCAGGGCAGGCTATCGTAGAAACGAATCCAGTTTCCGTCGGGCAGGCTACTCGTCAGCAGCGAGCGGTCGGCGGCAGGCTCTCTCGCGGGTTCTCGAAGGCCCTCGACAGGGAAGGGGTGCGGCATCGTGGCGGAGGATGACCGCGGTGCCCCCGACCCATGCCGAATTCCGCGGGTGACCGTGCCCGACGAGATCGACAGGATGCCGCGGCCGACGTTCGACACGGGCCTCACTACGAAATCACGTCTCGCGAGCAGGACGACGCACGATGCTTCCGGCGCCGCTGCCGCTACTGCTACGGCGGGGAGATCCACCCCGTCGTCGAGGACGCGGCTGGTCGCAGCACCGCCCGCGAATCCACGCACGGCGAGCACATCCTCCTTCGCGCGGGCTGCAGGTGCACCCTGCCGACTCCTGCCAGAAGTCGGGGTCCCGTGAGCCCGGAGACGCAGGGACCGCCGCGCGTACTGTTCGACGGCGGGTCGCGGTTCGAGCACACGATTCACATGAAGGGCTTCGACCGGTTCCACAACACCGAGTACGGGGAAGGCGCCGGCGAGTTCCTGGCCGCGCTCGACCGCGAAGGCTTCGAGGTCACCTACGTCCGCGGCCACGAGATCTCGTCGAAGTTCCCCAAGTCTGGCCGCCGGCTCGCCCTACTGCGCGACTGGACCTCAGGCAGGGGGCCTGGTGAGGGTCGGCGGCTACCTGCCCTTCACCGGGATCGACGGCAAGGCACGGTTCGGGACACCGTCGCAGTGATGTCCGTACGGGATGAAGGGGCGCCGGGAGGGCATGCTCACGGCGCGGGCGGTCGACACGTTCTGACGTCCGGCTGACCGCTCCTCCAGTGCTTGCCGCACGTGCGCAGCCCACGTCGGCCTAGAAACGATGGCATTCCAGGTGGGGGCGGGCGATCCGAGCACCCGACCCGCTTCCCCGGCCGTGCTTCTGGAGCGGGAGCACGTCCCGCCGCTCGGAGGGGCCGAACAGCCTTGAACAGGCCAGAAATCTCCGGCTGAGGGCAGCATCTGGTTCGCCGGGGTCGGCCACTGACCCCCACTCGCGCGCCGAACGGCACACAATCTGAGCCGAGGTGAGTTGACGGTCACAGTAGAAACGTTAAAATCCCGCTACTGGGAAGGCCGACCTCTCCAGCGGTCGGCCAGGCGGGTGCGCAAGGGTGCACGTTCGCGTAGAACCTCGGTTTCACGCACCTCGTGCCCGCCCGTGCCAGCTCCGGTCAACGCGGCAGGCCGGTAGAAACGACTCTCGCGGAAGGTGGACGAGCCGATGGGGTATCTCGACAACCTGATCATCAATACGGACAACTACAAGCACTGTCACTACCCGCTCTATCCTCCGGGCACCGAGTACGTGTCGAGTTACATCGAGTCGCGCGGTGGTGAGTGGCCGGTCGTGCAGTTCGTCGGGCTTCAGGCGTTCTTGCGTGAGTATCTGATGCGTCCGGTCACGCTCGAGGACATCGACGAGGCCGAGTTCGTGGTCCGTGAGCAGGGGATGCATTTCAACCGGGAGAACTGGCTGGGCATTCTGAACGATCATGGCGGCTACCTGCCGGTGGAGATCGAGGCGGTTCCGGAGGGCACCGTCCTTCCGGCACGCAACGTGCTGGTGCAGGTGATCAACACCGATCCGAAGTACTTCTGGGCCACCAGTTTCTTCGAGACCGCGCTGCTGCGTGCGGTCTGGTACCCGAGCACCATCGGTACGGTCAGCTGGTTGTCCAAGATGGTCATCAAGGAGGCGCTCGCGCGGACCTCGGACAATCCGCAGCTGATCCGCAACATCCTGCACGACTACGGTGCCCGTGGGGTCAGCTCCCAGCAGTCCGCGGCCCTCGGTGGTCTGGCGCACCTGGTCAACTTCGACCAGTCCGACACGGTGCCGGGCATCTTGGCGGCGAAGCGCTTCTACAACGCCGGCAAGGTCTCCAACTCCGGGCCGAACTCCGAGCACGCCGGGTTCTGTGCCTGGGGCCGCGAGCACGAGGCCGACGCTCTGCGTAACATGCTCGACGTGTACGCCTCCAATGGCGTCGCGCTGCTGCTCACCGACACCTACGACCACGAGCACTGCGTCAAGAAGATCATCGGGATCGAGCTCAAGGAGCAGATCCAGAACTTCCCCGGTCTGGTCGGGATCCGTCCTGACTCCGGCGACATCGTCCAGGTCACCGCCGATACCACCGAGTGGCTCATGGACGCGTTCGGTCACACCGTGAACTCGAAGGGCTTCAAGGTTCTGCCCCCGTTCATCCGGGTCGTGCAGGGCGACGGGGTGAACTTCCACTCGCTGCCGCAGGTCTACATGGAGCTCGAGCGCCGAGGCCTGGCCGCCGACAACGCGGTCTTCGGGATGGGTGGTGGGCTGCTGCAGCACTGGAACCGCGACACGATGAACTTCGGTCAGAAGGCCTCGGCGGTGTGTGTGAACGGCCAGTGGCGCGACATCGCCAAGTCGCCGACGGGTGCGGCGTTCAAGGTGTCGAAGAAGGGCCGGCTGGCTCTCAAGCACGACAACGGCGTGTACACCACCGTGCCGAAGGGCTCGATCCCCGAGTCGGAGAACGTGCTGCAGCCGGTGTTCCGTGACGGCAAGCTGCTCAAGAAGTGGGACTTCACCGAGCTGATCGCGAACAGCGAGAAGGAGGTCCCCGAGTCCTACTACATCGACCACGTCGGTCAGATGCGCACCGTCTCCGACGAGACCGCCGTGACCGCCCGGCCCTGACCGAGGCCCGCTGCGGTGCGAACCACTGCAGGCCAAGGCGCCGTCGTGGCCCACCCCCCGGGCCACGACGGCGCCATCCCGGTTGGGAGACCTCGAGCCGATGGCCGACACCCGCACATCGTCGACATGGACGGAACGCTTCCCCCGGGCGCCGGCTCGGTGGAGCCGGCCAGGCACCTCGGCACGTTCGAGGCCGCCGACCGATCGAACGTGCGTGGGTTCGCGGCGAGTTCAGTGGCGTCGCCTTCTGGGAGCCGATGCTTCCGCTGTGGGCCGACGTCAGCGAGGAGGAGATCGACGCCGCGTCCGCCCGGATCGACAGCGGGCGCGAGGTGTTCGCCGGCATCGGCGACCGAGGTGAGTACGCGACCGTGTGCTTCAGCGGAGGTGCCATGCGTTTTCCCGACATGTGGCTGCCCTCGATCCGCGACACGAAGACGACATCCGCGACGCCTACGCCTGGGCCGCCAGCTTCTCGACAGCGCACCGACGTGGAGGCCGAGGACCTCGGCCTGACACCGTCCCGGTCTCCGATCGGTTCCAGCCCTGGCGTCACCACGGTGTCCAGGCGCCGAACGCGCTGCCTGGCTCGACGTACCGGGTGTGGCGGCCTCCCGCGCGGTTCCGGCTACCGTCGTGCTCATCCCGACGTTGTGTCGAGCCCTGTCGATCGTGGCGCACGCCTTCGGCACTCTCGGCGCGCTGAACCCGGGCCGAGTGATCATTGGGATCGGGTCCGGGGAGGCGATGAACGAAACTCCCGCCACCGGGACGTCCTACCGGGCCCAAAGGGGCACCACATGCCTACGAGACGGGCCGAAGGCGAACCTGCATCAGCCGGCCCTGTCGTGGCCAAGCACCAGTCAATGGTAGACAAAAGCGACACCGAAGGATCGGGACCATGGTAGCGATCAACAGCTTGTGCGTCTTCTGCGGATCGAACACCGGCAGAGATAGCGGTTATGTCCACGCCGCGCGAGAGTTGGGACGCCTCCTCGCGAAGGAGCGCGTCACGCTCGTCTACGGCGGCGCCAGCGTCGGAACCATGGGCGTGCTCGCAGATGCCGTCCTCGACGCCGGTGGATCAGCGATCGGGGTCATTCCCGAGCACCAGGTCGGTGAGGAGATGGCCCACACGGGCCTCACTGAGCTGCACGTCGTCGAGTCCATGCACGAACGCAAGGCAAAGATGGTGGAACTCGCCGACGGCTTCGTGGCGCTACCGGGCGGGTTGGGCACACTCGAGGAGTTCGCCGAGGCTCTGACCTGGTCACAACTCGGACTGCACACCAAACCGACAGGCCTGCTCAACACCGCCAGGTACTACCAGAAGTTCCTCGAATTTCTCGACCACGCCGTCGGCGAGGGATTCATCCGTCCAGCCGACCGAAGCCTCGTTCTCGACGGGGTCGAGCCCGAGACGCTACTTGACGCACTCCGTCGTTGGGAGCCACTAGATGGCCAGCGCTGGAAGCCGGTGGAATAGCAGAACCACGGGCGCCCAGCTGCAGGCCCACACCGAGCGCTGCGAGCTCGTGGAGGCCTCACCGCTGGTCGCAGGCTCGCTGCTCGCACGCTTTGCCTCCCACCAGGGCGTCTCCCCCGCCGTGAAGGCGATCGCGGCGCTGCGCAACCAGTTCGACGGGCACGCGGTGAAGAAGGCCACCGATGTCCCCAGCCCGCACTCCTGACGGCCACGACCGGTCGGCCACCGCCGACCCTCTCCCTGATCACGAGTTGGGCGGCCACCCTCGAGAGCGAACACCCGGCAGGTCGTAGGCCACGTCGTTGTGCGAGATACGAAGCATTTCGACCCCGACCGACGACGCCGCTTCCTGCCGGGGTTCGCACGTGGAAGGAAGGCTTGCGGAGCCGCTCGATCGTCCGCCAGGTGTTCGACTTTGCTGCGAACAGCCGAACGCCGGCGCCGGGCTCGATCACGCTTGTGTCGCCGATGCTGTGGTTGGCGATTTCCGTCTCGCCCTCGATCACCACGAATCCTTCGGCGCCACTCGAGTTCGGCCGGGAGGGCGTCCCCCAGGAGCTGGTTCAGGGTCCTCCCCTTGGAAACGCAGGTCGTTCGGGGAAGTCGTCGACGCCGACGACGCCATGTCCCCCGGATGCGCGGCCCGGCCTCGCGAATGTGCTCCATCACCGCGATCGCACTCAGATCATTTGTGCCGATCACGTCACCTCGGGGCTCTCAGGGGCTCTCACTGACCTCGGGAACCACCCGCGGCCCAGGACAGTATCGACGTCCACAGAACCGCATAGTGCTCCCACTCCACGAACTCCGGCGGAGCCCAGTGCGGAGCAAGGTCCGAGGCGAAAGCCACAGACCGACCCCGGCCGTACTCCCCCACCACCAGCAACGGGTCATCACCAGCCCGCGCCACCACAGTGGAACCCTCCTTCGGGAACGTCCGGTTGTAGCCCAGCAACATCGGCCACTCCGCCGGCGTGCCGCCCAACACCGGGTGAGCCGGATCGCACACGTCCACCTTCAACCCGTCAGAAACCTCAACCCGGTCGTCGGTGGCCATCAAGCCCACCGGCAACACCTCCGCCAACGGGCTCATCCCATAACGCGCCTTCCCGTCGATCCCGGTGAACGACAGGTACCCCCCGACCATCACCAGCCCACCACCACGGCCCACATAATCCGCCACCAGCGAGAGCTTGTTCGGAGACTTCTCCGAACGCAGGAACGTCTCGTCCGGCAACAGGAACGAGTTCGACCCGATATCAGAGATCACAACCACGTCGAACGCGTCGAGCGCCTCCGCCGTCTTCGGGAACAACGCACTGATCTCGTGTCCCCGCACATACGTCAACTCATGACCCGCCGCCCGCACACAGTCCAGGAAGACACCGGCGCCCTCCTCATACTCGGTGGAGTGGAACTGATCGAAGCCCTTCATATGGATCGTGTGCTTGATCCAGGACTCACCCGCGACCAGGACGCGCAACGGCGGGAAACTCAGGATGTCGGGCACATGCCCTCCTCTTCCGAGTAAACGTTTCTACTTGGGACGTACCTATCGCCTGGTTCGCGGCCTTACCGAGCTGAAAGTAGCCAGATCCAGGAGAACCGACAAGGCCCAAGGAACGTTTCCACCGGACACCAGAGGCCGAGCGGCTGGACGATGTGCCGCCGGGGCGCGACCCGGGGGCCTCGTAAACCGGACGGCCGGTCGGGAGGCGCTGGGTCGTCACCCCGTACGCAATCACGATCGGATGCACGTAAGCCTGCCGAACAGACGCGCGGTGACTCTGCGCACTCTGGAGCCCAGACGCGCAGCCCCAGCGACCCGCCGGGCGCTTCGTCACCGCTGGTGTTCGCGCGCACGACCGATCGGCTGTTGACAGACCGTCGAGGGATGCCCATACTCAGTCGCCATATTGGACGTTTGTTCAAAGTAGCCCGGGAAGCTCGGCGGGGCGGTGAGCTCGTCAGGAAGTCCGACCCGTGACGCACACCGAGGTGGTCGCCATGTGCAGGTCGGTTCAACGCGAAGGGTGGGATCCTCACGTGGTCCGTAGGCCCAGGGAGCTGCAGCGCGCTGCTCAGCCAGTGCGTTCGGCCGATGAGGCGCGTGCGTCAGGTGGGCTGGTCGTGGTCGCCGATGACCATGTCCGCGAGAACGGGGGCGATCTGATCGCGGCAGGCTTTCTGATCACCGTGAACGCGGTGACCCTCATGGTGCGGCACACAATCGGCATCCCGTGTGCTCCGATGCCTGCCGCCCTCGTCCGGGGGCGGGAACCCGGCGACATGGTCCCGGATGACGGTTCGCCCGGTTCGCCGCCGATATGCGCTGTTCAGTGCGGTGAGTGGTCGGTGCAGCAGTTGTCGTGTGCCGAGCGCCTTGCTTCGTCGATCGCTCAGATCGAGGTGGGTGGCTCGGCCAGCACGTCGTCCGACGGTTCCCACCACATCTTCTGACCGGTCGGCTGCCCGACCGCCTACGGTTCAAGGAGACGCTCATGTTGCTCGACCCCCTCGAAGTCCGGGGCCTGGAGCTGCCGAATCGGGTCGTCATGGCACCGATGTCGCAGCGCTCCGCTGACGAGACCGGGTGCGCGAATAGTTGGCATCTGGTGCACTACGGCTCGCGCGCGGTCGGTGGTGTCGGGCTGGTGATGATCGAGGACTCCGCGGTCTCGCCCGAGGGCCGCGGCCACAGCGGTGCTCTGGGTCTCTACACCGACGAGCAGGCCGCGGCGCTGGCGCCCATCGTGGAGTTCTGCCACGAGCAGGGGGCCAAGGTCGGTGTGCAGCTCGGGCACACCGGGCGGAAGGCCTTCGCCGACGGCGACGCGCTCAACCCGGTCGTGGGTGCTACCGGGGCACCCTTCAACGCCTCGAGCCACCAGCCCCACACGCTGACCGACGAGGAGATCGGCGACCTGGTCGCTGCGTTCGGGCAGGCCGCAGCCAGGGCGAGTCAGGTCGGCGTCGACGTGATCGAGATCCACGCCTCGCACGGGTACCTCATTCACGAGTTCCTCTCGCCGCTGACCAACCACCGCTCAGGCCCGTACGGCGGCGGCCCCGAGGCCAACAGTCGCGTCCTGCTGGAAATCGTGGAACGGGTACGCGCAACCTGCGGGCCGGGAATGCCGCTGTTCGTCCGGCTGGCGATCGACGACCTCGCCGACGGCGGCTGGCATGCCGACGACGCCATCCCGGTCATCAATCAGCTCAGCCGGGCCGGCTGCGATGCCATCGACGCCGCGGCCGGCGGCGCGGTCGAGGGCGCGTCATCGTTCGAGATCCCGGTCGACTTCCGCGACCTCGCCGCACAGGTCCGCGAACGCACTGGTGTGCCGACCATCGTCGCCGGCGGCATCAGCAGCGCAGAATCAGCCGAAGCCGCGCTCGCCGGCGGGGACTGCGACCTCGTCGCGATCGGACGGCTCCTGCTCACCAACCCCTTCTGGGTCAACTCCCTGAAGGAGTCGGCACAGGCCAGATGACCACACCCACGCACGACCGCCCTCGACGCCCGAGCGCACCCTGCTACCCGGCCATTCCCGAGCGCTGGTCTGCGGGGCGTCGGATTCGACCTCGTCCGTTCCTTCCTCGTCACACACGGTTCTCGATAATGGAGTGAGTCATGGCATTGAAGTTCTGGGTGACGACGCCCTTCTTCTACTCGGACATGGATCGCCCGTGGGGCGAGCTGCTGCAGGACATGTTGACGATCGTCGACACCGCCGAGCGGCTCGGTTTCGAGGGCGTCGCGATCAACGAGAACGTGTTCCAGAACTACGTCGCGAACCCCAGCGCGCTGGCTTTCGCGGCGCTCGCGGCGGCCCGCACCACGCGGCTGCGGATCCTGCCGGGCGTGGTGGTGCTCCCGAGCTACAACCCGCTGCTGATCGCGTCGGAGATGGCGATGCTCGACCACCTGGCCCCGGGTCGGGTGGGTATCGGTGTGGCCCGTGGTGGCGGCCGTTACCAGCTGGACCGGATCGGGGTGGACCCGGCCAAGTCGCGGGAGATCTACGAGGAGGCGCTGGAGATCATCCAGAAGGTGTGGGTCGAGGACAACGTGACCTACGAGGGCCGCTACTTCTCGTTCCCGCGCACCACGCTCGTGCCCAAGCCCGCCTCGCAGCCCGGCCCCGACCTGTGGGTCGCCTCGCAGAGTGTCGACGGCGTGCGGAAGGTGGCCGCGCAGGGGCACAACCTGCTCACCGCGCCCAACTGGGGCAACTTCGAGCCGCACGGGGACCTCGAGGCGCTCCTGGAGGCCTTCAACACCGCGGCCGCCGAGAGCGGCTCGCCGCGCGGCGAAGTCATGGTCTACCGGCACACCTGGCTGGGCCGGACCGAGACCGACGCGCTCGAGTTCTTCGACGACATGGTCAGCGAGTACAACCACTACCTCGCGCTCACCCAGACCGTCAGCCAGGGCACCCGTGAGGACCGCCTCAAGGCGCGTGGCACGGGCGAGAAGATCGAGTTCGTGGAGGCCGGCCGCGTCGTGCCCGCGAACGAGTCGCCGTCCTCGGAAGGCCTCTGGGAGAAGTACTCCGACCCGGTCCTCACCACCGCGGACAAGATGATCGAGCGGTTCAAGCAGATGGAGGCCATGGGCGTCGACCACCTCGCCTGCCTGATCGCCTGGGGCCAGCCCATCGAGGCCGTCGTCGCCCAGATGGAACTGATGGCCGAGCAGGTCCTGCCCGCCTTCGCCGGACAGGAGCGGGCGTGATCTACGAGGTGCGCGAGTACGTGGCCGTCCCGGGGCGGCTCGAGGCGGTGATCGACCTGTTCACCTCGGCCACCGTGCCGATGCTGGCCAAGCACGGCATGGAGCTGGTCAGCGCCGGCCGTACCATGATCGGCGAGCACTCCTGGGGCGAACTCGTCTACACCCTGCGGTTCGATGACCTCGCCGACCTCGAACGGAAATGGAACGCGATGCTGGCCGACCCGGAGTGGATCGCGGCGCTGAGCGCTGCCGAGGCCGGTGGACCGCTGTTCGCGACGATGCGGCGGCGGATCCTCGACGCCTCCCCGGTGGTCACCGCCTGAGCGGTGACACGAACCGGAGCACGTGCTGCAGCCGGTGTGCCGCAACGGCAAGCTGCTCAGGAAGTGAGACTTCACCGAGCTGATCGCGAACTGTGAGCGCGAGGTTCCGGAGTCCGACTACATAGACTATGTCGGTCGGATGCGGACCGTCTCGATTGAGATGTCCGTCTGGGCCTGACGCAGTCCCGCCCCGCCCATCCCCTCCCCGCCGGCGCGCCGAGCCACCCGCAAGGAGAACCATGACCCGCCTGCACGTCTTCGACATGGACGGCACGCTGCTGCGCGGCGCCGCCACCGTGGAACTGTCACGCCACCTCGGCACGTTCGAGGTCGCGGACGCCGTCGAACGGGCCTGGAACGCCGGACAGCTGACCGACCTGCAGTTCTGGGAGTCGGTGCTGCCCCTCTGGATGGACGCCTCCGATGCCGAGATCGACGCCGCCTTCGCCGCCGCAGCCTGGATCGAGGGCGTCCCGGAGGTCTTCGCGGACATCCGGGCCCGCGGCGAACACATCGCCGTGATCTCCCAGTCCCCGCACTTCTTCGTGCGCAGGCTGGAGGGGTGGGGTGCGCACCGGACGTTCGGCTCGGACGTCGTGCCCGGCCGTCCGCCGACCACGGATTCGCTGCTCACCCTCCAGGACAAGGTCGACATCACCCTCGGCCTGCTCGCGGACCTCGGGCTGAGCGAGGACGACTGCACGGCCTACGGCGACTCCCGCTCCGACGTGCTGCTCTTCGAGCGGCTCGCCCGCACCGTCGGGATCAACCCCACCGACGTCCTGCGCGACCGGTGCGCCGTCGTCTACGAGGGCCTCGACCTGCGTGCGGCCTACGCGCTCGGCCGGGACCTGGTGGTGTCGTGACGTGACGTCCTCTCCCGCGCTCCGCCGCCGGGGGCCCCGTCAGCCGGGTCATGACCGACGACTCGGGGAGTGAGGCCCCGCCGCACGAGATCGTCGAGGAGCTCAGGGCGCTCGGGGTGCGGGGCGTGCACCTGCGGGGCTGCGCGGACGCGATGCGGTCTCGTACTGGCCGGCCTGTGCAGAGCCGACGGTGCGGACGGCGGGTTCTGCAGGACACCGCCACCTGACGCCCCGCCCGCGGCGGGCCCACTACCGCTACGCCGCATCTTCGTACCCGCCAGTTGATCTCCTCGAGCATGCTCTCAGCCGGGAGGGGTGGCTGCGGTTGTGCCACCGGTGACCTCGCCCTGGTCGTGAAGCAGGATCAGGCGGAACAGGTCGCGTAGTTCATCGTCGGACTGGTCGTCGCGACCTTGTATCAGCTGCGCGCTGGCACCTTCCCAGGCCGCCTCGAGGAACCGGGCGGTGCGTGCGCTGTAGAGACGTTCCACGCCCGCGCGCGCCGATTCTGCCCATGAAGTGACGAGCTCTCGGTAGGCGGGGTCGCGGACGCTCTGGGCGTAGAGCTCGTAGAGCAGGGTGCGTTCTCGGTCGCTGTCCTTGAGCGCGTTCACGACCGCGAGCGCCGCGTCGATCATGGACTCGAGGTCGGTGGCTTCGTGGAACTGACGTTCGTACAGGGCCGAGGTGTGCGAGACGAAGAGCCGGAACGCCTCGAGCAGTAGATCGTCGAGGTTGGCGAAGTGGTAGCTGGTCAGCCCGAGGGACAGCCCGGCGGCGCCGGCGACCCGTCGGTGGGTGACGCCCTTGACCCCGTACTCGGCCGCAACATCGAGGGCTGCATTGAGGAGGGCGAGGCGGGTGGCATCGGAACGAGGTCTTGCTCGCACTGCACAACTCCTTCCACCTGCCTGGCCCTCGTCAATGCTGGGAGAACCATAGTGTCTCGTCACGTCCGCCGTAGGACGCTCCGCCGGATTTCGGGACCGGCGCACGCTCGGGCGGCGGGTCGGCCGTGTGGCTGCGGCCTCGTCGAGCGGTGCCCCAGATGCGGCCCGGAAGAGAGGGGTTGGGACTGCCCCGGCCCGCGACACGGCTGCTGGGTCAGGATTCGAGTGCGACGAGGCGACGGAACCGGCTGCTGTGGAAGACCAGCGGCTCGTTGCGGGGGTCTCCGGTCAGACGGTGGATCTGCAGCAGCACGATGTCGTGGTCGCCCGCGGGCAGCTCGGAGTGCACCGAGCAGTCGAGCCATGCTGCAGCGCCCCTGACGAAGACGGCGCCGTCTTCGCTGGGCTCCCACGGGACGTCGACGAACCGGTCGCGGTCCTTCGCCGCGAGCGAGCGGCACAGTTCCTCCTGGCCGTCTGCGAGCACGCTCACCCCCAGCCGGGGCAACTGCCGCAACCGCGGCCACGTCGTCGAGCTGTGTGCCACACAGACCGACACCAGCGGTGGGGTGATCGAGACAGAGGTGAACGAACTCGCCGCGATCCCGACGGGCTCCTCGTCGTCCAGCGCGCAGACAGCTGTCACGCCGCTGGGGAAACAGCTGTAGGCCCGCCGCAACTCCGCCTGGTCAACGGGCAGCGGACCGAAACTCAGTTGTGATGCCATCGATCTACTTTCGGCTCGGGTTGTCAGGGTCACGCGACAGAGGGTGAGCGGCGCGTATCAGCGAGCACCGCGCGCCGCCTGATTTGCCTCGAACCAGGCCGATGCGACGTCGTTGAACTGCTTCGGGTCGTCCTGGTGCAGGAAGTGGGTGACGCCTGTCCAGAGCTCGACCCGGGTATCGAGACCGAGCACGTCGACGAGGTGCGACTCCCAGGTGTAGGTCGGCTCGTGGGCGTAGATGCACAGTGTCGGCCGGCGGCGCTCGCGGATCGCGCGTTCGGTCTGCGGGCGAAGCCCCGGCGCGTCCTCGCCGCACCACATGCCGGCAAAGGTTTGCCACACGACCCCGGGCCCGAGTGCGAGCGCCTGTAGCCGGCGTCGGGTCCGGCGGGCGGCGGTGACGCTGTTGTGTATCTCCGGCTCGAGGTCGGCTGCCACCGCGGCGCGTTCTGCGCTGTCGGCGGAAGCCGGGTCCCCGATGATCGCGCGAACCCGGCCCTCCCACTCCTCGGGCTGCCCGTAGGCCGGGTCGATCAGCAGGACCGAGCGAACCAGGTCCGGGCGGCGCACAGCCACCAGGTCGGCGATGATGCCGCCCAGGGAGTGCCCGACCAGATGGCTGTCGCTCAGGCCCAGATGGTCGAGGACGGCGATCACGTCCTCGGCGAGATCCACGCTCCCGTACCCGCTCGCGGTCCGTTCGGAATGCCCGTGCCCCCGCAGGTCGAGTGTCACGACACGCGCGTCGCAGGCGAAAGCAGAAATCTGGTCGACCCAATCGGTCGAGTCGCTGCACCACCCGTGGATCAACACGATGGTGCGGTCACCGCTGCCGAACTCCGCCACGAAGCAGCCGAAGCCCCGAACACGAACCCAACTCATGCCTTCCTGCTCTCCCTGTGGTGGCCCGCTCGACCTGGCGCCGCGGTCAACTGAGGACCGACGCAGCAGCGGCGAGATAGTCGCTGCGGTCCACACCGGCGGTGAGGACGTGGGTGATGTTGTTCTGGTCACCGAGCAGTCGGATATCGGACAGCACGTCGCCGCTGACGATCACGACGTCCCCGGCGAAGCCGACTGCGAGCTTGCCGATCTGGTGTTCGCGCCCGAGCAGCTCGGCCGCGGTGACCGTGGCCGTGGTCAGGGCTTCCTCCGGTGTCATGCCGTGCTCGACGTAGAGCTCCAGCTCCCGGGCATGCGCACCGAAGGGGCACAGCGTGCCGGAGGAGTCGGTGCCCATGGCGATCCGGACTCCGGCCTGGCGGGCGATGGCGAAGGCCTCGATCGTGCGGTCATGGGCGTCGCGCAGGTCCTCCACGCCCTCGGGGGTGAGTCCGCGGCGGGTTCCTTCGCGTTGGCACCAGTCGTCGAAGGCCATGGTCGGCACCAGGTAGCTTCCGCGCTCGGCCATCTCCTTCGCGGTGGGCTCGTCCAGGTAGGAGCCGTGCTCGATACTGTCGACCCCGGCGGCGAGGCTGCGGCGGATATCGTCGATCGACAGTGCGTGTGCGGCGACCCGTAGGTCGAGGTCGTGTGCCTCCTCGACGATCGCGGTGAGCTCGGCGACGGTGTAGTTCGGCCTGTGGGGCTCTTCGGCGGGTGACATTCCGCCGCTGACCATGACTTTGATGAAGTCGGCACCCTCGCGAGCTTGCAGTCGGACGAGCTTGCCGCACTCGTCGACACCGTCGGCGATGTCCCGGCGACGGCGGGGGGTGCAAGGCGGATAGGACCGGTCGCCGTGGCCGTTGGTCATGGTGATCCACCACGGGGAGACCAGCAGCCGCGGGCCGATGGTCGGGCCCCGCTCGACGAAGTCGCGCAGCTTGATCTCTCCGACGTCGCGGTGTCCCATCACCCGCAAGGTGGTGAAGCCGGCCGCGAGGGCGCGATGGGCGTTGCGCAGCCCGTGCAGCAGCTTCGCCGGCTTGGTCACCTGCCTGCGGAAGACGGCGCTCGCCACCACGTTGTCGTGGTCGGAGTTGGTCGTCAGGTGTACGTGCGCGTCGATCAGACCGGGCAGGACGGTGCAGCCGCTCGCGTCGATCCGTCGTGTCCCGGCGGGTACCGCGGCGTCGTCGGCGGGTCCGACGTACGTGATGATCCCGTTCTGGATGACGACGAGGCCGTTCACGTGGTGTGTGCCCGGTGCGGCCCAGACCAGGCCGCCCTCGATGGCGATGTCGTTCACCTGTTCACCGTCCCGCTGGTAGGTGGGTACGTCTGGGGCAGGGAGCTCGGCGACAGCCGCCTACGTGTCGCCGAGCCCCGGCATGTCGCCGAGCCGCTGAGGCGGTCAGACCCTGGAGGGCGTGCGGTCCTCGGCGAAGGCGGGCAGGACCTGCTCGGCCATCAGTTCCATCTGGGCGACGACGGCCTCGATGGGCTGGCCCCAGGCGATCAGGCAGGCGAGGTGGTCGACGCCCATGGCCTCCATCTGCTTGAACCGCTCGATCATCTTGTCCGCGGTGGTGAGGACCGGGTCGGAGTACTTCTCCCAGAGGCCTTCCGAGGACGGCGACTCGTTCGCGGGCACGACGCGGCCGGCCTCCACGAACTCGATCTTCTCGCCCGTGCCACGCGCCTTGAGGCGGTCCTCACGGGTGCCCTGGCTGACGGTCTGGGTGAGCGCGAGGTAGTGGTTGTACTCGCTGACCATGTCGTCGAAGAACTCGAGCGCGTCGGTCTCGGTCCGGCCCAGCCAGGTGTGCCGGTAGACCATGACTTCGCCGCGCGGCGAGCCGCTCTCGGCGGCCGCGGTGTTGAAGGCCTCCAGGAGCGCCTCGAGGTCCCCGTGCGGCTCGAAGTTGCCCCAGTTGGGCGCGGTGAGCAGGTTGTGCCCCTGCGCGGCCACCTTCCGCACGCCGTCGACACTCTGCGAGGCGACCCACAGGTCGGGGCCGGGCTGCGAGGCGGGCTTGGGCACGAGCGTGGTGCGCGGGAACGAGAAGTAGCGGCCCTCGTAGGTCACGTTGTCCTCGACCCACACCTTCTGGATGATCTCCAGCGCCTCCTCGTAGATCTCCCGCGACTTGGCCGGGTCCACCCCGATCCGGTCCAGCTGGTAACGGCCGCCACCACGGGCCACACCGATACCCACCCGACCCGGGGCCAGGTGGTCGAGCATCGCCATCTCCGACGCGATCAGCAGCGGGTTGTAGCTCGGGAGCACCACCACGCCCGGCAGGATCCGCAGCCGCGTGGTGCGGGCCGCCGCGAGCGCCGCGAAAGCCAGCGCGCTGGGGTTCGCGACGTAGTTCTGGAACACGTTCTCGTTGATCGCGACGCCCTCGAAACCGAGCCGCTCGGCGGTGTCGACGATCGTCAACATGTCCTGCAGCAGCTCGCCCCACGGGCGATCCATGTCCGAGTAGAAGAAGGGCGTCGTCACCCAGAACTTCAATGCCATGTCGTCTCTCCTCTACAACAGTGGGAATATAAACGTTTCCACGACTGTAGCGACCCCGTCCGGGAAGCACCACCGTGTCCTCATCGAGTGAACCTAGAAGAGGTGGTTCTTGCCGCCGAAGACTTCGCTGACGGAGTCGTCGGTGAAGATTCGGTGGATGGAGTCGGCGAGTAGTGGGGCGCAGGACACGACGTCGATCGTGGGTGGGGCGCCGGGGCGGAGTGGGATGGTGTCGGTGACGACGATGCGTTCGAACGGGGAGGCCGCGAGGTTGTCGTAGGCCCGGCCGCTGAACACGGGGTGGGTGGCGGCGGCGAACACGCGCCGGGCTCCGGCCCGGACCACCGCCTCGCCGGCGGCGCGTAGCGTGCCCGCGGTGTCGATGATGTCGTCGACGATGATCGCGGTCTTGCCTCGGACGTCGCCGATCACCTGGTTGATCTCGGCGACCTGTTGGGCGGGTCGTTCCTTGTCCAGGATGGCCAGCCCGGCGCCCATGCGGGTGGCGAACTGTTTGTTCAGTTTGACCCGGCCGGCGTCCGGGGCGACGACGACCAGGTCGTCGTCCAGGCCGGCGAAGTGGTCGGCGAGCATCATCAGCGCGGTCATGTGGTCGACCGGGATCCCGAAGAACCCTTGTAGCTGGCCTGCGTGCAGATCCATGGTCAGCACTCGGTCCACGCCGACCGCCTCGAGGGTGCGGGCGACCATCCGGGCCGAGATCGGCTCGCGGGGGGCGGACTTCTTGTCCTGTCGGGAGTAGCCGTACCAGGGGGTCACGGCGATCACCCGGTGGGCGCTGGCCCCGACCGCCGCGTCGACCATGACCAGCAGCTCGAGCAGCGCGTCGTTGGCGTTGATCCCGCTCTCGGGGTTGGCGCACATGGGTTGGACGAGGAACACGTCCGCGCCGCGGATCGACTCGTCGAACCGGCAGTAGACCTCGTCGTTGGAGAAGGTTCTGAGCGTGATCGGACCGAGATCGACACCCAGCTGCCCGGCGATCCGGTCGGCAAGCACAGGGTTCGCGCGGCCCGAGAACAGCATCAGCCGCTTGTCGTAGCCCCGCTGTAGAGACGCCGTCATGAATCCACCCTTCGTGGGGTTCGTGGGGGTCGGCCCATCAGCCCGGCCCCGTCGCTCCGTCGATCGCCGCAGCCCGTGGCATGCCGGCTCGTGCCCCGACCGTGCCGACGGACAGCGAGGCTGCCGCCACGCCCCGGGCGACGGCCTCGGGGACCGCGGCTCCAGCGGCCAGCGCGGCTGCGAGCACCCCGTTGAACGTGTCGCCCGCGCCGGTGGTGTCCCGGACGTCCGCGGGCGGGGCGGGCAGGGACGTCACCCCCCGCTCGGGGTCGACGATCAAGACCCCGTCGCCGCCGAGCGTCACCACCACCGATGCGCCGGTCAGAGCGGCCACCGCGGTCGCCATCTCCGCGACCGAGCCGGCCGTACCCTCCTCCACCAGCGCGTAGAGGTCCCGCAGCTCAGACCGGTTCGGCGTGACGACCGGGCCGAGCCGGAGCAGGTCCACCAGGCCCGCGGCCACCGGTGCGGGGTTGAGCACGCACGCCAACCCGTGCGCCACCGTCGTCTCCACCGCCGCCGCGACCGCCTCCGGCGGGATCTCGGTGCTGACCAGCACGCAGCCGGCCCACTCCGCCGAGCGCGCCACTGCGGCGCGCACCGCAGCCGGTTCCACGGCCGCGTTGGCCCCGGCTCCCACCGCGATCTGGTTCTCCCCGCGGCCGTCGACGACGATCAGGGCCGTGCCGGTGGCGACGTCCTCGAGCACGGCCACGTCGGTGACGTCGATCCCCTCCGCGCGCAGGTCGGCCAGAGCACCGGTTCCGGTGTCGTCCGCGCCGACGGCACCACAGTAGCGAACCTCTGCGCCGGCCCGGGCCGCGGCGACCGCCGCGTTCGCACCCTTCCCACCGCCGTGCCGCGCGACGCCCGGACCCACCACGGTCTCCCCGGGCCCCGGCAGCCGGTCGGTGTGCACCACCAGGTCGACGTTCACCGCGCCGACCACGAGCACCCGGGGCGTCATCGGTCGGACCTCGGCGGGCACACGGACTCCCGCACCTGGACGACGGCGGGGAGCTCGCCGATCGCGCCGGACTCGCCCCTCTCCAGCAGGTCGAACAGGGCCGACGCCGCCCGGAAGCCCATGTCGTGCGCGGGCTGACGGACGGTGGTCAACCGCGGCGTGAGCAACGCCGAGACCGGGAGGTCGTCGAAGCCGACCACACTCACGTCCTCCGGGATGCGCAGCCCGGCCTCGCGCAGGTGCTCCATCGCCCCGATCGCCATCAGATCGTTCATGCAGATCAGCGCAGTCGGCCGAGGCTCGGCGTCCAGGGCCTTCGCCGCGAGCTCGCGTCCGGACTCGTGCCGATAGTCACCGGCGAACACCGGCACCGAGTCCGGGTCCAGCCCGGCCCCGGCGAACGCCTCCCGATACCCGGCCAGCCGCTGCTGGGCCGTCCACAGACCGGGCGGCCCCCCGATCACGGCGACCTGGCGATGCCCCTGCTCCATCACGAGCGCCGCGACCTCCCGCGCTCCCTTGCGGGCCTCGCACACCACCGCAGGCAGGTCCAGGCCCGGAATCTGCTCGTCGACCAGCACGACCGGCCCGGAGCGCGCCAGCTCGTAGATCGACGCCGGCATCGACCCGGTCCCGGACAGGTAGATCACGCCGTCGATGCGCTGGCTGCGCAGGAGCTGCGCCTGCTTCTCCTCCGGCAGCTCGGACGCGTCCGGCACCACCAGGACCACCAGGACGTCCCGAGCGGAGGCGGCCCGCTGCACACCCTCGGTGACCATCGCGAAGAACTGGTTGGTCAACTCGGGCACGATCATCCCGATGGTGGCCGCGCCGCGCCGCTTGAGGTTGCGAGCGGACTCGTTGGGCGAGTACTCGAGGACCCGCACGGCATCGAGCACCCGGTCCCGCCGCTCCGGGGCTACCGGCCCGGAGTCGTTGAGCACGTAGCTCACCGTGCTCACTGACACCCGCGCGTGCTCGGCGACGTCCTTCATGGTGGGCCGCTTGCGCCTGCGGTCGGACTGCGTCACGTCACGTCACCTCGGGGCTCTCAGGGCTCTCAGGGGCTCTCAGGGGCTCTCACTGACCTCGGGAACCACCCGCGGCCCAGGACAGTATCGACGTCCACAGAACCGCATAGTGCTCCCACTCCACGAACTCCGGCGGAGCCCAGTGCGGAGCAAGGTCCGAGGCGAAAGCCACAGACCGACCCCGGCCGTACTCCCCCACCACCAGCAACGGGTCATCACCAGCCCGCGCCACCACAGTGGAACCCTCCTTCGGGAACGTCCGGTTGTAGCCCAGCAACATCGGCCACTCCGCCGGCGTGCCGCCCAACACCGGGTGAGCCGGATCGCACACGTCCACCTTCAACCCGTCAGAAACCTCAACCCGGTCGTCGGTGGCCATCAAGCCCACCGGCAACACCTCCGCCAACGGGCTCATCCCATAACGCGCCTTCCCGTCGATCCCGGTGAACGACAGGTACCCCCCGACCATCACCAGCCCACCACCACGGCCCACATAATCCGCCACCAGCGAGAGCTTGTTCGGAGACTTCTCCGAACGCAGGAACGTCTCGTCCGGCAACAGGAACGAGTTCGACCCGATATCAGAGATCACAACCACGTCGAACGCGTCGAGCGCCTCCGCCGTCTTCGGGAACAACGCACTGATCTCGTGTCCCCGCACATACGTCAACTCATGACCCGCCGCCCGCACACAGTCCAGGAAGACACCGGCGCCCTCCTCATACTCGGTGGAGTGGAACTGATCGAAGCCCTTCATATGGATCGTGTGCTTGATCCAGGACTCACCCGCGACCAGAACGCGCAACGGCGGGAAACTCAGGATGTCGGGCACATGCCCTCCTCTCGGTTCGGAATGTACTATAAACGATTCTTGCTGCGGGCTGATGACACCCGCTCGAGCGGGTCACGCGCCGGCCGGTGGCCGCCTCATAAGCTCACCCCCGAGAGCACGAGCAGCCGCGACTCGGTGTAGTCCTCCATCGCGGCCCGCACTCCTTCGCGTCCGATACCGGACTCCTTGACCCCTCCGTACGGCATCTGCTCGGCCCGGAAGGTCGGGATGTCGCCGACGATGACGCCTCCGACCTCCAACTCCCGATGTGCGCGGAACGCCGTCTGGATGTCGTGGGTGAAGATCCCGGCCTGCAGGCCGAAGCGCGAGTCGTCCAGTGCCCGCAGGCCCTCGTCCACGCCGTCCACCGCCGCGACGGTGAGCACCGGACCGAACGCCTCGTCCTGGCAGACCTGCGCGTCGGCCGGGGCGTCGACCAGCACGGTGGGAGAGACCAGCGCGTCGGTGACCGTCCCGCCGGTCAGAACCCGGGCCCCGCCCGCGACGGCGGCGGTGACCCACTCCCCGATCCGCTGCGCAGCTGCTCGGTTGATCAACGGCCCGACGGTGGTCGCCGGCGACCAGGGGTCACCCACGACGAGCTGCTCGACCTCCTCCACCAGCACCGGCAGGAACCGTTCGTACACCGTCCTGTCGACGAGGACGCGCTGCACCGAGATGCAGGACTGGCCGCCCTGGGCGTTTGCGCCGGTCGCGATCCGCCGGGCCGCCTGCCGCAGGTCGGCATCCGAACTCCAGTCCGGACAGATCAGCACCCCGGCGTTGCCGCCGAGCTCCAGAGTGACGTGCTTGCGGGGCACCGCGTTCCGGATGGCCCAGCCGACCGGTCCGGACCCGGTGAAGGACACCACGGGCATCCGCGGGTCGGCGACGAGACCGGCAGCGACCTCGTCGTCGACCGTGAGCACCGAGAACGCGCCCGCCGGTAGCCCGCAGTCGGTCAGGATCTCGCCCAGCAACAGGGCGCTGAGCGGCGTCTTCGGCGCGGGTTTGAGCACGATGGGCGCGCCCACCGCCAGGGCGGGCGCGATCTTGTGGGCGGCCAGGTTCACCGGGAAGTTGAAGGGTGTGATGCCCAGGACCGGACCCCGGGGGAACCGGCGCTGCAGGGCCAGGCGCCCGTCTCCGCCCGGCTCGCTGTCCAGTCGCTGGAGCTCACCCGACCACCGCACCGCCTCCTCCGCCCCCCACCGGAAGGTCAGGGCGGCGCGCTGCACCTCGGCTCGCGACCATGTGATCGGCTTGCCGCTCTCCCTGGTGATCGTGGCGGCGACCTCGTCCATGCGCTCGAGCAGACCCGTGGCCGCCTGTCGGAGAGCGTCCGCGCGGCGGTGGGCGGGAACCGCGAGCAGGCTGCCGGCCGCCTCGTGGGCCAGCTGCAGCGCCTGCTCCACGTGCTCGGGGTCGGCGAGGGCGACCTCGGCCACGAGCTCGTCCGTCCAGGGGTCCCGGACCGGCAACGTTGCGGAACCGGACACCGGCTGCCCGGCGATCCAGGCCCCCGCCCGCCGGACGGTCGTGGTGCCGGTCATGGCGCCGCCCACCCGGCGTCACGGGTGCTGGCGGGTGCGGTGGTGTCCTGTGGTCGGTTGAAGCGGACGAAGACGTCGTTCACGGGGCTTCCGATCGAACGTGGGAGGGGACGGGACGAGGACTCTGCGGGTGCGCTACTCGCTGCCACCCGGCTTGTCCTCGAGGACCATCGTCTTGTTCTCCAGGTAGGGCAGCAGCCCCGCGACGCCGCCTTCACGGCCGATGCCGGACTGTTTGAACCCGCCGAAGCCGATGCCGAAGTCTGCGCGGTTGTCGTTGTGGCCGACGGTGCCCGCCCGGAGCTGCCGCCCGACCGCCAGCGCCTTGTCCACGTCTCGGGTGAACACCGAGGCGTTGAGGCCGTAGATGGAGTCGTTGGCGATGCGGATGGCATCCTGCTCGTCCTTCGCAGGAATCACCGTCAGCACGGGACCGAAGATCTCCTCCTGCGCGATCCGCCACGAGTTGTCCACGTTCCCGAAGACGGTCGGTTGGACGAACCATCCGCGGTCGAGGCCGGCCGGCCGTCCACCTCCGGCCGCGAGCTTCGCTCCCTCGCTGAGCCCGATCTCGACGTAACCCTCGACGCGTTCCCGCTGCCGTTCCGTGGCCAGCGGACCCATCTGCACGGCCGGATCGAAGGGGTCCCCGACCCTCACCTGCGAGAACGCTTCGGCGAGACCCTCCACCATCTCGTCATGCCGATGGCGGGGCACGATGATCCGGGTCAGGGAGCCGCAGATCTGGCCGGTGAGGAAACACTCCGCCCCGGCCAGGACCCGGGCGGCCTCGGCGATGTCGGCATCGTCCAGGACTACGGCCGCGGACTTGCCGCCGAGCTCGAGCGTGAAACGGCCGACCCGCTCGGTCATGATGCCGGCGATGGCCTTGCCCGCGGCGGTCGATCCGGTGAACGTGATCTTGTCCACCCGAGGGTCTCGGACGAGGGTCTCGGAGACCTCACGATCGGCGGTGACCACGTTCAGCACGCCCGCGGGCAGCCCGACCTGCTCAGCGATCTCGGCCATGATCAGCGCTGCGCCCGGCGCCTCGGGGGAGGCCTTGAGGACCACGGTGCAGCCGGCCAGCAGGGCGGGGGCGAGCTTGTAGGCGATCAGCGTCATCGGCACGTTCCACGGGATGATCGCGCCCACGACGCCGACCGGCTCCCGCACGATCATCCCGTATCCGCCACCGCCGGACGGGGTGGCGGGCTCCTCGAAGGGGAACGACGCCGCGAGCTCGGCGTAGTAGGAGTACGCGCCGATGACCTCCCCCATCACCGCGCGTGCCGCGCCGGCGAGGATCCCCGACTCTCGCGGCCAGATCTGCGCGACGTCCTCGACGCGGTCCTCGACCGCGGAGCTGATCGCCCGGAGGTACTCGGCGCGCTGCCCGTGCGTCATGCGCGGCCAGGGGCCGTCGTCGAACGCCGCCCGTGCCGCACCGACCGCGGCGGCGATGTCGGCGTTCCGCGCCTCCGCGACGCTGAAGTACACCTGCTCGGTGGCGGAGTCGACGACGTCGATCGTGTCCGAGGACGTCGGGGCGACCCATCGGCCGCCGATGTAGAACTCGTCCGGCCGGTCGAGGGGTACGGCGCCGGCGGTCGTGATGTCCACTCGCTATCTCTTTCCTTCTCCGTCGGTGCCCGTCGTGGACGCCGTCAGGTGCGGGGTACGGGTCAGGATCCGGACTCGACCGGGGGGACGTAGAACGACACCTTGCGGATGGTCTCGATCGTCCGCCAGGTGTCCGTGTCCCCGGCGAAGAGGCGGACGATGTCCCCCGGCCCGATCACGATCGTCTCTCCGGTGCGGTGGAAGGTGACCTCCGCCTTGCCCTCGAGCACCACGAAGATCTCGTCGGCCGTGACGCCCTCGTACTCCCCGACCTCCGCTCCCCAGACGTCCACGGCAGTGTCAGCGGTCAGGCTGTCCAGGTAGCGGGCGCCGGTGCGCAATGTCGGCGTCTTCGGCTTCCAGTCGAGCTCGGCTGAGAAGGCGTTTCCCAGAAGCTGGCTCACAGTTCTCCTCACAGGTGTACAGGCTCTCGTTCCGAGAGGTCAGTGGTCGGCGTGCGCGCCGCGGGCCGCCGTGAACAGGCGCCGGGGGTTGGCGGTGAGCAGGCTCGCGGTGACCTCGCCCGGGACACCGTGGCGTTCCAGCCGGGGCAGGAAGAAGCGGGGCACGTAGCCGTAGCCGTTGCCGCCGTTGCGGGTCCACATCGCCTTCGTGGCCATGTCGTGGCTCAGCAGCAGGCGCTCGGCGTAGCCCGCGGCGACGAGCGCGGCGACGGCGTCCGCAGTCTGGTGCGGCGCCGGGCACTGCCCCTCGCCTGCGTAGAAGAAAGGCATGCCGATCATGTCGAACTCCAGCCAGACGCCGCGCTCGGCGACGGCCCGTTGGTAGTCCGGGTCCTCACCGGAGGGGTCCATGTGGCACAGCACGACGGCCTCGGGCCGGACCCGCTCCTCGTCGAGGACGATGTCGAGGACCTCGTGGGCGCGCCGCTGCCAGCCCGGCAGGTGGACGAACAGCGGGACGCCGAGTTCGCGCTGTGCGCGGGCGGACGCACGCAGGTGCGTCCGTTCGGCCTCGGTGAACTGCGGGGAGACCCCGATCTCGCCGATGATCCCGGGCCGGATGCCCGTGTCCCCGACACCGTCCGCGAACTCGGCGAGGATCTCCGCCACCAGGTCGTCCACGGTGGTCTCGGCACGGCGGGCGGAGTGGAAGATGTGCACGTACCAGCCAGAGCCCATGACGACGTTGAGCCCGGTCCGGTCTGCGATGTCCCGCAGCGCCAGGGGGTCCCGGCCGACGTCGCCGTTGGTGCAGTCGACGACGGTCCGCCCGCCCGCCTCGACGAAGTTCGCCAGCTCCGCGACCGTGGCGTCCGGGTCGTCCTGGGTGGCGTTGTCCCGACAGCAGCGCGGGTCCTCGCGGAGCACCCACTGCATCGACGGGCTCACCTCGGCGTGGAACAGCGCGCGCTCGGCCGGGTCCTCGGGCTCGGCACGGGGCCTGCCGGACCAGTCGCTGAGCAGGTGCTCGTGGGTGAGCGTCATCCCGAGGGCGTCCACCGGAACCGGGCCGTGCACAGTACTGACCAGCACGGTCGGGGCATCCATCGGGTCAACCTCTTTCGTTCGCGTGGGGTCCCGGCGCCCCCGCCCGGGAAGGCGCGGGCAAGGGCGCCGGATGGACGACCTCAGGCCGAGACGGCGGTCTCGTCGGAGACGGTGCGCATCTGACCGACGTGGTCGATGTAGTAGGACTCGGGGACCTCCTTCTCGCTGTTCGCGATCAGCTCGGTGAAGTCCCACTTCTTGAGCAGCTTGCCGTCACGGAACACCGGCTGCAGCACGTTCTCCGACTCGGGGATCGAGCCCTTCGGCACGGTGGTGTACACGCCGTTGTCGTGCTTGAGAGCCAGCCGGCCCTTCTTCGACACCTTGAACGCCGCACCCGTCGGCGACTTGGCGATGTCGCGCCACTGGCCGTTCACACACACCGCCGAGGCCTTCTGACCGAAGTTCATCGTGTCGCGGTTCCAGTGCTGCAGCAGCCCACCACCCATCCCGAAGACCGCGTTGTCGGCGGCCAGGCCTCGGCGCTCGAGCTCCATGTAGACCTGCGGCAGCGAGTGGAAGTTCACCCCGTCGCCCTGCACGACCCGGATGAACGGGGGCAGAACCTTGAAGCCCTTCGAGTTCACGGTGTGACCGAACGCGTCCATGAGCCACTCGGTGGTATCGGCGGTGACCTGGACGATGTCGCCGGAGTCAGGACGGATCCCGACCAGACCGGGGAAGTTCTGGATCTGCTCCTTGAGCTCGATCCCGATGATCTTCTTGACGCAGTGCTCGTGGTCGTAGGTGTCGGTGAGCAGCAGCGCGACGCCATTGGAGGCGTACACGTCGAGCATGTTACGCAGAGCGTCGGCCTCGTGCTCGCGGCCCCAGGCACAGAACCCGGCGTGCTCGGAGTTCGGCCCGGAGTTGGAGACCTTGCCGGCGTTGTAGAAGCGCTTCGCCGCCAAGATGCCCGGCACCGTGTCGGACTGGTCGAAGTTGACCAGGTGCGCCAGACCACCGAGGGCCGCGGACTGCTGGGAGCTGACCCCACGGGCACCGTAGTCGTGCAGGATGTTGCGGATCAGCTGCGGATTGTCCGAGGTCCGCGCGAGCGCCTCCTTGATGACCATCTTGGACAACCAGCTGACCGTACCGATGGTGCTCGGGTACCAGACCGCACGCAGCAGCGCGGTCTCGAAGAAACTGGTGGCCCAGAAGTACTTCGGATCGGTGTTGATCACCTGCACCAGCACGTTGCGTGCCGGAAGGACGGTGCCCTCCGGAACCGCCTCGATCTCCACCGGCAGGTAGCCGCCATGATCGTTCAGAATGCCCAGCCAGTTCTCCCGGTTGAAATGCATCCCCTGCTCACGGACCACGAACTCGGCCTCGTCGATGTCCTCGAGCGTGACCGGACGCATCAGATACTCACGCAAGAACGCCTGAAGCCCGACGAACTGCACGACCGGCCACTCACCACCGCGCGACTCGATGTAACTCGACACGTACTCGGTGCCCGGAGGATAGAGCGGGTAGTGACAGTGCTTGTAGTTGTCCGTATTGATGATCAGGTTGTCGAGATACCCCATCGATCCGCCTTCATGAGAGTCGTTTCTACCGGTGGACTTGGTGCGCGTTGCGAGCCGGTTTGGCATCGTCCGGCCGCGAGCGTCGCTCAGATGGACGCCCCCGTTCACACACCGGAGAGCCTGGCTCACCCCAGCCCGTCGAAGCTAGGCGCGCAACCACAATGAACACGATCGTAACGTTTCTATGCTGGTCGAGCCCGGCTGACCTGAGGCGATCCGGGCAAGCCTCGACGTCGGGCAGTCTTCCGGGTGACCCGCGGCCGCTCGTCGTGTGGCGCTGGCGGCCCGACGCCGGGCCGCCAGCCGGCCCCACGTCAGCCGGGAAGTTCGGATGGAACCGGTTCTTGACAGAGTACAGCTCGCCCTGTCCCGCACCTGTTCACGGCTTCGCGTCGACAACTCGATCTCCCACTCCTGGAGCATGTCCGCCCGGGCCCGGTTCCGGCAGGACCATCCCGATAGTGGAGGTAAGACGCCGGTCGAGGTCGCGCGGGGACCCGTGGGGTGAGTACGCCAGGCCCCGGGCGGGCATCCAGCACCCGGTTGCGCTGCTTCGGCATGACCGGTCCGGAGTGCTGAGCAGGGAGACACCGTGCTCGCCGAGAACCCGAACATGCCCGGCCACGTCCTTCACGGTCCGCCGCTCGTGCGCAGTCGGTCTGCGTCACGTCGTGCCGCCTCATGCCCGTTTCACCGGGGCCTGCACGCGTGCCGCCCAGGACGGCGTCGAGGCCCACAGGACGGCGCAGTACCACCACCCGACGAATTCCGCCTGCGCCCGGCGCGGAGGAGGGTCGGAACGTGGAGGAGGCCGCGCGATCGGCGTCCGCGGTGTCGCCGACTGCACGCCGTCACGATCGGCGTCGCGGTCGACGGGTCGAGGACGTCCGGGGAACCGAGCCCGACGGGGCGGTCGAGGGCACCGATGAAGAAACGATCCGACTCCATCTTCACCTCTCCTCCCCGCCAAGAACCTGCACTCAGTCGACCATGGAGCCGTAGCATGGCTCCCGTCGATCGAGCACATATAGAAACGATTCTGGGATCATAGGTCCCTCGCCGTGGGGGGTCAAGAACGACACGGGCATCCCTCCCTCCGGGAGTTGCGCCCGCGCGGGTGAGAGGAACCTCGAAGACGGCGTCCCGGACGAGGCGGTCGCCCTGATCAAGCCGTGCGCCGACGCGGCCTCAACCATCTGGTGCGCCACAACCCGGCCCCCATTGCAGACGCGCACAACCGAGCGCGATGTCGGACTCACCCGCTGGCGCGAGCGGCGGTGCTGTTGTTCTGTGCACGACGAGCTGCGGAGCGAGGGCTCTGTCCTTGGGGTCGCCCTCGAGGAAGCCGAGCCCGCTCGACCAGCACCTGACACCGCAACAGCGGAGTGATCGGCCGGGCGGTCGTTCGCCACCGCGCCGGTAAGCCTGGTCGCGAGCATGCTGCTGACGTTCGCGTCGCCACGTCGACCGGTGCACGAGGTGTGATGGATGCAGGCCTGCGGGGCGAGGACGTGCGCGGCGGCTCGCGGGCGTCGCCGTCCGATCTCATCGCCCGACAGCGGAATCAGCCGACGATGTCCGTGGCCATGAAAAAGTCCCCGCTGGTGGCCAGGTGCAGGTCCTCGCGGGTGGCCGTGTGAGGTCCCCGCTGGTGGCCAGTTAGAAGTCCCCGGTCCCTCGTCGTGTCGTACCGGGCGGTGAGGCCCTGGGCGGTGACGGTGGCGGTTGTCGAAGCCAGCCACCGCACCGCCCAGGGGTCTCCCATTGAAGTCTGCGAGGGAACGGATGGACATCATTTCGGCCTATCGGGAGGTGGGCAGTTATCGCGGCGCGGCCGCGATCTGCGCCACGACCCCGAAGACGGTGCGCCGGGTCATCGAACGCCATGAGGGAGGAGGTGTTGCGCCGCAACGCAAGCCACGGCCCCGGAACTACGAGTCGGTCGCCGAGCTGGTCGCGGCCCGGGTCGGGAAGACCCAGGGCAGGATCTCGGCGAAGCGGCTGCTGCCCGAAGCCCGCGCGGCCGGCTACGAGGGCTCGGCACGCAACTTCCGCCGCCTGGTCGCGACGGTAAAGGCCGACTGGCGCCGCGATCATCACCGCGGCCGCCGTCCGGCGGTGTGGTCCCCGGGCGAGCACCTGGTCATCGACTGGGGCGTGCTCGCCGGGCTACACGTGTTCTGCGCGGTGCTGGCCTGGTCGCGGGTGCGGTTCGTCCGCTTCGCCACCGACGAACGCGCCGAGACGACCCTGACCATGCTCGCCGAGTGCTTCGAGACCCTCGGCGGGGTCCCCAAGGTCGTGCTCGCCGACCGGATGGGCTGCCTGAAAGCCGCCGTGGTCGCCGACCATGTCGTTCCGACGCCGGACTACGTGCGCTTCGCCAGCCACTACCGGTTCCGCCCAGACTTCTGCCATGGAGCCGATCCGGAGTCCAAGGGCATCGTGGAGAACCTCGTCGGCTACGCCAAGTCCGACCTGATCATCGGCTGTGGTCTCGTCGCCGACCTCGACTCCAGCACAGGTCAGCGGCCGGTGGACCTTGCCGCGGCCAACGAGGCCGCCCGGCAGTGGTGCGTCGAGGTGAACGCGGCGACGCACTCGGAGATCGCCGCCGTTCCGGCCCGGCGCCTGGCCGAGCACGAGCTCGCCGTGTTGGGCGGATTGCCGTCGCTGCGGCCGCGGGTCACCGGCCCGGCCGTGCTGCGCAAGGTCGACCGGCTCTCCTGTGTCCGGTTCGGCTCGGCTCGCTACTCGGTGCCCACCACCGCGATCGGCACCCGGGTCGAGGTCCGCACCCACGCCGACCGGCTCACCATCCTCACCACCGCCACGCCCGGCAGCATGACCGGTGGGGTGGTGTTGGCCGAGCACCGCCTGGTCGGGCCGGGTGAGGCGTCGGTGATCGACGCGCATTACGGCGGTCCCCGCCCTGCCACTCCGGTTCGGGCCGTCCGCCCCAAGACCGCGCAGGAGAAGGCGTTCTGCGCGCTCGGCCCGATCGCGGCGGCGTTCCTGACCGGCGCCGCCGCGGCCGGATCGGCCCGTCTCGGGACTGAGTTGGGTGAGCTGCTGGGCCTCGGGCAGGCCCACGGCGAACAGGCGCTGCTCGACGCGCTGGCCCGGGCGACGGCGTTCCGGCGGTGGCGAGCCGAGGACGTCCGCTCGATCCTCGCCGCCGGCGCGGCCGCACCCAGGCCCCGCCCGGCCGGAGAAGCCCTGGTCGTCGAGCTGCCCGCGGTCCCGACCCGCTCCCTGGCCGACTACGCCATCACCACCACTACCGAGCCGGACACCGCGGTGGTCGATGGGGATGCGTCATGACCGCGAGCAAGCCCCCGGCGCTCGATGCTGACCTCGAGGCCGGGCTCAAGCGGCTCAAGCTCGCTGCGATGCGCCGCCTGGCTCCGGAGCTGTTGCTCACCGCCCGGACCCAGCGCTGGCGCCCCGAAGAGCTGCTACGCACCCTGGTCGAGGCCGAGGTCGCCGCCCGGGACGCCTCCAACATCGCGAACCGGCGCAAGGCCGCCGGGTTCCCGGTCGCCAAGACCCTCGACGAGTTCGACCTGTCCGCCTCCTCGATCCCGAAGGCCACGTTCGACTACCTCGCCTCACTCGAGTGGATCCGCGCTCCGGAGAACCTCGCCCTGGTCGGGCCGGCAGGGACCGGAAAGTCCCACCTGCTCGTCGCCCTCGGCACCGCGGCGGTCGAGGCCGGGCACCGGGTCCGCTACTTCACCGCGGCCGAGCTGGTCGAAGCGCTCTACCGCGGCCTGGCCGACAACTCCGTCGGCCGGCTGATCGGCCAGACCCTGCGCCACGACCTGATCATCATCGACGAGATCGGGTTCGCCCCGCTCGACGACACCGCCGCCCAGCTGCTGTTCCGGCTCGTCGCCGCCGCCTATGAACGCCGCAGCCTCGCCATCAGCTCGCACTGGCCCTTCGATCAATGGGGACGGTTCATGCCCGAACACACCACCGCGGTCAGCCTGCTCGACCGGCTCCTGCACCACGCCCACGTCGTCGTCACCAGCGGCGACTCCTACCGCATGCGCGAGGCCAGGACCGCGAAGGGAGCCCCCATCAACACCAGCTGAACGACCCCGGACCGGGGACTTTCACCTGGCCACCAGCGGGGACCACGAACTGGCCGTTGACAGACGATGGCCGGTTGCCCCTTTTCGGCGTCGCGTTCGTGATCGAGACGCGGGTGACCGCGAGGTAGGCGGTACCTGGCATGGCCAGGGCGACGTGGGCGTGCCGGTCCCGGCGGGAGCGGACGTGGTCGTGGCCGAGTCCGGCGTCGTCTCCGCGGTCCGGAAGCACTCCTCGATCGCCGGCCGAGCTCGCGCGACCCGGACCGACTGTCGCAGCGGGGTGGCTGCGGGTGCGGCGCTGCGGTATGAGGCCGGCTCCCGTTCCGTCGTGCCCTCGACCGGCTCGGTCTGGCGACGAACCGGCAGCCAGTGCCCCCAGGCCGTCGGGAGGCCGTCGGTGGTGAGTGCGACAGCGGTCCCGGTCGGAGACCCGCAAACCCGAGCGCACCCGGCCCGACCGGACGTCGCTCCCAGCCGTCGTGCCACGGTGTGGGGCCACGCGCTCCGGCGATCCACCCACGAGTCCTTCGTGAGCCGCCGCCGGCGTCAGCGCGGGCGAGCATCGCCGGCCCACCCGTGCTCGTGCAGCACCCGACTCGTCGGCGACGGGCGCAGCATCCTCGGTCCGGGGTGCGCAAGAAGCGCTCTCGGTCGAGCAACGCCCGACCGTGGCCGCTCGCGTCGGCGAGGAGCACCCGAGCCGACAGCGGACGCCCGTCTTCATGAACCCGGTCTGGTCGACGGTCGACGCCGGACACAGGGGCGCCAGATCGAGGACGTAGTCGCCCAGATCGTCGCGGACCCCATCGCCGTCCCAGTCCGCAGCAGCCGCCGCGCCCCATCAGAGACACCGCCCCCGCGTGCTCCGCGGGGGTTCAGTTCTGCCGTTCGTGCGCTCCAGCCCGACCAGCAACCCGCGCAGGTGCGCGGCCCACCCGACACCCGGCCGAATCAGCCCGCGACCAGCTTCACCACCGCGTCCAACGAAGCCACGTCCCCGGAAAGACCGACCAGGCGTGACCATCACCGCCGACCGGGCCGTCAGCCCCGCACAGACGCCCTCACCGCCGTTTGCAGTACAAGGACACACTCGGTCAGCGCGAGACGCCTGGTTCAACAACTCGAGCAGTCATCGAGAATTCGACCAAACCGCTCGCCGTCGGCGCGAACAGCGACACGCGCGTTACCCGCTGCCTGCTCCGCCCGTGGGGGAATCAACGGTTGTCCGACCGTAGTCCTGCGGGCTCACCGTTCCACATCCACGGCATCCTCCGTGACTCGAGAACGGCTTCGCCGGCACCGGGACAACCACGTCACGAGTCCGACGCCGACCAGATGGAGACCTTCCGAAGTCGCTCGATGGTCCGCCACGTATTGCGCTGGCCCCTATTGAGGCGTACGACATCGCCGGGTCCGATCTGGATCGTTTCCCTTGTGTCGTCGAACGTGACCTCGGCACGTCCTTCCAGGACCACGAACACCTCCTCGTCGGTCACGCCCCCGATGAGCCCCGGCTCCGCCTCCCACACGCCGACCTCCGCACCGGCGACAGTGCCGATATGGTAAGTACCGGTCGGTACCGTCGAGCCCGCGTCCTCCAGATTTTCGTATCCTTCAGGCTGGAGCTGGTAGCGGAACACGTTTCCGAGATGCTGCGTCATTCTGTACGCTTCCTTTCGCGCTGTTCTCGCTTCTTCGGGCCCGAACGCCCATCCGGGGCCCGCCGGAGACTCTTGACTCATCGCGGTTGAGTTTCGCCCATTTCTACCGTGGGGCCGACCGATGCATCCGTCGAGACTTCCGCGGAGCGCAGGGCGTCACGCTTGCTGGTCGCGGGCTTCGGGGACGTCGTCGATCTGCCGGGAGAACCTGTACGCCGCAAGCCGCCCTCGGGTGAATTGCACCCCCTCGGAAGTCCCGGTGGCCGCACTGTTCAGGAAGTCGTGGGCAACGTCGGGAACTATCGTGCGTGGACCGCCAGCTGAGCTCGACACTCCCTTTTCGTGCGCAGCCCTTCCGGCGCCGACGCCGCGTATCGCCGTCGACGCGAGATGCATTCGTCGGCGGCGCCGGCACGCCGCGTCCCGTTCCTTGTCACCGATCTCAGGACGACCACACCCGCTGCCCTCTCCCCACCGTCGGCATCTCGCGGTGCCAGGAGGAGGGGACCGGAGCCCCCGAGCAGACCGGCGACCGCGCCGCCCCGCCCCGCCCCTCACCGCCGATGTACACGACCGGATGGTCCGCCATTGCCTCGTCGCTCATTTGTGGACATCGACGACGACACGACCGTGTACCCGGCCTGCCACGACATCCTGCGACACCCTCGCCGCGTCCTCGAGCCCCACGACCGAAGTGATCGAGTCGAGCAGCTCGTGGTCCACGTTCGCCAGCCGGTCCCATGCTCGCCGCCGTCGGTACTCGGAGGCGTAGACGGAGTCGATACCGACCAACGAGACCCCTCGCAGGATGAACGGCAGCACCGTCGCAGGAAGATCGATTCCTTGTGCGAGACCGACCGCGGCGACCACGCCTCCGTAGCGGGTGGCGGCCAGAGCCGACGCGAGCGTGGTGCTGCCGACGGAATCGACCACCGCGCTCCAACTGGGAGTCGCCAACCCGTCGCCGGCCTCGGCCGGCAGCCGGTCGATGATCTCGCACGCCCCCAGCCGGAGCAGCGAATCCCGCAGTTGGTCTGCCCGTCCGGTTGACGCCACGACGTCGAAGCCGGCCTGGGCCAGCACCGCGATGGCGAGCGTTCCGACGCCGCCACCCGCGCCGGTGACCAGAACCGGCCCGTTCGAAGGCCTCACACCGGCATCGAGGATTGCCTCGACTGCCAGCCCGGCGGTGTACCCCGCGGTCCCGATAGCAGCGGCGCGCCGGTGATCGAGCCGCGAAGGAAGTGCCAGCAAGAAGGTGCCCGGAACACGTGTCCGCTGCGTCAGTCCCCCGTCACGATCGGTCCCGAGACCGAAGCCGTTCGCCACCACCCCATCGCCGACCGCGAACAGCGGACTCGAAGAACGGGTCACCGTTCCTACGAAGTCGATACCCGGAACGATGGGAAAGCACTGAGGGAGGGACGAGCCGGCCTCCATCACCTTCCCGTCCTTGAAATTGAGATCCGAGTAGAGGACGTCGACCTCGACATCACCCCAGGGCAGGTCGTCGTCGGTCAGCTCGTCGACCGAAATCCGGGTCGATCCGTCGCCTCCATGGATTCGTACCGCACGGAACTCGCGCCTGCTACCACTGTTCACCTCTTCGTGCACCACTCACCGAACGAGCTCGCGTCGACCAGTCGACGCCTCATCGACTGCACCAATGGGCCGTCCGCCTCGCTCGCGCGAAACGCGGCGATCCACTCCGGATCATGGACGAACGCCCTCCATTTGCGCTCCATGTCTGCGACATCTGTGAAGCGGAGCGTGTAGACGACCTCGTTGAACGAGTGATCGCCCACCGAGGTCACGCCGATCTGAACGAGGTCCATCTGATGTTTGACGAACAGGGGTAATGCGTGCTCTTTGAATCTCGTAATGAGCGACTCGAGGCGACCGGGCGTGACGACGTACTCTCGAACCTCGTACAGCACACTCTTTCCCTCACTATCGATTGCGCTATGACTGAACTGCCACCGGGGCTCGCCCGAAATGAAGACGTCGTCGTACGATTCTTCATCACCGACACAGCGCCACCCTGGCGGCGTCTACGGCAATGTCGTCAGAAGTACTCTCACCTCGACCCGCGGGCTCATGTTCGGCCTCGCAGGACATCAGGCGACCGCCGTCTCCTTCCCCTCGCCCAACAGGCGTTCGACGACACGTCTTCTTCATCCGAGTCGGCAAGGGTTGAATCGTTTCTTCCTGGGAGCATCGGGGGCCGTGGCCCGCCAAGATACCCGCACAGCGTAGCGGTCGCCGTCTGCCGACGGCAACACATGGAACGTTTATACCTGGGCTCTACGGGCCAGGGCGCCTCCGCCCCGTTGGGACAGACCACGACCGGCGGGTCGGCACGGACCGCGGTCAGGAGGTCGACGAGCCGCCCGAGGGGCGACGCGACCAGCACGGACGACGGAGCCGACGATTGGCTCTGGTGGGAGCATGGCCCACTCCGGCGCTCGGGACACCCAGGTTTGGCCGTGTGGCAGAGCAGGAGGGTGCCTACTCGCGGAACCAGCAGCAGTCTGGGGCCCTCCTGTGACCCCTCGAGGGCGTCTCTGCGCGGCACCTGCTCGTGCACCGACCCAGCCGACCGACCCAGCAAGGCGGCCGTGACGCCCGGGAGCTCGCGTTCAGAACGGCTGCCCCGTGGCAGGGCACCGGCGAACACTCCGGTGAACATGTCGCCCGCGTCGGTCGTATCTCGGACCTCGGCGATCTGGCGGGCCGGCAAGGCCGCCACCGCATCGCTGGGTTCGGTCACCCGGGACACCCGCTCCCCCAGGCACACGACGACCGGGCCCTGCGGCCGAGCTGCCAGGCCGGCCGCCACGTCCGGAGCCGCACCGTCCGGAGCCGCACCGTCCGTGCTGCTCCCGGCAGCGTGTGCGGTCGCCGAGCTCGGCGGAGCTGAGGAGCACGGGGCCGAGCCCGACGAGTTCGACGAGCGCGGAAATGGTCGGCGCGAGATTCCGCACGCAGGGGGATCCGATGGGACGCAGCAAATGATCGCGTCCTGGATCGAGCGCCCCTACCACCGCCGCCGCCAGGACACTCCGCCGCTTGACCCGTGCCGAGTTCGAGACACTGTTCGACACCGCCTACGACGCCTGACCCTGCTACCCGCACCGGGTCAACCAGACCCTGGGCTGCTGCGCCTCAGCACCGCTCCCCGTCAGCCTGGGGCATCCGCACCTGGCGTCCGGCCGCCCACGACAGGGTCGAGCCCCACAGCGCGGGGTAGTGCCCCCACTCCGCGAACTCCGGGGGCGCCCGGTGCGGCGTGGCGGTCACGCTCTAGGCGTGCCGCCGAGGATCGGGTGCCCCGGCTGGACGACGTCGGCCTTCACCCCGTCGGACATCTCGACGCGGTCGTCATGCGGAGGCATCGCGACCGGCGGTACTTCCGCGAGCGGGTCATCCACTGGCGCGCCTGCCATCGGTACCGGTGAACGAGAGATGCCCTCGTCAGGTCCTGCCGACGCCGGTGGGCGACAGCAGGCCACGGCCGATCGAGTATGCCTCTCTCAGGTCGGTGCCGACGTAGCTCGCCGACGCCAACCGGGCGATGGCCGGGCTCGGGTTCACCCCGACCGCGTGCGGCAACCAGGTGAACAGGTCCAGGTCCGAGGACGAGTCGCCGTAGGCGACACACGCCTGCGCCGTCAGGCCGTGCCGGGCCAGAGCATCCTGCGTGATCTTGACCTTCGCCTCCGGTGACAGCGTGGCCGCATCCGGTAGCGGCCGGCCGACCTCGACGTCCGAGCCATAGGTCTCATGCGCGCCCCAACGCTGCAGTCTGCGTACGAAGAAGGCCGGGGACTGCGTGATGACGATCGCAATCTCACCTCTGGCGCGGATATCGGTGAGCACGTCGACGGTGCCGGTCATCCAGCAGGAACCCTCGAACGCAGCGTCGAGGTCGGCCTCGGTCGCGTCGGCACAGATGTCGAGTAACGTCTCCCAGAATTCGCGGTCCGAGATGGAGCCGGCGAGCCATCGAGACTCGATATCATGGCCGACGGTCGGCTTTCCGAAGTGTCGGGCCAGCTCGATCGTGGCGGCACCTCGAAGGAGGGTGCCGTCCATGTCGAAGACATGAAGACGTCGGCCGTGGTCCGACATGTCGGCATCCGGGCTCTGCGGCATGAGCTCTCTTTTCACGGGAAGGTCACACGGGAGGATGCTCGCGGGATACATACAAGGGGTCTCGGCGCCGACGTCGATCGCCAGAGAGGAACCACTCGATCGTCGGGTCGACCGGAAACAAATCATTTCCTGACTAGGACAGCGTCTCGAGCGGGACGACACCTGGCGCTGGGAAGGCGCGATCCAGGACCTCGAGTTCTTCGTCGGTGAGCTCGAGGTCCAGCGCTGCAGCGTTCTCCTCGACATGGGCAAGCCGGGCAGCCTTCGGAACGGCGATGACGCCCCCGCTACGGACCGACCAGGCCAGCGCAACCTGCGCCGGGGTGGCTCCACGCTCTGCGGCCACGCGGCGCAGGTCGGGATGACCGAGCAACGCGCCCTTCTCGACGGGCGAGTAGGCCATGATCGCGGCACCCACGCGCTCACACCACGGGATCAGATTCGCCTCCGGACCGCGACGCGTCAGATTGTAAAGGACCTGATTACAGGCAGGGACGGCGCCGTCCGGAAGGTCCTCCAGATCGTGCAGGTCGAAGTTGCTGACCCCCCAGGCCCGGATCGAACCCTCCTCGCGCAGCTTCTCGAACCCGGCGACTGTTTCCCCGAGGGGAACCTCACGACGCCAATGCAGCAGGTAGAGATCCACTCGATCGGTCCCCAGGCGTCTGAGACTCGCATGGCATGCCGCGACCGTGCCTTCCGTGGACGCATTCTGCGGGAGCACCTTGCTGACCAGAAATACCTCGTCGCGACGGCCACGGACCGCCTGACCGACGACCTCCTCCGCAGCCCCGTCGGCGTAGAGCTCGGCCGTGTCGATCACGGTCATTCCGAGATCGATACCGGCCTGCAAGGCGGCGATCTCGGCCGGCGCGTCCACACCCATTCGCCAGGTTCCCTGACCGATCGGTGGAACCTTTGCTCCGGCCAGCCCAACTTTGTTCAGGGTCATATCAGAAAGTCCAATATTGTCGATACCTCCGTGCCCGAGAACATCACACTCCGACGCGTCGTCCGCGGTTTTTCGGCCTCCGGCCACCCTCCCCCTAGCGACTGAACTGTAGGTCCGGAGTCTTTCTCCGGATGGGTGTCCGAAGTCGGTCGCAATTCACTCCCGAGCGCCCCCGGCGCTCGGGACCGTGATCGAGCGGCCGGAGTCGCGGATGGAGCAGGCTGTGTCGCACGGGAGCGGGACCGACCCGGGGAAGCACGGGTCGGTCCCGCAACGACCGGCCTCAGCGCGCCTCAGCGCACCCCGGCAACTCCCTGTACGACGCCCGAGTAGTAGCTCTCCGGAGTCGGCCGCTCGCTCCGCTCGATGAGCTCGGTGAAGTCCCACTGCCGCAGCACCTTGCCGTCGCGGAAGACCGGCACGAGCTGGTTCTCCTCCGCCGGGATGGAGTCGCGGGGCACCGTGGAGTACGTGCCGTCGGTGTAGCGGAGCGCGAGCCTGCCTCCCTTCGACCGCTTCATCGCGCTGCCGGTCGGGGCCTTCACGGTCTCGCGCCACTCACCGTTGATCCGCATGGCGCTGGCCTTGAACCCGAAGTTGAGCGTGTCCCGGTTGACCTGCTGCAGCAGGCCGCCACCCATCCCACAGAGCACGTTGTCCGCGGCCAGACCCCGCGCCTCCAGCTCGGTGTAGATCGCGATGTAGGTGTCGAGGGTGAGCCCGTCGCCCTGGATCACCCGGATGTTCGGAGGCAGGACCTTGAAACCCTTGCCGTTGGTCTCGTGCCCGAAGCTGTTCATCAGCGACTCGACGGTGTCGACCGGCACCTTGATCGGATCGCCAGAGTCGCACCGCACCGCGACGAGCCCTTGGAACTGGCTGATCTCGTCGTGCAGCTCCTTGCCGAGGATCTCGTTGACCGCCCGGTCGTGGTCGAACGTGTCGACCAGGAGGCCGGCCACGACGACCCCGGGGAACTTGAGAAGGCTGCGGAACGTGTCCGCCTCGGCATCCCTGCCGGCGGCCGCCACCGTGGAATGCTCCTGGAAGACGGCGCTGCCGTTCGGGGCCGCCGCGTTGTACCACTGCCGGGCGGCGACGTACGCGGGAACCGTGTCGGTCTGGTCGAAGTTGACCAGGTGTGCCATTCCGCCGAGACCGGCCGACTCCAGCGAGCTGACCCCGCGATTGCCGTAGTCGTGCAAGTACATGCGAATCGCCTCGGGGTGATCGGAGGTGCGCTCCAGGAACCCCCTGATCAGTTGCTTGGCCGTCCAGCTCAACGTGCCGACCGTGGTCGGATACCAGACGGCCCGGAGCACAGCGGTCTCGACGAAGCTGGTGATCCATGGGTAACGCGGATCGGTGTTGACCAGCTGGACGAGGACGTTACCGGTCGGGACGACGGTGCCCTCCGGGACTGCCTCGATCTCGATGGGGAGGTAGCCGTCGTGGTCGTTGACCAGGTCGATCCAGTTCTGCCGGTTGAACGGGATGCCCATCGGCCGGTGCACGGCCTCGGCCTCATGGATGTCGTCGAGGGTGATCCGCCGGGTCAGGTACTCGCGCAGGAAAGCCTGGAGCCCGACGAACAGTGTCGCGGGGAAGCGGCCGCCACGTGACTCGACGTAGCTCGAGACGTACTCGGTGCCGTCCGGGTACATCCCGTAGTGCGCGTTCTTGTAACTGTCGACGTTCACGATGATGTTGCGCCACAGGGACGATTCGCCCATGTCTACTCTCCTGGTCGTGTACCTACAGCAGGGGGCCTGGTCAGAGAGAGGTTGGACCAAGCCGAGGACTGTGCTCGTTGAGCCACCCCGCCGCGCCCGCCTCCCGTGATCATGAGGCGGATTGGGGAGCCGCTCAACTGGTGGTCAGCGGCCCGCCCCTGCCGTCGTCGGGGCCATGAAGGCGGTCTCTCGATCCGAGCGGGCCGGCCTCGATGGAGAAATCAGCTTCCGTTCACCAAGCGGTCAGGGAAGCAAAGGCGCCGCCGGGCCGGAGGCCGGGCAGCTCATGCATGCTCCGACCGTCGACGCGCTCATGAATGATCCGGTACCGACGTCGCGCCGCTACCGCGCCCCACACTGACGCGGTACTCGAGGTACGGGCGTCCGACGTGGGAGTACTTCCAGACCACCAGATCCACGAGATGCTCGACGAACTCCGGATCGTCAACTCGATCGGCTGTTCCGTCACGTCGAACCGCATGCTCATCGGAGTCTCGTCGTCTCGTCGATCACCTCGGACACCCGACCACTCGTGTCAATGGTTGCCATGTGACGGGAATCAGAGGTCGTGCTCTGCTCCTCATCACCAAGGATCGGCTCCAGAGGCACAGAGCCGGTATCGCCGATGACGACGCATCACGGCAGCGAGACAGTGATCGCCCTGTCTCGAAGAGCAAACGCGAGCCGAGGCCGCAGAGGCCTCTCCACGAAGGTCCGGAGCTCGATGCCTTTGGAGGGGCGCAAGCTCCCTGGAGGAGGTAGCCATGTGGTCGTCCCCCCTGGTCCCGGGCAGCGAGTGCCGGCCCGTGCCGGATGCCATGTCGCCGCCTGCCCAGACGGCCGACGCCCTCAGCGTGCCGATCTCCGCCGCGCCCCCTGGCTCGAGCAGCCGAGTGCTCGCCGACCGCGGTCGAGAGCGAGTGGTCGAGGCCATGTCGCTTCCTGTAGTTCCCGTCCTGACGCCGCCCGACGAACGCGCGGCTTGAATCGTTTCTACTCGATGCCAGTAGCTCTACTCGTGTAGCGTCCGACGCTGCCGGCAACCCTAGCGACGTAGGCTGCATCACAGCAAGACTTAGAACGTTTCTATCGTGTTCAATGGCTGATCACGGAGCTCCCCGTCACCATCGGAGACCCCCTGATCCACAGCTCAGTCCTATTCGAGCGAGCGCCGATGATCGGCGCCCGACGAGCACCCAGCGCGGCGTTGCCGCCGCGGGCTGTGGGGCTCGCAGTCCTCGGCGGTGCGCTGCGGCCGTACCGCACTCACCCCTATCCACAGGGTTCAGGTGGCACGGACCTCGAGGTCGGAGGCACGGTCTGACGGACGCAGGGCATCGCGGGACGACAGTGGACAACGACAGTGGACAACGACCGCACGACCCAGGCGTCCCTCGGCGACAGCTACGACCCAAGCTCCCATGGATCGACGTTGGCGCGGTATCCAGTACGGGCCGGCGCGACCGATCCCGATACGAAGGAGAATCCAGATGGCCTCATCGGCAGCCGAGCAGACCGTGCAGGTGAACACGGTTCGAGGCCCCATACCGGTAGACGAGCTCGGCATGACCCTCACCCACGAGCACCTCATCTTCGACTTCACGAAGCGGTTCACCCCGCCCGAGGGCGCAGCCGAACGCAAGCTGTACGGCACCCGCGTGGGTCCGTCGATGAACTGGCTACTTGCCGACAACCCGTTCTGCTGCTTCGACAACGGGCGTCAGGACGACCCGCTCACCACGGCCGCCGAACTCGGGAACTTCAGTGAGGCCGGCGGACGAACAGTCATCGATTGCACAAACGGAGACTTCGGGCGGGACCCTCTAGCGCTCAGAGAGATCTCCGACAGGTCGGGAATCAACGTCGTAATGGGTTCCGGTTGGTATGTCCACGGGTTTCACGACAGCACGACCACCTCCGCCGGCGTCGACCAGCTCACCGAGGAGCTTCTGGCCGAGTTCATCGACGGAGTCGGCGAAACGGGGCTCTCGCCCGGAGTCATCGGGGAAATCGGAGTCTCACCTGACTTCACGGACGCGGAGAAGCTTCGGCTGCGCGCTGCATCTCGCGCCCAACGTCAGCTCGGAGTTCCGCTCCTGGTCCACCTGCCGGGCTGGCAACGTCGAGCCCTCGAGGTACTCGACATCGTCCTGGGCGAGGAAGGGGTTGCCCCTGCGGCGGTCGTCATGTGCCATATGGATCCCTCTGGACATGATCTGGACTACCAGCGCGCCGTCGCGGATCATGGCGTCTGGCTCGAGTTCGACATGATCGGGATGCCGTTCCATTACCCCGGGGAAGGTCAGTCCCCCGCCCCTGACCAGACCGCAGCCGCGGTCGCCGGCCTCATTCGGGACGGGTACGCCGCACGAATACTATTGAGCCACGATGTGGCCACCAAGAGCATGTTGACCTGCAACGGTGGAAACGGATTCGGCTATGTCCCGAAGCTTTTCCTGCCTCGCCTGGAGCGTCATGGAGTGACATCCGGCGTCGTGGCAGACCTGATGACCGCGAATCCTCGTCGCCTATTTTCGAGTTCACGCACCGGGTGATCGATTCCGTCAAGCGAGCCTCGTGCCGCTCGGCCAGGGCGTTGAGTGCAAGCAGCTGATCGCCGGCCGCGAGCTCGCCGGACAGAATCTGCTGAGGGATGACCGCCGCGACCGTCTCGAACGGCAGTCGGGCGCTGGAGACGTACGCCTGCCCGGTCAGCAGCTTTCCGACCTCCGCCGCGTCTTCCTCCGCCCGCGCCCGGCAGTGGATTCCGCAGTGGCGCAGCTCGGCGCACAGGGATTCGAGGACGTCGGGATCCACGGCGCCGGCCCCGAGCCCGCCGATGCACGGGCGGACGTGGTTCTCCGGGTACCGCGTGCACACCATGTGTGTGCTCCCGCTGACGTCGACATCTCGAGGTAGCCGTCGAGCAGCTGGTCAACCGTGGCCGACATCCGCGGGTTTCGGCTCTCGTCGACCTCGTTGAGGGCGCGCGTTCGCGCGGCCTCGGCCTCGGCGTGCGCACGAAAGCCCCGGGAGGAATGATCTCACGAGGTCGTGTCGGCGTCCGCTGACCGCGTCGACACCTCCGTAGACGCGCACGCGGTAGGCCCCGCTGGGGAGGCGGTCGACGCTGCCGCGGGTGCGCTTGTGGTCTGCCTGAGCACGTGGCATGACGCGAGGGGAGGAACGTTCGTGTCATGAACTGTGTCACGACACACGACCACTGAGCTGTCGCGCAGGTGTCTGACCTGGTCGGAGGGGGTGGGCGCGGCAGGGTTCGAACCTGCGACCGCTCGGGTGTAAGCCGAGTGCTCTCCCGCTGAGCTACGCGCCCGGGGCCGGCCCTCGCGGGCCGGCGGTGGGTCAGAGGGCGGCGATGGCCTTGCGCCAGCCGTCCTGGTCCCGCGCGTCGCCGGGGGCGTTGACCTCGGCGAAGCGCACGACGCCCTCGGTGTCGACGAGGAACGTGCCGCGCAGGGCGAAGCCGGCGTCGGCGTTGAACACGCCGTAGTCCTGCGCCACCTTGCCGTGCGGCCAGAAGTCGGCCAGCAGCGGGAAGTCGTAGTTCTGCTCCTTCGCCCAGGCTGCGAGGGCGAAGGTGTGGTCGACCGAGACGGCCAGCACCTGCACGTCGTCGTTCTGGAACGCGCCGATGTCGTCGCGGACCGAGCACAGCTCGCCGGTGCAGACACCGGAGAACGCGAACGGGTAGAAGACCACCAGGACGGCCTTGTTCCCGCGGAACGACGAGAGCGTGACCTCGTCGCCGGTGTGGGCCTTCAGCGTGAAGTCGGGGGCCTGCGAGCCCACCGTGAGCGCCATGATCAGAGTTCTCCTCGACACGTCGGCGTCACCGCACCCGGTCGCGGGCGCGGTTCGAGGTCGAGCCTATTGCACCCGTCCGGGTGCCGACGCCCGCGACCCCGGTTCCGGCGGGCCGCGGGCGGACGGGTCAGCGGCGGGCTTTCCCCTGCTTCGGCGCGACGAGCCGGGCACCGGCCCACTCGTCGGTGACGCTGACGTTGGACGTCTGCGAGAGCCCGGCGGTGGGGGCCGCCTCGGCGATCTCGCTGGGCTCCAGATGGCCCGTACGACCCGTCTTGGGCGTCAGCACCCAGACGACGCCGTTGTCGGCGAGGGGTCCTCTGGCGTCGACGAGGGCGTCGACGAGGTCGCCGTCCCCCTCTCTGAACCACATGAGGACGACATCGATGACTTCCTGGGCGTCCTCGTCGAGCAGCTCGTCGCCGCTGCGTTCCTCGACAGCGTCGCGCACCGCCTCGTCGACGTCGGAGTCCCAACCCAGTTCCTGGACGACCATGCCCGGCTCGATGCCGAGCTTGCCGGCGATGTCGGACGTGCGTCCGGCATCTTCCGCGGCGACCACGCGTGCGCCCCCTAGTGTCGTGGGGCCTACTCGACCCCGTGTTCGGATGCGGAATCCGAACACGAGGGGCCAGCGGTGCGCAACCGCCGTTCCACGATCTCGCGCCGAGGGGCACGATAGAGGCAGCAACGACAGCCGACGAGTGGCCCCGCCGCGCCGGGGCACACGTACCACGAACGGCACGACCGCCAACCAGGGAGACCCCTTGACCGGCCCGAACAACCGCTCCGAGAGAACCGGACGCGTCCACGTCATCCGAGACGGCCTCGCCGCCCACCTCCCGGACATCGACCCCGAGGAGACCGCGGAGTGGCTCGACTCGTTCGACGCGGTGCTCGACGCCGCGGGCCAGCAACGCGCCCGCTACCTCATGCTGCGGATGTTGCAGCGTGCGCGTGAGCGCCATGTCGGGGTCCCGTCGCTGACGAGCACCGACTACGTCAACACCATCCCGACCGACCGGGAGCCCTGGTTCCCCGGCGACGAGGAGGCCGAGCGGGCCTACCGCCGCTGGATCCGCTGGAACGCCGCGATGACCGTGCACCGCGCACAGCGGCCGGGGATCAGCGTGGGCGGGCACATCTCGAGCTACGCCTCGTCCGCGACGCTCTACGAGGTCGGCTTCAACCACTTCTTCCGCGGCAAGGAGCACCCGGGCGGCGGCGACCAGGTCTACATCCAGGGCCACGCCTCCCCCGGCATCTACGCCCGCGCCTACCTCGAGGGCAGGCTGTCGGAGGACCGGCTCGACGGCTTCCGACAGGAGCTGTCCCACGGCGGTCCCGGCCACGGCCTGCCGTCGTACCCGCACCCGCGGCTGATGCCGGACTTCTGGGAGTTCCCCACGGTCTCGATGGGCCTGGGTCCGATGAACGCGATCATGCAGGCGCGGTTCAACCGCTACCTGCGCGACCGCGGCATCAAGGACACCTCCGACCAGCGCGTGTGGGCGTTCCTCGGTGACGGGGAGATGGACGAGCCGGAGTCGCGCGGGCTCATCCACGTCGCGGCGACGGAGGGCCTGGACAACCTGACGTTCGTCGTCAACTGCAACCTGCAGCGGCTCGACGGGCCGGTGCGCGGCAACGGGAAGATCATCCAGGAGCTGGAGTCGTTCTTCCGCGGCGCGGGCTGGAACGTCATCAAGGTCATCTGGGGCCGCGAGTGGGACGCGCTGCTGCACGCCGACCGCGACGGGGCGCTCATCAACCTGATGAACCAGACCCCCGACGGCGACTACCAGACCTACAAGGCCAACGACGGCGCGTTCGTCCGTGAGCACTTCTTCGGCCGCGACCCGCGGACGAAGGACCTGGTCAGCGACCTGTCCGACGCCCAGATCTGGAACCTCAAGCGTGGCGGGCACGACTACCGCAAGGTCTACGCGGCCTACGCGGCGGCGCTGGAGCACAACGGCCAGCCGACGGTGATCCTGGCCAAGACGATCAAGGGCTACGGCCTCGGGTCGCACTTCGCGGGTCGCAACGCCACGCACCAGATGAAGAAGCTGACCCTCGAGGACCTCAAGCAGTTCCGCGACGAGCAGCGCATCCCGATCAGCGACGCCGAGCTCGAGCGCGACCCGTACCTGCCGCCGTACTACCACCCCGGCGAGGACGCGCCCGAGATCCGCTACATGGCCGACCGGCGCAAGGCCCTCGGCGGGCCGCTGCCGTCGCGCCGCACGTCGTCGAAGGCACTGGTGCTGCCGGGCGACAAGGTCTACGAGGTGGCGCGCAAGGGATCCGGCAAGCAGGAGGCGGCCACGACGATGGCGTTCGTCCGCATCCTGCGCGAGCTGGTGAAGGACAAGGAGATCGGCCCTCGCTTCGTGCCGATCATCCCGGACGAGGCGCGCACGTTCGGGATGGACTCCATGTTCCCGACGCAGAAGATCTACAACCCGCACGGGCAGCAGTACACGTCGGTCGACGCGTCGCTCATGTTGGCCTACAAGGAGTCCGAGCAGGGCCAGCTGCTGCACGAGGGCATCAACGAGGCCGGCTCGGTCGGCTCGTTCACGGCGGCGGGCACGTCCTACGCCACCCACGACGAGCCGATGATCCCGGTCTACGTCTTCTACTCGATGTTCGGCTTCCAGCGCACGGGCGACTCGATCTGGGCCGCGGCCGACCAGATGGCCCGCGGGTTCCTGGTGGGCGCCACGGCCGGCCGCACGACGCTGACCGGCGAGGGTCTGCAGCACAACGACGGGCACTCGCTGCTGCTGGCCGCGACCAACCCGGCCGTGGCGGCGTACGACCCCGCGTTCTCCTACGAGGTCGCCCACATCGTCAAGGACGGCTTGCGCCGCATGGTCGGCGAGGACCCCGAGAACGTCATCTACTACCTGACCGTCTACAACGAGCCCTACGTCCAGCCCGCCGAGCCCGCCGACCTCGACGTCGACGCGCTGCTGCGCGGCCTCTACCGGTACGCGGCGTCGCCGCGCCCGGAGGGCCCGCAGGTGCGGCTGCTGGCGTCCGGGGTCTCCGTGCCGTGGGCACTGCGTGCGCGCGACATGCTCGCCGAGCAGTGGGGCGTCGGCGCGGAGGTGTGGTCGGTGACGTCCTGGGGCGAGCTGCGCCGCGACGGTGTGGACGCCGAGCGGCACAACCTGCTGCACCCCGAGGAGGCTCCGAAGGTGCCGTACGTGCGGACGGCCCTCGAGGGGTCCGACGCACCGGTCGTCGCGGTGTCGGACTGGATGCGCGCGGTCCCCGACCTTGTGCGCCAGTGGGTTCCGGCGCAGTTCACCACGCTCGGCACCGACGGCTTCGGGCTCTCGGACACCCGGCCGGCCGCGCGCAGGCACTTCGCGGTCGACGCCGAGTCGATCACCGTGGCCGCGCTCGGCTCGCTGGCCGCGCGCGGGGAGGTCGACCGCGCCGTCGTCGCCGAGGCGGCGGCCAAGTACGCGATCGACGACCCGCAGGCGGCCGGCCCGCAGACGTCGGACTCCGGGGTCGCCTGACACGCCGCACGCGCGCCGTACCCGACCGCCCCGGGGCCGCATCCGCGGCTCCGGGGCGGTCGCGCACATGGCGCCGATCACCCTCGACGCACGGCCGGACACGGTGCGCGACAGCGGTCCGCCCGCCCCGCGCGAGGGCGTTCTGATCGGGGCCGAACGGTGTCCCCGAACGTGTCGCTCACCGAGAATCCACAGGTCATTGACTCTCGGCAGGAGAGCCGAGTCACGGTACGCTCCGCCCGACGCCGACCTCGCGTGATCGTGAACGGTGTCCCGACCAGGGTGCGAACAGCAGCTGGGCGGCGCGATGCCGGGGGCGAGTGCCCCGGCACCAGGTACGAGGAGAGCAAGAATGGCAGAGGGCACCGTCAAGTGGTTCAACAGCGAGAAGGGCTACGGGTTCCTCGCTCCTGACGGTGGTGGCGCGGACGTGTTCGTGCACTACTCGGCGATCCAGGTCAACGGCTACAAGAGCCTCGACGAGGGGCAGCGCGTCTCGTTCGACATCGAGCAGGGCCAGAAGGGCCCGCAGGCCACCAAGGTCACGCCCATCGGCTGACCGAGGCGGTCACCCGCCCCACGCCCACTCCTTCGCCACACCCGACCTCCGACCGTCCCCGACCCGGACGTCGCTCGACGTCCGGGTCCACAGCGGTACCCGGACGGGCCCGGCGGAACGGATGCTCAGCGCAGGGCGGAGTGCATCTCCCACACCAGGATCTCGGCACCATCGGCGCCGGCCGTCACCCGACGACCGTCCGACGCCGTGATCCGTGCGGCGTCGCCGTCGGCGAGCCGTCCCGCCCCCTCGACCTCCACCGTGCCCCGGGCGACGAACAGGTGCACGTACGGAGCCGCGGGCAGCCGGACCGTGCCCGCAGGCAGCAGACGTGCGGCATGGAGCGCGGCGTCCTTCTGCCGCAACGAGATCGCGCGTTGGTCGACGTGCCGCGGCACGCCCGACGCGACGACGACGAGCCCACCCTCGTCGAGCTCGGCGGTGATGTCGAGCTGCTCGTAGCCCGGCGTGACGCCGGACGTGTCGGGCGCGACCCACATCTGCACGAAGTGGACGTCGGTCGCGGGCGTCGCGGGATCCGCGCGGAACGCGTCGTTCTTCTCCGAGTGCAGGATGCCGCTGCCGGCCGACATCCGTTGCGCCAGACCGGGATGGATGACGCCCGAGTGCCCGGTCGAGTCCTGGTGCACGAGCGATCCCGCCAGCACCCAGGTGACGATCTCGGTGTCGCGGTGCGGATGGGTCTCGAACCCGCTGCCCGCCTTCACCCTGTCGTCGTTGCTCACCAGCAGCAGACCGAAGTGTGTGTCGTCGGGGTCGTAGTGCGCGCCGAACGAGAAGCTGTGCCGCGAGTCGAGCCAGTCGATCTCGGTGTGCATACGGTCGTCGGCGCGCCGGACGAGCACGCCGTCGACGGTGCCGGACCGGCTCATGGGCTGCTCCCTCCTCCAGGCCCTCGGCGGGCGGCCGCGGGCGGCGACCGTCGCATCCGGGCGTTGCGCTGCTGTTGCACGGGCCCGGCGGGCAGGCACGGCCACCGCCGGACCCCTTCGCGTGCCATGCTGCCGCACATGTCGGGGACCGCGCCGTGACCTCCCCCGCATCCGGCCGTGCCGATCCCGGCACCCGGGCCCGCCCCACGACGCCCGCCGGCCCGCGCGCGGCCGTCTCGCCCGCGACGCTGCGCCGCCTGGAGCTCGCCGCCGGTGGCATCGCCGGGGCGTGCCTCGCGGCGATGGACCGCCGTCAGCCCTGGTTCCGCAAGCTGCCCGCGGCGCTGCGGTCGGGCGTCCAGCTGGTCACCCAGACCGGCGTCGCGAACTTCGTGGGCTGGCTCGTCGCGACCGGAGCCGGGCACCCGACCGCCCCCGCCACCGATCCCCCCGCAGCCGGGCCCGGATCCGTCCGCCCCCGGCGCGGCCGACCCGACGGGGTTCAGGCCGACGACACCCGACCCGAGGACGCCGAGCCCGAGAGCGCGGGCGCCGGTTCCGGCTCGGTACGGCTGACCGCCGAGGCGTTCCGCATCGCCCCACGCGACCTCGCGCGCCGGCTGACGTTGCGCCAGACCGTGGAGCTGGTGCGGGTCGCCACCGACGTCCTCGAGGAACGGCTGCCGCCGCTGGCCGCCGACGACGCGGAGTTCCGCGTGCTGTCGGAAGCGGTGCTGCGTTTCGGCCGCGAGGTCGCGTTCGCCGCGGCGACCGCCTATGCGGGGGCCGCGGAGGACCGCGGGGCGTGGGACGCCCGGCTGGAGGCGCTCGTCGTCGACGGCGTGGTCCGCGGCGACGCGGGCGACGAGCTGATCTCCCGGGCGTCGGCACTGGGCTGGGACCCGGCGGGCGCGGTGCGGGTACTCGTCGGCAGCCCGCCCGCGGAGCACGCGGCCGAGCGGCTCGGCGAGCTGCGCCGCCGCGCCGGGCGCGCCGGCCGGTCGGTCCTGGTCGGGGCCCAGGGGAACCGGCTCGTCGTCCTGCTCTCGTGCGCGGGCGACGGCGAGCCCGACACCGGCCCGGGCAACGGCGACCGGAGCGGCGATCGACCCGGTGATCGACCCGGTGACCGACACGGGGACCGCAACGGGGACGGCCTCGACGCCGTGCTGGCCGCGCTGGCCCTGGACTTCGGCGACGGTCCGCTGGTCGTCGGCCCGCTCGCGCCCGACCTCGCGACGGCGCACGCGAGTGCCCGCGACGCGCTCGCCGGGCTGCGCGCAGCACCCGGCTGGCCCGAGGCGCCGCGTCCGGTACCGGCCGACGAGCTGCTGCCCGAGCGGGCGTTCTCCGGCGACGCGGCGGCACACCGGCGGCTGGTGGAGACGATCGTCGCGCCGCTGGCCGACGCCGGCGGCGAGCTGCTGCGCACCCTCGCGGCATACCTCGAGGGCGGCAGCTCGCTCGAGGGCTGCGCGCGGACGCTGTTCGTGCACCCCAACACCGTGCGCTACCGGCTGCGCCGCGTGAGCGAACTCACCGGCCGGACGCCGACCGATCCGCGCGACGCGCTGGTGCTGCGCGCGGCGCTCCTCGCGGTGCGGATGGCCCGGGCCGAGGCGGGGCCCGAGGCCTCCGGCGAACCCGCCGCCCGTCCGCCCGACGCACCCTGAGCTGCGACTGAGGATCACGCGATCGGCGCGACCGGGCGCGCGACTCCTACAAAAGACGGTCCCTCGACGTGGGGAGTCGGCGGTCACATAGTTCTCTTTGTTGTAGGAAACCTACAATATCGGCTCGTGGAGTTGGAGCCTGCCGCTATGCCGTCCGCGTACCCCGGCGGTGTTCGCTGTCCGTCGTGATCGCGCTGCTCGCACCGGGTCAGGGATCCCAGACCCCAGGCATGTTGTCCCCCTGGCTCGACGACCCCGTCGCCGAGGAGACCGTGGCGGCCTGGTCCGACGCCGTCGGGCTGGACCTGCGCCGGCTGGGGACCACCGCCGAGGCCGACGAGATCAAGGACACCGCGGTGACCCAGCCGCTCGTCGTCGCCACGGCGCTGCTCGCCGCCGCGCGGCTCGGCGCACATGTCACGCTGCCCGAGCGGGCGACGATCGCCGGGCACTCCGTCGGAGAGCTCGCCGCGGCCGCGGTCGCCGGCGTCCTGCCCACCGACGCCGCCGTCGCGCTGGCGGCCGTCCGGGGGCGGGAGATGGCGGCCGCGTGTGCGCTGGAACCGACGGGCATGAGCGCCCTGCTGGGCGGGAACCCCGACGACGTGCTCGCACGGCTGTCCGAGCTCGGCCTCGAACCGGCGAACATGAACGGCGCCGGGCAGATCGTCGCGGCCGGACCGCTGTCCGCGCTCGCGGCGCTGGCCGAGAACCCGCCCGAGCGCAGCCGGGTGAAGGCGCTGCCCGTCGCGGGTGCGTTCCACACGCGGTTCATGGCTCCCGCCGAGGACGCCGTGCGCACGCACGCCGCCGGCATCGAGCCCGCCGACCCCGAGCGGCCGCTGCTGTCCAACGCCGACGGGACCGTCGTGACCTCGGGCGCCGAGGCGCTGTCGCGGCTGGTCTCGCAGGTGACCCGGCCGGTGCGCTGGGACATGTGCATGGCCACATTGCGTGAGAGGGAGGTGACCGCGGTGATCGAGCTGCCGCCCGCGGGGGCGCTGGTCGGACTCGTCAAGCGCGAGCTGAAGGGGACGGCCACGTTGGCACTGAAGACGCCCGACGACCTCGACGCCGCGGCCGCCCTGGTCGCCGAGCACGCGGGGGCGCAGGCATGAGCGCTCGGTTGACCCTCCCGGCGGCGGTGCCAGGCGCACGCATCCTCGGCGTCGGCAGCTACCAGCCCGAGAAGATCCTCACCAACGACGACCTGGCGAAGCGCGTCGACACCAACGACCAGTGGATCCGCGAGCGCGTCGGCATCGTCGAGCGCCGCGTCGCCGCCGAGGACGAGCTGCTGGTGGACATGGCCGCCGAGGCCGGCCGCAGCGCCGTCAAGGACGCCGGGCTCACCCCGGCCGACGTCGACACCGTCATCGTCGCGACGTGCACGATGCGCTACCCCATCCCGAACGCCGCCGCGCAGACCGCCGAGAAGATCGGCGTCAGCGCTCCCGGCGCGTTCGACCTCAACGCCGCCTGTGCCGGGTTCAGCTACGGGATGGGTGCCGGTGCCGATCTCATCCGCGCGGGCTCGGCCCGCACGGTGCTGGTGATCGGCGCCGAGAAGCTCACCGACTGGCTCGACTGGGACGACCGCTCGACGTGCATCATCTTCGCCGACGGTGCCGGGGCGGCCGTGCTCGGTCCGGCCCCCGACGCGGAGTCGGTGGGCGTCGGGCCGGTGGCGTGGGGGTCCGCGGGCGACCTGTCCTCGATGATCGAGATCCGCGAGCACAACCAGGCGCTCGCCCAGGAGGGCCAGTCGGTCTTCCGCTGGGCCACGACGAAGATCGCGCCCGTCGCGCTGCGTGCCGTCGAGCTCGCCGGCCTCACGCCCGCCGACATCGACGTGCTCATCCCGCACCAGGCCAACCTGCGGATCGTCGAGTCCGTCGCCAAGCGGCTGCGGGCCAAGGGCGCGCGCGAGGACATGGTCGTGGCCGACGACATCATCCACTCCGGAAACACCTCGTCGGCGTCGATCCCGCTGGCGCTCGACCACATGCGTGCCGACGGCCGGGTCCGCTCCGGCGACGTCGCGCTGCTGGTCGGGTTCGGTGCGGGCCTGTCCTATGCCGCCCAGGTCGTGGTCTGTCCCTAGGATTCCGTTCCGACCACGCGACACCCCGAGTTTCCCACCAGAAGGAGCACCCAGTGGCTGACAACGCCGAGATCCTGTCCGGCCTCTCCGAGATCGTCGAGGAGGTCGCCGGTATCGACGCCGGTGACGTCTCGGCCGAGAAGTCCTTCGTCGACGACCTCGACATCGACTCGCTCTCGATGGTCGAGATCGCCGTCCAGGCCGAGGACAAGTTCGGTGTGAAGATCCCCGACGAGCAGCTCGCCGAGCTCAAGACGGTGGGCGACGCGGTGGACTACATCGCGAAGAACCAGTGACGGGGGCCCCAGTCGAGGTCGTCGTCACCGGGTACGGCGCGACCACCCCGCTCGGCGGGGACGCCGCGTCGACCTGGGAGGCGCTGCTGGCCGGGAAGTCGGGTGTCGGACGGACCGACGCGGAGTTCGTCGAGCGCTTCGACCTGCCCGTGAAGATCTCCGCGCAGCTGGCCGTCGAGCCCACCGAGGTCATCCCGCGGGTCCAGGCCCGCCGGCTCGACCGGTGCGAGCAGGTCGCGATCGTCGCGGCCCGCGAGGCGTGGGCGCACGCCGGGCTCGGCGGCGACGAGCCGAAGGTCGAGCCGGAGCGGGTGGCGGCGGTCGTCGGCACCGGCATCGGCGGGGCGATGACCCTGCTCGGCCAGGACGACCTGCTCGAGTCCGGCGGCCTGCGCAAGGTGTCGCCGCTGACAGTCCCGATGCTCATGCCCAACGGCCCCGCGGCCGTCGTCAGCCTCGAACTGGGGGCCCGTGCCGGTGTCCACGCGCCGGTGTCGGCGTGCGCGTCCGGCGCCGAGGCGCTGGCCTGGGCGTACCGGCTCATCCAGGAGGGCGACGCCGACGTCGTCGTGGCCGGGGGCGCCGAGGCCTGCATCACCGGCATCACGGTGGCCGGCTTCGTGCAGTCCCGCACGTTGAGCAGCCGCAACGACGAGCCCGAGAGGGCGTCGCGGCCGTTCGACACCGGCCGCGACGGGTTCGTGCTCGGCGAGGGGGCCGGCATCCTGGTCCTGGAGCGGGCCGACTTCGCCAGGGCCCGGGGGGCGACGATCCACGGCCGGCTCGCCGGTCACGGACTCACCGCCGACGCGTACCACATCACCGGGCCCGACCCGGAGGGCTCGGGCCAGTCCCGGGCAATGCTCAAGGCCGTCCGCAGCGCCGGCCTGGAACCGTCGGACATCGACCACGTCAACTGTCACGCGACCTCGACGGTCGTCGGCGACGTGGGCGAGTCGGCCGCGATCCGCAAGGCGCTCGGCGACCGGCCGGTGCTCACCGCACCCAAGTCGTCGATGGGACACCTGGTCGGTGCCGCGGGCGCGGTCGAGAGCCTGTTCACGATGCTCTCGATCAAGGAGGGCGTCGTCCCGGCGACGCTGAACCTGGAGAACCTCGACCCGGGCGTCGAGCTCGACGTCGTGGCCGGGGAGCCGCGCAAGATGGAGCTCAACGCCGCGGTGAACAACTCGTTCGGGTTCGGCGGGCACAACGCCTCCGTGGTGTTCACGAAGGTCTGAGCAAGGTCTGAGGAAGGCCGACGGGCCCGGCACGCATGCTGCGTGCCGGGCCCGTCGTCAGTCGTGGGCGGTCAGCAGGGCTCGGAGAGCAGGCTGCCCGCCGAGCCGGTCTCCAGCCGCGGCGGCGCGCCCGTCATCGGGTACGTGCCGCGCCAGCAGATCCGCGGCACCCGCAGGTCGGCCGGGGCGTCGTCGAGCGACTGCGTGGACACGAACCGGACCAGCACCAGCAGCCGGCCGGGCGCGAGATCGTCGATGCGGTCGACGCGGATCGTGCCGTCGGTGGCCGTGTCGATCGACGCCGTCCACTGCTCCCGCGGCTGCTGCGCCACCCGCTCGGGCACGACCGTGGCGCTCCACAGGTCGTAGTCCCGGGAGTTGATGGCGTCGAAGTAGTGCTGCAGCTGGCTGCGCACCGCGTCGGCCGACGGATGCCGCTCCGCGTCGGCGCTGAGCTCGACCGTGGGCGCTCCCGCGCCCGAGGACGGCGGCGCGGGCGGCGCGCCGGTGGGCGCCACGCCCTCGAACGACCGTCCGCCCAGTACGTACGCGGACACCCCGGCCGCGATCAGCAACGCCAGCAGCGCGACGGCGAGCGCAGGCGTGTACCGGACCCCCGACCTCACGTGGCGTCGTCCTCCCCCGTCGTGCCGCGCCCGGGCCCAGTCTCCCCGACGGCCACGATCAGGTGACGACGACCCCGTCCCGGACGATCACCGCGCCCGTCGGCCGGTCCGGTCCCCCGCTCAGCCGACCTGGTGCAGCCAGGTGACGGGCGCGCCGTCGCCCGCCAGCCGGAAGGGCTCCAGCGCCGCGTCCCACGCCGAACCGAGCAGCGCATCGATGCTCGCGTGCACCTTCGCCGCCGCGGCACCGGCCACGACGGCGCGCAGCTGGTCCTCACCGACGACGATGTCGCCGTTCGCGCTCGTCCGACCGCTCCACATGCCGAGGCCGGGGACGTAGCAGAACCGCTGACCGTCGACACCCGGACTGGGCTCCTCGGTGACCTCGAAGCGCAGCATCGGCCAGGCGCGCAGCGCGCTCGCGAGAGCACCGCCGGTGCCCGCGGGACCGGACCAGGTGACCTCGGTCCGGAGCTGTCCGTGCGCAGCGGACTGGGGGGTCCATTGAAGGCTGACCTTGCCCCCGAGGACCCCTGACATCGCCCATTCGACATGCGGGCAGACCGCAGTCGGCGACGAGTGGACGAAAACCACGCCGCGTGTGCTCACTGCAGACCTCCGCTGTTCGACGAGGAAACGTCTTCCCCTACGTCCTCGCGTGCAGTGGTGGTGCAGTCGTGTGTCGTTCGGTTCGGCCGGGCGGACCCGGCGGTGATCGGCTGTCGGTGATCACTCTGCCCGATCTCGCGCCGCGACGCCAAACATCCTCGGCGCGTCGGGCGTGTCGGTCACGCCGGGCGGTAGCGCAGCAGCCCGGCGGGGCCCTCGCTCTCCGCCGGCCGGTCCACGTCGGCGAGGCCGCGCTCGACGAGGACCTCCAGGTGCACCCCCGTCTCGAGGATGGCGAGCATGCGGTTGAACGGGTCGAGCTCGGCCAACGTGCGCTCCCGACGGGTCCAGGTGAGCGTCGCGGCGACCTCGGCGACGGTGGTCCGGCCCTGCGCGAGGCCCGCGAGCGTCGCGTCGAGCCGCTGCGCGTGGTGGGCCAGCAGCTCGTCGACGCGCTCGTGCACGCGGCGCCCGACGCGCCCGTGCGCGGGCAGCATCGCGGCGTCCGGACGGTCGCGCAGCAGCTGCAGCGACGTCAGGAAGTCGGTGAGCGGGCTCGGCGGCGCGACGGGCTCGAAGCCGATCGACGGCGTGATCGTCGGGAGTACGTGGTCGCCGGTGAACAGCAGGTCGTGCTCCGGGTCGGCGAAGACCATGTGGCCACGGGTGTGCCCCGGCGTCGCGATGGCGGTCAGCGTACGCGCGGCCGGGCCCTCCTCCGGTCCGACGGTGATCACCGCGCCGTCGTCGAGCCATTCGTCGGGCGGCTCCCACAGTCGCAGGTCCATGGGCGGCGGGGCGTTGCGCTCGATGAGATCGGCGAGGTCGTCCGCGCCCGCGGCGCGCAGCCGCTCCATGTGCGACGAGCCGCCGCTCATCCGGTCGGGCCGGTTGATCTCGTCGAGCCCGACCTTCTCCCCCGCCCCCAGCAGCACCCGGCTGCCGAAGCGGCGGCGCAGCTCCACGCCCATCGTGTAGTGGTCGCGGTGCGAGTGCGTGACCAGGAAGCGCCTCACCTCGGGCAGCCCGGTGCCCAGCGCGGCGAGCGCCGAGCCGAGGAGGTCCTCGGCGATCTCCAGCGCCCAGCCCGAGTCGACGAGCGTCCAGCCGCCGACGTCCTCGATGGCGTAGACGTTGACCGCACGCAGCCCGTCGTTCGGCAGCGGCAGCGGGATGCGGTACACGCCGGGGGCGACACGGAACGTCCCGGGGGCCGTCCAGTCGCCGTTCGGGTCGTCGTCGAGGATCGTCGTGCTCACCCTTGGCACCCTAGGCGGACGTGGGCGCGGTGAACTCGTCGGAACCGGCGTGAGACCGGCCACCGAACATCGCCTCACCGTACGTGCTGCGGAACGTGGCCATGATCGCGTCGAACGGCAGGTCGGCGAAGGGGCCGTGGTCGGTGACGTACTCCATGTACTCGCTGCCGTCACCGGAGTACGGGTGCATGAGCGCGTCGTGCCGGCCGTCGAACTCGATCGGGTCGACCCCGAAGCGCGCGCACAGCTCCCGGTTGAACGCCGGCGTGGCCTTGACCCAGCGGCCGTCGAGCCACAGCTCGGTGTAGCCGTGGTAGACGAACAGGTCGTTGCCGTTCATCATCGCGCGCAGCCGGGCGGTGTTCAGGTGGTTGCGCACGTCGGCGAAGCCCAGCCTGGCCGGGATGTCGAGGGCCCTGGCCGCCGCGGTGAGCAGGACCGCCTTGGGGACGCACCAGTTGCGCGGCGTCGTCGCGACCGTGCTCGCCCGGTAGTCCTCGGGATCGGTGCTGATGACGAAGGGGTCGTACCAGATGCCGTCGCGGACCGCGGCGAACAGCGCCGCGCCCCGCCGGACCGGGTCGTCCTCGGTGCCCGCGGACCGCTCGGCGAACTCGCGCACGGCCGGCGCGTCCGAGTCGACGAAGCCGCCCGGCGCCAGATGGTCCTCCGGTCGGTCCGACACCTGTTGTCCCTGCGACACGTCGCTCCTCCCTCACGGTGCGTCGTCCAATGATCGCACGCCGTCATCGCCCCTTCAGGGCCTCTCGTCATACCACCCGGTCGAGGACGTTTTCGCACTCCGGAGGTGACGCTTCGTCGATTAGTGTCGCCGTGCAGCAAATTGGTCAGGTGACCGCTGCGGGTGGGCCGTTCGCCGCTCGTGACGGCGCGGGAGAAGTGGGGTCGACGATGGTGGCAGGCAGTCCGGAAGGCGCGGGGGTCGGGCGGACGCCGTTCCTCACCGTGGCCGAGGTCGCCGAGCGGATGCGCGTGTCGAAGATGACGGTCTACCGGCTGCTGCACAGCGGTCGGCTCCCCGCGGTCCGCTTCGGGCGGTCGTTCCGGGTACAGCCGGCGGCGGTCGACGAGCTCATCGAGTCGGCGCGCTACGAGGCGGGCTGACCTCCCCTGCGGGACGCTGCCGCTCAGCGGGTCCGGCCACGCGGGCGCAGCGGGACCGGTGGCATCGCCGGGGCCGCGAGCGGTGCGCCGTCGTAGCCGGTGACGGCGCCGTAGCGGGCCGGGCCGGTGCCGCCGATCTCGGCCTGCCAGGCCTCGCGGGCGGCGCGCACCTCGTCGCCGCTGCGGCCGACGAAGTTCCACCACATGACGATCTCCTCGCCGAAGGGCACCCCGCCGAGCAGCAGCAACCGACTCCCCGACTCGGCACGCAGCCGCAGCTGCGACCGCCCGCAGCCCAGATAGCACAGCGACCCCGGCTCCAGGACGCCGTCGACGTCGGGCGCGCCCGAGACCGTCAGCACGGCGTGCTCGAAGTCGGGCTCCAACGGCAGCACGACGTCGGCACCGGCATCGAGTTCGACGTCGACCCCGACCAGCGGCGTGTGCACCCGTCCCGGCGACACGGCCTCGGCCAGCTCGCCGAGCAGCACCGTGGCCCGCAGCCCGCGACCGGTGACGACCGGCAGGTCCGCGTGGAACTCGAAGCGCGGGTCGCCCGCGCGGGCGCCGTCGGGCAGCGCGACCCACAGCTGGGCGCCGTGCAGCACCGGGGCGTGCGGATCGGGTGACTGCTCGGCGTGCGCGATCCCGCGGCCGGCCGTCATGAGGGCGAGCTCGCCCGGCTCGATCAGCCGGTCGGACCCGAGGCTGTCGCGGTGGTGGACCGTGCCCTCGAGCAGCCAGCTCACCGTCTGCAGGCCGATGTGCGGGTGCGGCGGGAACCTGCATGCCGGGCGCGGCGGCGACGTCGTCGGGCCCGTAGTGGTCGACGAAGCACCAGGCCCCGACCATGCGGCGGCCCAGTGTCGGCAGCAGCCGGCGGACCCGCGTGGACCCGCCCAGCTCGACCGTCCGGGCCGGCAGCAGCTCGCGGACCGGTTCGGCCCCGGCCTCGCCACCGCAGATCTCGACCACCGGACGGGTGGAGGTGTCGCTCACCGCAGCTGCCTCATGACGACACCGTAGGACGACGTCCGTCCGGGGTGAACCCGAACTCCGAGACCGGCGGCGGCACGGCGCCGCGGGCGAGCTGGTCGAGCACCCAGCGCTCGTGCGGGACGACGGGCTCCGGCAGCGCGTCGAGCGGGAACCACCGGACGTCTGCGGCCTTCGCCTCCGCGGCCCGTGGCTCGCCCCGCCAGGCGCGGCAGGTGAAGAAGAAGTCCACGCGCTCGTCGACGGGCAGGCCCGTGGCCCGGGTGCGGTGCATCGCGGTGAGCGCCACGAGGTCGGCCGGGTCGACGACGACGCCCAGCTCCTCCGCCGCCTCGCGCACCGCCGCTCGGGTGACCGACTCCGCCTCCTCGACGTGCCCCGCGGCCGCGGCGGCCCAGTGGCCGTCCATGAACCCGGTGCCGCGGCGGAGCTGGAGCAGGACCTCCTCGCCCCGCGGACCCGTCCGCAACAGCAGGACGTAGGCGGCGGGGACGAGCCGGAACCGGTCGGTCACGATCATCGACCCTACTGCGCCGCAACGCGTCGGAAACTCCGGCGTGACGAGCGACGCCTAGCGTCGGCGCGATGCGGAGCGGGTGGACGGGCACCGCGGCGGGACGGCTCGGCGCCGTGCCGCCGCGGGACGCCGAGCTGCGGTTCCGCACCGTCCACGGCTACCGCCGGGCGTTCCGCGTCGCCGGCGCCGGACCCCCACTCGTGCTCGTGCACGGGATCGGCGACAGCTCGCGCACGTGGGCGCCGGTGCTGCCGGCGCTGGCCCGTCGACACCTGGTGATCGCGCCCGACCTCCTGGGCCACGGCGAGTCGGACAAGCCGCGCGCGGACTACTCCGTCGCCGCCTACGCCAACGGCATCCGCGACCTGCTCGGCGTGCTCGGGATCGCGCGGGCGACGCTCGTCGGACACTCGCTCGGCGGTGGCGTCGCGATGCAGTTCGCCTACCAGTTCCCGGAGCGCACCGAGCGGCTCGTGCTCGTCGGCAGCGGCGGCGCCGGGCCGGACGTGACGCCGGTCCTGCGCGCGATGACCCTGCCGGGGGCCGCGACGCTGCTCGGCGCGCTGCGGCTGCCGACGATGCGACTGCAGGCGGAAGCCGTCGTCGCGGCGCTGCGGCTGCTCGGGACCGACATCGGGCTCGACGCGCCCGACCTGCTGCGGGTCGTCGACGCGCTGCCCGACGCCACCTCCCGCGCGGCCTTCATCCGGACCCTGCGGGCCGTCGTCGACTGGCGCGGTCAGGTCGTGACGATGCTCGACCGCTGCTACCTCACCCGCGGGATGCCGGTCCTACTGGTGTGGGGCGCACGCGACGCGATCGTGCCCGTCGAGCACGGCCGGCGGGCGCACGAGGCGATGCCCGGCAGCCGGCTGGAGATCTTCGAGACCTCCGGACACTTCCCGTTCCACACCGACCCCGCGCGGTTCGTCGCGCTCGTCGACGAGTTCGTCGCGGGCACCGCCCCGGCGAGCTGGAGCCCCGAGCAGTGGCGCCAGCTGCTGCGTGCCGACGGCAGGGTCCCGGGCAGCGTCTCGGTCACCGGGGAGCGGTCGGCGACCTGACCTCCGGGCCCAGCGGGTCGGTCCGGGCCGTGGCCGCGGTCGGTCCGCGTGGAGGATCGTGCCGACGGCCTCGCCCGCGAGCGCGGCCGCGGACTGCGCGAGGGCGACCCGTTGCCGACGGGGACGCACCGCACGGTGCTCTCCGCGCGTCGCGCGTCATGCGGCGTCCGAAAACCCCGACGGGGCCGGGCCGTCTCGCGGTCCGGCCCCGTCGGTCGTGCAGGGATGCCTCGGGTGTCAGCTGCAGCCGCTGGTCGACCCGCAGCCCTCGCACAGGTAGCACGATCCGGCGGGCCGCATCTTGGTGCCGCAGGTCAGGCACAGCGGCGCGTCGGCCGCCTTGCCCAGGCGCAGCTCCAGCAGCTCCGTCGAGCTGCCGACGTTCGCGGGCGGGGTCGGCGCGGCGGGCGCGGCCGGCCGCTCGTCGATCGACACCGTCGAGCGCAGGCTCTCCAGGTCGACGTCGGTCGCGGGCTCGGGCTCGCCGTAGGCCGTCGCGACCTGCTCCGAGCGCTCGTCGGCGGAGAAGATGCCCAGCTCGGCGCGCTTGTCGTAGCTGAGGTGGTCGAGCGCGAGACGACGGAACAGGTAGTCGAGCACGCTCGTCGCGATCCGGATGTCCGGGTCGTCGGTCATGCCGGCGGGCTCGAAGCGCAGGTTGGAGAACTTCGAGACGTAGAACTCCAGCGGGATGCCGTACTGCAGACCCACCGAGATCGACATCGAGAAGGCGTCCATCACGCCGGCCAGCGTCGAACCCTGCTTGCCGAGCTTGACGAAGATCTCGCCCAGGCCGTCGTCGGGATAGGAGCCCGCCGTCAGGTAGCCCTCGGCGCCCCCCACGGTGAACGACACCGTCTCGCTCGGGCGCTTCTTCGGCAGCCGGCGCCGGACCGGGCGGTACTCGACGGGCGCCTCCGCGTCGGCCGAGGCGTCCTTGCGGGCCTCCTTGCCCGCCGACAGCGGCTGGCCCACCTTGCAGTTGTCGCGGTAGATCGCGAGCGCCTTCAGGCCGAGCTTCCAGCCCTCCATGTAGATCCGCTCGACATCCTCGACGCTCGCGGCCTCGGGCATGTTGACGGTCTTCGAGATCGCGCCGGACAGGAACGGCTGCACGGCGGCCATCATCCGGACGTGGCCCATCGGGGCGATGGACCGCTCCCCCATGGCGCAGTCGAAGACCTCGTAGTGCTCGGTGCGCAGGCCCGGTGCGTCGATGACGTGCCCGTGCTCGGCGACGTACTCCACGATCGCCTCGGCCTGCTCGGCCTGGTAGCCCAGCTTCTGCAGCGCGCGCGGCACGGTCTGGTTGACGATCTGCATCGAGCCGCCGCCGACCAGCTTCTTGAACTTGACCAGCGCCAGGTCCGGCTCGATGCCGGTCGTGTCGCAGTCCATCATCAGGCCGATCGTGCCCGTCGGGGCCAGCACGGAGGCCTGCGCGTTGCGCCAGCCGTTGCGCTCGCCGATCGCCAGGCACTCCTTCCAGGTGATCGTGGCCAGCCGGTGGATGTGGGTGCTGGCGGCAAGCGTGCGCACGTCGTCGTTGGCAGCGGCGTGCTTGCGCATGACCCGCTGGTGCCCCTCGGCGTTGCGGGCGTAGCCCTCGTACGGGCCGACGACGCCGGCCAGCTCGGCCGAGCGCTTGTAGGCGGCGCCCGTCATCAGCGACGTGATCGACGCCGCCAGCGCGCGGCCGCCCTCGGAGTCGTAGGCGTGCCCAGTGGCCATGAGCAGCGCGCCGAGGTTGGCGTAGCCGATGCCCAGCTGGCGGAACTTGCGGGTGGTGTCGCCGATCGGCTCCGTCGGGAAGTCGGCGAAGCAGATGGAGATGTCCATCGCCGTGATGATGAACTCCACGGCCCGGCGGAAGCGCTCCGCGTCGAACATCCCGTCGTCGCCGAGGAACGTGAGCAGGTTCAGCGACGCGAGGTTGCAGCTGGAGTTGTCCAGGTGCATGTACTCCGAGCACGGGTTCGACGCCGTGATGCGGCCCGACTCCGGCGTGGTGTGCCAGTCGTTGATCGTGCCGTCGTACTGGATGCCCGGGTCGGCGCACTCCCACGCGGCCTGCGCGATGCCGCGGAAGAGGGTGCGGGCGTCGACGCTGTCGATCACCTCGCCCGTCATCCGGCCGCGCAGACCGAAGCTCGTGCCCTCCTCGACGGCGCGCATGAACTCGTCGGTGACGCGCACGGAGTTGTTGGCGTTCTGGTACTGCACCGACGTGATGTCGGCGCCGCCCAGGTCCATGTCGAACCCGGCGTCGCGCAGCACCCGGACCTTGGCCTCCTCCTTCGCCTTGGTCTCGACGAACTCCTCGATGTCGGGGTGGTCGACGTCGAGGACGACCATCTTGGCCGCGCGCCGCGTCGCGCCGCCCGACTTGATCGTCCCCGCGCTGGCGTCGGCACCGCGCATGAACGAGACGGGACCGCTGGCCGTGCCGCCGCTCGAGAGCAGCTCCTTCGACGACCGGATGCGGGAGAGGTTCAGCCCCGCGCCGGAGCCGCCCTTGAAGATCAGGCCCTCCTCGCGGTACCAGTTGAGGATCGACTCCATCGTGTCGTCGACCGCCAGGATGAAGCAGGCGCTGACCTGCTGCGGCGACGACGTACCGACGTTGAACCACACGGGCGAGTTGAAGCTGAACACCTGGTGCAGCAGCATCCAGGTGAGCTCGTGGGCGAAGATCTCCGCGTCCTCGTCGGTCGCGAAGTAGCCGTTCTCCACGCCCGAGCGGTGGTAGACGCCGACGACCCGGTCGATCAGCTGGCGCAGGCTCGACTCGCGTTGCGGCGAGCCGACCGCCCCGCGGAAGTACTTGCTGGTGACGATGTTCGTGGCGTTGACCGACCACGACGACGGGAACTCGACGCCGCGCTGCTCGAAGTTGACCGTGCCGTCGCGCCAGTTGGTCATGACGACGTCACGACGCTCCCAGGTCACCTCGTCGTACGGGTGCACCCCGGCCGTCGTGTACAGCCGCTCGACGGTGAGCCCGGCGGGCCGCTTCCGCCGGTCGGACCGGCTCCCGGCCTTCGCGCCGCGTGCGTTCCCGGCCGCGTCCCCCGAGGCCGTCGCCCCGACCGTCTCCGTCATCCTCGTCCTCTTCCCCTGAGCAACCGTGGTGCAGTCGTGTCGCACCCTGTCAACGACCACGCCGGCGATAAGGGCGCCGAGCGGGCCGTTGCGTGTGCCGACCGGCCGGTGTCGCGCGCCGGCCGGGCGACCCGCCGCGACGAGGTCTCCCCCGTCCCGGCGTGTTACTGCTAGTCGCGATCCGCGCCGTCGGCTGCTTCCCCGGCGACCGACCGCCGCAGATCCGCGATCTCCTTCTCGAAGTCCTCGATCGAGGAGAAGGAGCGGTACACGCTCGCGAAGCGCAGGTAGGCCACCTCGTCGAGCTCGCGCAACGGCCCGAGAATCGCCAGGCCCACCTCGTGGCTCGGGATCTCGGCCGTCCCGCCCGCCCGGACCGCTTCCTCCACGCGGTGCGCCAGCTGCTGCAGCGCGTCCTCGTCGACGGGGCGGCCCTGGCACGCGCGTCGTACTCCGCCGACCACCTTGTCGCGGCTGAACGGTTCGGTCACCCCGCTGCGCTTGACCACCGCGAGCACCGGCTCCTCGACGGTGGTGAACCGCCGACCGCACGACGCGCAGGAGCGACGACGGCGGGTGGCCTGCCCGTCCTCGACCTCACGAGAGTCGATGACGCGGCAGTCCGAGTGGCGGCAGAACGGGCAGCGCACAGTAGTGATCCTCTCTCCGAGAGCGACCGACAACCCCAACCTGTGGCCGAACAACACGTATGTAACCACAAGATGTAGGGGTGTGGGCGCTCGGGGCGCCCACGCGTCCCATGTTCGCCCGATCCGGCGAGGCCAGCGCCCCGACAGCCCGGCGCGTCGCCTACGGTACGGCGTGTCGCGCACCCTGCGCGGTCGACGACCCGTGTCCGGACCCACACGGAGGGCACCCGGGCGCGGGGCGCGAGCACCCGCACGGATCCCCGCCGACCCCTGCGGCCGCCATCCACACTGGCACCCGCCGCCCCGGCACCGACCCGGCACCCACCGCCGGCCACGCTCCGCCATCGGGTAACACGGCACGCTCCGCCACCGAGCCGACGATCGGGTGCACGGCAGAGCGCCGGTCGGCGCCGGCGGCTCCGCGACGGGTCCCACGGCGCCGGGCAATGGAGGCTGAGCATCGAAGGGCGCACGGCGGCCGCACCGGCCGACCGCAGCCGCACGGGCCGCAGCCGGACGGGCCGCAGCCGGACGGGCCGCAGCCGGACGGACGCAGCGAAACGACATGAGCGACGGCAGTGACACAGCAGCGAAGGGGTACCGGAGGCCCGCCCGCCTCTGACTAGGCCCGCGGCACAGTGAGGATCTGGCCGGGTCGCAGCGCAGCCGAATGGAGGCCGTTGAGCTCGGCGATGCGGGCGGCAGCCACGGCAGGGTCGGCATCGGGGACCGTGCGCCGGGCGATGTCCCACACCGTGTCGCCACGTTGGACCACGACCTGGGCGGTGCTCATGGGGATGCCGGGGCCGGCGTCGCGGGCGATCTCGCCCAACGACCCGAGCGCGACCACCACGACGGCGGCGCACACCCCGAGCACCAGGACCGCGACCGCCCGCCGCACCCGGTAGCGCAGCGCCAGCGGAGTCCGTCGGAGTGCCCGGGACCGAACAGGCCGCGGATGCACCCGCGGCGGCGCGACGCAACGAGGACGTGCCACACCGGGGGCGACGCTCGCCCCGGCCGGGCGTCGGCCGCGCGCCGACGGATGCCGCAGCAACGCACGGTCGATCTCGGACAGGCGCTGCGCGTCCACATCGGACGAGTCGAGGCGGGGACCGAGCCCCCCGTCGCCCCCCGTGGTCGGCTCGAGGCCGCCCGGCAGCACGGTCAACGACGGGCGCGTCCCCCGCCGCGCCATCGTCGACCCCGACCGCCGAGGTACACCGGCCTCGGCCCGCGATGCGTCCCGCTGTGCGCTGCCCCGCCGCGCGGCCTCCCGCGGACGCGCAGGCCGCGGCCCGCGGCCCCGGCGTCGCGGCCGGGCGCCGCCCTCGTCGGCGTCCCGCACCGCTTCGGGCCGGTGCGACGCCTGCCTCGGCGACCGGTCCGCGGCCGTCCCGCCGGAACCCGCGGCTCCGGCACCGTTCCCGGCGGGCCCACCCGTCCCTGCGCCCGCACATCCGGGAGCCGTGCTGACAGACATGGCAGTTCCCTTCCCGTCGGCGCCGGCTCCTCGGTCGGCGACACACGTGGACCGGACGGCCCGACCTCGGCGGCGATCGCCCGCCGCGCCCGATCGGATACCCTCCGTTCGCACAAGCGTTCGATCGAACGCTCGTGCGAATGTGTACCACCGGGCCCCGACAAATTTTCGCGACGCGCCGCGTGTCGTTCGAACATGTGTTTGGCGGCGGAGATGATCGGGTCTACGGTGCGGTGCGACGGCGGCGGGGACGAACGGCCCCACCGCGCCGATCGAGGAGGCGGACGAGATGGCACGGGACGAGACCGGTACCGACCGTGAGGCCGGGCAGGTGCGTTCCTTCCCGGACCCGGCCGAGGCGGCGGGGGACGACACGTCGCTGACCCCGCGGCAGCGGAAGGTGCTGGAGGTCATCCGCGACTGGGTGGAGCGTTTCGGGTACCCGCCGAGCGTCCGCGAGATCGGCGACGCCGTCGGCTTGACGTCGACGTCCTCGGTCCACCACCAGCTGCGCAGCCTGGAGCGCAAGGGATACCTGCGCCGCGACCCCAACCGCACGCGGGCGGTGGACGTCCGCGCCCCCGAGGACGTCGCCGACGCCGACGCGGACTCCCGCGATCCCGGCACGACGCGTGACGAGCACCCCGCCCCCGCCTACGTCCCGCTGCTGGGTGACATCGCCGCTGGTGGGCCGATCCTCGCGGAACAGGCGGTGCAGAGCGTGTTCCCGCTGCCGCGCGAGATCGTCGGCGAGGGCACGCTGTTCCTGCTCAACGTGCGCGGCGACTCGATGGTCGAGGCGGCGATCACCGACGGCGACTGGGTGGTCGTGCGCCAGCAGCCGGTCGCGGAACAGGGTGAGATCGTCGCGGCGATGATCGACGGCGAGGCGACGGTCAAGACGTTCCGCCGCCGCGACGGGCACGTCTGGCTCATGCCGGCCAACCCCGCGTACGACCCCATTCCCGGCGACGAGGCCACGATCCTCGGCCGCGTCGTCGCGGTGCTGCGCAGACTCTGAGAGTCACGACGCGCCTGCGACGCAGGCCCCGAGGTCCGCGACCTACGGGGATGCTCGGCACGTCAGCCGGTGAGCGACCGCGGGCGGCTTTCCACGCGCGGGCCGTCGCGAGATCGTCGGCGCGACGGTCATCGGCTCGAACGGCCGGCTCGCCGCCCCACCACGCAGAGCTCGCGCCCGCGGCGCTCGCGAGTGGCGATGGTCGCCATGGCGACCGTCGCCGCTCACAGGGGGTCACACGAGCCGAGGCCTCCCGGGCCGACCCGGCGGCTGCCGTGGCCCGGCCGGAGGCTCTGCCGCCGACGTCGGCGCGGGTCGACAACTCGACGGGCTCGACGTACCGCCGCACCGTCGCTCGACCCGATGCTCAGCCGAGCGACGACTCAGCCGGTGATACGCGCGATGCGTCCGGCTCACGGCCCCGGTCGGTGTGGGCGCCCCGCGTCCTCGTGCGGACGTGACGATCCACGGTCGGCGTCCGCGCGTTCCTCTGCGGCGGCTCGGTGCCCGTCCACACGCAACGGCTCGGGTGCCGGGGCACCCGGCGGCGTTCGGGGTGCGTCCTCGTCGCGCGCGTCCCGGCGGATGGCGGTCGTCGATGCGGCGCCGGGTTCGGCAGCCTCCGCGCCGTTCGATCGCGTTCCGTTCACGCCCTGACCGTTCACGCCCTGACCGTTCGCGCCCTGACCGTTCGCTGCCTGCCCGTTTGCGCCTGCACCGTTCGGCATCGGATGGTTCGAAGACGGCAGGCTCGTGGGTCGCCCCTTCGCCGGGTGAGCCTCCGGACCCGTCCTGTTCGCCGGCCGGCTTGTCGACGGATCTGCGTCCAGGCGCGCGTCGGTCACCGACGGCCTGTTCGGCGGCTGTGCATTGGACGGCTGTCCATTGGCCGCCGAGCCCGTCAGCGGCTGGCCGTTCGCCGAGGGGTCGTTCCGCGGCTGAGCATTCGACGGCTGACCGTTCGGCGGCTGACCATTTGGCGACTGCCCATTCGGCGGCTGACCATTCGACGGCTGCCCATTCGACGGCTGACCATTCGACGGCTGCCCATTCGACGGCTGACCATTCGACAGCTGAGCATTCGGCCCAGCGACCTCGGAGCGCCGCCCCTCACTCCGGTCCCGTCCCCGCGCGCCCGGACCCGTGCCGTTCTGCGCAGGGCCGTTCTGCGCAGGGCCGTTCTGACCAGCGCCGTTCTGACCAGCGCCGTTCTGACCAGCGCCGTTCTGACCAGCGCCGTTCTGACCAGCGCCGTTCTGACCAGCGCCGTTCTGACCAGCGCCGTTCTGACCAGCGCCGGCCGGAGTAGCACCGGTTGGACTCTGGGCGCGGCCACCGGCGGCGTCGCGCTGGCGGCCGGCGGGATCGCCCGGCTCTCGTCGCGTACCGCTCGGACCGGCACCGTTCGTACCGGCACTGTTCGCACCAGCAGCGTTCGGACCGGGACCGTTCGGACCGGGACCGTTCGCACCAGGACCGTTCGCACCACGCTCCGGACCGGGCCCGCCCGGACCAGCGCCGGTTCGAGCAGGTCCGTCCGCGCCCCGACCGTGCGGAACGGGCCCCTCCGGTCCCGGCCGGTTCGGGCCACGGGATGGCAGGCCGGGGCCGGCATTGCCCGGCCCCGCACTGTGCGATGCACCGCCCGGCCCCGGAGCAGGGCCTGTCGGCCGCGGCGGGCCGGGCGGGAACGGCGGGCCGGGAGGCGCGGTCGAGCCCGGCGGCAGGGGCGCGCGCGGCCCGGGTCCCGGTCGCGGACCGGGATGCTGCGCCGGACCGGGATGCTGCGCCGGACCGGGATGCTGCGCCGGACCGCCGGGGCCGAGGGGACGAGCGCCGTCAGGACCCTGTCCCCCACCACGGGGACCACCGGGACCGGCCGGCGGACCAGCTGGGCCGCGCTCCCCGGCGCGCGCACCGAGCGGCACCGGGCCACGGGGCCGCGCCGGACCGTCGGAGCGAACCGGGCCGTCGGAGCGAACGGGGCCATCAGGCCGAACCCGGCCATCGGGCCGGACCGCGCCGCGCTGGGCCGGACCGGGCTGGGCCGGACCGGGTTGGCCCGGACCCACTTGCGCCGGACCTGGTTGCGCCGGACCTGGTTGCGCCGGACCTGGTTGCGCCGGACCGGGCTGAGCCGGACCTGGTTGCGCCGGACCGGGCTGAGCCGGACCTGGTTGCGCCGGACCGGGCTGAGCCGGACCGGTTTGGACCGGACCCGACCGCAGCAGGCCGGGTGGAGCCGAGCCGTCGGAACGTCCCGGATCGTCGGGAACGTTGCCGGTACCCGGAGCGCCCACTGCCTGCGGACCGGGCGGCGCCGCGGCGACGACCGTCGCGTCGGGTGACGTCGCGCCGTCGTCGGACTCCGCGTGCTGAGCCGGGGCCGCGGCATCCGCCCCGATGAGCGTCGGCTCGGCGGCGGCCTCGGCCTCGAGCCGCCGCAGCTCCCGGCGCGACCGGCTGAACGACCGCAGCGCCATCAGGATCGCGCCCAGCACGAGCACCGCCGCGGTGCCGACGGCGCCGAGCATCGCCGGCGACCAGGTGCGGTCCTCCGGCGCGACGGTGTCGTCCGCCGTGGGCGGGGGCGCCTGCGAGGTGTCGGCGGCCGCCAGCATCGCGACCGCGCCGTCGACCGAGCGCAGCGCACCGGGCGTACCGCCCCGGGTCTCCCCCGCCGACCAGAGCGCGCCCGCGGCGTCGAGCGAGATGGCCTCGCCCTGCGGTTCGTCGGGCAGCGGGATGCGCATCGGGGTGGTCCCCAGCGCGGCGACGATCGCGGCGGCGTCGCCGGGAGCCGCGACCTTGTAGAGCCAGGCATCGGTGTAGCTGCGCAGCGCGACGGCCGTGCCGTCGGGGCTGGTAGCAGCGCCTGTGACCAGCCGCGACCCGATCCCCCCGAGCGGACCGCCCTGGGTGTCGGACGAGGGCAGCGACACCTGGCCGACCTTGGTCAGCGGCGTCGGCCCGACGCCGGTCGGCGCCGCCTGCGGACGGTAGATGCCGGCCGCGGTGACCGGGTCCTTGGTGACGATGACGGGCACGCCGTCGGACCCGACGAGCAGCGCCTCGGCGTCGTGCGGGCCGTCGGGATAGGTGAAGCGGTAGAGCTTGGACGCACCGGACGCCGGCAGCGTGACGACGGCGACGGTGTTGCGCGCGGACCGGTTGTCGCCGATGTCGGCCACCCACAGCGCCCCGTCGGGTCCGCGGGCGAGGTCCTCGGCGTCGAACGGGTTGGTGGTCGCGGTGCGGCTGCCGGTGACGGCGCAGGTCTGCGGGTCGATGGAGTACGCCGCGACGCGGTTGCCGCCGTCGGACATCGCCCACACCGTCGGCTTGTCCGGTGTCCCGTCCACGACGAGCCCGGACAGCTCCGCGAGCCGCGGGTCGTCGACCGTGCAGTGGGTGCGCACCCCAGGGGGCGGATCGGCGGCGAGGGCCGTCCCGGCTCCGCCCATCATGGCGGCCCCCAGGACCAGGACGACCGCGGCCGCGCGTCTGATCACCGTCGCGAGCTCACCGCGGTGCCACCAGGTGGGCGGAGACGGCCGTCGCGAGCTCGGGGCCGACGCGGGCTCGCATCCTGGTCCCGTCGGCGACGTGCTCCTCCTCGAGCACGACGCCGTCGGAGTGCACCCGGGCGACGAGCGCGCCCTCGGCGTACGGGACGAGCAGCTCGACCTCGACCTCCGGGTTGGGCAGCAGCTCGGCGATCCGCCTGCGCAGCAGCGACACGCCGGCACCGGTGTGCGCGGACACGAACACCGCGTCGGGCAGCAGGTGCCGCAACCGCGCCAGCTGCAGATCGCCCGCCGCGTCGATCTTGTTGACGACGAGCAGCTCGGGCGGCATCCGCCCCTGCTGCTCCTCGCCGATCTCGACGAGGACCTTGCGTACCGCGGCGATCTGGTCCTCGGGCAGGGGGTCGGACGCGTCGACGACGTGCACCAGCAGGTCGGCCTGCGCGGTCTCCTCGAGCGTCGACCGGAAGGCCTCGACGAGCTGGTGGGGCAGGTGCCGGACGAACCCGACGGTGTCGGTCAGCGTGTAGTCGCGCCCGTCGGGCGTCTCGGCGCGCCGCGTCGTCGGGTCGAGCGTCGCGAACAACGCGTCCTCGACGAGCACACCGGCATCGGTCAGCGCGTTGAGCAGGCTCGACTTGCCGGCGTTGGTGTACCCGACGATCGCGACCCCGGGGACCTCGTTGCGCCGCCGCGACCCGCGCTGGGTCTCGCGGACGGTGCGCATCGCGGCGATCTCGCGGCGCAGCTTGGACATGCGATGGCGGATGCGCCGCCGGTCGAGCTCGATCTTCGTCTCACCGGGGCCACGCCCGCCGATGCCGACGCCGCCCGCGGCGCGGCCGCCGACCTGCCGGGACAGCGCCTCACCCCAGCCGCGCAGCCGCGGCAGCAGGTACGAGAGCTGGGCCAGCTCGACCTGGGCCTTGCCGTCGCGCGAGCGGGCGTGCTGGGCGAAGATGTCGAGGATCAGCGCCGTCCGGTCGATGACCTTGACCTTGAGCTTCTCCTCGAGCTGACGCAGCTGGCCCGGCGAGAGCTCGCCGTCGGCGATCACGGTGTCGGCCCCGGCGCCCTGGACGGCGGCGCGCAGCTCGTCGACCTTCCCGGACCCGATGAAGGTCGCCGGGTCGGGACGGCTGCGCCGCTGGACGAGCCCGTCGAGCACCTGTGAGCCCGCCGTCTCGGCCAGCCGGGCGAGCTCGACGAGCGAGGCCTCGGCCTGCTGGGCGGTCCCGGTGGTCCACACGCCGACGAGCACCACGCGCTCGAGGCGCAGCTGCCGGTACTCGACCTCGGTGACGTCGGTGAGCTCGGTCGACAGGCCGGCGACACGCCGCAGCGACGTGCGCTCCTCGAGCTCCATGTCGCCCGTCGACGGTTCGCGGCCTGCGGCTGCGGCCACCGCGGTGTCGAGCCCCGCGCCGTCGGAGCGCGGGGCGAACATGCCGGAGATGTCGAGTCGGGATTCAGTCATCGTGACGCCCATCCTCCCACGTCGCCACGACCCTGTCCGCCGCATTCCCCCGGTTCGCCCGGTCGGTCAGCCCTGTGCGTCCCACCACACGTCGTCGATCTCCCCGTGCGCCAGCACGACGGCGGGGCCCTGCAGGACCGTCGACCCGTCGGGTTCGACGGTGACGCGCAGCCGCCCTCCCGGCGTCGTCACACCGACGGTGCCCCGGTCGCGGCCGGCCGCCCGCAGCGCCGCGACCACGGCCGCGACGGTGCCGGTACCGCAGGAGCGCGTCTCCCCGACGCCCCGTTCGTGGACGCGCATCGTGACCTCGTCGCCCGACACCGGCGTCACGAACTCGACGTTCACCCCGTGCGGGAACAGGGCCGGGTCGTGGCCGGGCGGGACGCCGAGGTCGAGGGCGGCGAGGGCCCCGGCGTCGGCCGCGGTCACGCACGCCAGGTGCGGGTTGCCGACGTCGACGGCGACCCCGGCGTAGGCGTGCCCGCGCACGGTCGCGGTGCTCTCGTCGCCGACCCGCGCGACGCCCATCCCGACCGAGACCTCACCGTCGGCCCCGTCGCCGCCGGCGAAGCGGACGGTGCGGACTCCCCCGCGGGTGCCGAGCGCGAGCTCGGCGCCGGGGCCGTCGGGCAGCAGGGCCTCGAGCGCGAGGTAGCGGGCGAAGACGCGCACGCCGTTGCCGCACATCTCGGCGACGCTGCCGTCGCCGTTGCGGTAGTCCATGAACCATTCGACGCCCGGCACCGGAGCGGGGACGTCGGGCCCGGCGGCGGCCCAGCGCACGACGCGGAGCACGCCGTCGGCGCCGAGGCCGCGGCGGCGGTCGCACACCGCGGCGACGCGGGCCGGGCTGAGGTCGAGCGCGCCCTCGGGGTCGGGCAGCACGACGAAGTCGTTCTCGGTGCCGTGGCCCTTCGCGAACCGGATCCCGCTGCTCACGGGCCTCAGGGTAGCGATCCGGAGGTGAGGGCCCCGAGGACCTGCGCGGCGAGGTCGGCGGCGGCGCCGTCGAACCAGCGGATCCGGTGGTCGCGGCGGAACCACGAGCGCTGCCGGCGGACGAACCGGCGCGTCGCGACGACCGTGCGCTGCGCGGCATCGGTGACAGCGGCGTCGTCGAGCGGGACGGCGGCGAGCCGGGCGCCATCTGCCGGGGCGTCGCGGTCCTCGGAGTCAGGGGCGCCGGCCGCGGCGGCGAGGGCGTCGATCACCTGCTGGTAGCCCAGCGCGCGCGACGCCGTGCGACCCTCGCGCAGGCCGCGGGCGAGCAGCGTCCGGGTCTCCTCGACGAGCCCGGCGGCCAGCATCAGGTCGACGCGCGTCGCGATGCGGTCGTCGAGCTCGGCGACGTCCCGGTCCACGCCGACGAGGACGGCGTCGTAGCGGGGGGCACCGATGCGCGGCATCGTCGCCGTGAAGGGCCGCCCGGTGATCTCGATGACCTCCAGCGCCCGCACGATGCGCCGCCCGTTGCCGGGCAGCACGGCGGCTGCGGCGGCCGGGTCGAGCGCGGCGAGGCGGGCGTGCAGCGCCCCCGGACCGCGCTCGGCCAGCTCGGCCTCCAGCCGCGCCCGGACCGCCGCGTCGGTGCCGGGGAACTCCAGTTCGTCGACGACCGCCTGCACGTATAGCCCGGAGCCACCGACGAGCACCGGCGTGCGGCCCGCCGCGCGCAGCCGCTCGATCACCACGCGGGCCTCGCGCTGGTAGGCAGCGACCGAGGCGGTCTCGGTGACGTCGAGGACGTCGAGGAGGTGGTGCGGGACACCGCGCCGCTCGGCGACGGTGAGCTTCGCGGTGCCGACGTCCATCCCGCGGTAGAGCTGCATCGCGTCGGCGTTGACGACCTCCCCGCCGAGCTCGCGGGCGAGCGCGAGACCGAGGTCGGACTTGCCCGTCGCGGTGGGCCCGACGACCACGACGAGCGGCGGCGCGCTCATCCCGGCGTCCAGAACGCGACGTGGTAGGCCACCCCGAACGGCGCCGTCGAGCACAGCAGCTCGGCGTCCCAGCGGCGGTCGGCGGTGGCGCCGGCGAGCACCTGCCAGGGCGCCCGGCCGCCCGCCCACAGCTGCGTGGCGAGCTCCGCGTCGAGCGCGGCGAGGGCCGCGGTGTCGGCCGCTGCGAGCGCGGTCGCGACCCGGGCGTCGAACCGGGTCGCGCGGGTGTCGAAGTGGCCGGGGGCCTTCTCCGTGTGCGTCGCCGCGCCGTCGCCGACGACGAGGAGCCCGACGCCGTCGGGTTCCGCGGCGAGGGCCCGGCCGAGGGCGAGGCAGTCGGCGGGGGCGGCGTCGGGCGCGACGAGCTCGCCGCGCACGGCGATCGCGGCTCCCGTGCCGGCCGCGAGCCAGCCCGCGACGAGCAGCGGCAGCGGCAGGTCCCTGTCGACGGGTCCGCGGTCCGTCGCGAGGCCGGTGTCCAGCGCGACCCGCACGTCGACCCCGAAACCGACGAACGAGCCCACCGTCGCGGGCGCGACCGTGCGCCGACCGCCACGGTCGGCTCCCACGGCGATCCAGCGGGAGGCCCGCGCCGCGAGCAGCGCGGCGGCGGTCCGGCACGCGTCGCGCACGTCGACCGTCTCCGCCGCTGCCGCCCCGGCCAGCTCGGGGACCAGCAGCGGTGGTTCGGGCACGACGGCGACCGCGGAGATCACGGCACCGAGCGTAGCCAGCGGGAGCGGTCATGCCCGCGTCTCGTCGCCCCACAGGGCCCGTTGACGGCGCGACCGGTTCCGCCACGTGCGCATTCCTGTTTGAATCGCTGTCAGCAGCCCGGTCCGCGAGGGATCGGTGCGGCACGTGCAACGGGCTCCGCCGCGGCGGAGCGCCCGGCCCGCTTCGGGCACGGGCCTGACGAGGGAGGTACGGGTGTCGGACGAGCAGGCGACCAGTAACGACGGCCGGCAGGGCGAGGAGGCCGCGTCGATCGCCGCCCCTCCGACAGCCGGCGAGGGACCCGACCCGGCGACGGGCGCAGGCGAGCAGGCCGCCGACGCGAGCGAGCAGGCCGCCGCGAGCGCGAGCGCGGACGAGCAGGCCGCTGCCGACTCGAGCGAACAGGCCGCCGCGAGCACGGACGAGCAGGCCGCGGAAGGCGCCGACGCGGGGGCGGGAGCGACGAACGCCGCCCCCGACGCCGAACCCACGGGCGACGCCCCCGCGGCCGCGACCATCCCCGGCCAGGCCACGGCGTCGGCCACGACCGACACGCCCGCCGGCAACGACCGGGCGGCAACCGGCGACACCGCGGCCACCGACGACACCGCGGGGCCGGACACGGCCACGGCGGAGAACAGCCGCGCGGCGCAGGACACCCCGGCAGCGCAGGACACCCCGGCGGCGCAGGACACCCCGGCGGATCCGGGGCCGATCTCCACACCGGCCCCCGCCGACCACGCCGCACCCGATCACGACGCACCCGATCACGACGCACCCGATCACGCCGCGGCCCGCCACGACGCACCCGATCACGCCGCGGCCCGCCACGACACGCCCGGACAGCACCCGGCCGGACAGCACACCGACGAGCCCGCGCGCACCTCGGTCGCCGCACCGCCGCGGCCGGTCCCCGGCCCGCCGCCCACCCCCCGCGCGCCGCTGCCCGGTCCCCCGCCCGGCGGCCGCCCGCGCCCGGTCCCGCCGCCCCGTGCCGCAAAGCCGCCGGCGAAGCCCCTCGAGTCCCCCGCCGCGCAGGCCGCCGCCGCGCCGACGCCGGTCGCGGCCGTACCCGCCGCGGCGATCTCGGTACCCGAGGCAGGCCCCGATCCGGCGCGCTGGGGTCGGGTCGACGACGAGGGCCGCATCTTCCTCGTGACGGCCGAGAGCGAGCGCGAGGTCGGCTCATGGCAGGCCGGCGCGCCGCAGGAGGGGCTGGCGCACTACGCCCGCCGGTTCGACGACATGCGTACCGAGGCCGAGCTGCTCACCGTCCGGCTCACGACGGGCGGCGGCGACCCGAAGCAGGCGCTGCACAGTGCCACCGCGATGCGCGACGGGCTCGCCGATGCCGCCGTCGTCGGCGACGTCGCGGCCCTCAAGGCACACCTCGACGAGCTGGTGACGCTCGCGGAGGCGGCGGTCGGCGCCGCGCGCTCGGCCCGGTCGGCCCAGCGCGAGGCCGCCGTGGCCCGCAAGGAGGAGCTCGCCGCGGAGGCCGAGAAGCTCGCCGCCGAGGCCACGCAGTGGAAGCAGGCGGGCGACCGCTTCAAGGCGATCCTCGACGAGTGGCGCACGATCAAGGGCATCGACCGGCGCACCGACGAGGCGCTGTGGAAGCGGTACTCCCGGGCCCGAGAGGCGTTCAACCGCCGCCGCGGCTCGCACTTCGCCGATCTCGACCGGCAGCGGGCGAGCGCGAAGGCCCGCAAGGAGGAGCTGGCCACCGAGGCCGAGGCGCTGGCCGACTCGACCGACTGGGGCCCCACGGCCGCGCGGTACCGCGAGCTCATGGCGGAGTGGAAGGCGGCCGGGCGGGCGCAGAAGGACGCCGACGACGCGCTGTGGCAGCGCTTCCGCAGCGCCCAGGATGCGTTCTTCTCGCGGCGGACCGAGACGTTCGCCGCGCGCGACGCCGAGTTCGCCGCCAACGCCGACGCCAAGCGGGCCCTGCTGGCCGAGGCCGACAAGATCGACACCGACGACGCCGACGCCGCTCGGGCCGCGCTGCGCGGCATCCAGGAGCGGTGGGAGGCGATCGGTAAGGTCCCGCGCGACGACATCCGTCCGCTCGAGGCGGGCCTGCGTGCGATCGAGGAGAGGGTCCGCGAGGCCGTCGACCGCCAGTGGCGGCGCACCGACCCCGAGACGGAGGCCCGCGTCTCGCAGTTCCGCGACCGCGTCGCGCAGTTCGAGGCGCAGGCGCAGAAGGCCGAAGCGGCGGGCGACGCGAAGCGGGCCGCCGAGGCCCGCGCGCAGGCCGACCAGTGGCGCGAGTGGCTGCGGACCGCGGAGGAGTCGGTTCACCAGCGCTGATGGCGCGGCGGACGGGGACGATCCGGACGGGCGTCCCGACGGGGCTCGACGCTGTCTGCAGGCGGTCCATCAGCGACTACACAGCGTAGCCATCGACGGGTCGGCGTTCTGCGATCCGGCGGCGGCCGGCCGAGAATTCTCGTGCCTTGTTCCTCGGTGCAGATCGCTCCCGACAGGCTAATATCCAGCGGGTTCGCAGCGGTTGAGGTCCACGATGCTCGCATCGGCAGGAAAATCGCCGATCCGGCGGATGGGTACGCCATGAGGGACATGTGGGAGAAATCGGTCACGGACAGCGACCATGCGCGGCCTCCCGACCGCAGCGCGGCGGGCGTCTCCTCAACCTTGGACGGGGCCATCGACGGGGCCGACGACGCTGCCTTCGACGGGGCCTTTGACGGGGCCTCTGACGGAGCCTTCGACGGGGAGCGGCGGCGCACCCGATGATGATCGACGCGGCCGTGGTCACCGGCGCCAGCAGCGGAATCGGCCGCGCGGTCGCGGTCGCACTCGGCCCGCACGCCAAACAACTCGTCCTCATCGGCCGCGACCCCGCCCGGCTCGCCGACGCGGCCGCCGCCACCCACAACGGCGCCGCCACCGTGCTCACCACCGACCTCGCCGACCCGGACGCCGTGCCCGTACTCGGCCACCACCTCGCCGACCTGCTGGGCGGCGTCGACGTCCTCGTCCACTCCGCCGGCGACTACGCCAGCGGTGAGGTCCCCGACACCGACGCCGCGACCTTCGACCATCTCTACGCCGTCAACGTCCGCGCCCCCTACGAGCTGACCCGCGAACTCCTCCCCCACCTGCGCGCCCGCCACGGCGACGTCATCTTCATGAACTCCACCCAGGGCCTGGCCGCCTACCCCGGGGTCAGCCAGTACGCCGCCACCAAACACGCCCTCACCGCCGTCGCCGACAGCCTCCGCGGCGAGGTCAACGCCGCCGGGGTCCGGGTCACGACGCTGCACCTCGGACGCACCGCCACCCCGATGCAGGAACGCATCCACGCCGCCGCGCACCGCCCCTACCGGGCCGCGGACCTCGTCCAGCCCCAGGACGTCGCCGACGTCGTGCTCTCGGTGCTGGCCCTGCCCCGCCGGACGCAGGTCAACTCCGTGACGATCTGGCCCACCCACCCCTGACGCGGACGCGCCGCTGGGATGCGCGTCACAGCTCGGGCCGCGCCGCGGGTGCGAGGGTGGTGAGGACCCCGGGACCCCGCCGGGGCGCCGATCCGAGGGAGCGCCGATGACCGCCGGCAACACCGCCAACCCGTACCTGCGTCGCGTCGACACCGACGCGCTGGCCGCCACCGGCGCGGGCGAGCGGTTCTCGCAGAACCTCATCGGGCAGGCCACCGGCGCGCAGTCCTGCCACGTCGACTGGATCCGCACCCCGGCGGGCGGCGGCTCCCCCGCGGGCCTGCACGTGCACGAGGTGGACCAGGTGTTCTGGGTGCTCCAGGGCACGATGAGCATCGAGGTCGACGGCCAGGAGTTCGACGCGCCCGCGGGCAGCCTCGTCGTCTTCCCCGCCGGTGTGCCGCACCGCAACTGGAACGCCGGCAGCGAGCCGACGGTCCACCTCGCCGTGAACACCCCGGCACCGGACCCGGCGGTCCCCTTCGCCCGGACGGTGGGCTGACCGGGGTCAGGACCGCCCGGTCACGACGTCACCCGCGGTCCGCGAGAGCCGCAGCGTCTCGATCGCCGGCACCACGAGCACGACGACGAGGAGCAGGAACGCGATGCGGTAGGGCGTCGCGGGGGCGTCGGACAGGCCGACGAGGTGCCCGACGGGGTCGCCGAGCCGCACGAACAGCGCTCCGACCGCGACACCCAGGCCCGCGCCGAGCTCCTGCAGCGTCGACATCAGGGTGTTGGCGCCGGTCATCCGCTCCTGCTCGACGTCGGCGAACGCGACGCTGTTGTAGGCGCTGAAGCCGGTGGACCGCACGACCCCGCTGGCCAGCAGCAGCAGGAGCAGCACCGGCAACGGGGTCGCCGCCGTCAGGAACGCCATCCCGACCAGGCACGCCGCCGATGCGGCGATGGAGAACAGGACGACGGCCCGGATCCCGAAGCGCCGCATGAGCGGCGTGGTCGCCGGCTTGATCCCGACGTTGCCGACGAACAACGCGATCACCACCAGCCCCGCCTGCGCCGCCGACCAGCCGAAGCCGAGCTGGAACAGCAGCGGGAGCAGGAACGGGATGGCGGTGATCACCATCCGGTAGACCGACCCGCCTGCCGCGGTCAGCCGGTAGGTGGCGAGGGCCAGCACCCGCAGGTCGACCAGCGGCCGACGGGTCCGCAGCAGGTAGGCCACGGCCGCGGTGAGCAGCACGGCCGCCAGCACCAGCGCGGCGACGGCCGATCCCCAGCGGCCGCCGCCGATGCTCTCCAGCCCGACGACGAGCGCGGCGGCGCCCGCGGCCGTGAGGACGAACCCGCGCCAGTCGAGCGGGTCGCGGCGGGGCGCGCGGACGTCGGGCACGATCCGTAGCGCGAGCACCAGGGCGACGAGCCCCAACGGCAGGTTGACGACGAAGATCCACCGCCACGACGCGTAGTTGGCCAGCAGGCCACCGAGCGCGGGCGCGACGACGGGCGCGACGAGCGCGGGCCAGGTGAGGAAGGCGATGGCGCGCACCAGGTCGCGCTTGTCCGTCGTCCGCAGCACCGCGAGCCGCCCGACCGGCACCATCATCGCCCCGCCGACGCCCTGCAGCACACGGGTCGCGGTGAGCACCGGCAGCGACGGCGCGAGCGCGCAGCCCGCCGACGCCAGGGTGAACACGACGAGGGCGGCGACGAAGATCCGGCGGGCGCCGAACCGGTCGGAGAGCCACCCGCTGATCGGGATGAGCACCGCGAGCGTGAGGAGGTAGCCGGTGATCGCGACGTTGACGTCGACGGCCGCGACCCCGAGGTCGGCCGCGATGTGCGGCGCGGCGGGCGCGATGACCGTCCCGTCGAGGATCTCCATGAAGAACGCGCCCGCGACGAGCAGGGCGAGCGGGCGGTGCAGTCCGGTCGGTGCCGGGGGCGAGGACGGAGTTCCGACGACACGGCCGTCCGCCTCGACCATCGAGCCCTCCTCCGGGCCCGGCCGTCCTCCGGAGATCGGCAGCCCGGTTACACCGTAGGCGAACGTCCGGCGGCCCTCGCCCGGTCGTGGGTCAGGGCACAATGCACCCATGACGACCTCCCCGACCTCACCCCCGGCGGAGTCCCCCGCGGAGGCCCCGACGGGGTCCCCGCGGTCCGGGCTCGACCTGCGCTGGGTCGACTCCGGCATCCGTCCGCAGGACGACCTGTTCGGGCACGTCAACGGCAAATGGCTCAAGGAGCACGAGATCCCGGCCGACCGCTCGCAGGACGGCGCCTTCCACGCGTTGCGCGACAACGCCGAGGCCGACGTCCGGGCGATCGTCGAGGAGGCCGCGGCCTCCTCCGCCGCGCCGGGCACCGACGCGCGCCGCATCGGCGATCTCTACACGTCGTTCATGGACGTCGAACGGATCGAGGCCCTGGGCATCGAGCCGCTGCGGCCGCTGCTCGCCGAGGTGGCCGACGCGGCCGACACGGCCGCGCTGGCGGCGGTGCTGGGCCGGCGGCAGCGCGAGGGCCGCACGGCGCTGTTCGGCGCGTTCGTCAGCACGGACGCGAAGGACTCGTCGCGCTACCTCGTGCACCTGTCGCAGTCGGGCCTCGGGCTGCCCGACGAGTCGTACTACCGCGAGGACTCCTACGCCGAGCTGCGCGAGAAGTACGTCGCGCACCTGGCACGGCTGGCCGAGCTGGCCGGGCTGGCGGAGCCGGCGGCAGTGGCGTCGACGGTGATGGAGCTGGAGACGGCGCTCGCCGCGGCGTCCTGGGACCGGGTCACCAACCGCGACGCGGAGAAGACCTACACGCTGATGACGGGCGCGGCGCTGGCCGAGAACGCCCAGGGCTTCGAGTGGGACGTCTGGATCGAGGCGCTCGGCGCGCCCGCGGGCGCCTTCGACGAGGTCGTCGTCCGGCAGCCGACGTTCGTGACCGAGGCGGCGGCGATGTGGCGCGACCGCCCGCTGGAGCAGTGGAAGGCGTGGCTCGCGATCCGCACGGTGTCCTCGTGCGCCGATTACCTGAACGAGGCGCTGGTCGAGGCCGACTTCGACTTCTACGGGCGCACCCTGTCGGGGACCCCGGAGCTGCGGGAGCGGTGGAAGCGCGGCGTCGGGCTCGTCGAGGGCGCCCTGGGCGAGGCCGTCGGACAGCTCTACGTGAAGCGGCACTTCCCGCCCGCGGCCAAGGAGCGCATGGTCGAGCTCGTCGCGAACCTGGTCGAGGCCTACCGGCAGTCGATCTCGTCGCTCGACTGGATGGGGCCGGAGACGCGCGAGCGGGCCCTGGAGAAGCTGGGCCGGTTCACCCCGAAGATCGGCTACCCCGACGAGTGGAAGGACTACTCGGCGCTCGAGGTCGACCCGGGCGACCTGCTGGGCAACGTCCGGCGCGCCGGCGAGTGGTCGACCGACTTCCAGTTCGCGAAGCTCGGCAAGCCGGTCGACCGCAACGAGTGGCTGATGACGCCGCAGACCGTCAACGCCTACTACCACCCGCGGATGAACGAGATCGTCTTCCCGGCCGCGATCCTGCAGCCGCCCTTCTTCGACCCGGAGGCCGACGACGCCGCCAACTACGGGGGCATCGGCGCGGTCATCGGGCACGAGATCGGCCACGGTTTCGACGACCAGGGCAGCAAGTACGACGGCGACGGCAACATGACCGACTGGTGGCAGGCCGACGACCGCGCCGAGTTCGACCGGCGCGCGCAGGCGCTGATCGACCAGTACAGCGAGCTGTCCCCGATCGGGCTGCCCGAGCACAAGGTCAACGGCGCGCTGACCGTCGGCGAGAACATCGGCGACCTGGGCGGGCTCACGATCGCGCTCAAGGCCTACCGGATCTCCCTCGGCGACGGGGAGGCCCCGGTGATCGACGGGTTCACCGGTCTGCAGCGGGTGCTCCTGGGCTGGGCGCAGGTGTGGCGCGCCGTCACCCGCGAGGCCGAGGCCGTCCGACGGCTGACGATCGACCCGCACTCGCCGCCGGACCTGCGCTGCAACGCCGTCGTCACCAACCTCGACGCGTTCCACGAGGCGTTCGACGTGCAGCAGGAGGACGCGCTCTACACCCCGCCCGCCGAGCGCGTGCGGATCTGGTGACGCCCGCCCGGGTGGCGGCGCGGGCCTACGACGGCCGGCCGCCGCCCGGGCTGCACGCCGTGCGGACGAGCGGCGGTGACAGCGGGGCGCGCACGTCGACCGCGACGGGCGCGGCCGCCGGCCTGCCGACGCGGCCCCGGGCCTTGAGCAGCGTGCTCGCCAGCTGGTGCAGCGCCGGCAGTGGGTCGCGCGCGGCGAAGGCGCCGAAGTCGCGGGTCCCGCGCAGCGACCGGGCGGCCCGGCCGTAGGTGGTCTCGCCGCGGCGTACCCGGGCGATGACGGCCTGGGCGTCCTTGACGGGCAGTAGGACCTTGCGGCCGTCGACCTGCGGGCGCTGCGGGCCCACCGGAAGCCCGGCGAGCGTCGCGTAGAGCCGCCACGGCCCCTCGACACCGCAGGCCTGCGCGAGGCCGAAGTTGCCCGGCACCCGGACGTTGACCTCGATGAGGTACAGCTCACCGGTTCCGGCGTGACGCTTGGTCTCACACGCGGCGAGCCCGACGTAGCCGGTGTGGTCGAGCAGCCGCCGGGTGAGCGCGACGGTCTCGGGCACCGGCACGGCCTCGGTCAACGAGCCCACGCCGTAGTCCATCGGCCACTGCCGCAGCTTGCGCCGCCCGTAGCTCAACGGGTAGCCGCCGTCGTGGTCGCGAACCATGACCGCGCCCTCGAGCAGGGTCTCCGGTCCGGGGACGAGCTCGGTGAACAGGATCGGGACGCCGAGGTCGAGCAACGGCACCGCGTGCGCCAGCGCGTCGGCGCGCGACGCGATGTGCACGGTGCCGACGCCGACGAGCTCCTTGGCGACGTGCCCCAGCGTCGGCTTGAGGACGCACGGGTAGGTGAGCTCGCCGAGCAGGTCGTCGAGGTCCGCACGGTCGGCGACGTGGTGCATCCACGGCGCCCGCACGCCCGCCTCGGCGGCGATCCGGTAGGTCGTGCGCTTGTCCATCAGGTCGAGGTGGGCGCCGCCCGGGGCCTCGAACGACCGCAGCCGGGCGGGGATGCGCGCGCGGTGGCGGACGACCCACTCCGACGCGGCGTCCGACCCGCAGATCAGCACCCCGTCGTCGACGCCGGCCAGCGCGTCGAGCCAGGCGCGGGGGTGCTCGCGGATGTCGGGCATGACCTGGCCGCGCACCCCGCGGCTGCGGGTCACGTGGGCGTACTCGGGGGTCGCGAGCGCGTGCACCCGGACCCCGCGCCGGGTGAGCTCCCGCGCGACCGTCAGGCACCCGTCGTTCGGATGGAGCAGCACCGCGTCGATCATCGACCCTCCTTTCCTGCCTCAACGCACATTCTCGGAAAAGGAAACTAGAGCACCCCCCGCGCTCGCGCGCGTCGCGGGTACCGGCCCATTCGGACGGCCGTTGTGATAAAGGCGTGACCACCACGTTTCGGAGGCGAGCCGGGGACGTGCGGTCACGAGCGGTGCCGCGGCCCACCCGGTCGAAGTGCAGCAGGCACGTTATGTCCGGTTCTGTTGTGACGCTCCGTACTGCGCACACTCGCGTGTCGCCGGTTACCAACCCTAAATTAACTGTCGGCAAAAACCCGCCGGAACAATTGGGACCCGCCGTGTGCGAATGGCGAATGGGCCGGTCGGACCCGTCGGGTCAGCCGAGTGCCTGCCGGACGGCGGTGGCGAGCACCGTCCGGCCGCGGACGGTCGGGTGCACGCCGTCGGGCCCGATGATCGACGGGTCCGCCGCGACGATCGCCGCCCAGTCGACGAACGCCGCGCGCGGGCCGGCCGCCGCGACGGCCTCGCGCAGGGTCGCGTTGTTCGCGTCCTGCCAGCGTCGCGGCACCGACACCCCGACGAACACGATCCGCTCGGCGCGCGCGGCGCTCACGACGGCGTCGACGTCGCGCCGGCTGATGGTCCCGTTGGCCCCGAGGTCGACCACCACGGGCCCGTCGTGCGCGGTCACCCACGCGGCGACGATCGCGGGCGCGGTGCTGAACTGCCTGCCCACCTTCCCGTCGACGGTCGTCTGCGGGCCGAGCGCGGTCGTCAGCGCGTCGGCGCTGCCGAGGGTGATCGAGTCGCCGACGACGAGCACCGGGCGCCCCACCCCGCCGCTCGGGGTGGCGGGCGCGGTCGTCGGGGTCGCCGGGGCCCCGGCCGCCGTGGAGGCCCCCGGTGCGACGGGTGCGGCGCTTCCCGGGTCGGCGGGCGCGGCGTCGACGGGTGGCTCGTCGTCGGCGGCCGCGGCGGGCGGCACCGGGGCGGCGCCGGGAGTTCCCGTCACGGCGACGATCCCGCAGGCGGTCAGCGTCAGCGCGAGCACCCCGCACGTCGCGACGGCCGCGGTGCCGGCCTTCGCCCGCGCGCACACCCGCCGGATCGCCCCACGCCGGATCGGCGTCTCCAGGAACCGGTAGGACAGCTCCGCGACCAGGAACGTCGCCACGACCCGGCCGAGGTCGACCAGCCACGCCGGCGCCGGGACGTCGATCCCCGGCCGGGTCAGCACGAAGATCGGCCAGTGGTAGAGGTAGATGCCGTACGAGCGGCGGCCGAGCCAGATCAGGGGGCGGCGCGCGAGCACGCTCGTGACCACGCCGTTGCGGGCCGCGGCGACGATCACGACCGCGGTCAGCAGCCCGGCACGCAGGAAGCCGCCGCGCTCGTAGAGCTGGTCGTCGAACTCCGAGGCCGTCGACAGGGCGACGACCAGCGCCACCAGCGCCACGCCCCCACCGAAGTCGACGATCGCGCGCCGCGGCCTCGACAGCCGGCGCGACCACGCCTCGGGGCCGTAGACCAGTGCGAGCGCCGCCCCGACGAGGAACCCCGCCGAGCGGGCGTCGGTGCCGTAGTAGACGCGGATGTTCGAGTCCGGGTCGTAGAGCAGGGCCATCACCACGGCCGACCCCATCGCCAGCAGCAGCGCGACGGCCGCGGCCCGCCTGCGGGCCACCATCGCGAGCACGCCGACGAACAGCAGCGGCCAGAGCAGGTACAGCTGGCCCTCGACGCCGAGTGACCAGATGTGCAGCAGCGGCGAGGGCCGCGCGAACGCCTCGCCGTACGGGATGCCGGCGATGACCAGGTGCCAGTTCTGGACGTAGGTCAAGGACGCGAACGCGTCGTCCCGGATGCCACCGACGTCACCGGGCAGCAGCAGCCGGTAGACGACGACCGTCGCGAGCACGCAGGCGACCAGCGCCGGGACGAGCCTGCGCGCGCGGGCCAGGAAGAACGCCTTCGCGTCGACCCGTCCGCGGGCGCGCAGCTCGGCCACGAGCAGCTGCGTGACGAGGAACCCGCTGAGGGTGAAGAAGATCTCGACGCCGAGGAAGCCGCCACCGGCCCACGAGAGCTCGAGGTGGTAGACGAGGACCGCGACGACGGCGAGCGCGCGCAGGCCGTCGAGACCCGGCGCGTACGGGACCGCCGACACGCGCCTGCGGGTGTCGCCGACGCGACGGGGATCGGCGCGCGGCACGAGCTGCTCGACCATCCGCCCCCTCGCCCGTCAGCCGACCAGGTGACGATGTCACGAGGTGTGCCGCCTGAGCACCTACGAGATCGGCGTGTCGCGAGAGACCGGGGAGACGCAACCCCACGTTCGTGACGACCGGGAGGAGTAGGGCTATCCGAGCAGTCGGCGGACTGCCTCGACGACGTCGGACCCACCCGTCACGACGACACCCTTCGCCATGCCGCGGACCTGGTCCGCGAGCGCGACGGCCAGGTCGATGCCGGCGGCGCGGGCGTCGGGGCCCGCGTCCTGCAGGGCCGCCAGTGTCGCGGCGGGGATCGTGACGTCGGGAACCTCGTGGGCGAGGTAGTCGGCCTCGTCGAAGCCGGTCAGCGGCCGGACCGCGACGAGCACGGGCACCCGCCCGTCGACGGCCTCCAGCACCCGCTCCAGGCCGGCGAGCTCGTGCACGGGCCGGGTGATGAGGAACTGCGCACCCGCGGCGATCTTGTCCAGGGCCCCCGCCGCGGCCCGGCCGGGGTCGCGGCTGCCGGGGTTGACCCGGGCCCCGATCTCGAACGACGTCTTCGTCCCCAGCCGCAGCCCGTGGTAGTCGGTGCCATCGTTGAGGCCCGCGAGCAGCTCGATGAGCCCGAGCGAGTCGACGTCCCAGATGCCGTCGACATGTGGGTAGTCGCCCAGCAGGGGCGGTGTCCCGGTCTCGCACACGACGCCGCGCACCCCGAGGGCGTGCGCGCCGAGCAGGTCGGCCTGCAGCGCCATGATCGTGCGGTCCCACGTGGTGACGCTCGCGAGCGTGGTCAGGCCGAGCCGGTTGTGCAGGTGCAGCGCGAGGTCGACGGAGTTCACCTGCGCCCGAGGGCTCGACGACGCGGCGACCGACACCAACCCGACGCCGGCCTGCTGCAGCTCGGCCGCGAGCTCGAGCGCCTCGTCGACCCCGCCCGTCGGCGCGGGCCGCAGCTCCACGGCGACGACGTGCCCCGGCGCCGAGAAGGGCCCGTCGGTCTCGGGCCGCTCGGGGACGACGGCGGTCGCGGCGACCCGCTCGGCGACCTCGGCCGCGCGCTGGCTCCGGTGCTCGGCGACGGCCGCGGCCGCGGCGGCGAGCTGGCTCGGCGTCGTCCCGCAGCAGCCCCCGACGAGCGCGGCGCCGGCGTCGAGCAGCTGGCGGGTGTAGCGGACGAAGTAGTCGGCGTCGATGTCGTACTCGAACCGCGCGGGCCCGACGCGCCGCGGCAGTCCGGCGTTGGGCTGCACGGTGAGCGGAACCGCCGTGTGCACCCGCAGCTCGCGCAGCACCGCGAGGCAGCCCTGCGGGCCGAGCGTGCAGTTGACCCCCATCGCCGCGAGCGGGAACCCTGCGAGCGCGGTGACGACCTCGTGCGGGGTGTGGCCGGAGAGCGTGTGCCGATCGGAGCCGAACGTCGCCTGCGCGATCACGGGCACGTCGCCGGTGCGGCGCGCGACCTCCAGCGCCACCTCGGAGGCCTCGACGAGCTCGTCGAGGTGCCCGAACGTCTCCAGCAGCACCACGTCGACACCGGCGCCGACGAGCACCTCGACCTGCTCGCGCACCGCGGCCCTGCGCTCCTCGGCCGCGACCCGCCTGCGCTGGTGGACGCTGACGGCGGGGGCGACCGAGCCCGCGACCAGCACCGCCCGGTCGGCGCGGGCGGCGGCCTCGCGCGCGAGCCGGGCGCCGGCGGCGTTGATGCGGGCGACGTCGTCGGCCGCGCCGTACTCGGCCAGTCGCAGCCGGCTCGCGCCGAACGTGTTGGTCTGCACCAGGTCCACCCCGGCACCGACGTAGCTGTCGTGGATGGTGCGGACCAGCTCGGGCTCGGTGAGGTTGAGCGCGGGCAGCGCCTGGTCGAGCGAGTTGCCCGCGGCGTGCAGCATCGTCCCCATCGCCCCGTCGCCGACCAGCACCGACGTCGTGAGCAGCTCCCGGACGTTCATCGTCGGCCTCCGCCCGCCCTGTCGCCCAGCGCATCGAGGATCTCGACGGCGACCTCGGCCATCAGCCGGTCGCGCCGCACGTCGAGCGACAGGCCGGTGATCTCCTCGATGCGCCGGATGCGGTAGCTGACGGTGTTCGGGTGCACGTGCAGCTTCTCCGCGGCCCGGCGCGGGGAGTTGTTGTGCTCGAAGTAGGCCGACAGGGTCGCCAGGTACTCCATGCCGCCGGTCCGCTCCTCCGCCAGCAACGCGCCGACGACCTCCTCGGCGAAGTCGCGCAGGTCGGTGACGTCGGGAACGCGCAGCAACAGCCGGTGGATGCCGAGGTCGGCGAACGCCGTGACCCCGCCGAACTCGCCGAGCTTCTCGCTCGCCGCCAGCGCGTGCCGGGCCTCGGCGTAGGAGCGGGCGATCTCGGCGGCCGTGTCGCAGGGGTTGCCGACGCCGACCGCGACCGGGACCGACGCGCCCGCCCTGCCCGACATGGCCGCGACGCAGCCCGCCGCGACGGCGCGGGCGGTGGCGAGCGGCCCCGGTGCGACGCCCCGGCCCGGTGCGCCGCCGGCCGTCGCCGGGACGATGGCGACGATCTCGTCGGCCCGGGCGGCGACGATCGCCTCGGGCGCGAGCCGGCCGAGCGCGGTCTCGACGGCGGGGAACGCCGTCGCGGCCCGGTCGCCCGCCAGGCTGACCGCGACCGCGCAGTACCCGCGGCCCGGCTCGAAGCCCAGGTGCTGGGCCCAGCGTTCGACCTCGGGGTCGTCGCGGTCGCGCACCAGCAGCAGACCCTCGACAAGCTCCTGGCGGGCCCGGCCCGCCGCGGCGGTGACGACCAGCTCCCGGCCGAGCACGACACCGCACACCATCGCCGCGTGCTCGGTCACGAGCAGCCGCATGTCCTCGGTGAGGTCGCTGCCGGCGTGGCTGGCGGTCAGCAGGTACCCGGAGACGTCGTCGCCGACCGAGACGGGCGCGACGACCGTCGCCGCCCCGGCCGCCGCCGAACCCGGGACGGTCAGCGCCCGGCGGGTCCGCGCCGCGGCGGCGAGCACCGTGCGCAGCCCGGCAACCCCGGCCTGCTCGCGGACCCCGCCGACGAGGTCGTCGCCGCCGGGGAGCCCGGCCCGGGCGAGCTCGTCGAGCCGCCGGTCGAGCACGACGACCCCCGCGCCGACGCCCTCGGCGAGGAAGGTGACGACGTCGGCCAGCTCGGTGTTCTGCGCGGCGAGCGCCGACAGGTGCCCGCACATGCTCACCACGCGGCGCAGCACAGCCGCCTCGTCGCCCGCGGGCCGGCGCAGCGCGTGCGCGACCGGTACGCGTGAGGGCACGGGCGGGGTGCTCGCCGTCGAGCCCGGGGCGGCCATGCGCGGACTGTACGTGCGGCCCTTCCGGGCGCACAACGCGTGAGACCTCGGTTGTCCTTCGGCACAATGCAGCACCGGTGCCGGTTGTGATCGCCCCCACCACCGCCGCCGACGGGCACTCGACGGTGCGGGAATCCGCGGTTCGCCCTGCGGGAACACCGTTGTCGGGCCTGTGTGCGGGCACAACAGCCCGCGACCGACGTTGGCCGTCGGGCACGATGACGCGACCACCGGGCAGCTGCGAACCTCGATGGACGGCCGACCGGGAGGAGGCGTGACGTGGCGACGGACGACCTCACGGCGGACGCGGCGGCACGCCGTGGCTGGCCGCGGCCGTTCCGCCCGCGCATCGGCGCGCGGCTGGGCTACCTCCTGCACGCGGGGCTCGCGACCAACCGGCTCTACGCGCGGGTCGCGGCCTGGCTGGAGCGGCGGCCCCGGGCCTACGCGGCGTTCACCACCGTCGAGCGCGTGACCAAGCAGGAGCTGTTCGGCTGCCGGATGTGCGGGCAGTGCGCGCTCCCGGCCACGGGCTACACCTGCCCGATGACCTGCCCCAAGCAGCTGCGCAACGGGCCGTGCGGCGGGGTCTCGGCGAGCGGGGGCTGCGAGGTGCATCCCGAGCTGCCGTGCGTGTGGGTCGTCGCGTACGAGCGCAGCGAGCAGGCGGGCCACGGCGCCGACCTGGACCTGCTGCAGCGCCCCGTCGACCAGCGCCTGCGCGACCAGAGCTCCTGGGTCAACTACTGGCAGGGACGCGACGAGGACCTGTGGACGGCCGCCGACGCCGAGGGCGCGCGGCCGCTGCTGCACCGCGAGCTGGGCCTGCACCCCGTCGGGGGCGTGCGATGACTCTGCGGGGGGCGTTCGAGGCGGGCCGGTTCGCCGTCACCGCCGAGATCGGGCCGCCTCGCGGCGCCGACGCCGAGGCGATCACCCGCAAGGCCGACCTGCTGCGCGGCTGGGTCGACGCGGCCAACGTCACCGACAACCAGGGTGCGCACGTGCGGATGTCCAGCTTCGCCGGGAGCCTGCTGGCGATGCGCGCGGGCGTCGAGCCGGTGATGCAGCTGACCTGCCGGGACCGCAACCGCATCGCCCTGCAGTCCGACCTGCTCGCCGCGGGCGCGCTCGGCATCCCCAACGTCCTGCTGCTGACCGGCGACCATCCGCGCTTCGGCGACCACCCCGACGCCGCCCCGGTCTTCGACCTCGACTCCACCCAGCTCGTGTGGGCCGCCCGGTCGTTGCGCGACGGGGGCACGCTGGCGTCGGGCCGCGAGATCGGTGCGCGCCCGGACTGGCTGGTGGGTGCCGTGGAGAACCCGTTCGCCCCGCCGCGGCGGTTCCGCGCCCGGCGGCTGGCGAAGAAGGTCGCGGCCGGCGCGGAGTTCGTGCAGACCCAGTACGTCTTCGACGTCGACGTCTTCACGACGTGGCTGGCCGAGCTGCGCGACCTGGGTGTCACCGAGCGCTGCCGGGTCCTCGCGGGCGTCGGCCCGATCCGGTCGCTGCGGGTGCTGGAGTTCCTGCGCCACGGGGTCCCCGGCATCCACGTGCCCGACCAGGTGGTCCGCCGGCTGCGCGGCGTGCCGGCCGACCGGGTCGCCGCCGAGGGCGTCACGATGTGCGTCGAGACGATCCAGCAGCTCGCCGAGCTGCCCGGCGTCGCGGGCGTGCACCTCATGGCTTTCGGGTACGAGCGCGGCGTCCCGGAGATCCTGGAACGCGCGGGCATCGCGCCACGACCCGCTCCACGCCCGGCCCCACGCCCGGCACTGACCGGTTCCGCACCGGGCGCGGTCACCACGGAGGGACTCGGACATGCTGGTTGACTTCCGGCCCCACTCCCGCCTGCGCGGGACCACCCCGATCGACATCACGACCGCGCTGGTCCCGGTCGTCGAGGCGCTCTCGGAGGACTCCACGGACCTGTCGAAGGTCCGGCTGGTCTGCGACTGGGTGCAGTACCGGGAGAACTTCCGCGACGTCGTCGAGCTGCGGCCGATCCTGGCCGAACCGGAGCGACTGCCCGCCGGCGGTCCCGTGATCGAGCAGGTCGGTGTGCGCGACGACGACATGGAGGTCGCCGTCGACGTGCGGCGCAGCGGCAAGGTGGCGCTCAAGGAGCACACCGCCGAGCTGCTGCGCGAGCACGCGGGCGGCGGCACCGGTGGCCGGGTGACGCTGGAGGAGTGGGGGCCGGGCAGCGCGAGCTGCATCTGGTCGTTCAACGCGCGCTACTGGGCCGACCTGGACCTGTGGGAGAAGTCCACCGGCCGCGGCTACGAGCAGGCGCTGCCCGGCGGGGAGAGCGACGCCCGCAACCACGACGCGGCGCGCGACCTCATCCGCAAGCTCTTCGCGGTGTGGGACCCCCTGTCGGACAACAACGCCCTCCCGGAGGAGCTCTACGTCGTCGAGCTTGGGGTGGGCAACGGCAGCCAGGCCAAGGTGTTCCTCGACGAGTTCCGCGCGCTCGACCTCGCCCACGGCCGCGGCTACTACCGCCGGCTGCACTACCTGATGTGCGACTACTCCCAGCACGTGCTCGACCTCGCCCGCGAGACCGTGTGCGACCACCTCGCGCACGTCAGCTCGTTCGCGCTCGACGCGACACGGCCGCGGACGTCGCTGGGGTTCCTGCGCTACAAGGTGTTCCTGGTCTACATCTCCAACGTCTACGACAACCTGCCGACCGACGAGGTCGCCCAGCTCGGCGGGCGCACCTACCAGGTGCAGACCCGCGCGTACCTGCCGCCCGAGCAGGCGCGCGCGCTGGCGGGACAGGCGAACACCACGCCCGACCAGGTCGGCGCGCTGGTGCACAAGCTGCTGCGGCTCGGCCCGGCGCTGCTCGCCGAGGCGGCCCCGGCGAACTTCGCCGACACCGACGCGGCGGTGACCTTCTGGCGGGCGGCGTGGAGCGCGATCCGGCTGGAGGAGCGCTACGTCCCGCTCGCCGGGCTCGACCTCTACGAGATCGCCCCCGAGGTCGGCGGCGAGATGCTGCGCCCGCTACTGGAGTCGGGCGCGGACGTGCGGATGCACGTCAACAACGGGGCGCTCGCGAGCTTCGTCGACAGCCTGCAGCTGCTGCACCCCTTCGGCAAGCTCGTCTGCCACGACCTGTTCGTGACCGACGTCCAGTCCTACCGCTCGCACTTCCGCGGACCCGGCAAGTACGACGGCTCCGTGGTCAACTGGGTCAACGGCCCGCTGCTCGCCCACGTCGGGCGCCGGCACGGGTTCGACGTGCACTACGCCCCGTTCTCACACCGCTCGGGGGGCAACATCGTGACGATGACGGCGCAGGTGAGGGACTGATGTCGGCGCCCAGGAACGCCGCGCTGATGGGCCGGGTGCCGCTGTTGCCGACGACCGTCGTCGGCTCGTACCCGGTCCCGGAGTGGATGGAGCGGCTCAAGACCGACTACTACCGCAGCCGGATGAGCTTCGCCCAGCTCACCGACCTGCACGAGATGGCGATCAAGGCCGCGCTGCGCGACCAGGAACTGGCCGGGATCGACATCGTCTCCGACGGCGAGCTGCGCCGCGACAACGACATCGACTACTTCCTGGCCCGGATGCCCGGCGTGGAGATCCCGCAGACGGCCAAGGACTTCTACTTCGACTACTACGAGGCGCGGGTGCCGGCGCCGCTGCCCGACCGGTTCGCGACCGCCCCGCTGGGTCTGGCCGACGACTTCACGTTCACCGCCGAGCAGACGTCGGGCCCGGTCAAGTTCTCCTTCACCGGGCCGTTCTCGCTGTCGCGGCGCATCCACGACTCGGCCTACGCCGACCAGCGCGAGCTCGTGCTGGCGATCGCGAGGGTGCTCAACGCCGAGGCGCACGCGCTGGCCGAGCGGGGCGCGCAGCTGCTGCAGATCGACGAGCCGTTCCTCGCCGGCTACCCCGACGCGGTCGGAACGGCGATCGAGGCGGTCAACATCGTCACCGAGGGCGTGGACGTCACCTGGGGTCTGCACGTCTGCTACGGCAACCGCTACGCCCGACCGCTGTGGGAGGGCCACTACGACTTCCTGTTCCCCGCCGTCCTCGACGCCCGCGTCGACCAGCTGGTGCTGGAGTTCGCGCGCAAGGGCTACGAGGATCTCCCCGTGATCGAGAAGTTCGGCTGGGACCGCACCATCGGCCTCGGCGTCGTCGACGTGAAGTCGTCGGAGGTCGAGACACCCGAGCTGATCGCGTCCCGCATCCGCAGCGCGCTCGAGCTCGTCCCGGCCGAACGCCTCGTCGTCAACCCCGACTGCGGGTTGCGCAACGTGACCGGCGCGGTCGCCCGCGCCAAGCTCGCCGCCATGGTCGCCGGCACGGCCGCCGTGCGTGCCGAGCTCGCCCCCCGCATCACAGCACCGCCGGTGAACGACATCGCTGCGGCGAGCGAGTCACCCACAGAGACAGCACCAGAGTCCGTCGCCCGAGGAGCATGACGATGAGCCAGCAGGAGTCGCACGACTACCTCTTCACCTCCGAGTCGGTGACGGAGGGGCACCCTGACAAGATCGCCGACGCGATCTCCGACGCGGTGCTCGACGCCGCGCTCACGGCGGACCCGTACTCGCGGGTGGCCTGCGAGACCCTGATCACGACGGGCATGGTCGTGCTGGCGGGCGAGATCACCACGCCCGGGCAGCTCGACTACACCCAGATCGTGCGCGACACCGTCAACCGCATCGGCTACGACGACGGCCGCTACGGCTTCGACGGGCACAGCTGCGCGGTGCTCGTCGCGCTGGACAAGCAGTCCCCCGACATCGCCCAGGGCGTCGACCAGGCCCACGAGCACCGCGGCAAGCTCTCCGACGACGAGCTCGACAAGGCGGGCGCCGGCGACCAGGGCATGATGTTCGGCTACGCCACCGACGAGACCCCCGAGCTGATGCCGATGCCGATCGCGTTGGCGCACAGGCTCTCCCGCCGCCTCGCCGAGGTGCGCCGCGGCGGCCTGGACTACCTGCGTCCCGACGGCAAGACCCAGGTCTCGGTCCGCTACCACGACAACGTGCCGGTCGCCGTCGAGCGCGTGCTGATCTCCACCCAGCACGCCGAGGAGGCGACCAACGACCAGATCCGCGAGGACCTGTGGAACCAGGTCGTCACGCAGGTGCTGCCGGCCGAGTTCTACGACGCCGACGAGCTGCGCTCGAGCCTGCTGGTCAACCCGACCGGCCGGTTCGTCATCGGCGGCCCCGTCGGTGACGCGGGCCTGACCGGGCGCAAGATCATCGTCGACACGTACGGCGGGTTCGCCCGCCACGGCGGCGGCGCGTTCTCCGGCAAGGACCCGTCGAAGGTCGACCGCTCGGCCGCGTACGCCGCGCGCTACGTCGCCAAGAACGTGGTGGCCGCCGGGCTCGCGCAGCGGGCCGAGGTGCAGGTCGCGTACGCGATCGGCGTGGCCCGGCCGGTGTCGGTGCTCGTCGACACCTTCGGCACCGAGCGGATCTCGCGCGGCAACATCGAGAAGCTCGTCGCCGAGCACTTCGACCTGCGGCCCGCCGCGTTCCGGTCCTACCTGGGCCTGCACGCCCCGATCTACTCCGCCACCTCCGCCTACGGGCACTTCGGCCGCACCGACGTCGACCTGCCCTGGGAGCGCACCGACCGCGCCGAGGCCCTGCGCCAGGCCGCCGGGCTGTCGGCCGACGCCGCTCCCGCCACGGCCTGATGACCGTCCTCCACGACGACCGCCGCGCCACCCCCGGCGCGGCGGTCGGGGCCGCCGGCCTCGCCGACGGCGACCGCGACCTGGGCAGGCTCGTCGTGTCGTGTGTGGACGGACCGGGGATCGTCGCACGGATCTCGTCGTTCCTGCACCGGCACGGCGCCAACATCGTCCAGTCCGACCAGGACTCGACGGGAGCCACCGGCGGCCGGTTCTTCCTGCGCATCGTCTTCCACCTGTCCGGGCTGGCGACGAGCCTGTCCGCTCTCGACGAGGCCTTCGAGGCCGAGGTCGCCGGGCCGCTCGGCGGGACCTACCGGTTCCGCGAGGTCGCGGTGCCCACGCGGGTGGCGCTGTTCGTGTCGCGCTACGACCACTGCCTGCTCGACCTGCTGTGGCGAGCGCGGCGCGGCGAGCTGCCGATCGACGTCGTGACCGTCGTGTCCAACCACCCCGACCTCGCCGACGACGTCGCGTCCTTCGGGGTGCCCTTCGAGCACGTCCCGGTGACGAGGGCGACCAAGCCGCAGGCCGAGCAGCGACAGCTGGACCTGTTGCGCGGCAAGGTGGACCTGGTCGTGCTCGCGCGCTACATGCAGATCCTGTCGGGCGACTTCCTCGACCGGGTCGGCGTCCCGGTGATCAACATCCATCACTCGTTCCTGCCCGCGTTCGCCGGGGCCGGACCGTACGAACGGGCCCGCGAGCGCGGGGTGAAGATCATCGGCGCGACCGCGCACTACGCCACCGAGGACCTCGACGAGGGCCCGATCATCGAGCAGGACGTCGTCCGGGTGAACCACCGCGCGACCGTGGCGGAGCTGACCCGCCGCGGCGCGGACATCGAACGCACCGTGCTGGCCCGCGCCGTCGCCTGGCACTGCGAGGACCGGGTACTCGTCAACGGCCGCACCACGATCGTCTTCTGACCACTGGAGATTCGCCGATGCCTGTCGGGACCACAGCCGTCGCGGGATCGATCGCGACCGACCACCTCATGCACTTCCCGGGCCGCTTCGCCGATCAGCTGGTCGCCGAGCGCCTCGACCGGATCTCGCTGAGCTTCCTCGTCGACGACCTGGTCGTGCACCGCGGTGGGGTCGGCGCCAACATCGCGTTCGGCATGGGCGTGCTGGGTCAGCGCCCGGTGCTGGTCGGAGCCGTCGGCAACGACTTCGACGACTTCCGCGCCTGGCTGGAGCGCCACGGCGTCGAGACCGGCGCGGTGCTCGTCGTCGACTCGGCGAACACCCCGCGCTTCACCTGCACGACCGACGACGACCAGTGCCAGCTCGCGTCGTTCTACCCCGGCGCGATGACCGAGGCGAAGAACATCGCGCTGGCCCCGATCGTGGAGCGCTTCGGCACCGAGCTGGTGCTGATCGGCGCGAGCGACCCCGACGCGATGGTCGCCCAGACCGAGGAGGCCCGGGCGCTGGGCGTCGCGTTCGCCGCCGACCCGTCCCAGCAGCTCCCGCGGCTCGACGGCGACCAGTGCCGCGCGCTGGTCGACGGGGCGCGCTACCTGTTCACCAACGAGTACGAGTGGGAGCTGTTGACCCGCAAGACCGGCTGGGACGCCGACGAGATCACCCGGCGGGTGGGCCTGCGGATCACGACGTTGTCCGACAAGGGTGTGCGGATCGTCGGCGCCGACGGCACCGACATCGAGCTCGGCGTCGTCCCGGCCCGGGCGATCAAGGACCCGACCGGCGTCGGCGACGGCTTCCGCGCCGGGTTCCTCGCCGGGGTCGACGGCGGACTGTCCGTGGAGCGGGCCGCGCAGCTGGGCACGCTCGTCGCGACGCTGGTGCTGGAGACCGACGGCGCGCAGGAGTGGACGATCTCGCCGACGTCGGACCTGCCCCGCCTGCGCGACGCCCACGGCGCCGCCGCCGCCACGGACATCGAGCCCGTGCTGCGGGCGGCCCTGGGACGCCCGTGACCGCGCGGATCATCGACGGGAAGGCCGTCGCCGCCCGGGTGCGCGCCGAGGTGGCGCGTGACGTGGCCGCGCTCGACCGGGTCCCCGGGCTCGCCACCCTGCTGGTCGGCGACGACCCCGCCTCGGCGATCTACGTCCGCAACAAGCGCCGGCTCTGCGTCGAGGCCGGGATGGCCGACCTGCACCGGCACCTGCCCGGCGACGTCTCGCAGGCCGAGCTCGCCGCCGTCATCGACGAGCTCGCCGCCGACCCGGACGTCACCGGCATCCTGCTGCAGCTCCCGCTCCCCGGGCACCTCGACGCCGCGCCGCTGATCGCCCGCATCCCCGCGGACAAGGACGTCGACGGGCTCACCGAGGTCAGCGCGGGCCGCCTCGCGCTCGGCCGTCCCGGGCTGCGGCCCTGCACGCCCAGCGGCGTGATGGTGCTGCTCGACGAGGCCGGCGTGGACCTCGCGGGGGCCGAGGCCGTCGTCGTGGGCCGCTCCGATCTCGTCGGCAAGCCCCAGGGCGCGCTGTTGCTGGCGCGCAACGCCACCGTCACGACCTGCCACTCCCGCACCCGCGACCTCGCCGCGGTCTGCCGGCGCGCCGACGTCCTCGTCGTCGCGGCCGGCAGGCCCGGCCTCATCGGCGCCGACGCCGTGAAGCCCGGCGCCGTCGTGATCGACGTCGGCATCCACCGCGGCGAGCACGGACTGGTCGGCGACGTTCGCACCGCCGAGGTCGCCGAGGTCGCGGGCGCGATCACCCCCGTCCCGGGCGGCGTCGGCCCCATGACGATCGCGATGCTCCTGCGCAACACGGTGACGGCAGCCAAAGGCCTGTGAGCGGCGATGGTCGCCATCGCGACCATCGCCGTTCACGACCGTCCCGCGCTCCCCCGGCCCCCGCGCGCGGTCCCGACCTCCGTCCGTGACGGCACCCGGACCTGTGCCTCCGGTGTGCGTCCGTCCGGGTCGTGCGCCGTGCGCGCTGCGTGCCGTCGGCCCGTCGCGACCTGCGGTCGGAGCGCGGCGCCCCGCTATCCGGGCCGGACAACGGCCGCGGACAGTTCTATCCGCGCGGTCCATCGGCGACCCTGGTGATCCACGGCACTGTGACGGACGCTACTCCGCGTGGCCACCGCGCGGCGGCACGGTCACCGCGGGCGGCGTGGCCGGGGCACCCACGAGTTCAAGGAGGAACATCGATGGCCGACGTGCTGGCCGAGGGCTACAACGTCTTCGACACCGCAAAATCCCCCAGCGGAACGGTGAAGTACCTGGAGTCCCCCGCCGACGTCATCGGCCTGATCCAGTCGGGCAGGCTGGCCGAGCACATCCTGCTGGTCCAGGGCGGCACCACGACGTTCCTCGCGCCGGCCCTGAGCATGGGCGCGATCGGCGTGATCACGATGTCCGGCGCCCCGGAGTCGCACCTGGGCATCCTCTCCCGCGAGTTCCAGACCCCGTGTGTGATGACCGCGCACCTGACCTCCAGCGAGTCGCGCTACGTCGTCGGCAACACCGACCCGTCGCACTTCGAGGAGATCGCCAAGGCCCTCGACGGGCGCAAGGTACGGCTCGACTGCACCGACCACGAGGTCGGCCGCGTCGTGGCGGACGACTGAGGGAGGAGCCGACGATGACCACCACCGAGGGCAAGCGCGCGACCTACAAGCAGCGGTACGAGGAGGCCGACGACGGCCTCCGGTTCCAGAGCCTCACCTACACCGGCAACTTCGTCGGCATGGAGCCCGTCACCGACGGGATCAAGGGCGACAAGACGATGAAGTCGCGTGCCCGCAGCAAGGTCCTGGAGAAGGTGTCCAAGGACGACGTGCTGCGCGACGAGTTCACCATCGACGAGCTCAACGACCTCAACAACTACCTCGCCTGGAACATCTGGGACGTGCTGGTCATGCGCGCCACCGAGGGCGTCAGCGGCATGATCCCCCGCCAGGAGTACGAGATCCTGGCCTTCATGCACGAGTTCTACCGCTGGCCGGAGATCCTGCGCATGACGACCGCGGAGGTCGGCGGCGGCCAGGGGATCATGGACATCGGGGCGACCGCCCGCCGCGAGATCGGGACCAAGGTCAACGCGGTGCACGACTGGTGCATCGGCGCCGTCGGCTTCGGCATGGGCCGCTGCGGCCTGCTCGCGCTGGAGGCCATCGGTCCGGACGACTACGTCGGCGAGTCCAACGAGATCCTGAAGTTCATGCAGCGGGTGCTGTGGGGCAAGCGTCAGGACGGCTACATCCTCAACTCCCAGGACCGCTACCGGTGCCGCATCCACGAGGAGGACTTCCTCCAGCAGCTCACCGGCCAGGTCGAGCCGCTGGAGAACGGCAGCCCCAAGCACGCCGCGTTCACCCAGTTCAACGCGGCCGCCGAGCTGCTGTCGTTCCTCGACCACTACGACTGCCGTCTCGGACTGGGCGACACCGGACCCTACGAGCTGCCCGACGGCAACCTGCTGATCCTGCGCGACCTCTTCGTCAACGAGGAGGTCTTCCACTGGAGCGACGTCTGCGAGGACGCCGGCCTGCCGCACTGCTACACGCTCGCGCTGGTCGTCGACCCCGAGAAGATGGCGCTCGAGGAGATCCGGGTCAACGACATCTCCACGACGTTCACCCGGCCCAAGAACTACATCGAGGCGATCGTCGGGGGCGCGGTGTTCGCGCGCGAGAAGTGGAACACCCCGATGGGCGAGGTCTACCCCATCAAGATCGACGACCTGGGCGAGCACCTCGGCCGTGTCCAGCAGGCGACGCTCAAGCTCTACACCAAGACGTCGAGGATGTGCCGCCGCGACCTCATCTGGAACGGCCAGTACGTCTACTACATCGACATGATCCTCCCGCACCTGCGGCTGGCCGGGACCTACGACAAGGCCTGCCGCGACTACGACCTGTGGGAGATCGACCAGCGCGTCGCGAACTACTACTACGACATCACCAAGCGCGGCTTCGCCCAGGAGACCGTGCCGAGCAAGATCTTCTCCGGCGCCGGGTACCTGCCGTTCTCCGACAAGGCGAGCCTGCGCAACTCCAAGGGCCGCTGGCTCTAGGAGACGTCGGCCGGACGATCGCCCGCCCCACCACCGGGCGGCGCGGCGGACCCCGCCGCGCCGCCCGGTCCGGCGTGAAGGACACCTGATGACCGCACTCGCCTCCGACAAGACCGACTACGACGTCCTCAACACCGTCGCGCTGAAGAAGATGGCGACCCCCCAGGTCGTGGCCGAGGCCTGCGGGCTGCCCCGGACCGAGGTCGAGGCCGCACTGGACCGGCTGGCCGCGCAGGGGCTGCTCGTCGTTGCGGGCGGCGCCGCGCTGCCGACCGACGAGGCCGAGCCCGCGCTCGCCGCGGCCGCCGCCCGGCGCTACGGCGCGGTGCGCGCCGACGCCGAGGTGGGCGGGCTCGTCGAGCGGTTCGAGACCGTCAACTCGCAGTTCCTCACCACGATGTCGTCCTGGCAGCAGGTCGACGTCGGCGGCCGCAAGGTGGCCAACGACCACTCCGACGCCGAGTACGACGACAAGGTCATCGCACGGTTGGACAAGCTGATCGCGCGGCTCGGCCCCCTGCTCGAGGCACTCGCGGGCCACGACGCGCGGTTCGGCACCTACCCGGCCCGCTTCCGGTCCGCGCTGGAGCGCATCGACCGGGGCGAGCACGAGTACGTCTCGTCCCCGACGCTGGACTCCGTGCACAACGTCTGGTTCGAGTTCCACGAGGACCTGCTGCGCACGCTGGGCCGGGAACGGACGGAATGACCGCCTTCACGCTCGCGTTCGACGAGGCCGATCCCGCGGACGTCGACCGGCTCGGCGGCAAGGGCAGCGGCCTCGCCCGGATGACGCGCCAGGGCCTGCGCGTCCCGGCCGGCTACGTGATCGGCACCGACGCGTGCCGCGCCTACCTGGGCACCAGGACCCTTCCCGACGGCCTCGCCGACGAGGTCCTCGCCCGGCTCGCCGCACTCGAGGCCCGGACCGGCAAGACCTTCGGCGGCGGGCCCGTCCCGCTGCTGCTCTCGGTCCGGTCGGGCGCCCCGGTCTCCATGCCGGGGATGATGGACACCATCCTCAACCTCGGGCTCGACCGCACGGCCGCCGTCGCGCTCGCCGAGGCCACCGGTGACAGCCGCTTCGTCGCCGACGTGGTCGCCCGCTTCCACGCGATGTACGCCGAGACCGTCCTCGGCGCCCTGGATCCCGGTGCCGGGATCGGCGACCTCGTGGCCGACGTCGGCCCCCGCGACGACGCCGGCGCGGTGTACGACCGCGTCTGGGCGGCGTGCGAGGCGGCGCTCGCCGACGACACCGGCGACTCCGTTCCCGCCGACCCGCGCGCCCAGCTCGTCGGCGCGGTCGAGGCCGTCTTCCGCTCCTGGAACACCCGCAGGGCCCGCACGTACCGGGACTTCCACAAGATCCCGCACGATCTCGGGACCGCCGTCGTCGTGCAGGCGATGGTCTTCGGCAACCTGTCCGACGACTCCGGCTCCGGCGTCGTGTTCACCCGCAACCCGGTCACGGGCGAGCCGGGCCTGTTCGGCGAGTATCTCGCGCACAGCCAGGGCGAGGACGTCGTCGCCGGGACCCGGACCCCCGACCCGGTCACCGAGGCGCTGGCCCCCGACCTGCTCGCCGAGCTGCGCGCGACGTGCTCCGAGCTGGAACGCGCGCAGGGCGACGTCCTGGACATCGAGTTCACCGTCGAGCGCTCGACGCTCTACCTGCTGCAGGTGCGCAGCGCGAAACGCACCCCGGAGGCCGCCGTCCGGATCGCCGCCGACATCGTCGCCGAAGGGCTCACGACGCCCGCGACCGCGCTCCGGGGGGTCTCCGTCGAGCAGGTGCGGCAGGTGCAGCGGCCCGGATTCGCCGACACCGACGTCGAGCGGGCGCGCTCCGCCGGACGCCTGTTGACGACGGGCATCGGCGCCTGCCCCGGCCAGGTCAGCGGCGTGCTCGTGCTCGACCCCGACCGGGCGGGCGAGCGGGCCGCCGGCGGCGAGGACGTCGTGCTGGCGCGGACCGTCACCAGCCCCGCCGACCTGCACGGGATGATCGCCGCGCAGGGCATCGTCACCGCGACGGGCGGTTCGACGAGCCACGCCGCCGTCGTGGCCCGGGCGCTCGGCACGGCCTGCGTCGTCGGCGCGGGCGCGCTGCGCGTCGACGAGGCGGCCCGGACCCTGGAGGTCGACGGGCGCAGGCTGCACGAGGGCGACGACGTCTCCCTCGACGGCTCGACGGGCGAGCTGTTCGCCGGCCGCTTCGCCGTCTCGACCCCGGCCGCCGCCACCGGTGCGCTGGGCGACCTGCTCGGGATCGCCGCCGCCGCGGGGGCGGGCGAGGTGCTGGCCCGGGTCACCCTGCCGGCCGACGTCGACGCCGCCCGGGAGGCCGGCGCCGCAGGTCTGGTCACCGCGATCGACGACGTCCTCGTCGCCACCGGGCACCTCGACGGGCTCGTCGCGCACCTGCTCGCCGACGGCGGCGTCGAGGCGCTCGACGGTGTCGCCGACCTCGTCGCGCAGGAGTTCGCCCCGGTCCTCGCGGCGGCGGGCGACGTCGAGGTCGGGGTCCGCGCGATCGACCTCGTCGCCGACGAGGCCCGGGAGCTGCTGCAGCAGACCGCCGTCACGACGCGGCACCCGGAGCTGACCGTGCCGCTCGGCCGCCCCGCGCTGGTGGAGGCGCAGCTGCGCGGGCTCGAACGCGCCGTCGAGAAGGCGGGCGGGGCGCCGCGGGTGCACCTGGCCGTCCGGCACGTCTCCGACGCCGCCGAGGCGACCGCGCTGCGCGAGCTGGGCCGCGGCGCCGCGGTGGGGGTGGGCGCCTACGTCACGGGCCCCCGGGCGGCGTTCGCCGCCGAGGCGATCGCGGCCGCGGCCGACGTGCTGTGGGTCGAGGTGCGGACGTTGCAGGCCGCGGTGTTCGGCATCCCTGCCCGGCACCTGCTGACGGCCGAGCCGCTCGACGGCTACGTCCGCCGCGGGCTGCTCTCCTGCGACCCGCGGACCACCCTGGACCCCGCGGTCGCGGACCTGCTGGTCCGCGTCGCGGCGGCGCAGGAGGCCGGCTGCCGGGTGGGCATGCGGCTGTCGGGGCAGGTGTCGGAGGAGATGGTCGCGCAGCTGCACGGGCTGGGCTTCCGGCGGTTCGCCGTCGACGCCGCCGAGGTCCGGCCGCTGCTGCTGGCGCTCGGCAAGGCCGCGCTGCAGTAGGCCTGGCGGCAGCCGGGCGACCCGGCCCCGCTCGGCCGCTACGCGGCGGCGAGCAGACCCGCGCGGAGCCGGGCGATCTCCTGGTCGCTGATGCCGCGTTCGCGCGCCCAGTCGCGGGCGCCGCCGAAACGCGCGTCGAGCTCGGCGAGGAAGCCGCGGATGGTGTACTCGAGCGCGTCGTAGACCTCGGCGGGCACCGTCGCCATGTGGTCGCGGTAGCGCGGCCAGCCGAGGAACCGCTCCTTGATGCGCGGCATGTTGAGCCCGGACCGCAGGTAGTCGGCGACGATGTCCTCGTCGTCGACCCCGAGCAGCCGCAGCAGCAGGGCGACGACGAGACCCGTGCGGTCCTTGCCGGCCGCGCAGTGCAGCAGCACGGGTCGCCCGGCCATCGCCGCGACGATGCGCACGACCGTCGACAGCACCGAGCCCGGCGACTCCAGGTGCTCGACGTAGAAGCGCAGGCTCTGCTCGTGCGCGGGAAGGTCGGAGACGGGCAGGTCGCGCAGCGGGGCGTTGAGGTAGCTGACCGGCACCTCGGCCATGGGGCCGCGGCCCTCGGACACGGCTTCCGGCCCGATCCGCAGGTCGACGATGAGCTCGAGCCGCAGCCGGTCGGTGAGGTGGGAGACGTCTGCGGGGGTGAGCGCCTGCAGGGTGTCGCTGCGGAAGAGCACACCCCTGCGGACGTGCAGGTCCTCCCCCGCGCGCAGGCCGCCGAGATCGCGGAAGTTGAACGCGCCGACGAGCCCGCCCGCGGCGTCCGACAACGAGCCGGTCATCGCCCCACCACCCGCCGGACGGCGTCGAGCAGCTCCGCGTCGACGGCGGCGGCCCGCGCCGGCGTGGCGGCGGGCGCGGGCGGGGCGTCAGGAGGAGTGCGGGGCGCGGCGACAGGAGTGAGCGGCGCGGCGGCGCGGCGCCGCGCGCGGCGCGTCTCGGCGGCACGGGCGCGCTCGGCGTCGGTCCCTCGTGAGTGGCGAGGGTCGCCATGGCGACCCTCGCCACTCACAGCGGCGCAGGCGCCGGTCGCGGGCGTCGCGGCGGCGTCGCCCAGCAGGTGCGCGGTGATCTCCTGCGGCCACAGCGCGACGAACTCCGCCCCGGCCGCGGTGAGCTCCTCGACGCTGTGCATCCCCCACGCCACGCCGACCACCCGGATCCCGACCTCCAGCCCGTCGCGGACGTCGCCCGCGGTGTCGGTGACGAGCACCGTGGCGGCCGGGCCGGGCACCGGGCGCGCGTCGGCCTCGTCGTAGTCGGCGGCGCACCGACGGCCGAAGCCGCTGCCCGGGTCGGCGAGGAACGTGCGCATGGCGGTGCGCTTGTCGGGGGTGACGTCGCCACCGAAGACGTGGGCGAAGCAGAACGCCAGGTCGTTGGTGGTCAGCACCCGCCGGAGCACCTGCATGGCGTTGGACGACATCACGGCCAGCGTCGTCTCCGAGGCGAGCCGGCGCACCACCTCGGCGACCCCGGGCACGAGCGGCGGGGTGTACTCGGCGCGCAGCAGGTGCAGGAAGTCCTCGCGGACGAGGGCGGCGTGCGCCTCGTCGCGGCACAGCTTCGCGATCGAGTCGTAGATGTTGCCGCGGAACAGGTCGAAGTACTTCTCGGGCTCGTCGACGCCCAGGTCGTGGCGCCGGTTGAGCTTCTCGAAGACCTCCCAGGACGCGACCCGCGTCTGGACGAGCGTCCCGTCCAGGTCGAAGATCACCGCCTGGACGGGCGGCGGGCTCACCGTGGGCTCACGCGCGCGTGCCCGCCGCGGCGGCGTGCACGCGGTCGTAGACCCGACCCAGCTCCCCCATGCCGACGAAGTCCATGCACTCGCCGTGGGCGGTGCGGCCGTCGAGGGTCCAGCGCAGCAGGCTGTTGTGGCCGACGACGCCGGGCTGGGACTGCCACGGGAACGTCGTCAGCGCGTCGCCGACGGCCTCCCAGGTGCGGCCGTCGGCGTCGGACACGGTGATCTCGATGTGCTCGGGGTAGAGGCCGGACCGGGTCGTCTCCCCCGACCCGGACGCGAGACCCCGGACGACGCCGTTGTCGAGGACGTAGCCGTGGGTCATCGTCAGCGGCGACGGACCGTCGGGGCCGTTCGCGGTGTCGAAGTCGAACAGGGCGTGCAGCGCGAGGTCGGGTCCGACGTGGGCGTGCATCCAGCTCAGCCGCGACGTCTGGCGCTCGGCGCGCACGCCCCAGCTGTGGTCCATGGTGGACACGCAGTCGATCGGCGTCGTCACGCCGCGCAGCCGGATCTCGCCCTCGAACCGGCCGGTCTGGTCGAAGTGCCCGGCGTAGGCGTGGCCCCAGGTCAGGTCCATGTCCCGGCCGGCGGCCCGGGGATCCTGGTCGGGGTCGTTGATGTCGTAGGGCTCCATGAGCGCGGTGTAGCGGAAGTGCAGCTCCAGATCGGCCGCGGCGTCGGAGTAGTCGACGTCCCAGACCTTGTTCGGCTCGGAGCAGACGACGTGCAGGCCGTTGGCGAGCGTGTAGTCGAGCAGGCTCGCAGGGGCCACGAGGTGCTCCCAGGCGTCCCAGTAGTCGGCGGCCCACGGCATCGTCACGCGGCGGCTGTTGACCGACACGGTCGAGCCGACGACGCCGAGCGGCTCGCGGAACAGCCCGTAGACGCCGATGTTCATGGGCCGGTCGGTGTCCTGGCCCGCGTAGAGACCGAAGTAGTTCGTCTCGGCCCACAGCGGGTCGTCGCTGGTCGGGGCGTGGAACTGCGCGTCCTCGGGACGGATCACCGATGAACCTCCTCGCGCGGGGCGTCGTGTCCGGACCAGTCTGGCCGGTCCGGCCCGCGCAGCCAGTGCGTCGCAGGACAACGGCACCCGGCGACGTTGTCCGTGCGGGATAAGGCAGCCGGCGGGCGGGCCGCCCTACTGTCCGGCCAGCGGAGCCGCCCGGCGCGGTCCGCCGACCGACGGGGGTGACCGGGCATGCAGCTGGCCAAGGTGCTGGGCCAGGTCGTCTCGACGGTGAAGGACCCCGGGCTCGAGCGGTTCACCCTGCTGCTGGTGCAGGACGCCGCCGGCGCCGACCCCGAGCAGACGCGCGGCACGGCGTACGTGGCCGTGGACACCGTCGGCGCCGGGGTGGGCGAGGTGGTCCTCGTCGCGACCGGGGGCGCCGCACGGGTCGCCGCCGGTGCCGACGCCCCCACCGACCGGGCGGTCGTCGCCATCGCCGACACCGTGATCCGCTCGGGAACCGTGAGCTACCGCAAGGCCTGAGCCGCCCGAGCACTCAGCACACCGACATGGAGGACGACATGGCGACCACCGCCGCGGGAACCCCTGCCGCACCATCGACGCCGCGCGGCGCGCTGGGCCTGATCGAGACCAAGGGCCTGGTCGGTGCCATCGAGGCGGCCGACGCGATGGTCAAGGCCGCGAACGTGCAGATCGTCGGCCACCGCGAGATCGGCGGCGGCCTGGTGACGGTCATGGTCCGTGGCGACGTCGGCGCGGTGAAGGCCGCCACCGACGCCGGGGCGGTGGCCGCGGGCAAGGCGGGCGAGGTCGTGTCCGTGCACGTCATCCCGCGCCCGCACGACGAGACCGAGGGCATCCTCGCCGTCCTCACCCGCCCGAAGGGCTGACCCGCGCAGAGGTGGCGGGCGCCGGCGCGCGGCGACCCGCTGCCCCGCCGCGCCCGCAGTTCCGTCCGACCTCCGAGGTGGGAGATGACCGCAGCACTGGACGCCGATCTGGCCGGCCTCGCGGACGTCCGCGTGAAGGCCCGGGCCGCGCGGCGCGCGTTCGAGCAGCTCGACGGCACCGACCAGGACACGCTCGACGGCTACGTGCGGGCGATGGCCCGGGCCGGCACCGCCGCGGCCGAGGAGCTGGCCCGGCTCGCCGTCGACGAGACCGGGTACGGCGTCTACGAGCACAAGATCCACAAGAACCGCTACAACACCGGGTTCGTCGCGCGCTGGATGCTGCAGCGCCGGGCCGTCGGCGTCCTGTGGGTCGACGACGAGGCGCGGGTGACGGCCGTCGGCTGCCCGATGGGCGTCATCGCCGGGATCATCCCGGTGACCAACCCGACGTCGACGGCGCTGTTCAAGTGCCTGGCCGCGGTGAAGTCCGGCAACGCGGTCGTGCTCGCGCCGCATCCGCGGGCGGCCCGCTGCACGTTGCGCGCCGCGGAGATCATGGCCGCGGCCGCGACGCGGGCCGGTGCCCCGGAGGGGCTGATCTCCTGCCTGGAGAACCCGACGCTGCCCGCGACCCGGGAACTGATGAGCCGCCGGGAGATCGCGCTCGTGCTCGCGACGGGCGGCCCGGGCATGGTCCGGGCCGCGTACTCGAGCGGCAAGCCGACGATCGCCGTCGGCGCCGGGAACGTGCCGGCCTACGTCGGGGCCAGCGTGCCCGACCCGGCCGAGGCCGCCGAGATGATCATCACGTCGAAGTCGTTCGACAACGGGACCGCCTGCGTCGCCGAGCAGTCCGTCGTCGTCGCCGACGCGGTCGCACCCGCATTCCTGGCCGAGTTCGAGGCCCGCGGCGCGTACTGGATGAACGCCCCGCAGCAGGCCGCGCTGGTCCGCGTGCTGTTCGACGACCGCGGCGCGCTGCGTCCCGACGCGGTGGGGCAGACCGCACTCCGGCTGGCCGAGCTGGCCGGGTTCGCCGTGCCGTCGACGACGCGGGTCCTCGCGTGCGAGCTCGACCGCGTCGGCGCGGACACCCCGCTCTCGCGGGAGATCCTCGGCCCGGTGCTGTCGGTCTACCGGGTGCCCGACGCAGCGGCCGGGCTGCGCCGGTGCCGCGAGATCCTCGCCCTCGACGGCGAGGGCCACACCACCGCGGTGCACGCGTCGTCGCCCGAGGAGATCGCGCCGTTCGGGGCGCTGCCCGCGGGGCGGATCGTCGTCAACACCCCGGCGCTGTTCGGCGGCATGGGCTTCTCGACCGAGGTCGACCCCTCCTTCCAGCTGGGCACCGGGACGTGGAGCGGGTCGATCTGCTCGGACAACGTCACGCCGCTGCACCTGATCAACATCAAGCGGATCGCGCACGAGGTCCGGCCGTGGCGCACGGTCTACGACCCGGTGGAGCTGTAGATGCCGCTCCTGACGACGTGCAGCGCGATCCCGGCGACGCGCTCCCTCCTGGAGCGGGCGGCCGCGGTCGCCGCGCTGGCGGGCGGCGATCCGGACGCGGCCGGCGCCGCGCGGGCCGCGACGGCGTTGCGGGTCGGCGTCGACCTCGGCACGGCGACCTGCGTGCTCGTCGTCCTCGCGACCGGCCCCGACGGCCGGGATCGGCCGGTGTGGGTCGACGGCAGGCCGTCGGGGGCGCTGGCCGACGGGGTCGTCGTCGACTTCGCCCGGGCCGTCGCCACGGTCCGCGACCTGCGCGATGCCGCTCGCGTCGCGCTGCGCACCGAGCTGCCGGCGGCCGCGACCGCCCATCCCCCGTGCGTCCCGGCCGCCGACGCCCGCGCCTGCACGTTCGTGTGCGAGGCGGCCGGGTTCGACGAGGTGGCGCTCGTCGACGAGGTCGGCGCCGCCCAGCGGACGCTGGGCCTGCGCGACGGGGTCGTCGTCGACGTGGGCGGCGGGTCGACCGGCGTCGGCGTCTACCGCGCCGGCGAGCTCGTGGCGCTCGACGACCGGCCGGGGGGCGGCCACCATCTCGACCTCGTGCTCGCCGGCGCGCTCGGCCTCGCGCTGGAGGACGCCGAGCCGTACAAGCGCGCCCATCCCGGCGAGGCGTTGCCCGTGCTCGTGCCGGGTTTGCAGCGGATCGCGGAGAACGTGCGCGCGCTGACCGCCGGGCACGAGGACCTCCCGCTGCACCTCGCGGGCGGCGCACTGATGATCCCCGGCGCGGGCGACGTGCTGGCCGGCTACCTGGAGCGAACCGTCGTGACGTACCCGCACGCGCTGCTGATCACCCCGGTCGGGATCGCGAGGTCGGCACCGTGACCCCGCAGAACCCGGCGCCGACGCTGCGCACCTACGCGTTCGTCGACCGCATGCAGCCGCAGTGCGCCGCACACATCGCCGCCACCAGCCCCGGCGACGTCCCGCTCGCGGGCATGGCCGAGCTGTACATCGAGATGGCCCCCGGCAACGAGGTGTTCCGGGCCGCCGACATCGCGCTCAAGGCGGCAGGCGTGCGGCCGGCGCTGCAGATCATCGAGCGCGAGTTCGGGCTGCTGGAGATCCACTCCGAGCAGCAGGCGGAGGTGCTCGCGTCGGGGCAGGCGGTGCTCGACGAGCTGGGGCTGACCGAGGCCGACCGGATCCGCCCGACGATCGCGTCGACGCAGTTCATCACGAACGTCCACCCCTACCAGGCGCAGCTGCTCAACAAGTGGCGCAAGGGATCCATGCTGATGCCCGGGCAGAGCCTGTTCGTCATGGAGGTCGCTCCGGCCGCCTACATCTCGGTCGCGGCGAACGAGGCGGAGAAGGCCGCGTCGATCACCGTGATCGAGCTGCGCGCGGTGGGCCGGTTCGGCCGGATGTTCCTGTCGGGCACCGAGAGCGAGGTGCAGACCGCGCGGGACGCGGCCGTCGCCGCGCTCGAGGGCATGCACGGCCGGGAGGACCGGCGATGACGGTGTGGGGTGCGGCGGCCGTCGACGAGGCGGTCGCGGGCGGGGCCGGGGTCGTGCACGTCGGGACCCGCGACGTCGTCACCCCGCTGGCCCGGGAACGGGCCCGGGAGCTGGGCGTGGAGATCGTGGTCGGCTCCCCTGCACCGCCGTCGGCCGCCGCACGAGGCGCGCGACCCGCGGCGCCCGCCCAGGTCCGTCCGCTCCCCGACCCAGCCGCGGTGTCGGCCCGGCTCGGTTCCGCGCCGCGGCCGGTGCGCCCGCCCTCCGGGGCGCTCTACCGCCGCGGCGCCCCGATCGGCCGGTCCTCCCGTCGCTCGTCGGCCCCTCCTGGCCGCGGTGCGCCGGGCGGGCGGGTCGGGCGGGTCGTCGTGGTGGGGGCCGGGAACGTCGGCATGATCGCCGCGATGCGGCTCGCCGACGCCGACGCGTTCGACGAGGTCGTGCTCGTCGACATCGACGAGGGCCGCGCGACCGGGATCGCGCTGGACCTCACCCACACCGCCGCACTGAGCGGGTTCACCACCCGCGTCCGCGGGGTCGGCACGGTCGAGGAGGCGGGCCGGGCCGACTACGTCGTCCTCACCGCCGGACGCCCCCGCACGCCGGGGATGAGCCGCTCGGACCTCATCGCGACGAACGCGGAGATCGTCGGCGACATCGCGTCCCGGCTCGCGCGGACCTCCCCCGACGCGGTGCTCGTCGTCGTGACCAACCCGCTGGACGAGATGACCCAGCACGCGTGGGTGTCGTCGGGGTTCCCGGCGCAGCGGGTCGTCGGCATGGCCGGGGTGCTCGACACCGCACGGTTCCAGGCGCTGGCGTCCCTGGCCGGGGCCGGACCCGCCGAGGTCGTCGGCGCGTGGGCGCTGGGCAGCCACGGCGAGGAGATGGTCGTCCCGTTGTCGCAGGCCACCGCGGATGGCCGGCCGATTCTGGAGCGGGTCGGCCCGGCCGACCTCGACGCGACCGTCGACCGGACGCGGGGTTCGGGCGCGGAGGTCGTCGGGCTGCTGCGGTCGGGCAGCGCGTTCATGGCCCCCGGCACGTCGGCGGCCCGGATGGTGCTGGCCATGGTCGCCGACCGCGGCGAGGTCATGCCCGCCGCGGTCCTGGCCGACGGCAGCTACGGCATCCGGGACGTCTACGTCGGCCTGCCCGCCCGCCTCGGCCGCGGCGGCGTGCAGGGCATCGTCGAGCTCGACCTGCGTCCCGCCGAGCTCGCCGCCCTGCGGGAGGCGGCCGAACGCATCCGGGAGCGGCTCGGCGCGTTGGCGGCGACCCCGACATGAAGGCCGTGCTCTTCGCCGGGGACGGGACGGTGCGCGTCGAGTCGGTCGCGGAGCCGATCGTCGTCGATCCCGGCGACGCGATCGTGCGGGTGCGCCGGGCCGCGGTGTGCGGCACCGACCTGCACGCCGTCGCGCACGGCGAGCACCTGCCCCGCGGCAGCGTGCTGGGCCACGAGTTCGTCGGAGAGGTCGTCGGGACGGGACCGGCGGTGCAGGGCCACACGGTCGGGGACCTCGTCGTCGGCGCGGACTTCACCGCGTGCGGGACGTGCTGGTGGTGCCGCCGCGGCGACCACTGGGAGTGCCCGCAGCGGCGGTTCTTCGGCACCGGCTCCGCCTACGGCCCGCCGCTGGCCGGGAGCCAGGCCGAGTTCGTCCGCGTCCCGTTCGCCGACACGGTGCTGCGCCCGGTGCCGGCCGGGATCGGGCTCGACGCGGCCGTGTTCCTCGGCGACACCCTCGCCACCGGCTACGCGGCGGTCCGCCGCGCGGGGCTCACCCCCGGCGACACGGTCGTCGTGCTCGGGGGCGGGCCGGTCGGCCAGCTGACCAGCCTGGCGGCGCAGGCGTGCGGCGCGGGGACGGTGGTCGTCGTCGAACCGGTCGACGCCCGCCGCGAGCTCGCCGCCCGCGAGGGCGCCGTCGTCGCAGACCCGGCCGGGGCTCGCGCGACCGTGGCCGGGCTGACCGACGGCCGCGGCGCCGACGCGGTGATCGACGCCGTCGGCGGCCCGCGCGGCCTCGACACGGCGTTCACGCTGGTCAGACGGCGCGGCACCATCGTGTCCGTCGGCGTGCACACCGAGCCCGAGTTCGCGCTGCCCGTCGCCAGGGCCTTCGCCGACGAGCTCACGCTGCGGTTCGCGATCGGCGACCTCATGCGCGACGGCGAGGCGCTCGTCGCGCTCGTGGCGTCCGGTGTGCTGGACCCGACGGTCGTCGCGACGCAGACGGTCCCGCTCGACGACGTCCCCGACGCGTACCGGGCGATGGCCGCGCGACGTACGCTCAAGTCCCTGATCGCGACCTGACGGGGCCGGGGGGTGAGATGACACCAGCCGAATCCCGGCGGCTCACCGTCGCCGGCCCGCCGGGCCTCGCCACCCTGCTGGAGTCGCTGCCCGCGGACCTCGCCGCCGCGGCGGGAGAGGTCGCCGCGCGCGCGTCGCTACTGGTCGGGACGGCGGTCAGCGTCGCCTGGTGGTCCGACACCGGCTGGACCGCGCTCGCCGGACCCGGGACGGGGATCGCGGGCCTGCCGCGGGGCGGTCCGTCGCCGTGCGCGCCCGTCGAGCGCCGCGGGCTGGTCATCCCGGCCGGGGCGGCCGTCGCGCTGTGCTGGGACCCGGGGACCGACGTCGAGCCCGGCGCGTGGCAGCTGCTGCGGCAGGCGTGCGTCTGGCTCTCCCTCGTGCTCGCGGACTCGTCGGCCACGGGCCGGGTGCAGGACGCCGACGCCGAGGCCGAGGCGGTGCGCGACGTCGTCGCCCAGCTGCTGTCGGCGCGCGACGTCGACCAGGCGCTGCACACCATCGCCGAGCGGACGCTGCGGCTGCTGGACTCCGACATCTGCGGGGTCATGCTGCGCGAGGACGACGTCGTGCGGATGCGGGCGTGCGTCGGCAACCGGGTCGCCGAGACGGCCCGGCTCCGGATGCACCGCGGCCAGGGCGTCGCCGGCCTGGTGTTCCTCACCGGCGAGCCCGCCAAGGTCGACTCCTACCTCGAGGACGAGACGATCAGCCAGGACTTCATGTCGCTGGCCGAGAAGGAGGCGACGCGGTCGGCGCTGGCCGTCCCGCTCCGTCTGCAGGGCGAGTTCGTCGGGGTGCTGGAGGTCTGGCGGCGCCGCCGGTCGATCTTCACCGAGCGCGACGTGCGCCGCATGGTGACCCTCGCCGACTTCGCGACCGTCGCCATCGACAACGCCCGGCTGCACGACGAGCAGGCCGCCGCCACCGCCGACGCCGAACGCGCCCGCGACGCGCTGCAGCACCAGGTGTCGGTGCTCGATCGCAGCTCACGGCTGCAGCACAGTTTGCTGACGACCGTCGTCGAGGGTGGCGGCCTGCCCGCGATCATGCGCGCGGTCGCGACCGAGCTGGACTGCGAGATCGGCGTGTACGGCCCCGACGGCACCCTGCTCGCCGCACACAGCGGCCGCAGGCTGGTGTCGTCGCTGCCCGCGACGGTCGGCCGGCCCGCGCGTCGCCGCCGCACCGGCGCCGGTCGCAGCTGGATCCGGCCCGTCTACGCCGACGGCGACGAGGTCGGCCAGGTCGTGCTGCTGCCGGGCGGCGGGTCCGACGAGATGCTGGAGGTCACCGCCGGACAGGTCGCGATGGCCTGCTCGCTGGCGCTGCTGCGCGAACGCGCCGCCAGCCGGGCCCGTGCGGAGGCGATCGAGCAGGTGCTGTGGGACCTGCTGCAGGGACCCGTCGAGCACCGGCTCGCCGCCCGCACCCGGGCCCAGCAGCTGGGTCTGGCCCTGACGGGCGCGCTGCGTGTCGTGCACGGGCGCATCGAGAACGTCGAGGACCTCGCCGCCGAGCACGGCTGGGACACCTCCGGCACCGAACGGCTGCGCCGGCACGTCCTGCGCACGGTCCGCACGCTCGACGACGGGCGCGGGCTGGCGCTGGCCGGCCTGCGCGGGGACCTGCTCGTCGCGATCGCGTCCGACGTCGGGCGGGCCGAGGCGAAGGACCTGGTCACCGCGTTCTCCGCGGCGGTGCGCGCCGACTGGCCGGACCTGCGGATGACCTGGGGAATCAGCCGGGAGCACCGCGACGTCGTCGCCCTGCCGGGGGCGTGGAACGAGGCCCGCACGGCACTGTCGGCGGCCCGGCGGCTGGGCGGGCAGAACGCGTTCCTCTACGAGGAGCTCGGCATCGTGCGGCTGCTGCTCGGCAGCGGCGACGACCCCGACCTCCAGACGTTCATCGAGGACGTGACGGGCCCGCTCGTCGCCTACGACCGTGACAACGACGGTGCCCTGATCCGCACGCTGCGCGCGTTCTTCGACGCCGACTGTTCGCAGCGGCTCGCGGCCGAGCGCCTGTTCGTGCACCACAAGACGTTGCGCTACCGGCTGGAGCGGATCCGCCAGCTCACCGGGCTCGACCTGAGCCGGCACGAGGACCGGATGCGCGCCGACTTCGCGCTGCGGCTGCTGCAGGTCAACCAGACCGCGGGCGACGACGGCGAGACCGGCTGACGGGCGCTCAGTCGAGCGGGACGACCGCCTGGCCGACCACGCCCTCGGTCTCCCCGTGCGGGCGCGGGATCACGTGCGAGGTGTAGAGCTCACCGACGCGGGCGGCCGCGGCGGCACCGGCGTCGACGGCCGCCTTCACCGCGCCGACGTCGCCGCGCACGAGCACCGACACCTGCCCGTTGCGCAGCGTGCGATAGCCCTCGACCTCGACGTTCGCGGCCTTCACCATCGCGTCCGCGGCCTCGATCGCGCCCACCAGCCCCCGCGTCTCGATCATCCCGAGCGCACCGCTGCCCGCCATCCCGGCTCCCTCCGCCGCTGCGCCCGACGGTAGCGGCGCCCTGCGACATCGGCGCTGTCCCGGACGGACAAGCCGGTGCGTGCCCGTTGTCCCGTGAGTGGCGTACTCCTGCCACGGCCGGGTCGGGCGTCGCAACCTGCGACAGTCGGCCGGTTCCGGGCCGGCGCGGTCCTAGCCTGGGCCGGTGGACCTCACCGGCATCGAGGCGGCGGCGCAGCGGTTCCGGCGGACGGGTCGCATCGACCCTGCCTGCGAGGCCGTCCGGCCGGAGGTGGTGGCGTCGTGGCTGCGGGCGGTCGACGCCGGTGTGCGGCTCGACGCCGTCGAGGTCAGCTACGTCGGGCACGAGCCCGGCCGGTCGGCCGTCCCGGAGGCCGACGAGGTCTTCGCGGCGTTCTTCTCCCTCACCCCGCGCCCCCGCTGCTCGGTCGCGCTGGTCGACCACGACGGTGTCGTGCGCGTGCGTCACGACGGCGATCCGGCGCTCGCGGCGCTGCTCGACGGCGTGCTGTTCACGCCGGGGTTCCGGTACGCGGAGGGCGACGTCGGGACGACGGCCGCCGCCCTGCTGCACCACGGGGGCGACGTCGCGAGCGTCGTCGGCGCCGAGCACCTGCACCCGGAGCTGACGTGGCTGGCCGAGTCGGCGGCGACGGTGCACCGCAGCGACGGTGCGGCGCCGGACGCGGTCGTCGTGCTGCGCCACGTCGCGGATGCCGACGACACCGGGACCGCGGTCGCCGGGCTGCTCGCCGGCCGGATCGCCGAGGCCGTCGCCGACCGTGCGCACCGGCACGGCCTGCTCGTCCACCGCCGCTTCACCGAGGCGCGCGACGCCGGGGCGGAGTGGGTGCTCGCCACCGACGGCGACGCGCTGCTCACGTGCCCGGGAGTGCGCAGGCTCGGGCACGACGACCAGCGCAGCCTGGCCGACCTCACGCTCGCCGCGGCCGTCATCGGCGAGGCCGACGGGGGCGACCGGCACGTCGACCTGCCGTCGGGACACTGCGCGGCGCTGGCCGTCGAGCCGGTGTCCGATGCCGGCGTCGTCGTCGGCTGCGTGGTGTCCGGCGGGCCGCTGGATCTCGCGGCGCGGTTCGCCGTGCCGGAGGCCGTGCGGCGCCAGGGCTCGCACGTCGCCCCGACGACGCGCCGCGACTACGCCGCCGACCTGCGCGGCGGCGACCACTCCGCGCGGCTGCACGCCGAGGCGCGGATGCGGGCCAACCGCGAGCTGCTGAGTCCCTATCTGCGGGCCTGCCACGAGGTCGCGGCCGCGGTCGGGCGCCGGCGCCACCAGCTCCTGATCGGGGAGGCGGGCGTCGGCAAGCAGACACTGGCCGTGCAGCAGTTCCGGCGCGCGCACCCGTCGGCGATGGTGCACGTCGTCGACTGTTCGCGGATCGGGGACTCGACGGGCGGACCCGACCCGCTCGACCGCGTCGCCCGCGAGCCCGGCGACCGGCCGCGGCTGCTCGTGCTGCGCCAGATGAACCTGCTCAGCCCGGTCGCCGCGCGCCGGCTCGACGAGTCGCTGCGCACCCTCGTCGCGATGCCCGACCCGCTCGTCGTCGCCGGCTGCATCGACAGCGCCTCCGCGGACGCCACCCGCCCGTACGGGCTGCTGCTGCGGCACTTCCACGAGACCGTCCGGGTGCCCGCGCTGCGCTACCGCGCCGACGAGCTGGGCGACATCGCGATGTCGATCCTGCACGGGCTCGCGGGTGGGCGGTCGTTGCGGCTGAGCATGCAGGTCGTGCGGGTGCTGGAGGGCTACGCGTGGCCGGGCAACGTGCGCGAGCTGGAGGACGTGCTGCGCTACGTCGTGGCCCGCAAGCCCGTCGGGGTCATCCAGGCGCCCGACCTGCCACCGTCGTGCTTCGCGCACCGGGCGCCACGGATGTCGATGCTCGAGGCCGCCCAGTGCGACGTCATCATCCAGGCGCTCTACGAGGCCCGCGGCAACCGCTACAAGGCGGCCGAGATGCTCGGGATCGCCCGCTCGTCGCTGTACCGCAAGATCGACGCCTTCGGGATCTCCTACATCGGCTGATCATCGCCGCGCACGGGGTTGCGGACAAACCGGTCGACGCCACGGCCGGTTCCGTCGACGATGTCCGCCGTGCGGATCCGCCCCGAGACCATCGCCGACCACGATGCCGTGCGCGCCGTCCATCGCGCCGCCTTCGCCCCGCCCGACGGGAGCGAGGCGGTCGAGGCCGGGCTCACCGACCGGCTCCGCGACGGTCCCTGGTTCCTGCCCGCTCTCTCCCTGGTCGCCGACGACGAGGACCGGGTGGTCGGCCACGTGATCTGCACCCGGGCTCACGTCGGCGAGGCCGACGCGCTGGGGCTCGGGCCGATCGGTGTGCTGCCCGAGGCGCAGCGCCACGGGATCGGGAGTGCGCTCGTCGACGCCGCGGTCGACGTCGCCCGGAGCCGCGGGGAGCGGCTCGTCGGGCTCCTCGGCGACCCGGACTTCTACGGGCGTTTCGGGTTCGTCGACTCCAGGACCGTCGGCGTCGACGCCCCGGACCCGACGTGGGGCGTCCACTTCCAGGTCCTGGCCCTCGACGACGACACCCCGCGGGGCACCTTCCGCTACGCGACGCCCTTCGACGAGCTCTGACGCGCCGGGGTCACGATGTGCTCGTCGAGCGACGGGCGGCGCGTCATCGTCCAGTAGTCCTGCAGCCGCCACGGGCTGTTGGTGACGACGCGACCCGCCGCGTTGCGGTACCACGTGCTCATCCCCGGGTGGGTCCAGATCATGTTCTCGTGCGCGGCGTCGACGCGGGCGACGTAGTCCTCGCACACGTCGCGGCGCACCTCGACGGCCGCGACGTCGGACGCCACCATCTCGCGCAGCAGGGCGACCATGTAGTGCACCTGGCACTCCGCGTGGAACATCGTCGAGCCGCCGTGGCCGAGGTTGGTGTTGGGCCCGTACATCAGGAACAGGTTCGGGAAGTCGGGGACCTCGATGCCCAGGTGCGCCCAGGCGTCGTCGTCGCCCCACCGCTCGCGCAGCGACGTGCCGGAACGGCCGCGGATGTCCAACGGGTGCAGCATCTTCCGGGCGGAGAAGCCCGTCGCGAAGACGAGGACGTCGACCTCGTGGCGGCCGCCGTCCTCGGTCACCACGGTCGAGCCGTCGATCGCGGCGACGCCGGACGTCACGAGCGAGACGTCGTCGCGACGCAGTGTGGAGAACCAGTTGCAGTCCAGCAGCATCCGCTTGCCGTACGGCGGGTAGTCGGGCAGCGACTTCGCGACCAGGTCCTCGCGGTCACCGAGCTGCTCGCGCAGGTAGCGGGTGAAGAACTCGCGGTGCTTGTCGTTGGTGCGGTTGATGGAACGGCCGTCGGCGGCCCGCTCCCACGCCTCGTCGCGCTGCAGCGTGGGGTGCAGCTTGTCCTGGAACATCCACATGAGCCGCAGCCGGTACCAGGGCCGGTAGTACGGGACCTGCTCGAACAGCAGCCGGGTGCGCGGGTCGACCTCGCGCAGGTAGTTCCCGTTGGGTGCGACCCACTGCGGGGAGCGCTGGAAGATCACCAGCGAGCCGGCCTGCTCCGCGATCGCCGGCACGACCTGCATCGCCGACGCGCCGGTCCCGACGACGCCGACGCGCAAGCCCGTCAGGTCGACCGAGTGGTCCCACTGCGCGGTGTGGAAGGCGGGGCCCGGGAAGGTGTCGAGCCCGGGCAGTGCCGGGACGACGGGCCGGTTGAGCTGGCCGACGGAGCTGACGAGCACGTCGGACGCGAGCTCGGAGACGACGCCGTCGCGGGCACGCACCTGCACCCGCCAGACGGAGGAGCCGGAGTCCCAGGTCGCGCCGAGCACCTCCGTCCCGAACCGGATCACCGACCGCAGCCCCTCCTGGTCGGCGACGCGCCGCAGGTAGTCGAGGATCTCGGGCTGCTTGGCGTAGTAGCGCGACCAGCTCGGCCACGGCGCGAAGGAGAACGCGTAGAGGTGGCTCGGGGTGTCGACGCCCGCGCCCGGGTAGTCGTTGTCGAGCCAGGTGCCGCCGACGTCGTCGTTGCGCTCCAGGATCGTGACGTCGACCCCGAGGCGACGCAGTGCCGTGCCCGCGCAGATCCCGGAGATGCCGGCGCCGATGATCACGACCGAGAGGTCCGCGCCGAGCGGCGGCCCGTCGAACGCGTCGGACGGGACGAAGCCCGCGTCCTCGGCCATCGACGGCGCGTACTCGGCCGGCACCTGCTCGCCCAGCGACTCGCCGAGGATCTCGATGAGCCCGGCTCCCAGCGGGGGCGGGGTCACGTCGCGGCCGCCGTCGCGCAGCTCGCGCAGCACGTCGAGCACGGCGTCGCGGATCTCCTGCTGGACCGGCTCGGGCAGCCCGCCGGAGTCGTTGTCGTTCATCGCGATCGTGCGCGAGGGCCGGTAGGGCTCGGCGAACCAGCGGGGATCACCGGTGAGTGTGCGCAGCACTAGCAGCAGCGTGGGGATGTTCCCTGCCGTGAGGGCGTCGCGCAGGGTCTCGTCGTCGGCGGTGACGGTGGGCAGCGCGACGGGGCCGGTGACCGGGCTGTTCGTCTCGAGCATCAGGTTCCCTCCAACAACTCGACCGACTGGTCGGTCGGGCTACGACGCCACGAAGATACCGCGCGGGGCGGACCGCGCCCACGGAGACGTTCGGCACAGCTACGGCGCAGGCCCCGTGCTGGTCGCGGCGATGCCGGACAGGAAACAGCGCCAGAAGCTCACGGCGATCGCCCGCGCCGCCATCGCACCCCCCGGCCGGTACCACTGGTACGACCAGTTGCACACGCCGAAGAACGCCAGCGTCGCCAACCGCGGGTCGGTCACGGCGAAGTCCCCGCGGGCCACGCCGTCCTCGACCACGGCCAGCACCGCGGCGAAGTACTCGTCGCGGCGCGCCCGCGAGTGGGCCTCGTCCTCGGGCGGCAGCTCCCGGCGGTGCTCGTAGTAGCAGCGCAGGTTGGCGGGCTCGCGGTCGAGCAGCTCGAGGTGGTCCTCGAGCACCCCGAGCAGCACCGCGGCGGGCGCCGCGCCGGTGTCGATGCGCTCGCGCAGCCGCCCCAGCAGCCGGTCGGCGAGGTCGTCGTGGATCCGGGCGAGGATGCGGCCCTTGCTCGGCACGTGGTGGTAGAGGGTCGGCTTCTTGATGCCCACCGCGGCGGCGATGTCGTCCATCGAGGTGTGGTGGTAGCCGCGCTCGTCGAACAGCCGGGCCGCCGCCCGCACGATCTCCCGGTGCCGCGACGAGGGCACCACCGGGTCCGCAGGGCCCCGCGGCGGTGCCCCGGTCCCCGGCCCCCCGTCCACGTCCCGGCCCTACCCCTGGCCGCGCAGGAGCTTCTTCTCGATCTTCCCGATCGAGGTCTTGGGCAGCTCGTCGCGGATCTCCACGATCGTCGGCACCTTGAACCTCGCCAGCCGGGTCGCGCAGTGCTCCTGGATCGCCTCGACGGTCAACGTGCTGCCCGCGGCGAGCGCGACGAACGCCTTCACCGCCTCGTCGCGGATCGGGTCGACCACGCCGATCACCGCGGCCTCGACGATCTCCGGGTGGTCGAGCAGCACCGACTCGACCTCGACCGTCGACACGTTCTCGCCGGCACGCTTGATCATGTCCTTGCCGCGGTCGAAGAAGTAGAAGTAGCCCTTCTCGTCGACGTAGGCGTTGTCGCCGGTGTGCAGCCACCCGTCGACCAGCGTGCGGGCCGTGGCCTCCGGGTCGTTGTGGTAGCCGAGCATGAGGGTGCGGCCCGGCCGGCCCTGCACGACGATCTCGCCGACCTCGCCGCGCGGCACCTCGTTGCCCTCGGCGTCGACGAGCTTGACGACGCGGTCGTGCAGCGGGACCCCGATCGAGGGCCAGCGCTTCGGCCCGAACACCGGCGCGACCGTCACCAGCGTCATCGCCTCCGACAGTCCGTAGCCGTTGACCAGCTCGACGCCGTAGCGCTTCTCGAAGCTGTCGCGCTCGTCGGTGGTGATGTTGAGCGCGTAGAAGACGCGGCGGACGTCGTGCTGGTCGTCGGTGTCCCGCGGGGGCTGCGCGAGCAGCGTCCGGGCCTGCATCGCGACGAGGCTGATCTGGGTGGCCTTGTGCGCGCGGACCTGGTCCCAGAACTTCGTCGCCCGGTACTCCTCCAGCACGATCGCGGTGCCGCCGACCGTCAGCGACGACAGCACCGTCAGCGACTGGGCGTTGACGTGGAACACCGGCAGCGAGGTCAGGCAGCGCTCGGAGGAGTCGAGCAGCAGCGCCCTCGACGAGCGCTCGCCGGAGTGCAGCGCGTTGGCGTGGGTGAGCAGCACACCCTTGGGGCGGGCGGTCGTCCCCGAGGTGAAGATCATCTCGACGACGTCGTCGGGGCCGACGCCGTTGTCCGGCGGGGTGGCACCGGCGAGGCGCTGGTCGTCGAGCAGCAGCGTGCCCTCGGGTGCGGTGTCGGTGCGCGCCATGAGGGTGTGGCGCACCGTCGGGCACTCGGCGACCGCGCGCGCGACGACGTCGGCGAACAGCGGCTGGGTGATCACCGCGACGGACCCGGAGTAGGAGACGACGTGCTGGATCTCCCCCGCGGTGTTCGCGACGTTGGACGGCACGAACACCGCGCCGAGGGTCGCGAGGGCGAACCAGGCCTCGAGCACCTCGGGGCTGTTGCGCAGGTGGATCGTCACCCGGTCGCCCTTGCCGACGCCGAGCGCCGCGAGCCCGGCGGCGAGCTCGTCGACACGGCGGGAGAAGTCCAGGTAGCTGAACTCGGTGATCGTGCCCTCGGCGTCCTCGTAGACCAGGTAGGTCTTCTCCGGCGTGCGGGCCGTGCGCTCGTCGAGCAGGTCTCGCAGCGTCCGGTCGCCGATCAGGTCGTGCACGGTCTCCTCCTCCAAGTGGGTCACAGCATCAGGTCGCGGGTGCGGCGGGACCGGCGGCGATGCGTCCGACGACCTGGCCGGGGACGACCTCGTCGCCCGCCGCCACGAGGGTCGCGGTGACGACACCCGCCGCGGGGCTGGGCAGGTCGGCGGTCGTCTTGTCGGTCTCGACCTCGGCCAGCGCCTCGCCCTCGCCGACGGTATCGCCCACCTGCACGAGCCACCCGACGAACGTGGCGTCGTCCATGGTCAGGCCCCATCTCGGGACGACGACGTCGATCTCGGTCACCGGACCCCCTGCAGCACGCTCGCGCGGATCGCGTCGGCGATGGTGCCGGGCTGGGGCAGGTAGGCGGCCTCCAGCTGCGGCGGGAACGGCGACGGCGCGAACGGCGCCGCGACGCGGGTGACCGGGGCGCGCAGGTCGCCGAAACAGTGCTCCGCGACCGTCGCGGCGATCTCCGCGCCCGCCCCGAAGGCGGCCACGGCGTCGTGCACCACGACGAGCCGCCCGGTGCGCCGCACCGACTCCAGCACCGTCGCGCGGTCCCAGGGGCTGATCGTCCGCAGGTCGATCACCTCGACGTCGACCTCGTCGGCCAGCGCCGCGGCGGCCGCGTCGACGCGGTGCACGGCTCCGCCCCAGGTCACGACGGTGACGTCGGTGCCCGGTCTGCGCACGGCCGCGACCCCGATCGGGACGAGCGCGTCGGGGTCGTCGGCGACCTCGCCACGGCGCGACCACTCGGCGAGGCTCTCGATCACGACGACGGGCCCGTCGTCGCGGATCGCCGACTTGAGCAGGCCCCGGGCGTCGGCCGGGTTCGAGCCCCACACCACGGTCAGCCCGGGGACGTGGGCGAGCCAGGCCTCCAGGTTCTGCGCGTGCTGGGGGCCGGTGTTGCGCCCGCTCGCGCAGATCGTGCGGACGACCATGGGCGCCCGGTAGTGGCCGCCGGACATGTAGCCGACCTTGGCGGCCTGGTTGACGACCTGGTCCATCGCCACGGTCATGAAGTCGAGGAACATCACCTCGACGACGGGCCGCAGCCCGGTCATCGACGCCCCGAGCGCGGCGCCGACGATCGTGGCCTCACTGATCGGGGTGTCGCGCACCCGGGCGGCACCGAACTCGTCGAGCAGGCCCTTGGTCGCGCCGAACGGGCCGCCCGGGGCACCGACGTCCTCGCCGAGGACGCAGACCGCCTCGTCGCGGGCCATCTCCTCGCGCAGCGCCTGGTTGATCGCCTGCCAGTACTTGAGCCGAGCCATCAGGACACCCCCGGCCGCACGTCGTCGAGCAGCGAGGACACGGGGGCAGGCGCCGCGGCGGCCGCCGCGGCCGCGGCGTCGCGCACCTCGGCCGCGACCTCGGTGTCGACCGCCTCGACCCGTGCGGACGGCACCCCGAGCTCGGCGAGCCGGGCCCGGAACAGGACGAGCGGGTCGCGCGCCGCCCAGGCCGCCGTCTCCTCCGCGCTGCGGTAGCGCAGCGGGTCGCCCTCGAAGTGCCCGCGGATGCGGTGGGTCTCGCACTCGAGCAACGTCGGTCCCTCCCCGGCACGGGCCCGCGCCACCGCGGTCGCGGCGGCATCGCGCACGACCAGCACGTCGTTGCCGTCGACGGTGGCCCCGGGGATGGCGTAGGGGCCCGCGAAGTCGGCGACGCGCGTCGTCGCCAGGTGCACCGACGACGGCGTCATCTCCGCGACGCGGTTGTTCTCGCACACCAGCACCAGCGGGAGCCGCCACAGCGCCGCGAGGTTGAGCGTCTCGTGGAACACCCCCTCGGCGACGGCACCGTCGCCGAAGAAGGCCACGGCGACGCGGTCCTCCCCGCGGACCTGCGCGCTCCACGCCGCGCCGAGCGCCATCGGCAGCCCGCCGCCGACGATCGCGTTGGCGCCCAGGATGCCCGCGGAGCTGTCCGCGATGTGCATCGAGCCCGAGCGGCCCTTGCCGTAGCCCGCGGCGCGGCCGTACAGCTCGGCGAGCATGCCGAACACCTTGCCGCCCTTGGCGATGCAGTGCCCGTGGCCGCGGTGGGTCGTGGTGAGGGCGTCGTCGCGGCGCAGCACCGAGCACACCCCGGCGGCGACGGCCTCCTGGCCCGACGACAGGTGGATGAACCCGGGCAGCTCGCCCGCGGCGAACAGCGACCCGGCCGTCGTCTCGAAGACCCGGATGGTGGCCATGACGCGGTAGAGGTCGAGCGCCTGGTCGGCGGAGACGGTCACGAGGGCAGCTCCACCGTCGCCCGGCCCGGCGCGCACGTCTCCCCGCGCTGGTTGGTCTCGGCCAGCTCGCAGTCGACGAGCCGTCCGTTCACCGCGGTGACCGTCCCGGTGATCCGCAGCTCGTCGCCGGGGATCGCGTACTGCCGGTTCTGCCAGCGGAAACGCCGCAGCCGTGCGCGCGGCCCCGCCCATTCGACGACGAGCCGGGCCAGGTAGGACCCGTGCAGGTGCGACTGCACGAGCGGGCCCGGGTAGCCCTCGGTGGCGGCGTACGGGTGGTCGTAGTGGATCCGGTGCGGGTTCCACGTCAACGCGCTGAACCGGAACAGGGTGATCTCGGTCGGGGTGACGACGAGCTCGCCGATCGGGTCGCCGACGTTCACGTCGGCGGCGGTGGGGTACCCGGCGGCGGCCGCGTCGATGATCCGCTCGCTGCGCTCGCTCATCGGGCCAGGAAGCTCTCGTGGCACTCGACGAGCAGCCGCCCGTCGCCGGCCTCGACGTAACGCCGATGGACCTCGATCACCAGCAACGGGCCCGAGCGACCCTCCTTGCGCGTCACCGCCGTCACCTCCGCGTGCATCACCACGTCGAGCCCGGCGACGACGGGCTCGTGGAACGTCAGGTCCTGGCCGCCGCCCATGAGCCGCAGCCCCGCGACGTCGACGTCGCCCAGCGGGGTGCGGGAGTTGCCGTCGGCGAGCAGGTCGGACTCGGCGGGCCCGGTGTCCCAGCCGAGCACCGCGGTCAGGTACAGCGGCGCCGCCAGCAGGCCCGCGTACCCGAGATCGGCGGCCGCGGCCGGGTCCTGATACGGCCCGTCGGTGTGCCCGACCACCAGCGCGAACCGTTGCAGCGCACGCTCGTCGAGGACGCCGATCCGGATCTCCTGGACCTTGCCGACGCCGGCGCTCGCCTTCTCGTACGCCTCGTCGACGAGGGCCGTCACGACGTCACCATCGCCGACACGACGTCGCGCACCGACCGGTTCTCGACGTCGAGCACCGTGTCGACGAGCCCGGCGACGACCTCGTCCGGCGGCATCTCCGCCGACATCGCCGCGATCTGCGCGAGCAGCCCCTCGCGGTCCCAGTTGAAGTCGGCCGCACCGTCCTCGCCGACGTGCTCGACCCGGCCGCCGTCACGGAGGTCGATCTCCAGCCTGAACGAGCGCGAGGCGAGCGCGGGGTCGGGCACGACCGCGATCCGCCGGGCGAGCTCGAGCAGCCCGGCGTCGTCGGTGCGCAGCAGGTCCGACGCGGTGACCGTGCCCTTCTCCAGCGCGACGGCGAGGCAGAACTGGGCGCTCATCAGGGCGTCGCCCGCGCCGCGGAACGGTCCGACGGAGTCGGTCCCGGGATAGGCGGCCTCCCCCGGGGACAGGCTGAGCCGGGCGGCGCCGACGAGCTCGGGTGTCAGCGTGTGCTCGGCGCGCAACGACAGGGCGTCGGTGACCGGGGACTGCAGGATCGCGCACACCGGCAGCGGCTTGTAGGTGACGTCGCGGACGCGCCACGTCTCGCCGAGGTCGGTGGCGACCGTCGAGAGGTCGGTCTCCTCGCCGAGCAGCGCACGGTAGAAGCCCTGCGCGCCCTCGAAGGCGTCGGGGGCTCCGGCGCCTCCCGCCGCGGCCAGCCTGGCGGCGAGCAGCCCGTTGCGGGCGCAGAAGCCGACCTGGAAGAGCCACTCCTGACTGCCCGCGACCCACGTCTGGTTGGTGCCGCCGGCGAGGCTCGTCGCGATGCCGAGTGCGTCGGCCGTGGTCGCGGTGTCGAGCCCCAGCAGCCGGGCCGCGCCCGCGGCGGCGCCGAGGACGCCGTAGACACCCGTCGCGCGGAAACCCCGCGGCGTGGTGCGCGGCGCGAAGCCCTGCGACAGTGCGCCCGCGGTCTCGTAGCCGGCGGCGAGCGCGGCGACCAGGTCGGCGCCGGACGCGTCGAGCTCCTCGCCCAGCGCCAGCACCGCCGGGACCAGCGTCGCGCCGACGTGGGTGAGCCCGGGGAAGTACACGTCGTCCTGGGCGCGGGCGTGGATCATCGTCGCGTTGACGAACGCGGCGGTGTCGGGCGCGGCGGCGGCCCCGGTCCGGAACAGCCGGGCCCCGCTGCCCGCACCCAGGGCCTCGGCGTAGCGGAACGACACCCCGGTGACGACGTCGTCGGCCAGGGCGACGGCCAGGTTGTGCAGCAGCGTCACCCGGATCTTCTCGAGGACGTCGGCCGGCAGGGCGTCGGCCTGCAGGCCGCTCGTGAACCCGGCGACCCGTTCGGCGATGGTGCTCATCTCGAATCCCCCCGATCTAGCGCGCCGGGTCCAGCAGGAGCTTGCCGAACACGCCGCGGTCCTCCAGAAGTCGTTGTGCCCCTTCGATCCCGTCGAGCCCGACGGTGTCCTGCACGACGGGGCGGAGCCGGCCGCGGGCGACCAGGTCCAGCACGTCGACGAGGTCCTGGCGCGAGCCGGCGAAGGAGCCGATGACGGTGTGCTCCTTGACGAACAGGTGCCACAGGTCCAGCGATACGGTGAAGCCCGAGTGCCCGCCCGAGGTGACCAGCCGGCCGCCGCGGGCCATGGCGTGCAGGCTGCCCTCCCAGGTGGCGGCACCGACGTGCTCGAACACCAGGTCGACGCCCCGCCCACCGGTCCACGCCCGCACCTGGTCGGCCCACTCGGGGTCGCGATGGTTGACGACGTGGTCGGCGCCGAGGTCGGCGGCGCGGGCCATCTTGTCCGGGCTGCCCGCGGTGGCGACGACGCGGGCGCCCGCGAGCCGCGCGATCTGCACCGCGAGCACCCCGATGCCCGCGCCCGCCGCGATGACCAGCACGTCCTCGCCGACCCGGACGTCGGCGCGGCGGCGCAGCATGTGCCAGGCCGTCGGACCGGTCACGGCGACGGCCGCGGCGGTGGCGTGGTCCATGTGGTCGGGGATCGGGAGCAGCTGCGCCGCCGGCGCGATCGCGTACTCGGCGTACCCGCCGTGGGTCTGGACGCCGTAGATCTTGCCGCGCAGGCACATGTTGTCCCGTCCGACGCGGCAGAACGCGCACTCCCCGCAGGAGAGGACGGGGTCGACGACGACGCGCTCGCCGCCGCGCCACTTCCTGACGCCCTCGCCGACGGCGGCGACGTCACCCGCGACCTCGGTGCCGGAAACGTGCGGGAGCGGGACCGCGGCGGGGGTCCTGCCGTCGCGGGTGAGCAGGTCGACCTGGTTGAGCCCGCACGCGCGCACCCGGACCAGCACCTCGCCCGGGCCGGGGGCCGGGACGTCCACCTCGTCGACGACGAGCCGGACCGTCCCCTCGATCTCGCGCAGCCGGGCCGCGCGCATGGTGGCCGGGACGGTCACTTCGCGCCCTTCTTCCGCAGGCCGTCCAGGTAGGCCGCCTTGCGCTCGGCGAACTCGGCGGACTGGAACGTCAGGCCGTTGGCGACGGCCTCCATCGCGAGCTGCTCGCGCAGCGGGCTCGTCGCGCCGTTGCGGATGACGAGCTTGAGCATCCGGATCGCGTCGGGGCCCATGGTGTTGAGCTGTGCGACGACCTCGTCGACCCTGGTGCGCAACGCTTCCGGGGAGTCGTGCACCTCGTTGACGAGGCCCCACCCCTCGCCCACCTCGGCGAGGACGGGCTTGCCCAGCAACGCCATCTGCAGCGTCCGCGACGGCCCGATCGCCTTCTGCGTCAGCCACGACAACCCGAAGTCCTGCACCACCGCGAGCGCCCCCGGCACCATCCAGAACCGGGCACCGCGGACCGCGAGCCGCAGGTCGCAGGCCATCGCGAGGCCGAACCCGCCCCCGCCGACGGCGTCGCCGTTGACCGCGGCGATCGTCGGGAACGGCAGCTCGTAGAGGCCCGCGATGATGCGGTGCTGCCGGTCGAGCAGGCGCTTGCCGCTGAACACCGTCGACGCCTGCTTCTCGTCGAGGTCCTCCATGAAGAACGGCGTCGACAGATCGACGCCCGCGGAGAACAGCCGGCCGCGGCCGGTGAGGACCAGGGCGGCGGCGTCCTCGTCGGCCGCGAGCCCGCCGACGGCGTCGAGCAGTTCCTCGAGCATCACGGGGTCGAGCGCGTTGAGCTTGTCGGGGCGGTCGAGGGTGATGCGGGCGACCGCCCCGTCGCGCTCGACGGAGATCGTCTCGTACTTCTGCGTCATACCTTCACCTTCGCCACCCGGCCGAGCAGGCCCGCCGGGCGGATCACGAGGACCAGGACGAACACCGCGTACACCAGCGCGGTGCGGAAGTCGGCCGACACGTAGCCGGCGAAGAACGCCTCCAGCAGCCCGAGCAGGATCGAGCCGGCGATCGCCGTCCCGATCCGGCCGAGGCCGCCGAGGATCGCGCCGACGAAGCCGATCAGCGCGAGGTTGAGGCCCATGTAGGGCGAGAGCGTCAGCAGGGGGGCGGCGAGGATGCCCGCGACCGCGGCGAACACGCCCGAGACCGCGAAGAGGATCGTCGTCAGCCGGGCGGTGCGGATGCCCAGCACCTCGGCGGTCTCGGCGTCGGCGAACATGGCCCGCACGGCCGCGCCGCGCTTGCTGCCGAGCATGACGACGAGCCCGGTGAACAGGACCGCGGACACGACGACCACCGCCAGCTGGTGGGCCGAGATCGTCACGGCACCGAGCTGGAACACGGTGCGGCCGAACGGCGAGGGGGCCGGCACGTTCAGCCCTCCCGCCGAGAGTCTGATGATCTCCTCGAAGACGATCGCCAGCGCGAACGACATGATCACCGCCGCCAGCATCGCCCGTCTCGCGGCCCACTTGTAGAGCAGGTTCCACGACACGACCGACACGACCGCCCCGACGACCAGCGAGATCACGATCCGCACCCACTGCGGCACAGCGGGGAAGTACACGTAGGCGAGGTACCCGCCGAGCATGGCCTGCGCGCCCAACGCGAAGTTGACGAACCCGGTCGCGGTGTAGAGCACCGCGTAGCCGGTGGCGATCAGGCCGTAGATCGACCCCGTGACGAGGCCGGCGACGACGAGCTGCAGGAGCTTGTCCATCTCTCACACCGCCCCGAAGTAGAGGTGGGCGACGGCATCCTCGTGCGCCATCTCCTCGACGGTGCCACCGAGCAGGATCCGCCCACCGGACATGAGATATCCCCTGCTGCACAACGACATCGCCAGTGCCGCGTTCTGCTCGACCATGAGCACCCCGAGCCCGTCGGAGACCAGCCCGCGCACGGCCTCACCCACCTGTTCGTACACCACCGGCGCGAGCCCGAGCGACATCTCGTCGATCACCAGCAGCCGCGGTTCCTGCACGAGCGCGCGGGCGATCGCGAGCATCTGCTGCTCTCCGCCGGACAGCAGCCCGGCCGGCTGGGCGCGGCGCTCGCGCAACCGCGGGAAGCGGTCCATCGCGGCGTCGATGCGCGCACCGACCCGCCGCCCGCCGACGGCACGCACCGCGACCTCGAGGTTCTCCACGACCGAGAGGGGCCCGAAGACGTGCCGGCCCTCGGGGACGAGCGCGATCCCGGCGTGCGCGCGCGACCACGCGGGCCTGCCTGCGTGGTCGGTGCCCTCCCAGCGGACGGCGCCCGCCGTCGGCCTCGAGAGGCCCATGATCCCGCGCAGCGTCGTCGTCTTGCCGGCCCCGTTGGGTCCGACGAGGCAGACCGCCTCGCCGACCGCGACCTCCAGGCTGACCTCGCGAACCACGGGGACGTCGCCGTAGCCCACCGACAGGTTCTCGACCTCGAGCGTCATGCGGCGCTCCTGCCCAGGTAGGCAGTGATCACCTCGGGCATGACGCGGACCTCCGCGGGTGGCCCCTGGGCCAGTACGGCGCCCTCGGCCAGCACGGTGACGCGGTCGCAGATGCCCATGACCAGCCCGATGTTGTGTTCGATGATCAGGATCGTGTAAGCGGCGGCGGACAGGTCCCGCAGCACGCCCTCCAGCAGGTCGACGTCGACGCCCGACAGCCCCGCGGCGGGCTCGTCGAGCACCAGCAGCCGTGGCTCGGTCGCCAGCGCGCGGGCGATCTCGACCAGCCGCCGCCTGCCGTAGGACAGCTCGCCGACGTGCCGGTGCGCGACGTCGTCGAGGCGCAGCATCGCCAGCAGCTCCGCGCACCGCACGAGGCTCGCCCGCTCCTCCCGCGCGGTCCGCGGGGTGTAGAGCACGTCGTGCGGGAAGCGGTAGCGCAGGTGCCGGTGCCGGCCGGCCATGACGTTGGCCAGCACGTCCTCGTCCTCGAACAGCTGCGAGGTCTGGAACGACCGTGCGATCCCGCGCGCGGCGAGCTTGTGCGAGGGCAGTCCCGTCGTCTCCTCGCCGGCGAAGTGCACGGTGCCGTCGTCGATGCGGTCGACGCCGGTGAGCATGTTGACCAGCGTCGTCTTGCCGGCACCGTTGGGTCCGATGAGGCCGTGGACCTCGCCCTCGGCGACGTCGACCGACACGGAGTCGACGGCGACGAGGCCGCCGAAGCGCCGGGTGAGGCCCCGCGCGCGCAGCAGTGGCTCGGTCACGAGCGCCCCTTCCGGTTCGCCAGTCGTCTGAACGACGTGGACATGGCGCCGCCGATGCCCTGCGGCAGGAACAGCAGGGTCAGGACGACGAGTGCCGCGTAGAACAGCAGCACGTACTCGGAGATCGCCTCACCGTCCACGGCACTGCGGAACCAGGTCAGCGCCACCGCCGCGACGAGCACGCCCGGCATGGAGCGCAGCCCGCCGACGATCGCGATCGTCAGCACCGTCGTCGTCAGGCCCAGGCCGAACACCGAGGGGTCGAGCACGTAGGCGTACGCGGTGTAGAGCGAGCCCGCGACCGCCGCGAAGGCTCCCGACAGCCCGAAGGCCAGGAACCGGTAGCGCCCGGTGTCGACGCCGATGCTGCGCGCCGCGATCGGCCCCTCCCGGCCCGCCATCAGGGCCCGGCCCAACCGGCTGCGGCGCATGCTCGTGATCATGACCATGAACACGATCAGGCAGCCCAGGCCGATCCAGTAGATCAGCAGCGGGTCGTCGAGCGTCAGCCCGAAGAAGTACAGGTCGAAGCCCGCTAGGCCCTGCGCCCCACCGAGATAGTCGATGTTGCGCACCACGTTCTCGCCGACGAAGCCGAACGCCAGCGTGGTCAGCGCCAGGTACAGGTCCGAGGCGCGCAGCGTGGCGACCGCCATGAGCAGCCCGACCAGCGCACCGGCCACCGCGACCAGCGGCAGCGCGATCGCGCCGTCCCACCCGAGCTTGTCCATGAGTACGACGCCGACGTAGGCGCCGACGCCGAAGAAGCCCGCCTGGCCCAGGCTGAACAGGCCGGCGATGCCCATGAGGAAGTGCAGCGAGATCGCGAGCAACGCGATGATCGCCATGTAGGCCAACAGGAACTGCTGCGCACTGTCGATGCCCACGAAGGGCAGCGCGACCGCGGCGACCGCGAGCACCACCGGCAGCCCCCACCGCGCCCACTTCGGGGCGAGGTGGCGCTCGGCGGTGAACGAGGGCGGCTGCGGGTCGTCGGTCGTCGCGTCGAGCCGGGTGTCCGGCGACGCCGGGGTCGTGCTGGGGGTGCTCACCGATCCGCCTCCCGGTCGGACGGCCGCGGGCGGTGCCCGCGGCCGTCCTGGTCGGTTCTCGTCGTGCTGCTCGGCCGGCGCCGGTCAGGTCGGCTCCTGCGGCCGGGCCGGGCCGATCAGGTCAGCCCTGCGGCCACGCGGTCTCGAAACCGGTGCCGTTCCACTGGCCGATCGTCGAGTCGGTGAGGCCGCGGCGGTTGTCCTTGGTGAACGTCCACGACTTCGCGGCCTTGCCCGGCATGTTCGTCAGCGACTCCATGCCGGCCGTGATGTCGGCGGCCGTGAGGCCCTTGGCCTTCGCGGACTCCGCGACGCCCTTGGTCGCGTCGTAGGCCATGGCCGCGATCCAGCCCGGGTCCTTGATGCCGGCCGCGACGAACCGCTGCGAGAGCTCGATCGAGTTCGGGTCGGACGCGTTGTTCGGGAACCACGGCGAGACGATCATGTAGCCCTTGGCGTCGTCGCCCGCGAGCTGGATGGCGCCGGAGGCGTCCGCGCCGACCCACTGCCCGGTCACACCGTTCTCGCGCGCCTGGCGCAGCAGCTTCGCGACGTCGGCCGGGTCGGAGTCCGACAGCAGGATGTACTTGGGCTTCTTCTGGTTCAGCTCGACCATCACCGGGGTGTAGTCCGCCTGCGACGGGTCGTGGCCGATGTTGGCGACGGGCGTGATGCCGGCCGCGGCCAGGCCGTCGGCCTGCTGCTTGGCACCGCCGTTGCCGAAGTCGGTGTTGGCGTGGACGATCGCGACGCCCTCGCCCGGCTGCAGCTTCGCCTTGACGAAGTCGACGACGGTCTTGTTGTTGACGTCGTTCTGCGCGCTCCAGCGGAACGTGTTCGTGTACTTGTCGGTGATGTCGGGCAGCACCGCGAACACCGCGTGCGGGGTGTCGGCCCGCTGGGTCACCTCGGCCGAGGGCAGGATGTCGAGACTGACGACCGGTCCCATCACCAGCGGCATCTTGTCGCTGGTCACTGCGTCGCGGGTCTTGCTGACGCAGATCGCCTGCTCGCTCTGGCAGTCGTAGAACTTGGGCTCGATCGTGAAGGGGTACTGCCCCGACGCGTTGAGGTCCTTGACCGCCTCGTTGACGCCCGCCTGCAGCTGCAGCCCGTACGGCGCGTACTTGCCGGTGAGCTCGGCGACGACCGCGAACTGCAGGGTCTGGTTGCCCGCGCCCGAGCCGCCGGAGTCGGACGACCCGCCTCCGCCACAGCCCGCCACCAGCAGCGCGGTCGCGGCGGCCAACGCCACGCCCAGTCGGTTTCTCCACCGCGTCATTACGGCTCCTCCGGGGTCTTCGGACAGGCACGACCGACTGGTCGGTCGGGTGCTGGCCCGAAACCCTAGGGGCCGCCACACAGGTCGTCAAGGAACTCTTCGGACACGCCCCGCACCTGGGTCGAAACGCGCTCTGACCGCGCTTGACACCGCACGGAAGGGCACGCCAGTCTCTCGACCGACCAGTCGGTCGCGTTACGGATCGCCTTGGAGGACAGCCCGTGCAGGCGTCGACGCCCGATCCCCGCGGTGTCGCGCCGCGGCCCGCCCGTGACCCCGTGGCCGTCGTGGAGCTCGCGGCCGGGTCGGCGACCGACGCGCTGACGGAACTGGTCGCGACGTTGGCCGCGCTGCCGCCAGGCACCCGCGCCGTCCTCCTGCGGCTCCCGTCCGACGCCGCCGTCGACCGGCCGGTCGACGAGGACTCCGTGACCGCGTGGCAGCAGGCGCTGTCCGCCGTCGAGGACCTGCCGCTGCCGACCGTCGCGCTGCTCGCCGACCGGTGCACCGGCGTCGCGTTCGACCTCGCGCTGTGCTGCGACGTCCGCGTCGCGCCGGGCACCGTCGTGGTCCGTGCGCCCACGCCGGCGGCCGGGGCGCTCCCGGTGGGCGGCACGGTCGCACGGCTCGTGCGTGCGGTGGGGCAGGGCGTCGCGCGCGACCTGCTGATCACCGGCCGGACCGTCGAGGCGCCAGAGGCGCTGGCGTGGGGCCTGGTCACGCGCCTGGTCCCGGACCCGGCGGCGGCGCTCGAACTCGCCGCGAGCCTCGCCGCGCTGTCCCCCGAGGCGCTCGCGGCGACCAAGCGACTCGCGCTGGGGGCCTCGCAGGACTCGTTCGCCGCCGGGCTCGCCGCCGAGCTGTCCTTGTGGCGCACCGTCCGCGCGGGCGCCAACGCACAGGAGGGCCTCTCGGCGTTCGCCGAGAAGCGGGACCCCCGGTTCACCGGGCCGGACGGCCGGTGAGCGGCGTCGCGTTCGGACGCCATCCCGGGGTCCACGTCGGACTGTACGACGCCGTGGCGGAGATCGTCATGGACTCGGCCCCGGTCAACGCCTTCGACCGGCCGTTCCTCGAGGCGGTCGGCGAGGCACTGGCGAGCGTCCCGGCGGGGACCCGCGCCGTCGTCGTGAGCAGTGCCGTGCCGCGCATCTTCGCCGCGGGCGGCGACATCCCCTACATGGCTCGCGCCGACCTCGCCGACCAAGTGTCCTACGTGGAGCTCTGCCAGCAGGTCTACGGCGCGTTCGAGCAGGTCGGGGTGCCGACGATCGCCGCGGTCGACGGCGCCTGCCTCGGCGGCGGCCTCGAGCTCGCGCTGTCCTGCGACATCCGCGTCGTCGCGCCGGGCGTCCGCCTCGGGCTGCCAGAGGCCACGCTCGGCATCCTCGCGGGCGGTGGCGCGATCCACCGGATCGTCCGGGCGGTCGGCCAGGCCCCGGCCCGCGACCTCCTGCTCAGCGGACGGCGGATCACCGGGGCCGAGGCCGTCGACATCGGACTGGCGAGCCGGCTGGCCGAGCCCGGCAGGGTGACGACCGCCGCGCTCGAGCTGGCCGCGGAGATCGCGGCGGCGGACCCGGCGGCCGTCGCAGCGGTGACGCGCGCGGCCCGCTCGGTCCTCCCCGTCGGCCCGTAGCCCCGCCCCGACCGCAAACCCGGCGCTGCGAACGCGCCCTGCGAGGACCGTCAGGTTGCGCGCCACGACCCGGCCGCAACCTCACTGCTGCAAAACAGCCGCACGAGGACCGTCAGGTTGCGCGCCACGGCCCGGCCGCAACCTCACCGTTGCGGAACGGCCGCGCGAGGACCGTCAGGTTGCGCTCGGGGGCCCGGCGCGCCGGAGGGAGGCCGGGCGCCTCACGAGCGTCTCGACGGGCCGCCGTCCCACATCCCAGGCCGCAGGCCCTCCGCGCGCAGCTCGGCCTTGCGCACCTTCTCTGTCGCGGTGCGCGGCAGGAACTCCCGCACGTCGAGGTAGCGCGGCACGGCGAAGTACGGCAGATCGGGGGTGACGAACGCGCGCAGCTGCGCGGGGTCGACCGTCCGCCCCGGCCGCGGGACCACGGCCGCCGCGACGGCGTCCTCGCCGAACTCTCCCGGCAGCCCGAACACCGCGGCCTCGGCGACGTCGGGATGGCGCAGCAGCGCGCGTTCGACCTCGACGCTCGAGACGTTCTCCCCCGACACCCGCAGCGCGTCCTTGCCGCGGTCGACGTAGTAGTACCAGCCCTCGTCGTCGCGTCGCAGCAGGTCACCGGTGTGGAACCACTGATTGCGCAGTACCTGCGCGGTGTGCTCGGGGTTGCGCCAGTAGCCGAGCGTGCCCGCGAACGCGGCCGTCGGACGGGTCACGAGCTCGCCCAGCTCGCCCGGTCCGACGGGCTCGTCGTCGGCGTCCACGAGATCGACGGCGAACCCAGGGGCGGGCTTCCCGCACGACCCGGGCCGGCGCTCACCGAAGGGGATGCCGATCGGCATCCCGGTGTCGGTGGAGCCGTAGACCTCGGTCGTCGGAACGCCGAACCGGCGCTCGAACTCGTGCCGGTCGGCGGGCAGCGGCAGCACCATCGCCAGCCGCAGCCGGTGCGCGGTCTCGGCGGGCGTGGGCTCCTGCCGCCACAACAGCGCGCCCATGGCGCCCATCATGTTCGTGACGGTCGCGCCGCAGTCGGCGAGGTCCGACCAGAACGTCCGCACCCCGAAACGCGGTGCCACGACGACCTTCGCGCCGGTCAGCAGGCCCGGGACCAGCGCCGTCAGCAGCGCGTTGATGTGGAAGAGCGGCAGGCAGGTGTGGATCACGTCGTCGGCGGTGTAGCCCATGACCCACGTCGAGGTGTCCGCGAAGGTGAGGGCGGTGGCGTGGCTCCACATGACGCCCTTCGACAGGCCCGTCGTCCCCGACGTCAGCAGGATCGTCGCGACGTCCCACGGCTGGATGTCCGGCGCCGGCATGACGGGCTCCGCGGCAGGCTCCAGCCGGTGCGCACCCGGCAGGGCATCCACCGACCAGAGCGCGGTCGGCGCCGCGTCACCGGTCAGCGCGGTGAGGTTCGGGGCGAGGGCCGCCTCGGTGACGAGCGGGCACGGCAGGAACTGGCGCAGCGTCTCGGCGAGCGCCCGGCCGCGCAACGCCGTGTTGAGCGGCACCGCGACGGCGCCGAGGGCCGAGCACGCGAGGAACGTCGTGAGGAACTCGGGGCGGTTGCCGACGAGCAGCGCCACCCGGTCACCGCGCCCGATCCCCCTCGCGCGCAACGTCGCAGCCATCCCGCCGACGGCCTCGTGCAGCTCGGCGGTGGTGAAACCGCGGGCACCGGTGAACTCGACGGCGGGCCGGTCCGGCTCGGCCGCGGCCGCCGCGGCGAGGATGCCGTGCAGCGTCCAGCCCGAGTCGCGGAGCCTGCGCGGGCGGGTCGGAACCGGTCGGGCGACGCGGGTCACGGGACCTCCTGGGCTGTTCCCCGGCTCCGGGGTACGACCGCGACCGGGCCCCGTCGCCCGACCGACCAGACGGTCGGGGTCACGCTACGACATCACGCCCGCCGCCCACCAGGACGAGACCGGACGTCCGCCCGGGGGCCGTCGGCCGGCCGCCGGCTGCGACGACGAGCGTGCGCGCGTGCGTGCGTGCGTGCCAGGATCCGGTCGGCTCGCGACGCCCCTCGCCATCCCTGACCGACGACAGCGCGGGTCAGACGTCGAGGCGGTCGGCGTGGCCCTCCAGGACCTCGGGGCCGGTGGCGATGCCCGACATGAAGATCTGCCAGAAGTAGCGGGCGATGACCTGGTGGGTGAGCGGACCGCCGGGGCGGTACCACTGGTAGGCCCAGTTGCACATGCCGAAGAAGGCGAACGTCGTCAGGCCGGGGTTCTCGACGCGGAACTCGCCCGCGGCGGCGCCCTCTTCGATCAGCTGCCGGACGGTCTCGGTGTAGCGGTCGCGCATCTCCCGGGCCACCCGCCCCTCCTCGCCCGGGATCTCGCGGTGGTGTTCGAAGTAGACACGCAGGTGCCCGGGGCGCGTCTCCAGCAGGCCGAGGATGTCGTCCATGACGCGCAGCAGAATCTCCGCGCGCGGGAGCTTGTCGGCCACACGCTGCTCGAGCCGGTCGGTGAGGTCGTGGACGAGCTCGTCGTGGATCCAGATGACGATCTGGGTCTTGCTCTGCACGTGGTGGTAGAGGGTGGGCTTCTTGATCCCCACGGCCGCGGCGATGTCGTCCATCGACGTGGCGTGATAGCCGCGCTCGTCGAACAGCCGGGCGGCCGCCGCGACGATCTCGGCCCGCCGGGCCGTACCCTGGGGCGCCGCCTTCATGGGTCCCCTCCTTCACTCGCTCGGACCAGCGAGAATAGCCGACGACACGACCGTCCGGTCGGTCGGTGTTGCCCTCACCGCGTGACGATGGTCTACTGCCGGGACCGCGGAATGTAAGCCTTTACACCGCACGGACGACGACGGGACGGTCATGACGGGACGGGGGCGACGGGGCGCCGTCGGGGTCGTCGACCTCGCACGCGAGCTCGGCGTCTCCACGGCGACGGTCTCGCGCGCGCTCAACGGCAGCGGCGCGGTCCGGCCCGAGCTCGCCGCCCGGATCCGCGCCCACGCCGAGGCGCGCGGCTACGTCCCCAACCGGCTCGCCCGCGCCCTCGCGTCGACGACGAGCGACGCGTTCGTCGGGTTCGTCGTCCCGTACGTCGACACGCTCGCCTACTCGGCGGTCGCCGCGGAGTGCGCCGGGGTCCTGGCCGACCGCGGCACGCAGATGATCCTCACGATCACCGGCGACGACCCGCGACGCGAGCTCGACCAGCTGCGCGAGCTCGCGGCCAGCCGGATCTCCGGGCTCGTCATCTCCGCCACGACCGGAATGCTCGACGCGAGCCGCGAGCTGCTGGCGACGATGCCCGTCGTCGAACTGCACCGAGCCGGGGGCCTGCAGGCGCCGGGGGTGTTCAGCGACGACGAGCAGGCGGTGGTCGACACCGTCGCACACCTGGCCGCCCTGGGGCACACCGACATCGCGTTCCTGGGAACACCGGTCGCGCTGTCCAACGGCGCGGCCCGGCTACGGGGCTGGCGCCGCGGTCTCGCCGCCGCCGGGCTCGAGCCGGCGCCGTCGCGCACGCTGCTGCTCGCACCCACCCGCGACAACGGCACCCTGGGCGTCGCGCGGCTGCTCGACGGCCCGGGACCGCCGCCGACGGCGTTGATCGTCGCGAGTGGCTCGCTCTCGGTCGCGGCGGCGACGGCGGTGCTGGCACGCGGGTGCCGGGTGCCCGACGACCTCTCGCTCGTCGTCTACGGCGACCCGGAGTGGTTCGCGCTGGCCGATCCCCCGCTCACCACGATCGCCGTCGACTACGGCGGGCTCGCCAGGCAGGTCGCGCGGCTGCTGCTCGACCTCCTGGACCCGCCCGCAGCGGGACCGCCCGGACCCGGGCCCGTGCTCGTCGCCCCCCGACTGCACCCCGGCGGCTCGACCGCTCCGCCGAGCGGGGTACCCGAACACCAGACCGATCGTCGACAGGAGCGCACGTGACCCCCTCCCCCGCCGCCGGACCGCTCGCCGGGCTGCGCGTCATCGACGCGGCGACGCTCGCCGCGGGCCCGCTCGTCGCGACCTGGCTGGGCGAGTTCGGCGCCGAGGTGATCAAGATCGAGCAGCCGGACGGCGGCGACCCGCTGCGGCAGTGGGGCGCCCAGCGCGACGGCGTCGGCTTGATGTGGAAGAGCCTGGGGCGCAACAAGAAGTCGGTGACGTTGAACCTGCGCGAGGAGGCCGGCCGCGACCTGCTGCGCCGGCTCGCCCGGTCGGCGGACGTCCTGGTGGTCAACCTGCGGCCGTCCACATTGGAACGGTGGGGACTGTCCTACGACGCGCTGGCCCCCGAGCACCCCGGGCTGGTGATGCTGCACGTCACCGGCTACGGCGCCGGCGGGCCGAAGAGCGACCGCCCCGGGTTCGGGACCCTCGGCGAGGCGATGAGCGGGTTCGCGCACATGACCGGCCACCCCGACGGCCCGCCCACGCTGCCCGCGTTCATGCTCGCCGACGGCGTCGCCGCGCTGACCGCGACCTACGCGGTCATGATGGCGCTCTACCACCGCGACGCCCGCGGCGGCGCCGGGCAGCTGATCGACGTCAACCTGATCGAGCCGCTGGCGCGGCTGCTGGAGCAGCCGGTGCTGACCTACGACCAGCTCGGCGAGGTCCCCACCCGGATGGGCAACCGCTGGGACATCTCCGCGCCGCGCAACACCTACCGCACCTCCGACGGCAAGTGGCTGGCCATGTCGGGCAGCGCCCCGTCGATCGCGATGCGGGCACTGCGCGCCGTCGGACGCCCGGACCTCACGTCGGAACCGCGGTTCGCCGAGGCGCAGCAACGACTCAAGCACGCCCCGGAGATCGACGCGGTGATGGCCGAGTGGATCGGCGCGCACACCCTCGACGAGGCGATGGCCGTCTTCGAGGAGGCCGAGGTCGCCGCCGCCCCGATCTACGACGCCCCGCAGCTGCTCGCCGACCCCCAGCTCACCGCCCGCGACGTCTACCCGACCCTGTCCGACGACGAGCTCGGCGCGATGCGCGTGCAGGCGCCGGTGCCACGGATGTCGGCCACCCCGGGCGGCATCGAGCACCTCGGCGCCCCGCTCGGCGCCCACAACGACGACGTGTACGGCGGCCTGCTGGGCCTGTCGTCGGCCGAGATCACGACGCTGCGCGACCGCGGCGTCATCTGAGGTCCGTCCCCCGATGAGCCGATGACCCCGACGACCCCGACGAGGAGGCGCTCCGTGCCGGAACGTCCCGTGCGACCCCGCAGGTCCGAGCTGGCCACGCCGGCCAGCAACGAGAAGATGTTCGCGAAGGCCGCGGCCTCCGGCGCGGACCTGGTGTTCCTCGACCTGGAGGACGCCTGCGCCCCCGCCGAGCGCGAGGCCGCCCGAGGCAAGGCCGGCGCCGCGCTGCGCGACCTCGACTGGGGCCGCACGACCCGGGCGATCCGGATGAACGGCGTCGACACCCGATGGGCCTACGGCGACGTCATCGAGGTGCTCACGATCGCCCGCGAGGCCCTCGACGTGATCATCGTCCCCAAGGTCCGCCGGGCCCGCGACGTCTGGTGGGTCGACGTGCTGCTCACCCAGCTGGAGGCGACGCTCGGGCTGGAGCACCGCGTCGGGCTGGAGGTGCTGATCGAGGAGACCGAGGGGCTGGAGAACGTCGGCGAGATCGCCAGGGCGTCGGACCGGCTGGAGGCGATCATCTTCGGCGTCGGCGACTTCTCGGCCTCGCAGGGCGCGCGCGTCGACGGCAACTTCGACCCGGTCGTCGACTACCCGGGCGACATGTGGCACTACGCCAGGGCCCGCGTGGTCGTCGCCGCCCGCTCGGCCGGGGTCGACGCGATCGACGCCCCGTTCCCCAACTACCGCGACCCCGACGCCTACCGGCTGGTCTGCGACCGGGCGGCCGCGATGGGGTACGTCGGGAAGTGGGCGATCCATCCCTCGCAGGTCGGGATCGCCAACGAGGCGTTCGCCCCGACGCCGGAGGACATCGAGCGCTCCCGGCGCATCGTCGAGGCCTACCGCGAGGCCGAACGCTCCGGGAAGGGCGCCACCGGGCTCGACGGGATGCTCGTCGACGCCGCGCACCTGCGCCACGCCGCCACGATCACCGCCACCGCCGAGCTGCTCGGCATGACCACGGGAGAGCCGCAATGACGTCGCAGCCGCGCAGGATGACGATGGTCGGCTTCATGCAGGCGGGCAACGTGACCGTCTACTCGGGATCGTGGCGCTACCCGTCGGCCGATCTGGGCTTCCTCGACCTCGACTACTACACCCACATCGCGCGCACGCTCGAGCACGGCCGCTTCGACATGGTCTTCTTCGACGACCGCCTCGCGATGCCCGGCGTCTACGGCGACTCGGTGGCCGACGCGGTCCGCTACGGTGCGCGGCCGGTCAAGCTCGACCTCACCGCCGTGCTCGGCGGGATCATCGGGGCCACCCGCGACATCGGCGTCGGCGCCACCTACTCGACGACCTACTTCGACCCGTTCCACGTGGCCCGCACGTTCGCGACCCTCGACCACCTGTCGAAGGGACGGGCGGCCTGGAACGTCGTGACCTCGATCAACGACTCGGAGGCCCAGAACTTCGGGCTGAAGTCGCACCTCGGCCACGACGAGCGCTACGACCGGGCGCACGAGTTCATGGAGGCCGTCGTCGCGCTGTGGGAGTCGTGGGAGGCCGACGCGCTGGTACTCGACCGCGAGTCCGGGATCTTCGCCGACCCCGACAAGGTCCACGAGATCCGGCACGAGGGGACGTGGTTCACCGTGCGCGGGCCGCTGACCGTGCCGCGGCCGCCGCAGGGCCGGCCGACGATCCTGCAGGCGGGGTCGTCCGGGCGGGGCCGTGAGTTCGCCGCGTCCTGGGCAGACGTCGTGTTCACCGGCGACCCGGGGCTGGAGGTCGCGCGTACCCACTACCGCGACCAGAAGGACCGCGTCGCCGCGGCGGGCCGCGACCCCGGCTCGGTGAAGATCCTCCCGATGGCCTACGCCGTCGTCGGCGAGACCCGCGACATCGCGCTGGAGAAGGAACGGCTGTTCCTGGAGCGCTACGTCCACCCGCTCGCCTCGCTCGCGCTGCTGTCGGAGCTGCTCAACTACGACTTCGCCAAGCACGACCTCGACGACCCGGTGACCGCCGAGATGATCGAGGCGAGCTCGGGCATCCGCGGGCTGGCCGAGGGTGTGCGCGCACACCTGGGCCGCGAGGTCACCGTCCGCGACCTGGCCGCGCACCGCGCGACGCTGCTGCAGGGGCCGCGGTTCGTCGGGACGCCCGTCGACGTGGCCGACCAGATGCAGGAGTGGTTCGAGACGGAGGCCTGCGACGGTTTCGTGCTCGCCGCGACGCACCTGCCCGGGGCGTTCGAGGAGTTCGTGCGGATGGTCGTGCCGGTGCTCCAGGAGCGCGGGCTCATGCAGCGCGACTACGCGGGCGCGACCCTGCGCGAGAACCTGGCACGGGCCTGACGAGCACTCGGGCGGCGACGGCGACGACGAGCGGCACGCCCAGCCGGTGCGCCGCGAACGACTCCCGCCACCGCCCTCGCCACGCCAGTGCCACCGACCGGGTCAGCCCGCACACCGGGCAGGCCCGGCCGGTGAGCCTGCGCCACGGGCACGCCACCGGCCACGACCGGGCGCCCGCCCACGCCGCGACGACCACGTAGCCCGCGACCGCGCGGCCCGGGGTGAGCGCCGCGGGCGCCGCCCTCACCGGCCGGTCATCGCGATCGAGCGGGCGTAGTTCACGCGGCCGTTGACGTCGTGGACCTGGTGCAGCGACCAGACCGGAATCTGCGTCGAGTACAGCAACCCCGGCGCCTGGGCGACGACCTGCACGCTGCCGACGGTCCGCTCCTCCTTGGCCAGCAGGAACAGCAGCCCGAGGAAGCAGAACAGGAAGAAGATCACCGCGCACACGATCGCCCACGTCGGGATCTCACGCGTGGTCACCGACATGTCCGTGACGTGCCACTGCACCGACGACACCGGGGCGCTGCCCCCCGGCGTGACCACCCAGGACGGGGTGACGGTGATGTCGCCGATCGTCACCAGCACCGGTTCGGGCGCTCCGGACGTCCAGGGGTCCGTCATCACCGATCGTGCTCCTCGCCTCGCCACCGTGCGTCGATGCCGTCGTCCGTGCCGTCCCGCACGTTACCCGTCGAGGGCGTACGACCGGGCCGGTGCGGGTAGGGAGATCCCGGGCGCCGACACGCCCGACCGACACCCGAGGAGGCCCCGGCATGGCGCGCGCGATCTGGACCGGCTCGATCACGTTCGGCCTGGTGTCGATCCCGGTCGGGCTGTTCCCGGCGACGTCGGACCACACGATCCACTTCCACCAGTTCGAGCGCGGGACGTCGGACCGCGTGCGCAACCAGCGGGTCAACGAGCGGACCGGCGACGAGGTCGACTTCGACGACATCGTCAAGGGGGCGGACGTCGGCGACGGCGAGCACGTCGTCGTGGAACCCGACGAGCTGGATGCGATCGCGCCCGGCCGCTCTCGCAACCTGGAGATCGCCGACTTCGTCGAGCTCGACGAGATCGACCCCATCTGGTTCCGACGCACCTACTGGCTCGCCCCGACCGAGGAGCAGTACGGCCGCCCGTACGCACTGCTGCTGCGGGCGATGCGGGAGTCCGGGCGCGCGGCCGTGGGCACGTTCGTCATGCGCGGCAAGGAGTACCTCGCGGCGGTCCGACCGGACGGCGACGTCCTCGCCCTGCAGACGCTGTACTTCGCCGACGAGGTGCGCGACCCCACCGACCTCGACCTGCCCGGAGGCGTCCGGGTGCAGGGCAAGGAGCTCGCGATGGCGACGAGCCTGATCGACTCGATGAGCACCTCGTGGGACCCGACGCGCTACCGCGACACCTACCGCGACCGGGTCGACGAGCTGATCGAGGACAAGCGCAAGGGCGACGAGACCGTCGTCGAGTCCGCCCCGCCGGACCCGACGGAGATGTCCGACCTGCTCGCGGCGCTCGAGCGCAGCGTGTCCGAGGCGAAGCAGTCGCGGGGCGGTGTCGGGACGAAGGCGACGGGGAAGAAGGCCACCGAGAAGAAGGCCACCGAGAAGGGCACGAAGAAGTCGGGGTCCCGGTCGTCGCGCACGAAGGCGGGGAAGGCACCGGACCTGCGCGACGCGACCAAGGCCGAGCTGACCGCGCTGGCCCGCGAGCTCGACGTCCCCGGCCGGTCGTCGATGACGCGCGACGAGCTCGCCGCGGCGGTGCGCAAGGCCTCCTGAGCTCCCGGAGTCGTCGCACGGGCCGGCCCGACCGCCGGGATGTGCGGTGTCTCAGAACTCGGCAATCCGTTGCGGGAAGGACGTGGGCGTCGGGAAGATCGGCGGCGGCTGCCGGGACGGGCCCGGCGGCCGGCCGACGATCGGAGACACGCGTGCCGGTGGACCCCCAGCCGCAGGCGGTGCTCTCGCCGCTCACCGAGAGCGCGGTGTTCCTCACCCTGACCGTGGCCGACGGCGGCGAGCAGACCGTCCGGGACCTGCTGCCCGAGCTGGCCGGGATCGTCCGGTCGGTCGGCTTCCGGCTCCCGGACGAGGGACTGACCTGCATCGTCGGGATCGGCTCCGACCTGTGGGACCGGACCTTCGACGGTCCGCGCCCCGCCGGCCTGCATCCCTTCCGTGAGGTCGTCGGCGGCCGCCACCACGCGCCGTCGACACCTGGCGACCTGTTCCTGCACGTCCGCGCCCTGCGCCTGTACCCGTGCTTCGAGCTGGCGCGGCTCGTCCGCGACCGCCTCGGCGCCGCCGTCGACGTGGTCGACGAGGTGCACGGGTTCCGCTACTTCGACCGTCGTGACCTGTTGGGGTTCGTCGACGGCACCGAGAACCCCACCGGCGACGACGCCGCCGCCGCGGTCCTGATCGGCGCCGAGGACCCCGACTTCGCGGGGGGCTCGTACGTCATGACCCAGAAGTACCTGCACGACCTCGGCGCCTGGCAGGCGCAGAGCGTCGAGGCGCGCGAACATGCCGTCGGGCGGCGGATGCTCGACGACGTCGAGCTCGACGAGCAGACCCAGCCCTCGGACTCCCACGTCGCGCTCACGCAGATCGTCGAGGAGGACGGGACCGAGCGGGAGATCCTGCGCGACAACATGCCGTTCGGGTCGATCGCCCGCGGCGAGTACGGCACGTACTTCATCGGGTACGCCGCCGACCCCGACGTCCCCGAACGCATGCTGACCAGGATGTTCGTCGGCGAACCGGTGGGCAACACGGATCGGCTGCTGGAGGTCTCGACGGCCGTCACCGGCAACCTGTTCTTCGTGCCGTCGACGGCGATGCTCGACGACCCGCCGCCCGCCCGGACCGCCGCCGCGGCCGCCGAGCCCGCGCCGGCCAGGTCGGCCGGGGACCTCGGGATCGGCGCCCTGCGCGGCGCCCGCTGAGGACACGACCGCTCGGTCGGCCGGTCGGGAGCGGGACGCCGTGCCGTCAGCCGACGACCGGCAGCAGCACCCGGGAGCGGCCGTCGACGGGGAGTGTGCGGGCCGAGGGGCGCAGCGTCGAGCCCGTGGCGGCGGGCTCTCCCGAACCGAGGTTGCGGGCCAGCCGCGGGTGCGCGCCCCCGGAGACCTGCAGCCGGATCCGGTGGCCGGGGCCGAACCGGTGCGCGGTCCCGGCCAGCTCGACGCGCACGACCTGCTCGCGGTCGGCGTCGGTGAGCCGGGCGAAGCCGTCGGTGACGTTGAACGAGCGGCCGCGCTCGTCGACGTCGCAGATGCGCACGAAGAGGTCGGCGTGCGGGTTGTCGCTGCGGTGCGCGAGCTCGACGACGATCGTCCCCGCGACCTCGACCGTCTCGGTCAACGCCTCGCCGGTGAACGTCACGACGTCCGCGCGCGCCTCCAGCGGGCCGTTGTCGACGACGCCGGAGGCCTTGGGGTCGAGGAGCGGCCCACCGAGCGCGGGGGTGGGGTCGGCGGGGTCGTAGGTGAACGTGACCGGCGCGGCGGGGCGTCCCGACGCGGCCGCCGCCAGCCCACGACCGGGCTCGACGTAGAGGCTGCGCGGCGTCGTCGGGGGCGGCCAGTCGGTCGAGCCGCGCCACCCGGGGTCGGCACCGGTCACGTAGACGCGCACCGGCGTCGGGCGGGTGGCGGGCCGCCCCGCGACACGGGACCCGAGGAAGTCCAACGCCTCCTTGACCACGCGCCCGCCACCGCGGGCCGCGGCGTCGGCGTGCGTCCAGGGACCGACGGTGAGCGCCACGTCCAGACCACGCCCGTGCAGGTGGGTCCACTGTTGGAGGGTCTGGCGGATGAAGAGGTCCTGCCAGCCGCCGACGAGCAGAACGGGGGTGCGGACGCGGTCGAGCGCGGCGGAGAGCTGCATCGGCCGCCAGAACGGGTCGGAGGGCTCGGGCCGCGAGGCCCAGTCGCGATACCAGGGCGCCTTCCCCGCGAGCAGCGCCTCCCCCGAGGCGACGAGCGGGATGCCGTCCATCGCCGACTGCTGGCGGCGCGCGGCCGAGCGCTCGCGCACGAGCCGCCGCAGCAGCGTGCCCTCCTCCTGGTGGGCGACCATGTCGCTCCAGCCCAGGAAGTCGGCCAGCGAGAACGAGCCGATGCCGTGCGCGGAGAGGTTGAAGTCGTGCGGGCCGACGACGACGACCGACGCGGCCAGCTCCGGCGGCGGGTCCATGAGCAGGGCCCACTGGGTGAAGCCCAGGTAGGACAGGCCGAGGGTGGCGAAGGTGCCGTCGAACCACGGCTGCCCGCGCATCCACGCGACCGTGTCCTGGCCGTCCTCGATCTCGCGCCGCATCGGGTCGAACGCCCCGCCCGACCCGAACGTCCCGCGCACGCTCTGCAGCAGGACCTGCCAGCCGCGCGCGGCGTAGACGCGGGCGAACGCGAGGCTGTTGAGGGTGGTGCGCCCGTACGGGCCGCGGACGAGGATCGTGCAGAGGGGCTCGACGTCGGCCGGGGTGTAGAGGTCGCCGATCAGTTCGACGCCGTCGCGCATCGGCGCGCGCAGGCCGCGGGTGACGGTGTACCGGCCGCCGGACGGCAGCCGCCACACACGGTCGAGCACCCGGTCTGCGAGCTGCATCCCCCGGCCGGGCCGTTCGGCCACCGGCTCCGTCGCGACCGTCGTGGTCATGCGCGCTCCCCCATGTCGCCCTGCCCGGGTCGTCCTGTCCCGGGTCCCGCCGACGCTAGCCGACCGTCGACCGTTCGAGCGGCGACGAAACGTCCCGGGGGCAGGGTCGGGGCATGGGTCGGGTCATTCCTGCGCGGCGGCAGCGCCGTCGTGCCGGCTCGGGCCGGTGTCAGCTGCCCGCCCCGACCGGGCGCCGCCGGGACCGGTCGAGGTCCCGAGCGCGAGCACCGCACCGAGCGCCGCACAGCCGGCGAGCAGCCAGAACACCGGCGGGTACCCACCGAACACGCCGGCGAGCGCGGCCCCGGCCCACGGCGCCAGCGCGGTCGCGACGGTCACCGGCGCCGAGAGGATCCCGTTGAGCCGGCCGTAGTGCGCGGTACCCCAGCGGTCGCTGACGGCGGTGGCCTGCAGCAGCGTCACGATCCCGCGGCTCACGCCCATCAGCAGCGACGCCCCGAACAGCAGCGCGGCGGGGCCGGGGACGAGGGCGAGCAGGGCGGCCGTCACCGCGGTGGCGGCGAGGATGACGACGGCACGCGTGGGCGCGCTCAGCCGTCCCGTCACATGCCGGTATCCCAGCCGCCCGACGAGCTGCGCGACCCCGGCGAGACCCAGCGCCCAGGCCGCGGCGTGCGTCGACAGGCCGCGCTCGATCAGCAGCGGCACCTGGTTGACCAGTACCGCGAACGACGTGAACGTGCCCAGCGCGACGGCGGCCACCACCAGCACGAACGCCCTGCTGCGCACGACGGCCCGGGGCGCGGGGCCGTCGTCGGAGGTGTCCGCGCGCGGGGCGGCGGGCCACGGCCCACGCAGCCCGACCAGGTGCGCAGGGACCGTCACCAGCGCGAGCACCACCGCCAGCACCAGGTAGGCGTGGCGCCAGCCGAGATGATCGAGCAACGTCGCCGACAGGGGCGCGAACACCGTCCCGGCCAGCCCGCCGAGCATCGTGACGGCGGTGAGCGCGGTGACCCGGCGCGGCCCCCACCAGCGGGTCAGCGCGGCGAACGCGGGCGGGTACAGCGTCGCCGACATCGCGACGCCCGCCACCAGCCACGCCGCCACGAACAGCGGGAACGACGGCGCGAACGCCACCCCGGCGATCGCCGGTGCCGCGAGGACCGAGCCCGCGGTCATGACCGGCCGCGGCCCGATCCGGTCGAGCGCCCGGCCCGTCCCGATCCCGACGACGGCCGACACCACGAGTCCTGCGGAGAACGCGGCGGTGACGGTCGCGACCGACCAGCCCGTGTCGTCGGCGATCGACGGTGCGAGCACCGGGAACGCGTAGTACAGGACGCCCCAGCCGACGACCTGGGTCAGGCACAGCACGACGAGGACGCGCCGCAGCCCACGCTCGTCGAGAGCGGCGGCCGGAGACGCGGTGGACTGCGGCGCAGGGAGTTGCGGACCCGTGGTGTGCGGCATCGCCCCCAGCGTCTCCCACGCCGGCAAGATCCGCCGGACGGCACGCGGCAGGCCGACGCCTGCGCAGGCTGGGCCGACGAGCTGTACGCGGCTGCTCACGATCGACCGTCCGCCGGGCCCGGACGAACCGCGCGCTCCCGCCGCCGGCCGCCTCAGCCGGCGCCCAGCCTCTCCGCGACGACGTCCACCCCCGGGCCGGCCGGCGCCCCGAGGCCCGCCGGGCGCCCCGACGCGACCACCAGCAGGACGACGTCAGCTCGGCGCCCTCGCCGTCGGTCCAGCCGGAGTCCTCCCGTTCCGCGGCCACCGCGGCGTCGACCACGGCCCGCGGCAACGCCGGAGAAGAAACGGGCGTCATGCCCGGATGGACCGATTCGACCGCCCCGACTCATCGGTCCCGGCCGCGCGTCTATTCTCAGCGCCTCACGAAAGGCAGAGATGTCACCTTCGCGCAGGTACGGGTCACCCCGGTCGTCGTCGGCGGGCACCCCGCCCCGATCACGGCGGGCGACGTGAGCAGTGGGGCGGCGCGGCGCGCCACCCGCGCCCGCGACGCCGACCGGTCGGCGACCTGCGCGGCGCTCGACAGCGCGCTGGTCGACGGGCAGCTCGACACCGTGGAACACCGCGAGCGCGTCGCGGCGGCGATGACGGCGACCACCCTGGCCGAGCTCGCTGTGCTCACCGCGGACCTCCAGGGCGCGCCGCCGCCACCGGCCCCGCGCCCGCGCCGCCGCTCCCGCGCCGGCGTGTGGTTCGTCGGCCTCGCGGGTGTGCTGGTCGTCGCGCTGGTGGTGACGCTGTGCAGCGTCGGGCGGTCGGTCGATCCCGTGGCGGGGCCTCCCGGGGCGGCCGCGGCGGACGGCGCACCGACGCAGGGACCGCTGTTCACCGCCGCGGGCTGGGACGCGATGCTCTCGTGGCTGCGGACCGAGCACCGCGGCACGACGGTCGTCGGGGCGACGGTCTATCCGACGTACGCACGGATCGAGGTCCTCGAGCCCGACGATCCGCGGCACACCCGCCGCGTCGACTACCCGCCGCGGAAGTCCGACGCGTCGATGGGCGGGAACCGCAAGCTCGACGACCCGCTCGTCGACCTCGCCACCGTCGACCAGGCGGCCCTGCGCAGGCTGCTCGCGGAGGCACCGGAGCGGGTCGGCGTCACCGATCCGACGTCGACCTACATGGTCTTCGGCTTCCCGACGCGTCCGGCCGACCAGCTCGGGATCTACGTCTCCAACGAGCACCGGCAGAGCGGCATGATCATCGTGACGGTCCGCGGCGAGATCGTGTCGGTCTCCCCCGTGAACGGCTGAGCGCCGCTACTTCAGCTCGACGAACAGCGCGTGCGTCGGCACGTCGCCGATGTTCTCGCCGATGTGGGTCTGCGCGTCGACCCACCCGGCCTCGTGCAGGGTCTTCTCGACCTCGACCGTGCGGCCGTCGACGGTGAGCCGGCGCCGGAACGTGGCCAACGGGATGATCACCATGTCGGGGTGGGTGTGCTCGCACGTCCGGTCGCCCGGCTCGTCGCGGTACTCCAGCACCCGCACGCGCTCGTTCTCGAACACCACCGAGTACAGGCCGGGGTCGGTGACGACCGGGTCGGTGCTCGACGCCGCGCTCGTCGTGTCCGTGCTCATACGACACCTCCACCTTCGCGGGACTTGAGTACCATGAAGGACACCATGGTACCGTGACCGTCAATGGCTTCGATGGCGTCAGAGGCACTTCCGTACGAGCTCACCGGCCGGCGCAACCAGAAGGCCCGCACCCGATCCGCGCTCGTCGCCGCCGCCCGCGAGCTGCTGTCCCACGGGACGACGCCGACCGTCGAGGAGGCTGCCGAGGCGGCCGCGGTCTCCCGGACCACGGCGTACCGGTACTTCCCGAACCAGCGGGCCCTCGTCGCCGCCGCCTACCCCGAGGTCGACCAGGACTCGCTGCTGCCCGACGACCCGCCCGACGACCCGGTGCAGCGCCTGGACCTGCTGCTGGCTGCGACGAACCGGATCGTCCGGGACTGGGAGATGCAGCTGCGGGCGGCGCTGCGGCTGTCGCTCGAACCCGGCGCCGAGCCGACCGGCCCGGTACTGCGCCGCGGGCGCGTCATCGGCTGGCTGGCCGACGCCTTGGAACCGCTCGCCGCCACCCACCCGGACGTCGACCGCGACCGGCTCGCCGTCGCGATCCGCGCGGCGACGGGTATCGAGGCGTTCGTCTGGCTGGTCGACGTCGCCCGCTACCCCCGTGAGGAGGCGCTGGAGCTGATGCGCTGGAACGGCCGCGCGATCCTGCGCGCCGCCCTCGACGACGGCGGGCCGTGAGCGGCGCGGTCGGTCAGCGCGGCCCCGACCGCTCCTCGGTCACGTCGTCGACCTGCTCGCCCGCAGGAGCCGCGTCCGGGTCCCGGCCGGCCGGAGGCGCGACCGCGGGCCGCTCGAACAACTGGGCCAGCCCCGCCGCGCTGAAGCAGGCCGCGCCCGCGGCGGTACCCCAGTTGACCACCCCGACGCTGATCGCCTCGCCGGTCACGGGCCGTACGAAGGCGGCGATCCCGGACAGCATGAACAGCCACGACCCGACCTGGTTCACGACGACGATCCACCAGCCCAGCGACGAGCCCAGCACGCGGAACCGGCCGTGGCAGACCTCCATGATCCCGACGTGCCCGGACACCAGGAACAGGATGCAGCCGACCACCTCCGGTGCCCAGACCAGCCGGTCGACCTGGCGCGCGCTCAGGTCCGACACGAACGCGTCGACGAGGCTGATCGCGAACGCCAGCGTGCCGCAGAACAGGACGAACGCGGCCACCCAGCCGGGGCGGTTCGGCTCGTACGCCCACCACCGCCAGGGGCGGGCGACGAGCGCTCCGTCGTCGCCGATCCGGCGCGGCGAGTTCAGCTCCTGGACCAGGGCCGCATAGGCGCCGAGGGAGAACCAGAACCCGCCGATCAGGAACGTCCGGTCGATGACGGGAAGCGGTGCCCCGTCGTACTGCGCCAGCAGCGCACCGACGGTGAACAGCGCGCCGCCGAGGAAGAACGACACCCCCGAGATGTCGTTGCACCGCCGCAGCCGGACGGCGACGGCCGGCCGCGCGAAGATCCGCGTGACGGTGCCCTCCCGGACCACCTCGACGAACCCGCGCTTGCGGGCCGGCCGGGACTCCCAGGTGGCGGTCGAGCCGTCGGCGTGCTCCCACTCCACCCTGCTGAGCAGGGACCCAGGCCCGGCCGTGTCCCGCACCCGGGCGTCCCGTGGCAACTCGAAGGCGTCCCCCAGGCTCACCAGTCGATCGTCGTCGGTACCGCACGCGGTCGGGACCACCCGGGCCGGGCGATTCGGCCCGGCGGGCCGCCCTGCCGCGGTCCACCCCCTCCGGGTGATGACGGTGCGCGCCGCGGGCGGTCACGGTCGGGGCCCACCGGGGTGCTCGAGGCAGGCGGCGCCCCGACCCGCGGTGACCACCGTGCAGCCCGACGCGGTCGGCGCCGAGCAGAGGGGATGCCGAGAATGCCGCTACACGACCGCGACACCGTCCGCGACGAGCTCGACGACTGCGTCTTCGTCGACCGCGACCTGACCAGGCCCGTCACCAAGTACCGGTTCCCGCAGGAGGAGAGCCTTCCGCGGGACGTCTCCCAGCTGGTGTCCGACGAGCTGATGCTCGACGGCAACGCGCGCCAGAACCTGGCCACCTTCTGCCAGACGTGGGTCGAGCCCGAGGTGATGGGCCTGATGGCGCTGTCGGTCAGCAAGAACATGATCGACAAGGACGAGTACCCGCAGACCGCCGAGATCGAGCGGCGGTGCGTGCACATGATGGCCGACCTGTGGAACGCGCCCGAGGCGGCCAACACCGTCGGCGCCTCGGCGATCGGCTCGTCGGAGGCGTGCATGCTGGCGGGGATGGCCGCCAAGTGGCGGTGGCGGGCGAAGCGGCGGGCGGCCGGCAAGCCGGTGGACAACCCGAACATGGTGTGCGGCCCGGTACAGGTGGTGTGGCACAAGTTCGCCCGGTACTGGGACATCGAGATGCGCGAGGTCCCGATGGCCCCCGGGAGCTACGCCATGGACGCGGCCTCGATGCTCGAACGGGTCGACGAGAACACGATCATGGTCGTGCCGACGCTCGGCGTCACCTACACCGGTGCGTACGAGCCGGTGGCCGACATGGCGCTCGCCCTCGATCAGCTGCAGGCCGACACCGGCCTCGACGTCGACATCCACGTGGACGCCGCCAGCGGCGGTTTCCTCGCCCCGTTCTGCGCGCCCGACCTGGCCTTCGACTTCCGGCTCCCGCGGGTGAAGTCGATCAGCGCCTCCGGACACAAGTTCGGGCTCGCACCGCTCGGTGTCGGCTGGGTCGTCTGGCGCGGCGCCGGCGAGCTGCCCGACGACCTGGTGTTCCACGTCAACTACCTGGGCGGCGACATGCCGGTGTTCCAGATCAACTTCTCCCGGCCGGCCGGGCAGATCGTCGCGAGCTACTACAACTTCCTCCGGCTCGGGCGCGAGGGCTATCGCCGCATCCACGACGCGTCGTACGACGTCGGCCAGTACCTCGCCGCCGAGATCGTGAAGCTCGGCCCGTTCGAGCTGCTGTGCGACAGCAGGCCCGACACCGGCATCCCGACGGTCACGTGGCGGATCCGCGAGGGCGAGGACCCCGGATACACCCTGTACGACCTGGCCGACCGGCTGCGCACCAAGGGGTGGCAGGTGCCCGCCTACACCCTCACCGGGACCGCCTCGGACATCGCGGTCCAGCGCATCCTGGTCCGCCTCGGCGTCAGCCGCGACATGGCCTCCCTGCTGCTCGACGACTTCCGGGACGCCGTCGCCCACTTCGGCAAGCACCCGGTCACGATTCCCATGACGAAGCAGGAGTCGGGCGGGTTCAGCCACCTCTGACCCACTCGAGCACTCCCGACGGGGCGCGCGTCGACCGGGGGCGGCGCGGCCCGGCGGGAGTCGAGAACGCGGTCGGCGCCCCGATCCGGAGCCTGCGGCAGCCCCTCGCTCTCGGCGCCGTCTCTCTCGCGCCGTCAGCGCCGGGGCCGGGAACCGGGCCGCCACGCCGAGCCCAGGGTGCCCTGGGCCGCCGCCGCGCCGCTCCGACCGCCACCCCGGCCCCGCAGGACATGGGCGAACCCGACGGCGATGATCGCGCCGACCAACGGCCCGACCAGGTAGGCCCACCACGCCGTCCAGTCGCCCAGGACGATGGCGGGCCCGAGCGAGCGGACGGGGTTCATCGACGCCCCGCTGACCGGTGAGCCCCACAGCCCGGCCAGCGCGATGTAGCTACCGACCCCGATCGCTGCCAACGGCCCGATCTGCTGCGCCCCCGAGGCGGTCCCCAGGATCACGCTGACCAGGCCCGTGGTCAGGACGATCTCCCAGAGCATCGCGGTGGTCGCCGAGATGCCGGGGCCGGGCAGGGTCAGGCCCGCGCTGCCCTGCTTCCCGAGCAGCGCCATCAGCAGCAGCGTCGCGAGGATGGCGCCGAGGAGCTGGGCGACCACGTAGGCCGGGACCCGCCGCCACGGAAAGTCACCGCGCGCTGCGAACGCGATGCTGACCGCCGGGTTGAGGTGCGCGCCGGAGACCGTGCCCATGAACAGGATGACGGCGGCGACCATCAGGGCCGGGGCCACCACCTTCGCCCCGTACGGGACCGCGTCGCCGCCGAAGCGAGCGCTGACCATGCCGCCGCCGACCGCCACCAGGACCAGCAGGAACGTCCCCAGCACCTCGGAGAACAGCCGTCGTCCCTCGTAGCCGTCGTCCCAGAAGTCGAACTCCCCGACCACCGAGTTCGGCTGCCCCATCGACCGCAGGGCCACGGCGGCGTGCGTCGCCGCGTCCGCCCCCGGCACCTCCGACGGCGCATCCGTCTCGTCCGACTCGCCTGCCATCGCCCACCCCCGATCCGAGCCACGACGACGTCCACCACCCGGCGCCCGCTCCACGACGTCTCGCAGCCCGTCCACCGTCTGCATGCGACGACGACGCCGCATCGTCCGGCGCGGGTGAGCGGGGCCCCGGACGCCGGACCGGAAGCGGACCGGTCGCTCCGTCGGCACCGGGGTGACGGCGCCGCCCTCTGCGCAGGACGGTCGAGCGGCCTTCCCCGAACCGGCGTCCGGAGGACACCAGCGAGGTGCACCTCAGACGTGTGCACTTGTCGGTTAAATACGCCTGCGGTTACATCTGTGGGCGTGGAGACGTTCACGGTCCTGGCCGACCCCCTGCGCCGGCAGGTCCTCGAACTCCTCGCCGAGGGGCCGGTCACGGCGGGCGACCTCGCCGCGCGGTTCCCGGTCACGCGGCCTGCGGTGAGCCGGCACCTGCGGGTCCTGCGGGAGTCCGGGCTCGTCGAGTCCACGGTGCAGGGCCAGCACCGCGTCTACACGCTCCGCCGCGCGGGACTCGCCGAGCTGGACGACTGGCTCGCCCGGTTCCGCCCGCTGACCGCCGACGCCGCGCCGGCCGGACCCGCCGCACGGCTCGACGCCCTCGACACCGAACTGCACCGCGGCCGTCGTGCCCGGCGCGCCGCCGACCCGACGGGAGCACACCGTGGCACGGCCTGACCCCGGCGACCGCCGCACCCTGACCCTGCGCCGCACCTACCCCGATCCGGTCGAGGAGGTCTGGGCGGCGTTCACCGACCCCGCCCGGCTGGCCCGCTGGTTCGGCTCCTACACCGGCACCGGCCGTCCCGGCGGCACCGTCGAGCTGACCATCACGGGCGAGGTCGACGCGGGCGGGGCCGTCGCCGATCCGGTCACCGTGACGATCCACGAGTGCGCGCCGCCGCACCGGCTCGTCGTCGAGGTCCCCGACCCCGACGGGCAGGCGTGGCACATCGAGGTCGACCTCGCCCCGGCCGGCGGGGGCACGAACCTGGTCTTCACCCAGCGGCTGACGCCGGGCCTCGGTGCGGCCGACGTCGAGGCGGGCTGGAACTGGTACCTCGACCGTCTGGAGGCCTCCCTCCACGGCACCGAGATGCCGGACTGGAGCGCCTACGCCCCCCGGCTGAACGTTCCCCGGCAGGCGGCGCCCGCCGGTCCGCGACCTCGGCACCCGGCCGACATCCGGTTGCGAACGAGCCCGAGACGATCATGATTCCGGCCCGTGGTGTCTACTCGACGTCCGGCCTACCCTTGTCCGTCTCGTGGGCTCCTGCCCATTTCGAGAGGGGGGCCGAGATGGCCACTGTCGACGAGATCGCGCCGGACATCTTCCGCATCGGTCTCGGTGCGATGCCGGGTGATCCGATCACCACGAGCTTCTTCCTGATCCGCGACGAACAGCCGACGTTGGTCGAGACCGGCTATCGGAAGACCTTCGACGACGCCTGGGACGCGGTGGGCCGCCTGCTCGACCCGACCACCGTGCGCTACGTGGTGGTGCCGCACCTCGAAGGTGATGAGTCGGGTGCCCTGAACCACTTCCTGGAGCGCGCGCCCAACGCACAGGCGGTCGGCAGCCCGATCGGGGCCGCGGTCAACCTGTCCGACTTCGCCGTCCGCGAGCCGCTGGCGGTCGACGAGAGCACCGCGTTCGACCTCGGATCGCACCGGCTGCGTTTCCTGATCACGCCCTACGTCCATCAATGGGACTCGATGCTCGCGTACGACGACACAACGCGAACGGTGTTCTGCTCCGACGTCTTCATCTCCCTCGGCGAGGGTCCGGCGGTGACCGATCGCGACGAGAGCGACGCGATGCTCGACGCGTACCGGATGATCGGAATCTTTCCGTCGAAGCGCCACCTCGACTCCGCGCTCGACAAGATCGAGGCGACGGATCCGATGACACTGGCGTGCCATCACGGCAGCGTGAAAGGTGGTCGCGGCGTTCACGGTTATCTGCGCGCCATGCGGGAGAACGACGTGACCGGGCTGACGGAGTGGAACCCGATGGCGGAGGTCCGCTAGCGAGCGGCCGAGCATCAGCCGGACCCCGCCGGCCGCCGCGCCACAGGGGGCGGGCCCGAGGCGATCTCGACAGGCACGGAACTGCCGGGCGCGCGACGATCCGGACGACGACGAGCCGGCCGACCCCGGTCCCGCTCCGGCGTGGCGCGAGCCTCCGCTCAGGATCCGGAAACGACGAACGGCCTGGTCCCAGGGCTCATGATGAGCCTCTGACCAGGCCGTTCGGCTGTGGGCGATACTGGGATCGAACCAGTGACCTCTTCGGTGTGAACGAAGCGCTCTCCCCCTGAGCTAATCGCCCGCTGCCGTCGGCAACCCTACATCACCCGAAGATCGGGCTCTCCAGCCAGGTCCAGTGTTGCAGCCCGACCCAGCCCGCGACGAGGTGGAAGGCGTTGAGCAGCCACAGCGTCGCGACGACGATCGCGGCCGTCGCCAGCAGGACCAGGATCTTGACGGCCCAGTGCTGCCGGCCGAGCCACTCGGTCCAGGCGTCGTACTTGCCGCGGGCATAGCTCAGGACGCGCTTGGCCCAGGTGAACTCCGAGGCCAGGATCGCGAGACCGGCGAAGACGATCAGCCAGCCGGGGCCCGGGTACGGGATCGCGACGATCCCCGCGACGAGCACGGCGGTGCCCAGCACGCCGACGCCGATGCGCCAGACGCGCCGCCACGTCGGATGCTCGTCGATCCGCGCCCGGAACGCGGCGATGCCGGACTTCTCGTCCTGCTCGTCCTCGGTCTTCTCGCTCAGATCTCCACCTGCCCGCTCGCCACGACCTTCGACGGTGAGGCAGGAGCGGTCCGGCCGGGCTCGATCGAGATCGCGTAGCCGGCATAGCTCGCGCCCGGGCCCGATCCTATGTCGTGGGGTCCGCTCTCCACCGATCCGACGTCGAACGTCCCCACCGCCTGGGGTGGACCCGCACCCATCCCCCACAGCACGTACGTGTCGGTCGCGGCGGAGTTCGCGGGCAACCCGACGGTGACGATCTGCCGGGTCGGCCCCGAGACCATGACCGCCGCGACGGGGGTCGCGCCGGGCGCCTCGGTGAGCCAGGCGTGCCGCGTGCCCGGGCTGTCGAACCGCGAGACCATATCGAAGATCGTCTGGGTCCGGGCGATCTGCTCGTCGCGCTGCTGCTGCAGCTGGACCGTGCGGGCGACGAGCCCGCCGAGCCCGACCGCGACGACGAGCACCAGCGCCGCCGCGACGAGTCGTCGCGTGCGCGCCCGGGGCGCGCGGCGCGGGCCGGACCGCCGGGGCGGGCCACCGTGCCCCGGAAGCGCGGGCGGCCGGGGCGGGCCACCGTGCCCCGGAAGCGCGGGCGGCCGGTCGTCGCCGGGGCGAGCCCCGGTCGCACCGGGCACCGTGGGCCGGGTGAACCCGGCGGGTCCGGCGGGTCGGGCGGGTCGGGCGGGCACGGTGGGCGCGGCGGGGGCGACCGACCCGGTGGGCCGCACCGGGGAGGCGGACGGCTGCTGCGGCGTGCGCACGGCGGCGTCGAGGATCGCCGCCCGCAGCCGAGCGGGTGGATCGGCCTGGTCCACCGACGCGCCGAGCACGCCGAGGGTCGCCCCCGCCTCACGGGCGGCGGCCCGGCAGTCGGGGCACGTCGGCAGGTGACCGAGGATCTCCATCTCCTCGTCAGGCTCCAGCACGTGCAGCACCAGGCCGACCGCCTGCTCCACCCGCGGACACCCGGGCCGGCGCGCCCTCATCGCGCACCCCCGGCCAGGTCGTCGGCCACGTCACCGAAGAGCGGCGCCAGCACCCCGCGCAGCTTCTGCACGCCGGTGAACATGCGCGACTTGACCGTCCCCAGCGGGACGCCGACCAGCGCGGCGACCTCGCGCTGGGTGTAGCCGCCGAAGTAGGCGAGCGTCAACGCCTGCCGCTGCTCGGCGGGCAGGGTGCCGAGCGCGTCGCGGACCTGCCCGGCGAGGACGGCGCCGAGCGCGGCCTGGTCGGCCCCGGGGCCGGCAGGCGCCGACCGCTCGTCGGCGTCGTCGGCCGCCGGTACCGTGCGACGACGCAGGGCGCTCTCGCGGCGGACGGCGTCGACCGACTTGTGGTGCACGAGCGTGAGCAGCCATGACCCGAAGGCGCCGCGTCCGGCGTCGAACCGGCCGGGGTCGCGCCACACCGCGAGGAACACCTCCTGCACGACGTCCTCGGCGATGCCCTCGTCGACGCAGAGCCTGCGCGCCAGCGAGTACGCCGGGCGGCCGTAGCGGTCGTAGAGGGCGGCCAGCGCCGTCGTGTCGCCCTGGGCCAGGCGGCTCACGAGCAGCTCGTCGGCCGGGTCCGCGGCCCCGGCCGTCGCCCGGCCACGCGGACCGGACGGGCCCGCTCCGTCCGCCTGGTCCGTCACCGGGGATGTCCTCACACTCGACGTTCGCACCGACCGGGCGCGCGGTTCGAGCGTAGGGCGGCGGCGGCCGACCCGCGCGGCGATCACCCAGGTCGTGGGCCCGGCGGGCGGGCGCGCGCACCCTCCCGGGTGAGATTCGCCGATCTTTCGGGCGGACTCGCCGTAGTCGACCCGTCACATCTTCGCGACACGCTCGTTTTTGTGCATGACGGACCAGGCGGGACCCGAGAAAGAGGAGCACGATGCGCGACGTAACCAACATCATCTGCAAGCAGACGGTGTTCGAGCTGATCGCTCCCGACTCGACGGTCACGGTGAACGTCGAGCTGACCTACTCCTTCCGGGACCCGTTCGCCGTCGAGGCGTCATTCCGGACGGGCAACTCGCAGCCGGTCGTCTGGGTGTTCGCGCGCGACCTGCTGGCCGACGGGCTGACCGAGGCCACCGGCGACGGCGACGTCACGGTCGCCCCGATCGGCCACGGTCAGGTCGAGCTCGTGCTCACCTCGCCGTCGGGCCACGCCCGCTTCCACGCCGACGCCGCGGAGCTCTCGTCGTTCCTCGAGCACACCTATGCGGCCGTCCCGGAGGGCGCCGAGTATTCGTGGCTCGACTTCGACGCGGCCCTCACAGAGCTTCTCGACGAGAAGGCCCGCGACTGATCTCGCAGGTCAGGGGCCGCGCGCAGGCCCGTGCGGGGGGTGCTTGAAACGACCCCCCGGGCCTGCGCTAATGTTTCCCCATCGCACCGACACGGTGCACATGCGGACGTAGCGCAGCTGGTAGCGCATCACCTTGCCAAGGTGAGGGTCGCGGGTTCGAATCCCGTCGTCCGCTCGGAGGAACCTCGAGTCAACTTCTGGACCTCCAGGTCTCGAACCACCGGAGCGATCCGGAGGATCGGGCGGAGTGGCCGAGTGGCTTAGGCAAGGGCCTGCAAAGCCCTGTACGCGGGTTCGATTCCCGCCTCCGCCTCGGGCGATTAGCTCAGTGGGAGAGCGCTTCCTTGACACGGAAGAGGTCACTGGTTCAATCCCAGTATCGCCCACCACCCGAGGAAGGCCCCTTGTCCGGTCCGGACAGGGGGCCTTTTTCGTATGCCCCCGGCCTCGTGAGTGGCAATAGTCGCTATCGCGACTATTGCCACTCACAGGGCACCACTCACGCGGGCAGGACGCGGTAACGCAGGTGCAGGACGTGCTGGCCGGGGTCGTCGACATCGCGGGTGCGCAGGAGGGCCTGCGTCGCCCCGGCGCCGTGCACCATCGCGACCCCGTCGCCGACCGCGGCCCGGGCCAGCGCCGCACACTCGGCCGGGTCGGTGACGTAGCGGACCGTGCCCGGCGGCGTCTCGTCGGGAACCTCGTGGGTCAGCACGAAGATCGGCACGCCGTCGTGGTGGTCGCCGCCCCAGCGGCCCGCCAGCTCGTACGTCCGACGGCCGGAGATCAGCGCCCGGGTGGACAGGGCCTGCGCCTACACCTCGCCGCTCGGCCCGGGGTCGGCCCGCTTGTCGAGCCAGTTGACGAGCCGGAACCCGCCGGTCCCCAGCGGCGCGTCCGGCCCGTCGTCGGGACCGGCGACGTAGCCGTCCGACGCTGACGTCATGTCCACGCGGATGCGACCCGTCACCGGTCACTCCCCACGACCCGGTAGCGCAGGTGCAGCACGCCCGCACCCTCGAGGGACCGCACCAGTTCGAGCTCCACCCGGCCCGGCGGCAGGCCGTCGAACAGCCGCCGCCCGCCCCCGAGCAGCACCGGTACGACGTGCAGCTCGATCTCGTCCAGCTGACCGGCCGCCAGACACGCCTGCGCAGCCGAGGCGCCGTGCATCATGACGTCCCGGTCGCCGGCGGCCGCCCTCGCCTGCGCCACACCGGACCGGACGTCGGTGACGTACCGCGCGTGCCCGGGCGCGGGCCCGTCGGGGACCGAGCGGGTCAGGACGAACACCGGAACGCCGTCGTGGTGATCGCCGGCCCATCCCCCGGCGTGCTCGAACGTGCGGCGCCCGGTGACGACCGCGCCGGTGGCCATCAGCTCGTCGAACACCTCGGCGTCCACATCTGCGGCCGGACGGTACGAGGCCGGGTCGACCCCACCGTCGCGCAGCCACGCGTGCAGTCGTTCCCCGTCCACTCCGAGCCCCTGACCAGGGCCGTCGTCCGGGCCGGTGATGAACCCGTCGACCGAGATCGACATGTAGAGGCGGACCTTGCCTGCGGTCTCGGTCATGGATGTACGGACCGTCGCGCGTCCCGGAAGTCATCGCCGCGAGCGGCCGCCGGCCCATGTCGCAGGGGCATGAGCGCGGTAGTCGCGCTGCGTCCGCGCGCGGCGACAGGCAGCGACCTGAGGGACGACCTGGCCGGATGCTCCGGACACAATGGACCAACTGGCACTTATGGACCGATCTCCGGCGCGGTAGACGGTACGTGGCGTCCCGCGTCGGGTCGCCTCGGGCGCCGAAGGAGCGGGTTCATGGGCCGATCGTGGGTTCGGTACATAGGCGCTGTGGGCCTCACGGTCGCACTGACGGCGGCGGTCGCGAGCCCGGCCGCGGCGGATGCCGCGCCGACGACAGGCGGAGGACACAGCGCCGACCGATCCCTCGACCCGCCGACGCTGGCCGAGGTCCAGCGCATCGTCGCCCGGTTCCAGGACACGAACCACACCCCCGGCGTCCTGGTCGGAATCTGGAGCCCCGAGGGGAACTTCGTCAGCGCGACGGGCGTCTCCGATCTCACGACCGGGGCGCCGATCGCCCCGGACATGCAGTTCAAGATCGCCAGCCAGACCAAGGCCTTCACGGGCAACCTCATCCTGCAGCTCGTCGGAGAGGGGCGCGTGGGGCTCGACGACCGCATCTCGCGGTGGGTGGCCGGGGTGCCCAACGGTGACCGGATCACGATCCGCCAGCTCCTGACCATGACCAGCGGTCTCAGCACCGGGTTCCTGCTCCAGGAGGAGAACGTCGCCAAGCTGGCCACCGGGTGCACCGAGGCGGACGTGCTCGCGGCCGGCGCGGCGGAGCCGCCCGTCGCGGCGCCGGGCGAGACGTGGTCCTACAGCAACTACGGCTACGACCTGCTCGGGCGCGTCGTGGAGCTGACCACGGGGCTGGACATCAGCACCGCCATCCGCACACGCATCACCGAACCCCTCGGGATGCACCGCACCTTCCTGCCCACCTCCGGGAACGGCCTGAGCACGCCCTTCACCCACGGATACGGGACCGGCGGGGTCCTGTCCTCCGTGGCGCCGGGAGTGGCGTCCGACGACGTCACCCCCCTGCACCAGTCCTGCGTCGGCGCGTCGGGCGGGATGGTGTCCACCCTCTCGGACCTGCGGGTCTGGTCCCGGGCCCTGGGGACCGGTGCCCTGCTGGAGCCGCAGGTGTGGCGGGAGGCCACGAGGAACCCGATCCCCTACGTCTTCCCCGACGGCTACAACGGCTCCGGGCGGTGGTTCCAGGGGCTCGGCTTCGTCGAGTCCGGTGGGTTCATCGGCAAGGAGGGCAGCTTCCCCGGCTACGAGTCGATCACCATGTACTCGCCTTCCCGGCACACGACGATCGAGGTCGTCGCCACCAAGCAGCCCAACGGCATCACGCCCACGCTCATGTTCCAGGCGCTCGCGATGGCGCTCTACGGCCCGAACCTCGGCTTCGGGCTGACGCCGGAGCAGGCCCTCACCCCCACCTACACCGGCCTGCCGCCGGCTCCCGGGAACTGACCCGCGCGGGCCCCGCCGAGAACGCCGGTCCGTGAGTGCGGGACGATCGGCCGCCCGGACCCGGCGCAGGCGCGGCATCGACGGCGCCAGGGCCCGCGTCGTTCCCCGCGAGCAGGCGCCGATGCGGCCCACCTCCCCCGGGACCGCGGTCAGCGCGGCTCCGGCACCTCCGAGAGCCGGGCCGAGTAGATCGAGTAGCCGTCGACCCAGCGGGCGACGGCCGTCGCCAGGAAGGTGATGATCGCCGCCGGCACCATGATCGCGAACCCGCTGTTGGTCAGCTCCAGCACGAGTGCGAGCGCGGCGAGCGGCGCCTGCATCCCGGCGCCGAGCATCGCGGCCGCGCCCAGCATCGCGTACGCGCCCACCGGCGCACCCGGCCACAGCAGCGCCCACAGCCCGCCGAGGCACGCGCCGAGCGCGGCACCGGTGGCCAGCGTCGGCGTCAGCAGCCCGCCCGCGGCGCCGCTGCCCAGGCACAGCGTCGTGACGAGCGGCTTGAGGACGCCGAGCACCGCGAACAGCCCGATCGTCCCGATGCCGAGGAACGCGTCGCGCACGATGGCCTGCCCGTTGCCGTAGAGCTGCGGCCACACCAGGCCGAGCGCCGCCAGCACCGCGAACGCCCCGAGCGGCGCGACGAGCGCCCAGCGTCCGGGTGGCCGTCGGTGCGAGACCCAGGCGATCAACCGGACGAACCCGACGGCCGTCAGCCCGACGAGCGGGCCCGCGAGGAGCGCGAAGCCGACCTCGGGGAGGGCGAACGAGTAGTCGGGGATGCCGGGGTAGGTCGCCTCGGTGGGCAGGTGGATCCAGCCGACGAGCGTGGCGATCGCCGACGTCGCGAGTGCCGGCAGGATGACCGGGAGGCGCACCGTCCCGCACAGCACCTCCGCGGTGAAAAGGGCGCCCGCGAGCGGGACGTTGTAGACCGCGGCGACGCCGGCGCCGGCCCCGCAGGCCACGAGCAGCCGGCGCTGGCCGACGTCGAGACCGGTCCATCCCGAGACGACGCTGCCGAACACCCCGCCCATCAGCTTCGGCGCCGCCTCCCGGCCGAGGGACGCGCCGAGCCCGACGACGATCTCCGACAGCAGCGAGGTCCCGGTACTGCGCGGGACGGACAGCTTCCCGTCGCCTGCCCAGATCGCGTCGTCGACCTCCGAGCGCTGGCCCGCGGTCCACTTCCGCAGCAGGTACCAGCCCACTCCCGCGATGACGCCGCCGACGAGCAGCGGGATCACCCGGCGCTGCCAGGAGGTGGCCGCGACGACGGCGTCGATGTCGACGGTCGGCGAGGCGGCGGCCGGGCCGTAGGCGAGGCCCTGCACGGTGTACAGCACCGTCATCAGGACGATGCCCGCGAGGCCGGCGCCGATCCCGGTCAGCACTACCGCGACCCAGAACCGGGCGGTCAGCCGGACGTCCTCGTCCCCGGTCGCGTTGGGCTGCTCCATGGCGCCGCGACCGGAGCCGATACGGGTGCGCAGTAGCGGCTTCGGCTCGCGCCGCCGTTCACTCGGTCGCTCGCTCACCGCTCTCCTCGGGCCACGTCGGGCACGTGCCGGCTTATTCTGGTCGACGGCGCCGCCCGGCGGGGTGGACCGGCGTCGCAACACCCGGTGACGTTCCCGCGGCGATCCGGGCCACCGACAGCTGGACGCCCTCGGCCACGCCCGCCTTCCCGGCGAAGTGAGGGATGGCTAACCTCATCCGGTGACCGATACGACGACGTCCCGTCCGCGTCGACGGCTGCGCCGGGCCGGCGCAGCCGCGGCCGCCCTGCTCGCCCTCGCCGTCGCCGCCTGCTCCGGCCCCTCCCAGGACACTCGCCCCGGCAACACCGACGTCGCGACGGGCGGGACGCTCTTCGCCACGGCCGACGAGGCGACGGCCGCGTTCAGCGCCGACGTCGCGCCGGGCGTCTTCCCGCGGACGATCACCCACGCGGCCGGCACCACGAGGCTGGAGAAGAAGCCGCAGCGCATCGCCGTGCTCGACAGCGGCGAGCTCGACGACGTCATCGCCCTCGGCCTCACGCCCGTCGTCATGGCGAACCCGAACAACACCCCGCCCAGCTACCTCGCGGAGAAGACGGCAGGCACCGCGACGGCGGGCGACACGAACAACCTCAACCTCGAGGCGATCGCCGCCGCCAGGCCGGACCTGATCCTCGGCAGCAAGCTGCGCGCCGACCAGCTCTACGACCGGCTCTCGGCCATCGCGCCGACGGTGTTCAGCATCCGCCCCGGTTTCCCGTGGAAGGAGAACTTCCTGCTCGTCGGGGCCGCCACGGGCGAGGAGGACGCCGCGGTGCGCATCCTCAACGACTACCAGCACCGGGCCGACGAGGTGCGCTCCGAGGTCGCGGCCGCGCCCCCGACCATCTCGATGGTGCGGTTCATGCCGGGCCGGATCAGGCTCTACGGCAACCTCTCGTTCATCGGCGTCATCCTGTCCGACGTCGGGCTGCCGCGGCCGAAGACCCAGAACTTCGACGAGCTCGCCGCCGAGATCTCGGCCGAGCGCATCGACCAGGCCGACGGCGACCGGATCTTCTACTCCAGCTACGGGCCGCCCGAGCAGACAGCGCAGCCGGCGGTCCTGGACAGCGCGCTGTGGAAGGGGCTGTCCGCGGTGCGGGCCGACCACGTCCGGCCCGTCGACGACGAGGTCTGGTTCCTCGGGCTGGGTCCCGTCGGCGCCGGGAAGGTGCTCGACGACCTCCAGCGGCTGCTGGGCTGAGCCGCGCGTCCCGGAATGAAAACCGTTGTCGGATGCGTTGCCGGGTGCAGGAACGAACGAGAGGACGCGACATGCGCACCGGCATCCACCCCGAGTACCGCCCCGTCGTCTACCAGGACCGGTCCACCGGCGACGCCTTCCTGACGCGGTCGACCGCGACGTCCGACCGGACGATCGAATGGTCCGACGGGAACACCTATCCCCTGGTCAACGTCGACGTCACGAGCTACTCGCACCCGTTCTGGACGGGCACGACGCGCGTGCTCGACGAGGCGGGGGCCGTCGAGAAGTTCCGCCGCCGCTACGGCGACCGCCGGCGCTGACCGCTCGTGCGTGGCGATGGTCGCCAGCGCGACCATTCGCCACTCACAGGGGCTTGTCGTAGCGCTCCAGGGGATCGGGTTCCTGGGGCGGCAGCGGCAGGATTCGGCGCGGCAGCGGTTCCGTGCGGATGCCCCGCTCCTCCCGGAACCGCTGCTCGCGCGGGTAGCCGAGCGACGTCTCGACGAAGCGCACGCCGTCCTGCCAGCTCACCCGGGGCACGTGCAGGTGGCCGTAGACGACGGTCCGCGCCCGGAACCGGACGTGCCAGTCGGCGGTCCGGGTCGAGCCGCACCACAGCGAGAACTCCGGGTAGCGCAGGATCGCCGTCGGCCGCCGGGTGAGCGGCCAGTGGTTGACCAGCACTGTCGGCAGCCCGGGATCGAGCGCCGCGAGCCGCTCCTCCGTTGCGCGGATCCGTGCGTCGCACCAGGCCTGGCGGGTCGGGTAGGGGTCCGGGTGCAGCAGGAACTCGTCGGTGCAGACGACTCCCGCCTCCCGGGCCGCCGCGAGGCCCTCCTCGGGGGTGGTGGTCCCGGGGGGCAGGAACGTGTAGTCGTAGAGCAGGAACAGCGGCGCGACGACGATCGGCCCGTCCGCGCCGGTCCACACCGGGTACGGGTCCTCCGGGGTGTCGACCCCGGCGGCACGGGCCCGCTCCACCAGCCGTCGGTACCGCTCCTCCCCGCGCAGCGCGTCGGCCTCCTTGGGTCGCGTCCACAGCTCGTGGTTACCCGGCACCCAGAGCACCCGGGCGAAGCGCTCGCGCAGGTCGGCCAGTGTCGCGACGACCTCGTCGACCTGCTCCCCCACGTCGCCGGCGACGATCAGCCAGTCGTCGGGATGCCCCGGCGCCAGCCGCGCGGCGATCTCGCGGTTCTCGCGGTGGCGGACGTGCAGGTCGCTGACGGCGAGCAGACTCGGCGCGGGGGCGGACACCTCACGTTCCTACCCGAGCGCCGCTGTCCGTTGTGGGCGGCGTGCGCCGCACCACCCGTGCTGAGAGCCCGCTGAAGCCGCTTTACGCCATAAGTTACCGCCGGTAAGTTGAGGTCCGACCCGATCGAGGAGGCGGACATGGCGGCTTCGGGTGGACCGCGACGCGTGATCAGGTGGGGGCTGCGGCACGGCGTCGTGCGCCGGGCCGTCGGGAAGCGGGCGCGGGCCGGGGAGCTCGGCGCGCGGCTGATGCTCGATCCCGAGGTGCTCGCCGAGCCGTACCCCTTCTACGAGGAGCTGCGTGCCCGCGGCCGGTTCGTCGACACGGGGCTCGCACTCACCTCCGCCCACCACGACGTCGCGACAGAAGTGCTGCGCAGCAAGGACTTCGGCGTCGGAATGCGGATGCCGGAGAACCTGCCCGGCCCGGTCCGGCTGGCCGTCAGGGCCGGCGGGCGCTGGGCGCTGGGGCCGGTGCAGCCGCCGTCGATGCTCGCGGCCGACCCGCCCGACCACACCCGCTACCGCAAGCTCGTCACCCGCGCGTTCAGTGCCCGCGCCGTCGCCGCGCTGCGCCGGCGCACCGAGGAGATCGCCGCCGGCCTGCTCGACGACCTGGCCGCCCGTCCCGGCGGAACCGCCGACCTCGTGGCCGACTACGCCGCGCTGCTGCCCGCGACGGTGATCGCCGAGATGCTCGGCGCCCCGCTGGACATGCGCGACCAGTTCCTGCGCTGGGGCGAGGGCGGGGCGCTGTCGTTGGACATGGGGCTGACCCTCGCCGAGTTCCGCCGCACCGAGCGCGACATCGACGCCCTGCACGCCTGGATGCTGGGCCACTTCGACCGGATCCGCGCGAACCCCGGTGAGGACATCCTCTCGGCGCTGGTCGGCGTGCACGACGAGGAGGGCGGCCTCACCGAGGACGAGCTGAGCAGCATCGCGATGCTGCTGCTCGCCGCGGGCTTCGAGACGACGGTCAACCTCATCGGCAGCGGGTCCGCACTGCTCATGCAGCACCCCGACCAGCTCGCCCTGCTGCGCGACGACCCGTCGCTGTGGCCCAACGCCGTCGACGAGATGCTGCGCATCGACTCGCCCGTCCAACGCACCGGCCGGATGGCGCACGCCACCACCGAGGTGCTCGGCACGACGATCCGCGCGGGCACGGTCGTCGTCGTCCAGCTGGGCGGGGCGAACCGCGATCCCGCGGTGTTCGACGACCCCACCCGCTTCGACGTCACCCGCGCCAACGCGGGCGACCACATCGCGTTCTCCAGCGGCATCCACTACTGCCTGGGCGCGGGGCTGGCCCGGATGGAGGGCGAGGTGGCGCTGCGGGCGCTGTTCGAGCGCTTCCCCGACCTGGCGCCGGCCGGTCCGGGACGGCGGCGCCCGACCCGGACGTTGCGCGGCTGGGCGTCGCTGCCGGTCGCGCTGGCACGCACGAGCGTCCCCGCCTGACCGATCTGCTTTCTCCCGGGCCGCCCGGGTGGGAGGCTTTCGGCCGTGCAGATCAATATCGAGCTGCAGCCGATCGGTGAGGGCCGCGAGCTCGTCGCGTGGCTGCTCGCGTCGTTCGTGGTGACGTTCGTCGTGACCCGGGTGATCACGCGGATGATCGCCAGCGGCCGGGGACCGTTCCGGGACACCACGATCGGCGGGGTGCACATCCACCACCAGGTCTACGGCATCTTCATGATGATCGGGGCCGGGACCGCCGAGCTGACCTACCAGCCCGAGGCACCGTGGGTGCAGGTCGTCGCCGTCGTGTTCGGGGCGGGCGCCGCGCTCACGCTCGACGAGTTCGCCCTCTGGCTGCGCCTCGACGACGTCTACTGGGCCGAGGAGGGCCGCCGGTCGGTCGACGCCGTGATGATCGCCGTCGTCATCGGCATCCTGCTGCTCGTCGGGTCGAACCCGTTCAACGACAGCGACCCCGGCGTCGGAGCGCCGTTGGTGGCGGTGAACATCGTCGTCAACCTGGTGTTCGCCGCGATGGCGATCCTCAAGGGCCGGAACATCATGGGGATCATCGGGGTGTTCGTGCCGGTCGTCGCGCTGGTCGGGGCCTGCCGGCTGGCGCGGCCGCGGTCGTACTGGGCACGGCGCTGGTACAAGCCCGGTTCACGCAAGCGCGAGCGTGCCGAACGTCGCTTCCCGCCCGGGCGCCGCGACCGGTGGGACCGGATCGTCGACTGGCTCGCGCGCCCGCCGGAGCGCCGGCACACGAGTGCCCACATCGAGATCGGGCCGCCCGGCCTGCTCCACGACACGCACCGGCCCGTCCAGGACGACACCCACCGGCACGACGGCCACCTGCACGACGGCCCCTGCGACGTCGGGCGCGACGGCGGCGCCGAGCGGCCCGCCCCGAGCGACGACCCCGCTCGCGCATCCGGGGAGGGGTGACCCCGGCCACGGCGTGTCGGTCGGACTTGATGCCCTGATCGGGTCAAACTCGGCCGAGTGCAGGACGTGACGACGCACGCGCAGATCCGGCCGGTGACGCCGGCGGCTCCCGGCCGACCCCGGCTGAACGCCGCGTCGGCCGTGCTCACCGCACTGGTGTTCGGCCTCGTCACGTTCCTCACCGCGCCCGACTCACCGTTCCGCGCGGTCACGCCCCCGCCCCCGCCGCCGCCGGCGCCCGTCGTCGTCCAGGCGGTGCCGAAGGTCCTCACCGAGGTGCGCGGGCAGCCGGGGGCCCGGACGGTCGCCCTGACGTTCGACGACGGCCCCGACCCGACCTGGACACCCCGCATCCTCGACGTGCTGCGCAGCCACGGCGCCGTCGCCACGTTCTGTCAGATCGGCAACGTGATGGCGGCGCATCCCGAGACCGTCGCCATGGTCGCGGCGGCGGGTATGCGGATGTGCTCGCACTCGCGGACGCACGACGAGTCGCTGTCCACGCGCGCGGAGTCGACGGTGGTGGCCGAGATCGTGGACGTCCGCGACCGCGCCGAGCACGTGCCCGGTGCCGACGTCGAGTACTTCCGCGCGCCCGGCGGCTACTGGTCGCCGACCATGCTCACCGACGCCGCCACCCGCAACCTGCAGCCGCTCGGCTGGTCGGTCGATCCCCGAGACTGGAAGCGTCCCGGTGTCGACGCCATCGTCGCCGCCGTGCAGAAGCAGGTGCACCCGGGCGCGATCGTGCTCCTGCACGACGGCGGCGGCAACCGCTCGCAGACCGTCGCCGCGCTCGAGCGGCTGCTGCCCTGGCTGTCCGCGCAGGGCTACACGTTCACGTTCCCCTGATCCGGCCTCCGGGCCTGGTGCGCTCCGCGGGCCGGTCCAGCCACTCCAGCCACGCCGCGCTCGGATGCGAGCGGCCCAGCACCTGTCCCGTGCGCACGCCGTCGCGCACCGACACGTGCCCGACGACGCCGAAGACCCCGCCTGCCCGGTTGTCCTCCAGCCAGCCGGCGGGCACGTCCAGGCCCTGCACGGTCGTCGTCGCGTCCGGCCCCAACGGCACCAGCGGGTCGACGGAGATCCACTCGATCTGCCTGCGGCGGCTCAGGTGGTCGAGCAGGGCGTCGAAGCGGGCGAGGCGGTCGGGCGGCAGGAAGACGTGGACGTAGGTGTCGAGCAGGCAGACCGTCGCCTCCTCGGGCATCCCGGCGACGGCGTCGAGCAGCACGTCCAGGACGTCACCGCGGACCGCCCTGGCACCCTCCGACCGGGTGATCGCCGCCGCGGCCGCGAACCGGGTCACCGCCGTCGCCTCCGGCGGGACGCACGCCGCGAGCCAGCCGTAGGTCTGCGGGTCGGCCAGGTCGTGCGGTTCGACGTCGATGCCCACGCGGCCCAGGATCGGCGGGACCCGGTCGGGCACGACGGGCGCGACACCGCGCACCGCGCACTCCAGCCGGACCGTCGCGCCGGGGTCACCGCACGTCAGCGAGGTGCCGTCGGCGAGCCGGTAGCGGTAGGCGTAGCGGTCCAGGTGCAGCGCCAGGCCCGCGCCGGTACCGAGGTCGACCAGCGCGAGCGGCCGGCCGTCGCGCGCGGCGATCCGGCCCAGCACCGGGACGACGTCGAGGCACCGCGCGACCTCGTTCATCTGGTAGCGGTGCCCGGCGCACAGCCGGGCCAGCTCGTCGCGCTCGGCGCGGGCGAACGCCGCCACCGCCGCCGGGAAACCGCCGTCGTCGGGCGGCTGCTCCCCGCCGGGACGCGGGAGGTAGCGCGCGACCGGGTCGTCGGGACGCTGCCCGGCCAGCCGGACGAGCGCCGCCGACAGCAGCAGTGCCGGGACGCGGTCGGCGGGGATCCCGGCGGCGACCGCGCGCAGCACGTCGTCGCGGGCGATCGCGGTGAGGATCGCGGCGGTGAGCCACCAGCTGGGCGGGGCGTCGGGCGGGGACCAGGCCGCGGCGACGGCCAGCGCCTGGTCGGCGACGGCACGTTCGCGCTCCTCGGCGCCGGACGCGCCGGCGACGGTCGTCGCGGCCGGGTCGGCGTCCATCACGGCAGTCTTCACCCGACCGGGCCGACGCGCCAACATCCATTTCTCCCCTACCGTTCCGACATGCCCATCGCGCAGCCACCGTCGGAGACCGGTGGTCACCGGTCGGACGTCCCCGTCAACCCGATCTTCGCCCGCGAGCCGATCTCGATCCCGCGGTTCGCGCTGCCCGACCAGGGGCTCGACCCCGAGATCGCCTACCAGGTCGTGCACGACGAGCTGATGCTCGACGGCAACGCGCGGCTCAACCTCGCGACGTTCGTGACGACATGGGCCGAGCCGCACGCCGAGCGGCTGATGACGGAGTCGTTCGACAAGAACGTCATCGACAAGGACGAGTACCCGCGCACGGCCGACCTCGAGGCACGCTGCGTGCGGATGCTCGCGACGCTGTGGAACGCTCCCGACCCGGAGCACGCCGTCGGCTGCTCGACGACCGGTTCCTCCGAGGCGTGCATGCTGGGCGGGCTCGCGCTCAAGCGGCGCTGGCAGATCGCCCGCCGGGCGGCCGGCAGGCCGACGGACCGGCCCAACATCGTCATGGGCGTCAACGTCCAGATCTGCTGGGACAAGTTCGCGAACTTCTTCGAGGTCGAGCCGCGGCTGGTGCCGATGGACGGCGACCGGCTGCACCTGGGCGCGGCGGAGGCAGTCGCGCAGTGCGACGAGAACACCATCGGCGTCGCGGTCATCCTCGGGTCCACGTTCGACGGCAGCTACGAGCCCGTCGCCGAGGTCTGCGCGGCGCTCGACGACCTGCAGGAGCGCACCGGGATCGACATCCCGGTGCACGTCGACGGCGCGTCGGGGGCGATGGTCGCGCCCTTCTGCGACCCCGACCTGGAGTGGGACTTCCGGCTCGACCGGGTCGCCTCGATCAACACCTCCGGGCACAAGTACGGGCTGGTCTACCCCGGCGTCGGCTGGGCGCTGTGGCGCGACGCCGCCGCACTGCCCGAGGAGCTGGTCTTCCGGGTCAACTACCTCGGCGGGGACATGCCGACCTTCGCGCTGAACTTCTCCCGCCCCGGCGGCCAGGTCATTGCGCAGTACTACAACTTCCTGCGGCTGGGCATGGACGGCTACCGCCGCGTCCAGCAGACCTGTCGCGACGTCGCGAGGTCGCTGTCCTCTCGGATCGCGGAGTTCGACCGGCTGTCGCTGCTCACCGACGGCTCCGAGCTCCCGGTCTTCGCGTTCACCGTCGACGCCGAGGCGCCGTTCTCGGCGTTCGACCTGTCCGCGGCACTGCGCGAGGCGGGCTGGCTCGTCCCCGCCTACACGTTCCCCGCGAACCGGGAGGACCTGGCCGCGTTGCGGATCGTCGTGCGCAACGGGTTCTCCCACGACCTCGCCGGGCTGCTGCTCGACGACCTGGGTCGCGCGCTCGCACGGCTGGAGAAGCAGCCGTCGCCGCAGCGGGGCGCGGAGTCGTCGTCGTTCGCGCACGGGGCGGGGGCCCCGGCGGGTTCGCACCAGCGCTGACCGGCACTCGTGCGCGCGTCGGGCGGGATCCGTGAGTGGCGATGGTCGCTCCGGCGACTGTCGCCACTCACTGGGGCTCGTCAGCGGGAGGCTGCGCGACCGCCCGTCGCCGAGATGGCCGCGCCGGTCACGAGCGAGCCGATCGCGATGCCGATGACCAGGTAGATGACCGCCGACGCGATCTTCACCCCGAGCGAACCGGTGCCGAGGAACGCCAGCAGGATCGCGACGACCGTGCACAGCGCGACGATCCAGCCGAAGTAGGCCATCGGCCGCGGGGTGCTCACCAGCAGCAGGTGCGCAAGCCCCGTCGCGGCGAGCGCGGCGACCGCCGCCCCCAGGCACAGGACCACGGTCTTCCCGCTGCCCAGCGGCCCCGACGCCAGGGGCCCGAGGAACTCGACCTTGGGCAATGCCCTCGCGATCAGCACACCGACCAGCGCGATCAGGGCCGCGACGATCGCCGTCGCGACCCCGCCCGCCCAGAGCCGCGCGGCGTTGACGACCGGGGCCCGGGTGCCGGGCGGCGTCGGGCGCCCACCGGAGAACTGCTGCTGCGGCGGGTACTGGCCGTACTGCGGGTCGTAGCGCTGGTCCTCGTAGGGGTCGGCGGGCAGTTCGCGGGTGCGATCCTCGTACTGCGACGGGTTGCGCGGGTTCCCGTACTCGTCCCCGGTCCCGTATCCCCGTGTCATCGTCGTCCGTCTCCCCAGCCGAGTGGTGCCGTCAGGTGCGGGCGCCGCCCCCGGCGACGCATCGCGCGATTGTCGCGCACATCGGCTCGGATGCAGTGCCGGAAACGTCCACCGGACAGGTCCCGATCCGGTGACGACGCGCCGCCCGACGGTCCGGTCAGCCGCCCAGCATCCGACGGGCCTCGTCGACCTGGGCCTGCAGCACCTCGAGCCGGGTCGCGGAAGCCGCGCCCTGCTCGGCACCGGGTCCCATGTGCCCGGCGACGTAGCGCGAGTACACCCCGGCCCCGATGCACGCCGAGCGCCAGCGCGCGAAGGCCACGTAGTAGGCGACGACGTCGTCGCCGAGCGGGGTCCCGGTCCGCTCCACGTAGCGGTCGACGAGCTCGGCGCGGTCCGGGAAGCCGGGCTGGGCCGACGGGCTGTTGGTGCCGGCCGGGACGGCGTCGCCCGGACGCGTCCAGGACATCAGCAGCCAGCCGAGGTCGGCGAGGGGGTCGCCGAGCGTCGCGAGCTCCCAGTCGAGGACCGCCCGGACCTCACCCCGCGGCGAGTACATCAGGTTGCCCGCGCGGAAGTCGCCGTGCGCGATGCGGGTCGCAGTGGCCTCGGGGGCGGCGGCGACCAGCATGTCGTGGACGGCGTCGATGCCCGTCAGGTCCTCGACGGCGGAGGCGTGGGCCTGCTTGTGCCAGCGCTTGAGCTGCCGCTGCAGGTAGCTGCCCGGTCGGTGCAGGTCGCCGAGCCCGGCCTCGTCGGGGTCGACGGAGTGCAGGTCGGCCAGTACGTCGACGGTGGCGAGGCCGGCGGCGTGCCGGGACTCCTGCGGGTAGGCCGCGCCCGCCGCGTCGTCGCCGAGGACGGTCCCCTCGACGAACGCCATCACGTAGAACTCGGCGCCGATGACGTCGGGGTCCGCGCAGTACGCGACGGGCCGGGCGACCGGCACCGGCGTCGGGTGCAGCGCGCTGATGAACCGCCACTCGCGGCTCATGTCGTGTGCGGTGGCGAGGACGCCACCCATCGGCGGCCTGCGCAGCGCCCAGGCCACCCCGGCGTCGTCGACGATGCGGTAGGTGAGGTTGGAGTGCCCGCCCGCGATCCGGGTCGCCTGCAGCGCACCGGATCCGGCCGACACCTCGGGCACCTCGGCGTGCAGCCAGCGCGCCAGCGGCCCGGTGGGGACCGGGTCGTCGGTCGCGATCTCCGTCGATCGGCTCATCCGCTCATTCAAGGGTGCCGACGGCCGCAGGGCCAGCGCCCGGGGCCTACGTCACGGGCAGGACGAGTCGGGCGAGCAGCCGGGCCGGTTCGGAGGCCGGATCCGCGGCGAGTCCGGTGTGGACGGGACCCGGGCGCACGACCGTCGAACGCGGGGCGGTCAGCCGCCGGAACCGGCGGCCCAGGTCCTCCCCGTCGCCGGGCCCCGCGGCGGCGAGCGCGGCGTCGGTGAGCCGGTCGGACCGTGCGGGGGCGGTCAGCGCGCAGATCCCCGCGACGGAGTCGAGCGCCAGTGCGATCGCCTCGAGGTCGGCGTGCGGGTCGAGGGCCCGGACGCGGGCGGCGTCGAGGCGCACGGCCGCACCGAGGAAGTCGACGGCGCGGCTGTAGACGATCACCCCGGCGTTGACGGCCTCACCGCGCTCGGGCCGCGGCACGACCTGCAGCACCGCGTACTCGTAGAGGTGCATCCGCCTCACCCGCCCAGCCACGACGGCCGGGCCGACGGCCGGACCACCCGCCGGGCCCCGGCCGCGACGGCCTCGCGCAGCGGGGGCAGCCACGCGTGCCGGGCGTCGAGCCGGGCCGTGAGCGCCGCGGTGTAGGCGGCCCGCACCGCGTCGGCCGAGCCGAAGCCCGGCTCGTCGGCGAGCCATTCGTCGGGCACCGCCGCGGCGGCCGCGGTGAGCAGCCCGGGGGTGACGAGCGGTGCCAGCGCGCCGTCGGCGGCGTCGACGTCGGGGGCTGCACCGAGCAGGACGTGGTCGGCGGCGTCGTACGGCCGGGCGGCCCGCTCGGCGAGGGCCTCGGCCGTCGGCGGGCCCGACCAGCCGTGGTGGAAGGTCAACGTCGCACCGTGGTCGATCAGGTACGGCCGCCGGTGCCAGAGCAGCATGTTCGAGTTCCGCCACGAGCGGTCGACGTTGCCGACCAGCGCGTCGAACCACAGGACGCGGCCCGCGAACTGCGGGCCGGGGTCGAACACCAGCGGATCGAGGTCGAGCGCGCCCGGCAGGAAGTCGACGCCGAGGTTGCGGCCCGGCGAGTTCCGCAGCAGCTCCTGGACCTCCTGGTCGGGCTCGGCCGGCCCCAGCCGGGGGTCGACGTCGATCGTCACGAGCCGCGGGACCGGCAGACCCAGCCCCCTGGCGAGCTCGCCCGCGACGACCTCGGCCACCAGCACCTTGCGGCCCTGGCCCGCCCCGTGGAACTTGACCACGTAGGTACCGAGGTCGTCGGCCTCCATCAGACCCGGCAGCGATCCGCCCTCACGCAACGGCGTGACGTAGCGGATCGCCCTGACCGCTCGCAGCACGACACCCCGTCCTCTCGCTCGCGACCATCCTTGCCGACGGTCCGAGCACCGAGGATCGGGGTGTGCGTGCGCCGCGGGGGGCGGGCGACGCCGGTGGCTACCGTGCCGTGATCAGCGGGTGGAGAACAGGTGCGGCTCGGGCTCGGTCCAGGTCGGGACGTAGCGCGGACCCGAGCCGTCGGCCGCATTCGCGCCCTCACCGAACTCGCCGGCCGTCCAGGCCGGGGCGCCGTCGGCCGGGGCGGACTCCTGCGGCTCGGCCGCGGTGGACCGGCCGGCACCCGACGCCGGCGTGCCCATCGGCACGAAGCGCTCGGAGAGCATCGGGAAGCCACGGACGTCGGTGACCGGCTCGGCCTGCGCGGACCGGGCCAGTTCCGCGGCGCGGGCGACCTGCTCGGGGCGCGGGCCGCCGGCCATCGCCGGAGCCGCGGGCCGGCCGCTGTCGGCCACGCTGACCACGACGGCGCGACGCTGGGCGCGCGTCTCGGCGGCCCGGGCCCGCCATCCGGCGATCACGTGCGACAGGCTCAGCCGCCCGGGACCGAACGCCGCGATGCCCAGCACCGTCGCGATGATCATGCCGACGAGCTCCCACCCGCCGTTGGTCACGAACACACCGTGCTTGGCGTGCACGAACACGATCGCGCCGCCCATGACGAACGTGAACCCGGCGGCCGCCGTGCGGACGAGCACGCCCAGCGCCAGCAGGATCGACCCCGTCAGCTCCACGACCAGGGTGAACGCCGTGGCCACGATGGCGAGCGGGATGCCGAACTTGGTGAACACGACCGTCGTGCTGGCGAACCCGGTCTGCACGAACGTCTGCCACACGTGCGCGAGCATCACGAACGAGACGATCAGGCGCGCGGCGAGGATCAGCGCGTCGCGCGACCAGTCGCGCATCCAGTCGGGGAGCGTGCGGGGCATTACAGCCTCCCTGGAGAACTTGTCGGGTCGGGGCGGTTCGGGGGTTTCGGTGCCGCCGGGGTCCCGCGGCGAGGACCGCCCGGGCCGTTCGATGTCCGATGAGGACGCCCCACCGACGCTAGACCGGATGCCACACGATGAAGCGCTGAACGGCCGATCGTGCGACGACCGTTCGGTCGTACGCGGTGAGCTGTCGCACATCGACCACTCATCCGTGTAACGCGCGACGACCGGAAAGGTCACGCTCCGGATTGCAACCTTCACGGACGGGTAGCCCGCGGCTTCCCGATCCGGGGACTTGCGTCCGGTCGGGGGTGGGGCTAGCACCACCCCCGATGGCGGGCCAGCACGGTCGTGTCGGCCGCGGGGATCCGGCAGAGTTCCTCCTGCCGGGCGGGAGGGCAGCACCTGGGGGGCTCGCCCGGCACGGGGTCGACCATCACGTCGCCGCCGCTGGGGAGCGGGCGCGGACGGATGGTTCCGGGGCAGTCGGCGGGGGGCCGGCACACCCCGCACGGCCGGGCGGCTCTGGGGAGCGCCGCCCGGCCGCTTCGTCCGTCCAGCTCCGCCCCTGCGGTTCTCCCAGCTCCGCCCCTGCGGTTCTCCCAGCTCCGCCCCTGCGGTTCTCCCAGCTCCGTCCCGGCGGTGCCCGCCGCGGTCCCGGCTCCGTCGGCCACGGGTCTCGACCCTCCCCCGCCGTTGCGTGGGTGGGCATGATGAGCCGGTGAGCGCATCGAGCCGTCCCGCCGACATCACGTCGACTCCCGAGTGGGCCGCACTGGCCGCCCACCAGCGCGAGGTCGAGCCACTCCACCTGCGCGAGCTCTTCGACTCCGACCCCGACCGTGTCGAGGCCTTCACCGCCACGGCGGCCGACCTCGTCCTCGACCACTCCAAGCACCGCATCACCCGCGACACGCTGCCGCTGCTGTTCGCGCTGGCCGAGCGGGCGGGGATCCCCGACCGGATCGCGGCCATGTTCCGCGGCGACCACATCAACACCAGCGAGGACCGTGCCGTCCTGCACACCGCGCTCCGGCAACCCCGCGACGCGTCGCTGACCGTCGACGGCCAGGACGTCGTCAGCGACGTGCACGAGGTCCTCGACCGGATGGGCACGTTCGCCGACTCGGTACGGTCCGGGAAGTGGACCGGCCACACCGGCGAGCGCATCCGCGCCGTCGTCAACATCGGCATCGGCGGCTCGGACCTCGGCCCGGTCATGGCCTACGAGGCGCTGAAGGCCTGGTCCGACCGCGACCTCACCGTCCGGTTCGTGTCCAACATCGACCCGACCGACCTCGCCGAGACCGTCCGCGACCTCGACCCGGCGACGACGCTGTTCATCGTCTCCTCCAAGACCTTCACCACACTCGAGACGCTGACCAACGCGCGCAACGCCCGTGACTGGCTGCTCGCAGCACTGGGCGACGACTCCGCCGTCGCCAAGCACTTCGCCGCCGTGTCGACGAACGCCGAGAAGGTGCGGGAGTTCGGCATCGACGAGGCCAACATGTTCGGTTTCTGGGACTGGGTCGGCGGCCGCTACTCCGTCGACTCCGCGATCGGGCTCTCCCTCATGGTCGCCGTCGGGCCCGACCGGTTCGGCGAGTTCCTGGCCGGCATGCACGCCATCGACGAGCACTTCCGCACCGCGCCGGCCGCGGAGAACGTGCCGCTGATCGCCGGGTTGCTCAACGTCTGGTACGCGAACTTCTTCGGCGTCCAGACACACGCCGTGCTGCCCTACAGCCAGTACCTGCACCGGCTGCCCGCCTACCTGCAGCAGCTGACGATGGAGAGCAACGGCAAGTCGGTGCAGCAGACCGGCGTCGCGGTCACGACGACCACCGGCGAGATCTGGTGGGGCGAGCCGGGGACCAACGGCCAGCACGCGTTCTACCAGCTGCTGCACCAGGGCACCCGGCTCGTGCCCGCGGACTTCATCGGCTTCGCCCGGCCCGCGCACGACCTGCCCGGCGAGGGCGCGGCCGACATGCACGACCTGTTCTCCGCCAACCTGTTCGCCCAGACCGCGGCGCTCGCGTTCGGCAGGACCGCCGAGGAGATCGCGGCCGAGGGCACCCCCGCCGACGTGGTGCCGCACAAGGTCATGCCCGGCAACCGGCCGACCTCGACGATCCTCGCGCCCGAGCTCAGCCCGTCGGTGCTCGGCCAGCTCATCGCCTTCTACGAGCACGTGACGTTCGTCGAGGGCTCGATCTGGGGCATCGACTCGTTCGACCAGTGGGGCGTCGAGCTGGGCAAGGTCATGGCCAAGCAGCTGGTGCCGGTGCTCTCCGACGCCGCCCCGTCGTACGCCGGGCTCGACGCGTCGTCCACGGCGCTGGTCAAGCGGTACCGGGAGCTGCGCGGCCGCTCGTCGTAGCCGCCCGGACGCGGACCGGCGGACGTCGCGGCACACTGGCGACATGCCCTCCGGTCCGCGTGCGCGGCTCGCGGTGGCGGTCGGGCTCGTCGGGGTGCTCGGCCTGGCCGCCGGGTGGCTGCTGCACGCGGGCCTGACCGGGTCCGGGCCCGCCGCGGCCGACCCGACCGTGCTCGCCGACTTCCTCGACGTCCGCACGCCCGACCTCACGACCGCGGCCGTCGTCGTCACCACCGTCGGGAGCACCGCGGCGATGGCGGGGCTCGCCGCCGCCGCGTGCGTGCTGCTGTGGCTGCGCGGCCACCGTCGCGACGTGCTCTTCCTCGCCGCCGCGACGATCGGCGCGAGCGCGCTGTTCCGGCTGCTCAAGGCGCTCTTCGACCGGGCCCGCCCGCCCGCGGCGACGCGGCTGGTGACCGAGACCAACGAGTCGTTGCCCTCGGGCCACGCGACGATGTCGCTGGTCGTGGTCGGGGCGCTGGTCGTCGTCGGCTGGCACGCGTGGGGGGTGCGGACCCGCGTCGCCGTGCTCACCGGTGCCACGCTGTGGGTCCTCGCCGTCGGCGCGACGCGGCTCTACCTGGGCGTGCACTGGTTCAGCGACGTGCTGGCCGGCTGGCTCGTCGGCGCCACCTGGCTGACGGTGTGCGTGCTCGTGCGCCGGACCTGGCCCGCCCGTGCGACGAGCCGGGCCGGACCCGCCGGCGGGGGCCCGGCCGGCCGGACCCCCGCCCGCTCGGTCGACGGCGGTCCCGCGGATCTCCTCCGGCGCGATGCCGTGGATCTGCGGGCCGACGCACCTGACGCCGACGGCGAACATCCCGACCGCGCCGACGACGTCGACGATCGTGGCACGGGCCGGTGACCTCGAGGCGTCGATGACGCGGGCGGCGCGGGTGGCGCGGGTGACGCCGAACGGAATGCGGTCGAGGGCTCCGGCGAGCGCCCGGCGGGTCGGCCCGCGTCACCCTCCCCGGCAGGCCGGCTCACCTCGCCTGTTCCGCCGAGCACCACCAGGTGGAGCGGCCGCCGACCGTGCCGTGCACCATCGGGGCCCCGCAGCGTGGGCAGGCCCCGTCGGCACGGCGGTGCGCGATCACCCGGCCCGTGTGCACCCCGCCCTTCTCGATCGCGGACCGCAGCGCCCGCTCGAGGTTGCGGTGCAGGCGGTTCACCTCGGTGCGGTCGAGCTCGTCCGCAGGCCGCGACGGCGCGATCCGCGCCTGCCAGAGCGTCTCGTCGGCAAGCAGGTTGCCGATGCCCGCGACGACCTTCTGGTCGAGCAGCCGTGCCTTGACCGGAGCGTGGCTGCGGCGCAGCCGCTCACGCAGTCCGGCGGCGGTGATCTCCTCGGCGTCCGGGCCGAGCGCGTCGATGTCGGGGTCCAGGCGCACCCGCCCGAGCCGACGCTTGTCGAACAGCCGCAGCTCGCCACCGTCGTCGAAGGTGACCGTGAAGCGGTTCCACTCGGGCCTGCCCTGCGAGCCGTCCGGCCGGGGATCGCCGCCGGCGCGCACGTCATCCGCGTCGGTGACGACGAGGTGCCCGCCCATGCCCAGGTGCAGCCCGAGGTGTGGCCCGTCGTCGCCGTGCTCGTCGCGGGTCTCGCACCACATTGCCTTGCCGCGCCGGTGCGCCGCCGTCAACGTGCCGCCGACCAGCACCGACGCGATCTCCCCCGGTGGGTGCGGGCGGCAGACCCACTCGTCGGTGTCGTCGACCGCGACGATGCGGCGGTCCAGGGCGTGTTCCAGGACCCGGCGGGCGGACTCGACCTCGGGGAGCTCCGGCACGTGATCAGTGTCGCGCCGCGGGTGCGGGACCGCGCGGCGGAGCCGTGGCTAGCGTGAGATCCCGTGATCGCCTCGACGCCCGCCGACGCGGGTCCCGTACTGCTCGCCCGCGACGTCGATCTCGTCCGCGGCACGGCGCGGCTGCTGGACTCGGTGTCGTTGCGCGTCGAGCGCGGTGAGCACTGGGCCCTGCTCGGCCCCAACGGCGCCGGCAAGTCGACCCTGCTGGGCATCCTCGGCGCGCAGACCCATCCCACCCGCGGCGAGGTGCACGTGCTGGGCCGCCGGCTGGGCCGGGTCGACGTCCGCGAGCTGCGCTCGTACCTCGGGCACGTCAACCCGCGCCACCCGCTGCAGTCCCCGCTCACGCTGCGCCAGGTCGTGCTGACCGGCCTGACCAACACGACCGAACCCGTCCCCCGCTGGGCCCCGTACGCGGCCCAGCAGGCGGAGGCCGACCGCCTGATCGCGCTGCTCGGCGTCGGCCACCGGGCCTCGGACCGCTGGCCGACCCTGTCGCAGGGTGAGCGCGGCCGTGCCCTGATCGCCCGCGCGCTCATGCCCGCGCCGCGCCTGCTCCTGCTCGACGAGCCCGCGACCGGCCTGGACCTCGCTGCCCGCGAGCAGCTCCTGACCGCTCTCGACGTGCTGCGCCACGAGCACCCCGCCCTCGCGACGGTGCTGGTCACCCACCACCTCGAGGAGCTCCCGCCCAGCACGACACACGCCTACCTGCTGCGCGACGGCCGCTGCCTCGCCGCGGGCCCGGCGTCCTCCGTACTGACGACGGACCTCGTCTCGGAGTGCTTCGGACACCCGGTACAGATCGTCCAGGAGGACGGCCGATGGGCGGCGCGGGCCCGCCGGCTGGCACCCCTGTGAGCGGCGATTGTCGTATGGCGACCATCGCCGCTCACGACGGCCCTCGGCCGGAACACGGGTGGGGCGGCGGGAGTTGATCCCTGCGTGACGACCCGGATGCGTGTGCGCGCCCCCGAGCTGCGCGGCCGCCGTTGGCTGGGTACCGGCGGCCGGGACCTGTCGCTGGCCGACCTGCGCGGCAAGATCGTCCTGCTCGACTTCTGGACCTTCTGCTGCGTCAACTGCCTCCACGTCCTCGACGAGCTGCGGCCGCTGGAGGAGCGCTGGTCCGACGTGCTCGTGACCGTCGGGGTGCACTCGCCGAAGTTCGTCCACGAGGGCGACCCCGATGCCGTCGAGGCCGCGGTCGAGCGCTACGGCGTCGGCCACCCGGTGCTCGACGACCCCACCCTGCAGACCTGGGACGCCTACGCCGCACGCGCCTGGCCGACGCTGGTGGTGATCGACCCGACGGGTTACGTCGTCGCACAGCTGTCGGGGGAGGGCCACGCGCACGGGCTCGACGTGCTGATCGGTGAGCTCGTCGCCGAGCACGAGGCCGCGGGCACGCTGCACCGCGGCGACGGCCCCTACATCGCGCCGGCGGAGCCGGAGACGGCGCTGCGCTTCCCCGGCAAGGTGATCGCGCTGCCCGGCGGCTCCTACCTCGTCTCGGACACCGCCCACCACCAGCTCGTCGAGCTCGACGAGGACCTGGTCACCGAGCGCCGCCGGATCGGCGACGGGCGGCGTGGCCTGCGCGACGGCGCCGACCCCGAGTTCTCCGAACCGCAGGGCCTCGTCGCGCTGCCGGCCGACGTGGCCGCGGACGTGGGGTACGACGTCGTCGTCGCGGACAGCGTCAACCATGCCCTGCGGGGGCTGCGACTGTCCTCCGGGGAGGTCCGCACGCTCGCCGGGACGGGCGCCCAGCTGCGCGAGCGGATCGCGGTCGGCGCGACCGCCGAGGAGCTCTCGACCCCGTGGGACGTCGCGTGGTGGGACGGCCGGGTCGTCGTCGCGATGGCGGGCTCGCACCAGCTGTGGTCGTTCGATCCGCGGACCGGGACCACGACCGTCCTCGCCGGCACGACGAACGAGGGTCTGCGCGACGGACCGCTCACCGACGCGTTCTTCGCCCAGCCGTCCGGCCTCGCCGTCGGCACCAACGCCACCCTGTGGGTCGCCGACTCCGAGACCTCGGCGGTGCGCTCGGTCGTCGCGTCCCCCGCGGCGGGCGCGGCGGTCACGACCGCCGTCGGGCTCGGGCTGTTCGACTTCGGGTTCCGCGACGGGTCCGCGCCCGACGAGGCGCTGCTGCAGCACCCGCTCGGCGTCGCCGTGCTGCCCGACGGCTCGGTCGCGATCGCCGACACCTACAACGGCGCGCTGCGCCGCTACGACCCCGCGACCCGCACCGTGTCGACGCTGGCCCGGGACCTCCGCGAGCCCTCCGACGTCCTGGTCGACGGCGACACGCTCGTCGTCGTCGAGTCGGCCGCGCACCGGCTCGTGCGGCTGCCCGTCCCGGCGGGCGCCCGGGTCGACGCCGGAGCACACCGCGTCCACCGGTCCCGCACGGATCTCGCCCCCGGCCCGCTGCGGCTCACGGTCGCCTTCACCCCGCCCACCGGCCAGCACCTCGACGACCGCTTCGGCGATCCGACGTCGCTGACCGTCGGCGCCTCCCCGCCGTCGCTGCTCGTGAGCGGTGCCGGCACCGCACCCGGCCTGGTGCGCTCGGTGGAGCTCGCCGCCGACGTCGCCGAAGGGGTGCTGTCGGTCAGCGTCGCCGCCGCGGCGTGCGACGAGGGCGACGGCGTCTTCGCGGCCTGCCACCGCTACCAGCAGGACTGGGGGATCCCGGTCCGGCTCGTCGAGGGGGCGCCCGCGGAGCTCACGCTGGACCTGCGCGCGGTGTGACCCTCGCCCGCCGGGGAGCGCGTCAGAGACCGGACCAGAACCGGGTCAGCGCCGCCGCACCACGGGCCGGGTCCTGCGTCATCCACCAGTGCCCGAGGCCGTCGAGGGTCTCGACCTGCGCGCCCGCCCGCTCCGCCGCCCGCAGCCGCTGTTCCTCGGTGCCGACGAACGTGTCCTCGGACGGCATGATCGCCAGGCCCGGGCGCTGTGCGGCGGCTGCCAGCCCCGCCCCGAGGTCGGCCATGACCGGCTGCGCGGCCGAGCGGTAGAGCCGCAGGATGCACTCGCCCATCGTGTCGTCGAACCCGGCGGCCACCCGGTCGGCCACCGCCGCGTCCATCCCGCGGGCCGCCAGGCGCCGCGCGCGCTCCGCGACCGGGCTGGCCGCCATCGTCTCGACCGCGCGCTCACCCTCGCCCGGCGTCTGCCAGCACTGCGCGAGCTCGTGCCACACGTACTCCGGGTCGAAGACGCCGACGACGTCGCTCGCCCAGCTGCGCACCAGGTCCGGGCGCGCCATCACGGCGTTGAGCACGTGGCCGCCACCCCAGTCGTGGCCGACCAGGTCGATCTCGGCGCCGCCCGCGGTCAGCTCCTCCAGCTCCCCGACCAGCCAGTCGCGGTACGCCTCGACCGTCGCCGGGAACCCGTCGGGGAGCGGCGCCCCGAACCCCGGTGGGGACAGCCTGACGACCGGCCGCTCGGCACCGAGGTGCGCGACCAGCGGGCCCCAGACGGCTGCGATCTCCGGGTTCCCGTGCACGAGTACTACGGTCATGGGGAAACCGTAGCCAGCGGGAACGACGATCCCGCGGTCGAGACGGTCACCCGACGGGGGCTTTGTCGGGGGTCGACGGGGCCGCTGTTAGCATGGATGACCGAGCGCACGGCGTGCTCGCTCGATCCGGGTCGCACGATCCGCGGTACGGGTCGCAACGCCGGCCCCCGTACACGTTCCAGGCAGGAAGACTCGAGGCAAACGCGTGGCCAACATCAAGTCCCAGATCAAGCGGGTCAAGACCAACGAGAAGCGCCGCCAGCGCAACAAGGCGGTCAAGTCGTCGGTGCGGACCGCCATCCGTCGGTTCCGTGAGGCGGCCGAGGCGGGCGAGACCGAGAAGGCCGTCGAGCTGCAGCGCGCCGCCGCCAAGGCCCTCGACAAGGCCGCCAGCAAGGGTGTGATCCACCGCAACCAGGCCGCCAACCGCAAGTCGGCGATCGCCCGGCGCGCCCACGCCCTCTCCTCCTCGGAGAGCTGAGCGGCTCCGGCGCCCACGCCGGACCCACACCTCGACGGCGCCGTCCGCACTGCGGACGGCGCCGTTGGTGTGTTCGCAGGACGCCCCCGCTCGCACTCCGGCCGCTGGCCGGGCCGAGTCGACCCGGCGAGGCCGTCAGGCGCCGTGGGTCGGGGCTGAGCGGGTCGGGGCTGAGCGGGTCGGGGCTGAGCGGGTCGGGGCTGAGCGGGTCGGGGCTGAGCGGGTCGGGGCTGAGCGCCGGAGCTGGGGGCGGGCCGAGTCCGTGCGAGTCGTGGCCCTGCTGCGAGTCGAGGCCGCGCTCCTGGGCACGGGGACAGCCTTGCGGTTGCGCGCGAGAACCCGAGCGCAACCTCACCGTCGTCCCTGGCCGATCGGCAGCTCAGGTTCGCGCGAGAACCCGAGCGCAACCCCACTGTCGCCCTCGGCCCGATCGCCAGCACTCAGGTTGCGCGCGACGGCCCGCACGCAACCCCACCGTCCTCCCCCAGGCCCGATCGCCAGCACTCACGTTGCACCGACTCGCCCGCACGTAACCCCACCGCCGCCCCCGGCCCGACGGCAGCACTCAGGTTGCGCCCGACCGTCCGCGCGGAACCTCGCCGTCCTTCCCGGCCCGATCAACAGCACTCAGGTTGCGCACGACGGCCCGCGGGCAACCTCGGCGTCGTCCCCGGCGCAGTGGACAGCGCAGCGGTCGCGCTCGGGGACGGGGCCACGCCTCGGGCGCACGCGGCATTCGTCGGGAGGCTCTGGGATCACGACCGGGCTCCGCACTGTAGCCGGCGGCAGTGCCCGGCGAGGTCCACGACGAGGGACGGGGCGACACCCGACCCGCGAGCAGGTGCGGGTCAGCGGATGTCGCGGGCGTCGATGATGCGACGCACTGCGCGCTCCAGGGCGAACTCCGGGTCGGCGGCCGCGCCCTTGACGTCGGCATTGGCCTCGGCGGCGGCCGCGAACGCGACGGTGAGCCCCTCCGGCCGCCACGACCGCACCTGCCCTTGCGCCTTGCGGATCTTCCACGGTGGCATCCCGAGGGTCCCGGCGAGCCGGTTGGGGTCGCCGCGTCCGGCCGCACCGACCTTCGCCAGGGTGCGGACGGCGTCGGCGAGAGCGTCGGCGACGAGCACCGGCGCGACGCCGAGCACCAGCGCCCACCGCAGCGCCTCCAGCGCGCCCTCGCGGTCGCCGGCCACGACCTTGTCCGCGACGGTGAACCCCGTCGCCTCGGCCCGGCCGCGGTGGTAGCGCCGGACGGCCTTCTCGTCGACGACCCCGCCGGTGTCCGCAACCAGCTGGCCGGCCGCCGATGCCAGCTCCCGCAGCTCCGAACCGACTGCCTCGAGCAGCACGTCGACCGCGTCGCCGGTGATCTTCCCGCCGAGCCGGCGGACCTCGGCCCTGACGAAGTCGGCCCGCTCGGCCGGGCGGGTCAGCCGCTCGCAGCGGGTGACGGCCGCTCCGGCCTTGCGCAGGTCGTCGGCGAAGGACTTGCCACGGGCACCACCCTGGTGCTGCAGGACCAGCACGATCCCGTCGGCGGGCTCGGCGGCGTAGCGAAGTACGGCGGCGACCATGTCCTTGCCCGCCTCCTGCGCCGCGGAGAGGACGACCACGCGCCCCTCGGCGAACAGCGACGGGCTGAGGTGCTCGGCCAGCTCCTGGGCGTCGACCTCGCTGGTGCGCAGCCGCCGGACCTCGGTCTCGGGGTCGGCCGCGCGCGCCCGGACGACGACCTCCTGCACGGCCCGCTCGGCGAGCAGCTCCTCCTCGCCGATGACGAGGTTGACGGGCTCGGGGCGGCCGTCCGAGGCGGCTGGGGTCACGTCCACCATCGTCGCCCACGACGGGCCGCAGCCGTGACCCGCCTCCCACATCACGGACCATGCCTTCGCGAGGACGACGCCGGTGTCGTACGGTAATGGGTGAACGTGACCGCGGTCTGCCGCGGGACAACCGAATATGGCTCATCCAGAGGGGCAGAGGGAACGGCCCGTTGAAGCCCCGGCAACCGGCGTCGCACGACCATCGCGCGTGACGATCACGGTGCCAATTCCGACCCGCACGTCGCGGGGAAGATGAGGAGATCTTCCGATGACCCTTACTGCCGCTGCGCAGACCACCTCCCTCGATCTGGGCCCCGCCCGAGCCCTGTCTTGTCGTGAGTGCGGCCACGAGACCCCGCTGGCCGCGGAGTTCGCCTGTCCCGAGTGTTTCGGGCCCCTCGAGGTGGCCTACGACTTCCCGGCGGTGACCAGGGAGTCGATCCAGGCCGGCCCGCAGTCGATCTGGCGCTATCGCGACCTGCTCCCCGTGCCGTCCGACGTGCAGTCGCACCCGAACACCGAGCCCGGGATGACCCGGCTGATCAAGGCCGACCGGCTGGCCGCCGCGCTGGGTGTGCGGTCGCTCTGGGTCAAGGACGACACCGGCAACCCGACGCACTCGTTCAAGGACCGCGTCGTCGCCGTCGCGCTCGCCGCCGCCCGCGAGCTGGGCTTCACCGTGCTGTGCTGCCCGTCGACCGGGAACCTGGCCAACGCCGTCGCCGCCGCGGCCGCCCGCGCGGGCTGGGACTCCGTCGTGCTGATCCCCTCGTCGCTGGAGAAGGCCAAGGTCCTCACCACCGCGGTCTACGGCGGCACGCTGCTGGCCGTCGACGGCAACTACGACGACGTCAACCGGCTCGCCACCGAGCTCGCCGCCGAGCACGAGGAATGGGCGTTCGTCAACGTCAACGTCCGTCCGTACTACGCGGAGGGCTCGAAGACGCTGGGCTACGAGGTCGCCGAGCAGCTCGGCTGGCGGCTGCCCGAGCAGATCGTCGTCCCGATCGCGTCGGGGTCGCAGCTGACCAAGGTCGACAAGGGGTTCGCCGAGTTCGGCAAGCTCGGCCTGGTGGATGCGACGCCGTACAAGGTGTTCGGCGCCCAGGCCACCGGCTGCTCGCCCGTCGCGAAGGCGTTCGAGGACGGGCACGACGTCGTCCAGCCCGTGCGGCCGGACACGATCGCCCGCTCGCTCGCGATCGGCAACCCCGCCGACGGCCCCTACGTCCTCGACGCGGTCCGCCGCACCGGTGGCGCGATCGGGCACGTGTCCGACGACGAGGTGCGCGACGGCATCCAGCTGCTCGCCCGGACCGAGGGCGTGTTCGCCGAGACCGCGGGCGGTGTCACCGTCGCGACCGCGAAGAAGCTCATCGAGGCCGGCAAGATCGACCCCGACGCCGAGACCGTCCTGCTCATCACCGGTGACGGCCTGAAGACCCTCGACGCCGTCGCCGACCGGGTCGGCCCGACCGCCACGGTCGCGTCGAGCAGCAAGGCCGTCAAGGAGGCCCTCGCCGGGCGCGGCTGATCCCGCCCGCACCGCCCGTCGAGATCGTCGGCGGCGGGCGGGCAACGGGTCGCCACGGGAGACGACGGCCGGGCGCTCCGGCTCGTCCCCCGCGACGACGGCCGTGTCGCCGTCGTGATCGGTGCGGCGGACGACGACGCCCGCGCCACTGAGCACGGCGAGCAGCGGTTCGTTGGGGTGGTGGTAGGTGTTGCCGGCCCCGACCGACACCAGCGCGACGCGCGGCGCGACGGCAGCGAGGAACTCCCGCGACGAGTAGCGCGAGCCGTGGTGCGGCACCTTGAGGACGTCGGCCTGCAGCGGCACGTGCGAGGCGAGCAGATCGGCCTGGGCCGCGAGCTCGACGTCGCCGGTGAGCAGCACCGATCCGGCACGGGTCTGTGCCCGCATCACCAGCGACCCGTCGTTGACGGCGGTACCGTCGTCGGGATCGACGTCGGGCGCCGGGTGCAGCGGTCCGAGCACGTCGATCACCAGCGAGGGCCAGCTCAGCCGCCTGCCGGGGTCGAGAGTGACGACGGTCGTCCCCGCCCGCGGAGCCTGCGCCTGAATCCTGCGCAGCGCTGCCAGAGGCTGCCGTGACGGTCCGACGGCGATGCCCCCGACCGTTCGCCCGCGCAGCGCGCCCGCCATCCCGCCGACGTGGTCGGCGTGCAGGTGGCTGACGATCACGAGATCGAGGACGCGCACCCCGAGGCGGGCGAGGCAGTCGTCGGTCGGGCCGTCGTCGGGACCCGCGTCGACGAGTACCGCGTGCCCCGGTGAGCCGGTCGCCAGCACGAGCGAGTCGCCCTGCCCGACGTCGCACACCACGACGGCCCAGCCGCCCGGCGGCCAGCCGACCGGGACGACCCTCGTCGGCACCAGGACGAGCAGCAGCCCGACGAGAACCGCGAGCAGCAGCGCGCGGACCCGCCGGGAGCGGGTGAGCACGCCGACCACGACGATCACCGCGACGAGCAGCAGCGCGCCCGGCCAGCCCGCCGGCCACGGCACGACACCTCCGGGGATCGCCGCGGCGTGGTCGGCGACGAGCACCAGCCAGCCCACCTCTGGGCTCGCGAGCCAGGCACACACGACCGCCGGCCCGCTGCCGACGACCGAGACGAGCGCGGCGAGCACCCCGAGCACGGTCGCGGGTGCGACGACGGGCGCGGCCAGCAGGTTCGCCACGAGCGAGACGAGGCTGACCGTCCCGCTCAGCCCGGCGACCAGCGGCGCCGTCGCCAGCCCGGCCGCGGCCGGAACCACGATCGACTCGGCGACCCCCGGCGGGACGCCACGGGCCCGCAGCCGCCGGACCCAGCCGGGCGCGACGAGCACGAGCGCCGCGGTCGCCGCGGCCGACAGCGCGAACCCCGGATCGACCGCCAGCCGTGGCGAACCGAGCAGCAGGACCACGACGGTCCCGGCGAGTGCGGGCACGGCCGACCTGCGGCGGCACAGCGCCAACGCCAGCAGGACGATCCCACCCATCACCGCCGCCCGCAGCACGCTCGGTGACGGCCGCGCGAGGACGACGAACCCGAGCAGCGCGAGTACCGCGCCCACCGCGCACGTCCTGGGCCCGGCACGCAGCAGCCGCAGGAGGAACAGCACCGCCCCCGCGACGACGGCGAGGTTCGCTCCGCTGACGGCGGTCAGGTGGGTGAGCCCCGCGGCGCGGAAGTCGTCGGCCACCTCGGGTGACTGGTCACGGGTGTCGCCCACCGCGAGGCCCGGCCAGAGCCCGGCGGACCGCTCGGGCAGCGTCCGGGACGCGGCGCGCAGACCGTCGCGCAGCCCGCCTGCGGCGGTCTGCCACCACGGCGCGGGGCCGACCTCGGCGGGCGACCCGCGGACGCGCAGCACGGCGATCGTCAGGTCGTGGCGGGCGGCCGGTGCGAGCAGCCCCTCGGCGCGGACCGACTGCCCGGGGAGCAGCACCTCCCAGCCCTCGGCCGGCGCCAGCAGCAGGACCCGGCCCCCGGAGGTCCACACCCCGGCGCCGGCCCGCGCCTGGTCGAGCGAAGCGGTGATCGTGACCTGCGCCGGACCGAACCCACCGCTCACCCGGACCGGGCGTGGATCGTCGGTCAGCGTGACGCGCATGGTGGCGGAGGCGCCGCGCGCGGCGGCGTCGGCGAGCGGATGCGTGGCGACGAGCGCCACGTTCGCGCCGACGACCCCCGCGGCGGCGACCGCGCACCCCAGTGCTGCGACGACGCCGGCGAACCAGCCGCGGTCGCGCCGGCACCGGACCACCCACGCGAGGCCGAGGAGGCCGAGCATCCCGGCGACACACGCCACCCACGGACCGCCGAGGAGGCCCGCGAGCACGACCGCCCATGCCGCCGACGCGGCCGGCACCAGTCGCAGGTCGGGACGGGGACGCTCCTGTTCGGGACTGTCAAGGTCCCCAGGGGCGCCGCAGGCGCCGTCGCGGGCCGGGCGCGTCATCCGACGACGACCAGTTCGCGGAGCCTGCCGAACTTCCGCTCGCCGATGCCGTCGATCTCACGGAGCTGGTCGACCCGGCTGAAGCGGCCGTTGCGGGTACGCCAGTCGACGATGTGCTGCGCGGTCACCGGCCCGACGCCGGGCAGCTCGTCGAGCTGGGCCACGGTCGCGCTGTTGAGGTCGATCCGCGCGCCGGCGCCCGGAACACCGCCCGCGCCGCCGTCGGACCCGGCGGCAGCACCCCCGGACGCGAGTGCGTCGGCCGTGGCGGCGGGCGCACCGACGACGAGCTGCTCGCCGTCGGTGAGCCGACGGGCGAGGTTGAGCGCCGCGACATCGGTCCCGGGCAGGGTGCCCCCCGCGGCCTCGAGCGCGTCGGCCAGCCGGGCACCGGCAGCCACCCGGACGAGGCCGGGACGCGCGACCTTGCCGACGACGCTCACCACGATCGGACCGGCGTCCGGACCCTCGGTCGGCGCGGTCGTCGCCACGAGCGGGGACAGCCCCGCCGCCGGAGCCGCCGGGAGGGCCTCGGCCCGCGGCCGCTCTCCCCACACCCCGATCGCCGCGGCCAGCGCCGCGACCGCCGTGACCAGCGCGAGCGCGATCGCACCCGGTCTGCCGGGGTCGAGCCGGGCGCCGCGCAGGCCCTCGGGGACCCAGCGACGCACCGCAGACCCCCGGCGGCGCCGGAGCCGATCGGCCAGCGCGGCGACGGGACCGCGGCGTCCGATGCCCGCGTCCGGCACGAGCGGCAGCTCCACCGTGGCGGGCTCGGCCATCCACTCCGGACGGTCGGTCCAGAACGCATCAGGACCGCGGTCGTCGGCCGCCGCACGTGGGAGGGCACTCGGACCGCGACCGCGGAACGCCGCGGCCAGCCGCCCTCGCGAGTCCACCGCACCTGCCACGTCGGCGACGCTATGACCGCGGTGGGACCGATGGGCCGCGCCGCAGGATCACTGTGGACAGCCGCCTGCCATGGGGACAACTCGCCGCGGGCGGTCGTTCACATCGGAGAGAAGTCGGTGGGGTGTGGAACGCTGGGCGGGGGCGCAGCCGCCGGCGCGGCACTCGGACGCGCGCGGCACACCGCCACACGAGCAACACCGCGCGGCACACCGCCAACCGAGCAGCGGCGCGCCGCCCCGCCTCCGCCCCGATAGGGCGGCGTGCGGATCGGCCCCGGACGCTCTGCCGAGAGAGATCAGCCCGCGCCCGCGCCCGCGCCCGCGCCCGCGCCCGTGTCCGTGTCCGTGTCCGAGCCCGCGTCCGAGCCCGCGTCCGACCGGCGGGGCACGACGACGATCCCCAGCAGCCCGGGCCCGGCGTGCGCCCCGATCACCGCCCCCACCTCCGAGACCAGCAGCCGGGCGGCGTCGGGCAGCCGCTCGCGCAGCGCGGCAGCCAGCTCCTCGGCGCGCGCGGCGGCACCGAGGTGGTGCACGGCGAGGTCGGCACCCTCGCCGGCGGCGGCGACGGCGAGATCGAGAAGTCGTTGCGCCGCACGGGCCGTCGTCCGGACCTTCTCCAGCGGCATGATGCGGCCCTCGGCCAGGTGCAGCAGCGGTTTCACCGCGAGGGCGGTCCCGAACAGCTTGGCCGCGGCCCCGATCCGGCCCCCGCGGCGGAGCCGGTCGAGGCTGTCGACGGAGAAGAAGACCCGGCAGCGCGCGGCGACGTCGGCCGCGGCCTGCTCGACCTCCGCTCCGCCCGCGCCGGCGTCGGCCGCGTCGCAGGCGGCGAGTACGGCGTACCCGAGCCCCATGGCGACGGCCCGGGAGTCGACGATGCGCACCCGGCCCGGCCCGACCTCCTCCGCGGCGAGGCGAGCCGCGTCCCAGGTCCCGGAGAGCTCACGGGACAGGTGCACGGAGACGACGCCCGTCGCACCGCCCTCGAGTGCATCCCGGTAGGTCGCGGCGAACGCGGCCGGGGTGGGTCGGGAGGTGTGGACGTCGAGGCTGCGGTCGGCCAGGGCGGCGACGAGCTCGTCCGGCGTGACGTCCTCGCCGTCGCGGCCCGTGCGGTCCCCGAGCCGCACCTCGAGCGGGACGATCCGGATGCCGCGCTCCGCAGCGACGCCGGCCGGCAGATAGGAGGTCGAGTCGGTCACGACGGCGACGGGCACGACGACGGACCCTAGCGCCTCGGCGCCGTCGGCGGTGCCATCCCCGGCTCGCGTCGCCGACCCGTCCCGTCGGCGACGACGGCGGCCACCGCGGCGCCGACGGTGGCGTGTGCCGACCAGCCCCAGTGCATGCCGTCGGGGTTGCCGTGGCCCGCGCGGACGTGGTCGCCGACCAGCGCGACGACGTCCACGACCGCGGCTCCGGAACCGGCCGCCCAGCGTCGGGTCGCGCGCTCGGCACGCTCCCGGCCGGGGTGCGCGCCGCCGTAGACGGCGGCCCGGTGCGGGGCGGGGGTCAGCACGGCGACGACGACCTCCGGGCGCAGCGCGGCCACGCCGGCGCGGCAGCGTTCGAGGTGCTCGACGGTCAGCCGCGGCGGCAGCGCGACGGGCCCACCGCCGGGCAGCCGCGCGAACGCCCGAGCGAGCCGGGGCTGGGCGCGCAGGTACCCGTCGCGGACGACGCGGCGCAGCGGAGCGGGCCGCAGCACCGGGATCAGCTCGCGGACCGCGGTGGGCAGCGGCGAGGGCAGCGCGTCCATCCCGCCGACCCCGAGGACCAGCGCCTCGACGCATGGCAGCACGGCCCAGACCCGCGGGTCATGGGTGAGCGCGTGCCACGCGTGCCGGGCGGTCCACCCGGCCCCGGCGACGACCTCGGCGCGCAGGCCGAGCGCGGCGGCGGCCACGTTGGGCCACAGCCGGGGGTCGTCGGCGGGTTCGGCGCGTTCGGGGCCGTGGAAGGCGAGCGAGTCGGCGAGCACGAGCAGCACCGACGCGCTCCGGCTCATCGGTCGAGACCCACGTTGTAGCCGGTGAGGCGCCACATCGACTTGCCGGGTCTGCGGCCGAGCACGGCCCAGTGCGCGTTGCCCATGCCGCCCACGGCGGGCCACACGGTCTGCGGCAGGTCGAGCAGGCCGGACACCATCCCGGCGATGACCCCGCTGTGCGCGACGAGCAGCACGGTGACGTCGGCCTCCGTGTCGGCGTACTCCGCGTCGAGCTCCTCGACCAGCGGCACCGACCGCGCGACGACCTCGACGCGGGTCTCGCCGCCGGGCGGCCGCCAGGTCGGGTCGGAGCGCCAGGCGTCGATCGCGCCTGGCGTCGTCCGCTCGATGTCGACGATCGACATGCCGCCCCAGTCGCCGAGGTCGGTCTCGCGGAGCCGCACGTCGTACTCGACGGGCAGCCCGGTCACGGCCGCGACCTCGGCCGCCGTGCGGGCCGCGCGGCTGAGGTCGGAGCTGATCAGGCGGGCCGGCGCGAAGCGCGCCAGCTCGGGCGCCACCGCACGGGCCTGACCGAGGCCGCGGGCGGTGAGCGTCGAGTCGACGTGTCCCTGCATGCGGCCGTCGACGTTGTGGTCGGTCTGCCCGTGCCGCAGCAGGACGACCCTGCGCAGGCTCACCCGGCCGCGCCGGCGGCGGGGTCCTCGTCGGTGCCGTCCTCGTCGGGAGCGACCTCGACGCGGGCCTCCGGGAAGTCGAGCACCGGGCAGTCCTTCCACAACCGGTCGAGACCGTAGAAGCCCCGCTCCTCGGTGTGCTGGACGTGCACGACGATGTCGGTGAAGTCGAGCAGCACCCACCGGCCCTCACGGGTGCCCTCGCGCCGGGTCGGCTTGACGCCGTGCTCGCGCAGCTTCTCCTCGATGCCGTCGACGATCGCCGAGACCTGCCGCTCGTTCGGCGCCGACGCCAGCACGAAGCAGTCGGTGATGACGAGCTGCTCGGAGACGTCGAGCACGAGGATGTCCACGGCCTTCTTGTCCGCGGCCGCGGCCACGGCCACCCTGGCCATCTCGATCGCCTGATCGGTCGCCGTCACGGTTCCCCTTCCCGCACGCCCCGGGGATCGGGAGCGCGCGACGACGACGATTGTCCCAGGCCGGGTGCGACGCGCTCAGCTGGCCCGGTCGGCGTCGCCGCGGTAGAGCCTGCGCTTGGAGATGTACTGGACGACGCCGTCGGGCACGAGGTACCAGACGGGTCTGCCCGCGGCGACGCGTTCCCGGCAGTCGGTCGACGAGATCGCCATGGCCGGGACCTCGACCAGCGACACCGCCCCCTTGGGCAGGTGGGCTCCGTCGAGCTCGTACCCGGGCCGGGTGACGCCGATGAAGTGCGCGTTCTCGAACAGCTCGTCGAGCTTGCGCCACGACAGGATCTGTTCGAGAGCGTCGGCGCCGGTGATGAAGAAGAGCTGCGCGTCGAGCAGCGTCTTGCGCAGGTCGGCGAGGGTGTCGGCGGTGTAGGTCGGACCGCCGCGGTCGATGTCGACGCGGCTAACCGAGAACCGCGGGTTCGACGCCGTCGCGATGACCGTCATGAGGTAGCGGTCCTCCGCCGGGCTGACCTCGTTGCCGGCCTTCTGCCACGGCTGGCCCGTCGGCACGAAGACGACCTCGTCGAGGCCGAACCGGTCGGCGACCTCGCTGGCCGCGACGAGGTGACCGTGGTGGATCGGGTCGAACGTCCCGCCCATCACACCGACCCTGCGCTGCATCGCAGCAGCCTAGACGGCGGTGCGCCGGATCAACGCGGGTAGGCGTGCCGGAACTGCACGCTGATCCGGGGTGCCGCGGACCGGATCTTGGGGACGCTGTGCTGGCGGGTGCGCTGACACGTGCCGCCCATGACCAGCAGGTCGCCCGGGCCGGGCAGGAACGACACACTCGGGCCGCCGCCGGTCGGCCGCAGCCGGAACGGTCGCACGGCCCCCAGTGAGAGCAGCGCGACGACGGCCGTGTCGAGCTCGCGGGCCACCCGGTCGCCGTGCCAGGCGACGCTGTCGGCGCCGTCGCGGTAGAGGTTCGCCCCGACCTGGGTGAACTCGACGCCGTAGCGGGTGCTCAGCAGCCGCGCGAGCCGGCCGAGCGGAGCGGGCGCGTCGGCGAGGGTCCAGCGGTGGGTGAGCCGCGGCTCGGGCAGCACGCGCTCGTACATCCGGATGTCGCGCTGCGCCCACGGGGTGCGGGCCAGCAACGTCGCGAACAGTGCATCGGCGCCGCGCATCCATCCGGGGCCGTGGTCGACCCACGCCCCGTCGCCGAGATCGTGCCGGCGGACCGCGGCGAACCCGACGTCGACCTCCGGGGCCGGGGGGCCGGCGTCGTCGAGCAGCGAGGGCTGCCACGCGAGGTCGATCGCCATGCCCCGGAGCCTACACGAGAGTCGAACATCAGTTCGACCGTTCGAGCGCGGTGGCGAGGAACCGCAGCTCACGGTGCATGGCGACAGCGCCGTCGTCGACGTGCCGGGCGACGGAGTGCCGGTAGCTCACCGCGCTGGCCAGTAGCTGGGCGGCACTGTCGACGTCGGCGCCGCAGGCGGGCAGCGACGCCCTGATGACGTCCCGGATCTGCTCGACGAGCAGGTCGAAGCGGGTGTGCAGCGCGGCGAGGACGGCAGGATGGGTGTCGGCCTCCCGCCAGAGCAGGTGCGAGAGCACCGCCGAGGAGCCCAGCGACGCGTCGAGCGCGGCGACCAGCCGGTGCAGGCTCTCGACGACGTCGCCCGCGACGACGACCGCCGCCGGATCGACGCGCTCGTCGGGGAGCCGCTCGACGAGCGCCTCGAGCAGGTCGGGCTTGCGCGCGAAGTAGTAGTGCACGAGGCCCTTCGGGACACCGGCCCGGTCCGCGATCCGTGAGGTCGGGGTGGCGTCGAAGCCGTCCTCGGCGAAGAGGGTCTCGGCGGCGTCGAGGATGCGCTCGCGGGCCGGCCGCTCGTCGTCGCTCACCACGGCATTCTCCCCCCGCGCAGTCCCGCCGACGCGCCTTCCCCCGGGCGCGCGTCGGCCGCGACCATGACGGTCGCGGCCTGCGCGCTTCCGGAGTGGATCAGTGCTGGGCGGTGAGACCGCCCTGGTGGTTGTGCTGTGCGGCCGGGATCGCCGTCAGACCCACGACCACCGCGAGGACACCTGCGACCCACGACGTCCACGAGGCGCCGAGGAGGTCGCTGTACCCGAGGACCCACGGCGAGATGAACAGCAGCACGCCCAGTACCGCGTGGACGTACTCGCTCGCGACGGATCCCGGTGCGGCCAGCGACCACAACCCGCTCGCCGCGAGGAGCACCCCGAGGACGACGAGCGCCCACACGGCCGCGGCGTCGACGGTGAACACCAGCGGCGAGAGAGCCGCCAGCACGCCGATCACCACTGCTGCCCAATCCTGCCAGCGTTGCCATGACCTGGTGGCCATAGCGATCACCTTCTTTCCCGGAGACACTCCGACTTTCCTGGAGACACTCCGAGTCTGCGCTTTGACTGACCGGCCGGTCAACATTGGTTCCTGTCCTCTGGATCACCCGCAAGTCGGGAACAAGTCGGCCACAAGCGCGCGGTCGCACGCTGGGTCCCGTCAGCACCGAACCGCGAACCCACGAGGACCGGAGAGACCGATGACCGCCGCCACCGCGACCACCCCCGACCTGCTCGGACTGCGCCTGCTGCACCGCGCGATGCGCGCCGAGCTGCACCGCACCACGGCGCTGGCCGAGCGGCTCGCCGACGTCCGCACCGGGTGCTCGCCCCGGCGTGCCAGGGCCGTCGACAAGTGGGTCCGCGACCTCTGCGCCGAGATCCACCACCACCACACCGCGGAGGACCTCGACGCGTGGCCGGTCATCGCCGCCCGGGCGGGCGCGGCCGTCGACCTCACGGAGCTCTCCGACGACCACGCCGCCCTCGACCCGTTGCTCGACCGGGTGCGCGCGGCCGCGGCGGCACTCGCGACGGGCCGACCCGAGGAGCAGCCCGCGCTCGCGGCCGAGCTGGCCGCCGCCCTGAGCGTCGTCCGCGACGAGCTCGACGAGCACATCGACGCCGAGGAGCGCGACGTCTTCCCCGTGATCGAGCAGTACGTGCCGGCGGCGGAGTGGGCGGGTGTCGAGCGGGCGGTCCGCGCGCGCAAGGGCGGGCCCGGGATCGCGTTCCAGCTGCCCCGGATCGTCGCGGCGGCGACCCCCGCGGAGAGCGCGGCGATGCGCAAGGTCGCGGGCCCGGTCCTCATCGCCCTGTTGACGGTGGTCGGCCCGGCGCACCGCCGGCGGGTCCGGCTGGTCTTCGGCTGACCGGGACCGGTCAGCGGGCCGCGAGGGCGGCCTCGGCCCGCGCGGCCCAGTGGTGTGCGCCGAGCCCGCGTGCCAGGGCCGCCGCGGCGCGGAAATGCTCGTCGGCGGGCAGCCCGAGCAGCCGCGCGAGCCTGCCGAGACTCTCGTCGACGGGTCCCAGAGTGACGGTGCCGCTGGAGAGCCCGGCGAACGTCCCGGCCCAGGGCTGCAGCGCGTCGTAGCACTCGCCGGCCACCTCGCGGTCGCCGAGCGCGACGGCGGTCTCCGCCCGCATCGCCATCCCGAGCTGCCAGTAGTACGTCCGGCGCTGGGGCACGTCGGGCCGCCATACCTGGCGCGCCCGCCCGAGGTCGCCCGCCAGCACCAGGGCGAGCGCGTACGCCTCGGCGGCCTCGACGGGAGCCCGCTCGTGCACCATCCCCAGCACCGCGACGAGCTGGTCGTCGATCCGGCCGCGGGCGTGCGCGACGGCGAGCCCACCCAGGAGGGCGATCAGCCCGGCGTTGGTCACCCCACCCGCCTCGAGCCGCGCGCCGATCTCGGCGTAGCCGGCCGCGGCCGCGTCGAACTCCCCGGCGACGAGCGCGCGCAGCGCGGAGAAGATGGCCGACCACCCGAGGGTGAAGCCGAGCTGGCCGCCAGGAGCGGCGGCGACGGCGTCGTCGACGTGGCGTTGCGCCGCGTCGAGATCCCGTTCCGACGCCGCGTCCATGAACAGCAGGTGCAGACCCTGTGCGCGGTAGCCGGGCAGGCCCGCGCGGGTGGCCACCTCGACCAGCTCCGTGCCGACGCCCTTCATCTCGTGCCACAGGTCCGGCCCGAAGATCGCGTAGAAGCGCGCGTTGAGGGCGAGGCAGCGCAGTGCGGGGCCGGCGCCGGTGTCGGTGTCGGTGGCCGCACCCTCGGTCAGCGCGAGGGCCTGCGCCGTCAGCTCGCGGACCCGTTCCTCCTGCTCCCCCTCGATCTCGAACACCAGCGACGTCAGCAACCGGACCCGCGCCGCGACCCGATCGGCCGGCACCCGCGCGAGCAGCCCGTCGAGCACCTCCACGAGCCGGGTGTCGACGGTGTTGTCCGCCCGCAGGGTCCAGGACACCGGAGCGTCGTAGCAGTTCACGACGCGGACGAGGACGTCGTCGGGGACCGCGGGCGCGGCCAGCGCGAGGTCGAGTGCCTCCGCGCGGCGCCGCACGGCGGGACCCGTCGCACCCGAGTGCGCCAGTGCCGAGACGTGCGCGCACAGGACGTCGAGGCGGGCCTCGCGATCCAGGCCGGCGGCGTCGGCGCGGTCGGCGACGGCCGCCCACAGCTCCGCGGCCTGCCGGTGCGCTCCCGCGGCCGCCGCGGCCCTGGCGGCGTCCGAGGCGAGGACGACCGCACGCGCCGGGTCGACGGCCGCACCCGCGGCGAGCGCGTGGTGGGCCAACGCGCTGCGGTCGCCGGGCCGCACCGTCGAGACGGCGGCGAGCGCGGCCGCGTGGGCGCGGGTCCGGCGCAGCCGGGGCATGTCCTCGTAGAGCGTGTCGCGCACCAGGACGTGGGCGAACCGGACGCGTCCCGCGTCGGGCTCGGTGAGCAGCCCGGACAGCACGCCCAGCTCCAGCGCGTCGAGCGCCTCGTCCTCCCCCGCCGCGCCGACGAGCGCGAGCAGGGTGTCGACGTCGACGTCGCGTCCCAGGATCGCGGCCTGCCGCAGCACCGTCCGGGCCTGCGCGGGCAGCCGCGCGAGCCTGCGCCGCAGGACGTCGCGCACCCCGGCAGGGACGGCCGTCGCGGCGGTTCCCCAGCCCTCGGCCGCGGCGAGCCGCGCGGTCTCCCGCACGAACAGCGGGTTGCCATCGGTGCGGTCGACGACCCGGGCGACCTGCTCGGCGGTCAGAGCCCCGGACCCGTTGCGCCGCAGCAGCTCGGCCACCGAGTCCGGGTCGAGCCCGGCCAGCTCGATCCGGTCGCCGATCGGCCCCGCCAGCGCGGCGAAGGTGGCGGTGAGGTCGTCGCCCGCCTCCGTGGGCCGTAGTGTCGCGACGACGAGAAGGCGCTGTCCCGCAAGGCCTCCCGCCACCGTGCGGAGCAGCTGGAGGGATTCGCCGTCGGCGCGGTGCAGGTCCTCGAGCACGACCAGCACCGGCGCCGTCGCGGTGCGCGAGGCGAGCAGGTCGGCGACCGCCGTCGCGAGCCAGAAGGTGCGGTCCCGGGTGACGGGGCCGGCGTCGAGCAGCGGGGCGAGGCGGTCGGCCAGCTCGGGCGCGGGCGGGTGCGCCGCGGTCAGCGACGTGACGATCTCCCGCCACGGCCAGCCCGGCGGGGCGCCCTCGGCCTCCGGGCAGCGCCCGACGACGGTCACCCAGCCGCCCGCGGCGAGCTCGGCGCGGAAGGCCTCGACGAGCGTCGTCTTCCCCACGCCCGCGTCCGCGGAGACGAGCACGACCTGCGGCCCGGGCGTGCCGGCCCGGGTCGCCGCGGCGCGCAGCCGGTCGAGCTCGGCGGCCCGGCCGAGCAGGGCCGTCCGGTCGACGACGGGCACCGGCGCGGGCGGCGGGGGCGCGGGCCGCATCGGCGCGGGTGCGGGGGCCGACCGCACGACCAGGTGGGGCGCCTGGGCCAGGACGTCGCGTTCCAGGTCCTGCAACGGCGGGCCGGGATCGACGCCCAGCTCGTCGGCCAGCCTCCGCCGGACCCGAGCCAGCACCGCCAGCGCGTCGGCCTGCCGGCCCGCCCGGTAGAGGGCGAGCGCGAGCAGCCGGACCGCCGGTTCGCGCAGCGGGTGGTCGTGCACGTGCCGGTCCAGGTCGGGGACGACGGCGGCGTCCTCACCGGTCGCCAGCCGGGCCTCGGCCAGCCGCTCCACGGCCTGCAGGCGCAGCTCCTCCAGCCGGGCCGCCTCCGGTGCGGCCCACGGCTCGTCGGCGAACTCGCCGTACGCGGGGCCCGCCCAGCACGCGAGCGCCGCCCGCAGCGTCCCCTGCGCCGCCTCGGGGGGCCGGCCCGCGGCGTCGTCGAGCAGGCGGGTGAACCGACGGGCGTCGAGCGCGTCGTCGTCGAGCCGCAGGGCGTAGCCGGGCGCAACGCTGACCAGGACCGTCGCCGGGGCCCGCGGCGGGCGGGCGGGTTCGAGAATCCGCCGCAGGTGCGAGATGTGGACCTGGAGGGCCGCGAGGGCCCGCGGCGGCGGTTCGCCCGACCAGATGTCCTCGACGAGCAGGTCGGCCGAGACGGGCGACCCGGCGGCGACGGCGAGCCGGGCCAGCACGGCCCGCTGCCGGCGGCCGCCCAGATCGGCGGCGCGGTCGTCGACGGCCGCGCGCAGCGGACCGAGGACGGACACCGTGACCACGACGTCACGATACGGATCTCCCGAACACGGACGGCCGCGGCGCCCGCAGGCTCGGCACCCGGATCAGCGGTCGAGCTGCGCGCGCACCTTCCGCGCCGGGGTGAAGACGAACAGGTCGAGCAGGTCCGGCGGATCGGCGACGCCGGGCCCGCCCGCCCGCACCCAGGTCACGACGTCCTCGGTGACGTCGGCGTCGAGCACGTCGCGCAGCCAGACGGGCCGGGCGCCCGCGGCGCGGCCGGCCGTCGACGGCGCGACCACGACCACGTTGGACTGCGCACAGGCGTCGAGGCAGTCGCTGACGCGCACCCGCCCGGCCGTGCCGATCCCGTCGGTGATGCGGGACAGCTGCGCGGCGTGGTCGACGCCGGGGTGCTTGCGGTCGGTCCCGCAGCAGCAGCCGCGGCAGACGGTCACGGTGCACGGCGCGGCAGCGGGGGTGCCGGCGCGGCGACCGGATCGGCGCAGGCTCACCGCGTACCGGCGGCGCGGTCGATCTCCACGCGGCGAGGGTACCCGGCGCTCAGGCATGCGAGTGCGCCCAGGCCGCGGCCCGGGCGGCGACGTGCGCGACCGCCCCGCTCCCCCACTGGTCGACGGCGGCGTCGCGCTCGGCGGCCTCACCGGTCACGACCATCTCGTCGCCGAACCCGAACCGCATCGCCCCGCCGACCCGCAGGTCGACCTCCACCGTGGACGGGAACCACTGCGCGAGGTGCGCCGGTTCGGTCACGGCGCCCCAGACCTTCTCGACGGGGTGGGGGTAGCGGCGTTCGAGGCGCAGCGCCCAGCGGTCGGCGGCGGGGCCGACCTGATCCTCAGGCATCGGGGTCGTCCTCCATCGTGTCGAGGTGGCGGCCGAGCGTGTCGAGGCGGTCGGCCCACATCCAGCGGTAGGGCGCGAGCCAGTCGTCGATCGCGGCGAGCGGCTCGGGGCGCAGCTCGTACCAGCGGCGTTGCGCCTCGGCGCGGACCGTCACGACACCCGCCTCGCGCAGCACCCGCAGGTGCTTGGAGACGGTCGGCTGGCTGACGCCCAGTGCGTCGACCAGCTCGGTGACGGTCCGCGGGCGGGTGCGCAGCAGGTCGAGGACGCGACGGCGCGTGGGGTCGGCGACGACGGCGAACGGCTCGGACACGCCCCGAACATACCGCTTCCCGCATATACATAAAGCGGCATGTTCACTGGCTGCAGGGTCGACCGAGGCAGGCCTGCAGTGCCGCGAGCGCGAGGAGGCGCCGAGCCGCACCGGCAGCGGGCTGCCGGAGCCGCAGCCGGCGCGGCGCAGCAGCGTCACTCACGGGGGCTAGATCGGGAGGAGGGACTCCACGACGTCGGCGAGCTGGGCGGCGGTGCGGCACTCGTGCATCGGCACGACGTCGGCGTAGCGCAGGGCGGCCGAGTCGCCGGTGCCCCACTGCCGGCGCGGCTCCGGGTTGAGCCAGTGCGCGTGCCGGGCCTGGCCCGCGAGCCGGCGCAGCACCGTCAGGTTGGGGTCGCGGTAGTTGGTCCGGGCGTCGCCGAGGATCAGCAGCGAGCTACGCGGGGTGAGCGCGTCGGACCAGTACTCGGCGAACGACCCGAACGAGCCGCCGTAGTCGCTGTGCCCGTCGAACGCGACGAGCGACGCCTCCCGCAGCACCCGGTTCATCACGCCGGAGAGCTCCGCACCGGGCTCGAAGAGGTGCGTCACCTCGTCGGCACGTTCGACGAACGCGAACACCCGCACCTTGCTGAACTGCTCGCGCAGTGCCTGGACCAGCAGCAGCGTGAAGTGGCTGAACCCCGCGACCGAGCCGGAGACGTCGCAGAGCACGACGAGGTCGGGCCGCCCCGGACGGCGGGTCCGGTAGGCGGGCCTGATCGGGACCCCGCCGGTGGACATCGACCGGCGCAGCGTCCGGCGCATGTCGAGCTCGCCGCGCTTGGCGTGCTTGCGGCGCACCGCGAGCCGGGCCGCGAGGCGCCGGGCCAGCGGGTGCACCGTGCGCCGCAGCTCGGCGAGCTGCCCCGCGTAGGCCGACAGGAACTCGACCTGCTCCGCCTGCTTGGGGACGGCCGTGCGCGCCACCTGCTCGCGGCCGCGGGTCTCGGCGGTGCGCCGCCGGACCTCGTCGGTGATCATGTCGCGGAACCGGGCGATGCGGTCGCGGATCTCGCGGCGCAGCACCTCGTCGGCGAACGAGCCGGGTTCGACGTCGGGGTCGCGCAGCGCGTCGAGGATGCGCGCGAGCAGCGTCTCCGGGGAGAGCATCCGCAGCGCCTGGTAGGCCGACCAGCTCGGCTGCGCCCCGGGCCGCCCGCCCTGCCCGGAGCTCCCGGTGCGGGCCAGCGCCTCGACGACGGCACGTGCCAGCTCGGCGAGCGCCGCGTCGTCGCCGTCGCGCAGCAGATCGGCGAGCACGTCGCGCAGGGCCTCGACGTCGACGGCGCCGTCCTCGTCGTCGCCGACGCGCGGGACGTCGACCTCGGCGGTGCCGGCGCCGATCGCCGCCGGGAAGTACAGGTCGAAGAGCGTGTCGAAGACCTTGCGCTGCCCGGAGCGGCGCAGCACCGCGGCGGCGAGCCCCTCGCGGAGCTGGTCGCGGTGCAGCAGGTCGACCGCGGTGAGCACCGTCGCGGCGTCGATCGTCTCCCCCGGCCCGACGGCGACCCCGTGGCTGCGCAGCGCCGCGACGAAGTCGACGAGGTGCCCGGGGAGCCCGTGCGGGGCGGCGACGACCATCAGTTCAACCGTAGCTCGGCGGCGGCCTTGACCTGGTCGGACTGGTGCTTGAGGACGACGCCGAGGGTCGCGCGGACGGCGTCGTCGTCGAGGGTGTCCATGCCCAGCGCGAGCAGCGTGCGGCCCCAGTCGATCGTCTCGGCGACCGACGGCGCCTTGCGCAGCTCCAGCCCGCGCAGCACCCGGACGGTGCGGACCAGCGCATCCGTGAGGGCCTCGGTGAGCTCCGGCACCCGGCTCGCGACGATCCGCCGCTCCAGATCGGCATCGGGGAAGTCCAGGTGCAGGAACAGGCAGCGGCGCTTGAGCGCCTCGGACAGCTCACGCGTGGAGTTGGACGTGAGCAGCGCGAACGGCTTGCGGGTCGCGGTGATCGTGCCCATCTCAGGGACCGTCACCTGGTAGTCCGACAGGACCTCCAGCAACAGCCCCTCGACCTCGACGTCGGCCTTGTCGATCTCGTCGACGAGCAGCACCGTCGGGTCGGGGCGGCGGATCGCGGTGAGCAGCGGCCGCGGCAGCAGGAACTCCTCGGAGAACACGTCGTCGCGGGTGCGGTCCCAGTCCTCGTTGCCCTGGCCCGCGGTGATGCGCAGCAGCTGCTTGGCGTGGTTCCACTCGTAGAGCGCGCGCGCCTCGTCGATGCCCTCGTAGCACTGCAGCCGGACGAGCTCCGCCTTGGTCGACTCGGCGACGGCCTTGGCCAGCTCTGTCTTCCCGACGCCGGCCGGGCCCTCGACCAGCAGCGGCTTGCCGAGGCGGTCGGCCAGGAACACGGTGGTGGCGACCGCGGTCGACGCGAGGTACCCGACAGCGGCCAGACGTTCGGTGACGTCGGCGACCGAGCCGAACGCCGGCGACTGGAGAGGGCTCACGTCAGGCATCCTGCCTTCCTGGACCCGGATTCGCCCAGGCCCGTCTCATTGGGTGCCGCGAGTCACAACCCGGGCGCCGTGGTGTCTCACCGGAGACCGGTGTGGAAACGTCGGTGGCGGCGGGCACCATGTCCGTATGGCTCCCCTCACCGCACCCGCCCTGCGCGACCGCGCCGAGGAGCTCCTCGCGGGTCTGGCCGGCCCCGGGGCGCGGCTCCGCGAGGACCAGTGGACGGCGATCCACGCGCTGGTCGCCGAACGCAGGCGCGCGCTCGTCGTGCAGCGCACGGGATGGGGCAAGTCGGCGGTCTACTTCGTGGCGACGGGTCTGCTGCGCGAGCAGGGCGCCGGCCCCACCGTGATCGTCTCCCCCCTGCTGGCCCTGATGCGCAACCAGATCGACGCCGCGGCGCGCGCCGGCATCCACGCGGCGACGGTCAACTCCGCCAACATCGACGACTGGGACGCCACGTACGCCGCGATCGACGCGGGTGAGGTCGACGTGCTGCTCGTCAGCCCCGAGCGGCTCAACAACCCCGACTTCCGCGACCGGGTGCTCCCCCGGCTCACCGCGAGCGCCGGGATGCTCGTCGTCGACGAGGCGCACTGCGTGTCGGACTGGGGGCACGACTTCCGGCCCGACTACCGGCGCCTGCGCAACCTGATCGCCGACCTGCCCGACGGCATCCCCGTGCTGGCCACCACCGCCACGGCGAACGACCGCGTCGTCGTCGACGTCACCGAACAGCTCGGGCTGTCCTCGGGCGAGCCCCTGGTGCTGCGCGGCACGCTCGACCGCGACAGCCTGTGCCTGTCGGTGGTGCAGCTGGCCACGCCCGCGCAGCGGATGGGTTGGCTCGCCTCCCGGCTCGACGAGCTGCCGGGCGCAGGCATCGTCTACACGCTGACGATCCAGGCGGCCGAGGAGGTCGCCGAGTTCCTGCGCGAGCGCGGGTACGCCGTCGCCTCCTACACCGGCAAGACCGACCCCGAGGCCCGGCTCGCCGCCGAGGCCGACCTCCTCGGCAACCGCGTCAAGGCGCTGGTGGCGACGTCCGCGCTCGGCATGGGGTTCGACAAGCCCGACCTGGGGTTCGTCGTCCACCTCGGCGCCCCGGCGTCGCCGGTGGCCTACTACCAGCAGATCGGCCGCGCCGGCCGCGCGCTCGACCACGCCGAGGTCGTCCTGCTGCCGGGCCGCGAGGACCGCGACATCTGGAACTACTTCGCCTCCCTCGCCTTCCCGCCCGAGCCGCTGGTCCGCCAGACCCTCGACGTGCTGTCCGGCTCACCGCTGTCGACGGCGTCGATCGAGACCCGCGTCGACCTCTCGCGTACCCGGCTGGAGATGCTGCTCAAGGTCCTCGACAGCGACGGCGCGGCCAAGCGGGTCAAGGGCGGCTGGGTCGCCACCGGTGAGCCCTGGTTCTACGACGCCGAGCGCCACCAGCGGATCGCCGCCGCCCGCAAGGTCGAGCAGCAGGCGATGCTCGACTACATCGCCACCGACCGTTGCCGCCTCGCGTTCCTGCGCGCGCAGCTCGACGACCCGGGCGCCGCGACCGATCCACCGTGCGGGCGCTGCGACGTCTGCACCGGGCAGGTGTTCTCCCCCGAGGTCGACGCCGCGGCCGCGGCCGCCGCCGCCGAGCGGATCGCCCGGCCCGGGGTGCCGCTCGCGCCGCGCAAGCAGTGGCCCAGCGGGATGAAGGAGATCGGCGTCGCGCTGTCCGGACGGATCGCCGCGGGCGAGGTCGCCGACGAGGGACGGGTCATCGGACGGCTCTCCGACATCGGGTGGGGCACCCGGCTGCGGGAGCTGCTCGCCGACGAGGACCGGCCCGTCCCCGCCGACGTGCTCGACGCCGTCGTCGCCGTGCTCAACGGGTGGGACTGGGCGCAGCGGCCGGTCGGGGTCGTCGGCATCGGGTCGCGTACACGGCCGCACCAGCTCGCGCAGCTGGCCCGGCGGATCGCCGAGATCGGCCGGTTGCCGCTGCTGGGGACGCTCGCGCCGCGCGGGGAGCGGCCGCCCGCCCGGGACAACTCCGCGCAGCGGCTGGCCGCGGTCGCCGACGCGTTCGACACGGCGTCGCTGCCGTCGCTCGACGGGCTCGACGGCCCGGTCCTGCTGGTCGACGACCTCGTCGACAGCGGCTGGACGATGACGGTCGCCGCCCGGGCGGTACGCCTGGCGGGCGCCCCGTCGGTCCTGCCGTTCGCGCTGGCGCAGGCGGGCTGACCGCTCAGGCCACCGGACCGAGGTACTCGACGAGCAACGTCGCCGACCCGAGCTCCACGAGGCAGTCGCCCGCGGCCGGGGTGGCCGCGCAGCCCTGTGGGAACGCCGTGAGCTGCAGGTCCGCGGCGTGCGGGCGGCCGGCGGCCACCCAGACGTCGACGAGAGCGCCCAGCCTGGCGACGGCGTCGCACCCCGGGTCGCCGTGGCAGCGCATCCGCGCAGGCCCACCGGCGTCGTCCTGCACGAGCGCGACGAACCCGCCCGTGCCGGGCAGCGCGATCGTCGCGCGCGCACCCGCGACCGCGACCAGGCCCGCGGCGGCGGGCGACTCCGCCGCGGTGCCGCGGGCGACTAGGCGCAGCGTCCTCGGCTCGCCGAGCGCGAGCCAGAGCCCCAGGCCGTCCCAGACGTCGGCCGCGGAGAGCCGCACGCCCAGCGGCTCCTCGGTCCCGGGCCGGTCCACGGCCGCGCGCAGCGCGTCGGGGTCGGGTACCGGGGTGCCGGGGTCGGCGGGTTCGGCCGACCAGCCGTCGGTCCCGAGTGCGGCGACCGGCTCGGCGCCCGCACCCGCCCCCCGCAGCCGGATGAACGCGCACGACCGCACCGAGGTGCTGCGCAACAGGCCGTCCGCGCCGAGGTCGAACGCCACCGACAGCTGGCTGCCCCTGACCCGCAGCGGCAGCAGCAGCCTGCCGTCCGGCGCGAGCTGGGCGATCCATTCGGGCCGCAGGTCGGCGCTGCCGACCGTGAGCACGACCCGGTCGTACGGGGCACCCGGCGGATGGCCGAGCGCGCCGTCGCCGGTGACCAGCACGACGTCGGGATACCCGGCCGCGACCAGGTGCCCGGCGGCGGCGACGACGATGTCCTCGTCGATGTCGACCGTCGTGACCGCGCCTGAGGCCCCGACGAGCCGGGCGATCAGCGCCGCGTTGTACCCGGTGCCGGCGCCGATCTCCAGCACCCGCTGGCCGGGGTGCAGGTCGAGCTGCTCGAGCATGATCGCGACCATCGACGGCTGCGACGCCGAGCTCAGTGCCACCCCGGCGACGACCTTGGTCACGACCGCGCTGTCCGCGTAGGCGGTCTCGACGGTGGCGTCCGGCAGGAACAGGTGCCGCGGGACCGCGCTCATCGCCCACGCGACGGTGTCGGACCGCACGCGTCCGTCGCGACGCAGCGCGTCGACCATCCGCGCTCGTGCCTCCTGCGCCGGGTCCGTCCGCGGCGGTGCCGCGGGCTGCGCGGGGTCCATCCGCGGGAGTGTGCCATCCCGCCGGGCGGCGAGCACCCCGGACGATCACCCGCACCACCCGGGCGCAACCTGGGCGCTGCGTGACGCCGCTCCGACGACACCCTGGTTGCGCGCGACCCTGCCGTCGCGCCCGCCCGCCGTGCCGTGGCGGGGCGCAGGTCAGGGGGCGGGGTCGGAGAGCGGGACGAGGTCGTCGGCGTGCACGACCTCGCGGCGCTGCTCGGGCGGCAGCTCCGACGTGCGCCGGCCGATGATCGCGGGCAGCTCGCCGGCGTCGTACCCGACGACGCCGCGCGCGACGACCGTCCCGCCCGGGCCGACGAGGTCGACGACGTCGCCGGAGACGAAGTCGCCGGAGATGCCGTGGATGCCCGCGGCGAGCAGCGAGCGCCGCCGTCCGATGACCGCGGCCACGGCGCCGGCGTCGAGGTCGAGACGGCCCTGCACGTCGGCGGCGTGCCGCAGCCAGAACCGGCGTGCCGACATCCGCCGCCCCGAGGGCCGGAACGCGGTGCCGACCTTGGGCCCGTCGGGCGCGACGTCGAGCGCAGCGCCGACCTCGTCGGCCGACGTCAGCAGCACCGGCACGCCCGCGGCCGACGCCATCGCCGCGGCGGTGATCTTCGTGGCCATCCCGCCGCGGCCGAGGGTGCCCTGGCCGGGCTTCGCGATCTCCACGGCCTGCAGGTCGGCGGGGTGCTCCACCTCGGCGACGAGCGACGACCCCGGCCGGCGGGGGTCGCCGTCGTAGAGGCCGTCGACGTCGGAGAGCAGGACGAGCCCGTCCGCGCCGACGATGTGCGCCACCAGCGCGGCGAGCCGGTCGTTGTCGCCCACGCGGATCTCGTCGGTGGCGACGGTGTCGTTCTCGTTGACGACCGGCAGCACGTCGAGGCCCAGCAGCCGTTCGAGGGTGCGCTGGGCGTTGCGGTAGTGCGAGCGCCGGATCATGTCGTCGGCGGTGAGCAGGACCTGCCCGATGTCGAGGTCGAACCGCGCGAACGACGCGGAGTACGCGTGGGCGAGCAGCAGCTGCCCGACGGCCGCCGCCGCCTGCTGGGTGGCCAGGTCGCGGGGGCGGCGGGTCAGCCGCAGCGGCGCCAGCCCGGCCGCGATCGCACCCGAGGACACGAGCACGACCTGCGACCCCGCGGCCCGCCGGGCCGCAAGGGCGTCGACGAGCCGGTCGAGACGCCCGGGGTCGATGCCGCCGTCGAGGCTGGTCAGCGACGACGACCCGACCTTCACGACGAGCCGGCGCGCCGCCGCGAGCTGGGCCCGGGGCCCGGGGACGCTGCGGGGTGTCATCGCCTGCCGGTCCCGGGCGTGTCGTCGAGCTCCTCCTCGGCGGGGTACCGGGAGTCCTCGTCCCACACGTCGCCGTCGGCGTCGTCGAGCCCCGGTTCGTCGCCCACCTCGCCGTCCGCGTCCGCGGCGAGCTCCTCGTCGGTGCGGTGCCGGCGGCGGTCGGCCCGGGCGGCCTTGCGCGCGGCCGCGCTGACCCGGCTGTTCTGCTCCAACCGCCGGTCGGTGCCACGGCCGGACATCATCGTCGCGACGCCGGCGGGGGTGCTCGGCTCCCAGTCGAAGGTGACGTCGCCGATCGTCACCGGGCACCCGGGAACGGCACCGGCGGCGGCCAGCGCCTCCTCGACGCCCAGTCGGGCGAGCCGGTCGGCCAGGTAGCCGACGGCCTCGTCGTTGGCGAAGTTCGTCTGCCGGATCCAGCGTTCGGGCCGCGGCCCGCGCACGACGAACCCGCCCTCGAGCTCCGGGTCGTCCTCGACGGTGAAGCCGGTGTCGTCGACGGCCTGCGGGCGCAGCACGACGCGCGTCGGCTCCGCCACCGGCAGCGCCGCCCGGTACCCGTCGACCTGCTCGGCCATCGCGAAGGTCAGCTCGCGCAGCCCGGCGCGGCTCGCGGTGGAGATCGGGAAGATCGGCCAGCCGAACTCGGCCCGCAGGTCCTCGGTGACGATGTCGACGAGGTCGGCCGCGTCCGGGACGTCGATCTTGTTGAGCGCGACGATCCGCGGCCGGGACGCGAGGTCGCCGCCGAGCGCCGGGGTGTAGCGCGCGAGCTCCTGCTCCAGCGCCCGGACGTCGGCGACGGGGTCACGGCCGGGCTCGAACGTCGCGCAGTCGACGACGTGCACCAGCACCGAGCAGCGCTCGATGTGGCGCAGGAAGTCGAGCCCCAGGCCGCGACCCTCGGACGCGCCGGGGATGAGGCCCGGGACGTCGGCGACGGTGAACACCGACTCCCCCGCGCTGACGACGCCCAGCTGCGGGACGAGCGTGGTGAACGGATAGTCCGCGATCTTGGGACGGGCCTGTGACAGGGCCGCGACCAGCGACGACTTGCCCGCCGACGGGAACCCGACCAGCCCGACGTCGGCCATCGAGCGCAGCTCGAGCACGAGGTCGCGGGCCTCGCCCTCCTCTCCCAGCAGGGCGAACCCCGGGGCCTTGCGCGCGGCCGAGGCCAGCGCCGCGTTGCCCAGCCCGCCGCGGCCGCCCTGCGCCGCGACGAAGCGGGTGCCCGCGCCGACGAGATCGGCGATGATCTCGCCCTGCTCGTCGAAGACGACCGTGCCGTCGGGGACGGCGAGCTCCAGGTCCTCGGCGTTCGCGCCGGCCCGGAAGCTGCCCTGCCCCTCCTTGCCGTTGCGCGCCTTGGCGTGCGGCCGGTGGTGGAAGTCGAGCAGCGTGTGCACGCCGGGGTCGACGACGAGCACGATCGATCCGCCGCGCCCCCCGTTGCCCCCGTCGGGACCGCCGAGCGGCTTGAACTTCTCCCGGTGGACCGACGCGCAGCCGTTGCCACCCGCTCCCGCGATGGCGTGCAGCACGACCCGGTCGACGAACCGAGACATCAGGCTTCTCCTATACACACGAGAACGGCGGGCCACCCGTCAGGGGCGGCCCGCCGTTCTCGAAACGCTTGGGGTGGTGCAGGCCTCAGACCTGGACCGGAACCACGTTGACGGTCTTGCGACCACGCTTGGTGCCGAACTCCACCGCGCCCTCGACGAGCGCGAACAGCGTGTCGTCGCCGCCACGGCCGACCCCGACGCCGGGGTGGAACTTGGTGCCGCGCTGACGGACGAGGATCTCGCCCGCGTTGACGACCTGACCGCCGAACCGCTTCACGCCGAGCCGCTGGGCGTTCGAGTCACGCCCGTTGCGCGAGCTGGACGCACCCTTCTTGTGAGCCATGCCCAGGTCTCCTTACTTGCTGATCGCGGTGACCTGGACCCTGGTCAGCGGCTGACGGTGGCCCTGACGCTTGTGGTACCCGGTCTTGTTCTTGAACTTGTGGATGCGGATCTTCGGGCCCTTGGTGTGCTCGACGACCGTGGCGGTCACCGAGGCCTTGGCCAGCGCGTCCGCATCGGTGGTGAGCTGGTCGCCGTCGACGAGCAGCACGGCGGGCAGGCTGATCTCGGCACCGGGATCACCGTCGATCTTCTCGACGGTCACCACGTCGTCCACGGCCACCTTGTACTGCTTGCCGCCGGTCTTGACGATCGCGTACATCGTTGACGCACGACTCCTGAATATCGGGGGACACGAGGCGCGCACTCGACGCGCCGCCACATCCCGTCGACTGGCGCGGGCGCGGCTCCGATGTCCCAGGGTACGGAACGGATTTCTCCAGGGTCAAACCGGGTCCCCGGTCTACTCCTCGGCACCGGCGGGCGGGCCCGCCGGACGTGACGCGGTACGCCGCTGCCTGCGCGGACGTGCCTCCGTGACGGGTTCGGGCTGGGGCGGGACGGTCGCCGCGGCGACCGCGGGAACCGCCTCCGGCGCCGCCGTCTCGGCCGCCGGGACGGGCGCGGTGATGACCGCGGCCGTGGCCCCGCTGGGCGAGCCCGCGGTGCGGGTGACGCGGCCCCGGCGCCGCCGGGGACGACCCGCGTCACCGTCGTCGCCGATCGCGTCCTCGGGCCCGCTCCCCTCGGGAACGCTCCCGTCGGGCACGCCAGGATCGGGGACGCCGGCCGGGGGCACGCTGCCGTTGAGCGGGCCGCCGTTGAGCGGACCACCCGGGGCCGCCGCCGCGGCGGCCTCGTGCGCCTCGTGGCCGTTGCGTGCCGAGGTGTCGGCGACCGCGGCAGCCGGGACACCGTTGCGCACGGGTTCGGGGGTGCCGTTGCGCTCGGCGCTCCCGGAGACCGTGGCAGGGGTGTCGTCGGTCGTGGCCGGGGCCGACTCCGAGACCGCCGCCTCGGCGGCGCCCGCACCGGCGAGCGCGGGGTCCACGGACGGGGCGTCGGACCGGGGCTCCGGCGGCGCGGCGGCGCGCCGGGCGCGGGTCCGTCGCGTCCGGGTCCGGCCCGGGGACGCCTCGGCTTCGGCGGACGCGGCGGGCTCCGCGGCAGCGCCAGGCTCGGCAGCGGCGGGCTCGGCCGCGGCGGACTCGACAGCGGCGGACTCGGCCGCGGCGGACTCGGCAGCGGCAGGCTCGGCAGCGGCAGGCTCGGCAGCGGCAGGCTCGGCGCCCGGATCCGCGGACGCTGCGGGAGCGGCCGGGACCGGTGCGCCGTCGGGGTCGTCGGACCCGGCGAGCCGCAGCACGGGCGGCTCGGCCTTCTCCTTCTCCTTGCCCGGCTGGTCGGCCGCCATCTGCGCGGCGACGACCGCGATCCCGGCGTCGGGCGGCAGCTGCGGCTTGTCGTCGTGCTCGGTGTGGCGGCCGTTGTCGTCGCGGCGGTTGCGGTTGCGGCCGCGCTTGCCGTCGCGCTCGTGCTGGCGGTCGCCACCCTGCTTGTGCTCGCCCTTGGCCTCGACGCCCTCGGTCGAGACGATGACGCCGCGCCCGCGGCAGTGCTCGCACTGCGTCGAGAAGTGCTCCAGCAGGCCGCCGCCGACACGCTTGCGCGTCATCTGCACCAGGCCCAGCGAGGTCACCTCGGCGACCTGGTGGCGGGTGCGGTCGCGGGCCAGGCACTCGGTGAGCCGGCGCAGCACGAGATCGCGGTTGGCCTCGAGCACCATGTCGATGAAGTCGATGACGATGATGCCGCCGATGTCGCGCAGCCGCAGCTGGCGGACGATCTCCTCGGCCGCCTCCAGGTTGTTGCGGGTGACGGTCTCCTCGAGGTTGCCGCCGGACCCGGTGAACTTCCCGGTGTTCACGTCGATGACGGTCATCGCCTCGGTGCGGTCGATGACCAGCGTGCCGCCCGAGGGCAGCCAGACCTTGCGGTCGAGCGCCTTGAGCAGCTGCTCGTCGATGCGGTACTCGGTGAAGACGTCGGTCGGTCCGACGTGGCGGTGCAGCCGGTCGGACAGCTCCGGCGCGACGTGGCCGATGTAGTTGGAGACGGTGTCCCAGGCGTCGTCACCGGAGACGACGAGCCGGGAGAAGTCCTCGTTGAACTGGTCGCGCACGACCTTGACGAGCAGGTCGGGCTCCTCGTAGAGCAGCGCGGGCGCCTTGACCTTGTTCGGGCCCGTGGCGTCGGCCTTGCTCCGCACGACCTCCCACTGCGCCTGCAGCCGCCGCACGTCGCGCTCGAGCGCCTCCTGCGTGACACCCTCGGACGCCGTCCGGATGATCACACCCGCCTCGGCCGGGACGATCTCCTTGAGCATGTCCTTGAGCCGCTTGCGCTCGGTGTCGGGCAGCTTGCGGCTGATCCCCGCCGTCCCGCCGGAGGGCACGTAGACCAGGAACCGGCCGGCGAGGCTGATCTGCGTCGTCAGCCGGGCGCCCTTGTGCCCGATCGGGTCCTTCGTGACCTGGACGAGCACGCTGTCGCCGGTCGAGAGGGCCTGCTCGATGCGGCGGGCCTTGCCGTTGAGGCCCGCGGCGTCCCAGTCGACCTCGCCGGCGTAGAGCACCGCGTTGCGGCCACGACCGATGTCGACGAACGCCGCCTCCATGCTGGGCAGCACGTTCTGCACGCGGCCGAGGTGGATGTTGCCGACCATGGACGACGCCGCGGAGCCCGAACTCGCCGGGCCGTCCGCGACGAAGTGCTCGACGAGCACGCCGTCCTCGAGGACCGCGATCTCGACGCGGTCGCCGTGCTCGCGCACGACCATCGAGCGGTCGACGGACTCCCGGCGGGCGAGGAACTCCGCCTCGGTGAGGATCGGGACCCGGCGACGACCGGCGTCCCGCCCGTCGCGGCGGCGCTGGCGCTTGGCCTCGAGCCGGGTGGAGCCGCGGACGCTCTGGACGCCGTCGGAGGCGTCGTCGTCGCCGCTGCGCTCGCGGGGCGTACGGACCCGGGTGACGGTGCCGGGCGGGTCCTCGGAGGAGTCCGCGTCGTCGGAGCCACCGCGGCGACGGCGCCTGCGGCGACGGCGCCGCGACGAGCCGGACTCGTCGGACTCGGAGTCGTCGCCGTCGTCGGAGCCCTCGGCGTCGTCGTCGGTCGCCGCGTCCTCGTCGGCGCCGGCGGCCCGGCCGGAGTCCGCGCCGTCGTCGGACGCGGAGTCGGACGTGGAGTCGCCCTCGGTGTCGTCCTGGTCGTCGGCGTCGTCCGCGCCGTCGGCGCCTCGGCCTCGGCCGCGGCCACGACGGCCGCGCCGGCGGCGACGACGGGCACCGGCCTCGTCGGAGTCGTCACCGGCGTCGTCGTCCGCGACCGCCGCGTCGTCGGCGGTGGTGTCGGTCTCGGCCTCGTCGATGTCGGCCCGGACATCGGCACCGCCGTCGGCACCGCCGTCGGCACCGCCGTCGGCACCGGCGTCGGGGCCGGTGGCCGGGGCCTTGTCGACGACCTTGAACGGGTCGGCCGCCTCGGGGGCGGCCGCCGCGGCCCGGGTCCGCCGGCTGGGCCGGCGCTCGGGCGCGGGAGGCTGGAAGACGGGCGCGGCGAACAGCGGGGCACGCCCGGCGTCAGCGGCCGTCCCGGTCCTGGTCCCGGTCTCGGCGCCGTCGCCGTCGGTGTCCGCCGGGGCCTCGGCGACGGCCGGCTCACCGGAGACCGCCGCGGACCCGGCGACCCCGGGAGCGTCGGCCGAGGCGGGCGCGGGGACCGCCTCCGGAGTCGCGGCGTCGGTGTAGGCCTCGTCGGCGACGGCCGTCTCGTCGGCGACGTCGGGGTCGGGCAGCAGGGCGGTGACGACCCGCTCGGCGAGCGCCCGGTCGACGCTCGACTGCGCGCTGCGGATCTCCACGCCCAGGTCGGCCAGGGTGGCCAGGACCTCCTTGCTGGTGCGCCCGATCAGCTTGGCGAGCGCGTGCACGCGCAGCTTCTCGGGCAGATCGGCCAGCGCGGACGGCCCGCCGGTGGTCCCGGCGGGCGCATCGGTGTTCGACATTCAGCTCCTTCGCCCCCGGGCGCCTCCTGGTGAAGGGGGCGGCCGCGCAGGGGCCTTACGTCACTCGTTCTCTCCCCGCGCGGTGCGCAGGAAGCAATCCTCAGCTGCGGTGCATCTCGACGGCGGCCGGGCGCCGGCGGGGGCGCCGGCGTCGCGCCGAGCCGCTCGGTTCCGGGCGGTCACCCGGCAGAGCCGAGCGGATCGGCGAGGTGTCCCGAGTCGTCGAGCAGTCCCTGCGCCAACCGAGTCGCCCTCGCGGGGACCGGCGGCGTGAGGCCTGCGACAACGTCGAGCGCACCCAACACATCGTCGGGTCGGACGGCGGGTGTCGTCTGCCGCACGACCGCGGTCAGTATCGCACAGCCCGCAACCGCTGCGGGGCCCGTCACGGCCACCGGGCCGTTGCTCGCGGTCGCGGTCGTCGCGCTCACCAGTGCTTTTCTGACGTCGATCTGTTTGCGACCCGACGGTGTGACGCGCTCGACCACGACGGACTCCTCGGCGAGCAGGGCGTCGACCGCGGCCCGCACGTCCGCCTCCGGCAGCCCGGGCAGCTCGATGGCCCAGCGGACACCGTCGATCCGGTCGGCCAGCGCGGGCGGCTCGGCGACGGCGGCCGCCAGCACGTCCAGGCCCGACGGCAGGGCCGCGTCCAGCGCGTCGACCAGCTCGGCGGGGTCGACCGGCCGGGTCAGCCCGATCTCGACGTACTCGGCCTCGCTGGCCGCACCGGTGGGCGCGGCGCCGATCCAGGACAGCCGCGGGTGCGGGCTGAACCCGTGCGAGTGCGCGACCGGCACCCCCGCCCGCCGCACCGCGCGCTCGAACGCGCGCGCGATGTCGCGGTGCGACAGGAACCGGAGGCGGCCCCGCTTGGCGAAGCGCACGCGGATCCGCTGCACCGTCGGAGGTGCCGGGTTCGCCGCCTCACCGGGCCGCACGCGCGCCATGGGAAAAGGGTACGGACCACCGCCGGGTCAGCCGGGATCCGGGGCCGCGTGCGGGTCCAGGACCAGCAGCGTGTCACCGGCCGGGGTGAAACCGGCCCGGCGGTAGAACGCCGCGCTGCCCGCCGTCGGGGCGAGCATCAGCCGCCGGTAGCGCCGCTCCCCGGCATGCTCGACGACCGCCTGCAGCAACGCCCGGGGAACGCCGCGGTCGGCGAAGTTGGCCAGGACGAACGCGTTGCCCACATGGCCGACGCGGCCGCCGCGCGAGCCGGGCCGCGGCATCGCGACGATCTCGACGACGTTGATGGACCCGATCGCCGTCCAGCCCGCGCGGTCGGACCCCACCTCGGCCAGCCAGAACGTGCGCCGCGGCTGCTCGGTGCGCCACCACTGGGCGAAGGCAGCCTCGAAGCCGGGGTCGGCGACGGGTGCGCCTGCCCGTTCCTCCAGCCAGGCGCGGCGCAGCCCGGCGAGTGCCTCGACGTCGCGCTCGTCGGCGACGCGGACGACGAACTCCGGGCGTGCCGCCGACCCCGGTCCCTGGGAGCCGGGCACGGGGACGCCGGACGCGGGCTCAGGCACTCCCGAACCGGTTCCCGCCGACGGGGTCGGCGACCGTCAGCGGCAGCAGTTGCGTCCCGCTCGGGCCGACCTGGATGTCCTGGCCCGTCGACGGGCAGACACCGCAGTCGAAGCACGGCGTCCAGCGGCAGTCGTCCTGCTCGCCGCCGGCGAGCGCCTCCTGCCAGTCGTCCCAGAGCCAGTCCCGGTCGAGCCCGGAGTCGAGGTGGTCCCACGGGAGGATCTCGTCGCGTCCGCGCTCACGGGTGGTGAACCAGTCGAGCGACACCCCGAGCGGGCCGAGCTCGGCCTCCGCCGCGGCGGTCCAGCGCTCGAAGGAGAAGTGCTCGCTCCAGCCGTCGAACCGGCCGCCCTCGCGCCACACCCGCTCGATGACCCGGCCGACCCGGCGGTCGCCGCGGGCGAGCAGCCCTTCGATCAGCGACGGCTTGCCGTCGTGGTAGCGCATGCCGACGTTGCGGCCCAGCCGCCGGTCGGCGTTCACGGCCTCGCGGAGCTTGCGCAGCCGCTCGTCGACGACGTCCGGGTGGGCCTGCGCCGCCCACTGGAACGACGTGTGCGGCTTGGGGACGAACCCTCCGATGGAGATGGTGCAGCGCACGTCGTTGCGCCCGGAAGCCTCCCGACCCGCCCTGATGACGCGGTGCGCCATCCCGGCGATCTCCAGGACGTCGGCGTCCTCCTCGGTGGGCAGCCCGCACATGAAGTAGAGCTTCACCTGGCGCCAGCCCTGCGCGAAGGCCTCCGAGACGGTCCGGATGAGGTCGTCCTCGGACACCATCTTGTTGATGACGCGCCGGATCCGCTCCGACCCGCCCTCGGGGGCGAACGTCAGCCCGGACCGGCGGCCGTTGCGCGAGATCTCGTTGGCCAGGTCGATGTTGAACGCGTCGACCCGGGTGGACGGCAGCGACAGCGACGTGTTGGCGCCCTCGTAGCGGTCGGCCAGCCCCTTGGTGATCTCGGCGATCTCGGAGTGGTCGGCACTCGACAGCGACAGCAGCCCGACCTCGTCGAACCCGCTGGCGCGGACAGCGGCGTCGACCATCTCGCCGATGCCCCGCAGGGACCGTTCGCGGACCGGGCGGGTGATCATCCCGGCCTGGCAGAACCGGCAGCCGCGGGTGCAGCCCCGGAAGATCTCGACGCTCGCGCGCTCGTGCACCGTCTCGGCCAGCGGCACCAGCGGCGCCCTGGGGTAGGGCCAGTCGTCGAGGTCGCGGGTGGTGCGCTTCTGGACGCTGCGCGGGGCGCGCTCGACGGGCGTCACCGCGGCGATGGCACCGTCGTCGCCGTAGGAGACGGTGTAGCGGGACGGGACGTAGCAGCCGTCGGTCGCGGCGAGCCGGTCGAGCAGGCCTTCCCGCCCGCCCGGACGGCCGTCGGCCTTCCAGTCGCGGACGACGCCGGTGATGTCGCCGACGACCTCCTCGCCGTCCCCGAGCGCGGCCGCGTCGATGAAGTCGGCGATCGGCTCGGGGTTGAACGCGGCGTGCCCGCCCATCAGGACGATCGGGTGGGTCTCGTCGCGGTCGGCCGCGTGCAAGGGGATCCCGGCGAGGTCGAGCGTCGTCAGCATGTTGGTGTAGCCCAGCTCGGTGGCGAAGCTGACGCCGAGGACGTCGAAGTCGCCGACCGGGCGGTGCCCGTCGACGGTGAACGCCGGGACGCCCCGTTCACGCATGAGCGCCTCGAGGTCGGGCCAGACGGCGTAGCAGCGCTCGGCGAGGGCGTCGGGCCGCTCGTTGAGCACCTCGTAGAGGATCATGACGCCCTGGTTGGGCAGTCCGACCTCGTACGCGTCGGGATACATCAGCGCCCAGCGGACCGGCGTCGCGTCCCACTCGTCCTCGTCGGCCACCTGGGCGTTGAGCTCGCCGCCGACGTACTGCACCGGCTTGGAGACACGGGGCAACAACGGTTCGAGGTCGGGGAACACGGAGGTCACGCAGCGTCAGGGTAGTCGCGTCGTCGCGCGGGTGGCCGTGGCGCCCCCGGAGCCCGCTGCAGCGGCGAATCCGGGGTGGCGCCACCTGACATGCGGGAACGGCACTTTCCCGCAACCGGGTTGCGGGAAAGTGCCGTTCCTGCAGATCGGGGCCCGGCGCGGGCGCGCCTACTCGAGCAGTCCCGCCGTACGCAGGGCCGCGCGGACGTCCTCGTGGTGCATCTCGTCGAGCGGGACGAGCGGCAGCCGGATGCCGGACTCGATGAGCCCGAGCTCGGCGAGCGCCCACTTCACGGGGATCGGGTTGGGCTCGGAGAACAGGGCCCGGTGCAGGCCGGCGAGCGTCGCGTCGACCTCGGCGGCGGTCTCGGCGTCGCCCGCGACGGCGGCCGCGCACATCGTCGCCATCGCCTCGGGGGCGACGTTGGCCGTCACCGAGATGTCGCCGTGGAAGCCCGCGAGCATGCTCGCGCGGGCCGTGCCGTCGTCGCCGGAGTAGAGGGCGAAGTCGGGCAGCTCGAGCGCGACGAGGTCGCGCACCCGGTCCAGGTCGCCCTTCGCCTCCTTGATCCCGATGATGTTCGGGACCGCGGCGAGGCGCTCGACCGTCGAGGGGAGCATGTCGCAGGCCGTGCGGCCTGGGACGTTGTAGAGGATCTGCGGGATGTCGACGGCCTCGGCGACGGCCTTGAAGTGCCGGTACAGGCCCTCCTGCGGGGGCTTGTTGTAGTACGGCGTGACGAGCAGCGCGGCGTCGGCGCCCGCCGCCTTCGCCGCCTCGGTGAGGTGGATGGCCTCCGTGGTGCTGTTGGCGCCCGTTCCGGCGATGACCGGGACCCGGCCCGCGGACACGTCGATCGTGTGCCGGATGACCTCGGTGTGCTCGTCCACCGACAGCGTGGCCGACTCGCCCGTGGTGCCGACGGACACGACGGCGGAGGTGCCCGCCTCGATCGTCCGGTCGACCAGCTTGGCGAGGGCGGCGAGGTCGACGCTGCCGTCCTCCCGCATCGGTGTGACCATCGCGACGATGCTGCCGGTGATCATGGTGGGTGCCCTCCGCGCGACGCCGTGTGCCAGGTGCCGACGCTACCTGTTCGGGTGGCGGTCCTCCGACCCGCCGCGTGGGTGGTCAGCCGAGTGCGACCCGCCGGGACTCGACCGAACGCAGCACCCGGCGCGTCGTGACGATCGCGATCAGCGCCGCGGCGAGCAGCGCCGTGACCCCGACGGCCGGCGGCCGGTCGTTCGTGGCGATGCCGATCAGCCCCCACACCGTCGCCGCCGCGTAGCCGACGACCGCCGTCGCGGATGAGACGACCCAGCAGACGATGGCAGCCGTCGCGAGCAGGGCGGTGACCGCCGCCGCCAGGGCGAGCACGCCGTCGCCGGGCAGGCCCTCGGCGACGCCCGTCGCGGCCGTGCCGAGCACCGTCGCGAGCGACACCCAGCCGGCGTAGAGCGCGATCGGCAGCCGGAACGCGAGCTGCTCGGTCGTTCCGCGCGCGGGCTCGTGGCTGAGCCGGCCGTACACCGCCGCGAGCACGACGAGCAGCAGCAGGATGACGACCTCCGCCGCGATCATGTGCCGGTTGCCGAACGCGAGGATCCACAGCGGGTTGAGTACCGCCGAGACCGCGAGCCACCACCCGGTGCGCCGGTGCGCGGGCCGCGAGCGCTGCGACGGCAGCACCGCGTACACCGCGTAGGCGAGGAACCCCAGGTAGATGACCGACCAGATGGAGAACGCCCACCCCGCCGCGAGCAGTGGCGTCGGGTTGTCGGCCGCGACGACACCGACGCCGTCGCCGATCCTCCCCGACCCGCCCAGACCCGCGACGACGATCTGCAGGACGGCCAACACCAGGACGGCGGCGGCGCGGACGAGATCGGCGGCGGTGCTGCGGGGTGCCATCACGGTCATGGCGCCATCGTCCCGCCGCGCGGCCGACCCGGCCAGTCGACCGACGCGACGCGCCCCGCGACGAGCGGGCCGTGGACGCGCGGCGAGGGGCGGGGGTGACCCGGCGCGGCGCGGCGGCGACGTCCGTCAGCTCGGTGCCGGGCGGGTCTGCTTGGCGACCGTGAGCAGGATCGCGGAGTCCTCCAACGCCTCGAGCCGGTGCCGATCGTCGGGTACGACGATCAGGTCGCCGCGCCGCCCGTCCCACGACGAGCTGTCCGTCGAGAGCCGCACGCGGCCCTGCAGGACGTGGACCGTGGCCTCTCCGGGGTTCGCGTGCTCGCCGAGGCCCGCGCCTGCGACGAGCGCGATGAGGGTCTGGCGGAGGAGGTGCTCGTGTCCGCCGTAGACGGTCCGGGCGCTGCGGCCGCTGTCCTCCGTGCTCGCGCGCTGGAGCTGTTCCCGGGCGGCGGCCTCGAGGCTGAGCTTGTTCGACATCCGTACTCCCTCGGCTGTGCGGGCTCCCCCGGCTGTGGGGCGTGGACCCACACTGCACCGCCGGTGCGACGACCGGCAGGTCCGTGCGGCGGCGACCTCCACCGTTCAGCGCAGCAGCAGCGTCCCCAGCCGGCGCGCCGCCACGGCCACCCCGACGGCGATCATCACGACGAAGTAGGCCAGGTGCGGCAGCAGCCCGAGGCCGACCGCGCCGGTCGTGAGCCGCCGCATCAGCTCGACGGCGTGGTAGAGCGGCAGGCACTCGACGACGAGCTGCAGCCACCGCGGATAGACCGACAGCGGGTAGAACGTCGTCGCGAACAGGAACATCGGCAGGACCGCCAGCGTGACCAGGTCGAAGTCCTGCCACGACCGCATGAACGAGGTCGCCGCCATCCCGATCGCCGCGAACGCGAACGCGATCACCAGCGCGGCGGGCAGCGCCAGCAGCGCCCACGGCGAGTCGATCAGCCCGAACCCGGCCATCACCGACAGGAACGCCGCGGAGTAGAGGCCGCCGCGCAGCAGCGCCCAGCCGATCTCGCCCAGCGCGACGTCGACCGGGCCCAGCGGCGTCGCGAGCATCGAGTCGTAGAGCCGGGCGTAATGGAGCTTGAAGAAGACGTTGTACGTCGAGTCGAAGACGGCGCCGTTCATCGCCGACGCGGCCAGCAGGCCCGGCGCGATGAAGGCGGCGTAGCTGATCGGCTGCCCGTCGGGCCCCGGCAGGTCACCGACCAGCGAGCCCAGCCCCGTGCCCATCGCGAGCAGGTAGAAGACGGGCTCGAAGAAGCCGGAGACGAACGCGAGCCAGGTGTGCCGCGACGCCGTGAGCGAGCGCAGCATCATCATCCGGGCCCGGCCTGCGTAACTGCCGGCGGGGAGGAGCCGCCAGATCGTGGGCGCCGGGGGCGCCACGGCGCGCGTCGGAACGCTCACGCGGCCAACCTCCGGGTGAACAGGCGGGCGACCAGGGTCGCGCCGAGGACGAGCAGGGCGAGCAGCACCGCGAGGTGGCCGAGCGTGGGCAGCAGCCGCCACGTCCCCAGCGCGGCCCCACGTGCGATCTCGGTGCCGTGCCAAAGCGGAGAGACCCACGCGAGCGGCCGGATCACCGCGGGCAGCCGGTCGACCGGGAAGAACGTGCCGGAGAACAGCGTCATCGGGATGACGACGAACCGGAACAGCGCGCTGAACGCGGTGCCCTCGTTCTCCACGGTCGCCGAGAACGCCGCGACCAGCGACGACACCGCCAGCCCGGTGAGGACCGCGGCGAGCAGCGACACCACGATCCCCGGGCCGGTGATCCCGCCGAACGCCGCGATGACGAGCACGTACACCGCCCCGGCCCCCAGCATCTTCAGGCCGATCCAGCCGAGCACCCCGAGGCCGATCTGGGCGCCGGTGAGCGGGCCCGCGGCCATCGCGAGGTAGATCCGCTGCCATTTGAAACCGGACAGCACGGGGTAGGTCGACTCGAACGCCGCGCTCTGCGCCGCCGACATCGCGAGCAGGGCGGGCGCGAGCCACACCAGGTACGGGACGCCGCCGGTGGCCGCCGCGGCGTTCGGCCCGCTTCCGACGAGCGCGCCGAACCCGACGCCGAAGGCCAGCAGGAACAGCAGGGGCTGCAGCACCGTCGAGACCGCGGTGGCCCGCCAGTTGCGCCGGTACCAGCGCCAGTGGTGCTCGACGACGCGCCCGATCCCGCCGAGCACGGTGGGGGCCAGCCCCGTCGAGCGCGGGACCGGCACGGCGGCGAGGTCGGCCATCAGTCGACCAGCGTCCGGCCGGTGAGCCGGAGGAACACGTCCTCCAGCGACGAGCGCCGCACCAGCGACGACAACGGCACGAACCCCGCGGCCGCGACGTCGCCGAGGGTGCGCTCGCCGTCGGCGGTGTAGAGCAGGAAGCGGTCGGGCAGCTCCTCGACCCGGTCGGCGTGCCGGCCCAGCTCGCCTGCCGACGGCCGCCGCTCGGGGAGGAACCGCAGCTCCAGGACCTCGCGCGTGGAGTACCGGCCGATCAGCTCGGCGGGCGAGCCCTCGGCCGCGACGACCCCGCCGTCCATCACGACCAGCCTGTCGCACAGCTGCTCGGCCTCGTCCATGTAGTGCGTGGTGACGATCTGCGTGACCCCCTCGCGCTTGAGGCGATAGAGCCGGTCCCACAGCAGGTGCCGGGCCTGCGGGTCGAGCCCGGTGGTCGGCTCGTCGAGCAGGAGGAGCTCGGGGTCGTTGACCAGGGAGCGGGCGATGGTGAGCCGGCGCTTCATGCCGCCGGACAGCTCCTCGACCCGGTCGCCCGCGCGTTCGGTGAGCCGTGCGAACTCCAGGAGCTCGTCGGCCTTCGCGCGGACGTGGCGGCGCGGCAGGCCGAAGTAGCGGCCGTAGATCTCCAGGTTCTCCCGGACCGACAACTCGGCGTCGAGGTTGTCCAGCTGCGGGACGACGCCGATGCGGGCGCGGATGCGCGGCCCGTCGGGGCCCGGGTCCATGCCCAGCACCGACAGCGTCCCGCCCGACCGCGGCGAGACGCAGGCGATCATCCGCATCGTCGACGACTTGCCCGCGCCGTTGGGGCCCAGGAACCCGAAGACCTCGCCGCGGGCGACGTCGACGTCGATCCCCCGGACCGCCTCGACCTCCCCGAAGCTCTTGCGGAGCCCACGAGCCTGGACGAGTGCGTCGGACACGTCCCGACGGTAACCCGCGGCACCGACAGGACGCCGGGCGTTTCGGCTTCCCACCTCCGGCCGGAACCTCACGGTCGTCGCGGCGCCGCCGGACGACCGTGAGGTTGCGCGCGGGTCCTCGGGCCGCCGGCGGGCACGTCGAGGGGGCGGCGCGTCAGCGGAGGCGCAGCCGCGGCCGGTGCCCGTCGCGCACGTCGCACGCCCGGCCGGCGAGGTCGCTGGTCAGAGGTTCGGGAACCAGAGCTTGATCTCGCGCGCGGCGGACTCGGGCGAGTCCGACCCGTGCACCAGGTTGTACTGCACCTCGAGGCCGAAGTCGCCCCGGATGCTGCCCGGCGCCGCCTTCTCGACGGGGTCGGTGCCACCGGCGAGCTGCCGCCACGCGGAGATCGCGCGCGGGCCCTCGGCGACGGCCGCGAGAACCGGGCCGGAGGTGATGAACTCGAGCAGCGACTCGAAGAAGGGCTTGCCGTCGTGCTCGGCGTAGTGCTGCGAGGCGAGCTCGCGGTCGACCGTGCGCAGGTCGAGGGCCACCAGCGTGAGGCCCTTGCGCTCGATGCGGGAGATGACCTCGCCGATCAGCCGGCGCTCGACGCCGTCGGGCTTGACGAGGACCAGGGTGCGTTCTGTCACCGGGTGAGCGTATCGACGGGCTCGTGCACGCCCCGCCACGCCCCCGTCACCTGTTCGGCCCTGACACCTCGGCGGCGCACCGTCGTTGGACACCGGTGTGCGGTGCGACCCGGCGCCGCCGTCCGACCCGGCCGGAGGCGCAGCGCGGTGAGCACGCGGCGAGACCCCGAGAGGAGGCCGTCGCGGCGCATGCGCACCAGGGCGATCGGCCTGATGCTGTCGATCGGGATCGCCGCCGTGCTCCTCGGCGCCTGTCAGGACCTCGACCCGCCGCTGCTGCCCGACCTGATCCAGGCACCCGTCGGCTGCGCGCCGGCCACGAGCGTCGCGCCCGGCAGCTGCACGGCCTGGGACGTCTGCCCGGTCGCCGACGCGCAGAACCCGCACGCGGCCTGTGTGCGGTCGGGCCCGATCCGGCAGGTCAGGCTGCGGTTCACCTCGTCGGAGGAGAACGTCGGCGACGGCCCGCTGCTGCTCTACGGGCACCGGGACTCGACCGCGACGCCGACGATGGCCGTCCGGCAGGCGGTGCAGCCGGGGTACGACGCCACGCTGCCCGCCTCGTTCGCGGCGGCGCAGCAGGCGCTGCCCGGGGCGTCGATGTACTACGAGCCGGCGGTCATGCACCAGCACTGGCACCTGCTCGACTTCGACCGGTTCCGGCTGGTGGGCCCCGACGGCACGACGCTGGTCACCGACCGCAAGACGGGCTTCTGCCTCGGCGACCGTTACACGAGCAACGACGCCTACCAGCTGGGCTACGCCCCCACCGACGACGGCTCGCCGCAGGACGTGCTGGGCAACGCGTTGGCGCACAACGACTGCAAGATGCACGACCCGAACGCGCTCGACGTCGCCGAGGGAATCTCGGTGGGCAGCGGCGACAACTACGACTACACCGTCGACTTCCAGTGGCTCGACGTCACCACCGTGCCGTCGGGCACGTACACCCTGGTCAACACCGTGAACCCGGACAAGCAGATCCAGGAGAAGGACTACGACAACGACTCGTCGTCCATCGCGATCTCGCTGACCTGGCCGGGCGGCGGGCCGGCGCCGAGGACGATCACGGCTCCCCCGGTGGTGCACCTGCTGCGCAGCTGCCCCGGCCACGCCACGTGCACGGCGACCGACGCCTCCTGAGAGCCGCCGGCGCTCAGCGTCGCTGCGAGGGCAGCTCGCCGCGGGCCATCTTCCGTGCGACGTCGCGGCGCAGCAGCAGCAGCCCGCCCCACACGGCCGCGAACACGATCCCGATGACCCACAGCGCGGGCACGAAGACGATGCAGGCGAACACCGCGACCTGCAGCACCAGCGCGTAGGCCAGGCCCCACGGCCGACGCTGCAGTCCCGATCCGACGATCATCGCCAGCGCGAGCGCCAGCATCGAGATCACACCGGCCGGGGTGGCGCCGTCGCCGAACTTGGGCAGCACCAGCATCGCCAGCAGGACGACGATCGCCTCGAGGATCAGCGTCGCGGCGAAGACGCCGCGGATGCCCTTCATCGGGTCGACGGCGGGCGGCGGCACGTCGGGCGGGGTCGACGCCGGGTCGGACGCGCTCATTCCGGTTCCCTCCCGAACAGCGCGCGAGCCTGTCCGGCGACGACGACCGACCCGGTGACGACGACCCCGACCCCGGAGTCGCCGCCCTCCTCCGCCAGCTCGACGGCCTGCTCGATGGCCTGCGCCAGAACGGGTTCGACGCTGACGCGCTCGGCGCCGAAGACCTCGACGGCGAGCGTGGCCAGTTCGTCGGCGTCCATGGCCCGCGGCGTCTCGGCCGCGGTCACGACGATCTCGTGCAGCGCGGGCTCCAGCTCGGCGAGCAGCCCGCGGGCGTCCTTGTCCCGCATGACGCCGACGACCCCGACGAGCCGGGTGAACCGGAACTCCGACAGCAGCGACGCGGCGAGCGCGCGGGCGCCGTGCGGGTTGTGCGCCGCGTCGAGCAGCACGGTCGGGGCGGCGGGATCGCTGCGCATCCGCTCGAGCCGCCCGGGGGTGTGCACCGAGGCGAACGCGGCGCGCACGACGTCGGGGTCCAGCGGCTGCGCCGGACCCGCTCCGACCAGGGCCTCGGCGGCGGCGAGCGCGATGGCCGCGTTGGACGCCTGGTGCTCGCCGTGCAGCGGCAGGAAGATGTCGTCGTAGCTGCCCGACAGGCCCTGCAGCTCCAGCCGCTGCCCGCCGACGGCGATCTCGCGTTCGCGCACCCCGAACTCGGCGCCCTCGCGCGCGACCTGCGCCCCCACCTCGACGGCCCGTTCCAGCAGGACGGCCGCGACGTCGCGCTCCTGCGTCGCGAGCACCGCGACCGCGCCCGGCTTGATGATGCCGGCCTTCTCCCTGGCGATGCCGAGGATGTCGTCGCCCAGGTACTCGGCGTGGTCGAGACCGATCGGGGTGATCACGGCGACCTTCCCCTCGACGACGTTCGTCGCGTCCCAGCGCCCACCCAGGCCGACCTCCACGACGGCGGCCTCGACGGGCGCGTCGGCGAAGGCGGCGAACGCCATCGCGGTGAGCACCTCGAACTTCGACAGCGCCGGCGCCTCCGGGGCGCGGTTGGCGTCGACGAGCTCGACGAACGGCGCCACCTCCTCGTAGGCGGCGACGTAGCGCTCGGCCGAGACGGGCCGGTTGTCGAGGTTGATCCGCTCGGTGGCGCGCTGCAGGTGCGGGCTGGTGTAGCGGCCGGTGCGCAGCCCGATCTCCGACAGCAGCGCGTCGACCATGCGGGCGACCGACGTCTTGCCGTTGGTGCCGGTGACGTGCACGACGGGATAGCCGTCCTGCGGGTCGCCCAGCGCGTCGACCAGCGCGGAGATCCGGTCGAGCGACGGTTCCATGACCGTCTCGGGCCAGCGCCTGTCGAGCACCGCCTCCACGGCGAGGAACTCCGCGAAGCCCGCGACCGAGGACTCGGCCGGGACGACGTCGGGGGTGTCGGAGCCGCGGATGGCGTCGAGGACGTGCGAGATCACCACGTCCTGCGCCGACTCCTCGGGCGTCGGGACGACGCCCTCGCCCTCAGGGAGGTCCGGGTCGTGCTCGTGGTCGCTCACGAGGACGGCAGTGCCTCGAGCCGCGCGGTGACGCGGGCGATGTCGGCCGCGGCCGCCTCCCGGCGCGCCCGGATGCCGTCGACGACGTTCGCCGGGGCCTTCTCGGTGAACTTGGGGTTCCCGAGCTTCTTCTCGGCGGCGTCGAGCTCCTTCTGCGCCGCGGCGAGGTCGCGACCCAGCCGGGCCCGCTCGGCGGCGACGTCGATCGCGCCCGACGTGTCGATCTCGACGTGGGTGTTGCCGATCTCCACGGTCGCCGTCGGGGCGAAGTCGTCGCCCGGCTCGTCGAGGCGGGTGAGGAACCGGACCGCCCGCTCGTGGCCGGCCAGGCCGGCGGCCTCGAGGCCACCGAGCTTCGCGGCGACCGAGCGCCGGTCGGGCAGGCCCTGCTCGGTACGGAAGCGGCGGACCTCGGTGATCAGCCGCTGCACGGCGAGGACCCGCTCGGTGGCCGCGGGGTCGGCGGCCAGGCCCGCGTCGGTCGGCCACGCCGCGACGACGACGGACTCGCCGCCGGTCAGGCCCGTCCACAGCGCCTCGGTGACGAACGGGACGATCGGGTGCAGCAGCCGCAACAGCGCGTCGAGGACGTGCCCCAGGACCGCCCGGGTGTTCGCGGCGGTGGTGCTCGCCGGGTCGGCCAGCTGCGGCTTGGCCAGCTCGATGTACCAGTCGCACAGCTCGTCCCACGTGAAGTGGAACAGGCCCTCGGTGGCCTTGGCGAACTGGAAGTCCTCCAGCAGCGCGTCGGTCTGCTGGCGGACCTGGTGCAGCCGGCCGAGGATCCACCGGTCGGCGTCGGTCAGCGACTCCGTCGCGGGCAGGCCCGCGGCCGCGTCCGCGCCGTTGGCGATCGCGAACCGGGTGGCGTTCCACAGCTTCGTGGTGAAGTTGCGCGACGCGGCGACCCACTCGTCGGACAGCGACATGTCGGTGCCCGGGTTGGACCCGCGGGCGATGGTGAACCGCAGCGCGTCGGCGCCGTAGGCGTCGATCAGCTCGAGCGGGTCGATGACGTTGCCCTTGGACTTCGACATCTTGCGGCCGTGCTCGTCGCGGATCAGGCCGTGCAGGTAGACGTGCCGGAACGGGGTGGCGCCCATCGCGTAGGTGCCGAACATCATCATCCGGACGACCCAGAAGAACAGGATGTCGTAGCCGGTGACCAGCGCGGACGTCGGGTAGTAGCGCTCGAGGTCCTCGGTCTTGTCCGGCCAGCCGAGCGTGGAGAACGGCCACAGGCCCGAGGAGAACCAGGTGTCGAGGACGTCCTCGTCGCGGGCCCAGCCCTCGCCCGTGGGGGGCTCCTCGTCGGGGCCGACGCACACGGTCTCGCCGTCGGGCCCGTACCAGACCGGGATGCGGTGGCCCCACCACAGCTGCCGGGAGATGCACCAGTCGTGCATGTTGTCGACCCAGTCGAAGAACCGGGCGGACATGTCGGCCGGGTGGATCGTGGTGTCGCCGTTGCGCACCGCGTCGCCGGCCGCCTTGGCCAGCGCCTCGACCCGGACGAACCACTGCAGCGACAACCGCGGCTCGATGACGACGCCCGTGCGCGAGTCGTGCCCGACGCTGTGGACGTAGGGCCGCTTCTCGGCGACGATCCGGCCCTGCGCCCGCAGCTCCTCGCGGACGGCCTCGCGCGCGGCGAACCGGTCCATGCCGTCGAACCGCGTGCCCGTGCCCGTGATGCGGCCGGACTCGTCCATGATCGTCGGCATCGGCAGGCCGTGGCGCCTGCCCATCTCGAAGTCGTTGGGGTCGTGCGCCGGGGTGATCTTGACCGCGCCGGACCCGAACTCCGGGTCGACGTACGGGTCGGCGACGACCGGGATGTCGCGGCCGGTGATCGGCATCCGGACGGTCCTGCCGACGAGGTGGGCGTAGCGCTCGTCGTCCGGGTGGACGGCGACCCCGGTGTCGCCCAGCATCGTCTCGACCCGCGTGGTGGCGACGACGATCTCGGCGTCCCCGTCGCCGTAGCGCATGGAGACGAGCTCGCCCTCGACCTCCTTGTGGTCGACCTCGATGTCGCTGATCGCGCTCTGCAGCGCGGGCGACCAGTTGACCAGCCGCTCGGCCCGGTAGATCAGGCCGTCGTCGAACATCCGCTTGAAGACGGTCTGGACCGCGCGCGACAGCCCCTCGTCGAGGGTGAAGCGCTCGCGCGACCAGTCGACGCCGTCGCCCAGCCGCTTCATCTGGCCGAGGATCGCGCCGCCCGACTCGGCCTTCCACTCCCAGACGCGCCGGACGAACTCCTCGCGGCCCAGCTCACGACGGGTCGGCTCGCCCGCATCGGCCAGCCTGCGCTCGACGACGCTCTGCGTGGCGATGCCGGCGTGGTCCATGCCGGGCAGCCACAGCGTGTCGTACCCCTGCATCCGGCGCCGCCGGGTCAGGATGTCGATGAGCGTGTGGTCCATCGCGTGGCCCAGGTGCAGGCTGCCCGTGACGTTGGGCGGCGGGATCGCGATGCAGTACGGCGGCCGGTCCGACGACGGATCGGCCTCGAAGTAGCCGCGCTCGACCCACCGCTGGTACATGCCGCCCTCTACCTCGCCCGGGTTCCACTTGGCGGGTAGGTCGGACGTGCGCGGTGGGAGGGTCTCGGTCACGCTGTCAAGTCTACGAGCCCGGCGCATCCGGTTTGCGGCGGCTCACGCCGCCGGCAGCAGGACCGCGTGCAGGTGGTCGAAGCCCAGCACCGGGGCGAGCGCACGGTGCCCGACCAGGGCCGGGTCCAGCGCTCTGACCTGCCCGGACGTCGGTTCGTAGACGTTCCAGCCGCCGTCGCCGCGGGCCGCGAGCGCCAGGCAGTAGTGCCGGGGCACGACGGTGCCGACCAGCAGCGGAACGGGCCTGCCCGCGGCCAGCGCGGCGGTGACCTCGGCGACGAGCGGCCCGATGTCCTGCGCCGAGCTGTCGTCGACAAGGCGTACGCGGTACCGGCCGGCCGCCGGGACGTTGCGGGCGAGCCAGCGGACCATCGCCCACGGCGTCGTGCCCAGCGCCTGCGGCCACACCCGGTTGGTCTCGCGGTGGACCTGCTTCTGCCGCGCGTCGTAGCGGGCGCCGAAGCCCTGCCGGACGCCGCCGACGACCGGGTCCGGCCCACCGGGATCGAGCCTGCGCAGCTCGTCGGGCGCCGCCCACGCGGCGAGCGCGACCAGCACCGCGCTGCCGCACGTCGTGCCGTCGACCTGGTCGAGCCGGACGCCGTCGCGGACCTGGACACCCGGCTCGGTGCCGACCAGCGGCCGTCCCGGCGCCGCGGCGAGGCGCCGCAGCGACGGCGTCGAGCCGCTCGGGGCGACCGCCGCCGAGTCCCCGAACAGGGTCTGTACCCGGCGCCCGAGCCCGGAGACGGTTCGCACGCCGGGAATCTATCCCGGACGCGGGCGGTTCGGGCGGGCATGAGCAGCCCGGACGCGCCCGCCGTCCTGACCCCCGCCGTCCTGACCTCCGCCGCCCTGACCCCCGCCGCCCTGACCCCCGCCGTCCTGTCCCCCGAGGTGGTCGAGTTCCTGTCCGCGGGCACGCGGACCGGCGTGCTCGCCTGGACCGCCGCCGACGGGCGGGCGCTCGCCGCGCCGGTCTGGTTCCTCGTCGAGGACGGCGCGCTCGTGTTCAACACCGGGGCCACCACCTCGAAGGGCCGGGCACTCGCGCGCGACCCGCGGGTGTCGCTCGTGGTCGACGTGTCCGCGCCGCCGTTCGCGTTCGTGCAGGTCCAGGGCGTCGCCGAACTCTCGGAGGACCCCGCGGAGCTGGTCCGCACGGCGACCGCGCTCGGTGCGCGCTACATGGGCGCCGAGCGGGCCGCCGAGTACGGCCGGCGCAACGGCGTGCCCGGCGAGCTCGTCGTGCGCATCCGCCCGACGAAGGTCATCGCCCACATGGCCGTCGCGGACTGAGCGCCCGGCTGCCCGGCTCAGCCCCGCTGCGCCTGGTCGTTGGCGGGGACGGCGCGTTCGGCGTCGGCGCCCCAGCCCTCGGCCAGCCGCGAGACGATGCCGGCGAAGTCGTTCACGGAGACGGTCAGGTCGTCGGCGCGGCCCGCGGCGATGCCGAGGAGGAACGCGGTGACCGGCGCGGCGGGCCTGCTGACGCCGTGCGCGACGTCGGCGGTCAGGTCGAGCACCTGGTCGACGAGGGCGTCGGCGTCGAGGGTGTCCTCCAACCCCAGCTCACGGCGCACAGCGGTGACCCACTCGGACATGGCTCTCGAATCGTCGCTCACGCCGGCAACGTACCCGGCGGCGGCGGGCTCACACGCGGGCCGCACCCACCGGCTCGGCCGCGAGGCCGGCATGGCGCGTCTCGTGCACCAGTAGCGAGGCCACCGTGCTGACGACCGCCACGAACGCCAGGTAGAGCCCCACGGCGAAGCCGCCGAACTGCGGCACGAGCAGCGTGGCGAGCAGCGGCGTGACGGCGCCGCCGAGCACCCCCGCGAGCTGGGGGAACGCCGCGTAGCCGCCGCGCTTGCCGGATGGGGGGTTCTCCGCCGTCAGCAGGGTCGCGCCCGCCCACTCGCCGCCGACGGCGAGCCCCTGCGCGACGCGGAGCACCACCAGCGCACCGGCGCCGACACGCCGAGCGTGCCCGCGCCAGGCAGCGCCCCGATCAGGAGCGTGGAGATGCCCATGAGCAGCAGCGTCGACACGAGGGTGCGTCTGCGGCCGATCCGGTCGCCGAAGTGCCCGAACAGGACCGAGCCGAACGGCCGCGCGACGAACGCGACACCGCGAGGGCGGTCCCCTGCGCGGCAACGAGCTCGGGGAAGTAGACCGTGTTGAACACCAGCGCGGCGGCGGTGCCGTAGCTGAAGAAGTCGTAGAACTCGATGATGGTGCCGATCATGCTCGCCGTCGCCACCCGGCCCATCGGAACGCTAGCCGGGACGTCCGAACGTCCGATACAGCCGAACAGGCACCAATCAGACGGTCGGACGATTCCTCACCCGCCGAACAGCGCCGGGAGCTTGATCAGCAACTGCCACAGCCCGTAGGCGAACGGCACCGCCACCCACAGCCACGCCAGCACGACCAGCACCGGCGGGACCGGGCGCTCCTGATCCCGCGGACCCGTCATCGGTTCACCTCCCCCGTGTCCGCACCGGCCCCGACCTCGGGTGCCGTGCCGTCCTTCTCGTGCCAGCGCGGATCGACCGGCTTGATCAGCTCGTTGGCCACGAAGCCGACGACGAGCAGGACGATCATGATGATGAACGACGTCGTGTACCGCGCCGGGCCCGCCTCGTCACGGTGGGCGTCCGCGATCGCGTTGACGATCATCGGCCCGAGCACACCCGCCACCGACCACGCCGTGAGCAGCCGGCCGTGGATGGCGCCGACCTCGTAGGTGCCGAACAGGTCGCGCAGGTAGGCCGGGGCCGTCGCGAACCCCGCCCCGTAGAACGAGAGGATCAGCATCGCGCAGATCAGGAACAGCACCTTGTTCGCGTTGGTCGTCAGCTCGATGACGAGGTAGAGGACCGCGCCGACGCCCAGGTACATCCGGTAGATGTTCTTGCGCCCGATGACGTCCGACGCCGACGACCACACGAAGCGGCCCAACATGTTCGCGAGCGACAGCAACGCCGCGAAGCCCGCCGCCGCGGCCGCGAACGACGCCGCCGGGTTCGAGCCGGCGAAGAAGTCGCTGAAGATCGGGGCGGCCTTCTCCAGGATGCCGATGCCCGCGGTCACGTTGAAGCACAGCACGACCCACAGCAGCCAGAACTGCGGCGTCTTGATCGCGTTGGCGGCCGACACCCCGCCGGTCGTGATCAGCTTGCCCGTCTTGCGGGTCGCCGGGTCCCAGCCGGCCGGGCGCCAGTCGTCGGCCGGGACGCGGATGAGCAGCCAGCCGGCCGACATGAACACCGCGTACGCCAGCCCCATGATCAGGAAGGTCAGCGCGATGCCGTCCGGGTCGGGCGTGTTCCCCGTCGCCCCGAACGCCGAGAGCATCGACGCCGACCACGGCGCCGCGATCAGCGCGCCGCCGCCGAAGCCCATGATCGCGATGCCGGTGGCCATCCCCGGGCGGTCGGGGAACCACTTGATCAGCGTCGAGACCGGCGAGATGTAGCCGATCCCCAGCCCGATCCCGCCCACCCCGCCGTAGCCCAGGACGACCAGCCAGTACTGCCGCGTCCACACCCCCAGCGCCGCGATCAGGAAGCCCGTCACGAAGCATGCCGACGACACCAGCATCGCCCAGCGGGGGCCGTTGCGGTCGACGCGCGTGCCGAACACCGCCGCCGACAGCCCGAGCATCACGATGCCCAGCTGGAACGGCAGCGAGCTCGCGACACCGGAGATGTTCAGGCCCTTCTCCAGCGGCGTCTTGAACACGCTCCACGCGTAGGCCTGCCCGATCGACAGGTGCACCGCCAGCGCCGCGGGCGGGATGAGCCAGCGGCTCCAGCCGGGACGCGCGATGATCCGCTCTCGCGTGAGGAAACCGGCAGCGTGGCCCTGCGACGTCGTCATCGGCACATCTCCCTCGAACGGGACCGAGTCGGCCGAACGTATGTGAGCAGCGGGACGACCGCAGCGCGGAAGCGCCTGCTGCCCGAAACATCCTGTTCGGCCCGCGCGCCGGGTCCGGCCACGACCCCCCGGGCGCCGCGTGCTTGGCTCGGCCCATGACGCTCCCCTCCGACGACCTGCGCCCCCGCACCGGCCCGCGTCCCCTCGACGGCGTCCGCGTCGTGACGTTCGACCACGCCGTGTCCGTCCCCTACGCCGGGCGGCTGCTCGCCGACCTCGGCGCGGACGTCGTCAAGGTCGAACGGCCAGGGGGCGACTTCGCGCGCAACTACGACACCGCGTGCGGCGACGTGTCGTCGTACTTCGCCTGGATCAACCGCGGCAAGCGCTCCGTGGTGCTGGACCTGAAGACGCCCACCGGGCTCGCCGCGGCGCACCGGCTCGTCGAGACCGCCGACGTGGTGCTCGCCAACCTCGGGCCCGGGGCCACCGCCCGGCTCGGTCTCGACGGGGACACCCTGCGCGCCAGGCTCCCCCGGCTCGTGACCTGCGAGCTCACCGGATACGGCGACGGCGGGCCCGCCGCGGGGCGCAAGGCCTACGACGCGCTCATGCAGTCCGAGGCAGGGCTGCTCGAGCTCACCGGTGACGGGCCCGTCACCGCCAGGGCCGGCATCTCCGTCGCCGACATCGCCGCGGGCGTGCAGGTCCACGCCGCGGTCCTCGCCGCGCTGCTGCACCGCGAGCGCACCGGCGAGGGCGCGACGCTGCGGATCTCACTGCTCGAGGCGCTCACCGAATGGATGCACCAGCCGATGCTCTATGCGCTGGGCACCGGCACCCCTCCCCCGCGCACCGGTGGGCACCACCCGTCGATCGCGCCCTACGGGCCCTTCCCGTGCGGCGACGGCGTCTCGGTGCACCTGGCGATCCAGAACGAGCGGGAGTGGGCCCGGCTGTGCGCCGTCGTCCTCGGCGACGCCGCGCTCGCCGCCGATCCCCGCTTCGTGACGGTCCGCGACCGCGTCGCCCACCGCGACGCGCTGCACTTCGAGATCGACCGCCGGCTCGCGACGATCACCGCCGAGCGCGCGGGCGAGTTGCTCGACGAGGCCGACATCGCCTGGACCAGGGTCGGGCTGGTCGCCGACCTACCCGCACACCCGCAGCTCGTCGCCCGCGACCGCTGGCGTCAGGTCACGGTGCCCGGCGGCGCCCCGGTGCCGATGGCCCTGCCGCCCGTCGACTCCTCGGCCTGGCCGGCCCCCGACGGCGAGGTCCCCGCCCTGGGCGCGCACACCCGCGAGGTCCTCGCCGAGCTGGGCTACGCCGACGCCGAGCTCGACGCCCTGCTCCAGTGACCCGCAGTCGGCGCCGCGGTCTCGGGCCGGGTCCCGCCGGGCGACGGGCGAGAGGTTCCGCCCGCGGCCTCCCGAGCGCAACCCCCCCTGCTCCGAATCCGCCCGCGCACAGCAGAGAGGTTGCGCACGGGATGACGGGCGCAACCTCAGCGCGCCGAATTCGGTGGCGGACAGCGAGGAAGTTGCGCGCGGGTGGGAGGCAGGGCGTCCCGGTGCGGGACAGCAGAACGCCGGCCCCCTCGGCAGGAGGCCGGCGTTGTGCGGTGCGTGAGCGTCAGGCCGAACGGTCGCGACGCTCCCGGCGCGGAGGCTGCCGGGGCACGATCGTCGGGTTGACGTTGCTGCGCACGGTGTCCTCGGTGACGACGACCTTGGCGACGTCGTCACGGCTCGGGATGTCGTACATGACGGGGAGGAGGACCTCCTCCATGATCGCCCGCAGGCCGCGGGCGCCCGTGCCGCGCAGGATCGCCTGGTCGGCGACGGCCTCGAGCGCGTCGTCGGTGAACTCCAGCTCCACGCCGTCCATCTCGAACAGCTTGCGGTACTGCTTCACCAGCGCGTTGCGCGGCTCGGTCAGGATCTTGACCAGGGCCTCCTTGTCGAGCGAGGTCACCGAGGCCACGACCGGGAGCCGGCCGATGAACTCCGGGATCAGCCCGAACTTGATGAGGTCCTCGGGCATGGTGTCGGCGAAGCTCTCCGACGACTCCAGGTCGGTCTTGGAGCGGATCTCCGCCCCGAAGCCCAGCCCGCGACGGCCGACCCGGTCACCGATGATCTTCTCCAGGCCCGCGAACGCACCGGCCACGATGAACAGGACGTTCGTCGTGTCGATCTGGATGAACTCCTGGTGCGGGTGCTTGCGGCCGCCCTGCGGCGGGACGCTCGCGGTGGTGCCCTCGAGGATCTTCAGCAGCGCCTGCTGCACACCCTCGCCGGAGACGTCGCGCGTGATCGACGGGTTCTCCGACTTGCGGGCGATCTTGTCGACCTCGTCGATGTAGATGATGCCGGTCTCGGCGCGCTTGACGTCGTAGTCGGCGGCCTGGATCAGCTTGAGCAGGATGTTCTCGACGTCCTCGCCCACGTACCCCGCCTCGGTCAGCGCGGTGGCGTCGGCGATGGCGAAGGGGACGTTGAGCAACTTGGCCAGCGTCTGGGCGAGGTAGGTCTTGCCGCAGCCGGTGGGACCCAACATGAGGATGTTCGACTTGGCGAGCTCGACGCCGTCGCCGTCGGACCCGCGCGACTTGTCGCCCGCCTGGATCCGCTTGTAGTGGTTGTAGACCGCGACCGAGAGGGTCCGCTTGGTGGCCGACTGCCCCACGACGTACTGGTCGAGGAAGTCGTGGATCTCGGCAGGCTTGGGCAGCTCGTCGAGCTTGACCTCACCGGCCTCGGCCAGCTCTTCCTCGATGATCTCGTTGCAGAGATCGATGCACTCGTCGCAGATGTAGACGCCTGGACCCGCGATCAGCTTCTTGACCTGCTTCTGGCTCTTCCCGCAGAAGGAGCACTTGAGCAGGTCACCGCCGTCACCGATGCGTGCCATGAGTGCAGACCCCAGTCCCATCCGGCACACCCGGCGGTGCGCCCGCTCGTGACGGTACCTGCCGAGCGCGCCTCCCGGGGAGCGTCGAAACGCTCCGATCGGGAAACGGCTCGGCAGACGGTCGTATCGGGGCCGTGCCGACCCCGCCGCCGGCCCCGCCGGGCCGACAACCGGTCAGCCGACTGCCGACAGCTTCCGGCTCTGGATGATCTCGTCGACGATGCCGTACTCCTTGGCCTCGTCGGCGGTGAGGATCCGGTCGCGCTCGATGTCGTCGTGCACCTGCTCGGGGGTGCGGCCGCTGTGCTTGGCCAGCGTCGTCTCCAGCAGGCGCCGCATCCGCGTGATCTCCGCGGCCTGGATCTCCAGGTCGGACACCTGGCCGTAGAAGCCCTCGGTGGCCGGCTGGTGGATCAGGATCCGGGCGTTCTGCACCGCGAGGCGGCGGCCCGGGGTACCGGCGGCGAGCAGCACCGCGGCCGCCGACGCCGCCTGCCCGAGGCAGACGGTCTGGATGTCGGGCCGGATGAACTGCATCGTGTCGTAGATCGCCATCAGCGAGGTGAACGACCCGCCCGGCGAGTTGATGTACATGCTGATCTCACGGTCGGGGTCCGCGGACTCCAGGCACAGCAGCTGCGCCATGACGTCGTTGGCCGACGCGTCGTCGATCTGCACGCCGAGGAAGATGATGCGCTCCTCGAAGAGCTTGTTGTACGGGTTGGACTCCTTGACCCCGTAGCTCGTGCGCTCGACGAACGAGGGCAGCACGTAGCGGGAGCTCGGCATCTCGAAACTCACTGGGCACTCCCGTTCCCGTTCGATGCGGCGTCGGGCAGCTGCCCGGCCCGCGAGATCACGTGGTCGACGAAGCCGTACTCCAGCGCCTCCTGGGCCGAGAACCAGCGGTCGCGGTCGAAGTCGGCGGTGATCTTCTCGACGGTCTGGCCCGTGTGGCCCGCGATCAGCTCGGCCATCTCGCGCTTGTGCCGGCGGAACAGCTCGGCCTGGATCGCGATGTCGGACTCGGTGCCGCCGACACCCGCCGACGGCTGGTGCATGAGGATCTGGCAGTGCGGCAGCGCGTAGCGCTTCCCCCGGGTGCCCGCCGAGAGCAGGAACTGCCCCATCGAGGCGGCCAGGCCCATCGCGTAGGTGGCCACGTCGCACTCGATGAACTCCATGGTGTCGAAGATGGCCATGCCGGCCGTCACCGAACCACCCGGGGAGTTGATGTAGAGAGCGATGTCGGCCGTCGGGTCCTCCGCCGACAGCAGCAGCATCTGGGCGGCGATCCGGTTGGCGATGTCGTCGTCGACCTGCTGGCCGAGGACGATGATCCGCTGCTGGAGCAGCCGCTCGTACACGGAGTCCGACAACGTCATCGACGTCGGCGCACCGCGCCGCATCTCCGCCGGCAGGCCCGCGGAACGCGGGCCACTATCCTGCTGGCTCACGAGCCCTCCTCGCTGTCGCTCGTCGGTCGCGTTCGCGCCCGCTGCTGTGTTCGACGGTGAGCTCGCAAGCTCGCTCACGAGCCCTCCTCGACGATCGTTCGGTGCTGAGCCTGCTGGCTCGCTCACGTCATTCCTGCCTTCTGTCACGTACCGGCTCGCGTACCCGTCCCTCCCGGAGCGGGCCCCGGGAGGTGATCCGTGGCGCCGACCCTACGCGGACGCCGGGACCGGCGTCCGCGATCGGGCGGGTTGTTCGCTGTGGGCGCACGGGGCGCCCGGACGTAGACCGTCAGGCGCTGGTCGACGCGCCCTTGGCGGTGTCGTCGGTCGCCTCGTCGGAGGCCTCCGGCGCGGCGTCGGCGACATCGGCGTCGGCGTCGGCGTCGGCGTCGGCGTCCTCCACCACGTCGCCCTCGACCACGTCGCCCTCGACCGCCTCGGCGGCCTCGTCGGCCGGGCCGAGCAGGTCGCTCAGGTCGACGGCGGTGCCGGCCTCGTCGGTGACGGTGGCGGCCCGGACGGCGACGATCAGCGCCTTGCTGCGCCGCACGTCGGAGTAGATCGCGCCGAGCTGGCCGGACTGCTGGATGCGCTGGACGAACTCGTCGGGCGACATCCCGTACTGCTGGGCCTGGTAGACGATGCGCTCGGTGAGCTCCTGGTCGTTGACCGAGACCTCCTCGGCGTCGGCCAGCGCGTCGAGGATCAGCCGGACCTTGACCGACTTCTCGGCGTCGGCGCGGACCTCGGCGTCGAACTCCTCGCGGGTCTTGCCCTGCGAGGTGAGGAACTCGGCGAACTTGTCGTCGTCGTGGTCGAAGGCGTGGACCGCGTCGTGCAGCGACGACTCGACCTCGGCCGCCACGACCGTCTCCGGCAGCGGGACCTCGGTGGCCTCGACGATCGCGTCGAGCACCTTGTCGCGCGCCTGGGAGACCTGCTCCATGCGGCGGACCCGGCCGAGGCGCTCCTTGAGGTCGGCCGTCAGCTCGTCGAGCGTGTCGAACTCGCTGGCGAGCTGGGCGAACTCGTCGTCGGCCTCCGGGAGGTCGCGCTCCTTCACCGCGGTGACGGTCACCGTCACCGCGGCGTCCTTGTCGGCGTAGTCGCCGGCGACCAGCGTCGAGGTGAAGGTCTTCGACTCCCCCTCGGACAGACCGGTGATGGCCTCGTCGATGCCGTCGATCAGGCCGCCCTGGCCCACCTGGTAGGAGAACCCGGTGGTCGCGGCCTCCTCGATCTCCTTGCCGTCGACCGACGCGGAGAGGTCGATCTGCACGAAGTCGCCCTCGGCGGCGGGCCGCTCGACGCCCTTGAGGGTGCCGAAGCGCGCGCGCAGCGAGTCGAGCTGCTCGGTGACCTGCTCGTCGGTGACCGCCACGTCGTCGACCTGGACGGCGATGCCGTCGAGGTCGGGCAGGGCGATCTCGGGGCGGACGTCGACCTCGGCGGTGAAGGCGAGCTTGTCGCCGTCGGCGATCTCGGTGACCTCGATGTCGGGGCGGCCGATCGGCGTGACCTTCTCCGAGGCCGTCACCGCCTCGCTGTACTTGCCGGGGATCGCGCCGTTGACGACCTCGTCAAGGACGACGCCGCGGCCCAGCCGGGCCTCGAGGATGCGGGCCGGCGCCTTGCCAGGGCGGAAGCCGGGGATGCGGACCTGCTGGGCGATCTTCTTGTACGCGCGGTCGAAGTCGGGCTTGAGCTCGTCGAACGGCACCTCGACGTTGAAACGGACGCGCGTCGGGCTGAGGTGCTCGACGGTGCTCTTCACGGTGGTACTCCTCGGGCCGGCTGCCGGATGTCGTGTCGGTTCGCGCGGTGCGCGCCGTGCGGGTCCTGTTCCGGCGGGCCGAGGTGGCGTCCGTACTGGTCACACGGGGCGCGCTGTGGTGCGGACCGCGTGGAGGCGGTCGTGACGCCGGCGCGACGACGTCAACGGTTCGGCCGAGTCTAGGCGAGTCGCCGCAGCCACCGATCCCTGCCCGTCACGACGTGCGGCGGACGGCTCGCGCCGGATGCGCCGAGCGGTCGGCCGGAGGCCTATCCGGGACCCGTCAGGGGCTCGGCGCGGCGCCGGCCCCGGGCACGACGTCGGCGAACGTCACGTCCACCGGCACCGGGCCCAGCACCGCGCGGACCCGGTCGGCCACCTCGTCGGCGACGACGGCGAGCGGCGAACCCCTGCGGACGACGACGGCGACCTCGGTGGCCTCGCCCGGGCCGCCGACCCGCACCCCCAGCACCCGGCGCCGCCCGGGCAGGTACGACGCCACGGCACCGAACGGGCCGCCGTCGAGGCGCACGACGTCGGGATGGGCGAGCACCGCCGCCGCGACGGCCTCGACCACCTCACGGGCCGCGGCGGTCCCTGGACCTGGCCGGGAGTCCTCGACGGGCACGCCGCCCACGGTAGTGCGCCGGACCCGGCGCGGTGCCCCGCACAGGATGCGACACGCGGCTCTGCACAGGACCCGGGACGCGGCCGGACACGCGGCCGGACACGACGAGGGGCCCCGGACCGATGTCCGGGGCCCCCACGCCGGTCAGGCGCAGCCGTTACTTCTTGAACGCGTCCTTGACCTTCTCGCCCGCCTGCTTCAGGTTGCCGACGACCTGGTCCTTCTTGCCCTCGGCCTCCAGGTCACGGTCCTCGGTGGCCTTGCCGGTGCCCTCCTTGGCCTTGCCGGCCATCTCCTGAGCCTTGTTGTCGATCTTGTCACCCATGCCCATGTTCGGCCTCCTCGGTGGGTCCCGGTGCCGGTGTCGCCGGACGCCGCCGGGCCCCTCGTCGACCGCGTACCCGTGGTGCGACCGGGCTACACGGACGGCGGCGGCGCCCGCGACGCGCGCACCGGGTGACGGACCCCGACACCGGGCCGGACGCCGGTAGTGTGGGCGTCGTCACAGAGGGCAGGATGGACGGGCACGAGCGGCGGGACCCGGGGGGAACGGTGGCGGCGTTGCGCGATGCCGGTGACGTGCGCACCCCCGTGCCCTCTGCGGGTCCGGCACCCGTGCCCCGCGAGGCCGTCGAGCAGCCCCGACCCGCGGTCGGTGCCCGCCTCGCCGATCTCGACGAGCACACCCTGGTCGTGCGCGCCCAGGAGGGCGACGTGCGGGCGTTCGAGGCGCTGGCCCGCCGGCACCAGACCGCGCTGTACCGGCTCGCCGTGCGCGTGCTGGGGAACCGCTCCGACGCCGAGGACGCGTTGCAGGACTCGCTGCTCGACGCGTGGCGGCGGATCGGCTCGTTCCGTGGCGACGCCTCCTTCTCGACGTGGACCTACCGGATCGTGGCCAACCGCTGCACGGGGATGCTGCGCCGGACACGTCCGCCCGTGCCGGTGGCCGACCCGGGAGCGGCGGGCGGGGACGACGCGGCGGGGCTCGTCGGCAGGTCCCGGCCGCGGTCACCGGAACGGCAGGCCGAGCTCGACGCCGGGATGGCCGCGCTGGGCGACGCGCTCGCCGCGCTGCCCCACGACCAGCGCGTGTGCTTCGTGTTGCGCGAGCTCGAGGGCCTCGGATACACCGAGATCGCGCAGATCACGGGCACGGGTGAGGCGACGGTGCGCGGCCGCATCCACCGCGCCCGCAAGACGCTGGCGGAGGTGATGCGCCCGTGGCGGTGAGCCCCCACGACGGCCGGGGCCGTGTCGCGCAGGACGACGCCGGTGCGCACCTCCCCGCGCAGGGCGATGTCGTCGAGCCGCTCGCCTGCGGCCGCGACGCCGCGACCGTGTGGGACCACGCCGAGGCCGGCACCCTCGACGCCCACGAGCGCGAGTGCCCGCACTGCGGTGCCGCGGTCGCCGACGCCCGGGGCCTGGAGGCGATGGTCAGCCGGCTCGCGGCGCAGCCGCTGGTCCCGCCGCCGACGGTCGTCGACCGCGTCGTGGGCGCTGTGCTGGCCGAGCTGCGTCCGCGCGACCTGCTGGTCCTCGACTCCCCCTACGGACCGGCCGCCCTCGACGCGACCGCGGCGGCGGCGGTGCTGCGCGGCGTCGTCGACGCGATGGACGGGATGCGCGCGCGCAGCTGCCGGATCTCCCGGCCCGCGGGCGACGCGGGGCGCCCCGTTCCGCCCGCCGAGGTGAGCATGACCGTGACCGCACGGTTCGGCATCGAGCTGGCGTCGGCGACGGCGCGGGTGCGGCAGATGGTGCTGGCGGCGGGTGAGCAGGCGCTGGGGGTGCCGGTGACCAGGGTCGACATCGAGGTCGTCGACGTGTTCGACCTCCCGCAGCCGTCGTCGCCCGCCGGGCGGGAGGGCCGGTGACCGGGCCGCGGACGACGTTCCACGTCGGCGACGGCGTCGTCGCCAGGGTCGCGGCCGAGGCGGCCACGGGCGTGCCCGGCGTCGTCGCACTGCGCACCGACCTGGCCGGGACGCTGCTCGGGCTCGCGGGGGCGGTGCTGGGCACGACGCGGGCCCCGGTCGTCGCCGCCCGGGTCGACGGGACGCAGGCCGAGGTGAGCATCGACGTCGTCACCCGGCTCGGGTTCAACTGCCGCGACCTCGCCCGCGCGGTGCAGCGCGAGGTGTCGGCGGCGGTCGCGCAGTACACGGGTCTCGAGACGCTGGTGCGCGTCACCGTCGTGGACGTGCTCCTCGACGGGGCGGCCCCTCAGCGCGCGGCCAGCACGCAGTCGCCGCAGGTCCCGCCGCCGGGCGCGCGGTAGTACAGGCAGCAGGACCGGCGGCGGAAGGTCCACCCGACGTCGGGCGCGACGGCCGCGCGACGCTCGCCCGTCGCCGCGAGCGCCGGGTGGTCGAGCACGACCTGGGCGATCCGCGCCGCCCGCGCCGCCGCCGCCGGCCGGTCGAGGCCGACGAGGCGTTTGCCCGCCGCGACCGACGACGCGGCGTTGCCCCACAACGTCCGCGCCGAGACCCGGACCTGCGCGCGCACCGCCTCGACGAGCGGGGCGAGGTGCTCCTCGACGAGGAGGTCGGCGAGGCGGCCGGCGAGCTCGGCCTCGCCGAGCCCCGGTCCCGCGAGCACGCCCGGGTCGCCGACCCACAGCGGCCACGGGCCGGTCGCCGACACCCGCCAGTGCACGTCGCGAGCGGTGAATGCGGGCAGCACGTCGTGCAGGATCACGACGGCGAGCGGAGCGGAGAGCACCCGGGCCGCCATCCCCTGCAGCGTGATCGACGCGGCGATCCGGTCGTCGACGGGACCGCCGTCGCCGCCGAGGACGCGGGCCACGTGCGCGATCCGGGCGGCCAGCGGGCCCGGGTCGGTGTAGAGGTCGCTCAGCGGGCGCCAGGTGGGGTCGACCGCCTCGGCCGGGTTGGTGTCGACGCGGAAGAACTCGTTGAACCCGGCCACGTCGGCCAGGGCCGCCCGCACGTCGACGACTCCGGCCGCCCCGGTCACTCCCACCATGGCGGCATTCTCCCGCCCCACCCGGGCGAGCCGGGCCGCCGGGGCCGTCGCCGAGCGTGCGTAGGACTGGGCCGATCGAGTGATAACCGCGGCACATCGGGCCACACGACGCAACCTCCGCGGGGTCTCCCGGCCTGGTCGGGACCCGGGAACGGGACGATCTTCGCAGGTCGTCCGGCCCGTCATCGTGCTCACGGCGGTCGTGAGTAGCGAAACGCGGCCACCACATGCGACGCTTTGGACGGATGACCGCACCCGGTGCCGCGCGCGGTCGCGTTGTGCGGTGCGCAGACGGCCCCGGTACGGACGAGGTCGTCCTGCCGCCGCGCGTCCGTGTAACGACGGGTACTCATTCGAGTTTCCCGGCTGGTGCACCTGAACGGACGAGCACCCGCGTCCTGGCGGGCGTGTCGGATACTCTGTTTGGAACCATTAGGTCCACGTCGTCCCGATGCGATCGTCGGGGTGCACCGAGACGACAGGAGGAGCTGTTGGCTGCGACCAGCGAACAGACTGGTGCCCCTCAGGGCGGGTCGGGCGGCCTCTACGCCCCCGACTTCGAGCACGACGCGTGTGGTGTCGCGCTCGTCGCCGATCTCAAGGGTCGCCGTGATCACGGCATCGTCCGGAAGGGTCTGACGGCCCTGCTGCGGTTGGAGCACCGCGGCGCCCGCGGCGCGGAGGCCAACACCGGTGACGGTGCGGGCATCCTCATCCAGGTCCCGGACGAGTTCTTCCGGGCCGTGGTCGACTTCGAGCTGCCGCAGCCCGGCGCCTACGCCGTCGGCACCGCGTTCCTGCCGGCCGACCGGGCGGCGGCCGACGCCGCCGTCGCGCGCATCGACGCGCTGGCCGCCGAGGAGAACCTGCGCGTCCTCGGGTGGCGCGAGCTGCCGGTCGACCCGGACAAGGCCGACCTGGGCCCCACGGCCCGCGCCGCGATGCCGAGCTTCCGCCAGCTGTTCGTCGCGGGAGCCGAGCCGTCGGTGGCCGAGGCGCCGACCGGCATCGAGCTGGAGCGCCGTACGTTCTGCCTGCGCAAGCGCGCCGAGCACAGCACGGGTGCCTACTTCCCCAGCCTGTCGCCGCGCACGATCGTCTACAAGGGCATGCTGGCCGAGCCGCAGGTCGAGGCGTTCTACCCCGACCTGGCCGACGAGCGGGTCACCTCGGCGCTGGCCGTGGTCCACTCCCGCTTCTCGACGAACACGTTCCCGGCGTGGCCGCTCGCGCACCCGTACCGCTACGTCGCGCACAACGGCGAGATCAACACCCTGCGCGGCAACCGGAACTGGATGGCCGCGCGCGAGGCGCTGCTGGCCTCCGACGTCATCCCCGGCGACCTGGGGCGGCTCACGCCCGTCGTCACGCCGGACGCGTCGGACTCGGCGACGTTCGACGAGGTCCTCGAGCTGCTGCACCTGGCGGGCCGCAGCCTGCCGCACGCGGTGCTGATGATGATCCCGGAGGCGTGGGAGAACCACGCCGAGATGGACCCGGCCCGTCGCGCGTTCTACGAGTACCACTCGACGCTGATGGAGCCGTGGGACGGACCGGCACTCGTCGCGTTCACCGACGGCACCGTCATCGGCGCCGTGCTCGACCGCAACGGCCTGCGCCCGGCCCGCTACTGGGTCACCGAGGACGGGCTGGTCGTGCTGGCGTCCGAGGTCGGCGTCCTCGACGTCGACCCGTCGACGGTGGTGCGCAAGGGCCGGCTGGAGCCGGGCCGCATGTTCCTCGTCGACACGGCCGCGGGCAAGATCGTCGACGACGACGAGATCAAGGGCGCGCTCGCCGCCGAGCACCCGTACGAGGAGTGGCTGCACTCGGGCCTCATCCGGCTCGAGGAGCTGCCCGACCGCGAGCGCGAGCAGATCGCGCACTCGGCGCTGCAACACCGCCAGCAGTCCTTCGGCTACACCGAGGAGGAGCTCGCCGTCCTGTTGCGACCCATGGCCGCGACCGGCGCCGAGCCGATCGGCTCGATGGGCAACGACGCGCCGATCGCCGGCATCTCCGAGCGGCCGCGCCAGCTCTACGACTACTTCATCCAGCTGTTCGCCCAGGTCACCAACCCGCCGCTGGACGCGATCCGCGAGGAGCTGGTGACCTCGCTGCAGAGCCAGCTCGGGCCCGAGCAGAACCTGCTGCAGGCCGGCCCGGCGAGCTGCCGGACGATCGTGCTGCCGTTCCCGGTGCTGGGCAACGACGAGCTGGCCCGCATCGTGCACATCAACGACGACGGGGAGTACCCCGGCTTCGCCTCCTACACCGTGCGCGGCCTGTTCGAGGCGGCCAAGGGCGGCGCGGGTCTGTCCGAGCGCCTCGAGGAGATCAAGGCCGAGGTGTCGGAGGCCATCGCCGGCGGCGCGCGGCTGATCGTGCTGTCGCAGCGCGGGGTCTCCGCCGAGTACGCGCCGATCCCGTCGCTACTGCTCACCGGCGCGGTGCACCACCACCTCGTGCGCGAGCGGACCCGCACGCGCGTGGGGCTGGTCGTCGAGGCCGGTGACGCCCGCGAGGTGCACCACGTGGCGTTGCTGATCGGCTACGGCGCGGCCGCGGTCAACCCGTACCTCGCCATGGCCACCGTCGAGGACCTCGCCGACCGGGGCGACATCCCCGGGATCGACGCGAAGACCGCGGCGAAGAACCTGGTCAAGGCGCTCGGCAAGGGCGTCCGCAAGACCATGTCCAAGATCGGTGTCTCGACGGTCGCGTCCTACACGGGCGCCCAGATCTTCGAGGCGATCGGGCTGGGCCGCGAGGTCATCGACACGTGCTTCACCGGCACCACGTCGCGGCTGGGCGGCGTCGGCTTCGACGTGCTCGCCGAGGAGGTCCTGCGGCTGCACCGCAAGGCCTTCCCGGCCGACGACGTCCGCGCCACCCACCGCACGCTCGACGTGGGCGGCGAGTACCAGTGGCGCCGCGAGGGCGAGCTGCACCTGTTCAACCCGCAGACGGTGTTCAAGCTGCAGCACTCGACCCGCCAGGGCCGCTACGACATCTTCAAGGAGTACACCCGCGCGGTCGACGACCAGGCCGGCCGGCTGATGACGCTGCGCGGCCTGTTCAAGCTCAAGGAGGGCGTGCGCCCGCCGGTGCCGATCGACGAGGTCGAGCCCGTCGAGTCGATCGTCACCCGGTTCGCCACCGGCGCCATCTCCTACGGCTCGATCTCCCAGGAGATGCACCAGACGCTGGCGATCGCGATGAACCGCCTCGGCGGCAAGTCGAACACCGGCGAGGGCGGCGAGGACCCGGACCGCTTCACCCCGGACGCGAACGGCGACAGCCGGCGCAGCGCGGTGAAGCAGGTGGCGTCGGGCCGCTTCGGCGTCACCAGCGAGTACCTGGTCAACTCCGACGACATCCAGATCAAGATCGCCCAGGGCGCCAAGCCCGGTGAGGGCGGCCAGCTGCCCGGCAGCAAGGTCTACCCCTGGATCGCCAAGACCCGGTACTCGACCCCGGGCGTCGGGCTGATCTCGCCGCCGCCGCACCACGACATCTACTCGATCGAGGACATCAAGCAGCTCATCCACGACCTGAAGAACGCCAACCCGACGGCCCGCATCCACGTGAAGCTGGTCAGCCAGGTCGGCGTCGGCACGGTCGCGGCGGGCGTGGCCAAGGCCTACTCCGACGTCGTGCTCATCTCGGGCCACGACGGCGGTACCGGCGCGTCGCCGCTGAGCTCGATCAAGCACGCGGGCGGTCCCTGGGAGCTCGGCCTGGCCGAGACCCAGCAGACGCTCATCGCCAACAACCTGCGCGACCGCATCGTCGTGCAGGCCGACGGCCAGATGAAGACCGGTCGCGACGTCGTCATCGCCGCGCTGCTGGGCGCCGAGGAGTTCGGTTTCGCGACGGCCCCGCTCGTCGTGTCGGGCTGCATCATGATGCGGGTCTGCCACCTCGACACCTGTCCGGTGGGCGTCGCGACGCAGAACCCGGTGCTGCGCGAGCGGTTCGACGGGCGGCCCGAGTACGTCGTCAACTTCATGCGGTTCGTCGCGGAGGAGGTGCGCGAGTACCTCGCCGCGCTCGGCTTCCGGTCGCTGGAGGAGGCCGTCGGGCACGCCGAGATGCTCGACACCGACGACGCCGTCCGGCACTGGAAGACCCAGGGCCTGGACCTGCGGCCGATCTTCGAGATGCCCAAGGTCGCCCCGGGCGGCTCGCGGCACCGCACCCGCAGCCAGGACCACGGCCTCGACAAGGCGCTGGACAACACCATGATCCAGCTGGCCGAGGGCGCGCTCGCCTCCGGCGACAAGGTCCGGCTCGACCTGCCGGTGCGCAACGTCAACCGGACCGTCGGCACGATGCTCGGCTACGAGCTGACCAAGCGGTGGGGCGGCGAGGGCCTGCCCGACGACACCATCGACATCACGTTCACGGGGTCGGCGGGCCAGTCGTTCGGCGCGTTCGTGCCGCGCGGCATCACGATGCGCCTCGTCGGGGACACCAACGACTTCTTCGGCAAGGGCCTCTCGGGCGGGCGGCTGATCCTGCGCCCCGACCCGTCGGCGCCCTTCGCCGCCGAGGAGAACGTCATCGCGGGCAACGTGATCCTCTACGGAGCCACGTCCGGGGAGATCTTCGTGCGCGGGATCGTGGGCGAGCGCTTCTGCGTCCGCAACTCCGGGGCGCTGGCCGTCGTCGAGGGCGTGGGCGACCACGGCTGCGAGTACATGGCGGGCGGCAAGGTCGTCGTGCTGGGCCGGATCGGCCGCAACTTCGCGGCCGGCATGTCCGGTGGCACCGCCTACGTGCTCGACCTGCCGCGGCACCGCGTCAACCCCGAGATGGTCGACATCGACCCGCTCGACGACGCCGATCGCGAGTTCCTCCGCGACGTCGTCTCGCGCCACCACGCCGAGACCGACTCGCCGGTGGCGCACGCCCTGCTGACCGACTGGGACGTCGCCGTCGAGCGGTTCGGCAAGATCATGCCGCAGGACTTCAAGCGGGTCCTGCAGGCCCGGGCCGCCGCGGAGCGCGACGGCCGCAACGTCGACGAGGCCATCATGGAGGCGTCCCGTGGCTGACCCGAAGGGATTCCTGACGACGCCGCGGGAGACCCCGCCCCGTCGTCCGGTCGACCTGCGCCTGCTCGACTGGCGCGAGGTCTACGAGGACTTCCCCCGGGAGAACCTGGAGAAGCAGGCCGGCCGCTGCATGAACTGCGGCATCCCGTTCTGCCACCAGGGCTGCCCGCTGGGCAACCTCATCCCGGACTGGAACGACCTGGTCTGGCGGCACGACTGGCGCGAGGCGATCGAGCGGCTGCATGCCACCAACAACTTCCCGGAGTTCACCGGGACGCTGTGCCCCGCCCCGTGCGAGGCCGCGTGCGTGCTCGGGATCAACCAGGACCCGGTGACCATCAAGCAGGTCGAGGTCGAGATCATCGACCGCGCCTGGGACGAGGGCTGGGTCACCCCGCAGCCGCCGGAGCGCCGTACCGGCAAGAAGGTGGCCGTCGTCGGCTCCGGGCCTGCGGGCCTGGCCGCCGCCCAGCAGCTCACCCGCGTCGGGCACGAGGTCGTCGTGTTCGAACGGGCCGACCGCATCGGCGGTCTGCTGCGCTACGGCATCCCCGAGTTCAAGATGGAGAAGTCCCGTCTCGACCGGCGGCTGCGCCAGATGCAGGAGGAGGGGACGCTCTTCCGGGCCTCGGTCGACGTCGGCGTGGACATCACGGTCTCGCAGCTGCGAGCCGAGTTCGACGCCGTCGTGCTCGCGGGCGGCGCGACCGCGTGGCGCGACATCCCGGTCGCCGGTCGCGAGCTCGCGGGCATCTACCAGGCGATGGAGTTCCTGCCGTGGGCCAACCACGTGCAGCAGGGCGACATCGACGCGCCGCCGGTCACGGCGGAGGGCAAGCACGTCGTGATCATCGGCGGCGGTGACACGGGTGCCGACTGCCTCGGCACGTCGCACCGTCAGGGCGCGGCCTCGGTCACGCAGCTCGAGATCATGCCGACGCCTCCGGAGCACCGGACCGAGGGCATGCCCTGGCCGACCTACCCGATGATCTACCGCGTCTCGTCGGCGCACGAGGAGGGCGGCGACCGGCTGTTCTCGGTCAACACCACCGAGTTCGTCGGCGACGAGGACGGCAACGTCCGCGCGCTGCGGCTGGTGGAGGTCACCCGCGACGAGTCGGGCCGGTTCGTCCCGGTCGAGGGCACCGAGCGCGAGCTGCGGGCCGACCTGGTGCTCCTGGCGATGGGCTTCGTCGGGCCCGAGAAGGGCAAGCTGCTCGGCGACCTGGGCGTCGACCTCGACGAGCGCGGCAACGTCGCGCGCGACGACCAGTACATGACCAGCGTCGACGGCGTCTTCAGCGCGGGCGACATCGGGCGCGGGCAGTCGTTGATCGTGTGGGCCATCGCGGAGGGTCGCTCGGCCGCCGCGGGCGTCGACCGCTACCTGACGGGCCGTGAGGTCCTCCCCCGGCCGATCAACCCGACGGACCGCCAGATCGCCTGATCCGTGAGTGGCGATGGTCGCCATGGCGACCATCGCCACTCACGAAAGGCCGGCTCGAACCCGGGGGCGTCGTCCCCGGGGTCAGGGGGTCGGGCGGCCCAGGCCCGTCGACTCGCCGTAACGCGACAGGACCCGCTCGCGCATCGTCGGATCGCTGCGCGGCACCGGTTCCAGGAAGATCTCGGCGAGGTCCGGGAACCGCTCGCGCAGGTCGGCGTCGATGGCCACGCACGTCCGCTCGAGATCGGCGGCACCCAGGGCGTCGTCGAAGTCCAGTCGGGCGCACAGCAGCACCTGGTCGGTGCCCAGCATCATCGTCAGCAGGTCGACGACGGCGTCGACCTCCGGCCGGGCGCCGAGGTCGTCGCGCAGCGCGCGCACCAGCCGCGGGTCGGCCTGCCGCCCGATCAGCAGGCCCTTGTTGGTCCGCCCCAGCACGTAGGCGACCCCGGTGAGCAGCACACCGATCAGCAGCGAGGCGAGCCCGTCGTAGAGCGCGGAGCCGGTGAGCTGGTGCAGCCCGACGCCGGCAAAGGCGAGCAGGAGCCCGATGAGCGCGGCGGAGTCCTCGAAGAACACCGTCTTGACCGTCGGGTCATCGGTGCGGCGCAGCCACTCCATGGGCGAGAGCTCGTCGGCGGCCGCCTCCCGGCGCAGCTGCCGGACGGCCTGCGTCCAGGAGATGCCCTCCAGCACGAACGAGATCGCGAGCACGACGTAGGCGACGAGCACCGCGGTCTGCTCGGCCTCCTCGCCGACGATCGTGCGGATGCCCTCGTAGATCGCGAACACCGCGCCGGACACGAAGATCGACACCGCGGCGATCAGCGCCCAGAAGAAGCGCTCCTTGCCGTAGCCGAAGGGGTGGCGGCGGTCGGCGGCGCGGCTGGAGCGGCGCAGTGCCGTCAGCAGCAGGCCCTCGGTGGCGGTGTCGGCCGCCGAGTGCGCGGCTTCGGCGAGCATCGCGGCCGACCCGGTCAGCAGGCCGGCGATCAGCTTGAGGACGCCGATCGCGGCGTTGGCGCCCAGCGCGACGAGCACGGTGAGCGTGCTCTCGCCGCCTTCTCTCCCCGCTTCGGCCTCTGCCACGGACGCGAGCCTAGGACGCGCGGGGAGCCCCCGCCGATCGGCTCGCGGCGAACGTGGCCGTGTCGAACCGGTTGTCCGCCACGGGGTGACGCGCGCCGGTCGGTTCGTCCTGTTCGGCCGACGGCTCCCCCCGCGGCCCGACACGCGGCGCGTCGTTCGGCCCGGCGTGTCCGGCCGGTCGTCGATGCAGGCCGCCCGCTCGACGGCCGTCGCGCAGGGACCGAAACTCATCCGGCCGCCGCGCGTTGTCCGGATTGACCGGGGCCGGTGGAACGGGGAGCCTCCACCGGTCCCGGTTGGTCTCCTGCTCCCCCGCGAGCCGCACGGATGCCCCGTGAGGCTCAGCCGATGCGGAACACCGGGTAGCCGGGCGCGATCCCGAGCAGCGTCTCGTCGTCCGCGCTCGCGTCGACGCCGTCGAAGAACACCCCGATCTCGAACTTCCACCGCTTCAGGTAGGCCCGCAGGACGGCGGGCTTCTCGTCGTCCGCCAGTTCGGTGACCCGGATCCGCTCGACGCGGCGGCCGACCCGCAGCTCTGCCTCGCCGGCGACGCGGATGTTGCGGACCCACTGCGTGACGCCGCGCGGCGCGACGAGGTAGCGCTCACCGTCGACGGTGAGCAGGTTGACCGGGGTCGTCCGCCACTGGCCGCTCGTGCGGCCGCGGACGGCCAGGACCCGGCTCCCCCAGACACTGACACCCATCCGGGTCAGGCCGGCGACGGCGGCATTGAACAGGGCGGTGCTGCGGCCGGGTGCGACGTAGCGGGTGGCGGTCACGGTTCCTCCTCGATTCGAGAGCACTGCTCTCCGATAGGAACAGTGAACCGCACCCGCGACGTCACGTCAAGAGCAGTGCTCTCGTTCAGTAGCGGGTGTTCTCGTGGTCGTTCGGTCGCAGGCGGCTCAGGACTCGACGAGCTCCAGGTCGAACGCGTCGTCCCCGATCCAGATGCGCAGACCCTCGCCATCCTCGGTGATGAAGCCGTCCTCCTCCTCACCGAGCTCGCGGGAGGCACCGAGGGCGCGGACGCTGAACTCGATGCGCCCCTCCCCGATGTCCCTGGGTCGGTACTCGCGGGCGAGCCGGGCGGTGCGGCTCTCGGTGGCGAGCCAGCGGGCGTTGTCCTCGCCCACCTCGGCCACCCAGGTCATCGTCGACATGATCGGCAGTATTCCGGTCGTCGCGCCCCGCGTCAGGTCCGCGGTCGGCGGGACCGGTTCAGACCGCCGCCGGATCCCGCTGTCCCACGGGAGTCCCGGCCCGCGCCACGGCCGCCCGGCGGGCCAGCCGGACCCGGCACGCAAGTCCGAACGCGCTCGCGGTCACGACGGCCATCCCGGCCCCGACCGCGAGCCCGACCAGCGGGTCGTTGCCGACGACCGGGCCCAGCAGCAGCCCCGCGGTCATCATGTAGGTGCCCCACAGCGTCGAGCTGGTGACCGAGCCGGGGACGAAACGCCGCACCGGGACGCCGACGCGACCGGCGATCGCCGTGCTCAGCAGCCGGCCGCTGGGCATGAACCGGGCCGCCACGAGTGCGACCACCGGGCGGGCCAGCATCGTCGCCGACACCCAGGACGCGACGGGACCGGCGCGGTCGACCCGGCGGACCAGCCGGGTGCTCGACCGGCCGAGCGTGTGCACGAGGAGGTCGCCGAGCAGGCAGCCGAGCAGCGCGGAGACCGCGAGCTCACCGACCATCAGCAGGTTCCCGGACGCGAACGCGGTGGCGTAGGCCGTCATCAGCACGGTCTCGCTCGGCAGGGGTGGGAAGGGCCCGTCGAGGGCGACCAGGACGACGAGCGCCAGCGGCAGCCACGGGCTGTGCAGCACGACGGCGCACATCGTCGCGACGGTCATCCCGCGGGCCCTCCCGGCGTCCGGATCGTCCGTGCCGCTGCTGCACGGCCTCCCCCATGACTCTTCTGCAGCACGGGCGCCGGGACAGTGGGGCGACCCACCCGATCCGAGGGTGGGGCAATCCCCCCTTCGGGCTCCGGCGTGGAAGGCTCGCAGGGGTGCCGGTCGCCCGGCCGGGCCCACACGTGGAGGTGCGATGACCGTCCGTCCGCTCGAGGGGCTGCAGGTCGTGGAGTGCGCGAGCTTCGTCGCGGGCCCCACGGCGGGACTGGCCCTCTCGCGTCTGGGAGCCGACGTCGTGCGGATCGACCCCCTGGGCGGGGCGAACGACCACAAGCGCTGGCCCGTCGCCCCCAGCGGCGACAGCTACTACTGGGCCGCGCTCAACCGCGGCAAGCGCAGCGTCGCCATCGACCAGCGTTCCGACGAGGGCCGTGAGCTCGTCGTCGCGCTGATCACCGCGCCGGGGCCGGACCGCGGCGTCCTCGTCGACAACGTCGTCGGCAGGCGGTGGATGTCCAACGAGGTGCTCACCGCACGCCGGTCCGACCTGATCCACGTCCGCGTGCAGGGGCATCCCGACGGGAGGCCCGCCGTCGACTACACCGTCAACGCCGAGGTCGGGCTGCCGGAGATCACCGGCCCCGAGGAGGGCGGCGCGCCGGTCAACCACGTGCTGCCCGCGTGGGACCTGATCACCGGCATGACCGTCGCGACCGGCGTGCTGGCCGCGCTGCGCGACCGTGACCGGACCGGTCGCGGGGCCTACATCGAGATCGCGCTCGCCGACGTCGCGCTCACCGGCGTCGCCGACATGGGCTGGCTGTCGGAGGTCGCGACCAACGGACGGGACCGCCCGCGCCACGGCAACCACGTGTACGGCAGCTTCGGCGTCGACTTCCTGTGCAAGGACGGCGAGCGCGTCATGGTCGTCGCGCTGACCGAGGGCCAGTGGAAGGCACTCTGCACCGTGACGGGGACCGGCGCGGTGTTCTCCGCGCTCGAGGCCGCGCTCGACGCCGACCTCACCCAGGAGACCGACCGCTACCGTCTCCGGGAGACGATCGCGGCGATCCTGCGTCCGTGGTTCGCCGCCCGCAGCCTCGAGCAGGCCAGCCGCGAGCTCGACGAGGCACGCGTGCTCTGGAGTGCCTACCGCGGGATGACCGACGTCGTCGCCGCGCACCGCAAGGGCACCTACCCCGTGCTGTCCGACGAGGTGGTCCCCGGCGCGGGCGCGGTGATCGCGGCGCGCACCCCGTTGCGCTGGAACGGCTCCCACGGCCCGGCGGGGGCCTCTCCCGTTCTCGGCCGCGACACCGACGAGGTGCTGGCCGAGCGGCTGGGCCTGGCGTCGGGGGAGATCGGGGCGCTGCACGACCGCGGCGTCGTCTGAGCCCGCCCGACTAGGCTGCGCGGATGCCGAGCTACGCGGTGCTGCTGCGCGGGGTCAACCTGGGCCCGAAGCGCAAGGTGCCGATGGCTCGGCTCCGGGAGCTGTTGTCGGGCATGGGTTTCGACGACGTGCGCACCCTGCTGCAGAGCGGCAACGCCGTCCTGCGCGCCTCCGCGACGACGCCCGCGGCGCTCGCCGAGGCGATCGAGCAGGCGCTCGAGGCGGAGTTCGGGATGCGCATCGGGGTCGTCGTGCGCACCGGCCCGGAGCTCGACGCCGTGATCGCCGCGCACCCGCTCGCCGACGTCGCGGACAACGGCTCGCGGATGATGGCGCTCTTCCTCTCCGCCGACCCGGACCCGGCCGCGCTGGCGGCGTTCGACCCCGTCGAGCTCGACCCCGACCGGGTGCGCATCGGCGACCGGGTCGTCTACCAGTGGTGTCCCGACGGCGTGCTCAAGGCGCCGGACATCGCGACGCCGATGGCCAGGAAATGGGGTGTGACGGTCACCGGGCGCAACTGGAACACCGTCACCAAACTGGCCGTGATGCTCGCCGACTGACCCGGCGGGGGGTTGGCCCGATGGTGGGCTCCCCCGCGAGGGGGAGGGTAACCACACCACGACTTCGGGGTCATCCCCCACGACTCGGCGCCCGCTCGTCGGCACGATTCTCCTCATGACCGACACGGCGTACTCCGAGATCCCCCGCGGCAGCGTGGCCCGCTCGGCCAGGATCGCCGCGCTCCCCCTGGCCTTCGGCGGCCGGGCCGTCGCGGGCTGGGGCAGGCGCCTCGCCGGCGCCGACGCGGAGCAGGTGTCGGCCAGTGCCATGGAGCGCAACGCCGAGCAGCTCTTCGCCGTGCTCGGCCAGCTCAAGGGGGCGCGATGAAGGTCGGCCAGGCGCTGTCCGTCTACGACTCGATGATCCCCGCCGAGATCGCCGAGCCCTACCGGCAGGCGCTGGCCAAGCTGCAGTCCTGCGGCCCGACGATGCCGGCGCGGACCGTGCACCGCGTGCTCGCCGAGCAGCTGGGTCGGGACTGGCGGCGCCGCTTCCGCTCGTTCGACGACGAGCCCGCCGCCGCCGCGAGCGTCGGCCAGGTCCACCACGCCGTGTGGGCCGACGGCCGCGAGGTCGCCGTCAAGATCCAGTACCCGGGCGCCGACCAGGCACTCGACGCCGACCTGCGCACGCTCGGGCGGTTCTCGTCGCTGTTCGCGCTGATCGTCCCCGCGCTCGACGCCAAGGCGCTCGTCCGGGAGCTGCGCAGGCGCATGCTCGACGAGCTCGACTACCGGGCCGAGGCCGACCACCAGCGCCGCTTCGCCGCCGCCTACGCCGGCGACCCGCGCCTGCACGTGCCGGCCGTCGTCGCCTCGGCCCCGAAGGTGATCGTCTCGGAATGGCTCGACGGGGTGTCGCTGGGCGCGATGACCGCACGGCCCGCCGGCGACGCCACCGAGCAGGCCCTGCGCGACAGCTGGGCGCACACGATCATCGAGACGATGTTCTCCTCCCCGCTGCGCGTCGGGCTGCTGCACGCCGACCCGCACCCGGGCAACTTCATGGTGCTCGCCGACGGCCGGCTCGCGATGATCGACTTCGGTGCGGTCGCGGAGCTTCCCGACGGGTTCCCGCCCGTGCTGGCCCGCATCCTGCGCCACGTCGCCGACGCCGAACCCGCCAAGATGATGCGGCTGATGCTGGCGGAGGGCTTCGTCGGCGGGGACGTGCCCGCCGAGGACGTGCTGCGCTACATCGGTGCGCTCGCCGACCCGCTGCGCTCGCGGACCTTCCGGTTCCACCGCGACTGGATGGCCCAGCAGGGCTCACGCGTGATGGACGTGCGCGGACGCGCGTTCTGGGAGACCGGTCGCTCGCTGGCCCTGCCCCCGCAGCACATGCTGATCGTCCGGGTGCTCTCCGGCTGGACCAACATCCTCGCCCAGCTCGACTGCACCGTCGCGGCCCGGGCGCTGGCCGAGGCGTGGCTCCCGGAGTTCTGAGCCCCGGAGTTCCGAGCCCGGAGTTCCGAGCCCGGAGTTCCGAGCCCGGCCGGGGTGCCGGGACCGTGCGTCGCCGTTCCGCGCGTGGAGGTCATTGGGCCGGGGCGGGCGCCCGCTCGGCGAGCAGGCGCACCGCCAGGGCACCGAGCACCCCGCCCATGACCCAGCGCTGCACCCGGACCCAGGACGGGCGCCGCCCGAGAACCCGGGCGAGCGTCGCCGCCGAGCACACGATCAGCGCGTTCACCGTCAGTGCGACGACGATCTGCACCGCGCCCAGCGCCAGGCTCTGCTCCCAGACCGGCGCGCCGGCCGGGTCGACGAACTGCGGCAGCAGCGCGACGTAGAGCACGGCGATCTTGGGGTTGAGCAGGTTCGTCGTCAGACCCGCCGTGAACAGCCGCCACGGCGGCTCGACGGGCAGGTCGCGGGCCTCGAACACGCCGCGCCCACCCGCCCGCAGCGTCCGCACGGCCAGGTACAGCAGGTAGCCGGCGCCGGCGATCTTGAGCGCGAGGTAGGCCGCGGGGACCGCCGCGAACACCGAGGCGATCCCCGCCGACGCCGCGGCCAGATAGACGCCGAAACCCGCCGCGACCCCGAGCAGCGACACCAGCCCCGCGCGCCTGCCCTGCGTGATGCTGCGCGAGACCAGGTAGAGCATGTTCGGGCCAGGGGTGAGGACGAGTCCGAGTGCCACCGTCGCGATGCCCGCGGCCGCCGCCGCACCGATCACCATGAGCCCCAGTCGACCCCGGCCCGTTCCGGTCGCCGATGGCCGATCCGGAGAAAGTGGCCGTCCGGCGATGAGATCCGGACCGCCGCGTCGTCAACACCGGCGACCGCCACCGCATCCCCGGGAGGACCTCATGACCGCCACCGCCATCGCCCCCGCCGCCACCACCGGCCGCGTCGCCAACCGTGCACTGTGGACGGTGCAGATCGTCGTCGGACTCTTCCTCGTCGTCGGCTCCGCGGCGCCGAAGCTGTTCGGCCAGGAGTACGCCGTCGCGATGTTCGAGGCCATGGGCAGCGGCCAGTGGCTGCGCTACGTCGTCGGCGTCCTGGAACTCGCCGGCGGCGTCGGGCTCCTGCTCGCACCGATCGCGGCGGCGGCCGCCACCGGGCTCGTCGCCCTCATGATCGGGGCGATGATCACGCAGGTCTTCGTGCTGCACAACCCGGCCGACGTCGTCACGCCGATCCTGATCGGCGCGCTGATGGTCGTCGTCGCCGTCGCGCGGCGGCACCGGCTCGCGGCCTTCGTGCGTGGTCTGCGCCGTTGAGCGCGACGACACCCGTACGGTCCGCCGGTGCGCCGGCGGACCGTCACTGCCTGCGGACCGACCACTCCCATTTCTTGCCGACGACGTTCGACGCCCGACCGCCCATGTCCTCGCCCACGATCGATCCCTTGTAGACGGCGTAGCCGCTGTTGAACGTCAACGTGACCGAGGCGCCCGACTGGCGCCAGGTGTCGCCCGCCTTGTCGAAGGTACCGGTCGGGCTCGTGTACGCCAGCCGCGACCCGGCCTTGAACCGGAAGACGTAGAAGCGGCCGTCGGAGTCGGTGCCCGACCACGTGGTGCCCTCCAGCGGCGGGGTGAGGGGCGCGTCGGCCCGCTCGGCGACGGCCTGCCCCGACACGGTGTACGTGCAGCCGGTGAGCGTCAGGAGCGCGACGGCGAGCGTCGCGCACAGCGTCCGTGCCCTCGCCCGCCCCACACCGACCGCCTTCCCGGAATTTCGGTCATGCTTGCCCGGAGACGCGCTGCGGCGCAACCGGACCAGGACCGTGATCCCGGCGGCGGCAGGGGATCCGGGAGGATCATGTCATGCGGATCACACTGCTGGCGGTGGGCTCGCGCGGGGACGTGGAGCCGTTCGTCGTGCTCGGGGTCCGGCTTCGGCGCGCGGGGCACGGTGTCCGGTTCGCCACGCACGACGAGTTCGCCAGCACCGTCGGAGCCGCGGGCCTCGAGTTCGCGACGTTGCCAGGCAACCCGCGCGCCGTCCTCGCGAGCCCCGAGGGGAAGCGGATGCTCGCCACACGCAACCCCGTCGCCCTCACCCGGCGCATGGCCGCCATCGTCGGCCCCGCGCTCGACGAGGCCTACCCCGCCGCCGTCGACGCCTGTCGCGACGCCGACCTCGTCGTGTACGCGACGCTCGCCGCGATCGGGCCGAACGTCGCCGACCTCTACGGCGTCCCGGCCGTCGCCGCGCACCTGCAGCCGCAGACCCCGACGCGCGCCTTCGGCCCGACGGGCTCCCCCGGCGTGCGCGACGTCCCCGCGGCGCTGCGGCACGCCACGTGGGCGCTGGCCGACCGGCTGCTGTGGAAGGCCTTCCTCCCGACGATCGCCGCGCAGCGCCGGGCACAGGGCTCGCCCCCGCTGCCGCCGGGCCCGCCGTCGCACTGGCCTCCGGGTACCCGACCGCCGACGCTGTACGGCTTCTCGCGGGTCGTCGTCCCCGTGCCGCCGGACTGGCCGCCGGACGTGCACGTCACCGGCTACTGGATGGCGCCGCCCGATCCGCATCACGTCCCGCCGCGTGAGCTCGCCGCGTTCCTCGACGCCGGCCCGGCGCCCGTGTACATCGGGTTCGGCAGCATGCCCGACCGCGACGCCGGGCAGCTCGTGGACATCGCCCTCGCCGCGGCCCGCCGGGCCCGCACCCGGATGGTGCTGGCCGCCGGCTGGGCCGGGCTCGCCCCGGGTCACCCGTCCGACGACGTGCTCGTCGTGGGGGACGTCCCGCACCGCTGGCTGTTCGAGCGGGTCGCGGCCGTCGTGCACCACGGTGGCGCCGGCACCACCGCGGCCGGGCTGCGGGCGGGGCGCCCGAGCGTCGTCGTCCCCTTCTTCTCCGACCAGTTCTTCTGGGGCCGTCGCGTCGCGGCGCTGGGCGCCGGACCGCCGCCGATCGCCCGCGAGAAGCTGACCGCCGCGGCGCTGACCGAGGCCCTGCGGGCCGCACTGCAGCCCGGGCCCGCCGCCGCGGCCGCCGCCGTCGGCGCGCGCATCGCCGACGAGGACGGGCCCGCGTGCGCGGTCGCCGTGCTGGAGCGGATCGGCGGCCGGGCATGATGGGCACGTGGCGCAACGAGCGCGGTCGGCCGCGCGGCGACGAACCCTTCTCGTCATCCTCGCCGTCGCCCTCGCGGGCGTCGCGTGGCTGGTGAAGATCGCGATCGAGGCCGCGCTCGGCGACGGCAGCATCATCGACCTCGGGGTCCTGCAGCTGCGGCTGTTCTACAACACCGGGGTCTCGTTCAGCCTCGGCTCGTCGCTGCCGACCTGGGTCGTGATCCTCGTGACCGGCGCGATCACGCTGGCCATCGCCGGCTATGCCTGGGTCGCGGCGGCCGACGTCAGCCTGCTCGGGCTGATCGGGCTCGCGGCCGTGGTCGCGGGCGCGGCGACGAACCTGGTCAACCGCGCCGTCGAGGGCGCCGTGGCCGACTACTTCCACACCGGCTGGTTCGCGACGTTCAACCTCCCGGACACCTACATCACCCTCGGTGTCGTCTGCATCGCGATCTCGGTGATCTTCCCCGGCCCCGCCCGCCCGGAGCCGTCCGCCGCGGCGGTCTCGCAGGACGCCACGGCGCCCGACGGCGACGACGCCGAGCACCGCAGTCGCGGCGAGGGCTGAGCGCGTCGAGCGGGTCCCAGGGTCAGGACCTGGCTGTGGGCGTGGCTGCGGCGCGCCCGGGCCGCAGCCCCCGGCGGCCCGCGACGAGCAGGACGACGCCCTCGCCGATCATCTGGATGCCCAGCAGGATGCCGAGCAGGGTGAGCGTCGCGACCGCGAAGTTCAGCAGCACGACCAGCCCCATGACCAGCGACACGACCCCGACGAGGCCGAGCACGATCCGGTGTTCCTTCAGCTGGACGGCGAGCACGATCCGCACCGCGCCCACGACGAGGAACATCGCCCCGGCGAGCAGGGTGAACGTCGCCGCCCCGACAACGGGGTTGCGCAGCACGACGATGCCGAGCACGGCGAGGACGGCGCCGCCGAGCAGGGCCGACCAGAACACCGCCGACGACTCCCGGCGCAGCACGCCCCGCACGATCAGCAGCACGCCGGCGGCGAGGATCGTCCATCCGATGAGGACGATCGACAGCAGGGTGGCGGCGACGGCGTTGCTCAGCAGGAACGCCCCACCCACGACGAGCACGACGGCGAGCGCGATCTCCCAGCCGCGGTGGCGGGTAGAGGGGTCGTCCATGTGCGCACGCACCTCCGCTCGGGCCGAGTCCCGAGCATGCCCGGGACTCGTCCACAAGGGAAGGCCCGTCGGAGCTCCCACGAGGACACCGCACCCGGCAGACGGGCTCCGGCCGTGCCTGCGTCATCGCATCAGCGGGTCGCGGCGGGGAGCCGGCCCTGCGTCGTCGCGCTCCGGATCGCCGGGACCGCGGCCGGATCGAGCAGCCCGATCGACGCGGCGTGCTCGGCGATCTGCGTGCTGTCGTCCACCGCCAGCATCGGCACGCCGCGTGCGCTGACCTCCCGCGCCAGCGCGCGGACCTGTGCGTCGCGCCGCGGGTTGCGCCCCGGCGGGCGGCGCACGTACACCGCCCGGATCCGGTCCGGGTGCGCCTGGGCCAGGTCCGCGTAGATTTCGGGATCGAGCTGGCCGGTGTCGCCGACGAGGACCAGCGCGAGCGCCGGGTGCTCGTCGAGGATCCGGGTGATCAGCGAGGTCTTGTGCTCACGGGCACCGATCCGGAACAGCGTGCCGCGCCCCGGACCCCAGTCGGTGAGCAGCAGCGGGCCGAGCGGGAACGCGCGCAGCCCGATGAACTCCAGCAGCGTGCCGTGCAGGTTCCACGGGCTGGTCGAGACGTAGAAGACCGGCCTGCACACCTCCGGTGACGACACGAGCGCCCGGTAGAGCGCGGCCGCCCCGGGCAGCGGGGCGCGGTCCGCGGTCTCGGTCAGCAGCGTCGCCCGGAGGAACTCCAGCCCGCGCGTCAGGCCCGTCTCGAGGATCGTGTCGTCGACGTCGCTGACCAGCCCGACGTCGGCACGCGGGTCGACGACCAGGACCTGCGCGGTCGCGGTCGCGCCGTCCGCCAGGGTCAGGTCGGCCTCCTGCCAGCCGGGCTCCAGCCCGGGACGGTCGACGACGGCGTCGACGTAGCCCTCGTCGTCCGCCCGGACCCGGGCGACCCCGCCGGGCGTGCGGATCGCCACCTGCGCGCGCGGGATCTCCACGGTGAAGAACCGGCTCAGGCTCGCGCGCAGCACCTGCCGGCGCGACCGCGGACCGGGCACGGCCTCGTCGACGATGCCGGCGTCGGGATGCCCCATCACCACGCGCGCGCCGAACCGCACCCGCTCGACCGACCCGTGGCCGATGAACGGCAGGACCAGCGGCCGGCGCCGCCCGCGGACCCGCACGACGACCAGGACGACCCGGCCCACCACGCCGTCCGCCGCGGCGGCCAGGCCGACGAGGGCGGCCCTCACCCGGGTGCGCGTCACGCGCCAAGCGTGTCGTGAGGACGGTCGGACCGCCACTCCGACCCGCCGACGGGCGGCGACCCGCTCCGCCGAGTAACCCTGACGAGTACTTGACGACAGTGGAAAATGCGCAATAGCGTTCCCAGGACCACAGTCAGGTTGCGCACACGCCGCACCACATGCCGGAGGAACCGACATGCCGATCCCGCAGACCGTGACCACCATGGAAGCCTGCATGACCCTGCGCGCGGGCAACGAGGCCGACTTCTGGGCGACGCAGGAGCGCATGGGGCCCGTCGTCGCGTCGCAGCCCGGTTTCCTGGCCGTCATCGGCGGCCCGATCGCCCGTTCCCCGTGGATGTACTTCTCGGGCAAGTGGGAGACGCCGGACCTCATGGACGCCTGGTACCGCAGCCCCGACCACGGGCCCGTCATGAAGGGCGCCTACGACACCTGGTTCGACGCCTTCTACATCCGCAAGTGGCGGCGTCCCGCCGAGGGCGAGGAGCTGACCGGCCCGCTGTTCCTCGAGACCAGCCTGGTACCGGCCGACGCACTGCCGCAGGAGCGCGTCGACGCGCTCGTCACGACGCTCACCGCTGCACTGCCCGGCTACGAGACGATGCCCTACGAGACCCTGCCCGGCACGTTCGAGGCGCAGCCGTTCCAGTTCATCGGCCCCGTCGAGGAGTTCCCGCAGCAGGCGCCGGTGCGCTACCAGCTCAACACCCACTGGGCCACGCCGGCGCAGCTGGAGAAGTGGCTGGCCGGGCCCGAGATGGCCGAGCTGGCCACGCTGGGCACCGTGACCAACGAGGTCGGCGTCCAGATTCACCACGAGCCGGGCGAGCGCCGGGCACTCAACGCCGACGGTTCCGCGCGGGGCTGGCTGCGCGAGGGCGCCACGCTCTGAGGCGGGGCGCGGGCCGGCCCGGCACGCTACTCCGCGTCGATGCCACGAGCCGTGCCGAACCGGCGCTGGTAGGCCGCCGGGCTGATCGAGAGCTTCCTGGCGAAGGCCCGCCGCATGCTCTCGTAGCTGGGGAAACCTGCGCGGGCCGCGGCCTGGGTCGCGGTGTGCCCCTGGTCGAGGAGCGCCCTCGCCATGTCGAACCGGATGCTCTCCACGTACCGGGCCGGCGTCGTGGCCAGCTCGTCGTGGAAGAGCCTCGACAGCTGCCGGGTGCTGACGTTGAGGTGCCCCGCGAGGTCACCGAGGGAGTGCCGGCCCTGCGGGTTCGCCGTGACCAGGTCGGTGACCGTGCGCAGGTCGGGCGACCGCGGCGGCGGTCCCTGCAGCGGGGCGGAGAACTGCGACTGCCCGCCCGACCGCTGCATGTAGACCACCAGGGCGCGGGCGACGTCACGGGCGAGGTCGGCGCCGTGGTCCTCCTCGACGAGCGCCAGCGCCAGGTCGATCCCGGCCGTCACCCCCGCCGAGGTGTAGGTGGAGCCGTCGCGGACATGGATCGCGTCGGGTTCGACGCGGCACGTCGGGTACCGGGTGGCGAGCTCGTGCGTCACCTTCCAGTGGGTGGTCGCGCGCTTGCCGTCGAGCAGGCCCGCGGCGGCGAGGATGAACGCGCCCGTGCAGATCGACCCGACGCGGCGGGCACCGGCCGCGGGCACCCGGGCGGCGTCGGCGAGCTCCGGAGGCACGGACGTCCGGACGTGCAGCCCCGACCCGGCGACGAGGTACGTGTCCGGGGCCGGCTCGTCGGCGACGGCGCCGTCGACCGCGACCGTGACACCGAGGTTCGACCTGACGTCCTCGCCGGTCGGTGACACCAGCACGATCCGGTAGTCCGCGCCGAACCGGTTCGCCTCCGTGAACACCTCGGCCGGCCCCGCGACGTCCAGCAGCGTCACCCCCTCGTACACGAGGAACGCGATGCGTCGTGGGGCCGAGGGGTGCACGGCCGGATCTCACAGCGGCCGACCCCCGCGAGGCAAATGATCCCGGCACGCGACGTCCGCCGCGGCGGGTCCCGCCGCCGCCCGCTGTCCGGATCCGAGGGGTTCCTGGCCCGACGAGAGCGGCGCCGGGGGCGGGTCGATCGGCAGCATCGAGTGCGCAGGAGCTGTCGACGACCATCAGCGGAGGAAGCACGTCATGTCGGAGGTCATCGCGGGCGTGGCCGTGCCCGGGACGGAAGCGGCCGACGAGGCGACCCGCCTCGTGCGGGAGACCACCAGCCCGCTCGTCTACCACCATTCCCGTCGCGTGTTCCTCTTCGGCGGACTGCACGCCAGGCGGCTCGGCGTCGAACCCGACCCCGAGCTGCTGTATGTCGCCGCCCTGTTCCACGACACGGGTCTCACCAGGCCGTTCTCCGACGTGGAGCAGCGGTTCGAGGTCGACGGCGCCGACCACGCCCGCGCGTTCCTGCGCGCCCACGGCTTCTCCCCCGCGGCTGCCGAGACCGTGTGGACCGCGATCGCACTGCACACGACGCCGGGAATCCCCCCGCGCATGGGGCCGGAGGTCGCCACCACCTACCTGGGCGTCCTCACCGACGTTCTCGGCGTCGGCCTCGACGAGCTCCCCTCCGACGACGTGGCGGAGATCCTCGCCGTCCACCCCCGGGGGGACTTCAAGAACGAGTTCCTCCGCGCCTACGCCGAGGGGCTCGAGCACCGTCCGGAGACCACGAACGGCACCGTGAACTCCGACGTCCTCGAGCACTTCGTCCCGGGCTTCACCCGGACCACCACCGTCGAGCGCATCCTCGGCTCGCCCTGGCCGAGCTGATCCGGCCCGTCCCCGAAAGGAAGATCGACATGCACGCCATCACGGTTCGCGACCGGACCGCCAGTGTCGACGGCCTCACCCTCGCCGAGCTGCCGCACCCGCACGCCGCCGAGAACGACGTCGTCGTGCGGGTCCACGCCGCCGGCTTCATCCCCGGCGAGCTCGACTGGCCCGCCACCTGGACCGACCGCGCCGGTCGCGACCGCACGCCCAGCGTCCCGGGACACGAACTGTCCGGCGTCGTCGTCGAGCTCGGCTACGGCACCACCGGCCTCACCGTCGGGCAACGGGTGTTCGGGCTGACCGACTGGGCGCGCAACGGCACCCTGGCCGAGTACACCGCCGTGGAGGCCCGCAACCTCGCCCCGCTCCCCGCCGACATCGACCACACGGTGGCGGCCGCGCTGCCGATCTCGGGCCTGACCGCGTGGCAGGCACTCTTCGTCCACGGCGGACTCACCGCCGGGCAGACCGTGCTGATCCACGGCGCGGCCGGCGGCGTCGGGTCCATCGCCGTCCAGCTCGCGCGGGAGGCCGGCGCCCGGGTGATCGGGACCGGCCGGGCCGCCGACCGCGAGCCGGCGCGCGAGCTCGGCGCCCACGCGTTCCTCGACCTGGACGCCGACGCGCTGGAGGACGCCGGTCAGGTCGACGTCGTGCTCGACGTGATCGGTGGCGAGATCCTCGCGCGGTCGACCGCGCTCGTGCGCCCCGGTGGCACGCTCGTGACGATCGCGGAACCGCCCACGGCGCACCCCGAGGGCGGCCGTGCGGTCTTCTTCGTGGTCGAACCCGACCGGGCGCAGCTCGCGGACCTGGCCCTGCGGGTCCGTGACGGGCGGCTGCGACCCGTCGTCGGCGACGTCCGCCCGCTCGCGGAGGCACCCGACGCCTTCGCCCGCCGTCGGCGCCGCGGCAAGACGATCATCGAGGTCGCCGGCGACAGCTCGTGAGGGTCGTCAGACCCAGAAGACCGCGATGCCGACGTTGAGCACGGCCAACCCACCGATCGCCCAGAATGCCGCCGGGCCGAGGGTCTTGCGGCGCCCGACGATGACGAGGGCCAGCAGCACCACCACCACGCCGAGCTTGACGGCGATCTTGGTGTTGTCGACGGGGAGGTCGAGCGCACCCTCCCGCAGTCCGACGAGCGCGACGCCCGTGACGAGCTGGGTGAGCGCGCCGTGCAGCATCCCGGTCGCGGGACGGCGGCGGCCCTCCACCGCCGGCTCCCGCAGCTGCGCGACGAAGGCACCGAGCAGCACCGCCAGACCGATGAAGTGCAGGAACAGCAACACGAGCCTGAGGAACTCCACGGCACTCACTCACTCTCACGGTCGATGTAACCAGGGCCCGCCGGTGCGCCGAGCCGGCGCCCCCTGCGCCCGAGATCGGACTTTTCGGACTCGTCCGGTAGGATACCAACGCCCTGTCGGGAACTTACGCGACGGCCCCCACGGACCCTCCCGCGAAGATGCCGACACCATGTCGGTAACGTTGCCGACATGGTGTCGACAAGAGTGCTGCGACGTGACCGATGTTCCTGACCCTGCGAGAGCTCGCCTTCGCCCGCGGCCGTTTCGCCCTGATGGGTGCGGTCGTCGCGCTGATAGCGGTGCTGATGGTGCTGCTGTCCGGCCTGTCGGTGGGGCTGGTGAACGACGGCGTCTCCGGCCTGCAGAAGCTGCCGGTCACGTCCCTGGCCTTCGAACGCGGTGTCCCGACCGACTCCGCGTTCTCGCGCAGCGTCGTCGACTCCGCGGCCGTCGCCCGGTGGGCGGAGCGCGACGGCGTCACGGACGCTGCACCGCTGGGGAACACACTGGTCAACGCCAAGTCCGACCGGGGCACGGAGATCGATCTCGCGCTGTTCGGGGTGCAGCCGGGCTCGTTCGTCGATCCTGATCCGGCTCAGGGCGCCCGGCTCGGCTCGGCTCCGCACGAGATCGTGGTGAGCGCGACCGCGATCGACGCGGGCCTGCGGCTCGGTGACACCGTCACCCTCGACCGCATCGGGACCGAGCTGACCGTCGTCGGCGTCCTGGACGGCCAGCACACCTTCGGCCACGTCGACGTCGGCTACGTGCCGCTGCGCACGTGGCAGGAGATCCGGGCCGGGGCCGGCCCCGGCGACCCGGTTCCCGCGCACGCCTACGACGAGATCACCGCCGTGGCCCTGCGCACCGCGCCGGGCACGGACCTCGCCGCGGGCGACGAGGCGGCCGGGACGGCGTCGATGACCCTGGAGGAGTCCTTCGGCGCCTCGCCCGGCTACACCGCCGAGACGGCGACCCTCGGGATGATCCAGGTGTTCCTGTACGCGATCTCGGCACTGGTCGTGGGCGCCTTCTTCACCGTCCTGGTCATCCAGCGCAAGCCCGAGATCGCGGTCCTGCGCGCGATGGGCGCCGCGACGGGCTACGTGCTGCGCGACAGCCTGCTGCAGTCGGCGGTCCTGCTCGTGGTCTCGACCGTCGTCGGTGTCGCCGCCGGCGTCGCGGCGGGGGCCGGGCTCTCGGCGACCCCCATGCCCTTCGCGCTCGACCTCGGCGCCGTCGGTGTCGCAGCACTCCTCCTGGTGGCGCTCGGCATGGTCGGAGCGGCCGTCGCGGTGCTGCGCGTCACCAGGGTCGACCCGCTCACCGCCCTGGGAGGCAACCGATGACCACCGGACTTCTGCTGGAACGTGTCACCCTGCGCCACGGCGACGGCGAGGACGAGACCGTCGCGCTCGACGACGTGTCGCTGCACGTCGAGCCGGGCGAGATCGTCGCGGTCGTCGGACCGTCCGGGGCGGGCAAGTCGAGCCTGCTCGCGGTCGCGGGCGGGCTCACGGTGCCCGACGCGGGCCGGGTCGTCGTCGACGGCGTCGACCTCGCCGGGCCGGAACGAGTGCGGGCGCGAATCCGCCGCACCCGCATCGGCTACGTCTTCCAGAGCAACAACCTGCTGCCCGCGCTGACCGCCGTCGACCAGGTGCGGCTGCCACTGACGTTCGGCCGGATCGAGAACCCGCGGGACCCGGTCGAGCTGCTCGCCGAGGTCGGCATGGAGCACAAGAGCGGCCGCAGGCCGCATCAGCTCTCCGGCGGGGAACGCCAGCGCGTCGGAGTGGCCCGGGCGCTCGTCACCCGGCCCGGTGTGCTGCTCGTGGACGAGCCGACGTCCGCACTGGACCGCCGGCGCAGCCACGAGGTACTCGCCCTGCTCGCCCAGGAGACCCACGAGCACCACATGGCTACTGTTGTCGTCACGCACGATCACGACGTGCTGCGGCACTGCGACCGGGTGTTCGAGATGATCGACGGCAGGCTGACCGAGGAGCGGCCTGCCATGGCGTGACCGAGTGGTTCCACCCGGGAGGAGGATGACGTGCCCCGCATCCAGGCTCCCACCGTTGCCGAGCACCGCGAGCGGCAGCGGCGGGCGATCCTCGATGCGGCACGTGCGCTGCTGGCCGAGACCGGGCAGGCGCCGTCGCTGGCCGCCGTCGGCGCGCGGATCGGTCTCGCCAGGCCCAGCGTCTACCAGTACTTCCCCTCTCGCGAGGCGCTGCTCGAGGCCGTCGTCGCCGAGGTCTTTCCCGCGTGGACCCGGCACGTGCTCGATCGCGTGGCCGCCGCCGGCACCCCCGCGGAGCGGGTCTGGGCCTACGTCGAGGCGAACGTCGAGCTCTTCACCGGGCCCGAGCAGGCGATCGCGAAGGCCCTGCGCACCCTGATCGACCCGGCCGTGCTGCACGCCCACAGCGCGCAGCTCCACACCCAGCTCCGCGAGCCCCTCATCGACGCGCTGCGTGGGCTCGACGAGGCGGACCCCGAGCGGATGGCCGAGCTGATCAACGCCGCGGTCCTGCGCGCCTCCCAGGACCTCGCCCCGCACGACGCCGCCGCGGCGCTGGCGCTCCTCGGTCGCCTGCTGCGCCCCTACCTCCGGGCCCGCGAGGTCGGCACGCGGTCGTGACCGCGCCGGGCCACGGGCTCCCCGCCGACCGGCGAGGCCGCGAGAATGCGGGCATGGGGCTGCGGTTCACCACGCGCACGTCGGACTCGCCGTGGGTCGACGCGGTGTGGACGTGCACCAGCGATCAGGTCGGCGAGATGACCTCGGTCGCGGCGCCCCGATGGGGGCTGGTCTTCTGGGAGTGCGACGGCCGGGCCCATGCCGGGGTGACCGGTCCGGAGACCGCGACCGGCAGCGCGCCGGTCCCCGAGGGCGCGAGCTTCGTGGGCATCGAGTTCGCGATCGGCACGTCGCTGCGGGACCTCCCGGTCGCATCGCTCGTCGACGGCGGGGTGGAGCTCGCCGACGCGACGCGGACGTCGTTCCGGCTCTGCGGGTCACGCCGCTGGGAACGGCCGGCCCCCGACGACGCGGAGGCCCTGGTCGCGCGCCTCGTCAGGGACGGCGCGGTGGTTCGCGACCCGATCGTCGGCGAGGTGCTGCGCGGCGGCCGCCCCGCCGTGTCGGACCGCACGCTGGAACGGCGGTTCCGGGCGGCGACCGGGCTCACCCGGGGTGCGGTGCGTCAGATGGAGCGCGCACGCGAGGCGGCCCACCTGCTGGCCGCGGGGAAGGCGGCCACCGACGTCGTCGCCTCGCTCGGCTACTTCGACCAGCCGCACCTGGCGCGTGCGCTGCGCCGCTACGTCGGGCGGACGGCCACCCAGCTGCAGGACGGCGGCGCCGGGGCCCTCGCGCTGGACCTCGGCTCGTTCTCGTGAGCGGCGGCCGGCCTTCAGCCGGCCACGTCGTAGAGCAGCTTCACGACGCCGTTGGGATAGCCCTGCGAGTCGCGCAGCCGCAGCCTCTGCCGCTCGCGGTCGGCGTCGCTGAACAGACTCTTGCCGGCGCCGAGCAGCACCGGGAACACCAGCAGGTTGTAGCGGTCGATCAGCCCCGCGTCCGAGAGCCCGCGGGCCAGCTCGGCGCTGCCGTGGATGAAGATCGCCCCGCCCTCGCCCTTCTTCAGCTCTGCGACGTCGGTGGTCGAGCGCAGGATCGTGGTCTCGCCCCAGCCGTCGACGAGAGAGTCCTGCGAGATCGTCGAGGAGACCACGTACTTCGGCAGGTCCTTGTAGGCCGCGTGGTCCTGCGAGTCGCGCCACGTCGGGGCGAAGGCCTCGTAGCTGCGCCGGCCGAACATCAGGGCCGTGGTCTCCGCGAGCTCCTCGCCCTTGAGCGCGAACGCCTCGGGCAGGAACTCGACGTCCTTGAACACCCAGCCTCCGCTGCGGTGCTCCTCCCCCGGTCCACCGCCCGGCGAGTCCACGACGCCGTCGAGCGACATGAACGCGGTGTAGACGAGGTCGCGCATCCTGGGGGTCTCCTTCCGGTCCGACGGCGTGCGGCCGTCGACGTCCTCGGTCCGCGTACGTTATGTCGCCGCTGTCCGCCGGTCTTGGACAGAACCGACAAGCCGACGAGCGCGCCCGTCCGGCCAGGGAGTCCGGCCACCGCCGGCGCGACGTGACCGGTCTTCCGGGGCGCGACCGCGGACTCCTGTCGGACCAGCTCACCGGACGGGCGCTCGTGGCGAGCGATACTTCCCGAGCGGCCGCGCCTGCGGCGCGTGCGCCGGCAGGCCTGGAGCGGGCGACGGGAATCGAACCCGCGTAGCCAGTTTGGAAGACTGGGGCTCTACCATTGAGCTACGCCCGCGTGGCCGGTCGCCCGGCCCCCTTCAGCCTAGCGGACCCCGCCCGCGCCACAGTCAGAGGTTCACCGCGTCGCCGTCGAGGCGCAGCGAGTCGTCGGGTCCCACCGGCAGGGCCTCGAGGTCCGGGCTGCCCAGGACCGCGGCCACGAGCTCGGCGGATCCGCCGACCAGCGTCGAGTCGAAGTCGATCTCCGACGCCACGCACCAGGAGCGGTCGGCGGCCCAGAACAGGGTCGGCGACTGCGTCGCGAACTCGCCCCACGAGTAGGTGTGCCCGATCCGCACGGCGTCCCGCAGCGGCCCGGAGAAGACGATGTGGTCCCGGTGCGGCAGCCGCAGCCGCGGACCGTCGAGGACCTCGCGGGGCAGCTCCGGCGGAACCTCCTCGTCACTGCCGACGACCACGACCGCCGGGCTGCCGTGGATCCAGCCGAACCCCTCCCAGAGCGCGAAGAAGCACGGCGTCCCGGGGGCGCCGAGCAGCCCGAGCAGGGTGTCGAGGGCCGCCCGGCCGAGGTTGCCGACGTCCGGCGCGACGTCGCGCCAGCGCGCGTCGTAGGTGATCGGGACGCCCGGCGGCACGGCGATCGCGCTCCACTGGGCCAGTGCGTGCAGCCGGCGCCCGGTCGCGCGGCAGACGTCGGCCCAGCGCAGCGGCGCACCGTCGAACGACGGACCGGGCGCCGGGACGGGATGCAGGACGCGGGCGTACGCCGCGTAGCCGCGTGGCACGACCGAGCCGACGTAGCCGAACGGGCCGCCGAGCCGCTCCCCGATCCACTCGCCCACCCCGACGTCGCGTCGCCACCTCAGCTCCCCCAGGTCCACGACGACGATCATGCGACGTCCCCGGGCACGACGCAGGTCGTTTCGTCCGGCCGGCGCGGCGCTAGTGAGCCTTCCCGCACGACCGCGGGGTCATCGCATCTGCGTAGATCTCGATCGACCGCCCGTCGCTCACCGAGATGCCGCCGCCCGCGGGCCCGAGGGTGCGGGTCAGCATCATCCACGTGACCTCCAGCGCAGCGAGCCAGCGCGCCTCGCTGTCCCAGCCCGCGCGGGCGAGGCACGCATCCGGGTGCGTGGCCCGCTTCACGGCGTCGATCCGCTGGTCCGTGATCCACCGCAGCGCCTCACGGGGGTCGTCGGTCGTCCCCTCGTACCGGGCTCCGACGAGCTCGCGCCACCGCTCGATCCGGTACCGCGCCGGGTCCCCCGTGGTGACCTCGCCGACCGTGAGGTGCCAGTGCGTGACGCCGAGCTCGCGCCACCGACCGGAGTCGGTCAGGCCGTCCTCGTCGAGATGCGGGAGCACGCCGCGGAACGTAGCGACCCCCACCGACGAAACCGGCCCTCGACGCCACCACCCGTGGGGGCGCCGGGAGACGCCTGCCGTCCGTGCTAGCGTTACGTGTCCGATAGGGGTGTTTTCCCAGGTCAGACACGGGGTGTGGCGCAGCTTGGTAGCGCACTCGCTTTGGGAGCGAGGGGCCGTGGGTTCAAATCCCGCCACCCCGACTTCGTGGCACCGTCGCGGGGCGTAACTCCGTTGCCGGTCCGCGGGCTGCGGCCCACCATCGAGGCATGGCCGAGGACACCGATCTGCGCGACGTCATCGAGTGCGAGCTGCGCCTGCTGGACCCGGCCGTCCGCACCGACCCGCGGCGCGCCGCGGAGCTGCTCGACCCGCAGTTCCACGAGTTCGGTGCGTCGGGCCGGGTGTGGGACCGGGCGGCGGCCCTGCAGGTGATGGCCGGGGGCGGTGGTCGCCGGCCGCTCACCGACACGATGGTCGCCACCCGGCTGGCGGCGGACGTCGTCCTGCTGACCTACCGGACGCGTCGGCCCGGCCGGACGGCGCTGCGCAGCTCGCTGTGGCGGCGCCGCGACGGCGGTCCGTGGCGGGTCTACTTCCACCAGGGCACGGTGGCGGTCGGCTGAGCTGCGGCGGCGCCGGTCGGACGGGTCCCGCGGCGCAGCAGCGGAAGCAGGGCGAGCCCCGCGAGGACGGTCACGGTGACGGCGCCGGTGGAGCCGAAGATCGTGTAGCCGGACTCGACGTCGACACCGACGAGCGTCGTCACGGTCCAGCCCAGCGCCCACAGCAGCGGCACGAGGATCGCCCAGCCGATCCGGTGCCGCAGGTCGGCGGGCAGCGCCGCCGCCTGGGCCACGCCGAGGGGGATCCCGGTGAGCAGGCCCATCAGCGCCAGGTCGGCGAGGGTGGTCCGGTAGCCGACGGCCGCGGCGCCCAGCACGAGCCCCGCGGCCATGCCGACGGTCGTCGCCGGGATCCAGCGCACCGGCCGGAGCAGGCCGAGGCTCGCCGCGCTCTGCCCGGCGCCGAGGACGAGGCCGGTCACTGCGCCGCCGACCAGGGCGGAGGCGGGGTCGTCGACGGGCCCGACGACCCCGCCGAGGATCCCGGCGAGCGGGAAGGCGAGGAAGCCGAGGGTCCAGATGCCGAGACGCCGCCAGGGGAACGCCGCGGGCGGGGCGTCGGGGGGACGGTTCTGAGTCATGCGGGAAGCGTCGGGCCGGCCGCTGACGATCCGCTGACGGTGACCTGACGAGCGGGCCGCCGCGTCAGGCCGCTCGGGCGTGGCTGCCGGGCGGCCGGCCGACGTCAGCCACGGCGTCGCCAGCAGCAGTACCCCCGCGGCGCCGATCGCGAGGCGGGGACCGGTCAGCCCGGCGAGCAGGCCCCAGAGCGTCGTCAGGAGCGCGATGGTCGCGCTGCTCGTCGTCGACCAGGCCGCCAGCATCCGCGCCCGGCTGCCGGGGTCGGTGGCCTGCAGCCGCTCGGTGGCCATCGCGGGGTTGAACACGCCGATGCACAGGATCAGCCCGAACTCGACGACCATCACCGTCAGCAGGCCCGGGAGACCCGGTCCGACGGCCACCAGCCCGACGGGCCAGCACACCCGCGCGACGCCGAACACGCGCAGCACCCGCTGCCGGCCCCAGCGGGCGACGATCCGCGGGGCCAGCCGCGAGCCCACGATTCCGCCGAGGCAGGGCAGCGCGAAGGCCAGTCCGTACTCCCACGTCGGGAAGCCCAGCGGGCCGAGCATCAGGAACGTCAGCAGCGGTTCGCACGCCATGATCAGCCCGTTGACGGCCAGCACGTCGAGGAACAGCCGGCCGCAACGTCGGGTGCCGCCAGAGGTACCGCCACCCCTCGACGAGGTCTCCGGCCCGCAGCCGGTCCGGGCGCGGCGGCCGCTCCTCGGTCCCGCCGATCGCCGCGACACCCACCGCCGAGAGCAGATAGCCGGCGGCGTCGGCGACGATCGTCGTGACAGGCCCGAGCAGGCCCATCGCGGCGCCGCCGACCATGGGGCCGACGACCGTCGCGGACCACTGCGTCGACTCGAACCGGCTGTGGGCGGCGAGCAGGCGAGCTGGCGCGACGACCGTCGGGAGGAAGGCGCCGCTCGCTGCGGTGAACGCGATCTTCGCCGCCGCCACGACGACCGCGACGACGACGAGCTGACCGAAGCCGAGGACGCCGAGCCAGTACGCCACCGGGACCGATGCCATCGCGGCGCAGCGGACGAGGTCGGTCACGATCATCACCGGACGCTTGCGGCGGAACTCCACCCATGGTCCGAGCGGCACGGCGAGCACCGCGCCGACCGCGAGCCCGCACGCGGACAGCAGCGAGACCTGCGCCGCGCTCGCCCCGAGCACGGTGATCGCGACGAACGCGAACGCGCCGAACCCCAGCGCCGTCCCGTAGGTGCTCACGGCGTAGGCCGCCCACAGCCACCCGAACCGACGTCCCAGCCCCACGGCGGCGGATGCAACCAGGACGTGGCGCCCGGCGTCGAACAACGGGCCCGCCCGTGCGCCACAACCGCTGGTTGTCTCCTACGGTCGGGGCGTGGATCTCGAGGCCGTGCGGACGTTCGTCGCGGTGGCCGACACCGGGCAGTTCCAGAGCGCGGGCGACGAGCTGCGCGTGACCCAGCAGGCCGTCTCCAAGCGCGTCGCCGCCCTGGAGCGCGCCCCCGGCGTCCGGTTGTTCACCCGGACCCCGCGCGGCGCCCGGCTCAGCGTCGACGGCCGGGCGTTCCTCCCGCACGCCCGCGAGCTGCTGGCCGCGCAGCAGCGCGCGCTCGCGTCGGTGGCGCCCGGACGGCGGGCGCTGCGCGTCGACGTCCTCAACCGGCGGACCGCGCCGGCGACCCTGCTGCACGCGTTCTACCAGCAGGATCCGAGCGTGGTGCTCGACGTCGTGACCCTGCCCGACGTCGCCGTAGGGCCGGCCCTCGACGCGGTGACCACTGGGACCGTCGACGCCACGTTCCGGGCGCTGGTCGACGGCCCCGACCGGCTCGCGGGCACTCCGCTGGAGGCGGCACGCGTCGTGCTCGAGCCGCACGAGCTCCTCGTCGGTCCGGCGCACGCACTGGCCGACGCGCGGGCGGTGACGCTCGCCGAGCTCGCCGCCCATCCGGTCTGGATGCCGGGGCTCGCGCCCGGCGGGGAGGCGAGCACGTACTACGCCGAGCTCGCGGAGACGTTCGGGCTGACGATCGATCTCGGCGGCCCGCTGTTCAGCGCCGAGGTGCAGCTGACGGAGATCGCCGCGTCGCCGACGCTGGCGACACTGGTCGGCCCCGGCTCGCGCTACTTCTGGCCCGCGAGCTACGACCTGCGGCGCATCCCCGTCGTCGACCCGGTCCCGGTGTTCCCGCTGTCGGTCGTGTGGCGGCGCGACAACGCGCATCCGGTGCTCGCGTCGCTGCTCGCGTTCCTGCGCGACCGCCATGGGTCCCGGGCCCGCGGCGACGAATGGCTGCCGCGGTGGGCCCGGCGGCCGGATCTATGATCACGGTCGTGTCCACGTTCATCCTGGTCGCGGGTTCGTTCCACGGCGGGTGGTCGTGGCGGCGGACGGCCCGGCTGCTGCGGGCGCGAGGCCACGAGGTGTACGCGCCGTCGCTGACCGGGATGGGCGAGCGGGCGCACCTCACGACGCCGGACGGGATCGGGCTCGGCACCACGTCGACGACGTCCTCGCCGTGGTCGACGCCGAGGAGCTCACGGACGTGGTGCTGGTCGGCCACAGCTACGCCGGTGTCGTGGTGGGCAGCGTCGTCGACAGGCGTCCCGAGCCGTTCCGCCGCGTCGTCTATCTCGACGCCCTGGTCCCCGAGGACGGCCGCTCGGTGATCGACCTGCTGGGGCCCGCCGGCGGCTACTTCCTGGACCGGGCCGACGAGGAGGCCGGGGTCATCCCGCTCGACGAGGAGTCGCTCGACCGCTGGGGCCTGGTCCGCCCGGCCGACCGCGACTGGGTCCGCAGGCGGGCGAGCCCGCAGCCGCTCGCGACGTTCACCGACGCGGCCGCGATGAGCCGCGCCGTCGAGGCCTCCGGCGTCCCGGTGACCTACGTGTACTGCACGGTCAAGCCACGGGTGGACCTCTTCACCGCGATCGCGGAGCGGACGAAGGCCGATCCCGCGTGGGACCACGTCGCGCTCGCGGGCCCGCACGACTGCATGATCACCCATCCCGTCGAGACCGCGGACGTCCTGGCCGCGCTCTGACGACCGGCTATGCTCGGGGCGTGCGTTCCACCCGACTCACCTGGTGGCGGCTGCTCGTCGCAGCCAGATAGACGCACGTCCGCGGGCTGCACGAGCAGCCCGCGCCTCGTCCCTCCCGGGGACCGGTCGGCTGCCGTGCGGCCACCGAACCCGAGGAGAGACGACCGATGGACTCCTACGCCGCCACGGTCGCGCGCATGCCCGCCCTGCGCGCCGCCGTCGCCGCCGACCCGCAGCGCCATCGTGTGCTGACGGGCGAACGACCGACCGGCCCGCTGCACCTGGGCCATCTGCTGGGCACGATCGTCGAACGGGTCCGGCTGCAGCGCTCGGGCGTCGAGATCATGGTGATCCTGGCCGACTACCAGGTGACCACCGACCGCGACGTCGCCGTGCACCTGCGCGAGTACGTGCGCGGCGCGGTGCTCGACCAGCTCGCCGCCGGGCTCGACCCGCAGGCCACGACGTTCTTCGTGCACTCGGCCGTGCCGGCGCTCAACCAGCTGCTGCTGCCGTTCCTGAGCCTGGTCTCGGAGGCCGAGCTGCACCGCAACCCGACGGTGCGCGCCGAGCACGAGCTCTCCGGGCGCGCGCTGTCGGGGCTGATGCTCACCTACCCGGTGCACCAGGCCGCCGACATCCTGTTCTGCAAGGCCGACCTGGTGCCGGTCGGCAAGGACCAGCTCCCGCACGTCGAGCTGACCCGCGTGATCGCGCGCCGCTTCGCCGAGCGCTACGGCCCCGCGTTCGGCGTCCCGGAGCCCATGCTCACCGACGCGCCCGACATCCCGGGGCTCGACGGGCAGAAGATGTCGAAGTCACGCGGCAACGCCATCGGTCTCGACAGCACCGCCGACGAGACCGCCGCGCTGATCCGCCGCGCCCGCACCGACGGCGAACGGCGCATCACGTTCGACCCGCAGGGCCGTCCGGGGGTGTCGGCTCTGTTGTCGACGGCCGCGCTCTGCACCGGCCGCGCCCCGCAGGAGATCGCCGAGGAGATCGGCGACGGCGGTAGCGGCCTGCTCAAGAAGGTGGCGACCGAGGCCGTCAACACGTTTCTCGCGCCGCACCGGGCCCGCCGCGCCGAGCTCGCGGCCGAGCCCGGCCTGGTCGAGGACGTCCTGAGCCGCGGCAACGAGCGCGCGAACATGATCGCGTCGGCGACCCTCGACGAGGTCCGGGAGGCGATGGGGATGCGCTACTGATGGGGATGCGCTACCGAGGGCCGGGCTCCCGCAGGAACGCCGACAGGACGACCGCCACGACGGGGACGACCGCGAGCACCACCAGCACCCCGCGGGGCCCGTGCGCGTCCGCGACGAGGCCCAGCAGGGGCAGCACCAGGCCGCCCGCGCTGACCGCGAGCCCGAGGGTGACGCCCGCGGCCGTGCCCGGGCGCGTCGGGAGGTAGTCCTGGCCGAGCTTGACCAGCACCGCGAACGGGATGTTGGTGACCAGCCCGACGAGCAGCGCCAGCGGCAGGGCCGCGAACTCGTTGTCGCACAACAGCATCGCGACGAGCGCGGGGACCAGCAGCGCGTTGCCGAGCCGGACGGTGCGGACCATGCCGATCCGGTCGGCGATCCGGCCTCCGCCGAGTGTCCCGAGGACGCCCCCGGCCAGCTGCAGCGTCAGCGCGACACCACCGAGCAGGCTCGTCGCCCCGAGGTCGCGGATCCAGTAGAGCGCGATGAACGTGTTGACCCCGAAGGACACGGTCGACCGGACGACCTCGACGGCGGTCAGCGTCGCGAAGAGCCGGGGCCGGTCGACGCCGGGTCGGCGGACCGAGGCCGACGTGGCGGGGAGGGTGCGGCGCTGGTGGCGCAGCAGCACGAACCCCATGAGCACGGCGGGTGGGACGAACAGTGCCGTGGCCCCGACACCGAGGGCGTCGAGAGCCGGCGTCGCCAGGGCGGGAGCGACGAAGAACCCGACGCTGCCGCCCGCCGCGAAGTAGCTCATCGCGGTCGCGCTGCCCCCGGCGGCCCGCCGCGCGTCGCGGCCGGCGGGCGGATGGAACATCGCGACGCCCAGGCCGGAGACCAGCAGCGACACGAACATGAGCGGGTAGGCCGGGACGAGCCCGGCGACACCCGCGCCGATCCCGGCCAGGCTGATCCCGAGCGGGGACATCCACGGCAGCCTGCGGCGGTCGGCGAGCACGCCGACGGCGATCTGCGGCAGCGCGCTGCCCAGCGTCGCCGCGAGCGCGAGCCCGGACGCGCCGAGGTAGCCGATGTCGCGCTGCAGCACGAAGTACGGCACGGCGGCCGGCACGAGGCCCTGGTAGAAGTCGTCGACGGCGTGCGCGGCGGCCCACACCCGCATGCGCCGCCAGTGCGACGCCGGTTCTGCGACGGCGGTGGTCTCGAACGTGCTCACCGCTCCACGATCATCGTCGCGACGCCGACGGGCTTCCGATAATCTGCCGTTCGATGTCGGACATCCGCCACATGCCGGAGGCGCCCACCCACTCCGCGGCACACGAGGCCGGGGACGTGATCGACCGGCACCGCCACGACGACCACCAGCTGATCTACCTGAGCACCGGCGTACTCGCGATCCGCACCGCGCGCGGCGACTGGGTGGCCTCCAGCGACCGCGCGGTCTGGGTGCCGGCGGGGGTCTGGCACGAGCACCGGTTCTACGGGCGCGCGTCGTTCCACACGGTCGGCTTCCCGGTCGCGACCACACCGCTCACCGGGAGCTCGCCGACCGTCGTCGCCGTCGACGGCCTGCTGCGCGAGCTGATCGTCGCGTGCACCGAGGACGGGCTCCCCGCCGCGGAGTCGGCGCGCATCCGGGCCGTGCTCGGCGACCGGCTGCGCCGTGCCTCGGTCCAGCCGCTGCGGCTGCCGACCGCTCGCGATCCCCGGCTGGCCGACGCCTGCCGCATCGTCGAGGACGACCTGCGCACGCCACGCTCGCTGGCGGAGCTGGCGCGGGCCGTCGGGGCGGGCGAACGGACGCTGACCCGGCTGTACCGCACCGAGTTCGGCATGACCTACCCGCAGTGGCGCACCCGGGTCCGGGTCTTCCACGCGATGATCCGGCTCGCCGAGGGCGCGACCGTCACCGAGACCGCGCACCTCTGCGGATGGGCGACGACGAGCGCGTTCGTCGACACCTTCGCGCGCACGATGGGCCACACCCCCGGCACGCACCGGTCCGCCGCGGCGGACCGGTCACCGCACGACGGGCGCTAGTCGAACAGGTCGGGGTCGGTCCGGACGATCTCGTCCCACAGCGGCTGGAAGGAGAACCAGCCCGCGTAGGGGCTACCGGTCTGCTCGCGGGTGAAGCGCGCGTTCTCCGGGTCGATCAGCTTCGGCGTGCCCGCGGCCTCGGCGAGCAGCTGCGCCTGCGCGTTGCGCTCCATCTGCACGAACCACCACGCGGCCTCCGCGACCGTGTCCCCGACGGTGAAGATGCCGTGGTTCTGGTGGATCGCGGCGCGCTTGTCGCCCAGGCCCTTGGCCAGCAGCCTCGCGGCCTCCTCGTCGACGACGACGGCGCCCGCACCGTCGGTGACGACGACGTGGTTCTCGTAGAGCGCGCAGGCGTCCTGCGTGATCGGGTCGAGCACCCGCCCCAGCGACGACCAGGCCTTCCCGTGCACCGCGTGCGCGTGGCACGCCGCGACGACGTCGGGACGCGCCTCGTGGATCGCGGAGTGGATGACGAAGCCCGCCCGGTTGACCGGCCGGGTGCCGTGGTGGATGCGGCCCGTGTGGTCGACGAGCAGCAGGTCCGAGGCCCGGACGTGCCGGAACGACATGCCGAACGGGTTGACCCAGAACATGTCCGGGTCCTCGGGGTCGCGCGCGGTGATGTGCCCGGCGACGCCCTCGCCGAAGCCGAACCGGCCGAAGATCCGGCACGCCCCGGCGACCTGCTCCTTGCGGTGCCTGCGCTCCTCCGCGCTGGTCGCGAAGACCGGCGGCCGGGGCAGCGAGATGCCCTGCTGTCCGGGCTCGAAGGCCGTCATCGTGGCGTCGGCGGGGGTCGTGTCAGCGGGCGCAGCCATACGACGACCGTGCGCCGGTTCGCGGCCGAAAGCAAGACGGCGTACGCGCGACGCGGCAGAGCGGGACATGACCGCAGCGGCCCTCAGCGGCGCCCGACGAACGCGCATCGGAGTGCCGCAGCACACCACAGTCCCCGATGAGTCCGGGCCCGCGCCGCAGTCACCACCACAGGACGGACACCCCGACCGAGGGAGAGACGATGGCACTGCCCCGGATCGCGAGCCGCGACGAGTGGCTGGCCGCACGCATCGACCTGCTCGCCGAGGAGAAGGCGCTCACCCGCGCCCGCGACGCGCTGAACACGAAGCGGCGTGAGCTGCCCATGGTCGAGATCGACAAGGACTACCGCTTCACCGGTCCCGAGGGCGAGGTGGGGCTGGCCGACCTGTTCGCGGGCCGCCGCCAGCTCGTGGTCGTGCACTTCATGTTCGACCCGTCGTGGGAGGAGGGCTGCACCAGCTGCACCGCGGGCGCCGCCGAGCGGTCGCAGGGCCTGCTCGAGCACCTCGCCGTGCGCGACACCTCCCTCGTCCACGTCTCGCGGGCGCCGCTGCCGAAGATCGAGCGGTACAAGGCGAAGATGGGCTGGACGCTCCCCTGGTACTCCTCGTACGGCAGCGACTTCAACCACGACTTCCACGTCACGCTCGACGACGGCGTCCTGCCCGCGGAGTACAACTACCGCCCGGCCGCCGCGTACGGCCCCACGTGGACCGGCGACGCCCAGCCGTTCGAGATGCCGGGGCTGTCCTGCTTCCTGCGCGACGGCGACCGCGTCTTCCACACGTACTCGCAGTACGCGCGGGGCACCGAGTCGACGGGCGGGTCGTACTACTACCTCGACCTCACCGCGCTCGGCCGTCAGGAGGACTGGGAGGAGCCCGCGGGTCGCGCCGACCACGTGCGGTCCAACCAGCCGGACTTCTCGTCGTGACACCGATGAGCACCCCCGCCCCGCGTCGTTGAACCGGACATGGACGAGACCGACCTCGGCGCGCGGATGCAGCAGCACCGCCGCGAGCTCCATGTGCACTGCTACCGGATGCTCGGCTCGTTCGACGAGGCCGAGGACCTGGTGCAGGAGACCCTGATGCGGGCGTGGCGGGGGCGCGACTCGTTCGACGACGCGACGAACCTGCGGGCGTGGCTCTACCGGATCGCGACCAACGCGTGCCTCGACGTCCTGCGCCGCAAGGCCCGTCGTCTCCCGAGGACCGACAGCCCCGCGGAGATCCCGTGGCTGCAGCCCTATCCCGACCCGCTGCTCGACGCGGTCGCGCCCACGGCGGAACAGCCCGACGTCCTGGCCGTCGCGCGCGAGACGATCGGGCTCGCGTTCCTCGCGGCGATCCAGCTGCTGCCCGCCCGCCAGCGTGCGGTGCTGGTGCTGCGCGACGTGCTGGAGTGGTCGGCCGCCGAGACCGCGGACCTGCTGGAGATGACGGTCGCCGCCGCCAACAGCGCACTGCAGCGGGCCCGGGCGACACTGCGTGCGCAGCTGCCCGCTCATCACGGCGAGTGGCAGGCACCCGCGCCGACCGACGAGGAACGGGCCCTGCTCGACCGGTTCGTCCGCGCGCACACCACCGGCGACCCGGACGAGCTGGTGGCGTTGGTGCGCGACGACATCCGCGTCACGATGCCGCCCTACCCGATGGAGTTCACCGGGCTGGACGCGCTGCGGCCGCTGTTCGACCGGGCTACGTCGGGCGTCGACGGCGAGTGGCGGCTGCTGCCGACCGCGGCCAACCGGATGCCGGCGGCGGCGAGCTACCTGCGCGCCCCCGGCGCGACGGAGTTCCTGCCCTTCAAGCTCGACGTGCTGCGCATCGTCGACGGGCGGATCGCCGAGATCACGACGTTCGGGCCGTCAGGGTTCGCCGGCCACGGCCTGCCCGCGTCGTTGTGAGCCGGCGCGCACGGCGGCGAGGGCGCCGAACGGCGACGTCGTGCCCGCGGGGCGGCTGACGAAGCAGTCGGCGTGGTACCAGCCGTCGGCCTCGCGGCCGACGGGGTCCAGGCCGCGGGCGGCGACGTCGCGGCACGCCGCGGCTCGTTCCGCGGCGTCGGCGAACCGGCGCTGCCGGCACGCCAGCGCCGGGATCCGTTCGGTGACCAGGCCGAACCCGGCCAGGACGTCCGCGACCGGCGTGTAGTCGAAGACCCGCAGCACGTAGACGACCAGCCGCGTGCGGTCCGGCCGGTCGACCGCGCGCAGGATCCGGGCGAACGTCGTCGCGCCGACGTAGCCCACCCCGCCGGTGCACACGACGACACCGACCCCGCGGAGCGCCGCGGCCAGTGCGGGCGACGGGTCCGCGGTCTCGAGGTCCTCGGCGAACCCCGCGTCGAGCAGGCCGGTCGCCGTCGCGTATCCGACGGCGGGCGCAGACGCGTCCAGCCCGAGGATCCGCAGCTCGCGCCCGGTGTCCGTGAGACGGGCGGCGTAGAAGACGGTGTCGGCGGCGATGACCTCGACCGACGGCAGGGCGGCGCGGCCGGGGTCGGCGTGCCGGGCGGCGAGCTCGTCGTAGGCCGCCGTCGTGCGCAGGAGGGCGGCGTTGATCCCGTAGGAGCAGCACACGTCGAGCACCGTGGGCGAACCGGGCGCCGCCGCCAGGACCGTCTCGACGACGGGCAGCGCGTGCCGCGGCACCTGGTAGCCGAGCGGGGTGAGCGCGCGGAAGTAGGGCCGCGGGTCGGCCGCGGTGTAGATGTCGGTGAAGTCGGCCTTGCCGGAGCCCGCGTCAGCCACGGTCGTCCCCCTCGTCGGCGAGCAGCGACTCCATCTGCGCGACGGCACGCGGCAGTTCCGCGGCGAACGCCGCCATCGTCGCGGCGACGGCCCGCGGGGTGCTCAGGTACAGGTCGAACCGGCTGGGCATCAGCGCGTAGCCGACGCCGATGCACTGCGCGCCCGTCGAGCCGAAACCCCAGAACCGCACGTGCGGCGACGGGACCGAGCTGGTGGAGAGGCGGTCGTCGCGCAGGATCCGCCAGCCCGGGGAGTCGAACAGCGCCGGTGCGGGTTCTCCGCGCCGGGTCGCGATCATCTGCAGCTCCCAGAGGTGCTGCTCGGGGGCCCGCCCCGCCCGGCACTCGCGGACGCGGCGGACGTGGGCGTCGGCGGCGGCGGTCAGGGCGTCGCGACGCGCGGCGGCCGGCACCGCCGGGTCGGCCATCGCCGCGGTGAACGCGACGATCTCGGGGGTGACGACCCGCATCGCCTCGGTGCGGCCGTGGCGGAAGTGCCGCGTCGCGATCGACTCGTAGGTGGCGCCGACGCGGCCCGTGGCCCGGTGGTGCGCCACCTGGAAGGCCAGCTGGGCGAACGCGTCCGGCGAGATCCCGAGTGCCTTGGCCCGGTCGCTGCCGAAGTCGATGCGGACGGTGGTCGTCGCGGTGGCCGCGGCGTGGTCGGCGAAGGCCTTGGCGGCGTCGGTGACGGTGGCGCGCAGCCGGTCGTCGAGCACCCAGGGCACGGCGGCGAACTCCGGGACGGTGTCGGCGACCGGCGCCGGGGCGAGCGCCGCAGTGCCGGCCAGGACCTCGTCGAGCAGCGCGATCACCGTCGTGCCGTCGAGGTTGCAGTGCTCGCCGTTGTAGCCGGCCGTGCCGTCGCCGAACACGATCAGCGAGACGGCGGTGTCGAACCAACGGTCGGCGCTGTTCCCGGCGAGCAGCGCGTCGCAGGCGGCGAGCGGCGACTCCGGGACCTCGTCCTGCAGGCAGACGCAGAACAGCGCCGACTCGACGATCTCCAGCGCCGCGGCGTTGGCCGGGTCGTGGTCGCGCAGCGCCTCGCGGGCGCGGGCCCAATCGGCGCGCGCCATCGTCGTCAGCGCTCCTACCCCGTCGCCCGGGCCCGCAGCCGCCTGGACCGCGCGCAGTCCCGCTGCGATCTCCGCCCGGGTGCGCGGGCGCCCGTCGGAGCCGATCACGTCGAGCCTGAACACGTTGCCCCGCAACAGGACGACGACGTGCCGTGCTCGGGAGGGACCGGGGTGGGCGTCGCTGTAGGGGGTGCGCGCCCGGTCCCGGTCGACACCCGGGATGCGCGTCGAGGAGAACAGATGGCGGTGCTGGACCATCGACAGCGGCTCGCCGCCGTGCCGCGCCGGAGGGAGCGTCTCGTCGTCGATCCTCGCCTTGTACCCCAGCACCTGCTCGACGAGCGCCGCCGCCCGGTCGACCTGCCCCAACCGCGAGTCCTCGAACAGGAAGAAGAAGTTCGCGTTGAGGGCGATCCGGTCACGCCTGCCCAGGTAGCGGTCGGCCCAGAACGTGTCGAGCCAGCTCTGCACGCCCGGGAGGGCGTCGTACCGGACGAGCTCGGCGTGCAGGCGCTCACCGGCGCCACCCGGGGCGACGAACGCGGCGACCGCCGCACGGGTGCGGGCCAGTTCGTCGGGGGTGAGCAACGGCGCGCACCAGTCGAGGAACCGCGCGCAGCTCTCGGCGAGCGTCGGCAACGGCACCCGCGCCAGCGCGTCCTCGGCGTCGAAGGTGCGCATCCTCAGTCCAGCAGGCCGTCGACGCGGACGGGGTCCCCGCCGTGCGCCGGGGTGAGCCTGCCGAAGAGCTGACGCGTCCGCGCGGGGCTGCCGACGACGCCGGGCCTGGCGCTGTAGGCGAGGATCGCGGAGTGCCGCTCGCGGGCGCCCTCGACCGTCGTGACCCGGTGCAGCGCGTAGCGGCCCGCGAAGATCTGCAGGTCGCCCGCCCGCAGGGTGGCCCGGCGGACCAGGTGCTCGGCGCGGCCGTCGAGCACCGCGGCCACCTCGGCGAGGTTCTCGTCCCCGCGGGAGCGGATACCGGGGCAGTACTCGAACACGCCGCCCGCCTCGGGTTCCTGGGTGACGACGCTGATCGTGAACTCGTTGGTGTCGAAGTGCCAGGGATGCCCACGCCCCGGCGCGACGACGTTGAGCGTCAGCCCGGCGAGCGGGTCGGCCAGCACGTGCACCCGAGGCGCCCCGACGCATGCCGCGACGAACTCCTGCAGCGCCGTGCTCGTGTAGAGGTGCTGGACGAGCGCGTCGGACCCCAGCAGGTCGCGCGCGACGAACGCGTTGCCGCGGATCATGGTCCGCCGGGCGGGATGGCCCGCGGGCAGCGTCGGGTCGGGGTCGGTGTTGTAGACGTTGACGACGTCGACGTCGCGGTGCGCCCGCGGGGCGACCGCCGCCCCCTCCGCACGCAGCGTCTCGCGCAGCCCCGGCCGGACGAACCCCGCCAGCACGCAGCAGCCGTCCGCCGCGAGCTCGCGACGCACCCGGGCGACGATCGCGTCGCGTTCGGGCCCCGCCCGGGCGACGGGATGGGCACCGATGTCGACGACCTGCTCGATCACGTCCCGGTCGTCCAGCGCGCCGAGCATGTGTCCTCCGGTCGGAGCCCCCGGCACCGCGCCGGGCCGTCCGGGACCGATCGAACCGAGGACCCGGCCCCCGCGCAGGGCGCGGCCGGGACGACGAACCCGTCGTGACGGGAGAAAGTGCAGGTCAACGACGGTATGTGGGGGCGCGGCGCCCCTCACCCGTCGCGTAGGTGCGCGACGACCCCGCCGGACGGGGTCAGGCGGCCGATCTGCCCGCGTGGTCCGCGCGGGAGGCGCCGTCCCAGAGCCACTGCTCCGTCATCGCCTCGCCGCACTCGGGGCACGGCACGAGGAACCCCAGCCCGTCGATGCCGGGCAGCTCGGCGTCGACGCCGCAGTCGACGCAGCTCCACCACCCGATCGCGCTCGTTCCGGCATCCATGGGCTCCGATGGTAACTACAGCTGTGTCATTCGGCACCCGGCGCGCCCGACATCCGGGTGGCGTGCCGCCCGACCCCCGTCGCCGTCTTGCCGCGGCACACCCCGGGCTGCGACGCTCTTCCGATGGCAGGCCCGGACGCAGCGGACCCCGTCGCCGATCTCGTGGAGGCCCAGCTCGCGGACGCCGGAGCGACGTGGACGATCGGCGTCACCGGGGCGGTCGCCGAGTTCAGCCGCCGTCCCGGGGAGCCCGCGGCGCGCGGCCCGCGCTGCGTCGTCACGGGCCGCGGCGGCGTGCGGCTCGAGCTGCCGGACACGACCGAGGTCATCGCCTACGAGGTCCCCTCGGGCCCCGACAACCGCTGGAACCACGCCGTCGCCTTCTGCCTCGACGCAGGGGCCGCGCGGATGGCCGCGCGGACCGTCGTGACCGCGCTCGGGCCCGACGAGGAGGCGATCCGCCCGCGCGACCGCGTCGCCGTCCGCTACGACCTCGGCCTGGGCATCCCGACCGTCGACGCCTGCGTCCGCACCGCCGACCCGGCGCTGCGCGAGGCACTCGACGGCGCCGCGGGCGAACCGATGTCCGACGAGCTCGTCGCCACGCTGGTCCGGCTCGGCCCGCACCGGGTGTTCGCCGGCAGGTGCGGGCGCGTCGAGGTGTTCGCACCGATCGCGCGCCCCGGCACGCCGACCCCCGACGGCCCGCACACCCATCTGCACGCGGACCGGCTGCGCCCGACCCACACCCACCCGGACGCTGCCCCCATCGGGCCGGACCTGGTCTCCTGCGTCACGCTGCACCCGGCCCACCCGGTCACCGACGCGAACGGGCACGCCGTCGACTTCGACGAGACGCGGCACGCCGCCTTCCAGAAGGTGCTCGACACGTTCGGCGACCCCGTCGCCGGTGCCCACAAGGCCATGACCATCGCCGCGGTCCGCGCCGGCGTCGGGCCGGACCTGACGATGCTCCCGCGCGACCCCGCCTCGCGCGCGGCCGTGGCGGTGACACTGCGTCAGCTCCTCCACACCGACGGGCCGTCCCCGACCCTCGACGTCTGGCGTACCCGACACCCTCCGGATGCCGGACTCCTGCACCCTGACGGCTGAACATGATCGGCGCGTCGGGACCGCCGCGCCGGATTCGCTAACGAAGCCTTGACCGTCACCGAGTGCATCCGCGGACGGAGAAACCGCAGTTGGGCGACTGCACCCGCGGTGCGCTGGTGGCATCGTGGGTCGCGTCCGTGGCCGGTCCGTCCGCGGGTCGTGTGGCGCCCTCCCTCCACAAGACCCGTGGTCCACGCCGGCGTGCCCGCCGGCGTGGACCGCCGGGCGGGACCGGTCACCCATCGTGCACGCGCGCCGCGCGCGGGGCCTCGGCCCCGGCGCGGCGCCCGGGGGAACGTTCTGCCCGTCTCGTCCGTTCTCCGGACGACTGGTCCTCCGCACGAGGACCCACGACGAGGAGGGCTCATGGGTACGGTCGTGACCGTCATCATCCTGGTGGCGATCGTCGCGGGCGCCTACTGGCTGATCCGGCAGAGGTCCGTCGCGCAGGCGCGTGAGCTCGAGGACTCCAAGGCCGAGGCCCGGCGCTGGGTCGAACGCCTCGGCGGCCAGGTGCTCAATCTCGTCGGCACCGACGAGCCGTCGAAGCAGGCGCTGGCCGACGCGGCCGAGCGGTACAACGCCGCCGGGTCGCAGATGGAGCAGGCCCGCACCGCCGCGCAGTGCCGGCAGGTCACCGAGACCGCCTACGAGGGCCTCTACTACGTCCGTGCCGCGCGCACCGCGATGGGCATGGACCCCGGACCCGAGCTGCCGCCGCTGCCCGGCCAGCACCGGGCAGGCGCGGTGTCGGAGAACCGCGACGTCGAGGTCGAGGGCCACGCCTACAGCGCCTCGCCGAACCCGTCGGATCGCACGCCGCACTACTACCCCGGCGGCAACGTCGCGGGCCGGCCCGTGCCGGCAGGCTGGTACTCCGAGCCCTGGTGGAAGCCGGCGCTCGTGGCCGGCGCCTGGGGCCTCGGATCGATGCTGCTGTTCAGCGCCATGTTCTCCGGGATGTCCGGGGTCGCCTACGCCGACGGGTTCGCCGACGGCATGGCCGCCGACGGCGGCGACTGGGGTGGCGACGGCGGCGACCCCGGGGCCGGCGACTTCGGCGGCGACTTCGGCGGCGGCGATTTCGGCGGCGGCGATTTCGGGGGCGGCGACTTCGGCGGCGGGGGTTTCGACTTCTGATCTTGGGGAACATCAGGATCGTGGGGGCAACGGCGCTCCCGCCCCACACACGACCGGACTAGTCCGGATCTCCCGTCGGCCGGCCCGGTGTACGAATCCCGGGCCGGTCGACGCATGTCCGGGCCCCGCGACCGTCCTGCGACGTCAGGCGACGCCCGCGGCCGGCTGGCACGTCGGGCACCAGAAGAGGTTGCGCGCGGCGTGCTCGGCGTGCAGCACGGGTGTCCCGCAGACCAGGCACGGCATGCCCTGACGTCGATAGACGTAGACCTCGCCGCCGTGCCGGTCCTTGCGTCCGGGCTCGCCGCGGCGGCGCGGATCGTGCTCGGGCGCGACGGTGTCGATCCGGCCGCGGCGCACCCCGTCGCGCATGAGCACGACGAGATCGGCCCACATCGCGTCCCAGGTCCCGCGCGGCAGGGCCCGCCCCGGCAGCTGCGGGTCGATCCCGTGCCGGAACAGCAGTTCGGCGCGATAGACGTTGCCGACACCCGCGACGACCTTCTGGTCCATCAGCAGCGTCGCCAGCGGCGACGACGAGCGCCGGATCCGTTCCCACGCGAGATCGGGGTCGGCGTCGCGGCGCAGCGGATCCGGACCGAGCCGGGCGCGCAGCGCGCGCACCTCGCCGTCGGTGATCAGCTCGCACGCCGTCGGCCCGCGCAGATCGGCGACGTGGGTCGCGCCGACGATGCGCATCCGCACCTGGCCCCGCGGCTCCGGCGGCGCCCCGCCCGGCTCGGGCAGCTCCGTCTCGTCGAACGTGCCGTAGAGGCCGAGGTGCACGTGCACGACCCGGTCACGGCCGTAGCGGTGGAACAGGTGCTTGCCGTGCGCGTCGGCGCGGGTGAGGACCGCACCGTCGAGCAGCGCGGCCGCCTGCTCGAACCGCCCCTGCGGGCTGCTCACCCGCACCGGGGCACGCCCGAACAGCCGGCCGTGCCGCCGCGCCAACCGGTGCAGCGTGTGGCCCTCGGGCACCGGTCAGGCGCCCGGCAGCGGCGGGTAGTCGTGCGACTTCTCGAACTCGGCCAGGATGTCGATCCGGCGCTGGTGGCGCGGCTCGCCGGAGAACGGCGTGCCGACGAACGCGTCGACGATCGCCTTCGCCTCCTCCTCCGAGTGCATCCGCGCGCCGATGCCGACGACGTGCGCGTCGTTGTGCTCGCGCGCCAGCGTCGCCGTCTCGACGTTCCAGGCCAGCGCCGCACGGCAGCCCGGCACCTTGTTGGCCGAGATCTGCTCGCCGTTGCCGGAGCCACCGAGCACGACCCCCAGCGAGCCCTCGTCCGCGACGACCCGGCGCGCCGTCTCCAGACAGAACGCCGGATAGTCGTCCTGGGCGTCGTAGGCCAGTGCCCCGACGTCGACCACCTCGTGGCCGGCGTCCGACAGGTGCTCGACCAGCACGGCCTTGAGCTCGAAACCGGCATGGTCAGATCCGAGATACACGCGCACGGGAGAATCCTGCCGCATGGAGGAGGTCGCCGGTGTCGACGGGGCACCCGCGGGGTGGGTGGTCGCCCGGGTGCGCCCAGGTGCGGTGCGCTGGGACGTCGTTCCCGACGCGGCCGGGGTGCTCGCGGTGACCGCCGGGTGCGCGGCGGTCGGCGTCGACATCCCGCTGGGGGTGCACGCGACCGCCGGGCGCCGCGAGTGCGACGACCTCACCGCCCGCCGGCTCGGGAAGGCCCGCTCGTCGGTCTTCCCGGCGCCGCCGCGCGCGGTGCTCACCGCGCCCGACCATCCGGCGGCCTGCGCGCGCGCCCGCGCCCTCACCGGTAAGGCGATCAGCCTGCAGACCTTCCACATCGCACCGCGCATCCTCGACTGGGACGCGCTCCCGGACCGGCCCGGACACGTCGTCGAGGTGCACCCCGAGCTCTCCCTGCGCACGCTCGCGCCCGACGTCGGGTTCGCGTCGAAGAAGACCGCGCGCGGCGCGGGCCAACGCATCGCGGCGCTGGCCCGGTGGCTCGACCCGGCCGTGGCACTCGCCGACCTGCCGTCGGGCGCCCGGCTCGACGACGTCCTCGACGCGCTGGCCGCCGCGTGGTCGGCGCAACGCTGGGCGTGTGGTGCGGCCGAGGTGCTCGGCTCCGAGCTCGACGACCGCGGCCGCCCGATGTTCGTCGCCGTCTGAGCCGAGCGTCCGGCGCCGCGCCGGTTCGGCGCGGCGCCGACGGTCCGGTGTGGACGGCAGCTGTGAGCGGCGATGGTCCGTTCAGGCGGCCGGGTGGACGTTCCCCGCCGCGGCGACCGCGCTACTGGCGGGTGCCGCCGCCGAGCAGACCACCGAGCAGGTCGCCGAGACCCCCACCGAGCCCGCCACCGCTCGCCTGGCCGCCCCCACCGCCGAGGAGTCCGCCGAGCAGGTCGCCGAGCCCTCCCCCGCCGCCCGCGGCCGTGCCGCCGCCCAGCTTCTTGGCCAGGTAGGACATGACGATCGGCGCCAGCAGCGGCAGCAACTTGCCGATCAGCCCGCTGCCTCCGGCACCGCCCAGCGAGAGCTGGTTGACCACCTGGTCCTGGTTCGCGCCGAACACGTGGCTCACGATCTTGCGCCCGTCGTCGGTGTCGACCTCGTCGAGGTTCACCCCGCCGTCGATCAGCGAGCTGCTGTGCTGGTCGACCGCCCGGGCGAACGAGGAGGCGCCACCCGGGTCGTCGGTGTTGGCCTGCATGCCGCCGAGGAGCGCGGGCAGCGCCTGCCGGGCGGCCTGCTCGGCCGTGGCCTCGTCGGTCCCCAGCTGGGCCGCGAGGTCGCGCAACGGAATCTGCGAGAGGATCTCGTCCACGGGACTCATGGCGCGAGCCTAGCGTTGATCACGACGTCCGCTCGAACACTGCGAGTACTCGTTCGGCCCCGTCGACTCGGCCGGATGGTCACCCGGTGGTGGGGTTGTTGAGACCAATGTGAGTGGTGTGACTGCAATTCGTGACCGCAGCACCGCCTGTCGGGCTACGGTCCCGATCAACGCCACCAGCCGACGACCCCCTCAGGAGGTCCGCAGACGGTTCGAGACGACGACGGGGCGGTTCCGCCAAGAACCGCCCCGCCACCCTCATCGCACTCGTCGCCGGGGTCGCACCCCCGGCGTCGACGACGGTCCCGGCGCCAACCGGGACGCACTCCCCTCCGGTCACAAAGGGGTCTTCGCCATGCGCACCATATCCCCCGGGCACCGGCGCACCGCAGCGCCCCACCGCGCCCGGACCACCCTCCCGCTCACCGCACTCGCCGCCGCGGCGCTCGTCACCGCCGGGCTGATGCCCGCGGCCGCCACCGACGTGGCCCGGGCGTCCTGCTCGGCCCCCGTCGTCTCCGCGGGCACCGCGGCGGTGCCCTGCGCCGAGGACGGAGGCGGCGTGTCCGCGGGCGCCGGCACCGCCACCGCGCCGGGTGTCGCGGCCTGCCCGGGCGGCGCGCAGGTCACCCGGCCCTACTTCCAGAAGGCCGACTGGCTCTGGGACCCGATCCCCGCCGAGCCGAAGCTCGACCCGCAGTCCGCCAAGATGGCCGGCGCGCTCGCCGGTGGCGACCACATCCTCAACACCGGCGAGTTCGGCGTCACCCTCGTCGACCCCGAGGACATTCCCGCCGACGCCCCGCGATCCGCCGTCCCGCTCTCGGAGAAGGACTGGGGCCCCGACCCCCTCGCGGGCATCACCGTCCCCGTCCCGCCCGACCTGCCGATCCCGCCCGGCTCCGACGGCCACGTCGCCATCGCCGACGCCTCGACCAACACCGTGGTCAACCTGTGGGTGACGAAGAAGTCGGGCAACGGCCTCAAGGCCTCCTGGGGTGCGGCGACCCCCCTCGACGGGGACGGCCGCGAGACCAACGGCAGCTCCACCGGCGCCGGCATCGCCCGCTACGCCGCCGTGGTCCGGGCGCAGGAGATCGCCGACCAGGACATCCCGCACGCCCTGTTCTTCTCGACGAACATCGTGAAGCCCAAGGAGGTCCGCTACCCGGCGACCAAGACCGACGGGTCCAACATGGATGGCTCCTCCGCCCCGATTCCCGAGGGCGCCCGCGTCCAGCTCGACCCGAGCGTCGATGTCGACGCGATCCCGGGCATCGGCAAGGGCGAGGCCGCCATCGCCAAGGCGCTGCAGACCTACGGCGCCTACGTCGGCGACAACGGCGGCGCGCGGATGGCGTTCATCGCCGAGTACGCACCCGGCTCCACCGCGTACGAGGACGCCGGGCTGTCCGGCGACTTCGTCGGGCTGAAGGACATCCCCTGGGACAAGCTGCGGGTACTGTCCGACTGGAGCGGCGGGACGCGACCGACGCCCGGCAATGACCCCGCGGATGCGTCCGATGAGGACACGGGTGGCCCGGAGGCCGTGGCCGACCCGCCCGCGACGACGCAGCCTCCACATGCCGCGCCCGGTGGCGTGGCGACGACGGGGGGCACGGCCGCGGCCGCCCCCGCGGAGAACGACGGCCCGGCCGCCGGCGCCTGCGTGCCGGGCAGCGGTGCCGGCGTCGCCCCGCCGACGACTGCCCCGCCCACGACCGCTCCGCCCACGACCGTCCCGCCGACCGCGCTCCCGGGCACGACCGGTGGGGGCACAGCGTCGGCCCCTGCCGACTCCGCGCCTGCGGGTTCCGCGCCTGCGGGTTCGGCGCCTGCGGGTTCGGCGCCCACGGGTTCGGCGCCCACGGGTTCCGCGCCCACCGGTTCCGCGCCCGTAGGTTCCGCGCCGGCGGGTTCGCCGCCCGCGGGTTCCGCATCCGCGGGGTCCGCGCCCGCGGGGTCCACGCCTGTGGGTTCGGGGCTTGCGGTGTCCGATCCGGCAGCCGCCGGGCCCGTAGGTTCCGGGCCAGCGGGTTCGACCGCCCCGGCCGGATCGGGAGCTCCCGTCGGCTGACCCCCCGGGGTGATCATCGAAAGCGGGACATGGGCGTCGGGGCATGCGCCCATGTCCCGACAACGGCGATCACCCTCCTGCACCGGACGGCGCCGAGACGCTCCTCCGCCGCCCTCCGCGACGCGCCCGCGGCGGCTTCGACCGCCGAGCGCCGGCCGGAGCCGCGACCCCGCCTTCTCCGACGTCTGCCACCGGCGGACCGATGCCCGCCCGGGCCGGGCCCCGACCCGGGCAGACCCCCGCGCGCCGGGCACGGGCCGCTCCACCCGGCCCGTGATCGTCGATTTCGGGACATGAGCGCGTCTCCTTGCGCGCAGGTCTCGCATCTGGCGATCAACCCCGAGGGCAGGCCTCGCCCTCTGATCCGACCGGAGCGCAGCGACCCGCACCTCGAACCGGCCAGACCCGCCACCACCATGCCCCACCCCGCCAGCGCGCCCCCGCGGCTGTGATCACCGAGCCGGGGACATGAGCGCGTCAGATTGCGCCCATGTCCCGCATCTGGTGATCACGGTCAGGGCTGTGATCCGGGCAGAGCGCGGCGACCCGCACCTCGAACCGGCCGGACCCGCCACCACCCGCCAACCTGCGTCCATGTCCCACGTTCGGCGATCAACGGGCACCCGGCCCCGCCCTCCCGGATGATCGCCGACCTCGGGACATGAGCGCACCACCTGGCGCCCAGGTCCCGCACTCGGCGATCAACCCGCGTCGGGAGGCTGCCGCCACCCTCGCACCCGTCAGACTGCTCGCGTGGCGGACAGATGGCTCGAGGTCGGCGACGGGGTGTTCGCCCGCCGCCACGACGAGCTGGACCTCACGACGGGGCTGGTCGTCGGGGCGGAGCGGGCGCTGGTCGTCGACACCGCGGGCGACCGTGAGCAGGGCGCCCGACTGCGCGCGGCGGTCCGCACCATCACGAAGCTCCCGCTGATCATCGTGATCACCCACGCGCACTTCGACCACTGCTTCGGCACCGGCGCCTTCCCCGCGGGCCCCGTCCACGCCCATCCTCGTTGCCGCGCAACGATCGTCGCGACGGCCGACGCCCAGCGCGCCGAGTGGACCCGGCACTACCGCGACCGAGGCGACCACGCCACCGCCGACGCCCTCGCCGCGACGGATCCGCCGCTACCCGGCGGGACGGTCGACCCGGTGCTCGACGTCGACCTCGGCGGGCGCACCGTCGGGCTGCGGCACCCCGGTCGCGGTCACACCGACCATGACGTCGTCGCGGTGGCCGGGGACGTCGTGTTCGCGGGTGACCTCGTCGAGCAGGGGGCGCCGCCCGACCTCGGGGACGCCGTCGTCGCGGACTGGCCCGCCACGGTGTCCGCGCTGCTCGCCCTCGACGTGTCGACGTTCGTCCCGGGCCACGGCGACCCGATGGACCGGGCCGAGGTCACGACGCAGCGGGACGAGCTGGCCGAGGTCGCGGCCCTGCACGCTGCGGTCGCGCGCGGCGAACTGGACCTGGCGACGGCGACCGCGCGCTCTCCCTTCCCCGACGTGCCCTGGCCGGCCTGACACCCGTCGACGCCGCGACGGGGCTTCCCGGTCGCGGCCGGCGCGCACGCACGCGCGGAGACGAGTGGTGCAGGCGCACCGCGCGGCCGTGGACGTGACGCGGCGGAATCGTGACGAGCACGGCGGGTACGGGCGTGCCGGCTACCCACGGCGTTCGGTCAGCCGCTCCGAGCGGGCCACCCTGGATGATCATGCAACGGCGGCCATCGCGCTGGGCTGACCGGCCGCGCGTCCGATGGGACGACATGTCGGCAACTATTGACACGTCGGTTCCGGCTTTCGTACGTTCTCGATCATCCGACGGCCGTCGAAAGGTTCGGCACCGCCCATGGCCGGCGCCACGCATCACGTCTCCGTCGACCTGACGAAGTGCCTCGCCGAGGAGCCGGGGACCGGACACAACCGCTGGCACGGTGGCGCCGTCGACCGAGCTGCGCGTGCGCCAGGCGGCCCGGGAGGCCGAGCTGCTCGGGCGCGGTGGTGCCGTCACGGCGCCGCTGGCCGACAGCGCGGTGCCGGCCGACCCGCGGATCGCCGCCGAGGGGCTGCGCACCATCCCGCCCCGCGAGACCGGCGGCAACCTCGACGTCAAACAGCTCACCGCCGGCACCACGCTGCTGATCCCGGTCGCCACCGAGGGCGCGCTGTTCTCCGTGTGGCGGCCGACGTCGCGGCGGTGTGGCGGGGTGCGCAGCTCGACTACGCCTTCCGGGTCACGATCATGGACGACTACGAGGACTTCGCCGGGCTGACCCGGCGGGCGCTCGACTTCGCCCTGCTCGACCGGGGCCTCGACCTCGATCCGCAGGTGAGGGCCGGGCTCGTGTCCGCGTACGACCGGCTGCCCACCTTCCCCGACGTGGCCGCCGGGCTCGCGGCGCTGGCGGCGGCCGGGACCGAGTGCGTACTGCTGTCCAACGGCAGCCCGACCATGCTCGCGGCCTGCCTGCGGACGGCCGGGCTGGCTCCCTGGTTCTCGCACGTCATCAGCGTCGACGACGTGCGCGTCTACAAGCCGCACCCCGCGGTGTACCGGCATGCCGCCGCCGTCACCGGGCGACCGGTCGAGTCGATCCGGCTGGTCTCGTGCAACCCCTTCGACATCGTCGGCGCGGCGCGCGCGGGTATGCGCACCGCCTGGATCGACCGGTCCGGGCGCACCTTCGACACCCTGGGCCGCCTGCCCGACGTCGTCGTCCGGGAGCTGTCCGAGCTGGCGGAGCTGCGGACCCCGGCGGCCGGCTGACACCGGTTTCGGCCGGTGACGTCCGGCAGCGCCCGGCCGCACAGTCCGGAGCGTTCGGCCGAACGGCGGATCACGGCCCGCGCAAGCGGATGGAGGTGACGCCGCAGACAAGTGTTCGTAACAGCGGGCCCCTACGGTCGGGCAGATGGGCGACCTGCCGCAGATCGGCGTCGAGGAGGAGTTCCACGTCGTCGACCTGGAGACCAGACGTGCGGCGCCGGAGGTCGACGCGCTGCTGTCCAAGCTCGGCGGCGACGAGTTCGCGCCGGAGCTGCAGCGCTCGCTCGTCGAGACCAACACCCCGCCCTGCCGGACGCTCGACGACCTGCGCGAGCACGTCCGGCGGCTGCGCGGCACGTTGGAGAAGGTCGCCCACCCGCTGGGGCTGGGGGTCGTCGCCGCCGGGACGGTGCCGCTCGTCGAGCTCTCGGGCACCGACATCTCCGCGGGCGCGCGCTACGAGAAGATGCAGCACGAGTACCAGATGCTGGTGCGCGAGCAGCACATCTGCGGCGCGCAGGTCCACGTCGACGTGCCGGACCGCGACATGGCCGTTCAGGTGGTCCGTCGCGTCGCGCCGTACCTGCCGGTGCTGCTCGCGATCTCGGCCAGCTCGCCCTACTGGCGCGGCGAGGACACCGGCTACGCGAGCTTCCGCTCGATGGTCTGGTCGCGCTGGCCGACGGCAGGGCCGCCGGGCGCGGTGGAGACGGCCGCGGACTACGACGGGATGGTCGACGAGCTGATCGCGTCGGGGACGATCAGCGACCCCGGGATGGTGTACTTCGACATCCGGCCCAGCGCGCACCTGCCCACGGTCGAGCTGCGGGTGTGCGACGCCTGCCCCGACGTCGACGACGTCGTGCTGATCGCGGGGCTGTTCCGGGCGCTGGTGCGGCGGGCCTCGGAGGACGCGCTCGCGGGCGCGCCGCTGCCGACGTCGCGCCACGAGCTGCTGCGCTCGGCCAACTGGCGCGCGGCGCGGTCGGGTCTGGAGGGCGACCTGGTCGATCTCGTGGGTCCGGCGCTGATGTCGCCCGCGCTGATGGTCGGCATGCTCGTCGACGGGCTGCGCGCGCACCTGGAGGCGGCGGGTGACTGGGAGCAGGTGCTGGAGCTGTCGCGGCAGACGCTGGCCCGGGGCAGCGCGGCGGCGCGGCAGCGGCGCGCGTTCGGCCTGCGCGGCGAGCTGACCGACGTCGTCGACGCGCTGCTGGAGACGACCCAGGGCCGTGCCCTGACCGGGATCACGACGCCGGTCGCGCCGCCCCCGCCGGAGCTGCTGGCCGGGTACCGGCCGGAGGCGTTCGACGAGGCGGTCAGCGAGGGCGGGCAGGTGCTGCCGCACTACGGGTTCATGTTCCGTGTGCTCGACCGGCTGGGCCCGCGCGGCATGACGGCGGCCGAGTCGGCGCTGCGCACCGAGCAGCATGCCCGCGGCGTCACCTTCCGCGTCGGCGACGAGCCCGACCGGCTGTTCCCGCTCGACCTCGTCCCCCGCATCATCTCCGCGGAGGACTGGGCGATGCTCTCGGCCGGTCTCGCGCAACGGGTCCGGGCGCTGGAGCTGTTCCTGCGCGACGTCTACGGCCCGCGTGAGATCGTCGACGCGGGGATCGTCCCTGCGACGGTGGTCGACGGAGCCCCGGGGCGCAGCAGGATCGGCGCAACGCTGCCGGCCGACGCCGTGCGCGTCACCGTCGCCGGTATCGACCTGGTCCGCGATCGGGCCGACCACTGGTTCGTGCTGGAGGACAACCTGCGGGTGCCGTCGGGCATCGGGTTCTCGATCATCTCCCGGCGGCTGGTGCGCAGCGTGCTGCCGGACCTGGAGCCCCCGGCGGGCGTCGTCGGGCTCGACGACGTGCCGCGTGCGCTGCGGGCCGCGTTGCTGTCCGCGGTCCCCGACCACGACGCGGCGGGCGCCGACGAGGTCGCGCTGCTGTCGGCCGGGCCGGTCGACCCGGCCTGGTTCGAGCACACGCTGCTCGCCGACCGGATGCAGGTGCCCGTCGTGACGCCGCGGGACCTGCAGGTCACCCGCGACGGCGTGTACCTGGTGGGGCCGGGCGGCCGCCGGCGGCTCGCGGCGCTCTACCGGCGTCTCGACGAGCAGGACCTGCTCGACGCGACGGGCGCCGACGAGCGGCCGATCGGGCGTGCGCTGTGCCGGGCGGCGGCCGCGGGGACCGTGCAGCTGCTCAACGCGCCCGGCAACGGCGTCGCCGACGACAAGCTCGTCTACTCCTACGTGCCGGCGATGATCGAGCACTACCTCGGCGAGGCGCCCCTGCTCGACAACGTCCCGACGTACCCGTGCGCGGATCCCGACCGGCGCGCCGAGGTGCTGGACCGGCTGCACGAGCTCGTCGTCAAGCCGGTCGACGGGTACGGCGGGCACGGCATCCTGATCGGGCCCGACGCCACCCGCGCCGAGCTGGCCGATGCGGCCGCCGCGATCCGCGCCCGTCCGGAAGGCTGGGTCGCGCAGGACCTCGTCCAGCTGTCGACGCACCCGACGTTCTCCGGCGGCGCCCTGCATCCGCGGGCCGTCGACCTGCGCGCCTTCGCGTTCCAGTCGCGTGTCGGCGACCGCACGCGCGTCGACGTCGCACCGGCCGCGCTGTCCCGGGTTGCGCCGGCGGGCAGCCTCGTCGTCAACTCGTCGCGAGGCGGCGGCGCCAAGGACACCTGGGTGCTGAAGTGACCCGGTCACCGAAGTAGCGAGCGGAAGCAGGGACGCGCATGTGCGGCATCGCCGGCGAGATCCGGTTCGACGGCCTCGGTGCCGACGTCGCGGCGGTCGCACGGATCACCGAGGCGATGCACCGGCGCGGCCCCGACGGGCACGGCGTGCACGCGGCGGGCCCGGTCGCGCTGGGGCACCGCCGGCTGAAGATCATCGACCTGTCGGAGCGCGGGGCGCAGCCGATGGTCGACCCGGAGCTGGGCCTGGCCGCGGTGTTCAACGGCTGCATCTACAACTTCCGTGAGCTGCGCGCCGAGCTGGAGGGGCACGGCTACCGGTTCTTCTCCGACTCCGACACCGAGACGCTGATCAAGGCGTACCACCGCTGGGGCACCGGCTGCGTCGAGCACTTCCTCGGGATGTTCGCCTTCGCCGTGCACGAGCGGGACTCGGGCACGGTCGTCCTGGGCCGCGACCGGCTGGGGATCAAGCCGCTCTACCTCGCCGAGCGGCCCGGCCGGCTGCGGTTCGCGTCGTCGCTGCCCGCGCTGCTCGCGGGCGGGGAGGTCGACACCTCGATCGACCCGGTCGCGCTGCACCACTACATGACGTTCCACTCGGTCGTCCCCGCGCCGCGGACGATCCTCACGGGGGTCCGCAAGCTGCCGCCGGCCACGGTCCGCACGATCCGGGCGGACGGCACGACCACCGTCCACGAGTACTGGTCGCCGCGCCACGAGCGGCGGCCCGCCGACGCGGGGATGAGCGCGGTCGACTGGCGCGACGCGGTGCTGGAGTCGCTGCGGGTCGCGGTGCGCCGCCGGATGGTCGCCGACGTGCCGGTCGGGGTGCTGCTCTCCGGCGGGCTCGACTCGTCGCTGATCGTCGGGCTGCTCGCGCAGGAGGGCCAGACCGGCCTGAAGACGTTCAGCGTCGGCTTCCACGCGGCGGGCGGCGAGGCCGGCGACGAGTTCCGGTACTCCGACGTCGTCGCCGCCGAGTTCGGCACCGACCACCAGCGGATCCTCGTCGACCCGGCGCGCATGCTGCCGGCGGTCGACCACACCATCGCGGCGATGGCCGAGCCGATGGTCAGCCACGACTGCGTGGCGTTCCACCTGCTCTCGGAGGAAATCGCGAAGTCCGTCACCGTGGTGCAGTCCGGGCAGGGCGCCGACGAGGTGCTCGCCGGCTACAACTGGTACCCGCCGCTGGCGGGGGTGCCGCGAGAGCGGGCCGTCACCGAGTACGCGCGGGTGTTCACCGACCGGCCGCACGCCGACCTGGCGTCGATCCTCGAACCGGAGTGGCTGCTCGACCACGACCCGAGCCGCGAGTTCGTCGCCGCGCACTTCGCCCGTGAGGGCGCGGCCGAGACCCTCGACGCCGCGTTGCGGCTGGACAGCACCGTGATGCTCGTCGACGACCCGGTGAAGCGCGTCGACAACATGACGATGGCCTGGGGCCTGGAGGCCCGGGTCCCGTTCCTCGACCACGAGTTCGTCGAGCTGGCCGCGGCCTGCCCGCCGGAGCTCAAGCTCGCCCACGGCGGCAAGGGCGTGCTCAAGGAGGCGGCCCGCGGGGTGGTCCCGGACGCGGTGATCGACAGGCCGAAGGGATACTTCCCGGTGCCGGCGATCCGCCACCTCGAGGGCCCGTTCCTGGAGCGTGTGCGCGACGCGGTCACCGACCCGGTGGCGAAGGCACGGGGTCTGGTGCGGGCAGACTGGCTGGAACGGATGCTGGCGGACCCGAACACCGCGCGGACCAACCTCGGGTCCAACGCGTTGTGGCAGGTGGCGTTGTTGGAGATGTGGCTGCAGGAGAGGGGGTTGTAGATGGAACCGACCCTTGCCGACCGTCGTCGCGAAAGGCTGGTGGGCGAGCGGCTCGTCGCCGACGCCGGCCCGGTCGCCGACGTGGTGTCCGCGGCCTCGTTCCGGTCGCCCCGGCCGGGCCCGGACGGCCGGCTGCTGGCCTGGATCTCCGACCGCGACGGCCGCCCCCGGCTCTACGTCGGCGAGCTGGGCAGTGGACCGGCACCCGTCGTCGAACCCCGGGCCGCACTGCCCACCGAGCCCGACGACCGCGACCTGCCGCACGCCGACGTCACCGGCGTCGCCTGGTCCCCGGACGGCAGCTGGCTGGCCTGCCAGCTCGCGCCGGGCGGCGGCGAGCGCACCCGCGTCCTGCTCGTCTCCCCCGACGGCCGGCGCCGCCGGGAGATCGCCCCCGCGGCCACGGCCGTCGTGCTGGGCTCGTGGTCGCCCAACGGCTCGCACCTGGGTGTCACGATCTACGGCTCCGGGCAGGGCGAGGGCCAGGCGTGCCTGGTCGACCTGCGCGACGGCACGTCGACGGTGCTGGCGTCGGGACCGGCCGCGATGGTGTGCGCGGTGTCGGGCGACGGGCACCGCGTCGTGGTGCGTCACGGCCGCCGCGGCGACCGCCACCTCGAGCTGATCGACCTGCGCACCGGCAGGCGCACCGACCTCATCCCCGGCGGCGGCGCGACGGTCGCCGACGCCCGCTTCGGCGTCAGCGGCGGGCTGCTCTACCTGCACACCGATGCCGGCCGCGAACGCGCCGCGCTGCTCGCGGTCCCGCTCGGCACCGGCGCGCCCGGAATGTCCTCACCGGTCGCCGAACGCGCGCACGACGACCTCGACCTCGTCGCGCTCGACCCGGCGGGCGCCCGCGCGGTGCTGGTCTGGAACGTCGACGGCCGCAGCGAGCCCGAGATGCTCGACCTGCGCAGCGGCCTGATCTCACCGCTGCCCGACCCGGCGGGCGACGTCGTCACCGATGCCGCGTTCACCCGCGACGGCGCCGGCCTGCTGCTCGCGAGCGAGGGGCCGACCGTCGCACCGCGGCTGTCGCTGGTGCCGATCGTCGACGGGCTGCCCGGCACCGAGGCGCCCGCTGTGCTGCCCCCGGAGTCCGACGACCCCGACGACGACACCGACCCCGCGGACGTGCTCGTCTCCCCCACGCTGCACGAGTTCCGCGCCGAGGACGGCCTCACGCTGACCGGCTGGCTCTTCCGGCCGCGCGGCACGCTCGGCGCGACACCCGCCCTGATCTGGCTGCACGGCGGGCCGGAGGCGCAGGAGCGGCCGGTCTTCCAGCCGCTGTTCCAGGCGCTGGCGGCCGCGGGTGTGGCCGTGTTCGCGCCGAACGTCCGGGGCTCGGCGGGCTTCGGCCGCACGTTCTCCCGGGCCGACGACCTGCATCGCCGCTTCGCCGCCATCGCCGACGTCAGCGCCGCCGTCGACTTCCTCGCGGGATCGGGGCTCGCCGACCGCGACCGCATCGGCGTCGCGGGCCGCTCCTACGGCGGCTACCTGACCCTCGCCGCGCTGGTCCGCTACCCGGAGCTGTTCCGGGTGGGCGTCGACGTCTGCGGGATGGCCGATCTGGAGACGTTCTACGCGGGCACGGAGCCGTGGATCGCCGAGGCCGCGACGACGAAGTACGGCGACCCGCGGACCGACCGCGACCTGCTGCGCAGGCTCTCCCCGCTGCACCGCATCGACCGGCTCACCGCGCCGCTGCTGGTCGTGCACGGCCGCCACGACACCAACGTCCCGATCAGCGAGCCCGAGCAGGTCGTCGCCGCGCTGCGCGAGCGCGGCGTCCCGCACGGCTACCTGCTGTTCGACGACGAGGGCCACGAGGTGCACGACGTCGCCAACCGGGCGGCGTTCGTCCGCGAGGTCGTCAGCTGGGTGGCGGGCCACCTGAACGAGGTCGGCTCCCGCACCGCCTGAGGCCGAGCGGCGGCCGGGGTCAGTCAGCCGCCCTGGGTGAAGGACTGGATCACGCGGTTGCCGTCGGTGCCGCTGATGTCGAAGCGGTACGGCTCGCGCGTCTGGGTCCCGTCCTTGCGGGTGAAGACGATCGTCGCGGTGATGGTGTCGGCGTCGACCACGCGCAGCGTCTCGGCCCACACCGCGGTGAGCCCGCCGTAGAAGTCCTTGTACGCCTGGTAGCCGCCCGCCTGCTGCTGCGCCTGCGGGCTCAGCAGGGCCCACGCCTGGTCGACGTTGCCGGGCAGCAGGCCGTAGTAGCTCTGGACGAACTGGATGGCCGGCATCCCCGAGCCGGAGGCCGACGTGGGCGCCGCGGTGGTGGTCGACGGCGCGGTCGTGGGCGTCGGGCTCGGCGTGGGCGAGGCGGTCGCGGAGGCGCCGGCCGGCGGTCCCGTCGGTTCCTTCGTGCCCGACGACCGGACCAGCCCGATGATCACACCCGCACCCACGACGAGCACCACGAGCACCGCGGCCACGACGGCGACGAGCCTGCGCTGCCCGGGCGCCGCGGCCGCGGTCGGGGCCACCGGCGGCGCCGCGGCCGGCGGCGGGGCCGAGGCGAGGGTGGGCGTCGCAGGGGTGGCGACCGGCCGGGCGGGCTGCTCGACGGGGGGCGCGGCCGGGCCGAGGGCGAACGCCGAGCCCGCGGGCAGACCGGTCGGGGTGCGCCCGGCGGCGACGGCCTCCAACGCGGCGCGGGCCTGGCTCGCCGTCGGCCGGTTCGCGGGCTCGGGGGCCAGCAGCGTCGCGAGCAGCGGCGTCAGGGCCCCGGCGGCGACGGGCGGGCGGACCGTGCCGGTGGCCACCTTGTGCAGCAGCGCGTAGGCGTTGTCGTCCAGCCCGAACGGCGGCTCCCCCTCGACGGCCGCGTAGAGCGTCGCCCCGAGGGCGAACACGTCCGACGCCGGCGTCGGCTGCCCGCCCCGGGCCACCTCGGGCGCGAGGAACGCCGGGGTGCCCGCGATCATGCCGGTGCGGGTGAGCTGCACGTCGTCGACGGCGCGGGAGACGCCGAAGTCGGTGATCTTGGCCGTGCCGTCCTCGGCGATGAGCACGTTGCCGGGTTTGACGTCGCGATGCACGACGCCGGCCGCATGGGCGGCGGTGAGCCCGTCGGCCACCTGCTCGCCGACCGCGGCGGCCTCGCGGGCGCCCATCGGCCCCTTCTCGGCCAGTACCGCGGCGAGCGACCGCGACGGCAGGTACTCCATGACCAGCCAGGGTCGGTCGTCGTGGACCACGACGTCGAACATGCTGATGACGTGCGCGTGCTGCAGCCGGGCCCCGATCCGGCCTTCGCGCAGGATCCGCTGCCGCGACTCCTCGAGCGTGTCCTCCTCGCCCGGCGACGCGGCGACGAGCAGCTCCTTGAGGGCGACGGTCCGGTTGAGCAGCTCGTCGGTCCCACGCCACACCGCGCCCATGGCCCCGGCGGCGATCCGCTCGTCGAGCCGGTACCGGCCCCCGATCCGCCGGACCGTGGGGTTCTCGGGGCGGACGTCGGACTCGGGCGGGGTCATCGAACTCCAGCGTGGAGGGTCGCGTTCGGGGTGTCCGCGATCCTATCGAGCGACCCCCGACGAGCCGGGCGGGGCCGGACCCCGCCCGGTTCGCGACGGTTCGTCACGCTCGCCGCCCGGAAATCGCCCGATCAGGCCGTCGCCGACCGGTCAGCGTTGGATGGCCTTGGTCTCGAGGAACTCCTCGAGCCCGTAGCGACCCAGCTCGCGGCCGTTGCCGGACTGCTTGTAGCCGCCGAACGGCGCCATGATGTTGAACGCACCGCCGTTGACCTCGACCTGGCCGGTGCGCAGCCGGCGCGCGACGGCCAGCGCGTGGTCGTCCTCGCCGAACACCGCACCCGAGAGCCCGTAGACCGACGAATTGGCGATCGCGACCGCCTCGTCCTCGTCGCGGTACGGGATCACCGACAGCACGGGCCCGAAGATCTCCTCCTGGGCGATGACGGCGTCGGGCGCGACGTCGGCGAAGACCGTCGGCCGGACGTAGGCGCCCGACTCCAGGCCCTCGACCGGGCCGGGGCCGCCGAACACGACGCGGGCGCCGTCGGCGACGCCGCGCTCGATGTAGCCGTGCACCCGCTGCCGCTGCGTCTGCGACGACATCGGGCCGATCCGGGTGGCCTCGTCGGTCGGGTCGCCGACGGTGTAGCGCGCGGCCGCGGCCTCGACCATCTCCAGGATCTCGTCCTGCCGGTCGGCGGGGACCAGCATGCGGGTCCAGGCCGTGCACGTCTGGCCGCCGTTGATCCAGGCGTTGCCGATGCCGAGCTTCACCGCCTTGCCCAGGTCGGCGTCGGGCAGGATGACGTTGGCGGACTTGCCGCCCAGCTCCAGCGCCACGCGCTTGACGGTCTCGGCGGCGACGACCGACACCCGCTTGCCCGCACGGGTGGAGCCGGTGAAGGAGATCATGTCGACGTCGGGGTGCCCCGCGATCGCCTCGCCGACGACCGGGCCGGTGCCGTGCACGATGTTGAACGCGCCCGCCGGCAGCCCGGCCTCGGCCGCGACCTCGGCGAGCAGCTGCGCGGTCAGCGGCGCGATCTCGGTCGGCTTCAGCACGACGGTGTTGCCCGCGAGCAGCGCGGGCGCGACCTTCGCGACGATCTGGTGCAGCGGGTAGTTCCACGGCGTGATCGCCCCGACCACCCCGATCGGCTCCTTGACGACGAGGGAGTTGCCGATCTCCTCGGTCCACGGGAAGTCGGCCGCGATCTTCGCGAACCCGCGCGACGAGGCGACCGGCATCGTCGCCTGCACCTTGCGGGAGAACGTGACCGGGGAGCCCATCTCTGCGGTGATCGAGGTGGCGACGTCCTCCGCGCGGGCCTTGAGGCCGTCGGAGATGCGCTGGACGACGGCGGCGCGCTCGGCGACGTCGACGTCGGCCCACTCCCGCTGCACCGCCCGCGCGGCGCGCACCGCGCGGTCGACGTCCTCGGCGGTGCCCGCGGGAACCGTGCCGACGACCTCGCCCGTCGCGGGGTTGACGACGTCGATGGTCTCGCCCGTGGCGGCGACCGTCTCTCCTGCGATCCAGTGTCCGGTTGTGTTCAGCGTCGGTGCTGCCATGCCCCGATCCTCACACGGTTCGCGGGGTCCCCGCCCTCCCGAGGCCGGGCTCCGCCCGCCCGGGCGGCACGAGATCCGTCACATCCGCGCCACTCGCAGGCGGCGATCGGCGCACATCCCCCGGACGGTGGAGGCGACGTGCCCCTGAGTTCACCCGCGTCGGTGAGGCGGCTCACCCCGGACCGGCGCACGCTGATCGCAGGCCCCCTGGCCGGGGCCTCGCCACCGCGAGGAGGAACTCATGAACATCGCAGACGTCCTCGACACCAAGGGGCGGACCGTGCACAGCGTCGTGCCCTGGGCGACCGTGGCAGAGGCGGTCGAACGCCTCGAGAAGTACCGGATCGGTGCGCTGCTGGTCAGCGACGGCGAGAACCGGATCAGGGGGATCGTGTCCGAGCGCGACGTGATCCGCGAGCTGGCCCGGCGCGGCAACCGGCTGCTGTCGTGCAACGTCGAGGACATCATGACGCGCAACGTCGCGACGGTGTCGTCCACCGAGTCCCTCACCTACGCGATGGCGCAGATGACCCGCGGGCGCTACCGGCACCTGCCGGTCGTCGACGGCGGGCGGCTGGTCGGGATGGTGAGCATCGGCGACCTGGTGAACCACCGGGTGCGCGAGATGGAGCTGCAGACGGGCGTCCTGCGCGACGCCTACATCGCTACCCGCTGACACCACGGCGAACGACCCCGGCAGACCGACGGCCCGCCACGAGCGACGTGGCGGGCCGTCGACGCGTCGCGGTCGGGCCGGGTGACCGGACTCGCTCAGTAGTCGAAGTTCGGGCTCTCGGTGCGGGTCCGCTTCAGCTCGAAGAAGTACGGGTACTCGGCCAGCATCCGGGCACCGTCGAAGATCTTCCCGGCCTCCTCGCCCTTGGGGACGCGCGAGATCACGGGACCGAAGTAGGCGATGCCGTCGACGTGGATGGTCGGGGTGCCGACGTCCATGCCCACCGGGTCCATGCCGCGGTGGTGGCTGGCGCGCAGCTCCTCGTCGTACTCGGTGCTGGTGGCGGCCTCGGCCAGCGACTCCGGCAGACCCAGCTCGGCGAGCGACTCCTTCACGACGAGCTCGAGGTCCTTGATCCCCTGGTTGTGGATCCGCTCGCCCATCGCGGTGTAGAGCGGGCGCAGGATCTCCTGGCCGTGCTCGCGCGCCGCGGCGATGCACACCCGCACCGGACCGAAACCCGGGCCGAGCATGGCCTTGTAGGCCTCCGGGAGGTCCTCGCGGTTCTCGTTGAGGACCGACAGGCTCATGACGTGGAACGACAGGTCGATGTCGCGGACCTTCTCGACCTCGAGGATCCACCGTGACGTCAGCCAGGCCCACGGACAGCGGGGGTCGAACCAGACCTCGACGCGCGTCCGTGTGGACTCGGTGCTGCTCACAGGCACTCCGATCGGTTCGCGGCCGGCTCCTCTGCTGCGCCGGCTCCTCCATCAGCGCGAACAGGTGCGGAAGCTAACTTGTTCCCGCCCCGGCCGGGGCGTGCGCCGCGACACGACCGCCGGCCCACGGGGGTGCCGGGCCGGACCCTCACGAAACGTAATCGGCGGCCGATCCGAGACCAGTGGCGAGACGATCCGCCGACCGGAGGAACAGATGACGTCGTCGACCACCGAGCGTCCCGCCGCCGCGCAGGCGCCCGACGTCACGCTCAGCTGCCGCCTGTGCGGCTCGACCGACCTGCGCAGCTTCGTCGACCTCGGCGCGACGCCGCCGTGCGAGCTGTTCCTCACCGCCGACGCGCTCGAGCGCGCCGAGGCCACGTTCCCGTTGCACCCCAGGGTGTGCGGGTCCTGCCTGCTCGTGCAGCTGCCGCCGCTGATCGACCCCGGCGAGACCTTCACCGAGTACGCCTACTTCTCCTCCTTCTCCTCCTCGTGGGTCGAGCACGCCCGCCGGTTCGTCGACGCGGCGGTCGAGCGCGCGGGCCTCACGACCGACTCGCTGGTCGTCGAGGCCGCCAGCAACGACGGCTACCTGCTGCAGCACGTCGTCGCGCGCGGCATCCGGGCGCTCGGCGTCGAGCCCAGCGTCAACGTCGGCGAGGCGGCGCGGGCGAAGGGCGTCCCGACACTGACGGCGTTCCTGTCCCCCGACACCGGCGCGACGGTGCGCGCCACGCACGGGCCGGCGGCGCTCGTCGTCGCCAACAACGTGTTCGCGCACATCCCCGACGTCGCCGGGTTCGCGCAGGGACTGCGCGCCATGGTCGCCGACGACGGCTGGGTCTCGATCGAGGTGCAGCACCTGCTGACGCTGGTGCGGCTGCGCCAGTTCGACACGATCTACCACGAGCACTTCCAGTACTACACGGTCGCCACGGCGCAGCGGGCCCTGGCGGCAGGCGGCCTGGACCTGGTCGACGTCGAGCTCGTCCCGACCCACGGCGGCTCGATCCGGCTGTGGGCGCGGCCGCGCGAGCTCGGCGCGGCCCCGGGCCCGGCCGTCGCCGCCGTGCTCGCCGAGGAGGCCGCCGCCGGGCTGGACACCGTCGAGGGGCACGCAGGCTTCGCCCGCGACGTCTCCCGGATCCGCAACGACCTGATGCGCTTCCTGATCGACGCCGCCGACGCGGGCCGGACCGTCGTCGGCTACGGCGCGCCGGGCAAGGGCAACACCCTGCTCAACTACTGCGGCATCCGGCCCGACCTGCTCGCCTACACCGTCGACCGCAACCCGTACAAGCACGGCCGGTTCACCCCTGGCACCCGGATCCCGATCCACGCCCCCGAGCGCATCGAGGCCGACCGTCCCGACTACGTGCTCGTCCTGCCGTGGAACCTGCGCGAGGAGATCACCGCGCAGCTGGCGCCGGTCGTCGGCCGGTGGGGCGGGAAACTCGTGTTCCCGATCCCCGCGCTGGAGGTCGTCGACCCCGTGGGGCGCACCTGATGCGGGGGCTGCGCCCCGAGGCGCTCGACGAGCTCGTCCTGCTCGGCGCGCACTGCGACGACATCGCGATCGGGGCGGGCGGGACCGTGCTGACGCTGTGCCGGGCGCGGCCGGGCCTGCGGGTGCGCGCGCTCGTGCTCTCCGGTGCCGACACCGCGCGCGAGGACGAGGAACGGGCCGCGCTGGCCGCGTTCTGCCCGGGCGCCGACCTCACCGTCACGATCCTCGACGTCCCCGACGGGCGGCTGCCCGCCCACTGGGACCGCGCCAAGGAGGCGCTCGAGCAGTTCCGCCGCACCTGCGAGCCCGATCTGGTGCTGTGCACCACACGCCACGACGACCACCAGGACCACCGCGGCCTGGCCCGGCTCGCGCCGACGGTGTTCCGCGACCACCTGATCCTGGGCTACGAGATCCTCAAGGCCGAGCCCGACCTCGCCCAGCCCGCCGTCCTGTGGCCGGTCGAGGCCGACGTCGTCGACGAGAAGGTGCGGCTGCTGCACGAGCACTACCCGTCGCAGAAGGCCCGGCACTGGTTCGACGAGGAGACCTTCCGCGGCCTCGCCCGGGTCCGCGGAGTGCAGTGCGGACGGCGCTACGCCGAGGGCTTCCATCCCACCCGCATGATCGTCAGTGATGTCGCCGCCGCCCCAGGCGTCGGCTGACCGTCAGAAGGGAACTGCGCGATGCGCGTCCTGCTCACCGGCCACCAGGGTTACCTCGGCACGCTCATGGCCCCGATCCTCACCGACGCCGGGCACGACGTGGTCGGGCTCGACTCGGGCCTGTACGCGACCTCCGTGCTGGGGCCGGCGCCTGCCGACCCGCCGGGGATCGCCGTGGACCTGCGCGACGTCGGGAGGGACGCCCTGACCGGCTTCGACGCCGTCGTGCACCTCGCCGCGCTGTCCAACGACCCGCTCGGCTCGCTCGCGCCGCAGCACACCTACGACATCAACCACCACGCCTCGACGCGGCTGGCCCGGCTCGCCAAGGACGCCGGCGTCGGACGCTTCGTCTACGCCTCCACCTGCTCGGTGTACGGCGCCTCGGGCACCGACGACATCCTCGACGAGAACGCGCCCATGCGGCCCGTCACGCCGTACGCGGAGTCGAAGGTCCGGGTGGAGGGCGACCTCGTCGACCTCGCCGACGACGACTTCGTCCCCGTCTCGCTGCGCAACGCCACCGCGTTCGGGTTCTCCCCGCGGCTGCGCGCCGACATCGTGCTCAACAACCTCGTCGGGCACGCGATCCTGTCCGGGACGATCAAGGTGCTCAGCGACGGGACCCCGTGGCGGCCGCTGGTGCACGCCCGCGACATCGTCGCGGCGGTCGTCGCCGCGCTCGCGGCACCGGCCGACGTCGTGCGCGGCGAGGCGTTCAACGTCGGCTCGACGGAGAACAACGTGCAGGTCAGCGACATCGCGGCCGAGGTGAAGAAGGTCGTGCCCGAGGCGGAGCTGCTGGTCACCGGCGAGACCGGCGGCGACCCCCGCTCCTACCGCGTCGACTTCACCAAGATCGGCAAGGTGCTGCCCGACTTCCACGCGAGCTGGAGCGTCGCCGACGGGGCGGCCGAGCTCGCCGCGGCCTACCGGGCGCACGGCCTGACGCAGGAGGCGTTCGACCGGCGGTTCACCCGGCTCGCGGTGCTGGCCGACCGGCAGGCCGCCGGCACCCTCGACGCGACGCTGCGCCCGGTGGGCTGAGCGGCCCGGCTCAGCCCGTCGCGACCAGCTCGGCCCAGCTGCCCGCGGCCCGGTCCCGGTCGGAGATCGGGCCGAGCGGCAGCGGCCACGCGATGGCGAGGTCGGGGTCGTCGTGGGCGACCCCGACGTCCTCGGACGGGTCGTGCGGGCGGTCGATCCGGTAGCAGACGTCCGCGACGTCGGTCAGCGCCTGGAAGCCGTGGAGCAGGCCCGGCGGCACGTAGAGGTGGTGGAAGTCCTCGTCGTCGAGCCGGAAGGCCGCGACGACCCCGAACGTCGGTGACGACGGCCGGGCGTCGACCAGGACGTCGTGCACCGCGCCGTGCGCGGCCCGCACCAGCTTGGCCTCCCCGCGGCCGCGGCGCCCGTGCATGCCACGGACCGTCCCGCGCCACGACCGGGACTGGCTGTCCTGCGCCCGGGGACCCAGGTCGACCCCGTGCTCGGCGGCGATCGCGGTGTCGAACGTGCGGGTGAACAACCCGCGACCGTCGCGGAACGGCGTCGGCACGAAGAGCAGGACACCGTCGATGTCGGTCGTGCGAACCTCCATGACGGACACTCTGGCAGGTAACGCGCCGCCCGCCGAGGCCGAGTGGGATCCGGTGACGACCATCTGCCGTTGGTGCGGCACCGGCGCCGGAGAGCTCGTCCTCGACCTGGGCCGCCGGCCGACGTCCGAGTTCTTCCCCCGGCTCGACGACCCCGGCCCCGACCCGCTGTTCCCGCTGCGGCTGTGGCTGTGCGGCCACTGCGGGCTGGCCCAGCTCGCCGACGACGACGAGGTGCCCGAACAGCCCGTGGGGATCGAGCCGCAGGCCCTGACCGACCAGCGTCGCGACGCCGTCGCCGCGGTCCGCGAGGCCGGCCTGCTGGCCGGCCGGACGACGGTCGCCGAGGGGCCCACCCCGCACGGCGGGTCGTGGTTGCCCGACCTCGCCGGGCTCGGGATCACGCCCGCGGGCGCGCACGGCCGCGCCGACGTGGTCGTCGACGCGTCCTTCGGGCTCATGCACGCCCGCGACCAGGCAGCGGCCCTCGACGGGCTGCTCGCCCGGCTCGCCGACGACGGCCTGCTGCTGTTCGGCTTCCACAGCCTCGCCGCCATCGTCACCCACGGGCAGTGGAACGCCGTGCGGCACGGGCACTTCGCCTACTACTCGACGCCGACGGCCGTCGCCATGCTCGCCGACCGCGGGCTCACCGCGACCGACGCCTGGACGTTCCCGCTCTACGGCGGCACGGTCCTGCTGGCCGCCCGCCGCGGGGGGACGCCCGGCGCGTCGGTCACCGCGCTGGTCGAGTCCGAGCTGGCGGCGGGAGTCCACGACCCCGGGCGTGTCGCGGGGCTGCAGAAGGCCGTCGAGACGTCGACGGAGGCGCTGCGCCGCACGGTCGACGACGCGCGCGCCCGCGGCGAGCGGGTGCTCGGCTACAGCGCGGCGTCGCGGGCGGTGTCGCTGCTGCACCTGGCCGGGCTGGGCCCCGGCACCGTCGACGCCGTCGCCGACGCCTCGCCCGCCAAGCAGGGCTGCCGGATGCCCGGGACCGGCATCCCCGTCGTCACGCCGGACGACCTCGCCGCGGCGCGGCCGGACGTCGTGCTGCTGTTCGTCCCCGACCTGCTCGCCGAGGTGCGCCGCGCCCTCCCGGCGGTCGAGGCGGGCGGCGGGCGCTGGGTCGTGGCCGAGCAGCTCGGGTAGGACCCGAACGCGCACGACGCCGCGCGGGCTTCCGTGGTTGGATCGCAACCGTCCCGACCGCCCCCCGGAGGAGTCCCGAGAGCGCATGGCCCCGCCCAACCTCACCCGCGCCGACGCCGAGCTCCGCGCGTCGCGGATCGCGGTCGAGTCCTACGTCGTCGACCTCGACCTGACCGACGGCGCGGGCGCCCCGGGCGAGACGACGTTCGCCACGACCGCCACCGTCCGGTTCCGCGGCCTGCAGCCCGGCACCGACAGCTGGATCGACTTCGTCGGCGACTCGGTCACCTCGGCGACCCTCAACGGCACCCCGCTCGACGTGTCGGGCTACCGCGAGGACGACGGCATCGCCCTGCCCAGCCTGGCCGCGGACAACGAGCTCACCGTCGTCGCGACGGGCCGGTACATGAACACCGGCGAGGGCCTGCACCGCTTCGTCGACCCGGTCGACGACGCCGTCTACCTCTACTCCCAGTTCGAGACGGCCGACGCCAAGCGGCTGTTCGCCTGCTTCGACCAGCCCGACCTCAAGGCGCGCTACACGGTCACGGTGACGGCGCCGGAGAGCTGGAAGGTCGTCTCCAACGCGGCGGTCGAGCGGTCCGAGCCCGGCCCGGGCGGCTCGGTCGTGCACCACTTCGCCACGAGCGAGGTCATGTCGACCTATCTGGTGGCGCTCATCGCCGGGCCGTACCGGGAGTGGACCGACGTCCACTCCGACGGCGACGGCCCCGACATCCCGCTGGGCCTGTACTGCCGGGCGTCGCTGGGCGAGCACATGGACGCCGAGCGGATCTTCACCGAGACGAAGCAGGGCTTCGACTTCTACCACCGCAACTTCGGCGTGCGGTACCCGTTCGGCAAGTACGACCAGCTGTTCGTGCCCGAGTTCAACGCGGGCGCGATGGAGAACGCGGGCGCGGTCACCTTCCTGGAGGACTACGTCTTCCGGTCGCGGGTCACGCGGTTCCTCTACGAGCGGCGCGCCGAGACGATCCTGCACGAGATGGCGCACATGTGGTTCGGCGACCTCGTGACCATGCGCTGGTGGGACGACCTGTGGCTCAACGAGTCGTTCGCGACCTGGGCGTCGGTGATCTGCCAGGCGGAGGCCACCGAGTACACCAACGCCTGGACGACGTTCGCCAACGTGGAGAAGTCCTGGGCCTACCGGCAGGACCAGCTGCCCTCGACCCACCCCGTCGCCGCCGACATCCCGGACCTGCAGGCCGTCGAGGTCAACTTCGACGGCATCACCTACGCCAAGGGCGCGTCGGTGCTCAAGCAGCTGGTCGCCTACGTCGGGCTCGACGCGTTCCTCACCGGGCTGCGCAGCTACTTCCAGGCGCACGCGTGGGGCAACGCGACGTTCGACGACCTGCTCGGCGCGCTGGAGAAGGCCTCGGGCCGCGACCTGTCCGACTGGGGCGCGCAGTGGCTGCGCACCACCGGGCTCAACATGCTGCGCCCGTCGTTCGACGTCGACGAGCAGGGCCGCATCGTCCGGTTCGACGTCGTGCAGGGCGGCGCCCGCCCCGGCGCGGGCGAGACCCGCACGCACCGCATCGCCGTCGGCATCTACGACGACGAGCCGCAGGCCGACGACGCCAAGGGCAGCCCGCGGCTGGTGCGCACGCACCGCGTCGAGGTCGACGTCACCGGCGAGCGGACCGCGGTCCCCGAGCTGGTCGGCGTCCCGCGCGGCAAGCTCGTGCTGGTCAACGACGACGACCTCACCTACTGCGCGCTGCGGCTCGACCCGGACTCGCTGACGGTGCTCGTCGACCGCATCGGCGACATCGCCGAACCGCTGCCGCGCACGCTGTGCTGGTCGGCCGCGTGGGAGATGACGCGCGAGGCCGAGCTCAAGGCGCGCGACTTCGTCTCGCTCGTCGCGGGCGGGTTCGGCTCGGAGTCCGAGATCGGCGTCGTGCAGCGGCTGCTGCTGCAGGCGCAGACGTCGGTCGCGTCCTACGCCGACGAAGGGTGGGCGGCCGAGCGCGGCTGGCCCCTGCTGGTCGACGCGCTGCGGTTCCGCCTCGACACCGCCCCGCCCGGCTCGGACACCCAGCTGACCGTGGTCAACGCGCTCGCCGCGAGCGTCCTCGACGACGCGACGCTCGAGCGCATGCGCGGCTGGCTGCTCGACGTCGACGTGCCCGAGGGACTCACCGTCGACACCGACATGCGCTGGCGGCTGCTGCACGCCCTCGCCGCGCACGGCAGGGCGAGCGCCGCGGAGATCGACGCCGAGCTCGAACGCGACCCGACGTCGACCGGGCAGCGCCAGGCCGAGCGCGCCCGTGCCCTCGTCCCCACGGCCGAGGCGAAGGCCCGGGCCTGGGAGCGCGCGGTGCACGACGACGAGCTGCCCAACGCCGTCAACGAGGCGATCATCAGCGGCTTCAGCCACCCCGGCCAGCGGTCGCTGCTCGCGCCCTACGTCGAGCGGTACTTCGCCGAGGTCGCCGACGTGTGGGAGCGGCGGACGTCGGAGCGGGCCCAGTCGGTGGTGCTGGGGCTGTTCCCGTCGTGGGCCGTCTCGAAGTCGACGGTCGACGCCGCCGACGCCTGGCTGGCCGACGAGTCGCACCCGCCGGCGCTGCGCCGGCTGGTGTCCGAGGGCCGGGCCGGCATCGTGCGGGCGCTGGCCGCCCGCGAGTTCGACCGGTCGTGACAGGTCCCGGGCAGGTGCGCGACCGCCTCCCGGAGGCCGTGCTGGCCCTGCGCTGGGACCGGGCCGTGCTGGCCCGCCCGCTCGGTCCGGTCGCGGCGGTCGTCGCCGGCCTGGCGGCGGTCGTGCTCGTCGTCGGCGCCGTGCTCGTCGCCGGCCACGACTACGCGAGCACGCTGGACGAGCGGATCACGCTGGCGGCGCCGCGCGGCCAGGTCCTGTTCGCCGCGCTGGTCGCGGTGGGCGACGTCATGTCCGCCGCGGTGCTCGCCGTCGTGCTCGTCGCGGTGTGCCTCGCGGCGGGCCGGCCGCGGCACGCCCTGCTCGCGCTGCTCGCGCCCGCCGCGACCGGCGTCGTGACGACCGTGCTCAAGCCCCTGGTCGGCCGCACCCTCGACGGCGCGGACTCCTACCCGAGCGGCCACACCGGCTTCGCGACGTCACTCGCCCTGGTCACGGGCCTGCTGCTGGCGTCGGCACCCGCGGTGCGCGCGACGGCGGCCCGGATCGCGGTCGTCGTCGTGGTGACCCTGCTCGGTGCGGCGCCCATGGCGGTCGCGCTGGTCGCGCAGCACGTGCACTACCCCACCGACACCGTCGGCGGGTTCTGCACGGCGCTCGTCGTCGTCCTCGTCGTCGCGCTGCTGGTCGACCGGGTCGTGCCCGCGGTCACGGCCCGTGCCCGTCCCGGGGTGCCGCCGGGCGGATAGGGTCGACCGCCGTGCGCGCAGTGGTCACCGGCGGAGCCGGGTTCATCGGGTCGACGATCGTCGACGAACTGGTCGCCCGCGGCGACGACGTCCTGGTCGTCGACGACCTCAGCCACGGGTCGGAGGCCAACCTGACCTCCGCCTTCGCCGCCGGGACCCGGCTCGAGCGGCTCGACGTGCGCGACGGCGCCGGGGTCGCGGCCGCCTTCACCGCGTTCCGGCCCGACGTCGTGTTCCACCTCGCCGCGCAGATCGACGTCCGGCGCTCGATGACCGAGCCCGCGTTCGACGCCGCGACCAACGTCCTCGGCTCGGTCAACGTCTTCGACGCCGCCCGGCTCGCCGGCGCCCGCCGCGTCGTCAACACCTCGACGGGCGGCGCGATCTACGGCGAGACCTCGACCGTCCCCACACCCGAGACCGAGCCCGCCCGGCCGCTGTCGGCGTACGGGCTGTCCAAGCGCACCGCCGAGGAGTACGGCGCCTGGTTCCGCCGGGCGCACGGCCTCGACGTGGTGACTCTGCGCTACGGCAACGTCTACGGGCCCCGGCAGGACCCAACGGGCGACGCGGGCGTCATCGCGATCTTCTGCGACCGGGTCCTCACCGGACGGCGCCCGACGATCTTCGGCGACGGCACGCAGACCCGCGACTACGTCTTCGTCGGCGACATCGCGGCCGCGAACCTCGCCGCGGCCGACGCCGGCTCCCCCGCCCACGACCACTACAACGTCGGAACGGGCACCGAGGTCGACGTCGTCGAGCTGGCCGCGGCCATCGCCGAGGCCGCCGGGGTGGGCGCCGACGCGTTCGCGCCGGAGTTCCTCCCCGCCCGCGCCGGCGAGGTGCTGCGCAGCTGCCTCGACGTCAGCCGCGCCCGCGCCGACCTGGGGTTGCGCGCGCCGACGCCGCTGCGCGACGGCATCGCGACGACCCTCGGCTGGGTCCGGACCGTCACTCCGACGGCCTGATCGTCCCGTTTCCGGCGCCGCGGCGGCCGGCCGTCGGACCGGGCCGTCGGCGCCGGGGGGCGGCGTCGGGGTCGAGCGCCCCGGGACCTATCGTGGACGCCGTCCGCCGCCCCCGGCTCGCCGCTCCCCGGCCCCCCGTGCGGCCCGCACCGGGGGTTGGCGTAGGAAGGACCACCGTGACCACGCCACATCCACCGATCGGGATCGCTGTCGTCGGAGCCGGTTACTGGGGCCCGAACCTCGTTCGGAACGCGCAGGCCACCCCTGGCCTCCAGCTCCACTACCTGTGTGACATCGACGAAAATCGGGCACGCAGCGTGATCGGTAGGTATTCGACCGTCGCGACGACCCCGTCGCTCGACGACGTGCTGGCCGATCCGCGCGTCGACGCCGTCGCGATCGCCACGCCGGCAGCCACCCACTTCGCCGTGGCCAGCGCCGCGCTGGAGGCCGGCAAGCACGTGCTCGTCGAGAAGCCGCTCGCGCCCACCTACGAGGAGGGCCGCAAGCTCGTCGAGACCGCGGACCGCATGGATCGCGTGCTCATGCTCGACCACACCTACTGCTACACCTCGGCCGTCCGCTACATCCGCGACTCGATCGCGAACGGCGAGCTGGGCGACCTGCAGTACCTCGACTCGGTGCGGATCAACCTCGGGCTCGTCCAGCCCGACGTCGACGTGCTCTACGACCTCGCCCCGCACGACCTGTCGATCTTCGACGCGATCCTGCCCGACGACGTGGTCCCCGTCGCGATCTCCGCGCACGGGTCCGACCCGGTCGGCGCCGGGCACGCCTGCGTGGGTCACCTCACGATCAAGCTGTCCAACGGCGCGCTCGCCCACGTGCACGTCAACTGGCTCTCGCCGACCAAGATCCGCACGATGATCGTCGGCGGGTCGAACCGGATGATCGTCTGGGACGACCTGAACCCGACGCAGCGGCTGTCGGTCCACGACCGCGGTGTCGACACCGCCGACGGCGGGCCGGAGTCGCGCGCCCGGACGATCGTCTCCTACCGCACGGGCGACACCGTCGCGCCCGCGCTGGCCAACACCGAGGCGCTGCGCTCGGTGATGCTCGAGTTCACCGACGCGATCAACGAGAAGCGGCCCCCGCTCACCGACGGACGCTCCGGCCTGCGGGTCCTCGCGATGCTCGAGGCCGCCGCGCACAGCCTGGCCAAGGACGGCGAGTTCGTCCCGGTGGCCGAGATGAGCCACCACCGCCCCGCCCGGGCGGGCCGCCCGACGACCGAGCCCGCGCGGCGCGGCCCGGGCGAGGTGACCACGTGACCGCCTCGCCCACCCGGCTGCCCACCATCCCGGTGATGCGGCCGTTGCTGGGCGAGGAGGAGGCCGAGGCGGTCGCCGAGGTCGTGCGGTCCGGCTGGGTCGCCCAGGGTCCGAAGGTGGCCGAGTTCGAGCGCGAGTTCGCCGCGTCGGTCGGCGCCGGCCACGGCATCGCCACCACGTCGTGCACGACGGCACTGCACCTGAGCCTGCTCCTGCTCGGCATCGGGCCCGGCGACGAGGTCGTCGTCCCGTCCTTCTCGTTCATCGCGACCGCGAACACCGTGCGCCATTGCGGCGGCACCCCCGTGTTCGCCGACGTCGAGCGCGACTCCGGCAACCTCGACCCCGCGTCGGTGGCGGCCGTGATCACCCCGCGCACCCGCGCCGTCGTCGTCGTCCACCAGGGCGGCATGCCCTGCGACGTGTCCGCGATCGCCGCCGTCTGCGGCGACCTGCCGATCGTCGAGGACGCGGCCTGCGCGGCCGGTTCACAGGCCCACGGGCGGCCCGTCGGCAGCGGTGCGCTGCTGGCGGCCTGGTCGTTCCATCCGCGCAAGGTGCTCACCACCGGCGAGGGCGGGATGATCACCACCGACGACCCCGAGTGGGCCGTCCGGCTGCGCCGCCTGCGTGAGCACGGCATGTCGGTCTCGGCCGCCGACCGGCACGCCGCGGGCGACAAGGTCATCATCGAGTCCTACGTCGAGCAGGCCTACAACTTCCGGCTCACCGACCTGCAGGCCGCGATGGGCCTCGTCCAGCTGCGGCGGCTGCCCGGCATGGTCGACCGCCGTCGCGAGCTGGCCGCCCGGTACGCGTCGCTGCTGCCCGACCTCGGGGTGCGCCCCGTCGCCGACCCGCCGTTCGGCCGCAGCAACTTCCAGTCCTACTGGGTCGAGCTGCCCGACTCCGCCCCGCCGGTCCCCGACGTGCTGCAGACGATGGCCCGCGCCGGCGTCTCCGGTCGTCGCGGGATCATGGCCGCGCACCTCGAGCCCGCCTACGCGGGCCACCCGCACGTCCCGCTGCCGGTCACCGAGCACCTCACGACGCGCTCGCTGATCCTGCCGCTGTACCACGACATGACCGAGTCCGACCAGCGCCGCGTCGTCGACACGCTCGCCGCCGCGATCACCGACCCGTCTGGAGCATCGTGACCGACACCCCCGTCCCGCTCGTCGACCTCGGCGCGCAGCACGCCCAGGTGGCCGACGAGGTCGCCGAGGGCTGGGCCGCCATCCTCTCCCGGACCGCGTTCGTCGGCGGTGCGGCGGTCAAGGACTTCGAGACCGCGTACGCCGAGTACATCGGCGCCGCGCACTGCATCGGGGTCGGCAACGGCACCGACGCGATCGAGATGGCCCTGCGCGCGCTCGGCGTGGGCGCGGGCGACGAGTGCGTCCTGCCGGCCAACACCTTCATCGCGACGGCCGAGGCCGTGGCCCGGACCGGCGCGACCGTCGTGCTGGCCGACTGCGACGAGACCACCGCGCTGCTCGACCCCGCCGCCGCCGGTGCCGCCGTCACCCCGCGGACGAAGGCCGTCCTCCCGGTGCACCTCTACGGCCAGGCCGCCCCCGTCGAGGCGATCCGCGCCGCCGTCGGCGACGTCCCGATCGTCGAGGACGCCGCACAGTCGCAGGGCGCCCGGCGCAACGGGGAGGCCGCGGGCACGCTCGGCGTCCTCGCCGCGACCAGCTTCTACCCCGGCAAGAACCTCGGCGCCTACGGCGACGCGGGCGCCGTCCTGACCTCCGACCCCGAGCTCGCGACGGCAGTCCGCCTCCTCGGCGAGCACGGGTCCCCGCGCAAGTACGAGCACACCGTCGTCGGGTTCAACAGCCGGATGGACGCGCTGCAGGCCGTCGTGCTGTCGGCCAAGCTGCGCCGGCTCGACGAGTGGAACCAGCAGCGTCGCGCGGCCGCCGATCGCTACGCCGCGATGCTCGCCGAGGTCGACGGCGTCGTCGCCCCGGTCACCGCCGAGGGTAACGAGCACGTCTGGCACCTCTACGTCGTCCGCGTCGCCGAGCGCGACCGGGTGCTGGCCGACCTGCACGCCGGCGGCATCGGCGCCGGCATCCACTACCCGACGCCCGTGCACCTGACCGGTGCGTTCGCCCACCTCGGCCACGGCTCGGGCGCGTTCCCCGCCGCCGAGGCGCTCGCCGGGGAGATCCTGTCGCTGCCGCTCTACCCGGGCATCACGCAGGCGCAGCAGGAGCGGGTAGTCGAGGTGCTGGCCAAGGCCGTCGCCCGGTGATCGAGCGGCGGCGGGCGACCCCCGGCGAGGGAGTGCGGTGAGCGAGCGACAGCGAGCGAACAGTCGACACAGCGCCCCCGCGCAGCGCCGACCGAGCCCCGGCGAGGGAGTGCGATGAGCGAGCGACAGCGAGCGAACAGTCGACACAGCGCCCCCGCGCAGCGCCGACCGAGCCCCCGCGAGGGAGTGCGATGAGCGAGCGGCAGCGAGCGAACAGTCGACACAGCGCCCCCGCGCAGCGCCGACCGAGCCCCGGCGAGGGAGTGCGATGACGACGGTGGCCGGGGTGCGGGTGCACCCGCAGGGACTGTGCGAGAGCGAGGACGTGGGCGCGGGCACCCGCGTGTGGGCGTTCGCCCACGTGCTGCCCGGCGCCAAGGTCGGCCGCGACTGCAACATCTGCGACTGCGCGTTCGTCGAGGACGGCGCGACCCTCGGCGACAACGTCACGGTGAAGAACGGCACGCTCGTGTTCCGCGGGGTGACCTGCGAGGACGACGTCTTCCTCGGGCCCAACGTGCTGTTCACCAACGACATGCGACCGCGGTCGGCCAACAAGATCGCCCCTGACGACCTCCTCCCGACCCTCGTGCGCCGCGGGGCGTCACTCGGAGCCGGGACGATCGTTGTCTGCGGAACGGAGATCGGTGAATTCGCGTTCGCCGCCGCAGGGGCCGTCGTCACCCGCGACGTGCCGGCACATGCTTTCGTCGCCGGCAACCCCGCCGTCCAGAAGGGATGGGTCTGCCGCTGCGGCGCCCGTCTCGACAGCGAGCTCGCATGCACCGAGTGCGGCGAGCGCTACCGCGAGAACGACAGGGGGCTCGTCCCGGCATGAGCGAGTTCACGGCCGAAGCATCAGCAGGTCCGAAGGGTGACGCCGGTCCACGCGTCGACGTCGTCATCCCCTGCTACAAGTACGGCCATCTCCTCCCGGAGGCGGTGCGCAGCGTCCTCGCGCAGGACGGCGTCGACGTCCGGGTCCTGGTCATCGAGGACGCGTCCGGCGACGGCAGCGCCGACGTCGCCCGCGAGCTCGCCGCGGAGCACGAGCGCGTCGAGGCGCTGGTCCACGAGACCAACAAGGGCCACATCATCACGTTCAACGAGGGCATCCTCGACTGGGCGCAGGCGCCCTACACGCTGCTGATCTCGGCCGACGACGAGCTCACCCCCGGTGCCCTGCAGCGCGCGACGCAGGTCATGGAGGACAACCCGGGCGTCGGTTTCGTCTACGGCCACTCCGTGCGCTGGGTGACCGGCGACCCCCGCCCGCAGGTCCGCACCGGCCGTTGGAAGCCCGTGGTGCACAGCAGCCAGTCGTGGCTGCGGCGCATCTACAGCCGGGGCTCCAACCCGGTGTTCTCGCCGTCGGTGGTCATCCGCACCGACCTGCAGAAGCGGGTCGGCGGCTACGACGCCCGCATGCTGCAGACCTCCGACCTGCACATGTGGCTCCAGCTCGCCCTCTACTCCGACGTCGGCTTCGTCTCCGGCGTCGACCAGGCCTGGTACCGCGTGCACGGCGCGAACATGTCGCAGGCCTACTACGACAAGGACGCCGGACTGCCCGACCTGGAGATGCGCAAGCTCGCGTTCGACGCGGTGCTCGAGCGCGGCCGGACCGTCCTGGGCGACGCCCAGACCGACGACCTCGACCAGCGCATGCGTCGTGCCCTCGCCCGCGAGGCGATGCTGCGGGTCAAGCGCGCCGACGAGAAGGGCTGGGAGCTGGGCGACGCCGCGCGGCTGCTGGCCAACTGGGCCGCCGAGATCACCGGCGACGTCACGACGATCCCCGAGTGGCGCACCATGCGGCTGCGCCGCCGGCTGGGCCCGCTGGGCCAGGTCGTCCGCCCGCCCGTGCTGAGCAAGGCCGGCCGTCGCCTGCGCCAGGAGGGCCGCACCGCCCGCCTGGTCCGCGTCGGCACCTGAGGGCCCCGACCCGCCCGTCCGAAAGGGAGAACGTGTCGCTCATCGAGCGTGTCCGCCACTCCGCCGAGTGGCGGACCGAGGCCGCCCGCGACCGGGTGGCCCGTGGCCGCGCCTACGCCGAACGGCAGCTCATCGCGCGGGCGCGGGCGCCCAAGCCGCCGACCAGCCGGATCCTCTGCTACCACACCGTCGGCATGCCCAAGATGGGGCTCAACGACGTCTCCCTGCAGCGGATCCGTCGCCAGCTCGAAATGGCGCGCATCGCGGGCTACCGCTTCGTGCCCGCGTCCGAACTGGTCGCCGAGCCGACCGACCCGGCCCCCGGTGACCGGCGCCTCGCCCTCACCTTCGACGACGGCTTCCGCAGCATCCTCACCACCGTCGAGCCGCTGCTGCGTGAGCTGGACATCCCGTGGACGGCGTTCATCGTCAGCGGGTTCGCCGACGGGAAGAAGGGCCACGAGGACTTCCTCGACTGGGACGAGGTCGCGGGGCTCGCGGAGCGCGGTGTGACGATCGCCAGCCATTCGGTGACGCACCCCAACTTCGCGACCCTGTCCCCCGGGCAGGTCGTCGACGAGCTGGAACAGTCGCGGACGGCCCTCCGGGACAAACTGGGCATCGAGACGACGGAGTTCGCCATCCCGTTCGGACAGTCGAAAGACTGGCCGGAGGTGGCCCGCAAGGCCGCGACGGAGGCGGGCTACACCACCGTCTACGCACAGTCGATGGAACGGCGCCCCGCCGGCACCGTCCCCCGCACCTTCGTCACCCGGTTCGACGACGACCGCGTCTTCCGCGCCGCCCTCGGCGGCGCCTTCGACCGCTGGGAAGAGTGGTACTGAGCCGTCCCCTGCCCGCCGCCCCTGCCCGTCCCGTCCGCAGGGCGAGCACCGTCCTGTGCAGCGGTCGACCGGGGTTGCGTCACGGACGCGGTCCGCGGACGCGTGAGCGTCGCGGCCGCGGTGAGCGCTGCGGCCGCGGTGCGCGGACGCGGTCCGCGTCGCCGACGCTGGGAGCGCAGCGGGTGCGAGGAGCGTTGTCGGCGCGGTGAGCCCTGCGGGCACGATGAGCGGCCGCGTGGTCGCCCCGACGACCCGGTGATCGTCGAACGAGGGATCTGAGCGCAACCACACGCGCCCATGTCCCGCGAACGACGACCACGATCAGAAGGCAGCCGCGGCGCCCAACCCCGACTCCCCGCCCCGCCCGTCGGGCCCCGGGGCGCCTCAGCGCCCACGCGACCATCGCCGCCCCGCCCGGTGATCACCGAACCAGGGACCAGAGCGCAACCACACGCGCCCATGTCCCGCAAAGGGCGACCATCGAAGGGCGCGGCGCGGCCGCGATGGTCGCCGGACCGGCGGGAACAGGCGCCGACGGGGAGGTGTTCGGGCCGCGCGGTCGCGCCCAGCACGACCCGGTGATCGCCGAACGAGGGACCACGTGCGCCCATGTCCCGCGTACGACGATCACCGGCCGGGCTGGGGGCGTGGCCGCGGACGCCCGTCAAGCGCGACGCGCCACCGGCGTCGAGGCATCCGCGCCCCGACGCCGAGGTGCAACCGACCCTCACCGTCGACCCGCACCCCCGGTGATCGTCGAACGAGGGACCTGAGCGCAACCAGCGACGCTCACGTCCCGCAAACGACGACCACGAAGCGGCGTCGGGGTCAGCCGCGGCGGTCGTCGGAGGACGAAGCGCCGGAGTCGGATTCGACCGGCCGTGGGCGGGGTCGGGGCGACGGGCGTCGCGGGGCGCTGTCGGCCGGGGGGCCGTCCGCCGCGGTGTCACCAGGTCGGCTGGGCGCACCGTCCGCGCTCGTCGCCCCGCGGTGCGGCTCGCTGCGCGATCCCGCGGCTGCGGTCGGGGTCAGGCGGCGGGTCTGCTCGACGCCCGCCGACGGCGCTCCACGTCGCGGATCGTCGGACTGCCCGGCGGCTGCCTCCGACCCGGTGCTTCCCGATCCCGTGCCCGCCGAGTCGCCCTTGGTGCCGGTGGCAGGACGCGACCCCGCAGGAGCCGCACCTTCCGGGCCGGCGCCGTTGCTGCCCCGGCTGCCGACAGGCGGGCCGGACGAGCCCGTCTCGCCCGCGTCGTTCGCGGCGAGGCCCGAGCCGGTTGGGACCGATCCCTTGCGGGCCGGACCGTGGCCGGCGGGGTCGCCGGGGATCGCGCTCTTTGACGCCCGACCGCCGGGGACGCCGAGGGCCGAGCCACCATCCGGGACCGAGCCACCCGGGACCGAGCCGCCTGGACCAGAGCGACTCGGCTCGCGACCACTCGGCTCCCGACTGCTCGGAGCGGGACCGCTCGGCTCCCGCCCACTCGACTCCCGACCGCTCGGAGCCGGACCGCTCGGCTCCCGACCACTCGGGGTTGCCCCGCTCGGAACCTGACCACTCGGCGCCGGACCGCTCGGCGGCGCTCCCTGCTGAGGTCCGGAGCTCCCGGCGCCCCTCGTCGGCGCGGCGTCGGCCGAGAAGGCGCCTCGAGAACCCGGCGTCTGCGAGCCGGCAACGCCGGAGCGGGAAGCGTCCGGATCGGGACGGTTCGTGCTGGCCCTCCGTGAGCCCGGACCCTGCGAACGCGGGCCGTTCGAGACCGGAGCGTTCGAAGCGAGACCATTCGAGACCGCACCTTGCGACCCCGACCCCGGCGAACCCGGGCCCTGCAAGCCCGAACCGTTCGAGCCCGAAACGCTCGGGGCCGGGCCGTTCGAGGCCGCCCGTTGCGAGCCCGACCGCGACGAGTCCGGCGCGTGCGAGCGCGATCCCGGAGAACCCGACCCCTGAGAACCGGGCCCCCGAGAACCTGAACCCGTCGTGCCCAAGCCGTTCGGGCTCGGCGCGTCCGGGGCAGGACCGTTCGAGCCCGCACCCTTCGGGCCTACCCCCTGGGTACCCGGGCCCGTGGAGTCCGGCTCCTGCGCCGCGGACCGACCGAGAGCGGACTCCGTCGGACCGGACCCTGTCGGACCGGACCCCGTCGGAGCAGACCCTGTCGGACCGGACCCCGCTGCGGCGGATCGCGTCGGACCTGACCCCGTCGGACCAGATTGCGTCGGGGCGGGTTGTGGGCCGTTCGGGCCGGGCCGCTGGACGTCCGTCGCGGTCGGCCCACCGCCGTGCGTATTGCCGCGGTCGGAATGCGCCGGGGGTGTCGGGCTGCCGTTGCCGGCGGGGCCGCCGCCCCCTCGACCCGCGGGCGCCGACGACTCGGCCGGCTGACCCGGGCGGCTCGGCGCGCTTCCGGGCACCGCGCCGCGCCCGCTCCGGCCGCCGCCACCCGTCGGGCCGGCGGGGGCCCGGTCGGAATCCGAGGGCCGCGCGTCGGCCACGGGACCACCGTCGGCGCCACGCTTCGGCGGAGCCGGCTCGGCCTGCCCGGCGGACGGACCGCCCGTCGGTCGACCCGCGGCTGTGCCGCCGGACGGCGGTCGAGCGGGGACCTTGGCGGTGCTCGACTCGTCTCCCGGGGGCAACGGCGTCGGTCGTGGTCGGGGCGAGGGCCGCGGTCGTGGTGGGGCGCCGGGGACGTCCGGGCGAGCGTTCGCGGCGTCACCGGAGCGGCTCGACCGAGCGGCCGGCGGGCCGCTCGGCGCTGCCCCCCTGGACTCGGGACGACCTGCCGCGTCGGGACCCGAAGCGCCCTGCGCCCCGGCACGGTCGACCGGCGCGGAACCGTCGTGGGAGCCCGCGCCCCTCACCGGCGTGCCACCCGCAGCAGGCTCGTCCGTCGGCGGCCCACCGGCAGGACGGCCCCCGGCCCCGGACGGGCGCAGGCTCTCCAGCGGCGCATCCCAGCGGCGGCCGTCGGAGGTGGTCGTGACGTCGCGGGCAGCGTCGTCGGGCGCGGAGAACAGGTCGACCGGACCGTCCGTGGGCCCGGGACCGGACCCGCCCGCCGGGTGCAGCAGCACGGTCCGCTCCGCCGGCGACGCGGTGCCTTCGACGGGCGTGACCTGCGGCAGCGGTGCGAGCCGCGGCCGCGGGTGCGGCTGGGGACGCGGTCGCGGGCGGGGGGCGCCGAGACCCGGCGAGCTCGTCGGCGAGATGAGTCGCATCTGGACGGTCGCATCGTCGAGACCCTCGGAGATGACGGCGCGCGCGATGCCGAACACACCGCTCGCGGTGAGCGGTGGCAGCCGGATGGTCTGCTCGGCCGCGGTCGGCGCGGGTACCCCGGCCCCGACGAGCTCGCGGTCCGGGTCGGTCGGGGACGCCGGAACGCGCGATTCGTCCTCGTCGCCCTCGTCCTCCTCGTCGTCCGCACCGCCGCGGCGGAGCTTGGACCGGACGGCGGTGAGCAGCGAGCGGCCCAGCGACGGCGCGAGCGCCGTCAGCACGGCGAGGTACACCACCACGAAGACGATCGCGTCGAGGACGAGCATCACGACGCCGAGCAGCACACCGTGCTCGTCGGCGTTGAGGACGTTGCGGTCGACCCACCACGTCGCAACCGTGGCGACGCCCGCCGCGACCAGCGGGGGGACGAGCATGCCGACGAGCCGCGGCACGGAGTAGGTGACGATCCGCCTCGACAGCACCAGGATGACGAGCCCGACGGCGATCTCGGTGATCGACATCGCGATGCCGACGCCGATCAGGCCGAGCGGCAGCAGCGCGAGCAACGAGCCGATGCCGAGGACGAGGCTGGTCGCCGTCGTCCAGTTGAGCATCTTCGACGCGCCGACGGCCTTGATCACCTCGCTGCCGACGGCCTGCAGCGCGATGCCGACGCCGTAGCCCGACATCACCATCAGCGCGACGCCCGCGGCCCGCCACTTCTCCCCCAGCAGCACGACGACCGCGGGCTCGCCGAGGCAGATCATCAGGCCGGCGAGCGGCGCGGCGATGACCCACGTGACCTGCAGGGCGCGTTCGAACGCACGGGTGAAGCGCGGCGGATCGGACTGGAGCCGGGAGAACGCCGGGAAGAGGACGTACGAGCCGATCTGGACGATCACCATCGCCGGCAGCTGGGCGAGGCTCGACCCGTAGCGGTACTGGCCGAGGTTGTTGGCGTCGAGCCTGCGGCCGATCAGCGCGGTCTCGGCGGCGGTCCGGACGCGCTCGACGATGCCTTCGATGAGCAGCGGCGCGGCGAACCTGGCCATCTCGCGCCAGAGCCCGAAGTGGAACTTCCCGACACCCGGCCGCCACTTCGCGTACCGCCAGCTCAGGAACAGCCAGATCCCGATGCCGACGTAGTTGCCGATCACCATCGACCAGACGCCGAAGCCGCACAGCGCCAGCGTGATCGTGACGATCGCGTACCCGAGCACGCGTGTGGGGTCGACGATCAGCCGTCGCTTGAAGTTGAAGCGGCGCTGCATGAGGCCGTCGGGGACGTTGGTCAGCGCGTGCAGCACCACCGCGCCCGACGACACCGCGGCGATCGTCCCGGCGAGCTCGCTCCGGAAGACGAGCCCGATGATCGGCGCGGACGCCAGCGACAGCACGGCCAGCCCGAGCCCGGTGACGAACGTGACCCAGAAGACGGTGTCGGCGGCGTCCTCGACGTCGCCCTCGCGCTGGATCAGCGCGCCGCGCAGGCCGCCCTCGGTGAAGCCGAGGAGGAACCCCATCATCACCGTGCCGGCCGCGTAGAGGCCGATCTGGGTGGGATCGAGGATGCGGGCGAGGATCAGCGTCTGGACGAACGAGACGACCTGCACGACCCCCAGCGCGAGTCCCGAGAGCATCGCGCCGCGCTTGAGCGTGCTGCCCAGCGTCGAGATGTCGGGGTCGCTCGTCGCCTCACGGGTGGTGGCGACACTCGCCCGATGCTTCCCGAGAGGCACTCAGCACCGCCCGGCGATCGGGGCGGGGACGGGACGGCGCAGCGCCTCGCCACGTGCTCTGGTCAACTGGTCGTCCTCGGATGGCCTCGGCGATGTATTACCCCGAGCAGGGTAACGGCGTGTCCGAACGACGGTGCGCCGGCCGGAGCAACTCACCGTTCCCGTCACCGCTTCCGGTGATCGAGCTCCTGGTAGAGGCGGTCGAGGTTGCGCGCCGTGACGTCGGCCGCGAAGCGCTCCTCGACGCGGCGACGCCCGGCTGCACCCATCGCCCGGCGCGCCGCGACGTCGCGGACGAGCGGCTCGAGCGCGTCGGCGAGCCGCTGCGGGTCCTGCACGGGCACGACCCGGCCGGTGACCCCGTCGTCGACGGCGCGCGCCACGTCGCCCACGTCGGTCGCGACGACCGGGAGCCCGCCCGCCATGGCCTCGAGCACCGACAGCGGCATGGCCTCCCACCACGACGGGAGGCTGAAGACGTCGGCGGCCGCGTACTCGGCGGGCATGTCGGCGGGATCGCGCGTGCCCAGGAGCGTGACCCACGGCGGCAGGTTGTCGCGGACGGCCGTTTCGGCCTCCGGTCCCTCGTCGGGGGCGCCGCCGAGCAGCCGCAGCTCGTGTTCCGCCCCGCGTTCGCGCAGGATCCGGGACGCCTCCACGAGGTCGAGCACACCCTTGCGCGGGGTCAGCAGGCCGACGTAGAGGATCCGCGGCGGATCGTGGGGGGCCTCGGGCTCCGGGACGTTCTCCAGCGGCACCCCGTTGTCGACCAGCCGGACCTTGCCCGCGGGCAGCACCGCGCGCAGCGCGTCCTCGCCGGCCGTCCACACGGCGACGACGCTGTGCGCGGGCGCCATCGCCAGCCGCATGATCATGCGACGGACCGGCGTCGTCAGCCAGGTCTGGATGTTGCCGCCGTGCGCGTGCACCACGACCGAGCAGCCCCGGCTGCGGCCGGCGAGCGCGAGCAGCCCGGCGCGGATCACCGTCACCGCGGGCGCGAGCGCGGAATGGATGTGCACGACGTCGGCACGCCGGGCGTTGCGCCGCACGGCGAGCGCGTCACTGATCGTGCGGCCGATGTTGCCGGTCGTGAACCGGCCACCCTCGCGGACCCCGGAGTGCGCGACGTTGAGCAGCCGGACGTCGTGCCGCTCGGCGAGCGCGCCGCCGCGCAGCATCTCCAGGAACGTCGGGATGCCGCCGCGGTCCGGATAGGACTTCCCGACGAGGAGAACCTTGAGCCGGTGCCCGGTGGGCCCCACGCCCGCCTCCGGCGCCGCCCCTGTCTCCTGCGCACTCATCGCACTCCCTCGCCGGGGCTCGGTCGGCGCTGCGCGCGGGCGCTGTGACGATCATTCACTCGCCGACGCTCGTTCATCGCACTCCCTCGCCGGGGCTCGGTCGGCGCTGCGCGCGGGCGCTGTGACGATCATTCACTCGCCGACGCTCGTTCATCGCACTCCCTCGCCGGGGCTCGGTCGGCGCTGCGCGCGGGCGCTGTGACGATCATTCACTCGCTGACGCTCGTTCATCGCGCCCCACCACGCAGCCGGGCGACGGCCTCGTCGCCGACGCCCTGCCAGAACCCGATCCCCCAGCCCAGGTGCATGGCGAGGAACGCGGGCGCCACGTACTTCCGCTCCCCCGCCGCGAGGTCGCGGGCGGTGCGCGCGGAGGCGGCGGCGACGGCCACCGCGTAGGGCGCGACGAGCGCGGCCCCGGCCGACGGGCGGCGGAGCGCGACCAGCAGCGCGCCGGCCAGGTAGGCGACGAACGCCGGGATCATGAGGTGACGCGGGCGCATCGAGCGCGGGTGCAGCAGTGCGACGGCGACCTTGCCGCGGCCGTAGCGCCGGTACTGCAGGAACAGGTCGCGGATGGTCTGCCGGCTGTGCCAGCTGATCGTCATCGCCGGGTCGAACAGCAGCCTGTGACCGGCCAGCCGCACCCGGTGGTCGAACTCGAAGTCCTCGTTCGCGACGAGGTTCTCGTCCCAGCCGCCGAGCTCGCGCACGAGCGCGGTCGGGTAGGCGCCGAACGGGATGTGGTCGACCTCCTGGCGCTCGGTGCCGTGGTGGTAGACCGAGCCGCCGACGCCGAAGGGGCTGGCGAGGGCCGCGGCGATCGCGCGGCCGACGGGCGTCACGCCACGTCCGTCCTTGCGGCCGCCGACACCGCCCCACTCCCCCTCGCGCAGCAGCGCGACGGCGGTGGAGACGTAGTCGGCCGGGACGGTGGAGTGTGCGTCGACCCGCACCAGCCATCGGCCGCGCGCGGCCGCCACCGCCATGTTCAGCGAGACGGGGATGCCGCCGCGGTCGTTGCGCAGCAGCTCGATGCGGGGGTCCTCGGCGGCCATGGCGGCGACCTGCTCCGCGGTGTCGTCGCGGCTGCCGCCGTCGACCACCACCACGATCTGCATGTTGCGATGGTCCTGGGCACGGACCGACCCGAGGCAGGCGCCGATGAAACCGGACTCGTCACGCGCGGGGACGAAGACGGTCACCAGGTCCCCGGCCTCGTCAAGTGTGGTCTCCGTCACGGTCTCGGCGACCGTATCCGGGTCTGTCACGGACTCCACCTTCCGGCCGTTCGTCGGGGCGGCCCGACCGTACTCGGGAGCACCGACACCCCGGCCCGCGGCCTGTCACCGACCTGCACTCATTCCCGGAACCCCCTCGCGACCTGGGAGTTCTCCTTCGCGACGAAGCGCGTGCTCACCAGAGGGCCGATCGCCCGAACGTGTACGCCGAACGGCGGACAGCAGAAACACACCGTCACAGAGGTTCCACTGACGGGGGCATCGGCTACCCCGACGGAGTGCTCGAAGTCCGGAGGCAACATCCCCGGCGGTGAAACGTCTTTAGGGATAGCGGCGATGGCCGTCGTGAGTGCCCGGGTCGCAGGGAGCGCCTCGCGCCCCCCTGCAGCAAGGGGGCCCGGTGCCTTCTCGAGGAGGAACGTAGTTGACCGACGTATTCGAATCGGCGAATCGTCCGACGGCCTCGCCGACGGCATCGTCCGCCGGGGGGAGCACATCGGCGATGGGCAGGCATGCGCGTGGGGGCCGCGCGGCTCGCAACAGGTTCGGCCTGATCGTGACCGGGCTCGAGGTGGGAGCGCTGGTCGTGGCCGGGGGGCTGTCGGCGTGGCTGCTCGCGCCGCTGCCCGCCGCCGTGGTCGCGGTGGCGGTCCTGCTGGGCGTCGCCGCGAGCCGGCGCAACGCCTGGCGGCTGGGTCTCTCGGTGCTCGACGACCTCCCCGCGACGGCGCTGCTCGTCGCCGTGCCGACCGTGCTCGCCGAGGCCGTCCTCGTGCCGACCGGCCTGGCGCACCCGCTCGACGCGCTGTTCACCGGGGCGGCCGTGCTGGTCGCCCTCGTCGCGGCGCGCATCGTCGCGTTCGCGATCATCCGGCACCGCCGCAAGGACGGCCGCGACCACCTGCGTGCACTGATCGTCGGCTCCGACGAGGCGGGCACCCGGCTGGGCAGCAGCCTCGACCACGGTCTGCAGTACGGCATCCGCGTCGTCGGCTTCGTCGACGACGACCGCCCGCTGCTCGCCGACCTCGGCCCGCAGCTCGGGTCCGTCGACGTCCTCCCGCAGCTGGTCGACGAGCACCGCATCGACGTCGTCCTCGTCTCCTTCGGCGCGCACCGCGACGACGCGGTCGTCGACGCCGTCCGCGAGCTCACCGGCAGCAACGCCGAGGTGTTCGTGGTGCCGCGGATGTTCGAGCTGCACCAGCGCAACAAGGTCTCGGAGATGGTCGACGGCATCCCGCTGCAGCGGCTGCGCTCGATCACCCACCCGCGCGGCGCGTGGCGCGTCAAGCGCGCGATCGACGTCGTCGTCTCGGCCGTCGCGCTGCTGATGGTCAGCCCGGTGCTCGCGGTGATCGCCGCCGCCGTGCGCAAGGAGACCGGCCCCGGCGTCATCTTCAAGCAGGAGCGCATCGGCCAGCACGGCGTCCCGTTCACGCTCTACAAGTTCCGCTCGCTGATCCCCGTCGGCGGCGAGGGCGACGTCCGCTGGAACATCGACACCGACACGCGGCTCGGCCGCGTCGGCAAGTTCATCCGGGCCACCAGCCTCGACGAGCTCCCCCAGCTGGTCAACGTGCTCAAGGGCGACATGAGCCTGGTCGGCCCGCGGCCGGAGCGCGGCTACTTCGTCGAGCGGTTCAACGAGACGATCCCCGGCTACCGCTACCGCCACCGCGTCCCGGTGGGCCTGACCGGCTACGCCGCCGTGCAGGGCCTGCGTGGGGACACCTCCATCCACCAGCGCGCGCACTTCGACAACCTGTACGCCGAGTCCTGGTCGCTGTGGCTCGACGTGAAGATCGCCTTCTGGACGATCTCCCAGCTGGTGCCGAAGCGTGCGCCGGAGGCCGTCCTCCCGGTCCCGTCCCCGCCCGCGGAGGTCCCGGCGCCGCCCGCCCCGATGGACGACGCCCCGACGGCCGTGATCCCGCGGCTGCCCCGGCCCACCCAGGAGAACGCCGAGACCGAGCAGCCGAGCTCGGGGTCGCTCGAGATCACCCACGAGATCACCCTGCCCCGTGACTGATCGTTCGCTGCGCGTCCTGCAGGTCATCGACACGTTCGCCTACGGGGGTGCCGAGCGGCTGCTCGCCACCCTCAACGGGGTCGCCCCCGACCTCGGGCTCCACATGTCGGCGGCGTCCCTCGCGCCGCCGACCCCGGAACGCTCGCTGAGCTTCCCGGTCCTGCAGGACGCCGGGCTCGATCCCAGCTACATCGGGGTCCGGCTGATGCGCCAGCGCAACGCCGTCCCGCTGATCGCGAAGAAGATCCGGGAGTCGCGGGCCGACGTCGTGCACGCGCACCTCGGGACCTCGTCGGTGCTGGTGCCGCTGGCCGCGCGGCTGGCCGGCGTGCCGGTGCTGAGCACGCTGCACCACCTGCCCGCCCCCGGCCGGCCACTGCCGGCCCGGACGAAGGAGAAGCTCGCGATCCGCTCGGCGGGCCGGGGCCACTCGCTGATCTTCGTCTCCGAGGCCGCCCGCGCGGCCGCCGAGCGCATCCACGGCTCGCCCCGCCCGTCGTGGCGGGTGCTGCACAACGGCGTGGACCTGTCCGCCTACCGCCCGCCCGCCGACGGTGTGCCCGAGCCGCTCCCGGCGGATCTCGCCGTCACCGGCGACGGCCCGGTCGTGACGATCGTCGCCGCGCTGCGCAAGCCGAAGGGCCACGAGGTCGCGCTGCGGGCGTGGCCGTCGGTCCGCGAGCGCGTGCCCGGCGCGACGCTGCTGATCGTCGGCGACGGCGAGCACCGCGCGACGCTGGAGTCCCTCGCGGGCGAGGGCGTCGTGTTCGCGGGCTCCCGCGACGACGTCCCCGCGATCCTGCGCGGCTCGACGCTCGCCCTGCTGCCCTCGCTCACCGAGGCGCTGCCCACCGCGGTCATCGAGGCCGCGGCGACCGGGCTGACGGCCGTCGCGACGACCGTCGGCGGCACCCCCGAGATCGTCGACCACGGCCGGACCGGCCTGCTCGTCGCCCCAGGTGACGACGCCGCCCTCGGGGACGCCGTCGTCGAGCTGCTCACCGACCACGCACGCCGTGCAGAGCTCGGTGGGGCGGCCCGTAGACTCGCCGAGGATCGATTCGATCTGCGCCGGTGGGCAGGACGGCTGGCGGATCTGTACGACGACGCCCTCACCGCCCGGACGGCGGCCGGTTCCCGCCGGATGCGCGTCCAGCGGCTCCGGTCCGACGGGGTCGCCGACCGAACAACCGCCGACCTTTAAGGAGGCGACGTGAACGACCAGGGACTCAGTCGCCGCGCACTTCTCGTCATCGCCGCGACGGGGCTGGTCACTGCACTGGTCGCCCTGCTCGTGACCCACCTCGTCGTCGGCTCGGAGCAGCCGACGTACCGGGCTACCGCACAGGTCGCCCTCGTGCCGGCGCCGACGGTGCCGGCCGAGCAGGTCCCGTCGTACTGGGAGTCGCTGGGTGGCGGCCAGGCCGCCACGATCGGCGCCGAGGTCCTCAAGCAGTCGCAGTGGCTCGCGCCCGCCGCGCAGGCCGCCAACGTCACCCCCGACCAGGTCACGGTCACGGCCGCCGCGACGGCCAGCACCAGCCTGATCACCGTCACGGCGACGACGACGAGCCCCCAGGGCGCGGAGGCCGCCGCGACGGCCCTGATCCAGGCCGCGACGCCGACGGTCCAGCAGGTCTCGGGCCCGTACACGCTGCAGGTCGCGCAGCCCGCCACGGGCACGGCCGTGCCCGCGAGCATCCCCGAGAGCCAGCTGCTGATGGTCGTCTTCGCGGGCGCGCTGTTCGTCGGAGCCGGGGTCGCGCTCGTCGTGGCCCGGGGTCGCGCGCGGCGCCAGGCGCCGGAGGAGCGGCAGGCCGCCCAGCCGGTCGCCGCCCAGCCGGTCGCCGCCGACCCGGTCCGCCGCATGCCGCCCGCGCCGGTCAACGCCGGCAACAGCACCTCCACGCCGCCGAACGCCCCGGGCAGCGGCGGGCCGCTCGGCAAGGGCCCGAACGGCCCCGGCAGCGGTCCCGGAAACGGCCGCGCCGGTGCCCCGGCGGGCAAGCCGGGCGGCCCCAACGGCGGCGGCCCCAACGGCGGCGGCCCGAACGGCGGCGGCCCCAAGGGTGGCGGCGGTAAGGGCCCGTCCGGCGGCCCCGGTCGCCCGCCCGGCAGCTACACCCCGCGCGGCGCGGCACCCGACCCGGCGCGGCCCTCCTCTTCGTGACCACCACCCCCGTCCGCCCGTCGCCCGCCCCGGCGCCGCCGGGCGGCCGTGACCCACGCGGACCGCGGCGGCCGATGTCGACGCTGAGCACCGTGGTCCAGCGCAACGGCGGCTTCGTCGCCGCCATCGGCGTCGCGCTGCTGGTGCTGGCGTTCACCGTCGGCCCGTCGATGACGCTGCTGATGCTCGGCGCGCTGATCGGCCTCGGGGTCGTCGCCGCGGCCGTCATGGTGCCGACCGTCGCGCTCGGCCTCATGGTCGCCAGCGAGTTCGCCAACGCCAGCGGTGTGCTCGCCCAGCTCCCGGTGTCGGTCTACATGGCGCTCCTCGGGCTGTGCGGGTTGTCGGCGGTCGTCGGCCTGTCCCGCAAGCGCTACCGCGCCCGCATCCGCCCCGGCTGGTGGATCCCGGCGTCGCTGCTGCTGGCCTACCTCGTCACGCTGATCCCGTCCGCGGTGCTCTCCCAGGACCCGGCCTCGACGACGACCTCGCTGTCGGACTCGCTCAAGGACCTGGTCTTCGTCGTCATCGTCTCGCTGCTGCTGCAGATGTCGGGACGTCCGTGGTGGACGATCGTCGCGATCCTCGTCCCGCTGGCGTTCATCAGCATCCTCACCGCGCTGAGCGAGTACGTCGTCGGCAACAACGTCACGTTCGGCGGGTTCTCCACGATCCAGTCCGACGCGGGCGCCGACATCGCCGCGGCCCGACATTCCGGCCCGCTGCCCGACCCGAACTTCTGGGGCCGGTTCCTCATCCTCGGCCTGCCCTTCGGGCTGGCGTCGGTCACGCGGTCGCTCAACCGTCGCAACTGGATGGAGCTGCTGTTCTCCGGCGGCGCGACGTTCGCGATCCTGCTCGGCATCTACCTGACGCAGTCACGCGGCACCATGCTCGCCGCCGGACTCGCCGTCGTCGTGTGGATCATCGCGGCCGGTCCGCGGATCCGGCGGCGGGCGTTCTTCCTCGCCCCGCTGTCGCTGCTGATCCTGCTGCTGCCCGGCATCGGCGACCGGCTGCTGACGCTGACCCAGACGGTCTCGTCGGCCCCCGACTACTCCGCCGACCAGTCGCTCACCGAGCGCGGCAACGTCGGCGACGTGGCGTTCGGCGTCTTCAAGGCCAACCCGCTGTTCGGCACCGGCCCCGGCTCGTTCGCCAACGTCATGACGCACTACGCGCCGTTGACCAACGCGGGCCCGACCGGCGACATCACGGCGACGCACAACCTCTACCTGGAGATCCTCTCCGAGAGCGGCATCGTCGGCATGGCGGGCTGGGCGATTCTCGTGATCGGCATGCTCGTGCTCGCGTACAACGCGACCGTGCGGCTCGCGGGCTCGTTCCCCGACGCGCGCGGCGGCCGGCTCACCCGGGCCACCGGGGCGGCCGGGATCGCGGCGATCGTCGGCTTCTCCGCCGCGAGCATCTTCCTGCACCTGGCCTACTCGCGGACGTTCCTGTTCGTCTGCGCGCTGATCGGCTACATGTACACGGTCGCGCGCACCGACCGCGAGCTGTCCCGGCCCGGTCCGCGGCGGGCGACGAACCGGGCGCGCAAGGCGTTCGCGTTCGCGTCGGCCGTCACGGTGCTCACCGCGGTCGCCGCCACGGTCGTCGGGGCGACCCTGGTCGGGGTGCTCGCCCGGCAGACCTACGTCGCGACCAGCGAGCTCACCCTGCAGGCGACGGGTGCCGGCTACCCCGGCTACGCCATGGACGTCCGACGACGGGTGGCGACGCTGCCCGCCTACGCGTCGGTGATCCAGGCCGGCGGAGCCAACCAGGAGACGACGGTCATCGCCGACCCGACACGCGGGGTCATGACGGTGACCGCGGTCGGCAGCTCGCCCGCCGAGGCGATCCAGCGCCGCGACGCGATCGTCACCAACGCGCCGAACGCGATCAAGCAGTCGTCGCTGGACGCGGTCTACAACGTCGTGACCGTCTCCGTCGGGGACGTCACCGAGAAGCGCGCGGTCGACGGCACGACCCTGCGCATCGTGCTGCTGGCCACGGCCGGCGAGATCGCACTCGTGCTGTTCCTGTGCGGGCGCATCCGCCGCGAGGAACGCCGCCGCGGCGTCTGGCTCATCTGAGCACGTCGTTCTGAGAGGACACGGAAGGTACATGGGCACCTACACCAACAAGCGCCTGCTGGTCACCGGTGGTGCCGGCTTCATCGGCTCCGAGCTGGTGCGCCAGCTCGTCGAGGACGGCGCCCACGTCACGGTGCTGGACAACCTGACGGCCGGGCACCGGCGCAACCTCGAGGCGTTGCCGGCGGACGGCTACCGGCTGGTGGTCGCCGACATCCGCGACCTCGAGCGGGTCGACGCGCTGATGCCGGGTATCGACGCCGTCTTCCACCTCGCGTGCCGGGGCGTGCGGCACTCGATCCACTCCCCCGTCGAGAACCACGGCGTGAACGCGACCGGCACCCTCGGGCTGCTGAAGTCGGCGCGGGCGGCCGACGTCCCCCGCTTCGTCTACGTGTCGACGTCGGAGGTCTACGGCTCGGCCCCGCAGGTGCCGATGTCGGAGGACAACCTGGCGCTGCCGACGACGGTGTACGGGGCGTCCAAGCTCGCCGGCGAGTGCTACACCCGCGCGTTCCACCGCACCTACGACTACCCGACGGTCGTCGTCCGCCCGTTCAACTCCTACGGCCCGCGCAGCCACCACGAGGGCGACAGCGGCGAGGTCATCCCCAAGTTCATGCTGCGCAGCATGGCGGGGCTGCCGATGGTCGTCTTCGGCGACGGCAGCCAGACCCGCGACTTCACCTTCGTCGCGGACACCGCGCGCGGGATCCTGGCCGCGGGTGCGAGCGACGCCGCCGTCGGCGAGACGATCAACGTCGGCAGCGGCAAGGAGATCACGGTGGCCGAGCTGGCCGCGACGGTGTCGAAGGTCGTCGGCGGCGGGGACGCGACGATCGAGCACGTCGAGCAGCGTCCCGGCGACGTGCTGCGGCTCAAGGCCGACGTCTCGCGCGCCACTGCGCTCCTCGGCTGGGCGCCCACGGTCCCACTGGCCGACGGCCTCTCCCAGCTGCGCGACTGGTACCTGCAGGGCGGCAGCTCGCCCGAGGACCTCCTGGCCGAGGAGAAGGTCAGGAACTGGGAGCTCGTCTGACCCTCCCGAACGACCTGCGCCGGCCCGGGCACCCACGTGGGGCCCGGGCCGGCGGCCGTCCGGGGCCGCCGGCGCGCCGGGCCCTCCCGGCGGGCGGGGCGAGCGGCCGGTGGGCGGCGATCAACGGTGCGGGCGGCCACGCGAGGACGTCCGCTCGTCCCTCCGACGCGCCCGATCAACCGATGGGCGATGGGTGGGCAACCACCCCCGACCGGTCGTCCTTGCCTCGGCTGCAAGTCGGCGACGGGATCGGTTGTCGCCCGTTCGGGTGGCATTTCCCCCGGCATACTTCTCCCCGGGAGCAGTACGGGTCCCGGGGAGAAGTGAGCCGGGATCCGCGTCAGGCGCAAGGGGATGGGACCCCGCGCGCACGTACGAGCAAGCCGGACGTTGGGGCCGACGGCGAGGATTTCGGAAGGATCTCGACCCGTGACTCGACACCGTCGGTCGGCGGTTCGTTCGCGCCGACGTTCGACGGGCCGGTTGGTGCTGGCTGTCGCCGTTCCCGCTCTCGTGGCTCTGGTGGCGTCCCTGCTGCCCATCGTCCTCAACTCCCCCTCGGGCGAGGGCGCGCCGCTCGTCACGTCGCCGGACCCGGCCGCCCTCTCGATCGTCGAGAACCCGCCCGACAGCACGCCGAGCCAGCTGCCGCGGTCACTCGTCGACAACACGACGAAGACGCCCCGTTCGACGTCGGCCCCCTCGACCGGTCGCGGCGGCGGTGGTGGCGGCGGCGCCCCGGCGGCGTCCGGCGGCACGTCCGCGCTGTTCGCAGGCCCCGGCAGCCCGTGGGGTCAGCTGCTGCCCGCGGGCGCGGCCGTCGACCCGAACTCGTCGGGCTACGTCTCGTCGATGGCGAGCGAGAAGTTCCTGATGTCGTTCAAGCAGTGGACCGTCCCGATCTACTACGCCGACGCGTCGACCCCGCGCCACGACGTCCCGCTCACCGAGAACTGGGGCGCGAGCGTGCTGCGCAACGTCCCGGTCCCGCCCAACGCCAAGCCCGACCCGTCCGAGGACGCGCACCTGTCCATCGTCGACCGCTCCACCGGCTGCGTGTACGACTTCTGGGGCGCCAAGGGCGGCGGCAGCGGCCTGTCGGCGTCGTGGGGCAACGCGATCCCGACGAACAGCAACGGCATCTACCCCGGCGGCATGGGCTCGCGGGGATCGGGCTTCTCGGCCGCGGCCGGCGTGGTCACGGCCGACGAGCTGCGCCGCGGCGTCATCAACCACGCGCTGGTCTTCGCCTACCCGAACACGAAGTCGGGCGGGCCCGTCGCGCCGGCCACCAAGAGCGACGGCCGGACCGGCGGTGGCAACGCACTGCCGGAGGGCGCCCGGGTGCGGCTGGACCCGTCGCTGAACCTGGCGTCGCTGGGGCTCAACAAGTACGAGCTGACGATCGCCACGGCGATGCAGAAGTACGGGATGATCCTGGGCGACACCAGCGGCGGCTTCACCGTCTACGCCCAGAACCCGCAGAGCGCGCCCGGCGCGTTCACCGGACTGCTGCCCGACGACACCTGGGTCGACCTCACCAAGATCCCGACCGACCGACTGCAGGTCATGAAGCTGCCGCCACAGTCGTCGAACGACTCGCGGGTCGTCGGCAACCGCTGCAACGGGTGGTGAGGACCCGCGTGGCCGCGGGGAGTGCCCGGGTCCTCGTCGGGGGGAGCCCGGGTGCTCAGCCCTCGGCGGTGGCGGGGGCGCCCGACCCGCGGCGGGCCGGCCGGCGCAGCGCGCCCGAGACCACGCAGGCCGCCCGGCCGCCGAGACGGCGCAGCTCGCTGGTGAGCGGGGTGCGGTCGGCCGTCGCCGAGAACGCCGCCATCCGGCCCGAGGCACCGCGCAGGCCCCCGACGACGGCGCGGACGTCGAGCACGCCGCGGGCCGCGGACACGGCCATCGCCCGCGGCAGCGACGTCTCGTGGATCCAGACCGCGGGCCGCGGGTCGGGCAGCTGCGGGAGGTCGAGGCCGAGCGCGTCGCGGTACTGCAGGAGCGTGAGGTTGACACCCGCGGCGGTGGCGACGTTGGACTGCAGGTTGGGCCGCCCGACGGTCGGCTCGGTGATGTAGAGCTTCCCGTCGGCGGTGCTGCGCTTGACCTCCAGCGAACCGACCCCGATGTGCCCGGCCGCGTCGAGCAGCCGGTGCGTGAGCGCGCGAAGCTCCTCGTCCTCCGCCGTCGTCGCGAGCGCGGTGCACCCCGTCCCGACGGGCCACTGCACGAGTTTGCGACCGACCTGCGAGGCGACCTCGCGGCCCCCACGGTCGCGGTAGACCAGGCAGAACCAGACGTCGCTGTCGGTGCCCGGGATCCACTGCTGCAGCACGAACCGCGGCGCCGCGTCGAAGAGCCGGAACCCGATCCGGGCGACGTCGGCCGCCGACCCGAGCCGGTAGGCCTTGTGCCGCGGGCTCACGACCTGCCACTGCGGGGTGCGTTCGAACGGCTTGATGACGGCCGGGTACGGGATGCGCGCCAGCGCGGCGGCGAGCTGCGCCTCGTCCTCGACGATCTCGGTGTGCGGCACCGGGAACCCGTGCTCGACGGCCCACGCGTGGAACGCGGTCTTGTCCAGCAGAGTGGTGACGACGTCCTTGGGCGGGAGCACGAACTCCACGAGCGGCTCGAGCTCGGTGGCGTGGTCGGCGACCAGCTCGACGACGTCGTCGCGGACGGGGATGAGCACCGTCCGCCCGTACCGCTCGACGATCCCGCGGACGGCCGCGACCCACGCCCGCGGGCAGCCGTCACCCTCGTCGACGACCTCGTGCCACAGGCCGGACCGGCACGGCGAGGCCGTCGGGTCGTTCGTCAGACCGACGAGGGTGAGGCCCTCGCCGCGCAACGCACGGGCGACACCGAGCCCCGTGGGGGACTCGGCCCCGGCGACGAGCACGACGGCGCGGTCGGGGAGCGGCATCCGGCGATTCTCGACCATCCCGCCCAACTGCGACCGGGCGGGGTCGAGGCCCGGCAGCGGTCACGCAGCGTGGCGAACCGTACGGCTCGGCTGCCGGTACGAGCAGGTCAGTGTCCCACCGGCGGCGATCCGTCCGCCGAGCGGGTGGCCACCGGGTGGCGTACGGCGACCGTCTGGTAGACCCACGTCCGAGGTACGCCCCGGCCGCCGCCGTCCGTTCCCCGGCCCCCAGCAGAGAGACGCAGCAGAGCCACCGTGAACCGCAGACGTGTCGCCTTCGTCGAGTTCCCGCCCGCGGGTGGGCTCTACCAGTTCAGCGCGCAGCTCGCCGCGGCGATGGCCGAGCGCGGCCACGAGGTCCACCTCTACACCGGGCCGCGGCCCGAGCTGGTGCCGGTGCACCCGAACCTGCGGGTCCGCCCGGTGCTGCCGACGTGGCATCCCGCCGACCCGAAGACGATCCACCCGCTGCTGCACAAGATCCGCCGGGTGCTGCGGGCCGGTCAGCTCGTCGTCGCGTGGGTGGTGCTGCTGGGGTTCCTCGCGCGCGACCGGCCGGGCACCGTGATCTGGTCGAACTGGCGCTACACGGTCGACGCCCTCGGCGTGCTGGCCGTGCGCAGGCTGCTGCCGCGGGCCCGGTTGGGGCTGATCTCGCACGAGCCGGTGCTGCACAACCAGCAGAACACGACGGTCGACCGCACCGGCCGCGTCCTCGACCCGGCGCTGGCGAAGGCCTGGACGTCGATGGACGTCGTGTTCGTGCTGGGCGAGGAGCCGCGCAGGCGGGTGCTGGAGCGATGGGCGCCGGGCTGCCCGGTCGTCGTCATCCCGCACGGCGACGAGAACGCCCTGCGCGGCGACGCAGCCGTCCCCGACGTCGCCGACACCGCGCCCAACGTTCTGTTCTTCGGCACCTGGAGCGCCTACAAGGGCATCGACGTGCTGCTCGACGCCGTGCCCGCGATCCGCGCCGCGGTGCCGGACGCGGAGATCGTGGTCGCCGGGGCGGTCTACGGCGTCGACCTGCCCGCGCTGCAGGCCCGCGCCGACGCCCTGGGCGTCCGCACGCACCCCGGCTACATCCCCTCCGAGCAGGTGCCGGAGCTCTTCGGCGCGGCGCGGGTCGTCGTGACGCCCTACAAGCGGGCCAGCCAGAGCGGCGTCGTGCACCTGGCGTACACGTTCGACCGGCCGGTCGTCGCGACCTCGGTCGGGGAGCTGCCCACGGTCGTCCAGGACGGCGAGACCGGACTACTCGTCCCGCCCGACGACGCGCCCGCGCTCGCAGCGGCCGTGGTCGAGCTGCTGACCGACGCCGAGCGGGCCCACAAGATGGGGCTGGCCGGGGCGCGCTGGCTCGCCGACGTCGCCTCGTGGACCGCGGTGGCCGAGAAGTTCGACGACGGGCTCGCGCAGGCCCGTCGGTGAGGCCCCGTCCGGCCGCGCTCGGGCCGTGTGGAATCGTCGGGTCGTGACGATCCTGTGCTATCACTCGGTCGCTCCCGGCTGGGACGACCCGGTGTCGGTCGAGCCGATCGACTTCGATGCGCAGTGCGCGGCGCTGGCCCGCAGGGGTGACGTCGTCTCCCTGACCGCGGTACAGGCGCACGTGGCCGCGCACGGCGACGCGCCCGCCGGCACCACCGTCCTGACCTTCGACGACGGTTTCGCCGACTTCGTCGACCATGCAGTGCCGATCATGTCACGGCACGGCCTGACCGCGTCGATGTACATCGTCGCCGGCTCGCTGCGGCCCGAGGGCGTGCAGGTCGACTGGATCACCGGCCTCGACGCCGCCGACGCGCCGCCACTGCTGACGGCCGACCAGATCCGCGAGCTGCACGACCGCGGCTGGCACATCGGCAGCCACACGATGGTGCACGCCGACCTGCCGACGCTCTCCGAGGCCGAGTGCCTCGCCGATCTCACCGAGAGCCGCGAGCTGCTGTCCGACCTGCTCGGCACCGCCGTGACCACGCTCGCCTACCCGTTCGGCCACCACGCCGAGCACGTCCGACGCGCCGCGCGACACGCCGGTTACGACATCGCCCTGGCGCTGCCGGACAAGCCTGAGCAGGGCGAACGCTATGCAGTTCCGAGAACGGGTGTCTACCGAGGCAACCCGATGTGGAAGTTCCGCGTCAAGAACACGGGGTTGTACGCACGCGTCCGGACGTCGTCGGCCTACCAGCACGCCACGGGTGCGGCGAGCGCACTGCGTTCCCGCATCGGCGCCTGACCGGGGAGCTCAGGCGCCGCCCACCACGCGCACCGGACCACCACCGGCGCGACTTTCCGGACAGGAAGGACGCGTTGCCGAATGTCCCGAACCGAGCAGGCCGCCCGGCTGCTTCGCCTGACCCGTCTCGACGCACTCGCCCGCCGCACCTGGAGCGGGCTGCTGATCTTCAACTACCACCGCTTCGGCCGTCCCGGCGCCCAGGACGACCCGGACCTCTACAGCGCGACGCTCGACGACTTCGCCACCCACGTCGCCGAGCTCGCCGACCGGTTCGAGATCGTGCCGGCCGGCAGCGCCGAGTGGAGCGAGGGCGGGCCCGCCCGCCGGGTCGCCATCACCGTCGACGACGGTTACCGCGACCAGCTGGGCGCCGCCGAGGTGCTCGCCGCCCAGGGCGTCGTCGGGAGCTTCTTCATCTGCACCGGCTTCATCGACGAACCTCACCACGCATGGTGGGACGAGATCGCCTGGCTGACGGCCGACGGCCCGGTGTCGCTGCCGCCGTCGGAGTGGTTCCCCGGGGGGCTGGACCCGGTCGGGATGACGCAGACCGCGTTCCGCCGCCGCGTCAACCTCGCCTACAAGACCCGCGCGGGCGAGGCGGGCGAGAAGTTCCTCGACGACCTGGCCGAGGTCGTCGGCCGACCCCGGCTGCCCGCGGACGCCGCGGTCGACCACTGGATGAGCTGGGACGACGTCCGGAGCCTGCGCGAGATGGGGATGGAGGTCGGCGCCCACTCGGTCTCGCACCCGGTGCTCGCGACGCTCCCCCAGCAGCGTCAGCACGACGAGATCGCCGACTCGGTCGAGCGGCTGAGCAAGGAGCTCGCCGAGCCCGTCGACCTGTTCAGCTACCCGGTCGGCGCGCGCACCAGCTTCGACGACACCACCCGCGAGGTGCTCTCCGACATGGGCATCCGCCGGGCGTTCAGCTTCTACGGCGGGGTGAACGGCCGGGCCCACGAGGACATGCTCGACGTCCAGCGCGCCGGGGTGTACGCCGACCACACGACGCCCGTGGTGCGGGTCATGGCCGACCTGCCCGGCGTGCTCTGCCGCAGCTGACGCGTCGCGCCCGGCCGTCCTCCCCCCGCCACCGGCGCCCCGCCCGGGACGCAACCTCACTGCTGCGGATCGGCCTCACCCGGACCGTGAGGTTGCGCCCGGAACGCCGGGCGCAACCTCACGGCGGCGAGCAGCGTCAGGCGCGGACGGCCGAGCGGACCGAGCGCAGCGTCCGGCCCACGGGGCCGTCGTTGCGGGCGAGCGGGACGAGACCGGCGCGGACGATGCGCTTGGCTCGCCGCGGCAGCGAGGACAGCGACGCGGCGTCGAGCGAGCCGGATCGCACGACGAGCTCGCCCGTGGCGGTGGCGTCCTTGTAGTCGTGGGCACCGCGGCCGAGGTCGAGCTGACCGATGCCGCGCGCGGCCGCCGCCTCGGCGAGCGCGAGCAGCAGCAGGATGCCCGGGGAGTACCGGCCGAACTCGGGGTCGTAGGCAGGGAACCACCACGAGAGCACCGACTCCGAGTGCAGCCCCAGGTGGGCGGCGACGAGCCGGTCGCCGGCCCATAGCGCGGAGAGCGCGCCGTGGCACTCGGCCGCCTCGGAGGCCGCGAGCGACTCCGCGAGCGCGACGATCCGCGTGTCCGCGAAGCGGTCCCACTCCCCGAGGGCGGCGTACTGCCCGGACTTCCACGCCATCAGCGACGACAGCACCGTCGGATCGGCGCTGTGCAGCTCGAACCGGACCGGACCGACCTCGCGCTCGAGCTTGCGCTGCTTGCGCCACGTCGAGGAGAGCCACTTCTTCGACCGCGCCGAGATCACGGCCAGGTACTCGTCCCAGCCCGCGGACAGGTCCAGCACGGGCGAGCGCTCGGCGTCGACCCGGTAGGCGCCCGCGGGCAGCAGCCCGTCGGCGAGGCAGTCGAAGTCCCAGCCCGCGAGGCCCTCGTGGGCGAGCAGCGCGGCCATGTCGACCCGGGCGCCCGGCGCGAGCACCGGCCCCTCGGAGTCGGCCAGCTGCCACCCGACGGGCCGCGCGGTTCGGCCGTGCCGTTCGTGGGCGAAGAACCCGGCCGTCGAGGACCCGTCCTCGATGATCGTCACACGCGTCTGCGGACGGACCGCACCGACCGCGAGCGCGAACTCCGGCGCGAGGAACGGGTTGCGCGGCGACGGCTGTGCCGCACGGACGGCGCGCATCCGATCGAGGTCGCCGCGGTCCAGGTCGCGCGGATGGACCGTGGAGAACCGCACGTGAAGGACTCCTCGACTCGACGTCACGGGGGTGCTGCGAGTCTCGCACGCCGGGCACGCGGGCATGATGGCGCCCGGACCCCGACGCGATGACGGGACGTCGGGAGGAGGGACGGCCGGTGCGCAAGCGGATCGTGCTGCTGACCGTGGCCGCCTCGTCGGTGGCGATCCTGCTGTTCGTGCTTCCGCTGGCAATCGTCGCGCAGCGGTTCTACACCCGCATCGAGTACGCCGAGCTGGAGAGCCGCGCGCACACCGTCGTCGACCGGATCTCCGACGACGTCCGCGACCACGAGGTCCCGGCCGTCCGCCTGCTCAACGCCGGCGACGAGGACACCGGCGTCGCGCTCTACGGCCCCGACGGGGCCCGGCAGGTCGGCGACGGACCACCGAAGGGCGAGTGGCTGGTCGGCGCGACGGTCGACACCGGTGAGGTCCACGAGGGCGACGTCGACGGCGACCTCGTCGTCACGGTCCCGATCATCGACGACGGCGACGTGGTCGGTGTCGTCCGGGCGGCCACCCCCGGCGGCGACGCCGCCTCGCGGATCGCCACGCGCTGGGTCGAGATGTTCGGGCTGGCCGTGGTGGCGCTGATCGCGACGTGGGCGCTGGCCCGCTACCAGTCGCGCCGGCTGGCCGAGCCGGTCGAGGACCTCGCGCGCGCCGCGGAGCGGCTGGGCGACGGCGACTTCAGCGTCGAGGAACGCACCGTCGGGATCCCGGAGGTCGACGAGGTCCGCGCCGCGCTCAACGCCACCGCGGCCCGTCTCGACTCGCTGATCGCCCGCGAGCGGGCCTTCTCGGCGGAGGCCTCCCACCAGCTGCGCACCCCGCTCACCGGCCTGCAGCTGCGGCTGGAGGCGGCCCTGCGCACCCCCGGCAGCGACCACACCGCGGCCATCCGGGCCAGCCTCGCCGAGGTCGACCGGCTGGAGCGCACGATCTCCGACCTGCTGGCACTGGCCCGCGGCACCCGCCAGCGCGGCGTGCTCGACCTGCCCGCGCTGCTCACCGAGGTGTCGCAGGTGTGGGGTCCGCGGCTGGGCGACCAGCAGCGCGAGCTGCGTTTCGCCGTCGAGCCCGGGCTGCCGCCGACGGAGGCGTCCACCGCGGCGATCCGGCAGGTCTTCACGGTGCTGCTGGGCAACGCCGTCGAGCACGGCGCGGGGGCGGTCACGGTCGGCGTGCGCGACATCGGCGAGGCCGTCGCGATCGACGTGTCCGACGAGGGCAGCCTGCCCGCGGGGCCCGACCTGTTCGAGCGCCGCGAGCCCGACGCGGAGGGCCACGGTATCGGGCTCGCGTTGGCGCGCAGGCTGGTCGAGGCCGAGGGCGGCCGGCTGCAGCTCACCGGGTCCGACCCGACGACGCTCACGGTGTTCCTGCCCGCCGGGGCGCGGGCCGGCGACCCGGCCGAACCGGCCGCCACGTCCGAGGAGTCCCCGCACGGGGCGCCGCTGTCCCGGCCGTAGACCCGCGCACGGTTCCGCGCCGCCGTCGCGGCGCCCGGACGGGCGACGGCGTCGTCACCGGCGGCGTCCGGGTGCCGGGCCCGCGGCCAGTGGTCCGTCGGGTGCCCTTAGGCTGGCGACGTGGCCCAACTGCTGCTCGTCGAGGACGACGCGACGATCGGGAACGTGCTGCAGGCGAGCCTCGCGTCGTCGGGTCACGACGTCACCTGGCACGCCGAGGGCCGCGCCGCGATCGACTTCGCGACGACCGCCCCGGTCGACCTCGTGCTGCTCGACCTCGGCCTGCCCGACATCGACGGCATCGACGTCTGCCGCCGGGTCCGGGCCGTCCAGCCGGGCTGCGTGATCGTCATGCTGACCGCACGGCACGAGGAGATGGACGTCGTCGTCGGGCTCGAGGCGGGCGCGGACGACTACCTGGTCAAGCCGATCCGGCTGGGCGAGCTGCTGGCCCGCATCCGCGCGCACCTGCGCCGCGTGGCCACCGCGGGGTCCGACGAGTCGCAGGTGATCGGCGATCTCGTCGTCGACGCCGGGCGCCGCCGGGTGACCGTGGGCGGCGAGGAGATCACGTTGCGCACCAAGGAGTTCGACCTGCTGGCGCGGCTCGCCGCCGAGCCGGGCGTCGCGCTGAGCCGCGCGCAGCTGATGGCCGACGTGTGGGACACCAACTGGTTCGGCTCGACCAAGACGCTCGACGTGCACGTGGCGGCCCTGCGTCGCAAGCTCGAGTCGGTCGCGGTGCCCGACTCGGTGCGGATCCCCCGGATCGCGACGTTGCGCGGGTTCGGGTACCGCCTCGAGGAGGACTGAGCCGTTCGGCGGTACGTCCCGCACTCCATATCGGACGGACGGGACGTACCGGGCGGGTCAAACCCTTGCCGAGCGGAGGGCCTCGATTTGCCGGCCGCTAACCGTCGGGGGCCGAGACTCGAGTCATGACCGCGACGCTCCCCGTGTCCGCCACGAACACCACCCCCGCGACCGGCTCCGCGTCGGCGCGGCGGGCGACGAGCCGGCCCTCCCGGCGGCGGCCGTACCGGGTGCTCGTGACCGGCGTCGAGCACGCGGGTGGCCTGGCGGTGCTGCGCGCGCTGGCCGCGGCGGGCTACGAGCCGTGGGCCGCGACGGAGGACGCCGCGTCGTACGGGGCGCGGTCGCGGGCCGCTCGCGGGGTGGTCACGGTCGCCGACGCGCGCCTCGAGCCCGAGCGGTTCGCCCACGACCTCGCCCTCGCCGCGGCACGCATCGACGCCGCGGCGGTGCTGCCCGGGACCGAGGCCGCGCTGATCGCGCTGGGCACCCACCGCGCGATGTTCGGCCCGGAGGTCGCGGTCGGAGCCCCCGACGTCGCCGACACCGTCGCTGCACTGGACAAGGACGGACTCGCCGCACTGGCCGCGAAGGCCGGGTTCGAGACCCCGCGCACGACGCGACTGCACGTCTCGCAGGTCGCGGCCACCGACGTCACCTTCCCCGCCGTCGTCAAGCCGGTGCGGTCGGAGCTGGTCAGCGACGGCAAGCTCGAGCGCTTCGAGGTCGTCCGGGTCGCCGACGCCGCGGAGCTCGCCGACACACTCGCCGCGCTGCCCGGCGGCGAGGGACTCGTCCAGCCCTACGTCACGGGCAGGCTGCGGACCGTCAACGGGGTCGCCTGGCAGGGCCGGGTCGTCACGACGGTGCACAAGGCCGCCGAGCGCACCTGGCCAGCGGACTGCGGTGTCGTGACCTGGGCCGAGACGGTGGAGCGCGACCGCGCCCTCGACGACGCCGCCCACGCGCTGATCCGCGAGCTCGGCTGGAGCGGGCTGTTCAACCTGCAGCTCATCGAGTCCGACGGGCACTTCTACCTGATCGACGTCAACCCTCGCGCCTATCACTCGCTCGGGCTGGCCGTGCACGCCGGCGCGAACCTGCCTGCGATCTGGACGGCGCTGCTGCTCGGCGAGGCCCCGCAGGTCGACGAGTACGAGCGCGGCGTGCGGTTCCGGTCCGAGGAGGACGTCCGGGCGCTGTGGGCCGCGTTCCGCTCGGGTGAGCGCGCGGCGGCGGTGCGCGGCCTGCTGCCCCGGGCCCGGACGGCGCACGCCGTGTTCTCCGCGTCCGACCCCGCGCCGATCGCCGGTGTCGTCGGCAAGGCCGTCCGCCTGGTGACCCGGCGCAACCGATAGCTCGGCACGACCCGGTGGCACGTCCCTCGTCCCGCACGCTCGTGACCGAGCGTGATCTCCGCAGGACCACATCAGTCACACTGGCCTCATAACACAACTGGGTGCACTGCGGTCCATCCGTTCACCCTTATGGTGATCTTTCTCTGACGATCAGCGCGTGTCGTGACGGAGCTGGCTAGCTTTCCGACGTCATCGCCACCCTTCGGAGAGATCGGCCAGGGACGACATGTACGCACCGCGACCATCACGGCGCCCCGCCCGGGCCGTCGGAGCCGTCCTCGTCGGCCTGGTGGCCGTCTTCGTCGCCGTCGTCCTGACCGTGGCCGCGGTGCAGGGCCCCCCTCCTCCGGGTGACGACGTCAGGTCCGCCCCGGACAGCGCCGCTTCCGGTCCCGCCGCGGTCGACCCGGCCGGCCCACCGGCCGCCGCGGACGCCGGCGCCGGCGTCGACGCGGGCGGCGCGGGGGCGGCCGTCACCCAGGCGCCGGTCGTGCCCGTGGTGCCCGTCCGGCCGGTCGCGCCCGCCAGGCCCGCGGCACCGGTGAAGCCGCACGTCGAGCTCCAGGCGGCCGACCGGCCCGCCGCGCCACTGGTCCCCCCGGCCCCGCCGAGCCCGCCGACACCGCTGCTCCCGCAGTCGCCGGCGAGCCCGGCCACGCCCCTGGTTCCGTCGACCCCCCTGATTCCCGCGACGCCCCTGGCCCCGCCCACCGCGCCCGCGGACCCGTTGCCCTCGACGCAACCCGCCCCGACCGACGCGCCCGCGCACGTGGCGCAGGCCCCCGCGCACGCCCCGGCCGGGATCACCCCGCCCACCGCTCCCGCCGAGCTCGCGCCGGCCGAGGCAGCGACCTCGACGAACCCTGCCGTCCCGACGACCACGACCCCGCCCACAGCGACCACCACGGCGCCGGCGGTGCCGACGACCACCGCCCCTGCGCCGACGACAAACGCCCCTGCGCCGACCACCGCGGCCGCTCCCGCAACCCCCGGGCCCGCACCGAACGAGCCCACGGCGGTCGACCCCGTCGAGGTGAACCCGACGACCGCGCCTCCGGCCGTCACCACGCCCCCTGCCGTCACCACGCCTCCGACCACGGCGCCCCCGGCGACGACTCCCCCAGCGACGACTCCCCCAGCGACGACTCCCCCCGTCACGACTCCCCCCGTCACGACGCCTGCGGACACCGCGCCGCCGGTCACGGCGCCTGTCGTCCCCGTCGCGACCGGCACCACCCTCCGCGTCGCCGCCGACGGATCGGGCCGATACCGGACGATCGCCGAGGCCGCCGCGGCCGCGAAGCCCGGCGACACCGTCCTGATCGCGCCCGGCAGCTACGCCGGCCTGCAGATCCCCGTCAGCGGGACCAAGGACGCCCCGATCACCTTCAAGGCCGACGGCGGCGCCGTCACGCTGACCAGCGGCGGCACGGGCAACGGCCGCCTCGACCTGAGCGGACGCTCCTACGTCCACGTCGTCGGGATCGGCGTGTCCCGGTCGAGCCGGTTCGGCGTCTACGCCACCAACGCGACCGGCATCGTGCTGCAGGACTGCGAGGTCGCCGACTCGCAGGACGGCGGCGCGGTCTTCATCGACTCCGCCGACATCCGGATCCTCGGCTGCGACGTCCACGGCAACAACGCCAAGGGGACGAGCGCCGACATGGAGGGCGTGAGCCTGGAGAACGTCGACGGCTTCGAGATCGCCGGGAACCACGTGCACGACAACGGGGAGGAGGGCATCGACACGAAGTACGAGACCCGCAACGGCACCGTGCACGGCAACCGTGTGGAGAACAACCGCGGGCCCAACATCTACGTCGACTCCGCCCACGCGATCCAGGTCTTCGACAACGTGTCCTCCGGCGCGAAGGAGAGCTCGAAGGCGGGCATCGCGCTCGCCGTCGAGAACTACTCGAAGACACGCAAGACCTACGACGTGCAGATCTACAACAACGTGCTCACGGGCAACGCCGGTGGCGGCATCAGCTTCTGGACCGAGTCGAGCGGCACGTTCAGCGACATCTCGATCGTCAACAACACCATCGTGGACAACAAGAAGGCGGGCATCACCATCTCGGCCGGCCAGTTCCAGGGCACGAACGTGTTGCGCAACAACATCTTCAGCGGCAACCCGCAGGACGTCGGCGGGAGCGCGGCCGCCTTCACCGCCGACCACAACCTGTTCTCGGGGACGTCCCTCGGGGCGAACGTCGTGACCGGCGTACTGCGGTTCGTCAACGCCGCCGCGGGTGACCTGCGGCTGGCGCCGGGCTCCGCGGGCGTCGACGCCGGGTCCGCCCAGGGCGCGCCTGCCACCGACATCACCGGTGCACCACGCCCCAGCGGAGCGGGCTTCGACCTCGGCGCCTACGAGCTGCAGGTCGTGCCCCCGGCCGCGGCCCCCGCGGATCCGCCTGCCTCGGCCGGAGCCCTCGCGCCCCCGGCGCCGTCCGACCCGGCCGCACTCCCGGCGGCCGGCGGTACGCCGACGACGACCGCGCCGCCGGTCCCGCCGGTGGCACCCGCCTCAGGGGCGCCGAGAACGGACCCGCCCGCGGTCCTGGCCCCCGTTCTGCCCAGCGCGGGCGGCGCACCGGTCGGCTGAGAGAGTGTTGTGAAACCTGGTGATCACTCGGCGTGGCGGCCGTAGTAGTCGCCCGGACCTGTTGATCATCCGGTCGGGTGTGTGTCTGTACCTGCAAACCGGCGTATGACTCCTCGGTGACCGACGCCCAGTGGGTGTTGATCGAGCCGTTGCTGCCCCGCCCGGCGGCGGTGTTGGGCGGACGCCCGTACGTGCACTCCCGCCGGTTGATCATCGACACGATCTCTTATGTGCTGGTCAGCGGGTGCGCCTGGCGGCTGGTCCCGCACGATCTGGCCCCGTGGAGCATCGCCTACCAGTGGTTTCGGGCCTGGACCCGCGACGGCACCTGGGACCGGGTCCACGAGGTGCTGCGTGAGCGGGTCCGCATCGCCGACGGGCGTGACCCGCAGCCCTCGGCGGCGGTGCTGGACTCCCAGTCGGCGAGGTCCAGCGAGGGCGGTGAACAGATCGGCTACGACGCCGGTAAACGCGTCCGGGGCCGCAAGCGCCACCTGCTGGTCGACACCCTGGGCCTGGTGCTGCACGTGGTGGTGCACTCGGCGTCGGTGCAGGACCGGGCCGGGGCCCGGTTGATGCTCACCGGTGCCCGCGGCCGGTTCCCGCTGCTCGGGTTGGTGTGGGTCGACGGCGGTTACGTCAACTCGGTGGACGCGGGCCTGGTCGGTTGGGCCCGGCGCAGTGAGGGGCTGGAGGTGGTCGCGGTGCCGCGTAACGCCGACGTGAAAGGGTTCCAGGTGCTGCCCCGCCGGTGGGTGGTCGAGAGAACCTTCGGCTGGTTGACGAGGTGTAGACGGTTGGCCCGGGACTACGAACGCAAGACCGCCCACGCCGAGGCGATGATCAAGTTCGCGATGATCCGGCTGATGGCCGCCCGCCTCGCCGGTGAGGAACTCCCCGCTCCCCGCAGTGACATTGAGAAGGAAGCCGCCCGCCGACTAGCAGAAGACCTCAAAGACTGACCACCGAGGTTCTACAACACTCTCTGAGGCGCCGGTCGGACGCGACCCCGGCCCCGTGCCTCCGGTCGCGGACCCCTGTCGGGCGCGGCCGGGTCGGCCGTGGACCGGTCGGCTCGGGACCTGGTGGGCGGAGACCCCGGTCGTGTCGGGCCCATCGGCTGAGCCCGTCGGGTGCCGCCCCGGTCGCATTCCCCCGTCGGCCGCGGCCTGGTCTTAGCGGGCCCGCCGGGCCGGACCCGGTCGCCTGCCGCCCCGGTCGTATCGCGCCCCGGTTGCTGAGGCCTGGTCGCGTGAGATCCGTCGGGCCGTCCCGGTCGCCCGCCGCCCCCTGTCGCGAGCGGACCCGGTACGGGTCGGGTCGGCGGCCGCTGAGGTCATGACCTGCGGCGACGGCTCACCGGCGCCGACGGCCCCGACGCTCCGTCGCCGGGCTACGGCGCCGATACGGCCACGACCCGGCCGGGTCCGGCGCGTCAGGCCGGGCCCGACTCGTAGCCGCGGCGGACCGGGCGCATCCGGAAGGCCGACGTCTGGGCGCCCTGGGACGGTGCGCGGTCGGGGGTCTCCTCGGCGACCCGGTCCGCGTCGCCGCCCCGGCGCAGGCTCGGCGGCGAGGCCGCTCCCAGCCGCAGCCGGGCGATCGTGCCGGTCGGCGCCGTCGCGGTGGTGAGGGTCAGGCTGCCGCCGTCGTGCTCGGCGAGCCGCCTGCTGATGTGCAGGCCCAACCCGGTGCCGCCGGCGCCGTCGTCACGCACCCCCCGGCGGAAGAGCAGCTCGGTGTCGAGCGGAGGTAGCCCCGGCCCCTCGTCGCGTACCTCGACGACGACCGTCGCGCCGTCGCGCCGCGCGGTCACCGTGACCGGCGCGGCCGGGGCGTGCCGGTCGCAGTTGGCCAGCAGGTTGGTGACGACCTGCGACAGCACCGCCGAGTCGCCCTGGACCCGCAGCCCCGGCTCGACGTCGAGCGTCGTCACGCCGGCGCCGACCGTCCCGGCGCGCAGCGTGACCAGGTTGGCGAGCACGGGTTCGACGGTGTAGCTCCCGTCGGCGGCGAGCTCCTCGCCGTCGAGGATCCGGTGCAGCCGGCCGAGCTCGGAGAGGACCGCGAGCTTGAGCCGGTCGTGCCCCTCCCCCGTGGCCTCGGCACCCAGCAGGTGGGTGATGCCGGCGAGCCCGGCCAGGCCGTTGCGCAGCTCGTGGTCGCGCTCGGCGGCGTGCTCGGCGGCGCGTTCCATGTGCCGCGCGGCGGTCTCGAGCTCGTCACGCTGCATCTGTTCGCGACGGTGCACGGTGTTCAGCGCGGCCGTCGTGAGCTGGGCGAGCCCCAGCAGCACGATCGCGAGCCCGATCATCCGCAGCGCGCCGAACGCGAGGCCCGCCATCGGGTGCGTGCTCCCGGCGAGGAGCCGGTAGAGCTGCGCCGCGGCGATGACGACCAGCCCGATGCCCAGCCGCGCGCGCGGCTGGCTCCGCCGGTGCAGCGCGTCGACGACGAACCCGGCCGCGACCGCGACCCAGCCCGCGAGCACGACGAGCGTCGGGATCGACCCGTCGACGACGACCCGCACCGCCTCGGTCCCCGGGACGGTGAGGGCGGCGACGGTCGCGATCGCGCCCAGCGCGGCGACGACCCAGCCGCCCCACCAGCCCGCCCGGGCCGGCGGCCGGATGGAGACGACGAGCAGGATCAGCGCCGTCGCGTAGGCGACGAGGCGCGCGAGCCGGTGCGGGACGTCGGTCGTGCCGGCCGGCGACGCCGCCGACCACGGCAGCACGACGACGCAGTACAGGACGAGCGCCGGAGCGAGCCAGGCCATGCGCAGGTCCTCGAGCAGCCGCCCCGCGACGACGGCCAGGATGGCGGCCGCGGCGCCGAGCGTCGCCGCGATGACGGTCAGCGTGACGGTCGCCAGCGCCGGGTCCGCCTTCGCGACGGGCCCGGTGAGCAGGCCGCGAGCGGCGAGCACGCCGACCGCGACGCACAGCACCGCCACGACCAGCACGTCGATCGCCAGCCGCGCGGGGAACCGAGCTGCGCTGGGCACCTCACGCCTCCACACCCCCCACCCGGGGTGATCGGGGTCACATGGCGAGGCCCATGCTAACGGTTCGCATCCGCCGACACCGCCGGATGATCCGGACCGCGCGTCAGGCGATGACCGTCTCGCGGATCGGTCCGCGGTGGACGGGGACCCGACCGGCCTGGTCGGCCAGCATCCGCAGCCCGCTCAGCAGGCCGCCGACGAGGTCGCCCTCGCGGAACGACGCCACCATGCTCATGACCGCGAGCTTGGAGCTGCGGTCGGGGAGCCGCTTGCGGGCCTCGTGGCCCGTCAGGACCTCGACGAACCGCTGACCGGGGCTCACCGCGATCAGCACGGCCTCCGCGGCACCGGCGATACCGGCGTGCAGCTCACCCGTCCTGGCCTCGGGGTTCTCCCCCAGGTCGCCGATGTAGACGGTGAAGCGCAGCCCCGACGAGCGGCTGGCGAGCATCATCGCCTCGTCGATCCGCGTCAGCTGCTGCGGGGTGAACGGTCCGGTCTCGGGCTCGTTCTCGGAGTAGAACTCCGCCGCCGACACCCGGCCCGACGCCGTCACGACCGCGCCGGTCGGCAGGTCCTCCTGCTTCGGGACCGCGACGGCACCGTGGCCGTCGTGCCCGTGCTCACCAGCTGCCACGAGCTCCTCCTCGTCCGGCCGTCGCGGTCGGGTCGTCGGTGGAGCCGGCCGATTGGCCGGTACCCGCCGGGTTCGCCGACCAGAACAGGGGCTCGTGGTCCCACGGCTGTCCCACGCGATACCGCGGCCGCCTGGCCCGCCCGCGCCCGACGATCAGCGCATAGAAGGCCCCGAAGACGGCGGCGGGGATCAGCACGTAGATGCCGATCGTCTCCCACACGCTCATGGGTGTGACGGTAGTGCACGCGCGCTCGCCCCAGGTCACGGGCCGCCCGCAATCACACGCCGCACCGCCGCGGCCACATCCCCTGCGCGGGTGGACGTCGCGGTGCCCGCGCTCCCGGCCGGGCCGGCCTGCCCGCGACCGGACGCGACCCGTCACGGACGGCGCCAGGCGTCGGCACGGATTCCGGCGGACGCATCCACGTTCGGCGCAGCGGTTAACGCGGAGACCACGGAGAGCGAGCATTCTCGCGAGCCACTAGCCCAGAAGGGATCGACATGAAGGTAGTCCTGTTCTGCGGCGGTTACGGAATGCGCATGCGCGACGGCCAGTCGGATATTCCGAAGCCGATGACGACCGTCGGGCCACGGCCGCTGATCTGGCACGTCATGCGCTACTACGCCCACTTCGGCCACAAGGACTTCGTCCTGTGCCTCGGATACGGGGCGCACCACATCAAGGACTATTTCCTCAACTACTCCGAGACCGCGTCGAACGACTTCGTCCTCGCGGGCGGTCGTGTCGAACTGCTCGGCTCGGACATCCAGGACTGGAACATCACGTTCGTCCACACCGGGCTGGACTCGTCGATCGGCGAGCGCCTGCGCCGGGTCCGCGAACACGTCCAGGACGAGGAGATGTTCCTCGCGAACTACGCCGACGTCCTGACCGACCTGCCGCTCAACGACATGATCGACACGTTCAAGGCGAGCGAGGCGGTCGCGGCGCTGGCGGCAGTGCCCCCGCAGACCGCCTTCCACTGTGTCGAGGTCGACGACGACGGCATGCTCACCGGCATCAAGACGCTGCAGGACATGCCCGTCTGGCTCAACGGCGGTTACTTCGTGCTGCGTCCCGAGGTCTTCGACTACGTCCCGAAGGACGGGGACCTCGTCGCCGACGCCTGCACCGCGCTGGCCGCCGAGGGCCGGATGCTCGCCTACCGCCACCACGGCTTCTGGCACCCCGCCGACACCGTCAAGGAGCGGACCGCGCTGGAGGCCGCGTACCGCGCGGGGAAGAGCCCGTGGATGGTCTGGCAGGCCGGCCCGCAGCGCGACCCGCTCCAGGCCACCATCGCCGCGCTGGGTGCCGCCGAGCACTGAGCCGCCGCAGACCCTGCCCGGCGCACCGGGCCGCACCGAACACTCCTGATCGGAGCACGCCCGTCGGATGCGTGAGCTGACCCGCCGACTCGCGAGAGCAGGCAGAGACCGGGCCGCGACAGTGCGACCCGGTCAGCAGCCCGAGCCCGCGGCGGAGGGGACGGCGGGTGATAGGGGGCGTGCGGTCCGCGCACCCCGGGCGGCGCTACCGACGCCGCTGCGTCGGCCGCTCGCGGTCCTGGCGGCGGTGTGCGGTGTGCTCGTGGTGGCGCAGGCGGTCCTGTACGCGGGCACCTCCGCGCCCGGCACCGCCGACGCCGCGGTCACGGCGTGGGTGCAGGAGCAGGTGCCGATGTCCTATCCCGTCGCGTTCGCGATCGACGCGGTCGGCATGCCGTGGGTGGCGAGCGGCCTCGCCGCCGTGGTCGCCCTCGCGTGCCTGCTCACCGGCCGGCGACGCGGCGCCCTGCTGGCGTGTCTGGGCCCGGCGCTGGCGGTTGCGGTCACGAGCGCGCTGAAGCCGTTGGTGGACCGCACCATCCACGGCGACAACCTCGCGTTCCCCAGCGGCCACACCGCGGTGGCGACGGCCATCGGCGCCACGGCCTTCATCGCGCTCGCGGGCGCGACCCGGCTGCGTCCGGCCACCGCACTCGCCGTCGCCGTCGGCGGGACGGTCGTCTGCGGTGCCGTGATGGCCGTGTCCCAGGTGTTCCTGACCGCCCACTACCCCTCCGACACCCTCGGCGGCTTCGCCATCGCGGTGTGCGCCGTCGTCGTCACGGGGTGGGGTGTCGATCTCGTCGCGGATGCGCTGCGCCGCCGTCGGCAGCGCTGAACGGTGCCGAACCGTGCCTAACGGTCCGGTACCGACACCCGGACGGCGCATCCGAGGCCGGATCGTCGACGGAACGTAACGACCGTGAGTGGGTCGCCGAGTGACCTGCTGTACGGGTCCGAGACCGGGTCCGCCCATCTCCGGACATCATCGGCCCGAGGGGAACCGTGGCACGACAAGGCTCGCGCGCCGACGACACGGGTTCGGCGGAATCGCTGACCGTTCCCTTCCCGGCGGTCGCCGGAGGGATGCCGACGGTCAGCCATCGGTCACAGACAGTGAGATCCATGGCCCGGCGGGTCAGCTGGGGACTCGGCGACCAGGCGGTGTCGAGCCTGACCAACTTCCTCGTCGGGGTCTACGTCGCACGATCGCTCGACGCGACGTCCTTCGGCGTGTTCAGCCTCGTCTGGGTCACCTACGGAGTGCTGCTCAACGTCTCCCGCGGCCTCGGCACCGATCCGCTCACGGTCCGGCACAGCGGCGAGCCCGGGCCCGAGTGGCGCGAGGCCGTCGGCCGGTCCTCGGGCACCGCGCTGGTGCTCGGGATCGCCGGCGGCCTGGTCGGCGTCGTGGTCGGGCTGCTCATCGGCGGGTCGCTGGGGAACGCGTTCGTCGGTCTCGGGATCGTCCTGCCGGCGCTGCTGCTGCAGGACAGCTGGCGGTTCGCGTTCTTCGCGGTCGGCCGCGGGCAGTACGCGTTCGTCAACGACCTCGTGTGGGCCGCCGCTCTGGTGCCGGGGATGGTCCTCGCCTCGCACCACCACACCGTCTCCGGATTCGTCCTCGCGTGGGGCGGGTCGAGTGCCGTGGCGGCGATCGTCGGTGCCGCTCAGGCGCGCATCCTGCCGCGGCCGGCGGCCTTCCGGACCTGGGTGCGGCTCCACCGCGACCTCGGCTACCGCTATCTGGTCGAGAACGTCAGCACGAGCGGCGCCTCGCAGCTGCGGGCCTACGGCCTCGGCGCCATCGCCGGGCTGGCGGCCGTGGGCACGGTCCGCGGCGCGGAGCTGCTGATCGGCCCGTTCCTCGCCGTCCTGATGGGGCTGAGCCTCGTCTCGGTGCCGGAGGCGGCGCGCATCCTGCGTCGGTCACCACGTCGGCTGCCGCAGTTCTGCCTGGTCCTCGGCTCCGGCCAGGCACTGGCCGCGATGCTGTGGGGCTGCGTCCTGCTGTTCGTCATGCCGGCCTCGATCGGCCACTACTTCCTCGGCGACGTCTGGGACGAGTCCTCCCGGCTCATCGTGCCGATCACAGCGTCGGTGATGTCGGCGAGCTTCCTCACCGGCGCCGCCGCGGGTCTGCGTGCGCTCGGCGCGGCGCGACGGAGCCTGCGCGCGCAGCTGGTGGCCGCCGTCCTGTACCTCGGTGGCGGGCTCGCGGGCGCCGCCGTCGGTGGCGCGTACGGGTCGGCCTGGGGCGTGGTGCTCGCCCAGCTCGCCGGGGCCGGCGTCGCCTGGTGGCAGCTGCGGGACGGGCTGCGCGACCACATGGGCGGCCTCGGGCCGACCGACCGTGCCCAGGACGCCACGCCCCCGGCGGAACCGGACGCACCCCCGACCGAACCGATCCCGACGACCGGTGCCCGTCCCGCGCCCGCCGCCACACCCACGCCCGGCCACCCGGGCGACGGCGCGACCGACGACGCGGCCGCCCACGCGACCGGGGCACCGAGGATCCCGGTCGTCGCCCGACTGCGGACGACCACACAACCCGACACCCAGTCCGGCTCACCGGAGAGGAGCAGCAGGTGAGATCGACACCGCGCCTCAGCATCGGCCTGCCCGTCTACAACGGCGAGGACTACCTCGCCGAGTCGCTCGACGCGCTGCTGGGCCAGACGTTCACCGACTTCGAACTGATCATCTCGGACAACGCCTCGACCGACGGCACCGAACAGATCGGCCGGCAGTACGCGGCCCGGGACGAGCGCGTCCGCTATGTCCGCCAGCCCCGCAACCTCGGTGCCATCCCGAACCACAACCTCCTGGTCGACCTCGCGCGCGGCGAGCTGTTCAAGTGGGCGTCGCACGACGACCTGTACGCCCGGACGTTGCTCGAGCGCTGCATCGCCGAGCTCGACGCGCATCCCGACGCCGTCCTCTGTCATGCGTGGCAGGGGATCATCGACGAACACGGCCGGGTCGTGCAGGAGATCGACTATCCGCTGGCCACCGACGCCGTCCGGCCGTCGGACCGGTTCGCGAGCGTCTTGTTCACCGTGGGCGGCGACGACTTCTACGCGGTGATGCGGACCGACGACCTGCGGCGGACCCCGCTCAACGGCAGCTACCACCACAGCGACCGGACGATCATCGCCGAGCTCGCGCTGCTGGGCAGGTTCCTGCAGGTACCGGAGATCCTGTTCTTCCGCCGCGATCATCCCGGCCGTGCCGAACGGGCGCGTCCGACCAAGCGGGCCCGTGCCGCGAACATGGACCCGCGCCGCGCCGACCGGCTCCGCAACCCGACGGTCCGGCTGCTCGGCGAGTACGTGTGGGGCTTCGTGTCCGCCATCCAGCGCGCCCCGCTGTCGTCGGCGGAGCGCCGCGCGTGCTACGCCCACCTGTCCCGGTGGCTCGGCAGCCGGATCGTCAGCGGGGGGTCGACGGAACGGATCGAGGACCGGCCCCGGCTCGACGCGGGGTCGCCGCCCTCGATCGACCTCGACGAGATCGTCGCAGGACGGGCGTGGAGGACGGCATGACCTCCTGGGCCCTGCGCCCGGCCCGGAGCCGCCGCGACCGGGTCCCGCGCATCGGGCTGTTCGGCCTGCTGGGGTCGGGCAACCTCGGCAACGACGCCTCGCTGGCCACGGTGCTGGCCCACCTGCGAGCCGCGTACCCCGGGGCCGAGATCCGGATCATGACGACCGGACACGAGGAGGTCGCTGCCCGGTACGGTGTTGCGACCACGCCGTTGCACGTCGTCGACACATTGCGCCGCAAGCCACACGGCGCGCTGGGTGCGCTGGTGCGGCTCGGCGGCAAGCTCGCCGACGGGGTCGCCACGCTGGTCTGGCTCGTGGGGCTCGACGTCGTCGTCGTCCCCGGGATGGGGGTGCTGGAGGCGAGCCTCCCGATCTGGGCCTGGCAGTTCCCGCTCGCGCTGCTGACGCTGTGCGTCCTCGCGCGGGTCGTCGGCACCCCCGTCGGCCTCGTCGGGGTCGGCGCCCAGGTCGTCGACGAGCGTCCGCTGCGCCGCGTGCTGGTCTGGTCCGCGCGGGCCGCGGCCTACCGCTCGTACCGCGACGAGCTGTCCCGTTCCGCCATGCGCGACATGGGCGTCGACACCTCGCGCGACGACGTCTACTGCGACCTGGTCTTCGCGATGCCGGCCCCGACGCCGGCCGGCCCCGTCGTACCGGGTGCCGTCGGGGTCGGCGTGATGGACTACCACGGCCGCAACGGTGCCGCCGACCGCAGGCGGGAGCCGGCGATCCACGCGGCCTACCTCGCGATGACGTCCGCGTTCGTGCTCCGCCTCGTCGACGCCGGCCGCACCGTCCGCCTGTTCGTCGGTGACGGCGTCGACACGTCGGTCGCCGACACCGTGATCCGTGAGGTGCGCAGCGCCCGGCCGGCCGTCGAGGTCGGCCGCGTCGCGCTCGTCGCGACCGACGACCTCGACGGGCTGATGAACGCCATGGCCGAGGTCGAGATCGTGGTCGCGACGCGCTACCACAACGTCGTCGCGGCACTGATGGCCGGCCGGCCGACGGTCTCGCTCGGCTACGCGCCCAAGAACGCCGTGCTGATGGAGGAGTTCGGCCAGGGCCGGTTCGCGCTCGCGCTCGAGTCGACGGACCTGGACACACTCTGCGCCCGGTTCGACGAGCTCGACGCCGACCGCGCGGCCGCCGCGCGGGTGATCGCGGCGGCGGCGCAGCACTGCCGGCGGCGCGCGGAGGCCGAGCTCACCGACATGTCCCGGATGCTGATCGACGCGGCGGCCGGGCGGGCCGGCCGCGAGGCCCCCTCGTGATCCCTCGGCCCCGCGTCCGCTCGACGCTCGCCCGTGCCGCCACGCACCTGCTCAACTCCGCTTCGGACCTGCTCGGCGACGACGTCGTCGGGCGGCGGTTGCGGTCGGCGCTGCTGCGGGCCAGCGGGGCCCGCCTGCCCCGGTCGAGCAGCTTCCACGGCGGCACGTACTTCAGCCGCGCCGCGAACCTGAGGGTGGGCGAGAACTGTTTCGTCAACCGTCGCTGCTACTTCGATCTCGAGGGCACCGTCACGCTCGGCGACGGTGTCACGATCGGCCACGGCGTCACCGTCGTCACCTCCACCCACGCAGTCGGCCCGACCTCCCACCGGGCCGGAGCCGTCACCGCCCGGCCGGTCACCGTGGGGCGAGGCGCGTGGATCGGCGCGAACGCCACCGTCCTGCCCGGCGTCACGGTCGGCCCGGGGGCCGTGGTCGCCGCGGGTGCCGTCGTCGTCGACGACGTCGCGCCCGACACGCTCGTCGCCGGTGTGCCGGCGAGGGCGGTCCGCCGGCTCGACGGCGCCGACGCGCTCGAGACGGCCCGTCGCGCGCGGCCGACGGCCGGCTGACCGCTCGCGCGCAGGCCGGCGAGCGTCCTCACCGTGCGAGGCGCTCCGCGGGCAGCGCCACGCCGGCGCCGCGGTGCGCGATCGCGGCGTCGTACCCGGCGAGCAGCCCGGCCAGGCCGGCGGCGGGCGAGAAGTCGCGGTCGTAGCGCTCGCGGGCGTCGACCCCCATCGCGGCGTTGCGGGCCGGATCGAGCACGTCCACGATCCGCGCGGCGAGGTCCGCGGCGTCGTCCGGACGGTGCAGCAGCCCGGTGCGACCGTCGTCGACGAGCTCGGGGAGCGCCCCCGTCGCCGACGCCACGGGCGGGACACCTGCAGCCATCGCCTCCACGACGACCAGGCCGAACGCCTCCTGCCACACCGAGGGCGCGAGGACGGTGGCGGCCTGCGCGGTCAGCTCGGCGCACCGCTGCGGAGGCTGCAGGCCGAGGACGCGGACGTCGGACCGGCCGGCCGCCCAGCGCCCGACGTCGTCCTGCATCGGGCCGGAACCGACGACGACGAGCGGCAGCCGCGCCCGGACCGCGGCCGGGACGCGGTCCCAGGCGGCCATGAGCGTGCCGACGCCCTTCTCCGCGGTGAGCCTGCCGACGAACAGGACGTGCTCGCCCGGTCCCGCCCGGACCGCCTCCGGGTCGTCGACGAAGTTGTACTTCACCGACAGCCGGTCGCCGGGGACGCCCAGTTCCGTCAGCGTCGCGCGTTGGGCGGCGGAGATGCAGAAGAAGCGGTCGACAGCCTCGAGCCACCGACGGCGGTTGACCGCCGTCCCCAGCGCCACGGGCACGCTGAGCACCCGCGAGCCGCGGTAGCAGCCGTGGCGCACCGCCGGCACGGGAAGCCCACGCGCGCAGTCGGTGCACGTGGCGCCGTCGCGGTAGAGGCTGCCGACCGGACAGACGAGCTGGTAGTTGTGCAGCGTCGCCACGACCGGGGTCGCGGTGGCCCGGCAGGCGTCCACGACCGACGGGCTCAGCAGCGGGAACGTGCTGTGCACGTGCACGACGTCGGGCCGCTCGGCACGCAGCCGCCGTTCGAGCTCGGTGCGGACCGGCCGGTTCCACGGCACGCGCAGCGGGACGGACACCTTGTCCCGCAAGGACATCGACGCGATGTCATCGCTGCGCCGCTCGAACATCGAGACGCGGTGCCCGGCCCCGCGCAGCAGCGCCACCTCCTGGGTGACGACGCGGTCCTCGCCGCTGGGCTGCTCGGAGCGGTACCAGTTGTGCACCACCATGACGTGGCGCGCGGACGCGGCGCTCATCCGGTTCCCGCCACCGGCTGCTCCGGCGAGGTGTTGCGGCGGTGCACGAGCAGCGAGGCGGCCACCGCCATGTTGAGCAGGTACGGCGACGCGTCGCCGAGACCGACCTCGGTGTAGGAGGCGGTGATCCCGTACACGACGATGAAGATCGCGCAGGTCCGGCCGATCGACGGCGGGCGCAGGACCGCGACGCCCAGCAGCGTCAGCAGCATCGCGACGACCAGGACGATGCCGATCCAGCCCTCCTCGTTGAACACCGCGAGCCACGCGTTGTCGATCGGCAGGCCGCCGTACGACTTGTCCGTGAGCCCGACGCCGATGAGCAGCTCGTCGAGGGTGCGGGGCCGGGCGAGCAGCTGGTCCCAGACGTTGGCCCGGCCCGTGAGGCTGGCGAGCTGGTCGGCGTCCTGCCCGCGGGCCAGCCACGTGATGATCACGCCGCTGAACAGCAGCGCGGCGCCCCCCGCCACCGCGATCCCGCCCGCGAACGCCCGTCTGGCCCGTCTGCTGGTGGTGGCGACGCTCAGACCGGCGACCGCGAGTCCCACCACGAGCCCGAGCAGCGACGTCCGGGTGTGGCTGAGCAGCAGCAGCGCGAGAGCGGGCACGGCCACGACGGCCGCCGTCCGGCCGGGCAGGACCTTTCCGATCCACAGCAGCACGCACAGGCCGATGGTGATCGCGCAGTACATGCCGACCTGGGGCGCCGGGATGGGCCAGATCGCCCCGACGAGGCGACCGTCGGGACCGGAGAACGCCGAACCGGGCGAGATCAGCAACCCGAGGAGGACCGACCCGAGCACGACGACGAGCGCCCGCAGGTGGTACCCGACGAACCTCAGGTCACCGCGCCACCACGGCGTCAGCAGCCACAGCGTGGTCACGAACAGGGTGAGCCGGAAGCACCGGAACAGGGCGCCGTAGCCCGACTCCAGCCGCAGGCTCGACACGATGCTCAGGACGAGGATGAGCGTCAGGAACAGCAGGTAGGCGGTCGGCCGGATCCGGATCCGCGGGTTGAGCAGCAGGGCGAGGCCGAGCGCGGCGACCAGGGCGCCCATCGTGACGACCTGGCCGACCTGCCGCGGGAACGGGATGATCTGGGCGACCGTGGTGAAGCCCAGGGTGTTGACCACCATCAGCGTCCACACGACGGCGACGAGCCGCGGCACCGGCGGCTCGGCGGGCGGCACCGGGAACGGGCGGCGGGGGGCCGTCGCCGGTGTGGGGCGCCTCGCGGCGGGGTCGACCGTCGTCATCTCAGCACCTCGCCGCGTCGTCCGCGGTGAACGTGCTGCCCACGTCCTGCTTCTGGGTGTTCTGCCAGTCGGCCGCGCTCACCGCGACCTCGACGGCGCCGAAGACGAACGACCAGTTGCCCTGGTAGGTGTTGTTGGCCCAGGTGTTGTGCTGGGCGGTGCTGATCGCCTTCTGGATGACCTCGCCGTGGTAGGGCGACCAGTCGGGGTACGTGCCGTAGTTCGACAGGACCGCGCTGCGGGACGCGTAGCGGGGGTCGCAGCCGACCACGGCCGGGTCGGCGACGAACGTGTTGTCGTGGACGTCGACGTTCTGGGTCTTCCAGCGACAGTCGTCGTAGAGCGGCGGGGTCGCGATGCCCGGCTGCACGCACGTCGCGACGTCGGGCACCAGCAGCGTGCAGACGCCCGTCGAGGTGTTGGCCGGACTGTTGCAGAAGCGGTCCGCGTTCTCCCACGCGACGATCCCACCCCAGTTGTTCTCGAAGCGGTTGCCGGAGATGTCGATCTCGGCGGTGCGCGCCTTGATGCGCGGCTCGCCACCGGACTCGCTGAGGTACACGGCCCCGACCGGGAACGCGTCCTGCTGCGCCGCCTTCGCCTTGCCCGCGACCATGGCGTTGCCGCGCACCAGGTTGTCGCGCATCACGAGGTTGTAGCTGGTCTCGTAGAAGACGGCCTCGGCGTCGTTGTTCTCGATGAGGTTGCCCTCGATGAGGAAGTCGTTGTCGTTGGTGTCGGCCCAGATGCCGGGTCCGTGGTTTGCGTGGATCCAGTTGCCGCGGACGTCGGCGCCGTCGACCGACCAGAACTTCATGCCGCCGCTGCACCCGCAGCCGGGGACCTTCGTCTCCCAGTCCCCGGTGTTGTTGCCGACGATCTCGTTGCCCTCGACGACGAGACCGGTGATGCCGTTGCCGGGCTGGTAGGCGTTGAGGCCGTATTGGCCGTTGTTGCGCAGGCAGTTGCCCCGGACCTGCTGGTGCGCGCCTGCCATGAGTCCGGCGCCGCCGTTGTCCTCGATCGTGTTGGCGACGATCGTCCAGCCGTTGCCGGAGTCGTGGTTGACCACGCCCTGGTCCTGCGGCGGGGTGAAGCCACGCACGGTCAGGTGGCTGATGGTGACGTTCTTCGCCGTCTTGGCGAAGGCGTAGTAGTTGACGCCCTTGCCGTCGACGATCGCCCCCGGCGCCCCGGTGTACACGTCACCGTCCTTCGGCGAGACCTGGTCGAACTGGTGGGTGCCCAACGTGTGCACGCCCGGGCCCAGCCAGAACGTCGTGCCGGGCGGACTCGCGTCGGTCTTGGCGACGAGATCGCCCGGGACGGCCGGGTCGATCACGACGGCGCCCGGCGGTGCCGTCGCCGGGCCCGGCTCGGTGTTGTCGCACACCGCGGCGGGTGGGCCGGCCGGCAGCCCGGCCGGGGCGCTCGCGCCCCCACCGGTCGCGGGCGGACCTCCGGACCCACCGGGGGACGGCGTCGACGTGCAGCCCGCGACGACCGCCAGCAGGCACAGCAGGAGCGCCAACCGGTGGCGGCGCGCGGTGCGGGTCATCCAGGACCACTCCCGGTCGAGCTCGTCGTGTCGACGACCAGCGTCGTCCGCAGCGGCCCCGCGGCGCCACCACAGCGGCCGGAGCCGATCAGCGTGACGGACGGCTGCTTGCGTCCGAACCCCTCCGAGTACCAGCCGGCGGGCGGTGCGGTCTCGCCGCGGTGGCGGGTCCACGTGAGCGACCCGGGCAGGTCGAGGCGACCGTGCCGGGTCGCGCCGCCCGCGGGCCACGACAGCATCGCCACGTCGCCCACCAGGTCGACGTCGATCTGCGGCCCGAGGTGGAACGCCAGGCGGCAGTCGGCGGCGGGTCCGGTCACCTCGTCGACGATGCGCAGCGCGCCGTCGGCGCCGAGCTCCACGGTGCGGCGATGGACGTTGCCCGCACGGTCGCGGTACCCGTCGTGCTCGCCGACCCACCGGGCCGTCCCGCCCACCGGTGTGTCCAGCTCGACGAGGCGGCTGCGGGCGTGCCGGACCCAGAGGAAGGGGCCGCCCGACCGCGACTGGTCGCGGCCGTGCAACTCCAGGGTGTTGTGCCCGGCCGTCGAGCGGAAGTAGCGCCGCCAGGCCGGTTCGCCGTGGTAGCAGTAGGTCCCGGGATCGGCGAGGACGTCGACGCCGTCGTGGCGGACCTCGACCGACAGCGCGTCGGCGTGGGCGTGCGCGGCGATCGCGAGGAAGCCGTGCGGGCCCGCGTCGCAGCGCACCCACACCTCGCCGCCCGGCGACGCCGCGCGCAGCACCGTCATGCCCGCGTCGGCGAGCTGGACCGGTCGCGACCACGGCCGCGTCCCCGACACGACGACCGGTCGCGCGAGCGCGGCCAGCGCGGCGGTGCGGACGTCGGTCCCGCCCGCGGGGGGCCACCAGTCGCAGGCGCCGAACAGGGCGGCGCCGGTCGCGAGCAGCGAGCCCCAGCGGTCCACCGCGGTCCCGTCGAGGACCAGGCCGTGCCCGTCGTCGGCGTCGCCCTGCCGCGGCGGACGCAGCCGGGTGTCGACGATCGCGGCGAGTGCGTCGGTCATGCGGCGCAACGTCTCCCACACCGCCGGCGGTACGTCGGCGCCCGCGGCGTCGGCCTCGACGGCGGCCGCGAGCCCCAGCTCCAGCACCAGGCCGTGGTACTCGCTCGCGAGCTCGCGGTTGAGCCCGGAGCCGAAGGTGTTGGCGGTCAGGTGGTGGTCCAGCGCGCGCATCGCGTCGGCGCCCCAGCCGCGGGACTCGGCGAACCACGGGAACGCCGCCGACGCCGCGACCTGACCGGCGAGCTCGGCGATGACGTGGTTGTTGGCCGACGAGCCGCGGCTGGGGAACACGGTGAGCCAGCGCTGGTGCGCGCCGACCTGCTCGACGGCCACCGGGTTCTGCTCGAACAGCGCCGCGGCGCCGTCCCAGCCCGCGAGCAGCCGGCGCACCCACACCCAGCTCAGCAGCCGGATGCCCAGCTCGATGCCGCCGAGCCAGTGCGGCCCGCGCAGCGGCGGGTTCGCCGCCCACCACGACTTGAGGTGGTCGGCGACGCGGTGGGCGTAGCGGTCGTCGCCGGTGACGGCATAGGCCGCGGCGAGGACCGTCAGGTGCTGGTGGCGCGACGGCTCCCAGATCTGCTTGATGTCGCCGACGGCGTCCTCGTCGCGGTAGGGGACGTCGAACGCGTAGGCGTCGGCCGGGGCCCGGCGTCCCGTCTTCGGGTCGAAGGTCCAGTCCGGCAGCTCCATGTCGTCGCGGACGACGCCGAAGTACTCGGCCCGGCCGGCCATCAGCTCGCCGGCCGTCGCGAGGAGTGCCGCGACGACGTCGGGGGGCAGTCCGTCGAACGTGCCCGGGGGCAGCGGCGCGGGCACGGCCCGTGTCGTGAGCGGGGCCGGGACCGGGAACGACGTGCGGAACCGCCGGCTGCGGACGGCCGTGACCGCTCGGCCCGCGATCTCCGCGGGCCCCATCCGCGAGAGCCGCCGCAGGTACCAGCCCGGACCCGTCACGACGGCGCACCCACCGCGGCGTCGAGCCGCACGGTGGCACCGCTCGCGAGGCTCGCGTCGACGGCGAGCGTCGCGCGGGTCGTCGCGGCCAGCGATGCCACCGACGTCGGGAACGGCCCGCCCGTGCGGGCGGCGGCGACGAACGCCGCGACCTGCGCGGCCTGGCCCTTGTCGCGCCCGTGTGGGATCCGCGACGACGTCCACCTGCGGGGACCGTGCACGCCGGCGCGGGCGAAGTCGTCGAACCGCAGCACCGAGCCGTCGGCCAGCACCTCGATCGTCTCCTTGGGGAACCGCGCGGCGCCCGACGTCGCGTAGGTGATCACCGCGGTCGATCCGTCCGGGTAGGTGAGGACGGCGTGCAGGTCCTCCTGGCTCGGCGTGGCCGCGGCGTACACCGAGACCGGATCGGCGCCGAGCAGCCAGCTGACGGTGTCGATGAAGTGGCCGCCCTCCCCCGCGAAGCGGGAGCCCTCGGTGGCGCTGCGCAGGTACCAGCTCTGCGCGTCGAGACGGCCCGCGTTGACCAGGTAGCGGACGGTCGCCGGGCCGACCCGGCGGCCCAACCGCCGCGACGACTCCACCAGCAGCGGGGCGAAGCGGCGGTTGAAGCCGACCTGCAGCCGGTCGTTGCCCGACTCCGCCACCGCGTCGAGCACCGAGCGCAGCCCGGCCTCGTCGAGCGCGAGCGGCTTCTCGACGAACACCGCCTTGCCCGCGAGCAGGGCGCGGCGGGTCAGCGCCGCGTGCGAGCTGTGCCGCGTCACGACGAACACCGCGTCGATCGACGGGTCGTCGAGCACGTCGCCGAGGTCGGTCGAGCTCTCGGCGAAGCCGAACTTGCGGCGGGCGTTCGCCGCCGACAGCGCCGAGGTCGTGACGACCCTGGCGAGCTCGGCGTCGGGGCGCTCCGCGAGGTGCGGCAGCAGCATCGATGTCGCGTAGTTGCCGGCACCGACGAACCCGATCCGCAGCGGCCGGCCCAGCGGGACCGCCGGGCGGCGCTGCTGCGGGAGGGGCGTCACGGGGCGGGTCGTCGCCGGGGCGACCGCGGCGACCGGGGCGGGCGCGCCGTCGGGGCGCTGCGGGTAGCGGAACAGCACCGCGACGGCCTTGAGGTCACCGGACTCCAGGCCGCGGTAGGTCTCGACGGCGTCGTCGAAGTCCGCCACGTGCGAGACCAGCGGCTCGACGTCGACCCGGCCGCGGGCGGCGAGGTCGAGGAAGCACTCGAGGTTGCGGCGCTCGGTCCAGCGCACGTAGCCGATCGGGTAGTCGCGACCCTCCAGCTCGTAGGACGGGTCGTAGCGGCCGGGCCCGTACGACCGTGAGAACCGGACGTCGAGCTCCTTCTCGTAGTAGGCGTTCCACGGCAGGTCGAGGCGGGTCTTGCCGATGTCGACGACCGTGCCACGGTCGCGGCTGAGCCTCGCGGCCAGCTCGACGGGCTCGTTGCTGCTGCCGCCGGCGGCCAGGTAGACCTGGTCGACACCATGGCCACCCGTGATGTCGGCGACGGCCGCGTCGACCACGCCCGACGACGGCGCACTGCACACGGACGCGCCGAGCTTCTCCGCCAACGCGCAGCGCGACGGGTCGGGGTCCACGCCCAGTACCTTCACGCCGGCTGCGACGAGCAGCTGGACGACGAGCTGGCCGATCAGGCCGAGGCCGACGACGAGCGCGACGTCTCCGAGCTGCGGCTCGCCGCGCCGGACGCCCTGCATGGCGATCGCGCCGACGGTGCCGAAGGCGGCGTGGCTCGCGTCCAGCCCCGCGGGCAGCGGGCTGTAGAGGTTGACCGGCACCCAGTTCAGCTCGGCGTGCAGCGCGTGCTCGTTGCCGGCACAGGCGACGAGGTCGCCGACCTTCACGTCGCGGACCCCCTCGCCGACCTCCTCGACGACGCCGCAGGTCGAGTAGCCCAGCGGGGTCCAGGAGTCGAGCTTGCCCGCCACCTTGCGGTAGGTGGCCGCCAGGCCCTGCGTCGAGACGCTCTGCACGACCTTGGCGACCTGGTCGGGTCGCGCCTTGGCCTTCCCGATCAGCGACATGCTCGCCTCGCCGACCTTCATCATCTCCGTCCCGGTGGAGATGAGCGAGTACAGCGTGCGCACCAGGACACCGCCCGGCTTGCACATCGGCTCGGGAACGTCGAGCAGTGCCAGCTCGCCGCTCTTGTAGTTCTGCACGACCTGCTTCATCGGGCTCCCCCGCTCACGGCGGTCCGGAGGTCGCCGCCCGCCGACGTCGCGTTCCGGTACCAGTACTCCAACGTCACGATGTGCCAGAGGTGCTTGGACCGGTCCTCGCGGCCGGCGGCGTCCTCGGCGACCAGCCGGGCCGCGGCGTCGCGGCGCAGGAAGCCGGAGCGGACGAGGACGCCGTCCTCGACGACCTCCCGGACGAGCGGTGCCAGGTCGCGGCTCATCCACGCCCGCAACGGCGCGCTGAACAGGCCCTTCGGCCGGTGCACGATCTCGGCGGGCAGGATCGACGTGGCGGCCTGCTTGAGTACCGTCTTGCCCGACCGCCCGACGATCTTCTGGACGCCGCGCGCCCGGAAGGCTGCCGTCACGACGTCCACGTCGACGAACGGGACACGCACCTCCGTCGAGGCCGCCATGCTGGACCGGTCGGTGTAGCCCAGGTTGAGCCCCGGCAGGAACAGCCGGGCGTCGGCCAGGCACATCCGGTTCACGTGGTCGGTCAGCTCGTTGTCGGTGTAGACGTCGGCGTGCTCGGTGAGCACGTCGTCGACGGCACCGGCGAGATCCGGGCTGACGAGGTCGAGCAGCTCGCCCCGGTCGTACATGGTGTAACTGCGCCGGAAGGCGGCCTCCTCCCCCAGCTCGGCGAACGACAGGAAGCGCTTCGCGAACCGGACGGACCGGTACCCGCGCGTCGCGCTCGCGACGGGCAGCCGGTCGACCGCGGCGTGCACCGGGCGGCGGACGGCCCGCGGCACCCGCTGGTAGCGCACCGCCAGCCGGTTCGCGAGGTGCTTGCGGTAGCCGGCGAACAGCTCGTCGGCCCCCATGCCGGAGACCATGACCTTGACCCCGGCCTCGCGGGCGGCCGAGCAGATCAGATAGGTGTTGATCGCGGCCGGGTCCCCGATGGGCTCGTCGAGGGCCCGCGTGATCATCGGCAGCATCTCGAGGACGTCGGGGGCGATCTCGATCTCGTGGAGCCGCACGCCGTACCGCTGCGCGACCTGGCGGGCGTAGCGCAGGTCGTCGGGCATCGCCTCGAACTTCGCGTCCTCGGCGCGGAAGCCGATCGTGTAGGCCGAGATCCCCGGGCGCTCGCGCGCGGCGAGCGCGGTCAGGTAGCTGGAGTCCAGGCCACCGGACAGGAACGTCGCGACCGGCACGTCCGCGATCAGGTGCCGCCGCGTGGAGTCGGCGACGATCTCGTGCAGCTCCGCGGCGGTCGGGGCCGGCTCGTGCGCCGCCCGCTCGGCGACCTCGCGCAGCGACCAGTACGTGCCGCGCGCGACGTCCCCGTCGGGACGGACCCGCAGCCAGCTGCCGGGCGGCAGCTTCTCCGCCTCCTTGTAGGCACAGCGGCTGTCGGGGACCCAGTAGTAGAGCAGCGACGCGACCAGCGCCGTCTCGTCGACGTGCAGATCCCCGCCGAACGCGTCGGCGAGCGCCTTCAGCTCGGAGGCGAACGCGAGCCCGCCCCCGCGACGGACGACGAACAGCGGCTTGATGCCCAGCTGGTCGCGGGCCAGGAACAGCTCGCCCGTCGCCGTGTCGAACACCCCGAACGCGAACATCCCCCGCAGGCGCGGCAGACAGTCGGTACCCCAGCGTCGCCACGCCTGCAGCAGCACCTCGGTGTCCGACGTGCCACGGAAGCGCACCCCCGCGGCCTCCAGCTCGGCGCGCAGCTCGGCCGCGTTGTAGAGCTCGCCGTTGTAGGTGAGCACGAGGCCGTCGGCCGCCATCGGCTGGGCACCGGTCGGGGACAGGTCGACGATCGACAGCCGGCGGTGGCCCAGCTCGACGGTGCCCGCGCCGACGCGGTGCGACCAGCGGCCGGCGGCGTCGGGTCCGCGGTGGGCGACCGCGTCGGTCATCAGGTCGGTGAGCCGGTCACCGTCGGGAATCAGGTACGTCCCCGCGACACCGCACATCGTCGGTCTCTCTTCCTCAGGATCCGATGAGCCGGTCGTAGACGCCGACGTAGGGCGGGATCTGGTGGCGCCAGGCCAGCACGTCCTCGACCCGGCGCCTGCCGACCTCGCCCATGTGCTTGCGGGTGACCTCGTCGTCGAGGAGCGCGAGCACCGCGTCCCCGTACTCCGCGACGTCGTTGGGCGTCGCGTACACCGCGGCGTCGGCGGCCGACACCTTCGTCTCCACCAGGTCGAAGCGACGACCGGCAGCTCGAAGGCCATGTACTCCATCGTCTTGTTCATCGTGGAGACGTCGTTCAGCGCGTTCTTCGGGTCCGGCGAGAGGCCGATGTCCGCGGTCGACATCAGTCCCTTGACGACGTCGTCGGGCGCGCGGCCGGTGAAGACGACGTGGTCGTCGAGGCGCAGTTCGGTGGTCAGGGCGCGCAGCGCCGGGGCGGCGTCGCCGTCACCGATGAGCGTGAGCGCGACGTCGCTGCGCCCCCGCGTGTGGACGATGTGCTCCATGGCCCGGATCGCGAGGTCGACGCCGTCCTGCGGGCCCATCACCCCGATGTAGACGAGCAGGTGCCGGTGCCCGTGGCGCAGCGACGCGTCCGGCTCCCGGCGGCGCATCTTCTCCGGGTCCGGGCCGGTGCGCACCACGGTCACGTCCGAGGGCTTCTTGCGGCCGCGCCTCATCGCGACGGCCCGGTAGGACTCGTTCGTCGAGATGACGTGGGACGACAGCGCGTACGTCGCCCGCTCGGCCAGCACGAGCGCCTTGTAGGGCAGCGACCCGGCCGACTCGAACCTCGACTCGTACAGCTCCGGGCACAGGTCGTGCTGGTCGAACACCATCCGGACGCCGAACAGCAGCGTGAAGGGCAGCACCGCGGTCCACAGCACGTCCGGCGGGTTGCAGACCTGCACGACCGTGAACCGGTTGCGCCGCCACGCCTTCGCGAGCCCGAGCAGCGTCGCGACGATGGAGTACGCGTACTCGGCCAGGAACATGACCTGCCGGGTGATCGGCGGGAACGCCCGGTACTTGAAGATGTGGACGCCCTCGAGCTCCTGGTAGGACGGATCGCCCGGCCCCTTCGGGCATACGACCGAGACCTCGTAGCCCGCGGCCGCGAGCGCCCTGCACTCGAGCCACACGCGGCGGTCGAACGGCACCGGCAGGTTCTGCACCACGATGCAGACATGCCGGCCGGGCACTCGTCGACGGAACCTCACCAGCCCACACCCTGGTATCCGGGCAGCACCTCGAGCGCCGCGAGCCTGCCGTTGAGGTCGATCACGACCGCCGGGTCGGCGGCCACGATCGCGTCGACCACCCGCGGCGCCGCCGATGACACCACCGCCACGAGCGAGCCCGCCAGCGCCGACGCCGCGTCGTCGTGCAGCACCTTCTGCAGGTGCGGCAGCTTCGACCGGACGTAGCGCAGGTTCGCGCCCGACAGCTGCGACATGCTGATGATCGGGTCGTAGATCTGCACGTCGACGCCCTTGCCGATCAGGATCTCCGCCAGCGCGACGTTCGGGCTCTCGCGCAGGTCGTCGGTCGCGTGCTTGAACGCCAGCCCGACGAGCGTCACCCGGCGGTTGTCGCCGCCGCGGGCGTCGATCTCCTGCAGGACGCGATCGGCGACGTCACGGACGAGGATCTCGTTCGACGCCAGCGCGCCGGCGAGCACGGGCAGGTCGACGTCGTTGACCCGGCCGAGGTGCAGCAGCGAGCGGACGTCCTTGGGCAGGCAGGACCCGCCGAACGCGAACCCGGGGCGCAGGTAGGCGGGCGAGATGTTGAGCTGGCGGTCCTCGACGAACACCTTCATGACGTCGCGGGCGTCGACGTCGAGGGTCCGGTAGAGCCGGGCGACCTCGTTGGTGAACGCGACCTTGAGCGCGTGGAAGGCGTTCGAGGCGTACTTGACGCTCTCCGCCGCCCGCGTCTGCACGACGTGAACCGAGCAGGTCAGGAACGCGAACAGTTCGCGGACGGCCGCGGCCGCGACCGGGGAGCCACCGATGACCAGGAACGGCGGCTCGAAGAAGTCCTCGACGCTGGAGCCCTCGCGCAGGAACTCCGGACACATGGCGACGTGCAGGTCCGCGCCCACCCGCCGGCCCGACGTGGCCTCCAGCAACGGGACGACGACGTCGTCGACGGTGCCGGGAGGCACCGTCGACCGGATGACGACGGTGTGCGGGCGCGAGGTTTCCGCCAGCGCGGCACCGATCTGGGCGACGACGCGCCGGACGTAGGTCAGGTCGGTACTGCCGCCCTGCGCCGACGGCGTGCCGACGCACACCAGTGACAGGTCGCTGTCCTGCATGCCGTCCGCCGCGGAGACCGAGGCACGCAGCGCGCCCTCGGCGACGACCCGCGCGGCGATCTCGTCGAGACCGGGTTCGATGACGGTGGGCCTGCCCCCGTTGACGGTGGCGACCTTGCCGGCGTCGGTGTCGACGCCGACGACCCGGTGCCCGCGGTCGGCCAGGCACGTCGCCGTCACCGATCCGACGTAGCCCAGCCCGAACAGGGTCACGTTCATGCCTACCCCCGGTGATCGGCCGGTGTGGATGCCACGACCGGGACGAACGGTTCGGAATCGGCAGCCCCGTCCGGGGCGGCCGTACGTGTCGATGTGCTCCGCTTGCGGGCCCGGGGGCGGGCAGCCGGCTTCGCCGGGGCCTTCTCCTCGGCCGCCGCGGACTCCTGCGCCTCGGCCGTCGCCGCGTTCGCGGTGGTCTCGGCGGCGGCGTCCTTGCGTGCCGCCCGGCGACCCGCCCGCCCCGCGCGGGCGCGGGTCGTGCCGTCCTTCTTCGCGGACGTGCCCGTCGTCGACGTCGTGCTCCGCTTGGTCCGGGTGCCGCGCCGGGTCGTCTTGGGCGGGCCGCTCGCGGGCTCGGCACCGGCCGGCTCGGCGGTCGCCGACGCGGCGGTGTCCGCCTGGTCGGTCCCGGTCCGCGTCGTGGCCGCGGGCCCGCTCTTGGGCGCGGACCGACCCTTGGCCGCGGTCACGCCGGTGGTGGCGTCGCCCTTCGTCGGGGACGGCGGCCCGCCCTGCGGCGGACCGGACGGGCCGGGCGCGTGGTCGGGTTCCCCGCCCGGTCGCGTGCGGTCGTCGGCGCTCGGGCCCGCGCCCCGCACCGCCGCGATGCGGACGGTCGGCGAGTCGGCGTGTGCGTCCGAGCCGGCCGTGGAGACCGCGAGTGGGACCACCGACGCCGGGCCCGACCCGGCCTTCCGTGACAGCCCCGCGACCGCGGGTATCCGGACCGTCGGGGACTCGACGACGGTGAACACGCTGGATTCCGACGACATCGCCGCACCGGCCACCGCGGCGATCCTGACCGTCGGCGACTCGGCCTCCGCGGCCGCCTTCTCCGCCGCGGCCTTCTCCGCGGCCGCCTTCTCCGCGGCCGCCTTCTCCGCGGCCGCCTTCTCCGCGGCCACCTTCTCCGCGGCCGCCTTCTCCGCCGCGGCCTTCTCCGCGGCCACCTTCTCCGCGGCCGCCTTCTCCGCAGCCACCTTCTCCGCGGCCACCTTCTCCGCGGCCGCCTTCTCCGCCGCGGCCTTCTCCGCGGCCGCCTTCTCCGCAGCCACCTTCTCCGCGGCCACCTCCTGCGCGGCCACCTCTTGCGCGGCCACCTCCTGCGCGGCAACCGACTCGGTCCTCGGCTCGGTCACGGCGTCGGCCGCGGCGGCCGGGAGCGCGTCGGCGTCGTCGGTCGTGCCCGGGGCCGTCCCGGTGGCCACGACGACCCGGTCGGCCCGCGCCTCCTCGGGCGCGCTGCGCGCACGCAGCTCGGGGTGCGTCGCCGTCCACAGTGTCCCGTCCGAGCGGTCACGCGGATCGGGATCGACGAGGACGACGCCCAGGACCTCGACCCCTGCATCGTCGAGCCGGCGCGCGACGGTGTGCAGCCACGCGGTGGAGGCGCCTGCCGCGCGCACGACCACGAACGCGACGGAGTCGTCGAGCAGCGGTCCCGACCACGTCGTCCCCGGAGCCGCCGAGGTCAGACCGACCACGCGGGCCGCCGTGTGCTCGGCGCCGCGCACGTGGTCGGCGCCGCCGACGACCCGGACCGTGGAGCCGTCCTCGGGCGCGACGTGCTCGGTGTCCCCGGGCAGGTCGTCGACGACCACGACGTCGCCGCCGTCGCTCGCGAGCTCGGTGGCGATGCCGGTCGCCAGCTCGGCGGCGACATCGGCGACGCCCACCTCGACCAGCACGACGTCGCGAGATTCCGCCCGCACCGACCGGGCGAGCTCGACGACGACCCGCTCCTGGTCGCGCCGGGACCGGCGGGGGCGCCCGGGAAGGAGCAGCCGGCGCCTGCCGAGCTGCGCCACGACCGAGGCGCCGAGGTTCGCGGAGACGTCGCGGCGCAGGACCGGCCGGTCCCCGACGACGGTGAGCAGCAGCGCCGCCAGCAGCCCGAGCATGAGCCCGACCAGCAGCCCGAGTCCACCGTTGATCGCCATCGCCGACTTCAGCGACCGGGTCGTCGAGTGCGGCGCGTCGATGACCCGCGTCCCCGCCACGACCTCGGGAGCGCCCAGCGTCGCCTGCTGGGTCTGCTGCGTGAGTCCGTCGATCTGCGCCTGCAGCTGTGCCTGGGTGGCGGGGTCGGCGGCCGCCCCCGGGCGGTTCAGCTGCGCCAGCTGCCTGCGCAGGTCCGCGACCCGGGTCTGCAGGGCCTGGGTGTAGGCGTCGGCCGCGGCCTGTGCGCGACCGATGTGGTCGGCCACGAACGCGTCGGCGATGGCCGTGGCGTTGGCGACGGCGGTCGCCGGGTTGCCGGCCCGGACGGTCAGGTCGACGAGGTTCACGCCGCTGGAGGTGGCGGTGTAGGTCTTGATGAAGTCGCGTGTCGGCATCGTGGAGCCGAGCGTGCGCAGTGCGGCGTCGGCGACCGTGCTCGACTGCATGATCGCGACCGCGGTCTGCATCCGGGCCTCGCCCGTGTCGGTCTGGTCGGAGTCGACGACGTAGATCCGCGCGGCCGCGGTGGCGCTGCCGGGCATCACGATCGGCAGCGCCGCACCGGCCAGCAGGCCGATCAGCGCCACGAGCAGCCAGGGCCGCATGCGCCGTCGGACGCCGGCGACGAGCGCGTGCAGGTCGAACAGCGGCGTCGAGGTCTCGGAACCGGTCGGGACCAGGTCGAACATCTTCACGATCGGACCGCCGGAACACCGTTGGTGTGGCCGTTGCCGCTCGCGGCCACCTCCGGCGCCGGGGCCGCCTCGGGCTCCGGCTCGGGCTCGGTCTCAGGGTCCGCCGCGCGGCGCGGCCGCACGAGCAGCACTCCGGTCACGACGTGCCCGGCGTCGAGCACCGCGCCGGCGATGTCGGAGAGCTCTGTGGCCGATCGGACCCCGACGGTGGTGACGACGACCGTCGCATCCACCGGGGCGGTGTCGGGTACCGACGGACGGACGCCGTCCACGTCGACGGTGACGATCCGGAACCGGCTGCAGGTCGGTTCCGGCAGGAGCTCGTCGTCGTCTGCCACCGCGATCGCCGGACCGCCGTCGCAGGCCGCGGCGAGCTGCGCGCGCACGACGTCGGAGTCGGTGACGACCCCGACCTCTCCCAGGCCGGCCTGCGCCGTGACGACGAACTCCGCCACGGCCCGCACGGCGGTCAGGTCGTCCGCGGCGACGACGGCGAGCAGGTCGTGCCGGCTGCGGCCGGCCTCGCCGAGCAGCCGTGCCAGCGCTCGGCGGTAGCGGGTGCGCTCGTCGTCGGTCCGGCCCGGCGGGAGCGGGTCGAGCTCCCACCGCGAGCGGTCGGAGAAGAGGGTCCTGAGCAGCCCTGCGAGGCCGTGACGGGCCGGCGTCGGCCCCGTCGCGTCGGCATCGGGCCGCACGACGGTGACCGTCGAGACGACGCCTGCGCCGAGCGCGGACTCGATGATGTCGGGGTCGCCGACCCGACCGGTCCGGCGACGCGCCCACAGCATGACCAGCAGACCACCGACGGCCGCGACGAGCGCGCCGCCCGCGGTCAGCTGCAGCGGTGAGGGAGCCGCGGCACCGCGGTCCTGCGCGGCCTCGAGGATCGAGACCGCACCGGTCGAGATGCCGGTCTGTCCGGAGCCCGCCGCGGCCTGCCGGTCGAACTCCTCGAGTTGGGACTGCGCGGCGGCGCGGGCGGCGCGGAGCTGGTCGGGGGTCTGGCCGGCGGTGTCCGTGGCGCCCGCCGACCCGGCCGTCGGCCCGGCGGCGTTCGCGTCGGCGCCCGCCGGGGGTCCGCCGGCGTCGGTCCCGGCCCGGGCGATCTGCTGGTCCAGGTCGTCGATCCGCTTCTGGATCGTGGCGCGCTGCTGCGTCTGCGCCGCCTGCGCCGCCTGCACGGCGTCGTCGGTCATCTTCGCGGAGAAGGCCACGTACTGCTTCGCGGCCTCGTCGGCGAGCCGGCGGGCGTCGGCGGGCGTGTCCGCGACACCCGAGATGTCGATGACGTTCCCGTCGGACACGGCCGCGCTGATCACCTGTTGCAGCTGGGCGCCGGTACGTCCCCAGTTCAGGGCGGCGGCTACCTGGTCGGCGACCGAGAGGCTCGTGGCGATCTGGGTCTCGGTGAGCAGCTGGTCGGGCGTGCGTTGCCCCTGGACCAGGACCTTGCCGGTGGCCTGCTGTCCTGGCGACAGCACGAAGGACGCACCGAACCCCAGCACGGCCCCGGCGACGGCGAGAGCGAGCAGCCCGCGCCACCTGCCGCGAATCACGTCCCCGACGACGCTGAGCCGGGCGACGTCCTCATTCGCCACGACGCTGCGCTCCCATTTCTGCGCGGCCGGACCGATGTGTCCGGAAAGGACCACATCGCGGCTCGGCGTGCCCCTGCATCGAATTCTCCCCACAGAACCGATCATGTCGGCCGCAGGATTTCGGAGAGCCCCGACCAACGAACCCGACTCGATTTCTCTTGCCGGGTAACTCGACCGATCCGCTCGTCGCGTTACATCGTCCAGAGCACAGTTCGGCGACGCTGTGTAACTAATTTGTGACGCGCAACCGCCGCGGTTCGGCCATCAGGCGGTGTGCCGGGGCTACCGGTCTGCCGTCGAACAGCTCCTCCGGCCGGCCGGTCTCGAGCGCCTTCCGGTAGCTGGGCATCGCGGCCCGCGCGGCCTCGATCGTCGCGTCGACGTCGGCCGGGGTGTGCGCGGCGGAGATGACGAACGACTGGCCGAGGACGCCGCGCTGCAGCAGCTCCGTCAGGAACAGCGTCCGCATGGCCTGGGAGGGGCGGCCGTCGCGGTCGAAGGTGCGGAAGACCATGCAGGAACGCCGGCCGACGACGTCGAGGTACTCACCGATGCCCGCCTCCGCCGCCGCGGCGTTGACGCCGTCGGCGAGCGCGGCGCCGCGCGCCTCCATGGTCGCCACGGGATCGTCGCGCCGGTACGCCGCGACGACCGCACGGAACGCGGCGAGCGACACCGTCTCGGCGCCGTTCGTGCTGGACAGCACGAACACGCGCGGGCGGTCGGTGTCGAGCCCGCCCAGCTCCATGAGCTCCCGCCGACCGGCCAGCGCCGCGATCGGGAAGCCGTTCCCCATGGCCTTTCCCCAGGTCGAAAGGTCCGGACGGACCCCGTACACGGCCTGTGCCCCGCCGAGCGCCCAGCGCAGGCCGGTGATCGTCTCGTCGAAGACGAGGACGGCGCCGTGCCGGTCGCACAGCGCCCGCACGCCTTCGAGGTAGCCGGGCTCGGGCTCGGTGAGCGCACTCGCCGCCTCGAGGATCACGCACGCGACCCTGCCCGGCTCGGCCTCGAACACCGCCTCCAGCGACGACAGGTCGTTGTAGCCGAAGGGCCGCACCAGCGCGCGGACCGCCTCCGGCACGCCGGTGTTGATCGGCAGCGTTCCGACGAACCAGTCCTGCGAGGAGAAGTACGGCTGGTCCGAGCACATGGCGACGAGATCGCGACCGGTCGCGCCGCGCGCGAGCCTGATGGCGGTGGCGGTCGCGTCGGACGCGTTCTTGCAGAACTTGACCATGTCGGCGCCGGGCACGAACCCGAGGAAGTCCTCGGCGGCCGCGAGCTCGAGGTCGGTGGGGCGGGTGAAGGCGATGCCCCGGTCCAGCACTGCGCGGACGGCGTCGAGCACCGGCTCGAAGCAGTGACCGAGCGTGATCGCCCGCATACCCATCCCGTACTCGACGAATTCGTTTCCGTCGACGTCCCAAACGTGCGCGGCCCGGCCCCGAACGAGGACCGGCGCCATCCCCTCGGGATATTGGTCCGACGCCTTCGCGAAGGTGTGCGCGCCTCCCGGGACCACTCGGTGCAATCGGGCCTGCAGGTCGGACGAGCGCACGAAACTCTTCGTCACGAGGTTCCTTTCAGTAGGCTCCGCGCCTTGAGATCACCGCACCGAGGGTCTTCCAGAGAATGCGGGCGTCGAGGGCGAGGTTCCAGTTCTCGACATAGCGCAGATCCAGCCGCACGGACTGCTCCCAGGTGAGGTCGCTGCGCCCGCTGATCTGCCAGAGCCCCGTCAGTCCCGGACGGACGAGGAGGCGGCGCTGCGCGGCGCGGCCGTAGGAGGCCACCTCGACCGGCAGCGGCGGTCGCGGCCCGACGAGCGACATCGTCCCGTTCAGCACGTTGAACAGCTGCGGGAGCTCGTCGAGCGAGAACCGGCGCAGCACGCCACCGACCCGGGTGATCCGCGGGTCCTTGCGCAACTTGAACAACGGGCCGGCGCCCTCGTTGTCGGCGGTCAGCGCCGCGAGCCTGCGCTCGGCGTCGACGACCATCGACCGGAACTTGAACATCGTGAACTCGCGGCCGTGCCGGCCGACGCGGGTCTGCTTGAACAGGATCGGACCGCCGTCGAGCTTGACGGCCACCGCGACCGTCACGAGCAGGGGCGCGAGCGCCAGCAGGAGCAGGACGGCACCGAACCTGTCGACGACGTGCTTGGCGATCCACGCGACGCCGGTGAAGGTAGGCCGGGTGAGCCGCAGCAGCGGCAGGCCGTCGACCGGGTCGACGTGCAGCCGGGGCCCGGCCACGTCCATCAGACCGGGATCGACCACCAGTTCGGCCGTCAGGTCCTCCAGGTTCCAGGCGAGCTGGTGCAACCTCGCGGGCGACCATCCCGGAGCCGGGCACACCGCGACGATCCGATGCGCCCCCTCGCGCGCCACCTCGGCCACCGCATCCAGGTCTCCGACCACGGGAACGCCGTCGATCGAGTCCGAGCCGTCCGGTGCCGCTCCCGTCGGCACGCAGGCACCCACGACCACCCAGCCTCGCTGCTCGTCGCGGCGGATCCGCTCGATCAGGTCGCCGACGGACTCGACGTTGCCGACGGCCAGCACGGGCAGGGCGCACCGTCCACGAGCCCGCAACCTGCGGATCTGCGACCGCAACAGCAGCCGCCCGAGTGCCGCCAGCACGCCGGCGAGCGGGATCAGGCCGAAGACCCACGGGCGGGCCGCGAGTGCCTGACCGGCGAGCCCCAGCAGACCGAGGGCAACCGCGGCGCTCAGGATCGCCCGCATCAATCGGCTGAACTCGTCCGATCCCTGACCGAGAACCCGCGGGTCCCACGCGCGGCAGAGGTAGAGGAACACCAGGACGAGGAGGCCCGCAACGACGCCGACCCCCGGCGTGACGTCACCGAGCCACGGGACGTGGGTACCGAGCCCGAGCACGTACCCGACGAGGATCGAGATGCTGACCGCGCACGTGTCGGACGCGATCGTGGCCGCGACGTAGTACGCCTCCCAGCGTTCCTTGACCACGCCCGCGCGGGGACGTGGCGGGATGGGTGCACGCTGGGCCGGCCGGGTTCGCGCCGGGGAGGCCTGCACCCCCTCGAACGACCCCCCGATGTCCACATTAGAGCCCACAGCTTCCCTCGCTCCGACCCCGAAACCACCGTGTGGCGACGATGCCCCGCGACTCCGGCTCCCCGCCGGCCCCGACCGCGCGTTGCACTGCCCTCGGCGACCAACTCGTTCCCTTCGGGACATCCGTTACAGGCAGCGATCACGAATGGGGCCGAAAGGGTGGCTCTTCGCCCAGATGGTCCATCAGCAGCAACGGACTGCTCTGTCCGAGCGTGCACCCTGCGTCATGATGCGCTCTCCGGTTGTGCCGATCGCCGCAGCGAGGCGCCCAGGGGCCGTCCGGAGCGGCGACCGACCGAGCCGTGCGGGGCGCCGCTCCCACAGACATCCGTCCGGAACGTCCCGTTCTCCTCTTCGGCCCGTGGAGAATCCCTCCGTCCGCGGCGGACGTGCGGCAGCGTCTGCGGCGGCCGGACCGGGATGGTCGGCACAGGCGGCACCCGGCGGCCGACGACCGCGCGGAACGCGGCGAGCCCGGCCGGACCGACACCGATGATCGTCACGGACCGTGACCGACAGCCACCCGGTTGTCAGAGCAACGGCGGTCGACGGCCGGTCACAGCCCGTCGCCGACCCCGGTCGGTCGGCGCCTCAGCTCCGCACGAGGGTCTCGTGGTCGGCCTCGGTCTGGTCGGCGTAGAGCCGCGCGAAGCGGGAGAGCGCCCGTTCCAGGTTGTCCCCGCGCCCGCAGTACCCCGCGATCATCGACGCGCCGCTCGTGCGTGCGTGCCCCTTGGCCAGCATCAGCCCGCAGACCGCGGCGTAGTCGGCGAGCGCGGCGGCACCGATATCGTCGAGGACGAGCGCGCCCTTCATGTTCCGGAACTGCCGCACGTAGTACTGCCGGTCGTCGACGGTCGTCCAGCCGAGCAACGGGTCGGAGACCGTCTGCAGGGCCTGCTGGTACTCCACCACCCGCTGCCCCTGGTGTGCATGCCAGGCCGACCCGCCGTGCACGTACGGCGCGACTACCGACCGGCGGGCCTCCTTGAGCTGCAGGAACAGCACGTCGTCGGAACTCGAGCCCTCGCACAGCACCAGGTAGGCCCGCAGGCCGACCGACCCGACCCCGACGACCTTGTGGGCGATGTCGACCACGTGGTATCCGCCGACGACGCGCGCCCAGTGCAACGGGAGCGTCGACAGGTAGTCGTCGAGGCCGATGAGCAGGGCGTCGTCGTACTCCGCGGGGCCGGGGCGGGTGATCAGGGGCGGCTCCTCGACGATCCGGCGCAGCCCGCCCTCGTCGTGGGTGAAGCGGGGCAGGGCGCGGTCGCTGGTCCGGGTCCGGGCGCGGCTCACGGCGTCGCGTACGGCCTTGCGGCTGGACCTGCCGCTGATGTGATCCTCCATCGCCTCGGCGTCGATGCGCTCGAAGGAGCGCGCGAGCAGCGGCTCGGCGGCGAGCCTGCGCAGGTTTCGCCGGTACGCCCGGACGCAGCGCCGGACGGCGTGCTCGCACTGCTCCTCCGACGCCCCGGACATCCGCCCGGCCACCCACGTGCTCGACACGAGCCTGCGCAGGTCCCACTCCCACGCACCCGGGTGGGACTCGTCGAAGTCGTTGAGGTCGAACACCAGCTCGCGCTCGGGCGAGGCGTAGAAGCCGAAGTTGCCGAGGTGGGAGTCACCGCAGATGACGGGGCGGATGCCGGTGGCGGGCAACGTCGCGAAGTCGGCGGCGGAGATGCCCGCCGCTCCGCGCAGGAAGCCGTAGGGCGACGCGGACATCCGCTCCAGCCGGATCCGGACGAGCTCGGGCACCCGCCCGCGGTGCACGGCACGCAACTGCTGCAGGACGTCGGCGCGGTCGGGCGAGGGCGCCCACTCCCCCAGCGACCGGCGCGGCGTCCGGGCGCGCAGGGAGCGCCCCAGCGCGAGCCGCTCCGACCGTGGGATCGCCCGCCGCGACAGCGCACCGAAGGCGGCCCGGTCGAGCGGTACGTCGTCCGGGTCGAGGACGGGATGGCTCATCGGCGCGGCTCCCCTCCGGCTCGGGACCAGACGCGGCCGGACGACGACCGGTGGTCCCGCCGCGGCGATCATCGTCGCACCCCGGCGCGGTAGCGGCGAGCCCCCACGACCGGCTGACCGGAAGCCGCTACGCCGCGGACAGCCAGGGCTCCCAGGTCGGGTGCGGCTCGACGGCGAGCACGAGGATGCCGCCCGCGCGCGAGGGCGGGGCGGGCGGGACGGCGAGGGTCCAGCCCAGCTCCTCGAGGAGCCGGTCGGCCTTGCGGGAGTTGCACCCACGGCAGGCGGCGACGCAGTTCTCCCAGGAGTGGTCGCCGCCGCGGCTGCGGGGGACGACGTGGTCGATGGTGTCGGCCCGGACACCGCAGTAGGCGCAGCGCCTGCCGTCGCGCCGCAGGACACCGGCGCGGGTCATCGGGACGGCGCGGCGATAGGGAACGCGCACGTAGCGCGAGAGGCGCATCACCGAGGGAGCGGGGACGGTGAGGTTCTCAGAGTGGAAGGCGCCGCCGCCGATCGCCGCCTCCACGCACTCCGCCTTGCCACTGAGCATCAGCACGATCGCGCGCTTCGCCGTGACGACCGCCAGCGGTTCGAAGCTGGCGTTCAGCAGGAGCACCCTGGACCCCGTCGGAACCACACCCGGGCACAGTGCGGTCCCCGGTACCGCCCCTGGATCGAGGTCGGCACCGATGGGGTCGGGTTGTCGATGGGGCACGCGACCACCTCCCGCTCGTCGCACCTAGTCGACCATACGGAGGCCGCTCGGCGCGACTGTGATCTCGACGTGTCCCGCAGGTGGCGCAGGGGCGGCGACGAGTGTGCGTCAGGTACGGTTCAGCGGTCACCTCGTGATCGGTTGCTCGACTGTGACGGGGTGCACATCGAGACGCGTAACGCAGGATCACCGGAGGGCGAAGCTCACATCATGAAGCTCGGCCGGATCGGGGTCCGTCCTGCAGCTGTCGACGTCGGCTACGTCGTCGAGGCGCCGGACGGAGAGGTGCTGTGCGGGACGTTCCGTCTCGAGGGCAGCCGCACGGAGGACGAGGCGCGCTCGTTCATCGCAGGCAGGCTGCACGACGTGCACGGCCTGCGCGTCGCGTGGCGCCAGGTGCACCTGCTGGAGCCGGCCTCCTAGCGCCCCTCGGCTCCGTCCGAGCACACCTCGGATCGGCGCACCTCGGATCAGCCCATCTGGTCCAGGGCGGCCAGCACGTCCGTGACCAGGTCGCGGGAGTCCTCGCAGCCCGCCGAGAGCCGCACCAGTCCCGGCGCCACGTCGTCGCCCCAGCGCTGCCGCCGGTCCGCCGACGTCCGCAGCCCGCCGAAACTCGTCGCCGACTCGACCAGTCCGGACGCGGCGAGGAACCGCCCGACCGCGTCCGCGTCGGCCAGCGTGAACCGCAGCACCCCGTTCCACCTGCGCATCTGCCGCGCGGCGACGGCGTGCGCCGGGTCGTCGGACAGCCCGGGCCAGCGGACGTCGGACACCGCCGGATGCTCCCGCAGCGCCGTCGCGAGCGCGCGGGCGTTGGCCGCCTGCCGCTCCAGCCGCAGGTCCAGCGTGCCCAGGCCCCGATGCGCGAGCCAGACCTCCATCGGCCCGGGCACCGCTCCGCCGCGGGTCCGCGCGGTCCGGACGGCCTCCGTCAGGGCGGGGTCGGCCGTCGTGACGTGCCCGAGCACGACGTCCCCGTGACCCGCGAGCGCCTTCGTGTCGCTCGCGACGACGAGGTCGGCTCCCAGCTCGAGCGGCCGCTGCCCCAGCGGCGTGGCCGTCGTGTTGTCGACGGCCACGAGCGCGCCCGCGGCGTGCGCCCGCGCGGCGACGACGGCGATGTCGCAGACGTCCAGCCCGGGGTTCGACGGGGTCTCGACCAGGACGAGCGACGCGTCGGTGAACGTGGCGTCGGGGGCCGACGCCGTCGGTACGAGCCGCACCGGCAGCCCGAGGTCCGAGGCCAGTGTGCGGGCGAGGTAGTACCCGTCGGAGGGCAGCACGACCGTCCCCGGCCGCGCGCACGTCCCGAGGACCGCGGCGACGGCGGCCATTCCCGAGGCGAAGAGCGTGCACTCCCCGCCCTCGAGATCGCCGATCGCGGCCTCCAGCGCCCGCCAGGTGGGGTTGCCTGCGCGGCCGTAGAAGTCGGTCGGCGGGTCGCCGCTCCCGCTGCCCAGGGCGAACGTCGACGACAGCACGGGACCCGGATGTAGCGGGTCCCCGACGGCGGGCACGCGGGCGCCGCCGTGGATCACCCGGGTGCCGTCGCCCAGCGGCTCGCTCATTCCGGCTTCGGCGCGCGCGTGATCAGCTCCTTGGCCATCGCCGCGGCCGACAGCCCCTCGTGGCAGACCCGTCGCACGGCGTCGGAGATGGGCAGCTCGACGCCGTGCCGGGCCCCCAGCTCGCACAGCGACACGCACGACTTCACGCCCTCGGCCACCTGCCCGTGGTTGGCCTCCTCGGCCTGGGCGAGGCTCTCGCCGCGGCCGAGCCGCTCACCGAAGGTCCTGTTGCGCGACAAGGGCGACGAGCAGGTCGCGACGAGGTCGCCCAGCCCGGCGAGGCCGGCGAACGTGAGCGGGTCGGCGCCCAGGTCGGCGCCCAGCCGCGAGATCTCGGCCAGTCCGCGGGTGATGACCGAGGCGCGGCTGTTGTCGCCCAGTCCCATCCCGGCCGCGATCCCGACGGCCAGCGCGATGACGTTCTTGCCGGCGCCCCCGAGCTCGCAGCCGATGACGTCGGTGTTGGTGTAGGCGCGGAAGTAGTCGGTGGCGCAGGCGGTCTGCAGCGCGACGGCGCGGTCGTGGTCGGCGCAGGCGATGACGGTCGCGGTCGGCTGCGCGGCGGCGATCTCCCTGGCCAGGTTGGGCCCGGACACGACGGCGACCTGCTCGGGCGACACCGACGCCACCTCGGCGACGACCTCGCTCATCCGCTTGAGCGTCCCCAGCTCGATGCCCTTGGCGAGGCTGACGAGCGTGCGCCCCGGCGGCAGCAGCGCCGCCCAGCCGGAGAGGTTGCCGCGCAACGTCTGCGACGGCACCGCCAGTACGACGGCGTCGGCGCCGTCGAGCGCGGCCGCGGCGTTGGTGGTGGCCCGCAGGCGCGTCGGCAGCTCCACACCGGGCAGGTAGCCGGGGTTGGTGCGGGTGTCGTTGACCGCCGCGGCCACCTCCGGCCGACGCGCCCAGAGCGCGACCTCGCGCCCGGCGTCGGCCAGCACCTTGGCGAACGCGGTCCCCCACGACCCGGCCCCGAGCACGGCCACCCGCTGGACGGCTCGGGTCACGAGGCACCGCCTGTCGTCGGAAGGGCCGGGGGCACGATGCGCGGGACCGCGGGCGGCGGCGCGCCGTCGGGGCTCACGCCGCACCGCCCCGGCGGAAGAAGTCGGCGGGCGCGGGCTCGCCCCGGACCTCCGCGAGCAGGTCGCGGACCCGGACCATGAGCAGGTCGGTGACCTCGCGCAGCAGCGCGGCGTCGAGCGGCCTGCCCCGGTACTCCGACAGGTCGACCGGGTCCCCGGCCCGCACGACGATGTCGCGGCGCGGCAGCGGGCGGAACCGCTTGCGGTAGTGGTCGTAGACCTCGCGGGTGCCCCAGTGGACGACGGGGATCACCGGGACGTCGCGGTCGAGCGCGAGGCTGCTCAGCGCCAGCCGCGCGACGCCCGTCCGGGCGAGCATCGGCCAGCCGTCGGGGTCACGGGTGATCGTGCCCTCCGGGTAGATGACGACGATCTTGCCCTCGGCCAGCGCCCGCTCCCCGTCGCGCAGGCTGTTCTGCGCGTCGGCGGACTCCCGGTAGACGGGGATCTGCCCCGAGGCGACCAGCACCTTGCCGAAGACCGGGATCTTCCACAGGCTGGCCTTGGCCAGGAAGCGCGGCATCCGCCGCGCCGTGTGCACCCAGAGCGCGGTGTGCACGGGGTCGAGGTAGGAGATGTGGTTGGCGACGACCAGCGCGCCGCCACCGCCCGGGGCGGGCAACCGGTCGCGACCCTCGTAGCGCTGCCGCCCGGTCAGGAACCCGATCGGGTAGAAGAACGCCGCGCAGACCGCGACCCACAGGCCGCCCTTCTCGCGTCTCACCCGCACCTCCCGCTCTCGATCTCCGGTGAGTCTCCCGTGACCGGGCGGCACGGGTCCACCCGCCCGTGATGCACGATGGTGGCGTGCGCCCGCCCGCCGCCGCCCACGTCGACCTCGTCGTCCCGGTCAAGGGACTGCGCGCGGCCAAGTCGCGGCTGCGCGGGGCGGCCGACGCGGGCGCAGGCGACCCGGCCGCGCACGCCCGGTTGGCCCTGGCACTGGTGCTGGACACGCTCGCGGCGGCCCGCCTCGCGCGGGTGCGCACGCTGCTCGTCGTCACGGCGGACGCCGCGATCGAGACCGCCGTCGGGCAGACCTTCCGCCCCGGCCGGGTCGCCTCGGTGACCCGCACCACGGGTGACGACGACGACATCGCGACGCCGGGCCGGGCGGTCGTCGAGGTCGTCGCCGAGGGCGGGCTGCCCGGGCTGAACGCCGCCCTCACCCACGGGGCCGACCTGCTCAGGGCCCGCGACCCGGACGGGATCGTCGGCGCGCTGCAGTCCGACCTGCCCGCGCTGCGCCCCGCCGAGCTCGACGCGGCACTCGCCGCGGCCGCCGCCGCGTTCGCCGCCGGTGCCGAGCGGGCCTTCTGCTCCGACGCCCCCGGTGACGGAACGTCATTGCTCCTCGCGGCGCCCGGGGTCGCGCTCGACCCGATGTTCGGCACCGGTTCCGCTGCGCGGCACGCGGAGTCGGGGGCGGTGCCGCTCGGCGGCGCCCTGCCGGGCCTGCGCCGCGACGTCGACACCCCCGACGACCTGCGCGAGGCCGTCGCCCTCGGGCTGGGCGCCCGGACCGCGGCAGCGCTGCCCGTCACCGCCCGCGGCGCCTGACCGATCCCGCGCGCCGACAGGATGCTTGCGCGCCAACAGCACGTGATCAGAACGTGACCATCGCGTCGACCAGAGTTCACCCGGATGCCATGTCGGTGAGTGCGGCACGACCGCCCGAGTGGGGAACAATCTCGACCGTGAGTGACGACGCGCGGACCCCTGACCCGGCCACGCCCGACAACCACGCCGCCGAGGGCGCCCGGGGCTCGGGATCGCGTGCCCGCGGCCGGGCGAGTGCCCGCCGCGCCCCCCGCCCGTCGAGCCGCCGGGTCAGCGCCGACACGTCGCAGCCGGCCGCACCCGCTCAGCCGGGCGGTGGCGGCCGGGCCCGCGGCACGGCCTCGCGCCGTACCGCGGCGGCCACGACGGCGCCCTCGTCGACACATGCGACGGCCGCGACCTCGACGCCCGCGGTCCCGCCCCAGGCCGCCTCGACGACGGCCACCACCCCGCCCGGGGCCGCCCCCATCGGGCCGCCCGCGCCGACGACGGCGCCCCTGGCGGCGACCACCCCGCTGCCCGACGACCGCTACCTCAACCGCGAGCTGTCCTGGCTGGACTTCAACGCCCGCGTGCTCGCGCTGGCCGAGGACACCAGCCAGCCGCTGCTCGAACGGGCGAAGTTCCTGGCGATCTTCGCGTCGAACCTCGACGAGTTCTACATGGTCCGCGTCGCCGGGCTGAAGCGTCGCGACGAGACGGGCCTGTCGGTCCGCAGCGCCGACGGCCTCACCCCGCGCGAGCAGCTGGCCCGCATCACCGCGCGCAGCCAGGTCCTCGCCGAGGCGCACGCCCGCGTGTTCCTCGACGAGGTGCGCCCCGAGCTCGACGAGTACGACATCCACATCCGCCGCTGGGCCGACCTGTCCGACGAGCAGCGCGAACGCCTCTCGAACTACTTCACCGACCAGGTCTTCCCGGTGCTGACGCCGCTCGCGGTCGACCCGGCGCACCCGTTCCCCTACATCTCGGGCCTGTCGCTGAACCTCGCCGTGACGGTCCGCGATCCCGAGGGCCGCACCGAGCGGTTCGCCCGCGTGAAGGTCCCCAACAACGTGCCGCGGCTGGTGCGGGTTGCCCCCGACCAGAGCACCGACCAGGGCGCCGGCGACCCCGGCATCACGTTCCTGCCCATCGAGGATCTCATCGCCGCGCACCTCGGCAAGCTGTTCACCGGCATGGACGTCGCCGAGGTGCACGCCTTCCGCGTCACGCGCAACGCCGACCTCGAGGTCGAGGAGGACCGCGACGAGGACCTCCTGCAGGCCCTCGAGCGCGAGCTGGCCCGTCGCCGGTTCGGCCCGCCGGTGCGGCTCGAGGTCGTCGACACGATGAGCGAGCACGTGCTGGAGCTGCTGCTGCGCGAGCTCGACGTCGACCCGGGCGACGTGGTCACCGTGCCCGGTCTGCTCGACCTGACCTGTCTGTGGGAGGTCTACGGCGTCGACCGGCCCGATCTCAAGGACGAGCCGTTCCGCCCGGCCACCCACCCGGCCTTCGCCGAGCGGGAGACCCCGCGCAGCATCTTCTCGACGCTGCGCGAGGGCGACGTGATGGTCCACCACCCGTACGACTCGTTCTCCACGAGCGTGCAGCGGTTCATCGAGCAGGCCGCCGCCGACCCGGACGTGCTGGCCATCAAGCAGACGCTCTACCGCACCTCGGGCGACTCGCCGATCGTCGACGCGCTCGTCGACGCGGCGGCCGCCGGCAAGCAGGTGGTGGCGCTCGTCGAGATCAAGGCGCGGTTCGACGAACAGGCCAACATCCGCTGGGCGCGCGAGCTGGAGAAGGCCGGCGTGCACGTCGTCTACGGCCTCGTCGGGCTCAAGACGCACTGCAAGACGTCGCTGGTGGTACGCCAGGAGGGCGCCCAGATCCGGCGCTACTGCCACATCGGCACGGGCAACTATCACCCGAAGACGGCGCGGCTGTACGAGGACATCGGCGTGCTCACTGCCGACCCGACGATCGGCGCCGACCTCACCGACCTGTTCAACACCCTCACCGGGTACTCGCGCCAGACCTCCTACCGCAGCCTGCTGGTCGCGCCCTACGGCGTGCGGCGCGGGATCGTGCGCCGCATCGAGGACGAGATCGACGCGTTCCGCGAGGGCGACGCCGCCGCCCGCGTGCGGATCAAGGTCAACTCGCTGGTCGACGAGCAGGTCATCGACGCGCTCTACCGCGCGTCACAGGCGGGGGTGCCGGTCGACGTCGTCGTCCGCGGGATCTGCGCGATCCGCCCCGGCCGCGAGGGCCTCTCGGAGAACATCCGGGTCCGTTCGATCCTCGGCCGCTTCCTGGAGCACTCGCGGATCTTCCACTTCGGCGCGGCCGACGAGTACTGGATCGGCAGCGCGGACATGATGCACCGCAACCTGGACCGGCGCGTCGAGGTGCTGCTGCGGGTGGCCGACCCGCGGCTGGCGACCCAGCTCGGCGACGTCTTCGACTCCTGCCTCGACCCCGCCACCCGCTGCTGGACGCTGCAGGCCGACGGGTCGTGGGAGCCGTCCCCGCCGCCGGGCTCGGACGTCGACCGGGTGCGCGACCACCAGGCCGAGATGATGGAGCTGCACGCCGCGGCGGCCGTCAGCAGCGACGGCGAGTGACCCGCCGATGACCCGTACCGACCGGTCCGGGCTCGCGCACGACCTGGGTGTCGACGTCCTCGCCGCCGGTGCCGTCCTCTGGCGCGAGGGCCCCGGTGGCCCGGAGGTGGGCCTGGTCCACCGGCCGCGTTACGACGACTGGTCGCTGCCCAAGGGCAAGCTCGACCGCGGCGAGACCCTCGCGGCCGCGGCCGTGCGCGAGGTGTTCGAGGAGACCGGGCACCGGATCCGACTGGGCGCCCGCGTGGGCGAGACCCGCTACACCGTCGCCGAGGGCGCGAAGCTCGTGCGCTACTGGGCGGGCGAGTCGCGTGGCGGGGTGTTCGCGCCCAACGCGGAAACCGACGAGCTGCGCTTCCTCCCGGCAGCCGAGGCCGTCGGCCTGCTCAGCTACGAACACGACCGCGACGTGCTGCGGCTGTTCGCCCGGCGGCCGGTGGTCGTGTCGACGCTGCTGCTCGTCCGGCACGCCAAGGCGGGCAGGCGCGAGGCGTGGAGCGGCGACGACCTGCGGCGCCCGTTGTCGTCGACGGGGCACGCCGAGGTGGCCCGGCTGACGCCGTTCCTCAGGCTGTTCGGCCCCGACCGGATCGCCTCGGCGCCGCCGCTGCGGTGCGTCGCGACGGTCGAGCCACTCGCCGCGGCGCTCGACGTCCGGATCGACGTCGAGTCGTCGTTGGGCGAGAACGCGTTCGCGACCGACCCCACCATCGGCCTCGAACGGGCGGCCGCGATCGCGACGCAGCTCGGGGTGTCGCTGGTCTGCAGCCAGGGCGGGGTGATCCCCGATCTGGTGGACGCCCTGACGGCGGGCACGCCGCTGGCCGACCGGGTCCGCCCCGGAGGCGCGGCGATTCCCGCCCGCAAGGCGAGCACGTGGGTGATCGGGTTCGGCGACGACCGCCAACCCGTCTTCGCGGACTACTACCGCGACCCCATGGGCTGACGGCCGCCGGGCGACTCCCGCGCGGTGACCGGCCGGGCATCACCCGGCCGGGATCACTTCTTCGCCTTGGCCTTCTTCGGCTTCGCAGCCGGCTTCTCCGCCTTCGCCGCCGCGGCCTTGGCCTGGGTGGGGGTCGCTGCCTTGGCCTCGGCGGCGGTGGTCTTGGCCGCCGTCTTCGTCGCGGACTTCGCCGCCGGCTTGGGGGCCGGCTTCTCCGCGGCGAACGACGAGCCGGCCTTGGCCCGGCTGCGCGTCGCCCTGGCCGGGGCCGCGGGTGCGGCAGCAGCCGCACGCGGCCGGCGGGCCGGGGCGGGCCGCGCGCCTTCGGCGGCGGCACCGTTGCCGGACACGGTCGCCTTGAAGGCGATACCGGGCCGGAACGACGGCACGACCGTCGGCGGCACCGCGACCGTGTCCCCGGTCCGGGGGTTGCGGGCGACCCGGGCGGCCCGGGCACGCGCCTCGAAGACGCCGAACCCGGTGAGCGACACCGAACCACCCGAGCCGACCGTGTCCACGATGATCGAGAGCACTCCGTCGACCGCGGAGGCCGCGGTGCGCCGGTCGCCGAGCCGCGCCGCGAGCGCGTCCACGAGCTGCGTCTTGTTCATGGATGCGCACGGTAGAGTGTTGTCGCAGCTCACACCAGAGATCGGCGCAAGAAAAACCCTTGTCGTGCAACAACAGTCTCCGTCAGGGGACTGCGCCGCAGCATGTCCGGGCGATCAGGCGACCGCGGGCCGATGATCAGTGCGCGGGCGTCGTGACCGGCAGCCAACCCGGCCTGACCTGCTCGTATGCCGTGATGTCGGGCTCGTGGCGCAGGGTCAGACCGATGTCGTCGAGCCCTTCGAGCAGCCGCCAGCGCGTGTAGTCGTCGATCTGGAACGCGACGGTGAGATCCTTGGCCTGCACGGTGCGTTCCCGCAGGTCGACGGTCACCTCCGTGCCCGGTTCGGTCTCCAGCAGCTTCCACAGCAGCTCGACGTCGGGCTGCTCGCACTGCGCCGCGACGAGCCCGCCCTTGGCCGAGTTGCCGCGGAAGATGTCGCCGAAGCGCGACGAGATCACGACGCGGAAGCCGTAGTCCATGAGCGCCCACACGGCGTGCTCGCGCGAGCTGCCGGTGCCGAAGTCCGGACCCGCGACCAGCACCGACCCGCGGGAGAACGGCTCGGTGTTGAGGATGAAGTCCTCGTGCTGGCGCCAGGCGGCGAAGAGCCCGTCGTCGAAACCGGTGCGTGTCACGCGCTTGAGGTAGACGGCGGGGATGATCTGATCGGTGTCCACATTGGACCGGCGCAGCGGGACGCCGATCCCGGTGTGGGTGCTGAACGGTTCCATGCTCTGCAGGCCTCCTTCGTCGGCCCGTGAGTGGCGTCTCCGGTCACGACCGGCAACGCCCGCTCACGACCTCAGTCCAGGTCCTCGGGGGACGACAGCGTGCCGCGCACGGCCGTGGCGGCGGCCACGACGGGCGAGACGAGGTGGGTGCGGCCGCCCTTGCCCTGGCGGCCCTCGAAGTTCCGGTTCGACGTCGAGGCGCTGCGCTCCCCCGGCGCGAGCTGGTCGGGGTTCATGCCCAGGCACATCGAGCAGCCGGCCGACCGCCACTCGGCGCCCGCGGCGGTGAACACCTTGTCCAGGCCCTCGTCCTCGGCCTGGAAGCGCACCCGCATCGAGCCGGGCACGACGAGCATCCGGACGCCCTTCGCGAGCGAACGACCGTCGAGCACCTTCGCGGCGGCCCGCAGGTCCTCGATGCGCCCGTTGGTGCAGGAGCCGACGAACACCGTGTCGACGCGGACGTCGCGCAGCGGCATCCCGGCCTCGAGGCCCATGTAGTCGAGCGCCCGCTCGGCGGCGATGCGCTCGTTCTCGTCGGGGATCGTGGCGGGGTCGGGCACGTTCTCGCCCAGGGGCAGCCCCTGGCCCGGGTTGGTACCCCACGTGACGAAGGGGGTCAGCGTGTCGGCGTCGATGTCGACCTCGGCGTCGAAGAGCGCGCCCTCGTCGGTGCGCAGCGTCTGCCAGTCGGCCAGTGCGGCGTCCCAGGCCTCGCCCTTCGGGGCGTGGTCGCGACCGGCGATGAAGTCGTAGGTGACCTGGTCGGGCGCGATCATGCCCGCCCGCGCGCCCGCCTCGATCGACATGTTGCAGATCGTCATCCGGGCCTCCATCGACAGGTTGTCGATGACGTTGCCCCGGTACTCCAGGACGTAGCCCTGCCCGCCGCCGGTGCCGATCTTCGCGATGATCGCGAGCACGACGTCCTTGCTCGTGACGCCGGGACGCAGCGTGCCGTCGGCGCTGTTGACGTTGATCGCCATGGTCTTGAACGGCTTGAGCGGCAACGTCTGCGTGGCCAGCACGTGCTCGACCTCGGAGGTGCCGATGCCGAACGCCATGGCCCCGAAGGCGCCGTGCGTCGAGGTGTGGCTGTCGCCGCAGACGACCGTCATGCCCGGCTGGGTGAGCCCGAGCTGCGGGCCGATGATGTGGACGATGCCCTGCTCGGCGTGGTTCATCGGGTACAGGTCGACGCCGAACTCCGCGCAGTTGCGCCGCAACGTCTCGACCTGGGTGCGCGAGACCGGGTCGGCGATCGGGAGCTCGACGTCCTTCGTCGGGACGTTGTGGTCCTCGGTCGCGATCGTGAGGTCCGGGCGCCGCACCCGGCGACCCGCGAGCCGCAGGCCGTCGAACGCCTGCGGGCTGGTGACCTCGTGCACGAGGTGCAGGTCGATGTAGAGAAGATCGGGCTCCTGCCCCTCGCCCTTGCGGACCACATGGCGGTCCCAGACCTTCTCTGCAAGCGTGCGCGCCTCAGTCACGGCGCCGCCTCCTCGCGGTTGCCTCACGGTGGTGGGTGGATCGACCTAGACCTCCCAGATGTTGGGAAGCTAGTATCGAGGCGTGAGACAGTCTAGCGGCATCGGCGTGCTCGACAAGGCCGTGGGTGTACTTCGTGCCGCGGCCGCCGAACCGTGCGGGCTCACCGAGCTGTGCGAGCGCACCGGGCTCCCCCGCGCGACGGCGCACCGGCTGGCCGTCGGGCTCGAGGTGCACGGCCTGCTCCACCGCGGTGCCGACGGCCGCTGGCGCCCCGGCCCCACCCTCGCCGAGCTCTCCAGCGGCCACGGCGACCCGCTGCTCGACGCGGCGGCCGCCGTCCTCCCGCGGTTGCGCGACATCACCGGCGAGAGCGTGCAGCTCTACCGCCGCGACGGCACCCACCGCATCTGCGTCGCCACCGCCGAGCCGGCCAGCGGGCTGCGCGACACGGTGCCCGTCGGCACCCGGCTGGCCATGACGGCGGGCTCCGGGGCCAAGGTCCTGGCCGCCTGGGCGGACCCCGCGACGCAGCGCGCCGTCCTCGCCGACGCCACGTTCACCGAACGCGTGCTCGTCGACGTGCGCCGCCGCGGCTGGGCGCAGAGCATCGCCGAACGCGAGGCGGGCGTCGCCAGCGTGTCCGCGCCCGTACGCGACGGCTCCGGCAAGGTCGTCGCCGCCGTGTCCGTCTCCGGCCCGATCGACCGCATCGGCCGCCGCCCCGGCGTCCGCTGGGCCGCGGATCTGCTGGCCGCCGCGGAGGCGCTCCAACACCGTCTGTAGTCCGGCCACGGCGCCCCGGCGTCCGCTCGTCGCCGCAGGGTGGGGCGGTTGCGAAGGGCCGGGCATCGTGACGCTAACGTGACGTCGATCCGGCTCGATGGACACCGAGAGTCGCATTGGTTGGGGAACCGGACGAAGACGGGTGACGATGAGCTATCTGCTCGGCATCGACGTGGGCACCACTCGGACCGCGGCGGCGATCACCCGCCTCGACGGGGGGCGGATCGTCGAGACCGAGATGGTCAATCTCGGTGACCGCTCCGTCCACGTCCCCTCGGTCCTGTTCGTCGGTGCCGACGGCGGGGTCGTCGTCGGCGAGGCCGCCGAGCGGCGCGCGCTCACCGACCCCGACCGTGTCGTCCGCGAGTTCAAGCGCCGAGTCGGCGACCCCACGCCCATCCAGGTCGCCGGCCAGCCCTGGACGCCGGAGGACCTCTCCGCCCGGCTCGTCCGCTGGGTCGTCGACCAGGTCGCGGCGCGCGAGGGCGGCGTCGCCGAGCGCATCTCCGTCACCCATCCGGCGTCGTGGGGCAACCACAAGAAGGAGCTGTTCGCCACGGCGCTCGCCCGCGTCGGGCTGACCGTCACCTTCCTCGCCGAGCCGCAGGCCGCCGCGCTGCACTACGCGTCGGCCGAGCGCGTCGAGCAGGGCGCCACGATCGCGGTCTACGACCTCGGCGGCGGCACGTTCGACGCGGCCGTCGTCCGCAAGGACGGCACGTTCGGGCTGCTCGGCCGCCCCGAGGGCATCGAGCGGCTCGGCGGCATCGACTTCGACCAGGTCGTGTTCGACCACGTCGTCGAGGGCATGCCCGACGCCTTCGCCGACCTCGACGAGACCGATCCCTCCGTGCTCTCCGCGGTCGCGCGCATCCGGCGCGACTGCACCGAGGCCAAGGAGGCGCTCAGCTCCGACACCGAGGCCTCGGTCCCCGTCCTGCTGCCCGGCACGCAGGGTTCGGTGCGGCTGCACCGCAGCGAGTTCGAGCAGATGATCGGCCCGCAGATCGAGGAGACGGTCGCGGCGCTGCGCCGGGCGATCAGCTCCGCGGGGCTCACGCCCGAGCAGATGTCGGCCGTGCTGCTCGTCGGCGGGTCGTCGCGGATCCCGCTCGTCGCGCAGACCGTGTCCGACGAGCTGGGCCGCCCCGTCGCCGTCGACGCCGACCCCAAGAACGCCATCGCCAAGGGCGCTGCCATCGCGCTCGCGCCGCAGCAGGTCGGGGCGACGGGCGGCCAGCCCGCGCACGCCCCCGCGCCGCCGCCCGGCCCGGGTGCCGCGGGTGCGGTTGCGGGCGGGGCCGTGGCGGGCGGGGCGCTGGCGGGTGCGGGCCTCGCCGCGGGCGGGTTCACCCCTGCGACCGACGAGCTGCCCACCGTCGACGTCCGGCGCGGGATGGGTGCGCCGCCCCCGCCCGGGTACGGCGCCCCGATGGCGCCGCCGCCCGCACCGCCGCGCGACCCCGCCCCGATGGCCTACGCGACGCCCGGCTTCGACGACGACCACGGCGGCTCCGGCCGTCGCACCCCGGTACTGCTCGTCGCGGCCGGCGGCGTACTCGCCGCGGTGGGCGTCATCGCCGCCGTGCTGTTCTGGCCGCAGAACGCGCCCGAGAGCGCAGCGACGACCCGAATCGTTCCGACCGACGTCGCCACCCCCTCCGACACGCCCACGACGACCACCGAGGCGCCGCCGGAGACCCACAGCGAGTCGCGCAACAACCCCCCGCCCGTCGTGCGGACCACGACCCCCAAGCCGGTCGTCACGACGACGACCCCGCCGCCGGTCACCACCACGACGCCGCCGACGACGACGACCACGACCTCACCCAAGCCCACCACCGCCCCGCCCACGAGCTCGGCCGCCGCCTCGGCGAGCGGCACGGTGCACGCCCAGCCGCAGTAGGAACCCCGGCCCCACCCGGCCCGTGAGTGGCGATGGTCGCCGGAGCGACCATCGTCACTCACGAGCACTCGGGCACCGGCTGCCCCCGCGCCGACCCGGATCGCCACGGGCGGACACGCGGGGTGCGCTGTACACCGCTCGACGAAAAAGGTCCCCGCTCCGAAGAGCGGGGACCTTTTTCTTGTAGCCCCGACGGGATTTGAACCCGCGCTACCGCCTTGAGAGGGCGGCGTCCTAGGCCGCTAGACGACGGGGCCGAGTAGGACTTTCTTATTGTACATCTGGAAACTGCGAGGTTTCCGCTGGGGTACCAGGACTCGAACCTAGACTAACTGAACCAGAATCAGTCGTGCTGCCAATTACACCATACCCCAAGGTTCACGTTCTCCCGTTCCCGCGGTGACCCGCCGGCTCGGTTTCCCGTGCCCTGCGCAGAGAACTCTAGACCACGCCCCGAGCGCGCTCCAAACCGGCCCCCAGTCGACGCACCGACCGCTCACGGCCCAGCAGTTCCATGCTCTCGTAGAGCGGCGGCGAGACGGTCCGGCCCGACACGGCGACCCGGACGGGGCCGAAGGCCTTGCGCGGCTTGAGGCCCAGACCGTCGACCAGCGAGGCCTTCAGGGACTCCTCGATGGCGGCGGCGGACCAGTCATCGAGCGCGTTCAGGCCGGTCAGGGCCGCGTCGAGGACGGGGACGGCGTCGGCGCCGAGGTTCTTGGCCGCGGCGTCGTCGTCGACGGCGAAGCCGTCCTCGTCGACGAACAGGAAGCGCAGCATGCGCGCGGCGTCGGTCAGCACGACACTGCGCTCCTGCACCAGCGGGACCGCGGCGGCCAGCAACGCGGCCTGTGCGTCGGTCGGCGTGCCACTGATCACACCCTCGGCCTCGAGGTAGGGAACGACGCGGCGCGCGAACTCGTCGGCGGGCAGCAGTCGCATGTGTGCGGAATTGATGGCCTCGGCCTTCTTGAGGTCGAAGCGGGCCGCATTCGAGGAGACGCGCGACACGTCGAAGGCTGCGACCATCTCGTCGAGGGAGAAGACGTCGCGGTCGTCGGCGATCGACCATCCCAGCAATGCGAGGTAGTTCAGCAGTCCCTCGGGCAGGAATCCGCGGTCGCGGTAGTGGAAGAGGTTCGACTCGGGGTCGCGCTTGGAGAGCTTGCGCGCACCTTCACCGGTGACGAGCGGCAGGTGCGCGTAGGTCGGCGCGCCGTTGCCGATGCCGACGCGCTGGAAGGCCTCGTACAGCGCGATCTGCCGCGGTGTCGAGGAGAGCAGGTCCTCGCCGCGCAGGACGTGCGTGATGCCCATGAGCGCGTCGTCGAGCGGGTTGGTCAGCGGGTAGAGCGGGCTGCCGTCGCCACGCGCGAGGACGAAGTCCGGGACGGTCCCGGCCTTGAACGTCACCTCGCCGCGGATGAGGTCGGTGAACGTGATGTCGCGGTCGGGCATGCGCAGCCGCCAGACGGGCTTGCGACCCTCGGCGCGGAAGGCCTGCTTCTGCTCCTCGGTCAGCGAGCGGTCGGCGTTGTCGTAGCCGAGCTTCGGGTCCCGACCGGCCGCGCGGTGCCGGGCCTCGATCTCCTCCGCCGACGAGTACGACTCGTAGACCTCGCCCGCCTGCGTGAGCCGGCCGAGGGCGTCGCGGTAGAGGTCGTGGCGCTCGCTCTGCCGGTAGGGGCCGTGCGGCCCGCCGACCTCGGGACCCTCGTCCCAGTCCAGGCCCAGCCAGCGCAGGGCGTCGAGCAGCGCGTTGTACGACTCGACGCTGTCGCGCGCGGCGTCGGTGTCCTCGATCCGGAAGACGAACGTGCCGCCGTGGTGGCGGGCGTGCGCCCAGTTGAACAGCGCGGTGCGGATGAGGCCGACGTGCGGCGTGCCGGTGGGCGACGGGCAGAACCGCACCCGGACCTGGGAGGGAGTGCTCACGACCCCATCGTCTCGCGTGCCCGATCGGCGCCTTCCGGTGGCCCCCGAGCGGATGGAGAGCTATATTCAACGTATGAGGAAAAACGAGCGCGCGACCGTCGCCGTCGTCGGGGGCGGGCCCGCCGGGATGGTCCTCGGGCTGCTGCTCGCCCGCGCCGGGATCGAGGTCACCGTGCTGGAGAAGCACGCCGACTTCCTGCGGGACTTCCGGGGCGACACGGTGCACGCCTCCACGCTGACCCTGCTCGACGAGCTGGGGCTGGGCGAGCGGTTCGCCGCCCTTCCGCAGCGGCGGCTCGAGGCCGTCTCCGCCGAGCTCGACGGTGGGACCGTCCGGCTCGCCGACATGCACCGGCTGCCGGGCGACCACCAGCACGTCGCGCTCGTCCCCCAGTGGGACCTCCTCGAACTGCTCGCCGGCGCCGCGGCCGAGGAGCCCTCGTTCACCCTCGTCCGGCAGGCCGACGTCACCGGCCTGGTCCGGGAGGCCGGACGGGTCGCGGGCGTCCGCTGGACCGACCGCACCACCGGCGAGGAGCACGTGCTGCGCGCGGCGCTCACCGTGGCCTGCGATGGCCGGCGCTCCGCGGTGCGCGCCGCGGCCGGGCTGCGGCCCCGCGGGTTCGGCGTCCCGATGGACGTGTGGTGGTTCCGCCTCCCCCGCCACGCCGAGGACGTCGCCGGCGGCGTCGGCCGCTTCACCCGCGGCCACTTCTGCGTGCTGATCGACCGCGGCGACTACTGGCAGTGCGCCTACCTGATCCGCAAGGGCAGCGACGCCGAGCTGCGCGCCGCGGGGATCGGCGAGCTGCGGCGGCGGCTGGCGGGGCTGGTCCCGTGGTTGGCCGACCGCGTCGACACCCTTGCGTCCTGGGACGACGTCAAGCTGCTCGACGTGCGGCTCGACCGGTTGCGCCGCTGGTACGCCGACGGCCTGCTGCTGGTCGGCGACGCGGCGCACGCGATGTCGCCCGTCGGCGGCGTCGGGATCAACCTGGCCGTCGCCGACGCGGTGGCGGCCGCCCGGCTGCTCGCTCCCGAGCTGCGCCGCAACGGCCGTGCGACGACCCGCGCGCTGCGCCGGGTCCAGCTGCGTCGCTGGTGGCCGACGGCCCTGGTGCAGGGCGCGCAACGGGTCGCGCACCGGGTGGTCATCGGCACGGCGCTCGACACCGGTCGCGGCGCGACACCGCCGGTCGCGGCAACGTTGCCGCTGCCGGTCCGGATCCTGCAGCGGTTCCCGGTGCTGCAGGGCATCCCGGCGCGGCTGGTCGCGATCGGCCCGCTGCCCGAGCACGCGCCGGTGTGGGCACGCCGTCCGGTCGCCACCGCCGGACGTGAGGCCCCCGCACGCACCTGATCGCGATGTTCGTGCCGTTCGTCCGTCGAGGGGGCCGGCTGCGGGAGGGCGCGCCCGGCGTCGGGTCGGCATGATGTCGACGAGGCCGTCGACACCGGAGTCGCGGCCACGGATCGGAGGAACCGTGTCCTACCAGCTCACCGTGCTCTACCACCACCCCGCGGACGCCGCGGCGTTCGACAAGCACTACGACGAGGTGCACACCCCCATCGCGGGCAAGCTCCCCGACCTGCGGAGCTTCTCCGTCAGCAGGCCGCAGCCCGGCCCCGACGGCGCGCAGCCCGCCTACCACCTGGTCGCGGTGCTGACGTGGGACTCGGCCGAGGCGATGGGTGCGTCCATGTCGAGCGACGCGGGCAAGGCCGCCGTCGCCGACCTGGGCAACTTCGCGGGCGCCGGCGTGACCATGCTGACCGGCCCCAGCGACGCGGTGGTCTGACCGCCACTCCCGACGGCGCGACGACGGCGGCGCCACCCCGGACCGGGGGACGCCGCCGTCGTGCGGGGACGGGTCAGGCGGGCGCGGAGGCCTGGCGGCTGACGAGCGCGGCCAGCCGGTCGCCGATGGAACGGGTGTGGCTGTTGGCGCCGTGGTCGCGCGTCGCGAGGTCGAACGCCACGGCGGCCTCGATCCGACGCGCGGCGTCGGACCGGCCGAGGTGGTCGAGCAGGAGCGCGACCGACAGGACGGCGGCCGTCGGGTCGGCGATGCCCTGTCCGGCGATGTCGGGGGCGCTGCCGTGCACCGGCTCGAACATGCTGGGGTTGCGTCCCGACGCGTCGATGTTGCCGCTGGCGGCCAGCCCGATGCCGCCGGTCACCGCGGCCGCGAGGTCGGTGAGGATGTCGCCGAACAGGTTGTCGGTGACGATCACGTCGTAGCGCGACGGGTCCGTGACGAGGTGGATCGTCGTCGAGTCGACGTGCTGGTAGGCGACCGTGACGTCCGGGTGCTCGAGCGAGACCTCCTCGACGATCCGGGACCACAGCGCGCCGGCGAACGCGAGCACGTTGGTCTTGTGCACGAGCGTGAGGTGCTTGCGCGGCCGGCGCTCGGCACGGGCGAAGGCATCGCGGACCACGCGCTCGATGCCGAAGGCGGTGTTGGTGCTCACCTCCGTCGCGACCTCCTGCGGGGTGTCCTTGCGCAGCAGGCCGCCGGTGCCGACGTACGGGCCCTCGGTGCCCTCGCGGACGACGACGAGGTCGATCTCGGGGTTGCCCGCCAGCGGTCCGCGCACGCCCGGGTAGAGGCGCGCGGGCCGCAGGTTGACGTGGTGGTCGAGCTCGAAGCGCAGCCGCAGCAGCAGGCCGCGCTCGAGGATGCCGCTCGGGACGGACGGGTCGCCGACCGCGCCCAGCAGGATCGCGTCGTGACCCCGCAGCTCCGTCAGCACCGACTCCGGGAGGAGCTCGCCGGTGGAGTGCCAGCGGGCGGCGCCGAGGTCGTAGTTGGTGGTCTCGGCGCCGGGCGCTACCTCGTTCAGGACCTTGAGCGCCTCGTCGATGACCTCCGGGCCGATGCCGTCGCCGGGAATGACCGCTAGGCGCATGTCCAGATACCTCTCTGTTTGGGGAGTCGCAGCACGCTACCCGCTGCGACACCGCCGATCGGTCGCCGTCCACTCTTCCGAGGTCACCCGTACCGGTGGAACAGGTGCCCGCGGGACGGCCCGACGGTGCCGCCGGGAGCGCGACACGCCCCCGAGCGGGTCTGATTGTCCGCCCGAGGTTCGCGCCGGCGGCAGCCGGGGTACACCGGCTGCCGCCGGTCGGGGCCGGGTGCGGACCGTCAGGGACCCGCAAAACCCGGGCCCGTGTCAGTCGAGCGAGATGAGCCGGACGGTCTTCGCGCCGACCGAGGCACCGATGGGCTCGAGCACGGCCGGGTCGATCGGGCGGTCGACGCGCAGCAGCATGATCGCGTCGCGGCCGTCGGTGGTCTGGCTGATCTGCGCGGCCTCGATGTTGACGGCGGCCTCGCCCAGCAGCGACCCGACGCGGCCCATCACCCCGGGGCGGTCGGCGTACTCGAGCAGCAGGATGTCGCCCTCGGCCCGCAGGTCGAAGTGCCGGCCGTTGATCTCGACGAGCTTCTCGACCTGCGCACGGCCGGTCAGCGTGCCCGAGACGGTGATCGCCTCGCCGTCGGCCATCGCGGCGCGCAGCTGCACGACGCTGCGGTGGTTGGCGCTCTCGGGGGCCGTGGTCAGCTCGACCGCGACGCCGCGCTCCGCGGCCAGCGCCGGCACGTTGACGAACGTGACCTGGTCCTCGACGACGTGGGTGAACACCCCGCGCAGGGCCGCGAGCGGCAGGACCGAGACGTCCTCGGAGGAGAGCTCGCCCGCGACGTCGACGGTGATCGAGCTGGGCACGCGCCCGGCCAGGGCGTGCAGCACCGTGCCCATCTTCTGCACGAGCGGCAGGTACGGCCGGACCTCCTCGCCGACCGCGCCGTCGATCTGCACGTTGACCGCGTCGGGCACGAACTCGCCCGCGAGCGCCAGCTGGACCGACCTGGCGACGTCGGTGCCCGCGCGGTCCTGCGCCTCGTCGGTGGACGCGCCCAGGTGCGGGGTGACGACGACGTTCTCCAGCTCGAAGAGCGGGCTGGAGGTCGTCGGCTCGGTGACGTAGACGTCGATGCCCGCGCCGCCGACGTGCCCGGAACGGACGGCCTCGGCGAGGGCGGCCTCGTCGACCAGCCCGCCGCGGGCGGCGTTGACGATGATCACGCCCTTCTTGGTGATCGCGAGCTGGTCCTTGCCGATCAGCCCGAGGGTCTCGGGGGTCTTCGGCAGGTGGATCGAGATGACGTCGGCACGGCGCAGCACGTCCTCGAGCGAGGCCAGCTCGATGCCGAGCTGGGCGGCACGGGCCGGGGCGACGTAGGGGTCGTACGCGATCAGCGTGACGCCGAACGCGGCGAGCCGCTGCGCGACGAGCTGACCGATCTTGCCCAGGCCGACGATGCCCACGGTCTTGCCGTTGAGCTCGACGCCGGTGTAGGCGCTGCGCTTCCACTGCCCCTGGCGCAGCGCGGCGTCGGCGGGGGCGACGTGGCGGGCCGCGGCCAGCAGCAGCGCGATGGCGTGCTCGGCGGCGGAGACGATGTTCGACGTCGGCGCGTTGACGACCATGACGCCGCGCGCCGTGGCGGCGGGGACGTCGACGTTGTCGAGGCCGACACCGGCGCGCGCGACGACCTTGAGGCGGGTCGAGGCGGCGAGGACCTCGGCGTCGACCTTGGTGGCCGAGCGGACGAGGAGTGCGTCGGCGTCGGCGACCGCGGCGAGGAGCGCCGGCCGGTCGGTTCCGTCGACGTGGCGGATCTCGACGTCGTCGCCGAGCAGCTCCACCGCGGACGGCGCGAGCTTCTCGGCGAGGAGGACGACAGGACGGGCGGCGGCGGTGCTCACGGCGGTTGCAGGGCTCCCGGGTCGGTCGGTAGGGACCCCCCGATCCTAGGGCCGCCCGCCGACGGCCCTGCAGCCAGCGTGAGCGGCGCAATAGCGCAACCTGCACGAATGGTCGGTGTCCGCGCCGGGACGGGCCGGCCCCGTGTCCGGTTCGCCGCAGTCGGATCCGGGCGAGCGGCCGGTTTCGGCAGCCGAACGGCCGTGGCGGACAGGGGCCTGATGTGACCAGGATGACGCGCATGACCCGCACCGAGGCGAACCGGCCCGCGGCGAACCGCAGCGCGGCGCCCCGCACCGAGGGCCTGTCCCTGCACGCCTTCACCGACCTCGACGACGACGCACCCGAGATCGGCCCGTTCGTCAGCGCGCTGGAGGCGTTCGACCGGCTGCCGCTGCTCGGCGAGCTGAAGAAGCTGGCGATCCAGCGCACGCGCACCGGCCCCGGCGCGACGGTGCTCGACGTCGGCTGCGGGTTCGGGCTGGAGAGCCTGCGGCTGGCGCGGGCCGTCACACCGGGCGGGTCGGTCACCGGCGTCGACGCGAGCGCCCGCTTCGTCGCCGAGGCGCAGCGCCGCGCGGCCGCGGAGGGGCTGACGGTCACGTTCGTCGAGGGGGACGCGGCGGACCTGCCGTTCCCCGACGACGCCTTCGACGTCACCCGCGCCGAGCGCGTGCTGGTCTACCTGCCCGACCCCGACGCCGCCCTCGCCGAGATGGTCCGGGTGACCCGTCCGGGCGGGCGGATCGCGGTGATCACGCCGGACTTCGACACGAACACGATCGGCGTCGGCGACCGGGCGACGACCCGCGCGATCCTGGCCCACGAGGCGGACACGGCCGTCGTACACCCCTGGCTGCCGCGCACGCTCGGACCCGCGCTGCGCGCCGCGGGGGCGCACGACGTCGAGGTCGCGAGCCGGATGGTCGTGTTGTCCCCCGACCTCGCGGCGAGCTACTTCGCGACCGTCGGACGCTCGGCGGCCGCGGCCGGCGCGGTCTCGGAGGAGGACGCGCAGGTCTGGGTCGCCGAGATCGCGCAACGCCACCGCGAGGGCACGCTGTTCGCCGCGATCGGCTACTACCTGTTCACGGCGACGGTCTGACCCGACCCGTCAGGCCGGGACGGCGGTCCGACCCGCGAGCAGCTCGAACGAGCGGTACCACGCCGCCCGGTCGACGGCCGGGCTCGTGACGATCAGCTCGTCGATCCCGACCCGGGCGGCGAACTCCGTGAGGTACTGCTCGACGACGTCGGGCGTACCGGCGGCGGTGTAGCGCATCATGTTCAGCACCTGGCGACCCGCGGGCAGGTCGAGCGCGGCGACGGCCTCGGCGTCGGTCAGCTCGTGGCCACCCCGGCTCAGCAGCCGTTTGACCCGGTCGATCCGGGCGAGCCGCAGCAGCTCGTCGGCGTCCGCGGCGGAGTCGGCGACCAGCACGTTGACCCCCGCCATCACCAGCGGCGCCGCGAGCTGGGCCGACGGCCGGAACTCGGTCCGGTACATCTCGACGGCCTGCTCGAGCGCCTCCGGCGCGAAGTGGGACGCGAACGCGTAGGGCAGCCCGAGGATCGCGGCCACCTGCGCGCCGTAGAGCGAGGAACCGAGCACGTAGAGCGGGACGGCGGTGCCCTTGCCGGGGAACGCCTCGACCCCCGGCACGAGCGACTGCTCGCCGAGGAACGCCTGCAGCTCCTGGACGTCCTGCGGGAAGGTCTCCGACGCCCGCGGGTCGCGGCGCAGCGCCCGGAACGTGGCCTGGTCGGTGCCCGGGGCGCGGCCGAGACCCAGCTCGATGCGGCCGGGGTAGAGCTCGGCGAGCGTGCCGAACTGCTCGGCGACCTGCAGCGGCGAGTGGTTGGGCAGCATGATGCCGCCCGCGCCGAGGGTGATCCGCTCGGTGTTCGCCGCGACGTGCCCGATCAGCACGCTCGTCGCCGACGACGCGATCGCGCGCATGTTGTGGTGCTCGGCGTACCAGATGCGCCGGTAGCCCCAGCGCTCCGCCCGGCGCGCCAGCTCGACGCTCGCGGCGAGCCCCTCGGCGACCGACTCACCCGGGGGGACGAGGGCGAGGTCGAGGATCGACAGCGGGGGCAGGGACACGGCAGGCACCTCTCGACGGGGAACGCTCATCCCGCCCAACGCCGTGCGCGCCGCGTCTCTTCCCCGGAACGCACGAACGGCCCTCTCCCGCGACTGCGGGGAAGGGCCGTTCGAGCAGCGGGAGAAGGCCTTACTTGGCCTTCTCGCCCACCCAGCTCATGAGGCCGCGGAGCTTCTCGCCGACCTGCTCGATCGGGTGCTCGGCGCCCTGCTTCTGCAGACGGGTGAAGTTGGGCCGGCCGGCCTCGTCCTCGGCGACCCACTCGGAGGCGAAGCGCCCGTCCTGGATCTCGGCGAGGATCTTCTTCATCTCCTCCTTGGTCGCCGCGTTGACCACGCGCGGGCCGCGGGTGAGGTCGCCGTACTCGGCGGTGTCGGAGATCGAGAAGCGCTCGTTGGCGATGCCGCCCTCGTACATGAGGTCGACGATCAGCTTGAGCTCGTGCAGGCACTCGAAGTAGGCGATCTCCGGGGCGTAGCCCGCCTCGGTGAGCACCTCGAAACCGGTCTGGACCAGCGCCGCGGCACCACCGCAGAGGACGGCCTGCTCGCCGAACAGGTCGGTCTCGGTCTCCTCCTTGAACGTGGTCTCGATGACGCCCGCGCGGGCGCCGCCGATCCCGGCCGCGTACGAGAGGGCGAGCGCCTTAGCGTTGCCGGAGGCGTCCTGCTCGACGGCGATCAGGGCGGGCACGCCCTTGCCGTCGACGAACTGGCGACGGACCAGGTGGCCGGGCCCCTTCGGGGCGACCATGGCGACGTCGACGTCGGCAGGCGGCTTGATCAGGTCGTAGCGGATGTTGAAGCCGTGCCCGAAGAAGATCGCGTCGCCGCTCTTGAGGTTCGGCGCGATGTCCTCGGCGTAGATGAAGCGCTGCTTGGTGTCCGGGGCCAGGATCATGATCAGGTCGGCCCACGCCGACGCCTCGGCCGGGGTGAGCACCTCCAGACCCTCGTCCGCGGCCTTCTGCCGGCTCTTCGACCCCTCGGGCAGGCCGATCTTCACCTCGACGCCGGAGTCGCGCAGCGACAGCGCGTGCGCGTGCCCCTGCGAGCCGTAGCCGATCACGGCGACCTTGCGGCCCTGGATGATCGACAGGTCGGCGTCGTCGTCGTAGTAGATGTTCACGCTCATGACGGGTGGTACGTCCTCTCCCAGGGGGTGTTCGGGGGCAAGTCTCTAACGCATCGCCGCGGCGGTGATGGACCGGGGCCCCCGACCCACCGCGACCATCCCGGACTTGACCATCTCGCGGATGCCGTAGGGCTCCAGGATCCGCAGCAGCGCCCCGAGCTTGTCGACGGTGCCGGTGGCCTCGATCGTCAGCGCCTCGGGCGCGACGTCGACGACCTTGGCTCGGAACAGCTCGGCGGCCTCGAGCACCTGGCTGCGGATCGCGGCGTCGGCACGCACCTTGACCAGGAGCAGCTCCCGCTGCACCGACGCCGCCGGGTCGAGCTCGACGATCTTGATGACGTTGACCAGCTTGTTGAGCTGCTTGGTCACCTGCTCCAGCGGCAGGTCCTCGACGGCGACGACGATCGTCATCCGCGAGACGCCCTCCTGCTCGGTCGGGCCGACCGCCAGGGAGATGATGTTGAAGCCGCGCCGGGAGAACAGGCCCGAGACGCGGGCGAGGACACCGGGCTTGTCCTCGACGAGGACCGACAGCGTGTGGGTCTGCATCACTTCGCGTCCTCGTCGTTCCCGTGCGCGCCGTGCTCCAGCGCGCGTTCCACCACGGCGTCGATCTCGACGACGTCCGCGGCCAGCTCGTCGCCCTCGAAGAGCGGCCGGATGCCGCGGGCGGCCATGACCTCGTTGTTCGACGTGCCGGCCGCGACCATCGGCCAGACCTGCGCGTCGGCGCCGACGGTGAAGTCGATCACGACGGGCCGGTCGTCGATCTCCATGGCCTGCTTGATGACGCGGTCGACCTCGTCCTTGGACTCGGCACGCAGCCCGACGCAGCCCATCGCCTCGGCGAGCAGCTTGAAGTCGGGGATGCGGTGCTTGTGGGTGCCGAGGTCGGTGTTGGAGTACCGCTCCGAGTAGAAGAGGTTCTGCCACTGCCGGACCATGCCCAGGTTGCCGTTGTTGATCACAGCGACCTTGATCGGGATGCCCTCGATCGCGCAGGTGGCGAGCTCCTGGTTGGTCATCTGGAAGCAGCCGTCACCGTCGATGCACCAGACGACGTCGTCGGGGCGGGCCATCTTGGCGCCCATGGCCGCGGGCACCGCGAAGCCCATCGTCCCGAGGCCGCCCGAGTTCAGCCACGAGCGCGGCTTCTCGTACTTGATGAACTGCGCGGCCCACATCTGGTGCTGGCCGACGCCCGCCGCGTACACGGCGTCGGGGCCGGCGATCGCGCCGATCCGCTCGATGACGTACTGCGGCGACAGCGAGCCGTCGTCGGGCCAGTCGTACCCCAGCGGGAACGTCGTGCGCAGGTCGTCGAGCCGGGTCCACCAGGCACCGAGGTCGACGACGTCGACCTCGCGCTCGGCGCGGACGGCCTCGATCAGCTCGACGATGACCTCCTTGCAGTCGCCGACGATCGGCACATCGGCGCGGCGGTTCTTGGAGATCTCGGCCGGGTCGATGTCGGCGTGCACCACCGCGGCGTGCGGCGCGAACGTCTCCAGCTGGCCGGTGACGCGGTCGTCGAAACGCGAGCCGAGCGCGACCAGCAGGTCGGCCTCCTGCAGGGCCGCGACGGCCGCGACCGTGCCGTGCATGCCGGGCATCCCCACGTGCTGCGGATGGCTGTCGGGGAACGCCCCGCGGGCCATCAGCGTCGTCACGACCGGGATGTTCGTCAGCTCGGCCAGCTCCAGGAGCTCCTCGGAGGCGTCGGCCTTGAGCACGCCGCCGCCGACGTAGAGCACCGGCCGCTCGGCGGCGGCCATGAGCTTGGCCGCCTCGCGGATCTGCTTGCCGTGCGGCCGGGTCGTCGGCCGGTAGCCGGGCAGGCGCAGCTCCGGGGGCCACGAGAACGTCGTCTGCTCCTGCAGGACGTCCTTGGGGATGTCCACCAGCACCGGGCCGGGTCGGCCCGTCGACGCGAGGTGGAAGGCCTCGGCGATCGCGCGCGGGATCTCCGTCGCGTCGGTCACCAGCATGTTGTGTTTGGTCACCGGCATGGTGATGCCGGTGATGTCGGCCTCCTGGAAGGCATCCGTGCCGATCAGCGGACGGGTCTGCTGACCGGTGATGGCCACGACCGGGATCGAGTCCATGTAGGCGTCGGCGATCGGGGTGACGAGGTTGGTCGCGCCGGGACCCGACGTGGCCATGCAGACCCCGACCTTGCCGGTGGCCTGCGCGTACCCGGTCGCCGCGTGGCCGCCGCCCTGCTCGTGGCGGACCAGGACGTGCCGCACCCGGGTCGAGTCGAGCAGCGGGTCGTAGGCGGGCAGGATCGTGCCGCCCGGGATGCCGAAGACGACCTCGCAGCCGATCTCCTCCAGCGAGCGCACGAGCGACTGCGCGCCCGTCATCGGCTCGGGGCCGATCTGCGGTCCGGGGACGACGTCGGGACGCGCCGACACGGCCTCGGGCCGGGCCGGGGAACCGGGCCGCCCGGGCGGCGGTGCCGGTTTCGGGCCGGCTGCGCCTGGGCGGGGGGTGGCGGTGGTCATCGGTCAGCCTCGCTGCGTCGTGGGCATGGAGTCAGGTCAGGGCATGAAAAAACCCTCGCCGCCGTAGGCGGAACGAGGGTGGCGCGTCGTCGTCCGAGTACTCGATCAGAACTCAGGCGAGAACGCGCCTGCGAATTACGAGAAGGTCGGTGACGAACATGCGTCCGACGCTAGCACGCATCGGTTCCGGATGGTCAACCGGCCGCCGCCATCACCCGGCGGGGTGCGACGATGTGCCGGTGAGCACCACCGAACAGCGTCCGGACCAGGAGACCCACCCCGTGAGCGGACCGGCCGCGCAGGACCCCGCACCGCCGCCGCGGGCCGTGTTCCGGCCCACCCGGCTGTCCTACCTGTTCGTCGTCGCGCTGGCGGTGGTCGCGGTCCCGTTCGCGTTCGGCGCCCCCTGGTTCTGGCTCTTCTACCTCGTGCCGCTCGCGATCGCGTGGTGGATCGCGCGGACACGCACCGTCGTCGACAGCGAGGCGGTGGCCGTCCGCCGGGCCTTCGGTGGCCGCCGCGTACCGTGGGCGGAGATCAGCTCGCTGCGTCTGCAACCCGCCACCCGGTCCCGGGGTGCCCGGGTCAGCGCCGTGCTGACCGGCGGCGGGGAGCTCCTGCTGCCCGCCGTGACCGTTCGCGACCTGTCCCAGCTCGCCGCCGCCAGCGGCGGCCGGCTGCCCGATCCGGCTGGAGAGTGAGCCCGATGCCGGCCCTGCGTTCCCGTGTCACCACCCATGGCCGCAACGCCGCCGGTGCGCGTTCCCTGTGGCGCGCCACCGGGATGACCGACGACGACTTCGGCAAGCCGATCGTCGCCATCGCCAACAGCTACACCCAGTTCGTGCCGGGCCACGTGCACCTCAAGGATCTCGGCGACCTCGTCGCCGAGGCGGTCCGCGAGGCCGGCGGCGTCCCCCGCGAGTTCCACACGATCGCCGTCGACGACGGCATCGCGATGGGCCACGGCGGCATGCTCTACTCGCTGCCCAGCCGCGAGGTCATCTCCGACGCCGTCGAGTACATGGTCAACGGCCACGCCGCCGACGCGCTCGTCTGCATCTCCAACTGCGACAAGATCACCCCGGGCATGCTCAACGCCGCGATGCGGCTGAACATCCCCACGGTGTTCGTCTCGGGCGGGCCGATGGAGGCCGGCAAGGCCGTGGTCGTGGTCGGCGTCGCGCAGGCGCCCACCGACCTCATCACCGCGATCTCCGCGTCGGCCTCCACCGAGGTCGACGACGACGGCCTCGACGTCGTCGAGCGCTCCGCGTGCCCGACGTGCGGGTCGTGCTCGGGCATGTTCACCGCCAACTCGATGAACTGCCTCACCGAGGCGCTGGGGCTCGCCCTGCCGGGCAACGGCTCCACCCTCGCCACCCACGCCGCCCGCCGTGAGCTGTTCCTGGAGGCCGGGCGGACCGTCGTGGAACTGGCGACGCGCTGGTACCGCGACGACGACGCGTCGGTCCTGCCCCGCAGCATCGCGACCCGCGACGCGTTCGAGAACGCCATGGCGCTCGACGTCGCGATGGGCGGTTCCACCAACACCGTGCTGCACATCCTCGCGGCGGCGCAGGAGGGCGAGATCGACTTCACCCTCGCCGACATCGACGCCATCTCCAGGCGGGTCCCCTGTCTCGCCAAGGTCTCGCCGAACTCCAGCTACCACATGGAGGACGTGCACCGGGCGGGCGGCATCCCGGCGATCCTGGGCGAGCTGCGCCGGGCCGGCCTGCTCCACGAGGACGTCCACACCGTGCACTCCCCGTCGCTGCAGGCCTGGCTCGACGAGTGGGACGTCCGCGGCGCGGCGCCGTCGGAGCGGGCCGTGGAGCTGTTCCACGCCGCGCCGGGCGGGGTCCGCACCACCGAGGCGTTCTCCACGCAGAACCGCTGGTCCTCGCTCGACACCGACGCCGCGGGCGGCTGCATCCGCGACCGCGAGCACGCCTACACCGCCGACGGCGGCCTGGCAGTGCTGCGCGGCAACCTCGCCGAGAAGGGCGCGGTCATCAAGACCGCCGGCATCCCCGAGGACATCTGGCGCTTCGAGGGCCCGGCGCGGGTCGTCGAGAGCCAGGAGGAGGCCGTCTCGGTCATCCTCACCAAGGAGATCCAGCCCGGCGACGTCCTCGTCGTCCGCTACGAGGGTCCCGCGGGCGGGCCGGGGATGCAGGAGATGCTGCACCCCACCGCGTTCCTCAAGGGCGCGGGCCTCGGCGCGAAGTGCGCTCTGATCACCGACGGCCGGTTCTCCGGCGGATCCAGCGGAATCTCGGTCGGGCACGTCTCCCCCGAGGCCGCCGCGGGCGGGACGATCGGGCTGGTCGAGAACGGCGACCGCATCCTGATCGACGTGCGCTCCCGCACCGTCGAACTGCTCGTCGACGACGAGGTGCTGGCCGCCCGCCGCGCGAAGATGGAGGCCTCCGAGCGGCCGTGGCAGCCCGCCGACCGGCAGCGTCCGGTCACACAGGCGCTGCGGGCCTATGCCGCCCTGGCCACCTCGGCCGACACGGGCGCCGTGCGTTCGGTGCGCTGAACCCCTGCTGTGAGTGGCGATGGTCGTCGGGGCGACCTGCTATGACGACCATTGCCACTCACGACCCCTGGCGATGAGTTCGGCGGTCCGGGTCGGTCCACCCGTCGACCCTCGGCGCTCCCAGGAGGCACCATGACGCGCACCCGCGTGCACAACCTGAACATCTCCCTCGACGGCTACGCCGCCGGCGGGACCGTCACCCTCGACGCCCCGATCGGCGGTGCGGAGGCCCTGTTCGGTGGGTTCGACGGGCGGTTCATCCACGGGATCGACGCCGTCGACGCCCCCGTCACGCTGGACCGGGCGCTGACCACGCTGTGGGGCCAGGGCATCGGTGCCGAGATCATGGGCCGCGCCAAGTTCGGCCCGCCCGCGGGCGACCGGCCCGACGGGTGGCGCGGCTGGTGGGGCGAGGAGCCCCCCTTCCGCACCCCCGTGTTCGTCATGACCCATGAATCGCTCCCGCCGATCGAGTTCGCGAACGGGACGAGCTTCCACTTCGTCGACGGCCCGCCGCACGAGGTGCTGCGCCTGGCCCGGGAGGCCGCGGGCGGTCTCGACGTCCGGCTCGGTGGCGGACCCTCGACCGTCCGTCAGTTCCTGCAGGCGGACCTCGTCGACTTCATGCACCTCGTGACGGTGCCGATCACCCTGGGTCGCGGGGTGTCGCTCTGGGACGGGGTCAGCGGGACCGAGGGGCGCTTCACCGTCGAGTCGGTCGCCTCCCCGAGCGGCCTCGTTCATCAGCTCTGGAACCGCAACGCTCCTGTCCCGGCCGGCTGACCCCGTCCGGCGGCGGTCGTGAGCGGCGATGGTCGCCATGGCGACCGTCGCCGGTCACAGGGCAGCCAGGCCCTGCTCCGCCATCGCCGCCAGTTCGAGGACGCGTTCGGTGCCGAGGTGGTCGGCGGCGAAGCCGAGGTAGGCGACGGCCATCGCCAGGTCGGACCAGGCGTCCTCGGCCGGGTCGCCCGTCGACACGTCGGTGCCCTGGGCGCGCAGGACCGCGAGGTCGAAACCGCGTGGCGCGACGCGGGCGTTGCCCCAGTCGACCAGCCACCCCCCGCCCGCCCCGTCGACGACGATGTTGCCGCGGTGCGGGTCGCCGTGGGTGAGCGTGCGCGGGACGGCGGCGGCCGCCCGGAGCGCGCGGGGATCGTCGGCCCAGGCGCGCAGCCTGTGGCCCACCGGAGCGACGGCACGCTCCACGGCCGGGGCGATCCGCTGCAGGCACAGCTCGCGCCACCACGCGGCGTCGGCGACCGGGACCGTCCGGGGCCGCCTGCCGCGCCAGTGCGCGTGCACCCGCTCGAGCATCGTCAGGACCGCGGCGGGGACGGGCGCGTCGTCGGCGAGCGGCAGGCCGTCGTGGAACGGGACGACCACCCAGCCGGTGCCCGCGGCGAGCAGGACGGGCTCGTCGAGCGTGGGGACGACGGCGACGGCCCGCAGGGCGGCCACCTCGCGCGCCGCCGCCACCTTCACGACGACGGACGTCCCGTCGGACAGATCGACCCGTTCCGCGCCCGCCGACGCGTACCCACCGGTCAGGGCCTGGCGCGACGTGACGGACACCTGGCCGCGGCGCCGCGCCAGCGCGGCGAGCCACACCTCGTCGGGCGGCGCCGTCACAGGGGACGTCACCGGCGCAGCGTCAGCATCACCACGAGGACGATCGCGACGGTCACGATCAGGCACACGACCGCATACGGCATCGGGCGACGCAGCCAGGTGCGGCCGTTGTCGAGCGCGATGCGGCCCGCCCCCGCGAACATCAGCGTGGCTGCCCCCGCCCCCAGCAGGATGTCGACCTCGATCGCGTCGGGAGCCTGCGCGGCGAAGAACTCGATCGCGGGGATCTTCACCAGCAGCGCCACGACCTTGATCGCCAGCAGACCCGCGGCGGCGAGCGGCGTGAACAACCCCAGCACGACGAACGCGCCCGCGGCCATCTCGACGATGCCCAACGCCCACGCGAGGCTGGTCTGCTGGGCGACGAAGCCGTACCCCGCGAGGTTCTCCGCGGTGCGGGTGATGCCCTGGCCACCCCACATCCCGAAGACCTTCTGCGCGCCGTGCGCGAAGAAGAGCCCGCCGACGGCCAGCCGCAGGATGAGCAGGCCGATGTCGGCCGCACCGTTCGAGGGCACCGGACGGCGCTCGGGCCGGGTCGTCGAGTTGGAGGGCTCGGAGCCGCCGAGGGTCCCGATGTCGAAGGACCGGGTCGGTTCACTCATGCGCGAGAACCTAGTCGGCCCAGGTCACCGCGGGGTCGACCCGCAGCGGCGTGTCAGTAACCGTTCTCGACGAGGTTCGGCGGCCGCTCGCCGCGGACGAACGCCGCGATCTGTTCGACGGCGACCCCGTAGGCCCGGCGCATGGCGCCCGGCACGCTCCCGCCGACGTGGGGGGTGAGCAGCAGCCCGGGTGCCGACCACAGCGGGTGACCCGCGGGCAGCGGCTCCGGGTCGGTGACGTCCACGGCGGCGCGCAGCCGGCCCGACGTCAGCTCCGCGACGAGGGCGTCGGTGTCGGCGACGGGTCCGCGCGCGGCGTTGACCAGCACCGCGCCGTCGGGCATTGCCGCCAGGAACCGGGCGTCGACGAGGCCGCGGGTGTCCTCGGTCAGCGGGACGATGACGACGCACGCGTCGTAGCGCGGCAGCAGGTCGTACACCTCGTCGATGCCGTGCACCCCGTCGCGGGCCCGGCGGCCGACGAGCGTCGTCGACACCCCGAAGGGCTCCAGCCGCCGCACGGTGTGCTCGGCCACGTCCCCCGCACCGACGATCAGGACGCGCTTGCCGTCGAGCTCGTCGGTGCGGTGGTAGTCCCAGCGGCCCTCGTCCTGCGCGCGCACGAAGACCGGGAGGTCCCGGTAGACCGCGAGCAGCGCGCCGACGATCCACTCCGCCGTGGCGCCACCGTGCGCGCCCTTGCAGTCCGAGAGCGCGACGCCGTCGGGCAGGTTGCCGACCCAGATCTCCGCGCCCGCGGTGAGCAGCTGGACCAGCCGCAGCTTGGGCATCTGCTCGGCGAGGCGCACGCCGCTGGCCGGCGACAGGAACGGCGGGACGAGGATCTCGGCGGTCGCGGCCTCGGGCGGCAGCGGCTCGTCGGGGTCGTAGTGGACCGGCCGCACGCCGGGCATCTGCTCCAGGGCCGCGCGGCCTTCCTCGTCACACACCAGCACGTCGATGTCGGGCACGAGCACACGCTAGTCCGTGGCCGCGCGGCGGTCGCCGGTGCGCGAGCACGCTCACGTGGGGATCACCGCGCGCCTCCTAGCCTGGGGACCGTGGCGCGGTGGCGGATCGTCGGGGGAATGGTGGCCGTCTGCCTGTTCCTCGTCGGCGGGTGCGCGTCGTTCCCCGACGACGGGAGCCGCACCTGGCACGACCAGGTCGAGAGCTCCGGAGAGCTCGGCGGGCCGCCCACGCTCGACGAGCCCGAGCCGCCCGCCGACCCCAGCAGCGGGAACGCCCCGCCGCCGACCAGCAGCGCGCCGCAGCAGCCCGCGGGGTGCGAGGACCCGGACCCGCAGGTCGTCGCGACCTGCCTGAGCCCGGTCGGGGCGATCGCGGTGCTGCCCGACGGCTTCTCCGCGCTCGTCGCCGAACGCACAACCGGGCGGGTGCTCAAGGTGCAGCGCGGATCGGCCCCGCAGCTGATCGCGACGGTGCCGGTCGACGCCGCCGCCGGCGGGCTGAGCGGGCTCGTGCTGTCCCCCAGCTACGCCGAGGACGAGCTCGTCTACGCCTACGCGGCCACCGCGGACGACGAGCGCGTGCTGCGGATCGCGCCGGGTGAGGCCCCGAAGCCGGTGCTCACCGGCATCCCGCGCGGGCCCGGTGGGGCGCTGGGCGTCGACACCGCGACGGGCAGCCTGCTCGTCGCGACCGGCGACCCGGACGGCGCCGCGGGCAACCCGGCCTCGCTCGCGGGGAAGGTGCTGCGCATCGACACGCTCGGCCGGCCGACGGCGGGCAACCCGGCGGGGACGGCCGTCTACGCGTCGGGCCTGAGCAACCCGCAGGGAATGTGCACCGGCACCGACGGCACGACCTGGGTCACCGACCGCGCCGCGGGTCGCGACGTGCTCTTCCGGCTCGGCGCGGGCACGCTCGGCACGCCCGCGTGGAGCTGGCCGAACAGGCCCGGCGTGGCCGGGTGCTCGGTGCTGGGCGGGGCGCTGGCGATCGCGTTGACCGGCACGAAGTCGTTGTTCGTGCTGCGGCCCGGCCAGGACGGCACCTTCACCGGCGACCCGCGGACCCTGCTGCCCGACGCGTACGGCCGGCTCGCCGCCGCAGCCGCCGGCCCCGACGGCCTGCTGTGGCTGGGCACCGTCAACAAGGACGGCGCCGCCGGTGCCCTGCCCAAGCTCAGCGACGACCGCGTCATCCGGATCCAGCCCCCGACGGGCGGCGGCGCGAGCGCGGCCTGACCCGCGGCGGGATGTCGTGCGCCGCGTCGTCGGGTGATCGCGGATCGAGGGACAAGAGCGTGCCTCACGACGTCCGTGCCGTCCCGGGGCCCGGGCGAGCCGCGGCGGCCGGCCGGGCGGCTACGTCGACGCGATCCTGCCCTGAGAGCGCACGCCCGCCTGCAGGAACGAGCGGAGCGAGCGAAGGGGCAGGAAGCGGAAACGTCCCGGCGCCGTGGTGGACGGCTCCTGGCCGAGGTCGGTCGCTGATCACTGAGCGGCGACGCGGCTGACCAAGCCGGCCCAACACCGCAGCGGCGTCGGCTCCCGGGCGCACCGTCCACCGGCGGGCGCGCTCGGACCGGATGCAACGTCGGGGTGCCCGCCCGGCCGGCGGTGGTCGTCCAGCTCCGTCCCGGTGGTCAGCTCTTGAGCCTCGCGACGATGTCGATATGGGTCCCGGTGTCAGGGTGCGCCGCGGACCAAGACCAGCGTCGTGATCCGCCAACTCGCGTCGGCCTCAGGTCGCGCCATGAGGTAGAGGACGTCGAATGCCTGGAGCGTCGCTCCCGCTCGGTCGTGGCGGGTGCCGCGCGACCGCACCAGCGCGGCCGTCCGGTCGAGCACGGAGACCTCCAGCGACGCGACGCGCGACCCGCTGTAGCCCAGGGCGTCGAGACGCTGCGTCATGCCGGCGAGCATCCGGCGGACGTCGTCCGCGGTGGGATGGACCGTCGTCCGCCCGTCGGCCACCCGCAGCAGCGGCGCGGTGAAGTACGCGGCGGTGGCGTCCGGGTCGCCGCGCTGGAAGCACGCGACGTAGTCCGTGTACGCGGCGCGCACCGACCGTTCGACCGCCACGGCGTCGGCAGGCGTGGTCATCGTCGACTCCCTTCGGCAGCGAACGACATCGAGAGCTCGACGCGGTCAGCGGGCTCGCGCGGGCAGTAGCCGCAGGCGCCATGCCGACGACGCCGTGACCTCACGGCTCCCGACCGGAAGCGGGGCCGGCGTTCCCCGCCACTCAATCCGACGCCGGGAGCGCCGCAGCCGCTTTGATCGTCAGAATCGCCCCGTCAAGAGTCAGCGGCCCCGCACCGCCCTTGGTACACAGCACCTCGAGTGTCCCGGTGGCGTCGGTGTAGCGCTTTCCGAGCTGCACCGCGTCCGCTGCCGCCTCCGCCGCGTGCGGGGCTGACGCGAGGACGTCACCAGGGCCGACCATGGGAAGGCCTCCGCAAGCCAAGATGCCTCCGGGCCCCGGCCGAATGACGATGAGCTCGACCGGGCCGGTCTGGCTCTGCAGCCGCATCCCGGGGCGCAGCTCGGGTGCGAACGGTGTGGACATGGCTCACCTCTGGGTGGGTAGTGCGGCGGCGAGTGCCGCCGCTGCGGAATGGTCGCTTCGGTCAGACGCGCGGGCCGCCGGACACGTAGAGCACTTGACCGGACACGAACCCGGACCGCTCGTCGACGAAGTAGGACACGGCGTGGGCGATGTCCTCGCCCTGGCCCGCCCGGCCCACCGGGAGCTCAGCCACCCGCTGGGCGAGATAGTCCGTCCACGGCACTCCGAGTCGTTGTGCGGTCGCCCTGGTCATGTCAGTGACCACGAAGCCGGGCGCGACGCAGTTCACTGTGATCCCGAACCGTCCCAGCTCGAGGGCAAGCGCCTTGGTGAAGCCCTGCACGCCGGCTTTGGCCGCGGCGTAGTTGGCCTGCCCGCGCTTGCCCAGCGCCGAAGTCGACGAGAGGTTCACGATGCGTCCCCATCGGGCCTGAACCATGAATCCCTGCACCGCCCGGCTCATCAGAAACGAACCCTTCAGGTGGACGTCCACCACCGCGTCCCAGTTCGTCTCGGTCATCCTGAACAGCAGGTCGTCACGGGTGATACCGGCGTTGTTCACGAGCACCGTGGGCGGCCCCAGCTCTGCCACCACCTGGTCCACCGCAACCTGAACCGCGGCGGCGTCGGTGACGTCGAGACGCACCGCGATCGCAGTCCCCCCCGCGGCGACCACCGCGTCGGCCGAGGCCTTCGCAGCGCTCTCCTCCAGGTCCACGACCGCGACGGCCAGCCCGTCTCGGGCCAGGCGCTGCGCGGTGGCCGCACCAATTCCACGGGCCGCACCCGTGACCACGGCTACTCGGCGGGATTCAGACATCGGCGATCTCCTCGGGACGGAACTCGGACGGTGCGTCGTCGTGGATGCCCAACTCGGCCAGGACCGCCCGGGTGTGCTCCCCGAGCGCCGGTACCGGACCCATGGGGAGCTCGACGTCGCGGAAGGTCATCGGGGGGAGCACTCCGCGGACCTCTCCCACCTCGGTGCGCACGGACCGCCATCTGTCGCGCGCAGACAGCTGCGGATGCTCCACCACTTCGGCGGTGCCGTTGAGCTGTCCTGCAGGTACTCCGGCGTCCGCCAGGGCCTGGTCGAGATCCGCTGTCGCCCACTGCCGGGTGAAGTCCGCAACCAGCATGTCGCACTCCGCCCTGTTCGCCACTCGGGCCACGTTCGTGGCGAAGCGGGGGTCGTCGGCGTACTCGGGCTTCCCGAAGACCGCGCCGACAAGGGCGCGCCATCCCCGATCGTTCTGAACACCGATGAGGATCTGCCCGTCGGCCGTCGGATAGGCGTCGTAGGGCGCGATGGCTGCGTGCGACAGCCCCATCCTCGGCACCTGTCTGCCCCCGTAGAGCTGCATGTACAGCGGATGTCCCATCCACTCGACGGCGGCGTCGAACATCGACACGTCGATCACGGCGCCGACGCCCGTGCGGGCTCGGCGTACCAGCGCGCCCAGCACCGACATCGCCGCGTACACCCCGGCCCCGATGTCCACGGTCGGAACCCCGGTCTTGGTCGCCGTCTGCGGGGTCCCGGTCACCGCGACCATTCCGGACTCGGCCTGGATCAACATGTCGTAGGCCTTGCGGTCCCGGCGCGGTCCGGTCCGCCCGTAGCCCGAGATGTTGACCACCACCAGCTCCGGCTGGTCCGCGCGGAGCGTCTCCGCGTCCAACCCGAGGCGCTCGACGACCCCGGGTGCCGTGTTGTGGAGGAAGACGTCCGCCCGCGCGATGAGCGCCCGGGCCGCTCGCGCGCCCGCCGCGGACTTCAGGTCGAGCACCAGGGACTCCTTGCCGCGGTTCAGCCACACGAAGTGCGACGCGATCCCGCGCACCACGTCGTCGTAGCCGCGGGCGAAGTCGCCGCCGTCCGGCCGCTCGATCTTCACCACCCTGGCCCCGAGATCCGCGAGGTGTCGCGAGGCCAGCGGTCCGGCAACGGCTTGCTCCAATGCCACCACGGTCATCCCGGCCAGCGGCAGCTCCCCGACGGTCATGACGCCTCCAACCGGCGCCGCAGCCACCCGGCCCGGCACCTCACCGCAGCTGTCGAGAGTGTCGCGGCCGGCGCGACGATCTCGAAGCAGTGATAGGCCCCTGGCCACACGTGCAGCTCGGCCTCGCCACCGTCGGACCAGATGCGTGACGCATACTCCACGGTCTCGTCCCGGAAGGTGTCGACCGAGCCGACGTCCAGGAACGCGGGCGGCAATCCGCCGAGGTCCCCCGCGCGGGCCGGCGCCGAGTACGCACTGACCGTCGGTCCTCCGCGACGGGCGCCCAACCGCGCCGCCCATGCCGTACGGTTCGCCGTCCGGTCCCAGACTCCTTCACCCGCGAGCAGTCTGCTCGAGACCGTCTGCTCCCGATCGTCGAGCATCGGGCACAGCAGCAGTTGCCCGTGCGCGCGAGGGCCCCCACGATCGCGCGCGAGCAACGCCGTCCCGGCCGCCAGCCCGGCGCCCGCGCTGTGTCCGCCCACTATGATCCCGGTCGGATCGACCTGCAGCGTCCGGGCGTTCGACGCCAGCCAGCACAGGCCGGCATAGCAGTCCTCGATGGCAACCGGATCCCGGTGCTCGGGAGCCAGCCGGTAGTCCACCGACACCACCGTCACCCCGAACTCCGCGGCCCAGGTCAGGGCCGGGTCGATCCCGAACCGGAAATCGCCGAGGACGCCGCCGCCGCCGTGGATCCAGTAGAGGGCACCGGAGGTCGGTGTCGGAGGGCGCGCCACGAGCAGCCGCAGGTTCGGCCCGCCGTGACGGGTCGCGGTGACGATCCGGACCGCGACACCGTACTCGGCGGCGAGTTCCTCGACCGAGGCAGTCGTGCGTGCCGCACGCTCCCGAATCGCCCCGATCCCGGACGAGGTCACCGTCACGGGCATCTCGTCGCGCACCTGCGTCAGGGCCTCCGCCAACTCGGCGTCGAACGGCGGACGCTGCGGGGTCCGCAGCCGCTTCACGTCGTCATTCACGTTTCGCTCCGCACCGTCGAAGGCCTCAGGCCCCCAGGAGCAGAACCTCGCCGATCACGACGACCAGCGCGATCTCCGCCTCGACCTGGTTGGCTGCGCTGTCGCCACGCAGCTGACGGACCGCCTGCACGACACGCTGCAACCGCTGGGACTCCCCCGTGTGCGAGTGCGACATCGTGCCGCCGTCGGTGACGATCGGATAGCGTCCACCGAGCTCGATCGCCCCGTTCGCGACGAAGTCCGGGCCCTCTCCTACCTCGCAGTAGCGAAGCGCCTCGAAGTACCGCACGATCTCCCAGGAGAAGTTGTCGTAGAGCTCGAACAGGTCGACGTCGTCACGGCTGATCCCGGCCTGGCCGAACGCGGCGTCCGCCGCCTTGCGACCCCACATCGCGACCCGTTCGTAGGTCGATGGGTGGGTGTAAGTGGGCCCCCAGCTGTCGTAGGCGCCACCGAGTACCTTCACCGCGGGCACGTCGAGGTCCGCAGCTCGCTCCGCGGTGGTCATCACCACCGCAGACCCGCCCTCGCTGACGGTGGCGCAGTCCAGCAGCCGGTACGGACTGGCGATCAGCCGGGACGACAGCACGTCCTCCACGGTGTAAGGACCGCGGCCGTAGTAGATCGCCTCAGGGTTGCGCGCGCCGTTGTTGCGAATGACCGAGGAGATGTAGGCGATCTTCTCCGGTGCCACGGAGAACCGGTGCATGTACTGCTGAGCGGAGAGCGACCATTCCGCCGGCGTCATCAGCCCCCAGCACTCGATGAACTCGTTGGGGGTGCGCGCCCACGGCGCGACCGACGCCCGATCGGTATAGACACCCGCCTGACCGCTGGCGAGCACCACCGTGTCGCACACTCCGCGCTCGATGGCCGCGGCGGCCTCGACGACCGCGCCCGGACTGGGCACGAAACCGCCGGTCCAGAACCACGGAATGCCGAGCGCATAGCCGAACGCGTCCGCACCGCCGCGGTAGTTCAGTCCGGAGAGCACGTTCAGGCCGTCGACATCGGCCACGGTGAGCCCGGCATTGCCCAGGGCCCCCTTGATCGCGGCCAGCGTCACCGAGTCGGAGGTCTCGCCCGGAAGCACCCGGGCCTGCGGGGTGTTGTAGGCGCCGACGATGACGGCCTGCCGCCTGCTCACGGCACGACCTCGAAGCACGGCAAGGTGATCTCGTCCGTGACCGGGATGAAGCGGACCCGCACGGCGTCACCGATCCTGACGTCCTCCGCGGGGCCTCCGACGATGTTGGTGATCATCTCGTATCCCTCCTCGAGCTCGACGACCGCCACGACGTACGGGGTCTCGAACGCAGGTGTCTGCGGTCTACCGATGACCGTGAACGTCACGATGTGTCCGCGGCCGGCGGACTCGACCCAGGTCAGGCTCGTGGCATGACAGGCCCGGCAGAACTCCTGCGGGGTGAAGATGTGTGCCCCGCACGCGTCGCAGCGTTGGACCAGTAGCCGATTCTCCCTGCATGCCGCCCAGAACGGCGCGCTGAGCGGCGTCGGGACCGGGACGGGCCGGGTCACCGACGAGCCGGCGTCGTGGGGCACGGACACCTCGAGAGGAGTGGCCTGTGGGGCCGAGGATGCAGGCATGGTGGTCCTCACTGAACCTCACCGGGTCCTTTCGGTCACCGCGACGTGTCGGGACGGCAGCGGAGAGCCGTCGAAGAGCAGGCCGTCGAAGCCACCGGTCGAGCGCCATTCCTCGACGGTCTTCTCGAATCGCCACACCCCCGGGGCGTAGGCGCCGTTCCGCTTGAACGCCTCGACGTTCGGATGGCCCTCATTGTTGTAATAGCCGGGTGTGCACGTCTTGAGGAACTCCGCGTTCCGACGAGCGGAGTCGACGACCGTGCGCACCCACCGCTCCTCGGCCTCGATCGTCGCCTCGACAGTGGCCGCTCCGACCCTCTGTGTCGCCTCGACCACCCCGGCGATGTGCCGCGCCTGCACGTCCAGCAGGTGCGTCTGGTTCGAGGCGATCCCCACCTGGTTGATCGCGACGATGAAGAGGTTCGGGAAGCTGTGGGTCTGCATACCGAAGAGCGTGGAGATGCCGGGCGCGAACTTCTCGCTCAGCGTCAGTCCGTCCCGGCCGACCACGTCGAAGCCGAGTCGCGTGGCGAACGACGCACCGATGGTGAAGCCGCTCGCGAACACGATGCAGTCGACCTCGTATTCCTGCCCGTTCGCGACGACTGCGGTCGGAGTGATCTTCTCCACCCCCTTGCCATCGGTGTCGACGAGGGTGACGTTGGGCCGGTTGAAGGTCGGCAGGTACTCGTCGTGAAAAGTAGGGCGCTTGCACAGAGCTCGGTAGTACGGCTTCAGCGCCTCGGCCACCTCGGGATCGGTGACGGTCGCGTCGACGCGGGCGCGCACAGCCTCCATGACCTCGAAGTCGACCGCCTCGTCCAGCACCCCTGCGTGCAGTGCACGGTTGCGGAAGATCTTCGTCCAGCCGTCGTCGACCAGGTCTTCGCCGACATCCTCCCCCGCGATGTAGCCGGAGAAGTTCGCCACACGCTCCCGTTGCCAACCGGGGCGCAGCGACGCCGCCCAGTCCGGATCGGTGGGCCGGTTGTCCCGGACGTTGACCGCGGACGGCGTGCGCTGGAAGACGTAGAGATGCTCGGCGCTCGCCGCGACGTGGGGAACGACCTGGACGCCGGTGGCCCCGGTCCCGATGACTGCCACACGTTTGTCGGCCAACCCCGCGAATCTCCTATGTCAACCGGCCTCCGGATGGCAAGTACCGGGGCTGCCCGTGTCTGCCCGGAGCCGGTGGTAGACCACGTCGGCGAGGTGGCGTCGGAGCACCCGTAGGGCTTCGGTCTTCGAGTTCCCGGCGGCGGTGCGTCGCTGGACGAGTGCCTGGGCGGGTCGGTGGATTCGTAGTTGGGTGACCGCGATGCGGTGCAGGGCGGCGTTGAACTGCCGGTTGCCGCCGCGGTTGAGGCGGAACCGCGCACGGTTGCCCGCCCAGACAGGGATCGGCGCCGTCCCGGCGTGCATGGCGAACGCGGCCGAGGACCGGAAACGGTCGACCCCTGCGGTCTCGGCGAGGACCTTCGCCGCGGTCAGCCCGCCGCAGCCAGGAATAGCCAGCAGGTGCGGCACCAGCGGCTGCACCTGGGCCTCGATGCGCCGCTTGAGCTGCCCGACCCGCCGCGTCACCGTGATGATCCGCTCGATGAGCTCGGCGGCGATCTCGGCGCGCACGCCGCCCGCAAGCCGGCCGATCTGTTCGCGGAGCCGGTTCAGCGTGGTGATCCGGTTCAACGCCTGCCCGCGTGGCAGCGCGACCTCAAGGTCGTGCAGGTGCCAGCCCAGCCGGTTGATCATCCGGGTCCGCTCGGCCACCAGGTCTTCGCGGTGATCGAGCAGGAGCCGGATCTGCAAGGCCTGCTCGTCGAGGTGGGCCTCGGGCAGGTCGGGCTCGCGCAGCGCGGCGCGGGCCACCGCCGGCGCGTCGATCGGGTCGGACTTGCCGCGGGTGCGGGCCGAGGCCCTGGCCCGTGCCATCAGCTTCGGCGGCACCGTGACCACCGCCTGGCCTGTTCCGAGCAGAGCGCGAAGCAGCGAGCCGGCGACGTGACGGCAGTCCTCGACCGCCCACCGCCTCGATCCGGGCCAGCGCTGCGCCCACTCCAACAGCCGGATCAGCTCAGCCGCGGTGTTGCCGACGGTGATCTGGCCGAGCTCGCGACCGTTGGAGTCCACCGCGACGGCGGTGTGGCTGTGCTTGTGCGGGTCCACGCCCACCACGACCATGTGCATGTCTCCTTCACCGGGGATACGGGTCCGGCCGGCGGACACACCTCAGTCGGAGGACGTCGCCTCGTTCTCCTATCAAGTCACGCCGGTCGGACCGACTCCGGCCGCGATGGACGATTCACGAGAAGGCCAGCCCGAGCAGGCGGCACCCACCGTAAGAGTCACCTCGCGACCGAAGTCGATCTACCACCTCAGCGGCGGCGGCGACAGCGTGACACCGAGGTTCACCGTAGCGTTGCTCTGGTTCGGCGTCTTCTCCTACATGACGATGGAGATGATGGTCGCACCGATCGTGCCGATCGTGCAGCACGAGCTCGGAATGAGCCCGGCCGTCGCCGCCTGGATGCTGACCGGTCTGATGGTCGTGGGCGCCGTCTCGCTCCCGCTCTCGACTCGCTACGCGGACATCGCGGACAAGAAGAACGTCTTCTTCATCATCCTGGGAGTCTCCGGGGTGGGTGCAGTTCTCGCGGCCGTGGCCCCGTCGGCGAGCCTGCTGATCGCGGGAAACATGCTGCAGGGAGTCGGGATCGCGGTGGTGCCGATCGCCATCGGGATCGCCCGCGACAGCCAGCCGCTCGCACGTGCCAAGTTCGCGACCACTGCGTTCGTCGTCGCGGGTGGCGCCGGCTCGGCAGTCGCCTATGTCGCGGTCGGACCGATCGTCAAGCACCTTCACTACTCCTACATCTACTGGATCCCGACGGCCGTGATCCTCGCGGTGATCGTCCTCGGCGCGAAAGGGCTGCCTGCGTGCCCGCCCGTGAGGACCGGGCGGGTCGACTGGCTCGGCGCAGCGCTCCTGGCCGTGGCGTTGACGTCGTTCCTGCTCGGGCTGACGCTTGCGTCGACCGAGGGCTGGGGCTCCGCCATCGTTCTCGGGTTGCTGATCCTCACCGTCGCCTTGGCCACGGTCTTCGTCGTCGTCGAGCGACGGGTCGACTCCCCACTCGTGGACCTGCGGGGCATCGCAGAGCGCGAGGTCGCGGGCGTCATGGGACTGTCACTGCTGCGCGCTGCCTGCGCCTACACGATGTACCTCGTCCTGCCGACCGTCGCGCTGCTCCCGCTCGCAACCGGGTACGGCATGGGCGGTGACGCCTCCACCGCGGGCCTTGTCCTGCTTCCGTACGCCCTCGTCATTCTCGTGGCCGGGCCGACCGCGTCCCGGCTCGAGCCAGTCCTGGGACGGCGGGGGGTCATGGTCCTCAGCGGTGTCCTCATGACCCTCGGCGCGGTCCCGCTGTTGTTCATCGGCAGCGCGCCCTGGACGCCCTACCTGACGGCGGCGATCCTGGGAGCCGGTATCGCGATGAGCCTCACCCAGGGGCTCAACACGATCGTCCAGGTGGTCCCCAACGACCGGGTCGCCAGCACCAGCGGAACGACGTACGTGCTGCAGTCCGTCGGTGGTGTGACCGGCGGACAGATCGCGGCAGGAATCCTCGCCGTGGGCATGGTCGCCGGGGGCGCACCGACCTGGGGTGGATTCCTCGGAAACGTCGTCCTGCTCCTGGCCCTCGGACTCGCCGCCATCGGGCTGAGCTTCACCCTGAAGACCAAGCGCGCGGCCGCGTCTACGGGTCGCGACACCGACCCGGTGTCCGCGCCGGCCTGAGTGGTTCCCGGGACGGCACCGGCGCGCCCGCGTGGGGACACGACAGTCCCCGCCCGGCAGCCGGTGCCATCCCGATCTTCGCGTGCACCGACCAGGCACGACGGGCCCGCCGGGCCGAGCACCAGGACGCCGCACGCACCGGCCCTGCGCGGGTCGCCTGCCGGCCGTCATCGAGCGGACACGCCGTCCGGCTCCGGGACAGGTCCGGTCGAGGAGCGCTCGATCCACTCCATGCCGCCCGGCACCAGGACGTCCTCGATCTCCTCGCCCTCCAGCGCGGCGAGCATCGACCGAGCCGCAGCACGGCCGAAGAGCTCGTAGTCCGCACGGAGACTCGACAACGGAGTGCGCAGCATGGGAGCGCTCAGGCCGTCCACAGTGGAAACCACGGACAGCTTCTCCGGGACCGGGACACGGAGCTCCTCACACACGCTCAGCAGTTGTACCGCTCCCGGGTAGTCGGCCATGAACAGGGTGGGCGGGTCCGGTGTGGCGAGTTCGGTGCGGACGTGGGCCAGCATGACGGTGCGGTCGGAACCCAGATCACACCGGCGCCACCGCAGCTCACCGAACGACCTGAACTTCTCGTGCATCGGAGGAGTACCACCGCGCGTGAACTCGACTGCGACTCGGTGCCCGAGATCGGTCAAGCGCTGGTACATCTGGGCGAAAACAGCTTCGGCGTCGTGGGTCACGAAGGGCAACTCAGGACAGCCGTCGTCACGGTGACTGATGGCCACGACCGGGACCTCGGCCTGCCTGTAGCGCTCCAGCAGACGCGACGGCTGGGCGTTCTGGAAGAAGACGCCGTCGACGCCGCGGGCCAGGAAGCCCTCCAGATGCATGTCGATCTGAGCCGAACCACCCCGCGCGACGGACAGCAGCACCTGCTTGCCTGCCTCCTCCATCTCCCGGATGAGACAGTCCAGGATGGACATGATCTCCATGTGCGGGTCGAGGTCCGCGTTGATCAGGACGCCCACCGTGTTCGTTCGGCCGCCTCGCATCCGACGGGCCGCGACGTTGGGGACGTACCCCAGCGCCTCGGCCGCCGCCTTGACCCGGGCTGCGTTCTCCGGAGACACCTGGCCGCCGCTCAGCGCCCTGGAGGCGCTCATGAGAGACAGGCCCGCGAGATCCGCAACGCTCTGCAGAGTCGGCCCCGACACCCGCGGCCCGGGGCGCCGCTTCCGATTCGTCACCCGGCCATGCTAGCCCCGACGATGCGCGACCAGGGGCCGAGAACGGATCGGCGACGAGGGCTTCACCGCACGTCAGAGGAGTGGTAACGTTACCAGCACATCAGCGGCATCCCGATGCGCGAGCAACTGCGGCCCGGTCGGCCAGTCGGCCGTCGGCACCCTCACCGCATCCGGTCGCACGGTGTTCGCCACTGCTCACCCCGGTCCGGGTCCACTGCCTGAGCAATCACGAGCAGTACGGAACCGCACCCGAGCACACACGCATCCAACCGAGTGAGGTCACGATGAAGGTCGGCGTCAACTATCCGTTCGGGAACGACAGCGACTGGGATCGGTACAAGGCCCAGAGCGACGGCCCCCAGAAGGTCACTGATCAGCAGGTCCTCGACGAGCAGCTCGCCCTCGTCGATCTCATCGAGCCGCTGGGCTTCGACTCCTACTGGGCGATCGATCACTACATCACCCCGTACGGAATGACCGGCGGTGTGCTGCAACATCTCACCTATGTGGCCGGACGCACCTCACGGATCGACCTCGGGACCATGGTGACGGTGCTGCCATGGTATGAGCCCGTGCAGCTCGCGCACCAGATCAGCGTGCTGGACAACGTCCTGAAGGGCCGGGGCCTGACACTCGGGGTCGGCCGTGGCGCGGCCGTGCGGGAGTTCGACGGGTTTCGGGTCGCCATGGACGACGCGCGAATCCGGTACAACGAAACCCTTGACATCCTCCGCCTGGCGCTGTCGCAGGAGTGGTTCGAGTACCAGGGCGAACACTTCACGATCCCGAGAACCTCGGTCCGTCCCAAGTTCCGCAACCCCGAACGCATCCTCGGCTCGATGAAGTCCGGCTGGGCCAGCCCGCAGAGCCTGCCGTTGGCGGCGAACGCAGGCCTGGGGATGCTGCTGACGAACCAGAAGAGCTGGGCCGGCTATCGCGAAGACGTGATCGAGTTCAACCGTCTCCGCGCCGAGCACGGCTGGGATCCGGTACAACCCACGGTGTGTGTCCGGGCCGCCTGCTTCGAGGACGAGGCCGAGGCCTGGGACGTGATGTCCCGGCACAACCTGGAGTCCCAGCACAGCAGTCTCAACCACTACCAGCTCGACGACGTCGCCCGTTTCGCCAAGACGAAGGGGTACGAGCAGTACGCCTCGTTCGGTACGAGCACGCTGACCGACGAGGAGCAGACCGAGACCACCGCGCGACCGCAGGCCTGGGGAACTCCCGAGCAGGTCTTCGAGCGACTCCGGCGAATCCAGAAGATGACGGGGGCCGGCGAGTTCGTACTGACCTTCAAGTTCGGCAACATGCCCGCGGAGACCGCGGAACGGTCCAAGCGGCTCTTCGCCGCGACTGTCCTGCCACGGCTGCACGACCTCGAGGCCACGCTCGACCTGACCGACAGCGACGATCTCGCCGTCAGCCCTGCCTGACATGGTCGTCCGAGCCAACCCACCTGGCCGGCCACCATGCACGGCCCACACCTGGAGGTCCGTGTGACGAGCATCGTCGGTGAAGCGACCACGGCGGACCGCCCCCGCTTCTTCGTAGGCGGCGCGTGGGTCGCTCCCCGTGGAACCGAGATGCACCGGGCCGTCGAAGCGGCGACCGGTGAGCCACTGGGAACCGCGGCCCTCGGCGACGAGGCGGATATCGACTCCGCGGTTCGTGCGGCCCGCGCGGCGATCGACGAGGGCCCCTGGGGGCGGACGACCCCGGGCGAGCGGGCGGCGATGATGCTCCGGTTCGCAGACGCCCTTGCAGCCCGCGCCGAGGACACCGCCCGGCTGGTCACCCGGGAGAACGGCATGCCCATCCGGCTGTCGAAGGGTTCCAACGGCGTCGTCCCGCCGGCGCTGCTGCGTACCTACGCCGACCTCGTCGAGCGCTTCCCGCTGGAGGAGACCCGCCCCGGCGCAGCCGGGGCGACGATCGTGCGCCGCGAGCCGGTCGGCGTCGTCGGCGCAATCGTGCCCTGGAACTACCCTCAGGCCCTGGCGATGTTCAAGATCGCCCCGGCGCTCGCCGCGGGCTGCACCGTCGTGCTCAAGCCGTCTCCGGAGACCCCGTTGGACGCCTACGTCCTCGGCGACGCCGCGATCGAGGCCGGGCTACCGGCGGGTGTGCTCAACATCGTGCTGGGCGGGCGAGAGGCCGGACGCGCGTTGGTGTCGCACCCGCTCGTGGACAAGATCGCGTTCACCGGCTCCACCGAGGCCGGGAGGGTCATCGGCGCCGAGTGCGGCCGGCTCATCCGGCGCTGCACCCTGGAGCTGGGCGGCAAGTCCGCGGCGATCGTGCTCGAAGACGCCGACCTCGACGTGCCCCGGGCAGGCCTGAGCACCGCGTCGTTCCAGAACAACAGCCAGACCTGCACCACCCAGTCGCGTGTCCTCGCCCCGCGTTCCCGCTACGACGAGGTCGTGGAGGTCCTCGCCCAGTACTGCCGCGACCGGGTCGTCGGTGATCCACTCGATCCGGCCACCTCACTGGGGCCGATGGCCAGCGAGGCACACCTCCACCGGGTCCTGGCGTACATCGACATCGCGCGGAACTCGGACGCGCGGTTGGTGACGGGCGGTGGACGCCCAGCGGGGCTGGACCGCGGCTGGTTCGTCGAGCCCACGGTCTTCGCCGACGTCGACAACGCCGACCGGCTCGCCCGCGAGGAGGTCTTCGGGCCCGTCATCGCCGTCATCCCTTACGACGGCGACGACGAGGCGGTCCGCATCGCCAACGACTCCGACTACGGCCTCGCCGGATCGGTGTGGACGCGAGACGAGGCACGTGGGCTCGACCTGGCCCGGCGTATCCGCACGGGGACGATCGGCGTCAACCGGTACAGCATCGATCTCGGCGCGCCCTTCGGAGGGATGAAGGACTCCGGGATCGGCCGCCAGCTCGGCCCCGAGGGCCTGGCGAACTACCTCGAGTACAAGTCGATGTACGTGAGCGCTGCGCACGTCGACTGAGTTCCACACTCCACGCTCGGTCTACATACGGAGGCGGACCGATGGAACCGACACCCCTTCTCGACGGGCTCCGCTTCGCCGAGTGCCCCCGTTGGCACGACGACAGGCTGTGGTTCTGCGACATGCACGCGCGGCGGATCATGACCGTCGACGAGCACGGCCATGCCGAGACCGTCGTCCAGTTCGCCCGCGGCGTCACACCCGCGGGCCTGGGCTTCCTCCCGGACGGATCGTTGCTCGTCGTCAATCTGGAGCGCCCGGTGATCCTGAGACGCGCTGTCGACGGCGCCGTCACCGAGTACGCGGACCTGACCTCTCTCGCCGTCGGCCCGCTCAACGACCTCGCCGTCGACCGGCACGGCCGGGCGTACGTGGGGTCGAGCGGTACCGACGGCTTCGACTTCGAGGTCCGCCCCCCGAAGGGCTCGGGCTCTGTCATCCTCGTCGAGGCGGACCGCTCCGCGCGAATCGTCGCCGGTGAGGTCGACGCGCCGAACGGCCCGGTCCTGACGTGTGACGACACCCGGTACATCGTCTCGCTGCTGTTCGCCGGGCAGCTTCTGGGTTTCGACAAACGGCCCGACGGGTCGCTACACAACCGGCGGATATGGGCGGACCTCAAACCCGGCGGGGCCGACGGCATCACCGTCGACCGCGAGAACGCGATCTGGACCTGTGAACCGATGACCGGGCAGATCCGACGGGTGCGCGAAGGCGGCGAGATCACCGACATGATCACTGTCGAGGGCCGCATGCCGATCGTGCCCTGCCTCGGCGGCCAGGACGGCCGCACGTTGTTCATCCTCAACCTTCACGGGGGACCGGACGCCTTGATGAACCGCACGTGCACGGCCACCATCGACACGATGCGGGTGGTGGTTCCGGCATGGTGAGCCCCGACATCGACGTCGTCGACGGACGCGCCGCGGTCGGTGCTCTGGAGCTCTGCTTCCAGACTCGCGGCTCCCGCGCCGATCCCGCTCTCCTGCTGATCATGGGCTTCGGCGCCCAGCTCACCGCGTGGGACGAATCCTTCGTGGACGCCTTCGTGCGCCGAGGCTTCTTCGTGATCCGCTACGACCACCGCGACGTCGGCTTGTCCTCGGGGGTCGTAGGCGTCCCGGACCTGGAGGCGCCTGTAATCGCGGGGATCACTCCAGTGTCCCCTACACACTGTTCGACATGGCCGCCGACGCTGCCGGGCTGTTGGACGCGCTCGACGTTCGTGCCGCGCATGTGCTGGGGGCGTCGATGGGCGGCATGATCGCGCAGGCGTTGGCCATCGACCATCCGGGGCGGACGCTGTCGCTTGCGTCGGTGATGTCGACCACCGGTGATCCCGGCTTGCCCGCGGCCTCCGCCGAAGCCGCCGCTGCGGCCGTCCGGGCGCGCGCGGCACGGACTCGCGCCGAGTCGATCGAGGCCACTGTGGATGCTGCGCGGGTTTATGCGGGTTCCAGGTTCCCCTTCGACGCCGAGAGCGTCCGCCGCCGGGCCGCTGAGGCGCTGGACAGGGCGGACCGCCCCGAGGGCAGGCTCCGGCATGTCGCCGCCGTCCGGACCGCGAGCAACCGGACCGCCGCCCTGGGCCGCGTCCGGGTTCCCACCGTCGTCGTGCACGGAACCGAGGATCCTCTGCTTCCGATCGAGTGCGGACGCGCCACGGCTGCGGCGATCCCGGGGGCGCGCTTCGTTCCTGTGCCGGGTCTTGGCCACGAGCTGCCCGACGGTGTTCAGCAGTGGCTCGTGGAACTCGTGGTAGCGAACGCCACCGGCGGAGGACGCGACCCCGATTGCAAATGGGGTACCACCCCGTTTAGTGTGTGAATCGACCGAGACACCCGGTCGAAATTCGAGGGGAGATCAGATCCATGCGCATCAGCCTGAACGCTGCGGTCGGCATGGGAGGCCCCCAGACCGTCCCCCACGCAGTTGAAGAAGTCGCCGGCGCCGCGGACAACGGCCTCGCCGCCGCATGGCTGCCGCAGATGCCGCCGTGGGCCGGGATCGCCGGCTGGGACGCCCTCACGGTGGCCGCGGTGGCAGGTGCCGCCGTGCCCGGGATCGGCCTCGGCACCTCTGTGGTCGTCGCCCAGACCCGCCATCCCCTCACTCTCGCGGGACAGGCGCTCACCGTGCAATCGGCCGTCGGCAACCGCCTGACACTCGGCATCGGCGTGAGCCAGGCACCGGTCATCGAGCCGACCTTCGGTTACCCCTTCGAGAGACCGGTCCGGTACCTCCGTGAGTATCTCGAGGTGCTCCTCCCGGCACTGGCGGGCGAACCCGTGGAGCACAAGGGCGAGGCCCTCATCGCGAACGGGCAGCTGACGTTCCCCGGGGTGACCGCTCCCCCGGTCGTCCTTGCGGCCCTCGGACCCCAGATGCTGCGACTGGCGGGTGAACTCACCGAGGGAACCGTGACTCTGTGGACCGGAGTGCGAACGATCTCCGAGCACATCACCCCTCGGATCACAGCGGCAGCCGAGACCGCCGGCCGTCCGCAGCCTCGCGTGATCGTCGGTTCCCTCGTCTGTGTCACCGACGACCCCGACTCTGCACGTGCACTGGCGGCCGAGCGGTTCGCCGGCGCGGGCCAGCTGCCCAGTTACGGAGCGATGCTCGAGATCGAAGGGGTCGCCAGTGCCGTCGACGTGATCCTGGTCGGGACCGAGGAGCAGATAGCGGCCGACCTCCGCCGCTACGAGGAGGCAGGCGCCAGTGAGCTGATTGCTGTGCTATGCGGCACGGCCGAGGACCAGGCGCGCACAATGAGGTTCTTGAGCGCGATCAACAACTGACCGGCCTGTTCGTGCAGATGCGCAGTCGGCATCCAGTCCGCCGACCCGGTTCGTCAGACCACCGAAGTCCTCGACCGGATGTGCGTGGCGCCCGTCTCGATGGTCTACGTCCCCGGGCTCGCCGGGCTGGTCGGTGATGAACGGTGGTACTCGAAGGTCCGGAGCAACTCCGGTCGGGCGGGATCAGCCCGACCGGCCCGGCGTTCGCGGATGCCGGCGGGGTCGGGGGCGGTGCACGATCAGCCGCATCCGCAGCCCGTTGCCCCGCCACGGCGAGGATGGAGTGGGCCGGCGGTGGCCGAACACGACCCGGTCCAGCCCGATGACCGCGGCACCGGGTTCGAAGCGGGCAGCGGGGTCCAGCGGTGCTCGGGGACCACGCGGATCGCCGCACGCATCCGGCCGAGCAGGCGGGCGCCGATGGAGTACCCCACCCCACGGCGGCGACACTCCCGGTGGCGTCGTTGGGCCGCATGCGGACCCGCGGTGACCTGCGTGTCCAGCAGGTCGGGCAGGCCAGCCGCTGCCCCAGCGTTGGCGGCAGCACCCGCCCCGCCCCAGCGATCAGCGACGCGTCGCCCACGGTCACCGACAACCGCTCGAGTACATGCGATGCCGACACCGAGAGGGTGCCCCTTCAATCCGGACCGACTGCTGGTGTGAGAACCGCAATCGCCCAGCTCAGGAGCACCCTCCACCCACACGCCACGGCTGGACCAGCACCGGAACGGTGAGTTGAGGCTCAGCCGCCGCAGCGCTCGATGATCAGCTCGCGGACGCGCTTGGCGTCGGCCTGACCTCGGGTGGCCTTCATGACCGCGCCGACGATCGCGCCGGCCGCCGCCACCTTGCCGCCGCGGATCTTCTCGGCGACGTCGGGCTGTGCGGCCAGCGCCTCGTCGACGGCGGCGATGAGCGCGCCGTCGTCGGACACGACCGCGAGACCCCGCCCGGCGACGACCTCGTCGGGCTCGCCCTCGCCCGCGAGCACCCCGTCGACGACCTGCCGGGCGAGCTTGTTGTTCAGCTCCCCCGACGAGACCAGCTCGATAACCCGGGCCACCTGCGCCGGGGTGATCGGCAGCTCGTCGAGCGCGACCCCGCGGGTGTTGGCCTGCTGCGCCAGGTAGGACACCCACCAGGAGCGGGCCTCTCCCGACGGCGCCCCGGCCTCGACGGTCGCGGCGACCAGGTCGAGCGCACCGGCGTTGACCAGGTCGCGCTGCTCGGCGTCGGAGAGCTGCCACTCCTGCTGGATGCGGGCGCGCCGCTCCCAGGGCAGCTCGGGCAGGGTGCCGCGCAGCTCCTCGACCCACTCGGGCGACGGCGCGATGGGGACCAGGTCGGGCTCCGGGAAGTACCGGTAGTCCTCCGAGGTCTCCTTGATGCGGCCCGACCGGGTCGTGGCCGTGTCCTCCTGGAAGTGCCGCGTCTCCTGGACGACCTTCTCCCCCGCGTCGAGCACGCCGGCGTGGCGGGTCATCTCGTAGCGGACCGCCCGCTCGACCGAGCGCAGCGAGTTGACGTTCTTCGTCTCGCTGCGGGTGCCGAGGATGCCCGACCCCTTCGGGGACAGCGACAGGTTCACGTCGCAGCGCATCGAGCCCTGGTCCATGCGGACGTCGGAGACGCCCAGGGACCGGATCAGGTCGCGCAGCGCGGTGACATAGGCGCGGGCGACCTCGGGCGCGCGGGCGCCGGTGTCGGGGATCATCTTCGTGACGATCTCGATCAGCGGGACGCCGGCGCGGTTGTAGTCGAGCAGCGAGTACTCGGCGCCGTGGATCCGGCCGGTGGCGCCGCCGACGTGCAGCGACTTGCCGGTGTCCTCCTCCATGTGCGCCCGCTCGATGCCGACGCGTACGACGGTGCCGTCCTCCAGCGTGACGTCGAGGTGCCCGTTCACGGCGATGGGCTCGTCGTACTGCGACGTCTGGAAGTTCTTGGGCATGTCCGGGTAGAAGTAGTTCTTCCGCGCGAACCGGCCCCACGGCGCGATGTCGCAGTTCAGCGCCAGGCCGATGCGGATCGCGGCCTCGACCGCGGCGCGGTTGACCACGGGCAGCGAGCCGGGCAGGCCCAGGCACGTCGGGCAGACCTGGGTGTTGGGCTCGGCACCGAACGTCGTCGGGCAGCCGCAGAACATCTTCGTGTTCGTCGACAGCTCGACGTGCACCTCGAGCCCGAGCACCGGGTCGTAGCGGTCGACGACGTCGTCGAAGTCGACCAGCGTCGGCGCGCTCATCGCTTCACCTCCGGGATGCGGGTGGCGAACGGACTGCCGTCGGCGGCGTCGCGGGCCGCCTCGTAGGCCGCGCCGACCCGGTACATGACGGCCTCGCCGAGGGCCGGGGCCATGATCTGCAGGCCCGTCGGCAGGCCGTCCTCGGCCGCGACGCCGCTCGGCACCGACATCGCGGTGGTGCCCGCGAGGTTGGTCGGGATCGTCGCGAGGTCGTTGAGGTACATGGCCAGCGGGTCGTCGACCTTGTCCCCGATGGGGAACGCCGTCGTCGGTGCGGTCGGGCTGACCAGGACGTCGGCCTGCTCGAAGGCGGCGGCGAAGTCGCGGCTGATCAGCGTCCGCACCTTCTGGGCCTGCCCGTAGTAGGCGTCGTAGTAGCCCGACGAGAGCGCGTACGTGCCCAGGATGATGCGGCGCTTGACCTCCGGGCCGAAGCCGGCCTCGCGGGTCGCGGCCATGACCTCCTCGGCGCTCGCGCCCTTGTCGACCCGCAGGCCGTAGCGCATCGCGTCGAACCGCGCGAGGTTCGACGACACCTCGCTGGGCAGGATCAGGTAGTACGCGGCCAGGCCGTACTGGAAGTGCGGGGCGCTGACCTCGACGACCTCGGCGCCCAGCTTCTCGAGCTCGCGCAGGGCGGCGTCGAAGTTCTCCTGGACACCGGCCTGGTAGCCCTCGCCGGTGAGCTCGCGGACGACACCGACGCGCAGGCCGTGCAGGTCGCCCTCGGCACCGCGGCGCGCGGCCTCGACGACGGCCGGGACCGGGGCGTCGATCGACGTGGAGTCCAGCGGGTCGTGCCCGGCGATGACCTCGTGCAGCAGCGCCGCGTCGAGCACCGTCCGCGCGCAGGGTCCGGCCTGGTCGAGCGACGACGCGCACGCCACCAGCCCGTAGCGCGAGACGCCGCCGTAGGTGGGCTTGACGCCGACGGTGCCGGTCATCGCGGCGGGCTGGCGGATCGAGCCGCCGGTGTCGGTCCCGATCGCGAGCGGGGCCTCGAACGCCGCGAGCGCCGCCGCCGACCCGCCGCCCGAACCGCCCGGGATGCGGTCGAGGTTCCACGGGTTGTGCGTCGGCCCGTATGCCGAGTACTCCGTCGACGAACCCATGGCGAACTCGTCCATGTTGGTCTTGCCCAGGATCGTGACGCCCGCGGCGCGCAGCTTCGCGGTGACCGTCGCGTCGTACGGCGGCCGCCAGCCCTCGAGGATCCGGGAGCCCACGGTGGTCGGCATGTCGGTCGTCGTGAGGACGTCCTTCAGCGCCAGCGGGACGCCCGCCAGCGGCGACGCCGGCGGCGTGTCCGCGTCGAGCGACTCGTCGACCAGCGCGGCCGACGCCAGCGCGGCCTCGGCACCGACGTGCAGGAACGCGTGCACCCGCTCGTCGACGGCCGCGATCCGGTCGAGATGGGCCTGCGCCGCCTCGACGGCCGAGACCTCCCGCGAGTGGATCTTCTGCGCGAGCTCGGCGGCCGTGAGCCTCGTCAGCTCGCTCACTGCTCCTCCCCCAGGATCTGCGGCACGCGGAAGCGGCCGTCCTCGGCGGCAGGGGCGCCCGAGAGCGCCTGCTCCTGGGTCAGCCCCGGGCGCAGCTCGTCGGGCCGGAAGACGTTCTCCAGCGGGACGGCGTGCGACGTCGGCGGGATGTCCTCGGCCGCGACCTCGCCCACCCGGGCGACCGCGCCGAGGATGACGTCGAGCTGGCCGGCGAAGACGTCGAGCTCGGCGTCGGTGACGGCGAGCCGCGAGAGCCGGGCGAGGTGCGCGACCTCGTCACGGGTGATGGCCCCGCCTGCCGACGAGGATTCGGGAGACATGTCCCTCCTGGGTGCAACAGTGGACGGTGCCCGCGCGCCGCGGCTGCGCTGCGTACGTTCGCGCACGGGCGGCGGCCGGACGGCCACCGGCGCGCCGCGTCACCACACGGGCCTGACCGAAGTCTAGGACCCCCGGTCAGGGCACCTGCCCGCACCCGGCGTGGCCGGTCGGTCCCGGTGGGTGTCCCGGTGGGTGCTGTGTGCCGTGGTCCGGCCTGGCAGTATCGCGGCGGTGCCGCGTCGGCCACCCGCGGGGCTCCACTCGCGGGCGCCCGCGCGACCGGGTCGTACTGGGTGACCGAGGAGGCGTGACCGGGTGACGTTCTTGCTCCGTGTGGTGCTGCCGGACCGTCCGGGCAGTCTCGGAGCGGTCGCCTCCGCGCTGGGTGAGGCGGGCGCCGACATCCTCGGTGTCGACGTCGTCGAACGGGCCGACGGGAGCGCCGTCGACGACCTGACCGTCGAGCTGCCCTCCGGCCGCCCCCCTGACGTGCTGATCACCGCCGCCGAGTCGGTCCGCGGGGTGCAGGTCGAGTCGGTCCGGCCCTACTCCGGGCGCCTGGACACCCACCGCGAGCTGGAGCTGCTCGACCGCATCGCCGGCGAGCCCGCGCACGGGCTGCAGCTGCTCGCCGAGGAGGTCCCGCGGCTGTTCCGGGCCGGCTGGGCGCTCGTCGCGGTGCGCGAGGGACAACGGTCGTGGCGGCTCGCCGAGTCGTCGGCCGCCCCCGAGACGCGCGCGGGCGACCTGCCGTGGCTGCCGCTGGCCAAGGCCATCGTCATCGACCCCGACGAGCACTGGGTGCCCGAGCCGTGGCGCGCGCTGGACACCGAGCTGGCCGCCGCGCCGCTGGGCCCGGCGTCGGTCATGCAGGTGCTCGTCGTGGGGCGCCCGGGCGGGCCGGCGTTCCGGCCCTCGGAGCTGGCCCGGCTCAGCCATCTCGCGGGGATCGTCACGACGGTCCTGGGAGCCTGAGTGGACCGCCCCTGGGCCCACGTGCCCGGGTGGGTGGGCCCCGCACTCGCCCCGGAGCTGCTGGGCGCGGCGGACGCGATCATCGCCGCGGTGCGCGCCCAGGTCCCGGAGTACGCCCGGCCGCTGGAGGGCAGGTTCGGGGAGCGCATCACGCGCGGGGTGACGGTCGCGCTCCAGCAGTTCGTCGGGCTGCTCGGCTCGGCCGCCGACCTGCCCGACACCCGCACCTACCACGACCTCGGCCAGGTCGAGCACCGCGAGGGCCGGACGCTCGCGGCGCTGCAGGCGGCCTACCAGGTCGGGACCCGCACGCTCTGGCAGCACATCGCCACCGGTGAGGCGGGGCGCCGCCTCGAGCCGGACGTCATCTTCGCGCTGGCCGAGGCCCTGTTCGGCTACCTCGAACAGCTCTCGGCGGCGTCGGTCAGCGGCTGGGCGCACGCCGAGGCCACGCTGGCCGGGTCGCTGCGGGCGCGCCGTCAGGAGCTCGTCGAGCTGCTGGTCCGGTCACCGCAGGCGTCCGCGGCCGACGTCGAGCGCGCCGCCGCGGCGGCGAACTGGGCGCTGCCGACGCTGGTGGCCACGATCGTCGTCGAGGACGCGGTCGAGATCGCGAGCCGGTTGCCCGACGCCGTCGGCGCCCGCTTCGAACCCGCCGGGGTCGTCCTCGTCCCGGCCCGCGACGGCCTCGCGGGCGCGCTGCGCCACGCCGTCCGCGGCCGGCGTGCGGTGCTGGGCCCGAGCGTCGCGCCCGCCGACGTGGCCCGATCGGTCGCCCGCGCCCGCGCCGCATGGCCGCTGCACATCGCGGGCCAGCTCGGCGAGGGCGCCGTCGTGCGTGCCGACGACCATCTCGTGACGCTCCTGCTCGCCACCGACACCGGCCTGACCGCCGACCTGTGTGCCCGGGCACTCGCGCCGCTGCAGGGGCTGCCCGCCGGCGCCGGGATCCGCGCCGAGGAGACCCTGCGCGCCTGGCTCGACGCGCACGGCGACGTCAGCGCCACCGCCGCCGCCCTGCACGTGCACCCGCAGACGGTCCGTTACCGGCTCGCGGGCCTGCGCGACGCGTTCGGCGACGCCCTCGACGACCCGACGCGCCGCCTGGAGATCATCCTGGCGCTGCGTGCGCAGAGCATCGGCGGCACGCCCCGTGAGTGAGGGCATCCGGCGCCGCGTCGGAGTCGGCCTGGGCGCGCGGTGGTGCCGGGCGCGAGGCGCCGGGGTCGGCCCTCGGCGCGGACGTGCCGGCGCGCCGGGGGAGGCGCCAGGTTCGGCGTAAGGCGCAGATCGCCAGGGTGCGGCAGTGGCCAGGGGCGGGGGTGCCGGGGCGCGAGATGCCGGGGCGCGGGGGTGCCGGGCGCGAGATGCCGGGGCCGCGGGATGCCGGTGCCGCGGGGTGCCGGGGCCGCGTGGTCAGGCGGCCGCGGCGAGGCGGGCCGCCGCGCGCGGGCGCAGCCGGCGCACCGTGGCCGGGGAGCCACCGTAGCGCTTGTGCCCACCCGGGAACGCGAGCCGCGCGAGCCGTCGCAACACCGTGCCGTACTGCCGCGGCAACGAGCCCGACGTGTAGGGCAGCCCGTAGCGCCGGCACACGTCGCGCACCTTCGGCGCGATCTCGGCGTAGCGGTTGCTGGGGACGTCGGGGAAGAGATGGTGCTCGATCTGGTGGCTGAGGTTGCCCGTCATCAGGTGGAACAGCGGGCCGCCCTCGAGGTTGGCCGAGCCCAGCAGCTGGCGCACGTACCACTGCCCGCGGGTCTCGCCCTCGAGCCGTGACTCGTCGAAGGTCTCGACGCCGTCGGGGAAGTGCCCGCAGAAGATCACGGCGTGCGACCACACGTTGCGCACCACGTTCGCGGTGGCGTTGGCCGTCAGCGTGCTCAGCGCGCCGGGGCCCGACAGCAGCGGGTACAGCAGGTAGTCCTTCGCGAGCTGCCGACGTGCCTTGCGCCAGATCGTCGCCATCTGCGCCTTGGCCTCCGGCCAGGGCTTCGTGCCCTCCTGGACGCGGTCGAGCTCGATGTCGTAGATCGCGATCGCCCACTCGAAGAACGCCGACAGCCCGAGGTTGTAGATCGGCTGCAGCAGGTACACCGGGTGCCAGGGCTGCTCCGGGGTGACCCGCATGATCGCGTAGCCCAGGTCGCGGTCCTTGCCGCGGACGTTGGTGAACGTGTGGTGCTCGTAGTTGTGCGAGCGTTTCCACATCTCCGCGGGCGAGACGTGGTCCCACTCCCACGTCGTCGAGTGGATCTCGGGGTCGCGCATCCAGTCCCACTGCCCGTGCAGGATGTTGTGCCCGAGCTCCATGTTCTCCAGGATCTTGGCGACGGACAGCGCCGCCGTCCCGGCCACCCACGCCGCGGGGACGCGCGAGAACAGCAGCAACGCCCGGCCGCCCGCCTCGAGGCCACGCTGGGCGCGCACGATGGACCGGATGTAGCGGGCGTCGGCCTCGCCGAGGCTGTCGACGACCTCCGCTCGGATGGCGTCGAGCTCGGCGCCGAGGGCGTCGATCTGCTCGTCGGTCAGGTGGGCGTCGATCACGGGAGGCATGCGGCGTCCTAGAGGTCGATGGTGACGTCGCCGGTCGGGGCCGAGACGCAGGTGCGGACGGACTGTCCGGGGGTGTCGTGGAGCTCGCCGGTGCGCAGGTCGCGGACCGCGCCGGAACGCAGCGGGCCGACGCACGTGTGACAGATGCCCATGCGGCAGCCGTTGGGCAGCAGGACGCCCGCGGCCTCGCCGGCGGCGAGCACCGGGGTGCCGGGGGCGGCGTCGGCGACGATGCCGCTGCGCCCGAACGTGACGCGCCCGCCGGTGCCGGCGGCGTCGTCGTAGGTGGGCGGGCGGAAGCGTTCGACGTGCAGCGCCGCCGGGTCGCCCGCGCGGTCCCAGTGGTCGACGAGGTCGTCGAGCATGTCGGCGGGCCCGCACGCCCAGGTCTCGCGGGCGCCCCAGTCCGGGACGACGCAGGAGAGCCCGGCGGGGTCGAGCCGTCCCTCGGTCGCGGTGTGGCGCTCGACCAGGCGCATCCCGGTCCGCGCCGCGAGCGCGCGCAGTTCCGGGCCGAAGACGACGTCGGCGGCGGTCCGGTCGCTGTGCACGTGGACCGCGCCGTCGAGGACCGACGGGCGCGTCGCGGCGAGCGTGCGGACCATGCTCATGACCGGCGTGATGCCGCTGCCGGCCGTGACGAACAGCAGCTTCTCCGGCGTCGGCGCGGGCAGTACGAACTCCCCCGACGGCGGGGTGATCCGAACCAGGGCGCCCGGGCGCAGCCGCCGCGCCAGCAGGGTCGAGACCGCGCCGTCGGGCACGGCCGTCACCGTGACGGCGAGCAGGGACTCTCCCGGTCGCGACGTGACCGAGTAGCTGCGCCACGTCCAGACGCCGTCGACCGGTACGCCCAGCCCGACGAACTGGCCCGGCCGGTGCGCGGGCAGCGGGGTGCCGGGGCGCAGGAACAACGTCGTCGCGTCCGCGGTCTCCGGCCGCACCTCGACGACGCGGGCTCCCGGCGCGCGGCCGGACCGCAGCGGCCGCCAGACGGACAGGAAGTCCTCCGGCAGCAGCGGCGTCGTCAACGCGCGCGCCGCGGCGAGGACACGACGTCCGAGGGGAGCCATGTGATCAACGGTATGCAGCGGCCCCGCACCGCGGCCACGCCGTCGGCAACGGGGAGATAACGGGTTCTGTTGCAGGAGCCACAAGCCCCGTCACCGGCGGTCGACGAGCTCGCCCAGGACTCTGACGTTATGCCGCTGACCTGCGCAAACGACTCAGGGACGGAAGGCGAGGGCGGACCGGACGAGGTCGTCGTTACCGGTCGCGAGCCAGCCGTCGGGACGCACGAGGACGTCCTCGAAGCCGATCCGGGTGTCCTTGCCCATGCGCATCGCGTACTCGAGGACCGGCCAGGCCCCGTCCTCCTCGCCGTGCAACATCACGGGGACGGGGAGCGAGCCCAGCGCGCGCAGGATGCGCACCGCCTCGGCGACGGCGGTCTCGGGATCGGACACCGTCGACTCCGCGAGCACCCGCACCGTCGACGGCGGGACCCCGTTCTGCCGGAGCGTGACCGCGTCCCCGCTGGTCCACACGCCCAGTTCGACGCCGATCCCGGCGTTCGCTGCCGCCTTGCAGACGTCGACCCAGCCCTTCTCGTGGACGTTGACCGAGCACACGTCGGGCTTGCCGGCGCCGAGCCGGGCCCACGCCGTGACGGCCTCCATCCGCTTGCGCGGATCGGGCTGGATCCAGCGCCCCGTCGTCACGCCGATCTCCATGTTTGGGACCTCGCTGCGGATCAGTGCGACGGCGTCCCCCACGTGCACGGGGTCCAGGGTCTCCTCGCCCTCCGGCCCGCGGGGGTGCACGTGCACCGACGTGAGGCCGAGCCGGGCGACGGCGCGCGCGTCGCGGGCGAGATGGCGGGCCTGGATGGGCAGCGCGGGGTGCGCGTCGGCCGGACGCGACCCGTTCAGAACCGCCTGCAACACCCCGTGGCCCTCCTTCGTCTGCGCGAGCCTAGCGACTGCGGCCCGGCCGCGACGTGGTCGAGCCGCGCCCGCACAGTCGATCACATCCGGGGCCGTTCGTCGTGTGGCCGCGCCGGGTCGGTCGGCGACGTCACCGAACCGGTTCAGTCATTGCGCCCGTTCGGGTCCGGGCGTCACCCGACGTCGGCTGTCCGTCCCCTTCGGACACCGGACGGGGTCGCGGTCGTGAACGGCGGGCCGAGCGGGCCGGGGTCATCCGCGACGGCCAGCGGGTCGTGTCGGCGGCCGGGGGCGCGGGGGGCCGCGCAGAGCGGAGCAGCGCCGAGCCGGTCAGGCGTCGCCGATCGTCGCGACCTTCCGCGCCGCCTCCGGGCCGTCCGCGAGCAGGACGCCGAAGCCGGCCTCGTCGAGGATGGGCACCCGCAGCTCGAGCGCCTTGTCGTACTTCGAACCCGGCGCGTCACCCGCGACGACGAACGAGGTCTTCTTCGACACCGAGCCCGCCGCGCGACCGCCCCGGGCGGCGATCGCCTCCTTGGCCTCGTCGCGCGAGTACCCCGCCATCGACCCCGTGACCACGATGGACATGCCCTCCAGCGTGCGCGGGACCGACGTGTCGACCTCGTCGACCATCCGCACCCCCGCGGCCCGCCACTTGGCCACGACGTCGCGGTGCCAGTCGACGGTGAACCAGTCGCGCACGGCGGTCGCGATCGTCGGGCCGACGCCCTCGACGCCCGCGATCGGGGCGATCGCCGCGGCGAGGGCCTTCGCCTTCGCCCGCGCCGCCTCCCGCGCGGCCCTGGCCGCGGCGACGGCGGCGTCCTCGGCGGCAGCGGCAGTCTCGGCGGCGGTGCCGTCCTCTGTAGCGGCGCCGTCCTCGGTAGCGGCGCCGTCCTCGGTAGCGGCGCCGTCGTCCCCCGTCGCCCCCGCCTCGACGGGACCGCCACCCCCGGAGCCCGGGATCTCGCCCTCCCCCGGGTCGTCGGCGTCGGCCGCGGACCCGTCGGAGGTGATCTCCACCCCTGCCTTCGCCGTCTCCTCGGCGGCCCGGGCCGCCGCGTTCTCGATCGCCTCCAGCGACCCGAACTCGCGGGCCAGCGCCTGGGCCGCCGTCGGCCCGACATGCCGGATCGACAGGCCGACGAGCACCCGCCACAGCGGCCGGTCCTTGGCCTTCTCCAGGTTGTCGAGCAGCTTGCGGCCGTTGGCGCTGAGCACGCCGGCCTTGGTGCGGAAGAGGTCGACCCGCAGCAGGTCCTCCTCCGTCAGCGCGAAGACGTCGCCCTCGTCGGCCACCACACCTGCGTTGAGCAGCGCGGTGGCGGCCTCGTAGCCCAGGCCCTCGATGTCGAAGGCGCCCCTGCCTGCGACGTGGAACAGCCGCTCCCGCAGCTGCGCGGGACAGGACCGGGCGTTGGGGCACCGGATGTCGACGTCGCCCGCCTTCTGGTGCGCGAGCTCGGTACCGCACTCGGGGCAGTGCGTCGGCATCACGAACTCGCGCTCGGAACCGTCGCGCACGTCGATGATCGGCCCGAGCACCTCGGGAATGACGTCGCCCGCCTTGCGGATGACGACCCGGTCGCCGATCAGCACGCCCTTGCGGCGCACCTCGTCGGCGTTGTGCAGCGTGGCGAGCGAGACCGTCGAGCCCGCGACCGTGACCGGCTCCATGAACGCGAACGGGGTGACCCGCCCGGTACGACCGACGTTGACCCTGATGTCGAGGAGCCTCGTGGTGGCCTCCTCGGGCGGGTACTTGAACGCGATCGCCCAGCGCGGGGCCCGCGACGTCGCGCCGAGCCTGCGCTGCAGCGCCACCTCGTCGACCTTGACGACGATCCCGTCGATCTCGTGCTCGATGTCGTGGCGGTGCTCGCCCCAGTACTCGACGTGCGCGACGACCTGGTCGATCCCCTGCACGATCTTCGTGCGCCCCGACACGGGCAGACCCCAGGCGCGCAAGGCGTCGTAGGCCTGGGACAGCCGCTCCGGGTTGAAACCCTCGCGCTTGCCGAGGCCGTGGCAGATCAGCCGCAGGTTGCGCGACGCGGTGACCCGCGGGTCCTTCTGCCGCAACGAGCCCGCGGCGGTGTTGCGCGGGTTGGCGAACGGCGGCTTGCCGGCCTCGACCAGCGAGGCGTTGAGCGCCTGGAAGTCCTCGAGGCGGAAGTAGACCTCGCCGCGGACCTCGAGCAGCGCGGGCACGGGGAACTCGGCGGTGCCGGTGAGCTGCTCGGGCACCTCGGCGAGGGTGCGCATGTTGAGCGTGACGTCCTCGCCGGTGCGCCCGTCGCCCCGGGTCAGTGCCCGGACCAGCTTCCCGTTCTCGTACAACAGGTTCACCGCGAGTCCGTCGATCTTCAGCTCGCACAGGTAGTGCACGTCGGTGCCGATCTCGCGGCCGACGCGCTCGGCCCAGGTGCGCAGCTCGTCGGCGCTGAACGCGTTGTCGAGGCTGAGCATCCGTTCCAGATGGTCGTGCGCCGCGAACTCGGTGGCGAACCTGCTGCCGACCTTCTGCGTCGGCGAGTCCGGCGACACGAGATCGGGGTAGCGCTCCTCGAGCGCCACGAGCTCCCGCCACAGCTCGTCGAACTGGCCGTCGGACACCACCGGCGCGTCGAGCACGTAGTACCGGAACTGGTGGTCGGCGACCTCGGTGGCGAGCGCGGCGTGCCGCTCCCGGTCCGCGTCGGGCGCGGGCTCGGGCGCGGGACCGGTGGACGTCTCGGTGCTCACGCGGGAGAGGTTAGTGGCGGGCACCGACAGAGTGCCTCAGGAGAGCCCCAGGTCGGCGAGCCGGTCGAGCTGGTCGGGGTCCGGCGCCCAGTGGTAGCAGACCAGCTCGTCGACGCCCAGGTCCGCGAAGTCCCGCGCTGCGGCGACGACGGCGGCGGGCGCGGTCAGCAGGCCCGCCGCCATCCGGTCCGCGTCGCCGGTGAACGCGTAGTACGCCCGCATCGAGGCACGCGCGGCGTCGGCGACCGACGGCGGCCCGAGCGACGTTGACCTGTGCGACGTTGCGCGGCATGCCTTCCCGGCCCGCGGCGACCCACTCACGGGCGACCGTCGCCAGCAGTGCCTCCGCCCACGACGGCGCCGCGGCGCAGAGCAGCCCGTCGCCGTGGCGGGCGACACGGGCCGACGCGGCGGGCCGGAAGGCGCCCAGCAGGATCTCGGGGCCGCGGGGGCGCAGCGGGGCCGGTCCGACGCCGGTCGTCCCCGCCCACTGGGAACGCAGGTCGCGCAGCTGGGCGTCCAGGCGTGCACCACGACCACGGGGGTCGACGTCGGCGGCGGCGAAGTCGTCGTCGCGACCTCCGATCCCCAGCCCCAGGGTGAAGCGGCCGCCGCAGAGCCGGTCGAGCGTCGCGACCTGGCTGCCCAGCAACGCGGTGGCGCGCAACGGCGCGAGCAGGACCTCGGTCTGCAGCCGGATCCGGGCCGTCGCCCCGGCAAGGACGGCGAGGGTGACGAGCGGCTCGGGGTTGTGCCAGACCAGGCGGTCGAGCAGGCCGAGCGTGGCGAACGGGCCGGCGTCGGCGCGGGCGGCCCAGTCGTGCAGGACGGCCGGGTCGTCGACGGGCAGACCGATTCCGATCGTCATCGGGAGGAGCTCCTTCGGGCAGGCGGATTCAGGACCGCCCGCTCCTGGCGAGGATCACGCCGGCGTCCCTCTGCGGCATCGTTCTCGCGGAACCACCTGTCGGAGTCGTCGACGACGCCAGCGCGCCCCGCCGCGTCCCGTCACCGCTTTCCGGCTCACCCCCGTGGGCTCGCGGCAAGTCCTGTCGAGGCCCGACCCTGGAGCGGACAGCGTCAACCTGGGGTTGACATCTGTTTCGCGTCAACCCGCAGTTGACATATGGACGACACCTCCGCCGGCCGTCCCGCCGTCCGGCTCGACGACCTCATCGACACCGTGCACCACCGCAGCCCCACCCCCGACCCGCTCGACCGGCTGGGACAGGCCGTCCTCGTCGCCGACGACCTCGGGGAGGCCGCCGACCACCTCGTCGGCCACTTCGTCGACCAGGCCCGCCGGACGGGTGCGTCCTGGACCGAGATCGGGCGGGCGATGGGCGTCACCAAGCAGGCGGCGCAGAAGCGCTTCGTCCCACGGGCCGGGGAGGAGGACCTCGCCGGCGGCCTCTACGCGCGCTTCACCCCGCGCGCCCAGAACACGGTGCTCGCGGCCCAGCAGGCCGCGCTGCGACTGCAGGCGGCGGAGGTGACCAGCCGGCACCTGCTTCTCGGGCTGCTGACCGAGCCGCAGGCGATCGCGGGCGAGGCGCTGCGCCGGCTCGGTGGCGGCGACCTCGCCCGCATCAGGGAGACCGCCGAGGCCGGTGCCGGGCCGGCCGTCGAGGATCCGCCGCCCAACCCGCCGTTCAGCAGCGGCGCCCGCAAGGTACTCGACCTGACCCGGCGTGAGGCGCTGCGTCTGGGGCACAACTACATCGGCACCGAGCACCTGCTGCTCGGCATCCTGGCCGACCCGGGCGACGGCGCCGCGACGGTGCTCGCCGGTTTCGGGGTCGAGCACGCCGCCACCGGGGCGTTCGTCCACGAGGCCCTGGCGGCGGTGACGGCCGCCAGGAGGCCCACGTGAACGGAGGTCAGGCCAGCAGCTCCCGGACCGCACCGAGCAGGGTCACGACCGAGCGCTCGGTGGCGGCGTGGCCCATCAGACCGATCCGCCACGCGCGGCCGGCGAAGTCGCCGAGCCCGCCGCCGACCTCGATGCCGTACTCGGCCAGCAGGCGCTTGCGCAGCGAGCCCTCGTCGAGGCCGTTGGGCAGCGTCGTGGCCGTCAGCTGCGGAAGCCGGTGCGACTCGGGCGCGATGAGCCCGAAGCCCAGCTCCGGCAGCGCCGACTGCAGCAGCCGGCCGATCCGGTCGTGGCGCGCCCAGACCTGCTCGACGCCCTCCTCGAGCAGCCGGCCCAGGCCCGCGTGCAGCGAGTACGCCAGCGTCGAGGACGCCGTGTGGTGGTAGGTGGGCGGGCTCGCGAGGAAGTACTCGTGCAGCAGCCCGAGGTCGAGGTAGAACGACCGGACCGGCGTCTTCCTGGCCTTCATCCGGGCCACCGCGCGCGGGCCCAGCGTCACCGGCGCGAGGCCGGGCGGGGCGCCGAGGCACTTCTGCGACGCGGAGTACGACGCGTCGATCTGCCAGGCGTCGACCTCGAGCTGCGTGCCACCGAGGGCGGTCACCGCGTCGACCAGCAGCAGCGTGTCGGTCTGCGCGAGGGCGGGACCGATCGGGGCGACGTCGTTGCGCACACCCGTCGACGTCTCGGCCGCGACCACCGCCAGCACCGCGGCCTGCGGGTTGGCCTGCTGGGCGGCGACGAGGTCGGCCGGGTCGATCGGGGTGCCCCACGGCGCCTCGACGCGCACGACCTCCGCGCCACCGCGGCGCGCGACCTCGCACAGCCGCTCGCCGAAGTACCCGTTGACCCCGACGATGATGGTGTCGCCGACCTCGAGCAGCGACGCGAGGCAGGCCTCCATGCCGGACGAGCCGGTGCCGCTGACCGGCAGCGTCAGCTCGTTCCCGGTGCGGAACACCTGCTGCAGCTGCTCGCGGATCTCGCGGATCACCGCGAGGTACTCCGGGTCGAGGTGGCCGAGCACGGGGCGGGCGAGGGCCTCCATGGCCTCCGGGTACGGCTCGGAGGGGCCCGGGCCGAGCAGCAACCGATCTTCGTGCATACCGGCGACGGTACTCTCCACCCCCGCACGGCCGAACGACCGGAGCGCGGGACGCCCGGGCCCGCAGCGAGGGGTGACGATGCTGGTGGCCTGCGACGACGGGATCGTCCTCACCGGCGAGCACCACGAGCGGCTGGTCGAGGCGCTCCCGTTGGGCGTCGAGGCAGAAGCTCTCGAGGGTGCGCTGGCCGACTGCCGCACCGTCACCCACCTCGGCACGACCGTCTCCGCGAGCCGCGAGATCGCGTTCGACCTGCGCACCGCGATCCGCCTCTACGAGCGCGTCCCACTGGGTGACCACGACGTGGAGCTCACCCTCGACGACCCGACCCTGCTGGCGTGGCTGCGCGGCCGCGGCGGCGAGGTGGAGGTCGTCGCGCCGTGAGGAGGCCACCCGTTCTGCAGGAACGGCACTTTCCCGCAACTGGGCTGCGGGAAAGTGCCGTTCCGGCAAGTCGGGGAGCGGCTCTGCAGGGCCTCAGCGCTCGTCGACGTCCTTGTCCCCCGTGGGGTCCAGGAACGCCTCGCCCAGCTGCCGGCACAGGCCCAGGGCGGTGCGGGCCCAGTCGGGGGTAGCACCGGCGAGGCCGCAGGTGGGCGTCGGGACGGCCAGTTCGGCGAGGCGGTGCCGGGCGAACCCGAGCCGGTCGGCGAGGTCGAAGGCGCGCTGGGCGAGCACCGCCACCTCCGGCGTGCGGGCGGGCGCCGTCGTGCGGACGAGCCCCAGCATGATCGGCGTCCCGGCGTCCCAGACCTCCCCGACCGCGTCGAGCGCGGCCGGCAGGGCGGTGTCTCCGGAGATCGCGCGACGGGTTCCGTCGATCCCGACGGCCGCGGCGCCGACCCCGGCGAGGAGCTTCATGGGCGGGTCGTCCGCGCAGCAGTGCAGGACGACCGGGGACCCGACGGCGGCGAAGGCGTCGACGGCGTCGCGCAGCAGGTCGGCGGCGTCGTTCTCCTCGATCGCGCGGACGGTCCCGTAGCCCGACGCCGTCGGCAGCGAGCCACGCAGGACGGCGGGCAGGGCCGGTTCGTCGAGCTGGACGACGACCCGGGCCCCGGTCCGCGCCGCGACCTCGGCGACATGTCCGCGGAGCCCCTCCTGCAGGCTGGCCGCGAAGTCGCGGACGGCGCCGCGGTCGGTGAGGACCCGGTGCCCGGCGTGCGTCTCGACGGTCGCGGCGAGCGTCCACGGGCCCGCGGCCTGCACCTTCACCCAGCCGGGCCGGATCGCGTCGCAGGCCTCGTCGAACGCGTCGAGGTCGCCGCGCATCAGGTCGACGGCGCGGCGATGGTCGCGCCCGGGGCGCTGGGTGACCCGGTAGCCGGTCGGCACGACCTCGACCGCGATGTCGACGAGCAGGCCCGCGGTGCGGCCGGTGAGGTCCGCGCCGACACCGCGGCCGGGCAGCTCCGGGACGAACGGCATCGCGCCCACCTCGCCCGCCACGATCGCGGCCGCCTCGCGCACGTCGGTGCCGGGCATCGAGCCGACGCCCGTCGCGATGCCCGCGGGCCAGCGCGGCAGGTCCTCGGGCTCCTCGTCCTCCTCGGGTGTCGTGACGACGATGCCGCCCCCGACCTGCGGCGGAGCGGGGGCGCCCGGCACGGCGTCGGCCAGGCCGGCGGCGGCCAGGGCCGCGGAGAGCGGGTCGGCGGGGGCGGGCGGCGCGACGCCGCCGAGCCCGGCCTTCGCCAGCGCCTCGGCGAGCGCGTCGGCGGCGGGGTCGCTCTCGGAAGTCATGGCCGACGGTCTATCAGATGGGCCTGCCTCAGGCCTCACTCACAGGAGGGTGACCAGCGACGCCGCGACGTGCTCGGCCAGCTCCTCCGGGGAGAGGGCGCCTGCCGGGTCGTACCAACGCCGCAGGTAGGCGAGCGAGCCGAGCGCGAGGTACGTCCCGATCAGGGCGTCCCCCCTGTCACCGGCCACCTCCGCCGCCACCTCGCGGAAGACCGCGGCGTGCTCACGGGACAGCTCGCGGACGCGGGCGTCGAGCACCGGGTCGGGCAGGTGCATGAGGAACAGCGGCGCGAACGACGGGTAGTCCCGCAGCTCGACGAGCGCCTGCGACACGAACAGCCGCCGCAGCCGGTCGACCGCCGGCCCGCCCGAGGACGCGACCTCGCGGAGCCGGGCGACGACCTCGGCGGTCGCGTTCTGCACCGCGGCGAGGAACAGGTCCTCCTTGGACGGGTAGTAGTGGTAGAGGCTGGCGCCGCGCATGTCGAGGCGCGCGGCGATCTCCTCCAGGCTCGCCCGCTCGTAGCCGCGCTCGGCGAACACCTCGGCGGCGACGCGCTCCATGAGCCGCTGCCGCTCGGCCCGTTTCCGGGCCACCCGTGACACGGGCGCGCCGACCGATCCCACGGAGGTCACACCGGCAACCCCAGGCCGCGCGCGATCAGCATCCGCTGCACCTCCGACGTCCCCTCGCCCACGGTGAGGATTCTCGCGTCCTGATGGTGCCGCGTCGACGCGGTCTCCTCCATGAAGCCGTACCCGCCCGCGAGCTGGGTCGCGGTGTAGCCCGCGGAGTTGGCGAGCTCGGAGGCGACGAGCTTCGCGATCGCGGCCTCGCGCTCGATCGGCAGCCCGCGGTCGTACTTCCAGGCGCCGTCGTAGGTGAGCACGGTGGCCGTGGCGACGGCGGCGGCGATGTCGGCGACCTGGAACGCGACGCCCTGGTGCCCGCCCAGCGGCCTGCCCATCGAGGCGCGCTCCCCCACGAACCGCACGCTGTCGACGAGACAGCCCCGCGCGACGCCGATGCTCATCGCGGCGATCGGCAGCCGCGCCCACGTCAGGAAGCGCAGCGCCTCGCGGTAGCCGCGGCCCTGTTCGCCGAGCAGGGCGTCGGCGGGCAGGCGGACGTCGTCGAAGTACAGCGGATGGGTGTCCGACGAGCGCCAGCCCTGCTTGGCGTACGCGGGCCCGACGGTGACGCCGGGCGCGTCGAGCGGGACGAGGAACGCCGAGACGGGTGGGCGCCCGGTGCCGGGGTCGTCGTCGGTGGCGGCGAAGAGGATCACGTAGCGCGAGAACGGCGTGCCGGAGTTCGTGATGAACTGCTTGGCGCCGTTGATCACCCAGTCGTCGCCGACGCGGCGGGCGCGGGTCCCGATGTTGCCGGCGTCGGACCCGCCGGAGGGTTCGGTGAGCCCGAAGGAGACGAAGGTGCTGCCGGCGGCGGCGCCGGGGACGATCTCCTTGAGCAGGTCGGTGCGGTCGGCCGCGAGATGCACGAGCAGCGCGACGCTGATCGCCTGGACGTGGACGGTGACGGCGAGGGAGGAGTCGACGGTGGCGATCTCCTCGGCGGCGAGGCAGGCGGAGCGCAGGTCGGCACCGGCGCCGCCGTACTCCTCGGGCGCGAGCAGCCCGAACGCGCCGAGCTCCCCCGCGGCCTCCACCAGTTCGGGCGAGAAGCGGGCTTCCACGTGGCGCTGGGAGGCGCCGGGGGAAACGACGTCGGCGCAGAACCGCCGGACCGCCTTCTGCCACTCGCGGTGCTCGTCGTCGAACGCCCAGGGCACGTCGTAGATCGCGCCGGTCCGAAGCTCGTCCGTCATGAAGTTCCCCCCAGTACATGGACGACGGCACACGCCACGTCCGTCCCGACGATCCCGCCGAGGTTCTGCGCCATCGCGATCCGGGCGCCGTCGACCTGCCGGGCACCGCCGCGGCCGGTGAGCTGGGTGTGCAGCTCGACCAGCTGGGCGACGCCGGTCGCGCCGATCGGGTGCCCGCGTGCCAGCAGCCCGCCGCTGGTGTTGACGGGTCGGGCCCCGCCGAGCCGGGTGGTCCCGCCCTTGACCAGGGCCTCTTCCGAGCCGGACGCACACAGCTGCAGCTGCGCGTACAGCTCCAGCTCGCCGACGGCGGTGGCGTCGTGCAGCTCGACGAGATCGAGGTCCTCGGGTCCGAGCCCGGCGCGCTCGTACGCAAGGGATGCCGCACGCGAGACGGCCGTCGGCATCGAGGCGTCGTCCCCGCGGCCGCTGGTCATGGCCGACGCCAGGACGCGGACCGGCCCGGGCGAAGCGGAGAGGACGACCGCGGCCGCCCCGTCCCCCATCGGCGCGCACATCCGCAGCCGCAGCGGCCCGACGATCGCGCGCGACGCCAGCACCTCGGCCGCGTCGAGCGGGGTCCGGTACTGCGCCAGCGGGTTCAGCGAGCCGTGGGTGTGGTTCTTGGCCGCGATCTCGGCGAGCAGGGACTCGTCGAGGTCGTCGCGGCCGGCGTAGTGGTCCATGAAGATCGTGCGGTCGGTGGGGGGTTCGGGATGCAGCGCGCGCATCTCCTCGAGGTCCATCGACGCGTCGAAGGCGCGGAAGGCCTTCTCCCGGTCGGGGTGCACGAGCTTCTCGTAGCCGACGACGAGCACCCGCCGGTGCAGCCCCGCGACGACCGACTGCCACCCGAGGTGTGCGGCCACCGCCCCGGAGGCACACGCGTTCTCGGTGTTGACGACGGGCACACCCCGGATCCCGGTGCCGCGCAGCACGACCTGCCCGCGCACCGACTCCTGGCCGGTCATCAGCCCGTCGACCGCGTTGCCGACGACGACCGCGTCGACGTCGGCGGGTCCGAGCCCGGCGTCGGCGAGCGCGGCGGCGACGGCCTCCTCGACGAGGTCGCGCGGGCTGCGGTCGAGGTGGCGCCCGAACCGGGTCATGCCCGATCCCTGGACGAACACGTCGGTCATGCGCCGTGCACCCGCCGGTCGTGGCCCGCCCAGTGCGGTTCACGAAGCACCTTGCGCTGCACCTTGCCGACGACGCTCTTGGGCAGCGGTTCGGTCGTGATCTCGACGCGGCCGGGCTTCTTGTAGGAACCGAGCCGGTCGCGCACGAGTGACACGACCTCCTCGGCCTGCAGCGTCGACCCGGGGGCGACGACGCAGACCGCCATCGGCGTCTCGCCCCACTTCTCGTGCGGCACACCGAACACGGCGACCTCGACGACCTCGGGATGGTCGTTGATCGCGCTCTCCAGCTCGGCGGGCCAGATGTTGAACCCACCGGAGACGATCATGTCGTCGGCCCGGTCGAGCACGTACAGGTAACCGTTGACGTCGAGGCGGCCGATGTCACCGGTGCGGACCCAGCCGTCGATCAGCCGGGTCCGGGTGTGGACGTGGCCGGGGTCGTCCCAGAACTCGCGCATCTGGCCCTCGCACTGCGCGTAGATCTCGCCCTCCTCGCCGAGGGGCAGGACGGTCTCCCCGTCGGCGTCGCGGATCTCGATGCGCACGAACGGCAGCACCCGGCCGGCGGCGCGCATCGGCGTCGAGCCGGGCACGTCGGAGAACCACTCCGCGGGCGTCATCTCGGTGAGCGGCACCGCCTCGGTCTGCCCGAACACCTGGTGCATGACCTCACCGAACACGCGTCGGCCCGCCTGAGCCGTGGCGTCGGTGATCGGGGCCCCGCCGACGAGCACGCACTGCAGCGCCGACCAGTCCCGGCCCGCCGCGGAGGGTTCCGCACTGAGCATCTGCACCATCGACGGCGGCGCGAACATGTGCGTCACGGCGTGGCGCTCCATCATGTCGAGCACCTTCACCGCGTCGAACCCGCCGAAGAGCAGGTTCGCGCTGCCGTGCAGCCACGCGGGCAGGAACAGGTAGCCCGAGGCGTGCGAGATCGGTCCCGCGTGCCCGACGACGCTGTCGAGCTGCAGCAGCGGGAGCCGGCAGTACCAGTTGCGGCAGTTCACGAGCCAGTCGTGCTGGGTGTAGCCGACGCCCTTGGGCCTGCCCGTCGTTCCCGCGGAGTGCCGGATGACGTACCAGTCGTCGTCGCCCACGACGACGTGCGGGTCCTCGGCCGGCTGCGACGCGAGCCAGTCCTCGTACCCGGCGTCGCGCACGACGATGTGACGCAGGCAGTCCACGGTCGCGTCGAGCCCCTTGACGCCGTCGGCGTACGCGGCGTCGGTGAGCAGCACGACGGCGCCGGTCTGGCCGATCATGTGCGCGTGCGCCTCGGCCGAGTTGCGCGCGTAGAGCGGCACCCGCACGGCCCCGGCGATCGCGGCGCCGATGAAGAGATCGGCCGCGCCGAGGTTGTTGTCCTCCAGGCCCGCGACCCGGTCGCCCGGCCGGACGCCGAGCGCGATCAGGGCGTTGGCGAGCCGGACGCCACGGTCCCAGGCCTCGCCATAGGTGAGCGAGCGGTGCTCGTCGATCAGCGCGGTGCGGTCGCGGTGGAACGCGACGGACTGCCGCATCATGTCGGCCACGTACACGGCGGACCTCCTCGCCGACGCCGGTGTCGGACCCTCCGAGCATGGCCCCGCTCGCCCAGAAGTTCAAGACATCAGCAGAATTTCTGCTCATTCATAGGGGTTGTCCGGGGATCGCCGTCGCCAGGCCTGGTGATCCGGGTGGTTCGCGGGAAGGCGGAGCCGGGTCGGCATCCGGGCGTGTTCGGGTTCGGCACCGACGCAGGAACGGGCCGCCCGGGCGCGGGACCGCGGCGAGTGGTCCGCCGGAGGCCCCCTATCGGCCCGCATACGATGCCCTGACGAACACCTGACGAAAGGCGGCGAGCGTGGCGAAGGGGTACTGGGTCGTGACCTACCGGTGGGTGACCGACACCGACGCACTCGCGAGGTACGGCGCACAGGCGGCGCCGGTCGTGCTCGAGGCCGGGGGTCGCTTCGTGACCCGGGGCGGGAAGGTCACCGCACGGGAGCACGGGCTCGCGGAGCGCACCGTCGTCGTCGAGTTCGCCGACTACGACGTGGCCGTCGCGACCTACGAGAGCCAGGCCTACCAGGACGCCGTCCGCATCCTCGACGGCGTCGCCGAACGGGACTTCCGGATCGTCGAGGGCGCCGCGTAGCGCTCACCGCTTGCGGCAGCGGGCGTCGAACAGGCAGTAGAGCCCGAACACGGCCAGCCCGGCGGCCAGCGCGAGCAGCAGTGCCGGGCCGTAGGGCTGGGCGCCGAGCGTCTGCACGCCGGCGTCGAGCCCGACGGGCTGCGCGGGGTCGTAGCGCACCGCCGTCCGCACCGTGAGGACGCCGGCGGTCAGGTAGGCCAGCCCCAGCGCCACCCAGCCGACGTGCCCGGCGAGCACCCCGAGCCGGCCCAGGCGCGGTCCGCAGCGCGACAGGTCCAGGTCGCGACGGAACCCGCCCCGCAGCCCGCGCCACACCGCGAACCCGGCGAGCACCGCCACCCCGACACCTGCCGCCCCGACCAGCCACTGGCCGCCGGGCCAGCGCAGCACCGTGCTCAGCACCGAGCCCTGCGACGACCCGCCCGCGGCGATCTTCGCGGCCGAGACGGCGAGCGTCGCGAAGATGCCGGCCTCCGCCAGGTCGATCGCGCCGCGCAGCACCCGGCGCCCGACGGACGGCCCGCGGTGGCCGAACACCACCTCGGCGAGCGTCCAGAGGGTCAGCGCGGCCAGCCCCGCGACCGCCAGCCACAGGGCGACCCGGCCCACCCCGGTCTCGGCGACGGTCGCGAGCGCGCCGGTCTTGTCGGCGCGCTCCCGGTCGCCGAACGCGACCTGGACGGCCAGCGACGCGATGACGAGGTTCACCGCCCCGTAGGCGACGAGCCCGATGCGGCCGAGGACACGGACCGGCTTCGACGTGGCGACGTCCTCGGCGGTGTCGGCCGCACCGGTGTCGGGGCCAGCGGTGTCGGGGCCAGCGGCGTCAACCGGGTGCGTGTCCGTCGCGACGGTGTCCGGGTCGTCGGACGGGCGGTACAGGACGTCGTCGGGCACACGCCACCTCCGGTCGGCCGGAGCGCAGCATGACCCTTTCGAGCGGTTCGCGCCACTCGTCCGGGTGGCGGTCAGCGGGCGGCGCTGATGACGGCACTGCCGAGGACGACGTCACCGCCGGGATCGGGCCGGTAGAACGCCGCCGACTGCCCGGGCGCGACCCCGCGCAGCGGCTCGCCCAGCTCGACGTGGAGACCGTCGCGGGCGGTCGGCCATGCCGTGGCCGGGGCCAGACCGCCGTGCGCGCGGACCTGCACGACGCAGCTCACCGGTCCGTCGGGCGCGGTGCCGCAGCCCCACACCGGGGTCTCGGTGTCGATCTCGCGGACGTCGAGCGCCTCGGCCGGGCCGACCGTCACCGTCGCGCTCACCGGCTCGATGCCCAGCACGTAGCGGGGACGGCCGTCGGCGGCGGGCCGGTCGACCCCGATCCCCTTGCGCTGCCCGACGGTGAAGCCGTGCACGCCTGCGTGGTCGCCGATGACCTCGCCGCTCACCGCGTCGACGATCGGGCCCGGCCGCGCACCGAGCCGCTCGGCCAGGAACGCCCGGGTGTCGCCGGAGGGGATGAAGCAGATGTCGTGGCTGTCGGGCTTGTCGGCGACCCGCAGGCCCCGCTCGGCGGCCTCGGCCCTGACCTGCGCCTTCGGGGTGTCGCCGATGGGGAACAGCGCGTGCGCGAGCTGGAACGGTGTGAGTACCGCGAGCACGTAGGACTGGTCCTTGCCGTCGTCGACCGCACGCCGCAGGACACCGTTGGAAAGACGTGCGTAGTGCCCGGTGCAGACGGCGTCGAAGCCGAGCGCGAGCGCCTTGTCGAGCAGCGCCGCGAACTTGATCCGCTCGTTGCAGCGCACGCAGGGGTTCGGCGTGCGGCCCGCGGCGTAGGCGGCGACGAAGTCGTCGACCACCCCGGCGGAGAACGGCGCGGCGAAGTCCCACACGTAGAACGGGATGTCGAGCACGTCGGCGGCACGGCGCGCGTCGTCGGCGTCCTCGCGCGAGCAGCAGCCCCGCGATCCCGACCGCAACGCATCGGGTGTCTCCGACAGCGCGAGGTGGACGCCGACCACGTCGTGGCCCGCATCGACCGCGCGGGCCGCGGCAACGGCGGAGTCGACCCCGCCGCTCATCGCGGCGAGGACCCTCATCGCGCGACCGCCCGTGGCGTTGCCTCCCTGCCCGGCTGCTGCGCCGCCGCGGGGCGACGGTGCGCCGCCGCGTTCTGCCCGGCCCGGCGGGCCCGCTCGACGACCGGCCCGATCGCCGCGGCGAGGGCGTCGACGTCGCGCGCGGTGGACGTGTGGCCCAGCGACAGGCGCAGCGAACCGCGCGCCGTGGCCTCGTCGGCGCCCATCGCCAGCAGCACGTGGCTGGGCTGCGGGACCCCCGCGGTGCACGCCGAGCCGGTGGCACACTCGATGCCCTGGGCGTCGAGCAGCATGATCAGACTGTCGCCCTCGCAGCCGGGGAACGACAGGTGCGCGTTGCCCGGCAGCCGCGACGGGCCGCCGTCGATCGTGTCGGTGCCGGGGTCGCCGTTGAGGACGGCGTCGGGCACCGCCGCCCGCACCCGCTCGACGAGCTCGTCGCGCAGCGCGCCGATCGTCGCCGCCCGCCGCGGCGCGTCGGCCACCGCGAGCTCGACGGCGGTGGCGAGCCCGATCACCGACGGGGTGTCGAGGGTGCCGGAACGGACGTCGCGCTCCTGGCCGCCGCCGTGCAGCAGCGGCGTCAGCGACACGCTGCGGCCCAGCAGGAGCACACCCGCGCCGTAGGGCCCGCCGAGCTTGTGGCCGGTGAGGGTGAGCGCGTCGGCACCGCAGGCGGCGAAGTCGACCGGCAGGATGCCCACGGCCTGCACCGCGTCGGTGTGGAACGGCACGCCGAACTCGTGGGCGACGGAGGCGAGCTCGCGGATCGGGTTGACGGTGCCGACCTCGTTGTTGGCCCACATGACCGACACCATCGCCGCGCTGTCGGGGTCGCGTTCCAGCGCCGCGCGCAGCACCTCGGGGCGCACCCGGCCCTCGGCGTCGACCGGCAGCAGCTCGACGTCGGCGCCCTCGTGCTCGGCGAGCCAGTCGGCCGAGTCGATGACGGCGTGGTGCTCGACGGCCGAGACCAGGACCCGGGTGCGCCGGGCGTCCGCGTCGTGCCGGGCCCAGTAGAGGCCCTTGACCGCGAGGTTGTCGCTCTCGGTGCCACCCGTGGTGAAGACGACCTCGGACGGCCGGGCACCGACCGCGCCCGCGATCGTCTCGCGCGCCTCCTCGACCCGCCGGCGCGCGCGCCTGCCGGAGGAGTGCAGCGCGGAGGCGTTGCCGGTCGTCCCCATCGCCTCGGCGACGGCGGCGACGGCCTCCGGGATCATCGGCGTCGTCGCCGCGTGATCCAGGTACGCCACGGCGCCGTGGGAGCCGGTCGACCCGGTCCCGGTCGCGTCGGTCACTGAGCTCACGAGGTCCTGCCCGTCCCTGTCCGTCGTCAGGACGTCCAGGGTAATCGCCGTCTCCCTCGGGCCGTCCGCGGGCGGGTCACGCGGCGACTGCGGTGTCCCCCGCCGGGCCCGGCGCCGCACCGGCACGCTCCCCGTCGACACCCTCACGGTCGGCGCGTCCCTCGCCGGCGCGCTCCTCACCGGCGCTCTCCTCACCGGCGCTCTCCTCACCGGCGCTCTCCTCACCGGCGCTCTCCCCACCAGCGCTCTCCTCACCGGCGCTCTCCTCGACGCGCTCCCCGGCTGCGGGGACGGCCCGCTGCGGGCGGACGCGCGCGCCGGTCACCGCCTGCCGGGCCTGCGCCGCCAGCGTGCGCCGGTCCGCACCCGGGCCCGGGCGCAGTACCGGGTGCAGCGTGAGCTCGCAGACCAGGCCGTCGAGGGCGAGGACGCGGCGCAACGAGGCGGCGAGCGTCTCGTCGCCGACGAACGCCGCGGCGGTCGTCGGACGGCCGTCGGCCGCCCGCAGGTCGAGCGTGACGGGCCGGACCGGTGCCCCGGAGTCCACCGCGGCCTGGAACACCGCGCGCCGGAACGGGCCCGCGGCCGAGCCGCACCAGGTCGTCCCCTCGGGGAAGACGCCGACGACGGCACCCGCGCGCAGGGCCGCGGCCGTCTCGGCGACGACCCCGGGCAACGCCCGCAGCCCCGTCCGGTCGACGAACAGCGCGCCGCTGCGCGCCGCGACCCGTCCGACGACGGGCCAGTCGCCGACCTCGCGCTTCGCGACCATCCGGACCGGCTGCACCGCACCGAGGGCGAGCACGTCGATCCACGACAGGTGGTTGGCCACGACGAGCACACCGCCCTCGTCCGCGAACGAGGAGCCGCCGATGACCCGCAGCCGGATGCCGGCCGCACCCAGCACGGCGCGGAAGACGTGGCGCATCGCGACGCCGGTGGCGCGGCGACCGAACGGCGCGACCAGCGGGAGCGTGAGTACCGCCGCGCCGACGACGGTGAGCAGCGCGGCGGCGCGGCGGGCGGAGCGCAGCCGTGCGGGCCGGGCCGGCGGTGGCAGACAGTCCGGCCCGCACGGCGAGTACGGAGGCCAGGGGCCGGCGTCGCGCTCGGTGGCGCGCGGCACCCCGGGGTGGGTCGGGTGCTGGACGACGTGCGGGACGTGCGCACCAGGGACATGGGCGACAGCGGCGACGCCCATGTCCCGCGGACGACGATCACCACCGCGGGCCGGGGCGGCAGGAGCCCCTGTCGGCGGCACGGCCGGCGTGCTCACGCGATGGCGCCGAGGAAGTAGCGCAGGTAGCGCTGGTCGAGGCGCTGCACGTCGAGCAGCACGAAGAAGTCGGCGCAGCGGAAGTCGGGGTCGTGGGCGGGCGGGCCGCCGATCCAGGTGCCCAACCGAAGGTAGCCGCGCAGCAGCGGCGGCATCGCGAGCCTGCCCGACCGCACGACGGGTCCCGGCCGCCACGGGTTGTGCGGCGCGACGCGGTAGAGGTCCGGCGCGAGGTGCGTGGCCTTGACCCGCTCCCAGACGCCCGCGGCGAGCGCGCCGTCGGCACCGTCCTCGCCGTCGAGGGGCACGCTGGCGCAGCCGGCGAGCCAGCGGTTGCCCGACAGCAGCATGTAGCGGGCCAGGCCGGCCCACACCAGGCTGACCACGGCACCGTTGCGGTGGTCGGGGTGCACACAGGAGCGGCCCGTCTCGACCAGCTCGGGGCGCAGCCCGTCGAGGGAGGTGAGGTCGAACTCGCCGTCGGCGTAGAGCGCACCGGCCTCGCGGGCGCGAGCGGGCGGCAGCATCCGGTAGGTGCCGACGACGCGGCCCGTCGCGTCCTCGCGGACGACGAGGTGGTCGCAGAACTCGTCGAACCGGTCGACGTCCAGGCCCGGCACGCGGCTGTGCAGGGTGGCACCCAGCTCGTCGCCGAACACGTCGTGGCGCAGCCGCTGGGCCGCGCGCACCTCGTCGGCGTCGGTGGTCAGCAGCAGCGAGTAGCGGCCGGCCGGGGTCTCGGGGGTGGTGCCCAGCACCCGAGAGGAGATCGAGGAGGTCACGCCCCATTTGGTACGGGTCGCAGACGAACGTACGATCCGTGCCGCGGCGGCCGTCGGGTGGCGACCGGGTGAACTCCCCCGGACGGACCCCGCGCTGCGCGCCCCAGCCCGCCCCGGCCCGGCCCGATTGCAGGAACGGCACTTTCCCGCCGCCCAGTTGCGGGAAAGTGCCGTTCCTGCACGAAAGAGCCGCCAGCGGCCCGAGCAGCACGACGCCCCCGGTCCGCAAGGGCCGGGGGCGTCGTCGGAGACGTCAGGACTTGCGCTTGACGATCTCCTCCTGCAGCTGCGGCGCAACCTTGAACAGGTCGCCCACGACCCCGAAGTCGGCGATCTCGAAGATGGGCGCCTCGGCGTCCTTGTTGACCGCGATGATCGTCTTGGACGTCTGCATGCCGGCGCGGTGCTGGATCGCGCCGGAGATGCCGAGCGCGATGTAGAGCTGCGGCGAGACCGTCTTGCCCGTCTGCCCGACCTGGAACTGGTGCGGGTAGTAGCCGGAGTCGACGGCCGCGCGCGAGGCGCCGACCGCGGCGCCGAGGGAGTCGGCGAGCTTCTCGACGATCTCGAAGTTCTCCGCCGACCCGACACCACGCCCACCGGAGACGACGACGCTCGCCTCGGTGAGCTCCGGACGGTCGCCACCGGCCAGCGGCTCGCGCGCGGTCACCGTCGCGGACCGGCCCGCTGCGGCCGGGACCTCGACGCTCTCCTCGGCACCGGCGCCGTCGGCCTGCTCGACCTCGACCGAACCGGGCCGCAGCGTGATCACCGGGTGCGCGGTGTTGGCCTTCGCCTCGGCGATGTAGGCACCGCCGAACACCGAGTGCGTGACGCCCTCGGGCGAGACCGCGACGGCGTCGCCCAGCAGCGCGGAGTCGGTGCGGACGGCGAGCCGCCCTGCGATCTCCTTGCCGTCCGCGCTCACCGAGATCAGCACGGCCGCCGGGTTCGTGGACTCGACGAGCGAGGCCAGCACGGACACCTGCGGGGTCAGGAAGTCGGTGGAGTCGGTCTCCGCGACGTAGATCTTCGCGGCGCCGTGCGCCTTGAGCCCGTCGGCCAGCTTGCCCGCGGTGCCCGCCGGGCCGACGACGACCGCCGACGGCTCGCCGAGCGCGCGGGCCGCCGTCAGCAGCTCGTAGGTGCTCTTCTTGTTCTCACCCTCGACGTGGTCGACGAGGACCAGGACCTCGGCCATGGTGGATTCTCCTTCTCGTCGGTGGGGTCAGACCAGCTTCTGCGCGACCAGGTAGGCGGCGATCTTCGCGCCGCCGTCGCCCTCGTCCTCGATCTTCTCGCCCGCGCTCTTCGGCGGCTTGGGCTGCGAGCTCGTGACCGTGGACAGCGCGTTGGCCAGCCCGACCTCCGACGCGTCGATCCCGGCGTCGGCCAGCGACAGCGTCGCGACGGGCTTCTTCTTGGCGGCCATGATCCCCTTGAAGGAGGGGTACCGCGGCTCGTTGATCTTCTCGTTGACCGAGACCAGTGCGGGCAGCTCGGCGGTCAGCTTGGTGACGCCGTCGTCGGTCTCGCGGGTGACGCTGACGCTGCCGCCCTCGACCGTGACCTCGCGCGCGTGGGTGAGCGCCGGGACGCCCAGGATGTCGGCGACCATGGCGGGCACGGCGCCGGCGCGGCCGTCGGAGGCCTCGTTGCCGGCCAGCACCAGGTCGAAGCCGCCGTCGACGGTCCCGATCAGCTTGGCCAGCGCCTTGGAGGTCTGGACCGCGCAGGAGCCGTGCAGCGCGGCGTCGGACAGGTGCACGGCCTTGTCGGCGCCCATGGACAGCGCCTTGCGGATCGCGTCGGTCGCCCCGTCCGGGCCCATCGTCACGACGGTCACCTCGGTGCCGTCGTTGGCCTCCTTGAGCTGCAGGGCGGCCTCGACGGCGCGCTCGTTGATCTCGTCCAGCACGGAGTCGGTGGCCTCGCGGTCCAGCGTGCCGTCCGAGCCGTCGAGCTTGCGTTCGGAGTAGGTGTCGGGCACCTGCTTGATCAGCACGACGATGTTCATCGGACCTCTTCGACCTCCTGCCGGTGCGGGAGCCGCGCCCGTCCGGTGCGCGACCCGTGTCTCGGAAATGCTGCTCGGACGGTCCGCCCGCCCGGTCGCCACCCTGCCCGCCATGGTCGGAGAGCGTGTCGGCGGTGCCCGCGGACCCTCGTCGCGAACGTCCGCGGTGTGTCCCGGATGGTTCCGCCGCGAACCGTCGATCCCTGCGGCCATTGTCGTCGCGGGTCCGGGGCGCGGCAAACGATCGCCGGGGTGAGAACCCTCACCAATCAGTTCAACATTTCAGCTTTCACAGCGGTTAGACGGTTCTCACGTTCGGTGCTGTGCGCGGGCGCGCCGCACCGCTCGGCGGTAGAACGGACACCGCCGCCGGGCCGTTCCGGCGACGGGCAGGGGGTGCCGAGGTGCTGGTCACCGGATACGACGACCGCACGGGTTGCGGGTACGTCCTGCGCACGGGATCGGACACGGCCGAGGGCGCCGACTGCACGCCCGTGACCAGCGGCGGGCTCACCGTCCTGGCGACGCCGGAGCTCGCGGCCATGCTGCGCGACGCGCTCGCGAACCGGCCCGTGGCGCTGCTGAGCTGGACGGGCCCCGAGGTGCCGCTCGACCTCACCGACGGGGTGCTGCTCGGCTGGCTGACCCACACCGTCGGCGGGATCGTGACCGTCGCGGGCGCGCCCACCGGCTGACCGTTCCCGGCGGCCTGGAGGATCCTCCGAACCGGGGTCCTCCGGGACCCGTCGGCTTCGTCGTTTCGACGGGTGGTCGCTGCCGTCGGGCGGCCGTCATCGTGGGTCGCGTCACAGCCGACGACCCCTGCGAGGTGCCAGGTGCGCGCCCGTCCTCCCACTCCGACACCACGCCGACGCCATCCCGTCGACGAGGTGCTCCCCCCGGCGAAGCTCGCCGTCTACGGCTTCCAGCACGTGCTCGCCTTCTACGCCGGCGCGGTCATCGTGCCGATCCTGCTGGCCGGGGCCATCGGGTTGAACGAGCGCGAACTCATCCACCTCATCAACGCCGACCTGTTCACCTGCGGCATCGCCTCGATCATCCAGTCCGTCGGGTTCTGGAAGGTCGGTGTGCGGCTACCGCTGCTGCAGGGCGTGACGTTCACGGCCGTGTCGCCGATGATCGCCATCGGGATGGCCGCGGGCGGGGGCACCGACGGCCTGCTCGTCATCTACGGCTCGGTGATCGTCGCGGGGCTGTTCACCCTCCTGATCGCGCCCGTGTTCGGCAAGCTCATCCGCTTCTTCCCGCCGGTGGTCACCGGGTCGGTCATCACGATCATCGGGCTGGCGCTGCTGCCCGTGGCCGCGGCCGACGCCGTCGGCGGTGCCGACAACCCGCACCCCGAGGACTGGCACAACCTCGCGTTCGCGCTGGGCACGCTCGCGCTGATCGTCGTCATCCAGCGGGTCTTCCGCGGGTTCATGGCCACCGTCGCCGTCCTGATCGGGCTGGTCGCCGGCACGCTCGTCGCGTGGGCCACCGGCTTCGCGACGTTCTCCGCCGTCGGCGAGTCGGCCTGGTTCGGCGTCACCACGCCGTTCTTCTTCGGAATCCCGAAGTTCGGCCTCGCCGCCATCGTCTCGATGATCGTCGTCATGCTCATCACCGCCGTCGAGACCACCGGCGACGTGTTCGCGACCGGCGAGATCGTCGACAAGCGCGTCGGGAAGTCCGACATCGCTCGTGCGCTGCGTGCCGACGGGCTCGCCACCACCATCGGCGGCATCTTCAACTCGTTCCCCTACACCTGCTTCGCCGAGAACGTCGGCCTCGTCCGGTTGACCAGGGTGAAGAGCCGCTACGTGGTCGCCACTGCCGGAGCGATCATGATCGTCATCGGGCTGGTTCCGAAGACGGGCGCGATCGTCGCGGGGATCCCGCACCCGGTGCTCGGCGGCGCCGCGCTCGCGATGTTCGCCACCGTCGCCGTCGTCGGCTTCCAGACGCTCTCGCGCGTCGACTTCCACGACCACCGCAACGTCGTCATCGTCGCCTCCAGCGTCGGCCTGGCGATGTTCGTGACGGCCCAGCCCGACGTCGCCAAGGCGCTGCCCGAGTGGGCACAGGTCGTGTTCGGCTCCGGCATCACGCTCGGCAGCATCACCGCGATCGTGCTGAACATCGTGTTCCACCACATCGGACGCGGCCGCGGCCCGGCCGTAGCGGGCTCGCCCGGCGAGGGCACGGTCCGGTTGGAACAGGTCAACGGGATGAGCCGGGAGGAGTTCGTCGCGACGTTCGGGCGGCTGTTCCAGGGCGAGACCGCCGTCGTCGGGCACGCCTACGACCGCAGGCCCTTCGCCGACACGGACGCGCTGCGCACCGCCTTCCAGGAGGCGCTGTTCGCCGCGCCGCGCGACGAGCAGCGGGCGCTGATGGCGGAGTACCCGGACCTGGGCGGGCTCGACATCGGCGAGGACTCCGAGCGCGACCAGTCCGCCGCGGGTCTCACCCGGCTCGCCGACGAGGACCAGCAGGAGTTCGAGGCGCTCGCCGCGACCTACCGGGAGCGGTTCGGCATCCCGCTCATCGTCTGCGTCCGCGACGCGCACAACCGCGATCACATCCTTCGCGACGGTGCGCTGCGGCTCACCAACTCCCCCGCGCAGGAGCACGCGGCGGCGCTCATCGAGATCGCGAAGGTGGCCAACCACCGCTTCGCCGACCTCGTCGCCGACGCCAACCCGATCCACACCGCGCGGACGTCGTGGACGAAGAGCGCTCGATGACACTGCAGCAGTTCAACGCCCTTCCCGCCGCGGAGGCCGAGCGCGCGCTGCTGGCGTGCTGCTCGGCCCCCCGGTGGGCCCGGGTCGTCGCCGCCCGACGGCCCTTCCCCTCGGTCGAGGCCCTGCAGGCCGCCGCGGCGGAGGCGTTGCGCGACAGCGACCTCGACGACGCGCTCGAGGGACACCCGCGCATCGGGGACCGGGTCGCCGAGGGCGCCTCGGCGCGCGAGCAGGCGGGGGTGGCCGGTGCGCCGCTGGACGTCCTCGACGCCCTCGCCAGGGGCAACCGCGCCTACGAGGCCCGCTTCGGGTACGTCTACCTCGTCTGCGCCAGCGGGCGCAGCGCCGAGGACCTGCTGGCGACGCTGCAGGCCCGGCTGGCCAACGACCCGGCGACCGAGCGCAAGGTCGCCCTCGAGGAGCTCACCGGGATCAACCGGCTGCGCATCGCCCGGCTGGTGAGGTCGTCGTGAGCCTCTCGACGCACGTGCTCGACGCCGCGACCGGCTCGCCCGCCGCCGGGATGCGGGTGTCGCTGGAGGGCGTGGGCTCCGCCGTCACCGACGACGACGGCCGGGCCCGATTCGCCGACCTGCCGGCCCCCGGCACGTGGCGGCTGGTCTTCGACACCGGTGCCTGGTTCGGCGACCGGCCCCACTTCCACCCCGAGGTGGTCGTGACGTTCACGGTGACCGATCCCGCGGCACACCTGCACGTGCCGCTCCTGTTGTCCCCCTTCGCCTATTCCACCTACCGCGGGAGCTGAACCCGATGACCACCACGTCGACGATCACGCTGGGCGCCAACCAGTACGGCAAGGCCGAGAACCGCGTCGTGCGCATCTACCGCGACAGCCCCCGGCACGAGATCCGTGACGTCACGGTGTCGACGGCGCTGCGCGGCGACTTCACCGCCGCCCACCTCGAGGGCGACCAGGCGCAGGTGCTGCCGACCGACACCCAGAAGAACACCTGCTACGCCTACGCCAAGGAGAAGGGCCTGCGCGAGATCGAGACCTACGGCCTCGACCTGGCCCGGCACTTCGTCGCCGACGTCGAGCCGGTGACCGGGGCCAGCGTGGCGGTGGACGAGCTGTTCTGGGACCGCGTGGAGGTCGGCGGCCAGGGCCACGACCACACCTGGGTCCGGCGCGGCCCCGAGGTGCGCACGACGGTCGTGACCGTCGACGGGAGCGGCGAGCAGGTCGTCTCCGGGCTCCGGGACCTGGTGCTGCTCAAGTCGACCGGCTCGGAGTTCGCCGGCTTCCTCACCGACGGGTACACCACGCTGGCCGAGACCCACGACCGGATCATGTCCACCTCGCTCGTCGCGACGTGGCGCTACGCGACGACCGAGCTCGACTGGGACAAGACGTGGTCGGACGTGCGGCGCATCCTGCTCGAGCAGTTCGCCGTCGTGCACTCCAAGGCGCTGCAGCAGACGTTGTGGGAGATGGGCCGCGCCGCGCTGGAGGCCCACCCCGAGGTCGCCGAGATCTCGCTGTCGGCACCGAACAAGCACCACTTCGTCGTGGACCTGTCGCCGTTCGGCCTGGACAACCCCAACGAGGTCTTCTACGCGGCCGACCGGCCGTATGGCTTGATCGAGGCCACGGTCACGCGTTCCTGACGCCCTGCCCGGCCGCGCCCCTGTGAGTGGCAATGGTCGCCATAGCGACCATTGCCACGCACGGGCGCCGGCCGGACGCCGCCGTACTCACCTGTCCGGCGGAGCCCGACGCCACGGACGGAGCAGGACCGTTCGGCAACGAGCGGTGAGTTCGCGACACGCCGCCGTCCGCCGTAACGTGCGCATATCGCGCGCCGACCCCCACATCAGCCCTCCGGCGCGACGACGCGCCGCGGGCGGAAAGGGGATCGGTCGTGGGGGGACGTCCGAGTGCCACCGGCAGACCCGGCCGGGTCGTGTCCGCGGCGTTCGCGGCGGCGGCGGTCGCCGGGCTCGTCGTGGGGCGGTCGGTCGGCGCCGCCCGGACCCGCCGGCGCGTTCCGCAGCTGGGCGCGCTGCTCGACCACTCCCGCCGCATCGACCTGACGACCGGCCTGGTCTGCGACGCCGCCGGGCACCCACGGGCGCTCGTCGAGCTCGACGGCACCGTCCGGGACCGGGCCGGGCGCCAGGTGGGCGTCTACGACGACGCCTCGGCGACCTTCCGCGACCATGCCGACCGGGTCGTCGCGACCGTCGACGAGGCGGGCCGCATCCGCCCGGCCCGCCGCCGCGGCGTCTGACCGCGGCCCGGGGTCCGTCCCGCCGGCAGCACACCGCGCGGGCGCCGCGCCCCTCGGGTCAGCGCGCGCGCAGCGCGAGCCAGACGTCGACGCGGTCGGCCAGGGTCGAGAGGTCGCGCGCCGTCAGCTCCTCGACCCGCCCGATGCGGTAGCGCACGGTGTTGACGTGCAGGTGCAGCCGCTCGGCGGTGCGGCTCCACGATCCCGAGCACTCCAGGAACGCCTCGAGCGTCCCGACGAGCCCGGCACCGGTGCGCTCGTCGTAGGCCAGGACCGGGTCGAGGACGCTCGCGGCGAAGGCCCGGCGCACCTCGTCCGGGACGGCCGCGAGCAGCGCGACGTGCGAGGTCACCTCGGCCGCGGCGACGACGTGCAGCGTCCCCGGCCTGCCGTGCGCGAGCTCGCGGGCGTGCTGGGCCTCACGCAGGGCGCCGGCCAGCGTGCCGGGGTCGGCGGGACGGCTCGTCCCGACGAGCAGCGTGCCGGGCAGCCCGGGACCGAGCCGCTGCAGCGCGGCGTCGACGGCGTCGACCGGACCGGGGAGCAGCGCGACGGCGGTCCCGTCGCTCACCCCGACCACGGGCGCGTCGCCGGCCTCGGCGGTCCCGACGTCGAGCAGGATCGTCCGCGCGGTCTCGGCCAGGTCCGGCCGGCCGGCGAACCCGGCGACGACGACGCTCAGCGCGCCCGTGGCCCGCAGCCCGGCCTGCCGCAGCCGGACCGCCGTCTCGGGCCGGTCGTGCGCGCCTCCCGCCAGCAGCGCGACGGCGTCGTCGGCGATCGCCGACGCGACGCGCTGTCCCTCCCCGCGCCGCGCCCGGTCGAGCGCCGCGATCGCCACCAGCTCACCGACGGCGTCGGCGACCTCGGACTCCCACTCGTCGAACCGCCCGTCGGCGACCACGAACCACGAGGTCACCCGCGCCCCGGCCCCTGGCCCTACCAGCAGGACCGAGCACCCCGCCCCGACGCGGGCGGGCAGCCGCTGCGCGGTCAGGAAGGTGGCGACCAGGCGGTCGCGCAGGTCGTCGGACAAGGGCGGTCCGGCGATCCGCCGTCCGCTCGCCGAGAGCACCCGGCAGCCGACGCCCGTCGCCGCCGAGACCTGCGCGACCAGCTCGTCGAGCCCCGCCCCGCTCGCGACGGCGCTCAGCAGCTCGCGCTGGCGGCCCAGGGTGTGCGCGAGCCGGTCGCCCCTGGCCGCGGTGACGGCGCCGACGACGATCTCGGTCACCGTCCCGAACGACGTCTCCTCCGGCACCGCGATCAGCGGCACGCCGTGGCGCCGGCAGGCCTGCACGAGGTCGTCGGGGACGGTGTGGAAGACCGCCTCGCCGGCGGCGAGCGCGGCCGCCCCGGACGCGGCGACGGCGGCGACGAACCGCTCGCTGTCGGCGGGGTCGTTGCGCCACACGAGCCCGCTGATGACGAGCTCGCCCCCCGACAGGTAGCGGCCGGGATCGATGAGGTCGGTCGTGTAGACCCACCGGACGCCGCGGTCGAGGTCCACGTCCGACCCGTGGAGCAGCCGCAGGTGCAGCCCGGGGTGCGCGAGCAGGTCACGCAGGAGCATTGGAGGAACGTACAAGACCTCGGCGTGACGCGGGCCACCGATTCGTGGCGGCGGCGACTTATCCGCACGGCCGCGTGCCGGTGTACTCGTCGGCATGGACTTCCTGGCACCGAGCACGTGGGCAGAGGCGCTCGCGGCGAAGGCGGAGCGGCCCGACGCGCTGCCGGTCGCCGGTGGCACCGACGTCATGGTGGAGCTGAACTTCGACCATCGTCGTCCGGACGCGCTGCTGGACCTGACCCGGGTACCGGAGCTGCGCGAGTGGGCCTGGGACGACGGCCGCATCCGGCTCGGCGCGGGCGTCACCTACGCGCGGGTCATCGCCGAGCTGGGCGACCGGCTGCCGGGGCTGGCGATGGCCGCCCGCACCGTCGGCTCGCCGCAGATCCGCAACCGGGGCACCGTCGGCGGCAACCTCGGCGCCGCGTCCCCCGCCGGTGACTCGCACCCGGCGCTGCTGGCCGCCGACGCCGTCGTCGAGATCGCCTCGGCGGCGCGCGGCACCCGGGAGGTGCCGGTCGCGGAGTTCTTCACCGGCGTCAAGCGCAACGCACTCGCGCCCGACGAGCTGATCGCCGCCGTGCTCGTCGCCCCGCCCGCGGGACCGCAGCAGTTCTGCAAGATCGGGACCCGCAACGCGATGGTGATCGCGGTGTCCGCGTTCGGGTTCGCGCTGCACCCGGACCGCAAGGAGGTCGGCACCGGGGTGGGCTCGGCCGCCCCGACCCCGCGCCGGGCCGACGCCGCCGCCGCGTTCCTCGCCGGCGAGCTGGAGGCCGCCGGGCTGTGGGAGTCGCGCGCCGCGCTGCCCGACGGTCTGGCGGCCGAGTTCGGCCGCAGGGTGCGCGACGCGGCCGCCCCGATCGACGACGTGCGCGGCACCGCCGCGTACCGCCTGCACACGCTCTCGGTGATGGCGCGCCGCGCCGCCACCTGGGCCTGGGACGAGCACCGGAGGGCCGCCTGATGCGGATCGAACTGACGGTCAACGGCGAGCGCCGCGAGGCCGACGACGTGTGGGAGGGCGAGAGCCTGCTGTACGCGCTGCGCGAGCGGCTGGGCCTGCCCGGGTCCAAGAACGCCTGCGAGCAGGGCGAATGCGGGTCGTGCACCGTCTACATGGACGGGGTACCGGTGTGCTCGTGCCTCGTCGCGGCGGGCCAGGCGCAGGGCCGCGAGGTCACGACGGTCGAGGGGCTCGCCGGCGACGACGGGCTCGACCCGGTGCAGCAGGCGTTCGTCGAGTGCGGTGCCGTGCAGTGCGGGTTCTGCACGCCGGGCTTCCTCGTCTCCACCCACGACCTGCTGGCGCGCAACCCCTCCCCGAGCGACCCCGAAATCCGGGAGGCGCTCGCGGGGAACCTCTGCCGCTGCACCGGCTACGAGAAGATCCTGGACGCGGTGCGAGCGGCGGCTTCCGCGGGAGCGCAGTCATGATCATCGAGGGTGCCCATGTCGTCACCGTGACCGGTGCCGAGTTCGCCGACGGCCACGTCGTGATCGACGGCAACCGGATCACCGCCGTCGGCCCCGGCCCGGCGCCGGTTCCCGGAGAACGGATCGACGCCCGCGGCTGCCTGCTCACCCCCGGGTTCGTCAACACCCACAACCACCTCTACCAGTGGGTCACCCGCGGCCTGGCCGTCGACGCGACGCTGTTCGAGTGGCTCACCACGCTCTACCCGGTGTGGGCCGGCATCGACGAGCACGCCGTGCACACCGGCGCCACCGGCGCGCTGTCGCAGCTCGCGCTGACCGGCTGCACGACCGCTGCCGACCACCACTACGTCTTCCCCCGCGAGGGCGGCGACGTGCTCGGCGCCGAGATCCGCGCCGCGGCCGACGTCGGGCTGCGCTTCCACGCCACCCGTGGCTCGATGGACCTGGGCCGCAAGGACGGCGGCCTGCCACCCGACCACGTCGTCGAGGACCGCGACGCGATCCTCGCCGCCTCGGAGGAGGCGGTGCGCCGTTGGCACGACCCGTCGCCCGACGCCATGCTGCGGATCGCGCTCGCGCCGTGCTCGCCGTTCTCGGTGACCGGTTCGCTGATGCGCGAATCAGCGGAACTGGCGCGGCGGCTCGGGGTGCTGCTGCACACCCACCTGGCCGAGACCGTCGACGAGGAGGAGTTCTGCCGCGAGCGGTTCGGCTGCTCGCCGCTGGAGTACGTGGAGAGCCTCGGCTGGACCGGCGAGGACGTCTGGTTCGCCCACGGCATCCACTTCGACGACGCCGAGGTCAAGAAGGTCGGCGCCACCGGGAGCGGGGTGGCGCACTGCCCCTCGTCCAACGCCCGGCTCGGCGCCGGCATCTGCCGCACCCGCGACCTGCGCGACGCCGGGGCCCGCGTCGGCCTCGGGGTCGACGGCGCCGCCTCGAACGAGGCCGGCAGCCTGCTGGAAGAGGTCCGGCACGCGCTGCTGTTCGCCCGCGCGGTGGGCGGTCCGACCGCACTGACGGTCCGCGACGCGCTGGAGCTGGCGACGATCGGCGGCGCCTCCGTGCTCGGCCGACAGCGGGAGATCGGCTCCGTCGAGCCCGGCAAGCTCGCCGACCTCGCACTCTGGCGCATCGACGGCCTCGGCCACGCCGACGTCGCCGACCCCGTCGCGGCGCTGGTCCTCGGTGCGCCGCCGCCGCTGGAGCTGCTGCTCGTCGACGGGCGGCCGGTCGTCGAGCGCGACCGCGTCGTCACCGTCGACACCTCCGCCGTCGCGCGCGAGTGCGCCGCCGTACACGAGACCCTGTTGGAGAAGGCGTCATGACCTCGACCGAGACCCGCAACGTCGGGAAGATCGGCGACTCCCCGCTGCGTCCCGACGGCACGCTCAAGGTCACCGGCGAGTTCGCGTACTCGTCCGACCTGTGGCACGACGACATGTGCTGGGGCGTCACGCTGCGCAGCCCGCACCCGCACGCCCGCATCCACTCCATCGACGTCAGCGCCGCCCTGGCGACCCCCGGCGTCTACGCGGTGCTCACCCATGCGGACGTCCCGGGTCTGAACCGCGTCGGGCTCGAGCACCTCGACCAGCCCGCGCTCGCCGAGGACGTCGTCCGCTACCAGGGCGAACCCGTCGCCCTCGTCGCCGCCGACCATCCCGAGACGGCCCGGCGCGCCGCCAAGCGGATCGTCGTCGACTACGAGGAGCTGCCCGCGCTGACCGACCCGCGCCGGGCGCTGGACGACGACGCCCCGCTCGTCCAGCCCGGCGGGAACCTGGTGCGCGAGCTGGCGATCCGCCGCGGCGACCCCGCCCCGACGGCACCGGTCGTCGTCGCACTGGACTTCGAGGTCGGCATGCAGGACCAGGCCTTCCTGGGTCCGGAGTCCGGGCTCGCGGTGCCCGACGGCGAGGGCGGGCTCGACCTCTACGTCGCGACGCAGTGGCTGCACGTCGACCAGCAGCAGGTGTGCCGGGTGCTCGACCTGCCGCCCGACCGGGCGCGGCTGCACCTGGCCGGCGTCGGCGGCGCGTTCGGCGGTCGCGAGGACCTGTCGATGCACGTCCACGCCTGCCTGCTCGCGATGCACACCGGCAAGCCCGTGAAGATGAGCTACTCGCGCGAGGAGTCGTTCTTCGGTCACGTGCACCGCCACCCCGCGTGGCTGCGCTACGAGTTCGGCGCCACGGAGGGGGGCCGGCTGATCTACGCCAAGGCCGACATCCTGTTCGACGGCGGCGCCTATGCCTCGTCGACGACGGCGGTCGTCGGCAACGGCGGAACACTGGGCCTGGGCCCGTACGACATCCCGTCGGTGCACGTCGACGCGCGCGGCGTCTACACGAACAACCCGCCGTGCGGGGCCATGCGCGGCTTCGGGTGTGTTCAGGCCGCCTTCGCCCACGAGGCGCTGATGGACGAGCTCGCCGAGCGGGTCGGCGTCGACCCCGTGGAGATCCGGGCGCTCAACGGCATGCGCGAGGGCGACCGCAACATCACCGGCCAGCTCATCGACTCGGCCGCGCCCGTCGCGGAGCTGATCCGCACCGTGCGCGACCTGCCGCTGCCCCCGCCTCCGGACGACCGGCCCGACATCCGCGACCTGCCCGGCGGCGCGTCCAACACCACGCACGGTGAGGGCGTCGTCCGCGGGATCGGGTACGCCGTCACGTACAAGAACGTCGGGTTCTCCGAGGGCTTCGACGACTACTCGACCGCCCGGGTCCGGCTGGAGATCGTCGGTGGCGAGCCCGTCGCGACGGTGCACACCGCCGCCGCCGAGGTCGGGCAGGGCCTGATCACCGTCGAGCAGCAGATCTGCCGCACCGAGCTGGGCGTCGACCGGGTCGTGGTGCACCCCAAGAACACGATGGTCGGCTCCGGGGGCTCCACGTCCGCGTCCCGCCAGACCTACGTGACCGGCGGCGCCGTCAAGGCGGCCTGCGAGGCGGTCCGGGAGTCGGTGCTCGCCCTGTCCGCGCGGCGGCTCGGCGTGAGCGGCCTCCGTCTCGACGGCGACAAGATCGTCTCCGCGTCGGGCGAGGTGCTCGCCGTGCTGGCCGAGGTACTGGCCGACGAGGCCGTCGAGGAGACCGTCGAATGGCACCACCGGCCGACGTATCCGGTCGACCCGGAGACCGGCCAGGGCGACGCCCACGTGCAGTACGCGTTCTCGGCGCACCGGGCGGTCGTGGACGTCGACGTCGAGCTCGGCCTGGTCAAGGTCGTCGCGCTGGACACCGCGCAGGACGTCGGCAGGGCGATCAACCCCGACGCCGTCGTCGGCCAGATCCAGGGCGGTAGCGCCCAGGGCATGGGGCTGGCGCTGATGGAGGAGATCGTCGTGACCGACGGCAAGGTGCGCAACCCGTCGTTCACCGACTACCTGATCCCGACCATCCTCGACATGCCGCCGATGCAGGTGAAGGTCCTGGAGTACGCCGACCCGCACGCGCCCTACGGCGTCCGAGGCGTCGGCGAGCCGCCGACGATCTCGTCGGGCCCGGCGGTGGCGGCGGCGATCCGCGCCGCGACGGGCAAGGCCCTGCGCCGCGTCCCCGTCCGCCCGGAGCACATCACCCTGTGAGTGGCGATGGTCGCTCTCGCGACCATCGCCACTCACGACCCCCTACTCGTTGGAGGCTCGTGTGCCCCGCATGTTCCTGAACGGCACGGCGATGGCCGGCGGCGCCGATCACCACCTGGTCGGCGGCGCCGCGCTCGTGACCGCGACGACGACGGCGAAGCGCTACCGGTTCCACGCCGTCGACGGTGCGTATCCGGCGCTGGAGGACGTCGGCCCGGACCAGGGCGCCGCCGTACAGGGCGAGGTCTACGAGCTCTCCTACGAGCAGCTGCGCGAGGTGCTCCTGCCCGGCGAGCCGGCCGGCCTGGAGCTCGGTGTCATCGAGCTGGCCGACGGCAGCGGGTCGCTCGCGATGATCCTGCGGCGTCCGTGGGACGGCGGGCCCGCGCCGACCGACATCTCCGACCTCGCGAGCTGGCGGGCGTACCGGGAGCAGCAGCCGTGATCGTGCTGCGGGCCCGCCGGGCGCTCGTCGAGGGATCGCTGCGTCCGGCCGCCGTCGTGGTCGACGGTTCGCGGATCGCGGCGGTCCTCCCGTTCTCCGACGCCGTGGCCGCGCAGGAGATCACGCTCGCCGACGACGAGGTGCTGCTGCCCGGGCTCGTCGACACCCACGTGCACGTCAACGAGCCCGGCCGCACCGAGTGGGAGGGCTTCGCGTCGGCGACCCGGGCGGCCGCGGCGGGCGGGGTGACGACGATCGTCGACATGCCGCTGAACTCGTTGCCGCCCACGGTGTCCGTTCCCTTCCTGGCGACGAAGCGAGCCGCGGCGGCCGGGCAGTGTCTCGTCGACGTCGCCTTCTGGGGCGGGGCGATCCCCGGCAACGGGTCCGAGCTGCGCCCGCTCCACGACGCCGGCGTCGTCGGGTTCAAGGCGTTCCTCGTCGACTCCGGGGTACCCGAGTTCCCGCCCCTGCCCGACCCACGACCCGCCCTCCGGGAACTCGCCGCGTTCGACGGCCTGCTCATCGCCCACGCCGAGGACGGCGCGCTCATCACACCCGCCGGGGGGCGGCGCTACGCCGACTTCGTCGCCTCGCGGCCCCGCGCCTCGGAGGACTCCGCGATCGCCGGGCTGCTGGCCGCCGCCCGCGAGACCGGTGCCCGGGTGCACGTCGTGCACCTCTCGTCCGCCGACGCGCTCCCGCTGCTCGCCGCGGCGCGCGCGGACGGGGTGCGCGTCACCGTCGAGACCTGTCCGCACTACCTCGCGCTCACCGCCGAGGAGGTACCCGACGGCGACACCCGCTTCAAGTGCTGCCCGCCGGTGCGCGAGGCCGACAACCGTGACGCGCTGTGGCAGGGGCTCGTCGACGGCACGATCGACATCGTCGTGTCCGACCACTCCCCCTGCACCCCGGACCTGAAGCGCCTCGACTCTTTCGACTCCTTGTGCGGCGATTTCGGCGCTGCCTGGGGCGGTATCGCCTCCCTGCAGATCGGGCTGCCCATCGTGTGGACCGAGGCGCGGGCGCGCGGGATCGACCTTGCCGACGTCGTGACCTGGATGTCCCGGCGCCCCGCGGATCTCGTCGGACTGACGAGCAAGGGCCGGATCGAGCCCGGCGCGGACGCCGACCTCACGGTCTTCGCCCCCGACGCCACCTTCGCCGTCGGGGCACTGCACCACCGCAACCCCGTCACCCCCTACGCGGGCCGCACGCTGCACGGCGTCGTCCGCGCGACCTGGCTGCGCGGCACCGTGATCACCGACGGTGAGGCTCCGCGCGGCCGGCTGCTGAGCAGAGAGGACGCCCGTGTCTGACTTCCGGCTCCTGCCCGACCTGGCCCGCCGCGACGTCGGCGGCGCCGTCGTCTCCGCCAACGACGAGGCCTTCGCGACCCGCGAGAACCTGATCACCCCCGGCCCCGCCGTCTTCGACCCGTCGACGTTCGGACCCAAGGGCAAGGTCTACGACGGCTGGGAGACCCGCCGCCGTCGCGAGCCCGGCCACGACGAGGCCGTCGTCCGCCTCGGGGCGCCCGGCGTCGTGCGCGGGATCGTCGTCGACACCGCGTGGTTCACCGGCAACTACCCGCCCGAGGCCGCCGTCGACGGGCTCGCCGGCGACACCTGGGTCCCGCTCGTCGCCCGCTCGCCGATCAAGGGCGACACCGAGAACGCCTTCGACGTGCAGTGCGACGACCGCATCACCCACGTCCGCCTGCGGATCTTCCCCGACGGCGGCGTGGCGCGGCTGCGCGTCCACGGCGTGGCGAAGCCCGACCCTGCGCTACTGGCGGCGCTCGGGTCGGTGGACCTCGCCGCGATCGAGAACGGCGGCCGCGTGACGGCCTGCTCGAACCTCTTCTACAGCTCGCCGCAGAACCTGCTGCTCCCCGGACCCGCACGCAGCATGGGCGAGGGCTGGGAGACCGCGCGGCGGCGCGACGACGGCAACGACTGGGTCGAGCTGGCCCTCGCCGGGCCGGCCGTCGTGCGGGTCGCCGAGCTGGACACGAGCTGGTTCCTGCACAACGCCCCCGGGTCGGCGTCCCTGCAGGGTCGCCTGTCGGACGCCTCACCCTGGGAGCCGCTGCTGCCGCGCACGCCCCTGGAGCCCGACACCCGGCACCGCTTCGTCCTCCCCGGCGCAGGCCCGGTGACCCAGGTCCGGATGGACGTCTTCCCCGACGGCGGCATGGCCCGCCTGCGGCTGCACGGCTCCTTCGTCCCGCAGGCATAGCCGCGGGTCAGCGTTCACAGGCTTGTGGGTTCACGGGAAACAGGTGCCCGGGGGTGGTGCCGAAGGTCGCGCGGAAGGCCGCGACGTAGGCGCTGGGGGTCTCGTAGCCTGCGATCTCCGACGCCGCTGCGACCGTCGCCCCCTCGGCGATGCGTTCCAGACCGCGCAGCAACATCCGTTGCCGGCGCCAGCGGCCGGGGGTCATGCCGGTCTCGTCGTGGAAACGGCGTTCGAGCGTGCGGACGCCGATCTCCAAGCGGCGCGCGATCACCGCGAGGGTCGCGCCGGCGTCGAGCATCGCCGCTACCTTCACCATCAGCGGGCTCTCCGGTTCCGGGAGGGTGAACGCCGACGGGCCGTCTCCGTGACGCGCGGCCTGCGCCGAGGTGCGGGCGTCGGCAGGTTCGGCACCCGGGACGTCGACGCCGCGGGTGTCCACCGGCAGCTCCGCGAGGATCACGGCGGCCATCGCGGCCTCGACGGGGACACGTTCGTCGAGCATCCCGATGTCGGCGGCCCGGACGATCAGCTCGCGCAGCAGCGGCGAGACCGCGAGGGCGCGGCACTCGCCATAGCCGCCGATGCCGGGTCGCAGGTAGAGGGTGCGCACAGCGCTGCGGCCGGCGAACCGGATCGAGTGCCGGGCCCGTGCCGGCACCCACACCGCCCACGTCGGCGGGGCGAACCATGCTCCCGCCGGGGTGCGGACGGTCATCAACCCGGAGCGGACGTACACGAGCTGGTGCCAGTCGTGGCGGTGCTCGGCGATCTCCTGGCCGTCGAGGTGGTCGCCGACGGCCGACCGGACGACGAGATGCGGCTCAGCTGCGACGGATCGACGTTTCTGCGACATCGGGGGCCGACGGTATCGGCGTTGCGTCGTTCCGTCGGCCGGTTCGGGTCGGCCGGTGCCGAGTGCGAAGCTCGCTCGGGACGGCGGGGATCGCGTCGGAGCCGCGCGGTCGGGTGCGGCTCTCCGGGCGGTCGACGGGTACTGGTCACGGATGACGTGTTCGCCGCGACACGGCGGCACATGTCGCGGAAACGTCGAGCCCGCCGAGTTGGTCGTGCTCGCCGAGCCTGCTGTGCGGCCAACCGTTGCGGCAGCGGCGTGGATCGGCCGATCGCGCGCAACCCCACGGTCGTCCGGCGGCTCCCGGGTTCAGCAGCAGCAGTGAGGTTGCGCGCGGTGCCACACCACGGGTCGGACCGCGCCCCAGCCGCCGAGATGCGCGCGGGATACGGTCGATCGATGACCGCGCCCGGCCTGCCACTGACCGGCGAGCGCACCGTGCCGGATGTCGCCGCCGAGAATTACTGGTTCCGCCGTCATGAGGCCGTCTACCTCGCTCTGCTGCCGCGCTGCACGGGCATGGTCCTGGAGGCAGGCTGCGGGGAAGGGTACGGCGCCGATCTGGTCGCCGGACACGCCGATCGGGTCCTCGCCCTCGACCACGACGTCCCGACCGTGCAGCACGTCGCCCGCCGCTACCCGCGGGTCGCACCGGCGCGGGGCAACCTCGTCGCGCTGCCCGTGGCGACGGGCGTGATCGACGTGGTCGTGTCGTTGCAGGTGATCGAGCACCTGTGGGAGCAGGAGCGGTTCGTCCGCGAGTGCGCCCGGGTGCTGCGGCCCGGCGGTGAGCTGCTCGTCTCGACGCCCAACCGGCTCACGTTCTCCCCCGGCCGCGACACGCCGCTCAACCCGTTCCACAGCCGGGAGTTCGCCCCCGCCGAACTCGAGGACCTACTGCGCGCCGACGGGTTCGACGACGTCGAGATGCTGGGCCTGCACCACGGCGCACGGCTGCGCGAGCTCGACGCCCGGCACGGCGGCTCGATCGTCGAGGCCCAGGTCGCGGCGGCGCTCGCGGGCACGGAGCTGTCGCCGGCGCTCGCCGCGGACGTCGCGTCGGTGACGGCCGCGGACTTCGTACTGCACGACATCGCGCTCGACGACAGCCTCGACCTCGTCGCGATCGCCGGATGACCGAACCGGTCGGCACGTTCTGCCTCGTCCTGCACTCGCACCTGCCGTGGCTCGCCCACCACGGGCGCTGGCCCGTCGGCGAGGAGTGGCTCTACCAGTCGTGGGCGCACGCGTACCTGCCTGTCGTCGACGTGCTCGAGCGGCTCGCCGCGGAGGGTCGCCGCGACCTGCTGACGCTCGGCGTCACGCCGGTGCTCGCCGCCCAGCTCGACGACCCGCACTGCCTGCGCGGCATGCACGACTGGCTCGGCGGCTGGCTGCTGCGCGCCCACGAGGCGGCCACGCGGCTGCCCGACCTGGCCCGCCGCGAGCACCGGGCGGCGACGGCGGCACTGCGCGGCTTCGAGGCCCGCTGGCGCCACGGCGGCGCCCCGGTGCTGCGCGGGCTCGCCGACGCGGGCGCGCTCGAACTGCTCGGCGGCCCGGCGACGCATCCCTTCGCGCCCCTGCTCGACGACCGGGTCCGCGCCTTCGCCCTCGACGCCGGGCTCGTCGACCACACCCGCCGCTTCGGGGTGCGACCGGCCGCGATCTGGGCCCCGGAGTGCGGCTACGCACCGGGGATGGAGACCGGGTACGCGGCGGCGGGCGTCGACAGGTTCGTCGTCGACGGTCCGGCGTTGCACGGCGACACGGCGCTGCTGCGTCCGGTCGGCGACTCGGGCGTGCTCGTCGCCGGCCGCGACCTCGACGTCACCTACCGGGTCTGGTCGCCGCGCGCGGGCTACCCGGGGCACCCCGACTACCGCGACTTCCACACGTTCGACCACCGCTCCGGACTCAAACCGTCGCGCGTGACCGGGAAACACGTTGCCCCACAGGACAAGCGCCCCTACGACCCCGACCGCGCCGCGGCGGCCCTGGCACGGGACGCGGCGGACTTCGTCGGTGTCGTCCGGGAGCGGCTGACGGGGATCCGGGCGCGGCTGGGCCGGCCCGGACTGGCGGTCGCCGCCTTCGACACCGAGCTGTTCGGGCACTGGTGGCACGAGGGCCCGGCCTGGCTGGAGGCGGTGCTGCGGGCGCTCCCGGAGGCGGGCGTACGGGCCACGACGCTGGCCGGGGCCGTGGACGCGGGACTCGTCGGCACACCCGTGGAGCTGCCGAGGTCGTCGTGGGGGCTGGGCAAGGACTGGCACGTCTGGGACGGCGACCCGGTCGCCGATCTGGTGCGGCGCGGCCAGGCCGTCCAGCGCGACCTGCTGGCCACCGCGCACCCCGCCCCCGCGCACCCCGCCCCCGCGCACGCCACCGCCGCCCGCGACCCGCTGCGCGACGCCCTCGCCGAGCAGGCCCTGCTGGCCCTGTCGAGCGACTGGGCGTTCATGGTCAGCCACGACTCCGCCGCCGACTACGCCCGGTCCCGCGCCCACGGGCACGCCGACCGGGTGGCGACGCTCGCACGGCTGCTCGCGGCCGGCGACCGGCGGGCCGCGCAGGCGGCGGTGGCGAGCTGGGAGCCGGGGCCGTTCGGCCACGTCGACGCCCGCAGGCTCGGCGCCGTCCGGCCCGGGGCCCGTCAGGCCGCCGTCAGCGTCGCGAGCAGCGCCACGGTGTCGGCGTCGAGGTAGCTGGCGTAGGAGACGTCGTCGCTCTCGCCGCCCTGCTGGTAGCCGCCGGTGACGCCGATGATCCGGGTGCCGTCGCGCAGCCACGGCCCGCCGCTGGTGCCGCCGGGCAGATCCGCGTCGGCGAGCTGCAGCTGGGTGGGGCTGAACCGGGTCGCGACGCCGGTCGGGGCGACGGGCCCGGCCGCGTCCTCGGGATATCCGACGACCTGCACCGGACCACCGTCGCCGGGGTCGATCGCGAGCCGGTAGCCGCCGGTCACGTCCTGGATCGGTCCGGCGCCGTCGCGGCCCACCGCGAGGAACGCCACGTCGAGGTCGGGATCGGCGGCGGCGACCCAGCGCGGGTCGACGGCCGTGTCGCGGACGGTCCAGATCCCGAACGGCGCGACACCGTCGTGGTACCCGGGGACGAACACGAGATCGGTCCGTGCGGGCGTGCCGTCACCGTCGGCGACGCAGTGCGCGGCAGTCATCACCGTGTCCCCCGCCGGGGTGTCGACGACGGCGCCGCTGCAGAAGTGCTCACCCCAGCCCTCACCGTCGGACCCGACGTCGGCGGCGTCGAAGATCGCCCCGACGGCGGGCCAGGCCACGCCTGCGACGGCGGCGGGGCCGGTCCGGTGTGCGGGGGTGGCGGCCGGGAGCTGGGGCGCCGGCGCGGCCGGTGACCCCGACGCCGTCCCGGACGCCGCGACGACCACGAGGCACACGACGACCGCGAGGCACACGACGACTCCCGCCGTCACCGCCCATGCCGGCCGTCCCCGCACGCCGCCCCCCTCGGTCCGCACCCAGGATCCCGGCACCGGGTGCGTCGCGCACGGGCGGGGCGCCCATTCACAGCGCAGCCACAGGGAGCCGATGCCCGGGCGGGGCCGCCGCAGGGGTGGCGAGGAACGCTAGGCCGCGAAGTCCTCGAGGACGTCGAACAGCTCGATCGCGGACGGCGCCTGCATCCCCGGGGCCTGCGTGTCGGAGTGCGCGGCCTTGAACGAGTCGGACCTCATCCAGGCGCGGAAGTCGTCGGCCGAGTCGAACTCCATCGTGGACACGTAGGCGCCACCGGCCTTCGCCGGGCGCAGCAGCAGGCTGCGGCGCAGGCCGGGCACGCCGTTCAGCGTGGCGCGCATGCTCGCCGTGAAGGTCTCCTCGAACGCCGCGGCCTGCTCCGCGGTGACCTCGATGCGGTTGTGAACGACGTACATCCCGTGCCTCCAGGGGAATAGTGAGCGACGCACCCCATCTTACCGACACAGTGTCGGCAAGGCAGGGGCGACGTACGCCGCCGGCGGTCCCGCGGAGCTGTCCGATCGGGCGCCCCCTCGCCGGCGACCCGACCGTGCTCGTGCGTGGCGATGGTCGCCATGGCGACCATCGCCGCACGGGTCAGGCGGGCGCCACCGGCAACGGCGTCAGCTCCGGCACGTTCACGACGATGCCCTCCTGCGTGCTCCGCGAGATGACCACGACGGCCGGCTCGTCGGGGTCCGGGTTCTCCTCACGGTGCGGGACGTAGGGCGGGACGAAGATGTAGTCGCCCGGCCCGGTCTGGATTCGCACCTCGCCCGCACCGTCGTGGAACACGAACGCGGGTCGTCCGCTGACGATGTAGATCGACGTCTCGGCCTCGCCGTGGTGGTGGTTGCCGGAGTTGGTCGACGGGGCGACGTGCGTCTCGCCCGTCCAGATCCGCTCGGAGCCGACGGTCTTGCCGCTCACCGCCTCCAGCCGGGTCATGCCGCTGGTCTGCGCGGTGTCGCCGACCAGCTCCCCCGCGCGGACGTGGTGGATGCGGGCACGCGAGGGTGCCACGGTCGCCGTCAGGTCGGGATGGAACGTCATCGGGCGGCCCCCGGGGTCTCGACGCGGACGATCGCGGGCAGGTCCGGGCCCAGCCGCAGGCGCTCGAGGAACAGCACCACCGATGCCGCGGCGGCGCGGTGGGTGGCGTCGTTGAGCGCGTCGTGCCGCCCGCCGACGACGGTGACGAGCTCGACGGTCGCGACGCCCGCGTACCAGCCGCGGGCTCCGTCGAGCGGGCTGACGGTGTCGGCCGCGCCGTGCACGCCGAGCACCGGGACACCGACGGCCGCTGGGTCCGCCGCGGCGAACCAGGACGGCGGGATCGCGTCGGCGAGCGCACCGCGGCGCACGGCGGGGTCGTCGCCGAGCCTAGCCAGGTGCGTCGGGCAGGCGGTCCGGGCGGCGAGCTCGTCGTCCCACGACCCGGGGGCGGCACCGGCGGACGCGGGCAGCCCGGCGAGGACGAGCCCGGCGACGTGCGGCAACCCGGACGCGACGAGACCGGCGGCGAAGAGCGCACCGCTGTCGGACCCGACGAGCACGACCGGCCCGGGTTCGGCGGGCAGCAGCGCCCGGACCTGGCCCTCGGTCCGGTCGGCGTCGACCGTGGGGTCGGCGACGGCCCAGACGCGGTAGCCGTCCGCGCTGATCCGACGACCGAACCGCTCGTAGACCCCGGCGTGCTCGCCCCGTCCGGGGACGACGACGACCGTCCCGCGCGGGCTGACGCCGGCCGGCTCGCGCCAGGAAGCGACGACCGGGACGGCGTCGGGCGTCCTGGGGACTGTGCCGGGGCCGGCACTCGTGACGGTCACGGAACCACCTTTCCGAGCGGGACGGACCCGCCCGTGGACGAGCTCGCGGACAACAGGGCGCGCAGCTCGGCGCGCTCCGTGCGGCTCATGCCCCCGCCGTCGACGGTGGGGGCCGAGCCGATGAGCAGGCGGGTGTAGGGATGGCGCGGGGCGGCGACGACCTGCTCGGTCGTGCCCGCCTCGACGACGTCGCCGTGGTGCAGCACGGCGAGCCGGTCGGTGACGCCCGCGACCGACCCGAGGTCGTGGGAGATGTAGAGCAGGCCGATGCCGTTCTCGGAACAGAGCGCGACGAGCAGGTCGAGGACCTGCACGCGGGTCGCGGCGTCGAGCGCGCTGACGGGTTCGTCGCAGATCAGCAGGCGCGGCCCGGCGATCATCGCGCGGGCGATCGCGGCGCGCTGCCGCTGCCCGCCGGAGACCTCCCCCGGCAGCCGGGACGCGAGCGCCGGGTCGAGGCCGACGAGACGGAGCGCATCGGCCACCCGGGAGCCCGCGTCCGGGATCCCGAACCCGACGGACTCCCCCACCGTCAGGTCGGGGTCGAGGCTGCGCAGCGGGTCCTGGAACACGTACTGCACGACGCCGCTGCGGCGGAACGCCCGCAACCGTCGCCCGCGCAACGACGTCACCTCCGTCCCCGCGACCCGGATGCGTCCCCGTGCCGCGCGGTGCAGGCCGACGACCGTGCGCGCGAGGGTGCTCTTGCCCGATCCGGTCTCCCCGATCAGCCCGACGCTCTCGCCCGCCCCGACGGTGAGGTCGACACCGTGCAGGATCTCGCGTCGTCCCCGGCCGCGGCCGAGCGCGACCGCCAACCCGGCGACCTCGAGCAGCGGCTCAGCCACGCTGCGCCTCCTCGAGCCGGAACTTCTCGATGCCGTAGCGGGTGTGCGCGTCGATCAGCGAACGGGTGTAGGGGTGCGACGGTGCGGCGAGCACGTCGCCCGCGCGCCCGCGTTCGACGACCGCGCCGTCGCGCATGACGATCACCTCGTCGCAGACCTGCGCGACGACGGCGAGGTCGTGCGAGACGAGCAGCAGCGCGAGCCCGGTGCGGTCGCGCAGGTCGGCGAGCAGGTCGAGGACCTCGGCCTGCACGGTGACGTCGAGGGCGGTGGTCGCCTCGTCGGCGATGAGCAGGTCGGGCTCGGCACTGATCGCGACGGCGATCAGCACCCGCTGCAGCATGCCGCCGGAGAGCTCGAACGGGTACTGCCGGTACACCCGCGCCGGGTCGCGCAGCCCCATGTCCGCCAGCAGCTCCACGGCACGGTCGCGGGCGGCGCGCCTGCCGAGGCCGACGCGGACCCGCAGCACCTCCGCGAGCTGGGCACCGACACCGATCGACGGGTTGAGGTAGGAGGCCGGGTCCTGGAACACCGCGCCGATGCGGGTGCCGCGGTACTCGCGCCAGCCGCGCTCGTCGAGCCCGCGCAGATCGGTCCCGTCGAACTCGACGACGGTCCCGTCGCCGTTGCGCAGGCCCGGCGGCAGGATGCCGAGGATCGACCGGCAGGTCAGCGACTTGCCGCTGCCCGACTCCCCGACGACGCCCAGCGTCGCACCGCGGTCGAGCCGCAGGTCCACCCCGGAGACGAGCGTCGTGTCCCCGGTGTGGACGGACAGGTCACGTACTCGCAGCAACATCGGCCACCACCTTCCGCCGGGCGGGACGGCGGGACGGGCCGTCCCGCAGCGCGTCGGCGAGCCCGTTGCACGCCCCGACCGTCGCGACGATCAGCGCCGCGGGCACGAACGGGCCGAACGGGCGTTGGTAGAGGTACTGCAGGTCGGTGGCGAGCATCCCGCCCCACGTCGGCGTCGGCGGGGTGATGCCGATGCCGAGGAACGTCAGCGACGACACGATCACCAGGCTCGCCCCCAGCAGGCTCGCGGTGCTCACCGCGACGGCGGGGACGACCTTGGGCCACACGTGCCGGCGCAGGACGGTCCACGGCGAGGCGCCGGCGAGCACGGCGGCCTCGACGTACTGGGCGGTCGCGACGGGCAGCGCCGCGGCGCGGGTGACCCGGTAGAAGCCGGGGGCGATCAGGATCCCGACGGCGAGCATCGCCTGCTGCAACCCGTTGCCCAGCAACGCGGTCATCGCGACGGCGAACACCAGGAACGGAAGGGTCACGAACGTCTCCATGACGCGCAGCGACACCCACTCGACGACCCGTCCGAGATGGACCGACAGCAGCGCCGGAACGACGCCGAGCACCAGCCCCACGGCCACGGCCTCGACGCCCGCGACCAGCGAGAGCGTCGACCCGGCGAGCAGCCGGCTGAGCACGTCGCGGCCGAGGTTGTCGGTGCCCAGCCAGTGCTGTGCCGACGGCCCGGCGAGGATCGCGCGCGGGTCCTGCAACAGCGGGTCGTGCGGGGCGAGCAGCGGCCCGAACGCGGCGAGCAGCGCGATCACCGCCAGCACCGCGACCGAGACCACGCCCACCCGGCCGGCGAGGACGCGGCGCATCAGGACCTCCGCCGGGCGGCGGGGCGCAGCCGCAGCAGCAGCGCGTCGACGATCGTGTTCGCCACGAGCACCAGCACGATCGCGACGACGAGCGTGCCCTGCACGACCGGGACGTCGCCGCGCAACGCGCCGTCGGCGGCGAAGCGGCCGAAGCCCGACATGCCGAAGATCGACTCGGTGACGACGGCACCGCCGACGAGCATCGGGATGCGCAGCCCGAGCACGCTCAGTGCGGGGCCGGCACCGTTGCGCAGCACGTGGTTGAACAGGATGCGGCGCGGACCGAGCCCGCGGACGACGGCGCCCAGCACGTAGTTCTCCCGATAGGCCCCGGCGAGACCGGTGCGCAGCTGGCGGGCGATGTCGGCGACGGCGTCGAGGCTCAGCGCGACGGCCGGCAGCGTGATCAGGGTCAGCCACATGCCGGGGTCCTGGTCGAACGGCACGTACCCGGCCGACGGGACCAGCGGCAGCAGCACGCTGAACACCACGATCAGCGCGACGGCCACGACGAACGGCGGCAGCGCGGCCACGACCGAGCAGAAGACCGTCACCGCGCGGTCGAACCACGTCCCGCGCCACACCGCGGCGCCCACGCCGAGCGCCGTGCCCGCGACCACCGCGATGAGCAGCGCGAACCCGGCCACCGAGAGGCTGACCGAGAGGCGGTCGCCGATCTGCGACGACACGCTGACCCCGTTGAGCCACGAGCTGCCGAAGTCTCCGCGCACGACGTGGGAGAGCCAGTCGACGTACTGCACGAGCACGGGCCGGTCGAGCCCGAGCTCGGCGCGGACGCGGGCCACGTCGGCCGGGGTGGCCGCGTCACCGAGCAGGAGACCGGCCGGGCTCAGCCCGCTGACCGCGCCCAGCAGGAACGTCAGGAACGTCGCGAACAGGAAGACGGGGACGGTGAGCGCGAGGGTGCGCAGGAGCCAGCGGGCCGCGCCCGCGACGGCCGGGACCGCGCCGCCGCGCGCGGGTCCCGCGACGGCGGCCGGGTTCGCCCAGGTGCTCTCGACGACCGTCGCGGTCACGACGGGCTCCCCACCGTGACGCCCTCCCACCGGTACTGCGACAGGAAGTGCGGCAGCGGCGAGACCTTCTTGCTGCGCACCGCGACGCGCGGCTGGGTGCCGAGGGAGAAGCTCGGCGACATCTGCACGCCCGCGCGCACCGCGGCCTGCAGCACCTGCGGGTAGTTCGGGGCGTCGAGCGGGGTGCGGCGCACCGCGTCGAGCGCGGCGAGGAACTCCGGCGTCGCGACCTTGCTCGTGTTCATCAGGCCCTGCGACCCGTAGACCACCATGAGGTTCTGCACCGGCGACTCGCGGCCGACGGTGCCGTCGAGCGCGAACTGCGCCTTGCGGCCCAGGTAGACCTCCTGCTGCCAGGTCGACGAGCCCGGCGGCACCACCTTGATCGTCGCGTTGACGCCGACCGCCTGCAGCTGCTGCTGGACGAGCTCGGCGGTCGCCTGCGAGAGCGCGTTGACGGTCACCGTGAGCGAGAGCTGCCCCGGCGCGTAGCCGGCGTCGGCGAGCATCTGCCTGGCCTTGGCCGGGTCGTAGGCGAAGGCGGTGTCCAGGCTCGGGTCGTAGGCGACGTAGCCCTTCGGGAACGGCTGGGAGACGGCGTCGCCGACGCCGCCGTTGATCACGTCGATGATCTGCTCGCGGTCGATCGCGTACTTGAGGGCGTCGACGACGCGGCGGTCGGTCAACGGTTCGAGGGTGCTGTTGACGTCGACCTGGTTGACCTGCATCGAGTCGATGACGTCGACCTCGAGCCCCGCGGCCTTGGCCTGCGGGATCTGGTTGCCGGGGATGAACGAGACGTCGAGGGCCCCGGACTGCACGGCGGCGATGACCGTCGCCGGGTCGGTCGTGGGGGTGAGCTCCAAGCGGTCGATCTTGATCGCGTCGGCGTTCCAGTAGCCCGGGTTCTTGACCAGCACGGCCTTCGACTCCGGCACGAACGACTCGAACTTGAAGGGGCCGGCCCCGACCGGCGCGGTCGGGATCGCGGCCGCGTCCTTGGTGAACGCCGCGGGGCTGACGATCTCGCCGGTCTTGCCCGCCAGCAGGTTGGGCACCTGGTAGTCCGGCGCCGCCAGGTGCAGGGTGACGTCGAGGTCACCGGAGGTGGTGATGTCGGAGATCGTCGCCAGCTGGTCCTTGAGCAGCGAGTTCTGCTGGGTCTTGCCGCGCAGCAGGCTCTGCTTCACCGCGTCGGCGTCGAGCGGGGTGCCGTCGGTGAAGGTCAGGCCGGGCCGCAGGTGGAACGTGACGGCGGTGCCGTCGGCGTTGTAGTCCCACGACCGGGCCAGGCCCGGGATGGCGGTGGCCTTCTCGTCGAGCTGGGTGAGCGAGGCGTAGACGAGGCTGATCGTGTTGATGTCGTTGCCGGTGCTGGACGTGACCGGGTCCCACGACGTGGGCAGGGAGAAGCCCCACTTCAGGGTCGATCCGGACGCCGAGCCGGCGCCGGCGCCGCAACCGGCGAGGGCGACGGCGGCGGCCGCGGCGAGCGCGGCCAGTCTGAGCAGGGTGCGGGGGCGGGCCATGAGGGTTGGTCCTCCGGGGACTCGGGTCGGTCAGGCGTGTGCGGGTGCCGGGACGCGGGCGTCGCGCGCCTCGCGGGCCTCCCGCTCCACGGTGTGGACGTTGCGCGGGATCGGCAGCCCGAGGTTGCCGCGCAGGGTCGTGGCCTCGTAGTCGGCGCGCACGACGCCGCGCTCGCGCAGGATCGGGAGCACCTCGTCGGTGAACCGGGCGAACTCGCTGGGCACGGTGACGTGCACGTTGAGCCCGTCGAGACCGCGGCCGGTGAACCAGCGCTCGATCTCGGCGGCGACGGTCGGGGCCGAGCCGACGAACGGCGCGGGTGTCGACGACATGAAGTGCTCCACGGTCTGGCGCAGCGTGAAGCCGTTCTCCCTGGCCACCTTCTTGATCTGCTCGGCCTGGGTGCGGAAGGAGTCGGCGCCGAGGTCGCCCAGCTCCGGGAAGGGCGCGTCGAGGTCGTAGCCCGAGAAGTCGTGCCAGCCGAAGGGCCTGCCGAACTGGGCGAGGTTCTTGTCGAAGTCCTTCCCGAGCCGGGTGGCGCGCTCGATCTCGCGGGCCTCGTCGTCGGTGTCGGCGATGACCGGCGTGACGCCGGGCATGATCACGACGTGGTCGGGGTTGCGCCCCTTGGCCGCGGCCCGGGACTTGATGTCGCGGTAGAACGCCTGCGCCTTCTCCAGCGTCGGCGAGTGCGTGAAGATCCCCTCGCCGACGGCCGCGCCGAGGTCGCGGCCCTCGTCGGAGTCGCCGGCCTGGAAGATCACCGGCCGGCCCTGCGGCGACCGCGAGATGTTGAGCGGCCCGCGCACCGAGAAGTGCTCGCCGACGTGGTCGAGGCGGTGCTGGCGGCTCGGGTCGAGGAACACGCCGGTCGCGACGTCGCGCGGGAACGCGTCGTCCTCGTAGGAGTCCCACAGCCCCTGGCAGACCCGCACCGACTCCAGCGCCCGGCCGTAGCGCGAGGGGTAGTCGAAGTGCTCGTCGCGGCTGTAGTTCGCCGCGGTGCCGCCGTCGCCGGTCGCGACGACGTTCCAGCCCGCCCGGCCGCCCGAGATCAGGTCCAGCGACGCGAGCCGCCTCGCCAGGTTGAACGGCGTGTTGTACGACGTCGTGAGCGTGCCGACGAGTCCGATGTGGCTGGTCGAGACCGCGAGGGCCGACAGCAGCGTCAGCGGCTCGAGCCGGTTGAGGTAGTGCGGCGGCGAGTCGGGGGTGATGAACTGGCTGTCCACGATGAACACCAGGTCGAACAGTGCGGCCTCGGCCTGCCGCGCCCGCTCGATGTACCAGCGGATGTCGATGCTGGCGTCGCCGGGGATCTCGGGGTGGGTCCAGGTGTCGTGCTGGCCGGGGCCGCCGACCCCCATCAGGACGGCGCCGAGCTTCAACTGCCGGACCATGGGTCCGCCTTTCTGCGCAGGAGGAGGCCGCTCCGGACGCGGCGGCGCGCGGGAGCGGTGCGAGGACTGTCGGAGGCACGGGATGGGACGACCGGCCGGCACGGGGCACACGGGTGCCCCGGCGGCGCTCAGCGGGCGCGGCCGGTCAGGCGGTGTGGCGACGACACGTCGCGGTGGACGTCCGGCCGAGATCGACGGCACGGCGTCGGGTGAGCATGACGGCGCCGGCGGCCACGCACCGTGCGGTGCGGGCGGAAGCCGGGCGGTCTGCCATGACCCGATGGTGTCACGAGGGGATCGGCCCGGTCCAACTCGCGGTTCCGATCACATCCGATAGAGAACATTGATCGGTCTGTGCTTCGCTCCCCCTATGGCCAGGACCCTCGAGCTCACGCAGCTGCGCAGCTTCGTCGCCGTCGCCGACTGCGGCGGGTTCCATCGTGCCGCCAATGCACTGCACGTCAGCCAGCCGACGGTGAGCCACCACATCCGCAGGCTGGAGGCGACGATCGGGCAGCCCCTGATGGTCCGGGAGGGCCGGACCTCCCGCCTGACGGCGGCGGGCGAGATGCTGCTGGCCGACGCCCGGCGGATGCTGGAGATCCACGACGAGGCCATGCGCCGCATCGGCAACGCACCCGAGACCGACGAGGTCGTCGTCGGCTCGACCGAGCACGCCGCCGACCAGCTGCTGCCCGAGCTGGCCTCGGCGCTGCAGGCCTCGCTGGGCGTCGCCCGCATCCGGTTCCGGCTCGACCGCGGCGCGGTGCTGCGGACGGCCCTGGACAGGGGCGACGTCGATCTCGCGCTGCTGTTCGGCGCCCCCGACGACGACCGCTCCACCGGCTCGGGCCGGCTGACCCTGCGCTGGTACTCCGCACCCGGCTGGGCTCCCCCGACCGACGGGACCGCCATCCCGCTCGTCGCCTTCGACGAGCCGTGCGCCATCCGCAACCGGGCCCTGGAAACCCTTGCCGCGCACCACACGCCCGCCGCCGTCGTGTGTGACGCGGCCTACCTCGGCGGGGTGCTGGCCGCCGCCAGGGCGGGGTTGGGCGTGGCCCTGCTGGCCACCGTCGGGCGCACGCCGGAGGGACTCGTCGAGCGCGACGACCTGCCCGTCGCCGAACCCATCGCGCTGGCCGTCCGCTCCCGGCGCGGGCTGCGCAGGGAGCTCGCCGTCGAGGCCGCGCGCTCGATCAGGCAGGTCCTCGACGTCGCGGGCTGACCGGCCTGCCACCATGGCGCGGATGCGTGTACTGGTGCTGAGCTGGGAGTACCCGCCGGTCGTCGTCGGCGGCCTCGGGCGGCACGTGCACGCCCTCGTGCGCGAGCTCGCCGCAGCGGGCCACGAGGTCGTCGTCGTGTCGCGCCGACAGACGGGCACCGACGCCGCGACCCACCCGACCACCGACGGCCCCGATCCCGACGATCCCCGGATCCGGGTCCTGCACGTCGCCGAGGACCCTGCCCACCTGCGCTTCTCCGACGACCTCGTCGCCTGGGCGCTCGCGATGGGGCACGCGATGCTGCGTGCCGCGCTGACCCGGCTGGCCGGCTGGCGCCCCGATGTCGTGCATGCCCACGACTGGCTCGTCGCGCACCCCGCGATCGCGCTGGCCGACGTCCTCGGCGTCCCGCTCGTCGCGACGATCCACGCGACCGAGGCGGGCCGGCACGCCGGCTGGCTGACGACGCCGCTGAGCCGGCAGGTGCACTCCGTCGAGTGGTGGCTCGCGCGCCGCGCCGACGCCGTGGTCACCTGCTCACGGGCGATGCGCGCCGAGGTCGCCACCCTGTTCGACCTCGATCCCTCTGAGATCTCCGTGGTGCACAACGGGATCGCCCCCCGACGGTGGAGCGTGCCGCCGACCGCGCGGGAGGCGGCCCGCCGCCGCTGGGCGCCGGGCGGGGTGCCGCTGCTGGCGAGCTTCGGACGCCTCGAGTACGAGAAGGGCGTCCAGGACCTGATCGCGGCGCTGCCGCGGGTGCGACGGGCCTACCCCGGGACGCGGCTGGTCGTCGCGGGCACCGGGACCCAGCGCGAGATGCTGGTCGAGCAGGCGCGCCGGTTCCGGGTCCGCCGTTCGGTCACCTTCGCCGGACACCTCCCCGACGACGAGCTCGCCGCGCTGCTCACGGCCGCGTCGGCCGTCGTCCTGCCCAGCCGCTACGAGCCCTTCGGCATCGTCGCGCTGGAGGCCGCCGCGGCCGGGGCGCCGCTCGTCGCGTCGACGGCGGGCGGGCTGGGTGAGGTCGTCGTCGACGGCGAGACCGGACTGTCGTTCGCGCCCGGCGACGTCGCGGGGATCGCGGCCGCCGTCGATGCGGTGCTCGCCGACCCCGCCGCCGCGGCCGAACGGGCCCACCGGGCGCGGGCCCGGCTCGGCCCCGACTTCGGCTGGCCGGTCATCGCGGTCCGGACCGCCGAGATCTACGCTGCCGCGCCGGCGGGCGGCCCGATCGACGTGGGCCGGCCGAAGATCCCCACGGGGAACGTGCTCGGTCCGGCGTGACACGCGCAGGCCCCCGCTCGTCCCGGGTTCGGGTGGGGCGTCGACGGCGGCTACGGCTCGGTCGGCGGCGACAGCTCGGGGGTCTGCGCGAGCTGCTCGCGGACCGCGGCCTCGGTCTTGCGCGCGATGTCGGCCAGTGCGGCACGCTGCGCGGCGGCGGCCTCGTAGTCGGCGACGCGGTCGCGCACGACCCGCGCCGGGGTCCCGACGGCGACCGAGAACGCCGGGATCTCCCCGCGCGCCACGGCGTGCGCCCCGAGCACGCTGCCGCGGCCGATCCTGGTGCCGCGCAACACCGTCGACTTCACCCCGAGCCAGCAGTCCGGCCCGATCCGCACCGGCGACTTGACGATCCCCTGGTCCTTGATCGGGACGTGGACGTCGTCGGTGCGATGGTCGAAGTCGGTGACGTAGACCCAATCGGCGACGATCGTCGCCGCCCCGATCTCGACGTCGAGGTAGCAGTTGACGGTGTTGTCCTTGCCGAGGACGACCTTGTCGCCGATGCGCAGCGAACCCTCGTGACAGCGGATGGAGTTGCCGTCGCCGATGTGCACCCAGCGGCCGATCTCGAGGCGTCCGTACCCGGGTCGCGCGTGCAGCTCGACCCGGCGCCCCAGGAACACCATGCCCCGCAGCACGACGTGCGGGTTGGCCAGCCGGAAGCGCAGCAGCCGCGCGTAGCGGACGAGGTACCACGGCGTCCATGCCCGGTGCCGGACGACCCAGCGCAGCGAGGCCAGGGTGAGGAAGCGCGCCTGTTCGTCGTCGCCGCCGCGCCGGGCCCAGCGCCGCCACACCGGCGCCCCCCACATGCTGGTCATGCCCGGGACCCTATTGCGCGAGCACACCGGAGCCCGAGCGCAACCTGATGGTCGCCCGCGGCCCCGGCGCGAGCAGTGCGGGTGCGCGCGTCCGACGGACGGAGTGTGCCGCGGCACCGGCCCGGGTAGGCCGGCGACATGGTGGACAACGGATCCCGCACCGGCGACGCCCCTGGCGACGAGGGCCCGCACGGCTCGGTCGTCGACCCCGGCGCCCATTCCGACGGCGACGACTCGGTCACCACGGTCGTCGGCGGCGGGGACGGCGACGAGGGCACGAGCGGGGCGGCGAGCCGGGAGGTCGCCGACGAGGCCGCGAGCGAGCCGACGCGGTCGGAGTGAGCCGGATCGCACACGCCGTCGGGACCGGCACCGCCGGCGCCGCGGTCAGGCGAGCCCGTTCTCGATCGCGAAGCGCACCATCGCCGCCCGGCCGCTGACGCCGAGCTTGCGCTGGATGCGCTGCACGTGGTTCTCGACCGTCCGCGGCGACAGCACCAGCCGCACCCCGATCTGCCTGGCCGTCAGGCCGTCCACGACGAGCCGCACGACGTCGGCCTCGCGCTCGGTGAGCACCACGGGCCCGGCGGACGCGCCCGCGCCATGGGCGTCGAGGACGAGGTCGGCGATACCGGGGCCGAAGACGACGTCACCGGCGGCGACCCGGCGGACCGCGTCGGCCAGGGCGAACCCGTCGGTGTCGCGGCACAGGAACCCCGACGCCCCCGCGCGCAGCGCCGCGAGCACCTGCCCGGGCACGACGTCGGCGGCGACGGCGAGCACCGCCGCCCCGGGCGCGGCCTCCAGCACCGTGTCGACGACGGGTGGTGCGCCGACGGGCGCGGCGTCGTCGAGACCGACGTCGACGACCACAACCACGTCGCCGCGGGGCGGCACGGTCGCCGGATCGGGCCCACGGCCCTCGACGGGCAGGCCGGCCGCTCCGAGTGCCGCGGCCAGCCGGGCCGCGACGTCGACGGGCGCGACGACCACCACACGCGCCGACATCCCGCCCCCTACCAGCTCGCACCAGCCTGCCGACGCCGCGGTGCTCCGCCGGATCTTCGCATCTGCTGCACGGGCACCCGGACCGTTCGGCGCCCGATCACCCGACGGCGCGCACGATCACCCGGGCGGCGGCCACCGGCCACCGAGCGTCACGCCTCGTCGAGACCCTGCTCGATGGCGTACCGGACGAGCTGGGCGCGGTTGTGCAGCTGGAGCTTGCGCAGCGTGTTCTGCACGTGGCTCTCGACGGTGCGGTGCGAGAGGCCGAGCCGCTCGCCGATCGCGCGAGCCGTGAGCCCCTTCGCGACCAGCCGCAGGACGCCGGTCTCCCGCTCGGTCAGCGCGGGCACGGCCGGATCGCCCGCCGGGCGCCGGGCCGGCTCGTCGGCCAGCCTGCGGTACTCCCCCAGCACGAGGCCTGCGAGTCCCGGCGTGAAGACCGGATAGCCGTCGGCGGTGCGGCGCACGGCGTCGAGCAGCTCATCGGCGCCGGCGGACTTCACCAGGTACCCGGTCGCGCCCGCCTTGACCGCCTCCAGCACGTCGGTGTGCTCACCGCTGGCCGACAGGACCAGGATCCGGGTGTCGGGCAGGGCGTCGACGATCCCGCGGATGGCGTCGACGCCCGAGGTCCCGCCGAGGTTGAGATCCATGAGCACGACCTGCGGGCGGACCGCGCGGGCGATGCGCACGGCGGCATCGGCGTCGGCGGCGGTCGCGACGACGTCGAGACCGCGTTCGTCCAGATCACGGGCCACCCCTTCACGCCAGATGGGGTGGTCGTCGACCACCATCACGGACACCGTCATGCGGTCGCCACCTCCCTGGGCACCCTGATGATCCACTCCGTGCCCCGGTCGACGGCCGTGTCGCAGGCGATCGTGCCGCCCAGGTCGCGTACCCGCCCCCGCATCGACGCGGCGACCCCCAGCCGGCCCTGCGCCTCGGCCTCGGCGAGCCTGCCGTCGGGGATGCCGGGGCCCTCGTCACGGACGCTGATCTCCACCTCGTCGCCCAGGTCCTCGACGAACACCCAGGCGGGCGCGTCGACCCCGACGTGGACGGCAGTGTTCGCGAGTGCCGCCCCGACCACGCCGAGGAGGTCGTCGACGACGCGGGCCGGCAGGTCGAGGGGGTGCGCGGGCGCGGAGACGCTCACCCGTGTCGACGCCAGCGTCCGCAGCGCGGCGGCCAGGTCGCGACGGCCACCGCCGTCGACGGCCGCGGTCCCGCTGGTGAGCAGCGTCCGCAGCGCGACCTCCTGCTCCCCCGCCAGCGTCCCGAGCTCACCGGCGCCCCCGCCGAGCTCGGCACCCCGCCTGCGGACGTGCGCGAGGACCTGCAGGACACCGTCGTGGATGCTGCGCGCCAGGCGTTCCCGCTCGGTCGCCGCCGCCTGCTCGGCGACCGCGGCCCGGACCCGCTCCGCCGAGCGGCGCAGCACACCCGAGCAGAACCCGACGGTCAGCCCGGCGAGGACCAGCAGCTGGACGTCGGCGAGGTCGACCAGCGTCATCGGGCCCGACGTCAGCGTGACCGCCACCAGGGCCGCCGCGACGACGAGCGCCCCGACCAGCCCGCCCCGCAGCCCGAACGCGATGGCCAGCGCCAGCGCGGCACCGGGCGTCCAGATCGAGCCCATCAGCGGGGTGTCGCCCGCGAGCTGGGCCGGGCTCTGCACGACCGGCGTCGTCAGCATCACCCCGGCGGTGACGACCAGGTCGACCGCCGCGACGGTGCCGCGCCGGTCGGGACCGTCACGGCGCGGGAAGTACGCGAACCCGGTGACGACCGTCCACACCACCATGACCGCGACGACGAGACCCGCGCCGAGGGGATGTGCGTACTCGCGCAACGACACCAGGACGAACACCGACGTGCTGACGAGCGTCAGCACGCGGTAGACCAGCAGGCCCCGCCACAGCGGCTCGAGCGGGCGATCCATGCCGCCATCCTGCCCGGTGCGACCGGGCGCCCGGATCCGTACGTCTACGCAGGCCGGGTCCCCGTCACCAGCGCGTTGTAGAACCAGGCGCGCGGCACGACCCGGGAGAGGACGTTCTCGTCGAGCCAGGACAGCCGCTGCCAGCCACGGTAGGCGAACATCGCCCACCCCCAGCCCAGTCTCTCGGTGGGCACCGCGGCCTCGAACGTGCGCACCGGCCAGCCGAGCATGGCGGCGGTGAACTCCTCGGTCACGACGCGCACGTCGGCGGCGCCGGCCGCGTTCGCGACGCGCTCCAGCTCGGACGGGTCGAAGACGTGCTGGTCGACGACGGCCTCCAGCGCCGCGGCGCGCGACGACTCGTCGAGCTCGGCCTGCGGCCGCCGCCACCCCTGCAGCCCCGGCAGCCGGGTCAGCGTCGTCGTCGCCTTCCACGTGAGCATCCCGAGGCGGCGGGCGTAGAAGTCGCCGATCTTCGTCGGTTCCCCCGCGAACACGAACCGCCCACCCGGCCTCAGGACCCGCAGCACCTCGCGCAGCGCCGTCCCGACGTCCGGGATGTGGTGCAGTACGGCGTGCCCGACGACGACGTCGAACGTCGCGTCGTCGTAGGGGATGCGTTCGGCGTCGGCGACGCGGCCGTCGACGGGCAGGCCCAGGCCCTCGGCGTTGCGCAGCGCGGCCTCGACCATGCCCGGCGAGAGGTCGGTGACCGAGCCGTGGGTGGCGAGCCCGGCCTGCATCAGGTTGAGCAGGAAGAAGCCGGTGCCGCAGCCGAGCTCGAGCGCGCGCTCGTACGGCCAGTCCGCGTCTCCCGCGGCGTGCCGGAACCGCCCCGCGGCGTAGTCGATGCAGCGCTCGTCGTAGGAGATCGACCACTTCTCGTCGTAGGAGCCGGCCTCCCAGTCGTGGTAGAGCGCGTTGGCGAGCTTGGGATCGCGACGCGCGGCCTCGACCTCCGCGGCCGTCGGGTGCGGGCGGGGCTCGGGATCCGGGCTCATGGGAACCGAGCGTAGAGAACCTCGTGAGTGGGGGTCAGCGGCCCGTGAACGTCGCCTTGCCGGGGCCGTTCTCGATGAACGACTGCATGCCCGCCGTCCGGTCCTCGCTGGCGAACAGGCTCGCGAACAGCTCGGACTCGATGTCGAGGCCGGTGCGCAGGTCGGTGTCGAGGCCGCCGTCGATGGCCTTCTTCGCCGCCGCGTAGGCCAGCGCCGGGCCGTTCGCGAACTGCGCGGCGTACTCGACGGCACGGGTGTAGACGTCGTCGGCGGGGACGACCTCGTCGACCAGCCCGATCGACAACGCCTCCTGGGCGTCGACGAACCGGCCCGTGTAGATCAGGTCCTTGGCACGCGCCGGACCGATCAGCCGCGCGAGCCGCTGGGTGCCGCCGCCGCCGGGGAAGATGCCGAGCAGGATCTCGGGGAAGCCGAGCTTGGCGTTGTCGCCCGCGATGCGCCGGTCGGCACCGAGGACGACCTCCAGCCCGCCGCCCAGCGCGTAGCCGGTGACGGCCGCGACCGTCGGCTTGGGGATCGTCGAGATCGAGCCGAGGCCCGCGGAGAGCCGCCGCGCCACCGGGGCCATGTCCGAGTAGGACATCGCCGCCATCTCCTTGACGTCGGCACCCGCCGCGAAGGTCTTCTCACCGCCGTAGACGACGACGGCGCGCACGTCGTCGCGCGTCGCGGCCTCCGTGGAGACCTGCAGCAGCTCTTCCTGGACCTGCCTGCTCAGGGCGTTCATCGGCGGCCGCGCCAGCCGGATCGTGCCCACACCGTTGTCGACCTCGAGGCTCACGAACTCCGTCACGCCCGGGACCCTAACCCGGGTCACGGTCATCCGGCTGGAGACGCACGCCACGGGCCAGGGCCGGGGGTCACCGCAGCCAGGCCGTGTACCGCCCGCGACGACGCTGGACCGCGAGCGGCAGGCCGAAGGTCTCGGTGAGGTTCTCGTCGGTGAGCACGTCGTCGAGCAGCCCGGCGGCCACGACCCGGCCCTCCCGCAGCAGCAGGCCGTGGCTGTAGCCGCGGGGGATCTCCTCGACGTGGTGGGTGACCAGGATCGACGTCGGCGCGTCGGGGTCGGCGGCCAGCGTCGCGAGCCGGCCGACGAGGTCCTCCCGGCCGCCGAGGTCGAGACCCGCGGCGGGCTCGTCGAGCAGCAGCAGCTCGGGGTCGGTCATGAGCGCGCGGGCGATCAGCGTGCGCTTGCGCTCGCCCTCGGACAGCGTCCGCCACTCGCGGTCGGCGAGCTTCCCGACGCCCAGCGCGTCGAGCAGCGCGTCCGCCCGCTCGGTGTCCATGCCGTCGTAGGTCTCGCGCCAGCGGCCGAACACGCCGTACCCGGCGCTGACGACGACGTCGCGCAGCACCTCGTCGCCCGGCACCTGCAGGCCCAGCGTCGCCGACGAGACCCCGATCCGCGGCCGCAGCTCGAACACGTTGACACGCCCGAGCCGTTCGCCGAGGACGTGCACCACTCCCTCGGTGGGGTGCAGCTCCGCCGAGGCCATGCGCAGCAAGGTCGTCTTCCCGGCGCCGTTGGGACCCAGCACGACCCAGCGCTCGTCGAGCTCGACCGTCCAGTCGATCGCCGAGACGAGCGTCGTCCCGTTGCGGCGCACCGTGACCCCGTCCATCGCGACGACCACGTCGGTGAGGTCGCGTTCGGGCGTGCGCGCCTCCCCGGGGTCGGTGACGGACGACTCAGGCAACGTTCCGGACCGGTCCACGGGCCCTATCCTCGCCGATCGTGCCGGTCTTCCCGTTGGGTGCCCATGTCGACGGCGACGCCGTCCGCTTCGCGGTCGCGTCGACCAGCGCGGAGGTCGTCGAGGTGTGCCTCGTCGACGGGCCCGACGACGCGCTGACCGAGCGGCGCGTCGAGCTCACCGAACGGACCTTCGGGGTCTGGCACGGCACGATCCCGGGCGTGCGGCCCGGCCAGCGCTACGGCTACCGGGTGCACGGCCCGTACCGGCCCTGGGAGGGCACCCGGTCGAACCCGGCGAAGATCCTCGTCGACCCCTACTCGCGGCAGATCACCGGCCGGGTGACCGACGTGCGGGCGGCGCGGGGCTGGGCGGGCGACCCGATGACGGGCCCGCCCGACACCGTCGACTCGCTGGGCCACGTCCCGCTGTCGGTCGTCACCGCGCCGCCGGAGGGACCGTCCCGGCCGCGGCCCGACCTGCCGTGGTCGGACACGGTGATCACCGAGCTGCACGTCCGCGGGTTCACCCGGCTGCACCCCGAGGTGCCGCCGGAGCAGCGCGGCACCTACCTCGGGCTGGCTCACCCGGCCGTGATCGCGCACCTCAAGCGGATCGGGACCACGGCCGTCGAGCTGCTGCCCGTCGCCTCGATCGCCGACGAGCCGCCGCTGCTGGAGCGCGGCGCGCCCAACTACTGGGGCTACTCGACGCTCGGTTTCATGGCCCCGCACGCGGGCTACGCGAGCGTCCCGGGCGCGGAGGTCACCGAGTTCGTCACGATGGTCGACGCGCTGCACGCGGCGGGCATCGAGGTCATCCTCGACATGGTCCCCAACCACACCTGCGAGGGCGGGGTCGGCGGCAGCACGCTGTCCTACCGCGGTCTCGACGCCCGGGCCTACTACTCCCTCGGCGGCAACGGGCACGACGCCGACATCACCGGCACCGGCAACACCCTGGACTCCGGGTCGCCGACCGTCATCCGGCTCGTGTGCGACGCGTTGCGGCACTGGGTGACCGCCTACGGCGTCGACGGCTTCCGCATCGACCTCGCCTCGGTGCTCGGCCGGCCGCGCTCGGGCGGCTTCGACCCCAACGCCTCGCTGCTCACCGCCATCGCCGTCGATCCCGTGCTGTCCACGACGAAGCTGATCGCCGAGCCGTGGGACGCGACCGGCGAGGGGTACCGCGTCGGCGGGTTCGGCGTGGCCTGGTCGGAGTGGAACGGCCGCTACCGCGACGCCGTGCGCGACTTCTGGCGCGGCCACGGCCTGATCGGCGAGGTGGCGTCGCGGCTGACGGGCAGCTCGGACATCTACGCGCTGTCGGGGCGGCGGCCGTGGGCGTCGGTCAACTTCGTCACCGCCCACGACGGGTTCACCCTGCGCGACCTGGTCTCCTACGAACGCAAGCACAACGAGGCCAACGGCGAGGCCAACCGCGACGGCACCGACGACAACCGCTCGCAGAACTTCGGCGTCGAGGGCCCGACGACCTCCCCGGTGATCGCGGAACGCCGGCTGTCGACGGCGCGGGCGATGCTCGCGACGACGCTGCTGTCCATCGGGACCCCGATGCTCGTCGCCGGCGACGAGCGCTGGCGCACCCAGCGCGGCAACAACAACGCCTACTGCCTCGACGACGAGACGTCGTGGGTCGACTGGACGCCGGACCCCGACGCCGAGAACCTCACCGAGTTCACCTCGCGCGTGACCGCGCTGCGCCGGGCGCACGCGGACCTGCGCCGTGACCGCTGGCTGGCCGACGAGGAGGCCGCGTGGTGGCACCCGTCGGGACGGCTGATGACCGAGCAGGACTGGCACGACTTCGGTGCCTGCACGATCGGTGTGCACGTCGGCGACAGCCTGCTGCTCCTGCACGCCGGTGGCGCCGCGGTGGCGTGCACGCTGCCGAAGGTGGGCCCGTTCCGGCCGGTGCTCGACTCGACCCGGGCGACGGGCCGTCCGGTGTCGGGCAGGCTGCTGCCGGGGGGCACGACGATCACGCTGCCGCCGCGGTCGGTGCTGCTGCTGCGGGGGCCCGCGCAGGTGGGCGACTGACGGGTTCGCTCCGCGTGGGCGAACCCCGCCGGACGGCGGATCCATCGCTTAGGATCCGCCCGTGCCCCGTTACGAGTACCGCTGCCGGCAGTGCGACACGACCTTCGAGGTCAACCGGCCGATGAGCGAGTCCGGCGAGCCCGCGTCCTGCCCCGGCGGGCACGCCGACACCGTCAAGCTGCTGAGCACCGTCGCGCTCGCCGGGGTCGGCGGACGCGGCGGCGCCGCGCCCCGGCCCGCCCCCGCCGCGGGCGGCGGGTGCTGCGGCGGCGGCTGCTGCGGCTGAGAGTCCCGGCCCTCGTGAGTGGCGATGGTCGCCGTGTCGACCATCGCCACTCACGGTCAGCCTGCGAGGACGACCTTGCCCAGCTCCGCCGGCGTCGCGAGCAGCGGGTGCGCCGGCAGGACCCGGACCGTGTAGCCGGTCAGGCCCGCGTGCGGCAGCGGGACGACGGCCTCGAAGCGGTCCAGCCCGTCGACCGCGCCGACGTGCTTCATCACCGACATCATCGGCGCGTCGAGCTCGTCGCTGTCCGAGACCCGCCCGACGACGGCCTGGACGGACACGTCCTGCGGGTCGAGGCCGGCGAGCGAGACCGCGGCGCGCACCGTCATCGGGGCACCGACGACGGGGGTGTCCGGCAGCCCGGAGGCGTCGACGCCCGAGATCTGCACCCGCGGCCACGCGTCGTTCAGCCGCGACCGGTACCCGGCGAGCGCGCGGGCGCCCGCGAAGTCGTCCCGGGCGATCTCGCGCGCCGCGAGGGCGGCCGGGGCGTACCAGTCCTCGACGTACTCGCGCACCATCCTGCTGGCCTGAACCTGGGGACGCAGCGTCTCCAGCGTGTGCCGGACGAGCTCGACCCACCGGGTGGGCACGCCGTCGGTGCGCTCGTAGAACGCCGGGGCGACCTGCGTCGCGAGCAGCTCGTAGAGGGCGTTGGCCTCGAGGTCGTCGCGCTTGACCGGGTCCTCGATGCCGTCGGCGGTGGGGATGGCCCAGCCGTTCGCGCCGTCGTAGAGCTCGTCCCACCACCCGTCGCGGATGGACAGGTTGAGCCCGCCGTTGAGCGCGGACTTCATGCCCGACGTGCCGCAGGCCTCCAAGGGGCGCAGCGGGTTGTTGAGCCAGACGTCGCAGCCCCAGTACAGGTAGCGGGCCATCGACATGTCGTAGTCGGGCAGGAAGACGATGCGGTGGCGCACCGCGGGGTCGTCGGCGAAGCGGACGATCTGCTGGATGAGCGCCTTGCCGCCGTCGTCGGCCGGGTGCGACTTGCCGGCGACGATCAGCTGCACCGGCCGGTGCGGGTCGAGCAGCAGGTCGCGCAGCCGGTCGGGGTCGCGCAGCATCAGCGTGAGCCGCTTGTAGGTGGGGACGCGGCGCGCGAAGCCGACGGTCAGCACCTCGGGGTCGAAGACGTGGTCGGTCCAGCCCAGCTCGGGGGCCGACGCGCCGCGCTCCAGCCACGCCGCGCGGACCCGCCGGCGCACCTCCTCGACCAGCCGCGCCCGCAGCGAGGCGCGCAACCCCCACAGCGCCGCGTCCGGGATGTCGCCGACGGCGTCGTCCCCACCACCGACGCCCGGCTCACCCAGCAGGTCGGTGACCTCGCGGGCCTCCCACGTGTGCCCGTGCACGCCGTTGGTGACCGAGCCGATCGGCACCTCGTCGGCGTCGAACCCGCGCCAGATCGTGGAGAACATGCCGCGCGAGACGATGCCGTGCAGGCGGGAGACGCCGTTGGCGCGCTGGGCCAGCCGCAGCCCCATGTGCGCCATGTTGAACATCTCCGGGTCCTCCTCGGCGCCGAGCGCGAGGACGCGGTCGAGCGGGACGCCGGGCAGCACCTCGTCGGAGAAGTGCCTGCGCACCAGGTCGAGCGGGAACCGGTCGATGCCCGCGGGCACCGGGGTGTGCGTGGTGAAGACCGTGCCCGCGCGCACCGCGGCGACGGCCTCGTCGAAGTCCAGGCCGGCGGCGTCGTGCCCCTCGCCCGCGAGCAGCTCGCGGATGCGCTCGAGGCCCAGGTAGCCCGCGTGGCCCTCGTTGGTGTGGAAGATCTCCGGCGCGACATGGCCCGTCGCGGCGCAGAAGGCGCGCACCGCGCGGACCCCGCCGACGCCGATGAGCAGCTCCTGCTTGATGCGGTGGTCCTGGTCGCCGCCGTAGAGCCGGTCGGTGACGCCGCGCAGGTCGGCGTCGTTGGCCTCGATGTCGGAGTCGAGCAGCAGCAGCGGCACCCGGCCGACCGCCGCCTGCCAGACCCGCACCGTGAGCGTGCGGCCCTCCGGCATGCCGACCTCGACGAGCACCGGCTCGCCCGCCCCGTCGACGAGCAGCTGCAACGGCAGGCCCTGCGGGTCGAGCTGCGGGTAGTGCTCGAGCTGCCAGCCGTCGAGCGAGAGCGACTGGCGGAAGTAGCCGGAGCGGTAGAGCAGCCCGACGCCGATCAGCGGGACGCCCAGGTCGGACGCGGCCTTGAGATGGTCGCCCGCGAGGACCCCGAGCCCGCCGGAGTAGTTGGGCAGCACCTCGCTGACGCCGAACTCCATCGAGAAGTAGCCGATGGCCGCGGGCAGGTCCTGGCCGTCCTCGGCCGCGAGCTGGTACCAGCGCGGCTCGTTCAGGTAGGCGTCGAGCTCGTCGGACAGCTCGCGGACGGTCACGACGGTCTCGGCGTCGGCGGCCAGCTCGGCGAACCGGGCGGTGCTGATCTCGCCCAGCAGGCGCACGGGGTCGTGGCCGGCACGTTCCCAGGCGTCGTGGTCGAGGCGTGCGAACAGCTCCTGGGTCGGCGGGTGCCAGCTCCAGCGCAGGTTCGTCGCCAGTTTCTGCAACGGGGCGAGCTGCTCGGGCAGCTGGGCACGGACGGTGAAGCGACGCAGGGCTCTCACGCGGACGCAGCGTACTGATGCCGTCGGCGCGCCGCGTCCGGCGTCGCGGACGTCCGGATGGTCCGCGCCCGATCGGGTGGGGTTGCACAGCCCGCCTGCGCGCCGTCACCACCCGGAACCGGATCGATCCCGACCGCTGGGCCCCGGGCCAGGACCGGTCGGCGCGGGGCGAGTCGGTGAACGGACCGACAACGTCGATGAACTGCGTGTAACACCTTGCATCGCGGTCAACCCCGTTACCGCCACGGCTGGACGGGGTAGGTACCGTTGTGACACACGCGACGGGTGGTGATCGGGTGGGTGCGAACCCGGTCCGCGGTCCCCGGCGGGGCACTGACCATCGAGCGCAGGACCCACCGGCTCCCCGGCCCCTGCGACGTACGGATCTCGGCCAGACCTGGGGGTGGCACCGATGACCGGTCGTCTCGGTATCGACGACGTGAGCCCGGCGGTCGGCGACGGACGCCATCCGTCCAAGGCCGTCGTCGGCGAGGTGATCCCGGTCCGCGCCTCGGTGTGGCGCGAGGGTCACGACGCGGTGGCGGCCAACGTCGTGTGGAAGAAGCTCGGGTCGACCGACGACGCGGTGCACGTGCGGATGGTGCCCGACGGCGTCGGCAACGACCGGTTCGTCGGCACCGTGGTCCCCGACGAGCCCGGGCTGTGGACGTTCCGCGTCGACGCGTGGTCGGACCCGTGGGCCACGTGGCGGCACGGCGTGCAGGCCAAGATGGCCGCCGGGCAGACCGCCGACGAGATGGCCAACGACCTCGAGATCGGCGCCCGGCTGCTGCAGCGGGTCGGCCGCCGCCCGTCCGAGCGCGCCAACCGCGACCTGCTCTTCGGGGCGGCGAACGCGCTGCGCGACCACGCCCTGCCGCTGCACGCCCGCGTCGCGCCCGCCATGTTCCCCGCGGTGCACACGATCATGACCGAACGCCCGGTCCGGGAGCTCATCACCCGCGGCCGCGCGCAGCAGGTCTACGTCGACCGGCCCCGCGCGCTCTACGGGTCGTGGTACGAGTTCTTCCCGCGCTCCACCGGTGGTCGCGACGAGACCGGCCGCGCCGTGCACGGCTCGTTCGTCACGGCCGCGAAGGAGCTCGACCGCATCGCCGGCATGGGGTTCGACATCGTCTACCTGCCGCCGATCCACCCCGTCGGCACGGTGCACCGCAAGGGCCGCAACAACTCCGTCAACGCCGAGCCCGGCGACGTCGGGTCGCCGTGGGCCATCGGGTCGGCCGCGGGCGGGCACGACGCCATCGACCCCGAGCTCGGCACGTTCGAGGACTTCGACGCCTTCGTCGCCCGCTGCGAGGACCTGGGCATGGAGGTCGCGCTCGACCTCGCGCTGCAGTGCGCGCCCGACCACCCGTGGGTCACCGAGCACCCCGAGTGGTTCACCGCCCGCCCCGACGGGACGATCGCCTACGCGGAGAACCCGCCGAAGAAGTACCAGGACATCTACCCGCTGAACTTCGACAACGACCCGGCGGGGCTGTACGCGGAGTGCCTGCGCGTCGTGCTGCTCTGGATCTCCCACGGGGTGACGATCTTCCGGGTCGACAACCCGCACACCAAGCCGCCGAACTTCTGGCACTGGCTGATCTGGCAGGTCAAGGCCCGCCACCCCGAGGTGCTCTTCCTCGCCGAGGCCTTCACCCGCCCCGCGCGCCTGTTCGGCCTGGCCCGGCTCGGGTTCACGCAGTCCTACACCTACTTCACCTGGCGCACGACCAAGGAGGAGCTGACCGAGTTCGCGCTCATGCACGCCGAGCGCGCCGACGAGGCCCGGCCCAACCTGTTCGTCAACACCCCGGACATCCTCCACGAGTCCCTGCAGACCGGGGGCCCGGCGATGTTCGCCATCCGCGCCACCCTGGCCGCGACGATGTCGCCGACCTGGGGCGTCTACTCCGGGTTCGAGCTCTACGAGGGCGAACCCGTCAAGCCGGGCAGCGAGGAGTACAAGGACTCCGAGAAGTACGAGCTGCGGCCGCGCGACTTCCAGGCCGCGCTCAACCGGGGCGAGTCGCTCGAGCCCTACATCACCCGGCTCAACGAGATCCGCAAGGCGCACCCCGCGCTGCAGCAGCTGCGCGACATCCACTTCCACGACGTCGACAACGACGCGATCATCGCCTACTCGCGTACCGACCCCGCGACGGGCGACACCGTCCTCGTCGTCTGCACGCTCGACTCGCACGAGGCGCGCGTCGGCACGACCGCACTGGACATGCCGGCACTCGGGCTGAACTGGGGCGACCGGTTCTTCGTCGTCGACGAGGTCACCGGCGACACCTACGAGTGGGGCCAGTTCAACTACGTGCGGCTCGAGCCGTGGGCCCACGTCGCCCACATCTTCCGGATCGTCCGCTGACGCCCGGCTGAGGGCCGCGGGCGCCCGTCCCGGCCGGCCCGTGTGACATCCGGCCGCGACGGGTACGAGCCGGGCACGCGGCGTGCGGGCATTCCGTGGTGGCGCCCCGGCGGTGCCGGGTGAGACCGTCGGGTACCGGTACGCGCGCGCAGCGGCGGCGGCGCGTCGCCGGCCGTCCGGCCTGCGCGAGCCCGCCCCTCGCGGTACCAATTGGGGCGATGCTTCCGCCGACCCCGCCGCCGACCGGGAGGACGCCCATGACCGCCACGAATCCCCGGCCCACGGGCGCCGACACCGAGCTCGACGAGGCCTCGTCCGACGAGTTCGACCATGCCCGGACGCTGGCGGTCGACCACGACTGGTTCAAGCGCGCCGTCTTCTACGAGGTGCTCGTCCGCGCGTTCGCCGACTCCAACCGCGACGGCACGGGCGACCTGCGCGGGCTCACCGACAAGCTGGACTACATCCAGTGGCTCGGCGTCGACTGCCTGTGGCTGCCGCCGTTCTACGACTCCCCGCTGCGCGACGGCGGTTACGACATCCGCGACTTCCGCGCGGTGCTGCCGGAGTTCGGCACCGTGGAGGACCTCGTCGTGCTGCTCGACGAGGCCCACAAGCGCGGGATCCGGGTCATCACCGACCTCGTCATGAACCACTGCTCCGACCAGCACCCCTGGTTCGAGGAGTCCCGGCGCAACCCCGACGGGCCCTACGGGGACTTCTTCGTCTGGTCCGACGACGACACCCGCTACGCCGACGCGCGGATCATCTTCGTCGACACCGAGTCGTCGAACTGGACCTACGACCCGGTGCGCGGGCAGTTCTACTGGCACCGCTTCTTCGCCCACCAGCCCGACCTGAACTACGACAACCCGGCCGTGCAGGAGGCGATGCTCGACGTCCTGCGGTTCTGGCTGGACCTGGGCATCGACGGCTTCCGCCTCGACGCGGTCCCCTACCTGTACGAGCGCGAGGGCACCAACTGCGAGAACCTCGCCGAGACCCACGCGTTCCTCAGGCGCTGCCGCAAGGTCCTCGACGACGAGTACCCCGGCCGCGTCATGCTCGCCGAGGCCAACCAGTGGCCGAGCGACGTCGTCGAGTACTTCGGCGACCCGGCCGTCGGCGGCGACGAGTGCCACATGGCCTTCCACTTCCCGCTGATGCCGCGCATCTTCATGGCCGTCCGCCGGGAGAACCGCTTCCCGATCTCGGAGATCCTCGCGCAGACACCGGCGATCCCGTCGGGCGCGCAGTGGGGGATCTTCCTGCGCAACCACGACGAGCTGACGCTCGAGATGGTCACCGACGAAGAGCGCGACTACATGTACTCCGAGTACGCCAAGGACCCGCGGATGAAGGCCAACATCGGCATCCGCAGGCGACTGGCGCCGCTGCTGGAGAACGACCGCAACCAGCTGGAGCTGTTCACCGCGCTGCTGCTGTCGCTGCCGGGGTCGCCCGTCCTGTACTACGGCGACGAGATCGGCATGGGCGACAACATCTGGCTGGGCGACCGCGACGCCGTCCGCAGCCCGATGCAGTGGACTCCCGACCGCAACGCCGGCTTCTCGACGGCCGATCCCGGCAGGCTGTACCTGCCGCCGATCATGGACCCGCTCTACGGGTACCAGGCCGTGAACGTCGAGGCGCAGCTGAACTCGACGACGTCGCTGCTGCACTGGAACCGGCACATGATCGAGATCCGCAAGCGGCACAGCGCCTTCGGCCTCGGCGACTACCACGAGCTCGGCGGCTCGAACCCCTCGGTGCTGGCCTACGTGCGGACCCACCGGGGCGGCTCCCAGGACGGCACCGACGACGTGGTGCTCTGCGTCAACAACATGTCGCGGTTCCCCCAGCCGGTCGAGCTGGACCTGTCGGCATGGCAGGGTTGTCGGCCGCACGAGCTGACCGGCGGGGTCCCGTTCCCGCGGATCGGCGAGCTGCCGTACCTGCTGACACTGCCCGGGCACGGCTTCTACTGGTTCTCGATCACCCCCGAGGAGGAACCCTCGTGACCGAGCTCGCGAGCTCACCGTCCGCCGACCTGGCGGCCCTGCTGGCGGACTGGATTCCGCAGCAGCGCTGGTCCGGCGCGAAGGGCCGTGAGGTCGGCTCCGTGTCCGTCGTCGCGTCGACGCCGTTGCCGATCGAGGGACTCGACGTCGACCACGTGGTCGCCGAGGTCGAGTTCACCGACGGCGGGCCCGCCGCGCACTTCCAGGTACTGGCCGCCTACCGCACCGACGTCGGCGGCGAGCTGGAGCACGCCACCATCGGGGCGCTCGGCGGCCGCATCGTCTACGACGGGCTGTGGGACCCGGCGGTCACGAAGTGGCTGTACGAGGCGGTCCGGAACGGATGCACGGTCGGCGACCTGCGCTTCGTGCCGGAGCCCGGCGTCGAGCTGGCGCCGGGGCCGCCGGGGCGGGTCCTCGGGGTCGAGCAGTCCAACACCTCCGTCGTCTACGGCGAGCGGTCGATCCTCAAGCTGTTCCGGCGCGTCGCCGCCGGCGGCAACCCCGACCTCGAGCTGCACCGCGCGCTGCGGGCCGCGGGCGGGACCGAGGTCGCGACGCTGCAGGGGGCGGTCGAGGGAGTGCTGCACGGCGAGGTGGCCGTGCTCGGGATGCTGCAGGACTACGCGTCGAACTCCGCGGAGGGGTGGGCGATGGCGCTGGCGAGCGTCCGCGACCTGCTCGCGGAGGCGGACCTGCGCGCCGACGAGGTCGGTGGGGACTTCGCCGCGGAGGCCAACCGGCTCGGTCAGACGATCGCCGTGCTGCACGGCGATCTCGCCCGTGCGCTCGGGACGGCCGAGCGCGACACCGCCGAGGTCGCCGCCGCGATGAGGGCACGGCTGACCGTCGCCGCCACCGACGTCCCGGCGCTGGCGCCGCACACCGCCGCCATCCGGGCCGTCTACGACGAGTTCGCGGCACTGCCCGGTCCCCTGCCCGCCCAGCGCGTCCACGGCGACCTGCATCTCGGGCAGGTGCTGCGCACCCCGCTCGGCTGGCTCGTCATCGACTTCGAGGGCGAGCCCGCGACACCGCTGGAGCTGCGGGTGCGGCCGGACTCGCCCCTGCGCGACGTCGCCGGGATGCTCCGGTCCTTCGACTACGCCGCGAACCACCAGCTGCTCGACGCCGACGCGACCGAGCCCGACCCGCAGCGCCAGTGGCGCGCGGCGGAGTGGGCCGAGCGCAACCGGTCCGCCTTTCTCGACGGCTACGCGGTCCGCTCCGAGACCGACCCACGGGCGCAGGCGCTGGTGCTGCGCGCGTACGAGCTGGACAAGGCGGTCTACGAGGTGGTGTACGAGACGCGCAACCGCCCGACGTGGGCGCCCATCCCGCTGAACGCGATCGTGCGCATCCTTGCGCCGTCGACGCCGCGGATTGATTCCGTTCCGTAGCGGATCTCGGCTGTTCGTCACTCTTACGGCAGTGCCGCACACCTATCTCCGCAAGGGGTGTAACACTGCGTGGGCCTTCGGCGCTGAAGGGCCCGGATGTCCGGACGGAGCTCCCCACCGTCCGGCCGCCATGCAGTAGGAGGACGTGTGCACGCTGTTGCCGCCGACGTCGTCGGCGCCGACGTCGCGCTGCCGCACGCCCGCGCGCCGCAGCCCGCCGCCGGGGCGGACGGCTCCCCATCGGGTCGCCACGGCGACCTGACCGACGCCCTGGCGGCGGCCCGCGCGGGCGACGAGAGCGGCTTCGTGACGCTGTACCGCGACCTGCAGCCGCGGCTGCTGCGTTACGCGACGGCGTTGGTCGGCAACGACGCCGAGGACGTCACCGCCGAGACCTGGCTGCAGATCGCCCGCGACCTCCCGCGCTTCACCGGCGACGTCGACGGGTTCCGCGGCTGGGCCAGCGCCATCTGCCGCAACCGCGCGATGGACGTGGCACGGTCACGGTCGCGACGACCGGTGACCCCGACCGACATCGACGTCCTCGCCGAGCGGGCCGGCCCGGACGACGCCGCCGGCTCCGCGCTCGAGGCCATGTCCACCCGTGAGGCCATCGCGCTGATCAGCGAGCTCCCCCAGGACCAGGCCGAGGCGGTGCTGCTGCGCACCGTCGTCGGACTCGACGCGCCCTCCGTCGCGATGGTGCTCGGCAAGCGCCCCGGCGCGGTGCGCGTCGCCGCCCACCGCGGCCTGCGCCGGCTGGCCCGGATGCTCGACGACGGGCAGTCGCCGCGTCGCCTCGACGACGGGCGGGTGTCGCGTGGTTGACCAGCTGAGCCGGTACCCGGGCGGCAGGGACGGCCGGCACGCGGTGCGCGGGAGTAACACTTCCCGCGGCGGCGGCGCTGAACGCCCCGCCATGCCCGAGACGACACCCCTGCTGCCCCCCGACGTGGCCGAGCTGCTCCTCGACGGAGAGCCGGTCGCGCACCCCCTCGCGCCCCTGCTCGCCGCCGCCCGACGCCCGGGCACCGCTCGTGAGCTGGCCGGCGAGGCCGCGGCCCGGCGCGCGTTCGCCGACGCGTCCCCGATCGCGACGCCCGTCGCCCTGCACGACCCGACCCGTCCCGGCCGGCACCGGCGGGCACGGCTCCGCACCATGGTGACCGCCAAGCTCGTCGGCGTCGCGGCGCTGACCCTGACCGCGGGCGGGGTGGCCGTCGCCGCCACCGGGCCGTCCGGAGGCTGGGCCGGTGACGACGACGCCTACGCCGCCGCACCCGCGGACGCGCCACCGAGCCCGCAGGCGGCCGGACGCCCGCCGGCCGCGGGACACGGTGGCCCGACCGTCCCCGACGCCGCCTGCCGGCCCGTGACGGGCGCGGCCATCGCGGAGCTCGGCCCCGGCTGCGCCGACCCCTCCGTGGGCGACGACCACGACGGGCCGGGTGACGCGGGCGACGACGGCGTCGACTCCCCCGGCATCGACCTGCGAGCCTGGACACCCGAGCGGGCGGGCGGCGTGCCGCCGGCCGCGGCCCGCCCCGGCACGCCGGGGACACCGCCGTCGACCGCACCGCCGGCCACCCGGCCGCCGTCGACCCCGCCCCCCTCGACCACGGCGCCGCCCACCCCGCCGACGTCGACCGACCCGTCCGCGCCCACGCCCCGCAGCGGTTCCGGCACCTCAGGTGGGCACGGCAACGGCAACGGCAACGGCAACGGCAAGTCGAAGCCCGAAGGCGCGCAGTCGTCGACGGGTGGGGCCGGTGCCACCTCCGACAACCGCACGACCTCCTCCCGACCGGCGGGCGCACCGCACAACGCGCCCGCCGCACCGGCCACGGGACAGCAGGCGCAGCACTCCTCGTGACCCCTCGATCGCACGGGCGCCCCCGGACCCCTTCCCGGTGGGACCTACCCCGTGCCGGTCGCCGTCCGTGCCTGGACGGCGAGACGTGGCCGTACCACGGACGCCCCCCGACCGCGGTACGGCCACCCGAACGGCGGCCCCTCCCCGGCCAGCGTGACCGCCCGTGGGGCACTACGGTTCACGGGTGGATCGCGAGGACACCAACACCCGGACGATCGGCGCCGGCACCGCCGACTCCCACGCCCCGGACCCCCGCACCGTCGACCGCCTGCTCGGCGGCGCCCACCACAACCCGCACGGCGTGCTCGGCGCGCACCAGGGTCGCGACGGCACCATCGTGCGCACCCTGCGCCCGCACGCCGACGAGGTGTCCGTGCTCCTGCACGGCGACACCGACCGGTCCTTCCCGCTGACCAGGGTCCACGAGGCCGGGCTCTTCTCCGGCATCGTGCCCGGCGAACCCGACGACTACCGCCTCGCCGTCCGCTACGGCGAGGACACCCACGTCGTCGACGAGCCGTACCGCTGGCTCCCCACCCTCGGCGAGGTCGACCTGCACCTCATCGCCGAGGGCCGGCACGAGCGCCTCTGGGACGTCCTGGGCTCGCACGTGCGCACCTACGACACCGCGTCGGGCCAGGTCACCGGCACCAGCTTCGCCGTGTGGGCGCCGACGGCGCAGGGCGTGCGCGTCACCGGCGACTTCGACGGCTGGGCCGGCTGGGCGCATCCCATGCGCTCGCTGGGCAGCTCCGGGGTCTGGGAGCTGTTCGTCCCGGACGTCGGGGTCGGGACCCGGTACAAGTACCGCATCCTCGGCCAGGACGGCCGCTGGCGCGACAAGGCCGACCCGATGGCCTTCGCCACCGAGATCCCGCCGGCGACCGCGTCCGTCGTCACCGCCACGACGCACGAGTGGGGCGACACCGACTGGATGACCGCGCGCGCAGGTCGGCGCCCGCACGCCGAGCCGATGAGCGTCTACGAGATGCACCTCGGTTCCTGGCGGCCCGGGCTCGGCTACCGCGAGCTGGCCCAGGAGCTCGTCGAGTACCTGTCCGAGACGGGCTTCACCCACGTCGAGCTGCTGCCCGTCGCCGAGCACCCGTTCGGCGGGTCGTGGGGCTACCAGGTGACGTCGTACTACGCGCCGACCGCGCGCTTCGGCAGCCCCGACGACTTCCGCTACTTCGTCGACACGCTGCACCAGGCCGGCTACGGCGTCATCGTCGACTGGGTGCCCGCCCACTTCCCGCGCGACGAGTGGGCGCTCGCCCGGTTCGACGGCGGTCCCCTCTACGAGCACGCCGACCCGCGCCGCGGCGAGCAGCCCGACTGGGGCACGCTCGTGTTCGACTTCGGGCGCCGCGAGGTCCGCAACTTCCTCGTCGCCAACGCGCTGTTCTGGTGCGAGGAGTTCCACATCGACGGCCTGCGCGTCGACGCCGTCGCCTCGATGCTCTACCTCGACTACTCCCGCGCCGACGGCCAGTGGCTGCCCAACATCCACGGCGGCCGGGAGAACCTCGACGCCGTCGCGTTCCTGCAGGAGATGAACGCGACGGTCTACCGCAACCACCCGGGCGTCGTCACCATCGCCGAGGAGTCGACGGCGTGGCCCGGCGTCACCCGCCCCACCCACCTCGGCGGCCTGGGATTCGGGTTCAAGTGGAACATGGGCTGGATGCACGACACGCTCGACTACACGGGGCGCGATCCGATACACCGCAGCTACCACCACAACCAGATGACGTTCTCGCTGATGTACGCCTTCAGCGAGAACTACGTGCTCCCGCTCAGCCACGACGAGGTCGTGCACGGCAAGGGATCGCTGTGGACGCGGATGCCCGGTGACGACTGGAACAAGGCCGCGGGCGTGCGCGCGCTGCTGGCGTTCATGTGGGCCCACCCCGGCAAGCAGCTGCTGTTCATGGGCGGGGAGTTCGGGCAGGTCCGGGAATGGTCGGAGCAGCGGCCGCTCGACTGGCACCTGCTCGAGGACCCGCTGCACGGCGGCATCCGCACGCTCCTGGGCGACCTCAACCGCGCCTACCGCAGCCAGCCCGCGCTGTGGGCACTCGACACCACGCCCGCCGGGTTCTCCTGGATCGACGCCAACGACGCCTCCGGCAACGTCCTGAGCTTCCTGCGGATGAGCGGCACCGAGACCGGCGACGACGGCACCCCCAACGTGCTGGCCTGCATCGCCAACTTCTCGGGCACGCCCAACGAGAACTACCGCGTCGGGCTGCCGTTCGCAGGCCGCTGGCGGGAGCTCGTCAACACCGACGCCGAGGCCTACGGCGGGTCCGGCGTGGGCAACCTGGGGTTCGTCGAGGCGGAGCAGCGCAGCTGGCACGGCCGACCCGCCTCCGCGGTGCTGCGGCTGCCCCCGTCCGGCGTGCTCTGGCTCGTCCCCGACAACTCCGGCGGCCCCGTGCACCGGGGGTCGCTCACGGCCGGGGCCCCGCCCGCGCCGACACCGGTCCGCGAGCCCGCGGTCGTCGCGCCGCCGTCCTCCAGCCGTCCGGCCCCGCTGCCCGCCGCCGATCCCGAGGCGGTCAGCGAGGCCCGCGACATCGAGCCTCCGGCACCCGGCCCGGCCGATGCGAACGGCGGACGCGCGGGCACCGGCGCGTCCGGCCCACCCCCGCAGGGGTAGTCCGACCCGACGGCACGGCGTGGCCGGCGGGCGCGGGCCGATCGCGCGCGAGGGCCGTCCCGGCCGGAACCCGCGCGCGCAGGGACAGCCGACCGGGCAGGGTCGCCTGGCGGGCGCAGGCGCGCCGGCACCCGGCCGACCGCACGAGGGCCGCGCAACGGCACGTCCGGCCGGGACCGGCGCCTCCTGCCCACCGCGCGACGACGGCGACCCGACAGCGCCATGTGGCCGGTGGGCGCGCCGCGCCGGCCCCCGGCCGACCGCACGAGGGCCGCGCACCGGCTGCACAACCGTGCGCCCCGGGCACCCGCACTCGCACGCGGACCCCCGGCAGCCGGCGCGGACTGTCGCGTACGCGGGCGGGGTGCCCGGCGGCCGGACCGCAGGAGCTCGGCTCCGACGGGAATCGAGCCAGGGGCGGATCAGCTCGTCGGCGAGGCGGAGGACCGCTCGGCGGGATCGGGCGCCGGTGCGACGGCGTCCGGCGGCGGTACCACTGCTGCGGGGTTCGCCGCGCCCCCGGGAGGCAGGGATGTGTGCGCGCGCCGGGCCGGGGACGCCGACGACCCGGCGAGCAGCGCCACCCAGTAGCTCAGCAGGATCGCGCAATAGAGGGAGCGGCCGAGCGGGGACCACGGGTCGTCGTCGGCCCACAGCGCGCCCCAGGAGACCGGGATGATCGGGAACGCGAGGAGCACCGCCGACACCGGCCGCGTCCACGCCCGCTCACGGCCGAGCGCGATCAGGACGAGCAGGCCCGGCCACAGCAGCAGCAGGTAGTTGTGCCAGGCGATCGGCGCGGTCAGCAGACCCGCGGCGACCACCGCCCAGGGCGCCGTGCCCGCCGGATCCGCGGCGCCGCGCCCGGCCCGGCGCGCGAGCACGACGAGCGTGAGGACCAGTACCAGGACCCCGGCGAGGGTGCCGACCTCGGACGGCACGCCCATCCGCACCGCGACCCCGGGCAGCGCGGCGTTGTCGACGACGTCGGGCACGGGGGCGGTCAGGCCGATCCGCAGCCACTCCAGGCCGCTCGACCAGCCCGCCGGCACGACCCCGATCAGCGTCGCGACGCCCGCACCGACGATCCCGGCGACGCCCGGCCGCCAGCGTCGCTGCACGAAGGGCAACAGCAGGATCGGCGCCAGCGAGGGCTTGAACGCGACCGCCACGCCGTACAGCACGCCCGCGAGCAGCGGGTGTCCACGGCGCTCGGCGATCCAGCCCGCCACGAGCGCGACCAGCAGCAGCCCGTAGATCTGCCCCAGCACCAGGGTTCCGTGCAGCGGCGAGGACAGCAGCAGCGCGACGACCGCGACCGCGGTCCAGCCCTTTCCCAGCCGCAGCTCGCGAGCCACGGCGAGCACCGCCGCGACGATCATCAGCAACGTCAGCAGCGCCCACAGCCGGTACGCGGTCAGCGCCTCGAGCAGCGCGAACGGCGCGAGCAGCACCGACAACACCGGCGGGTTGAGGTTCGTGAGCTTCGCCGGGGTGTGGTAGATGTCGCTGCCCTGCAACAGCGCGACGGCGGAATGCCAGAACGTGTCGAAGTCCGGGTGCAGCTCGCGCATGTCCGGTGACGGGACGAGCCGCAGCAGCACGTCGGGATGGATGACGGTCAGCGCGATCGCGGTGCCCAGCGCCACGAGCACGAGGACGGCCGCCACCGCACGGCCCAGGGGGATCCGGCCGCGAAGGGGCGACGCCGCCGGGGTGCGGCGGGAGCTGACGTCCGACACGACTCCCGACGGTAGCGGGGCACCGGGACGACCTCGCGCACCACTCCCCCACGACGCCTCGTCGACGATCACAATGAACGGGTGGACCGGGCACGGTGGGGGGCACCCGCGCGGATCGAGCGCTGGGGAGCAGCCGTCCGTGCCCCTCGCCGCCGGACCCCCGCGGAGGGCGCGCGGCGAGGCGCGCGCCGAGGCGTGCAGGTCGTCGCGGGGCTGGCGCTGCTGCTGGCAGCGGGCTCGTGCGTCGGTCCCGCGCCGCCCACCACGGCTGCGGTGTCGACGCCGTCGCCCGCACCCGCCACGTCGGTCGATCCCGCGCTCCCGGGCCTCGGTGCCGACGACGTGACCCGCCTGACGGTCGACGCCCTGCAGGACTACTGGCGCCAGGAGTTCCCACGGGCGTTCGGCACGTCGTGGCAGGACGTGCGGACCATCGCCCCCGTCCACGTCGACGCCGCGGACGCGCCACCGCCCCCCTGCGTGGCCAAGGCCTCCGACCTGCGGGGAAACGCCTTCTATTGCCCAGGCGCCGACGCGATCGTCTGGGACGACGACGTCCTCGTGCCCGGCCTGCGGGACAGGTTCGGGCCGGCCGGGGTCGTCGTCGTGCTCGCGCACGAGTTCGGGCACGCCGTCGAGACCCGCCTCGGTGTCGACGCGCTCCAGCGGTCCGACCCCGCCGGTCACCCGACGATCCTGCTCGAGGCCATGGCCGACTGCTTTGCGGGAGCTGCGATCCGGCACTTCGTGGACGCGACCGCCGCCGGCGGCTCCGCGCTGCCACTGGGCACCGTCGAGCGCGACGCGGCCCTGCGTGCGTTGATGACCTTCCGCGACCCGCTCGGCACCCTGGCCGCGGACACCAGCGCGCACGGCAACTCCTTCGACCGGATCTCCGCCGTCGAGGACGGGTACTCCGGCGGGCCGTCGCTGTGTGCGCGGATGACCGTCGAGAACCGCCAGTTCACCCAGCGGCGCTTCGGATCGGCCGCCGACCGGGCCCGCGGTGGCAACCTCCCGCTGAACCGTCTCGTCGCGGCGGTCTCCGGCGACGCGCGCGGCTGGTACGAGCAGCTCGTGGCGGCCCGCGGGGTGCAGGGCTGGCGCGCGCCGGAGCCGCGGTCGGCCCCGCCCTGCCCGGGTGGTGGGGGCGACCAGGGTCCCGTGACGTTCTGCGCCGACGGCGCGATCGTCACCGACCTGAGCCGGCTCGCCGATCTGGAGGACACGTCGGGCGACTTCGCCGGCGCGACGTTGCTCGCCTCCCGGTACGCGCTCGCGGCGCGGGCCGGCGCGGGCCTGTCGACGACGGGATTCGACGCGGGACGATCCGCGCTGTGCCTGACCGGCGCCTACACCGCCCGGCTGGTCGACCCGACCGGCGGGTTCGGTCTCTCCCCCGGCGACCTCGACGAGGCCGTCGGCATCCTCCTCGACCAGGACTGGGCCGAGACCGACGGTGCCGGCACGGTCGATCCCGCGGACCACGGGTTCGACCGCGTCGCCCGCTTCCGCCAGGGGTTCACTGGCGGCCCGGCAACCTGTGGGCTCTGACGCCACGCCCGGGCGGCGACGGCCGGGCCCGACCCCGCCCCCGGCACCGAATTCCGGGGGCGTTCGACCGTCAGAACAGGACGCGGGCCAGTGCGCGACGTGCCGCGGAGACCCGTGCGTCGTCGGCCGGGTACAGCTCGAAGAGCCCGACCAGGTGCTCACGCACCCGGTCGCGGTCCTCACCGAAGGAGCGCCCGGCCGTCTTCACCAGCCGGTCGAACGCCGCCTCGACCCGGTCGGCCGCGACCTCTGCGTCCGCCGCGGCCAGCTGCGCGTCGACGTCGTCGGGCGCCGCGTCGGCCCGCTCGATCGAGGACGGGTCGGCCGCCTCGGCGCGGGCCAGGAAGCGCACCTGGGCCAGCGCCGCAGCTGCCTGCTCGTTGGCGGGCTCGACGTTGAGGATCGCGAGGTAGGCGGCCTCGGCGGCCGGGTAGTCGCCCGCCTCGAGTGCCTCCTCCGCGGCCGTGAACCGCGGGTCCTCGGGCTCCTCCTCGACGACCTCGCCGTCGCCCTCCTGCCCGGCCCGCTCCTCCGCCTGGCGGATGCCGGGCATCTGCGGCCGGAGAGCCTCGAGCAGCGCCGTGATCCACTGGCTGACCTGCGGCTCGGGCAAGGCGCCGTTGAAGCCGTCGATCGGCTGGCCGCCCGCGAGGGCGATGACCATGGGAATCGACTGGACACCGAAGGCCTGCGCGATCCGCGGGTTCGCGTCGACGTCGACCTTCGCGAGGATCCAGGCTCCCTTGCCCTTCGCCGCGAGCCGCTCGAGAACCGGCGAGAGCTGCTTGCAGGGCTGACACCACGAGGCCCACAGATCGACGACGACCGGCACCTGCGTGGACCGGTCGAGCACCTCGGTCTGGAACGTCTGCTCCGTGACGTCGACGACCCAGGCGCCACCACCACCGGCGCCCCCCTGGGTGTCGGCACCCGTGGAGGCAGCCGAGGCCTGGGCCCGGGCGGCCGCTTCGGAGCGTGCCTTCAGAACGGACAGATCGACGGCGCCGGCCATCGCCGACGACATCGCCGCCGACTGGGCCACCTGACGGGGATCGGGACGTGACACGCCTTTCATCCTGGCACGTCCATACCGACGCGGGGGCGCCCGCCCCGGCTCCCGACCTGCGCGGCCGCCACCGCCGGCCCGGCGCGACCTCATCCGCGGGCCCGCGGCCCGTCCACCACACCGCCTCGGCACCACCCGACCGGCCGGCACGTCGGCCAGCGCACGGCTCGCGCACCGGCCGACGGAGCAACACTGCGCCGCGACGCTCGTTGAGCAGACGGGGAGTGCCGACAGTGACGACGTCGCGACGCCGCGTCGTCGTCAGCCGGCGCCGCCACCCGTGGCCGACACCGACCGGAGGATCAGCATGAGCGAGAGCAACGTCGCCGACCGTCTGCTCAGCGAGGCCCGGAAGCGGACCGCGCAGCAGGAGCGGACCGCTGCGGGCCGCGGGAAGCTCGTCCTGGTCGTCGGCATCATCGCCTTCGTCGCGAGCCCGATCTCGCTCGCGGGCTACGTGCTGGGCGTCATCACGATCGGCCTCGGCATCGCGACCATCCGCAAGCCCGAGCACGCGAAGAACGCGAAGATCGCTCTCGCGCTCGGCGTGGCCGCCATCCTCGTGGCGACGTTCTTCTTCACCCTGCGCATCTCCATGCACTGACGCCGGCAGCACCGAGACCGGCAGCACCGAGACCGGCTGCGGACACTCCCGGGCCGGGTGCACCGGTCCGGGATGCGACCGTGGCCGGGAGCGCGCCGTGCCCCGGCGCGTCAGGTCCCGCCGCCGGCCGCTCCGCCGAGCGCCTGCTCGATCCGGTCGACCTTCGCCGTCAGCTGGCCGGAATAGCCGGGACGGATATCGGCCTGGTGGTTTCTACGGAGCGTCGCAACACTCCCATGATCGTTTAGGGGTTGTGTTGTCTTCGACGCGTCGTGTCAAGAAGGGGCCCGGACGGCGGCCTCAGTCGGCCAAGCGCCAGCGCTTCATGGAGCTGCGCGCCCGCGGCTGGAGCATCCAGGCCGCGGCACGGGAGGTCGGCACGTCCCGCACGTCCGGGGCGAACTGGGCCCGCGGCTACAAGACCTACCGCGACGGGCGGGTGGTCGGGTTCGTGGCGCCACTGGATCGCCTCGCCGTGCGCGAGATCAGCTCGCGCTACTTATCCCAGGACGAGCGTTTCCAGATCGCCGACCTGCGCCGGATGGGCTGGAGCATCCGACGCATAGCCGCCCACCTCGGACGCTCACCCTCGACCATCTCCCGCGAGCTGCGCCGCAACGCACGCAACGACGGCGGCTACCGCCCGTTCGACGCCCACCGCCGGGCCGTGGCCCGCCGAGCCCGCCAGCACCGACGCCGTCTGGACACCAACCACGAGCTGCGAGCCCTCGTTGGAGAGCTACTCGCACAGCGGTGGAGCCCTCAGCAGATCTCCCGTCACCTGCGGGCCCGCTTCCCGGAACTCCCGGGCATGCGTCTGTGTCACGAAAGCATCTACCAGGCGATCTATGAGCCCGGGTCCTCTCTCGTCCGGCCCTCAAGGGTGCCGTCGGTGCATCGATCGCCGCTGCGGACCGGGCGCGATCATCGCCGAGCGCACCAGAAGGTCGAGCGGCGCAGGCCCCGCTTCGCGCAGCCGATGCTGACCATCCACCAGCGCCCGTTCCGACCCGAGGACCGGTCCGAGGCCGGGCACTGGGAGGGCGACCTGATCGTGGGCAAGGACCACGGTTCGGCGATCGGCACCCTGGTCGAGCGCACGACTCGCCTGGTCCGGCTGCTACACCTTCCTCAGCGTGACGCACACACGCTGCACCGCGTCCTCGCGATGAGGATGGGCGACCTGCCACCGTCGCTGCTGCGCTCGATCACCTGGGACCAGGGCACCGAGATGGCGAGACACACCGACATCACCGCCACCCTCGCGGTCCCCGTCTACTTCTGCGACGCCCACGCGCCCTGGCAGCGGGGATCGAACGAGAACACCAACGGGCTGCTGCGTCAGTACTTCCCTAAGCGGACCGACCTGAGCATCCACAGCCCGCGGCACCTCAAGGCCGTCGAGAACGAGCTCAACACCCGCCCTCGAATGGTTCTCGCCGACCGCGCTCCCGCCGAGCTGTTCGCTGCGTTGCTAGCCTCTTCGTCCGAGCCATCGTTGCGACGTTGACTGGAACCCGCCCCTTCAGCACGAGGCTCACCCGCGACGACCGCGCCTGCACCGCCTCGACGGCGCGCTTCACCACGTCCATGGCCTCGTCCCAGGTCTCTGCCTCGATCGTCGTGAACATCGAGGTGGTCTCGTGCGGGAGGCCGGACTCCCGGACCACCCGCACCGCCTCCGCCACCACGTCCGCGACGCTGTCCGATCCACCACCGGCCGGGGCCACACTGAATGCGACGAGCATGGCCGCAGCTTGCCGCAGGGGCCCGGCGCGGGCGAGCGCTGCGGCCGCGCCTCACACCCACGAGACGCCCACGGCGCTCGTCCGCCCACCTGGTCGACGCCCCGGCACGCGTGATCGACGCCCTCGCGGGGATCACACTGCTAGCGTCATCCGTCATGGTGGCGCGCGATCGCCTGCCGTTCGACCCGATCGAGCGCGCGGCGGAACTGTGGGAGCAGCGCATCGGTCCGTCGGGGACGATGGCGGCGGTGACCAGCGTCATGCGGGTCCAACAGATCCTCCTCTCGGCGGTCGACGCCGCGCTGCGTCCCCACGGTCTGACCTTCGCCCGGTACGAGGCGCTCGTGCTGCTGTCCTTCGCCAGGCGGCGGAGCCTGCCGATGCGCGTCATGGGTGAGCGCCTGCAGCTGCACCCCACGAGCGTCACCAACATCGTCGACCGGCTGCAGGCCGACGGCCTCGTACGCCGGGTCCCGCACCCGACAGACCGCCGCGCGACTCTCGTCGAGATCACCGAGGACGGCCTGAACCGCCTGGCCGACGCCACGAAGGCGGTCACCGACGACGACTTCGGCCTCCGTGGCCTCGACGCCGACGAGAGCGCCCAGCTCACCCGCCTGCTCGGCCAGGTCCGCCGGGCCGTCGGCGACTTCGACTGACGAGCCCCGACCGCGCTCCTCATCGCCGCCCCCGCCTGGTCCCGTCCGACCGCCGGGCCTGCACATCGTGCGGTCGGGTGTGCCCGGGACCGAGGCCGGGCCACGCGCGCATCGTGCGGCGCCTCCCCCGTCTGCGCCGAGCGGCGTGGGCCCGACCCGCGCCGTAGCCCGCGACACCGCCCCCGACCGATCCGGCGACAACACACAACGAACACGTCGTCACATCCACGGCAACTCCTCGCCCCCACCAGCACTGCGACCACGACCGAACAGGCTCGTGAACACCTGTCGACTCAACGCTGTTGACACTAGCCCCGGGCACCGACAAGATCGGCGTCGTGGACGTCGAACGGATCGCCGGCACGCTGCGGTCGGAGCGGCTCGCCCGCAGCTGGTCGCTGTCGGACGCGGCGCGCGAGCTGGGAGCGGTCGCCGCCCGGCAGGGCCGGGTCGCGGGGTCGCCCGCCAGCCTGCGGACGCAGCTCTCGCGCTGGGAGAACGGCCGCGTGGCGCCGGACGCCTCGTCGCTCGCCCTGCTCGCCGAGCTGTTCGAACGGCCGGACCTCGCGGCGACGCAGGCCGGGCACGAGGAGGAAGGCTCGGGAGCGGCGCGGCTGCGCTCCGCGGTCGCCCGCGCGGCTGCCGTGGACGACGACGCGGTCGAGGCGCTGCGGGCGCAGATCGTCGCACACACCGGCCTGGACGGGACGCTGGGGGCCGCCGGGGCGGGCGCCGTCGTCGCGGCACAGCTCGAGCACCTCGCCGACACGGTCGCCCACACGTGTGACCCCGCCCGACGGCGGGTGGTCACCGGTCTGCTGTGCGAGGTCGCCCTGCTGGGCGGCTGGCAGGCCTTCGACCAGGACGCACTCGACGTCGCCCACCGCCGGCACCGCACGGCCCACGACGCGGCCCGCCTCGCGGGCGACGACGTCTCGGCGGGTCAGGCCCTCGCGGGCCAGTCGGCGGCGTTGCTCGCCGCGGGCCTTCCGCAGGAGGCCGAAGCGGTCCTGCGCGACGGCCCCGCCGGCGGTCCGGGAGCGGCCTGGGTCCGGATCGCGCGAGCGCAGCTGCGAGCCGCGACCGGGGATTCGGCCGGCGCAGCGACGCTGTTCGACGCGGCCGCCGACGCGGCGGGCGCCCACCGCGGCGCCGTCACCGACGTCGTCTGGCCACCCGTTGCGAGGATCCGCGACGCGACCCTGGCCGCGCACGACGACCGGGCCCTGGACGGCTTGCGCGAGACGGTCGAGGATCCCGACCTGCCCGCGCGCGACCGGGCACGGCTACGTGCGCAGCTCGCGCTCGCCCTGCTCGCCAGGGGGGCCCGCGACGAGGCCGCGGAGCAGGCCCGGCGGGCCCGGGCACTGGCCGACGGGATCGGGTCGCACCGGGTCGGACGGCTGCTCACGCAGGACACCCGATGACCGGCGCACCGAGGTCGAGCAGCCGTCGTCAGCCGGGCTGCGAGCCCAGCGCCTCGATGAGCCGGTCGGCCGCCGCGTACGGGTCGAGCTCACCCCGCCCGACCTGCTCGGCCAGTCGCGGCAGCATCTCCGATCCGCCGAGGTCGCCGATCCGGTCCTGGATCGTCCGGAGGGCGACGGCCTGGATCTCGGCCTCCGCCCGACGCCTGCGGCGGCGAGCACCCTCGCCGCTGCGTTCCAGCCATTCGGCGTGGGCGTCGATGGCGTCGAGCAGTTCGTCGACGCCCTCGCCCCGCGCGGCGACCGTCCGCACGATGGGCCGGGTCCAGGCCTCCTCGCCGGAGCCACCGTCCCGCGCCGCGAGCGAGGCCATGTACCGCAGGTCGCGGACCGTCTGGGCGGCGCCGTCACGATCGGCCTTGTTCACCACGAGGACGTCGGCGATCTCGAGGATCCCCGCCTTAGCGGCCTGGATGCCGTCGCCCATCCCGGGTGCGAGCAGGACGACGGTCGTGTCCGCCAGCGAGACGACCTCGATCTCGGACTGGCCGACGCCGACGGTCTCGATGAGCACCACGTCGCAACCCGCGGCGTCCAGCACCCGCAGCGCCTGCGGGGTCGACCAGGCGAGACCGCCGAGCTTCCCGCGGGTGGCCATCGACCGGATGAACACGCCGTCGTCCGTGGCGTGCTCGCTCATGCGGACGCGGTCGCCGAGCAGCGCACCGCCGGAGAAGGGCGACGACGGATCGACGGCGAGCACGCCGACGCGGCGGTCCTTGGCCCGCAGCGCCGCGACGAGCGCCGACGTCGATGTGGACTTGCCGACGCCGGGGGCGCCCGTCAGCCCGACGATCTGCGCCCGCCCGGTGTACGGGGTCAGCGCCTCGACGACCTCACGCAGCTGTGGCCCGTCGTTCTCGACCATCGAGATCAGCAGGGCGACGGCCCGCGCCTCGCCGCGCCGTGCGCGCGTGACGAGGTCCGCGGGGTCGTGTCGTGGACTCATGGGGCTTGCCGTGAACGCGGCCGCCGGCGGGCCGGAGCGGTCCGGACGGTCAGGAGGCCGCCGGAACGCGCAGGATCAGGGCGTCGCCCTGGCCGCCGCCACCGCACAGCGCCGCGGCACCCACACCGCCTCCACGGCGGCGCAGCTCCAGCGCCAGGTGGAGTGCGATGCGAGCGCCCGACATGCCGATCGGGTGGCCCAGCGCGATCGCTCCGCCGTTGACGTTGACGATGTCCTCGGACACGCCGAGCTTGCGGGTCGAGACGACGCCCACCGCCGCGAACGCCTCGTTGATCTCGATGAGGTCGAGGTCCGTCGGCTCGATGCCGTCCTTGTCGCAGGCCTTCGCAATGGCGTTCGCGGGCTGCTCGTGGAGGCTGGCGTCGGGGCCGGCGACGACACCGTGCGCGCCGATCTCGGCGAGCCAGGCCAGGCCCAGCTCCTCGGCCTTGGCCTTGCTCATCACCACGACGGCGGCGGCACCGTCGGAGATCTGCGACGACGAACCCGCCGTGATCGTCCCGTCGGAGGAGAACGCGGGGCGCAGCTTTCCGAGGCTCTCGACCGTCGTCTCGGCGCGAATGCCCTCGTCCGTGGTGAACGAGACGGGGTCACCCTTGCGCTGCGGGATCTGGACGGGCGTGATCTCCTCGGCGAAGATCCCGTCCATGGTCGCCTTGGCCGCGCGCTGGTGCGACCGCGCGGCGAACTCGTCCTGGTCGGCGCGGGAGAGCTCGTAGCGCGCGTTGTACTTCTCGGTCGACGCGCCCATGGCGACCTGGTCGAACGCGCAGAACAGACCGTCGAGCGACATGTGGTCCTGCATGGTGACGTCGCCGAAGCGGAAGCCCTCGCGCGACTTGGGGAGCAGGTGCGGCGCCTGGGTCATCGACTCCTGGCCGCCGGCGACGACCACGTCGAACTCCCCGGCCCGGATGAGCTGGTCGGCGAGTGCGATGGCATCGATCCCGGAGAGGCAGACCTTGTTGATCGTCAGCGCCGGGACATCCATCGGAATGCCTGCGGCGGCCGCGGCCTGGCGCGCCGGGATCTGCCCGGCACCCGCGGTCAAGACCTGGCCCATGATCACGTAGTCGACGGCGTCCGGGGCGACCCCGGCACGCTCCAGGGCGGCCTTGATCGCGATGCCGCCCAGTTGGGCGCCAGAGAAGCCCTTGAGCGAACCGAGCATGCGCCCCATCGGGGTGCGGGCACCGGCGACGATCACGGATCCGGACACGAAGACCTCCAGCGACAGCGGCGAAGTTTCCCGGGGGACGACGGCCGAGCGACCGGCCACTTGCGCGCCGCCCGGCGCGGACGACCCCCGCCCCCGGCGACCGGACCGGGGCGCGACCAGCAGCCCGGCGACAGAGACTCCGCTCGACAATACCTGCGTCGCACCGAGTCCGTACCTGACGAACAGGAGGATCCGATGAGACCCCCGACACGCGGGTGCGGCGGTTACATTCCCAGGTCATGACAGCAGACAACGCCGGTCTGGGCGCCCTGGTGACCGCGGTCGACCACGTCGGTATCGCCGTCGCGGACCTCGACGAAGCGATCGCCTGGTACCGCGACACGCTGGGCCTGGAGGCCGTCCACGTCGAGACGAACGAGGAGCAGGGCGTCCGCGAGGCGATGCTCGCGGCTCCGGGCGATTCCGGTGCGCAGGTCCAGCTCCTGGCGCCGCTCGACGAGACGTCGACGATCGCGAAGTTCATCGACCGCAACGGTCCCGGCATCCAGCAGTTGGCCTACCGGGTGTCCGACATCGACGCGGCAGGCGCCGCGCTGCGCGCGAAGGGGCTTCGCCTGCTCTACGACGAGCCCCGCAACGGGACCGCGGGATCCCGCGTGAACTTCGTGCATCCCAAGGACGCGGGCGGCGTCCTCGTCGAGCTCGTCGAGCCCGCGGCGGACGCGCACCACTGAGCCTGGCCGGCGGCCGACCGGTTGACGCCGGGACCGTCGACGCCGGCACGCACATTCACGCGGCCCCGTGAGCCTCCCCGGCCGGCCACACCGCCCCGCGACGACCTCCGCCGTCGCGGGGCGCGCTGCACAGCGGTCTCGGGTAGGCCTGCGCAACGGTCGACGTGGCGTGGACCACCTCTGGGGGCCGTCTCTGCCCGGCCCGGTTGTCGATTGGCATAGTTAACAGTAGCTTCGGGATATCAAGCGGCGGACGCATGCCGTCCGACGGACACGACTCAGCCAGCGGAGGCAGGCCGTGGAGCAGATTCTCGAGGCGGTTCTCGCCGAGCAGTACGACGCCGTGGGCGCGCTGCCGGTGCCGGACCACTACCGCGCCGTGACCGTCCACAAGGACGAGCAGACGATGTTCGAGGGCATCGCCACCCGCGACAAGGACCCTCGCAAGAGCCTGCACGTCGAGAACGTCGCGACCCCGGAGCTCGGTCCGGGGGAGGCACTCGTCGCCGTCATGGCCAGCGCGATCAACTACAACACGGTCTGGACCTCGATCTTCGAACCGGTTCCGACCTTCGGCTTCCTCGAGCGCTACGGGCGCACCTCGCCGCTGGCCGCCCGGCACGACCTGCCCTACCACGTCGTCGGCTCCGACCTCGCCGGCGTCGTCGTGCGCACGGGCCCGGGGGTGAACGCCTGGAAGCCCGGCGACCGCGTCGTCGCGCACTGTCTGTCGGTCGAGCTGGAGAGCCCCGACGGCCACAGCGACACGATGATGGACCCCGAGCAGCGCATCTGGGGTTTCGAGACCAACTTCGGCGGCCTCGCCGACCTGGCGCTCGTGAAGTCCAACCAGCTCATGCCGATGCCCGACCATCTGAGCTGGGAGGAGGCGGCGAGCCCCGGCCTGGTCAACTCCACGGCCTACCGGCAGCTCGTCTCGCGCAACGGCGCGGACATGAAGCAGGGCGACACCGTCCTGATCTGGGGCGCCTCGGGTGGCCTCGGCTCCTACGCGACGCAGTTCGCGCTCAACGGCGGCGCCACCCCGGTGTGCGTGGTCTCCTCACCGGAGAAGGCGGAGATCTGCCGGCGTATGGGCGCGGAGCTGGTCATCGACCGCAACGCCGAGGGCTACCGCTTCTGGAAGGACGAGCACTCCCAGGACCAGAAGGAGTGGCGTCGCTTCGGGAAGAAGATCCGTGAGCTCACCGGCGGCGACGACCCCGACATCGTGTTCGAGCACCCCGGCCGCGAGACCTTCGGCGCCAGTGTCTACGTCGCACGCAAGGGCGGGACGATCGTCACGTGCGCCTCGACGTCGGGCTATGAGCACCAGTACGACAACCGCTACCTGTGGATGAACCTCAAGCGCATCGTCGGCTCGCACTTCGCGAACTACCGCGAGGCGTGGGAGGCGAACCGGCTGGTCGCGAAGGGCCTCGTGCACCCGACGGTCTCGCGCGTGTACCCGCTCGCCGAGACCGGGCAGGCCGCGCTCGACGTCCATCACAACCTGCACCAGGGCAAGGTCGGGGTGCTGTGCCTCGCGCCCGAGGAGGGCCTGGGTGTCGTGAACCACGAGAAGCGCGCCCAGCACATCGACGCGATCAACCGCTTCCGCGGCATCTGACACGCGGGCGGCGGCTCAGCGGTAGCGGGCCACCGATCGGCCCGGCGGCCCGGGGCACCGCAGCCGGTCGGACGGCCCGACCCCGCCGGCAACCAGCCCGGCAGCCCGACCCCGCCGGCAACCAGCCCGGCAGCCCGAACCAACGGCCCCGCCGACGACCCGGCTACCGCCCCGCCGGCGACCGCCGGCCGTCGGCGTCGCCGCGCTGATGGGCACGGGCGAGGTCGGCCTGCCGGACACCGCTGCGCGCGGATGACGCCGTGGCTCCCCCAGCCGCTCGGCCCGGCGGAACCCGACACACCACCAACCGGGTACGGGGCCCGGAACAGCGGCCGACGGCTCGGTTCGGGGCGCTCGGCGCGAGGACCACCTCGAAGGGCTGTCGCCCGGTACGGTGACGCCCATGGTCGGTGCCACGGACTCTCCCCGAACCACCACCGCCGGTTTCCGCATCGCCCGTCGCGGATACGACCAGGCCGAGGTCGACGCGCACCTGCAGCGGGTCGAGGCGGACCTGCGCATGCTCGTCGCCGACCGCGATGCGGCAGCCTCCGGCATCCACGAGATCACCCGCGAGCTCGACGTCGTGCGCTCGGAGAACGAGGCGCTGCGCCTGCAGGTGCGCAAGCTCTCCGGTCCCCCGCAGGACGTCCAGGGCATGAGCGAGCGCCTGCGGTCCATGCTGCGGCTGGCGCAGGACGAGGTCGCCGAGATGCGGGCGCGCGCCGAGGCCGAGATCGCCCAGAGCCGTGCCGACATGGAGCGCGACGCCGGGCGCCTGCTCGCCGACGCCCGCGCCGAGGCCGATCACATCCTGGAGCAGGCACGCGCCGCGCATGCGGCGGCGGAGGCGCACCGGGCCGCGGTCGAGGACGACCTCGCCCGCCGGATCGCCACGGCGGAGGCGGAGCTGCGGGCCGCCGACGAGCAGGCCCGGCAGGAGCGGGAGACGCTGTTCGCGGAGTCGGAAGCCCGGCGCAACCTCGTCGAGGAGGACTTCCGGATCGCCATGAACCAGCGTCGGGCCGAGGCCCTCGCCGCATTGACGGCCGAGCGCACGGCCGCGCAGCAGGAGATCGCGCAGCGCCGGGCTGAGTCCCAGGAGCAGGCGGCGACGACCATCGCCGACGCCCAGCGCCGCGCCAAGGGGATCGTCGCCGACGCCGAGGCGCACCTCGTCGAGCTGGTCGGGCTGCGTGGCCGGATCGCCGAACAGCTCAGCGGTGCCCGCGGCCGGATCGACCAACTGCTCGCCATGATCGGTCCGCTGGAGGACGAGCAGGCCACCCTCTCCCGCCCCGCCGGCCCCCTGCTCTGACCAGTTCCCCCGGGGCCGGCGGACGGCAGCCCGGCCGGCCCGACGGCACGCCGAGCTCGACGCCGCGGCCCCGACAGCATGCCGACATCCGCGGCCACGGCCCGACCACACGCCGACCTACGCCGCCACGACCCACCCGCACACCGACCTCGACGGCGCCAGGCCACCGGACTCAACGGCGGCCCGACAACACGCAGAACTCAGCTGCGGCGGCCCGAGAACAACACGCCGAACTCGACACCCGGCGACCCGGCAACACGCCGAACTCGACGGCGGCGCACCAGCGCACCGAGCTCAGCGGCGGCGGCCCGGGCGGCGCCGGTCACGAGCGTTCCAGCACGGCAGGTGCCAGTGCCGACGCTCCCCCACCGAGCCGTACTCCCCCGCCGGCCAGGTGACGACGTGCGGCGTCCCGGGCGGCAGGGTCTGGTCGCAACCGGGGCAGCGGTACTCCTTGACCGAGGCCCCACCGGGGATGTGCCGGACGTGCCAGTCCCCGTCGGTACCCGTCTCCGTCCGGCTGAGCAGCGCCGACCCCAGGGGCCGGTGCGGGACGGCCCACTTCGAGGAGGCCGTCGACGCGGCCCGGCGGGGTCGGTTCGCGCGCGGCACGCCCCCAGGTTACGGGCGCGCCCCCGGCCGCCGGCCGTGACGGGTGCTCAGCGCCGCGCGTAGTCGCGGAACCCGTGACCGGTCTTGCGGCCCAGGCGCCCGGCCGTCACGAGGTGCTCCAGCAGCGGCGCGGGCGCGAACCCGCTCTGCCGGAACTCCTGGAACAGCGACTTCTCGATGGCGAGCGACACGTCGAGCCCGACGACGTCGAGCAGCTCGAACGGCCCCATCGGCAGCGCGCAGCCCGTCTTCATCGCCGCGTCGATGTCGTCGGCCGTCGCGTAGTGCGCCTCGAGCATCTTGACGGCGTCGTTGAGGTACGGGAACAGCAGCGCGTTGACGATGAACCCGGCGCGGTCGCCGCAGGAGACGGGGACCTTGTCGAGCTTCTCGCAGAGCGCGAGCGCAGTGGCGGTGACGTCGGGCGAGGTGGTGATCGTGGAGACCACCTCGACGAGCTTCATCACCGGTGCGGGGTTGAAGAAGTGGAGGCCGACGACGTCGCCGGGCCGCGTGGTCGCGGCGGCGCACTCGACGACCGGCAGCGAGGAGGTCGTCGTCGCGAGGATCACGCCGGGCTTGCAGATCTCGTCGAGCGCGCCGAAGACGGCCCGCTTGACGTCGAGCTCCTCGGCGATCGCCTCGACGACGAGGTCGACGTCGGCCATGTCCTCCAGCCGCGTCGTGGGGGTGATGCGGGCCAGCGCGGCGTCGCGCTCGGCCTCGCCGATCTTGCCGCGCACCACGGCCTTGTCCAGCGACTTGCGCACGGTGGCGACGGCCGCCTCGGCCTTGGAGTCGCTGCGCCCGCGGACGACGACGTCGTACCCGGCCTTCGCGAACACCTCGACGATGCCGGTGGCCATCGTCCCGGTGCCGACGACGCCGACCCGGGCGATCTCGCGCAGGTTCGCGTCGGCGGGGACGGTGCCGGCGGGGGTGTCGGCGTCGGGGACGACCTTGGAGCTGTGCGGCTTGGCGTAGGTGTAGAAGCCGCGGCCGCTCTTGCGGCCCAGGAGGCCGGCGGTGATCATCTGCTTGAGCACCGGCGCGGGAGCGTGCATCAGGTTCCGCGACTCGTGGTACATCGTGTCGAGGATCTCGTAGGCCGTGTCGAGGCCGATGAGGTCGAGCAGCGCGAGGGGGCCCATCGGGTAGCCGCAGCCGTAGCGCATCGCGGCGTCCAGACCCTCACGCGTCGCGTAGCGCGCCTCGTACATGCGGGCGGCGTGGTTGAGGTAGCCGAAGAGCAAGGCGTTCGCGATGAACCCCGCGCGGTCGCCGATGACGACCGGCACCTTGTCCAGCGTCGCGGCGAACGCCCGGGCGTCCTCGATCACGTCGGGCTCGGTGACGACAGTGCGCACCAGCTCGACGAGTTTCTGCACCGGGGCGGGGTTGAAGAAGTGCATCCCCACGACCTTGCCGGGCCGGCTGGTCCGCACGGCGAGCTCGGTGACCGACAGCGACGACGTGTTGGACGCCAGGATCGCCTCCGGGCGCATCACCTTGTCGAGCTCGGCGAGGACGCCCGCCTTGAGGTCGAGGTGCTCGGGCACCGCCTCGACGACGAGGTCGCAGTCCGCGAGATCGGCGAGGGCCGTCGTCGTCGTGATGCGGCCGAGCAGCTCGTCGGCGTCCTCGCGGCTGAGCTTGCCACGCTCGATCGCGCGCGTCGTCGAGGTCTCGAGATGGCTGCGCCCGCGGGCGACGGCCTCGTCGTTGATCTCTGCCGCGATGACCTGCAGGCCGTTGCGGGCGAACACCTCCACGATGCCGGCGCCCATCGTGCCCAGCCCGACGACCCCGACCGTCCGGAACTCCCGTGTCACGCCTGCAACCTCCCACATCGACGAGGGACATGGCTGTCCGGCGCCGATCCTCCCATCCCGGCTGCTCGGGATACCACGCATGTCGCCAGGAACACCCGGCCGGGAGGGTCGCGCACGGGTGCCGGGGTCAGCGCCCCATCCGCAGCCGCGTCATCCTGACCAGGCCCTTCATCGCCGACGCGGGGCGTCGGAAGCTGGTCAGCGGAACGGGCAGCGCGAACCGCTGGCGGGCCACGGCCTGCGGCCGGGTGAACTCGCGCAGGCCGTCGTCGCCGTGGATGCGGCCGAACCCCGAGTCGCCGACGCCCCCGAAGGGCAGCGCGGGGATGCCCGCGAACGAGATGACCCCGTTGACCGCGACCATGCCGCAGCGCAGCCGGCCGGCGATCTCCTCGCCGCGCGCCCCGGAGAACACCGAGGCGCCGAGCCCGTAGCCGGTGGCGTTGGCGCGGCGCACCGCGTCGTCGACGTCCTGCACGCGGTTGACGACGAGCACCGGCCCGAACGTCTCCTCGGTCACCGCGACGCTGTCCTCGGGCACGTCGGCGATGACGACCGGATCGACGAGTCCGTCGTGCACCGGGTCGGGGCCCCCGACCAGCGCGGTCCCGCCCGCGGCGAGTGCGTCGGCGACGTGCCGGGCGACCACGTCGGCCTGCGCGGGCATGGTCATCGGCCCGAAGGACTCGCCCGCCCGCAGCGCCAGGGCACGCTTGGTCACCTCCGCGGCGAAGGCGTCGGCGACCGTCCCGAGCACGTACACGCGCTCGACGCCCACGCACGTCTGCCCCGCGTTGGACATCCCGCCCCAGACGGCGGCGTCGGCGGCCGCGGCCAGATCGGCGTCGGAGTCGACGATCATCGCGTCCTTGCCGCCGCACTCGATCAGCACGGGCACGAGGTTCTCCGCGCAGGCGGCCATGACGCGCTTGCCGGTGGCCGTCGAGCCCGTGAACGCGATCTTGCCGACGCCCCGCGCCCGGCACAGCGCGGCACCCGTCTCGCCGTAACCCGTCACGACCTGCAGCAACGGCGCGTCGGGCACCGCTTCGGCCAGCGTGTCGGCCAGGGCGCGCCCGACACCGGGGGTCAGCTCGCTCGGCTTGAAGACGACGGTGTTCCCGGCGGCGAGCGCGTAGGCGATCGAGCCCATCGGGGTGAACACCGGGTAGTTCCACGGTCCGATCACGCCGACGACGCCGAGCGGCGGGTAGGAGACCGACGCGGCCTGGTTGGCGCCGAGCAGCCCGGCCCGCACGGAACGACGTCCGAGCACACGCTTGGCGTTGCGGGCGGCCCAGTCGAGGTGGTCGACGGCGAGCACGAGCTCCAGCCGGGCGTCGTCGAGCGGCTTGCCGGTCTCGGTGACGATCACGCCCGCGAGGTCGTCGATCCGGTTGGCCAGCAGCGAGCGCCAGGCCGCGAGCCGGGGGAGGCGCCCGTCGAACCCGAGCCCGCGCCACCAGTCCGCCGCGACCGCCGCCTTGTCGACGGCGGCCTGCACGGCCGCGGCGTCGTGCACGGGATGGGTGCCCACGACGTCGCCGGTGCGCGGGTCCAGCGACTCGAAGGTCCGCGGCGCGGCGTCGGTGGCGGTCATTACCCAAGGGTAACCGGATCGCCGCCGGCCGCGCGGGCCGACGACGACCCGCGCGGCCGCGGACGGGAGCCGTCAGCCGAAGGTGATGAGCGGCTTGATGATCCCGTCCTCCTTCGACGTCATCATCTCGAAGGCGCGGGAGATGTCGTCGAAGGCGAAGGTGTGGGTGGTCATCGGCGTCGGGTCGATGCGGCCGGACATCATCAGCTGGAAGAGCCGGCCCATCCGCTCGTTGCCACCCGGGCACAGACCTGTGTGGATGGCCTTGTCGTTCATGCCGAGCCCGAAGGCGTCGAGGGGCAGCTGCAGCGGGGCGGGGTTCTCGCCGTGGTAGCCGATGTTCGACACCCGGCCGCCGGCCTTGGTCACCCGCAGGCACGCCTCGAACGTCTGCGGGAAGCCGAACGCCTCGATCGCGGCGTCGACGCCCTCGCCGTCGGTCATGTCCATGATCTGCTCGACCGGGTCACCCTGGGTGAAGTCGACGATGTCGTCGGCACCGAAGCGCTTCGCGAGCGCCTGCCGTTCGGGCCGCGACTCGACCGCGATGATCCGGCCCGCGCCCATGAGGTTGGCGCCCATCGTGGCGCAGAGCCCGACGGGTCCCTGCGCGAACACCGCGACCGTCTCGCCGAAGTTCAGCCGCGCGTGCTCGGCGCCCATGAACCCGGTGGAGAGCATGTCGCAGCTGTAGACCGCCCAGTCGTCGGACAGCCGGTCCGGGATCGGGGTCAGGTTGGCCTGCGCCGCCGGCACGACGAAGTACTCGGCCATGTTGCCGTCCATCTGCGTCGTGTACTTGTAGCCGCCGAGCGCACCGCCGCACTGGCTGGTGAAGCCGCGCTGGCAGTACGAGCAGCGGTAGCAGGGCGTGACGGCGTTGACCGCGACCCGCTGGCCCTCGGTGAACCCGGTGACGGCCGAGCCGAGGGAGTGGACGACACCGACGGACTCGTGGCCGAGGGTGCGGCCCGGTTCGACCGGCAGCGCGCCCTTCACGGTGTGGACGTCGGAGGTGCAGATCAGCGCGGCGGTGGTCCGGACGATCGCCTCCTCGGGCCCGGGTTCCGGGATCGGCTTCTCGACGACGGCGGTCTCGCCGACCTGCTTGATCACGAACGCGCGCATGGTCTCGGTCATGAGTAGCTCCCTCGTCCCGCCCACCCCGCTGTGGGCGTCGCCACACCACCATCGTGCAGACGGCGCGTGAGGGCGACGCTCCGGCGAGCGATTCCCGGGGGCCGAGAAAACCCGTGGGACCGACGCGCACGACGTCCGCGACGGTCACTCACAGGGCTCAGAACAGGCGGAGATCGTCGGACTCGACGCCGCGCAGCGCGTCGTAGTCGACGACGACGCAGCGGATCCCGCGGTCCTCTGCCAGCGTGCGGGCCTGCGGCTTGATCTGCTGCGCGGCGAACACCCCGGCGACGGGCGCCAGCAGCGGGTCGCGGTTCATCAGTTCGAGGTAGCGCGTCAGCTGCTCGACGCCGTCGATCTCACCGCGCCGCTTGACCTCGACGGCGACGCTCGCCCCGGCCGGGTCGCGCAGCAGCAGGTCGACGGGCCCGATGGCCGTCATGTACTCGCGGCGCACCAGCGTGTGGCCCTCACCGAACACCTCCGGGTGCGCCGCGAGCAGCTCCTGCAGGTGCGCCTCGACCCCGTCCTTGACCAGGCCGGGGTCGACACCGAGCTCGTGCTTCGAGTCGTGCAGGACCTCGTCGATCGTGATGACGAGCGACTCGTCGGCCTTGTTGCGGACGGTCCACACACCCGGCTGCTCCTCGAGCCAGCACGGCGGACTCATCCAGTTGAGCGGCTTGTAGGCGCGGTCGTCGGCGTGGACCGAGACCGACCCGTCTGCCTTGACCAGCAGCAGCCGCGGCGCCATCGGCAGGTGGGCGGTCAGCCGGCCGACGTAGTCCACCTGGCAGCGGGCGATGACGAGGCGCACCGGGCAGACCTTAGTGGGACCGCGCGACGACCCAGGCGGCGATCTGGGTCCGCCGCGAGAACCCCAGCTTGGCCAGGATGTGCGCGACGTGCGACTCGACGGTGCGCTCGGAGATGTGCACGGCCGCCGCGATGTCGCGGTTGCTCAGCCCGTCCGCGACGAGGCCGGCGATCTCGGTCTCGCGCGGGGAGAGCACGCCGCCGTCGCGCAGCGCGTCGTCGAGCTCGGTGAGCTTGCGCCGCAACGGTTCCATGCCGAGGCGAGCGGCGGTCGCGGCGGCCCGGTCGGCGTGCGCGCGAGCGGCCTCGGCGTCGCCGGGACGGCCGCGACGGCGCAGCTCGACGGCCAGCCGGTGCCGTGCGGTCGCGGCGAACGGGGCGAGCCCGCGCGCCTCGTCGGCCTCGACCGACGCGGTGAGGTGGCGGATCGCGACGGCACCGCGGCCGAGCCCGGCCGCCGCGATCCCGAGGTACTGGTGCACGGAGCCGTGGGTGGCCGTGGCCCCGGCACCGCCCGCGACGAACAGGTTCGCGTAGTGCGCGAGGAAGCGGTAGCAGGCCTCCAGCGGTGCCGTGTCGCCCAGCTCGAGGGCGATCTGCACACGCAACGCCTCGACGATCAGCGACATGAACCGCGGGATCCGTGGCGACCCGGGCGGTGCCAGGTCGCGGTACCAGCGGGCGGCCTCCTCGGGCCGGCAGAGGGCCAGATGCCAGCGGGCCATCGTCGTGCTCATCACCGCGAACACCGGCGACTCGCGGTGGACGGCGAGCTCGGCCGGCAGCGACCCGTCGAGGCCGTCGCGGCCGATCAGCAGCGCGACCTGCCATTCGACGGCCTGCGCGGTCATCGCGGCGCCGACGTGCCGTCCGCGCACCGCCAGCGCCGCGGCCTCGTCGTTGAGTGCGCGGACCTCGTCGAACGCACCCCGGCCGAATGCGAGCGCCGCCCGGCTGCGCAGCACGTGCAGCCGGGCGAGGGGCTGGCCGGACCGGGCGGCGACCGGGGCCAGCTCGTCGAGCTCGCGCTCGGCGTCGGCGATCCGGCCGGCCTGCAGCAGCGCGTCGAAGCGCCACAGGTGCCCCCAGAGCACGGCATCGGAGCCGCCGACGGCGAGCATCCGATCGCCCAGGTGCAGCCGCTCGGCGTTGCCCTCGGGGCCGCTCGCGGCGAGCTGGCGGGCCCGCAGCGCCGCCGCCAGCGCCGCGGGCTCGCCGACCCGCTCCGCGATCTCCAGCGCCCGGGTGCTGCAGGCGTCGACCTGGTCGGGACGGCCGACGAACAGCAACGTGTGCGCGAGCTGCGCGAGCAGCCGGGCCCGCACCGGCGTGTCCCCCGGCTCCAGCGCGGCCAGTGCTTCCTCGCACCAGTCCCGCTGCGCGGTCAGCACCTCGGCATCGGAGATGCCCTGCACGACCAGCGCGGCCTCGGCGAGCGTCGCCGCATCGCCTGCGTGCCGGGCGAGGTCGACCGCCGCGACACAGGACGCCACGGCGTCGGACACGGCGTGCGCACGCAGCTGCGCCCTGGCCAGCTCGATCAGGTCCCGGGCGCGCTGCACCGGGGTCAGGAACGGCCGGCCGGCCTCCAGCACCCGCGCCCATCGGCGGGCCGACTCGGCGAAGGCCAGCCGCTCCCCGGCCAGCGCGGCGGCCGCGCGGCCCCGTTCCAGCGCCGCCTCGGGGTCCCCGGACGGCAGCGCGGCCAGTGCGTGTCGGGCCAGCTCGGGGAGGACGTCGGGATCGTCCGCCCGCGGCTCCAGGACCTCGGCGAGCCGGGCGTGCAGCCGGGCCCGTTCGGTGTCGCCCAGCACCTCCAGCAGCGCCTCCCGGACGATGTCGTGGGCGAACCGCGGCGCAGTCCGGCCGGGCGGGCGTACCAGCACGCCGTCGTCGAGTGCCGGGCGCAGCGCGTCGGTGACGGGCCCGCCGACGACGGCGCCGAGCAGCGGCTCGTCCAGCTCGCCGCCCGCGACGGCCGCGAGGTCGAGCAGCGCCCGGCACCCGGCGGGCAACCGGCCCAGCCGCAGTCGGACCACGTCGCGCACTGCGGCCGGCACCGGCCCGGCGCGGCCGTCGGCCAGCATCCTGGCCAGCTCGCCGACGAAGAACGGGTTACCGCCGGAGCGGACCCGTACCTCGGCGACGGTCTCGGGCGGCGGCGCGACGCCCAGCCGCTCGGTGAGCGCGCCGCCGACGTCGGCGTCGGTGAGCCCGCCGAGGTCGATCCGGGCGGCCGTGGGCCGAGCCGCGAGCCGGGCCACGTGCCCGGCACGTTCCGGGTCGGCGGCCAGCTCGGCGGGCCGGGCGGTGCCGACTACCAGCAGCCGCGCGGTCGGCGCCTCCCGTGCCAGGTGCACCAGCAGCGCGAGCGAGTCGGGATCGGCCCACTGCAGGTCGTCGAGGGCGACGAGGAGCCCGGTCCGCGCGGCGGCCGCGGTGAGGACCCGGGCGGCCGCGTCGAACAGCACGAGCCGCGCCTCCGCCCCGGCCCCGGCCGAATCGCCGCCCGCCGAACCCAGCAGCGGCGCGAGCGCGGCGAGGTCGTCGGGATCGGCGGCGGCGGGCCCGTCCGGGTCGGCGGCCCGCCAGGCCCGCAGCACCTGCCGCCACGGCCGGTAGGCCGGCGCGCCGTCGTCGTCGGTACAGCGGCCCCACAGCACGGGCGTCCCGTGCGCGCCGGCCAGCCGGCCCAGCTCGGCGACGAGACCGGTCTTGCCGATGCCCGGTTCGCCCGCGACGAGCACGACCGACGCCTCGCCCGCCAGCGCGGCGTCGAACCGCCGGGCGAGCTCGCCCAGCTCCGCCGTCCGGCCGACGAACCGTCCCGCCACGGCGGAACCGTAGCGCGAGTCGGTGTTTCCACCGATGGCAGCGCACCGGGCCCCGACTACCAATCATGCCCATGACCAGCCGATACGCCGTCCGCGCCGCCGCACTGTTCGACGGCGTCGCCACCGCAACGCAGCCGCTCGTCGTCGTCGAGGACGGGCGGATCGTGAGCGTCGAGACCGGCGGCGGGGAGGCACCGCCGCCGGATGCCGAGCTCGTCGACCTGCCGGGCGCGACGCTGCTGCCCGGGCTCGTCGACACGCACGTGCACCTCGGGTTCGACGCGGGCCTCGACCCGGTCGCCACGCTCGCCGCCCGCGAGCCCGCCGAGGTGCTCGAGCAGATGGCCGCGGCCGGGGCCGCACAGCTGCGTGCCGGTGTCACGACCGTGCGCGACCTGGGCGACCGCGACTACCTGACGCTGGAGCTGCGCGAGCGCGACCTGCCGCTGCCGACGATCGTCGCGGCCGGCCCACCGATCACCTCGCCCGGCGGGCACTGCCACTTCCTGGGTGGGGTGACCAGCGGTGTCGACGGGGTCCGGGCGGCGGTGCGCGAGCACGCCGAGCGGGGTGTCGACGTCATCAAGGTGATGGCTTCCGGCGGCCAGATGACGCCCGGGACCAGCTGGGACGCCACGCAGTTCCCGCCCGAGGTGCTGGCCGCACTCGTCGACGAGGCGCACCGGCACGGGCTGCCGGTCACCGCGCACGCGCACGCCGTCACCGCGATCCACGACGCCGTCGCCGCCGGGGTCGACGGCATCGAGCACTGCACGTTCATGACCGCGGACGGTTGCCGCCCCGACGACGGGCTGATGGCGCAGCTGGTGGCGCGCCGGATCGCGATCGGGCTGACGGTCGGGATGGAGCCGGTGCCCGGGCTGGCGCCGCCGCCGGAGCTGCTGCGCCACATGCCCGACATCCTGGCCATGGTGGCCCGGATCTGCGCGTCCGGCGCACTCGTCGTCGCGGGGACCGACGCCGGGATCGCCCCGATCAAGCCGCACGGAGTCCTGCCGCGCGGGCTGCTGCACCTCGTCGAGCTGGGGCTGACGCCCCTGCAGGCGCTGACCGCGGGGACGTCGGTCGCCGCGACCGTGTGCGGGCTGGGCGAACGCAAGGGCCGGGTCGCCCCCGGGTACGACGCCGATCTGCTGGCCGTCGCGGGCGATCCGCTGGCCGATCCGGCGGTCCTGCTGAGCCCGCTGCACGTGATGGCCGCGGGCCGCCCGGTCACGCTCCCGGCCCCGGCCGCATGACCCGTGAGTGAGGGCGCTCAGGCGTTGTTCTCCTGCAGCCGCCGACCGTGGGCGGCGAGCAGGGCTCGCAGGCCCGGTTCCAGTGCCTCCACCTCACCCGCGAGCGCGACGAGCTGACCGGCGGCGACCTCCACCGACTCGACCTCCAGCGTCACCTCGCGGCGTCCCTCCTCGTCGGGCGGGCCCGCCGTGGCGACGGCGGCGGTGGCCGCGTCGGCGTCGGTGACGTGCGGCAACGCCCTGAGCCCGCGCGGGGTGAGCCGGAGGCGGACCGTCTCGCGCAGCATCGACGCGGCGAAGCGGGCCGCGGACTCGGCCCACCAGCCGGGGAGGTCGAACTCCGCGGGACGGGTGAACGACTCCCCCGTCGGGTCCACGGTCACCACCTTCGCCGCGCGATAGGTGCGGACGTCGCCCCCGACACCCGCGACGAGGTACCAGACCCCTGCCTTGAGGACGAGCCCCAGCGGCTCGACGACGCGCTCGACCGTCGAGGCGTCGTCGCCGAACCCGCGCCGATAGCCGATCCGCACCCGCTGCTCCGACCAGACGGCACGGGCGAGCGTCGCGAGGTGCGGCGGGTCGCCCGGGTCCTGGAACCATCCGGGGGCGTCGAGATGGACCCGCTCGGCGATCCGCCGGGCATGTTCGCCGAGGTCGGGAGGCAGCGTCGCGAGCACCTTCGACTGGGCGGCGAGCAGCGCGGAACCCATCCCCAGCGCGGAGAGCAGCTGCGGGGCTAGCACGGCCGCGGCCTCCTGCGCGGTCAGCCCGTCGAGCCGGGTCCGCCAGCCCTCGACGAGCCTGATGCCGCCGCCGTGCCCGCCCTCGGTCCACAGCGGCACGCCGGCCTCGACCAGGGCGGCCACGTCGCGGTAGATCGTGCGCTCGGAGACCGCCAGCTCGGCGGCGAGCTCCGCGGCGGTGGCCGACCGCCGCCGTTGCAGGACGAACAGCATGGCGATCAACCGGGACGCGCGCACCGCGCCATCATCGCGGCAGACTCGGGTGCGTGGAGCAGGTGAGCACTCGGCAGGTGTACGCGAACAGCTGGATGACCGTCCGCGAGGACGCCATCCGTCGTCCCGACGGCAGCGCCGGCGTGTACGGCGTCATCGACAAACCGACCTACGCGCTGGTCGTCCCGCGCGACGACGCGGGCAGGCTGCACCTGGTCGAACAGTTCCGCTACCCCGTCGGCGCGCGGCGCTGGGAGTTCCCCGCCGGCACCGCGCCCGACCGCGCGACCCCGCACCCGGACGACCTGGCCGTACAGGAGCTCGTCGAGGAGACCGGCCTGGTCGCCGGGCGGATGGAACTGCTGGGGACGATCGACGTCGCCCCGGGGATGTCGAGCCAGCGCGGACACGTCTACCTCGCGACGGAGCTGACGCAGGGCGAGGCGCGCCGGGAGGCGACCGAGGCCGACATGCGCGCCGAGTGGTTCACCCCGGCGGAGTTCGAGGCCATGATCGGCGAGGGCGTCGTCGCCGACGCCCAGACTCTGGCCGCGTACGCGTTGCTGATGCTCCGCGACCGGGCCGCGAACGGGGGACGACGTGGACCTGCGTGAGACCGACGAGCAGCAGCTGCTGCGGGAGTCCGTGGCGGCGCTGGCCGGCCGCTTCGGCAGCGAGTACTTCCTCGCCAAGGCGAAGTCAGGTGAGAAGACGACCGAGCTGTGGGCCGAGGCGGGCAAGGCCGGCTACCTGGGCGTCGCGGTGCCGCCGGAGTACGGCGGGGGCGGTGCGGGGATGGTCGAGCTCGCGATCGTCGCCGAGGAGATCGCGACGGCCGGCTGCCCGCTGCTGCTGATCGTCGTGTCCCCTGCGATCGTCGCGACCGTCATCGCCACCAGCGGCACGCCCGCCCAGAAGGAGCGCTGGCTGCCCGGTTTCGCCGACGGCTCGCTGCGGATGTCGTTCGCGATCACCGAGCCCGACGCCGGCTCCAACTCCCACCGCATCACCACCACCGCGCGCCGCGACCCCGACGGCGGCTGGCGCCTGTCCGGGCACAAGTACTACATCTCCGGCGTCGACGAGACCGATGCGACGCTCGTCGTCGCGCGGATGGAGGACGCCGCGTCCGGGACGCTGCGCCCCGCGATGTTCGTCGTGCCCCGCGACACCCCGGGCGTCAGCTACCAGCCCATCGACATGGCGATCGTCAGCCCCGAGCGCCAGTTCACGCTGTTCTTCGACGACGCACCCCTGCCCGCCGACGCTCTGGTCGGGGGCGAGGAGGCGGGCCTGTCGGCGCTGTTCGCGGGGCTGAACCCCGAGCGCATCACCGTCGCCGCCTACTCCAACGGGCTCGCCCGCTACGCCCTGGGTCGCGGCGTGGCCTACGCGAAGGACCGCGACGTGTGGGGCACCCCCATCGGCGCGCACCAGGCCATCGCGCACCCGCTGGCCGCCGCCCACATCGACGTCGAGCTGGCGAGGATGGCCACCACCCGCGCCGCGTTCCTCTACGACGCGGGCGACCGCGGCGCCGGCGACGCCGCCAACATCGCGAAGTACGCCGCGGCGGAGGCCGCGATCAAGGCCGTCGACGCGGCGGTGCAGGCCCACGGCGGCAACGGGATGTCGCTGGAGTACGGCGTCGGCGCGCTGATCGGGGCGGTGCGTGCGGCGCGGATCGCGCCGGTGAGCCGGGAGATGGTGCTCAACCACGTCGCGCAGCACGCGCTGGGGCTGCCGAAGTCCTACTGAGCGCGCAGGTCGGTGCGGGTGATCTCCGAGCGCAGTGGGACGTCGATCTCCGCGGCGCCCGGGAAGTGCCGTTCGAGGACCCCGCGCGCCGCCGCCAGCCAGGCGGCACGGTCGTCGGGATCGGCGGTGATGGCGCCGCTGTAGGTGGCGAGCGAGGCGAGCACGTCGTCGACGGGCATCCGCCGCACCGTCGTGAACTCCGCGTACTCCGGCGGCCCGAACGGCGTGCCCTCCGGGAGGACGACCTCGTGGGACCGGGGCCGACGACGCTCGACGGACCGCCGCAACCGCTGCAGCTCCTGCGTCCACCCGACGTGGCGGTCCCGTCCGGTGCGCGCCACCGCGAACCGGCCGCCCGGCCGCAGGACGCGGGCGATCTCGGGGAGCGCCCGGTCGGCGTCCATCCAGTGCCAGGCCGAGGAGACCGTCACCAGGTCCGCGCTCGCGTCCGGCAGCGGGATCGCCTCCCCCGTGCCCTCCAGCGCGCGCAGCCCCGGCGAGCGCTCGAGGAACACCTCCCGCATCCGCGCGTCGGGTTCGACGCCCACGACCTCCGGCACCGCCGCCGCCAGCGCGCGGGTGAACAGCCCCGTCCCCGCCGCGAGGTCGACCGCGACGGTGCACCCGGCCGGGACGACCCACGCGATCGCCGCTGCCGGCGGGGCGGGCCGCAACCGGTCGTACTCACGGGCGATGGACCCGAAGGACGTCGCGAGATCGTCGGCCACGTCGCGAGCCTAGCCCGCCCGGATCGGCGACGGCAGCAAAACCGTTGCGCCCGTTGAGGTCTGCGTGCCCCCGCGCGCCCGATGTCCGGTCCCCCGCGCGCGGACCGCGACCGTGACGTTGCGCCCGACGACGCGCGCAACCTCACCGCCGTCCGGCAGCCGAAACGCGACCGTGAGGTTGCGCCCGACGGCGAGCGCGCAACCTCACGGTCCTCCCTCGGCCGGATCGCGACAGTGGGGTTGCGCCCGGGTCGCGGCGCCGGACCCCTGCGCCGCGCTTCGGCCGCGGGGCGCGGGCCGGGTCACCGGCCGAGGCCCTCCGGGGTGGCAGGGCGGGGCAGCCCCGCTCGGGGCCGGAAACCTCAGCCGACCCGGATCGGGACGGTCTCGAGCCTGCGCATCCCCGGGACCGGCTGCCAGACGAGCTCGGCCGGGTCGACGGCCAGCGCCAGGTCGGGGAAGCGTTCGACGAGCGCGCGCAGCGCGACCTCCCCCTCCTGGCGCGCCAGCGCCGCGCCCAGGCAGTAGTGCGGCCCGTACCCGAACCCGACGTGGCCCTCCCCGCGCTCGGCGGTGCGGCGGGCGACGTCGAGCCGCTCGGGGTCGGTGAACTCCCGCGGGTCGGAGTTGGCGGCCACCAGCGCGGGCTGCACGCCGTCGCCCGCCCGGATCTGCGCGCCGCCCAGCTCGGTGTCGGCCAGCGCGTAGCGCGTCGAGGCGAACTGCACCGGACCGATGCGCCGCAGCAGCTCGGCGACCGCGTTCGGCCACAGACCCGGGTCGGCGCGCAGGGCGGCGAGCTGGTCGGGCCGGGTCAGCAACGCGACGACCGCGTTGGAGATCAGGTGCGCCGTCGTCTCGTGCCCGGCGATGACCAGCGACAGGACCATCGTCACCAGCTCGCTGTCGGAGAGCCGGTCGCCGTCCTCGTCGTGGGCACGCACGAGTGCGGTGAGCAGATCGTCGGCAGGTTCGGCGCGGCGGTGCGCGATCAGCCCGATGATGTTGCCGACCATGTCGCGCAGCGCGGTCGGGATGCGGTCGCGGTCCATGGTCGCCAGGTCGCGGCTCCAGACGTGCCACGACGCCCGATCGGCCTCCGGAATGCCGACGAGCTCGCAGATGACGGTGATCGGCAGCGGGTAGGCGAACTCCTCGACGAGGTCGACGGGCCGGCCGCCGGCGCCGAGCGCGGCCAGCCGATCGAGCAGCCCGGCGGTGAGCTCCTCGACGCGCGGGCGCAGCTGCGCGACCCGGCGGACGGTGAACGCGCGCGAGACCAGCTTGCGCAGCCGCGTGTGGTGAGCGCCGTCCGCGCTGATGATGCTGTCGGTCAGGTAGTGCATGAGGTCGGGCGGGATGCCGATGCGTTCCATGGCGACGCGCCGCACGTCGTTCGTGTCGTTGCCCGGCACCGACGCCGGGTCGTTCACGAAGCGCGTCCCGTCGCCGAGAACGGCGCGGACGTCGTCGTAGCGGGTGACGATCCAGATCGGCGCCCCGCCGTAGAAGGTCCCGCGCAGGACGGGTGCCTCCTCGCGGATGCGCCCGTAGGCGGTGTACGGGTCGGTCACGAACTCCGTGGCCGTCAGGTCGACGCTCATGGTTCCCCCACTTGTTCCCCGACTGTTCGGCGCCCCGGCCTCACCGGACGCGCCGTCTCCATTCCTGGTCCATCTCGGCGGCGAGCCCGCGGAACATCGCGACCGCCTGCGGTGCGACTCCCGCGGCCCTGGCCTCGGCGCCCGGCTCCTCGATCGCGGCGGCGATCGTGTGGGCGATCAGCGCGGCCCGCCGGCCGTGGTCGGCCGGGGCGTCGGACGCGGGCAGCGAGTCGACGAACAGGAACCCGGACGCGACGGCCTGCAGGAGGTACTGCTGCTCGTCGAGCGAGAGGTCGGTGCGCAGCGCCCCGGCCTCGCGCAGCAGCCCGAACAGCCGCCGGGCCGCCGCGTCGCGTGTCGCGCTCAGCGCGCCCAGCGAGTCCGCCGCCTCGTGGGCGAGCCTGCCGAGCACCTCCGGGTCGCCCAGGTACAGCGGCCGCACCACCGGATCGGCGACGAGGTCCAGGTACACCGCTGCCGTCATCCTGCTGGGCAGCACCTCCGCCGGGTCGGCGGCCATCCGGTCGGCCATCCGCGACACCACGTGGTGGTGGCTGCGCAGCAGGACCGTCAGGAACAGCGCGTCCTTGGAGCGGAAGTGCAGGTAGACGGTGCCCTTGCCGATCCGGGCGTGCCGCGCGACGTCCTCGACCGTGACCCGCTGGTACCCCCAGCGCACGAGCAGGTCGGCAGCGGCGTCGAGCACCCGCTCGAGCCGACCGTCTGACTCGGTGACTGGATTCGCGCTTCCGGTCATACGGTCACCGTAGGGCTGGATCGGACCCCCCGCAACCACGTACCGTCCCTGTATGGCGGACTACGAGTACCTGCTCGTCAAGCACGACGGCGACACCGTGCGCATCACCATGAACCGGCCCGAGCGGCGCAACGCCCTGTCCGAGCCGCACCTGCGCGAGCTGCTGCGCGCGTTCGAGGAGGCGGGGGCCTCCGACGCGACGGGCATCGTGCTGGGCGCCGAGGGCAAGGTCTTCTCCGCCGGGCACGACTTCGCCGACGTCGCGGCCCGCGACCTCGGCGGCGTCCGTGACCTGCTGCAACTGTGCACGCGCCTGATGCGGACGATCGAGTCGGTGCCGCAGGTCGTGGTCGCCCGGGTGCACGCGCTGGCCACGGCCGCGGGCTGCCAACTCGTCGCCACCTGCGATCTCGCCGTCGCCGCCGAGTCCGCGGGCTTCGCCCTGCCCGGCGGCAAGGGCGGCTGGTTCTGCCACACGCCGGCGGTCCCGGTGGCCCGCAACGTCGGACGCAAGAGGCTGATGGAGATGGCGCTGACCGGCGACGTCGTCGACGCCACCACCGCCGCAGAGTGGGGCCTGGTCAACTACGCGGTGCCCGATGCGGAGCTCGACGCCCGGGTCGACGACCTGCTCGCCCGCGCCACCCGGGGTAGCCGGTTCGGCAAGGGCGTCGGCAAGCAGACGCTCTACAGCCAGCTCGACCGCCCGGAGTCCGACGCGTACGGGATCGCCGTGGAGGTCATGGCGTCGATGTCGCAGTCGGCAGGGGCGAAGGAGGGCATGGCCGCGTTCCTGGAGAAGCGTCACCCGGTCTGGTCCGACTAGCCCGGGCCCCGCCGCCTGTGAGCGGCGACAGTCGCCATAGCGACCATCGCCGCTCACGACCCCGGTCCCGCACGACACCCGCGCAGACCGCAGCCGGAGCGGGCGGAGGACGCGGGAGTCGCCTAGGGTCGCCCGCGATGCTGACCCGACGCCGGCTGCTGGTGGCCCTCGGCGCCGCGGGGGCCTGCGCCCTTGCGGCCGCCTGCGACCGGTCCGGCGCGACCACGCTGCGACGGATCCGCGAGTCGGGCGTCGCGCGCGTCGCGATCGCGGGCGAGCAACCCTACGGCTTCTCCGACGCCGCGGGCCGCGTCACCGGCGAAGGCCCGGAGGTCGCCCGGCTGGTGTTGCGAGCGGTCGGCGTCGACGGGATCGAGGCCGTCCAGGTGCCGTTCGACAAGCTGATCGACACGCTCGTCGCCGGGGATGCGGACCTCGTCACCGCGGGGCTGACCATCAGCCCGGAGAGGTGCGCGCGGGTCGCGTTCTCGCGTCCCGACTTCGTCGTCCGCCCGGCGTTCCTGGTCCGCCGCGGCAATCCCGCGGGGCTGCGCTCGTTCGCCGACGTCGTCCGCACCCGGGTCCGCCTCGGCGTCCTGGCGGGGTCCGCGGAGCAGGCCTGGGCGCGGGCCTCCGGGGTTCCCGACCACGCGGTCACCACCTACGACGGGCAGAGCTCACTGGTGGCCGCGGTCGCCGACCAGCACGTCGACGCCGGGGCGCTCACCCGCATCTCGCTGCTCGACGCGCTGCGCCGCAACCCCGGGCTCCGGTTGGAGGTGACGCCGGGGTTCCGGGTCACGATCGCGGGCCGGGAGGTCGTGCCCGCGGGGGGATTCGCCTTCCGGCGCGAGGACGCCGACCTCGTCGCCGCGTTCGACGACGCCCTCGCCGCGGCGCAGGCCTCCGGCGACTGGCTGCGCGTGGCGTCGCCGTTCGGGTTCACCGCCGCGAACCTGCCGCCCGCGGACGTGACGACGGCGGCCCTGTGCGCGGGCGCGGTCTGACCGCGCGCGCTACCGCTCCACCACCGCCTGCAGGAACGCCTGCGTCCGCTCGTGTCCCGGCTCGGTGAACAGCTTCTCCGGGGCGGCGTCCTCGATGACGCGGCCGCCGTCGAACATCATCACGCGGTCGGAGAAGTCGCGGGCGAAGCCCATCTCGTGGGTCACGCACAGGAACGTGATGTCGGTGGTGGACCCGATGTCGCGCAGCAACTTCAGCACCCCCGCGACGAGCTCGGGGTCGAGCGCGGAGGTCACCTCGTCGAGGAGGAGGACGTCGGGGCGCATGGCCAGCGCCCGGGCGATCGCGACGCGCTGCTGCCCGCCGGAGAGCTGGGTGGGGTGGGCGTCCATCCGGTCGCCGAGGCCGACGAGGTCGAGCAGCTCCTGCGCGCGGGCGGTCGCCTCCTCCTTCGACAGCCCCAGTACGCGGGTGGGCGCCTCGATCAGGTTTCCGCGCACCGTCATGTTGGGGAAAAGGTTGAACTGCTGGAACACCATCCCGATGTGTTTGCGCACCTCACGGCAGTGCTTGTCGTCGGCGGGCACGAGCTTCCCGCCCTTTTCCATGTGCGACAACGACTTCCCGCCGACGGAGATCGAGCCGCGGTCGACCTTCTCCAGCGTCATGAGCAGCCGCAGGATCGTGGTCTTGCCCGAGCCCGACGGCCCGATCAGGCAGACGTGCTCCCCCGGCGCGACGGTGAAGTTCAGCTCGGAGAGCACTACGTTGTCCCCGAAGCGCTTCTCGACGCCGTCGAAGACGATCATCGGCTCCCCGGAGGGCAGGTCAGCGGACGGCACGGCGACGCTCCAATCTACGGACGGCCATCGACGCCGGGTAGCTCAGCAGCAGGAACAGCAGACCCGCCAGCGTGTAGGCCTCGACGTAGCGGAACGACTGCCCGCCGACCTCCCGCGCCTGCCCGACGATGTCGAGCACACCGATGCCGATCAGCAGCGGGGTCTCCTTGAACATCGAGATGACGTAGTTGCCCAACGCGGGCAGCACCCTCGGGATCGCCTGCGGCAGCACGACCCCCGTCCAGACACGTGTGGTCGGCAGGCTCAGCGCGGTCGCGGCCTCCCACTGCCCGCGCGGCACCGCGTCGATGCCGGCGCGGTAGACCTCGGAGGTGTAGGTCGCGTAGTGCACGCCCAGCGCCAGGATGCCGACCGTGAGGGCGCTCAGCACGACGCCGAAGGCCGGGAGCACGAAGAACAGGAAGTAGACCTGCACCAGCAGGGGGGTGCTGCGGACGAACTCCACGATCGCCCGCACGACGATCCGCACCGGCCGCGGTCCCCGCCCGAGCACGGCCAGCACGAGGCCGAGCGCGAACGCGATGATCGAGCCCAGGACGGTGGCGATCAGCGTGACCCGCAGGCCGTTGAGCAGCGCCGGGATGATCTCGCCCGCGAAGTTCCAGTCCCACAGCGGCGTCATGCGACCCCCGCTCCCGTCGCGGCCTGCTGGCGCGCCCGCACCGACGGCCTGCGCCCGACCCGGGCCGCGGCCAGCCGCTCCAGCGTCCGCATGACCGCCGTGATCACCAGTGCGAGGATCAGGTACATCACGAGCAGGAGCAGGAAGATCTGGAACGCCTGCGCGTTGAACCGCGGCACGAGTACCTGCTGCGCCTGCCGGGTGATCTCGTTGACCGACACGAACGAGAGCAGCGCCGTGCTCTTGAGCAGCTGGATGAACAGGTTGTTGAACGGCGGGATCATCTCGACGACGGCCTGCGGCAGGATCACCCGCCGCATCCGCTGCGCGGGCGACAGGCTCAGCGCGATCGCGCCCTCGACCTGCGCACGCGGCACCGACTGGACGGCGCCGCGCACGATCTCGGCCCCGTACGCCCCGTGGTTGAGGCCGAGGACCAGGATGCCGGCCCAGATCGGAACGAGCTGGAACCCGACGAGCACGGGCAGCGCGAAGTAGATCCAGAACAGCTGGACGACCTCCGACGTGCCGCGCAGTCCCTCGACGTAGACGCGTGCGATCACGCGCACGGTGCGCGAGGGCGACAGCAGCGCAAGGCCGGCGCCGAACGACAGCACGATCGTGAGCACGATGCCGCCGATCGTCGCAATCAGCGTCTCCGGCAGCCCCTGCGACAGGACCGACAGGAACGTTCCGAAGTTCTCCACCGACGTCCGCCGGACTCAGGCGGCGCAGAGCTTCTGGGTCGTCAGGTCGGCTGCCGGGAGGTTGTCCTTCGTGAACCCGAACGGCTCGGCGATCTGCACCCACTGCCCGTTCTGGTGGAGCGTGCCGAGGGCGCCGTTGAACGCGTCGACGAGTGTCGTGTCGGCCTTGCGGAACACGAACCCGCCCGCGGAGACGACGGGCTGGCCGTTCTGCACGGGATCGAAGCCCGGGGTGACCTCCACGTCGGCCTGGGGGTTCTTGCTCGCCAGCCACTTCAGCGAGATGTCGGTGAGCGCCGCCGCGGCCGCCCGGCCGGCGGTGACCGCCTGCAGCAGCGCGTTCTGGTCGGGGAAGGCCGCCACGTTGCTGTCGGGCACCCCGGCGTCCTTGGCGTAGCCCTGCTCGACGGCCGCGCTCAGCACGGCGAGCTGCAGGTTCTTCGAGGCGATGTCCTGGAACGTGGCGATCCCCTGGGGGTTGCCCTTGGGCACCAGGAACGCGGTCTTCGCCGAGTAGTCGGGGATGGAGAACGTCGCCTGCTGGCAGCGGGCCGCCGTGATGTTCATGCCCGCGCACACCATGTCGTACTGGTTGGCGTTCAGGGCCGGGATCAGCTGGTCGAAGCTGACCTGCTGGGCGTTGACGTCGGCGATCCCGATCGCCTTGAGCACCGCACGCGCAACCTCGGGGGCCTCGCCCGTGACCTTCCCGCTGGTGTCGGTGAAGCCGTAGGGCTCCTCGCCCGCAATCCCGATCTTGATCGTGCCTGCGCTGCGCGCGTTGGCCAGCGTGTCACCGCCGCCGCTCTGACTGGTGCTGGTGCACGCCGAGATCAGTGCCGGTCCGCCCAGCACGACCGCACCGGCGACGGCACTCCTCCGGAAGAACTCCCGCCTGCTCCACGTCTGGCCGGTCATCCTCGACTCCTCGGGCTCGCTCGCATCTGTCGTCGACACAGGGCACCCCGCCGGTGCCCGCACCGCCGGATTCCGAACGTAGGGGCTGATCGCGATGCGCACCGGATGAGGCGATGGCCGTTACCGGACCGATACGGCTCCGCACGAATCATCGGATTCTTCACCCGTTCGGAGGCCATGCACGAGCGCAGAGGGGGTACTCGACGAGCGGAGTGTGTCATCGATCAGCCGCTGCTCCGGCCCGTGATGCGACATGATGCGTTCATGGTCATGCGCATCGCGGGACTCCCGCTCCCCGGACCGTCCGACGTCGTCGCGGGCGCCCGGGCGCTGGCGGGGTGGACCGAGGAGGCCGTCGAGCTCGCGGGTGGCCTCCCCGAACGGGCGTCCCGGCTGCTCGACGGCGCCGACGAGCTCGTCGGACGCATCGCGGGCCTGGCCGACCGAGTCGACGGGCTGCTGAGCCGGGTCGACGGGACGCTGGGGCGCGCCGACGAGGCGGTCGCCCGCGTCGACATCGTGCTCCGCGAGGTCGAGGGTGCCGTGGCCCGCACGACCACGGTGCTCGCGTCGGCGGAGAAGCTGGTCGAGTCGGCGTCGGGCGTGGCGACCCACGCCGAGACCCTCGTGCGGACCGCCGGGTCGGTGGCGACCGACGCGGCGACGGTGGTCGGCGCGGCACAGGGGATCACGCAGCAGGCCGGCACGATCGTCGACGGCGCCGCGGCGGTCGCCCGGCGCGCGGACGAGGTCGTCGGGTCGGCGGCGTCGACGTCGGACGAGGCGAAGGTGCTGCTCGAGACGTGGGTTCCCGTGTCGCGGCGCGCGGCGCCGATCGCGCGGACGTTCGTCGACCAGCTCAGCGAGGAGGAGGTGCGTGCGGCGATCCGGCTGGTCGACCACCTGCCCCAGCTCACCGAGCACCTCGAGGAGGACATCATGCCGATCCTCGCCACGCTCGACCGCGTCGGACCCGACGTCCACGAACTGCTCGACGTCCTCAAGGAGGTCCGGCAGGCCATCCTCGGCATCCCCGGCTTCGCGTTCTTCCGGCGCCGGGGCGAGGAGAAGATCGACGACGAGTCGTGAGCGGCGGTGGTCGCCCTGGCGACCATCGCCGGTCACAGGCCGTGGGCCTGCCGCACCAGCGTCACGATCGCGTCCATCATCGCGGTGAGCTTGAAGTCCTTCGGCGTGAAGACGGCGGCGACCCCCTTGTCCCGCAGGGCTTTCGCGTCGCCCTCGGGGATGATCCCCCCGACGACGACGGGGACGTCGTCGGCACCGGCGGCGCGCAGCCCGTCGACCACCGCGGGCACGACCTCCAGGTGCGACCCCGACAGCACCGACAGCCCGACGACGTGCACGCCCTCCTGGACCGCGGCCGCCACGATCTCCGACGGCGTCAGCCGGATGCCCTGGTAGACGACCTCGAACCCGACGTCGCGCGCCCGCACCGCCACCTGCTCGGCACCGTTGGAGTGCCCGTCGAGCCCCGGCTTGCCGACCAGCATGCGCAGCCGCTCGCCCAGCTCCTCGCCGGTCTGCTGGACGCGCGCGCGGACCTCGCCGAGCTCCGTGGCGGCCTCCCCGGACGCGACGGCCGCCGACACCCCGGTCGGCGCCCGGTACTCGCCGAACACGGCGCGCAGGGCGCCGGCCCACTCGCCGGTGGTCACGCCGGCCTTGGCGCAGGCGATGGACGCGTCCATCAGGTTGGCGTCGGTCTTCGCGGTGTCCCGCAACGCGGCGAGCGCCTCCTCCACCGCGGCCTGGTCGCGCTGCCGGCGCCAGTCGCGGACCGCCTCGACCGCGGCGGCCTCCGTGGCCGGGTCGACGGTCTCGATCGCCGCGGCGCCCTCGGCCTGCAGCGGGCTGGGTTCGGTCGTGTCGAACCGGTTGACGCCGACGACGACGTCCTCGCCGGACTCGATGCGCCTGCGCCGCTCGGCCAGCGACCGGACGAGCTCGCCCTTCATGTAGCCGTTCTCGACGGCGGCGACCGCTCCCCCCATCTCGGCGACCCGGTCGATCTCGGCGCGGGCACCCTCGATCAGCTCGGCGACCTTCGCCTCGACGACGCGGCTGCCGTCGAAGATGTCCTCGTACTCGAGCAGGTCTGTCTCGTAGGCCAGCACCTGCTGCATGCGCAGTGCCCACTGCTGGTCCCACGGGCGCGGCAGGCCGAGCGCCTCGTTCCACGCGGGCAGCTGGACGGCGCGGGCGCGCGCGTCGCGCGAGAGCGTCACCGCGAGCATCTCCAGCACGATCCGCTGGACGTTGTTCTCCGGCTGGGCCTCGGTGAGTCCCAGCGAGTTGACCTGGACGCCGTAGCGCAGCCGCCGGTGCTTGGGGTTCTCGACGCCGTAGCGCTCCAGCGTGATCTCGTCCCACAGCCGGCCGAGCGCCCGGAGTTTGCACATCTCCTCGACGAAGCGCAGCCCCGCGTTGACGAAGAACGAGATGCGGCCGACGACGTCGCCGAACTTCTCGGCCGGGACCTGCCCGGAGTCGCGCACCGCGTCGAGCACGGCGATGGCCGTCGACAGCGAGAACGCGAGCTCCTGCGCGGGCGTCGCCCCCGCCTCCTGCAGGTGGTAGCTGCAGATGTTGATCGGGTTCCATTTGGGGATGTTGGCGACCGACCACGCGATGGTGTCGGCGATCAGCCGCATGCTCGGCGCGGGCGGGAACACGTACGTCCCGCGCGAGAGGTACTCCTTGACGATGTCGTTCTGTGTGGTGCCGGCGAGCGTGGCACGCGGGGCCTCGTGCTCGTCGGCGACCGCGACGTAGAGGGCGAGCAGCCACATCGCGGGCGCGTTGATGGTCATCGAGGTGTTCGCCTCGGCCATCGGGATGCCGTCGAAGAGGGTGCGCATGTCGCCGATGTGGCTCACCGGGACCCCCACCTTGCCGACCTCGCCCTTCGCGAGCTCGTCGTCGGGGTCGTAGCCGGTCTGGGTGGGCAGGTCGAAGGCGACGGACAGACCCGTCTGGCCCTTGGCCAGGTTCCGGCGGTACAGCGCGTTGGACTTCTCCGCCGACGAGTGTCCGGCGTAGGTGCGGATCACCCAGGGGCGATCACGCTCGTTGTCGCTCGGGTACGGCACCGGACACCTCCATCACGGCGTTGTGAGCGAAATAGTACGCAACTGCGCGGGAAACCGATCGGTGAGCCGTCACACCCGGTGGTAGCGCGCGTCGAACGCGCAGAACACGCCGAACGCGACGAGCCCCACCGCGGTCGCCACCAGCAGGACCACCCCGAACGGCTGCGCGGCCAGGGTCTTCAGCGCCGCGTCCAGGCCGTTGGCCCGCTGCGGCTCGAACTGGACCGCCGCGACCACGACCAGCACCCCGACGAGGACGGTGACCAGGCCCTTCGCCACCTTCCCGAGCTGTCCGGTGCGCACCGCGACGGCCCTGGCCCGCGGGTCGACGGGCAGGCTCATGTCGTCGGTGAAGGTGCAGCGGAAGCCGTTGACCGTGATGAACCCCGCCACGACGACGATGCCGACGCCGACGGCCCCGACGATCCACTGCCCGCCCGGGATCCCGAGCAGGCCCGCGGCCGCCGCCTGGCTGCCCTCGCCACCCGAGCCGCTCACCGCCGTCCGCACGGCCAGCACCGTCAGCGCGGCGAAGACCACCGCCATGCCCGCGCTCTCGAGCCGCCCGCGCGCGTCCTTCACCCGGCCGCCGGCCCGCCCGAGTGCCTCCCCGACCCGCCACAGCGCGACGGCGACGAACCCCAGCGCGAGCACCCACAGCAGCACCCGACCCGCCGTGGTCTGCGCGATCGCCTGGAACGCGCCGGACTGGTCGGCCCGGCTACCGCGGTCGCCGAAGGCCACCCGCAGCACCAGCCACGCCAGGAGCAGGTGCGTCAGGCCGTAGGCCAGGATCCCGACGCGCACCACGATCCGGGCCCCCCGGCCGGCCTCGCGCGCGGCGTCCTCCGTCCCGCCCACGGTGCCCACGGCGTCGGACATGCGTTCTCCCCCGTCCGACCGGGCCCGCGCCGGTCCCCGGGACCGTGACACGTCACGAGCCGGCCCGCGACCGGGACTGCGCCGACCGGCGTAGCCCACGCCGGGCGCGGTCCTCCCCCGCTACCCGCGGGAGCGGGTCAGCGCTCGGCGTCGACCGTCACCCGGGAGATGTCCGCACCCAGCCCGGCGAGGTTCTCGACGAACCGCGGATAGCCGCGGTCGATGTGCTCGACGTCCCAGACGACGGTCTCGCCGTCGGCGCACAGGCCCGCGAGGACCAGGCCCGCGCCCGCGCGGATGTCGCTGGCCCACACCGGCGCGCTCGACAGCCGCGGCACCCCCCGCACGACGGCGTGGTGGCCGTCGGTGCGGGCGTCGGCGCCGAGCCGGACCATCTCCTCGACGAACCGGAAGCGGGCCTCGAACACGTTCTCCGTGATCATCGACGTGCCCTCGGCGACGGCCGACAGGGCGATCGCCATCGGCTGCAGGTCGGTGGCGAAGCCCGGGTAGGGCAGCGTCACGAAGTCGACGGCCGTGGGGCGGCCGTCCATCGCGATCGTGAAGCCGTCGGCCGCGAGCTCGGTCTCCGCGCCGGCCGAGCGCAGCTTGTCGAGCACCAGCTCCAGGTGCCGCGGGTCGACCCCGCGGACGTCGACGCGGCCGCCGGTCATCGTCGCGGCGAACGCCCAGGTGGCCCCGACGATCCGGTCGCCGATGACCCGGTGCTCGGTCGGGGTGAGGCTGGTGACGCCGTGGACGGTCAGTGTCGAGGAGCCGGCGCCGTCGATCTTCGCGCCCATCCGCTGCAGCATCGTGCAGAGGTCGACGATCTCCGGTTCGCGCGCGGCGTTGTCGATGATCGTCGTGCCCTCGGCCAGGACCGACGCCATGAGGATGTTCTCGGTGGCCCCGACGCTCGGGAAGTCGAGCCAGATCTGGGCCCCGCGCAGCTCGTCGGCCTGGGCGACGACGCGACCGTGCTCGATCTCGGTCGTCGCGCCGAGCTTGCGCAGCCCAGAGGCGTGCATGTCGAGCGGCCGGGAGCCGATCGCGTCGCCACCGGGCAGCGGCACCACCGCACGCCGGCAGCGGGCCACCAGCGGGCCCAGCACGCAGACCGACGCCCGCAGCCGGGACACCGAGCGGTAGTCGGCGGCCGCGCCGGGCTCCGCGGGGACCTCGATGGTGACCGTCGAGCCGTCGACGACGACCGTGCAGCCCAGGCTGCGCAGCACGTCGGCCATCAGCGGGACGTCGAGGATCTCCGGACAGTTGGTGAGCGTCGTGGTGCCCTCGGCCAGCAGCGCCGCCGCCATCAGCTTGAGCACGCTGTTCTTCGCACCGACGACGTCGACGGCGCCGTCGAGACGGGCGCCTCCGCGGACCGCGAAATGCTCCACCACGGGCAACGACGCTAGCGTTCCGCGACGCCCGGCCCGGTGCCCACCCCGGGGCGTGTCGCGCCCGGGAGGGGGTGTAGCGCGCGGCGCGCGGGGCCCGACGGCTACCGTCGTCCCATGGCCGTGCACCTGACCAGGATCTACACCCGCACCGGCGACGACGGGACGACCGCGCTCGGCGACTTCAGCCGGGTGCGCAAGACCGACCCGAGGCTCGCGGCCTACGCCGACACCGACGAGGCCAACGCCGCGATCGGTGTCGCCGTCACCGTCGGCGGGCTCGCCGAGCGCGTCCTGGTGCCGCTGCGCCAGATCCAGAACGACCTGTTCGACGTCGGGGCCGACCTCTGCGCGCCGATCGTCGAGAACCCGGAGTACCCGCCGCTGCGGGTGACCGACGCCTACGTCGAGCGCCTCGAGGGCTGGTGCGACGAGTTCAACGAGGGCCTGCCCAAGCTCGCGTCGTTCATCCTGCCCGGCGGTACCCCGGGCGCGGCGTACCTGCACGCCGCCCGCACGGTGACGCGCCGCGCCGAGCGGTCGGTGTGGGCGCTGCTGGAGGCCGACGCCGAGCGGACCAACCCGCTCACGGCGCGCTACCTCAACCGGCTCTCGGACCTGTTGTTCATCCTCGGCCGGGTCGCCAACCCGGGTGGCGACGTGCTGTGGCAGCCCGGCGGGCCCCAGGGCTCGGCGCAGGCCGCCCCGCAGGAGGGCTGAGCAGGCCCGTCAGGACGCCTGCCGGTACCCCGTCGTGCGTCCGGGCGGGGCCGCCTCCAACCACGACAGGAAGCCCGTCAGGACGCCGGGCGACATCGCCAGTTCCAGGTCCTCGCCGTGCGTGCGCAGCCGCAGCACGGCCGACGCGTGCGGGATCGCGTAGGTCTCGACCGCTCCCGGCGCCCGCCTGTCGACGATCCGCAGGTCGGTGCGGTCCATCCGCAGCGTCGGGCCGAACCTGACGCTGGTCAGGCGGTGCCAGGCGAACTCGTCGCCGTGGTAGCGCCCCACGCCGAAGTGCCAGCCCGCGACGTCGTCGGCGCCGACGAACGAGGCGGGGCGGCGGCGCAGACACAGGTCCACGCCACCGCCCCGCATGAGACGTACACGCCGCACGGCGAACCAGCCGAGCAGCAGACAGGCACACACGAGAACGATCCCGACCACGGACGCAACCGTTCCCACAGTGCTGCCTTGCTTCCTGCTACTGCGCCCCGGCCGCCTTGAGCCGCGCTTCGGCTCGGGCCCTGGCCGCGGCTCCTTCCGGATCGGACTCGTCCGCCCGGTCGAGCGCCGCGCGTGCCCGGTTCACGTCGATCTCCTCGGAGAGCTCCGCGAACTCGGCGAGGATCGACACGTGGTCGGGCGTGACCGACAGGAAGCCGCCGTGCACGGCCACGGTCAGCGACTGGCCGTCGGTGGTGTCGATGCGCACGACACCTGCGTCCTCCAGCTGAGCCAGGGTCGGCTCGTGGCCGGGCAGCACGCCGATCTCGCCGACCGTGGTCCGGGCCAGCACGAACGTCGCCTGCCCCGTCCAGATCTTCCGCTCGACCGACACGAGGTCGACCGTCATCTCCGCCATGATGCCCTTTCCGGCCCGATCAGCCCTGCAGCCGCTTGCGGTTCTTCTCGAGGTCCTCGAGACCACCGCAGAGGAAGAACGCCTGCTCGGGAACGTCGTCGAACTCGCCCTTGGCGATCTTGTCGAAGGACTCGATCGTCTCCTTGAGCGGGACCGTCGAGCCCGGCTGGCCGGTGAACTGCTCGGCGACCAGCAGGTTCTGCGACAGGAAGCGCTCGATGCGCCGCGCGCGACCGACGAGCTGCTTGTCCTCCTCGGACAGCTCGTCGATACCGAGGATGGCGATGATGTCCTGCAGGTCGGAGTAGCGCTGCAGGATCCGCTTGACCTCGTTGGCGACGCGGAAGTGCTCGTCGCCGATGTACTGCGGGTCGAGGATCCGCGAGGTCGAGGTCAGCGGGTCGACCGCCGGGTAGATGCCCTTCTGCGAGATGGGGCGGGAGAGCTCCGTCGTCGCGTCCAGGTGGGCGAACGTGGTCGCCGGGGCGGGGTCGGTGTAGTCGTCCGCGGGGACGTAGATCGCCTGCATCGAGGTGATCGACCGGCCACGCGTCGAGGTGATGCGCTCCTGCAGCTCGCCCATCTCGTCGGCCAGCGTCGGCTGGTAACCGACGGCGCTCGGCATACGGCCGAGCAGCGTGGAGACCTCCGAGCCGGCCTGGGTGAACCGGAAGATGTTGTCGATGAAGAGCAGCACGTCCTGGTTCTGCTCGTCACGGAAGTACTCGGCCATGGTCAGGGCCGACAGCGCGACGCGCATACGCGTGCCGGGCGGCTCGTCCATCTGACCGAAGACCAGCGCGGTGTCGGCGATGACGCCCGACTCCGTCATCTCCGTGATGAGGTCGTTGCCCTCGCGGGTGCGCTCACCGACACCGGCGAACACCGACGTACCACCGAAGTTCTTGGCGACACGGGTGATCATCTCCTGGATGAGCACCGTCTTGCCGACGCCGGCGCCGCCGAACAGGCCGATCTTGCCGCCCTGCACGTACGGGGTGAGCAGGTCGATGACCTTGATGCCGGTCTCCAGCATCTCGGTACGGCCCTCGAGCTGGTCGAACGACGGCGCCTTGCGGTGGATGCCCCACAGCTCGCCGGTGATCTCCAGGTCGGGCTTGTCGAGGCACTCGCCGAGCGCGTTGAACACGTGGCCCTTGACCTGGTCGCCGACGGGCACCGAGATCGGCCGGTTCAGGTCGGTGACCGCCTGGCCACGGACCAGGCCGTCGGTCGGCTGCATCGAGATGGCGCGGACCAGGTTGTCGCCCAGGTGCTGGGCGACCTCGAGGGTCAGCGTCTTGGCCAGGTCGCCGAACTCCACCTCGACGGTGAGCGCGTTGTAGAGGTCCGGCACGTTGTTGCGCGGGAACTCCACGTCGACGACCGGGCCGGTGACCCGGACGACCCGGCCGGTTGTGGTCGCAGTGTCAGCGGTCGCGGTCATCAGCTCTCACTTCCTGAACTCACGAGAGCGTCGGCCCCACCGACGATCTCACTGATCTCCTGGGTGATCTGTGCCTGACGTGCCTGGTTGGCTTCCAGTGTCAGGGTACGGATCAACTCGTTCGCGTTGTCGGTCGCGGCCTTCATCGCGCGCTGCCGGTTGGCCGACTCCGACGCGGCGGAGTCGAGGAGGGCGGCGAACAGCCGGGCGCCGATGTACTTCGGCAGCAGCGCGTCGAAGAGCGCATCCGCGTCGGGCTCGAACTCGTAGAGCGCCTTCGGGCCCGACGACTGCTCACGGACGTCGGCGGGCGTCACACCGGTGGCCCCGCCGGTCGCGGTCTCGGAGGTCGCGTCGAGCGCCGACTCGCCCCCGACGTACTCGACCTCCATCGGCGCCATCCGCCGCGCCTGCGGCGTCTGGCTGACCATGTTGCGGAACTGCGTGTAGACCAGGTGCAGCTCGTCGACGCCCTTGACGCCGTCCTCGTCGATCTCGCCGTCGCTGCCGACCATGAAGGCGTTGACGAGCGTGCGCGCGACCTCCGCCGCGTGCACGTACTCCGGCTGCTCCGAGAAGCCGGTCCAGGATGCCTGGACGGGCTGCCGGCGGAACCGGTAGTAGTTGACGCCCTTGCGGCCGATCACGTAGAGGACCGGCTCCTTGCCCTGCTCACGCAGGAGCGAGCGGAGCTGCTCGGTCTCCTTGAGCACGTTCGCGTTGTAGCCACCGGCCTGACCGCGGTCGCTGGTGACCACCAGCACCGCGGCCCGCTTGGCCTCCGGCCGCTCGACGAGCAGCGGATGGTCGAGCGCCGCGTTGGACGCCAGCTCGCTGAGGACCGAGGTCATCAGCTCGGCGTACGGCCGCGACTGCTCGACCCGCGCACGGGCCTTCGCGATCCGCGACGTCGCGATGAGCTCCATCGCCCGCGTGATCTTCTTGATGGACTGCGTCGACCTGATCCGCCGCCGCAGCACCCGGATCTGTGCCGCCATCGGTCCCTACCCGTCAGCTCGAAGCCGGAGCCGGCTTGTTGACCTTCACGGTCTCCTGCTCGACCTCGTCCTCGTCGAGCGCCTTCTCGTCCTTGACGACGACCGAGGAGCCGTCGGAGGCCGTGAAGTCGCGCTTGAAGGCGTCGACGATGCCCTGGAGCCGCTCGACGTTCTCGTCGGAGAGCTTGCCGGTCTCGACGATCTCGTCGATCGCCGCCGCGTGGTTGCGGTGCACGTGGGCGAGGAACTCGCTCTCGAAGCGGCCGACGTCGGCGACCGGGACGGAGTCGAGCTGGCCCGAGGTGCCCAGCCAGATCGCGACGACCTCGTCCTCGACCGAGAACGGCGAGTACTGGGCCTGCTTGAGCAGCTCGACCAGGCGCTCACCGCGGCCGAGGGCCCGCGCCGACGCGTCGTCGAGGTCCGAGCCGAACGCCGCGAAGGCCTCCAGCTCGCGGTACTGCGACAGGTCCAGACGCAGCGAGCCCGACACCGTGCGCATCGCGCGGACCTGCGCGGAGCCACCGACCCGGGAGACCGAGATACCGACGTTGATCGCCGGCCGGACGCCCTGGTTGAACAGGTCGGACTCGAGGAAGACCTGGCCGTCGGTGATCGAGATGACGTTGGTCGGGATGTACGCCGAGACGTCGTTGGCCTTGGTCTCGATGATCGGCAGGCCGGTCATCGAGCCGCCGCCGAGCTCGTCGGACAGCTTCGCGCAGCGCTCCAGCAGGCGCGAGTGCAGGTAGAAGACGTCGCCCGGGTAGGCCTCGCGGCCCGGCGGGCGGCGCAGCAGCAGCGAGATCGCGCGGTACGCCTCGGCCTGCTTGGACAGGTCGTCGAAGACGATCAGGACGTGCTTGCCCTGGTACATCCAGTGCTGGCCCAGCGCCGAGCCGGTGTAGGGCGCGAGCCACTTGAAGCCGGCCGGGTCGGACGCGGGGGCCGCGACGATCGTCGTGTACTCCAGGGCACCCGCGTCCTCGAGGGCCTGGCGGACGCCGGCGATCGTGGAGCCCTTCTGGCCGATCGCGACGTAGATGCAGCGGACCTGCTTGGCGGGGTCGCCGCTGGCCCAGTTGTCCTTCTGGTTGATGATCGTGTCGACGCAGACCGCGGTCTTGCCGGTCTTGCGGTCGCCGATGATCAGCTGGCGCTGGCCGCGGCCGATCGGCGTCATGGCGTCGATCGCCTTGATGCCGGTCTGCAGCGGCTCCTTCACCGACTGCCGCTCGACCACGGACGCGGCCTGCAGCTCGAGGACGCGCTGCTCCTCCGCCTCGATGTCGCCGAGGCCGTCGATCGCGTTGCCCAGCGGGTCGATGACCCGGCCGAGGAACCCGTCGCCGACCGGCACCGAGAGGATGCTGTTGGTGCGGCGGACCGGCTGGCCCTCCTCGATCCCGGCGTAGTCGCCGAGGACGACCGCACCGATCACGCGCTGGTCGAGGTTGAGGGCAACCCCACGGACGCCGCCCTCGAACTCGAGCAGCTCGTTGGTCATCGCCGAGGGCAGGCCCTCGACGTGGGCGATGCCGTCACCGGTGTCGACGACGGCGCCCACCTCCTCGCGGGAGGTCTGGCTCTCCAGCGACGAGACGTAGCTGGAGATCGCACTCCGGATCTCCTCCGGGGAGATCGTCAGCTCTGCCATGGCTCTCGTCTTTCCTTCTGTCGGTCGCGCTGTGCGCGTCGCGTGGGGGTGTGTCGGCCGGTGCTCAGGTCGGCAGCCCGCGGCGGGCGGCGGCCAGCCGGCCGGCCACACTGCCGTCGATCAGCTCGCCACCGACCTGGACGACGAGCCCGCCGAGGATCTCGGGATCGTGCTCGACCTGCAGCGAGATCGGGCGGCCGTACAGCCTGCCCAGCGACTCGGTCAGGCGCTGCTCCTGCTGGTCGGTCAGCGCGACGGCCGACCGCACGTGCGCGACGTAGCGGTCCCGGCGGGCTGCGGCCAGCTCGGCGAGCTGCCCGGCGACGATGTCGAGCGCCAGCCCGCGCGGCGACCGCACGGCCTGTTCGAGCAGCGTCGTCGTGACCGTCGACGCCTTGCCGCGCAACAGCTCCGAGAGCAGACCGACGCGCTTGTCGGCCGGCGTCGAGCGGTCGGCGAGCAGGCGGGCCAGTTGCGGCTCACGGTCGAGGATGCGACCGAAGCGGAAGAGCTGGTCCTCGACCTCGTCGAGTGACCCGTCCTTCTCGGCCACGCCGAGCACCGCCCGGCGGGCGAGCGCCTCCAGGGCGTCCAGCAGGTCGATCGAGCGCGACCAGCGTGCCGACACAAGTGTGCTGACCAGGTCGAGCGCCGCAGCGCCGATCTTGCCCTCGAGCAGCCGGCGGGCGAGCTCGGTGCGGGCCTCCGGGGCCACGGCCGGGTCGGCGAGGTGCCGGCGCAGGGCGGGCTCGGACTCCAGCAGCCGCTCGACGGCGAACAGGTCGTCGCCCAGGATCGCGAGGTCCGCGCCGGCCGAGGAGTCGACCACGGCGTCGAGCCGCCGCACCGCGTCGGCCAGCGACTCACGGCTGGCCGACTGCAGCTGCGTCTCGGTCGAGGCGGCCATCAGGCTCCTCCCCCTGCGGTCGCGGGAGCATCGGCGGACGTGGCCGCGCGGGCCTCCACGAGCCGGTCGATGTCGTCGAGGAAGTCGTCGACCGACGCGCGGCGGGCGCTCTCGTCGGCCAGCGACTCGACGACCAGCTTCTCGGCCAGGCCGTAGGACTGGGCGCCCAGCTCGGCGCGCATCTGGCGGACCACCTGGTCGCGCTGCGCGGCGAGCTGCTCGCCGCCGCGCGCCTTGGTGCGCTCGATCTCGCGCTTCGCCTGCTCCACGAGCTCGTCGTGGATGCGGGTGGCGTCGGCACGGGCGTCGTCGCGGATGCGCGCCGCCTCCTGGCGCGCCTCCTCGACGGCGGACTCGAGCTTGGCCTGCGCCTCGTTCAGCTTGCGCGTGGCCTCCTCGGCCTCGTCGACCTGCTGCTGAACGGTGTCCTGCCGGGCCGTGACCATCTTCTTGAGCACCGGCACGACGAAGCGCCAGATGACCAGGATGACGATCACGAACGCGACGAGTTCGGCGATGATCTCCATCAGCGGACTCCCTCGGCGTCCTTGGCCGAGCCCCGCTCGAGGTCGGCCAGGAAGCTCTCGACGGTCGAACGGTGCCGGCCGTCGTCGATCGGACGGCCCAGTACCCGGGACGCCAGGTCGCTCGACAGGCCCCCGATCTCGGCGCGCAGCGACCGAGCCGTCTCGGCGCGCTGGGCGGCGAGCTCGGCCTCGCCCTGCTCACGCAGCCGGGCGACCTCGCGGTCGGTCTCGGCCCGCATGGTCTCGCGGATCTGCTGGGCGTCGGCGCGGGCCTCGTCGCGGATCGCCGTGGCCTCGCCACGGGCCTCCGCGAGCGAGGCGGCATAGCGCTCCTCGGCCTCGCGCAGCGTGCGCACCGCCCGGTCGCGCTCCTCCACCTGCTTGCGGACCATCTCGTCGCGCTCACGCATGGCCTTGGTCAGCGGCGGCACGACGAACCGGTAGAAGAAGAACAGGACCAGAAGGAAGATCACGATCTCGACGACGATCGTGAAGTTGGGCAGCAGGAAGTTGGTGGTCTCGCCACCCCCCTGCGCCAGCACCGCGGTCGTCATGGCGTGATCACGCCAGGACGAAGACGAACAGCGCCATGAACGCCAGGTTGATGAAGTACATGCCCTCGACCAGACCGATGATCAGGAACATGGTCGTGTTGAGGCGGCCGGCCGCCTCCGGCTGGCGGGCGACACCCTGGATGACCGACGCACCGGCGAGACCGTCACCGATCGCCGCGCCGATGGCGCCACCGGCGAGGGCGATGCCACCACCGATCATCGCGAGGCCGAGCGTGCTCGACCCACCGCTGGCAGCTTCCTGGGCCAGGTAGGAAATGCTCATGACTGACTCTCCTCGTGCTTTCTCGTACCGCGCCGTCGCGTGGCGCGAGTCGTGCGTCGGGGTGGGTTCTTCGGTTGTGCGTGAGGGGTGGGCCTGACGATGCCCGGCTAGTGCGCGTGCTCGTCGGCCTCGCTGCCGACCGCCTCGGTGAAGTAGATGAGGGTGAGCAGCGTGAAGATCAGCGCCTGGATCGCGCCGATGAACATGTCGAACAGCTTCCAGGCCGCCATCGGGACCCACAGCACGTAGGCCGACATCAGCCCGATCACCGCGACCATGATCCCGCCGGCGAAGATGTTGCCGAAGAGCCGCAGCGCGAGCGACAGCGGGCGGGAGAAGTACTGGGTCACGAACTCGATCGGCGCGAGGAACGCGTAGGGCTTCGTGAAGTGCCCGAAGTAGCTCTTCGCGCCCTTGGCCCGGATGCCCGCGACGTTGACCCACACGATGACGAGCAGCGCCATCGGGTAGACGAGGTTCACGTCGGACGTGGGCGGCGGGATCCAGTGCTCGCTGGGCAGCGCGGCGAGCCAGTTGCAGATGAGGATGAAGGCGAACAGCGTGATGCAGAGCCCGACGACACCGCGCGGTGCGCGCAGACCCATCCCGTCACGAATCTGGCCCTGGACCCACCCGGCGAGCGCCTCGAACGCGACCTGCAACCCCGAGGGGCGGCCCTTGGTCGCACGGCGGGCCATGTAGAAGCCGGCACCACAGACGATCACCGCGGCGATCAGCGTGCCGATGATCGTGTCGAGGTTCACGGTCAGGCCGAAAAGCGACCCCGTCCAGTGCTCACCGGGCTTGATCTCTCCCCCGGCCGCGAGGACCTCGGCATTCATTTCTGTCGGATCTCCTTGATCAACGGCAGGATCGAACTCACGGTGGCCAGCAGCTGGAAGACCGCGAGACCCACGAACACGGCGACCCCCTGGGGGCGCACGAGGAACGCGCAGCCGAACGCGACGACCGTGATGACGGCGAGACGGACCAGCACGCCGCCGGAGAACTTGGCCTTGGACGGGGCGGCGGCGCCGTGCGAGAACCGCACGACCGACCCCATCGCGAAGGCGGAGTTGAGAATCCCGAGGGCGATGCCGACGCATCCGAAGAGCGCGAACAGCCCGTAGCCCAACGGGACGAGAACCGCGACGGCCACGAGCGCCACTGCGGCGCCGATGATCGCCGTGCGGCGGAACGTGGCCCGGGTGACGGGCGGGACGTAGCCCGGAACTGCGGTCACGGAGCCGTCACCCCGTCTCGGTCACTCACCGCGAAACCCCGTTTCGTCACTGAAACCTCTTGAACATCCGGTAGACGAACCCGCCGGCCGCGATCACTCCGAGGAGCAGACCTACGAGCGCGAACACCGGGAACGTTCCGAAGGGAAGGTCGACCAACCATCCCAAACCGAAACCGGCCATCACGCAGAGCGCGATGGTCAAGCCCATGGAGAGGAGGTCGCCCAGTTCGGGACCCTGGGGGCCACCGCGACTGTTGCTGTCCACCTGCTCCTCGCCTCGACGCCGCCGGGTCCGCCACGAGCTTGTGGATACTTTCACAAGCTCGGACGCACCCGGCCGACGACCGGTCTCGAAAACGGACGCTATCACAGCAAATTTCACCGACCACGCCCCCCTGACCTGTGCGGACGAGGCGTACGCCACGTCCGGGGGCGTCGATCACCTGCGGAGCCCGCGGGTCAGGAACGCCCTGGTGAGCCGCGTCTCATCGCCGCGAGGGCGCGGTCGCGCGGCACGACGGTCGCGACGATCGCGACCACGATCCCGGCCCCGACGGCCCACAGCACGGCGGTCGGGTCGTCGACGAGGGCCAACGCCACGGCACCGAAGGCCAGCACCGCGGCCCACAGGTAGATCAGCAGCACCGCGCGACGATGGCTGTGGCCGATCTCGAGCAGCCGGTGGTGCAGGTGCATCTTGTCCGGGGAGAGCGGGCTCGTCCCGGCGCGGGTCCGCCGGATCACCGCCATCAGCAGGTCCAGCAGCGGGACGAACATCACGGCCGCGACGACGATCACCGGCGCGAACAACGCCAGCACGTCGGTCCCGTCGGTCGTCACGCTGATCGGCAACCTGCCCGACGCCCCGGTGGTCGCCGCGGCGAGCAGCACACCGATCAGCATCGACCCCGAGTCGCCCATGAAGATGCGTGCCGGGTTGAAGTTGTGCGGCAGGAAGCCCAGGCAGGCACCGGCCAGCACCGCCGCGAGCAGGGCGGGCGAGTACGCCGACGGGTCGTTGCCGTTCTGGCGTACCAGCCCGATGGCGAACAGCCCGGTCGCGGCGGCCGCGATGAGGCCGACGCCGGCCGCGAGCCCGTCGAGCCCGTCGATGAAGTTCATCGCGTTCACCAGCGCGACGGTGAGCAGCACGGTGAGCAGCACGCCCTGGCTCTGCCCGAGGATCAGCAACGAACCGGAGCTCTGCCCGCCGCCGCCCCACGGCACCCAGAAGACCGCCCACTGGATGCCGAAGAGCACGAGGACGCCCGCCGCCGTGATCTGCCCCGCCAGCTTGGTCAGGGCGTCGAGCTCCCAGCGGTCGTCCAGTACCCCGACCCCGCACAGCAGCGCGGCCGCGATGACGACGCCGAGCACGTCGTCGGAGTAGTCGAACGCCAGCCGCAGTGCCGGCAGCTGCAGCGCGAGGCCGATGCCGGCGAGCACGCCGCCGAACATCGCCAGCCCGCCCCAGCGCGGCGTCGGCGTGGTGTGGACGTCGCGGTTGCGCGGCCACGCCACCGCCCCCGCCTTCAGCGCCAGCACCCGGACCAGGCCGGTGAGCAGGAACGTGACGACGGCAGCGGTCAACCCCGCGAGCAGGTACTCACGGATCGGCAGCCCGAGTCCGACGGGTGCCAGGCCTGGTGCGGCCGCGGCGAGCACGGACCGGGCCGGTCAGCCGCGCGGGTAGGCCGGGACCCGCGCGACGAGGGTCGAGACCGCGTCGGCGACCTCGCGCAGCTCGGCGTCGCCCGCCGGGGTGCCCTGGGGCGCCTTGACCGCCCGCGCCAGCAGCGACGCGACCTCGGCCATGTCCGTCTCGACCATGCCCTGGGTCGTCGAGGCCGGCGAGCCGACCCGGATGCCGGAGGGCTTCATCGGCGGGGCCGGGTCGTACGGGATCGCGTTCTTGTTGAGCGTGATCCGGGCCGCGTCGCACCGCGCCTCGGCCTCGGCGCCGGTGACCCCGATCGGACGGAGGTCGATCAGCGCGAGGTGGGTGTCGGTACCGCCGGAGACGGCCCGCATGCCCTCGGCCTCCAGGCCCTTCGCGAGCGCCTGCGCGTTCGCGATGACCTGCGTCGCGTACTTCTGGTACTCCGGCTGCGCCGCCTCGCGCATCGCGACGGCCTTGGCCGCCACCGCGTGCATCAGCGGGCCGCCCTGGGAGAACGGGAAGACGGCCTTGTCGATGGCCTTGGCGTGCTCCGCCCGGCACAGCACCATGCCGCCGCGCGGGCCGCGCAGCACCTTGTGCGTCGTCGCGGTGACGACGTCGGCGAACGGCACCGGCGACGGGATCGCCTTGCCCGCGACCAGGCCGATGAAGTGCGCGGCGTCGACCATGAGCTTGGCGTCGACCTCGTCGGCGATCTCGCGGAACAGCGCGAAGTCGATCAGGCGCGGGTAGGCCGTCGCACCGCAGATGATGATCTTCGGCCGGTGCTGCAGCGCGAGGTCGCGCACCTGGTCGTAGTCGATCAGCTCGGTGTCCTGGCGGACGGTGTAGGAGACCGCGTCGAACCACAGGCCCGAGAAGTTGACCTTGGAGCCGTGGGTGAGGTGGCCGCCCTGCTTGAGGTCCATGGCCAGCACCGTGTCGCCCGGCTTGGCGAACGCCGCGTAGGCGGCGAGGTTCGCGCTCGCGCCCGAGTGCGGCTGGAGGTTGGCGTGCTCCGCGCCGAACAGCTCCTTGGTGCGGGCGTTGCCGATCTCCTCGGCGACGTCGACGACCTGGCAGCCGCCGTAGTACCGGCGGCCGGGGTAGCCCTCGGCGTACTTGTTCGAGAGCGTCGAGCCCAGCGCGGCCAGGACGGCGGGGCTGGTGAGGTTCTCGCTCGCGATGAGCTGCAGTCCGCCCCGCAGCCGTTCGAGCTCGTCCAGCACGACTCCCGCGATCTCGGGATCCTGCTGCTGCAGTGCGTCGAAGTCCGGGCCCCAGAACGGTGTGCTCACGTCGGTCGAGGTTACCTGCGGCGGTCCTGATCACCGCACCCGGAGGGGCAGGCCTCACAGAGCGATGCTCTCGTCGGTTTCCAATGCTCTCGCAGTGAGGCAGAATCCGTCGCATGTCCGCACCCCGCACCGCCCGCGCCCGCGTCCGCGCGCAGCTGACGGCCGAGATCGCCGACGTCGCCCGCGCGCACCTGGCAACCGACGGCGCCGCCGCGCTCTCACTGCGTGCCGTGGCCCGGGAGCTGGGCATGGCGTCGTCGGCGGTGTACCGCTACTTCCCCAGCCGTGACGACCTGCTGACGACGCTGATCGTCGACGCCTACGACGCGCTCGGCACCGCGGCGGAGCGGGCCGAGGCGGCGGTCCCGCGCGAGGACCTGCGCGGCCGCCTGCACGCCGCCTGCGGCGCCGCCCGCGACTGGGCGCTCGCCCACCCGCACGAGTACTCGCTGCTCTACGGGTCGCCCGTCCCCGGTTACGCCGCCCCCGAGACCACGATCGGGCCCGCCGCCCGCGTCGGCACGCTCGTGGTCGCGATCATCACCGACGGGCTCGCGAGCGGCGTGCTCACCCCGCTGCCCGGTGTGGCCGACATGCTCGAACCCCGGGTGCTCGCCGACCTCGGCCTCACCGACGACCCCGTCCGTGCCGCACTCACCGTCACCGCCTGGTCGGGGCTCTTCGGCGCGATCGGCTGGGAGCTGCACGGTCACACGCACAACATCGTCCGCGACCACGCCGCGTGGTTCCGCTCGGTCGTCGACACCCACGCCGACGCGCTCGGCCTGCCCCGACTCTGAGGCCGGAGTTCCACCCCCGGCACCCTCCGCGCAACCCCGGTGCGCCAGCCGGCGGGATCCGCGACCGAGAGGTTGCGCCCGGAACCCGCGCGCAACGTCAGCGCTGCCGGGCGCGGCGGCACGACGCCGAGCTGCCGCGAGGTGCTGCTCCGGAGGAACTTCGCACGCCTGCTTCCCGAGGAGATCACGCTCGTCGACGGCTGCCGGGTCACGACGCCACTGCGGACCGCGTGGGACATCGCCCGCCGGGAGCCCGGACCGACGCCGTCGTCGCCATCGACGCCCTCGCCCGGGTCGGCGGCTTCCCCCGGAGGCATTGGCGGACATGGCCTCCCGCCCCCGACGAACACCCGGTACGAGCTGGTCGTCGACGGCCGGTCGTCGCCCGGTTCGATCTCGCCCGCCCGGACGCCCGACTGGCGATCGAGTACGACGGCGCGGGGCACGACGACCGCCTCGACCGGCGTCGCGACATCCGGACCGGCGCGCTCGGCCGGCAGACCATTCGCCTGGTGTCGGCCGGAAGAGGACGCTCCGGTTGCGCTCGGGGTGCCGAGCGCAACCCCAGCGCTGCGCGCCGGCCGGCCCACAACCGTCAGGTTGCGCTCGGGGTACCGCGTCCGCCCTCCGCGCCGCGGATCAGTCGGGGCGGGGTTCAGGCGGAGGCGACCTCACGGCCCAGGACCTCGGAGATCGCCGCCACCGACACGGCGCCCTCGCGCAGCACCCGAGGGGCGTCCGCGGTGAGGTCGACGACGGTCGACGGGACGTTCTCCTCGGTCGGGCCGCCGTCGAGGTAGACCGCGACGTGCTCGCCGAGCTGCGCGACCGCGTCGGCGGCGTCGACGGCCGGGGCGTGCCCGGAGCGGTTGGCGCTGGACACGGCCATCGGCCCGACGTCGCGCAGCAGCTCGAGCGCCACCGGATGCAGCGGCATCCGCAGCATGACGGTGCCGCGCGTCGTCCCGAGGTCCCAGGCCAGCGAGGGGGCGTGCTGCAGCACCAGCGACAGCCCGCCGGGCCAGAACGCCTCGATGAGCTCGCGCGCCGCCGTGGGGACACCGATGACCAGGCCGTCGATCGTCGACCACGAACCGACGAGGACCGGGACGGGCATGTCGGGCCCACGGCCCTTGGCGGCCAGCAGCGAGCGCACCGCGGTGGCGGAGAAGGCGTCGCAGCCGATTCCGTAGACGGTGTCGGTGGGCAGCACCACCAGGTTGCCGGCCCGGACGGCACGTGCCGCGGCGGCGAGGCCCTCGGCCCGGGCGTCCGGGTCGGCGCAGTCGAACGTCGTCACCCGCGCGAGCCTACGGCCGCCGCCGATCGGCCCCCGGGCGGGTCAGCCGCGCAGCGGGCTGCGTCGTGCGGTGACGAACCGGGGGCGGCCCGCGAGGTCGGCATGGTCGGCGACGTCGGAGAACACCTTGCGCCGGGCCAACAACCCGGGCGCGGACTCGCCCTGGGTGTCGTCGTGCTCGATGGCGAGCCACCCGCCGTGGCGCAGCAGCCCCGCCGCCGTCGAGACGACCGCGCGGACGATCTCGAGGCCGTCGGGCCCGCCGAAGACCGCGCCGGGCGGGTCCCAGTCGGCGACCTCCGGCGGCACCGGTGTCCCGTCGGGCACGTACGGCGGGTTGCAGACGACGAGGTCGACCTTCGCCTCGAGCTCGACGAGCAGGTCGGTCCAGCGGACGTCGGCGGCGTGCAGGGTCACCGGCGTCGCCCCGGCGGCGGCCTGCGCGGCGATGTTGCGCTGGGCCCACACCAGCGCGCCCGGATCGGCCTCGACGGCGTGCACCTGCGCGTCGGGCCGCGCCGCGGCGATCGCGAGGGCCAGTGCGCCGGACCCGGTGCACAGGTCGACGACGAGCGGGTGGGCCACGTCGGCGATCCGCGCGAGCCCCCACTCGAGCAGCAGCTCGGTCTCCGGGCGCGGGGTGAACACCCCGGGGCCGACGGCGACCTCGACGGGCCCGAGGACCGCGGTGCCCAGTACGTGCTGCAACGGCTCGCGCGCGGCGCGCCGGGACACGAGCACCCGGTAGGTCTCGACGACGTCGCGGTCGACGAGCGGGACCATCGGCAGCCGGCCCCTGTCGACGCCGACGACGTGCGCGGCGAGCAGCTCGGCGTCGACCCGCGGGCTCGCCACACCCGCGGCCGTGAGGATCCGCTCGGCCTCCAGCACCGCGACGCGCAGCGGCTGGCGCGTCACCGCAGGTCCTCGCGGCGAGAGCCCGGACACGGGGTCACGACCCGCTGTCCCCGATCGCGACGGTCTCGGCCCGGTCGGCCGCGACGAGCGCGGCGATGACGTCGCCGAGGTCACCGTCGAGCACCGCGGAGAGGTTGTGCGCCTTGTAGCCGACGCGGTGGTCGGCGATGCGGTTCTCGGGGAAGTTGTAGGTCCGGATCCGCTCCGAACGGTCGACGGTGCGCACCTGCGACCGGCGCGCGTCGGACGCCCTGGCCGCGGCCTCCTCCTCGGCGAGGGCCTGCAGCCGCGACCGCAGGACCTCCATCGCCCTGGCCCTGTTCTGCAGCTGCGAGCGCTCGTTCTGGCAGCTCACGACGATGCCCGTCGGCAGGTGCGTGATGCGCACGGCCGAGTCGGTCGTGTTGACGCTCTGCCCGCCGTGCCCGGACGACCGGAACACGTCGACCCGCAGGTCGTTGTCGTCGATCTCGATGCCCGCGTCGTCGGCGCCGGTGTCGGGGTAGACGAGCACGCCGGCGGCGGACGTGTGGATGCGCCCCTGCGACTCGGTGACGGGCACCCGCTGGACGCGGTGCACCCCGCCCTCGAACTTGAGCGCGGACCAGACGCCGTCGGCGGCCGGGACCCGGGCGCGCACCGAGAGCGTGACGTCCTTGTAGCCACCCAGGTCCGACGTCGTGGCGTCGAGGATCTCGGTGCTCCAGCCGCGGGACTCGGCGAATCGGGTGTACATCCGGACGAGGTCGCCCGCGAACAGCGCGGACTCCTCGCCACCCTCACCCGACTTCACCTCGAGGACGACGTCGTCGGCGTCGTGCGGGTCGCGCGGGACGAGCAGCTCCGCGAGCCGGGCCTCGAGCGCGGGCACGCGGGCCGCGAGGTCGTCGGCCTCGGCGCCGAACGTGGGGTCGTCGGCGGCCAGCTCCCGGGCGGCGGCCAGGTCGTCGCGGACCGACGCCAACTCCTTGGCGACGGCGACGACCGGCCCGATCTCGGCGTAGCGACGGCCGAGCCTGCGCGCCCTGGCGGGGTCGGCGTGGACCGCGGGATCGGCGAGCATGAGCTCGAGGTCGGCGTGCTCGGCCAGCAGCGCGTCGGCGGTCTGCGGGGCCGTTGTGGACGTCTCGGTCATGGTCACCTCCTGCGCAGGGTCCGGACAGACGGACGGCGCCCACCACGAGACCGTGGTGGGCGCCGTCGGTGCAGCTACTTGCCGGAGCGGGCGCGCTTGCCGTAGCGGGCCTCGAAGCGGGCCACGCGGCCGCCGGAGTCGAGGATGCGCTGCTTGCCCGTGTAGAACGGGTGGCACTGCGAGCAGGTCTCGGCGTGGATCGAGCCGCTGGTCTTGGTGCTGCGGGTGGTGAACGTGTTCCCGCAACCGCAGGTGACCGTGGTCTCGACGTACTCGGGGTGGATGCCCGACTTCATGGAAGTTCCTCTCCAGGGAGGGCCGCCGGGTCCCCTGCTGTGCCGACGGGATCGCCGACAGGGGTGAACCGGAGCCACTGCGTGACGCTCAATTGAACCACCACGGGCCACCGGCTGTTCCCGGTGGCCCCGTGGCGGACTCCCGTGCGGGAGGTCAGTCGTTGTCCGGGCCCGGCGTCGACTTCGCCACCGTCATCAGGAACTCGATGTTGGTGCGCGTCTTGCGGAGCCGGTCGAGGACGAGGTCGATGGCCTGCTGGTCGTCGAGCGCGGCGAGCACCCGGCGGAGCTTGACGGTCACCGCGAACTCGTCGGGCGACATCAGCAGCTCCTCCTTGCGCGTGCCGGAGGCGTCGACGTCGATGGCCGGGAAGACCCGCTTGTCGGCGATCTTGCGGTCGAGCTTGAGCTCGGCGTTGCCGGTGCCCTTGAACTCCTCGAAGATCACCGTGTCCATCGTCGACCCGGTCTCGACCAGCGCCGTCGCGAAGATCGTGAGCGAGCCGCCGTCCTCGATGTTGCGCGCCGCGCCCAGGAACCGCTTGGGCGGGTAGAGCGCGGTCGAGTCGACACCACCGGAGAGGATCCGGCCCGACGCGGGCGCGGCCAGGTTGTAGGCGCGGCCGAGCCGGGTGATCGAGTCGAGCAGCACGACGACGTCGTGGCCCATCTCCACCAGGCGCTTCGCCCGCTCGATGGCGAGCTCGGCGACGGCGGTGTGGTCCGACGGCGGGCGGTCGAAGGTGGAGGCGATGACCTCGCCCTTCACCGACCGCTGCATGTCGGTGACCTCCTCCGGCCGCTCGTCGACGAGCACGACCATGAGGTGGACCTCGGGGTTGTTCGTGGTGATCGCGTTGGCGATCGACTGCAGCACCATCGTCTTGCCGGCCTTCGGCGGGCTGACGATGAGGGCGCGCTGTCCCTTGCCGACCGGCATCACCAGGTCGATGACGCGGGTGGTCAGCTTCGACGGCTCGGTCTCCAGGCGCAGCCGCTCGTTCGGGTAGAGCGGGGTGAGCTTGGTGAACTCCGGGCGCGCCTTGGCGGCCTCGGGATCGCGGCCGTTGACGGTGTCGACGCGCACCAGCGGGTTGAACTTCTGCCGCTGCTGCTCGCCCTCGCGCGGCTGCCGGACCGCACCGGTGATCGCGTCACCACGGCGCAGGCCGTACTTGCGCACCATCGACAGCGACACGTAGACGTCGTTCGGCCCCGACAGGTATCCGGTCGTCCGGACGAACGCGTAGTTGTCCAGGATGTCGACGATGCCGGCGACGGGCAGCAGGACGTCGTCGTCACGCACCTCGGTGTCGACGTTGCCCTGGCCACCACCCTGGCGGTCCCGGCCGCGGCGGCGGTCGCGGAACCGGCGACCGCGGCGGCCCCGGCCGTCGCCGTCGTCGTCGCCGTCGTCGTCGCGGGAGTCGTTGCCGCGGGTGTCGACCCCACGCTGGTCGTTGCCGCGGCCGTCGTTGTTGCGGCCGTCGTTGTTGCGGCCGTCGCCGGCACGCGAGTCGTTGCCCCGGGAATCGTTGCCGCGCTGGCTGTTCCGCCCGCCGCGGTCGTCCCCGCGGTCGTTGTCACGACGGTCGTCGCGCCGGTCGTCGTCGCGCCGGTCGCGCCGGTCGTTGTCGCGGCCCCGGCGCTCGCCCCGGCCGTCGCCCGCCCCGGCGCGCTCGACGCCGTTGGTGCGCTCGGCGGCGCGGTCGCGGACGTCCGTGCCGGCGTCGGCGGCCTGGCCGCCGTCGGCCTGGTCGCCGCCACGGCGACGGGTCTGCCGGCGCCGGCCCGTGGTCTCGGGCTCGGCGTCGGCGGCGTCGGCCGACGGAGCGGCGGCACGCGCGGGCTCAGCGGCGGCAGCGGTCTCGGTGATGGCCGCGATCTCGGTGACCGCCGCGGTCTCACCGACAGCGGTGCTCCCGGCGGCGCTGTTCCCCGCGGAGGTGCTCCCGGCGGAGGTGCTTCCGGCGGCCGGGGCCTCGGCGGCCGGGGCCTCGGCGACGGAGGCCGCATCCGCGCCGGTCGCGGCCTCGGCGACCGACGGGGCCTCGACGGCCGGCGTCCGGGCGGGCGCCCCCGCCGGACGGCTCGCGGCCCGGCGACGGGTGCGCACCGGCTTCTCGGCGGGCGGCGCCTCGGTCACCGGCGCAGTGGCTCCGGCAGCCGGCGTCTCGGCCGCCGTAGTCTCAGGGGTCGCGGTCTCAGAGGCCTGAGCGGCGGCGGGCGACTCCGCGGCCGGGACGGCGGGCGCGTCGGCGGCCGCCGCAGCGGACCCGCGGCCCCGTGCGGGGCGCGAGCCACTGGTGGCGCCGGCCGTGTCATCGGTCGCGCCGTCGCCGAGCGCGAGCTGCGGCGACGCGGGGCCGCCGGCCTGGCGCTCCTTGATGGCGGCGATCAGATCGCCCTTGCGCATCCCGGCGGTGCCGGGGATGTCGAGCTCGCCCGCCAGCTGGCGCAGCTCCGCCAGCACCATTCCGGACAGGCCCTTGCGCTTGGCGGGGGCGGCGGTGCTGACGAGATCGGTCTCGCTCACGAAGGTCCTTCCTGACCGGCCCGGGTCGTCCGGCCCGGACCAGCGGATTCACACGCTCGTCCGAACGGTTGGCCGGACGAGAATCGGAGACGGGGCCGCGTGGCCGGCAACCGTCCCGACGTCAAGGGGGTGGCGATTCAATGCGACGGTCGCGGGGAAGAGGCCCCTCTGGCCGGATGTACGCCTGCTGCCTCCCCTGGAGACCGAGGGCGAGGGTTCCGGCTCGAGAGACCACGCGGATGACGCGTGTATCGCCGTGCGACGCCGAGGGTAGACGGTCCGCCCTGGTCCGGGCAACCAACCCCGGCATCGGCGCGCCGCGGGAACTGCCCTGCGACGTGCCGCCGGGCGGTCAGCCGATCTCGACGCGCGGGCCTGCGGTGTCGACAGGCAGCACCATCGCGGTGAAGCCGGTGGTGTCGACGTCGTCGGGGATGCGCGCGTCCGAGGTCAGGGCCAGGACCGACGGTCCGGCGCCGGAGATCGCCGCGGGCACACCACGGGCCCGCAACGCGTCGACCAGATCGGCCGACTCCGGGTAGGCGGGTCGCCGGTAGCCCTGGTGCAGCCGGTCCTCGGTGGCCGCGAGCAGCAGGTCGGGCCGTTGGGTGAACGCGAGCACCGACAGTGCCGTGCGGCTCCCGGTGAACGCCGCGTCGGCCAGCGGGACCCGTTCGGGAAGCAGGCCGCGGGTCGTCTTGGTCGACGACTCGACCTGCGGGACGAGCGCCACGGGACGGATGTCCGCGTGGGCCTCGAGGCGTACAGCGTTGAACCGCTGCGCGGTATTCCCCGGCGTCTCCCAGGCGACGACGAACCCGCCCATCAGGCTCGCCGCCGCGTTGTCGGCGTGCCCCTCCATACCCGCGGTGACCTGCAGCAACGCCGTGTGCTCCAGCTCCAGGTCACGGCCGGTGAGCACCGCGGCGGCCAGTGCCCCGGCGACGGCAGCGGCCGCGGAGCTGCCCAGCCCGCGCGAGTGCGGGATCGCGTTGCGGCACCGCATGCGCAGCCCGGCGGGCGGCTCCTCGCCCAGCAGCGCCCACGTCGCGTGCATCGCGGACACGACCAGGTGCGTTTCGTCACACGGCACCTGGCCGGCGCCCTCGCCCGTGACCTCGACGAGCACGTCGTCGTACCCGTCGACGCAGACCTCGACGTCGTCGTAGAGGGCGAGCGCGAGCCCGAGCGAGTCGAAGCCCGGGCCGAGGTTGGCCGACGACCCGGGCACCCTGACCCGCACCTCCGTCGGCCGACCCATCAGGCCAGCTCCAGAGCGGCCGCGACGGCCGCGGGGTCGATCGGGACGATCTCCGGGTCCGGCGCGGTGAGCAGCGCGGTGTCGGGGTCCTTGAGCCCGTGCCCGGTGACGGTGCACACGACGAGCGAGCCGCGCGGCAGCGTCCCCCCGGCCGACGACTTGAGCAGGCCCGCGACGCTGGCCGCCGACGCGGGCTCGACGAACACCGCCTCGCGGGCCGACAGCAGCCGGTACGCGGCGAGGATCTCGTCGTCGGTGACGGCGGCGAACAGCCCGCCCGACTCGTCGCGTGCGGCGACGGCGGTCCCCCACGACGCCGGGGCGCCGATGCGGATGGCCGTCGCGATCGTCTCGGGGTTCTTCACCGGCGCACCGTGGACGAGAGGCGCGGCGCCCGCGGCCTGGAAGCCGAACATGCGCGGCAGCTCCGGGATGACCCCGTCGGCGTGGTAGGCGCGGAAACCCTTCCAGTAGGCGGTGATGTTGCCGGCGTTGCCGACGGGCAGGCAGTGCACGTCGGGCGCGCGGCCCAGGTCGTCGCAGATCTCGTAGGCGGCGCTGGCCTGGCCGGCGATCCGCGTCGGGTTGACGGAGTTCACCAGCGCGATCGACGGGTAGTCCGACGTCGTCTTGCGGGCGAGCTCGAGGCAGTCGTCGAAGTTCCCGTCGATCTGCAGGATCCGCGCACCGTGCGCGACGGCCTGGGCGAGCTTGCCCAGCGCGATCTTGCCGCGGGGGACGAGCACCGCGCACGTCATGCCCGCCCGCGTGGCGTAGGCCGCGGCCGACGCCGAGGTGTTGCCCGTCGACGCGCACAGCACGCTCTGCTTGCCCTCGGCGAGCGCGGCGGTGACGGCCATCGTCATGCCGCGGTCCTTGAACGACCCCGTCGGGTTGGCGCCGTCGACCTTGAGGTGCACCTCGCAGCCGGTGAGCTCCGAGAGGACCGGCGCGGGCAGCAGCGGCGTGCCGCCCTCGCCGAGGGTGACGATCGTCCAGTCGTCCTGGACCGGCATCCGGTTGCGGTAGGCCTCGATCACACCGGGCCAGCGCACCGCCCCGGTCCGCGACGGCGTCGCCGCGCTCATCGCGCACCCCCGTCGGCGCCCGGCCGGCGCTGCGCGCCCGCGCCGTGTCGTCCGCTCACTCGCTGTGGCTCGCTCACCCGGTCACCCCCAGGGCGCTCACCGAGCGGCCCAGATCCTCGACGCGCAGCACGCTCTCGACGCCGCGCACGGCGTCGAGACCCTCCAGCGCCTCCACGGTGGACGCGAGCGCCGAGTCCGGCGCCGCGTGTGTGACGACGACGAGCCGCACGGCAGCGCTGCCGCCGGCCGATCCTCCGTTGCGGCCGCCCCCGTACTGGCGGACGGCGGCGATGCTGACGTCGTGCTGGGCGAACTCGCGCGCGACGGCGGCCAGCACACCGGCGCGGTCGGCGACCTCCAGGCTGACGTGGTAGCGCGTCGACACCGCGCCCATCGGCAGCACCGGCAGGCTCGCGTAGGTCGACTCGCGCGGCCCGCGCCCACCGACGACGAGGTTGCGCCCGACCGCGACGAGGTCGCCCAGCACCGCGCTCGCCGTCGGGGCACCGCCCGCGCCCTGGCCGTAGAACATGAGCTGGCCGGCGGCCTCGGCCTCGACGAACACCGCGTTGAACGCGCCGTCGACCGACGCGAGCGGGTGCGCGGACGGGATCATCGCCGGGTACACGCGCGCGGACACCGCGTCGGCGGCGCCGTCCTCGCTCGGGACGCGTTCGCAGATCGCGAGCAGCTTGATCGTGCAGTCGAGGCTCGCGGCCGCGGCGATGTCGGCGGCGCTGACGGTGCGGATGCCCTCGCAGTGCACGTCGGCGGCGGTGACGCGGGTGTGGAACGCCAGCGACGCGAGGATCGCGGCCTTCGAGGCGGCGTCGTACCCGTCGACGTCGGCGCTCGGGTCGGCCTCGGCGTACCCGAGGCGGGTCGCCTCCTCCAGCGCGTCGGTGTACCCGGCCCCCGAGGACGCCATCGAGGACAGGATGAAGTTGGTCGTGCCGTTGACGATCCCCGCGACCCGGGTGATCCGGTCGCCGACGAGCGACTCGCGCAGCGGGCGCAGCAGCGGGATCGCCCCGGCGACGGCCGCCTCGTAGTAGAGGTCGGCCCCCGAGGCGTCGGCCGCCTCGGCGAGCACCGCGCCGTCCTCGGCGAGCAGCGCCTTGTTCGCGGTGACGACGGACTTGCCCGCCTTGAGCGCCTCGAGCAGCAGCGTGCGGACCGGTTCGATGCCGCCGACCACCTCGACGACGATGTCGACGTCGTCGCGGGTGACCAGGCCCGCGGCGTCGGCCGTGACGAGCCCGGCCGGGAGCTCGGGATGCTTGTGCGGGCGGCGCACCGCCACGCCGACGAGCTCGACCGGCGCGCCGACGCGCGCCGCGAGGTCGTCGGCCTGGTCGGTCAGCAGCCGGACGATCTCGCCGCCGACCGTGCCGCAGCCGAGCAGCGCCACCCTGATGGGTGCGCCCTGGGCCCTGTCAGTCACGAAGTCGTCTCCCCTGCACCTGGTGTCGTCACCGGCTCTCGCTCCCCGCGGCCGACGGCGTCGTCGACGCGGGTGGCACCGGCCGGACGGCGCCGACGGGCCGCCTGCCGGCCGGTCCCGGGCGTGCCCCGCGGCCCGCCCGGAGTCGCGGCGACCCGTCAGATCATCCCTGTTCGCGGTACGTCACGGTACGGCCCGTCGCCCGGGTCACTGCGAACCCGGTCTCACGAGCCACCCCCACGGGTGGCCGCGGACGGTGCCGTCGCCTCGGCCCCCGGGTCGACCTCGAGCCGGAACTGGTCGTCGACCGTCTCGCGGCGCAGGATCAGCCGGGCCCGCCCGTCGCGGACCGCGACGACCGCGGGGCGGGGCAGCCGGTTGTACGAGCTGGCCATCGAGTAGCAGTAGGCGCCGGTCGCCGCGACGGCGAGCAGGTCGCCGGGCCCGAGGTCGGCGGGCAGCCAGCAGTCGCGCACGACGATGTCGCCGGACTCGCAGTGCTTGCCGACGACCCGCGAGAGCGCGGCGTCGGCGGAGCCGTCGGGGCTGTCCGCGGCCGAGGACCGCGAGACCAGCCGGCAGTCGTACACCGCGTCGTAGAGCGCGGTCCGGATGTTGTCGCTCATCCCGCCGTCGACGCTGACGTAGCGGCGCGCGCCGCTGCCCAGCGGGACGTCCTTGAGCGTGCCGACCTCGTAGAGGGTCACCGTGCCGGGCCCGGCGATCGCCCGGCCGGGCTCGACCGCGATGGCCGGGACGTCGAGGTCCTCGGCGTGGCACTCCCGCTTGACGATGTCGCGCAACTGCGCGGCCAGCTCGGCGACGTCGAGCGGTGACTCCTCGGCGCGGTAGGCGATGCCGAAGCCGCCGCCGAGGTCGAGCGTCGTGAGGTCCTCGAGCGCGTCGGCGCCGTGCTCGGCGTGCAGCCGGGCGAGGAACCGCACGACGCGGTGCGCCGCGACCTCGAACCCCTCGGTGTCGAAGATCTGGCTGCCGATGTGGCTGTGCAGGCCGACGAGACGCAGCCCGCGCGCGGCCAGCACCCGGCGGGCGGCCTCGGCGGCCGGGCTCGTGTCGCCGCCGGAGATCGAGAAGCCGAACTTCTGGTCCTCGTGCGCCGTCGCGATGAACTCGTGGGTGTGCGCCTCGACGCCGACCGTCACCCGGATCATCACCGGGACGACGACGTCGCGCGCACGGGCGACCGCGTCGAGCCGGGCGATCTCGTGGAAGGAGTCGACGACGATCCGTCCCACCCCGGCCGCCACCGCCTCGTCGAGCTCCGTCGCGGACTTGTTGTTGCCGTGCACCGCGATCCGCTCCGCCGGGAAGCCCGCGCGCAGGGCCACGGCCAGCTCCCCGCCGCTCGCGACGTCCATGCTGAGGCCCTCGTCGGCGACCCAGCGGGCGATCTCGGTGCTCAGGAACGCCTTCGCCGCGTAGTGCACCGCCTCGGCCCCGAACGACGCGGCGAACTCCGCCGCCCGTGACCGGAAGTCGGCCTCGTCGACGACGAACAGCGGCGTCCCGTAGGTCTGCGCGAGATCGCGGACGTCGACGTCCGCGATCCGTACGACCCCGTCGGCGCCGCGCACCGCGTTGCGCGGCCAGACCGCGGTGGCGAGCCCGTCGAGCTCCGCGGCGCCGCCCGGCCGGGGGCCGGCCGTCTCGGGCGGGACGGTGACGCCCGCGTGCAAGGGGCCCGCGGGATGGGCGTTGATCACATCCGCTCCGGCGCGCTCACGCCCAGCAGCTCCAGTCCGTTGGCGAGCACCTGGCGCGCGGCGACGCACAGCGCCAGCCGGGCCCGGTGCAGCTCGGTGATCTCCTCGTCGCCCAGCGGCAGGACCCGGCAGGCGTCGTAGAACTTGTGGTACGCGCTGGCCAGCGACTCGAGGTAGCGGGCGACGCGGTGCGGCTCGCGCAGCTCGGCGGCCGCCCGCACCACCTCGGGGAACTCGCCGATCGTGCGGATGAGGTCGCCCTCGCGCGGGTGCTCGAGCAGCCCGAACTCCACGCCGGGAGTGAGCCCGACGTCGGCGGCGTTGCGCGCGAGTGACGCCAGCCGCGCGTGCGCGTACTGCACGTAGAAGACCGGGTTGTCGTTGCTGCGCCGGACGAGCAGGTCGAGGTCGACGTCGAGGACCGAGTCGACGGAGCTGCGGATCAGCGAGTACCGCGCCGCGTCGACGCCGACGGCCTCGACCAGGTCGTTCATCGTGACGACGGTGCCCGCCCGCTTGCTCATCCGGACCGGTGTGCCGTCCTTGACCAGGTTGACCATCTGCCCGATCAGCACCTCGACGACGGCAGGGTCGTCGCCGAACGCGGCGGCCGCCGCCTTGAGCCTGCCGATGTAGCCGTGGTGGTCGGCGCCCAGCATGTAGATGAGCAGGTCGAAGCCGCGGGCGCGCTTGTCGCGGAAGTAGGCGATGTCGCCGGCGATGTAGGCGGGCCGCCCGTCGCTCTTGATGACGACGCGGTCCTTGTCGTCGCCGTGCTCGGTGGAGCGCAGCCACCAGGCGCCGTCCTTCTCGTACAGCGCGCCGGAGTTCTTGAGCTCCTGCACCGACCGCTCGACCGCACCCGACTTGTGCAGCGAGTCCTCGTGGAACCAGACGTCGAAGTCGGTGCCGAAGTCGTGCAGGTCGGACTTGATCTCGTCGAACATGAAGCCGACCCCGACCCGGCGGAACACCTCGTCGCGCTCCGGGGAGTCCAGCGCGCCCGGCTCGGCCGCGACGACCCGCGCCGCGATGTCGGCGATGTAGGCCCCGCCGTACCCGTTCTCCGGCGCGGGCTCGCCCTTGGCCGCCGCGACCAGCGACGCGACGAACCTGTCGATCTGGCCGCCCGCGTCGTTGAAGTAGTACTCGCGCGTGACGGCCGCCCCGCGCGCCGACAGGATCCGGCCCAGCGCGTCGCCGACCGCGGCCCAGCGGGTCCCGCCCAGGTGCAGCGGGCCCGTCGGGTTGGCCGACACGAACTCGAGGTTGACGCTGCGTCCCGCCAGCTCGTCGCCGGTGCCGTAGGCCGCGCCCGCCGCGAGGACCTGCCCGACCATGGCGCCCTGGGCGTCGGACGCCAGCCGCAGGTTGATGAAGCCGGGCCCGGCGATCTCGGCGGAGGCGATGCCGTCGCGCGCGGCGAGGGCCTCGGCGAGCCAGGTCGCGAGGTCGCGCGGGTTGACGCCCGCCTTCTTGGCGGTGCGCAGCGCGACGTTGGTGGCGTAGTCGCCGTGCTCGGGGTTGCGAGGGCGTTCGACGCCGACGTCGTCGGGCAGCGCCGCCGCGTCGAGGCCTCGGTCGGCCAGCACGTCCAGCGCGGCGACACGGACCAGGTCGGCGAGCACGTCGGGAGTCACCGTTGCGAGTCTAGGAGGTGCTGCTCAGGTGGGTCTCAGGTGGCACTTCTACACTGCGGCACCGCGCGGGCTGTGGTGCGCGCGACGATTCCCAGGGTGGTCGGAAGAGGTCAGCGGTTCGATGGTCAGCGGCAAGAGCAGCAAGTCGGCGCGCAATCCGCAGGCGGGGCGGGGTGCGCAGCCGACCCGTGGCGACCGGTCGAGCCGGGGCGGCCGGTCGACCGGGGCCGGCCAGGGCTCCCGCTCTCCCCGCAACGCGTCGTCGGGCCGCGGCTCGAGGTCGGCGGTGAGCGGGGCCCGCAAGTCGTCGGCCGTCCGCGGCCGGTCGACGCCGTGGGGCATGATCTCGCTGATCCTCGTCGTGGTGCTCTTCGCGGGCGGGCTGGGGTGGTACCTGGTCGCCAAGGCCAACGCCCCGTCGTACACGCCGTCCGAGCGCAACCAGGACCCGTCGACACAGATCGCGGGCGTCCAGGTGATCAAGTACACCGGCGGCAACCACGTGCTGCCCGACCAGCGTGTCGCCTACACCCACAGCCCGCCCTTCGGCGGCGCGCACGACGGGTTCTGGGCGGCGTGCAACGGCGTCGTCTACCCGACGCCCGTGCGCCAGGAGAACCTCGTGCACGACCTCGAGCACGGCGCGGTGTGGATCGCCTACAACCCCGACACCGTCAGCAGCGAGGGCGTCGCGACGCTCGCGTCGAAGGTGCAGGGCCAGACCTACATGGTGATGGCCCCCTACCCCGGGCTCGACCAGCCGATCTCGCTGCAGTCGTGGGGCCACCAGCTCAAGGTGTCGGACCCGAACGACCCGCGGATCGACCAGTTCATCCAGGCCCTGCGGCTCAACCGGTACCAGTACCCGGAGGTCGGGGCGACCTGCGCCGCGCTCGGCCCGGGCCAGTTCGACCAGGACAACCCGCCCCCGTTCGTGCCGACGCCGCCGACGAGCCAGATCGACGGCAAGACCGTCGTGGACGAGAACGCCGCGGGCAACCCCGCGGCCACCACGGACCAGAGCGGGATGGGCGGCGCCGTCCCGAACACGGGCGGCCAGTGACCGCCGCGGACGTGACGCACCCCGACCCGGCGGGACCCGTGGACCCGGTCGAGGCCGAGGTCTCGCCCCCCGTGCCCCCGCTCGACGACCCGCCCGCCGAGGACGAGCACGACGGCGGTGGCGGCGGTGGCGAGCCGCGCTGGGTGCGCCCCGCCGTGATCATCGGCGCCGTCCTCGCGCTGTTGCTGCTCGGCGGCGCAGGCGGCCTGCTCGTCGGGCTGCACAACGCCCCGGGTGACCTGTCGGTCCCGCAGGCCGACTCGGTCGACGTCGGGTTCGCGCAGGACATGACCGTGCACCACCAGCAGGCCGTCGACATGGCGAACTGGGAGCGCGACCACACGAGCGACCCCGCCCTGCGCCAGCTCGCGTTCGACATCGAGTCGACGCAGACCGCGCAGATCGGCCGGATGCAGGGCTGGCTCGCGCTCTGGGGCCAGCCGGCGCAGCACAGCGGCGCCTACATGCAGTGGATGGTCGGCGCGCCCGCGCACGACCACGGCCCCACCGTCGCCGCCGCCGGGATGGCCGCGATGCCGGGCATGGCCACCGACGACGACCTGCGCAGGCTGCGGGCGTCGACGGGCAAGGAGCTCGACGTGCTGTTCCTGCAGCTCATGCTCCGCCACCACGAGGGCGGAGCAGGGATGCTCGAGTACGGCGCCAAGTACGCGCAGGTGCCCGACGTGCGCAACCTCGCCGCGCAGATGCTCAGCTCGCAGACGTCGGAGGCCCAATACATGACGCAGCTGCTGGCCGAGCGCGGGGCCCAGCCGTTGCCGGTGAACGCGGTGCGCTAGGGTTGCTCGCGTACGGCCCCCGTAGCTCAGGGGATAGAGCACCGCCCTCCGGAGGCGGGAGCGTAGGTTCGAATCCTACCGGGGGCACTCCGAGTGCCTACAGCCGAAACGGCCCCTCACCTGCTGAAACAGGGCGAGGGGCTGTTCTGTGTTGCCTGGGCGTCTCGACACCGAGGTCGCGTGCCGTCTGACTGGCCGAGTTCGCGAAAGACATCGAGGCGGCTGTGCACGCTCCCCCGCTACCTCGTGAACCTGGCGACGCCGCCGAAGGGCCGGTCTGCCGGCCGGACGCGCCGCCGTCCCCGCGGACGCGCTGACGCATTCTCGGCTCCACGGGCACCGGGAATCCGTGGATGCGTCTCCGCAGGTCGAAGCACCCGATCGACCGGATGCGCGCACCCCGCGCCGCGGCGTAGCGTCGGCCACCAGCCATGGAAATCACCACGATCGACACGGCGTCGGTGGCCGAGCGCGACCGGCTCGACTTCTGGCGTTCGACGGTGTGCGACCAGTTCGTGACGCTCGACGTGCGGCCCGCCGCCGGGTCCGACGTCCGGGGCCGTGTCACCGCGGTGTCCATGGCCGACACCCAGCTGCGCAAGATCGCCGCCGGGGCGCACCACTTCGAGCGCACGACCCGGCAGGTCCGGACGGCCGACGAGGACTACTTCCAGATAGCCCTGGCCCGCAAGGGCCGCACGCTCGTCGCGCAGGACGGCCGCGAGGCGGTGATCGGTCCCGGCGACTTCGTGCTCTACGACAGCGCCCGGCCGTTCCGCTTCGTCACCGCGGGCGACTTCGAGTACTCGGTCTGCCTGTTCCCGACGCGGCTGCTGCCGCTGACCCGCGCCGAGCTGACGGCGGCCACGGCCGTCCGCTTCGACGGCCGGTCCGGCGTCGGCGCGATGGTCCCGCCGCTGCTGGCCGCGCTGCACCGGCTCGACGCGGAGAGCCTGCCGCCGGCCAGCCGCACCGCGATCATGCAGTCGATCGGCGACGTGTACGTCGCACTCGTCCGCAGCCGGGTGGACCCGGCGTCGTCGCCCAACCTGCACCTGCTGCGCGCCCAGGCCTACATCGACGAGCACCTGTCCGACCCGGCGCTGACGCCCGCGCAGATCGCCGCCGCCTGCGCCATCTCGGTGAGCTACCTGCACAAGCTGTTCTCGGAGACGGACACGAGCGTCGGCGCCTACGTCCGGGAGCGGCGGCTGCAGGCGTGTTTCGCCGATCTGGCCCGCCCGGATTGCGCCGCGCTGACGGTGGGCGCGATCGGCGCGCGGTGGGGGCTGCCCGACTCGGCACATTTCAGCCGCGCCTTCCGGGCCCGGTTCGGGGTCTCCCCCAGCGCACACCGGGCCAGGAGCGTCGGTTAGGCGATCTCCACCTCGACGAGGGTGTCGGAGAACGTCGGAGCGTTGCCGAGGTCGGCGAACTGCGTCGAGTTCACCGCGGCCAGCGTGGCCGTCGCCTTCGAGTGCTTGCGCCATCCGCCCAGGCTCGACACGACGACCCCTGGCATGACGGCGTCGTCGAGCTTGGCCAGGACGGTGAACTCGCCGCGGTCGTTGAACACCCGCACCGGGTCCTGGTCGGAGATCCCGCGGGCGGCGGCGTCGTCGGGATGCATGATCACGTTGGGCTCCTTCTGCACCCGCCGGTGGAACGCGTGGCTGGCGAAGCTGGAGTTGATGTACGCGTGCGACTTCGGCGTCAACAGGTTCAGCGGGTAGCGCGCGGCCCGCTCGGGATCGGTGTGCGCGGCCTCGCGCGGCGGGATGTAGTGCGGCAACGGGTCGACGGGCTGGCCGGGCTGGAACTCGTTGGAACCCTGCCGGAACAGCGGGACGACGAAGTTGCCGCCCGCGGCCGCGGACGCGGCGAGCTCGGTCCTGCCCGACGCCGTCGGGAAGTTCCCCTCCGCGTGCGGGGCGTACTCGTCGGGCGGCGGGACGGTGAGCCGCTGCCAGCCCTTGTCCTTCAACGACTCCACGGTGATGCCCTGCATGTGCGGGTGGGACCAGTCGAACGCCTCGGCGATCATGTCGTCGTCGGAGCGCCGGAAGACGGGGTCGTCGAAGCCCATCCGGGCGGCGAGGCGTCGGAACATCTCGGTGTTGGGAACGGCCTCACCGAGCGGTTCGATGGCCCGGTGGTTGTAGGTCACGTAGAGGTGACCCCAGGAGAACATGATGTCGTCCTGCTCGAGCTGCGTCGTGGCGGGCAGGACGATGTCGGCGTAGTCGGCGGTGTCGGTCATGAACTGTTCGCTCACGACGGTGAACAGGTCCTCCCGCTGCAGGCCCTCGATGAGCTTGTCCTGGTCGGGACACACGACGACGGGGTTCGAGTTGTAGACCATCAGCCCCTTGATCGGCGGGTCGAGCGCGAGCCCGCCGGTGAGGGCCTCGCCGAGCAGGAACTGGTTCACGATCCGGGTGCCCGGCGTCAACATGTCCGGGCGCATGAACGCGCCCCAGTTGACGGGGAACGCCCACAAGGGCAGCTGCAGGATGCCGCCACCGGGCTTGCGCCAGGCCCCGACGAGCGCGGGCAGACACGCCAGCGCGCGGACGGTCTGGCCGCCGCCGGCGTGGCGTTCGACGGCCACCCCGATCCGGATGACCGACGGCTGGCCGCCCGCGTACTCGCGCGCCAGCGTGCGGATGGTGTCGGCCGGGACGCCGGTCTCGGCCGCCGCCCACTCCGGCGTGTACTGCGCGACCCGTTCCGCGAACTCCGGGAAACCGACGGTGTGGGCGTCGACGTAGGCCTGGTCGGTGAGGCCCTCGGAGATGATCACGTGGGCCATCGCGAGCGCGAGCGCGGCGTCGGTGCCCGGGCGCAGCGGGATGTGCTGGTCGGCGGCCGCGGCCGTGCGGGTGCGCACCGGGTCCACGACGACGACCTTCGCGCCGCGTTTGCGGGCCTCGGCGATGTAGGGCCACAGGTGCAGGTTCGTGGACATGACGTTGCACGCCCAGATCAGGATGAACTTCGAGTGCACGAGGCTCTCGGGGTCGACGCCCGCGGTGTCGCCGATGGTCATGGCGTAGGCGGTACAGGAGCCGGAGTCGCAGTAGGTGCGCTCGGAGATCGTGGCGCCGAGCTTCGCGAAGAACGGGTCGCCGACGTTGAGCCCGTTGAGGATGCCCTGGGTCCCGAGGTAGCTGACGGGCATGATCGCCTCGCCGCCGTGCTCGTCGACGATGCCGCGGAAGCGGGTGGCGATCTCGTCGAGCGCGTCGTCCCACGTGATCCGCTCGAACCGGCCACTGCCCTTGGGTCCGGTGCGGCGCAACGGGAACAGCACGCGTCCGGGGTCGTACACGCGGTCGAGGTAGTTGTTGACCTTCACGCACAGCCCGCCCGCGGTGTACGGGTGCTCGGGGTCGCCCCGCACCTCGACGGCGCGACCGGCGTCGTCGACGGTCACGACCATCGCGCACGTGTCGGGGCAGTCCTGCGGGCAGGCGGCCCGCACGGTCCGGGGCGCGCTCGGGTCGGTGGCTCTCGTGGTGGGCTCGGCAGCCGCGGTCATGGCTCTCCCCGTCACTGCGTGGTGGTGGTCCGGGACGTGTGGTGAGGATCTCCGCCCGCGCCCGCGCGCGCTTGGCCGGCAGAGCACAGTCCTTGTCGCAGCGGGCAGAACTCGTCGGCGACACGGACCCGCGGGCACGGGACGGCTGTACCGGACGACTCACGCTATCCGCGTAACTACGCAGCTAGAGGCGGTATCCGAAGACTGGGACGGACCTTGACTTTCGGTCGAGGGCACCTCACCCTCTCATCTGTCGATTCGTTCAGATGACTCCCGGCCGCTCGCTCGCGAGCCCCGTACCCAGGAGGTCTTTCATGGCTCAGGGCGCGTCCCTCCCCGTCGCCTCGGTGCCCGTCGTCCCCGTCCGCGAGCTGGTGCCGTGGGCGGTCTTCGCGGGCGTCATCCTGCTGGCGCTGCTCTACCTCGTCGGCCTGGACCAGGGTGCGACCTCGGTGTTCTCCGGCTCGATGCTGCACGAGTTCGTGCACGACGGCCGCCACCTGCTCGGCTTCCCCTGCCACTAGGAGCAACCGCCCATGGTCAGGACCCTCCTGGTCCGCGGCATGATCGCGGGCGTCGTCGCGGCGGTGCTCGCGTTCGCGTTCGCGTGGCTGTTCGGTGAGCCCGCGCTCGACGGCGGCATCGCGTACGAGGGCGCCCTCGCCGCGGCCGCCGGCGAGACCGGCGGTGAGGAGCTGGTGTCGCGCGGCGTGCAGTCGACCGTCGGACTGCTCGTCGCGCTGCTGATCTACGGCATCGTCGTCGGTGGCGTCCTGGCGCTCGTCTACGCGGGCGTGCAGGGGCGGCTGCTGCGGCTCGCACCACGCGCGACGGCGGGCGTGCTGGCGCTCATCGGCTACGTCGTCGTCGTGCTCGTGCCGTTCCTCAAGTACCCGTCCAACCCACCGGCGTCGAGCGCCGACGACACGATCGGGCTGCGCAGCGGGACCTTCGTGTTCATGCTGCTGCTGTCGGTCGTCGCCGCGGTCGTGGCGGTAGCCGTCGGACGGCGGCTGGTCGAACGGTTCGGCACGTGGAACGGGGTGCTCGCGGGCGCGGCGGTCTACGTCGTCCTCGTGGGCGTCGTCGCCGCGCTGCTGCCCGTGGTGTCGGAGACGCCCGCCGACTTCCCGGCGGTCGTGCTCTACAACTTCCGGGTCGCGACGCTGGGCATCCACGCCGTCCTCTGGACCGCGGTCGGGCTGCTCTTCGGCCTGTTCGTCACGCGCGGTCTCCGCAGCTCCGAGCGCCCGTCCGCGGGCGCGGGCGTCGGCTGAGGCCGCACGCCGGGCACCGTCCGACGACGGGCCACGTCGCGGCGTCCCGCCGCGGGGTGGCCCGTCGTCCGCTGTGCGCATCCACCGCCCTGTCCGCATCCACCGCCCTGTCCGCATCGACCCGGGAACCTCGCTCATGACCAGCTGGCCACGTCGTCTGTGCGGCGTGTTCGTCCTCGCGGTGGTGCTGCTGCCCGCCGGGGCGGTGGCCGCGTCGGCGCACAGCGGTGGGCTCGAGCCGCAGCCGGTGCTGCCGCAGGTCGTCGCCGTCGAGCCGGCGGTGCCCGGGTTGCAGGTCAGCGTCGTCGAGTACGGCGCGCGGCTGCGGATCGACAACGGCACCGGCTCACCCGTCGACGTGGCCCCCGCCGGCAGCGCGCGGACCGTCGAGCCGGTCGTCGCGCCGGGGACCACCGCGCGCTGGGCCGATCCGCGGGTCGCCGGGGCCGACGGCGGCGCCGGGCCGGAACCGGTCGGGTGGAGCGTGCCGCTGACCGTCGGCGACACCGCCGTCGTGGTGCGCGGGGAGACGGTCCGCCCGCCCGCGCCGTCGCCCGGCCCGTGGTGGCTGCTCACCGCGGCCGTCGCCGCGGCCGCCACCGTGCTCGGGTCGCTCGCGGTGCGCCGCCGGGCGGCGGCGATCGCGACGGCGGCGCTGTCGGTCGGGATGGTCGCGTCCTACGTGGTGCACGTGCTGGGCTCGGCGCTCGCCCCCGACGACGTCGACTACTGGCCGACGGTGTGGCGCACGGCGGGCGTCGTCGGCACGGTGGCCGTGGTGGCGGCGCTGGCCGGGGCGGTGCTCGTCGTCGCGGGCAGACGGTTCGGGCTGCTGCTCTGCGCGCTCTCCGGTGCGCTGCTGGTGCTGCTCACCGGCGCCGACGTCGGGAGCTTCGGCAACGCGGTGCTCCCGTTCGGCTGGGCCCCCGACCTCGACCGGGTCACGACCGCGCTGACCTTCGGCGGCGGGCTCGGCCTGTTCCTCACGGGGTTCGCGGTGCTGCGCGCGCTGACCCCCGCTCCCCCGCCCGACCCCCCGACGGCCCCCGATGCCGCCGAGGATCTCGACCCCGCCGAGGAGTCCCGATGACCCCCCGTCCCGCCCGTGCGGCCCGCGCCGCGACGGGATCCCTGCTGCTGGTGCTCGTCGCGGGGTGCGCGTCCGGCACAGGGTCGCCGGCCACGACCGCGGCGCCGGCCGCCGCGGCGAGCGCCGTCGCCCCGAGCAGCGCCGTCCCACCGAGCACCGCCGTCCCGCCGAGCACCGCCGTCCCGCCGGCCTCCGTCTCCCCGGCTGCCGCGACGCCTGCGCCCGACGCCACGCGCCGGCTCGCCGTCGCCTGGGCGGGCGGCCGGGCGACCGGAGACACCGGCAAGGTCGCGGTCGCCGTGGGGACGCCCGTCGAGATCACCGTGACCAGCGACCGGGCCGACGAGCTGCACCTGCACGGGTACGACCTGTCCGCCGCGCTGACCGCGGGGGGCTCGGCGACGCTGAGGTTCACCGCGTCGCTCGCCGGGGTGTTCGAGCTGGAGCTGCACGGTGCCGACCGGGAGCTCCTGCGGCTGCAGGTGGGGTGATGCTGCTCGCCCACGGCGTCGGCACCCGTGGCGACCTGCCGGTGCCGGTCGAGCTCGCCGCGACGGCGGCGGGCGCCGTGCTCGTGGGCACGTTCGTCGCGCTCGGGCTGCTGTGGAGGTCCCCGCGGCTGCGCGGGGGCGAGGCGGGCCGGCCCGTGCCCGCGCCGGTGGCCCGGCTCGTCGGGTCCCCCGTGCTCCGCGGGGTGCTGCGCGGCCTGGTGCTCGTCGCCGCGGTGCTCGTCGTCGTGGTCGGGTTCGCCGGTCCGGCGCAGACCCCGCGCAACCTCGCGCCGTGGGTCTTCTACGTGACGTTCTGGGTCGGCCTGGTGCCGGCCTCGCTGCTCCTCGGGCCGGTGTGGCGAGTGCTCAACCCGCTGCGGTCGGTGCACGCCGGGCTCGCCGCGGTGGCGCGGATCGACCCCGAGCAGGGCGTCCGGGACCTGCCCGCGCGGGTCGGGCTGTGGCCCGCGGCGGTGTCGCTCGCCGCGTTCGCGTGGCTGGAGCTGGTGTCCCCCGAACCGGCGGACCCGCGCGTCGTCGCGGGTGTCCTGGTCGGGTACGCGCTCGTGCACGTCGGCGCCGCGCTGGTGTTCGGGCGGCGCTGGTTCGCCCACGGGGACGGGTTCGAGGTGTGGTCGACGCTGCTCGGCTCGCTCGCCCCGATCGGCCGTCGTGACGACGGGACGCTGGTGTGGCGCAACCCCGCCGACGGGCTCGACGCCGTCCGCGGGCGGCCGGGCCTCGTCGCCGTCGTGCTCGTGCTCGTCGGCTCGACGGCCTTCGACGGGCTCTCGCGCTCGAGCCTGTGGGCCGACAACGCGCCGCGCGGCCCGCTGGCCGCGACCCTGGGCCTCGTGGTGGTGACGGGCGTCGTCACCGGGCTGTACCTGCTGGGCACGTGGCGGCCCGACCCGGTCCGGCGCGCCGAGCCGGTCCGGCTGCCGACGGCGTTCGCGCACACGATCGTCCCGATCGCGGCGGGCTACGCGGTCGCGCACTACTTCTCACTGTTCCTCTTCGACGGCCAGCTGCCGTTCGTGCTGGCGAGCGACCCGTTCGGGACGGGCGCCGATCTCCTGGGCACGGCGGGCCGCGCGGTCGACTACACGCTCGTCGGCACCGTGACGATCGCGGCCGTGCAGGTGGGGGCGATCGTCGTCGGGCATGTGCTGGCGGCGGTCTGCGCACACGACCGCGCGGTGCAGCTGTTCCCGCCCGCGATCGCCGTGCGCATCCAGTACCCGCTGCTCGCCGCCATGGTCGTGCTCACGTGCGGGGCCGTCGCGCTGGTCCTCGCGCCCTGAGCCGCGCCCGGCCGGGGGCGCAGCACCCGGCCCGTCGCCCGGCCGGGGCGCCGACGCGTGATGATGGCGGTGTCCGATGCGGACCCCTCGACGATCGGAGATCCCGGTGCGCCGGTTCCTCGCCCCCGCAGCGCTGCTCGCGGCGCTGGTGGTCGCGTTGCTCACGATGTCGGCAGGCCTCGCGTCGGCCGACGCGCCGCTACGGGCGGCCGACCGGATCACCGACCGGGCGAACGCGCTCGACGCCTCCGGGCGCGCCCAGGTCACCGACGCCATCGCCCGGCTGCGCACCGACACCGGCTACGACCTGTTCGTCGTCTACGTCCGCTCGTTCGACGGCCGCAGCGGCGAGGACTGGGCGCACGCCACCGCCGTGCAGTCCCAGCTGGGGGCGCGCGACGTCCTGCTCGCCGTCGCGACCGACGACGGCGCCTACGGCTACTCGGTCGAGGACGGCTTCCCGGTACCCGTCGACACGATCGCCGCCGAGCAGGTCGAGCCGAAGCTCGCCGCCCGCGACTGGTCGGGCGCGGCGGTCGCGATGGCCAACGGGCTACGGACCGGGGGCAGCAGCGGCACCGGAGCGTTGCCGCTGGTCATCGGCGGGGTGGTGATCGTCGGCGGCGGGGCGTGGCTGCTCACCCGGCGGCGCCGCTCGGCTGCCACCACGTCGGAGGCCACCACCCCGGCCGGTGCCCCGCAGCAGCCGGCCGGGCCGCCCGACCCCTTCCCCGGCGAGTCGACCGAGGACCTCGGCTACCGCTCCAGCCAGGCGCTCATCGCCGTCGACGACGCGGTCCGCACCTCCGAACAGGAGCTCTCCGCGGCGCGGGCACACTTCGGTGAGGAGCCCGTCGCACCGTTCGCCGCCGCGCTCGACGCGTCCCGTGCGGACATGCTGGCGGCATTCGAGATCCGCCAGCAGCTCGACGACGACGTGCCCGAGGACGAGCCCACGCAGCGCCGGATGCACGCAGAAATCCTGCGGCTGGCCACCGCGGCCGACGAACGGCTCGACGCCCAGGTCGAGGCGTTCGACCGGCTGCGCGGCCTCGAGGCCGACGCCCCCGGCTACGTCGAGGGCGTCGCGTCGCGGGTCGCCGCCGCGACGGGCAGCGTGGCCACCGTCGAGGCCGCCTGGGACGAGCTGCGCCGCCGATGGGCCGCGACGAGCCTGGAACCCGTCGCCGGCAACCTGGACCAGGCGAAGGCGCTGCTCGCCGACGCCGCCACCGAGATCGCCGAGGCCCGGGCCCGGCTCGCGACACCGCCGCAGGCCGTCGTCGACGGGCGGGCCGCGGAGGACGCCGTCACTCAGGCCGAGACGCTGCTCGCCGGCGTCGAGCGCCGCGATCGCGAGCTCGTCGAGGCCGCCGGACGCATCCCTGCCGCACGCGCCGAGGTCGAGCAGGACCTCGCCGAGGCCGCGACGCTGCCGTCGGCGGACCGGGCCGTCGTCGCCAGGGCCCGGGCCGCACTGGACGCCGCCGCAGCAGCCGCCGACGCCCCCCTGCCCGACCCCGTCGCCGCGCTGCACCTGCTGGAGGAGGCCGACGCCGCTCTCGACCGGACGATCGCCGACGCCCGCGAGCAGCAGGACCGCGACCGGCGCACCGCCGCGGCCCTCGACCAGGTCCTCGTCACCGCGCGCTCGGCCGTCGCCGCCGCCGAGGACTTCGTCACGACCCGGCGCGGCGCCATCGGCGCGCAGGCCCGGACCCGGCTCGCGGAGGCGCAGCGGCACCTGCAGGCCGCGACCGCCGGCGGCGACCCCGCCGTCGCGCTCCGCTCGGCGCAGCAGGCGGAGTCGATGGCCCAGCAGGCGTTGCAGCTCGCGCAGGCCGACGTCGCGCGCTGGTCGGGGCCCTCCGGCGGGGGCGGCGGCGCGGCCGTCGAGCTGGGCAGCCTGGTCCTCGGGGGCATCCTGTCCGGCGCCTTGCGCGGCGGCGGGGGCTACCGCGGCGGGGGTTACGGCGGCGGGGGTTACGGCGGCGGTTTCGGGGGCGGCGGCCACGGCGGCCGGTCGCCCGGCAGCTTCGGCGGCTCCGCCTCCCGCGGCCGCCGCGGCGGTGGCGGCCGCTTCTGACGACCCCTGTGAAGGGGGTGGCGGCCGCTACCGACGACCGGCCGGCGGAGGTCGCAGCGGTCGAGCTCGCCCGCCGTCCCGGGGCGCCCGTCCTCGGCGCTGCACATCGACCGGACGGGGACGCCCAGGTTGCGCTCGACCCACCGCGCGCAACCCCAGCGCTGCACATCAGCCGCACAAGGACGCCCAGGTTGCGCTCGACGCACCGGCGGGTCGGGCGCGGCGAACCCGTCAGGCCGGGACGACGCCCGCGACCTGCCGGGTCGCGACGTTGAGCCGGTTCCAGACGTTGACGGCCGCGATCGAGACCAGCAGCGCGGAGAGCGCCTCCTCGTCGAAGTGGCGCGCCGCCTCGGCCCAGACGTCGTCGGGAACGGGGTCCGGGCTGTCGGCGAGCCGCGTCACGGCCTCGGTCAGCGCGAGCGCGGCCCGCTCCGCGGCGGTGAACCACGGGGCGTCGCGCCAGGCGGCGACCGTCATGAGCCGCGCGGCGTCCTCCCCACCGCCGCGAAGGTCGCGGGCGTGCATGTCGACGCAGACGCTGCAGCCGTTGATCTGGCTGGCCCGCAGGTGGACCAGCTCGCGCAGCTCCTTCGGGATGCCGTGCCCCTCGGTCGAGCCGCTGAGCGCCAGCAGCGCCTTCATGGTGGCCGGCAGGACCATCACGGGGTGGGTCATCCGGGCGGTGAGCGCGGAGGTCTCGGTCGTCGTCATCGGTCTCGTCTCCTCGGTGCGCAACTCGGTGGGCAACTCTGGGGCAACGACGGTCACACCGGCCGTTCCGGCGCCGTCACTGCTATGACGGACCCCGACGGAGGCATGTGACCGATGAGCCCGAACGCCCTGCACGACGACACCGCCGGCGACGGCCTCGCCCGCCGGTTCGAGGAGCACCGGCCTCGGCTGCGCGCCGTGGCCTACCGGATGCTCGGCTCGGTCGCCGAGGCCGACGACGCCGTGCAGGAGGCCTGGCTGCGCCTGCAGCGCACCGGGTCCGACGGCATCGACGAGCTGGGGGCATGGCTGCGGACGGTCGTGTCGCGGGTGTGCCTCGACATGCTGCGCAGCCGCAGTTCGCGGCGCGAGGAACCGCAGGGCGTGCACGTCCCCGACCCGGTCGTCGGACCGGCGGAGGAGCCCGGCCCGGAGCAGGAGGCGCTGCTGGCCGACTCGGTCGGGCTCGCGCTGCTCGTCGTCCTCGACGCGCTCGACCCGGCGGAGCGGCTCGCGTTCGTGCTGCACGACATGTTCGCCGTCCCGTTCGACGAGATCGCCGCGCTCACCGACCGGTCCCCCGCCGCCGCGCGTCAGCTCGCGAGCCGCGCCCGGCGCCGGGTCCAGGGCTCCGCGCCGCGGCCCGACTCCGACCCCGCCGCGCGGCGACGGATCGTCGACGCCTTCTTCGCCGCGGCCCGCGACGGCGACGTCGAGGCGTTGGTGGCGGTGCTCGCGCCGGACGTCGTGCTGCGGTCCGACGGCGGCACCCGCCGCCCCGCGGCGACGGTCGAGGTGCGGGGCGCCCGGACGGTCGCGTCGCGGGCGATCATGTTCTCGCACATGGGACCGTGGACGCGGCGCGTGCTGGTCAACGGGATGCCGGGCGTCGTCGTCGCCCCGGACGGCGTCCCCGAGACGATCATGGCGTTCACCGTGTCGGACGGGCTGATCGTCGCGATCGACGCGCTCTCGGACCCCGACCGCGTCGCGCGACTCGTACCGTCCCTGGACACGATCCGCTCGGATACCGACAGCTGACCGCGCGAGCCGGGCGACCCCCACGCAGCACCGACGACGCGCGGGCCCCGCGTCCACCGCCCACGACCCCCACGACCCCCGCGGGCCCCGCGCCCACCGCCCACGACGCGCGGCCCCGCACTCAGCGCCGGTGGCGCGCGGCCCGGCGGCCGCCGTCGCGACCGCGGGGAGCCGTCCAGTGCGCCGGGCGGTCGAGCACCGCGGGCAGGCGCGTCGCGGCGTCGCCGACCGCTGCGTGCACCTGGAACCGCGTGAGGAACAGCGCCTGCGCGAGATCCGCGCCGGAGACGTCGGCTCCGCGCAGGTCCGCGCCGATCATCTCGGCGCCGCGCAGGTCGGCACCCCGCAGGTCGGCCCCGAGCAGCAGGGCGCCGCGCAGGTTCGCCCCGCGCAGGTCGGCCCCGCGCAGCCGGGCCCCGACGAGGTCGGAGCCGCGCCGGTCCGGCCGCGGCCCCGGCGACGCGGCCCGGACCCGTTCCCCGACCTGCACCAGCACCTCGTTCACCTGCACGCGCCGGGCCGCCACGTCGACGGCCGCGAGCGCGTCGGCGGGCAGGCCTGCGATCCGCTCGGTGTCGGCGAGGAGCTCGCGGGCACGCCCGTGCAGGTCGGCCGCGGCGGGCGTCGCCAGCGTCTCGGCGAGGTACCACCGCAGCTCGTGCAGGAGCCGCATCGCGTCGAAGGCGGCGAACATCGGCCGGGCGAGCTCCGGTTCGGTGCGCCAGTCGCGCCCGCCGAAGGTCACCTGCACGACCTGCTGGCCCGCGCCGAAGCAGTCGAACACCGTGCAGCCGACGTAGCCGGTGTCGCGCAGGCGGTCGTGGATCCCGCACCGGAAGTCGTCGCGCAGGTTGGTGCAGGCCGTCCCGGCCGGTTTGTCGACGGGGAAGTCCGACGACCGCGCGAACGCCGGTGCGACGCAGCACAGCCCGGCACACGCGGCGCAGTCGGCGCGCAGCGCCCCCCGCGGGTCGCCGGGCGCCTCTCGCCCGCCGGGCACGGTCGGCCCGGGAACCGAGACACCGGGAACCGAGACACCGGGAACCGGGGCCCCAGTGCCCGATGCGCCAGGGCCCGATGCGCCAGGGCCCGATGCGCCGGGAACCGAGACACCGGGAGCCGAGGCACGGGCCCCCGCGGCGGCGGGAACCGCGGCGTCGGGAACCGGGGCGCTGTCGGGCACTGCACTCCTCCACCGGTCGGCCGTACGGGCGGCCGCGACCCTACGCGCGCGCCGTCGGTCCCGGCCGCCCGACCGTCGGCCGACAGCGGCACCGGGACGTCGCGACGAGCGAGCCCCGATGTGACCGCCGCGACTCGCCGTCACGTGGAAAGTGATCCGTCTCACGGCAACGCAGCCGCTCGTCGCGCGTCTGCGGCGACTCGGCTTTTGCGTCCGGTCGCCGGACGCGGTCGCGCCGAACCCGACCTAACGTCGGCCCGGATCACGAAACGGTCACGCAGGGCACGGAGACTCCCCACTCCGCCGGCACCCCCGAGCCGGACGCCCGCCGTCGACGTGATCAGGAAGGTTCGTCGTGGCACGGCATCGCTCCCCCGAGGGCCGGCCCGCACGACCGGAGCTGGAGGCCGCGCTGGCGGCCGCCCGACAACGCTCCGGCGGTGCGACCCGCCCTCGTCATGCCCTCACCCCCGAGACGCTCGCCCGCGTCACCGCGTCCGGCGGCCCGGTCGCGGTGGCCGACCGACCGGTGACCCGGTCCGGCGCCGCCCTGATCCCGGCGCCGCGCGATTCCGACGATGTCGCCGCCGACACCGCGGTCGACATCTGGGCGCCCGAATTCTGGACCCCCGGTGTGCACACGCCGCCGTTCGGCATCTCGACCGCGCGCGAGACCCCCGACGCCATCGATGCGCAGGACCGGGACGACGACGCACCGACGTCGTTGTTCACCGCGTTCGACGACCGCCCCGATCGGGACGACGACGGCGACCCCGCGGACGACACGGCCTGGGCCGACCGCGACTCCGGGCCGGGCGTCGCAGGCCTCGGCGCCGACGGGCTGCGCCCCACAGGCCTGCGGCGCATCCCGCCGCGGGTGCGAAAGGTGGCCGCCGTCGTGGTGGCCGCCGGCAGCGCGCTCACCCTCGCGGGCGCCGTCGCGACGCTCCCGCAGTCCCCCGAGGACAGCGCGGCCGCACTGCAGCTCGACGACGGCGCCCCCGGCACCACACCCGCCGGGACCACGACGACCGGCACGACGACGACCGGCACGACGACCGGCACCACCGCGCAGGAACCGCCGCCCGCGTTCGACACGACCGCCGTCGTCACCGCGGTGCAGCAGGCGCAGCAGCACGCCGACGCCGTCGCCGCCACCCAGCGCGCCGACGCCGAGCGCAAGGCCGCCGAGGCCGCCGCGAAGGCGAAGGCCGCCGCCGACGCCGAGGCCGCCGCCGAGGCGAAGGCCGCGGCCGACCGCAAGGCCGCCGAGACGCAGGCCGCCGCCGCCCGCGCGGGCTGCGGGCTGAGCACGTCGGGCCTCGGCGGGGTCAAGCCGTGGGTCGCGAACGCCGCGGAGTTCCTCGGCTGCCTGTTCGGCAAGCCGACGATGCTGGGTGTCGGCGGCCGCGGCAACGCCTCCGACCACCCCGGCGGGCTCGCCGTCGACTTCATGGTGTCGAAGTCGGTCGGCGACCGGCTCGCCGCGTGCGCGCTGCGCAACAAGGACGCGCTGGGCATCACCTACGTCATCTGGCAGCAGCGGATCAACTACGGCAGCGGCTGGAAGGGCATGGAGGACCGCGGCAGCGCGACGGCCAACCACATGGACCACGTCCACGTCTCCTTTGCGAAGTCGGCGCCCGGCGGGACGCCCGTCGCCTGCTGACCGAGGCCACGCCCGTCGGGGTGCCGGTTGTGACCTGCTGTGACCGATCCGCTACATTTCGGCCGGATCACGGCGGTCGGCTCCCCGACGGACGAGGACACCGGTCCACCCGGCTCCCCAGGCCGGGCGTCCGGCCGGCGCGTGGTCGGAAGGCAGGTCCGTGTCCCGGCACCGCTCCCCCGCAGGCCGGCGCGCGCGACGTGACCTCGACCCGGCCCCGGCCGGGACCCCGGTCGCGGTCCGCCGCACGGCGACGGCTCCCGCGCGCGCCCGCACGTCCGTGGCCTCGGCGCCCACCCGGACCTCGTCGCCGGGCCGCGCGCGGCCGACCCCGCCCCCCGCGGCGCCCCGGCGGCAGGCGATCACCGCGGCGGCCCTCGCCGGCGGCACCCTGGCCGTCACGGTTCCCCTCACGGCGCTGACCGGGACCGGCCCACCGGAGGTCGCCGACACGGGCACGGCGCTGCGTCTGGCCGCGGGCGACGCGACCCCGGCCGGCCCCGTCGCGGCCGCGGCGCGGTCACGCTCGTTCACCCCGGTCGCCGCGACGGTCCCCGGCGAGCCCGGCCCCGGGTCCGCCGACGCCGAGTCCCTGATCAAGGCGGCCGGGCTGGCCGACGTCGCACGGAAGGCGGCAGAGGCCCGGGCGCGCGTCGAGTGCGCGGTGGACCTGTCGGACCTGGGCCGGGTCCGGCCGTGGGTGTCGGCGGCCGCGCGGTTCCTGTCCTGCCTGTACGACCAGCCCGACCTCATCGGTGTGGCGGGTCGCGGGCGCGTCTCCGACCATCCGCTCGGCCTCGCGCTCGACCTGATGGTGACCGGTTCCAGGGGCGACCGGATCGCCGAGTGCGCGCTGCGCAACCGCGAGGCGCTCGGGATCAGCTACGTGATCTGGGAGCAGCGCATCAACTACGGCTCCGGGTGGGTGCGCATGGCCAACCGCGGGAGCACGACCGAGAACCACTTCGACCACGTGCACATCTCGTTCGAGCGCTCGCCGGGCGCGGGGGCACCCGATCCGGCGGTGTGCGGCTGACCGTCGGGGCCGCCACTCAGGGCGTCGGGTCCTGGGCGGGTCCGCCGGGGGTGATCCGGCGGCGCTTCATCTCCGCCTCGAACACGTGCCGGCGACCCTTCATGGTCGCGTCCCGCACCCCGCGCTCGATGTCCTGCCAGGTGCGGAAGTACCCGTCGTCGAACTCCTCGACGACCTGGAACGTCCACCGGCCGGGCAGGACGTTGCGGCCCACGAGCTCGGTCTCGATCCGCTCGGCCCAGTCGGCGTGCCCGGTCGTGCGCAGGCCCTCGATGACGTCGTCGAGCATCCCGTCGGCACCGCCGATGAGCTGGTGCGCCTCGTAGAGCGCGCCGCGGGCGCGTTCGATGCGCTCGAAGGCCTCGGACAGCTTCCCGACGGCCGCGACCAGCTCGTCGGAGGCGCCGTCGGGGCGGGCATGCGCGTCGTCCAGGGGTTCGGCCACGCGCCCCGGTACCCGGGAGGGCGGCGCCGGAAACCTCGGCGCCCGCCGTCCGCCACGAGCGAACGCCGTGCGGCCCAGGGCGAACACACCCCCGAAGAGCCCCCGTGAGCGCCGATAGTCGCTCACGCGACCATCGCCACTCACGAGGGGACAGCACCGTGCCGCGTACCGACACCCCGACCGGGACCGAGACCGAGACCGCCACGGAGCCGCCGCGCCCGGCACCGCTCCCGCTGCCCGTGCCGCCGAGACCGGTTCCGCCCACCCGCCCGACGCAGCCCCTGGCCCCGCCGACCGCGGGCGCGGTGCTGCAGCACGTCGGCGTCGGGATGGGCGGCGACCCCGTCTTCGACCGGCTGCTCGAAGAGCGGATCGTCTTCCTGGGCAAGGAGGTCGACGACGAGATCGCCAACCGGATCACCGGGCAGCTGCTGCTGCTCGCCGCCGCGGATCCGGCGGCCGACATCACCTTCTACATCAACTCGCCCGGCGGATCGGTGACCGCGGGGATGGCCATCTACGACACGATGCAGGTCATCGCGCCCGACGTCGCGACCTACGCCGTGGGCTTCGCCGCGTCGATGGGCCAGTTCCTGCTCACCGCGGGCGCGCCCGGGAAGCGGCACGCCTTGGCGCACACCAGAATCCTGATGCACCAGCCGTCGGCCTCGCTCGGCGGCACCCACACCGACATCGCGATCCGGGCGGGCGCCTCCGCGGGGATGAAGCGCGAGATCGCGCGGCTGACCGCGCGGCACAGCGGCCGCGACGTCGAGACGATCATCGCCGACGCCGACCGCGACCACTGGTTCACCGCGGAGGAGGCGCGCGACTACGGGCTCGTCGACACGGTGATCGGCGAGGTCTGACCGGCGCCGGCCGAGACCCGCCGGGCCCGCCCGCGACACCCGTCCGGGCGGGGCCAGGCGTGCCCGCCACCCGGGGCCGCGCGGCCGGTGACCCGACCGGATAGCGTTCTGCTCGCGAACCTTCTGCATCGATGGAGAGGAAGCGACCAGAATGCGCGTGGGCGTCCTGACCGGCGGCGGCGACTGCCCGGGTCTCAACGCGGTCATCCGGGCCATCGTCCGGCGCGGCGTGCCCGAGTACGGCTACAGCTTCCTCGGCTTCCGCGACGGCTGGCGCGGCCCTCTGGAGGCACTGACCAAGCCGCTCGACATCCCCGCGGTGCGCGGGCTGCTCCCGCGCGGCGGCACGATCCTCGGCTCGTCGCGGACCAACCCGTTCGCGCTGGAGGACGGCGTCGCCCGGATCAAGCACAACCTGCAGAACCTGGGCGTCGACGCGCTCATCGCGATCGGTGGCGAGGACACCCTCGGCGTCGCGACGAAGCTGCACGAGATGGGCGTCAACGTCGTCGGGGTGCCGAAGACGATCGACAACGACCTGGCCGGCACCGACTACACGTTCGGCTTCGACACGGCCGTGACGATCGCGACCGAGGCCATCGACCGGCTGCACACGACGGCCGAGTCGCACCACCGGACGCTGATCGTCGAGGTCATGGGCCGGCACGCCGGCTGGATCGCGCTGCACTCGGGGATGGCGGGCGGGGCCAACGCGATCCTCATCCCCGAGGTGCGCTTCGACATCGACCAGGTGTGCGACTGGGTCGAGAGCCGCTTCCGGCTCGAGTACGCGCCGATCATCGTCGTGTCCGAGGGCGCGATGCCCAAGGACGGCGACGAGGTGCTGCTCAGCGGCGAGAAGGACGCGTTCGGTCACGTCCGGCTCGGCGGCATCGGCGACTGGCTGGGCCGCGAGATCGAGTCGCGCACCGGCAAGGAGGCCCGCACGACGGTGCTGGGCCACGTCCAGCGCGGCGGCACCCCGACGTCGCGCGACCGCTGGCTCGCCACCCGCTTCGGCCTGCACGCGATCGACGCGGTCGCGGCGGAGAAGTGGGGCCAGATGACGGCGCTGCGCGGCACCGACATCGTGACCGTGCCGCTGCAGGAGGCCACCGCGCAGCTCAAGCTCGTCGATCCCGCGCTCTACGCCGAGGCCGCCGTCTTCTTCGGCTGACGCAGCCGGGTCGCCACCGCCGGGCCGCCGCCGGCGGTGGCCGCGGCTCCACGTCGACGACGTCGTCGAGACCGCAGGCGACCAGCAGGTCGGTCAGCCGTTGCGGGACGCCGACGAACCGCAGCCTGCCCCGGTGGCCGCGGGCGGCGAGCACCAGCCGCAGCAGGCCGTCGAGCGCGCGGGCGTCTGGCGCGGCGAGGGCCGCGAGGTCGCATTCCACGTCGGCGCCCGCACCGAGGAGTGCACGGACCCGGGCGCTCACGGCGTCGTCGGGGCCGCCCGCATCGAACACGACGGTCGCCACAGCGATGTGACGACGCGACCGCCCCGGACTCATCGGTACGGCCGGGTGCACCCGACGGGCGGCCCGGCGGCCGACGCGCGGGTGCCGCCACGCCGTCGCGCGCGACGGCACCCGCGTCCGTCTGCGGTGGGCTCGGGATCAGCCGAGCCCACCGAGGAGGTCGAACACCGGCGGCAGCACGGCGCCCAGGCCGAGGGTGGGGTCGGGAACGGGCAACGGCGGCAACGGCTGGAGCACCTGCACCGGCACTGCTCCGCCCCCGGACGGCTCGGCGGCCGCCGGGACGCCGGCGGCACCGGCCTCCTCGGCCTGGGCGAGACCGGCACCGGCGAACGCCAGCGCCCCCGCACCGACCGTCACGGCCGCGATCCTGCGGACGATCATGATGGTTCCTTCCTGTGGGTGTCCCCGACGGTCAGCAGATCGAGTCGCCGGGCTTGGGGTTGGTGAGGCCGAACAACGGGCGCAGCCGCAGCCCCGCGAACGTCCCGAGCAGCGCAGCCGCGCCCCAGATCCAGCCGTGCAGGCTGAACGACGCGATTCCGGAGAAGTAGGCACCGATGTTGCAGCCGCCCGCGAGCCGGGCGCCGTAGCCCATCGCGACGCCGCCCAGTACCGAGCCGAGCGCCGGCCTCCACGGCACGCGCCGGTGCAGCACGAACGCGCCGCCGAGCGCGGACGCGACGAGCGCGCCGATCATGACGCCGAAGTCGAGCACCGAGATGCGGTCGGCGAAGACCGAGTTGTGCAGGGCCTTCGAGTTCGCGGGCACCTGCCAATACGCCCAGCTCGCGACGTCGACACCCAGCCCCGAGAGGACCTTGCCGCCCCACAGACCGAACGCCGACGTCACGCCCCACGCGCCGCCGGAGACGAACAGCACGCCGGCGTTGAGGACGGCCAGCGCGACCGCGCCGACCCAGAACGGCCACGATCCGCGCAGCACGCGGGCGATGCCGCGCGCCGACGCCGGCCGCTGGACGGGTGGCGGTGTGCGGCGCCAGGCCACCACGTAGGTCACCGCGACGACCACCGCCATCACCGCCAGCGACAACGCGAGCGCGCCCGGATAGCCGAACGTCCGCGCCAGCGAGATCGACGGCCCGGCAGGGATCGTCACCGTCCAGAACGTGAACGTCGCCGCCGCGAGCACCGAGCCGACGACGAACCCGAACAGGGTCAGGACGACCGACGTCTGCCCGCTGCCGACGGCGAACAGCGTCCCCGACGCGCACGAGCCGCCGACCTGCATACCAGCGCCGAACAGGAACGCACCGACCAGCAGCGGGACGCCGACCCCGGCCAGTGCCGGCTTCGGCGTCCCGGCCAGCGAGAACCCGCCCGCGAGCAGGATCGAGAACAGCACACAGGCCACGGCGAGCATCAGCATGTGCGCGCGCACGGCCGCGCCCTGTCCCACCGCGGCCAGCTGGCGCCAGCCGGAGGTGAACCCGAAGCGGGAGTGGAACAACGTGAAGCCCAGCGCGAGGCCGAGCGCCGACGTGCCGGCCATGATCGGCCCGGCCACCTCGGCGACGACCCCGACGAGCGCGACGGCGAGCACCAGGCCCACCACGACGACGGTCCGGTTCGCGGGCGGGGCCTGCGGCGCGCTCGGGGTGAACGCGACGCGCTCGGCCTCCGGGACGAACCGCAGCGCCCGTCCGACGGCACCGCCTTCTTCGATGACAGCCATGGGTCCTCTCCGGGGTCAGGTACCGGCCAGCGGGCCGGTGACCGGGACGACGGTGCCGCCGGGGAACCAGGCGGCGGGGTTGACGCCGTGCATGCCGGCCATGTCGTCGTCACCCGACATCGGCACGTCGACGGGGGCGGCGCCGTAGAGCCGGGGCCGCGCGTCGAGGGTGGAACGCGTCGCGTCGACCCAGGCCAGGTAGCCCGATGCCGACGGGGCCGCCCCCGGGAACGTGGCCGCCAGCGTCGCGGCGTACTGCTGCGGGCCCGCGTCCTGCGGGGTGAACTCGAGCGCCAGCACCGACGACTGCGCCTTCGTCACCACCGACGGGGTGAGCAGCCACGGCGCCAGGAACGTGCCGCCGAGGTACGTCGGTGCCTCGCCGGCGAGCCGCGTCGCCTCCTGCAGGGCGGACACTGCCTGCTCCCAGCCGCTGACGACGACCAGGGCGACGTCGGTTCCCGGGGCGTCGACGAGCCGGAGGTGGTGGCGGGCCGCCTCGTCGCGCACGACCGCCGCGGCGGCGCGCGAGCGCGGCGAGTCGTCGGAGACCAGCCGAAGGGCCCCGACGCCGTGCTCGCCGACGAAGTTGGTCATGGCGCTCAAGGAGGTCGCGTCGCCGGGAGCGAGCGCGTCGGAGGGACACGCGGGCATCGGGACGTCGGTGGCCCCGGTCCGGCGGGCGACGAACCCGCCGAGCAGGGCGCTCGCGCACTCGGGCCCGTCGGGACCGCCGAGCGCCGACGTGGGCGCGGCGACCCCGGCGTCGCCGACGTCCACGGGGACGACCACGTCGAGCGGACCCGAGCGCAGCGCCAGCTCACGCGTACCGGCGGGGATGTCGACGACGGCCCAGCCCCCCGGCGCGCCAGGACGGCTCGTGAAAGCCACGGGCCCGCCACCCGCGTCGACGGTGAGCCCGGCGGGACCGGAGAGATCGGCGTGCTGGTGGCCGACCGGTTCCGCGGGCGCCGCGACACCCGGACCGGTACCGGCGTCCGGATAGCCGGTGCCGCTGACCTGCACGAGGTTGGGTCCCGGCCGCATCGGGGCGACGAGCACGGCGAGCGGGGTGGCCCCGAGGGCGACCGCCCGCAGCAGGGGCGTGCCCGGTGTCGCGGCGGGTGCGGGCGTCGGCAGTCCGGCGAGCGCGGCCGTGGCCACCACCCCGAGGACCGCCGTGACGACGGCGAAGCGCTGCAGCTCGACCGCCCGGTCCCGGCCCGGGCGCAGCCCGACGAGCACCCAGAGTCCGGTCGCGGCGGTGGGGAGCACCGTCGCGCCCAGGGAGGCGAGCCCGTACGGCGTCGCGACGAGGTCGGCCGTCGTGGCCGGGCCGGTCAGGACGAGCTGCACCAGCGCCGCCACCGTCGCGACGACGCCCGCCGCGATCGCGACCCGCCGCACGAGTGGCGCGGTCCGGCCACCGTCGTCGGGCTCGGCCACGGCAGCGCGCCTGCCGGTGCTGCGGCGACGCTGCGCCGGGGACGCGCCTGCGAGCTCGCGACGGGCCGCGTGCCTGGTCCGCGGCGCGTCGACCGCGGCGGCAGACCCGGCTGCAGGTTCGCGGACGGGCGCACGCCGAGCGACATCTCCGGGGACGGCGACGTCGAGGGGGGCGGCCGTGTCCGCGGACACCCCTGGTGACCGACGTGCCGGCGGCGCATCGAGCACCGTCGCGCCACCGCGGGGTGCTGACGCCCGTGACCGCGCGCCGGGCGCCGCCGACGGCCGGGCTGTGGCCGCGATGCCACGTCGCGGCCCCGCGACCCCGTCCCGGCGTGCCGCCACGGCTCGCGCACGGGCCCCGGCGACCGGTTCGTGCCCGATGGCCACGGTTCCCCCCGCGCCCGCCCGACGGTCGCCCGCGGGGCCGTCACCCGCAGGCGCACCGCCCGCACGACCACCGCCGGCGCCGTGGGCCGCGCCGCCGACACCCGCCGCCGGCTGGTCCGCGGCACCGGAGCCGCGGCGGGCGAACGCGCCGGCCGGCCGGTCCACTGCGCCGGACCCGCTCCGGGCGACAGCGGCGGGCGGGCGCGCGGCACCAGAGCAGGCACCGGCGGACGCATCGGCCCCCACCGGTGTGGCGGAGGGGGTGACCGAACCTGTGCGGCGGCGAGGACCGTCCGACGCGAGGGCGTGGCCGCGCGCCGCCACGGGGCCCGCGGCGCGGCCGGTGAGCAGCCCCCACAGCGACGCCCCGACCAGAACGACGGCCGCGACGGCGTACGTCGCGTCGAGCACCGCCGCGAACCCGCTGTGGGGCGAGCCGAGCCCGAGCGCGAGCAGGGCCGTGAGCAGCACGACGGCCACGGCGACGAGCCGCGTCGTCAGCAGCACGGGGACCGCGAGCGCCACCAGCGCCTGCACCAGGGTGCCGGTCATCGTGCTCTCGCCCGTCAGGTACGCGGCCTCGGCACCGGCCGCGACCACGATCGCGGCCGTCCACGCCAGCACGGGCAGCGCCCGTGGCAGCGCGCCCCGCACCCCTACCGCCGCGAGGCCGGAGCCGGCGGCGAGGACCATCCCCACCAGGAGCAGCAACCGCAGCGCGACCGCACCCGCGCCGTGTCCCGGTCCGAGCTGGGCCGCGACGCGCAGCGCGTCGGAGGGGTCCGCGTGGGCCGGTCCGGCGGCGACGACGAGCAGCACCGGCGGCGCGGCGAGGGCCGCCGCCCGGCGGCGCCACCCCGAGAGGTGCCGCCGCCGGACGGGCCGGACGCGCGTCCTACTTGATGTCGTCATCGGCGGTGACGAACAGCATCGAATGCGGCTTGGCGTTCCCGAAGGCGCCGTGCGGCCACGTCGTGCGGTTGAAGTTGATGCAGGGCCGGCCGGAGATCTCGTCGCGGAAGGTCGTGTCGAGGTTCAGCGAGCCGTCCTCGTCCTGGTCGATGATGCAGACTCGGTGGTCACCGTCGAGGCCGGTGCGCGCGACGAAGTAGTCCGCCGTCGCGAGCCGGGCCGGCCGGTCGGTGACGTGGTAGTAGCCGTCGTCACCGATGGCGAGGTTGTCCAGCGCGCCCCAGTGCGGGCCCGCGGCCTTCGACCCCGGGTTGATCGCGACGTGGCCCGCGACGGTCGGGCAGTCGGCGCCCGCGCCGCCGTCGGCGATCTCGGCCGTCGTCTCGATCGAGCAGTCGAAGTCGTCACCGGCCTCGACCAACTTCGAGATGTCGAGGCTGAACACGCCGCCCGCGGTGCCGGGGTCGTCCTTGCCCAGCGCGCCGGGCTTGCGCCCGATCACGGCGTGGTAGAGCTTCGTGTCGTCGGGGCTGGTCTGCAGCCAGCCACCGTTGTCGCTCGGACCGCCGTTGGTCACCGCCGGGTCGATGAGCCGCATCGCGGCGGTGTTGTCGAAGACCTCCTTCCACACCGGGTTCGTCGCCGTGATGTCGGCGGTGTAGAAGATCGCCCCGCCCTGCATCGTCATCGCGAAGGCACCCTTGTGGCCGGGCAGGTTGGTGACCGTGGTCTCCATGACCGCGCGGTTCTCGTTGTGCAGCGGGTCGGTGTCGGTGGACCGGGGGCCCTCCGGCAGGTAGGACACCGACTTCACCTTCGGGTGGTTGAGGTCGCTGATGTCCCAGGTGCGGACGGTCGGCCTGCGCAGGTACGGCGACGGCGCCTTGACCGGGTCCAGGATGATCGTCCGGGGCTCGGCGTAGTCGCTGGTCACCATCGCGTCCAGGTCCTCGCGGACCTGGATCCCGTGCGGGTTCGCGCAGCTCGGCACGGACAGCGCGGGCATGTCCAGGCACTGCTTCGGGTCCTCGGCCGTGGTGGTCGCGGCGGGTGCCTCGACGAGGTTCTTCCCGTCGGGGGCGAAGCGCACGACCTCGCCGGGCGTGCCCGCGAACCCGTTGCCGGTGCGGACCTCGCCGTGGCTGTAGGTGCACGGACCGGGGACGACCGGGCCGCCCATGTACGTGCCGTAGGCGGTGCCGTCGTCGAGCACCCAGTAGGCGTCGGGGACCGAGCCGCACAGGGTCTGCGACGGGAGGCTGATGCCCGACAGGCTCAGCGCGGGCAGCTTCGCCACGTCGAAGACGTACGTCGCGGCGCTGAACAACCCGCCCGCGTAGATCTTGTCGCCCTTGCGCCACGAGTACTGCATGTGGTGCGGCTCGTTCTCGACGAGCGGGCCCACCGTCGCGGTGTTGACGACCTTGCCGTAGGTCGGTGACCCCTCGGTGGCGTCGACGACGGCCATGAAGTCGGGGCCCGGCAGCGCGTTGCGCACCTTCTCGGTGGTGTTGGCCAGCGAACCGGGCAGGTTCTTGACGTCGGGCACCGCGGTGTCGGCGACGTTCTCGTCACCGGCCCAGACGATCAGGTACTCGGGCCGCTTGCCCTGGTCGGCGAGCGCCTCCCGGGACGCGTCGACGGCCGCGGTGTCGACGTGGTTCTCGACCCAGTAGTCCTTGCCGTCGGAACCGATGATCGACGACCGGACGGCCTGGATGTCGGCGTAGGCGGTGTCGGACGTCGCAGGGATCGCGACGACGCCGGCCACGACGGCGAGCGCCAGGCCGCCGAGCAGCAGCTTGCGGCGCAGCGGGACGGCCCGCAGTGAGGTGACCATCGTCAACGCCCCGGAATGATCTTGGTGGCGCCGACGACGGACTGCGCGAGCCCGCTCAGCGGCAGCCCCGCCGGGGCGACGTCGCTGAACCGGTTGAGCACGTCGCCCGAGGGATGGGTCTCGGCCGACGGGGCGATCTCCGGCGCGGTCGGCGCGGGCGCCGGGCCGTCGGGGTCGATGGTTCCGGTACCCGGGATGCCGCCGGGGAGCCCACCCGGGGCCGGGACGAGGTCCGCCGCGAACGCGGGTACGGACGCTCCGATCGTGGCCGCGGCGGCGAGCGCGAGCCCGCCGATCGCGATGCGTGCTGTCCTGTGGAGTGACACGGTTGTGCCTTTCGATGGTCGTGCGGGGAGCGGACGGTCCGCATGCGACGACCCGGCGCACCCGGGGTGCGCCGGAGGGAGGTGTCGTCGGCGGTACGTACGGACGGCAGGGACTCCGGCCCGTGTGCACGCCCGCGTCGTCGGGGCGGGCCGGGGAAAGGCCGGACGGCGGTGGACACCGCGCGGTGGGGGCCCTGCCGTGCGGCGGCGTACGCCGCGGCGTCGACATGACGACATCACGGCGGCCGCGGACAGCGGCCGGGGCGGGACCCGCGCAGGGTCAGGCGTCCACCGGACACAGCGCGCTGGCCTGCCGACGGAGGTCGACGTGCCGCCGGTAGGCGGCGGAAAGGGCCCGAACGTGCATGCCGGAAGGATCGTCGCGGCGCGGTCCGGAGGTCAAACCCACCCGTGCGCGCCCTCGTGCCCCGCGCGTGCATCACGGCGGGTCCCACCCCGGGCCGAATGTCCGGTCATCACCCTGACCTGTGCGAACGTCCTCCCGACCCACCGACGTCGCTGTCGCGGGAGTCCACGCCGACGATCACCCGATCGTGTGGCCGAGCCCGGGAACTCGTGCCGGCCTGCGGCGGTGACCTGCGTCGTCGTGACGTGGGCCGCACGCGACCGAGATCATCGGGCCGGAGGCGCTCGCCGCACCGCGTCACCCTCCGTGAGGACCGGCGCCGTGTCGCCGCCGACGGGACCGTCCGGACATTCGACGCGACCCGGACCCACCCCCGGCCGCGCCGGACGAGGCACGCCGACAGACCCGGCGGCGTGCGACGGTGTGTGCGGCACGGCCGCCGTGGCCGTCGCGAGGGAGGGACCTACGACGATGCCCGAGGGGAACGACCCCGAGGAGAACGACGTCGTCCGCAGCGAGCTCTTCGCGCGCGAGCCGCTGTTCCACCGGCCCGAGTGGGGCACGGGGCGCGCCGACCTCGAGGCGATGACCGCACCGGACTACTGGGAGGTCGGCGCGTCGGGCCGGACCTACGACCGGGAGTTCGTGATCGGGGTACTGCTCGAGCGCTACGCCCGCGACGAGCCCGACCCCTGGTCGGCCGACGGTTTCGCGTGCCGCGCCCTCGGCCCGGGCACCTACCTGGTGACCTACACCCTCACCCAGGGCGAGCGGGTCACCCGGCGGGCGACGGTGTGGGAGCGGACCTCAGGCGGCTGGCGGGCGCTGTACCACCAGGGGACGGTCGTGGCCCCGTGACGATCGCGCGGGGCCTCGGTCCTCGCCGCCCGCGGTCACGTGCGGGCGGCGGCGAGCAGGTCGGCAGCCGAACGGCCACCGGGCTGTTCGCGCGCCGCGGCCATCTCCTCCGCGACGCGCAGCAGCAGCGAGTTCACCGGCGTCGCGACACCGTGGCGCTCGCCGAGGGCGATGATCTCCCCGTTGAGGTAGGACGCCTCGATGCTGCCCGTCCCGCGGCGCAGGCTCTGCCACGACGAGCCGCCGCCCCGGGTGCGGCCCGCGATCGTGCCCGCGGCGACGCGTCCGTTGCGCCGGGCCCGGTCCTCCTCGTCCGTGGCGACGTCGATCCCCGCGACGGCCAGTGCACGCACGCCCTCGACGCGGGCCGCACCGGACAGGTCCGCGAGCGCGGGGTCGTCGGAGCCGCAGGCGGCCTCGGCGGCGTTGCCCAGGTTCGACAGCAGCTTGCGGTACTTCCAGCGCATGATGTCGGCTCGCGCCTGCGCGCTGAACCCGGCGGCGACGAGATCGGCCGCGACGCGTCCGGCGAGCGTGGCGGCGGCGGGGTCGCCCTCCGGGTAGCCACCGACGTCGAGCACGCCCGGGTGCGGCTCCATGTACGCGGCGACGACGCCGGGCTCCAGATGGTCGGCCATCAGGATCACGACCATCGCGACGACGGTCTCGAAGCGCGCCCGGGCCATCCGCTCGCCCGCCACGCCGTTCTGCGCGCACAGCACGCCGACGCCGGGCGCGAGCTCCCTGGCCTGGTCGAGGACGGGTTCGGCGTCCTGCAGCTTCGTCGCGACGACGAGCAGGTCGGGATCGTCGCCGTCGCGCAGCCCCGCCTCGGCGAGCGTGCCCGCCACCGGCACCCGCAGCGTCGTCGTCCCGGACGGCCGGTCCAGTGTGAGGCCGTCGCGACGCAGCGCGTCGAGGTGCGCGCCGCGGGCGACGAGCACGACGTCGTTGCCCGCCTGGTGCAGGAGACCTCCGACGGTGCCGCCGATCGCGCCGGCACCCACGATCACATAGCGCATCAGCCGTGCAGGTACCACCACGCGACGCTCGCCGCGCGACGGCCGGGGTTGTGCCAGCTGTGCGGCCGGTCGGCCGGGAACTGCAGCGAGTCGCCCTGTTCGAGCCGATAGATCTCGTTGGAGACCTCGACGGTCAGCGTGCCCTCGAGGACCAGGACGAGCTCCTCGCCCGACCGCACCGAGCGCGGCTCGCCGCTGGTGCCACCGGGCTCGACGCGCGCGACGACCGCGCCGGCGCGCAACCGGTCGGTGGGCAGCGCGATCGCCCGGGCGTCGACGCCGGTGGCCGAGGGCGCCCAGTCGGCGGGGGCGACGGGGCGCTCGGCCGCGCGAACGTGAACGGCGACCGGACCGGCCCATTCGGCGTCGTCGACGAAGAAGCCGATCGGGCGGCCGAGCGCGGCGGCGAGCTTGAGCAAGGTCGTGATGGTCGGGACCATGTCGCCGCGCTCGACCTTGTGGATCGCGGCGGCCGAGACCTCCGAGCGGCCTGCGAGCTGCTGCAACGACAGCCCGAGCAGCTGGCGGACCTCACGGACCTTGGGCCCGATCGCGCCGACGATGTTCTCCCACGCAGCCGCGGGAGCCGCAGGAGCTGCGGGCTCGGCGACCACGGCGCCCGTGGCGTCGGCGGCCGGGTCGGGGGTCACGGCCTCGTCGGCCGACGAGGTGGGCGCGGTGGTCCGGGCCGTACGTCGCCGCTGTGTGGTGGCCATGGCCTCGTAGCCTGCTCCCTCGCGTCCCCCGGTCCGGCGGCCGCCGGACCCGCGTCACCTCACGATCGTGCGGATCACGGTGACACACCCGGGAACCGCCGACAACGCGGCGGCACCGGAGCACCGTTCGGGACGAGCCTCCCACCCGGCCGGTCGCGACGGGACGCGGGCTTGCTCACACCATCCCTTGGCGGGTCGCCGTGTAGACGATCTCCGTGCGGCGGCGGACGTCGAGCTTCTCGCGCAGGTTGCGGACGTGGAACTTCACGGTGGCCTCGGAGATGAGCAGCCGGACGGCGATCTCGCGGTTGCTCATGCCGACGGCGAGCAGCTTGAGCACCTGGTTCTCGCGCTCGGTGAGCATCTGGCCGCGGGGGCGGGCGCCGCCGTCCTCGTCGCGCAGCACGTCGACGACGACCGACGTCGTCCGCGAGTCGAAGACGCTCTCCCCGCGCAGCAGCGCCCGCACCGAGCGGACGATCTCGGAGGTCTCGACGCCCTTGCGCAGGTAGCCGTGGACCCCGCTGCGGACGGTCCTGAGCATCACGTCGCGGTCGCGGCAATTGGTGAGCACCAGCACGCGGACCCCACGGCGGCGCTGCAGCAGCGTGCGCGCCACCTCGACCCCGACGCGCTCCGCCCCGCCCGCGCCGGCGCCGCTGCCCAGCTCGACGTCGATGATGACGAGGTCGGGCCGGCACCGGTCGGCGATCAGCAGGGCGTCGCGCGCGGTGGCGGCCTCGCCGACCACGGCCAGGTCCGGTTCGGCGGCGAACAGCTGCCGCAGCCCGAACCGAACGATCCCCTCGCCGTCGACCACGAGGATGCGGGCGGTGCGCTGCGCCAGCCCGGCGGCGGGGTCGGTGTCGCGGCCGTTCGCGGTCCGGGTGAGTACGGCGTCGACGGTCATCGGCGGTGCCTCCTCGTGCTGTCGGTCACCGGCCCACGTGCTGCTCCGGGCCGGTGCCGGCACCGTAGCGAGCGCCACGTTGCGCGTTCGTTGCACTGACCAGTAGGGGAGGTCACCCCTTGCCTTGCCTGCCCTCGGCGGCGTGGGCGATGATGCGGACGGGGCCCTGCGCACGCGTACCGCCCCTCGTCGATGGGGGGAAGGGGGCACGTGAGCAGTCCGTCGCCCGACCGCAAGGTGTCCGCGGACCCGTTGGCGCGCGCCCGCGCCCTGTCCAAGGTGTTCGACGAGGTCATCGGTGCGGGTGGCCCGTCGCTGCGCGGTCGCGACGAGGGCCCGGGACCCCGCCCGATCATCTCGGAGTCCTGGCAGCGCAGCCTCGCCGCGCGCGTCGACCCGGAGAGTGTCGCGCCGCCGCTGGTCTACAGCTCCGACGACCTGCCGACGCTACGGGCCGACCACCCGCTGAACACGGTCATGCCGCTGCTGCGCAGCACGCTCGTGAGCATCGCCGACGAGGCCATGCACGTCATGCTGGTGACCGATGCCGAGGGCCACATCCTCTGGCGCGACGGGGCGTCCAGCCTGCTCTCCGACGCCGACCGCGTCGGCCTCTACCCCGGCACGCAGGTGTCGGAGGAGACGATCGGCACGAACGCGATGGGCACCACGCTCGCCGTCGACGCGCCGGTCCAGATCCACTCCGCCGAGCACCTGGTCCGCGCGTTCCACGCCTGGACCTGCGTCGCCGCCCCGGTGCACGACCCGGACACGGGCGCGATCCTGGGCGCGGTCGACATCAGCGGCCCGCTGCACACCGCGCACCCCGCGCTCGTCCAGCTCGTGTCGACGACGGCGACGCTCGCGGAGAACCAGCTGCGGGTGCGCGTCGCGATCGCCGACGAGCGGCTGCGGATGCGCAACATGCCGCACCTGGCCAGCCTGCGCGGCGCCGCGGGTGCCCTCGTGACGCCGACGGGTCGGATCATCGCGGGCGAGCCGTACGGGCGATGGCCCGAACGCGTCGCCATCGCCGAGGGCGCCGACCGGGTCGTGCTCGCCGACGGCCGGGAGATGCTCGTCGAGCCGCTCGCGGAGGGCTACCTGCTGCGGGCCGCGACGCGGACGACCCGCAGCGCACCGCGGACCGCGCTGTCGATGCGCTTCATGGGCGACGGGGCGCCGCGGCTGCTGCTCAACGGCAGGCCCGTCCCGTTGACGTTGCGGCCCGCCGAGGTGCTGGCGATGCTCGCCCTGCACCCCGACGGCGTCTCCGGCGAGCGGCTGGCACAGCTGCTCTACGGCGAGGACGGGAACCCCACGACGGTGCGCGGGGAGATCCACCGGCTGCGTGCGCTCATCGGTGCCGACGTGCTGCGCACCCGGCCCTACCGGCTCGACGCGACCGTCGAGACCGACTTCGGCTCGGTCCGGGCGGCGTTGCAGGCAGGGCGGGTCGAAGCGGCGCTCTCGGCGTGCGGCGGCCCGCTGCTGCCGCGCTCGGACTCCCCCGAGATCCGCGAGCTGCGCGACGAGCTGGAGGCCGGGCTACGGCGGGCGGTGCTCGACACCGACGACGTCGACCTGCTGCACACCTTCGCCGGGCACCCGCTCGGGCGCGACGACCTCGAGGTGCACGACCGCCTCGTCACCCTGCTCGCGCCCGGGGACACCCGGCTCACCGCCGTCGCGATGCGCCGGGCGCGGCTGCTGCGCGACTGAGCGCGCGGCCGGCGGCAGCAGGCCGATGCGGGGCCGTCAGCCGGGCGGGAGCTCGTTCGGCGGTGGGGTCTCGGTGCGCCATCGCTGGTTGTAGCGCTCGCGATCGGCCGCGAGCTCCTCGGCACGGTCCTCGTTGCGCACGCCTGCCGCGGTGCCCAGCGGCCAGCCCGCCTTCACCGCGCGGTGCTCGGCCGTCTCGTACATGTAGGCCACGGAGTAGAAGAACCCGAGGATCAGCCCGGCGAGCACGGCGAGCGCGCGGACCCAGGCCTGGCCGGGGATGAGGACGAAGAGCAGCACCGCGACCGGTGCGATCTGGATCGCGGTGCGGCCCAGGTGGCGCAGCTGCCACGTGCGCGCCGTGACGTCGTGCAGCACCCAGTCCCGGTACTCCGGCGGCAGGCCGGCACCGAAGGTGTAGAGGAGCCAGCGGAAGGGTCCCGGCCGGCGCGGCTTCCCACTCATTTTCCACCCCAATGATTTGTGTACCAATCAACGGTACACTCACGACCATGTCCACCGCATACCGGAGTGACCGAGGCGACGCGGGCATCGCCCCGGTCCAGACCGCCGACCCCGCCGGCGCCGCCGCCGGGGAGCCCACCGATCTACTCAGGCTCGACCGGCAGGTCTGTTTCGCACTGGCGGTGGCCGCGCGCAACGTCATCGCGCTCTACCGGCCCGTGCTGGAGCCGATGGGCCTCACCCACCCGCAGTACCTGGTCATGCTGGCGCTGTGGGAGCGCGCGCCGCTGTCGGTCAAGGAGCTCGCCGGACTGCTGGCACTCGATCCCGGGACGCTCTCGCCGCTGCTCAAGCGCCTGGAGGCAGCCGGGCTCGTGGTGCGCAGGCGGTCGGCCGAGGACGAGCGCGTACTGGCGGTCTCGCTCACCGAGGCCGGGGCGGCACTGCGGCAGCAGGCCGAGAAGGTACCGCCGGCGATCATCGCGCGGCTGGGCATGCCGCTGTCGGAACTCGAGTCGCTGCACGCCGCGCTCACCTCCGTCATCGCCGCCTCCGCACCCTGACCGGACCCGCACCGGGACCCGTTCGGGACCCGTTCGCGTCGCGGCATGGCCACCTGCCGCCGTATCCAATAGTGTGCGCAGGTCTACTATGTGACGCGGACTGCACCGGCTCCCGAGCGGGCCGCGCGGACCACAAGCGGTGATCGACACCGGGCGACCGGGTGTGCGTGAGAGAGGTGTGGTGTTGATGGAGAGCGTTGCCGACATCGGCGGTGCCACCGGCTGGGGGAAGGTCGACCCGCCCACCCCGCAGGACAAGGACGCGGTGTTCCACGAGCCCTGGGAGGGCCGGGCGTTCGCGCTCACGCTGCTCACCATGGGCCGCGTGTCCGGGCAGAACCTCGACGCGTTCCGCTACGCGCTGGGCCGGCTGGACCCGAAGTCCTACTTCGACGACACCTACTACGGCCGCTGGCTCAACGCCTCCGAGCTGATGCTCGTCGAGTCCGGGATCCTCGCGCCCGGTGCGGTCGACGCGCGCGCCCGCAACAACGCCGGCGAGGACGTCGAGGAGCCGCCGGTCCCCGAGCCGAACAAGCCCGACTACGCGCCGACCGCCGCCGGCTCGCTGCGCCAGATCGACGAGGCGCCCCGCTTCGCGGTCGGCGACACCGTCACCGTGGCGTCCGAGGTCGAGAGCGACGCCAACAAGCTGCCCGCCTACGTCCGGGGCCACCGTGGCGTCGTCGAGGCCGTGCAGCCCGCGCACGTCTTCCCCGAGACCCACGCCCGGTTCCTGGGGGAGAACGCCCAGCACGTGTACTCGGTGCGGTTCACCTCGACCGAGCTCTACGGCGCCGACGCCGAGCCCTTCGAACTGACCATCGAGATCTTCGACAGCTACCTGCAGGACAAGGAGACCGCCGCGTGAGCACCGCCCTGAACCCCGACGAGCACCTCGACGGCTCCGGCAACCGCATCAGCCCCGCCCTGCGCACCGAGGCGCTCGAACAACTCCTCACCGAACGCGGCCTCGTCGACCCCGCCGTGATGGACAAGTTCATCGCCACCTACGAGACCGCCGTCGGCCCCCTCAACGGAGCCAAGGTCGTCGCCAAGGCCTGGACCGACCCCGAGTACAAGGCCCGCCTGCTCGCCGAGGGCACCGCCGCCATCAAGGAGCTCGGCTTCGCCGGCCCCCAGGGCGAACACATCGTGGTCGTCGAGAACACCGACACCGTCCACAACGTCGTCGTCTGCACCCTCTGCTCCTGCTACCCGTGGCCCGTCCTCGGCCTGCCTCCCGCCTGGTACAAGGACCCCGCCTACCGCGCCCGCGTCGTCCGCGAGCCCCGCAAGGTCCTCGCCGAGATGGGCTGCGAACTCGGCGACGACGTCGAGATCATCGTCCGCGACTCCTCCGCCGAGGTCCGCTGGCTCGTCCTGCCCCAGCGCCCCGCCGGCACCGAGGACTACACCGAGGAGCAGCTCACCGCCCTCGTCACCCGCGACGCCATGGTCGGCGTCGCCCACGTCACCAAGTAGCCGTCACCCTCGCCCGGAGCAGCATCCGATGTCCGCAACACCGAGCCTGATCGACCTCGACGCCGACGCCCAGTCCGCACCGCCGCGGGCCAACGGCGAGCTCGTCTTCGCCGAACCGTGGGAGTCCCGCGCCTTCGGCATGGCCGTCTCGCTGCACGACGCCGGCCTGTTCGCCTGGTCCCAGTTCCAGGCCGCCCTCATCGCGCGTATCGCCGCCTGGGAGAACCACCACCCCGAGGGCGAGTGCTACTCCTACTACACCCAGTGGCTGGGCGCCCTCGAGGACGTCCTCGCCGGCGACGGCACCGTCTTCACCGACGAGATCGTCCAGCGCGCCGAGGAGCTCGCCGCCCGTCCCGCCGGCTACGACCACCGGCACGACGACGGGGACGAGCACGGCCACGGACACGGCCACGGGCACGGGCACTGACCGCCCCGCCCCGCCCCGCGCGACGACACGACGGCCGCACCCGGCAGGGGTGCGGCCGTCGTGCGCACGGGCCTGCCGCGCGGCCCGCGAGACCCTGTCGTCCACGATCGTGTTCGATCGTGTCATTTAGGAAACGTGCTGTTGAGACGGCGTTACGGACTCGTCCCGGCCGCCGATCGGAGTACCGGATCCGGGTAGAGTCCTACCGGTGACGACGGCCTTGCGGATTCGCCTGCTGGGCCCCTTCACGGTCGAAGGAGAGCTCTCGGCGCCGGTCCCGACGGGCAAGGCGCGGCGCGCGCTCGCGGTCCTCGCCGAGCGTCGCGGGGAGTTCGTCTCCGTGGGCACGCTGGTCGACGCGCTGTGGGACAACGACGAACCCCCCGAACGCGCCGACCGCAACGTCGCCGCGCTCGTGAGCAGGCTCCGCAGGGCCATCGGCCGCGAACGGATCGACGGCTCGGCGGCCGGCTACCGGCTCGTCGCCGACGACGTCGCCGTCGACCTGCACGAGGCCGTCGAGCTCGTCGAGACCGCGGAGTACGAACTCTCGCACGGGCGCAGCGCGCTCGCCTCCACCAGCGCCGAGCACGCCGCCAAGCTCCTCGACGCCGACGTCCCGCTCGCGGGCGAGCACGACGGTCCGTGGGTCGACGGGCTGCGCCGCTCGGTCACCCGGCTGCTGCGCCGGGCCCGGATCTGCTGGAGCGCGGCCGCGGTCGAGCTGGGTGCGTACGACGCCGCGGTCGAGGTCGCCTCCACCGCGCTGCGCGACGACCCGTTCGACGAGGAGGCCTGCCGCACCGTCATGCTCGGCCACCAGCGGGCGGGCCGGTCGAGCGCGGCGCTCGTCGCGTACCGGACGTTGCGGGTGGCGATGTCCGAGCACCTCGGCAGCGACCCCTCGCCCGCGACGCAGGCGCTGTTCCTGTCGGTGCTGCGCTCGGAGAGCCCCAACGCCGTCGACCACCCCACGCGTCAACCCGTCGTCGGGGTGCCCGACCGGGTGGAGCCCGTGGTCGGACGCGACGCCGAGCTGGCCGTGCTGCGCGAGCTGTGGGAGGGCGCCGCGGCCGGGCGGCCCGCGCTCACCGTCGTCGCCGGCGAGGCGGGGATCGGCAAGAGTGCGCTGGTCACGGCATTCGCTGCCGAGCCGCGCCGGACCGGCGGGCTCGTCCTGCGGGTCGACTGCTTCGAGGCCGAACGCTCGCTGTACCTGCAGCCGCTCGTCGAGGCGCTGCGGACCGTCGTGCACCGAATGACACCCGCCGACGTCCGCGAGCTCGCGGGCGGCAGGCTGGGCACGCTCACCGAGCTGCTGCCCGAGCTGACCGCCCTCGTCGGCGAGACGCCCTACATCCGCGCCGCTCCCGAGCTCGAGCACCGCCGCAGCCTCGACGCGCTCACCGGCTTCCTGGTGCGGCTCTCCGCCCGCCAGCCCGTGCTGCTCGTCATCGAGGACATGCAGCACGCCGGCAGCTCGACGGTCGAGGCGCTGCACCTGCTCGCCGGGCACTGGGAGGGCAGCCGGGCGATGGTCCTGCTCACCGAGCGCACGTCGGAGGACCAGCCGGTCACCGACATGCTGCGCGACGTCGCCCGCCGCATCGACCTCGGCCCGCTCACCCGGGCCGACGTCGCCACCCTCGTCGAGCGGTCCGGTTCCGGGCACGACGCCGACCAGCTGTACGAGTGGACCGGCGGCTCGCCGCTGTTCCTCACCGAGCTGCTGCGCCAGCCGCCGTCGCCGCGGGGCGGGGTGCAGGTGCCCCCGTCCTTGCACGACTCGGTGGCCGAGCGGATCGAGCACGCCGGCGAGCCGGTGGCGGTGCTGCTCGCCCAGGGTGCCGTACTGGGCCTGACGTTCTCCCTCGACGACGTGGCGGAGCTCAGCGGGCTCGACGTCGAGGACTGCGCGCGGCGGGCCGGACGGGCGTTGCGGGCCGGGCTGATCGTCACCCAGGGCGAGAGCTTCCGGTTCAGCAACGACATCGTGCGCCAGGTCGCCTACGCGTCGATGCCCGAGCCGGTGCGGATCTCCCGGCACCGGCGCGCGGCGCGGATGCTGCGGGCCCGTCCCGAGGCCGCGGCGCGACACCTGGCCGAGGCCCGCGACTGGGCGGGCGCGGCCAACGCGTGGCTGGCAGCCGCGCACGTCGCCCACCTCGGGTTCGCCCACACCGACGCCGAGCAGCTGATCGCGCAGGCCGTGGAGGCGGCGCGGACGGTCGGCGACCCGGAGCGGCTCGCCGAGGCGCTGATGCGGCACGGGCGCGCCCGCGGCGAGCTCGGCCGCTACGACCAGGCCCGCGCGGACCTCGAGGAGGCCCTCGCGCTGGCCCGCGACATCGGCGACTCCGAGCTCGAGGCGCGCATCCTCGAACAGCTGGGTTGGACGGCGCTCTACGCCCGCGACGCGATGGCCGCCGTCGACCTCGCCGAACAGGCCACCGAGCTCGCCGAGTCCGCCGCCGCCGCCCCCGGCGCCCTGCCCAGCGCCACCCTGCTCCTCGGCCGCGTCCGGCACTGGGACGGCGACTACGCCGGCGCCGGCACCGCCTACGAGCAGGTGCTGGGCTCCTCCCCCGGCGACCCCACCACCGCGGTGGCGCTCGCGTACCGCGGTGCGCTGCTGCAGCACATGGACCGCTTCACCGAGGCCAAGACCGTCCTCGCCCGCGCCGCCGCCCTCTGCCGCCGCACCGGCGAGTTCCGCCCCCTGCTCCAAACCCTCTTCTTCACCGCACTCGCCCGCGGCGACTCCGGCGACTTCGCCGGCGCCCTCCGCGCCCTCGACAACGCCCGCCGCCTCATCGACGCCGAGAAAGTCGGCTTCTACCGCGCCGGCATCGAAACCGCCACCAGCTGGCTCTGGCAAGAACTCGGCCAGGTCCACCGCGCCCGCGACCACGCCGAACACGCCGTCGAACTCGCCCGCCGCGGCGGCGGCGCACTCGAACTCGAACAAGAACTCCACGCCCTGCTCGCCCTCGCCGACTGCGACCTGCTCCTGGGCCACGACGACGCCGCCGCCGACCTCGTCACCGCCGCCGCCCCCACCCTCGACCGCTCCCTGCCCTTCAAACCCCGCGCCGTCATGCGCTACCTCGAAATGCGCTCCCGCTGGGAACCCGAACACGCCGAAGCCCTGCTCGTCGAAGCCCGCCTCTACGCCTCACCCAAGTACGAAGCCCTCGCCCTCGCCGCACTCGACCGCCCCGACGAAGCCGCCCGCGTCGCCGCGACCACCCGCTCCGACCTCGTCATCGGGCAGCTCGGCGCCTCCGCCGACCGCAGCGCGGCGCTGGGGCGGATCGCCGAGTCGCTGCCGACGGAGCTGCGCGAGACGTTCGGGGCGTCTGGCCGGCTGGTGTCGGAGCGGCGCCGGACGCACTGATCCGCCGGGCCCCCCGGGCTCGCTGCGCCACCGGGCCGCGCTGCATCGCCGACCGCCGGAGTCCACGGCATCGCCGACCACCGGGCTCCGCGGGCCGCGCCGAGCCGCCGGGGGGTCCGCGGCATCGCCGGACCGCCAGGGGCCCGCGGGCCGCGCCGGACCGCCGGGTTCCGCGCGTGTCCCTTGAGCCGTCCGTCCCGCCTGGGCCGCCCGTCCCGCGGGCCTCAGCAGGCCGCGCGGGCGGCCTGCAGGTCGATGTCCATCCGCAGGTGCGGCCGGCCCACGTACAGCTCGGGAGCGCCGAGGCGGCGCCAGCCGAGCCGCAGGAAGAACGCCTCGTTGGCCAGCTGGACCATCGCCTGCATCCGGCGGCCGCCGCGCGCGCCCGCGGTGGCGACGGCGAAGCGCACGAGCGGCCCGCCGAGCCCGGACGCACGGAACTCGGGCAGGACGGCGAGCCGGTCGCCCTTCCAGTCGCCCGTCGGGTCGGCCGGGTCGAGGGGGAACAGCCGCACGGTGCCGGCCGGTGCCCCGCCGACGGTGCCCAGCACGTCGATCGTCGCGGGGTCGGCGTCGTGCTCGTCGAGGTCCGAGCCGTCGAACAGCCGCTGCTCGGTGACGAACACCGCCCGCCGGATGTCGTGCACCAGGCCGGTCTCGGCGGCCCCGACGGCGATGCGGCAGGCCGCGACGAGCGTGTCGGCGGTACCGGGGCACGCGGTGGGGCTCATCCCCCGACCGTCCCGTCCTCGACGGCCGCGCGCTGGCGCGCGATCTCGGCGAGCCACTCGTCGCGGTCGACGAACGAGCCGGTGACGAGGACGGTGCCCGTCCCGCCCTCGGTGACCTGCAGCTGGAAGGGGTCCTCGCCGGACCACGGGTCGACAGCGGCCTCGACGAGGATGCCGGAGGCGAGGTGCAGCTCGGGGCGACGGCCGTCGGTGAGCTCCTCGATCGCCTCCGGTCCCGCGACGACGACCCACGCGCGGCCGGCGGCGCGTGCCTCCTCGATCGCTGCCTCCCGGCGCCGCCGCTCGGTGTCGGCGGCGATCTCGCGGTCGGCCATCCCGCAGGCGACGCCGACGAGCAGATCGACGGGGATGACGCTACCGCCGGGCAGCGCGGTGGCGATCAGCTCGTCGGGGGCGGCCTCGGCCGCGATGATGTCGTCGACCCCGGTGCACCGCTTGCGCAGCTCCGTCACCACGGCCTGGATCGCGTTGATCGAGCGCTGGTAGGAGCCCGGGTCGGCGATCAGCGTGGGGTAGAGCCGGTCCTCGGCGGCGCGCCAGCGGTTGCGGGCCATGGCGACGGTGGGCGAGAACGTGCCGGCGTCCGGCATGGGGTGCTCCCGGGAGTGCTCGTACGGAAGGTCAGGAGTTCGGGCGGGAACGGCGACGGGCGGGCCGGGTCGCGATGACCCGGCCCGCCCGTCACCTGGGGGCGCCGACGATGTCAGAGCGTCCAGGTCTGCATGACCAGCGCGCCCTCGCGGCGGGCGGTCAGCGTGCAGTCCAGGATGTCCAGCGGGTGGATCGGCTGCACGCCCTCGATCAGGTCGGTCTCGCGCATGCCGTACAGCGCGGCCATGGCGAAGCGGCAGGCCAGGACCTTGCCGCCCTCCTTCATGAAGGTCTGCAGCTGGTTGTTGTAGGCGAGGTGGCCGGGGAAGGCCTCCGAGCCGACGGTCGGGAAACCACGGGTCGCCGACGCCATGAGCACGCCGGGGCCGTACAGCACGAGGCTGGTGTCGAAGCCCTTACGGTTGATGCGGGTACAGGTCAGCATGTTGACCAGACCGACCGAGCCCTCGTAGGGCACGGTGTGCATGAAGATGTAGGCCTTCTCACCGGCTTCGGCCTGGATGTCGTCGAACAGCTTCTGGTCGTAGTCGACGATCGCGTCGCCTGCCTGAGCCCGAGTACCGACGATCTGAGCCACAGTGCTCTCCTTCTTCTGAGGTGTGTTCCCGTTCGGCGTGCTCACGGTCGGAGTCACGAACTCGAACTTGTCGAGGGCCGACGACGCACCCTGCGGTGTCGGCGGCGCGGCCCACGTCTTCCGGTGGCTGCCCGGCATCGACTTCATGATCGTCGAGCGCAGGGACCACGGCATGATGGCGTACAACGGGGTGAAGATCTTCCTCCAGAAGATCTCCTTGCCGCCCTTGGCGGGGCGGGGTGCGGCCGTGCCGAGCCGCTGGGACATCTTCTGCTGCGAGTCGACGAGCAGGTAGTGCTCGGCGTTGTGGCGCAGCCACCCGAAGAAACCGCCCGAGGCCATGTCAGGTCAGCCCTTCTGCGCGTTCGCGACGCCGTTGGTGGCGGCGACGACCATGGGTTCGTTGAGCGCGCCGATCGCCGGCGAGTAGACGTTCTCCATCGTCGACATGTCGGTGAGGGTCAGGCCGACCTTGACGGCCTGCGCGAGGAAGTTCGCGCGCTCCTTGATGCCCTCGCCACCGCCGAGCAGCTGGGCGCCGATGAGGCGCAGCGTGCCGGGCTCCGCGAGGAGCTTCACCTTCACCATGTTGACGCCCGGGTAGTAGCGGGCCCGGGAGATGCCCTGGGCCTCGCCCTTGACGTACGCGATGCCCGCCGCCGCGGCCGAGGTCTCGTTGAACGCCACGCCACCGACGACGGAGGCGCCCGCCGCGGTGCTCCACGGGACGCGGACGGCCTTGTAGGCGCGGTCGCCACCGGCGGCGTTGGTGCCCGCGACGCGACCCTCGGCGTAGGCGTGCGAGGTCGTCAGCCCCCGCAGCGGGGCGTCCCCGCCGCCGTGGGCGACCTCGGCGACGTCGCCCGCGGCCCAGACACCGGCCACGGAGGTCCGCATGTGGTCGTCGACGACGATGCCGCCGGGCCCGACGGCGATCCCCGCCGCGGCGGCGACGGAGGTGTCGGCGGCCCGGTTCGTGGCGACCACCACGAGGTCGGCCGGGAGGTCGCCGTCGGAGGTGCGCACCGTGCGCACGGCGCCGCCGTCGCCGACGAGCTCGGAGACCGTGGTGTTCAGGTGCAGGTGCACGCCCATCTCGGTCCAGCCGTCCTGGACGAGCGCGGCGAAGTCGGGGTCGAGCAGTGAGGGCAGGACCTGCCCGGCGGACTCGACGACGTGGGTCTCGACGCCGCGCTTGGCCAGCGCCGTCACGATCTCCAGTCCGACGCCGCCCGCGTCGACGACGACGGCGCTCTTGGTCCGGGCGATGACCTCGCGCCATTCGGAGACGCTGCGACCGCCGCTGACGTGGAAGACGCCCTGCAGCTCACCGCCGGGTACGCCCGCTGCCGCCGGACCGGTGCCCGCGGCGATCACGAGGTTGTCGTAGGAGACGGGGGCGCCGCCCACGGTGATCGTCCGGCCCGCGGTGTCGATCGCCGTGACGTCGGCGCCGAAGTGCACGGCCACGCCCGCATCGAGGTAGGTCTGCGTGTCGGCGACGAGCAGCTTCTCGAAGTCCTCGACCTCGGCCTCGTCGGCCGGGATGCCGGCGGAGCCGTACACCGACTCGGCCTCCCGGGTGTAGACGACGACCTCCGCGGACGGGTCCGCGGTCTTCACACCGGTCGCGGCGCCGAGGCCGGCCGCTCCTCCACCAATGATCACTGTCTTGCGCGGCACGCGGACCCTCTTCCACCGGTCTGACGACACTGCCTCTGGCAGCATTCACTATCGGAGACGGAAAGCACCATACTCAACGCTCGGGTGATGTCAATCACCGGGTCGAGGTGCCCTTACCTGCGACGACCCGGGTCTCTGGCGGCGACGATCACCCACCGTGATCCATCTCGATCCGGCCATCCGGCTCACCCGGCCACACCGCGCGCTTGGACGAGCAGCTCCTGCTCGGCCCGGTCGAAACCGGCGGTCCGCGCGGCGGCGTACGCCGCCAGTTCGTCGAGCTCGGCGCGCAGCCGCGACACCATGTCGGCCACCGCGGCCTGCGCCGCGCCACCCTCGGCGCGCCGCGACGCCACGATACTGACCGGGTCCAGCACCCCGGACAGGTCCTCCCCCGCCAGGCCCCAGCTGCGCCCGGTGTGTGCGACGGCCGCCTCGTCGATCATCGCCCCCGTGATCTGGGCGCCCGGGACCCCGGCCCGGCTGGCCGCGCGCACGGTGTTCCCGACGACGACGTAGGCCGTTCGGTAGTCGACACCCAGCCGCTGCACGAGGTGCTCGGCGAGGTCGGTCGCCTGGGTGTATCCGCGGTCGAGCTCCTCGCGCATGCGCACCGGGTTGACCTTCAGCGTGCGGACGACGCCGCTGGTCAGCCGGGTGATGCGCAGGCTCAGGTCGAGCGCGCGGGGCACCTCGCCGTAGGCGAAGATCAGGTTGTCGCTGCGTGCCGACGGGCTCTTCGTCACCGCGAGGAAGCCCGTCAGCCGGCCGATGACCACGCCGTTGGCGCCGCGGATGATCGACAGCGCGTACGGGTTGCGCTTCTGCGGCATCAGGATGCTCGACCGGGTGTAGGCATCGGCCAGGTCGACGAAGTCGAACTCGCTCGAGGAGAAGATCTCGAGGTCCTCGGCGAGCTTGGAGAAGTTCGACAGCAGGCTCGCCGCCGTCGCCAGGATGTGCACCAGGCCGTCGACCTGCCACATCGCGTCGCGGGTGTGCGGGATGACCCCGCGGAAACCGAGCGCCGACGCGACCGGGCCGCGGTCGTCGAGCAACCGGGTGCCGTTGACACACCCCGCACCGCCCGGCGACGAGTCGACCCAGTCGAGCTCGTCGAGCAGCCGTCGCGCGTCGCGCACGGCCGGGTAGACGAACGACAGCAGGTAGTGACCGAACGTCGACGGCTGCGCCTGCTGCAGGTAGGTCTGGTCGGGCAGCAGCGTCGAGGCGTGGGTCTCGGCCGTGGCCACGGCGTCGCGCGCGAAGGCCACGGCCTCCTCCACCAGCTCGGTGAGCTGACGGCGCAGGTGCAGCCGCAGCGCCACCCTCGCGGCCTCGCGGCGCGGCCTGCCGGCGTGCAGCCAGCCCGCGACGTCGCCGATGCGCGAGACGAAGAAGTGCTCGCGGGAGTTGTACGGCTCGCCGTGCGACGGGTCGTACGGGAAGTCGTCGGCGTCGACCTCGGTGACCTCCAGCAGCAGTGCCAGCAGCTCGCGCGCCGCGTCCTCGGGGACGATCCCGCGGCGGCGCAGGTCCAGCACGTGCGCGATGTCGGCGAGGTTCAGCCCGCGGTGCAGGAAGCTCGCGTCGGCGTTCTCCAGTGCGAAGCCCGACTCGACGAGCTCGGGGGCGGGACCGGTCTGCGGGAAGCCGAGAGCGCGTCCCGCGGACCGGGTCGGGGTGGTCATGCTGGTCCTTTCAGCAGGGAGCCGACGGCGGGCAGCAGCCCGCCGGTGTGCCACCACAGGACCGGGCCGTCGGCGGGTGGGTCGACCAGGTCGACCACCGCGGAGAAGGCCTCGGCCCCGTACGTCTCGTCGAGCAGCAGGCCCTCGGCCCACAGCGCCTCGCGGGCGTGGGCGCGCTCGCGCTCGCTCGCCGTGCCGAAGCCGGGGCCGCGGGCGTCGACCAGCGTCAGTGCGCCCGGATCGGGTGCGGCGCAGCCCAGCAGCGCGGCGCAGCCCGCGGCGAGCTCGAGCACCTTGGCCCGGATCTCGTCCAACGGGCGGCTCACCGACACGCCGAGCACCGGCACGTCGAGCCCGACGGCGGCCAGTCCGGTGAGCAGGCCCGCGACGCTGCCGCCGGAGCCGACGGGCAGCACGATCAGCCCGGGCCGGACGTCCGCGGCGGCGAGCTGGGCGGCGACCTCGGCCGCGCCCGCGGCGAACCCGACGGCGCCCAGCGCCGTGGAGCCCCCGCGCGGGACGCCGTAGGCACTCGCGCCGAGCTGGGCGACCCGGGCCATGACCTGCTCGTCGACCTCCTCGCGGACGCTGCCGCCGGTCGGCACCAGGGTGGCGCCGGCGGCCGTCGCGAGCGCGAGGTTCGCCGACCGCGGATCGCCCCAGACGTGCAGCTCGCAGGCCAGCCCCGCGGCGCGCGCGGCCATCGCGGCCGCGGCGCAGAAGTTGGAACCGGGCCCGCCGCCGGTGACGAACACCCGCGCGCCCTGCTGCACCGCGGCGCCGACGAGGAACTCCAGCGGCCGGGTCTTGTTGCCCGCCACGCCGAAGCCGATCAGGTCGTCGCGCTTGACCAGCAGCGGGCCGATGCCGAGCGCGGCCTCCAGCCGGTGCGCACGCACCAGCGGCGTCGGTCCGGCCGCCAGCGGGAACCGGGCGAGCTCGGCCCACGGCAGCGCGGTGGTCCTCACGAGGCCGCTCACGCCCACTCCTCGGGCTCGTCGGAGCGGGCGGCCTCGGCCCGCGCGACCACGACGTCGACCATGGCGGCGGCGGCGTCGACGGCGGGGCCGTTGCCCCACGCGCGCACCTGCTCCGCGGTGGCGAGCCCGCGCGCGACGAGGCCCGCCGACAGGTCGGCCCCCTCCTCACGCAGCACCTCGTGCAACGCCTGCTGCGCCCGGTGCTTGCCGATCTCGGCCGACAGGCCCGCCAGCACGCGCTCGGACTCCAGCCCGCCGCCGTAGCGGCCGACGTTGGCGGCCATGGCCTGCGGGTACACCTCGAGACCGTCGAGCAGGGCACGGCCCAGCCGCAGCGCCGTCGCCGTCAGCTGGCAGACCTCCGGCAGCGCGATCCACTCCGCCTTCCAGGCCCGCCCGTCGCGCTCGTGCCCCGCGACGAGGCCCTCGACCAGCACCGCCGACGACGACCGCGCCAGCCGGGCCAGCGTGTCGAGGTGCTCGGAGCCCTCGGGGTTGCGCTTGTGGGGCATGGTGATCGAGCTGACCGCGCCCGACGGCGCCGCCTCGGCCAGCTCGCCGATCTCGGGCCGCGCGAGCTCGTAGACCTCGGTGCCGATGCGCGCCAACGTCCCGCAGACCATCGCGAGCACCGTGCCGAACTCCGCGACCCGGTCGCGTGCGGTGAGCCACGAGATGCCGGGGTCGCCCAGGCCGAGCTCGGCGCAGAACCGCGCGCGCAGCTCGGGACCGTCGGCACCGAAGAAGGCCAGCGCGCCGACCGCCCCGCCGAGCTGCCCCACGACCCAGCGGGGCCGTCCCTCGCGCAGCCGCTCCAGGTGCCGGCGCACCTCGTCGGCCCACGAGGCGACCTTGAACCCGAACGTGATGGGCGCGCCGGGCTGGCCGTGCGTGCGGCCGGCCATGACGTCGTCACGGTGCCGGCGGGCCAGCCCCAGCAGCGACGCCTCGATCGCGCGCAGGTCGCGCCACGCGATGGCCCCGACGTCGCGCATGACGATGCCGAACCACGTGTCCGAGACGTCCTGGACGGTCGCGCCCATGTAGACGTGCTCGCGGACGTCCTCCGGCAGCACCCGCAGCAGCCCGCGGATCAGGCCCAGCGTGGAGTGGGAGGTGGCGCGGGTCTGTTCCGCGACGTAGTCGAGGTCCAGCGACTCCACCTTCGCCGCGGCGGTGATCGCCGCGGCCGACGCCGCCGGCACGATGCCGAGCGACGCCTGCGCCCTGGCCAGCGCGCCCAGCTCGTCGAGCCAGGTCTGCAGCATCGCCTTCTCGTCGAAGATCCCCGCCGTCTCGGGCGTCCCCCACAGGTGCGCGTAGAGGGTGGACGAGCTCAGACGGGTGCCCACGGGGGATCCTCCTGTGCGGCGAGCAGGGCGAGTGCCTCGCGGATGTGCTCCAGCGACGCCCCCCACGGGACGCTGGCCCACCCCGGTCCGGACTCGACGTGCTCCTCCTGCAGGCAGCACTTGGTGAGGACCATGCCGCCGTCGGCGGGCGGCTGCGCCTCCAACGAACGCTTGGGGCAGAAGTCCACACGCGGCGGGTCCTCGCCGTAGAACCAGTGGTGGATCTGGCGCGACCGCTCGCAGCCCAGCAGCGTCCAGTCGGCCTTCGGGGGGTGCTCGTCGAGATAGGACACCGTCGCGCCGGGCACCTCGCCGCCGGAGCCACGGCACGGCAGCAGGTAGTGCTCGTCCGGGCGCTGTGCGGCAAGGTCGGCCAGGTCGACCAGCTCGCCGACGAGGTCCATCGGCGGCAGCTGCTCGGACACCGCGAGGATGCGCCGGGCCTGGTCGAGCAGCTTCGCCGGCTCCGGCGGCACGACCTCGCGGACACCGACGTGGAGCATCCGCGGCTCGAGCACGAAGCTGATGTGCGCGTAGCGGCCCTGGATCACCGCGACCCGCGCGTGCGGGGCCCGTTCGCGGGCGCAGCGCACCAGGTCCGACGGGATGCCGGTGTCGACCGACTCGTCGACCACGAACGTGCACTCGTCGGGACGCGCGAGCATCGTGACGGCGGTGACGGGCGAGAACAGCTCGCCCTGCGTGTCGTGCTCGACGTGCAGCAGCGCGACCTGGGAGAAGTCACCCTGGCGGCGCGCGACGACGAACCGCGTCCGGCGGTAGGCGTCGCGGCCGGTGAGGTACTCGCGCAACGCCTCCTCGGTGAGCGGGACGTCGTCGGGGACCGGGGTGACCGACACTCCGCGGTACCGGTTCGGGATGAGGTTGGGCCCGCGGAACCCCGCGACGGCCGGCGTCGGGCGCGCCGCGGTACCCGCCGGGTCGGTGGCGGGGTCGGGCCCGGCAGCGGGGTCGGCGGCGGGGTCGGCGGCGGGACCGTCGTGCGAAGCCGTGCGGGACAGCGGGATCCTCCGGGTGTCGGCCGCCGTCACGCGGTGTCCGATCCGGCTTCGTCGCGGCGGACGACGGCGGCGGTGTCCGAGCGCAGCCCCAGCCGCAGCGTCTCCGCGGACAGGACGTCACCGACGGCCACGTTACCGAGGTTGACGTCGGCGCCGAACCGGCGGACGAACCACGCCTGCTGCGACGCCTTGGGCGCCTCGAACACGATGCGCGTCACGCCGACCGCGCCCGCGACCGCCTCCACGACGTCGGGCCGCACCCGGCCGGCGGCGTCGAACGTGCCCACGGTGCCGCTCTGCCGGCCCTCGGTGACGACGAGCCACGCCCCCGCCTCGAGGTCGGCCACGGCCTCGCCCGGCCAGGTGCGCGCGGCGAGGACCTCGCCGGGCGCCTTGTCGCCGACCTCGGCCAGCACGGTGAAGTCGCGCGCCGCCCGTCGGATCAGGGCGCCCTTCTCGGCGAGGCTCATGTCGACCGTCCCGCGCGAGACCTCGACGTGGGAGAAGCCCGACTCGCGCGCCCAGGCCAGGCACGCGTCCGCGCGGCCCTGGGCCCACGCGATCTCCAGCAGCGTGCCGCCGAGGCAGACCGCGACGTCGTGCGCGGCGAGCAACGCGATCTTGTCGCCGAGGGCCGAGTCGACGTAGGCGGTTCCCCAGCCGATCTTCCAGATGTCGATGTGGGCCGACGCGGACGCCAGCAGGTCCCGGGTGGCGAGGACGCCCGACCCGGGATCGATGACGTGCGTCAGGCCGGCCACCCTCGGCTTGACCGAGCGCGGCGGGAGGTCCAGGAAGTCCGGCGGCACCGGCGAGGACACGTGGTCGGGCGGGATCAGCTGCGCACCAACTCGATGACGGTGGCCAGGCTGGACGCCACGTCCGCGGCGGCACCGGTCCCGGCGATGCGCCTGCCGACGATGTCGACGGCGAGGCTGAACGCGCGCTCGGCACGGTCCGGGAACACCCAGTCGTGGGTCGCGGCGAAGTCGAGCCACCCGGCCGGGCCGATCACGGCCTCGTCGGTGTAGTCGAGCTCGTGCCAGGTCACGGCCAGCTCCAGCAGCGCGAGCAGGGCCTCCGGGTCCCGATCGACGGCGAGCAGCAGCTCGTGGTGATCGGGGTAGCGTGCGGCGGCCGGGCACTCGCCCCGGCACGTCATCACCTGGATGGGCGCGTGAGCGACGGTTGTCATCGACAGCTCCCCGTGTTCGATTCCGGCGTGTGACGGTGGCCACCGTGCACCATGCCGGTTGCACCGGTGTTGCAGCAGTTCGGAGGAGGTATTCGTGGGAGCCACAGAGCGTACCGTGCACGCTCGCTGGAGCGGCGGGTTGCGGTCGGTCGTGGACGCCGGCGGCTTCGAGGTCGTGTCCGACGAACCGACCGGGGTCCCCGGCGGAACCGGAACGGGGCCGCAGCCGACCGAGCTGCTGCTCGCGTCCATCGCGTCGTGCTTCACCACCGCCGTCGCCTACAGCGCCGCCAAGCGCAACGTGGCGCTGTCGGGGCTGCGGGTCGACGTCACCGGCCGCTACAAGGGTCCGAGCTTCGACGCGTTCCGCATCGACGTGCACGCCGACGCCCCGCAGGGCGAGGAGCTCGACAAGCTCGTCGAGGCCGCGAAGCGGGTCTGCTACGTGACGCGGACGCTCGCCTCGCCGCCACAGCTCGACTACACGACGTCGTCGGGTTCCCCGGACGTCGCGCCCGCGGCGTCGGGGACCGGGCCCGCCGCGTCGTCGAGCGAGGCCGCGGCCGGCTGAGCGGCCGCCCCGGCGCGTGCCGCCACGGCACGCAGCGGCAGCCCCAGCGCCGTGGCCGCCGCCACCACGTCGTCGTGCTCGGGTTTGCTCCCCCACGGACCCGTCTTCACCCGCACCCGGTGCCCGCCGACGTCCACAGTGGTCGTCGTGCGCGGCAGGGCGACGCGGTCGACGCTCGTCCGGCGCAACCCCAGCGATCCTGTCTCGGCCAGCACGATCCGCTCGCACTCCGCGACCGCCGACGTCGCGGCCAGCACATGGACCGTGTGCGCTGGCCGCGACTTCTTCATGACGACGGGCGCGACCCAGGCGTCGGCGGCGCCCGCCGTGAGCAGCCGCTCGACGAGATGGCCGAGCACCTCACCGGTGACGTCGTCCACATTGGTCTCGAGATGGACCATCCGCTCGACGGTCCCGCCCTCGCGCCCCGCCGTCGCGGGCGCGGGCCCCGTCGGCCGCACGGTCGCGCCCGCGGGCCGCGCGATCGTGTCCCCGGTGGCCGCGGCGCGCTCGCGCGAGGCCGCGATCCGGAACGCGGCCATGGCCGCGGAGAACCCGGAGTCGATGTTGACGACGGTCATCCCCGCCGCGCACGACGACATCATGGCCAGCAGCGCGGTCACCCCGTCCAGGGTGGCGCCGTAACCGATCGACGTCGGCACGGCGATCACCGGCGCCCCGACCAGGCCGCCGACGACGCTCGGCAGCGCCCCTTCCATCCCCGCGACGCACACGACCGCGTCGGCCGCGGCGATCTCGTCCCGGACCGCGAGCAGCCGGTGCAGGCCCGCCACGCCCACGTCGGCGAACCGGCGCACGGTGAGCCCGACGGCGCGGGCGACCTCGGCGGCCTCGGCCGCGACGGGTCCGTCCGACGTCCCGGCCGAGACGACGGCGAGCACGAACCCCCGCGGCGCCGCGGGCCGCCAGACCAGGAGCCGACCGGCCGGCACGTGGGCGCCCCCGGCACCGACGTCGGCGAGCACCGCGTCGGCGACGGCCGGCTCCACCCTGGTCACCAGCACCGGGCCGGTGTTGGCGGCGAGCAGGCTGTCCACCACCGCGACGATCTCCGCGACGGTCTTCCCGGGGCCGTAGACGACCTCCGGCAGGCCCGTCCGCGCCTCGCGGGCGGTGTCGGGCCGGGAGTGGCCCAGGTCCTCGAAGCCGTTCGTCACGACGATCCCGCGACCGCCGGGAGACCCAGCAGCACGTTCATCCGGCCGCTGCGGAATGCCTGCAGGTCGACGGCGCAGAACGCGAACCCGGCCCCGCGGACCGCGGCGTCGATCTCGGCGCGCAGCGTCGTGACCCGCGGGTACTCCGCCTCGGGGACCTCCAGCCGCGCGACGGTCCCGTCGGCGTGCGCCCGCACCCGGCAGCTCGCGAACCCCAACGCGCGCAACGCCTCCTCGGCGGCCTCGATACGTGCCAGGACCTGCTCGGTCACCGGGTCCCCGTAGGCCACGCGCGACGAGAGGCACGCCGCCGCCGGCTTGTCGGCCGTCTCCAGGCCCAGCAGCGCGCTGACCGCCCGGACGTCGGACTTGGTGAGCCCGGCGTCGACGAGCGGCGCCACCGCGCCGCGCAGCGCGGCCGCGCGCTGGCCGGGGCGGTGGTCGCCCAGGTCGTCGAGGTTCGTGCCGAGCGCGATCGCGGCCCCTGAGAGCTCCGCGAGCGGGACCAGCGCGTCGAGCAGCGCGGACTTGCAGTGGAAGCACCGGTCGCCGGAGTTCGCGACGTACTCGGGGCGGTCGAGCTCGTCGGTCGCGACCTCGACGTGGGTGATGCCGTGGCGACGGGCGAAGTCGCGCGCGGCCCGGCGTTCGCGCGCGGGCAGGCTGGCGGACACGGCCGTGACGGCCACCGCGGCGGGTCCGAGTTCCTCCGCGGCGACGGCCGCGACCAGCGCGGAGTCGGCGCCGCCGGAGTAGGCGACCAGCAGCCGGGGCTCGGCGCGCAGCCGCGTGCGCAGGGCCTCGAGCCGGGCGGCCGGACCGTCCTGTGGCGTCGCGTCGGACATGCACCCACCTCCCGCATTCACTGTAGTGACCGGCGATCACCCGGCCTGCTCGTCGCCGTCGGCCGGGGACGGCCCGGTCGCGCAGAGTGGTCGCCGTCACTGGAAGTAGGCTCCGCCGAATCCGAGGTGCCGGGCACGGTCGCTCCCTCGCCTCCCGGCGAAATCCGGGTGGTCGGCCGACGCGCAGGTAACCTCGACACGACGAGGGGGGTGACCTGCGGTTGGACGATCTGGACCCACGCGACCGCGAGCACCGTCCGGACAATCCGCCCTCGTCGTCCGGCCCGTCGCCGTGGCCACGCCGCGCCGAGCGCGAGCAGGCGCAGCGCAACGAGCTCTGGGGTCGCACCGGCGCGCCGCGCACCCGCCGTACCGGTGACGCTGTGCAACCATTCGCGAGCGGACCGGACGCGTCGGCGGGCCGCCGCCCCGGACCCGGCCGGCCCCGCCCGCCCCGGCCGCCGGACGAGGGCACCCCGCCCCGCCAGAGCGCCGACGGCGGACCGCCGCGCACGCCCGACAACGGACCGCCGCGCACGGCCCACAGCGGACCGCCGCGCACGCCCGACAGCGGACCGGGCGGGCGCCCGGGGGCCGGCGGTGCCGCCCCGCGTCGACCCGGATCCGCGCCCGCCGACCGGCCGCCCGCCGACCGGCCGCCTGGCGCCCCGGGGCCCGACCGCTCGCCCGGTGCCCCGCCGCCCCCGCCGCCCGACCGGTCCCCCGGCGGCCCGCGCCGGCCCGCCGACCCCGCCCGGCCGGCGGGCGACGGCACCCCGCGGCCGCCCGACGCCCCGGCGCGCCGCGCCGACGGGCCGAACCGCCCCTCCGGTGCCGCCGCGCGGCGCGGCCGCCGGCCCGGCCCACAGCGCCCTCCCGGCCCACTACCGGGCGCCGACGACGCGCGCCCGACCGTCCCGGCGCTCTCCCGGGCCGCCGTCCTCCCGGACGACGGTTCCGGCACCGACACCGGTGCCGACACACCCGGGCGCGGACCGGGGAGCCGCGCGGCCGCCGTCGACGACCAGCCGACGTCCCGCGTCACCGACGGCCCCGCCCGCCGCGACGGCCCCGACGCCGACCGCCCGGCCCGCCCGGAACGGCTCCGCGGGGCCGGTCCCACCCGGCCGCCGGCGCGCGCAGGCACGCCCCCGGCCCGGACCGGCCCCGGCGGCCGCCGCCGCGGCCTCGGCGCCGCACTCGGCATCACCGCGGCGTCGACGCTCGTCCCGGGCTCCGGGCACCTCATCCTCGGCAGGCGCCGCGCCGGGACGGCGATCCTCACCGTCTTCCTGCTGGCGATCGCGGCGCTGGTCACGCTCGCGCTCGTCGGACGCTCGACGCTGATCGAGTCGGCGCTCTCGGCGCGGGTGCTGGCGGGGGTCGCCGTCGTCGTCCTGGCCGCCGCGCTGGGCTGGATCGTCGTCATCGTGCGGACGTGGGCGCTGGCCCGCCCGCCCGGGATGAAGACCGGCCAGCAGGCGCTCGGCACGCTCGTCGTCGTGGCGTTGTGTCTGGTGGTGGCGGCGCCCTTCGGCTTCGCGGCCGACATCGCGAACTCCCAGCGCAACCTGCTCAACGAGCTGTTCAAGGGCGGCGGGACCAGCGCCGAGGAGGCCATCAACAAGCCGCGGCTCAACGTCCTGATGATCGGCAGCGACGCCGGGCCCGACCGGACGGGCACCCGCACCGACACGATGATGGTCGCGAGCATCGACACGCACACCGCGAAGACCATCCTGTTCGGCCTCCCGCGCAACATCCAGCGTGCCCAGTTCCCGCCGGGGTCCCCGATGGCGGAGCGCTTCCCCAACGGGTTCCGCGACCCGCGCGACCCGCTCTCCGGGAACTACCTGCTCAACGCCGTGTACGCCTACGCGCACCAGAACCCGGGGGTCGCGCCCGCGGGCCCCAGCGCCGACCCCGGCATCAACCTGCTGATGCAGTCGGTGACGTACATGCTGGACCTGCCGCTGGACTACTTCCTCGAGGTCGACATGGAGGGCTTCTCCGCCCTCATCGACGCGCTCGGCGGGGTGACCGTCGACGTCGGCCCGGTGCCGCTGCCCATCGGCGGCGTGCTGCCCGACGGCCGGCACGTCCGACCCGACGGCTACATCCAGCCGGGGGTCCAGCGGCTCGACGGCGAGCAGGCGCTCTGGTTCGCCCGCTCGCGCCGCGACTCCAGCGACTACGACCGGATGGGCCGGCAGCGCTGCCTGATCCAGGCGGTGCTCGACCAGAAGAGCCCGGCGTCGCTGCTGTCGAACTTCCAGACGGTGGCGAAGGTGGCCACGCAGAACATCGACACCAACATCCCGCAGGCGCTGCTGCCGCACCTCGTGTCCCTGATCGACGACAAGGGCGTGAACCTCAGCAGCGTCACGTTCGACCCCACGCTGCCCGACCCCAACGAGCGCGACGGCCACTTCAACCCGGGCGCGCCCGATCCGTCCTACATGCGCGAGGTCGTGGCCGCCTCGATCGACGGGAAGCCGCTGCCCGCGCCGACGACGACGCCCACGACGTCGCGGTCCACCCGCTCGGCCGCGCCGACGACCGCGCCGACGACGACCCCGCAGTCCACCGCTCCGGTCTCGCTGGCGGCCTCGTGCTCGGCCTCGGACAGCCCGCAGCCGCCCGCGACGCGCTGACCTGGGGATGCTCGACGTCCCACGGTCGGGTGGCGCGACGGGCCGCATCCGTCCGCTGAGCGCATCGGAAGGCCCGCGAATCGCACCTGAGCAGGGGTTCTCGGTACGTCGTCGGGCCCTTCTGCCAGTCTGTGCGGCGAAGATGAGCCCTGTTCGACCTGGACGGGGACTTCACCGAGTAGAGGAGTTCGACACATGGCACTGCCCACGCTGACTCCCGAACAGCGTCAGGAGGCCCTGAAGAAGGCCGCCGCCGCGCGCACGGCCCGCAAGGAGCTGCGCGACGCGATCGCCCGGGGCGACGAGACGATCCCCGCGGTCCTCGACCGCGCGAAGTCCGACGCGATCGTCGGCAAGACCAAGGTGGCGGACCTGCTGAAGAGCCTTCCGGGCTACGGCCCCGCCAAGGTCAGCGCGCTGCTGGAGAAGACCGGCATCGACGCGTCCCGCCGGGCCGCGGGCCTGGGCGACCGGCAGCGCCAGGCGCTGCTCGACGCGCTCAAGTGAGCTCCGGCCCGGCACGGCGGCACGTCCGCCGCGTCGGGCCGCTCGCTCGTCCGCGCCGGGTCCCGGTTGCGGCGCCGTGCACAGCCGTTGGCAGGCTGGGCGAGTGGAACGTTTCGTCGACGTCGCCGACGGCGTGCGGCTGTGGTCCGAACGGCTGGCCGGGCCGGCCGGGGCCGACCCGCTGCTGCTGATCATGGGCGCGAACGCCTCCGGGCTCGCCTGGCCGGAGACCCTGCTCGCCCGGCTCACCGCGCACCATCCCGTGATCCGCTACGACCACCGGGACACCGGCCGCTCGACCTGGGCGTTCGACGAGCAGCCCTACTCCGTCGCCGATCTCGCCGACGACGCGGTCGCCGTCCTCGACGCCTGGGACGTCGAACGCGCGCACGTGGTGGGGATGTCGATGGGCGGCACGCTCGTCCAGCTCCTGCTGCTCGACCATCCCGACCGCCTGCTGTCGGCGACGCTGCTCTGCACAGCCGCGCTCGACGCCTGGGACGTGCCGGACATGCCCGGTCCGTCCCTGTCCCTGCTGCGGATGTGGCAGGAGTTCGACGACCCGCGCGACGACGCGGGCGAGCTCGCGTGGCGCGTGGAGCACTGGCGGCTGCTCAACGGCACCACGATCCCCTTCGACCCCGACGAGTTCCGTGAGCTCGAGCGCCGCGTCATCGCGCACACGGGGCGGCCCGACACCCCTGGTGCCCACGCCAGGGCCGCCCAGGACGGCCTGGAGCGCGCGGCGGAGCTCGGGAGCGTGACGGTGCCGACCCTCGTCGTCGAGGCGCCCGACGACCCCGTCAACCCGCCCCCGCACGCCCGCCATCTCGCCGACACCATCGCCGGCGCCGAGCTGACGACCGTCCCGGGCATGGGACACGCGCTGCCCGCGGCCGTCGTCGACCCGCTCGCCGACGCACTGCTCGCCCACACCGCGGGCGTCCGCCGCTGACCGGGCGGGACCGATGGAGCTGGGACCCGCCGACCCGTTGCCCGCACGACCCGCCCGCGTACTGGTCGCGGGCACGTCGGGCTCGGGGAAGACGACGCTGTCCGCGCGTATCGCCGCGCTGACCGGTGCACCGCACGTCGAGATCGACGCGCTGTTCCACGGCCCCGGCTGGACCCGGATCCCGACGTTCGTCGCCGACGTCGAGGCGTTCAGCGCGCAGCCGGCGTGGGTCACCGAGTGGCAGTACTCCGCCGTCCGTGACCTGCTCGCCGACCGCGCCGACCTGATGGTCTGGCTCGACCTGCCCCGCGCGACGGTGATGCGTCAGGTCTCGGTGCGCACGATGCGGCGCCGGCTCGGCCGCGAGGTCCTCTGGAACGGCAATGTCGAGCCGCCGCTGCGGACGATCCTCACCGACCGCGAGCACATCGTGCGGTGGGCCTGGGACACCCACCACAAGACGGCGCTGCGGATCACGGCGCTGGCCACCCGCAGGCCGACGCTGCCCGTCGTACGGCTGCGTCACCGCCGGGACGTCGACCGCTGGGTCGACGGCCCGTTGCGGCGGGCCGCCGGCCCGGCCTGAGCCGGTCCGGCGGGAACTGTCGGACCCCGCCGCTAACATCGAACACATGTTCGAGACGACGAGCGGGGTCGCGCCGGTCGCGCGGTCAGTCCTGCAGCAGTGCCTCCGGCACGTCCACGAGGCGGCTGCGCACGTACTCGCCCAGGCCCTTGGCCTGCGGGTCCGGTCGCGTCGTGGAGGCGACGCCCTCGCCCAGGATCCCGTGCACCACCACGTTGAGCGCTCGCAGGTTGGGCAGCTCGAACCGTTCGATCCGCAGGTCGGCGGCCTCGGGGCCGATCAGCCCGCGGATCGTGTCGACGTCGAGGTGGGCCGCCATCCAGGCGTACCCGGCGTCATCGCGGGCCCAGAGGCCGATGTTGGCGTTGCCGCCCTTGTCCCCGGAGCGCGCCGCGCACACCGTCCCCAGCGGCACCCGCCGGGTCGGGCCGTCGGGCACCGCGCCGCTGCCCGGGCGGGCGCCGGCCGCGGCCCCGGTGGGCGCCGTGACGTCCGCGGGCCCGGTCGGCGGGTCGGCGACGACCCGCCGCGTCCCGTCGGGCAGCACCACCGTCTGGGTGACGGCGCTGCGCGCGACGGTGGCGGGCCGGTAGATGCCGAACGCCGACTCGCTGGAGGGCGGGGTCGTGGTGTGGAAGCCGGGGTAGCCGGCGAGCGCGAGCTCCATCGTCGCGTTGGAGAACGCGCGGCCGACCAGCCGCGGGTCCTGGTCCTTGACCGTGACCCGCAGGTGCGCCGTCGCCTGCTCGTTCGTGGGGGCGTCGGGTTGGTCGAAGCGCAGCAGCCTGACGTCCACCTCGGCGAACCGGTCGCGCCCACCCAGGATCCCGAAGAGCATCTCCTCGGCGAAGGCGGCCTTCTCCTCGATGTCCAGGCCGGTGAGGACCATGGTCATCGAGTTGCGGTAGCCGCCGTTGTCGTTGAGCGCGACCTTCAGGGTGTCCGGCGGCGCGCTGCCGCGGACCCCCGAGATGCGGGTCCGGTGCTCGCCCTCCTGCTCGAGGGTGATCGTGTCGAAGTGGGTGGTGACGTCGGGGCCGAGGTAGGCCGGGCCCTGGATCTCGTAGAGCAGCTGCGCGGTGACGGTCCCGGTGGAGACCAGGCCGCCCGTTCCGGGGTGCTTGGTGATCACGGTCGAGCCGTCGGCGGCCACCTCGGCGATGGGGAAGCCGGGGTAGCGGCGGTCGGTCACCTCGGAGAAGAACGCGTAGTTGCCGCCCGTGGCCTGCGGCCCGCACTCGATCACGTGCCCGGCCACCACCGCGCCCGCGAGCGCGTCCCAGTCGGTCGGACCCCAACCGTGCCACCAGGCCGCAGGCCCCACCACCAACGAGGCGTCGGTGACCCGCCCGGTGACCACGACGTCGGCCCCCGCGCCGAGGGCCTCGGCGATGCCCCAGCCCCCGAGGTAGGCGTTGGCCGACACGGGCTTCCCGGCGACCGGCGGGACGATCGCGCCCAGGTCGCCACGCAGGTCGTCGCCCTCGACGTGGGCGACGGCGACGTCGAGACCGAGCTTGGCCGCCACCTCCCGGATCGCGTCGGCCAGCCCGGCGGGGTTGAGCCCCCCGGCGTTCGACACGATCTTGATGCCGCGCTCGAGGCAGGTCCCGAGGATCTGCTCGACCTGGGTGAGGAACGTCCTGGCGTAGCCGAGCGCGGGGTCCTTGGCCTGCGCCTTGGCGAGGATCAGCATCGTCAGCTCGGCGAGGTAGTCGCCGCAGACGACGTCGACGGGCCCGCCCTCGACCATCTCGCGCGCGGCGTTGATGCGGTCGCCGTAGAACCCGGAGATGTTGCCGATGACGATCGGCCTGCGCGGCGTGCTCATGCGAACTGTCCCGGCTTGCGGCCGGTGCCCGCAGCACCGGCGAAGGCCTGCGCGAACGACATCCACTCGTTGGCCACCGGACCGGTGATCTGCAACGCGGTGTCGTCGCGGTGTCGGCGCTGGGTCACCGCCAGGCAGAAGTCCAGGGCCGGTCCGGTGACCCGGTCGGCCGCGCCCTCGGGGCCCCACGTCCACGTGGAGCCGTCCGGCGCCGCGAGCTCCACCCGGATGGGCGCCTCGGGCATCGCGACGCCGTTCACCGCGTAGCTGTAGGCGCGGGCACCGATGCCGATGTGGGCCACGTGGCGCAGCCGGGCCGACGGCTCACGCGTGACGCCGACGGTGTCGGCGATGTCCTGGGTGTGCGCCCAGGTCTCCATGAGCCGGGCGGTGAACGACGACGCGGCGCTCATCGGCGGCCCGTACCACGGGACCCGCAGGGCCGGGTCGAGCCCGCGGAAGGTCTCGATCAGCCGGGTGCGCTCGCCGTCGAACCAGCGCAGCATCTCCGCGCCCGTGAGGTCGCGGTACTGCAGGGCGACGGCGTCGGGGTCGATCGGCGGGGAGTTCTCCAGGTCGGCGCGGAACCCGTCCGGGTCGACGGCCGACTTCACCGCCGTGGCGTCGAAGTGCGCGAGGTGGCTCACCTGGTCGGCGATGGTCCAGCCGACGGCGGGGGTGTCACGTCGCCAGTCCGGCTCCGACAGTCCGGTGAGGATCTCGCGCAGGACCGCGGTCTCGGCCGTGATGTCGTCGGCGAGCGCGTCCATCGACACGGGCATGGCCTACCGTCCCTTCCACTGCGGGGTGCGCTTCTCACGGAACGCCGCGGGGCCCTCCTGGGCGTCGGCGGACATGTACACCGGCTCCCAGATCTCCTCGGCCCTGGCGTAGGCCTGTTCCATCGGCAGCTGCGCCGACAGATAGGCGGTGCGCTTGCTCGCGAGCACCGACAGCGGCGCGTTGGCCGCGATCCGCTTCGCGAGGTTCTGCGTGTGGTCCCGGAGATCGGCGAGGTCGACGACGTGGTTGACCAGGCCGAGCTCACGGGCCCGGTGCGCGTCGACGGGGTCGCCGGTCATGAGGATCTCCAGCGCCAGCCGCGGCGGCACCAGCCACGACAGCGGCGCCGCCCACGGCGACCCACGACCGACCTTGACCTCGCTGACCGCGAACGTGGCGTGCGTGGCGGCCACCACGAGGTCGCACTGCTGGGCCAGCAGGAAGCCGCCCGCGAACGCGACCCCGTTGACCGCGGCGATCGTCGGCTTCGGGACGTCGATGTTGCGGCCGAACTGCGGCAGGAAGTCCGGCGGCGGGACCTGCAGCGAGGTCTCCGCCATCTCCTTGAGGTCACCGCCCGCGCAGAACGCCTTCGCGCCCGTGGCGGTGAGGACGAGGACCTTGGCCGAGTCGTCGTCGTTGAAGGTCCGGATGCCGTCCCAGAGCCCGTCGCGCACCGCCTTCGACAGCGCGTTGCGGGCCTCGGGCCGATCGATCGTCAGCCAGCCGACGCCGTCCTCGACCTCGTAGTGGACCGGTCCGGTCACGGGAACTCCTTGCGCAGCTCGGGGCGGTTGAGTTTGCCGGAACCCGTGCGCGGCAAGGCATCCACGATCTCGATGCGCCGCGGACGGTGGATCCCGCGCAGGTCGGGGTGGGTCGAGGCCCACTCGGCGATCGACTCCGCGGTGACGCCCTCCTTGGCGGGCACCACGATCGCCGTCACCTGCTCGACCCAGCGCTCGTGCGCCGTGCCGATGACGGCGACCTCGGCGATGTCGGGGCACGCCGCGAGGTGCTCCTCGACCATCTGCGGGAACACGTTCTCCCCGCCGGAGATGATCATGTCGTCGATCCGGTCGACGTAGTAGAGGTAGCCGTCGGCGTCGGCGGACATGAGGTCACCGGTGCGGAACCAGCCGTCGTCGGACCACTTCTCCGAGCCGGCGCCGGGCTCGAGGTCGGGCCGGTTCCAGTAGCCGGGTGTGACGGCGTCGCCGCGCACCCACAGCTCACCCACCTCGCCGGAACCCGGCTCGATGTCGGGGCCACCCGCCGGCGGGACGAGCCGGGTCTGCACGACCTGGGAGAGCGGCCGCCCCATGGAGCCGGTCCGGCGCTGCTCGCCCGGCCGGTAGCTGATCGCCAGCCCGTTCTGCTCGGTCTGCCCGTAGATCTCCACGCCGTGGATGCCGGTGCCCTCGGCGAGCCGCTCGATCGGGGTGTTGGGCGTCCTGGAGCCGCCGAACATGCAGATGCGGAACGAGTCGAGCACGACCGGCGAGCCGACCGTCCGGTTGCCGACGTCGATCAGCATCGTCGAGATCAGGCCGCCGTAGGTGGGACGCAGGGTCGTCGCGAGGTCGAGCCACACCAGCGGGTCCCACTTGCCCATGAACGTGATCCGGCCCCCGCGCAGCAGCGTCGGCAGGCTGACCAGGTGCAGGCCGCCCACGTGGAACAGCGGCATGCAGTTGAGCGCGTGGTCGTCGCCGGTGAGCTCGTACCAGTCGATGACGGCTTCGACCTGCGCGGTGACGTTGCGCTGGGTCTGCCGCACGCCCTTGGGCACCCCCGTCGAACCGGAGGTGTACATGATCAGCGCGTCGTCGTCGTCGTAGCGCGGGACGACGTCGGTGGCCGGCTCGCTCGCCGCGACCGCCGCGGTGAAGCTCCCGTCGGGCCCGGTCGTGAGCAGCCGGACGGGCGCGTCCCCGAGCAGGTTCTGCAGCCGCGCCACGTCGCCGGGCAGCGCGACGACGGCCGTCGCGCCCGAGTCGAGGATCGCGTGCCGCAGCGGCGCGTCCGGGAACAGGTAGTTGAGCGGGACGCCGACACCGCCCGCCTGCCACACACCGAGCAGGCCCGGTAGGTAGTCGAGCGTGTTGGGCAGGAAGAACCCGACGCGCTCGCCGGGCTGCAGCCCCTCGCCGAGCAGGTGCGTCGCGAACCGGGCTCCCGTCTCGGCGAACTCGCGGTAGGTGAGCGTGACGTCGTCCAGCCCCGTCGCGATCCGCTCGGCATGGTCGGACGCGCTGCGGCGCAACAGCATCGCGATGTTCATCGACGATCCTCCGTCCTCCGGCGACTCTGCCGGAACGCCTCGAAACCCTCGGTGGCGGCCTTCGACCGCAGTGCGGCCGCCTGGCTGACCGCCTCCAGCTCCAACGAGCTGCGCAGGTCGCTGTCCAGGCTGTGGTTCACGAGCTTCTTCGTCAGCGCGACGGTGTAGTCGGGCATCGACGCGAGCTCCGCGGCCTTCGCCACGGCCGTCGCGAGCGCGGCGTCCGGGTCGGGCTCGACGATGTTCGCGATGCCCCATTCGAGGGCGCGGGCGGCGTCGATCTCCGGCGCCAGCAGCATCAGCTCGCGGGCCCGGTGCACCCCGACGATCCGCGGCAGCAGGTAGGCGCCGGCGACGTCGGGGACGATGCCACGCCTGGCGAACACCTCGCACAGCCGCGCCTCGGCCGACATCACGACGAGGTCGCAGGCCAGGGCCAGGTTGATGCCGCCGCCGTAGGCGACCCCGGACACCGCCGCGACCACCGGCAGCCGCGACTCCCAGATCTCGACGACGACCCGGTGGAACGCGCGCATCATCGTCAGCAGCGCGGTGTCCTCACCGGAGATGGCGCCGAGGATGTGGTCGACGTCCCCGCCCGCGGAGAAGTGCCCGCCCGCGCCGGTCAGCACGACCGCGCCGATCGTGGAGCCCTCCGCGGCGTCGCGCAGGGCCTCCTCGATCTCCCCCACGGTCTGCGGGGTCAGCGCGTTGCGCCGGTCGGGCCGGTCCATCGTCAGGATCCGGACCCGGCCCTCGTCCTTCACGTCCACGTGGCGGTCGGTCACGACACCCGCTCCTTCTCGTCCGCGCCGCGTTCGGCGAGCAGATGACGTTGTAGCTTCCCGGTGGTGCTGCGCGGGAGCTCGGCGGCGTCGACGAACTCCACGAAGTGCGGCCGCTTGAACGCCGCGAGCCGGTCGCGGCACCAGGCGACGACCTCCTCGCCGCTCACGTCGGCCCCGGGGGCGCGTACCACGACGACCTTGACGGTCTCGCCCCAGCGCGGGTCGGGGACCCCGTAGGCGCAGACCTCCTCGACCCCGGGGTGGCCCGCGATCGCCTGCTCCACCTCGGCCGGGTAGACGTTCTCGCCACCGGTCTTGATCAGGTACTTCGCCCGGTCGACGTAGGACAGCGTGCCGTCGTCGTGCCGGACGAGGACGTCGCCGGTGTGCAGCCAGCCGCCCGCGAACACCTCGGCGGTGGCCTCGGGGTCGTCGAGGTAGCCGGCCATCGTGGTCGGGCCGCGCACGACGCACTCCCCCGGAACCCCGACGGGCGTCTCCTGCAGCTGGGCGTCGACGATCCGGACCTCCATCAGCGGGGTCGGCATCTTGCGCAGGTGCGGGTCCTCGCCGGGCCCGCTCCAGCCGTGCGCGAGGACGTAGCTGGTCTCGGTCTGGCCGAACGCGTCGTTGAAGTCCACGTCGAGCGCCGCCGTCAGCTCCTTGACGACCGTCGGCATCATGTTGGCGTACCCGATCACGAACCGCAGCGTCGACAGGTCGTAGTCGGTGCGGCGCTCGTGGTGCAGCACATCGGTGATCACGCCGGGCAGCAGCAGCGTCCACGTCAGCCGGTGGCGCTGGACGGCCGCGAACATCGTCTCGGTGTGGGCGGTGGCCAGGGCGCAGAAGATGCCGCCGGTGAGCAGCGTGGCGTTGAGCGACTCGTCGCCGCCGGTGTGGAACAGCGGCAGCCAGCCCACGAACCCGTCGTCGGGGGTGAGCGAGTACCACTGCGCCAGCCGCAGCGCGCGGATCGCCGCCGCCTGCTGGGTGATCATGGCGCCCTTGGCCCGGCCGGTGGTGCCGGAGGTGTAGAGCACGTTGTGCACGTCGGAGGGCTGTGCGACGTCGGCCGGCACGTCGCCGTCGGCGGGCAGCGCGGAGTAGGGCTCGAAGCCGGCGGCGTCGCCGGTGTCGTCCATGCAGTACCAGTGCCGCACCGACGGGCAGCGGTCGCGCACCGCCGCGGCCCGGTCCGCCCCGAGCCCCGACGTCACGAACGCGACGGGTCGGGCCACGCCGACCGCGTGCGCGATCTCCTCGGCGTGCCACCGGATGTTGAGGGTGATGGCGGTGACGCCGAGCCGCGCCAGCGCCACGTAGAGCTCGACGAACTCGGGCCGGGTCTCCGACAGCACCGCGACCCGGTCGCCGTGCCGGACCCCGCTCGCGGCGAGGCCCGCCGCCAGCCGCCCGGCCCGCTCGCCCAGCTCGCGGTAGGTCCACACCGGACCGTCCGGGTCACCGGTGGTGACCGCGGTGCGGTCGGCGAAGATGCGGATCGAGCGCCGGTACAGCGCGTCGAGGGTCGTCCCCGCCGCGGCCGCGACGAGCCCGGCCGTCACCGAACATCCCCCTGTGAGCAGCGATGGTCACCGGAGCGACCATCGCCACTCACGACACGAGTCGGCCCGGTCATCCTGCTGTCGCCTCCGCGGCCACTTCCTCCACGACCGCCAGCACCTGCCCGGTGTCGACCTGGTCACCCTGCGCCACATGGATCTCCGACACGACGCCGTCGACCGGTGCCGCGACGGTGTGCTCCATCTTCATCGCCTCCAGCACGACGAGCGGCTGCCCGGCGGTGACCTCGGCCCCTGCCTCGGCGAGGACCCGCACCACCCCGCCGGGCATCGGCGCGAGCAACGAGCCGGCGGCGGCGAACGCGTTGGGATCGGCGAAGCGCGGCACCTCGGCCAGGGCGACCGAACCGTCGGGACCGTCCACATACGACGTTCCCCCGGCCCGGACGACGCTGTAGCGCCTGCGCACGCCGTCGACCTCCAGGACCACGGCCTCGGGCCCGGCCGTCGCGACGACGGCGGTGCCCAGGCGCGCCCCGTCGACCTCGACGTCCAGCGCCCCGCGCCGGTACCGGTAGCTGACCTCGATCTCGGTGTCCCCCACCGTGTAGGCCACGCGCTGCGGCGCCCCGCCGACGTTGCGCCAGCCCGACGGAACCGCCGCCAGCACCCGGGCGCTCGCCCGGTTCGAGGCCTGGGCGGCCAGTGCGGCCGCGGCGGCGTGCCGCGCGAGCCCCCCGGCGGGCGCCGAGAGCGCGGCCGGGTCGTGGCGGGTCAGGTAGCCGGTGTCGGTGCCGCCCGCGAGGAACTCCGGCTCGCGCAGGATGCCGACGAGCAGGTCGCGGTTCGTCGTGACGCCGTGGATACGGGCGGTCGCCAGCGCGCGGGCCAGCGCGCGGGCGGCGTCGGTACGGGTGGGCCCGTGCGCGATCACCTTGGCGAGCATCGGGTCGTAGTGGGGCGAGACGACCGAGCCGTCGACGAACCCCGTGTCGACGCGGATGCCGGCACCGGCGGGGATGGCGAACGAGTGCAGGGTGCCCGTCGCGGGCAGGAAGCCGGCCGCCACGTCCTCGGCGTAGAGCCGCACCTCGATCGCGTGGCCGGTGATCGTGGCACCGGTGACCTCCGGCGGCAGCGGCGCACCCTCGGCGACGCGCAGCTGCTGCTCCACGAGGTCGAGCCCGGTGACCAGCTCGGTGACGGGGTGCTCGACCTGCAGCCGGGTGTTGACCTCCAGGAAGAAGAACCGCCCGTCCTGGTCGAGCACGAACTCGACGGTGCCCGCACCGGTGTAGCCGATCGCCTTGCCCGCGGCGACGGCGGCGGCGCCCAGCTCGGCGCGCAGCGCGTCGTCGACCGCCGGGGACGGCGACTCCTCGACGATCTTCTGGTAGCGGCGCTGGATGGAACACTCGCGCTCGAACAGGTGCACGACGTCGCCGTGGGTGTCGCCGAGGATCTGCACCTCGACGTGCCGCGGGTCGACGACGTAGCGCTCCAGGAACACCGTCCCGTCGCCGAACGCCGACGCGGCCTCACGACGGGCGCCGTCGACCGCCTCCCGCAGCGAGTCGGCGTCGTGGACGATGCGCATGCCGCGTCCGCCACCGCCGAACGCGGCCTTGACCAGCACGGGGAACCCGATCCGGTCGGCCTCGACCGACAGGTCGGTCTCGTCGGTGACGGTCGCGCCCGGAAGCACCGGCACGCCCGCGGCCTCCATGAGCGCCTTGGCCTCGAGCTTGGAACCCATCGACGCGATGGCCTCCGGCGTCGGGCCGACGAAGGTCAGCCCGGCCGCGGCGCAGTCGCGGGCGAAGCCGGCGTTCTCGGAGAGGAACCCGTAGCCGGGGTGCACGGCGTCGGCACCGGTGGCCTGCGCGGCGGCGATCACCAGGTCGGCCCGCAGGTATGTGTCCGACGGGGCGGCCCCAGGGAGCCGGACCGCCTCGTCGGCGAGCTGGACGTGGGGAGCGTCGGCGTCGGGGTCGGAGAACAGCGCGACCGTCGCGATGCCGAGGCGGTGCGCGGTGCGCATGACCCGCGCGGCGATCTCCCCGCGGTTGGCGACGAGCAGCTTCTGAATGGTCTTCTGCGTGGACATCGACGGGCTCACATCCGGAAGACGCCGAAGCCGCGACGGCCGGCGATCGTGTTGGAGTGCACGGCCGACAGCGACATCCCGAGCACGGTGCGGGTGTCCCGGGGGTCGACGATGCCGTCGTCGTAGAGCCGGGCGGTGACGTAGAAGGCGTGCGACTCGGCCTCGATCTGGGCCTCGATCGCCGCCGTGCGCTTGGCGTCGGCCTCCTCGTCGAAGGGCTTGCCCTGCGACGCGGCCGAGGCGCGCCCGACGATCGACATGACGCCCGCGAGCTGCGCCGCACCCATGACGGCGAGCTTGGCGCCGGGCCAGGCGAACATCAGCCGGGGGTCGTAGGCGCGGCCGGACATGCCGTAGTTGCCCGCGCCGAACGACGAGTTCATGTTGATCGTGAGGTGCGGGACGGCGCTGTTGGTGACCGAGTTGATCATCTTGGCGCCGTCCTTGATGATCCCGCCCTGCTCGTACTCGGTCCCCACCATGTAGCCGGTGGTGTTCTGCAGGAACACCAGCGGGGTGTCGGTCTGGTTGGCGAGCAGGATGAACTCGCTGGCCTTCTTGGCCTCCTCGCTGAACAGCACGCCGCGGTGGTTGGCCAGGATCCCGACCGGATAGCCGTGGATCTGCGCCCAGCCGGTCACGAGGGACGTCCCGTAGAGCGGCTTGTACTCGTCGAAGTCGGAGTCGTCGACGGTGCGGGCGAGGATCTCGCGCGGGTCGAACGGGACCTTGATGTCGGAGGAGACGATGCCGAGGATCTCCTCCGGGTCGTAGCGCGGCGGCAGCGGGTCGGCGGCCGGCGCCGGACCCAGCTTGTGCCAGTTGATCCGGGAGATGATCTCGCGGCCCAGCCGGATCGCGTCGAGCTCGTCGACGGCGAAGTAGTCCGACAGGCCCGAGATGCGGCTGTGCATGTCCGCGCCACCGAGCGACTCGTCGTCGGCGTCCTCGCCGGTGGCCATCTTGACCAGTGGCGGACCGCCGAGGAACACCTTGGCGCGGTTGTCGACGAGCACCGCGTAGTCGCACATGCCCGGGACATAGGCCCCGCCCGCCGTCGAGTTGCCGAAGACCAGCGCCACGGTCGGGATCGCCAGCGACGACAGCTCCGTGAGCTCGTGGAAGATCCGCCCGGCCGGGACGAACAGGTCGGCCTGCGTGGGCAGGTCGGCGCCACCGGACTCGACGAGGTTGATCACCGGCAGCCGGTTGAGCCGGGCGATCTCCAACGCGCGCAGCGTCTTGCGCAGGGAGTACGGGTTCATCGCCCCGCCGCGGACCGTCGGGTCGTGGCCGATGACCATGCACTCGACTCCCTCGACCACGCCGATGCCGGTGAGCACCGACGCGCCGACGGTGAAGTCGGTGCCCCAGGCCGCCAGTGGCGCGAGCTCGAGGAAGGGGCTGTCCGGGTCGAGCAGCAGCTCCAGCCGCTCACGGACCGGGAGCTTGCCGCGGTCGCGATGGCGTTGCATGTACCGCTCGCCGCCGCCCGCGATGACCAGCTCCAGCTGCTCGTTGAGCTGGTCGATCATCTCGAGCTGGTACTTGCGGTTGCTCTGGTAGGTCTCGGACGCGGTGTCCACCGCGGTCCTCAGCACCGGCATCAGCCGCACCTCGCGACCGGTCGTGCAGTGCTCCCACAGACGTCCACGGCGACTCCCGGAGTTACTAGCCATTCACTACTTGCGAACTCTACCGACGGAGCCGGGCCGTGACCAGACCCCGGCCCCCGCGCATCCGCCGTGGCCGACCGTAGCGGTCGACAGCGTGCGCGGCAGCCGCTGCGACGACGCGTTCCGGACGGCGTTGACAGGGTCGGTTCTGGTACATCATGGTTCACTACGACGGGCCGATCGGCCGGTCGCGGCGGCGTGCCGCGACCCCTCCCGGCCCGTCGCCAGAGCTCGCGCCGCCCGGCCGCGCGCGGCGGACCCAGGCGAGAGAGGCGTGCCGTGTTCAACGCGATGACCCCGGCCCAGCTCACGGCCGTGCTGTCCGGGACGCTGCGCGAGTCCGCCGACTGGGCGCGGCCGTTGGACGGGTTCCAGCGCGGCCAGCTGAAGTCGGCCGGCAGCATCGGCCGACATCTCGCCGCCGAGCTCGCGGGTGGCCCGGCCGTGGCCGCGCGGTTCCGCGCGGACCTGCGCGCGCTGCTGTGCGAGCCCCGACCCGCACCCGCGACCACGCGCCCCGCCGCCGGCACGTCGCCCGCCGGCGCCGTCTCGGCCGCGGTCGATACCGTCGTGGCCACCGCGGCGGACACGGTCCTCGGCGCCGCCGCCGAGGCCGTCGTCGCGGCCATCGACGGCGACCCCTCCGGCGACGTGGCCGCGCTCGGCGCCCCGATCGGCGACCTGCTGGCGGCCTGCCGCGCCGCGGGCCCCGACGGCGCCGCGCTCGCCGCGGACGTCCACAGTCTCCTGCGCGACCTCGTCGACGCCGAGATCGACCTGCTCTCCCGGCCCACCGAGACCCGCCCGGCCGCCCCGCCCGCATCCCCGACCGGAGGCACCCGATGACCCGGACCAGCCCGACCTACCGCCCGAGCGACCTGCCCGCCGACGTCGCGCGCCACGACCGCGTCCACCCGCCCGGCGACGACCGGCGCTGGCGCGAGAGCTACTACTTTTCCTTCTTCGACGCGCGCCACGGCATCGGCGGCTTCTCCTCCATCGGCCGGCGCGTCGCGAGCGGCCACTCCGGTTCGGTCAACGTGCTGTGGGGCCCCGACCGGCACAGCCTGGTCGCCTCGGAGTGGGACTCGTTCGACAAGCTCGAGGACCACGTGCACGTCGCGGGCATGACCTACTCGTCCGACGAGCCCTTCGGCGACTGGCGGCTGCAGTTCGGCGGCAAGCTCAACGACGGCGGCGACGGCGTCGAGTGCGACCACGCGGCGCTCGGGCCCGTCGCGAAGAGCGCGGCCGACTCGGTCGAGGTGTCCTACGACCTGACCTTCTCCCCCACCCACCCGCCCTACGTCTACCGCGAGGACCCGCGGTGGTCGGAACTGTTCACCGGGCACGTCGACGAGGTCGGCCTGGTCACCGGCACGATCACCATCGACGGCACGACGATCGAGATCGACGGCCGCGGCGGCAAGGACCACTCCTGGGGCGTGCGCAACTGGTTCGCCCCCGACGACTGGCGCTGGATCGACCTCGTCTCCGACGGCGGACCGGAGATCGCGATGTGGCGCGCCGACCTGGGCGGCTGGATCGGCGACGGTGCCGTGTTCACCGACCCCGCGGCCGGGCCCGAGCGGGCCATCGTCGGCTACACCGAGACCGTCACGACGGTCCCCCGGCCCGACGTGCCCGGCAAGGCGATCCCGACCGGGCTGACGGCCGAGATCACGACCGGCGCGGGCACGCATCACCTGGAGGGCACCGTCGTACGGGTGCTTCCGGTGCTGTTCGACCGGCGCGTCGACGGCACCCTGCAGCGCTCGTGGAACGACCGCTCGCTGCTGTCGACGACCGTCGACGGCCACCCCGGCTGGGCGAACGTCGAGTTCGCCGGGCGCGTCGAGAACCCGTGACCGCAGTCGTGCCGGCCGACACGGCGGTCCCGCCCGACACCGTCCTCGACGTGCTGGTCGAGGCCGGGCGGCTCGACGCGCGCGACCGCGCGCGGCCGTGGGCGTTGCGTCAGCTCGCCGGCGGCTGGAGCAGGCACACGTGGCTGCTCAGCGCCGGGGATCCGGAGCCGGGCAGGGCGTTCGTCGTCCGCGTCAAGCCGCCCGCGTCGCTGCTCGACTCCGATCTCGAACGCGAGTACCGGCTCTACGCGACCGTCGCGGCGGCAGGCGTCCCGGTGCCCACGCCGCACGGCATCGAGCACGCGACCGACACCCCGCTCGGCGGGTCCTGGTTCGTGATGGACTGGGTGCCGGGCTCGGCGCCCGTGACGTGGCTGCGCCGCGACCGCGAGGCGCTCGAGGCCGACTGGGCCGACGGCGGGCGGCTGGGCCGCGACCTCGTCGAGACGATCGCCGGGATCCACGCGATCCCGGCCGCGGACCTCGGCTTCCTCGGCCCGCCGCGCAGCTACGCCGACGCCGTCGACCGCTGGGCCCGCACCTACGCCGAGGACCGGCTGGTCCGCGACCCCGTCGTGGAGGACGCCTTCGCGTGGCTGCGCGAGCGTGAACCCGATCCGGTTCCGCCAGCGCTGGTGCACGGCGACTACCGGATCGGCAACACGATGATCCACGAGGGCCGGATCGCGGCCGTCGTCGACTGGGAGCTGGCCTACCTCGGCGACCCGCGCTACGACCTGGGCTACGCCGCGCTGGACTACCTGGCGGGCAAGTTCATCGAGCCGGGGTCGGCGCTGCTGGAGGCGGTCTGCGACCGCGACTGGTTCTTCCGCGCCTACGAGCAGCTGCGCGCCACGACCGTCGACCCGGAGGTCGTGCGCAGCTACTCGGTGCTGGGGGCGCTGGCGCTGATCTGCATCCTGCTCACGGGCATCCGCACCTACGCCGACGGGCGCACCACCGACGTGCGGATGGCCTGGAACCGCTACGCCGTACCCGGGCTGCGCCAGGACCTCGTCCGCCTCATGGGCTGGTGAGCCCGCCCGGGACCGCACGCCATCGTGAGCGGCGATGGTCGCCGCAGCGACCATCGCCGCTCACGGTCAGCCGTAGTGGCCCTGGTGCTGGTCGCGCACCACGTTCTTCTGGATCTTCCCCGTCGACGTCCTGGGCAGCTCGTCGACGACGATGACCGCCTTGGGGATCTTGTAGCCGTCGAGGTGCCCGCGCAGCGCGGTCCTGAGCTCCTCGGGGTCGATCGACTCGCCCGGCTTCGGCACGACGACCGCCGTGATCGCCTCGGTCCAGCGCTCGTGCGGGAGCCCGACGACGACGGCCTCGGCCACCCGCGGCTCGGCGGCGTAGACGGCCCGCTCCACCTCGAGCGACGCGACGTTCTCGCCGCCGGTCTTGATCACGTCCTTGTAGCGGTCGGCGAACCAGAGCACGCCGTCCTCGCCGAACCAGCCGACGTCGCCGGAGTGGAACCAGCCGTGGGCGAACGCCTCGTCGGTCGCCTCCGGGTTGTCCAGGTAGCCGTTCATCGTCGACGGGCCGCGGTAGACGATCTCGCCCTTCTCCCCCGCGGGCAGCAGTGTGCCGTCCGGCCCCATGATCGCCACCTGGACGCCGGTGATCGGGGTGCCGACGGCGCCGATGTGGGTGAGCTGGTGCTCGGGCCGGAACAGCGTCGTCACCGGGCTCATCTCCGTCTGCCCGAACAGCAGCGCGAACTCGCAGCCGAAGCCCTCGAGGCAGGCCTTGATCAGCGGCTCGGGCATGGGCGCCATGGCGTAGACGGCCCGGCGCAGGCTCGACAGGTCGCGCGCCGCGAACGACGCGTGCTCCAGGGCCGCGCGGTACATCATCGGCAGCCCGAACACCTGGGTGATCGACTCGCGCTCGATCGTGGTGAGGAAGGCCTCCGCGTCGAAGCCGCGCTGCACGTGGATCGTCGCGCCGACCATCAGCGCGGGTGTGCAGAACGCGTTGAGCTGCGCGGTGTGGAAGAACGGCATGAGGCACAGGAAGCGGTCGGTCGCGTTCCACCCCGAGTCGAGCGCGCCGGACATCGACTCCAGGTAGATCGCCAGGTGCGAGCCGACGACGCCCTTGGGGAACGACGTCGTGCCCGACGTGTAGAGGTAGCTCAGGCCGTCGCGGTCCTCGACGTGGTACTCGGCGGGTGAGGAGTCCTCGGACTCGACGTCGGCCAGCGCCGACCACGTCCGGTCGGCCGGGGCCGCCTCCCACTGTGCGCCCAGGCCGGGCGCGACGAACACGTCGGCGACGTCGGAGACCTTCTCGATCGCCTCGCCGACCGTGGCGACGAGCTGCGACTCGACGACGATCCCGCGCGCCCTGGAGTGGCCGAGCACGTAGGCGACCTCCCCTGCCTTCCAGCCGAGGTTGACCGGCACGCAGACGACGCCGAGCTTGGCGCACGCGTAGTAGACGGCGAGGAACTCCGCACTGTTGCCCGAGGCCAGCCCCAGCGCGTCGCCACGGGCGTAGCCGCGGGCCGCGAGCCCGTGGGCGAGGCGGTTGACCCAGGCGTCGAACTCGGCGTAGGTCCAGCGCCGGTCGCCGTCGACGACGGCGAGCTGCGCCGGGCGGGCGGCGGCGGAGCGGGTCAGCGAGTCACCGACGTTGACGCGCTGGATCAGGTTGGTCGACATCGTCGTCACTCCCGGGTCGGGACCTTGCTCGTGGTCGGCTCGTGGTCGGCTCGTGGTCGGCTCGTGAGGATCAGCTCGGGCTCAGTAGGACTTCGGCAGGCCGAGCGTGTGCTGGGCCACGAAGTTGAGGATCATCTCCCGGTTGACCGGGGCGATCCGCAGCAACCTCGCCATTCCCCAGTAGGGCAGCAGCCCGTACTCGCGCGCAAGGCCGTTGCCGCCGTGGGTCTGGATCGCCGCGTCGAGCGCGTTCAGCGCGGCCTCGGCGGCGGCGTACTTCGCCATGTTCGACGCCTCGCCCGCCGGCAGGCCGTGGTCGTGGCACCAGGCGGCCTTGCGCGTCATCAGCGCGGCGAGCTCGGTCTCGATCGCGGCCTTGGCCAATGGGTGCGACACACCCTGGTGGGCGCCGATCGGGGTGTCCCACACCCTGCGGTCCCCCGCGTAGCGGGCGGCCTGCGCCAGCGCGTACCGGGCGACGCCGACGCACACCGCCGCTCCGGTGATGCGCTCGGGGTTGAGGCCGTGGAAGACCTGGCGGAACCCGGCGCCCTCCTCGCCGATCAGGTTCGCGGCGGGCACCCGCACGTCGTCGAAGTGCAGTACGAACTGCTTCTCCGGCACCTGGATGTCGACGGGCAGGTGGGTGCGCTGGAGCCCGGGTGCGTCGGTGTCGACGACGAACAGCGACAGCCGGGCGTTGCCCGCGTCGTCACGGCCGCTGCGGGCGACCACGACGAGCGCCTCGGCCTCGTCGACACCGGAGATGTAGTGCTTGGTGCCGTTGAGCACCCAGTGGTCGCCGTCGCGCACCGCGGTCGTCGACAGCCGGTGGGTGTTGGACCCCGCGTCGGGCTCGGTGATGGCGAAGACGACCTTCGTCGACCCGTCGGCCAGCCCCGGCAGCCAGCGCTGCTTGAGCTCGGCGGACCCGAACTCGGCGATCACCTCCGCCGAGATCGCCGACGACACGAGCAGCAGCAACAGCGGCGCGCCCTGCGCCGCGGCCTCCTCGCAGACCAGCGCCAGCTCGACGAGCCCGCCGCCCCCGCCGCCGTACTCCTCGGGGATGTTGACCCCGACGAAGCCCGACTTGCCCAGCGCGTCCCACAGCTCCGTGGTCGGCTCCCCTGCACGTGCCCGCTCGACGAAGTAGGCGCCCCCGAAGTCGCCCGCGACGGCGGCGACGGCCGCCCGCAGATCGCGGTGCTCGTCGGTCTCGGCGAAGTCCACGCGGTGCCTCCGGCCCGTCCCGTCTGCCGATCCGTTCGAATGTGATCAGCAGTTCACTGGTGACGACGGTACCGGGGTCCTGTCATGATGACCAGATGGCCGCTCCACGCCCGCGCAGTCAGCGCGATCCCGACCGCCGGGAGCGGATCCTCGTCGCCGCGGCACAGCTCGTCGCCCGCCGCGGGTACCACACGGTCGGGATGGCCGACATCGGCGCCGAGGCCGGCATCGTGGGCTCCGGGATCTACCGTCACTTCGACAGCAAGGCCGCGATCCTCATCGCGTTGCTCGACCAGGTGATGGACCGGCTGCAGTCCGGGGCCGCACGGATCGTCAGCGCCGCGCCCGACGACGAGATCGCCCTGTCCGCGCTGGTCCGCGACCACATCCGGGTCGCGCTCCAGGACCGCAGCGTGCTCGCCGTCTACCACCGCGAGGTCCACAACCTCCCCGAGGAGGAGCGCAGGCGGCTGCGCAGGCGCCAGCGCCACTACATCGAGGACTGGGTGCACGTGCTCGCGCCGCTGCGCCGCGACCTCGCCGACGGCGAGCAGCGGCTGGCGGTCCACGCGGCCATCGGCGCGATCCAGTCGACCTTGTTCTTCCGCAGCGGACTCGCCGAGGCACGGCTGGCCGAGCTGCTCGACGAGATGGCGCACGCGTGCCTCGGCGTCACCCCGGCGCCGCGCGAGCGGAGTGAACTGCTGATGACTAAGTACTGATCGGTCCCGTCGTCGTCGCGCGCGACGGCGCCGCAACCGACCGCACTGACGCCTCCCGCGCAAAGGAGCCCGGACGTGAACGACCAGCCCCACATCGACGTCACGACCCTGCGTGGCCGCCGCGCGGTCAACCGCTGGGAGCGGACCTCCGTCGGCGACATGTTCGAACGCCTGACCTGGAGCTATCCCGACCAGGTGGCCATCTCGGGCCGTCCGGGGGCCTACGCCGACGAGCAGTTCGCGCGAGTCACCTACCGGCAGGCCGACGCCGTCGCGAGCCGCGTCGCGCACGCGCTCGCCGACGCCGGGCTCGTCCCCGGCGACCGCGTCCTGATGGTGTGCGAGAACTCCGTCGAGGCGTTCCTGGCCAAGGTCGGGATCGCCAAGGCCGGCATGGTCGCGGCGCCCATCAACCCGAACCTCGCGACCGACGTCGTGACGCACCTGATCGGCGTGCTGGAGCCGCGGTTCGCGATCGTCGACGCCGAGATGTGGCCCAAGGTCGAGGCGGCGTTCGCCGCGAGCGACCTGGCCGTGGGCGCGACGATCACCGTCGGCGGCGGCCCGGTGGCCGACAGCCCGTCGTTCACCGACTTCATCGCGGGCAAGCCCGAGACCGAGCCGGACGTCGAGATCCACGGCGACGACATCTGGCAGCTGCTGTTCACCTCGGGCACGACGTCGATGCCCAAGGGCGCCATGCTGTCCCACAGCATGACGCACCTCGCGGCGCTGAACTTCTCGGTGTCGCTGTCGCGGAGCCTGCGCCACGAGAGCGACCTCAAGCTCGTCGTCTTCCTGCCGATCATCTACCACATCGGTGACCAGATCTTCCCGTTCGGCGCCTTCCTCGCCGGCGGCTCGATGGTCCTGGGCCGCAGGCCCACGCCCGAGGCGACGGCCGACGCCATCGCCGAGGAACGGGCCACCGCGCTGTGGAACGGCTCGCCGCAGTTCGCCGCCAACCTCGCCGCCGAGCTCGACCGGCGCCCGGAGCTCGACGTCTCCAGCCTGACGACGCTCGTCTACGGCTGGGGCGCGCTGGAGCCGCGGGTGGTCGAGGACCTGGAGAAGCGCTGCGCGGACGGCTTCGTGACCCTGGGCATCTTCGGCCAGACCGAGGCCATCGCCTGTCACCGCTTCTGGCCGACGAAGTGGCCGGAGGTCTACGCGCGCAGCGCCCCCGCGGTCAACTACGTGGGCGTGCCGAGCCCGATCCTGGCCTCCGACGTCGTCGACGAGACCGGGACGCCGGTACGCGGGGAGCCCGGCGAGGCGGTGTACCGGTCGCCGGTGATCATGGCCGGGTACTACCGCAACGAGGAGGCGACGCGCGAGGCGTTCCGCGGGGGCTGGTTCCACTCCGGCGACAGCGCCCAGATCGACGAGGACGGCCTGCGGATCATGGTCGACCGCTACAAGGACATCGTGAAGTCCGGCGGCGAGAACGTGTCGAGCATGCGCGTCGAGTCCGTGCTCTACGGCCACCCCGACGTCGAACGTGCCGCCGTGATCGGGCTCGACCACCCGCGCTGGGGCGAGGCCGTCACGGCCGTCGTCGTGCCGAAGGCGGGCACGACGCCCGACGCCGACGCGATCATCGCGCACTGCCGCGAGCGGCTGGCCGGCTTCGAGACGCCCAAGGCCGTCGTCTTCGCCGACGCGTTGCCCGACACCGTCGGCGGCAAGGTGCTCAAGTACAAGCTGCGCGCCGAGCACGCCGACCTCTACCGGTAGCCGTGGGTGGCGACGGTCGCGGTCGCGGCCGTCGCCATCCACCTGTCCGCTCGAGTTCTCCGCGACCATCGGCGAGGCCGGCCGGCTGCTCCTGCCCGCGCGCGTGACGATGGCGCTCGGCCGTAACCGGCCGCGGCGGGTGTCTGCACGAAGACCGGGACGTAGGCGTACACCGCGAACATCGACGCGCCGGACAGCAGCGCGACCAGGTTCGTCGTCCAGACCCCGCGCAGCCGCATCACCCGCATGTCGATGACGGGGTGGCCGGACCGGGACTCGGCCACGACCCACGCGGCCAGCAGCACGACGGACCCGACGAGCGGCGCGATCACCGCGGGTGAGGCCCACCCCCACTGGTCGCCCATGCTCAGCGACACGAGCAGCGCGACCAGCCAGGCCGCCAGCAGCGCGGCGCCGAGCCAGTTGATGCGCCCGCCGGCGCGGACCGGCGAGGCCGGGACGAGCAGGTGCGCGGCCATCGCCGTCAGCGCCACGACGACCGCGGGCAGCCAGAACAGCGCCCGCCGGCCGCCGAGGGCCACGACCGGCGTCGAGTACGACGAGGCCGGCCAGCGTGAGCGGGTCCTCGGGATGGCCCTGGACGGACTGCGCGCCCGCCCGCGCTGACCCGGGGACGGGCGTCAGCCCACCCGGACGCGCTCGCCGAGCCCGGGCGGGGTCTCGGCGGTGCGCAGCCGCGGGAGGAACCGCCCGGTGCGCAGCACGTAGTCCGCGTACGCGGCGCCGTGGGCGGCCGCCAGCCGCGGTTCGCGGATCGCACGGGCCTGCACCTGCACCGCGACGACGATCAGCACCATCGCGAGCACGCCCAGCACCGTCGGCACCATCAGCAGCAGCCCGCACGTGGCGACGACGATGCCCGTCATACCCGGGTGCCGCACGCGGGCGTGCAGCCCGACCGTCGAGAGCCGGGGGCCCCTCTCGGGCGGCGTGGCGTGGGCCGCGTACGACGCGATGGCCGCCCGCCAGAGCGCGCACCCGCCGAGGAACGCACCGGCTCCGGCGGCCGCGACGCCCGGATCGCTGAACAGCGAGATCGGCTCGATGACGTCGGTGGCCACCAGCAGCGGGGCGGCGAGGCCCAGCACGACGGCCGCCGCCGACAGCACACGAACCCACCAGGTCGCGACGCCGACGCGGCTCGGCCGCGTGACCAGACGCCTGCGCGTGAGGACACCGAGGACGATCCCGGCGAGGGCCAGCGCGAGCGCGCCCCATCCCGCGGCGTGATGGTCGAGCAGCGCGGCGACGGGCTCGCCGGTCAGCTGGGAGACCGCGTCGACGGCGAGCCAGATGCCGAAGAGCCCGAACAGGCCCGCGGCGCCGTAGCGGATGGTGCGCTCGGGCAGCCGCCTGCCCAGCTGCCGGCCGATGACGATCGCGATCGCATCCGCCACGACCATGCCGAGGGTCGACCCGAGCCACACCCCGAACCAGCCGTGCTGGGTGGCCAGCGTGATCGTCGCCAGCATCGTCTTGTCGCCGAGCTCGGCCAGGAAGAACGCCGTCGACGCCGCGACGACCGCCGAGCGCGTCACCCGCGTGGCCTTTGCATGCTCCTCCGCGGTGAGGGCGTCGCCGCGGAGGGTCCACGCGCCGAACCCGAGGAACGCGACGGCGGCGATCAGCGCGATCCAGCCCGTCGGGAGTGCGGCGCCGAGGCCGTGCCCGACGGCGACCGACACGAGGTGCACCACCGACGTGGCGATCGTGATCCCGACGAGTACGGGCACAGCGCGGTGGCGGGTCGCGAAGGTCAGGGCCATGAGCTGGGATTTGTCACCGAGTTCGGCGACGAAGATCACCCCGAAGCTGAGCGCGGCAGCGACCAGCACGTCGTACATCGAGCACCCCTCGATCTCGGACCGGATCGAGGACTGCGGACCTCGACCCGGTGCCTACCGGATCGAAGGTCTCGCTCGCCTGGTGGCGCAGGCCGTGCGGCCGGGCCGCCCGAGGGCGTCCAGTATGTCGACCGCGACGTTGGGAGCTACTCCCCTTCGCTGGCCGTCACGATACAGGCCGGGTGCCGCGATGATCACGCGCCAGTGGCGCGCGACACGGGAACTCAGGCGTTGCCGTAGACCCGGGTGGGGGTCATCAGCACCGCGGCCCGACGCTCCTCGCGCATCACGCGGTCGTAGGCGTCCCAGTCGTCGTGACTGCCGCCGGCACCGGCGAACACCTCGCGCAGCAGGAGCCGCAGCCGCTCGTCGTCGACACCGTCGGCCGGGTCGTCGGGGCCGATGATCTCGCAGGTGCCCTCGATCGTCGCCCACTTCCAGCCGGAGCGGAACGACAGCGCCGAGGCGGGCCGCTCACGCAGGTTCGCGAGCTTGACCCGGCCGTACGTCACGTAGCCGACGACGGCCTCTCCCGTGACCGGGTGACGGACCGGGCCGGCGTTGACCAGCGACGAGTGGACCGATCCGTCGGCGCGGGTGATCGAGACGACCGCCAGGTACGACTCCCGGGCGGCCAGGGACCAGACGGCGTTCAGTTCTGTCACGGGGTCGACAGTAGGCCACCCGGGACCTCGCCGGTGCCGTAGCGGTCGAGAACGCCGGCGACCGGCCGGGCCCAGCGTTCGTGCGCCGACTGCCGCGTCGTTCCGGCGGCCCGGGCGATGGTCTCCCACGTGGTCCCGACGCGGCGCAGGCCGACGAGGTCGGGCAACGGGTCGAGCCCGGCGGCGAGATGGATCCGGAACTGCAGGAGCTGCCAGGCGACCTCACGGTCGCGCTCGCCGGGCACGCCGACGCCGTCGAGCAACGCGTCGGCCTGACGGCCCGACTCGGCGACGGCGGCCACGCGCACGGCGTCGACGGCGGCGGACACGTCCGCGGAGAGGGCTCGGTCGAGAGGCTCCATGCCTGTCAGGCAACTCCTGACATACCCATCGTGTCAAGTTGACCCTGACAGGCGCCGCGTCCTCACCGAATCCGCGCGAAACCACGCGACTATTCCCAGCAGGCCCACAGGGACGTCTCAGGTTCTCCCAGCACAGTCGTCACCATGACCGACGAGCAGCGGGGGTACGGCCGTTCCGACGCGGACGCCGATCCGGCCGGTCGACCCCCGACCGAGCAGACCTCCGTGCCGCCCGAGGGCGGCCGGTCCACCGACGACACCCCGGCCGCGGGTTTCCCGCGCGCCGCCGAGGGCGGCCGGCCCACGGCTGCCGACGCGGCCGCGGACACGGTCGCCGACGACGGCACCCATGCCGACGCCGGCATCGGCGCCGACGGCGGGGCGGCCGCCGCCGAGCACCCGACCCAGCACCTGGGCGCCCCACGGTACGAGCCGTACGCCGGGGCGGCCGCGCAGGCCGGGAGCCCGTGGAACCGGACGGGCTGGAACCAGCCGGGCTCGACGCCCGGCCCGTACGGGGCCCACCCGTCGGGCAACCCGGGCAGGCCCGGCCCGTACGGCGCCCCCTACGGCGTGGGGGCACAGCCCCCCGCGGGTGACCCTGCCGGTACGCCCTCCGGACCGGGCGCGACCGCCACCATGGCGCCGCCCGCCCCGCAGCCGAAGGCGCGCGCGTCGCGGCCGATGATCGGCATCGTCGCGGCCGCGCTCGTCGCGGGCCTCGTCGGCGGCGGTGCCGGCTTCGGCGCGGCCTACGCGGTGTTCGACCACGGCGGCGGTGCGGTCACCCTGAGCAGCAGCCCGGCCAGCACCTCGAACGTCGCGGCCGTCAACGGCACCGTCGCGGCGGCCGCCGCCAAGGCCATGCCGTCCACCGTGGACATCCGGGTGGCCATGGCGCAGGGCGAGGTCGAGGGCAGCGGGGTCGTCCTCACCTCCGACGGCAAGATCCTCACCAACAACCACGTCGTCGCCGAGCAGGGCCAGATCACCGTCACCCTGTCCGACGGCTCGCAGCACCAGGCCACCGTCGTCGGCACCGCGCCGAGCTACGACCTCGCGGTCCTGCAGCTCAGCGGCGTGTCCGGGCTGACCCCGGCCACCCTCGGGCAGTCCAAGGACGTCCAGGTCGGCCAGCAGGTCGTCGCGATCGGCTCGCCGCAGGGCCTCACCGGCACGGTGACCAGCGGCATCGTGAGTGCGCTCAACCGGACCGTGTCGACGCAGGGCGAGGACGGCTCCGCCGTCGTCTACAACGGACTGCAGACCGACGCGCCCATCAACCAGGGCAACTCCGGTGGCGCCCTGGTCAACCTCGACGGTCAGGTCGTCGGCATCAACTCGGCGATCCAGACCGCGGGCAACTCGACGGGCAGCATCGGGCTCGGCTTCGCGATCCCGGTCGACCAGGCCAAGCGCGTCGCCCAGGAGATCATCAACACCGGGCACGCCACCAAGCCGGTGCTCGGGGTCCAGGGCTCGACGTCGGGCCGCCCCACCGACGTCAGCGGCGCCCAGATCGCGGCGGTGCAGGACGGCTCGCCCGCGGCGGCGGCCGGTCTCAAGGCGGGCGACGTGGTCACCAAGGTGGGCAACACGACCGTCAACGACTTCTCCGACCTCGTCGCCCAGATCGGCTCCTACGCCCCCGGCGACAAGGTCACCCTGACCGTCGGGAGCGGCGGCTCGGCGCGGACCGTCGACGTCACGCTCGGCAGCCAGCAGGACCAGGGCGCGTCGACCAGCACCGGCGGCTCGGACTCCGGCGGCGGGTCCGGGCAGGAGAACCCCTTCGGCAACGGCCAGAACCCCTTCGGCCGCAACCCGTTCGGCAACGGCGGCAACTGACCCGCAGGCAGGCCCGTGAGCGGCGACGGTCGAGGCGACCGTCGCCGCTCACCCGCGTTCGAGCCAGGCCCGGATCTCCGCCGAGTCCGCGCCGAGGGCAGGCGGGCTGCGCCGGTAGGTCGGTGGCGTTGCGGAGTAGCCGACGGGGTTGCGGACCGTCGGGACCGCCGACGCCGGATCGCCGGGCCACACGACCGGGTCGAGCCCGAGACCCTCGGCCAGCGCGACACCCTGCGCGACGTCGTTGATCGGTCCGCACGGCACACCCGCGCCGGTGATCAGCGTGAACCACTCGGCGGCGCTGCGGGCCGCCAGCGCCTCGACCATGAGGGGCCGCAGCTGCTCCCGGTTCGCGCTGCGCACCCCCGGGGTGGCGAACCGGGGGTCGTCCGGCAGCCCGGGCAGCCCGATGACCTCGCACAGCTTGCGGAACTGGCCGTTGTTCGCGGCGATCACGATCAGCTCGCCGTCGCCCGTCGGCATCGGCTCGTAGGGATAGACGCTGGGGTGCTCGTTGCCCATCCGCCGCGGGACGACGCCGCCCGCCACCACCGCCGAGGTCTGGTTGACCAGGCACGACATGGCCACCGACAGAAGGTTGGTCTCCAGCAGCTGGCCCTCGCCGGTGGCGTCACGGTGTCGCAGCGCCGCGAGGACCGCGACGGCCGCATGCAGGCCCGTCATGACGTCGAAGACCGCCGCGCCGGCGCGCAGCGGGCTGCCGTCGGCCTCGCCGGTCACGCTCATGAACCCGGAGGTGGCCTGCACGAGCAGGTCGTAGCCCGGCAGGTGCGCGCCGCCCGCGGTGCCGAAGCCGCTGATCGAGCAGTAGACGACGGACTCGTTGCGGGCCCTGACCGCGGCGTGGTCGAGGCCGAAGCGCACCAGCCCGCCGGGCTTGAAGTTCTCGACCAGGACGTCGGCACGGTCGGCGAGGCGGTGCGCCACGGCCAGGTCCGCGGGATCGGTGAGGTCGAGCACGATCGACCGCTTGTTGCGCTTCATCGACAGGTAGTAGGTGGCGACGCCGTCGCGGGTGGGCGGGGTCCAGGTCCGGGTGTCGTCGCCACCGGGCCCCTCCACCTTCACGACGGTCGCGCCCAGATCGGCGAGGATCATCGTCGCGTACGGGCCGGCGAGGACCCGGGAGAAGTCGGCGACGAGCACGCCGTCGAGTGGCCCGCCCGTCGGCCCGTCGAGATCGTTCACGTCCCCCGTGCCGCCGGCGCCACCCACGGCCCGAGACTACGTCGCGGCGCGCGCCCGCCGGACGGGCGCCCGAGCCGGCGTCAGAGGACCAGCGCGAGGACCACCACCACGATCCCCACGACGACCAGCGCCGCGCCCAGCCGCGAGCGGAACCGCTGCCGGCCCCGCGCGGCGTCGGTGAGCTGCTGCTCGGTGCTCGTCGACATCACGAACGGCTGCTTCGGGTCCGCGGGCGGCGCGATCACGAGCGGGCCGATCGCGTCGTGGACCTCGCCCAGCACGTACATCGGCGTCCCGGGGCGCAGCACCCACTCGGTGTACTGGTAGCCGATCGTCTCGTCGCGGTCGGAGCCGACGAGCGCACCGACGACGTCCGCCCAGCCGTTCGACGGCTCCTGCGTCTGCTCGAACCGGTCGGTCACCTGCTCGACGCCGTCGGGCCTGCGGCCGGCGTGGTCGACGCCGATCGTGCGGCCGTCGCGCAGCAGCGCGAACCCGGGTCCCGACGTCTGCTCGGCGACTGTCTCCGTCCGCGTCGTCACACGGGTGCTGCCGTCGCGGTCACGGTCGTAGTGCTTGTAGCGACGCTGCACCCGGTGGCTGTGCCACACACACTCGACGCCGCTCAGCTCCGAGCGCAGGACGCCCTCGGGGCTGGGGTGCGCCGCGCCGACGACCTCGCACACCTTGCGGAAGCTCCCCCGCGCGCCGAGGTCGTCGGACACCCGGCGCAGCTCCTCGAGCTCGGGTACCGACAGCGTCTCCGCCGCCAGCATGGCGTGCACGGACCGCTGCGCCCGCACCGCCGACCACAGGAACCCGGCGCCGACCAGCACGACGACGACCCCGATGACCCACATGACCTGCTCCCCCTCGCCGCTGCGTCCTCGACCTCCCGGACGCTACGGCCCGCAACGATCCGGATCGGCCCGGCCAGCACCACGATCCCGCGGTGGTGCTGGCACCCCTTCCGGCCGCCGGCCCCGGGTCACAGCAGCCCGTGCCGGCCCAGGAAACTCGTCGCGACGGAGAAGCCCTCGTCGTGCGCGGGCAGGGTCGGCAGCTGCAGGTAGGCGTGCGGGACCCCGGCGGCGACGTGCAGCTGGTGCGGGACGCCTGCCACCGCGAGCCGCGCGGCCATCGACTCCGACTCGCCGCGCAACGGGTCCAGCTCGCCGACGCTGAGCAACGTCGGCGGGAACCCGATGACCTGGCGCTCGGGGGCGCACCGCGGGTCCCCGCGCAGCGCGTCGAACTCCTCGGGCGGCAGGTAGAGCTGGGAGGCCGCGTCGGCCCCGCCCAGCAGGTCCGACAGGATCGGCAGCGCGCGGTGGTAGTCGTAGATGCCGTAGAACAGCAGCGCGGCGCGGACGTCGGCACCTGCCCCGGTGGCCAGTGCGGCCGCCGCGAGGTTCGCGCCCGCCGAGTCACCCCCGATGATCAGCCGGTCGGGGTCCCCGCCGTGCTCCGCGGCGTGCGCGCGCGCCCAGTCGAGCGCCGCGGCGACGTCCTCGACCGCGCCCGGGAACCTGTGCTTGGGGGCGCGCCGGTAGTCGACCGACGCGACGAGCAGCCCGCGCGAGGCCAGCTCCGCCGACAGCCGCCGGTGTGTCCAGGGCGAGCCCATGACCCAGCCGCCGCCGTGCAGGTACACGACCGTCGGGAAAGGCGGTTCACCGAAGGGGACGTGCACGTCGACGCCCAGGCGCCAGCCGCCGGACTCCCGGATCGGGACCCCGGTGCGGACCTCGGCGACCTCCGGGGCGCCGCCGTTGGTGTACTCGTCGAACGACCGGAACAGGGCGACGGGCGGCTCCCCGCCGCGCGGCACCCGCAGCGTCGTCTGGAACTCCAGGAGGGCGGGCGGCACCGATGCCGGCGCGGTCATGACGGGACTCCTGCACGGTCGGGGGAGCGATCTTCCCCCCGGACGCTAGGTCGGCCGTGTCGCGCCCGTCAACGCTGCCGCCGCGGGGCTACCTCACAGTAGGTTCCGTGCAGACCCCCCGACGACCAGCCCGGAGCCGACGATGACGAACCTGGCCGCCAACCTCGTGGCGACCGCCCAGGCCCACCCCGACCGCACGGCGATCAAGCTCGACGACGTCGAGCTCAGCTATGCCGACCTGCACCGGGCGTCCGCGGCCGTCGCCGGGATGCTCGTCGAGCGGGGCATCTCGCCCGGCGACCGTGTCGGCATCGTGCTGCCGAACCTGCCGGCGTTCCCGATCCTGTTCCATGGCGCGCTGCTGGCCGGCGCCGCCGTCGTCCCGATGAACCCGCTGCTCAAGGACCGCGAGGTCGAGTACTACCTGCGCGACTCGGAGATGTCGCTGGTGTTCGGCTGGGACGCGGGCGGTGACGCGGTACCCGCCGCGGCGCAGGCCGTCGGCGTCCCCGCGGTGCTCGTCGGCCCGATGGGCCCCGACGCCGAGCAGCTCGGCGGCGCCGCGCCGGTCCCGGAGCCGGTCGAGCGCGACGACTCCGACACCGCGGTCATCCTCTACACGTCCGGCACCACCGGCCAGCCCAAGGGCGCCGAGCTCACCCACGCGAACCTGCGCACCAACACCGCGACGACCTCGAAATCCGTCCTCGTGATCAGCCACGAGGACGTCATCATGGGCTGCCTGCCGCTGTTCCACGTCTTCGGCCTGACCTGCGGGCTCAACGCGGCGGTCGACGTCGGCGCGACGCTGACGCTCATCCCGCGGTTCGACCCCGCGAAGGCGCTGGCCGTCGTCGCCCGCGACCGGGTCACCGTGTTCGAGGGCGTCCCGACGATGTACGCCGCGATGCTGCACCACCCCGACGCCGACAACGCCGACATGTCGACGCTGCGCACCTGCGCCTCCGGCGGCTCGGCCATGCCGGTGGAGATCATGCGTGCCTTCGAGGAGAAGTTCGGCTGCATCGTGCTGGAGGGCTACGGGCTGTCGGAGACCTCGCCCGTCGCCTCGTTCAACCAGCCGCACCGCGAGCGCAAGCCCGGGTCCATCGGGTTCGAGATCCCCGGCTGCGAGATGCGGGTGGTCGACGACGAGGGCCGCGACGTCGGGCTCGACACGCCCGGCGAGATCGCCATTCGCGGCGAGAACGTCATGAAGGGCTACTGGCGCCGTCCCGACGCCACCGCCGAGGCGATCCCCGACGGCTGGTTCCGCACCGGCGACATCGCCACCAAGGACGCCGACGGCTACTACTTCATCGTCGACCGCAAGAAGGACCTGATCATCCGCGGCGGATACAACGTCTACCCGCGCGAGGTCGAGGAGGCCCTCTACGAGCACCCCGCCGTCGCCGAGGCCGCCGTCATCGGCATCCCGCACCCGGAGTGGGGCGAGGAGGTCGGCGCCGCGGTCGCGCTCAAGCCCGGGGAGAAGGCCGACCCCGAGGAGCTGCGCGACTTCGTCAAGGAGCGCGTCGCCGCGTACAAGTACCCGCGGCAGGTCTGGCTCGTCCCCGAGCTCCCGAAGGGCCCGACGGGCAAGATCCTGCGCCGCGAGGTGCGCGCGCCGGAGTGAGCCGGCCCAGGCGTCGGCCTTCTGCACGAACGGCCCTTTCCTGCAACTGAGCTGCGGGAAAGGGCCGTTCGTGCAACCCGGCGGCGGCCGCTGCAGGGCGCGTCCCCCTTGCACGAACGGCACAGTCGTGCCATTCAGTTGCGCGACAGGGCCGTTCGTCCGGAATCGGGGTGCGTCGTGGCGGACGCCGCAGCGGGTTCGGGGTGGCCGAGGTGGGTCAGCCAGCCGCGCAGGACGCGGTGCAGGGCCTCCGCGCCGACGATCTCGCCCGGTGCGGGCAGGTCGGCGGGGTACAGCAGGAAGCCGCGCGACTGCGGGCCGCCCAATCCGCCGTGCGACCCGACGTGCGGCTCGAAGGGCGGCGCGTCGTCGGTCCCGGGCTCGTAGCGACTGTTGATCATGATGTCGGCGCAGTGCGGGAAGCCGTCGACGCGGCGGACCAGGTCGGCGGCGTGCGGACCGTAGGCCGTGAGCGGGTCGGCGCCCTCGACCGCGTCGGTCGCGAGCCGCCGCGCGCCGTCGCGGCCCAGCACGACGGCCCCGTACTCCCGGCTGCGCACCAGCACGAACCCCACGCCGGGATGGTCGACGAGCGCGGGCAGCAGGGCGGGGAACTCGCGCTCGATCGTCTCCAGCTCGACGCGTCCCTCGTGTTCGGTGAACGACACCATCGCGACGTGCCCCGACGCCACGACCACGACGCCGGGGGCCGCCCGCGCGACCGCGCCCGGGCGCCCGCTCTCGGTGCGGGTGCGGTGCTCGGCGGTGCCCGCCCGCTCGACGCGCGCCCGCAGCCTGCGCGCGATCGGCCCGGTGCCCGACGTCGCCTCCGCGAGCACCGCACCGGCCTGCCAGCCCTCGGCGGGCCGCCGCGAGTCGTGCCTGTTCGAGGGCTCCCCCTGCGGGGCTCCGCACTGCCTGCCGACGAACTGCTCGATCGACTCCCCGAACCTGTCGGCGAAGGCCCAGCCCTGGGTCTGGCCGTGGTCGGAGAGCACGACGATGCGGTACGGACGTGGGGCGAGGTGCGTGGCCCGGTGCAGCCTGCCGATCTGGCGGTCGATGCCGCGCAACACCTCCAGCGTGTCGAAGCGCTCGATGCCCGAGTGGTGGGCCACCTCGTCGTAGCCCAGGAAGTCGGCGTAGACGACCGAGCGCCCGGCCATCATGTCCTCGATGATCGCCGAGACGACGATGTCGCGCGAGATCACCGTCGTACCCGGCCGGGCCAGCGGGTACCAGCCGCCGCGGCGGGTGCGCGGCCGGACGTCGGCGCGGCGCTGGCGGGCTGCGGCGAGCAGCTCGCGGCCGACGTCCACCAGCGAGGCGACGAACGTGCGCAACGCGTTCACCGGGTTGGCGAAGTAGGCGTAGTAGCCCGCCCAGAGCCTCTCGTGGCCGCGGCCGCGCCTGCGCCGCTTCTCGACGAGCGGGATCGCGCTCATCGTCAGCGAGACGTGCTCGGCGTCGCCGGTGAACAGGTTGCCGCGCGCGGCCCCGTCGACGGCGAGCAGCCCGCGGCCGTCGGAGTGACGGCGTTCGATCTCGGCGGCGTCGCCGGGGTGCGCGCACGCCATGACGTGGTCGCGGTCCTTCTCGTACCAGCGGAAACCGAGGATGTCGGTGTTGTCGCCGCGCAGGATGCCGCAGACGCTCGCGCCGGTCTGTGAGCTCCAGTCGCAGTGCCAGCCGGTCAGCTCGTGTCCGCCCTCGGCGAGCCAGCGCGCCAGCGTGGGCATGTCGCCGTCGCGCACCGCGCGTCGGACGACGTCGTGTCCGAGGCCGTCGACCTGCAGGAACAGCACGCCCGGTACCTGGTCCGGATCGGTGGCGGCGGCGCGGCGGGCCCGCCGGGCGGCGCGTCGGAAGAAGATCTCGTCCTCGTCGAGAGCGAGCAACGAGGAGATGACCGCCCCCACCGCGGCGAGCGCGACGGCGACGACCACGGCGGCGCGGAAGTCGTGGATGTGCACGCCGGGCACGACGAGGAACACCGCCGCGACGCCCGCACCCATCAGCAGGAACCCGCCGACGCCGAGGGTGAACAGCGCCAGCGGCAGCACGAGCCGCGCGACCGGTGGCCAGCCGATGGCCGTCAGCAGCCCGAGCAGCAGCGCACACACCACCGGCTGCCACCACGAGTCCATCTCGAAGCCCGGCAGCAGCCGGTCGAGCATGACCAGCGCGACGGCCGTCGCAGCCCACACGCACACCACCCGCACCGCGGCCCGGCCCCCGCGCAGCAGCCGGCCCCGCCCGTGCGGGAGTCCGGGCTCGGTCGCGCCCACGAGCGCGCTCCTCTCTCCCGTGCTGTCGGTGGGTCGTGCGCGGCGATCGCCGCTCACACGGGCTCTCCGGCGGCGCGCCACCAGCCCGCTCACCGCGCCGACGAGCAGCACCAGCACGGTGGCGACGAGCGTCGCGACCAGCGGGGAGTCGAACAGCCCACCGCTGACGACCCCCAGCACCGAGTACGCGACCGCCCACAGCAGCGCCGCGAGCGCGGCCGCCGGGACGAGCCGGCGCCACGGATGCCCGAGAGCCGCCGCGGCGACCAGGACCGGGATGCGGCCCGCCGGCAGCAGACGTCCGACGACGACCAACTGCCAACCGCGGCGGGCGAACGTCGCGCGGGCGGCGTCGAGGCGTTCGACGGGCTGGCGGCGGGTCACCCAGCGCACGGCGGCGTCGCTGCCCAGCCGCGCGACGCCATAGGTGATCAGGTCACCCGCGAGCGCGGCGACGGTCGCGACCAGCACGACCAGCGGCAACGACAGGTGCGGCGTCGTCATCGCGACGGCGGCGGCCGCCCCGACGACCGCGCCCGTCGGGACGACGGGGATCACCGACCCGACGAACACGCCCAGCGCGAGCAGCGGGTAGCCGATCCGCGCGGGGTCGGTGAGGTCGTCGAGGGACAGCGCGATCGCGCTCACACCCGGCCACCCGGTTCGACCACGGCCACCCGCGTGGGCCCCCCGCCCGCGGCGACCGCCGACGCGAACTGCCGCGGCGGCTCCACGAGCAGCCTGCGCATCCTGGCCCCCGCCCCGCCCGGCGCCCGGACCAGGCCCGGCAGCGCGAGCGTGCCCCAGTGCACGGGCACCGCGAGCCGCGGCCGCAGCCGTTCGACGGCGTGCGCCGCCCGGTCGGGGTCGAGATGGCCGGGCCCGAGCGTCGGACCCCAGCCCCACACCGGCAGCAGCGCGACGTCGAGGTCGCCCAGGGTGTCCATCACCGGGTGCAGGTCGGTGTCGCCCGCGACGTAGACCCTGCCGTCGTCGGCCTCCAGCAGGTGCCCGACGGCCGGGGCCTGCGGGCCGTGGGTGAACCGCGGTCCCCAGCGGTGCCCGCTGTGCGCGGCGGGCAGCGCCGTGACACGCAGGTCGCCGTCGCGCAGCACCTCACCGATCCCGAGCTCGACGACGTCATCGATCCCCTTGCTGCGCAACCACTCTCCGGCACCACGGGGAACGACGACGCGCGGGCCGCCGCCGGTGCGGCCGCCGAGCATGCGCAGCGACGGGAGGTGCAGGTGGTCGCCGTGCAGGTGCGAGAGCAGGACGAGGTCGACGCCGGAGTGGTGGGCGGGGTCGGGGAGGTCGACGACGCGGGTGAGTCCGCCGACCCGCCGGGTCAGCACCGGGTCGGTGAGCACGACCCGCCCGCCCAGCTCGACGCGCACCGTCGAATGGCCGAGGAAGCGCAGGCCGGGGAGCGCGTCGGACACGCCGCGAGCCTATGCGCCGCGGCGATCGCACGAACGGCACAGTGGCGCAACCGAATGGCACGAACGACCCGCTCGGGTGATCCGCGTCGGTCCCGGCCGGGTCGCACGAACGGCCCTTTCGCGCAACTGAGTGGCGGCAAAGGGCCGTTCGTGCGGGAAGGAGGGGCAGGGGCGGAGGGGCGCGGAGGGGCGGGGAGGGGGCTCAGGCCAGCTGCGGGGGCTGGCCCGTCGACTCCAGGACGGACATCCACAGGTCACCGTGCGGGTCCACCTGATTGCGCCTGCTCACCGCGAGCCGCATCGGGATGTGCACGAACCGGCGCCGGTACCGTCCGACGACCATCGCCGTCCGGCCCGACATCGCCGCGTGTACGGCCGCCTGCGAGAGCCGGGTGCAGTAGACGCTGTCGTAGGGGTTGGCCGGCACGCTGCGGATGGCGTAGCTCGGGTCGATGTAGCGGACGGCGGTCTCGATGCCCGCGGCCTCGAAGTCGTCGACGATCCGCCGGCGCAGGTACGGGCCGATGTCGGTGAGCCGGGCGTTGCCGGACGCGTCGGCGACGGTCGGGCCGGTCGCCACCAGGTCCTGACCCGCACCCTCCGCCACGACGACGACGGCGTGCCCGCGCTCGGCGACGCGCCGCCGGACGTGGGCGAGCAGCCCGCCGTCGCCCTCGAGCGCGAACGGCACCTCGGGGATCAGCACGACGTCGGCGTCGCTGCGGGCCAGCGCCGCATAGCAGGCGATGAAGCCCGAGTGCCGGCCCATCAGCTTGACCAGCCCGACGCCGTTGGCCGTCGACTTCGCCTCGACCCGCGCCGCCCGGATGGCGTCGCTCGCCAGCACGAACGCCGTCTGGAAGCCGAAGCTCTGGTCGATGTAGGGGATGTCGTTGTCGATCGTCTTCGGGATGCCGACGACGGCGATCCGCAGCCCTCGCTCCCGCACGACGCGCGCGATCTCCATGGCGCCGCGCATCGACCCGTCCCCGCCGACGACGAACAGGACGTTGACGTGCGTGTTCTCCAGGCAGTCGACGATCTCCTCCGGGTCCTGGTGGCCGCGTGAGGTGCCGAGGACGGTGCCCCCGTCGACGGGGATGTCGCGCACGGAGTCCGGGGTCAGCTCGACGACGTCGTGGCCGTAGGCGGGGACGAACCCCTGGTAGCCGTTGCGGAAGCCGATCACCCGCCGCACCTTGTAGTGGTACGTGAGACTGCGGACGAGGCCCGCGATGACGTCGTTGAGCCCGGGGCACAGGCCGCCGCAGGTCACGATCCCGGCACGGGTCTTCGACGGGTCGAAGAAGATGCTCCGCCGCGGCCCGCACGGTTCCATCCCCGGTAGGTCCTCGAGCCGGCCGCCGCGCGCGGCGATGCCCGCGACGGTGTCGTCGAGCAGGACGCGGTCGTCCTCGTCGACGTAGTGCTCGCTGGTCCGGCGGGCGTGCAGCAGTGGCTCCAGCGGCGAGACGATGCGGCCGGGGCCGAGGGTCTCGATCGAGAGGTCGGGTGCGGTCCCGGCGCTCGTCGGGGGTGGTCCGACCAGGTCGAGGTGGGGGGCGGCTTCGCTCATGGGCGTCCCTCGCGCGCCCGTGGCGCACGCAGCTCGTCGGGGCCACGTCGCGACGCCGGGACGCGGGTCTGAACCGTTCCAGTCTGCCGCAGGACAGCCGCGCTCGACAGGGGTCAGCGCATCCCGAGCATCCGGTCGAGCGTGATCTCGACGACGACACGGCGCGGGTTGACCCGCGGGACCCGGTAGCGCTGCGCGTAGCGGTGCTCGGCGTCGGCGACCGAGTCGCGGTCGGTGCGCAGCACGGCGACACCCTCGAGGCTCGACCACCTCGGCCCGTCGACCTGCGACACGACGGCCCGCACCCCCGCCGCCCCACCCGCCGCGACGTTGCGTGCCTTCTGCGACGTCCCCGAGCAGATGACGCGCGCGATCCCCTGCTCGACGTCGAGCGTCACGCCGACCGGCACCACGTGCGGGCTGCCGTCGCGACGCGGCGTGACGAGGACGCAGAGATGGCGCTCGGTCCAGAACTGCCGGAACTCCGGCGACGGGTCGACGATCACCCGTCCAGCGTCGCTCACCCCTGACCGGTGCGCGCGTCCGGGGGTGATCGTCGACGCAGCGTCGCCCACCACATCGGGCGATGCCGTATCGGGTGACATCGACGCTGGTCGCGGGCCGTCGACGCTAACGTTCCGCCACCGATACCGACCCGCAGCTCCCCCGACCCGACGACCGAGGAGGGGTCTCTTCGTGCTACCCGGAAACCGGACCGGACGGCTGACCGCGACGACCGTGCTCGCCGTCGTGGCCTTCCCGCTGACCGGCGCCGTCCTGGCGGGTCCGGCCGCCGCGGACCCCGCCCCCACGTCGACCCTCGCCGCCGTCGCCGCCCCCGCCACCGCGCCGGCCCTCGCCGGCACCGTCGCGGCCCCCGCCGCCGCGCCGGCCCTCGCCGGCACCGTCGCGGCCCGCGCCGCCGCGTCGACACTCGCCCGCACCGTCGCTGCACCCGTCGCGGTCGCGGTGCTCGCCCCCGGCGCGGCACCCGCCACCGTCGCAGCGCGCGATCTCGCCGCGCGAGCCCCTGCCCAGGCGCCCGGCTGCGCCGAGTTCCCCGACCAGGCCGCAGCGCAGGCCGCCCTCGACTCCGGCGCTGGCGACCGGGCGCTCCTCGACCCCGACCACGACGGTCGTGCCTGCGAGGACCACCCGTACCCGGCGCCCGTCTCCGTGCCCCCGGTGGCCCCGTCCTCGTCCGCTCAGGTGCCGCTGATCCCGCTGGGAGCGGTCCCCGCCGGTGACGGGTCGGCCGCCGCGGCGGCCGACCCGAGCACGTCGATGACCGTGACGCTCGACCGGGCGGGCGGCGCCGCGTTCGTCGGCGGGCTCGCGATGGTCGTCGTGCTGGCGATCGTGGGGATCGCGACGGTGGTGGCGTCGGGACGGATGCTGATCGCGGGCGTCCGGGGCAGGACCGTGACCACCACGTCGCCGGCGGACCACGAGCGCCGTCCCCCGGCTGCCCCGATCCCCGCCCCGCGCCGCGGGCCCGACGACACCGCCGAACCGACGCCCGACGAGGTCGCGCCGGCGCCCGGCCAGGTCGCGCCGACGGCGCACGACGAGGTCGTGAGTGGCGATGGTCGCCAGGGCGACCATCGCCGCGCACAGCGGCCGGAGCACGCCGGGGAGCGCCGCTGAACCGTGCGTGGGCGGCGGTCCTGTGTGCCGCGGCGCTGGCACTCGCACCCCTCGCCACCTCGGAGGGGCCACTGGCGGGCGGGGTCGCCTCCCCCGAGCGTCCGACGACGCGCCCCGCCGCCGCACCGCTGGTCCCCGCCGTTCCGGCGCGGGTCACCGCCCCGGCGATCGGTCTCGACGCACCGGTCGTCCCGCTCGGCCTCGACGCCACCGGAGCCCTCGCCCTGCCGCCGGACGCCGCGGTCGCGGGCTGGTACACCGGCGGCCCGGACCCGGGAGCGCTCGGGCCCGCGGTCGTCGCCGGGCACGTCGACTGGCACCACCGGGTCGGTGCGTTCGCCCGGATCGGCGCGTTGACCCCGGGCGACCTCGTCGACGTCGCCCGGCTCGACGGCTCTGTCGCGACGTTCGAGGTGCAGACGGTGCGGCGCGTCGCCAAGGACCGCTTCCCCACCGCGCAGGTCTACGGCGACCTGCCGGGCGCCGGGCTGCGGCTGGTCACCTGCGGGGGCCGGTTCGATCCGGGGACGCAGGGTTACGTCGACAACATCGTCGTGTGGGCCGCGCTGGTCGGAACGTGACCTTGTCCGCGATGCCGGTGCCCGAGTTGTGCGAAGTGTGCGGGACATGGTCCTCTATCAGGTGAACTCGTGTTCACCCGAATTGGAGCACATGTGGCGACAGTCGCGCCCCGCCGAGCTCGTCCCGCCGTCGTCACCGCCGTCCTGTGCTCGAGCGGCCTCGCGGTCGCGCTCGTGCAGACCCTCGTCGTGCCGCTGCTGCCGCAGTTCCCGCAGCTGCTGCACACGACCGGCTCGACGGTCTCGTGGCTGATCACGGCGACGCTCGTCGCGGGTGCGGTGTCGGCCCCGGTCCTCGGCCGGCTCGGCGACATGTACGGCAAGCGCCGGATGCTGCTGTCGTCGTTGGTCCTGGTCACGGCGGGATCGGTGCTGGGCGCCGTCGCCCCGACCATCGGGGTGCTGCTGGTCGGGCGGGTGCTGCAGGGGGCGTCGTTCGGCGTCATCGCGCTGGGGATCAGCATCCTGCGCGACGAGCTCCCCGAGGAGCGGGTCGGCGGCGGCATCGCGCTGATGAGCTCGTCGCTGGGCATCGGCGCGGCGGTCGGGCTGCCGCTGGCGGGCGTCGTCGCGGAGGTCGTGTCGTGGCGGTACCTGTTCCTCGGCGTCGGGCTGCTCGGGCTGGCGCTGACCGTCGCGGTGAGGACCGTCGTCCCGGAGTCCGCGGTGCGCAGCGGCGGCCGGTTCGATCTGCTCGGGGCCGTCGGTGTGACGCTCGGCCTGGTCTGCGTGCTGCTGCCGATCTCCAAGGGCTCGGAGTGGGGCTGGCGCAGCCCGGTCGTGCTCGGACTGCTCGCGGCGGCGGCCGTCGTGTTCCCGCTGTGGGGCCGTCACCAGCTGCGGACGCCGGGCCCGCTCGTCGACCTGCGGGTCACCGCACGCCCCGCGTTGCTGCTCACCAACATCACGACGGTGCTCGTCGGCTTCGCGATGTTCGCCTCGTTCGTGATGACGACGCAGATCCTGCAGGCCTCCCCCGCGAGCGGCTACGGGTTCGGGCTCTCGCTCGTGGCCGCCGGCGTCGCGATGCTGCCGATGGGGGGTGCGATGGCGCTGCTCTCGCCGGTGTCGGCGCGGATCTCGGCCTGGCGCGGCCCCCGGACGACGCTCGTGCTCGGCGGCATCCTGCTGGTCGCCGGCAACCTCGCCTCGGCCGCCCTGCCCCGGGGACTGGGCATGGTCATCGTCGCGATGACGATCATCGCGATCGGCTGCGCGATGGCCTACTCGGCGCTGCCGCTGCTGGTCATCCGGGCGGTCCCGCAGTCCGAGACCGCCGCGGCCAACAGCCTCAACACGCTGATGCGCCAGCTCGGGACGTCGACGTGCACGGCTGTCATCGCGGCGATCACGTCGGCGATGACCCTGCACGCGGGCGGGCTCGCCGTCCCGCCGCGGGCGTACACGATCGTCTTCGTCGTGGCCGCGGCGACGGCGCTGGTCGGGACGGCGCTGGCCGCCGTCACCCCGTCCGCCGCGGGCGAGGACACCGGCGACGACCACACCGGTAGCGACGGCCCCGGCGACTGCACCACCGGGCACGGCGGCACCGGACACGGTGGCACCGGACACGGCGACCCGGCGCGGGCGACGCTGAGGGCGGCATGAGCGGCACGGTCGCGGCCACCCGGCCGGCCGGGGAACGCCGCTGTGCCGCCGACACCCGGGAGGCGCTGCTGCGCGCCGCGCGCCGGCACTTCAGCGTGCACGGCTACGCCGGTGCGACGTTGCGCGCCATCGCCGCCGAGGCCGACGTCAGCGCGGCGCTGCTGGTGAAGTACTTCGGCAGCAAGGAGGGCCTGCTCACCGCGGCGGCCGACCTGGAGGCCGAGACCGCCGCGCTGCTCGACGCCCCGAACGCCGACCTCGGCCGGCACCTCGTCGCGGCGCTGCTCGACATGCACGACCGCGCTCAGGTCGATCCGCTGCTGCGCGTGGTGCTGACGGGCCCGCGGCCGGGCGGGGAACGCATCGTCGAGGAGCTGGAACGGCGGCTGGTCGGTCCGCTCGCGGCCCGGCTCGCCGGCCCGGACGCACGGCTGCGCGCGGAACTGGTGTGCGCGCAGCTGATCGGGCTGGGTGCCCTGCGACTGCTGCTGACCGCGCCCGGGATGGTCGCCGAGTCGCCGGCGGCGCTCGTCGACCGGCTCGGACCGATCCTGCAGGCCTGGATCGACCCGCCCGCGTAGGGCGGTTCGCGGCCGGCGCCCGGGGTACCCGCGGGCCATGGGCGACTACGAGCACCGCACCACCGTCGCGGCGGACCCCGACGCGCTGTTCGACTACCTCTCCGACGTGCACCACCTGCCCGACTACTTCGCGGCGATGCGCGAGGCCGAGCCGACCGGCGAGCGCTCCCACGGCCACGAGGAGGTGCGCGTCGTCGCCGAGGTCGAGGGGACCCGCCGCGAGGGCGAGGCGTGGATCGACGCCGACCGCGACGCCCGCACGCTCTCATGGGGCTCGGAGGGCCCGAACGGCTACGGCGGCGCGCTGGAGGTCGGCGGCACGCCGGGGGACGCGACGGTCACCGTGCGGCTGCACACCGAGCGGGCCGACGGCCCCGGCATCCGCGCCGGCCTGGAGCAGACGTTGGCCGAGATCAAGACCGCGGTCGAGGGTACGTCGACGTCCTGAGAAGAGGCGACGTGCCCAGGTCGTGCGTGGCGATGGTCGCCCTGGCGACCATCGCCGCTCACAGCGGGCTCAGCGGACGTCGCGGCGGATCGGGTGCTCCGGCGGTACCTCCACGATGACGATCCGGGTGCCGTCGGGGTCGGCGATCCACATCTCGTCGAGACCCCAGGGCTCGCGGCGGGGTTCGCGCAGTACGCGCACGCCCCGGTCGGCGAGCCCGGTGTGGGTGGCGGCGAGGTCGCGCACCTGCAGCCACAGCCGCAGCCCGGCCCCCTCGGCGTCGGGGGTCGCACCCTCGGCGCCGGGTTCGGCGGCGTGCGCGGACACCTCCAGCAGCCCGTTGCCCAGGAAGAACACCGTGCCGCCGGGGAACTCGCGGTACACCGCCAGCCCGAGGACGTCGCGGTAGAAGCGCAGCGCGGCGTCGGGATCGGCGGGCCGCAGGATCGCGCGGCTGCTCAGGATCTCCACGCCGCCAGAGATTAGGGGGCTCAGTACGACCGCGGCAGCCCCAGCACGTGCTCGGCGACGTAGTTCAGCACCATCTCCTGCGAGATCGGGGCGATCTTCATCAGTCGCGACTCGCTCCACCAGCGCCCGACGTCGTACTCGTCGGCGTAGCCGAAACCGCCGTGGGTCTGCATCGCGCGGTCGGCCGCGTAGTGCCCGGCCTCCGCGGCGAGGTACTTGGCGGTGTTCGCCTGCTCGCCGCACGGCAGGCCGGCGTCGTAGCGCCACGACGCCTCACGGATCGCGAGCTCCGCCGCCCGCAGCTTCATGTGCGCCTCGGCCAGCGGGAACGCGATGCCCTGGTTCTTGCCGATCGGACGGCCGAACACCTCGCGGCCGTTCGCGTACTCGACCGCCCGCCGCACCGACACCCGCCCGATGCCGAGGGCCTCGGACGCGATGAGGATGCGCTCGGGGTTGAGCCCGTCGAGGAGGTAGCGGAAGCCCTTGCCCTCCTCGCCGACGCGGTCGGTGACGGGGACGCGCAGGTCGTCGTACCGGGTCTCGTTGGACGCGACGGCGTTGCGGCCCAGCTTGGGGATCGGCCGGATGTCGACCTCGGGGACCTGCAGGTCGGCCAGCAGCAGCGTCATGCCGTCGGTGCGCTTGGCGCACTCCTCGATCGGCGTGGTGCGCACCAGCAGCAGGACCTTCTCGCAGTCGCCGGCCTTCGACGTCCACACCTTCTGGCCGCGAACGACGTAGTGGTCGCCGTCGAGCCGGGCCCGCGTCGTGATCGACGTCGTGTCGGTCCCCGAGTCCGGCTCGGTCACCCCGAACGCGACGTGCAGGTCGCCCGACGCGACCCGCGGGAGGTAGCGCTCCCGCATCTCCTCGCTGCCGTACTTGACGACGGGGTTCATCCCGAACACCGACAGATGGATCGCGCTGGCGCCGTTCATCCCGGCGCCGGACGCGGCGACCTCCTCCAGCACGATCGAGGCCTCGGTGATGCCGCGCCCACCGCCGCCGTACTCCTCGGGGATCGCGATGCCGATCCAGCCGCCCTCGGCCATGGCCTTGTAGAAGTCCCACGGGAAGCGGTGCTCGGCGTCGCAGGCGCGCCAGTACTCGTCGCCGAAGTCACGGCAGACGGTGCGCACCCCCTCACGGATTGCACGGTGATCGTCGTCCTCGGCGAAGTCCACGCCGCCGATGATGCACGCCCGGCGTCCGCGGCGCAGCCTCCCGACCGACCGGACGGTCCGTTGTTGCGCGACGGTGCCCGATTTGGTGGGGTCGGGAGCCGACAGGGGGTGACCGGAGTGACGGTCAGGGCGGAGAAGACCGGGTTCTGGCGGTCGCACTACGCGGTGACGCTCGACGGCCGACCCGCCGCGACGTTCGACAGCAGCACGTGGAGGGGCGGCGGCACGTTCGAGACGCGCGACGGACGGTCCTACCGCGTGGTCGCCCGCCGGTTCGGCAGCCACTACGAGCTCTGCCGCGTGCTCGGATCCGACGACGTGCTCTCCGAGCCGCTGGCCGTCGCCGAGCGGGTGGGCCGCAGGAACTGGTCGATCAGCGAGTCCGACGGCACGACCTACCGGTTCCGCCGCCGCTCGTTCTGGGGCAGCGAGCAGGACCTGCTCGGCCCGGACGGCATGCCGGTCGGTGAGGTCCGCAGGCTCAGCGTGTGGCGCGGCGGGGCGCGCGCCGAGCTGCCGAGGATGGCCGAGGAGCTGCAGGTGTTCGTCGTCGCCGTCGTCATCTGCATGTGGGACGCACAGGCCGCGGGAGCGACCGCGGCCGCGGGATGACGCGTCCCGCGACCGGGTGCCCGGGCGCCGGGCGGTCAGGTGCTGGCGCGGATCGCGCCGAGCTCCGCGGCGTCGTCCGGGTCGATGCGCAGGGCCGTCATCATCCGGGCGAGCCCGAGGTAGTGCCCGGCGAGCAGCATGACCTCGACGATCTCGCGCTCGTCGAGGTGGGCCGCGAGCGCGGCGTAGCGGTCGTCGGGGACCTGCCCGTCGCGCACGAGGTCGGCGACGACGTGCAGCGTCGCGGTCTGCCGGGCGTCGAAGCAGGGCGCGGTGAGCTCGCCGCGGTCGAGTGCGTCGACCTGCTCGTCGGTCGCACCCGCGGCCCGCGCGATGCCGACGTGCTGCTCCCACTCGTAGCGCGCGGCGAGACGGCCGACCTGCATGATCACCAGCTCCCGCAGCAGCGGGTCGACGGACAGGTCGTTGAGCAGGACGCCGCCGTAGCGCAGCCACGGCCGCAGTGCCGAGGACGCGTTCGCCACCATCCCGAACACGTGCAGGTCGGGGAGCCTGCGCAGGGCGGCGGCGACGCCGTGGGGGTCTCCGTCGGGGACGGCGTCGGCGCTGACATAGGACACACGGGCCATCGCCGCAGACTATGTCGCGCCCGGCCGGGGTCGCCCACACGGACGGTTGTGCGACCCCCGTCACATCGGCTCGGGTCGCCGGAGCGGCCCGTCAGGGCTACCGATCAGTACGGACGTGAGCTGCGCGGGCCGGGGTGCCACCGGGGACCGATCCGTAGGAGCATCACCGTCGACTCGACGAACACACCAGGACGAGCCCGAGGATGATCGCTGCATGAACCCACGGACCAGCCGACCCTTTTCGCGACTGGCCGTCGTGAACCGCGGAGAACCCGCGATGCGACTGATCAACGCCGTCCGTGAGTGGAACGCCGAGGGGCACCCGCAGCTGCACGTGATCGCGGTCCACACCGCGGTGGACGCGCGGGCGATGTTCGTGCGGGAGGCGGACGAGGCCGTCCTCATCGGGCCCGACGACCCCGACCACATGGGGCCGAGCCCGTACCTGGACTACGCCGAGCTGGAGCGGGCGCTGCGCGCCTGCGGTGCCGACGCGGTGTGGCCGGGCTGGGGCTTCGTGTCCGAGCGGGCCGACTTCGTCGCGCTGTGCGAGCGGCTCGGGATCACGTTCGTCGGGCCGTCGTCGCAGGTCATGCACCGGCTGGGCGACAAGATCGAGTCGAAGCTGCTGGCCGCGCAGGTGGGCGTCCCGATGGCCGCGTGGAGCGGCGGCCCGGTGGCCGACGTCGCCGAGGCGCGCCGCCACGCCGAGACGATCGGCTACCCCCTGATGGTCAAGGCCACCGCGGGCGGCGGCGGGCGCGGCATCCGGCTCGTCACGTCACCCGACGAGCTCGACGAGGCCTTCACCCGCGCGTCGTCGGAGGCGTCGAAGACCGCCGGTGACGCGACGGTCTTCCTCGAGCGCGCGATCCGCGGCGGCCGCCACGTCGAGGTGCAGGTCGTCGCCGACGCCACCGGCGACGTGTGGACGCTCGGCGTGCGCGACTGCTCGGTGCAGCGGCGCAACCAGAAGGTCATCGAGGAGTCGGCGTCGACGGCGCTGGACGCCGAGCAGGAACAGCTGCTGCGCACCTCGGCGGCCGAACTGGTGCGCGCGGCCGGCTACGTCAACGCGGGCACCGTCGAGTTCCTCTACGAGCCCAAGGAGCGGCTGCTGTCGTTCCTCGAGGTCAACACCCGGCTGCAGGTCGAGCACTGCGTCACCGAGGCGACGACGGGCGTCGACATCGTCAAGCTGCAGCTGCACGTCGCGGGCGGCGGGACGCTGGCCGAGATCGCCCCGTCGGCCCCGCCCCCGCGGGGGCACGCCATCGAGGCCCGGCTCACCGCCGAGGACCCCGAGCGCGGCTTCGCCCCCGCCCCCGGCCGCATCGAGCACCTCGCCCTGCCCAGCGGGCCGGGCGTGCGCGTCGACACCGGCGTCGCGGCGGGCGACGTCATCCCGTCGCAGTTCGACTCCATGATCGCCAAGGTGATCGCGTGGGGCCGCGACCGCGACGAGGCCCGTGCCCGGCTCTCGCGGGCGGTCCGGCAGACCGCCGCGGTGATCGACGGCGGGACCACGAACAAGGCGTTCCTGCTCGACCTGCTCGACCGGCCCGAGGTCGCCTCCGGCGACCTGGACACGACGTGGCTCGACACGATGATGGCGGGCGGCTACACCCCGCCCCGGCGCCTCGACGTCGCACTGCTGGCGACGGCGGTCGAGGCGCACGACGCGCACGTCGAGCGGCAGCAGCAGCGGCTGTTCCTGTCGGCCGAGCGCGGCCGTCCCGAGGTCGGGCACGAGACCTGGTACCAGGTCGACGTCCGTGCGGGCGGCCAGTCCTACCGGCTGCGGGTGGCCCGGTCGCGACCGCGGCGCTACCGCGTCGAGCTCGACCTGCCCGCCGCGCCGGGGCTGCGCGACACCCAGGCCGTCGACGTCGACGTCGAGCGCTCCGGGCGGTTCGAGCGGCGGCTCACCGTCGCCGGGCACACGTACTCGGTGCTCTCGGTCGCGCAGGGGCCCGACTACCTCGTCGAGGTCGACGGGGCCGTGCACCGCATCTCCGGCGGCGAGGCGGGCCTGGTCCGCGCGCCGGCGCCGGCGATGGTCGTCGCGATCCCGGTGTCGGTGGGCGACGTCGTCGCCGAGGGCGACGTGCTCGCGGTCGTCGAGTCGATGAAGCTGGAGACCGCGCTGCGCGCGCCGGTGTCCGGAACGGTCGCGGAGATCCTGGTCGCCGCGAACACCCAGGTCGAGGGCGGCACGAAGCTCGTGCGGCTGGAGCCCGACGAGTCCGGCGACACCGCGGGCGACGCGGTCGACCGCGTCGACCTCGCCGCGTTCGACGACCGCACGGCGACCGCCGACCCGGCCACCCGCGCCGCCGACGCCCTCGCCGCGCTGCGCGCGCTGGTCCTGGGGTTCGACGTCGACGAGCGGGAGGCCCGGCCGCTGCTGGCCCGGCTGGCCGCCGCCCGCGAGGAGCTGCCGGCGGGCGACCCGCGCACCGTCGCGGGCGAGATCGACGTCCTGCAGATCTTCGCCGACCTCGGGGCGCTGTCGCGCAACCGTCGCGCGGCCGACGGCGAGGCCCCCGACGGCTCGACGATCGACGCCGAGGCGGCCCGCAACCCCCAGGAGTTCCTCTACGCCTACCTGCGTTCGCGCGACGCCGACGCCGAAGGGCTGCCCGAGTCGTTCCGGACCCGCCTGCGCCGCGCGCTGGCGCACTACGGCGTGACCGACCTGGAGCCCTCGCCCGATCTCGGCCCGGCGCTCTACCGGATCTTCCTGGCCCACCGCCGCGCCCGCGCGCAGGCCGCCGTGCTCTCCGAACTGCTGCAGTGGCGGCTGCACCATCCCGACGCGCTGCCCGCCGACGCCCGCGACCGCTACCGGCAGATGCTCGACAACCTCGTCACGGCCACGCAGCTGCGCTTCCCGGTCGTCGGCGACGTCGCGAGGCAGGTGCGCTACCGCTGCTTCGACGCGCCGCGGATCACCGAGGCCCGCCGCGCGGTGCAGGAGGAGGTCGCGCGGCGGCTCGTCACGCTGCCCGCCGAGGGGCCCGAGCGGGCGGCCGCGATCGAGGAGATCGTCGCCGCCGGCGAGCCGATCCTCGAGGTGTTCACCGAGCAGCAGCACGCGGCGATGCTCGAGGTGATGACGCGCCGCTACTACCGGATCCGGCCCGTCGCCCCGGTCGAGGTCGCCCACCACGACGGCCGGCCGCTGCTCACGACGTCCTACACCGCCGGCGGGCACGCGTACACCGTCCTCGCGACGGTCGCCAGCGGCCGCGCCGGCGTCGACGACCCGGGCGCCGACGCACCCGCCGCCGTCTCCACCGACCTGCACCGGATGATCGGCACGCTGCCGCCCGGCAACATCGCGCTCATCGACCTCTACGTCACCTCCGACGACTCCGCGGGCGCCGAACCCGACGCCCGCGCCGAGCGGATCGCGGCGAAGGTCGGGCAGATCCCGGCGGCGGTCGGCCGCGTCGCCGTCGCGGTGCGCCGGGCCGACGGCGACGGCAACGGGACGACGATGTGGTTCACCTTCCGGGCCGGGCCCGACGGCGCCCCCGTCGAGGACCGCACCCTGCGCGGGCTGCACCCGATGGTCGCCGAGCGGCTCGGCGTGTGGCGGCTGTCCGGGTTCGAGCTGACCCGGCTGCCGTCCGCCGTCGACGTGCACCTGTTCCGCGCCCAGGGCCGCACGCTGCCCGAGGACCAGCGGCTCATCGCGTTGGCCGACGTCCGGGCGCTGACCCTCGACCGCGACGAGTCCGGCACGATCAGCGGACTGCCCGAGCTGGAGCGCACCCTCGACGCGTGCCTGGACAGCATGCGGGCGGCACGGGCGGCGGACCCGCGGTCGGCCAAGCTCGACTGGAACCGGGTGCTGCTCTACGTGTGGCCCGTCGTCGACGTGCCGCTGCAGGACCTCGACGCCGTCGTCCGCACGCTCGCGCCGCGTACCGACGGGCTGGGCCTGGAGCAGGTGCTCGTCCAGTTCCGCACGAGCATCCCCGGTGAGGAGGGCACCCGCGAGCTCATGCTGCGCATGTCCCGCCCGCCCGGCGCGGGGCTGACGCTGCGCGTCACCGAGCCGCCGACGCTGCCACTGCGCGAGCTCGACGCCTACACCCAGAAGGTCATCCGGGCGCGCCGGCGCGGCGCCGTCTACCCCTACGAGCTGGTGCCCCTGGTCTCGCGCAACCCGGACCCGGTCGGCTCGCCCGGGCGTTTCGTCGAGTACGATCTCGACGAGTCGGGCACGGCCGTGCCCGTCGACCGCGCCCCGGGCGGCAACACCGCCAACCTGGTCCTCGGCGTCGTCACGACGGCGACCGAGCGCTACCCCGAGGGCATGACGCGCGTCGTCGTCATCGGCGACCCGACGAAGGCCCTCGGCGCGCTGGCCGAGCCCGAGTGCGCCAGGGTCGTCGCCGCGATCGACCTGGCACGCCGGCTCGACGCGCCGGTCGAGTGGTTCGCCGTCTCGGCGGGCGCGAAGATCGCGATGGACTCCGGCGTCGAGAACATGGACTGGATCTCCCGGGCGCTGCGGGCGATCGTCGAGTTCACCCAGGACGGCGGGGAGATCAACGTCGTCGTCACCGGCATCAACGTCGGCGCCCAGCCGTACTGGAACGCCGAGGCCACGATGCTCATGCACACCAAGGGCATCCTCGTCATGACGCCCGACTCCGCCATGGTGCTCACCGGCAAGCAGTCGCTCGACTACTCCGGCGGGGTCTCGGCCGAGGACAACTTCGGCATCGGCGGCTACGACCGGATCATGGGCCCCAACGGGCAGGCGCAGTACTGGGCGCCCGACCTCTCCGGGGCGGTCGACGTGCTGCTCGCCCACTACGCGCACACCTACACCGCGCCGGGCGAGCGGTTCCCGCGCCCGGCGCCCACCTCCGACCCGGTGGACCGCGACATCAGCGACTCCCCGCACGTCGGCGCGGGCTGCGAGTTCACCCGCCTCGGCGAGGTGTTCGCCCCGGCCACCAACCGCGAACGCAAGAAGCCCTTCGACATCCGCTCGCTGCTGCGCGGCGTCGCGGACGCCGACCACCCGACGCTCGAACGCTGGGCCGACATGCACGACGCCGAGTCCGTCGTCGTGCTCGACGCCCACCTCGGCGGGCAGCCCGTCGCGCTGCTGGGGATCGAGTCACGGCCGCTGGCGCGGCGCGGGCTCTCACCCGTCGACGGCCCGTCGCAGTGGACGGCCGGGACGCTGTTCCCGCGGTCGTCGAAGAAGATGGCCCGCGCGATCAACGCCGCCAGCGGCAACCGACCCGTCGTGGTGCTGGCCAACCTGTCGGGCTTCGACGGCTCCCCCGAGTCGCTGCGTGGCCTGCAGCTGGAGTACGGCGCGGAGATCGGGCGGGCCGTCGTCAACTTCGACGGGCCGATCGTGTTCTGCGTCGTGTCGCGCTACCACGGCGGCGCGTTCGTCGTCTTCTCGAAGACGTTGAACGACAACATGGAGGTCGCCGCGATCGAGGGCTCCTACGCCTCGGTGCTCGGCGGCGCCCCCGCGGCCGCCGTGGTCTTCTCCGGCGAGGTCAACCGGCGCACCGCGGCCGACCCGGCCGTCGCCGCACTCGAGGCGGCGCTGGCGGAGGCCGTCGAGACGGGGGTGCAGACGGAGGTGGCGCGGCTGCGCTCGGAGCTGGCGCAGACGCGGGCCCAGGTCCGGTCGGTGCAGCTGGGGCAGGTGGCCGAGGAGTTCGACGCGAAGCACAGCATCGAGCGCGCCCAGCAGGTCGGGTCGGTCGACCGGATCGTCCCGCCCGCGCAGCTGCGCCCCTACCTCGCCGACGCCGTCCAGCGCGGAATGGCGAAGGCCCTGCGCTCGTGACCCGGTGAGTGGCGAGGTCCGGCGGGGTGGGCCTGCCCGCACTGCAGGAACGGCACTTTCCCGCAGTCCAGTTGCGGGAAAGTGCCGTTCCTGCAACGCCGGGGGGCGGGCCGGGCCTCAGCTCAGCCGCAGAGGCCCTTGTTCGCCAGGATGCGGGCGACGGCGCGGTCGTTGGCCTGCGCGGTCAACGTCCCGTCGGCCAGCGCCCGCTGCAGCGCGTCGAGGGTCGGCGTCACCGGCCCGACGTCGGACGACAGCGCCATGTCCGCCCCCGCCGCGAGCGCCTTGACCGTCGCCTGCGGCAGCGCGAACTCCCCGGAGATCGCCTTCATGGCACCGAGGTCGTCGGTGACGACCATCCCGTCGAAGCCGTAGTCGGTGCGCAGCAGGTCGTAGACGGCGGGGGTGAGCGAAGACGGCAGGTCGGTCGTCAGGCCGGGGACGTCGAGGTGCCCGACCATGACCGCGGCCCCCGTGGCGTGCAACGGCTTCCCGGGCCCGACGAGGTTCGCGTAGGGCAGCAGGTCGTCGGTGCGCAGCTGCGCGAGCGGCGGGACGCTCACCCGGCCGAGGTGCGAGTCGCCGGTGGAGTGGCCGTGCCCGGGGAAGTGCTTGAGCACCGCGGTGATCCCGCCGTCGTGCAGCCCCTCGGCGAACGCCTGCGCGTACCGGGTGACGACGGCGGGATCGTTCGAGAACGAGCGGTCGCCGATGACGGCGTTCGCCGGCTGGTCGCTGACGTCGGCGTCCGGGGCGAAGTCCATCGTCACGCCGCGGGCCACGAGCGCCGCCGCCCGCGTCTTGGCGATGGCACGCACCTGGTCGGGCGTCTTCGTCTTCGCCATGACGCGGGCGCTGGGCATCGAGCCGTCGAGCGCGTCGATGCGCTGGACTCGACCGCCCTCGTCGTCGACCGCGACGGCGACCTTCGTCGGTGACGCCGCCTGCACCGCGGCGAGCTTCCCGTTCTGCAGCAGGGCGGTCGGGTTGCCGCCGACGAAGATCCCGCCGACGTGCGAGCTCTTCACGAGCGCGACGGCCGCGGCCGGGTCGGACGGATCGACGCCGACCATGAGCCGTTGTGCCAACCGGTCGCGGGTGGACATCGCGTCGACGAGCCCGGTGCAGCTCGGCGCGGCCGGTTCGGCGGCCGCCGTCGTGGGGGCCGCCGCGGCCGGTGTGCCACCGGGCTGGGCGGCGCCGGTCGCCGGCACGGCCTGCGACGTCAGCGCCGGGCCGCCCGCTCCCGCCGCGACCCCGATGCCACCGAGCAGGGCACCGCCGACGAGTCCGACGAGGATCGGGACGACGGCACGCGTACGGCGGGGGCGGAGCGTTCGGCGCGGGGACATCACCTCGATGGTCCCAGGCGCCGCGGCCGTGGGGCATCCGGCCCACTCCCGTGGGCGTGTCCGGTCACGACAGCGGCGGGACCCGCTCCCCCTCCCGGACGGGGCCCGGCGGGGTCCCGTCGCCGAAGGGGCGCCCGCCCAGCTGTTCCCGGTCGTGCGGGTCGAGCCAGTTGCGCAGGTCGGGCCCCAGCGGCACGACGCCCGACGGGTTCACCTGGTGGTGCACGCCGTAGTAGTGCTGCTTGATCTGGGCGAAGTCGATCGTGTCGCCGAAGCCGGGCGTCTGGAACAGGTCGCGGGCGTAGGCCCACAGCACCGGCATCTCGGAGAGTTTCGACCGGTTGCACTTGAAGTGGCCGTGGTAGACGGCGTCGAACCGCGCGAGCGTCACCCACAGTCGCACGTCGGCCTCGGTGATGGTGTCGCCCATCAGGTAGCGACGGGTCGCGAGCCGGTCGGCCAGCAGGTCCAGCCGTCGGAACAGCGCGGTGTAGGCCTTGTCGTAGGCCTCCTGGCTGGTGGCGAACCCGCACTTGTAGACGCCGTTGTTGACGTCGTGGAACACGCCCTCGTTGATCTCGTCGATCTCGGCGCGCAGGGCCTCGGGGTAGAGGTCGGGGGCGCCGTCACGGTGGAACGCCGTCCACTGGGTGGAGAAGTCGAGCGTCATGTTCGCGTAGTCGTTGCTGACGACCTTGCCGCTCGCGATCTCCACCATCGCCGGCACCGTGACGCCCGCGGAGTAGTCGGGGTCGGCGGCGCGGTAGGCCTCGCCGAGGTACTCGATGCCCAGCACCGGGTCCTTGTCGCCGGGGTCGTTGTGGAACCGCCAGCTGCGCTCGTCGTGCAGCGGCCCGGCGATCCCCAGCGAGAACGCGTCCTCCAGGCCGAGGAGCCTGCGCACGATCACCGTCCGGTTCGCCCACGGGCACGCCCGCGCGACGACGAGCCGGTAGCGGCCGGCCTCCACGGGCCACGGCGACGAACCGTCCGCGGTGATTCTCTCCTGCACGCCCAGCGGTGCCCGGACGAACGCGCCCTGCTCCGCCTGATCGGTGGTCATGCCCCGAATCTAGGCCGGTGATCCGGACCACGCCGGTCCGAGCGCGCGGCTGTGGTCGAATCGGCGACGTGCCCGTCACCCTCACCGAACTCGTCCGTCCCGGCATGCGCGTCGGGCTCGCCGACGGCTGCAGCTCACCGCGCCCGCTGCACGCCGAGCTGTCGCGGGCCGCCGCGGCGGTCGGCGACGTGTCGCTGCTGCTGGGCTGGCTGCCGGCGCCCGCGCCCGAGCTCGACCCGGCCGCCTTCGCCGACGCCGTGACCGTCGCGGGCGGGCCGACGCTGCGGCCGTGGATCGACTCCGGCGTCGTCCGGTTCGTGCCGAGCCGGCTCTCGGCGGTGCCGTCGCTCGTCTCGGGCGTGCTGCGTCCCGACCTGCTGGTCGCGACGCTGGTGCGCGACCCCGACGGCTACCGGATGGCCGGTGACGCGGGCTGGGCGCGGCGGCTGGTCGAGGCGGGGGTGCCCGTCGCGGCGCTGGTCTCGCACACGGCCCCGCACGCCGACAGCGGGCCCCCGCTGCCCGACGCCGCGATCACCGTCGTCGCGGAGTCCGACGACCCGGCCGCCGGTCCCGCCGAGGTCTCGACGCCCGACCCCACCCCCGACGACGTCGCCATCGCCGAGCACGTCGCGGCACTGGTGCCCGAGGGCGCCCGCGTCCAGGTCGGACCGGGCCGGCTGGCCGCGGCGATGGTGTCGGCGCTGCGCGCGCCCGTCCGGATCGACTCCGGCCTGCTGCCCGAACCCGTCGTCGACCTCGACGCCAAGGGGCTGCTGCTCGACGATCCGGTGTGCGCCTACCTGATCGGCTCGCGGCGGCTCTACGACTGGGCCGACGGCCGTCGGCTGCTGCACCCCGTGGAGGTCACCCACGACGTCGGGCGGCTGTCGGCGGCCGACCTCCCGCCGCTGGTGGCGCTCAACGCGGCGCTGGAGATCGACGTCGACGGCCAGGTCAACGTCGAGGGCATCGGCGCGCGCACGACCGGACTGATCGGCGGGCATCCCGACTTCGCCGCGGCCGGTGCGCGCTGCGTCGGCGGCCTCTCGGTCATCGCGCTGGCCAGCCGCCACCGCGACCGTCCGACGCTGGTCTCCCGGCTGTCCCGGCCCGTCACGACGGCCTCGCACGACGTCGAGGTCGTCGTCACCGAACGGGGTGTCGCCGACCTGCGCGGGCTGGACCGGCCCGCCCGTCGCGCCGCCCTCGTCGAGCTGTGGGGCTGCGACCCGCTGTGAGCGCGCCACGGGCCACGGCCGCCGACGCCACTCACGAGGGCGCGGCGACGGGCAGGGTCACGCCCGTGAGCCGCTCGGCCTCGGCCCACAGCCGGGACGCGACGGCGAGGTCGCGCCCGTGCCGCGGCAGCCGGGCCGGGGCGGTCTCCCCGACGAGTCCGAAGGCACCGTCGGGACCCCAGTAGCCGCCGTTTCGCGCACCCGGATCGGCGATCGCGTACAGCAGCGGCTCGGCCCCGACGACGACGTCCTGCGACGGCACGAACGGCGGCACGCCGGCCATCGGCGAGGTGCGGCCGCCCCCGAGCGTCGGACCGGCCGTCTGCAGGTTCGTGCGGGTGAAGCCCGGGTGCGCGCAGGTGCTGCGCAGGTCCCAGCCGCGGCGGCGGGCGATGTCGGCGAGCTGCTGGGCCATGAGCATGTCGGCGAGCTTGGACTGCGCGTAGGACCGCATCGGGCTCCACCTGCGCCGGGTCCACTGCAGGTCGTCGAACCGGATGCGGCCGAGCCAGGCGGCGCTGCTGCTCATCGTCGCGACGCGGGGCGCGTCGGCCCGCAGCAGCAGCGGGAGCAGCCGCACGGTCAGGGCGAAGGGGCCGAGGAAGTTGCTGCCGAACTGCAGCTCGAACCCGTCGGCGGTGGTGAACCGCCGCGGCGGGGCCATCACCCCGGCGTTGTTGACCAGGACGTGCAGCGGCTCGCCGTCGTCGACGAGCCCCTGGGCGAACTCCGCGACCGAGGCCAGGTCGGCGAGGTCGAGCCTGCGGACCTCGAGCTCGGCGCCGGGGCGTCCGCGCAGGATGTCGGCGCGCGCGGCCTCGCCCTTGTCGGTGTTGCGCACGGCCATGACGACGCGGGCGCCCGCGGCCGCGAGCCGGGCGGTGGCCTCGCGGCCGGTCCCGCTGTTGGCCCCGGTGACGACGATGCGCCTGCCGCGCTGGTCGGGGACGGCGTACATGGGCGACCTCTTTTCAGACCGTCGGTCTCTTAGTCCGTCCGACGTTAACGGACCGCCGGTCCGAAAACAAGGCACCGTCGGTCTGTAATCTGTGACGCATGACGTTCCAGCGGGCCCGCAGCCCGGAGCAGCGCGCGGAGCGCAGGCGGTCGATCCTCGACACCGCCTCGGTGATGCTCGCCGAGATGCCGGTCGCGGACGTGACGCTCAACGAGCTGGCCCGCCGCGTCGGGCTCGCGAAGTCGAACGTGTTGCGCTACTTCGACTCCCGCGAGGCCGTCCTGCTCGAGCTGCTGCACGCCGCCCTGCAGGAGTGGCTCGACGCGCTGCGCTCGGACCTGCCCGCCGCCGTCGACTCGACCGGCCCCGCCGAGCGCGCCGAGCAGCTCGCGACGGCGCTGGGCGCGTCGCTGCGGGGACGACCGGTCCTGTGCGACCTCCTCGCGGCCCAGGCGTCGGTGCTGGAGCACAACGTCTCCCCCGACGTCGCGGCCCGGTTCAAGCGCACGTCGCTCGGTGACCTCGGCACGCTGGCCGACGTCGTGGCGGGCGTGCTACCCGAGCTGGGCGAGGACGCGGTCGCGTTCGCCGCGGCCGCGCTGATGGCGGCGGGCGCCGTCTGGTCGCACAGCTGCCCGTCGCAGGCCATGCGTGCGGCGTACGAGGCCGACCCGTCGCTCGCGGTGCTGGCCCTGCCGCTCGACGAGACGCTGCGGACGCTCTTCGCGGTCCTGCTGGCGGGCCTGCTCGACCGGCGCGCGCGGGGCCTGCCTGCGGGCGTCCCCGAGCCGTGGCACGTCGTCCGGGCGCACGATTCCACCCACCGGCACGACTCCGCCCACCGGCACGACGGCACTCACCGGCGCAACGGCACGAAGACCCAGTAGCGCATCGCGAGGAAGCGCAGCAGCCCACCGAGCACGCTCGCGGCGGCCACCGCGGCCGCCTCCTCCCACGCGGCCGCGGCGGGATCGACCCAGTCGAGCAGGAGCAGCACGCCGGAGCTGTAGAACGCGTAGAAGACGACGGTGCACACGTCCTGCACCGACGCCCGCCACCGTGGCGCGACCACCCCGTCGAAGGTGAACCGCCGGTTCATCTCGGTGGTGAGCGCGGTGCTCACCAGCAGCGCGACGATGTTGGCGGGCACCGGCGGCAGCCAGGTCCGCATTGCGAGGTAGAACAGGGCGTTGAGCCCGGTCCCGGTGGCACCGACGACGGCGAAGCGCACCAGCCGGCGCAGCTCCGGGTGCCGCTCACGCAGCCCGTCGAGGCGCCGCAGCGCGGCCGGCGACGGCGTCGGCGGGTGCAGGCGCAGCCCGCGCCTGCCCTGCTCGACCGCACCGTTCGCCATGCCGCGCCCCCCACCACCGTCACACCGGGCTCCGTCCTTGATCCCAGTGTTCCCGCTCGGGATGGATCTGCGCTCGCGACGAGCTGTGGATCGCCTGTGAGAAGCGCCGCTCAGACCTGGAAGAACACGGTCTCGTCGTTGCCGCGCAACGTGATGTCGAAACGCAGCTCTGCCGGCGCCGTCGCCGTTGCGACGAGGGTCGCACGCCGGTCGGCCGGGACGGTGGCCAGCACCGGGTCGGCCGCGTTCGCGGCCTCCTCGTCCGGGAAGTAGATCCGGGTGACGACGCGGTCGAGCAGGCCGCGCGCGAACACGCTGACGTCGACGTGCGGGGCCTGCCCGTCGACCGCGCCGGGCTTGAGGGTCCGGATCTCCCAGTGCCCGTCGCCGTCGGTCGGGCAGCGGCCGAACCCGCGGAAGGTGCTGCGCTCCGCCGAGTCCGGGTGGTCGAAGTTGCCCTCGGGGTCGGCCTGCCAGGTCTCGACGAGCGCGTCCGGCACGACCTCGCCCGCCCCGTCGCGCACGACGCCCCCGATCCGGATCGCACCGTCGGTCCCCTCGGCCACGACGTCGCCGCCGTCGGGCCAGGGCAGGCCCAGGCTCAGGAACGGCCCGACGGTCTGCGACGGGGTCAGGCCGAGCGGACGGCGCCCGGACACGGACTGCTCGGACACGGGCTGCCCGGACACGGACTGCTCAGTCATCGTGCGGCTCCTCGAACGGGGTCTGCTCGCGGCCGCGCAGGACGATGTCCCACCGGAAGGCCAGCGCCCACTCGGCACGGGTCGCGTCGAGGTCGAAACGCGAGATCATCCGCTCGCGCGCCTTCGGGTCGGGCACCGAGTTGAAGATCGGGTCCTGGTCGAACAGCGGGTCGTCCGGGAAGTACATCTGCGTGACGAGGCGCTGCGTGAAGGCCGTCCCGAACAGCGAGAAGTGGATGTGCGCGGGACGCCAGGCGTTGTGGTGGTTGCCCCACGGGTAGGCGCCGGGTCGGATCGTCGTGAACGAGTAGTTGCCCGACGAGTCCGTCACGACCCGGCCGCCGCCGGTGAAGTTGGGGTCCAGCGGCGCGGGCCAGTTGTCCCGGGCGTGGGCGTAGCGGCCCGCCGCGTTGGCCTGCCACACCTCGACGAGGGTGTCGGGCACCGGGCGGCCGTCGGAGTCGAGGACCCGGCCGGAGACGATGATCCGCTGGCCGATGGGTTCGCCCGCGTGCTGGGCCGTCAGATCGTGGTCCGACGGCCCGATCCGCTCGGCCCCCAGCAGCGGCCCGGTGACCTCGGTGAGCCGGTGCGGCAGCACGATCGGCGGCTGCGACGGCGCGCGCAGCCCGGTGCTGCGGTACGCGGCGTAGTCCAGCGGCGGGTGGGTGCCGTCGGGCGGCGGGGTGAACGGCGCGGGGCGGGCTCGGGTCACGCGATACCTCCGTGCGGCAGTCCGGTGTAGTTCTCCGCCAGGCTCGTCGCCGCGGCGCGCGACGAGACGGTGTAGCGCAGCTGCGACAGCTGCAGGGCGCGGCCGAACGCGTCGCCGCGTTCGGTGCCGGGGTCGAAGCGGTGCAGCATCTCGGTCATGTACGACGAGAAGTGCTCCGCGCGCCACACCCGGCGCAGGCAGGTGGCCGAGTACTCGTCGAGGCCGCGGTCGGAACCGCGGTGGAAGAAGTGCTCGAGGGCGTCGGCGAGGACCGCCACGTCGGCGACGGCCAGGTTCATGCCCTTGGCGCCGGTCGGCGGGACGATGTGCGCGGCGTCGCCCGCGAGGAAGAGCCTGCCGTGCCGCATCGGCTCGGCCACCATGCTGCGCATCCCGGTGATCGACGGCTTCTCCAGGAACGGCCCCTCGTTGAGCGCCATCCCGCCGAGCCGGGTACCCAGCTCGTCCCAGATCCGTGCGTCCGACCACGCCGCGACGTCCTCGTCGGCCGGGACCTGCAGGTAGAGCCGCGTCACCTGCGGGCTGCGCATCGAGTAGAGCGCGAACCCGCGGTCGGCGGCGGCGTAGACGAGCTCCTCGTGCGTGGGCGCGGCCTCGGCGAGGACCCCGAGCCAGCCGAATGGGTAGGCCCGCTCGACGACGGTCGGCGCGAACGCCTGCCGGCTGGGGCCGTGGAAGCCGTCGCAGCCGGCGACGACGTCGCACTCGATCTCGCGGGTGATCCCGGCGACGTCGGTGAAGGAGACCGAGGGGCGGTCCGTCGTCAGCCCGTGCAGGGCGACGTCCGCGGCCTCGAACTCGATCGTCCCGCCGTCGCGCAGCCGCGCGGCGATGAGGTCCTTGACGACCTCCTGCTGCCCGTAGACGACGATGCCGCGCCCGACGAGGTCGGCGAAGTCGATGTGGTGCAGGGTGTCGTCGAACAGCAGCGAGATGCCCTCGTGCGGCATGCCGTGGGCGTCCATGCGAGCGCCCACGCCCTCGGCGCGCAGCAGCTCGACGGTCGGGTGCTCGAGGACACCTGCCCGGACCCGGTGCTCGACGTAGGAGCGGCTGCGCGCCTCGACGACGACCGAGTCGACGCCGCGCCGGGCCAGCAGGTGCGAGAGCAGCAATCCCGCAGGCCCGGCGCCGACGATCGCGACCTGGGTGCGCATGAGGGGCAGCGTCGCCGGTCGGCGCCCCCGGACTCGACCCGACTTCCGCCCACCGGAAGGATGGCCGGTATGTCGACGGTGACCGCGCGGGTGCTCGACCTCCTCGCCGCGTTCTCCGCCGACCGCCCGCGGCTCACGCTCACCGAGCTCGCGACGCGGGCGGGGCTCCCGCTGAGCACCGCGCACCGGCTCGTCGGCGAGCTGACCGCGTGGGGCGCGCTCGAACGCGGGGACGACGGCCGCTACCACGTGGGACTGCGGCTGTGGGAGGTCGGCGCCCTGGCGCCGCGCTCACTGGGCCTGCGCGAGACCGCCATGCCGTTCCTGGAGGACCTCTACGAGGTGACGCGACAGAACGTCCAGCTCGCGGTGCTCGACGGCACCGAGGTCGTCTACGTCGAACGCCTGGCGGGCCGTGCCTCGGTGCACGTCCTCACCCGTGTCGGGCTGCGGCTGCCGTTGCACGCCACCGGCGTCGGGCTGGTCCTGCTCGCACACGCCGACCCGGAGCTGCGTGAACGGGTGCTGGCCGGGCCGCTGCGCCGCTACACGGAGAAGACCGTCTGCGACCCCGAGGAGCTGCGCCACATGCTCGCCGACGTCCGCACCACCGGCGTCGCCATCAGCGACCGGCAGATCGAGCTGATCTCGCTGTCGGTCGCCGCGCCCGTGTCCGGTCCGGACGGGAAGGTCGTCGCCGCGCTGTCGGTCGTCGTCCCGGCAGAGGGCACGAACCCGCACTCGTACGTCCCGGTCGTGCGCGCGACCGCGCGGGCGATCTCTCGCGCCCTGGCGGAGAACGACGTGACCGTGGGTAAGTAAGCACACGATCGAGAGTCACACTGTGTGCCGACATTGGGCATTTATGTCCGATTCTCTCGTGAGATCAGTGACCTGGACCACATCTCAGAATCGTTCGTAACCCCATCGTGTGGGTCTCGTTGGAGTGATCGACACGGTGGTCGACTCGCCACCGTCCGTAACCCCCGCCGGAGGAACCCGACCCGACACCGGACTCCCCCGTTCGTCCACAGTGGACGACGGTCGGATGCCGGGCCGGCCCGGTGACGCACACGAGGAGAACGTCCGATGCAGCTCAGCACCACCGCCCGCCGCGCCGTCGCCGGGGCAGCCCTGGCCCTGCCGATCGTCGTCGCGGTCCCGGGTGTCGCGTTCGCGGGTGACGACGACAACTACGGGGGCCCGGGCGGTCACGGCCACCACCACGGCGGCAACGGCGGCGACTGCGGCGACCAGACCGCGGTCCAGGGCGGCAGCCTCGTCGACGTCGTCGCGGGCGTGAACCCGGCGGCCAACGTCGGCAACATCCTCAACCTGTTCGGGGCCCAGGCGCAGAACGCCCAGGCCGGCAGCAACACCAACGGCGGCATCCAGCAGGCCGGCTGCGGCACCGGCGGCCAGCACGCGTTCCAGGCGGGGGACCTCGTCGGGGCCGTGCTCGGCGTCGACCCGGCCGCGAACGTCGGCAACATCGGCAACGTCGGCGGCACGCAGCTGCAGAACGCGCAGGCCGGCAGCAACACCAACGGCGGCATCCAGCAGGCCGGTGGCGACGAGCGCGGGCGGCACGAGAGCGGCCGGCACCACCGTGGCGGCGGCGACCAGGTCGCGGCCCAGGGCCCGAGCCTCATCGGCATCACCGCGGGCGTCGCCCCTGCCCTCAACGTCGGCAACATCGGCAACATCGGCGGCACGCAGGTCCAGAACGCCCAGACCGCGAGCAACACCAACTCCGGCGTCCAGCAGTCCGGTGGCGACGAGCGCGGGCGCCACGAGAGCGGCCGCCACCACCGCGGCGGCGACGCCGACCAGGTCGCGGCCCAGGGCCCGAGCCTCATCGGCGTCACCGCGGGGGTCGCGCCGGCGCTCAACGTCGGCAACATCCTCAACCTGTTCGGCACGCAGGCCCAGAACGCCCAGACCGCGAGCGAGACCAACTCCGGGGTGCAGCAGGCGCACTGATCCCACCCCACCACGGCGCGTCGGCGGGGGCCGCCGCCCGTCCACCGGACCCGGTCCACCTTCGGGGTGGGCCGGGTCCGGCCGTGTCAGGCCCTGGTCAGGCGGTGCCGCCGCGCGGGGCCACCGCGCGCAGCAGCAGGTGCATCGCCGTGTCGACCGACCGCTCCCGGATGTCGGCCCGCGACCCCCGCAGACGTGGATCGCGGGCGATGACGACGCCGTCGGCCGTCGTCACGCAGAAGCAGACGTAGCCGACCGGCTTGGCCTCGGTGCCGCCGCCGGGGCCCGCGACACCGGTGATCCCCACCCCGACATCGGCGCCGAACCGCCGGCGGGCACCGTCGGCAAGCGCCCTGGCGACCTCGGGCGACACCGCCCCGTGCGTCTCGATCATGTCGGCGGGCACGTCGAGCAGCGCCGTCTTCGCCTCGTTCGAGTACGCGACGACGCCACCGGCCACGTAGGCCGACGACCCGGCCCGGTCGACGAGCCTGCCCGCGAGCAGGCCACCCGTGCAGGACTCCCCCGTCGCGACGGTCAGCCCACGCTCCAGCAGGGCCTGCGCGAGCAGCTCGTCGACCGTGGCGCCGACGTCGGAGACCAGGCGGCCGGCGTGCCGCGCGACGATCTCCCGGGCCACCTCCTCGGCGACCGCCTCCGCCCCGGGCCGCGGTCGCAGGTCGACCTCCAGCTCCGAGTGCCGCAGGCACGTCCCGATCTCGACGCCCGACACGTCGGTCGACGCCTCGATCTCGCGCAGCGTCGCCGCGATCTCCGACTCCGGCAGCCCGAAGAAGCGCAGCAGGCGAGGGTGGGCCGGTGGCACGGTCGCCAGCAGGGCCGCAAACGCCGGCGCCTCCAGCGCGCTGGGCCACATGCCCTGCAGCTCGCGCGGCGGCCCCGGCAGCACGACGACCAGTGGCCCACCCGGCCGGTCGACGACCAGCCCCGGCGCGGTCCCCACCGGCGGCAGCGGCGTCGAGCCCTGCGGGATCGTCGCCTGCTTGCGGGTGGCCTCGTCGAGGGCGGGGCCGGCGAACCCGGCGCGGGCGCCCCAGTCGGCGAGGATGACGTCGATCTGCGCACGCACGTCCTCGTCGACGACCATGTCCAGGCCCGCGAACCCGGCCACGACCTCGGCCGTCAGGTCGTCGGCCGTCGGGCCGAGCCCGCCGCTGGTGACGATCAGCGCCACGCCCGCGCCGGCGAGGAAGTCGAGCGCCCGGACCAGGTCCTCGGGGCGGTCGCCCGCCGACACGACGTGCGCGACCTCGAAGCCCAGGTCGGCGAGCCTGCGCGCGAGCCACGGACCGTTGGCGTCGCTGATCGCGCCCGTCAGCAGCTCGCTGCCCGTCACGACGATGCCGGCACGCGGCCGGTCGGGACCTTCACCCATGAGTTGCTCCTATGTCAAGCGGCGACCGGTTGGGGACCGGTCGTTGTGCTTGTGGTGGTGTGCAGGAGGTTGAACACGACGCGGGCGAGGCGTCGTTTGAGGGCGCGCAGGGCTTCCATCTTCGTGTTCCCCATCTCGAGCCGTCGCTGGTAGTAGGTGCGGCCGGGAGTGTCGGGCAGGCGGGCCTGGGTGACCGCGATCCGGTGTAGCGCAGCGTTGAGCTGCCGGTTCCCGCCGCGGGCGAGGCGGTGACGGTTCGTGCGCCCCGACGATGCCGGTATCGGCGCCACGCCGGCGTGCATGGCGAAACAGGCCTCGGACCGAAACCGGGACATGTTCGCCACCTCACCAATGATTTTTGCCGCGGTCAGTCCGGCCACCCCGGGCACGGCCTGCAGCTGCGGCGCGACCTGCTCGACCAGCCGTGACAGCTCCCGCTCCAGCGCGTTGACCCGCACCGTGACCGCGCGGATGTCGGCCAGCAGCTCGGCGGCGATCCGCGCCACCATCTGCGACTGCGGCGCCGGAGGGTGCTGGCCCAGCCAGGCCAGCAACCGGTCCAGCACGCGCAGCCGGTCCAGGCCGCGGGAGGGAATGTCGAGGTCGGGGTCGAGCTCGTGCAGGTGCCAGCGCACCCGGTTCTGCATCCGGGTCCGCTCGGCGACGAGGTCCTCACGATGGTCGACCAGCAGCTTCAACTCCCGCGAGGTCCGGTCGTGCTCGGCGGCGGGCAGGTCGGGCTCGCGCAGCGCGGCGCGGGCGATGGCCAGCGCGTCGATCGGGTCGGACTTGCCCCGGGTGCGGGCAGCGGCCCGGGCTCCGGCCATCAGCTTGGGCGGGACCCGCACCACCCGCTCACCCGCGGACAGCAGCGCCCGTTCCAGCCGGGTCGAGACGTGGCGGCAGTCCTCGATCGCCCACATCCGCCCGCCCGGGTGGTGTGCCCGGGCCCAGCGCACCAAGGCGGCATGGCCGCGATCGCGGGCGGGTACGGTCTTCTGCCCGATCTCGCGGCCGATCTCGTCGACCGCGACCGTCGTGTGGGTGTCCTTGTGGACGTCGACTCCCAGCACCACCATGGGTGGCGTCACCTCTTCTCATCTCGGAGGGACGGCTGGGCCGGCCGGCGGACACGTCTCAGTGGGGGCGCGGCCACGCTCCTATCAAGTCACGCCGGTCGGCCCTGACCAGCGGTGATCGGCACAACGCATGCACTCCAACCCCACACAGGGGCGGCACCGACCGTAGGAGCCAGATCACCACCGGCCAGGATCCCAACCACCGCAACAGCGGCAATCCCACCCTGACACTGACGTGACCGTAATCGGGGCGCGCCGCGCGGTGATCGTCCACGCGGGTGGTCCCCGCGTGTCGGTGCGCACGCCCGCACAGGGTGTGGCCACCACACCTGTGCGGGGGTGGGTGCGCCCCTAGAGTTGCGGGCGTGACGATCAGTGTTGCTCTTGCCGAGGACAACGCGCTGCTGCGCCACGGACTGGTCAGGCTCATCGACGTCGACGACGACCTGACGCTCGTGGGGTCCGCCGCCGACCTGCCCGCCCTGCGTGCGATCGTCGACGAGCACCGCCCGCAGGTGATCGTCACCGACATCCGGATGCCCCCGACGAACACCGACGAGGGCATCGCGTTCGCCGCCGAGCTGCGCAAGACCAGTCCCGACACCGCGGTGCTGCTGCTGAGCCAGTACGCCGAGGCGAGCTACGCGCTCAAGCTGCTCGCCGAGGGCACCGCCCGGCGCGGGTACCTGCTCAAGGAGCGGGTCGCCGACGGGGCCGAGCTCAACGAGGCGATCCACCGGGTCGCCGAGGGCGGGTCCGTCATCGACCCGACCGTCATCGAGGGCCTCGTCGCCGCGCAGCGCGCCAAGCCCTCCGAGCTCGACGCGCTGACCCCCCGCGAGCTCGAGGTGCTCGGGGAGATGGCGCAGGGCAAGTCCAACGCCTCCATCGCCGCCGCGCTGGTGCTCTCGGAGCGGGCCGTGGAGAAGCACACCAACTCGATCTTCTCCAAGCTCGGCCTCTCCGAGGAGCGCGACCTCAACCGCCGGGTCAGCGCCGTCCTGGTCTACCTGCAGAACTCCTAGGGGGTGCCTGACGGGTCGCCGCCGACGGGATCGGTGATCCGCGCGGTTCGTGGCACGGCGGAGCCGGGTCGGCGTTCGCCTCGTCTCCCCGGTCCCGCCTGTCAGACGCCCCCACGTCGGTCCGTTGGTTCACAGCCCGAACAGCGTGCCGCCCAGCAGGGTGAGCGACATCGTCGCGATCCCGATCGCCACCGTCCGCAGGATCGTGCGCCGTACGCTGGTCCCGCCGAGCGAGGCGACGACGGCCGAGGTCAGGCACAGTGCGAGCACGACCGCGACGAAGGTGATCGCACCGCGCAGCGCCGCGGGCGTCAACAGGATGACCAGCAGCGGCACCGCGGACCCGATCATGAACGCCACCCCGGCGAGCACCGCCGTCGACCAGGGCGTGGCGTCGCCGCCGCCGAGGGCGATCCCGTGCTCGGCGTCGGCGTGCGCGGCCAGCGCGTCGTGGTCGCTCAGCTCGCGTGCGACGGCGCGGGCCAGCTCGGGCGAGAGGCCCTTGGCCTCGTAGAGCCCCGCGAGCTCGGTGAGCTCCTCGTCGGGCAGCAGGTCCAGCTGCCGCCGCTCGGCCTCGAGGGTCGCAAGCCGGGCGTCGCGCTCGTCGGCGGCCTCGGAGAACTTCATCCCGCCGAGCGCGAGGCCCCCGCCGACCATCGCCGCCAGCGAGGCGACCAGGACGGTGCCTGCGCCGAACCCCGCACCGACGAGTCCCTCGACGACGCCGGCCGTCGCGATGATGCCGTCGTTCGCGTCGACGACGTGCGCCCGGACCCGCGCCCGGTCGAGGGGAAACGTGCGCCCGCCACCCACGATCATGCGTCACGCTAACCCGGCGACGGGCGACCACCAGCCGAATCGCTCCGCCACCAGCTGGTTGCGTCACGCAACTCGGAGCTAGGATGGCGGGCGCGACTCCACCGCTCGCGAACGACGGGACCCCCGCGGAACGCCGATGCTGAAGAACGACTACGAGAACCAGAACTGCTCGGTGGCACGGGCGCTGGAGTCGGTGGGCGAACGCTGGAGCCTGCTGATCGTCCGCCAGCTGTTGCGCAGGCCGTACCGGTTCGCCGAGCTGCAGAAGCTCCTCGGCGTCGCCAAGAACATCCTGGCGGCGCGGCTGGACAAGCTCGTCGCGCTCGGCATCGTCGAGAAGCGCCCGCTGGACGACGCCCGCGACTGGAACGAGTACTCCCTCACGCGCAAGGGTTACGACCTCACGCCGGTGATCACCGCGCTGATGGCCTGGGGCGACAAGTACGAGGCCCCCAACGGCCCACCGACGATCTTCATCCACGAGTGCGGCCACGACGCCGGACACAAGGTGGTGTGCCAGCACTGTGGCGAGCCGCCGCGGCGCGGACGTCTGGTCGCCGGTCCCGGAGCCGACGAGCGCACGCCCCTGTCCTGAGCGGTGCCGGTACCGCGGCGGGCCCGACCTTTGACTCTCATGGTTTCACTATGAAACTCTGGCCGCGACGTGCCGCCCACCGAGGAGAGGTGCCCGTGCCGGACGACGAGGCCTACCCGCATCTGTTCACGCCCCTCGACCTGGGGTTCACGACGCTGCCGAACCGCGTCGTGATGGGGTCGATGCACACCGGCCTGGAGGACGACCCGGCCGCCGCGCCCCGGCTCGCCGCGTACTTCGCCGAACGCGCCCGCGCGGGGGTGGCCCTGATGGTCACCGGCGGCTACGCGCCCCACGCCAACGGGGTGCTGACCGAGGGCGGGTCGCTCCTCGACGACGCCTCGCAACTGCCCGCGCACCGCATCGTCACCGACGCCGTCCACGAGGCCGGCGGCCGGATCGCCCTGCAGGTGCTGCACGCCGGCCGCTACTCCAAGCAGCCCGACCTCGTCGCGCCCTCGGCGATCCGCGCCCGGATCAACCGCTTCGTGCCCCGGCCGCTCGACGAGGAGGGCATCCGGGAGCTGATCGACTCCTACGCCCGCTGCGCCGCGCTGGCCCGCGAGGGCGGCTACGACGGCATCGAGATCATGGGCTCCGAGGGCTACCTGATCAACACGTTCCTCGCGCCCGCCACCAACACCCGCTCCGACGACTGGGGCGGCAGCCCGGAGAACCGCCGCCGGTTCGCGCTGGAGGTGATGCGGGCCTCGCGCGCCGCGGTGGGCGACGACTTCGTCATCATCTTCCGGCTCTCGATGGCCGACCTCGTGCCCGACGGCCAGACGTGGGACGAGATCGTCACCCTCGCCCGCGGCATCGAGGACGCGGGCGCAACGCTGCTCAACACCGGGATCGGCTGGCACGAGGCCCAGATCCCGACGATCGCGACGTCGGTACCGCGGGCGGCGTTCACGAACGTCACCGCGTCGCTGCGCCCGCACGTCGGCATCCCGGTGATCACCTCGAACCGCATCAGCATGCCCGACGTCGCCGAGCGGGTGCTGGCCGCCGGGCACGCCGACCTCGTCTCGATGGCCCGGCCGTTCCTGGCCGATCCCGAGTGGATCCGCAAGGCGAGGGCGGGCACCCCCGACGACATCAACACCTGCATCGGCTGCAACCAGGCCTGCCTCGACCACATCTTCGCCGACAAGCCCATGAGCTGCCTGGTCAACCCGCGCGCCGGGCACGAGACCGAGCTGGTCGTGCTGCCCGCCCCGACCGCCAAGCGCGTCGCCGTCGTCGGCGCGGGCCCGGCCGGCCTGTCCGCGGCGGTCACCGCGGCCGAGCGGGGCCACCACGTCGAGCTCTTCGAGTCGGCGGACGCGATCGGCGGCCAGTTCGCGATCGCGAGCCGCATCCCGGGCAAGGAGGAGTTCTCCGAGACGATCCGCTACTACCGCCGGCGGCTCGCGCAGCTGGGCGTGACGGTCCACCTCGGCACCCGCGCCGACGTGCGGCGGATCGTGCGGGGCGGGTTCCACGAGGTCGTGCTGGCCACCGGCGTCGAACCCCGGACCCCCGACATCCCCGGCATCGACCACCCGATGGTCGTCAGCTACGCCGAGGCGGTGCTGGGCTCTCCCGTCGGCAAGCGGGTCGCGGTGATCGGCGCGGGCGGCATCGGCGTCGACGTCAGCGAGTTCCTCACCCACGTCGGTTCCCCGAGCCTGGACGTCGAGACCTGGCGACGCGAGTGGGGCGTCGCCGAGCCGGGCGAGGTCCGCGGGTCGCTGCGCCCGCCGGCACCGGAGCCCTCGCCGCGGCGGGTCTACCTGCTGCAGCGCTCGCCGGGACGGATCGGCACCCGCCTCGGCCTGACGACGGGCTGGGTGCACCGGGCGGCCCTCGCGGCCAAGGGCGTCGAGCAGCTGTCCGGGGTGACCTACCGGCGAATCGACGACGACGGTGTCCACATCACCGACGCCGACGGGGCCGAACGGGTCCTCGAGGTCGACTCCGTCGTGGTGTGCGCGGGCCAGGAACCGGTGCGCGAGCTGCTCGACCAGCTGCGCGACACGGGCCTCGCGGTCCACGTGATCGGCGGCGCGGACGTCGCCGCCGAGCTCGACGCGAAGCGCGCCATCGACCAGGGCACCCGGCTGGCCGCCGCGCTCTGACGACCACCCGCCCCGCTCGGACGTCACGGCGACGGAGACCCCGAGGGCCGGCCGGAAGTCCGGCCGACCCTCGGGGTCGGGTCGAGCGGGGCCTGCGGGTCAGCCGCGGGGCCTGCCGCAGGTGGTGCAGGCCGCGGCGTCGGGCGCCAGCGTCGTGCCGCAGGTGACACAGGAGACCGGGGCCGGGACGTCGACCACCGCGGTGGCCGCCGAGGACGCGTCGACGGGCGCCGGGACGACGGGCGCCGGGGCGGCCGCGACCGCGGACGCCGGGCGGTAGACCGTGCCGTCCTGCTGCCAACCCTGCGCCTGCGGGACCACCGGGATGCCCGCGGCCGGGCTGACCGGGGTCGCGACGGGCGCCGCGGGCGGCGGGCCGTCGGGACGGGCCGCCGGGCCGTGCTGCGGGAACCCGTTGCCGCCGGTACCGATCCGGCCGGAGTCCGCGCCGTTCGGCCCGACCTGCTGCTGCCCGAACTGCGGCTGCCCGAACTGCGGCTCACCGAACTGCTGGAAGGGCTGGGCGGGCTGCTGCCCGTACTGCTGGGCGAACTGCTGGCCGTAGTGCTGCGCGGGCTGCTGCCGGCCGTACTGCTGCGCGGGGGACTGCTGGGCGGGGGACTGCTGGGCGAACGGCTGGGCGAACTGCTGCGCGCCGTAGCCGGCGGGCGGGACCGGCCCACCCGCGCCGACCGGGGTCGCCGAACCACCGTTGCGGCGCTTGCGCGACACCAGGACCACCGCGAGCACGCCGCCGATCACGACGACGGCCCCGCCGCCGATGAGCGACCACATCAGGACCGGGGACATGCCCTCGGGCGCGGGTGGCGCGACGGGCGTGTCACCGAAGCGGTCCCGGGCCTTGGCCGCCAGCGTCTTGAACTGGGTGGCCTGCGCGTACTGCGGGTGGACCTGCAGGAGCTTGTCGAAACCGGCGATGGCGTCGGTGTAGTGGCCCGCGTAGTAGGCGTCGAGGGCGGTCCGGAAGGCCTTGTCGTCGGCCCCCAGCTCGTTACGGACACCGTTGCGCGACAACAGCTCCGACAGCCCCTGCGAGGGCGCGATGAAGTTGAACGCCTGCGACTCGGCGGCCGGCTTGAAGCTGTTCACGCCGACGACCCGGCCGTCGAGCGCGATCGTCGGGCCGCCGCTCATCCCCGGCGAGAGGGCGGCGCTGGTCTCGTAGACCGGGACCGTGCCGAGGGTCTTCTTCGAGCTGACCTGACCGTCCTTGTTCGACGGCTCCAGGCTGGGGTCGGTGACGGCGTCGGCGCTGGCCGGGTAGCCGATCGAGAGGACCGGGGTGCCGATCTGGACGTCGGCGTCGGTGGCGAGCTCGACCGTCGGCAGGTCGGTGGTCTCGATCTTCAGCAGGGCGACGTCGCCCTGGTCGATCGGCCGGAAGTCGACGACGCGGGCGGGCAGGGCGTTGACCGCGGCGCCGGCACCGCTGGTGGCCCCGGAGATCACGGCGACCTGGGCGTCGATCGGCGACCCCTTGGCGGTGCCCTCGACGGTCCAGTTGGCCATGCCGAACTCGTAGACGGTCGCGAGGTCCAGGCTCGGGATCGCCGCGACGACCTGCTGGGAGGCGGCCATGACGAAGTCGGACTTCACGCCGTTCGGGCTGGTGGTGTCGACGCAGTGCCCCGCCGTCGCGACGTAGCCGTTCGGGTTGACGCCGAAGCCGGTGCAGGTCGCGGTGAGCTGGAAGGGCTGGCCGTTGTTGAAGAAGGTGCCGGTCTCGTCGGCGACGTAGCCGGTGAACGTGCTGCTCAGGTACGTGATGGCCGGACGGACCTGGGAGGCGGCCTTCTCGGTGGGGGTGGCCTGCTGGGGTGAGCCGGCCGCGGGTGGGGGTGGCGCCGGGGTCTCGGCCAGCGCAGGACCGGCGCCGAGCAGCGCCGCCGCGAGCACGGCGGCGCCGACCGCCGCGACACGGGAGAGGGTGCGAGAAGCCATGATCGGGGTCCTTCCTCGGCCGAGTGACGCCTCGCGCGGCGCTCGGGGACTGTCGTCCTGACACCGGGAACGATGCCGTCCGGCGGGGCTCCGACCGAGGTGGTCTCCAGGCCAACCGCGGGTGTGCCGAACCGCACGCCCTGGTGTGGCTGGCTACACCACGGGACGTCCGCCCGGCCTGTGGTCCGCCGCGACGTCGACGAGCGCGAGGGCGACCCGACGGAGGTTCCTCATGGAACCGGGTCGGCGTGGCTCATCGCGGTTGCTGCTCGACGAGGCGCCGGCGGAGCAGCGCGATCGACTCCTCCGGGATCTCCTTTGCACGGGCCCAGCCGGCGGCGGTTCCGTAGCGCCGTTGCAGTTCGTCGAGGAGCCCGACGATCGTGTGCTCCTCGCAGTCGTAGATCTCGGCACTCAGCCGGGCCATGTTGGCGGCGTAGCGTGGCCATCCGCGCAGGCGGGTCCTGATCGCCTCCATGTTCCTACGCGTGACGAGGAAGTCGGCGGTGGTGTCCTCGACGGTGACGCCGCACAAGAGCTCGACGAGCAGGATCGTCATCCCAGTGCGGTCCTTGCCTGCGGCGCAGTGCACCAGTGTCGGGTGACGCACCGTGTGGGCGACGGCCTCGACGGCGACCGGCAGGTTCTGGTCGTGCTCGAGGTGGTCGATGTACGAGTCGAGCAGCACCCGCCCGGGTGGGCCCTTGGGCCCGTCGACGTCGACGAGGGGGATGTTGAGGTAGCCCACCGGCAGGTTCGCGAGCGGTCCGCGGCCCTGCTGGACGGCCTCCGGGCCGGTGCGCAGGTCGATCAGATAGCGCAGACCCAGCTTGTCGACCAGCACCTCGGCCTCGGCCTCGGTGATGTCCTGCACGCTGTCCGAGCGGAACAACACCCCTGAGCGCAGCGTCCGGCCGTCGACGGTCCGCAGCCCGCCGACGTCGCGGAAGTTCGTGAACGTCGGCAGATCGGTTCGGAACGGGTCGGCGTTCGTCACGGTGCCTCCAGGAGGGTCGCGTTGGCCATGCCACCGCTCTCGCACATGGTCATCACCGCCCGGCGCACCCCGGGACGCGCAAGGTTGTCGACGACGGCGGCCAGCAACCGGCCGCCGGACGCGCCGACGGGATGGCCGTAGGCGATCGCACCGCCGTCGACGTTGACCCGGTCGAGCTCGACACCCAGCTCCTGGGCCCAGGCCAACACGACGCTCGCGAAGGCCTCGTTGACCTCGTAGAGGTCGATGTCGCCGGTATCGAGGTGGTGGCGGTCGAGGAGCTTGCGTGTCGCCGGAACGACCCCCGTGAGCATGATCAGCGGATCGTCCCCGACCACGGCGTAGCCGGTGACGACCGCCAGCGGGGTGAGCCCCAGCCCGGCAGCCGTCTCCTCGGCCATCACCAGCGTCGCGGCGGCGCCATCGGTGAGTGGGGAGGCGTTGCCCGCCGTGATGCGCCAGCCGATCTCGGGAAACCGCGCGGCCATGGTGTCGTCGCGGAACGACGGGCGTAGCGACGCGAGGGCCTCGGCTGTGGTGGTCGGCCGAATCCCCTCGTCGCGGCTCACCTCACGCCCGTCCGAACGCTGCACGGAGACGATGCGGGCCGCCGTCCGGCCCTCCTGGGCGGCCCGGGTGGCGAGCCGGTGTGACCGCAGTGCAAACGCGTCGAGCTCGTCGCGCTCGATCTTCCAGCGCGCCGCGATCAACTCGGCGGAGATGCCTTGGCCGACGAGTGTGTCACCGAAACGGGCCCGGAACCGGGGCCCCTGGTCGTCGCGTCCCATCCGGTTGGTGCGCATCGGGACGGTGCTCATCATCTCGACGCCGCAGGCGACCGCGATGTCGTAGGCGCCTGCGGCCACGCCCTGCGCGGCGAAGTGGAGGGCCTGCTGGAACGACCCGCACTTGCGGTCGATCGACACCCCGGGCACCTCGACGGGCAGGCCGGCCGCGAGCAGCGCGTGGCGGGCGATGTTGCCCGACTGCTCGGCGACGGGGAGTGTGCAGCCGGCGATGACGTCGTCGATCCTGGCGGGGTCCACGCCGGTCCGCTGCAGCAGTGCCTGCAGGACATGGGCCAGCAGGTCGACAGGATGCTCGCCGGCGAGCGCCCCGCCGCTGCGTCCCTTCCCGAACGGGCTGCGGACGACCTCGACCACGACCGGTCGGCGCCCACTCATGCGCTCCTCCGCAGTCGCGCAGCGGTCTGCGAGCCCTGCTCGGCGCGCCGGTGCGCGGCAGCGGCGAGCAGGACGGGCAGCGGCTCTGCGGCGACGATCCGCCGCACGCCGGCGCGGATCGCCGCGCCGACCCCGTCCGCGGTCTCGACCACGCTGCCGCGCACCGCCACCGCGCCCGTCCCGGCGTCGGCGACCGCGGCCGCCACCTCTCCCGCCTCGACAACCCCGAGCTCGTCGAGGTCGAGGACCTCGGCGCTCGTGTCGGTGACGACCTCGATCCCGGCCTGTTCGGCAACCCACGACTGGAGCCTGCGAAGGCGGTCGTCACCGTCGGCGTCGATCCGGCGCAGCGGCAGGAGCCCGTCGAAGACCGTGCCGGTCCCGCCGTCGATCGTGACGTCGCGGCCGGTGAGCCGTTCGACCGTCCCGGCGCCGCAGCCGACCACGGCGGGGCGGCCCAGACCCCGGCAGACCACCGCGGCGTGGCTCGTCGAGCCGCCGGTCTCCGTGCACACCGCCGTCGCAGCGATCATCGCGTGCACGTCCTCGGGGCTGGTGGTGCGCGCGACGAACACCACCGGTTCGCCGTCGGCGGCCCGGCGGACCACCTCGTCGGCGTCGGCGAGCGCGGTCCCGACCCCGACGCCGGGGGACGCGGGCTCCCCCGTGGCGAGGACGGCGGCGCCCGCCCGGTCGGTCGGGTCGAGGCGGGGCTCCAGCAGTCGGCGCACCTGTTCCGCGCTGACCCGGGCGACCGCGTCGGCCGGGGTGATCAACCCCTCGTCGGCCAGGTCGACGGCCAGCCGCACCGCGGCCTGCGGGCTGCGCTTGGCGTCGCGGGTCTGCAGCAGGTAGAGCCGTCCGCGTTCGACGGTGAACTCGATGTCCTGCACGTCTGCGTGGGCGGTCTCGAGCAGGCGGGCGGCCGCGAGAAGCTCGTCGTGCACCGCTGGGTGCCGCTCGGCGAGCTGGGCGAGGGGGAGCGGGTCGTGCGCCCCGGACACCACGTCCTCGCCCTGGCCGCCCGGCAGGTACTCGCCGTACGGCTGCGGATCCCCGGTCAGCGGGTTGCGGCTGAACAGCACGCCGGTGCCGGAGCCGTGGCCCATGTTCCCGAACACCATGGCCTGCACGGTCACGGCGGTGCCGAGGTCGTCGGGGATCCCGCTGTGACGTCGGTAGGCCGTGGCGCGCCGTGAGTGCCACGAGCCCAGGACCGCGCACACCGCCTCGCGCAGCTGCTCCCACGGGTCCTCGGGTACTGATCGGCCGAGCTGGGCCGCCACCTGCCGGCGGAGCTCCTGCGCGGGCAGCGACTCGTCGTCGAGGTCGGCCTTCAGCACGACGGCGGCGAACCCGGCGACGAACCGGCGGTGGGTGTCGGCGGCGTACTCGGCGCTGCCCGCCTCTGCGGCGAGCGCCTGCTCGACGCGCTCGTCGAAGCCCAGGTTGAGGACGGTGTCCATCATCCCTGGCATGCTGATCGGGGCACCGGAGCGCACGGAGACGAGCAGCGGCCGCTCGGCGCCCCCGAACCGACGCCCGGTCTCGGCCTCGAGGTGGGCTATCCCGGTGCGCAGCGCCTCCTCGACCGGCTCGGACAGCTCACCACCGGCCGCGTGGTACTCCCGGCACACCCGGGTGGGCAGGACGAACGCCGGTGGACCGGGCAGGCCCAGCCGGCGCATCTGCGCGAGGCTCCAGGCCTTTCCGCCGATCTCGTCGCGGCCGGGTACCTCGCTGCCGTCCAGCAGCACACACCACGAACTCATCTCACTCCTGCCCGATCTCATTCCTGCCGGGTGCGGCCGAGGATCCGCAGCAGGTCCTCGTGCAGCTCGTGCCACACCGTGTGGTAGCTGTCGACGCGCACGCCGCTGACGTAGTCGTGCTCGCCGCCGAGTGCCCGGTCGTAGGCAGCGGCGAGGCGGTCGGCATAGACCTTGAGCCGAGGTACCGCGCCCGCAAGCACGGCCAGGATCGGCTCGGTGCGCTCGTGCAGGTCCCCGAGCTCGTCGAGGACGGCGTTGTCGTAGGCGGGGTCGCTGTGGTCGTTGGGCACGGTCGACCCTGCCTGGGGCACCGACTGCCAGCGCGTGAGCAGCGCGAGCAGCTTGCGGTTGATCACCTCGAAGCGATCGGCAGCGGAGGTGACGGTGGTGTCCTCGCGGACCTGCGCGTAGGCCTGCGGGTAGGCGGCGTCGAGACGCGCCCGCCCCGCCGGGGTCGGCATGAAGGTCCCACGGGCACCGGCCACGTCACCGGTGGCGAGCGCGTCGTCGAGCGCGGCTCGGACCTCTGGTTCGTCGAGTCCCAGCACGGCGGCGATCTGCTCGGCGGTGCCCGCCTTCTTCACCACGAGGCCGTGCAGGACCAGCTCGGTCGTCTGCATGAGATCAGTCCTTCCCGTCGGATCCGGCGGGCGAGAGTTGGTCACGGACCGCCCGACGCAGGATCTTGCCTGCCGAGCTCTTCGGCAGGTCGTCGCTGAAGATCACCGAACGGGGTCGCTTGTAGCCGGCGAGGCGCTCCCGGGCCCAGCCGAGCAGGGTGTCGGCGGTGATCGGCTCGCGGGTGGCGACCACGGCGTGCACCACCTCGCCCCACCTCTCGTCGGGGAGGCCGATCACGGCGGCCTCGCGGACCGCGGGGTGGCCCAACAGGCAGTCCTCGACCTCACGGGGGTAGACGTTGAACCCGCCGCTGATGATCACGTCGTTCTTGCGGTCGAGCAGGTAGAGGAAGCCGTCGTCGTCGAACGTCCCGACGTCGCCGGTGTGCAGCCAGCCGTGGCGCAGCGTGTGCGCCGTCTCCTCCGGACGGTTCCAGTACCCGCTCATCAGGATCTGGCCGCGGACGACGACCTCCCCGCTGGTGCCGACCGGGACCTCACGGTCGTCCTCGTCGACGACGCGCACCTCGATCATGCTGTACGGCCGCCCCGCCGAGCCGACGCGGTCGTGCTCGTCGGGCCGCAGCAAGGTGATCGTCATCGGGGCCTCTGACTGGCCGTAGGTCTGCGCGAGCACCTTTCCGAACACCTGCTCGGCACGCTCGACCGTCGTCGGGGCGATCGGTGAGGCGCCGTAGCAGAGGTGGCGAAGTCGTGGGGTCCGCACCTCGGTGACCCCTGGGTGGTCGAGCACCATCGCGAGCATCGTCGGGACCAGGAAGGTCGCCGTCGGCCGGCTGCGCTGCAACTCCTCGAGGTACTCCCCCGGCGTGAACGAGGGGAGGACGACGTTGTGCGCTCCGCGGATCAGGTGCGGCAGGAAGAAGGAGCCGCTGGCGTGGGTGACCGGCGCCGCGTGCAGCATCACGTCGCCGGGGCCGATGTCAGGTACGAGGTCGAGCAGGTAGTTCGTGACCTCGGCGTGCTCGGAGCGCATGGACAGCGTGACGGCCTTGGGGCGGCCGGTGGTGCCGCCGGTGTAGCCGAGCCGGTAGGGCGACTCCGCGGCGCGGGGCACGTCGCATGGGCCGTCGGGACCGTCCGCGATCATCGCCGCGAGGTCGTCGAGACCGATGTTCAGCTCGGCCGCGGCGGAGGTCGACCGGTCGCTGATCAGCGCGCGGCTGCCGGAGTCGGCGATGCGGTACTCGTGGTCCTCCATGGTGTCGCGCACGTTCATCGACACTCGTACCAGTCCCGACTTGGCCAGCGCGTAGTAGGCGACGAGCCCGTCGATGCCGTTGGGCAGGAGCACCGCGACCCGGTCGCCTTCTCGCAGGCCCCGGGCCATCAGCGCGTTGCCCAGCCGGTCGGTGGCCTCGTCGAACTCCGTGAAGCTCATCGACCGGTCCCCGCAGGTGATTGCGGGCGCGTCCCCGAACCGGGCCGCCGCACGCCTGATCAGATCACCGATCTCCACTGCAGAACTCCTCGATCACGTGTGAGGCCCGCGGCGGCGTTGCCGCCGCCGCCGGCGGTCCTGCGTCCTGGCGTCCTGATGGCCGGTCAGGCCCGCAGGACTTCGATGTCGGCGCCGCTGAGCCCGGCGCCCTTGCCGGCGAGCAGCCGGGAACGCCGCTGGGTGTGCCGGTAGAGCTCCTCGGCGCGTTCGTCGCCGGGGTGGTCCTTGATCCAGCGGTCGTCGAGGAACCGGTAGGGCTCCTGCGCCGGGAGCGGCCTGAGCGCCGCGGCGCGCCGGTTGGCGTCGTCGAGCGTGAGCCGGCCCTCCGTGGTCGTCCAGGTGGAGCTCTTCGCCGGCAGCGAGGTGCTGCCGCTTCGGATCGGGCCGACACCGCGGGTGAACTCGTCGTCGGCGAGCACCGAGTACGGAATCGTCGACCACATGTCCCCGGGGGCACCGGAGTGCTTGCTCATCGTGTAGTCGTTGCCCTGCTGGGAGGTCAGCGAGATGTAGCCGACGAGCTCGGCGATCAGGTCACGGCCGTACTCGTCGTTCATCAGCGGCTTGAACCGCTGCGCCCGGTCCTCGACCAGCATCCAGTCGGACTGGTCGTAGATCCCGGCGATGTGGAACAGGTCCTTCGGAACGGCGTAGTAGACCAGCAGCCCCGAGTCGACCAGCTGCTCGCGTGTCCATCCCGCCATGACGTTCCACAGGTCCGACGTCGCCTTGGCCAGGACCTCTCGCTCGTGCTCGAGGAAGTCCGCGAGGGTGGCGGGGTTGTCCATCGCCACCGGCACGTAGCCGTCGGAGAGGTAGTCGGAGGTGTAGAGCCCGATCGCGGTGACGTTGTCGTGGCTGTAGGACGGCGTCGCCTCGAAGCTCGCCCAGTCGTCGACGATGGAGAAGTGGGTGTCCTTGAGGATCACCGGCATCGTGTAGTTGTTGAACGCGACCTCGGCGGCCACCCCGTCCAGCCACGGGTAGTCGCCCTCGGCCAGGTCCACGACGTCGCGCACCAGCATCTCGCCGGACTCGCCGATCTTGTACGGGCCGCTGTTGTTGATCCCCAACCGGCACTCGCAGTGCGACAGGAAGGCGTACTGCGACAGCTGGGCGAGGAACCGCCCGGCCGCGGTGTGCAGCCGGTCGCCCGGCTTCACCCCGAACGCGTCGGCGTGGAACACCTGGACCACCCGCTCCGGCAGGACCTGGGCGCGGTGCCCGGCGTCGCTGGGCAGGATGTGGGCGTGGTGGCGGTGGTAGGAGAGGTTGAGCCGCTTGGTGAAGTCCAGGACGTAGGCGACGTCGTCGAGGGCGTCCGTGGGCCTGAGCATGCCCATGTCGATGAGGATCTGCCGCCCGCCGAGGTAGAACTGCGGGATGATCCCGTTCTGGATGATCCCGGAGGCGGAGGACACCTCGCGCGCACGGTCGCCGAGTTCCTCGGCGGTCATGGTCTGCTCCAGCGTGCGGAACAGTGACGGGTACCGGTACCACGCGTTGAGGTAGGACATCGCGATGTACGGGTTGACCGGGAAGAGCTTCGACTCCTGCACCGTGCGGGCCGTGCACTGCCAGTGGAAGGCGTCGCTGTTCTTGCGGATCCAGGCGTTGAGGTCGAGCAGTTCCGCATAGGTGTGGTCACTCGGCATCGGAGGTTCCCTCCAGCTTGACGATGCGGGCCCGCGCGCTCGGGTCGTTCTCGGTCGCGTAGACGTCGACGGGCGGCTTGGTGTACTCGACCTTGATCCGGTCGCCGTCGTGCAGCCCGTCGAGCCGGGCGTCCATCAGGCACGGCACGCCGTACTCGCGGGTGAGGATCCCCAGGTGCGAGCGGACGGTGCCGCCCATGCACACCACGCCGGTGAAGCTCTGCAGGATCGGCGCGGTCAACGTCCCGCCGGAGTCGTCGATGATCGCGATGGTGTCGTCGGGGACCCCGTTGGTGAGCATGTCCAGCACGACGTCCACCGTGCTGACCAGACGGGCCGTGCCGACCACGTCCGCGGGGACACGGAACACGTTGGCGCCCGTGCCGACGATGCGGTTGCCGTCCTCGTCGGTCTGCGCGGTGCCGGTGTCCTGGATTCCGGAAGGGGCCCGGTACTTCTCCGGTGCCTCCTCCAGCGAGATCTGCGCCGACATCTCGAACCGGTAGCCGGTGTCGAGGAACTCCTGCTCCACCGCGGTGAAGTCGTCGACGGTGAGCTCCAGGTCGGGGTCGGCCACCGCCTCCTCCCAGCTCTTGCCCGAGGCGGCGAGCCGCTCGGCGACCCGGGCCCGGATCCGGGAGTGGAACGCCTCCACGGTCGGCGTCATGGCCTTCTTCGCCCATTTCTCGGTCAGGGCGTGCGCGTCACTGCTCATGGCCCTCCTCTTCAGGCATCGTTGACATGTGGGAGACGGGTGCGGGTGCCGCGGGCCGGCGCGCGCTCAGTCGGTGCGGCTGCGCCGCAGGGTGAGGTCGAGGTCGCCGCGACGGACCCTGACGTACGTGGGCCGGCGCATGGTCAGCGCCGTCTCGATCAGCTGCCGGGACGCGACCGCGTCGCGGAAGACGTAGGTCGGCGAGACCTTTCCCGCCGCCCGCGTCGCCTCGAAGTCCTCCCGCGGCACGAGGTAGCGGCACAGCAGCTCCTCGTCGCTCATGCGGGCGTCGCCGAACTGGATCCGCAGCTCCTTCAGCGACGGCTGCGGGGGCTCCCAGGCCAGGTACTCCTTCGCCCGCGGGGACGACAGGACCCGGTCCCGCACGTCGGGGTCGATCGGTGCGGGTGGGGTACCGAGGTGCCCCAGCGTGTAGATGATCACTTCGTCCGGCACCATCGAGTACCGGTCGCCGGTGACGATGTTCAGTACCGCCTGGATGCCCATGAGCTGCGAGAACGGAGTGGCGGAGATCGGGTGTCCCAGCTCCTCCCGGACCCGGACGACCTCCTCGAGCACCTCGGTCAGCCGGTCCTCCATCCCGTACTGGGCGAGCTGGGCCTTCAGGGTGCCGGTCATGCCGCCCGGGAGCTGATGGTGGTAGGCGAACGTGGAGAACTCGTTCGGGGTGCCCGTCGCCCAACCCTCCTGCGCCGCCACCCGGGCGAAGTGCAGGGCCACCGGGTCCAGCCGGGCGGTGTCGAGGCCGTGGTCGTGGCCGAGCCAGCGGAGGTTCTCGACCATGGCCTCGGTCGACGGCAACGACGGGCCGTTCGCGAGGGGTCGGGAGGCCGTGTGCAGGATGCGGACGCCGCTGCGCAGCCCCGTCAGATAGTTCAGCGGGGCGACCCCGACGGTGTTGTGGCAATGCAGCTCGACGGGTACGTCACCGGCGGCGTCGACGAGCGCCGGAATCAGCGTCGCGCCCCGTTCCGGCGCGAGGATGCCCGGAGCGTCCTCGACGTAGATCGCCGAGACGATGCCCCATGACACCATCTCCCGGACGCGGGCCGCGAACCACTCGTCGGTGTGCACCGGGCTGATCCCGAACATAATCGCCGGGACGACCTCGGCGCCCGCGTCGTGGACCGTCTGGCACAACCGCCGCATCTGGTCCATGTTGTACAGACAGTCGTAAATCCAGAACGACTGGATGCCGTGGCGCGTCAGTGTCCGGATCCACAGGTCCATCAGCGAGTCCGGCGTCAGCCCGAACTTCGCGATGCAGTTGCTGCGGCTTCCGGCGCGCAGCTGCGCGTTCGGCAGCCATGTGCGCCAGAGGTCGAGACCCTCCCACGGGTCCTCGCGCGAGTAGCGCATCATGCACTCGAACATCGAGCTTCCGGTCACGTCGACGGTCCGGAACCCCGTGCGGTCGATGTCCTCGGCGACGGCGGCGGCCATACCGGCACGGATCCGCATGCCCCACAGGCTCTGCTGCCCGTCGCGCAGCGTCTGGTCGACGAACTCGACGTGCGTCATGGGGTGGCGGCCCTTTCCGCTCGCGCGGTGCGAGCTCGGTCGGCGGTCCAGAGGGGGAGGAACGACTCCTCGACCCAGCGGGTGGTGATGCGGTGGCCCCGGACGTCGGGATGGCGAACCAACTCCCGATGCAGGGGCAGCGTGGTGTCCACCCCGGCGACGTCGAACGCGTCGAGCGCGCGCGCCGCGAGGTCCAGGGCCTCGTCGCGGGTGTCGCCCCGGCAGATGAGCTTGCCGAGCAACGAGTCGTAGTGCGGCGGGACGCGGTAGCCGGCGAAGCAGTGGCTGTCCACGCGGACGTCCGTCCCGACGGGGGGCCGCCACACGCGCAGCTCGCCCGGCGACGGGACGAAGCCGCGGTCCGGGGACTCGGCGTTGATCCGGAACTCGATCGCGTGCCCCGAGACCCGGACGTCGCCCTGGGCGAAGGACAGTGGCTTCCCGGCAGCGATGCGCAGCTGCTCGCGGACGATGTCGACGCCGGTCACCATCTCGGTCACCGGGTGCTCGACCTGGACACGAGTGTTGACCTCCAGGAAGGAGAAGGTGTCTCGGTCGACGTCGACGAGGAACTCGACGGTGCCGGCGCCGACGTAGTCAAGCGCCGAGATCAGCGCGACCGCCGCCTCCCCGATCCGGCGACGCAGCTCCTCGGGTACCGCACTCGCCGGGGCCTCCTCCACCAGCTTCTGATACCGCCGTTGGTAGGAGCAGTCCCGGTCGCCGAGGTGCACCGTGGTGCCGAGCGCGTCGGCGAGCACCTGCACCTCGACGTGGCGGGCGTGCTCGACGTAGTGCTCGATGTAGAGCCGCCCGTCGCCGAACGCGCTCTGCGCCTCGGCCCGGGCCCGTACGACGGCGTCGGCGAGCTGGGCGGGGGCGTCGACCCGACGCATGCCGCGGCCGCCGCCACCTGCCGCTGCCTTGAGCAGGACGGGGTAGCCGACCCGGGCGGCGAGGTCCGCGGCCTCCTCGACGGTGTCGATCGCGTCCGAGCCCGCTCCCAGCGGGATGTCGAGGCCACGGGCCAACTCGCGGGCGGCGATCTTGTCCCCGCCACGGCGGATGGACTCCGCGCTCGGGCCCACGAAGGTGATGCCGTGCCGGGCGCACTGCTCGACGAGCTCGGGTTGCTCGGACAGGAATCCGTAGCCGGGATGGACGGCGTCGCAGCCGGTGAGCAGGGCCGCCGAGATCACCGCGCCGACGTCGAGGTAGCTCGCGGTCGCACTCGCCGGTCCGATCTGCACGACCTCGTCGGCCACACGGGCGGGCAGGCTGTCGAGGTCGGCCTCGGAGGCGGCCAGCACGCTGGTCACGCCCTCGTCGAAGCACGCCCGCACGACCCGCATGGCGATCTCGCCCCGGTTGGCGACGAGCACTCGCTGCACCACGTCAGCTCCCGTCCGCCCGGATGCGGAACAGCGGAGTTCCCGTGTCGACCTGCTCGCCGTTCTCCGCACAGATCTCGACGACGGTCCCGGCGACCGGAGCCGGGAGCGTGTTCATCAGCTTCATGACCTCGACGATGCACAGCGCGGTGCCCTCTTCCACGTGCCCGCCGATGTCGGTGAACGGCGGCGCCCCGGGGCTCGGGGCCCGCCAGAAGAGCCCCGGCGAGGGGGCGACGACGGTGGTGGCGTCCTCGGCGGTGGCTGTCATCGGAGCAGACGGGGCGACGTCGGTAGTCCTCGCGGGGGTCTCTTCGGGCGCAGTGACATGGGATGTCGCCTGAACCTTTGAATCCGCCCCTCGCGCGACGAGGTGGACCTCGACGTCGTCGGCGACCAGGTGAATCTCGTCCCAATCTCCCTGTTCAAAGGCATCTAGGACGCGCTTTAGGCCATCCTGACCGACCGGCATCCGGCAACCCTCCATACGACGTGAGGAACAACGGCCGTGACTGTAGACACAGCAGACATCCCATGTCTAGGTTTGTCTCTCGTCACAGGCTGGCCCACCGGACATGTCCGAGGACCCGCCACCGTCCAGACCACACCTCAGGAGTCAAGGTGAGCAGACTGCAAGGCAAAGTCGCCGTGGTCACCGGCGCCAGCTCGGGCATCGGCCGGGCCGTCACCGAACGGTTCCTCACCGAGGGAGCACAGGTCGTCGCGGTCGGCCGCAGCGTCGACAAGCTCGAGAACCTGGCCAAGGAGCTCGATGCGGGGGCGGCCCTCGCCACGCACTCGTCCGACCTCTCCGACGACGGCCAGGCCGGCGCGGCGATCCGGGCCGCCACCGAGAAGTTCGGCGGGCTCGACATCCTGGTCAACAACGCCGGCGTCGGATACTCCTACCGCGACGTACGCCCGGGCAGCATGGACACCCTCGGCGACGCCACCGTCGAGGACTGGGACCACGTCATGAACATCAACCTGGGCTCGGTGGTCAACTGCTCGCGGCACGCCATCCCCGCGATGCTGCAACGCGGCGGCGGGTCGATCGTGAACGTGGCGAGCATCCTCGGGTTCGTCGGCAACCGCGACGCCCACGCCTACACCACCGCCAAGGGCGCGATCGTCAACCTCACCCGGTCGCTCTCGACCGCATACGCTCGCCACAACATCCGGGCCAACACGGTCGCCCCCGGCTACATCGAGACGCCGATGGTCGCCGAGTTCGTCGACTACCTCAACAGCGAGGAGTACCGCTACCAGTGGAACCCCAGCGGCCGGATGGGGAATCCCGAGGAGATCGCCAACGGCGTGCTCTTCCTCGCCTCCGATGAGGCGTCCTACTGCAACGGATCCGTGCTCACAATCGACGGCGGCGTCCTCGCCGCTGCACCCTGACCGGCCGGCCCGCCGGGGCACACCGCCCTGGCGGGTCCGCTCGAAAAGTGGGGACAGGCCACCCGACCTGGTAATACTGGATCCTCCACGCCGAGTGAAGGGCTGTCGTGTCTGCCGCCGACCGTGCCATCCAGAAGATCCGCGACCTGATCGTCGAGGGCCAGCTCGGCCCCGGCTACCGGCTGCCTGCGGAGTCCGAACTGGCTGCGAAGCTGCAGGTCTCCCGCAACGCCCTGCGGGAGGCGGTCCGTGCCCTGTGCGAGGCACGTGTGCTGGAGATCCGCCGCGGCGACGGGACCTTCGTCTCCAACCTCCAGCCCGAGACCCTGCTCGGTGGTCTGGGCTTCGCGCTCGACCTCATGCACGACGGCACCCTCCTCGAGATCTTCGAGGTCCGCAGGCTCCTGGAACCGGCGGCGACGGGCCTCGCCGCGCAACGGGCCACCGACGAGGACATCACGATCCTCACCAAGAGCCTCCACCGCCTCAACGACGCCCGTGACGACGAAGAGCTCATCGCCTTCGACCTGGAGTTCCACCGCCAGGTCGTATCCATCACCGGGAACGCCACCCTCTGCACGCTGATGGATGCAATAGGAAAGCGGGCGATCAACGCGCGAGTCGCCCGCGGCGTCATCCAGCAGGGCACCAAGAACTTCACCTTCGAACAGCACAGCCGCATCGTCGAAGCGATCATCGCCCGGGACCCGTTCCTGGCCAGCGCAGCGTCCACGGTCCACGTGAGCGCGTCCGAGTCCTGGCTGCGGCATGCGCTCGACCCGGCGCGGACGAAGGACGGGCCGGCCGACGTCTTCACGCAGCAGCGCCTCCACGCCATGCAGCAGTCCGCCGACCGCCCCGACGGACCGGACGACGGCCGCAGCTGACTCTCGAGCCCGCACCCCCGCGGGCGCGAGCGGAGCGGCTCGCGCGCCGGGTTTCCCCGGGCTGCGGCTCAGCCGCCCGCGAGCGCGACGGCGGGCGGGGTCCGCGCGGCGCGCTTCGCCGGGGCGAGCGAGAGCAGCAGGGCCCCCGCCAGCACCGCGGGGACCACGACGAGCAGCAGCCGCCACGGCACCGCGAGGTCGCCCGCGACGCCCGTCGCGGTGGCCAGCTGCCACCACAGCACGCGCGCGGCGCCGAGCCCGAGCGGGACGCCGACGACGAGCGCCGGCACGACGGTCGCCGCGGCCATCACCGCCAGCGTCGAGCGCACCTGGCCGGGGGTCGCCCCGAGGACCGACAGCACCGCGACCTCGCGGGCGTGCCGGCGGCCCGCGGTGAGCAGCGCGTGCACCATCCCCGCGCCGGCGACGACGGCCAGCACGAGCGCGAGGATCTCCGGCAGCGTGACGAGGTCGCCGAGGTTGCGTACCGCGTCGGGCACCTGGCGCGGGAAGACCTCCAGGTTCTGCGCCAGCTCCGCGTAGAGCGCGTCGGCGGCGCCGGGCGCGGCGACGACCGCCGCGTCGAACAGCGGCTGGCCGGGCACGAGCTCGCGCATCACGGTCGGCGCGACGAGCAGGCCGTCGCCGACGGCCCCGTTGTTCTGCGAGGTGAGGACGGCGACCCCGACGATCCGCAGCGTCGAGGTGCCGCCGTGGACCCGGCGGATGTCGAGCGTGTCCCCGACGTTGACGCCCAGGGTCGACGCGGCGCGCGGACCGACGGCGACCTCGTCGTGCCCGACGGGTAGCCGTCCTCCCGCGAGAGCGACCGGCAGGCTGCCCTTGCGCACCTCGCGACTCGTCGTCTCGATCGGCGTCCCGTCGGCGAGGGTGGCCGTACCGCTGGCGCCGACGTCGAGCGCGGCGACCCGCGGATCGGCCACCAGCCGGCCGACGTCGGCCTCGCGGGCGTCGACGATCGTCATGTCCGCGCCCTGCCCGTACCGCGCCGGGGTGTCGACGAGCCGCTCCAGGCTGGCGCCCAGCGCGACGGCCGCGACGACCCCCGCGATGGCGAGCGAGGCGGCGACGGCCGTCGTGCCCGCGGGCAGCCCCCGCCTGCCCACGCGACCGTGCAGCGCGAGCCGGGTGCCCAGGAGCGCGGCGGGCCAGCGGCGCAGCAGCCGCGTGCCGCCCGGGCGGGGCCGGGTGACGGTCGGCTGCTGGGCCCGGCCGGCGACCGCGGCCGTGACGGCCACCGTCATCAGGAACACGACGCCGATGCCCAGCCCGCCGATGATCACCAGCTCCCACTGGGGGCGGAACCCCGGCGCGGGCTCGAACCTGGCCTGGCTGCCGAGCGGCTCCAGCCAGCCCGCGGCGAGGATGACGGCCCCACCGACGATCCCGGCGACCACGCCCGCCCCCGCCGCGGCGAGCACCCGGGCGGCCGTGCGTTCCACGACGTCCATGCCCAACGCCGACTCGACGCGCTGCGTGGCGCGCCGCGCGGAGTGGTGGCGCAACAGGCTCTGCCCGAGTACCTGCAGCCCGCCGAGGCCGAGCACGATCACGAACACCACCAGCCCACCGACGAGCACCTGCTCGGCCGCCCGCACCGCCGGGTCGACGGCCGCCCCCGGCAGCTCGACGCTGTGCGGGACGTACTGGGCCACCACCGACGGCGAGATCTGGTCGACGACGGCGGCGGTCCGCGCGAACGCGGCCCCGAAGCGTTGCGCCGCATCGGGTTCGGGCGCGAACCGGGCGTAGATGGCGTACCCGACGATGTCGGGCAGGAACTTCGCCGCGAACGCGGGGCCCGCCTGCACGGCCGCGAGCGCCCCGCCCCACGTCGGCATCCGACCGATGCCGACGACCGTCACCTGCGTGGTCGGGCCCGCGGGCGGGCCGAAGCCGACGTCGAACATCGAGACCTGCTGCAGGGTCAGCATCCGCAGGGTGATCCGCGAGCCCACACCGAGCCCGCTGTCGGCGGCGATGGACTCGCTGAGCAGGACCTCGTCGGGCGCCTCACGGGCGGGCATCCGCCCGGCGACGACGACGGGCCGCACCAGGTCGTCGTGCTGGGTCGTCGGCGCCCCGATCGAGACGAAGCGCAGCGCCGGACCGTCGATCTGGGCGATCCACGCCTGGTCGGTACGGACCTCGGCGACGCCGGGCAGCGACGGCACGGCCGCGGCCAGCTGTGGCTGGTCGGCGGCGACGAGCACCCGGGCGTCGTCGAGCGCGACGGCCTCGACCAGCCGCGGGTAGGCCGTCGCGGTCCGCTCGGCCAGCGCGATCGCCCCGGTGGCGATGCCGCCGACCAACCCGAACACCAGTGCCATGAGCAGCAGCGCCCGCCAGCCGGTGCGCAGCTCGGCGCGTGCGACGGCGCGGACGGCGCCGAACCCACCGCCGCCCACGTCAGCCTCCGGGGGGCGGCACGGACCCGACGGCGGCCCGACGCTGCTCGCGCACGTCGGTCGGCAGCGTGACGGGGCCGGTCACCGTCGTGACGGGCAGCGGCGCGCCGCTCAGCGGGACCCGGCCGCTGACGGTCGTCCCCCGGCCAGGGGCGGAGCTCAGCTCCAGCGTCCCGCCGATCGCACCGAGCCGGTCGGCCATGTTCTGCATGCCCGCGCCCGCGGCCATGTTGTCGACGTCGCAGCCCGGACCGGTGTCGGTCACGGCGAACCGCAGCTCGGCGTCGGGCCCGTCCGCGTCCTCCTCCAGCGTGACGACGACCGACGACTCCGGCGCGTGCTTCGCCGCGTTCTGCAGAGCCTCCAGGCAGCAGAAGTAGACGGCGGCCTCGAGCTGCTCGGAGTGCCGGGACAGCCCGGCGGCCTGCACGGACACGTCGAGCGGGTTGCGCTTGGCCGCGGCGCGCAGCGCCTCGCCCAGCCCGGAGTCGCGCAGCAGCGGCGGGTAGATGCCGTGCGCGAGGTCGCGCAGCGCCTGGATCGACTCCCGGACACCGCGGTCGAGCTCGTCGAGCATCTCGAGGTTCGGGTCGACGGTCCCCTCGGGCCGGGCCGCGGACTGCGACAGCCCGTCGCGCACCAGCCGCAGCCCGACGGCGAGCGCGACGAGGTGCTGCTGGGCGCCGTCGTGCAGGTCGCGTTCGATGCGCCGGCGCTCGGCGTCGGCGGTGCGGACGAGCCGGCCGCGGGAGGCCTGCAGGTCGGCGTTGCTGCGCCGCAGGTCGGCCAGCGTGGCCTGCAACGCCTCGTCGAGGTCGCGGTTGCGCAGCACGATCGCGAGCCTGCGGGCCACCTCGGCCAGTGCCCGCTCGTCGACGGTGGTGAAGCGGTCGGCGTCGGCGGGCCGTTCGACGACGACGAGCGCCAGCACCCGGCCGCCGTGCACGGCGGGCGCGAGCCGCAGCTGGGGCTGCCCGCCGGCCTCGTCCTGTTCGGCAACCAGCCGCGGCAGCCACAGCCGCAGCCACCCCGGCCCGGCGACGCCCGCGCGTTCGAGCGTGGCCAGCTCGGCGGCGTCGAGCGGCGCGGGCGGCGGGGACTCCTCGTACGGCTCGGGGACGACGAGCGTGCGGTGCAGCCCGGGTTCGTCGGGCACCAACGTCCAGATCTGTACCGACGACAACCGCCAGTCACGGCGCATGGTCTCGGCGAGCCGGCGCAGCAGGTCGTCGACCGGGGTGCCGCGGCCCGCGCGCTCGGCGAACTCGGCGAGCAGCTCGTCGGGCGACCGCCGGGTGCCCAGCAACGACATCCGCGCCGAGCGGCCGGCCCGCCTGCCGAGCGGCCCCGCGAGCGTCGCGACGAGCAGCATGCCGAGCATCGCGGCGTCGACCAGGTCGTGCTGGGCCGGCGAGGGGAAGCGGCCGAGCACGAGCAGGGTGAGGATCAGCCCGGCGTCGACGGCGACGGCGAGCCCCGCGAAGTCCGACGCGGCGACCAGCACGGTGGTGCTCGCCCGGCGCACCCGGCCGCTGAACCCCGCCACGACGGCCACGACGAGCGGGGCGACGGCGATCAGCGCCGACACCCACAGTGGCGGACCGCCGCCGAGCAGTCCGACGCAGACTGCCACCGACGCGACACCGACCGCGACGATCAGACCCGACAGCAGCAGCGACCGGCGGGCCCGCCGCCCCGGCGCCGCCGACGCCGCCCGGATCACCGCTGCTCCCCGGTGGTCGCGATCTCCCCGAGCAGCACGCCGTCGCGCATCCGCACGATGCGCTGCGCGCCCGCGGCCACGTCGGCGCTGTGGGTGACCATGAGGATCGTCTGGCCGACGCGGTGCATGCGGGTGAACAGGTCGTGCACCTCGGCCGCGCCGTCGGAGTCCAGCGCACCGGTCGGCTCGTCGGCCAGCAGCAGTGTCGGCCGGTTGGCCAGGGCCCGCGCGATCGCGACCCGCTGCCGCTGCCCGCCGGACAGGTTCGCCGGGCTCTCCCCCGCCTTCTCCAGCAGGCCCAGCGTGTCGAGCAGGTCGCGGGCCCGTTCGGTCGCCTCGGCGGGTTTCGCGCCCGCGACGAGCGCGGCCAGCGCGACGTTCTCCAGCGCGGACATGTGGTCGATCAGGTGGAAGAACTGGAACACCAGCCCGACGTGGCGGCGGCGCAGCCGGGCGAGCCGCGTCGCGGACAGCTCCTCGGTGCGGATGCCGGCGATGCTCACCGAGCCCTCGTCGGCGCGGTCGAGGCCGGCGAGCAGGTGCAGCAACGTCGACTTCCCGCTGCCGGACGGGCCCATCAGTGCGACGAACTCGCCGCGCCCGACGGTCAGGTCCACCCCGCGCAGCGCGCGCACCGGGGCCGTCTCGGCCTCGTAGGTCTTGCGCAGCCCGCGGACCACCAGCTCCGGCGGCGCCGGGTCGGGGGTCGCCGCGGCGGCGACGGACTCGTCGGGCACGGGCGCTACGACCTCGCGCGTCGTCGCGTCGTACATCGCGTTCACCGGTCCCACCGACAGTCCCCGACGTGCCCCCGGCGGGCACACCGGGATCGTCGCACCGTTCCACGGCCCGACGACGACAACGTCGGATCGGACACCGAAAGCGTTACCGGACGCCCGATCCGACGGCCCGCGCCGGCAGGGGTCACGCCGGCTTCCCCTCCCGCAGGTAGCGCTCCGACTCCTGCTTGTGCATCCGTTCGTCGTGCCCGATCTGGCGCAACAGGTCGGCGACCGAGGGGTGTGCGCCGTACTGCTCGGCGAAGACCGAGCCGTGGGCGCACGTCTCGAACTCGGGGTGCTCGGCGACGAACAGCGCGTACTCGTGCTCGGCGTGGTCCTCGAAGTCGGCGTTGAGCCGGTAGCTCCAGCGCGGCGCGACGACGAACAGCAGCCACGCGGTGTGGTAGTACCCGACCGCCATCAGCCACGGCAGGAAGCGGTACCGGAAGGCGCCGAGCCGGCGGCCGCCCCGGGCGACCAGCTCCGCGGTGATCAACAGGTGCCACTGCTCGTTGTCCTGCTGCTCGCGGTTCTCCTCGATCCGTTCGCGGATGCGGTGCGCCACACCGGCGTCGCGGTGCCGACGGGTGAGCGCGCGGTAGGCGGCGTTCTCCCAGATCTGGTACGGGATGCGCGCGACGATCTCGAGCACCTGGAACTTCTCGAACGTCCGGCGCCTGCCGTACAGCAGGTCCATCGTGACGAACAGCAGTCTCGCGACGAGCCCGTAGCGGCGCCGCGGGGCCGCCAGCGTGACCTCCTGCTCACGGCGCAACGCCCTGCGGCCCAACCGCGGTGTGGCCGCCGCGGTGTACCCGGCGGGGTGGGCGCCCGGTCCCGCGCCGGGCGGCGGTGCCGCGGCCGGCGGACCCTGCACGGTGCGGGCCACGTGGCGCGGCGACGGGAACTGCGGCCGGAACTCGACGGTCGGCAGGTCGTCGGCCGGGGTGCGGGGGGCCGGGACGGCGCCGGGCCGCAGGCCGGGGTGGGTGGCCTCGGGAAGGGTCGGGACGCTCATGGCGGCCTCCTCGTCGACTCGTCCGGTCGGCGCTGCTGCCGTCCGGTGACGGGGACGAACCTGCCGGTCGCGGGGAGTCGCTCGCGATCATGCTGCCCGGCGGGGCCGGGCGGGGGGCTCCTCGCCAGCGGGGGTGCGGCCACCCACACCACGACCCGGTGCGCGTCGGGTCGGCGTCGCGCGGAAAGGGCCTCCGACCTCCGTGTCCGTGCGGCGTCGACCGTCGCGGCGGGGGCCGTGTTGTGTGCCTTCCGGCGGGCGCCGTAGGGTTGGCGGGCGGTTGAGACCACAGTCGCGCCCTGTCCGCAGACGCCATCGAGGGAGCGCCGTGCGCATGAGCGGTGAGTCGGGCGACTCCGCCGAAGAAGTCGGCGAGTCCTCCGCCGAGGTGATCCGTTTCGACGCCGTCGACCACGGCGACGGAGCGGTGGTTCTCCAGGTCAGTGGAGAGGTCGACACGCTGACCGCTCCGATGCTGTCCGAACGCATCGCCGCGACGCTCCCGTCCGCGAACCTGCTGGTCCTCGACCTGTCGTCGGTCACGTTCCTCGGGTCGGCCGGGCTGGCGGCGCTCGTGGCCGCGAAGGACGACGTGCAGCAGCAGGGCCGCCGCCTGACGCTGGTGTGCGGGTCGCGGATCGTCACGCGCGCGCTGGAGGCGACCGGCCTGCTCGGTCTCTTCGACACCGCCGACGGTGTGCCGGAAGCGCTGAGCCCCACCGCCTGAGCCCGTCCACGCCGTACCCGAGGGCCGCGACCGCCCCGCCATCCGGGTGAACACGCCCATTCGGGGCGATCGACATCGGCCCGCCCCCGGCGGGTCGGAACGGCGTCGACCGGCGCGGATGCCAGAGTAGGTCGATGGCCAGCGCGCTCTCCGACCGAGCGGGCCCGGACATGTCCGGGCTCGCGGGCGCCCCGGCTGCGACGATCGCCGCCCGCGTGCGCGACGGCGACGCGACCGCTGCCGACGTCGCCGACGCCCACCTGACCCGCGCCGCCGACGTCGACCGCCGGGTCGGGGCGTTCCACGCCACCGGGTTCGCCGGCATCGACCCCGATCGGGTGCGCGCCGAGGCCACCGGCATCGACGCCCGGCCCGACCGCTTCGCGCTGCCGCTGGCAGGCGTGCCCGTCGCGGTCGAGGACGACGTCGCGCTCGCCGGGCTGGTCACCGGGCACGGCTGCGGCGCGTCCGGCGAGCCGGCCCGCCGCGACGACACCCTGGTCCGCCGGCTGCGTGCCGCCGGCGCCATCGTCCTGGGCCGGACCCGGACGGCCGAGCTCGGAGTGTGCGGGTTCACCCGGAAGGCCCCCGGCGCGGGTGGGCCCGTCGACATCGCGCTGCCGCCGTCGAACCCCTGCGGGGCGGGCGCCGCGGCCGTCGCCGCCGGCATGGCTGCGCTGGCGCTGGGCCGCGACGGCGGCGGATCGGTGCGGCTCGCCGCGGCCTACTGCGGGCTCGTCGGGCTCAAGCCGGGCCCCGGCGTGCTCCCCCTCCCCGGCGCCGCGTCGCAGCGGTGGTTCGGGCTGGCCGAGACCGGACTGCTCGCGCGCACCCCGGCCGACGCCGCCCTGATGTTCGAGGCGTTGTCCGGCACCACGATCGGCGACCTGGACGCCGTCGGCATCCCGCGCCGGGTCGCGGTCTCGGTGCGCAGCCCCGCAGGCCGTGGACGGCTCGACCCGGACCACCACGACGCCGTCCGCAAGGCCGCCCGACGGTTCGCGGAGCTGGGCGTCGCGACGGTCGACACCGACCCGCCCTACCCGTCGGGCCTGGCGCGCGAATGGTCACGGCGCTGGCGCGCAGGGGTCGCGCAGGAGGCAGCGGACGTGGGCCTGGACGCCGACGTTCTCGGCAGGCGCACGTCGGGTGTCGTGCGGCGGGGCCGGCGCGAGCTGCGCCGCGACCGGATCGGCTCCGGCGTGGCCACGGCATGGCGCGACCGGATGGCCGGCTGGCTCGACGGCGGTCGCTACGACGTCCTCGTCCTTCCCGCCGTCGGCTCCACGACCGCGACGATGCGCGGCACGCGGCCCGTCCCGGTCCCGTACACACAGGCCTGGAACCTCGCCGGGCTGCCCGCACTGGTCGTCCCGGTCCGTTGGGGCGCAACGCGGGTGCCGGTGCAGCTGGTCGGGCGCCCCGGCAGCGAACCGCTCCTGCTCGCGACGGCTGCCTGCCTCCTGTGAGCGCCGATGGTCGCTGTAGCGACCATCGCCACTCGCGACCGGCAGCGACCCGCCGCCGCGAAATCGGCTGTGACGCGCTTCACGTCGCTCCTCCGTCCGGATGCGAACGGTACGACCATCAGGAGGCATGAGCACCGAGTACTCGCTGCAGAACTCCTGGCACCGGGCGCGGCGGCGGATGGACTGCATGGAGGCGACCTACGACCCCGGGACGATCCGGCACCTGACGGCCCTGGGCGTCGGGCCCGGCATGCGCTGCCTGGAGGTCGGCGCGGGCGGTGGGTCGATCGCCCGCTGGCTGGCCGACCGGGTCGGTCCCGGAGGGGAGGTCGCAGCCGTCGACATCGACGTCCGGTTCCTCTCCGACCTGCCACCGCCGGTGTCGGTGCACGAGTGCGACGTGCGGGTCGACCCGCTGCCGGGCGACGGGTTCGACCTCGTGCACGTCCGGTTCCTGCTGGCCCACCTCGCCGAACGCGACGAGGTGCTCGACCGGTTCGTCGCGGCACTGCGACCGGGCGGATGGTTGCTCGTCGAGGAGTGCGACTCGGTGAGCACCGCCGCGATGGTCCCGGGCACTCCGCACGAGACGATGATGCGCCATGCCGAACGGGTTCTCCGGCAGCTGATCGACGTCGACATGGGACGCGCGCTGCCCGGGATGCTGACGTCCCGCGGGCTCGACGGGATCGGCGTCGACTGCCACGTGCCGTTCGCGGAGGGGGGCGGTCCGGAGGCGGAGTGGATGCTGCTGACCGTCGGGCAGTTGCACGAGGCCACCGGCGGCCTCGCCGACGAGGAGACGTTCGCCCGCTGGGAGGCGGCGCTGCGCGAGCCGCGGACGTGGGTGCCCGGCGGCGCGATCGTCTCGGCGTGGGGCCGCCGCGCCGGATGACGCCCGTGGGGGGTGTCACCGGCGTGGAGGGTGATCCCCACTCCCGCTAGACGAGTAAGTCCGAACCCGGTCAGTGGTCGTAGGCGATCAAGGATCGGGTGATGGGCTGTCCGGTGGCGCGGTTGTGCCAGATCGCGGCGGTCAGGGCGAGCAGGCGCTGCCCGATCCGGGCGCTGACGCCGTCGATGCTGCGTCCGCCGTGCAGCTCGAGATCGAGTTGGCCCTTGAGGGTGTCGTTGACCGACTCGATGAGCTGGCGGATCGGTTTGAGCAGGTGTTCGCCCGGGCGTGGGGTGCGGTTGCGGTAGGAGGGCCGCAGCAGCACCACGCCACGCTCGGCCAGGTAGGTGTCGAGTTCGCGGGAGACGTAGCCCTTGTCGGCGATGATGGTCAGGCCGGGCCGGTCGGTGGTGAGGGTGGGGTCGTGGTCGAGCACGGCCATCAGGACCTGGCGTTCGTCGAGCTTCGGGTCGGCCAATGCCCAGGTGATCGGCAGTCCGGCCGGGGTGCAGACCAGGTGCAGGCGCAGCCCCCAGAACCACCGCGAGTGCGACGGGCAGTAGCTGTAGCCGGCCCACCCGGCCAGGTTCGAGCGTTTCGCGGTGGGCCGGGAACGGGCGCACTCGACCGGGGTGGAGTCCACGACCCAGACGGGGTCGGCCCACAGGTCGGTGTCGCCGGCCAGCTCGCGGATGACCCGCTTGATCAGTGACACCGCCGAGCGCAGCCGCTTGTTGTAGCCGGACTGGCCCGGCAGGTACGGGAACGCGGCTGGTAGCGCCCGGGGCACGAACCGTAGCCAACGGGCCTCGGAGCGGACTCCCAGCAGCACCTGCGCCACGGCCAGGGTGAGCAGCTCGGCGTCGGAGAGCTTCGGTGGCCTGCCCGGGCGGGTGCGTTTGCCCAGCCAGTCGTCGATCTTGACGTAGAGTGCGGTCAGGAGGGTGTTGAGGTCGGTCGTCACAAACTGATCTTCAACACCCTCCTGTCACGTCCCGGGCCCGGCACGCCGTTAGGACTTACTCGTCTAGATGAGCGCGATCCGGCCGGTGCCGGCGGACACGCGGCCGACGACCGCCGCGGTCAGCCCCTTCTCCCGCAGCGCCGCGACGGCGTCGGCGGCCGCGGCGGGCTCCGCGCCGAACAGCAGGCCGCCGGAGGTCTGGGCGTCGGCGAGCAGCAGCCGGTCGTGTTCGGAGCGCTCCCCCACGTCGACCACGTCGACGGTCCATTCGCGGTTGCGCCGCGTCCCACCGGGCACGACGCCGGACTCCAGCAGCGTCCGGGCGCCGTCGACGACGGGTACGGAGTCGACCTCGACGACCGCGTCCACACCGGACGCCGCCACCATCTTCTTGAGGTGCCCCAGCAGCCCGAACCCGGTGACGTCGGTGCAGCCCGTCGCCCCGGCGGCGAGTGCCGCGGCCGAGGCCTCGGCGTTGGGCGAGGTCATCGACGCGACGGCGGCCGCGACCACCTCGGCGGGCGCGGTCCCGCCCTTCACCGCCGACGACACGATCCCGACCCCGAGCGGTTTGGTGAGCACGAGCGCGTCGCCGTCGCGCAGGCCGGTGTTGGTGAGCACCCGGTCGGGATGCACCTCCCCGACCACGGCGAGGCCGTACTTCGGCTCGGGATCGTCGATCGAGTGCCCGCCGACGACGGCGAAGCCGCACTCCGCGCCCGCGTCGGCCCCGCCGGCGAGCACCTCGGCCAGCAGCTCCTCGGGCAGGTCGTCCGACGGCCACGCCACGAGGTTGAGCGCGAAGAGCGGGCGGCCGCCCATCGCGTAGACGTCGGAGACCGCGTTGACCGCGGCGATCCGGCCCCACGTGCGCGCGTCGTCGACGATCGGGGTGAAGAAGTCGGTGGTGGCGACGAGCGCGCGGTCGGCGTCGAGGCGCCAGACGGCCGCATCGTCGCCGGTCTCGGTGCCCACCAGCAGGTCGGGGTGCGCGGGCGGGGTGATGCGGGCGAGGACGTCGGCCAGTCGGCCGGGGGCCAGCTTGCAGGCGCACCCCCCGCCGTGACTGAACTCGGTGAGGCGGCGCGCGACGGGCATGCTGTCAGACTAGGTCGTGAATAGGGTGACCGAGTGAGTGCCGATCATCGACGGCTCGTGCCGCGCACGGACGCCGTCCTCGCCGAGCCCCGCGTCGCCGCGGCGGTCGCGCGGCTGGGCCGCGACCTGGTGAAGCGCTCGGTCACCGCGGCCCAGCAGCGGGCACGGCTCGGCGAGATCGCCCCCGACGCCGTCGCCGACGCCGCGCTGGCCGCGCTCCCGCCCTCGGCGACGTCGCTGCGCCGCGTCCTCAACGCCACCGGCGTCCTGCTGCACACCAACATGGGCCGGGCCCCGCTCTCGGCCGCCGTCGTCGACGCGCTCGCCGTCGCCGCCGGGACCTGTGACGTCGAACTCGACCTGGCGTCGGGCGGACGCGGCCGCCGCGGAGCCGCCACGGTCGACGCCCTGCTCGCCGCGGTCCCCGGCGCGGGCGCCGCCCACCTGGTCAACAACGGCGCCGCCGCCCTCGCCCTGGTGGCGACGGGCCTCGCGGCCGGCCGCGAGATCGTCGTCGCGCGCGGTGAGCTCGTCGAGATCGGCGACGGCTTCCGCATCCCGGATCTGCTGGTGTCGACGGGCGCGCGGCTGCGCGAGGTCGGCACGACCAACCGCGTGCATCCCCGCGACTACGCCGAGGCGATCGGCCCGGACACCGGCCTCGTGCTGAAGGTGCACCCGTCGAACTTCACGATCACCGGGTTCACCTCGTCCGTCGGGGTGGCCGAGCTGGCACGGATCGCCGGTGCGCACGGCGTGCCCGTCGTCGCCGACATCGGGTCGGGGCTGCTCGTCCCGCACCCGCTGCTGCCCGACGAGCCCGACGCCGCGACCACGCTCGCCCAGGGCGCGCACCTGGTCACGGCCTCGGGCGACAAGCTGCTCGGCGGGCCGCAGGCCGGACTGCTGCTGGGCGGGCCCGGGCCGGGCGCCGAGCTCGTCGCGGCCCTGCGCCGGCACCCGCTGGCGCGCGCGCTGCGCGTCGACAAGCTGACGCTCGCCGCCGTCGAGGCCACCCTCACCGGCCCGCCCACCCCCACCCGCGCCGCGCTCGACGCCGACCCGGAGTCGTTGCGCCGCAGGGCCCGCGACCTCGCGACGCGGCTCGCTGCGGCCGGTGTCGACGCGCACGCCGTGGACTCGGTCGCGACGGTCGGCGGGGGCGGCGCGCCGGGTGTGACGCTGCAGAGCGCCGCGGTGTCGCTGCCGGAGCGCTTCGCGGCGGCGCTGCGGGCCGGGGAGCCCGCCGTCGTCGGACGGCTCGAGCACGGCCGCTGCCTGCTCGACCTGCGTGCGCTGCCCCCGGGGTCGGACGCGGCCCTGGCCGCCGCCGTGCTGGCCGTCGGCCCGGCCCCGCGCAAGGGGTGATCGGGTGCAGGTGATCGCCACCGCAGGCCACGTCGACCACGGCAAGTCGACGCTGGTCCGCGCGCTGACCGGGATGGAACCCGACCGCTTCGCCGAGGAACGCCGCCGCGGGATGACCATCGACCTCGGCTTCGCGTGGACGAGGCTGCCGGGCGGGCACACCGTCGCGTTCGTCGACGTCCCCGGGCACGAGCGTTTCGTCACGACGATGCTCGCCGGCGTCGGCCCCGTGCCCGCGGCGCTGTTCGTCGTCGCCGCCGACGAGGGCTGGATGCCGCAGTCCGCCGAGCACCTCGACGCACTCGCCGCGCTGGGCGTCCGGCAGGGCCTGCTGGTGATCACCCGTGCCGATCTGCTCGATCCGTCCCTCGCGCTGGAGGAGGCCCGCGACCGCCTCGCCGGCACCGGTCTCGCCGACACGCCCGCGGTCTGCGTCTCGGCCGTCACCGGCGACGGGATGGACGCGCTGCGTGCCGCGCTCGACGACCTCGCCACCGCGCTGCCCGAGCCCGACCCCGGGGCCGACGTGCGGCTGTGGATCGACCGGGCGTTCACCATCCGCGGCGCGGGCACCGTCGTCACCGGGACGCTGCCGGCGGGCACCGTCCGGGTCGACGACGAGCTCGAGCTGGTCGGGGCGCACGGCCCGCGCGGGGTCGCCGTACGCGGGCTGCAGGCGCTCGGTGAGGCGCGACCCGAGGTGACGGGCGTGGCGCGGGTGGCGGTGAACCTGCGCGGGACGCCGCGGGAGGCGGTCGGCCGCGGCGACCTGCTCGTCACGCCGGGCGCGTTCGCCGGGACCGACGTGGTCGACGTGCGGCTGCGCGATCCTCGCGGTGCCCCCGCCGACGCCGGGACGCTGCCCGCCGGGCTGAGCCTCCACATCGGATCCGCCGCGGTCCCGGTGCGGGTACGGCCGCTCGGTGCGGACACCGCCCGGCTGCGGCTCGCCCGGGTGCTGCCGCTGCGCATCGGCGACGTCGTCGTGCTGCGTGACCCGGGCAGGCGGCGGGTGGCCGCGGGCGGGCTCGTGCTCGACGTCGCGCCGCCCCTGCTGCGCCGACGGGGTGCCGCGGTCGCGCGGGCCGCGCAGCTCGCGACGATGCCGGGCGTCGCCGACGGCGCGGGCGAGTTGGCACGGCGCACGCTGGTGCGGGCGGCCGACCTCGTCGCGATGGGCGTCCCCCGCACCGAGGTCGCCGATCTCGCGGCGCGCGTCCCCGCGGCCGGCGGATGGCTCCTCGACCCCGGTGCCGTCGACGGGATCGTCGAGAGGCTGCGGGCCGCCGTCGACCACCACGACGCGGCCGACCCCGTCGACCCCGGCCTGTCCACGGAGGCGGCCCGCCGTGCCGCGGACCTGCCCGACGCCCGGCTGCTCGACGCGCTGCTCGGTGCGTCGGCGGCTCCCGGGCTGGTGCACCGGGAGGGCCGCGTCGCCCGCTCCGCCACGGCGGAGCTGCCGGCGGCGGTCCGACGCGGTCTCGACGGGCTGCGTGCCGACCTCGCCGACGACCCCTTCGCCGCCCCGAGCGCCGAGCGCCTCGCCGAGCTGGGGCTCGGTCCACGGGAGATCGCGTCGCTGGTGCGAGCCCGGGCGGTCCTCAGGCTCGCCGACGGCGTGGTGCTGCTCGCCGACGCGGACGACCGCGCGATCGAGATACTCGCCGGGCTCGGGGAGGAGTTCACCGTCAGCGAGGCCCGGCAGGCGCTGCGGACGTCGCGCCGGGTGGCCGTGCCGCTCATGGAACACCTGGGGCGCACGGGACGCACGATCCGGACAGCCGACGGGGCGCACCGCCTGCGATGAGGCGCCAGGACTGGCACGACGGCGGTCCCGGCCCTACCGTGACCGCAATGCAGGCCTCCTCCGCCTCCGACCCCGCCGCGGCGTCGTCCCGGACCGACGGACCCGACCAGATCGCGGTCGGCGTCACGCACCCGGAGGCGGGCGCGGTGGTGGTGACCGTCGGCGGCGAGGTGGACATGCTCACGTCGCCGCAGCTGCGGGCGGCGCTGCTCGAGCAGGTGCACGACGAGGCGGTCGAACTGGTGGTCGTCGCCCTCGACGGCGTGACGTTCCTCGGCACCAGCGGGCTGGCCGCGCTCATCGAGGTTCGAGAGGCCGCGCACGCCGACGGCGTCGGCCTCCGGCTGGCGTGCACGGGCCGCCGGGTGCTGCGGCCGCTGTCGATCGCGGGGCTGTTGCCGATGTTCGACATCCACGACACCGTCGAGGCGGCGCTCGCCCCCACCTGATCGGGCACCATCTCAGAGTGACGTACGTCACTTTTTCTGCGTTCCAACGCGCGAGTAGCGACCACAGAGCGCACACTCCGCCAGCTTTTCGATCTCGCCCGCACGCGGCCTGAGCTGGGAGAACATCCTCAGCAGCGTCACCCGGCCCGGCGCCGTCGCCACCTCGCTCGGGTCGCGACGCTGCGCCGTCGCGTCAGCGTGTCCGCGTCGTCGCCGTCCGTCGCGTTTGGAGCCCGGATCCCCCGGGAAGAACGTCGTCGGCCACCCGGTATGCGGCCGGGTCAGAACGAAGAGCGAGGTGGGTCCGCCATGAGTGAGCGACAGCGAGCGAACGGTGGAGACAGCGCGGACTCGCAGCGCCGCCCGATCCTCAGCGAGGACGTGCGATGAGCGACGTGTCACGACTCCCCGGCCCCATGGACCATGCGTGGCAGTGGCAGCGACTCGGCTCCTGCCGGGGCATGGACAGCGCGGTCTTCTTCCATCCCGACGGGGAGCGCAACCCCTCGCGCGCCCGCCGCACCGCGCAGGCCAAAGAGGTCTGCCACCGCTGCCCCGTGCTTGAGCAGTGCCGTGAGTTCGCCATCGCGACCCGCGAACCCTTCGGCGTCTGGGGTGGGCTCGCCGAGGCCGAGCGCCGGGCGATCATCGAGCGGCGCGAGCTCGCGGCCGCCAGCTGACGGTCCCTGTCCGTCCCGACCGTCGGGGGCAGGACGGACGACGGGATACCGGCGTCACGACCGGGTCGGCCGCGCCGCGGCCGGCCCGGTCGAGTCGTCTTCCGGGCGGGTCGCCGGGTCCCGGGCGCGGGCAGGCTTACGGGTCGGGTGCCGGCCAGGCTGCCGAACGGGCCGGGGCGACGTGCGCGAGCGTCCGGAAGCTCAGCCCTCGCCGGGGACGACGGCGAGCTCGAGGCAGCGGTACCTGAGCAGCGGCAGACCGTAGACCTGCGCGATCCGCTCGGCGGCGCGCACGAGGACCGATCGGGCCGCGTCGTCGGGCGCGGTGATCGGCGCCAGGCAGTACACCCCGGGTTCGGGATCGAACCCGACGAGCTCGCTCATCGCGGCGACGAGATCGTCCTCGGACGAGGCCGACAGCTGCGGCAGGCCGAGCCGGTGCAGCCGCACACCGGGGAGCTCGTCCCCGTCGCGGGCGGCCATCGGCTCGACGGGCTCGCGCGGCTCCGGGGCGGTCCACCCGGTACCGCCCTGGTCGTCCTCGTCCTCGTCGTAGTCCAGATCGACAGGATCCACATCGACAGGATCCACATCGACGGGGTCCGGGTCGTCGTCGTAGTCCGGGTAGTCGAGGTAGCTGAACAGCGGCGTCGGCGCGCACAGCGGGCCGGGGCCGTCCTCACACGCGACCAGCAGGTCCGCGACGCCGACACTGTCGAGGATGCGCGCCAGATCCGACTCCGGGCGCGTCAGCTCGGTGATCGACCCCGCCACGGCGACGATGCGGGCCGGGCCCGTGCGCAGGCCCGTCCGGGCCGGCAACGCGACCACCGGACCGGACACACGCATCTCCGGAACCGCTGTCATTACCGTGAATTCCCCCTGCTGACGTCGACCCGGCGGCGGCGCTGCCGCAGGTCTCTACCTCCGAAGTCAACACGGCCGTACGGGCGTCCCCGGCGTCCGGGCGGGGCCGAACGGCGAACGGTCCGACGTGATCCGTGAGCGGAACCGCCCCGTCGACCACCGGTCGGGACGGCCCGCACCGGCGTGCCCACGAGGACGAACGGCACGGCCGCACGCCGCGCGGCGCGTGCCCCCGACGCGGACGTCGCACCGTCCCGCGGGACGACCGCTGACGGCGTCCGGACGGCGTCCCGGCGCCGGCCGAGCCCTCCCGCCCGCCGGGACGGCGACCTCCCGGCCCCGCACCGGCGGCCCCTCGGGCGCCCACGTGTGGCGTGTCGGCGGCTGATGATTGATCCGTCCCCGTCACGGGTAGCAAGATGCCCGAGAGCACCCACGACCGTGACCGGGCCACGCCCGGGCCGCACCCGCACAGCCCGCGAAGGGAGAAGCGCCCGCGTGTCCGACAGGGACGACTGGGACCCCGCCGAACTCACCGACCCCGCCGCCGGGGACGGCAGCCCCACGGTCGAGGTCCGGACCACTGCGTCGGCCGCGCTGATCCCGACGATCCGGGCCGTGGCCTCGGATCTCGCCGCCCGCGCCGACTTCGACCTCGACGCCATCTCCGACCTGCGGATGGCCGTCGACGAGGCCTGCGCGACGCTGGTCGACGTCGCCGCGCCGGGCTCGGCCCTGCGCTGCCGCTTCCAGGTCCGCCAGGACCGCATCGACGTCAGCGCCGAGGTGGAGGGCGCGGGCGTCGACACGACCGTCGCGACCGACACGTTCGGCTGGCGTGTCCTCGAGACGCTCACCGACGAGGTCTCGGTCAGCCGCACGGACGGGCCCGACGGCCGCCCCGTCGTCGGCATCGTCCTGGGCAAGAGCGCCGGCGCGACCGAGAGGTGAGTCGAACCGACCCGGAGTACGGCCATCTCGTCCCGCTCCTCGAGGAGTACGCGGGGCTCGCCCCCGACGACCCGCGGCGCGAGGCGCTGCGCGACGAGCTCGTCCGCGGGTACCTGCCCGTCGCCCAGCACATCGCCCGGCGCTTCGCGCACCGTGGCGAGCCGCTCGACGACCTCACGCAGGTCGCGACGGTCGGGCTGATCAACGCCATCGACCGGTTCGCCCCGGACAAGGGCTCCGACTTCTTCTCCTTCGCCGTCCCGACGATCAGCGGCGAGGTACGCCGGCACTTCCGCGATCTGGGCTGGTCGATGCGGGTGCCCCGGCGGCTCAAGGACCTGCACGTCTCGCTCAACGGCGCGGTCTCCGACCTCTCGCAGCGCCTCGGCCGCGCCCCCAAGCCGACCGAGATCGCCGAGTACCTGGGCATGCCCGTCGCCGACGTCCTCGAGGGCCTCGAGGCCGCCGACGCCTACCGCAGCTCCTCGCTCGACGAGATGCTCTCCTCCGAGCAGGGCAGCGCCACGGTCGGCGAGCTCGTCGGGGAGGCCGACGCGGAGCTCGACCGCGTCGACACCCGGCAGGCGCTGCGCCCCGTCCTCGCCGAGCTGGGCGAGCGCGAGCGCACGATCGTCATGCTGCGGTTCTTCGGCAACATGACGCAGACCCAGATCGCGGAGAAGGTCGGCATCTCGCAGATGCACGTGTCGCGGCTGCTCGCGCAGACCCTCGACCGGCTGCGGTCGCGGCTGGACCAGGACTCCGCGCCGGGCTGAGCGCGCGTCCCCCGACCGTGGCTCGGCGTCGCGGACCGCATCGGCGAAGATGGTCGCGGCCGGGCGCCGACCCGGCGGATTGGAGCCCACGAGGTGCGAGCCGCCCCCGTCCAGCACGTGCTCGTCGTCGGCGCCGGTCTCGGCGGTCTGAGGACCGTCGAAGCGCTGCGCGCCAACGGATACGACGGGCGGATCAGCCTCGTCGGCGACGAGCCGCACCTGCCGTACGACCGACCGCCGCTGTCGAAGCAGCTCCTCGCCGGCTCGTGGGAGCCCGACCGGGTCCGGCTGCGCGCCGAGGACACCTACGACGACCTCGGCGTGCGCACCTATCTCGGCACGCGGGCCGTCGACTGGCGGCCTGGTCAGGTCGTGCTCGACGACGGCGCGACGATGTACGCCGACGCGATCGTCGTCGCGACCGGGCTGTCGGCACGCAGGCTGCCCGGCCAACCCGACTCGGTGTTCACGCTGCGCACCCTGGACGACTCGCTGGCCCTGCGCGCGGCCCTGGACAAGGCGTCGTCGCTGGCGATCGTGGGTGCCGGGTTCGTGGGCGCGGAGGTGGCCAGCACCGCGCGCGACCGGGGCATCGAGGTGACCGTGCTCGAGGCCCTGTCCGTGCCGTTCGCGCGGGCGCTGGGCGAGGAGCTCGGGGGCCTGTGCGCGCGGTTGCTCACCGAGTCGGGCGCGACGCTGCGCACCGGCGTCGGGATCGACGGCTTCGACGGCGACACCCTGCTGCTGGCCGACGGTGACCGCGTCGACGCCGACGTCACGCTCGTCGGCATCGGTGGCGTCCCGCGCCTGGAGTGGCTGTCCGACAGCGGGATCGACGTCACGGGCGGGCTCGTGTGCGACGCCGCCGGTCGCGTCGAGGGCGCCGAGGCGCTGTGGGCCGTCGGCGATGTCGCGGCGTGGCACGACGACGTCGCCGGGCGTCCCGTCCGACGCGAGCACTGGACCAACACCGTCGAACAGGCCGCCGCCGTCGGGGCCGCCATCGCCGGCGGCGAGGCCCCGCCCCCCGCGGTGCCGTACTTCTGGTCCGACCAGTTCGGCATGAAGGTTCAGCTGTTCGGGCGACCGACCGAGGCGACGCGACGCATCCCGCTGCACGGCGACGGGCTCGACGGGGGCCCGGTCAAGGGCACCGTCGTCGGGCTGCTGCGCGACGACACCCTCGTGGCCGTCGCCGGTTTCGGCGCCGCGCGCCGCGTCGCGCGCTACCGGGCGCTGGTGGCCGCGGGGGTCGGGCTCGCCGAGGTCGAGGAGCTGGCCCGCACGCTCGCCTGACCCGAGCCGGTCAGCGGAACAGCTTGCGCAGCACCGCGAGCGCCAGGACAGCACCCACGCCGATCAGGGCATACTTGATCTTCGGGTCCTCGAGCTTCGCCGCGACCTGCTGCTTGCCCTGGTCGACGAAGCGCTTCGGGTGGGCACGCTCGGTGAGGGCGTCGAGGCTCTCGGCGAGCTGGTCGCGCGTCTTCTCGATCTCACGCTGGATGGCTTCGGGGTCGCGCGCCACGACTCCTCCTCGGATGCGGGTGGCCCCGCTGCGGTCCGCAGGGCCTGCGAGGCAACACCGTAGATCACAGCACCCGCCGGCGTCGGGCGGGCCGCGCCGAGGCCGTACCTGCGCCACGACGGCGCCGAACCTGGAAGGATCGTCGCCCATGACCGAGCGACTCGCCGAGGGCGACCCGGCGCCCGACTTCACCCTGCCCGACGCCGACGGCAAGCCCGTCTCGCTGGCCGACTACCGCGGCCGCAAGGTGATCGTCTACTTCTACCCCGCCGCCAGCACCCCCGGCTGCACCAAGCAGGCCTGCGACTTCCGGGACAACCTCGCCGAGCTCGGCGACGCGGGGCTCGACGTCGTCGGGATCTCGCCCGACAAGCCCGCGAAGCTCGCGAAGTTCCGCGACGCCCAGGACCTCACCTTCCCGCTGCTCTCCGATCCCGACCGGGAGGTCCTGCAGGCCTGGGGCGCCTTCGGCGAGAAGACCATGTACGGCAAGAAGGTCACCGGTGTCATCCGCTCCACCTTCCTCGTCGACGAGGAGGGGAAGATCGAGAAGGCGATGTACAACGTCCGCGCCACCGGTCACGTCGCCAAGCTCCGCAAGGACCTCAAGGTGTGATCTTCGCGTACATTTCCGTTCCGCGTCGAACGGATGTTCGCGAACATCAGCGCATGCCCAGAGCGAGACGATGGACCGACGAACAGCTGGTCGAGGCGGTCGCGGCGAGCGCAACGTTGGCGGAGGTGTGCCGGCGGCTCGGCACCAGGCCCGGCAGGTACGACCACCTGCGCCGGCACATCGCGCGGCTCGGCGTCGAAGCGCGGCACATCCCCGGGTCGGGTGTGGGTTCCAGCAGGGAGCCGCGGCGGTCCTGGACGGACGAGAAGCTCGCAGAGGTCGTCCGCGTGAGCGACTCCGTCTCCGAGGTCAGCCGCAGGCTCGGGTACACCCCCAACGGAGGCGTCCACCGGATGATGAATGCACACATCCGCCGCCTCCGGCTCGACACCAGCCACTTCACCAGGATGCGCTGGGCCGAGGAGGCACGGCGGCGCAGGACGCGGAAGCTCGCCGAGATCCTCGTGCGCGGGTCGACGTACCCCACGTCGACCTTACGCAAGCGCCTCATCGCCGAGGGCCTCCGACCCGCCCACTGTCAGGAGTGCGGACTTACGGAGTGGCGCGGCACGCCGCTTCCGCTGCAGCTCGACCACGTGAACGGTGACCACACCGACAACCGCCTGGCAAACCTCCGTATCCTGTGTCCGAACTGCCACGCGCTGACCCCGACCTGGTGTGGCGCGAGCCGCCGGCGTAGCCCAACTGGCAGAGGCGCGGTCCTTAGGAGACCGTCAGTGCGGGTTCGAATCCCGCCGCCGGCACCACCCGACCAGCACTAACGGGTCGTTTCCCCAAAGGGCAGAGGGTGCTGCAGAGGGTGCTGGAACGGCTCGGGCTCGGGGACCTCCTCCGGGATCGGTCGGCGGGCCGCGACGACCACACCGGCCAGCCCGACCAGCCCGCAGACCGCGGACACGACGACCAGGGCGGGCGGGGGTGTCCCGGTGACGGCGTCACCCAGCACGACGATCGCGACCGTCCCCGGCACGATGCCGACGGCTGTCCCCAGCAGGTAGGGCCAGAACCGCACGGCGGACAGCCCGGCGACATAGTTGAGCGCGGCGAACGGCACCGCGGGCACGAGCCGCAGCGACGTCACCGCCAGCAGCCCGTGATGGTCCAGCCGTAACCGCACCCAGTCCACGGCGCGCCCGCGCGCGTAGCGCTCGACCAGCCGCCCGCCGGTGACCCGCACGAGGGCGAAGGCCACGACCGCGGCGAGGGTCGTCGCCACGAGGGTCAGGACGAGCCCGGCGGCCCACCCGAACAGCGCCCCGGCGACGAGCGTGAACACCGTCCGGGGTACCGGCCCGACGGTCAGCCCGGCCTGCAGCGCGAGGAAGGCCAGCGGTGCCCACACCCCCGCAGCCGCCACGGTGGCGCGGACGTCGGACATCCCGGGCACCCCGTAGAGCCGCAGGAGCAGCAGCGCGACGGCCAGGGCGACGACCACGCCCAGAACCGTGCCCGCCGGGCGCCACCACCGCACGACCTCGACGGTACCGACCCGTGACGGCGGCGCCGCACCCCCGGGTCGCGCGACGTCGCGGCGGGTTCCGCTTCCGCCATCCGGGAACGTTGTGGGGCATGCCGGGGGTCGCGGCGTTAGCGTCCGTGTGTGACGACCCCCGACCACGCGATCCCTCTCGACCTCGACCCCGACGGCCTCGCGGTGCGCCGCGAGGTGCTCGGGCCCGCGCACGTCGATGCGGCGCTGGCCCGCGCCGACGACACCACCGCCGCGTTCCAGGAGATGATCACCCGCTATGCGTGGGGCGGGATCTGGACGCGTCCCGGCCTCGACCGCCGCATGCGCAGCGCGATCACCCTGACGTCGCTCGTCGCGCACGGCCATCTCGGCGAGCTGGAGCTGCACCTGCGCGGCGCGCTGCGCAACGGGTTGAGCCGCGAGGAGATCGTCGAGGTCCTGCTGCAGTGCGCGATCTACTCCGGCGTCCCGGCCGCGAACTCGGCCTTCGCCGTCGCGCGCCGCGTCCTCGCCGAGGACGACCCCCGGGACTGAGCCGAGCGCCCCACCTACGACGAGCGCGGCCGACGCACCCGAGCGCAACCCCACTGCTGCTCCGAGCCATCGGGTCGACGGTGAGGTTGCGCCCGGTGTGGGGGCGTGCGGCAGCGCCCAGGGCAGTGGCGGACTCCCGTGCGCGACCCGGGCGCGGCCGCTCAGCGGGCGGCGGCCGTCAGGGAGCGCAGGTGCGGGAGCAGCGCCCGCATGGCGATGCCGCGGTGCGAGGCGGCGTCCTTCTCCTCGGGAGCGAGCTCGGCGGAGGTCCGCTGCTCGCCGTCGGGGACGAAGATCGGGTCGTAGCCGAAGCCGTTGGTGCCCCGCCGCTCCCGGACGAGCCGCCCACGCCACTCCCCCACCACGACGGTCTCGTCGCCCCCCGGGACCACGAGCGCCGCCGCACACACGAGTGCGGCGCCACGGCGCTCGTCGGGCACGTCGTGGATCTGGCCGAGCACGAGATCGAGGTTGGCCTCGTCGTCGCCGTGGCGGCCCGACCAGCGGGCCGAGAACACCCCCGGCATGCCGTTGAGGGCGTCGACGGCCAGGCCCGAGTCGTCGGCGACGGCAGGCATCCCGGTGGCAGCGGCCGCGTCGCGGGCCTTGGCCAGCGCGTTCTCCTGGAACGTCGCACCGGTCTCGGGGGCCTCGGGGAACTCCTCGACGTCGCGCAGCCCCCAGAGGGCGATGCCGCCGAGGTCGGAGGCGTCGAGCAGGCGGCGGAGCTCGGAGAGCTTGGCGGTGTTGCGGGTGGCGACGAGCAGTGCGGTCACGCCGTGACCCCCGGCAGGGTGCCCGGGTAGGGGGCGGCCAGCGCTTCGGCCTGCAGCGTCGCGAGGGTGGCGATGCCGGCGAGCGCGGAGTCGAGCATCGCGTCGAGGGTGCGGCGGGAGAACGTCGCGCCCTCCGCGGTGCCCTGCACCTCGATGAGCGTGCCGGTGTCGGTGGCGACGACGTTGGTGTCGACCTCCGCCCGCGAGTCCTCCTCGTAGGGCAGGTCGAGCCGGACGCGTCCGTCGACGACCCCGACGCTCACCGCGGCCACCTGGCAGGAGATCGGCTTCGGGTCGGCGAGCCGGTTGTGGGCGGCGAGCCAGGTGACCGCGTCGGCGAGTGCCACGTAGGCCCCGGTGATCGCCGCCGTGCGGGTGCCGCCGTCGGCCTGGATGACGTCGCAGTCGAGCGCGATCGTGTTCTCACCCAACGCCTTGAGGTCGATGCAGGCACGCAGGGACCGGCCGATGAGGCGGCTGATCTCGTGCGTGCGGCCGCCGATCCGGCCGCGGACGGACTCCCGGTCGCTGCGGGTGTTGGTGGCCGACGGGAGCATCGCGTACTCGGCCGTCAGCCAGCCCAGGCCGCTGCCCTTGCGCCAGCGCGGGACGCCGTCGGTCACGCTCGCCGCGCACAGCACCTTGGTGTCGCCGAACTCGACGAGCACGGAGCCCGCCGGATGCTTCTGGAAGCCGCGGGTGATGCGCACGGGGCGCAGTTCGTCGTCGGCCCTGCCGTCTGCTCGCGTCACCGCGACAGCTTAGGCAGGGGCCGAACGGCCGCACACGTACACCTCACACGCACCCTGCTTGAATGTTCAAATGCTTACGGTCGGCGGAATCCCCGCCCATCCGCTCGTCGTGCACGCCGCCGTCGTGCTGCTCCCCCTCGCGGCGATCGGCGCGGTCGTCGTCGCGCTGCGCCCGTCGCTGCGTCGCTCCCTCGGCATCCCGCTCGCGCTCGTGACGATCGTCGGCGTGCTCGCCGTGCCGATCGCGACGCGCACCGGCGACCAGCTCCGCGAGGCCCTCGGCGGCGGCAGCCCGCTCGTCGAGGTCCACGAGGAGCGCGCGGACAACCTGCTGCCCTGGGCGGTCCTGTTCGGGCTGCTCGTGCTGGTCAGCGTCGTCGTCGGTCGGATGGCCGACCGGGCCGCGGCGGCCGTCGCCGAGATCGAGCCGATCGCCGCGGGCGGCGTCGGGCCCCGCACCGGAGCGACGGCACCCGCGACGACCCGGGCGACGACGCGGGCGACGACACAGACGGCGACGCGGGCAGCGATCCGGGCGGTGACCCTGCGTCGCGTCGCGACGACCGCCGGCCTCCTCGCCGCGCTCGCGGGAATCGCGGTCGCCGCGCTCGTCGTCTGGATCGGCGACGCGGGGGCCCAGTCCGTCTGGCAGGGCGTCGGCGGCTGATCCCGCCGCTGATCGCCGAAAGGGGGACGAGAGCGCATCCGGGTGCGCCGATGTCCCGGAACCGGCGATCACGCCGAGAACAGGCCCACAGCACCCGGGTGCGCCGCACGTCCTGCAACCGACGATCACCCGAGAGCGAGAAGGTGCGAGTCAGATCTCGTACGTCGCGTCCGGCCGCACGAGCTCGACCGGACCGTCGAACACCTCGCCGGCCTCGGCGAGCAGGGCCTCGCCGTCGAACCACACCGGGACGTGGGTGAGCAGGAGCCGCCCGACCCCGGCGGCCGCGGCGTGCTCCCCCGCCTGCCTCCCGGACAGGTGCACCCCGGGCGGCGGCTCGTCCCACCACTGCGTCACGTGCGGCCACGTCGCCTCGCAGAGCAGGACGTCGGCGCCGCGGGCCGTCTCGACGAGCCCGGCGCTCGGCCCCGTGTCGCCGCTGTAGACCAGCGTCCGCCCACCGTGCTCCAGCCGGATCGCGTAGGCCTCGCAGGGGTGGTCGACCGCGCCCGCGCGGAGCAGGACGTCGGTCCCGATCGTCGCGGTGGCGCCGTCGGTCAGGGGATGGAACGCGCAGACGTCGGTCAGGTCGGTCTCGGCTCGCTCGGCGGCCGACGGCGCATAGGCGGCGCCGAGCCGCTCGGGCGCCTCCGCGGGCGCGTACACCGGCAGCGGGCGGGCGGTGGCGTCGAACGGCGGGAACGGGTGGTAGCGACGGTGCACGACCAGCGCGGAGGCGTCCGCACAGTGGTCGGGGTGCAGGTGCGAGAGGACGACGGCGTCGAGCTCCCACGGGTCCAGGTGCCGCTGCAGCGCACCGACGGTGCCGTTCCCGAGGTCGACGACGACGCGGGTGCCGCCGGCGTCGACGAGGTAGCCGGAGGCGGGCGAGTCGGGGCCGGGTCCGCTGCCCGAACAGCCGAGGACGGTGAGCCGCATGGCCGCAGACGCTAACGGCCGCCGCTAACGTCCGCGCGTGCGGCGCAGCCACCACAGGCCGATCAACGGCAGCACGAGCGGCACGAAGCCGTACCCGCGGCCGTAGAGCGACCACACGGTGTCGTCGGGGAAGTCGGCGGTGTCGAGCGCGGTGAGGGTGCCGACCGCGAGGACGCCGACGAGCTCGATCCCGACGGCCACCCACGCGAGCCTGCGCCTGCCGGGGCCGGTGCCCGCGAGGCCGATCGTCGCGAGGATGTAGACCACGCCCGCGAACGCCGAGAGCAGGTAGGCGAGGGGTGCCTCGGAGAAGTTCGTCGCGATCTGGACGCCGGCGCGGGCGGTCGCGGACAGGGCGAAGATCGCGTAGACGGCGATCAGCACCCGCCCGGGCCCGCTGGACGTGGGCCGGGGCCCGTGGCCGGACCCGGACGACCCCGAGCCCGACGACCCCGAGCCCGACGACGCCGAGCCCGACGACGGCGATCCCGACGACTCAGACATGTGCGGCCCACAGCTCGGCGAGCCGCCACACGGCGACGCCGGTGCCGATCGCCGCGACGCTGACGACCGCGCCGCCCCACCGCGTCGTCGGCTCGGTGACGGCGAACTGCAGCCCGATCGGGAGCACGCAGACCGACACGACGAGATAGATCAGGAACGTGCCCTGCTCCGGCAACGTCACGCCACCACCGAGAACGCGGAACGCCGCGATCGCCGCCTGGACGACGAGCAACGCCTCGACGACGCCGACGGCGATCCGCATGTCACGCCCGGGATGACGGCCCTGCACCGTGCGGACGAGGCCGTACAGGGCGAGCAGCCCCGTCGCCACGTACACCACGATCACCAGCGCGCCGATCACGCGGCGACGCTACCCGAGCCCCCCGCGCACCCGGCGCCGTGGTCCTGGCCGCCCTCTTCCGCGCAACCTCACTGCTGCTCTGCGGCCGCGGGACAGCAGTGAGGTTGCGCGCGGATCCGGGGCTCGACCCGGACCGCGACCGACCCGTGGCTCGGCCCGGACCGCGCCGGACCCAGAACGCGACCCCGACCACGCCGAACCCAGAACGCGACCCCGACCACGCCGAACCCAGGACGCGACCCCGACCGCGCCGGGCCACGCCCGGACTTCGCCCGACCGCAGCCGGACCGTGCGGGACACGGCCGACCGCCCCGGACCGGACGAGGCCGGGCCGGACCGCGGCGCGTGCCGATGGGGACGCCCCCGCGGCACGGCTTAGAGAGTGTTGTGAAACCTGGTGATCACTCGGCGTGGCGGCCGTAGTAGTCGCCCGGACCTGTTGATCATCCGGTCGGGTGTGTGTCTGTACCTGCAAACCGGCGTATGACTCCTCGGTGACCGACGCCCAGTGGGTGTTGATCGAGCCGTTGCTGCCCCGCCCGGCGGCGGTGTTGGGCGGGCGCCCGTACGTGCACTCCCGCCGGTTGATCATCGACACGATCTCTTATGTGCTGGTCAGCGGGTGCGCTTGGCGGCTGGTCCCGCACGATCTGGCCCCGTGGAGCATCGCCTACCAGTGGTTTCGGGCCTGGACCCGCGACGGCACCTGGGACCGGGTCCACGAGGTGCTGCGTGAGCGGGTCCGCATCGCCGACGGGCGTGACCCGCAGCCCTCGGCGGCGGTGCTGGACTCCCAGTCGGCGAGGTCCAGCGAGGGCGGTGAACAGATCGGCTACGACGCCGGTAAACGCGTCCGGGGCCGCAAGCGCCACCTGCTGGTCGACACCCTGGGCCTGGTGCTGCACGTGGTGGTGCACTCGGCGTCGGTGCAGGACCGGGCCGGGGCCCGGTTGATGCTGTCCGGTGCCCGGGCCCGGTTCCCGCTGCTCGGGTTGGTGTGGGTCGACGGCGGCTATGTCAACTCGGTGGACGCCGGCCTGGTCGGTTGGGCCCGGCGCAGTGAGGGGCTGGAGGTGGTCGCGGTGCCGCGTAACGCCGACGTGAAAGGGTTCCAGGTGCTGCCCCGCCGGTGGGTGGTCGAGAGAACCTTCGGCTGGTTGACGAGGTGTAGACGGTTGGCCCGGGACTACGAACGCAAGACTGCCCACGCCGAGGCGATGATCAAGTTCGCGATGATCCGGCTGATGGCCGCCCGCCTCGCCGGTGAGGAACTCCCCGCTCCCCGCAGCGACATCGAGAAGGAAGCCGCCCGCCGACTAGCAGAAGACCTCAAAGACTGACCACCGAGGTTCTACAACACTCTCTTAGAGGCGCTGCAACCCCGCCCGCCCCACGACCGGCCCGATCTCCGGGCCCAGGAACCGCCGGCCGAGGCGCCGGAAGGGCTCCGGGTCGCCCGTGGCGAGGAACTCGTGCGGGCCGGGCGGGGGGTCGGTCTCGGGGTCGCGCAGCAGGTCGGCGGCCATGAGCGTGCGGACGACGTCCTTCGCGGTCTCGTCGGCACTGGAGACGAGCGTGACCTCCGGCCCCAGCACGATCTGCAGCAGCCCGGACAGCAGCGGGTAGTGCGTGCAGCCCAGCACGACGGTGTCCACGCGGGCGCGCTGCAACGGCTCGAGGTAGCTCTGCGCGATGCCGAGGATCTGGCGCCCGCTCGTCACACCCCGCTCGACGAAGTCGACGAACCGCGGGCACGCCACGGAGGTGACCGAGACGTCGCGGGCCGCGGAGAAGGCGTCGGCGTAGGCACCCGAGGTGATCGTCGCCGAGGTCCCGATGACACCGATGCGACCGTTGCGGGTCGCGGCGACGGCGCGGCGCACCGCGGGCAGCACGACCTCGACGACGGGCACCGGGTAGCGCTCGCGGGCGTCGGCCAGGCAGGCCGCCGACGCGGTGTTGCATGCGATGACCAGCAGTTTGACCCCGCGCTCGATCAGTTCGTCGCCGATCGCGAGCGCGTGCCGCCGGATCTCGGGGATGCGCAGCGGACCGTAGGGGCCGTGCTCGGTGTCGCCGACGTAGACGATGCGCTCGGCGGGCAGCTGGTCGATCACGGCGCGGGCCACGGTGAGGCCCCCGACGCCCGAGTCGAAGATGCCGATGGGAGCGTCGCGGTCGGGATCGGTCACGCGTCGACCCCGGTGGCCCGCGTCCCGACCGATCTGTCCGCCCGCGCCACCAGGAACGCCGCGAGCAGCCCGGCGAGGGCGCCGAACAGGTGCGCCTGCCACGAGATCTCCGGTCGCCCCGGGATCACGCCGAGCAGCACGCTCCCCCAGACCGCGAACAGCACGACGGCGACGGCAATCTGCGCGAGGCTGCGCGCGAAGAACCCCCGGACCAGCAAGAACACCAGCCAGCCGAAGATCACGCCCGACATCCCGATCGTCGACGTGTTCGAGGGCCCGAGCAGCCAGACGCCCAGCCCGCTGACCACCCAGATCAACGCGGTCACGGCGACGAACTGCCCGATCCCGCCCGCCATCACGAGGAACCCGAACACGAGGAACGGGATCGTGTTGGCGGCCAGGTGCGCCCAGCCGCCGTGCAGCAGCGGCGCCCAGATGATCCCCGTCAGGCCGCTGACGCTGCGCGAGTGGATGCCGTCGTCGTCGAGGTGCAGCGGGGTCAGCTGGTCGACGAGCTCGATCAGGTAGAGCACGACGGTGAACGCGAGCATCGTGATCGCCGCGGGCACCGGCCTGGCCGGGATGATGCGGGCCGTCGAACGGCGCGGCGCCGGAGAAGCGGGAGTCGGGCCGAGCGGAGGCACGGTCGCGTCCATACCGCGAAGCGTACGCGTGTCGGCACCCACTCAGCCGCCACTCAGCTCACCCACAGCGAGCGCCGGGAGGTCGTGAGCGGCGATGGTCGCCATGGCGACCATCGGCGCGCGCGGGGGTCAGGCCCAGAGGTGGCCCTCGATGCCGTCGGCGGCCTCGTCGAGCGTTCCGGAGTAGGCACCCGTCGACAGGTACTTCCAGCCCGCGTCGGCGACGACGAGCACGATGTCGGCGGTCTCCCCCGCCCCCGCGGCCTTCTCGGCGACGGCGAGGGCCGCGTGCAGGATCCCGCCGGTCGAGATGCCGGCGAAGATGCCCTCCTTCTCGACGAGCTCGCGGGTGCGCCGCAGCGCGTCGTGCGAGCCGACGGAGTAGCGGGAGGTGAGCACCTCGGCGTCGTAGAGCTCGGGCACGAAGCCCTCGTCGAGGTTGCGCAGGCCGTAGACGAGCTCGCCGTAGCGCGGCTCGGCGGCGACGATCTGCACGTCGGGCTTGTGCTCGCGCAGGTAGCGGCCGGTTCCGACGAGGGTGCCGGTGGTACCCAGGCCGGCGACGAAGTGCGTCACGGTGGGCAGGTCGCGCAGGATCTCCGGGCCGGTCGTCCGGTAGTGCGCGTCGGCGTTGGCCGGGTTGCCGTACTGGTAGAGCATGACCCAGTCGGGGTTCTGGGCGGCGAGCTCCTTGGCCATCGCGACGGCCTGGTTCGACCCGCCCGCGGCCGGCGAGGAGATGATCTCCGCGCCGTACATCTGCAGCAGCTGGCGGCGCTCCACCGAGGTGTTCTCCGGCATGACGCAGATCAGCTTGTAACCCTTGAGCTTGCAGGCCATGGCCAGCGAGATGCCGGTGTTGCCCGACGTCGGCTCCAGGACGGTGCAGCCCGGCGTGAGCAGGCCGTCGGCCTCGGCGCGCTCGACCATCGCCAGCGCGGGGCGGTCCTTGATGGAGCCGGTGGGGTTGCGGTCCTCGAGCTTCGCCCACAGCCGCACACCGGGTGCGGGTGAGAGGTGCGGCAGCCCCACGAGGGGTGTGTCGCCGACCGCGTCGAGCAGCGAGTCGTAGCGGGCCATGGCTTCTCCCTGGGGCGGCGAGCCGCCGAGATCGACACGACGTCGGCCGGCCGGGGCGGCGTACGACGGGACTACCCCGTGCGCACACCGCCCACGCGGGCCTGCGTCAGCGCATCCCGCCGGCGACGGCGGGCAGGATCGTGACGGTGGAGGTGTCCTTGACCGGGGCGTCGAGGCCACCGGCGAAGCGGACGTCCTCGTCGTCGACGTAGATGTTGACGAACCGGTGCAGGGCGCCGTCGGTGATCAGGCGGTTCTTCAGGCCGCTGTGCCGCGACTCGAGGTCCTCGATCACCTCGCCGACGGTGCCACCGGTGGCCTCGACGGCCTTCTCGCCGCCCGTGTGGGTGCGCAGGATGGTGGGGATGGAAACGGTGGCCATTCGGTGTGCTCCTGGTCGGTCGTACTGGGATCGGACTCGGGTGGTCGGACGGCCGCGGACGCGGCAGCTCAGGCGTTGTCGGGGACGTCGTCCGCGCCGGTGTGCGCGAACATATAAGTCTCCACGACCTCGACCTGTTCCTCGGTGACCACGCCGTCGACGATCCGGTAGGACCGGAACTCCGCCTCGTCCCCGGGCCCGCTCGCCTCGTCGTTCTGCGAGCGCGTGGACACCAGCACGTAGTGCGCGAACGGCTCGGAGGCATAGGAGATGTCGGTGCGCGACGGGTAGGCCTCCGTCGCGGTGTGCGAGTGGTAGATCACGACCGGCACCTCGTCGCGGGCGTCCATGTCCCGGTAGAGGCGCAGCAGGTCGCCCGAGTCGAACTCGTAGAACGTGGGCGAGCGCGCCGCGTTGAGCATCGGGATGAACCGCTCGGGGCGATCGGAGCCCTCGGGACCGGCGATGACGCCGCAGGCCTCGTCGGGATGGTCCCGACGGGCGTGGGCGACGATCTCGTCCACCAGGTCTCTCCGGATCACCAGCACGATCCCAAGGGTACGTTGCCGGGCCGGGCCACGGCGAACGACTCGGTCGCCGCTCACATTTCCCGAATAGTGGGAAGGGCATGCTCGGCTGGCATGATCTGCGGGTGCCCGCGCCCCGCCTGGAGATCACCTACTGCACCCAGTGCCGATGGCTGCTGCGCGCCGGCTGGACCGCCCAGGAGCTGTTGACGACGTTCCCCGCCGACCTCGGCGAGGTCGCCCTCGTCCCGGGCACGGGCGGGGTGTTCACCGTCAGGCTGGACGACGAGATGCTGTGGGACCGCCGCGAGCAGGGCGGGTTCCCCGAGCTGCCGGTGCTCAAGCAGCTGGTCCGCGACCGCGTGGCGCCCGATCGCGATCTCGGGCACTCCGACAGGAAGAGCTAGCGCTGGAGCAGCTGCATCCGCGACTGCACCAGCGCGTCCTGGACGAACGTCAGCCAGTGGTAGACGCCCAGGTGCGCGGCGCGCGGGTCGTCGGGCGGCAGCTCCTCGGGCATGTCCTCCTGGATGTCGAGCGCGGTGCCCAGCGCGAGCCGGACGTCGTTGAGCGCGGTGAGCCAGGCGTCGGCCTGCTCGGGGGTGAGCTCGACGCGGCCCCCGCCGTCGGGGAGCGACTCCAGCACGGTGACCGCGGCGCCGTCCTTCGCCTCGATCAGCGCCGGCTCGTGCAGCGAGCGCAGGGCGCCGGCGAGCGCCGGGTCGTCGCGCGAGAACTCCGGCAGCAGCCGGGCGAGCACCCGGTCCTCCGGCGGGGTGGACGAGCCGGTGCGGATGCCGGTGAGCTCGGCCAGCTCGTCGGCCGGGGCGTCGGCCGAGCGGGCCGCGAGCATCTCGCGGACCTCGCCCACCAGCCCGCGCAGGACGACGACCTCCTGCTGCTCCAACGTCGCGACCAGGCGCGCCTTGGCGCCGCGGCCCGACCGTCTCCAGCCGTTCACGTGCCCTGCTCTCTCATGCGCGCTGCATGGTGGCCCAGAGGCCCGCGGCGTGCAGCTTGGCGACGTCGATCTCGATCTTGTCCTTGTCGCCGGACGAGACGGCCGCCTTGCCCTTGTGGTGCACGTCGAGCATCAGGGCGGTGGCCTTCGGCTCCGGGTAGCCGAACAGCTTCTGCAGGACATAGGTGACGTAGGACATCAGGTTGACCGGGTCGTTCCAGACGATGGCCTGCCACGGCGTGTCGGCGGTGCCTGCCTCGTCGGTGACCTCTTCCACCTGGCGGGTGGGGACGGGTAGCGGCGCGGGCATGCCCACATGGTGTCATCCGTGCACCCTGACGCGCAGGCCACATAGGCTCCCGTTCCATGAACGGGCATCCGGGGTCGGTCAGTACGGCCCTGTTCACCGACCGGTACGAGCTGACCATGGTCGCGGCCGCCCTGGCCGACGGCACGGCCGGCAGGCAGTGCGCGTTCGAGGTGTTCGCGCGCCGGTTGCCCGACGGCCGCCGCTACGGCGTCGTCGCGGGCACGCAGCGCCTGGTCGACGCGCTGGCCGCGTTCCGGTTCGGCGACGCGGAACTCGAGACCCTCGTGGGCGTCGTCGACGCGGCGGCCCTCGACTGGCTGGCGGACTACCGGTTCCGCGGCGACGTCGACGGCTACCCGGAGGGCGAGCTGTACTTCCCCGGCTCGCCGATCCTCTCGGTGACCGGCACGTTCGCCGACGTCGTCATGCTCGAGACGCTCGCGCTGTCGATCCTCAACCACGACTGCGCCGTGGCCTCGGCGGCGGCGCGCATGGTCACCGCGGCGGCCGGCAGGCCGATCATCGAGATGGGCGGGCGGCGCACCCACGAGGAGAGCGCCGTCGCGGCCGCGCGGGCGACCTACCTGGCCGGGTTCGCGGCGACGTCGAACCTCGAGGCGGGGCGCCGCTACGGCATCCCGACGGCGGGGACCGCGGCGCACGCGTTCGTCCTGCTGCACGACGACGAGCTCTCAGCCTTCCGCAGCCAGGTCGCCTCGCTCGGGGTGAAGACGACGCTGCTCGTCGACACCTACGACATCCGGCAGGGCATCGAGAACGCCATCACCGCGGCCGGCCCGGGGCTGGACTCGATCCGCATCGACTCCGGCGACCTGGGTGTGATGGCCCAGCAGGCCCGCGAGCAGCTCGACCGGCTGGGCGCCACCGGGACGCGCATCGTCCTGTCCGGCGACCTCGACGAGTACGCGATCGCGTCGCTGCGCGCCGAGCCGGTGGACTCCTACGGCGTCGGCACCTCGGTGGTGACGGGCTCGGGCGCGCCCACGGCGGGGCTCGTCTACAAGCTGGTCGAGGTCGACGGGCGGGCCGTGGCGAAGCGCAGCGCGTCGAAAGAGTCCAAGGGTGGCCGCAAGTCCGCGGTCCGCACGCACAAGCCGACGGGCACCGCGGTCGAGGAGATCGTGCACCCCTACGGGCGCCCGCCGGTCCTCGGCCCGCACGACCGCGTCGTCCCGGTACCGCTGATGCGCGGCGGCGAGCCCGTGCCCGACCTGGAGCCGCTGGAGCAGAGCCGCGAACGGCTGCGGGCCGCGCTCGTCTCGGTGCCGTGGGAGGGCCTCAAGCTCTCGCGCGGCGAACCCGCGATCCCGACGGTGTTCCCGGCCGCGGGCGGCGGTGCCTGAGGTGCGCGCGCTGATCGTCGTCGACGTGCAGAACGACTTCTGCGAGGGAGGGTCGCTCGCCGTCGCGGGCGGGGCGGCGGTGGCCGCGGGCATCTCGACCCACATGCGCGAGACGGGCTACGACCACGTCGTCGCCACCCGTGACCACCACATCGACCCGGGAGCGCACTTCAGCGAGACGCCCGACTTCGTCGACACGTGGCCGGTGCACTGCCGCGCCGACACCCCGGGGGCGGCGTTCCACCCGGCTCTCGACGTGGCGCCGATCGAGGCGGTGTTCGACAAGGGCTCCTACGCCGCGGCGTACTCCGGGTTCGAGGGCAGCGAGCCCCGCGGAGCGGGGCTCACCGACTGGCTGCGCGGCCGGGGCGTCGACGACGTGCACGTCGTCGGGCTCGCGACCGACCACTGCGTGCGCGCCACCGCGCTCGACGCCGTCACCGCCGGTTTCGCGACCACGGTGCTGCTCGAACACTGCGCGGGCGTCGCGCCGGAGACGACGAGGGCGGCGCTGGAGCAGCTGCGGCGGGCGGGCGTCGCACTCCGCTGACCAGTCGGGGCCGACCGGGGTCGGCGCCGGGGGCCGGGGCCTGACCGCAGGCGGGGCCGTCGAAGGTCAGGGCCGTCGAAGGTCAGGGCCGACGAAGGTCAGGGCCGCAGCCGCAGCGCCTCGAACCGCGGGCCCAGGTCGATCGCCGCGCGCTCGCGGGTCGCCGCGACGGTGCGGGCGCCGATCGCCTCGGCCAGCCCGAGGCAGTGCGCGCCGTCGAACAGCCCGCAGGCGTAGTGCACCGACGTGTCGTCGAGGCACACGACGGCGACGCCGACCCGGTAGCTCCCCGGGTAGGCGACGTCGGTGAGGTGGTCGACCGAGAGCGACCGCGGTGCCAGGCCGTCGACCGTGCAGCCGACCGGCCCGTGCAGCTCGTGACCGAGCACGTCGACGTGCAGTTCGGCGAGGACGTCGAGGTACCAGCCGGCGAGCGCGACGTTGCCGACGGTGCGTCCCGGGTCGAGGTCGCCGAACCGGGCCCGGACGTCGACGCCGAACGGGTAGGCGTCGCGGACCAGCCGGGCCGGGTCGCGGTCGACGACCCGCACCGGGATCCGGGTGCTGTCCATCGCGGCGAGCCGGTCGCGGACGTCGGGCGGCAGCTCGGCGGGCATCCCGTCGCGGGAGTGGACGCTGACCGAGTCGCCGAGCGCGACGCACTCCCCCGCGACGAACAGTCCGTACGTGCAGGAGAACGACGACCCGTTGATCGCGCTGACCCCCACGCCGACCTGGTAGTCACCGTGCGAGGGCAGCGGGCCGAGCACCTCGACGCGCTCGGCCGCCAGCGGCGGCCGGACGAACGGCCGCTGCTCACCGAACGCGCGGCGCTCGACGGCCCGGCGGGCCTGCTCGAACCAGCGCAGCACCGAGGTGCGGGCGACGGCGCCGCACGGCTCGAGCTCGTGGTAGCGCGGCGTGCGGTCGAACAGGACCGGGTACAGCGACGGCTCCTGTCGCGGCGGTGCGAAGGCAGGAATCATCGTCGGCGGTCTCTTCTCGTGCGTCCCGCGGCGGTGCGGGATTCCGGCGCCCCCGACCCGCGGAAGCGGATCACGATCGGTGCCGGACGGTTCCGTGTATACCCGGTCGGCCCGGAGATAGGCCCGTCACTGCGATGGTGAACACCTCGCCCGCGCGGCTCGGGACCGTCGGGTGCGCCGGGTAGCCTCCCCGGGTGCCCGCTGCGCTGCCGTCGACCCGTGACCTCCCCGGCGTCGCCGAGCTCCTCGAGGCGGCGGTCGAGTCGCTCGGCGGGGCCCGTCGCGAGGGGCAGGACGCGATGGCGCAGGCGGTGCGCAAGGCGATCGCCGACCACGAGCACCTCGCCGTGCAGGCGGGCACCGGTACCGGCAAGTCGCTGGGCTACCTCGTGCCCGCCATCCGGCACGCCGTCGCCGCGGACTCCACCGTCGTGGTGTCGACGGCGACGATCGCCCTGCAGCGCCAGCTCGTCGACCGCGACCTGCCACGGCTGGCGAAGGCCCTCACGCCGCTGCTCGGGCGCACGCCGACCTTCGCGATCCTCAAGGGCAGGCGCAACTACCTGTGCCTCAACAAGCTGCACGGCGACGAGTCGATGCTCGACGACGTCGAGGAGCAGCTGTTCGACCCGTTCGCCGTCTCGGCCATGGGGCGCAACGTCAAGCGCCTGCACGAGTGGGCGTCCGACACCGAGACCGGCGACCGCGACGAGGTCGTCCCCGGAGTGCCGGACTCGGCGTGGCGGCAGGTCTCGGTGTCGGCGCGCGAGTGCCTGGGCGCCGCCCGCTGCCCCGTCGGCGACGACTGCTTCGCCGAGAAGGCGCGCGCCGAGGCCGGCCGGGCCGACGTCGTCGTCACCAACCACGCCCTGCTCGCGATCGACGCCATGGGCGAGGCGCAGGTGCTACCCGAGCACGACGTCGTCGTCGTCGACGAGGCGCACGAGCTGGTCGACCGCGTCACCGGGGCCGCGACGGCCGAGCTCACCCCCGCCACGGTCGCGGCGGCCGCGCGGCGCTGCGGCAAGCTCGTCGACCAGAAGACCGCCGACCGGCTGGCCGAGGCAGGCGAGGGCCTCGCGCTGGTCCTGGAGGACCTGCAGCCGGGGCGCTGGGACGAGCTCCCCAAGGGCGTCTCCGGCATCCTCTCGGTGATCCGCGACGCCGCCGCCGCGTGCAAGCAGGGCCTCGGCGGCGAGCGCCGGGAGGACCCGGAGGGCGCCGCGGGTCGCAAGGTCGCGCTCGCGCTGGTCGACGAGGTGCTCGACGTCGCCGTCCGGGTCCTCGGGGCGTTCGCCGAGGACGACCCGGCCGTGCGGCGCGACGTCGTGTGGCTGGGTGAGCAGGGGCCCGAGGGCGCGCGCACCCGGGTGCTGCGGGCCGCCCCGCTGTGGGTGGGCGGGCTGCTGCGCGACAGGCTCTTCGGCCGGTCCACCACGATCCTGACCTCCGCGACGCTGACCCTCGGCGGCTCCTTCGACGCGCTGGCCCGGCAGTGGGGGCTCCCGCCCGCGGCCGCGGTCGCCGCCACGGCGGGCGATCCGGTCCCGGACCCCGACGCGCCACGCTGGTCGGGGCTCGACGTCGGGTCGCCGTTCGTCCATGCGCGCAGCGGCATCCTCTACACCGCTCGGCACCTGCCCCCGCCCGGGCGCGACGGGCTGCCGCCCGCCTACCTCGACGAGATCGCCGGGCTCGTCGAGGCGGCCGGCGGGCGCACGCTGGGCCTGTTCTCGTCGATGCGCGCGGCCAAGCAGGCCACCGAGGCGTTGCGGGGCAGACTGTCCACCCCCCTCCTGTGCCAGGGCGACGACTCGACGATGCTGCTGGTCAAGCGGTTCGCCGAGGACGACGAGACCTCGCTGTTCGGCACGCTGTCGCTGTGGCAGGGCGTCGATGTGCCGGGACCGTCGCTGTCGTGCGTGATCATCGACCGGATCCCGTTCCCCCGGCCCGACGACCCCCTCGTCGGCGCCCGGCAGCGCGCCACCGACGCCCGCGGCGGCAACGGCTTCCTGACGGTCTCGGCCACCCACGCCGCGCTGCTGCTGGCCCAGGGTGCGGGTCGGCTGCTGCGCGGGATGGACGACCGCGGGGTCGTCGCGATCCTCGACTCCCGCATCGCGACCGCCCGTTACGGCGGCTTCCTGCGGGCCTCGCTGCCGCCGTTCTGGCAGACGCACGATCCGGAGAAGGTCCGCGCCGCGCTCACCCGCCTGCGCGACGCCTGACGAACCCGGCCGCAACCTCACTGCTGTGCGGGCGCCCGGCGACAGCAGCCAGGTCGCGCCGGAACGGCCGGCCGCAACCTCGCGGCTGCCCGCACGCGAGTGGGCGTCTCGCCGGCGGTGCAGGGGGGCAGCGGTGCTACCGGACCCGGCGCGAGAGCCGGATCAGTCACCCGTGCGGGTCCGCAGCCGGCGGCGCAGCGTCTGCTCGCTGCCCAGGCCGGCGCGGCGGGCTGCGGCCGCGACGGTCTCGCCGCAGCGGAGCAGGGCGACGGCGGCCTCCAGGCGGACCTCGGCGACGTACTCGGCCGGGCTGCAGCCGATCTGCGCCCGGAACGTGCGGCTGAGGTGCCGCACGCTCAGCCCCGCCCGGGCGGCCAGCGCCGGCACGCTGTGGTCGGCGGCCGGGTCGGCGGCGATCTCGTCGCACAGCGCCGCGAGCGGACGGCGGCGGGGCCGCAGGGTCCGCGAGGGCACCGAGAGCTGCGGCTGCTCGCCGAACCGGCGCATGAACACGACCAGGTCGCGGGCGACGGCGTGGGCCACGTCGTCGCCGGCGTCCTCCTCGACGAGCGCCAGCGCCAAGTCGATCCCCGCGGTGACGCCCGCCGAGGTCAGCAGGGCCCCGTCCCGGACGTAGATCGACTCCTCGTCGACCTCGACGGCCGGGTAGCGGCGGGCGAACGTCGCGGTGTGCCGCCAGTGCGTGGTGGCCCGGCGCCCGTCGAGCAGCCCTGCCGCGGCGAGCGCGAACGACCCGGCGCAGACCGACGTGACCCGGCGGGCACCGGTGGCCAGCGCGCGCACGCCGTCGAGCAGCGCCGGGGGCGGGGCCGCGGAGACCAGGAACTCACCGCCGGGCACGACGAGGGTGTCGACGGCACCGACGTCGGCCACCGCGTGGTCGACGCCGATGCGCAGTCCGCTCGACGCGCGCACGTCGGCGCCGTCGGGAGAGCAGACGACCACCTCGTAGGGCGCGCCGAGGGTCGTGGCGACGTCGAAGACCTCCAGCGGGCCGGTGACGTCGAGGAGCCGGACGCCGTCGACCACCAGCACGGCGACGGGCAGCGTCGGCCGCCGTGCGGGTCGGGGCGCGGCAGGCACCGCCGGAGCCTAAGGGTGTCCGACGGATCGCCGCCGACGGGCTCGGTGATCCGGGCGGTTCGCGGCAAGGCGGAGCCGGATCGGCATCCGGGCGTATCCGGGCCCGGCGACAACGCGGCCGGATGGCCGGATGTGATCGCTTTCTGGCCCATCGCGCCGCGCCGCCGCCGGTAGCGTCCCGAACCGCCGCATCGAGACGGGGGCATCGTGAAGCTGCAGCACCACCTGGGCGGGCTCGAGGGCCTCGAAGGGCCGATCGACTTCGAGCGACGGGTCTTCGTCGAGGACTGGGAGAAACGGATCTTCGGGATCCACACCGCGATGATGGGGCTGAGCGCGTCGCTGCGCGACGCCCTGCCCGGCTACGACATCGACTCCGTGCCGACGACGTTCGACAGCACCTGGACGTGGGCGGACCTGCGCACCGGCGCGGAGGCGATGGACCCGTTCGACTACTTCCGGCTCCGCTACTACGAGAAGTGGCTCGGCGGCATCTCCGCGTTCCTCGTCGAGCAGGGCTACGTCGACCGCGACGAGTTCGCCGCCGCGACCGCGCGTTACCGGGCCGACCCGGACGCCCCGCTGCCCGGCCGCGCGGAGCCGGCGATCGACGCCCAGGTGCAGCGGTACCTGCGCGAGGGCGACTCGCCCCGGCGCGGCCCCGCGACCCCGGACTTCGCCGTGGGCGACACCGTCGTCGTCGCCGACCCGCCCGCCGCCGACCACACCCGACTCCCCGGCTACCTGCGTGGACGCCGCGGCACGGTGGAGCGCGTCTTCGAGGGCAACTACGCGTACTTCCACTCCACCGGGGAGGACGGGCTCGGCGACCCCGTCCCCGTCTACGTCGTCCGGTTCGACCCGCACGAGCTGTGGGGTGCGAGCGCCGAGGCGCACGCCGGTCCGCTCTACGCCGAGCTATACCAGTCCTATCTCACCCCCGGCCCGGAGGCACGGCGATGACCGAGCGGTTCTCCTATCCCGACGACCGCGAGGCCGCGAGCGCCGCGCAGGTGCGCGCGTTGGAGGCGCTGCTGATCGAGAAGGGCGTCATCTCCGGGCAGACCGTCGACAAGGTGCTCGGCTACTTCGAGTCGGAGATGACCCCGCTCAACGGGCGCAGGATCGTCGCCAGGGCCTGGGTCGACCCGGCCTTCTCCGACCGGCTCGTCGCCGACACCCCGAAGGCCGTCTCCGAGCTCGACCTGCCGGTCGGGATGGCGGGCGCCGAGGGCGAGCACCTCGCCGCGGTCCGCAACGAGCCGGGCGTGCACAACGTCGTCATCTGCACGCTGTGCTCGTGCTTCCCGTGGCCGGTGCTCGGGCTGCCGCCCTACTGGTACAAGGACCCGGTGTTCCGGGCCCGCGCCGCACGGGAGCCCCGGGTCGTGCTCACCGAGCTCGGCGTCCCGCTCGACGACGACACCGAGGTCCGGGTCTGGGACTCCAGCGGCCATTCGCGGTGGTTCGTCGTCCCCCAGCGGCCGGCCGGTACCGACGGGATGACCGAGGACGAGCTGGCCGAGCTGGTCACCACCGAAGCGATGATGGGCGTCGCGCTGGCGGCGGCGCCAGGGGCCGGGACCCGCTGATGTCCGGGGACCATGACGACGACTTCGACCCCGAGGCCGGGTTCCACCCGTCCTGCGTCGGCGACGTGGGCCGGCCCGACTTCGACGCCCCGTGGCAGCGGCGGGCGTTCGGGCTGGCCGTGGCGCTGTCGGAGTTCGGCCACTACCCGTGGGAGGAGTTCCAGCAGCGCCTGATCGGCGCCATCGGAGCCTGGCAGGACGCACCGTCGGACGCCGAGGGCCGCTGGGAGTACTACGAGCACTGGGTCGCGGCGCTGAGCGGGCTGGTCGACGACCGGGGCCTGCTGGAACCGGGATACGTGATGCCCGAGGACCGCGAGGGCGGGGTCACGCACGCCCGGTGAGCCGCGGACCGTCGGTCAGCCGGACGCGGTGACCACGCAGGTCACCGTGCCGGGGTCGACCTCGGTGAACCCCGCGTCGCGGACGGCGACGGCGGCACCGGCCTCGACGTCGCCCTGCAGCGCGGCCCACCGCTCGCGGCCGGGGACGCGCACGGCGTAGGCGGGCACGTCGACGAGGCCGCGGACCGCCGCGTCGATCATCGACGCGTGCCCCACCTGTGCCGCCGCCTTGCCGACGGTCATCGCGACGGTCGGGTTCAGCCAGATCACGGGCGCCCCGGCGGGCGGGGGGCCGGGCTCGTCGACGGGGAGGTCGGTGCCGCCGATCTGCAGGCGCGACACCGCCTTCGGGACGTCGTCGACCGGGCCGGGCAGCAACGCGCGGGCCTCGGCGCCGTCGACGGCGACCGTGATCCCCGGGAGGTCCTGTGCCGCGGCCCAGTGCGCGCCGCGGGCGCGCCGGGCGATCTTGCGGATGCGGCCGTCGACCCAGGTGAGGACCTGGTCGTGCCACTCCCCGTCCGGCTGCGCACGCGGGTCCACGCACACCGCGAGCGCGGCGCGGGCCGCCGCCTCCAGCAGCGCGGTGCGCCCGGGCAGCTCGCGCTCGATGCGCAGCACGACCGGCATGGCCCGGACGACCCCGTCGGCCTCCGGGGCGATCTCGCGGGCGCCGACGTACCGGCGTACGACGGCGTCGAGGACGCTGGCGCTCACGCGATCGGGACGCGGCGCAGCACACCCTCGGCCGCGTCGGCGCGCTCGACCTCGTCGCGCGTGATCCCCAGGACGAACAGCACGACGTCGAGATACGGCTGCGACAGTGCGGTGTCGGCGACCTCGCGCAGCGCGGGCTTGGCGTTGAACGCGATGCCGAGCCCGGCGCTCGACAGCATGTCGATGTCGTTGGCGCCGTCGCCCACCGCGACGGTCTGGGCCAGCGGAACCCCGAACGACTCGGCGAACCGGCGGAGCGCGACGGCCTTGCCCTCGCGGTCGACGATCTCGCCGACGACGCGGCCGGTGAGTGTCCCGTCGACGACCTCGAGCTCGTTGGCGGCGCAGAAGTCGAGGCCCAGCTCGTCGACGATGCCCGCGACGACCTGCGTGAACCCGCCGGAGACGACGCCGGTGCGGAAGCCGAGCCGCTTGAGGGTGCGGACCGTCGTGCGGGCGCCGGGGGTGAGCTCGACCTCGGCGGCCACGTCGTCGAGGACGCTCGCGGGCAGCCCCTTCAGCACCGCGACTCGCCGGCGCAGCGACTCGGCGAAGTCGAGCTCGCCGCGCATCGCCTCCTCTGTGACCCGGCGGACCTCGGCCTCGGCCTGGCTGCCGGCACGGGCGGCGAGCATCTCGATGACCTCGCCCTGGATCAGGGTGGAGTCGACGTCGAAGACGATGAGCCGCTTCCCCCGGCGGGCCAGCCCCGCGCGCTCGACGGCCACGTCGACACCTGCGGAGCGGGCGACCTCGACGAGACGGGCGCGCAGCGTCCCGTGCGGGTAGTCGGTGCGACCGTCGGGGTCGGGCGAGACGTGCAGCTCCAGGCCGGTCACCGGGTAGTCGGCGACCCGGCGGATGGAGTCGATGTTGGCACCGACCGCGGCCAGCTCCTGGGCGACCGCGCCGAACGCGCGTGCGGTGATCGGCCGCCCGAGCACGACGACGACGTGCGTGGAGGTGGGCCTCGGGTTGGGGTCGTCGCCGTGGTGCAGCGACGTCTGCACCTCCATGCCGATGCTGTCCATCGCCTGCTCGACCGACTCCTGCAACCCCTCGGGGTCGCGGTGCGCGGCGACCAGTGCGGCGAGGGTGAGCCTGCCGCGCACGACGACCTGCTCGATGTCGATCAGGTCGACCCCGTGCGCGGTCAGCGCCGCGAAGAGGACGGAGCTGACCCCGGGGCGGTCCGGGCCGGACACGGTGACGAGCACCGTGTCCAGCTCGCGGGTACCGGTCGAGTCGTTCACCGGCACTGCCCCGGGGTCGGCGACGAACTGGGCGGGGTCAACGGTCCTTCGGGTCGTCGCCCGACATCACTTCCTGACCCGTCGCCGATGCCGCCATCTCGTACGGCGACGCATGACCGCCCGCGTGCGCCTCGCGTCGGAACTGCTCGACCAGGTGCGGATAGTGCAGCTCGAACGCCGGCCGCTCGGACCGGATCCGCGGCAGCTCGGTGAAGTTGTGCCGCGGCGGCGGGCACGACGTGGCCCACTCCAGCGAGTTCCCGAAACCCCACGGGTCGTCGACGGTCACCACACGCCCGTACCGGTAGGAACGGAACACGTTCCAGATGAACGGCAGCGTCGAGGCCCCCAGGACGAACGCGCCGATCGAGGAGACCGTGTTCAGCGTGGTGAACCCGTCGGTCGGCAGATAGTCCGCGTAGCGGCGCGGCATGCCCTCGTTGCCCAGCCAGTGCTGCACCAGGAACGTCGTGTGGAACCCGAAGAACGTCAACCAGAAATGGACCTTGCCCAGCGTCTCGTCCATCATCCGGCCGGTCATCTTCGGGAACCAGAAGTAGATCCCGGCATAGGTGGCGAACACGATCGTCCCGAACAGCACGTAGTGGAAGTGCGCCACCACGAAGTAGCTGTCGGACACGTGGAAGTCCAGCGGCGGCGAGGCCAGCAGGATGCCCGTCAGACCACCGAACAGGAACGTCGCCAGGAAGCCGACGGAGAACAACATCGGCGTCTCGAACGTCAGCTTGCCCTTCCACATCGTGCCGATCCAGTTGACGAACTTGACACCCGTCGGGATCGCGATGAGGAACGTCGTGAAGGAGAAGAACGCCAGCAGCACCGCGCCGGTGGCGTACATGTGGTGCGCCCACACCGCGACCGACAGGGCCGCGATGGAGATCGTCGCGTAGATCAGGCCCTTGTAGCCGAACACCGGCTTGCGGCTGAACACCGGGAAGATCTCCGAGACGATCCCGAAGAACGGCAGCGCGACGATGTAGACCTCGGGATGGCCGAAGAACCAGAACATGTGCTGCCACAGGATCGCCCCGCCGTTGGCCGGGTCGAACACGTGCGCCCCGAGGTGCCGGTCGGCGGCCAGGCCGAGCAGCGCGGCGGTGAGCACCGGGAACGCGATGAGGATCAGGATGGCCGTCACGAAGATGTTCCACGTGAAGATCGGCATCCGGAACATCGTCATACCGGGCGCGCGCAGGCAGACGATCGTCGTGATGAAGTTGACGCCACCGAGGATCGTCCCGAGACCGGCGACCGCCAGACCCATGATCCACAGGTCGGCGCCCGCGCCGGGCGAGTGCACGGCGTCCGACAGCGGCGAGTAGGCGAACCACCCGAAGTCGGCCGCGCCACCCGGCGTGAGGAAGCCTGCCATCGCCGTGAGGCCGCCGAACAGGAACAGCCAGTAGGAGAAGGCGTTCAGCCGCGGGAACGCGACGTCGGGGGCCCCGATCTGCAGCGGCACGATGTAGTTGGCGAAGCCGAACAGGATCGGCGTCGCGTACAGCAGCAGCATGATCGTGCCGTGCATCGTGAACAGCTGGTTGTACTGCTCGGGCGAGAGGAACTGCAGCCCGGGACGGGCCAGCTCGGCGCGCATCAGCAGCGCCATCGCACCGCCGGCCAGGAAGAAGCCGAACGATGTGACCAGGTACAGGATCGCGATGTCCTTGGGGTCCGTCGTCCGCATCATCTTGAGCAGCGTGGATCCCTTGGCCGAGCGGCGCGCCGGGTACGGGCGCGTCGTGATCGGCTTGGGCGCGACGGCTGTCACTGGTGCCTCCTGCACTGGCCTGTGGTGGGCAGGCCGGACTCTATATCGCGCGGAAGGGCCGTCCGGTCGCCGGGTTCGGGGACCGGCACGACCCGACCGCGTCGCGGGCTCATTCTGCTCTACGGGGGGTAGAACGACCACCGGGGGGCCGGACCCGTCGCGTCACACTTCGGTCCGTCGACGGTGGCCGCCCGGGCCCGTCAGCGCAGCGGGGCGAAGAGGTCCAGGAAGACGTCGGGAGCGGCGGCAGGGCTCGGTACCGGGTCGACGATGTAGAACTCCGTGCCCATCCCCATCGCGAACATGGGCTCGGGCATCGCGAGCATGAAGTGGTCGGGACCCATCTGGCTCGCGTGCGCGCGCATCGACGCCCGCTTCTGCGCGACGTAGTCGACGGCGTCGACCCGGTGGGTGATCTCGGACTCGGGCTTGCCGAACGTGGCGTCGTCCAGGTTCGGCGGCTCCCACCCGTCGGGCAGCCCGCCCTCCTTGGCCAGCCCCGTCATCCCCCGGACCATCCAGTCGCGATTGATCGTCCCCTGCACGACGACCGGCACCGCCGCGAGCTCGGCCGCCCGCCTGCCCACGCGGTGCACCTGGATGTGGTCGGGGTGGCCGTAGCCGCCGTTGTCGTCGTAGACGGTGAGGACGTCGGGCTCCTCCTCGTCGAGGATCAGCGCGAGGCGCTTCGCGGCGTGCTCCACCTTGGCCTGCCAGAAGCAGTAGGGCGCGTCGTTGGAGGGCTCGCCCATCATCCCGGAGTCGACGTAGCCGAGGAACTCCACCCGCGACGCGCCGATCACCTTCGCCGACTCGAAGCACTCGGCGGACCGGCGCACGGCCAGCTGTTCGCCGTCGGCCAGCACGCCCGGCACGGGCTCACCGAGCTCGCCGCGCGTGGCGAACACGAGCACGACGCGGTGCCCCTCGGCCGCCGCCCGGGCGAGGGTGCCGGCCGACCCGATCGACTCGTCGTCGGGATGGGCATGGAAGCTCACGATCGTTCCCACGACGTGACCCTATCCGGGCACGCGCCGGGGAAGGATCACGGCAGCAGCAGCGCCGGCTTCCCGACGGTCACCCGCGCCTCGGTAGCGGTGCGCGAGCAGCTCACGCCGGAACGGCTCGGTCGCCTCGACGAACGCGGCGTCGTCGGGCACGGCCGTCCTCAGCCCAGCACGCGGGTCAGCGCCGGGCCGATCTCCTTGAGCCGGCGGACCGTCCGGCTGGTCCCGCCGCCCCTGGCGGCCAGCGCGGCCGCGGCCACCTCGGCGTCGCGACCGTCCTCCCCCGGCCCGAGCGGGACGAGCACGTGCAGCCGGTCGATGCCGCCGAGCGCGGTGGCCGGGTCGTCGCCCGTGGTGTGCAGGCAGTCCGAGAGCAGGACGACGACCCGCTCCTCGGCGACCGCTCCCGCCAGCCCGAGCGAGGCGGCGCGCAGGGCGGCGGCGAGGTCGGTGGTGCCGTGCCCGCGCAGGGCCACGAGCTCGCCGACGAGCCGGTCCGGCGGCGTGCGGACACCCTGCGGCTGCAGGGTCCGCACGTCGGCGCCGAACGCGAGCACACCCGGCTCCAGCCGCGTCCCGCCCGCCTCCGAGGCGAGCACCACCCCCGCCGCCGCGACGGCGGCCAGCGCGACCGCCAGCCCCTGCATCGACCCGCTGATGTCCACGACGAGGCAGATCGCCCGCCGGTGCGCCGTCCAGTCGCGGGTGACGAGCTCGTCGCCGGCCGGCCGGCGGGCCGTCCCGGGCTGCCAGCCGTCGAGGGTGCGGTCGAGGTCGAGGTCGCCGGAGCCGCCGCGGACCGGCGCGATCCGCCGGGTGCCGCGAGCCCTGGCCGGGCCGACCTTGCCGAGCTGGATGAACACCCGTCCGGCGAGCCGGCGCGCGGCGGCCCGCAGCTGCCCGTCGGTGGCGACGGCCAGGTCGGCCAGCAGCGCCGCCGCGGCCTCCGGGTCCTCGGCGAGCGCCTGGTCGAAGGCCTCCTCGTCCAGCTCGCCGAGCTCCGGGGAGATGTCGTCGAACATCTCGTGGCGCGCGCCGAGCTCCTGCCGGCCGAGCGTCCGTTTCCCGCGGTTCCGGTGCGGGGGTTCCTTGCCGCGGCCCGCCGCGGGAGGCGGCGGGCCCTCAGCTTTTCCCGGCTCACCGCCCCCGGCGTCGTCGGAGGAGCGGTCGGGTGGCCGCGGCTCGTTCTCGGGCCAGAACCGGTCGAGCAGCTCGTCGATGACCGACTCGGGGGTGCGGTCGACCCCGTCGGCGATGCGGACGCGGCCCGACAGCGCGGCGTGCGCGGCGTCGCGCGCGGTCTCGCGGGCGAGGACCGCCTCCCCGCGCAGCTCCGAGAGCCCGGTGAGGACCAGCGCGAGGTCGATCGCGCCCCGCACCGACGAGCCCATCCGCAGGTCGCGGTGCTCGCGGGTGGCCCGGGTGAGCAGCACCGACAGGTCGGTGACCCAGCCGCGCACACCGCTGACCGACGTCGTGATGGCGCGCTCGGCGTCCTCGTCCTGGTAGCCGAGCACCACGCGGCACATCCGGTCGGCGATGGCCTGGCTGACCCGGGCCGTGCCGATGGCGTCGAACGGGTTCATGGCCGCGATCAGCCGGAACCCGGGCCCGGCCCGGACCGTGCCCAGCCGCGGGACGGCGATCTCGCCCTCGGTGAGCACGGTGATGAGGACGTTGAGGGTCTCCTCGGGAACGCGGTTGAGTTCCTCGAGGTAGAGCAGCCCACCGCCGGGCGCGGCCCCGTCGCCGAGGTCGGGGCCGCCGCGCATCGCGGTGAGCAGCGGGCCGTCGACGAAGCTCGCGGGCAGGTAGCCCTCGGCGAGCACCTGCGACGGGTCGAACGCGCCGACCAGGCGGGCGGGGGTCAGCTCGGCGTTGCCCTCGACGAAGACGACGTGCCGGCCCGCGTCGCGGGCGATGGAGCGCAGCAGCGTCGACTTGCCGGTGCCGGGCGGTCCCTCGATGACGACGTGGCGGCCGGTCGCGAGGGCGACGGTGAGGACCTCCCGCTCCCGCTGCAGCCCGACGACGGGCGTGGGGGTCCGGGAGTCGGGCGGGGTCACTGTGGTCACGTGCGGGGCTACCTCCGGCGCGGCCACCCGGGTCTCCCGGATGGCCGCGCGTTGGGGGAACGGCCGTCGGAACGGGTCCTGGCCGTTCGGTCAGGATCGGTCAGGCGGCGGGGTCGTGGATGATCACGCCACGCACGTTGACGCCGTTGATCAGGTCCTCGTAGCCCTTGTTGATGTCCTCGAGGCTGTACGTGTTCGTGATCAGCTCGTCGATCTTGAGCTGACCCGCCTGGTACATGTCGACGAGCCGCGGGATGTCCTTGAACGGGTCGCCCGAGCCGAACAGCGAGCCCTGGATGCGCTTCTCGAACAAGGTGAGCAGCGCGCCCGGGATCTCGATGGTGTTCTTGGTCGGGTCGGCCAGACCGGTGACGACGACCGTGCCGCCCTTGCGGATGGCGTGGAACGCGTTCGTCGTGACCTCGGTGTCGACGATGCCGACGGTGACGATCGCCTTGTCGGCGCCGACACCGTTGGTGAGCTGCTGGATCAGCTCGTGGGCCTCCTCCGCGGTGGCGGCGGAGTGCGTGGCCCCGACCTTCTCGGCCATCTCGCGCTTGTTGGCGAGCGGGTCGATCGCGACGACGTTGGCCGCACCGGCCAACGCCGCGCCCTGGACGGCGTTGACCCCGATGCCGCCGACGCCGTAGATCGCGATCGTGTCGCCGGGCTGGGTCTCGGCGGCGTGCACGGCCGACCCGAATCCGGTCGGGACCCCGCACCCGATCAGCACCGCCTTGTCGAGCGGAACGTCCTCGGCGACCTTGATGCAGGAGTACTCCGAGATCGTGGCGCGCTCGGCGAAGGTGCCGATCATGCACATGCCGCCGAGGTCCTCGCCGTCGGCGTCGTGGAAGCGGTAGGTGCCGTCGGGCAGCACACCGTCGAGGATGGTGGCGCCGGTGTCGCAGAGGTTGGTCATCCCCGACGCGCAGAACCGGCAGTGCCCGCAGACCGGCAGGAACGAGCAGATGACATGGTCGCCGGGCTTGAGCCGGGTGACCCCGGGCCCGACCTCCTCGATGATCCCGGCGCCCTCGTGGCCGCCGACGATCGGGAAGCGCGGCACGATGTCGCCGTGACGCAGGTGCTCGTCGGAGTGGCAGAGCCCCGCGGCGACGTACTTGATCAGGACCTCGCCCGCCTTGGGCGGGTCGAGCGTCAGTTCCTCGATCACGAACGGCTGTCCTACACCGCGCAGCACTGCGGCCTTGGTCTTCATCGACCCTCCATCGCGTGGTTGTCCAGCGTTCCGGCGAGCGCGACGATGCTGGGTGCGCAGGGTCACAGCCGCCGGGATACAGCGTTGTTCGTAACAGCTTGCCGAGATGTTGGGAAGATCGCTCGGCGAGCCTGCGGAACGCCCGGGACGGCGGACGAACTTCTACGAATCGTTGACGCAACGCTGTTCACCAGTAGAGTTCCATCTCCCGAACCGGCACAGGAGCCAGTCGATGACCGAACTCTTCAACGCGGCCGAGTACCTGACCGACAGGCGAGTCCTCGCTGGCGACGCGGACAGGGTCGCGGTCCACCACCCGCGCGGCACGCTGACCTACACCGAGCTGGCCGACGAGGTCCGGCGCGTCGCGGCGGGGCTCGTCGCGATCGGGGTGCGCCCGGAGGAGCGCGTCCTGATGTGCATGGTCGACGACGTCGAGCTGTTCACCGCGATCCTGGCGACGATGTACGTCGGAGCGGTGGCGGTGCCGTCGTCGACGATGCTCACCGGGAGCGAGCTGGGGGTGCTCGTCGCCGACTCGCGGGCGCGGGTGCTGCTCGGCAGCCCGGAGTTCGCGGACGCCGTGCACACGGCCGCGGCCGGGGCGCCGGACCTGCGCCACGTCGTGCTCACCGGCGACACCGGCCCCGATCCCGCCGCCCTCGGTCCGAACGTCACGTCGCTGACGTGGCAGGGCCTGCTCGACGCCGGCGCGGCCGCGCCCGTCGGCGCGCCGTACCCGACGTGGGACGAGTCGCCCGCGCTGTGGCTCTACACCTCGGGGACGACGGGCAAACCGAAGGGCGCCATGCACCGCCACGACGACATCCGCGTCGTCGCCGAGACCTACGGCCGGCAGGTGCTCGGCATCGAGCCGACCGACGTCTGCCTGTCGGTGGCGAAGCTGTTCTTCGCCTACGGGATCGGCAACAGCATGTTCTTCCCGCTGGCGGTCGGGGCGTCGGCGGTGCTGGAGCCCTCCCGCCCCTCCCCCGCGCTGTTCGCCCGGCGCGTGCGCGAGCACGGCGTGACGCTGTTCTTCGCCGTCCCCAGCTTCTGGGGCCCGCTGATCGCGGCCGACGACGAGACCGTCGATCCGGCCGCGTTCGCGACCGTCCGGCGCGGGGTGTCCGCGGGCGAGACGCTGCCCGCGCGCATGTTCCACGGGGTGCGCGACCGGTTCGGGTTCGAGGTGCTCGACGGCATCGGCTCGACCGAGGCGCTGCACATCTTCATCTCCAACGTGCCGGGGAAGGTCGTCCCGGGGAGCTCGGGCTACCCGGTCCCGGGCTACCGCGTGGAGCTGCGGCGCACCGACGGCACCGTCATCGACGGGAGCGGCGAGTCGGGGATGCTCTTCGTCGCGGGAGCGTCGCTGTGCACCGGCTACTGGTGCCGGACCGACGTCAACCGTGCCGTCTTCCACGGCGAGTGGATGCGCACCGGCGACCAGTACGTCCGCAACGACGACGGCAGCTACACGTGCCTCGGGCGCGCCGACGACGTGCTCAAGGTCGGCGGGATCTGGGTCAGCCCGTCGGAGGTCGAGGCGCGGATCCTCGAACACCCGGGGGTGTCGGAGGCGGTCGTCGTCGGGGTACCCGACGAGGACGGACTGGACAAGCCGATCGCCTACGTCGTGCCCCGCCCCGGCGTGACGATCGATCCCGACGAGGTCGTCGCGTTCTGCCGGGCGGGGCTCGCGGCGTTCAAGCGACCGCGCGCGGTCGTCACCGTCGACGAGCTGCCCAAGACCGCGACGGGAAAGGTGCAGCGCTACCGGCTGCGGGAGCGGGCGAGCGCCCCGGCGGCGCCACCCGCGACGGTCTGACACGTCGACGTTCTACAGAGTTGGCGCGTGGCGCGGTCGTGTTGTAGAGTTTCTGGCAATCCGACCGCGCTGCTGCGCAGGAGGCTCCGATGACCACCCCACAGGCGATCGACACCGACGCCGCTGCCGTCGCCGACGGGTCCGCGGCCGCTCCGGACCCGGCCGAGACGCCCGCCGTCTCCTTCGACGCCACGCCCGAGCACTACCGGCACTGGACGCTCGACCTCGCGCGCGCCGCCGAGACCGGCGTGGCCTACCTGCGGCTCGACATCGCCGAGGACGGCGGCATCGTCCCCGGCTACGAGCTGAAGATGAACTCCTACGACCTCGGCGTCGACATCGAGCTCTACGACGCCACCCAGCGGTTGCGCTTCGAGCACCCGGAGGTCCGCGCGGTCGTCGTGACGAGCGCGAAGGACCGCAACTTCTGCGCGGGCGCCAACATCCGGATGCTCGCGCAGTCCAGCCACCCGTGGAAGGTGAACTTCTGCAAGTTCACCAACGAGACCCGCAACGGCATCGAGGACGCGACGGCCAACTCCGGCCAGACCTGGATCGCCGCCGTCAACGGCACCGCCGCCGGCGGCGGCTACGAGCTGGCCCTGGCGTGCGAGCAGATCCTGCTCATCGACGACAACTCGTCCGCGGTGTCGCTGCCCGAGGTCCCGCTGCTGGGTGTCCTACCCGGCACCGGCGGGCTCACCCGGGTCGTCGACAAGCGACGCGTCCGCAAGGACCGGGCCGACGTCTTCGCCACCCGCTCCGAGGGCATCCGCGGCAGGCAGGCCGTCGAGTGGCGGCTCGTCGACGAGACGATCCCCAAGCGCTCGTGGGACGAGACGGTCCAGGCGCGGGCGGTCGAGGCCGCGGCGGCGTCGTCACGCCCCGCCGACGCCACCGGCATCGCGCTGCCGCCGCTGCAGCGCGAGGAGACCGCCGACGGGATCCGCTACCGGCACGTGTCCGCGGCGTTCGACCGCGCCCGCGGGCTCGTCGAGATCACGGTGCGCGGGCCCGAGGGCGGCGTGCCCGAGTCGCTGGAGCGCGTCCACGAGCTGGGGGCCGACTTCTGGCCGCTCGCGATGACCCGCGAGCTCGACGACCTGATCCTGCGGTTGCGCGCCAACGAGCTCGAGCTCGGCACCTGGGTCCTGCGCACCCGCGGCGACGTCGAGGACGCTCTCGCCATGGAGCGCGTCATCGCCGAGCACTCCCGCGACGACTGGCTCGTCAACGAGATACGGCACTACTTCAAGCGCGTCCTCAAGCGGCTCGACGTCACGTCACGCTCGCTGATCGCGCTGATCGAGCCGGGCTCCTGCTTCGCCGGGGCACTGCTGGAGCTGGCGCTGGCGTGCGACCGGCAGTACATGCTCGACGGCACCCTCGACGAGGAAGGCTCCGAGCAGGGCGACGAAGCCCAGATCATGTTGTCCGACTCCAACTTCGGGGCCTTCCCGATGAGCAACGGCCTCACCCGGCTCGGCTCGCGCTTCTACGGCGACGACGACCACGTCGCGAAGCTGCGCCAGGAGGTCGGCCGCCGGATCGAGGCCCGTGAGGCCCTGGAGCTGGGCCTGGTCACCGACGCGCCCGACGACATCGACTGGGACGACGAGATCCGGATCATGCTGGAGGAGCGGGCGTCGCTGTCACCCGACGCGCTCACCGGCATGGAGGCCAACCACCGGTTCGTCGGCCCCGAGACCATGGAGTCGCGGATCTTCTCCCGGCTCACCGCGTGGCAGAACTGGATCTTCGTGCGCCCCAACGCGTCCGGACCCGACGGCGCACTGCGCCGCTACGGGACGGGCCGCCGGGCCGACTTCGACCGCAAGCGGGTGTGAGGACAGACCATGTCGATCGACTACAGCGAGAAGATTCCCAACAACGTCGACCTGGCCGGCGACCGCAAGCTCCAGCGCGCGCTGGAGTCGTGGCAGCCCAACTTCCTCAACTGGTGGAAGACCATGGGCCCCGCCGTCCCGACCCAGGACGTCTACCTGCGCACCGCAGTCGACGTCGGCAAGGAGGGGTGGGCGCAGTTCGGCCACGTCGCCATGGAGGAGTACCGCTGGGGTGTGTTCCTCGCCGAGCGGGGCGACGACCGGCGCATCGCCTTCGGCGAGCAGAAGGGCGAGCCCGCCTGGCAGCAGGTCCCCGGGGAGTACCGCGCCGACCTGCAGCGGCTCATCGTCATCCAGGGCGACACCGAGCCCGCGTCGGTCGAGCAGCAGCGCCGCCTCGGCGAGACCGCGCCGTCGCTCTACGACCTGCGCAACCTCTTCCAGGTCAACGTCGAGGAGGGCCGGCACCTCTGGGCGATGGTCTACCTGCTGCACGCCTACTTCGGCCGCAACGGCCGTAAGGAGGCCGAGGCGCTGCTGCACCGCAACTCCGGCGACCTCGACAGCCCCCGCATCCTCGGCGCGTTCAACGAGGAGACCCCGGACTGGCTGTCGTTCTTCATGTTCACCTACTTCACCGACCGCGACGGGAAGTACCAGCTGGGGACACTGAAAGAGTCGGCCTTCGACCCCCTGTCGCGCACCTGCGAGTTCATGCTCAAGGAGGAGGCGCACCACATGTTCGTCGGCACCACGGGTGTCGACCGCGTGGTGGCGCGCACCGCCGAACTCATGCGCGAGCACGACACCGAGGACATCGCCCCGCACGGCGGCGTCCCGCTCGACGTGATCCAGAAGTACATCAACTTCCACTACTCGGTGTCGCTGGACCTCTTCGGCTCCGAGAAGTCGACCAACGCGGCCAACTACTTCACCGCCGGGCTCAAGGGACGCTGGCAGGAGGAACGCCGCCGCGACGACCACGTCCTGACCGACGACGCCGCCTCCGTCGACGTCGTCCGCGACGGGGTGCTGACCACCGACGAGGTCCCGGCCCTGCTGGCGCTCAACCACGACCTGCGCAACGAGTACGTCAAGGACTGCCACTCCGGGCTCAAGCGCTGGAACCGGGTGCTGGAGAAGGCGGGCGTCGACCGGACGCTGACGCTGCCGCACGTCGGGTTCAACCGGCACGTCGGCCTCTTCGCCGACCACCACATCACCCCGGCCGGCGAGCTCGTCGGAGCGGACGCCTGGGAGGCGAAGAAGGACCGCTGGCTGCCCAGCGAGGCCGACAAGACCCACGTCCGGTCGCTGATGCGACCCGTCTACGAGCCGGGCAAGATCGCCGGCTGGATCGCGCCGCCGACCAACGGGATCAACGGCCAGCCCTTCGACTACGAGTACGTGCACCTGGCCTGATCCCGCACCCACCGACGCTCCGCAGCCGGGCCGCATCGCGCGGCCGGGCTGCTCGGCGTCACCCGGCCCGGCTGCCGTCGACCGGCGTCGCACGCCGTGGGGTCGCACGCCGTGGGGTCGGGCGCCGCGGGGTCGGGCGCCGCGGGGTCGGGCGCCGCGGGGTCGGGCGCCGCGGGGTCGGGCGCCGCCACCAGGCGAGCGCAACCTCACCGCTGTGAAACACCTGCGGGACGACCGTGGGGTTGCGCGCACACGGTGGGCCGCAACCTCACCGCTCCGCATTGGGCCTCGTGGATGCGCGCCCGCGAGGCGGTGCCGGGCCGCGCGAGCCGGCGCTGGGGCGAGCACCATCAAGATCAGCGGACCTGGGACAACAGCGCCAGATTCGGCGGCCATGTCCCGCACGCGACGATCACTGGACGAGCCACCAGGCCCGAAGGTGCAACCCGAGCAAAGACCGCCGCTGTGGCGGGCCACGCCCGATCCCCCGACCCGACGATCAGCGCGCGAGACGGGACCTCTGCAGCGCCACCGCGAGGACGATGCAGCCGACGGCGACGAGCGCGCCGTGCACGACCCGCAGCTCCATCGGGAACCAGAACTGCGGCAGGTACAGCGCGAAGCCGAGGGCGAACACGACGCCCGACCAGCGGGGCAGCACACCCGAGCGGGCCGCGGCGACCGCGGCCAGGACACCGCCGACCGCGAGCAGCACCAGCCCGACGCCGAACACCGTCATCTGGACCGAACCCATCCGGACGGCGTCGGTGAGCGCGAGCAGCGTCGCGGTGTCGGGGACGTGTGCGCCCAGCGCGTGCAGCGAGAACGCCTCGGCGCCGTAGTAGGGCAGGACGAGTGCGGTGCCCGTGGCCCAGGTCCCGAGCGCCCACCCGGCGAGGCGACGACCCGGGGTACCGGCGAGCCGGTCGCGGAGCGCGAGCAGTCCGGCCGCGACCAGTGCGAACCCGACGACGCCCGCCAGGTGCGCGATCGGCCAGCGCCAGTCGGCGAAGGCTGCCGCGGTGGTACTAGGGACGGCGTCGCCGCCGGGACGCAGCGCGGGATAGACGAGGAAGAGGACGCCGGCGGCGGCGAGTGCGGCCGGCCCGGCCCACGGACGGGCCACGTGGTCCGAACCGGTGGCCGAGGTGGAAACGTGCACCTTAGTTGTCATCGTTGCTCCCGAACGAGATCAGCGCTCTCACTTGAGACCAGCATTCGCCGCGCACCGCACTCTGTCAAGAGCACCGCTCTCGGAAATGGCGTCCCACCCGAGCCGAGCACTCGGCGCGGCCGATCTCGCGGGCAACCTGCACCGGACCGCCTCCGGCGACCAGACCACGGCAGAGGGATGCGCACCGGCGCCCCCGACAGTTAGGGTCTGATAGTCGTCAGAACCCTCACGCCGTCGGAGGTGGTCGTGCGCGCCGTCGTTCTGTCCGGAGGCCTCACCCACGACTTCCCGGCCACCACGGCCTGCCTGACCGAGTTGCTGGAGAAAGCCGGGCTCGAGGTCGAGGTGCACACCGGCACCGCTGGGGTCGACTCCGCGCTGCTGGCACTTCCCGGGGCCGCGCTGTTCGTCGTCAACGCGCTGCGCTGGTCGATGACGGGCGACACGACGCCGGACCGCTACCGCGACAAGGCCGCCGAGGAAGGCGCGAGCCCCTCGGCGCGGGCCCGCGACGCCCTCGCGCGGCATCTCGCCGCGGGCGGCGGCGTCCTCGGGATGCACACGGCCGGCATCTGTTTCGACGACTGGCCGGGCTGGGGCGACACCCTCGGCGGGGCATGGGTGTGGGGCTCGTCGTCGCACCCGCCGCTGGGCCCGGAGGTCGCGGTCACGGTGGCGTCGTCACACCCGATCGTCGAGGGGCTGGACGACTTCCGCATCGTCGACGAGGTCTACAGCGACCTCGACATGCGCCCCGGGGTCGAACCGCTCCTGCAGGCACGCAGGCCCGGTGACGAGAACGGCCGGCCGCAGCCGCTGCTGTGGGCCCGCGAGCACGGGGGCGGGCGGGTCGTCTACGACGCGCTGGGGCATCACGTCCCGTCCTACGAGGTGCCCGAGCACCGCGAGATGGTGCGCCGGGCGATCGCCTGGGCCACCCGTGGCTGACGCGTGACCCACGGCCGACCGGCCCGCCGCGGCGGTGTCGTCCTCGCCGTCGCGACGGCGGGCATCGGGCTCGGCAGCATCCCCGGCTTCCTCTTCGGCTACCTCGGTCCGTTGTTCGAGGCCGACCTCGGCATCTCCAAACCCGCCCTCGGTGTGCTGATCGGGGTGTTCTTCGGCGCGACGGGCGTGGCGTCGACGGTCGGCGGCGCGTGGGCCGAGCGGCTCGGCGCCCACAAGGCCGTCGGGTTCGACCTGCTGGTCGTCGCGGCCGGCCTGCTCCTCGCCGTGCTCGTGCCGACCTACCCGTCGCTGCTGGTCATGGCCGCCGTCACCGGGGCCGGCTACGCGCTGGCCAACGCCGGCACGAACATGGCCGTCGCGGCGAGCATCGCGCCCGCGCGGCACGGCGTCGCGATGGCCGTCCGCACCGCCGGCGTCCCGGCGATCGGCGCAGTCCAGTCACTCGTCGGGGTCGCCGCGGCGGCCGCGTTCGGCTGGCGTCCGGTCCTCGCCGTCGTCGTGCCGGTGCTGGTCGTCGTCGCGGTCCTGTGCTTCCGGCTGCTCCCGGCGGCGCGGAGCGCGGGAGACCCGGCGGCGGCGGTCGTCGAGGCCCACGACCTCGTCGGCGACGGTCCCGGCACGCCCCGGCGCGTCCGCCTGCCCGCGGGGTTCGGTTGGTACCCGGTGGCGGCGTTCCTGCTCATCGCGGGCACCCAACCCATCTACTCGTGGTCAGTCGCCTACCTCGACGAGGTCGGCGGGATGTCGGTCGCGACGGCGGGCGCGCTCGCCTCGATCGGGTCGGCGGTCGCCGTCGTCGCGATGATCGTGCTGGCCGGACGGGCCGACCGCACCGGAGGCGACCGCGTCCGCCCGGTCGTGCTGCTCACCGCCGCGGCGACGGCCGGGGTCGCGCTGCTGTGGCTGGGCATCGTCGCCGGACCGGTGTCGATGACGGCCGGACTCGTCCTCGGCGGCGTCGCCCAGCTCACGGCGATAGGGCTGATGCATGCCGCCGTCGTGGCCACCGCACCGGACCTCGTCGGACGCGCGTCGGGCGCGACGATGGCCGGCTACTACCTGGGCGCGCTGCTCAGCGCGCCGTTGTTCGGGCTCTCGGTCGACGCGACGGGCGGTTACGGGCTCGGCTGGGGCGTGAGCGCGGGCCTCGCCGCGGCGAGCGTGCTGTGCTTCGTGCGCTGCCGGGCGGTGACGGCACGGGCCCGGGCCGGGCGTGCGCCCGCAAACTGAGGCCCCACGCGCAACCCTCACCGCAGTGCGCCAGGTGGAGAGCAGCCGTGAGGTTGCGCGCCGGACGTCGGCCGCAACCTCACCGTCCTCGGACCGGCCCGCAGCAGCGCTGCGGTGGCGGCCGGGTCCGTGCGGCGGGCCCGCTCGATCGGGCCTGCCCGGCTCAGTGCTGGCCGCGCCGGGTGCGCCGCGGCGGCGCCGAGGCGCCGACCGGGCCGCGGGCCAGCAGCGCGGCGGGGATGCCGTGGTCGGCACGCAGCCGGCGCAGCGCCGGGTCGGAGGTCCAGAACGACTCGAAGTCGTCGGGCGCGAACTTCTCCGCGATCAGGTGCATCGCGATGTCGTGGCGCACGTACTCGACCGCCACCAGCACCACGGCCGGGTCGTCGGTGAAGACGCCCCACGCGTCGCCGTTGACGACCCCGCCGATCACGGCCTGCTCCCGGTCCGCGGCGACGACGAGCAGCCGGCAGCCCAGGTTCTCCAGCGCCACGTCGGGCGTGGAGAACCGGTGCGGGATCGTCGTCCCGACGGGATCGGGATCGTCGCCGAACATGACGACCGAGACGTCGACGCCCTCGTCGTCGGCGCGGCGCACGACCGGCTTGAGCGGCTCGATCTCGGCCGGCCAGCCGGAGAGGAAGAGGTCGTCGCGCGCGGCGGCCACGACGTCCTCGGCCCGGGCGAGCAGCGACTCCCGGTCGGACAGGTTGTGCACGAGCCGCACCTGCGGCGGCGACGCGACCTGCGGGAGGGCCTCGCGCAGCGTGTCGATGGAGCTGTCGAAGTCGCGCCGCATCCGGTCGAGCAGGGCCGACGGCGGCAGGGAGATGTAGCCGACGCTCGCCTCACCCGCACGTACCTCGTACGCGGCGCCGCGCCCGACGAGCTTCGCCAGCGTCTCGTAGACGGTGCTGCGCGGAACGCCGGAGCGTTTGGCCACCTCGTAGCCGTTGAGCGGCGTGCCGGCCGCGACCAGGGCGACGTAGGCCTTGGCCTCGTAACCCGACATCCCGAGGCGCTGGAGCTCCTCGATGACGCTCTGCTGGGACATGCGCCCCATCGTCGCATCCGCAGGTGGAGTGGCGGGACTCCCCCGCCGCTGGTCGGGGCGTACGAGCACTACTCGACGCCGACCGAGTCGACCGACTTCGGCCGCGGCAGCGAGGCGAGCGCACCCTTGCTGATGCCGCCGTCGACGGCGATGGTCTGCCCGGAGATGTAGGACGCCTTGGCCGAGGCGAGGAAGAGCACGGCGTCGGCGATGTCGTCGGCGGTGCCGAGGCGGCCCTGCGGGACCCGGCTCTCGCGCAGCCGCCGCACCTCGGGGTCGGCGTTGACGGCGTCGGACATCCCGGCGTTGATCAGGCCCGGCGCGATGCAGTTGACGCGCACACCCGAGGGCGACCACTCGATCGCCATGTGCTCGGTGAGCATGACGATGCCGGCCTTGGACGCGGTGTAGGCGCCTGCGTTGGGGGCCGCGGCGAGGCCGTTGATCGACGCCATGTTGACGATCGCCCCGCCACCTGCCTCGATCATGCGGGCGGCGACGGCCCTCCCGACCAGGAACGTCCCGGTGAGGTTCACCTCGACCGCGGCGCGCCACTCGGCGGCGGCAAGAGTCAGGAGAGGCCCGAAGCGGGCGATCCCCGCGTTGTTGACCAGCAGCGCGGGCGCCACCGGCAACGCGGCTACGGCCGCGGCCACCGACTCCTCGTCGGTGACGTCGACGACCGACGGCACGCATGCCCCGCCCAGGTCGGCTGCCACGGCCTCGACCGCCGCGGCGTCGACGTCCCACGCGGCGACCCGGTATCCCTCCTTGACGGCGTTGCGGGCGATGACGGCACCGATGCCGTTGCCCGCGCCGGTGACCACGGCCCACTCGTTCGTCACGGCCGACCTCCGTCGTCGCTCCCGCTCCCCGGACGACAATCCGACGAGCGGCGTTGGCTTTCTGACGACGCTAGTGCGGCATCGGGTGCCCGTCTACAGGTCTTCCCCGCGCGTCGTGCCCCGGACCGGTGCAAATCCGCACGATTCGCCCACAAAGCCCCGACCGCGGGGACTCCCCGCGCCCCCGGAGGGTGTGCGACACTGACCACACGGCGCGACTAGTCGTCAGGCTTCTTACGGCGGGTCTGCGCCACGGATCGACTCCAGCTACGACGACGTTCCCAGGAGGCGCCGTGAGCGGCAGCATCCTCATCACCGGCGGCACGGTCATCGACGGCACGGGCTCCCCCGCCCGTGCGGACGAGGCGGTCCTGCTCCGCGACGGCCGCATCACCGCGCTCGGCCGGCAGGCGGTCGACGACGCGGAGGTGCACGGCGTCGACGAGCGCATCGACGCGACGGGCCGCACGGTCATGCCCGGGCTGATCGACGCGCACACCCACCTGACGTTCGGCGAGCCCACGGGCAACGACGAGCTGTTCAACCACCGCACCGAGGCCTACAGCTCGATGCTCTCGGCGTACAACGCGCGCAAGGTGCTGCGCGCGGGCGTCACGAGTGTGCTCGACGCGGACTGCCTGTGGAACATCGGCTGTGAGCTGCGCGACGCCATCGAGGCCGGGATCGTCGAGGGCCCGCGGATGCGCGCGGGCGGCCAGGCGCTGATGACGATGCTCGGCGGCACCGCCGGCCGGATGATCAAGGACGAGGGCCGTACCGGCTACGCCACCGTCGTCACCGGGCGGGACGTGATGGTCAACGAGATCCGTCGTCAGATCAAGTACGGCGTCGACTGGATCAAGATCATGGTGACGGGCCTGATCCCGTCGATGAAGGGCCCCGAGGTCAAGGTCTGGAACATCGACGAGCTGCGCACCGTCTGCGACACCGCGCACGAGCTCAACACCAAGGTCGTCGCGCACTGCCGCAACTCCGAGTCGACGCGCGACGCCGCCCGCGCCGGAGTCGACCTGATCTACCACGCCTCCTACCTCGACGACGAGGCCATCGAGGCCGTCATCGAGACCGGCGCCGCGATGTGCCCGACGTTCACCCTGCTGGGCAACCTCGCCGACTACGGCGAGAAGGTCGGCACCGCCCCCGAGCTGCTCGACGTCTTCCGCGCCGAGATCGAGGTCACCGCCAAGCAGCTCACCAAGGCCCACGCGGCCGGGGTCAAGTTCCTCACCGGGTCGGAGACGGGCTTCGCCGTCACGCCGGTCGGCGAGTGGCACGCCCGTGAGCTGGAGATGTTCGTCGACTACATGGGCATGTCGCCGATGGAGGCCATCGTCGCCGCGACCAAGAACGGCGCGTTCGCGATGCGCATGGAGGACGACCTCGGCACCCTCGAGCACGGCAGGGTCGCCGACGTCCTGGTGATCGACGGTGATCCGCTCGCCGACGTGCGCATCCTGCAGCAGAAGGACAAGATCGCCGAGGTCATCAAGGCGGGCAAGCGGATCGACCTCACCACTCCCATCCCGGAGCACAAGCAGCGGACGTCGGACCAGGTGCGGTTCCTGGCCGCCTGCCCGCTGACCCGGTCCCTGGCGTTCACCGAGGAGCAGCTGGAGCGGATGTCGCATGTCTGAGAGCACGGCCCCGAAGATCATCGACGTCCACGCCCACGCGGTGCTGGAGCTGACGGAAGGAGCCGCGGGCGCCGCGGGCCCCGAGCTCGGCACCACCGACGACGGCGTGCCGTTCTACCGCGTCGGCGACTACCGGCTGATGGGCGTCAAGTACGCGGGCAGCCCGTTCATGGACGTCGACGTCCGGCTCGCCGCCATGGACGCCGCGGGGATCGACCTGCAGGTCCTGTCCCCCAACCCGATCACGTACTTCAACGACCTCCCCGCCGACGCCGCCGCCGACTTCGCGCGCAAGCACAACGACGGGCTCGCGGAGCTCGTCGGCAAGCACAAGGGGCGCCTGCTCGCGACGGCCCAGCTGCCCGTGCAGGACATCGCCGCCTCGGTGGCCGAGGCCCGCCGCGCCGTGCGCGACCTGGGGATGCCCGGCGTCTACATCGACACCGACCCGGCCGGGCGCACCCTCGACGACCCCGAGCTCGACCCACTGTACGAAGCCCTGGTCGACCTGGACGCGCCGCTGTTCGTGCACCCGTCCCCGCTGGGCAAGAACGGCCCGGCCGACGACCCGCGGCTGCGTCGCTTCGACCTCGACCTGACGTTCGGCTTCGCCTACGAGGAGACGCTGGCCGTCGCGGCGATCGTCTTCGGCGGGGTGCTCGAGCGCCACCCGGGTCTCGACGTCTGCATCTCCCACGGCGGCGGCGCCGCGGCCTTCGTGTCGGGCCGGTTCGCCCGCGCCGTCGAGAAGCGGCCGTGGGCGACCAAGGCCCTGCGCGACAACGGATTCGACCACTACTACAAGCGCATCTGGTTCGACACCCACGTGCACGACGAGGAGTCGCTGGAGCTTCTCGTCAAGCACGCGGGAACCGAGCGCCTGGTGTTCGGCACCAACTTCGCGGGCTGGGACTCCGGCGCGGGCGAGCACCCTGCCGGCGGCCTCGGCCCCACCTTGACGGCGAACGCCGCGCGCCTGCTGCGTCTCTGACTCCCGCGATCCGCTCCCGGGGCGCGGCCGCCGCGCCGCCGCGTCCGGGGGCGCTGCCACACTGGTGGCCGGACGAGTGGCGTCCGGGCAAGGGGGCGGCGACGCCATGTCAGGCGGACGGGGCGGACACGGTGGACCCGACGCCCGCGACATCGTCTTCGTCGTGTTCGACGGGGTGAAGATGCTCGACGTCACCGGCCCCGCCGAGGTCTTCGCCGACGCCCACCGGTTCGGTGCCCGCTACCGGCTCGGTTACGTCTCCCCCACGGGCATGCCGGTGCGGACCTCGGTCGGGCTCCGACTGCCCGTCGACGGCGCCGCGGAGTCCGCACCCGATCCCGACACCGTGATCGTCGCCGGCGGCGACGTGCTCGCCGAACGGCCGGTCGCGCCGGATCTGGTCGGGGCCGTCCGAGAGCTGGCGGCACGCAGCCGGCGGGTCGTGTCGATCTGCACCGGCTCGTTCGCCCTGGCGGCGGCCGGCCTGCTCGACGGTCGACGGGCCACCACCCACTGGCAGCACGCCTCGCTGCTGGCCCGGACCCGCCCCCTGGTCCGGGTGGAGCCGGACGCGCTGTTCGTCGAGGACGACGGCGTCTTCACCTCCGCCGGGGTGTCGGCCGGGATGGATCTCGCGCTCGCGCTCCTCGAGCAGGACCACGGGCCCGAGCTGACCCGCACGGTGGCCCGCGATCTGGTGATGTTCATGCAGCGCCCGGGTGGACAGTCGCAGTTCTCGGCGACTCTGGAGCGACGCCCGCCCCGCACGCCCAGCCTGCGCACGGTGGTCGACCTGGTCGCCGCCCGCCCCGACCTCGACCACAGTGCACCCGCCCTGGCCGCGCGGGTCGGGGTCAGCCCGCGCCAGCTGACCCGGATGTTCGCGACGGAGCTGCAGTCCACCCCGGCCAGGTTCGTCGAGCAGGTCAGGCTCGACCACGCCCGGGCCCTGCTCGCCGACGGGCACGGCGTCGCGCAGGTCGCCACGCGGTCGGGATTCGGCAGCGCGGAGACGATGCGGCGCACCTTCGTCAACCGACTCGGGCTCTCTCCGAGCCAGTACCGGGCACGGTTCGGCACGACGCGCCGCGGCGCGGAGCCCCGCCGGACGCCGTGATCTCCCCCCGCGCGGGAGTGTCCGGATCTGTGGGACGCACGGCAGGTGTTGCGGTGGGTGTGCAGGTGTCCGCCCGCAAGACTGGAACCAGTCCAGTTCGCGCGAGCAGCACAGGAGAGCACCCCATGCCGGAGACGATCGCCGGGATCGAGATCCCCGACACCGAACTCGTCCGCCAGGCCACCGAACTCGTCCGCGCCGCGGCCGACGACACCCTGTTCCACCACTCCCGCCGTGTGTTCCTCTGGGGCTCTCTCAAGGCCGCGGCGCGCGGGCTCGAGGTCGATCCCCAACTCGCCTACGTCGGCGCCCTCTTCCACGATCTCGGGCTCACCGACACCCACCGCACCCGGGACCGCCGGTTCGAGATCGACGGCGCCGAGGTCGCCGAGGCCTTCCTGCTCGACCACGGCACATCCCCGGCCGACGCCCGCGCCGTCTGGCTGGGCATCGCGCTGCACACCACCCCGGAGGTCCCGCTGCACCTCGCGCCGGAGGTCGCCGTCGTCACCCTGGGCGTGGAGACCGACGTCCTGGGACTGGACCTGCACGAGATCACCGACGAGCAGCGCGCCCAGGTCGTCGCCGCGCACCCGCGCCCGGACTTCAAGAACCGGATCCTGCGGGCGTTCCACAACGGGATGGCCAACCGGCCCGACACCACGTTCGGAACGATGAACGACGACGTGCTCGCGCACTTCGACCCGTCCTTCCACCGGACGGACTTCGTCGAGATCATCCGTGGCAGCGCGTGGCCCGAGTGACCGCCGCGCCGGCGCCGCCGGGCGGGCGCACCGCCCGCCCGGCGGCGTGGGTCAGAGCAGCGCCTGGTAGGCCCCGCCGTCGATCGGCACCGCCGCGCCGGTGAGGAAGCCCGCCTGCTGCGAGCACAGGAACGCGACGACGGCACCGAAGTCCGCGGGGTTGCCGAGGCGGCCGGCGGGGACGTCGGCGAGCGCGCCGTCGAGCACCGGGCCCTCGGAGCCGTAGACGCCGGTGACCCGGTCGGTCTCGTGCAGCCCGGGCTGGACGGAGTTGACCGTCACGCCGTCGGCGGCGATCTCGCGGGCCAGCGTGCGCAGGAAGCCCGTCGCGCCGGAACGCGCGGTGTTCGACAGCGCCAGGTTCATGTACGGCTGGCGCACGCCCAGCGACGTGATCGCGACGATCCGCCCCCACCCGCGCTCACGCATGCCGGGCGTCGCGGCCAGGCACATCGCGACGACCGCGAGCAGGCTGCGATCCAGCGCCGCCTGGTAGGCGTCGAGCGGCACCTCGGTGACGATCCCCGGGGCCGGGCCGGGACCGTTGACGACGAGGATGTCCACCCCGCCCATCCGCTCGGCCGCGCCGTCGACGAACGCCGTCGCCCCCTCGGGGCCGCGCAGGTCGGCGACCAGCCACTCGGTGCCGCCGCCCAGCTTCTCCGCGGCGGCACGTGCCCGGTCGGCATCGGAGCTGCAGATCGTCACCCTCGCGCCCTCGGCGACGAGCGCCTCCGCGCTGGCGTACCCCAGCCCCGTGCTGGCCGCGGCCACCGCCGCGCGCTTTCCCGCGATCCCGAAGTCCATGCCCTCATCCTTCCGGGCCGCCCCCGCCCTCGTGCAGGAACGGCACTTTCCCGCAGCCCAGCTGCAGGAAAGTGCCGTTCCTGCACAAGGCGCCGAACCCTCAGCCGACGTCGATCTCCTCGCCGGAGTCCACATCGGTCACGACGAGGGCGCCGGCGGGGCAGGCCCGCGCGAGGTCGAGGATGCGCTCGTCGGACGGCTGCGTCGCGCCGGGGACGATCTCGGCGATCTCGTCGTCGTCGAAGCGGAAGACGTCGGGGGCGTCGGCCACGCACTTGCCGGAGCTCATGCAGACGTCGCGGTCGACACTGATGCGGTAGGTCACGGTCGGCTCACCCCCCCAGCAGGACGGGGTAGGTGCCCCAGTACGGGCGGGCGGTGGATGTGTCGCGCTGCGGCGGGTTGTCGGGGTCGCGGCGGACGCCGACGCCGAACATGTGCCGCACGGCCCCGGTGACGAGCCCGTAGAGGTGGTCGTCGGGGTCGGTGCCCTGGACGGCGACGACCCCGGCGGCGAGGTCCTGTCCGATGCAGACGTGCATACCGGCGGCGAAGCTCAGCCCGAACGGCGCGACGCCCGGCGGCATGGTGCGCGTCGGGTCGAAGTCCGCGGCGTCGGGCCCGAAGAGCTCGGTGTCGCGGTTGATCGCCTGCAGGTCGAGGACGACGATCGAGCCCTCCGGGATGTGCACCCCGGAGCGCAGGGTCACGTCGGCCAGCGCCCGGCGACGTCCCGTGGGGCTCGACGGGTTGAGCCGCACCGTCTCGTGGATGCAGCGCTGCACGAACAGCGCGTCGTCGCGGACCTTCGCGGCGTCCTCGGGGTGCGCCTCGAGCCAGCCCAGGATGTGGTCGATCGAGCGGACGAACGCGGTCGCGCTGGTGTGTGCGCCCGCGAGCAGGAAGAACGCCACCTCACGACGGATGACGTGCCGCGGCAGGTCCAGCTCCTCGCGGTGGCGCAACAGGGTGGCGAGGACGTCGCGCGGGACGTCGACGTCCTCCCCTGCGGCCTCGCGGGCCAACAGGTCCTCCCGGCGGGCGATCGACGGCGCCAGGAACTCCTCGTCCCAGTCGTCGAGCGCCTTCGCGATCTCGGCGCGCAGCGCGTCCTTGTCACCGGTGTAGTGCGCCATCGTCGCACCCTCGATGAACTTCGCGTTGTAGTCGTAGAGCCGCCCGGTCTCCTCCGCGGTGCCCAGCGGCCGGTCGATACCGGCGGTGAGCGCGGAGAGGTTGAGCATCAGCTCGTGCCCGAGGTGCACCAGGTCGACGCGGCCCGCCTCCAGGTAGGGCGCCAGCGTCTGGACCGTCACCTCCGGGAAGAGCTCACGCTCGTAGCGCTCGAACACGTCCCGACGGAACATCCGGTTCTCGACGCGCCGCCGGTCGCGATGCTCCTGCCCGTGCAGGTTGACGAGCACGCCGGACATGACGACCTCGCCCTCGTCGTAGAGCGACTGGCGCAGGTCCTTGTTGCGGTACGCGTCCTTGGCGTCCGCGAAGGTGCTCAGCACGATCGTCGAGGCCTCGGCCCCCTCGGCGACTGCGGTCATGGTTCCTCCGTGGTGGTGGGCGCCTGTGCACAGGCTTCGACGGCGGCCGCGACGCGCAGCGCGGCGACCCCGTCGTCGAACGTCGGGACGTCGTCGGTGTCGCCCGCGGCGAGGCTGCGGACGAGCAGGGCGAACGGTTCGGTGGGGCCGCCGTCGGCGGCGATGAGCGGGCGCAGGCCGTCGTCGCCGGTCCGGGCACCGCGCAGCCCCACCGGGAAGTGCCCGGTGTGCCCGGCGGCCTCCGCGACGAGGACGCCCTCGGAGCCGTGCACCACCAGCCGCCAGCCGGCCCCGAACGGGGCGACCCACGAGGTGTGCACGGACACGACGGCACCGTCGGCGGTGCGGGCGGTGTAGGCGGCGCTGTCGACGCTGGTGGCGGGGACCGGGCCGGCGTCGCCGGGCCACTCGGGCTGCCGGGTGGCGACGGTGCCCCGCACGTCGGTGAGCTCCCCGAACGTCCAGCGCAGGACGTCGGTGGTGTGCAGCCCGTGCACCCGCAGGGAGCTGGCCCCGTCGGCGGCGTCGGCGCACCAGCCCGACGACGCGACCGCGGCCGGGTTGGTGAACGTCGGGTAGAACGCCTCGGCGGCGACGTTGTCGACGCGGCCGACGTAACCGTCGAGCACGAGCCGGCGCAGCTCCGCGATGCCGGGGCGGAACCGCGACTGCATGTCGACGACGCCGCAGACACCGGCGTCGGCCGCGGCCCTCACCATGGCGAGCCCGTCGTCGACGGTCGGGGCGAGCGGTGCCTCGCACAGCACGTGCTTGCCGGCCGCGATCGCCGCGAGCGCCATCTCCCGGTGCCGGCTGGGCCGGGTGGCCACGTCGACGATGTCGACGTCCGGGTCGGCGCACAGCGCCTCGAACCCGACGTGGGCGTGCGGGACGTCGAACTTCGCGGCGACGGCGTCGGCGGTCTCGCGGTGCGCGGTGGCCACGGCGACCAGCTCGACGATGCCGGCCGCGGCGAGCTCGGCGTAGACGGGCAGGTGGGTCCCCGACGCGTAGCTCGCGCCGACGACCCCGACCCGCAGCGGACGAGCCATCATGCCCGGACCGCGGCGGGGTCGGCCGCCGGCTCGAGCTGCGGCAGCACCTCGGTGCCGAACAGCTCCATGGCCTCGAGGACGGCGGCGTTGTCGGGCCCGGTCGGGTAGCGGAAGATCATCAGGAAGTCGTCGACGCCGGCCTGGTCGCGGAACCGGCCGATGGTGTCGACGCACTCCTCGGGCGTGCCGAACACGAAGCGGTCGCGGACGAACTCCTCGAGCGTGATCTGGTCCGACGACGTGACGCCGGGCAGGTCGGTGATGGCGCCGTAGTCGAACAGGGTGCGCGCCATGGCGAGCGCGGTGTCGCCGAACTTCGCCAGCGCGGCCTCACGGTCGCGGTAGGGCCAGCAGAACCGGATCGAGGTGACGTGCGGGTCACGGCCCCCGGCCGCGGCGGCCTCCCGGTACTGGTCCGCCATCGCCTTCATCGTGTCGAGCGACATCAGCGCGTTGGTGATCCAGCCGTCGGCCAGCCGGCCCGCGCGGCGCAGCCCGCCCGGCGTCCACGCGGCGAGGTGCAGCGGCACCCCTTCCGGACGCACCGGTCGCGGGATCACGGACACGTCGTCGAAGCTGTAGATGGTGTCGGAGAAGGAGAACCGTTCGTTGGTGTGCGCCGCGCGCAGGATGCGGACGGTCTCGTCGAACCGCTGCGCGCGGTCGTCCCACGAGACGCCGACGGTCGAGTAGTCGACGGGCATGTACCCGACGCCCAGGCCCAGCCAGGCGCGACCGCCCGAGAGCTGGTCGAGCATCGCGGCGTCCTGCGCGAGTTCGACCGGGTTGTAGAGCGGGGCGATCGCGATGGCCGTGCCGACCTTCACGTTGCGGGTCCGTGCCGCGATCGCGAACGACAGGTGCAGCGGGGAGCCGAAGTACTCGTCGGAGTACTTGTGCTCGGTGGTGAGCGCCGCGGAGAAGCCCAGCCGGTCGGCGGCCTCGGCCTGCTCGAGGATCTCGCCGAGCACCGTGTGCGGGTCGCCGGTGACCAGCCCCTGGGTGAACAAGACTCCGACCGACATCGTGGCTCCTCGTGGTGGATGGATGGGCGGGTCACGGCATCGGGACCCGCCCGGCTTCAGTGCGCCTGCCGCGCCTCGGCCGGCTGCGGGTCCGCGGCCGGGTCGAGGTGGACCAACGCGATCCGGGTGTCGAGCATGCTCGGCATCCCGGCGTGCAGCACGGTGCCGTGGTCGCCGCGGTCGTCGACACCGCGCGCGACGGCCCGGCCCGCGATCCGGCCGAGCGTGAGGCCGCCGCAGATGTGGATGCCCCCGAGGTCGGACACGGGGTTGAGCCCGCCGACGCAGTCGCCGCCCGCGAACAGGCCGGGGATGGGCGCGCCGAAGACATCGACGACCTGCATGTCGGTCGTCGTGCGGAAGCCGCCGCAGCAGAAGTTGATGCCCTCGATCATCGGGACCGCGGTGAACGGGCCGGTCGCGCACCTGCGGCGCCCCGGCGGCAGCACGACCCGGCCGTGGTCGGGGTCGACGTCGCCGTCGGTGTCGAGGAACGCGTTCCAGCGGTCGACGGTGGCGCGCAGCGCGTCGGCCGGGACGCCGATCGTCGCGGCCAGCTCGTCGAGGGTGTCGGCCCGGACCGGCGGCTCCGGCATCTGGCCGATCAGTCCCTCCTTCTCGCGGGCGACGACGTCGTCGACGACGTACCAGGCCCGCCGGTTCGGCTGGGCGTGCAGCTTCTCGACGCGCTCCTCGTAGGGCCCGGCCTCGTCGTGGAAGCGCTCCCCCGCCTCGTTGACCGCGATCGCGTCCTCGACGACCGACGACGACACGATCACCAGCGGTGGCACGAACGTCATGTTGATGAGGTCGCCGCCGACGGCCTGGCCCATGAGGTGCCCGGCGCCGCGGCAGGAGTCGACGCCCAGGTAGGGCGCCCGGGCGACGAACTCGGGCTGGTAGCGACGCCGCAGCTCCGGGTTGGACTGGTAGCCGCCCGTGGCGAGCACGACCCCGTTGCGGGCGGAGATCTGCACCGGGGTCCCGTCGGCGCGGTGGGCCAGCACCCCCGTGACCCGTCCGTCGGTCACGACGAGCCGGTCGGCGAGCGTCCGGTACAGGGTCGTGACGTTGTCGCGCTCGAAGTCGGGCCGGAACGCGCGGCCGATCATCCACGTGTCCTCGACGGCGGCCATCCGGTCGACGCTGTGCTGCTTGGGCCGCGGGATGAACCGGCTGAACCGGACTCCCCGCTCGGTGAGGATGCGGTAGGTCTCGGCCGACTCGCGGGCGAACAGCCGCACCAGCGCCTCGTCCCACTCGACGCCGAACTGGTCGCGCGCGAGGTCGACCATGTGCCGGGCGTCGGCGACGAAGGTCTCCTCGCTGTCGACGATCCCCTGCTCGGCCTGCATCTGCGAGTTCACGAAGGCCAGGTAGCCCGTCGACCACACCGCGTTGCCCCCGATGTGGTCCATCGCCTCGACCGCGACGACCTGCGCACCCTCCGCCGCGGCGGCCGAGACCGCCGCCATCCCGGCGGGACCGGTCCCGAGGACGACGACGTCGGCCTCGTAGGTCTCGGCCACGGTGACCGCCTTTCGACGAGGTGAGCGGAGTCACCAGACCTTCTAACGCCGACGATGCGGCGTCAACCCCCTAACGACGAGTCGTCGGCTGCCCGCCCGTGAGCGGCGATCGTCGCTGTGGCGACCGTCGCCACGCACGACCCGGGGCGGCGCCGAGGCCGAGCCCGGCGAGCCCGATCGGAGCCCGAGCCAGCGTGACGCCGCTCAGGAGACGCGGTCGAGGACCGGCAGCAGCGACGGCAGGTCCGTCTCGTAGAAGGACACGTAGCCGAAGCCCCAGCGTTCGCGCAGCTCGGCGAGCCGCTCGGCGACCGCGCCCGCCGGCCCGATCAGCGCGTGCGGCGACGCCAGCAGCTGCTCGGGGGCCAGGTCCAGGCCGAAGGTCGCGATCCGGCGGGCGGCCGCGTCCAGCGGGTCCTCGGTGACCTCCGACCAGTACGCCACCAGGTGCAGGACCGGGTCCCGGTCCCCCGCCGCCGCGCGCACCCAGCCGACCTTCTCGTCGGTCGCGTCCGCCGAGGCCGACGCCGTCGCGTGCGCGCCGAGGCGGCCTTCACGGATGTCGAAGTTCACCCCGACCACGTCGGCGGTCCGGCCGGCGAGCGTCAGCACCCGCCGACCCCCGCCGCCGACGAACAGCCGCGGCGACGTCGCCGGGGCGGGCACGTTGCACAGGTTCCGGACGGCGACGCCGGGCGCGTCGAGAGTCGTCGGCGCGACGGCCGGGCCCTCGGCGGGGAAGAGGGCGCGCAGCAGGTCGAGGGTGCCGGCGAGCCGGTCGATCCGCCGTCCGGGCGGCTCGCGGACGATGCCGGAGACGGCGTAGTCGTCGTCCATCCACCCGGCGCCGACGCCGATCTCCAGGCGACCGTCGCACAGCACCGCCAGCGAGGCGATCTCCTTGGCCAGCACGGCCGGGAGCCGGAAGTCGTTGTTGAGCACCAGCGTGCCGAGCCGGATCCGGTCCGTGACCTGGGCGGCGGCGGCGAGCGCGACGAGCGGGCTGATCGGGGCGCGGTCGAAGTGGTCGGTGGCGTGCAGCGTCGACAGGCCGGCGTCCTCCATCCGCCGCACCCGGTCGCACCACTGCTTCCGGGACGTCACCGGCTCCATCATGAGGACACCGAACTCCATCGCGGGCTCCGTTCTTCGATCCACGGAGCCTGGACGGCCCCACTGCCGCTTGCTAGCGTCGTTAGAAGTATCACGCCGACTCACCGGACAGGGACCACGCCGATGCAGACGATCACCCTCGACGGCTATGCCGACGTCCGCGAGGCCTTCCGGCAGCACGATCTGGAGCAGGCCCTGTACGACGCGGGGGGCGTCGTCATGGCCGACTGCCTGCTCGTGCTGCACGGATCCGACCATCGCCGCAGGCGCCGCGTCGAGAACCGCCTCTTCCGCCGCGGCACGTTCCGGTACTGGGAGAAGGCGTTCCTGCGTGACGTCGTGCGCGACACGCTGGCCCCGTTCGTCGAGGCCGGCCGCGCCGACCTGCAGGAGCTCGGCTACCGCACGATCATGAACCTGACGGCGATGGTCGCCGGGCTCGACCAGCCGACGGGGTCGGTCGAGGAGACCGACGCGCTCTACCGCTTCGCCAAGAAGTTCTCCGAGGGCGCGACGCTCGTGCACACCACCCGCGACCCCGAGGAGGTCCGCGCGGAGGTCCAGCAGGCGCTCGACGACTTCGACGCCATGTTCCTGCAGCCCTCGATCGCGCGGCGCCGCGCGCTGCTCGCGCAGCTCGACGCCGGCGAGATCACCGAGGACGACCTGCCGCGCGACGTCCTCACCGCACTGCTGCGCAACTGGGACGAGCTCGAGATCGACGACGACATCCTGCGCCGCGAGTGCGCGTTCTACCTGCAGGCGGGCTCGCACTCCACCGCCGACGCGTTCACCCACGCCGCCGACGACTACTTCGCCTGGGCGGCCCGCGACCCGCAGGCGGCCGAGAAGGCCCGCCAGGACCCGGCGATCCTGCAGCGCTGCGTCTACGAGACGCTGCGGCTGCACCCGGCGAGCCCGGTCGCCCAGCGCCGCGCGCTCGCCCCGATCACGCTGCGCGGCGGCACCGAGATCCCGGAGGGCTCGGCCGTGGTGCTCGACCTGGCCGCCGCCAACCGCGACCCCGCCGTCTTCGACCGCCCCGACGTGTACGACCCGCTGCGCGAGGTGCCGGCCGAGGTGCCGCGCTGGGGGCACGCCTTCGGTGGCGGGATGCACGCATGCATCGGGACGGAGCTCGCGGGCGGGGTGCCGTCGTCGGAGAAGTCCCCCGACGAGGCGCACGAGCAGGTGCTCGGCACCGTCACGCTGATGCTCGACGCGCTGCTCGGCGCCGGTGGCCGCCCCGATCCGGACAAGGCGCCGCAGCGCGACCCGCACTCGGCGCGCGACCACTTCTCGTCGTACCCGGTCGTCTTCGGGGCATGACGAGCGCCCGCGCCACAGTCGAGAGGTTCCTCGCCGCCGTCGGCGCCGGGGACCCCGACGCCGCCGCGGCCTGCTTCGCCCCCGGCGCGACGTACGCGAACATGCCGCACCCGCCCGTCGTCGGCCCCGAGGGCGTGCGAGGGCTGCTCGCGCCGATCCTCGACCGTGCCGAGTACGTCGAGTGGGAGATCGTCACCGCGAGCTTCGCCGAGACGCGGGCCTGGCTGGAACGAGTCGACCGGTTCCGCATCGACGGCCGCGAGTACGCCATCGAGTGCAACGGCGTCGTCGAGATCGACCCGGACAGCGGGCTGATCACGGCGTTCCGCGACTACGTCGACCTCGGCCTGTGGCGGTCCCGGCTCGGAGATGCGCTGGGATGAGCCTGCGCGTCGGGATCGGGCTCTACACCGGGCAGGGCAGCGACTACCGCGACGCCGTGCCGCTCGCGGTCGCAGCCGAGCGGGCCGGCTTCGACTCGTTCTGGGTGACCGAGCACCACGGCCTGCCCGACGGCTACCTCCCGTCACCGTTGACGCTGCTGGCGGCGCTGGCGCCCGCGACGTCCCGGATCGAGCTGGGGACGGGACTCGTGCTGGCCCCCCTGCAGCACCCGCTGCGGCTGGCCGAGGACGCCGTCGTCGTCGACCGGCTGTCGGGCGGGCGGCTGGTCCTCGGGCTCGGGCTCGGGTACGCCGAGCACGAGTACCGGGCGTTCGGCGTCGATCCGGCGTCGCGCGGGGCGCGCCTGGAAGCCCTGGTCGGCTCGCTGCGGGACGCGTGGACCGGCACGAGCTTCTCGGCGCCGGAGCTGGGCCTCTCCGACGTCCGCGTCACCCCCACCCCGACCCGGCCCATCCCGATCTGGCTCGGCGGGTACGCGCCCGCTGCCGTCACCCGGGCCGGGCGGATCGCCGACGGGCATCTCGTCGGCCGCGGTGCGCCGCACATCGTCGACGCCGCGTCCGCGCAGCTCGCCGCCGTCCGCGACGCGTCCGACCCGACCTTCACCCGGGCCGTCAACGTCACCTGCGTGCTCGACGCGCTCGGCGGCGGCGCGGCCTCGGCCCGGGCCGGCTTCGAGGCCCAGCAGCTGGTCTACGAGTCGATCCAGGCCGGCCGCCCGGTGTACGCCGGGCTGGTCGGCGACCCGTCCGGCTCGGCCGGCCTCGCCCTCGGCTCCATCGACGAGTACATCCAGGTCGCCGGGGGTGTCGACGACGTCGTCGCCGGGTTGCGGAAGGTGCTCGACGGGCTGCGCGACTGGGCGAACGTGCACCTCGTGCTGCGGGTGCTGTTCCCCGAACCGGACCTGGACGTCCAGCTCACCCGGCTCGCCATCCTCGGCGAGCAGGTCCTGCCCCGGCTCCGAGCCGACGACACGGAGGTCTGACGACGATGCGCATCGAGGACCGGGTGGCCATCGGCGACCTGATGGCCCTGTACTGCGAGCGGGTCGACGAGTACGACATCGACGCCGTCGCCGCACTGTTCACCCCCGACTGCGTGACCGACTACGGCCCTGGCCGCGGCGGGCTCGTCACGGGCCGGGAGGCGGTGCGCGACCGGATCGCCGGTGGTCAGGCCCAGTTCCGGCGGACCCACCACCAGCTCGGGCAGAGCCGCGTGACCTTCGACCCCGCCGACCCCGACCGGGCTACCGCCGTCACCTACGTCACCGCCTCGCACGAGGAGTGGGAAGGCCGGCAGTGGCGGGCGCACCTGCGCTACCTCGACGTCCTCGCCCGCACACGCGACGGCTGGCAGTTCGCCGAGCGCCGGGTGCACGCCGCCGTGATCGAGAACCGTCCCGAGATCACCTGGGAGTGGGTTCCCCGCCAGGAGCCCGCCGTGCGCGCCTGACGGCCGTCGCGCCCGGTTCAGCACGGTTGCCCCGTTCCTAGATTCCTGATAACAATGTCCCTGGTTCAGCGCGTGAGCTGGACCATGATCGTCATCGGCGCCGATCCCCGGAGGCACTGTCGTGACAGCGAACCCCCTCGACCAGATGCAGGTCATCCACGTGGACGACCAGCCATGGGTGGAGTACGAGGACGAGACCGGCTTCATCCCGCCGGGCGCCGCGGTGAAGCCGCTCGTCGACCCGGAGAGCGGGCACACGTTCATGCTCACCCGGTTCGCGCCGAACTACCGGGCCCCCTCGCACTGGCACCCGTCCGACACGATCTACATCATCACCCAGGGCGAGTTCTCGGTGGAGGGCGAAGGCACCTACCGGCCGGGCGACGTCCGGTGGGTGCGCGGCGGCACCGCGTACGGCTCCGAGTCGGCCGGACCCGAGGGCTGCCAGTTCTACATCGTCAGCATGGGCCCGTTCGACGTGAACGACCCCGAGGCCGACGCCCCGCCCCGCGGCGACTGGCGGGCGGTCAAGAACGTCTGACCGCCCGCCTCCGGAGCTAGGCGGGCAGCGGGACGTTCGCCGCGAACAACCCGGCAGGGTCGTAGCGTCGGGCGATGCGCCGCAGCCGGTCGCGGTCGCGGCTCCCCCACTGCCGCGCGACCAGCTCCGCGTCTGCCGGACCGAGCAGGTTGACGAGCCCCTCGCCGGCCGCCCACGGCTGCAGGGCGGCGGCGAGGGCATCGGCCCGCTGCGGGACCGCGGTGGCGGTGGGGCCCGCCAGCACCCCCAGCGCGTACACCGAGAAGGCGGCGTGCCGGCCCGAGACGGCGTTGGGCGACAACGGCTCTCGGGCGATCGCGCCGCCCAGCAGCCGGAGCTCGACCATCGTCAGCGGCGAACCGGCGTCCGGCCCCGTCTGCGCGAGCAACGCGTCGACGGCCTCGGTGGGCAGCGTGGCCAACGTGATCCCGCGGTCCCGGACGGGCATCGGCGTCGTCGGGTCCATGTGGACGGCGTCGATCGCCGCGTACGGCATCTCCGCGACGGCGTCCAGCAGCGCCGGGGCGAGCGCCCGCATCGGGGCGAGCAGCCGCTCCCCCTCGTCGGGTGTGCCGAGGTGGCAGAACCGCAGGTGGACGACGGAGCGCCCGCGCAGCGGCTCCGGCAGCGCCGGGTCGGGCGGCAGCTGCAGCAAGGCGACCGATGTGGACGCGTCGTCGGGCAGCGTCGGCGCCCAGGCACGCCAACCGTGCAGGACCGCGGCGGCCGCGTCGGCCGCGAAGAAGACGCCGCCGCCGTAGAAGCGGGCCACGGGCAGCAGCCCGAACTCGATCCCGGTGACGATGCCGAGGTTGGCCTTGCCACCACGGACCGCCCAGAACAGGTCCGGATCGCAGCGCTCGTCGACGTCGCGGGCGACGCCGTCGGCGGTGACGATCGTGAAGCGCCGCACGTGGTCGGCGGCGAACCCGAACCGGCGGGCCATCGGGCCGAGCCCGCCGCCCGTCGTGTAGCCGACGACCCCCACGCCGGACGACGAGCCGTTGAGCGGCGCGAGCCCGTGCGGGGCGGCCGCGTCGATCACCTGCCGCCAGGTCGCACCGGCCTGCACCCGAGCCGTCCGCTCCGCGCGGTCGATCGCGACCCCGGCCATCCGGCGGGTCGAGACCAGGACGGTGCCGTCGAGGGCGTCCACCAGGCCGTGGCCGGTGGCCTGCACGGCGACGCGCCGTCCGGTGCGGGCGGCGAAGCGGACGGCGGCGGCGACGTCGCCGGTCGTCGTGGCGCCGACGACGAGCGACGGCGAGGGCCTGATCGCCGCGTTGAACCCGGCGACCTCGTCGGCGAAGGCGGGGTCGGCCGGGGTGAGGACGGGCCCGGCGATGGAAGCGAGGTCGGTGTCGACGAACGTGGTCACGGGACTCTCCTGTCGCGGAAGGGGGATCAGCGGGCGGCGACGACGTCGATCTCGACGGCCATGCCGGGGATCGCGAGCCGGGTGACGCCCAGCAGGGTCGCGGGCGGGGTGGCACCGAACGCGGCGAGGCGCTCGGTGACGGCCCCGTAGCCGGCGAGGACGGCGTCGACGTCGACGGCGTAGACCGTCAGCTTCAGGACGTCACCGAGGTCCATCCCGCCGCGGGCGAGCACGGTCTCGACGTTGGCCATGGCCAGTGCGAGCTGCGCGGTGACGTCGCCCTCGTGCACGAGTGCGCCGTGCTCGTCGACGGGGCCCTGCCCGGCGAGGGTGAGCACCCGGGCCGGCGCGGGGCGCAGCTGCGCCTGGTCGTAGCCGAAGGCGGCGTTCCAGCTGGTGGGGTTGATGCGGCGCACGGCAGGCGCGGTCGTCGTCATGCCGGTAACACTGCGGCGGCTCCGGCACCGCGGGTATCCCAGACCTCCGGGGAGTCCGACCCCCAGAGATCTGGGGTACCGCCCGCGGTGGGGCACTTGCACACTGGGCGCATGCCCGCCCCCTCGGCCGACCGGACCCGCGCCCGGATCCAGGCGCTGGCCACCGCCGGCCTCGATCTGCCGACGTTCGCCACCGCCGCGGTCGAGGTCCTGCGCACCGCGCTGCCGTTCAGCGCCGCGTGCGTCGGGACCGTCGACCCGGCCACCGAGATCGTCACCGCCACCGTGAAGTGGGGCGGGCTGACCGACGGCGAGGACGACCAGTGGGCGTTCCACGAGTACGAGGCGCCCGACCTCTACGACTTCCGTGACGTGATGCGCCGGCCGGGCGCCGTCGCCTCGACCCACCACGAGACCGACGGCGACCCGCACCGCTCGCGGCGGTTCACCGAGTTCTTCCACCCCACCTACGGGTTCGACGACGAGCTGCGGGCGGGCTGCAGCGCCGACGGCATCACCTGGGGACTCTTCGCGCTGTTCCGCGACGGCCCCGGCTCGGCCTTCACCGTGGCCGAGCACGAGTTCGTCAGCAGCGTGTCGTCGGCCTTCGCGGTCGGCTACCGGACGGCGCTGCTCACCAACGCCGCGGACCCGGTCGTCACGGCCGGGGTCGACGGGCCGGGGGTTCTCGTCGTCGACGCGGCGGGTGAGGTGGCGCAGGCCAACCTCGCCGCCGCCGCGCACGTCGACGACCTGGGTGGCGGCGCGATCGGCGACGATCCGCTGCCGTTCCCGGTGCTCGCGCTGGTCGGCGCCGCGCGCCGGTTCGCGCTCGGCGAGGTCACGCTGACCCCGCGCTCGCGGCTGCGCACCCGCTCGGGCCGCTGGGTGGTCGTGCACGCCTCACCGCTGGTGTCGCGCAACGGCTCCGGGACCGACGTCGTGGTCACCATCGAGGAGGCCCGGCCGCCCGAGATCGTGCCGCTCGTCGTCGCCGCGTTCGGGCTGACCGCGCGCGAGCAGGACGTCGTCACGCTCGTGCTCCGCGGCGTCGACACCACCGAGATCGCCCGGACACTGCACCTGTCCGCCTACACCGTCCAGGACCACCTCAAGTCGATCTTCGACAAGGTGGGGGTGCGCAGCCGCCGGGAACTGACCGGCCGGGTCTTCCTCGACCAGTACGCGCCTCGCCTCGCCGCCCGCGCCCCGCTGACCCCGTCGGGCTGGTTCGCGGACCCGACCCCCGAACGAACGGCACGGTCGCGCAACTGAACGGCACCACTGTGCCGTTCGTGCCGGGGGCTCAGTCCGCGAGGGCCGTCGACGCCGCGATGCGCCCGAAACAGAAGGCCTCGGAGAGGTTGGCGCCGTCGGCGGGGTAGAGCATGCCGACGGGTTGCCCCAGTTCACCGGCGGCGTAGAGCCCGGGGATCGGCACGTCGTAGGGGTCGAGCACCCGGCCGGCGGCGTCGCGACGGGGCCCGCCGCAGGTGTTGGACCCGCCCGGGTAGAGCGGCACGCAGTAGTAGGGCGGCGAGTCCAGCGGCACGAGGGTGTCGGCGGCCCGGCCCAGTGGGTCGACGCCCGCCGCGCAGGCCGCGTTGTACTCCGCGACGGTGCGCGCCAACGCCTCCGGGTCCTCCATCCCGGCCGCGGCGGCGGCCTGGGCCGGCGTGTCGCCGCGGGCGATCCAGCCGCGCTCGATCTCCGCCGAGTTGTCGGGGCTCCAGTCGTAGAGGCCGACCTTCACGGCACCGATGTGGGCCAACGTGAGCGGGCCCGCGGTACGGCGCCGCTCGTCGAAGACCCACCAGCTGGGGATGCGGCTGTAGGCGGCGCGGTCGTAGTCGTAGCGCAGCATCTCGTAGTAGAAGCCGTGCAGGAGCTGCGCCTGCATCGTCTCGTTCGCGTAGCGCTCACCACGGCGGTCGACGATGACGTGCCCGGGCGGGTCGATGTCGATGATGAAGTTGAGCCACCCGCCCTCGGCGGACTCCAGCGGGAAGTGCCCGATCGCACGGCCGATCATGGTGTTCATGTGCCACAGCCCCGCGCCGGCGGCCTGGGCCATGCGGACGCCGTCGCCGGTGTTGCCGGGGTTGCCGTAGAAGTGCACGGGATGGGCGCGGAGGTTGTCGCGCTTGAGGTCCTCGTCGAACTCGTAGCCGCCGCACGAGAGCACGACGCCGTGGCGCGCCCGGAGCGGCCCGGTGTCCGTGGCCACCCCGACGACCCGCCCCTCCTCGACGATCAGCCTGCGCGCGGGTGTCGCCCACCGCACGTCGACGCCCCGTTCGTGGACGGCGGCCGCGACGGCGGCGAAGAGCGCGTCGCCCCCGCCGGCCGTCGGGTCGAGCCGGAACGCGGCGTCGCCCGGCTGGTGGACGCCGACGGCGTCGGCCCCGGGGAGGTCGGGGTGTTCGGCGGTGTTGATGCGCGAGAACGTGAGGCCCGCCGTGGTGCGCAGCCAGTCGAGGACGTCGGTGGCCGAGGTCGCCCAGGCCGCGGTGACGTCGGCAGGGACCATCCCGCCCGCGCAGGCGTCGAGGTAGGCCGCGCCCTTGCCGGCGTCGTCGACGGCCATGACGAGCCCGCCGGACATCCGGGTGCTCGGGGTGTGCGCACCGGCGGCCTGCTTCTCGCACACCACCACGCGGGCGCCCGCGTCGTGCGCGGTGATCGCCGCCGCCGCCCCGGCGCCACCGAACCCGACGACGACCAGATCGACCTCGTCCACAGCCACCCCTGTCGTGAGAGACCTACCGACGCTACCGTCCCCGGGGTCGTGAGTGGCAGTGGTCGCCCTAGCGACTATCGCCACTCACAGGGACCGGAGGGCCTCCCGATACCGCTCGACCGACGCGAGCTTGATGTCCTCGTAGCCGCGGATCATGTCGGGGAGACCCGCGATCTGCACGGCGCGCGGGAGGGTGTCGGCGCAGAGGTCGCGCAGGAGGCCGGTCACCGTCGAGCGGTACTCCTCGATCAGCGAGCGCTCCACCCGGCGGACCTCCGCGAGGCCGAACGGGTCGAACCTGGTGCCGCGCAGCCGACGCATGGCCCGCAGCGTGCGGAACGCGGGGCCGGCGGTGCGGCGCAACGCGATCTTGCGGTTCATCCCGAGGGCCCGCAGCACCGGCGGGTGCAGCTTGTACGCGACGCGCGCCCCGGTCCCGAACTGCTCCTCCACCGACGCGGTGAGCGCGGGATCGAGGCTGAGCCGGGCGACCTCGTACTCGTCCTTGTAGGCCATCAGCTTGTGGAGGTTGGTCGCGACCGCCTCGGCGAGTGCCGTCGAGCCCGGGACCGCGGCGTCCTCGGCGACGCGTACCCGTTCGACGTCCGCCACGTACTGCGCCGCGTAGGACGCCGACTGGTAGTCGGTGAGCTCCGGCACTCGGATGCCGACGATGCGCGCCAGCTCGGAGTCGGCGGGCGCCCCGAGGCCCGGCACCCGGACGGGGTGCGGCGCCGCGGTCTCGACCGGCGCGAGGACCCGGTCCAGCGCGGCCGGGTCGGCGACGGCCTGCCGGCCCCGGCGGAACGCCTGGACGTTGGCGGCGACGGCCGCGCCGTTGAGCTCGATGGCCCGCTCGATCGCGGCGGCGGGCACGGGCAGCGCGCCCATCTGGTAGCCCGCGCCGACGAGGATCATGTTGGCGTACTGGTCGTCGCCGAACAGCTGCTCGGCCAGCCCACGGGCGTCGAGGTAGGTGCCGGCGCGGACGCTGTCGGCGATGCGCCGGACGACCCCGTCGACCTGCGGGAACCCGACGGAGGTGTCGGTGACCATCGCGCCGGTCGGGACCTGCGTCGTCGAGACGACCGCGACCGTCCGCGCCGGGTCGGTGACGGCGAGCTGGGTCTGGTCGGCGGCGACGAGGAGGTCGGCCCCGAGGTAGAGGTCGCACTCGCGGTCGGCGAGCTTGCCCGCCGCCGCCACCTCGGACGCGGTGATCCGCAGGTCGGAGACGACGGCGCCACCCTTCTGCGCCAGGCCGGTCTGGTCGAGCCCGCGGACCTCGCGCCCGGCGATCACAGCGGCCGTCGCGAGGATCTGGGCCACGGTGACGACGCCAGTGCCGCCGACGCCCGCGAGCCGTACGGTGACGTCGGTCCGCCCCGTCGGGGCCGGGTCGGGCAGTGCCGCCGCGGCCAGGTGCGGCGCCGCCTCCCTGCTGAGCGAACCGGGCACGACGGACAGGAACGACGGGCAGTCCCCGGCGAGGCAGGAGAAGTCGAGGTTGCACGACGACTGGTGGATTCGGGTCTTGCGGCCGAACTCGGTCTCGACGGGCTGCACCGACAGGCAGTTGGACTTCTGCCCGCAGTCGCCACAGCCCTCGCAGACCCGCTCGTTGATCATGACCCGGGTCGCGGGGGTGGCAGCCTTGCCGCGCTTGCGCTTGCGCCGCTTCTCGGCCGCGCACTCCTGGTCGTGGATCAGGACGGTGACGCCGGGGATCGTCGCCAGCAGCCGCTGGGCCTCCTCCAGCCGGTCGCGGTGCCACACCTCGACCCCGGGGGCGAGCGTGACGCCGCGGTACCGGGAGGGCTCGTCGGTGGTGACGATCGTCCGGGCCACGCCCTCGACCGCGAGCAACCGGGTGATGGCCGGGACGCCGAGCGCACCGACGGCGTCCTGTCCGCCGGTCATGGCGACGGTCCCGTTGTGCAGCAGCTTGTAGGTGATGTTCACCCCCGCGGCGACGGCCGCGCGGATGGCGAGCGAGCCCGAGTGGTGGAACGTGCCGTCGCCGAGGTTCTGGACGAGGTGCCCGGCCTCGACGAACGGCGACATCCCGATCCACTGGGTGCCCTCGCCGCCCATCTGGGTCAGCCCGACGACCTCGCCGACCTGCTCGGGGTCCATGAGCAGCACCATCGTGTGGCAGCCGATGCCGGCCGCGAGCAGGGAGTCCTCGGGCGGGGCGGTCGAGGTGTTGTGCGGGCAGCCGGAGCAGAAGTACGGGGTGCGGGTCGTCGCGAGCGGCAGCATGACGGGCCCGCGCCGGGCGGGACGGCGAGCCTCCCGCCAGGCCACGACCGACGGCAGGTCGTGCAGGACCGTCGCGAGGCCGGTGGCGACCGCGTCGGAGCCGAGCTCGCCGTGCGGCGCGAACAGCTCCTTGCCCCGCACGGCGGGCGCGTCGGAACGGCCGTAGAGGATCTCCTTGACGGCGGTCTCGAGGAACGCCCGCTTCTCCTCGACGACGACGATCTCGCGGAGCCCGGCGGCGAACTCGCGCACGATCCCGGGCTCGACGGGATGCACCATCCCGAGCTTGAGCAGCCGGACGCCGCGGCGGCGCAGCTCGTCGTCGTCGAGTCCGAGGGCGTCGAGGGCGTGCCGCAGGTCGAGCCAGGTCTTGCCGGCGGCGACGATGCCGATCCGGTCGTCGCCGGTGCGGACGGGGATCCGGTTGAGGCCGTTGGCGGCGGCGTAGCGCAGGGCGGCCTCGGTGCGGGCGCCGTGCAGGTCGCGCTCCAGCGGTCCGAGGGTGGGCTGCAGCAGCCGGCCGGTGACGGTGTGCCGGAAATCGGTCGGCGACGGCATCACGGGTCGGATCCCGAAGCGGTCGACGTGGACGGTCGCCGACCCGTCGGCGACGGCCGTCGTCATCTTCATGCCGGCCCACAGGCCGCTGGCCCGGGAGAGCGCGACGCCGTGCAGCCCGAGCTCGACGACCTCGCCCGGGTCGGCCGGGTAGAGCACCGGGACGGCGAGGTCGGCGAACGTCATCTCCGACGTGCACGGCACGCTCGACGACTTCGCGGCCGGGTCGTCCCCCACGACGGCGAGCACGCCGCCCGTGCGGTGGGTGCCCATGAGGTTGGCGTGCCGGATCGCGTCGCTGGCGCGGTCGAGTCCCGGCGCCTTGCCGTACCAGACCCCGACGACACCGTCGTGGCGCAGCCCGCCGGCCACGGCGGCGAGCTGCGAGCCCTGCACTGCGGTGGCGGCGGCCTCCTCGTTGAGACCGGGGGTGAAGACGACGCCGTGCTCGTCGAGCAGCCTGCGGCGGCGGCCGAGCTCCAGGTCGAGCCCGGCGAGCGGGGAGCCCTCGTAGCCCGAGACGAACGTCCGGGTGTCGAGGCCCGCGGCACGGTCGTGGCGGTGCTGCTGCAGCAGCAACCGGACGAGCGCCTGCACGCCGGTCATGTGTACGACGCCGTCCTCGGCGACGTAGCGGTCGTCGAGGGAGTAGGCGCGGGCAGGCGCCGGCGTCTCCGTCGGGCCGGGTTCGACGATCGTCACCGTTGCCTCCTCGCGTAGTCACGGATGGCGCGACGCTAGGAACAGACTGAGCAATCGTCCAGAGTCGATCCCGGTTGACCGGGCCATCGGTACAGTGCCGAGCGCCAGATGCCGGAAGAGGAAGGCCAACGGACCATGACCCTCGACGAGCTCGACCGGTCGCTGCTGCTGCTCCTGCTCGAGCACCCGCGCGCCGGGCTGCGCGAGCACGCCCGCACCCTCGGAGTGGCACGAGGGACGGTCGCGGCGCGGTTCCTGCGGCTGCAGGAGGCCGGGGTGATCTCGGGGCTGGCGCCGGCCGTCGAGCCGCGCGCGTTCGGCTACTCGATGCTCGCCTTCATCCACCTCGACCTCACCCAGGGCTACCTCGACTCCGTGGTCGAGGACCTCACCGCGATCCCCGAGGTCATCGAGGCCTACACGGTCACCGGCGACGGCGACCTGCTGTGTCACGTCGTCGCGCGGGACACGACCGAGCTCGAACACGTCATCCAACGGCTGATCGCGGTGCCGGGGGTCGTGCGGACCCGCTCCCAGATGGCCCTGACCCGGCGCATCCCGCACCGCACGCTTCCGCTCGTGCGGGCCGGGCGGTGGGCGCCGACCCGCACCCGCTGACCCGGGCCGCCCGGCCCTTGCGACCCCACGGGACCGGCGTTAGGTTCCTAACGTCGTGATCGCGGCCACGCGCACGGGCCCGCGGCTGACGCACCCTGTGAGCGGCAATCGTCGCTGTAGCGACCATTGCCGCTCACAGTGTCGAGGACGAGGGGGTCCGCATGGGATCGATGATCGGCGCGGCGGTCGTCCGCAAGGAGGACCCGGCCCTGCTCACCGGACGCGGCACCTATGTCGACGACGTCCGGCTCCCCGGCACCGTCCACATGGTCTACGTGCGCAGCTACCTCGCGCACGCGCGGATCGTCTCGATCGACACCAGCGAGGCCGTGGCCACGCCCGGAGTCCTCGGGGTGTGGACCAACGCCGACCTGCCGGGGCTCCCACCCAACCGGTCGGTGCCCGGCATGGAGCGCCCCTGCCTGGCCCGCGACAAGGTGCGGTTCGTCGGCGAGCCGGTGGCCGTCGTCGTCGCGGCCGACCGCTACGCCGCCGCCGACGCGGCCGAGGCCGTCCTCGTCGAGTACGAGGAGCTGCCGGTCATGGCGAGCATCGCGGCCGCGACGGCCGACGGCGCCGTCCCGATCATCGACGGGCTGGAGTCCAACGTCGTCCTCGAGCAGGTGCTCTCGGCCACCGACGCCGAGGCCGAGCTCGCCGCCGCGCCGCACCGGCTCTCGATCCACCTCAAGAACCAGCGCTGCGCCGCGGTCCCGATGGAACCGACGGTGTGCCTCGCCGACTGGCAGGCCTCCGGCCTCACGCTCTGGGCGACGACACAGACCCCGCACCACTCCCGCAACGAGCTCGCCGCGATGTTCGGCCTCTCGCAGCAGGAGGTGCGGGTCGTCGCGCCCGACGTCGGCGGCGGGTTCGGCGCCAAGGCGTCGTTCTACCCCGAGTTCATCCTCACCGCGGAGCTGTCCAAGCGGCTGCGGCGTCCGGTGAAGTTCGTCGAGACCCGCAGCGAGAACATGATCTCGATGGTCCACGGCCGGGCCCAGGAGCACGACGTCGAGGTCGGCTTCGACGACGACGGGACGCTCCTCGCGCTGCGCGTGCGGATCACCCAGGACTGCGGCGGCTGGCCCGACGCCACCGGCATCGGCCTGCCGACGCTCACGTCGTTCATGTCGGGCGGCTGCTACAAGATTCCGGTCATCGCGCCGAGCTTCCGGTCGGTCGTCACCAACACCACGCCGGTCGGCTCCTACCGCGGCGCGGGACGGCCCGAGGCGTCGTTCATGATCGAGCGGGTCGTCGACCACGTGGCCGCCGAGCTGGGGCTCGACCCCCTGGAGGTTCGCCGGCGCAACTTCGTCCAGGCCGACGAGATGCCGTTCGCGACCCAGTTCGAGGGCATCGTCTACGACGAGGCGAACTTCCCCGGCGCCCTCGACAAGCTGCTGACCGTCATCGACTACGACGCCCTGCGCGCCGACCGGGCGGCCCGCCGCGACGACCCCTCGAAGCCGTTGCTGGGCATCGGGTTCTCGACCTTCGTCGAGATGGGCGGCTTCGGACCGACGCCGCTGTTCGAGCAGTTCGGCTACGTCGGCGGGTGGGAGTCGGCGAACGTGCGGCTCAACTCCGACGGGTCCGCGGTGATCAAGGTCGGCACCTCCCCGCACGGGCAGGGCCACCAGACCGCGTTCGCCCAGATCGTCGCCGACGAGCTGTCGATCCCGTTCGAGCGCATCAGCCTCGTCCACGGCGACACCGCCACCGTCCAGGAGGGCATCGGGACGATGGGCAGCCGCGGCGCGCCCGTCGGCGGCTCGGCGGTGTTCCAGGCCGCGGGCAAGGTGCGCGCCAAGGCGATGAAGATCGCCGCGCACATGCTGGAGGCCGACGAGTCCGACCTCGAGCTCGTCGACGGCCGGTTCCGGGTGAAGGGCACACCCGACCAGGGCGTGTCGATGGCGGAGGTCGCGGTGCGGTCGTTCAAGCCGCACCTGCTGCCCGACGGCTTCGACCTCGGCCTCGACGAGACCGCCTACTTCGAGCCGAAGAACCTCTCCTACCCGTCCGGCGCGCACTGCTGCGTCGTCGAGATCGACCGCGACACCGGCTTCGTGAAGGTCGCCCGCTACGTCGCCGTCGACGACTGCGGGACCGTCATCAACCCGCTGATGGCGACCGGGCAGATCCACGGCGGCGTCGCGCAGGGCATCGCCCAGGCGCTGCTCGAGGAGGTCCGCTACGGCGCCGACGGCCAGCCCGCGACGGGAACCCTCGTCGACTACACGCTGCCGTCGGCGATGGACCTCCCCCGCTACGAGACCGACCACATCGTCACCCCGACGAGCTTCAACCCGCTGGGCGCCAAGGGTCTCGGCGAGTCCGGCGCCACCGCGGCGCCGCAGGCCGTCGTGAACGCGGTCGTCGACGCGCTCGGCCACCTCGGGGTCCGCGACGTCGAGATGCCGTGCACCCCGCAGAAGGTCTGGCGCATCCTGCAGTCGGCCGGAGAGGACCGGAGCTGACATGTCCCACCACAAGATCCGCGTCACCGTCAACGGCGCGACGAGCGAGGACGAGGTCGAGGCGCGGCTGCTGCTGGTGCACTACCTGCGCGACGTGCGCGGGCTGACCGGCACCCACGTCGGCTGCGACACCTCCAACTGCGGCGCCTGCACGGTGCTGCTGAACGGACGGACCGTGAAGTCCTGCTCGGTGCTGGCCGTCGCCGCCGACGGCGCCGACGTCCTCACCGTCGAGGGGCTCGCCGCCGACGGCGAGATGTCCCCCGTGCAGCAAGGATTCCAGCAGTGCCACGGCCTGCAGTGCGGCTACTGCACCCCGGGCATGGTCATGGCCGCGACCGGTCTGCTGCTGGATAACCCCGACCCCGGCGAGGACGAGGTGCGCGAGGGCATCGAGGGCAACCTCTGCCGCTGCACCGGCTACTCGATGATCGTCGACTCGGTGCGCTGGGCGGCCTCGCACGGCGGTGCCGGTGAGGTCGCGGCCCGGCACGCCACCTCTTGAGTTCTCACCAACCCACACGGAGGTGCCGATGCCCGCAGTGCTGCGCGGCCTCGACGGCAAGAACGTCCTGATCACCGGCGCGGGCAAGGGCCAGGGTGCGAGCCACGCCCGGGCGTTCGCCGAGGCGGGTGCCAACGTCGCCGCGCTCGACATCACCGAGCCGATCCACGACATCTACCCGCTCGCGACCGAGGCGATGCTCCTCGAGACCGTCGAGGAGGTCGAGACGCGCGGCGGCCGTGCCATCGCGCTGCCCTGCGACCTGCGCGACGTCGACCAGGTCGAGGCCGCGGTCTCGAAGGCACTGGGGTTCTTCGACAACCGCATCGACGTGCTCGTCTGCAACGCGGGCGTCGCGGCGCTGGACTCCATCCAGGACATGCGCCCGCACGTCATGGACGCCGTGATCGACACCATCGTCAAGGGCCACATGTACGCCGCGAAGTTCGTGGTGCCCAACATGATCGGCCGCCGGGCCGGGAAGATCGTCAACATCTCCTCCGGCGTCACCGGTTCCGGACACGCGATGCTGTCGCACTACGTCGCGGCCAAGCATGCGATCGAGGGCCTCACCACGGCGTGGGCGTTCGAGCTGGCCGAGTTCGGGATCAACGTCAACTGCGTCGCCCCGGCGACGATCAAGCCCGGCGAGGGCCGCGGCTCCGGCATGGTGCTGGGGTTGGCGGGCGAGGTCGACATGACCCCCGACGCCGCGTACGAGATGTTCTCCGCCGCAGGCAACATGCCCGGCGAGAAGTGGCGCACGGAGGCCCGGCACATCACCGACGCGGTGCTGTTCCTCGCCTCCGACAACGCCGACCAGATCACCGGCACCGTACTGCGGGTCGACGCCGGACAAGGAGCGAAGTGAGCAGAGTTCTCATCACCGGGGCCGCATCGGGCATCGGTGCGGGCACCGCGGAGTTGCTGGCCGGGCAGGGCTGGGGCGTCGTCGGGGCCGACCTCAAGCCCGCCGACGGCATCCTCGAGCTCGACGCCGCCGACGAGCGCGACTGGGACCGGGTCCTCGACGAAGCGGGTCCCGTCGACGCGCTCGTCAACTGTGCCGGGTTCCGCAGCCGGGCGCCGCTCGTCGACCTCGAGGTCGAGGAGTGGGACCGGATGATGACCGTGCACGTGCGCGGCACGTTCCTCGGCATCCGCGGCTGCGCCCGGCGCTGGCTGGCCGCGGGGACGCCGGGTGCCGTCGTCGCCATCGCGTCCGTCACGGCCACGCACGCCGTCGCCGGGCAGCCGCACTACGTCGCGGCCAAGGCCGGCATCGCGGGCCTGGTGCGGGCCGCCGCCGTCGAGCTCGCACCGTCCAACATCCGCGTCAACGCCATCGCCCCGGGCATCATCGCCACCCCGATGACCGCCGACCGCCTCGGCGACCCCGCGCAGCGCGGCTGGCTGGAGAACCGGGTCCCCGCAGGCGAGCACGGCGAGGTCTCCGACATCGCGGGCGCCGCCGCCTACCTGATCTCCGACGCCGCCCGGTACGTCAACGGCGTCCTCCTGCCCGTCGACGGGGCCTGGAGCGCCTGCTGAGGGTGCGCGGCCCTGCGCCGCAGCCCCCTGCGCCGCAGCCCCCTGCGCCCCTGCAGGAACGGCACTTTCCCGCAACCGGGTTGCGGGAAAGTGCCGTTCCTGCAGCTCGGGAGACCCGGACCGCGGACCGCCCGGCGCGCTGGGGTTGACCCGGGTCTCCAGGGGCAAAAGGATGCGGCACATGCAGTTGCTCCCCGGGGTGCGGTCCGTCGTCGTTCCGACCGACCGGCTGGAGGTGCACCTCGTCGAGTACGGGCCGGAGGAGGGCGTGCCCGTCGTCATGCTGCACGGCAACCTCTCGACCGGCCGGTTCTTCGAGCACCTCTTCCCCGGCGCGCCGCAGGGCTACCGGATCATCGCGCCGGACATGCGCTGCTTCGGCGACACCGAGCGCCTCCCGCTCGACGCGACCCGCGGCCTCGCCGACTGGGCCGACGACGTCGCCGCCCTCCTGCGGGCGCTGCGCGTCGAGCGGCCCGTCCACCTCCTCGGCTGGTCGACGGCGGGCGCCGCGATCGTTGACTTCGCGAGCGCGCACCCCGTCACGTCCCTGACGTTCCTCGACCCGGTGTCGCCCTACGGGTTCGGCGGCGTCCTCGCCGACGGCACGCCGTGCTTCCCCGACTTCGCCGGGTCCGGCGGCGGCATCGTCAACCCCGAGGTCGTACGCCGGCTCGCCGAGGGCGACGACACCACCGAGAGCCCGTTCTCGATCCGCTCGGTCATGCGTGGCAGCTACTGGCTGGAGTCGCACTCGGAGCCGCGCGAGGACCTGCTCGTCGCCGAGGTGCTCAAGACCGTCACCGGCGACGACAACTACCCCGGCGACTCCGTCGCGTCCCCGAACTGGCCCGGCAGCGCGCCCGGCACCACCGGGATCATCAACGCCCTGTCGCCGAAGTACTGCAACTGGACGCGCGTGGTCGACCTCGACCCGAAGCCGCCGGTGCTGTGGACGCACGGGGCCGAGGACACCGTCGTCGCCGACGCCTCGATGCAGGACCTCGGAACCCTCGGTGAGCTCGGCTACGTGCCCGGCTGGCCGGGTGCCGACGTCTTCCCCTCGCAGCCGATGGTCTCCCAGATCCGCGAGGTGCTCGGGCGCTACGCCGCAGCGGGCGGGCACGTCCGCACCGAGATCCTCCCCGGCGCCGGGCACAGCCCGCACATCGAGCTGCCGGAGCTGTGGTCGGGTGTTTTCTGGGACTTCGTCGGCGCCGCGGAACGCGGCTGACTCGTCCGTCCGGGTGAGAGCCCGACGGGAACCGCGGCCGCGGGACGAGGTAGGGACGTGCATCGCGACGAGCAGGTCCGGCCCGATCCGGGCCTCGCGCTGCTCGCGTTGTACGACACCGCACTACCGGAGGTCTACGGCTATCTGCTCGCCCGCTGCCGGCGCCGCGCACTGGCCGAGGACCTCACCGCGGAGACGTTCCTGGCCGCGGTGCAGGAGTGCCGGCGCACGACCGCCGGCGGGCCCGTCGTGGATCCGACGACGGGCTGGCTGATCGGCATCGCCCGGCACAAGCTCGCCGACCACTGGCGCGCGCTCGCCCGCGAGGAGCGCGGGCTGCGCGCCGTCGCCGAGCACCACGAGGCCGGGACCGACCCGTGGGACGACGAGCTCGACGCCCTGCTCGCCCGCGAGGTGCTGGACGAGCAGAGCCCGCTGCACCGCGCGGCGCTGACCCTGCGCTACCTCGACGGCCTGCCCGTCGGCGAGGTCGCCGGCGTGCTCGGCCGCAGCCGACGGGCCACCGAGTCCGTCCTGGCCAGGGCGCGCACCGCGTTCCGGCACACGTATCTGCGACGCACGGGAGGCGATCCGGCATGAACGACCCGCTGGACGCCCTCCGCGAACCCGTCACGCCGGTCGATCCCGACCCGGCCTTCGCCGCGCGGCTGCGCGCCCGCCTCGAGCGGGCGGTGCTCGCCGCGCCGGGCCCTCAGGAGGAGCCCATGACCAGCACGATCTCTCGTGGCACCGCACTCGCCCTGCACTCGGTCACCCCGTACCTCGCGGTGCCCGACGCCACGGCCGCGGTCGACTTCTACGTCGACGCGTTCGGGGCCGTCCGGCGCGGTGAGCCGATCGTCATGCCCGACGGCCGGATCGGCCACGCCGAGGTCGCGATCGGCGACAGTGTGCTGATGCTGGCCGAGCCGTTCCCCGAGCTCGGGGTCGTCGCCCCGCGCGACGGCGAGGCGACCGTCTCGATGCGGCTGGAGGTGTCGGACCCGGACGCCGTCGTCGACCGCGCGGTGGCACTCGGTGCGCGGCTGGAGCGGCCCGTCGGCGACTCCCCGTACGGGCGCGGGGGCGTCGTCCTCGACCCGGCCGGGCACCGCTGGATGGTCTCCCGCGAACCCGCCGCCGGCGCTGCGCTGCAGGTCGGTGACGTCGGCTACGCCTCGCTGTGGCGTCGCGACGTCGACGCGGCCGACCGGTTCTACGCCGCCGTCCTGGGCTGGACGACCGAGGGCGCCCGCGACGGCCACGCCCGCCGGGTCGTCGGGGTGGGCCAGGAGCTCGGGATGTACGGCGGGCAGGACGCGGCCACGACGATGTGCGCGTACGCCGTCGACGACGTCGACGAGACCGTCGCGCTGGTCCGGGCCGCGGGCGGCAGCGCCGAGGAACCGCTCGACGAGCCCTGGGGTCGCACCGCCACGTGCGCCGACGACCAGGGCCTGCCGTTCGCGGTGTTCGCCGCGGGACGCCAGAACGTCCGGCCCGACACGACGCGGCCAGGGACGCTCACCTACCTGACGATCGAGGTGCCCGACGCGGGCCGGGCCCGGGCGTTCTACGGCACCGTGCTCGGGTGGCGCTTCGGCCCGGGCCGGGTGCCGGACGGCTGGCACGTGCGCAGCGCGTCCGGCGACGAGACATCGCCGATGACCGGGCTGCACGGCGGCCACGACGCGGCGCAGGTCGTGCCGATGTTCGTCGTCGAGGACGTGGCGGGCGCCGTCGCGGCGGTGCGGGCAGCCGGTGGCACGGCCGACGACCCGGCCGACGCCGGGTACGGCGTCTCGGCCCGCTGCACCGACGACCAGGGCGCGGCGTTCTGGCTGGTCCGGTACTGAGCCGACCGGGCCCGCGGAGGGCGGCCTACCTCGCCGCGCACAGGCCGATCGGTACCGACCGTTCGTCGGACCACCGGGCCCGGCGGCGCCGACGACGCGAGAGTTCGTCGCACGGTGACGACCTTCGATCTCTTCACTCGTCCGGCGTCACTCAGCCCGGTGATCAGAAAGCTACGATCCGCGACGTGCCAGTGTTGCGCGACGTCGGCTCGTTGGTCTCCGAGTGGTCCGCCCGCCGGACGCTGCGACGCCTGATCGACCAGTTCGGGCTCCCCGGTCTGGCCGCCGCCCGCCGGTCCCCCGGGCTCGGCGCCGCACTCGACCAGCACGTCGCCGCGGTGCGCGACATGCTCGACGACCGGCCGGGCTTCCGGTCCGCGGTGCTCACCCGCGTCGACTCCCGCGACCGCGCGGTGCGCCTCGCCGCGTACGCGCGCGGCCTCGTCGACGAGCAGTGCCGCGGCGGCGGGTCGGTCGCCGTGCCCGCCGACGGCCGCTGGGAGCACGCCGACTGGGTCGCGTTGCGGCTGCTCGCGATCTGCCATCTCGGTCGCGAGGTCGCCCGCCGGGCCTGACCCACCGTGATCAGCACGTCGTGGCCTGCCCACGCCGAAATGCGTCGATACGCCTCGACAGGTTGACGCGTTTTGATCACGTCCATAGGCTCCTTCGGTACCCCTACCGCGAGGAGTCTGCGATGGCGGTACCACCTCCCGACCAGAAGGCGCTGGCCGCGGCCGCCGCCCGATACGGTCTCTCCCTCTCCCCTGCCGACCTCGACTCGTTCCAACCCTTCGTGCACGGGCTGCTCGCCTCGTGGGACGCGGTCGAGGAGCTCTACTCCGCGACCGCGCCCGCTGTGCCGCAACGGTCCTGGCAGCGGCCCGACGACGCCGACAACCCCTACAACGCCTGGTACGTCACCACCGAGATCCGGGGCGCCGCCGACGGGCCGCTCGCCGGGCGCACCGTCGCGATCAAGGACAACACCGCCGTGGCGGGCGTGCCGATGATGAACGGCTCCAAGACCGTCGAGGGCTTCGTCCCGAGGCGCGACGCCACGATCGTCACCCGGTTGCTCGCCGCCGGCGCGACGATCGCGGGCAAGGCCGTCTGCGAGGACCTCTGCTTCTCCGGCGGGTCGCACACCTCCCGCACCGGCCCCGTCCGCAACCCGTGGGACGAGACGCGATCGGCGGGCGGGTCGTCCAGCGGCAGCGCGGCGCTCGTCGCGAGCGGCGTCGTCGACCTCGCGACGGGCGGCGACCAGGGCGGGTCGGTGCGCATCCCGGCCGCCTACAGCGGGATCGTCGGGCACAAGCCGACGCACGGGCTCGTGCCCTACACCGGCGCGTTCCCGATCGAACAGACCATCGACCATCTCGGACCGATGACGCGCACCGTCGCCGACGCCGCGCTGGTCCTCGACGTGATCGCCGGTCCCGACGGGCTCGACCCGCGCCAGCCCGCGGGCCTGGTCACCGACGACTACTCCGGCGCGCTCGCCCGGTCCGCGGCCGGGCTGCGCGTGGGCGTCGTCTCCGAGGGCTTCGGCCACGCCAACTCCGACCCGGGTGTCGACGCGACCGTCCGCGCCGCCGTCGACATCCTGCGCGAGGCCGGCCTGGACGCCGAGGACGTCTCCGTGCCGTGGCACCTGCACGGCGCCCGTATCTGGGACGTCATCGCCACCGAGGGCGCGGCCGCGCAGATGGTCGAGGCCAACGGCTACGGCATGAACTGGCAGGGCGAGTACGACCCGGAGCTCATCGCGCACTACGGCAGGCAGTGGCGCGCCCGGCCCGACGAGTTCTCCGAGACCGTCAAGTTCGTGCTGCTCGCCGGCGGCTACGGCCTCGCCTCCGAGCACGGCAGGCACTACGCGATGGCCCGCAACCTCGCGGTCGACCTGCGCCGGGCCTACGACGAGGCGCTGCAGCGCTACGACGTCCTCGTCATGCCGACGCTGCCGATGACCGCCTCGACCATCCCCGGCCCCGACGCGCCGCGCGAGGAGATCATCACCCGGGCGCTGGAGATGATCGGCAACACCTGCGTCACCGACGTCACCGGCCACCCGGCGACGTCCGTGCCCGCCGGGCTGTCCGGGGGCCTGCCGGTCGGGATGATGATCATCGGCCGGATGTTCGAGGACGCCACACCGCTGCGCGTCGCCCACACGTTCGAGCAGGCCGTCGGGGGTTTCCCGGCCCCCACGGCCGCGACCACGGGGAGCCAGGCATGAACGGCGTGCACGACCTCGGGGGCACCGACGGCCTCGGCCCGGTCCCCGTCGAGGAGGAGGAACCGGTCTTCCACGCGGAGTGGGAGAAGGCCGCGTTCGGCATGTTCTCGATGCCGTTCCGGGCCGGGTTCTTCGGCGTCGACCAGTTCCGGTTCGGCATCGAACAGATGCATCCCGCGATCTACCTGCTCTCGCCCTACTACGAACACTGGGCGCACACCGTCGAGCACTTCGGCGTCGAGAAGGGTGTGCTCGATCCCGCCGACATCGAGGAGCGCACCAGGTACTACCTCGAGAACCCCGACGCGCCGCTGCCGCAGCGCTCCGACCCCGACCTCCTGGCGTTCGTCGACGGCGTCGTGAAGGCCGGTGCTTCGGCCGCCAGGGAGTCGGACAAGAAGGCGGCGTACGCCGTCGGCGACCGGGTCAGGGTGCTCGGCTCCAGCCCGCTGGGGCACACCCGCCGCGCCCGGTACATCCGCGGCAGGACCGGCGAGATCGTGCTGGCCCACGGCACGTTCATCTATCCCGACAGCGCGGGGAACGGGGGCGGGGACGCCCCCGAGCACGTCTACACCGTGCGGTTCACCAACTCCGAACTGTGGGGCGAGGAGACCGCCGAGCCGAACGGCTTCGTCTACTTCGACGTCTGGGAGCCCTACATCGTCCCGGCCGCCGGCACCGAAGGGAGCGCCGCATGAGCACCACGCCGACCCGTCCGCCGACCGTCCGCCAACCGACCGTCCGCACCCAGGAGGAGATCGCCGCCAGGGTCAAGGCGCTCGAGGCCATCATGATCGAGAAGGGGATCATGACGACCGAGGCGGTCGACCGGCTCGCGGAGATCTACGAGAACGAGGTCGGGCCGCAGCTGGGCGCGGCCGTCGTCGCCAAGGCGTGGACCGACCCCGACTTCCGCGAACGGCTGCTGCGCGACGGCACCGCGACCTGCCGGGAGCTGGGCATCGGCGGCCTGCAGGGCGAGGACATGGTCGTCGTCGAGAACACCGACACCGTCCACAACGTCATCGTCTGCACGCTGTGCTCGTGCTACCCGTGGCCGGTGCTCGGACTGCCGCCCAACTGGTACAAGGGCCCGCAGTACCGCTCGCGCATCGTCCGCGAACCGCGCAAGGTGCTGCGCGAGGACTTCGGGCTCGACCTGCCCGAGTCGGTCGAGGTGCGGGTGTGGGACTCGTCGTCGGAGATGCGGTACTGGGTGCTCCCGCTGCGCCCGGCCGGCACCGAGGGCATGGACGAGCAGGCCCTCGCCGCCCTCGTCACCCGCGACTCGATGATCGGCACCGGCGTGGTGCCGGCGCCGTGACGGGCTTCCGGCCCGACGCGACGGAGCTCGGCGACGCGCGCCGCCGCGTCGAGGCGCTGGTCGCCGAGCTGCCCTCGCGGCCCGGGGAGGAGCCGTTCGCGGAGCCGTGGGAGCTGCGGGCCTTCGCGATGGCCGTCGCGGCCTACCACAACGGACAGTACGAGTGGTCGGAGTTCCAGCTGTCGCTCATCGAGTCGATCCGGCGTTGGGAGGCCGAGGGCGGCGACCCCGACGCGGCGCCGTGGTCGTACTACGAGCACTGGCTCACCGCGCTGGAGACCGTGCTCGCGGGCAACGGCGTGCTCTCCGAGGCGGCGCTCGACGAGCGCACCCGCGAGGTCCTCGCGACCCCGAGGGCGCGCAACCATCACGAGCCGCACTACGAGCCCGTGGCGGTGGACCCGGCCCGCTGACCCTGCTCCGCTCGCGCCCCTCCCGACGCGCCCGGGCTCACATCGAGATCGAGCCCTTCCGGAAGTCGCTGCGCCCCAGCCGGACGTCGACGAGCACCGGACCGTCGGCGGCCTTCGCCTTGGCCAGCGCCGCGGGCAGCTCGGCGGCGTCGTCGACGTGCAGTCCGACGGCGCCGAACCCGGCCGCGACCTGGTCGTAACGGGTCGGGGCCAGCACCGTGGCGACGTCGTCGCGCAGCAGTTCCACCTGCTCGCGCGCGATCTGCGACCACGACGCGTCGTTCCCCACGACGGCGACCACGCCGATGCCGTGCCGGACGAACGTGTCGAACTCCGAGAGCGAGTAGCCGACCGACCCGTCGCCGAACACGATCCACAGCGGCGCGTCGGGGTGCACCGTCGCGGCGCCGAGCGCGAACCCGGCCCCGACGCCGAGCGTGCCGAACACCCCCGGGTCGAGCCAGCGCAGCGGGCCGTCGGGGCGCAGCACGTACGACGCGGTCGCCACGATGTCGCCGCCGTCGCCCACGATGATCGCGCCCGCCGGCAGCGCGGCCGCGACCTCGACGCACATCCGCACCGGGCCGACGCCGTCGTCGGTGCCGGCCTCGGCCTGCGTCGCGATGTCGGCCTCGCGCTCGGCGTCGCGGCCGCGTACGACGTCCATCCACTCGGGCCAGCGCGACGGCGCGGCATCGTCGTCGCGGGCGGGCAGGGCGGCGGCGACGCCGGCGAGGGCGAGCGCGGCGTCACCGAGGATCGCGACGTCGGGACGCCGGTTGCGACGCAGGTCGCCGCTGCTGCGGTTGGCCGAGACGAGCGTGGCACCACGCCGGACGTGGTTGCCGTAGTCGAGCCGGAAGTCGGCGGGCACGCCGGCGAGGACGACGAGGTCCGCGGCCTTCAGGCTCTCCCGGCGCTTGTGCCTGGCCTGCAACGGATGGTCGGCGCCCAGCAGCCCGCGCGCGGTGCCGGAAAGGAACACCGGGGCGCCGATCCGCTCCAGGGCCGGGACCAGCCGGTCGGCCGCGCCGGGGGCGACCATCGCCTGGCTCCCGACGAGGATCACCGGCCGGGTCGCCTTCGCCAGCGCGGCGGCGGCCGCCGCGACGCGGTCCGGGGCCGGGACGGGCGCGGGGACGTCGACGGCCGGGCCGGGACGGTTGCGCCCGGCGCCGCTGAACATCCGCGCGACCCGCGCCTTGAGGTAGGCCTGCACCGCGCGCTCCCCCAGCGACCGCCCGCTGCGCGCGGCGCCGTACCACTGCCGGACGACGACCTCGTCGTAGAGCAGGTCGATCGGCAGCTCGACGAACACCGGTCCCGGCACCCCGGACAGTGCCGACCGGAACGCCTCCTCGACGGCGGGACCGATGTCGCGCACCCTGCGCACGGCGTAGGACCACTTGACGTGCGGGCGCAGCAGCGCCATCTGGTCGATGTCCTGCAACGCCCCCCGGCCCTGCAGCACCGTCGGTGCCGCGCCGCCCAGCAGCACCACCGGCGACTGCGCGAGCTGCGCGTTCTTCACGGCCGTGACCGTGTTGGTGAGCCCGGGCCCCGCCGTGACCGCCGCGACGCCGGGCCGGCCGGTGAGCCGGGCGACGGCGTCGGCGGCGAAGACCGCCGTCGCCTCGTGCCGGGTGTCGACGATCCGGATGCCACGAGCCTTGGCACCCACGAGGATCGGTGAGATGTGGCCACCGCACAACGTGAACAGCGCGTGCACACCCTGCGCGCTGAGGACATCGGCGACCTGATCGCCTCCGTGCACCGTCCGCTCCCCTCGCCGCGCGGATACCGTTCCCCACACTACGAGCGCCGGGACGCCCTGCCGAGCCCGATAGCACCGCGTTCGCCCGATTCCGGCCCGGACCCCGCACCGGGGACCGACGCCCACGATCGAGAACGCCGTCCCACGCGCGCCCCGCGGCGACCGGTGATCGCCGACTGGCATCCTCGGCGCCGTGGACACCGACGTGATCGTGGTCGGCGCGGGGCTGGCCGGGCTGGCCGCCGCCGCCGAGCTGGCCGACGCCGGGCGGCGGGTGATCCTGCTCGACCAGGAGCCCGACGCCGCACTCGGCGGCCAGGCGTACTGGTCGTTCGGCGGGCTCTTCCTCGTCGACTCCCCGGAGCAGCGCCGCCTCGGCGTCCGCGACTCGGCCGACCTGGCCTGGCAGGACTGGCTCGGCAGCGCCGGGTTCGACCGGGACCCGCACGACCCTGCGGGCGAGGACCACTGGGGGCTGCGCTGGGCCCGCGCATACGTCGACTTCGCCGCGGGCGAGAAGCGGGCGTGGTTGCACGCCATGGGTGTGCGCTGGTTCCCGGTCGTCGGCTGGGCCGAGCGCGGCGGCGGGCTGGCCGACGGCCACGGCAACTCCGTCCCGCGCTTCCACGTCACCTGGGGCACCGGGCCGGGGCTGGTCGACCCCTTCGAACGACGGGTCCGCGAGCACGCCGCCGCCGGACGCGTCGAGCTACGGTTCCGGCACCGCGTCGACGCCCTGACCAGCACCGACGGCACGGTCGACGGCGTGCACGGCGCCGTGCTCGAACCGTCGAGGGCCGCGCGCGGCACCGCGAGCTCGCGCGTCGTGACCGGGGAGTTCGCGCTGAGCGCGCAGGCGGTCGTCGTGACCTCGGGCGGGATCGGCGGGAACGTCGACCTGGTGCGGGAGAACTGGCCCCGGCGGCTGGGCCGGCCCCCGCGCGACGTCGTCGTCGGGGTGCCCGCGCACGTCGACGGCCGGATGCTGGGGATCACCGAGGCGGCGGGCGGGCGCGTCGTCAACCGGGACCGCATGTGGCACTACACGGAGGGCCTGCGCAACTGGGACCCGATCTGGGACCGGCACGGCATCCGGATCCTGCCCGGACCGTCGTCGATGTGGTTCGACGCCCGCGGCCGCCGCTTCCCCGCACCCGCGTTCCCCGGCTTCGACACGCTGGCGACGCTGAAGGCCATCTCCGACACCGGCTTCGACCACTCCTGGTTCGTGCTGACGCGCACGATCATCGAGAAGGAGTTCGCGCTGTCGGGCTCGGAGCAGAACCCCGATCTCACGGCGAAGGACGTCCGCGCGACGCTGGGCCGGGTCCGCTCCGGCGCGCCGGCGCCGGTGGCGGCGTTCATGGAGCGCGGGGAGGACTTCGTCGTCGCGCGGACGCTGCCGGAACTCGTCGCGGGGATGAACCGGCTGACCGGTGAGAAGCTCGTGTCGCTGGCCGAGCTCGAGCGCCAGATCGTCGCCCGCGACCGCGAGATCGACAACCCGTTCGCGAAGGATCTACAGGTCACCGCCCTGCGCGGCGCGCGCCGCTACCGCGGCGACCGGCTGGTGCGGGTCGCGGCGCCGCACCGGATCCTGGACCCGAGGCACGGACCGTTGATCGCGGTGCGGCTCAACATCCTCACCCGCAAGACGCTCGGCGGGCTGCAGACCGACCTCTCCGGACGCGTCCTCGACGCAGCCGGTGAGCCGATCCCCGGGCTGTACGCGGCGGGTGAGGTCGCCGGGTTCGGCGGTGGGGGCGTGCACGGCTACCGCTCGCTGGAGGGGACGTTCCTCGGTGGCTGCCTGTTCACCGGACGGCAGACCGGGCGCGCGGTGGCCGTCGCCACGGCGTGATCGCCTAAGGTTGGGGGGCGGCCGCGACCGGCGAAGGTGGAGCACCACCGGGGAGCGACCGCGCGCACGTCCACGGAGCGTCGACCGCCTGGGTGCCCCGGTCCCCCGCCGTACGACCGTGAGGACCTGCCATGTTGCTGCGCCACGGCATGAACCCGCACCAACGGCCGGCCGGCGCCGAGCCGCTCGATCCCGCGCGACCCCCGCTGCGGGTGCTGTCGGGCGAGCCGTCGCTGGTCAACCTGCTCGACGCCGTCAACGCGTGGGCCCTCGTCCGCGAGGCCGCAGCGTCCTGCGGGGCGCCGGCCGGGGCGTCGTTCAAGCACGTGTCGCCCGCGGGCGTCGCGCTCGCCGGGCCGGTCGACGACGTCGCAGCCGAGACGTTCGGCCTCGACGCGGCGAGCGTCGGCTCACTGACCAGCGCCTACGTCCGTGCCCGCGACGCCGATCCGCGGGCGTCGTTCGGCGACATGATCGCGGTCTCCGAGCCGGTCGACGCCGAGCTGGCCGACCTCGTCCGCCGGCTGACCTCCGACGGCATCATCGCGCCCGGGTACGCGCCGGGGACCGTGGCGACGTTGGCCGCCAAGAAGGACGGCCGGTTCGTCGTGCTGGAGGCCGACCCGGCCGTCGTGCCGCCTGCGCAGGAGGTGCGCGAGGTCGGTGGACTGCGCCTGGTCCAGCCCCGTGACGACGCCCCGCTGACCGCCGACCTGCTCACCCGCGCCGCGCCCGCGCTCGCCCCGCAGGCGGTCACCGACCTGCTGCTGGGGCTGCACGCCATGCGCTACACGCAGTCCAACTCCGTCGGCTACCTGCGTGGCGGGATGGCGATCGGGATCGGCGCGGGCCAGCAGTCGCGCATCGACTGCACGCGCATCGCGGGCGCCAAGGCCGACAAGTGGTGGCTGCGCCGGCACCCGGCCGTGCGGTCCATGACGTTCGTCGAGGGTGTCTCGCGCACCGAGCGGACGAACTGGCGGCTGCGGGTCGTCGAGGGTGATCTCGACGCCCAGGAGACCGCTCTGCTCTCGGCGGTGACCCGCGGTGTCACGCTCCTGACCCCGCGGGAACGGGCGTCGTGGCTCGGCCGCCTCGACGACGTCGCGTTCGTCTCCGACGGCGCGATCCCCTTCCGCGACAACGTCGACGAGGCGGTCCGGCACGGGGTGCGGCACCTCGCCGAACCGGGCGGGTCGACGCGCTCCCCCGACGTCGTCGTGGCCTGCCGCGAGCACCGCGTCACGCGCGTCGCGGACGTGCCACGGCTGTTCCACCACTGACGCACGCCGAGTCGATCTATTGACATTCGATAGATGCTTGTCGAGACTCACTGCATGACGATCGAACGTCGAGCGATCCCCGCGCTCCGGGTGTTCCTCGTGGTCCTCTTCGGGGTACTACTGGTGTTCCAGACGCTCTCGCTGCCGGGGCAGTTCCGGTACATGGCCGAGCAGAACCCGCACGACGCCCCGCTGCGCTGGCCCGCGACGGCGGTGACGGTGTTCTGGCTGCTGTGCGTGCAGGTCGTGATCGTCGCGACGTGGCAGCTGCTCACCCGGGTGAAGCAGGACCGGATCTTCAGCGAGAGCTCGATGCGTTGGGTCGACGTGATCGTCGCGGCGATCGGCGCGGGCTGGGTCGTGCTCGTCGCCGTGGACGTCTTCGTCCTCACCCAGGCCGACGACCCGGGTATGCCCATGCTGCTGCTCCTGCTGACGACGGGCGTCACCGTCGTCGGGCTGCTGGTGCTCGTGCTGCGCGCGCTGCTGCGCCAGGCCACGACACTGCGTACTGACCTCGACGCGGTGATCTGAGTGGCCATCGTCGTGCGCATCGACGTCGAGCTGGCCCGGCGGAAGATGAGCGTCGGGGAGTTCGCCGAGCGGGTCGGGCTCACCCCGGCCAACGTGGCCGTCCTGAAGAACGGGCGCGCCAAGGCCGTGCGCTTCTCGACGCTGGAGGCCATGTGCCGGGTGCTGGACTGCCAGCCCGGCGACCTGCTGGAGTTCGTCGACGAGGACGAGCCGGCCGACACCCCGGCGCGAGGCTGAGCGGCGACGTCAGCGCGGGTCGATCGTGTGGAAGGTCCGTACCTCCCGCGACGCCAGCTGCGGGATCGCCTCACCCAGCACGTACTGCCGGAAGTGCGGCGTGTCGCGGTGGTCGGCGTAGCCCGACGCGTCGGCGTACTGCTCGTAGAGCAGGAAGGTACCCGGCTCGTCCGGGTCCACCTGGCCCTGGAAGAACAGCACCTTCTCCTCGGCGCGCGACAGCGGGGTGAGGAGCTCGATGATCTTCGCGATACGCTCCTCCGCGCCCGGCACGGCCCGCCAGGTGGCGGCGACGACGAATGCCATCGTCTCTCCTCTCAGAGTCGGAAACCGATGGCCTGCAGTTGTTCGCGGCCGTCGGGGGTGATCAGGTCCGGCGTCCAGGCCGGCGACCAGACCCACTCGACGCGGACGTCGCGGACGGGACCGGCCACGAGCGCCGCCCGGATCTGGTCCTCCATGACGCCCGTGAGTGGGCACGCGGGCGACGTGAGCGTCATGACGAGGCGGACGACCGGTCCCTCGACGGCGACGTCGCGCACGAACCCGAGGTCGACGACGTTCACCCCGAGATCCGGGTCGATGACCTCGTGCAGGAGTCCCCTGACCTCCTCGGTGGAGGGCAGCCCCACCGGTGGCTCGTCCATTCGTTCCTCCTCGATACGAATACGGGCTGCTCAGGCGCTGACCGAGTGCAGTATCGGGACGCTCAGCACGACCGTGATCGACGTCGTCCGGGTGGTGATCCAGGTGGCCAGCCCGTGGGCCTGGCGTCGCACCCGGACCACCGTCTCCCCTTCCCCGACCTCGCCCGACTCGACGACGCACAGCGCCGCGGGCACGTGCAGTACCCGGGTGGCGTGTGCGAGGGCGGCGTCGATGAGACGGGCGACGGGTTCGCAGAGGTGGCCGGCGGAGAAGGTCAGCGACTGCACCGCGTCGGTCGCGGCCATGCCCTCGACCCGGTCGAGCGCGCGTCGCGCGACGTCCGCGGCGACCCGGGCCTGTGTGGACCGGGCCGTCACCCGACCCGTGGTGTGCTCGACCTCCATCACGATGGCCGTCCCCCCTGCCGGCGCAACAGCCGGCGCAGGTCGACCGCGTCGTCCTCGAGCTGCTCGGCCGCGACGGTGGCCCCGGCGGCGACGAGCTTGCGCCCGGTGACGACGTCGCGGCCGCGGTCGAACGCCAGCACGGAGACCAGCCGGTCGCCCCGCAGGTGGAAGACCGAGAACGCGCCCTCCCCGGGGGAGCCGCGGACGACGGACCGGTCGTGTCCCTCGGGCGAGCCGACCATCTGCAGGTTGTGCTCGAACTGGTCGGACCAGAACCAGTGCGGGTCGTCGTAGACGTCGCGGGCACCGAGCATGTTGCGGGCGGCGACGGTCGCCTGCCGGACGGCGTTGTCGTCGTGCTCGACGCGCACCCGCCTGCCGTACCGCGGATGGTGTGCGGCGGCCACGTCGCCCGCCGCGTACACACCGGGAACCGACGTCGCGGCGAACTCGTCGACGAGCACGCCGTCGTCACAGGCCACCGGGGTGCCCGACAGGAGCTCGGTGGACCGCGAGATCCCGATCGCGACCAGCAGCGCCGCGCACTCGAGCACCTGGGCGCAGGTGCGCACGACGACCTGGTCGCCGGCCTGGACCACCGAGTCGACCCGCTCACCGGTCAGCACCGTCACCCCCCGCGACCTGTGCAGCGCGGCGAAGAGTTCACCGAGCTCGGGGCTCACCGCCCGGGACAACAGGGTCGGTGCCATCTCCACGATCGTGACCTCGACGCCCGATGCGCGGGCCGCGGCAGCGACCTCGCAGCCCAGGAACCCACCGCCGAGCACGACCAGCGGGCCGTCGCCGGCGAGCTGCTCGCGCAACGCCGCGGCGTCCGCGACGGTACGCAGATGATGGATGCGGTCGCCGCGCACGCCGGGCAGGCGCCGGGGCCGGCCACCCGTTGCCAGCAGGAGCCGGTCGTAGCCGAGCCGGGCGCCGTCGGCGAGCGTCAGCTGCCGGCTCGCACAGTCCAGCGCAACGGCGCGGGTGCCTGTGATCAGCTCGACCGCGTTCGTGCCGTACCACTCGGCGTCGCGAACCAGCAGGTCGTCGACGCACGGCGCCGCACCGTCCCACGCCTTGGACAGCGGGGGCCGTCGGTACGGCGGGTGCGGCTCGTCGCCGACGACGACGAGATCGCCGTCGAAGCCCTCCCGGCGCAACGTGGCCGCCGCGGCGGCCGCAGCCCGCCCCGCGCCCACGAGCACGATCCTTTCCCGGCGCATCACTCAGCCCGCCCGGACGAGGACCGCCCCGTCCTCGACGCGGCAGTCCAACCCCGTGAGCCGGCAGTTGTCGGGGTTGATGCCCTCGCCGGAGAGCACGTCGAACTCCCACAGGTGTCGGCTGCACGTGAGGGTCCGGCCGTCGAGGTCGCCCTCGTCGAGAGCCCACTCCTGGTGCGGGCAGCGATTGACGTAGGCGCGGACCTGTCCGTCGACGTTGACCAGCAGCACGCTGGTCGCGCCGACGGTGACGGCCGTCATCTCGCCCTCCCACAGCTCGTCGAGGTCGAGGGCTCTCGCCCAGGAGCCCACGCTGTCGGTCGCGGACCCCTCCGCGGTCGTCTCAGGCACGGCACCCACGTCACGTCCTCTCGCGGAGCGGTGCGGCGGCCGGATGCGACGGCCGTCGACACCGCGATGGATCGGTCCCGGGGCGGGCCCGAGGGGGCGTCTGACGGATCACTCGCCGCGGTCTCGGCGCCCGGACGGCCCGTATCACCGAGCCCATCGACGGCGATCCGTCAGACACTCCCTAGAGGCCCGCTCCGTCCAGCAACTGCTGTCGGGCGGCCCGTGCCGCGCCGAGGAGCTCGCCCCCGGGGCACGGCCGGTCCGGAAGCGTCTCCAGCAACGTCGCCAGCTCGGCGACCGCGTCGTCGGCCCGCGGTGACCAGCGGTCGATCCAGCGTCGCAACACGTCGGCGTTCTCCGGCCGCTCACGCACGGCGAACGCCGCGACCTCGCCCGCCCAACGATCGCGCCGCCGGGCGTCCTCGGCCAGGTTGCCCAGCAGTAACCAGGTGAGCTCGTCGCCGTTGTCCCGCGCGAGCTCCCGGAACCCGTCGAGCAGCACCGCGTCAAGCGTCGGGAGGATCACCAGGTTGAGCGCGGTGTGCGCCTCGCCCCAGTCGTAGGCGACCAGGGCCGTCTCGACCAGCCGGCGCACGCCCTGCCATCCCGGCTCCGTCTCCCAGATCTGCCGCTCCTGCTGTCCCGCACCGCTCCCGGGTCGGGTGAGCTCCAGCTCGCGGGTCCGGTAGGCGACGGCGGTCACCCGGCGCAGCAGGTCCGCCGTCGAGAAGGCGGCGGCGGTCGTGATGTAGGAGGTCGGAGCCAGATGGCCGACGTAGGCCTCGATCTGTTGCAGGGCGTGCAGCGGGAACCGCGTCGGGGTGAACACGGTCGCGAGGGTGCGCACCCACGCCGGGGACAGCGCCTCGGTCGCCCCGGCGGCGGCGTACTCCTCCAGGACCCCGGCCAGTCGGGTCTCGGCGTCGGACTGCATCGTGACGTAGGTGCGATACACCAGCTGGTCCGGGTCGCGGTACTTGTTCCACTCGGCGACCCGGAGGGGAGAGGCGTCGCGGTAGGTGTGGAACCAGAGGTTCGCCGGGGACGACGGGTTCTGCTCGAACGCCGCCTTCCGGTTGGGCCGCAGGGTCCAGTTGGCGTCGTGGGTCATCACCTCGTAGTCGCTGGGCATCCGCCGCACGTCGCCGAACGCGCTCCAGGTCCGCCGCCTGCGTGGACCGCCGCTCATGCTTCGCCTCCTGTCCGCGCCAGCCGCTCCCGACGGCCCGCGCCCCACTCCCACACGATTTCCTCGCTCGTGGTCGAGATGCGGCCGCTGAACGCGGAGAGCATCGTCTGCAGTTGCCGGATCTCGAAGGTCGGGCCGAGGTGGCGACGCAGCGACTCCTGTGTGACGCGCAACCGGTCCGGCGCCTCGACCCGGACGTAGGCGCCACGGTCGGTCACCTCGATCTCAGTGTCCGGGTTGTCGTCCTCGATGGCCGCGACGACGAGCTCGACCTCATCGCCCATCCGGAACACCGGGCCCACCGCGTTGTTCATGTCGGTCGCCCCTTCAGACGTCGTACTCGACGCGGACGTGGTCGAGCGGTCCGATGCCCGCGTCGGCCACGGTGAGCCGCGGGTCGAGCCGTCGCCCACCGTGGAAGACGACCTTGGGCGCGTCCTGCTTGTGCACCCGGCGGCCCTCGACGTGGTAGGCGACCTTCTCGGCGACCTCGGCGATGGTGTCCGCGGTCGTCACGGGCACGAGGATCTGCACGAAGTCGGTGTGGAAGATGGCGTTCACCGGGACGAGCTGAGGCTCGGCGGCGTCCGTGACGGACTCGCTCACGCCTGCGCACCTCCCGCCACCTGTAGCGGCGTCGTCGTGACGCGGTCGCGGTACTCGGCCGCCCAGGCGTAGTCGGGGTCGTCGCCCATCACGTCCGGGGTCAGCCCCATGTAGTTGAGGATCCCGCCGACGTCCATCGGCTGGATCTCCCCGGCCAGGAACCGGTCGATCACCGTGGGGCTGTTGAGGGTGTCCTTGTCCTTCCACCAGATCTGGCGGCAGCCGTTGGTGCAGAAGTGATAGGTGACCCCGTTGTGGGTGAGCGAGTGGTCACGGACCCGCCATCTGCCGTCGCGGCCGAGGGTGGCGTTGCAGCAGGGCAGGTGGCACAGGCTGCAGAGCCAGGGCAGGGTCTCCGGCAGCGTCGCCTCGACGTTGCCGGCGTTGACCGCGTCGATGATCACGTCCCACTTGTCGCCGTAGACGGCTTCCCAGTTGGGGTACTTCTCCTGCAGCCACTCGCGGTCGGCCTTGGTCACCGCGGCGGTCGGACGCCACCAGATCGTCGGCCGCCAGAACCACAGGCCCATGTGCAGCGCGTGGTGCCAGGTGTCGAGTCCCTTCATGAACTCGTCCCAGAACCAGGGCCGGCGCAGCCCGTAGTCCTCGATCGTCCGGATGAACTGGTCGATGATCCATTCCTCCATGAACTCCCGGTAGGACTGCTTCCGGTGCTCGACGGGGGTGTAGTAGTCCATGGCCGGGCCGGTCAACGCCGCGAACGCACGGGCCGACCCCCAGAACGCCTTGTCGATCACCCACTGGGCACGAACGGGGTCGTGCTCGACCAGAATCTCCAGCGTCGGGCCGCCCTGCTGAGCGTGCCGTGCCTCGTCGGTCTGGATCGAGCTGATCATATTGGCGAAGTTCACGTCCCCGGACTCCAGCGCGTCCGCCGACAGCGCCACGAACTGAAGGTTCGTGAACCCTGTCTCGAACGTGAGCGGCAGCTGGATGGCCAGGTCCACCACGTTGTTGGTCACCATCATCGAGTCGAACAGCGAGCGCAGCGAGATGGCGACCCAGTCGTTGGTGTGGAACATCTTCTGGGTCCAGTCGTACTGCGGATCACGCCCGACGAACTCGTGACCGAAGAACATCGTGATCTGGGCGTGCCGGATCTCGTCGAGCGCGCCGAAGGCGGCCATGTTGCGCCACGCCGGGTTCAACCCGAACCGCGCCATCTTGAGCTCGCCGAGGACGGCCTCGAACTCGACGAGCGCGACGCCGCCGTAGTGCATCTTCGTCGAGGACTTCCAGCCCTCGGACAACTCGTCGAAGGCGTTCGACCGCTGCAGCGCCGCCTTCACCGCGTACGCGGCGGTCTCCTTCTCCCGCTGGGTGGAGACGTACTCGGGATAGGAGACCTTGTAGTCCTCCTCCCAGGTCCGCCAGGCCGCACGCGGCACCTTCCCGGTCCCGGACAGCCATTCCGGGTACACCGCCTCGTCGTCGACGTAGGAGTACGTCCAGTCGACGTCCCGGACGAGGTGCTGCCATTCCTCGCGCTTGAGCAACGTCATTGTTGTCCCTTTCCGCTCAGTCCACCTCGAGATGGCCGAGCTGGCGGCTGATCCCGGCGCCGTCCCAGTAGGCCGTGATGCCGTCGACGGCCCCGTCGGCGACCCTGAAGACGAACAGGTGGGGCTCGTCGTAGTGCCGGCCGCGGTTGGCGATGGCACCCCACGGCAGTGCCTGGGTGCCGCCGATCGTCACCTCGGCGACGACGTCGCCCGTCGCGCTCTCTGCGATCGCGTGCACGTCGACGGTGAGATCGGGGAAGGCGTGGATCAGGCCCGCCCAGATCGCCTTGCCGATGGTGCGGACCTTGCCGTCACCGCGCAGCACCCGCTGCTTGCCCCACGCCTCGAACGGGACGTAGCTGAACTCCGCGTTGTCGCTGCAGAGATCGACCATGCCGTCGACGTCGTGGCGGCGGTAGGCGTCGAAGAAAGCGGTCACCACCGCACCAGGGGTCCGTCCGGAGGTCACGTTCGTCGCGTCGGACCCGGTCACATCGGGTGTCGTGTCCAGCGTCATGTCGTGGCTCCCTCAGACGATGGCCGGTTGGTCGAGGCGTCTGACCGCCAGCCGGCGGTACACCTGGTTCTGGCACCAGTAGCCGTGGATCGCAGTGATCCGCCCGTCGCGCACCCGGAACAACCAGCCCTCGTCGACGTCGAGGTGCTTCTCCTGGTTCACGACGCCGAGGTAGTCCCCCGCCTGGGTGCCTTCCATCGTCAGCTCGACGACGACGGTGCCGTCCCGGGCCACGACGGTGCGCCGGGTCCGTACCGTGAGGTCCGGGAACGCGGTGAGGGTGGCGTGCAGGAACCCGCGTGCCGCGGCGGCGCCCCCGTTCACCCCGGCGGCCGGTAGGCGCACGTCGGCGTCGTCGGCGACCAGCGCGAACGCCCGGTCGAGGTCGTGGTCGGCGACGGCGGAGAGGAAGGCCGCCACCACCGCACCCGCGCCCGCCGCCATCTCAGAGCACCTCCAACGACTTGAGGACGGCGTCGGCGACAGCATCGGCCGACATCGGGTTCTGGCCGGTCACGAGGTTGCGGTCGACGACGACGTGGGATGTCCAGGCCGCCGGCGCGTCGTCGAGCACGGCGCCGCAGTTCTTGAGAGCGGTGTCGACCATCCAGGGCATCCCGACCGAACCCGGCCTGGTCTGGTCCTCCTCCTCGTCGGTGAAGCACGTCAGCCGGTATCCCTCGAACAGCCATTGCCCGTCTTCGCGACCGCCCGCCGCCAGCAACGCGGCCGGTCCGTGACAGAGTGCGGCGACGGTGGCCTGTTTCTCCTGGAGGATCCCGAGCAACCGCCCGACATCGGGGTTGTCGGCCAGGTCGGCCATCGGGCCGTGGCCACCGGGGACGAACACGGCGTCGAACCCCGCCAGCTCCGCGTCGGTCATTGCGGACAGGTCGGCAGGTGCGCGGAAGCCCGGCAGCTCGGCGAGCGCCGCGGCGATGTCGGCAGCCTCGGCTCGCGCGGCCGCCTCGGTATCGGCGACCAGCGCGCCGATCTGCTCGGGACCGAGCGGCGTGGCAAGCCCCTCCTCGACGAGCACCGGGCCCAGTCGGCGGTCCCGTTGCCAGGCGATCTTCGCTGCGCGGTTGACCCGGGCGCGTGCCTCGTCGGCGGGGAGCCCGGCCTCGGTGAGGGCGAGGAAGATCCGGCGCGACGCGGCGAGGTCCAGCTCGGTCAGGTGATGCAGAGTGACCCGGATGTCGTCGACGTCGTGGTGGAACGAACGGACGACCGTGCCGAGGAAGTCCTGGTCCTCGTCGACGTAGTGGAAGAACGGCTCGAGCCCATATGGATCGGCGAGTGGCGGTCGACCGTCCGGGGTCGCGACGACGACCTCGACACCCGCGTCGGCGAACCTGCGGTAGGGGGTCAGTGCCTCGTCGGCGAAGTACCCGGTGACGTGCGCCCTGCCGTCGGCAAGAACGATTTCCCGGGCACTGGAAACGAGGAACAACAATCGTGGTGACATGAACCTGCTCCCGAGCCTCATTGGTGGGCAGCGTGTCGGTGACGCGAAACCCTACGGACCGCGCGCCGGGTCCGTTAGTTGCGTTCCTGCGGCGGATCTGCGTGATCCTGCATGCTCGCCGCCGACGACCGACGGACTCGTTGAGCTGTGTCGATCCGGCGACGACCGCGTCGCACGGGCGGGATCCGCCGCTGTCCGGCGACACTGCGGAGCGCAATACGACAATAAGCGATCGCTTAGCAGGGGAAGCGGGACAACGAATTCCGGAATCGTCGGTACCGGCGGACACTCGATCCGCGACGAGTTGCGGGCCCGGACGGCGCAGGCCGCTGGCGCAGCGCCCACCGCTGATGGTTTGCTCTGTCCGGAGCAACCCGACGGCGGGAGGCAGGGATGACGACGTTCGAGCTGTCTCCCGAGGAACGGCTCAGCGCGGGAGACCTCATCGCCACGTTCGCCGAGCGGACGTCCGCGATCGGCCCGAACCCGTGCGACTGGCCGGGCCTGACGTTCTACCGGTTCGTCGAGCCCGCGGCTCCCCAGTGGGACGACGTGAGCTCGTTGTCGCGGTGCATCGTCGTGCAGGGCCGCAAGTGCGTCACCGTCGACGGTGCCGCCTACCACTACGACCCGTTCAGCTATCTGATCCTCAACCGCACCATGCGCTTCCAGGCGGAGATTCTCGAGGCGAGCGTCGAGAAGCCCTTCCTGTCGCTGGTCCTGCAGATCGACCCGACCATCGTGCGTCGCATCTCCGCCGACATGCTCGACCGGTCCACCACCGTGTTCCGCGGGGCCGGACCGGAGCGGCCCGAGCCGGCGCGGGTCTCGCCGCTGGACCAGAACCTTCTCGGTGCCGCGCTGCGGTTCGTCAAGGCCGTCGGGCGCGGCTCCGACCGTCGGGTACTCGCCCCGATCTACCTGCAGGAGGTCGTCTACCGGATTCTGCAGGCCGAGCAGTGCGAGCGGCTCATCGCCGCGGCCGCGGCCGAGATCGACCGCAATCCCGTGTCCGACGTCATCAGCTACCTCGACTCCCGGATCGACGAGCCCGTGACGGTCGCCGAGCTCGCCGAGCACGTGTCGATGAGCCCGTCGGCCTTCGCCCACATGTTCCGCGACGTCACGGGCATGTCGCCCTACCAGTTCTTCAAGCGGATGCGGCTCGACCGCGCGCGCGTCCTGCTCGTCGAGGAGCACCTGACCGCCAGCGAGACGTCGCGCCGCGTCGGGTACACGAGCCTGTCCCACTTCATCAACGAGTTCAAACGACACTTCGGGGTCACGCCGCGGGCCTATGCCGAGTCGCAACGCAACAGCGTCGCGTTCAACATCACGCGCTCGACGTCGCCGGAGTGAGGCGACGCCGGCCTACGGCCCGGGCCGCAGCAACCGGCCCAGCGCCTCCCGCGCGGCGGCGTCGCGGGCCGCGATGCGGGTGAGGTCGACGGCAAGCGCCTCCAGCCACAGGTCCACCCCGACGGCCCGGCGGCTGATCACCACCCCACGCACGACCTGCCGGATCTCGCCCTCCACCGCGCCGCGGGCACCTTCGCGCAGCTCGAGGTCGCGGTCCTGGCCGTGGACCAGCACCGCGACGGGACGTCCTTCGCGCCCGGCCATCCGGTCGGTCAGCCCGCGCCGGTGCTCGACCTCGACCATGCCGGCGGGCAGCGCACCGGCCAGCGCGCCCGCGAGCAACCGCGCGTAGGACGCCACGTCGGCGCGGTCACTGCGCAGCATCGCCGCGAGCAGCTGAACGTCGCCCATCGGGCCGAGCCCGCTCGGTCCCCCGCCCGGTTCCGTCACGGACACAGGTTCTACCGGTCCGTCAGCGGGAGCACGAGTTGCGGGGTGGCGATCGTGTGGTCGGCACGCAGCGGCCGCACGGCGGTGCCGATCGCGAAGAACTCCGTCGTGTGGCCGCCCCAGCGGTGTCCGTGCGAGCGCAGCTGCACCCCGACGATGCCCTCGGCGTGCAGCTGCTCGGCCTCGGCCTGCATGCGGCTCATCGCGAGCTCGCGGGCGTCGTAGAGCGCCTCGGTGAACTGCGGGAGCTCGACGTTCTGCCCGATGTTGCCCATCGCCTGCCAGAACCGCTGGTGGGCGACGTGGTACACGCACGACCCCATCACCATGCCCAGCGGCGCGTACCCGGCCTGCACGAGCGTCCAGAAGTCCTGGCCCGACAGGTCGGAGGTGAACGGCTGGTTCCGGTTGTTCCGCCAGCCGTAGCCGTCCGGCGTCGTGGGCGCGTCGGCCTTCACCGCGGTGCCGACGGCGATGAACTCCGCGAGGTCGGAGCCGAACTCCTTGAACTCGATGTCCAGCCGGACGCCGACGATGCCGTCCGCGCCGAGCTGGTCGGCCTCGGCCTCCATGCGGGTCATCGCCAGCTCCCGGGCGTGGTACATCGCCTGGGAGAGCACCGTCAGCTCCTGGTTCCTGTTCCACCGGCCCATCTGGAAGCCGACGTGGTAGATGCTCGACCCGAGCACCAGCCCCAACGGGCGGAAACCGGCCTCGCGGACCAGCAGGAACTCGTTGACCGAGAGGTCCGAGGTGAACAGGCTCGTCGCCTGCCCGGGGCGCATCTCGGCGAGCCGCCGCATGGCGTCCTCGGGGATGCCCAGCTCGGTCGGGTCGGCGGTCACGCGGTCCTCCAGATCGGTGCTGCGGACCTGCTCGGCGCTGGTCAGCGCAGCGGCAGGTAGGTGAGTGTCCGGGTGGGCGCCGCCGCCCCGGCGTGGAAGCGGCCGAGTGCGGTGCCGAAGACGGTCGCCTCGGCGACGTGGTCGCGATGGTTCTCCGCCGGCTCGACCGACCACACCGACAGCGTCATGTCGTCGAGGACCGCGCCGTCGGCACCGGTGCGGCGGACGGCGTCGCGCAGCAGCCGCCGCGCGTCGGCACGGGTGGTGCCGATCAGGTCGGTGTACCCGCTGACCTCGACGTTCCCCGCACCCCACGACGCCTGGGAGCGGGTGGCCCAGTCGTCGTGACGCAGCGCGACGGAGATGCCGTAGACGATCTGCACGGGCACCCACCCGGCCTGCAGCAGCGCGGTGACGTCCGGGGCCGGCAGTACCGTCGTGAAGATCCGACCGGGGCGGGTGCGGGACCGGGCGCGGACCGCGGTCCCGATCGCCGTGAACTCGTGGGCGTTGCCGAACATCGGCTCCTGTGCGAGCCGCACGCCGACGACCCCGTCCGCGCCGATCGCCGCGGCCTCGGCGACCAGCCGGCCGATCGCCGTGCCGTGGCCGGTGTAGAGCGCCTGCACGTAGGGCGCGAACCCGGAGAAGCGGTTGCCGTCCGACGACGTGATCGTCGTCGGTACCCCGCCCCAGCCGTACCCGCCGCAGCCGCGGTAACCCTGCCAGCCCATGCGCTGCACCATGCTGCCCATGACCTCGCCGACGGGGTCGAACCCGGCGACCTCGAGCGCAGCGGCGGCCGGTGCCGTGAGCAGCGACGTCCACGCCCCGCCTGCCGCGGCGCGGCGCACGCGTTCGGCGGCGACCGGCGGCAGCCCCTGCCCGTCCCACTCGGACACACGCCCGACAGTAGCCGTGACCGTGTGCCCGATGGGGTGGATCGCCCCACGTCACGGCGCGGTTCGCCCGGCCTCGTCCCCGATGCCCGGAAATCCGCACCGGACCGGCTGCACCGCGGGTCGGACCACGCCGTCGTCCACCGATCGACGGTGCCCGGCGTCGGCCCCCGCACCGGCCGTCCGCCCGACGGTCCGCGACCCCGCCCGGAGAGACGCTTCTCGGGTCAGGGAAACGCCCCCGACGGACACCGGCCCCACACCGAGACCGATGCCCCGACAACACAGACCAAGGAGCCCGCCATGAACATCGTGACCAAGTCCGTCGCCGTCGTCCTGACCGCCGCCGCCCTCGGCGGCCTCGGCGCCGGCGTCGCCTCCGCCGCCACCCCCACCGACACCCCCGCCGCCGTGTCCCAGGCCGCCGTCGGCCAGCAGAAGCTCGGCGACACGCAGTCCGAGTTCCAGTTCGTGAACGGCACCAGCCACTACATCCTGGAGCTCCTCGGCACGTCCGACCCCGACAACACCAACGCGACCTGGGAGGGCCGGCCGCCCGCGGGCGAGCTGCTCAGCCCGGCCGGCGGCAGCGCAAACGTCGACCTGAACACCACCGGCAAGACCGCCGAGCAGGGCACACTGCACTTCTACCTCGTGGACAAGAACACCGGGAAGGTCGGCTACTTCGACGCCACCGTCGCCTGGCTCGACAACGGCAGCAAGCTGGGCGCGCAGATCGTCAAGACCGGACCGAGCACCTGGGTCGGCGCCAACCCCTCAACCCGCCGTCGGACGTCAAGATCAACCTCGGCCCCAACTACCTGTCCGTCGTCGACGCCTGACCACCACCCACGCACACGAAAAGGGCCGGACGGATCTCCGTCCGGCCCTTTCGCCGTCGGCTCCGTCGGGCCGGCCGGCACGTCCGCCGATCGGTGGAGCCCGACCTCGACCCCCGCACCGACCACTCGCCCGACGGTCCGCGACCCCGCCCGGAGAGACGCTTCTCGGGTCAGGGAAACGCCCCCGACGGACACCGGCCCCACACCGAGACCGATGCCCCGACAACACAGACCAAGGAGCCCGCCATGAACATCGTGACCAAGTCCGTCGCCGTCGTCCTGACCGCCGCCGCCCTCGGCGGCCTCGGCGCCGGCGTCGCCTCCGCCGCCACCCCCACCGACACCCCCGCCGCCGTGTCCCGGGCCGCCGTCGCCTCGCAGGTCGGGGCCCGGCAGAACGTCACCTACCTCGTGTCCGACGCCAGCACCCACTACCAGCTCGTCCTCACCGGCATCTCCGACCCGACGAACGCCGACAACACCTGGGCCGGCGTGCCGAAGGTCGGTCAGGTCCTGGTCGCCGACGACCTGAACATCCCGTTCGCCCTGAACGTCGCCGGCAAGACGGCCACGCAGGGCACGCTCACGTTCCGCGTCATCGACCAGAACACCGGTGAGCAGGGCGACTTCACCGCGACCCTGGCCTGGTACGACGACGGCACCCCCAACGGCAAGACCGTGATCACCCTCCCGAACGGGCAGTCGTCGATCAACCCGACGCCCGGTTCCACGGTCCTGGAGGCCGCGAACGGACTCGAACTGGTCAACGCGCAGCACTGACGGCAGGACATCCGAGGAGGGCCGGGCGGACCACCGCCCGGCCCTCCCGCATCCGCGACGTCCGCAGCCGGCCACGGACCCGCGGCACCGGACGAGGAACTCGTGGTCGGCACCGGCGGGATAGCGTGGGCCGCATGGCCTCCGCGTTCCTGGACCTGCACCACGGCGACACCCCGCTGCTGATCCCCAACCCCTGGGACGCCGGATCCGCCCGCCTGCTCGCGTCGCTCGGATTCCAGGCCCTCGCGACGACGAGCAGCGGCTTCGCCGGGACGCTCGGCCGCCGCGACGGACGCGTCACCCGCGACGAGGCGATCGCCCACGCGGCCGCCGTCGTCGCCGCGACGCCGCTGCCCGTCTCCGCCGACCTGGAGAACGGGTTCGGCCACTCCGCCGACGAGGTGGCCGCGACGATCGTGGCCGCCCGCGGCGCGGGACTCGCGGGCGCCTCGATCGAGGACTACACCGGCGACGACGCGGACCCGATCTACGCACGCGATGCCGCGGTCGAGCGGGTCGCGGCCGCGGCCGAGGCGGCCCACCGCGACGGCGCGGCGCTCGTGCTCACCGCCCGGTGCGAGAACCTCCTGCACGGCGTCGACGACCTCGCCGACACGATCGCCCGGCTGCAGGCCTACCAGGACGCGGGCGCGGACGTCCTCTACGCGCCGGGCCTGGCCCGGACCGCCGACGTCGAGACCGTGGTGCGCAACGTCGACCGGCCGGTGAACGTCCTGCTGCGCGACGGCGGGCCGTTGGTGGCCGAGCTGGCCGACGCCGGCGTCGCCCGGATCTCGGTCGGCGGCACGTTCTTCTACGCGGCGGCCGGCGCCCTGGTCGCCGCCGGGACCGCGCTGCTCGCGGGCGACACGTCGTTCTTCGCCGGGGCGGACGCCGGCCGGGCCGCCGCCGCCCGGGCGTTCGACTGAGGGGCCGCCCGGCCGCGCTCAGCCGAGCAGCTCGCGCAGCCGCTCCGGGTCGCCGCCCTCGACGTCGAGGATCTTGGTGCGCGAGGTGGCACCGCTGACGAGCCGCACCGCGCCGCGCGGCACCCCGAAGGCACCGGCGACCGCCCGCAGCGCCGCCGCGGTGGCGGCGCCGTCGACGGCGCGTTCGTTGACCCGCACGACGAGCGCGTCGGCGTACGCCCCGCCGACCGAGGTCCGCGATGCCCCCGGCCGGACGCGGATCGTCAGCCTCAACGTCGTCACGCCCACATTCTGGGCCCGGCGCTCACGAGAGCGCGGGCCGGGCCGCCGCGCGTCGCCGGGCGGCGACCAGCCACTGCGCCACCAGCGCGACGATCCCCAGCGCGACGACGACGATGCCGTAGCCGACGGTCGTCGGCCGCAGCCCGACGGCGGTCGTCGCGAGGCCGGCGGCCACGGCCGGCACGCTGAAGGCCAGGTAGGAGATGGTGTAGGCGACGGCGAAAAGGGCCCCGCGCTCATGCGGGGCGGCGATCCGCGCATAGGTGCCGAAGGTCCCCAGTGCGGCCGCGCCGAAGCCGATGCCCGCGACGACGGTGCCCACCACGCCCAGGACGGCCGGCCCCGCGTCGACGCCGACGACGGCCGACGCCGTCCCGACGGCGAGCAGCAGCGCGGCGACGACGACGAGCCGCTCGACCGGCCAGCTGCGCAGCAGCAGCGACGTCAGTGCCCCCGGCACGCACAGCAGCCCGACGACGAGCCCGCCGACGAGGTGGTTGTGCAGGCCGAGGACGTCGGCGGCCACCGAGGGGCCGAGCGAGAAGAACAGCCCGCCCAGCGACCAGCTGGCCAGCAGGATCGGCACGAGCGCGAGGACCTCGATGCGGATCCGGGCGGGCACGGCGAGCGCCGGGCGCAACGAGCCGACGGCGCCGGACCGCCGGGCCGAGGTCTCCGGCATGGCCGCCACCGCGATGCCGCCGAGCACGAACAGGGCCAGGAACACCGCGTAGACGAGGTGCGTCGGCGCGGGCGCGTACTCGACGAGCGCGCCGGCACCCAGGGCGCCGACGGCCAGACCGCTCACCGGCGCGACGCTGTTGACGACGCCGGCGCGTCCGGGCCGGTGCGCCGGGACGCTGTCGACGAGTGCCGCCGAGAGCGTCGTGATCGCGGCGCCGGTCGCGAGCCCCTGCAGGACCCGCGCCACGAGCAGCATCGGCACGCCGCCCGCGACGAGGAACAGCACGAACGACGTGGCCTCGAGCGCGATGGCCGCGGCGAGCACCGGACGGCGGCCGACGTGGTCGGAGAGCCCGCCGACGACCAGCAACGATGCGAGCAGCCCCGCGACGTAGACGGCGAACACGATGGTGAGCGTCGTCGCCGAGAAGCCCCAGTTCTTCTGGTAGACGACGTAGAGGGGGGTGGGCGCGCCTGCGGCCGCCATGAACAGGACCACGAGCGCGGCCACGACCGCGAACGTCCCGGCCTGCGACAGCCGAGCCGTCGTCGCGGGCGGCCCGACGGAAACGTCGATGGAGGACATCGTTCTCCCGGTTGCAAAGTTCGTTGCGTTAGGACGGTAACCCGAACGCAACGATCGCTGCAATAATGCCCTCGTGAGCGAGACCAGGACGGGGACCACACCGCACGCCCGTGCCACCGACGACCCCGACGCCGGGACGGTCCCGCGGCCGCGGCCCGGCGGGCGGTCGGCCCGGGTCCGCGCCGCCGTGCACCGCGCCGTCGCGGAGCTGCTGACGGAAGGCCCGGCCGAGCACCTCACGATGCCCGCGATCGCCGCGCGTGCAGGCGTCCACCCGACGACGGTCTACCGGCGCTGGGGGACCCTCGGCGAGCTGCTCGCCGCCGTCGCGGCGAGCCGCTTCAGCGGCGACCTCGTCGTGCCGGACACCGGGTCGCTGCGCGGCGACCTGGAGCAGTGGACGGCCGACCTCGCGACCGACCTGACCGACCCCGACTCGATCGCGATCATCCGGGCGGCGCTGAGCAGCGGCACCGAGGGCGGGTGCGCCTGCACGACCGAGCGCCAGGAGCAGCTCGCCTCGATGCTCGACCGCGAACGCTCGCGGGGCGGCGCGGCGCCGACGGTCGAGCGGGCGCTCGACGCGCTGCTCGCGCCGGTCTACTACCGGGCGCTGTTCACGCCCGCGCCCGGCACCCCGGACTGGGCCCGCAGCCTCGTCGACACGCTGCTGCCCCGGCCGGCCTGACCGCGCCGTCCCACGAGAGCGAGGCCACAGCCGCTTTTCTGGACTGGTTCCAATAAACGGCTAAACTGGAACCTGTCCAGAAAAGAACTGACGCGTCGAGGAGGATCTCGTGGACGTCGAACGGATCGGAACCGACCTGCAGGACACGCTGGTGGAGCTCACCGACCTGTCGCTGCAGGCCAAGCAGCTGCACTGGAACGTCACCGGCCGGCATTTCCTGCCCCTGCACGAGCAGCTCGACGGGCTGACCGACGAGGTGCGTGCCGCGGCCGACGCCGTCGCCGAGCGTGCCGTCGCACTGGGCTACGCGCCCGACGGACGGGTGGGGACCGTCGCCAAGGAGAGCCCGCTGGCCGACGTCGTCGGCGGCCGCGTCGCCGACACCGAGGTCGTCGCGCACGTCGTGGCGGTGCTCGGGACCGTCGTCGAGCGCATGCGCCGGCGCATCGACACGCTCGACGAGCTCGACCCGGTCACCCAGGACCTGCTCATCGGCATCGTCGCGGGACTGGAGAAGCAGCGGTGGATGTTCGACGCGCAGCAGGCCTGAGCAGGAGACTCCGCGACGGCGGACTGCGGGCCACCGGCCCGCGCACCGAGGTCCTGGGCGCGCTCGAGGACCTCGGTGGCCACCGCACCGCCGACGAGGTGTACGACCTGCTCTCCACCCGGGGCCGGCGGATCCCGCGGTCGAGCGTCTACAACGTCCTGGCCTCGCTGGTCGGGGCGGGACTGGCGCTCACCGCGGACGCCGGCCCCGGCGCCGTTCTCTACGAGGTCGCGGGCGAGTGGCACCACCACTTCGTGTGCAAGGTCTGCCACCGCGTGACCGACGTGCCGTGCGCCGCCGGGAAACCGTGCCTCACCCCCTCCGGCGACATCGGCGTCGTCGACGAGGCCCAGGTCATCTTTCGCGGGACCTGCGCCGACTGCCTGACCCACTCCTGAGGTCACGACTCGGTCACCGTCTCAGTTCGAGACATCCGGCAGCCTTCGGAGCGGTCACCATTCGACCGGTCGGACCTGTACTCCCGACCCATCCGCCCGACCAGGAGGTACCGCGACCAGGGTGTCCCCACCGTGGCTCGCTGCCAGGTTCGTCCAGTCTGCAGTACCGAACTCAACGAGGAGCTTGGTCATGACAGTCGAGAACGAGGCGCAGGCCGCCGCCGTCGAAGCACCCGCGGCCGCACCGCCGGCCGGCAACCCGTCCCTGCTCGCCCTGCCGACCTTCCTGGTCGGCTCGATCACCCTCGGACTCTGGCTCGTCGGCTACCTGCCGACGGCCCTGCCGGGCGGCCTCATCGCGGCCGTCTTCTTCGCATCCGGGATCGGGGTGCTGGCCTCGGGTCTGTGGGCCGCCCGGATCGGTCAGAGCGCCGTCGCCGGCATCTTCGGGATGTTCGGCGTCTTCTGGATGAGCTTCGGCTTCCTGGTGATGGGCCTGGTCAACGGCTGGTTCGGGGTCTCCTCCGACGCCACGGCCGCCGCGACCCAGGTCCAGGCCGTCCAGGCCACGTTCCTGATCTCGTGGCTGGTGGTGCTCGTCGTCGTCACGCTCGCGACGATGCGTCTGCCGCTCGCCTTCACCCTGCTGTTCGTCGTCGTCGACATCGCGGTCGCGCTCGTGCTCGCCGGCGTGCTCGGCGGCTCCACCGCGATGCTCACCGGCGGCGGCATCGCCGTGTTCGTCTTCTGCCTGATCGGCGTCTACATCTTCTACGACGCCATGAACCAGGAACTGGGCGGACGCGCGCTCCCCATGGGCGCGCCCGTCGTCAAGTAACACCCCCGTGCCCGGGTGCGGGTCCCGTGATCCGGGGCCCGCACCCGTGACCACCCTCCTCGGAGGGCGGGCCGGGCTCAGCCGAGCCGGGCCTCCACCCACGCCGCCGTCGCCAGCAGGTCGTCCTCCCGCCGAGGATGCCCGACGAGCTGGACACCCAGCGGCAACCCGCCCGTCGTCGCGAGCCCCGGCACAGCGACGGCGGGCATGTTCATGAGCTGGAACGGCCGTGACATCGCGGGGTTCCCGGTCGCGCCGAGGCCCACCGGGGCCGGTCCGGGCGCAGCCGGCAGCAGGATCGCGTCGGCGTCGCCGAGCAGCCCCAGCAGCAGGTCGCGCTGCGCGGCCGCCCGGGCGAGCGCGGCGTCGTGCGCGGCGCCGCCGACCGTCGTTCCCTTCTCCAGCATCGTGCGCAGGATGTCGCTCAGCTCGTCGGGATGCGCGGTGAGGTCCTCGCGCATCGAGATGGCCGCCTCGTGCTCCATGACCGTCAGATGGTCGTCGATGAGCGGGGAGAGCGGCGTCGTGAGCTCGGTGAGGCGCGCACCCGCGGCCGTCAGCGCGGTCGCGGCCGACTCCAGCGCCGCCGCCATCTCCGGCTCGACCGGACCCAGCTCGTCGCCGCGCAGGAGCAGCAGCGTCGGGGCGTCGGTCCGGGCGACGGGGACGTCGGCCCGCCCGTCGACCGCCGTCCGCACGAGCGCGAGGTCGGCGACGGCCGGTGCGAAGAAACCGACGGTGTCCAGCGACGGGCACATGGGGTGCACGCCCGCGTAGGACAGCGCCCCGACCGGGGGCACGTACGACGCGACGCCGCAGAACGCGGCGGGCCGGATCACCGACCCCGCCGTCTGCGTGCCCAGCGCGAGCGGGACGACGCCCGCCGCGACGGCCGCCGCCGACCCGCTCGACGAGCCGCCCGGCGTGCGCGAGAGGTCGCGCGGGTTGCGCGTCGGTCCGGGCTCGAAGTAGGCGAACTCCGTCGTCACGGTCTTGCCGAGGACGACGGCACCGGCCGCCCGCAGCCGCTGCACGACCCAGGCGTCGGCCGCCGCGACCGCACCCGCGCGCAGCGGCGAGGCGCACTCCGTCGGCAGGCCCGCGACGTCGATGATGTCCTTCACCCCGAACGGCACCCCGTGCAGCGGGCCCCGGTGCGGTCCGGCGTCGAGGGCCCGGGCCTGCTCGCGAGCGGTGTCGGCGGCGACCGTCACCCACGCGTGGACGTCCGGTTCGGTGGCGGCGAGCCGTTCGAGTGCCTCCTCGACCAGCCGGGTCGCGGTCGTCGATCCGCTTGCGAGGTCACGGGCCGTCTGGGTCAGCGAGGCGGTCACGGCTGCCGACCCTACGCCCGCGCGCGTGCGGGTCCGTTGCGCACGGGCCCGCACGCGCCGACCGCCCGGCGCCGGTCTCGCCTCAGTGCGACATTCACCCCCGGGCGCCCACCTGGCGGGGGGATGGGCCGTGGCACGGCGCACGGCACGCTCGGAACGCGGACCCGGCCGGGGCGCGGGTGCCCCCGGCCGGGCCCTGACGTCCTGTTCGCCCGGCTGCGGGGAGAAACGCCATGCTCGCCGACCGCACTACGCTCGCCCGGTTCCTCGACGCCGAGCGGCGCCGACACCCCGGCGCCGTCGGTGACCTCAACTCGCTGATCCTCGATGTCGCGATCGCCTGCAAGGCCATCGCGGGCCGGGTGGCGCACGGCGCGCTGGAGGGCGTGCTCGGCGCCGAGGGCACCGTGAACGTCCAGGGCGAGACGCAGCAGAAGCTCGACGTGCTGGCCAACGACATCTTCCTGCGCGCCACCGAGTGGGGCGGCCAGGTCGCCGGCATGGCCTCCGAGGAGCTCGACGACCCCTACGGGATCCCCGCGGAGTACCCGCGGGGCAAGTACCTGCTGGTCTTCGACCCGTTGGACGGCTCGTCGAACATCGACGTCAACGTCTCGGTCGGGAGCATCTTCTCGATCCTGCGGGCGCCCGAGGGCACGGGCGAGACGCCCGGTCCGGAGGCGTTCCTGCAGCCGGGCAGCACGCAGGTCGCGGCGGGCTACGCCATCTACGGCCCGTCGACGATGCTCGTGCTGACGACCGGCCGCGGCACGCACGGGTTCACCCTCGACCCCCGGCTCGGCGAGTTCATCCTCACCCGCGAGGCCATCCGCATCCCGGAGACGACGCAGGAGTTCGCGATCAACGCGTCGAACCGGCGGTTCTGGGAGCCCGCGGTGCGCCGCTACGTCGACGAGTGCCTGGCGGGCAGGTCCGGGCCCCGCGGCAAGGACTTCAACATGCGGTGGGTGGCCTCGCTGGTGGCCGAGACGCACCGGATCCTCACCCGCGGCGGCGTCTTCCTCTACCCGCGCGACGCCAAGGACCCGGCCAGGCCCGGCCGGCTGCGGCTGCTCTACGAGGCCAACCCGGTCGCGTTCGTCGTCGAGCAGGCGGGCGGCGCGGCCCACACCGGCCGCGAACGCATCCTCGACGTCACCCCGACCGCCCTGCACCAGCGCATCCCGCTCGTCTTCGGCGCCGTCGAGGAGGTCGAGCGCATCGCGAAGTACCACGTCGAGAACGTCGACAGCGGGGTCGACACCCCGCTGTACGGCACGCGCGGCCTGTTCCGCGCCGCGAACTGAGACGGAGACGGGCATGTCGACCAAGCATCCGATCATCGCGGTCACCGGTGCCTCGGGCGCCGGCACGACCTCGGTCATGCGGGCCTTCCAGCAGATCTTCCGGCGGGAGCACATCAACGCGGCCGCGGTCGAGGGCGACAGCTTCCACCGGTTCGACCGGGCGGAGATGAAGGTCCGCATGGCGGACGCGCACGCCCGCGGCGACCACAGCTTCAGCCACTTCGGCCCCGAGTCGAACCTCTTCGAGGAGCTGGAGGAGCTGTTCCGCACCTACGGCGAGACCGGCCGCGGAAAGGTCCGCAAGTACCTGCACGACGAGGAGGAGGCGGCGCCGTTCGACCAGCCGCCGGGCACCTTCACGCCGTGGGCGGACCTGCCCGGCGACTCCGACCTGCTCTTCTACGAGGGGCTGCACGGCGCGGTCGTCACCGACAAGGTCGACGTCGCACAGCACCCGGACCTGCTGATCGGCGTCGTGCCGGTGATCAACCTCGAGTGGATCCAGAAGCTGCACCGGGACAAGACCCAGCGTGGGTACTCCACCGAGGCCGTCACCGACACGATCCTGCGCCGGATGCCGGACTACGTGAACCACATCTGTCCTCAGTTCTCGCGCACGCACGTGAACTTCCAGCGGGTCCCCATGGTCGACACGTCGAACCCGTTCATCGCCCGCACGATCCCGACGGCAGACGAGTCGATGCTGATCATCCGCTTCGCCGACCCCCGCGGGATCGACTTCTCCTACCTGCTGTCAATGCTGCACGACTCGTTCATGTCCCGGGCGAACACGATCGTCTGCCCCGGGGGGAAGTTCGACCTCGCCATGCAGCTGATCTTCACCCCGATGGTCTGGCGGCTCATGGAGCGCCGCACCCAACTCGCGAGCTGACCCGACACTCCTGCGCTCCTGCGCGCGTCGTCACGTCACGATCGCCCCGCCCGGCTCCCGGGCGGGGCGGTCGGCGTCTGCGGTCCCTGTGCCGACGCCCGGGATCCCGACTCCGGACTTTTTGCGTCCATTATTGTTAACAATCTTGTCAACCCGCTATGCTTCCCCGCGCGGTTCCGGGGACCACGCGCCGTCACCCCCTCTGGCGGCACGCCGGCACCGCTGCAGTATCTCCCGGCACGGGCACGTCGGGCGCCTCCGCACGCCGTGAATCTGCCTCTGTCGTGACCCCGACGCGCCGTCCGCGGCCGCCGGGGTCTGTCCAGCACACCGCCGTATGGGCAGTTTCGAGAGAGGTGGATCGAGCCATGCGAACAGGCTCCGAACGGGGCTCCCGACACAAGCGGATAGCCGCGGCGATCGCGGCACTGGCCGCGATCGTGCTCGTCGGGACGGCCTGCGGGTCCAACGGGGGCGCCACGTCGGCGGCCGCCAACCCGGACCATCTGGACTCGTCGAAACCGTTCGGCGGAGACCCGGCCGAGGAGGGCACCCCCAAGCCCGGCGGCACGCTGATCGTCGGCATGTACACCGAGGCCCGGTCGTTCGACCCCGTGATCGGCTCGAACCTGATGGCGTCGGCGGTCTACGACTCGCTGCTGAAGATGGACAGCAAGGGCAACCCCCAGCCCTACCTCGCGCAGTCGATGGACACCCCCGACGGGGGCAAGACCTGGGTCATGAAGCTCCGGCCCGGCGTCACCTTCCAGGACGGCACGCCGTTCAACGCCGACGCCGTGATCTTCAACGTCAAGCGGCAGATGGACACCCCGGCCGCGCTCGGCAAGCTCTACACCGAGCCGATCCAGACGATGACCGCGACCGACCCGCTGACGATCACCTTCGTGCTGAAGCGGCCGACGGCGACGTTCCCGACGTCGTTCGCGCTGCCCTTCAGCTCCGGCAACCTCGGCAGCATCGCCTCGCCGACGGCCGTGCAGAAGGAGGGCGCCGACTACGGCCGCAACCCCGTCGGCGCCGGTCCGTTCCAGTTCGTCGACTGGATCCCGAACAACAAGATCGACGTCAAGAAGTTCGACAACTACTGGGACAAGGGCAAGCCCTACCTCGACGCCATCCAGTTCCGGCCCATCTCCGACACGGACGCGCGCTACGCGTCGGTCCAGAACGGTGACGTCGACCTCGACATCGGCGGCTTCTTCAGCGAGCTGCGCCAGGCGTCGATGAACAAGGACCTGGTGACCTACTACGGCCCGGGCGGCGACGGCCAGTACCTCTACTACAACCTGACCAAGAAGCCCTTCGACGACAAGAGCGTGCGCCAGGCGCTGATCATGGCGATCGACCCGAAGGCGCTCAACGCGACGCAGTACAACAACGTCGGCCTGCTGACGACCACCCCGTTCGCCCCGGACTCGCAGTACTTCAGCCAGGCCGCCGCGGACGCCTACCCGAAGTACGACCCGGCGAAGGCGAAGCAGCTGATCGACGCCTACAAGGCCGGCGGCGGGAATCCCGACTTCACCTACAACACGGGCAACTCCCCCGACGACCACCAGCTCGGCCAGTTCCTGCAGGCGCAGTGGGCGGCCATCGGCGTGAACGTCAAGCTGCAGTTCGACGACATCTCGACGTTCATCGGCCCGATCATCCAGGGCACCCAGTTCGGCACGGCGACCTGGATCAGCGGGCCCTACGAGAACCCGTTCCCGTTCATGACCAACCAGTTCCACACGGGCGGCATCAACAACTACGGGAAGTACTCGAACCCGCAGGTCGACGCGGCCCTCGACGAGGCGGCCGCCTCGACCGACCCGGCCACCCAGATCGCCGCGTACAAGAAGGCGCAGGAGCTGATCACCCAGGACCTGCCGGTGGTCTGGCTGTCCCAGGCAGCCAAGGCCGCCATCGCGCGCCCGAACGTCAAGGGCGTGTCGCGGTACCTGTCCAGTGAGCTGTTCTGGGGCGGTACCTGGAAGTCGTAGTCCCCGTGAGTGGCGATGGTCGTCATGGCGACCATCGCCACTCACGAGCCTTCAGAGGGCGCGGGCGGCGCGTTCGACGATCCGGCGGAACCAGCGATGGGCCGGGTCGGTCGTCAGCCGCTCGTGCCACCACAGTCGCTCGACGAACGGCTCCAACGGGGCGGGCGGATCGAGGATCCGCAGACCGAGCCGCTCCTGCATGGTCCGGGCCATCGTCTCCTGCATCAGCGCGACGTGCCCGGACGATGCCACCAGGAACGGCACCGCCACGTAGCTGTCGACGCGCACCGTCACCGTCGGGCGCAGTCCGAGGGCGGCGAGCTGTCCGCTCACCGGCACCACGGACGGGAACTCCGAGTCCCGGTGGTACGGCACGACCCAGGTGGCGTCGCGCAGGTCGTGCAGGGTGAGCGGGTCGCCGACGACGGTGTCGCGGCCGACGACCACCACCCAGCGGTCGCGGAACAGCAGCGTCGAGCGGATCTCCGGCTGCCGGAACCGTCCTGTCGCCGAGGAGACGACGGCGTCGACGGCCCGGATCGTGCGGTCGATACCGGCCGCCAGCGCCTCGCGGACGAGCACGACGTTGAGCCGCACGTGCGGTGCCCTGGCGTGCGCCTCGGCGGCGAGCCGCTCCCCCATCACGGCGATCGCGTAGTCGGACATGACGATCGTGAACTCGTGGTGCGACGTCGCCGGATCGAAGTCGGCGCCCGTCGACAGCAGCCGGTCGATGCCGTCGCACACCGTCTCGACCTGGTCGACGAGCTGGTGGGCCAGCGCGGACAGCTCGTAGCCCGCGCCGCGGCGGACGAGCAGCTCGTCGTCGAAGTGCCGGCGCAGGCGGCCCAGCGCCGCGCTCGCCGCCGGCTGCGAGACCCCGACGCGCGCCGCGGCCCGGGTCACGTTGCGCTCGCGCAGCAGCTCGCGCAGCACCACCAGCAGGTTGAGATCGAGGCGCGCGAGCCTCGACGACGAGGACGTCACCGGCCCATCACACCACGGCGCGAACGGGCCGACGGTATTCGCCGTGCTTATGGCGGGCTAGACGAAGACGTTGTTTCCGTGCCGTGAACCGCTCGGATAACGTCGATCACGTGATCCGGCGGACTCTCCCGCCGTTCATCAGTGATCACCCACTCCGGGACCAACACCGTCGTGCCCGGAGCACGGCTGTGCCCGGGTTCGTGACGAGGAGGGCCGACGATGCTGTCGCACGCGGACAACGAGACCCTGTGCCGGGTCGGGCCGGGGACCCCGATGGGCGAGGTGCTGCGCCGCTACTGGACCCCCGCCGCGCTCAGCGAGGAACTGCCGGAGCCCGACTGCCCACCGCTGCGGGTGACGCTGCTCGGCGAGAAGCTGGTGGCGTTCCGGGACACCACCGGCAAGGTCGGCCTCATCCAGGAGAACTGCCCGCACCGTGGTGCCTCGCTGTTCTTCGGCCGCAACGAGGAGTGCGGGCTGCGCTGCCCGTACCACGGCTGGAAGTTCGACGCGGACGGCCGTTGCGTCGACATGCCCAGCGAGCCGCCGGAGAGCTCGTTCAAGGACCGCGTGCGCGCGAAGGCCTACCCGGTCCACGAGTCGGGCGGGATCGTGTGGACCTACATGGGCCCGGCCGACACCATGACCCCGTTCCGCGACTTCGGCACCGAGACGCTACCGGCCGAGAAGACGCTGGCCACCAAGCTCTACGCGGACTGCAACTGGATCCAGACGATGGAGGGCAACCTCGACACCGCCCACATCTCCTGGCTGCACGGGTTCTTCGCCGCGGGTGAGTTCTCCGACGACGGCACCGACAAGCCGGGCTACCCGTCGAACAAGGCGACGTGGAAGTTCTGGACCCACGACCAGGCGCCGCGCATCGAGGTCGAGAACACCTGGTACGGCTTCCGCTACGGAGGCCTGCGGACCACGCCCAACGGCCACACCAACGTGCGCATCACGGAGTACATCGCGCCGTACTCGACGATCATCGCCGCGATCCCGTACAACACCCGCCACCTCATGGTCGTCCCGATCGACGACCACAGCTGCTGGCGCTACAACTTCGACGCCCAGGTCCAGGCGAACCCGCAGGGCCACGGCGGCGCGCCGCTGCACGACTTCAGCCCGTTCGAGACGCCGTTCACCCGCCGGGTCGGGGGCATCACCCCGCGCGAGTACACCGCCGACAACGACTACAAGCTCGACCGCGACGTCCAGCGCACCGAGACCTTCAGCGGCGTGGCCGACTTCGTCAGCCAGGACCTGATGGTCACCGAGTCGATGGGCAAGATCTACGACCGCAGCAGCGAGCAGCTCGGCCAGCTCGACAAGGCCGTCATCCGGATGCGCCGCATCCTGCTCGGCGCGGCGAGGGCGCTCGAGGCCGACGGCACGCCGCCACCCGCGCTGGCCGGTCCCGGACACGACTTCACGACGATCCGTGCGGCCGACAAGATCCTCGAGGAGGGCGAGGACTGGCGCTACCTCGGCACCGACGACGACCCGGCCGTCCGTGAGGCGCTCGACTCGCTGCGACACCTCCCGGTCGCGGGCGACTGACGGCGTGGGAATCAACCGGCTCAACCACGCCGTCCTCTACGTCCGGGACGTGGACCGCAGCGTGGCGTTCTACCGGGATCTGCTCGGCTTCCGGGTCGTCATGGAACGACCCGGCCGGGCGGCCTTCATGCAGGCCCCCGACTCGACGAACGACCACGACATCGGGCTGTTCGCCATCGGCGACGGCGCGCACGACTCGTCGGCGGGCACCACCACGGTCGGGCTCTACCACCTGGGGTGGGAGCTGCGGACGCTCGGTGAGCTCGCGGAGCTCGCCGAGGTCCTCGCCGGGGCGGGCGCGCTGGTCGGGGCCACCGACCACGGCACGACGAAGAGCATCTACGCGCGCGACCCCGACGGGATCGAGTTCGAGGTCGCGTGGCTCGTCCCGGCCGACCGGCTCGACGACGCCGCGTACGAGGCACGGACCCGGCGCGGGGTCCCGCTCGACCTGCCGGCCGAGATCGCCCGCTACGGCGCGACGACGCGCGGCGGCGTCGGCGTCTCGGCCCCGGCGATCGCGGGGAGCGGCGCCTGACCGACCGGGCCGTGCCCGGCGGCCCCTTGGGCTTCGGAGAACCTCCCCGGGTGTCACTGCCGGACTCGACGAGGAGTGGGTGGGCGATGCAGCAGCGAACAGGCCTGCGAACAGCGGGCCGGCGACGGGCACGGCGGGCGGGGGTGGTGGCCGCCGTGGCGGCGGTGCTGCTCGTCGTCACCGGCTGCGGGTCGGCCGGGGGTGGATCGGCCGGCGGGTCGGGGCCGATCAAGGCGATCGACCCCTACGGCGGGAACCTTGCCGAGGAGGGCACACCGAAGCACGGCGGCACGCTGATCCTGGGCGCCGACCGCGAGGCCGTCACCTTCGACCCGACGGTGCAGAACACGAACATGGCGCAGAACGCCGTGTTCGACTCGCTGCTGAAGCTCTCCCCCGACGGCAAGATCGAGCCGTTCATCGCGAGGAGCATGACCACGTCCGACGGCGGCACGACGTGGACGATGACGCTGACGCCGGGCGTCACGTTCTCCGACGGCACGGCCTTCGACGCGAACGCGGTCGTGGTCAACACCCAGCGCCACATCGACAAGGCGACCTCGCCCGCCCACCAGTACGCCGCGATGATCGCCTCGATGACCGCCGTCGACCCGCTGACGGTGCGGTTCACGCTGCGCTCGCCGCTGGCGTCGTTCCCGATCGTCTTCGCCCAGAGCGGCTTCAGCGGCACCCTCGGGATGATCATCTCGCCGGCGGCGCTGCAGAAGTACGGCAAGGACATCGGCACGCACCCCGTCGGCGCGGGTCCGTTCACGCTGACCAGCTGGGTCCGCGACTCCAAGATGACGTTGGCGCGCAACCCGCACTACTGGCAGCAGGGGATGCCCTACCTCGACGGACTGGAGTTCCGTCCGTTGCCCGACACCGACACCCGGACGGCCTCGACGCAGAACGGCGACATCGACCTCGCGTTCGCGGCCTACAACCAGGAGATCGTCCGCGGGCTGGACAACCCGCAGCTGCAGGTCTATTACGGCCCGGGCAACTCCGGTGAGTACCTGTTCTTCAACTTCACGAAGGCCCCGTTCGACGACCGCGGCATGCGCGAGGCGGTCATCCGGGCGATGGACATGAAGGCGTTGTCGGCGAGCCAGTACAACAACCGGCTCACCACGGCCAACAGCCTGTTCGACACGAGCAGCCCGTTCCACACCCAGGGCGCGTCGGGCGAGTGGCCGGCCTACGACCCGGGCAGGGCCAAGCAACTGGTCGACGCCTACCGGGCGGAGGGCGGGAACCCGGACTTCACGTTCAAGACGACGACCAGCCGGCAGCCGTTCGCGGAGTTCGTGCAGGCGCAGATGGCCGCGATCGGGATCACGGTGACCGTCCAGACCTACGACCTGGCGCAGTACTCCTCGGCCGTCGTGCAGAGCGGCGACTTCCAGCTCAGCACCACCGTCGCGCCGCTGGACAACCCGTTCCCGGGCGTGCAGCGCATCGTCGGGACCGGAGGGAGCGGGAACTTCGGCCGGTACTCGAACCCCGACGTCGACACGTGGCTGGCCGACGCGGCCGTCACCGGCGACGACGCGCAGCGCACGAAGGACTACCAGCAGGTCGAGGACCAGGTGAACAAGGACCTCGCGGTCGTGTGGATCAGCCGGGCCTATCTGGCGACGATCACGAAGAAGGACGTCAAGGGCATCGACCGCTACCTGTCGCGGGACATGTTCTACGCGACGACGTGGCTCGACCGCTGACCCCGTGAGTGGCGATGGTCGCCACTCACGACAGGGTCTCCAGCCCGTCGAGGAGCCAGTCGAGGATCGCCTCGAACGTCTGCGGCGGTGCGCCGAGGCGGTCCGGGTCGGCGGCCCATGCAGTGGAATGGGGGTGGTCGCCGGCCGCGGCGATGCGGGCGAGGTAGGGGGAAACCGCCGGTCGAGGTCCCGATCGGACGGCAGGCCCGCCCTCGCCCGCATCGACCGTTCCTCGAGCAGCGCGAGCCCCGAGCCGAGGACGTGCCCGAGCACGGTGTTCACGAACCCCATCCGGGCCGCGGCGCGGAGCCCAAGGGGGTCGAGCTCGGCGAGCGCCGCCTCGTACATCGTGAGCGCGCCGGGACCCAGCGGCGGGTGCCGCACCGCTGGCTCGACGATGCCGCTCACTCACAGGGGACCGCGGACGGCTAGAAGTTGCCGCGGCGGGCCTGCTCGCGCTCGATCGCCTCGAAGAGCGCCTTGAAGTTTCCCTTGCCGAAGCCCAGCGAGCCGTGCCGCTCGATGAACTCGAAGAACACCGTGGGCCGGTCGCCGATCGGGGCGGTGAAGATCTGCAGGAGGTACCCGTCCTCGTCGCGGTCGACGAGGATGCCGCGGGCGGCGAGCTCGTCGACCGGGACTCGGACCTCACCGATCCGGGCCCGCAGGGCCGGGTCCTCGTAGTACGACGCAGGCGTCGGCAGGAACTCGATCCCCTTGGCGCGCAGGCCGTCCACCGTCGCGAGGATGTCGTCGGTGGCCAGCGCGAGGTGCTGCACACCCGGCCCGCCGTGGAAGTCGAGGTACTCGTCGATCTGCGAGCGCCTGCGGCCCCGCGCGGGCTCGTTGAGCGGGAACTTCACCCGCCGGTCGCCGCTGGCCACGACCTTGCTCATCAGCGCGGAGTACTCGGTCGCGATGTCGGCGCCGACGAACTCGGCCATGTTCGTGAAGCCCATGACGCGGGTGTAGAACGCGACCCACTCGTCCATCCGGCCGAGCTCGACGTTGCCGACCACGTGGTCGAGCGCCTGGAACACCGGCCGGCCGAGCGCGGGGGCGTCCTGCGCGACGTAGCCCGGCAGGTAGGGGCCGGTGTAGCGGGAGCGGTCGACGAGGGTGTGCCGGGTGTCGCCGTAGGCGGCGATCGCGGCGGTGCGCACGGTGCCGTGCGCGTCGGCGACGTCGTGCGGTTCGACGAGCACCGTCGCACCGGCCGCGCGTGCGTGGGCGATGCAGCGGTCGACGTCGGGGACCTCCAGCGCGATGTCGGCGACGCCGTCGCCGTGGCGGCGGTGCCGGTCGTGCAGCGGGCTCGTCGGCGCCACCCCACCGGTGACGACGAACCGCACCTCACCGGCGCGCAGCACGTAGGCGTGGTGGTCGGGGTTGCCGGTCTCGGGCCCGGAGTAGGCGACGAGGTCCATGCCGAGGACGAGCCGGTGGAACAGCGCGGTCTGTGCCGCGTTGCCGACGACCCACACCACCGCGTCCCAGCCGGTGACGGGGAACGGATCGGCGTCGGTGTCGTGCTCGACGAGGCCGAGCAGGCGCCGCAGCTGTGCCGGGTCGAGGTCGTGGTCGATGCTCATGACACCTCCTGGCGCGGGTGTGCAGAGGACAGCGCAGTCACGGCAGCCACGCAACCGACGCACCCGCGGCTGATCCGGCTGTACTGATCAGGCAACTCATGCCGTCGTGAGCTGTACAGTCCGCCCACATGACCGACCTCGACGCGCTGGACGTCGACCTGCTCGCCGCGCTGCGTGAGCACCCCCGCGCCGGCGCGCTGGAGCTGTCCCGGCTGCTGCAGGTGGCCCGCGGCACGGTGCAGGCGCGGGTCGACCGGCTCGAACGCGAGGGTGTGATCACCGGCTACGGCCCGGACGTCGACCTCGCCGCGGCCGGGTTCGGCGTGCACGCCTTCGTGACGCTGGAGATCGCCCAGGGTGCCCTCGACGCCGTCGCCGACGAGCTCGCCGCGCATCCCGCGGTGCTGGAGGCCTACGCGACGACGGGTGCGTCGGACGTGCTGTGCCGGCTCGCGGCGTCGTCGCACGAGGACCTGCAGCGCACCCTGCTCGAGCTCAACCGGTCCGGGGTGGTGGCCCGCTCGACGAGCGTCGTCGTGCTCTCGGAGGTGGTGGCGCCGCGGACGACCCCGTTGCTGCGCAGCCTGCCCCGCGAGGCGCCGCGGCGGGCCCCGGCCTACCGCGACTGACTCTCGACCGGGCCGAACGCGGTGAGGAAGCGGTCCCGGAAGGCGTCCATCCCCCAGACCGGGGCCTGCGCCGACGGTCGCAGCCCGGGTTCCCAGCCCCAGCTCGCGATCCGGTCGAGCAGGGCCGGGTCGCGCGCGACGATCGTCACGGGCACGTCGTGGTCCGGGGCGTTCCCGGTGGCGACCGGCGCCGGCTCGTGGTCGCCGAGGAACACCATGACGAAGTTCGGGTCGCCGTGGGTCTGCAGGTAGGAGACGAGCGTCGAGAGCGTGTACCGGATCGAGGCGAGATAGTCGGCCCGCACGACGGCCGGGTCGGTGGTGAGGATGGCCTGCGGCGGCAGGCTGGGCCCGGACATCGAGTCGTAGACCGAGCCGTCGCCGACCTGGTCCCACGGCAGCAGCCGGGGCAGCGGCGTCCACGGCGCGTGGCTGGAGACCAGCGTGATCTCGGCCATCAGCGGCGCGTGCCCGGGTGCGCGCAGCCGCTGCTCGAAGGTGGCGAGGGTGTACTGGTCGGGCATCGGCGCGAAGCTGAAGTTCGGTCCCCTGTAGCCGAGGTGCTGTGCGTCGAGGACTGTGTCGTAGCCGTAGAAGTCCGCGTCCGGGAACCCGGACGTGGTGCCGGGCTGGACGGCTGCGGTCGTCCAGCCCGCGCGGCGGAACGCGCTGCCCAGCGTGAGCCGGCCGGTCGCGTCGAGGTCGTCGAACCGGGCCTGGTTGTCGATCCACACGCCGCTCTCGAGCGTGGAGTGGGCGAGCCAGCTGCCGCCGCCGGACGTCGGCGAGGTCAGGTAGGCGCTGCGTGCGACGAGACCGGCGGCGCCGAGGTCACGCGTCCCGGCGTCCAGGAGGGCGTCGACCTGGGGATCGGCGAGCGCGGAGCGTCCGTAGCTCTCGACGTAGGTCAGCACGACGTCCTTGCCGCGCAACGCGGTCAGCAGGTCGGCGGGCGCGGCGTCGCGGAAGGTGTCGGCCGCGGCGGCGGCCTCGAACTCGCGGTGGTCGCGGATGTCGGCCCCGATCTGGCCGACGTGGGTCGCGGCGAGCGCGGCCGCGTCCCGCGAGGCGACGGGCAGCCCCGCGGCCTGCGTGCCGAGTACCGCCAGGACCGTCCAGGCGACGGTCAGCACGGCGACGACCCGGGTCGACGGGGTCGGACGGCCGGCCACGACCCGTGCCGTGCGCAGCACCGCCGCCGTCACGACGCCGACGACCAGCAGCCCCAGCACGACCGCGCCGATCACGGTCCCGACCGCCGCGGCGCCGCCCGCGGTCGACCGCACGAAGTCGACGCCGCCCACGAGCAGCCCGGCGTCGGTCATCGGGTCGAAGGTCCGGTCGAGCACGGCGGAGAATCCGAGGTCGAACAGGCGCAGCACCGTCAGCGCGCCGAGCGCGAGCCCGGACACGACGGCGGCGACCCGGCGGGCCCGGCCACGCAGCACGAGCAGCACCGCGCCCAGCACGAGCCCTTCCAGCGGGATCCGGACGAATGCGGTCGGGCGCAGGTCGGTGAACGCGTCGGGTGCGACGAGGGCCGCGGCCACGAGCGCGACGGCGAGGACGCTCCAGACGCGGCCGAGCGCGGTGCGCAACGCCGTCATCCGGCCGTGTGGCCGGTCGCGGCGGCAGCGCGCCCGCGGCGCGCCAGCAGCACGAAGGCCCCCGGCACCGTGGACGCGAACGTCAGCAGGCCGTAGACGATCGAGGCGGACGCACCGTCGGCAGCCGGGAGGCCGGCGGCGCAGAAGCCGAGCGCGGCGACGGCCTCGCGCGGCCCGAACCCGCCGATCCCGATCGGCAGGCCGGACGCGAACAGGGCCACGAGGACGACCGGCAGCAGTTGCCCGACGGGTGCCGTCGCCCCGGTCGCACGCGCCGCGACGACGAACAGTGTCACGTTCGCCGCGAGCGCGACGGCCGAGAGCCCGAACGCGCCCGGCCAGATGCGTGGGGCGAGCAGACCGGTCCGGGCGTCGGCGAGCAGCGTCGCGACCGCGGACCGCAGCCGCGGCACCGCGAGCACGACGGCGGCCCCGGCGACGGCGAACGCGCCCACGACCTCCACGGCCGCCCGGCCCGGCAGCAGGACCGAGAAGGCGTCCGGCCTGGTCAGCAGCACCGCCGACCCGATGACGACGAGGACGACCTGACCCGCGGACCGTTCCAGGACGACCGCGCGGGCCGACCGGGCCACCGCACCGATCGCACGGCCGTGCCCGACGGCGCGCCCGACGTCGCCGAGCACGCCGGTCGGCAGCACGGAGTTGAGGAACGTGGCCTGGTAGCAGTCGGCCAGTGCGGGCCGGAACCGCAGCGGCAGGCCCAGGCCACCGGCGACGAGCCGCCAGCGGCCGGCGTTGCACGCGGTCGTCACCAGTCCGGTCGCGAGCGCGACGAGCACCACCTGCGGGCTGAGTGCGCGCAGCCCGTCGAGCAGTGGGCCCGCGCCGAGCTGCCAGGCGACGACCGCGAGGACGACGATCCCGCCGAGGGCACCGGCGTGGCGGCGTAGGATCGCGAACCTGGCCGGGGCGGTGACCGGATGGGCCGGAGCCGCGACGGCGACGGTCATCGGACCAGCACCGGAACCGGCGTGAGCGCGTCGAGCACGGCGGCCACCCTGGCCGCGGTCACGTCCCACCCCGGGACGGCGAACCGGGCCACCATCGCGTTGCGGCGCAGGGCCTCCCGCAGGCCGACGTCGTCGAACCAGCGGCGCAGACCGCGCGCGAGCGCCCCCGCGTCGCCGGGCTCGACGAGCAGCCCACCCTCGCCCAGCGCCTCACCGACACCCCCCGCGTCGGTGGCCAGCACCGGGATCGCGCGGGCGGTCGCCTCGCGCACGACCATCCCGAACGCCTCGGTCCGCGACGGCAGCACCAGCAGGTCGGCACCGTCGAACGCGGCGTCGAGGGCGCGACCGGCGAGCGGCCCCTCGAACGACACGCGGTCGGCCAGCCCGTGCAGCCGCGCCCGCTCCCGGACGCGGCGGGCGAACGCGGGTGCGCGGTCGAGCGTCCCGCCGACCCGGCAGGTCCACGGCCGGTCCGCGACGGCCGCCAGCGCCTCGACCAGCACGTCCTGTCCCTTGGTCGGAGTCACCGACCCCAGGCACAGTAGGCTGCCGCCGTCCCCGGACCCGGCCGCGAGCGGGGCGGGATCCGCACCGGGCTCGGCGACGTGCACCCGCGCGGCCGGGACCCCGTGCCCGGTCACGACGCGTCCCGCCGTCCACTCGCTCGTCGTGACGACGGCGGCGGCCGCGTGCAGGACGCGCCGCTCGGCGGCCGCCAGCCCGGGCGCCGCGCCCGCCTCGTCGCCCAGCGGGAGATGGACGAGCACGACCAGCCGCAGCCGGGCGGCGTGCGGGACGACGACCTCCGGCACCCCGCAGGCCACCAGCCCGTCGAGCAGCACGACGGTGCCCGCGGGGATGGCGGCGAGCGCGGACGCCAGCGCCGTGCGGGCGCCCGGTCCGGGCCGCGGCCACGCCCCGTCGACCTCGATCTCGCAGACCGGCCGGTGCGCGGCGAGCGTGGTGCACAGCCGCCGGTCGTAGACGTTGCCGCCGGAGGGACGCGCGGGGTCGTCGATGCCGGCGGGCAGCACGACGACCGTGACCGGCCGGTTCACCGGGTGCTCACAGTGCACGCTCGTAGCTCGCGGACGCCACGTGCGACTCGTGCAGCGTCACGCCGATCCCGGCGAGACCGCGGGCGCCCTCCCCCAGCGCGCCCGCGTGCACCCGGTCGGCGAGCCGGTCGGCGACGACCTTGGCCAGGAACTCCGTCGACGTGTTGTGCCCGGCGAAGGCGGGCTCGTCGTCGAGGTTGCGGTAGTTGAGCTCCCCGAGCACCTCGCCCAGCTGCGCGGTGGCGAGCCCGATGTCGACGACGATGCCGTCGTCGTCGAGCGCGGCGCGGCGGAAGACGGCGTCGACGACGTACGTCGCGCCGTGCAGCGCCTGCGCGGGGCCGAACACCTCGCCGCGGAAGCTGTGGGCGACCATGAAGTGGTCGCGGACGGTGATGGCGAACAACGTCAGCTCCTTCCCCCGTACTCCACACGGTGCAGGAGCCCGGACGGTTCACCGGTGAGGACCCGCGGGAGTGTGACGGGCAGCTCGTCGAAGCTCCCGGTACTGGTGACGAACGCGTCGAACCGGTCGTCGGCGAGCAGCCGCAGCGCCACCGCCAACCGTCCGGCGAATCCCCGGTGCGCACGCCGGGGCGCGACCGTGCCGACCTGGCTGCTGCGGATCGTGAGCCGCCGGGAGTGGAACGCCTCGCCGAGCGGCAAGGTGACCGGCCGGTCCCCGTACCAGCTGAGGTCGACGACCTCCCCGTCGGTGACCAGCAGCTCCAGCGACCGCGCGAGGCCCGCGGACGTCGCGCTGGTGTGCAGGACGAGATCGCAGCCGCCGTCGGCGGCCTCCGGTGTCGCGAAGCCGATCCCGAAGGCGTCGGCGATCGCCGCTCGTGAGGGCACCGGGTCCACCAGCTGCACCCGCGCACCCGGCAGGCCCGCCAGGACCGCGGCCACCGCGCACCCGACCATCCCCGCGCCGACGACCGCGATCCGGTCGCCCACCAGCGGCGCCGCGTCCCACAGCGCGTTGACCGCGGTCTCGACGGTCCCGGCCAGCACGGCCCGGGCGGGGGGCACGTCGTCGGGGACGACGGTGACGGCGGTGGCCGGGACGACGTAGTGCGTCTGGTGCGGGTAGAGACAGAAGACGTTGCGCCCCAGCAGGTCCGCGGGCCCATCGTCGACGACGCCGACGTTGAGGTAGCCGTACTTCACCGGCGCGGGGAAGGCGCCCTCCTGGAACGGCGCGCGCATCACCTCGTGCTGGTTCGCCGGGACCCCGCCGCGGAACACCAGTGCCTCGGTCCCCCGGCTCACCCCGGTGTGACTCGTCCGGACCAGCACCTCGCCCGGGCCCGGCGGCGCGAGCTCGACGGGCCGGATCTCCGCCTCCCCGGGTGCACGCAGCCACAGGGCGCGTGCGGTGGACTGCTCGGACATCGGCCTCCCCTCACCGGCTGCGGTCGCGGCGCAGGACGGCGCCCGGTCCCGGCGCACCCCCCGTCTGCAACCCCATCGTCGTGGCACGGCGGCCGGAGAGCCATGGGGTTGCGCGCATCGTGTCGCGCACACCCGCTGACCGCGGTGAGTCGGCGCCCGACCGGCCGGACCCTGCCATGGTGAACCGTCCGCTGCGCGGATCCGTCGGGGGACGAGAGGGGGCGGGACGGACCATGATCGCGACGACGGTGCTCGGGGGCGAGCTCGTGCTGCTCGGCATGCTCGCCGTGACGACCGGCCTCGGTCCGGTCGGCTGGGCCGTCGGCACGGCGCACGCCGTCGTGCTCGCGGTGCTGCTCGCGCGGCGCCGGGAGGACGGGCCCCGGCCCGCCGACCGGGTCACCGGGCTGCGCGCGGTGCTCGGCGGCGGGGTGACGGCGCTGGTCGCCGACGGGGTGGCCGGACACGCCGTGGACGTGGCCGTCCTCGTGGTCCTCGCGGGGCTGGCGCTGGCACTCGACGCCGTCGACGGCCGCGTCGCCAGGCGCACCGGGACGGCGTCCGCGTTCGGGGCGCGCTTCGACATGGAAGCCGACGCCTGGCTGATCGCCGTGCTCGCGGTGCACGTCGCGGGGCTGCTCGGGGCGTGGGTGCTCGCGATCGGCGCGATGCGGTACGCCTACGTCGCCGGCACCGCGGTGGTCGCCTGGATGCGCGCGCCGGTGCCCCCGACCCGCGGCGCGAAGATCGTCGCCGCGGCGCAGGGGATCGCGCTCGTCGTGGCCTCCGCGCAGCTGCTGCCGGTCCCGGCGGCGACGGCCGTCGTCGGCACCGCGCTGGCCGCGCTCGTCTGGTCGTTCGGCCGCGACGTCAGATGGCACGTGAGCCGGCGTCGACGGGGACGTAGCGCAGCAGCACCACGTCGCCGATCGGCCGCGCCTCGACGAGCCGCATCCGGTTCCCCGGACCCTGCGGGAACACCGCGGCGTTGACGAACCGCGGGGCGCCGGGCTGGCCGACGAGGAACGGCGCGAAGACCACGTGCAGCTCGTCGACGAGCCCCGACGACATGAACAGCGTGTGCACCTCGGAGCCGCCCTCGACCATGAGCCGGCGGACGCCGCGCCGGTGCAGGTCGTCGAGCAGGACGGTCACGTCGAGTGGATCCCCCGCGCCCACGACGGTCGCCGCCGCGCCGACCCGCTCGCGCACGTCCGCCACGGCCGACGTCGGCGCGTAGACGACGCGGTCCCCGTCGCCCGTGGTCAGGAAGCGCGAGTCGGGCGAGATCTTGCCGGTGCGGGTCAGGGTCACCTTGACCGGGGACGGCGCCCGCCCGGTCGCGACGCGGGCCGCCCGGCGGGCCGCGGAACGCACCAGCAGGCGCGGGTCGTCGGTGCGGATCGTGTTGGCACCCACGAGGATCGCGTCGACCGAGGCGCGCACCTCGTCGACCCGGTCGAGGTCGGCATCGTTGGACAGGATCAACCGCCGTCGGCTCACGTCGTCGATGCAGCCGTCGAGGGACACCGCCGCCGAGAGGAGCACGTGAGGTCGCCCGGTCATCGCCGCTCCCTGTCGTCGCGTCCGGTCCCAGCAGAGCACAGGAATCGGTCGGAACGCACGTGTCCCCGGACGGTCCGCGCGCCGGACCGGTTCAGCGCGGTCGCCGTGAGCCAGGGCATAGGGTCGCCGTCATGGCTGCCGACGACGTCACCCGGCACGGGCACACCCACCGACTCGACCTGGCCGATCCGGACGTCCGCGACTTCACCGCGACGGTCGTGGCCGTCGACCCGGAGCGCGGGATCGTGCTCGACAGGTCGGCGTTCTACCCTGGTGGCGGCGGCCAGCCGCCCGACGAGGGCGTGCTGCTGTGGGGCGGGGTGCGGACGCGCATCGTCGGCACCGTCCGCGGTGACGACCTCTACCTCGTCCCCGCCGAGGGCGACCCGGTCCCGGCGACGGGGACCGCGGTCCGCGGTGCGATCGACGACGAGCGCCGCACCGGCCTGATGCGCACCCACAGCGGGTTGCACGTCCTCACGGCGGTGGTGTTCCGCGACTTCGGCGCCAAGGTGACGGGCGGCAACATGGAGCCGCTCACCGCCCGGATGGACTTCGACCTGCCGCAGGTGCCGCCGGACTTCAAGGACCGGGTCGCCGAGGCCGCCAACGCCGAGATCGCCCTCGACCGGCCGATCGCGGCCCGGCTGCTGCCGCGCGCGGAGGCGTTCGCGATCCCGAACCTCGTCCGGACGGCGGCCGACCTGCTGCCCGAGGACCTGGAGACGATCCGCGTCGTCGACATCGACGGCCTCGACCAGCAGGCCGACGGCGGCACGCACGTCGCGTCGACGAAGCTGATCGGCCGCGTCGAGGTCGTCAAGGTCGAGAACAAGGGCCGCGGGTTCCGGCGGCTGCGGGTGCGGGTGCTCTAGAGCCGGCGGGGCCCGGAGCGCCGACCGGCCCCGCGCCCCCCTCTCTGCGGGGGGCGCGGGGCCGGTGCGGTCGCGGGCCGTCACGGCCCGGCCGGTCAGGCCTTGGCCGCGGCCTCGTCGGACTCGTGCTCGGCGGAGCCGTCCTCGTCCGAGTCGTACTCGTCGTCGCCGTCGTACTCGTCGTACTCGTCGTCGCCGTACTCCCCGGAGTCGGCGGCCCCCTCGTTGTCGCGCGCGCGCCACCGCTCGACGAGAGACCGCTTGAACCGGTTGTTCGAGGGCACCTCGATGCCCTGCGCCTCGGCCCAGAGGCGCAGCTGGGTCCGTTCCTCGGCCGTCAGCCCGGTGCTGGTGCGCGCCGCCGGTCGGCCCGTCCCGTACCCCGGGACCGACGCCTCGATCGTGCCCGCGTCGAGGTAGGGCTGCAGGAGCGCGAGCAGCTTCCGGTACTCCACGCCGGCCAGATCGATCCGGACGTGCATCTGGTCGATGTTGAGCTCGTGGGTCTCGACGTCCTCCTCGGTCCCGCTGACGTCGCAGTACCGAATCTCACGGATTCCCATCGATCACGACTCCTTCCGAGCCCGACCACCCGAGGTACGACGAGCGGCGGGCTTGCGGGCCGCCGGCTTGCGCGCCGGCTTCTTCGCCTCGGCCGCGGCGGGCTTCTCGGCGGCCGCAGGGGCCTTCCGCGCGTTGGTGATGGGCGCCTCGGACGCCGCCTTGGCCTCCGCGGCAGCCTTCGCGGCCGCCTTGCGCAAGGCGGTGATGCTCTGCCCCGCGAGCGCCTTCGACGCCACCGAGTCGCCGATCTGGCGCGGGGTCATGTGTCCCCGACCACTCGGCGCCAGGTAGACCTGACCGTCGCTGCCCGTGCGGTACTCGAGGTTCGAGGCGACCCGGGCGAACCGGGTGCGGCCCCGCTGCCGGACGCCCTCCCACTTCTCGACCTTGACCGCGAGCTCACAGCACGTGCAGGTCAGCCGCCGGATGAACAGGCCGTCACGATCGACGTCGGTGAAATGGATCCCCGCCTGCCGAATCGTCGGGAACAGGTGCCGACCACGTTCGCGGCAGGCCAGCACCTCGTCGGAGACACGGTCGACGTAGAGGTCGACGTCCTCCTCCGAGGCCTTGACGTATCCGGTCTCCTGCTGCTGCTGCTCGCCCTGGATCGACAGGACTGACGACGCAGCGTCATCCGCCACCTGAATCTCCTTCTGTAGTCATGTGGGTGCCTGGTCGGCACCGTGTCCACCGGATCACATCACCATTGCGGTGTGTGCCGCCACCGATACGTGTCGCGCGACATCACGCAGTTCACGTGGCGCTGGCAACTCCCGGTCGGATCCGGTCCGGCTATCGACGATGTTCTCACGATCGAGGAGCGCTGCCGCGACCGGCGCGCGGTTCGGCCGCGAACAGTGTGGCCGCGGGTCGCCGCCGGGCGGTGGCACAGGTCGGCGAAAACGGGCGAACGCCGCCCACGGACGAGCGGCGGCCGCCCGGAACCCGTCCGGACGGCCGCCGCTCGCTCCTGGCGTCGCGCCAGGGGGCGTCTAGTGCCTCGTCAGGCAACGTTCGGTAGGTAATCGGGCCTGCGGATCCTGGACTCGGGAGCGAAGCGCTTCTTGGGTCGGGCGTGGCGGTTGGCCCAGCGGACGTAGCCGGCGATGGCGGCTTCCTGGGCGGTGTGGGAGGGGTAGTCGCTGCCGTCGAGGGTGAAGTAGCGCAGGGCGGTGAACTCGCTCTCGATCCAGTTCAGCCACGAGGCGTAGGTCGGGGTGAACACGAGCTCGACGTCGTGGTCGTTGCACCAGTCGGCGACTTCGGCCTTGCGGTGTGGGGAGAAGTTGTCGCAGATGATGTGCAGTCGCCCGCGGGGGAACCGGGTGCGGAGCTGGCGAAGGAACGCGAGGAACTCCTGCCAGCGTTTGCGGTCGCGCAGCCGGTAGAACAGCTGCCCGGAGGCCAGGTCGAGTCCGGCGAGCATGTGCCGGACCCCGCCGTAGCGGGTTGTAGGTTGCGGCGCAGCCGGGCCCGGGGCCTCGGGGTGGGGAACCAGCCACCGCCCGGGGCGGGGTTGCAGGTTCAGCGGCCCGAACTCGTCCACGCAGATCACCCTGGCGCCGCTGGTCAGTTGCCCGGCGGCGGAGCGGTCGTAGAGGTCGAGGATCCGGGCCATCTTCTGCGCGAACTGTGGATCGTTGCTGGCCTTCCAGGTCTTCGTGGCCTGCCAGCGCACCCCGGCGGCGCGCAGGACACGTCGGACGGTGTCGGTGCTGATCTCGACCCGGTGCCGCTCGCGCAGATGCTCGACCAGCTTGGACAGGCTCCATGTGGTGAACGGGAGTCCGACCTGCTGTGGAGGGGTCCGGGCGACCCGGCAGATCAACTCGCGGGTGTGGGGGCCGAACTTAGGAGGTCGGCCCCCGCTCCATTTTGGGTCCAGAGCCGCGAACCCCTTGTCGTTGAACGCGTGGATCACCTCCCGCGCGTACTGCGGGGTCGCGGCGAACATCGCTGCGGCCTCGGTTGCGGTGCGGCCTTGGACCGAGGCGAGCACGATCCCTGCCCGGCGCAGCCGGACCCGGTCCCGCGCGGTGCGGGTGATCTTTACCAGTCGTTGCGCCTCGGCCGGATCCAGATCCCGCACGAACACCTCAGGCTGCCGTGCCATCGCCCACCTCCGACGACAGCCTCTCAGCCGATCACCGCAGCCGGGTTACAACGCCAACGTTCTCGATCGAGGCACTAGCTCGTCTTCGCCGCGCACCGGGCGTCGGCGCTGGGCAACTGCAGGTTGACCAGGTAGTTCCCGACGACGTCGTCGACGCACTCGTTGCCCTGCAGGGCGGCGGTGTGCTTGGTGCCCTCGACGGTCAGCAGCCGCGCCCCGAGGGCCTTCGCCAGGTTCACCCCGCCCTGGTAGGGCGTGGACGGGTCGCCGGTCGTCGAGATGACGAGCGTCTGCGGCAGACCCGCCACCTGCGGGACGTGCGGTGCGGCCGGCTCCACGGGCAGGTAGGTGCACACCCCGGGCGAGGCCGGCGCGGGCCGGCCCGGGTCCTGGAACGGCGCGGCCTCGTTCACCCGGCGGGTCGCGTCGGCGATGACCGCGCGGTCGCTGATCCGGTCGCCGTCGGCGCAGTTGACGACGGACAGCGCCTCCTGGTCGTTGTCGTAGGTGCCGGCCGGGGTGCGGCCGTTGTACGCATCGGCCAGCGCCATCATCGCGGTGCCGTCGCCCGCCTTCAGGTCGGTGAGCGCCGCGGTCAGGCCCGGCCACTGCTCCGGGCTGTAGAGCGACGCGACGACGGCCGTCACGGCGTCGGAGAACGAGAGCGTCCGGCTGTCACCGCGCACCGGCGCGGGTTTGTCGATCAGCGGCCGGGCCAGCGCCTGGAACGCCTGCGTCGTCCGTGCGGGGTCGGTGCCCAGCGGGCAGTTTGCGGCTGCGGCACACGCGGCGGCGAAGGTGTCGAAGGCCTGCTGGAAGCCCGCCATCTGCGCGAAGCCCGAGGCGACGGGGTCCTCCATCGGGTCGATGGCACCGTCGAGGACCATGGCCCGGACGTTGCGCCCGAACAGCTCGGCGTAGGTCGTGCCGATCCGGGTGCCGTAGGAGAAGCCGAGGTAGGTCAGCTTCTCGTCGCCGAGGGCGGCCCGCAGGACGTCCATGTCGCGGGCGACGTCGCGGGTGCCGGAGTTGGCGATGACGTCCGCGCCGCCGGAGCGCTCGACGCACTCCGCCGCGGCCTTGCGGTTCTCCTCGTCGGCGTGCGCCACACCGGCGGGTGAGGTGTCGAAGAAGTTCTCGGCGCGGTTGCGGTCGCGCTCGCGGTCGGTCGCGCAGTCGATCGTCGGGGTGCTGGCCCCGACGCCGCGCGGGTCGAACCCGACGACGTCGAACGGGCCGCCGGCCAGTGCCGGACCGAGCTGGGCGGCGAGCGACATCCCGGACCCGCCCGGCCCACCCGGGTTGACGACGAGCGAGCCGATCTTGGCCCCGTCCGTCCGGTGGCGCAGGACGCCGACCTTCGCGGTGCGGCCGTCGGGCGCGGAGTAGTCGAGCGGGACGGTCAGCGTCGCGCAGTCGAGTCCGGCGCCGGAGTAGAGGGTGCGCTCGCTGTCGTCCTGGGCGAACGGGGCGCAGGGGCCCCAGCTGAGGTGCTGGCCGTAGTAGCGGGCCTGCGCGGTCGGGTCGGCGACCGCGGTGCTGCTGCCCGCCGCCGGACCGGCCTGGGCCGCGGCGATGCCCGCGACCTGCGTGGTGCAGGCCGTGAGCGCCGCCGTCGCGATCAGCGCCAGCGCGGCCACGGCCGCCCGGCGGGTCGTCGGTGTCATCGTGGTGGTCCTCCCCCGTCGGCCGCCTCGGCGACGGGACCGCCGGCGAGCGGACCGGCGGGCGGCGCACCCTCCGAGGATGACGAGCGCGCATCCGGTTCACGAGGGAGGGCGCACCCGGACCGGTGGGGGCCTGCCCCAATCGCAGAGGTAGGGACCGCCCTGGGGCGAGGGACTCGCCCGGGTCCACACGGGTCCGTCCCGGCCCGCACCGGCCCGGGACGGGCGCAGACCGGTGCGGGCCGGTGTCCGTCAGCCGCCGACCGCGGTGTCGACGTCGCGCCGTGCGCGGCCCAGGAACTCGTCGAGAAGCGGGGCCAGTGCCGCCGGCTGCTCGACGTGCGGCCAGTGCCCGGCGCCCTCGACGACCGCCACACGGACGTCGCGGAACCGTGGTGCGACCTCGGCGGCGACCAGGTCCTCGGTGCACAGCGGGTCGGCGGCACCGCGGACGACCAGGACGGGGCCGGGGTACGCGCTCTCCGCGCGCTCGCCGCTGGTGCCCAGGTTCCAGATGTCCACGACGGCCGCGGTCGTCGACGGCGGGATGCGCACCCCGTACTCGTTCAGCCGGGCCAGCTCGGCGTCGGGGAAGTTCGCGCTCAGTGCCCGACGGGTGCCCGTGAGGCCCTCCAGGTCGCCGCCCGGCGCGCGGAACGGGGCCACCGCCTCGTCCGGGAGCTGGGTGCCCCGCAACGGCATCGGGGTCAGCAGGACCAGCCCCGCGACGCGGTCGGAGCGTGCCGCGACCAGTTCGGCGACCTGCGCGCCCATGCTCTGGCCGACGAGCACGACCGGCCCCTCGATCCGGTCGACGACGGCGGAGACCTCGTCGACGTAGCCGTCGAGCGTGAACGGTCCGGGGTGCTCGGGGGCACCCGCCATCCCCGGCAGGTCGACGGTGACGGCGCGGTCCGCGGGCAGGTCGACCGCGTCGATCACCGGGGTCCACGTCGCGCCGTCGTCGAGAAAGCCGTGGACGAACACGATGTGCGGGGGCGGGACCATGGCGGAGCTCCTTCGGTGCTGAGGTCGCGCGGCCACCTCCGGACGCCGAGGTCGCACCCGCTGTCCGCAGCGCCGCAGAAGGGTTTGACAGAATCATTCTTATTATGCTTCTGTCAACGCCTGACCGCGACGGGCGCGGCCGAGGAGGCGACGTGGGTCTGGAGTCAGCACGGGGTCGGTACGAGGTCGTCCGCGAGACCGACGTCCCCATGACGACCCGCGACGGCAAGGTGCTGATCGCCGACGTGTACCGGCCGCAGCGCCCCGGCCCGCTGCCGGTCCTGCTGCGCCGCACCCCGTACGGCAAGCAGCTCAACGACCTCGCCGAGCCGTTCAACGAGGCGCACTACTACGCGTCGCACGGATACCTCACGGTCGTGCAGAACACCCGGGGCCGGTTCGGCTCCGAGGGCGCCTGGTACCCGTTCGCCTACGAGGGTCGCGACGGCTACGACGCCGTCGAGTGGGCGGCTACGCTGCCGGGGTCGAACGGTCGCGTCGGCACGTTCGGGCAGTCCTACGGCGCGGTCTCGCAGTACCTCGCCGCCGTGGAGCGCCCGCCGCACCTGGTCACGGCGGTCCCGCTCTCCGCGCAGGCGGCCGCGTACGAGAACTACTGGTACCACGACGGCGCCCTCGAGCTGTCGTGGGCGCTGAGCTACTTCATGAACATGGCCGACGACGTCCTGACCCGGCGGGGCGACACCGAGCGGCTCGCGGCGCTGGAGGCACTGAAGGCCGACCCGTCGATCCGCTTCGGCCCCCTCACCGACGACGCGCTGCGCCACCTGCCGCTGCGCGACTGGATCGACCGCTTCGGCGAGGGCGCGCCGTTCCTGGCCGACGTCCTGCACCACCGGACCGACGGCCCGTACTGGTGGGCGGTGGACCTGCGCCGCCGGCTGCACGACATCGACATCCCGATGCTGCACATCGGCTCCTGGTACGACATCGCCAACACCGACACCCCGCACTACTTCACCGGCATCTCGACGACCGGCCTGTCCGCGGCCACCCGCGAACGGCAGGCGCTGTTCATGGGCCCGTGGGCACACCTGCTGCCCTACAACCAGCCGACCTCGGGCGGCACCGGCGACATCGACTTCGGCCCCGAGGCCGCGCTCCCGCTGATCGAGGTGCAGCGCCGCTGGTTCGACCACATCCTCGCCGACGACCGGCCCGGCCTGCCGATGGCCAGGGTGACCCTGTTCGTGATGGGCGAGAACCGGTGGCGAGAGGTGGAGTCCTGGCCCCCCGCCGGCATCGTCGGGACGACGCTGTACCTGGGCGGCGACGGCACCGCGACGGCAGGCGGCACGCTCGGCGACACCCCGCCCACGGCCGACCCCACCGACACCTACGTCTACGACCCCGCCGACCCGGTGCCGACGGCGGGCGGCCGCTTCGTCGGCGGCGGCGTCGCCGACCAGCGGGTCAAGCAGGACCGCGCCGACGTCCTGGTCTACACCGGCGAGGTCCTCGACACGCAGCTCGACGTCGTCGGCGCCGTCGCCGTGCGGCTCTTCGCGGCCACCGACGCCCCCGACACCGACTTCGTCGCGGTGCTCAGCGACGTCCACCCGGACGGCTTCACGCAGAACCTTGCCGAGGGCCTCGTCCGGACCCGCTACCGCGACTCGTTCGACGAGCCCGGCCCGATCGAGCCCGGCACGGTCCACGAGCTGACGATCCGGCTCGGCAACCTCGCGCACGCGTTCCTGCCCGGCCACGCCGTCCGGCTGCACGTCACGTCGAGCGACTTCCCGCGCTGGGACCGCAACACCAACACCGGCGAACCGCTGGACACAGCGGTCGAGCTGCGCAAGGCGGTGCAGGCCGTCCACCACGACGCGCGGCACCCGTCGGCGCTCCTCCTGCCGCTCTCCCCGCGGCGCGAGGACAGCTAGTGCCTCGATCGAGAACGTTGGCGTTGTAACCCGGCTGCGGTGATCGGCTGAGAGGCTGTCGTCGGAGGTGGGCGATGGCACGGCAGCCTGAGGTGTTCGTGCGGGATCTGGATCCGGCCGAGGCGCAACGACTGGTAAAGATCACCCGCACCGCGCGGGACCGGGTCCGGCTGCGCCGGGCAGGGATCGTGCTCGCCTCGGTCCAAGGCCGCACCGCAACCGAGGCCGCAGCGATGTTCGCCGCGACCCCGCAGTACGCGCGGGAGGTGATCCACGCGTTCAACGACAAGGGGTTCGCGGCTCTGGACCCAAAATGGAGCGGGGGCCGACCTCCTAAGTTCGGCCCCCACACCCGCGAGTTGATCTGCCGGGTCGCCCGGACCCCTCCACAGCAGGTCGGACTCCCGTTCACCACATGGAGCCTGTCCAAGCTGGTCGAGCATCTGCGCGAGCGGCACCGGGTCGAGATCAGCACCGACACCGTCCGACGTGTCCTGCGCGCCGCCGGGGTGCGCTGGCAGGCCACGAAGACCTGGAAGGCCAGCAACGATCCACAGTTCGCGCAGAAGATGGCCCGGATCCTCGACCTCTACGACCGCTCCGCCGCCGGGCAACTGACCAGCGGCGCCAGGGTGATCTGCGTGGACGAGTTCGGGCCGCTGAACCTGCAACCCCGCCCCGGGCGTGGCTGGTTCCCCACCCGAGGCCCGGCCCGGCTGCGCGCAACCTACAACCGCTACGGCGGGGTCCGGCACATGCTCGCCGGACTCGACCTGGCCTCCGGGCAGCTGTTCTACCGGCTGCGCGACCGCAAACGCTGGCAGGAGTTCCTCGCGTTCCTTCGCCAGCTCCGCACCCGGTTCCCCCGCGGGCGACTGCACATCATCTGCGACAACTTCTCCCCACACCGCAAGGCCGAAGTCGCCGACTGGTGCAACGACCACGACGTCGAGCTCGTGTTCACCCCGACCTACGCCTCGTGGCTGAACTGGATCGAGAGCGAGTTCACCGCCCTGCGCTACTTCACCCTCGACGGCAGCGACTACCCCTCCCACACCGCCCAGGAAGCCGCCATCGCCGGCTACGTCCGCTGGGCCAACCGCCACGCCCGACCCAAGAAGCGCTTCGCTCCCGAGTCCAGGATCCGCAGGCCCGATTACCTACCGAACGTTGCCTGACGAGGCACTAGGACCGACCTTCCGCCTGCGCGAGCAGGCCGTCGACGAAGGCCCGCACCGCGTCGGGATAGGTGTCCCGTGCGGAGAGCCCCGGCCAGCGGTCGCCGATCGCGGCCAGCCGCGGCAGCGCCGCCGCGTCGATGCCGGCGAGGAACCCGTCGCGACGTTCGTCCGCGCCCCGCGCCCCACCCGACCGGGCGCGGACGAGGATCTCGCCGACCGTGAAGTACCAGATGTTGCGGAACAGGTCGACGGCTTCCTCCTGCGAGCAACCGTGCTCGGCCGCCGCGGCGAGGATCGCCTCCACCTGGACGAGCGCGGAGTCGCCGAGTCCGGTGAGGAACCCGTCGACGGTGAGGACCTCCGCCGCCCACGGCCACGCGCCGAGCGTGTCGTGGATCGCGACCCACCCCGCGACGATGCGCTCGCGCGGCTCCCCCGCCGCCGGCGGCCGGGGGATCCGGTCCGCGTACTCGTTGAGCAGCAACAGGAGCAGGTCCTCCTTGTCGCGCACGTGGTGGTAGAGCGTCGTGGCGCCGATCCCCATCTCCGCGGCGAGCCGGCGGACGGTCAGCTTCTCCCAGCCGTCCCGGTCGATGAGCCGCCTGGCCGCGACCAGGATGTCCGCGCGGGACGTGACCGGCGGCCGGCCGGTGCGGCCGCGCGGAGCGTCGGTGGGAGGCATCGGCCCATCATGCTGGCCGTCCCGCGCCGCCGCGAACCCGGATTCCGGTCGCGTCCCGATCCTCGCAATGCTACTTTCGGAACATGTTCCAAAACAACTCCGTCCTTGTTCCGACCACCCTCGCCGACGCCGTGATCCACCTCCACGGCGACGGTGCCGCCGAGGCCGCTGCCCGGCGTGGCGGCACCGCCCCGGGGCGCTGGACCGTCGCCGCGGTGCGTGCCCGGAGCGACGCGGACCTGCACTCCGACGTGTGGGAGCGCCACGCCGACGGCGACGAGGTGCTGTGCGCGATGTCGGGCGGGTTCGACGTCCATGTCCGCGCCGCCGACGGTGGCCGCGAGACCGTCGTCGCGCTGACCGCGCCCGGCTCCGCCGTCGTCGTCCCCGCGGCCACCTGGCACCGGGTGAGCGTGCGCGACCCCGGCGACCTGCTGGCCGTCACCCGCCGCAGCGGCACGACCCACGAGCACGTCCGCGAACCAGGACGGCCCCGATGACCGCGGGCGCGGCGACGCGCGACGGCGTCGGCTCCCGGGCCGCGGGCCGCGCGGGGCGGACGCTCGCCGCGGTGTCGGTCGTGCAGTTCACGGTGTCGCTGGACCTGTCGGTGGTCAACGTCGGGCTCCCCCGGATCGCGGACGGGCTCGGGTTCGACCCGGTCGGCCTGACCTGGGTGGTCCACGCCTACGCGCTCACCTTCGGCGGGCTGCTCCTGATGGGCGGCACCCTCGCCGACCGCTGGGGACGACGGCGCGTCCTGCGTGCGGGACTCGTGCTGTTCGGCGTGGCCGCACTGCTCGGTGGGCTCGCGCAGGCTCCCTGGGAGCTCGTCGCCGCCCGCGCCCTCCAGGGGGTCGGTGCCGCCGCGATGGCACCCGCGGCGCTCGCCGCGTTGAGCGCGACGTTCCCGTCGGGCCGGGCGCGCGTGCGGGCCTTCGGCGTCTGGAGCGCGGTGAACGCGGCGGGCGGCGCCGTCGGCGTCCTGGCAGGCGGGCTGCTCACCCAGTACGCGGGCTGGCGCTGGGTGATGGAGGTGAACGTGCCGATGGTCGCCGTCGCGCTCGTCCTGGCGTGGGGCGCGGACGGGGACCCCGGCCGGGTCGACGGCGTTCCCGGACCGGCCGACGGCGCCCCCGCCCGAGGCGGCCGTCCCGACGTCCGGGGTGCGGTCCTGGCCACCGCCGGCCTGTCACTGCTGGTGTTCGGCGTCGTCCGCACCGAGGCCCTCGGCTGGGCGTCGGCGACCACACTCGCGACACTCGCCGGAGCTGCCGCGCTGCTCGTGGCGTTCGTGCACGTCGAACGCACGACGCGCACGCCGCTGCTGCCGCCCGGCCTGCTCGCCGGCCGTTCCGTCGCCGGGGCCGATGTCTACAACCTGCTCGTGGGTGCCGCGATGGCGTCGGCGTTCTACCTCGTGTCGCTCTACCTGCAGCGCGTCGTCGGGGCCGGTCCCGCCCTGACCGGGGTGGAGTTCGTGCCGTTCGCGTCGGGCGTCGTCGTCGGGTCGGTCGCGGCCGTACGGCTCGGCCGCCGGTTCGCCCCCCGGACGCTGCTCGTGGCCGGTGGGCTGCTGACCGCGGCCGGGTTCGCCTGGTTCGGCCGAATCTCCCCCGACGGCGGGTTCACCACCGACGTGCTGGGTCCCTCGATCGTCGCGAGCATCGGCTTCGGGCTCTGCCTCGGTCCGGTCGTCTCGACCGCGACCGCCGGCGTCGGACCGCGGGCGGCCGGCGTCGCGTCCGGGCTGCTCACCAGCTCACGCCAGATCGGCGCCTCGCTCGGGCTGGCGGTCGTCGGGACGCTGGCGCAGGCCCGAACCGGGCCCCGCTCGACGCCCGCCGCCCTGACCGACGGTTACGCGCTGGGCCTGACGGTCGCCGCGGCGCTGCTGGTCGGCGCGGTCGTCGTCGCCCTGACCGTCCTGCCGCGAACCGGCCCCGCACCGGGCCACGACACCGTCGGGACCGGCGGCGCCGGCCCCTGAGCACGACCGCACGCCCGTCCGCGACGCGGTCCCCGCGGCGCGGGCGGGCCCGGGCGTCCCGGTGGCGTCGGCACCGTGCGCCGGACGGCCTTGCGCGGCCGCACATCTTTTCGGCACCGTCACGGAATCGGCGGCCCGAACGAGATCCTCGGGGACGCACCCTTCTCCACGACGGATCGGAGCTCCGGACGATGGCGATGGCAGCACCCGTGGGCAGCTCGGCCGCGCGCTCGAAGTGGCTCGCGCTGACGGCGATGATGTTCGCCGTCGCGATGACGTTCATCGACCAGACGATCGTCGCCATCGCGGCGCCGAACATCCAGTCCGAGCTCTCGCTGTCCAGCAGTGGCGTCACGTGGACCGTCAACAGCTACCTCCTCGCACTCGCCGCGGGCTTCGCCCTGGGCGGGCGGCTCGCCGACGTCCTGGGGTCGCGCCGCATCGTGCTCATCGGCATCGTCGGCTTCGCGGTGTCGTCGACGTTGTGCGGGTTCACGCCGAAGGGCTCGTTCGCCGAGACCTGGATGATCGTCTTCCGGGCGACCCAGGGGCTGTCCGCGGCGCTGATGATCCCCGCCGCGCTGGCGGTCGTCGTGGCGGCGTTCCCGCTGCGCGAGCGGGGCAAGGCACTCGCCATCTTCTTCGGCGTGAGTGGCGGCCTGACCGCCATCGGCCCGATCGCGGGCGGCTACCTCACGCAGTGGACGTGGCGGGCGATCTTCTGGATCAACATCCCGGTCGCCGTCGTCGCGCTGGTGCTCACACTGGCCGCCGGCATCGTCCCCGTGGTGCGCCGCGAGCCGATCGACTGGCGCGGGGCGGCGGTCGTCGCCATCGGGATGGCGCTGTCGGTGCTGGGCTTCGAGCAGGCGCGCAGCTGGGGCTGGGACAGCCCGCTGACCTGGGTCTGCATCGTGGGTGGGCTGCTGGCGCTCGGCCTGTTCGTCGTGCTCGAGCTGCGCACGCCGGTGCCGCTGATCAAGGTGCGGATCTTCCGGGAGCGTGCGTTCCTCTCCGACAACCTCGTGCTGTTCTTCTCGATGATCGCGTTCGTCCCGGTGTTCTTCTTCGCGAGTGTGTACTCGCAGGTCTCGCTGGGCTACGGCGCCAGCAACGCGGGGCTCTACCTGCTGGTGTTCTTCGCGGGGTTCGCCCCCGCCGCCCAGGTCGGCGGGCGAATCCTCGACAGCCGCGGCGCGAAGCCGGCCGTCGTGGCGGGCTGCGTGGTCGCGACGGTCGGGTTCCTGTGCTGGGCCTGGAAGGTCACCGACCTCAGCCTCGGGGCGCAGTGGTGGTGCATCGTCGTGGCCGGCGCGGGCATCGGCCTGCTCCTCGGCCCCGCGAGCACGGATGCGACGAACCGCGCGATCGACGCGTCGTACGGCGAGGTCACCGGCGTCACCCAGACCGTCCGGAACTACGGCTCGGCGCTCGGCCTCGCGGTACTGGGGACGGTGCTGGGCAACGTGTTCGTGAGCCGGCTGGAGACCTCGCTGGGCGCCTTCGGCGTCCCGCCGGCGACGGCGGCGCGCCTCGCGTCCTCGGGGACGGGGGGCGGTGGCGGCGACCTGGCGGGTGTCCCGGCCGCGCTGCGGCAGCAGATCGAGGCGGCCGTCGCCGCGGACTTCGCCGTCGCGACCAGGGCGGTGCTGATCGGGATGGCGATCGCGCTGGCGGTGTCGCTGGTCGCGGCGCTGCTGCACCCGGGTGGGCAGGTCACCGAGGAGACGACGTCGTCGCCGGCGGGGATCGCCGACGACGACGCGGACACCCCCGCCCAGGCGGGCTGACGCCCTGCCGCGGTGCGGCCGGGTCAGGGAGTGCCGATCTCCAGCAGCTCCACGCCGGGGCCCTCGGGGTGGGCCACGAACACCCACGACAGGTGGCCGCTGACACGGGGTGCCGACACGAGGTCGAAGCCCGCCGCAGCGAGCTCGTCGCACGCCTTCTGCATGTCGGCCACCTCGCAGCAGAGGTGGACCCGACCGGGGGCGTTGGCCGGCGTCCGGCCCGGGGCCGCCACGCCGACCACGTCGACGTGGACGCCGTGTCCCGCGACCGCACCGTCGCCGTCGCGGTCGAACCCGAGCGCGTCGAGCAGGCGAACCGTCCGCTCCGGCGCGGCGCTGGTGAGGAAGAGCCCGCGCTCCGCCGTGCCGAACGTGACCGGCCGCCCGTCCGGGTCCTGACCGGCCCCCGGCCGTCCGATCGGGACGCTGCCGAACCCGGGGTCCGTGGCCGACACCCGCCGGGGTGCCGGTGGGTCGAACTCGACCAGCTCCAGCGTCAGCGTCGGCCCGATCAGGAACGCGATCTCCAGGCTCGCGGCGTCCAGGCCGTTGCCGACCGCGCCGTCCGGTCCGGTGAGCGAGATGCGGTCGGCCGGCTGGTAGCCGGCGGACGCGTAGAACGCGGACGCCGTGGCGAGGTCGCCGACCGTCAGGCCCAGATGATGGACCCCGCGGACGTCGATCACGACGACGTCGGGACCGGCCGGAACGCGCCGCGGTCGTTGTGCAGCCAGGGCTGCGACGTCGGGCTCGGCGACGGCTCGAGGAGCTCGACGATGTAGTGGGTCACCGGTGCCTCGCCGAGGTTCCTGAGCCGGTGCGGCGGCAGCGGGCCTCCGCTGCCCACCGTGCGGTACAGGACGAACCCCGGCTCGGTGTCCTGCACGATGCCCCAGTCGTCGTCCCCCAGCTCCTGGCCGCGCATCGTCGCGGTCTGCGCGTAGAGGATGACGTGGTCGTTGTGGTGCTCGTGGAACTCGCAGTGCTCCCCGGGCTGCAGGATCATCTCCCAGACCCGGACCCGGTCGTTCTCGAACAGCACGGTCGAACCGATCGCGCTGCTGTAGGGACTGCCGCTCATTCGTTCACTCCCTCGACTCCGTGCGGACGTTCTTGTCCTGCCCTGCGGTCGCGCCCGACGGCACGTCACCGCGACCTGGCGAAGTTGCGCGCCATCCACTCCGCGCGGGCCGCCGGCGCCCGGCGCGACACCTCCGCCTCGGTGCGACGATCTCGACGCAGTGGTAGCCACCGGGCCGGACGTGCAGCTCGGCGTCCCCACCCTCCGGCCAGATCCGCCCCGCGTGCTCGACGACCTCGTCCCGGAACGTCCCCACCGCGCCCACGTTCGGGTACGCCGGCGCCAACCCGGGCGAAGTCCCCCGCCCGCGCCCGCGCTGTGCCCGGCAGAGGACTGCTGGGCCGGACTCGGGGCGAGGTCGAGCCCGAACACCGGGCTGCCCATGAGCGTTCCCACGGGCGACGTCCCTTCCGTTCGAGGGTGCGGCGCCGTGCCGGGTCTCAGGATCCGGCGGCGGCGACGGCGACTGCCCCGGCGCGGTCCCTGTCCAGATCGAGCTCGAAGAGGCGGATCGCGTTGCCGCGCACGATCTGGTAGGTCGTCTCCTCGTCGATGCCCTCGAACTGCGAGGCCAGGTGCTCGTAGGTGTGCGGGTAGGGGCCGTCGGCGTGCGGGAAGTCGACCTCGAACATGAGCCGGTCGATCCCGATCTCCCGGGCGTTCTTGATCGCGTGCCGGTCCGCGAACACGCAGCCGTACATGTTGCGCCGGACGTAGGTCGACGGGAGCTCCTGGAGCTTGTGCTCGCCGAGTGCCCACGTGTGGTGCTTGTAGGCGTGGTCCATCCGCTCCAGCGCGTACGGCATCCAGCCGGCCTGGCCCTCGGAGTACGCCAGCTTGAGGGCCGGGAACCGGTCGAGGACCCCGGAGAACACGAAGTCGGCCATCGACGACAACGAGTTCGTGAACTGCAGGATCGGCACCACCACGGTCGCGGAGTCCGGGGGCGGCGTCATCATCAGCGACGCCGACCCGATGTGCATGCACACCACGGTCCCGGTCTCCTCGCACGCGGCGAAGAACGGGTCCCAGTTGCAATGGTGGATGTTGTCGAACCCGAGATGACCCACGATCTCGCTGAAGGTCACGGCCCGCACGCCGCGCGCCGCGTTGCGCCGGATCTCGGCCGCGGCAAGCTCGGCGTCCCACAGGGGCACGACCTGCACCGGGACCAGGCGGCCGCCGGAGTCCCGCACCACTCCTCGACCATCCAGTCGTTGTACGCGCGCACGCAGGCCAGGCCGAGCTCGCGGTCCCCGGGGAACTGCTCGCTGAACGCCTGTCCGCAGAACCGCGGGAACGACGGGAATCCCAGCGAGGCCTCGACATGCTGGGAGTCCATCACCTTGAGCCGTTCCTCCGGCACGTAGCAGGCGGGGTCCATCTGGTCGTAGGTGACCGGCTCCTTGTCGCGCAGCTCCGCGGAGGTCTCCACGTCCTTGAGGATCAGGACGGGCCGGCGGGGCACGTACATCGAGTTGCCGTAGATCCAGACGTCACCGGGAAGGCCTTCGCCCTCGGCGGCCTCGGTGTCGTGGTACGCGTCGGTCGTCATGTCGATCCACCGACGTTCCACCCGCGGCGCGCGGTCGTGGAACTTCGTCGGCAACCACGTCTCGAACAGGTTGCGGGGCTCGACCACGTGGTCGTCCACACTGATGATCTTCGGCAGGTTCCGTTCTGACACCGGACGACCTTTCGTCAGTCAACCCGAGGGTTCATTGATGGGAATTTGTCAACGCCGGATCGGATCCATGCGGTTCCGGTCAGTGCCGGCCCGCGGCCGTCGTCGGTTCGCTCCTGCGCCGGCGCGCCGGGGACCCGCCGGCGACGTACTCGACCTTGAGCTGCGTGAACTCCTCGTAGCCCCACCGCCCGTTCTCGGTCCCGACGCCACTCCACTTCGCGCCGGCGAACGGGATGTGGGGTGCCAGCGCGATGTGCGCGTTGACCCACGAGGTTCCGCAGTCGAGCCGGCCGGCGATCCGCGCGGCCCGCTCGACGTCCTCGCCCCACACCGAGCCCGCGAGCCCGAAGTGCGACGCGTTCGCCCGCTCCACGACGGTGTCGACATCGTCGTAGGCGACCACGGGGAGCGCCGGGCCGAACTGCTCCTCGTCGACGACCGGCATGCCGTCCTCCGCGCCCGCCAGCACGGTCGGCGCGAAGAAGTAGCCGTCGCGGGCCAGCCGGGACCCACCCGCCGCGGCGACGGCGCCACGGCTCAGCGCGTCCGACACGAGCGCGGCCACCCGGTCCAGCTGTGGACGGTTGTTGACCGGCCCGAGCAGGGTCTCCGGGTCCCGCCCGTCACCGGTCCGCGCCGTGACCGCCTCGTGCGCCAGCGCGTCGACCAGGTCCGCGTACAGCCGTCGCGGCGCGTAGATCCGCTTGACGGCGACGCAGACCTGCCCGCTGTTGGCGAACGCCGTGCGGAACAGCTTCGGTGCGATCTCGGCGACGTCGACGTCGTCGAGGACGATCGCGGGGTCGTTGCCGCCGAGCTCGAGGGTCACCCGTTTGAGGTCGTCCGCCGCGGCGGACAGGACCTTCCGGCCGGTCGCGGTCGACCCGGTGAAGCTGATCTTCCGCGGGGCCGGGTGCCGGGTCAGCCGGGCGCCGAGCGCGTCACCGCCGCTGACGACGCCGAGCACGCCGTCGGGGAGGACACCGCGCAGCAGCTCGCCGATGCGCAGGGTGGTCAGCGGGGTGTACGGCGACGGCTTCACGACGACCGTGTTGCCCGCGGCCAGCGCCGGGGCGATCTTCCAGAAGGCCAGGCTGACGGGGAAGTTCCACGGGGTGATGGCTGCGACGACACCGAGCGGCCGGCGGAGCACCTCCGCGAACGCCACGTCGTCGTCCTGGACGACCTCGCGGTTCGGCGTGAACCCGGCGAAGTGGCGCAGCCAGCGGACCGCCGAGCCGATCTCGGCGCGTGCCTGTGCGAGCGGCTTGCCCTGCTCCGCGGTGAGGACGGCGGCGAGTTCGGCCGTCTGACGCTCGAGCGCGTCGGCTGCGGCGGCGAGCGCCTTCCCGCGGCGCTCCGGCGCGAGGCCGCTCCAGCCACGCAACGCCGTCGAGGCGGCCGCGAACGCCGCGTCCAGCTGCTCGGGTGAGCACTCGGGCGCGCGGCCGCAGACCTGCTCGGTCGCCGGGTCGATCACGTCGAAGTGCTGCGCCGACTCGACTCCACGACCGTCGATCGTCATCGTGAACCGCCTCATCGAGCTCCCTCTCCCCTGCACTTCTTCGCATCCGGACGTCGTGCCCGCCGGTCGGGACCGGCATCGGTCGACATCCGCCGGTACCGGTGTCCGACGTGGAAAGCTCGCGTCGCGTGGTCCGTCGCCTCGCGCCGCGGGTCGGCTCCGCAACCGCGCGGTGGTCGCGCCCGAGATGTGCCGGGTGCTCCCGCACCCGGCTCGCGCGTCCTGGGTAAACGTTTAAGGTCGGAGACTAGGCGCGCCCCGCCTGCAGGTCAAGGGTCGCCCGGCAGCTCCATCGCGCCGCCGCGGTCGGCCGCCGTACGGAGCGCCACCGCCATGATGGATCCAATATTGCCGTCGCTGAATCCATGCGCTACCGTCGCCGTCCGGCATCCGACCCGACGATCACGAATGGCGCGTCGAGCGGTCGGGGCGATCCACGGATTGCCCACAGGAATCGTTGGAGGCTGTAACTCGTGGCATTTTACGACTACATCATCGTGGGCGCGGGAGCGGCCGGCTGTGTTCTCGCCGATCGGTTGACCGAAGACCCCTCGGTCGAGGTCCTCCTGGTGGAGTACGGCGGCCATGGCCGCAACCCGATGCTGCACGTTCCGAAGGGATTCTATTTCACGCTGCAGAGCAGCCGTTACTGCTACCACTACCCGACGCAGCCCGTCGGCCCTGGTCAGAACGGCGAGTCCTGGACCCGCGGAAAGGTGCGCGGCGGTTCCACCGCCGTGAACGGAATGATGTACATCCGCGGTGCGCAGCCGGACTACGACGCCATCACCCGGCGCGGAAACACCGGCTGGGGATGGGACGAAATGCTGCCCGTTTTCACGGCGATGGAAGACCACGGACTCGGCGCATCCGATGTCCGCGGCGTCGGTGGCCCGGTGGGCGTGACGATCGGCGATCGGAGTGAGCTCGTCTGTGACGCCATCGTCGGTGCCGCGGAGAAAATGGGACTCCGGTACACCCGGGATTTCAACGAGGACGACAGCGAACGGATCGGGTTCACCCCGTCCACGATCAAGAACGGGATCCGGGTCAGCGCGGCGACCGCGTTCCTCCGGCCCGCCGCGAAGCGGCCGAACCTCACCGTGCTCACCGGTACGCGCGTGGGATACCTGCTCTTCGACGGACGCCGCGTCGTCGGCGTCCGTGCCCGGGGCCGGTCCGGCTACCGCGACCACATCGTGCGGCGCGAGGTCATCGTGTCCGCGGGGACGATCGAGACCCCCTTGCTCCTGGAGCGCTCGGGCATCGGTCGCGCCGAGACGCTGGCGGCCGCGGGCGTCGCGCTGCGCGTGGAGAGCCCGAACGTGGGCGAGCGGGTGATCGAGCAGCGCGGCGTGAAGCTGCAGGTGCGGCTGAAGGGCCGGATCGGCCGGACCCACGAGCTCAACAGCGTGCCGAAGCAGGCCCTGCAGGGCGCCCGGTACCTCCTCACCCGGGGCGGGCCCATCGCCACGGCCGGGTACGACCTGGTCTGCGCGTTCAGGACCGCGCCGGACCTGGACCGCCCGGACGTCCAGGGGATCTGGATGCCGATGGCGCTCGACACCGCCGCGGACAGGATGAAGCTGGCGAGCTACGCCGGAGCGACGTTCGTCGGGTACCCGATCCGGCCCACCACACGGAGCTCGATCCACCTCGGCGGTCCGCTCCCGGAGGACCGGCCCGTCATCCGACCGCGATACGTCGAGACCGACGAGGACCGAGCGGCGACGGCACGGATCCTGGACTGGGGACGGGAGATGGTCGCGCAGGACCCGCTCGCCGAACTGATCGAGGGTGAGGACCAGCCGGGGCCGGCGGTCTCGACCGCCGAGCAGGTCGTCCGGCTGGCGCAGGACAGCCCGCTCGGCATCTACCACGCGATCGGTTCCGCGGCCATGGGCCCGGACCCGGACGACGTCGTGGACGACCGCCTGCGGCTGCGCGGCGTCGAGGGCCTGCGGATCGTCGATGCCTCCGTGTTCGCCGCCCAGCCCGCCGGGAACACGGCGGCCCCGACGATGGCGTTGGCCTGGCGCGCCGCCGACCTGATCCGCCAGGAGGCGTGAGCCACCGGCGGCCGGCCTGCGCTCCGGCCGCCGGCGTGCCCGAGCGCCGCCCGGCCGCACCCCCCGCACGACGCGGCCCCCTGGTCCGCACCGAGGACCAGGGGGCCGTCGTGGTCGTGCCCGGACGCTACGCCGCGCCCAGCACGACGACGTCGCCGATCTGCGCCACGACCGCGGTCTCGGCGCCCTCGACCTGGTTGGCCGCGCTGGTCCCGCGCAGCTGGCGCACCGCCTGCACCACCCGTTGGATGCGTTGCGACTCACCGGTGTGCGAGTGCGACATCGTGCCCCCGTCGGTCACCACCGGGTACCGCCCGCCCACCTCGATCGCACCGTTCGCGACGAGGTCCGCCCCCTCGCCGACGTCGCAGTACCGGAGCGCCTCGAAGTAACGGATGATCTCCCACGAGAAGTTGTCGTAGAACTCGTAGACGTCGATGTCCTCGCGCTCCAGCCCCGCCCGTGCGAACGCCGCGTCGGCGGCCTTACGGCCCCACATCGCCGTCTGGTCGTACGTCGGCGGGTGGGTGTAGGAGGGGCCCCAGCTGTCCCAGCCGCCGCCCAGCACGCGGACCCCCCGGTTCGGCAGGTCCCGGGCGCGCTCGGCGCTCGTGAGCACGAGAGCCGAACCGCCCTCGCCCGTGGTGCAGCAGTCGAGCAGGTGGTACGGGTCGGCGATCATGCGGGAGGCGAGGATGTCCTCGGTCGTGAACGGACCGCGACCGTAGTAGACGGCCTCCGGGTTCCGCGAACCGTTGTTGCGGATCACGCTCGCCACGTAGGAGATCTGTTCCTGCGTCACCGAGAACCGGTGCATGTACTCGCGGGCCGCCAGCGCGAACTCGGCCGGCGTCATCAGGCCCCAGCACTCGACGAACTCGTTCTCCGGCCGGGTCCACGGCGCGACCGAGTCCTTGTCGGTGTGCACCTGCGCCTGGCCGCTGGCGATCACGACCGTGGTGCACATCCCCGCCTCGATCGCGAGCGCGGCCTCGGCCACCGACGCCGGTCCGGGGGCGGCGGTGCCGACCCAGAACGTCGGGATGCCTAACGCGTAGCCGAAGGCGTCGGACCCGTTGCGGTATTGCAGCCCGGGCAGCACGTTGAGCCCGTCGACGTCGCTCAACCCGAGCCCGGCGTCGGCCAGCGCGCCCTGGACGGCCTTGAGCGTGATGCTGTAGGAAGTCTCGCCCGGGAGCACCCGCGCCTGCTTGGTGTTGTACGCGCCGACGATCGTCGCCGTGCCCGGGGAGATCACGAGGCCACCACCGTGAAGCACGGCAGCGTGACGTCCGGCGCGACGTCGCGGAACGCGACGTGCACCTTGGCGCCGACCTGGATCTCCGCCGGCTCGCTGTCGACGATGTTCGTCAGCATCTCGTAGCCCTCCGTCAGTGCGACGACCGCCACCACATAGGGCACCTCGAACGCCGGGGTCTGCGGCCGCCAGATGGTGGTGTAGGTGACGATGACCCCCTCACCTCCCGACTCGACCCAGTCGAGGTCGCAGCTGAGGCAGGTCCGGCAGAAGTCCTGCGGGGTGAACGTGTGCGCCGCGCACGCGCGGCAGCGCTGGACGAGCAGCACCCCCCGGCGACAGCCGTCCCAGAACGGGCGGGTGGTCGCACTCGCACGCGGTGTCGGTCTGGCCACGCCGGCCCCTGGTTCCATGCCCCCACCCTAGATTAATGTATACATATTGGTCAATATTGGATCCATACCATCCGCCCAGGAACTAGACGAGTAAGTCCTAACGGCGTGCCGGCCCGGGACGTGGCAGGAGGGTGTTGAAGATCAGTTTGTGACGACCGACCTCAACACCCTCCTGACCGCACTCTACGTCAAGATCGACGACTGGCTGGGCAAACGCACCCGCCCGGGCAGGCCACCGAAGCTCTCCGACGCCGAGCTGCTCACCCTGGCCGTGGCGCAGGTGCTGCTGGGAGTCCGCTCCGAGGCCCGTTGGCTACGGTTCGTGCCCCGGGCGCTACCAGCCGCGTTCGCGTACCTGCCGGGCCAGTCCGGCTACAACAAGCGGCTGCGCTCGGCGGTGTCACTGATCAAGCGGGTCATCCGCGAGCTGGCCGGCGACACCGACCTGTGGGCCGACCCCGTCTGGGTCGTGGACTCCACCCCGGTCGAGTGCGCCCGTTCCCGGCCCACCGCGAAACGCTCGAACCTGGCCGGGTGGGCCGGCTACAGCTACTGCCCGTCGCACTCGCGGTGGTTCTGGGGGCTGCGCCTGCACCTAGTCTGCACCCCGGCCGGACTGCCAATCACCTGGGCATTGGCCGACCCGAAGCTCGACGAACGCCAGGTCCTGATGGCCGTGCTCGACCACGACCCCACCCTCCACCACCGACCGGCCCGGCCTGACCATCATCGCCGACAAGGGCTACGTCTCCCGCGAACTCGACACCTACCTGGCCGAGCGTGGCGTGGTGCTGCTGCGGCCCTCCTACCGCAACCGCACCCCACGCCCGGGCGAACACCTGCTCAAACCGATCCGCCAGCTCATCGAGTCGGTCAACGACACCCTCAAGGGCCAACTCGATCTCGAGCTGCACGGCGGACGCAGCATCGACGGCGTCAGCGCCCGGATCGGGCAGCGCCTGCTCGCCCTGACCGCCGCGATCTGGCACAACCGCGCCACCGGACAGCCCATCACCCGATCCTTGATCGCCTACGACCACTGACCGGGTTCGGACTTACTCGTCTAGGTCCCGCCCGGGCCGCTGATCATGATCGGCCGCCCCAGCGCGCCGACGCCGAGCTTGTGCTGGAGGTCGTCGGTCTTCCACGCCATCACGACGCCCCCGATCAGGTCGCGGAAGATGCGCTCCAGCGTCCGGGACTTCACGTACCCGTGCGCCCCACAGGTCTTCATCGCGCCGAGGGCGACCTCCTCGGACATCCGGCGCAGGTGGTACAGGGTCCGCACGTGGTCGCGGCCCATCAGCTCGTCGTCCTCGTAATCGTCGAGCCGATCCACCATGTCGCGCAGCAGCGCCCGGCCGGTGCCGAGCCAGTGGTCCATGCTCCCGATGGCGGCCTGCGCCCACGGCTCGTCGGCCCGGTAGGACGCCTTCACCGACTCCAGCGAGCTGCTGGCCATGTATCCGTAGCGCCGCTTCGCGTGGTCGACCGTGAAGTCGAAGGCCGCCCGCGACAGGCCGACCCAGATGGCCCCGATGCCGAACGTGTTGTACGCGGTGTCGATCGGGCGCCGGAACTGGAACGTCTTCATCTGGCCGACGAGGCAGTCGTCCTTCACCACGGCGAGGTCCCGGCACTCGAGATCACTGCTGCCCGTGGCGCGCATGCCCATCGCGTTCCAGTTGTGGTGGTTGATCAGCCCTGGTTCGCCCATCCGACCCACGGTCAGGACATACGTCGGATCGTCCGGATCGCTGCCCTCGAGGATCGCGCCGAGCATGGCGTAGCCGGCCGCCTCGCTCATCGACGCGTATCCGCTGCGCCCGTTGAACACGTAGACGTCGCCCTCGTCGCGGCAGACCACCCCGGACTTGCGGGAGTCCAGCCCCTCGGAGGATATCGAGAAGCCGCCGCAGATCGTCGCCTCGTGCCGCGCGATCGCCGCGCACGCCTCGTCCCTGCGGGGAAAGGACGGCATCTGGGCCAGCCCGCGGGCACCACCCCAATGCATGTTGATCGCCAGCGCCGTCGAGGCGTCCCGGTAGGCCAGCTCCTCCATGACACGCACGGCCGCGGAGAGCGAAGCACCGGAGGACCCCAGGGCAGGGTCGATCGGCATGCCCGTCACACCGATCTCCTGCATCAGCCGCAGGTTCTCGACGGCGAGCGCGCCGTCCCGGTCCGCCACCCGCGCCCGCTCCGCGAAGTCGTCGGCCGCGGCGCACTCGCGGACACGCTCGACGATCGCGTCCTCCAGCGCCCGAAGCTCCGCGGGCGGCCTCCCGCGGACACCGGCAATCGGCGCCGGCCCCTCCGCAGCGAGCGAGGGCAGGTCATCGAGATCGGTCATCTGTCCCGTCCTTCACAGGTATCGGCCGAACAGCAAAGGGCATGGCGGATCAGAGTTCCGCGAGCTCGCGGACCCGCTCCAGCGAGCGCAGGGTCTCCTCGGGGGACGGCGCCGGGGCCAGGATGTTCTCCATCTGCCGTCCCGCCCACTCCTCCCGCGGCAACGGCTTGCCGTCATGGTTGTGCAACATCACCACCAGCCGATCCGCCCCCGCCTCCCCGAACTCCCGCTGGAAGCGCGGACTCGGATCATGCACACTCACCGAGATCTCGATCTCCGCCGGATCCCGCCCGATCCGCTCACACTCAGCCGTGATCGCCGCCCGCGCCCCCGCCACCTCCTCCGGCGTCACCACCGTCAGATAGATCCCGTCCGCCACCGCCGCCACCCGCCGCGCCGACACCGGCGTCGGCCGCGCCCCCAACACCACCGGCGGATGCGGCCGCTGCACCGGCAGCGGGTCGCAGATGACCTCGGGGAACCTGACCAGGTCGCCGTCGTAGGCGCCGCGGCCGTTCGTCCACAGCAGCTTCATCGCCTCGATGGACTCGATCGTCAGCTTCCACGGGGTGGCGTGGTGCGGCGTGAACACCTCGGTGAGCTCGGGGACGTACCCGGTGCCGGCGCCGAAGATCACCCGTCCGCCGGAGAAGAGGTCCAGGCTGCTGACGAGCTTGGCCAGCATGAGCGGGTTCCGCTCCGGCACCAGGCAGACCCCGGTCACGAGCCGGAGGGCGGTCGTGGCCGTCGCCATCACGCTGAGCGAGACGAACGGGTCGACCATCTGCCCGTAGACGTCGGGGAACCGCCCTCCGGGTAGCGGCAGCGGCGTCGCGGGGGCGACCGGGACGGCGGCGTGGTCCGGCGCCCAGTAGGAGTCGAACCCGGCGTCCTCGATCGCCTTGCCGAGGGTCACCGGATCGATGCCGTACGCGGTGACGTAGGCCTGGATTCCGATCTTCATGTCTGTCCTCTGTTCACGATGGACGGGCCTCGCCTTGTGCACGACGAGGCTCGTGAGCGGCGATGGTCGCCATGGCGACTATCGCCGCTCACGGGAGGTCGTCTCGGACGCGCTCACGGTCACCGGCGTCGCCCGGTCGGCGGGCGCGGTGGCCGGGTCGTCGCCGAGGTAGCTCGCCTCGAGCTGCTCGGCGTCGCGGCGGAGCTCGGCCGCCGAACCCTCGGCGACGACGCGGCCGTGGGCCAGGACGTAGCCGCGGTCGGCGATCCGCAGCGCCGCGAGCACGTGCTGCTCGACGAGCAGGACGCCCATCGAGTGCTCCTCGGCGATGCGCCGCACCATCGGCAGCAGCCGCTCGACGATGATCGGCGCAAGCCCCAGGCACATCTCGTCGAGCAGCACCACCTGCGGGTCGGCGATGAGCGCCCCCGCCAGCGCGACCATCTGCTGCTCTCCCCCCGACAGCAGCCCGGTGCGCCGGTTCGTCAGCGGGCGCAGCGCCGGGAACCGGTCGAGCACCTCCGACATCGTGACCGTGGACCCGCGGTGCCGGCGCAGCCGCAGGTTCTCGGCCACGGTGAGCTTGTAGAACAGGCCCCGGCCCTCGGGCACCATGCTCAGGCCCCGGCGCGCGACCGCGTAGGGCCGCGCCTTCGTGACCGGGCTGCCGAGTACCTGCAGGTCGCCACCCAGCGGCGGGAGCGCACCCGCGACGGTGAGCAGGGTCGTGGTCTTGCCCGCGCCGTTGGCCCCGAGCAGGCACACGACCTCACCGGCGTCGACGGTCAGATCGAGATCCCGGACCACCGGCAGCGTCCCGTAGCCGCAGTGCAGGCCGCTCGCCCGGATCACGGTGCTCATCACAGTCCTCCGATCGCGGTCGGCTCGGGCGTCACGGGCTCGACGTCGTCGAGCTCGCTGTGCTCCCCGCCGAGGTAGGCGGCGAGGACCTTCGGGTTCCTCCGGATCTCCTCGGGCGTGCCGACGGCGATCGGCCTGCCGAACTCGATCACGTAGACCCGGTCGCACACGCCGAACACCAGGTGCATGTCGTGGTCGACGAGCAGGCAGCCGACGCCGGTCGCCGCGATCTGGTGCAGGTCGTTGCCGAACTCGATGCTCTCGGGGGTGTCCAGGCCCGCGGCCGGCTCGTCGAGCAGCAGGACCTGCGGCGTCAGCGCGAGCGCCCGCGCCACGCCGAGCAGCTTCTGCCGTCCCAGCGGGAGCTCCTCCGGGCGGCCGTCGCTCGAGTCGGTCATCGACAGCAGCGTCATCGCGTCGGTCACGGTCCCCGACGGCGTCCGGGACGGCCGGAACATGTCACGGACGAAGGCGAACGACCGGTGCCGGACGTCGTCGGCGACGCGGACGTTGCCGAGCACCGAGAGGTCGTCGAAGAGCTCCATCGACTGCCAGGTGCGGACGAGCCCCAGCCGGGCCCGACGGTGGGCGGGCAACGAGCTGACGTCCCGGCCGCCGAGCTCCACCGTGCCGGTGGCCGGGGTGAACCCCGAGATCGCGTCGATGAGGCTGGTCTTGCCGGCGCCGTTCGGGCCGATCAGGCCGACGATCTCGCCGGCGCGGACCTCGATGTCGACCCCGTCGACCGCCGCCTTCACCCCGCCGTAGGTGACCCGCACGTCCGACGTCCGCAGGCAGACCTCGCCGATCGTCCGGGTGGAGGGCCGGCGCAGCACCGGGTCCCCCCGCGTCACGTCGCGGACGGGGACGAGCGGGTCCTGGCGACGGCCCCGCCGCAGTCGCGCACGGAGCTTGTCGTACTCGGCGCGGATCCCACCGGCGACGCCGAGCGGGTTGAACAGCACCGCGAGGAGCAGGCCCAGCCCGGTGATCACCGAGTAGTACGGACCCAGATCCAGGTTCCGGTCGAGGATGACGAAGACGATGCCCACAGCGCCCATCGCGCCCGCGACGAAGGCACCGCTCGCGCTCGCGATGCCACCGATGTAGGCGACCGCGAGGATCGACAGGCCGACGAGGACGCCGAAGGACTCCACGGAGAGCACTCCACGGCTGTAGCCGATCAGCGTGCCGCCCAGCCCCGCGAGGAACGACGCCAGCGCGAACGCCGTCAGCTTGACCGCGGACACGTTGATGCCCACCGACGCCGCGGCGCGCTCGTTGGACCGCACGGCCAGCATCCTGCGCCCGGTCCCGCTGCGGATCACGTTGCACACCAGGACGAAGGTCACCGCGACGACCGCGAGCACGAGCAGCCCGAACGGCACCCGCGCGATGGTCGTGCCCTCGCGCACGCCGAGGTCCAGGCCGAACAGCTGCGGATCCGGGATCGCGTTCTCGGTCGAGACGAACAGCCGGTTGCCGAGCACGAACTGTTGCACGACGACGGCCGCAGCCAGCGTGACGACGGCCAGCTGCGCGCCGCGGATCCGCAACGCGGGCAGGCCGATCAGCACGCCGATCACCATCGCCACCAGGGCCCCGATGATCATCGGTAGCGGGAACGGGAGGTGGGTGCCGAGCTTGGACACCACCAGCCCGGCCGCCCCGGCCAGCCCGGCCTGGGCCAGCGAGATCTGCCCGACCATCCCGGTGAGGACGACGAGCGACAAGGCGATGAGCGAGAGGGCCAGGCTGTTGATGACGCCGAACCGGTAGCTGCCGTCCGTGAGCGTCACGAGCGCGACGCCGCCGACCAGCAGCGCCGCGATCACGAGCGGACGGTTCCGCGGCAGCCGGACGGCCGGCAGCTTCAACTGCTCGTCGTCACCGCGCATGGGGATGGACCGGCCCACCACGAACAACACGACCACGATCACGACGAACGGCACCGCGTCGGTCAGCCCCTGCTTGGCCCACTCCGGCCACCAGGTCTTCGTCTGGGACAGGAACTGCAGCTCGGCGACCAGTACGCCCATGGCGAGGCCACCCGCGAGCGCCGCCCACAGCGAGCTCATCCGACCGATCAGCGCCGCGGCGAGGGCGGGGACGACGAGCAGGGTCATGTTGCCCGGGGTCAGGACGCCGATCGCCGGCCCCGCGAGGATCATCGAGAGCGCCACGAACACCGACGACACGACCCACGTGACGATCCCCAGAACGTTGGGGGACAGCCGCGCGAACTCGGCCGCGCGCTGGTTCTCCGCCGCCGCCTGCACCGCGAGCCCGACGCGCGACCGGCGGAACCAGATCGCGAGGGCGACGCCCGCGAGGACGACGATCCCCGCGAACCAGAGCCGGTCGGTCGGCACCTGGATCCCGGCGATCCGCATGGTCCCCGTGGGCAGCACCGCCGTCAGCGACCGGGCGTCGCTGCCGAACTTGAGCGCGACGCAGGCCTGGATCGTCAGCATCACGCCGACGGCGGCGACCACCTTCGCCAGCACCGGCGCCCTGCGCAGCGGGCGGGAGATCAGCACCTCGACCAGCAGGCCCAGCACGGCGGCGACGGCGATGCCCAGCAGGATCGCCAGCCACACCGGCTGCTCACCGACCTCCATCGAGGGCACGCCCGGCAGGGGGAGGCTGAACAGACCGTTGCGCAGGTCGTCGTAGACGTACAACGGAACGGTCGCCATCGCACCCGCGGCGAAGTTGATCACGCCTGAGCCCTGGTAGGTCAGGGTGATGCTCAACGCCATCGAGGCATAGACCGCGCCGAGGCTCAACCCGAGGAACAGGAACAGCAGATAGGGGGTCATGTCTCTTCCCTGCGGTTCGGATCAGGACGAAGTCGGTGCCGCAGCCCGGGCGCCGGCGCGTTCCCCGGGGTCCGGCCACGCCCGCCTCGCGGCGCGCGGGCCGGACCTCGGCCGTGATGCACGAGCCGTCAGCCGGTGACCCGGACCGACGAGACGTCCACCGGCGAGTTCGCCAGTGGCGTGAGCTTCTTGTCCGCTCCCACCTCGGCGTAGTTGAAGCCGCTGGTGCACGACGTGGTCCCGGGCCAGCTCGGCGTCGAGCAGTCGTAGGTGCCGTCCCGGAAGAACATCCCGCCCTTCGTGCTGGCGATGTTCTGCAGGACGGTCTGCCTGGTCAGCGGAGCACCGGTCTTGGCAGCGACCTGCCGCAGCATGTCCGCGGCCTGCACGGCGTCGAAGAAGCCCGCCTGGGCGAAGGTGTAACTCGCGGGGTCCGGCTTGATGTGCCGGTTGAACGCGGCGAGGTCGGCCCTCACCTTCGGGCTCAGCGCCGAGTCCGCGTACAGGTTGTTGAAGAACGGGTTGACGAAGATGACCTTCTCGAGGACCTGCGGCGAGAGCTTCGGGATGACCGAGGTCGACGTCGATGCGTCGATGACACCCGTGAACCCGGTGCCCCGGAACGCCGGGATCGCCGCCAGCGCGTCGGCGTCACCGACATAGAGGGTGATGCCCTCGGGCTGCGTCGCGACGACCGACGAGGCGAAGCTCGCCCAGTCCGGTCCGGTCGCCGGGTAGTAGAAGGCGCGGATCGCGATCCCCACCTTCCGGGCGGCGGGCTCGACGACCGTCGCGAAGTAGTCGTGCATCGGCGGGAGGTCGGGCATGACCGTCGCCAGCGACCTGACCCCGAGGCCCTTTTGCGCGACCACGGCGGCGGAGTACGCCTCCTGGGTCGACGGGGAGGCGAAGAAGGCCTGCCCGACCGCGTTGTTCATCCCCGGCGTGATGGCCTGGTAGCCGAACTCCGCGACGCCCGCGGCCTTGAGGACCGGCAGGATGCCGTCCGCGCCGTAGTCGAACCCGAGGACCGAGAGCACGACGTCGCTCTGGACGAACTGGTTGCCGCAGTTGACCGCACCGTCCGGCGTGCCGTCGGACGCGCAGAGGGTCGACGTCAACGGGCTCCCGTTGATCCCGCCGAGCTCCTCGTTCACGTACTTCACACCCGCCGCGAAACCGTCCGCGAAGGCGGGGAACGCGAACGTGCCGGTCATCGTGTTCTCGAAACCGACCAGTACCGGCGGCTTCGACGAGTCCGCGGCGACGGCGTTCACAGCCGGCGCGGAAATCTCCGACGCGCTCGATCCGCTCGACGCGCCACCGCCGTTACCGCAGCCGGCGAGCAAGACTGCCAATGCCGCAAGGGCGACACAGTTCGTCCTCATTCTCATGGCCTGCCACATTCCGTTTCTCGCACGGCGAACAGAACTCGCCCGCGCGATTGAAGTTGGGGCGTACTCCGCAGCGACTCGACCTCTGACGCGGCCCGACGGTGGGGTGCACGGTAGTCGCAGGATACGAAAGCGTCAAGAATGGATCCCATCCGACACGAGTCGAGGATCTTGGCTGGTCAGGCCGCTGTCACGGGGTTCCTGAGACGGCCTCGTCCGGTATCGCCGCGCCACCGCGAGGCGGCGTGAGCGCAGGGCCGATTCCGACGGGCGGGCCCGGACGCTCCCGTCTCCTCCCGATCGCGGTCCTGCGCCCGGTGGCGATACGACCCGCTGTCCTTCGTTTCCGGCCGGACCGATTCGAACGGGAATGTCGCTCATCATCGGTCGGCCCGGTGGAGCGCTGTGCTCCAGGTGCCGGGCGCCCGGTCGTGAGCCGTACCCCGTACGTGTGCGACGCGCCCGACGACGGCAGCGGCTACTCGGCGCGTCGGCGCTGGGTCGTCACTCGCTGCGGTGGCGAAGCGGGCGGAAGAAGGTGCGCAGCTCCTCGACGACGGCCTGCGGCTGCTCGGCCGGGGCGAAGTGGCCGCCCTTCGGCTGGACCGACCAGTGCTGCAGGTTCGCCGCCGCGGCGACCCTCTCGCGCGGAACGAGGAACACGTCCGCCGGGAACACGCCGACGCCGACCGGCGTCTCGACGTGTTCCGTGCCGTCCGCGAACGCCGCGGTGGCGTCGGCGTAGATGCGGACCGAGGAGCCGAAGCTGTGCGTGAACCAGTACAGGCTGATGGTCGTGAGCAGGAATTCCGTGGAGTACGTCGAGCTCAGGTCACCGTTGCAGTCGCTCCAGGCGCGCCGTCGCTCCATCAGCCACGCCGCGAGGCCGACCGGCGAGTCGTTGAGCGCCCACGCCAGCGTCTGCGGGTCGAGGATGTGCACGTGCCCGTGGCTCAGGATCGTCCTCATCATCTGCTGGGTGTGGTCGAACCAGCCGGCCTCGTCCGGGGCGTACTCCTCGGGCTTGAGCGTCTGCATCCCGCCGATGAGCGTCGTCGGAGCGGTCGACAGGTAGAGCCCGGCGAGATGGTCCCTGGCCACGCGGTCGAGCTCGGTCGTGACCACCTCGCCCCAGTCGCCGCCGACGGCGCCGTAGCGCGGGTAGCCCAGCACGTCGGTCATCAGCTGGTCCCACAGCTCCGCGATCCAGCGGACCGTGACCGGTTTCTCCGTCAGCGGGCTCGAGAAGGCGAACCCGGGCATCGACGGGACGACGACGTCGAAGGCGTCCGCCGGGTCGCCGCCGTACGCGGCGGGGTCGGTGAGCGGCCCGACGACCTCCGACCAGTCCCAGAAGGTCCAGGGCCATCCGTGCGAGAGGATCAGCGGCAGCGGCGCCGGGCCCTTCCCCCGCTGGTGGACGAAATGGATCGGCGTCCCGTCGAAGTCCGCCCGGAAGTGCGGCAGCTCGTTGATCTTCTTCTCCTGGGCGCGCCAGTCGAAGGCGAGCCAGGCGTCGACGAGCTCGCGCAGGAACTCCCCCGTCGCGCCGTACTTCCAGTCCTCGTTGCCCGCCTCCGGCGCCCATCGGGTAGCGCGCAGCCGCGCGGCGAGGTCGTCGAGCTCCGCGTCCGGGACATGGATCTCGAACGGCACTGCGCGGACCGGGGACGGGCCTTCGTGTTCAGCCATCGCTCCTCCTTCAGGCCGGGTCCGTCCGCGACGCCGGGGCGTCCGCGAGCGGCTCGATGTCGACGGGCAGGGCCGTCATGATCGGCATGTGCAGCACCTGCTGCACAGGGCCGCGCGTGCTCATCAGGGCGTTGACGCTCGCGCCGACGCCCGGGGCGAACGGGTCGTCCCCCTCCAGGCCGCCCCAGCCGTGCGTGAGCGCGACGACCCCCCGGCGCAGGGTGTCGTCGGCCTTCGTCACGACGGCGATGGTGCCGTGGTCGCTGGTGACGGTCACCCGGTCGCCCGACCCGAGCCCGTGCGACGCGAGATCGTCGGGGTGGATGTACAGCGGGTTGGTCTTCCCCTTGGTGATCTCGGGCAGGTTCCGGCCCTGGTTGTTGAAGAGCTCCTTGGCCCGCCGCACGATCAGTCGGTAGTGGCGGCGCTCCGAGTCCTGCAGGATGGACCTGAGCGCCTCCATCTCCTGTGGGAACTCCGGCGGGAAGAGGTCCAGACGGTTGTCCTCCATGCCGGGGGCCGGACCTTGCACCGTGACCGACCGCCTCGGCGCCGCAAGGCCGTTCGGGTGCTTCTTGAGCTCCTCGAGCAGCGCGTCGTCGTCGGCCACCATCGCGAGCACCTCATCGCTCGACGGCAACGGGCCCGTCAGCTTCACCGGCCTGCCCGGGGGGACGTACCCGAAGCAACCGAAGCCGGCGTCGTTCGGCACGCCGAGCTCCATGTCGAGCCCCATCGCCTGGCCGAGGAGCCAGAAGAACTGCCACTCCTCGACCGTGTCGCCCGGCGGCGGGACCAGGGCCGGCGTGTAGATGCCGAACGGGCCGAAGATGACGTTGACGTCGGGCCGTTCGTACATCATCGTCGGCGCGATGATGTAGTCCGAGAGCCGCGAGGTCTCGGTCATGTACGGGTCGATGTTGACGAGCAGGTCCAGTGCCTTGGCCGCCTCGATCTGCCGCGGCAGATCCGGGATGGCGTTGACCGGGTTGCCGCCGATCGAGAACATCGCCCGCACGCGGTCCTCGCCCGGCTCCAGGATCTCGTCGGCGTAGAGCCCGCACGGGACCTCCCCGAAACCCGAGAACGGGCTCGGCATCAGGCCGTACCCGAAACGGTTGCGCCAGCCCTTGTCCCAGTGCCGCGAGGGCGGAATGACCTGGGCGTGCCGCGGCGGGGAGTCGCCCACGATCGCATCGCTCTGCACCTGCTCGCCCTCCTGGACGAAGCGGCCGCAGATGATGTTGAGGGAGAGGATCAGCTGCTCGCACGGGTTCCCGCCGGGCCCCATGTCCGTGCCGGTGTGGCCGTTGGCCGCGCCGACCTTGCCCTCGCCGAACATCACCGCGGCGGCGATGATGTCCTCCTCCGGGACGTCGCAGAGCTCCGCGGCCATCGCCGGCGTCGTCCCCCGGACGTAGTCCTTGAGAGCCGCGACGTTGTCCGCGTACCGGCCGTAGAACTCCGGCCGGTCGAGGCCCTTGTCGAAGATGACGTTGAGGATGGCGGTGAGCAGCACGGCGTCCGTGCCCGGGCGCGGACGCAGGTGGAGATCGGCCGCCTTGGCCAGCTCGGTGCGGCGCGGGTCGATGACGATGAGCTTGAGCCCGCGCTTCTTGTGCTCCTTCAGCGTCACGAACGGGTTCGTGTTGGACCAGCCGACGCTCTGCAGCGAGATGAGCTGGTTCCCGCCGATCTCCAACCAGACGTCGGCGTCCTCGACCCGCTGGAAGCCGCCCGTGTAGAAGCCGGTCCGTTCCCACGAAATCGTCTTGGACGCCTGGTCGATCGTGATGGGCGAGAACGACTTGTGCGACCCGATGGCCCGCCACCACGCCTTGGCCACCGGTATGGTGGCCGACGCCATCCAGGCATAGGTGCCCCAGTAGATGCCGACCGACTCGGGTCCCGTCTCGGTCATGATGGACCCGAGCCGGTCCGCGATCTCCGAGACAGCCGTCTCCAGACTGATCTCGTCGAAACCGCCGTCCCGCCTCCGGCGGAGGTGGCGCAGGATGCGATCGGAGCTGTTGTGCCCCGCGACCGCGTTGCGGCCCTTCACACAGGTGTAACCGGCCGACGAGGAGTTCTCCGCGTTCGCCCTCACGCGGACGATCTTGTCGTCCTCGACATCGACCAGCATGCCGCAGTTGGCACCGCAGGTCCGGCAGTACGAGACCTTGGTCTCCACGAGATCAGCCCTCAGGAGTTGGGGGAGGTGACGATCTTGCTACCGCGCACGAGCGGGCGGAAGACCTCGAAGGCCCACTGGTGGAGGTTCGGGTAGATCTCCGCCGAACGGCGGTAGTGGTAGCAGGAGAGCGTGCGCTCGTAGTCGGTGTCCGGGATGTTCTTGATCTTGGCATCGTGCACCACGTAGCCGATGATGTCCCAGTACTGACCGCGCAGGTCGTACTCGGGCCAGAGGATCTCGACGGCCGCCATCTCCCACGAGTTGCCGCCGATCTCGTCCTCGGCGAGCTGGGCGCGCGCGTCCGGCGGCGCGATGCGCTCGGGGAAGCGCTGGTCCCACGCTCCGAACCAGGCGGCGTAGGGACGGGCGGGGACACGGAAGCGCTCATCGGCCGGGATCGGCTCGGTGCAGTAATCGAAGTGCGGAATGCGGACGCCACCCAGGACACACTGGTTGCGCCAGAACAGCCGGGGGTCGACCAGCATCGGCATGTCGAACCGGCCGCGGTACTCCTTCGGCTGCCGCTCGAACTTCGGCAGCGTGCGGACGTACTGCTCCTCGGTGAAGTGCATCGCGGTGTGGAAGCCGAGCTCCAGGTACTTGTCGACCTGGCGCTGCCACTCCTTGTCGAGGTCGAGGGTGGCGAAGTACGGGGTCATCGTCCAGCGTGCCACGCGCTCGGCCGGCTCCTCGACGAGGTTCTGGCGCTCCGGCGGCACGCTCGAGGTGCGACCACCGCAGCCCTCCACGGCATCGTGTGGACTGAGGTCGTAGGCCATGATCATCGAGCCGTCGACCGCGTCCTCATCGGTCAGGTCGACCGCCATGTTCGGGCCGTCGATGTGCACGGCCAGGATCCGGCCCGGGTCGATGCCGGAGTTGACGCGGACCCAGGAGCGGGTCTCGTCGAGGTACTTGCCGGTCAGCACGCGCGAGTCCTGCGCCGCCACGATCCACTGGTTGACGGTGAGCAGCGTGCGCCCCTGGCGCTCGACCTCGGCCAGCAGCGCGGCCTGGTCGAGGTTGACGTTCGGCGCGTCGATCTGGGACTCGTAGTCGAACCAGCCCGACGGGTTGCCGACATTGCTGACGACGTGTCCTCGAGGACGCTGAAGCACTCCATCAACGGCCAGATCTTGCCGAGCCAGTGCCGGCCCGCCCGGGTGGCCACCTCGGGGGGCAGGTAGGCGAGCCGCCGGCCGTCCTCCTCGAGCGCGGCGATCTCCTCGGCCGAGTACGGGCACGGCGTGACCGTGAACGTCCGGCCCACGGCCGCGCCGCGCTCGTCCCAGAGCCTCTGCAGCGACGCCGTCACCTCCTCGGGCGTGGCTCCCAGCGACGTCGTCTCTCCCACTGCTGTCATCGACTACCACCCTGTAACTCGACGTCCGCGGCTGCCGCGGCGGATGAACACTACGCTACGGTAGCGTAGTGTTCGTTGTTCCTGTCAAGGGCGGACTCGTGGTCGGAACGAGGGTTCGACACCCGCTACCGTCTCCACCATGGACCCCCGTGTGGAGCGCACGCGATCCGTTGTCATGCAGACCGCCACCGACCTCCTCGTGGAAGGAGGGCCCGGTGCTCTCACCATGGACGCCGTGGCCCTGCGGTCCGGTGTCGCCAAGACGACCATCTACCGCCACTGGAAGTCGCGCGACGACCTGCTGGCCGCCGTCATCGAGACCGCCATCCCCCGGCTACCCGAACCCGACCCGGAGGCCGATGTCGAGACCTCACTGCGCGCCGCGATGCGGTATTCGGTCGACACGCTGCGCCACACCGAATGGGCGCGCATGCTTCCCGCATTCATCATGCTCAGCCAGCACGAGACCGAGATCCGCGCCATCAGCGAGCGGATGGAGTGGCAGCACAACAACGTGCTGGCCAAGCTCGTCCGGCAGGCGGCCGAGGAGGGCCTCGTCGAGGGTGACGTCGACGTCGACGAGGCCATCGCCCACCTGCAGGGGCCGCTCATGATCGCCCACCTCGCGAACCTGCTGCCCATCGACGACCAGCTCGCCGACTCGCTCGTCGACCGATTCCTCGTCGCGTTCGGGCCCTCGGCGGACGAGGGGCGACGCGCTCACGACGAGTGAGCGGTCCCGACAGCCGAGTTCGCAACCCCGACGGCACCGGGCGCCGATCCTCCGTTCGGCGTACCGAGGATTCGCCGCGGGAACCGGTGTCGTCGCGCACGGCAGCTCATGAAAGTATCCGTAGTAGCTCGAAATGGATCCAATAATCCGTTAGGCTCGTGACATCCGATGATCCGCGGCGCGTCCCCGATCACGGTCGCACGATCTGCGACGTCGATGCCGCAGGAATCGTTCGGGCACCATTCCGGCGCGCTGGAAACGACTCTCGGTACGGGAAGGACCGTCATGGGGCAGACGACACACGAGGCGAGCCGGGGGCGCGTGAAGGCCGCCCGCGCGGCACTCGGACCGATCGGGGTCAGCGTGCCGACGACCGGCATGGAGACGGTCCCGATGCCGCAGCAGATCGAAGGGATCCGACGGCTGGAGAAGGCCGGGTACCGGGCGGCCTGGGCGCGGGAGGGCGTGGGCGGCCACGACGCGCTCGTCGAGATCGCCACGCTGCTCGGTGCCACCGAGCAGCTCGTCCTCGGTTCCGCGGTCGCCAACATGTGGGCCCGTCCTGCCGTCACCTTGCACGCCGCCGCCGCCACACTCGGGGAGGCCTTCCCGGGCCGGTTCGTCCTCGGGCTGGGAGCAGGCATGGCGTACCAGGCCGAGGCACTCGGGCTGCGCTACGCCCGGCCCTACTCGCTCATGCGCGACTACCTCCGGGCGATGACCACCCCCGTGCCGGGCCTGCCCACGGCCGAGCAGACCTACGCGCGCATCATCGCGGCGAACGGTCCGAAGATGGTCGAGCTCGCCGCGTCCGCCGCCGACGGCGCGCACCCCGGGCTGATCCCGGTCGAGTACACCGCGTCCGTCCGCGCAACGTTGGGCCCGGACAAGTTGCTCGTCGTCGCGCTCACGGTCGTCGCGCTGGCCGACCGCCGGGCCGCCCGCGACGCCGCAGGGCAGTTCGTCGTCGGAGCACTCGGCTTTCCCGGGTCGCCGTACGGGGCCAACCTCGCCCGCCTGGGCTACACGAGCGACGAGATCGCCGCGGGTGCGGACCGGGTCGTCGACGCGGTGATGGCCTACGGCCGTCCCGACGACATCGCGGCCAGGGCCCGGGCGCACCTCGACGCGGGTGCCGACCACGTCCTGGTGAACTGCGTCCTGCCCGGCTACGAGACCGGCATCCAGCAGCTGGAAGGGCTCGCGCCCGCCCTCACCGAGATCACGGGGTGACCCACACGGCGCCGGCGTGATCCCTGCCCGTCAGGCGCGCTCCCGGGCCGGGCCGGTGGAGGCGCGCGGGATGTAATGGGTCGACGCCGGGATCAGCACGTCGCCGACCTCCCGGCCGGCCAGCGCGTCGAGCATGGCCGTCGCCACGGCCGCTCCGAGCTTGTCGTAGTCGGTACGGATCGCGCTCAGCGGAGTCCGGAACAGTGGCGCGTCCTCGAGGTCGAAGAACGACACGACGGACAGGTCCTCCGGGACGCGCAGCCCCAGCTCACCGGCCGCCGACAGGAGCGTCGTCGCCGTCGGCGGCGCGGCGAACACCGCCGTCGGCGCGTCCGGGCCCGTCAGGTGCTCCTCGACGGCGTCCCGGACGTCCTGCTCGTCGTGCCCGATCCGGATCTCGCGCCACCGCACGCCGCGCATCCGCGGGTAGAGCTTGTGGAGGGGGGCCACCCGGTCGACCACGATCTCGGCGAAGTCCCGGTGCCCGTGCGCCTTCAGGTCCCTGCAGGCGGCGGCGAACGCGGGAGCACCGTCCACCGTGACGAACGGCAGCTGCGCGCATCTCGGGTCCCGGAACCCGACCGCGATCACCGGGATGTTCGACCGCTCGTACCAGGCGAGCGTGTTCGACGGCCGGGCCTGCCAGTAGAACAGTCCGTCGACGCGGTGCGCGAGGAAACGCTGCAACAACGTGTCGAGGTCCAGCCCCTCGTTGCGGACGATCGACAGCAGGACGCTGTAGCCGGCCGATTCCATGTTGGCGATCAGGTCCTGGAACACGTACAACAGCTCGCTGCGCGGATGACCCTCGAAATTGACCACCATGCCGAGGGTCATCGTCTTTTCCTGGCGCATCGAGCGGGCCGCGAGGTTCGGTACGTAGCCCAGCTGCTCGGCCGCGGCATACACCCGGCGCAGGTTCTCGGCCGAGACCGGCAGCCCGTTCAATGCCTTGGAGACGGTCGCGGTCGAACACCCGGCGAGTTCGGCCACCGCGTGCAGCGTGGCGACCTTGGTCGGCGACTTCCGGCGAGTTCGCGGCCGGGAAGCAGGTTCTGGCACGTGCGGATGATACCATTCGCCGCTTTGCCGGGTCCGCGAATGCGCGTTACGGGTCGAGTTGCAATGCCGCCGCTTTGAGCTTCTGGAGATCGAGAATGATTTCCCGCGTCGCGGGCGGCAGGCTTTCGAGCATCGCCATCTCCACATCGGGACGGGACAGGCCGTAGGCGTCGCACACCTCGACCTCGGCACGCCGGGGAGCGCTCGCCCAGCTCTTGCGTTCGAACGCCGCCCGCACGTACGGGGCCAGTTCCTCCTGCCGCGGGCGCAGCCGGTCCCGGTCCTGAGCGAACCCCGGCAGCACGTCGGCGGCGAAGAGCCGCAACGAGTCGGCGACCTGCTCGTGGGTGAGGTCGCCGACCTGGTGCAACAGGATCACCTGATCCACTCCGGCCGCCTCCAGTGCGTGCAGCCGGTCGGCCACTGCGCCGGGAGTGCCGATGGAATGGCCGCCGCGCACCGGAATGTCCCCACCGACCAGCTTCTCGACACGTCGGAAGTTGTCGGTGAGGTTCGTGAATCCCGGGCGGTGCCGGCCGAACGCGTAATAGTGCCGTGCCGCATAGGTGAAGAAGCCGTGCGCGGCCCGCCCCCGGTCGTGTGCGACGGTGGCCGACCGGTGACAGTAGAAGGGCTCCATCGTGGCCACCGCGGGATTGACCGCACGACCTATCGGGACGCATTCGTTCCTGAACGTGTCGTAGTAGTCGCGCACCACTTTCTCGGCCTCGTCCGCGTCGAAGAACGTGTGGATGAGCGCACCGACTCCCAGCCGGGCGGCCGCCCGGACGGACTCGTCGTCGGAACAGGCCATCCACAAGGGCGGATGCGGCTTCTGCACCGGCTTGGGGACGACGTTGCGGGCGGGCATCGCGAAGAATCGGCCGGTGAACCCGGGATAGGGCTCGAGCGCCATCATGTCGGCGATCTGCTCGGCCGCCTCGACCGTCATCTCGCGCCGGTCCGCCGGCTCGATGGAAAAGCCCTCCAGCTCCATGCGTGACTTCGAGTCACCGAAGCCGAGGTCGACACGTCCGCCGGACACGAGATCGAGGGTGGAAATGCGCTCGGCCACCCTCGCCGGCTGGTTGTAGGCCGGCGGCAGGAGCGCGATTCCGTGGCCGAGCCGGATGCGTGAGGTCCGCTGGCTCGCGGCGGCCAGGAACACCTCGGGTGCCGACGAGTGCGAGTACTCCTCGAGAAAATGCTGTTCGAGCACCCAGGCGTAGTCGAAGCCGAGTTCCTCGGCGAGCTCGACCTGGTCCAGGGCCGAGCCGAACAGCTCCGACTCGGAGTGCTCGGTCCATGGCCTCGGGAGCTGGAGCGCGAAGGAGAGACCGAAGTCCACCGGAACTCCTTCAGCGGGGGGCCGGGACGTCGACGCGCACCGACTCGATTACGGACTCGCACGTCATGTCCGCGATGGTGGAGGCGTCCGTCGTCACGCTCAGGATGAACAGCGTCCGCCCGTCGTCCCCACCGAGGCACGGCGCGATGGGGAGCCGGTCGGGCAGTGCGATCACGTCGGTGACCTCGCCGCCCTCGAGGACGCGACGGCACTCCCGTTGCAGCGGGGCACAGATCCACACCCCGTTCTCCGCGTCGACGGTGATCCCGTCGGGAGCGGCCGGCTGCAGATCGGCCCAGACCCGGCGTCCGGACAACGATCCGTCGGCGGCGATGTCGAATCCCGTGAGCTCGCGCGCGGGCAGCGACGCGACCACGTACTGCTTCCCGTCCGCGGTGATGACGGGGCCGTTCGGGGAGTCCATCTCGGGCGCCACGATGCGGGCGGACCCGTCCGGGTCGACGCGGATGATGCTCCCGGTCCCGACGAGCGGGCGCGGGGCGCTCAGCTCGTCGACGCCGCTGGCCCCGACGTAGGCCCGGCCGGCCGGGTCGACGACCATGTCGTTGAGCGGGCCGACGGCGATCCCGGAGAGATCGGCATGGGTCGAGACCGAGCCGTCGGCGTCGAGCCGAAGGACGACCGGTCGTGCCAGGTTCGCGATCAGCAGCCGCCCGTCCGGCAGGAAGCCCAGGCCTGCCGGGAGGTCGTCGTCGCCCAGCTGCACGACCACGTCGGACTCCCCCGCCGGGGTCACGGTCACGACCCGACGGGCGTAGATGTCGGAGAACCACAGCTTCCCGTCGTGCCATCGCGGGCACTCGGCGAATCTGAGGCCGTCGAGCAGCAGTTCCGGTGTCATTCGGGGTTCCTCCGGTCGGGTCGGTCGGTCCGGGTTTCGGCCGGACGTCGGGCGCGCGGCGCCGGCGCCGACGCCGGTCCGCGGGGATGCCGCGGCCCTCGACCGCGGGGTCTGCTCGTTCGATGTCGCACGACTGTGCGGGCCCTCCCGATCCGCCGACGATCACCCGGGACACGGGAGGGCGACGGGTGGCACGGGCCCTGGCCCGTCCGCCGGGCCGGCCACGGCACGGACGGCGTGCCTGCGCCGTCCGCGCGACCGGGGCCACGACGACCCGTCGGCCCGCCGCGCTACTCGACCGGCTGGCTTCCGTCGAGCTCCGGGCCGAGCTTCGCGTCGAGCGAGTGCAGCCGGGGCAGCACCTCCTGCGCGAACAACCGCATCGACCGCTCCGCGGCCTCGACCGGCATGGTGCCGAAGCGGAAGTTCAGGACGAACTCGGAGGCGCCGGTCATCGCCTGGATGTGCAGCAGCCGCTCGTACACCTCGTCCGGTGTCCCCCACGCCTGCGGTTTCGCCGCGGCCTCGAGAATCTGCTCGTCGGTGAAGGTGAGCGCGCCCACCGCCGCGTACTGCTCGTATCCCTTGGTGTTGCGCAGCCGCTCGGTGTCGTCGAGCTGGTAGTGGTTCGAGCTGCTCGCCTGCCCCTCCAGCGCGTACGTGGCCATGAGCGACCAGGCCTCGGCCGAGTCCTCCGCACACGCCGCGCGGACGACGACGGTGGGCTGCTCGGGCTCCCAGCCGTTCTCGCGCCGGATGCCGTTGAACGTCGCGACGTCCTTGCGGTAGCCCTCCCAGCTCTTCTGGTTGGTCAGCAGCATCCCGAGACCCGCGTTGGCGGCCAGCGGGAGGCTCGGCGGGCTGGCCCAGCCCGACTTCATGCCGGCGCGCAGCCGCTCGGGGTTGCGGAAGCGCGGGCGCACCGAGGTCTCCGGGATCGTGAAGTGCTCACCCTGGAAGGAGAAGAACTCCTGGGTCAGCGCGAGGTTGATGACCTCGAGCGTCTCGTTGTACCGGCCGCGCGCATCGCCCATCGGAATGCCGAACGAGCTGAACTCCCGCACCGCCGCCCCACGCCCGACGCCGAGGGTCAGCCCGCGCCCCTGCAGCTGGTTGTCCAGCGCGCTGATCTGGTGGACGACGTGCATCGGGTGGTACCAGGGCAGCACCAGCACCATCGTGCCCACGTCGATGCGCTTCGTGCGGCCCGCGATGTGCGACAGGTGCTGCATGACGCCGCCGGTCATGCCGTACGGGGTCACGTAGTGGTCGATGGCCCAGTAGGTGTCGAACCCGAGCGGCTCGACGAGGTCGGCGAGATGGAGCTCCTCCTCGTAGATCTGGGCGTCAGCGACCTTGGGCGGCTCGCTGCCCCGGGAGTTGTAGCGCTCCCAGTCCAGGTGGTTCTGCCAGTTGAAGAAGGCACCGATCTTCATGACGACATTCCTTTCCAGACACCAGTGGGGACCGGTTCCCGAACGACGCCGGCCGGGCGAGACGAACGGGTCGTGGGAACACGGCGAGAGCCGCTACGCGACGGCGTCGCGCGGCGTGACCGTGTAGTCGTCCAGGTCGTCGACCCGGGTCAGCTCGTCGTACTCGGTCGGGTTGTACGGGCACTGCGTGACGATCCGGCCCGAGGGTGCTCGGAAGTAGCGGCTGCCGTCGACGCGCCAGGCGTGGATGCGGTCGAGGTCGCGCGCCAGCTTCTCGTTGTAGGCGACGACCGCGTCGGTGCGCACCTCGAGCGCCGCGAGGTCGTGCTCCAGGATGTGGGCGATCTTGCCGACCACGTAGCGCGACTGGGTCTCCAGCTTGTCGATGATCGACCCGCCGTTGGTGTTCGGCCCGTACAGCATGAACAGGTTCGGGAAGCGGTCGACGGTCATGCCCTTGTAGGCGTACGCGCCGTCCTTCCAGACCTCGCGCAGCGCCGTGCCCTCCCGGCCGACCACGTCGACGACCGACAGGAACTTGTGGGCGGCGTACCCCGTCGCGAGGACCAGCACGTCGAGCCGGTGCAGGCCGTCGGCGGCCGTCACGACCCCGTCCCGTTCCACCCGGACGATCGGGTCGGTCACCAGCGCGACGTCGGACCGGTTGAACGTGGGGTAGTACTCGGACGACAACAGCGTGCGCTGGGCGCCGATCGGGAGCACGGGCCGCATCGCCGCACGCACCCGTTCGTCACGCACGGCGTCGAGGTTCGCGATGCCCTTCTCGCGGAGCTCGGCCATGAGGGCCTCGTTGTTGTAGTCGCACAGCCTGTCGACGAACCGGGTGCTCTCCTTCCGCAGCGCTGCGACGATGGCGGGGTCCTTGCGCCGCGCGGCCCGCTCGGCGTCGTCGAACACCCTGTCGTCCTTCGGGAACACCCACTGCGGGGTGCGGTGGAAGACCTCGAGCCGCTCGGCGATCGGGGCGACGGCCGGGACGAGCTGGATGGCGCTGGCCGCGGCCCCGATGACGCCGACGGCCTTCCCCTCCAGGAAGGAGACGTCGTCGCCGGGCCATTCGGCGGTGTGCACCAGTACGCCCGCGAAGTCGTCGAGGCCGGGGATGTCGGGCCGGACCGGCTCGTTGAACATGCCGACGGCTCCCACCACGGTCCGCGCGCGGACGGTGTCGCCGGTGGACGTGACGAGGGTCCAGCGGCCGGCGGCGTCATCCCAGCGCACCGACTCCACGCCGGCGTTCAGGACGACGCGGTCGGCCACGCCGAAGCGTGCGGCCGCCTCCTCGACGTAGGCACACATCTCGTGTCGACGGGCGAACGTGCGGGGCCAGTCGAAGTCCTGGAAGAAGCTGAACGAGTAGAGATCGCTCGGCACGTCGCACGCGAGGCCCGGGTAGCGGTTGTTGTACCAGGTACCGCCGATCCCGGCGGACCGTTCGAGGACGACCACGTCGGTGATGCCCCGGCGCGCCAGCAGGATCGCCGCGCAGATCCCTCCCGGCCCGGCTCCGATGACGACGACGTCGTGCACCGCGTCCGCCGCCGGAATCCGGTCGGTGAGTTCCACAGTCAACCTCCGATGAGCAGGTCCGGCACCCGGGTGCCGGGCAGAGAAGGGGGCGGCCCGCCTGTAACGTTTAACGACTGCCCGGGACGGACGCAGCGGCGCGGGACAGGATCGACCTACGCGGTTCCGGTGGCGACGTCGACGCTCGAGTGCTCGGGCAGCCGCAACGCGTGGTCCATCCGCTCCCGCTTCGTCGTGAGATAGGCGAGGTTGGCCGTGTTCGGCGCGACGTCGATCGACTCGCGCGCGACCACACGCACACCGTGGCCCGACAGCCCGCGGTACTTGGCCGGGTTGTTGGTCATCAGCCGGACGTCGCGGACGCCGAGATCGTGCAGGATCTGCGCGCCGACGCCGTACTCGCGCGAGTCGACCGGCAGGCCCTGAGCGAGGTTGGCGTCGACGGTGTCCAGCCCGCGATCCTGCAGCGTGTAGGCACGCAGCTTGTGCGCCAGCCCGATCCCCCGCCCCTCGTGACCGCGCAGGTAGACCACGACGCCGCGACCGGCACGTCCGATCCGGTCGAGCGCGACGCCCAGCTGCTCGCCGCAGTCGCATCGGCGGGAGCCGAACACGTCGCCGGTCAGGCACTCCGAGTGGACGCGCACCAGTACCGGCGAGCCGGCGCCGTCGGCACCCCGCTGGTCGACGTCGCCGAGAACGAAGGCGACGTGCTCGACGCCGTCGGTCACCGACCGGAAGGCGACGGCCGCCCAGTCGTGGTCGCCGATGGGGACCCGACCGGTCGACTCGCGGTGCACCAGCGACTCTTTGCTCCTGCGGTACCGGACGAGGTCGGCGACGGCGATCGTCGTCAGGCCGTGCTCGGCGGCGAAGGCCTCGAGGTCGTGTCCGCGCGTCATCGTGCCGTCGGGGTTGGTCACCTCGGCGAGGACACCGGCGGGCTCCAGGCCGGCGAGGCGGCACAGGTCGGCGGCGGCCTCGGTGTGTCCTGCCCGTTGCAGCACCCCGCCCCGGCGTGCGCGGAGCGGGAAGACGTGACCCGGCCGCGACAGGTCGGCGGGCCTGGTGGCCGGATCGGCCAGTGCCTGCACCGTCGCCGCGCGGTCCGTCGCCGACACACCGGTCGTGGTGCCGACCGTCTTGTCGACGGTCACGGTGAACGCGGTTCCGCGCGGATCGCTGCTGTCCGTGGTCATCAGGGGCAGGTCGAGGTCGTCCGCGCGCTCGTCGGTGACCGCGACGCAGATCAGGCCGCTGGTGTGCCGGATCATGAACGCCATCGCCTCGGGCGTGGCGAACTGGGCCGCCATGATGAGGTCGCCCTCGTTCTCGCGGTCCTCGTCGTCGACGACGAGGATCATCCGGCCGCGCCGGAACTCCGCCAGCGCGCGGACGACGGCATCGGCCTCGTCGCGTGACACGTCCGTCATCCCGGCTCCCGCTCTGTCGTCGGTCGGAGCCCGCTCGTGGGTGGGGCTCGACACTGGGCAACGTGGGCTAAACGTTTAAGGCAGAGTAGGGCGGGCCGCGTCACAGGTCAAGGACGACGCATCGAGCCCACTGCCGACAGTCCGCCACCACCGACCGCGGCGGCCGAGTGTGCCGGCGGACCCGGGACGTCGCGCAGGCCTCGCGACCCCCGCACACGACCCACGCTCCCACGGGCCGACACCTCGTGAGTGGCGACGAGCCCACACCGCGAGTGGCGACGAGCCGGCACCTCACTCACGGGCGTCCTTGGTTTCCCACCGGGGCTGCGGTAGCGTGACCGACAACCTTAAACGTTTACGTACTGTCGAAGTGCCATCCCGGAGCGGCCCGGGTCCGGCAATCTCTTGGATCCAACTAGCTATCGAATGTATCCTTCTAGGCCACGCTCGTATCGCACTGGTCGTCCCGGCACGGATGGACGCATGCGGCCGAGAGCCAGTTCAGAGGAGACGGAATGGCAGAGATCAACGCCGATGCGGCGTGGACGGTAGAGGGCTACGACGTCGACGCCGTCCGCAGCAAGTACAAGCAGGAGCGCGACAAGCGGATCCGCGCCGACGGTCCGAACCAGTACCGGTTCATCTCGCGCGACGGTGATCTGGCCGAGTACGTCAAGGACCCGTACGTCGAGCGCATCGAGCGCGAGCCGGTCTCCGACGAGGTCGAGGCCACCGTGATCGGCGGCGGCTTCGCGGGCCTGCTGCTCAGCGCGCGGCTGCGGCAGGCCGGCATCACGAGCCTGCGCGTCGTCGAACAGGGTGGGGACTTCGGCGGGACCTGGTACTGGAACCGCTACCCCGGGATCGCGTGCGACGTCGAGTCCTACGTCTACCTGCCGCTCCTGGAGGAGGTCGGCTACATGCCGACCGAGAAGTACGCCAAGGGGCCGGAGATCTTCGGGTACTGCCAGATGTTCGCGCGGCACTTCGACCTCTACCGCGACGCGCTGCTGCAGACGCGCGTGACCGACGTCCGGTGGAACGAGGACGACGGCGTGTGGATCGTCTCGACCGACCGCGGTGACAGGTTCCGGTCGAAGTACGTCTGCATGACCTTCGGGACGTTCCTGCACCCGAAGCTGCCCGGGATCCCCGGCATCGAGGACTTCCGGGGCACGTCGTTCCACACGTCTCGGTGGGACTACGAGCACACCGGCGGCGACAGCTACGGCAACCTGCACAAGCTGCGCGACAAGGTCGTCGGCGTCATCGGCAGCGGCGCCACCGCCGTCCAGTGCGTCCCGATGCTGGCGAAGGACGCCGAGCACGTCTTCGTCTTCCAGCGCACGCCGGCGATCGTCGACGTCCGGGAGAACCGGCCCACCGATCCCGAGTGGGTCGCCTCGCTCGAGCCGGGGTGGCAGCGCGCGCGGATCGAGAACTTCTCGGCGTGCATCGCCGGTGAGGAGACCGACGTCGACCTGGTCGACGACGCCTGGACCCGCGTCTTCCACCACCTGCGCAAGACCAGGCCGGTGACCGGGTCGCAGGCCGAGGCGATGGAACTGGCCGACTTCCAGCACATGGAGTCGATACGTGCCCGGGTCGGGGAGATCGTCCACGACCCGGTGACCGCGGAGGCACTGCGGCCCTACTACCGGTTCCTGTGCAAGCGCCCCTGCTTCCACGACGAGTACCTGCAGGCGTTCAACAGGCCGAACGTCACGCTCGTGGACACCCACGGCAAGGGCCCGGACCGGGTCACCGAGAACGGCATCGTCGTCGCGGGCGAGGAGTACCGGATCGACACGCTGGTCTACGCGACCGGTTTCGCGAGCATCCGGCAGGACCTCAAGACCCGCCTCGGCTACGACGTCTTCGGGCGCAGCGGCCAGGCGCTCAGCGACAAGTGGAAGGACGGGATCTCGACGCTGTTCGGGGCCCAGACCCACAACTTCCCCAACTTCTTCGTCGTGTCGTACTTCCAGACCGGCGTCGCGTCCAACCAGACCCACCCGCTGGACGAGATGGCGAAGCACATCTCGAACATCATCCGCGAGGCACGCGACCGGCAGGCCACCACGGTCGACATCACCGAGGCCGCAGAGGACGAGTGGGTGCAGACCGTCATCAGCTCGTCGACGGCGTCGGCCGACTTCCTCGAGTCGTGCACGCCGTCGTACTACAACAACGAGGGCCAGCCCGACCTGGCCCTGTTCCGGCGCAACGGTCCGTACGCGCGCGGCATCCTGCCGTTCAGCAAGCTGCTCGCGGAGTGGCGGTCCTCGGGCGAGTACGCCGGGCTCGAGTTCGAGTGAGCGCGCCGGTGTCCGATCTCCACCCGGCGCCCACGCCGCGGGGGCCGCTGTCCGGCCTGGTGGTGGCCGACTTCTCACGGATCGTCGCCGGGCCCTACTGCGCCATGCTGCTCGGGGACCTCGGGGCCGACGTCGTCAAGGTCGAGTCCCCGGCCGGTGACGACACCCGGGCCTTCACCCCACCGGTCAGGGACGGCGTCTCCACCTACTTCCAGGCGGTCAACCGCAACAAGCGCTCCATCGCGCTCGATCTCGCCGATCCGGCCGACCTCGCGGTGGCGCATGCGCTCTCGGCGCGCGCCGACGTCGTCATCCACAACTTCAAGCCGGGCGGGATCGAGCGGTTCGGGCTGGGGTACGCCGACGTCGCCGCCCGCCGGCCGGACACCGTCTACTGCGCGATCAGCGGCTTCGGAACCCGCGGCGGAGCGGACCTGCCGGGGTACGACCTGCTCATCCAGGCCGTGTCCGGCCTCATGAGCCTGACCGGCGAGGCGGACGGCCGGCCGTTGCGGGCCGGGATGGCCGCCTTCGACGTGATGACGGGATTGCACGCGGCCGTCGGCATCCAGGCCGCGCTCCGCCACCGGGACCGCACGGGCACCGGTCAGCTCGTCGAGATCGACCTGCTGTCGGCCGCGCTGTCGTCGATGATCAACCAGAGTTCCGCCTACGTCTCCGGCGGGGTCGTGCCCCGCCGCATGGGCAACGAGCACCCGAGCCTGTACCCCTACGAGCCCATCGCCACCGGCGACGGCGAGCTCGTCATCATCGCGGGCAACGACCGGCAGTTCGCGACGCTGTGCCGCGTCCTCGGCCTCGACGAGCTCGGCGCCGACCCACGGTTCCGCTCGATGCGCCTGCGCAACGAGAACAGGGTCGAGCTGCGTCGCATCCTGGCGGGCGCGCTGTCGCGCAGGTCCGCGCAGGATTGGTTCGAGCTGCTGTCGGCGGCCGGTCTTCCGTGCGGACCGATCAACGACGTCGCCGGTGGCGTGGAGCTGGCCGACCGGCTCGGCCTGGAGCCCGTCGTCACGGTGGACGGGGTGCCCATGGTGCGCAACCCGCTCCGGATGTCCGAGACCCCGCCCACCTACCGGTCGGGCCCGCCCGACCTGGGCACCGCGGGTGCCGAGATCCGGCAGTGGCTGGGGTTCCCGGCGCCCGGCACCGACAGGCCGTCCGTGCGGGCCCGCACCGGATGACCGCGCCCCCTTCGTCGAGGCCATTCACCCGCCACCGCTCACCGACACCGTCCACCGACGGAGGGAGCCGACGATGACCACGCCTGCCGACGCCGTGGCGGTCGAACGGTCGGTGCGCGCCGCGTACACGGACTACGTCGCGTGCTTCCAGCGCGGCGACCCGGACGCCACCGCCGCGTACTTCACCGCGCCGCTGCTGCGGGTGGCCGACGGGCGGACGACGGTCCATCCCACCGCGGACGACGTCCGGCGGATGCTCGCCGGCATGACGCAGCGTCTCGACGCCCTCGGCTACAGCGGGTCGAGCGTCGCGTCGCTGGAGGTCTCCGTGCTCGACCGGACGGCCGCGCTGGTGCGGTCGCGCGGCACCCGCCACGACCGAGCGGGAGCGACGCTCCAGGCGTTCGACGTCCTCTACCTCGTGGTGCGACCTGGGGCCGACGCGAGTTGGCGGATCACGACGCTGGTGTCGGTCCGAGGCGCACCCTGACAACGGGATCGCGTATAGGATCCTATATTGACACTATTGTATTCACACAATACCGTCCTTCCGGACGTTCGCCCCGAACGCCGGGCATTGATCAGGCTGGTGGCGGCTGGTACGCCGGACTCCGCGCCACCGCGCGGTGCTCATCCCGGAACCGGACTTTCGCCGTGGACATCATTTCGCCGAGGAGGCCGGAATGCGTGAGAACTACCTGTTGAACCTGCTCCAGAAGGACGTCGACGAGGGCACCGACCCCACCTACTGGTGGGACGAGGAGCGCACTCCCCTCGACAGCATCGACAAGCGCGTCACCGACCTGATGGACCTCAGCGGCAAGAAGGCCGTCGTGACCGGCGGCGCGGGGGTGAACCTCGGCCAGGCGTGCGTCAACCGGCTGGCCGGTCTCGGCGCGGACGTCGCGGTCGTCGACCTGCCCAAGGAGCGGTCCGAGGCATGGACCCGGGCGGCCGGGCGCACACCCCTGCTTGACGCCGAGGGCGTGGCGGAGAAGTTCTCCAAGCGCTGGGACACGAACTGCATCGCCGTCGAGGGCGACGTCCTTACGGCCGACGGCGTGGAGGCCGTGATGCGCGAGTGCCACGAGCGCCTCGGCGGCATCGACATCCTGGTCAACAACGTCGCCGACGTCGCGATGGGCCCGTTCACCTCCTTCACCACGGAGGACATCGACCGGTCTGTCCGGGGGACGTTCACCGGCGCCGTCTACTGCGCACGAGCGGCGCTCGACTACATGATCCCCAAGGGGTGGGGCCGGATCATCAACGTCGGCTCGGAGTCGGCGCTCACGGCCATGCCGGGGCAGGTGATGTACGGCGCGCTCAAGGGCGGGCTGGCCACCTTCACCGCCCAGCTCGGCGCCGAGGTGGAGAGGCACGGTGTGAAGGTGCTCGGCGTGTACGGGGGATGTATGTGGGGCCCGGGCCGCGATCTGCTCCCCGACTCGGTCCTCGGTCAGTACGCCCTGGGGCGCACCGCGATCCAGCGCTTCGAGCTGCCGGAGGAGGTAGCCAACATGATCGGCTTCCTGGCGACCGACGCGGCCAGCGCGATGACCGGCGTGATGATCCCGATGGGTGGGGGGATGGCGCTGTAGGGCCGGCGGTCTCGTCGCACGCTGCCGCACTCGGCCCGAGGACAGGAAGACAACATGGACATTCTCGAAGCGATGGAGACCTGCCGCTCCATCCGCAGGCTCAAAAGCGATCCAGTCCCTCCGGAGGATCTCGAACGGCTCGTCTACTACGCCACCCGGGCGGCCAGCGCGGGCAACTCGCAGCTCTGGCGGTTCGTGATCGTGACCGCCGCCGAGGACCGCCTCTGGTTCCGGGACATGCTGGCCGACACGGCGGGCAGACTGCTGTTCAGCGAGCCACCCGCTGACGACGACGACTCCGCGGCGGCCCGGAACCTGCGGCTGATGCGTCGTTTCGTCTTCGACTTCGACAAGATCCCCGCGTTCATCATCACGACCGTCGAGAACGCCTTCCCCACGGCCCACGCGCCGGACCCCCACTATGCGTGGTCGTCGGTCTACCTCGCGACGCAGAACCTGCTGTTGGCCGCGCGCGGCATGGGCCTGGGCGCCGCCATGACGACCTACCATCTGTGGAACGAACCGGGCGTCCGTTCCCACTTCGGCATTCCCGACGACGTGGAGATCGGGGCCGTCATCCCGATCGGCTATCCCGAGGGACGCTACGGCCCGGTCGCCCGCAAGCCGGTCTCCGAGGTGATCTTCCGCGACCGCTGGGGCAGCCCGTAGGACGTCCGCCCGACCTCCCGCACGGAAGGGACCTTCGATGCCCACGACGCGAGCCCACGAGCAGCAGGTACGCGCCGCCCGGTCCGGGCGGGCGGTGGACTGGCACTCCGCCCGCCGGCGGGCCCACGCCGAGGGACGGCCCCTGCCCGGACGGCCGGTCGAGCTCGCCGCGGCGGCCGGGCTCGTCCTGGCCGAGGACCTCGTCAGCCGGGTCGCCCAGCCCGCGTTCGACACCTCGGCGATGGACGGCTACGCCGTCGCCGGCCGGGGGCCGTGGACCGTGCTGGGCGAGGTCCGGGCGGGCCGGCAGTGGCCCGGGTGCCTCCGCCCGGGGGAGGCCGTCGCCATCTCCACCGGCGCTCCGGTCCCCGCCGGGGCCCGGGCCGTGCTGCCGGTCGAGGACACCTCCCGGTCCGGCGACGAGGTCCGCGGTCTCGACGGCTGCGCACCGGAACCCGGCCGGCACATCCGCCGGACGGGCGAGAACTCCCCCGCGGGCGCGCTGCTCGCGGACTCGGGCTCGGTGGTGAGCCCGGCGATGCTCGGGCTGGCCGCGGCCGCGGGCCACGACGACCTCGTGGTGCGGCCACGACCACGCGTCCGGCTGCTCATCACCGGCGACGAGCTGGTGACGGCGGGGCCGGGCGGGGCCGGCCGGGTGCGTGACGCCCTCGGCCCCACCCTGCCGCCGCTCGTCGCCGGACTCGGTGGGGACCTCGTCGAGACCGCGCACGTGCAGGACTCGTTCGCCGCGCTCGCGGCCGCGGTCGGCAGCGGCGCCGCGTCGGAGATCGTCCTCGTCACCGGGTCGACCTCGGTGGGTGTCACCGACCACCTGCACCGGCTGCTCGACGGCCTCGGCGCCCGCGCCGTCGTCGACGGTGTCACCTGCCGGCCCGGCCACCCCCAGCTGCTCGCCGCGCTGGGTTCCCGTCGCTGGCTGATCGGGCTGCCCGGCAACCCCTACGCGGCGATCGTCGCGGCGCACACTCTGCTGGCGCCGCTGCTCGCCGGGCTCGGCGGGCGCCCCGTCCCGCCGTTGCGCCGGACAGCGGTCGCAGGTGTCCCACCGGCCGTGGACGGCCACACGCTGCTCGTCCCCGCCGCCTGGGACGGCGACCACCTGGCCGTCGTCCCCGGGCACCGGCCCTCGGACCTGCGTGGCGTGGCTCGCGCCGACGTCCTCGCCGTCATCGACCGGGAGACCCGCGACACGACCGTCGCGGTGCTGTCGCTGTGAGCAGAACCGAACGGAGCCGCAGACCCATGGCGCGCATGGTGACCAGACCCTGTACCGACGTCCCCGCCCGCGGCTGCGCCGGCGGGCGGCGCGTGGACCTCCGCGCGGCACTCGCGCTGCTCCCACCCCGATCGGGGCGCTCATGAACATGGCGCCCGCGGCGCAGGAGGCGGCTGCCGACCGCGACCTCGTCGACTCGCTCGTCGACGAGCTCCAGGAGCGGATCAACGCCGGACGGATCCCCGCCGGCACGTGGTTGCGGCAGGCGCCGCTGGCCGAGGAGCTGGGGGTCAGCCGAACGCCCGTGCGCGAGGCGTTGCGCCGGCTCCAGGCCATGGGCACCGTCGAGGTGGTCGCGAACCGGGGCGCCCGGGTCCGGCTTCCGTCGGCGCGCGACATCATCGAGGTCTACGAGCTGCACGGGCTGCTGCAGGGGCACGCCGGAGCGGCGACCGCCACCCTCATCACCTCGGAGCAGCTCGACCGGCTGGCCGCGGCGGAGCGGATGTTCCGTGAGGTCGTCGAGGAGCTCAGGACCGGTGGCGGCACCGCCGACGCGCAGCAGCGCTGGCACCGGGCGAACACCCAGTTCCACACCGTCATCATCGAGGCCAGCGGCAACAAGCGCCTCGCCGAGGTCGTCGAGAGCCTGCACCGCAAGGTTCCCCGCAACCTCACGTGGATCGCGCTGGGCAACGACATCCGGCGGCTCGAGAAGGACGCCGCGGAGCACGCCGCGATCCTCGACGCCATCGGCCGGGGCGACGGCACCACCGCACGCCGCGAGCTGATCAACCACGCCAGACGCGCCGCCGACCTCCTGGTCCGCACCGTGGACGAGATCGGGCCGGGCTCCGCCGCGCAGCGGAGGTAGTGGAGGTGGCAGCGGGCCGCCTCCGCTCCCGTGCCGCCCGGGCGCGGACCCGTCACCCCCAGGGGCCGCCCGCCACGTACAGCACCTGGCCGGACACGAACCCCGCCTTCTCGTCCACGAAGAACGACACCGCGTTCGCGATGTCCTCCGGCCGCCCCGCGCGCTGGACCGGGATCGCCGCCGCGCGGTCCTGCAGGTACTGCTCCCACGGCACCCCGATCCGGTCCGCCGTCGCCCGCGTCATGTCGGTGACGACGAACCCGGGCGCGATGCAGTTCGCCGTGATCGCGAATTTGCCGAGCTCCATGGCGAGCGTCTTGGTGAAGCCCTGCAGGCCGGCCTTCGCGGCCGCGTAGTTGCCCTGGCCGCGCTTGCCCAGCGCCGACGTGGAGGACAGGTTGACGATCCTGCCCCAGCCCGCGGCCACCATGTGGGTCTGCGCCGCGCGGCTCATGAGGAACGAACCCCGCAGGTGCACCCCGAGCACGGTGTCCCAGTCGGTCTCGGTCATCTTGAACAACAGGTTGTCGCGGGTGACGCCGGCGTTGTTGACCAGGACGGTGGGCGCGCCGAGCTCGGCGACGACCCGGTCCACCGCGGCCTCGACGGCCTCGGCGTCGGCGACGTCCGCGCCCACCGCGATCGCCTGCCCGCCCTGGGCGAGCACCGCGTCGGCGGTGACCTTCGCCGCGCTCTCCTCGAGGTCCAGCACGGCGACCGCGAGGCCGTCCTGTGCGAGCCGGACCGCGGTGGCGGCACCGATTCCGCGGGCGGCACCCGTCACGATCGCGACGCGGCGGGACTCGGGCATGGTCATCGGCTCCTTCGTTGGTGACGGACGGGTTCGGGCCCGGGCCGGCCGCGGGCGACGGCTCCGAGGGTGGGTCGAGGACGACGGCCGACCGCGGTCGGTGTCGGTGTCGGTGTCGGCGGGAGTCGGTCAGGCGCGGGCCGTGGTCATGGACGGGCCCGCTGCGCGGTCGCCGCGAACTCCTCGGCCACCGTCGCCTGAACGCCGACCGGGAACTCGTGCCCGAGGCCCGGCACGACGACGAGCCGGGCATCCGGTATCGCCGCCGCCGTCGCCTCGCCGCCGCTCACCGCGACGAGCGGGTCGTCGGCGCCGTGGATGACGACGGCCGGCAGCCGCAGCGTCCGCAGTGCCGGCGTGCGGTCGGCCGCGACGAGGATCGCCGCCTGCTGACGCAGCTTGCCTTCGGGGTAGTGACACCGCTGGTAGGCGTGCTCCGCACGGTCCCGCGCCCGCGCTTCGTCGAACGGGAACCCGCCGCCGCGCAACGCCCGCGCCATCGCGACCTGTGCCGCGACGATCTCGTCGCGGGTTCGCGGCGCGCCGGACCTGATGACGGCGAGGACCTCGGGTCGCGCCCCGCCGACGCCCGCGGCGCCGGTCGTCGACATGATCGAGCACAGCGACCGGACGCGGTCCGGGTGCCGGACGGCCAACGTCTGCGCGATCATGCCGCCCATCGACGCGCCCAGCACGTGCGCCCGGTCGATGCCGAGCGCGGCGAGCAGGCCGGCGGCGTCGTCGGCCATGTCGTCGAGGGTGTACACCGCACCGGCGCGATCGCCCCTGCGGGCCGCGTCGAGGTCCGGGATGCTGCCGTCGAACTTGGTGGACAGCCCCACGTCGCGGTTGTCGAACCGGACGACGAAGAAGCCCCGCGCGACGAACTCCTGGCAGAAGCCCGGCTCCCACGCGTCGAGCTGCGTCCCGTGCCCCATGATCAGCAGCAGGGCGGGATCGGCGGGATCCCCGATGGTCTCGTAGCAGATCTCGATGCCGTTGGCGCGGACCGTGCCGGTTCGGGCCACGCTCGACGCTCCCGTCATCGGACGAACTCCGGCGCCGACGGCAGCGGACCGGGAGGGCACGCCTGCCGGGCGGAGTGCCAAGCCTGCCGGGCGGAGTGCCGAGCCTGCCCGCCGTGGACCGCCTCTCGCAACAGCGGTCCCCTCGCGTCGGACACGGTGATCTCCTCCCCTGCGGTGTGCGGTATCTCGCCTGGTCCTTGACCTCGGCAGCCCCCACGACGCTATGCTTAGGATTCATATTCGTCAATATTGGATCCTGAGATGGTCGCCTCCCGGGGGCTCCGGACGGCAGGCCCTCGGGACCCTCCCTGCCTTCGCCGTCGTGACGCGCGGATTCCGCGCGCGCGACCAGCGCCACGGCCGTCCCATCCACGTAGGAGCACGAGATGTCCCAACGCACGCGCTCGAGGCGGTTCGCCGCCGCTGCCATCGGGTTGATCCTCCTGGCGACCAGCGCGGCCTGCGCGACGAGCGGACCCTCCGGCGGTAGCGCGAGCGGCGACCCCGTCAGCGGGGGCGAGGTGACCTATCTCGTCGACCAGACACAGCTCACGCTGGACCCCGCGGTCAGTCCCGCCACCGTGACCGGTCTGGTCACCCGCCCGATCTTCGACTCGCTCGTCGTCCAGGCCGGCCCGACGCGGTTCGAGCCGTGGCTCGCGTCGAGGTGGGACGTCTCCCCCGACGGCCGCGAGTACACCTTCGCCCTCAGGAGCGGTGTCCGGTTCACCGACGGCACACCGTTCGACGCGGCGGCGGTCAAGGCGACGCTCGACCACGTCGTCGACCCGGCCAGCAAGTCCCAGTACGCGGCGTCGCTGATCGCGCCGTACCAGGGTTCGACCGTCGTGGACGACCTGACCGTCAAGGTGTCGCTGTCCCGGCCGTTCCGGCCGTTCCTGCAGGCGTTGTCCACTCCCTACCTGGGCATCCAGAGCCCCCGGGCACTCGCCGTGCCCCCGGCCGAGTACAAGCCCGTCGGCACCGGACCGTTCGCGTTCGTCTCATGGGAACAGCAGAAGGACATCACGCTCACCCGCAACCCCGACTACACCTCACCGCCCGCGAACGCGCCGCACACCGGCGCCGCGTACCTCCAGACGCTCAGGTTCAACTACGTCCCGGAGGACGCCACCCGCTACGGCGCACTGACGAGCGGCCAGGTGCAGGCGATCGCGGCGGTGCCGCCCAACCGCGTCGGGTCCCTGCAGTCCGACCGGAGGTTCAGCGTCCTCAAGACCGAGCTGCCCGGCGTGAACTACAACCTGTTCCTCAACGCGAAGACCGGTCCGACGAGCGACCCCCTGGTGCGGCAGGCGCTGCAGGCGGCGATCGACGTCCCCGCTCTCGTCGGCAGCATCTACGCCGGGCAGTATGCGGCCGCCAGGAACGTGCTGTCACCGACGACACCCGACCACGACCAGGCCGCCGCGGCGGCGCTGCAGGCCTACGACCCGGCCAAGGCAGGCGCGCTGCTCGACCAGGCCGGCTGGACCGGGAGGAACGCGGAGGGCTACCGCACGAAGGACGGCCAGGAGCTGACGCTCACGTGGCCGTACCTCGCGCTGATCAACCGCGACCAGCGCGACGTGCTGGGCCAGGCCATCCAGGCCGAGGCCCGCAAGGCGGGCATCCGCATCGACCGCCCGAACCTCGACGCCGGCGCCTACTCCGAGTCGGTCCTCAACGGCACCTACAACATCCTCGACAGCAGCAACGCGCGCGCCGACGCCGACATCCTGCGGTTCATGTTCGCCTCGGGCTCGACCTTCGCCAAGGGCGGCGCGAACGTGTCGCTGTCGGACTCCCCGCAGCTCGACGGGTGGCTCGACGAGGCCGCCACCACCTCGGACGCGGCCGTCGCCGCCCGTGACTACGCGCTGGCCCAGGCCGACGTGCTCAAGAGCGGCTACCTCCTGCCGGGCTACGTCCCGACCTCGCTCGTCGGCACGACGTCGGCCCTGCAGGGGGTCACGTTCGACCCGCAGGGGATCGCCCAGCTCTACGGTGCCTGGCTCGTACCGTGACGCAGCAGGCCATGGTCACGACACGGTGGTGGCTGCGCCGGGCGGGGCTCGGCGTCCTCGTGATCTGGGGCGCCGCCACCCTGTCGTTCATCGGCCTGCACCTGTTGAGCGGCGACCCCGCCCGCATCATCGCGGGCGGGGGCGGGGCCGTCAGCGGCTCGTCGGAGCAGATCCTCGCCCGGATCAACGAGCAGTACGGTTTCCACGAGCCGCTGATCGTCCAGTACGGGCGGTTCCTCGGCCAGCTGGCCCGAGGGGACCTCGGCATGTCCTATCAGCTGAACCAGCGGGTGACGACCGTGATCGTCGACCAGCTCGGTCCCACCGTCGCGTTGGCGCTCGGGGCGGCGGTCCTCGGTTTCGGGCTGGCGCTCGTGCTGGCCGTCGGCACCGCGGGTCGCCCACGCGCCGAGTCGCTGTTCTCGACGCTCGAGCTGCTGTTCGTGTCGACGCCGAGCTTCTGGGTCGGGATCCTGCTGCTGACCGTGTTCTCGTTCCGCCTCGGGTGGTTCCCGGTGTTCGGCAACGAGGGCGTCGCGTCGCTCGTTCTGCCGTGGCTGACGCTGGCCCTGCCGATCACCGGGACGCTCGCGCTCGTGATGCGCGACGGGCTGCAACGTGCGCTCGAGCAGCCGTTCGCCACCACGGTGCTGGCGCGTGGGGCGACCGCGACCCGGCTCCGGCTGCGCCACGCCCTCCGACACGCCCTGCTACCGGTGCTCACGCTGTCCGGCTGGACGCTCGGGACGCTGTTGGGCGGCGTCGTCGTGATCGAGACGGTCTTCGCCCGCGCCGGCATCGGGCAGGTCGCGGTGACCGCGGTGAACGGTCGCGACCTTCCCGTCGTGACGGGCGTCGTCCTCGTCGCCACCGTCGTCTTCGTCGTGATCAACACCGCGCTCGACGCGCTGACCCGCGTCGTCGATCCCCGACTCCGAGGTGTCCCCGAATGACCACGGTGCTGCACGGCGAGCCCCCGGCGGGCCTCCCGCCGGTCACCGAGCTCCCCGCCGCCCGCGCTCTCCGGCGGACGCCGTGGCTCGGGCCGGCACTCGCCCTCGCGTTCTTCCTCGCGGTGTGTCTGCTCGCCGCGTTTCCGGATGCCTTCGCCGGCGACCCGGCCGCGATCGACCCGGTGAACGCGTTCCGCGACCCGGCCCCCGGCCATCTCCTCGGTACCGACCAGCTCGGCCGCGACACGTGGGCACGGGTCGTCCACGGCGCCCGCGCCTCACTCGCACTCGGCTTCGGGGCCACCGCGCTCGCCGCGCTCGTCGGCATCGCGTGGGGGCTGGCGGCGGGACTCGGCGGCCGGCTCGTCGACGAGGCGACGATGCGCGTCGCCGACATCTTCATGGCCGTCCCGACCACGCTCATGGCGCTGCTGGTCGTCGCCGTGCTCGGCGCCGGCGGCCCGAGCGTCGCGGTGGCCATCGCGGTCTCGCTCGCGCCCGGGTTCGCACGGGTGGTGCGCGTGCAGACCCAGGTCGTGAAGCACGCCGGCTACGTGCAGGCCGCGACGGCACTCGGTGTCCGCAGGCGCGGCGTCGTCGGCCGCCACATCGTGCCGAACGTCCTGCCGCCCATGCTGGTGCTCGCCACCATGAACGTCGGCCAGTCGATCATCGCGGGGGCGTCGCTGAGCTTCCTCGGCCTCGGCCCGCAGGCCTCGTCATCGGAGTGGGGATCGCTGCTCTCCGACGCCCGCGACCACCTCCAGGACGCGTGGGCCCCCGCAGTCTTCCCCGGCCTCGCGATCGCGCTGACCGTCATCAGCATCAGCGTGCTCGGCCGGGAGCTGCGGCTGCGCTTCGAGGGGCGGACCGAGCGATGACTCCCCCGGACGCACTCCTGTCCGTGCGCGACCTCCGGGTCCGCTTCACGACGCGCCACGGCCCGGTCGACGCCGTCCGCGGGGTGAGCCTGGCCGTCGAGGCCGGACGGTGCCTCGCGGTCGTCGGCGAGTCCGGCTCGGGCAAGAGCGTGACGGCTCGGGCGTTGATCGGTCTCGCCGGGTCGAACGCGACCGTCGACGCCACCACGATGACCTTCGAGGGCCGCTCGCTGCTCTCCCTCGGCGAGCGGCGGTGGCGGCGGCTGCGCGGAGCCCGGATCGGCTTCGTCCTCCAGGACGCCCTGACCTCGCTGGACCCGCTGCGGCGGATCGAGGACGAGGTCGCCGAACCGCTCGACGTCCACGCCGATCTCGGACGCCGCGAGCGCGCCGAACGGGTCCGGTCCCTGCTGGGCGACGTCGGCATCCCCGACCCGGCGCAGCGCGCCCGGCAGTACCCGCACGAGCTCTCCGGCGGCCTGCGCCAGCGTGCGCTCATCGCATCGGCGATCGCGGCGGGGCCGTCGCTCGTCGTCGCCGACGAGCCCACCACGGCGCTCGACGTCACGATCCAGGCGCAGGTGCTCGACCTGCTGGCCGACATGCGCGACGCCGGGACGGCGGTGCTGCTGATCAGCCACGACCTGACAGTCGTCGCGCGCATGGCCGACCACGTCGCCGTGATGTACGCGGGGCTGGTCGTCGAGGAGGGCCCGGCCGCGCAGGTCCTGCACGAGCCCGTCCACCCGTACACGCGCGCCCTGCTGGCCGCGGCCCCGACCCTCGACCCCCGGGGTCCGGCTCCGACGCAGATCGCGCGGCTCGCGCCGCCGACGACCGGACCGGGGTGCCCGTACCGCAGCCGCTGCGCCCTGGCCGACGCCCGGTGTCACGGGGAGCTGCCCGCCCTGCGCGCCACGGGCGACGGCCCGTCGCTCGCCCGCTGCTGGCACGCGGATGCCGCCGAGCCGCTGCCGACGCCGGCGCCCCGCACCGTCGGGACCACCACGTCGGGTCGCCGGGTGGTGCTCGAGGTCGACGGGGTGTCCAAGCGGTTCCGGGTGCCCGGCGGCGGCCGGCGGCGGGCCGTCGACGGCGTCTCGTTCTCGCTGCGGGCAGGCGAGGCGCTCGGTCTCGTCGGCGAGTCCGGTTCCGGCAAGTCGACCATCGCGCAGATCGCGCTCGGCATGCTCGGGCCCGACGACGGCCGCGTGCTCCTCGACGGCGCGTCGTGGTCGGAGCTGCGCGAGCCCGACCGACGGCCGCACCGCTCCCGCATCCAGCTGATCCAGCAGGACCCGCTCAGCTCCTTCGACCCCCGGTTCACCGTCGAGCGGATCATCGGGGAGGGCCTCGGGCAGCCGAGCCGGCGCGGGGCGGCGGCCCACCGGTCGCGCGTCGTCGAACTGCTGCACCGCGTGGGACTCGACGCGACGATCCTCGACCGGCGTGGGCCTCAGCTGTCCGGCGGGCAGCGCCAGCGCGTCGCGATCGCCCGCGCGCTCGGTCCCGAACCGGAGATCCTCGTGTGCGACGAACCGGTGTCGGCGCTCGACGTCTCGATCCAGGCGCAGATCCTCGACCTCTTCGACACCCTGCGGCGCGACCTCGGCGTGGCGCTGCTGTTCATCTCGCACGACCTCGGCGTCATCAACCGGATGTGCGAGCGCGTGCTCGTCATGAAGGACGGCGCGATCGTCGAGGAGGGCCCGGTCGGCGACGTCCTGCACACGCCCCGGCACGCCTACACCCGTGAGCTCCTCGCCGCGGTCTCCGCCGACCCGGCGACCGGGCGGACACCCGTCCGCACCGGCCCCACCTCCGTACCCGAAGGACGACCGACATGACGAACCGGCCGACCGCGGACGCTCCCCGGTGGACGTCCGAGGCCATGAACACCCCCGAGACCGCCGAGGAGATGGCCGCCCGCATCCGGACGTCGCTGCGGAGCGGCTTCGAGATGTACGCGAGCGTGCACAAGACGCTGTTCGCGCAGGTCATCCAGCTCGCCATGGCGACCTTCGAGCAGCCGGCCGACCAGCACGAGTACAGCGAGCTGGACCACGGCGGGGTCGCCGGGAACGGCAACTACGGCGCGTTCCTGCGCCGGCGGATCCCGGACATCGACATCGCCGGGACCGCCACGGCGCGCACCGCGGACACCGTCGTGGCGGACTACACGATCACCGGCACCCTGCCGGACGGTCCGCTCCACCTGCACAGCGAGGCGACCTACACCCTGGAGGACGGCCTGGTGGTGCGTTACCTCGTGCGCCACGACGCCGCCGAGTGGCAGCGCTACCTGCGTGCGACGGGCAACCCGTACGAGGGCGGCGGGTTCGCCGCGGCCGAGCTGGACCAGGCCTGACGCCTGAGGGGCGGCGGGCGGGCGCCCGCCGGCCCTCAGGACGCGGGGGCGTCGATCGACCCGAGCACCTTGGCGACGATCTCGCGCGACCTGCTGCGCAGCTCCTCGTCGTTGATCATGTCCTGGACCATCACCTCGGTCACCCCGAGCGCGCGGACCAGCGGCTCGAGCTGCTCGCGCAACGCCTCGGCCGTCCCGGCGACCTGCGGCGGGATGACCGCACCCCGGATCGAGCTCGGCCGTGCCCGCTCGTCGGAACCCAGCTCCGCCGCCGCCTGCGCCACCGTCGGGATCGGGCGGTCCCGGCCGCCCGCCCGCAGCGCGCGGGCGGGCCACGTCAGCCGGTGCGCCAGGTCCTCGTCGTCGGCGGCGGCGAGGTGGAGCGCGAGGATCGCGCGGGGGGCGCCGCTCCCGAACGGCGTGCCGACGAAGCCGGCGCGGTACTGGTCGAGAGCCGCCTGCGTGGTCGCGGGGTCGATGTGGGCGCCGAAGACGTAGCCGATGCCGAGCCGCGCGGCGAGCCGGGCACTCGCCACGGAGGAGCCGAGCAGCCACACCTCGGGCACGCCGTCGACCGCGCGCGTCAGGTCGAGGGTCGCGAAGCGGTGGCCCTGCGGGAACGCGCGATGCACGTGGCCGAGGACCTCCTGGACCTGGGCGGGGAAGTCGTCGACGGGCCGGGACCCGCGGTCGCGGCGCAGGGCCTGGTCGACGACCGGGCCGGCGCTGGAGCGCCCGAGGCCGAGATCGACGCGGCCGGGCGCCATCGACTGGAGCATCATGAACCGCTCGGTGACGGTGAACGCGCTGTGGTGGTTGAGCAGCACCGCGCCGGACCCGACCCGGATCCGGTCGGTGCGCCCCACCGCCGCGGCGATGAGCGGCACCGGGTCCGCGGATGCGTAGCCCACGGTGTGGTGGTGCTCGGCGTACCAGATCCGGTCGTATCCGAGCTGCTCGGCCTCGACCGCGGCGGCCAGCGCCCTGCGCAGCGCCGCGGTCCTCGTCCCGCCGGGAGCGACAGGAGCCAGCTCGACCACCGAGTACCGCATCGGACCGGTCTCCGCCGCGACGGCGTGTTCCTCACCCATCGAGGCGCAGCCCCGTCCCGATCACGTGGTTCGCCTCCAGGTCGTCGTACTCGTCCGCGGTCATCCCGAGCAGCTCGGTGACGACGTACGCGTTGTGCTCGCCCAGCATCGGGGCGCGGCGACGGTGGACCGGGTAGCGGTCCCGCGTGAACCGGACCGGTGAGCCGGCGACGATCGTCGACCCTTCGACGGGATGCTCGACGGTCTCGAAGAACCCGCGATGGGCGAACTGGGTGTGATCGGGTTCGTGCGGCATGGCCACCCGGGCGACCGGCACCCCGGCCGTCCACAGCGCCGCGACGATCTCGTCGGCGGAGCGCTGCGCGCACCACGCCCCGAGCCGGGCGTCGAGCTCGTCCTCGCGCGCCTTCCGGCCGGCGAACCCCGCCAGCTCGGACGCCTGTGCCCACCCGGGTCGGCCGAGCGCGTCGACGAGCGCGGTCCACTGGTCGTCGGTCTCGACCGAGATCGCCACGAGCGGGCCGCCGAGCCCGTCGTCGGGGTCCGCCGTGCGGTAGAGGTTCTGCGGCGCGGCGGACGGCGACCGGTTCCCCTGCCGCTGCGCCAGCACGCCGTAGGCCGTGTACTCGATGACCTGCTCGGCGGCCACGTTGAGGGCGCTCGCCACCATCGGGACCTCGACGAGCATGCCTTCGCCGGTACGGTCCCGGACGGCGAGGGCGACCTGCAGCGCGAACGCGGCGTGCGCGCCCGCCAGCGGGTCGCAGACCCCGCTCGGGACCTGTGGTGCCCCGTCCGGGAACCCCGTCACCCACGCCATCCCGGACGCCTGCTCCATGGTCTGGGCGAACCCGGTCCGGTCCCGCCACGGTCCCGTCAGCCCGAAGGCCGGCATCCGCACGAAGATCAGCCCCGGGTTGGTCTGGTGGAGCAGCTCCGGGCTCAGCTCCCACGAGTCGAGCACCCGCGGGCTGAAGTTCTCGATCAGCACGTCGCTGGTGTCGAGCAGGTCGACCAGCAGCTCCAGCCCGCGCGGGCGGTCCAGGCGCAGCCCGAGGCCGAGCTTGCCGGTGTTGGTCGCGTGGAACAGCGGGGCGTACTCCCACCACTGTTCCTCGTCGACGGCGCGCAGGCTCAGCGCGCGCATCCCGTCCGGCCGGGCCGGCGACTCGACCTTGATGACCTCGGCCCCGTGCATCCCGAGGAACTGCGCGGCCGACGGGCCCGCCCAGAACGCCGTCAGCTCCACGACCCGCAGGTCGTCGAAGGGGAGCCGGCCGCCGGGCCCGGACGTCGGCCCGGCGCTCGGCCGCGGCCCGTCGGCGACCCGCCGAGCCCATTCCGCGGTGTGCTCACCGAGGGCCGGGGCCCGGCCGGGTGCCGGCAGGCTCGCCTTGCCGTGCAGACGGTAGGGCGTGGCCGGTTGGACGACGCCACCCTCTGGGGCCTCGACGAGCATCTCCTGGTCGGCGAAGTGGTCGATCGCCGAGATCGTCGCCCCGTTGCCCACGGGCGCGGCGGGGACCCGCAGCGCCGCGGCCAGCTCGAGGATCTCCGCGGTGGTCCGCGCCGCGGCCCAGGCGTCGATGTGGGCGGTCAGCTCGTCGCGACGGCGTTCCCGCTCCCCCTGCGCGATGAGCGTCTCGTCGTCGAGCCAGTCGAACCGTTCGACGAGCACACAGAAGTCCAGCCACTGCTGGCCGGTGCCGGTCATGAAGCCGACCCAGCCGTCCTTCGTGGCGTGGATCCCGGGCAGCAGCGACATCGGCGCCGGATCACGCGGCCGGCCCGCCTCGGCGAAGTAGGTGACGGGGTGCATGTTGGTCAGGCTCAGCGCGACCGCCTCGAAGATCGACGTGTCGAGGATCTGGCCACCGTGGTCGCTCGCGCGCCTGCGCCGCGAGGCGAGCAGCCCGGTCGCCGCGAACGTGCCGGCCATCCACTCCCCCACCCGGCCGCCGACGCTGACCGGCGGCCGGCCGGGCAGCCCGCGCCAGCCGATGGCGCCCGACCAGGCCTGCAGGGTGAACTCGGTGGCCGCCCTGCCCGCCCACGGACCGTCGAGCCCGAAGGCGGTGAGGGCGAGGACGTCGAGCGCCGGGAACCGCTCGTGCAGCGCGGCCGGCTGCAGGGCCGGCACCGCCGCCAGCCGCGAGTCCGGATCCCAGACCACCGCGTCGGCGCGGGCGAGGACATCGAGCACGAGTGCGACGTCCGCGGGCCGCTCGGGGTCGGCGACCACACTCTGCGTCGACCCGGCCAGGAACCGGAAGAGCGCGCCGTCCTCGCCGTCGGGGGACACGATGCCCGAGGCCGACCGGCGACGCAGCGGGTGCCCCTCGGGTGGCTCCGCCCTGACGACGACGGCGCCCGCCCCGGCCAGCAGGTGGGTGCAGTACGCACCGGCGACCCCGCTCGACAGGTCGACAACCGTCACGTCGTCGAGCGGTGACATGTCCGTCATGACATCGACAGTACCTTTTCGGATCCCTGAACTTCAATACTGGATCCATTTCATCGGGACCCTCATCCCGACACGCCGACCGGACGGCCGGCATCACAGAGGGTGGGCCGTAAGCTGGATCCATGATGGCCCGGGCGACCGCGCAGGATGCCGACCCGCAGACCGGCACCGAACCTCGACCTCGTGGGCGCGGCGACCGCGACCTGGTCGACTCGCTCGTCGAGGTGCTCCAGGAACGGATCAGCACCGGGGAGATCCCGGCCGGGACGTGGCTGCGTCAGGAGCACCTGGCCACCGAGCTCGGCGTGAGCCGCATGCCCGTCCGCGAGGCGTTGCGGCAGCTCCAGGCCGTCGGCACGGTGGAGATGATCGCGAACCGGGGCGCGCGGGTACGCCTGCCGTCGACCCGCGACATCATGGAGGTCTACGAGCTGCACGGCGTGCTGCAGGCCCACGCGGGTACGGCCGCCGCCGAGCTGATCACCTCCGGGCAGCTCGACCGGCTGAGCCGGGCCGAGGCGATGTTCCGTCAGGCCGTCGACGAGCTCAGGGCGGCCGACAGCGACCCCGCCGCGGTGCAACGGCGCTGGCACGAGGCCAACACCGAGTTCCACTCGGTCATCATCGAGGCCAGCGGGAACAAGCTGCTCGCCGACGTCGTCGAGAGCCTGCACCGCAAGGTGCCCCGGAACCTGACCTGGATCGCCCTCGGCTCCGACGTCCGGCGGCTCGAGCGGGACGCGGCCGAACACGCCGCGATCCTCGACGCCCTCACCCGCGGCGACGGGGCGACCGCCGGCACCCTGCTGCGTGAGCACGCCAAACGCGCCAGCGAGCTGCTCGTCCGCACCGTCGACGAGATCGGCCAGGAGGCCACCCCCGCCCGGCGGCGGTGACGTCTCACTTGACCGCGAGCGGGTTGACCGGCGAGCCGACGGCGTTGGCGAACTTGATCGGCGGCCCGCTGAAGAAGAACTCGTAGACCCCGTCGGCGGCGCAGTCCTCGGCGAGCTCCTCGAAGTCGAGGATCTCCCCCAGCGGCATGCCCATGTCGCGGATCAGCACGCAGTGCACCGCGAACTTCTCGTCGGGCTCGCCGGGGAGCGCCTCGATCGCCCAGTTGTCCGAACACAGCGCGGCGACCTCCCGCTCGTACAGCCACTCCGCGCACTGCAGGCCGATCCCGGGCTCGCCGTCCATGAACCGTCGCGAGTCACCGGTCGTGGTGAAGACACGGCGCCAGCCCGTCCGGATCAGCAGGATGTCGCCCCGGCCCACCGTGACGCCCTGGCGCGCGGCCGCCTCGTCGAGATCGGCGGGGGTGATCACGTAGCCGCGCTCCAGCCACTCCACGCCCTTCAGGCGGGCGACGTCGAGCAGCACGCCCCGGCCGGTGATGCCCTTGCCTAGCTTGTCGATCGCGAGCCTGCCGGCACCGCGGGGCCCGACCTCGGAGGCCGGGTAGCCGTTGTAGAGCAGGCCGTCGTAGAAGACGTGGGCCAGGCTGTCCCATTGCGAGGCGCACTGCAGCGGCATGAAGATGTAGTCGTCGGCGAAGTGGAACCCGCCGGGGAAGTCCTGGTTCGCGCCGGTGTCCCGCATCAGGTGCACCGGGTTGATCCGCGCCCCGCCGGGCTGCGGCCCGTCCGACGCGAACGGGATTCCCAGGTCGAACACGCGGCCGGTGCGCACCAGCCGCGCCGCGGCGACGACGGCCTCGGGCGTGATGTGGTTGACCGTGCCCCGCTCGTCGTCGGGTCCCCAGCGGTTCCAGTTGCTGAGCCGGGCCCCGATCTCACGGAAGCTCTCCATCGCGATGACTCCAGGTTCGTTTCCTCGGGACCGGGACGGTCCCGTTACGTCGGGTGGACCCGCCGGGTCAGATCCCGAGCGCCCGGCCGACGAGGTCCCGGTGGTGGCCGGGGGTGCCCAGGAGGAACTCGCTGCTCTTGGCGCGCTTGTAGTAGAGCTGCGCCGCGTGCTCCCAGGTGAACCCGATGCCGCCGTGCAGCTGGATCGCCGTCGCGGCCGCCCGCGTGTAGGTGTCGGAGCAGACCGCCTTGGCCACCGACGCTGCGAGCTCGACGTCGGCGTCGCGCTCGGCGACGGCCCGGGCCGCGTCGTACGCCGCCGAGCGCGCCGACTCGATGTCGACGAGCATGTCGGCCAGCTTGTGCTTGACCGCCTGGAACGACCCGACCGGACGGCCGAACTGGTGGCGCACCGTGACGTGGTCGAGCGTCATGTCGAGCACCCGCCGGGCGCCGCCGACCTGCTCGCAGGCCAGCGCGACCGCGGCGAACCGCAGCGCCCGGCGCACCCCGTCCCAGGCCTGCCCGGCGCGCCCGACGAGGACCGCGGGCGTCGCGTCCAGGCGGACCCGGGAGAGCTTGCGGGTCAGGTCGAGGGTGAGCTCGACCTCGACCCTGCACCCGGCCGAGTGCGGGTCCACCGCGAACAGCGACAGGCCCTCGGCGGTGCGGGCGACGACCAGCAGGAGGCCGCTCACGTGCGCGTCCGGGACGAAGCGCTTCACCCCGGACAGGGTCCAGCCGGACCCGGACGGCTGCGCGCGCATGTCGACGGCCGACTCGTCCCAGCCGCCCCGCTCCTCACCGACCGCGAGCGTCGCGACGAGCTCACCCGACGCGATCGCGGGCAGGTGGCGCTTCATCGCCTCCTGGTCGCCGCACTCGAGCAGGGCCGTCGCCGCGAGGCCCACCGTCGCGAAGAACGGGGACGGGAGCAGCGCACGGCCCATCTCCTCGAAGACCACGCACAGTTCCTGGTACCCGAACCCGGCGCCGCCGAGCTCCTCGGGGATCGCCATCGCCTGCAGGCCCAGCTGGTCGGCCATCGTCGTCCAGACCGCGGGGTCGTACCCGGCCTCGTCCTCCATCAGCCGGCGGACGTCGCTCTCGGTCGAGCGGCGTTCCAGGAACTGCCGGACGACTCGGCGCAGCTCGTCGCGGGCGTCGTTCGTGCTCATCCGGATCAACCCCGCGGGATTCGGGAGAAGGGAACGTTCTTGTCGGTGCGCGGTTCCGGCGGCAGGCCGAGAACCCGTTCGGCGAGGATGTTGCGCATGATCTCGGACGTGCCGCCCTCGATCGAGTAGGCCCGCGAACGCAGGAACAGCCGTCGGACGTCCTGCTCGGCGCGCCGCGTCAGCGACTCCTCGGTGTAGGCGGACATCTCGTAGGAGTCGTAGAGCATGCTCTCGTCCCCCAGGAGGTCCAGGCAGAGCTCCAGCGCGTCCTGGTTGAGCTCGGCGTAGACGAGCTTGCCGATCGAGCCCTCCGGGCCCGGGATCCCGGCTGTCCGGTTGGCCGCCGCCCGCCGGCTGTTCAGCCGCTGGACCCGCGCCCGGACCCAGAGGTCGATCATCCGGGTCCGCAGCTCCGGGCCCGGGTCCGGCCGCGTGCGGTACAGCTCGAGGGCCAGGTCGGCCGGCGTCCTCTCGGTCCGTTCCCGGTTGAACAGGACCCGCTCCTCCATGAGCGTGGTCATCGCGACGCGCCACCCGTCGGACACCTCGCCGACGCGCGCGGAGTCCGGGACCCGCACGTCGGTCAGGTACACCTCGTTGAACTCGGCCTCGCCGGTCAGCTGCCGCAGCGGGCGGACCTCCACCCCCGGCGCGTCCATGTCGACGAGGAAGTAGGTCAGGCCTCGATGCTTGGGCTGCTCCGGGTCCGTCCGGGCGATCAGCATGCCCACCTGGGAGATCGTCGCCAGCGAGCTCCAGACCTTCTGCCCGTTGACGACCCAGGCGTCGCCGTCGCGGACCGCCCGGGTGCTCAGCCCCGCGAGGTCCGAGCCCGCACCGGGTTCCGAGAACAGCTGGCACCAGCGCTCGTCGCCGACGAACAGCGGGCGCAGGTAGCGCTCCTGCTGCGCCCGGGTACCCCACGCCGCCAGCGTCGGCGCGCCCATCGAGTAGCCGAGCCGGTTGAACTCGGCGCCGTCGGGCGCCCCGGCGTCGGCCAGCCGCAGGGTGACCTCGCGCTGCAGCGGCGGCGCCACCCCCAGCCCGCCCGACCCGACCGGGAAGTGGACCCAGGCGAGCCCCGCGTCGAACTGGGCGGCGAGGAAGTCCCGCCGCGGCGTCCGCGCGGGCGGGTGGGAGCGCAGCAGGTCCTCGGTCGTCGTGACGACGAGGTCGAGCTCGGCCGTCATCAGGCGAACCCCTCCGCGCGGAAGGCACCGTCGCGCCAGTCGAGCGCGGCGCGCAGCCCGCCCTCGTCGAGCTTCTCGCGGAAGGCCCGGGCGCCGGGACGGAGGTTGCCGCTCAACGCGTGCCACGACCACGACTGGTCGAAGTGGGTCTTCATGCCCTGGATCTCGTAGGCCTGGTTCACCGAGTGCTTGTTGGCCGCGAGCAGACCTGGTGCGATCGACGAGATCGCCCGCAGCTCCCGCTGCGTCTCCGCGTCGAGGCTGTCGGCGGGGAAGGACTTCACGACCCACCCCATCCGGGCCGCCTCCGCGCCCGTCACCGAGTTCCCGGTCAACTGGAGGTACTTGGCCTGGGCCATGCTCATCTTCCAGGGGAAGTACGGCACGTCCGGCGTGGTCATCCCGCGCATCGGCGGGTACCCGATGACGGCGTCGTCGGCGACGAAGGCGATGTCGCACATCGACATCAGCTCCGTTCCGCCGGCGACGCAGTGGCCGTGGACCATGGCGACGACCGGCTTGAGCAGGTCCCAGATCGTGTACCAGTCCCGCACGCAGCTGCGCGCCCACTGGTCGGTCCAGTCGTCGAACTCCGCCGCGCTGACCCAGCGCTCCGGCCGGATCCCGTCGTCGCGGTAGTAGCGCGCCCCCTCGGCGGGTCGGGCGCTGGTCTTCGGTCCGGACGACAGGTCGTACCCCGCGCAGAACGACGGGCCGTTGGCCCGGATCAGCACGACGGTGACGTCGTCGTCCTGCTCGGCCGTGCGCAACGCGTGCAGGATCTCGCGGCGCATCAGGTAGCTCAGCCGGTTGCGCTTGTCCGGCACGTTGAGGGTGATGGTCGCGATCCGGTCGGCCGTGGAGTAGAGGATCTCCCGGTAGGGCGCGCCGACGGACGCGGGTTCGGTCGACTGCTCGGTCGTGGTCACGTGTGGTCCGATCTGGAGAGGACGGTGAGCGGTTCGAAGCGCGTGCGCAGCTCGCGTTTGAGGACCTTGCCCGCGGCGTTGCGCGGGAGCGCGTCCGAACCGACGACGAACCGGGTCGGGACCTTGAACGCCGCCAGCCGCCGCCGGGCGTGGTCACGCAGGTCCTCCGCGGTGACCGAGGCGCCGGTCGCGACCCGTACGACCGCGGCGACCTCCTCGCCGAGCAGCGGGTCCGGGACCCCGACCACGGCCGCCTCCTGCACGTCGGGGTGCTCGGCGAGGACCTCCTCGACCTCCGCGCAGTAGACGTTCTCGCCTCCCCGGATCACGACGTCCTTGATCCGGTCGACGATGTGCACGAAACCCTCCTCGTCGCGGCGGACGAGGTCGCCGGTGCGGAACCAGCCGTCGGCCGTGAACGCGGTCGAGTCGTGGTTCCAGTAGCCGCGGGCGAGCGAGGCGCCCTTGAACCACGCCTCGCCGACCTCCCCGTCGGGGACGTCGCACCCGTCCGCCCCGACCACTCGTAGCTGCGACGTGGGAAAGGGCCTCCCGACCGACAGCGGACGGCGGAAGTAGTCGCGCGAGCCGATCATCACCATGGCGCCGGTGGTCTCGGTGAGCCCGTACCCGGTGCCGGTTCCGACCCGGCCGCCGAGGAGCGTCCCGATCCGCGCGATCAGCGCGGACGTGGACTGCGCGCCGCCGGTGCCCAGTGTCCGGAGGGACGGCAGCTGCGCGCCGGAGCGCTCGATCTCGTCCATCAGCTGACGCGCGACCGTCGGGACCGCCGTGAGGGTGTCGACCCCCTCGCGCTCGATCAGCTCGACCGCCCGCCGGGCGTCCCACCGGTGCATGAGCACGAGGTGCACGCCCGTGACGGCGGACGAGATCAGCCGGGGCAGGTAGGCCACGTGGAACAGCGGGCCCGGGACGAGCAGCGTCGGCTGCTCGGGCGGCGGCGGCAACGGCTCGCCGCGCCACTGCGCCAGCCGGCTCTCGACCACGGCGTGCAGCCGCAGGTTCGACAGGACCGTGACGTGCGCGCGGTTGGTGGCGACCGCCCCCTTCGGGCGCCCGCTCGTGCCCGACGTGTAGAGGATCGTGACGTCGTCGTCGGGGTCGATCGGGACCGAGGTGAGGTCGAACCGGCGGCGTTCGCCGGCGAGCAGGGCCTCCCACTCGTCGTCACCGCGGACGGCCTCCCCCGGCCGGACCTCGACCACGGCACGCAGGCCGGGCAGGCGGTGGCGCTGCGGCTGCACGCTCTCGGTCCGCTCGCGGTCGGCGACCAGCACGGCCGCCCCGCAGTCGGCGAGGGCATCGACCAGCTCCGACCCGGTCCACCACGCGTTCAGCGGGACGCACACGGCGCCGACCGCGACGGCCGCGGCGAACACGACGACCCACTCGGGATAGTTGCGCATCGCGATGGCGACCCTGTCGCCCTTGCCGATCCCGTACCGCTCGACGAGGAGCGTGGCGAACCGGGCGACCAGGTCGGTGTGCTCGCCCCACGTCCGGGTCACGTCCTCGAACGTGACGGCGGGCCGGTCCGGCGGGTGCGCGGCCGCGACGAGGACGTCGCGCACGCTCGCGGGTGCGTCGGTGTACACCGGCAGCTCGACGCCGCGCACCCGCGCCGTACCGATGGCGAAGCCGCCGCCCGGCGCCGTCAGCTCGGCGACGATCTCGGCGCGGCGCCTGCTCTCGTCCACCCGTCGACTCCTTCCGCCGCGCTGCCGAGGAGACCGTCGGGCGCGACGCACCGCACCCACGTCGCCGAACGGCGCCCGCGCCGGTCCTGAGCGAGCCTACGTTTCAGGATACGAAATCGTCAAGTATGGATCCCATTTTACCGCGTCAGTATCGTTCGCGGACGAGACCGTTGTCCTCGGCCCAGCGGCTCGTCGCCTCCACGGCGTTGCGGATGTGCGCGGTCATCGCGGCGCGCGCGGACACCCCGTCGCCCCTGGCGATGGCGTCGGTGATCTCGTCGTGCTCGGCGAGGTTGCGCCTCAGCAGCCGCACCCGCCCCGCATAGGCGGCGAAGGAGATGTTCTGCGGCAGCCGCCGGTGGATGTCGGCGATGGTGTGCGCGAGCTGCCGGTTGCCCGACGCCTCCGCGACGAGCACGTGGAAACGGCCGTTCGCCTCGACCCACGCGGGCGCCGTCCGCACCGTGCGTTCGGCCGCGGGCAGGTCCACGAACTCCTCGATCGCGCGGCGGAAACCGTGCCAGGCTCCGCGGAGGCGCTCGAGCTGGGCGTCGTCGATACGCTCGGCGGCCAGCTGGGCCGCGAACCCCTCCAGCTCGGCGCGGACCTCGCCGAGCTCACGCAGGTCCCGGCCGGAGTGCCCGTCCACCCGCGCTCCGCGGTTGCGGACGATCGTGACGACGCCCTGCGCGTCGAGGATGCGCAGCGCCTCGCGTACCGGCGTCCGGCTGGTGCCGAACTCCGCGGCCAGCGCCTCGTGGCGCAACCAGGAACCGACAGGGACCTCACCCATCAGGATCCGACGCTGCAGGGCCTCGACGATCTCGCCCGCGCGACCGCGGGCGGCGTCGTTCTCGCCCGCGCGACCGCGGGCGGCGTCGATCTCGCCCGCGCGACCGCGCGCGGCGTCGATCTCAGCGGTGTCGCCGGACATGGGCACCCCTGCTCGCTCGGGGACGGCGGCCCGACGGTAACAGGGTTGCATCCCCGTCGGACCGAACTGGATGCACGTCGCGTCAGCGCCCGACGGCGTACCCCTGCGCACCGCGCGAGTTCGCCGCCGCGGACAGCGACCCGCTGCCGGGGTCCCGGGTCACCGTGGAGAGCCTGCCGAGGCTCCAGTCGTCGGAGACGGTGACGCGGTGTCCGCGCCGGACCAGCTCCTCGATGACGTCGGCACCCAGCCGCCGTTCGACGACGGCGCCGCCGGGCGTCCAGATCCGCGGCCAGAAGCTGCTCACCGCGGCCACGGTGTGGAACGCCGGCGCGTCGATCGCCTGCTGCGGCTGGTAGCCGCCGACGATGGTGCGCAGGAGATACAGCAGCTGCCACTGGTCCTGCTGGTCACCGCCGGGGGTGCCGAGCGCCGCGACGGGCCGGTCGCCGTCGAGGAGCATCGTCGGGCTCAACGTGGTGCGCGGCAGACGACCCGGCCGCAGCCCGGACGGGCTGTCCGGGCTCAGCCATGTCATCTGCAGCCGGGTCCCGAGGCAGAACCCCAGCTCGGGGACGGCCGGGGAGGACTGCAGCCACCCTCCCGACGGGGTGGCCGACACCAGGTTGCCCCACCGGTCCACCACGTCGACGTGGCACGTGTCGCCGCGGGTGACGCCGGTGCGCGACACCGTCGGCTCGCCGACCCCCTCCGACCCGCGAACGGACTCCTTCTCCCGCAACGGCGGCAGGCACGGCTCCAGCCCGGGCGGCCGGCCCGGCCGGTACTCCGACGACGCGCTGTCGGTGATGGCCGCCGCCCGCTCCCGCGCGTAGTCCGGGGACAACAGCGCGGCGAGGCCGGCCGCGTCGTCGTGGTCGCCGTAGTAGCAGTCGCGGTCGGCCAGCGCGAGCTTGAGGGCCTCGAGGACGGTGTGCGCGCCGAGCGCCGTCGACGGGTCGAGGCGGGCGTCGTCGAACTGGTCGAGGATCGCGAGGGTCTGCAGCAGGACGGGGCCCTGGGACCAGAACCCGGGCTTCGCGACGGTCACGCCGCGGAACGTCAGCCGCGTCGGCACCTCGTAGCGGGGCCGGTACGCCGCGAGGTCGTCGGCGGTGAGGACCCCTGCGTGGTCGGTGCCCGACGAATGCCGGTGCGGGCGCTCGACGGAGCGGGCCAACGCCGCGGCGACGAATCCCGACCGCCAGGTCCGCAGGGCCTCCCGGATGCCCGCCGTGCGCGACGGCCCTGCCTGCGTCGACTCGGCCACCAGGCGGCGCAACGTCGCCGCGTAGGCCGGGTTCCGCAAGGTCTGCCCCGGCGTCGGCGCCGTACCGTCGACCAGCCACTGCGCGGCCGACGTCGGCCAGTGGTCGACGAAGTGCCGGGTCATCGCGGCGATCACCGCGCAGAGCTGCGGGGCGGCCGGGAACCCGCGTTCGGCGTAGTGGATGGCGTAGTCGAGGACGTCGGCCAGCGGCCACGTCCCGTGTTCGAGCAGGACCTCCAACCACGCCACCACCGCACCCGGGACGGCCGCGGCCAGGGCCCCCGAGCCCGGGACCTCGTCGAGCCCCTGCTCCCGGAAGTGCTCGGGCGTCGCCCCCGCCGGTGCGGGGCCCTGACCGTTGACCACGCGGACGGCGCCGTCGGCCGGGGCGACGAGGGCGACCAGGTCGCCGCCGGGCCCGTTCAGGTGCGGCTCCACCACGTGCAGGACGAAGGCCGCGGCGACCGCAGCGTCGAAGGCGTTGCCCCCGCGCTCCAGCACCGACTGCGCCGTCCCGCTGGCCAACCAGTGGGTCGAGGCCGCCATGCCGAACGAACCGCTCAGCGTGGGTCGGGTCGTGTCGGCCGGTGGCGGCGCGAAGGGAGGCACGTCGATAGCATGCAATACCGCCAGATTGGATGCAATGTGCGGCTCGGTCCTCGGGCTCAGTCCTCGGGACGGGCGAGCGTGGCGAGGAACCGGTCCGCCGCACCCTCGACCCGCGCCCGGTCGCCGGTGGTGAGCAGGTCGAGCAGCAGGCCACGGAGCGTCGCGATCACCAACGTCGCCTCCCGGTCCGCGACGGCCGGGGCGACGTCCGGGCCCTGGGCGGCACGGAGCGCGGCCATCCAGTCGGCCACCACCCGGTCGAGGAAGTCGGCGAACTGCTCCGGCGCCTGCAGCGCGCGCCCGTAGACCGCGAAGAAGAGCCGGAACTCCGCGGCTCGTGCCGGCTGCGAGGTCTGCTCCCACGCCGCCCGGGCGGCCGCCGCGAGGTCGTGCTGCGCACCGAGCAGCTCGGCCGTCGCCGCCAGGATGCGCTCCCGCAGCCGGCCGAGGATGGCGACGAGCAGGTGCTCCTTCGACCCGAAGTGGTGCACGAGCGTGTTCGTCGAGACGTCCAGTGCCGCCGCGACGGGCCGCCAGGACAGCTCCGAGAAGCCGTTCTCGACCGCGTAGTCGACGACCGCGTCGAGCAGCTCGAGCCGCCGCCGATGATCGACGGGCCGCCCTGCCATCACCGCCTCCTTGTCGGTCGTCGCAAATTTCTGGTACGAACGTTTAAAGAATAGCGCGCGACGTACGGAGGGTTCCATGCACGTGTTCGTCACCGGCGGGTCGGGTTGGGTGGGGCGCGGCCTCGTCCCCGACCTCCTCGCCGCCGGCCACCAGGTCACCGGACTGGCCCGCTCGACCACGGCGGCCGACGCGCTGCGCGCCGCGGGCGCCGCGGTGCTCGCGGGGTCGCTCGATGATCTGGACGTCCTGCGCGAGGGCGCCGCGGCGGCCGACGGCGTCGTCCACCTCGGGTTCAAGCACGACATCGCCTTCGCGGGCGACTACGCCGGTGCGAGCGCGACCGACCGCGCGGTCGTCGAGGTGTTCGGCGAGGTGCTCGCCGGTACCGGCAACCCGCTCGTCATCGCCTCCGGAATCCTCGGGGTGCTCGGGCTCGCACCCGGGGTGGTCGCCACCGAACGCGACGGTCTCGTGCCGGACACCGGCGACGGCACCTCGCCGATCAGTGGTGGCGCCGGGCGGATCGCGACCGCCCACTACGCGCTCGCCCTCGCCGACCGCGGGGTTCGCTCGTCGGTCGTCCGCCTCCCTCCGGCCACGCACGGCAACGGTGACAACGGGTTGATCGCCACGGCGGTCGGGTTCGCCCGCGAGAAGGGTGCCGCCGCCTATGTCGGGGACGGCGCCAACCGATGGCCTGCCGTGCACCGCGACGACGCCGCGCGCCTGTTCCGCCTCGCGCTCGAGTCCGCACCCGCGGGGTCGGTGCTGCACGCCGTCGGCGAGGAGGGTGTGCCGATCCGCGCGGTGGCCGAGGTCGTCGCCGATCACCTGGGCGTTCCGGCCGTCTCCGTCACCGCCGACGAGGTGCACGACCACGTCGGGTGGCTCGGTGGATTCTGGAGCACCGACGGCCCGGCCTCGGCGGAGCTCACCTGCGCGCTGGTGGACTGGAAGCCGACCGGCCCGACCCTCGTCGCCGACCTCGAGGACGGCCACTACTACGCCTGAACGAGCACCGGTCGGGATCGGCCGGCTCATAGGATCGCTCTCATGGACGACGGGGTGACGCTACGGCGGCTGTCCGTGTTCTGCCTGGTCGTCGACGCCGGAGGGGTGACCCGGGCCGCGGAACAGCTGCGGGTGGCACAGCCGAGCGTGTCCGGTCAGCTGCGGTCGCTGGAGAAGGCACTCGGCGCCACCCTGGTGGTGCGGTCCGGGGTGTCGCTGGTGCTCACCGAGGCCGGGGAACGGGTGTACCGCTGGGCCAAGGAGGTGCTGGCGAGCAGCGCCCAGGTCCAGCGCGACGTCGACGATCTCGTCGCCGGTACGGCGGGCTCGCTGGTCGTGGCCGCGAGCATGGCGATCGGCACCTACCTGCTCCCGCCGGTGATGACCGCCCTGCGCGCCGAGCGCACCGGCGCCGACATCACCGTGCAGATCGGGGAGCCGGAGGTCGCGCTGCGGGCCGCGCAGCGCGGCACCATCGACTTCGCGGTGACGAGCTGGGTGGACAGCGAGGTGCCGGAGGACCTGATCGGCGAGAAGCTGTGGGAGGAGCCGATGGTGCTGTGCGCGAGCCCGCACGGCCCGCCCGACGGCGACTCGATCACCCTCGCGCAGCTGCACGACCTCCCGCTCGTGGGCGTGCCCTCCGGCGTCTCGTTCCACCGCATGGTCCAGGACCAGCTGCGCCGCCACGGCACCGCGCTGCCGACGCCGGTGATCCGGCTCGGCCACGCCGAGGCGATCATCGAGGCCGTCTCCGCGAACGGCTGGGTCGCGCTCGCGATGGGCTACATGCTCCGCAGGGACGTCGAGGCCGGACGGGTGCGCGCCGTGGAGATCAGCGACGCGCACCTCGTCGAGGGCATCGGCCTGTACCACCGCGAGGCCAAGTACTTCTCCCCGCTGCAGGCAGCCGCCGTCGAGGCCCTGCGCGAGCTGGGCCGGGCTCGTTCCTAGCTCCCGGCCTCGCGCGGGCCGACGTAGCCGGTCTGACCGTCCTCGGAGCCGAGGGTCAGCACGGGGCCGTCCATCTCCTCCTGCCACACCAGCGACTCCATGCCGATGTGCAGCGGGTGGTCCTGCACGGTGAAGGCGCCCAGGCCCTCGGCGCCCTGGTAGTGCGCGTGCTCGAGCCAGGACGGTGCGGAGAGCAGCAGGTCGCCCTCCTCCCACGTGAGGGTCTCGCCGTCGACCTCGCTCTCGCCGTGGCCGGCGAAGTGGTAGTTGATCGCGACGGAGGTGTGCTTGTGGCCGCGCCCGCGGGGGCGCTGCCCGGACCCGGGCGGCAGGTAGGAGGCGGTGACGAAGAAGTTGTGCGTCGCGCCCTGTCTGCGCCGGGTGGCCGGGTTGTAGAGCGCCATGATGGTGCGGCCGCCGTCGCCCGCGGTCCGCGAGAGGTGACGACGGACCTCCTCCCACGGCCAGTGCAGCGCCAGGGACTCCACGACCTCGATGTCCACGAGGAACTCGTAGCCGCGCAGCCGGGCGCCGTCGGTGCCGATGGCGTGGTCGGGGGCGGTCCCGCGGGTGTACGCCGCCGGGGCCTCGGTGCTGCGGGGCCCTGCTGTTCGACGGCGCGGTTCCCAGCCCTCGGGCAGGTCCTCGGCGTAGTGCGCGGTGAGCTTCTCCAGCAGCGGGGCGTTGGAGTACGACAGCCGGGCCCACACCTCGTCGCCGGTGTTGCGGAAGACGAACCCCTGCATGGCGGGGATGTTCGCGACGTCGAGGCGGGCGAGGTCGATCTCACGGACGTCGCGGCCCTGCACCGAGATCCGCCCGCTGCCGCGGATCCCGATCTCCACGCGGTGCGCGTTCTCCCGCATCGGGGCGGTCCGCTCCCCCGGATCGAGCACCTCGATCGTCACCGAGACGCCGGGGGCGAAGCCGAGACCGGGCGCGACGGCGGACGGGTGCACGATGCGGCTGGCGCGGCGCCCGTTGGCCGGGGCCGGGGCGGCCGAGAGCCGGTCGATCTCGGCGTCGATCTCCGCGCGGGTGATCTTGATCGGGCGCCAGGGGGCCGGGGCCGGGGCGGCGGCGCCGCTGACGTCGAGCATGAGGTTCTGGAACGTCGTCATGCGGGTTGTCCCTCCTTGTTCTTGACCGTCACGGCAGCTCGCCGGGAGCGACGCGCCGCCCGGAGGTCGTCACAGCAGGGCGGAGCCCTGCTCGAGCAGCGCGCGGACGCGCTCCTGCCCCGCCGCGGTCAGCGGCAGCAACGGTTCGCGGACGTGCGACGACGAGATCCGCCCCTGCTGGTGGAGTGCCCATTTGGCCGGTGCCGGGTTGGTCTCGACGAACAGCAGGTCGACCAGCGGGTGCAGGGCGTAGTGCAGCTCGCGGGCCTGCTCGTGGTCGCCGGCCTCCCACGCCTCGTACATCCGCGCGACGACGGCCGGGGCGAGGTTGGCGACGGCGCTGATGAACCCCACGCCACCCAGCGCGAGCAGCGGTATGCCGAGGAGCTCGATCCCGGACCACACGAGCAGGTCCCGCCCGCACAGCTGCAGCACGCGGGAGAAGTGCTCGAAGTCCTTCGTCGTCTCCTTGATCCCGACGATGTTGTCGTGCTCGCGGAACAGTCGCGCCACGGTCTCGGGTGCGATGTCCACCGCGGTCCGGGACGGCACGTTGTAGACGACGATCGGCAGGTCCGGGAACTCGCCGGCCACCGTGGAGTACCAGTGCACCAGGCCGTCCTGCGTGGGCCGGGCGTAGTACGGCGTGATGACCAGTGCGGCGTCCGCGCCCGCCTCCCGCGCCGCGGCGGTGATCTCGAGGGTCTCGTCGAGCTTGGCCGACCCGGTGCCGGGCAGGAACGGGACGGCGTCGGCAACCTCCTCGGCGGTGATCCGGATCGCGGCGATCCGTTCCGCCGCCGTCTGTGCGGCGGGCTCGCCGGTGGAGCCGCCGATCGAGATGCCGTGCGAACCCTGGTCGAGCTGCCAGCGGATCAGGCCCCGCAGGGACTCGGTGTCGACGGCTCCGTCCGCGGTGAACGGGGTGACCACCGGCGCGATCGATCCCCGGATCCGCGCCGGATCGGTGCGGAACTTCACGGAGCTGCTCCGATCAGCACGCGGGCCACGGCCAGGTCGGACAGACCCATTCCCATGCCCTTGAACACGGTGAGCCGGGGCCGCTCCGGGCGGGAGGTCTTCCCGGTGACGAGCTCGCCGAGGGTGTGAACGGCCGGCCAGTCGTCGAACTCGCGCAGCTCACGGGAGCCGCGGCGGGCGTTCGGCTCGCTGTCGACCACGGTGAGATCCGCCGCCGCCAGGGACGACGGGACGAACTCCGCGTGGCTCGGCAGGATCGCACCCAGCGCGTTGAGGTGCGCGCCCTCGGCGAGGTCGGCGAGATCGAGGAACGGCTCGGCGGCCCGCGTGATCAGGGTGACGATCGGGCAGTCCTGGATCGCGTCGCCCGGACCGGGCACCGCGTCGGCCACGAGCCCCGACCCGGTACGAAGCTGCTCGGCCAGCTCCTCGGCCTTCGCGGGCGTGCGGTTCCAGATCCGCACCCGGCGCAGCTCCCGGACCGCGGCAACCGCCTCGACCTGCCGGAACGCCTGTCGTCCCGCGCCGAGGACGGCGAGCTCGTCCGCCGCCGGGTCCGCCATGAGCCTCGTGGCGAGGCCGGCGATCGCCGAGGTGCGCAGCGCACCCGCCGTGCCCGCCTCGGTCACACCGAGAGTGCGACCGTCCGTCGCGCCGAACAGCGTCATCACCGCGCTCGCCCCGGCCGGGGTGTTGACCCAGGTCTTGAACACCGCGAGGTCCGACTCCAGGTCCACGGCGCCGAGCGCGTGCGCGCTGCCCGTCGCGCCGCCGACCGGCCAGCTCGCCATGGTCTTGTCGAGGTTCCATGCGCTGCCCGCGACCTCGTGGGCGAGCACGTCGGTCAAGGACTCGATCACGTCGGTGACGGCGACGCCGGCGCGGACGTCCGCCTCGGTCCAGACCCTCACGTCGTGCTCCCCGTGGTGACGAGCTCGTCGACGACCCCGTTGCGCAGGACCCCGACGCCGGAGACCTCGACCTCGATCTCGTCACCGGGCGCCAGGAACCGGGGCGGGTCCATCCGGAACCCGACACCCTTCGGCGTGCCGGTCGCGATGACGTCGCCCGGCCGCAGCGGGGTGAACGCGCTGACGTAGGCGACCAGCCGGGGGACGTCGAACGCGAGGTGGTCGGTGGTGTCGTGCTGGACCACCGCACCGTTGAGCCGGGTGGTGACGGTCCACGAGCCGCGGCCCGCCTCGTCGAGCGTGGTCAGCCACGGGCCCATCGCGCCGCTACCGGCGAAGTTCTTGCCCGCCGTGGCCTGGGTCGAGTGCAGCTGCCAGGTGCGCACGCTGTTCTCCGCCATCGCCGTCACACCGGCGACGTGGTCCCATGCGACGGACTCGGCGATGTGCCTGCCCGCACGCCCGATCACGATCGCGGCCTCGCCCTCCCAGTCGAGACTGTCGTCCACGGTCGGCCGCACGACCGGGGTGCCCGCGCCGACGAACGAGTCCGGGAACCGCGCGAACAACGTCGGCCGGTCGAGGACCTCGCGGCCGGACTCGCCCGCGTGCGAGGCGAAGTTCATCCCGCAGCAGAGGACCTTCGCGTGGTCGCCCATCGGGGGTTCCCAGGTCACATCGGTCACCCGCTCGTCGGCGGGCTCCGGCAGCACCGGCGCGGCCAGCAGGGACTCGAAGGACGGGACGCGCCGGTCGAGCCGGACGATCTCGTCGCCGTCGACCACGCCGAACGCGCGGGTGCCCGTGGCGGTGCGGAAGCGGGCGAGCCTCATGCCCGGATCCCGGCCTTCACCAGCAGCGGGAGCACGTCCCGAATGAAGTCCGCGAGGCCGCTGTCGTAGTCGATCCAGGTCAGAAGGGCGCCGTCGATCCCGGCGGCACCGAGCGTCTCCAGCCGTTCGGCGATCGTGTCCGGTGTCCCCGCCAGGGGGAACCCGCCCGCGCCCGCCGCCATCCGCTGCCGCATGATCGCGAGGACCTCCGGCGGCATCAGCTGGGCCTCGGCTCCCTGCAGCCGCATCCACGCGTCGACGCTCTCGGTGTCCTCCTGCTCCACCGAGACGCGCCGCAGGTAGGCCGCGGCCTCGGCGTCGGTGTCGCGCTGCACGACGACCGTGTGGGTCCAGACCTGCACCTCACGGCCGAACTCCCGGCGGGCCATCTGCTTGTAGCCCTCGACCTGCGCCCGGATCGCGGCCTCGTCCTCGGACTGCACGATGACGAAGCACAGGTCGGCGTGCTCGGCGGCGAACCGCATCCCGCGCGGCGACCCGCCCGCGTTCATGATCGGCACCCGGGTCTGGACCGGCTTGGGCTGCGAGACGCCGCCGAGGACGTCGAAGAAACGGCCGTGGAAGTCGAACTCCTCGGTCTCCGTCCAGAGCCGGCGCAGGACGGTCAGCCACTCCTGCAGGTGGTCGTAGCGCTCGTCGTGCTCGCGCAGCGGTGCGCCGAACATCTCCAGTTCGGGCCGGTTCCAGCCGCCGACGACGTTGAGCGCGAACCGGCCGCCCGAGATCAGGTCGATCGTCGCCGCCTGCTTGGCCGCGACGATCGGGTGCAGGGTGGGGGCGTGTGAGGTGGCGAGCACCCCGATCCGCTGGGTCGACGCCGCGATCCCCGCAGCCCAGGTGAACGGATCCATGACCATGCCGGACGAGTGCTCCGGGCGGTTCTCGGGGTAGCCCTTCCACCGGGCGAACGGAACGACGGTCTCGAAGCCCGCGGCTTCCGCGGCCTGCGCGGTGCGCACCGAGCGCTCCCATGAGGGCGACGTGTGCCGCTCGGGCGCCAGGGTCTGGGAGGCACCGGTCCCGTTGGTGCAGAACAGCCCCAGCTTCAGGGCGTTCGTGCTCTCGACCAGTGGATTCATGGGCGCGAACCTCCTCGTTCGGGTGTTTCCGACGCTAAGGCCGCGGGGCTCATAGTTCCAATACCAGCTCTTCGATGTGCACATAGGTCTATCCCTATGCATCTGACCGTTTCTGTTGGTCGGGGCTGCAGCTACGGTCGGACCGGTGTTGCGGGCGGCGCTGGTGACCCCGCTCTCCGGTCCACTGGCCGGGTACGGCCGGGCCGGGGCCGCGGCCCTTGCGCTGTGGGCAGAGGCGTTCGCCGGGCGGCCGGCTCCCCGTCTCGTCGTCCACGATGCCCACGGGGATCCGGCTGCGGCGGTACGACGAGCAGGGGCGGAAGGCTTCGACCTCCTCTTCGGGCCGTACGGCAGCAGCCCGGCCACTGCGGTCGCGCAGGCAACTTCCCGGCTGATGTGGAACCACGGCGGCGCCCGGATGTCACCGGGCCGCCGTGTGGTGAGCGTGCTCGCACCGGCAGCCGGCTACTTCGTCGGTGCCGTCGACGCAGTCCACGCCGCGGATCCCCGGGTCTCGAGCGTGGCCCTCCTGCACTCGCGAACCGGTTTCGGCCGCGACGTCGGCGCCGGCGCGGAGCGGGCGGCCACCCGCCGGGGGCTGACGGTGTTCCGGACGGCCCTCCCCGCCCGCTCACCGACGGCCGATCTCCTGCTCGTGGCCGGCAGCTTCGACGACGAGCTCGCCGCCGCCCGCCGCCTGCTGCCCGGTGAATGGCGGGCGGCCGCGTTCGTCGGTGCGGGTGTGGAGGAGGTGCTCGCCGCGCTCGGCCCGCTGCGCGAAGGGCTGCTCGGCCCCGCCCAGTGGCTCGCCTCCGCCGCTCCCGAGCCCGACGAGGGCCCGACGGCCGCCGAGTTCGCCGAGCGGTTCCGCCGCCGGACCGGTGCCGAGCCGCCGTACCCGGCCGCCCAGGCGTTCGCGGCGGGTCTGATCGCCGCGCGCTGCCTGCGCGATGCCGGCGACGCGGCTGACGACGCCCTGCTGGCCGCAGCGCGGGGGCTGGACTGCACGACGATGTTCGGCCGGTTCAGGCTCGACCCGCAGACCGGGCTGCAGGTCGGCCAGCAGGTGCTGACGGTCCAGTGGCAGGACGGCGTCCGCACCGTCGTGTGGCCGCCGGATCGTGCACAGGCGCCACTGCGCCATCCACTTCGTGCACCGTGACGACACCGGTCCGCGCGGCACCTGCGTCGGCGATCGTCACGCCCGGCCGGCGGCGCGGGCCGCGAGCACGGTGCGGGCGAGGACGTCGTCGGGTGGTCGTCCCGCGAGCAGGGTGGGTACCACGTCGACCCCTGGTCCGAGGGCTCGGACGGCGTCGCCCTCCATGGAGTCCGCGGCGTCCAGGACGAAGCGCCGGCAGAGCCGCCCGTAGTACGCGGCCACCGCGGTGGCGGTCGGCGGAAGGCCGAGCGAGGCGAGCAGCGCGGCTCGGCTCGTGGCCCGCAGGCGTTCGCCGGGATCGGTGATCGGGACCCGGGAGACGATCGGTGACACCGCGACCACCGGCGCATCCGTCGCGAGCAGCGCCTCGCGGATGCCGGGCACCGCGAGCACCGGTCCGATGCTGGCCACAGGATTGCTGGGCGCGAGCAGCACCAGGTCGGCCTCGGTGATCGCCGTGACGACGCCCGGTGCCGGTCGCGCCCGGTCCGCACCCGAGTGGACGACCCGGGCCACCTCGGGCGTGGCCTGGTGCCGTACCAGGAACTCCTCGTAGTGCAGCGTCGCGCCGTCGGTCGTCTCGACCAGCGTCGTGACCTCGTCGTCGGTCATGGGCACGACGCCGGCCTCCACACCCATCGCCGCCGCCAGCCGTTCGGTGACCTCACTCAGCCGCGCGCCCTCCCGCAGCAGGCCGGTCCGCAGCAGGTGGGTGGCCAGGTCCAGGTCGCCGAGGTGGAACCACACGTCCCGGCCCAACCTCCGGAGTGCGGCCATGCACCGGAACGACTCGTCCGCGAGCCCCCACCCGCGCTCCACATCCTGCCGCCCGGACAGGGCGTAGAGGGTGGTGTCGAGGTCGGGGCAGATCCGCAGGCCGTGCAGCCACAGGTCGTCGCCGGTGTTCACGACGATCGTCAGCTCGGCCGGGTCGAGCACGCGCAGCAGGGCACGCCAGAACCGTGAGGCGCCGATACCGCCACCGATACCGACGACGCCGCGGCTCATCGAGCACCTCACCTCTCCACCCGGTCCTCCTCGCGCGCGGACGGCCGGCGCGCTCCTGCCCACGGGGGACGCGGTGCGGCCGAGCCGGCCGCACCGCTCGTGTTCCGTCAGTGCCAGGCGGCCATGTGCTCACGGATCTGCGGCGTGACGCTCGAGCCGTCGTAGTACTTCTCGTAGAAAGCCGGGTCCACGTGGTGGATCACCGCCCCGAAGTTGCACTGCATCGGGTTGAAGTAGACCGGGCACTGACCGTAGGTCTGCACGCAGTAGTCGAAGTACGCCACGCATGCCTCGACCGCCCAGTCGCTGACCTGGACGGCCGGGCTGTCGACGATGTTGCGCACCACGTCGGCCGCGAACGGACCCTTGTGCGAGAGCATCCAGTTGTCGTCGCCCTTGGACATCGTCCGCCCCAGGCCGTACTTCTCCTCCATCATCGCGGTCACCACGGATCGCGCGTCCGGGTACTTCTCCGATGGGATGTAGGTGGCCTCCTTGACGCCCTTCATCCCGAAGGTCTTCAGCGCACCGCAGGCGAGTGGCGCGCGCTCGTTGAGCGGTTCGTGCCGGAAGCCCAGCCCGCGCGCGACGTCGGGGAAGGCTCCCATCAGGACATCGTCGAAGAAGCCGCAGAAGATCCAGTTGCCCAGCCCCATGGACTCGGCGGCCAGGCGCATGTTCTGGACGTAGGAGCCGGGCGGATACGTCTCGACCTGGAAGATGAACTGCTCGAACTGGCTGATCGTGATCGGGAACTCGAGCCGGCCCTCGGTGACCCACTCGGCGGTCCCCGCGGGCTCTCCGGTCCTGTCGTCGGTGAGATAGATGTGCCAGGCGTCGAAGATGTTGAGCATCACGCTGAAGTACAACCAGCCGTGGTCGGTGATCGGGATGAACCACGTCGTCCCCGGACGGTTGACGTTGTACTGGTACGGGCCGAAGAGCGATGCGTTCGGCGCACCCGGGACCCGCAGCGCCCAATCGATGTCCGGGCGCCCGTCCATGATCTTGTGCATGCCGGTCCGGTACCAACCCAGGATCTTGTCGTAGTCCTCCTCCCCCTGGATCTCGACCATCCGCTCCCGCTCGTCGCCCGGGTTGTAGATGAACGCCCCCTCGTCCTTGATGATCAGCAGGTCGTGCGCGAACGAGTTCCCCGGCGCGGCCGCGGTCCGTCCCGCGATCCCGACCAGCTCGTGGAATCCCCCGGTGCTGGCGATGTCCCAGTGCGCCATGCCGTTCGGGCCGCAGGCCGACCAGGCGACCATGGCCTCCTCCACCTCGGTCAGCGGCACGACCGGGTGCTCGGAGACGAAGGCGAGCGGTCCCTTCGGCTGGTACAGGCGCCGCCCGGCGGCGGTGGTCTCCTCCTCGCCGCTCTCGATCTGGTAGCCCATCGCCACCCGCCGGCTCCGCAGCGTCGCCAGCAGTTGCGGGAGCGATCGGGTCTGTTCGAAGAAGGCCTTGAGCTGGCGGTGTTCGTCGTCGGTCGTCGCGCCGGGCCTCGTTGCCGTCGTCGTCATGAAAGTCCTCCACCGCATCATCGGACGCAGGGGCGGCGCCCCGGCCGGCCTGATCCCGGTCGGGCCACGGGAGGGTCCTCAGGACCCGCAGGGAGCGCTCCGGCCTCCGCGGAGCTGGTCCCGCGCCGTGCCTGGCCGTCCCGTCTACAGCGTGTCGCCGGTCGCGAACGGCGACAATGGAGGTCTTCGCCAAGGTTCGGTGGAGGGGTTGTGCCCGCGGCACAGCACCCGCGCCCTCGCCGTCGGCCCGTGCGGCTCAGTCCCGGGCCAGCGCAGCCTTCACCCGCAGTGCCAGCTCGAGCACGAACCGGTCGTCGACGTCGCGGAGGTTGACCCGGAGGGCCTCCTGCACCTTGGCCAGCCGGTAGCGAACGGTGTTGGGGTGGACGTGCAGGCTCGCAGCCGCCCGCTCCAGGTGGCGGTCGGTGGCGAGGTACGCGTCGAGTGTCTTGACGTACTCGGAGCCGCCCGCGGCATCGGCCTCCAGGAGCGGCCCCAGCGCGTCGTCGACCATCGCCTCCAGCGACTGCCGCGTCGAGCTCCCGACCAGGAACCCGTAGAGCCCCAGGTCGGCCACGGACAGCACGACCTGATGGCGGTCCCGCCGGCGAGCGAGGTTCAGCGCGAGGGCGGCCTCGGCGTAGGAGTCGGCGTAGTCGTCGGGCCGGACGCAGATCCGGCCCAGTCCCGCGGCGAGGCCGTCGGGCTCGCCCGCCGGATCGCTCACGACGTCCGTCAGCACCCGGCGGACCTGCTGGCGGTCGCCCGTTCCGGCGGCGAGGAGGACGACGACGTCCCCGCCGCGCGGGACGAGGACCGAACCGGGGCAGTGCCGCCGGAGCCCGTCCTCGACCCTGCTGAACGGGCTCTGCGGGTGCTCTCGCGTGACAGCTCCGCACCCCTTCCCGCCGGGCGACTCCCGGAGCCCGATGCAGGCGACGTAACGGGGAACCCGGAGGTCGACGCCGAGCAACGCGGCCCGGGCCAGCATCCCCGTGCGGTCGCCGACGCGGCCCTCGAGCAGGTCGTCGAGCATCTCGTGGTGCACCCACCTCTCGCCGCGCAGCGCGGCGCGCCCACGCAGCAGCTGCAGGGCGATGAGGTCGGCGCTCACCTCGACGAGCGCGGCCTCGGCGGGCGTCGGGCGTCGGTGACCACGGACGCGGAGCGTGCCGAGATCGTCGCCGACCCGGGCCCGCAGCTGGACCGGCTCGCCCGCCGCCCCGCCCGAGGTGGCCGCCTGGAGCAGGTCGTCCGCCGGACCGAGCAGCTCGACGTGCATCTGCAGGTGCTGGGCGAGCACGGCGAGGCCGGCGCCGACGTCCTCGCTGTGGACGAGCGCGCCGACGGTCGTGCGCACGACCTCGAGATCCCGGGCCGCCGCTCGCGACCCGCGCTCGGCCTGCTCGGCGCGCGAGCGTTCCCGCTGGTGCTCCCGGATCCGGGCCAGGGCCACGGCGGTGTCGTGCGCGACCCTGCTGACCAGCCGCACCTCGTCGTCGGTCCAGTCCCAGGGGACGCGGTGGGTGGCGTAGAGGACACCCAGGATCTCGGAGCCCGTCATCAGGGGGGCGCACACCCCGCCGCGGATTCCCTCGTCGTCGATGATCCGCTTCATCACCGGCACCCGGCGGGGGTCGCGGCGATAGTCCCGCACCGAGATGGTGCGGCCCTCCTTGGCGACCCGCCCCCCGACGCCGTGCCCGACCCGCAGCCGCCACAGCGCCGGCATCTCGGCGGTGCGCAGACCGCTGTGGGCCGCCATCGTCAGCACGTCGCCCTCGGTGAGCCCGCACCAGCTCACCTCGGCGCCGACCACCTCCCGGACGACGTCCACGGCGGCCTGCGCTGCGGCGCCGACGGTGTCGGCCCCCACCAACCGACGCAGGAAGCCCTCCACCGGCGACGGGTCCCGTTCGGCCGGGCCCGCCCCGGCCCCGACGACGTGCCTGTTCAGCAGTGACGGCACGGATTCACGATAGGCCGGTCGCGCGTCCGGTGGTACCGGTGCCGGAGCGTGCGTGTGTGCGGTCCTGCCAACGAACGGTGGCAGGTTCGGCAGGGGCGCACATTGCCCTGCCCTGTGACCCGTGACACGGTCGCAGGACGGGACCGTGGCTCGTGAGGAGGCAGCGATGGCCCGGGCGCAGGGAGCCGTCGAACAGCTGATCCGCTCGCGGGTCGCCGACCATCCGGACGACACCTGGCTGAAGTGGCGGGACGAGGAGGTCCCCTGGCGCGACGTGCTGTCCCTCGCGCAACGCGCCGCGAACGGGCTGCTCGAACTCGGGGTGCGGCCCGGCGAGCGGGTGGCGATCATGATGGCGAACCACCCCGACTTCATCTGGGTCCACCTCGGGGTCCTGCTGATCGGTGCCTCGTCGGTGCCGGTCAACATCTCCCAGCGCGGAGCGACCCTCGCCCACATCCTCGCCGACTCCGACGCCACCGCCGTCGTCTTCGACGAGGACCTGCGCGATGCCGTGCTCGCCGTCCGCTCCGACCTGCCTGCCCTGCGCCATCTCGTCGTCCACGGTGGCCAGGTGGGCGGCGAGGTGGACTGGGACGTCGAGCGGCTGCTCGCCGGCGCCGACCGAGAGCCGGACGTCGAGCTCGCGGAGCCGACCGGTGGCGTGGGCATGATGTACACGTCGGGAACGACCGGGCCGCCCAAGGGCGTCGTGGCGACCAACTACGACCTCAGCCCGATCACCACGCTGCTGGAGGCGTCCGGTGTTCGGCCCGGCGAGACGATGTACACGGGGCTCCCGCTGTTCCACGGCAACGCGCTGCTGGTGTCGATGCTCGGCTCGATCTTCATCGACGCCCGGCTCGCGCTGGCTCCGAGGTTCACCGCCTCACGGTTCTTCGACGACCTCCGCCGCTACGACGCCGCGGAGTTCAACACCCTCGGCGGGATGATCTCGATCCTGCTCAAGCAGCCCCCACGGCCCGACGACCGGGACAACCCCGTGCGCGTCCTGCTGTCCGCGGGCTGTCCGCCCGACCGGTGGCGGGAGTTCGAGGAGCGGTTCGGGGTCCGGATCATCGAGTGGTTCGGCATGGTCGACTCGCCGGGCATCCTGCTCAACGACGCGGGCCGGGTCGGGTCCATGGGCCGCTCGGGGGTGTCCGGCGTCGAGTTCCGCGTGGTCGACGACGACGACCGACCCGTCGGCCCGGGGACCACCGGCGAGCTGGTCTTCCGGCACCCCAAGGGTCGGATGACGACCTACCACAAGCTGCCGGAGGTGACCGACGAGGCGTATCGCAACGGCTGGTTCCACTCGGGCGACCTCGCGGAGTACGACGGGGACGGGTTCTTCTACTACCGGGGCCGCAAGACGGAGTCGATGCGCAGGCTCGGCGAGAACATCTCCGCCTGGGAGATCGAGACCGTGGTCAACGCCCATCCGGGAGTGCTGGAGAGCGCCGCCCACCCGGTGGCGTCCGAGCTCGGGGAGCACGAGGTCAAGGTCTGCGTCGTGCCGCGGCCGGACGCGTCCGTGACGCCCGCGGACATCCTCGACTTCTGCGTCGGCCGGATGGCTCGGCACGCGATCCCGCGGTACGTGGAGTTCCTGGACGAGCTCCCCAAGACCGCCACCGAGCGCAACCAGTACGCCGCGCTGCGGGCCCGGGGCGTCACCCCGACGACCTGGGACCGCGAGCAGGCGGGTTACCAGCTGCAACGTTCGTAGCACGCGCAGGACGGAGTTCCGGATGACCGAGGTCGACATCGTCGGGACGGCGATGACGCGGTTCGGGAAGTTCCCGGACAGCACGGTCCGCTCGCTGGCCGAGGAGGCGGTGGCCGACGCGCTGGCGGACGCCGGGCTGACCGCGGCCGACGTCGGCATGGTGTTCTTCTCCAACGCCGTCGCCGGGATCATCACCGGCCAGGAGATGATCCGCGGCCAGGTCGCGCTGCGGCACACCGGGCTGCTCGGGGTCCCGATGGTCAACGTCGAGAACGCCTGCGCGTCCGCGTCCACCGCCTTCCACCTCGCGGTGGGCGCCGTCGCGTCCGGATCAGTGGACGTGGCGCTGGCCGTCGGCGCGGAGAAGATGACCCACGAGGACAAGGCGCGTTCGTTCGCCGCGATCGGCACGGCCGTCGACCTCCTCCAGCTCGACGACCTCAAGCGGTGGACGCGCGGCGGGTCCGCCGGCTCGCCACTGCCCGAGGAGGCCGAGGACGACGGCGCGAAGCGCTCCTTCTTCATGGACGTCTACGCGGCCAACACCCGCGCCTACATGCGGGCCACCGGAGCGACGGCGGAGGACTTCGCCGAGGTGGCGGTCAAGAGCCACGAGCACGCCGCGCTCAACCCGAAGGCGCAGTACCGCTCGCCCGTCACCGCTGAGGAGGTCCTGGCCGCCCGGGTCGTGTCCGACCCGCTGACCCTGCTGATGTGCTCCCCGATCGGGGACGGTGCGGCCGCGGTCGTGGTGTGCTCGGCCGAGCGGGCCCGACGGCTGGGCGTCCGACCGGTGCGGGTGCGCAGCTGCGAGCTGGTGTCGGGCACGGACCGGTCGGCGGACGAGCCCGGGGCCGTCGAGCGCGCCGCGGCCCGGGCCTACGACCGCGCCGGGGTCGGCCCACAGGATCTCGACGTCGTGGAGCTGCACGACGCCGCGGCACCGGCGGAGTTGATCACCTACGAGGAGCTCGGCCTGTGCGGACCCGGTGAGGGTGCGGCGCTGCTGCGCTCCGGCGAGACCCGCCTGGGCGGTCGTCGGGTGGTCAACCCCAGTGGGGGGCTGCTGTCGAAGGGCCATCCGATCGGAGCGACGGGAGCGGCCCAGCTCGTCGAGCTCGCCGACCAGCTCCGGGACCGGTGTGGGCAACGGCAGGTGCCCGGTGCCCGGGTGGCGCTGGCCGAGAACGGGGGCGGGTTCCTCGGTGCGGACGCCGCCGCGATGGTGGTGACGGTGCTGTCGGTGTAGGGCCGGGGAGCTCGATCCGGCACGGAGGAGAGGACGAGTCATGGAGTTCAAGCAGGTCGTCGGCGATCGGCGCACCATCCGGTTCTTCGAACCCAACGAGCCGGTCGAACCCGAGAAGATCCAGGTCATGCTGGAGGCGGCGAACCGTGCCTCCCGCGCTGTCAACGCCGACTTCATCAAGGCGATCGTGTGCTACCGCGACGAGCTCTCCGACGACGTGCGCGAGCAGCTCAAGACGCCCACCACGACCGTGCAGCTGGACCTCGCCCCCGTCGCGATCTTCTGGTACGGCGACCTGACCTTCGCCGAGGGTGCCCAGGACCGCCTCAAGGAGCTGACCGACCTCGGGGCGCTGCCGGTGACCCACGGCTGGTCGCACGCCTACGTCGACGAGGTCGCCTACGCCCAGGTCGTCGAGCCACTGTCCAAGGACACGACGGCCAGCATCTGGGCGGTCTCGGTCGAGTGCGGGCTCGCCATCGCGCAGGCGATGCTCGCCGGCGTCGACGAGGGCCTCGGCGTGGGCCTGCACGCCTTCAACTCGGCGGTGGCCAAGGAGGCACTGGGGGTGCCCGACACCTGGCTGCCGATGTGGATGCTGCTGGTCGGCTACCCGGCCGAGGACCGTCTGGCGGGCGGCCAGCGGCCCCGTCGACCGCTGTCGGAGAGCTACCACCGCGGGCGGTACGGCACACGCTGGGAGGAGATCCCCGAGGTGACCGAGCGGCTGAAGAAGGAGGGGATGATCCAGGAGCCGATGGACGCCGAGGCCCGTGCCAGGGAGGTTCAGGCGCTGGCCGAGCGTTTCGGCCTCCCGCTGTGACCGAGGCCCTGCGGGCCACGGACCCGGTGCGGCGGTGGTTCAGCAGCGCGGGACACCACCGCCGCCCTCCCGAGATGCAGGAGCACTACCTCGACGTCCTGGACGGGTTCTGCCGGCACACGGGGAAGTCCCCGGACGAGCTCGTCGCGTTCTGTTTCCTGCGCCGGCGGGCGACCGGCGAGCGGTTCGTGAGCGTGAAACGTCGCGTCACCGTCAACGAGTGGATCGACGTGTTCGTCTCCGAGCAGGGGTGGACCGGCAAGGACGCGGTGGTGACCGCCAACATCGTCCGCGGGTTCCTCATCCACAACGGCGTGCTGATCCAGGGCAAGGTCTGGACCGGCGGATGATCCATCGCGGACACCGGATCATCGGTCGACGGGGCCGGCGCTCGCGGCGGAGCGTCGGCCTCGCCGACCGGGGGAACCTCGCGCCGAGCACCGCATCGGTACGTCTGCCGGTGCACTGTCGGAAGATGGATCGAGGCCGTGGCCCTGCCACCGGTCCCGATCTTCATCAGCGGGGAATCCGCCTGGTCAGGGTGGAGCCGAGGGGATTCGAACCCTGACCCCTTGACTGCCAGGCACTCCCGGCGCCATTTCGGCCTGCGTTTCCGAGCCGTTCCCGCAGGCCGATCCGTCCGCCGGTGTCCGCCTCAATTCACCGTCCGGCGCAGTCGTTGTCACTCAGATAGTCACTCACCATGCCCGGCAGCCACGTCGGCGAGTGGCTCAGCCTACCTTGATCTGCTCGTCACCGAAGTTCGCCACGATCTGCAAGTGCCCGCCGAGCGCGTGCACGTAGCGGTCGAGCACGTCGATCCCGGCCAGCTCGCCGTTCTCAATCTGGCTCACTCGCCCGACCGTCACACCCATCGCCTGTGCCACCTGGCGCTGGGTCAGCCCGCGGCGCTTGCGCGTCTCGGCCAGCCGATGTGCCCGCACCTGACCGAGCAGCCGAGTCTTGCCCTGCTCGACCCGCTCCTCCCCCGCAGCCGCGACATGCTCGCCCCGGATCTCTGACCATCGAACGGTGCTCATGACCTGCCCTCCTCGGCTGCGCGTTCCTTTACGTACGTCTCGTAGAGCTGCTCGGCCCGCGGGATCGCCTGCCGGTACCACTCCGTCCAGCGCCCGGCCTTGTCCCCCGCGACCAACAGGACCGAGCTGCGCCACGGGTCGAACGCGAACAAGATCCGCACCTCACTGCTCCCCGCCGACCCCGGACGCAGCTCCTTCAAGTTGTGCACGGACGAGCCCTTGATCCGGTCGACCAACGGACGCCCCAGGTTCGGCCCACCCTCCGCGAGAGCCTCGATCGCAGAGACCACCTGATAGTGAGTGTCCTCGTCGCCGCGGAGAAGCTCGTCGAGCCACTCGTGCACCTCGTCGGTCAGGTAGATCTCCCACATGCGACCTCCGCGACGAGTTTAGCTCACGCTATACATGGCGGGAAGGGCTGGCCGCACAGGTTGGGCCTCGCTCTCCTGAATCGAACCAGGCGTGATCGCTGCCTGCGCGTCCACGTCGGCGCCCACGATCACCAGCCCAACCACTGCCACGCCGCGTCAGCGGGTGTCGGGCTGTTCCAGCGCCGATGTGCCCCAGATGTGCACCACAGCGGCCACTCCCCCGCGCCCTGCCAGTGCCATCCCGGAGGCCTACCCGCCCGGCGAGGGCATTTCTCAACAATTGAATTCGGCAACCTCGCCAGACAAGAACAGGAAGTTGTCAGTTAGCGACGCTATGTCTATCCTGTTGCGAAATGTGGGCGGGTGCCGCTCACAGGGATGGACCGTCCCCGGCAGCCCAGCGAGTTCTCGAACCTCGCACTCGTAATCCGATCCAGACCCTTATGGCATGTTCCGCAAAGCGTGGCAAGATTCCACTCCGCCGTTGGATCGAAGAAGCGCCATGGAAGCACGTGGTGGACATGAAGTTCGATATCCTCGTGACCCCTCGGTCGCCTGCCGCAAATTACACATCGGAAACCGTCTCGCTTAAGTACATGCATTCTCAATTTCCGAGCACGAGCCCGACGGCCAGCATCGAGGTCCGAAATGCCGCCGATGGGCGAGTACGATCCAAGGTTTGAAGTAGCGGTCTCCTCAGGCCTCCGCCACGACCTGGGCCACCTGGAGGTCACCCTTCGCAACGCTACGACCGCGCTCTGACCAGTGGTGATCCGCAGGGACGCCCGCACTGGGTGTTCGAGCCCGGCCGCCACTTCCCGCCACAGTTCAGGAAGGCCGCGAACGGCAGACGCTACGACGCCAAGGCGACCGCGCGCCGACTCTTCGACACCGCGGTGAACGACGCCCGTCGCGGCGATGTGACGACGACCTCTGGATCCCACGGCTCCACACCGCAGCCCGGCCCGGAATCGATCGCCCGCCGTGGACGATCCCATCCGGCGACTGCACGAGCTGCGAAACCGCATGGCACCATGAGCCTCTGCTCAGGAAGACCCTCTACGCGCGGCACGACGATCTCCTGGCCGCCGCCGGCCCTGCTGTCGGATCCTCTTCGCGGCTACCTGCAAATGAACAGCAAGTGTTTCCCGCTGATCGCCGAACGACCCGAGCTAGCGCTCGCCACTCGCTCGGCGGCCATGCAAGGAACCGAGCAGGCTCTTCGGCGCGGGGGATGCATGACAGCGTCAGAGCTGATCCAGTCTGCAAAGACAACCAAGGAGATCTGTCAAGCGGCAAGATCACCACTTGAGGAGGACACCCAGACCAAGAAGGGCCTGATCAAAAGGGTGGAGGTTAGGGGACCTTACTCGAACACAAAAGTCCAGGTCAGGGCCCTGGAAGAGCTCCGCGAGAAGCTTCCCAGCCTCGATACACCCGAGCCGCCGTCGATCAAGCGGGATCGCCCCGGCCGTGCCCGGCAACTCTGTGCCGAGCAAGTCGAGCAACTGATCGCCGCCTACCAGTCCGGCGCGACGGTGTACGAACTCGGCGACCGGTTCGACATCGAACGGCGAACGGTCAGCAACATTCTCCACCGGCACGGCGTGCCGATGCGCCGCCGCGGCCTCACGCCCAAGCAGGTCGACGACGCCATCCACCTCTACAACCTCGGCTGGTCCCTCGCGCGAGTCGGCGACCACCTCGGCGTCAACCACACCACCGTGCTGAACAAACTGCGCGAACGCGGCATCCCCACCCGAGACACCCACGGGCGCCCGCGCGTCGAAGCAGGTGACCCTCGATGACCAAGCCCGCAGCGAATTTGTCAGCTCGATCAGCTTCGAACGGCGCTACCGTCGTTCGGACCGTCACAGTGATCATGGGCGTTGTCGTCGGCCTCACCTTCCTCTTCGGCTTCGGCAACGTCCTCAACCTCGCGCTCCGGCTTGGCGTGCCAGTCTGGGTCGCTCCCCTCGTCGCACCTGCGGTCGATCTGTCGATCCTTGGTCTGCTGCTGGGTACTCGGCATCTGGCGCTCGCTGGCGCGTCGACGGACATACTGCGGCCAGCTCGTCGGCTCCTGGTCTTCGCCAGCGTGGTCACGTTGGCGTTGAACGTGGCCGACCCAGTGGTGGCAGGTGAGTACGGAAAAGCAGCCTTCGACGCCGTCGGGCCGCTTCTCCTGATCGGCTGGGCCGAAGTGGGCCCCGGCTTCCTGCAGGCGATCGGTGAATGCAGTTCCTCGACGGCCAAGCGCAGCGCGGTTGCTGAAGAGCAGGCGGAGGTGCCGGCGCGGGAACATGCGACGCCCAGCGCCGTGGGCCGCGAGATCGACCAGGACGAGGCAGGCCCAAAGGACGGGCCTCGCTCGACGTCGCCGAAGCGCTCGCCGGAGAAGCTCCTGGAGTTGGCGCGAGGAGAGGACGCGGCGCATCGTGCCGCTCACCAGAAGCCGATTTCGGCAGACACGCTTCGTGCTCGGCTGGGTATAGGCGCGGCTCAGGCACGACAGCTTGTCAAGGCCGTGCGCTCCGAGTTCCAGGCGCGGGCTGAAGGCGGTCAGCAGCTGACCAGCGTCCTGCGGAATACGAAGCGAGTCGACCCTCTTGCTGCTTGATACTGAACTTCGGGTCGCGACCATGGCCATGGATGTCGCCACTGCGGACTGACCGGGCAAAGGTGGCATGGTGGTGGATGTGCATCCTCGGTTCGTCGTGCGGAGGTGATTCTGGTGTCGGTCCAGCCCGAGCAGGAGCGGGCCTCGGAGACGGGGTGCTGGTGTTGCGGCGGCGAGTACCCAGAGGCGCAGCTGGTCCGGTTGGGCAGTCATCCGGAGGTCGGCGTGTGCCTGCGGTGCGCACGGTGGCTGCAACGTCGCGCCGTCCAGCGTCACGACGAACAGCATCCCTCGCCAGCTGCCCGGCTGCGCGGCGGGATCCAGACCGTCCGGGACGCGGTGATCCGCAAGGGCTGGCATCAGCGGGGCACCCTGGGCGTGGTGTTGCGCTGGATCGACCGCCACCTTCCCTAGCAGACCGCGGATGGATGACATCGTGGTGGACGGCGTCGACGTGGCGTTCTCCCAGAACGGGCAGGATTGGCGGGTGGCTTGGTTCCCGCCACCGAATCCGCCGCCGGGAACTCCGCACGGTGCCGCGGCGATCTGCGTGGCCGGTGACCGGGTTGTGCTGGTCGGCACTGACGGCAGGACCTGGGGCCTGCCTGGCGGCCGTCCCGAACCAGGGGAAAGCATGATCGACACGCTGCGGCGCGAGGTGCGTGAGGAAGCTTGCGCCACCGTGACGTCCTGCCGGCTGTTGGGGTTCAGCCGTGGCATCTGCGTGCGTGGGCACGAGCAAGGGCTGGTGCTGGTCCGGTCACTGTGGCGGGCCGAGGTGACGGTCGAGCCCTGGGAGCCGCGGTTTGAGATGGCGCACCGGCGGCTCGTGCCAGCAGCCGAGGCGTTCGGGTGCCTGGCGCTCCCGGCTGGGCTGCGCCCGCTGCACCGGCGCGCCTTCACGGAAGCCGGTCTCGCTACCGATCACGGGGACGCCGGTGACAGTCCCACCTAGCAGCACCGCCCTGGTCGGCGCCGCAGCGCCCGAACCGGGTCACGCGCAGTCGGCGCAGCGTCGCGGGTCGTCGGTCCAGCCGTTCGCACTCGTGCGGCCCGCCAGTTCCGCGTGGTGCGTGGCTTCGAACTCGTCGATCCGAGCGCGGGTCCGCTGCAGTTCCGCGATGCGCGCGTCCAGGCGGGCTCGGGCCGTGCGGAGCAGATCGGCCAGCCGGGGACCGATGAGCTCGGCGTTGCCCTGCGGGCAGTGACGGGCCAGGTCGCGGATTTCGGCCAGGGTCAGCCCGAGGCCGCGCAGCTGCCCGATCCACTGCACGCACCACAGCGCATCGGCGGTGAACAGGCGATAGTTGGACTCGCTGCGGCCTTCCGTGTAGATCAACCCGGAGTCGGTGTACTCGCGCAACGCCCTGATCGGCACTCCGGTGCGGCGGGACAACTCGCCGACCGTCATCAACTGCGTACGGGTTCCGCTGGTCATCGGCCGCATTCCTTCCGGTTCAGGAGGCGCAGCAGGACAGCTTGGACACGTCGCGGGTGAAGGTCTGGGCGGCAAGTTTGATGCCTTCAGCCATGGTCAGGTACGGGCACCACAGGTCGGCCATCTGCCGCACCGTCATGTCGTTCGCCAGCGCGTAGACGGCGGTGGCGATCACGTCCCCGGCACCCTCGGCGACCACGTGCGCGCCGAGCAGGCGGCCGGTGTTCCGGTCTGCGACGAGTTTGATCAGTCCGTGGGTGTCGCGGTTGACCAGCGCCCGCGGCACGTACTCCAAGGGCAGCACGCGGCACTCGCACGCAAAACCTTGCTCGACGGCCTGGGCGTCGGTCAGCCCGGCCGAGGCGATCGCGGGGCTGGTGAAGGTCACGCGCGGCAGGTGGTGGTAATCCAGCGTGCGCCGGGCGTTGTCGAACGCGTTGTCGGCGACGAGGGTGCCGTGGGCTCCGGCGACGTAGACGAACTGCGGGTGCCCGGTGACGTCCCCAGCCGCCCAGATCCGCGGGTTGTCGGTGCGCAGGGAGTCATCGACGATCACCTCGCCGCGCGGACCGGTTTTCACCCCGACCTCGGCCAGGTTCAACCCGGCGGTGACCGGACGGCGGCCGGTCGCCACGAGCAGTTGCTCGGCGAGGAGTTCGGTGAGCTGACCGTCGGCGCCGGTGACTTCCACCCGGTAGCCGCCGCCGTCGCAGTCGGCGCGGGTGATGGTGGCGCCGATGACCACCCGGATGCCCTCACGGGTGAACACCTCGTCGATCGCAGCGGAGACGTCGGGTTCCTCGAACGGCGCCAGCCGGTCCAGTGCTTCCACCACCGTGACGTGGACGCCTAGGCGGTTCCACAGCTGGGCTTGTTCCAGGCCGATCGCGTTGCCGCCGATCACGGTCATCGAGGCGGGCAGCGTGTCGAGTTCCATCGCGGTGGTCGAGGTTAGGTACCCGGCCTCGGCGAGGCCGTCGATCGGGGGTGCCCACGGGGCCGAGCCAGTGGCGACCAGATAGTGCTCGGCCACCACCGTGGCCGTGCCGCCGTCGGCGAGGTCCACGTGCAGCGCCGGATCCGGCCCGTCGGTGGTGAAGGTGGCGGTGCCGTGGAGGCTGTCCCAGCCGTACTCGGCGGCCAGGTCGGTGTACTTCTCCGCCCGCAACGAGTCCACCAGGTCCCGTTTGCTGTCGATCAGGCGCGGCAGGTCCACGCCGAACGGGGTGACACTGATGCCGGGGAACCGGCCGTCCAGGCTGACGTGGCGGGCCTCGGCGGCGGCCAGCAGTGCCTTCGACGGCACGCACCCGGTGTTCACGCACGTCCCGCCGACGGTGTCGCGCTCGATCATCACCACCGTGCGGCCCTTGGTCCGGGCCGCGATCGCCGCGGCGAACCCAGCCCCACCGGAACCGATCACCGCCAGGTCGTACCGCATCCCGTGGCTCCTCTCCGCTCCTTGGTGCACGCCGCCAGACGTATTCGCCATGGCGGATACAGTGATGCTAGCCTCATATCTGTTCATCCGCATACGTTGCATACCCGATGTGAGGACGGCGAGTCGATGGCCAGGGCACCCGAACCGGTGGCATTGCTGCCCACCGAGGCGAACGGCGTGGAGATGATGGCCAAGTTCTTCCGCGCCCTGGGCGACCCGGCACGCCTGCGACTGCTGGAGTTCCTGCTGCACGACGAGCACACCGTCACCGAATGCGTCGCCCACGTCGGCCTGTCCCAGGGCCGGGTCTCCACCCATCTGGGCTGCCTGGCCGACTGCGGCTATGTGCAGGTCCGGCGCCAGGGCCGGTTCGCCCACTACAAGGTCACCGACCCGCGAGTAGCCGAACTGGTGCTGCTGGCCCGCTCGCTGGCCGCGGACAACGCCGCCGCTCTCGCCGCCTGCATGCGCATCACCCCCACCCCCTGAGCGACGGCGATCCCACGATGTCCACCAACCGCAACCACGACGACAAACGCACCGCCCTGGCCACCGGCGCGCTCCTGCTGCTGCCCGCGCTGTGTTGCGGCCTGCCGCTGCTGATCGCCGGAGGTGCGCTCGCCGGGCTCGGATCGGTCCTGGGCAACCCGTGGGTGATCGGTGCGGCCGTTGCGTTGCTCGTCGCTGCCGTGGCCTGGCGGATTCGTCGCCGCGCTCGCGGCACACGCTCATCGGACTCGGCGTGCTGTGCACCGCAGCCACCCACCCGCCGCCAGGAGCCGTAGCTCCGGCACGTGGCCCAGGGACGCAATTTTCGGTGCGTGGCAGGGCTTGACCCTCACCCCGGGGGCAGACCCTAGCGTCGCGCTCGAAGTGGCCATCGGCGCTCTTGCGGCGCCCGACCTGTGAGGTGATGATCGTGAGCACTGCACCCGAGCAACTGGTCGCCCAGCTCGCCGATGCTCTGTACGGCACCGGCCACCCCGCCACGCAGCCGTGGTTGTTCCGCCCGCTGCTGCGGCTACTGGCCGAGGGGGAGCCCGTCACCCTCGACCGGTTGGCGGAGGCCGCCGGCACCAGCGTCGACCAGGTGCGCCAGGCGCTGGCCGCCGAGCCGGACACCGAATACGACGCCGACGGCCGGGTCGTCGGGCTGGGCCTGACCCAGAACCCGACCCCGCATCGCGTCGAGATCGACGGGCGGACGCTGTATGGCTGGTGCGCGATGGACACCTTGATGTTCCCGCTCATCCTGCAGCGCCCGGTCCACGTGCTCTCGACCTGCCCGGCCACCGGGACCGAGATCCGCTTGACCGCCGAGCCCGAGCGGGTCACCGACGTCGAACCGGCTACCGCGGTCGTATCCCAGGTTCCGGCGCCAGAAGACGGCTGCGGCGTGCGCGCGCCGGTGTGCGACCAGGGCCACTTCTTCGGCTCCGCGCAGGCCGCTGCCGACTGGCAACGCCAGCATCCCGAGTCGGTGGTCCTGCCGGTGGCCGACGGGCATGTCTTCGGCCGCCGCCTCCTTGAAGCCCTCTTCTCCGCCGACGCACTCCCGACGCCCCAGGAGTGAACCGATGACCGACCTTTCCGATCTGGACCTGGACAAGGCAGCCGCGGCGGCGTCACTGTCTCCGGCAGCACGGGCGGTGCACCGGTGGGTGCTGACGGTCTTCGCCGAGACCGGCCGGGCGCCGTCGCGAACGGACCTGCAGCGAGCGGCCCGCGAGCGCACCGCCGAGACTGGTGTCGCGCACGACGCAGTCGTGGCCGAACTGACCGGACGCGACGTCCTCGCCCTCGACGAGCGGGGCGAAATCCGCGCCGCCTACCCGTTTTCGCCCGAGCCGACCCGACATCGGGTCTCCTGGCACGGCGGCCCGGCCGCGTACGCGATGTGCGCCATCGACGCGCTGGGCATGTCCGCCATGCTCGGGATCCCGGTCACCATCACCAGCGCCGAACCCGGCACCGAACGCGCGGTGACCGTCCACGTCGACCACGACACGGCGCGTTGGGAGCCCGACACCGCGGTCGTCTTCGCCGGCCACACCGACGACGACACCGCCTGCTGCCCGTCGGTGGACCGCACCTGCGGCCACATCAACTTCTTCACCACAGTCGATGCTGCCCACGCATGGGCCGCGAACAACCCCAGCATCACCGGGGCGATCCGAAACCAACACCAGGCACTGGCGAGCGGCATCGCCGAGTTCGGCGCTTTGATGGCGGGCACCACCGATACCCCGACACCCGATGACCGTTGATCGGAGGCTGACGTGACCACCATCGACACCGCGCATGCCGCGGCCGAGCACACCGTGGAGGACTTCCGCGAGCGCGGCTTCACCCACGTGCCGAACCTGCTCACTCCCGACGAGGTGGCCCGGTTCCGCACCGCGGCCGAGGAAGCCCTCGCGGCACAGAGCAACACCGACGAGGAGTTCGGCACCCGCATCACGGCCACCACCGACGCCTGGGAACGCCACCCCGCCTTACGCGAACTCGCGCTCCACCCCCGGATCGGCGCGCTGGCCGAGCAGTTGGCCGGGATGCCGCTGCGGGTGTGGGGCGGCGAGGTGCTGCGCAAGGACCCCGGACACAGCGCCCCCACCGGCTGGCACGACGACTTGACCTTCGCGCTGCTGGACTCGCGGCTGATCTTCAACGCCTGGATCGCGCTGGTCGACGTGCCCGCCGAACGCGGCTGCCTGACCTTCCTGCCCGGCTCGCACCGCCGCGGCGGCCCGGACCGGGTCGAGCTGGCCGAGCACAAGTCCGATCCGGACAACTACTTGTTCACCCACTGGCCCGAGCTGCGCTGGAGCCACCGCGTCACCATCCCGCTGCGGGCCGGCGGCGCCACGTTCCACCAGGGCCGCACCGCGCACTACGCCTGTGCCAACGCCTCCACGGAGGTCCGACTGTCCTTTTTGGTCACGTTCACCGACGCCGACGCAACCTACCGGCCGCTGCCCGGCCACGACCCGCTCGACCTGAGCCCTGGCCAACCGCTGCCGGACCACCGCTACCCCCGAACACCCCGCCGGGACGACACCCGATGACCAGCGCCTGGCCGAAGCACCGTGAGCGGCTCGTCGCCGCGCCAGCAGGCACGCCGATGACGATCGGCGAGCTCTCGGCGCGGACCGGCGTGCCGGTGAAACGCCTGCGCCGCTACGACGACCTCGGCTTCCTCTACACGGTCGGGCGCAGCGCCGGGAACTTCCGGTTGTACGACGAATCCGCCCTGTGGTGCGTCCGCGCGGTCGAAACCTGGCGATCGCTCGGCCTGACCCTCGACGAGATCGGCGACCTCACCGAGGCCTACCTGACCCAGCCCGACGAGCCCATCGGTCCGCACCTCGCCCGGCAACTCCAGACTGTGCGGCACCGAACCCGTGCACGCATCGCCGAGCTGACGCAACTCCTCGACCGCATCGAGGAGTTCGAGACCCGCAACCGCGCCGCGCTCGCCGGCGAGTGGGACTTTCGTGAGACCGATCCCCGCTGCCATCCCCGATCCCATGGCCACGCTTGACTCTCCCCCCGGTGGCAGATCGTACGGTCGCCGCGGAGGTGATCACCGTGACGGAGACATCGGCTCACGGGCGTGCGATCGGCACCTGGGGAACGGCGGCACGGCTGCTGGTCGGCGGATATCTAGTGGGCAGCGTCGTGGTCGGCTCCGTGACCGGGCATTTCCGGGTGGAGTCCTGGGTGCTGGGGCTGGTGGGCTTCCCGGTGCTGGCGCTCGGCTGGCAGGCATGGCGGGCCCGGCGTCGGCCCCAGCGACTCGTCGCGTACACCGGGCCGCTCGGCCACCTGCTCACGCTCGCGCTGTTCCTGCTTCTGTACGGCACAACCTGGTACGCCCCGCCGATCGGGTTCGTCAGCGACGCGGCCCTGCTGTTCTTCGGCTCATCGATGCTGCTCGCCGCCGGCCGCGGCTACTCCGGGTGCGAGGTGCTGGCCATCTCCAACTGGCTGCTGCGGCGTGACGACCAACTCGGCTGCGTCGTCTTCGACGCGGTCGACCGCCTAGGCAGCCGCAGAACCGTCGGCTGACCTTCCGCGAAGCGGCGGACACGCCAGGCGAGGGCGTAGGCGTTCCCCGGCCACTAGTGCCATCTTGCTGACACTTCTGGCCGGCTCGCCAGTGCAAGCGGGTTTCGCGCGGTGACAAGGAATCCGATTGTCCCGGAGGACGCGATGAACAAGCAGGCACTCACCCGCGGCGCGCTGGCCGGCATGGCCGGCGGCGTGGTCATGGCGATGTGGTCGATGATCGTGCTGTTGCTGACCGGGTCCGGTTTCTGGACTCCGCTCAACCTCATCGCGCACACGCTGTGGCGTTCCGCGCCGCTGGACGCGCGCTTCAGCATCGGCGGGCTGGTGATCGGGCTGGTCGTGCACATGATGATGTCGATGGTGCTGGGCATGGTGCTCGCCGCGGTCGTCGGAGCCGTCAAGCCGCTCGGCGGCGACCAGGTGCGACGGGCCGCGACGGGCATGGTGTTCGGCATCGTCGTCTGGCTGGTCATGCAGTACGCCGTGTGGAAGGCAGTGGATCCCGCGGCCGCGCCGTTGTTCACGCCGTGGGTGTTCGCGCTCGGGCATCTGATGTACGGCGCGGTCGCCGGGCTGGGGCTGGTTCGGACGCCGGCCGAGCGGCACGCAGCGGTGTAGCGCCAACGCGACCGTGGTGATCGCGGCCGCTTGCGGTGCACCGCCGCAAGCGGCCGACGCAATCATCGGACAGCTCCTGGCGTCTATGGTGATGTGCGGGTAGATGGGACCGGGCGGATGCGTGGCAACGGCGGTGAGGCACACCGGGCGTTCCTGGACGCGACCCTGCCGCATCTGGAGGCCCTGTACCGGATCGCGCGGCACGCGGCGGCCGACCCGGCGCAGGCCGACGACCTGGTGCAGGAAACCTACCTGCGGGCGTTCACCCACTTCGATCAGCACCACGGCGACAACACGCGGGCGTGGCTGGCGGCGATCTGCCTGAACCTGGCCCGTTCGCAGGCCCGATCAGCGTCGCGTCGGCCGGTCGAGGTGCCGGAATCCGAGGCCGGCGAGGTCGTCGCCCCGGACGCAGTGGACGAGCAGGCGATCGCCACGCTGGACCGAGCCGAGATCGAGACAGCGCTGGCACGGCTGCCGGAGCCACAGCGGTGGTGCGTGCTGCTGATGGACGTGGCCGGCTACACCGTGCGGGAGACGGCCGAGATCCTGCAGTGCCCGCGCGGCACGGTGCTGGCCAGGGTGCACCGCGGGCGGCGCAAGCTGGCCGTGCTGCTGGCCGGCACCCGGAACCCGGCGGGAGGCGATCATGGACAGGCATGAGCGGTCGCTGGCCGCGTTCCTCGCCGGAGAACTGGACGAGCGGTCCGCCGCCGAGTTCGACGCGCACCTGCTCGACTGCGCTGACTGCTGGCGCGCGGTGCGGGAAGACCGGGCCGGACGCGCGGCCGCGGCCCGGTTGCGGGACGCGGCGCCCTACGACCTGGCCGACCGGGTCAGCATGGCGGTCGGACTGGCCGCCCGGCCCCGCCCGGCGCGCCGACGGGGACGATGGCTCGCGGCGGGCGCGCTCGCGGTGGCGGCCGCGGTGATCGGGCTGGTCGTACTCGCGCTGCCCGGACGCAGTGCCGATCCGCCGGCGATCACCGCGGTGGTGGCGGCCACGCAACGCATCCCCGTGCCGACCGGCCAGCCCATCCCGCCCGGCACGGGGCCGGTCGCCCACGGGCAAGGCTGGACCGTGCGGGCCGGCGTGGGCGAGCTGCGGCTGCAGTACTACCGCCTCGACGGCGTCGACGTGCTCCTCGCGCACGCCGACCGGCCGGTCGGAACACCCGAGGACGCCCAGCACGCACCACCCGGTGACATGCCGTGGACCGTCGACCGCGACGGGATCACCGTGTATTGCCCGCACGATGACGTGCTGGTCGCCGCCGCGCTCCCGGCCGACCGGCTGGTCGCCCTGGCCCAGCGCCTGCCCGCGAATTGAGCGCAATCACCGGCTTCGCCACGGCGTCTCCATACCTGACAGCACTTTCCTGGCAGTGAGGAGCCGATCATGTCCACCACCGCGCACCTGAGCGGGACCGGTACCCGCATCGCCAACGGAGCCATCGCCGGGGTAGCCGGCGGCGTCGTCTTCGGCGTGCTGATGGCGATGATGGGCATGCTGCCGATGGTCGGGATGCTCATCGGCGTCGACAACGCCGTCGTCGGATTCGTGGTGCACCTGGTCAACTCCGCGGTGATCGGCGCCATCTTCGCGGTGCTGGCCTGGCCGCTGGCCGGCAAGATCGGCCCGCTGCTCGGCGCCGGTGTGGTGTACGGGGTGGTGTGGTGGGTGCTCGGCGCGCTGCTGATCATGCCGCTGTGGTTGAGTGTGACCGCCGACCCGATGATGAAGGGCATGGTCTTCCACGTCGGCAACGACCAGTGGCTCAGCCTCATGGGCCACGTCCTCTACGGCCTGGTCACCGCCGGAGTGCTGTACGGGCTCCGCCGCCGCGCCACCTCGTGACCGTGTGTGTCGTCTCGCTGACATTCCCGTGGCGAACCGCGGGGCGGCCGGGCTGAGATGGTCGGCAGTATCCCGAATGGAGCATCGTGACCACGTCCGACCGTGAGACGTCCGAAAAAACCAAGGCCGATCGGCTGCCGGTGTGGCGGATCGGCCTGGCCGGCGGGTTGGTGGGCATCCTCTGCTGCGTCGGCCCGACCGTGCTGGCGCTGCTCGGCCTGGTGACCGCCGGAACCGCGTTCGCGTGGGCGACGAATCTCTACAACGGCTACGCGTGGTGGTTCCGGCTCGGCGGGTTGGCCGTGCTGGCGGGTCTGGTGTGGCTGTCCTTGCGGCGCCGCAACCAGTGCAGCGTCGCCGGGATGCGGCGCTGGCGGTGGCGGCTGCTCGCCGTCCTCGGGATCGCTGTCGGCACGTACGCCGCGTTGTACGCGCTGACGACCTGGCTGGGCACCTTCGCCTGATCAGCGACGGCCGAAGCGACGCAGCCGCAGCGAGTTGGTGACCACGCTGACCGAGGAGAAGCCCATGGCCGCGCCCGCGATGACCGGGTTGAGCAGCCCGAGCGCGGCCAGCGGGATGGCGGCGGTGTTGTAGCCGAACGCCCAGCCGAGGTTCTGGTAGATGGTGCGCAGCGTGCGGCGAGACAGGTGGATCGCCTCCACGACACCGTCGAGCCGGCCCGACATCAGCGTGATGTCGGAGGACTCGATGGCCACGTCGGTCCCGGTGCCGATGGCGATCCCGAGGTCGGCCTGCACCAGGGCGGGTGCGTCGTTGACGCCGTCACCGACCATCGCCACCACCCGGCCTTCATCTTGCAGCCGCCGCACTTCGCTGACCTTGTCTTCCGGCAGAACCTCGGCCAGCACCCGGTCAATGCCCACCTGCTCGGCGATCGCCGCCGCGGTGCGCGCGTTGTCGCCGGTGATCATCGCGACGTGCAGGCCCATGCCGTGCAACCGGCGGACCACGTCGACGGCGTCGTCCTTGACGGTGTCGGCGACCCCGAGGACGCCGCGAACGTCGCCGTCCCATCCGGCATACACGACGGTGCGACCCTGCTGTTCGAGTTCGTCGGCGCGCCGGGCAAGCTCGTCCGGCAGCCGCAGGTCTTGTTCGTCGACGAGCTTGCGGCGGCCGACCAGGGCGGTGTGCCCATCGACCTGGGCACGCACACCGTGCCCGGCCACATTCGCGAATTCCTCCGCACACGGCAGGCGGAGACTCCGCTCTGCCGCACCGGCGACAACGGCGGCGCCGATGGGATGTTCGGAACCCGCTTCGACCGCGGCCGCGTAACGCAGTACCTCGTCCGGATCCTGGCCTGTGGCCGGGACGAGGTCGGTGAGCCGCATCCGGCCCCGGGTCAGGGTGCCGGTCTTGTCGAACACCACGGTGTCGATCTTCTTAGAGCCTTCCAGCACGTCGGCGCCCTTGACCAGGATGCCCAGGTCGGCGCCGCGGCCGGTGCCGACCATGATCGCCGTGGGAGTGGCCAGACCCAGCGCGCACGGGCAGGCGACGATCAACACCGCCACCGCCGCGGTCATCCCACCGACCGGGTCGCCGGCGAACAGCGCCCATCCGGCGAACGTCAGCAGGGCGACGCCGATCACCACCGGCACGAACACCGCAGAGACCCGGTCGGCCAGCCGCTGCACGGGCGCCTTGCCGCCCTGGGCCTGCTCGACCAGGCGCACGATCTGCGCGAGCGCGGTGTCCGCGCCGACCGCCGTGGCGCGCACGGTCAGTACCCCGTCGGTGTTGACCGTCGCCCCAGCCACGTGATCGCCCGGATTCTTCTCACTGGGAACCGATTCGCCGGTCAGCATCGACTCGTCGACCGCGGCGCGGCCCTCGGTCACCGCGCCGTCGACCGGGATCTTCTCGCCGGGCCGCACCCGCACGAGGTCCCCGGCGCGGACCTGCTCGACCGGAACGGAGGTTTCTTCGCCGTCGACGAGCAGCCGTGCTTTTTTGGCGCCCAGTTGCAGCAGGCTGCTGATCGCAGCCGAGGCGCGGCCACGGGCGCGGGCTTCGAAATAGCGGCCCAGCAGCAGGAACGCGATGATCAACGCTGCGGTGTCGAAGAACAGGTGCCCGCCGGCGAACAATTCGTAGGTCGAGTAGGTGAACGCGGTGAGCGTGCCCATCGCGATCAGCGTGTCCATGTTCGCGGAAAACGTGCGCGCCCGCTGCGCGGCAACCGTCAGGAAGGGCCAGCCGGCGACGAACTGCACCGGGACCGTGGCAGCGAACGCGGCCCACCGTGCCCAGCCTTGGTCGCCGAAGATCATGGTCAGTGCGAACACCGCCAGCCCCAGTGGCCAGGCCAGCCACACCCGCCACAGCCACGTCCGGCGCTCCCGCTCGTTCTCCTCGTCCCCGCGGGCGGGGTGGCTGGGCGTGACCGGCTCCAGCTGATAGCCGATCCGATCAGCGGCCGCCTGCAGCGTGTCCACGGTGGCCTCGCCGGGCCGGTAGTCCACGTGCGCGGCACCGGTCGCGAAGTTGACCTGTGCCTGGTCCACCCCTGGTTGCTTGGCCAGCGTCTTCTGCACGCGCACCGCGCAGGAGGCGCACGTCATGCCCTCGACGGTGAAATCGACCCGCTGTGCCTGGACCGCGCCTGCGGTCTCGGTCGCGCGCACCGCCTCGGTCGCACCTCGTGTCATGGTCGTCCTCCTCGGCCGATTCCGTTCACCGGTGGCCAGCGACGTCGTAGCCCTGGTCCTCGATGACCTCGACCAGCTGGTCCGGTCCCACCCGGTCGTCGTGGCGGACGGTCACCGTCTTGGCAGGCACGTCCACCTCCACCGCGGCCACCCCGGCCACCTGGCCGACCGCGCCTTCGATCGCGTTCTTGCAGGTCTCGCAAGACACCTCGGGAACCGAACATGTCGTAGTCGTCATGCAGTGCTCCCTTCCTCGACACGTTCGGGCTCACCCACGGCGGCACCGGTCAAGCGACCGTCTGGGCCGGTCAGGGCCGGGCTGAACTTCACCGCGTCGATCAACTCGTCGATCGCCGCCTGCCCACGCCCACCGAGCACCGCGTCGGAGAAGCAGGTCTCCAGGTGGTTGTGCAACATGACCCGGTTCGCTCTCTCCAGCGAGGACTGCACCGCGGAAATCTGCTTCATCACATCGACGCAGTAAGCGTCGGATTCGAGCATCCGGATGATCCCGTCCAGATGCCCGCGCACCGTCTTCAGGCGGTTCAGCGCCGCCCGCTTCTTCGCCGTCAGTTCCTGGCTCATCGCGTCCTCACCTTCGGTCATCACCCGTACAACGCCGTGACGCCATCGAGTGTTCCCACCCCACCCGGGGTGGGGTGTCCGGTAGGACGACCCGGACCGGCCGCGACGAACTCCGGGGTGATGACGCCGCTGGGCCGCGCATGAACACGAACAGGGTCGGCTCGCTGACACTTCAGCTGACTCGCTCCCGCCGGCCTGCTCGACTGAGCCGGTCATCGCAGCGGGAGGTATCGGTGAAGGCTGGCGTGCGGATACTGAGCCTGGCGCTGATCACGATTGCCGTGGCGGCAGGATGCGGGCGACCGGCCGACAGCGGCGAGCAACGCCAGGCCGCGCCAGCCGAGCAAAGCAACGCAGCGCCCGACGCGCTGAAGTTCACCGCGACGACGGTCGACGGCCAGCGGTTCTCCGGGGAGAGCTTGGCCGGTAAACCGGCGGTGCTGTGGTTCTGGGCGTCGTGGTGTCCGGTCTGCCAGGGTGAATCGGCCGGGGTCGAGAAGGTCGCGCAGGCCAATAGCACCGTCACGTTCGTCGGAGTTGCCGCGCTCAGCGATGCGCCGGCAATGCGGGAGTTCGTCACCCGGTACGGCATCGGCTCGTTCACCAACCTCGCCGACACCGACGCGTCCGTGTGGCAGCGGTTCGGCGTGACCTCTCAGCCCGCCTACGCCTTCGTCCGTCCAAACGGGACGGTCGAGACGGTCAAGAGCGGCCTGTCCGAGGACGAACTCGCCGCCCGCGTACACCAGCTCGCTGGGACGTAGGGCGGATGGTGGATACCTCGACCCTGGGGTTCGCGTTGGCCGCAGGCCTGGTGGCGGCGTTGAATCCGTGTGGTTTCGCGATGCTGCCCAGCTATTTGACCCTGGTCGTGCTCGGCGCCGGTGACCGCCAGAGCCGATCGGTCGTGGTGGGCAGGGCGCTGGCCGCGACAGCAGCCATGGCCGCCGGTTTCCTCGTGGTGTTCGCCGTGTTCGGGTTGATCGTGGCGCCGCTGGCCAGCCAGGTGCAGCGGTACCTGCCCATCGTCACCATCGTGATCGGCGCGGCCCTGCTCGGGCTGGGCGGCTGGCTGCTGGCCGGCCGGGAGATCACCCTGATGCTGCCCAAACCCCGCAAAGGCGCGCCGACAGCAGGGCTGCGCTCGATGTTCGGCTACGGACTCGCCTACGCGATCGCGTCGCTGTCGTGCACCATCGGCCCGTTCCTGGCCGTCACCGCCGCCACCTTCCGCGCCGGCTCCGTTGTCGGAGGTGTGCTGGCCTATCTCAGCTATGCCGCGGGCATGGCGCTGGTGGTGGGTGTGCTGGCGGCCGGGATCGCGCTGGCCGGGGCTGGAATCGCCACCCGCGCGCGTCGGCTGTTGCCCTATGTCAACCGCATCAGCGGTGGTCTGCTCGTTCTGGTCGGTCTGTACGTCGGCTACTACGGAATCTACGAAACCCGCCTGTACTTCGGTGGCGGTGACGCCCGTGACCCGGTGATCGACGCCGCGGCCAGCGTTCAGCAGGCGGTGGCCGGGTGGATCGACGCGATCGGTGTCGTCCCGTTCCTGGCCGCCCTTGCCGTCATCGTGGTCGCGGCCGTCGGCGTGCGCCGCCGTCGTAGGGCAGCGAAAACCCGCACCCCGGAATGAGCTACGCCGCCGAGGATGCGCCGGCACTGGGGGCGTGCCGGAGCCGATGAGCGTGGCGTCGCGCGGCAGCGGCCACCGCGGCAGCGCGATCGGCGTCGGCGGCCGTCGTGCTCGCCTCAGCGATGTGGTCGAACAAGCGGGCTTTCCGCTCGTACCAGGCCGCAGTGTCCTCGGCTGATGCCGCCGGGGCGGGAATCGCCCGGAGCAGCGCTCCCATCTCGCTGAGCACTGTGTCCATGCCGCGACCTCCTCGCCGACTCGTGTGTCCGGTGTGCCTGGGTTAACGGCTCGCGGTCGGCTGGTCGTGCGGCAGTGTCAGCGGCCGGACACTGCATGGCCGGGAAAGACTGTCGTGACGCAGACACTCGGCACGCGCATCGGCTGATGTGGCGTGTTCAGTACAGGGACAGCGCTCGACGGCTCGGGAGGTCGCGGAGAATGCCTGACGTCGTGGTGTATTGGCGGCCGGGTTGTGGGTTCTGCGCGCATTTGCGGAGCCAGCTCGACCGCGCCGGAATTCCGTATCAACCGATCAACATCTGGGAAGACCCGGCCGCGGCGGCGACGGTGCGGTCGATTGCGCGGGGCAACGAGACCGTGCCGACGGTCGTCATCGGCGGGCAGGGGCTGGTGAACCCGAGCTTGCGCGAGGTGCAGGCGGCGATGCTCGTGGAGGTGCCGGGCACGGACCGGCCGACTGCGGCAGTGCCCGGCCCCGCTCGCCGCCCGTCGTCAGGTCTGCTGGGGTCGCTGCTGGACAAGGTGCGCAACTTCGGGCGCTAGGAACCAGCAGGCAGCACCACGAGGCCTTGGGCGACCTCGACAAGGTCCGCGCCGACGACGTCCGCGGGTGCGAAGATCGCGGCGTAGTGGCCTTCGAGCCGGCTGGCCCATCCCGTGGTCAGGCCTACCCGGTGTGCGCCGTGGCAATCGAACGCGTGCACTGCGACCAGGGCGGCCTGCTCGGCCACGCAGCCCGTCTTCTCCAGTGCGTAGTGGTAGACCCGCGCGGGTGGCTTCCAGCTGCGCACGTCAGCGACAGACAGCACCTGCTCGACATACGTCGCCAACCCGGTGCGCTGTAAGAAATCCTGAGCGGTCCGCGCCGCTCCATTGCTCAGGCACACCACGCGGATGCCGTGCTCGGCCAGCAGCCGCAGCGCCGGCTCGACGTCGGGGTGCGCTGGCAGCTCGGCGAATCCGGCCAGGACGTGCTCGACGGCGTCGTCGCCGACCGCGCCGCGCGTCAGGGTGCGCAGCGCGGCCGCGGCGACCGTGGGAAACGGTTCGTAGTACCCGGCCAGCGTCAGCGCCATGCCGTCGCGCAGCAGCCGGTCGAACCAGCGCTCCAGCAATTCCGGTGGTGCGCCGACTTCGCGGAAGCGGTGTCGCAACGGCTCCAGCGACATCAGGGTTTCCACTACGTCGAAGGCCACGACGCGCGGGCGGTTCGGCATCAGGCTTCCCAAGCCTGTGCGGTGAACGCGTCGTCGAGCGGGGTGTGGGCGAGGTGGTTGATGTAGTTGGACAGGGTCTTCATCGCGACGCCGACGATGATGTCCAGGATCTGCCGCTGCGCGAACCCCGCGGCCAGGAACTGCTGCACCTCGTCCTCGGGCACGTTGCCCTGCTCGGCGACCACGGCGTGGGCGAACCGGCGGATGGCTTCCAGCTGGGGATCGCCGAGTGGCTTGCCTTTGCGCAGCGCGGTGACCGTTTCACTGTCCACACCGGACCGCAGGGCGTTGGTGGAGTGCACGGCCATGCAGTAGTGGCAGGCGTTGTAGCGGCTGACGGTGAGCCACACGACGTCCTGGCCGCCCTTGGGCAGCGACGTCTTCCGGAACTGCTCCGACAGTCCCTGGTACGCGTTGAACGCCTGCGGCGACTCGGCCATGATGCCGTACAGGTTCGGGATGAACCCGAGACTCTGGTGGATCTTTTCCAGCGCCGGGGCCACCTCGGCCGGGGCGGTGTGCTCGTCGTGGATCGTGAACTCCGTCATCGATTTCCTCCGTGTTGTCGGGTTGAGCGTTGCCGGATTCAGCGCGGCCACGTGTCGGTGGTGTCGCCGGGACGGCGTAGCGCGTTCAGGGCCGCGGCGACCGCGCTGCGCAGGGTCGAGGCGTCCGCGCCGGCCCGCGAGCGCAGGTTGACGCCCTGCGCCACCAGAACGAGGTGTTCGGCGGCGGTGTCCAGGTCGAGGTCCGGGCGGAGCTGGCCCAGCCCGTTAGCCGAGCCGAGCGCGGTCCGTAGCGCGTCCCGCACCCGCCGGTGATGCTCGGTGAGCACGTCCCGGAACGCCTCGTCGCGGGGTGTGCCGTTCGTCTGGAGATTGGTGGCCAGACAGCCCCAGCGAGCCCGCGGCCCCGTGCAGCGCGCGGTGATCAGCCCGCCGAAGAATTCGGCAATCGTCGGCAAGCCTCGCCCGCCGTTTTCCAAGGCGGCGAAGGCCGGTGCCGCGTGCTCGGCCAGATACCGGTGCAGTGCGGCCAGGCACAGGTCCTGCTTGCTGCCGAACGTGGCATACAGGCTGGACCGGCTGATGCCGGTGGTGTCCACGATGTCGGCGATCCCGGTGTCGGCCCAGCCCCGTTGCCACAGCAGCTGCGTCACCGCGCCGATGACCGCCGAGGGATCGAAATGCTTGACGTCTGGCACCGGGCACCTCCAACCTGGACCGCTCATTCCAGGACGCCCCGCTGGTATCGATGGCGCCAATCGCAGTGTCTGGTCGCTGACAAACTCCGCTCGCTGGGCGGGCCGGGTCTGGTGTGCTTGAGGATGAGTCCGGGGCTCGGCAAGGAGGGCGCAGCGTGACGCGAGGCAGTGACAGGGCCGACCTGGTCATCGTCGGTGGGGGAACCGCCGGCATCATCGCCGCCAAGACCGCCGGCGGGCTCGGCGCGCGGGTGGTGCTGGTGGAGCGCGACCGTACCGGTGGTGACTGCCTGTGGACCGGGTGCGTGCCAAGCAAGTCGCTGATCGCAGCGGCCCGTGCCGCCCAGAGCATGCGCACGGCGGGACGGTTCGGGATCACTCCGGTCGAGCCGCAGGTCGACTTCGCGGCCGTGATGGCCCACGTCCGGGGGGCGATCGAGCGGATCGAGCCGGTCGACTCGCCCGCGGCGCTCACCGACGCCGGCGCCGAAGTCATCGCCGGTACCGCGGTGTTCACCGGCCCCGACGAACTCCAGGTCGACGGCCGGTCGCTGCGGTTCCGGCACGCGCTGATCGCCACCGGCTCCGCCCCGGCGCTCCCGCCGGTGCCTGGCCTGGCCGAGGTGGAGCCGCTAACCAGTGACACGGTGTGGGACCTGGTCGAGCTACCGGCGCGGCTGGCCGTGCTGGGTGGTGGCCCGATCGGCTGCGAGCTGGGGCAGGCCTTTGCCCGACTGGGTGCCGAGGTGACCATTATCGAGGCCACTGACCGTCTCGTGCCGCGGGAAGAACCCCGGGCCGCGATCGTATTGTCGGCGGCGCTATCGGCGGACGGCGTCCGCGTGCTGACCTCGACCACCGTCACGAAAGCCGCTGAGCAGGCGGAAGAGGTGCGTCTGGACCTCACGGGCCGCGCCGGCACGAGCGTGCTCGATGTCGACAGGCTTCTCGTCGCGACCGGCCGCCGCCCGCGCACCGACGGGCTCGGACTGGAGACGGCCGGGGTGCACGTGAACGAGCACGGGTACGTGGCCGTGGACGCCAAGCTGCGCACCAGCAACCGCCGCATCTACGCGGCCGGCGACGTCACCGGGGCACCGGCGTTCACCCATGTCGCCGGGATGCACGGCAGCATCGCCGCCACCAACGCGCTGCTCGCCCCGGTGCGCCGCATCGACCACGACACGATTCCCTGGGTGACCTTCACCGACCCCGAGATCGCCCACGTCGGCCTCACCGAAGACCAAGCCCGCCAGCGTCACGGCGACGCGGTCCGGGTCCGGCTGCTGCGCCACGAGCATGTCGACCGCGCGATCGTCGAAGACGACACTGACGGCTTCACCCAGGTCGTCCTCGACGCCAAGGGCCGGGTGCTCGGCGCGACGATCGTCGCACCACGGGCCGGCGAGATGATCGCCGAGCTCACCGGCCTTGTCGCCCGTCGCGGTCGATTGCGGGATCTCGCCTCGATGATCCATCCCTACCCGGCCTGGTCCGACGGCGTCTGGAACGCCGCCATCGCCGAGTCGAGCGACGCACTCCAGACACCGGCCAAGCGCCGCCTCACCGGTGCCCTGCTGCGCCTGCGCCGGGCCCGGTGACACCCCCGACACCGGCAACTCGGCCCCGTGGATTCTCTGGCGGACTCCGGGATTCGGTCGGCTGCTGCGTGTGCGGGTGGTCTCCCTGGCTGCCGACGGGCTGTTTCAGACCAGTCTGGCGGGCTCGATCTTCTTCAGCCCCGAGCGTGCCACCACCGCGGGGCAGGCCGCGGCCGGTTTCGCGACGCTGCTGCTGCCCTACAGCGTGATCGGCCCGTTCACCGGGCCGCTGCTCGACCGCTGGCGACGCACCCGCGTGCTCGTGCTCGGCAACGCGGCCCGGACCGTGATCGTGGTGGCCGCGGCGATCGCGCTGTCGGCGACGGGGCCGGTCGGGCCGGTGTTCTTCCTCGCCGCGTTGACGGCGGTGAGTCTCGGCCGGTTGCACAGCGCGGCCGCGCTGGCGGCCCTGCCGCACGTGGTGGCCGGTGAGCGGCTGGTGCTGGCCAACTCGGTGTGGACCGTCGCCGGGCTGACCGGCGGCGCCGTGGGCACCGGAGTAGGACTCGGGATCCGCTATCTCGGTCATGCCACCGACTCCGCAGCCGCCGTGTCCACCTTGATCGCGGCGGGTGTGTACGCGGCGGCGGCGCTGCTGGCCGCCACGTTTCCCGCTACGGCGCTCGGTCCGACAGACGCGGCGCGCTCGGCAGCGTGGACGCTGACGCGCACTCTGCGCGACCTCGCTGACGGCGGCCGGGAGGTGGCCGCTCATCGTCCTGTGGCCGCCGCGCTCGTGGCGATCGGCGCGCACCGGTTGTTCTACGGGGTGTCCACGATCGCCACCTTGCTGCTCTACCGCAACTACTTCACCGACTCCGGCCTGTTGCGTGCTGGTCTCGCCGGTGCGGCGCAAGTCGTCGCCGCGGCCGCCCTGGGCACGCTTCTCGCCGCGGCCGTCACCCCGGTGATCACCCGGCGCTGGTCGTCGCGCGGGTGGATCACGGCGTTGTTCGCGGTCGCCGCGGTCGTCCAAGTGGCCTTCGGGCTGCCCTACCGCATGGCGCCGCTGCTGGTGGCCGCCGTCGTCCTGGGCGTGGTCGCGCAGGGCAGCAGGATCTGTGTGGAGAGCATCCAGCAGGCACGCATCGCCGACCGCTTCCGCGGCCGGGTGTTCTCCTTCTACGACGCGGTGTTTAACGCCACGTTCGTCGCCGCTGCCGCGGTCGCCGCGCTCGTGCTGCCGGACAGCGGCAAGTCCTACCCAGTACTGGCCGTCATCGCGGGCGGCTACGCCCTGATCGCGGTCTGGTACGCCGTGGCCAGCCGAGAAGCTCGGGGAAAGTCGTTACGATGTCGCAGAGATTCGACCGACGGCTGAGCGGATGGCCTCGATCGTGGGGTAGTCACCGAGCGTCTTTCCTCGATGCAGGAACCGAATCGTGCCGTCGGTGTCCACAATGGCCAGACCGGGTGCTTGGAGCGGGTGCCCGGTGATGCGGCCCTGCCGAGCCCTCCGCGCAGCGAGCAGGTAGTTCCGCCAAGTCACCGGTTGCAGCAGCATCCACCAGCGAATACGGCGAACATCCAGTGCCCGGTACAGGTCGTGCCGCGGATCCAGCAGCAACGGAAACCCGATGCCGTGCTCCATCAGGTGCCGTGCCTGGTAGTCGGCCGCACCGCCGACGCCGACCAGCCGCACTCCGGCGTCGTGCAGTTCGTCGCGGATCTCGTTGAGCTCGGAGAGAAACGCACGGCAGGGCATGCATCCGTAGTAGCGGACCAGCGGCAGCAGCACTGGCCGGTCGGACAGGCTGGCCAGCTCCACGGGCGTGCCATCGACGTCGTAGAGAGTGATCGGGCCGATCTGATCGCCCACTCCTGCAAGACGGTGCATCCGAATCCTCCGGTCCCGACGTATCCCGGCAGTTTTCGACCGCGGCGAGGACACGTCAACGACTCTGTCAGCCAGATGACATCCGGCGTGACGTGCGGCCTCGGCGGGTCAGCCGGCGTCGGCGGTTTCGATGATGCGGCAGACGAGGGCCTCCTCGCCGCGGCGTTGGCTGTCACGCGCGGCGCGGCGGGCCTCGACGAGCGTGCGGCGCATCGCGCGCAGATCCTGAACCTTGCGGTCGAGCTCAGCGATGTGGGCGTCGAGGAGGGTGGTGACCCGCTCGCACGGGGTGGCGCCGCAGCGCTGCAGGTCCAGGATGTCCTTGATCTCCGCCAGGGTCAGGTCCAGCGCCTTGGCCTGGCGGATGAACCGCAGCACGGCCACGTCGTCCTGGGTGAAGGTCCGGTAGCCGGCGTCGGTGCGCTGGGCGGGCGGCAGCAGGCCTGTGGACTCCCACAGCCGGACTGCTTTCGCGCTGACTCCGGCCGCCTCGGCGGCGGCACCGACAGTCATCTCCACGACTGCCTCCTTTCCCTGACACGGCCAGCCTTGACCTTACCCCTTGGGCAAGGTTTTAGCGTGGTTGCGACGAGAGAAAGAGCAGCTCAGGACCGTGGAGGAGGCTCGTGATGGAGTCATGGGTATTGCGGGTGGAAGGGATGTCGTGCACCGGCTGTGCGCAGCGGATCGGCACCGTGCTGCACCGGGTCGAGGGCGTATCCGGCGTAGTTGCCGACCACACCCGGGGGCGCGTCGAGGTCCGCGTCGACCCGGGCACCGCCGATCGCGCCGTGCTGGTCGAGCGGATCGAGGCCGCCGGCTTCCGCGTCATCGAGCAAGAGACGACCGAATGAGACACCCTCTGTCAACCTCAGGCCGCCGAGGGAGGCTGGTGGGCTTGCTGCCGGTTGCGAATGTGAATGGTCTCGTCGTAGCGGATGCGTTTGACCAGGCAGTGCCACAAGATTTCCAGCCATCGGTTCGCCAAAGCGCGCAGGGCCGAGTGATGGCTCTTCCCGGCGGCGATTTTCCCGTCGTAGAACTCCCGCGCCCATGCGCTGCGGGAGAGGCTGCAAAAGGCCCACTGATGCACGGCTGCGCCCAGGTAGTGGTTGTGCGCCAGACGACGGGCGACGACGAACTCGCTCCGGCCGGAGCGGCGGGTGACCGGGGCGGTTCCGCCGTAGCATTGCAGCCCGTTCGGTGTGGCGAACTGGGTGATGTCGTCTCCGATTTCTCCGGCTATCCGGGCGGCGAGCCGGTCCCCGAGTCCGGGGAAACTCAGGTAGATGTCACCGCCCGGGACCGCTTTTCCCGGATCGGGTTCCTTCGCCTGTGTTGCGTGGCCGCGGCGGGCCGTTCCGAGCAGCAGTTCGGCCATGCGGCGTTCCCAGGCCCGTCGTTGGTCGCGGATGGCCAGCAGCTGGGTCGCGGTCAGCGCGATCGTGCCGGTTTTCGCGCGCGCCAGGTAGTCTTTCACCGGCAGCCGGTCGGCGGCGAGGGCGTCGGCGACGCGGGCGGCGAACCGGTCGGGCCAGCCGTGGCTGGCGGCGCGGGCGAACGCGGCGATGTCGTGCGGGTCGGCCGCAGCGAGCTCGTCGTGGCCGGGCCAGCGGCTCAGCAGCTTGAGCATGACCGGCGAACCGAGGTTGCCGCCGGCGATGGCCAGCGCGGCAGGGAAGGTTGCCAGCAGGTCCGCGCGCAGCCGGTTGAGCAGCCGGCGCTCGTCGCGGGCGGCGCGTTCGTCGTCCCGGGCGATCGTGCGCAATTCTCCCGCCAGCTCGCCGTGCGGGATCAGTTTCCGCAATTCCAGAAACTGGTCCAATGCCAGCAGGCAGCAGATCCTGGCGTCTTCGGCGTCGTCTTTCTTTTTAGCCGGCCCGCGGCGGCGGGCCACCACGTCCGGATTGACCGGAAGAACAGTGAAACCGGCGTCGGCCAGCGTTTCCACCAACAGGCCGTGTCGGGTTTCCAGCACGACCCGCACGTCGGCCGGGTCGGTTTCCAGCTCCAGGCAACGGGCCACAAGCCGGTTGACTCCCGCTGCGGTGTGGTCGATACGGAATTGTTCGATCACCCCTTCTCCGGGGCGACCCAAGGCCACGTCGTGAAACGATTCCGCCCAGTCGATGCCTGCTCCAAGCAAATGCTCCGACTCCCTTCGCGTCCAGCAACGAAAAAACTGGAACCGGAGGCCGCGCGTCGTGCTGATAAACCAGTCCTCATCGGGACAACACCCTCCAAGACGACAAGCCTCCGGCTACAACCCCCGAGGACGCTGTCTCATTTCAGTCCTCGCAGGACAAGCACCAGAAGCGTTCCCCGGAGGTCCCAGCCATGAAAGAAGGTACCGCTATCAGCACCGGCACGCACGCGCCCGCCGAGGCGTGGGCAGGCGAGCCGTCGACCGAGCCGGGGCACGCCCGCATCCGGGCGCGGATCGCGGGGCTGCACTGCTCGCTGTGTACCGGCACGATCGACAAGGCCCTTGGCCGGCTCGACGGGGTCGGCCAGGTCGCGGTGAGCCTGACCCACGAACAGGTCCTGGTCGACTACCAGCCCACCGTGATCGCGCCGGAGCGGATCCTGTCCACGCTGCGTGACATCGGTTACGAGCTGTACGACCCGCGCAAGCTGCGCCCGTTCGAGGAGGAAGAAGCGGCCCTGGTCCGCGAAGGGCTCCGGCTGCTGGGCGCGATCACTGCCGCGCTCGCGGCGATCGGGTTGATCGCCACCGTGGTCGGTGTGTGGTCGGTGCTGGTCCCGATGTCGGTGGCCGTGGTGATGGTGCCGGTCGCCGTCGCGATCCTGCGCCCCGCCGGGCTCGGCACGGCGGTGGCGGGCGCGGCGGGAATCGTGGCCCCTGGCGTGGTGGCACTCGTGCTCCGCGGGGCCGGGGTGGTGCGTGAGTCGCTGATCGGCTGGCTGGCCGGAGTGCTGGCGGTGATCGTGGTGGCCGGGGTGGCGCACCATATCGTGCGGATGGCCTACCAGGCGCTGCGGCGCGGGATTCTCAACCAGCACGTGCTGCTGGAGATCGGGGCGTTTGCCGGGCTGGCCGGCGGGATCATCGGGTTGACCGGGGCGTTTCCCGGCTACCCGACGGCGGCGTTCTTCGCCGTGTCCGTGCTCGTGGCCACTTACCACATCTTCTCCGAATGGCTGTCGCTGCTGGTGAAGACCCGCTCCAGCCAGGCGGTCAAGAAACTGCTGGACCTGCAACCCGACCTGGCCCGCGTCGTGCGCGACGGGACCGAGGCCGAGATTCCGGTCGAGCAGGTCGTCGTGGGCGACGTCGTCCGGATCCGGCCTGGGGAACGGATTCCGGTCGACGGGCGGGTCAACGAGGGATCATCCACAGTGGACATGTCGGTGGTCACCGGCGAACCCGTGCCGCAAGAGAAGGGACCCGGCGACGCGGTGGTGTCCGGGTCGCTCAACGGGAACGGCAGCCTGCTCGTGCGAACCACGGCCGCCGCCTCGGAGAGCTTCCTGGCGCAGGTGGTCCGCCACGTCGAGGACGCCCGCGCTCTCAAACCCGGAATCCTGCACCTGGTGGACCGGATCCTGCGCGTCTACACCCCCACCGTCCTGGGCATCTCGGCACTGTCGCTGTTCGGCTGGCTGCTCGGGTCCGCCGCGATCACCGGCGAGGTGAACGTGCAGCGGGCGGTGTTCGCCGCGCTGACCGTGCTCGTGATGGGCTACCCCTGCGCGGTCGGGATCGCCGCCCCGCTGGCCATCGTCCGCGGCGCCGGCGCGGCCGCCGACGCCGGCATCATCATGCGCACCGGCGAGGCGTTCCAGACCTTCCGCACCGTCACCCGCGTGCTGCTGGACAAGACCGGCACCCTGACCACGGGCCGCCCGGTGGTCAGCGAACTGTGCCCGGCGCACGGCGTGGCCGCCGAAGAGTTGCTCGCGGTGGCCGCCGCGGCCGAAACCCACTCCGAGCATCCCCTCGCCCGCGCCATCCGCGACGCGTCCAGGCACCAGCGGCTGGAGCTTCCGGCCGTGACGGATTTCCAGGCCACCACGGGATTCGGGGTCACCGCCACGGTGGACGATCACCGCGTGCTGGTGGGGCGGCCCGCGTTCCTCACCGCCAACGGCCTCGACCTTTCCCCAGTGGGGGACACCATCGCGCGCCTGGAAGACGACGGGCACACCGTCGTCGTGGTCGTCCGGGACCACCATCCCCTCGGTGTGTTCGCCTTGGCCGACGCCCTCCGGCCTGAAGCCGCTCAGGTCGTGGCCGCGCTCCGCGATGCGGGCGTGATCCCCGTACTGGTCACCGGTGACAACCCGCGCGCCGCCGGGCACATCGCCCGGCAGGCGGGTATCGACGAGGTGCACGCGCAGGTGCTGCCCGAAGACAAGGCCGATCTGGTCGGCCGGTTGCAGGCGGCCGGGCACACCGTCGCGATGGTCGGGGACGGCATCAACGATGCGCCCGCGCTGATGCGCGCCGACGTGGGTGTGGCCGTCGGCAGTGGCACCGACATCGCCACCGAGTCCGCCGACATCATCCTCGTCCGCGACGACCTCACGCTCATGCTCACCGCACGCGAGATCAGCCGCCGCTCCTACCGCCGCGTCAAACAGAACGTCGCACTGGCGTTCACCTTCAACTGCGTCGGCATTCCGCTGGCCGCGACGGGGCTGGTGCACCCGGTGTGGGCGATGGTGGCCATGGCCGCCTCGGTCACCAGTCTGTTCGTCAACTCCCTCGGCGGCCGCCCGAGCCTGCTCGTCCACGCCATCGGCAGCGTCGGCCGCAGCAGGTGAACGGTCCAACCCGGGTGGCTGGCCGCACCACAGCTGCGGCCAGGCCACCCGGCGTCGCTTTACTTCCGGTGCCGGGTGGCCGCAGTGCCCTCCCGTCCCATGACCGTGCGCCCGAGACGCAGCACCGCTGTCCACAGTGGAGTGACGCCGGAGCCGAACCGGTGCACCAGCAGGCCCAGGAGGGCACCGAACACCAGGTGTGCCAGGTACACGGTGGTCTGGAACTCGCCGACACCGACGGTCGAGAAGATCCCGCCGATCCCCAACGAGCGCGGCACCGGGCCGGTCACGAATCCGAAACCCAGCGCCAAGCCGTAGACGGCACCGATCACCGCCGCCACCCAAGCGCCGCGCCTAGCCGGGAATCCGCCGACGACCAAGGCGAAGATCACTCCGAACATGGCGCCGTTCCAGAAGTGATCGGCGTAGCCGATGATCGTGGCGGCGGTGTCGGGGCCGAGCATGATCCGTCCGGTGGCCTTGACACCCATCAGGGTCGGCAGGTCACCGGGCATCGAATCGAACACCCGGAACCCGGTGATCCGCACCGCCTCCAAGCCGACCGTCGCGACCACACCCGCCGCCGCGCCGAGACCGATCCCGCGGACCAAGCGCTGCCATCGCAGTGCCGCCGCGACAACGACCACCAGGATGAGCAGCCCTGCCGCAGGTGCCCCGACGTAGAGCAGCAGATCCTGGAACTGCCAGCGTTCGGTGGCCGACAGCGCGAACAGCTCCGCTCCCGCGGCCGCCGCGGCCAGCAATGCCAGGGCGGTCGCGGCCAGCTCGCCGAACTGGTTCCACGGTGATGCGCGGTCCATCAGGTTCCCCACTTCGGCCGGTTACTTGACCGCGTTGGCGAGCATCGTCATGGCCTGGGACATCTTCTGCCCGCCGTCGGCGAGCTTCGGGTTCACTGCCTGGAACAGGGCGTTGGGGTCGAAGTAGCTGACGTGGGCCTTGCCGTCGTTGTCGGCCCAGACGAGAATGCGCAGCGGGATCACCGCGCCGATGGCGGGAGCTTGCTGGAAGAACATCTTGCCCACGCTGGGGTTGCCCGCGAAGAACGTGTGCGCGCCCTTCAGTTGCAGCCCGGTCGCCTTCAGCGCCCCGGCCTGGTCCAGATCGCCGAGGATCATCATGCCGTTGGCCGACACCGCCTGCTTGAGCGCGTTCACCGTGTCGTCGAAACTGCCCTTGGCGTCGACGGTGACGAACTTGGCGTCCTGTGCGGTGCCGGGCTGGCCGGTGCCGCCCGTTGCGGCCTTGGCGATCATCGCCGCGGCGTCGGACATCTTCTGCCCGCCGTCGGCCAGCTTCGGGTCGACCGCCTGGAACAGCGGCTTCGGGTCGAAGTAGCTGATGTTCGTCTTGCCCGTGTCGTCAGCCCACACGTGCATCTGCAGCGGGATCACCGCGCCGATGGCGGGCGTCTGCTGGAAGAACATCTTGCCGGCGGCCGGGTTGCCGACGAAGAAGCTGTGTGCGCCCTTGAGCTGCAGACCGGTCGTCTTCAGCGCGCCGGCCTGGTCCATGTCGCCGAGGATCATCATGCCGTTGGCCGACACCGCCTGTTTCAGACCATCCACAGTGGACTGAAAGTCCTTGCCCGAGGCCACCGTGATCAGGCTGGTCTGCGCGGCTTGCGGGTTCTGCACCGGGGCGGACGAGGCTGCCGGGGCCGAGGTCGGCTGCGATCCGCTGCCGGTGTTGCCGCCGCCGCAGGCGGTGGCGCCCACGGACAGGGCGACCGCCGCGGCGGTTATGCCGAGCAGCCGGGAACGACGTCCCATAGTCGTCATACGCAAGATAGTGAGCTCCTCATGCCAAGATGTGGTTTGTCTCGACGGTGCCTGCGGGGCGCGGTCGAGCGGGGTGCACGGGCGCACGCCGAGTTCGGAACCCGCTGGCTGGTGCCGGACATTCCCTTTTCCCGCAGGTTTCTGGCTCAATCGTGTGCTGCGCGACGCAGGCCGTCGATGTCGAGCAACCGCACCTGCCGGTAGTGGAGGCTGATCAGCCGCCTGCGTTCGAAGTCGCGCAGTACCCGGTTCAGCGACGGGCGCGGGATGCCCAGCATGGCGGCGAGGGTTGCCTGCGGCAGGGCGACGACACCGTCGCGTGCCTCGCTGAGCAGGTGCCGGGCGACCCGTTGCGGCAGCGCGCCGTCGACCAATCGCAGCAAGCGGGCCTGGCTGTCGAAGAAGCGGCGCGCGCAGCTGATCAGCCACACCCGGGCCAACACCGGCCGATCCGAAACCAGGCGCCGGAAGTCCTCGGCCGCGATCCACAGGCAGGTGGTCGTGGTCGCCGCGCGCGGGCGATACGGCGGATCTCGGTCGAGCAGCAGCGGGATGTCGCCGAACACGTCGCCCTGGCGCAGCACCTGTGCGACCCGCCGGTGCGGGCCCTCGCCGATCATCAGCTCGATCGCCCCGCTGCGGATCACCGACACCCCGTCGGGCCGGTCGCCGGATGCGAACGCGTCCGCACCCGCCGGGAGGATGCGGACCGCGAGGTGCGCGGCCAGCTCGGCCACGTCGCCGTCGGGTACGTCGACGGCCGTATCCCCGGTCAGGCACTGGATCAGCCACCGGGCGGCCCGTGGGGTGATCGGGATGTTCCGTGCCGTCCGGCAGGTCTTGGGTCCGGGACCGGCCGGGTCGCGGAACACGTTACGACCGCGCTGAGCGGGCCTGGCGTGGTCGCCACAGTAGCAGGAAGAGTGCGACGAGCACGCCGTAGACGAGGTGGTTGAGGACCTGGAAGGGCTGGTTGAGCCGGGTGAACACGGCGAAGACCGCGCTGCCCAGCGCCACGAAGTTCACCACGTACAGCGCCAGGCCGTAGCCGGCGCCGATGAGAACCGCGGTGGCGTCGGTCCGCGCCCGGCGCAGCAGCCACGCCAGGACCATCCCGAACGCGGCGGACAGCATGAGGTGGACGACCGCGCCCAGGAGCGGGCTGGCCGTGCCGGCACCGATGGCGTGCTGGCCTTGCACGATGCTCGCGATGGCCAGCAACGGGATCTTCACCGGCATGCCCTGGCTGACGACCAGCCACATGGTCATCGCCGCGAACAGCATGCCGGCCGCCATACCCGCGACCGCGCCGCGCGCGAGTGTCGCGACGAGGAGCCGCCGGTCGGCACGAGCTGGGCGGCGCGCCAGATCGCTATCGGGTGACGCCGCGGGCGAGGTGGTCATCATGCCTCTCTTTCGACTTCGGGAACCGGGGTGCGGTCCGGGCAGCCGGAGGGGGCATCCGGCATGCCCGGACCACAAATCGGACAGCAGGGTCAGGATTCGACGGTCACGTCCGCGGAGAACGTGCGGTACGGGGTGGACTGCTCGGTGGCATCGATCCGGTAGGTGCCGTCGATACACGTCGTGCCGGTCGCACCGAAGTTGAAGTCGCCCGACAGGTCGGTGCGTGCCGTCGCGCCGTTGAGGCTGTTGCCGCCGACGCAGGCCGCATTCAGCCCGGCGCTGCTGAGCGTGACATGCATCAGCGGCGGCAGGTCACGCCCTTCGATGACGAACGACACGTTGCCGTTGCGGTCGGCCCCGGTGGCGTACACCGTTACCGAGCTCGAACCGTCGTAGTCACTGCCGTGGTGGCGGTAGTGCCGGGGATTCCGATCGATTGCCCCGTTGTGCGTCGAACCACCGAGCAGATCGCCGATGATGGGGATGTTGAGCTGGTTGTGCGCCGGAGCCGCTGATGCCGGCAGCGCCACGGCCAGTGGGGCGAGCACCCCGGCCGCTGCCGCGGCAAGCAAACCCATACGTCGCATATCTTTCTCCTGTTCTCGGACTGTTCCCGCGAGCGGCGGCATCCATGTGTCCACGCCGGGCGCGAGATGATCGGCCAGCACGCTGTGAAGCTGCGAGGCGCGAACTGGCACGACGGAAACTCGGTAAGATCTCGCGGACCTTCCGATCCGGATCGGCTTTTTTCCGCGAACCGGCTGCAACTGTCACAACCGTGACAGACCGAGCAGGCGGGAATTCGGCCCGGCTGTCACCGGGTTCCCCGACATGGGTTGGCGGCATCGGCAGTTGCGCAGAGCGGTAGGGGCCTATGTGGATGGTGAGCTTGCCGTCCGTGATCGGCTATGGGTGGTGGCGCATCTGCGGGCGTGCCCCGGCTGTCGTGAACTCGCCGCAGCCTTGCGCGGGATCAAGGAAGCTCTGCGTGGCATCCCGGGCACGTCGAGGCGATCCGTCAGCGACGCGTGAGTGACGTCTGGAGATTGTCAGCGCGCCGACACAACTCCTTCCCCGATCGCGGGTATGCCGCTGGAATGCCCGGATCGGTTCCGGGAATGAGGAGGACCAGTGACGGTGGCGATCCTGGTGGGCGTACTGCTGCTGGCCGGCACCAACGGCGCCAACGACGTGTCCAAGGGCGTGGCCACGCTAGCTGGTTCCGGTGTGACGCGCTACCGGACGGCGGTTGCCTGGGGAGCTCTGACCACGCTGCTCGGTTCCCTCGCCGCAGTATGGCTCGGGACCAGCATGCTCACGTTGTTCTCGTCGGGCATCGTCGCCGCGGCACCGACTCCGGAGTTCGCTCTCGCGGTCCTGGCCGGAGTGAGTGTCTGGGTGGCTGCGGCGACCCTGTTGCGGTTGCCGGTCTCCACCACGCACGCGATCGTCGGCGCGCTGATCGGCGCCGGCCTGCTGCTGGACTCGAAACAGGTGCGGTGGTCGGCCCTGCTGACCAAGGTGGCGATTCCGCTCCTGGCCAGCGCGGCTGCGGCGTTCGCGATCTCGGCAGGCGTTGCCGTAGTCGCACGCCGGATCGACGCCGGTGCCCGGACCCGGCCTGCGGCCGCGGCGCGCCTCTACGGCGGAGTCCCGTTCGTCCCGGTAACCAGAGTTCCGCCGGCCATCCTGACGAGCCTGCACTGGTTGTCGGCCGGGGCGGTCAGCGCGGCGCGGGGTCTCAACGACACGCCGAAGCTGGTCGCGGTCGGTGCGTTCGCTCTCGTGCCGGCGGGGATGTCGATCGCTGGGGTCACTTACCTTGTGGCGGCGGCGATGTGCGCCGGCGCCGTGATCGTTGGGATTCCTGTAGCCCGCCGGCTCGGCGAAGGCGTCGTCTCGCTGCGTCACACAGAGGGGCTTCGCGCGAACCTCGTCACCGCCCTTCTGGTCGGCATGGGCGGCGCCGCGGGACTGCCGATGTCCACCACGCACGTATCCACCGGCGCGATCGCCGGGACCTCGGGCACCGAGCTGACTCGGCTCAACACGCGCACACTCCGTGACTTCGCCGTCGCGTGGACCGTGACCCCGTTCGTCGCCGCACTGGTCGCTGCCGGGGTCTACCTGCTGCTGCGGTAGCCACGTGTCCGGCGAAGGAGGGCGCGGGCGGCGAGCACGGCCTGCATCGCCGCGGCCGGCCGGACGACGACGGGCCGTGGCGCGTCCACCATCCGGCCGCGTCCGAAGCTCGCTGTGGTGACCGCGACGACCGGAGCGACCCAGGCCGCCAGCGCGGCGATGCGGACCCGGCAGCTGGGTTCGTGGCGCAGGGCGAACCAGGCCCAGAAGGCCGCGTCGGCCAGCGAGTCCGCGGCAGCCCCGAACCGGGACGTGGTACCGAGCCTGCGGGCGAGGTGGCCGTCGGCGACATCACTGGCGAGGGCGACAACGGGGACGGCCCACCCGTCGGTGATCGCGGGCAGGTTGGCGCGGGTCAAGGTGACGATGTCGGCCGCACCGAGGGAGCGGCGGTCTTCCAGCATGCCCAGGTGGGTGGCCGCCAGCACCCAGCTCGCCATCGTCCACACAGGACGCTTCCCGCGGCCGGCCGCGGCGAAGACGAGGTGCAGCAGGGTGATCTCGCCCAGCGCACGTGGCCGCATCCGGGCCTGGTGGATCGAGCGCCGAACGGTGTCGAGGAGGAATCTGGTCCAGGCTCGCGGCCGCCATCGTCCGTGCCGCAACCCGTCCAGGAGCGCGTTGGTGGCTGCGCGGCTGTCCGGTTCGGTCGTCACCGGTCGTCGCCGAGCATTGTCTTGAGGCCCGCGTATCCGCCGTCGGCCAGCCGCCGCGCCGAGCGTGTGAAGTAGTCCGGGCCCGCCGTGATGCCGAGCCCGTCGACCAAGCGGTTCATGAGGTTGAACAGCGCGCATACCGAGACCGCGTCGTGCAGGGCACGCTCGTCCCAGCCTGCGGCGAATACCGCGTCGGCGTCGGCCTCGGCCATCCGGTTCGGGGTGCGGGTGAGCCTCCCGACGTAAGACAGGAGCGGTTTGAGCCGCTCGTCGACCGGCGCGGTGTCGACATCGGTGAGCAGTGCGCTGAGCGTGTTTTCGGGGATGCCGAACGCGGCCGCGGTGGCCGTGTGGACGCCGTGGCAATAGCCGCAGGAATTGAGGCCGGAGACGTAGGCGGCGATGAGCTCGCGTTCGGCCACGCTCACCGGGGATGGCCCCCGCAGCAGCGCCTCGTGATAGTCGAGCAGCGGTCCCGCGGTGTCCGGATACGCCCGGAACACGTCGAGCAGGACCGCGTCGGTAGGCAGCGACGGCAAGTACGACAACCGGTTCTCCTCTCACCCCGCGACGGGCAGGTGGGCGACGACGCGGCGCAGCGGAAACGGCAGCCACCGGCCCGGCAGCGCCCAGGACGCCAGCGCGGCGCGCGCGGCCTCGACCCGGTCGGGCGCGATGTCGGGAAGGTACAGCCCGTCGAGGAGCAGAGCCGCCGCGTGCGGATCGCCGATCTCGCGCCGGAACACGCGGCGTTCGCTGGTGTCGACGATGAACCCGTGCGCGCGCAGGATCTTCGGCAGCGCGTCGCGGGCGTCGGGGTTGGGCCAGGGCTGGGAGCGGATGCCCAGGGCCCGCATCACCCGCCACCAGCCGAGGAGTCCGCGCCCGAACCACATCCGGGACGGGACCAGCGCCACCAGCGTCCCGCCCGGCCGCAGCACCCGCTTCACCTCGGCCAGCACCGCATCGAGCGGGGTCAGCACCTGCAAGCACATGGCCGCGCACACCGCACCGACGGCGTTCTCTCCAATCGGCAGCCGCTCGACGCGGCCGCGAACCACCGGGCCGCGACCGGCGGCCATCGCGAGCGCCAGCTCCCCGGCGGAGAAGTCGACGCCGAGCCACCGCGCGTCCGGAAGCAGCTCACGGGTGGGCGCTGAGCCGCAGGCGAGGTCGAGGATCACCGCATGCCGGCCGGGCAGCGGTTCGAGCAGCCACTCGTAGGGCTGCTCCGCTCGCCGATCCGTGGCCTGCTCCAGGAGCAGTTCGGTGATGCCGGGCCGGGCGTCGTGGTAGCGGGCCAGGTAACGGGGCCAGGGCGTGGCGTCCGCTGAGGTCCGGCGTCCAGCGAGGTAGCCCACGCTGGCGACGATGAACGGCACCGCGTAGTTCACCGCCACCCGAACCCACGTGCTCGTGGTTCCCGTGTCGGCGACGATCGTCGTGCCCTGGTTGACCAGCGACAGCACGGTGCCGACCACGAGCGCCACCGGAAACGCCGTGCGTGCCGTCCGGCCGCGCACCACCAGCAGCGCCGCCTCGCGCGGCCGCGTCCACGAACACCGCGGGCACATCTGCCTGCCGGTGTGCCGGCAGACCTCGCCAGCCACGTCGACCGCCACCTCGTCACCTCACAACCGTGGACCCAGGAAGCTAACCGCGGCCCTCGCCCGGCGGCAGGGAGAGTGTCAGCGAGCGGACACCACCGTGACGATCAGAACAGCCGGGACAGGGCGTCTTCGATGGCGCGGTGGAAGGTCGGGTAGGCGTAGATCATCTGCTTGAGCCGGTCGACCGGCACTTCGGCGTGCACGGCCACGGCGAGCGCGGAGAGCACTTCGCCGCCGTGCGGGCCGACCGAGGTTGCGCCGATCAGGACGCCGCGGTTCGCGTCTTGGACGAGTTTGATCACGCCGTCGTTGCCAGCCTGGTGGATCCAGCCGCGGGCGGAGCTGGGCACCTCGGTGGTGGCGGTGAGGACGTCGATGCCCCGCTCGCGAGCCTGGGCCTCGGTGAGCCCGACCGCTCCGACCTCGGGATCGGTGAAGGTCACCCGCGGCACGGCGTGGTACTCGGCGCCGGGGCCGTCCTCGCCGAGGATGTGGCGGGCGGCGACCGCGGCCTGATACATCGAGACGTGGGTGAACGCGCCCTTGCCGGTGATGTCCCCGATCGCGTAAACGCCGTCGGCGATGCGCAGGTACTCGTCGGGTTCGACGAACTGGCGGTCGGTGTCCAGCCCGATCGACGCGAGGCCGAGCCCGGCGAGGTCGGTGGCGCGGCCGGTGGCCACCAGCAGTCGTTCGGCCTTCAGTTCGCCGTCGGGGATGCGGACGGTGAAGCCGGTGCCGTCGTGGGATACCGCCTGGGCGGGGGCGCCGGTGTGCAGCGCGAGTTCTTCGGCGGTGAGGACGTCGGTGAGGACCTGGCTGGCTTCGGGTTCTTCGAGGGGCAGGATCTTCTCGGCCACCTCGACCACGCTCACCTGCGTGCCGAACCGGGCGAAGGCCTGGGCGAGTTCGAGGCCGATCGCGCCGCCGCCGAGCACGATCAGCGACTCCGGTGCGGTCTCGGCCGCGACGGCGTCGCGGTTGGTCCAGAACGGCGTCGCGGCCAGCCCGGGAATCGGTGGGACGGCCGGGTCGGTGCCGGTGTTGAGCACGATCGCGCGGGTCGCGGTGAACTCCTCGTCCCCGATTCGCACCGTCTGCGGGCCGGTGATCCGGCCGTGGCCCCGGATGAACCGGCCGCCTTTGCCGGTGAAGCGGTCCACGGCGACCTGGTCGTTCCAGTTGTCGGTGGCCTCGTCCCTGGTCCGCGCCGCCACCGGCGCGAAGTCGGGTCGGATATCGGCCTGCCCGGCCAGGGCCGGCACCCGCCGGGCCTCGGCGAGGCTGTTGGCGGCGCGGATCATCATCTTGCTCGGAATGCAGCCGTAGTAAGGGCATTCGCCGCCGACGAGGCGGGCGTCGGCGCCCACCACGGCCAGGCCGGCCTCGGCGAGCTGGCCGGCCAGCGCTTCGCCACCTGGGCCCATGCCGATTACGACCACGTCGACGGTGTTGGACATCGCGGTTTCGTCTCCTATCCGGCTGTGGTGAGCAGTTTGGCCGGGTCGCGCAGGCCGATGGCGGCGTAGCGCACCTCGATCAAGCCGGCTCGTTCGAATTCCTTGAGGATCTTGTTCAGGGACGGGCGCTGCACACCGAGCATGGCGGCCAGCGTGCGCTGCGGCAGCGGAACCTCGCCGTCGACCGCTTCGTCCAGCAGCAACCGAGCGACCTGCTCGGTCAGCGACCGCCCCAGCAACCCGACGATGCGGCTCTGGCTGGTCGCCAGCCGCTGCGCGACGCTGGAGAGCCATCGCCGGGCGATCTGCGGGTGCTCGGCCAGCAGCTTCTCGAACGCGGCCGCGTCCAGCGACAGGACGGTCACCTCGTCCAGCGCCCGTGCGGTGTAGGTCAGCGGCATGTCGAGCAGGTGCTGGATGTCGCCGTCGACGTCACCGGGCTGCAGCACGTACACGACGGACCGGCGCCGCCCGGCACCCACCGACAGCTCGACCCGGCCACGCTGCACGATCCACACCCCGTCCGCGGCGTCGCCGCCGCGAAAGAGGACCGCGCCACGCTCGTAGGTCCGGGTGCGCAGGGTCGCGGCGAGCGCGTCCACGTCGGCGCGGCCCAGCGGCGCCGCCTCGCCCCGGCCGACGCAGCGGGCCACCCACGCGGCCTGCCGGATCGCCAGGTCGGCCGCGGGACCGGTGCCCAGCAGCCGCATCGTCTGCTCCATCGCCGCGGCCGGCAGCTTCGACAACGCCATACATGCAGCGTGGCAGCGTCTCGCCGGGAATGCTCGTCCGATCACCGTCGAGTGTCAGCGAGGTGACACACTTCGATACGTGTCAGCGTGCTGACAGTCCAGCTGCCCGCTTCCCGGCGGCAGTGGTGGTATGGAGTCATGTTGCGTGCCGTGTGGAACGGGATCGTGCTGGCCGAAGCGCCACGCACGGTCCGCGTCGAAGGAAACCACTACTTCCCGCCGGACTCGGTGCACACCGAGTACTTCGCCGAGAGCCGGACCAAGACGCTCTGCCCGTGGAAAGGCCTCGCGAGCTACTACAATCTCACCTCCGACCGCGGTAGCGAGCTGGACGTGGCGTGGTACTACCCGCATCCCAGTCCGCTGGCCCGGCGGATCAAGAACCACGTCGCGTTCTATCCCGCGGTGCGGATCGAGGGCGAACCCGAACCGCGGCCCGACGGCAGCTTCTGGAGCCGCCTGTTCGGGCGTTCCACGGCGTCATGAGCGCGGACCCCGCGGCCACGGTGTACTGGCGGCCCGGCTGCCCGTACTGCTCGCGGCTGCTCGGCGACCTGGACCGGATCGGCCTGCCCGTCACCAAGGTCAACATCTGGGCGGACCGGGCCGCGGCGGCGCGGGTGCGGGCGGTCGCGGGCGGCAACGAGACCGTGCCCACCGTGGTGGTCGGCGACACCGCGATGGTCAATCCGCGCGCCGGAGCGGTCCTCGACGCCGTCCGAGCCCATGCGCCGGATGTTCTCGCCGATCTCGACGTCGACGGCATGACGGCGCGCGCCGCAGGTCCGTGGCAGGCGGGCCTGGCCGTGACCCTGCTGGCAGCCGCCGGCTGGTTCGCCCTCGCCACCGCCAATCCGACGACCAGCTATCACCTGGCGCCGGCCGTGGTCGCGGCGGCCTGGCCGATCGCCCGGCGACTGCGAGCCGGACGGCCGCTGCCGATCGGCGCAGCAGCCCTCACCGCCTTCGGCGGTGCACTGATCGCTGTCGCGGTCACGCTGCTGCTGTCCGCGCGGGACGCACTGGCCGGTCCCATTCTGTTCGGCGTCCCGCCGCTGACCGAGGCGTTGCTCAGCGTCGCGCTCGGCTTCGTCGTGGGTACGGTCCTCTCGCTAGTCGGTCGCCGAAAGAAGGCCGGTTGACTCTCACCCGATCCGGGGGAGGTGATCACCCAGTACGGGGGTTTTGTGGTCCCGGTGGAGTGCTGACGCCCCGGTGAGCGGGTTTCGTCGACATCGCCAGACGAGGGTGGATGTCGGAGGAACTCGATGGACCGCAGGGCGTTTCTGACCCGACTGACCGCGGCGGCACTGGGCGGCGTCCTGCTGCCCCGCTCCGCGATGGCGCCCGCGGCGGATGCCGATGGCGACCGGTTGCGCGACCTGCCGGAGGTCCGCAGCGCGGGCGGGTTGCTGGACTATCGGCTGGACATGGCCGCGACCCAGGTGCACGTCCGGGACCGGGTGCTGACGCTGGACACCTACAACGGCGGACTGCCCGGCCCGATCCTGCGCGTCCGCCCCGGTGACCGGATGCGGCTGCTGCTGCGCAACCGGATGCGGCCGATGGGCATCCCGCTCAACAAGCTGCCCCCGCTGTGCGCGGCACACCCCGGCGACACCGCCGGCACCACCGGCCACCCGCACGGCACGCTCGACTGCGTCCCCTCCGCCGCCGGGAACATGCTGCGCGGTCACACCCTGCCGCAGACCATGATCGCCACCAACATCCACACCCACGGCCTGCAGGTCTCCCCGGAAGGCGTGGCGGACAACGTGTTCGTCCGGGTCGACCCGCTCGGCTCCCACCAGTACTCCTACGACATCCCCGCCGACCACCCCGCCGGGATGCACTGGTACCACCCGCACTTCCACGGCTCCACCAGCCACCAAGGGTGGGCCGGGCTGTCCGGCCCGATCATCGTCGAAGGCGACATCGACCAGGTACCCGAGATCGCCGAGATGCGCGAGCGGGTCCTGGTCGCCAACGAACTGTGGATCGGCGACGACAACGGCGAGGTCCCCACCACACTGGTGATCCCCACCGGCGGCCCAGTCCCGTTCAACGGCATTCCCGCGATCCCGTCCAGCATGTACTTCACCATCAACGGCCAACTGCTGCCCGAGATCACCATCCGGCCCGGCGAAACCCAGCGCTGGCGCTTCCTCAACGCCAGCCCGCACCGTGCGCTCTGGCTGCACATCGACGAGCACGACCTGCACCAGATCGGCCAGGACGGCATCCCCTTCGCCACTCCGCGCCGCCGTCCGAACCTCATGCTCACCTCGGGCAACCGCGCTGAGTTCATCGTCCATGGTGGACAGCCGGGCCGGTATCGGGTCTACGCGCAGCGCTACGACCAGGGCCACCCTGGCGGGCCCGTCCCTACGTCCAGCTCGCCACCCTCATCGTCACCGGCCCGCCAGCTACTGGTCGAATCCCGGACAAGCTGGTCGAGCCGCCGCGGATGCCGGACCTGCCGGTGGCCCGCCGCCGCACACTCACTTTCTCCGGCGACATCTCCGGGCGGCACGGCATCGGGGTTCGATTCCTCATCGACGGCAAGGAATACGACATGGACCGCATCGACCAAGAAGTCGAAGCCGGCACGGTCGAGGAATGGACGATCGTCAACGAGGACGTCTTCCAGCACCCCTTCCACATCCACGTCAACCCCTTCCAAGTCGTTGACGTGCAAGGGATCCCGCCCGGCGACACCTCCTGGTACCCGGACCCCGAGGTGTGGTGGGACGTATTCCGGCTACCTCCGCGCGGCCGGTTCACGATGCGCACCTACTTCCGGCCGGACACGATCGGCAAGACCGTCTACCACTGCCACATCCTTCCCCACGAGGACAACGGCATGATGGGCAACATCCTCATCGACCGGAGGCGGTGAGCATGCGCCGCCGATACCTGGCCATCGCCGCCCTGACCGTTTTGCTGCTGTGCACCTCTAGCGCTGTCGCCGCGCCCGGCTCCGACGACGGCGGCGGCCAGCCGCTGACCAACGGCCACGCCTATGTGTTCACCCAGCAGCAACGCGACAACCTGTTCTGGTGGAACGGCACCTGGATGCCGCAAACCGTGCCGAACGGCGCGCATATTCAGGTCCAGCTGCCCAGCGACCCGATCCACTGGATCCCCGACACCGGACCCACCTGCCAGCCAAGCCCGACCGCCGATCTCGTGCCCACCTGGCTGCTCCCGCTGCGCGGCCGCGTCGACCTCTACGACCGCAGCACCCTGCCCAACGAAGGCCGCATCACCGGCACCTCGACGATCTCGGTATTCGACTACCACGTCACTGGGCTCGGCATCACCACGATCTGCCTGCGCCCCGACCCACCGGCCACCGACCCGGAACTACTGGGATTCCCCGCGGGCACGCCGCCCTTCTACGTCGTCACCGTGATCGTCGGCGTGCCCCAGCTCACCGTGCCGTAGGTATCACTGGGAAGTTCAGGCGCTCCTACCGGGTTTCCTCCCCGACAGCTCAGGAGAGGATTCCCATGATCTACCAAGCCGTGTGGCAGGACACCGTGCTCGCCGAAAGCGATGACATCGTCGAAGTCGAAGGCAATGCCTACTTCCCCACGGAATCGGTGCGGCAGGAGCACTTCCGGGCCAGCGACACGACCACGGTCTGCCCGTGGAAAGGCACCGCGCGCTACCTCACCGTCACCGTCGACGGACAGAGCAATCCCGACGCGGCCTGGACCTACCCGCAGCCGTACCCGGCCGCGGAGAAGATCCGCAACCGGGTCGCGTTCTGGCACGGCGTCCAGGTCCGCCAGACTCGGTGACGGCCGAGGTGCCGCATCACCGCGTCAGGATTCGAGGACGGACACGGTGACGGCGCCCGCGGCCAAAGCACCCACCTCGGCCGCGCACCGCAGCCTCCGGTCAAGTCCGGGGGCTGCCGTGCGTGCCTGCTCATGTAAGCCAAGGCCGTAGCCAGCGAACACCAGGACCACCTGACGTGCGAGCGCCAGACGCACCCAACCTGTGGGGAGGCCGAGTGGCGCCTGGTCGAGCAGTGGCTGGAACCGCGGCCACCGCAAAGTCACCCGCCGGTTGCCGTCGATCAGCATTCGCCACCCAACAAGGGGCTGCAGCGCGAGATGATCCAGATCGGTCGTCAACCTCAGCCCGTGGGCCAGGGCCACCCGATAGAGCGCGTCCGCCGCGATCGCACCCCCGTTCGACCGGTCCGCTGCCTCACCCTCCATCACCAGCACCGCGACACAGGGTTCGCGATGACACCAGACGCCGGCCTGCGCGTGCAGTTCGCGGTCCCGCATGACGTCGCCTCCTCGCCGAGCACAACCGTGCTCTCCCGCAACCACGCGAGGACGGTGTGCCGAGCAGGACTGTCAGCCGGCGAACACTCTTTCCGAAGCGCGCCTCTCGGCGACGAGCAGGGCGTACCCGATGAGCCCGTCCGCCACGGCCTCCCTGGCCAGCGCCACATACCGCAGCACGGCCTCGACATCCACCCCGGCTTCGGCCAGCCGGGCGGACGCGGTCATCCGCAGCACCCGCAGCCGGGCGTCGATCTCGTCGATCATCCGCGCGATCGCCGCGTCGTGGGTCTCGGTGTGCACCACACGCAGCCCAGCCCGTTCCAGAATCGCCGCGTACTCCGCGAGCGGGCGGGCGTCGGCGATACAGGCGACCCACGCCGCCAGCGTCCCCAATTCCTCGGGTAGCCCGCCCTCGGCGATCGTGACGTCGGTGATGCCGACGCGGCCGCCCGGCCGCAGGATCCGAGCGAACTCGGCTGCGGCGGTGGCCTTGTCCGGAAACGTGCAGAACGCGCACTCACACACCACGGCGTCGAAAGCATTGTCCGGCAGCGGGATCCGTTCGGCGTCGCCGAGGTGGAACCGCACCTTGGCAGCCAGCCCGGCCTCGCCGGTCGCTGCCGTCGCGCGTTCTACTGTGGACTGTCCGAGGTCGACGCCGTCAACGGTGACGTCGTACTCGGCGGCGAGCAGCCGCGCGGTCGCGCCGGGCCCGGTGGCGATGTCGGCGACCCGCTGACCGCTGTGCAACCGCAGTCGCTCGGCGAGTTTTCTGGTCAGCGCCGGCCCGCCGGGATGGTAGGACTCGCCGAGCACGAGGGCCACGGCGTCGTTGCCGTAGGAGGCGGCGCAGCAGGCCTTGATCTCGGCCGGCGTGCTCATTCCGGCACCGCCCGCCGGCCGACGTTGGTGGTGTCCGGCGCGATCGCGGGCCGGTGCCCGTTGCCGTTGCCGTTGCCTGCGGCATCGGGGGTTCCGGCGATTTTGGAGCCGTAGGGCGAGTCGACCAGCAGCGGCCGCAGTTCGACCGAGTTCGGGACGACGTCGGCGATCTTCACCCCGGACATCTGTGCGCGCACCTGCTCGCGGTAGCCGACGGAGTTGTAGGCGCAGAACGGAATCAGCCGGCCGTCAGGGGTGATCTCCTCGACGCAGCACTTCATCAGCTGTTTGACGTTGAGCGTGTAGGGATCCTGGAAGTCCTGCACCACGATCATGAACGCCCGGTCGGTCAGGTCGGCCAAGGCCTCGGGCAGGTTCACCCCGCACGCGTCGGTGCAGTCGAGCGCTTCGGCGGTCTGGCGGAGCCGCTCTTCGGTGGTGTCAGTGCCCATGAACGCCGAGGCGCTCCACAACTTCTCCAGGGCTTCTCGGATCGCGTAGTCCGGCACGACCCGGTTGGACACGTAGTCCAGGTAGTCCTCGACCTTGAGCAGCCGCGGGATCGGCACCACCCCGAAGTCCGGCTGCCCTGGCGTTCCTTCGGTGAGCAGGTAGGTGATCGACCGGCAGGTCGGGAAGCAGCAGGGCACGGGGAAGAAGTCGTCCTTGCCGAACCAGTGCGGGCGTTGCGCGGCGATCAGCTCGATGACGTCGGAGTTGGTCAGCCGGGTCAGCGGATCGAACTCGACGTGCCGCCCGGAGTGCGTGACCGGCTGGAACGACACCGACCGCACCGCCGGATGCGCGAGCCCGAACTCGATGATGTCACCGAGCTCGTGCTCGTTGAGCCCGCGCTCGACCGCCGCGACGAGGGTGACGGTGAGCCCAGCGTCGGCGCAGTTGTCCAGTGCCTGCCGCTTGCGCTCGCGCAGGTCCTTGCCGCGGATCTCCAGGTGGGTGCGCTGGTCGAAGCCGTCGAACTGCAAGTAGATGTTGATCGATTTGCCGGCGCGGCCGTTGCGCTCGCCCAGTGCCGCGGCGAACAGTTTGTCGGTCGCGAGGCGGATGCCGTTGGTGTTGAGGGTGACGTTGCGGATCGGCTTGGCCTGGGCGAGGTCGATGAAGTCGAGGATGTGCTTGTGGATGGTGGGCTCCCCGCCGGAGAACATCACCACCTCCGCCTCGCCCTCGGATTCGACGAACACGTCGAGCATGCGCTCGCACTGCTCCAGGGTGATCGAGTAGCCGTCGGGCTGGTGGCCGGAGTCGGCGAAGCAGATCGGGCAGTCCAGGTTGCAGTTCGTGTTGACCTCGATGATCCCGAGGCAGGCATGCTGCTTGTGCTCCGGGCACAGGCCGCAGTCCGACGGGCAGCCGTCCTTGACCTCGGTCTGGAAGGTCAGCGGGATCGTGCCCGGCTTGTTGAACCGCGCCGAAGACAGATAGGCCTGGGCGTCGCCGTAGACCAGTGCCTCAAACTCGCCGTGGTCCTTACAGCGTTTCCGCAGGTAGACCTTGTCCTCGCGGATGTTGACCTGTGCGTCGAGAACCACTTTGCACACCGGGCAGATGCTCTTGGTGTACTCGACGAACACCTCGTCCCGATCCCGCTTCCGCTCCGCCACCAGCCGCTCCTCGGTCAAGGTTCGTGATCAGGGTGCAGGCACAACCCCACCAGCCAGGGCCAATCCCCGCAGCACGAATGTCAGCACGCCGACACTGTGCGACGGCGGAAGAAGTTCACCAGAACCAAGCCGGGCAAGTGTGTCGGCCACCTGACACATCACCCCTTCGGGCCCGCCGTGACCTTCTACGTTGCCCTCGGCGCGACGGCAGACATCCAGTGTCGACGGGGAGAAGGGGGATCGCTGTGGCGGAGGTTGGCACCCGGGGTGACACGTTCGCGCGCTATGTCCTGCCGGAGACCGACGTCCTCTACCGGGTAGCCCGCACGCTCACCGGCCAGCCTGCCGACGCCGAGGACCTCGTGCAGGAAACCCTCCTGCGGGCCTACCGCTCGATGGACCGGTTCGACGGCGAACACCCCAGAGCCTGGCTGCTGACGATCCTGCGCAATGCCGAACACAACCGGCACCGCCGCCGGCGACCGCACCTGCTCGACGACCCCGATCAGGCCCTGGACACCCTCTGCGACCACCACGCCGACGACGGCAACCCCGAACACCTCGTCGTCGACCAGTGCTTCGCCGCCGAAGTCGAAGACGCGTTCAACGCGTTGCCCGACAAGTACCGGCAGGTCATCGCTATCGTGGACGTCGAAGGCCTCGGCTATGCCGACGCCGCCGAAGCCCTCAACATCCCGGTCGGAACCGTCATGAGCCGGCTGCACCGCGCCCGCACGCGAATCCGGCGACACCTGACCACGGCTGCGGTTACGACTCCCGGAGGTGTGTCGTGAAGATCCTGTCGCTTGTCCAGTGCTGGCAAGTATCACGAGTTCTCCAGTCCTATTTGGATGGACAGACCGACGACGTGACGTCTCGCCGCATACAGGAGCATTTGGACGAGTGCCGACGCTGCGGCCTGGAAGCCGACACCTACCGCGCGATCACCAACGCCCTTACCCGCCACGACCTGCCCACCGACGAGGTCGTCGGCCGGTTACGCGCCTTCGGCGAGGCCCTACGCGACACGCCGCCCGAGCGGCGCTTCGGCTGAAAGTTCAGGCGCCTCAACGGAAGGAGCGCCAATGGCACGGCCACCGCAACCTCCGTTTACCGCGTGAGCTGCCACCATTGCCGGGACGGCCGGTGGGCTCAAGCGGCTCGGCGTCGCGCAGATCTCCGACGGCCTCATCGCCCTCCCGGCCGACGCCCGCACCCGCGAACACTCGACTGGATCGCCGACGGAATCCTCGACGCCGGCGGCAACGCCGCCATCCGGATCGCCCACCCCGGCACCACGGTCACCGAACGCGACCTGGCCGCCGCCCGTGCTGCCGAATCCGGCAAGGTCACCGCCGAGACCACCACCGCAGCAAGCCGGGACGAGAACGCCCGACTGTCGCTGGCCCGGCGGCTACGCGCCAAACTGCGCCGCATCCACCACCGCCGCGACTACTTCCCACCCACCGAACGCGACCAGGCCAGCGCCGCCGTCGACACCCTCGCCCAGCCCATCATCGACCCCAAGAGCAGCTCTCGTGAAATGAGCCACCCGCGCCAACATCCACATCGACCGCGCCGCCTGCGCCTGACTCATCCGCCGCCACATCGACCCCGGCGCCGAGTTCGTCTTCCTCGCCGACCCGGCCGACGCGACCCCGTTCGACATGCGTGGCGTCGAAATCTGCCGCCACCAAGGCGACTGCAGCTTCGAAACCATCCGCTCGTCGAAAGCGGGTTCTAGTTGGGGGCAAAATCGACAAAACCCGATCGGTAACCCCTCGACCTTGCGAAACCGCAGGTCAGACCCGGTTAAGGGGCTACCGATGCTCCGGTCCCTGTGGAGGTTAGGGGACCTTACTCGAACATAAAAGACCAGGTCAGGGCACTGGAAGAGCTCCGTGAGAAGCTTCCCAGCCTCGATACACCCGAGCCGCCGTCGATGAAGCGCGACCGCCCCGGCCGCGCTCGGCAACTCCGCTCCGATCAGGTCGAGCAGCTGATCGCCGGCTACCGGTCCGGCGCGACGGTGTACGAGCTCGGTGACAGGTTCGGCGTCGAACGGCGGACGGTCAGCACCATCCTCCACCGACATGGCGTGCCGATGCGCCGCCGCGGCCTTTCGCCCGATCAGGTCGACGACGCCATCCACCTCTACAACCTTGGCTGGTCCCTGGCCCGAGTCGGCGATCACCTCGGCGTCAACCACACCACGGTGCTGAACAAACTGCGCGAACGCGGCATCCCCACCCGCGACACCCACGGCCGCCCGCGCGTCGAAGCAGGTGGTCCTCGATGACCAGGCGTGCAGCTATGTCGACGCGATCAGCTTCGGACGGGGCCTCCGTCGTACAGGCCGTCACCGTGATCATGGGCGTCGTCGTCGGCCTCACCTTCCTCTTCGGCTTCGGCAACGTCCTCAACCTCGCCTTCCGGCTCGGCGTGCCCACTTGGGTCGCTCCGCTCGTGGCTCCCGCGGTTGACCTTTCGATCCTCGGGCTTCTGCTCGGCACCCGGCATCTGGCTCTCACCGGTGCATCCTTGGAGGTGCTACGGCCAGCGCGTCGACTGCTGATCTTCGCCAGCGTGGTCACGCTCGCGCTGAACGTGGCAGAGCCTCTCGTCGCGAGCGAATTCGGTAAGGCGGCGTTCGACGCGGTAGGGCCGCTCCTCCTGATCGGATGGTCCGAGGTCGGCCCTGGCCTGTTGCAAGCGATCGGCGCAACAAGTCGTACGCCAGTCGCACGCGAGGTCGAGCGGTCGGAGTCGGCTACCGATGTGCCTTCGAATGACGGTGCGCCGGAGACGCAGGCGCAACCTGACGAAGACGTTCTGCAGCAAGGTCGAGAGAAAGCAGCCGTTGAGCGCACGCCGGAGGCGCTCTTGGCTCAGGCGCGGCGCGAGGACGCCGCTCATCGTGCGGCTCACCAGAAGCCGATATCCGCCGACACCTTGCGCGTCCGGCTCGGGGTGGGGGCTGCTCGGGCCCGTCACCTCGTCAAGACCGTCCGGGCCGAGTTCGACGAGCAGGTCGGGGCCCAGCGAGCCGAGAGTGACGTGGCGGATGAGACGCATGCGAGAGCGATGCTCGTGGCCTAGCGGTGGCAAGCGTAACGCCAGGTCGAGCAGGTACGACGCTTGGTGATAACCGAACGGGTGAGGTGATGGCGTGGGTGGTGAGGACGACGAGCTCGCTGGATTGCTGGCTGCCTGGTGTGAGGACATCGACAGCGTTCCAGCGCCGACCATGCTTGAGTTGGAGGTCGCGCTCGTGCTCCATGCCGACTCAGTTGTGACGCCCGCGGTGCGTCCTCCCACCCAGTCCCGCCGGTTCGGGACGACGGAGTTGCGTCGTCCGTGCTTTGGTGGCCGCCGTCGCCCTCGGCTCACTCATTCTCCAGGGCGACGCTGACTCTTCCCGTCCGCTCGGGCCACGGTCTTCAAGACGTTCGGCAGCGGGCCGCCAGACGGAGCAGAGGACCACGAAAGTGTCGAAGGTGAAGCAAGGTCTAACGCTCAGTGACTGTCGCGGCGGTCGGAACGGATCCGGCGCAGACTGTCGTGATGTAGGTATGACGCAGATCGACGAACGGCCAGCACAACGGCACGCGGAGGACCGGGTGAGCGATGAGCGCGAGCCAACCGCGGCCGAGATCCTGGAATGGCGCCGCGACGGCGTGTTCCTTCCCGATGGGAAGGCAACCCCGGAAGAGTTTCCAAGCCTGAAGAACATGTCGGCCGGCTTCCTGTTCAATGGCGTGCTCCGTCCGCTGGAACCCGCTCCGCCCGAGTACGTGGCGCTCCCGATGGCCCGATCGGACATGGAGCTGGTCGGAGCGGTCGGGCAGTGGAACATGCTGTGGGAGTCAGCCCAGTTCCGGCGACGCTTCTTCGACATGGACGACCTGCCCAAACCGATGGCGAAGATCGCAGACCTCGGCGACGTCAACGTCACGTTCGTGCCTCGGACACGCGCCCGGTACTTCGAGTACGCGCCGCTCTTCCACCTGCTGCCCAAGCGCGTCCTGGACATGTTCGGACTCCCGCTGTTGCGTGGTGGCCAATGGCCGTTCATGGCTGACTGGGCAGGCATCGACGACTTCCTCCCGACCGACTTCGAAGCCCGGCTGGCCAGCGCCTGGGCGTGGACGGTCTGGCCGCACCTGATGTCCGGGTCGAAGATGAAGGCGTTCTCGGCCGACGACCCGATCCGGCTGCTGGCCCACAACCTCGACTTCTGGGTGCCCGCGGTCACCGCGACGATCCAGGACCGGCTGAGGGACTTCCCCGAGGTCGACAAGGGCAAGACCCCCAGCCCGGTCACCTTGGAGGACGGGAGCGTGCTCGCCGGAGCTATCGCCGGCAATCCGCGGATGGGCGGCCCTGTGTGGTTCGGTGAGGATGACGCCCAAGACGCCGTGGTTGAGACCGTGGATGCCGCCGACCGGACCGGCCAACTCCGCGGCATCCTGGACGCCGTCCGTTCCCACCGCGTAGAGGACGACTTCTCCAGCCAGTGGTCGTATGCACGCGAAGACTTCGAACGCAAGCTGCACGGCAAGCGACGCAAGGTCACGGTGAAGCTCGTCGAGTTGACCGACACGATCCCGGTCCAAGGGCCGGAGAGCGAGGTGTTGGGCAATCTGGTCACCAACGACTTCCTCGCGCTCATGGATGCGCGTAACCAGCAGATCGTGGTGCTGCTCAACAGTGGCATGACTAAGAAAACCGAGATCGCCGAGGTTCTCGGCTACGCCAACCACAGCGCCATTTCGAAGCGGCTGGCACAGATCCGCCGAACCGCGGAGGTGTACTTCGACGGGACCTGAGTCGCTGGGCGAGCCGTATATCGGATGCAATGACGCTGCCGATGTCGCTCCTGACTCGTTGTGGACACGCTGGACCCTCGGCGGGCCGAATCTGTGCCGATCACCGCTGAGGTATTGCTGTGACCGGTCGTCGCGCCGGACGGCGGCCAAACGTACTCGAACTGGTCGTTTACGCCCGATATGACCCAGCTAGGAGCCGGTCGAAGAAGTCTGAGACGGTCTTAGTGGCGCGGTCTTCGCTGAGTTCGTAGCCGCTGAAGCGGTAGACCTCGTATCCGGCCAGGCGAAGGTCGCGATCGCCGCGGGTGGTCTCGCTGTAGATACGAGGGCTCGGTTGCCGGGAGGGGGTCGCGTAGTGCTGTTCCCCATCGACTTCAAGCACGACTCGCCTGAGCCCAGGCAACAACATCAGGAAGTCCATGCGTTGGTTCAGGAAGGCGTCCTCGCCGCGCTGTCTCCGCGAGATTGGATCCCAATGCAACCAAACCTCCGGTAACAGCGCGAACAGCGGGTCGTGGTCCTTCGCGTAGTCGTAGTATGCAACGAGTAGCGCGTGCTGAGCTGGTGACGCATCGGCACAAACTGTCACTAGCCGTCGCCAAAGCTCAAGCTTCGCCTGGTCGGCGGGGATGCCCTTGCGGTGCGACCACCATGACTCTACGTCTCGCCAGGTCAGGCCGCGATCGCCGACGGGGACGTCGTAGGTGAGTACGGCGTCATCCCCAGTCAATATCTCGATGCTCTGATCAAGCACGTCGCGCAGCCGCAGCGCAGGCTTACCGTGCCGACCGGCAAAGAGGATAAGTTGGGCTGGCCGAGGTCGGGTTCCCAGCGCAACGATCGTGAAGGTCGGGTAGCCGTCATTCGTGCCGGACTCCGTAACCTTCAGGCCCGCGCGGGCAAGGATCGGCGAGATGGCTGCGACCATCTCCCGCTGTCGTGCCTCCCTCGGGTTCACCGACGCAGACAACAGCCCTTCCAGGAACAGCACGAACCGGCGATCTCCACCGTTTAGAGCACCGATCTCCTTGAAGAACTGCAGCGTTGTCCAGTCGCCCGGGAAGCGGAACATGTGCCGCACGACCGGCTCATACGGGTCCGTGGGCTCGAACGACCACTCGGGTGAGGGCAACACCCAGTGCCGCTTGACCAGGTTGAGAAGTCCGTCCGCCTCCAACCAGATCGCATCGAACGCGTCCAGCGCTTCGGCGACTTCACGGCGTGTCCGGGCGGTAATCTGCGGCCAGTTTTCGCGTGACCAAAGCAGGTCCTCGACTCGGTTGCTCAGTTCGATCGTTAGATCACCATGCTTGAGGAAGCTGGCACACACGGCCTCGTAATCACTCGGTGCAATGGCGTCGAACGCCATGTCGAGCCGCTGCCGTTTGGACAACGGCTTCCCCTCGCCGACCTGTGACGGGTCCGGATGCTCCGGTGGTATGACCAAACCCAACGCTGTACCCGCTTTGTCCAGGTCGACGTGCCGAAGATGGTGCAGACCTGACACGAGCTCTCTGGTTAACTCGCGGGCGTCGATATTCGCATCAATCGGGTCGGCTGCCATCTCAGACCCCAGCGCTGCGCGGACGAGCGAACACGGCATCGGACCCAGATGGCCGCGTCAATACGACCGGTTTCGCCTGACCCGACAGGTACACCGTCTTCACCATGACCTCATCGTGCACCGTCGTAACTGACCATCGTGAGCCACCTTCGGTGGAAGATGCCGATTCCGCCGAGCTGGCAGGCAAACGGAGGATTCGTCGTGCCCGAAGCCGTGAACTTCGAACAGTACCGACCGTCGACCTGCAGACGTCGTCACCGCAGTCAGCCGTCTTCGGTCGCCCCTAGGAACCAGTTGATCTTCGCCGCGTTCTTGAGGGTCCAACGCTTGACCTCCTCGCTCACTAGTCGGAACCGACGATTTCGGGAGCCACGAAGTGCAAGTCGTGGCCTTGCATGGTTATGACGATGTCAAGCCCGCTCGCTAGGACAGCATCGACATCTGCATGTAAATCGACATCGACAACTGCGACCGCTAGGCCGGAGTCGCTGACGATCTGCAGTTCGGAGGGTGCATCGGTCGTTGTCGAAATATAGACGATCTCCGGCACCTGATAAGCAATTGCAAGCTCACTGCGAAGTGTCACTTGGGCGCGTCCTGTCTCAAGCAGAGATCGCAGCACATTGTTTCGACGAGCCCGGATGAACTGCAAGAGATCGAGGATCTCGCGTGCCACCGCGTCAAATGTGCTCCGCCAGCCTCGGATATGGAGGCTCGCGAGCCATGACCGTACGTCTTCAACCTCGACACCTTGGCGCTGCGCCTCGCTCCCGACGGCATGTGCCAATCGACGAGAACGCACTCCTTCGTTGAGCAACGCCAGAGCGTGCGGTGTGTTGACCCCGTGTCGGATGCACCATGCGGTGTCGGGCCGAAGGCGGCTTACAAGCCCGGCTTCCTCAAGGCCGGCGTTGACTTGCTCGACGAGCACGCCGACAGTCCAAGCCAAATAGTGTTCGAATGTTGAGCTGATGGCGTCGACAGTCTGTTCCAACTGCCACTCGACGGCAAGACCGGGAAGGATCCGTTCGGCAAGAGCAGGAACGTCAAGGCCGTCTATCCAGCCGGTCAATCCATCTACGATGGACACATCGATTAGGTTCTTGGTTCCCTTAGCCCTCGTCGACCAGAACTTCCAGCAGTTGTCGGCTTCTGGTTGTGCCAACAGTAATGTGAGTACTTGTTGTTCTGACAACAGTAGAATAGTCTCGTTGAGTGGCCAGTACCATGCGTCATCAGGGATAGCAACGCCCTGTTGGCGAAGCTCATATTCCCGTGCGGCAACAGCGCCAACTACCCGACCGGCTATAGCATCTAGCCGCGCCGCGGTACCGAGCGAGGTTCCGGCAGCTGTCCAACGCCGTCGCTGCGCTGGGCTTGCACGTTCATAAGTGGCTCGAACCTGTTCGGCCAGCCGCAGCCAGCGTTGCCGAAGCGCCGGGTCCATCTGCTGAAATGCCAGTAGTTTGTCGAGGACGATGTCCATCTGGATGGGATCGTCGAAGACCGTCCACAGTGGCTGCAGCGTCGTTAGGACAAACCATGTATACGAGACGAAGTCGGACGCGACTGTGTCCGGCGCAAGTTGGAAGACCGCGTCAGCCGTAGTGGCGATGAGCTCCTCTGCATCGGCAAGGGCTGTCAGCGACTCGTCTGCCAAAAGAGTGGAGCGGGCTTCCAGCGCCTCGTCATTCGGGCGAAGCTCATCAAAATCCTTGAGTTCGGAGCGCTTCTGTAGCGCGAGCACGATCCAGCCTTCGGACTCACGGCCGGCCCGTCCAGCTCGCCCGATGGCGTTCATAAGCCGCGCGGCTCCGAGTTGAGCGCCAGGGTGTTGACCTTCAAACCGAGTTTCGGCGATCACGACTGTCCGAACCGGCAGGTTTACCCCGTCGGTCAGCGTGCTCGTAGAAACGATCGCCAATAGGACCTCGGTTCGGACTGCCTCCTCGATCGCGTCGAGAACGTCGACGGGCAGGCCGGCATGGTGGTATGCGACGCCGTGTTCGGCACACGCAATCAGCGGGTGCTGGTCGCCGAGCCGCTCACGGAGAAATTCGACGAGCTCACGCGCGACTTCACGCAGCGGTAGGTGATCTGCCAAGGATTTGGCAGCGTCACGCGCCATGGTTCGCGACGACACGATCATCAATAGACTGCCCGCGTGCGTCAGTATGGAAGCTGCCGCGGCGAAGATCTTGTACCCAGGCGTGCCGCCATCCTTACTCCTGACTCCAGTCGATGTTTCCTTGAGAATCAACTCACCCAGCGGCTGTTGAGGGCTTGTAGTAAGTGTCGTGACCGGCCCCGCCTCGGCAGGACGAAGACGTAGCTGCGCCACCTGTGGCACAGTGACCCGCGTTGGGTACTGTGCCGACTTTCGGAGACTCCGCACCGCGGAGTCCCAGACTGGCAAGGTGTTGAGTAGCGCATGGAGACGGCGGGGTCCCCGCCAATCAGACGTAAACAATACTTCTGGACGCTCAGAGTCAAGCCAGGACGCGAGCGAGGCAGCATTTCCGAGTACGCCGGAGAGAAGCACAATCCGCGGGTTCTCGTCCGCCGCCATGAGGTAAGCGAGCAGTCCTTCTACCGTGAACCCTCGCCCTGGTTGCGCCAGTAGGTGCGCTTCATCGATGACGAACAAGGAAAAGCGTTGCATGACAGCGTCGGCGTCATGACGCAGCAGGTGCATCAGTCGTTCGGGTGTCGTAACCTCGACGTCGGCGGGGTCTTGCGAGAACGACAAGATGTCGAACAGGTCGCTGTCGTCACTCAACTCGCGGTTGAGTACCCGAAGCCGTCCCGACAGCGCTTTTCGCATCTCCCGTCCAAGGCTGCGCAACGGGGTGACATAGCAGACTCCCCCCGGCTGCGTCGCGATGTGAGTGCAGATGATCAGCTGCGCGAGCAACGTCTTCCCTGCACTGGTAGGTACTGACAAGAGCAGCCGGCGCGTGGCTGGGTCCAAAGGGTTCATTCCTGGCCGCTCAAGCAGTTCTCTTTGAGGTGGCCACAGAGTCAAGACCGGCGGGTCAGCAAGGCAAAACGCCTGCGCCACGGCGCTCGGGGTTCCAGGGGGAAGGATCGAGTAGAGGCTGCCAGATTCAAGGCCATCGGCGATCGACAAGAGGTGTGCGGCTACCCAGCGGGCGTCGAGGTCTCCGGTTCCCGCAGTACCGTCCAGGACGGACACCAGCGCCGCTCGCGCTACTGGCAGCTGGCGGGCGGTGCCGAATGCTAAGAACCGGAGCAGCGACCACACGGCGCGCACGATCTGTTGTGCTGGACCAAACATCGTCGACTGGAGGTCGTCGAGCTCGACTGTTGTGGCGAGTTCGGTGAGTTGGCGTCGCCAACTGCGAAGTAGGGGGAACAGGAACCTCGTGTCGAGGCCGAGGAAGGCAACGCCGGCCTCGACCGCCAGTGTGTCAGCGTGATCGACTAGTGGTGTGGTGTCGACGAGGAGGTCCGAGACACGGCGGTATACCGCCGTGGCGTTCGGGTCGAGGTCAGCGCGTCGGTAGCCGACTTGTGCGCCGAAGGCAAGGTTCAGGCGTTGGCGTGCATCATGGCGGGGGTCTGCCAAGGTCAAGTCGAAGACGTGTGCGCTTACGGCAAAAGCTCGACGTTGTCGTGCCGGCGTATACAACTCGGCGGCTTCCGATGCCGACGCAACCGCGTGGAGGTACCACGCAGCACGTTCGAGGTTCTCGTCAACGGCGAAGTCTCCGCGGAAGGCCCTTATTTCGACGTCGGCGATCAGGCTCGCCAGTTCTTGTGGCGATGGCAGGACGCCCGTCTGGTGGACACCAAGTGCCTCGACGAGGTCCGGCAGGTTCAGAGCGCGCTCCATACCATCCTCCTGACTTCGTTGGCGAACTCAGTGAAGTTTTCGATCACGCAGAGCAGTCCTTCAAGTTGCCCCGCATCGGCGAACTGATCCAAGGTGCTCTCCAGCGGGGAGAAGCACGTCGCGGGAGGGGTTACGGTGTTCGTGGCGACCCCGACTCCTGCTCCTGCTCGTGGGTCTGCGTTGATCCACAGATCACCTAGCTCAGCAAAGAGGCTCCCGAGATCACCGTCTGTCTGGCGATGAGCGCTGGTGAGCTTGGCCAGATACTGCAGGCCCCTGATATTGAGCTGGTCCGAGGCGCGCTGCACGGTCGCAGTGACTACCGAATTTTCGGTATTGTGTTTCTTTATTTCCCACAGTCTGAAGAACAGTGAGGTGTTCGCGCCTGGCGGTGCATACACCACGAAACCGTCTTCACCTTGTTCAGTAACAGAGTAGCTCGGTTCGCTAAGGTATTGGCGCACGCGATGTGAGGCTTGCTGTTCTTTCATGATGAGATGCCACAACCACTCGGCGACGAATCCCTCCAGATGGTTGCTCTTTCCCTTTTTTTCCTTGGTGTCGCCGGACTGGACAGCGTTGGGCCGACCAAAGACAGAGATGATAAACGATGAGACAAGTTCTAGATCGTCGTCGGCTACGGCGTTCCCGGACAGGGCTGCCGCTTGCCAACAAGGGAATGCTCGTGATTTTCCGCATCGGAACCTCATGATCGCCTCTGCGAGGATCCACGCGACTGCACTGCGGCGGTCGGCGGAGAGGCCAACCATCGCCACGAGGTCCCATGCGCATTTACCGGGTGCATGCTGACCTCTGAACTCACTCACCAAGAGGCGACTGACCTGGTTGTCATGCTGAGCCGCGAGTCGGGCGGCCTCGGCCGGGCTCGTCGGCGGCACGACGGTTGCAACGGGGTGGTCACCTCGCGAACCGTCCGCCTCGGACGCGCTTCCGACGACGCTCTCCATCCGGTGGACCCTACGCCGATGTCACCTCTGACCTGGGGAAGCTCGCCGACGGGGCGCCCAAACGGCCTAGTGCGGCACGGCGAGACTCACCCCAGAGTGCCGACGTCTGGCTACAGCCCTGCCTACTCACGCTTCCGTAATGCGGAGAACGGAACGAGTTGGTCGACTAGCTGCAGCTTGCTGCCTCGGCCGTCTGCGAACGGGATCTCATAGTTGACGACGCGAGCCAGTCCCCTTCGACGCTCGGGAAGCGACCATGGAGTCGTCCTTGGACCTCGCCGGTCAGGTCGAGGCCGGTCTCGATGACGTGACGAGGGGCATCCGAGGCACGAACGAACAGCGCGTCCAGTCGGACCCAAACTGCGGTGAGCACCGGCCTGCATCCGTGGAGGTCGTCGCCTTCCCATGCTGTGAACGGGCTGTCGAGCAACTGGATCACCTGCCTACCGCGGAGCCGGAGGGCGCGGTAGGCGCAGGTCAAGGTAAGGCTCGTCATCAAGTTCGGCGCGCATCGGGCTCGTGCCGTTGACGGTTAGCCTCCAGCAATGGTCTGCGCCTGGCGTAGCAGCGCAGGCCGGACAGCTGACGTGGACCTCGTCGTCAACCACGATCGCACTGCACTCCGCCGGACGTAGAACGTGAAGGCCGAGCTTGCACGTGGCGGGCAAGACGGCGACCTGCGTGCCAGTTCCGTCGACCCGGCAGCACAGTGCGCCGTCTGACCGAGTATTTGAACGCATCTGCAGGTCCACGACCGACAACATACACCCGAGTCGCACATACGTTCGAGGAACGTGGGTGATCTCTACAGTTGATCTTCGGATGCGTCCGTGAAGCCGAACGCTTGTCCCATGTACACGAACGCCTGGCGAGTCAGCGCTCGCCGGAGTTCCCGTGGAAGCTGCGGTGGCGCGGTGATCGTCACGGCCATGCTCGTGAGCTGGGCATCGACGCGCTCGCCGAATGCCGCGAAGTCGACCAGGTCGGTCAGTAGCGGCGGTGGCCCCGGAACATCGTGCTTCTGCTCGGCGCTCAACCGCAGCTCTACGGTCGGAGGGCCGGCCCACCGGCCGCCGCGCGGATCAGGAGTGATGATTGCTGGCAGTACCTCGGTCGCGGTCTGCCATGCAACGGAGAGGAACTCGGTCAACTCCTCCAGCGAGAGCCGGAGATCGGCGCTGGCTGCTACCTCACCTGACAACCCCAGCACGTCTGCCCAGGCCGCGAGATCGTATATCCGCAGCTCGGCGCAGGTCACGACAGCCGAGGACGTCGCGTTCGGCAGCGCAGCCATCACCTCGCCAGACAGCGCCGAGCGGTGGTCGGAGGTCTCGATCGTGGTCGAGAAACTGGCAGCATCACGAGCGTTCCGGTTGGGGCCTGGCTTCCACTGAGCGGCACGCAAGTCGGCACCACGCCGCTGCGACAGGATGGTCACGGCGCCGGCCAGCTCGCTGATCGGCAAGGTCATGGCGAACTCGCGCCGCCGAGCGGTCGGTATCTCTCGTTCTCCATTCCCAACCGAGGGCAGCGTTGCGATCGCCCGAACACGTAGCAGCGGCGGCGCGCCCCCGCCGGTCCAGTTCCCGGCGTAGCGGGTCGTGGTGAGGCTGAAGCTAGGGCTGGGCTCCCACGTCCAGGTCCGACCGGTGTCAACGGCCAGTTCGTGGTCCCCGCTGGTGGCCAGGTGAAAGTCCCCGGTCCGGGGTCGTTCAGCTGGTGTTGATGGGGGCTCCCTTCGCGGTCCTGGCCTCGCGCATGCGGTAGGAGTCGCCGCTGGTGACGACGACGTGGGCGTGGTGCAGGAGCCGGTCGAGCAGGCTGACCGCGGTGGTGTGTTCGGGCATGAACCGTCCCCATTGATCGAAGGGCCAGTGCGAGCTGATGGCGAGGCTGCGGCGTTCATAGGCGGCGGCGACGAGCCGGAACAGCAGCTGGGCGGCGGTGTCGTCGAGCGGGGCGAACCCGATCTCGTCGATGATGATCAGGTCGTGGCGCAGGGTCTGGCCGATCAGCCGGCCGACGGAGTTGTCGGCCAGGCCGCGGTAGAGCGCTTCGACCAGCTCGGCCGCGGTGAAGTAGCGGACCCGGTGCCCGGCCTCGACCGCCGCGGTGCCGAGGGCGACGAGCAGGTGGGACTTTCCGGTCCCTGCCGGCCCGACCAGGGCGAGGTTCTCCGGAGCGCGGATCCACTCGAGTGAGGCGAGGTAGTCGAACGTGGCCTTCGGGATCGAGGAGGCGGACAGGTCGAACTCGTCGAGGGTCTTGGCGACCGGGAACCCGGCGGCCTTGCGCCGGTTCGCGATGTTGGAGGCGTCCCGGGCGGCGACCTCGGCCTCGACCAGGGTGCGTAGCAGCTCTTCGGGGCGCCAGCGCTGGGTCCGGGCGGTGAGCAACAGCTCCGGAGCCAGGCGGCGCATCGCAGCGAGCTTGAGCCGCTTGAGCCCGGCCTCGAGGTCAGCATCGAGCGCCGGGGGCTTGCTCGCGGTCATGACGCATCCCCATCGACCACCGCGGTGTCCGGCTCGGTAGTGGTGGTGATGGCGTAGTCGGCCAGGGAGCGGGTCGGGACCGCGGGCAGCTCGACGACCAGGGCTTCTCCGGCCGGGCGGGGCCTGGGTGCGGCCGCGCCGGCGGCGAGGATCGAGCGGACGTCCTCGGCTCGCCACCGCCGGAACGCCGTCGCCCGGGCCAGCGCGTCGAGCAGCGCCTGTTCGCCGTGGGCCTGCCCGAGGCCCAGCAGCTCACCCAACTCAGTCCCGAGACGGGCCGATCCGGCCGCGGCGGCGCCGGTCAGGAACGCCGCCGCGATCGGGCCGAGCGCGCAGAACGCCTTCTCCTGCGCGGTCTTGGGGCGGACGGCCCGAACCGGAGTGGCAGGGCGGGGACCGCCGTAATGCGCGTCGATCACCGACGCCTCACCCGGCCCGACCAGGCGGTGCTCGGCCAACACCACCCCACCGGTCATGCTGCCGGGCGTGGCGGTGGTGAGGATGGTGAGCCGGTCGGCGTGGGTGCGGACCTCGACCCGGGTGCCGATCGCGGTGGTGGGCACCGAGTAGCGAGCCGAGCCGAACCGGACACAGGAGAGCCGGTCGACCTTGCGCAGCACGGCCGGGCCGGTGACCCGCGGCCGCAGCGACGGCAATCCGCCCAACACGGCGAGCTCGTGCTCGGCCAGGCGCCGGGCCGGAACGGCGGCGATCTCCGAGTGCGTCGCCGCGTTCACCTCGACGCACCACTGCCGGGCGGCCTCGTTGGCCGCGGCAAGGTCCACCGGCCGCTGACCTGTGCTGGAGTCGAGGTCGGCGACGAGACCACAGCCGATGATCAGGTCGGACTTGGCGTAGCCGACGAGGTTCTCCACGATGCCCTTGGACTCCGGATCGGCTCCATGGCAGAAGTCTGGGCGGAACCGGTAGTGGCTGGCGAAGCGCACGTAGTCCGGCGTCGGAACGACATGGTCGGCGACCACGGCGGCTTTCAGGCAGCCCATCCGGTCGGCGAGCACGACCTTGGGGACCCCGCCGAGGGTCTCGAAGCACTCGGCGAGCATGGTCAGGGTCGTCTCGGCGCGTTCGTCGGTGGCGAAGCGGACGAACCGCACCCGCGACCAGGCCAGCACCGCGCAGAACACGTGTAGCCCGGCGAGCACGCCCCAGTCGATGACCAGGTGCTCGCCCGGGGACCACACCGCCGGACGGCGGCCGCGGTGATGATCGCGGCGCCAGTCGGCCTTTACCGTCGCGACCAGGCGGCGGAAGTTGCGTGCCGAGCCCTCGTAGCCGGCCGCGCGGGCTTCGGGCAGCAGCCGCTTCGCCGAGATCCTGCCCTGGGTCTTCCCGACCCGGGCCGCGACCAGCTCGGCGACCGACTCGTAGTTCCGGGGCCGTGGCTTGCGTTGCGGCGCAACACCTCCTCCCTCATGGCGTTCGATGACCCGGCGCACCGTCTTCGGGGTCGTGGCGCAGATCGCGGCCGCGCCGCGATAACTGCCCACCTCCCGATAGGCCGAAATGATGTCCATCCGTTCCCTCGCAGACTTCAATGGGAGACCCCTGGGCGGTGCGGTGGCTGGCTTCGACAACCGCCACCGTCACCGCCCAGGGCCTCACCGCCCGGTACGACACGACGAGGGACCGGGGACTTCTAACTGGCCACCAGCGGGGACCTCACACGGCCACCCGCGAGGACCTGCACCTGGCCACCAGCGGGGACTTTTTCATGGCCACGGACAACCGGAATCAGCGCGGACCAGCAGGCCAGTTCCCCAGCGTCCTCCGCGCAGCTCGACCACGGTGGCCAGTTCGTTGACGACCCGTCCGGCCCGCGTGCTGTCCTGCTCGATGAACGGAAGCCCGAGGGCACCGAGCACATCACCGTCCGGTACTCCGCTCCCTGCAGCGTGCAGCGCGTCCCATACCGATTCTGCGATCGTGACGGGCAGCTGGTCAGGTAAGGCACAAATGATCCACCCGTCAGCCGGTCCACCCGATTCGAACTCCTGGGCGACACCTGGGCCGATCCGGTAGACCTCGGTCGTTGGCCGACCCAGGTGAATTAGCTGACGCGCCCGCTCGTATGCCTCCCGAAACGGCCGTCTCCAGCCCGGCTCGCCGACCCCGACCTCGTGTGCCGGTCGAGCTGCGTCCGCGGCGCGACTGGCGGCGGAGACCGCCTCGGTGACCAGCGCAGAGAGCACTTCCTCACTGGGGCCGCCGGCCTCCGCCCAGCCGAGCGCCAACAGCCGGCGGATCTCAGATTGTGGCAACCAGTGGGTACCATCGGCCTCCCGCACCGGAACCGCTACCGAGCGCTCACTCGCCTTGTCGTTGCCCGACGGCCCTGGTACGACGAACGGACGTTGTGTTTGCGATTGGGCGGGGATGTCGATCACCAGGACACCTCGTGCGTCGCCGCAGTCGATCCACTCGACGGTGAAGCCGCGTGGGGGCGGCACCACGCGGGTCCTGATGAGCTTGCGGTGCTGGTCGAGGTCCACCTTGTCCCTGGGAATCGGGCCCAGTTCAGAGACGATCTCTTCGCCGTTCTCGACCTGCGTCTTGAACCCGATCAGGAGCAGGCCGCCGGTCGCGGCGTTCGCGAACGCCGCGACGTCCTTGACCAACTCCTCCTTCCCGGTTGCGCTATCCAGCCGATATGGGCCGCCCTTGACGTCGAGCCAGGCGCACTCCCGCAGACCGATAACAGCGGCTGGATCGTTGATGCGCAGGGCATGCCGAACGTCGTCCAGGCTGGTAGCTGACATGCGATGCATTCTCCCTGGCCCGCGTCGGTGGCCTTCGGCAGCTGGGCTCTGCGACGAAATGCCATGTCGAAGAGGCGTGGGGGTTCGTCGGTCGACGGAGCAGCGGCGAGCGCAGCGTAGCTGCATGCCTTCTTAGTCTCAGTTTTCATCGCGGTGCACTTCCGCCGCCATCCGGCGCACGTACGCAGGACCCGTGCTGGTCGAGGCTGGCAAACTCATGGAATGATCAAGCACTTCACATCGAGCGTGTTCGTCTTCGGGCTGGTCGGTGGAGTGTGGCGCCTTGGATTGATCGAGCATCCTCGCCTCAGGCGTTGGATGATCCCCGGTGGTCATGCCGAACCGGGCGAGTCGCAGGTTGATGCTGCACTTCGCGAGGTCGAAGAGGAAACTGGCCGACGGGTTCGGTTGGTGCGGCCCCCCGGCCCAGCAGTCCCGCCCGACTTTCCCCGCACCGTTCTGACGATGCCGTGGTGGATCACCGAGCAGCCGGTGCCGCCGGATGGGCACTGCGGGAATCGTCACGTGCATGTCGATCACCAGTACGTCGCCTTCGTCACCGATCCGGACGAGGTGACCCGGAAGCCTGAGCACCCCTTCCGCTGGACCGACCGGGATGAACTCGACGGCCTCGCGATGTTCGCCGACACGCGGCTGCTCGCGGCCGGCTTGTTCGCGGTCGTGCCGATGCTCGGCGCTGGCGACTTCGACGCGGTGTCCGTTCTGACGTCGCTGGCTAGCGATGGGCAGTCGTGATTCAGCCTTGAAGGGCGCGAACCCGGTCGTGCAGAGCGGTGAACTCCTCGACCCGCTTGGTGCGCTGTTTCCAGAGCACGGCAAGCCACCGCAGCGCGATGGTGCGCCGCGCGGCCTCGAATCGGGCGCGGTTTGCCGGCGTGACGCCAAGGTCCGCTTCGGCGCTGGCCCAGACGTCGTCGGGAACGACGCGGGCGCTGATGTGCTCGATGTGGTCGGCGGCGTCGACGGCGATATCGGAGAAGCCACTGAACTCGAAGTCTGCGACGTAGGTGGACTCGCCGTCGTGGAGCCAGTTAAGCAAATTCGCGTCGCCACGGGAGTAGACGCGGGCAGCGGGCTGCGCGAGCAGTTCGGCGTCGCCGCTGTTTTCCCAGCGGTGCAGGAGGGCGAGCATCTCAGGGGTCTGGGGATCGTCGGCGGCGTCGGCGAGCTGGCCGGGCCAGACATCAGTGAGCCGGGCGATGTAGTGGCCGATGGAGTCGACGCGCTCCAGGCTGGCCAGCGGCTCTTTGAGCGGAACGCTCTGGAGAGCGCGGGTGGTGGTGGCCAGCGACTTGATGGCTGTCGTCGGGTCGAGAACGTCAAGGATCGGTGCGCCGGGCAGCAGCGTCATGCCGAGGGCTGGCTGTTCGGGGTCCTCGTCAAGCCACAGCGGTTCCGGTGCGCTCCCCAGGCCGGCGGCGTGGGTGAGGCCGTGCCACTCGCGCTCGACGCGCTGCCGGTCGGTCTTCTTGTAGAGCTTGATACAGATCGGTGTGGGGGCCGCGGTCCAGACGAAGACGTCGTTGTTGCGACCACCGTCGAGTGCGCGCAACCCGTGTTCGTCGAGCGTGGCGGCCAGTGCGTCGGCTCCGGCCGCACGCGCGGTGCGCAGGGCGCTGAGCAGGTCGATGGGAGCGGTGTTCTCGCGGTGGCTGGCCAACGTGGTCATCGTCTCGGACTCTCGGTTTCGGCTCGGCACGGATGGACGTGGTCTGGCGGGGCCAGCGTAGGAGACGGGCTCGGCGGTTTCGTGGTGCCCCGCACACGGGCCCAGGTCGATGTCGCCCGTCTGGCTGATCTGACGCAAGGCGGCATGAATGGCGAGGTGAGTGTCGACCGGGTCGAGGTCGATGACGTCGAGGACGGTGAGCTGGGGGTCTCGTTCGGCAAGCAGTGCGTAGGCGTGGTCGACCCAGGTGAGGTGAGCGCGCTGCTCGTCGGTGGATGCGGGACGGCGGTCTCCGCCGCGTTCGTCGGCGCGACGGGCGGCCACGTTCGGGGGTATCCGCAGCCACAAGGCTCGGGTGGGGCGCGGCCCGGCCAGTGCTGTGAGGGCGTTTAGCCAGTCGAGGGCGATCTCGGCAGGCGCGCGGTGCTGGCGGAGTAGGGCGGCGATCGCGTAGGAGGCCATCGTGTGGATGCCGCGGTCTTCGATCACGACGCCGGCAGGGTTCTCGGCCAGCGCCGGATCGAGGACGGTGGCGACGAGGTCAGCCCGAATCGCGGCAGTGATCATGGTGTCGGTGATGGCGTCGCCCGTGCGCAGGAACGGATCGTCGCCGGTGCGCAGCAGGTCGACGAGGGTAGCCGAGATGGGCTCGGTGTCCAGGGTGGCCAGGTCGGGGAGGACGGTGACGTGGTGGCCGTTTGCTTCCAGGCACCTCGCGAGCATTCGGCTCTGTGTGCTCTTGCCGGCTCCGGGCAGCCCTTCGAACGTGATCAGCACGCCACGACCTCCTTGCCGGTGAAGCCGTTGATCGCGCTCGCACGCTGGACGATGTCGAGGATCTCCTCGATCAGGGCGGGTGCGGCGGCGATGGTGCAGCGTGAGGCGGTGGTGTGGTCGGTGCCGTCCAGATCAGTCACGTGGGCGCCGGCTTCGCGGGCGATGACCGCTCCGGCGGCCATGTCCCAGGTACGGTTGCCGAGGGTGATCGACGCGCCGAGCGCAGAGTCGGCCAGCAACGCGAGGTCGGCCGCGGCGGTTCCGAGCATCCGGATGCGTTGCGCTCGGGGCGCGAGGGCGGCGTGGATCGCCAGCATCGCCGCATTTCGAGCGGCGGCGTCGGGTCCGGTGCCGTAGTCGCCGATCGCGATGATCGCCTCATCCAGCCGGTCCGGGCCGGCGATGCGGATCGGGTTGCCGTCCCGGCAGGCGCCGAGGCCGTCCGCCGCCCAGTACGTGCGGTCGAGCTGGGGTAGGGCGATTACTCCGAGCAGAGGATCCTCGTCAACGACCAGGGCAAGGGAGATGCCGATCAGCGGGATGTCATGGGTGAGGTTGGCAGTGCCGTCGACCGGGTCGATGACCCAGCGGGTGCCGCTGGTCGGGCCGCCTTCTTCTTCGCCTTGGACGCCGATACCGGGAGTGGCGCGGCTCAGCTCGTCGCGCAGGATCCGTTCGATGGCGAGGTCGACGTCGGTGGCCATGTCCCGGTCGCCCTTGCCAGTGCAGGTACGAGGGCGGTGGGTGCGCAAGAACTCCGCGCCGTGCGCGACGGTCGCCTGGGCGATCAGCAGCAGTCCTGGCAGTTCGGTGGTCACGAGGTCTCCACGGTGGTCGGGGCCAGCAGATGAATCACGGCGTCGGAGGGCGCGAGGGTGTCCAGGTGCCGAAGGACGATGTCGACGTTGGTCGCGACGGGCTTTCCGGAGTCCAGCAGCAGTTTCGGGCCGGTAATCGGCACGGCGGTGGCAGCGAGTTCCTGGTGTAGCTGCGGGGTGCGGTTGGCCGCTGGGTGCCGGCCGTGCTGGTGATCGACGGCCAGCCGGGCGTGCGTGACCTCGACCGGGCAGACGCATTCGAGCAGCAGCAGGGGTTGGTGGTGCGTCGCGGCGAAGGCGCGTAGGTCTTCGATCTGGCCGGGGGCCAGCCAGGTTCGCCCGTCGAGCACGACGGTCGTGGCGGGAGCACGCATCCACTGCCAGACGGCGGTTGCGAACAGGACCTGGACGCAGTGGTCGTCCTGGTCGCGGGTGTAGGTGGTGTGCTCGGTGCCGAACAGCGCGTGTCGGACGGTGTCTTTGCGCAGCAACAGCGCACCGGTGATGTGGCTGGTGAGCTGCTCGGCCAGCGTGGTCTTGCCGACGCCGGGTAGTCCGGCCAAGGCAATGATCATCGGTGCGGCTCCTCGTCGATGGCGCAGCGGGCCGGGTGGGCGGGCAGCAATGGCCAATGCGAGCGCAGCACCGACCAGCCGGCGAGGACGTCGGCGTGGTGCGGGGCGGGCGGCGACGTCGTACGTAGCTGGCGGATCGCGTCGGCGGCGAGTGCCCAGCCCGGCTGGGTCGCGAGCCGGGCCAGTGTGTGGTTGACCGCGTCGGACGGGGCGAGGACGGGGAGCGGATGGTCGTGCGGGGGAACCTTGACGCTGGTGCGGCGAGCCAGCAGATCGGGGGCGTCGTCTTCGGTGCCGCTGCGAGGCAGGGTCGTGGCCAGGTCGACGACGATGAGCGGGACGATCGGGTCGCCGGTCGGCCGCGTCCAGGTCCCGCTGTCCCGGCTGGGCTGGTAACCCTGGGAGCGGAGGACGGCGTAGGTGCGTTCAGCGTCGCCATGCGCGATAAGCAGGTCGATGTCGCTGAACTGCCGGGCACCGGTGCTGGCGTAAAGGGAATGTTCCACGCTGAGTCCCCCGAGCACGACGGCGGCTACGCCAGCGGTGCGCAACTTCGCGGTGTCGGCGAGCGCGGCCACGCGGCAGGTATAGGTCTTGTACCGGTTGGTTCGCAGCGTGCTGTCGAGGAATCGCGTCACCGTGCGATCCAGCTCGGCGACGGGGTGGTCGTGCAGGTACGCGGCCAGTAGGCAGAGGGTCTTCGACCGCACCGACTGCCCAAGTACCGCGCCCAGTTCGGCCACCACGGCACGGGCGATCGTCTCGTGGTTGTCGGCGCCGGTGCCCCAGCACAAAGCCCGGACGGCGTCCTCGGCGAAGCGGCATGCCCGTCGGTCGGTCATCCCCAACCACCCGGCCTGGCCGCTTGGGTCGCTGCGTGGTCGAGGAGGGCAACTACACGGGCTGCCAGCGCCGCGGGCGAATCGGTAACCGGGATCCGAACACACGGCACGGTTCGAGCGAGCTGGTCTGCGACGGCGGTGAGCGAGAGCGCGGTCCGATCTTGGTCGGGCGGCAGCAGCCAGTGGTTGCGGTGCGAGGTGGTGCTGGTGACCGGTTCGTGCATGAAGAACTGGGTGCGTACCAGGACGTCGCGGACCTCGGCCGCAGGTACCGGCTCGGGCGGGAGGTCGCTGGCACTGCGGTAGGGCCAGAGCATCAGCGTGGGCCGGACCTCGCCAACGATCCGCATGTCGGGCAGCGTGGCCCGTAGCTCGTCTGGCTCGATCGCGATCTTGCCGCTGAGCGCGGCCTGGCCGGCCAGGCCGTTCTGCTGCTGTTCTGCGGACAGGAACCTGCTCATCCCCGGAACGGCGTGCAGCGTGCTGGCGGTGGCGCGCAGGTGCATCGGCCAGGCGTGGCCGACCGTGCCGCCGTCGGGGTCGCAGTGGAGCAGAAGCCGGTCGTTGGTGACGAAGTCCCCGCCCACCAGCCGCAGCGCGCTCAGCAGGGTGGTGGTCTTGCCCGCGCCCTTCGGCCCGGCGATCAGCAGGCCGTGCCCGGCGTGCACGAGCGCGGCGGCGTGCGCGTAGACCGCGTCGTGCTCCAGAAGCTGGGCGGTCATCGCCTGTCGCACGAGTCGGGCGGCGAAGAACCGCGCGGCGTCCAGGTCGCTGGCGTGCACGGTGATCGTGCCGAGCAGGTGGTCGAGGTGCACGAGGGTGGCGTGTTCGCGGATCCAGAACGCTCTCCCGCCGGGCATGCCGATCGACTGCGCCTGCAAGTTCGGGCCGATGTCATGGTCGTCCGTGTCGGCGAACAGGGCGGTCGCGCCGGCCTGGTCGACGGGAACGCCCGTGTGCAGGGTGATGGTCCACCGGCTGGCCGCGGTCCTGGTGCGCGCGTAGGAGTAGAGCGTGGTCTCTGCGTCCCTGATCAGCTCGCCGCGGTCTGCGCGCAGGGTGACGCTGGCCGCTCCCTGGGTGAAGCGGCGCGTCGCGCGAGCGGGTGCGGCGTAGCCGATCAGCGGCCGGATCGGACAGGAGGCATCGGTGGGCGCGGGTTGATGCTTGCGCGAGCTCGTCATGGCGCCGTGGCGAGGACTGGGCGGTGGCCGAAATGCGCGGCGTGCTCCTGCAGCCGAGCCAGTTCGGCGGCCGGAGCATGGCGGTAGAGCGCGGCCAGTCCAGAGGGCATCAGCAGGGCCTCGGCCCAGCTCGGGAATTCACCGCGCCGCAGAGGTCGCTCGGTGAGCTCGCGGCTGGAGCCGACAACGGCGATCTCCGAGGCCGTGCGCGCGATGGTCAACTCGGGAGCGGGCGCCGCCCGGTACTTCAGGTCACTGTCGACCGCCTCCCGGCTGGTGTGTCCGGTCCGCAGGTCAGCGACATCGGTGTAGATGTTGAACACCACCGCCGGGGCGTCGAGCACGGCGGTCAGGTGCCAGGCACCGAAAGGGATGACGACGTGATCACCGGCCTGACATACGTGATAGTCCATTGTGGAGTTACCGTCGTCGTCGATGTTGGTGTGCAACATGAGAACCCGGCCGGACAAGCACTGGAAGATTTCGACCTGAGCCGCGGTGTTCCAGTGGCCGAGCGACCGGCCGAGTTCCGGGCTGTGGCCGAGGTTCGCCGCGGTGTAGACGACGAGGTCGGCGAACCAGGCGTGCGTGCCGTCCGCGTCCGCGTCCGTCTGGTCGGTCTTGGGCCGGGGCGCGGCGATGTCGCGATAGGCGAGGTAGAGCTGCGGGTCGATGCCGTGAAGAAGCATCGCGCGCACCTCGTCGGGGTTGGCCAGGTAGACCGACCCGTCGGCGTCAGCGCCCGCCAGCAGGTCGCGGAGGTGGCGGGCCCGGCCTTCGCAGGTTGATGCCGCGACGAGCAGGTCCAGGCCGCTCGGCGGCAGCAGGCGGGGAGCGACACGGGCCGTGGGGATGTCCAGCGGCGTGATCATCAAACGGGTTCCTCGGTTGGGTGATGGGCTCAGGAGCAAGTGGCCAGGACGGCGATCGGCATCTGGTCGAGGCTGGTGATGGCCCGCACGCCGGCAGGACAGGGCTTGCCACCCGGGTTGAACAGCACCGCGCGGCATCCGGCGTTCAGCGCGCCGTGGATGTCGGTGGTCACGCTGTTGCCGACGTGCACCACCCGGCTCAGATCCGTACCTGCGGCGGTGGCGACCGCGGCGAACATCTCCCAGCGTGGTTTGGCCAGCCCGACGTCAGAGGAAAAGACGGTCTCGTCGAACACGGTGGTCAGGTCGTGGTCGTCGAGGATGAGCCGGGATACCGACGCCGGAGTGGCCAGGGTGTTGGAGGTCAACACGAGCCGAGCTCCGGCCTGCCTCAGTGCCCAGAGCGCGCTGTGCGCGCCGGGGATGATGTCGGGGCAGGCTCGCAAGACCGCATGAGTGTGCGGGACGAGCAGGGTGTCGATCAGCCGCGTGTCGAGGGGCAGGCCCATGACGGTGAGCATCTGCTCGACTTGGCCACGCACCGGAGGTTGTTCGCCAGTTGTACGTTGACGTCGTTGGGTGTCCGCGCGCACGGCGAGGATCGCTTCACGGACCTTGCCGTCGGGAAGGTCGTGACCGAACTCGGTGAGCACGGTCTCGAACTCGCGAATCCGCCAGGCGGCTTCGGCCTCGCGATCGCCGTATGTGATCAGCGTCCCCCACAGATCGACGCTGACCACCCAGCCCTCCAACGGATCTGCCGCGACCGGTGTCACGTCCGCTCCTCGACGCGCTCTCCGTCGAACGCCACGTCGCTCCGTTGGCGGTGAAGCCAGGTGGTGGTGGCGGCGAGGTCGTCGCTGCCCAGCAACAACGATCCGGCGACCACAGCGTCGGCACCCGCGTCGGCGAGCTCGGGAACGGTGTTCTCGCGGATGCCGCCGTCGGCAATGACCGGAAGCTGGTCTTGGCCGGTGCGGGCGGCCAACGCCCGCAGCTGCCGCACACGATCCGGCGCGGCCGGATCCATCGTGGTGCCCTTGGTGCCCAGCGGTGTGCCGATGAGAACCACGAAGTCGATGTCGTCGAGGTGCGCTTCCACGGTGTCGACGGGCGTGTCCAGGCGCAGCGCGAGGCCGGCGGCACCGCCCCGCGTCCGGATCGCTTGCAGGGCGTCGGCGACGTCGTCGGCTTCCGCGTGGACGGACAGCAGGTCTACCCCGGCGCGGGCGAAGTCCTCGACCAAGGGCAGGGCGTGCTCGGCCATGACGTGGACGTGGAAAGGCACCTGCGTGTGCGAACGCAGCGCCGCGACGAGGTCGGGGAAGAACAGCGGGCTGGGCACGAACCGGGTGTCGGAGGCGTCGATGTGGAAGACGTCTGCGTAGGGGGTCAGCCGGGCGACCTCCGCGCCGAGGTCGGCCAAGTCAGCCGACCACAGCGACACCTCGACCGCGAGCCGGTCCCGCGGGTATAGGTCAGCCAGCGGCAGCATTGCTGACCACCTGGGTGGAAACGGGGAAGTGGGCGCGGCAGTGTTCGACGGAGCTGGCGATCAGCTTCAGCACCTCGGTGGAGTCGTCCTCGAACCGCGGGTAGACCTCCAGGATTACCGAGATGTCGGCCAGGTTGTTGTCGACCAGGCAGGTCGCGAGCGCGCCGACGTCGAAGGTGCCCTGCGGGTGCGGCCAGCCCCAGTGCGGGTCGCCGTGGCCGTCGGTGTTGTCCAGGTGGATCTGCCGGATGCGCGAGCCGAGGTTGTGGATCCAGCTCTCGATCCCAGCGTCGGCGCCGTGGAGCCGCTGGAACAGTGCGTGTCCGGTGTCCAGTGTGAGTCCCACGTTGTTGACGCCGCGCCCGCGCAATGTGTTCAGCAGGGTCTGGCAGTGGTCGATGTAGGCCGGGTACTCCCGCAGGATCGGGGTCGGCTCGACCAGCAGCTCGCGGACTCCGACATCGGTGGCGCGGCGGGCGAGTCGTTCGAGGTGGTCGACGAGTTCGTCCTGGCGGTCGGCTCGGCGGGCGGGATCGGCTGCGTCGGTCTCGCTGATCGTGCCCATCGGGCCGCCGACGGCCGGAGCGCCGAGTTCGGCGGTGAGGTCGATGGCGCGTTGCCACATGAACAGTCGATTTGGGTGGGTGGTCACCTGCCGCTACTCGTGATCATGTGGTCACCTTGGCTGCGCAGGTTGCCATCTCTTCGTACCCCACTTCCCGTTGCCCGATGGTTATACATTGCCTCACCTCTCGCTACTCGGCCGCCGCGGGGCTGCAAACCAGACAACAATTCGCCGGTGCCAACCTCTGCCGAACCCGATACTCATAGCAATTTGCACCCACTTATTACTCGGGCTTGACAAACACATTTTCGAACGCTTGTCAATACTCAACTCGCTTGGGTTCTCCATGGATTGAATCGCGAGGGTGAAGTCTGAATATCAGAACACTCACGGTTCGCCATTCTCGGCATTTCGCCATTTCGTAGATAACAAAACCAAGAGATGAGCTGTCCGCATCCGCCGGGACCTCCGCCGCGCCGGTCGCATCCGCCGGGACCTCCGCCGCGCCGGTCGCATCCGCCGGGACCTCCGCCGCGCCGGTCGCATCCGCCGGGACCTCCGCCGCGCCGGTCGCATCCGCCGGGACCTCCGCCGCGCCGGTCGCTCGCTTCCCTATGCAGCCGCATATTGCCGGCACGAACAGTGTCTGACCAGCGCCCGGACAAGATCATGTAACGGCAAGGTCACGGCAGCGGCATACCCTCTTGCGGAGTGTCCTAGAGAGGTGTCTAATAGACATGTCAGCAGGACAGCTACCGAGGAGGCGACGAGGACCAGGGCACGGCGTCCCTGCGAGTCGATCACCACGGCGTCTTTCCTGACGACAACAACCATAAGTCCCGTATAGCGCGGGCAGCGGCTTGGGCCGTGCGGACAGCAGCGAATCCGTGCAGAGCAGCGTGAAGAACGACGCGTAGCCAAACGCGCATTTCTTTTCTGGAATGCGTAGTAATTGCGCTTGCAGCTTCGCGACGTAAAGCTCTTGCTATAGAGCGGAGTAGCGCGCATAAATGGCATGCCTGCCACAGGTGTGTCCCCAAGATAAGTCAATGGTGGTCTAGCACCGACAAACGTCGCAATGCGTAGGCGTTCGGGGTTGTCTTAGGCGGTTGCCGACATTGGGTTTCTCTGGCTTGAGAGCGTCGCTCTCGCCTACCCATAGCACACCAAACCCATACGGGCATGGTTCCTTGCGTTGCGCGCTAGACATAACGGCTTATCCCAACAGTGTTTAGAGATTCAGGGAATGTGCCATCGGAACACGCAACCCTCACCACGCGAGTAGTGCCGTATTGCACGGATACAGGATGTGTCCCCTTTGCGGAGATCTCGCAACGGCGAGGGTTGCGCGTTTCGGTGCCAGTTCACAACTGGCCTGAATCGCTGCCAGTCGACCACTTTCGTACACGAAACGGAGTACCGACATGACTATGTCTCTGATCGATTGGTCCGCCCGGATTAGCGCCATGGCGGACGCTCTGTCCGTTCCCGACGGTGGCTTTTCTGTCAAGCCTGACGACGGTTCCGACGTCCGTACCGGCTATGCGGTCGCCGTACACCCGGAACACGAACGCGTTTTCGATGGTCTCGTGACCAGTAACGACCTGCACGAATATATCGGGCAGGCTAAAGACGCTCTTTCGCTGCCCGGTCGCGTTCTCGGCGGATGGCGTGACCCTGCGACCGGTCGCGTCTACCTGGACGTTTCCGTCGTGACTACGGACCTGTCCGAGGCAATGACGCTCGCGCGGGAAACCGCCCAGCTCGCCATTTTCGATTTTTCCGCCATGGAATCCATTCCGGTCACGGTCGCGGCGTGAGTCAGGAGTGAAAACCATGAGTGCAGTTATCGTCATGATCAGCGACGGACAAGCGCGACGCATCGCGTCCGAGTGGCACGGCGGTATGTCGTCAGCTCTGTATTCCCTCGCGTCATCGGGCGCGATTGACCTTGACCGCGTGCGGGACGAGATCTCCCGTGAACTGTGGCAATTGGACGTCGGAGAAGTGCGACGCGAATTGCTTGCCCTGGACAAATACGTACGAACCACCGGCGTGCGTCCCGCACAATCGGGATGGGCCCGCTTGTGGGACGACTCGCCGGTGACCGTGAACCACACCTAAAGGATTGAACTGTCATGCCTGCCCCCAGCGATCACCCATGGTTCCGGGCACACCCCGTGAGCCACGAAAACATCGTGTGGCACTGGGAACAGGCCACACCCGACGAAATCGCGCAAGGAATGCGCTGGTATGCCGACGCGCACCACGTGGCAACCGCCATCGCGAACGGTGACGCCCATCTCGGCGCCGGAATGCTCGCGATTTACTCGCCCCAGCAAGGATGGATCGGCAACGTCCTTAATGCCGCTCGCGTACTGCGCGAGGGTACGGGAATTGGTGGGCCCGGTTCCGGAATGTTCGCCACAACCGGTCAGAAACGCGCCGCTGACCGGTTGCTCGCCGGTGAGCGGTATGAGGACATCCTGAACGGTCCCAAGATCCGCGATTTTGCCCACCTGATCGAGTTCGGCGGAGATCAGGACCCGGACAACCCGCGCGTGGTGATCGACCGGCACGCGCTGTCAGTGGCGCACGGTGGCGCGCTCACCTCCGAGGAGTACGACTCCGCGCCGGTCAACGGGTTCCGTCGCAAGGACGGAACGGTTTCCCGTCGGCAGTACGACCACGTGGTGAGCCTGTACCGCCGTGCCGCGGAGCTGATCTCCGCACGCACGGGAGAACGGGTCTCGGCACACCAGGTGCAGGCCGTGACCTGGCTCGCCCGTCAACGGCTCAACCAGGAAGCCGAACAACGGCGCGGCCCCAACCGGCTGGACAGGGGACGCAACCGGGCCCGCGCGAATTCCGAACGCGCGTGGAACGACTTCCGAACCGTCTACCTGCCCAATCTCGCCAATTGTCCCGGCACGGGCTACCAGTCAGCCGCCTAACGCATCCCGAGTGAGGCTCGCAATGACTGACACGCAACGCCATTCGATTCGGACGACCGTGATTCGGATCGGTGATCTTATCTTCCTGGACAGTTTCTCCGGACTCGTACCGGCCAAGGTGACCGGATACACCCCGCGCGGCGAAATCGCCGTCTTGGTCACCGCTACACGCGGCGCCTACCGACGTGGCGAACACACCACGTTCACCCCAAACGGTTGTGTCCCGCGCGCACACGTGCGCGTGCATTGTGGACAGTTCCGCATTTTCGGCGCGTGGACCTTTGACGGACTGCGCGAGGAATTCCAACCGCGCTGGGCCTGAAGCCCGCTCACGCAACCCCTACCCAGACCGGAAAACGCCAAGGGAGACCACATGTCCACCGACACGGACACCGTCGTTGAGCTCCACTTTCAGTACGCCCAAAACGGCTACGTCATGACTGACGACACCTACGGCGAACAAGACGCCGATAGCGCGGTCGCGTTCACCCGTGACGGGTGCGCGTTCGTCGCCTGCGAACGCGCACCGCGCGGACGTTGGCGCATCGATTCCACCGACGGGGCGCCCACTCCGGTGCCGCTGTCCGCCTACCGCTACCGATTCTCAACCCTGGCGGACGCTGCGGACTACATCGCCAAGAAATGCGGTGCAACCGTCCACCGCGTCGATTCCTGGATCTAACCACAGTCCAGCTCGCCCGGACATGTCACCGATAGTCAGCCCCGTTTCTCGGCGCCCGTTCATGACGGGCGCAGCTCTAACCCGCGCGCAACGATTGCAACGGTCTGATTTTCCGTTGCGGATTGTTCGACTCATCCGCGCGCACGTCATCACCACCGTTTCCGAATCAGTAAAGGAGCTCAACCATGTTCGTGTACGGCGTGTCCCTCACCGATATTCACCACGTCGTACGCGACGTGTCCAGCGCGCTCTACGACGGAAACATCACCGTGCGCACGGGCGAGGATCGCAGCAACCGCGCCGGCCCCCGCGCCACGTTCACCCTCCGCGCCACCGACACGGCAGGCTCCGGCGCCAAGGGAAGCGCGTCCGCGTTCGGCAAGGGCACCGGCCCGAACGGCAGGCGCCGCACGATTTCGGCGTGTTGGCACGCCCACTACGACGTGTTGGCCGAGTTGTTCGCCCGATTCCCGGCCGCTCGTGTGGTCACCGCGATTGCCACCTACACCGCGCCAACCTTCCGTGACCGCGCGCTGGCTACCGCGTCCCGGAACGTCGGCAGTCAGTTGTACCCGGTGACCGCTCCGGACTGCTGCGAATGCAACCACTCCGACTACGTCGACACCTTCGACCAGGTCGCCAGCACCGGTTACGTCGACGACTTCGACTGGATGCCCTCGGGCGACGCGATGCGCCCGAACACGGACGTCGACTACTTCCTTGATCAGCTCGACCGCGTGCTCGCCGAACAGTGACCCCCTTTCCCATCACCTTCGCACATTCACGCAATTCGACCGACGAAAGCGAGCACCCACAATGACCAGCGACCACCCGACCACACTGGACACACTGCGCGCGGAACTCGACCGGGAACGCGCACGGGCCGAGTCTCTGGAGACGGCGAACCGCGTGCAGGCCGCCAGCCTCACCAGCCTCGCCAGGCTCGCGGAGGAACTCCGCTGCCAGGTCGCCGACCTGCACGACGACGCACTGAGCTCGCACCCCATGCCGGTGCAGGGCCTGCGCAACGTCACCGGCCGCATGAACGGCTTGGCGGACACGTTGAGCCGCGCGGCACGCGGCTACTCCGGCGCCCGGACCACAGACATGATCTACCCGATCGTGGACGACGACCTCCGCGCACACGGGTGGACGCCCCGACCGGACCGGGGCCTGGACGGCGTGTTGCCGCCGATCCCGATCACCGAGTTGGGCGACCGGCGCGGCTATGCGCGCGGCTGGCATCGCGGCCCGCAGTGGATCACGTTGTGGTTCACCGGGCCGTGCGCACTGGCCTACGCGGACAGCAGCGACCACGGCCGGCTCACCGACGCCGACGCCGTGCGCGCCGTGATCACCTCCCGCCGGCCGTTGTCCGCGGACGCACTGGCCGAATGGGCAGCGACCCGACAGGAAGCGCACACCGCGCCATTCGACGCCTCGTACGTCCGGGTGTTCGCGCACCTGCGGTCGTCCTGGGGTGGGGGCCTAGTCGTCGATGACCGATGCGACGAACACGGCGCCCCCGCGCCCAACGGGCCCGGTCAGCGCTCCGTGTGGGCCTGCCCAAGCGACCCCGATTTCCGGCTCTCCGTCTGGGGAATCGGCAACGAACCGGCCCACGTCCGCTACTGGGCCGGGCCCGTGGTCGACATGGCCCACCTGGTCCAGATCACCGGCCACTGCCGCTGACCTCCGTCTCTCCTTTCCCGCCGGTCGGCCGTCCCCGTTGACGGTCGGCCGGCGCCCCGTCGTGCGCCGGTTGCCGCCGTACCTCACCACCAGTTCGGCCGGCGCGTCTCGGGCTGGCCGCCGACCCACGGGAGAACTCCATGACCACCCTCGACCTCGCGCACACCGTCGCCGAGCACCTCGGAACCGGGTGGCGCGCCTACACCGGCAAGGCCGACGACGGCTCGGAAGCACACCTCGCCGGACCGAACGATCAGGTCCTCGACCTGATCGACGGCACCACCACCGGCCGCAAGACCGACCAGGGCCGATTGATCATCACCGGTCACCTCGGCTTCCTGCGCAACCACGTCCCGCAGGACCACAAGCAGGACCACAAGATCACCGTCGACCAGGGCAAACCGCCCGACATGATCGCCCACGAGATCCGGCGCCGGCTGCTGCCGAACTACGAGGCCGCGCTGCACGCGGCCCGGGACGAGAAGCACGCCAGCGACGGCATCGCCGCCGCTCGCGAGCAACTCGCCGTGACCGTCGCGGCCCGCCTGGGCGTGCAGCGCCGAGACCAGGCCACCGACTTCCACTTCGGCACGGTCGACGCAGGCGTCCACGGACGCGTCTGCGTGCGCTCGGGCGCGTCCGACTCGGTGTTCACGGTCCGCGTCCCGCACGACCGGGTGGCCGAGTTCGCCCGGCTGCTGGCCACCTTCGGACACCTCACTTGATCACCTCCGGCCGTTCGAGCCGCCTCCGGTGGCCGAACGGCCGGCCTACGCATTCCCGATTCCGCTCGTCACCGGCCTGAAGGGACCGATGCCGCCATGACCACCTCCTTCACCGCCCCCGTGGCGGACATCCTCGACTGCGGCCACCCGCCCACCCCGGACCCCAGCGGGATCGGCACCGGCCGCGCGATCGACCCCACCACCGGCGCCACGAGCTGCTACCCGTGCTCGGACGAACGCGAACGCCACGCGATGACCCGCGCGAACACGTTCGTCGCCTACGTGTCCTCGGCCGGTCGCGCGCTGACCACCTGGCCCGGCGGGCACCTGGCCACGATCGACCCCCACGACGTCCACCAGGTCGGCCGGCGCACTTACACCCCGTCCGGCGGGATGTGGACCCGCTACGTCTGGCACGCCACCGACGTCGACGGAGGCCGCTGGGCCGGCATCAACGGCGGCCCTGGCCTCGTCATCCGCGTCCACCGGTTGCGCGCGTGCACCTGGCAAACCGAGTTCGGCGACGGCCGACCCCCGCGCTACTGCCACCGCCGCGCCACCCACGCCGGCCAGGGCGGCGCCTTCGACCTCTACTGCCGCTCCCACGCCCGCCAGGTCTTCGACCTCTACGGCTGGACCACCACCGCTCTGCCACCCCGCGCACTCGCCCATACCCGCGCCTGAACCCGCGCCACCACACCGAAAGGGGAGTCCCTCGTGTTCGTGAAGTTCTACGACCGCCTCGACCTGTCACGGGCCCACCTGGACGACGTGCTCACCGTGCCCGCCAACCGCGCCAAGGCGCTCGACGTGGCACGGGCCCGCCACCTTCCGCGCCAGTCGCTCACCCGCGCGACCACCCGCATGGGCCTCTGGGGCTACGTCTTCCAACTCGGCGCCGACGTCCAGCTCGGCGCGGTCACCCTGGCCGGCGCCGAGCCCGGACCCGAGAACGTGGTCACGCTGCCGGTCCGCCAGCTCGACCACTACACCACCCCCGGCTTGCCGTTGACCGAGATGGCCGGGCTGCTGGCCGCGGTCGCCGAGGACTACCCGCCCACCGCGCTGACCGCGCTGCTGGCCGACAGCCTCACCAAGGTCCTCGACCTGTGGGCCGACGCCCGCCGCACCGGCCGGACCGCGATCGACATCCGCGACCTCGACCGCGCCGTCACCAGCGAACTCGCCCCCGCCATCCGCGCCTGGCGCACCGGCGACGCCTTCCCACGCCCCCGCCTGGCCGACACGGCCTGGCCCGAACCCGTTCCGAGGTGAACCACCATGCCCATCGACGACCCCACGACCGCAACCCCGTCCGAGATCGACGAAGAGCTCGCCCGGCTCGGTATCGAGCATGCCAAGGCCACCGACACCGTCAACGGGCTCACCGCCCGCGTCCGCCGTCTGGTGAACGACGGCATGGCCGAGTACGCGACCGAGTTGCAGCCCCGGATCGAACAGGCCCGCCAGACGATCGCCGAGTGCGAGGCCGCCGCGCGCCCCCTCGATGCGGAGTTCGAACGCCGGGGCGGCTGGACCCGCGCCTGGCTGGTCCTCAACACCGGAGGCCACGTCCACCGCACCATGCTGTGCCGAACGTGCTTCCCGTCCACGCGGTTCGCCTGGCTCACCCAGTTCTCCGGGCACGACGAGACCGAGATCGTCGAGCAGGCCGGCAAGGCCGCGTGCACCGAGTGCTACCCCAGCGCGCCGGTCGAGGTCCGCAACCGGCCCAGCCGGATCAAGACCCCCGAGCAACTCGCGCGGGAAGCGGAGAAGGCCGAACGCGCGAAAGCCAAAGCCGCCAAAGCGATCACCGCACCTGACGGAACACCCTTACGCACCAAGCAATACGGGCAGATCGACACCGAGTTCACCGCGCGGCGCTCCTACATCGACGCGCTGTCCTACGCCCGGCTCCTGACCAAGCGCAACCTCGCGTTCCACCGCGACACCATCGCCGAGTACCACGAGGATGCGCAGCTCATCCTGGCCGCGCTCGCCGCCAAACACGGCCGGACCGAGGACGACCTGCGCGCCGAACTGGCGCCCAAGGTCGAAGCCAAGTGGAACCGCGAACACCGCAACTGGGGCTAATCGCTCCCGGCAGGCAACCCGTTCTCGCGAAAGGATTCACCGATGCTTCTGGTCGAAACGCTGGAAGACCTGGTGCACAACTACCTCGAAAATCCCGCTCGGCCCGGCTCGGCCGTCGGCAAGGTCAACGCGCAAGACCTGGTCAGCCACGTCGTGCAGCATCTCGCCGAGCGCGGGGTCGACGTGGGATTTCACGACGGCTCACGCCTTACCCTGCCGGGCAACGCGCCCCGCCGCCCGGAGCCCGAGCGGCACCGACTTCCCTTGGTACTCCAGGAAAACGACGACGGGCACGTCCGCATCTACTGCGACGGGCGCGACTGCGTCTGGTCCTGGCCGCTCTACCAGGACGCGAGCGTGCAGACCAACGGCGACACGATCACCATCGCTGTCGAGCATTCCATCCGGCGACACCGCCACTTCTGACCACTCCGGCAACCAGCTACGCACCTCAGCGCGGTGCCCTCCCCAGCACCAACTCGCCACGGAGCGGGCATCGCGCTGCATGGGCTGATACACATCCGAAGGAGCTCGAACCGCCATGACTACCTACGACATTCACGATGCCCGGCAACTCATCGCCGAGATCGACGTCCCCACGGAACGCCCGCGCTGGGCGTGGTGGGCCCCCGGTGACGCCACCCGGAACCACGCCACGCTGATCAACGCAGCACCCAGCGCCAGCATGATCGGTCCCGCGTCTGGCGGCACCTTCCGCGCTCTCGTGATCACGATCGACCTGTTCAGCTTGAGTCCCACCTCGATCGTGATCCCGCGGCCCGCTGCCGACCTAGACCGTTACACCGCCGAGGAATGGCTCTTCCGGCGGTTTCCTGGTGGGTGGTGGGCCGGTGTCCGGCCGCTGCTGGCCGCGCTGGGCTGGACGCCCACGAGCGACCGTGACACCAGCTACCGCAGCACGGACCACCGCGACATCACCGCGGCGGAGCGCGGGCCAGACGCCGCCCGCTAGCACCAGGTACCGCGGTTCCCCGGCCACGCGGTCGGACCACCTACCCGCATCCACGCCACACCGGCCCGCGTCCGCGCGGGCCGGCGATGAGGGGCTGCACGCCTTCCGAGGAGATCATCATGAACAGCGCCGCCAACACCGATCTGTCTGTCGTCGCCGATACGGCCAACCGTGCCGCCATCTTCGAGCCGATGACGAACGAGGACGAACGGCCGACGATCACCGTCGCCGGAGTCCACGTCGCGCTCTACGTCGATCCGGCCAGCCGGCAGTTCCGAGTTTCGATCGATCTCGACGACACCGAGTCGTGGCTGCTGCGCAGCGACAAGGACAGCACGGTTCCACTGCGCATCTGCGTCCAGGGCGACGTCACGTTCGAGGGCTGACAAACCGATCGCGCGAGCGTCGACCCCGCGCTCGCGCCATTCGCGCACCGCCGGACAGCTCCATTGTTCGTCCACTCAGGACATCAAATCGCGTCACGTTAATGAAGAGGTGACTCATGCACGCGTCAACCACCGAAATGCCGGACCTCGCCGCCTATGACGTCATCCTCGTCAACAGCAGCGGCGGCAAGGACTCGCAAGCAATGCTCGATGAGGTCTGTGTCCTCGCCGAGGCCGCGGGAGTTCTCGATCGCATCACGGTCTTGCACTGCGCGCTCGGACACGTCGAGTGGCCCGGTACCAGTGAACTCGCCCGTGCCCAGGCTGGGCACTACGGGGTGCGCTACGAACAACGCCACCGCGAGCAAGGGCTGCTCCTCGACCAGGTTCGCCGCCGCGGGCGTTGGCCTTCGGCCTCGGCTCGCTACTGCACTTCGGATCAGAAGCGAGGTCCTGCAAGGAAACTCATCACGCAACTGGTCGCCGAGCTCGGTGATCTGGGCCGTCCGGCCCGCGTGCTGAACTGCATGGGCCTGCGCGCTGAGGAATCGCGGGCACGGCTGAAGAAGGCTCGCCTGAGCCGTGACGAGGCCGCCAGCAGCGGCCGGCGCACCGTCGACACCTGGCTTCCGATTCACGACTGGACCGAAACCCAGGTATGGCAACGCATCCATGCGTCCGGCGTGCCGTACCACCCGGCCTACGACCAGGGCATGACCCGGCTGTCGTGCTCCCTCTGCGTACTTGCCAGCCGCGCGGATCTCGTTCGCGCCGCGCAACTACGCCCGGAACTGGCTGCCGAGTACGCCGACTTGGAAGCCGAGATCGGGCACCGGTTCCGCAACGACCTGTCCATGGCCGACATCATCCCCGCCGCCGAGCAAGACGCAACCGCGGAATGCACCGAGGAAACAGCCACGATCGACCTCGGCCAGGGCCGACTATGGTGGCCGAGGTTCGAGCGCCAGTCCGACCGTTACGGCACCGTCTTCCTGCTCACCGGCCCGGACGCCGAGGACTACGTCTCGTTCGACAACGCACCCGTCGGACAACCGGGACGACTCGTCGCGATCGTGGTCGAGACCCGCCACTCCGGCCACTGTGGCGACATCGCGCGGTCCCTCGCACCCGTCACGCCCTCGGTCGGTGAGGAGATCACGCTCGGCGCCGGCACGTTGTTCACCGACGCTGATGATGATCTCGGCGTACGCACCGCCATCGGCCTCGTGCCGGACGACGGCCGGGACACCGACTGGCTCGACCCGCGCGCCTTGTACCGCTGCCACAACCAGACCGTGCGGCTCGAACTCCGCATCGGCAGCCACACCAACAAGCGCGCACGTGACACGACGTCACGCGCAGCCTGACAGGCCGGCAGTCGAGTCCGACGCGGGCTAGTCGCCTGGCCGTCATTCACCCACTTTCAGCGTCGCGCACGGGCCTTCGCGTGCGTGCGCGATGCCATAACCCCATGGAGACAGGAGAAAGGATCATGAACGACGTCACCGTGCCCCCGATCCCGTTGTCGCTACAGCACCTCCCGACCGTGGGCGGTCTCGTCGTGCCCTGGGTCACGCCCCGCACGACCGACGGTCGATACCTGTTCGGCTCGGTCGACCGCGAACGAATGGGCCGCGCCTTGCTCAACCGGTGGTGCGGAGTATGTGGCCTGCCACTGGAGCACCGCGCCGTGCTGATGATGCGACTGTCTGACCTACCACGGCAGTGCACGAGCGAGCCAGCGCTACACCCGTGGTGCGCCGCGTACACCAGCGAGTCCTGCCCGATGATCGGCGGACGACTGGAGCACTATCGCTCGTCCCTGCCGCGGCTGGACACGAACATGCTGTCGGCGCCCGACGCGGCGGCCCGCCAAGGCGCTGCTGCCGAACCGTGGTTCGCCGTGTGGCTCGCCGGCTATCGGGTCATCACCGACCACGGCAACCTCGCCGCCTCCTACGCCGGCACGCGGCCCCTGCGTATCCGGCCCATCACCTGGCGCCTGCCGAACATCTTCTAACCCCGCAGACGACCCACACAGATCGCCTGTCCGGCAACGACATCCACACGGAGGACAACATGCAAAGGAGGACACGAACAACTGCCGAACCCCTCGACCTAATGCCCTACGTTTGGTCGTACGGGATGGGCGCGGAATCAACAGCAGGAATCCTCCGCATGCTCACCGATCCGTCTGCTCGACCTGAGACGATCGCGCCCGACTTCTCGAACCTGGTCGTCGTCATCGCCCAGACCGGAGACGAGTGGAGCACCACCGGAATACTGGTCCAGCACTACGTTCTTCCCTTGCTCCGCAAGCACGACGTCCGCCTGGTTGAAGTCGCCCGCAACGGCCCGACCAGAAAGGACGGCGTCGCCGTACTCCAGGACACCCGACAACCGTACCGGCTGCACCTCGACGGGGTGTACAAGCTGTCCCGCGAGAACCGCGTCACCGGCACCATGCCGCAGCTCGGCGGAGTTCGGAAGTGTAGCCAAAAAGCGAAAGGCGCACCGCAGGATGCGTGGCGGGCCAACGAGTTCGGTGACAGGACCTACATTCACGCCATCGGGTTCAACGTCCACGAGGGAACCAGGATCACGCGCGATTCCGCGTATTCCATGGGCGGACAACGCATCCCAACGTACCCGCTCCACGAATGGGGATGGAGCCGACAGGACTGCCTCGACTACCTGTATCGCAAACTCGGCGTGGCGTGGCCGAAAAGCTGCTGCCGACACTGTCCCTACGCTGGCAACAAATCCGGCTGGCCCGAGCAACTCGCACGGTTTGCCGCGCTCCCAACCGAAGCAGCACAGCACATCATCGACGAGTACGTCTGTCTGGCGCTCAACCCTCGATCGGGCCTGTTCGGGCCCGGTAAGTCACCTGATCACGCGACTGCACCGTGACCAGGTGACCGAGCCCATCACCCTCGCCGTCGCCCGCATGAAGACGATGCCGTGGGCCATCTACCGCGTACGCCGGCTCTACTACGCGCCGGCCAACGCGGCCCGGTCCGTGGACAGCGTCCTGCTCGGTGGACACCGCACCGTCCACACCGCGCTGACAGAACTCAGCCGGCTCGTCGACGTCCCGCTGACGAAGAACGAGGAGATCGCCGGAGCACCGGCCCGCGATGGCGATCGAGATACCCACCGCCGGCTGTGGCTTCGCAGACGCTCCGACGGGACTTATCCGACCCAGGAGGAGTTCTACGCGGTCGCTCCCGCCCAGGCGCTGGACAAGGAGCTCGACAGCTTCGCCGACGCCTGGGCCGACCACACCGACGAGGCACTGGCCCGGCTGGAACGCCGCGTCGACACGGCCATCGCCGTCGTACAGCAAACCCTCGTCGAGGGCCAAGGCCGTAGCAACGCGGCCTGAACCGCTCACCGAAATTTCCGATCTCTTGAAGGGATACCGTTATGTCTCGGTTCGACCTGCACCCAGCGCACATCGACGGACTCGTCAACGCCGGCCTGCAATTCGGCCTGATCGGCGTCTTCGACGACCTCGCCCCGGTCGGCCAGATGCTGCTTCAGCAGCACCGACCCCGCCGCTACGTCGAGCAGGAAGACGGAGAGCCGCCGGACTACGTCGCGACGGTGACCGACCGCGCGCTACATCCGATCGCGGTGCTGTGCCTGCTGGAGTGCTACGAGTACCAGACCAGCGGCACGATCGGCTGGCATACAAGCGAGGCGCAAGCCTGGACGAACCGCCTACGCGAGACGGTGCTAACCCGGCTGCCCGCCGAGGCCAAAGCCACTGTGTGCCATGGCGCCGACTACGTCCCCGCCTACCGGCTTCTCGCGGCGTACACCGAGACACCCTGGGGCATCACGGAACTCGACCAGATCCCCGAACTCGGAGACGGCGTCATCGAGGTCCCGGTCGTCCGGAAGGGACTCCGCGCGGAGATCCTGACTGGCCCGATCCACTGCCCGAACAACGGTCTGTCCTCCCGCGTCCGCTACGTGACCATCCTCGGCGTCGGGGAGGAGCGGACGCTGCCCGCGTTCGCCCGGATTTTCGAACCCTCGAACGACGCGCCGGGCGTCTACCTGCTTTTCCAGTACGGCCGCTACGTCGCGCGCCCGGCCGATGCCCCGCCCGGCACGTGGTTCATGGCCTCCGGTGCTCACATCCACACCAGCGATTCCCGCTGGCGCGAGCTGATCGGTCACCGCCTGCCCATCCCGCTGCACGACCGCACAGAGCCCTGATCCGGCCCAGCGCCGGTCAAGGCGCGGAACCTCACCGACCCACCAAACCCAACCATCCAGGAGTGCCACCATGCCTTCACGCGATGAAATGCACGCCAGGCTGTTCCTGCTGCGCGCAGCCGAACCCCCAGCCCCCGCCATCCACCAGTATGTCGCGGTCCACGGGCCGGTCGACGCCGTCGCGCAGATCCGGCACCGCACCGCCCCTACCGCCGTGCTCAGCGAGATCACGCGGCCCGATGCCAAGATCGACGACGACCTGCGGGCACTCGACAACGGCATGGCGCGGCTGCTCACGCCCGAAGACGGCGACTGGCCGCTCGGGCGGCTGACCGGCCTGGCCAGCCTCGGTGCTCCGCTCGCGCTGTGGGTGCGCGGCAGCGGCTCATTGGCCGAGCTCACCAGCCTCGCCGTCACGGTCACGGGCGCCCGTGCCTCCTCGGCGTACGGAAACACGATCGCCGCGGACTTTGGCTACGAGCTCGCCCGCGCCGGGGCGACCGTCGTCAGCGGCGGCAGCTTGGGTGTGGACGAGGAGGCGCACCGCGGCGCACTGGCTGCTGAGGGCCGGACGATCGCCGTGCTCGCCAACGGCGTCGACCTGACCCATCCGCACCAGCACGCTCGGCTCCATCAGACCTTGATCGAGCAGGGCGGCTTGCTGGTCAGCGAGTACCCGATCGGCACACCACCGGCCCGCATCCGGTTCCACGCGCGGTGCCGGCTGTTGGCCGCTCTCGCTGCGGCGACCGTCATCGTCGAGGCAGGGCAGCGCAGCGGCGCCCTCGCCGTCGCCCGAGCCGCTGGAGAACTCGGCCGCCGGGTCTACGGCGTACCCGGCCCGATCCACTCAGCGACATCGCAGGGCGTGAACGAGCTGCTGCGCACCGGCGCAGCCACGGTGGCCAGCTCGGTCGAGCACATCAATTACCAGGAGGGAGTGCGATGACCGACCCCGACGCCGTCCGAGCCGCTCTGGCCGCCCTCGACCTGCCGCCCGAGTGGCAGGTCGAGGTGGCCATCCGTCCACGGCGCCGTACAACCGGCATCCAGGTCAATCCGGGAGGAGGTATCGCCGTGCTCATCCCGCCGACAGCCGTCCCGGACCAGGTTGCGCGGTTTGTCGACAGCCATCGTCGATGGATCACCGAGAAGGTCGACACCGCCACCCGGTTGGCCCCGGACCACGCGGTCAAGGAATTCGCCGACGGCGAGGAGTTCGACCTCCTCGGCCGGCGCTACCGACTCCAGCTCGTCGACGCCCCGCCCGCGAGCAACGCACAGCTGCCCCTGATCACGCCCGACGGCGTCCTCGCCGCGCGGAGACGGCGGCCAGAGCTGGTCCGCCGAGCGGTAATCGAGCTGTACCAGCAGGTCGGGCTCGCCTGGCTGCGCCGCGAGGGACGCCAGTACGAACTGGGCGGCCGCATCACCGGCCTAAGCTACGTCGTGCGCGACCTCGGCCGGTGCCGCTGGGGCATCTACGAGGGGCCGCCGAAGCACAGGACCACGCTGCACTGGGCTGTGTTCGGCCTGCCGATGCGGCTCGTCGAGTACGTGCTCGTCCACGAACAGGCGCACGCCACCCAGCCCGGCGGACGCGCCCACGGCCGCGGATGGCAACGGCGGATGTATCTCTGGATGCCGGACTGGCGGCAGCGCCAGGCCGAACTCGCTGAGGCGGGCCGGCACGCCTGGCTCGGAGACCACAAGCCAGACGCGTTGTCGGCCTAACCCGAGCAGGCAAACGGCAGGCGACCTCGTCGGAGACGACCGAAGGTCGCCTGCCAGCACCAAATGTCCTAGATGCAGGAATGATAGACATGTGTGATAGACACTGTGGGACGACGAAAGCTCACCGTAAGCAAGACGGTGACACTCTGCGAGAGAGGCTCCCCGATGAGCGACCCCGAGGAAGTCCTTCAGCTTCGCGCTTGTCGAGCCGAGGTCGAGGGGATCAAGAAGGAGCTGGACGACGCTCGCGCCCAGCAGGCCGAGCTCGAAGCGAGGATCAACGGCCTCCTTGCCAAGCAACGAGAAGCGCGGAAGAAGCGGCGCGAGGCTGTGCTGGCCGCGGACGCCGCAGGAGTGCCCCGTTTGAGGATCTCCAAGGAAGTCGGGATGCAGCGCAGCAACGTCTACAAACTCCTTGAGGGTGACAGCACCGAAGAAGCATAACAACCTTCCGTAGCCTGACGGGCGAGATTCAATATGCTTAGCCTTCTCATTGACACGTCTGTATGGCTGGATCTAGCCAAACGGCGAGATGGTCAGCAGACGATTGTGCCGATTCGGGTCCTAGCGCATTCGAGCCGACTGGAACTACTGGTTCCATCGATAATACTCGAAGAATTCGAGCGCAACCGGCCGCGCGCCGAAGCGGCGGCCACTACGAGTGTCCGTGAGCGCTTCCGACTGCTCAAGAAAGATGTCCAGGAGTACGGCGGAGACGCCACCTTGCAGTGGCTCGACGAGATGACGCATCAAGTTCCCTATGTTAGTGCTCGCTCACTCCAGAATTTTTCGGAGATTGCAGACCTACTTCGCAATGGTCACCGTCTGGAGCCGGGTCCGGAAGAGCATCGGGCAGTCGTCGAGCGGTCGCTCAAAAAGAAGGCACCCTTCCATCTTAACAAGAACAGCGTTGCAGATGCATTACTCATTGAGCTATATGGCTCCACGGTAAGCCGAAATGACGACTCAACGCACTACTTTAGCTTCGTCACTTCGAACTATCAAGACTTCTCTCTTCCAAATGGTGACCGTCGGCAGCCTCACCCCGACCTTGCCTCTCTATTCGACGGTGAGCACTCCTGCTATTTTTACGACGTTGATGGACTCAATGCTGCGCTCCTTGAACATTTTGGGGACGAGTTCACCCAGGAAGCCGAAGAGGTCGAAGCGGTCCAGTCCGAGCCGCGCTCGTTCGGTGAAATCGTCGATGCGCAGCGCGAATACTTCGACAAGATCTGGTACGCGCGGAGGGTAATGCACGATCTGGAGGTCGCTGAAGGAAATCAGGAACTGCATCCTGATTTAATTGATCGGGTGCAGAAATTGATGCGAGCCACCGAGGAGCGCTACGGCAAAGACAACCTTCTTCCTGCAGACGAATGGGAATGGGGTTATATGCAAGGGAAGCTGTCGGCGCTGCGATGGGTTCTCGGCGACGAATGGGACTTCCTTGATACATGATCTCGACGTCTCGTATTCTGCACAAGAAGACGAGAATTGCGGCATGGCTCTAGGGTCAGCTCATGATCGTTACTCTGTCGATCCGTCCGTACGAGACCGAGCGACCATTGCGACTTGACCCGGCAGTGTCACGACCAGTTCGCTGAACTCGAACCAACACAGAGGCTTAATGACCAGGCGCGAGCGCATGGACCAGAATTGGACCCACTTGGCCGCACTGCTGTGGCAGGAACACAAGTTCAAACTCGTACTACTGGAAGCGTCCGGCAATGAGTTTGAAACTATGTTCACCCGCCTGATGCGTTTGTCGAATCCGAACCACTTCAACGTTTCGCGTGCGGGTGGCAACGTAGGTGATCGGGCATGCGACGGCTGGGATTCCAAGAATAAGATCCTCTACTCCGTATATGCGCCACCCTCTAGAAAAAAGAGAGACGAAATAACCCGTAAATTGTTGGGCGATCTTCGAGGTGCCAGACAAAACTATCCCGAGATGCGAAAATGGCGACTAGTGCACAATGATCTCTTTGGCATGCACGCGAACGTGGCGCGTGCGCTGGAAGATCTCAGGGGAATGACCGAGTTTTCCAGTATTGAAATCCTCTCAGACTGGGGTCCGCAAGAGCTTTGGTCGCTTCTCTCCTCTCTCGACCACTCCGTGCGATCAGAGTTTCTTGGCGGTCCTCAGTGGGATCGTCTCCAGCGTGAAGACGGCAACGATAATTGGGGGGATTTGAAGCTTCGATTCGGTGGCAATCTTCCGGAATCTAGCCTTAGACCAGCTCTGCGTTCCTTAAACCAGCTCTGCAACAACTTTGAACCCGGATCTGCAATCGACCCAATATGTGCGTCAGCCTTCGCCGGGTCTATTGTTGTCTGGTGGCTGGACGACAAAGATTTGGCGCATGAGTACTTAAACTTTCTTGCGGAGCGTTCGGACGAGTCCCCTATGGAGTCCCAGATCACTTCATTGGGCGTTTTGCTGCAATGTATCACAATCTCCTCGCGTCAACTCAACATGAGCGTCAATGCACTATTGAGCAGCCAGCTTGCTAGTGGCGAGCCAGCGCCGGCAGAACGCTTTGCTCTTGAGCTTGCATATGACGAGATCGTCGGCAAAAACAAGGGAATCCGAGTAGATAACCCCTTGATTCGCTTCAAATTCATTCTATCTTGCTTCAAGGCCGTCAACTACCTGATCGGCGTGCTGTCACGTACTGACTATCCGGCAGTATTCGCCCTCCAGGACCTGATTATTTCGTTGCAACGCATAGATCATCATCACGGCGGATTTATGTAACCGATAGAACGGTTTCCGTCGCATCCAATAGAACTGTCAAGTAGTTATTACATTCCTTCGGATCATGGCATTCGTGCACGGAAGCTACAGGCGAGGGTCAACGACGGGACGGGTCGCCGCGAGATAGTCGTCACCGTTCCACCGATACTCGCTGACCTGGATCGGCTGTCCGAAGTCTGGCGCGTGCACCATCTTGCCCGCGCCGATGTACAGGCCGACGTGGTGGACATTGCCCGGCGTGCCGTAGAAGACCAGGTCTCCGGGAAGCAGCGGCTGCCCGGCGGGCACCAGCGGGCCGGCGTTGTACTGGGTCTGGGCCGTTCTCGGCAGCGAGATGCCGGCTGCGTTGTAGGCCGCCATGGTCAAGCCGGAGCAGTCGAAGCCCTTGTCGCCCTGGGCTGGTCCATTGCCGCCCCACTGGTAGGGCAGTCCGAGTTGGCCGCAGGCGAAGTTGATTGCCGTGATGGCCGCGGGTGTCGGTGCCTGGATGTTCTTGCAGTCGCCGGTTCCGACCATTGCGTCGCCGTACTTCTTCGCCTGTGCAAGAACTTCGTCGACGTACCAGTCGGCGTGATTGTAGGCGAAGATCGCCTTGCGAAGGTCCTTCGGTGCTCCCGAGTCGCAGAGGTAGTACGCCGCGGCGTAGATCGCGTCGTGCGGGTTGTACCGGGACGGCGGTGTGGCACCCCCTGCTGGCAACGGATGCCGGGCCACGACGCCGTCGAATGTGGACTGCAGAAACTGCATGGGCCCACCGGCGCCAGCATAGTTTTCCCCGCTGGTGACGCCCGGCAACGTTGAGCGTCCATGGTTGGTTTCGATCTTGCCGATGGCGGCGAGGATCGACCAGTCCAGGCCGGCGCACACGCTCGTGGCTTGCCGGTAGAGGGCGAGGTAGTCAGCAGGGATGTCGGCGAGTGCTTCCTGGCTGGGCTGGGTGCTGCTGCTGCCGAAGAGGGCATTGACGACGGCTTGGCCGATGCCGCCGATGAGCATCAGGATGGCGATGACGACCGCGACGGCGGCAGTGGCGATCTTCACGGGGTCACCTCCGGAAGCGGCTGGCTGGTGCGCCTGGAGGGAGCGGGTCCGGCGCGGTGAGTTCCGCCGGTGCCTGCGGGCCTGGGACCGCGGCCGAGGGCGGCGCTGGGCTGGGCGGGTCGATCTGCGGCCAGAGCTGCGCCAGCTCGACGAGGCGGAGCCGACCGGGGCGGCGAATTGCCGGGCCGGAAATCGGCAACCACCGTGCGACGGCGGGGTTGTTCTCGCCGGCCATGCCCGCGACGTCCGCGGCGCTGGTAGCCACCGGCACGAGTGCCGGGCGGTCGAGCTGGGACAGCGCGTCGGTGAGCGCCCGGCGCGCGGTCGTTTCGCGGCGGTTGGTGGGCAGCCACACCAAGACCGGGGTGGTGATTCCCGTTGCGGTGGCGAGTTTTTCGTAGCCGTAGAGCTTGCGGCCGAGCGTGGCGAGATCTTCGGTGCCGAAGTCGAATTCGAGGAAGAACTCGATCTGCTGTCCGTCCTCGCGCCATCGGCCGTAGGCGTCGGGTCGGACCATGTCGCCGAACAACCGGCCGCAGCGCAGCTCGGACCACCACGCGGTCAGCCGCCCGCGGGCGCCGGGTCGCCGGCTGAGCGCGATCAGGGTGGTGAAGAAGCCGTTGACCCCGACGGTGTGGGCCAGGCGCAGGGAGTGCGCGATCCCGATGGCGTCTTCGTGCCGGTAGCCGATCTTCTTCGGGTCGAGACCGTCCTCGTAGGCCAGGGCGACCGCTCCGGCGATGTCGAGCACGTAGTGCATTGGCGCGGTGCCGGAGCTGACGAATGGCTGGAACCGGTCGATCACACGCCACTTGAACAGGTCGAGCAGCCGGTGATTGGCCGCGCGCATGCTCGGGTAGCACAGTTCGACGATCTGCTGAGTGGTGAAAACCTTGTGCTCGTGCAGCATTCGGGCCAGCCACCGGTCCCGGAGCGTGAGCCGGCCAGCGAGCTGGGCGTGGTGCTCTCCGGTGGTGGCGGCTCGTGGGGTGGGGCGCTGCGGCATGTGGCCGCGCAACGCTCGCTGAGGAGTGGGGTTCGAAATCATGGGTACGCACCTCCCGGAGACGGGCAGCAGTGGCAAATGGCAAGGGCAACGCATGCGGTCCCACCGAGACGTGTCGTCCCTACGATTGATGAGTCCGCATGCGTTGCGCGAAAAGACAATTGGTCTCGCTAGGCCGCGCGGCGCGGGTCCACAGTGGTCTGCGTTGTGTGACCCGCGACCGCGTTGGAGTCGGTGGCGGGCGGACGGGTGTTGACTCTGGCGGCCTTGCGGATTGCCTTAGCACGGCCGGGAATCGCGGGCGGGAGTTTCTCGGTGACCGCGGTGAACGGCGGTGCTTCCTCACCGCCCAGGACGAGCCGGGCTGCGACGTGGTAGACGCCGAGGTTGGACAGGTCGTGATCACTCAGCCGCGGCATGGTGTGCCGGGCCAGCTTCTTCGCGTCCTCGGGCGAGGCGTTGAAGAAGATCTTGCTGCGGGCGTTGGTGCTGATGCCCTCTTCGAGCTCCTTCGGTAGCTGCCCGAGGTACTGGTGCGCCAACGCCATGGAGAGCCGGTAGCCACGGGCCTCGGCGAGCATGTCCTCCAACGGATAGGCCAAGTTCAAGAAGTTGTGGCATTCGTCGATGTACAGCCCGCAGTCGCGGCGTTGACGCTGCGGTACGCGAGCTCGGCGAGTCGCGGCCTGCCAGGTGCGCGCCACGACGATGGAGCCGACCAGCCGTGCGGTTTCCATCCCCAGTGCGTCGCGAGCGATGCGCACCAGGCAGATGCCGCCGGTGTTGAGCACTTCGTCCATGTCCACGGTGGACTGACCATCGGCGATGGCGGCGCGGACAAAGGGACGCAGGAGAAAACCGCGGACCTTGTTCATCAGCGGCGCGATCACTTGTGCGCGGCTGGCTTCGGACAGGTCGTCGTACCAGGACCAGAAGCCCTTGAGGACCTCGTCGTCGATCTGGTCGCAGGCTCGTTGCCGGAACGCCGGCACGGTGAGCAGCTTGGGCAGGTCGACCAGGGTCGGCGTGCCGGGCATCGCGGTCAGCGTGAGCAGCCCGGCGCGGAGGATGTCGTCGGTGCGCGGCCCCCAGGAAGAGGCGTAGATCCGGGAGAAGATCGACACCAGGTTGTCGACCGCGCGGGCCTTGTCCGCACCCTCCAAGGGGTTCAGTACCGGTGGGCGGGCTCGGGAGTCGGCGTCGAACAGCACGACCTTCTCGCCGAGTTCCTCGGGCAGGCGCATGAGGATGTCGCTGACCAGGTCGCCCTTGGGGTCGACCACGACGACACCGCGGCCGGCCTCGGCGTCGGCCAGGATCATCCGGGCCATCAGCTCGGACTTGCCGGAGCCGGTGGCGCCGAGGATGTGCAGGTGGTGTCGGGCGTCGGCGACGTGCAGGCCGACCGGGCGGGAGTGCCCGGAGTCCGACAGCCCCAGGGGCTTGATCTGCTCGCCGATGGTGGCGATGCCCGGCGGGGGCGGCACGGCCTTCGCGCCGGCCCGCTGCAGGCCGGGAGTGGACTCGTCGATCGGCAGGTGCGCGATCGCGGCTAACTCGGGGATGGAGAGCAGGTCGCCCTTGCCGAGTCGGCGTTCGGCCAGCACGGCGACCGGCTCGCGGCGCAGCCGAACCCGGCGGTAGTAGTTGTGCTCGGAGTAGGCGGCGAACGCCGAGGCGATCGCGTGCCCGCGGCCCCGCAGCACCTCCCGCACCGCCTGAACCTCGCCCGAGGTGGCGTCTTCGGGCACCGTGGTGGCCACGGCGTAGCGGATGCGGGTCTCGAACTGGTTCGCCCGCAGCTTCTCGACGACCGCGCGGTCCTGGGCGGCGTACTCCAGGCTGGTTTGCCGATCCAGCTGCGGTGTCCGCGTGCTGGTCGAGGGTTTCGGGGTCTTGCCCGGCGTGATGGCGTCGAGCAGCCGCCCGATCAGGTGGACCGAGCCGCCCGCGTGCACTCGCCGGGCCGCGCGGCGCGCCTTGGTCACCCGGTGGCCGGCGACGGGGCGGGCGAGGATCTGCACGCAGGCCCGCTCGTGCGGGCCGAGCCCGACCGGTGCGCCGAGCATCGCCCGGATGGGGTCGGCCGGGTGCTCGGTGCGGATCGGCAGGGCTTCCGAGCGGGCCAACCGCAGCTCGCCGCCGACGGCTTCGACGCGTCGGCCTGCTGCCGCCGTGGTCGGGATCGGGGGCTTGGCGGGGGTGGTGCGGGTGTGAGCGCCGGGCCAGGCGGCCTCGATGGCGCGTTCGACCATGCCGGGCGGCACCAGGCCGGGTACCCACAGGCGGATCTGCACGCCGTCGTCGGTGAAGGTCAGCTCGAAGGCCAGGTGCGGTTGTCCGCCGAAGCGGCGCAGCCATCCTGGTCGCAGGAGGCCGACGAGGTTGGACCACACGGTGATCGCGCCCGTGGGGTCGACTGTGGGCGGCGCGAGCACGGTGACGAGGCGGGCGTCGGTCATCAGGCGCTGGTGGTAGCGGCGGCGCCACCGCCGCCGCGCGATGACCGCTGCGGCGACGGCGACCGCGAGCACCGGCCCGACGACCGGGCCCCAGGTCAGGGCGAGGTCGCGCAGGTGCGCCAGCACGTTCTGGAATGCGCCGAGCGGGTCACGCAGGTAGTCGCCGACCGGTGAGGCGAGGACCTCCGCGGCCTGCTCGACCCGTGGAGGGACCAGGGTGGACAGGGGTGTGGTGGTGATTGGCCAGGACATCGGGGACCTCCCCACGCAAAGCGGTCGACGGGACGGGCGCGAGCTGCGGTCAGGCCGCCCGTGGCTGGTCGCCCGGCATCGAGCTGGGCTCGGCTGTGGGCGGCTGGAGGTGGTCGGAGCGGGTGTTGTCGACGACGAGCCGCAGGTGCTGGCGGCCTCGGCGGGCGGCGCGTTCGGCGTCGACCTCGGCTTGCCACTCGGAGAACCGGCGCCCGGCCAACCGCTTGAGGTAGGCGGGAATGCGGTTGGCAGGCACCCCGACCAGCCGCGGGCCCAGGACCGCGAGCAGGTCGCTGGCTTCCTGCGAGGCCCAGCCCGCCTCGGCGATCGCGGACTCGTCGGGAAACACATCCGCGACCCGATCGACGGCAGGATTCAGCGCGGCATCCTGGGTCCCGCCGTAGGAGTAGACCCACAGAAAATTCGGCGGCGGGTCAGGCTCGACAAGTGCCCGGAAGCGAGACACCTCTTTGGTGTAGGCATAGAAATTCGTGTCGGGGCGTGCACGGCAGATATCCAGCCATGCCTGAAGATAGGAGTCGGAAAAGAAATCGCCGCTGTCATGAATTCTGATCCACGCGCCGCGGAACTTGGTCGCGCTGAGTTCGGCGACCATCGCGGCCTGCCAGCCTGCCAGGTCGTCGAGGACATAGGTGAGGTTCGCCTGATGCTTGGCCCGGACGACCGGCCAGGTATAGGTTCCGTGCCGCGCGTAGCACGCTTGTGCGCAGATTCCGGCGCTGGGACAGGTGTTGTAGGTACGACCATCGGGCAGTCGCCCGGCCCAGGCGGGCAGCGACCAGTTCCATACGCCGATCTGGCGCATCTCGCTGTTTTGCGTCAGGAGCCGAGCGGGTCGCCGGACTGTGGCGGAAATGGGCAGTGATGTAGACATGGGTATCCCCTGAGTGTGATTCGGTGTAAACGGATTAGCGCTTGCGATGAGGGCGGTCAGGCGGCGTCGAGTTCGATGTGCGACGCGTCGCCGTCTCCGAACGAGTCCGCGATCCCTGCGGCGTCTCCTGAGCCGAGTTCGACGAAGGAGTTCTCGATTCCCGACGCGGCGTCGGAATATCCAGCGATTTCCGCGGGGTTCGACGTGACCAACTCGTGCTCGACCGGCGAGGCGATGGACTGGAACGCCACCCGCTGCGTGCCGGTCGACAGGAGCCCTTGGCCGCGGTCGGCTGAGAGCAGGAACTGGCGTTCACCCATGGACAGGTCGAAGGTGCGGGTGATCTCGTCGATCGCCTGGGAGGCTTGCCGTAGCAGGATCTGTGTTGCCGCGTTCGCGACGACGGCTTTGCCCAGGTCCGAACCCAGTACGTCCGCGGTGTCCTGGGTGGCGACCGTGAGGCCGGCCCACTGCTTGCGGCTTGCCTTGGCCATCCGGAACAAGAACTCGGCCCCGGCGGGTTCCTTCATCAACAGCCAGGCTTCGTCGACCACGACCAGTCGGGGTTTGCGGATGGCCGGGTTGGAGACCTGCCGCCAGACCGCGTCGAGCGTCAGCAGGGTGCCGATCGGCTTGAGCTCGTCGGGCAGGTCGCGCAGCGAGAACACGACCAGGTGCCCTTCCGGGCGGGTCGAGGTCGGGCCGGAGAACAGGCCGGAGAACGCGCCGGTGACGTACGGGTGCAGCCGCGCCGCGAGCTCGACCCCGGCGGGGTCACCGGTGTCGGCGAGGACCTCGGCGAGGTCGGCCAGCAGCGGCGCCGGGCGGGTCCAGGTCCGCGGATCGGACGTGATGCCGGCGCGTTGGTAGGTCGCGGTGATCGCCCGGTCCAGCGCTGCCCGTTCGGTCGCCGCCAACTCCGCGCCGAGTAGTACTGAGATCACGGTGTGCAGGAACAGCGACCGGCGGATCAGCGCGTCGCGGGGCGCGGTGCGGCGCCCGTCCGGGCGCGTGTGGATCGGCAGGTCCATCGGGTTGAGGCGGACCTGCTCGGCGCCGAGGTGCACGTACGTCCCGCCGACCGCGGCGGCCAGCCGGGCGTACTCGTCCTCGGGGTCGATGACGTGGATCTCGATCCCGCGGTACAGCGACCGCAGCAACTCCAGCTTCACCAAGTAGCTCTTGCCCGCGCCGGAGCGGCCGAGGATCACGCTGTTGTGGTTGTCCAGCGCGAACCTGTCGTGATGCACGAGCCCCTGGCTGCCGACGTTGAAGCCGTAGAGCACGCCGCTCGGCGCACCGACCGAGGTCGGGTCCGGCGGCGGCAGGTCGGGCGAGGTGAACGGGAACGCCGCGGACAACGCCGAAGTGTCGAACGTCCTCCTCATTCCGACCAGATCGAGGCCCATGGGCAGGCTGGTGATCCAGCCCTGCAGGCTGCGGTACGTGGTCGGTTTGCAGTCCAGCAGCAGCGACGCCGCCAACGACCGGATCGCCGCGACCTCGTCGCCGAGGGCTTCCTCGGTGGGGGCGTGCACGGTCAGGTACAGCCCGAGCCGGTAGAGCTTGCCCTCACCGCGAGCGACCCGTGCGGACAGGTCGTAGGCATCCTCGGTGGCTGCTTCGACGTGCGGGTCGATCAACCGTCCCTTCTCGCTCGTGTGCCGGCGACCGGACTCCAGTTTCGACAGCTGCTTCTTGAGCCGGTTGGCCGCGGTGATCGGGTCGATCGGCTCGATGTGCAGCGAGACGTCGACCCGTCCGGGGTAGGTCAGCAGCGGCTGCAACCAGCCGGGGTGGACCTCGCGCGGGTAGCCGACGACGGCGAAGCTGGCGACCCATTCGCCGCCGACTTCCAGCGCGCGGGGGCGGACGGAGATGGCGTCCGGGGTGAACGCGCTGGCCCGCCCGAGCGGCGGCTGCACGGCCTGGGCCTTCCGGCCGCGGCGCTTGGCCGTGGTCTTCATGAGCGGTACCTCCCCGCGGAGTTGGCGTAGTCGTCGGGGTCCTCGGCGGTGTCGTCGAAGTCGTTGTCCCAGGCGTCCTCGGCCTCGCCGAACTCGGCGTCGGTGGGGAACGCGGCGCGGCCGAACGCGCTTGCGTCCCAGCCGTCGTCCGGGGCGGTGGTGATGACCTCGTCCGAGCCGGCGAGACCGGAGTTCGGCGGGATCACGCTGTCGGGGTTGCAGGCCGCGGCGAGCACCGCGGTGGCCTGTCCGGCGTCCAGCGGGGTGACCACGATCCCGGACGGGGACAGCAGCTCGACCGCCTCGCCGAGCCGGCGGACCAGCCGGGCTTCGGCGGCACGGCGGGTGGCGTCGTCGACCGAGGCGGCTTGCTTGGCGACCCGGCGTTTCGCCGTCAACGCGGCCAGCGGTGAGGCGCCGCCGAGCCCGTCAGTCGGCGTCGTGGTCAGCAGCGGTTCGCGCAGGATCAGCAGGACCTGGCGACGCAGCAGGTCGGTGGCGCGGCCGAGCTGGTCGAGGTACTCGGCGTGCTCGCGCGCAGCCCGTTCCAGCGCCGGGTGCGGCAGGCCGCCGGCCTGGTCGCGGAGCTCGGCGATCTGCCCGGACAGGTCCAGCCGTTCCGCCCGCACCAGCACCTGCACCGGTGCCGTCAAGCTGTGTAGGTAGCGTCCGAAGGAGGCGACGAGGGACTCCTGCTCGGCCGGGGTCCGCAGCCCGAAGTTGATCGTGGAGCAGACCGCGACCACGGCGACGCCGTCCTTACCGAGGTCGATGACACCGGTGTCGGTGACCGCTTCGGCGGGCAGCCGCAGCGCGGCCGGCGAGACCGTCGATGCCGCGGCATCCGTGCCGCCCGCGCTGTCCTTCCGCTTGGCGCGGCCCGTGCTGCTGGTGTTCGCGACCTGGCTGCCCAGCCACTCTGGGGCCGGGCGGATGCCTTCCGGCGCGGCCACCCGGTGCTGCGGGCTCATCCGCTGCCGCAGCGCCGCCAGCACCAACCGGTCCATGGTGATGCCGTCGCGCTGGCCCAGCGCGAGGAACGCGGCGGTCACCCCGATCGGGATGGCGGCGATGAGGAACGCCACCAGCGGCACGAACTCGCGGGTGAGCGTGTACGCCCCGTACAGCACGATCCCGGTGACGGCGAGGATGAGCAGCTGCCGCGCGGTCAGCGGACCGATGACGCGGTCCTCGCGATCGACGTCGGCGGGAATCCTTACCGGCTGGCTCATTTCCCTTCACCTCCTGAAGTGGGCTTCGGTGCGCGGAACACCGGCGGCGGAACTGACTGGGTGCGCCGGTAGGCGTCACCGATGCGCGGCTCGGGCTGGGCTTGCCGGAACACCGGCGCGGCAGGAGCGGATGCCGGCCTGGGTGGCGGCGACGGCTGCGGCGCGGGTGGCGTGGCTGGCCGGAACTGCAACTGCGGGGGCACCGACGCGGTGCGGATCGGGCGGGCCGGCGGTGCCGTGGCGCCGCGACGACGCGGCCCTCCGGCGGCCTGAAACTGCGGTGCCGATCCAGGCCGCGACCCTCGCCGCGGCGGGGAGATCGGCGTGGCTGGCGTGGGTGCGGAACTGAACTCAGGAGGCATGGCTGGTCCCTGGTTCGCCGGGGTGACGGCGGGGTCGTGGGTGGTGTCTTGGGGTGAGGGCTGCAGGAACTGCGGCGCCTGCGACGGCAGCCGCGACCGGCGGGCCGCGCGGGCGCGCTCGGCGTCATGGGCCGCCTTGAGCCGCTTGTTGACCATCTCCGGCGTGGGGGCGAGGCGCGGCTGCGCGGGCCACGGCGGATCCGCCGAGCCGCCTCCGCGGCCCCCTCCGCCTCCGCCTCCGCCGCCCCGGCCGCCGGTCTTCGCGGTGCCTGCGGCACCGGCCTTGCCAAGCGCGCCGGTCTTGCCGGCGACCATGCCGAAGGTCTTCGCCGCGATGTAGGCACGGGCCAAGCCACCGAGGAAGGAACGGCCAGAGCCGACCTTGACCGCCTTCAACAGCCAGAAGGGGATCTTGAACAGGATGAAGAACAAGGCGATCGCGGCGACTAGCGTGCCGAGCGCGGACAGGGTCGAGCCGAACAAGTGCACGCCGCCGGAGAGGAACGTTCGGACCGCGGTGATCAGCACCAGCGCCTGGGCGAACTGAATGGCCAAGGTCGCGGTCAGGGCCTTCCACCACCAACGCGCGAGCGGGTCGGTGTGCGGTAGGGCATGGCACATCAGGAACAGCGGTCCACTGATGATCAGAACCAGGGTGATGACGATCCGGACGACGTAGACGACCAACAGTGCGAGGCCGACCACGACCAGCACCAGTCCGACCAGGATGATGAACAGCCCGCCGCTCGCGATGCCCTGGACGGCGTCCTGGAGCGTGTTGCCCAGCGAGGGCGCGTTCACCCCGTCGCCGAGCACGCCCAAGGTCAGCGCGTTGGCCAGCTTGATGAACTTGTCAGCGAAGAACAGCGACAGGGCCGAGGCCAGGAACGCGATCGGGATCCGCGGGCCGATCTCCTTTATGGAGTAGCGCGCTTGGACGCTCTCGTGACCCATCAGCAGGATGCCGCCGCCGAGGATGAAGAAGCCGTAGAGGGCGAGGACGAGCTCCCAGGAGTTGTTCCAGAGCTCACCGATGCCCGGCAGGTCGCTGATGGCCGGGGTGGACAGTGCGGTGTGACCGATCAACTCCAGGATCGGGGAAAGTGCGGCGTCGACGATGCTGCGGAACGCCGAGTTGATGGCCTCGGTGATGCACGCGCCGATGTCGGTGATGCCGCAGTCCGAGTCGCTGTCGCCGTTGCCGGCGCCCGGCTGTTGCGGGCCGGTGTTCGGTGGCGGCGTGGTCGGCTGCGGGATGCAGTCCTCACCGGTGCACGGCTTGCTCGGCGCCGTGGTCGGTGTGGACGAGGTGCAGCCGATCTGGCCGGGGAAGGTGCATGTCGTTGGCGCGGGCAGCCCAGTCGGCAGCGGCAGTGGCGCGGTGGGAAGCGGCTTGGTCGTGGTTGGTGCGGGCAGGTGGCAGACCGGCAGCGGCGAATCCGGCGTGCACGGGTCGACGGTCGGGAGCGGCAGCGGCGGCGGAGGCTGCTGCGGCGCGGCGGGCGAGGCCCACGCGCTCACCGCGAGGACGCCGACCAGGAGCACGACGATGCTCAGCGCCAGCATCCAGCCCGCGCGCCAGCGCCGCCGCGGACCGGCCGGCGGCCGGTCCGCGCTGCCGTCGGAGACCGGGGAGAGCGTCGCTCGGTCTGCGGCGGCAGCGGTCGCGACCGGGCCGCCGGACCGGCGGTGCGGGCGCACCGTGGGCGGGGTGCTGACGGCCATCGGTCAGGCCCCCACGATCCCTTTGAGGATCTCCACGACCAGCGGCGCGAGCGCCGCCAGGCCGTAGCCCCAGCCCGCGGACTTGAACGCGGTCTTGGCCTTCTCGATCTCGCCGGGGTCGCCGCCGCCCATCACGTAGCGGACGCCGCCGATCGACAGGAACACCGTGGCCAGACCGGCCAAGATGCCCATGATCCAGTTGCGGACGTTGTTCAGGACGTCGGTGACCGAGCCGGCGAGGGCGACGACCATCGTGTCGGCGTGCGCCGCCGACGCCGACGCCAGCAGCGCGAGGATCGCCAGCTCGGCGATCAGCGCTACGTGCGACCACCGCCGGGGACGGACCGGAGTCCAGTCCTCCGGCGAAATGATCGGAGCATTCGACGGCCCGCCGCTGGTGAGCTCGTCCGGCGTACGCGCCTCCGTGTGCTGGGCCAACGGCTGCGGATTGCCGTCGAGACGGGCGCTGTGTGGCCCGCTCACGGCGGGGAGGAAACGATCGATCAGGCGCATTGAGGCACCTCCGAAGGTCGGGCTGAGCGCGGGTGTGTCCCGCAGCCCTGAACTCCGGATTTCGCGTCCGTTTTGGACACGCGACCCTGAACTTTCTGCTCCGATCCAACCTCGACGACGGATACGGACAGTGACGAACGTGGCAAGTCGCGGGTCGGCGTGACCGGGCGCGCCAGGGCCACCGCAGTGGCCACCTGGTCGGTCAGCGGGTCGGTCGGATCGGTCTCGGCGGCGCCGTCGCGCAAGTACGCGGCGAGCCGGAGCTCGGCGCGTTTGCGCGTCTTGTAGACCGCCCACTCGCCGGTCTGGTGCGCCGCGGCCCAGTCCGCGACGGGCACCTCTTCCAACCGGGTCGCACCGATCAGCGCGGCCTCGGTCTGGGTCAGGACTCCGTCCGCGACCGCGCGAGCGAGGACCAGATCCGGGTGTCCCCACGGCGTGTGCGGCGGGGTGGATCGGAAGCCCGGCGCGACCGGAGTCGGACCCGCCAGCGCCTCGGCGAGCGCGTCATATCCGGACCGGTAGGCGGCCCACCGAAGCCGCAGCATGATCCGCGGCGGACGCAGATCGATGGTCGACAACGCGGTCAGAAAGCCGCGCAAGACCTCGGCGTGAACATCGGCCGGATCGCCGGCGAACCGATCGGACAGGGTGGCCGCGACCGAGGTCAGCGCGGGCAGCGCGACCCCGACCGCGGCGACCGTCCAGGTCGCCCCTTCAGTACGGGAGCGCAGCACCAGATGCGCCCACACCGCGTCCCGCGTCGCCTGCGGGCACCGGCGCGCCAGCAGCCGGTCGCGGACCTCGTCCAGCGGGATGTGTCGGTCGGGCAGGCCAGGGAAGAGCCGGCCGTTCAGCGACACCGGGTGCGGCCCGGTCACCAGCCAGGTAAACGTGTCCCGCGCGATATCCAACGAGTTCGGGACAGCCTCGTCGCCACGGCGACGAAAAACGGATTGTGCTGCCATGTCGTGACTCCCACGGCGTCGATGTGAACAACAACGACGTCAGGAAGCCACGACCGATACCACGGAAATACCACGGCATTACTAGGCGCCAACTAGCAAACCGCGCCGAGGCTACTAGCGAACTACTATTTCGCCCCGCGAACGGGGTCGATCAAGATCAACAAACCGGCTCCATGAAGCGAGCGCCTTGATCGACGCTAGTAGCCGATTATCTGCGGTCATAGTCGCTCGCTAGTAGTGCTCTAGTAGGCGCGCGGGCGCCGGTGCGAGCCAGGAGTGAAGATCAACCTGGTGGCGGCGAAAAAATCTTGAAAATTTGACTCAGGGCCGGTCCAGAGGACAGTTCTGGGCGGGCCCGGAGTGGCCGAACCGGTAACTCTCAAGCCGTAGCTTTGACAGAACTGTTCGGGCCCTTTTGAGGTGCGAGCAACGCGGGCAGTCGTGATGCAGAGAAATTTGACGAGGCGTGTCCAAAACGGGGTCGAAATACGGAGTTAAGGGGCGTCAGAACGCACAGCACCCCCTCGCCGGAGGAGAATCTGAATGACCGTGTCAAGCCGCAGCGGTAGCGGGTTGTGGCGCGGCTGGGGTGAAGGTCCGCCCGTCGCGCAGCAGGGCCCAGAGCACGTCCACCAGGCGGCGGGCCAGCGCCAGCAGCGCCTGGGTGTGTATCAGCCGCTCGCCGCGTTTCTTGTCGTAGAAAACCCTCGATGGACCGCTGACCTTGAGGCTGGACAGGGCTGCCATGTAGAACACACGGCGCAGTCGACGGTTGTAGCGCTTGGGACGACGGAGGTTTCCGGTGACGCGACCGGAGTCTTGCGGCACGGGAACGAGCCCGGCGTAGGAAGCCAGGCGCCCGGCCGTGGCGAAGGCGGCGAGGTTGCCGCCGGTGACCACGATGAACTCGGCACCGAGAATCGGTCCGAGGCCGGGCAGCGACTCGATGATCTCGGCGTGCGGATGTTCGCGGAACTGGCTGGTGATCAGCTTGTCGGTGTTCTTGATCCGCCGATCCAAGTCCAGCAGCTGCCGGGCCAGCCCGGCGATGAGCACTGCTGTGGTCGCCTCGCCGGGCAACCGCAAAGTCTGAGCCGCCGCAGCGGCTATCGCGGTCGCGGCCATCGCCGGGATGCCTTTGGCCCATGCTCCGTTCTCACGCAGGTACGCAGCCACACCGTCGGTGCCGGCGGTCCGGATCGACTCCGGGGTTTGGAAGCCGGTCAGCAGTACCAGGGCGCTGCGGGTGGAGTAGTCGAAGGACCGTTCCAGCGCAGGGAAGATTCCGGTCAGCAGCTCGCGCAGTCGGTTGACACCACGAACCCAGTCGGCCATCAGGTCTTCGCGATGCGCGGTCAGCCGGGTCAGCTCGATCACCAGATCATCGGTGGCGGTGATCGGCGTGAGGTCGGTGCGCATCCGGGCGGTCTCGGCGATCACCCGCGCGTCCTTGGCATCGGATTTCGCTTCGCCGCGGAACACCCCGGTCATGCGGTTCACCACCCGGCCTGGCACGTAGACCACCTGCTGCCCGGTCGCGATCAGAACTGCGACCAGCAGCGCCGCGGCGCTGCTGGTCAGATCGATCGCCCACCGCACTTCGCCGGCGGCCTGATGGGCACGAGCAACGAGGTGCTCGATCGCAGCCTGGTCGTTGGCGACCTTCTGCGAGAACACCACCTTGCCCGCCGGATCCATCACGCACGCGTGATGGGCCGCTTTCCCGACATCGACACCGACCCAGACCAGCGGCCGTTCTGTCACGTTCGTTCTCCCGATACTGCTGCTCAACCCCGTGGACAACCCCGCCAACAGGTCCCTAAACAGCGACGGTCCGCATCAGATCTGAATCAGTGGCCAGGGCGTCCAGAACGACGGGGCGGCCATTCTCCTCGAGCCACCTGACGGCAAACCCACGATCAGCCACACCCCATCGCCCTGGGCATTCAGGGCGATCCCCGAACAACATCAACCTTAGGGACCCGCGATGACCCCGACACACGGCAACGACTCACCGGGAGACGGCTCCCAGGAGCATGGCCCGACCGACCCGCCGACCATCCCGATCCCGCTCCCACAGAGGCGGCGAACACCGCGTCTGCGAGCCCTGCGCCTCACGCTGCGCCATCCGCGTCCGGTCCGGCCGAGCACCGTCTGGCCGTGCGCTCAGGACGACCTTCAGGAAGGCACCGGACTGCTCGCCAACTGGCTGCTGACCGCAGTCATCAAGCTCGTCACCACCTACACCCAGCCCGGCCAACGGGTCCTTCTGCTCGACCCCGCGCCCTACCTCGCGCCACCCGCGTCGTGGTCACCCACCGGGAGTCGCAGCCAGTCCCGGCCCGGCCCGTACGCCGGACTGCACGAAGCCGGCTGGACCGTGGTCCGACTCGGCCGCGGCGTCCAAACCCAGACCGCCGTCGCGCACCCCGACCCGGTCGACGAACCCGCCGATGCCGCGGCAGCCGAGTCCGAGTCCGGACCCCGACCGAACCCCGACAGTCCGACCATCGACCAGCCCGCCGGACCGTCGACAGGCCGCCGGACCGGATCCGATCCGACTGCAACCGGCGTCGGTCCGGACCGCTACGACCTCGTCATCACCGCGGCCGACCCGCGCACCCTCGACTGGTTCCGCCCCGCCGACTGGGCAGGCTTGCTCACCCCGACCGGCACCCTCGCCGTCATCACTCACGGTGACCGTTCCCGTGATCGACTCACCGACCCCGCCGGCTCGCTAGTGCGCGCCGCGCACCGCACTGGACTGCGCTACCTCGATCGCATCGCACTGCTGCGTGTCCCCGTCCGCGACGGCGCGCTCGCGGTCGCGACCCCCGCCCCGCACCCCCGGCCGCAGGGCCCAACGCCACCGCTCGCGACCCCCGCTCGGCACACCCAGGTGCATGACGACCTCCTGGTGTTCACCCGCCAGCCGGCCCTGACCGACTCCGCCGACGGGGAGGAGACCTCCGATGCCTGACCGTCCCACGTCGCCCTGGCCGCTCCCCCTACCGCCGGGGGAGGAGCCGCTGATGCCGCCGCTGTCGGTCTGGCCGACCGGCCAGCGTGACCCGCTCGCGCAACTGCGCGACGCCGGCTGCGTGCCCGGCACCGAGACCGACACCGAGCGGATTCCGCCCGCCGTCGCCGCCCACGCGATCGCCCTCTACTCCCGTCCCGGCGACCTCGTTCTCGACCCCGACTGCGGCGCGGGCACCGCCCTCGTGGAGGCGCTGCGCGCCGGCCGTCACGCGCTCGGACTGACCGCCCGCACCCGGTGGTGGACGCTCACTCGCGCCAACGTCACCGCCGCCAAGACCGCGGGCGCCTGGCGCGACGGCTCGGTCCTCGACGCCCGCCCGAAAGTCCTCGCGACCGTCCGAGCCGCCGGGTTGATCGGCCGAGTCGGACTCGTCCTGACCGCCCTGCGCACCGCGCCAGCCGACCCCAACACCCAGGCGAGCGGTCCGGACCGCGACCCGGTCGAGTCCGCCCTCGCTGACCTCGCCGCGACGCTGCTCTACTGCGAGCCGCTGCTGCGCTCCGGCGGGCACGTCGCCGTCATCGCGCGACCGTTCCGGCACCCGGACGGCTCGCTGGTTGACCTGACCAGTCGGCTCATCGCCGCCGCCACCGCGGCCGGGTTGGCGCCGGTCGAGCGGTGTATCGCGCTGACCGCCGGCCTGCGCGGCAGCCGATTGGTCACCCGAGCCTCGCTCGCCGAGCGTCGCGCTGCTGCCCGAGCCCGCGCCGCCGGTGCGCCGACCGCGCTGACGGCGCACCACGAGGTGCTCGTCTTCCAACTCGCCCACGACGCCGAACTCGCCGCCGCGACGGCAGCCGGCATCCCGTGGCCGACTGAGGACGACGTCATCCGGCCCGCCGTCAACGGCGTTACCTACCCCGGCTGGAGGCGAGCGGCATGACCACCCGCCTGTACTGCCGCGAGTGCGGCTGGCACCCCGAGTTCCGCCGCAAGCGCGCTGCCCTCCGTGCCGCCGCCCGGCACCAGTGCACTGGCACACCGGTGGCGGAGATCCGTCCACCGTGGTGGTCCCGATTGTGGACAAATCTGTGGACAACTAGGTCGGATGCATCCGTCATCGACACCGAAGACGGGGCGGTCGACCAGGCCGGTGACGACGTACTGGCCGACGCTCACGGCAACCGGATCCAGTGGGCTGCGCTCTCGGCGCACCACGCCGAGACCACTCGTCGCGCCCGCGCCGCGATGGTCGAACTCGTCCGGGCCGGCTACCAGATCGGGCCGCCGCCCTACGGCTACCGTGCCTTGCGCATCCGGGTCACCGACCCCAGCGGACACAGCAAACTGCGGGCGGTCCTCGTCCCGGACTGGCAGACCGCCGCGGTCGTCAAGCAGATCTTCATCTGGCGCGCCGACCGCGGCCTGACGTTCGCCGTCATCGCCGCACAGCTCAACAACGACCCCCGCCAGTACCCGGCTCCGGTGCCCAACGGGCGGTGGACCGCCAAGGCCGTCCGGCGGATCGTCACCAACGTCAAGTACACCGGGCGCCAGGTCTGGGCCCGCACCGTTGCCGGCCGCCCGGCACCGGTCGAGCAGTGGGTCACCTCGGCGCCGAAGGTGCACGAACCACTGGTTGACGAACGCACGTTCCACCGCGCCCAGCCCGGCGCCGCCGACAGTCCGCCTGATGCGGAGAACTCGGCCGATACCCGGCCGAGTGCTGCATGACCACCCGCCGGTGGCGCGTCGCCGCCGGGATCCTGGTCGCCGCGTACGCGGCGACGATCGCCGGAGCGAACTGGGCAACGACGCTCTGGCCGGCGGTGGCGGTGGCGGTGGCGGGCCTGCACGTTCCCGCAGGCTCGCTCCTCGCCGGGCTCGCGTTCACCGTCCGAGACCTTCTGCAGGACGCTGTCGGCGCCCGGACAACGCTGCTCGCGATCTGCCTCGGCGCGGCGTTGTCCGGCCTGGTCGCCGAGCCGCGCATCGCGCTTGCCAGCGCGGCGGCGTTCGCCGTCTCGGAACTGGTCGACCTCGCCGTCTACACCCCGCTGCGCGACCGGAGTCGCCTTGCCGCCGTGGGTGTGTCGAACGCGGTGGGATTGCTCGTCGACAGCCTGCTGTTCCTGCCGATGGCCTTCGGCTCGCTGACCTACCTCACCGGCCAACTCGTCGGGAAGACCGCCACCACGCTCTTGGCGGTCGCTGTGCTTGGTGTTGTCCGCGCTCGCCGGAGGGCGGTGCCAGCGTGAAGTTCTACCTCGGCGTCCACCAGCCCATCTGGCTGACCCGCGTGCCGGACATTCCCCTGCTGGTGTCGCACCGGCGGCTCGGCCACCGCCGCACCCTGCCCCGCGCCACCACGGAATGGGCCCTCGACTCCGGCGGCTTCACCGAGCTGCAGCTTCACGGGCGCTGGCAGATCGAGGAGAAGGACTACGTCCGGGCGGTCCGGCGCTACGCCGACGAGATCGGCAACCTCGCCTGGGCGGCGCCGCAAGACTGGATGTGCGAACAGCGCATCCTGAAACGCACCGGCTTGACGGTCCGCGAGCATCAACGGCGGACCGTGCGCAACCTCGTCCGCCTGCGGGAACTCGCGCCTGAACTCCCGTGGGTGCCGACGCTGCAAGGTTGGACTCTGTCGGACTACGAACGCTGCGCCGACCTCTACGAGCGGGCCGGGATCGACCTGGGCGCCGAGCCGCTCGTTGGGATCGGCACGGTGTGCCGGCGGCAGAGCAGCGCCGACGTCGAGCGCATCATGCGCGCCTTCGCCACGCGCGAGTTGAACCTGCACGGTTTCGGCATCAAGATCACCGGCCTTAGCCGGTACGCCGAAGCTCTCTCCAGTTCGGACTCGATGTCCTGGAGCATGCGCGGTCGATACGTACCCGGATGCGGTCCGAGCCATCGCACCGAGTCGAACTGTCTGCGCTTCGCGCTCAGCTGGTATCGGCAGATCCGAACCACGCTGGGGTCGGCAGGACTGTCCGCGGACAACGTGTCCCCGCAGGTATCGAGGAGGGCTGCGTGATGGCCGTCGCCGCGTCCGCAGCCGCGAGCTCACTGCTCGCCGCGGGACTCCGTGGTGTCCGGTTCGACGAGCGAGACATCGCGTGGCGTGTCGATCCCGAACAACTCGTTGGGCGTGCACCGCAGCGTCGTGCACAGCGCCTGCAAGGTAGCCACCTTCACCTGGATCGGCTGCTTCTTGATCAGCACGTCAACCGACTGGAGGGACAGTTCGAACCCAGCGCGCTGGATGAGGAGTTCGCGCAGCTGGGTCGCGGTCCAGACGTCGCGGGAGGCCATGACCTTCCGCAGCCGCCACTCGATCTCCACCCGCTGCCGCCCGTGTTCGTCGCTCCGAGGCGCTTCGCGCCGTCGCCAACCGACGCTCAGTGTCCCCGATGGCGACGAAGGCCGGCCGCCGCACGTCCGGCGTGTTCAGCAGCCACGCACGATCAACAGGCAAAGCATGAGCTATCCAGGCTGTACCAGATTTACTCAGGTGCTACCTTAGTTGAATGACAGACCTATCCCCGGTTCGGGAGAGAGGAGGTGCTTCGGCGCACGTCACGTTCATCGCCATGCCGACGCGCCGCCGTCCGCGGCCAGCGCCGGTAGAGATCTTCTGGACTCGCGTCGACCGCTCATCTCGCGCTGACGAGGTGACCCAGTACCCGTTCGGCCAGGCTCACGGTCCTGTCGAACGGCAAGAGTCCAGCACGGCCACGAGCGCCGGCCCCGCACACGTGCACTCGGGGAGTAGAGGCCCGTTGGTCGTGACAGCTTCGGCGGTCCCAGCTCATTCAACGCATGTCATGGTGCGTGCCCGCGTCGCCGCGAAACCCGCCTCGCGCGGACCGGCGACCGCAGGTGTCGGCGGCTGGGAGTGCCCGCTGTGTCGACGGTTCCTGTCGCCGACCAGCAGTCCCATGAACCCCCGCCAACCGCGGACTTCATGGGCACGAAGGGGGCGCTCATGTGCGCTCAACCTCGCACCCCTGACCAGCCCAACGACAACTGCGCCGACGTTCCTGCTCCGGCCAACCAGGAGCAGGAAAGCCCCATCAGTGCGCCGAACAGGCAACCCCGACGACGCGTTGGCGCGGGCCGAGCCGTGCGCAATGTGGTGGTGCGCGGCGTCCGCCGCGATCCACCCGACATGCACAAGCTCGCGCGTGTGGTCGCCAGCCTCGCAGCTGACTTGGTGCAGGCCGAAGCCGGCGAACAAACGCTGCCCGCCGAGCCAGGCACTGCGGGCGTCGACCACCGCGACCACCGCCGCGACGCGGCATGACGCCGCGCATTCGCGCTTGCGCAACGAACGCAACAGATCGAAGCCGCACGCCATCGACTCGAAAGGACGGTCCAGCACAATGCCGCCTGTCACTTGCGATCCCCGCAGTCCTCGCGACACACACCCGCGGGCTCGATGCTCGATACGCGTCGGTCTCTACCAGCGGTGGCCCACTCTCCGCGAAAGTGACCACCTGCAGACCTACGTCGCGTCTCAACCCGGTTGGTACATCGCTCTCCGCGGCAGCGATTACGCATCAGGCGGCACGCTGAAACGTCCAGGGCTGCAACGGATATTGGCAGCGGCCCGATCCGGTGACATCGACGTGCTCGTCGTCAATCACCTGTACAGCCTGTCCCGCAAGACGCAGCACCTCGCCTTCGTTCTCAGCGAGCTGACGTCCCGAGGCGTGCGGGTCGTCTCGGCCGCTGATCCCGCCCTCGACACAGAGACCGCGCACGGCCTCTTTCTCGTCCGCGTGGTGACTGCCGTCGCGGAGATCGAGCAGACCGGGGCAGTCGCAGATCGACGCGACCGTCGTCGGCACGAGCAGCGATCCGGCGACGAGTCGCCGCTCGCGGGCTAGCCGCAATCCCGCCGCGGCCCACTCCGCCGAACAACACCATCCAATCCGAACGACCCACAACGAGGTGTCATGACCAGCGCCTACGCCAACTCGGTCAACGAAGGTCAGCAGCGCTGTCCTGTCCCCACACAGCGACCGTCGGATGCCCCCGCGACCGACGCCCGAGCCGTGATCTACAGACGCGTGGCCTCCGACCGGGCCGAGAGCGAGCACAGCGTCACGGCCCAGCGTGAGGCATGTCTGCGCAGGGCCAGGGAACTGGGCTTGTCGGTCATCGACGAGTACGTCGCCCCACGCGCTCGACTCTGGCCCTGGCCGAAGTGCCAACCGTTCCGACGCATCCTCGCGCGGTTCCGCAGCCGGTGAGACACAGCAACCCGTCATTACTTCGCCGCTCGTCGGTAGCGCGCGATCCAGCCGCCAGGACCCACTCGCCGGTTGCCCGGTCCTCCGTCCAAACCGCCCCCAGAAGGAGGTGTCATGACCAGCGCTTATGCCGACTTCATCGATGAACTGCAGCAGGACGTCACCATCCCCATCCAGCCACCGATGGACGACCTTGCCCCCGGCACCCGCGCAGTGATCTACCTGCGCGTGTCCTCGACCGGGCAGGTCCGAACCGACTACAACCCGGAAGGCATCTCCATCCCGGCCCAACGGGAAGCGTGCCTTCGCAAGGCGCGCGAACTGGGCGTCACGGTCATCGACGAGTACGTCGAACCCGGACGCTCGGGAACGGAGATGACCAAACGCGAAGCATTCCAACAGATGCTCGCGCGGGTCCGCAGCCAGGGCGACGTCGACGTCATCATCATCTACCAGCTCTCGCGCATGGCGCGGAACCGCTACGACGACGCGATCGTCATGGCGGACTTGCGCAAGCGCGGCGTCACGCTGGTCTCGGCCACCGAGGCCATCGACGACACCCCCGTCGGCCAGCTGATGCACGGCATCCTGGCCACGTTCAACGAGTACCAATCCCGCCAGTCCGGTGCCGACATCGCCTACAAGATGGGCCAGAAGGCCCGCAACGGCGGCACACTCGGCCGCGCGAAGATCGGCTACCTCAACCACATCGACCACTCCGACGGCCGCGTGATCCGCACGATCATCGTCGACCCCGAACGGGCGCCCTTTGTCCAGCTGGGTTTCGAGCTCTTCGCTACCGGCGACTACACGCAAGAAGAGCTAGCTGACGAGCTCTACGACCGCGGCCTACGCACCAGGGCCACCCGGCGACACCCCGCCAAGAAGATCTCAGAGAACAAGATCTCGCAAATGCTGCGCGATCGCTACTACCTCGGATACGTCGAGTACGACGGCGAAGAAATCCAGGGGCGGCACGAGCCCCTCATCGACGAGGACCTCTTCGACACCGTCCAGGAGATCCTCGAATCTCGCATGACGGCACAAGAACGCCGTCGCGTCCACCACCACTACCTCAAGGGCTCGCTCTTCTGCGGACGCTGCCAACGCGACGGCATCAAGCGACGGATGATCATCCAACGCACCATCAACTCGAAGGGCGCCGAGTACCTGTACTTCTTCTGCCGCGGCCGGCAAAAGGGGCTGTGCCAAGCACCCCACGTCAACGTCACGCTCGTCGAGGACGCAGTTGAGCGCCACTACTCCGCGATTCGCTTCAGCCAGCCGTTCATCGCTGACATGCGCGACCAGATCGATGCCGTGCTCGGCGAGCAGGAAAAGTCCGCACGCCTACTGCGCAAGCAGATCACCGCACAGCTCAAGGAACTCGACACGAAGGAGGAGAACTTGATCGACCTCGCCGCCGACAGCACACTGCCTCGGACCAAGGTCAAGGAGAAGCTACGCGACATCGCCCGCGAACGCCGCCGGCTGGAGGAGCGCCTCGACACAGCCAACGCCGACCTCACCGACAGCGCTCAGCTCGTCAACGCCGGCCTTGCCCTCCTCAAACAGCCCGACCAGCTGTACCGACGCTGCAACGACCAACAGCGGCGCCTCCTCAACCAGGCGATCTTCCACGCCCTCTACATCGAGGACGACAAGATCACAGACGGTGAGCTCCGTGAGCCCTTCGGCGAGCTCCACGCCATCCAAGATCAGCGGGCCGGAGCAACCGGCGCGGAGGGTGCAAGCAAAAGGACCACCCGCGATGCGGGTGGTCCTTGCACGCCTTCAGGCGTCGCGGTCCTACTTCGTGGCCTTCATTCAGGCACTTGTTCTAGTAAGACCTCTAAGGTGGAGCTGAGGGGATTCGAACCCCTGACCCCTTGACTGCCAGTCAAGTGCGCTACCAGCTGCGCCACAGCCCCTTGCGATGAGAGAACCGTACACGGCCCCGGGAGCGCCCCTTCAACCGGGGGGCACCCCTCTCGCCTACGGTCGGGTCAGTGTCAGGGTGGGATTGCCGCTGTTGCGGTGGTTGGGATCCTGGCCGGTGGTGATCTGGCTCCTACGGTCGGTGCCGCCCCTGTGTGGGGTTGGAGGGCATGCGTTGTGCCGATCACCGCTGGTCAGGGCCGACCGGCGTGACTTGATAGGAGCGTGGCCGCGCCCCCACTGAGACGTGTCCGCCGGCCGGCCCAGCCGTCCCTCCGAGATGAGAAGAGGTGACGCCACCCATGGTGGTGCTGGGAGTCGACGTCCACAAGGACACCCACACGACGGTCGCGGTCGACGAGATCGGCCGCGAGATCGGGCAGAAGACCGTACCCGCCCGCGATCGCGGCCATGCCGCCTTGGTGCGCTGGGCCCGGGCACACCACCCGGGCGGGCGGATGTGGGCGATCGAGGACTGCCGCCACGTCTCGACCCGGCTGGAACGGGCGCTGCTGTCCGCGGGTGAGCGGGTGGTGCGGGTCCCGCCCAAGCTGATGGCCGGAGCCCGGGCCGCTGCCCGCACCCGGGGCAAGTCCGACCCGATCGACGCGCTGGCCATCGCCCGCGCCGCGCTGCGCGAGCCCGACCTGCCCGCCGCCGAGCACGACCGGACCTCGCGGGAGTTGAAGCTGCTGGTCGACCATCGTGAGGACCTCGTCGCCGAGCGGACCCGGATGCAGAACCGGGTGCGCTGGCACCTGCACGAGCTCGACCCCGACCTCGACATTCCCTCCCGCGGCCTGGACCGGCTGCGCGTGCTGGACCGGTTGCTGGCCTGGCTGGGCCAGCACCCTCCGGCGCCGCAGTCGCAGATGGTGGCGCGGATCGCCGCCGAGCTGCTGGCCGACATCCGCGCGGTCACGGTGCGGGTCAACGCGCTGGAGCGGGAGCTGTCACGGCTGGTCGAGCAGGTCGCGCCGCAGCTGCAGGCCGTGCCCGGGGTGGCCGGACTGACCGCGGCAAAAATCATTGGTGAGGTGGCGAACATGTCCCGGTTTCGGTCCGAGGCCTGTTTCGCCATGCACGCCGGCGTGGCGCCGATACCGGCATCGTCGGGGCGCACGAACCGTCACCGCCTCGCCCGCGGCGGGAACCGGCAGCTCAACGCTGCGCTACACCGGATCGCGGTCACCCAGGCCCGCCTGCCCGACACTCCCGGCCGCACCTACTACCAGCGACGGCTCGAGATGGGGAACACGAAGATGGAAGCCCTGCGCGCCCTCAAACGACGCCTCGCCCGCGTCGTGTTCAACCTCCTGCACACCACCACAAGCACAACGACCGGTCCCCAACCGGTCGCCGCTTGACATAGGAGCAACGGGTGCAGCCCGCCGACATCGCCCGGATCGCACAGATCTCCGATCCCCGGGTCTCGCCCGACGGCAGGCAGGTCGCCTTCGTCGTCACCCACGTCGACATGGCCGAGAACACCTACCGCAGCGGGGTGTGGCTCGCCGCGGCCGACGGGTCGTCACCGCCGCAGCCGTTCAGCGCAGGTGAGCACGGCGACGGGCAGCCCCGCTGGTCGCCCGACGGGCGCCGGCTCGCGTTCACGAGCCGGCGGGGCACCGACGAGCATCCGACGCTGCACGTCGCCCCCGTCGACGGGCCCGGGGAGGTCCGGACGATCTGCGAGCGGCCGGAGGCCATCGAGGACCCGGCGTGGTCGCCCGACGGCACGCGGATCGCGTTCACGTCGCGGGAGCGGACGGCGCGCTTCGACGAGCCCGAGGAGAAGGCGCGGCCGCCGCGGCGGATCGACCGGCTCGTCACGCGGCTCGACGGCGAGGGCTGGATCGTCGACCGGCCGCGCAGCGTGTTCGTCGTGGCCGTCGACGGATCGGGACCGCCGACGCTCGTCGCGGGCGGCCCGTACAACCACGGGGCGCCGTCCTGGTCGCCCGACAGCGCGACGATCGCCGTCACGGCCGACCGCACGCCCGACTGGGACCTCACGCCGATCCTGGCCGACGTCCTGCTGGTCGACCCCACGGGCGGCAGCGAGCCGCGGGCGCTCACGCGTCGGACGTTCGCGCACCGGCTGCCCTCCTGGTCGCCGGACGGCACGCGGATCGCCGTGCTGGCCGAGGACTCCCGGATCATCCACTCGCACACCCAGGTCGCGGTCGTCGACGTCGCGTCGGGCGAGGAGACGGTCCTGACCGCCGCGCTCGACCGGCAGTGTGCGCCGATGCCGGGAGCCCGACAGCCGGTCTGGGACGGCGACGACCTCGTCCTCAGCTGGGAGGACGCCGGCAACGTGCACGTCGGGCGGGTGCCGGCCACGGGCGGGGACGTCGCGACGGTCGTCGGCGGCGAGCTGTGGGTCACCGGCCACGACCTGGCGGGCGGGACGCTGGCGTTCACGGCCGCGACGGCGACCGCCCTGCCGGAGCTGTTCGTCCTCGACCGCGACGGCACCCGGCGGCGGCTCACAACGGCGGGCGACGCCTTTCACGCCGCGGTGCCCCCACGGGCGCCGGAGCACTTCACCGTCGGCTCCCCCGCCGGCGACGGCGAGATCGACGCCTGGCTGATGCGGCCGGCCGAACCGGCGGGCGAGCACACCCCCGTGCTGCTGTCCATCCACGGCGGCCCGATGACGCAGTACGGCAACTCCTGGTTCGACGAGTTCCAGATGTGGACGGGCGCGGGCTACGCCGTCGTCTACTGCAACCCGCACGGCTCGACGGGCGGCACGGAGGCCTGGGCCCGGGCGATCCGCGCGCCGGAGGCCGAGGAGTGGCCCGGCACGGGCTGGGGTGGCGTCGACGCCGATGACGTGCTCGCCGTCCTCGACGCGGCGCTGGCGGCGAACCCGGACCTCGACCCCGACCGTGTCGGCGTGCTCGGCGGCTCCTACGGCGGCTACCTGACGAGCTGGCTGATCGGGCACACCGACCGCTTCGTCGCCGCCTGCAGCGAGCGCGCGGTGAACAACCTGGAGTCGCTGGAGTGGGCGTCGGACGTGGCGGGGATGTTCCGCTTCGAGATCGGCGTCGACCACGTGCGCCATCCCGAGGTCTACCGGCGGATGTCGCCGATCACCTACGTCCGCGACGTCACGACGCCGGTGTTGATCCTGCACTCCGACGACGACCTGCGTTGCCCGGCCGACCAGGCCGACCAGCTGTTCGTCGCGCTGCGCCTGCTCGGGAAGCCGGTGGAGTACCACCGCTTCGCGGGCGAGAGCCACGCGCTGAGCCGCTCGGGCTCGCCGCGCCACCGGGTCCGGCGCGCGGAGCTGATCCTCGAGTGGTTCGCCCGCCACCTCGGGGGGCGCGCCCCCGAGACGCCCGCGTGAGCAGGCGCGCGCGACCCTCGTGAGTGGCGATGGTCGCTTCAGCGACCATCGCCGCTCACGTCACTTGCCGGCGATGGCGTTCGAGAGCCACTTGCTGTCGTTGAGGTCGATCTTGGTGCCGTTGACGAGGATCGTCGGGGTGCCGAACTGGCCGTTGGTCTGCAGCGCGGTGTTGGCGATCGACGCCTTGGTGGCGGCGGCGATGGCGGCGGCGTTGCCGTTGCCGGTGACGCACGACGACCAGTCGGCGTTCTTCGCGCCGAGGTCGGTGCCCTTCTGGACGAGCTGCTGCGCCGTGAGGCCTGCGCTCTTCTCCGCGGGCTGGTCGTCGTAGAGCGCCTTGTGGTACGCGGGCCAGATGTTCGCCGGGACGGCGCAGAGCGCGGCGTTGGCGGCGAGGGTCGAGTAGCCGGGCGGCGTGGTCTGGTTGTCGAGGATCGCGGTCGCGTGGTAGTTGACCTTGATCTTCCCGTCGTTGAGGGCGCTCGTGACGTCGTCGGCGTAGCGCGCCTCGAAGCGTTCGCAGACCGGGCAGAGGTAGTCCTCGTAGACGTCGACGGTGACCGGCGCGTCGGCCTTTCCCGCGGTGACGACCGTGCCGCTCGCGGCGACCGGGTAGCTCGGCTCCGTCGACTGCCGGTTCTGGATCACGAAGTACGCGACGACCGCCGCCACGACGACGACGGCCGCGACGACGATCAGCGCGATGCGGGTGCCGCCGGACGGACCGTGCTGCTTCGGCGTGATCCCCGCCGCGGCGAGCCGCTGGCTGGCCGCCTGCCGGCGCTGCTTCTCGCTGCGCGAGGCTCCTCCCACGTCAGACCCTCTCACTCGACCGGTGTCGCGGCTGCGTCCGGTTCTCCAGGCGCCCGTCGAGCGCGAACAACGTGCGTGGGCGGATCGTCAGCCACCCGGCGAGGATGAGGAACCCCGTGTCGCGCAGCAGCTCCGTGCCGTAGGCCGTCGCGTCGGGGGCGACCTGCCCGCCGCCGCCGAAGCAGCCGCAGTCGATCGAGAGCCCGCGCGCCCAGGCCTGCGAGACGCCGGCGATGTAGACGAGCAGCAGGACTCCGGAGAGCACCGCGACGGCGCGCGTGCCGACACCGATCAGCAACAGCACGCCGAGGGCGATCTCCAGCCAGGGCAGCACCGTGGCGACCGGCGACACGACGGCCGTCGGCAGCACGTCGTAGGCCTTGACCGCGATGTAGGTCTGGTCGGGATCGGCGACCTTGATCCCGCCGGACACCAACCAGACCGCGGCGAGCCCGAGACGCGCGAGCGTCCCGATGACGTCGAGGATCCGTCCACGCTCCACCCGATCAGAGTATCGGCGGATCCTGAGAGCCCGATGCGGGCACTCCGGCCCGAACGGGCCACCCCGATCGGGTCACGGCGTAGCCGGCGGCCTCCCGGTCGGGCACGGCGCCGCGATCCGCGCACCCGCGCGTCGGCCGCCCGCGACGCGGCGCAGCCCTCAGAGAGTGTTGTAGAACCTCGGTGGTCAGTCTTTGAGGTCTTCTGCTAGTCGGCGGGCGGCTTCCTTCTCAATGTCACTGCGGGGAGCGGGGAGTTCCTCACCGGCGAGGCGGGCGGCCATCAGCCGGATCATCGCGAACTTGATCATCGCCTCGGCGTGGGCAGTCTTGCGTTCGTAGTCCCGGGCCAACCGTCTACACCTCGTCAACCAGCCGAAGGTTCTCTCGACCACCCACCGGCGGGGCAGCACCTGGAACCCTTTCACGTCGGCGTTACGCGGCACCGCGACCACCTCCAGCCCCTCACTGCGCCGGGCCCAACCGACCAGGCCCGCGTCCACCGAGTTGACATAACCGCCGTCGACCCACACCAACCCGAGCAGCGGGAACCGGGCCCGGGCACCGGACAGCATCAACCGGGCCCCGGCCCGGTCCTGCACCGACGCCGAGTGCACCACCACGTGCAGCACCAGGCCCAGGGTGTCGACCAGCAGGTGGCGCTTGCGGCCCCGGACGCGTTTACCGGCGTCGTAGCCGATCTGTTCACCGCCCTCGCTGGACCTCGCCGACTGGGAGTCCAGCACCGCCGCCGAGGGCTGCGGGTCACGCCCGTCGGCGATGCGGACCCGCTCACGCAGCACCTCGTGGACCCGGTCCCAGGTGCCGTCGCGGGTCCAGGCCCGAAACCACTGGTAGGCGATGCTCCACGGGGCCAGATCGTGCGGGACCAGCCGCCAAGCGCACCCGCTGACCAGCACATAAGAGATCGTGTCGATGATCAACCGGCGGGAGTGCACGTACGGGCGTCCGCCCAACACCGCCGCCGGGCGGGGCAGCAACGGCTCGATCAACACCCACTGGGCGTCGGTCACCGAGGAGTCATACGCCGGTTTGCAGGTACAGACACACACCCGACCGGATGATCAACAGGTCCGGGCGACTACTACGGCCGCCACGCCGAGTGATCACCAGGTTTCACAACACTCTCTCAGGCGTGCCTGCCCCGACCGGAGGGCAGCCTCGCTTCGGTCCATCGTGGACGAACTCGCGAGGTACCGTGCAGCCATGTCCGTGCCTGCCGACGAGGCCGCCGAACACGCCCACGACCACCGGCACGCCGACGTCTCCGGCGGCTGGCTGCGCGCCGCCGTCTTCGGGGCGATGGACGGGCTCGTCACGAACATCGCCCTGGTCGCGGGCGTCGGCGGCGGTGGCGTCGACCGCGAGGGCATCATCCTGACCGGCGTCGCGGGGCTCGTCGCGGGCGCGTTCTCGATGGCGCTCGGCGAGTACGCCTCGGTCAGCGCGCAGAACGACGCGGTGCGGGCGGAGGTCGCCGTCGAGCGCGAGGAGCTGCGCCGGCACCCGAACGCCGAGCGGGCCGAGCTCGTCGCGCGCTACCGGGAGATGGGGCTGTCGCAGGCCACCGCGGAGGCCGTCGCGACCGAGCTGCACGCGGATCCCGAGCTCGAGCTGAGGCTGCACGTCACGCAGGAGGTCGGGATCGACCCCGACGAGGCGCCGTCGCCGTGGGTGGCGGCGGGGTCGTCGTTCCTGTGCTTCGCCGTCGGCGGGGTGATCCCGCTGCTGTCCTTCCTGTTCGGGTCGTCGTCCCTGTGGCTGGGGCTGGCCGTCGGGGCGCTCGGGTTGTTCGTCGCCGGGGCGCTGACCTCGCGGTTCACCGCGCGCTCGTGGTGGGGAGCCGGGCTCCGGCAGCTGATGTTCGGCGCGATCGCGGCGGGCGCGACGTTCCTGGTCGGGTCGCTGATCGGTGTGGCGACGAACTGATCCCGGGGCGGTGGCGCATCCCGTCTGACACCCTGGACCCCGTCAGCCCCGCGTCGACCGCCCCGGAGGCCAGCCGTGACCGCCCAGCCCGAGCTCACCGACCTCGGTGCGCTCGGCGCCCGGAGCCTCGTCGAGCTCGCCGTCGTCCGACTGCGCGCGGAGATCCTCAGCGGCTCCCTCGCCCCGGGCGAACGGCTCGTCGAGGAGCAGCTGACCCGCCGCTTCGGCACCAGCCGGGCCCCGCTGCGCGAGGCGTTGCGGCTGCTCGGGCAGCAGGGCCTCGTCGAGCACCTGCCGCGGCGCGGCGTCCGGGTGGCCAGCCTGTCGGCCCGCGACATCGACGAGCTGTTCGGACTGCGCGACGTCCTCGAACGGTTCGCGGTCGACCTCGCGCTCGGTGACGGTCCGCCGCCGGCCGAGCGGCTCGCGGTTCTCGAACGCGCCACCGAGAAGGTCGAGCGGGCCACCGCTGCGGGCGAGACGCTCGACCAGGCCGAGGCCCACCGGGAGTTCCATCTCGCGTTGGTCGGACTCGCCGGGCACCAGCACCTGCTGCGCGTCTACGAGCCGGTGATCCTCCAGCTGCAGCTCTACATGGCGACGAACATGCGCCGCGAGGCCGAGGTCCGGCCCGCGTCGTCGGGCGCGCAGCGGCACCGCCGGCTGTACGAGGCGGTGGCGAGCGGCGATCGCGCGTCCGTCCTCGACGCCCTCGGGGCACACGGCGCCCGCGCCTACCTGACCCCCGAGCTCGAGGCCGACTGACGTCGTCGCGCCTCCTGAGCGACCCGCCGGAGGCGTCACACGGTCGTAACCGTCCACGACGGTGCTCGACACCAAACGGTCGACAATCGACAAGGTGCCGACAGAGACCACCGCCGTCCCGACCGGGATCGCCGCCCTCCTCGCGGGCTATCGCGAGGGCGGGCTGCAGGTGCGCACCACCGTGGAGGCGCTGCTGGAGCGCATCGCCGCCCGCGGCGAGGACGGGGTGTGGATCAGCGTGGCGAGCGCGTCGACCCTGCGCGCCCGCGCCGCAGAGCTCGACGCCCGCGGCGCCGCCGGGCTCCCCCTGTTCGGCGTCCCGGTCGCCGTCAAGGACAACATCGACGTCGCCGGCCTGCCCACGACGGCCGCCTGCCCCGCGTTCGCCCGCGTCCCCGATCGCGACGCCGGGGCCGTCCGACGGCTGCGCGACGCAGGAGCGCTCGTCGTCGGCAAGACGAACCTCGACCAGTTCGCGACCGGGCTGACCGGCCAACGATCGCCCTACGGCGGCTGCGAGAGCGTCTTCGGCGGGGACCTGATCTCCGGCGGATCGAGCTCGGGCAGCGCGGTCGCCGTCGCCGCGGGCCTGGTGCCCGTCGCGCTCGGCACCGACACGGCGGGCTCCGGCCGGGTCCCCGCCGCGCTCAACGGGATCGTCGGGCTCAAGCCGACACGAGGACTCATCGGGACCTCGGGTGTCGTGCCCGCGTGCCGGTCGCTGGACTGCGTCAGCGTCTTCACCACGGACCTCGGCGACGCCGCGTCCGTCCTCGCCGTCCTCGCGGGCCCGGACCCCGACGATCCCTGGTCCCGGACCGGCGTGCCACTGCCGCCCGTCGCCGCGCCGAGGCTCGCCCTGCCCGCCGACCTCGGCCCCGCCGACGGTCTCGACCAGGCGATGGGCGCGAGGTTCGACGAGGTGGCGTCCGTCGCGGCGGGGCGGGCGGCCGGGGTCGTGCACACGCCTGTCGACGCGCTGCGCGAGGCCGGCGACCTGCTCTACGACGGCCCCTGGGTCGCCGAACGGCTCGCCGCGCTCACCGGGTTCCTCGCCGACCATCGCGACGACGTCCTGCCCGTCACCCGGGCCGTGATCGAGCGCGGGAGCGGCTACGACGCCGTCGCCACCTTCCGTGCGCGGCACCGGCTCCAGGAGCTGAGGGCGTGGTGCCGCGGCCTCTTCGTGCGCGCCGACGTCCTGCTGCTGCCCACCGTCCCGACGACGTTCACCCGCGCCGAGATCGCCGCGGACCCGGTGGGACGCAACGCGGTGCTCGGCCGCTACACGCAGTTCACGAACCTGCTCGACCTCGCCGCCGTCGCCGTGCCCGCCGGGTTCACCGCCGACGGCCGGCCCTGCGGGGTGACCCTCGTCGGCCCCGCGTTCTCCGAGACCCGGCTGCTGGCCGCAGCCGCCGCGCTCGTCCCTGTGGAGGTTCCATGACAGTCAGCCCACACGTCGCCACGGACACGCGCACCGCGACCATCGGACCGGTCGCGGCCCGCCCCTACGCCTGGCCGTACGACGGTGCCGTCCCCGCGTCGAGAACCGCGCTGATCTGCATCGACTGGCAGGTCGACTTCTGCGGACCGGGCGGCTACGTCGACCGGATGGGGTACGACATCGCCCTGACCAGACGGGGGCTCGGCCCGACCGCACGGCTGCTGGCACACGCCCGCGAGACCGGGATGCTCGTGATCCACACCCGGGAGGGCCACGCGCCGGACCTGTCGGACCTGCCGGCGAACAAGCGCTGGCGCTCACGCCAGATCGGGGCCGAGATCGGCTCCGCGGGCCCCGCCGGACGCATCCTGGTCCGCGGCGAACCGGGCTGGGAGATCGTCCCCGAGGTCGCGCCGGTCCCCGGAGAGGTGCTGATCGACAAGCCGGGGAAGGGTGCGTTCTACGCGACGCAGCTCGACCTGGTCCTGCGCAGCAACGGGATCACCCACATCCTGCTGACCGGGATCACGACCGACGTCTGCGTGCACACGACGATGCGCGAGGCCAACGACCGCGGCTACGAGTGCCTGATCCTCTCGGACTGCACCGGGGCCACCGACCCGTCCAACCACGACGCCGCCCTGCACATGGTGACCATGCAGGGCGGGGTCTTCGGCGCCGTCGGCACCGCCGACGCCGTCGTCGAGGCGACCAGCTGGAGCACCACGTGAGAGTCCCCGTGCAGGTCGACGCGAGCCCGGCGCCGTTCACCTTCGACCCCGCCACCACCGCGCTGGTGGTCATCGACATGCAGCGCGACTTCTGCGAGCCCGGCGGGTTCGGCGAGACCCTCGGCAACGACGTGTCGTTGCTGCGCAGCGTCATCCCGCCGCTGCAGCAGGTCCTCGCGACCGCCCGCGAGCTGGGCATGACCGTGATCCACACCCGGGAGGGCCACGTCCCGGACCTGTCGGACTGCCCGCCCGCGAAGCTCAACCGGGGCAACCCCTCGCTGCGGATCGGCGACCCCGGCCCGAAGGGCCGGATCCTCGTCCGCGGCGAGTACGGGCACGACATCGTCGACGAGCTGGCGCCCGCACGGGGCGAGCTCGTGATCGACAAACCCGGCAAGGGGTCGTTCCACGGCACCACGTTCGGCGCGGAGCTCGAGGCCCGGAACATCCGGTCGCTCGTCGTCACGGGCGTGACCACCGAGGTCTGCGTGCACACCACCGTCCGGGAGGCCAACGACCGCGGCTACGAGTGCCTGGTGCTGTCGGACTGCACCGGCTCGTACTTCCCGGAGTTCCACCGCGTCGCACTGGAGATGGTCGCCGCGCAGGGCGGCATCTTCGGCTGGGTCGCGCCGTCCACCGCCCTGTTCGACGCCCTCGTGAAGGAGTCCGCCGCGTGAGCGAGACCAGCGAACCCACGGTGCAGCCGATCACGCTGTCGTGGTGGGTGTCCGGTGACACCAACGCGTTCTTCGGCCTCGGGTTCAACACCCTGGTCAACGTCCTGACCCTGTCCGGGCTCTGCCTCGCGGTGGTCAACATCCCGGGTTCGGACGTGTTCGGGGTGATCCTCCCGGCCCTCGGCGTCCAGCTGTTGATCGGCAACGTCTACTACACCTACCTCGCGCGACGGCTGGCCCGCCGCGAGGGGCGCACCGACGTCTGCGCGATGCCCTACGGGCCGTCGGTGCCGCACATGTTCATCGTCGTCTTCGTCATCATGCTGCCGGTCTACCTGCAGACGAAGAATCCGCTGACGGCCTGGGCCGCCGGGCTGGCCTGGTCGTTCATCATCGGTGTGATCGTGCTGCTCGGCGCGTTCGTCGGGCCGTTCATCCGCCGGTACACACCGCAGGCGGCGATGCTCGGGACCCTGGCCGGGGTGTCGATCGCGTTCATCTCCATGCGGCCCGCGGCGCAGATGTGGGAGGCGCTGTGGATCGCGCTCCCGGTCATGGTGATCATTCTGATCGGGTTCTTCACCGACCTCCGGCTCCCGGGGAACATCCCGGTCGGGCTCGCGGCGCTGCTGGTCGGCACCGCGATCGGCTGGATCGGCGGGTACATGTCCGCGCCCGACGTCGTGACGGCCGCGAAGGACGTCGCGCTCTCGCTGCCCACCGCGGACCTCGGCCGGCTCGGCGACGGGCTCGCCGACGTCGCGCCCCTGCTCGCGACGGCCATCCCGCTGGGCATCTACAACTTCACCGAGGGCATGACGAACATCGAGTCCGCCGCGGTCGCGGGCGACGAGTACAACATGCGGGCGATCCTCGCCGCCGACGGCACCGGCGCCATCGTCGGCTCCGTCCTGGGCTGCCCGTTCCCGCCCGCGGTCTACATCGGGCACCCCGGCTGGAAGGCCGCGGGCGGCCGGACGACGTACTCGCTCGCGTCGGGCGTCGTCATCGCGCTGATGTGCTTCCTCGGGCTGTTCGGGCTGCTCGGGGCCATCCTGCCGACACCCGCGATCGTGCCGATCCTGCTCTACATCGGCCTGCTCATCGGCGCCCAGGCGTTCCAGGAGACACCGCGCCGGCACGCGGTGGCCGTCGTCATCGCGATCATCCCGAACATCGCGTCGTGGGCGGCGGGGTTGATGGACAACGCCCTGTCCGCGGCGGGGACGTCGGCCGCCCAGGTCGGCGACGAGGCGCTCACCAACGCCGGGCTCGTCTACCACGGGACGGTGCTGCTCGGCGGCGGCGCCATCCTCGCCGGCCTCGTGCTCGGGTCGATCACGGCCTTCGTCATCGACAAGAACTTCTTCGCCGCGGCGGCCTACTCCGCGATCGGGGCCGTGGTCGGCTTCTTCGGGCTGATCCACGCACCACAGGTGGGGTGGAACGTCGGCGGCCAGATCGCGCTGGGCTATCTCTTCGCGGCCGTCGTGCTGGGCGTGTTCGGCCTGGTCGTCCGGCGACGCGGCGTCGGTGGCGACGGGGTGCGCACGGACCAGCCCGTCGCGGCCGACCTCGTCGGCGCCGAGCCGGGCGAGGGCGTGCCGACGCCGCGCCACGCCGCGGAACCCGCGGCGGCCCCGATCGACCTGTCCGACGGCCCCGGCCGGCCCGCGACGGCGTAACGGCCCGTGAGTGGCGGTGGTCGCCATGGCGACCACCGCCACTCACGGGTCAGCGACTGCGGGCCCCTCGGGAACCTGACGGCCGTGGGGCCGCATCGGAACCTCGCAGGGCTGCGGCGGAACCCCGCGGGGCTGGGGCGGAGCCCCGCGGGGCCGCTCCGGTCGGCCCCGCCTCGGCGGCGACGACGTCGGGGATCGCGTCGTCGGCAGGAGCGGACCCGCCCGCAGGCCGGGTCTCGGGCGCACGCGCCCACAGCGCGAACGCGACGACGGACACCGCGCCCGTGACCCCGAACGCCCAGCCGTAGCCGACCTGCTCGGCGACCGCGCCCGCCACCAGGGGGCCCGCGATCGCCCCGAGGTCGCCGGCCATCTGGAAGCCCGCGAGGACGGTGCCGCCCCGGGCCCGCACCCCGATGACGTCGGCCACGGCCGCGGTCATCGCGGGGTTGACCAGCCCACTGCCCACGCCGCACACCAGCGAGATCGCCAGGAACAGCGGCAGCGACCCGGCGAGGCCGAGCGCGGCCGTCCCGATCGCCGAGACCACCAGCCCGGCGATCACGGGCGGCTTGCGCCCGGCCCGGTCGGCCCAGCGTCCGGACAGCAGCAGCGTCGCGGCGTTGCCGACGGCGAACACCGCCAGCGCGTAGCCCGCCCAGGCGTCGCCCTCGCGCAGCACCTCCACGACGAACAGCGGCACCATCGCGACGCGCACGCCGAAGACGGCCCATCCGTTGGCGAAGCTCGACGCGAGCGCCGCGCGGTAGGTGGGATGCCGCATCGCCTGGCCGAAGGTGGCGCTCGGCTCCGCGTCGGGGTCGGACGAGACCGGCGCGCCGGTGCGCCCGCGCAGCATCACGCCGGTGAGCAGCAGCGCGATGACGACGGCTGCCGCGTAGACGAGGAACGGGACCCGCAGGCCGAACCCGATCAGCAGCCCACCCAGCAGCGGTCCCGCGATGTTGCCGAGCAGGAAGCCCGTCGCCCACGCCCCCGAGGCCCGGCCCCGGGCGGCCGGCGGCGCCAGCCTGACCAGGAGTGAGATGGCCGAGACGGTGAACATCGTCGAGCCGATACCGCCGAACGCCCGGAAGAACAGCAGCTGCGGGTAGTTCGCGGCGAACGCGCAGAGCAGGCTCGAGACCGCGGAGATCGTCAGACCCGTGACGTAGACGCGCAGCTCGCCGAACCGCGACACCAGGCGGCCCGCGACGGGCGCGAAGCCGAGCCGGAACACCGCGAACAGGCTGATGACCAGGGAGACGGCCGTGACGCCGACGTCGAAGCTGCGGGCGAAGGCCGGCAGGGCGGGCGCGACGAGACCGAAGCCGATCGCGATCACGAAGGCCGCCGCGACGAGGACCCGGATCTCCGACGGCAGGCGGGCCGTCGTCGCCGCCCCGCCACCGGACCTGCCCCGCATGCGCACCTGATCCCTCTCGTCCACTTCGTGAGCAAGGCTAATCGACGTCGCGGTCACCCGGTACGACGGGGACGTCCGGATCGGCCCCGCCGTCGGTGCCGACCGGCGTCCGCGGGCAGGGCACCAGGAGAGACAACACCAGGACAAACGACACCCGGAGAACGACACCGGGGCCGCTCCGCTCGGCGAGCGGTGCGGCCCCGGTGGGTGGGGTGTGGAGGTGCCGGGAATCGAACCCGGGTCCTCCGTTGCTTCACGAGGGCTTCTCCGTGCGCAGTTCGCTACGCCTCTACTCGGATCCTTCGGTCACGCGAACAAGCCGAAGTGACGATCCCAGTCGCTGTGAGATGTCCCGTGCGCGCCCGCGACCGGCCCGCACGGTAATCCCTCTGAATGATGCCGGGGTCCGGGGCGAGGGAGCCCCCGGTCCGACAGCCACGCTCCTCGCTCAGGCGGCGAGGGCGTAGGCGCGCTGACTCTTGTCGGCGCTTGATTTTTTGCGACGGGTGGTTTGCGAGATCATCGTCGCCTTCCTCGGCACGCTTCACCTCGATCGACATCCGGAGTCGAAACCGTTCACCCCCTTGCTGCCCGCCCACGCGGACGGACACGACATCTTAACGCGCCGGCCGCGTCGGATCATCCCGGTTTCCCCGGGCGTCGCGGTCTCACACGTGTCACACCCCGAGCAGCGCCGCCGGCGCGTCGTGCAGGACGGACCGCAGGAACGGGACGCCGAGGCGGTCGTCGGCCGCGGCCCAGCCGGCGATCGCGGCGAGCTGCACGTGGTAGGCGTACGGGATGTTGGGGAAGTCGGTCCCCAGCACGACACGGTCGGCGACGCCCGCGAGCCGGGCCGGCCAGTCGTCGGGCAGCGGGGCGATCTCCGCGGTGAACGGGACACCCACGACGGTCGTGTCGAGGTGCACCCCGGCGAAGCGGTCGACGAGGTCGAGCGCCGCGCCGAACTCGGGCATCCCCGCGTGCGCCAGCACCACCCGCAGCCGCGGGTGCGCGGCCAGCACCTCGGCGAACACGTCGAGACCCGTATGGTCGCCGGGGACGGGCCCGTGCCCGCAGTGCACCATCGCCGGGACGCCGGCCTCGGCCAGCAGCCCCCACGCCGGTGCGAGCAGCGGGTCCCGCGGGTCGTACGCGCCGACCTGCACGTGCACCTTGACCAGCCGCGCCCCGGCCTCGACCGCCGCACCCAGATAGTCGACGACGTCGGGCTCCGGGTACATCGTCGCCGTCGGGACGGCGCCGGGCGTGGTGGTGGCGAAGTCGAGTGCCCACTTCGTCAGCCATGCGGCCATGTCGGGCTTGTGCGGGTAGACCAGGGGCGCGAACCGCCGTACGCCCAGGCCGCGCAGGATCGCGAGCCGCTCGTCCTCGGGCAGCTGGTAGTGGATCGGCCACGGCCTGCCGTAGTACTCCTCGCCGCGGGCGAAGTGCGCCCACACCTTGGTCATGACGCGCTCGGGCAGGAAGTGGGTGTGCGCGTCCACGAGGCCGGGCAGGCCCAGGTCGGCGACGAACCGTGTGACGTCCGCGTCGTCGGCCGGCGGCGCGGGAACCGTCACCGCATCTCCCGCGCGCGCCCCTTCGCGGCGCGCCCGAACTCGCGGCGGACCTCGCGTTCGGCGTCGCGCTTGGCGAGGTCCTGGCGCTTGTCGTAGGACTTCTTGCCCTTGGCCAGCGCGACCTCGCACTTGACCTTGCCCTCGTTGAAGTACAGCGACAGCGGCACCAACGTGAGCCCGCCCTCGCGGGTCTTGCCGACGAGCCGCTCGATCTCGGCCCTGTGCAGCAGCAGCTTGCGGGTGCGGCGCGGCTCGTGGTTGGTCCAGCTGCCGTGGGTGTACTCGGGGATGTGCAGCCCGCGGAGCCAGACCTCGCCGTCGTCGATCGTCGCGAAGGCGTCGGCCAGCGAGGCACGGCCCAGCCGCAGGCTCTTGACCTCGGTGCCCAGCAACGCGACACCCGCCTCGTAGGTGTCGAGGATGCTGTAGTCGTGACGCGCGCGGCGGTTCTGCGCGATCACCTTGCGGCCTTTCTCCTTCACCCGACCAGCCTACGCGGCCGCGGAACCGGTTTCAGACCTTGACGTACAGCCGCAGCGTCACGTACCCGGTGACGCCCGCGATCGCGGCACCGATCGGCAGCAGCCAGATCGAGGTCTCCAGCACGTCGTAGATCGTGATCGGCGGGATGACGCCGTTCTGCGCGATGCCGGCCAGCAGGTCGTCGATGAACGCGAACTTGGCGACGACGAGCCCCACCCCCGCCAGGACGGCGCCGACCACGCCGGTGAGGACCGCCTCGATGAGGAACGGCAGCTGGGTGTACCAGCGGGTCGCGCCGACGAGGCGCATGACCCCGACCTCGACCCGGCGGGTGTACGCCGACACCTGCACGGTGTTGGAGATCAGCAGCAGCGCGGCGACGGCCTGCACGAGCGCGAGCGCGAACGTCACGTTGCGGACGCCGCCGAGGAAGTCGAACAGCTTCCCCACGACGTCGCGCTGGTCGATGATCGTCCGGACCCCGACCTGGCCGTTCATGGCCTGCCGGACGGCGTCCGCGCCGGTCTGCTGGTCGGCGAGCTTGACGCGCAGCGTGGCGGGCAGCGACTGCGGGCGGGCAACGTCGGCGATCGACTGGCCGGCGAACAGCTGCTGGAAGCGGGTGTAGGCCTCCTGCTGGCTCTCGAACGTCACCGACTCGACGAGCGGCGAGTTCTCCAGCGTCTTCTTCAGGCCCGAGCAGATCGGCTGGCTGCAGTCCTGGTCGGCGGCCGAGACGTCCTGGGTGAGCGCGACCTGGATCTCGAGGCGGTCGGCGTAGAGCGACTCCGTGGAGTCGATCGTGCGCACCGCCAGCATGCCGGTGCCCAGCAGGGCCAGCGAGATCGCGGTGGTCAGCACCATCGCGACGGTCATCGTGACGTTGCGCCGCAGGCCGGTGGCGACCTCCCGGCGGACGAAGTCGGATCTCACGCCGCCTCCGCGGGAACAGGTACGTCGACGGAGCGCATCTAGCGGCCGACCCCGTACACGCCGCGCGACTCGTCGCGCACGACCTGGCCGAGGTCGAGCTCGACGACGCGACGGCGCATGGAGTCGACGATCGAGTGGTCGTGGGTGGCCATGACGACGGTCGTGCCCGTCCGGTTGATCCGCTCCAGCAGCAGCATGATGTCCTGGCTGGTGTCGGGGTCGAGGTTGCCGGTCGGCTCGTCGGCGAGCAGGACCAGCGGCCGGTTGACGAACGCCCTGGCGATCGCGACGCGCTGCTGCTCGCCGCCGGACAGCTCGTGGGGCATCCGGTCGGCCTTGCCCTCGAGCCCGACCAGCTCGAGCACCTCGGGGACGACGCGGGCGATCGTGGCCTGCGGCTTGCCGATGACCTCGAGCGCGAACGCGACGTTGCCGCCGACGGTCCGGTTGGGCAGCAGGCGGAAGTCCTGGAACACGACGCCGATGCGCTGGCGCAGCCGCGGCACGCGCCTGCGCGGGAGCTTGGCGACGTCGAGGTCGGCGACGGTGATCCGGCCCCGGGTGGGGACGTCCTCGCGCAGCAGCAGCCGCAGGAACGTCGACTTCCCCGAGCCGGACGGCCCGATCAGGAAGACGAACTCGCCCTTGTCGACCGACACCGAGACGCGGTCCAGCGCGGGGCGCGTCGACGTCTTGTACATCTTGGTGACGCGTTCCAGGCGGATCACGGTCGGGACGGTACCGGGCGCGGCCCCCGCAACCCGCGTTCGACCCGCCCCCTCGGCGCGGCGTGGCGACCGCTCGCGGATCCCGCCCCGGCCGTCACCGAGAGTGAGCGGCAGCGAGGAGCCCTCGTGCGTGGCGACGGTCGCCATGGCGACCATCGCCGCTCACGGTCAGTTCGTCTCGGCCTGCTGCTGGCGCCGCCACCGGATACCGGCCTCGATGAAGCCGTCGATGTCGCCGTCGAGCACCGCGCCCGGGTTGCCGACCTCGAAGTCGGTCCGCAGGTCCTTGACCATCTGGTACGGGTGCAGGACGTAGGAGCGCATCTGGTTGCCCCACGACGAGCCCGTGTCCTTGAGCGAGTCCATGAGGGCCCGCTCCTCCTGGCGCTTGCGCTCGAGCAGCTTGGCCTGCAGGACGACCATCGCCGTCGCCTTGTTCTGGATCTGGCTGCGCTCGTTCTGGCAGGAGACGACGATCCCCGTCGGGATGTGGGTCAGCCGGACCGCGGAGTCGGTCGTGTTGACGCCCTGGCCACCCGGCCCCGACGAGCGGTAGACGTCGACGCGCAGGTCCTTCTCGTCGATGTCGATGTGGTCGGTCGACTCGACGACGGGCGCGACCTCGACGCCGGCGAACGACGTCTGGCGGCGGCCCTGGTTGTCGAACGGCGAGATGCGCACGAGCCGGTGCGTGCCCTGCTCGACCGAGAGCGTCCCGTAGGCGTAGGGCGCGTGGACCTGGAACGTCGCCGACTTGATGCCGGCCTCCTCCGCGTAGGAGGTGTCGTAGACGTCGACGCCGTAGCCGTGCCGCTCGGCCCAGCGCAGGTACATGCGCATGAGCATCTCGGCGAAGTCGGCGGCGTCGACGCCACCCGCCTCGGAACGGATCGTCACCAGCGCCTCGCGCTCGTCGTACTCCCCCGACAGCAGCGTCCGCACCTCGAGGGACTCGATCTCCGCGCGCAGCGCGACGCGGTCGCGGTCGGCGTCGGCGATCGCGGACTCGTCGCCCTCGTCCTCGGCCAGCTCGTAGAGCACCGGCAGGTCGTCGAGCCGGCGGCGCAGGTCCTCGACGCGGCGCAGCTCGCCGTTGGCGTGGGCGAGGCGGCTGGTGACCTTCTGCGCGGTCTCCGTGTCGTTCCAGAGATCGGGCTGACCCGCCTGCTCCTCGAGGTCGGCGATCTCGACGCGCAGCGCGGGCAGGTCGACGACCGCCTCGATGTTCTCGAGGGTTCCGGCCAGGTCCTTGAGGTCGGCTGCGACGTCGGGGTTCACGACAGACGAGGGTACGCGGTACGCGCCGCCCGCTACTCGGTCGGGATCGCGTCCAGCAGCTTGACCATGGCCCGGATGTGGGCGACGGCGAAGTCGGCGACGGCCTTCTCGTAGGGGTCGGTCTCGGTGCGCGCCGCGGACCGGGCGCCGTCGAGCCGGACGGCGTAGGCGACCCGTGCGGTCCGCACGAGCTCGGTGCGCTGGCGGACCGTCAGCGACCGCGAGTGCAGCAGCCGCAGGACGAGCGGGCTGCGCAGCGAGTCGGCGCCGCCGCCCGCCATCAGCCAGGTCTTGAACGCGCGCCGGCCCGGCTGCGTGATGACGTACTGCTGCGAGGCACGCGGGCCCTGCTTGCCCGGCTTGAGCAGGCCGGCCTCGGTGAGGGCGGGCAGCTCCCGGTAGACCTGGCTGCGCGTCACCGAGAAGAAGGCGCCGAACCGGTCCGCGGCGGCCGCGACGAGCTGACCGCCGGTCATCGGCCCGCTGTGCAGAAGTCCGAGCAGCGCGGCGGCGGTCGCGTTCACAGTCGTGGGCCCCGGCATGTCCCTACGGTCCCACGCCGGGCCGAGGTCCGCATCCACAGCGGACGGACCCCGGCCCGGCGCAGGTCCCTCTCGCGACGGTTCAGCCGATGGTCAGCTCCGCGATCCGCGCGCGCTGGGCGTCGGCGTCGCCGAACTGGCCGGCGAGCCGCTTCGCCCGCTTGTAGAACAGGTGCGCCTCGTGCTCCCAGGTGTAGCCGATGCCGCCGTGGTACTGGATCATCGCCGCGGTCGCGGCCAGCGCGGCGTCGGACGCCTTCGCCTTGGCCACGGCCACCGCGAGATCGGCCCCCTCGGCACCGGTGTCGACGGTGTGCGCGGCGTAGAGCACGGCGTGCTCGGCCATCGTCACGCCGACGTGCAGGTCGGCCAGCGCGTGCTTGATCGCCTGGAACGAGCCGACGGGCACGCCGAACTGCTCGCGCTCGCGGTCGTAGGCGACGGTCCGGGTGATCGCCTCGCGGGCGACACCGGCCAGATCGGACGCGACGAGGACGGTCGCCCGGGCGGTGAGATCCGCGACCGTCGCGGCGCCGGCACCGGGGAGAGCCTCCCCCGGGCCGTCGACGGTGACGGTCGCGAGCCGCGTGGTGCCGTCGTAGGAGCCGACCGGCTCGGCCGTGAACGCGCCGCGCTCGACGAGGACGAGCCCGTCGCCGTCACGGACGACGATCACGTCGGCGACCGCCGCGTACTCGACGGCGGTCCGGCCGGCGCGCAGCGAGAAGGCGCCCACGGCCGCGCCCGACGCGAGCCTCGGCAGCCACGCCGCCTGCTGCTCGGGCGACCCCGCGAGCCGGATCGCCTCGGCCGCGAGGACGGTCCCGCGCCACGGCCCGGGTGCGACGCCCGCGCCCAGTGCCCGTGCGATGACCTGGGCCTCGACGAGGCCGAGCCCGAGGCCGTCGTGCTCCTCGGGGACGGTGACGGCGAGCCAGCCCTGCTCGCCCGCGGCCTTCCACAGGGCGGCGGGGTGTCCGTCGCCCGCGGCGTCCTCGACGACGCCGCGCACGGCCTCGAGGTCGAACCGCTCGGCGAGGTACGTCGTGACCGCGGTGCCGAACTCGCGCTGGTCGTCGGTGAGTGCGAAGAACATCGTCCCCCCTACCGCGGCAGACCGAGCACGCGCTCGGCGGTGATCGTGCGCTGGACCTGCGAGGAACCGCCCCAGATCGTCACCGACCGCGACCACATCGACTGCGCGTGCAGCGGTCGCAGGTCGAGGTCGCCCCCGGGGGTCGACAGCGCGTCGAGGGTCGCGTCCTCGCCGAGGATGTCGTCGTAGACCTCCCAGAGGTCCTGGAACGTCTCCGACCACTGCAGCTTGGTCATCGACGCCTCGAACCCGAGGTCACGGCCCTGCTCGACCTGGGTGAGGACGTGCATGGCGTGCAGCCGCAGGCACTCCAGCTCGGTGAGGACCCTGGCGAGCCTGCCGCGGACCACCGGGTCGGTGTCGCGCCCGAGCCGGCGCGCGACCTCGACGATCTCGTCGTACTGCCGTCGGAACTCGGTGTACTGCCCGATCCCGGACGCGCCGCGCTCGAACGACAGCAGCAGCATCGCGGTGCGCCAGCCGTCGCCGATCTCGCCGAGGACGTCGGAGGCGGGGACGCGGGCGTCGTCGAAGAAGACCTCGCCGAACTCGCTGGCCCCGCTCATCTGCTTGAGCGGGCGGGCGTCGACGCCGTCCTGGTGCATGTCGATGAGCAGCATCGAGATCCCGCGGTGGCGCTGCGACCCCGGCTCGGTGCGGACGAGGGTGAAGATCTTGTCGCCGTGGACGGCGTTGGTGGTCCAGACCTTCTGCCCGTTGACCACGAAGTCGTCGCCGTCGCGGACGCCCCTGGTCGACAGCGCGGCGAGGTCGGACCCGGCACCGGGCTCGGAGAAGCCCTGGCACCAGATGACCTCGTTGCGCAGCAGCGGCCCGACGATCTCCTTCTTCTGGGCGTCGGTACCGATGGCCATCACCGTCGGGGCGAGGAACGCCAGACCCAGCGGGTTGACGGTGCGCGGCGCGTGGGCGCGGACCGTCTCCTCGTCGTAGATCGCCTTCATGCCCGGGGTGCCGCCGCGCCCGCCGAACTCGGTGGGCCACTCGATGCCGGCGAACCCGGCGAGCGCCTTGTCGCGCTCCCAGTCGCGACGGACCCGGAAGCTCTCGTCGTCGCCGAGCGACTCCCAGAAACCGGGCCGGGTCCACTCGTCGGGGATGTGGGCCGCGAGCCAGGCCCGCAGCTCGCGGCGGAAGTCCTCCTCCGCCGCCGTGTACGTCAGGTCCATGCGGCCTCCTCGCGCGGTCCGTCCGGGCTCGCCGCCAGCTTGGCATACTCGCGAGTAACTTTCTCCCCCCGGGCGATCCGCGCCGGATCGGGTATGCACCCGGTAGCCTGCGAGTATGCGCAGTGAACGGGTGACGGTGACGCTGCCGGCGGAGCTGGTGGCCGTGGCACGGGACGCGGTCCGCCTCGGTCACTCGGCCAGCCTGTCGGCGTATGTCGCGGAGGCGGTGGCGGCGCGACAGTCGCGCGACCGGTCCCTGGCGACGCTGGCCGACCTCTACGGCGGGCCCCCGCCGCCCGACGAGCTCGACGCGGCGCGGCGGTCGCTGCGCCTCGTCCCGCCGCCGGCGACCGTCGGCTGACACGCGGTGATCGGCGGAAGGATTCTCGACGCGTCGGCGCTGGCGGCGTTCGCCACCGGTCGCCCGGTGTACGTGCGGGCACTGGTCTGGGCGGCCGTCGAGGCGAACATCGTGCTGGCCATCCCCAGCGCCGCGCTCGGTCGGGCCTGGTCGCTGGTCGGCCCCGAACATCATGCGGCGCTGCAGGTCCTGCTCGGCCTGCCCAACACCGTGATCGACGAGCTCAGCCCCGCCATGGCCCAGGAGTCCGGCCTGCTCATGGCCGCCTCGGGGCAGGACGATCTCGTCACCGGCCAGGTCGTCGCCGCGTCCCGGCGCCGGGGCTGGCCCGCCGTCACGGGCGAGCCGGCCGCGCTCCGCAAGATGGACGAGGGCGTCCGGATCGAGGAGCTTCCCTGACCCTGTGCACTCACGAGGCCGTGAGGCGCTCCCGGAGCCGCGCGATCGCGTCGTCGTCCAGACCGTTCGCGCGCAGCCAGCCCGCGGCGCCGCCGTGCTCGCGGGCGAGGGTCTCCAGGACGGCCGCCATCACCTCCGCGCGCGGCAGGTGCGGCGTCAGGTCCGCGGGCATCTCGCCGCCCTCGATCGTCGTCCAGCGCCGGAACAGCGCCTCGACGCGGGTGGCCGAGAGGGCGTAGTCGTCGACGATCGCCTCGTGCTCGACGCCGACCGTGTCGAGCACGAGCGCGACGAGGACGCCCGTGCGGTCCTTGCCGGCCGCGCAGTGCACGAGCGCCGGACCGGCCTGCGGCGCCGCGAGCCGCCGCACGGCCTCCACGACGTTGTCCGGGCGGTCGGCCAGATAGCCGAGGTAGTTGCGCAGCAACGGGTCGGTGTCGTCGCCGGTCTCGGGCAGGGCCCGGCCCTCCTCCGGGATGAAGCTCAGCGCGACGGTCTCCACCCCCGCCGTGGCGACGGCCGTCGGGCCGTCGCGGTCGATCTCGCGGGTGGTCCGCAGGTCGAGCACGAGCGAGAGCCCGAACGTCTCGACGAGATGGCGCACGTCGGCCGGGGTCACGTAGTGCAGGGACGCGCTGCGCAGCAGCACCCCGGAGCGCGTCGTGCCGCCGCCGACGACGGGCAGCCCGCCGACGTCGCGCACATTGTCGAGTCCCTCGAGCTCCAGCCAGCGGTCGACTGCCGTCACCCCCGCACGGTAACCCGGCTCAGCCGACCAGCTTCTGGACTGCGCCCCGCGTCACCACCAGCGGGTCCGGCGGCCCCACCGGCGCCCCTTCCGGCGTGACGAACGTGAACACCATGACGACCTCGTCGCTGTGCACGGAGATGACCAGGATGTCGCTGCCCTCGGCGCCGATCCGCCAGCCCGTGGCCTCGCCGCCGCCGACGTCGGCCTTCAGGTCCTCCGCCGGCGTGACGACGACCGACCGGCCGCCGAGCGTGCCCTGGCCGCAGTCGAGCCCGCGGACGCCGGCGTCGAAAGCGGCCTGGGCGGTCGCGCGGTCCGCGTAGACCGACACGGCCTCCTGGACGCGGACCGCCCCGCCGGGTCGCTCGAACGCGACGCCCACGCGCACCGCGTCCGGGAACTGCGCGACGACGCCGGGCCCACCGCACACCGCGGGCGCCGACGGGTCGGGCCGGGGCTCGGCGGCCGAGACGAACCCGGGGCCGAGGTCGGCGTCGGTGAGTAGGAAGGGCCGCAGGCCGTCGGCGGCCACGGCCAGGTTGCGGGCACCCGGGATGCCGCTGGCCGCGGGGGGCGCCGTCGCGGTGGCGGCACCGGCCGGCACACCCAGCGGCGCCGTCTCGTGCGCGTCGGTCCAGGTGCCCGAGGACGTGCTCGACGACGCGGTCGGCGCCGGTGCGCCCGTGACGGTCGTCGAGCACGCCGAGAGCGCGACCAGTGCCGCGGCGGCCGTCGCCACGAGCGGGAGCAGTCCCCGGTTCCCCGTCCTGTGCATACCCGGCAGTGTTCGCCGCCGGCCCTGCAGGGTCAGGGGTGCCAGCATCCCGAAACGGGGGCCTGCCGGCCCTCCCCGCGGGTCCGCTCGAGGTCAGTCCGCGAACGGCGCCGGGTTCAGGACGCGACGGTGCAGCTTCGCGACGATCTGGCCGTCCTCCTCGCTGGCCGCCTTCGCCGCGACCCACTCGGGGTCGGTGAGGAACGCGCTCCACTTGGCGTCCATGTCGGCCAGCGAGTCGAACCGCATGACGTAGACCAGCTCGTTGTTGGAGTTGTCGCCCAGCGCGGTGAGCGACAGGAAGACGCAGTCCATGCCGTGCTTGGCGAAGATCCGCTTGGTGTGGTCGTTGAACCGTCGGACCAGCGCGGGCATCCGCCCCGGGACGGTCGTGTACTCGCGGATCTCGTAGATCATCGTCGCTCCTCGTCGGGGCCTCGTCGCCGCTGATCGCGCCGTGGTGATCGTAGGAAACCGAGGCGTCCCGGGGTGGCGACGACGGTCACACCTCGCGAGCCGCGGGGCGACGCAGCGCGGGCGGCAGCAGCTGCGCGCCGTCGCCCTGGACGGCGACCCTGTCCCCGGGGTTCCACAGCCGGCAGCGGGCGAGCGACAGGCAGCCGCAGCCGATGCAGGAGTCGAGCCCGTCGCGCAGCGCGACGAGCGCCTCGATCTGCTCGTCGAGCCGGCCGCGCCACGACCGCGAGAGCCGCGTCCAGTCCGCCTTGGTCGGCGTGCGGCCGGCGGGCAGCCGGTCGAGAGCGTCGCGGACCTCGTCGAGCCCGACCCCGACCGCGCGCGCCGCACGGATGAACGCGAGCCGGCGCAGCACGCCGCGCTCGTAGCGCCGCTGCCCTCCCGATGTGCGCGAGGCGCTGACCAGCCCCTCGCGCTCGTAGAAGCGCAGCGCGGAGTGCGGGAACCCGCTGCGTTCGACGACCTCGCCGATCGTGAGCAGGTCGTGGCTGTCCATCGATCCCCCCGGCCCCTTGACCTCAAGCTGACTTCAACTTCCATCGTAGGGGGATGACAACCACAGCGCTCGTCACCGGGGCCGCGCGCGGCTTCGGTCTCGCCCTCACCGCGGCCCTCGTGGCGCGCGGCGACACCGTCGTCGTCGACGGCCGCGACGCCGCGGCGCTCGCCGCCGCCACCGCGGACCTCCCCGGGCCCGGCACCGTCGTCGCCGTCCCCGGCGACCTCACCGACGCGGCACACCGCGGGGCGCTCCACGTCGCCGTCCGCCGGGCGGGTGGCCTCGACCTGCTCGTGCACAACGCCGGGACGCTCGGCCCCAGCCCGTTGCCGCGGCTGGCCGAGCTGGCGCCGCACGCGTTCGCCGATCTCTGGGAGACCAACGTCGCGGCACCGCTCGCGCTGACCCGCCTGCTGCTGCCGTTCCTGCGCACCGGACCGGCCGGGACGGTCGTGACGCTGAGCTCCGACGCCGCCGTCGAGGCCTATCCCGGCTGGGGTGGCTACGGCGCGACGAAGGCCGCGCTCGACCAGCTCGCCGCCGTCCTCGGCGCGGAGGAGCCCGGGCTGCGGGTCTACGCGTTCGACCCCGGCGACATGCGCACCGACATGCACCAGCGCGCGTTCCCCGGGGAGGACATCTCCGACCGGCCGGAACCGGCGACGGTCGTCCCGGCCCTGCTCGGGCTGCTGCGGCAGCGGCCGCCGAGCGGCCGGCACCGGGCGGCCGACCTGCTCGAGGCGACACGATGACCGTGTCGTTCGTGCTGCCCGACGGGCTCTCGGCCACCGCGCCGCCCGAGTCCCGGGGCGTACCGCGCGACGGGGTCCGGCTGCTCGTCGCCCGGGCCGGGCGACCGGTCCGGCACCGCCGGTTCCGCGACCTCGCCGCGTCCCTCGCGCCGGGCGACCTCGTCGTCGTCAACACCTCGACAACGGTGCCCGCGGCGGTCGCGGGCACCCGCGGCGACGGCCGCCCCGTCGTCCTGCACGTCAGCGGGCCGGTACCGGGGGCGCCCGACCGCTGGGTCGTCGAGCTGCGCACACCGGGCCGGGAACGCGTCCACGACGGCCGGCCCGGCGAGGTCGTGACGCTGCCCGCCGGGGCGCACGCCGTGCTGGTCGCCGCGCACCCCGATTTGGGTGCGACGACGAGCAGGCTCTGGCGCGCGATCGTGGAAACCGGGACGCCGGGACGCGGACTCGCGGACTGGCTGGAGCTGCACGGCAGGCCGATCACCTACCCGTACCTGGGGACGGTTCCGCCGATCGAGGCGTTCCGCACCGTGCTCGCCAGGCCCGTACGCGGGTTCGCGAGTGCCGAGATGCCCAGCGCCGGACGGCCGTTCACCGGCGCCGTGCTGGACCGGCTCGCGGCACGCGGCGTCGGAGTGGCGGAGCTCGTCCTGCACACGGGCGTCTCGTCACCGGAGGTGGGCGAGCCACCGCTGCCCGAGCGGTTCCGGGTACCCGCCCGCACCGCCGACGCCGTCAACCGGACCCGCGCCGTGGGCGGCCGCGTGGTCGCCGTCGGCACGACCGTCACCCGGGCCCTCGAGACCGTCGCGGACGAGGACGGCACCGTCCGCGCCGGCAGCGGCTGGACCGACCTCGTGCTGGGCCCGCACCGGCCGGCGCGGGTGACGACAGGGCTCGTCACCGGCTGGCACGAGCCGCAGGCCTCGCACCTGCTGCTGCTCGAGGCCGTCGCGGGTCGGGAGCTCGTGGCCGCGGCGTACGGGGCGGCGCTCGCCGAGGGCTACCTGTGGCACGAGTTCGGCGACAGCTGCCTGCTCCTGCCCCGCCACGGACGGTGAGCCGGCCGGCAGGACGGCTCCCGGGACGTGTCGCGCAGCCGGGGACGACCGGGACGTGACCGGCCACACCGGACCGCCGGCGCCGAACGGCTTCCGCGGTGATCATCCGGGACCGGGTCGTTGCTGCGGGAACGACCGCCGACCGTGTCCGGTGACCGCTCGTCGCCGGGTCGGCGCGACCGGCCGCCGCAGCGCCGACCGTCGAGCGGCGGGCGGTGAGCGCCGACAGGCACCGGATCTGCTTGTCTCCAGCCGTTCACCTTCCGTAATCTCCTGGCCGCAGTCACGATCCGATCACGAGCGACAACCGAGCCGGACTCCCCACCGGCTCCCGGGCCCCGAACCGGATGTCCGCGAGTGACGGCTGATCGCGGAAGGACAGGTCTTGGCAAGCCACCGCTCCCCAGGCGGCAGGCGTGTGCCAGTGGATTCGGCCCCGAACCGAGCCACGTCACGGCACCAGACTGCCCGTAGGCCGCTCGTCACCGAGCAGGCCCGGCGCAACGCTGCGCACACCACCGCCGCCCTCGGCGCGGCCGTGGGCGTGGTCACGACCGGCGCCTTCGCTCTCGTCATGCCCAGCACCACCGGCGTCCCGAGCATCGCCGACGCCGCCGAGATCCCGACGTCGCTGGCCGCCAACGCCGTCGCACTCCCGGTCGACCCCGCTCCGGCCCACAGGTCGTCGTCGACACTGGGCACGCTGTCCCCGGTCTCGTTCGTCGTCAACGCCGCGGACACGCAGACGCCGGCCGACTCGACCGACCCCGACATCGCCGCGCTCGACAAGGGCGGCAAGCTCGCCGACCAGCTCGCCGCGCTGCACGCGCAGGCCGCACAGGAGGCGGCCGAGAACGCGCGGATCGACCAGATCGTCGCCCAGGGCGGGCTCGACGGCTGGATCGCCGAGGCGCTGCGCATCATGGACATGCCGCAGTCCTACGCGCCGGGCATCAAGAAGATCATCATGGCCGAGTCCGGCGGCAACCCCCGCGCGATCAACAACTGGGACGCCAACGCCGCCCGCGGAACACCCTCCCAGGGCCTCATGCAGACGATCCCGTCGACCTTCCGCAAGTTCGTCGCGCCGAGCCTGGCCAACCGGCCGATCACCGACCCGGTCGCGAACATCACCGCGGGTGTCCGCTACATGATCGCGACCTACGGCGTCGACACGCTGGTGTCCGGCGGCCGCAGCAACCACCTCGGCCAGTACATCGGCTACTGACGGCTACGGGCCGCGCCGCCGCCGGACGTCCCGGCCGTCCCCGCACGGCCGCGGTGGCCGGCCGACGACGTGCCCGTAACGTCCCGGTGACACCTCCGTCGCCGCCCGTGATCTCCGGGATGCGAGAATTCCCCACGATGTCCGCGCTGCCCGCTCCCCCCGTCGTCGAGACCGGGACCGCGAGCACCCGCCGCTACCGGCCGGAGCTGCAGGGCCTGCGCGCCCTCGCCGTCGCGCTCGTCGTCGTCTACCACGTGTGGTTCGACCGGATCTCCGGCGGCGTCGACGTGTTCTTCCTGGTCTCGGGATTCCTGATCACCGGGCAGCTGCACCGCACGGCCGCCCGCGGGCCCATCGGGTTCACCCGCACCTGGGGGCGGCAGATCGCGCGGCTGCTGCCGGCGGCGGCGGTCGTCCTGGTCGCGACGGTCGTCGCGGGGCTCGTCGTCCTCCCGGAGGCCCGCTGGCTGCAGACGATCCGGGAGGTCGCCGCCTCGGCGTTCTTCCTGGAGAACTGGCGGCTGGCCGCGGACTCGGTCGACTACTCGGCCCAGCACCAGACCGCCAGCGTCGTGCAGCACTTCTGGTCGCTGTCGATCCAGGTGCAGTTCTACATCGTGTGGCCGCTGCTGGTCGGCGCGGTCGTGCTCGTCGCGGGACGCGCGCGCCTGGACCGCACCCTCACCCGGGTGCTCGCCGCGGTGCTCGTGGCGTCGCTGTCCTACTCCGTCTTCCTGACGATCAGCGACCAGCCACTCGCCTACTTCCACTCGCTGACGCGGGTGTGGGAGTTCGCACTGGGCGGGCTGCTCGCGCTGTGGATCGACCGCGTCGACCTGCCGCAGAAGCTGCGGGTGCTGCTCGGCTGGACCGGGGTCCTCGGACTCGTCGCGTGCGGCGCGGTGCTGCAGGTCGGGAGCGTCTTCCCCGGGTACGCGGCACTCTGGCCGACGGGCGCGGCCGCATTCGTCCTGCTGGCGGGCGCGACCGGGCACCCCCGCGGCGCCGACCGGTTCCTGTCCACGCGTCCGCTGCGCTACCTGGGCGACATCAGCTACTCGCTGTACCTGTGGCACTGGCCCGTGCTGCTGTACGTCCTCGTCCTCACCGACAGCGCCACCGCCGGGCTCGAGGGCGGCATGTTCGTGATCCTGCTGTCGCTCGTGCTGGCGGTACTGACCCATCATCTCGTCGAGGAACCCATGCGACGACGCAGCCGGTCACCCCTTCGGCAGTACCGGCTCGGCATGGTGGCGCTGGTCCTCGTGCTCGCGTCGGCGGGGGTGTGGCAGGCGGTCGCGCTGGTACGGGCCGACCACGGGGCCGCGATCGGTGACCCCCAGCACCCCGGCGCGATGGCCACCGTCGCGGGCTACGCCCATGTGGACTCCGGCAGCGTCGAGCCGCTGCCGCCCATGGTCTCCATCGCCGACGACTGGGCCCGCCAGGACGACGGCTGGACCTGCGGCCCCGACGCCGCCCACCCGCCGCTCGAGACGTGCACGCTCGCCACCGACGGCGAGCCGGCGCGGCGGGTCGTCGTCGTCGGCGACTCGCACGCGCAGCAGTACCTCGGCGCCCTGCAGCCGATCGCCCAGCGGCACAACTGGGAGATCGTCTCCATGCTGCGCGGCGCCTGCCCGTTCTCGACCACGTCGGACACCGAGCCCGGGAACACCGAGTGCCTCGACCGCAACGGCGCCGCGATCCAGGCGATCCTCGACATGCGTCCGGACGCCGTGTTCACCCTGGCCAGCCGCGACGTCCGGGCGGGCCGGACCGAGCAGACGCCGGCGGGATTCGTGGAGGCCTGGACGCGGCTGTCCGACGCGGGGATCCCGGTCCTGGCGGTGCGCGACAACCCGCGCTTCGACTTCCGCCCGCCCGACTGCGTGCAGGAGAAGGGCCGCGGCGCGCCGGAGTGCGGTGCCGAGCGCGACGCCTGGTACCCCGCGGTGCCGTCGTACGTCGCGGCCCCGAACGTCCCGCCCAACGTGCGTTTCCTCGACTTCAGCGACCTGCTGTGCACGCCCGACGGGCAGTGCCCGGCCGAGATCGGCAACGTGCTGGTCTACATGGACGACAACCACCTCACCGCCACGTTCACCGCGTCGATGGCGCCCGTCGTCGAGCAACGGATCGACGCCGCGCTGGGGTGGTGACGGGCGCCGGGCCCCGGGCGGCGGCTCAGTCCAGGACCGGGCGGGCGCGCTCGTCGCCCACCGCGACGACGTCCCCGGCCCGCAGCTGGGCGCCGCGGCGGGTCTCGAGCCGGCCGTTGACCTGCACGGCCTCGGACTCGACGAGCTCGCGCGCGTGCACACCGTCCTCGGCGAGGCCGGCGAGCTTGAGGAACTGACCGAGCCGGATGGGCTCCTCGCGGATCGGGATCTGACGGATCGGGGGCCTGGTGGGCATGCCGCCCATCATCCCCGGCCGCTCGGCGCCGCCCCGAGCAGCTCCGCGTGCAGCGCCCGGCTCACCGGCCCCGGGACGGCGCCGAGGTCGTCGCGCAGCACCCGGGTGAGCCGCTCGTAGACCTCCAGCGCGGCACCGCGGTCGCCGCGACGGTCGAGCGCGCGCATCAGCAACCGGTACCCGGTCTCGGAGAGCGGGTCCTCGTCGACCAGCGCGCGGGCGCTGCGCTCGGCGCTCGCGAGCTCGGTCGGCCCGAGCTGCAGGCACGCCTCCGCGTAGCAGGTCAGCGCCCGGCGCCGGTCGTGCGCGAGCTCCTCGCGGCGGCGCAGCACCCAGGGCTCGTCGAAGTCGGCGAGGAACGTGCGCTGCAGCACGAACAGCGCGCTCAGCGCCTCGGTCCAGGCCCGCCTCCAGTCGCGCTGCGCCGTCGCGGCCTCGGCGGCGTGCAGTGCGGCCCCGGCGACGGCGCCGTCGACGATCGACCCCTCCGGCAGGACCAGCTGCAGACCGGACCGGCCCCGGATCTCCGCGGGCGCGGCCAGGGCCCGGACCTTGGACAGCAGCGCGGTGAACGTCGCAGAGGCGCCGTCGGGCGGGGTCGCCGGTGCCCACAGCCGTTCCACGATCGTCCTGCGGTCGACCGGGCCGTGCCGCGCATCGGCCAGCAGCGCGACCAGCAGCCTGCCGCGCCGGCCGGGCAAGGCCTGCTCGACGGACCTGCCGTCGACCGCGAGCGCGAAGCGTCCGTGCAGCTGGATCCGGACCACGACGCACAATTGCAGGTTTTCGGCAGGGTCGGTGTCAATACTTTCGGATCGGCAAGGGCGCCGGAGCCGGCGCCGCGGAGTCCGACGATCGGAGCAGCTGTGAACCAGGTGACCTGCGAGTGCGGTTTCCAGACCCGCGACGCCCAGGAGGGGCCCGTCGTGACGGCGGTGCTCGACCACGTCCGGTCCGACCACCCCGACCTGCAGGGATCGGTGACACCGGAGGTCGTGCGCGGCTGGATCGAGATCGTCCCCGACTAGGGGCGCCCCTCGGCGGCCTCGGCTCGCGCCCCCGGAGGAGTTTGGGCCCTGGTGAGGCCGCGGCCGTGCCCGGCAGGGTGGACGGCATGACGAACCCGCGCAGAGCACGGATCGCGATCGTGACGGGCGGCGCGTCGGGAATCGGGAGGGCCCTCGGCGCGGCACTCGTCACCCGCGGCGACACCGTCGTGCTGGCCGACGTCGACATCGAGGGGGCGACGTCGGCCGCGGACGCCATGTCCGCCCGCGGTCCCGGGACCGCCGTGGCCACCGAGCTCGACGTCCGCGACGGGTCGGCCGTCGAGAAGCTGGTCGCCGACACCGTCGACGCCCGCGGCGGGCTCGACATCATGGTCAACAACGCCGGGCTCGGCATCGGCGGCCCCGTCGAGGAGCTGACGTCCGCCCACTGGGACCGCGTCGTCGACGTCAACCTGCGGGGCGTCGTGCACGGGGTGCACGCGGCCTATCCCGTCATGGTCGAGCAGCGGCGCGGGCACATCGTCAACACGGCGTCGATGGCCGGGCTCGTCCCGTGCCCGGGGCTGACCTCCTACGCGACGACGAAGTGGGGGGTCGTCGGGCTGTCGCTGAGCCTGCGCGCCGAGGCCGCCCGGTACGGCGTACGCGTCACGGTCGTGTGCCCGGCGGGAGTGGACACCCCGTTGCTCGACAAGGGCTCGCCGTCCGATCTGCCGCGCATCCCGTCCGACGACACTGTCGACACCCGCAGGATGATCACGAAGATGAGCGGCGGGAAGCTCTACGACGCCGACACGCTGGCCGCCGACGTGCTGCGCGCCGTCGACCGCAACAGGGCGCTCGTGGCCGTGCCCCGGTACGCGGGCCTGATGTGGCGGTTGACCCGCCTCTCCCCCGCGGGGATGACGCGGCTGAGCAGCATCATGGCCGCACGCGCGATGCGCTGACCGTGCGTGGCTGGCGGAGGCGTGCCGGTCGCCTCAGGCGGCGACGTAGGGCAGGGTCAGCGGGCCCTCCGGGAGCACGCACACACGCGCGTCGGGACCCGCGGCGGCGAGGGCCTCGTCGACGGTGGCGCGGACGTCCTCGCACGGCAGCAGGTGCGCCGAGCGCAGGTCGTCGGCGTCGAGGAAGTCGGTGCGGACCGCCACCTGCGCCCGGTCGAGGACGCGGGCCAGCACCTGCACCTGCCACTGGTCCGGGACGGTCCGCTCGCGGGCGGCGATCGACTCCAGCAGCGCGCGCGGGGAGTCGGCGGAGGCCAGCACCTCGCGGAACGAGCCGTGGTCGGGGAAACCGTCGCGGCACTCCGCGGCGCAGACGATCCGCCCGCCGGGGCGCACGACGGTCGCGGCCGCCGACATGCCCTTGACCGCCTGGTAGAGGTTCTGGTCGAGGGGGTGCCCGGCGTTGGTGGTGACGACGACGTCGAACAGCCCGTCGACCGGGACCATGGCGACGCGGCGCGCCTCCTCCCGCGCGACGGCGTGCATCGCGAGCACCTCCCCGCCGAACGCGGCGACGACGCGCTGGTCGCGGTCGAGGATGACGTCGCAGGCGAAGTCGACGCCGGTCGCCGCGGCGATGGCGCGCACGTCGTCGTGGACGGGGTTGCCCTCACAGATCCCCCAGATCGCCTTCGGGTCCCCGATCCGCCGGGCGTCGTGCAGCGTCAGGACGGTCTCCAGCGCCGCGAGCCCCGGCGCGACGAGCTTCGGACCGCCGCTGAAGCCGGCGAAGAAGTGTGGTTCCACGAAACCGGTCGTGAGCCGGACGTCGGCCTCCACCCAGTCGCGGGCGAGCCAGACGGGCACGTCGGCGCCGTGGCGACCGCGCCACACCAGGGTGGACTCGTCGCGCGCGTCGTGGTTGACGACCCGGTAGGTCCCGAGGATCTCCTTGCCCAGCATGGCGAGCAGCTCGTCGTCGGTGTTGCCGCGGTGGGTGCCGGTGGCCACCATGATCGTCACGTCGTCGGGTGCGACGATCCCGTCGAGCTCGGCGAAGATCTCGGTGAGCATCAGCTCGCGCGGCTGCGGGCGGGTGCCGTCGCAGATCGAGATCGCGACGCGCTGCCCCGGCCGGACGACCTCCCGCAGCGGCGGCCCTGCGACCGGGTTGCGCAGCGCGTCGCGGACGAGCTGCTCCGGTCGCGTCGTCACCGTCAGGTGCCGTGGCTCGACGACCGTCGTCCGGCCGGCCGGTAGGTCCACCTCCAAGCCGCTGTGGCCGTATGCGAGTCGGACCGTGCGCTCACCCACCGTTGTTCCCCTCCCGGCAACCGTCCATCGACGACAGGCTGCCGTATCCGGGACGACGCTGCGACGGTGGGGCCATTCGTCGCACCGGCGATTCCGCCGAACGGACCTGGTGGCCGCCGTGCGCGACGTGGATAACGTAACGGCGCCCACGCCCGACATCCCTCACGGAACCGGATTTCCCCGGTCCCGTGCCGCTCCCCAGGCGACGCACCCGACGACAGGCAGGTCAGCCCGCCGTCACCGCTCCATGTCCGTTTTCCGCACGTCCGACGCGCGAGGTGCTCGGCACCCCGCCCTCCAGGAGGAAAACCTCTGTGACCGGACCGATCCCCACGACCGAGAACGTGCCCGAATTCCCGGTCGCCATGCGCGGGTACGAGCGCAGGCAGGTCGACGAGTACGTCGCCGGGCTCGTCGAGAAGCTCGGGCGCATGCGTACCGAGATCGCCGAGGGACAGCGCAAGCTCCGCCTCGCGACCGAACATGCCGAGGCCACCGAGCGCGAGCTGCGCGAGGCCCGCAACCGGCCGGCTCCGGAGCCGGCCGCGCCGACCGAGGAGGGTTTCGGCTTCCGCGCGGAGAAGCTGTTGCGCATGGCCGAGCAGGAGGCGACGGAGTTGCGCGCCAACGCCTCCCGGGAGGCGTCCGGCATCGTCGAGAAGGCGCGCACCGAGGCCGAGCAGCACCGCCACGAGGTGGAGCAGAGTCTGATCAGCCGGGCCTCGGCGATGGAGCAGCAGGCCGCGCAGCGCGCGTCGGAGCTGCAGGACCGCGAGCAGCAGATCGCCGACCAGCTGGCCGCCGCCCGTGAGCAGGCCGACGAGCTGCACGCCAACGCCGCCCGGGTCGCCGAGCGGCTGCGTCAGGAGTCCGAGGCCGCAGCCGAGGAGGCCCGCAAGGTGGCCGAGCAGGCTGCGCGGCGTCGCGAGGAGAAGGCGAACCAGGAGGTCGAGCGCCTCACGGCCGTGCAGGCCGACGTCCGCGCCGAGCTGAGCCGGCTCGCCGGCGTGCTCGGCAAGGAGCTGGGACAGCCGGCCCCGGCACCGCGCGAGGGCTCAGGGTCCGTCCCCGGCCGCCGCGGCGCCCACGCCTCGCAGGCCGCCGCCACCTGACGCCGACGATCGCGGCGCCGGTTCCCGACGGGTACCGGCGCCGCGACGTGTCGGGCCGGCGTGCCGCGGTCCGCGAGCGCCGCCCGAGATCCGGATCGCCCTGGGCCCCATGCCCTGCAGCGCCGGCAGGCCCTACGCCGGGATGCCGCCGAGCTGCGCGACCCGGGTGCGGCCCGCCGGGGTCGGCGCGCCCGTCGCGGGCCGTCCGGTCCCGCGCGGCGGGTCACCGTCGGTGGCGCCGCTCGTCCACCCCCCGGCCCGGTGTCGCCGTCGTGTCGCCGGCCAGCTCGGCCGTCGCCTTCTGCTGGAGCGCGGCGGCCTCGGTCATGAACCAGTCGACGACCGCGATGGCGATCGAGGACGCCGTGACGCTGGCCCGCTGCCTGCGCGACCATCCGTCGATCGACTCGGCTTTCGCCGGGTACGAGTCGCAGCGCCGCGAGCGGGTGGAGAAGGTCGTCAGGCAGGGCAGGCGCAACGGGTCGGGCAAGACCGCCGGGCCGGTCACGCGGGTCATCCGCGACAAGGTGATCATGCCGCTGGTCGCCGCCCGGGCGGCACGGACCGGTGCAGGCCCGAGCGAGTGGCTGTTCGGCCACCACATCGAGTGGGACGCGCGCGTCGGCTGACGGCTGCACCTGCGCACCACGGCCGGGACCGCCCGGCTACTTCATCGTCGCGAGCTGGATGAGGTTGCCGCAGGTGTCGTCGAGTACCGCGGTGACGACGGGCCCGAAGTCGGTGGGCTCCTGGGTGAACACCACGCCCAGCCCGGTCAGCCGCTCGTGCTCGGCGTACACGTCGTCGACCGCGAACTGCGTGAACGGGATGCCGTCGGCGACGAGCGCCTCCTTCAGCGGCTTCGCGGCGGGGTGCCCGTCGGGCTCCAGCAGCAGCTCGACCCCGTCCGGCACCGCGGGCGAGACGACGGTGAGCCACCGCGCCTCGCCCATCGGCACGTCGGTCTTCTTGAGGAACCCGAGTTTCTCCGTGTAGAAGGCCAGCGCCTTCGCCTGGTCGTCGACCCACACGCTGGCGAGGTTGATCCTGATCACGGGTCGGTTGCCTCCCTCTCGACGGGCCACCGCTCGACGATCGCCCGCAACGGGCTGGTGTCGATGTGGTGGAACTTGTACCGGCCCTGGCGCCGGGTGTGCACCAGGCCGGCCTGCTCGAGGACGGCGAGGTGCTGCGAGATCGCCTGCCGCGACGAGGTGAGGCCGTGCCGCATGACCAGCCGGCCGCACAGCTCGAAGAGGGTCTGGCCGTCCCTCTCGATCAGCTCGTCGAGGATCGTTCGTCGCGTCGCGTCGCCGAGCGCCTTGAACAGGTCGGCGTCCACCACCGGATTTATACGCAAGTCACCACTTGCGTGTCAACGCTCACCAGGGCACGACACCCGCGTCCTCGAAGAACCCGCCCGTCGGCCCGCCGTCGGGCAGCGTCGCGAGCCGGATGGCCGTCGCCGCGCCCTGCTCCGGTGTCCGGTGGCCACGGTGGCCGTTGAGATCCGTCGCGACGTAGCCGGGGCACGCGGCGTTGACCAGGATGTTCGTTCCCTGCAGCTCTTTGACGTACTGGATGGTCACCGCGTTGAGGAAGGTCTTCGACGGCGCGTACGCGGCCGAGATCGGGCCGACGTCGCCCCCCTGGCTCTGGCGTGTCAGCGAGGCGACACCGCTGGACATGTTCACGATCCGTGGCGACGTGGATCGCCGCAGCAGCGGCAGCATCGCGTTGGTGACGCGGATGACCCCGAGCACGTTGGTCTCGACGACCGTCCGCACCGTCGCGAGGTCGACGACCGTCGGCTCCTGCGGCCCACCGCCGGTGATGGCCGCGTTGTTGACCAGCACGTCCAGCCGACCGGCCCGCTCCTCGAGCAGCCGGGCCGCAGCGGCGACGCTCTCGTCGTCGGTGACGTCCAGCGGTACACCGAACGCGTCGACGCCCGCGGCCCGGAGCTTCTCGACGGCCACGGCGCGACGCCCGTCGTCACGCGCACCGACCCCGACCGACATCCCGCGCGCGCCGAGGCCCGCCGCGATCTCGTACCCGATCCCCTTGTTCGCGCCGGTGACCAGCGCGATCGTGCGTTCGCTCATGCGGTCCACAGTGCGCCCGGAGTGGTCGCGCGCTCCAACACCGATCGGGTCGCCGTCGATATCACCGCGGTATCGACGCAGGTCCACACGGGTACTGTGGGTGTGGTGGAGACACGGGAGCTGCGGTACTTCGTCGCCGTCGCCGAGGAGCTGCACTTCGGGCGGGCGGCCCGGCGCCTCGGGATCGCCCAGCCCCCGCTGTCACGGGCGATCGGGCTGCTCGAGCGCAGGCTCGGAGCGACGTTGCTCGAGCGGACCAGCCGCTCCGTGACGCTGACCGAGGCCGGGGAGGTGCTCCTGCGCGAGGGCCGCGCCGCGCTCGCCGCGATCGACGCCGCCGAGCGCCGCACCCGCCGCGCGGCAGCCGGGAGCGGCGACGCCGGGCTGGTGCTCGTCACGAAGGCGGGCGCGTCGAACGAGCTGCTGGCGAAGCTGCTCGACGCCTACGCGGCCGAGCCCGGCGCCGTCCCCGTCGAGGTCGTGCTCTGCGGACGCGGCGAACAGGAGCCGATGCTGCGCGACGGCCGCGCCGACGTCGCCCTCCTGCACCGGCCCTTCGACTCGACGACCGGATTCGACTACGAGGACCTGCACACCGAGGGGCAGGTGGTGCTCCTGCCCGCGGGACACCCGCTGACCAGCCACAGTCGGCTGCGCACCGACGACGTCGCCGCGGTGCGCGGGCTCCCGCAGCCGCGCTGGCCCCGCCGCGACGGCACCTACCCGGCGGGCCCCGGTCCGGAGGTCCGCGACCACTCCCAGCTCCTGCAGCTGATCGCCCTCGGCCGGACGCTCGCGGTGCTGCCCGAGTCGGTCCGCGTCCACCTGCGCGACGACGTCGTCGCCGTCCCCCTGGTCGACGCACCTTCGGTGACCACGGTGATCGCCTGGCCCCCGCAGAGCCGGTCGCGCGCCGTCGCCGACCTCGTCCGGAGCGCGGCGCGGCTCTGACCGTCCGATGAGTTCTTGGCGGCGCCAGACGTAGATCGTCTGCTCGCTGATGTCGAGATCAGTGGCGGTCTGAGCGACACGGTGACAGCGGCGGCGCGCTACATCGACCGCCGGGTCACCCGCTGACGCTCGGCCACCGAGCTCTCGTCGGCGCCCGCGGACGGCGTCGAACCCGCTGTCGACGACCGCGTCCGCGCCATGATCTGCACGGCCAGGTAGATGTCGACGATGGTGGACAGGTCCCGCAGTGAGCTCCCGATCAGCTCTTCGGCACGACTGATGCGGTATCGCACGGAGTTCGGGTGGATGTGGAGGCCATTAGCGGTGTCGTTGATGCTCAGGCTGCTGTCGAGATAGGCCATCAACGTCTCCAGGATCGGTCCGCTGCCGTCCAGCCTGGCCAGGAGGTCGCGAGCGCGGCCGCGGAGCTGGTCCTCGCTCGCCGTGCTGATCGCGATGTCGGCAACGGTGAAGTCCTCGAACCGCTGGACCGCACCCGGTCCGTCCGGCCGGGTCAGCGCGCGGGTCAGGGCTAGCCGCGCGTCGCGATAGCTGTTGACGACCTGGTCGAGGGACGCGACCTTGCGCCCGACGCCCGCCGACGCGGGGAAGCCGCGGCCGCCGAGCACTTCGACACACTCCTGGACGATCTGCGGATCGGGGGCCTGGACGAGCAGCACGATGAGGCCGTCGATCGCGGCGACGAGGTTTGGCGCCGTCGAGTTCGCCGCTAGGCCCCGGGTGATCTGCGTGGACTCCCGTAGCTGGTGCCTGTGCACCTCCGGATCGAGGCGCTTTCCCGTCCACTGCGCCTGCGCGATCGCGGCGACGTAGCAGGGGCCGTGCGGGACGAACCCAAAGGGACGGAGGTAGTCCCAGCCGAAGCGCTCGTGCTCGTTCCCGGTGATCAGGCGAGTGAGGACGTCGGCGCGCTGGAGGGCCTCCTCGTTCGCCGCGGCCCGCCGGCTCAGCGCGATGACGTCTAGGAGCTGCTCGACCGTGGCGATCAGCGGGGAGACGATGTCGTCCGACGTCGCTGCCCCGCGCTTGGCGAGGACGATCCATCGGTGGGTCTCGTCGGAGCCGGTGATCAGCGAGGCGACGACGTGCCACTGCCCGACGGCGAACCGCTGCCGTGTGTGCCTGCTCTTGTCGATGTTGCGCCAGATGACCTCCGTGGGTCCGTCGCCGGTCACGGAGAGGACCCGCCCGTCCGGGTAGTAGAGGATCACCGTGCTGTGGACGACGGCACCGAGCTGGCGGAGGAGCGAGCCCGTCGGGTCAGGCGCAGAGACGGCGGCGATGAGGCTCGACTGCAGTGTCAGGAGGCGCTGGTAGAGCTGCAGGTCGGCACGGGTGACGCGCTCGTTGATGGCGTCCTGGACGTCGCGCAGCGAGGCGCTCGACCCAGCGACGAGCAGGACGAGGTCGTGCTGTTCCGCCGCGTCACGCAGCGCCCGGGGGACCTCGTCGCCGTTCACGACGGCACGCACGATGCCCGCGGCGCCTGCACGCCGGGCTGCGGCGATTAGACGGCGGTCGGCCGCCTCGTCGGGGCCGACGGGGCCACCACTGGTCAGCAGCAGCAGGTTGTGGTGGCGGTCGGTGCGCGGCTGCTCGCCGAGCTGGAGGAACGCGGAGCCGGCTACCTCGGTCTCGAGCGCCTCGTCGCCTCCGACGACGAGCTGCAGGTCGAGGTCGTCCTGCTGGAGTACGTCGCGCAGGGTGAGCGTCATCGGTCCTCCCCAGTGCCGCATCGTCGGGGCCTTACCGTGGGTGGAAGTCCTGAGATCGTCGCACAACGGAGCCGACCGTCGCGGCGCCCATCGACCCTATCCGGCCGCTGCGCACCGCGACGGTGCTCCGGTGCCCGCCGGCTCAGAGGCTAGCGACGGCTGCCGGTGTCAGCAGCGACTCACGGTGGTTCGCAAGCTCCCGGGCGACCTCACCGGCGTCGACCGCCTGTGCCAGCGCACTGCAGTAGGCGGTGACGGCGGCATCGGCCAACGGGGCCCACTTGTTGAACCACGACTGCACCAGGTCGCGGTTGTCGTCTCCGTGCTCCGGCGAGTCCAGCGCGTACCGCAGCAGCGCCTCGGACCATCGGACCGTCCGCTCACTGTCGATGAGCTGAGCTCGGCAGAGGAGGGCGAGCAGGGTGTCGCCGTTGTCGTGCGCGACGGTCGACAGGGTGCGCAGCAGCGCGGCGTCGATCGCAGGCTTCGCCACCAGGTTGAGCGCGACGAACTGCTCGGCCCAGTCCCACGTGACGAGGGTCTTCTCCATGAGCTCGCGGAAGCCCTGCCAGGCGGGGTGATTCTCCCAGGTCGCGCGCTCCTGGCTGCCGAAGCCGACATCCGGGTGCGTGGAACGCAGCTCCGCGGTGCGGTAGGCAGTGCGTGACACCCACCGGAGCTGGTCACCCGACTCGAAGATGAAGCAGTTCTCGATGGTGCTCGACGGCGACAACGCGGCGAGGTAGGCCGCCGCCATCTGGACCGTATGCAGGAGGTACTTGGCCGGCGTGTAGAACGTCGCGAGCCGGCCTACCCACTCGGTGGTCAACCCTTCGTCGTGCTCGTTGCCGCTGTGGTCCTCGAGCAGGGCGTCGACGTGTGACTCCTGGCCATCCTGGATCATATTGTACGTGCGGTAGACCAACTGGTCGGGGTCGCGGAAGCCGTCCCAGTCCCCGTGGCGGAGCGGGCTGTTGTTGCGGTACTTGATGTACCAGCGGCTCAGCGGAACGTCGGGTCCCATTGCCCACGGGGCGTCGTCGTCGGTACTCCAGAGCAGGTTCGTCGAGACGATCTCGTACTCGGTCGGGCGCCGCCGGTTCTTGGCGAGGTGGCTCCAGGTCTTAAGGGGTGCGAAATCGCTTTCGTGCTCGACAGCCATTGTTGTGGCTCCAATCCTTCTTCCGTATCGCTAATGCTTGATGAAGTACCAGCGCATATACTCGTCATGCGTGTCGATCTGTCCGGAATAGCCGGTCAGATTGACCTCGAGTTCCTGCATGGCGAACGGACGGCCGAGGAGTCGTTCCATGGTCGCGCGACGGATGACGAGGCCCCCCTCGGCCTCCACCCGCACGTAGGTGCGGTGGTCGTCGACGTGGATCTCCTTGCCCGGGTTGTCCTCCGCGATCGCGTCGACGGCGACGACGGAGATCTCCCCGCCCCGTAGGAGCGGGCCTGCTCGCAGCGAGGACCGGGTGGTCGTTTCTGTCATTCTGGTGCCCATCCTGTCGAGCCGAACCACGCCGTCAGGCGTGTGAATGGAATGGATCGATGCCGTCGACGGCGACGAATACGAATCCGTCGCGTTCTTCGACGGGGTACAACGCCAGTTTCGCGTCGTCCGGGTTTATGCTCCGGCCGGTTTGTGCGTCGAACTCCCACAGATGGGCGCCGCAGGTGAGCGTGCACCCGTCAAAGTCGCCGTCGCTCAGCGGGAAGTCCTGGTGCGGGCAGGTGTACTGCACCGCGCGGACGGCACCGTCGTCCGTGCGTAGCAGCAGGACCGGGGTCTCACCGACGGTGAATTCCTGCATCTCGCCGGCCCAGAGGTCGTCTGCAGGGCACACCTGGTGGAAGTGCGGCGGAGGCGGTTGGGACATGCCCGTCCTTCCCTTCCCTGTGGTCCCTCCGGTCCGCGAACCGGAGGGACCACGTCGGGTCAGTCGTCCGAGACGTAGATGTCGATCTGCTGGAAGTGCCGCAGCCGCGCCTCCGCCACCGTCATCGATCGCGGGAACGGGTCCGCGTCGTCGGTGTCGGTGGTCGGCCGCACCCGCAGCATCGCGCCGGGCTTCGGGTGACGAGCCTGGTAGCCCACTGCCGGTGCGAGACAGGCCTCGACGACCTGGTCCATCGTGAAGTCCGTGTCGACGTCGATGATTCGGGTGTGGGCGTCCTTCTCGAGACGTCCGATCACTGCGAGGGAACTCATCGTCAACCTCCGTTTCCGTGGGTGGTGCCGGTTGGGGGATCCCCTGGATCAGCTGCCCGCGACGAGCCTCGGTGTCGCGCCGGGCTCGTCGTAGGCCCTGACCCAGGCGAGGTCGTGGGCGTCCCGTCCCCCCTGGCTGATCACACCGGAACCCATGTACTGCAAGATGCTCTCCGGCGTGTTCGGTGAGATCTCGCCGTTGTACATGCGGTCGGCAATCGTGTTGAACGTCTTGTACCGGCTGGGCTCGAGCTCGAAGATCCACTTGCAGACGGTGCTGCAGAAGCTGTAGAGCCGGCCCTCGTACTCGAGCTGGTAGGCCCGGGCCTGCCAGACGGTCCCGCCCTTGTTGGAGATCGGGATCTGGCACATGTTGCACATGGCCGGCATGCCGACCGCCTCGGACTTCTCGGGATGACCTGCGCGGATGTTCTCGATCATAACGTCCCAGTACATTCCGAACGTGTCGTTCCAACCGGGATACTTCTCCTCCAGCCACGCCCGCTCGCGGGGGCCGACGTTGCCGGTCGGGTTCCACCACAGGGTGTTGCGCCACGCCCACGTGGCTGCGGCTTGGCAGTGGTGGTGGGTCTCGACGTCTTCGAGGAAGATGTCCCAGTACCAGGGCCGCTCGAGGCCGAGGTCGAGCAGCTGGCGCTCGAACTGTTCGCCGACGAATTCGGTCATGTACTCCTTGAACGATCGGTCGCGCTTCTCCAGCGGGATCCAGTAGTCCATCGGGATGCCGGTGAGGATCGCGAAGATGCGGTGGATCCTCCAGAACGCGATGTCGACCGCCTGTTGCGCCTCGGCCTTCCTGCCGTTGCGCACCATGATTTCAAGGACAGGCGTCCCGATCTGGGCGTGCCTGGCCTCGTCGGACTGGATGCTGGTGATCAGGTTTGAGAACGTGAAGTCGCCCATGTTGGCCGCGTCGGCCGACAGGCCAATCATCTGGATGTTGGTCAGACCCGTCTCGAACGCGAAGTTCAGCATCACCGAGGTGGTGACGGCATCGCGGGTCATCATCACGTCGTCGAGCGCATGGCGGCCGGCGATCGCGGCCCAGTTCTTGCTGTGGTGAGCCTGGTGGGCCCAATCGAACTGGCGGTCCAGGGACACGAGCTGATGCGGAAAGTAGAGCTGGATCTGGCCATGTCGGAGCTCGTCGAGCATTCCGAAGGTCGCCATGTTGCGCATTCCGGGGGCCTTGGAGAAGCGCGTCATCCGGGCGTCGGACTGGCAGGCGGCGTACTCGGAGAGCGCGATGGCTCCGTAGTGGAGCTTCAGCATGCTGAGGTACGCCGGGTCGGCGTCCTCGTAGTAGCTCGAGCGCGCCAGGGCCGCCTTCACCGAGTAGGCGCCGGCGTCCTTCTCCCGCTGAACGCTGACGTACTCCCGGTAGGAGACCTTGTACGGCTCATCGAACGTCTCCCACTCGGCGACAGGGATTCCGTACGGGTCGCTCTGGTCCGGCGGGAACAGCTCGTCGACCTCGACGTACTTCGGCGTCCAGTTCGTGTCGCGTGCGATGTCGTACCACGCGGATCGCTCCAGGAGCGGCATTGTTCGGGTTCCTCTCGTTCGGTTTCGGATCGTAAGTTCGCGGGAAGGGTCGGCGGCGCGGAACGCAGCGCGAGGAGGAGTCGGTTCAGGCGGGCCAGAACCGCACGCATCGGCGCTGGAAGATGTCGCGGAACTGCTCGGTCGTCCGGACTAGCAGCCGGCCGCTGCCCCAGTCGAGGATGACGCCGAACTGACGGACGAGGTCGAACTCATCGAGCTCGCCGTTCACGTACATCTCCGCGACCGCGGCGGGATCGGCATGGAGCGCGTCGACGCGGTGGCCGCGCAAGCGCCGCCGCTCGGCTGCGGTGCCGACGTCGTCGACCTGGAAGGAGTCCGGATCCTCGGGGTCGTTGCGGACGACGACGCCGTAGTCCTTGCGGGCCCGGTCTACGGATACGTAGTCGTCGACGACGTCGGCGAGCACGCGCTCCGGGTCGCGGCACAAAGGGTCGCCGAACCCGCCGCCCCCGGCCGACGGCCGCTCGAGTGAGTCCCCCGGGACGATCGTGAGGCGTGAGGCGAGCGCGCCGAGGTAGCGGGCCCCGGCCGAGCGTGGGTTGATGGACAGGCCGTGCGGGCAGCTCGGTAGACCGCCGCCGGTGCCGGTGATGACCGACCGTGCCCGGTCGGAGCAGTAGGACAGGACGACGCCGTCGCCGTCGGTCAACGTCACCTCCTTGACCAGCCCGAGCCCGCCGCGGAACTCGCCCGGTCCGGCGGAGTCGGTCCGGAGCTCGCACCGGCCGGTAAGGACCGGGGAGGAGCGTTCCTGCATCTCGATCGACTGGATGGCGTGGCCGACACCGAAGATCGAGGCCGTCGCGTTCGAGCCGTCCTTGCCGTTGCGGCCGCCCCACCCGCCGGCCATCCAGTCGTAGTACATGAACCGGCCCTGCCTGCCCCGGCGCACGTCGCGGCCGCCGAGCAGGAGGTACTCGAGGTTGAAGGACGTGCTGATCGCCCGCTGCGGGACGATCTCCGACCAGATCTGGAAGATCGCGCTGACGATCTTCTCGTAGGGGCCGGCGTAGAACCCGGTGACCGCAGTGGGCCACGACGCGTTCACCACGGTCCCCGGTGGCCCGAAGTCGACGAGCAACGGCCGGTAGAAGCCGGAGTTCAGCGGGACGTCGGGGAAGAACGTCTTGGTGCCGGCGACGATGGCGGAGAACGTCCCGCCGAAGGCCGAGTTCAGGAAGCTGCCGATGGCTGGGTGGGAGCCACTGAGGTCGTATCGGATCGCGTCGCCCGCGATGTGCATCCCGACGCGGATCGGGACGAGCCCGTCGCCCTGGTTCGGGTCGACATCGATGTAGTCCTCCGCCTCCCAGTAGCCGTCCGGGAGCGCACCGACGCGGCGGCGGACGACGCGCTCGACGTAGGCCTGCGACTCCTCGAACGCGGCGAGGACGGCCTCCCTGCCGTACTTGGCCGTGAGCCGCAGGACCTCGCGCTCGCAGACCCGTGTGGCTTCGGCCTGGGACAGCAGGTCGCCCTCGGCATCCTCGGGTGCCCGGGTGTTCGAGGCGATGAGCCGAGCCACGTCGGCGAGGTACCTGCCGCGGTGCCACACGCGGACCGGTGTGATCCGGAGTCCTTCGCCGAAGTGTTCGACCGCGGTCGTGTCGAACGACCCCGGGGCCGACCCGCCGACGTCGGCCCAGTGCCCGTTGCTCTGGGCCATGGCGATCAGGACGCCGTCGTCGAAGATCGGGCGGAGGACGCGGACGTCGTTGAAGTGGGTGCCGCCGGCGTAGGGGTCATTGAGGACGAACACGTCGCCGTCGCAGATGTCACCGGGGAACGCGTCGAGCACGGCCTTCGCGGAGAAGTGCAGTGTCCCGACCTGGACGGCCACGTCCTGGCTGCCCTGCGCGACGGTATCGCCGTTGGCGTCGCTGAGGGCCCCGGAGAAGTCGCGCGCGTGGATGACGAACGAGTGCGAGGTCCGCAGCAGCTGTTCGGCCATCAGGTCGACGGCGGTCACGAAGGCGTTGCGCAGCACCTCACTCGTGATGGGGTCGAGCACGGGACCGTCGGACGGGGCGACCGCCGCGGGCTTGGCGATTGCCGGCTCGGAAGCGGTCATCGGGCCGACACCTCCTGGCGCGGGGTGACGCGCAGGTTCAGCATGTCGTCGACGACGGCGCCGGCCCCGGGCGGGAGCAGGGTCGTCGAATCCGACTGTGAGACCAGTGCGGGCCCGTCGATACGAGCCCCTGGGAAGAGATCCGTCCGGTCGAACACGGGGGTGTCGATCCAGCTGCCCGTCTCGACCGACCGGACCCGCCGGTGGGTCGCAGGCGTGAGCGGTGGGGAACCCCAGCTGCCGGGGCGTACCTCGGGCTTGTCGATCACGCCGAGCGCGGAGACGGAGAGCTGGTACAGCTCGACCTCAGCCTCGGGCTGGCTGAACCCGAACTCGCGGTGGTGCTGGGTGTGGAACTTGGCGGTGAGCCCGTCCAGGCCGCGCACCGGTCCGTCGACCGGGATCGACAGCGACCGGTACTGCCCGCGGTAGCGCATCTCCACGAAGCGCTGCAGGCTCATTCGTTCGGGTGCGACGTGGTCGTCCACCAGGCTGTCCCGTGACGACGCCTCGAGCTCGAGGAACGCCGACTCGACCTCGAAAGGGTCGGCGGAGTCGACACCGCGGATGAACATCGTGCTGAGGTCGTGGCGGGTGTCGACGAGCAGGCACCCGAGGGCGGAGGTCGTACCGGGGTGTGGCGGAACTACGATCTCGGGGATCCCCAGCTCGCGAGCGAGCTCCACCGCGTGCAGCGGCCCGGCCCCGCCGAACGCGACGAGCGCGAACTCGCGCGGGTCGTGTCCTCGCCGGACCGACATGATGCGCAGCGCGTCGGCCATGTTCGCCGACGTCACACGGACGATCCCGACGGCTGCCTCCTCGGTGGAGCAGCCGAGCTCGGCCGCGACCAGCCCGACCGCCCGTGCAGCCGCATCGGGATCGAGGATCCGCGTCCCGCCGGCCAGCGACGTCCCGATCCGGCCCAGTACCAACTGAGCGTCGGTGGTGGTCGCCGACGTACCGCCGAGGCCGTAGCAAGCTGGTCCGGGGTTGGCGCCCGCCGACTGCGGGCCGACACGCAGGGCGCCACCGTCGTCGACCCAGGCCAGCGAGCCGCCGCCTGCGCCGATAGTCAGCACCTCCAGCGACGGGAAGCAGATCGGGTGTCCGTAGTCGACGTGCCAGTTGCGCACGATCCGGGACTCGCCGTCGAACACGATCGAGATGTCGGCACTGGTGCCGCCGATGTCCAGGCCGATGGAGTTCTCGAAGCCGCAGGCCAGCGCGATGTGCTTGCCGGCGATCGCCCCCGCCGCGACCCCGGAGGAGGCGAGGCGCCCGGCGTACCGCTCCGCGGTCTGGGACGACATGAGACCGCCACCGCCGTGCAGGAGCTGCAGCCTGCCCCGGTATCCGGCCCGGCCGAGCTCGTACTCCAGACCGGTCGTGTACTGCTTGACCAGCGGCGACAACAGCGCGTTCACGACGGTGGTCGAGAAGCGCTCGTGCTCCTGGATCTCGGGCAGGACGGTGCTGGATACCGACACGACCACGTGCGGCAGTGCTGCCCTGATCAGGCGCTCCATCTCCTGCTCGTGGGCCGGGTTGACATAGGAGTTGAGGAAGCAGACCGCGACCGTCTCGACCTCGCGGCGGCGCAGCGTCTCGATCACCGCCTCGGCCTCGCGCACGTCCAGCGGGGTGATGACCCGACCCATGCCGTCGATCCGCTCCGTCACGACGAGCCGGTCGCGGCGCGCGATGTAGGGCGGGGCGACGTCGGCGTAGGCGTCCCACAGGTCGCTCTTCGTGCCGCGCCCGATCTCGAGCACGTCCCGGAACCCGTGCGTGGTGACCAGCGCCGCCTTCGGGAAACGGCGGTTGAGCAGGGCGTTGGTCGCGGCGGTCGTCCCGTGGGAGAAGAACTCGACGCGGCCCAGGTCCACGTCGGCCTCCCCGAGACCGTGCAGGACACCCTCGACCGCGTGCTCCGTGGTCGGGACCTTCGCGACGACGAGGCCGTCGTCACCACCGACGACGCAGACGTCGGTGAAGGTGCCCCCGACGTCGACGGCAACGCGTTGTCCCACGGTGCACCTCCTCCTGACTCGTCGTGTCAGTGCGGCGGGGCGTCGGCCCCGCGGCCCTGTCAATCTGGCTCAGCCGGTCCGACGAGAGCAATAGGAACTAGTGAGAGACGCGAGCCCCCGACTTGTCGTCGCTCCGGACCCCCTCGCCGGCTCCGGTGCCCGGCGGCCCCCAACCCTCACACGCGAGGAGCCGGCGCTGCGTATGCGGCCCGGTCCGGCGGCCGTTCGGAGCACCGGCAAGGACCTGGCGGCCCAGCCGTCATCCGATATCCAAACGGGCCGCCGCCTGATTGGAGGACCCACAGGAACTGCGACCGGCGGCGCCTGTCAGTACTCCAGAACAGGCGCCGCGGATTGTCGAAAACTCTGCTTGAACCGCCCCCACGGGCATGCAAATAATCTACCGCTCCGTGCGGCTCGAGGGTCGCGACATACGAAACGACCCGCCGCGGATGCGCAATACCGGCCATCTCGCCGACAGATCCTCGGAGGCATATCATGAGTGGGGAAGATAGAACAGGTTCCTTGGCGCCACTTCGGGTGTCGTACGAGGACGACCCGCGCGTGGTCAGGAGCGCGGGAACAGAGGATTACGCGCTCCACGTCGCCCCGAGGACTTGGAGGTCAGGACGGGTATCGCTGCTGATGGCGTGGTACGCGTTCGCGAGCGCCATGTTCTGGCTGATCGTCGGGGCGACGGTGTCGCTCGCCGTCGGAACGCGAGACACCCTGATCGGCCTGGGACTGTCGATCATCGCGTACAGCGTGTTCGGCACGCTCCTCGGCAGGCACGCGGCACGTACCGGAATATCGAGTGCACTGTTCTCGCGCGCCTTGTTCGGCTATCTCGGAGCCGCGGTAGCACCATTGATCGTCGGAGCGACGGCGCTCTACTACGCAGTTTTCGAAGGCTCCGTCGTCGCCGAGGTGTTCCACCAGTACACGGGGTGGGGCAACATTCAGATCTGGTACCTGATCGTCGCCGCGTACAGCATTCCGATCGTCATCGGCGGCGTGCGCACCTGGCTCGACAAACTGAACGGCGTCCTGCTGCCGTTCTACTACATCGGCCTCACCGTCGCCGTCGTCTGGACGATCGTCGTCAACGGTTACAGCAACGACTGGCTCACCGCCGGCCCCGTTGACCCGCAGGCGAACTTCTATGCGCCCGGCTGGGTCTTCGCCTTCTCGGTCTACATGGGCGTGTGGATCATGAAGCCCTTCACGTGGGATTATGCCCGGCTCGCAAAGACCGCCGACGCCACCTTCCACAAGTGGCTCACCTTCGGCCCGCTGTTCTACACACTGACCCTGGGCGTGAACGCGGTCGTCGGCATCTTCCTCGCGCACAGCCTCACCGCTGGCACGACCCTGACCGAGCTCTCTGCGGTGCAGGCGATCGTCGGCCTCACCGGAATCTTCGGCGTCGCGCTGGTCTGGGTCAGCCAGACCAGGATCAACACGGCCAACTACTACCTGGCGAGTATCAACGCAGAGAGCTTCTTCGCCCGCGTGTTCCGCATCAGGCTCCCGCGCCGGGTCTGGGTGGTCCTGGCAGGTGTCGCGGTCTTCGCGCTGATGCTGACGAACGCCATCTCCTACCTGCTGAAGGCGCTCCAGTGGCAGGGTGTCGTCGTCGTTGCCTGGGTTGCGATCGCGCTCGTCTATCTCGCATTCGCGCGGCGTGACCGTCGCCCCTCCGAGGAGTTCGAGTTCCGTCCCGGACGGGTCCCCGCGTTCAACGTCGTCGGTCTCGGCTCGTGGCTCGTCGCATCGATGACCGGGATCGTCATGGTCGAGGCCGGCGGATCGTTCGGGGCGACATGGGCACCACCGTTCGCCTTCGTGATCGCGGGCGTCCTCTACGCGATCGGCCGGTACCTCACTGGGGAGCGCCACGTCCGGCTGATCCGCCCCCACGATCCCCGCTTCGAGGTCGACGACCCGTGGGAGGCACGGGTGGAGTGCGCCTCGTGCGAACGGTCCTACATCGCCCAGGAGATGGATCGGAACCCGGCGACCCCCGGCCACGCTCCGATCTGTGGCGAATGCGGCAGCAACGACAACGCCTACCTGCGTGCCGCCTACGCCGAGGCGCGGACGGTGCCGACGACACCGGTCGCGGTGGACGCCGCCCCGAAGGCCCCGGAGCCGCGGGCATGAACACGACGGCCCTCCTGGCGCCGGCCGTGGGCGCCGCGCCGACGCAGCTGCTGATCGCGGGTGATTGGCGCGATCCGCGGACAGAGGGCGCGCCGCTGGTCGTGACGGACCCCGCGACCGGGGCGACCCTCGCCGAGATCGCCGACGCCGCCCCGGAGGACGCGGTCGACGCCGTCGACGCCGCGGCGACGGCCTTCGACAGCTGGTCGAGGACCGCGCCGCGGTACAGGGGGGAGCTGTTGCGTGCGGCCTACGACCTCCTGATGGCCCGGGCCGGCGCGTTCGCGTCGGTGATCACGAGCGAGATGGGCAAGCCGCTCGCGGAGTCGCGGGCGGAGGTGGCATACGGCGGAGAGTTCCTCCGCTGGTACGCCGAGGAGGCGGTGCGCGCCACGGGAACGACGCGGACCGCCCCCGACGGCGCGGCGTTCCACACGACGATCAGGCAGCCGGTCGGGCCGTCGTTGCTGATCACCCCGTGGAACTTCCCACTGGCGATGCTGACCCGCAAGATCGCGCCTGCCCTCGCCGCGGGGTGCACGGTCGTCGTCAAACCGGCCGAGGAGACACCCCTCACCGCCCTCCTGTTCGCCAACCTCCTCGTCGAGGTCGGCGTGCCGCCGGGGGTGGTCAACGTGCTCACGACGTCGCGGCCGGGGCAGGTCGTGGCCCGCATGCTCGACGACCATCGCATTCGGAAGCTCTCCTTCACCGGCTCCACCGAGGTCGGCCGCCGCCTGCTCGCGGCCTCGGCGAACGGCGTGCTGCGGACCTCGATGGAACTGGGCGGCAACGCCCCGTTCGTCGTCTTCGCCGACGCGGACCTCGACGCCGCGGTCGAAGGCGCGGTCGTCGCCAAGCTCCGCAACGGCGGACAGAGCTGCGTCGCAGCGAACCGGTTCATCGTTGATCGCCGTGTCGCCGACGAGTTCGTCGCGGCGTTCGCCGACCGGCTGCGGGCCCAGGTCGTTGGGCACGGTGCCGATCCGGCGACGACCCTCGGCCCGATGATCAACACCAGACAACGCGACCGCGCGGCCGGGCTCGTCCGGGACGCGATCGCCGACGGCGCGACACCGGTCCTGTCCGACGATCCCGAGCCCGGGACAGCGTTCCTGCGGCCGGTCCTCCTGACCGACGTGTGCACGGATTCGGCGGTCTGGCGTGAAGAGGTCTTCGCGCCGGTCGCGCCCGTCCGCGTCGTCGACTCCGAGGAGGAAGCGTTGCAGCTCGCATCGGACACGGACGCGGGTCTCGTCGGGTTCGCCTGGTCGCGGGACGCGGCGCGGCTCACGCGAGCCGCCCATGCCCTCGAGTGCGGCATGGTTGGGCTCAACCGTGGCCTCGTGTCCGACGCGTCCGCTCCGTTCGGCGGGATGAAGCAGTCGGGCCTCGGACGCGAGGGCAGCGACGTCGGAATGCAGGAGTACCTGGAGACGAAATACATCTCGCACCCGTTCCCGCCGACGTGATCGTCGACGACCGCCGAGAGGTGACCATGAAGAACGACGACCTGCGCCCGTTCCCGTCGGCCGACCCGGCCGAGTTCGACATCATCGACGCGCTCCTCACGCACCTGCCGGCCTTGTGGTCCCCGGCCGAGGAGTCGGACGCCCCCGGCGTCAACGCGTTCGCGGTTCGCGACGCCTGGGACGCCCTGTGCGGCCACGGGATCAGCGGACTGCTCGTGCCGACGGAATGCGGGGGGCAGGGGGCGAGCCTCAGCCGTAGTCTCTCCGTGGCGTGGGCACTGTCGCGGATTCCGGCGCCGGTTCCGTTCCTGTCCACGGCGATCATCGCTCCGTTGGTCGCGATCGCGCTCGGCGAGCGTGGTCTGCTCACCGAGATCGCCACCGGCGACAGCGTGGTCGCGGTTGCCTTCGGAGGCCGGGTCGAGGGCGACGGTGAGTGGGACACCGTTGTGCACGGCGAAGTCACGAACGTCCTGCACGGAATCGACGCGGACCGCTGGCTCGTCGTCGCCCGGACCGCGGAGGACAAAGTCACGCTCCTGGCCGTCGACAGACCGGCGTCGGCGGTTCGCGAACCGGGGCCGGACCTCACGCGGCCGACAGCCCGCGCCCGGTTCGACGGCATGTCGGTCCGTCGTCTCGCTGAGGGCGTGGAGCCGCTGGTCGAGGAGGTCGTGCGGCGGGCGCATCTCGTCCGGTGCGTGGAGGTGCTGGCCGCGGCCACCGTCGCGGCGAGCCAGGATACCGCTGTGCTGAGCGCGGTTTCGGTGGCGGTCACGGCCGTGAGGTCGGCTGCGGCGGCGACCGATCTGCACGCCCGCTGCGAGCAGTCGCAGCTGCGGCTCGCGTGCGATCGGACCGCAACCGTCGCGCGGCTCGTCGGGGACCGGCGCCGCGGGGCTGGTTCGTTGCGATCGGAGCGGTGCGTGCAGCGTGCGACCAGTGCGTCGAGGTGGCTGCCGCCTGTTGCTTGATCAGCGCGGTGGCACCACCGCGGCGTGTCGCTGACCTTCGTCACAGGGGCGAGCAAGCCGCGATCGTCGTCGATCGTCCGCTGTCCACTCCGCTGCTCCGGGCGCTGCTCGTCGCCGACGACCTGCCGTTCGGGGTTCGATAGAGAGCTCGCGATGACGGCATCCCACCGCCGCATGCCGAGCAAGGTGTGCTCAGAGCGGCAGCCGAGCAGGATCGCGACCAGGACCCGATGCCGACGCTCCCGCGCCACTCGACATCCCCGGCGGCCGCCGGCCGCCGTCGACCTGCACGTGAGGCAGCGCAGCAGCTCGTCGGTCGCGCAGCCCGGGTCGGGCGCCTTGTCCCGCGCCAGGTCCGCCTGGTCGGGGCGGGTCAGCGAATAGCCGGTGGGAGCTCGACCGGGGTGAAGGCGCGACAACCGGTTGGGACGGCGTCATGGGTCGTGTGCCGTGGCGTGTTCCACGGCGGCATCAGCAGCTGGCCCGGAACTGGCCTTCAGCACGATCGACTCCCCCGCCCTCGACGCGCCCAGGGCAAGACGCTGTCGACTCGGCGGGTTGCCCACAGATTGAACGCGCCGCAGGCGGTCTGGTCGCGCACTCGGTGCGGATGTCGACCGCCGGCGCCCATCGGTCACAGTCCGATAGTTCGATCTTGCATAGGCGCCGAACACGCAGGCCACTGTGACCTAATTGGCCCGACACGCCGACACTCATATGTCGTTATTTATCGACACATCGACCTGTATCGGTTAGTGTCTACCCTCACGCCAGAGTGGAGGTTCTCCTACAGCATGGACTGAACCCTTGACCGGGGCGGGCGACAGGGCCCCGGCCTGAACGTCGCGCGTCGGTCCCCGGGCCGCGTGAGCTGCCGAACTGCCACCCCCGGCCGGCACCGGGACCAGCGGCCGCTGGCTCGCGATCAGAGCGAGCAACCGGGGATTACGAACCTGACCGTCGTGCTGGCCGACGCGGACGCATAGGGCAGCGCTACAGCTGGTCAGCGTGCCGTCGACGGCTTCGACAGTTCCCCCACGAAGGTACCTGCCCACATTCGCAATGGTGGGCTCTCGCGACCACTACCATCCTCAGAGGAACGTGATTATGCAGATCGCAATTGTTCTGTATCCCGGGTATACCGCACTCGACATCGTCGGACCATACGAGGTGTTGGCCCGACTGCCCGGAACAGAGGTTGTCTTCGTCGCCGAAGAGCCCGGACTCGTCACCAACGATCTCGGCAGCCTCTCACTGAACGCGGTGTCCTGCCTGGACGAGGTCACCAGCCCTGATGTCGTCGTCATCGGTGGCGGCCCCGGTCAGCTAGACCAGATGTCCGACGGGAAGCTGCATGAATGGCTGCGAGCAGTCGACCAGACCACGACCTGGACGATGTCTGTCTGCACCGGCTCCCTCATCCTTGCCGCCGCGGGCATCCTCAAGGGCCGACGAGCAACAACGTACTGGCTGGCGCTTGACCAGCTGGCAGAGTTCGGTGTCATCCCGACTGACGAGCGAGTCGTCGTCGACGGCAAGTACGTGATCGGTGCGGGCGTGTCGGCCGGTATCGACGCCGCACTCACGCTCGCAAGCCGCCTCGCTGGTGAGGACGGCGCACAAGCCGTCCAGCTGATCATCGAGTACGACCCCCAACCGCCGTTCTCCGCCGGATCGGCCGCCACCGCACCTCCAGCTGTGGTCGAGGACGTCAAACGGACACTGGCCGGACAGGTGTAGCCACCATCTAGCGTGGGCGGTCCGCTGCACCCGGTGCCGTAGGGGTCGAAGGTCTCGCCGCGGGCGCGTCCCAGCCGCGTCCACGGCAGCTCCGCGTCCTCCTCAGCCCAGTCGGCAAGACCCTGCGGGTGTCGGCGGCGTCGATCATGCCGTTGTCCCCTGGCCGGTGCGGTGGAGTCGTAGGGGTGCCCCGGGGTTCTCGTACGGGGCGCGAATCCGTTCCTTGAGCTCCTCCTGCGCCGCCGTGTCTGCGTTGCCCGCGCCCGGCCCGACCGTGTCGAGTACGGTGGCGGCCGGCTCGCCGTCCATGACCGAGATCCGGGCGTTGGGCCACATCATCAGGACCCGCGGCGAGTAGCCCCCCGTTACCAACTTGTTTGATCTCGGCAGGAGATCAGGTCTGCAGCCATGATCTCCGAGGCGCCGGCCAGGCTTGCTCGCCCGTTACCTGTCGTGTCAACGGCCAGCTTGATCTCCCCGCTGGCGGCCAGTAGTTCTCCCCACTGGTGGCCAGATACTTCTCCCCGACGGCGGCCAGATATTTCCCCGCCTCGGTCGTGCGTGGTCAGCTCAACGGGCTCACCCCCTTGCCGGCGGTGGCTTGTGCGAGCCGGTAGCTGTCACCGTCGGTGACGACGATGTGGGCGTGGTGCAGGAGCCGGTCGACCGTGGCGGTGGCCAGGGTCTTGGGCATGATCTCGTCGAATCCTGACGGGTGCAGGTTGCTGGAGATGGCCAGGGAGCGGCGTTCGTAGGCGGCATCGACGAGCCGGTAGAACCCTTCCGCGGCGTCCGGGCTGACCGGCAGGAGCCCGATGTCGTCGACGATGATCAGGTCCGTGCGGATCAGTCTCGCGAGTGCGCGGGTGATCGAGTCGTCGGCGCGGTGACGACGCACGAGGGCGCCGAGGTCTTCGATGGTGAACCAGGCCACGGTCATCCCCGTCTCGACCGCGGCCTGACCGAGGGCTTCGCAGAAGTGGGACTTCCCGGTCCCGGACGGCCCGCAGACGCAGAGGTTCTCCCGCCGGCTGACCCACTCCAGCGAGGTGAGGGCGTCTTGGGTGGGGCGCGGGATGCAGGACGCGCCCGCGTCCCAGTCGTGCAACGTCTTGCCGGCGGGGAACCCAGCTCGTTGGCGGCGGGTGCGCAGGTTCGTCGCGTCGCGGCCGGCGGCTTCCTCGGCCAGCAGCACCCGGACGAGCTCGGCATGGTCCCAGCGTTGTGCTCGCGCGGTGGGCACGAGTTCGACGAGGTGGCGGCGGATGTGGGGCAGCTTCAACCGCCGCGTCAGCGCGACGGCCTCGGCGAGCGGGTCCCCGCCCGATGCCGGCACTGATCCGGTGGCCGCGTTCATGACGGCCCTGCCGGGTCGAGCCCTGCCGGGTCGAGCCCTGACGGGTCGGTTTCGGGTGGTGGGGTGATGCCGAAGCCGGACCAGGCGGAAGTGCCGGGTTGCAAGCTGTGGTCCTCGCTGGCGCGGATGGTGGGCTTGTTGACGTTGCGGCCGGCTTGGTGGGCGAGGATGCGCAGGACGTCGTTCTCGGCGAACCGGCCCGCGACCGCGGCCGTGCCCAGCGCGCGGTCGACCTCGCCGGGTGGGTGCAGCTTCGCCAGCGCGACCGCTTCGGCCATCTTCCGGCGCACCCCGCGCGCACCCGCCCCGGCCGCCTCGACCAGCCAGGACGCTGCGCCCGGGCCGAGCGCCAGGAACTCGGCCTCCGCGGCACTGCCCGCGCGTGGGGTGCGTTCTCCGGCGGCGTTCGCGGCCGTGGTGGGTGGCGGGTAATGCTCGTCGCGGATCGAGGGCGTGCCCGGCGTCGAGCGGGCATGGCGGGCGACCTCTGTGGGGCCGCTGCCGGGTCCGTGCCCCTCCAACGGGGCATCGACGGCGGTGATGACCAGGTCGTCGCCGTGGAACCGGACCCAGACTCGAGTGTCGACCAGCTGATGCGGCACCGAGTAGCGCACCCCGTCGACCGAGACGGTGGCGTCCCAGTTCACCCGCCGGGTCGTGCCGAACGCGACGGTGAACGGCCGATCGGGCAACGGATGCAGCCGGGTGCGTTCCTCGGCCAACGCCTCGACCGGCGGGCGGCGGGTCTCCCGATGCGGCCGCGCGTTGACCTGCTCGCAGAAGCTTCGACACGCCGTCTCAAGCTGAGCGAAGGTGCGGTACTCCTCGAGCAGGTTCGCCGCGGTCGGGACGAGGTCGGCCTTGGAGATCCGCACCGTCGCTTCGGACCCGCCCTTGGACTGCGGGTCCGCCGGCACGCAGGTGCGGATCGTCATCCCGTAGTGCCGCCCGACCGCGACGATCTCCGGGTGGCGCACCGCGATCCCCGCGACATGATCGACCGACACGGTGCGTTCGTTGTCGGTCAGCGCGTAGGTCGGCACCCCGCCCAGCCGGCGCAGCGTGGTGTCGATGCAGGCCACGATCGTGGGCAGGGTGCGGTCGAAGACCGCGAGCACGACCCGGAACCGCGACCAGGCCAGCCACGCGCACCACAGATTCGTGCGGCGCCCGGCAACGCGGGGGCCCTCGCCCCAGTCCCACTGCAGCCACAGCCCCGGCTCGACCACCCACGGCCGAAACACCCGCCGCTGCCCGGCCCGCAGCCGGGCCTTCACCTGCGCGACGGTGCGGCGGGTGGTGCGCTCCCCGCCGGTGAAGCCCATCGCGAGCAGCCGCTCGTGCACCACGTCGGCGCGCACCCGCCCGTCGGAGCGCACCACCAGTTCTTCGATCTTGTCCAGGTACTCATCGATCGGTCGTGCCCGGTGCTCGCGAGCGACCGGGGGTTGACCGGCCTCCCGCAGCGCCACATAGCGGGCGACGGTGTGGTGATCACAACCGGCCAACTCCGCGGCGGCGCGGTAACTGCCCGTGAGGTCGAACGCCTCCAGGATCTCCATGATCTCCTCGTCTCGCTTCACCGGCAGACCCTCACCACCGGCATCGGATGCTTGATCACCGGGGAGATATCTGGCCGCCAGCGGGGAGATCGCTGGCCATCAGTGGGGCGGTAAATGGCCGCCTACGGGGAGTTTGGACTGGCCGCTGTCACGGGAAGATCCCAACCACGTCGGTGCGGCGCCGGGTCTCCCTGTTCAGCCGCTCGGAGGGGTTGTTCGACCAGATCTGGCGCCAGAGCTCCTTCGGGAAGCTCGCGAACGCCAGGACGTCGGCGCGGGCGTCGTCGAGGTGCTCGGCCACATTCGGCAACTTGTCGGCGACGGCGTCGAGGACGCGGTCGAACTGGGCGTGCACCGAGACGGCGTCGGGCTGGTCGTAGACCGAGTGCAGCAGCGCCCGCACCCACGGCCAGGACGCCTTCGGGGTCGCGGCCATCAGGTTGGCCGCATAGTGCGTCCTGCAGACTTCCACTGTCAACCTGCGAGCTATTCGATCTTCTGGATCGGCGCAGCATTGGCGGCCGCGCGGCCTGCTCGCCGGCGGCTGAAGAAGGGCGCTGGTCAGCCTGTGGTGAGTGCGGCCTGGGCGGTGGTGTGGCGTTTCGGGTCGTAGGGGGTGTGAGTGCTCCAGCAGGTCCAGAGCACGCGCATCCAGCGGGCGGCGAGGCCGCGAAGTGCGCGGTGGTAGTGCTGGCCGCGCTGGTCACGAGCGTCGCGGAACGCCGCCTTGGCCCAGGGTGCTTCCTTCATCGAGTTGTAGGCCCACCACATCGCGGCCTCGCGCAGGATCGTGTTGGCCGCGTAGCGGAAGCGGACCTTGCGCGATCGGCCGGAGGCGCGGGTGACCGGAGCCAGCCCGGACTCGGCGAGCAACGTCGCCGGCGTCGGGAACCGGGCGCGGTCCTCACCGATCTCGGCGAGCAGCGTTCCGGTGAGGACTGGCCCGACGCCGGGGAAGCTGGCGAAGATTGGCATGTCGGGGTGCTCGGTGACCGCGGCGGCGATGGCGTCGTCGTACTCGGCGAGTTGGGTGTTGAGCAACTGCAGCAGCCGGGCGAAGGACTGGGCGGAGTAGGACTTGCCCGCGACAGTGCCGGTCGAGGCAGCGAGCAGGTTCTCGCGCAGCCGCTCGGCGAGGACCTGGCCGGGAACCCGGCCGGTATAGCGGTGGCGGCTCAGGAACCCGTTCATCCGGGTGGTCTTGATCCGTGACGCCGCCGCCGGGGTCGGGTAGTCGAGCACGAAGTGCAAGGTGATCTGCCGGTCGACCGAGGAGAACAGCCGCGCGGGCGCGGGGTGGTAGGCCTCGAGGATCGCCCGCAGCTGGGACTCGGTGGCCTGCTGGGTCTGCTGGAGACGGTCCCGGTCGCGGGTCAACGCTTTGATCTCGGCCAGCAGCGGCGAGGGCGGGGTCAAGGCCCGCCAGTGCGGGTGCTCGTGGCGCAGCGTGTCGGCCAGCACGAACGCGTCGAACCGGTCGTCTTTGACCGCGGCGACCCGGTAGCGCTCCCGCGCCCGGGCGGCGATGCGCGGGGACACCGGAAACACGGTGTGGCCGCGGGCCTGCAGATGCTCGACGAGCAGCCCCTCGGCGCGCTCGACGGCGATCGGCAAAGCCCTCCCGTGCTGGGCGAGCGCGGTGTCGAGCTCGGTCAGCCCGGCGACGTCGTGTGTGACGCGCTGCTGGGTCAGCCGCGTTCCAGTGGCGTCGAGGACGCAGAGTTGGTGTTCGCTGCCGCCCCAGTCGACGCCGGCGAACGCCGGCCAGTCCCGCGAGTTGTCTCGATCGGACAAGACGTGCCCCTTCGGGTGACGGGTCCGCTCCGGGCCGATCCCCTTCGGGCGCTCATCCAGGTGCTCGTGGCACGACTCCCACTGGCCGATCGAGGAACGACCACCACCGGGAGGGACGAGTCTGCCGCTGGACCTCAAGGGTCACGCTGCCAAGGTCCTCTCCCGGTGGTGGAGGTGGACCAGCGGGAACTTCCCGCCGCTGCTGATGTTGACGGATGACCGCTGCCAGGCGGTCCCGGGCAGGGTCGCCCCGATCGCGGCGACCAGGCCGGCGTGGGCGTCGGAGGTGACCAGCCGGACACCACTGAGCCCTCGGGCGGTGAGGTCGCGGAAGAACCCGAGCCAGCCGGCGCCGTCCTCGGCGGAGGTGACCTGCAGCCCGAGGATCTCTCGATGCCCATCGGCGTTCACACCCGTGGCGAGCAGGGCGTGCACGTTGACCACCCGCCCGCCCTCACGGACCTTGAGCACCAGGGCGTCCGCGGCGACAAAGGTGTAGGGGCCCTGATCGAGCGGGCGGGACCGGAACTCCTCGACCTGGGCGTCCAGCTCCTGGGCCATGGTCGAGACCTGCGACCTCGACAGCCGGGTGATCCCGAGGGACTCGACGAGCTTTTCCATTCGGCGGGTGGAGACCCCGAGCAGGTAGCAGGTGGCGCGTGGTGAGGGCTCGTTCGGCGCGGCGGCGGCGTTCGAGCAGCCAGATGCTCCTATGCACTGTCAAGGGCGCGGGATGCGGAGAAGTCGGCGAGGACGGCCGCGTGGACCTCGCGGACGAGGAAGCGCTTCAGACACCGCATGATGTCCTTCTTGGACAGACCTTGAGCGGTGCGTCGCGCGACGTAGGCCCGGGTGGGGTTCGTGGTAGCGCAGGCGGGTCACCAGCGCCATGTGCAGGGCCGCGTTCGCCGCCCGGTCGCCACCTCGGTTGAGACGGTGGCGATCGCGACGCCCGGAGCTCGCCGGGATCGGGGCGGCCCCACACAGGTGTGCGAACGCGGCCTCGCTGCGCAGCCGGTCCGGGTTGTCGCCAGCGGTGACCAGCAGCTGGCCGGCGATCTCAGTGCTGATGCCCAGCAGCCCAGTGGTCCGCGGCGCGGTGCGCTGGGTCAGCGGCCGCAGCTGACGGTCCGCGGCGGCCACCTCCTCCAGGAGCGCCTGGACGCGTCGAGCGACCGCCCGGAGGGCTGCCTTGGTCGCCATCGTCGGGTCGGCGAGTCGAGAGTCGTCGATGCGAAATCCTGCGCAGCGACGGACCAGCATCATCGACGAGAGCCCGGACAGGCTCTCGCGCAAAGGGGCAGGAGCGGTGACGAGCAGGCCGTGGAGCTGGTTGAGCGCGGCCGTGCGGGCCTTGACCGCGCCGCGTCGTGCCACGCGCAGGGCGCGGATCGCTTCGACCGGCCCACCGTGGGTCTTGGGCACTCCGCTGGCCTCTCCGGACAGCGCGGCCCGGGCTGCCGCCAGCGCGTCGAGCGGATCAGACTTGCCCTGCCGTCGCCGAGCACGGCGGTGGGGCCGGTCGACCTCGACTACCTGCACCCGGTGCTCTGACAGGGCCGTGGCCAGCCCGGCGCCGTAGGCGCCAGTTCCTTCCACGCCGACCAGAGCGACGGGCCCGAAGGACTTGAGCCAGCCGATCAGCTGGGCGTAGCCGGCTCTGGTGGCCGGGAACTCCCTGTCGCCGAGGACTCGGCCGAGCCCGTCGACGGCGGCGGCATGGTGGGTCCTGCCGTGGGTGTCGACACCGCCGTAGATCTCTTCCGCCGTGCTGGCCACGCTCGTCCTGCCGTTCTCTCGTGCGAACCCGATGCCACGGGCCCGGACGGGCGGCGGACAAGACAGTGACGGGGCGCTGGGGTCAAGCTCCTATGAGGTCACGACGCCCGCCCGGGCCAGTGCGAGAGCAGGCCGCGGTCCCGTCGACGGATCTGGCTGAAGACACCGCGGTCAGTCAGGGAACGAGTCAGACGCGAGCGGCCTGCTCTCGCTGATCATTCTCACTGTCGGGGAAGTAGGAGCCGTTGCGCAGCTTCGGGATCGCCACGTCGATCGTGCCGGTGCGGGTGTCGAAGTCGCGGTGACGGTAGCCGTTGCGGGTGTTCGTGCGCTGCTCGGAACGCTCGCCCCACGCCGCCCCGCAGACGGCGTCGGCATCGGCGGACATGAGCGTGTTGATGAACGTGGTCAACATCTGTCGCAGCAGGTCGGGACTCGCCTGGGACAGCTGCTCGTGCAGGAAATGGGTCGGGTCGATACTGGAGGGTGCGGTCATCGCGTGGAACTCCTGAAGCACTGTGGAAGGTCTCCAGAAGATCACGCGATGGCCGCCCTCCCCGTCTACGCCCGCCCCTCACCAGGGCCGGGTCGCACACCACCCTGGTGGACGCCACTGCGCGGAGTCTTCCCCGCAGCGACGCGTCGAGCGACATAGGCCCGAGTGGTGTCACAGCAACGCAACCGTGTGAGCGCGATGGTGTGCACGGCGTGGTTGAGGGCCCTGTCACCGCCTCGGTTGAGCCGGTGCCGAACAGTGCGCCCGCTGCTGGCCTGCAGCGGACTCGTTCCGGCAGGCGCCGCGAACGCAGCATAGTTTCGACACCGCCCGGGATGAGAGAAGCTGACGATCACCTGAGCTGCGCTGACAGGTCCGACGCCACGACGATCAGTCAGGCCCGGGACGAGATCGTCAACGATTACCCGGAGTTGGCCGCGGTTGCGCTCCAACGCGTGAGCGCCCTCGCGGACCGCAACAGCCAGGCGGCGCAACTCGCCGTGACGCACGGCATCGGCGCGATCGGTGCCGACACGACATCGCCGCCGGGCCACCGCAGCCAGTACGGCGCCGTTGAGTCGGCCACGAGCAATTCCGCGGTCGGCGTCATCCCCGCCCAGCAACAGGGCCCGCAGCCGGTTGGTCTGCGCGGTATGGCTCCGGATGAGGTCCTGGCGGGCGCCGAGCAGGATTCGAAGCGCTTCACGGTCGCCGTCCGCGCGTGGGGTCGGGACCCGGTCAGGGTCACAACGCAGCGCGGTGAGCACGGGCAGGTGCGCGTCGATGGAGTCGGACTCGCCGCGCCCGCGACGGGCCGCGCGGTGGGTGTGCGCACTCGATGACCAGCAGCCCGGCCGCGGTGGCTGCACGCGCCAGCCCGACCCCGTAACTGCGCGTTCCCTCGATCGAGATCGCGAGCCGAGGTCCCGGTGAGTGCTCGAGGACCCAGGCGAGCAGTGCGGCAAGGGGACGGGGTCACGTCGGCACCGGCCTGGCTGGAGTCACCGAGTGGCACATCTGTGACGGGTCACGCCGCAGGGCGGACAGGGCTTCTGATCAGGCCAACCTGGTGGGCCAGGCCGGTGCCGGCAACCACGCCAGACACGTCGGTTCGAAAGGCACGCTGGAACGGCCAGATGAGTTCGGAGTCATGCCGTGGTCACCAGCACCGAGCCGGGTGGTTCTCCATCCCGGAGCACCAAATCCGAGACTCACAGATGAGTTCCGATGCGGTCGTGGGTCTGCATCTCGACACCGAACGGGACCACATCCTGGGGGACCATCATGACCGCCACGTACACCTTCGACGTCTTCTCCAGCCTCGACGGCTTCGGCGCAGCGGGCGGCGACTGGACCGGCTACTGGGGCAAGCAGGGCCCCGAGCTCCTCGACCACCGCCTCGACCTGTACCGCGAGGAACAGCGGATGGTGTTCGGCGCCAACACGTTCCGCGCGTTCACCCAGATGCTGGCCCCGGATTCCGGGATCGACGAGGTCCGCGACCCGTGGGTGACGCGGATGACGACGATGCCGGCGACCGTCGTCTCGACGACGCTGCGGGAGCCCCTCGACTGGCCGGACGCGACGGTCGTCAGCGGTGACGCCGTCGACGTCGTCGCCCGGCTCAAGAAGGAGTCCGACGTGCCGCTGCGCTCGCACGGCAGCCTCGCGATGAACCGGGCGCTGATGGGCGCGGGCCTGGTCGACCTCGTCCAGGTGACGCTGTTCCCCGTGATCACCGGCCGCACGGGGCTGGGCCCGATCTTCGCGGGCGCGGCGGACTTCGACCTCGAGCTCGTCTCGCAGCGCACGCTCGACCGCCACATCCAGGAGCTCGTCTACCGCCCGACGCTCCACCCCTGAGTCCTCCCCCGCCGATCGGTCCCCGGCGAGCCGGTGGCCGTGCCGTTCAGGCCACTGGCGAGCCGGTGGCCGTGCCGTTCAGGCCGGGGCCCACGTCCGGAGCTTCGCGGGGTTGCGGACCGCCCAGATGCGCGTGATCCGGCCGGCCACGACGTCGAAGGCGAAGACCGTGAGGGTCGCCCCGTCCTTCCGGGCGACCAGGCCGGGCAGGCCGTTGACGGTGCGTTCCAGCAGCGTCACTCCGGGCGCCACGCGGGAGATCTCGACGTAGGCGCGGGCCACCTGCTCACCGCCACGGATCGGCTCCCGGTGCGCGGGCACGACTCCGCCGCCGTCGGCGACCGCCACCACGTCCGGGTCGAGGAGCCCGACGAGCGCGGCGATGTCCTTGGCCTCCCACGCCCGCCGGAAGTCCCGGACGACCGCGGCCTGTCCGGCCGCCCCGGAGACCGCGGCCGGGGCCGCCCCGATCCGGCGCCGGGCGGACGTCGCCAGCTGCCGGCAGGCCGCCGGGGTGCGCCCGACGACCTCGGCGACCTCGGCGAACGGGTAGCGGAACACGTCGTGCAGGACGAACGCGACCCGCTCGGCCGGGGTCATGGCGTCGAGCACCACCAGGAACGCCATCGTCACGGACTCGTCGAGCGTCACCTGTGAAGCGGGATCGGCCGGGTCGGCGGGTTCGGGCAGCGGCTCGGGGACCCAGTCCCCGACGTACGTCTCGCGGGCGGCCCGCGCCGAGCGGAGCTGGTCCAGGCACACCCGCCCGGCGACCCGGGTCAGCCAGGCGCCCGGGTTCCCGATGCCGCGGCGGCCCTCGTCGGAAAGGCCGTACCAGCGTGCGTAGGTCTCCTGCACCGCGTCCTCGGCCTCGGCGAGCGAGCCCAGCAGGCGGTAGGCGAGGTTGAGCAGCTGCCGTCGCTCGCGCACGACCACGTCGATCGCGGGATCCGTACCGTCTGTCATGGGCCCTCCCGTCGTGTCCACACTTCCCTACTCGACGCGCCGGACCGGCGTTCTGTGAGGCGCCACCTCACAAAGCGGCCCACTGCGTCGTCGAACCCGGGTGAGCCGCACGGCTCCAGGACACCCGAGGAGAGACATGACCGACCAGGCCATCGCCGACCGCGTCGAGATCGAGGCGCTGCGGGGCGAGTACAGCGACGCGGTGATGATGCGCGACCGCGCGCGCCTCGCATCCCTCTTCACCGCCGACGGTGTGCTGCGGATGCCGAACGTCCCGGTCGAGCTGACCGGACGCGACGAGATCCGCACCGGCGGGGAACGCCTCCAGGCGAACTGGGACTTCTTCGTCCAGACGACGCACCCGGGCTCCATCCGGCTGGACGGCGACGTCGCGACCGGTCGCGCCCACGTCCAGGAGCTCGCCCGCACCCTCGACGGCCGGGAGGGGGTGAACTTCGCGATCTACCACGACCGCTACCGGCGCACGGACGACGGCTGGAAGTTCGCCGAGCGCGTCTACGAGGTCCGCTACCTCGACACCACAGCTCTCGGTGGCGCCGCGCCGGGGCCGGCCGCGTCGTTCGCCGAGGCGGTGCCCGCCGAGCGTCTCGAGAAGGCGGCCGCGGCCCTGGCCGCCAACGGCTTCGGCGTGGAGATCCTCGACGACACCGCAGCTGCGCGCCGCCGGGTCCGGGACCTGCTTCCCGAGGGAGCGGCGGTGTTCACGTCCGCGAGCGAGACGCTGCGGCTCTCCGGCATCGACGCCGACGTCAACACCGGCAGCCGGTACTCCCCCGTCAAGCCGCGTGTCCTGGCCATGGACCGCGCGACCGCCGCCGACGAGATCCGACGTCTGATCTCTGTCCCGGACGTCGTGGTGGGCAGCGTCGCCGCGGTCACCGAGACCGGCTCGATCGTCGTCGCGTCGGGCAGCGGCAGCCAGGTCCCGGCTTGCGCAGGCGGGGCGGGCAGCGCGATCTGGGTGGTCGGGGCGCAGAAGGTGGTGCCCGACCTCGCGACCGCGCTGCGCCGGACCGAGGACCACGCCCTGCCGCTGGAGAGCGCCCGCACCGAGGCGGCCTACGGTTGGCCCAGCGCCGTCAACAGCCTGCTCGTGCTCAACGCCGAGCAGCGTCCGGGCCGGGTCACGGTCCTGCTGCTGCGGGAGGCCGTCGGCTTCTGAACGCGCGCCGGTCGCGCCCTCCGGACGAGGATGCCGGACCGCACGCCCGCGGCAGCGCGCCGCGGGGCGCAGGAACGGAACGGGCGGCGCCCCGCCGTCGCGAGGATCGCCTGCCTGACCTCACGATGTCCTCGGTCGTCCGGGCGACGCCCGCCCGCCCACGTGTCGGTCTCGACGCACTCACGGTCATCGTGAGCCCGTTGCCGGCGTTCGTCCCGAACAGCCCGAGCTTCGGCCTCGGGACAGCACCTTCCGTCACGGCATGTGTCCGGCGCCTTCAGGGGTCGGTGGCGCGGCGGTCGGAGCCGGTTCGGACTTCTTCCGGGGTCGCGCCCGTCCCCACTCGATGGCGAGCACCAGAAGGATGACGATCCCGATCGTGTTGATGACCGTCACCGACACGTTCGCCAGGGGCTGCGTGTAGTTGAAGATCGTCACGACGATCGCGCCCGTGATACTGCGCTGCGCGGTCGTGATTATCGATGCGTGCCTGGTCGCCGTACTCCTGCGACTGATGAGGCTGCCGAGTGCGATACCGAGGACCGGGACGGCGATCGCCGCGACATAGGCGCCCCACCACACCTCGGCGAAGAGGCTCGTGAACGCGAAGATGAAGAGATTCACGTACAGAACCAGGCAGGTGAGCTGGACGACGAGCAGCGGACGCACCCAGCTCGCCACCACCTCTTCGTAGCGAAGGCGCATCAGACAGCCGACGAGCAGCGGAAGGATCACGAACGCGAGCAGTGGCCAGGCGATGCTCCAGATCCCGATCCGCTGCACATCGGGCACGACGGCGGACACGGCGATCGGCAGCACCACCGGCACGAGGACGACCGTCACCACCACCATGACCAGGAACAGCGACGTGGACATGGCGACGTCGCCCCTGGCCAGGCGGGTGATCGCCGGGGCGAACGGCGCACCGGCCGCCAGCGCGACGATGCAGAAACCGATCTTGATGTCGGAGTCCACGGGCGCTATGGCGGCGAACCCGATGAGGAGCGCCGGGAGAATCACGAAGTTGATGAGCAGCACCCGGACGGCCGCCCGCCAGTTCTGGAAGAAATGTCCCAGAATGTGCCCCACCTCGAGACGCAGGCCGAGGGTGAAGGAATTCAAGATCGCGAACAACAGGCCGAACGAGTTGATGACGACCAGCAGTTCGTCGCTCGGCACGTCGCCCTCCTCGTCCTGCACGCGCGGGTCATCCGACTTCCGGTCCTGACAGATCGACGTGCGCGCACCGGCCCCGGCGTACGTCATCGCGACATGTACCGCCGCTCCGCGAAATGCGGTCGAGATGCCGCCGGATCCGCGGGGAAACCGATCGCGCGCCCTGGGCGGAGCGGGCGAAACGCCATCCTCCGGGCCGGGCGCGCCCGTGCATCACCTGAATCGAGTGAGCCCCCGGCAAGGCTTCCCCCGCAGAATCCGACGCCCACGGGAAGCGGGCACCGGCACCCGTGTCGGCGGCGACGACGGAGCGTGCCGCGCACCAACGGGTCGCGCCGCACCGACGCGAGTTCGGCCGCCTGCGTGGGAGACGAGCAGGGGGGCGGCATTCGTGCGGTGGACGTCGTGATCGATCCCGACGGGACGGTGCCCCCGGCCCGGCCGGACGCCGGTCCGTCGGCCGGCCGGATCGTCTGGACCGCCGTGCGGGTGGCCGCCTCGGTCGCCGCGCTGCTGACCCTCTACTACGTACTGCCCCTCGATCACTCGTCCGTCCCGGCGGCGCTGACCATGCTGCTGATCGGGCTGGCGGGCTTCGCCGTCCTGGTCTCCGTACAGGTCCGCTGGATCCTCCGGTCACAGTTCCCCACCCTGCGTGGTGTCGAGGCGCTGGCCACGAGCGTGCCGTTCTTCCTGTTGCTGTTCGCCGCCAGCTACATCGCACTGGCCGCGCTGGCCCCGGACAGCTTCGGACGGCCCCTGACCCACACCGACAGTCTGTACTTCACGGTGACGGTGTTCAGCACCGTGGGCTTCGGCGACATCACCGCCCATACGCAGCCGGCACGTGTCCTGGTCACCGTGCAGATGATCACCAACCTCGTGGTCCTCGGCATCGGCATCAGGGTCATCGTCGGTGCCGTCAAGCGCGGTCGGACGAAGAACGATCACTGAGCGAGGAGCAGAGGGGTCCCCGGCCTGGTCACGGGGTCCGACGGATTCGCACCCCGCGGGTGAGCCGGGACAGGGCTGCACCAGGTATTCCGGGAACCGATCTCTGTACAGGAGGTGTGGCGAGTGGTCGCCAAGATGATCGTGCATCCCAGCATCGCGGACCGTGAGGCCCAGGGGCTGATGGCCCGGGACCGGTCGGAGCCGTCGGCCCACTCCGGTTGGCGCCCGGCGACGGACCGGCCGAACCCTGTCTCGCTGCTCGAGGAGCAGGACGCCACCCGCGAGCCCGACCTGGTGCCGGTCCGTCACGGCCGGATGATGGCGTCGCCGTTCACGTTCTACCGGGGCGGGGCGAAGATCATGGCGGTCGACCTCAAGGACACGCCGACCGCCGGTCTGGACGTGCAGCTGTGCGGCGACGCGCACCTGTCGAACTTCGGAGCGTTCGCCTCCCCCGAACGGAGGCTGCTGTTCGATGTGAACGATTTCGACGAGACGCTGCCTGGGCCGTTCGAGTACGACGTGAAGCGGATGGCGGCGAGCTTCACGATCGCCGGTCGGAACAACGGTTTCTCGGCCGCGGACGCCCGGGCGTCGACAATTGCGTCCGTCACGGCCTATCGGGAGGCGATGGCCGAGTTCGCGCAGATGCGCACGATGGACATCTGGTACGCGCGCATGGATGAGGACACGCTGATGAACGCCGTCCGCGGCGTCGTGGCCGAGTCCGAGAAGCGGGGGAAGGACACGAAGGGAAAGCAGGCGAAGAAGGAGAAGATCGCGGCGAAGGAGGCCAGACGGGCGGCGAAGACCGCCGAGAAGAACATGGCCAAGGCGCACACCCGCGACAGCCTGCAGGCGCTGTCCAAGCTCGGGGAGCTGGTCGACGGGCGGTACCGCATCGTCAGCCAGCCGCCGATCGTCGTCCCCGCACGCGAGCTGGCCCCCACGTACGGCATGTCCCCCGACGACGTCGAGCGCACGATCCGCGAACAGCTCCGCGCCTACCGGGCGACCCTGCAGGACGACCATCGCCACCTGCTGGAACGCTTCGAGGTGGTCGACGTGGCGCGCAAGGTGGTCGGCGTCGGCAGCGTGGGCACCCGGGCGTTCATCGTCCTGCTGCAGGGCCGCGACGCCGACGACCCACTGTTCCTCCAGGTCAAGGAGGCCACCGCGTCGGTGCTCGAAGCCCACCTGCCACGCAGCCGCTACAAGCAGCACGGCGAGCGGGTCGTACGCGGCCAGCGGATGATGCAGGCCTCGAGCGACATCTTCCTCGGCTGGACCCGGGGCGTCGACGTGCAGCGGCACTTCTACTGGCGGCAGCTGCGCGACATGAAGGGTTCCGCCGTCGTGGAGGCGATGTCACCGCTCGGGCTCACCTTCTACGCGCGCACGTGCGGGTGGACCCTGGCGCGGGCGCACGCCCGATCCGGCGACCCGATCGCCATCTCCGAGTACCTCGGCGACGACGACGCGTTCGACCGGTCGATCACCGACTTCTCCGAGCGGTACGCGGACCAGAACGAGCAGGACTACGAGGAGTTCGTGAAGGCGATCCGATCCGGGCGGCTGGAGGCGCTGGAGGGCGTCTGACGAGACCGCGGCCCGACCCGCGCACACGAATGCCGGAGGGCCCCCGACCATGCTGGTCAGGGGCCCTCTGGTGTAGTAGCGGGGGCAGGATTCGAACCTGCGACCTCTGGGTTATGAGGCGATCGGGCATACTCTCCGGCTGTTCCAGCCGCTCTTGGCCGTTACGTCCTCGACGCCACGAGCAGCAAAGCGTGCTCCAGCCGGACGCGCGCATCGCGCGCCTCGTCTCATCCTCAGCGCCCCATCAGCCGACAGCCCGTGACCACTGCCGTGACCACGCGGCGCCTCGGATCGCCGAGCAAGGGTCACTGGCCAAGCCAGAGCGATGGGCCGGGCAGAGTGACAGATATTGAGGCCTGTCACAGCCGGTGTCACAACTGTTCTCCCAGTTCAGGCCTCCTGCAGGTACATAGTGACAAAGGGGGTAAAGGACCTCCCGTCCTCGCGCCACCGCGCCGCTCAGTCACATCCCGGGTCTTGCTCATCGCGAGGCCAGCGGGTTGAACCGAGAGTCACACGGGCGGCCACTTCCAAGTGAACGCCGTTGTGCAGAGCCCGACATCCTAAGCGACCTCGCGACAAGGGTTTGGGGCGCGCGCTGCGCGCGCGATTCACGCGACAACCACCGCGTCTCCGACCCTTGCAGTATTGAGGAGGCCTCAGACCTCCGCGCGCAGCGGGCACGGCGCCGATCCTCCCCGCGCCTGCAAGCGCTCCGCACAGCGATGAACACCGTGAACCGCAACGCTACGCCGCGGGCCCCGAATTGCATACTTGAGGTACGGTGCGACCGTGACTCTGCCCGCGTCTCGAAAGCAGCTCGACAAGCTCGGTCGCCGAATTGCGGCCGCCGGCAGGCTGCCCGTCGACGACCGCGACCTCTTTTCAGATGTCATCGACTATTACCAGATGCTACTCGACCGTGTAGCACTGACGCTGACAGAACATGGATTTCGACCAACGGCGCGAGTCAAAACGACCGGGACGTTGATTGATAAGCTCATACGCGAGCACGGCATGCAGCTCACTCGAATCAATGATCTCGCCGGAGCCAGGATCGTCATTGATGGCAGCCGCCTTGATCAGGATCAAGCGGTGCAGAACATCTGCTCAGCATTTCTAGACTGCGAGAAGCAGCCCGTGGTGCTCGATCGCAGGACTCAACCAAGTTTCGGATACCGAGCAGTTCACGTCATTGTCTACCCTGAAGGATTTCCTGTCGAGATACAGGTCAGAACCGATCTTCAGGACGCCTGGGCTCAGATCTTCGAACGCCTCGCTGACCAGTGGGGGCGACGCATACGGTACGGAGAGGCGCCCGATCCCGGCCAAGCAGTCAGGATTCCAATGCACACCAAGGCCTACATACTCGGTGTATTTTACCGCCTCAGCGAGGTCATTGATTCCATTGAAGATGGAGAAGCGATCTCTTTTGAACGACGTGAAGCGATCGCAGGACTGGAGGAGGTCGGCCAGGCATACACGACGGTCGGAAGATATCCACCTGAGCAGGATCAGGTTGTTCATGACGCCTATCTGCGGACCCGCGAAGCTCTATTGCGTCTCGGAAATAGATACATCGCCCGGCGCCGCCTAAACCGCCTGACGCGGAGGTACCTAAAGAAATCTCGCCGCGATCCGATGGGAATCCAGAAATTCATAGAAGAGATTACTAGCGCAGCGCGCAAGAAGCTGGTAGAATCCGAAAAAGGTAGAATCGAATCTGAGGAAGTTGCGAGACTCATCCTTAGAGCTATGTCGGGAATCCCGGAGGGAGGGGCAACGAATGAGCAAGTTTCTTCTAGTATTCGATCGGCGTTTAGGTCAACCCTTGGAGCTGACGAGCGTCAACGCCACAGCAACATCTTCGGGCGCGGCTCGGCTCGCCGCAGAAGATAGGTATCGAGGAAACCCCGACGTCGAAGTCGTGATTCTTTCGGCCGACTCGGCCGACGACTTGCCCCGGACCCATGCGCGGTACTTTGAGAACTTCGCACAGCTCGCTTCCCGCGCCGCCCTAAGCAACTAGAACCTTCTGAGGATCACAAGGGGTGACGCGAGTCCACTGTCCTCCCCTGCAGCCCTTCCGACCTGCGTTTACGGAATCAAGGGCGTAGGCTACACTGTCTCCGCCGGGGCCCTTAGGAGCCTGCCGGGGATCGCCAGCGGTGCTGCCATCGCTCTCCTTCAGTGGATCGGCCCCCGGAGGCCCCTAAGGTCCTCGACTACTTCGTGCAATGTAGGCACGGAAACCAGCGGGCTTTCCTGATTATACCGCTGTCCGGCATCGACATAATGCCGAGAGGTATCGCGCATTGCTCACTGTTGCGGAGCTGATGCCAGATGCCCAGCAAGTACGAAGGCTCGACGTACCCAAAGTCTCCGGAAGGCCAGGTCGCAGCCTTTAAGAATCCGCCGTAGATGTCCGCCGCCTGACTCTCAAGATAGGTATCTGAAGCCACCCAGCGGAGACCTTGCTCCATATGGAATGGCACCCTGGGATCCAATGAGGCCTCACGGCGGATGTAGGTCTCGGTCGTCCGATGATCGTGTCCCTTAACGTGCCCGTACCGGGTCCAGACTCGCGCGTCTTGACCTTTCCAGTTGCGAGCCGCCCAGAGACTGGCCTTGTAGGCTTTGAAAGCGATGTAGTTGTAGAACCGCTGGTTATCGGTTAGATAGCTGTCTGCTTTGAGTGCCGACTTCACGACATAGACATAACAAACCTTCAAACCCGCAACTGAACCTAGAACCTCGACTGCACGCTTCCGCCGATCATGACTCTTCAGGTTCTCCTTCCACGACATGACCGAATTCTCCGGGACGTTAAAGTCGGAGCGCAACTGTAATACCGCGCGTCTCAGGTTCAGCGAGCCAACAGAGTCAACTAAGACGGCAGCCATACCGAAGATCGGACTGGACGTCGAGCCAGGACCTCGATCACCCGTCTCGTCAATGTAGACATTGACACTGTCGCTCGCCATGGTGACTGCCGATCCTACGCTCCCGAACCTTCGACCCCATCACCGGTATCAAACCTCCTAGCGAGCGACCATTTGGCCCTATCCTGAATGGGCTATTTAGCCTATCTGATTCATGCAGGGACGCGTGCGCGGGCCACTCTGACAACACTGAAACGATCGCCTCAGTACCAAACCCAGATCCATTCGCGCTACCGCGCCTTCGCCACATGAACCGTCGCCTGACCGTTGATCAGCTCAGCGGCTGCATCCGGGCAGTAGAGGCTGGTGTCAATCGCGACCACTGGCTGCATGAGCACGGGCGTCCGATCCCAAAGCCACAACCGCTCGGTCGTGTCGCCTGTCGCACGTGCGATGATGCGCTGTTCGGCGACTTCGCGCGGACAAGATAGCGCAACGACGAGCCAGTGGGCACCGGGTATGGCGGCAACCACAGCATCGATGACCTCCGGCTGGCCGGCATGCACGACTGGCACGCCTCGGTCTAAGTACTCAACGAGCGTTTGCCGATCAATAGCGTAGAGCGCGTCGTAACGCTGATTCTCCCAGATTATTTCGCCTTGCTCACGTAAGGCATCGATCGTGGCCTGGTCGGTGAGGCGATAGCCCGCGGTACGTCCACCGCCTACCTTGAGCCTGCGGAACAGCTCGTAGCGAGGGTTAAGACGGCGCAGCGCTCCAGTGACGGTGTCCTTCCCAGACGCCGGCGGGCCGTAGAGGATGACTCCGAGCGACGTTGACGCCACTACTGCACCTTTTCGAGAGCGGCGGCGAGCAGCGCCTTTGCCTGGGTCTGGAGAGGTTCGCCGGACGCGCTGTTGTCGATGAGATAGTGGTCCCCTGGCGGCCGGAACTGAAGATCAAGCGACGTAAGGTACGCCGGCCAATCTTCGATCTTGGATGCGTCGCGTGCTGCACCTCGATGGCGGATGTAGGTCAGCATCGTCTCGGCATCGCAGTAGACCCAGACAAGGGTGAGGTGGGCGTTCATGTCGGCACATGTGGCGCGTGTCCTGTTCACCCACGCTTCGTCGTGAAACTCCTTGACGAAGGGGGCCGTCACGATCACGCTGCTGCCACATTGCAGGTTCTCCAGCATCGCATTCGTCAGGCATTCATACTCACGCGGACGAATCTCCGTGAGGTACTGCTGAGACTCGCGGTCGTTTGCCGATAGCCCAAGGGCGACCAAGGCGACCTCGACCACGGCGCGAGTGATGGTGTCCTTATCGAGCATCGGCCAGCCAGTCTCTCGGGCCAGCATCCGGCCAAGCTCAGACTTCCCGCAGCCTGCGTATCCACCGACCATGAGGACGTTCGGCCGGGTGGTCCTGACCTCGTTGCGGCGGGCCTGCTCGGGTGCGTGAACAAACCGGCCGGCACGGGCCTTGCTCACGACCACACCCTCGTCGATCAGCACGCGCATGGCCTCGTTGATCGTGAAGACGCTGACGCCCCACTGGCTCGCCAGGTCACGGGTAGACGGCAGGGGCTGCCCGTCGCGAAGGACGCCGGCGGCGATGTCGTTGCGGATGTTGCGCGCTACCTGCTGGTGCAGGGACTCCGATCGAGAGATGCGTGCGGACCGGTCGCCGGGTGACATGGACGCTCCGTCGGGGTAGGAGGCGACTGACCAGCCGATCCTATCAGTGACCTAACAGTGGGTCGAGCGGAGTCACCCCAGGTCAGACGCCAGTTTGCGAGTCTCGTTGACCTAACAGTTGACCGGTGATCAGTACAACTGTTAGCTTCTCGTCGTCGCCGCAGCAGCGGGGCCGAACGATCGGAGGCAGCGTGATCACCCAGAACCACTACCCGGACGGTCTGACCGAGGTCGTCATCGACGCTCTGCTCATCGAGACCGGAGCGGCCTTGCCGGTCCGCCGGGCGACTCGGTCGCGGGTGAGTCGCGCGCGTCGGGACGGACGTGCCGCGGTGATCCCTCTGCCGGTGCGCCGGGTTGGCACCTTCGTCCCTGCTGGGGGCGAAGCCGCATGAACGGCGAAGTCGCGACCACCGAGGACCAGCCCGGCGGCCACATCCGCCAAGACGCATCCGCCGGGCCGGCTCTCCCCAACCACCACAAGGCAACCAAGGAGACTGCGATGGTAGAGCCGACCCCGACCCCGGCGAACAGCTCCGGTGGTGCCCGATGAGCGGGTCCACGATCGTCGTCCTGCTCCTGATCGCCGCGGGGATCGGGCTGGTCTGGTCCTGGGTCGCCGGCGCCAAGGCCGGGCGCGCCGTGGCGAACACGATGCACCAGGCCGGCCGCGCCGGCGGTATCGCCGGCCGCTCCCTGGCCATCGCGGTCGCGGTCGTGGCGGTGCAGTGGGTGGTGGTCCGCATGACCACCGACGTCGTCGCCATCGCCGCCGTGCTCGGCGTCCCGGCCGTGCTGTCGGGGAACACGGTGGCCCGGCTTCTCGCCGGTCCGGCGGACGTGCTGCGTGTGTCCCGAGGGAGCATCCGATGACCGCCCTGGCGAGGAGCACGGGCCGGGTGGATCGGCTCGCCGAGCAGGCCGCCGACGCCGCCGCGGTGCGTGCCTTGACCACTCACCCCGATGTGATCGCGCTGCGCGTCGAGCGCATCCGGTCGCAGGTCGACGCCCTGCTGTGGGCGGGGATCGTGCTCGGGCTGGCATTCACGATGGTCAACGTCCAATCGTTCGCCGCCGGCGGCGCGGACCCGTTCGCCGCCGCCTGGTGGGTGGCCTGGTTGCTCGATCCGATGGTGTCGCTGGTCCTGCTCGCCGTTCTTCGGGCCGAGCAGGTCACCGCCCGCTACCAGGTCGCCCTGCCGGCATGGGGCCGGCGGACGAAGTGGCTCACGTTCGCGGCCACGTACGTGATGAACACGTGGACGTCGTGGGGGCTGGCCGGCGCGCCGCTGTCCTGGTCGGGGGTGGTACTGCACTCGGTCCCGCCGCTGGTCGTGTTCGCCACCGCCGAGAGCGGCCCCGGCCTACGCGACCGACTCACCGAGGCGGTCCGGCGTGCGCTGACCGAGCATGCGGCGGGGGAGGGCTCGACAGGGGGCGATACGGCGGGCGCGCCGACGACTGACGTCGCGGTTCACGAGCAGCCGGCCGAGCCGGTTCGTGAACCCGCCGCCGAGCCCGTCCCCGCGGCGGTCACGCGGCCGGCGGCCCGTCGTGCGCCGCGTCGGCCGGCCCGGCCGGTGCCGCGCCGGCTGCTGGCCGACTACCTCGCCGACGCCCGCACCGCCCTGCACACCGCCCACGCCGCCGGCGAGGTAGTGGAGCCGTCACCGACCTGGTGCCGGCAGGTGACGGGCTGCTCGGCCGGCACCTCGGTCAAGCTCGCCGCCGCCCTCCGCACCGACCAGCCCACCCCTGCCCCGACCGCTGTCCCGTCCGATCTTCCGTCCCGCAACGGCCGGCCCGGCGCCGGTGAGGAGGTGGCCGCGTGATGAGCGAGCAGCCCATGAACCCGCACCCGAACGATGAGAACGCGAACGCCGACCAGGCCGAGCAGGAGGCCGGCGACGGTGGCCGGGTGCTCGACTTCCCCGCCCGCCCTGTCGAGCTCACCGCGCCCGCCGACGAGCCGGCCGTGTTGGAGCGGGACCGGTTCCTTACCGGCGAGATCGTGAACCACCCCGACGATGCCGGCGGCGGCCGGCCGGTGCTGGTCGATGCGCCGGCCCCGCGCCGGCCCGACGGGGTGTTGCCGTGGATTGGTCGGGAGATCGAGCGCCGGCCGATCATCGCGCCGTGGCTGCGCCACCGCGACGACATCCGCGACGCCGCCCGCTGGGCCACCGGATGGGCTTGGCATGCCGCCGGGTTCCACACCGTCCGGGCTCCGCTCTACGCGGCGCGGTTGGCCGCACGATCCCCGCGGGGTGCAGTGGTGGCGCTCGCGAACGCGGGCCGCTGGGTGGGCGACGCGGAGTCCAAGCCCCTACGCGACGGCGCGATCCGCGGCCGCGAGGCCGACCAGTTCCTCCGCTTGGCTGCGGCGCGGGCCGAGCGGGTCCGGGCTCGGCGCCGGCTCGCCGTGGTCGCGGTGCTGGCCGGCGCGGCCGGGCTGGTCGCGCTGGACACGTGGGCGCCCGGCTGGCTGCTCGGGCTGCTCGCCGTCGCCGCGGTGCTGCTGCTCGGGCGGGTCGGAACCACCCCGGACAAGCCGGTCACCGGCCGGTCGGTGGTGGCGCACAAGCCGACCCGGCTCACGTCCGATCTCGTGGTGCGGGCGTTGGGCGCCTTGGGATTGGGTGAGATCAACAAGGCCATGTCGAAGGGCGCCAACGGGATCACCTTCCCCGCCCCGATCACCCGCGACGGCCCCGGCTGGCGCGCCGACGTCGACCTCCCGTACGGGGTGACCGTGTCCGACATCGTTGAGCGCCGCGACCGGCTCGCCTCCGGGCTCCGGCGTCCGCTCGGCTGTGTATGGCCCGAGCCGGCGCACGACGCGCACGCCGGCCGGCTGGTGCTGTGGGTGGGCGATCAGGACATGAGCCAGGCCAAGCCCCGCCCCTGGCCGCTCGCCGCGCACGGTCAGGCCGACCTGTTCCGGGCCGTCCCGTTCGGGATGGACCAGCGCGGGCGGCTGGTGTCGATCCTGCTCATGTTCGCCAACGTCCTCATCGGCGCCATGCCCCGCTTCGGCAAGACCTTCGCGCTACGGGTGCTGCTGCTCGCCGCCGCCCTCGACCCCAACGCGCAGCTGCGCATCTTCGAGCTGAAGGGCACCGGCGACCTGTCCCCGCTCGAGGGCTGCTGCCACCACTACGCGAGCGGTGCCGACGACCAGACCATCGACGCCGCGATGGAGTCGCTGCGCGAGGTCTACGCCGAACTCAACACCCGGGCCAAGCGGATCGCGGGCCTGCCGCGGGAGCTGTGCCCGGAAAACAAGGTCACGCCCGAGCTTGCCGCCCGTCGTGAGCTGGGGCTGTTCCCGCTGGTGGTGGCCATCGACGAGTGCCAGGAACTGTTCTCCCACCCCGACCACAAGGACGAGGCCGACCGGCTGGCCACCGGGATCATCAAGCGCGGCCCGGCGATGGGCGTGATCCTGATCCTGGCCACGCAGCGGCCGGACGCGAAGTCCCTCCCGACCGGGGTGTCCTCGAACGTGGGGATTCGGTTCTGCCTGCGGGTGATGGGGCAGACGGAGAACGACATGGTGCTCGGCACGTCGGCGTACAAGAACGGGATTCGGGCGACGACGTTCGGGCCGCGGGACAAGGGCATCGGCTACCTGCTCGGCGCCGCCGACGAGCCCCAGATCGTGCGCTCGGCCTACATCGACGGCCCGACCGCCGAGGCCATCGCCGGCCGCGCCCGCGCCCTGCGGGAGCTGGCCGGCACGATCACCGGCCACGCCGCCGGCGAGACCCGCACCGACGACCGCCCGGCCCGCTCGATCCTGGCCGACGTCGCCGCAGTGTTCGCCCCGGGCGAGGACCGGCTGTGGTCCGACACGATCGCGGCGCGGCTGGTGCAGCAGTGGCCCACGACCTACCCGGGCACCACCCCGGCCACCCTGGCCGCGCTGTTGAAGCCCTACGGCCTGGCGCCGGCGCAGGTGTGGGGCACCGACGAGACCGGCACCGGACGCAACCGGCGCGGCTACCTGCGCGACGCCATCACCACCGCATGGGAGGAGACCGAGCGGCGCCGGCGCCGCACCGACGGTGACAACCGGTGACCGATCGGCGGGCCCGGCTGCCGGCCGCTGCTAGCGGCCGGGCCCGCTAGACCTAGCACCCACCGCTAGCGCCCGGCACCGCATCTGATCAGCCCGCTAGCAACCTAGCGCCACCAGCACAAACACCCTCCCAACACCCTCCACACGGCATCCCGACGGGTGCCGCGCCGCTAGACCCATGCCGAAATCAGGAGCCTCAATGTCCACGCACAGTCACCACCTGGCCGGCCTGCTGGCCGCCGCGCTCGACGCCGCCGGCCGCGGGTGGCCGGTGTTCCCGCTGCACCCCGCCACCAAGCGCCCGGCCCTGCACGGCCACGCCCACTGCCCCCGCACCGGCCCGTGCGCCGGCGCCGACGGGCACCTCGGATGGGAACAGCGCGCCACCACCGACCCCGACCGCATCCACACCGCGTGGGCCGCCGGCCGAGCGTTCAACATCGGCCTGGCCACCGGCCCGGCCGGGCTCGTCGTCATCGACTGCGACACCGACACCGACGGGGCGCCGAGGGCGCAGTGGGCTGGCGCCGGCGGCGGGCTCGACGTCCTGCACCGGCTCGCCGACCAGGCCGGCGCGCTGCCGGCGACGTTCACCGTCGCCACCCCCTCCGGCGGGACTCACTTCTACTACCGCGCCCCCGCCTGCGACGAGCTGCGGAACACGGCCGGGCTGCTCGGCTGGAAGATCGACAGCCGTGCCCACGGCGGCTACGTCGTCGCCGCCGGCTCGACCACCCCCGCCGGCGCCTACACGATCACCGACGCCCGTGACCCGGTCGAGCTGCCCGGCTGGCTGTTCGCACGCCTGCGCCCACCACCGCCACCCGTGATCCCGACCGGGCCGATCCGCACCGGGACCGGACGGCGGGCCCGCTACCTCGACGCCGCACTACGGGCTGAAACAGCACGGGTGCACGACGCCCCGGCCTCACAGCGCAACGCCTCCCTCTACGTCGCCGCAGTCGCGCTCGGACAGCTCGTCGCCGGCGGCTCCCTCACCGAACCCGACGCCCGCGCCGTGCTCACCAACGCGGCAGCCCGGCACCTCGCGCTGCGCGCCTACAGCCCCCGCCAAGCCGAGCAGACGATCACCTCCGGCCTCCGCGCCGGCGCGAAGCGACCGCGCCGGATCGAGGACGCCGCATGAGCCCGGCCAACCACCTCACCCCCGACCCGAACGGCCCGCAGAACGCCGCTCAGGGCCCCATGAGTGGCCCTGTGACCAGCCGGGATCGGGGCCGACTGGAAGCCGTACCCCCACCTTCCCGCACGCACTGGGATGCCGAGGAGCTGATGACGATGACGTTCGCGCCGCCGCGGTGGGCCGTGCCGGGGATCGTCTGCGAGGGCGTCACCCTGCTCGCCGGCCCGCCCAAGGTCGGCAAGTCGTGGCTGTCGCTCAACCTCGCGCTCGACATCGCCGCCGGCCGACCCGCGCTCGGCTCCATCCCGGTCGAAGCCGGGCCGGTGCTCTACCTCGCATTGGAGGACACCCCGCGCCGGCTGCAATCGCGGATGCGCACCGTGCTCGCCGGGCGGCCGGCACCGGCCGGGCTCACGCTCTCGATCGCGTGCGACCCGATGCCCGCCGGCGGGGACGAACAGGTCGACGCCTGGCTCACCGCCCACCCCGGCGCCCGCCTGGTCGTGATCGACGTGTTCGCCAAGGTCCGCGGCAACCCACCCACCGGCGTCGCCGCCTACGACGCCGACTACGCCGCCATGGGCCGGATCAAACGGGTCGCCGACCGCCACGGCGTCGCCGTCCTGCTCGTCCACCACGTCCGCAAGGCCGCCGCCGAGGACTTCCTCGCCACCGTATCGGGAACCAACGGGCTCGCCGGCGCCGCCGACGCCGTGCTGGTGCTCGAACGTGCTCGGGCGCAAGCCGATGGGGTCCTGCACGTCACGGGCCGCGACGTGGACGAGACCGACTACCCGCTGGCGTTCGACTCGCAGGCCGGCGCGTGGCAGGTCCTCGACGGGCCGACCGCGGACTACCTCATGCGGGACACCCGCGCGCAGATCATGCGCTTCCTCCGTGACTACCCGGGCCAGCGGCCGAAGCAGATCGCCGAGGCGTTGCAGCTCGACGCCACGACGGTGCGGCAGACCTGCCGGCGGATGGTCGCCGACGGGCAGCTCCATGCCACACCCGGCGGCCAGTACAGCCCGGCCGGCGGTGACACCGGTGACAGCCGTGACACCACCGGTCTGGAACCGCCGTCACTGCTGTCACTACGTCACGCCGATGCCCTTGACCAGGCAGAACCGTCCTGACCGGGAGTAGCCCGTGTGTGACACCCGCGGACCGCCGTCCGGGACCAACTGCTGTCACCTCGTCACCCCGCCGCCCGTGACCTGCGCAAACACCTGTGACACCCCGAGTGACAGTCGAGTGACTGTCACTCCGAGCCGGGAGAACCGATGAGCAGCCCCGCCGCCCACCCGACCGACGTCGACCCGACCGCATCGAGGAGCACCGTGGACATCCGTTCCCTCACTGCCGACCTGCCGGCCCTCATCACCATCCCCCGTGCTGCCGATCTGCTCGGGCTCAGTCGGGCATCCGCGTATCGCTACGCCGCCGCCGGCGAGCTGCCGACCAAGCGGTTCGGCCGCCGCGTCTACGTGATCACCCATCGCATCCGGGCCCTGTTCGACGACGAGTCGGGAACCGCGCCGGCGCTGCCCGGGGAGGCTGCGTGAACGGCAGCGTCAAGAAGCACGGGCCGACCTGGCGGTACCGGATCGACCTTGGACCAGACCCGCTCACCGGCAAGCGCCGGCAGCTCACCAAGGGCGGCTACCGCACCAAGCGCGAGGCGCAGAACGCCTGCAATGAAGCGTTGGAGAACGCGCGGCGCGGTCAGCTCGTCCGGACCAGCCGCAAGACCGTCACCGAGTTCATGGAGGACTGGATCACCTCGCGCAAGCTCGACATGAAGCCGTCCGCCTGGCGCGGCTACCGGGACTACCTCGACGCCTACGTCCTCCCGACCGTCGGCACCACTCCCCTACAGGACCTCGACACGATCCGGCTCAACCTGCTCTACGTGCACCTGCTCGAACAGGGGCGCCGGAAGGTAGACCGCGACGCCCAGATGCATGCGTTCTACCTCGCAGAGATCGCCGCCGGACACGAGCCGAAAGCAAAGGCTCTGGCCGAGGCCGGCGGCGTCACCTACGACGCCGGCCGCAAGGCGCTCATTCGCTACCAACGCGGCCAGACGCCCCGCCAGCATGACGGCGGGCTCGCGCCCAAGACCGTGCGCAATGTCCACGTGATGCTGCACGGTGCGCTGGCCGATGCGGTCCGGTGGAACCTGTTGCAGCGCAACCCGGCAACCGACGCCAGACCGCCGCGGGTTCGCCGGCGGTCGCACGCCATCTGGTCGACCGACGAGCTGCGCCGGTTCGTCGAGCACGCCCGATCCGATCATCACGCGGCGCTCTGGCTGCTCGTCTGCACGACCGGGCTGCGGCGCAGCGAGCTGGCCGGGCTGCGGCGCGCTGATCTGGACCTCGCGAACGGCCGGCTGACATCCGGGGAGACCCGCGTGGTCGTGGGCGGCCAGGCCACCGACTCGGACGGGAAATCCGACGACAGCCGGCGCACGCTCGCGCTCGACCCCGTCACCGTCGACGCGTTGCGTGAGTTCCTGGTCCGGTGGGATGAGCTGAAACAGGAGTTCGGGCACAACGGGCAGCACCTGTTCTGCCATCCCGACGGCCGGCCGATCCACCCGGACACGATCACCGAGTGGTTCGCCCGGCTGAGCTGGGAGGCCGGCCTACCGCCGATCCGCCTCCACGACGTCCGACACAGCTACGCCACGGCGGCGTTGCGGGCCGGCGTGCCGGTGAAGGTCGTCAGCGAGCGGCTGGGGCACTCGTCGGTCTCGTTCACTCAGGACACCTACATGCACGTCATCCCGGGGATGGACGAGCACGCCGCACAGGTCGCCGCGACGGCGATCCTGGGGCCGCAGACGATCTCCGTGACCACGGCCGTGACCATTGGGGCCGAATCACCGCTCACGTGAGCGCACGAAAAGCCAGAGGGCCCCTGACCATGCTGGTCAGGGGCCCTCTGTTGTAGTAGCGGGGGTAGGATTCGAACCTACGACCTCTGGGTTATGAGCCCAGCGAGCTACCGAGCTGCTCCACCCCGCGTTGCTGTGTTGCTGTTGTAGTGAGAACAGTACACCGGCCCGAAACGTCCCCGCATCCGGGGGGGCAACCACCCACACGACCCCTCCGACCTGCGACGACGGGCCCGGACGGGGCGAAACTCGTCCACATCGCGGCCCGATGATCTTTCGTGCTCCCGGTCACACCCGTCGGCCGGTGACGGAGGACCGCCGGCCGGCCGAACGCGACGACGCCCCGCCCCGGCCCGTTGCGGGCCGGTGGCGGGGCGTCGTCGTGGGCGTCAGCCGCCTTGTGCCGCCTGGAACTTCTTCACCGCGGCGTCGAGCGCGGCGAGCGCCTGCCCCTGGGCCGCGAAGTCGCCGGACTGCTGGGCCGACTTCAGCTGGGTCAACGCCTGCTCGATCTCGTTGGCCGCTGCGACGGCCGCCGGGTTCGAGCCGCCACCCCCGCCACCGCCCGCGGCAGGCGGTGGGCTGGTGGCTGTGGTCGGCGGCGGCGGCGAACCGCCACCCTGACCGGTCTGTGTCGCGCCGGAGCCGGCGCCCGCACCGAAGACCTGGTCGAGCGCGGTCGCGAGGTTGGGGCTGTAGCCGACCCGGCCCCCGTAGCTCACGAGCACTCTCGCGAGCTGCGGATAGGACGAGTCCTGCCCGGCTCTCTCGATGTAGACCGGTTCGACGTAGAGCAGCCCGCCCGCGACGGGCAGCGTCAGCAGGTTGCCGTAGTCGATCGTGGTCTGGTTCTGTCGCAACAGGTTCAGCTCCTGGGACACGCTGGGCGAGCCGAGGAACTGGGCCTGCACCTGTTGCGGCCCGAGTGTCTGGGTGTCCGCGGGTAGCTGCAGGACCGTGATCTTGCCGTAGGTCGCGGGATCGGAGCTCGCCGTCATGTAGGCGGCGAGGAACTGTCTCTGCAGGCTCACGAGCGCGCTGGTGAGCTGGAACGTCGCCCCCGGTTGGTTGGGCAGGCCGGTCAGCAGGTAGTACGGCGGCTGCGCCTCCTGGCCCGCCCCCGTGTTGCCCTGGACCGTCGGGTCGGACGGCACGTCCCAGAACGACACCGTCGAGAAGAACTCGCTCGGGTTGTCGACGTGGTAGCGCGTCAGCAGCTCGCGCTGGACCTTGAACTGGTCCTCCGGGTACCGGAAGTGCGCGCGCAGGTCCGGACTGATCGCCGACGACGGCTCCACCGTGCCCGGGAAGACCTTCTCCCAGGTCTTGAGCACGGGATCGGTGTCGTCGAAGGCGTAGAGGGTGACGGTGCCGTCGTAGGCGTCGACGGTGGCCTTCACCGAGTTCCGCAGGTAGCTGACGTTGGTGTCCGGCAGCCGCTGCACGCCGCCCTGCAGGCTGTCGCGCGTCGCGGTGCCGAGCGGGACCTGCTGGGCGTACGGGTAGTTCTGCAGCGTCGTGTAGCCGTCGACGATCCACTGGATGCGGCCGTCGACGACCGCCGGGTACGGGTCGCCGTCGAGGGTCAGCCACGGCGCGACGTTCTTCACCCGCTGCAGCGGGTCGCGGTAGTACATGATCTTCGAGTCGCTGTTGATCGACCCGTTGAAGAGGATGCGCGTCTCGCCGTAGTTGATGGCGAACACGAGGCGGTTGAACAGGTTCCCGATCGAGACCCCGCCCTTGCCCTCGTACGTGTACTGCTGCGAGTCCGAGTCGTACTCGCGCGGCGCCGCGCCCTCCGGCGCCCCGACGATCGAGTAGTCGGTGATCAGCTCGCCGTAGTAGATCCGTGGCTCGTCGACGGGGATGGCGCCCTTCGTCGACGTGTCGCTGACGGTGAACTGCGGCAGACCGCCCTGACCGCCGGTGTCCTCGAGCGCGGCGTTGACCTGGTTGGCCGGCGCGGCGACGAAGCCGTTGCCGTGGGTGTAGACGAGGTGCCGGTTGATCCAGTCGGTCTGGTTGCCGACGAGCGCGCTGCTGTCGAGCTCGCGCGCGGCGACGACGTAGTCCTGCGTCTGCCCGTTGACGTCGTAGCGGTCGATGTCGAGCTTCTGCGGGAAGCCGTAGAAGTTGCGGCGCTGCTGGAGCTGCGTGAACGTCTTGGTCAGCTTGTTCGGGTCGAGCAGCCGGATGTTCGGGATCGTGCTGGTGTCGGAGCGCACCTGGGCCGGTGTGGCCGTCGACGTCCCCGAGTACGGCTCGATCGTCACCTTGTCGTCGGTGAGCCCGAACGCCTGTCTCGTCGCCTCGATGTTGCGCGAGATCGACGTCGCCTCGCGCTCGTTGGCGTTCGGGCCGACGACGAACTGCTGCAGGATCGCGGGCCACGCCGCGCCGATCAGGATGCTCGACAGCACCAGCAGCACGAGCGCGATGGCGGGCAGCTGCAGGTTGCGCCGGAAGATCGACACGAAGAACGCGATGGCACAGATGATCGAGATGAACAGCAGGATCAGCTTGGCCGGCATGACCGCGTTCAGGTCGGTGTAGGTCGCGCCGTTGAAGTTGGCGTTGCGGTCGGAGAAGAGCAGCTCGTAGCGGTCGAAGAAGTACGCGAGCGCCTTGAGCAGGACGAACACACCGGCCAGCGTGGCCAGGTGGGCGCGCGCCGCGGAGGAGATCTGGCCCGACCGGCCGGAGAGCCGGATGCCGCCGAACAGGTAGTGGGTGATGAGGGCGAAGACGAACGAGATCGCGACGCCGACCATCACCCAGTCGAGCAGCAGCCGGTAGAAGGGCAGGTCGAACGCGTAGAAGCTGACGTCCTTGCCGAACACCGGGTCCGTCTGGCCGAAGGACGTGCCGTGCAGGAACATCTGGACGGTCTGCCAGTCGCCCTGCGCCGCGAGCCCCGCGATGATGCCGACGATCACCGGGATGCCGATCGCGAAGAGCCGCAACCGCTGGATGACGACGGTGCGGTAGCGGGCGATCGGGTCCTCGGGGCCGCTGACCGGGACGAAGACCGGGCGGAAGCGGTAGGCCAGCCACATCGACAGCCAGACGAGCCCGCCGAGGAGCAGGCCGCCGAGCACGAACTGCACGGTGCGGGTGAACAGCACCGTCGTGAACACCTCGCGGAAGCCGACCTCACCGAACCACAGCCAGTTGACGTAGAAGTCGATGAGCCGCGACCCGCCGAAGAGGAGCACGACCACCACCGCGGCGATGATCAGCAGGATCCGGGTGCGGCGGGGTAACGAGGGGACTCCCACCGGGGGCCGCATGGCCACGGGACACGCTCCTGACGTCGGGTGCGAACTGCCGGGCGCCGCCACGGACCGGACGCGGCGGTGACGGCGTCGTCGTCGGACGGGGTCGTCGGACGGTGTCGTCGCAGCCGCACGGCGGTGCGCCTGACGAGCCAACTCTACGGAAGGGGCGTGTGGTTCCCGTTGCGCGGGCCGAGTTGGCCAATCGTGACGATTCGGATACCTCCCGCACGCCGCCACGCCCTCGGCGAACAGCGACGCTCCACGTCACCGAGGTTGTCCGGTCCGCGTACCGTGGAGCCATGAGTGACGTCCCGTTCGGCTTCGGACCCGCAGACCGCGACAAGGACCGCGACCGGCCCGACGGCGAGGGCTCGGAGCCGCAGGGGCCCCAGGACCCCTTCGGCCTCGGCAACCTGCCGGGCATGCCGCCCGGCGGCTTCCCCGGCATGCCGGGGATGCCCGGGATGGGCGGCCCGGGGGGCTTCGACATGAGCCAGCTCGGTCAGATGTTCACGCAGCTGGGGCAGATGCTCAGCCACGCACAGAGCGGCGGCGACGGCCCCGTCAACTACGAGCTCGCCACCCAGATCGCGACGCAGGCGCTGGCGCAGAGGACGTCGTCGTTGACCGACGCGCAGCGCACCGCCGCCGCCGACGCCGTGAAGCTCGCCGAGCTGTGGCTCGACGCGGCCACCGACTTCCCCGCGGGCGCGACGGACGCGGTGGCCTGGACGCCGACCGACTGGGTCAAGGCGAGCATGCCGACGTGGAAGCGGCTGTGCGACCCGGTCGCGCGCCGCGTCTCCGGCGCCTGGGTGGAGGGCCTGCCGGAACAGGCGAAGCAGGCCGCGGGCCCGATGCTCGCCATGGTCGGCCAGATGGGCGGCCTCGCCTTCGGCAGCCAGCTCGGCAGCGGGCTGGGCGAGCTCGCGGCCGAGGTGCTCACCTCCACCGACGTCGGCTTCCCGGTCGGCCCCGCAGGCACGGCCGCGCTGCTGCCCGAGGCGATCGAGAAGTTCACCACCGGGCTCGACCGCCCGGCCGGCGAGGTCATGATCTTCCTGGCCGCCCGCGAGGCCGCCCATCAGCGGCTGTTCACCCACGTGCCGTGGCTGCGGGAGCGGCTGCTCGGCGCGGTCGAGCAGTACGCGCAGGGCATCACCGTCGACACGTCGCGGATCGAGGAGCTGGCCTCGTCGATCGACCCGTCCAACCCCGAGTCGATCCAGCAGGCCATGCAGGGCGGCATGTTCGAGCCGCAGACGACGCCGGAGCAGAAGGCCGCGCTGGCCCGCCTGGAGACGCTGCTCGCGCTCATCGAGGGCTGGGTCGACGCCGTCGTCGCCGAGGCCGTCGGCGAGCGGCTGCCCGGCGCCGAGGCCCTGCGCGAGACCCTGCGCCGCCGGCGCGCCTCCGGGGGGCCCGCCGAGCAGGCGTTCGCGACCCTCGTCGGGCTGGAGCTGCGGCCACGTCGGCTGCGGGCGGCCGCGGAGCTGTGGAAGCTCCTCGGCGAGCAGCGCGGCACCGCGGGCCGCGACGCGCTGTGGGCGCACCCCGACCTGGTCCCCACCACCGACGACCTCGACGACCCCGCGGCCTTCGTCGCCGGTTCCGACGACGTCGACCCGATCGCCGAGATCGAGCGGCAGCTCCAGCGCGACCGCGACGCCGACGCGGCCATGGACGCGGCCAAGGAGGCCGCCGAGCGTCGCAAGGCGGCCGGGGAGACCGAGGCCGCCGCGGAGCAGGACGACGACACGACCGGCGACAAGACCGACGACAAGACCGGCGAGAAGACCGACGACTCCGACGGCGACCCCGGCGAGGGGCCGGCGCAGCGCTGACCCGTCAGCCGGCGGCGGCGTCCCCGTCGTCGATCGCGGCGATCCCGTCGAGCCCGCCGCCCAGCGCGGCGTCGGGCTCGGCATCCGCGTCGTCGGCGGGATCGTCGGTCGCGTCCCCGTCGGTCCCGACGAGCCCCAGGCCCGCGGCGGCCGACAGCCCCTCGAGGTAGCCCATCGCCCGCTCGGTGCGCGGATAGCGCCGCACGAGTGCCCAGAACTCGTCGTCGTGCCCGGGCACGAGCAGGTGCGCCAGCTCGTGGACGAGCACGTAGTCGACGACCCAGCCCGGCACGTCCCGCAGCCGCTCGCTGACCCGGATCGTCCCGTCGGCGGGCGTGCACGACGCCCACCGGGTGCGCATGGGCGCGACCCAGCGCACCGACGTCGGGACGGTCTCGGGCCCCAGGTACCGACGGGCGAGCTCGAGGCTGCGCCGGTGGAGCGCCTCGTTGCCGCTGCGGGCCGGGGACCGCCGACGCGCCTCGCTGCGTTCGAGGCGGCGGACCATCTCGTCCACCCACCGCCGTTCCTCGGACTCGCTCATCCAGCCCGGGATGAAGACGATGACCGTGTCGCCTTCTCGCCGAGCGCTCACCATCCGCCGCCGCCGGTCGCTCCTACGGACCTCGACGGCTGAGGGTCCCGCCATGGGTCAAGACTAATCCCGTCGGCGGCCCACGTCGTCACGTCACCGGTCCGGACGGCTCGCCGGGGCGGCCGCGGGGTGGTCGCACCCGCAACGGGGCCACCCGTCCTCCCGCGGGCGGCAGCCGTCGCGGCGCACCATCGGCCCGTGATCCCGCACCTTCCCGACGTGCTCGTCGTCGACCCGCACCGGCCGTTGCTCGCGCCCGCGCCCGGCACCCGCGTGATCGGCCTCGCGCCCGGAACGGCCGTCGTCGTCGAGGACCTGACGCCGCCGCTCGCGGCGATGCTCGACGCCTTCGCCCGCCCCGCCGATCCCGACCGGGTCCTGGTCGGGGCCGTCGCCGCGGGCGCCGACCCGCGCGAGGCGAGGGCGCTGCTGGCCGACCTGCTGGCCCGGGGCGCGGTCGTCGACGCCGGTGCGCCCGCCCGGATCGCGCGGCGCCGGGCGACGAGCAGCGTCCGCGTCGTCGGCGACGGACCGTTGGCGATCGGGGTGGCCTGCGGGCTCGCGGCCGCGGGCGTCGGCACCGTCGAGGTGCGCGCCGACGGCGTCGTCCTGGCCGACGACGTCGGGACCGGTTGGCTGGAGGCCGACCGCGGCCATCCGCGGGCCGCCGCGGCGGCCGACGCGCTGCGCCGGGTGGCCGCGCGCGTCGCCGTCCGGTTGCCGCACCGGGCGCGGCCGGACCTCGTCGTGCTCGCCGACGCGGCCGGCGCCGATCCACTCACGGTCCGTGACCTCGTCGCGAGAGGGACGACGCACCTGCAGGTCCGCACGCGCGACGGTCGCGGGGTCGTCGGCCCACTGGTGCTGCCGGGCCGCAGCGCGTGCCTCGAGTGCCTCGACCGGCACCGGGCAGCGCGTGAGCCCGGGTGGGCCGGGGTCGCGGCAGGCATCGCCCGGGTCCGCGGCACGGCCGACGCCGCCGCCGTCGTGGCGACGATCGGCGTCGCGACGGCCCAGGTACTCGCCGTCGTCGACGGCGCGAGAGTGCCGCCCGCCACGTTGGACGCGACCGTCGAGATCGACGCCGCGACGGCCCGGACGACGCGTCGTCGCTGGTCACGTCATCAGGAATGCCCCTGCTCGACGGGTACCGCGGCTGTGCCGGGCATCCCGGTACCCCGGGCGCGCCGGGACGCGGAATGCACGAGGGGCCCCCGTCGGGAGACAATCGACGTGTGACTGACATCCCCCGCCGGACCGTGTCGCGGACCGCGAAGCTCGCCGGGCTCCCGCTCGGCGTCGCCGGCCGGGCCGCCGCGGGCTGGGGACGCCGGCTCGTGGGCGGCGACGCCGAGCAGATCTCCGCCCAGCTCATGGCCAAGAGCGCCGAGCAGCTGTTCGCCGTCCTCGGCGAGCTCAAGGGCGGCGCGATGAAGTTCGGCCAGGCACTGAGTGTGTTCGAGGCGGCCGTTCCGGAGGAGCTCGCCGGGCCCTACCGGGAAGCGCTGACCAAGCTCCAGTCGGCCGCGCCACCGATGCCGTTCGCCGACGTCGAGCGGATGCTCGCCGAGCAGTTCGGACGCAACTGGCCCAGCCGCTTCCAGGAGTTCGACGAGACGCCGGCCGCCGCGGCGAGCATCGGCCAGGTACACCGCGCCGTCTGGCGCGACGGGCGCGACGTCGCCGTCAAGGTGCAGTACCCGGGCGCCGAGGAGGCCGTCCTGTCGGACCTGCGGCAGCTGTCGCGGATGAGCCGGCTGCTGCAGCCGCTGGCGCCGGGCATGGAGATCAAGCCGCTCATCGAGGAGATGCGCGAGCGGATGGTCGAGGAGCTCGACTACCGCGACGAGGCCGACAACCAGCGGAAGTTCGCCGCCGAGTTCGACGGCGACGACAAGGTCCGGGTGCCCAAGGTCGTCGCCTCGGCGCCGCGCGCGATGGTCACCGAATGGGTCACGGGCACCCCGATGTCGTCGATCATCCGCGACGGCAGCACGGAGCGCCGCGACCAGGCCGGGGCCCTGCTCGCCGAGTTCCACTACTCGGCACCCGCGCGGCTCGGGCTGCTGCACGCCGACCCGCACCCGGGCAACTTCCAGGTCGTCGACGACGGCCGACTGCTCGTGCTCGACTACGGCGCCGTCGCGCGACTGCCCGGTGGGCTACCCCGCGAGCTGACGATCATGACGCGCTACGCGCTGCAGCAGCGGCCCGACGACCTGATGGACCTCATGGTCGCCGAGGGCTTCGTGAAGCCGGACACGGGCGTCACGGCCGAGGAGGCGATCGCCTACCTCTCGCCGTTCACCGACCCGCTGCGCACCCCGACCTTCACCTTCAGTCGCGCCTGGCTGCGTGCGCAGGCCGAGCGCGTGGGCGACCTGCGCAGCCCCGACTTCGACACCGGCCGGTTCCTCAACCTCCCGCCGCAGTACCTGCTGGTGCACCGGGTCACCCTCGGCACACTGGGCGTGCTCTGCCAGCTCGGGGCGCAGGTCCCGCTGCGCGGCATCGTCGGACATTGGCAGCCCGAGCTGTTCGCCGACGACACGCCCGTCGCGGGGGGCTGAGCCGCTCCGATTCGGGCGTCGCCGAGCCGCTCCGGTTCGTCAGGAACGGCACTTTCCCGCAACCTAGTTGCGGGAAAGTGCCGTTCCTGCAATCCGGGGCAGGACCCCGAGACGTGTCGACGCCCGCCCCCGACCGGATGGTCACGGGGGCGGGCGTCGTCGCGTCACGGCGCCGGTAGCAGGTGCGCCGTGGGCCCGCGGGTCAGCCGGCGGCGGCGCGGGCGCGCTCGGCGCTGCGCCGGGCGCGCTGCTCGGCGTATCGAGCCAGCCGCGCCCAGCGTCGACCCGCGGCCACGGAACGCACCAGCCTGTGTCGGCGGGCTTGTTCCTCGGCCTCCTGCCTTCGCGATCGGGCCATGGCTTCATGGATGAGCATCTGGGCTCCCTCGGAGATCCCGGCCGGTCGCCGGCCGTCGGTCACGATGTCGGGGGTGTCCACGGCGACTGCCGGGTTGAGGTCGTTCATCTCGGTCTCCTCGGGATCGGTGGAATCGGTGTGCGTGATCGGAACGGTCAGGCGCCGAGCGCCGCGTAGTACGCGCGGTCGCGCTCCAGGTCGGTCTTGCGGGGGCGTCCCCTCGGGCGCTTGCGCGGGATCACCGCGCCACGCTCGAAGATCTCGCCGCCCCAGACGCCCCAGGGCTCTTCCCTGCTCAGCGCGCCCGCCAGGCACTCGACCCGGATCGGACACCCCCCGCAGAGCGCCTTGGCCTGCTCCAGCTCCCGCGGCGACTCGGCGAACCACAGGTCCGCGTCGCCGCTGCGACAGGGCAGGTCGAGACCGGCGGCCGGAGCCGCGTCCAGCAAGGTCCCCACGCCGGAGGCGGTGTCGCCACCTGCCAGCTCGGGGCTGATCGCTCCGCTCTCCAACGGAACTGATCTGCCTAGCACCACTACCTCCTGGTGAGAGATGTGATCGATGGAAAAGTGAACTGACACAACGAAAAAGGGCCGCGGTCCCCAGGTGTGTGGGTTCCGCGGCCCTCTTTCGAGAATCGGCCGATGGGAGCGAGGCCTACGTTCGGTGTCGGCTCCCTGAAACGGACACACCTGTGTTGTTGTCGACGAGCGTCGGCAGCGCCGCGCGCTGCACGACCGGCAGCCCGAACTGCTCGGTCCGCGCGACGGCCCACTCCACGAGGCGCAGACGGGCACCGCTGATACGGGTGCCGGCGCAGGCGGAGGTGCCGAAACCGTCGATCGTCATGATCGTGTTCATCAGGGGCACCTCCTTCGCGCGCTCGCGCGGGTGACGACGGGCTGTTCCCGTTCGGTGCATCGACCTTAGAAGGGCCGCGACGCCGGGCACAACCTATTTAAAAGGTTGCATGGAGAATCATCGGCGGTCGGCGACCAGCGCGAGGACGTCGGAGCCGTAGCGGTCGAGCTTGCGGGCGCCGATGCCGGGGATGCCCACGAGCGCGGCGACGTCGGCGGGACGGTGCTCCGCGATCGCGGCGAGGGTGGCGTCGGTGAACACGACATAGGCCGGGACCTGCTGTTCCTTCGCCGTCGACGCCCGCCACGAACGCAGCCGGTCGAGCAGCTCCATGTCCACATCGGACGGACAGTCGCCGCAGCGGCGCATCTTCATCGCCTCGGCGCCCAGCAGCGGCGAACCGCAGACGCGGCACCGCGGTTTGCTGCCGCCCGTACGTGACTCCGCGATCCGCGACGCCGGGTGGTGGTCGGGGATCAGGCCGTGGAGGAACCGGCTGCGACGGCGCTGCCGGCCCTTGCCCGGGCTGCGCGACAGCGCCCACGACAGCGCCAGGACCCGGCGGGCCCGGGTGATGCCGACGTAGAGCAGCCGGCGCTCCTCCTCGATCGCGTCGTCGTCGCCCTCGGCGTGCTGGATCGGCAGCGTCCCGTCGACGAGCCCCACGAGGAACACGACGTCCCACTCCAGCCCCTTGGCGGCGTGCAGCGAGGCCAGCGTGACGCCCTGCACCGTCGGCGGGTGGGCGGCGTCGGCGCGTGCGTCGAGCTCGGCCACGAATCCCGGCAGGTCGAGCCCCTCGCGCACCGCGACGAGCTCCTCGGCCAGGCCGACGAGGGCCAGCAGCGACTCCCACTGCGTACGCGCACTCGCGCCGGCGGGTGGCTCGTCGGTGAGGCCGACGGGCGCGAGCAGTGCCCGGACGGTGCCGACGAGGTCGTCGTCGGCCGCCCGGCCGCCCGCCATGCGCAGCACCGACACCGCACGTCGGATCTCGGGCCGCTGGAAGAACCGCTCCCCGCCGCGGACCTGGAACGGGATGCCCGCCTCGGCCAGCGCCTGCTCGTAGGCCTCGGACTGGGCGTTGATCCGGAAGAGGACGGCGATCTCGGCGGCGGGGGTGCCGTCGGCGATGAGCTTCCGGATCCGGCGGGCGACGGCGGCGGCCTCGGCGGGCTCGTCGTCGTGCTCGGTGAAGTCGGGGTCGGGACCGGGGGGCAGCTGCCCCTCCAGCCGCAGCCGGGAGCCGGCCACGCGCCCGCGCGCCGCCGAGATCAGCGTGTTCGCGGCGGCGACGACCTGCGGCGTCGACCGGTAGTCGCGCTGCAGCCGGACGACGACCGCCTCGGGGAAGCGCCGCGGGAAGTCGAGCAGGTGGCGGGGCGTCGCGCCCGCGAACGTGTAGATGGTCTGGTTCGCGTCGCCGACGACGGTGAGGTCGTCGCGCTCGCCGAGCCACGCGTCGAGCACCCGCTGCTGCAGCGCCGTGACGTCCTGGTACTCGTCGACGACGAAGCAGCGGTACCGGTCGCGGAACTCCTCGGCGACGCCCACGTGGTCCTCGAGTATCGCCGCGGTGTGCAGCAGCAGGTCGTCGAAGTCGAGCATCTCGGCCTGGTTCTTGAGTTCCTCGTACTGCGCGTAGACCGCGGCGACCTGCTCGGCCGGGCCCGGGGTGTCGCGGCGCAGCCGGGCGACCGCGGCCGGGTACTCGGCCGGCGTGATCAGGCTGGACTTGGCCCATTCGATCTCGGTCGCGAGGTCGCGCACCGCGTCCTGGTCGGTGCCCGCGCGGGCCCGGACCGCGGCCTGGCCGACGGCACGGAACTTGTGCTCGAGCAGCTGCCACTGCCGGTCGCCGACGACCTGCGGCCAGAAGTAGCGCAGCTGGCGCAGCGCGGCGGCGTGGAACGTGCGGGCCTGCACACCGGCCGCGCCCAGCGCGCGCAGCCGCGTCCGCAGCTCACCCGCCGCCCGCGCGGTGAACGTGACCGCCAGGACCTGGCCGGGTGCGACGTGCCCCGTCGCGACGAGATGCGCGATCCGCCGGGTGATCGTGCGGGTCTTGCCGGTGCCCGCGCCGGCGAGGACGCACACCGGGCCGCGCGGCGCCGTCACCGCCGCGAGCTGCTCCTCGTCGAGATCGTGCAGCGGATCGGCGGTCACGGCCCCATCCTCGCAGGCCTCCCCGACGCTTCCGGAGACCTCCCGCGTGGGCGGCGGCCCGGTGCGGGCACGGGTGAGATGCGGCACACACATGCGGCGGAAGCAATGTCCGCGCCAGGCCGTTGACCAGGACATGGCCCAGTTGACTGTGTACTCGACCACGTGGTGCGGCTACTGCCGCCGCCTCAAGCTCCAGCTCGACGAGGCGGGCATCGAGTACAGGGAGATCGACATCGAGCGCAACGCCGACGCGGCGCGCTTCGTCGAGGGCGTCAACGGCGGGAACCAGACCGTGCCGACGGTCCTGTTCCCCGACGAGACGACCGCGACGAACCCCTCGTTCGCGCAGGTCAAGGCCAAGCTGGAGGCCGAGGCCGCCTGATCGTCCCGTGACCGGCCCGGCGCCTGCGGCGCCGGGCCGGTCCACGTCGGTCCGGCTTGACCACCCTCACAGTCAGTCCAGCGCCGCCCACGACTCCAACATCGACCGGGCGATCGAGACCCGGCCCGGCAGCAGGACGACCTTGCTCCCGCTCACGGCCGTGGGATCGCCCGCCCAGTCGCCGCGGGCCAGGCCCGCGCGCAGCTCCTCGCGGGTGATCCAGACGGCGTCCTCGATCTCGCCGTCGGCCGGGAACAGCGGCTGTGCCGGGTCCGCGACGGCCTGGAAGCCGACCATCAGCGACCGCGGGAACGGCCAGGCCTGGCTGCCCAGGTAGCCGATGTCGGTGACCTCGACGCCGACCTCCTCGCCGATCTCGCGGGCGACGCACGCCTCCAGCGACTCCCCCGCCTCGACGAACCCGGCGAGCACCGAGTAGCGGCCGGGCGGCCACACGGGCTGGCGGGCCAGCAGGACCTTGTCCGCGCCGTCGTGCACGAGGCAGATGACGGCCGGATCGGTCCGCGGGTACTCCTCGTGGTCGTTCGCCTCGCAGCGGCGGACCCAGCCGCCGTTGTGCGCGTGCGTCGGCGAGCCGTCCCGGGAGCAGAACCGGGCGGTCTCGTGCCAGTTGAGCGACGCGACGGCCGTCGTCATCAGGCCCGCGCCCAGCGCGTCGAGCTCCGCGCCGACGGCACGCAGGTCGGCCCACTCGGCCGGGTCGTCGCCCGCGACGAGGTCGGGCATCCCGCGCACGGCCCAGTAGGCGACGCCCTCGGCCTCGCCGAGCAGCACCGCCCCCGGGGGCGGCGCGTCGCCCGTCGTCGGACGGGTGCGCAGCCGCACGCCCGAGCCGGACGCGGCGTCCCAGGCGGCGGCGTCACCCTCGCGGAAGGCGGCCTCCGGGGCCGAGTCCCAGCTGACGGGGGTGCGCCCCTTGTCGTCGACGACGACCAGCCGCGCGGTCGGCCAGCCGGCGAGCTGGCGGGCCGCGTCGGTGCGCAGCGGCTCGTCGCGCAGCGCCGCGGCCCGGGACAGCAGCGGCGGGGTGTGCAGTGCGAAGCCGGTCACGGGCCCTCGATCCCGCCGAGCGCGCGGACCCCGGCCCCGATCACCTCGGCGTCGCCCACGACGACGCCGGTGAACGTGCTGGGCGCGAAGAACTCGAGCGCCGCCGCGGCGACCTGCTCCGTGGTGACGGCCGTCAGCCGCCCCGGGTGCGCGCGCAGCCAGTCGACGTCGAGGCCGTCGGCGGCCAGCGAGGTGAGCATCCCCGCGAGCCCGCCCTGGCTGTCGAGCGAGATCAGCAACGACCCGATGGCGTAGGCGCGGGCCGCTTCCACCTCGTCGGCCGACGGCGGCACCGCCGTCATCCGGCCGAGCTCGTAGCGGGTCTCCAGCAGCGCCGCGGCGGTGACGTCGCTCGCGACGTCGGTCTCGACGCCCAGCAGCGCGCCGCCCGGCACGAACTCCGTGCCGGAGTGCGCGCCGTAGGTGTACCCCTTGTCCTCGCGGATGTTCTCCATCCAGCGCGAGGAGAAGTAGCCGCCGAAGACGAGGTTGGCCAGCTGCAGCGCCGCGTAGCCGTCGTCGTCACGGCGCAGCGCGCGGCCGGAGAGCCGCAGCTGCGACTGCACCGAACCCGGCCGGTGGACCAGCAGCAGGTCGCCCGGATCGGGCAGCGGCGGTGGATCGAGCTCACGGGCGTCGTGCCCGGCCGTCCAGCCGGCGAGCGCGTCGCCGACGTGCGCGATCGCGGCCTGCGGGTCGATGTCGCCGACCAGCGTCAGGATCGACCCGCCCGGGACGAGTGCGGCGGCCTGCAGCGCGCGGACCTGTTCGGCGGTGACGGCGGCGACCTCCTCGGCCCGGGGCATCTCCCGCGTGATCGGGTGATCGCCGAACCGCCTGCGCTGCAGCGCCTCGCGGGCGATCGTGCGCGGTTGGGCGCGGGCGACGGCGATGCGCTCGGCGAGCCGTTCACGTTCGCGGGCCACCTCGGCGTCGGGGTGCGTCGCGGCGGTGAGCACGTCGGCCAGCACGGCGAGGACCCGCGGCAGCCCGTCGGACAGCCCGGAGCCGCCGATCGACAGCCGCTCGGGGTCGACGCTCACGCCGAGGTCCGCGCCGACGGCGGCGAGCTCGTCGTCGATCTCCACGCGGTCGCGGTCAGCGGTGCCGGTCAGCAGCGTCGAGGACAGCAACTCGGCGACGGCCGGGTGGTCGGCGTCCGAACCCGCGAACGGGACGCGCAGCCGCAGCTCGACCATCGGTACTCCGGGCCGGCGCGCGGCCAGCACCCGCAGCCCCGACGGCAGGGTCTGCTCGACGACGTCGGGCAGCGCGACCTCGCGCGTCTCCCCCAGCGCCGGGAGCGGCCGCGGGCCCGTGGCCGTGCGGCCGATCTCCTCGGCGGTGCGGTGCGTCGTCACGGCGGTCACGCGTCCTCCTCCTGGCCCTGGGAACCGGGTTCGACGAGCAGCACACCGCGCCCGCCGGACCGCAGTGCGCCGGCCGCGGCCGCCACCTGGGCCGGGGTCAGCGCCGCGAGGCGGTCGGTGAGCTCGAGGGTGATCTCGGCACGGCCGTAGAGCAGCTCACGGGCGCCCAGGCCGAGCATCCGGTACATCACGCGGTCGTTCTCCTGGTGCAGCGCGGCCGACCAGCGGGCCACCTGCCGGGCCAGCTCGTCGGCGCTCGGCGGCGACGCGGCCAGCTTCTCCAGCTCCTCGTCGACGGCGCCGATCACCCGGTCGGGCTCGACGGCGGCCGGGTGCACCGCGGTGACGGTGAACGTGTCGGGGTCGCGGGCGTCGAGGGAGCCCATCAGGCCCGCGCTCGCCGAGACGTCGGTGACCAGGCCGTCGGCGTGCACGAGACGACGCTGCAGCCGGGCGGCCTCGCCGTCGCCCAGCACGGACGCGAGCAGCACGTGCGCGAGGTAGCCGTCGAGGTCGGCGCCCGGGTCGGGCAGCCGGAACCCCATCGCGAGCGCGGGCAGCGGGGCGTGCGCGTCGAGCACCGACTGCCGGCGCTCGGCCCCGGGAGCGGGCTCGGCGAAGCTCGGCCGCTCGGGCGTCGGGCGGGCCGGGATGTCGCCGAAGTGCGCGTCGACCCGGGCGAGCGTGGTGTCGACGTCGATCGGCCCGGCCACCGTCAGCTGTGCGTTGCCCGGCGCGTAGTAGGTGTCGAAGAACGCCGCGGCGTCGTCGAGGCTCGCCTGCTCCAGCTCGGAGAAGTCGCCGTAGCCGTTGTGCGCGTTGGGGAAGGTGTCGTACAGGACCGGCGGCAGCAGGATCCAGGGGAACCCGCCGTACGGCCGGTTCAGGACGTTGAGCCGGATCTCCTCCTTCACGACGTCGACCTGGTTGCGCAGGTTCTCCTCGGTGAGCTTGGGCGCGCGCAGCCGGTCGGCCTCGAGGAACAGCGCACGCTCCAGCGCCGCGGCGGGCAGGACCTCGAAGTAGTCGGTGTAGTCCTGGTGGGTCGAGCCGTTGAACACCCCGCCCGAGCCCTGGACGTGCCGGAAGTGCGCGAGCTTCTCGAGGCTCTCGCTGCCCTGGAACATCAGGTGCTCGAACAGGTGCGCGAACCCCGTCCGCCCCTCGGGCTCGGACCGGAAGCCGACGTCGACGTGAACGGCGACCCCGACGACGGGCGTCGCGGGATCGGGGACGAGCAGCACACGCAACCCGTTGGGGAGCGTCGCGCGGTGGAGTTCGATCGACACGAGGGTGACACTAACCCTCGCACCGGCACCGTGCCGTCACTCCCGCACGGCCGTGAGCGCGACCGTCCGGACGGCGGCACCCGAGCGGTAGGTGAGGCTGATGTCGGGCTGCCCGGCCCGTGCCCGGAGCTCGGCGACGGTCAGCTGGTCGGCGCTGACCGCCGGGCTGCCGGCGATCTCGGTGACGACGTCGCCCACCGCGATGCCCGCCTGCGCGGCCGGGCTCCCCGGGGCGACCGCGACGACGGCCAGGCCCGCCGGCAGTCCGAGCCGGTCCGCGAGGCCCGGCGAGACCACGCGCAGGGTCAGCCCGACGGTGTAGTGGGTGACCGAGCCGGTCCGGATGAGCTCGTCGGCGATCGGCATCGCCGCGTCGACCCCGATCGCGAAGCCGAGCCCGACGCTGCCCCCGCCGGACTGGCCGGCCTCGTTGGGCACCGTCGCGATCGCCGTGTTGATCCCGACGAGCCGCGCGTCGCAGTCGACGAGCGGTCCCCCGCTGTTGCCGGGGTTGATGGCCGCGTCGGTCTGCACGGCGTTGAAGAGGTGCGCCGTGCCACCGGCGTCGGCGGGGAGCTGCATCTGCCGGTCCAGTGCGCTGACGATGCCCGCGGTCACGGTCCCGACCAGGCCGAGGGGCGCGCCGAGCGCGACGACCGGCTGACCGACGACCAGGTCCTGCGAGCGCCCGACCGAGATCACCGGCAGCCCCGGGTCGGTCGCCGCCCGGACCACGGCGAGATCGGTGAGCGGGTCGCGGCCGACGATCTGCGCCGCCGAGGTGGCGCCGGTGCTGTAGCGGACCTGCACCGCGCCGCCGCCCGCCCCGGCCGACACGACGTGGTCGTTGGTCAGCACGTAGCCCCCGGAGCGCACGATCTCCCCGGAACCCGACCCGCCGGGGGCGCCGCCGGGGGTCGTCACGACGATCGTCACCACCGAGGGCATCCCCGCGTCGGAGACCGCGGTGGCGTCGCAGGCCGTCGCCGGGCCGGCCGTCGCGCGCACCACGACGCCGCCGACGACGCCCCCGAGTACCGCGGCGAGCACCAGCGACAGCACCAGGACGAGGGGGCGGCCCAGCAGCGGGCGGCGCGGGGACGCGGGATCGTTCGGCATCGGTCGGCTCCGCTCCCGGGTGCGGACGACCCGGTCCACAGGAGACTCTGCAGGATCCTGCGGCCCCGCCGACAGCTGCGACGGGGTTACCTCGCCGGAAGGACGACGAACTGGCGCAGCGCGAGGTCGGGATAGGTGACCGGGCCGCGGGGGCCGGGCGAGCGGTCGACGTTGATCCCCGTCTCCGGCAGGCCGAGCAGCTTGTAGCCGTCGAGCAGGCGGGTCGTCGTGTTCCAGAAGACGCCGGTGCCGGTGTAGGCGTCGATGAACGCCGTCGCGACGGCCTCGTCCTGCGCGCACACGGTCGCGGCCAGGCCGCTCGTCTCGCGGGAGGCGGTGAGCGCGGCGTCGACGGCACCGTCGACGGGCTGCACGGTCACGTGCGCCTCGCTGCCGGAGTCGAGCGCCCACTCGTGCCCGAGCCGGTGGGCGTGCGGCGGGAGGCTCAGCGCGATCCCCTTGCCCGTCAGCACCTTCTCGGCGACCGGGAGCAGCGCGTCGTAGACGGGGCGGTCGATGAGCAGGAGGTTGAGCCGGTTGCAGACGCCGAGCCGGTCGGTGCCGGCGTCGATGAGCCCGGCGACGGCCTCGGGCTCGGCGCTCGCGTCGAGGTAGAGCACCCCGCCCCCGTCGGCGTGGGCCAGGATTCGGGTCCCCGCGGTGGCGCCGAGCGCCGAGAGCCGCCGGGTGACCTCGCCGCTGCCGCGCACGACGACCAGCGGCACGAGGTCGGGCAGCCCGACGAGCGCGTCGGCGCCGGCGTGCCCGGGCGTCGGGACCAGCTGGACCGCCGCCGGCGGCACCCCGTTGGCGTCGAGGGCCGGCGCGATCACCTGCTCGACGAGCGTGGTGGCGCTGCCGAGCGCGGCCGCGCCGGTGCGCAGGACGGCGGCGCTGCGCGCCTTGAGGACCTGCGAGGCGACGTCGACGGTGACATTGGGGCGGGCCTCGAACACCGCACCGATGACGCCGACCGGGATGCGCCGCTCCAGCACTCGCTCGCCGCCCGGCAGCGTGCGCACCTCGCGCTCGGTGGGCGGCTCGGGGGTGTCGGCCAGGACCTCGAGCTGGACGGCCATGTCCGCCAGACGCTCCGGGGTCAGGGTGAGACGGTCGAGCAGGCCCGAGGCCATCCCGCCCGCCCGCGCCGTGTCGACGTCGGCGGCGTTGGCGGCCAGCACCCTCTCGGCCCGCTCGCGCAGCAGCCGGGCGGCGGTGCGCAGCGCGGCGTCAATCGCCGGGCCGCCCGCCGCACGGACCCCCGGGGCGGCCGCGGCGGCACGCTGCGCGGCGGCGCGGACGGCGGCGAACTCGGGGGCCTGCTGGTCGGCGGCGGGGCTGGTGCTCACGGTCGGGAACCGTACCCGGCTCGCCGGGCGCCCCCCGTGAGTGGCAATGGTCGCCATGGCGACGATTGCCACTCACGAGGCCTGTGCCTGCCACTCACGAGGTCTGCGCCTGCCACTCACGAGGTCTGTGCCGGGGTCGCGAACACCACGACGTTGTCGTCGTAGCTGCGCGCGACCGGGTCGAAGCGGCCGCCGCAGGTGATCAGCACCAACCGTGGGGCGCCGTCGCGGGCGAAGGTCCCGGGCGGGAGCTCGGCCTTGCGGTACTCGCGCCGGGCCACGACCTCGTAGCCGACGTCGCGGCCGTCGGCGCCCCGCACGGTGACCCGTTCACCGACGCGCAGGTCACGCAGCACCGCGAAGGCTCCGAGGCCGGCGACCCGGGAGTCGACGTGGCCCGCCAGTACGACCGAGCCCGTCGCCGAACCCGGCAGCGCGCCCGGCGACCACCAGCCGACGGTCGTGGGGTGCTCGGGCAGGGTCAGCGACCCGTCGGGGGCGGTCGACACCGGAACCGCCGGGGTGTCGACGCCGCGGATCGTGACCGTGGCCGGGACGACGCCGGGCGCGACCGGTACCCCCGCAACGGGCGCGGCCACCGGAACCGTTCCGACGTCGTGCGCCGGGCGGGCGACCAGCAACAGGACGCCGGCGAGCACGCAGACCGCACCGAGCACCCCGGCCAGGACGCGCCACCGCCGGACTCCGCCGCGCGCGTGGCCGCTTCTCGCCGTGTCGTCGCCAGGGCTGTCGAGCCCGGCGGCGGGAGCCGTCATCAGGCGTGGCGGCGACGCCAGAGGCCCGCACCGGCGAGCAGCACCGCACCGCCGCCGATGAGCGCGATCGGGAGGGCGGCGTCGGCACCCTCGGCGGCCTGGCCGCCGGTGCCCGCGTTGACCGAGCCGGGGGTGCTCGAACCCGCCGTGCCCGAGGCCGCGGTCAGCTTCGCGTGGAGCGCGTCGAGCTTGGTGAGCGCGTCCTGCGCGGCCTGCTTGGCCTCCGCGGAGGCACCGGGGTCGTTCAGGATCGCGTTCGCGGCGTCGCGGGCCTGCTGCTCCATGTCGAGCGCGGCGCGCAACCAGGCCTGGTCGAACGGCTGCCCGCTGCGGGCCTGCAGGTCGTCGATCACCTGCTGCTGCTGGGCGGTCAGCGCGTCGGTCAGCGCGACGCCCTGGGCCGTGGCCTGGTCGCGGATCGCCTTGTCGAGGGCCTGGCCCTGCGCCGTCACGTCGGGGGCGAGGCCCTTGACCTGGTCACCGACGCCCTGGTCGGTCCCGAGACCACCCAGGGCGACGAGCGCGAGCGCGCCCTGGTGGGCCTGACCGAACGCGGCACGCTGGGCGTCGGTCGCCTGGCCGCCGGCACCCGGCTGCGCCGAGGCGGCGGGCGGCGGGGTCGCGCCGGGGGCGGGCGCGTCGCTGCTGCCCGACGAACAGGCCGCGGCGCCCGCGAGGGCGAGACCGGCGACGAGGGTTCCGGCGGCGATGCGGCCGGGTCGGTGGCTCATGGGATGGCTCCATGTCGGGTCGGCGGATCGTCGGTCGCGCCAATACTCCATCCGGCGTAACGCCCCCGCACGGCGGGACCCCCCGAATCGGCCCGAATCAGCCCGATCGGGGACGAGTTGCGCCGCGCGGCCGCCGGGCCGGCGCCCCGACGGCGGCCTCCGGACCCCGGACCCCGGACCCCGGACCGACCGCGGCCGGGAAGCGTGCCTGCCGATCCGGCCGGGTGTCTGCTCCGGTCAGCCGAGGTGCGGCAGCCTCGCCGGGGTCGTCGGCGGCGGGACGACGGGGCCGATGTCGCCGTCGGGCGCCTCGTCGAGGTCGACCATCACCGGCGCGTGGTCGCTCGGCCCGGACCCCTTGCGCGCCTGGCGGTCGATCCAGGCGGCCTGCACCCGGCCGACGGCGTCGTCACCGACGAGGACCAGGTCGATCCGCATGCCCTTGTCCTGGTGGAAGCGGCCCGCGCGGTAGTCCCAGTAGGAGAAGACGCGCTGGCCGGGCCAGCGGTCGCGCACGACGTCGTGCAGGCCCAGCCCGGTCAGCGCTTCGAGGGCCTTGCGCTCGGCCGGTGTGACGTGGGTGGAGTCGACGAACAGCGACGGGTCCCAGACGTCGGCGTCGGTGGGCGCGATGTTCATGTCCCCGGCGACGACACTCGTCGCCGTCGGGCCGTCGGCGACCATGGCCTGCAAGGCGTCGAGCCAGCGCAGCTTGTAGGCGTAGTGCGGGTCGTCGGGGGTGCGGCCGTTGGGCACGTAGACCGACGTCACCCGCAGGCCGCCGCACGTCGCGGTCAGGGCGCGGGCCTCGGGCGCGGAGTCGTCGTCGGGAAAGCGGGGCTCGGCGGGCAGGCCGCGTTCGACGTCGTCGAGGCCCACGCGGGAGAGCAGCGCGACACCGTTCCAGCGACCCTGCCCGTAGTGCGCGACCTCGTAGCCGCGCTCGCGCATCGCGTCGTCGAAGGTCTCGGCCCAGTCGGCGTCGGCGAGCTTCGTCTCCTGCAGGCACACGACGTCGGGGGCGCGCTGGTCGAGCCAGGGCAGCAGCCGCGGCAGCCGGGTCTTCGCCGAGTTCACGTTCCACGTAGCCAGACGCACGAGGCGCACGCTACCGTTGCCACATTAGTTCGGACGTCGAACAAAAGGGGCGATCATGGCGACGCAGCCGACGCGCGAGGACAGGTTCAGCTTCGGGCTGTGGACCGTGGGCTGGCCCGCCCGCGACCCCTTCGGCGACGCCACCCGCCCCGCACTCGACCCCGTCGAGAGCGTGCACCGGCTCTCCGACCTGGGCGCATGGGGCGTCACGTTCCACGACGACGACCTCGTCCCCTTCGGCACCGGCGCCGCCGAGCGCGACCGGATCATCGCCCGCTTCCGCGGCGCGCTCGACGAGACCGGCCTCGTCGTCCCGATGATGACGACGAACCTGTTCACCCACCCTGTCTTCAAGGACGGCGCCTTCACCAGCAACGACCGCGGCGTCCGCCGGTTCGCGCTGCGCAAGGTGCTGCGCCACCTCGACCTCGCCGCCGAGCTCGGCGCGTCGACCTACGTGTTCTGGGGCGGCCGCGAGGGCGCCGAGGTCGACCAGGGCAAGGACATCCGCGCCGCGCTCGACCGCTACCGCGAGGGCATCGACCTGCTGGCCTCCTACGTCAAGGAGCAGGGCTACGGCATCCGGTTCGCCATCGAGCCCAAGCCCAACGAGCCCCGCGGCGACATCCTGCTGCCCACCCTCGGGCATGCCCTCGCCTTCATCGCCGAGCTGGAGCACGGCGACATCGTCGGGGTGAACCCCGAGGTCGGGCACGAGCAGATGGCCGGGCTGAACTACTCGGCGGGCATCGCGCAGGCGCTGTGGGCGGGCAAGCTCTTCCACCTCGACCTCAACGGCCAGCGCGGCATCAAGTACGACCAGGACCTGATCTTCGGCCACGGCGACCTGCTCAACGCCTTCTCGCTGGTCGACCTGCTGGAGAACGGTGCGCCTGGCGGGGGTCCGGTCTACGACGGCCCGCGGCACTTCGACTACAAGCCGCTGCGCACCGAGGACGTCGACGGCGTGTGGGCCTCCGCCGCCGCGAACATGCGCACCTACCTGCTGCTGCGCGAGCGCGCCGCCGCGTTCCGCGCCGACCCGGAGGTGGCGGAGGCGCTCGCGGTGTCGGGGGTCGCGGACCTGGGGAGGCCGACCCTCAACGACGGGGAGACGGTGCAGGACCTCCTCGCCGACCGTTCCGCCTTCGAGGACTACGACCCCGACAAGGCGGCCGAACGCGGCTACGGCTACGCGAAGCTCGCCCAGCTGGCGCTCGAGCACGTCCTGGGCGCCAGGTGAGCACCCCGTTCTGCAGGAACGGCACTTTCCCGCAACTGGGTTGCGGGAAAGTGCCGTTCCTGCAACGGGGCGGGCCGGGAGCCGCGGCGTGACGCGGGTGCTCGTCGCGGGGGTGGACTCGTCGACGCAGTCGTGCACCGTCGTGATCCGGGACGCGTCGACCGGTGAGCTCGTCCGGCGCGGGGTCGCGCCGCACCCGGCCGGGACCTCGGTAGACCCCGGAGCGTGGTGGTCGGCCCTGCAGGACGCCCTCGCCGCGGCAGGCGGGCTCGACGACGTCGCCGCGATCTCCGTCGGTGCCCAGCAGCACGGGATGGTGTGCCTCGACGCGGCGGGCGAGGTGGTCCGGCCCGCCCTGCTGTGGAACGACACCCGCTCCGCGGCGGCCGCCGACGAGCTGGTCGCCGAGCTCGGCGCCCAGACCTGGGCGGACGCGACGGGGAGCGTGCCGGTCGCGTCGTTCACCGTCACGAAGCTGCGGTGGCTGGCGACGCACGAACGGGACCACGCCGCCGCGACCGAGGCCGTCGCGCTCCCCCACGACTGGCTGAGCTGGCGGCTGCGCGGCACCGGCTCGCTGGACGACCTCGTAACCGACCGCAGCGACGCCTCCGGCACCGGCTACTTCTCGGCGGCGACCGGCGAGTACCGCTTCGACCTGCTCGAACGGGCGCTCGGCCGGACCGGCGTGCTCGTCCCGCGCGTGGCGGCGCCTGCCGAGCGGGTCGGCTGCACCCCGGCCGGCGTCGCCGTCGGGCCCGGTGCCGGGGACAACGCCGCCGCCGCGCTCGGGCTGGGCGCGCGGCCCGGCGACGTCGTCGTCTCGCTGGGGACCTCCGGCGTCGTGAGCGCGATCAGCCCGGTCGCGACCGCCGACCCGACGGGGGTGATCGCCGGGTTCGCCTCAGCGACCGGGGAGCACCTGCCGCTGGTGTGCACGCTCAACGCCGCCCGGGTCCTCGACGCCGCCGCGACGCTGCTGCGCGTCGACCACGACGAGCTGTCGCGGCTCGCGCTCGGCGCCCCGGCGGGCGCGGGCGGGCTCGTCCTCGTCCCGTACCTGGAGGGCGAACGCACCCCGAACCGCCCCGACGCGACCGGCTCGCTGCACGGTCTCACCCTGACGACGGGCCGGCCGGGCCATCTCGCGCGCGCCGCCGTCGAGGGCCTGCTGTGCGGGCTGGCGGACGCGCTCGACGCGCTGGTCGAGGCAGGCGTGCCCGTCGAGCGGGTGTTGCTGGTCGGCGGTGCCGCGCGGTCGGAGGCGGTCGCGCGGATCGCTCCCGCGGTGTTCGGCAGGCCCGTCGTCGTGCCGACGCCGGGTGACTACGTGGCCGACGGCGCGGCGCGTCAGGCGGCCTGGGTGCTCTCCGGGGCCGACCTCCCGCCCGAATGGGAGGCCGCCGGCACCGTCGTCCACGAGGCCGACCCGACCCCCGCGGTCCGCGAGCGCTACGCCGCCGTCCGCGACATGACCGCGCCGCGGCTCGCGTGACGCGACCCCAGACGCCGCTCCCCGGCGGACCGCCCCTGGCGGCACCCGGCGCGGCCGGCCCGGTCCCCGCCGGGCCGGCCGCCCCGGAACCGGCGGGCCCCGCGACGGTGCGCCGGCACAACCGGGGGCTCGTGCTCGGCGCGGTCGCCGACGCCGCAGCCTCCCGGGCCGCGATCGCCGCCCGCACCGGCCTGACCCGCGGCACCGTCTCCTCGCTCGTCGACGACCTGCTCGCCGACGGCATGCTCGTCGAGCTCGAGGCGCCGCGCGGTGGCCGCGGGCGACCGGCGAACCCGTTGCAGCTCAACCCGTCCGGCCCCGGCGGCGTGGGCCTCGAGATCGGCGTCGACGACGTCGCGGCCTGCGTCGCCGACCTCACCGGGGCCGTCCGGGTGGCGCGGCGCGTGCCCTCGGACCATCGTCACCGCGACCCGGCCCACGGCCTCGCCCGTGCCGCCGGGCTCGTCGCCGAGGTGGTCGCCGAGTCCGGGCTGACCATCGCCGAGGTGCGGGTGGCGCTGCCGGGCGTCGTGACACCCGCGGGTGTCCTGCAGCGCGCACCCAACCTGCCGCGGTGGCAGGACGTCGGGGTCGCCGAGCTGCTGCGCGCCGCGCTGCACCGGGACGTCCCGGTCACCGCCGCCAACGAGGCCGACCTGGCCGCGCTCGCCGAGCTGTGGTCCGGGCGGGGCCTGCGCGACATGCTGTTCGTGTCCGGCGGCGTGGGCGTCGGCGCGGGCGTCCTGCTCGACGGCCGGCTCTTCCGCGGGGCGGGTGGTCGCGCGGGCGAGCTGGGGCACGTCGTCGTCGACCCGGCGGGGCGGTCCTGCACCTGCGGGGGGACGGGGTGCCTGGAGACCGTCGCCGGCGTGGCCGCGCTGCTGCGGGCCGCAAACGTGTCCGATGTGGACTCCCTCGTGCGCGGTCCGGGACCGGCGCTCGACGTCGCGGGATCGGCGTTGGGCGTCGCGCTGGCCGGCGCGGTCAACCTGCTCGACGTGCCCGCCGTCGTGCTCGGCGGGGTCTACGCGCGGCTCGGCGACGCGTTGGTGGAGCGGGTCGCCGCGGCGCTGCGGTCGCGCGTGCTGGTCCGCCCGCCCGTGCGGGTGCTGAGCGCGGCGCTGGGCCGGGACGCGGCCCTGCAGGGTGCGGCCCTCGGCGTCGTCCGGGACCTCGTCGGCTCGTGAGCCCGCACGCCGGCCCGGACGGTCAGTCGTCGTCCGCGGGGGTCGCCTTGCGCACGTAGAGGAGCCGGTCGCCGCGTTCGAGGGCGTCGACGGCCGCCGAGTCGACCCGGACCAGCTCGTTGCCGCGCACGACGCCCAGCACGATGTCGGGCAGGTGCCGCGGCGACCCGCCGACCTCCGACTCCTCGACGGGCCGCTCGCTGATCGCGAACCCGGCGTCGGGCGTCAGCAGGTCCTCGATCACCTCGACGACACTCGGGGTGGTGGTCGCGACGCCCAGCAGCCGGCCCGCCGTCTCCGCCGAGACGATGACCGAGTTCGCGCCCGACTGACGCAGCAGGTGGACGTTCTCCGACTCCCGCACCGCCGCGACGATCGTGACCTTCGGGGCCAGCTCCCGCGCGGTCAGCGTCACCAGCACGGCGGTGTCGTCGCGGTTCGTCGCGATCACGATGGCCGACGCGTACTGCACGCCGGCGACGCGCAGCACGCTCGACCGCGTCGCGTTGCCCGTCACGGTGACCAGCCCGAGCGCGGACGCCGCGTCGAGCTGGGTGCGGTCGGTGTCGACGACGACGATCTCCGACGGATCGACACCGTCGCCGAGCAGCGTGTCGACCGCGGCACGGCCCTTGGTGCCGTAGCCGACGACGACGGTGTGGTCGCGCACGCGTGACCTCCAGCGGGTGATGCGGAACGCCTGGCGCGACCGCTCGGTGAGCAGCTCGACCGTCGTACCGACCAGGACGATGAGGAACAGCAGGCGCAGCGGGGTGATGACGATCGTCGTGACCAGGCGCGTCATCTCCGTGGCCGGGACGATGTCGCCGTAGCCCGTCGTCGAGAGGGAGACCGTCGCGTAGTACAGCGCGTCGAGGAACGAGATGCCGCTGCCGTCCTCGTTGTTGTCGACGTAGCCGTCGCGGGAGAGCCAGACGATCAGCGCCGTCGCGAACAGCGCGCCGAGCGCGACCGCCAGCCGGCGGACCAGGGACACGACCGGGCCGACCGTCGGATCGGGCATGCGCAGCGCGCCTACGCCCCCACCGTCGGCTCCCCGGCGCCGCACCCGCTCGTTCATCGTCGCGGAGGGTAGCGCGCGCCGGCGCCGCAGGGCGTGTGACCTCCGCGATCACTCCCGCGGCTGAACTGGGACGATGCCCACCTCCGCGGCGCCCGCGGCAAGATCGTCGAGGCCGAAGGCGGTGACGGCGTCCAGCGCGCCCGTGCCGGCGACACCGCGCTCCGCGGCGCGCCCGGCACCCCACGCGAGCAGCCCTGCGGTGATCGCGTAACCGTCCGGCGAGGTCAGGTGCGTGCGGGCCAGCAGGGTCCCCGTGTGGTCGAAGACCTCCGCGACGAAGTGCGACGTCGTCCGCTCGAGGGTCGCCGCGTCGGGTGCGGCCGGCATCCGGGCGACGGCCTTCTGCAGCAGCGCCGTCGTCATGCCCGGGACGACCGGGACCCTTCCGAGCAGCGGCGTGATCCGGCGCGAGGCGTGCAGCGCCGGGCTCGCGGCTCCGAACCAGCCGAGGTAGACGTCGACGGTGCGCAGGGCGGGCGCGAGCCGCGGCAGGGCGAACTGTTCGGAGGCGCCGATCGTCACGCCGGGTCGGGGTCGGCCGTCGACGAGGAACGTCCGCATCCGCGACGCCCCCGCCTCCTCGCGCAGCCCGCCGTCCCGGAAGGCGTAGGTCGGCCGGTTCATGATGCCGACGACGGAGTCGACCGTCCCGCGCGAGAACGCCCGGCCGCGGCCGGCGCCGGTCAGGAAGTAGCCGACGTCGACCCGCCGGGCGCCGGGTCCGGCGTCGCGCAGCGCGAGCGCGCCCGCGAGCACGCCGGGCACGTAGTCGTTGCCGAACGCGGTGAGCAGCGCGGCGCCCGACGTCGCGGCACGCGGGCCGTGCACCTCGTGGACCTCGCGAATGAACGGCGGCTCACCCGTCGAGTCCAGGTAGACGGCCCCCGCGTCGACCGCGGCCGCGACCGCCGCGGCGCCCAGCCGCAGGAACGGCCCGACCGTCGTCACCAGGACGTCACCGGGCTGCAGGAGAGCCCGGATCGAGGCGGCGTCGGTGACGTCGGCGACGGCCGTCGGAAGGTCGCCGAGGCGGGCGGAGAGGGCACCGATCCGGTCCGGGTCGCGGCCCGCGAGGACGGGCCGCAGGCCGCGGGCGACCATCGCCTCGGCCGTGCGTCCGCCGGTGTACCCGGTGGCGCCGAGGAGCACGATCCTGCCGGTCATCCCCGCACGCTAACGGCCGGCACTCCGGGCCGCATCGGACGGTGCGGTGCCGGGCCGGAGCCCGTCCGCAGGGACCGTCGGGCAGCCGGCGTCGACGCTCGCGCCCAGGATGCGCCGCGACAGCTCCCCGAGGTGGGCGAACCCCTCGCGGCCGGCCGGGTCGAGGACGAGCCGCCGGACGAACTCGACGTGCCCGGGCGCCGCGTCCTCCAGCTTGGCGAGACCCGCGTCGGTGAGCGTCGCGATGGTGACGCGACCGTTGCCCGGGCACGGCCTGCGGACGACCCAGCCGTTGCGCTCCAGCTTCGCGACCGCGTGCGAGAGCCGCGACAGCGATCCCTGCGTCAAGACCGACAGCTCGCTCATGCGCAGCGTCCGGTCGCGCGCGTCGGACAGCCCGGCCATGACGAGATAGCCGAAGAGCGTGAGATCGGCCTCGCGCTGGAGCTGGGCGTCGAGCACTCCCGGGAGGGTCAGCAGCATCCCGCTGAACGCGAGCCAGCTCTGCCGCTCGTCGGCATCGAGCCAGCGGGGCTCCGGACCCGGGTCGGCGGCGTCGGCGGACGTGGACACCGGATCAGCGTAGCCGAGTCGTGACTTGACTTGAGAATTCAAGCGTCACATTCTGATGTGACTTGAGTGTTCAAGTTTGGTTCGACTCGGGAGGTGGCGACGTGGACGTCGCAACGTGGATCGTGCAGGGGATACTGGCCGCGGCGATGCTCTTCGCCGGTGGGACGAAGCTCGCCCGGCACCGCAAGGACCTGATCTCGATGGGCATGCCGTGGGCCGAGGACTTCAGCGACACCGCGGTCAAGCTCATCGGAGCGGCGGAGGTCGTCGGGGCGGTGGGGCTGATCCTGCCCTGGGCGCTCGGGGTGGCACCGGTGCTCACGCCCGTCGCCGGCGCAGCGCTGGCCCTGCTCCTGCTCGGCGCCGTCGTGGTGCACGTGCGGCGCAAGGAGTTCGCCGCTGTCGTGCCGCCGCTCGTGCTGGCGGCCGCCGGCGCCTTCGTGGCCGTCGTCCGGTTCGTGGACCTGGCGTCCTGAGCGCGGCGGGGGTCGGCGGCGGGCGCCGGTTCCGGCGGCGGCTGCCGGGGACCGGCGGCGCGGCATCGAGGCGCCGTCCGACGCACTGCCGAGCGCAACCTCACGGTCGCCCCAGCGCCGCGGCACGACCGCCAGGTTGCGGCCGACCACCCGGGCGCAACCTCACTGCTCGGCGGACGCGCGACCACGACGCTCAGGTTGCGCCCGCCGACCCGGGCGCAACCTCAGGATCGTCGCCCCGCTGCGGCACGACCACCAGGTTGCGGCCCGCCCCTCGCGCGTATCCTCACCGTCGCCCGACCGGTCAGGCGCGGACGGGGACGCCGTCGAGCAGGGCGCGCAGGCCGTCCGCGTCGAGGAGGTCGGCCGGGCGCAGGGTGCGGCGCGAGCGCACGTAGTGGAACGCCGCCCGCACCCGGGACGGATCAACCCCTTGCAGCGCGGCCCATGCGAGTCGGTAGGCCGCGAGCTGCACGGCCAGCGCTCCGAGCCGGCTCTCGTCCGGCGGCGGACCGGTCTTCCAGTCGACGACCGTCCAGCCGCCGTCGGGGTCCTGGAACACCGCGTCCATCCGTCCGCGGACCGCGATCCCGGCGATCACCGTCTCGAACGGCACCTCGACCTCGACCGGACGGCGGTCGGCCCACTCCGAGGCGAGGAACGCGTCCTGCAGTTCCTCGAGCACGTCGTCGGGGGCCGCGCCGTCGTCCGCGGCGCCGGGGAGCTCGTCGAGGTCGAGGAGCCCGGCCGCGCCGAACCGCTGCTCCAGCCAGGCGTGGAACGCCGTGCCGCGCCGCGCGTGCGGGTTGGGCGGGAGCGGGAGGGGACGGCGCAGGCGGGCGGCCAGCGCATCGGGGTCGGCGGCGAGCTCCACGAGCTGGCTGACCGAGAAGTGCGCGGGCAGCTCCACGACCGGCCGCTGTGCGGCCGCGGCGCGTTCCGCGAGCAGGACGTCGACATCTGCGGCCCAGCCCTCCGGGTCGTCCGGATCGAGGACGGGAGCGTCGGGCGCGTGGGGAGCGTCCGGGCGGGAGCCGGACTGCGGCTGTGCCCGCGACCGGCCTGCCGCCTCCGGGTCGGGTGCCCCGGGGTCGGTTGCACTGTCGCTCGCGCCCCCGCGACCACGACCGCCGGCCTGCTCGCCGCCGGCCTGTGCGGCGCCGGCCTGTGCGGTGCCGGACGCGGCCGCACCGGACGCCGCGCCGCCCGACACCTCGCCGCCCGGCGCGGTCGCAGCCGACGCAATCCCGCCGGACGCCTCATCGTCGGAAGCGCTGCCGGCCGGACCCGTGCCGGCCGCCGCGCCGCCCGACCACCCGCGCCCGTCACGGACCGGGACGTCCGCCGCATCGGAACCGAGTACGAGCAGGTCGAGCTGCGCGCCGGGGGCCGCGGCAGCAGCGAGCGTGTCGGCCCGGCGCCGTGCGAGCTCGCGCAGGGCGGAACGCACCAGCTCGGCGCCCGCGTGCACGTCGGCCGACCGGCCTCCCAGCGGGTCCGCGGGCCACTGCGCGGTGACCTGCCGGTCGGCGACGGGGTTGCTGGCGCCCTCGCCGATCTCGTCGGCCCAGATCTCGACGCGCCCCCCTGCCGCGGGCATGGCCCGCGCCACCTCGACGAGGAACTCCGACGGCTCGCGCGGCTTGTCCCCGACCGCGCCCCACCGGTGCCCGGAGAGCAGCAGCACGCGCTCGGCCCGGGTCAGCGCGACGTAGAACAGCCGGCGCTCCTCGACGAGCCGTCGGTCGTCGAGGGCCCGTTGATGGGCCGTGACGGCTGCCTCGCACTCCTTGCGGTCGGCGCCCGCCGGCAGGTCGAACGCCGGGAGGTCGGCGGCGTCGCCGCGCAGCGGGACGGGGAGCTCGGCGGGCGAGGTGAGCCAGTCGCCACCGATCTTGCGCCCGGGGAAGACCTGCGCGACCAGGTGCGGCACGGCGACGATCTCCCACTCCAGCCCCTTGGCGGCGTGCACCGTGAGCACCTGCACGCGGTCGGGTGTCACCTCGATCTCGCCCGGGGCGAGGCCGTCCTCGGCCTGCTCGGCGGTCTCGAGGTAGTCGAGCAGCGCGGTGAGCGAGGCGACCTCGGCACCCGCGGAGAACTCCGCGACGACGTCGGCGAAGGCGTCGAGGTGCGCGCGACCGACCGGGCCGGGGCGTGCGGCGGTCTCGGTGTCGAGCAGCAGCAGCCGCTCGGCGTCGGCGACGAGATCGGTCAGCGGGGCCGACGTCCGCGCCCGCAGCCACATGAGGTCGCGGCCGAGCCGGCGGATGCGGTCGAACCCGGCCGGGGAGTACTGCTCGGGCGGGCCGGGGTCGTCGAGCGCGTCGACGATGCCCGCCTGCTCCGCCTGCTCGCCCGGCAACGCCCCGAGCGCGAGCTCGGCCGGGCCCAGCGGCCCCGGGCCGCGCCCCGGCATCGGCGGTACGAGCTCGCGGGCCCGCGCCCACAGCGCGGCCAGGTCGGCGACACCGAGCCGGAACCTTGCCCCGGTGAGCAGCCGCATCGCCGCGGGCCCGGCGAGCGGGTCGGCGACCAGCCGCAATGCACTGACGAGGTCGCGGACCTCGGGGGTGTCGAGCAGCCCGCCGAGCCCGACGACCTCGACCGGCAGCCCGCGCGCCCGCAGGGCCGCCGCGACCGGGTCCATGTCGGCGCGACGGCGTACCAGCACGGCCGATGTCGGTGCCGGCCGTCCCTCGGCATCGGCCGACCGCCACTGCGCGGCCACCGCGTCGGCCATCCAGGCGATCTCGGCGTCGACGTCGGGCAGCAGCGCGGCGCGGACGTCGCCGACCGCGGCCGTGGGTCCGGCGCGCAGCTCGCCCACCGCGACCGCGCCGGGTGCCGTGCGCAGCGGCTCCGACACCGTGTTGGCCAGGGCGAGCACCTCCGGCGGGTTGCGGAAGCTCGTGAGCAGGCCGTACTCGTCGGCGGGGGCGTCGCCCGACGGGAAGTCGCCACGGAACCGGGCGAGGTTGCCCGCGCTCGCCCCGCGCCAGCCGTAGATCGACTGGCACGGGTCGCCGACGGCGGTGACGGAGAGGTCGTCGTCGCGCGCGGGAGTGCCGGGGATGCGGCCGAACAGCGCCCGCAGCAGGACGCGCTGGGCGTGCCCGGTGTCCTGGTACTCGTCGAGCAGGACGGCGCGGTAGGTGGCCCGCTCGGTGGCGCCGACCTCGGGATGCTCGTGCGCGACGCGGGCCGCGATCGCCATCTGGTCGGCGAAGTCGATCGTGCGCTCGGCCCGTTTGCGCGCGGCGAACGCCTCGACCAGCGGCAACAGCTCCGCCCGCATCCGCTGCGCCGTGATCCACCGCTTGTAGGTCTGCGACGGCTCGGCACGCTGTCCCTTGGCGCGGGGCGCGTTCTCCAGCGCGTCGGCCATCTCGTGCGCGAGCCTGCGGACGGCCGCGGGATCGGCCAGGTGCTCGCCGATCTCCCCCGCGAGCGCGAGCAGGTAGCCGGTGACGGTCGCCGGGACCCGGTCGATCTCCAGGTCGTCGGCCCAGGTGGAGACGACGCGGTGGGCGAGCTGCCACGAGGCGGTCTGGGTGAGCAGGCGGGCGGCGGGCTCGGCGGGCAACCGCAGCGCGTGTTCGGCGACGAGCCGGCCCGCGTAGGCGTGGTAGGTCGAGACGGTCGGCTCGCCGGCCAGCACGGACGCGCGCCGCACCCCGGTCGGGTCGAGCTCGTCGAGCAGCGGGGACCCGGCGAGCCGGCGCAGCCGCGACCGCACCCGCTGGCCGAGCTGCTGGGCGGCCTTGCGGGTGAACGTCAGGCCGAGGACCTGTTCGGGCAGGACCTGGCCGGTGGCCACCAGCCAGACGACCCGCGCCGCCATCGTCTCGGTCTTGCCCGCGCCCGCTCCGGCGACGACGAGCGCGGGCCGCGACGGCGCGGCGATGACGGCGGCCTGTTCCTCCGTGGGCGGCGGCAGCCCCAGGGCGGCGGCGAGCGATGCGGGGCTGAGGCTCACGGCGCCGTCACCGGCCGCCCGGCCTCGCGTGCGGGGCAGCTGGTCCGCACCGGACAGCGTTCGCAGTCGGCGCTCACCCGCGCGACGAACGCGGATCCGGACGTCTCTTCCGCGCACGTCGCGACGACCCCGCGCCAACGGGCGAGCTCGGCCGCATCGAGCGGGGGCTGCGACGGCTCCTTGGCCTGCCCCGATGCCTTGCGGTCGGCCAGGTACACCAGCCGCGCCCCGCCGGGGGTGACGCCCTTCTCCAGCAGCCGGCCGAACGCCCCGAGCGCGGCCGCGAGCTGGTAGACGGCCAGCTGCGGGTGCTCGGCGGCCGCGCGGGCGCTGACGGCGGTCTTGCCCGTCTTCACGTCGACGACGACCGGGCGGCCCTCGGAGTCGACCTCGAGACGGTCGACCCGCCCGCGCAATTGCAGCCACGGCCCACCGGACCTCCCGACCTCCGGCTGGGCCGAGCCGTCCGGGGGCAGGTCGCCCTCGACCGGCAGGTCGAGCCGGACCGGCTGCTCGACGGCGACGAGCCGCAGCCCCTGGTCGCGGCTCGTGCGGACCCAGTCGTCGAACGCCGCGAGCATGGCGCGGACCCGCTCCAGCTCCCGACGGCCGAACCACGGGGCGCCCGCGTCGAGGTGCGACCAGGCCGAGCGCAGCGCATCCTCCAGCTCGGCGGGCTGCGCCCCGGCCGCGCTCGCCTGGACCAGCGCGTGGACGAGCGACCCGGTGACGGCGGCGAGCGCCCCGACGTCGCCACCCCCGTGCCGTTCCAGGACCCACCGCAGCGGGCACGCGACGATGCGTTCGACGTCCGACGGCGACACCGGCACCACCTCGCCCGGCACCCGCAGCGGCGCGTCCGTCGAGACCGGGGCCAGGCCGTACCACTCGTCGGGACGGGCGCCGGGGACGCCGTCGGCGGCGAGCCGGGCGAGCTGCGCGGCGGCCCGCTCCCGACGGGCGACGGCGGCGGGCTCGTCGCCCGGCGTGCACACGGCCCGGCGCAGCTCGCCGACCAGCTCGGCCAGCACGAGCGAGCGCCCCGGCCGGTGGACGGTCCGGGTCTCGGCGGCCCCCGCCGGCAGCGGGTCGAGCTCGTCGAGGAACCGGGACGGCTGCTCGTCCTCCCCCTGCACGGCACTGACCAGCAACGTGTGCGACGCCCGGCTGCACGCCACGTAGAACAGCCTGCGCTCCTCGGCCAGCAGCGGCGCGACGCGGGAGACGCTGCCGTCGGGCTCGGCGACACCGGCGAGCAGGTCGACGAGCCGCTCGTTGCCCAGCAGGCTGCCGCGCAGCCGCAGGTCGGGCCAGCTGCCCTCCTGCACTCCCGGCACCGCGACGACCCGCCACTCCCGACCGCGCGCGGCGTGCGCGGTGAGCAGCGCGACCGCGTCGCCGCCCGGCGCCCGCGGCGCGAGGGAGTCGGTGGGGAGCTGCTGGTCGGCCAGGTAGTCGGTGAACCCGGCGACGTCGGCGCCCGGTAGCCGGTCGCTGTAGCGGGCGGCCGCGTCGAACAGGGCGAGGACGGCGTCGAGGTCGCGGTCGGCCGCCGCGCCGGCGGGCCCTCCACGACCGCTCGCCGCGGACCAGCGATCGGCCAGCCCGGTCTGCTGCCAGACCTGCCAGAGCACCTCCTCGACGCTCGCCCCGTCGCGGGCCGCGGCCGCCGCCGTGGCCAGCAGCGCGCCGACGCGACGCAGCGGCGCGGTCTCCGACGGCGGGAGCGCGGCGAGGGGATCGGGCTCGCCGGCCGCGGCGGCGCGCAGGGCCTCGACGAGCAGCGGGTCGCTGCTGACCCGCTCGGCACCGACGTCGGCGAGTGCCGCGGTCCCGCCTGTCGCGTGGGCGGCAGGCGGGTCGGGCTCCGCGGCCGCCCGCAGCCGCAGCAGACCGCGCCGCAGGCGGCGCATCCGCATCGGGTCGCCGGACCCGAGCGGCGAGGTGAGCAGCGCGGCCGCGGCGTCGGCGTCGAGCTCCTCGGGCCGGGTGGCCGCCCGCAGCACCATCAGCAACGGGACGACGGCGGGCTGGCGGGCCAGCGGCAGCTCGTCGGGCGGGGCGACGATCGGCACCCCGCCCGCGACCAGTGCCCGGCGCAGCGCGGGCAGCGACCGCCGCGTCGACCGCGACAGCACCGCCATCTCCGACCACGGCACCCCGTCGACGAGGTGCGCGCAGCGCAGCCGGTCGGCGATCCACGCGGCCTCGGCGGCCACCGAGCCGAACACCCGGACGAGCACCTGCCCCTCGTCGTCCTCGGGGCCTGCCGCCACCCGCACCCGGCCCGCACCCGCACCGGGCAGCCGCGCGGCCAGCCGCCCGGTGGCGGCCCGGACCGCCGCCCGGCTGCGATGGTCGACGTCGAGCACGACGGTCTCGGCCTCGACGGCGCGCAACCCCTGCGGGTCGGCCCCGCGGAACGCGAGGACGGCCTGGTCGGCGTCGCCCGCGAGCAGGGTTGTCGACGCCGTCGACCCCAGCGTCGCGACGAGCTCCAGTTGCTGCGGATCGAGGTCCTGCGCGTCGTCGACGAACAGGTGCCGCACCCGGCGCTGCTCGGCCGCGCGCAGGTCGGGATCCGCGGCGAGGGTGTCGAGCGCGGCGGCGACGAGCTCCGCGGAGTCGAGAGCCGGGGCCGTGGCCTGCGGCGCACCCCGACCCGCGGCGCCGCGCAGCAGCACGACCTGCTCGTACACCCGGAAGAACCGGCCCGCGGCCCGCCACTCGTCGACGCCGTGCCGCTCGCCCAGCGCGAACAGCTCCTCGGGCCCGAGGCCGCGCTCGGCGGCACGCAGCAGCAGCTCGCGCAGCTCGGCGGCGAACCCGGGCAGGCCGAGCGCGGGACGCAGCCGGTCCGGCCAGCCGGAGTCGGGCGCGTCGCCCTCGATCTCGCCGGCCAGCAGCTCCCGGACCACGACGTCCTGCTCCGCGCCCGCCAGCAGCCGCGGCGGCGGGTCGCCGTGGCGCGCCGCATGCAGCCGAAGCACCCCGAACGCGTAGGAGTGCACGGTGCGGACGAGCAGCTCACGCGTCGTCGACTCGGGGTCGCCGCCATGGGGGTGCAGCAGCGGCGTCAGGCGTTCGCGCATGTCGGCCGCGGCACGGCGGCTGCCGACGAGCAGGAGCACGTTCTCCGGCGCGACACCCTCCCGGACGCGCTCGGCCAGCGCGGCGAGCAGCACCGTCGTCTTCCCCGTGCCGGGGCCGCCGACGACCCGCAGCGGTCCCGACCGGTGTCCCAGCACCCGCCACGCCCGCTCGTCCCAGGCCGGTACGCCGACCGGCGCAACGCTCCCGCGCACGAGCAGCGGCACCCGGCCGCCGGGGGACACGGCGGCGGGACGCGGGGACGGGGAGCGGGCCACGCGACGATTCGACCACGTCCCACCGACGATCTTCGGGTCACCGCCCCCACCCACATTTCGGCACCGACGGGGATGGCAGAGTGACGGGAGTGTCCGAGAACGCCCGGCGCCTGCACGTGCACACCTTCGGCAACCCCGTCGGGGTGCCGGTGCTCGCGTTGCACGGGGTGAGCGGGCACGGGGCGCGCTGGGCGCCGTTGGCCGAGGCGGTCCCCGAGCTCCGCTGGATCGGCGTCGACCTGCGGGGACACGGCCGGTCGCCGTGGAGCCCGCCGTGGAACATCGAGCAGCACGTCGCCGACGCCATCGCGGTGCTCGACCGGCTGGAGATCGAGGACGTCGCGGTCGTCGGGCACTCGTTCGGCGGGGCGGTCGCCGTGCATCTCGCGCGCACCGCGCCCGAGCGCGTCGAGCGGCTCGTGCTGCTCGACCCGGCGATCGGCCTCGACCCCGACGACATGCTCGAGACCGCCGAGGACACCCGGACCGACGAGTCCTTCCCCGACCTCGAGGCGGCCCGGGCCGACCGGGCCGACCGTTGGAAGGGTGTCGACGCCGCGCTGGTCGAGGCCGAGGTCGCCGCGCACCTCGCGCACTTCGAGGGCCGTTGGGAGTGGCGCTACCTGCGGTCGGCCGCCGTCGTCGCGTGGAACGAGCTGGCGCGGCCCGCGGTGGTGCCACCCGCCGGCACGCCGACGTTGATCTTGCCGGCGACGCGCGGCGACTTCGTCGAACAGGCCTGGCTCGACCAGTGCGGGGCGGCGCTCGGCAACGACCTGACGGTGGCGGAGATCGAGGCGGGGCACATGCTGTTCCTCGAACGCACCGACGAGGTGGCCGCGCACATCCGCGAGTTCATCCTCGGCTGAGCTTCCGGGAGGCCCGATGGACGACGCGACCGTCGAAGCCGTGCGCGCGGCCGTCCGCGCGATCCCGCCGGGCCAGACGTCGACCTACGGCGAGATCGCCGCCCAGCTCGGGCTCAGCACGCCGCGCATCGTCGGGCGCATCCTCGCCGAGGACGGCCACGACATCCCGTGGCACCGCGTGCTCCGCGCCGACGGCACCCCCGCCCCGCACATCGCCGTCGAGCAGGCGGCACGGCTGCGCGCGGAGGGTGTCCTGCTGGTGGACGGCCGGCTCCCCCGCGAGCACCGCCGCCGCTGAGGCCTGCCGCGGACTGCAGGAACGGCACTTTCCCGCAACCGGGCTGCGGGAAAGTGCCGTTCCTGCACAAATCCCACGGCCCAGGGACCGGGACGCCGCGGCCCGCGCGGGCAACGGCACGCGCCCCGCACTCGTGAGCAGGCTCCTACGCGGCCGGCTGGGCGAGGGCCCTCTCGTAGCGCGCCAGGATCGCGTCGACGACGCCGGGATGCGTGCCCAGGGGAACGCTGACGACGTCGGCACCGCAGGCGGCGACGCGGTCGGCGAACACGCCCGGCGCCAGCAGCCAGGTCGCGACGGCGACCCGTTCCTCCCCCGCCGCCCGTAGCCCCGCGACCAGGGCGTCGACACGCGGCGCCGCGGAGGCGGCGAACCCGACGCGGACCCGGCGTCCGATCGCGACCTGCAGCTGACGGGCGGCCTGCCGCACCTGGCCGAGCGCGACCGCGTCGGCCGATCCCGCGGCGGCCAGCACGACGGCGTCGCCGTGGCGCCATCCCGCCTCCCGCAGCCGGTCGAGCGCCGCCGACGCCAGCAGCGGGTCCGGGCCGATCGCGCGCGTCACCGGGAACGCGCCGGCGCCGGCGGCGGCGAGCTGCGCGGGCAGGTCGCGGCGGACGTGGTGACCAGCCGCGAGGAACGCGGGCACGACGACGGCGTGCGGCAGGTCGGCGACGGTCTCGGCGACGGTCGGACCGCGGACGTCGGCATAGGCGAGGCGCACGTCGAGCCCGGAGCGCGCGGCCACCGCGGACGCGAGGGAGCCGGCCACGTCCCCGGACCGGCTGCCGTGCGCCACGAGGAGAAGGGGGGTCACCGCAGGCCTCCGGCGCCGCAGTGGCCACCGAGCGGGACGGGACCGGCGGCGGGGTCGAGTGCGAGCCGGTACCCCCGTTTGACGACGGTCTGCACCAGTTTCGGCTCCCCCACCGCAGACCGCAGCCGGGCGACGGCGGTCTCGACGGCGTGCTCGTCGTCGCCGCCGCCGGGCAGGGCGCGCAGCAGCTCCGCGCGCGCGACGACCCGCCCCGGACGGCGGGCCAGGACCCGCAGCAGCGCCATCCCGGTCGGCGGCACGGGACGCAGGGCACCGTCGACGAGCACGGCGTGCCCACGCAGCTCCAGGACGTGCCCGGCGACGGGCAGCCAGCGTGCCCGCGCGGGCGCGACGACCTCCAGCTCGCGGACCATCGCGCCGAGCCGGGAGCGGTGCGGCTGGGCGGTCGGGACGTCGACGTCCTGCAGCGGCGCGGCCGTCACCGGACCGACGCACATCGCGAGGACCGGCCCGCGCAGCGCGGCGAGCAGCGCGTCGCGCAGGCCGCGCTTGCCGGCCCTGGCGAGCAGGCTGGCCGCGGCGGGCGCGCTGGTGAACGTCAGGACGTCGACGCCGCCGGTGAGAACGGCGTCGGTCAGCCGGTCGAGCGGGCCGACGTCGGCGGGCGGCAGCCACCGGTACACGGGCACCTGGACGACCTCGGCGCCTGCCATCGCGAGCGCCTCGACCATGTCCGGCAACGGTTCCCCGTGCAGCTGTACGGCGATCCGCTGTCCGTCCACACCGGACGCGAGCAGGTGGTCGAGCACCTCGGCGGAGGACTCCGACTCCGGCGACCACGCGTCGACCAGCCCCGACGCCCGGATCGCCCCGCGCGCCTTGGGCCCCCGGGCGAGCACGGTTCCCTTGCCCAGCACCGTGATCAGGTCGTCGCCCAGGCCCCAGCCCTCGGCAGCCTCGATCCAGCCGCGGAACCCGATCCCCGTCGTGGCGACGGTGACGTCGGGCGGCCGCGCGATGAGGGCGCGGGTGCTCTCGAGCAGCTGCGCGTCGTCGGCGAGCGGGACGATCCGCAGCGCCGGCCCGTGCTGCACGACGGCGCCGCGGCGCTCCAGCATCGTCGCGAGCTCGTCGGCCCGGCGGGCCGCGGTGACCCCGACGGTGAAGCCCGCCAGCGGCGGCACCGGCGCGGCCTCGCGTCCCTGTCCGGCGACCGCCACGATCATCGCCCGGCCCACGGAGCCGTGCCCGGGCGGTCGACCGTGTCCTCGACCGCGACCTCCACGGTGCCGTGGCGGAGACGGACGTCGTAGACGTCCACCCGGACCGTGTCGTCGTCCAGGCATCTGCCGTCGACCAGGGAGAACACCTGCTTGTAGACGGGCGAGGCCACCGTCGGGACCCCGCCGCGGTCACCGACGATGCCGCGTGAGAGCACCGCGGCGCCGGAGAACGGGTCGATGTTGCCGATGGCGTGCACCGTCCCGTCGTGGGTGCGGAACAGCGCGACCTGTCGCCCGCCGAGCAGCGCGGCCACCCCGCGCTCGGGCTCCAGCTGGTCCACACGGCACACGGCCGTCCACACCGTGAGTACGGCTGCGGTCACGACCCCACCTCCGGGATTCCGATCAACACGGGCGTGCGGGGCGCCGGCACGGGCTGGCCGCGCTCGGTCACGAACGAGATCGTCGGGTCCGGCGTGTCCGGCGCGTTGACGAAGGACACGAAGCGCGCCAGCTTGTCCTCGTCGGCGAGCACCCCGGCCCACTCGTCGGCGTACGACGCGACGTGTGCCGCCATCGCCGCCTCCAGGTCGGCACAGATGCCGAGGGAGTCGTCGACGATCACCGCGCGCAGGTGGTCGAGTCCCCCGTCCATCGCCTCGATCCAGGATGCGGTGCGCTGCAGCCGGTCCGCGGTACGGACGTAGAACATCAGGAACCTGTCGACGAGCCGGACCAGCGTGTCGGTGTCCACATCGGACACCAGCAGGTCGGCATGCCGGGGCGTGAAGCCGCCGTTGCCGCCGACGTAGAGGTTCCACCCGGTCTCGGTCGCGATGATGCCGAAGTCCTTCGACCGGGCCTCCGCGCACTCGCGTGCGCACCCCGACACCCCGGACTTGATCTTGTGCGGGCTGCGCAGCCCGCGGTAGCGCAGCTCCAGCGCGACGGCCAGCCCCACCGAGTCCTGCTGCCCGTAGCGGCACCACGTGCTGCCGACGCACGACTTCACCGTGCGCAGCGCCTTGCCGTAGGCGTGCCCGGACTCGAACCCGGCGTCGACCAGCCGTCGCCAGATCGCCGGGAGCTGCTCGACGCGGGCGCCGAACAGGTCGATCCGCTGGCCGCCGGTGATCTTGGTGTACAGCCCGAAGTCGCGGGCGACCTCGCCGATCGCGATCAGGCCGTCCGGCGTGATCTCCCCGCCGGGCACGCGCGGCACGACACTGTAGGTCCCGTCGCGCTGCATGTTCGCGAGGAACCGGTCGTTCGTGTCCTGCAATGACGCCTGCTCGCCCGCCAGGATGTGACCCCCGGTCCCCTTGATGCCGCCGAGCGAGGCGAGGATCGAGGCGACGACCGGCTTGCACACGTCGCAGCCACGCCCGGTGCCGTGGGTCTCGATGAGCTCGCTGAACGTCGCGATGCCCGCGCCCGCGACGATCTCGAACAGCTCCGCGCGGGAGAACGCGAAGTGCTCGCACAGCGCCGTGGAGACCTCGACGCCCTCCTGCACCAGGATCGTCTTGAGCAACGGGACGCACGAGCCGCAGCTCGTCCCGGCCCGCGTGCAGGCCTTCAGCGCGGGAACGTCGTGTGCCCCTTCGGCGATCGCCTCGCGGAGCGCACCTTTCGTGACCGCGTTGCACGAACACACCTGGGCGCTGTCGGGCAGCGCGTCGGCCCCCAGCTCGACCCCGTCCGGCGCGATCAACGCGACCGGGTCGGCGGGCAGCGCCGACCCGACGAGCGGGCGCAGCGCGGCGTACCGACTCGCGTCACCCACCAGGACCCCGCCCAGCAGCGTCGACGCGTCGTCGGAGACGACCAGCTTGGCGTACGTGCCCGCGACCGGGTCGTTGATCACGACGGGCAGCGCGCCCTCGGTCGTCGCGTGTGCGTCGCCGAAGCTGGCGACGTCCACGCCCAGCAGCTTGAGCTGCGTCGACATGTCGAGCTCGGCGCTGCTCATCCGGGCGTCGCCGCCGAGCAGCCGGTCGGCGACGACCTCGGCCATCGCGTAGCCGGGCGCGACGAGGCCGTAGGTGCGGCCCTCCAGCGCCGCGCACTCGCCGACGGCCCAGACGTGCTCGTCGGCCGTGCGGCAGCGGTCGTCGACCAGCACCCCGCCCCGCTCCCCGACGCCCAGCCCGGCCGCGCGGGCCAGCCCGTCCGCGGCGCGGATGCCTGCGGAGAACACGACGAGGTCGGCGTCCAGCTCGATGCCGTCCGACAGCTGGGCGACCAGCCGCCCCCGGTCGGCGACGATTCCCGCCACCGAGACCCCGCAGCGCACCGCGATGTCCTGGCGCTCGACGAGCGTGCGCAACAGCGCCCCGCCGCCCTCGTCGACCTGTACCGGCATCAGCCGCGGCGCGATCTCGACGACCTGCGGCGACAACCCGAGCAGGCGCATCGCCCGCGCCGCCTCCAGCCCCAGCAACCCACCGCCGACGACGACCGCCGACCGCCTGCCGGGCCCCGGGCGCTCCATGGCCGCCTCGGCCGCGGCCGTGATCGCGTCGAGGTCGTCGAGGGTGCGGTAGACGAAGCAGCCGGGCAGGTCGCGGCCCGGGACGGGGGGCACGAACGGCACCGAACCCGTCGCCAGGACCAGCGCGTCGTAGCCGATCAGCTCACCGGAACCGGTGCGCACCTGCCTGGCCTCGCGGTCGATCGCGACGACGGGGGTGCCGCGCCGGACGTCGACGCGCGGGTCGTCGTGGTCGTCCAGCGCGAGATCGTCCTCGGTGCGTCCATCCACATAGGACGAAAGGGCGACCCGGTCGTAGGCCGGCCGGTCCTCCTCGCCCAGCACCGTGACGTGCCAGGTTCCTGCGGTGTCGCGGTCGCGCAACGCGGAGACCAGCCGGTGCCCGACCATCCCGTGCCCGACGACGACCAGCTCCCGGGTCATGCCGCCCCCTCCCTGTCGTAGTCGTGCGCGGGCTCGTCGTCCTGCGTGGTGGGGCCGTCCCGTCCTGCAGGAACGGCACTTTCCTGCAACTGGGCTGCGGGAAAGTGCCGTTCCTGCAGCTGGGGCGGCGCCGGATCGGCGGGCGCGTCCGTCGCGGCCAGCCACCCGCAGATGCCCTCGACGGTCGCGGCGCAGCTGCCGCAACCGGTGCCGGCGCGGGTGGCGGTGCGCAGGGCGCCGAGGTCGGTGGCCCCGGAGCGCCAGGCGGTGACGAGCGCCCCCTTGGTGACGGTGTTGCACCGGCACACCACCGCAGCCGCGGGCAGCCGCCCGGGGTCGGCCGTGGGCGTCGCCTCGCCCGGCAGGGCCCGCCCGAGCAGCAGCGCGAGCCGGTCCGACGGTGCGGGCGACCCGGTGTCGTGCAGCTGGATCACCGACGCCGCGGCGTCCGGGAAGCCGATCATGATCCCGCCGACGACGCGGTCGTCGCGCAGCGCCAGCTTCGCGTACCGGCCGCGCCGGGAGTCGGTGAGCCGCAACAGCTCCGTGGCGTCGTCGTCCTCGGCGTGGACGTCGCCGACGGCGGTCAGGTCCACCCCGCGGGCCTTGAGCCGGGTGACGGCCCGGGTGCCGCGGTAGCGCGCGGCCGGGTCGGCGCCGGTGAGCAGGTCGGCCAGCACCGCCGCCTGCTCCCAGCCCGGCTGGACCAGCCCGGGTGGGGCTCCGTCGTGCTGGGCGCAGTCGCCGATGGCGTGGACGTCCGGCAGCGAGGCGGCGAGCCGGTCGTCGACGACGATGCCGCGGTCGACCCGTGCGCCCGCGTCGGCGGCCAGCCCGGTCTCCGCCCGCACACCGGCGGCGACGACCAGCCCGTCCACGGCGAGCAGCGAGCCGTCGTCGCAGGTCAGACCCACACCCGGCGCCCAGGAGACTGCACCGACGCCGACCAGCAGCCGGACCCCGAGCCGGTCGACGACGTCGGCCAGCACCGCGCCGGCGCCCGCGTCGAGCTGACGTTCCATCAGGTGCCCCGCCGGGTGGACGACGGTGACCTCGACGCCCCGCGCGGCGAGCCCGCGGGCGGCCTCCAGACCGAGCAGCCCGCCGCCGAGGACGGCCAGCCGCGCACCGGGACGGGCCATGTCGAGGATGGCGAGGCAGTCGTCGAGGTCGCGGAACGGTACGACGCCCGGTCCCGGCAGGCCCGGCACCGGCGGCAGCCAGGCCCGGCTGCCGGTGGCGAGCACGAGGTCGTCGTAGCGCAGTAGCGCGCCGTCGGAGCAGGTCACCGTGCGTGCCACCGGGTCGATCGACGTGGCCGCGACGCCCGAGCGCACGTCGATGCCGTGGTCGGCGGCCCAGCCGGTGGGCTGCAACGCGATCGCCGACGGGGCGACCCCGCCGGCGAGGACCGTCGAGAGCAGCACCCGGTTGTAGGCGGGATGCGACTCCGCGCCGACGACGGTCAGCCGGGCGCCCCCGCGGCGGCGCACCTCGTCGGCGAACCGGGCGCCGACCATCCCGTTGCCCACCACCACGATCCGCCTCATGCCGACACCGCCTCGCCGCTCACGGGGAGCAGCCGGACCGCGGCGACCTTGAACTCCGGCATCCGGCTGACCGGGTCGAGCACGGGGTTGGTGAGCAGGTTCGCGGCCTGGCCGTCGCCGAAGTGGAAGGGCAGGAACACCGTGTCCGGCCGGACCGACAGGACGCACCGGACGCGGGCGAGCACGCGCCCGCGGCGTGACTCGACCCGTGCCCAGGCACCGTCGACGAGCCCGGCGCGGGCGGCGGTGTCCGGGTGGACCTCGACGAACACGTCGGGCACCACCGCGGCGAGCTCCTCGACCCGCCGCGTCTGCGCCCCGGACTGGTAGTGCACCAGCACCCGGCCGGTGGTGGCGCGCAACGGATACGGGTCGTCGGGCAGCTCCGCGGCCGGCACGTGGTCGACGGGCACGAGCCGCGCCCGACCGTCGGGATGGGCGAAGCGGTCGAGGAACAGCCGCGGGGTGCCGGGGTGGCCGGGCTCCGGGCACGGCCAGTGCAGGGCCTCGCCCGCGTCCAGCCGGTCCCAGGTGATGCCCGAGTAGTCGGCGGGGCCGCCCGCCGACGCCGCGCGCAGCTCGTCGAAGACCGCGCGCGGCGTCGTGGGGAAGCCACCGAACCCCAGTGCGGCGGCCAGTCCGGTGATGACGTCGAGGTCGGTGCGGACGCCGGGCGGCGGGTCGAGCGCCCGCCGGCGACGCAGCACCCGTCCCTCGAGGTTGGTGAGCGTGCCCTCCTCCTCGGCCCACTGGGCGACGGGGAGCACGACGTCGGCCCGCCGGGCGGTCTCGCCGGGCAGGAAGTCCGCGACGACGAGGAGGTCCAGCGCGTCGAGCTTGGCGGCGACGCGCGCGGCGTCCGGCGCGGACACCCGCAGGTTCGACCCGAACACCAGCAGCGCACGCGGCCCGCCGGGGGTGCCGATCGCGTCGATCAGCTCGACGGCACTGCGCCCGGGCCCGGGCAGCGAGTCCGCATCGACACCCCACACCGCCGCGACGTGGGCGCGGGCGGCGGGATCGTCGATGCGCCGGTAGCCGGGCAGCTGGTCGGCCTTCTGCCCGTGCTCACGGCCACCCTGTCCGTTCCCCTGCCCGGTGATCGTGCCGAAGCCCGATCCCGGGGTGCCGGGCAGTCCCAGTGCGAGCGAGAGGTTGATCCACGCCGTCACCGTGTCGACGCCGTGCGCGTGCTGCTCGGCCCCGCGCGCGGTGAGCACGTAGCGGCGCGCGGAGCCGGCCAGCCACGACACGACCGTCCGCATGTCCGTGGCCGCGACCCCACACGCCCGCTCGGCCCGTTCGGGCCACCACTGTGCGGCGAGCCGCCAGGCGTCGTCGAACCCGCTGGTCCGCTGCTCGACGAAGGCGCGGTCGACCAGCCCCTCGGTGACCGCGGCGTGCAGCAGGCCCAGCGCGAGCACCAGGTCGGTGCCCGGCACCGGCTGCAGGTGCAACCCGCCCGCCGCGACCGCGCGCTCGGCCGTCGGCGTCCGCCGGGGGTCGACGACGACCAGCCGGGCCCCGGTCAGGTGCCCCATCAGCGGCGGCATCGTCTCGGCGACGTTCGCGCCCGCCAGTACGACGACCTCCGCGTCGTCGAGGTCGGTCACCGGGAACGGCAGCCCGCGGTCGATCCCGAACGCCCGGTTACCGGCCGCGGCGGCCGAGGACATGCAGAACCGGCCGTTGTAGTCGATCTGCGAGGTCCCCAGCGCGACGCGGGCGAAGCGCCCCAGCAGGTACGCCTTCTCGTTGGTCAGCCCGCCGCCGCCGAAGACCGCGACGGAGTCCGGTCCGTACGCCGCCTGCAGGTCCCGGATCCGGTCCGCCACGTGCCCGATCGCGGAGTCCCACGACGCGGGCACACCGTCGACGAGCGGCGTGGTCAGCCGGTCGGGGTGCGACAGCAGCGACCCGGCGGTCCAGCCCTTCTGGCACAGCCCGCCCCGGTTGGTGGGGAACTCCCGCGGCGCGACCGTGCCCGCGCCGCCGACCGTCATCCCGCACTGCAGCGCGCAGTACGGGCAGTGCGTGTCGGCGGGCATGCGGGCCATCGTCGGACGGCCACGTACCGGACGTGGTTCGACGACGTTTCCAGCAGGTGACACCGACGACCTCACACCGGCACCGGCGCACCGACGGCAGCGCGCGCCGGCGAGCGCAGGTAGACCGCGACCGTCACGACGGTGCACACCAGGTAGAAGGCGAAGAACACCCAGAACGCCGGGACGCCCGACTTGGCCGCGGCGAACGACTGGCGGAACGCCAGGTTGATCAGCAGCCCGCCGAGCGCGCCGACCGCCGAGATGAGACCGATCGCCGCACCCGAGACGCGCCGCGCCGCCAGCAGGGCCTCCTCGCGCGACGAGGCACCGGAGGCGATGCGCGCCAACGCCTTCCGCCGGAAGATCGCGGGGATCATCTTGTACGTCGAGCCGTTGCCGACGCCGGAGAACACGAAGAGCGCGATGAACCCGGCGACGAACAGCGGCAGCGACTTCATGCCCGACGCCACGATGCACACGACCGTCGCGGCGGCCATCGCCACGAAGTTCACCGTCGTGACGCGGGCGCCGCCGAAGCGGTCGGCCAGCCAGCCGCCCAGCGGACGGATGAACGAGCCCAGCAGCGGGCCGATGAACGTCAGCGCCGCCGCCTGGAGCGGGGTGCGGCCGAACTGCGTCTGCAGGACCAGCCCGAACGCGAAGCTGTAGCCGATGAACGAGCCGAAGGTGCCGATGTAGAGGAACGACATGATCGTGGTGTCCCGGTCGGCGACGGCGAGCCGGAACGCGCCGGTGTCGTTGCGGACGCTGGAGATGTTGTCCATGAACAGCGCCGCGCACACCGCGCAGATCACGATCAGCGGGATGTAGACGGCCAGCAGCAGCTTCGGGTGCCCGGCGCCCGCGGTCGCGATCACCAGCAGCGCGACCAGCTGGATGACGGCGACGCCCAGGTTGCCGCCCCCGGCGTTGAGGCCCAGCGCGGTGCCCTTGCGGCCCTCCGGGAAGAACGTGTTGATGTTCGTCATCGACGACGCGAAGTTCCCGCCGCCGAACCCGGCCAGCGCCGCCATCAGCACGAACACCGCGTACGGCGTGCCGGGCTGCAGGACGAACGCCGCCGCGACCGTGGGGACCAGGAGCAGCAGGCCCGACACGATCGTCCAGTTGCGGCCGCCGAACCGGGCCACCGCGAACGTGTACGGCACCCGCAGGACCGCACCGACCAGCGTCGCGGTCGCGCCGAGGAAGAACTTGCCGGCCGCGTCGACGCCGTACTCCGGGCCCATGAACAGCACGAACACCGACCACAGGGTCCACACCGAGAACCCGACGTGCTCGACGAAGATCGACGCCCACAGGTTGCGGTTCGCCACCGCGCGGCCGGTCCGCTCCCAGAAGCCCGCGTCCTCCGGCTCCCAGTCCTCGATCCACCGTCCGCCGAGTCGTGCCCGGCCCGTCCGCTGCTCGTCCGTGACATCCGTGAGGGTCACGTGTGGCCTCCCGCCGCTCGCCGATCGAATCGGTGGCGACGCTAGGAAGCGCGGATTACCTCGCCGTGGCCGTGCGTGTCATCGACGCAACGGGGTCCTCACATGGCCGGACGGTAGGTGTGAGGGGCTCAGAGCCGGGCGCTGATCAGGCCGGCGGCCCGCTCCAGGCCGGCGAGCGACTCGACGCTGCCCTCCGGGTGCTGGGCGTGCAGCGCCAGCCGGTACAGCAGGGCGCGCAGCAACGCCTGCGGCCACTCCGCCAGGTGCGCCCAGCGTTCGAGGATGCCCGCATCGGCGCCGCCCCAGGCCAGCGCGTCGACGACGATGACCGCCGCCGCCCACTCCGCGGGCCGCCAGAACGGGACGAGATCGAGGACGGCCGGGCTGCCGTCGGCGTCGAACAGGACCGCGCCGAACAGCTCGCCGTGCACGACCTGCGGCGTCAGCTTGATCGGTCGCCGATGCGCGCCCAGCTCGGTGAACAGGTCACCGCCCGTGGCGCCGTCGAGGGTCAGCCTGCGCTCGCCGAAGGCCGCCGACACCGAGCGGGACAGCACGTCGTCGCGGTCGTCGAGCAGCCGCGGGCGCAGCACGGTCGCCGTCGCCGCGTGCAGGCGCATCGCGGCGGCGACGACGTCGTCGTAACGCGGTTCGGCGCTGCCCGGCAGGAACCGGCACGCCGCCCACCCGGCCACGACCCAACGCCCGTCCGACGACCGCAGCGGCCGTGCCAGCCGCACCCCCTCGACCTCGAGGTTCTCCAGCACCCCTGCCGACCAGGCGGCGACGGCGTTGTCCGACACCGGCCGGATCAGCGCGTCGCCGCACTGCCAGGCACGCTGGCCCGCCCACGCGACCGGGCGTGGCGGGGCGTCGGCCACACCGAACGCCGTACGGACGTGCTGGGGCAGGGCTTCGCCGGCTCCGGGTCGCGCCGGATCAGCGGCGGCTGCGTGAGCTGCGGTCACAGCACGCACGCTACCTGCGACGGTGCCCGGGGTGGTGCCGCCACGCGGGCGTGCCGGGACCCGATCGGCGTCAGCCGACCGGCTGTTCGTCGTCCCCGGAGCCGTCGGCGGACCCCGACGTCTCGGGCGGCGCCTGCTCCCCCTGCTCGATCGCCCGCTTGGCCGTGGCATTCGCGGCCTGCGCCGTTCCCGGTGACATCCACGACCAGCTCGGCGCCATGGTGTCGACGAACCCGGCGTTCCCGGACGGTGCCGCGGACCCGGACGCCCCGGCCGTCCGGGGCGCCGGTGCCGGCTCGGCGGCGCGCGGGGCGGGCTCGGCCGCCTGCGGTGCCGTCTCGGCGGCCTGCGGGGGCGTGGCGGCGGCCTGCGGGGCGTCGGCGGGCGGCGGCTCCGCGGCCCGGACCTCGGCCGGCGGGGCCTGCGGCTGGTCGGCGGACGCGGCACGGAACGACGGCGCACGGTTCGGGGGCGGGTCGTCCGACGACGCCCGGCCCGGCGCGGGCACCGACTCGGCGTGGGCCACCGGCTCGACGACGCGTTCGACGGGCCCGCGCGACGAGGCGAGCGCCGAGACGTCGTCCGACGCCCGGCCGGGGTCCGGTGGCGCGCCGGTGCCGATCTCCGGCACGGGCGAGCCGTCGCGGTGCTGGCCGCGGCCGCTGACGGCGTCCGGCCGCTGGTCGGCACCGCCCGTGCGGTGCGGCGGCGGGGCCGTCGGGTCCTCTACGACGCGACGCACCTCGGCGGCTGCACGGTCGGTGAGCGCGGGGTCGTCGACGAGCGGGACCGTCGCGGCCCCTGCCACGTCGCCGGACAGGCCCTGCACCTCCGCGCGCTTGGCGTCGCGCCGACGCTCCAGCGTCCGCCGGTTCTCCTCCAGCGCGGCGACCAGCGCCGCCTGCGCCGGGGTGCGCCGCGCGGGGTCGGTCGCGATGTCGAGCTCGCGCCGGATGTAGGCCAGCTGCTGCTCGGTGCGTCGCAGATCGTCGTTGGCGCTGGTCAAGGACTTGTACGTGGCGAGCTGGGTCTGCAGCAGCGTTCGCTGTGTCTCCAGGTAGGCCTTGCGGCGGAGCAACCGGTCGAGCGCGTCGGCGCGGGTCGCGCGCAGCGAGGCGGGGACGGCGTACCACTCGGACTCGGCCTTCGCGATCACGTCGAGCTGCGAGTCGACCGACGCCAGCACGACCTGCGCCCGGTCGGCCCACTCCCGCTCGCCCGACAGCTGCGGGACGGCCAGTACCGACGGGCTGGTCGCGCCGATGTCGGGGCTCGACGCGGTCAGTCCGTAGCCCGCGACCAGGAGGCCCACCGCGCCGAGGGCGACGAGCACCCGACGGCGGCGGCCGGTCGGCGCCGATGGGGTCCGCGCCGGCCGAGGGGCGCGCGGCCGGCCGGTGACCGGTCCCTCCGGCCGCGGGCGGGGCAGCACGACGCCCCGTCGAGTGGCCTGGGAACGCGGCGCCTCGGCTACCGTCCCCGCCCTCCCGGGCGCCGTCGACGCCGGTGCAGGCGGTCCGGACGACGGCGATTCCGGCGCCGAGGACCCGACTGGTCCGCGGTCCGCGGGTTCGTCGCCGGACGCTTCGACGCCAGACGCTTCGACGGCGGACAGTCCGCCGTCGGACCGCTCGGAACGCGACGGTCCCGGAGCCGGCAACTCGGCCGGCGCTCCCCCGTCCCCACCGGACCTGTCGGGAGTCGATTCCTCGGACGGTGTACCGGGGAGAACGGCGTCGTCGTCCTGCGCCGCACGCCCCGGGCACGTGGCTGTTCCTCCGAGCACGGACGGGTCCGCGGGCGCATCGGCCCCGGCCCCGGGCGCGTCCGCCCGACCGTCGAGCACCCCGCTGCCCGACCTCTCGCGCCGCCACAGCTCGCCGCCCGGGTCCGAACCAGGGGCGGGCGCGTCGGGCGGCGGGTCGATCCTGGCCAGCCCCAACGCGACGAGTGCGGCGGCCGCGATCCCGACGGCAGAGGGTCCGGCGGCCGCAACCCCGTCCGTCGACGCGATACCTGCGACCGGCGCAGGCTCGCCGGGCGCGGCACTGCGAGGCGCTGCACTGCCAGGCGCGGCGCCGCTGGACGGAGCATCGCCAGGCGCCGCGACGCCCGCCGCCGGGCGGCCGGCGACAGCGCCCCCAGGCAGAGACACAGCTGCCGCGGCATTACCCGGCGCCACGCCCCCGGGCGCCACACCTCCAGGCGCAGAACCTGCAGGCGCCACACCCCCAGGCGCAACACCCCCAGGCGCAGGGTCGACGACCGCGGCAGTCCGGAGCACAGGAGGTGCGGGCACGGGCCGGGCCCGTTGGTCGAGGGGCAAGGCGTCGGGGTCGTCCGGCGACGCGACAACGACATCGCAGGCGTCGCGGCTCGCCGGAACCGGCGCGACCCGGACGGGGGCGGGCGGCACTCCGGCCGCACCGTCCGGCGCCGGCGCCGGGGTCGAGGTCGGCTCAGCGGCGCCGGTCGGCGGAACCAACGCGGCGTCGGCGGTCGGCGCGACCAACCCGGCACCGGCGGTCGGCGGCACCAACCCCGCGGCGCCCGTCGGCGGCACCAACCCCGCGGCGGCGAGCACCGCCCAGATCTCCGAGTCGACCGTCCGCCCGGGAGGAGGCGGCGCGGGCTGCGCCGCTGCGGCCCGGCTCTGCCGGCTCGCTTCGCGCCGGGCCTGCCGCGCGGCCGCGCGGTGCGTCGGCGAGCAGTAGAGCCGATCGGGCCGCCCGGGATTGGCGCTCGTGATCAGTATTCCGCAACCGGACAGCCCACAACGCTGCAGTCCGTCCACAACCGACACCCCCCAGGCTGCGACGGAGGACGTGTCACCCGGTCGCACAGATCGACGGCACAGCACCGTCTTGATCTTCGTGGCCGAACGGTACCGGCCGAACGGGACAGATGTCGATGCTCCGACAGGAGTGACGAACCAGGCCGCCGTGACGCTGTGTACCTGCGAGTTCGCCCGATTCGGCAGCGTGCGCACGAACGACCGCGCCGCCGGTACCCGATGCGGTACCGGCGGCGCGGCGTGCCCGATCCGATGTGGACCGGCGGGAGATCAGTAGACGGGCTGCGAGGGGTCGATCTGCTTGATCCAGGCCAGCACCCCGCCGCCGACGTGCACGGCGTCGGCGAAGCCGGCCTTGTGCAGGGCCGAGAGCGCCTCGGCCGAGCGCACGCCCGACTTGCAGTGCAGGACGATCGGCTTGTCCTGCGGAATCTCGGCGAGCGCCTCGCCCGAGAGGATGCGGTCCTTGGGGATCAGCGTCGCGCCCGGGATCCGGACGATGTCCCACTCGTTCTGCTCGCGGACGTCGATCAGCGCGAAGTCCTTGCCCGCGTCGATCATCTCCTTGAGCTCGGTCACGGTGATGGTGTGACCGGCCGCCGCCGACGCCGCCTCGTCGGTGACGACACCGCAGAACGAGTCGTAGTCGATCAGCTCGGTGATCTTCGGCGTGTTCGGGTCCTTGCGGATCTTGATGGTCCGCCAGGTGGTCTCGAGCGCGTCGTACGCGACGAGCCGGCCGAGCAGGGGCTCACCGATGCCGGTGATCAGCTTGATGGCCTCGTTGACCATGATCGAGCCGATCGACGCGCACAGCACGCCCAGCACGCCGCCCTCGGCGCACGAGGGGACCATCCCGGGGGGCGGGGGCACCGGGTAGAGGTCGCGGTAGTTCAGGCCCTTGCCGTCGGGAGCGTCCTCCCAGAACACCGAGGCCTGGCCCTCGAAACGGAAGATCGAACCCCAGACGTAGGGCTTGCCGAGGAGCACGGCCGCGTCGTTGACGAGGTAGCGCGTCGCGAAGTTGTCGGTGCCGTCGAGGATCAGGTCGTAGTCGCGGAAGATGTCGAGGACGTTGCTCGCCTCGAGCCGCGTCTGGTGCAGCCGCACCTCGACCAGCGGGTTGACCTCGCGGATCGAGTCCCGGGCGGACTCGGCCTTGGAGCGGCCCACGTCGGACTGGCCGTGGATGATCTGGCGCTGCAGGTTCGACGCGTCGACCTCGTCGAACTCGACGATCCCCAGCGTCCCGACACCCGCGGCGGCCAGGTACAGCAGTGCGGGCGAGCCGAGCCCGCCGGCGCCGATGACCAGCACCTTCGCGTTCTTCAGCCGCTTCTGCCCGGCCATCCCGACATCCGGGATGATGAGATGGCGGCTGTAGCGCTCCACCTCTTCCTTGGTCAGCTCGGCGGCCGGCTCCACGAGCGGCGGTAGCGGCATGCTTGCACTCCTCGGTATCGCGTGCGGTTCGCGCGTTCGGTGTCACGGCGGCGTGACGCCCGGTGTCACGACTCGACGTTGTCAACGCGCGTGACTGCGTCCATCTTCCCATCCCGTGACCGGTGCCCGGCCTCCACCGCGTCCCACATCCCCGCGACGGCGCAGGCCACGGCCTCGGGTGCCTCGATCTGGGCGACGTGGCCCACCCCGGGAAGCATGAGCAGCCGTCCGTCGCGCAGCGACCTGACGGTGCGCGCGGCGTGCCGGGGCGCGACCAGCCGGTCACGATCGCCCCACACGACCAGCGTCGGCGCGGTGACCGCGCGCAGTGCCGACCACAGCGACGCCGCGCCCGGGCGGAACCAGCCCGCGATCATGCCGAACGTCGCACCCGTGAACGCCTCCCCCGCCCACTCCAGTCGGCCACGCGCGACGATCTCCTCGGTGGCCTCGACCAGCCGGTGCTCGGGAGCCACCGACGGGTCCCCGAAGCAGAGCGCGACGACCTGCTCGGCCCGTTCCCGGGGGCCGACCTGGGCGAGCGCCCGCCGGGCCCGTCTGCCCAGGCCGGGGACGAGCGCCAGGACGATCCGCGGGTCGGACATCCGCCGCGGGTCCGGCCGCAGGTCCGGCACGGCGGGCGAGATGAGCGTCAGCGTCCGGACGAGGTCGGGGTGGCGGGCCGCGAGCAGCAGCGCCACGGCGCCGCCCAGCGAGTTGCCCAGCAGGTGGACCGGCCCGTCACCGGCGCCGTGCAGGAACGCCGCGAGCGCATCCGCGTTGGCCGCCGGGGTCCAGCGGCGCGGCTCGAGCGGGCGCGACAGGCCGAAGCCGGGCAGGTCGACCGCGACGCCGTGGGCCCGCGGCGCGAGCAGGCCGGCGAGGTCGGTCCAGTTCGTCGCCGACCCCGACAGCCCGTGGACGTAGACGGCGCGGGCCCCGGCCGCTCCCGGCGTCTCCCGCACGTGCAACGTCACCCCGCCCGCGGTGATCTCGCGGCCGGGCCAGGGCCGCCGCGCGAGGTCCAGCGGTGGCAGCGTCTGCCGGGGCGCGAGGACGGCGGAACGGGTGACCGGCGGGCGCACGGCCCCGTCCGACGCGGAGCCGGCGGCGGGTTCGGGCATCCGCCCAGCATCGCTCATCGCCCCGCGGCACACCACGACCGACGTCCGCGATACCCCCTGGTGGTATCGTCGGGCTCCGGTGGGCGACCGCACGGCGACGAGACCCGGGCCCCGGGCAGTCGTCCCGGGGGCGGACGCGTTGCACGGTGTGGTTGCACGGTGTGGTGGTGGCCCGGACGGCCGCCGGAGGAGGACCGATGAGGACGGGCGTCAGGCTCGGCGGGTACGTCGCCGCGCTCGCCGTGCTGTTCGCGGGAGCCTGGGGCGTCGGCTCGGCCGTGACCCCGCGCGCCGACACCGTCCCCGCGCCCGCCGCCACCGACGTCGCTGCCACCTGCGCGAAGGTCGCGGGCCGCGACCCGGCCCACGAGGCCGAGCACCGCCACGGCGGGCCCGCGGGACCGTCCTGCGCCGACGGGCCCGGGCCGACCGGTCAGGACCCGGTCGCCGCGGTGGAGTCGCTCGGTCTGTCCGCCACCCAGGCCGGGTACACGTTCTCGGTGCAGGACACCAGCTTCGCGCTGAACGAGCCCGCCGAGCTGGCGTTCACGATCAGCGGCGCCGACGGCCGGCCCGTCACCGCGTACGCCGACACGCATCACGGCGCGATGCAGGTCGTCGTCATCCGCCGCGACGCCGCCGGCTTCCAGCACCTGCAGCCCGCGCTGGGCGCCGACGGGGTCTGGCGCGCACCGTTGCGCCTGCCCGGCGGCGGGGTCTGGCGCGCCTACGCCGACTTCACCCCGGCCGGTGGCCCGCCGCTCGTCCTGGGCACCGACCTGTTCGTGCAGGGCGACTTCACGCCGTTCGTCTTCGCCGACAGCCGTACCAGCGCGGTCGACGGCTTCCAGGTCCGCGTCGACGGCAACCTCGTCCCGGGCAGGCAGTCGCAGATCTACGCGACGGTGAGCCGCGACGGGAAGCCGGTCCTCGACCTCGAGCCCTACCTCGGCGCCTTCGGCCATCTCGTCGTGCTGCGCCAGGGCGACCTGGCCTACCTGCGCGTCCAGCCGATCACCTCGACCGCACCGGCGCCGACCGACCGCGCGGGCCCCGGTACCGCGTTCACCGTCGACGTCCCGTCGCCGGGCGCGTACCGGCTGTTCGTCGAGTTCGTCGAGGGGGGCGCGACGCACGTCGCGGACTTCTCGGTCCCGACCCCGGAGGCGAGCCGCTGATGAGCACGATCACCCCCGAGTCCGCGCAGGCCGACCCCCGGACCGCCGCCGCCCCGGCCAGCATCGAGCTGGCCATCGGCGGCATGACGTGCGCCTCCTGCGCCAACCGCATCGAGCGCAAGCTCAACAAGCTCGACGGCGTCGTCGCCACGGTGAACTACGCCACCGAGAAGGCGCGCGTCTCCTACCCCGACGGGGTCGCGCCCGAGACGCTCGTCGCGACGGTCGAGGCCGCCGGCTACACCGCCACGCTGCCGCCGCCCCCGGCCGCGGAGGCGCCCGCCGACGGCACCGCCGGCGCCGGCGAGGCCGACCCGACCGCCGACCTGCGACACCGGCTGATCGTCAGCGCCGTGCTGGCCGTGCCGGTGGTCGTCGTGTCGATGGTCCCGGCGTTCCAGTTCACCTACTGGCAGTGGCTCGCGCTGACGCTGGCGGCGCCCGTCGTCGTGTGGGGCGCGTGGCCGTTCCACCGGGCGGCCTGGCTCAACCTGCGCCACGGCGCGGCGACGATGGACACGCTGGTCTCCGTCGGCACGCTGGCCGCGCTCGCCTGGTCGGTCTACGCGCTCGTGTTCGGCACCGCGGGGACGCCGGGGATGGTGCATCCCTTCACGATCACGGTCGAGCGCGGCAGCGGCGGGGGGCAGATCTACCTCGAGGTCGCCGCCGGCGTGACGGTCTTCGTGCTCGCCGGGCGCTACGCCGAGGCCCGGTCGAAGCGGGCGGCGGGTGCGGCCCTGCGCGCGCTGCTGGAGTTGGGCGCCAAGGACGTGGCGGTGCTGCGCGGCGGCCGCGAGGAACGCGTCCCGATCGCCCGGCTGGCCGTCGGCGACCGCTTCGTCGTGCGGCCGGGCGAGAAGATCGCCACGGACGGGACCGTCGAGGAGGGCACCTCGGCCGTCGACGTCTCGATGCTCACCGGCGAGCCCGTCCCGGTCGACGTCGGGCCCGGCGCCGACGTGGTCGGCGGCTGCGTCAACGCGTCCGGGCGGCTCGTCGTGCGGGCCACCCGCGTCGGTGCCGAGACCCGGCTCGCCCGGATCGCACAGCTCGTCGAGGACGCGCAGAGCGGCAAGGCCGCGGTCCAGCGGCTGGCCGACCGGGTGTCGGCGGTGTTCGTGCCGGTCGTCATCGCGGTCGCGGTCGCGACGCTCGGGTTCTGGCTCGGCGCGGGCGACGGCGCCGCCGCCGCGTTCACCGCCGCCGTCGCCGTCCTGATCATCGCCTGTCCGTGCGCGCTGGGGCTCGCGACGCCGACGGCGCTGCTCGTCGGCACCGGCCGCGGCGCCCAGCTCGGTGTGCTCATCAAGGGCCCCGAGGTGCTGGAGTCCACGCGCCGTATCGACACCGTCGTGCTCGACAAGACCGGGACCGTGACGACGGGCCGCATGGAGCTCGCCGCCGTCCACCCGGCCCGCGGTGTCGACCGTGACGAGGCGCTGCGGCTGGCCGGTGCCGTCGAGAACGGTTCCGAGCACCCGATCGCCCGCGCGGTGGCCGACGCCGCCCGGGCGGCGGGCGACCTGCCCGGCGTCTCGGAGTTCGAGAACGTCGCCGGGCTGGGCGTGCGCGGGTTGGTCTCGGAGCTGTCCGGGGAGCGGGTCGTCGCGCACGCCGTGCTCGTCGGACGTCCCGCCCTGCTGGCCGACCACGACATCACGTCGCCGCCGGAGCTCGTCGAGGCCAGGGAGGCCGCCGAGCGGGCCGGGGGAACCGCCGTCGTCGTCGCGTGGGACGGGCAGGCGCGCGCGGTCCTGACCGTCGCCGACGCGGTCAAGCCGACGAGCGCCGAGGCCGTCCGCAGGCTGCGCGCGCTCGGTCTGCGGCCCGTGCTGCTCACCGGGGACAACGGGGCCGCGGCCCGCGCGGTCGGCGAGCGCGTCGGGATCGACGCCGAGGACGTGATCGCCGACGTCCTGCCCGAGGACAAGGTCGCCGTCGTGCAGCGGCTGCAGGGCGAGGGCCGGGTGGTCGCGATGGTCGGCGACGGGATCAACGACGCGGCGGCGCTGGCCACCGCCGACCTCGGGCTGGCGATGGGCACCGGCACCGACGTCGCCATCGAGGCGAGCGACCTCACGCTCGTCCGCGGCGACCTGCTCGCCGTCGTCGACGCCGTGCGGCTGTCCCGGCGCACCCTCGCGACGATCCGCGGGAACCTCTTCTGGGCCTTCGCCTACAACGTCGCCGCCGTCCCGATCGCGGCGATCGGCCTGCTCAACCCCATGATCGCGGGCGCGGCGATGGCGTTCAGCTCGGTCTTCGTGGTGACGAACAGCTTGCGGCTCCGGGGGTTCCGCAGCGCCGTGGCCGACCGGGTCTGACCCGGATGTGACGCGGTCAGGTCGCCCGATCGGGGCTACCGACCGGTAGGCTGCGGGTCCCCACGAACGACGAGAGGCAGTCGATGACGGAGGCCCCGGTCCAGCGCGGCGCGCGGTTGTCGCGCAGTGCCCGGCGCGCGCAGCTGCTCCTCGCGGCGCGCGACGTCTTCGCCGCACAGGGTTACCACGCCGCCGCGATGGACGACATCGCCGAGCGCGCGGGCGTCAGCAAACCCGTTCTGTACCAGCACTTCCCCGGCAAGCTCGAGCTGTACCGGGCGCTGTTGACGACGTACGCGGACGAGCTCGTGGGGTCCGTGCGCGCGGCGATCGACACCACCACCGACAACCGCGAGCGGGTGCACGCCGCGGTCACCGCGTACTTCGACTTCGTCGCCGGCGAGGGTGGCGCCTACCGCCTGGTCTTCGAGTCCGACCTGCGGCGCGAGCCCGAGGCCGCCGCGGTGGTCGACGGGGCGCTCTCGCAGTGCATCGACGCCGTCGCCGCCGTGGTCACCGAGGACGCCGGGCTCGACGACGACCGGGCACGTCTGCTGGCCGTCGGGCTCGTCGGGCTGAGCCAGGTCACCGCGCAGTACTGGCTCGACTCCGAGCAGACCGTTCCCCGCGACGAGGCGATCAGCCTGATGTCGGCTCTCGCCTGGCGGGGCCTGGCGGGCTTCCCGCTGATCCACGACTGACGGTCCGCTCGGCCCGTCCCCACTGCCGAACGGGCGGGCTCAGGCGGCCGAGTGTGCGCGGCGGGTCGCGGCGTCGAGGAGGCCCGCGATCCGCTCGGCCGTCCCCGCGGCCCGCTCGACGGGCAGCATGTGCCCCGCACCGGGGAAGATCGTCAGCTCGGCGGACGGCAGCCCCTCGTGGATCCGACGGGCCGCCCGCAGCGGCGTCAGCCGGTCCAGTGCCCCGGCCAGGATCGTGGTCGGGACGGTCGCGAAGCGGGCGAGGGCGGCGTCGCGCTCGTGGGCGTCGAGCGTCGGCCGGAAGCCCGAGACGGTCGTCGGGCGGCAGTCGGCGAGGACGCGGGTGGTGAGCCGCACGGCCGCCCGGTCGGGGTGCGACCCCAGCAGCAGCCACCGGATCCCCGGAGCGAGCAGGGCCGGGACGGCACTCAGGTGCTCGCGCCGGGTCCAGCGCGACGAGCGGTACAGCCGCTGCTCGGCGGCCGTCACCCGGGCCAGCGCCTGCGGTCCCAGCCCGAAGGCGCGTTCGGTGAGGCCGCCGCTGGCCGTGGCCACCAGGGCCACCCCCGCGACGCGGTCGGCGACGAGCGACGGGTGCCGCTCGGCCAGCGCCATGATCGTCATGCCGCCCATGGAGTGCCCGGCGAGCACGAGCGGGCCCGTGGGCGCACGGTCGGCGACGACGGCGGCCATGTCGTCGGCGAGCTGGTCGATCGTCATCGTCGAGGGGTCGACGGGTGCGGACCGGCCGTGCCCGCGATGGTCGTAGCGCAGTACCCGGGCGTGCGCGTCGAGCCTGCGCGCCACGGGTTCCCACGTGCGGGAGTCGAGCGTCCAGCCGTGGGCCATGACGACGGTGACGTCGGCGTCGGCCGGGCCGGACTCCTCGATGTGCAGGGGCGTCCCGTCGGCGGCACCGACAGTGTCCGCATCCGCGGTCATACGAGGTGCGCCTTGCGCCACAACGCCTCCGAGGGGCCACCGATGAGTCCCTGCGCGCGCAGGAACGGCACGAGCTTGCGGGCCGACCAGCGCAGTGTCTCCTGGTGGTGCGGGTTCGCCAGCGCGGCCTTCCGCCCGACCTCGGGGTCGATGCCCACACAGGCGTAGACGTCGGGATGGACGAGGTTGCGGGCGACGACGAACGCGATCCGCGCCGACAGGTACCTCCCGATCTGTTTCTGCGCGGCGTTGACCCGGGGCATGATCCGGATCAGCTCCTCGCGGGCGTACCGGACGTGCCGGGCCTCCTCCGTCACGTGGATCGTGTTCACGGCCCGGGTCAGCGGCTGGACGGTCTCGTCGCGCATGGCCTCGCGCTGCAGCTGGTCGAGGATCTCCTCGACGAACAGCGTGCCCGCGAACATCGCCGGGCCGTAGCCGATCGTCTTGAACAACCGGCCGAGCTCATGGGTGACGCGCCGCGGCGCGTAGTCGGGAACACCGTAGCGCTCCGTCATGCGCGCGAACATGATCGAGTGCCGGCACTCGTCGGCGATCTCGGTGAGCGCGTACTGGATGTGGCTGCGGCGCGGGTCGCGGTCGTAGGCGTAGCGCAGCAGCATCTGCATCAGGATGATCTCGAACCACAGGCCGATGCGGGCGATGCTCGCGACCTCGTGGATCGACAGCGTGCGACGCTGCTCCTCGGTCAGGCCGGCCCACAGCTCGGTCCCGTAGAGCGAGACACGGTGCTCGGGCAGGCCCCAGGCGCCGTCGACCAGGGGTGCGTCCCAGTCGATGTCGATCGAGGGCTCGTACGAGTGGTCCAGCGACGAGCGCAGCAGCCGGTCGGCGGTGGCCTCCCGGTCCTTGACGCGCGCGGCGGGGGTCGTCATCGGGTGCTCCTCTCTCCGTCGCGGGCGGGCGCGGTGGCCGGGACCTCGCGCCCGGTCAGCCTGCGCACCAGGCCCGCGGCCAGCGGTGACGAGTCGTAGTGGCCGGACTCGGCCTGCGCGCGCAGCCTGCGGACGACACCGCTGGTCACCAGGCCGGGGACGTGCCGGCCCGCCCACAGCTCGACCTGGCCGGCGAGGGTTCCTGCGGTGTCGCGCGGCGGGCGCCGGGCGGACAGGGCGCGCAGGACGGTGCCGACGATGTCGTCGACCTCCTCGCGGCGGACCTGGCCCTCCAGCGCCAGCCCGACCTCGCGGCCCGCGTCGTGGATCGGGGTGCGCACGTAGCCCGGGTAGACGGTCGTGACGTGCAGCTCGGTGCCGTACTCGAGGCGCAGGGCGTCGGCGTAGGCGGTCATGCCGCGCTTCGCGACGCTGTAGGCGGAGACGAACGGCAGCGTGACGTAGGCCAGCTCGCTGGCGACGAACACGATGCGCCCCTTCGCCCCGCCGCGCCGCGCGCGGGAGGCCTGCAGGGCGGGCAGCGCCGCCGCCGTGACCCGCCACGCGCCGAGCAGGTTGACGTCGATGACGCGCATCGCGTCGGGGTGGAGAGGCCCGCCCGCGTCGTTCGGGATGCCGATGCCGGCGTAGTGGACGACGGCGTCGAGCCCGCCGAGGCGGTCCACCGCGGCGGCGACCGCGCGGTCGACGGCCGCGTCGTCGGTGACGTCGCAGGCCAACACGCCGTCGCCACCCTCGCGGTCCAGGCCGATGACGTGCGCGCCGAGGTCGCGCAGCCGGGCGGCGGTGGGCGCACCGAACCCGCCCGCGGCACCGGTGACCAGCACGCGGCTCGCCGCCGTCGGCCGGGACCGTTCGCGGAACAACCCGCTCCGTGACATGCCGCTCCTCTCCCTTGCCGTTACCGCCGGTAACTGTTACCACTGGTAACGTGCCGCAGCGCGAGCCTCCTGTCAACCCGGAGCCACCCCCTGCCGCGTCCCCGCACACCGGCCGGGACGCACCCCCGGTGAGCCGGGACGAGCGTCGCACCCGGCGGCGGAACGAGATGGTCACCGCCGCGGTCGAGGCCGTCCGCACGCACGGGGCCGGGGTGTCCGTCGCCGAGATCGCGGCCCGCGCGGGCATCACCAAGCCGGTGCTCTACCGCTACTTCGCCGACCGCGCCGACCTGCAGCGCGCCGTCGGCGAGCACGCCGTGGGGATGCTCATGCAGCGGATGGTCCCGGCGCTGTCGGCCGAGCTGGAGCCCCGCGAGCAGGTGGCCGCCGTCGTCGACGCGTTCCTCGCCGGGATCGAGGAGGAGCCGCAGCTGTGGCGGTTCGTCGTGCACAACCCCGTCGAGCGCGAGGCGGGCACCGAGCTCGTCGACGACGCCCGTGAGCAGATCGCCCGGATGCTCGCATCGCTCATCGGCGAACGGCTGCGCGCCGCCGGTCGCGACTCCGGCGGCGCCGAGGTGTGGGCGCACGGGCTCGTCGGCATGGTGCAGAGCGCGGGCGACTGGTGGCTGGAGCGCCGGACGATGAGTCGCACCGCCGTCACCGGCTACCTGACGAGCCTGATCTGGGGCGGCATCTCCGGCACCCTCGACGGGGCCACCGGTGATCGTTTCCCGGGAAACGGTTCCGCCGGCCGGAGCGAGTCAACCGGTGCGGACGACGGCGACCGCACCGGTCCGGGCACCCGCCCCGGCGCAGGGTCGTTGCGCGCCGTCCCCGATCCGCCCGCTGCCGGAGAGGCGAACCGATGACCGACCACGATCACGACGGCTACCGCGGACCCGCGACCCTGACCGTCCGCGGCCGGGAACTCGCCGTGCAGGCGCTGCTCGACGCGCGCCACGAGCCCCTCGACGGCCGGATGCACTGGTTCGGCCGGCTGACCGGCGACGACCTCGCCGACGCGCTCGGCTCGCGCACCGCCGACGCGGTGCTCACGACGCCCCTCGGCCGGTCGTCGGCCCGGGTCGGGGACGTCGACGCCTGGGGCCGCTACCGGGTCTCCGGCGTCGGCACCCCGCCGTTCGGCGTCCCGGCCGTGCACCTGGACGACTGAGCCTGCGCCGACACGCGCGCGACACCCTGCGGGCCGGGGGCCCGCACGGGAGGATTCGCGCATGTCGGAGGTGGGGCAGCCGGTGCTCGTCGCCCGCGGGGTGACGCTCGCGACGCGGCACGGGCGGGTGTTCGAGGGGATCGACGTGTCCCTGCCGCGCGGCGGGCTGCTGAGCGTGCACGGCCCCGCCGGCAGTGGTCGCACGATGCTGCTGCTCGCGCTGTGCGGGCGGGCCCGGGTGTCCTCCGGCGAGCTCGCCGTCGCCGGCCGGACCGACGGCCCCGGGCTGCGCCGCCGTGCCGCGCTCGCCCCGACCGGCGGCGCGGTCGCGCTCGAGCCGGAGCTGACCGTCGGCGCCCACGAACGGGAACGGCTGCTGCTCGGGCCCGCCCCGCGCTCCCTCGACGACGCCGCCGCACTGGTCGGCCTCGCGCTCGACCGCTCCACCCACGTGGCCGACCTGCCCCGCGTCGAGGCGGTACTGCTGGCCGTCGCCCTCGCCGCGCTCGGCGAGCCGGACCTGGTCGCGGCCGACGACGTCGACCACGGGCTGGGCGCCGACGACCTCGAGCGCGTCGGCGCAGCGCTGCGGGCCCTCGCCGACGCCGGGACGGCCCTCGTCACGACGAGCCACGATCCCCTGCCGTACGCCACCGCCACTCTGGCCGTGGGCACGGACGGGCTCGTCCGGAGCAGCCCCGTCGCCACCGGCGGCGGCCGCCACGAGAAGCCCTGACCGGGAGTACGTCGTGATCGGGAGTACGTCGTGACCGCGTTCCGCCTCGCCGCCTTCGAGCTCGCCCGGTTCCGCACCCCGCTGCAGCGCATCGCGCTCGTGTTCGCCGTGTGCGTACCGCTGCTCTACGGCGCGCTGTACCTGTGGTCGAACTGGGACCCGTACAACCGCCTCGACAGCATCCCCGTCGCCGTCGTGAACGCCGACGCACCGGTCGTGGTCGAGGGCCGCACCGTCGACGCGGGCGGGTTGTTCGTCGACCAGCTCAGGGCCGACCCGATCTTCGACTGGCGGTTCGTCGACGCCGCCGAGGCCGACCGCGGGGTCCGCGAGGGCGACTACTACTTCGAGATCGATGTCCCCGAGGACTTCAGCGCCGACCTCGCGAGCGGGGCGTCGGGCACGCCACGGCAGGCCTCGATGTCGATCGTGCTCAACGACGCGAACGGCTACGTCGTCGGGAAGATGGCCCAGACCGTGCAGTCCGAGCTCCAGAACCGCATCGACGCCGCGGCGGTCGCGGCCTACTTCGAGTCCGTCTTCGGCAACCTCGACCGGCTGCGCGCGGGCATCACCCAGGCCGCCGACGGCGCGAACGCCCTGCGCGACGGTGCCGGCCAGGCCCGTGACGGTGCGTCCGCGCTGGCCGACGGCCTCGGCTCGCTGCAGGCGGGCGCCGACCGGCTCGCGACCGGCGCGCACCAGGTCGCCGACGGCGACGCGCGGATCGCCGACGCCGTCGTGCCGCTGGCGAACCGGGTCGCCGACGCGATCCCCGAGGTCGCGACGAGCGCCCCCGACGCCGCGAACCGGGCGAAGGACCTCGCCACCCGGGCCGCGGACGCGGCGTCGACCGTCGCGGGCGGGACGGACTCCGTGCAGGCCTCCCTCACCGCGCTCGCCGCGGCCGACCCCGGCCTCGCCGACGAGCCCGCGTTCCGGGCGGCCCAGGCCGCGGCGGGCCGCGCGGCCACGGCGACCGGCGACGTCGCGACGAGGGCGGGCCAGGTCCGTGACGTGGCGACGACCGTCGCGAACGGCGCGGCGGCCCTCGCCGCCGACGCACCACAGCTGCAGGCGCGGGCCCGTCAGGCCGCGGCCGACGTCCAGGCACTCGCCGACGGCGCCGCGGCTGTCGCGACGGGCGCCGACCAGCTCCGCACCGGCCTCACCTCGGCCGCCGACGGCGCCCGCACCCTCGCTGCCGGGACCGACCGGCTCGCCACCGGCGCCGACCAGCTCGCGACGGGACTGTCGTCCGCGATCGGGGAGCTCCCCGTGCTCTCCGACGACCAGAAGCGGCGCGACGCCTCGACGCTCGCCTCCCCGGTCGCGGTCACGACGACGAACCTCAACCCCGCCGTCGTCTACGGCCGCGGCATCGCACCGCTGTTCTTCGCGATCGCGATGTGGGTCTTCGGGATCGTCGCGTTCCTGCTGCTGGAGCCGCTGTCGGCGCGGGCCCGGGCGAGTGCGCTCCCGACGCCCGTCGTCGCGCTGGCGGGGTTCCTGCCGCCGCTCGCGATGGCGCTGGTGGCCGCGGCGCTGCTGTACCTGGTGGTCGATCTCGGGATGGGGCTCGACCCGGCGCATCTCGGCGGCACGCTCGGCCTGCTCGCGCTCGGCACGACGACGTTCATCGCCGTCGCCCACATGCTGCGCGTCTGGCTCGGTGGGATCGCGAGCGCGGTGATCCTGGTGCTGCTCGTCCTGCAGCTGACGACGTGCGGCGGGATCTACCCCGTCGAGACGCTGCCCGCGCCGTTCCGTGCGCTGCACCCGGTGCTGCCGATGTCGTACCTGGTCGACGGCCTGCGTGTGACCCTGTCCGGCGGCTCCGGCGCCCACCTGGCCCGGGACCTGCTGGTGCTGGGCGGCTTCCTCGTCGTCACACTCGCGCTCACGGTCCTGGGCACCGCCCGCCGTCGGCGCTGGTCGCTGCCGGAGCTCAAGCCCGAACTCGCCCTCTGAACTGCGGAGACACCGCGGGCCCGGCAGGACGCGCCTGCCGGGCCCGGGTGCGGCATCCGAGGGTCAGCCGCCGACGGCGAAACCCACCTTGCGCACGTCGGCCGGCGCGATCTCGATGTAGGAGATGCGCGCGGCGGGCACGACGAATCGGTTGCCCTTGTCGTCGGTCAGGCTCACGAGCCCGTCGTCGGACTTCAGCGCGTCGCGTACCAGCTGCTCGACCTCGTCCGGGGTCTGGTCGCTGGACACCACGAGCTCCCGCGGGCTCTCCGCGATGCCGATCTTGACCTCCACCGGAGACCTCCAGGTCACGTGTCGTCGTTGCCGCATTCCCGTGGGAAGGGCCCCACGGGATCGATGCGACCCAGGCTAGTCGAGCCCCGCGGCCGCGGCGGCGGCGGCACGTCCGCCCAGGGCGAACAGCGGGTCCCGGTAGCGGGTCCCGCCAGCGAGTCTCAGTTGAGCCCGAGGTTCGCCATGCGCTTGCCGTGGTTGGACTGCACCCGCTTGATCAACGCGGCGATCCCGGCCAGGTCGCCGGAGCCGCGGACGATGAAGTCGGCCAGCTCGTCGCGCTCGGCGACGATGTGCTGGGCCTGGGTGACCGCCTCCCCGAGCAGCCGCCTGCCCCACAGCGCGAGCCGGTCGCGCACCTGCCGGTTCTGCGCGCAGGCGGCCTTGACCTCGCGTTCGGCGAAGGCGCTGTGCCCGGTGTCGGCCAGCACCCGGCGGACCAGCTCGCTCGTCGCGGGATCGACCCAGCCGGCGACCTCGCGGTAGAAGTCGGCGGCCAGCCCGTCGCCGACGTAGGCCTTGACCAGCGACTCCAGCCAGGTCCGGGGCGCGGTCGTCGTGTTGTAGGAGTCGAACGGCGCGACGAACGGCGCCATCGCCTCCTCCACGGCCACCCCGTGCCCGACGAGGTACTCCTCGAGCAGCTTGTAGTGCCCCATCTCGGCCGCAGCCATCGCCGACAGCGCGGCCCGCCCCGCGAGGGTCGGCGCGGTGCGGGCGTCCTCGGCCAGCCGGTCGAACGCGGACAGCTCGCCGTAGGCCAGCACCCCGAGCAGGTCGATCGTCGCCTGGGCCGGTACCGCGCCGGACGTCTCAGCCATGGGCCACGCCCGCCATGCGCCTCACCATGGTCCGAAGCCTAGTGTCCGCAAGGCGCGCACGGGTTCCGCAGCTCGCACGACTCCCCGCGGAGCCCGTCGGGCCGGGCAGCGGCGAGTGTCACGTCGCGCTCGGCGTGTCCGGCTTCCCCCCGGCAGCACTCCAGCAGGTATGATGAGGCCAGCGCAGCGCCCTGCACGACGTTTTCCAACCTTTCCCGGGCGCGCGCCCCGACCCGGCGGAGCCGGCTCCACAAGCGGAGCCGATCCATCGACGACATGGTGCGTGCAGCGCCTCGTCCGGTTCTCCCGCCCGAGCGTCCCGACGCCGGTGGTCGACGAACCGAGAACGGCTCCTGTGCGCGGAGAGAGGCGATCCCCCTGTCCGTCACTAGCGACGACACGAACGACGACATCACCACCGAGAACCACGGCGCCGAGAACCACGGCGCCGAGAACCACGGCGCCGAGAACGACGACCCCGGCACCGCCCCCGAGCTGAATGGGGCCGAGCAGGCCGAAGAGGCGCACCCGCTGCAGGCGGGCGCACCCGTCCGCGCGGACTCCCCCACCTTCGCCGAGCTCGGCGTCCGTCCCGAGATCGTCTCGGCACTCGCCGAGGTCGGCATCGAGCGCACGTTCGCCATCCAGGAGCTCACGCTGCCGCTGGCCCTGGCCGGCGAGGACCTGATCGGCCAGGCCCGTACGGGCACCGGCAAGACCCTCGGCTTCGGCGTCCCGCTGCTGCAGCGGATCGTCCCGCCGGCCGAGCGGCCCGCCGCCACCGCCGAGGGCGAGGCGGCCGACCGCACCAAGGACGTGCCGCAGGCGCTCGTCGTGGTGCCGACGCGCGAGCTGTGCGTCCAGGTCGCCCAGGACCTCACCGACGCGGGTCGCGACCTGGGCATCCGGGTCACGGCGATCTACGGCGGCCGGGCCTACGAGCCCCAGCTCAACGCGCTGCGCAAGGGTGTCGACGTGGTCGTCGGCACCCCGGGCCGGCTGCTCGACCTCGCCGAGCAGCGGCACCTCGCGCTGGGCCGCGTCGGCGTGCTGGTCCTCGACGAGGCCGACGAGATGCTCGACCTGGGCTTCCTGCCCGACGTCGAGCGCATCCTGCGCATGCTCCCCGAGGAGCGCCAGACGATGCTGTTCTCGGCCACGATGCCGGGCCCGATCATCGCGCTGTCGCGGGCCTTCCTGAACCGTCCGACGCACATCCGCGCCGAGGAGTCCGACCAGGGCTCCATCCACGAGCGCACGAAGCAGCACGTCTACCGCGCCCACGCGATGGACAAGGTCGAGCTGCTCACCCGGGTCCTGCAGGCCAAGGACCGGGGCCTGACGATGATCTTCGCCCGCACCAAGCGCACCGTCCAGCGTGTCGCCGACGACCTCGCCGAGCGCGGGTTCGCCGCCGCGGCCGTGCACGGTGACCTCGGCCAGGGTGCCCGCGAGCAGGCATTGCGCGCGTTCCGCTCCGGCAAGGTCGACGTGCTGGTCGCCACCGACGTCGCCGCCCGCGGCATCGACGTCACCGACGTGACCCACGTGATCAACTACCAGTGCCCCGAGGACGCGAAGACCTACGTCCACCGGATCGGCCGCACGGGCCGCGCCGGCAAGGAGGGCGTGGCGGTCACCCTCGTCGACTGGGACGAGATGCCGCGGTGGAAGCTCGTGTCCGACGAGCTGGGCCTGGGCATCGACGAGCCCGTCGAGACCTACTCGACGTCCGACCACCTCTACACCGACCTCGACATCCCGACCGACGCGACCGGCCGGCTCCCGCTGTCCAAGCGGACCCGCGCGGGGCTCTCGGCCGAGTACGTCGACACCGAGGGCGACCACCAGGGTGCCGGCCGCAGGCGCAACCGCGACGAGGGCGCCCGGCGTCCCCGGAAGGCCTCCCGCGCCCGGACCCGCACCCGCGGCGGGGTCAGCGTCGACGCGGCCGCGCCCGCCCAGCCGGCCGAGGGCGCGCCCACCGGGATCGCACCCTCGTCCGGGCCGGACGGCGCCGAGGGCGAGGCGGCCAGGCCGCGCCGCCGTCGCCGCCGCGGTGGCCGGCGCTCGGGCGCCACGGGTTCCTCCGCCCCGGAGGCCTCGGGCGGCGAGTCCGTTCCGGACGCCGCTGCAAGCTGATCGGTGCTGCGCGCGCGGAGCCCGGTCCGTCCTGAGCGGCGGACCCGGGCCGACGTGATCGTCGCCGTCGTGCTGGCGGTCGTGGTCCTCGGCGGCGGGGTGCTGTACTGGCGCTCCAGCGCCGCGGCCACGACCGAGTCGGTCACGGCGGCGCCGGGGACGTTCCCGCAGCCGCCCTCGTCGGCCGCGACGGTGCCGGCCGGGTTCACGCAGGCCTGGCGGGAACCGAGCGCCGCGACGTCGGCACCGCTGGTCGTCGGGCCCGCGGTCGTCACGGCCGACGGCGGCGCCGTCACCGGCCGCGACGCCACCACGGGCACCGCGCACTGGAGCTACACCCGCACCGCGCAGCTGTGCACGGCCGGCAGCGGGTTCGGCGAGGTCATGGCCCTGTACCGCAACCACGACGCCACCGCGTGCAGCGAGCTGACGGTGCTGGCGCCGTCGTCCGGCGCCCGGCGCGCACAGAGCAACCCCGACGCCCTGCCGGGCACCAGGCTGCTCGACACCGGCACGCTCGTCGCGATCACCGGGGCGAACTACGTGCAGGTCGTGCGGTCGGACCTGGTGAAGACGACCGAGTACGGAACCGTCGCCACCCCGGACCAGCCCGGCCGGCAGCCGCGGCCCGACTGCGACTTCGGGTCGTTCGCCGTCACGCAGGGCCGGCTGGCGGTGCTCGAACGCTGTCCCGGTGAGAGCGACGACCGGCTGACGGTCGTCGCCCCCGACGGCGGGTCCGACGCCACCACCCCCTCGGTGGTCTTCTCGCAGCCCCAGCCCGGCCCGCACGGCCAGGTCGTCGCCGCCTCCGGCGACCGGGTGGCCGTCGCGCGGCCCGCGCCGGCGCGGCTGGAGGTCGTCGACGGACAGGGCAATCTGGTCTCGACGTTCGCGGTCCCGGTCCCGGACGCCGACCTCGCGGCCGACCCGCCCGGCGGCGTCGCCCGCACGACGTCGGACAACCAGCACATCTACTGGTGGACGGGCTCGGCGACGGTCGCGATCGACCGCGGCGACCTGACCCCGGCCTGGACGCTGCCCGACACCTCCGGACCCGCCGTCCGCTACGGCGACAGCGTCCTCGTGCCGGTGCGCGGGGGGCTGCAGGTCGTGAACCCGGCGACGGGCGCCGTCGGCCGGACCATCCCGGTCGACCGCGGCAGCTGGACGGGGCCGGTGGTCCCGGGCGTGGCCGGGTCGGTCCTGCTCGAACAGCGCGGCCCCGAGCTGGTCGCGCTCACCCCGGCGCGCTGATCCGGCCGGGAGGAACCGGTCGTCGCGGGCCTGCCGTGAGAACGGCTCAGAAGAGCCAGTAGCCGCAGAGCACCGCGACGGCGACGGCGAGGACCAGCAGCGACGCCAGGAGCCCGATCCGGTCGCGCCTGCGGTCGGCCGTGACCTGCGCGACGACGCCCACCACGGCCGCTACCCCGTGCCCGACGAGCATCCCCGTCCCGGGACCCGGCGAGCCGGTGCGCGTGGTCACCGCCCAGCCGACGAGCAGCACGACGAACAGCGCCACCAGCCCGCCCGCGAGGATGCCGGACAGCCCGCGCAGCCGGCGCCCGGACGCCGCGACATCGGGCCCGGTCACGCGACGCCCTCCTCCGGCAGGTCGCGCAGGAACGCCCAGGGCTGCGGTGACGCGACGGCGGCCCGGCCCTCGGGGCAGTGCCGCCGGACGTCGCAGGTCGCGCAGGACGGCGACGGGCGCGGTGGGAACAGCGTCTCCGGGTCGCCGCCGTCGGCGAGTGCCTGCGCGGCGGCGTCGGCCTCGGCGGCGAGCGCGTGCGCGGCGTCGAGGTGCCCGCGCATCGACGCGGCGTCGTGCTCCCAGACCGCGACGTCGCCCGTCGGCACGTGGTGCAGCTCGACGCGCCGGCACGGCCGGTGCAGGGCAGCGCCGGTGGCGGCGGCGTAGAGGGCGAGGGCACGGGCCGTGCGGGCGTCGTCGTCGGTGGGCACGTGCCGCCCGGTCTTGTAGTCGACGACCACCGCCTCGCCCGCCCGGGTGTCGATGCGGTCGACCCGCCCCTCGACGACGAGCCGCGACGCGCCGCCACCGACGGTCTCGGACACCCAGCGCTCGACGCCCGCCGGATCCGACGCGGTGTCGCCCAGCTCGTGGTCGACGACGTAGCTCGCGAGCCAGCCCCGCGCGGCGCGCCTGTAGCGGCCTGCCTGCGCGGCGTCACGGAACCCCTCCGACGACCAGTTCCGGTCGAGCAGGTCGGCCGCGGCGGCGGGCGTGCGCGCCCGGGCCGGCAGCGCGAACAGCGCCCGCAACGCCAGGTGCACGACGGCGCCGAGCGTGTGGTGGGCCCAGGCGCCGCCGCGGGCCGGCGGCGGCCGGTCCAGGTAGCCCATCCGGAACCGGCGCGGGCAGGTCTCCCACGTGGCCAGCCGGGCCGGGGTGACCCGCGGCAGCGGCCGGACGTCGACGCCCAGGTCGAACCCGAGCTGGCCCGCGTCCGCACCCATGGCCGCCACGGTAGCGGCCGGGCCCGCGGACCCGGATGCGGGCTCAGCCCGTCACGAGCTCGACGCCGTCGGCCTTCGCGAGCAGCGCCTCGAACTGCTCGGGATCGGTCGTCTCGGCCGCGATGGGGATGGTCTTGTTCGTGCCGTGGTAGTCGCTGGAGCCCGTCGTGAGCAGCCCGGTCTCGGCCGCGAGCCCCCGCAGCAGCGCCCGGTCCTGCGGGCTGTGGTCGCGGTGGTCGACCTCGACACCGGTCAGCCCGGCGCCCGCCAGCTCCGCGATCACCGACGGCTCGACGACCCGCCCACGGCTGCGGGCCAGCGGATGGGCGAAGACGCTGACCCCACCGGCGTCCCGGATCATCTCGACGGCCCGGCGGACGGGCGTGTCGGCCTTCGGGACGTAGTACGGGCTGCCGGTGTAGAGCAGCTCGGCGAACGCCTGGTCGACCGAGGCGACGACGCCCGCCGCGACCAGCGCGCGCGCGAGGTGCGGCCGGCCCGCACTCGCGCCTTCGGGCAGCAGCGCGAAGACCTGCTCGGTGTCGACGGGATAGCCCGCCGCGGCCATCTTCGCGGTCATGGCACGCAGCCGCTGCGTCCGCTCACCGCGCAGCCGTTCCTGCTCGGCCGCGACCGCCGGGTGTGCGGGGTCGAACAGGTAGCCGAGCAGGTGCACGGCCACCCGGCCACCGCGCCCGTCGTCGGAGACGCACGAGAACTCCGCACCGCGGACCAGCCGCATCCCGGCGGGCAGCGCGCCGACGGCCCGCGCCCAGCCGCCGGTCGTGTCGTGGTCGGTGATGGCCAGGACGTCGACGCCCGCGGCCGCCGCCGTCGCGACCAGCTCCTCGGGCGTGTCGGTGCCGTCGGAGGCGGTGGAGTGGGCGTGCAGGTCGATGCGGGGCACGACCGGACGTTAACCCGCGTGCCGCGGCGCCGCCCCCACCACCCGGGACCCTCAGCGCCGCCAGCGGGGCTTCGACAGCATGCCCGTGGCGCGGGTCTTGCCCTTCTCACCGAACACGAGCTCGGAGAGGGCCTCGTAGATCTCCTCCGGCCGCGGCATGTAGTCGATCTTGTTGAGCGCCTGGATCTGGCCGGCGGACTCGACGACCATCGTCCCGTAGCCCAGCGTGCGCCCGGCGAGCGTGCGCCGGAACGTCAGGTCGGTGACCTTGCCCAGCGGCATCATGCCGACGTTGTGGACGATGATCCCCTGCGCGAGCATGACCCGCTTGTCGGTGATGACGATCCGCTCGATCCACCACAGCATCGTGAGGACGGTGAACCGCAGCAGGGCGACGAGCGCGAGGTAGAACGTCAGGTTGTCGAGGATGACGCTCTTGGGCATGTTGAGCTGGATGACCAGCATCAGGGCGAGGAACAGCCCCGTCTGCAGGATGTGCTTGGTCATCACCGCCCAGTGCTGACGCACCCGGATGACCCTGCGCTCGGTGGGGAGCAGGTACTCGTCGATCTCGCGGGGTGCCAGCACGGGATCAGAACAGCTGCTGGAAGAACGAGATGACCGACGTCGCGGCGTTGTTGAGGATGCTCCCGAGGTTCGACAGGAAGCCGGCCGCCGCGGACGGCGACGTGATGACGAAGAAGATCACGAGAGCGATCGCAAGAATGCCGACGATCTTCTTGACGTTCACCAGGACCCCGATCCGGCACGAGTTGACGCTGACTTGATCGTTTCTACCGGCACCCCGGTCGTCGAGGAACCGGCCACCCGGGCAGCGTACCGTGTCAATCGATGACCGAGGGTAGCCGACACGTGCCCTGTGTGGGTGCAATCGTCCACGACGACCACGGCAGGTTGCTCCTGGTGCAACGTGTCAACGACCCGGGTGCCGGCCTGTGGTCGGTCCCAGGAGGCCGGGTGGAGCCCGGGGAGACCGACGCGGACGCGGTGGTCCGCGAGCTGGCCGAGGAGACCGGGCTCGTCGTGGAGCCCGGCCCGCTCGTCGGCCGGGTGGTCCGGGGCCCGTTCGACATCGCCGACTACCGGTGCACGGTCGTCGGCGGGACGCTGCGTGCCGGTGACGACGCGGCCGACGTCCGCTGGGTCGATGCCGCCGGCTACGCGGCACTGCCGCTCGTCGACGGGCTCACCGAGACACTCGGCGCCTGGGGCGTGCTGCCCCGTTGAGATCGGACGCCGATCAGACCTGCGGGGTGGGGCGGCCGGGCTGCTCGCCGCCGCGGGTGTCGCCGTAGGAGCGCTTGGGGACCATCACCTTGCGCCGGAACGTGCAGACGACGGTGCCGTCCTGCTTGTAGCCGATGGTCTCGACGTAGACGACCCCACGGTCGTCCTTGGACTTCGACTCCGTCTTGTCCAGGACCCGCGTCTCGCCGTAGATGGTGTCGCCGTGGAAGGTCGGCTTCGTGTGCTTGAGGGACTCGACCTCGAGATTCGCGATGGCCTTGCCCGAGACGTCGGCCACGGACATGCCCAGCAGCAGCGAGTAGATGTAGTTGCCGACGACGACGTTCTTGCCGAAGTCGGTGGTCTCCTCGGCGTAGTGCACGTCCATGTGCAGCGGATGGTGGTTCATCGTGATGAGACAGAACAGGTGGTCGTCGTACTCGGTGACTGTTTTGCCCGGCCAGTGCTTGTAGACAGCCCCGACCTCGAATTCCTCGAAGTACCGACCGAACTGCAACGTCTTCGCCTCCATCAACGAGTCACCTGGTGGACGGGGTAATCTAACCCGTGGTCCAGCGGGATCGACCGGCCTCGGCCGGCCGCCTTCGTCACACCGACGGAGCAGCGAAGAAGGAGGTGGGCGCGGTGCCGACGGCACCCGGTTGCAGTAGTTGCCGCGTCCCCGCGAGGTGGTCCGCCGCAGGCTGAGCAGCTGCCGCAGGCCCGTGCAGGGACGCGAGACGCGTCGTGTTCCCGTACAGGGCGTCGCCGGTCGACGATCGACCGCGACACGGCCCTGCGCCTTGCCAGGCCTGGAGGTCCCCATGCCGCCGCTGTCCTCGATCCGCCCCGTCATCCGCGCGAGCGCGCGCAACCGGCTCAACGGCCGGGCGCCCACGACGCTGCCGAAGAAGCTGCGGGTCCCGATGTCGGCCTACGTCGTCGACTGCGCGGTCTACGTCGACGGCGGACGCCTCCCCGGCCGGTGGGCGCACGACGCGGCCATCGAGGAGGTCCGCAGGCGCGGCGACGGATTCGTCTGGATCGGCCTGCACGAGCCGTCCGACGAGCAGATCAACGGCATCGCCGAGACGTTCGGGCTGCACGAGCTCGCCGTCGAGGACGCCGTCAACGCCCACCAGCGGCCCAAGCTCGAGCGCTACGACGACACGCTGTTCATGGTGCTCAAGACGGTCTGCTACGTCGGCCACGCCGAGCCGAAGACGGCCAACGAGCTCGTCGAGACCGGCGAGGTGATGGTCTTCGTGGGCCGCGACTTCGTGATCACCGTCCGGCACGGCCGGCACTCCGGGCTGCGCGAGGTGCGGCACAAGCTGGAGTCCGACGCCGAGCAGCTGGCGCTGGGGCCCGCGTCGGTGCTGCACGCGATCGCCGACCACGTCGTCGACAGCTACCTCGAGGTCACCGAGGCCATCGAGGACGACATCGACGAGATGGAGGCCGAGGTCTTCACCCCGCGTTCGACGATGGACGCCGAACAGATCTACGTCATGAAGCGCGAGGTGCTGGAGCTGCGCCGGGCGGTGACGCCGCTCGTGGCGCCGATGCGCAAGCTCACGGAGGGCTACTCGTCGCTCGTGCCGCACGAGGTCCGGTCGTACTTCCGCAACGTCGACGACCACCTCTCGACCGTCGCCGAGCGCGTCGCGGGCTTCAACGAGATCCTGACGACGCTGGTCGACGCGATGCTCGCCCGGATCAGCATGCGGCAGAACAACGACATGCGGAAGATCACCGCGTACGCGGGGCTGATCTCCGTGCCGACGATGATCGCGGGCATCTACGGCATGAACTTCGACTTCATGCCCGAGCTGCACTGGCGTCTCGGATATCCGCTGGTCATCGTGCTCATCGCGCTGATCTGCGGTGGGCTCTACCGCAACTTCAGGAAGAACGGCTGGCTGTAGAGCGCTAGCCTCGCGGGGGTGACGGATCGTCCGCGCAACCCGCTGCGCAGGCTGCGCACGCCGGCCTGGTCGCAGCAGGACCCGGCCTGGCGTGAGGCCGCTCCCGCGCTGATCGACGCCGCGCTGCGCCGCGCGCAGGAGCGGCCGGCGGGCGGCTGGTTCGTGCTGGCCGCCGCCCGCGAGATCACCGGTCGCCGGGCGTTCGGGCGCGTCGTGGCCGGCCGTGAGGTCGTCGCCTGGCGGTCCGCCGACGGCGTCCTGCACGCCGGCCCCGGGGCCTGCCCGCACCTCGGCGCCGCGCTGTGCGACGCCCCCGTGCACGACGGCGCGCTCGTCTGCCGCTGGCACGGCCTGGCCCTGCCGCCGGAGGGCCGGCCCAACTGGCGCACCTACCCGGTGTACGACGACGGCGTGCTGGCCTGGGTGCGGCTCGACGGCGAGCCGCCCACCGACGCCCCGGTGCTGGGGCCGCGGCCGCCCCGGGGGGCCGGCATGGCCGCGGTCGCGACCGTCGTCGGACGGTGCGAGCCGCAGGACGTCGTCGCCAACCGGCTCGATCCCTGGCACGGCGCGTGGCTGCACCCGTACTCGTTCGCGTCGCTGCGCGTCCTCTCGGCGCCCCCGCGCGACTGCCCGCCCACCGAGGACCGCTTTCTCGTCGAGGTGACGTTCCGGGTCTCGCGAGGGCTCGGGGTCCCGGTGCACGCCGCGTTCACCTGCCCCGACCCGCGCACCGTCACCATGGAGATCGTCGACGGCGAGGGCACGGGCAGCGTCGTCGAGACCCACGCGACGCCCCTGCGCCCCGGCCCCGACGGGCTGCCCCGCACAGCGATGATCGAGGCCACGATCGCGACGTCCGACCGGGCCGGGTTCCGGCACGTCCGCCGGGTCGCGGGAGCCGTCCGTCCGCTGATGGAGCGCACGGCGCGCAGGCTCTGGCGCGACGACATGGACTACGCCGAGCGCCGCTACGCCGTCCGGACGGGACGCGCCGGGACGCGCGGCTAGCTAGACCGCGGGCACGCCCTCCGGCGGGGTCTCGATCTCCGCGACCTCGGGGTCGAGCAGCGGGTCGTCTGCGGGCGGTCCGGGTCGACGGCCCAGGAACGTGTGCACGACGTGGGTCTGCCAGCCGTCCATCGTCTGCACCCGGATGTCCTCGAAGCCCGCGGCCGACATGCGCCCGGTGAACGTCTCGACCCCGTCGAACGCCAGCACGCTGCGGCGCAGGTAGCGGTAGAGGTCCGAGGAGCCGGTGCGCAGCGTGCCCAGCGGGATGATCACCATGCCGCACACCAGGTTCCACTTCAGCCGGCTGCGGAACGAGTCGCGCACCGAGTACTCGTGCACCGCAAGGGGTGCTCCGGGGGCGAGCAGGTCGTACATCCGGGCGAGACCGGCGTCGCGGTCGCGCAGGTTGCGCACGAGATACGCGGCGAGGATGCCGTCGAACGGGCCGGTGACGCCGACGCGGTCGAGGTCCTCGAGCCGCGAGTGCACGAACCGCACCCCCGGCGGCCAGTTCTTGCGCCTGGCCTGCGCCAGCATCTCCGCCGACGCGTCGACCGCCGTGACCTGGGCCCCGGGCGCGGCGTCGAGCAGCGCGGCCGTCGACGCACCGGTGCCGCAGCCCAGGTCGAGCAGCCGCAGCCCGGCACCGCGGCCGAGGCCCATCCGGCGGGCGGAGAGCCGGAGGTGCTCGTGGTACCCGGGATTGGACCCGACGAGCTTGTCGTAGCTGCGCGCGTGCTCGTCGAACGCGCGGGGGACCGACGTCGGGTCCACCTTCTCGGTTCCGGGCACGCTCGCATCCTGACGCACCCGCGTGCGCCGCCCAAGCCGGACGCGCCGCCTCTACGCTGTGGATCGATGGTCAGAGCCCTTGCGGTCAGCGACGAGGAGGTCGCCGGTCTGCGCACCGACGCGGTCCGGCGGCTCGGCGTGGACGTCGTCGTCGCGGCCGGGGACCTGCCGTTCGACTACCTCGCCGAACTCTGCGACCGCACCGACCGCCCCGGCGTGCTCGTGCCCGGCAACCACGACGTCGACCTCTCCGGCTACCGCCAGCACCGCGGCATGTGGACCCGTGCCGGGCATCCCTGTCCCTGGCCGGGGCCCGCCGGCTTCGTCGACGCCGACAGCCGGGTCGTGGACGTCGCCGGCCTGCGCATCGCCGGCCTCGGCGGGTCCGTCCGCTATCGGCACGGACCCAACCAGTGGACCCAGGCGCAGCAGGCACGACGGGCCCGCCGGCTCGTGCGGGCCGCCCGCCGGCTGCAGCGTCGCGACGGGCGGGGCGTCGACGTGCTCCTCACCCACGCCCCGCCGCGGGCCTGCGGCGACCGCGAGGACGGCCCGCACCACGGCTTCGAGTGCCTGCACCACGTCGTCGCCGCGCTGCGCCCGCGGGTGCTGCTGCACGGGCACATCCACCCGCACGGCGAACGAGTCCCCGACCGGCGGATCGGCGCGACGCGGGTGGTCAACGTCGTCGGCCGGAAGATCCTGGAGCTCTGAGGGTATGGAGACGGGATTCGGGCAGGTCGACGCCGAGTACGACTTCCTGCGGGCCCGCCGCCGGGCGGTGCTCTCCCGGCTCGCGACGTGGCTGCGCCGCGAACCCGACGACGTCTCGGAGATCCTGCCGTTCGACGAGGTCGTCGACGCGCTGGGCCGCACCGGCGAACGGCGGCTGGGGCTGCGCGTGATCGACCTCGACTCGATCGTCGGCTCGGTCGACCGCACGCACGACTTCGACCGCCGCTTCCGCCCCCGCAACCAGCGCACCCGGGAGCGCTGGGAACGGCTGGCCCGGGCGCAGCGGCGTGGCGAGACGATCCCGCCGATCGACGTCTACCGCGTCGGCGGGCTGCACTTCGTCCGCGACGGCCACCACCGGGTGTCGGTCGCGCACGCGCTCGGACTGCGGTCGATCGAGGCCCGGGTCACCGAGGTGACGACGAAGCTCGCCCCCGACGGCGTCGTGCACCGCGGCGACCTCATCATCAAGGACCTGCGCCGGGTGTTCCTGGAGCGGGTCCCGCTGACCGGGGCGGCGCTCGACTCGATCGTCGTGCGCGACCCGTGGAGCTACGCGGAGCTGTCGGAGACCGTCGAGGCCTGGGGTTTCCGGCTCATGCAGCACGAGAACCGCTACCTCGACCGCGCCACAGTCGCCCGACGCTGGTGGTCCGAGGAGTTCCTCCCCGTCGTGCGCATGCTCCGGCAGGCCGACCTGATCGGCGACCGCACCGACGCCGAGGCGTACCTGCAGCTCGCCTGCCAGCGCTACCGGCTGATGCGCACGCACCGGTGGGACGACGAGGTCGTCGCCCGCCTGCGCGCCGACCCCGGCAACTGACCGCCCCTTCGGACCCGCCCGACCGGCCGGACCCCACCCGGGCGCAACCTGACTGCTGTCCGACGCCCGGCCCACGACGCCCATGTTGCGCTCGAGTAGTCGGCCGCAACCTCACCGCTGCCCGGCGCTCTCGGGTTCAGGGGGTGGTCGCAACACCGGTGGTTACTGGCCGCGACAGTAGTCGGGTCAGTCTTTCCCCGGGGGTGTCCCAGTCCAGGGTTTTGCGGGGGCGGGAGTTGAGCTTGTCCGCGACCCGGTCCAGATCGGCGTGGGTGTGCACGGACAGATCGGTGCTTTTCGGGAAGTACTGGCGCAACAGCCCGTTGGTGTTCTCGTTGCTGCCCCGCTGCCAGGGGCTGTGTGGGTCGCAGAAATAGACCGGCAACTCCAGCGCCATGGTGATCTCGGCGTGGCGGGCCAGCTCGATGCCCTGGTCCCAGGTCAACGACCGGCGCACCATCGCGGGCAGCACCCGCATCGCGGCGATCATCGCGTCCCGGACCTGGACTGCGCCGTGGCCCCCGGGCAGGTGCAGCAGCAACACGAACCGGGTGGTCCGCTCGACCAGCGTGCCGATCGCGGTCTCGTTGCCGGTGCCGAGGATGAGATCGCCTTCCCAGTGCCCGGGCACGGCCCGGTCGGTGACCTCCGCGGGCCGCTGGGAGATCATGACCTTGTCCCGGATCCGGGTCTGGTTGCGGTGTTGGCGTTGGTCGGGCAGCCGGTTCGGGCGGCGCAACGCCCGCCCGGTCCGGAGACACCCCGCGAGCTCGCGGCGCAGCTGCCCGCGGCCTTGGACGTAGAGGGCCTGGTAGACGCCCTGGTAGATGGTTTCGTGGGACACCCACATCTCCGGCCGGTCGGGGAAGTCTCGGCGCAGAGTCTGACTGATCTGCTCCGGGCTCCACTGCTGCTCGACCAGCCTGGTGTGTACGTGGGCGGCCAGCTCGGGGTGGGTGAGGAGTTTGGCGGGTGTGCGGCGGCGGGCGCGGGCCTCGGCTTTGGCCTGGGCCACCACCGCCCGGTACCGCAGCCGTTCGTGCTGGGGCCGGTCCCGGCCGCCGTGCGTGCCCGGGTCTGGCCCCAGGCGGTGCGGGCGCCCGTCAGGCAGCGGGGGCCGGCGTGGATAGCGCACGGTGCGGTTACGGGCCAGTTCCCGGCCGATGGTGGCGCGGTGGCGGCCCAGCCGCCGGGCGATCTCGGCCCGGCTGTGCCCGGCCGCCCAGCCCACGGCGATCTCTTCACGTTCGGCCAGGGACAGATAACGCCCGCCGGGCTCGGTCAGGTCCGGGATCATCCCACCAGACTCGACGACCCACCCCCGCCCGGCCGAGGCCGACACCCCCACCTCCGCGGCGGCCTGCGCGATCGTGGCCCCCGCCAACCGGGCCCTCCAGAACCGGCGGACCCGTTCCCGCGGCACCCTCGGCGGACCGATCACACTCATCACCCCAGCTCGACAGGGTGTTGCGACGAACCCTTGAATCCACCGCTCGGGAGACGACGCTCAGGTTGCGCCCGGCGTCGGCGGCCCGGGTCAGGAGCGGAACAGGGCGCTGTAGGCGTTGAGCGCGGGCTGGCCGCCGAGGTGGGCGTACAGGACCGTGGAGTCCTTGCCGATTTCGCCGGACCGCACGAGGTCGATCAGCGCGGCCATGGACTTGCCCTCGTAGACCGGGTCGAGGATGACGCCCTCGAGCGAGCCGGTGAGCCGGATGGCGTCGAGCGTCGACTGCACCGGGACGCCGTACTCGTCGCCCGCCCAGCCCTCGAGCACGACGATCTCGTCGTCGCGCAGGTCGCGGCCCAGCCCGATCGTCGCCGCGGTGTCGTGGGCGATCTTCGCGACCTGCGCGCGGGTCTCGTCGAGCTTCGCCGACGCGTCGATCCCGAGGACGCGACGCGGCCGGTCCTGGCCCGCGAAGCCGGCGATCATGCCGGCCTGCGTCGACCCCGTGACGCTGCAGACGACGATCGTGTCGAAGAAGACGCCCAGCTCCTGCTCCTGCGCCGCGACCTCGTCGGCCCAGCCGGCGAACCCGAGCCCGCCCAGCGGGTGGTCCGAGGCGCCGGCGGGGATCGCGTAGGGCACCCCGCCCTGGGAGCGGACGTCCTCCAGCGCCTGTTCCCAGCTGGACTTGAACCCGATGCCGAACCCCGCCTCGACCAGCTCGACCTCCGCACCCATGATGCGCGACAACAGGATGTTGCCGACGCGGTCGTTCAGGGAGTCGGGCCAGTCGACCCAGGTCTCCTGCACGAGCCGCGCCTTCAGCCCCAGTTTGGCCGCGACGGCCGCGACCTGCCTGGTGTGGTTGGACTGCACCCCGCCGATGGAGACGAGGTGCGTCGCACCCGCCGCCAGCGCGTCCGGGACGAGGTACTCGAGCTTGCGGGTCTTGTTGCCGCCGTATGCGAGGCCGGAGTTGCAGTCCTCGCGCTTGGCCCAGATCGAGGCGCCGCCGAGGTGCGCGGTCAGGCGCTCGAGCGGATGCACCGGGCTCGGTCCGAACAGCAGCGGATGGCGGGGGAAGTCGGACAGGGCCATGGGTCAGTCCTCCGTGTCGGAGACGTCGGTGAGCAGGGCGAGGGTCTGCCAGTTCTCCCGGGCGGCCGCCGCGGCACCCTCGACGTCCCCGGCGGCACAGAGCGCGACGATCCGGTCGTGCTGGGCGACGGAGCCGCGACCGGCGAGCGAGCCGAAGCGCATCCGTTCGACGCGGCGCAGCACGGGACCGAACTGGTCGAGCACCGCGCGGACCGCCGCGTTGCCCGAGGCCGCGACCGCGACCTCGTGGAAGTCGTCGTCGGCGGCCACGGCGGCGTCCACGTCGTCGGCGCGCAGGGCGGCGGCGAACCGGGCGTTGGCGGCGTGCATGGTGTCGAGGTCCGACGCCGACAGCAGGGGCACGGCCTCGCGCACCGCGAGCTCGTGCATCGCGGCGACGACCGACTGCGCCGCGGCCGTCTCGCGGGCCCGGACGGGGCTGACGACCGTCGAGTGCCCCGGCCTGGTCAGCACCAGCCCGGACCGTTCGAGACGCCCGAGCGCCTCCCGGATCGGGGTGCGGCTCACGCCGAGCCATTCGGACAGCTCCGCGTCGAGAAGCCGCTCCCCCGGCGCGAGCGTGCCGTCGACGATGGCGTCGCGGATCGCGGTGTAGGCACGGTCGCGCAGCAGCGACGTCGCGAGCACACCATCACGGGCGGGAACCGGCATGCGAAATATTGCACACTGCACACCGCCGGTCCGTCAACCCCACCGCATCTCTGCTCACTGCCGAACGTGCCACCAGCGCGTCGGCCGAGCGCTCACGACACGTCCGCACCCGCCCGCCCCGAATGCAGGAACGGCACTTTCCCGCAACCGGGTTGCGGGAAAGTGCCGTTCCTGCAGAACCAGCGGCGAACCAGCGGCACACCGCCGGAGCACCGGCATCCCGGCGCTTTGCACGCACACAGGAGCGGCGCCCTCCCGCAGGAGGACGCCGCTTCCGGTGGACGAGCGTCAGGCGTTGGCGGTGGCCGGGTCCTTGCTGGTCAGGTTCGCGCCGGAGTGCGGGTCGAAGATCTGGATCTTGTCGGTGTCGACCCACACCTCGGAACGCTCGCCCTCCCTCGCCTGCGAGGTCGCCGACAGCCGCGTGACGAGCTGCCCCGCGCTGTCGGGGACGTCGGCGGTGCCGGCGTCGGCGGCGAGCTCGGCGAGGTCGTCGGACATGGCCTGCTCGCCCTCGATCTTGAAGTAGGCGAACTTGTCCGACCCCATCGACTCCAGGACGTCGACCTCGGCGGTGAACACCGACCCCCGCGCCCGGACGTGGTCCTCGACGACGCCCGCGTCCTCGAAGTGCTCCGGCCGGATACCGACGATGACCTCGCGCGGCGCGTCGGCCGCCTCGAGCGCGCGCCGGACCCGGTCGGGCATCCCGAGGTCGCCGAGCGAGGTGCGCAGCGACCCGTTCTCCAGTGTGGCGGGCAGGAAGTTCATCGCGGGCGAGCCGATGAAGCCCGCGACGAACAGGTTGGCCGGCTCGTCGTAGAGATGCTGCGGCGAGCCGATCTGTTGCACCACACCGCTCTTCATGACGACGATACGGTCGCCGAGCGTCATGGCCTCGGTCTGGTCGTGCGTGACGTAGACCGTGGTGGTCTCCAGGCGCTGCTGCAGTTTGGAGACCATCGTCCGCATCTGGACGCGGAGCTTGGCGTCCAGGTTCGACAGCGGCTCGTCCATGAGGAACGCCTTCGGGCTGCGGACGATCGCCCGCCCCATCGCGACGCGCTGGCGCTGCCCGCCGGACATGTTGGCGGGCTTGCGGTCCAGGTGCTGGGTGAGGTCGAGGATCTGCGCGGTCTCCTCCACCTTGCGGGCGATCTCGGCCTTGTCGACCTTGGCCAGCTTCAGCGGGAACGCCATGTTCTCCCGGACGGTCATGTGCGGGTAGAGCGCGTAGGACTGGAACACCATCGCGATGTCGCGGTCCTTGGGCGCCTTCTCGTTGACCCGGGCGCCGCCGATGCGCAGCTCGCCCTCGGAGATGTCCTCCAGCCCGGCGATCATGTTGAGCGTCGTCGACTTCCCGCAGCCCGACGGCCCGACGAGGATGATGAACTCGCCGTCGGCGATCTCGATGTTGACGTCGTCGGCGCCGAGGGTGCCGTCCGGGTACCGCTTGTAGACGTGGTCGAGAACGATGTCTGCCATTGGAGTCCTACCCCTTCACTGCGCCGGAGGTCAGGCCGGCCACGATCCGGCGCTGGAAGAACAGCACGAAGATGATGATCGGGATGGTGAGCAGCACCGCGGCCGCCGCGATCGAGCCGGTGGGCTCGGCGAACTGCGAGGCGCCCGTGAACTGCGAGATCGCCACCGTCGCCGTCTGCGAGCGCGACGTCGAGGTCAGCGAGACCGCGAACAGGAAGTCGTTCCAGCAGAAGATGAACACCAGGATCGCGGTGGTGAAGACGCCCGGCGCGGCCAGCGGCACAATGACGGAGCGGAACGCCTGCAGCGGCGTCGCACCGTCCATCTTGGCCGCCTTCTCCAGCTCCCACGGGATCTCGCGGAAGAACGCCGACAGCGTGTAGATCGCCAGCGGCAGCGCGAAGGTGATGTAGGGCAGGATCAGGCCGGGCCACGTGTCGAAGAGCCCGATGGCCCGCTCGATGTCGAACAGCGGGCTGACCAGCGAGATCTGCGGGAACATCGCGATCAGCAGCGAGACGCCGACGAGCGCCTTCTTGCCCGGGAAGTCGAGCCGGGCGATCGCGTAGGCCGCCATCGTCCCGATCACGACGGCGATGACCGTCGAGATCAGCGCGATGCCGATGGAGTTGCGCAGGGCGCTGGTGAAGAGGTTGATCTGGAAGATCTGCGCGTAGTTCGACCACGTCCAGCTGCGCGGGATGAAGTTGCCGTCGGTGATCGTGTCGGCCGTCTTGAACGAGAGGCTGACGATCCACAGCACCGGGATGAGCGCGTAGAGGATCACCAGGAGGTTGATGAGGCCCCAGCCGATCTTCTTGTTGGCGGGAGCCGTCGCCGTCATCGTCGCCACTCAGATCACCGCTTCCCCGTCGGCTCGGAGCCCGGGGCCGCGGCCCCGAAGATCTTGATGAACAGCAATGCGATGAGCGCGACGGCGACGAAGATCAGGACGCTGATCGCGGAGCCGATGCCCAGGTTGAAGGCCTTGAACAGGTTGTCGTAGCCCAACATCGAGACCGAGCCGGTGCCGTTGGACCCCTGGGTGAGGATGTAGATGTTGTCGAAGACCCGGAACGCGTCGAGCGTGCGGAACAGCAGCGCGACGAGGATGGCGGGCTTCATCATCGGCAGGATGATCTGCGTCAGCCGCTGCCAGGCACCGGCACCGTCGACCTGCGCGGCCTTGAGCAGGTCGTCGGGGACGAGCGCGAGCCCGGCCATGAGCAGCAACGCCATGAACGGCGTCGTCTTCCAGACCTCCGCGAGGATGATGATCGCGATGGCCGACGCCTGCCCGGTCAGCGGCGCCGAACCCTCGGACAGCATCGCCGCGAGGTAGCCCTTGTCGGGCGTCCACGCGAACTGCCACGAGAACGCCGCGACGACGGTGACGATCCCGTACGGGATGAGCACGACCGTCCTGGTCAGCCCGCGCCCGACGATCGTGCGGTGCATGACCAGCGCGAGCGCGAGGCCGAGCACGAACTCGATCGCCACGGAGACCACCGTGATGATCACCGTGATCAGGAACGCCTGCCACCAGTAGGCCGAGGTGAGCACCGCGCCGTAGTTGGACAGCCCGGCGAACTCCCGTTCGGCGGGGAAGCGCAGGTCGTAGCGCTGCAGCGACAGCCAGATCGCGTAGATGATCGGGTACGCCGTGACGGCGACCATGATGATCGCGGCCGGGGCGCACAGCCACAGCCCGAGCCGCCGTTCGGCCTTCTTGCCCTCGGAGAGGGGCTGCTTGCCCGCGCGGTGCGACGGTTCCTGCTTGGTCGTCGCAGCGGCGAGCGCTCCGCTGTCGAGTGTCACGGGACCAACCCCTCCGAGTTCTCCGCCTTCCGGATCTGTTCGGCGAGACCCGCGACCACCACCGGCGGGTCGATGTCGCCGGGCGGGTTCAGCGCGTCGGACAGCACGATGGAGATGCTCTGGTAGGCCGGGGTCTTCGGGCGGACGCTGGCGTTGTCCAGCGACTCCTTGATGGCCTGCCACGCCGGGTACTTCTCCTGGAACGCCGGGTCGGAGTACAGCGCCTCCAGCGTCGGCGGGACACCGCCGTCGACCGCGTTGACCAGCTGGTTGTCACGGTCGCGCAGGCACTGCACGGCGTCGAACGCGAGGTCCTTGTGCAGCGACGTGCTGCTCACGCCCAGGTTCAGGCCACCGATCGTGACGGTCGCGGGCTTGCCCGGGATGACCGACGGGTAGGGGGCCCACGCGAACTCGTCGATGACGCGGCGGCCGGTGTCCTGTGAGGTCGCCTTGCCCTGCGCGTCGATGAACGTCCCGCCACCGCCGCCGTCCGGCGGCGGGGTGTTGATCGAGGCGTAGACGAACGGGTAGTTGAGCTGGAACGCCGCCTCGCCCGCCTCCATCGCGAGCCGGCCGTCGTTCTCCTTGTTGACCGACAGCGACGGGTCCGCTCCCTTGGCGGTCGCGACCCGCTGCATGATCGTCGCGGCCTTCACCGCGGCGTCGCCCTTGTCGATGAGCACGTCGCCGTTCTCGTTGACGACCTGGCCACCCGCGCTGGTCAGCAACGTGTTGAACCAGACGGTGATGCCCTCGTACTGGGCGCCCTGCACCTCGATGGCCGCCGGCAGGCCCTTGGCCGCGAGCGCCTCGGACTGGGCGATCATGTCGTCCCACGTGGCCGGCGGGTTGGGCGCGAGGTCCTTGCGGTACCAGAGGATCTGGGTGTTCGTGTTGAGCGGGGCTGCCCAGAGCTCGCCCTGCCAGGTCCCGGTGTCGAGCGGGCCGGCCAGCGTTCCTTCCTTGACCTTCGCCGCCTGGTCCGCCGGGAACTTCTCCAGCCAGCCGGCCTCGGCGAACTCGGCCGTCCACGTCACGTCGATGCCCATGATGTCGACGGACGGGTCGCCCGCGACGAGCCGGCGCGCGAGCTGCAGCCGCTGGTCGTCGGCGCTCTTCGGTAGCGTCTGCTGCACGATCGAGTACCGGCCGCCGGACTGCTGGGTACACGCGGCGGCCGCCGCCGCGTACTGCTTCGCCCCGTCGGCCGGGGTGTAGAAGTTCAGGACGGGCGGCCCGGCCGGCGCACTCCCGCACCCCGCGATGGTCGCGGCCGCGAGCAGCGCGGCGCCCCCGATCGCGAACGTCCGGAACCTCCCGCGTCCCTGCCGTCCCTGCCGCCTCCGCCCGAGCGGCTGCCCCATACCGGCCTCCCGTCAGGAGCCGACGAGGCGCTCGCGAACGGCGACACGTCGGCGTGTTCAGCCTGTGACACCGGTCACGAGATCGCGCCGGTGCACCGAACGTACGGAGGGTGGACGGTGCTCGCAATTCGAACATGGGAGACCGAGACCGGACCGCAATCTTCGCGTCCGGATGGTCGCCCGGCGGCGGCCGAAGAGATCGACCTCCGGCGACCGGCCCGCCCCGTCAGCTCCCGGCGGGCCGCTGGCCGGCGCCCGGCGACATCGCGAGCTTCGCGAGCAGCTCACGAGCCTTCTCGGCGTTGCGCGGCTGGCACAGGACGTCGTACCGGCCGGCGACCATCTGGCTCGCCGACGTGAAGTCGCGACGGCCGCGGGAGGCGCCGTAGCCGACCGCGGCGAGGATGATGCCGAAGATCATGCCGCCCACGAGTCCGATGAGGACGGCGACGAACGGCGCGGTCGTCGTCCCGACGAGCCCCAGCAGCAGGCCGAAGAACAGACCGAACCAGGCGCCGGACGCGCCGCCCGACATGAGCACGCGCCCCCAGGTCAGGCGGCCGATGACGCGCTCGACGAGCATCAGGTCGACGCCGACGATCGTGACGTCCCGAACCGGGAAGTCGCTGTCGGCGAGGTGGTCGACGGCCCGCTGCGCCTCCTCGTAGGTGGCGTAGGAGCCGACGGGCCAGCCCGTCGGCGGGGTGGGCAGATTGGGCAGACCGGGCACGGCGCGCCCGGAGCCGCCGAACGGTGCGGTCACCGGAGACTCTCCTCGACGATTCGGGACACCTGGATGGTCAGGCACCCATCATGCCAACGCACACGAGCCGGACACAGTGCCCGCGACGGGCCGGACCAGCCGCGGGCGTGCCGGTGACGTCGCGCACGGCGACCCCATCTGATCACACCCCGTGGTCGGCGGCAGGACGCGACGCGCCGGACGACCAGGGCCGATCACTCCGTTCGGGGGCACACGAATCCGTGTGGAGGCGTATCGTCGGCCCTCCCGTGGGGGTCGGGAGACGGGCCGGCGGCCGCGATCGGGAGTGCGGCCGCCGGCCCCGCCCAGGTCAGCGCGAGCGGTACTCGCGCAGGAGCCCCCGGGAGATGATCGTCTTCTGGATCTCCGACGTGCCCTCGCCGATGAGCAGGAACGGCGCCTCGCGCATCAACCGCTCGATCTCGTACTCCTTGGAGTAGCCGTAGCCGCCGTGGATGCGGAACGCCTCCTGGGTGACCTCGGCGCAGTACTCCGACGCGATCAGCTTGGCCATCCCGGCCTCGACGTCGTTGCGCGTGCCCGCGTCCTTCAGCCGCGCCGCGTTGACCATCATGTGGTGCGCCGCCTCGACCTTGGTGCCCATCTCGGCGAGCTTGAACGCGATGGCCTGGTGCTCGGCGATCGGCTTGCCGAACGTGCTGCGCTGCTGGGCGTACTCGACCGCGAGCTCGAACGCCCGGATCGAGATGCCGCAGGCGCGGGCGGCGACGTTGACCCGGCCGACCTCGACGCCGTCCATCATCTGCGAGAAGCCCTTGCCGGTCTCCCCGCCCAGGATCGCCGACGCGGGGATGCGGTAGCCGTCGAACACCGCCTCGGTCGTGTCGACGCCCTTGTACCCCATCTTGTCGATCTTGCCGGGGATCGTGAGCCCGGGCGCGACCTCGCCGTACCCGGTCGGCTTCTCGACCAGGAACGCCGTCAGGTTCTGGTGGGGCTTGGGCTTGCCCTCGTCCGTCCTCACCAGCAGGGCGATCAGGTTCGAGGTGCCGCCGTTGGTCAGCCACATCTTCGCGCCGTCGATGACGTAGTCGTCGCCGTCGCGCACGGCCTTCGTCTTGATCGCCGCGACGTCGGAGCCGAGGTCGGGCTCCGACATCGAGAACGCGCCGCGGACCTCACCGGCCGCCATCTGCGGCAGCAGCCGCTGCTTCTGCTCGTCGGTGCCGTGCTGGGTGAGCATGTAGGCGACGATGAAGTGCGTGTTGATGACGCCGGAGACGCTCATCCACCCGCGCGCGATCTGCTCGACGACCAGCGCGTAGGTCAGCAGCGACTCGCCCAGGCCGCCGTACTCCTCGGGGATGGTGAGGCCGAAGAGCCCCATCTCCTTCATCCCGTCGACGATGTCCTGCGGGTAGGTGTCCGCGTGCTCCAGCGCGGTGGCGTGCGGGATGATCTCCTTGTCCACGAACGTCCTGACGGTGGACAGGATCTCCTGCTGGACGTCGGTCAGACCGGCGGTCTGGGCGAGGCGGGCCATCTGCTGCTCCTCGGGGTCTCGGGTGGGTGCGGCGGGGGCGGCTCACGCCTCCGGCGGGGTCCACCGGTCGGTGCGCTCCATGCCGGCGGCCCGGCCCTTACCCGAGATCACCAGCGCCATCTTGCGGCTGGCCTCGTCGATCATCTCGTCGCCCAGCATCGCCGCGCCCCGCTTGCCACCGGCCTCGGAGGTGTACCAGTCGTAGGCGTCGAGGATGTTCTCGGCGTGGTCGTAGTCGGCCTGGGCCGGGCTGAAGGTCTCGTTGGCGGCGTCGATCTGGCCGGGGTGCAGGACCCACTTGCCGTCGAAGCCCAGCGCGGCCGACCGGCCCGCGACGCGGCGGAACCCGTCGACGTCCTTGATCTGCAGGTACGGGCCGTCGATGGCGAGCTTCTCGTGGGCGCGCGCGGCCATCAGGATGCTCATGAGGATGTGGTGGTAGGCGTCGCCGACGTCGTAGCCGGGCGGCTGCTCGCCCACGACCAGGGACTTCATGTTGATCGACGCCATGAAGTCGGCCGGGCCGAAGATGATCGTCTCGACGCGCGGCGAGGCCGCGGCGATGGCGTTGACGTTGGTCAGCCCCAGCGCGTTCTCGATCTGCGCCTCGATCCCGATCCGGCCGACCTCGTAGCCCATGGTCTTCTCGATCTGGGTGAGCAGCAGGTCGAGCGCGACGACCTGCTCGGCCGTCTGCACCTTGGGCAGCATGATCGCGTCGAGGTTGGCGCCCGCGCCCTCGACGACCTCGGTCACGTCGCGGTAGGTCCACTCGGTGGTCCAGTCGTTGACCCGCACGACGCGGATGCGCTCGCCCCAGCCGCCCTCGTTGAGCGCCGCGACGATCGTCTTGCGCGCGCCCGGCTTGGCCAGCGGCGCGCAGGCGTCCTCGAGGTCGAGGAAGACCTGGTCGGCGGGCAACGTCCGGGCCTTGTCGATGAACTTCTGGCTCGAGCCGGGGACGGCGAGACAGGAGCGGCGGGCGCGGGTGCGGGTGGTCACGGAGGCGACTCCTCGTCGGGTCGGCACGCAGGACTGCGCAGGCTTGTGGCGATGCTGGCACGGACCGGGCCCCGACACCCGCCAGAGGTGATTGGTTTCTCACCCACGCGAGGTGAAAGGCCTGTTCGGCCGCCCCGTCGAGACCCGGCTCACTCCGCGGGGCGGGCCGTCAGGACCCCCGTGGCCACCGGTGCGACCCCACCCCGCACGGTCGTCGCGACGGCCGCGCCGGCGCGGGTGGTCACGGTGACGTCGAGCCGGGACGGGCGCCCGATCTCCGCACCCTGGGCGATCGTGAACGACGACCCGCCCTCGGCCGCGAGCAGGCCGCGGTCGGCGAGGAACACCCCCAGCGCCACGGCCGCCGATCCCGTCGCGGGGTCCTCCACGACACCCGAACCCGGGGCGAACATCCGCAGGTGCACCTCCGGCAGGTGCTCCAGGGCCGCGACGACGAGCCCCGTCCGCCCGGCCGTCAGCGCGCGGACCGCCCCGGCGTCGCACTCCGCGCGGGCGACGGCGTCGGACCGCACCGGGAGCACCACGTAGGGCACGCCGGCCGCGGTCGACCCGGCCGGGACCCGGTCGTCGACGTCGGCGGCCGTGAGCCCGACGGCCTCGGCCAGTGCGACCGCGCCCGCGGGGTCGACGCCGTCGAGCACCTCGGGCGTCCCGCCCGTCACGCGTGCGCCGGCCGCGTCGACGTGCACCGGGAGCAGCCCGGCGCCGCACTCCTGCACGACGTCGCCCCCGCCGATCACCCCGTCGCGCGCGAGCACCCACGCCGCGCCGACGCTCGGATGCCCCGCGAACGGCAGCTCGACGGCCGGGGTGAAGATGCGCACCCGATAGTCCGCGCCCTGCCGCGTCGGCGGGAGCACGAACACCGTCTCCGACAGCGCGAACTCGGCCGCGATCGCCTGCATCGCCGGGCCGCCGAGACCCGCCTCGCCGGCCCCGTGCACGACGGCCAGCGGGTTGCCGGCGAACGGCCGGTCGGTGAACACGTCGACGACGTCGTAGCGCATCCCGTTCATGCGCCGACCTTAGGTCCCACCAGGGATGACGCCGCTCTAGGCTGGCCCGCGTGGCAGCGACCCAGGTCTTCGTGGCGCGCATGGCGGGTCTCGCCGTGTTCGGGCCCGACGGCGAGCGCATCGGCAAGGTGCGCGACGTCGTCATCTCGCTGCGCGTCGATCCGAGCCCGCCGCGGGTGCTGGGCCTCGTCGTCGAGCTCGCGACGCGGCGGCGGATCTTCGTCCCGATGCTGCGGGTGACGGCCGTCGACCCCGCGGCGATCACCCTCGCGACGGGCTCGGTCAGCCTGCGCGGCTTCCACCAGCGACCCAACGAGGCGCTCGTGATCGGCCAGGTCCTCGACGCGACGGTGACGCTCAGCGACTCCGGCCAGGAGGTCGTGGTCGTCGACGCCGCCATCGAGCCGCTCCGGTCGCGGGACTGGGTCGTCGGCAGGCTCGCGGTGCGGCCGCGGCGCTCGCGGCTCACCCGGCGCGGCTCGGTGCAGGTCGTGCCGTGGAGTGCCGCGCAGGGGCTGACCCTGACCGACCGGCAGGGCACCGAGGGGCTGCTCTCGGTGTTCGAGGCGATGCGCCCGGCCGACGTCGCCGCCGCGCTCTCGGAACTGCCGCCCAAGCGCCAGTTCGAGGTCATCGACGCGCTCGACGACGAGCGGCTCGCCGACGTCTTCGAGGAGATGTCCGAGTCCGACCAGCGTGAGCTGCTCGCCCACCTCGACTCCGAACGCGCCGCCGACGTCCTCGAGGCCATGTCGCCCGACGACGCCGCCGACCTGCTCGGCGAGCTCTCCCCGGCCGAGTCCGACCGGCTCCTCGCGCTGATGGAGCCCGAGGAGTCCGAGCCCGTCCGCCGGCTGCTGAGCTACTCCAGCGACACCGCGGGTGGCCTGATGACGCCCGAGCCGATCATCCTGCGCCCCGACGCGACCGTCGCGGAGGCGCTCGCCCACATCCGCAACCCCGACATCCCGCCGGCCCTGGCCAGCATGGTGTTCGTGTGCCGGCCGCCGTCGGCGACCCCGACGGGCCGCTACCTCGGCTGCGTGCACGCCCAGCGGCTGCTGCGCGAGGCACCGTTCGACCTGGTGGCGGGCATCGTCGACAGCGAGCTCGCCCGGCTGACCCCGGAGGCCACCCTCAGCGAGATCACCCGCTACTTCGCGGCCTACAACCTGGTGGCGGGACCCGTCGTGGACTCCGAGGACCACCTGCTGGGTGCGGTCACCGTCGACGACGTGCTCGACCACATCCTGCCCGTCGGCTGGCGCGACGAGATGACCGAACCGGGCGACGGGTTCGTCGGCAACGGGTCACGCTCCGGCGGGCTGCCGGCCGAAGAGCTGGGGGCCGACCGTGCCTGAGCTGCACAGCACCCGCAAACTCGACCAGCCCGTCTCCAGCAGGCGCCGGTTCGAGGTCGACCCCGAGGGCTTCGCCCGGCTGTCGGAGAGGATCGCCCGCTTCCTCGGGACGGGCCAGTTCCTCGCGATCCAGACGGTCATCGTCGTCGTGTGGATCGGGCTCAACCTGTTCGCGGTGAGCCTGCAGTGGGACCCCTACCCGTTCATCCTGCTCAACCTGGCCTTCTCCACCCAGGCCGCCTACGCCGCGCCGCTGATCCTGCTCGCGCAGAACCGGCAGGACGACCGCGACCGCGTCGCACTGGAGGAGGACCGCACCCGCGCCGAGCGCACCAAGGCCGACACCGAGTACCTCGCCCGCGAGCTCGCCGCCCTGCGCATCGCCATCGGCGAGGTGGCGACGCGCGACTACCTGCGCAGCGAGCTCGACAAGCTGGCCGAGCGCCTCGGGGCGGATCCCCCGCGCGCCGAGGCCGAGCGTCGGCGCCAGGTGAGCAGGCACGAGCACTGACCGACCGGTCCGGTCCGGTCCCCACCGTCCTACACGACGAGCCGCAGGCTGATCGTCTCCAGCGCCCGGAGCTGCTCGTCGTCGAGCCGGTCGACGAAGTGCTCCAGCACGCCGGCCAGGTGGGTCCGCGCTGCCACCCGCAGCCTGCCGAGGCCGGCCTCGGTGAGGTGCGCCGCCACGCCCCGGCCGTCCCCCGCGACCGGCGAGCGCGTCACCAGCCCCGCCCGCTCCAGCCGGTCGACCAGCCGGGTCACCCCCGACCGCGACAGCAGCACGGCGTCGGCCAGCTCGGTCATCCGCAGCTGCCGCTGCGGCGCCTCGGCCAGCTGGACCAGCACGTCGTAGGCCGCGAGCGACAGCCGCTGCTCGGCCTCCAGCTCGTTCTCGAGTACCCGGGTGATGGTGGCGTGCGCCTTCAGGAAGGCCCGCCACGAGGCGAGCTGCTCCTGCGTCGGCACGGCCCGCCGTCCCCCCGGATCGCCAGCGCGGGCCCGGCCCGCGGTGGCGTCGGCGATGTCCGTCACGTCATCAGATGCTACGGAGGTGAGGGTCGGCCCGACGACGCACGTAGGATGAAGTCCTCCCGCCGGGGTCAGCCGCGGGTGGGGCGAGGCACCGCCGCCCGCCCGGGACACCGCACCAGCGCCCAGCAGCATTGCAACGGAGAACCTGATGTCCGTCATGGGAAACACCGGATCGCAGACCGTCGAGCAGGCCGTCCGCGCCGCGCTCGCCAAGGTCGACGATCCCGAGATCCGCAAGCCGATCACCGAGCTCGGCATGGTGAAGAGCGTCGAGGTGTCCGCCGACGGCGTCGCGCACGTCGCCGTGTACCTCACCGTCGCGGGTTGTCCCATGCGCGACACGATCACCACGCGCGTCACCGAGGCCGTCACCGCGGTGCCCGGGGTGCGCGACGTCGTCGTCGAGCTCGACGTGATGTCCGACGAGCAGCGCAGCGAGCTGCGGCGCAGCCTGCGCGGCGACTCGGCCGAGCCCGTCATCCCCTTCGCCCAGCCCGGCTCGCTGACCCGGGTCTACTGCGTGGCGTCGGGCAAGGGCGGGGTCGGCAAGTCGTCGGTGACGGTCAACCTGGCTGCCGCGATGGCCGCACGGGGGCTCTCGGTCGGCGTCGTCGACGCCGACATCTACGGCCACTCCGTGCCGCGCATGCTGGGCACCACCGCCCGGCCCACCAAGGTCGACGACATGATCATGCCGCCGCAGGCACACGACGTGAAGGTCATCTCGATCGGGATGTTCGTCGACGGCAACACCCCCGTCGTGTGGCGCGGGCCGATGCTGCACCGTGCGCTGCAGCAGTTCCTCGCCGACGTGTTCTGGGGCGACCTCGACGTCCTGCTGCTCGACCTCCCGCCCGGCACCGGCGACATCGCGATCTCCACCGCGCAGCTCATGCCCAACGCGGAGCTGCTCGTCGTGACGACGCCGCAGCAGGCCGCGGCCGAGGTCGCCGAGCGGGCCGGCAGCATCGCGCTGCAGACGCGGCAGCGGCTCGCGGGCGTCGTCGAGAACATGTCGTGGATGGAGCTGCCCGACGGCTCGCGGATGGAGGTCTTCGGCTCGGGTGGCGGGCAGACGGTGGCCGACTCGCTGAGCCGCGCGCTGGGCGCTCCCGTCCCGCTGCTGGGCCAGATCCCGTTGGCGCCCGAGCTGCGCGAGTGCGGCGACTCGGGCACGCCGATCGTCCTGGCCGCACCCGAGTCCCCCGCGGGGAGCGCGCTGCGCGCGGTCGCCGACAAGCTCTCGACGCGTGCCCGCGGCCTCGCCGGCATGAGCCTGAACATCACCCCGGCCGGCCGCTGAACCTCCCCTGCGCCGTTCGTGCAGTGGGGGCCGGCGCCGGCGAAATCGGTCAGGGCGTCAGGTGGTCGCGTCCGTCAGGGCCTTCGACCAGAGGGCGATGCCCTCGTCGACCTGGTCCGCGGTGACCACGAGCGGCGGGATCATCCGCACGACGTGCCCCTCGGCCCCGCAGGTGAGCAGCAGCAGGCCGTGCGCGGCCGCGGCGGCGTGGGCACGGGCGGCGGTCGCGCCGTCGGGCCGGCCGTCGGGCGTGACGAACTCCGTGCCGACCATCAGCCCGCGGCCCCGGACGTCGCCGATGCCGGGGTGGTCGGCCGCGAGGTCGCGCGCCGCGTCGAGCAGCCGCAGGCCCTGCTTCGCCGCGTTGGCGACGAGTCCCTCGTCCTCGATGACGTCGAGCGTCGCGAGCGCGGCCGCGCAGGCGACGGCGTTGCCGCCGTAGGTCCCGCCCTGCGACCCGGGACGGCCCTTGGCCATCAGCGCGGCGGGCGCCGCGATCGCCGACAGCGGGAAGCCGCTGGCCAGCCCCTTGGCGGTGACGATGACGTCCGGCGTCACGCCCGGCGCGTGCTGGTGGCCCCAGAACAGGCCGGTGCGCCCGAAGCCCGTCTGCACCTCGTCGGCGATCAGCAGGATGCCGTGCCGGTCCGCGCGCTCGCGCAGCCCCACGAGGAACGACGCGGGCGTCGGCACGTAGCCGCCCTCGCCCAGTACGGGCTCGACGATGAACGCGGCCACGTCGGCGGCCGGCGCGGCGGTGAGGAGCAGGCGGTCGAGCTCGCGCAGGGCGAAGGCGACGGCCTCGTCCTCGCTCCAGCCGTAGCGGTAGGCGTAGGGGAACGGCGCGAACGCGACGCCGCCCATCATCGGGGTGTTGCCGGAGCGGATCTTGGCGCCCGACGTCGTGAGCGCGGCCGCGCCCATCGTGCGTCCGTGGAAGCCGCCGTCGAACGCGACGACCAGCGGGCGCCCCGTGGCGTGCCGCGCCAGCCGGACCGACGCCTCGACGGCCTCGCTGCCGGAGTTGACGTAGAAGACGCTGTCGATCCCGGCGGGCAGGACGTCGCCGAGCCGCTCGGTCAGGCGCAGCAGCGGCTGGTGCATGACGGTCGTGTACTGCCCGTGGATCAGCGTCGCGACCTGCTCCTGCGCCGCCGCGACGACCCGCGGGTGGCAGTGCCCGGTGCTGGTGACGCCGATCCCCGCGGTGAAGTCGAGGTACCGGTTGCCGTCGGTGTCGTAGAGGTGGACGCCCTCGCCACGGGCCACCTGAACCGGGGTGGCCTGCACGAGGAGCGGAGACAGAGATGCCATGGCGCCGGGCTCCGTGTGGTCGGGTGAGATTGTCGCGTTGTCGAGTTGTCGACAATCTGCACCGATGGAACCACGCCGGTCCCGGCCAGGGCAAGCCCGTGCGGCGAGCAGGCCCGGTCCGGGGTGCCGGCGTCAGGCGAGCAGCGCCACCACGCCGATCATGACCGGGATGCTGACCACCGTCGTGACCAGGCCGGCGTCGCGCGCGAGCGACTGGCCCTGCCGGTAGCGCACGGCGTAGGCGAACATGTTCTGCGCCGTCGGCAGCGCCGCACAGACCGCGACGGCGAGCAGTGCCCCGCCCGACATGCCGAGCGCCGTCCCGGTTGCGACCGCGATCGCCGGCTGTCCGAGGTTCTTCAGCACCGACACGACGACGAGCGGGACACCGGTGCCGCCGCGTCCCGGTCGCGCGGCGCCGTGCAGCGAGATCCCGAACGCGAGCAACATCCCGGGCACCGCGATCCCCGCGACGAGGTGCACGGGCGCCATCACGATCTCGGGCGGGTGCCAGCCGGTGAACGCGACGACGAGCCCGGCGCCCGTCGCGATCGCGATGGGGTTGCGCAGCGGCGCCGACGCCGTCCGCAGCACCGACAGCCGGCGACCGCTCTCCCGGCTCGTGACGGCGTCGAGAACGGTGGCGCCGACCGGCCCGAGCACCGCGAGCTGGAACAGCAGCACGGGCGCGATCGCCGACGGGTCCTTGAGGACGTAGGTGACGATCGGCAGCCCGAGGTTGCCCGCGTTGACGTACCCCGAGCACATCGCGCCGATCACGCTCTCCCCCACCGGGCGCCGCCGGACGACGGCGAAGACCAGGTAGAGCAGGCACGCCGCGGTGCTCGACACCGCGGTCACGAGCAGCGCCCCGGAGAAGACGGCGTGCACGTCGGATGTCGAGATCGTCGAGAACAGCAACGCCGGGCTGGCGACGAAGAACGCGGCCCGCGAGAGCACCTCGACCGCCGAGGGCCCGAGGATCCCGGACCGGCCGATCCCCCAGCCGACCGCCACGACGACCGCGAGGACGAGGAACCCGTCGAGGACCCCGGTCACCGTGCCGTCACGGCTTTCGACCGTAGTGCGGGCCGCGCCGGGCCGGACCGTGACGTGCGGCTCACGCCGGGAGCGCTCCGCGCGGGTTCGGCGGTCGCCCGCCTGCATGCGCAGACCCCGACGACGGGGTTCGGCGAGCCGAGACCGGAAAGGCCGCGCGGCGGGGCACGCGGGATCAGGCGGCTCCCGCGGGCGGGGTCGGCTCGGTGGGCACGTTGCCGACGACGGGCGCCACGTCGAGGATGCGGGTCACCGCGTCCGCCATGTGCGTCTCGAGCGTCGCGACGAGGCGGTCGGCGTCGCCGTCGCGCACCGCGTCGCGCAGGATGCGGTGTTCCTCGACGAGCTCGGCGGCGGGGGCCGGGTTCTGCTGCAGGGCGGCCAGGCACATCCGGGTCTCGACGAGCAGCGCGTCGGCCATCCGGCGCAGCCGTGGGCTGCCCGAGGCGGCGACGAGCTCGTGGTGGAAGCGGTGGTCGGCGTCTGCGAGCCCGACGGCGTCGCCCGCCGCGGCGGCCGCCGCCATCTCCTCGAGCGCCGCGCTGAGGACGGTGACCGCGGCGGTCCGGTCGCCCGCGAGGATCAGCAGTCCGGCGGCCCGCTCGACGGCCGCCCGTGCGGTGTAGACGTCGCGCACGTCGGCGGCATCGAGGTCGCGGACGAACAGCCCGCGATGGCGTTCGCTGCGCAGCAGGCCCTCGGCGACGAGCCGCTGCATGGCCTCGCGCAACGGACCGCGGCTGACCCCCAGACGCGTCGCGAGCTCGACCTCACCGAGCTGCGTGCCCGGCGGCAGCGTGCCGCGCATGATCGCCTGCCGCAGCCGGTCGGCGACGATGGCCGCGGTGGACCGTCGGCTCACCGGCTCGAGATCGCCCAGATCCAGCTCCACCTCGTGTCTCCTCGTCGTCCGCCCGGTCCGGAAGTCGGCGCAGCCCGGTGGTCAGCCCGCCGCGAACAGCGCGCCGAGCCCGGGGCGACCGCGGTCGGCGCCCGCGAGCCGCAGTCCCTGCCAGATGCTGACCTGGTTGGCCGTCAGCACCGGCTTGCCGACGCGCGCGTCGAGGTCGTCGAGCAGCTCGACGGTGTGCAGCGCGGTGTCGGGCAGCAGGACGGCCTGTGCGTCGGGGTGGTCGGCGGCCGCGGCGAAGTCGAGCACCAGGTCGGCGGGCAGCGTACCGACCTCCGCGGCCGTGATGATCCCGCGCGCCGACAGCGACAGCACACTGATGCCCGCCGTGCCGAGGAACTCGACGAACCGCTCCGCGACGTCGTCGGGGTAGGTGGCGCCGACGGCGACCCTGGTGACCCCGAGCCGGCGGCACGCGTCGACGAACGCGAACGACGTGCTCGACGCCGGGACGCCCGCGACCTCCTGCAGCGCCGCGACCTGCGCGGCCGCGCCGTCCCAGCCGAAGACGAAGCTGCCCGACGTGCAGGCCCAGACGATCGAGTCCAGCGGACCGGCCTTCGCCGCGACCTGCGCGGCACCGGTGGCCAGGACCTCGTCGCCGCCGATGTCGAGCAGCGCGTCGACGCGGTGGGCGTCCTCGCGCATCTCGGTGTGCACCAGCGGCAGCCTGCTGCCGTCGCCCAGCAGGCCCTCGGCGCGCGGGTAGTCGTCCTCGGCGGAGTAGCCGGGGTACAGGATTCCGACGGTCGTCGCAGCGTCAGTCATGATTGTCGACAATCCTACGAAACGTGCGGTGCGGTCAAGCCACCGACAGCCGATGGGGTGTCCTCAGCAGGGTCCCGCCGCCCACCGCGTCGCGCCCGATCGCCCGCAGCGCGGCCCACATCGTCACCTGGTTCGCGGTGATGACGGGCTTGCCCAGCGCACGCTCCAGCGGCTCGATGACGTCGTAGGTGGGCAGGTTGGTGCAGCTGATGAACAGCGCCTCCGCGTCGGGGCGGTCGACGGCACGGACGATCTCGACGACCTCGTCGTAGGTGACCCGCCAGATGTTGCCCAGCAGCCCCAGCCCCTGCCGGGCGACGGTCTCCACCTCGTGCTCGGCGAGGAACGACGCCAGCCGGTCGGTCACGGCGTCGATGTAGGGCGTCGCGACGGCGAGCCGCCGGACACCCAGCAGCTGCAGGGCCTCCACGAGGGCACCCGACGTCGTCGACACCGTGGGCGCACCGGCCTCGAGCATCGTCCGGCGCAGCACGAACTCGCCGCTCGCCCCGCCGACGAAGCTGCCCGACGTGCAGGCGAATGTCACCACCCCGGGCTGCGGGGTGAGGACGTCGCGGGTGGCGCGGCGCAGGGCCCGCCGGTCGCCGATCGCGACGGCCATCTCCACGGTCACGGGAGTGGTGAAGAACGGGAGCCGCGTGAGGTAGAGCGAGACGTCGTCGGGAGCCCATCGCCAGAGCTCACGATCGAGCGCGAAGTCGAAGGGCGCGACCACTCCGATGCCGGGCTGGTTCTCCTCCGGCGTGGACTCGACGAGTCCGACGGAGAGCTCGGTGGGCATGCGCGCCCCCTTCGATCAGTCGGTACCCGACGAGCCCGTCAGCCGCGAGTACACGAGCCGCTCACCCACGCTGCCGGACCGCCACACGTCGTGACACGCCTCCGCCATCACGTCGAGACCCTCGACGATCGTGGCGTAGACGTTGCCCGGCACCCACCCGACATCGCCGTTGAGCAGGAGGTTGTTACGACCGTAGAAGATGGCCAGATCGATCACCCCGGGGAGGTGGTCGATGTTCTGGTCGGCCTTGAACGACTGGTCGAGCATCCCGCCGGAGAAGGAGAAGTAGACGACGTCCCCCGGGATGGGCGTGACCGTGGTGTTCTCGTAGCCGATCTCGTCGCCGAAGCGCGGGACCATCGTGTAGACCTCGTTGCGCGCGTACTTCGCGTGCTGCGCGTCGCCACCCAGATCGCCCCGGCCCAGGGCCTCCCAGACCGCCGCCGAGGTGCGCGGTGCCTCCTTCTCCAGCAGCTCCGCCACGCAGGAGACGCCCCGCTTGGCGAGCGTGATGCGGATGAGCTTGGACAAGAGGATCACCCCGAGCTGAAGGACCGTGTGGGAGCCAGAGGCCACAATGCCGCTGATTGTTGACAATCATACGAGGGCTTCCTAGCGTGTCAATTGCCGCCCCGGCCCACGCCCGAGAGGACCTCGCAGTTGACCGTCTCCGCAGGTCAGAGGTCTATTGCTGTGCTGCACGCCGGCGACACGCCGCCCGGGCTCGACGCAGCCGTCACCGACGTCCTCGGCGACGCCGACGTCCGGCTCGCGACGGCCGACGAGCTGCCCGCGGCCCTGCCCGGGGCCGACACCCTGCTCGTGTGGGACTTCACCTCCGACGCCGTGCGCGACTGCTGGGCGGCCGCCGACGCCGTCCGGTGGGTGCACACCGCGAGCGCGGGCGTCGACCGCCTGATCTTCCCGGGACTCGTCGAGTCCGACGTCGTCCTGACGAACTCGCGCGGGGTCTTCGACACCCCGATCGCCGAGTACGTCGCGGGGCTGGTGCTGGCCTTCGCCAAGGACCTGCCCCGCACCCTCGCCCAGCAGGCGTGCCGCGAGTGGCACCACCGCGAGACCGAGGACGTCGCGGGGACGCGGGCCGTCGTCGTCGGGGGCGGGCCGATCGGACGGGCCGTCGCGGCGATGCTCACCGCGATCGGGCAGCGCGTCGACCTCGTGGGGCGCACCGCGTCCGACGGCGTGCACGCCATCGACGACCTGCCCGCGCTGCTCCCCGAGGCCGACACCCTCGTGCTCGCCGCGCCGCTCACCGACCGCACCCGCGGCCTGCTCGACGCCGCGGCGATCGACCTGCTCCCCCGCCGCGCGCGGGTGATCAACGTCGGCCGGGGCCCGCTCGTCGTCCAGGCCGATCTCGTCGCCGCGCTCGAGCAGGGCCGCATCGCGGGCGCCGCCCTCGACGTCTTCGAGACCGAGCCGCTGCCGGCTGATTCTCCACTGTGGACGATGCCGAACGTGATCGTCTCCCCGCACATGTCCGGCGACACCACGGGATGGCGTGACAACCTCGTCGCGCTGTTCGCCGACAACCTCGCCCGCAGCCGCGACGGCAGGCCGTTGCGCAACGTCGTCGACAAGAACCGCGGCTACGTCTCGGAAAGGCACCGATGAGCTCCACCGCCGACCTCTCGGCCACCGAACTGCTCACCGCCTACCGGACGGGCGAGCTCTCCCCCGTCGAGGCGACCCGCGACGCCCTGGAGCGCATCTCCCGGCTCGACCCGCACGTCAACGCGTTCTGCCTGGTCGACGAGGCGGGCGCGCTCGCGGCGGCCCGGGAGTCGGAGGAGCGTTGGCGACGCGGTGCGCCGTGCGGCGTGCTCGACGGCGTGCCGACCTCGATCAAGGACATCCTGCTGACGGCCGGCTGGCCGACCCGGCGCGGCTCGGTCACCTCCGACCCGGCGCCGGGCGAGGTCGACGGCCCGCCCGTGGCACGCGTTCGCGAGCAGGGCGCGGTGCTGATCGGCAAGACGACGACGCCCGAGCTGGCCTGGAAGGGCGTCACCGACTCGCCGCTGACCGGCGTCACCGGCAACCCGTGGGACCCCACGCTGACGGCGGGCGGCTCGTCGGGCGGGAGCGCGGCGGCCGTCGGGCTCGGAATGGGCGCCCTGTCGCTGGGCACCGACGGCGGCGGGTCCGTCCGCATCCCCGCCGGGTTCACCGGGACCGTCGCGCACAAGCCCACCTACGGCCGCGTCCCGCACCACCCCGCCAGCCCCTTCGGCACGCTGGCCCACGTCGGCCCGATGACGCGCACCGTCGCCGACGCCGCGCTGCTGCTCGACGTGATCTCCGGGTTCGACGTCCGCGACCCATGGGCGCTGCCGACACCCGTCCGCCGCTGCGTCGACGCGCAAGGCGACGGCGTGTCCGGCCTGCGGGTCGCGGTGAGCCCGACGCTCGGCCACGTCGATGTCGACGCCGAGGTCCGGGCCGCCGTCGAGGCCGCCGCCGGCGTCTTCGCCTCGCTCGGCGCGACCGTGGAGTACGTCGATCCCGGCTTCGCCGACCCCGTCGAGGCGTTCGAGACCCTGTGGTTCACCGGTGCGGCGAAGTCGATGGAGGCGCTCGACGCCGCTGCGCGGTCCCGGATGGACCCGGGGCTCGTCGACATCGCGACCCAGGGCGAGAAGGTCAGCGCGGTCGAGTACCTCACCGCGATGGCCGTCCGCAACGACCTCGGCAGCCTGATGAACGAGTTCCACCAGCGCCACGACGTGCTGCTCACGCCGACCCTGCCCATCGCCGCGTTCCGGGCCGGGCAGGAGTCGCCCGACGGGCGGCGTTGGACGACGTGGACCCCGTTCACCTACCCGTTCAACATGACGCAGCAGCCCGCCGCCAGCGTTCCATGCGGCTTCACGGCCGCCGGGCTGCCGATCGGCCTGCAGATCGTCGGCCCCCGCCACGCCGACGCCCGGGTCCTGACGGCGGCATACGCCTTCGAGCAGGCGACCGACCACCACCTGCGCCGCCCACCCCTCCTGTGAGTGGCGCCCCTGTGAGTGGCAGCCGTCGCCGACCGCGACCAGTCGGCGGTCCCGGACACGGGGCCGGGGCCGGTCAGGCCGGGAGGCCCCAGAAGGGGCCGCGGAGGCCGACCTCGGCGAAGTAGGCGGCCGCGGCGACGGGCTCGCGCCGGACGTACCCGCGGTCCATACGCCCGACGTACCAGCCGCGGGCCAGCCGCCAGAGCGTCGGCAGGTCCAGCACGTACCCGCGCGGGCGTCCGGTGGCCGCCAGCCAGGCGTCGACGCAGTGGGTCGAGCAGAAGAGCCGCTGGTGGGAGCAGGCGTGCACGACGTCGTCCCAGATGCGCGCGGTCGGGGTGAGGAAATGGGCGACCTGGTCGCCGTCGGGCGGCGCCTTTCTGTCGACGGACCAGGCGTGCGGGGCCGCGCAGGCCGGGCACCGGGTCGCGACGAGCACCTCGGGCTCGGCGTCGAGCAGGTGCGGGATCGCGAAGGAGTCCCACGCGCAGCCGCCCCACCACAGCGTGCGCGCCCCCATCACCGAGAAGCCCAGCGGCACCGAGGCGAAGGGATGGGCCAGCACGACGCGGACGCGGTCGCCGGGATCGAGAACGAGATCGCGACGGTCGTGCAGCCGCTCCAGCGCCGCCCTGACGACCGCTGCGGACCACCCCGTCCGGGTCGCCAGGTCCGCCGGCGACGGCGCGTCACCGGTCTCGGCGAAGTGCCGGTAGACCGCGAGCCGGACGTCCTCCGTCGCCGCGCCGTCCGCCGCCGCGGCGTCGTTCGCCGGGCCGCCCGTGCCCGCCATGGCGGGGGTCGGCGCGGCCGGGCGAGGGTCGGTCACGCGGTCACGTGGCGTCCGGGTCGATCGGGGGACGCTCGTTCGGGGCCAACGGCGTGGCGGCCGGAGCCGAGCCGTTGGTCGCCGCTCCGCCTGGGGCCTGGTTGACCTGCGTGCCGTCGCCCGCGACCGCGAAGCCGTTGGGCTTCTCCAGGCTCACCGGCCGGGAGGGACCGTCGTCGAACAGCGTGCGGCGGACGGCCGTGCGCGGGTTGAAGTCGCGCAGGCTCCGCAGGTCCTCCAGCGGCTTGCGCAGCTCGTCGAACTCCGGGCCGAGCTCCTTCTGCAGCTGGTCGCGCGCGCCGGTGGCGTACTCGCGGACCTGACGGATGGTCCTGCCGAGCCACGCGGCCGCACCGGGGAGGCGCTCGGGACCGAGGATGAAGAGCCCCGCCACGACGAGCACCAGGATCTCGCCCCAGCCGACGCTGTCGAACACGTCGCCGATCCTACCTGCGACTCCGCGTCGGTCGACCGTCAGTCCGAGGCCAGCACGGCCGTGACGGTGAGTGGCCGCCCGTCGCGGACCAGCTCGATCGGGACGCTCTGTCCCGGCGCCAGCTCGCGGACGGCGACGACGAGCTCGTCGGCACCCGCGATCGTCCGGTCGCCGACCTTGAGGATGACGTCGCCCTCGACGATGCCCGCCGCGGCCGCCGCTCCCCCGGCGACGACGTTCTGCACCTGCGCCCCGTCGGTCGTGCCGTCGGTCACCGACTTCGCGTTGACGCCCAGGTCGGCGTGCTTGACCGAGCCGTCGCGGATGAGCGCCTCGGCGATGCGCCGGGCGTCGTCGATCGGGATGGCGAAGCCCAGGCCGATCGACCCGCCCTCGCCCTGGCCGAGACTGCGGATCGCCGTGTTGATGCCGACGACCGCGCCCGTCGAGTCGACCAGCGGGCCGCCGGAGTTGCCGGGGTTGATCGCGGCGTCGGTCTGGATGGCGTCGATGACCGCGTTGGTGTCGCTGCCGCCGCTGTCGAGCCGGACGGGCCGGTTGACGGCGCTGACGATGCCGTCGGTCACCGTGCCCGCGAGGCCGAGGGGCGACCCGATCGCGAGCACCCCGTCGCCGACGGCCAGCGACGACGACGAGCCGATCCGCGCCACCGTCGGGTTGGCGACGGCGACCTTGACCACGGCGAGGTCGGTCTTCGGGTCGCGGCCGACGATCGCCGCGGGCATCCGCTGGCCGTTGCTGAAGATCGCCTCGATCGTCGCGCCGTTGCCCTGGGCCGCAGGCGCGACGACGTGGTTGTTGGTCAGCACGTAGCCCGCCGGGTCGATGACGACGCCCGAGCCCGTCCCGCCCTGGTCGCCGACCTTGATCTCGATGGACACGACGGCGGGCAGCACCCGTGCCGCGATGTCGGCGACCGAGCCGGGAGGTCGTTCCTTGGAGTCCGACGTCGACGTGAGCGTCGCGCCCGGCTCGGTGAGGCCCTGTGCGCCCGACGCCGTGAGGTGCCCGACGACGCCCCCGACCGCCCCGATGGCCAGCGCGATCACCGCGAGCAGGGCGAGGGCGCGGGGATGCACGCGCTTGCCGAACAGCACCTCCCGGACGCTGAGCCGGGCACCGGAACCGGGGGCGCGGTCGGGTGCGGCGTCGCCCTCCACCGGTTCGCCGAGGCGCGCCGCGCTGCCGGGATCGCGCCAGGGGTCGCGGTCGGCCGGGGCGCCGGGCCCGTCCCAGAGCGCGGGGCCGCCGGGCTCGCCGACCGCGCCCGCGGGCGTCGGCGGTCGTTGCAGGCCCGCGACGTCGGCGTGGCTGCGGGAGAAGGCCGCGGCGAGAGCCGCGGGCGGCGGGGCGGCGCCGGCGATCCGTCCGTCGGACGAGCCGTTGCGCAGCGGCGCGAACCCGCCCTCGACCCCGGACGGGCGGCCGAACGCCGACCGCTCCCCCGGGTCGACGGCCGGGCGCTCCAGCGGGCGCGGGGCGAGCCGTGGTGGCCCGGCCGACGCCTCGGCGGGAACGGCGTCGGCGCCGTCCGCGGCGGGCGTCGCCACCCCCGGCGTCTCGGCAGGAACGGCGGCGGCGCCGCCCGCGGCCGTCGCCGGCCCAGAGGAGTCCGTGGGGTCCGTGGGGTCCGTGACCTCGGCGGCCTGCGCCGGTCCGACGCGCTGGTGCCGCCCCGAGGACTCGACGCCGTCGGCCGCGGGCCCGGAAGCGGTGTCGGCCGGCTCGACCTCGGCCCTCCCGTGCCGCCCGTCGGCACCCCGACCAGGAGGAACGTCGGGCTCGTCGCTCATCGCGGGGCCTCGCCTGAGCCCGGCCGGCGCCGCGCGCACGCCCCGTACCCGCCGCTCCCGCCCACGACCGCAGCATGACCGGGACGGCGCGGCGCACACGCGCTCGGACGATCGTTCGCTCCGCTCACGGCGGGCCGGCTCCTGGGGTCGTGCGAAAGGGTCGGCGATCAGCCTGCCCGACAACCGGTGAAGTCCGCGTAGCCACGACGGGCGGCCGCGCGGCGCTACACCCGGGAGCAACTACGGACTCGCGAGCGGCGTGGGCCGCGTCGACGCCCGAGTGCTCGCCAGGGTTCAGGAGCCGGGGGGCTCGCCGGGGATCAGCGGCGGGAGGGCGGCAGGAAGGAGGGGGCCATCCCGTCGAGCCGGTCGACGACGTCGGCGGACACGTCGGTCGCCGGGCCGGACTGGGCCGGGGCGACGGTCGCGGCGTCGATCCCCTCCTGGGGCGGCAGCCCGAAGGAGGCCGGCAGCGCGGAGCCGAACGCGGGTGGCGACCCGGCGGCGGCGGGGACGTCGACCGACGCCGAGGGCGCGGCCAGGGCCAGTGCCCCGAGGGCGAGACCGCTGACGGCGACGCCCGCGCCGATCCGCAGCCTGCGGCCGTGACCGAGCCGGACGTCGGCGGTGCCTGAGCGAGTACCGCGGACCGGGTCGGCGGCCGCGTCCGACGGGCGGTTCGTCGACGGGCCGAGCGGACGCAGCACCGAGACGAGCTGACCGTCGGGGGTCATGGCGAGCCCGGCAGGGGGCTCGTCGGGAAGATCGGCGTCCATCGGGATGGACCGCAGGGACGACAGCAGCGAGGAGGGCATCGCGGGCGCCGACGCCGAGCGCAGCAGCAGCCGCGCCTGGTCCTGCTCCACGACCTCCTCGGCGCACTCGGGGCAGTGCGCGAGATGAGCGGTGGCCCGGGCGTGCGCGCCGGCCGAGAGCTCGCCGTCGGTGAAAGCCACGATCGCGTCCAGGGTCAGGTGTCCCTCACCCCAGTCGGGCGTGTTCACCGCGAAGCGCCGGCGCGCATCGGTCATCCCGTGGCCTCCCCCACACTCACTCCGGTCCGCACGCCCACGAGGGCGTCCAGCTCGGCGGCCTCCGCGCGGCGCCTCTCCAGCGCACTGCGCAGGGCAGCCCGGCCACGGTGGATCCTGCTCCGCACGGTGCCCAGCTTCACATCGAGTGTGGCGCCGATCTCCTCGTACGAGAGGCCCTCCACGTCGCACAGGACGACGGCCGCGCGGAACTCCGGCGGCAACTCGTCGAGCGCGGCCTGCAGCAACGGGTCGAGGTGGGTCTCCGAGAACACGACCTCGGGCTCGGGGCCCTGGCCGGGGATGCGGTCGGAGTCCTCGGGCAGGGCCTCCATGCGCACGCGGGCGCGGCGGCGGACCATGTCGAGGAAGAGGTTCGTGGTGATGCGGTGCAGCCAGCCCTCGAAGGTGCCCGGCTTGTACGACGCGAGGGAGCGGAACACCCGGATGAACGTCTCCTGGGTGAGGTCCTCCGCGTCGTGCGGGTTGCCGGTCAACCGGTAGGCGAGGCGGTAGACCCGATCGCCGTGCTCGCGGACTACCTCGTCCCAGCTCGGCGGCGTCCAGTCCGCCCCGTCCCCCGGCAGCACGGTGGCGACCGCGGACGACTCGGGGGTCGTCGTCGCGGAACCTGCCTGCACGGCGGTCGGGCGGTCGGTCATCGGTGGGTGCGCCTCCTGGAGCGGGTCGTGCTCTCCCAGAACGTCCCGCCGGGGCCATTCGTTCCCGGGACCTGTCCCGGCTTCCGGCGGTCGCAGGGTCGACGACCCCGACCCTGCTGAGCCAAGAGTTCCTCAATGTCGTGAACGAGGTGTGAGAACCGTCTGAGAAGAACCTGTGAAAGCGACCCGCCGGGCCGCTGCGCGGGGCCCGTGCCCGGCCACCAGTAGCCTTCGCGCCATGACCGGTCCAGAGGGCGCGCGCGGCGACGTGCGTCCGGACGTCCCGGTGGCCGGACTGGGCCCGGGCCTGGCGTTTCTCGCCGCGACGGTGAGCGCGCGGGCCGTCGTCGAGGTCGGCACGGGGTCCGGCTGGGGCGGCCTGTGGCTGCTGCGTGGGATGGCCCCGGACGGCGTGCTGACCTCGATCGACGTCGATCCCGAGCAGCAGCGTGCCGCCCGGCGCACGTTCCTCGACGCCGGTTACGGCCCCTCCCGGCTGCGCCTGATCGTCGGGATGGCCGTCGAGGTGCTGCCGCGGCTGACCGACGGCGGGTACGACCTCGTCGTCGTCGACGGCCTGCGCACCGAGTACCCGCGCCATCTCGTCGAGGCGATCCGGCTGCTGCGCCCGGGCGGTGTGCTGGCGCTGCACGGTGTGGCCGAGCCCACGGGCGACGGCCCCGAGGCGGCCGCACTGCGGCAGACGCTCGACCTCGTCCGCGACGACGAGCGCCTCGTCCCCGTGCTGCTGCCGCTGGGCGAGGGCCTGCTCTGCGCGACCAGGCGCGGCTGACGCGCCGCCGGCTCGGCCTCGGGAGGCCGGTCAGAGCGCCGTCGCGCCCTTCCCGAGCACGACGACCCCACCGGGGCTGACGGTGTAGCGCGCCCTGTCGAGCGCCAGGTCGACCCCGACGAGCGCACCCTCCGGCACGTCGACGTTCTTGTCGAGGATCGCCCCGCGCACCACGGCGCCGCGCCGGACGTGCACGCCCGGCAGCACGACCGAGTCCGACACCTCGGCGCCGGCCTCGATGCGGACGTTCGGGCTGATCACCGAGCGTCGGACGATCGCGCCCGAGATGATCGTCCCCGCACCGACGATCGAGTCCTGCGCGATGCCGCCCTCGACGAACTTGGCGGGCGGCAGCGACGTCGTCACCGACGTGCGGATGGGCCAGCGGTCGTTGTACAGGTTGAAGATCGGGTGCACCGAGACGAGGTCGGTGTGCGCGTCGTAGTACGCGTCGAGCGTCCCGACGTCGCGCCAGTACCCCGAGTCGCGGTCGGTGGCGCCGGGCACGACGTTGTCGGCGAAGTCGTAGACCGCGGCGTCGCCCTGGCCGACCAGTCGCGGGATGATGTCGCCGCCCATGTCGTGGTCGGAGTCGCCGTCCTCGGCGTCGGCGCGCAGCGCGTCGAGCAGCGCCTCCGTCGTGAAGACGTAGTTGCCCATCGACGCGAACGTGACGTCCGGGTCGTCGGGCACCGACGGCGGGTCCGACGGCTTCTCCAGGAACTCCAGGATCCTGCCGTCGGCGTCGGAGTTGATGCAGCCGAACGCCTTGGCCTCCGCGCGCGGCACCCGGATCCCCGCGACCGTGACACCGGCCCCGCTCGCGATGTGCTGGGAGATCATCTGGCCGGGGTCCATGCGGTAGACGTGGTCGGCACCGAAGACGGCGATGTAGTCGGGACGCTCGTCGTAGACGAGGTTGAGGCTCTGGAAGATCGCGTCGGCGCTGCCGGTGTACCAGCGCCTGCCGAGGCGCTGCTGGGCCGGGACCGTGGTGATGTACTGGCCGAGGACGCTGGAGAGCCGCCACGTCGTCGAGATGTGCCGGTCGAGCGAGTGCGACTTGTACTGGGTGAGGACGCACAGCCGGTGCAGACCGGCGTTCACGAGGTTGGACAGCACGAAGTCGATGAGCCGGTAGTTGCCCGCGAACGGCACCGCGGGCTTGGCCCGGTCGGCCGTGAGGGGCCACAGCCGTTTGCCCTCACCGCCCGCCAGGACAATGCCGAGGACGTTCGCCGGCAGTACCGCCGGCCCCGAGGTGAACCGTGGCGTCGTCATGCGGGCACCCCCACCCGGTCGGCGTCGATCGTTCCGGCGCTCGCGTGTCCCTTCGGGAGGTGCGCGCTCACAGGGCGAACCCTAGTGCTCCACTCGGGCGTCGGGCCACCGCAGGACGAACGCGTCGCAGACGGGGGCGCCCGCGCCCGGGGCCGTCCACCGATCACCGGGTCGCGCAACGGGATCGAGCAAGTACCGTCTGCGGTCGTGCGCATCGGACTGCTCACCCGCGAGTACCCGCCCGACGTCTACGGTGGCGCGGGCGTCCACGTCGAGCACCTCGTGCCCGCGTTGCGCGCGCTCGTCGACGTCGACGTGCACTGCTTCGGCGACCCGAGCCGCGACGCGCCGGGGGTCACCGCGCACCCCGTCCCGGACGCGCTCGCCGACGCCAACCCCGCCCTGCAGACGATCGGCGTCGACCTGTCGATGGTGGCGGGGCTGCACGAGGTCGACCTCGCACACTCGCACACCTGGTACGCCAACATGGCCGGGCACCTGGCGAAGATCCTGCACGGCGTCCCGCACGTCGTCACGGCGCACTCGCTGGAGCCCCGCCGGCCGTGGAAGGCCGAGCAGCTCGGCGGCGGCTACCGGCTCTCGTCGTGGGTGGAGCGGACCGCCTACGAGGCCGCCGACGCCGTCATCGCCGTGAGCGAGGGCATGCGCACCGACGTGCTGGAGTGCTACCCGGCGCTCGACCCGGCCCGGGTCCACGTGGTGCACAACGGGATCGACACGGAGTTCTACCGGCCCGACGCGCGCCGCGACGCCCTCGTCGAGGCCGGGGTCGACCCGGACCGGCCCAGCGTGGTGTTCGTCGGGCGGATCACCCGGCAGAAGGGGCTGGCCCACCTCGTCGCGGCCGCGCACGACATCCGCGAGGACGCCCAAATCGTGCTGTGCGCGGGCGCCCCCGACACCCGGGAGATCGCCGAGGAGACCGAGAAGGCCGTCGCCGAGCTCTCGGCGGCCCGGCCGGGGGTCGTCTGGGTGCGCCGGATGCTGGCGACGACCGAGGTCCGCCAGCTCCTCTCGGCCGCCACGGTGTTCGTCTGCCCCTCGGTCTACGAGCCGCTGGGCATCGTCAACCTGGAGGCGATGGCGTGCGGGACGGCCGTCGTCGCCTCGGACGTCGGCGGCATCCCCGAGGTCGTCGACGACGGGGTCACCGGGCTGCTGGTGCACTTCGACGAGCACGACGTCACCCGGTTCCGGTCCGGACTCGCCGACGCGGTGAACGCGCTGCTGGCCGACCCGGACCGGGCGGCGGCGATGGGCGCCGCCGGCCGGGAGCGCGCGGTCCGCGAGTTCTCGTGGGACCAGGCGGCCCAGCGCACCGTCGCGATCTACCGGTCCCTGCGACCCTGACCGCCCGGCGGGTCGGCGCGGTCGGGTTCTCGGGCCTCAGGCGTCCGGGGCCGTGGTGGCCTTGAGCTTCGCGCGGGCGCGGTGGGCGGCGACGGCGGCGCGGTTGGCACACGCCGGGGAGCAGTAGCGGCGCGCGGCGTTGCGCGACGTGTCGGCGTAGACGCGGGAACAGCCGTCGGCCGCGCAGACGCCGTGCCGGTCGGCGCCGTACTCGGAGACGAGCATCGCGAGCGCGAAGGCCGTGGTCGAGCGGACGCGCTCGACGAGCGAGGCCTCCGGCGGCGCGTAGTGCAGGTGCCAGCCCTGCCCGTCGTGCGAGGACAGGTGCGGACCGATGGCCACGTCGGCCAGCAGCGCGTTGACGGCGACGGCCGTCGCGCCGAGGTCGGGCGGGTCGCCCGCGGCCGCGTCGAACACCGTCCGCAGCCGCCGCGCCCAGGCCCGCAGTGCCGGCTCGGCGGAGGCGGGCGCGCGCTGGGCCAGGTAGCGGTGCTCGACGAGCAGGTCGCGCAGCCGTCGGCCGTCCTGCTCGGGCGGGGTGTCGCGGTCGCCGGTCGGCTCGGCCGTGACGACGTTGACGAGCGCGACAGCAGCGCCTAGTGCGTCACTTTTGTAACCGATGAAGTCCATTCGCCACTTACACCTGCTAACCTGGAGCCGTAAGAGTTCAAAGCTAGTCGCATATTACAGGAGGCAGCCGTGACGACGCGGTGCACGCGTTGTGGAAGGTCGAACAGCGGGGCGCAGGTGCTGTCGACGCACCCGACCTCGGAGGGGTGGGTGCGGTACCGCCGGTGCGCCTGCGGAGAGGTGTCGATCGAACTGGTGCGACTCGCCGACCGCTCGACGACGGTCGACGCGCTGGCCTCCTTCGCGGAGCCGCGACACGGCGCACTGCGGGGCTGACCGGCCCCGCGGTCCCCGGCGACCGACCGCGCCGCCGGGGCCGACGGAATCAGCCGGACGCGGCCTTGAGGGCATCGCCCAGGTCAGCGGCCTCCTCGGGGGTCATCTCCACGACGAGGCGGCCACCGCCCTCGAGCGGCACACGCATCACGATGCCCCGGCCCTCCTTGGTCACCTCGAGGGGACCGTCGCCGGTCCGGGGCTTCATCGCCGCCATCTCCTGCTCCCTCCGTCACTCTCGTCCAGGGCCGGTGCGCCTGGGGAGCAGCGCACGGGCGGGGATGCTGGACGCCATTCTCCCCCATGGGCCCGTCGGGAGTACAACCGGAGCGATCAACGGCGTGCCCCGCGGCACACGGACCACGATGGACACCCCGGACGAACGGTCCGCGGTGGACCGTCAGGCCGTACCCGCCCGCCAGCAGCTCGCGACGTGGTCGTCGACGAGACCGGCGGCCTGCATCAGCGCGTAGCAGGTCGTCGGGCCGACGAAGCGGAAGCCGCGCCTCTTGAGCTCGCGGGCCATCGCGACCGACTCCGGTGAGGTGGCCGCCACGTCGGCGAGCGTCGCGGGGCGGACGTGCGTCGCGGCGTCGGGCGCGAACGACCACAGCAGATCGTCGAGCGGGACGTCGAGCTCGAGCACGGCGCGCGCGTTGGCGATGGTCGCGTCGACCTTCCGCCGGTTGCGGACGATGCCGCTGTCGGCCATCAGCCGCTCGACGTCGGCGTCGTCGAACCCGGCGACGACGGCCGGGTCGAACCCCGCGAACGCGGCCCTGAACGACTCGCGCTTGCGCAGGATCACCAGCCACGAGAGACCCGACTGGAAGCCCTCCAGACTGAGCCGCTCGTAGAGCGCCGTGACCCCGCGCAGCGGGCGGCCCCACTCGTCGTCGTGGTAGGCGACGTACTCGGGCGCCGAGGTCGCCCAGCCGCAGCGTTGGCGCCCGTCGGTCATCCGGACGCCCCGCGCCGGGCCCGGCGCTCGCAGTCGCGGGCCATGCGCCGCATGGAGTGCGCGACACCCGCCTGCATCGCGGGCCGCACGAGCGGCCAACCCGCCCGGCCCAGCGCACCCAGCGGCAGGTCGAGGTTCTCGACCCAGCGGAACCGGCTGCGGGCCGGGTCGACGGCCACGACCTCGAACACACCGTCGCCGCGCACCACCCGGCCGGTGTGCTCGACGACGCAGCGGAACGGACCGGCCGGACGCTGCTCGCTCCACTCGGTGACGACCATCGTGTCGACGACGGCCAGCGGGCCGACACCGGTTGCGGCGCGGACCCGGGACCCGACGGAGCGGCCGTCCCCCGCGGTCACCTCGACCCGCGTGGCGAGGATCCACTCGCCCTGCCGCGGCCAGTCCATCACGGTGTCCCACACCAGCTCGGCGGGCGCGGCGACGTCGAGCTCGACGACGAGCTCCGCGCGGCTCACGGCGCCCCCTGGGCTCGGTGGGCACCGCGCGGACGGGCGACGGAGACGGCGGGGTCGGGATCGCGCCCGTCGTCGGGCAGGCCCTCGGCGGCCGCGCCGGCGCGCCGGTCGTGCGCATCCGACCCGGGAGCAGCGGGACCGGGAGCAGCGGGACCGGGAGCAGCGGGACCGGGAGCAGCGGGACCGGGAGCAGCGGGACCGGGAACATCGAGCCCGGGAACTTCGGTACTGGGAACATCGGGCCCGGGAACATCGAGCCCGGGAGAACCGGGCCCGGCGCCGGGACCGTCCGAGGCGTCGACGGGCCCCGGCGCCGGACCGGGCTCTCCGGCCGGGTCGGCGCCCACGCCGGGCGGCGCCGGCGGCCGGCCTGCGCGTGCCTGCTCCGGGGATGCCTGCCCTGGGTATGTCTGCTCGGGGTGTGTCCGCTCGGGGGATGTCTGCTCGGTGGGCAGCTGCTCGGCGGGCGACCGCTCCGCGGCGGCCCGGTCGGGATCGAGACTGTGCCGCCCGCCGGTCGGGCCCCCGGTGTCCGGGCCCCTGTCCGGGCCCCCGGTGTCCGGGCCCCCGGTGTGGCGGCGGTACTCCTCGGGCAGCACCCACCCCCCGGTCGGCGTCGCCGCGGAACCGGCGGCGCCGGCCTCGCGCAACCGCGCGGCGAGCGTGTCGCGCTCGGCACCCAGCCGCTCGATCTCCCCCGCGAGCCGCTCGAGCACCCAGTCGACCTCGCCCATCCGATAGCCCCGCACCGCCTGCGGAAAGCGCAACGCCCGCACGTCGGCGCCCGCGACCCGGCCCCCCGGCAGACCCGTCGGCGTCTCACCGTCCGGGAGCGGCGGCAGCTCCTCGCCACGACCGAACACCGCGACCGCGAGCGCGTAGACCACGGCGGCGACCACGACGACCACCAGGAGGTAGATCAGCGCGGTTCCCATAGTCCTGCATCACACCACGCGCCCCCGACGCACGGCATCGCGCACCTCCCTCATGGGCGGTCGCTCGATGCCGGTGATCTCCCGCGGCTGCGGCACCCACTCCCCGTCGACCTGGACGAACTGCACGAGCGGCGCCCCGCTGTCGTGCGCGGCCGAGCGGCGCAGCGCGGTCGCGGTGATCTGCCGCGCCATGGCCCCCAGCTGGAGCAGCGAGCGGTTGCGGTGCTTGCGCACGCCAAGGTTGACCTGCGCGATCGCGTCCATCCCCCGGGCGTCGAGGGTGTCGACGAGCAGCCCGATCTCGACGCCGTAGTCGGTCGCGAACGGCAACGCCTCGAGCAGCTCGCGGGTCGCGGCGTACTCCCCACCCAGCGGTTGCACGACCGCGGTGAGGGGCGGGCGCAGCGCGGCCAGCAACGGCCGGGCGACCAGCTCGGTGACGCGGCCGCCGCCGTGGTCGAGCGCCTGCGCGTCGCCGACCTCGATCCGCAGTGGCCGCCGGTAGAAGCCCTTGACGAGCCCGACGCCGTCCTCGGCGAGCAGCGGGCCGAGCAGCGCGGGCACGAACCCGGGATCGACGTCGACGAGGTCGGAGTCGATGAAGCACAGGACGTCGCCCGTCGTCGCGGCGAGCGAGCGCCACAGCACCTCGCCCTTGCCGGCGACGGGCGGCAGGTCGGCGAGCACGTCCGTCCTGGCGACGACGCGCGCGCCCGCCTCGGCGGCCACGACGGCGGTGCGGTCCGTCGACCCCGAGTCCATCACGACGAGCTCGTCGACCAGCGGCTGCGGGCCCCGCGTCAACGGCACGATGGCGGCGACGACGCCACCGACGGTCGCCTCCTCGTCGAGGGCGGGCAGCACGACCGACACCCGGCGGCCGGCCTTGGCGGCCACGAGCTCGGCGACGCTCCACGGCGGGCGCTGCCACGTCCGCCTGGCGAACCAGGACCCGCTCACGCGAGCGCCCGCACCGTCCGTGCCGGCGGTCGCGTCCCCACGATCGCCGCCACCATCTCGACGACCCGCCGCGTCTCCGCGACCTCGTGCGCACGGAACATCCGGGCCCCCGCCGCGGCGGCCAGCGCCGTGGCCGCGAGCGTCCCCTCGAGCCGCTCCGTCACCTCGGCGACGCCGAGCGTCTCCCCCACGAAGTCTTTGTTGGACAACGCCATCAGCACCGGCCAGCCGGTCGCGACGAGCTCGTCGAGGCGGCGCAGCAGGGCCAGCCCGTGGAAGGTGTTCTTGCCGAAGTCGTGCGTCGGGTCGACCAGGATGCCCTCCCGCGGCACCCCCATCGCCACGAGCCGCTCGGCCTGCCCGGTGACCTCGGCGATCACGTCGGCGACCACGTCGGCGTAGCGCACCCGGTGCGGCCGCAGCCGCGGCACGGCCTTGCCCGTGTGGGAGCACACGATCCCCGCGCCCGTGCCGGCGGCGACCTCGGCGAGCGTCGGGTCGGCTCCGCTCCAGGTGTCGTTGAGCAGGTCGGCGCCCTCGGCGACGGCGAGCCTGCCGACCTCGCCGCGCCAGGTGTCGACGCTGATCACGACGTCGGGGTGGCGGGCGCGCACGGCGGCGACGAACGGGACCACCCTGCGGGTCTCCTCCGCGACGTCGACGACCGGCCCGGGGCCGGCCTTGACCCCGCCGATGTCGATGACGTCGGCCCCCTCCCCGACCGCCCGCTCGACGGCGGCCATCGCCGCGTGGTCGGAGAACGTCGCGCCCCGGTCGTAGAACGAGTCCGGCGTGCGGTTGACGATCGCCATCACCAGCGCGCGGTCGCCTGCGAGGGTGCGGGTTCCGAAGCGCAGCACGGAGCGGTCGCGGACGCCGTCGATCGTCACGACACCGATGCTGTCACGTCGGGCCGCGGGGCGCAGGCGTCCAGCGCGCGGCTCACGTCGGCGGTGACGACGAGCCGGTCGAGCGCCGCGCGGCCGGCGAAGCCGCGGCGGACGAGGGCGGCGAGCCAGTCGAGCAGCCCGGACCAGTGGTCGTCGGGATCGAGCAGGACGACGGGCTTGTCGTGCATGCCCAGCGTGGCGGCGGTCCAGACCTCGAACAGCTCCTCGCAGGTCCCGATGCCACCGGGCAGGGCGAGGAACGCGCCGGCGTGGGCCTCCATGAGCGCCTTGCGCTCGCGCATCGTGTCGGTGACCAGCAGCTCGTCGGCGGCGGTGTCGGCGACCTCGCGGTCGACCAGCGAACGCGGGATCACCCCGATCGTGCGCGACCCGCCGGCGCGGGCCGCCGTGGCGACGGCGCCCATCATCGACACCCGCCCGCCCCCTGAGACCAGGTCCCAGCCGCGGGCCGCGATGGCCGTGCCCACCTGCGTCGCCAGGTCGACGTAGCGGTCGGGCACCGAGAGCGACGACGCGCAGTACACACACACGCTGAACCGCGCGCCGCTCGGGTCCTGCCGCATCAGTGCGCGTCCTCCCACGCCCGGTAGGCCTCGTGCACCACCTTGACGGCGTCGTCGACGTCGTCGGTGAGGTGCAGCAGCGCGAGGTCCTTCTCCCCGATCTTGCCGCCCTCGAGCACGGTCTTCGCGATCCAGTCGTAGAGCCCCTGCCAGTAGTCCTTGCCCAGCAGGACGACCGGGAACTTCGTGACCTTCTTCGTCTGCACCAGGGTGAGCGCCTCGAACAGCTCGTCGAGGGTGCCGAAGCCGCCGGGCAGGCAGACGAACGCCTGCGAGTACTTCACGAACATCGTCTTGCGCGCGAAGAAGTAGCGGAAGTTGATGCCGAGGTCGACCCAGTCATTGAGGCCGTGTTCGAACGGGAGCTCGATGCCCAGCCCGACGCTGAAGCCGCCCGCCTCGCTGCAGCCGCGGTTGGCCGCCTCCATCGAGCCCGGCCCACCGCCGGTGATGACCGCGAACCCGTTCTGCGCCAGTGCCGCACCGAGGTCACGGCCCTGCTGGTACTCGGGATGGTCGCGCGGGGTGCGGGCCGAGCCGAACACCGTCACCGCGCGCGGCAGCTCGGCCAGCGCGCCGAAGCCCTCGACGAACTCCGCCTGGATCCGCAGGACCCGCCACGGATCGGTGTGCACCCAGTCCGACGGTCCCCTCGAGTCGAGCAGGCGCTCGTCGGTGGTGGTGGGCTCGTTGCGGTGTTCCCGGCGCAGCACGACCGGGCCGCGGTGCTTCTCCTCGGGTCGCTTTCCCCCGTTCGCTGTCATCAGCCCACGATACGGAGGCCGGTCCCCGCGCGATCGACGACACGGGGACGGCGGGATGAACGCCCGGGTCGCCGGTCAGGAACCCGTCCGCAGGAACCGACGCAGGACGTCGGCGGCCTCGCGGATGCGGCTGACGTCGACGTGCTCCTCCCGGGTGTGCGCGAGGTTCGGGTCGCCGGGGCCGTAGTTGACCGCGGGGATGCCGAGCGCGGCGAAGCGCGAGACGTCGGTCCAGCCGTACTTCGCCCGCGGGGACGCGCCCGTGGCGGCCAGGAACTCCTGCGCCGCAGGGGCACCGAGGCCCGGCAGCGCGCCGGGCGAGAGGTCGGTGACCTCGACGTCGAATCCGTCGAGCACCTCACGGACGTGCGCGACCGCCTGCTCGGCACCGCGGTCGGGGGCGAAGCGGAAGTTGACGGTGACGACGCACTCGTCCGGCACGACGTTGCCCGCCACGCCACCGGCGACCTTCACCGCCTGCAGGCCCTCGCGGTACTCGCAGCCGTCGATGTCGACGCGGCGGGGCCGGTACGCCGCGAGCCGGGCCAGCACCTCGCCCGCGCGGTGGATCGCGTTGTCCCCCAGCCAGGACCGGGCCGAGTGCGCCCGCCTGCCACGGGTGCGGACCTCGGCGCGCAGCGTGCCCTGGCAGCCCGCCTCGACCAGGCCCTCGGTGGGCTCGCCGAGGATCGCGAGGTCGGCGTCGAGCCAGCCGCGCAGCTCGCGCTCGATGCGGCCCAGCCCGTTGCGCGCGGCCTCGATCTCCTCGCAGTCGTAGAAGACGACGGTGAGGTCGTGCCGCGGGTCGGGCAGCGTCGCGGCGAGGTGGGCGATCACGGCGTCGCCCGCCTTCATGTCCGACGTCCCGCAGCCGTAGAGCAGGTCCCCCTCGCGCCGGGAGGGCACGTTGTCGGCGATCGGCACCGTGTCGATGTGCCCGGCCAGCAACACGCGGCGCTCGCGGCCGAGGTTCGTGCGGGCGAGCACCGACGCCCCCGAGCGGACGACCTCCAGGTGCGGCGCCTGCGCCCGCAGCGCACGCTCGATCGCGTCGGCCAGCGCACCCTCGTCGCCGGACACGCTCGGGACGTCGACCAGCGCGGCGGTGAGCTCGACGGGGTCGGCGGTCAGATCGAGGGCCGGAGCGGTCGTCGTCACGCCGCGGGACGCTACCCGGCGCCCCGCCCTGCGCACGAACGGCACTTTCCCGCAGCTCAGTTGCGGGAAAGTGCCGTTCGTGCAACTCGGGGCGGGGTGGGGGGCGCGGGCCGGGAGCCGTTACCGTTGCAGGGTGAGCACCGCATTCCGCGCCGAGAGCGCGTCCGGCACGGGTCTGGCCACCGTCACCGGCGACGGGACGGTCCTCGACGTCTGGTATCCCGCCCCGGCACTGGGTGCGGACGCCCCCGACACCTCCGCCGACCTCGAGCCGATCGCGGGCGACGACGACGCCCGCGGCGTCACCGCGCAGATCGTGCGCACGACGATCGGCTCGCTGGCCGACGCGCCCGTCGACGCCCTCGACGTCTACCTGCGGCTGCACCTGCTGTCGTGGCGGCTGGTCCGCCCGCACGAGGTCAACCTCGACGGCATCTTCGGCCTGCTCACCAACGTCGTGTGGACCAACCACGGCCCCTGCCTGCCGAAGGGTTTCGAGGCCGTCCGCGCCCGGCTGCGCGCCCGCGGCCCGGTGACGGTCCACGGCGTCGACAAGTTCCCGCGGATGGTCGACTACATCGTCCCGCCGGGCGTGCGCATCGCCGACGCCGACCGCGTCCGGCTCGGCGCGCACCTCGCCGAGGGCACGACCGTCATGCACGAGGGCTTCGTCAACTACAACGCCGGGACCCTCGGCGCGTCGATGGTCGAGGGCCGCATCTCGGCGGGCGTCGTCCTGGGCGAGGGCGCCGACCTCGGCGGCGGCGCGTCGACGATGGGCACGCTCTCCGGCGGCGGCAAGCAGGTCATCTCGGTGGGCGCGCGCTGCCTGATCGGCGCCAACGCGGGCATCGGGATCTCGCTGGGCGACGACTGCGTCGTCGAGGCCGGCCTGTACGTCACGGCGGGGACGAAGGTGTCGCTGCCCGACGGGTCGACCACCTCGGCCCGCACGTTGTCCGGGCAGGACGGTCTGCTGTTCCGGCGCAACTCCCTGACCGGCGCCGTCGAGGTGCTCGCGCGCACCGGCGACGGCATCGCGCTCAACGCCGCGCTGCACGCGAACTGACGGCGACGTGATCAGCCGCCGTACCCGGCCGTTCATCCTGTTCGTCTAGGGTCCCTCCCCGTGTCCCCCGCTCCCGCCCGTCCCGCGCCGCGTGTCCGCGCCGACGTGAGCCATCTGCTCCAGTCGCAGAACCCGCTGGTGGCGGGCCCGTTGGACTCGCCGGCACACCACGTGCGCGCCGCGCTGGACACCCGGCTGCGCGCGCTCGTCGCGCACGACCCGGGCACCCGCACGGGCGCGGACATCGAGGACCTGCACCAGATGCGGGTCTCGGTCCGGCGGATGCGGGCGACGCTGCGCGCGGCGCGGCCGCTGCTCGACGCCCAGTGGGCCGACTCGCTGCGCGCCGAGCTGGGCTGGCTCGGTCGCGCGCTCGGCCCCGTCCGCGATCTCGACGTCATGTTGCTGCGGCTGCGCGGCGAGATCGCGACGTTGCCCGACGGCGAGCGCGCGGCCGGCGAGGTCCTCGTCGCCGAGCTGGAGCGCGAGCGCGCCGCTGCCCGTGCCGACATGCTCGTCGCCCTCGACGCACCCCGCTACACCGCGCTGCTGGAGCGCATCGCCGACGCGGTGCGCCTCCCGCTGCCGACGCCGTCGGCGATGCAGCCGCAGCCCGCGCTGATCGACCTGGTGCGGACCGAGGCGCGCAAGCTGGCGCGGGCGGTGAAGGCCGCGGGCGAGGACCCGCCGGACGAGACGCTGCACGCGCTGCGGATCCTGGGCAAGCGGGTGCGCTACACCGGCGAGCTCGTCGAGACGGCGCTGCGCGGCACGCCCACGGGCCGGCAGGTCAAGCTGCTGCTGGCGGCGACGGCGGAGCTGCAGGAGGTCCTCGGCGACCACCAGGACGCCTGCGTCGCCGACCTGCGCATCCGCGAGCTGCTCGACCGGCTCGGCACCGCGGCGCTCGACGAGGCCGGTGGCGAGGGCGGCGAGATCGACGCGTTCGTCGTGTTCGTCGCGGGGCGGCTCGTCGAACGCGAACGCGCCCGTGCCGAGACCCTGCGCACCCAGTGGTGGGACGCCTGGGTGCAGGTCAGGGACCGGGCCGCGACGCTGGGCTGACGGTGCGTCCGTCCGCGGAGTGGTCGCCCGCGCGCGGGTGGTCGCCGATCCGCCACACCGCGCCGGCCTGCAGCAGCCCCGCGGCGACCAGCAACGCCAGCGCCGCCGGGTAGCCACCGGTGAGGTCGATGAGCAGGCCCATGACCAACGGCGCGAGCGCGGCCGCGACGTAGCCCACGCCGAGTGCCAAACCGCTGGTCGCGGCGCTGGCGTGACCGTCGGGTGTGCGCCAGGCGATCACCGCGAGACCCAGCGGGAACCCGGCGCCGACCCCGATCCCGAGCAGCACGACCCACAGCCACGGCCCGATCCCGGGGGGCTGCGGCAGCAGGATCGCGCCGACGGTGCCCGCGATCCCGCAGGCGAGCGTCGTCGACGCCCAGAACCGCCACCTGCGCCGCCGCTCCGCGAGCGCGGGGACCACGAGCGCCGACGGGATCTGGGTGACACTCCACGCCGCCAGCAGCACACCCGCGTGCTGCGGGCTCCAGCCCTGGCCCTCGTAGTAGGGCGCCAGCCAGGTGATCCAGCCGTAGAACATCATCGACGTCCCGGCCTGGTAGCAGGCGCTGCGCCGGGCGAAGGGGTCCCGCCACGGCAGCGCGCGGCGGGCGCCGGCCGCGGCGGCCGCGCTCGTGGGCTCGGCGATGCGCCGCGCGATCGGCGTCCAGGCCGCGACCGCGAGCACGGCCGGGACCGTCCACACCGCCAGCGAGAACGACCAGCCGCCCAGCGCGATGGCGAGCGGGACGCCCAGTGCCGACGCGACCGTCGCGCCGACCATCATCGACACGACGTACCCGCCGGTCACCGCGCCGGCGCGGGCGGCGAGATGGTGCTTCACGACGCCCGTCAGCAGGACCCCGGCCAGCCCGATCCCGAGCCCGATGACGAGGCTCGCCGCGATGAGCGCGGCCAGCGCCGGGACCCCGCGCACCAGGCTGCCGAGCGCGATCAGCCCGACCGACCAGCCCAGCGCGCGCTCGCGGCCCAGCCGGGCGCCGATCATCGGCCCGACGAACGACCCGACGGCCATCATCAGCACCGCGCCCGACTGGACGAGCCCCGCGGTACCTGCGTCGACACCGAGGTCGGCCCGGACGGTCTCGATCAGCGGCGGGTAGCCGGCGAGGGCCGCCCGGAGGTTGACCGCGAGGGCCAGGACGCCGAACAGGACGACCCTCGTGCTCACCCCCCGCGTCGCAGGTCCCGCGACGTTCACTGCACCTGCCTCACGTCGTCAGGCGCTCCACGGCGGCGTCGATCCGTTCGTCGCTCGCGCTGAGCGCGACCCGGACGTGCCGGGCCCCGGCCGGGCCGTAGAACTCGCCCGGTGCCACCAGCACACCGTGCGCGGCGAGATCATGCACGGTGGAGCGGCCGTCGCGGTCCTCGGTGGCCCACAGGTAGAGCCCGGACTCGGAGTGCTCGATGCGCATCCCGCGCGACTCCAGCGCCGCGCGCAGCCGGGTGCGGCGCGCCTCGTAGAGGGCGGCCTGGGCGGCGACGTGCGCGTCGTCGGACACCGCGGCGGCCATCGCGGCCTGCACCGGGTGGGGGACGAGCATCCCGGCGTGCTTACGGATCTCCAGCAGCCGCGAGACGAGCACCGGGTCGCCGGTCACGAACGCGGCCCGGTACCCGGCCAGGTTCGACGTCTTCGACATCGAGTGCACGGCGAGCAGGCCGGTGTGGTCGCCGTCGCACACCGACGGGTGCAGGACCGAGAGCGGCGCGGGATCGGCCGTGCCCGGCAGCCCGAGGTAGCACTCGTCGGACGCGACGACCGCCCCGCGCTCGCGCGCCCACGCGACGACCTTCCGGAGGTGGTCGACGGGCAGGATCTTCCCCGTCGGGTTCGACGGTGAGTTCAGCCACACCAGCGACGCCCGGCGCGGGCCGAGGCCCACCAACCCGTCGGACCGGACGAACTCGGCGCCCGCGAGCCGCGCGCCGACCTCGTAGGTCGGGTAGGCCAGCTCCGGGATGACCACGAGGTCGTTCCCGCCGAGACCCAGCAGCGTCGGCAGCCAGGCGACGAGCTCCTTGGAGCCGATCGTCGGCAGTACCGCGTCGGGGTCGACGCCGGTGACGCCGAACCGCCGCGCGAGCGACGCCGCGATCGCGTCACGCAGCGCGGGGGTGCCGTGCGTCGCCGGGTACCCGGGGATGCCGGCCGCCGGCCCGGACAGGGCCTCGCGCACCACCGCCGGGACCGGGTCGACCGGGGTGCCGATCGACAGGTCGACGATGCCGTCGGGGTGCGACTGCGCGAGCGCCTTGTCGGCTGCGAGGGAGTCCCAGGGGAAGTCCGGGAGCGCCGTCCGCTCTGCGGTACCGGCCGAACTCACTCGTCGTGGCTCTGCGGCGGCAGCGTCAGCGCGGGACCGGCGTCCTTCGCGACCTTGCCGACCTTCGACGCGCCACCGGGGGAGCCCAGCTCGTCGAAGAACTCGGCGTTGGCCTTCTGGTAGGCGCCCCACTGCTCGGGGACGTCGTCCTCGTAGTAGATGGCCTCGACGGGGCAGACGGGCTCACAGGCACCGCAGTCGACGCACTCGTCAGGGTGGATGTACATCATCCGCCCGCCCTCGTAGATGCAGTCCACGGGACACTCTTCGATGCACGCCTTGTCGAGCAGGTCGACGCATGGCTCGGCGATGACGTAGGTCACTTCGAAGTCCTCCACTCGGACAGCAGACTGCTGCCAGTATCCCTTGCCGCACGACCGCCGCCGCTCCAGGGCGGCAGTCCCGGTCGTCACATTAACCCGGGGACGCCGCGTTCCGGATGGAAAGGATTGCCTCACCATGACCGCAGCGCCGACACCGGGCTCCCGGCCGGACGCCGGCGGCCCGGCGCTCGACCGGCTGGTCGGCGCGCGGGTCGCGCTGCGGCACCGGATCGGGGAACGCGACGGCCGCCCCCTGTTCACCGACGCCGTCGGTGTGCTGTCCGACGGGGGCGTCCGCGACGGGGTCCCGACCGTGATCGTCGCCACCCGGCGCGGGGATGTCGTCGTGGCCCGGCCCGCGGTCGTCGCCGTCCGGGAGGTGCCGCCCGCGGTGCGTCGGCGGGCGCCGTGGCCCGACGTGGCGCGGCTGGAGAACCTCTGTGCCGACGCCTGGCCCGCCGTCACGGAACGCCGGCTCGGGGCCTGGCGGCTGCGGGCCTCGGGCGGGTTCACCGGGCGGGCCAACGCCGCGCTGGCGATCGGCGACCCCGGGGTCGGCACCGCCGCCGCCCTGGCGCTCGTGCGCGGTTTCGCCGAGGAGCACGCGATCGCCGCGCGCGTGCTGACGCCGGTGGGTTCACCCTGGTCACGGGCGGTCGAGGCGGAGGGTTGGGTGCCCGACGCCGGCTACCTGCCGGGCCCGGTGGTGTCGGTGCAGGTGCTGGCGTGCGACGCGGTCGCCGACTCCCCCGCCGAGCCGGTCGAGGTCGGTGCCGGGCCCGATACCGGCTGGTGGGGCCTCGTGCACGGCGGCCCGCCCGACGACGTCGCGCGGCGCGTCCTCGCGCCGGGGTCCGGGCGTGAGGGGTACGCCGTCGCCGGTCCGCCCGGTTCGCCCACCGGCGCGGTCCGGTTGGCCGTCGTCGACGACCACGTGCACGTCGCGCGGCTCGTCGTCGTCCCCGCGGCGCGACGTGCGGGCACCGGCACCGCGCTGATGGCGGCGGCCGCGCGTTGGGGCCTCGCGCGGGGGGCGCGCTGGCTGGTCATGCAGGTGTCGACGGAGAACCCCGGCGGCCTGGCGTTCTGGGCCCGGCTCGGCGCCACCGAGCACCACCGCTACCACTACCTCGTGCCGGGATGAGCCGATCCGGCGCGCCGCGCCAGCCAGCGGTGCGCCTGCTTCGAGGCCCGCTTGAGCCCGGACCACTCGCCGAGGTACTTGCCGACGGCCCCGACGCCGGGCAGCAGCCCGATCGCCTCGTGGTAGAAGCGGCCGTGCGGCCGCTTGTCGAGCTCGCCCTCCACGGCGTAGAGCGCCCGGCCGAGCCGCCACAGCGCCGTCGCCACCCGGCGGACCGTCGAACGGCCCTGCCCGTCGCGCAGGTCGCCGGTGAGCTCCTCGGCCTTCTCCTCGACGGCGGCGTCGGCCGCGGCGTCGAGCCTGCGCACCGTCAGCGCGCGGTCGAACAGCACCGACGCCAGCATCGCGACGACGGTCTCCTCGTCGTCGATGCCGTGCTCGCCCGCGATCGCGCACAGCAGCAGGCCCTGTCCGGCCAGGCCCAGCGCGGCCGAGACCGGCAGCGTCCGGGCCAGCGCGCCGCCGAGCCCGGGCACCGCGGCGGCGACCGTCGTGACCCGGCCGACGCGGTAGATCCACCAGCGGCAGCGCGCCGCGACGTCCATCGCCACCCAGCCGGCCGTCCCCGGCACCCGCACCGCGGCCAGCGCGTCGAGCAGCCGCTCGCGCAGTTGCCGGTCACCGCCGTCGGCCGCGGCGCCGTCGGCCGCAGCACGTCCGGCCGCGGCCCTGTCGGAACCGGCACTGTCTGCCGCAGCGCCGGCGGCCGGGGCGCGGCCGGACGCGGCGCGGCCGGACACCGGTGCGACCGAGGCCGCGCGGTGCCGCAGGCCGAACGCGTCGGCGTCGCGCAGGCCGTCGAGCACCGGCCTCGACGCACGGACGAACGGGCGCAGTACCGCGACGATCGCCGCGTCGGGGATGGGCTCGGCCATCAGCTCCTCCGGACCGGCGGGCGCATCGCGACCGACCGCAGCGCGAACAGGCCCGCCCCCACCGCCGCGGCCGCCAGCAGCAGCGACTGCCACGTCGCGGGCAGCAGCACGTCCCCGCCGGGGCCCAGGGCGCCGAGCACCCCCACGGTGAGCAGCCAGGCCACCAGCGGCAGGCCCGCGACCGCCGTCGACGACGACTCCCCCGCCGCCCCTCGCACCAACCACGGCATGGTCACGAGCGCGACGACGGTGCCGACCGGCGCGGGCACCGACCCCGCGTAGAGCGGCTGCAGCATCAGCTCGAACGCGGCGAGCAGCACCGAGGTGACGACGATCACGACCAGCGTCAGCGTCCTCATGGGTCGACCCCCTCGAACAGGTCGGTCTCGGCGGTCCCGGACGGCGCAGCCGCCAGCACGTACTCCTCGACGTCGAGCAGCGGCTGGGCGACGTCGTTGCTCATGGCGTACGCGACCGTCGGGCCGTCCTCCCACACCGCCACCTGGGTGGCGTGGGCGCGCATGGCGGCGATCCGGGCGGCGCGGAACGCGGCGACGTCGATCCGGGTCGTGACGGTCTCGTCGGGGACGGCCGGCAGCTCGCCGGGTTCGGGCACCCGGAAGGGCATCCCGGGAGCCGCGGCCAGCGCGGCGACACCCGCGTCGAGCGCGGAGCGGGCGTGCACGGCGAAGTACACCTTGCGCACCGACTCGACCTTCGCCGCGGCGGCGACCGTGATCTCGTGGGCGCGGACGTGGTCGGGATGGCCGTAGCCGCCGTCGTCGGCGTAGCTGACGACGACCTGCGGCTCCAGCTCGGCGAGCAGTTCGGTGAGCAGGTCGGTCTCCTCCGCGCGCTTGCCCGGGTCGGCGAAGGCCCTGGGGTGCAACGTGTCCGGCGTGGTCGCGCGGACGCCACCGGCGCCGGCGAGCACCATCCCGGAGTCGCGGAAGCGGCCCACCCCGCCGAGGTAGTGGTGCGCCGGGGCGCCCAGCGCGGCGAGCGCACCGGCGAGCTCACCGATCCGGTAGCCGCCGAGCTGGTCGGCGCGGGCCGGGACGAGCTCGGCCAGCTCGGCCGGGATGACCTCGCCCTCCTCGCCGAGCGTGCAGGTCACGACGGTGACGTCGGTCCCGGGGTCGGCGGCGTAGCGGGCGATGACGCCACCCGTCGCCAGTGTCTCGTCGTCCGGGTGGGCGTGTACCAGGACGAGCCGTCGGGAAGCGGTCACGCGCCCCAATATCGCAGGGCCCGGCGCAGCGCGCCGCCCCGGGACATCCGCCCCGGGGGAAGCCGCCCGAGGGACCCCCGGGGGAGCCGCCCCGGTTGCAGGAACGGCACTTTCCTGCAACCGGGTTGCAGGAAAGTGCCGTTCCTGCGGAATCCCGGCGCCCACCGCAGGGCTCAGCCGCGCAGGACCTCCCGCTCGCCGGCGAAGTGGCACGCCACCTCGTGGCGCTCCGACCCGGCGGCGGGCACCAGCGCGGGGGGCTCCTCGATGCAGCGGCGCTTCTCGTCGTCGGAGAGCTGCAGGTGCTTCCAGCAGCGCGTCCGGAACCGGCAGCCGGACGGCGGGTTGGCCGGGTTCGGGACGTCGCCGGTGAGCACGATCCGGTCGCGCACCCGCTCCACGGCGGGGTCCGGGATCGGCACCGCCGAGATGAGCGCCTGCGTGTACGGGTGCTGCGGGTGCTCGAACAGCGTGTCCCGGTCGGCGATCTCGACGATCCCACCCAGATACATCACGGCGACCCGGTCGGAGATGTGCCGGACGACGGACAGGTCGTGGGCGATGAACAGGTACGTGAGCCCGAACTCCTGCTGTAGTTCCTCCAGCAGGTTCAGCACCTGGGCCTGGATGGAGACGTCCAGCGCGGAGACGGGCTCGTCGAGCACGACGAACTTGGGGTTCAGCGCGATCGCCCGCGCGATGCCCACGCGCTGGCGCTGCCCGCCGGAGAACTCGTGCGGGTAGCGGTCGGCGTACTCGGCGGCCAGCCCGACCGTCTCGAGCAGCTCGGGGATGGTCGAGTCGGTCAGCTCGCCGCCGAGCAGCTCGTACTTCTCGGTGAGGATCTGGCGGACCGTCATCCGCGGGTTGAGCGAGGCGTAGGGGTCCTGGAAGACGATCTGCATGTCCGCACGCGCGGTGCGCAGGTCGTGCAACGAGAGCCCGGTGACGTCGCGGCCGGCCAGCTCGATCGTGCCGCTCGTCGGCTCGTGCAACCGCAGGATCGCCCGCGCGGCCGTCGACTTGCCGCAGCCGGACTCGCCGACGAGCGACAGCGTCGACCCCGCCGGGATGTCGAGCGACACCCCGTCGACCGCCCTGACCTCCCCGACGGTCCGCTTCACGAACGTGCCGACCCTGATCGGGAAGTGCTTGACCAGGTCACGCACGTCGAGCATCGGTGGCCGCTGCTCGACGGGCGTCTCCGCGGCGACCACGGGCGCGGGCTCGCGCGGACGCTCGTGCGCGATCGCGACCTCGTCGGGGTGCACGCACGCGTGCCGGTGCGACGAGCCCGGCGCGGCCGCGACGAGCAGCGGGACGTCGGCCCGGCAGGCGTCGGTGGCGAACCGGCAGCGCGGGTGGAACGGACAGCCCTCCGGGACGCGCGCGAGGTTGGGCGGCTGGCCCGGGATGGGCTCCAGCTTCTCCGGCCGGGCGTGGTCCATCCGGGTCAGGCTCGAGAGCAGGCCGTGGGTGTAGGCGTGCCGGGGCGCGGTGAAGATCTCGTCGTTCGTGCCCTCCTCGACGACGTGCCCCGCGTACATGACCATGATCCGGTCGGCGTGCGCGGCGACGAGGCCGAGGTCGTGGGTGATCAGCACGATCGCGGTGTCGCGCTCGGCCTGCAGCTTCTCCAGCAGCGCCATGATCTGCGCCTGGACGGTGACGTCGAGCGCGGTCGTCGGCTCGTCGGCGATGAGGACCTTGGGGTCGTTGGCCAGCGCCATCGCGATCATGGCGCGCTGCCGCATGCCGCCGGAGAACTCGTGCGGGTACTGCGTGGCCCGCAGCCGCGGGTCGGGGATGCCGACCTCGGCCAGCAGCTCGACGGCCCGCGTCTTCGCCGCCATCTTGCCGACGCTCTGGTGCGCGCGGATCATCTCGGCGATCTGGTCGCCGACACGAAAGACCGGGTTCAGCGCGGTCAGCGGGTCCTGGAAGATCATCGCGAGGTCGCTGCCGCGCAGTTTGCGCTGCTGCGACTCCGGCATGTCCAGCAACGACCGGCCCTCGAGCAGCACCTGGCCGCTCGGGAACGTCGCGGGCGGGCTGGGGACGAGACCGAGCAGCGTCATCGCCGAGACCGACTTGCCCGACCCGGACTCCCCGACGATCGCCAGCGTCTCGCCGGAGTCGACGTACCAGCTCACCCCGTCGACGGCCTTGACGGCGCCGCCCGCCGTGTCGAAGTGCACGCGCAGGTCGCGGACCTCGAGCAGGTGGTCGGACTGCGTCGGCTGCGCGGCCTGCCGTCGCCGTGACGGCCGCGGTGACGTCGGAGCCATCAGTTGCCTCCCCGCAGCTTCGGGTCGAGGGAGTCGCGCATTCCGTCGGCGACGAAGGCGAAGCCGAGCGTCGTGATCGCGATCGCGAGTGCGGGCGCGAGCCACAGGTACGTCATGCCCGGGACCCGCAGGAACGGGGTCGCCTGCGAGATCAGCCTGCCCCATTCGGGGACGTCCGGCGGCACGCCGATCCCCAGGTAGGACAGCGACGCCATCGCGACGACGACGACGCCGATGCTGGTGAACGAGTAGACGAGCACGGGCGCGATGGCGTTGGGCAGGATGTGGCGCAACACGATCCGCCGGTTGCCCGCGCCGATCGAGCGGGCCGCCTCCACGTACTCGGCCTCGCGCAGCGCGAGCACCTGGCCGCGGGTGAGCCGTGCGGTCGTCATCCAGCCGAGCACGACGAGCGCGACGATCACCGGGGTGACACCGCCGCCGACGGCCCGGACGATGACGATCGCGCCGACCAGCGGCGGGAACGCGAGGAAGACGTCGATGAAGCGCGCGACGACCCCGTCCCACGCGCCGCCCTTGAAGCCCGCGACCGCACCCAGCGTGATGCCGATGAGCAGCGAGAACGCCACCGTCAGCAGGCCGACCGTGATGGCCAGCCGGCAGCCGTAGATGATCCCGGAGAACAGGTCGCGGCCCAGGACGTCGGTGCCGAACCAGTGCTCGGCGCTCGGCGGCTTGAGCGTGTTTGCGAGGTTCTGTTCGAAGGCGTTGTACGGCGTCACGTACGGACCGATGATCGCGAGCAGGATCAGCACGGTCACGATCGCGAGACCGACCATGGCCAGCCGGTTGCGCCGGAAGCGTCGCCAGACGTCGGCGAGCTGGCCGGAGCCGCGCGCCCCGATCGGGACCGCGGCGCCGCTCGTCGCGGAGTCCGCCCCGGGGAGCAGGACGCCCGCGCCCGCCTCGGCGTCGACCGGTGGGCCGCCGGCGGAGGTCGGAGTGGTCATGTGGTGGGACCGCCTCAGGAGTGTGTCTGTTCGGGCCGCGTGTCCGTGCGGCCCGGGTGGCCGTTCGGGGCCGGGGAGCCGGCTCAGTTGAGCCGGATCCGCGGATCCAGGAACGCGTAGAGGATGTCGACGATCGTGCTCAGCACGACGTACGCGACGACGCTGAAGATGACGACGGCGATGATCACCGGCGCGTTGCTCTTCACGATCGCCGTCGACAGCAGGTAGCCGACGCCGTTGTACTGGAAGATCGTCTCGGTGATGATCGCGCCGCCGAAGAGCACGCCGAGCGAGACGCCGACGTAGGTGACGACGGGGATCAGCGAGTTGCGCATGGCGTGCTTGCCGATGACGGTCCGCTCGGACAGGCCCTTGGCACGGGCCGTGCGGATGTAGTCGGCGCGCAGCACCTCGAGCATGGACCCGCGCATGAGCCGTGCGATGAACGCCGCGTCGATGATCGCCAGGGTGAAGGCGGGCAGCAGCACCTCCTGGTACCAGGGCACCTGGACCGTGAAACTTCGTGGGACCGAGGGGAAGGGACCCCATCCCGCGACGTTGGCGACGAGCACGACGCCGATGACGAACACGGGGATGCCGATCGCGAGCGTCGCGATGACGGTGACCAGCACGTCCCAGAACGAGTAGCGCTTGACCGCGGCGATGACGCCGGCCACGACACCGATGAGGATGTCGATGACGATCGCGACGAGCGCGAGCCGGACGGTGTTCGGGATCGCGGCCTCGAGCATCTGTGCCACCGGGCGGTGCTGCTCGAAGTCGATGCCGAAGTCGCCGCGCACCATGTTGCCCAGGTAGATCACGTACTGCAGCGGCAGCGGCTTGTCGAGGCCGAACTTCGCGCGGTTGGCCGCGGCGATGTCCGGCGGAACGGCCTTCTCCCCCGACGACGCGAACGGGTCACCGATCGCGAAGGTGGCGAGGAAGATCAGGAGTGTGGCGGCGAGGATGACCAGGACGGCCTGGACGACCCGCCGCAGGATGAAGCGACCCATTGTTCCGGCTTCCGACACGGAGGGACGGTGCCCGGCCCGAGTCCCGGGCCGGGCACCGTCGCCGTGTCACTTGATGGTGATCTCGGACAGGGTCGGGTTCTCCCAGAAGTCCATGTTGACGTTGCCGAACTTCGCGGTGTTGGCCAGCCGGAACTGCTGGCGGGCGAAGAGCGGGATCAGCGCCATGTCGTCGCCGATCGCGATCTTCTCGGCCTGCTTGTACAGGTCGTTGCGCTTGGCCACGTCCTGCGTACCCGCCGCCTGGGCGAGCAGCTGGTCGAACTGCGGGTTGCTGTAGCGGCCGCGGTTGTCACCGTTGGCGACGTCGTTGGGCGTCGCGGCGCCGATCGCCTGCGTCGACAGCAGGGGCTGCAGGAAGTTGCCCGGCGTCGGGTAGTCGGCGGTCCAGCCGGCGCGGAACAGGCCGGTCGCATTGGGCTGCTGCTCGTTGACCAGCAGGTCCTTGAACGGCACGCCCGAGTAGTTGACCTTGAGCCCCAGGTTGGTCTCCAGCTGCTGCTTCACCGCGGCCGTCCACTCCTCGTGGCCGCCACCGGTGTTGAACTGGAAGTTGACCTCGGTGCCCGGGGTCAGGCCGGCCGATGCGGCCAGCTTCTTCGCGTCCTCGGGGTCGTACTTGCAGGCCGTGCAGACGCCGGGCTGGTAGGCGTTGGTGAACGACGCCGGGATGAACGCGTCGGCCGGGACCTGCGAGCCCTGGAAGACGCCCTGAGCGATCGCGTTGCGGTCGATCGCCTCGGAGACGGCCTTGCGGGCGTCGGCGGTGTTCAGCGGCTTCGTGGTCACCGACACGAGCAGGTAGTTGATGCCCGCCGTCTTCTTGGAGATCCACTGGTTCTTCGACTCGTTCGCCGCGCGCGCCTGCGTGAGCAGCGGCGTCGGGATCCGGGCCCAGTCGAACTGGCCGTTGTTGAAGCCGTCGTACTCGGCCTGGATGCCGGTGTCGGCGGGGGTGATGGTGATCTCGACGGCGTCCAGGTTCGCTTTCGGACCGGCGCTGTAGCTGTCGTTGCGGACCAGCTTGATGCCCTTGTCGTGCTGCCACGGACCGTCCATCTTGAACGGGCCGTTGCCGATGGGCATGTCGTTGTAGGTCTTGTTGTCGGCCGCGCCGGCGACCGTCGGGACCGGCGCCAGCGGCGGCGCGGCGGTGCGCAGCTCGAACTCGCAGTCGGCCTTGGACAGCCCGACCTTCAGGACGTTCGGGTCGGTGGCGTCGACGCCCGAGAGCGTGCTGGCGGAGCCGTCCTGCATCTGGGCGAAGCCCTGCACCTCGTCGAGGTGGTAGGCGACGTCGGAGGCCGACGCCTTCGCCGAGGTGCGCTCCCAGCCGCGCTTGAACGCCGCCGAGTCGACCGGCTCGCCGTTGGAGAACACCTGGTTGGGCTTGAGGGTGAACGTCCACGCCGTGCAGTCGGCGTTGGGCTCCCACTTCGAGGCCACACCGTCGTAGACGTCGCCGTTGGGCTTGACGTTGACCAGACCGGTGAACAGCGCCTTGTTGACGAGGATGCCCTCGGACTCCTGGGCGTTGTACGGGTCGATCGCGGTGGGCTCGGTGATGCCGAGCCGGAACGTGCCGCCGGGCTTGCCGGCGACGGGCGGCAGGTCCTGCGTCTCCGGGAAGCCGACGGCGGTCTGTCCGCTCCCGCCGGTCGACTGGTTCGACTTCTGGCTGCATCCCGTGAGGACCATTGCGGCCACCGCGGTGAGCGCGATGGCCGATGCGGCCGCCCTCGATCTCCTCATCGACTCCATGCCTCTCTGCTGTCGTGACCGGTCCCCGCGGGTTCGCCGCGACGTCCCCGGTCAGTGACCCCGGATCGCGCCATGTGTGGGGCGAACCAGCATTGCTCGGGACGGTAGGAAGCGCGTCGGGGCACGTCACCGACCCCCGGCCGATCGTGACCAAAGGGTGATTCGCTGGTTACGACGTGCAACAGTCTGCGCTACCGTGCGGTAACTTAGCGCTGGGCCGGGCGACACTCAACTCGAGGGGGTCCGCCACCGCTGCGCGCCGGTGAACGGACCGGTCGACAGCGGCCCCGGCGAGATGTCCGTCGACTCCGTCGCGGCCGGCGTGCTCACCACGAGACCGACCGGCTGGTACAACGGCAGCACCGGCAGCTGGGCCCACAGGACTCGCTCGACGACGGCCTGCGTGTCGACGCCGGCGGTACCCGCGACGAGCCCGTCGAGCAGGCTCTGCAGCGCCGGGAAGCAGAACCGGGTGGGGCTGGCGGCGACGGCCGTCGTTCCGCCGGGGACGGGCCGCGGGCACCCGTAGTCCGACGCGTACCGGGCACCGACGTCCCCGCCGACGGGCCGCGGCAGCACCATCACGTCGGCCCGCAGCGGTCCGGACGCGGGCGGCGCGGTAGTACTGGTGGGCGGCCCTGTCGACCCGGACAAGGCCGTCGTCGACGGAACGGTCGTCGACGGAACGGTCCTCGCCGGAGCGGTCGTCGTGGCACGGCCGGGGGACCGGGTCGTCGTGGGGGGCGCGGTCGTCGGCGCGCCGGACGCCGTGTCGGACGGGGTGGGCGTCGTCGTGGTGGGCGGGGTGGCCGGCACCTCGGGCTGGACGAACAGGTCGGCCGCCGGGGGCGCGACGACCGTGGTGCCGATCCCGGCCGCGTCCAGCTGCGTCGCGACGGCCTCGGCGAGCCGGACGTCGTCGGGACGTTCGGCGGCCGCCCCGATCACCAGCCGCAGCGGCCTGCCGCCGATCCCCCACCGGCCCTGCGCGTCGCGGACGTACCCCGCCGCGAGCATCAGCCGTTGCGCCGCAGCAGGATCCGGCCGAGCCGGGGGTCCGGCGGGAGCCGTCGAGGCGTATCCGGGCTCCGACGGCGCGAGCCCGAACGCGTCGGCCGCCACCGCGCCCGGCGCGACCTGCGTGCGCAGGGCCTCCCGGTCGAGGGTGGCGGCGACGGCCTGGCGGACCCGGACGTCGGCGAGCGGGCCGGTGTCCGAGCGGAACGCCAGGCTCGTGACGACGGGCTGCGGCGCCTGCTGCGTCCGGTACGCCGGGCCGAGCGCCGCGAGCAGCTGGCTCACCGTCGGGTCCGACTCGGGCAGCGCGGCGTCGAGGTCGCCCGAGCGCAGCTCGTCGACCATCGTCGAGTCGTCGACGGCGCGCAGCACGATGCGGTCGAGCGTCGTCGGGCTGGCCCAGTAGAGGTCGTTGCGGGTCAGCACGACCTCACCGCGGGCCCGGTCCACCGAGGCGATGCGGAACGGGCCGCCCGACGCCGGCAGCCCGTTGGCCAGTGCGCCGGTCCAGGAACCGGGAGCGTCCTTGAGGATGTGCGCGGGAAGCAGGCCCGAGAACAGCTGCTGCCACTGCGGGTACGGCTGGGAGAACACGACGTCGACGGCCTTGCCGCCCGCGCGCGACCGGACGTCGCTGATCAGCCGGTAGCCCGCGGCGTCGACGGTCCCGGGCTCCGAGCGCATCCGGTCCCACAGGTAGACGAAGTCCTCCGCCGCGATGGGCGCGTTGGTCGTCCACGACGCCTGCACGTTGAGCTCGTAGCTCACCGTGAACGGGTCGGTCGACGTCACGCGGGCGCTCGTGGCGATCGTCTGGTCGAGCTGCAGCGTCCCCTCGGCGTCGGGCCGGAACACCGAGGGCAGCACGAGCGTCGAGAGTGCCGTCGTCACCGGGGACTGGTCGGAGAGCAGATGGGGGTTGAAGCCCGCGCCCAGCGACGGCACGCCGACCGTCACCGTCGTCGGCTCGGGCGTCGCGGCGGTCGACGGCGCCGGGGCCGGCGGGACGACCTGCGGCGCAGGCTCGTTCACGCACGCCGCGAGCAGCCCGGCCAGCAGCAGGACCAGTACCGCGCGCAGCGACGCCGGACCGACCGTCCCGCCGCTGCCCGTCACCCGCTCCTCCTGCGCCGCACCACCACCCGGCCCCGGCAGTACCGGGCCGCGACCCATCGTCGCATCGCGGCGAGGGGCCGCTGCGTCGGGTCAGTTGGCGGCTGCGGCCTTGGCCCGGGCGCGGGCCCGGCCGCGGGCGTGCGAGTCGAGCTCCACCTTCCGGATGCGGACGTTCTCCGGCGTCACCTCGACACACTCGTCGGGCGCGCAGAACTCCAGCGACTGCTCCAGCGTCAGGATCGTCGGCGGGGTGAGCTTGACGAGCTCGTCGCCGGTCGACTTCCGCATGTTGGTCAGCTTCTTCTCCCGCACGATGTTGACCTCGAGGTCCTCGTTGCGGGTGTACTCACCGATGACCATGCCGTCGTAGACCTGGGTGCCCGGGCCGACGAACAGCACGCCCCGGTCGGCCAGCGCGTCGACCGCGTAGGCGGTGACGGCACCGGCGCGGTCGGCGATCAACGAGCCGCGCAGCCTGCTGGAGATCTCGCCGACCCAGGGGCCGTAGCCGTCGAACACGTGGCTGGCGATGCCGGCGCCGCGGGTGATCGTGAGGAACTCGGTGCGGAAGCCGATCAGGCCCCGCGACGGCACCCGGAAGTCGAGCCGGACCCGGTTCTCCCCGTGCACCATCTGGCTCATCTCGCCCTTGCGGGCGGCCAGCAGCTGGGTGACCGCACCGAGGCTGTCGGTGGGCACGTCGATCGAGAGCTGCTCGAACGGCTCGTGCAGCTTGCCGTCGATCACCTTGGTGACGACCTCGGGCTTGCCGACGGTCAGCTCGAAGCCCTCGCGGCGCATCGTCTCGACGAGGATGGCCAGCGCGAGCTCGCCGCGGCCCTGCACCTCCCAGGTGTCGGGCCGCTCGGTGGGCAGCACCCGCAGCGAGACGTTGCCGACCAGCTCGGAGTCGAGCCGACCCTTCACCTGACGGGCGGTGAGCTTGCCGCCCGGGTGCGGGTCGCGGCCGACGAGCGGCGAGGTGTTGATGCCGATCGTCATCGAGATCGCCGGCTCGTCGACGTGGATGCGCTCCAGCGCGACCGGGTTCTCCGGGTCGGCGAGCGTGTCGCCGATCATGACGTCGGGGATGCCGGCGACGGCGACGATGTCCCCCGCGTACGCGACGTCGGTGGGGACGCGGGTCAGCGCCTCGGTGCGCATCAGCTCGGTGATCTTGACGCGGGTGACCTTGCCGCCGTCCTGCATCCACGCGACCTGCTGCCCGCGGCGGATGACGCCCGCCCGGATGCGGCACAGCGCGATGCGGCCGAGGAAGTTGGTCGCGTCGAGGTTGGTGACGTGCGCCTGCAGCGGCGCGGCCGGGTCGTCCGACGGCGGCGGGACGGTGTCGAACAGGACGTCGAACAGCGGCTGCAGGCCGTCGGAGTCGGGCAGCTCACCGTCGGCGGGCCGGGTGCGGCTGGCCTTGCCCGCCCGGCCGGAGGCGTAGACGACCGGCAGGTCGAGCAGGTGCGCCGTCTGGTCCTCGTCGAGCTCCAGCTCGTCGGCGAGCTCCAGCAGCAGCTCCAGCGACTCGTCGACGACCTCGGCGATCCGGGCGTCGGCCCGGTCGGTCTTGTTCACGACGAGCATCACCGGCAGCCCGGCGGCCAGCGTCTTGCGCAGCACGAAGCGCGTCTGCGGCAGCGGACCCTCGGAGGCGTCGACGAGCAGCACCACGCCGTCGACCATCGACAGGCCGCGCTCGACCTCGCCGCCGAAGTCCGCGTGCCCGGGGGTGTCGATGACGTTGACCGTGACGCCGTGCCAGTCGACCGTGGTGTTCTTCGCGAGAATGGTGATGCCCTTCTCGCGCTCGAGGTCGCCCGAGTCCATGACCCGGTCCACCGGCTCGGCACGTTCGCCGAACGCGCCGGACGCGCGCAGCATGGCGTCCACGAGCGTCGTCTTACCGTGGTCGACGTGCGCCACGATGGCGACGTTGCGCAGCCCTCCGCGCGCGTCCGGCAGGCCGCGGTCCGCGGTCGCCGGTGCAGCGTCGAGGGTGGATCCAGCTGTGCTCACACTTCACGGTATCCCGACGACACCCTGGCCCTTCCCCAGGCATGAGGTTAGGCTCGCCTGACAATGGGCAAGGTGAAGAAGAAGTGCTGCCGATCGAAGCCGAAACGGTGCAAGAACTGCCCGGTCGTCGCGCTCCGGCTGCGCCGGCTCGGGGCCGACGAGCTCACCGGCAAGAAGCTCCGGAAGGCACTGGAGCGAGCCCGCGTGTACTGACTCCGACCTGCTGTTTCCCGCCGATCCCGGTGCGCCGGTCGAGGCCCGCGCCCCGTCGACGTGCGAGCGGTCGCGCCGCCGTCCGCTGACGACGGCACCGCCCTGCCCGCGGCCGCGCCCGGGTGATCGGAATCACCCCGTGATCCGGGCCCTCCCCAGCGCCGCGACCGTCTCCAGGACCTCCGCGACGACCCACTCCGGACGCCCGACGAGATCCCCCGGCCCGACCTCGAGGACCGCCCAGCCCGCCGGGGCCGGGGTCCCGGCCTCGGTGACCGCGAGCCGGGCCGCCGGGCAGACGACCGCCGCGTACCCCGGCTCCGCGAGCACCCGCGCGGGCACGCCGCCACGGCGCAGCATCCCGGCCAGCCGCAGCCGCGCCGCCGACCGCGCCCGCTCCCCCGCCTCCCGCAGCAGCCGCTCGCCCCGGCCCTCGTCGCGACGGGCCGCGGCGAGGACGTCGTCGAAGCCGACGACCCGGTGCAGCACCGCGTCCAGGAACGCCGCCCCGGCGGGGCCGAGGGCGAGCGCGGCCTCGACCGTCGTGAGCGGGCCGGCGGTGACGGCCAGGCCACGGTGCTCGTCGAGGTCCGGCACCGGCAGGGTCCGGCGCCGGACCGTGACGCCCGGGCGCTTCCCGGGCGAGCGTCGCCGCGGGACCGTGACGGCGACGGTCGCCGGCGCCCGCACCGGCATCCCGTGCCACCACGCCGCCGCCACCCCGGACAGCACCGCCCCCTCCCCCGCCCACAGCACCGCCGCCCGCACGCGCGCCTCCGGGGTCGGCTGCGTGGCGACGGTGAGGTAGACCCGAGGATGCAGCGGGCGCCAACGTCTGCGCGCGAGGCGGTGGTCGATCTCGTCGGCCGACAGGCCCGCCGCCAACGCCTGCTCCCTGGAGACGACGCCCGCCTGCCGCGCCCGTAGTTCGTCGAGGCACATGCGGCTCCGACGACCCGCCGACCCGCCCGGTTCCCCCGTCCTGCGAGGACGTCGCACCTGCGAACCCGCCGCGTCGCAACGCCGGGCTCCCGACCGACCGAGCGCAACCCCACTGCTCCCGCGCCGCCCGATCCGGACGCTCAGGTTGCGCGCCACCGTCCGGGCGCAACGCCGCTGCTCCTGCCCGACCCGATCCGGACCACGTGGCCGCCCCGGGTCAGGTGCCGAGAACCGCGCAGAGGTCGGGCAGGACGGCGCGATCGGCGTCCACCCAGTCCAGGGTCGCGAGCCCGGCCGCGTCCACCCACCGCACGGCGGCGTGTTCCAGTGCCGCCGGCTCGGCCGAGCCGGGCCGTAGCCGCGCGAGGTGCACCCGCAGGAGCCCGGCGTCGATGGGCAGGTCGGTGCCCAGCCGGCCGCAGGCGACGACGTCGGCGCCCAGCTCCTCCCGCAGTTCCCTGGCCACCGCGGCGTCCTCGCTCTCCCCCGTCTCGACGCTCCCGCCCGGTAGCTCCCAGCGGCCGGCGAGCGCGGCGGGCCGGGTGCGCTGCGCGGCGAGGACGCGCCCGTCGCGGACCAGCGCCGTCGCGACGACGATCCGCGCCCCGGCCGCGACGCCCACCCGCTCGGCCAGCTCCGCCGCCCGCGCGCCGAGCACGCCGCGCAGCAGCGGGCGCAGGACGAGCGGGTCGGCGAGCGGCCCGAACGGGGCGCGCCAGGTCAGCGTGTCGGTGACGCGGGTGCCGGCCGCCGCGACCTCGAGCGTGGTGACGTGCGTCAGCTCCGGCACCGGGCCGCGGACCAGCGACGTCGCGAACCGCGCGGGCGTCACCTCCTCGACGACCGTCTCCCCGGGAAGCGTGAGCGGCATCCGCGCGAGCACCCGGACCCGCAGCCGCACCCGGTCGCCGGGCGCGAGGAGCCGCACGTCGGAGGCGTAGCCGTGGCCCGCGCGGGCGAGCGCCGCGGCGGCGACCTCGGAGTCCCGCAGCAGCCCCGCGACGGTGCGGCGTGGCGCGGCGACGACGTAGGACAGCTGCTCGACGGGCACGGCGTGATCGTCGCAAAGCCCGGCGGTCACGAGGCGGCGGGCCAGCGCACCTCCAGCCGGGCACCGCCCTCGGGCGCGGCGGCGGCCGCCACCGACCCGCCCCGGCCCCGCACCAGGCCCTCGACGAGCGCGAGGCCCAGCCCGGCCCCGCCCCCGTCGACCGACACCTCCGGGGCGAGGCGGGTGAACCGGTCGAACACCCGCCCGCGGTCGGCCTCGGGGATGCCGGGCCCGTCGTCGTCGACGACGAGGCGCACCCACCGGCCCGCCGGCAGGACACCGACGCGTACCAGGGAACGGGCATGGCGGACGGCGTTGCCGAGCAGGTTGTCGAGCACGAGATCGACCTCGCCCGCGCTCGCCGCCGCCCGCGCCGGCCCGGGCGCGACGATCTCGACGGCCGGCCCGCCTGCGGGCAGCCGGGCCACGGCGGCGCGCGCGGCCGCGCCGACGTCGACGGCCTCGGCGGCGGGCCGGCGGCCGGCGTCGGACCGGGCGAGCGCGAGCAGGTCCGACAGCAGCACGGTCATCCGCTCGGTCTCGCTCGCGATCGACCGCAGCGTCTCCTCGGAGAGCTCCGGATCCGGGTGCGCGACGGCCACCTCGGCCTGGGCCCTGATCGACGCGACGGGCGAGCGCAGCTCGTGCGCGGCGTCGCCGGTGAACCGCTCGAGGCGGGCGACGGCCTCGTCGCGACGCGCGAGCAGCGAGTTGATCGCCTCGGCGAGGGCGCGCAGCTCGTCGCGGGGCTCGGGCAGCGGCAGCCGCTCCCCGGGCGGCAGCGCGGCGGCGGCCGCACGCATCCGGTCGACGGGGCGCAGCGCCGCCCGGGTGGCCGCCCACGCCGCGAGCGCGATCACGCCCGCGACGACGAGCGCCGCGAACAGGAACCCGACGGCGGCCCGGCCCAGCAGCGTGGCCCCGCCGACGAGCGTGCCGCTCGCGACGACGAGCCGCGTCGACCCATCGGGCACCACCACGGGCACCGCGAGCCACCGCCGGAACTCCCCGCCGCCGAAGGTGGTGATCGCCGCTCCGCTCGCGAGACGGCGCACCTCGTCGCCGCGCAGGGGCAGCGGCCCGCGGCCGTCGACCGGGTCGCCCGCCGTGTCGACGACGCGCACCGCCGGGCCCGCCGCGGGCGGCGCGCCGGTGTGCACGCGGCCGGCGACGTCGGTCGCCTGGACGCGCAGCTCGGCGTCGGCGGACCCGGTGAGCGTCGACGCGACGAGCCCTGCGCCCAGGCGCGACAGCGCGAGCAGCGCGACGAGCGCGACCGCGCCGACGACCAGCGTGATCCGGAACCGCAGCGTGCGGCGCGTCCACCACCGACGCAGCCGGGTCACGCGCCCGAGCCCACCAGGTAGCCGAAGCCGCGGACGGTGCGCAGCAGGTGGCCCGCGCCGACGGCGTCGAGCTTGCGCCGCAGGTAGCCGACGTAGACCTCGACGACGTTGCGGCTCGCGGCCTGCGCGTCGCCCCACACCAGCCGCAGCAGCTCGTCCTTGGCGACGGCCGTGTCGGGCCTGCTGGCGAGCGCGTGCAGCAGCGCGAACTCCCGCGGCGACAGCTCCATCGCGTTGCCGTCGTACGACGCGCTGCGCGCCGCCGGGTCGACGACCAGACCGCCGAGGCGGACCTTCTGCCCGGTGCGGCCCAACGTCGCGTCGCGGCGGCGCAGCATGGCCTTGAGCTGCGCCACCAGCACGACGAACGAGAACGGCTTGACGAGGTAGCCGTCGGCGCCGAGGTCGAGCCCGTCGGCCTGGTCGACCTCCCCGTCCTTGGCTGACACCAACAGCACCGGGGTGTCGACGCCCGCGGCCCGCAGGTGTTCGAGCACCCGGTAGCCCGACAGCCCGGGCAGGATGATGTCGAGGACGACGGCGTCGAAGCTGCCGGTCAGCGCGGCGCGCAGCGCGGATGGGCCGTCGCCGACCGCGACGACCTCCATCCCCTCGGCGGTGAGCCCGCGGTGCAGCGCGGTGCGCACCCCGGGCTCGTCGTCCACCACCAGCACGCGCGCCATCGACGGGGACGCTACTGGTCGGCACCGACGCCGGGGAGGGCCGTCCACAGGTCGGGCTAAGAGAGTGTTGTAGAACCTCGGTGGTCAGTCTTTGAGGTCTTCTGCTAGTCGGCGGGCGGCTTCCTTCTCGATGTCGCTGCGGGGAGCGGGGAGTTCCTCACCGGCGAGGCGGGCGGCCATCAGCCGGATCATCGCGAACTTGATCATCGCCTCGGCGTGGGCAGTCTTGCGTTCGTAGTCCCGGGCCAACCGTCTACACCTCGTCAACCAGCCGAAGGTTCTCTCGACCACCCACCGGCGGGGCAGCACCTGGAACCCTTTCACGTCGGCGTTACGCGGCACCGCGACCACCTCCAGCCCCTCACTGCGCCGGGCCCAACCGACCAGGCCGGCGTCCACCGAGTTGACATAGCCGCCGTCGACCCACACCAACCCGAGCAGTGGGAACCGGGCCCGGGCACCGGACAGCATCAACCGGGCCCCGGCCCGGTCCTGCACCGACGCCGAGTGCACCACCACGTGCAGCACCAGGCCCAGGGTGTCGACCAGCAGGTGGCGCTTGCGGCCCCGGACGCGTTTACCGGCGTCGTAGCCGATCTGTTCACCGCCCTCGCTGGACCTCGCCGACTGGGAGTCCAGCACCGCCGCCGAGGGCTGCGGGTCACGCCCGTCGGCGATGCGGACCCGCTCACGCAGCACCTCGTGGACCCGGTCCCAGGTGCCGTCGCGGGTCCAGGCCCGAAACCACTGGTAGGCGATGCTCCACGGGGCCAGATCGTGCGGGACCAGCCGCCAAGCGCACCCGCTGACCAGCACATAAGAGATCGTGTCGATGATCAACCGGCGGGAGTGCACGTACGGGCGCCCGCCCAACACCGCCGCCGGGCGGGGCAGCAACGGCTCGATCAACACCCACTGGGCGTCGGTCACCGAGGAGTCATACGCCGGTTTGCAGGTACAGACACACACCCGACCGGATGATCAACAGGTCCGGGCGACTACTACGGCCGCCACGCCGAGTGATCACCAGGTTTCACAACACTCTCTAAGCGGACTCTCAGCGGGCTCAGGGCCCTCTCAGCACGAGGCTGGGCCCCGCTGCACCGATGCGTCAGGCTGGGCCCATGGCTACACGACGTGTCTGGGCCCGGGCCGGGATGGGACTCGCGGTGGCGGGTGCCGTCGGGCTGGGACTGCTCGCGATGCCCGCCGGAGCGGGTGCCGCACCCGAGCTGCCGCCGGTGAGCGCGGAGGATCTCGTCGCCTCGGTGATCCAGTCGAAGGACCCGGGACCGTTGCACGGCACCGTCACCCTCGACAACCAGCTGGGGCTGCCCGCGATCCCGGGTGTCCCGCAGGCCGCCAACGGGTCCAGCACCGCGCAGGTGTGGTCGGACGGCGCCGGAAAGGGGCGGCTGTCGATCCCCAGCAGCCAGGGCGAGAAGACGATCGTCGACGACGGCACCACGGTGTGGGCGTGGGACTCCGCGGACCGGACCGTCACGAAGAAGGCCGTCGGCACGGACACGCACACGCCACCGGAGGCGACCGCGACCGACCCGGCCGCCGCCGCGGCCAAGGCCGTGCAGGACCTGCGCGCGACGAGCAGCGTCGACGTCGACGGCACCGCCACGGTCGCCGGACGCCCCGCCTACGAGCTCGTGCTGCGGCCGCTGCCGTCCGAGCGGACGCTGCTGCGCGAGGTCCGCGTCGCCGTCGACTCGGAGAAGCGGATCCCGTTGCAGCTCACCGTGCTCGCGAACGGGTCGTCCGACCCGGCGCTGCAGGTCGGGTTCACGCAGCTCGACTTCGGGGCGCAGGACCCCGCGCTGTTCGCGTTCACCCCGCCGCCCGGCTCGACGGTCACCGACGCGCCCGCGCGGCCCGGTGGCGCGCAGCAGCACGAGCAGGGGCAGGAGCCGACGGTCGTCGGCGACGGCTGGGACACCGTCGTGATCGCGACGCTGCCGCCCGCCGACCAGCAGCCGGCGCCGGGGCGCGACGGCGCGCCGGACCTGTCGTCGCTGGGCAAGCCGGTCAGCGGCGCGTGGGGCAGCGGCCGCGAGATCGACACCGCGGTCGCGACGGCGATCATCACCGACGACGGCCGGGTCGCGGCGGGTGCCGTCCCCGCCCAGGTGCTCACCGAGGCGCTCGCGAAGTGACCGCACCCGCCGGGCAGAGCGCCGCCGCCGGTGAGCGCGGTGCCGCGGGAGCCGCCGCGGCGGCGCCTCCCGCGGCCGCCGTCCGCGGGGTGCGGAAGGTGTTCGGGAAGACCGTCGCCGTCGACGGGATCGACCTCGAGGTCCCGTCCGGCGCCGTGCTGGGGATGTTGGGGCCCAACGGCTCCGGCAAGACGACGCTCATCCGCATGCTCCTCGGACTGACCCGCCCGACCGAGGGCAGCGCCGAGCTGCTGGGCCATCCCGTCCCGGACGCCACGGAGCAGGCGCTGCCGCACGTCGGGGCGCTCGTGGAGGGGCCGGGGTTCCACCCGTTCCTGTCGGGCCGGGAGAACCTGCGCCGGGTCGCGGCCACCGAACCCCTGCTGGCGAGCGCGCAGATCGGCGACGCCGTCGGCACCGCGCTCGAGCGCGTCGGGCTGTCCGACGCCGCCGACCGCCGGTTCCGCGGCTACTCGCTCGGCATGAAGCAACGGCTCGGGCTGGCCGCGGCACTGCTGGTGCCGCGCAAGCTCGTCGTGCTCGACGAGCCGACCAACGGCCTCGACCCCGCCGGCACCCGCGACGTCCGGCGGATCGTCGCCGAGCTGCACGCGGGTGGCGCGACGGTGCTCGTGTCGTCGCACCTGCTGGCCGAGGTCGAGGCGACCTGCACCCACGTCGCGGTCCTCCAGACCGGCACCCTCGTCGCCGCCGGCGAGCTGTCGGTACTGCTGGAGGCGGGGACGGGCGGGCTGGTCGTCAGCACGCCCGACGTCGATCTCGCGCTCGAGGCGCTGCGCGGCGTCGGCGCCACGGCGTTCGCGGAGGGCGACGGCGTCGTCGTCGCCGACGGTGGGCCGCCCACGCCGGAGGTCGTCGCGCTGCTGGTCCGGGCGGGTGTCGCGGTGTACGAGGCACGGCGCAGGCGGGCCCGGCTCGAGGAGCTGTTCGCCCGCCTCACCGGGGAGGAGACCTGATGACCGCGTCGCTCGTGGAGACGGGCACGACGCCGCATCGGGGGTCCGCCCCGATGGGCCGGCTGCTCGGCGCCGAAATGCGCTGGGTGCTGCGCCGGCCGCGGACGCTGGTGATGCTCGGGCTGTTCGCGCTGGTCCCGATCCTGATCGCGATCGGCGTCGTCGTGGCCGACCGCGGCGGCAACGGGCTGATCGGTGCGATCGCGGGCAACGGGCTCGTGCTGCCGGTCGTGGCCATGACGCTGATGCTCGCCCTGTTGCTGCCGCTGGCCGTCGGGATGGCCGCGGCCGACGCGATCGCGGGCGAGGCCGCCCACGGGACCCTGCGCGGCCTGCTCCTCGCGCCGGTCGGGCGCGGCCGGCTCGTCGTGATGAAGGCGTTCGGGGTCCTCGTGGTGACCGTGGTGGCGACGCTGGTCGTCGCGGTCGTAGGGGTGGTCGCCGGCCTGGTTGTGGTGGGCGGCGCCGACGGCACGCTCGTCACCCTCTCCGGCACGACGCTCGGGTTCGGCGAGGCGATGGGCCGCGTCGGGATCGCGGCGCTGTGGACGGTCGGCCAGCTCGCCGCGGTCGGCGCGATCGCACTGGCGATCTCGGCGTTCACCGAACACCCGCTCGTCGTGTTGGCGTCGGTGCTGGGCGGGCTCATCGTCTTCGGGGTGCTCGGCGCGATCCCCGCGCTCGACTGGTTGGCGCCCTACCTGCTGACGACGGGCTTCTCCGCGGGCGCCGACGTCCTGCGCGACCCGATGTCATGGGGCGACATCGGCGGGAGCACCCTGCGGGCGTTGTGCTACATCGCGATCGGCGGCGGGATCACGACGAGCCGGATGCTCACGCGCGACGCCTGAGGTCGTTCTGCGGGAGGATGGCCCGCATGGCCGATCTCCTGGACGACGCCGCGATCACCGCCGCCCTCGCCGACCTGCCGGGGTGGGAGCGTGCCGGCGACTCGATCGTGCGCACCGCGGAGCTGCCCGACTTCCCGACGGCGATCCGCGTGGTCGGCGAGGTGGCCGACGACGCCGAACGCGCCGACCACCACCCCGACATCGACATCCGTTGGCGGACACTGACGTTCCGCCTCTCGACGCACTCGGCGGGCGGCCTGACGGCGAAGGACACAGCGCTGGCCGCGGAGATCTCCGCGCGGGTCGCCGCGGCCGGTGGGTGACCGGACCGGTCAGAAGAACCCGCACGTCGGGCCGTCCGACGGTGCGGCGCCGTCGGCGCCTGCCGCCGCGTAGATCTCCAGCCGGATGCCGTCGGGGTCGGCGAAGAAGATGCCGCCCGACGACGCGCCCTCGGCGTGCGGGACGACGCCGTCGTGGAACAACCGGGCGCCCGAGGCGCGGACCCGCTCCTCGGCGGCCCGGACCGTGTCGATGTCGTCCACGAGGAACGCCAGGTGGTGCAGCCCCGGCCGGTCCGTCGGGAACTCGCCCGCGCTCTGCTGCCAGAGGGTGACGACGAGCTCGCCGTCGATGCCGAGGAACACGTAGGGCCGGTCGCCCGTCTGGTCCCCGGCAATGACCTCGAACCCGAAGACCTGCTGGTAGAAGGCGGTCGACCGGGCGAGATCGGTGACGTTGACGCCGACGTGACCGGTCTGGAGGGCTGCCATCGATGGCTCCGTTCTCACGCTTTCCTGGACTATATCCATGAGAACCTAGGAGAACGATCTAACGGGGTCAAGGCGGGTTAGCATTAGATATGACCGACGTCTCCGGCGGCGCCCCGCTCCTCGGGGAGCCCCTCTCGATCGAGCTGGCCAACACCAGCTACGCGGTACGCGGCCACCTCCGCGAAGGCCTCGAGAACCCGCAGCAGCTCGCCCGCTGGCTCCACGACGTCCGGCTTCTCCCCGTCGTCGATGCCACCGCCGTCGATGCCACCGCCGTCGATGCCACCGTCGTCGATGCCACCGTCGTCGATGCCACCGACCTCGCGGCCACCCGCGCGCTGCGCGACGCGATCCGGCGGCTGGCCGCCGCGACCGTCGACGCCCGACCCCTGCCCGCCGACGCGGTCGACCTCGTCAACCGGCACGCCGCCGCCCCCGCACGCTGGCGTGAGCTGCGCGCCGATCCCGAACCGGGCACCGTCGCCCGCAGCGCCGGCGGCGCCGTCGCGACCGCGTTGTCCGAGATCGCCGCCGACGCCGTCGACCTCCTCGGCGGCCCCCGCCGCCACGACCTGCGCGCCTGCCAGGGCCCTGGCTGCGTGCTGTTCTTCGTCCGCAGCGGCCGTCGCGAGTGGTGCTCGCACGGCTGCGGCAACCGTGCCCGCGCCGCCCGCCACTACGCACGCAACCGCGCGACGTGACCATGCTCCCTGGCGGGCCGGCGGGCGCGTCGGCTACTGTCGCGCCCGTGCAGCGCTGGTACTGGTTTGGACGCCCGGCCCGGGATGGGTCGGCGGGCGATCCGCTGCGCTGACCATCGACCACCCCGAGCCGGACGGACCGGCTCGCGGTGACGACGGGCGGGTCCGATCCTTTGAGAGGACGACCCCCGTCATGACCAGCCTCGACATCCTCGGCGCTCCGTCGCTCGACGCGCAGCGCACCGCAGGGATCAGCCCGCTGATCTCCCCCGCCCTGCTGCGCTCCGAGCTGCCGGCCGACGACACCGTCGCCACCACCGTCACCCGCGGCCGGTCCGAGGTGGTCGACGTCCTCGACGGCCGCGACGACCGGCTCGTCGTGGTCGTCGGCCCGTGCTCGATCCACGACGCCGACGCCGCGCTCGACTACGCACACCGGCTCGCCGCGCACGCGCAGGCGCTGCACGAGGACCTCGTCGTCGTCATGCGGGCGTACTTCGAGAAGCCGCGCACGACCGTGGGCTGGAAGGGCCTGATCAACGACCCCGACCTCGACGGCACGTTCAAGGTCAACAAGGGGCTGCGGATCGCCCGGTCGCTGCTGCTCGACATCTGCGCGCTGGGCCTGCCCGTGGGCTGCGAGTTCCTCGACCCGATCACCCCGCAGTACATCGCCGACGTCGTGTCGTGGGGGTCGATCGGGGCGCGGACGGCCGCGAGCCAGGTCCACCGCCAGCTGTGCAGCGCGCTGTCGATGCCCATCGGGATCAAGAACTCCACCGACGGGGACGTGCAGATCGCGGTCGACGGGGCCCGCGCCTCTGCGGGCAGCCACGTCTTCATGGGCATCAACCCCGACGGCCTCGCATCGCTGATCACGACGACCGGCAACCCCGACTGCCACGTCATCCTGCGCGGCGGCAGCGGCGGCCCGAACTACTCGGCCACCGACGTCGCCGCCGCGCTCGGGACCCTCGCCGGTGCCGGTCTCCCCGAGCGCGTCATCGTCGACGCCAGCCACGGCAACTCCGGCAAGGACCATCGCCGCCAGCCCGTCGTCGCAGGCGACCTCGCGCGGCGGATCGCGGCCGGCGAGTCCGGGGTCGTCGGGGTGATGCTCGAGAGCTTCCTGGAGGCCGGCCGCCAGGAGATCGGCCCCGACATGGTGCGCGGCCGCAGCGTCACCGACGCCTGCATGGACTGGTCCACCACCGCCGGCGTGCTCGACGACCTCGCCGCCGCCGTCCGGGCCCGCCGCTGACGCCGCGGCGCGCACCTCTCGCGGCGGCCCGTCGAGCCGCTCCGATGAGTCCGGGCGCCCGCGTGCGTTGAACGACTCGAACGGTCCGCAGGAGGCGGGCCGCACATCGAGGAGGCCGACATGGCACGGGTGATCGCGGACATGACGATGTCGCTGGACGGCTTCATCGCCGACCCCGACGACGGGGTCATGGAGCTGTTCGGCTGGTTCGGCGACGGTGACGTCGAGACCCCCTCGCACATCGACACGCTCACGTTCCGGACCTCCGAGGCGAGCGCCGCCCTGCTGCGCGAGGCGCTGGCGCACACGGGCGCGTTGGTCTGCGGGCGGCGGCTCTACGAGGTGACCAAGGGCTGGGGCGGCGCACACCCGATCGGCGCCCCGATCTTCGTCGTCACGCACGAGCCGCCCGCCCAGCCCTACGCGCCGGGCGCCACGTTCGTCACCGACGGCGTCGCGGCGGCGATCGAGCAGGCGAAGGCGGTCGCGGGCGACCGGGACGTCGTCGTCGCGAGTGCGGAGATCACCCAGCAGTGTCTCGTCGCGGGGCTGGTCGACGAACTGAGCGTCAACATCGCGCCGGTGCTGCTCGGCAGGGGCATCCGCTGGTTCGACCGCCTGGGCGACACCCCGATCCGCCTCGGCGACCCCCAGGTCGTCGAGGGTCGCGGCGTGACGCACCTGCGCTACCCGGTCACTCCTGGCAGCTCGTCTTGAGCCCGGACTCCAGGGTGACCGCCCACGCCGTGGAGCAGAACGCGAACCAGCGCGCGCCCGGCGCCCAGCCGGCGTGCTCGAAGCGCAGAACGGTGAACTCGTCGCGGGAGACGTAGGCGTCGAGCGGGGGCGCGACGTCGGCCTTCTTCACCGTCGTCAGGTCGAAGGAGAGCCGCGTCCCACCCCAGTCCGACGCCGGGTTCCCCGGGTCGTCGAAGCCCCCGAGGCAGGTCCATTCGACACGCTCGCCGTCGACGAGGTCGGTGACGCGCATGCGCAGCGGGACGCCGAAGCCATGGTCGAACTCGACGACCCCGCCGACCTCGGCATCCGCCGCGACCGCACGCCCCCACCAGCCGTCGAGGCCGTCGCGCGTCGTGAGGGCGGCGAAGACCGCCTCCTGCGGTGCCTCGATCCAGATCTCGTGCCGCATCGCCTGCCCGTCGGCGCCCCGGCCCGCGGTGACCGCGCTATCGAGACGGCGCAGCATCTCCGTCCACCCCTGCTCGTGGTCGGCGGTCGCCGACGACGGCAGGTCGTGGTGCACGAGCCGGACCCTCGTTCCGGAACCGTTGGGCCGCAACGTGACCTCGACAGTCGTCGAGTCCGGTGGCACCCCGATCTCCGGCTCGGTGAACCCCCAGGTGAAGACGACACGACGCGGTGGGTCGACCTCGACGAAGCGTCCGCTCATGTGGAACGACCGGTCGCTGCCGCGGTCGTCACCGGGATGGACCTGCACACAGACCCCGCCCGCGCACGGGTCGAGGACGGCCTCGTCGGCGAGCCAGCGGGTGAGTTTCGCGGGCTCGACGAAGAACGCGAACACCGTCTCCGGCGCCGCATCGATGTCGATCTCACGGACGACGGGCTCAGCCATCTCGGGTCCTCTGCTCGGCTTCGGCGGCTTCCTTCAGTGCCTGCAGGCGGCCGGCCCAGAACCGGTCGAGGAACTCCCTCACCTCGGCGAACCCCTCGGGACGGGCGCGGTAGAGCCGGCTGGTCCCGACCCGGCGCTCGACGACCAGCCCCGCGTCGCGCAGCACGCGCAGGTGCTGCGAGACCGTCGGCCGGGCGACGTCGGGGAACTGGGCCGCGATCTGCCCGGCGGCCAGCTCCCGGTCCCGCACGAGGACCAGGATCGCGCGCCGCCGCGGCTCGGCCACCGCCTCCCACACCGCCTGCACGCTCCTCAGCGTAGGCGTCAACCTACGTAGGTCAACACCTACGCTCTGGCTTCGGCGGGTAGTGCATCCGCCGGCGCGGGTCAAGCGCACGGCCGGTGATCGACCACTGTTCGTCACGACCCGCGGTGACGATGAGTTCACTCGATCAAGACCGTGTCGCCCGGGTGGCCATCGGTTGCTCACACGAACCGGTGGGAAACCACGTCGTCGACTGCGCTCGGCGCGTTTATCACGGGGACGCTCGCGGATCCCCGTCACCGGTCGGGGGCGCGACGTATCAGAGAAGAAGGAGGAACCGCATGCGCAAGTCCACCCGGACCGTGCTCGTCGGTGCCGCCGCGCTGCCGCTCGCCATCCTGACCCCGGGCCTGGCGTTCGCCGACGAGGCCGCTCCCGCCGCGGGCCCGCTCGACGCCGCCACCGGTGCGCTCCCCGCACCGGTGGCCGACGCGGTCGGCACGGTGGCCGGCGCGCTCCCGGCGCCGCCGTCGCTGCCGAACCTGCCGGTGCCGCTGCCCGTCGACCCCAACGCCGTCGCGGGCACCGTCCTGGGCGCCCTGCCGCTCCCGGCCGCTCCCGCCGCCGACTCGGCCGCTGCCGACACGGGCGCCTCCGACGACTCGGGCGACTCGGGCGACTCGGGCGCCGCGTCCGAGTAGGACCGTCCCGCACGCCGGTGGCCCGACCGACGACGTTCGGGTCCCCGGCGCGCCCCGCCCGCCTCCCGGTGATCAGCGTATGCGGGACAAGGCGCACGTGGTCGCACTCCGCGCCTCTCACACCGCAGGGCCGGCCGCTCCCCCCAGGGCGACCCGCACGCGAGCCGACACACCCCGGCAGGCCCCGCCCCTGCTCGTGATCACCGTTTCCGGGACAAGAGCGCACGTGGTCGCGCCCATGTCCCACAGAGGGCGATCACCCCGGGGCCCACGCCGGGGGTACCGACAGAATCGGGCCCCGCGCCGGTCAAACCACCCGGCCCAGCCCCCTCACTGCAATCCGCACGTGCGCCGACGTCCCGGCCGGCCTGCCGACTGCCCGTGATCGGCGTTTCCGGGACCTGAGCGCAGCTGGTTGCGCCCATGTCCCACATCCGGCGCAGCGATCACCCCGGCCGCGCCCCAGCGCCGTCACCACCAGCGCCGTCACCACCCAGCGCGCAAGGCCGACGCACGGCGACGAACCCGGGGAGCCGTAGTGAGATCGCGCGGGCGCCGCCTCAACGCCCGCAACCTCAACGCCCGCAGCCCTGTCCACGCCGGGGTCGCGCACCGGCGCCACCGCCACCGCCTACAGCCACCGCCGCAGCCACAGCCACAGCCACGCCAGGCGGGGGCGCCGACCGCCTCGACGGTGCGGCGCCGGCGACCCGTCGACTCCTGCCCGAACCGCACACCCGGCGACACACCCCGGAACGCCGGCCGCGCGCTCGTGATCAGCACCTGCGGGTCACAGAATCCCGGCGATCACGTGACTAGCCTCGGACACGTGCGCATGTCGTCCTCGCCCTTCGCCCCGCTCGTCCGGCTCGTCAACGCGGCGGTGTCCGCGCTCGCGAAGGCGCCGGTCGTCGGACGGTTCGTCAGTCGCGGCATCACGGAGATCACCTAGCTAGGTCGGCCGCCGGACGGGGCGCACGTTCCGCACGCCCGTCGGCTACCGCCGCAGCGGTGACGATGTGCTGATCGGCGTCGAGTTCCCCGACGCGAAGACGTGGTGGCGCAACTTCCTCGGCGACGGCGGCCCGCTGACGCTGACCCTCGACGGCACCGACCGGACCGGCCACGCCGTGACCACGCGGGACGATCAGGGACGGGTCTCGGTGCGGGTCCGACTGGACGCATAACACCCGAAGAATTGCGGAACGAGGTGCGGGAAAGCTATTCTGACGAGTGCCTTCAGAATGCGAGAGTGCACCTCTACAAGTCAATTCTAACACAACCCCCGACCCCGCTGGAACACCCCTCGTCGAGCAAGAACTGGCCGGGGAGAACGCCCGGATCCGGCGGATGCACGCACTGCTCACGGCGGAGCTCGAGTCCGCCGCGGCGCACGCCCGCGGCTCGCTGGCCGAGCGGACCGGCGGGGAGCTGAGCGCACGGTGGGAGCGCGACGTGTCGGTCCATCGCTGGTCGGAACGGGTGGCGTCGTTGACCGCGGCCCGCTCCGGGCTGTGCTTCGGGCGGCTCGACCGCACCGACGGGTCGACGACCTACGTGGGGCGGGTCGGCCTCACCGACCCGGCCGATGGCGAGAGCGCACTCGTCGACTGGCGAGCACCGGCGTCGCAACCGTTCTACTGCGCGACGCTCGCGTCCCCACTCGGAGTGACCCGGCGCCGCCATTTCCGGATCGCCGGAACCGCACCGGAGGAACGCGTCGTCGATTTCCACGACGACGTGCTCGACCGCGACACGGATTCCGGTTCTGCCTCGGATCCGGCGCTGCTCGCCGCATTGCGGGCGCCGCGGGGGTCGACGATGCGCGACATCGTCACGACGATCCAGGCCGAGCAGGACGCGATCATCCGGCTGCCGCTGTCCGGCGTCGTCGTCATCGAGGGTGGGCCGGGGACGGGCAAGACCGCGGTCGCGCTGCACCGCGTCGCGTACCTGCTCTACTCGCACCGGGACCGCCTCGCGCGCAGCGGCGTGCTCGTGGTCGGACCGAGCGCGGGCTTCATCCGCTACGTCGGCGGGGTGTTGCCGGCACTGGGCGAGTCGGCCGTCGTCTTCACGACGCCGGGGCGGCTGGCGCACGGCGTCGTCGCGACGGCCGTCGATCCCGACGACGTGGCCCGCACCAAGGGCGACCTCTCGATGATCGACGTGCTGCGCCGCGCCGTGGCCGACCGGCAGGGCCTGCCCGCATCCCCGATCGCGATCGAGCTGGAGGACGTCACCGTCGAGATCGACCGGAGGATCGCCGCGGAGGCCCGGCGGCGGGCGCGGGCGACGGGGCTGCCGCACAACGCCGCGCGGACGACGTTCCGTGATGCGCTGGGCGGGCTGCTGCTCGACCAGGGCCTGAAGAAGCTCGGCCACGACCTGGAGGACCCGCCCGAGCTCGCCGAGCTGTTGCGCGACCTCGACATCCCCGAGATCGACCCGGCCGGCGCCGCGCAGGTCACCGCGGAGATGCGCGCGGAGCTACGCGACGACCTGCGCGCCGACCTCGGTTTCCACGCCGCCGTCGAGACGCTGTGGCCGCTGCTGACCCCCGAGCAGGCCCTGACCGACCTGTTCTCCTCGCCCGAGCGGCTGGCCTCCGCCGGCGACGGGCTCGGCGGGCTGTTCCGGCCCGCGGGATCGCCCTGGACCGTGGCGGACGCGCCGTTGCTCGACGAGCTGGCCGAGCTGCTGGGTCCGCTTCCCGACGCGCCCGCGCCGACACCCGACGAACCCGACGGCCGCTACGCCGCCGAGGTGTTGAGCATCCTGGAGGTGGCCGACCGGCAGATCGCGGGCGAGGACCCCGACGAGGCGCGCCCCACGGACTTCGTCACCGCCGACGTCCTCGCGCAGCGGCAGGTGCCCTCCCACCTGGCGAGCGTCGCCGAGCGCGCGGCCGGTGACCGCGACTGGCGCTACGGCCACCTCGTCGTCGACGAGGCGCAGGAGCTCTCGGCCATGGACTGGCACGTCCTGCTGCGACGGTGTCCGTCGGGTTCGGTCACCGCGGTCGGCGACCTGGCGCAACGCAGCGCGCCCGGCGGTGCGCAGGCGTGGGCCGACGTGCTGCGCCCACACCTGGGCGACCGTTGGACCTACCGGACGCTGACGGTCAACTACCGCACGCCGTCGGAGATCATGGCGGCGGCCGGCGAGGTACTGGCCGAGTTCGCGCCGGACCGGCGGCCGCCGGAGTCGGTGCGCTCCACCGGCGAGGACCCGTGGCGGCGGACGGTTCCCGCGGAGTCGCTGGCCGCCGAGGTCCGGAAGGCCGTCGAGACGGAGGTGGCGCAGCTGGGTCGCGGGACGCTCGCGGTGATCGCCGCCGACGTCGACGGTCTCGACGGCCTTCCCGCCGAGGTGCACACTCCGGTGTCGGCCAAGGGCCTCGAGTTCGACGTCGTCGTCATCGTCGAGCCCGAGCGCATCCGTGCCCACAACCCCGCCGACCTCTACGTCGCGATGACGCGCGCGACCCGGAGGCTCGGCCTGGTCTCCGCCGCGGAATGCCCGACGCCGTCGAAAGGTTAGTTGAAACATGAAGAAGATTGGGTTCCTGTCCTTCGGACACTGGTCGGAGTCCCGACACTCGAGGGTCCGCTCGGCGTCCGACGCCCTGCTGCAGTCCATCGAGCTCGCGGTCGCCGCCGAGGAGGCGGGGGCCGACGGGGCGTACTTCCGGGTGCACCACTTCGCCCGGCAGCTCGCGTCCCCGTTCCCGCTGCTCGCCGCCGCCGCGGCCAGGACCAGCACGATCGAGCTGGGTACCGGCGTGATCGACATGCGCTACGAGAACCCGCTGTACATGGCCGAGGACGCGGGCGCGGCCGACCTGATCTCCGGCGGCCGACTGCAGCTGGGCATCAGCCGCGGCAGCCCCGAGCAGGTCGTCGACGGCTTTCGCTACTTCGGCCACGTCCCGCGCGAGGGGTCGACGGACGCCGAGATGGCTCGCGAGCACACCGAGGTCTTCCTGGAGGCGCTCAAGGGCGAGGGCTTCGCGCAGCCCAACCCGCGGCCGATGTTCGCCAACCCGCCCGGACTGCTGCGACTGGAGCCGTACGCGCCGGGGCTGCGCGACCGGATCTGGTGGGGCGCAGGGTCCCGTGCCACGGCGGAGTGGACCGCCGAGCAGGGCCTCAACCTCATGAGCTCGACGCTGCTCACCGAGGACACCGGCGTGCCGTTCCACCGGCTGCAGGCCGAGCAGATCCAGCGCTACCGCGACGCCTGGGCCGCGGCCGGGCACGAGCGGGAGCCGCGGGTCTCGGTGAGCCGCAGCATCTTCCCGATCGTCAACGACCTCGACCGGCAGCTGTTCTGGCACGAGCGGCACAGCACCGACCAGGTCGGGATGCTCGACGGCGGCAACGCGCGGTTCGGGCGCACCTACGCCGACGAGCCCGACAAGCTCGTCGCCGAGCTCGCCGAGGACGAGGCGATCGCCGCCGCCGACACCCTGTTGCTGACGGTGCCCAACCAGCTGGGCGTCGAGTACAACGCCCACGTGATCGAGAGCGTGCTCACCCACCTGGCCCCGGAGCTCGGCTGGCGGTGACCCCCGCGCAGTCGGACGCGGGCGCCTGCCCCGTGCGGCAGAGGTTCTGCAGCTGGACGTCGCCGCTCGTGGGCCCGCGCCCCGCCCGGGTGCCGGGGTCGAGATAGCCCTGGTACTCGGCGCAGCTCGGGTCGAACCGCCCGGCGGCGACGGCGCGCTCCCCGCAGCCGGGGGCGGCATCGGCGGCCCCAGCGCGTCCGCGGGTGACCGCCGTGGTCGGGTGACGCGCCACCGCGGTCGGGTGGCCGGCGGTCGTCGTGGGGGCGGCCGGGGCGCTCGACGCGGGCGGGGCGGTGCCGGAGGTCGGGTCGGGCTGGGCCGCGTCGGCGGGTGCACAGGCGGCGACGAGCACGACGACGAGCACGGCCGGCCCGCCCCACCACCGCTGCCCGCGCATCACGCCCACCTACCCCGCTCCGTTCGGGACGACACGTCCCGGGGCGGCAAGGGTGCGGCATGAGGCCGCACCTCCACCGCGCACTGCACGCAACTCGACCCGATCGGACGACGGCGGCGCGCCCGGGTGCACTGGTCGGTGCAGCTGGCCGCGGAGCACGCCGTCGAGCGTCGCCCCCAGGTAGTGCATCGCCCGTGGGACGGAGAGCGGCGACGCGCGCCCACCCCGCGGAGCGGGTGCCGCGGAGCGGGCGACGACGTGAGCCGGCCTCGACGTCGCACCGGTCGTCGGCAACGTGCTAGCGAGCCGACCCCGCGGGCGCCGCTGCCGGGTCGCGTGCCGGACGAACGGCGCTCCGCCGGGGAGACAGTCCGCGCGCGTGGACCAGGCGCGTCGCCTCCGCGCGGCGTCCCCGGTCACGGCGCGCCGAACATCGTCGTCGCGTTGCCCGCGGGGTGGGCGGCGACGATCGAACCCGCGCGGATTGCCCCTCACGCGAGCTGCACGGCGCGGCGATGGGGTCCGCGATCCCCGGGCTCGCCCGCCGGTCGGCTCACGTCGTCAGCGCCGGCCACAGCGCCGCCGTGACCCGCGCGGCGAGGTCGCCCTGCCCGTGCTCGCCGCGGAGGAACGCCGCGTAGTACGCGCCGAAGCACAGGGTCGCGACCGTGTGCCGGTCCAGGTCGGGCCGCACCTCGCCGCGCTCCTGGAGGGCACCGAGGACGTGCTCGACGAGTCGCACCCGTGGCTCCACCGCGTGCTCCTTGACGTGCGCGAGCAGTTCCGGGGTGCGGAGCGTCTCCCCCATGAAGTTGCCCATGAGAACCATCGCGTCGGGATTGAAATAGCACGGGTCGACGCGACGGACGGCCTCGGTGAACGCCTCCCGAGCAGGCATGCGGTCGAACGGTTCGGCGGGGTAGCTGGCCTGCTGGCGGCGGAATCCCCAGTCGAGGGCATCGATGGTCAGCTCGAGCTTGCTGGCCCAGCGCCGGTAGATCGTGGGGCGGGAGACGCCGGCGTCGGTGGCGATCTCGCTCAACGACATCGCGGTGTAGCCGTCGAGCACCAGCCTGCGTCGGGTCGCGGTGATGATCGCGTCGTCGAGTGCCGGGTCGCGGGGGCGGCCACCCCTCGCGGCGCCGGGCGGGGACTCCTCGGGCGAGACGCTCATGGCGGCCATTGTGGCTCACGATCCGGACCATTTTAGTTACAGGTCTTGCCTGTAACGAAACCTCGTCCTAGTGTCCCTTCGACACCCCCTTAGGGCCTGGAGGAGCGCCATGGGTTGTACAGCCGAGGACCTCGTCGAGCGCAGCATCCCGTTCGTACGGGAGATCAGGAACCGCACGCCCGGCACCGCACTGGAGACCTGGCTCAACGAGCAGCACGGACCCGGCACCCCCGTCTACGACGACCTCGCTGCCATGGTCACCGAGGGCGTCCGAGCCGGCTGGGCCGCGAACATCGAGGTCGACGGCCGCCGCTACCGGCGCAGCCGGATCGCCGAACCGCAGGAGCGGCTCGACTGGTTCAGCATCACCGCCGTCTACATGGACAGCGTGGCGGAGTTCCGCGGGCAGTACCACCAGCACCCCTACGGGGAGCTGAACCTGGTCGTGCCGCTGCACCCGGGTGCGGTCCTGCGCGGACCGAACGGCTGGTGCGGTGCCGGTTGGACGGCCCCGGCACCCGGGAGCCACCACTACCCGGAGTCGAGGGGCGGGGCCGTCATCGCCCTGTTCTACCTGCCGGCCGGGCGCATCTCCTACGACATCTCCCCGCCGGCCGATCAGGACCGGGCCGCGGTGTGAACCACAGCCCCGCCGTCGCCGAGCGGCCGGCGGACACCGGCGGGCGCTCGGTCACCGACACACTCATGACGCGCCGGAGCGTGCGCGCGTACCTCGACCGTCCGGTATCCCGCGAGGTGGTCGCGGAGATCCTTCGCCTGGCCGCGCGGTCGGCGAGCAACTCCAACACCCAGCCCTGGCACGTGCACGTGCTGACCGGGCTCGCCAAGCGCAGGCTCACCGACGACCTGTGGGAGGCGCTCGACCGCGGCGGCCAGGTCGCGACCGATTACGCCTACCAGCCGGCCGAGTGGTGCGAACACCTCGCCGGCCGACGCAAGGAGTTCGGCGAGAACCTCTACCGCACCGTGCTCGGCATCGATCCGGACGACCACCGGGCCCGGCACCGCCACCATCGCCGCAACTACGATTTCTTCGGGGCGCCGGTGGGCCTCGTCCTCACCGTCGACCGCCACTCCCTGGGCGGTGGCCTGGTCGACGCCGGCGCGTTCCTGCAGGCCGTCGTGCTACTGGCCCGCGAGCGCGGCATGGACACCTGCCCGCAGGCATCGTTCCTCGACTTCCACCCGATCCTGCGCCGCCACCTGCGCATACCCGAGCACCACTCGGCGGTCTGCGGGATCGCCATGGGCTTCGCCGACCGGGAGCACCGGCTCGACCGACTCCGCACGGGACGCGCGCCCGTCGAGTCCTTCACGACCTTCCACGACTGATCGACGGCAGCGGAGGAACAGATGTCTGCAGCTTCGGACGCAGCGACCATGGCACCGGTCCGGATGTCCTACACACATATGCCGCCTGGGGCGCCCGCCGAGCGCGCCCAGCAGTTCATGGTCCGCATGCGGGACGGCATCCGGTTGGCGACCGACGTCTACCTGCCGGACGTCGACGGTCCGGTGCCGGCGGTCCTGATCCGCCTGCCCTACGACAAGAACGGCCGGTTCGTGCGCATCGACGTGCTCGCCGACGCGCTGCTCGAACGTGGGTACGCGTTGGTCGCCCAGGACTGCCGGGGGAAGTTCCGGTCGGAGGGCGAGACGTTCCCGTGGATCAGCGAGGCGCACGACGGCTACGACACCATCGACTGGATCGCGAGCCGACCCTGGTCGAACGGCCGGGTCGGCATGACCGGCCACTCCTACACGGGCTACACGCAGTGGGCCGCCCTGTCGACCAACCATCCTGCGTTGCGTGCGATCGCACCGCGCGGCACCAACACCGCCCTCGGCTCCCCGCTGATGACGCCGAACGAGCCGGAGTGGTCGTTCCCCTTCCAGTACGTCATGGACTTCTACGCTGTCCGGGACTGGATGCTGCCGGAGACGGCCCACGACTGGGGTCGTCGACCGCTGGCCGAGGCGTTCGAGGCGGTCGTGGACCAGCTGGGGGTTCGGCCACCGGCGATGGACATGTATCTCTCGTCCGAATCGCCGTCGCAGCAACAACGCTTCCCCGACGGACACCCCCTGGCCGCGAAGCCGGTCCCGGTGCTGCTCTCGCTCGGGCTGTACGACCAGTACTGCGCTGCGGAGGCGCTGCGCCACGACTACCCGACCATGGTGGCAGACCCTGCGTGGCGGCCGCTCGTCCACCTGCGGCTCGGACCGCACGACCACATGGACTTCCGGCTCGACGACCGCCCGGGGCCGACGCAGGCAGGCGAGCTCAGCGTGGCGCAGATCCGTTCCTGGTTCGACGGCGAACTGCAGTTCTTCGACCGGTACCTCAAGGCGGACGGCGCGGTGGAGCCACCGGCTCCCGTCGAGTACCAGCTCGCGCACAGCGCCGAGGTGCGCCGGACCGTCAGCTGGCCGCCGCCGGAGGCGACCCACCAGGTGCTGCACCTTGTCGACGGTCCGACCCGGCGACTCGTGGAGCGGCCGGCGACTGCGACCGGCCCGATCTCGTGGGTCCACGACCCCGACATGCTCGTGCCGACGGCCGCGACGTCGTGGTCGTCTTTCGTCGCGGAGTGGCCGGACTTCCGCGAGTACGTGAACCGGCCGGACGTGCTGATGTTCCGCGCCGATCCACAGGACCGACACCTCGAGCTGGCCGGCCCCGTCACGTTCCACGGTCAGGTGTCGACGACCGGCCCCGCGATGGACCTGTTCGCACATCTGCTCGATCTCGAGCCGGACGGCGCGGTCCGGTCCATCTCCCGCGGTCAGCAGCGGCTGGTGGCCGCCGAACCGACAGACCTGACCATGTCCGTCGGACAGGCCGGCTACGTCGTGCGGCCGGGCCACTCCTTGCTGCTGATGCTGTGCAGCAGCGACTACCCCGACTTCATCCCGCTCACCGGAACCGACGAGCGCTGGTGGTCCGCGACGTCGATGCGCTCCACGACGCAGACACTGGACATCGGCGGCGATGCCGGAGCACGGCTGGAGCTCACCGTCCTCTGACGGAGCAGGGCCCGGCGTTCGACGACGCCCACGGACTCGGCTCGCGCCGCGCGGGCGGGCGGATCGTCCCGGCTGCAGCGCGACGGGCGAGGCATGACAATCACGGCCGTGGACGTCGTGGTCTGCCCTGCCTGGTCCTCGTGTTGGTGCTCGGCGGCGGGTTCGCCCGCCGGTGAGGCCGCCACGGTGACACTGCACCGAGGGCGGGTCCGCGACCTGCCCGGGCGGGGAGAGCGCGGCAGGCCCTTCCCTCGCCGCGGTCCGGGCCGGGCTGCCGTTCGTCGGGGCGGGCTGGGCCGGCGCGATCGTCGCCGCACGGTGCGAGCGCGTGCTCGTCGACGGACCGGTCCGTGATCGCCGGGCGCAGGGCGACGGTGGCGTCGTTCGTCCGAGGTCGCCGGCCCCGTTACGACGAGCTCGGGCGGCGCGTCGGCAGGCCCGGGCTGCGCCTGGCGAAGACGACGATCGCCGCGACCCTGGCCTACGTCGTGGCCGACTGGATCGGGACCAGCACCGGGCCGGTGCTCGCGCCCCTGACCGCGCTGCTCGTGGTCCAGGTGACGATGTACCAGACCGTCACCCAGAGTGTGCAACGCGTGGCGAGCGTGCTCGCCGGGGTGCTGGTCGCCGTCGCCGTGGCCCATTTCGTCGGGTTGACCTGGTGGAGCCTCGCCGGGGTGGTCGCCGTCTCGCTGCTGCTCGGTGGCCTGCTCCGCCTGGGGCCGCACCTGCTCGAACTGCCCATCAGCGCGATGCTCGTGCTCGCCGTCGGAGGCGCACCCGCCGTCGCCGGCAGCAGGATCTACGAGACCCTCATCGGCGCCGCGGCCGGTGCGCTGGTCAACGTGGTGATCGCCCCACCGCTGTACCTGCAGCCGGCCGGGGAGGCGTTGGGTGAGCTGGCCGATCGGATGGCCCGCTTCACCGACGCCCTGGCCACGGCCCTGCGCAGCACCTGGTCCCGGGCCGACGCGGACCGTTGGCTCGACGACGCCCGGGCGTTGGGCCGTGAGGTGGCGCTGGCCGACCGGAACCTCGCCCGGGCCGAGGAGAGCACCCGGCTGAACCCGCGGGCGGCTCGCATCCGGCAGGAGCAGCCGCGGCTGCGGACCGCGCTCACCGGTCTGGACCGCACCTACCTGGCGGTGCGTGAGCTGTGCCGCGCCCTACTGGACAGGACCTACTTCGTCCCGGCCGAGGAGCAGACCACCGCGTACGACGACGACGTACGCACCGCACTCGCCGCGTTCCTCGACACCGTGGCCGACGCGGTACGCACGGTCGGGTCCTATGCCTCGACGACCCGGCCGGTCCCGCGCGACGCCCTCGGGCTCGAGGCCCACCTCGAGGAGCTGCGGCGGCGCCGCGACCGTCTCAGCACGCTGTTGCTCGTCGACCCGCACACCGATCCGGCCGCCTGGGAGCAACACGGAGCCCTGCTGACCGCGGTCGACCGGATGCGCGTGGAGGTCGAGGCAGCAGCCCGACCTTCCGAGCGATCATGGCGCCCGCCCGTGCTCGCCGAGCGGCAACGCGAGACCTTCCGGCGGTTGCGTCGCAACCGGAGGCGGCGCAGCCCCCGGCCACCGACGTCCGAACGACCCGAGCCCCCTCCGCCGTGATCCGCCGGTCGACAGCTCCCGCCAACCGTGCGGAGCGTCCGGGGCCGAGGAGCCCGTCGAGATTCCGCCTACACGTTGAACCGGAACTCGACGACGTCGCCGTCGGCCATCACGTAGTCCTTGCCCTCCATGCGCACCTTGCCGGCGGCCTTGGCGGCGTTCATGGAACCGGCCGCGACGAGGTCGTCGTAGGAGACGATCTCGGCCTTGATGAACCCGCGCTCGAAGTCGGTGTGGATGACGCCCGCGGCCTGGGGGGCGGTGGCGCCCTGCTTGATCGTCCAGGCCCGGGCCTCCTTCGGTCCCGCGGTCAGATAGGTCTGCAGGCCGAGGGTGTGGAAGCCGGCCCGGGCGAGGGAGTAGAGGCCGGGCTCGGGCTGGCCGATCGACTCCAGCAGCTCGCGGGCGGATTCCTCGTCGAGCTCGAGCAGCTCGGACTCGACCTTCGCGTCGAGGAAGACGGCGTCCGCGGGGGCGACGAGGTCGGCGAGCTCCTTGCGCCTGGCGTCGTCGGTGAGGACGCTCTCGTCGGCGTTGAAGACGTAGAGGAACGGCTTGGTGGTGAGCAGCGTCAGCTCGCGCAGGGGTTCCTTGTCGACGCCTGCGGCGAAGAGCGTCTTCCCGCTGTTGAGGATCTCGACGGCGGCCTCGGCGGCCTCCAGGACGGCGCGGCGGTCCTTCTGCATCCGCGCCTCCTTGGTGAGGCGCGGGACGGCCTTCTCCAGCGTCTGGAGGTCGGCGAGGATCAGCTCGGTGGCGATCGTCTCGATGTCGGCGGCGGGGTCGACCTTGCCCTCGACGTGCACGACGTCGTCGTCGGAGAACACGCGCACGACCTGGCAGATGGCGTCGGACTCGCGGATGTTGGCGAGGAACTTGTTGCCGAGCCCGGCGCCCTCGGAGGCACCCTTGACGATGCCCGCGATGTCGACGAACGACACGGTGGCGGGGACGATCTTGGCCGACGAGTGGATCTCGGCCAGCTTGTCCAGCCTCGGGTCGGGCAGCGGGACGACGCCGACGTTGGGTTCGATCGTCGCGAAGGGGTAGTTCGCGGCGAGCACGTCGTTGCGGGTCAGCGCGTTGAACAGGGTCGACTTACCGACGTTCGGCAGGCCGACGATGCCGAGGGTGAGGGACACGACCGACCAGCGTAGTCGCACCGCCGCGCGAGGTCGCGACACCGCCGGTCGCCGTACCCCTGATGATCCGAAAAGGCTAACGTCGGCGCGGTTCCGGGCGATGGACCCGGTGAGGCCGCCGGGGTGTGGCCGGTCCCGTCGTCGGCGAAGGTGGTCCTGGTGCGGTTCCCGAGTCCTCGTGCGGCCCTCACCGCGGCCGTGACGGCGTCGCTGTCGCTCGGCGCGGTCACCGCGGTCGCGATGGCGGGCAGCCCGGCGGGCCCGGTGGCGTTGCCGCGCTTCGCGTCGTCGGCTCCCGGGACGTCCGTGGCCACGTTCCCCACGTTCGACGACGCGATCCCGCCGGTCCCGCTGCCCGACCTCGGCGCGGCAGCCGCACCGCCCGCCCCGGTGCCGACCACCCGTGCGCCCGCACCACGCCGGGCGACGACCGCGCCGCCCGCGACCCGCGACGCCGCACCGACGACGCACGCCGACCGGCCGACCGTCACCCGACCGCGGGACGACACGCGCGGCGGGCCCCGCCGCGGTCAGGACGACAACATCCGGACGGCGTGCGCGCTCGGCTACCTCTCGGGTCCCATCTGCGAGCGCGACTGACGCAGGGACGTCCGTGTCCGATTCCCGCCGGAACGGGCCGGGCGGGACTGGCACGATCGACGTCGTGCTCCTCAACCAGGACCTCTGCTACCGCGCGGTGACCTCGCGCGACGCGCGGTTCGACGGCCAGTTCGTCACCGCGGTGCGGACGACCGGAATCTATTGCCGCCCTTCGTGTCCCGCGACGACCCCGTTGCGCCGCAACGTCGAGTTCCTGACGACGGCCGCCGCCGCCCAGCAGCGCGGCTACCGCGCGTGCCGACGCTGCCTGCCCGATGCCGTGCCCGGTTCGCCGGAGTGGGACTGCCGTGCCGATCTCGCCGGCCGAGCGATGCGGCTGATCGGCGACGGGCTCGTCGAACGGGAGGGCGTGCCCGGGCTCGCGAGGGCGCTCGGCTACTCGGAGCGCCAGCTCAACCGCGTCCTGACGGCCGAGCTCGGCGCGGGCCCGCTCGCGCTGGCGAGGGCACACCGCGCGCACACCGCACGACTTCTCGTCGAGACGACGAGCCTGCCCATGGCCGACGTCGCGTTCGCCGCGGGCTTCGCCAGCGTCCGGCAGTTCAACGACACCGTCCGCGCCGTCTACGCGGTGCCGCCGCGGACGTTGCGCGCGGACGCGGCCCGTCGCGGCGGCGAGCGGCTCACCCCGGTCGCGGGCGCGCTGGTGCTACGGCTGCCCCACCGCCTCCCGTTCGACGCGGAGGGGTTGCTCGACCACCTGCGCCACAGGGCGATCGCCGGCGTGGAGGAGGTCGTCGGCAGCTGCTACCGGCGCACGCTGCGACTCCCGCACGGTCCGGCGACGGTGGCGCTCGACCTGTCGGCGCCGCCCGGGGCCCGGCACGTCACGGCGACGCTACGGCCCGTCGACCCGCGTGACGTCGGCCCCGCCGTCGCACGCATCCGCAGACTGCTGGACCTGGACGCCGACCCGGTCGCCGTCGACATCGCACTGGCCGCCGATCCCGCGCTCGCGCCGTCGGTCGGGGCCGTGCCGGGAATCCGGGTCGCCGGCACGGTCGACCCGGTCGAGCTCGTCGTGCGGACGGTCCTGGGCCAGCAGGTGTCGGTCAGCGGCGCCCGGACGGCCGCGTCGCGCCTCGTCGCGGAGCTCGGCGAGCCGCTCCCGGAGCAGTGGGACGGTCCGGGCCTGCTCTTCCCGACGGCGGAGGCGCTCGCCGAGCGCGCGGCCGACGTCGTGAGCGGGCCGGCCAGGCGGACGGCGACGCTCGTCGGGCTGGCCTCGGCGATCGCGAGCGGCGACCTCGTGCTCGACGCGGGCCGCGAGCCCGCCGCGCTGCGCGCCGACCTGCTCGCGCAGCCCGGGGTGGGCCCGTGGACGGCCGGCTACCTGGCCATGCGTCTGCTCGGCGACCCCGACGAGCTGCTCGCCGAGGACCTCGCCGTCCGTCGCGGGGCCGCCGCGCTGGGCCTGCCCTCGGACATCCCCGCGCTGACCGCCCACGCCGAACGGTGGCGGCCCTGGCGGTCCTACGCGGCCACCCACCTCTGGCGGGCATCGGTTCCCGCCGCCCGCACGAAGGAGACGTCATGAACGCGTGGTCCACCATCGACACCCGGATCGGACCGTTCACCGCGGTCGTCGCCGACGACGGCGCCGTCCTGGCCTCCGGCTGGACCGGCGACGTCGACGACCTCCTGCCGCTGATCCACCCGTCGCTGCGCCCCGCCGACGCGCGCGCCGTGCCGGACCTGGGTCCCGTCGGCAAGGCCGTCCTCGCATACCACGAGGGCGACCTCGGTGTCATCGACGCCGTGCCGGTGCGGCAGCGCTCCGGCCCGTTCCTCGAGCACGCCTGGGACGTGCTGCGGACCGTTCCCGCGGGCGGCCCGGTGACCTACACGGAGTACGCCACGCTGTCCGGGCGCCCGGCGGCGATCCGCGCCGCCGCATCGGCCTGCGCGCGCAACGCGGCCGCGCTGTTCGTGCCCTGCCACCGGGTCCTGCGACTCGACGGCAGCCTCGGCGGCTTCCGGTGGGGGCTGCCGGTGAAGCGCGCGCTCATCGCACACGAGGCCGGCTGACGCTCGTGCATTGAGGGCGCGACGGTCCGAAGTCGACGATTCGACCGTTTGTTCGACCGCTCGCCGATCCGTCTCGGCCTCTTGCCGTACACCCTGTCGGGTGGTCGGCGTGGCACGCCGGTTCTGTCGGAGCGCGGGTGCACCCTGGGGCCGTGGATCTCGTCACCGCCGTGAACGTGCTGCTCATCGGCCTGCTCGTGGGCCTGGTGGCGGGCTTCGGCGTGGCGTGGCTGTTCCTGGGCTCGCGGCACAAGGTGGCGGCGGCGGAGGCGGCCCGCCGCGTCGCGGAAGTGTCGGCGACGGCGCGGGCCGACACGGCGGCTCTGCGCGCCGAGCGGGCCGCGCTGCTCGAGCGTGTCGAGGAGCTGTCCGAGGAGGTCGACACCGCCTCGGAGCGCCTGCGCCGCGCGGAGAGCGAGGCCGCCGCGCACGGTGCGGCCCTGCGCAGCGAGCGCGAGGCCGGCGCGGCCCGCGAGGAGCTCCTGCTGCGGCGCGACGCCGAGCTCAAGGAGGCGTTCCGGTCGCTGTCGGCAGATGCGTTGGCGCGCAACAACGAGCACTTCGTCGCGCTGGCGGAGGGTCGGATCAAGGAGGCCACGGCGGCGCTGTCCGCGAAGGCCGCGGGCGACGAGGCGGCCCGCGCCGCGGCGCTCGACAAGCTGATCGACCCGATGACGGCCACGCTCGCCCGGGTCGAGGGCCAGCTGCGGGCCGTGGAGAAGGACCGCGAGTCGGCCTACGCCGGGCTGCGCGAGCAGGTCATCGCGATGCACCGGTCGTCGGAGAAGCTGCAGAGCGAGACCCGGCAGCTGGTCAGCGCGCTGCGGGCGCCGCAGGTCCGCGGCCGCTGGGGCGAGCTGCAGCTGGAACGCATCGTGCAGCTCGCCGGCATGGTCGAGCACTGCGACTTCGACACCCAGGTCACCGGAACCGGCACGGGCGGCGACGCCGACGGCGGCGTCCGTCCCGACATGGTCGTGCACCTGGCGGGCGACAAGCAGATCGTCGTCGACGCGAAGGTGCCGTTCGCCGCCTACCTCGACGCGGTCGAGACCCGCGATCCCGAGGTGCACGCCGAGCGGCTCGCCGCGCACGCCCGCCAGCTGCGCCAGCACGTGGACTCGTTGTCCGCCAAGGCGTACTGGGCGGCGTTCGAGCCGTCGCCGGAGTTCGTCGTGCTCTTCGTGCCGGGCGACCCGTTCCTCGAGGCGGCCCTGCAGTCCGACCCGTCGTTGCTCGAGCACGCGTTCGCGCGCAACGTCGTGATCGCCACCCCGACGACGTTGATCGCGCTGCTGCGCACCGTCGCCTACACCTGGCGGCAGGAAGCGTTGGCGCGCAACGCTGCCCAGGTCCACCAGCTCGGCAGGGAGCTGCACTCGCGGCTCGCGACGATGGGCAACCACGTGGCCAAGCTGGGCCGCAGTCTCGACACGGCCATCACCAGCTACAACCAGACGGTGTCGTCGCTGGAATCACGGGTCCTCGTCACCGCCCGCAAGCTCACCGAGCTCAAGGTCGCCGACGACGACCTGGCCGCCCCCGGCCAGGTCGACCGCGCCCCGCGCACCGTCGCCGCCCCCGAACTCGTCGCGTCGGCCGCGGACTCCCTGATCGCGTTACATCAGCTCGAACGGGAGATCGTCGGCCCGCATGCCGACGACGACGAGGACGACGCCCCGGCTACCGTGACGGGGTGACATCACCTCGCCCGGCGGGCGCCGTCCGCCACCCGGGGCGTCCCGGCCAGGGGCGGTCCGGCGGGTCCGGTTCGCAGGGGCAGTGGCCGATGCCCGACCGGTCGATCATCGGCACGGTGCTGGGCATCCCGCCGGTCGCGGCGCTGGGCGTCGCCGTGGCGTTCACCGGGCTGGGCGTGCTGATCGACGTCCTGCGGTCGGGTACCGCGGGGATCGTCTTCAAGGTCGGGTTCTTCACCGGCTGCCTGCTCGCGGTGATGTGGGTGCGCCGCCGCAGCCTGTTCCTGCCGATCGTGCAGCCGCCGCTGCTGGTCGCGGTGCTCGTCCCGGTGATGGTGCTGCTGGTCGGGCCGTCGCGCTCCGGCGGCGGGACGACCGAGACGCTGCTGCTCGTCGGGGCCCCGCTGATCAACTCGTTCCCCACGATGGCCACCACCACAGCGGTCGTCGTCGGTATCGGGATCGGGCGGCTCCTGTTGCAGCGCAACGACGACCCCGAGCTTCGGCTCGGCAGGCTCGCCGGCCGCGACCGGGCTGCGCAGGGCCGAGGCGGCCCCGCGGGCCGGGCCCCGGGACGTCGGGAGCCGAAGCCGACCGTCGCGGAGGAGGCCCGCCGGCGGGCTCGCGAGAAGCGCCTGGAGGCCGAACGTGCAGGCCGCGAGGGCGGCCGGGTCAGCGACCCGCGCGGCTCGGGCGGAGCTCGCGGGGAAGGGCGAACGTCAAGGTCTCCTCGGCAGTCGTGATCTCCTCGACCTCGCCGAACCCGTGCTCGCCCAGGTGCTCGAGCACGCCGCGGACGAGGACCTCGGGGACCGAGGCACCACTGGTGACCCCGACCGTCGTCACGCCCTCGAGCCAGCTCTCGTCGATCTGGCGGGCGTAGTCGATCAGGTACGACGCCCCGGCGCCCGCGGCGAGGGCGACCTCGACGAGCCGCACCGAGTTCGACGAGTTGGCCGACCCCACGACCAGCACGAGATCGCAGTGCGGGGCCATCGCCTTCACCGCGATCTGGCGGTTCTGCGTGGCGTAGCAGATGTCGTCGCTCGGCGGGTTCTGCAGCGTCGGGAAGCGCTCCCGCAGCGCGGCAACGGTTTCCATCGTCTCGTCGACGCTCAGCGTGGTCTGCGAGAGCCAGACGACCTTGTCGGGGTCGCGCACCGTCACCGACGCGACGTCGGCCGCGCTGTCGACGAGCTGGACGTTGCCGGGCGCCTCGCCCGAGGTGCCCTCGACCTCCTCGTGGCCGCGGTGACCGACGAGCAGGATGTCGTAGTCCTCGCGGGCGAACCGCTTGACCTCACCGTGGACCTTGGTGACCAGCGGGCAGGTCGCGTCGATCGTGCGCAGCTCGCGGTCCTCGGCCTGCTGGCGGACCGCGGGCGAGACCCCGTGCGCGGAGAACACGACGATAGAGCCGGGCGGCACCTCGTCGGTCTCGTCGACGAAGATCGCGCCGCGCTCGGTCAGCGTCTCGACGACATGGACGTTGTGCACGATCTGCTTGCGGACGTAGACGGGAGCCCCGTGCTGCTCCAACGCCTTCTCGACCGCCTCGACGGCCCGGTCCACGCCCGCGCAGTACCCGCGCGGCTTGGCGAGCAGGATTCGCTTGGTCTCGGCTCGGGACATGCCACCAGCGTACGGCGGTGTCGGGCGACGGGCCGCCCGACGTGACCCACGCCGTCACCCGTCGGGGCCGTGCCGAAGGGGCGCAGCCACTCCCCCAGGTGACGGCCCCGGCGGCGCAGGGGATGATGCGGGCATGAAGCCGCTGCCGATGCCGGTGCGGATCGCCGCCGGCCTTGTCGCCACCGCCGTCGAGCAGGCCCGCGACCTGCCTCGTCTCGTCACCGAGCTGCCCGTGACGGCCGTCAGCCAGGCGCTGCAGGTGTCGATGAGGGTGCAGCAGCGGGTGACCGAGCTGGCCATCAAGGGCGACCGCGCGCTCGGCGCGCTGCGACCGGTGCCCGAGACCCCGAGCTGGGCGACCTTCGACGACGAGGAACCGGCGACCGTGAACGGCGCGTCGGTGACGTCGATGCGCGGGCGGGCCACGTTCGACGACGACACCGAAGACGACGACACCGAACCGGCGGCGGGGTCGACGGGTGGGACGACGGGCGAGTTGACGGGCGGGTCGACGTTGCCCGCCGACCCGGAGGACCCGATCGTCGCCGCCGACCCGGCGACCGAGGTCGCCGCCGAGACGATCCGCGACGCGGCCGCCGAGGACGACGGCCCGGCCGTCCTCCCCGGGTACGCCGGTATGACGATCCCGCAGCTGCGCGGGCGCCTGCGGGCGCTCGACGTCGACGAGCTGCGCGCCCTGCTGCAGTGGGAGATCAGCCACGGCAACCGCCCGCCCTACGTGACGATGCTCGGGAACCGCATCGTCACCATGACCGAGGGGTGAGCGACGCCCCGACGTCCCCGGAGTCGCCCTGGCCGGTCCGGACGGTCGCCCGCAAGATCGCCGAGTGGGTCGACCGGCTGGGCGCGGTCTGGGTGGAGGGCCAGCTCGCGCAGGTCACCGCGCGGCCCGGGACCGGCACGGCGTTCCTGACGCTGCGCGATCCCGCCGCCGACGTCTCCCTGCAGCTCACCTGCCCGGTCGGGCTGGTTCGCGAGGGCGGTCCCGCCGTCACCGAGGGCAACCGTGTCGTCGTGCACGGCAAGCCGTCGTTCTTCCTGGGGCGCGGCACGCTGAGCCTGCGCGTCGACCGGATCCAGGCCGTCGGCCTCGGTGAGCTGCTGGCGCGCATCGAGCGGCTGCGCCGACTGCTGGCCGCCGAGGGCCTGTTCGACGTCGCGCGCAAGCGCCCGCTGCCGTTCCTGCCCGGGCGCATCGGGCTGATCACGGGGCGGGCGTCGGCGGCCGAGCACGACGTCGTGTCCAATGCGACGGCGCGCTGGCCGTCGGTGCGGTTCCGGATCGAGCACACCGCCACGCAGGGGGCGCTCGCGGTGCCACAGATCGTCGAGGCGCTGGGCGTGCTCGACCGGGACCCGGACGTCGACGTCATCGTGCTGGCCCGCGGCGGCGGCAGCGTCGAGGACCTGCTGCCGTTCTCCGACGAGACGCTGTGCCGCGCGGTCGCCGATGCCCGCACGCCCGTCGTCTCCGCGATCGGGCACGAACCCGACACCCCGCTCGTCGACCACGTCGCCGACCTGCGCTGTTCCACGCCCACCGAGGCCGGGCGCCGGCTCGTGCCCGACCTCGCCGAGGAGAGCGCGCGGATCTCCGGGCTGCGCGACCGCGCGCGGCGCGCCCTGCACGGCTGGGTCGACCGCGAGCAGCGGCTGCTCGTCGCGCTGCGCGCCCGGCCGGTGCTGGCGGACCCGTTGGGCGGCCTGCAGGTTCGGCACGAGGAGCTGGAACGCCTGCGGGAGCGGACCCACGCCGCCCTCGACCGGGGGCTCGCCGCGCGGGCCACCGAGATCGAGCACCTGCGCGCCCGGCTGACCACGCTCGGCCCCGCGGCGACGCTGGCCCGCGGCTATGCCGTCGTGCAGCGGGTGCCCGACGGCGAGGCCGCCGACCGGGGTGTGGCCTGGCCGGTGCTGCGGTCGGCGGGCGAGGTCGGCGAGGGTGACCGGCTGCGCATCCGGGTCGCCGACGGCGCGGTCGCGGCCCGCGTCGAACCGGCGACGGCGGCCGGGCAGGATGGCGCGTCATGAGCGACGCACGGCCCCCGGTCGAGAGCCTCGGCTACGAGCAGGCCCGCGACGAGCTGGCCGAGGTCGTCCGCACCCTGGAGGTCGGCGGCCTCGGGCTCGACGAGTCCGTGGCGCTGTGGGAGCGCGGCGAGGCGCTGGCCCGCCGCTGCGAGGAGCAGCTGGCGGGAGCGCGCGAGCGCGTCGAGAAGGCCCTGGACGAGGCCCGCGAGCACGACCGGTGAGTCAGGACGGTGCGCTGCCGACCGGGAGCACCGTCCCGTCGACGGCGGCCTGCGCGAGCGCGCGGAAGTCCGGCTCCGGCGCGCTGCCCGTGAGCAGCAGCGACGACCGCGGGGTCGAGGGCAGCTGCGCCACCCACATCGCCTCCGACCGCGGTCCGACGCGGTAGACAACCCAGGTCAGGCTGGCCGCGTCGACGGTGCCGGTGGCCGTCTGCGGACCGCCCGCCTGCGCCGCGACGAGGTTCTCCTCGGTCGCGTCGCTCTGCACGAGCCGCACGTAGGAGCCGCCCTCGGTGAGGTAGCCGACGGTGACGGCACGGCCGCCACCGACCACCGGCCCGTCGTCGGCCGAGTTGGCCGTCCAGCCCGGCGGCAGCTGCGGGACGTGCAGCGCGAACGGGGTGTGCAGCGCGGCCTCCTGCAGCTGCGCGGCGGAGTCGACGGTCGGTGCCGAACCGGGCGCGACCGTCGGGCCGCCCGGGCTGAACGAGCAGGACCGGGTGAATAGCAGCGACACGACGATGATCAGCCCGATCGCGAGCAGCATCTCGCGCACCCTGGGCAACCCGCGGGCGGGCTTCGCCGGGCCCTCCCCGGGTTGCTCCGCGGGCGCTTCCGAGCCCTTCCCCGGATCCTCGGCGGGCGCCGCCGAGCCGTGCCCGGGGTCCTCCGCGGGCGCCGTGGAGCCGTGCGCGTCGGGCCGGTCGCCGGCGTCGGGGGCCGGGGCGGGCTGCGGATCGGGTCGAGGGGTACCGCTCACGTTGCCATCGTCTCAGGCGTCGGACGGCGCGGCGCAGTGCGTCGATCTGCGAGGATCGAGGCGGCACACCCCTGACCCCTGGAGGCGCCCCGATGTCCACCGACCAGCGTCAGCGACCCGACCGCAACCTCGCGATGGAGCTCGTCCGCGTCACCGAGGCGGCGGCGATGGCCGCGGGCCGGTGGGTGGGCCGCGGCGACAAGAACGGCGGCGACGGCGCGGCGGTCGACGCGATGCGGCAGCTGATCGGCACGGTCTCGATGCGGGGCATCGTCGTCATCGGCGAGGGCGAGAAGGACGAGGCGCCCATGCTGTTCAACGGCGAGGAGGTCGGCAACGGCGAGGGGCCGTGGTGCGACGTCGCGGTCGACCCGATCGACGGCACCACCCTGATGGCCAAGGGCATGCCCAACGCGCTGGCGGTGCTCGCCGTCGCCGAGCGCGACGCGATGTTCGACCCCTCCGCCGTCTTCTACATGGAGAAGATCGCCGTCGGACCGGAGGCCGCCGACGTCATCGACATCACCGCGCCCGTCGGCGAGAACATCCGCCGCGTCGCGCAGGCCAAGGGGTACGACGTCGCCGAGGTCACCGTCTGCATCCTCGACCGGCCGCGGCACGCCGAGATCGTCGAGCAGGTGCGGGCCACCGGCGCCCGCATCAACTTCATCTCCGACGGCGACGTCGCCGGCGCCATCTCCGCCGCGCGCCCGAACACCGGCGTCGACATGCTGTACGGCATCGGCGGGACCCCGGAGGGGATCATCGCCGCGGCCGCGCTGAAGTGCATGGGCGGCGCGATCCAGGGTCGGCTCTGGCCGTCCGACGACGCCGAGCGCGAGCGGGCCGTCGCCGCGGGTCACGACCTCGGCCGGGTGCTCACCACCGACGACCTCGTCCGCGGCGACAACGTCTTCTTCTGCGCAACCGGCGTCACGAACGGCGACCTGCTCAAGGGCGTGCAGTACGGGGCGGGCGGCTGCACCACGCAGTCGATCGTCATGCGCTCGAAGTCGGGCACCGTCCGGATGATCGACGGCTACCACCGGCTCACCAAGCTGCGGGAGTACTCGTCGATCGACTTCGACGTGCGCCCCAGCGAGGCCCCGCCCCTGCCCTGACCCCGGGCCCGACGTCCCGGCACACCGCGACGCACCGGGACGTCGACCTGCGACCTGCGCCGCGGTTGGTCGGCGCCACCGTGCGTGACCTCCGGCCGACCCCGTCGTGCGCAGGGCCGGTCACCCGGCGGCGGGCCCGACCCGGTCGTGAGCGGACCGCGAGACCGGGAGGCACCTCGCTGCAGCCGTGACCGAATCGTGAACATTCCACCACCCGAACGGGGCTGGTGGGGCGCGTGTGACGCGCCGATCCTTCGATGATCGCGATGGGGGGTACGGATGCGCGCGATTCGGGCACTTGCTGTCGTCCTCGGCCTGGCCCTGATCGGCGGCTGCGCCCATGCCGGCGCCACGCCGTCGGCCTTCCCGGGCGAGGTGCCGGCCGTCCGGACCGCGCCGGCCGCCGCCGCGCCGCCGGAACAGCCGGCTCAGGTGCCCGCCGCGCCGCCGACGACCACCCCGGCTCCGGCGACGACGGCGACGACCGCGGCAACGACCGCGGCCCCGGTCACGACGGCCCCGCGGACCGCGCCGCCGAGGACCGCGGTCGTGGCCGGGCTCGCGGCGGGCACGCCCTGCAAGGCGACCGTCGCGGCCTGCGTCCAGCTCTCGACGAAGAAGGCCTGGCTGGTCCGCGACGGAAAGGCCGTCTACGGGCCCGTCCCGATCACCAGCGGCCGTCCGGGCTGGCGCACGCCGCCGGGCACGTTCGCGGTGACGTTCAAGAACATCAACCACAAGAGCAGCCTGTTCAACAACGCCCCGATGCCCTACTCCGTGTTCTTCAACGGCGGCATCGCCTTCCACCAGGGCAGCCTGTCCGTGCAGTCGCACGGCTGCATCCACCTGTCCAAGGCCGCGGCGCAGACGTTCTTCTCGTCGTTGAGCAAGGGGTCCGTCGTCCAGGTCGTTGCGTGATCTTGTGAGTCGCCTGACCGTGTGAGTCGCCTGACCGTGTGAGTCGTGGCCCGGTGGTGGCCGTCTCGTCGCGGGGCGGGCCGGCCGGGGAGAACACTGGGGGCCATGAGCGACGGCGGGGACGGGTTCCGGATCGAGCACGACACCATGGGCGAGGTGCGGGTGCCCGCCGACGCGCTGTGGCGTGCCCAGACCCAACGCGCCGTCGAGAACTTCCCCATCTCCGGGCGCGGCCTCGAACGCGCCCAGATCCGGGCGCTCGGCCTGGTCAAGGCGGCCGCGGCGCGCGTGAACGGGCGGATCGGCGTCCTGCCGGAGGAGATCGCCGCGGCCATCGCCGGCGCTGCCGACGAGGTCGCGGCCGGCGACCACGACGCGCACTTCCCCGTCGACGTCTTCCAGACGGGCTCGGGCACGTCGTCGAACATGAACGCCAACGAGGTCATCGCCACGCTGGCCTCCCGAGCAGGTCTCGACGTGCACCCGAACGACCACGTCAACGCGTCGCAGTCGTCGAACGACGTCTTCCCGACGACGATCCACGTGGCGGCCACCGAGGCGCTCGCCGAGGACGTCGTCCCCGCGCTCGAACACCTCGCCGCCTCGCTGCGGCGGCGCAGCGCCGACTGGGCCGACGTCGTCAAGGCGGGGCGCACCCACCTCATGGACGCCGTGCCGATCACCCTCGGTCAGGAGGCCGGCGGCTGGGCGACGCAGGCGGAGAACGGTGCCGCCCGGGTCCGTGACGTGCTGCCGCGCCTCGCGCAGCTGCCGATCGGCGGCACGGCCGTCGGCACCGGGTTGAACGCGCCGGACGGCTTCGCGGCGGGTGTCGTCGAGGAGCTGCGCGCGGCGACCGGGCTCGACGTCCTGTCCGAGGCCGCCGATCACATCGAGGCCCAGGGCTCGCGCGACGCGCTGGTCGAGGCGTCGGGTGCGCTGCGGACGGTCGCCGTCTCGTTGTACAAGATCGCCAACGACCTGCGCTGGCTCTCCTCGGGCCCGCGCACCGGGCTGGCCGAGATCCACCTGCCGGACCTGCAGCCGGGCAGCTCGATCATGCCGGGCAAGGTCAACCCGGTGATCTGCGAGGCGACGATGATGGTCGCGGCCCAGGTCATCGGGAACGACGCGACGGTCGCGTTCTCCGGCAGCCAGGGCAACCTCGAGCTCAACGTGATGATGCCGGTGATGGCGCGCAACGTCCTGGAGTCCGCACGGCTGCTCTCGGCGGTCGCCCGGCTGTTGGCCGACAAGGTCGTCGACGGCGCCGAGGCGGACGTCGAACGCACCCGTGAGTACGCCGAGTCGTCGCCGTCGATCGTCACACCGCTGAACAAGTACCTCGGCTACGAGGAGGCCGCGTCGATCGCGAAGCAGTCGCTCAGCGAACGCCGCACGATCCGCGAGGTCGTCCTGGAACGTGGCCACGTCGACGCCGGAAAACTCACGCTCGCCCAGCTCGACGAGGCGCTCGACGTCCTGGCCATGACGCGCCCCCACTGACGACCCCGTTCGTTCACCCGGCCGTCGCCCGGCGGCCGCTTTCGCGTGACAAGTTGTGACCGCTCCCCCGAGTCCGTTCACCCCTGGCAGGCATGCGATGGACGTGCACGAACGGTTCGCCTTCGAACCGATCTTCAACCTGCGCACCTCCCGCGTCGTCGGCTTCGAGGTGCAGCCACGGCACGAACGCGACCGGATCGGCTCGCGGGCCGCCGGTACCGTCTGGGGCACCCGGCAGGTCGTCGAGCTCGACGCCGCGGTGGCCCTCGCGTCCCTGGCCTTCGCCACCGACGCCGACGCGTCGGTCCCGCTGCACGTCGACGTGCTCGCCGACACCGTCGTCGCGTCCCGCCGACGGTTGCGCGGCATGCTCGACGGCCTCGCCGAGCGTGGTCGCGCCGTTCCGCCGGTGGTTCTGGAGGTCGGCCCGCCCGCGTCGGCCGCGCCGACCGCGGCGCTGGTCGACGCGCTGCGCGAGCTGCGGTCCTGGGGCTTCCGGATCGCCCTGGACGCGGCCGGCGGGTTCGGCCTCGACGTCGTCGCCGCAGCACGGCCCGACCTGGTCAAGCTCGACCCGCACATCGTCGCCGGGCTCGGGCACAGCTCACTGGCCTCGACGGTCGCGCACGCGCTCGTCGAGGTCGCCGGGGCGGCGGCCGCACGGGTCGTCGCGACCGGCGTCACCGAGCCCGGGCAGCTCACTGCGCTCGGCGGGCTGGGCGTGACCCTCGCGCAGGGCCCGCTGCTGGCCACGCCGCGCAGGCGGGCATCGACCTCCGGGGTGACGCTGCCGGTCGATCTCGCGCTCGCGGGCGTCGTCGCGGGCGGGGCCGTCGATGCGTCGCCGGGGTCCGACGGCGCAGCCGTGGCGACGCGGCACCGGCCGACCGCTGTCCGCGACCTCGCCCAGGCCGCGGTCACGTTGCCCGACACCGCGACCGCCGACGACGCCCGACGCGTGTTCGCCGACCACCCGCACGCGGGGGGCGTCGTCCTCGTCGACCCGCGCCGCGTCCCGACGTGCCACCTGGACCGAAACCGGTTCATGCTCGCGATCTCCGGCCCGTACGGCCGGGCGCTCTACGCGGCCCGTCCCGCGGCGACCTTGGGCGACCGGCCGCGCGTGCTCGACGAACACACCCCGACCGGGGAGGCGCTGCGCGCCGGTCTGTCCGGCGACCCCGCGCGCAGCTACGACGACGTCGTCCTCGTCGCCGCCGACGGAACCTGCACCGGCGTGGTGCGGATCGCCGACATGCTGCGGACGGCGACGGTGGCCGCGGCGTAGAGCCGGGCCGGTGAAAGTGCCACCCACGACCCGGGATCGGTGAGAAGTTGTCGGGGCGCGCTGCGAGACTGGCCCGGTGCTGCTCGCCGAGGTCGTGACGACGTCCGCCGCGGTCGCCGCCACCCGCTCCCGCAAGGAGAAGGCCGCGGCGATCGCGGCCCTCCTGCGCGCCGCGCACGCCGACGGCGTCGTCGAGCCGGCGGCGTCCTGGCTCTCCGGGGAGGCGCGGCAGGGCCGCATCGGTACCGGCTGGCGCACCCTGCAGGCGGCGGCCACCGAGCCCGCCGCGGAGCCGACGCTCACGGTCGCGGAGGTCGACGCGACGTTCACCGAGCTCGCCGGCACGGCGGGCGCAGGTTCCGCGCGGCGGCGCAAGGAGCTGCTCGCCGCCCTGTTCGGCGCCGCGACCGAGCCCGAGCAGGCGTTCCTCGCCCGGCTCGTCGGGGGCGAACTGCGCCACGGCGCGCTCGAGGGCGTCATGCTCGACGCGATCGCCGTCGCGGCCGACGTCCCGCCGGCCTCGGTCAGGCGCGCGTTCATGCTGTCGGGCAGGCTCCCCGAGACGGCGGCCACGGCCCTCACGGGCGGGATCGCGGCCCTCGACGCGGTGACGTTGCAGGTCGGCGTGCCGGTGCGGCCGATGCTGGCGGCCCCGGGCGACTCGCTGGACGCGGCGCTCGACAGCCTCGGGGCCGAGGTCACCGTCGAGTTCAAGCTCGACGGCGCCCGGATCCAGGTGCACCGCGACGGCGACGAGGTGCGGGTGTGGACGCGCAGCCTGCGCGAGATCACCGCGGCCGTGCCGGAGCTCGTCGAGCAGGTCCGCGCGCTGCCCTGCCGCACCGCGGTGCTCGACGGCGAGACCCTCGCGCTCGACGACGACGGCCGCCCCCGCGCGTTCCAGGACACGATGTCGCGCTTCGGTTCCGACGGATCCGAGGCCGACGACGCGCCGCGGCTGCTCAGCCCCTTCTTCTTCGATCTCCTGCATCTCGACGGCGCCGACCTGCTCGACGCGCCGCTCGAGCAGCGCCTCGACGCGCTGGCCGGGCTGCTCGCCGCCGACGCGCACGCGCACCTCCGGATGCCGGGTGTGCGCAGGCCCGATCCGGAGCAGGCCGCGCAGGTCCTCGACGACGCGTTGACCGCCGGGCACGAGGGGGTCGTCGTCAAGTCGCTGGCTGCGCCGTACGCGGCGGGACGCCGTGGCAAGACCTGGCAGAAGGTCAAACCGGTGCACACGCTCGACCTCGTCGTCCTCGGCGCGGAGTGGGGCTACGGGCGGCGGACCGGGAGACTGTCGAACATCCACCTCGGCGCCCGCGACCCCGACGGCGGCGAGCCGATCATGGTCGGCAAGACCTTCAAGGGGATGACCGACGAGCTGCTCGCCTGGCAGACCGCGACGTTCCCCGGGTACGCGCGCGAACAGGACGGGCACGCCGTGCTGATGCGGCCCGAGCTCGTCGTCGAGATCGCGCTCGACGGGGCGCAGCGCAGCGTCCGCTATCCGGGCGGGGTGGCGCTGCGGTTCGCCCGGGTGCTGCGCTACCGGCCCGACAAGACCGCCGCCGAGGCCGACACGATCGACGCGGTCCGCGCGCTCCTCGCGCCGTGAGCCGGGCCGCGCCGGGGCCGACGCTGCCGGTCAGAGCATCGCGAGCGGCGCGGCCATGCCCGAGTAGCCCAGCAGCTCGGCGATGTCGCTCATCGGGAGCGACCGGGGCCGCACGCCCTGTCTCGCGACGGTCGCGATCCGGGTCTGCACGGCCTCGTTGAGCGGGGCGCGCAGCCCGTGGAGCCGCGCGAGGAGAGCGATCTCGCCGTAGAGGTAGTCGCCCTCGGCACCGCGGCCACGGGCGAGGCTCTGCCACGTCGACGATCCGCCGCGCCTGGCGCCCGGCACGTCGACGGTCTCGAACGACGCGCGGTCGAGCGCGTCGGGGACCGTCGGGGCGTGCGGGTCGAGCCCGGCGGCCTGCAGGACGGTCGTCGCCTCCTCGACCAGCTCGTCGCCGAGCCGGTTGCGCAACCGGCTGCGGCGGTAGAGGGCGTCGAGGTTCCAGTAGAGGTTGCCGAGGAGCTTGCCCGCCTTCCAACGGGCGATGTCCGGGACGACCTGCACCGCGAAGCCTGCGCTGCGCAGGTCGGCGGCCACCCGCTCGGAGTCGGGCCCGGCACCGGTCGGCGCGTCACCGACGTAGAAGCCGCCCGCGAGCGGGCTCCCCGGGGAGACCACCTCGCCCGGCCGCACGTGCGAGGCCCCGCTCAGCACCACCGTGTCGACGACGCGGGTGAAGCGGCGCAACGCCGTGCGCGCGTTCTCCAGGCCGTTCTGCATGAGGACGACGGGCAGCGTGTCGGCCGCGGCGGTCTCCGCACCGGCCCCGTCGGTGACGGGCTGCCACGCCCACTGGGCGACCGCGGCCTCGGTGTCCTGCGACTTCACCGCGACGACGAGCACGTCGTCGGACCGGAGGGTGACCTCGTCGGGGCCGGCGACGACAGGGAGCCGGAGGGTGCGCGGACCGTCGGGGCGCAGGTAGCGCAGCCCCTTGGCGCGCAACGCCGCCAGGTTCGCGCCGCGGGCGACGAGGACGACGCCGATCTCGGCGAGATGCAGCTGGGCCGCGACGGTGGCGCCCACCGCGCCACCACCGACGACGACGTAGCGCCCGGGCATGTCTCCATCGTGCTCGCGCTGAGTAGTCCGCGCTCATCCGATCGTGGGAGACCCTCGTCACCCCCCGGTCGGCTCAGAACCATGCGGCGCTGACGACCCGGGCCGACCCGCGTAGTTTCGGACCTCGTGCGTTTCCTCGACAGCGGCGGCCCCGCCCCGGCGGGCACCACCGACCTCACCTACGACGACGTCTTCCTGGTGCCTTCCCGGTCGTCGGTCGCGTCCCGGTTCGACGTGGACCTCTCGACCACCGACGGCTCCGGCGCCACCGTGCCCGTCGTCGCGGCCAACATGACCGCGGTCGCCGGCCGCCGGATGGCCGAGACGCTCGCCCGCCGCGGCGCGCTCACCGTCCTGCCCCAGGACGTCGACGCCCAGGCCGTCGCCGGGATCGTCGCGTGGATCAAGTCACGGCACCCGGTCTGGGACACCCCGCTGACCCTGCACACCGACGACGCCGTCGCCGACGCGCTCAACCTCCTGCCCAAGCGTGCGCACGGCACCGTCGTGATCGTCGACGACGGCCACCGGCCCGTCGGGACCGTCGACGAGGCGGCGTGCCACGGTGTCGACCGCTTCACCCGGCTGTCCGACGTGCTCGCCCCCGCACCGGTGACCATGCCGCTCGACACCGCCCCCCGCGAGGTCTTCGACGCCCTCGGCGGGCACGGCGTCGCGCTCGGCCTGGACCCCGACGGTCGCGTCGCGGGCCTGCTCACCGCGCTCGGGGCCGTCCGCGCCGGCATCTACACGCCCACCCTCGACGCCAGGGGCCGGCTGCGCACCGCGGCCGCGATCGGCATCAACGGCGACGTCGGCACCAAGGCGAAGGCCCTGCTGGAGGCCGGCGTCGACGTGCTCGTCGTCGACACCGCGCACGGACACCAGGAGAAGATGCTCGACGCCCTGCGCGCCGTCCGCCGGGCCGTCACCGAGTCCGGGACCACGGTGCCGGTCGTCGCGGGCAACGTGGTCACCGCCTCCGGCGTGGCCGACCTCGCCGAGGCCGGGGCGGACATCGTCAAGGTCGGCGTCGGGCCCGGCGCCATGTGCACCACCCGGATGATGACGGGCGTCGGGCGCCCGCAGTTCTCGGCCGTCGCCGAGTGCGCCGCGGCCGGACGCGACCACGGCGTGCGCATCTGGGCCGACGGCGGCGTCCGCCATCCCCGCGACGTCGCGCTCGCCCTCGCCGCAGGCGCCTCCGCCGCGATGATCGGCTCCTGGCTCGCCGGCACTTACGAGTCCCCCGGCGACCTCCTGCGCGACGAGGCCGGCCGGCCCTACAAGGAGTCGTTCGGGATGGCGTCGAAGCGGGCCGTCAGCGCCCGCACCCGTGGCGACGGGGACTTCGACCGCGCGCGCAAGTCACTGTTCGAGGAGGGGATCTCCAGCTCCCGGCAGCTGCTCGACCCCGCCCGGCCCGGGGTGGAGGACGTCCTGGACGCGATCTGCTCGGGTGTCCGCAGCGCCTGCACCTACGCGGGCGCCCGCACCCTCGCCGAGCTGCACGACAACGCGGTCCTCGGCGTGCAGACCGTCGCCGGCTTCGCGGAGGGAACGCCCCACGGCCTGTGACCCCGCCGTCGGAGTGCTCCTGCGTGGCGGGCCCCCTGCTGCAGGAACGGCACTTTCCCGCAACTGGGTTGCGGGAAAGTGCCGTTCCTGCACATCGGCCACGCCATCAGCCGACCACACCCGAGGCAGCCCGCCTTCCGGCAGGCCGCCCGGGCGGGGTCAGGCCGGCGAGGTCAGGCCGCGGGGCCCTCCAGCATCTCCGTCACCAGCGCGGCGATGGGACTGCGCTCGCTGCGGGTGAGCGTGATGTGGGCGAAGAGCGGGTGGCCCTTCAGCTTCTCGATCACCGCGGCGACGCCGTCGTGCCGGCCGACGCGCAGGTTGTCGCGCTGCGCGACGTCATGCGTGAGTACCACCCGGGAGGCGGTGCCGAGCCGGGAGAGCACCGTGAGCAGGACGTTGCGCTCCAGCGACTGCGCCTCGTCGACGATCACGAAGCTGTCGTGCAGCGAGCGGCCGCGGATGTGGGTCAACGGGAGCACCTCGAGCATCCCCCGCGCGAGCACCTCGTCCATCACGTCCTGGCTGACCAGCGCGCCGAGCGTGTCGAAGACGGCCTGCGCCCAGGGCGCCATCTTCTCGCTCTCGCTGCCCGGCAGGTACCCGAGCTCCTGGCCGCCGACGGCGTAGAGCGGCCGGAACACCACGACCTTGCGGTGCTGCTGACGCTCCAGCACCGCCTCCAGCCCGGCGCAGAGCGCCAGTGCCGACTTCCCCGTCCCGGCGCGCCCGCCCAGCGACACGATTCCCACCTCGGGATCGAGCAGCAGGTCGAGGGCGACGCGCTGTTCGGCGGAGCGTCCGTGCAGCCCGAACGCCTCGCGGTCGCCGCGCACGAGCTTCACCCGCTTGTCGGCAGTGACCCGTCCGAGTGCCGCACCCGACCCGCCGAGCAGCCGCAGGCCCGTGTTGCAGGGCAGATCGCGGGCGGTGTCGTGGTCGATGCTGCCGTCGCGGAAGAGGGCGTCGACCTCCTCCTGGCTGACGTCGAGGTCGGCCATCCCCGTGAACCCGGAGCTGACGACGTCCTGGGCGTGGTACTCGTCGGCCGGCAGACCGACCGCGGCGGCCTTGACCCGCAACGGCATGTCCTTGGTGACGAGCACGATCTCCCGGGTGCCGGCGGCCTCGGCCTGCAGGTTCAGCGCGCAGGCGAGGATCCGGCTGTCGTTGCTGTCGGTGCGGAACCCGGCCGGCAGGACGCTCGGGTCGGTGTGGTTGAGCTCGACGTGCAGGGTGCCGCCCGCGGTCCCGACCGGGATCGGGGCGTCGAGACGGCCGTGCGTGATGCGCAGCTCGTCGAGCTGGCGCAGCGCCGTACGCGCGAACCACCCGAGCTCGGGGTGGTTGCGCTTGCCTTCGAGCTCAGAGATCACCACCAGCGGCAGGACGACGTCGTGCTCGTCGAACCGGGTCAGCGACCACGGGTCGGACAGCAGCACGGACGTGTCGAGCACGTAGCAGCGGGACGGAGTGCCAGACGGTGCGTCGTTGCTCTCCGGAACGAAGGCGTTGCGACGGTCGGTCACGGGTGCTCCTTGTGGGCGCGGCACCACGCCCAACTCTCTGGTGGGCCGGCCGGCCCCTGACGGGACACTCGACGACCTGCTGCTCGTCGCCCAGCGCCCGTGAGGGCCGGGTGCCGGCCCCCTCGGGTGCAACACACCACGACCAGGGCCTCCCCGGACGGTCCGCATCGGGTGCGTACCGTCGCCATGAACGCTACTAGCGGTCACCCGGGTGCGGTCAACAGCAACGCCGCGTGGCGAAGAACGCCTGTCGTCAGATTTAACAGTTCGGCCTACCGCTCGTCGCTCTGCGCTCACCGTTCAGCTGGGCGTTTCGGGTACTTCCGCCGGGGTGGGCCCGGACGGTTCGCACCCGGGCGGACCAACGGCCGATGGACCGGACGCCGCAGCCGCCCGCAGCTGCGCCGGCGCGAGAGGCTCGTCGAACAGCGTCCGGTACCGGGCGACGCGGTCGGGGGCACCGTCGAGCCACTCCCGGACGAGCGCCTCACCCTCGACGTAGGTCGTCGTGTAGCCGCGCCAGCGCGGATCGGTGACGAACCGCAGGATCCGACGAGCCCTGCCGTCCGGCACGAGCAACCATCGACGCAGGTGGGCGGCAGCGTCGTCGACGTCTCCGCCGCGGTCGTGCAGCAGCAGCGCGGCGTCCTGGCGCACCGGGGCGAGCTCGCGCAGGGCGTCCTCGACCGCCTCGGCCAGTGGACCGTCGCACCGCACGCCCACGTCGGCGAGGACCTCGGCGACCCACGGCCCCCAGCCCGGACCGCCGACGACACCGCCGACGACGGCGAGCCCCGCGTCGGCGGCCCCCTCGGTGACGAGGCTGTGCGGCGACGGGGTGACGACGAGCCCGCGCTCGGGACGGTCGGACCGGCGCACGCCGCGGACCAGGCAGTGTTCGGTGTGGTGGCCGGGGTACGCCTCGTGGGCGACGAGCCCCGCGAGCTGCGCGGCGCGCAGCCCGGCGTCGGCACTGACCGTGACGCGCGACCGCAGGCCGCCGAGATGCGTCGTGAGCCCGGACCACGATCTGTCGACGGCGAGCTCGACCTCGACGTGCTCGTCGACGGGCAGTCCGATCCGCGCCCGGGTGCGCTCGCGCAGCGCCGCGAGCAGGGCGTCGACCGCGGCCCGGAGCCGCTCGCGGGGGACGCGCTCGCGCTCCCGGAAGGCCGTGAGGCGCTGGGGCAGCGTGCCCGGGCCCGGCAGGAGCTCGTCGAGGCGACGATGGGCTGCGCGGTAGCGGTCCTCGTCCGGACGGACGCCCGCGAGGTCGACGTCGAAGCAGGCCGCGACCTCCTCGACGAACCCGACGGGCTCGCCCGCGAGCCGGCGGGCGAGGCACTCCAGGGCCCGGAGCTGGGCCGCGAGGAAGCCGGTCCGGGTGGGTCCGAGCGCGGTGTCGGCCAGCTCGGCGCGCAGTCGTCGGGCGGTGCGGGCGAGCGCGGCGGGCACGGGGGCGGGCCCGTCGGCCGCGTACCGGCGGAGCGCCGGGTCACCGGTCCAGGTGTCGACGATGCCCGGGGCGAGCCGGTCGAGCCGCAGGGCGAGCAACACGTAGTCACGGGGGACCAGGCTCGGCGGCACCGCAGAACCGTACGCGCCCCCGACAGGTGATGCCGAGCCCGACGCGTGACACCGGGAACTACACAGCGTGCACCCGCGAAAGGATACTGATCCATTCAGGTGGAACGGAGTCACTTTCCGTAGACCAAGATGAGGTCGGACTGCGTGATGGCCTCACCGAACTACACACGATCGAGTGCGTAACTAAACGTAAAGTACCGGCTTCACACGATGGTGGTACGGAAGTTGGTGTATGGGGAGGTGGCCGATAGCTTTCTCAGCAGTCAGCGCGGGCTCCCCGGTCGGGCGCTGGCACGGACGGCGTCGGCTTTCAGTCGGCACCAGAAGACCAACAGGAGATAAAAAGTGCTGAAGAAGGCTGGAATCGTCGCGGCCACCGCCACCGCCGGTCTGCTCGCGGTCAGCCCGCTCGCCTTCGCCGGCGACGCCGGCTGGGGCGGCCACCACCACGGTGGCGCCGACCAGGTGAACTCCAACAAGGAGATCCACCAGGGCCTCGTCAACGTCTCCGACAACAACATCAACGTTCCGGTCACCGCCTGCGGCAACGACATCCCGGTCAACGTCCTGGGCGTGCAGGTCTCCGACGTCACCGCCGACCTGACCGGCGCCCTGGGCCTGCTCGGCCCGGCCGGGGCCAAGTCGGTCGCCGACCAGTCGCAGGACCGCAGCTGCGCCGTCGCGGCCGCCGCGGGCAACGACAAGTCGCAGTCGAACGACGACTGATCTCGGTTCATCCCGAGCTCACGGAACGGCCCCGGACGATGTCCGGGGCCGTTCTTCGTGTAGGCGACGAATACGCAACGCCGGAGTTTGCACCCGATCGGGTGCGTAACTTTCTGCGCGGCGCCGTCAACTACACGATAGGGGGACGCAGTTTGGTTCCGACTGATCCGCCCGATAGATTTTCCTCAGCCAGCACGGCTCCCCCGTCAGGTGCTGGCACGTTGAAGGAAACGGCTTCCCGCCGGTTCCCGATGACCAACAGGAGAGAACTGTGCTGAAGAAGGCTGGAATCATCGCGGCCACCGCCACCGCGGGTCTGCTCGCGGTCTCCCCGCTCGCCTTCGCGACCGAGGGGCACCACGGCGACCAGGTCAACTCCAACAAGGAGCTGCACCAGGGCCTCGTCAACGTCTCGGACAACAACGTCAACGTGCCGGTGACGGCGTGTGGCAACAACGTCCCGGTGAACGTGCTCGGTGTCCAGGTCTCCGACCTGACCGCCGACCTGACCGGCGCCCTGGGCCTGGCCGCCCCGACCGAGGCCAAGTCGGCCGCCGACCAGTCGCAGGACCGCTCCTGCGACGTTGCCGCCGCCGCGGGCAGCGACAAGTCGCAGTCGAACGACTGAGCTCTTTCGCTCAGCGCCTGACGCGAGGCAGCGCCGGACCTTCGGGTCCGGCGCTGTTTTCGTGTTCGCGGAGACACGTGCGGAGAAGCGTCACGGCGCAGACCGCCGCGCTCGCGAACCTGCGCTCCGGACCCGCGGTCAGGAGCCGAAACGACGGTGCCTCGCCGCGTAGTCGCGCAGCGCGCGCAGGAAGTCGACACGACGGAACTCCGGCCAGTAGGCCTCACAGAACCAGAACTCCGAGTGCGCCGACTGCCACAGCAGGAAGCCCGAGAGCCGCTGCTCCCCCGAGGTCCGGATGATCAGGTCGGGATCCGGCTGGCCCGAGGTGTAGAGGTGGGCGGCGATGTGGTCGACGTCGAGGACGTCGGCCAGCTCCTCGATGCTCGTGCCGGACTCCGCGTGCTGGAGCAGCAGCTTGCGCACCGCGTCGGCGATCTCCTGACGGCCCCCGTAGCCGACCGCGACGTTGACCTGCAGCCCGCTGCGCCCCACCGTCCGCGACGTCGCCGCCGAGAGCCGCGACGCGATCTCCTCGGGCAGCAGCTCCAGCGCGCCGACGACCCGCAGCTGCCACGGCCGGCCCGGCCCGGCCAGCTCGTCGACGACGTCGGCGATGATCTCCAGCAGGGGTTCGAGCTCGTCCGCGGCCCGGGTGAGGTTGTCGGTCGAGAGCAGGAACAGCGTCACGACCTCGACGTCGGCCTCACGGCACCACTCGAGCAGATCGCCGATCTTGGCCGCACCCACCCGGTGCCCGTCGTTGACGTCGACGAGCCCAGCGTCGCGCGCCCAACGGCGGTTCCCGTCGAGCATCAGGGCGACGTGACGGGGCCGCTCCGCGGTCTCCAGCCGCCGCGTCAGGCTGCGCTCGTAGATCGAGTAGAGGAGGTCGCGCACGCCCACGGGCGCTGAGCCTACGCGCGCCGGGGCCCGCTGTGGCGCCGTGGCCCACCGTGACGATGCGGCGGTCGGTGTTCACGTCCGGGGCACGCCCCCGTCATCGGGGCTGCCGTAACCTTGGCCGGGTGACACTCGGGAGCCTCGCCCAGCCACCGGCGCGCCCGTTGGTCAAGCCGCGAATGCGGGGCTGGCTGCACCTGTGGTCGTTCGCGGTGTCGATCCTCGCGGCAGCGGTGCTCATCTCGGTGGCCGCGGCGTCGGTCGGCGCGGCTGCGGCGGTGGCGACGGCCGTCTACAGCGTCACGATCCTCGGACTGTTCGGCGTCAGCGCCCTGTACCACCGCCGGACATGGACGACCACCCGGTCCCGGATGATCATGAAGCGGCTCGACCACTCCATGATCTTCCTGTTCATCGCGGGAACGTACACGCCGGTCTCCGTGCTGGCGATGGACGCCGCGACGGCGCGCTGGGTGCTCTTCACCGTCTGGGGCGGGGCACTGGCCGGCGTGGTGCTCAAGATGGCGTGGCCGGCCGCCCCGTCGTGGCTGGCGGTGCCCGTCTACGTCGCGCTGGGCTGGGTCGCGGTGTTCGTGTTCCCCCAGATGCTGCACAACGGCGGCGTCGCCGCGTTCGTGCTGCTCATCGCGGGCGGCGTGCTGTACACGATCGGCGCGATCTTCTACGCGACCAAGCGCCCCAACCCGTGGCCCGCGACGTTCGGCTACCACGAGTTCTTCCACGCCGCGACGGTCCTCGCCGCGGCGTGCCACTACGTCGCGATCTGGCTGGTGCTGTTCCCGGGCTGACCGTCCCCGGCGTCCGCGCTCAGCTGCCCTCGCCCGTCGGGCCCTGGGCGCGCAGCTCGTCGACCTTGGCCATCGCGTCGCGCAGGTCGCCCAGCCACTCCTCGGCGTGCTCCCCGACCAGGCGCACGGCCCAGGCCAGCGCGTCGGACCGCGACCGGGCGACGCCGGAGTCGACCAGCGTGTCCAGCACGATCCGCTCGGGCTGGCGCAGCCGCGTCATCACCGGGACCGACGCGGTCGTGAAGAGCTCCACGACGTCGCCGATCCGGGCGCCCCACGCGACCTTGCGCTGGTAGCGGTGCTCGGCCTGGCGCGCGATGTCGATCCGCTCGTCGCGGGTCTGCTCACGGAACCGGGAGATGCGGCCCGAGATCGCGGCGGCCCGCTCGGCGCGACCGGCCTCGGTGTCGGCGAACTCGCCGTCCAGCGGCGGGAGCTCGCCGACGATGACGATCTCCTCGCGGTCGACCGTGACGTCCGGGTTGCCGACGAACCAGCCGTCGGGCAGCCGGCCCGACAGCCAGGCGGCCGCGTCGTCGGTGCTCGGCAGGTCGGCCTGCTGCCAGCCGCCGCGCCCCGGTCCACGCCCCCGGCCTCCGCCGTGCCATCCGCGATGCATGCGTCCCGACATGACGTCCTCCTCTGCCGCGTTACATCGATTACGAGATTACACAGCAACACGGCACGCGGCCATGCGTTCGCCGACGGCGGACGCCGACCGGCCCGGGCCGGACAGCGCGATGTCAGGTCGGGCAGCGCGATGTCAGGTCGACAGCAGCGCCACCAGCTCGTCGGTCGTCGTCACCGGCCGGTCGCACACGAACCCGCGACAGACGTAGGCGGCCGCGGCGTCGTCGACCAGCGGGCGATCGGCCAGCAGCGGCACCCCGGGCGCGTCCGGCTCGCCCCCGACGACGACGGTGCCGCCCGTCGCCGCCTCCCGCGCGGCCGACACGAGCGCCTCGCGGGCCGTCGGCGAGCTCCCGACGACCGCGACCTGCAACGGCCCGGCCACGGCCGCCTCCGCAGCGGTCAGCCAATGCCCGGCGAAGCGCGGGTGCCGCTGCGCGAGCGTGCCCGCCGACGCGAGGGCCGCCTCCGCGGCGTCGCGGTAGCGGCCCGCGTCGTCGGGCCCCGCGAGGACCGACGCCGTCACCAACGCGTCGGCCAGCGCGGACGCCCCGCACGGCGAGGCGTTGTCGGTGATCTCGCGCGGCCGGTGCAGGAGCTGCTCGGCGTCGTCGGCGGTGTCGAAGAAGGCACCGGGGGCGTCGGGGTCGGCGAAGTGCGCGAGCGCGAGGTCGAGCAGGTCGAGCCCCGCGCGCAGCCGGGCCGCGTCGCCGGTGGCCTGGTGCAGCGCGAGCAGCCCGGCGGCGAGCAGGGCGTGGTCCTCCAGCACCCCCGCTGCGACACCGACCGCACCCGCGCGCGACGACCGTCGCAACCGCCCGTCGACGACGTGCAACCGCAGCAGGAGATCCGCAGCCTCCCCGGCGGCGACGACCCACTCCGGCCGACCCAGCGCGGCACCCGCCTCGGCCAGCGCGACGATCGCCATCCCGTTCCACGACGTGACGACCTTGTCGTCGCGCGCGGGTTGCGGTCGCGCCGCACGCGCCGCGAGCAGCCGGGACCGGACGTCGGCCCAGCGCTCCGGATCGGCCGGGTCGGCGAGCAGCTGGAGGGTCGACATGCCGTGCTCGAACGTCCCGCCGTCGGTGACGGTGAGCAGCTCGGCGGCCCACGCGCCGTCGGCGTCGCCGAGCGCCTCGCGCAGCTGCGCGGGCGTCCACGCGTAGGTGAGACCTTCCACGCCCTCGGTGTCGGCGTCGAGCGCGGAGGCGAACCCGCCCTCGGGTGTGCGCAGGTCACGCAGCAGGAACGCCGCGGTCTCCTCGGCGACCCGGCGGGCCAGTGCCGAACCGGTGCGCCGGGCGAGGTGGGCGTACGCGCGCAGCAGCAGGGCGTTGTCGTAGAGCATCTTCTCGAAGTGCGGCACGACCCAGCCGGCGTCGACGCTGTAGCGGGCGAAACCGCCGGCGAGCTGGTCGTACATGCCGCCGCGCGCCATCCGCTCGGCGGTGATCGCGACGAGCTCCAGCGGCCGCGGCGAACCGGTCCGCTCGTGATGGCGCAGCAGGAACTCCAGGGCCATCGACGGCGGGAACTTCGGCGCGCCGCCGAAGCCGCCGTGCTGCGCGTCGAACGCGTCGGCCAGTCCCGCGGCGGCGTCGTCGAGCACCCCCTCGCCGACGACGGCGGGTGGCAGCGCGGCCCGTGCCGTCTCGGCCAGCCGCGCCGCCATGTCCCCCGCGGCCCCCCGGACCCGGTCACGGTCGTCGTTCCAGGCCGTGGTGACGGCGTCGAGCAACTGCCGGAACGACGGCAGGCCGTGCCGCGGCTGCGACGGGTAGTAGGTGCCGCAGTGGAACGGCTCGCCGACCGGGGTGAGGAAGCACGTCATCGGCCAGCCGCCCTGGCCCGTCATGGCCTGGGTGGCGGTCATGTAGACGGCGTCGATGTCCGGCCGCTCCTCGCGGTCGACCTTGATCGCGACGAAGTCCGCGTTGACCTGCGCCGCCGTCGCCGCGTCCTCGAACGACTCGTGGGCCATGACGTGGCACCAGTGGCAGGCCGCGTACCCCACGGACAGCAGGATCGGGACGTCACGACGGGCGGCCTCGGCGAAGGCCTCGTCGGACCACTCCCACCACTCGATGGGGTTGTCGGCGTGCTGGAGCAGGTACGGGCTGGTCGCCGCGGCGAGGCGGTTCGGCATGCCGCGAGCCTGTCAAACTCCCACGGCCCGCGCCCGGTCGGCTCAGTCCTTGCGCGGCTCGGGTGCCTCGGCCGCCGTGCCGTCGCCCGCGGTGGCGTTCTCGCCGGCCGTGTTCTCGCCCGCAGTGTCCTCGGCGTTCTCGTCGTCGTCGAACGACTTCGGCAGCTTCCGCAGCCGCCGCGTCATCGACACGATCAGCAGCACCGTCGCGATGCCCAGCACGATGATGACGACGAGCGCGGTCGGCGAGGCCTCGCCGAACTCCTCGCCCTTGCCGGGAGGCGGCGGGGTGTCGTCCTGCGCAGGGGTGACGATCGCCGCGACCTGGGCCTCGGCGGGGACCACGCCGAGATCGACCAGCAGCACCACACACCTCCGACACCGTCCCGGCGCGCCGGCGCCGACCCCGTGCCGCCGCGCGGCGGCACGCCGGAACCCTACGCACCTGGTCCGACGCGCCGCGGGGCGGGCCTGCACCGGCCCGCCCGCACGGCTGTGGGACGCTCCGCGCAACGATCACCGACGCGTTCCGCGCAGCGATCATCGAACGACGGGAGGGCCCGGCGTGGGCACATCGATGTCGGCGACCCGGCGCTCCCTGCACGGCGTCGCCGAGCTGCTGCTCGCCGGGCCGCAGTACCGCTCGCACGGGACCATCCGGCTGAAGGTGACGCCGGGCGGGTTCGGGCAGGTGGCGGGCTCACTGCGGGTCCAGGGCTCCCACCTCGTCTGGGACGACGACCAGATCCCGCTCTCGGGCAGCATCCGCGATCTCGCGCTGTGGGCGGGCGTCGAGCCCGGCGCGCCGGAGGGCCTGTACAGCGACGGATCGGGTGTCGACGTCGACGAGCACCTCGCGGTCGACCCCGCCGACGCCGACGCCATCGCGTCGTGGTTCGCCGTCGGCGACGCCGCGCTGCGGACGCTCGTCGCCCCCGGCGAGGATCCGGTGCTCTGGCCGGAGCACCTCGACCTGGCCGTCACCGTCGACCGGGTGAACTACGGCGTCTCCGCGGGCGACGCCTCGCTGCCCGAGCCCTACGCGTACGTCGGCCCCTGGGAGCGGCGCGAGGGCGAGTTCTGGAACGCCCCGTTCGGGGCGTTCCGCCCGGCGTCGGACCTCGCCGACCCGGAGGCGCTCTACGAGTTCTTCCGCGCCGGCCGGGCCGCCGCGAACGACTGAGCCCGGCTCAGCCCACGCGCACCGCGTCGGGCGACGGGACGAGGCCCGCGAACAGGTCGTCCTCCGGGGTCGGCGAGTCGACGAACGAGCGGACCAGCTCGTAGTCCTCCGTCGGCCAGACCTCGCTCTGGATCTCCGGCGGCACGAAGAACCAGCGGCTCGTCGGGTCGATCTGGGTGGCGTGGGCCTTCAGCGCCTCGTCGCGGACCGGGAACCACTCGTCGCACCGCACGCGTGTGGTGACCCGCTCGCCCGGGTCCTTGCGGTCGCCGTCCTCCCAGCGCTCGATCCATTCGGCGTAGGGCGACTCGAGCCCGCGGGCCAGCAGTGCCTCGTGGAAGGCGATCATCCGGGCCTTCGAGAACCCGTGCGAGTAGTAGAGCTTGAGCGGCTGCCACGGCTCACCCGCGTCCGGGTAGCGGTCGGGGTCGCCCGCCGCGTCGAACGCCGCCATCGACACCTCGTGGGTGCGGATGTGGTCGGGGTGGGGGTAGCCACCGTTCTCGTCGTAGGTGACGAGCACGTGGGGACGCTCGGCACGGATCAGCCGCACCAGCCGCTCGGTGGCCTCGTCGAGGTCCGCCAGCGCGAAGCAGCCCTCGGGGAGCGGGGGCTTCGGGTCTCCCTCGGGCAGCCCGGAGTCGACGAAGCCCAGCCAGTGGTGGCGGACCCCGAGGATCTCGGCGGCCCGGGCCATCTCGGCCCTGCGCACGGCGGGAAGGTCGGCCGCGATCTCCGGCCGGTCCATCGCGGGGTTGAGGATGCTGCCGCGCTCGCCGCCGGTGCACGTCACGACGGTGACCTCGTGACCCTCGGAGACGTAGCGGGCGGACGACGCCGCCCCCTTGCTCGACTCGTCGTCCGGGTGGGCGTGCACGGTCATCAGCCGGAAGCGCGGTCCGGCCGCCTCGTACTCGCCGTCGATGTCGGGCTGGGTCATGGGTTCGACCGCCGGTCCTTCCGCGTCCGTGGTGTCGCGACGGGAGATCCTCCCGCCCGCGCTGTGCCGATGGTCGCAGACTCCACCGACACTCCTCGCGAGACCCAACGCCGTGGGCGGGCACGCTCTTCCCGGCCGACCGGGCTCGTCGTGGGAGGCGCTCGCGGGGACCCGCCGGGCGGACGCCGCTCGTCGTACCGCCGGGCGTGCGCGGCGCCACCCGGACGGACCCGAATGTTGCCGTCGGCTCGTCGGACATCGACGTTCTACCAGCGGATTCGAGGGTCCCGGGAACTCTTCGGGGCGCCCGGCCGTTCGTCGAATGCAGGCGACTAACGGCAAGCACCGTGTTACGGTGAGGCGCACACGGCCCGCACGGCGGGTCGTGTTTTTCCTTACTCGGGGCTATGCCACAACCGGCGGCATGCTTCGTCGCGTGCCGCGGGCAACCGGTCCGTGCCCATGTTCGGACCTGGACGGCTGGAGGAGTGATGACCGTGACGGACACCCAGGTGACCTGGTTGACCCAGGAGGCCTTCGATCGGCTGAAGAACGAGCTCGACCAGCTGATCGCCAACCGCCCCGTCATCGCTGCCGAGATCAACGCCCGCCGCGAGGAGGGCGACCTCAAGGAGAACGGCGGCTACCACGCCGCCCGCGAGGAGCAGGGCCAGCAGGAGGCCCGCATCCGCCAGCTGCAGGAACTGCTGCGCACCGCGCAGGTCGGCACCGCCCCCACCAGCACCGATGTCGCGTCCCCCGGCACGGTCCTCACCGTGCGCTACGACGACGACGACACCGAGCAGGTCCTGCTGGGCTCCCGCGAGGAGGGTTCGCACGGCGACCTGCAGGTCATCTCCCCGAACTCCCCGCTGGGCGCCGCCCTGCTGGGTGCGAAGGTCGGCGAGACGCGCGAGTACTCGCTGCCCGACGGCGGCACCATGAAGGTCACGCTCGTCGCGGTGGAGCCCTTCACCGGCTGACGGCCGTTCACCCGGCTGCCGCCACGTCCCCGGACCCCCACGGAGCTCCGGCCTCGTCGAACACGGCGTGGCCGGAGTTCCGTAGCGCGTCCACGATGGCGGCGGAGTGCGTCGCGCCGCGCGTCTCCAGGCTCAGCTGGACGTCGACGTCGCCGAGCGGGATGGCCGCGGAGATCCGGGTGTGCTCGACGTCGACGACGTTGGCGCCCAGGTCCCCGATCTGTGTGAGCAGCTCGGCCAGTGCGCCGGGACGGTCGACGACGCGCACCCGCATCGACAGGTAGCGCGCCGCGGCGGCCATGCCGTGCTCGATGACGTGCAGCAGGACCAGCGGGTCGATGTTGCCGCCCGAGAGCACCGCCACCACGGGACCTGGGAACCGCGTGGGCTGCTCCAGCAGCGCGGCGACGGCGGCGGCACCCGCGGGCTCGACCAGCAGCTTCGCGCGCTCCAGACAGTGCAGCAGCGCGCGGGCGAGGGTGTCCTCCCCGACCGTGACGAACTCGTCGACCAGGCCGGCGACCTGCGGGTACGTGACGTTCCCCGGTACGCCGACGGCGATCCCGTCGGCGATGGTCCGCATCCGGTCCAGCGCCACCGGCCTGCCCGCGAGCAGCGACGGGGGCCACGCGGCCGCCGCCTCGGCCTGGACGCCCACGACCCGCACGTCGGGCCGGCGGCCGCGGACCGCCGCGGCGATGCCGCCGAGCAGCCCGCCGCCGCCCGCCGGCACCAGGACGGTGGCGGCGTCGGGGACGTCGTCGAGGATCTCCAGTCCGACGGTGCCCTGTCCGGCGATGACGTCGACGTGGTCGAAGGGGTGCACGAGGACGGCGCCGGTCTCGTCGGCGAACCGCACGGCCTCGGCGAGGCTGCCGTCGATCGTCTCCCCCGCCAGCCGGACCTGCGCGCCGTAGCCGCGGGTTGCGGACACCTTCGGCAGCGCGGCCCGCTCGGGCATGAAGACGGTCGCGGTCGTGCCGAGCAGCCGCGCCGCCAGGGCGACACCCTGCGCGTGGTTGCCCGCGCTGGCGGCGACGACACCGCGGGCGCGCTCCTCGGCGGCCAGCCGGGAGATGCGTGTGTACGCGCCGCGGATCTTGAACGACCCGGTGCGCTGCTGGTTCTCGCACTTCAGCCACACCGGCGCGCCGACCAGCTCCGACAGCGCCCTCGCCGGCAGCGTCGGCGTCCGCCGCACGACGCCCCGCAGCAGGTCGCGGGCCGCCTCCACGTCCGCGAGGCGGACCGGCGGGCCGTCCTCGACCCGGGCGGACGACGCGGACGGACGGGGATCGTCGACCATGTCGGCATCCTCCCACCGGCGCGGGTAGCCTCGGCGACGGAGCGTCTCGCGGCGTGGAGGCGTTCTCAGGGGGAGGTCGGATGACTCGGCTGCGGGCGCTGGTCCCGCTGCTGGCCGCCGGTGTCCTGGCGGCGCTGGCGGTCCTCACCGTGCGCAGCGCGGGCTGCGACGACCCGGGTCGCTACGAACTGCGCGGCGGCGCGTACGAGCTGGTCGGGGGCTGCATTGCCCCCGGCGACGTGCTCGTCCCGCACCCGACGCCCACTGCGCCCCCGGACGCCGACGCGCCGGCCAAGAGCTAGGCGTCGAGCAGGGCTCCGGACGGGATCCGGGTCAGGATCGGATCCGGGTCAGGATCGGATCCGGGTCAGGGCGCCGCGCAGGTCCTCCAGCAGGTCGTCGACGTCCTCGATGCCGACCGAGAGCCGGACCAGGTCGTCGGGCACCTCGAGCGCCGAGCCCGCGACCGACGCGTGCGTCATCGCGCCCGGGTGCTCGATCAGCGACTCCACGCCGCCGAGCGACTCCGCCAGGGTGAAGAGCTCGGTCCCGGCGCACACGGCGAGCGCGGCCTCCCGCCCGGCGGCGACGCGGAACGACACCATCCCGCCGAACCGGCGCATCTGCTTGGCGGCCACCTCGTGGCCCGGGTGGGACTCCAGCCCCGGGTAGCAGACCTGGGCGACGGCGGGGTGCGCGGCGAGCATCTCGGCGACGCGCTCGGCGTTGTCGCAGTGCCGCTCCATGCGCACCGCGAGCGTCTTCACCCCGCGCAGGGTGAGCCAGGTGTCGAACGGGCCGGGTACCGAGCCGACCGAGTTCTGGGTGAACGCGAGCTGCTCGGCGAGCCCGTCGTCGCTGGTCACCAGGGCCCCGCCGACGACGTCGGAGTGCCCGCCGACGTACTTGGTCGTCGAGTGCAGGACGACGTCGGCGCCCAGTGCCAGCGGGGTCTGCAGGTAGGGCGAGGCGAACGTGTTGTCGACGACGAGCCGCGCCTCTGTCCCGCGGGTCACGTCGGCCAGCGCGGCGATGTCGGCGACGCCCAGCAGCGGGTTGGTCGGCGTCTCGCACCACACGACCCTCGTCGTCGGCCGCAGCGCGGCGCGCAGCGCGTCGACGTCGGCGAGGTCGACCGTCGAGTACTCGACGCCCCACTGGGTCAGGATCTTGTCGACGAGCCGGAACGTGCCGCCGTAGGCGTCGTGCGGGATGACGACGTGGTCACCCGGGCGGACGAGGACGCGCAGCAGCACGTCGGAGGCACCCATGCCGGACCCGAACGCGAAGGCGTGCCGGCCGCCCTCCAGCGCGGCCAGACACTCCTGCAGCGCCGTCCGGGTGGGGTTGGCGCTGCGGGAGTACTCGTAGCCGTTGCGGGTGCCGCCCACGCCGTCCTGGGCGAAGGTCGACGACGGGTGGATCGGGACGATGACCGCCCCGGTCGTCGGATCGGGCTCCTGGCCCGCGTGGATGGCGTTGGTGGAGAAGCCGCGCATACCGGCACGTTACGCGCGCAGGCGCACGGTCAGTGCAGCGAGCCCAGGAACGCGAGCACGTCCGATCGCGTCACCACACCCGCGGGACGCCCGTCGACGAGCACGAGCGCGGCGTCGGCGGAGACGAACGCGCTCATCGCGCTCTCCAGCGCCTCCCCGGAGCCGAGGGTCGGCAGCGGCGGCGACATGTGCTTCTCCAACCGGTCGGTGAGCTGCGCGCGCCCGGCGAACAGCGCGTCGAGCAGGTCGCGTTCGACGACCGCGCCCGCCACCTCGGCCGCCATCACCGGCGGTTCGGCGCGCACGACGGGCATCTGCGAGACGTGGAACTCGCGCAGGTAGTGCACGGCGTCGGCGACGGTCTCGTTCGGGTGGGCGTGCACGAGGTCGGGGATCGAGCCGTCCTTGCGGCGCAGCACGTCGCCGACGGTGGCGCCCTCGGTCGGCGGCAGGAAGCCGTAGCCCGACATCCAGGCGTCGTTGAAGACCTTGCCCAGGTAGCCGCGGCCGCCGTCGGGAAGCAGCACGACGACGACGGAGTCGGCCGGGGCCGCCGCGGCGACCTGCAGCGCGGCGACGACGGCCATCCCGCAGGAGCCGCCGACGAGCAGCGCCTCCTCCCTGGCCAGCCGCCGCGTCATCGCGAAGGAGTCGGCGTCGGAGACGGCGATGATCTCGTCGCAGATGTCCTTGTCGTAGGTCGTCGGCCAGAAGTCCTCGCCGACGCCCTCGACCAGGTACGGACGCCCGGTACCACCGCTGTAGACCGAGCCGACGGGGTCGGCGCCGATCACGCGGACCCGCCCGTCGGACACCTCCTTGAGGTAGCGGCCGGTGCCACTGATCGTCCCGCCGGTCCCGATGCCCGCGACGAAGTGGGTGATCCGCCCCTCCGTCTGCTCCCACAGCTCGGGGCCGGTCGAGGCGTAGTGGGACGCGGGGTTGTTGCGGTTGGCGTACTGGTTGGGCTTCCAGGCGCCGTCGATCTCGGAGACCAGCCGGTCGGACACGCTGTAGTAGGAGTCCGGGTGGTCGGGCTCGACGGCCGTCGGGCAGACCACGACCTCGGCCCCGTAGGCCTTCAGGACGTTGCGCTTGTCCTCGCCGACCTTGTCGGGGCAGACGAACACGCAGCGGTAGCCGCGCCGCTGGGCGATCATCGCCAGCCCCACGCCGGTGTTTCCCGACGTCGGCTCGACGATCGTCCCGCCCGGACGCAGCTCACCCGACTCCTCGGCGGCGTCGATCATCTTGAGCGCGATGCGGTCCTTCACGCTGCCGCCCGGGTTGAAGTACTCGACCTTGGCCAGCACCGGGACGTCGATCCCCGCGCTCACCCGGCCGAGCGCGACCAGCGGGGTGTTGCCGACCAGCTCGGAGACGTGTTCGACGTAACGCATGGCGTCATCGTCGCACCTTCCGCGGCGCGCCCGGACGGTCAGGGCACGTCGCGGGGGCGGATCAGCACGGCGGGCGGTACGGGGTGTCGGGCAGGAACCGCGTCCACTCCGCGCGCGTGACCGGGTCGCCCGTGGCCGCGCACACCGCGGCCAGGTCCCGGGCGACGTCGACGTCCCACAGCCGGACGACGCCGTCGGCGCCCGCGGCGGCGAGCCGGCTGCCGTCGGGGCTGAAGCCCACGGCCCACACCGCGGCGGTGAACCCGCCGTGCAACGTCGCCCAGGTGGTCGGCGACGCCGGATCGGTGACGTCCCAGATCCGGACGGTCCCGTCACCGCTGCCGGCGGCGACCAGCCGGCCGTCGGGGCTGTAGGCGAGCCCGAAGACGGTGTTGCCCGGCCCGGTCAACGGCTCGCCCACCGGCGTCGGGTCCGCCGGGTCGGCGACGTCCCACAGCCGGACCGTCTTGTCGGCCGTCCCCGTCGCCAGCGTGCGGCCGTCGGGGCTGAAGGCGACCGAGTAGGCGTACCCGGAGCCCGCGGCCACCGCGTCGCCGAGCTGCCGGGGTCGCGCGGGGTCGGCGACATCCCAGATCCGGACGGTCGTGTCCGCCGACACCGCGGCGAGCAGGTGCGAGTCGGGGCTCCACGCGGCCCCGAAGACGTAGCTGTGCGGCCCGGTCAGCGTCGCGGCCAGGGGCGACGTCGGGCGCGTCATGTCGAAGAGGCGGACCGCGTCGTCGTCGCCCGCGACCGCCAGGGTCCGGCCGTCGGGGCTCCACTCCAGCTGTTCGACGAGCGCGCCGTCGCCGGGCAGCGGTTGCGGCCTGGGCACGGCACCGTCCGGCCCGACGTCCCACAGCACGACGCCGCCGTCGGTCGCGCCGGAGGCGACGACCCGCCCGTCGGGGCTGCGGGCCACCGAGCCGGACAGCCCGGGTGCGCCGGCGGCGGCGGTCAGTGCCGGGGTCAGCGCCGCGGGTGCCCGGGGGTCGGTGACGTCCCAGATCCGCACGTTCTTCGCCGTGCCGCCGACGCCGAGGGCCACCGAGCGCCCGTCGGCCGACCAGTCGAGCGCGAAGACCGTGTCGTGCGGGTCGGTGAGGCGCGCGTCGCCCGCGTCCCAGAACCTGATCGTGCCGTCGCCGCCGACGGTGACCAGGCGTCCCCCGTCGTAGCCGACCTGGGTGACCGTCGACGGGTGCGGCCTGGTCCCGGCCGGGGCGCCGGTCCGCAGGTCCCACGTCCACACCCGGTCGTCGGACGAGGCGGCCGCGATCGTCGATCCGTCGGGGCTCACGGCGAGGCTGTTGACCTGCGCCGTCGGGCCGGCGAGCGGGGAGCCGACGGGCGTCGGGTCCGCAGGGTCGGCGACGTCCCAGAGGCTGACGGTCCGCGACAGGCCCGCCGCGGCCAGCCGGGTGCCGTCGCGGGTGAAGGCCAGCGCGAAGACCGTGCGGCCCGCCGGCAGCGGCGCGCCGACGGGTGTGGGGGCGGCCGGGTCGGCGACGTCCCAGAGCCGGACACCGCCGTCGGTCTGCCCGGTGGCGAGCAGCCGCCCGGTGGGCGCGAACGCGATCGCCCGGACCGGCCCGCCACCGGTCGCGAGCGACGGCCCCGCGGCGACCGGGCGGGCGGGGTCCGCCAGGCTCCAGAGCAGGACGGACCCGTCGGCGGTCGCGGCGGCGAGCACCGCGCCGTCGGGGGAGAACGCGAGGCCGTACACCGTTCCGCCGGGTGCCGCCGCGGCCGGCCCCAGCGGCCGCGGGGCGCCGTCCGCGGCCACGTCCCACAGCCGCACGGTCCCGGCGGTCCCCGCCGTCGCGGCGAGCCGCCCGTCGGGGCTGACGGCCAACGCGTAGTCGGCACCGGGCTGACCGGTGCCGACGGGCCCGCCCGCCGCGACCGGCGTGCCGGTGCCCGTGACGTCCCAGCGCTGCAGTGCTGCGTCGGCCGAGCCCTCCGCGGCGTCGACGGTGAGCATGGTGCGGCCGTCGGCGGTCCACGCAGCCTGCCTCGCCGTCCCCGCGGGCGAGAGCAGCCGGGTGGCGGTCGACGTGGTCGACGACTCCAGCACGCTCGAGCGGGCGGCGTCGGTCGGCGACGTCGCGTACGCGGCGACGGCGAACTGCATCGCCAGGTTCGGGTCGGTCGCGCGCAGGGTGTCCGCCTCGACGGCGAGCTCGCGCGAGGTCGCGGTGTCACGCGCCCTCGACGCCGCGACCCACTCCGCCACGGCGACGCCGAGTGCGCTCACCGCCACGACGCTCACCACCACGAGCACCGCGAGCCCGCGCCGGAGCCGGCGGGCGCGGCGTAGCTCGACCGCCCGTTCGCGGTCCCGGCGCGCGAGGCTGGCCCGCAGGAACTCGGCCTCGCGCGGCAGCAGGTCCTCCCCCGCGGCGGCGTCCTGCACGTCGTCGAGGACGCGTCCCCGCAGCAGGGCGCCGTCGTCACGACCGGTGTCCTGCCAGAGCCGGGCGCCCTCGGTCAGCCGGCCGCGGGCGGCGCGCGCGGCCCGGTCGTCGTCGAGCCAGCCGGCCAGCCGCGGCCACGCGCGCAGCAGCACCTCGTGGGCGATCTCGACGGCCTCGGCGTCCAACGTCAGCAGCCGCGCCTCGGCGAACCGCGCGACGACGCCGGCGACCGCGGCGTCCTCCTCCCCCGGCGGCCCGAGCAGCTCCTCGCGGGCGGCCCGGCGGCGGGTGTCGGCCAGGTCGGGGGTGCTGCGCACGAGCCGCAGGAACACCCGGCGGGCGACGGCGCGCTCCGCGGCGGGCAACGCCGTCCACACCTGCTCCGCCGAGCTCGCGACGGCCTCCCGGAGCCCGCCGCCCTCCCGGTAGGCGGCGACGGTCATCCGGGCGCCACCGCGCTCCCACGTCGTCGCCAGCGCGTGCGAGAGCAGCGGCAGGGTCGCGGCGGCGTGGGTGTCCGCGGCACGGGTGCCCGAGCCGGCGGGCACACCCGCGCGCAGCTCGGCGAGCAGCAGCTCGGTCAGCCCGTCCTCGACCTGCACGCCGACGTCGCGGGCGGGTGCGACGACGACCTCGCGCAGCTCGTCCTCCGTCATCGGGCCGACGGTCACCTGCGCCGCCGACAGGGCGTGCAGCAGGTGCCGGTCCGACAGCGCCCGCGCGTAGAAGTCGGCGCGCAGCCCCAGCACGACGACGACGGGCGGCCCGTCGCCGGGTGCGGGCCGGGCGGTCTCGGCGAGCCGGTCCAGGATCGCGCTCCGCGTCGCGGCGGGCACGGCATCGGTGAACAGCTGCTCGACCCGGTCGACGACCAGGACCGTCGGCGCACCGCCGGCCGCCGCACGATGGGCGTCGAGGTCGGCGAGGGTGTCGGGGCCCGCGTCGAGGGCGCCCACGTACCAACGTCCCGCGCCCGGCGGCGGCAGGTCGCCGCGATGCAGCGCCGGGACGAGGCCCGCGTGCAGCAACGACGACTTCCCCGCCCCCGACGGGCCGACGACCGTCAGCATCCCCCCGTGTTCGGCGGCCGGAGCGAGCCGGCGCAGCAGTTCGGCGAGCAGCCGTTCCCGCCCGTGGAAGAACGCGGCGTCCTCCGTCCGGTAGGAGGCGAGGCCCCGATAGGGGCACGGTGTCACTGGCCGAACCGACAGGTGCCGAGCCCGTTCCTCGTCCGGGCGGGCGGCACGGGCGTCGCGTTCGGAGTCACGGACCCGGCGCAGCGCGGCCTCCCAGCGAGCCGCGGTCTCGGCCTCGCCGCACGCGCGGACGATGCGGACGAGCCGCTCGGCGGGGGGCAGGGAGGTCCCGCTGACGTAGTCGCGGATCGAGGTGAAGGGCAGCGGGTGCCCGTCACCGGCGCCCGTGCCTCGCATGATGTCGCGGAAGCTGAGCCCGCTGCGGTCCTTGAGCAGCTGCAGCTCGGTGACGAAGGAGGCGCGGTCGGTGACACGGTCCGGGTCGGCTCGCTCGGGGCGGCCCGGGCCGCTTCCCGGCACGTCGTGGACCATCGCGCTCCCTCCGGCGGATCGTGGTCGGCGATCCTACGGCGCCGAGCGTGCGGGCCCGAACGGCGTATACGCGCTGTACGAATCTGTACGGGTCGGCGTCCCGAAAGGATGTCTCGTTCCCGAACGAGTGCTCGACCCGCTACGCTTCGGCCCCTCACGCCTGGGGCGTCCACGGGGGGCACACCGCGGACGGCACGCCTCCGGCGTGAGCAGCTCACCCACTGCGTGTCGGGACGACCACCCGCCGGAGTGCGGTCCGCGACTCCCGCGGCGCCCGACCACCGCCGGGCGCCGCGGGGCCCGGACCCACCCGAGGTTCGCCCCGCCGCGGTCTTCGTGCCACCGAGAACGAAGAAGGGTAGGTGGCCCGCCGGTGCACCCGATCGGCGGACAGGACTCGGACGACCCCGATGATCCCGATCCCGACTCCGGCCGGCCGCGGCCCGACGGCCGCGCCCGGTTCCGCACGGCCCGACGCTCCCGGCCGGGGTCGTCCGCGGCCGGCACCGGCCGGACGGGTGGCACCGGACGGCGCCGTCCGGCCGAGCGGCCCCGTCCGGCAGAACCCGACCTCGCGGACCCCGAACCAGGTCCGGGTCGGCCGCAGCACGCGGGCGGCCCCGCCGACACCGACGCCGGCGCGCGCGGGGGACGCGCCGGCGCCGGTACCTCGACCGGCCCCCGACACGCTTCCTCGGGCACCGGAGCCGTCGAGAGGCGGACCCGTCCACCGGGCCGTGCCCGGCCGCACGCCGGGACCGGAAGGCCCGCCGGCGCCGCCCCGGGCGCCCGCGGCGGCGGTCCCGAGGGCCCGCGCGACGACCCCACGAGGCCCGACGACGCGCGCACCGACACCCCCGACGGCCCCGACATCCCCGACGCGCCCGACGCCCCCGACGGCCGCGGTGGGCAGGCGGCCGACAACGAGGCCCCGCCTCCCACCGGGGGTGGTGGCGGCGACGGCCCCCGGCCCCCGGACACCCCGCGCGGCCGCGACGACGCGCTCATCGACGGCTGGGCCCGCAAGGCCGCCGACGGCGACAAGATCGCCCTGCGCGAACTGTTGATCCTGGTCAACCCGTTGGTGGTGCGCTACTGCCGGTCGCACCTGGGCGCGGGCCGCGTCGGGCTGTCCGGGCCTGAGGACGTCGCCCAGGAGGTCATGGTCGCGGTCTGCCGGGCGCTGCCGGGCTTCGACCGGACCCGCAACCCGTTCATGGCCTTCGTCTACGGCATCGCCCAGAACAAGATCGCCGACACGTTCCGCGCCGCCCGCCGCGACCGCACGATCGCCACCGACGAGATGCCCGAGGGGGCCGACATGTCCGGTGGCCCCGAGCACGAGGCACTGCGCGGCGACGTCGCGAGCCGCATCTCGGGGATGCTCGACCGCCTCCCCGACAGCACCCGCAAGATCATGGTCTACCGCCTCGGCCTCGGCTACTCCGCCGACGAGACCGCCGAGCTCGTCGGTATGACGGCGGGCGCCGTCCGCGTCGCGCAGCACCGCGCGATGCAGAAGCTGCGCGGCTGGGCGACCGAGCTCGGCTACTGATCCCCCGCCCGGTCACCCCGCCGCTCCGCCCTGCCCGTCCCGTCCAGCCCGTCCCCGCCCAGCGCGGCGAGCCTGCGGGCGAGGAACTCCCGCTCCACGCCGTTGTCGACGTGCGCCAGCGCCGCCCGGTACTCCGCGGCCGCCTCCTCGGTCCGGCCGAGCCGGCGCAGCAGGTCGGCCCGGGCCGCCGGCAGCAGGTGCCGCCCCTGCAGGCGAGGCTCGTCGCGCAGGTCGTCGAGCAGCGCCAGACCCGCCGCGGGCCCGTCGCGCATCGCGACGGCGACAGCGCGGTTGAGCGCCACGGCGGGCGACGGCGCGAGCCGGTCCAGCACGTCGTAGAGCGCGACGATCTGCGGCCAGTCGGTCGTCGCGACGTCGGCGGCCTCGACGTGCAGGGCGGCGATCGCGGCCTGCACGCCGTAGGGGCCGGGCGGCCCGCCCGTGAGCGCCCGGACGACGAGGGTCCGTCCCTCCTCGATGCGGTCGCCGTCCCAGCGGCCGCGGTCCTGGTCGTCGAGCAGGACGAGCGCGCCCTCGGCGTCGACCCGGGCGTCCCGGCGCGCGTCGACGAGCAGCATCAGCGCCAGCAGCCCGGCCACCTCCCGCTCGTCGGGCAACAGCCGCAGCAGGATGCGGGTCAGCCGGATCGCCTCGTCGGCGAGGTCGAGACGTTGCAGCGCAGCGCCCGTTCCCGCCGCGTAGCCCTCGGTGAAGACGAGATAGAGGACGTGCAGAACGCCCGGGAGCCGGTCGGCCAGCTCGTCGGCCGCGGGGACCCGGAACGGGATGCGCGCCTCGCGGATCTTGCGCTTCGCCCGGACGATGCGCTGGGCCATCGTCGCGGTGGGCACCATGAACAGGCGCGCCACCTGCGGGGTGTCCATCCCGCCGAGGCAGCGCAGGGTGAGCGCGGTGCGGGCCTCCATCGGGAGTGCCGGATGGCAGCAGGCGAAGAAGAGCCGGAGCCGCTCGTCGGGGATGTCGTCGTCGCCCGGCGTGGGCGGGGGCGCGGGGTCGGCCCGCTCGGCGTCGGCCCGCAACAGGGCCAGCCGGGCGGCGTAGGCCCGGTCGCGGCGCAGCCGGTCGACGGCCTTGCGCCGTGCCGTCGTCAGCAGCCAGGCGCCGGGCCGCCGCGGCACGCCCTCGCGCGGCCAGTGCAGCAGCGCCGCCTCGACCGCGTCGGCCGCGACCTCCTCGGCGAGATCGAGGTCGCCGAAGCCGTGCACGAGCGTCGCGAGGAGGCGGCCGTGCTCCTCCCGGAACACGGCCTCCACCCCGGCGACGGCTGCCCCGTCGTCCATCTGCGCTGATCCGGTGCGGTCAGCTCGCGGCGAACTCGCGGATCGGCCGCACCTCGATCGTGCCACCGTTCTGCGACCCGGGGCAGCGGGCCGCCCAGTCGAGCGCCGCGTCGAGGTCGGGGACGTCGAGCAGGTAGTAGCCGCCGAGGACCTCACGGGTCTCGGCGTAGGGCCCGTCGGTGACCAGCCGGGCGCCGGCGTCGTCGACCCGGACCGACGTCGCGCTCGCCCGGCCCTGCAGCGCGTCGCCCGCGAGCCAGACGCCCGCGTCGTGGACGGCCTTGGTGAAGTCCTCGTAGGCCTTCATCATCGGGGCCAGGACGGCCGGGTCGGGGGCCTGGCCCGGCTCGGTCGAGTAGATGAGCAGCATGTACTTCACGGTCGTCCTCCTCGTGCGTGCCGTGCGGCGGGGTGCCGCACAGCATGACGACGATCGGCCTCCCCCGGAATCGACAAGCCGCAACCGACAAGCCGGAATCGACAAGCCGGAATCGCCACGGCCGGAGTCGACACGGCCAGGACCGGTCACCCGGGGCCCGGGAAGGCGCCGACCCGCGGCTCATTCGCGTTCGACGCGGCGCAGCCCCCTGCCCGGGTGCCAGAACTCGACGACCAGCCGGTCGCCCGCCTCGTTGAGGTGCGTGTGCACGACCTCCTGCACGTCCGCGACGAACGCCAGCCCCGGCGCCGGGCCGTCGAGGGCGCCCGTGCAGCGCGCCCGCCCGGCGAGCTTGGCCTCCCCGGGCCACTGCGCGGGGGCGCCCTCCGGCGGGTCGACCGTGGCGCTGTGCAGTGCGAACCGGGGGTCGCGCAGCAGGTCCGCGCCCTTGCGCGCGTTCGGCATCGACCCGAAGCCGAGCTGCCCGTCGGCGAACTCCACCTCGATCCCGCTGATGCGCGGCGACCCGTCGGCGCGCAGGGTCGCGATGGTGAGGTGCTTGCGGGCGACCAGGATCGCCCGGACGCGCGCGGCGAACTGCGGCTCCGCCTCTTCGACGTCGTTCCACGAGGTCATGACGACATCGTCGGGTACATCACTGACAGTTCCCGTCAGGCAGAGTGGAGAGGCACGCTCGGCGTCACATCGGTTTCGTGACGAGACCGAGACGCACCCGGCCAACCGTCCTACCCGAGGAGCTCTCCCGATGCCCGAGGCCGTCATCGTCGCCGCCGCCCGTTCCCCGATCGGTCGCGCCGGGAAGGGGTCGCTCACCACGATCCGCCCCGACGACCTCGCGGCGCAGATCATCTCCGCCGCGCTCGCCCAGGTGCCGGGCCTCGACCCGGCGACGATCGACGACCTCATGCTCGGCTGCGGCCTGCCCGGCGGCGAGCAGGGCTTCAACATGGCCCGCGCGGTCGCCGTCGAGCTCGGGCTCGACACCGTGCCGGGCACCACGGTGACGCGGTACTGCTCGTCGTCGGTCCAGACCACGCGGATGGCGCTGCACGCGATCCGCGCGGGCGAGGGCGACGTGTTCGTCTCCGCGGGCGTGGAGACGGTGTCGCGCTTCGCCAAGGGCAGCTCCGACAGCCTGCCCGACACGCACAACCCGATCTTCGCCGACGCGGAGGCCCGCACCGCGGACGTCGCCGCGACGGGCGCCGACATGTGGGTCGACCCGCGCACCGAGGGCCGACTCCCCGACGTCTACATCGCGATGGGCCAGACCGCGGAGAACGTCGCGCGGCTGGAGAACGTCAGCCGCGAGGACATGGACCGCTTCGGCGTCCGCTCGCAGAACCTCGCCGAGCAGGCCATCGCCGACGGCTTCTACGCGCGCGAGATCACGCCCGTCACGCTGCCTGACGGCACGGTCGTCTCCGCCGACGACGGTCCCCGCGCCGGCGTCACCTACGAGGGCGTCGCCGGGCTCAAGCCGGTCTTCCGGCCCGACGGCCGCGTCACCGCCGGCAACTGCTGCCCGCTCAACGACGGCGCCGCCGCGCTGGTCGTCATGTCCGACACCCGGGCCCGCGACCTGGGCCTCACCCCGCTCGCCCGGATCGTCGCGACCGGCGTGACGGCCCTGTCGCCGGAGATCATGGGCCTGGGCCCGATCGAGGCGAGCCGGCAGGCGCTGGCCCGCGCCGGCATGACCATCGACGACGTCGACCTCGTCGAGATCAACGAGGCGTTCGCCGCGCAGGTCATCCCTTCGGCGCGGCACCTGGGCATCGACCCGCTGGAGAACGACAAGCTCAACGTGCACGGCGGCGCGATCGCCGTCGGTCACCCGTTCGGCATGACCGGCGCCCGCATCACGACGACGCTGCTCAACGGGCTCAAGGCCAAGGACAGGACGATCGGCCTGGAGACGATGTGCGTCGGCGGCGGCCAGGGCATGGCGATCATCTTCGAGCGCCTGAGCTGAGCCCGTGAGCGCTGATCCGGGGAACCGGCCCCGGAAACGGCGAGCGCCGCGGACCCGGCTCGTGTGAGCGGGTCCGCGGCGCCGTCGGCCGGGGAGGGGGGCTGTCCCGGCCGGCCTCGGGTCGGGGCCTGGGGCGGAGCGGCTAGTTCCGGAAGTACGAGAGCAGCCGCAGGATCTCGACGTAGAGCCAGACGAGCGTCGTCATCAGGCCGAAGGCGATGTACCAGGCGAACTTCGCCGGGGCGCCCGCCTTGACCGCGCGGTCGGCCTGGTCGAAGTCGAGCAGCAGGCTGAACGCCGCGACGCCGATGCAGACGATGCTGAACAGGAACGCGATCGGCGAGCCGTCGCGCAGGCCGAGCCCGCCTGTGGTGAAGAAGCTGACCACCAGGTTCACCAGCATCAGGACGACGACGCCGACCATGGCGCCGATCAGCCACTTGGTGAACCGCGGCGTCACCTTCACCGCGCCCGTCTTGTAGACGATCAGCATCCCGATGAAGACGCCGACCGTGCCGACGACGGCCTGGAAGCCGATGCCCTCGAACTGCGTCCCGGACAGCTCCAGCGCGCCGGTGATCCCGCCGAGGGCGACGCCCATCGCCGCCGAGTAGATCAGCACGAGCGCGGGGTTCGTGCTCTGCTTGAAGATCACGATCAGCGACACGACGAAGCCGACGATGAACGCCGGCAGCGTCAGTACGAAGGCGCCCGAGAGCGCCGTCGCGATGCCGGCCGCGAGGGCCACGCCACCCGTGATCGCCGTCTTGATGACGACGTCGTCGGTCGTCAGGCGACGGTCGCTCGTCGCCGCGGGGCCGAAACCGCTCTGCGACGCACGCGCGTCGGCCGCGGCGGCCCCGGCGCCGAACGCGCCGGCCTGGCGGTCGAAATCGGCGTATCCGCCCTGCTGGGGCAGGTTGCGGAACGCCGGGTTGCTGGTGGTGCGCACCTGGTCCTCCTACAGCGCGTGCGTGTCTTTCACGCCGTTCAACGCACGAACGGCGCTGCTGGTTCCCGATTGGTAAAGCCGACTTTACCGGCGACGCGTGTCGCCGGTCACGCCGCGGTGCGCTCCTCCCCCGGTGGGTCGAGCTCGATGCCCGCGGACTCGACGTCGGCCTCGGCGACCAGGCGCGCGAACGCCCGCTCCGAGCCGTGCTCGGGCGTCGCGGCCAGCCGTGTCGCGTCGACCCCGACGGCCCGGCACACGTCCAGGAGCACGTCGTCGTAGGCGGACTGGAGCGCGACGCGGCGCACCCGGGTGCGGGGTACGCCGTCGCGCAGACCGCGGCGCAGCCGGCGCAGGTCCGACACCAGCTCCTCGATCGGGGGCCGGGCCGGTGGCGGCGGCGCGGTCCTGCGACGGCGCGCGGCGACCGCGGCCGGCACCTTGAGTGCCGCCCAGAAGATCAGCGTCGGCGCGAGCGTGACCAGCGCGTAGATCGTCAGGCCCACCCACAGCGGACTGTCACCCGCCACGGCCCGTGACGATACCCGGGCGGGGGCCCGGGCACCCCCTCCCACCGGCACTTTCCCGCCGGACGGGGCACCGGTCACCCCGACGGCTCAGCCCGCGTCGGCGGTGTCGCGGTGCCGGCGCAGCTCCTGACGGGCGATGGCCCGCTTGTGGACCTCGTCGGGCCCGTCGGCGAGCCGCAGCGTCCGCACGTGGGCGTAGGCCGCGGCCAGCGGGAAGTCGCCGGTGACGCCGCCGGCGCCGTGCACCTGGATGGCCCGGTCGATGATCGTCAGCGCGATGTTCGGCGCGGCCACCTTGATCGCGGCGATCTCGGTGCGCGCGGCCTTGTTGCCGACGGTGTCCATCAGATGCGCGGCCTTGAGCGTCAGCAGGCGGATCATCTCGATGTCGATGCGGGCCTCGGCGATCCAGTCCTGGATGTTCGCGCGCTCCGAGAGCGGCTGCCCCCAGGTGACGCGGGAGTCGGCGCGCCGGCACATGAGCTCCAGTGCACGCTCGGCGACGCCGATCGTGCGCATGCAGTGGTGGATGCGGCCGGGGCCGAGCCGGGCCTGCGCGATCGCGAAGCCCTCACCCTCACCCTTGAGGACGTCCTTCTCCGGGACCCGGACGTCGGTGAACGTGATCTCGGCGTGGCCCTCGCGGTCGGCGTAGCCGAAGACGGTCAGGTTGCGCACGATCTCCACGCCGGGCGCGTCGATCGGCACGACCATCATCGACTGCTGCCGGTGCGGCAGCGCGTCGGGATCGGTCTTGCCCATGACGATGAGCACCTTGCAGTTGGCGTGCAGCGCGTTGGAGGCGAACCACTTGCGCCCGTTGAGGACGTACTCGTCGCCGTCCCGCTCCATGCGCAGCTCGACGTTCGTCGCGTCGGAGCTCGCGACCGCGGGCTCGGTCATCGCGAAGGCCGAGCGGATCGTGCCGTCGAGCAGCGGACGCAGCCAGCGCTCCTTGTGCTCCTCGCTGCCGAAGAGCGTGAACACCTCCATGTTGCCGGTGTCGGGGGCACTGCAGTTGAAGACCTCCGGCGCGATGAACGCGCTGCGCCCCATGATCTCGCAGAGCGGCGCGTACTCGAGGTTGGTCAGCCCCGGGCCCCAGTCGGGGTGCGGGTGGAACAGGTTCCACAGCCCGCGCTTCTTCGCCTCGGCCTTGAGGTCCTCGATGATCTGCGGGTGGTGGTGCGGGTCGCCCGCCTCGAGCATCTGCTGCTCGTAGACGGCCTCTGCCGGGTAGACGTGGGAGTCCATGAACTCCCGCAGGTCGGCCTCGACGGCCTTGGCACGGTCGGAGATCTCGAACATCGACACGGACGTTCCTCTCTTCTGCGGGTCAGGACTCGGGGGCGAGCAGCGACGCCTGGTAGCGGCGCATCCCGCGCAGCCACCGGTCGTAATCGGACCCCTTGCGGCGGTACATCTCCAGCACCTCGGGATGCGGCAGCACGAGGAAGCGCTCGTCGTCGATCGCAGCGAGGACGCTCTCGGCGACCTCGGCCGGCTGCAGCACCGAGCCCGCCTCGACGACCGAGCGTCCGGCCGCGGCCCCCATCGGGTCGTCCGACGTCGTCGCCGCGCGCAGCATGTCGGTGTCGACCCCCATCGGGCACAGGCAGCTCACCCGCACGCCCCGGTCGCCGTAGGTGATCGAGAGCCATTCGGCGAAGCCGACGGCGGCGTGCTTGCTGACGGCGTAGGCCGCGGACCCGATCTGGGTGAGCAGGCCCGCCGCGGACGCCGTGGCGACGAAGTAGCCCTCGCCGCGCTCGAGCCAGCCCGGGACGAGCAGCTTCGCGGCCCGGACGTGCGCGCGGACGTTGACGTCGATCGTGCGGTCCCACTCGTCCTCGGTGGCGTCGAGGCCACCCTTCGGCCCGATCCCGGCGTTCGCGCAGTACACGTCGACCGGGCCGAACTCCCGCTCCGCGAGCGCGATCAGCCCGGCGATCGCCGTGGCGTCCGCGGCGTCGGCGGCGGCCCCGACGGCGACGTGCGCGCCCGCGGCGGCATCGGCCTCGGCGGCGACCCGGTCGGCCGCGGCGCCGTCGACGTCGGAGACGACGACGCGCGCGCCCGCCCCGGAGAGCGCTGCGGCCAGTGCGGCCCCGATCCCGCCTCCTCCGCCGGTGACGACGGCGACCTTTCCCGCGACCCGCACTGCGACCTCCTCGTCGACTTCCCTCGAAGATATAGATGAAATCAAATTCAGGTTCAATGCCGGTGTGGGCGCGACCTCACCCGGCACACGCTCACCCGGTGATCCGCAGCGCGTTCGTCCACAGCCGCGTGAGGGTCTCGACCAGCTCGTCGAGCTCCCACGGCTCGCCCTGCACGAACGTCAGCTGCGCCATCCGGCTGACCATGCTCGACAGGGCCGTCGCGGCCAGCAGCGCGTCGAGCTCCGGATCGGCGACCCCGCGCACCTGCAGCTCGCGGATCGCCCTGGCGTTGCGCCGGGTGAAGGCCTCGCTGCGCCTGCGGCGCAACTCCCGGACGCCCTCGTCGATGTCGGCGACCTGGTCGAGCAGCCGCATGAGCCTGGCGTTGCGCGCGTATGCCTCCAGGTAGGCACGGTTGGCGGCCTCGATGACGGCGACCGGGTCGTCGGTGCCCGTCATCTCCCGGACGTTCGGGTGGAGCATCTCCTCCTTGGCCTCCTCGAGGACCGCGGCGAAGATCTCCTCCTTGTTCGCGAAGTACGTGTAGAACGAGCCCACCGCGCAGCGGGCCTCCGCCGTGATGTCGGTGAGCCGCGCGTCGATGTAGCCGTCGCGCTCGAACACCCGCCGGGCCGCCGCCACCAGCGCCGCCCGGGTGCGCAGTCCCCGCGCCGTGCGCGGCAGCTCGCGCGTCTCCCGCCCCACGTCCATGCGGTGACCCTATCCTGAATTCGAGTTCAACATTAGAGTGCGGCTTGTCGACGGCCGCCGCACCGGACCAGACTGCCGAGATGACCGACGCCCCGCGTCAGCTCCCCTACGCCGGCGAGACCGTGCCCGTCCTGGGCGCCACCGACGCGCTCGCCTTCTGCGAGATGACGATCCCCGCCGGGTTCGGCGGTCCGCCACCGCACATCCACCACGGGTTCGACGAGGCGATCTACGTCCTCGACGGCGAGCTCACCTACCTGACGGGGCGCTCCGACCCGGTGCCCGCACCGCCCGGCACGCTGATCCTCGCCGAGCGCGGGATCCGGCACACGTTCGCGAACCCGGGCGACACCCCGGCCAAGGTGCTCGGCATCTGGAGCCCGGCGTCGGCGCTGGATTTCATGGCCGAGATCGGCGCGGCCCTGCCCGCCTCGGGACCCCCCGACCCCGACGTGGTCGCCGAGATCTACCGCCGCCACAACGGCGTGATCGTCCCGTAGCGCGCCGCGCGTCAGCGGTCGTCGCCGAGATCGCGCAGGTCTGCGCGCAGCTCCCGGACGTCCTCCTCGATCCTCGGCAGGGTGTCGCCGGTCAGCCGGCCCCACTGCATCTGCAGGACGGCGTGCGCCTCGTCCGCCGCGACGCCGAGCAGCTCCTGCAACGCGGCCGCGGCCGTGGGTCGGTCGGGCGCGGCGGTCACGGCGGCGGCGACGTCGGCGGGCCTGCGCAGCGCCGCGGCCAGTGCCTCGAGCGTGCGCAGCCGCCTGCGCGTCTCGTCGAGCCGGTCGGCCCGCTCCCACGACGACGACTCCGGCCGCTGCCCGGGCGGCGCTGCGGACCGGGCCGCCGGCCGCGGGGGCTCGCCGCCGGGGAACGTCGCCATGAGGACGTCGTCGACGAGGACGCCGTCGATGCGGAACTCGCCGCGCAGCACGCCCTCGATGCCGAACCCGCACCTCGCGTACAGCCGGCGCGCCCCCGTGTTGGGGCCGAGGACGCGCAAGCCCACCTTGACCGCGCCCGCCCGCGCCGCCCGGTCGACGGCGGCGAGCACCAGCGCCCTCCCGACCCCGCGCCTCCCCAGCCCGGGGTCGACCGCGAGGCCCCGGATCTCACGAACGTGCCGGTGCGCCGGGATGGGCAGGGTGTCGCCGAGCGCGACGTAGCCCGCGACCGCGCCGTCTACCTCGGCGACCAGGACGTCGTCCGGACGCGTGCGGTCGGAGAAGAACGGCGTACCCGGTGCCGGGGGCGGCGCGGGTGAGCCGGCGGAGGTCCAGGTCAGGACGTCGATGCGGGCGAGTGCGGCATCGTCGTCGGCACGGGCGTCGCGGACCTCGATCCCCATGGGCACACATCCTGCCCCGCCCCGATCCCCGTCCCGCGCAACCGCACCGTCGCCGTCGCGGCGTCTCGGCGCGCCGGGGTTGCGCGCACCACGACCGGCGTAACCCCGCCGTCGTCGGGGCGCCGCGCGACAGCAGTGTGGTCGCGGCCGAGGTCCTGCGCCGCACGCCCCATGACCCACATCGACCCGACGTCTACTTCGTCCTACTCTGTCCGATTGTGGGTGAGACGCGGGTGCCGCGGCTCGACGCCGACGGGCTCGTGCTGCGCGGGTTCTGCGAACACGACCTCCCGATGGTCGTCGAGGCGTCCTGCGACGGCGCCATCCCCCGCGTGACGACGGTCCCCGCCTGCGCCGACGAGTTCCGGGCACGGGCGTGGATCCGGCTGCAGTACGCCCGGGTCACCGACCGGGTCGGCTATCCGTTCGTCATCGCCGACTCCGACACCGACGAGCCGCTCGGGCAGATCGGGCTCTGGTTCCTCGGCGTCGGGCCCGGCCGGGCGCGGATCGGCTACTGGGTGCTCGCGCGCAACCGCCGCCGCGGGCTGGCGACCCGCGCCCTGCAGACGTTGTCCCCCTGGGCCCTCACGCTGCCCGAGGTCGAGCGGCTCGAGCTCTACGTCGAGCCCTGGAACAAGGGTTCGTGGCGGGCGGCCGAGACCGCGGGCTTCCATCGCGAAGGTCTCATGCGCGCCTGGGAGGTGGTCGGCACCGAGCGCCGGGACATGTACATGTACTCGCTGCTGCGCTCGGACGTGGCGTGAGGTCAGCCCAGCGAGCGCAGCGCCGACCGGGTCGCGCGCCAGCGTGAGCTCACGGCCGCGGGGTCGTGCAGCCGGAACCGGATGCCGGACTCGACCGTCGCGTACGGCGCGGTGTCGGAGCGGGCCTCGACGACGCGCCCGTCGAACACCTGCAGCTCCAGCCCGCTCTCGCGGGGGGCGACCTCCACGCGTACCGCGAACACCTCGGCGTCGACGACCGCGACGAGCGTGGCGCGCCCGGTCGCGAGCAGGTTGCGGGTGGCGGTGCTGGCCGGCCAGGTCGCGAGCCGGAGCCGGACGTCGTCGAGCGCGACGATCTCGCCCACGCTGATCAGCGCCTGGTGCGGCCAGCCGCCGTCGGCGACGGTGAGCAGGGCGATCGTGAAGCCCTCGTTGTCGTCGGCGGCGAGCTCGCGGGCGAACGGCGCGGGCAGCCGGGGATCCAGCACGGTACTCAGGACATCTCCCCCCATCCGCAGGTCGGACGTGTGTCGGCGCCGATCCTGCCCTCCCACAGCGCACCCGTCCGCGGACGACGATGCCACGACCGTCGCACGGCCGTGGCGTCGAGGTCGAGCGCGGAGCCCGGAGAGGTAGTGCGGCACGCACACCGATGCGCGTCCGGGCGGCCCGTGCCCCGAACGCGCATCGAGTCGGTCGCCGGACGGCCGGCTCGGCGACGCCCCCACAGGTGTCGTCACCGGCCGATTCTCGCCGCCCGGGCCGGGCTCAGCTGTTGTAGTGGGAGTACTTGTCGTCGTGGCAGCCCCACTTGTCGTCGTCCCACTTGTCCTTGCCGTAGTCGTCGTCGCACTTGCCGTACTTGTCGTCCCAGCAGTCGTCGTACTTTCCGTACTTGTCGTCGCAGTCATTCCATTTGTCGTACTTGTCGTATTTGTCGTCGCACTTGTCGTCCCACTTGCTGTCCCACTTGTGGTCGTAGTCGTGGTCGCGGGACTTGGAGTGGCAGCTGCTCTTGAACATCGGTGGGCTCCCATTTTTCTCGTGTGTTCGGAGTGACTTTTCGATGTCGCCCCGTCCGTTGAGAAATACTTTGCCCGGTTCCTGCCACGATGAGGACCGAGCAGGCCCCCGACCTGACCGGACCGAACCCCCGAGCCGCGGCGGGGGCAAACCCCACGTGCCGGTCAGTCGGCTGCCGGCCCGCGGCGCATGGCCCACGCGTCGCCGACCAGCTCGGCGAGCCGCGCCTCGTCGAGCGCCTCGAGACGCACCATGACCAGCGGAAACCCGTCGTAACCCGGGGCGGTGAAGAACAGGTCGGGCTCGCCGAGCAGCAGCGCCTGCTTCTCGGCCTCGTCGCCGACGTACAGCACGGCGACGTCGGTGCGGATCACCCGCCGCCGGCCCGGTACCCGCTCCGGGTAGGACCAGACGAATCCCTTGCCGCCCACCCGGAAGTCGAAGCCCTCGCTGTCGATCTCCTCGACGTCGTCCAGCGCGAGCGCGAGCCTGCGCACGTCCTCGGCGTCGGCCACTTGTCCTCCACACGTGATCCCGCCCAGCACGTGGCTCCGCGCAGTATCGCGCGCGACCCGGACATTCCCACGCGCCCGTCCGTCGCGGCGGCCAGGATGGGCCCATGCTCCTGCTGGCCCACCTCAGCGACCTGCATCTCGACGGCAGCGCCCGCGCCCGCGAGCGGGCCGCCAGGGTGCTCGCCCACATCGACGCGCTGCCCCGGCGCGTGGACGCGATGCTGGTCACCGGCGATCTCACCGACCACGGCACCGACGACGAGTACCGCGAGGTGCGCGACCTGCTCGGCGACCGCGGGGCGCTGCACTGCCCCGGCAACCACGACGACCGCGCCGCCTACCGCCGGACACTGCTCGGCGGCACGGGCGACGAGCCGGTGGTCGGGGCGCACGACCTGCCCGGCGCACGCATCGTCCTGTACGACTCGACGATCCCGGGCGAGGCCGGCGGCGAGCTGACGGCGTGGACGGCCGACCGGCTGTCCGAACTGCTCGCCGACGCGCCCGCCACCCCCACCTTGCTCGCCTTCCACCACCCGCCCACGCCCCTGCACAGCCCGGAGATCGACGCGATCCGCCAGCGCTCGTCGGAACGCCTCGACGCACTTCTGAGGGCGAACCCGCAGGTCGTCGCCCTGCTGTGCGGGCACGCGCACACCCCGGCGGTGACGACGTTCGGCGGCAGGCCGCTCGTCGTCGCGCCCGGGGTGCGGTCGGGCCTGCGGCTGCCGTGGGAGGGACCGATCCTGCTCGACGACCGGCTCCCGCCCGGGCTGGCCTTTCACGTCCTCGACGGCGATCGGCTCACCACCCATTTCCGGCTATTGCCGGACGTGTGAGTTTCCGCGGCGAAATTCGGTGGCCCGGCCGGAACCGCCTGGTTTAGCCTTTCGTTCGTCCGTGACACACACCGAGGGGGTGAGACCTGTGAACGTTCCATCGATCCGGGTGCTCCTCCCGTCGTCGCGGGCGGTCGGCTGACGAAATGGTCGCCGGGAGCACCCACTCCCGAGAGGCGACTGCCATGAAACCAATCGAATTCACGACCCGTACCTCGTCCGACGGCGTGCTCGAACGCGATTTCGTCGTAGACGACGTGCCCGGTGTCCTCTGGTCCGCCGAGACGGGCCCGACCGGTCCGCTCGTGCTGCTCGGCCACGGCGGCGGCACCCACAAGCGGGCGGCCGGGATGTCGGGCCGGGCGCACAAGCTCGTGCTCGACGGCGGGCTCAGCGCCGTCACCCTCGACGCCCCCGCGCACGGCGACCGGCCGCGCTCGGCCTACGACGAGGAACAGGTCGAGATCATGCAGCGACTGATGGCGGCGGGCGACCCGGTCGGTCCGGTCGTCGAGGAGTACAACGCCGACATCGCGCGCCGCGCCGTCCCGGAATGGCGGGCGACACTCGATGCGCTGCAACGACTCCCCGAGATCGGTGCCGGCCCCGTCGGGTACTTCGGGCTGAACATGGGCACCGCGATCGGCATCCCGCTCGTGGCCGCCGAACCACGGATCGCCGCGGCGGTGTTCGGCGTCTTCTGGCACGACTCCGTGGCCCCCGCCGCGAAGGAGATCACCGTCCCGCTGGAGTTCGTGATGCAGTGGGACGACGAGCACATCCCTCGTGAGCAGGGCCTGGCGTTGTTCGACGCCTTCGGCTCGACACAGAAGACGTTGCACGCCAACGCGGGCCGCCACAAGGAGGTCCCGCGGTTCGAGTCCGACAGCGCGACGCGGTTCTTCGTCCGCCATCTCCTGAGCTGACCGTGGGTGGCGATAGTCGCTACAGCGACTATCGCCACTCACAGGGCCACGCAGACCCGGTAGGGCAGCGGCTCAGCCGCAGCACTCGACGGCGGCGGTGCCGGTCGCCGCGGCCGGCACCCCGCACTCGCACGACGCGTCGGGCCGCGCCCCGACGGGGTGGATCGACGTGGCGTCGGGCGCGCCGGCCTTCACCGTGTAGACCTCCCACGGCTCGCGGCCCGGCCCGTGCACCCACACCTTGTCCTGCAGCGCGTAACAACACGTGGTGTCGTCCTCGACGCGGGTGGCCAGGCCCAGCCCGGACAGGCGCTCCGTGGCCGCGTGCACCTCGTCGGCCGTCCCGACCTCCACACCGAGGTGGTCCATGACGGTCGGCCCACCTGCCGGGCCCTCGATGAGCACCAGCTTCAGCGGCGGTTCGGCGATCGCGAAGTTCGCGTACCCGGGACGGCGCTTGGCCGGCTCGACGCCGAACAGCGACCGGTAGAAGTCGATCGAGCCCTCCAGGTCGGAGACCCGCAGGGCGAGCTGCACCCGAGACATCCCACTCCTCCTTGATTCGATGGATATCGAAGCACGAGGTTGCACCCTGATTCGACGGCTGTCAACCTAGAAACATGTCGAAGCAGACGCTCCCGATCAGTGACGTCCCCGCGCCCGGGCCCCGCGCGTCGGAGGCGTGCTGCTCGCCGTTGACGCGCGAGCCGCTCGGCGAGGACCGCGCGGTGGAGCTCGCCCGGGTGTTCAAGGCGATGGGCGACCCGGTGCGGCTGCGGCTGCTGTCGATGATCGCCTCCCACCACGGCGGGGAGGCCTGCGTGTGCGAGCTGACCGGCGTCTTCGACCTCAGCGGGCCGACCATCTCCCATCACCTCAAGGTGCTGCGCGAGGCCGGGCTGATCACCGGCGAGCGGCGCGGGACCTGGGTCTACTACCGGGCGGTCCCGCAGCGGCTGGGCGAGGTCGCGGACCTGCTCGACCTCGCCCCGGCGACGTGACCCCGCTCCCGCTCCGCCGTCGGCTGCTCGCCGACGGCGTCGGGCGCGTCCTCGTCGCGGACCGGGTGGTGTAGCCGTGGCCACCCCGGGACGCAGCTGTCCCGTCGCCTACCGGTACCGGCCCGAGGACCTGGCCGGGCCGGTCGCGTTCGCGACCTCGACGCTCTACGTCGTCGGCGGGCTCTACGGCAACACCCGGGCGCTCGACGCGGTGCTCGCCCGGGCCGCCGAGGAACCGTCCCCACCCGAGATCGTGTTCAACGGCGACTTCCACTACCTCGACGTCGAGCCCGACCGGTTCGCCGCGATCGAGGCCGGCGTCCACGACCACCACGCCACCCTCGGCAACGTCGAGTACGCCCTGACCGCCCCCGACGACACCGTGGGGTGCGGCTGCGACTACCCCTCCTACGTCGCCGACGACGTCGTCACGAACTCCAACCTCGTCGTGGCCCGGCTGCGCGGGTCCGCCGGGCCGACCGCCGCCCGCGAGCGGCTCGCCGCGCTGCCCCGCCATCTGACCGTCGACGTCGGCGGCCACCGCGTCGGCGTCGTCCACGGCGACCCCGAGAGCCTCGCCGGCTGGCGCCTCGCGCTCGAGGCCGTCGACCCGCCCGACCACAGCGCCCGCACGGCCACCGGCTTCGCGGGGACGGCCACCACACCGGAGACCGTCGTCGACTGGTGCCGGCGCGCCGACGTCACCACGCTGTGCTGCACCCACACGGGGCTGCCGTACATCCAGGACCACGTCGCCGGCGGCCGCCGGTACGTCGTCGCCAACAACGGGTGCGCGGGGCTGCCGACCTTCCGCGGTCGGCGGTTCGGGGTCATGACGCGCATCTGCGCCGACCCGCGCCCGCCGGCCGACGGTCTCTACGGCGTCGCAGTCGACGGCCTGCGGGTCGACGCGGTACCCGTCCGCTACGACCACGACCGCTGGCACGACGACCTCCTGCGCGCCTGGCCACCCGGCTCCCCCGGCCACGCCGGCTACGCCGCGCGCGTCGACCGAGGAACCTGGCTCACGGTCGAGCACGCCGCGCGCGGGGACGTCGTCCTCGGTCCGGCCGCACCCACCTGACCCGCTGTGACGTGCCGCGCTGCGGCGGAACCCGTCCGCGGCCGTGCCGCAGACTCGTCGACGTGAGCACCCCGACGATCCGGCTCGCGACGGCCTCCGACGCCGCGGCCGTCGCCGCGATCTACGCGCCCTACGTCCGTGACACGGCGATCTCGTTCGAGACGACCCCGCCCGACACGGCGACGATGGCCCGCCGCATCGACCACACCCTGCAGCGGCTGCCGTGGCTGGTCGGCGAGATCGGCGGCCGCATCGTCGGCTACGCCTACGCGGGCGAGCTCAGGCAACGGCCCGCCTACCGGTGGGCCGTCGAGGTCAGCGTGTACGTCGACCTCACCGCGCGGCGCACCGGGCTGGGCCGCGAGCTCTACCGCGTCCTGCTCGACATGCTCGCCGCGCAGGGCCACATCCAGGCGTTCGCCGGCATCACGCTGCCCAACGACGCCAGCATCGGGCTCCACCGGACGCTGGGCTTCGCGCACGTCGGGACCTGGCACGACGTCGGCTTCAAGCTCGGCCGCTGGCACGACATCAGCTGGTGGCAGCGGCGGCTGCGCGAACCGGCGGACACCCCCGCCGATCCCCTCGCGCCACCCGGTCAGGGCTGCCCGGTCGACCAGGTCACCGCTCCGCTCGGTATGTGACGCGGACCACGCTCCCATTAGGCTCGGGGTCCCTGGGTCGAGCTCGACGGCGCACCGACCGGACGCGCGTCGCAGCAGCGACCCGTCTGTGCACGGCAAGGAGGCCGTCTCCATGAAGCTCGCTCTGTACCTGCCGAACTTCCGCACCGAGGTGACCGTCAAGGATCTCGAGGACCTCACCGCCCTCGCCGAGGACCTCGACCTCGACTCCGTGTGGACGCTGGACCGCATCGTCGTCCCGGAGTCCTCGGACCGCGGGGAGCTGCAGTACCCCTTCGGCATGATGGAGGGGCTGCCCAACGCGCTGCCGGTCGCCGCACGCGGCACGTTCCTGCAGGGCTTCCCGCTGATCCCGTGGCTGGCCGCGAAGACGACCAAGGTCCGCATCGGGATGAGCATCATCGACACCCCGTTCCGTGCCCCCGGCGTCCTCGCCGCCGAGCTGGCGACGATCGACCACCTCTCCGACGGCCGCCTCAACGTCGGTGTCGGCTCCGGCTGGATGCCCGAGGAGTTCGCCGCCGCGAGCGCCGCGCACATCTTCCCCAAGCGGCACAAGCACGTGCGCGAGACGATCGAGGTCCTGCAGGGCGTGTGGACCAACGACATCTTCGAGTACCACGGCGAGTTCGCCGACTTCGAGCCCTGCGGCTTCGGCGCCAAGCCGATCCAGAAGCCGCACCCGCCGATCTTCTTCTCCGGGCTGAAGGACCCGAAGCGCTCGGCGGCTCGCATCGCGAAGTACAACCTGTCGGGCTGGATCGGCATCCAGGACTCCCCCGAGGACATCAAGAACTGGCGCAGCGCCATCCAGCGAGAGCTCGACGAGCTCGACACCAAGCGCTCGGTCGACGACCTCGAGGTCTGCAGCATGCTGTGGACGGTGATCACCGACGAGGAGACCGACCAGTCCGACCAGGGCCGGGTCACCAACCTGATGGTCGGGACCGCCGGTCAGATCACCGACCGGCTCAAGGCCTACAAGGAGGCCGGGCTGACGATGCCGCTCATCTGGCCGCCGTTCGCCGACGTGCCCGTCGCCAAGACCATGGACGACCTCAAGCGGCTCAAGGAGGAGATCCTGCCGAAGGTCAACGCGGGCTGAGGCGTGGCACACGGGCCCCGGGTCGCACCGGGGCCCGTGGTGTCCGCGCAGCAGCGGCCGGGTCGCGGCCGACCGGCTCACAGATCCGAGACTCACAGATGAGTTCCGGCCCGCGCGGCGGTCTCCTCCGCAGAGCGTCGAACTCCGGAGGACCCCCATGACGACCGCCCCGCCCCACCCGTCCACCGCACGGCCCGGCCGCCCGCCCGTCGTCGACCTCGCGACGTGGCAGGCCGCCCGCGCCGAGCTCCTGGTCCGCGAGAAGGCCCACACCCGTGAGGGCGACGCCCTCGCCGCGGCGCGTCGCCGGCTGCCGATGGTCGAGTTCGACGGGACGGTGCAGGTCGTCGGAGCCGACGGCCCGGTCCCCTTCCTGGACCTGTTCCAGGGCCGCGAGGAGCTCGTCGTCTACAAGCACATGTGGTGGGACGGCGCGCCGCACCAGGGTCAGTGCGAGGGCTGCACCACCGCGGCCTGGCACGTGCACGACGCCGCCTACCTCCACGCCCGCGGCGTCTCCTACGCCGTCCTCACGGTGGGCCGCTGGCCCGAGGTCGCCGACTTCGTCGAGTTCATGGGCTACACCGAACCCCTGGTACTCGGTGCGCGACGTGCCGGCGCCGGTGGGCGAGGACATGGGCCACATCACGTGCTTCCTGCGCGACGGCGACCGCACGTTCCTCACCTACTCGACGACGGGGCGCGGCAACGAACGCGTCAACTTCTCGCTCGGCCTGCTCGACATGACGCCCTACGGCCGTCGCGAGGCCTGGGAGACCAACCCCGAGGGCTGGCCCGAGGGGCGGCCGCCGGCGTGGCGCACCGACGCGGACGGACACATCACCTGGGGTCCGACGAGCCGCCCCGTCCCGCAGTGGGGCCGCCCCGGCGCGACACCCGTCGAGACCCTCGGCCGCGACGGTTCCTGCCACTGAGGGCCGACCCGCACTCAGCGTTGCCGTACCCGGGCTCCGAGGCGGTCGATGACGTCCGGGGCCTCGATGATGACCTCGGCCAGGTCACGCAGCTTGTGGTTCAGGCGTTGCGACGCATCGACCAGGAAGCCGAACGCCTCGTCGCGCGCGACGTTGCGCCGCATCATCACCACGCCGACGGCGGTCCCGATCTCCCGGCTGCTGGCCAGCGCGGTCTCGAGGTTCTCGACGTTCTCGTGCTGGCCCGCCGCGAGCAGTGCGACGGCGGCATGCGCGGCGAGGATCGCACCGACGGCGCGCGACTCGCCGGTGAACGCGTGAGGGCGCCGCGCGTAGAGGTTCAACGCGCCCGCGGTGTCGTCGGCGGTGTAGAGCCGGAAGCACAGCATGCTCGCGACGCCGATCTCCTTCGCCGCCTTCTCGACGAAGCGGGGCCACAGCCGCGACGCCTGCGCGAGGTCGTCGATCGCGTAGACGGCGTGGTCGGCGATCGCGTCGAGGGCCGGCCCCTCACCGAGGCGGTACTGGATGGCGTCGACGCGTCGGACGACCTCGTCGGTCGCGGCGACGGTGGTCACCCCGCCGCGCCGGGCGATCAGCGAGATGCTCGCGTGGTCGCAGCCCGGAACGATCTCGACCGCCGTCCGCGTCACGACATGGCGGGTCTCGGTCGGGTCGCTCGCTGCCTCCAGTGCCCGAGCAACCGACGCGAACGTGTCGGCGAGGTCCTGGGAACCGGCCACACGGAAAATCGTAACCAGATCGAAGATCGCCCGCATGGCTCGTGGAGTGGGTGGGTAGGGGGCGCGCAGGGCTCGGCTCGGGCGCGTCCGGGTGGCGTCTCAGGTCCGGCCGGTTCCACCCACGAGCCGGCCGGACCGTCCTCCGGCCCACGCGCGCGGGCCCCGGTCGTGGATCGCGAGTCCACGTCAGTGCCCGGAATTGTTGCGGCGCGCGGGAGTCACCGACCGGACCGCCGATGAGTCGGGCGCCGTCGGACAGTCGGACGGGTACCGACACCCGTCCGAGAGGATGACGATGACAGAGCCCACGCACGAGTTCACCGATGGCGTCTACGGCTGGATCACGCACACCGACTTCGCCAGCGACGACGTCGAGGCCACGCGGGCCTGGTGCGCCGACGTCCTCGGGTGGTCCTTCCGGCCGCCCTTCCCCACGGGGTCGGGCGACTACCACCTGTTCGCCTACTCGGACGTCGGCGGCGGGGGCATCCGGCGGACGGCCCCCGCTGAACAGCCCGGCAGCACGCCGACGGTGCACGTCCGGGACACACACGCCGCCTTCGCCCACGCCGTGGAGGCCGGCGCCGAGCCGGTCACGCCGCCGACGAAGATAATGCCGGGCGTGTGCACCGCGCTCGTCCGCGCGCCGGGAGGTGTGCTGATCGGCTTCTCCGGTCCGACCGACTGAGGTCCTCGACGACCGCCTCGGATCGGGGACCCGGCCTCGGGTTCGGGCCCGGGTGGCCGAAGTCGGTTCAGGCCGGAGCTCGGGTTCGGGCTTCAGACCTGGGTTCAGCCCCCAAACCGGGTTCGGGCCCCGGCTGGCGGGCGTCGACCCCGGGTGATCATCGAAGCAGGGACCTGAGCGCATCCACGCGCCGATGTCCCTCACCTCACGATCACCCCGGCCAACGCCCTGGGCCCGTGACACCCCGGGCGCCCGAGCCTCGGATGATCACCGAGCCGGGGACCTGAGCGCAGCCACATGCGCCCAAGTCCCGCGAGCCGCGATCACCCACGGAGACCTACTCTGGAGCACCACAGCAAGCACGCCTGCCTGCGCCCCCAGACGCCCCAACCCCGCGGATGATCCCTTACACCGGGACCTCAGCGCACCCACATGCGCCCAAGTCCCCCAACCGACGATCACCACTGGCAACGCCCCGCCAGCGCGACCTCACCGGGGCCTGCCGCAACCCCGAGCCCGCCGCAGCCTCGGGCATCCCAGCCGCGGGTGATCATCGAGGCAGGGACCTGAGCGCCGCCACATGCGCCCATGTCCCGCAACCGGCGATCACCAGCGGACACCACAGCGAGCCCGCCTTCCCCGTGGCGCCCTGACCCGCGGATGATCACCGTGCCAGGGACCTGAGCGCATCCACGCACGCCCATGTCCCGCGTGCGGCGATCACCCACGGGACGCGACACCCCGGGGCACCGCACGAACGCACCCGGCCCGCTCCGGGCCCCCGACCCCCCACCCCCGCGATGATCACCTGAGCGCATCGACGTGCGCCCATGCCCTGCAACCGACGATCACCGGCCACCCCACGCCCCGCCAACACGCCGGCGAGCGCGTCCGCCGTGTCGACGGTCGTTGCGACGGCCGGGCCGCTGCGGGGCGGGCGGGCTGACAAGCAGCGGCGGGAGCAGACCTGGCCCGCCCGAAGGAGGCGACGTCTGGTGTTCGACCCCCAGCGCCTTCCGGCGTCACGGGATAACTGCTTTGCCGCAGACGGCGCGGGGTGGACGATTCGCCACCGGGGGAACCCGGCCCGACCCGACAGCAGTTGATCCATGCCGTCTTCGGATGGTTCACGGACCACGAACGAGAGGTGCTGGGATGGCGCAGGAGGGGCAGCCGGTCAACGAGCGGTTCCCGCGGTCGTCGGCATATCACCCGGACTGGGTCCTCGCCGCGGTGAGCGGCGGGGCGAACTCGCTGTGGCTCACCGAGTGGCTGGTCGAGGCGATGGACCTGCACTCCGGGATGCGCGTGCTGGACCTGGGCTGCGGACGCGGCGCCTCGTCGATCTTCCTGCACCGTGAGCTGGGCGTGCAGGTCTGGGCCACCGACCTGTGGTTCGGCGCCGACGAGCGGCTGGCCCGGATCCGCGACGCCGGCGTCGAGCACAGCGTGTTCCCGATCCACGCCGACGCCCGGGCGCTACCGTTCGCCGCAGGATTCTTCGACGCGATCGTCAGCATCGACTCGTTTGTCAACGGCCAGTTCGTGGTCCCCGCTGGTGGCCAGGTGAAAGTCCCCGGTCCGGGGTCGTTCAGCTGGTGTTGATGGGGGCTCCCTTCGCGGTCCTGGCCTCGCGCATGCGGTAGGAGTCGCCGCTGGTGACGACGACGTGGGCGTGGTGCAGGAGCCGGTCGAGCAGGCTGACCGCGGTGGTGTGTTCGGGCATGAACCGTCCCCATTGATCGAAGGGCCAGTGCGAGCTGATGGCGAGGCTGCGGCGTTCATAGGCGGCGGCGACGAGCCGGAACAGCAGCTGGGCGGCGGTGTCGTCGAGCGGGGCGAACCCGATCTCGTCGATGATGATCAGGTCGTGGCGCAGGGTCTGGCCGATCAGCCGGCCGACGGAGTTGTCGGCCAGGCCGCGGTAGAGCGCTTCGACCAGCTCGGCCGCGGTGAAGTAGCGGACCCGGTGCCCGGCCTCGACCGCCGCGGTGCCGAGGGCGACGAGCAGGTGGGACTTTCCGGTCCCTGCCGGCCCGACCAGGGCGAGGTTCTCCGGAGCGCGGATCCACTCGAGTGAGGCGAGGTAGTCGAACGTGGCCTTCGGGATCGAGGAGGCGGACAGGTCGAACTCGTCGAGGGTCTTGGCGACCGGGAACCCGGCGGCCTTGCGCCGGTTCGCGATGTTGGAGGCGTCCCGGGCGGCGACCTCGGCCTCGACCAGGGTGCGTAGCAGCTCTTCGGGGCGCCAGCGCTGGGTCCGGGCGGTGAGCAACAGCTCCGGAGCCAGGCGGCGCATCGCAGCGAGCTTGAGCCGCTTGAGCCCGGCCTCGAGGTCAGCATCGAGCGCCGGGGGCTTGCTCGCGGTCATGACGCATCCCCATCGACCACCGCGGTGTCCGGCTCGGTAGTGGTGGTGATGGCGTAGTCGGCCAGGGAGCGGGTCGGGACCGCGGGCAGCTCGACGACCAGGGCTTCTCCGGCCGGGCGGGGCCTGGGTGCGGCCGCGCCGGCGGCGAGGATCGAGCGGACGTCCTCGGCTCGCCACCGCCGGAACGCCGTCGCCCGGGCCAGCGCGTCGAGCAGCGCCTGTTCGCCGTGGGCCTGCCCGAGGCCCAGCAGCTCACCCAACTCAGTCCCGAGACGGGCCGATCCGGCCGCGGCGGCGCCGGTCAGGAACGCCGCCGCGATCGGGCCGAGCGCGCAGAACGCCTTCTCCTGCGCGGTCTTGGGGCGGACGGCCCGAACCGGAGTGGCAGGGCGGGGACCGCCGTAATGCGCGTCGATCACCGACGCCTCACCCGGCCCGACCAGGCGGTGCTCGGCCAACACCACCCCACCGGTCATGCTGCCGGGCGTGGCGGTGGTGAGGATGGTGAGCCGGTCGGCGTGGGTGCGGACCTCGACCCGGGTGCCGATCGCGGTGGTGGGCACCGAGTAGCGAGCCGAGCCGAACCGGACACAGGAGAGCCGGTCGACCTTGCGCAGCACGGCCGGGCCGGTGACCCGCGGCCGCAGCGACGGCAATCCGCCCAACACGGCGAGCTCGTGCTCGGCCAGGCGCCGGGCCGGAACGGCGGCGATCTCCGAGTGCGTCGCCGCGTTCACCTCGACGCACCACTGCCGGGCGGCCTCGTTGGCCGCGGCAAGGTCCACCGGCCGCTGACCTGTGCTGGAGTCGAGGTCGGCGACGAGACCACAGCCGATGATCAGGTCGGACTTGGCGTAGCCGACGAGGTTCTCCACGATGCCCTTGGACTCCGGATCGGCTCCATGGCAGAAGTCTGGGCGGAACCGGTAGTGGCTGGCGAAGCGCACGTAGTCCGGCGTCGGAACGACATGGTCGGCGACCACGGCGGCTTTCAGGCAGCCCATCCGGTCGGCGAGCACGACCTTGGGGACCCCGCCGAGGGTCTCGAAGCACTCGGCGAGCATGGTCAGGGTCGTCTCGGCGCGTTCGTCGGTGGCGAAGCGGACGAACCGCACCCGCGACCAGGCCAGCACCGCGCAGAACACGTGTAGCCCGGCGAGCACGCCCCAGTCGATGACCAGGTGCTCGCCCGGGGACCACACCGCCGGACGGCGGCCGCGGTGATGATCGCGGCGCCAGTCGGCCTTTACCGTCGCGACCAGGCGGCGGAAGTTGCGTGCCGAGCCCTCGTAGCCGGCCGCGCGGGCTTCGGGCAGCAGCCGCTTCGCCGAGATCCTGCCCTGGGTCTTCCCGACCCGGGCCGCGACCAGCTCGGCGACCGACTCGTAGTTCCGGGGCCGTGGCTTGCGTTGCGGCGCAACACCTCCTCCCTCATGGCGTTCGATGACCCGGCGCACCGTCTTCGGGGTCGTGGCGCAGATCGCGGCCGCGCCGCGATAACTGCCCACCTCCCGATAGGCCGAAATGATGTCCATCCGTTCCCTCGCAGACTTCAATGGGAGACCCCTGGGCGGTGCGGTGGCTGGCTTCGACAACCGCCACCGTCACCGCCCAGGGCCTCACCGCCCGGTACGACACGACGAGGGACCGGGGACTTCTAACTGGCCACCAGCGGGGACCTCACACGGCCACCCGCGAGGACCTGCACCTGGCCACCAGCGGGGACTTTTTCATGGCCACGGACATCGTTCGTCTACTACGGCACCGACGACCTGTACGCGAGCTACCTCGCCCGCTTCGTCGAACCCGGCGGGCAGATCGGGATCGCCGGGAGCGGGCTGCTCTCCGAGTTCGCCGGGCCCGTGCCCGAGCACCTCGCGGCATGGTGGGAACCGAGCCTCGCGTGCCTGCACTCGGCCGCGTGGTGGCGGCGGCACTGGGAGCGCAGCGGCGTGCTCGCTGTCGAGGTCGCGGACACGATGCCCGACGGCTGGCGACACTGGCTGGAGTGGCAACATGTCGTCGCCCCGGACAACACCGCCGAGATCGACGCCGTCCGGACCGACGCCGGCCGCCACCTCGGTTACGTCCGGGCGGTGGCGCGGCGACCCGAAGCCGCGGTGCTCGACGAGCCGATCACGACCATCCCGGTCGAGTACACGATGGCCCCGCTGACCCGCCCTGGTCATGACGATGCGGGCTGAGCGACGCGTGCCGCGCGCGACCCTGCGATAGGCCCCGTCCCGCGCTTGCCGCTGTCTGCCCCCTGCCGCTGACCTCGCGCCGAGTTCGGTCAGGAGGCCAGACCGGCGCGGGCCTGTGCCTGGCACTGGGCGGTGGTCTGGCCGGTCTGCTCGCGGCACGCCTGCAGCGCGGCGTCGCTGACGGCGCGATGTTCCGCGTCCAGTTTGCGCTGGTAGTCGCGGGCGGCTCTTTCCTTGGCGGCGTTCAGGGCCGGGCAGGACTTGTTCGTGATCGTGTTCGGGTGGGCGGGGTCGCCGAACTTCGCCGGCGCGTTGGGCTCGCACGAGTAGGCGACCTTGGGCTTCCCATTGGCCTTGGGCGCCGTGGGCCGGGCCGGAGCCGGCGTGGGCGGCGGCGTCGGGTCTGGGGTGGTGGCCTGCACGGTTGTCGGCGGTGCCGCAGGTGCGGTGACGGCGGCAGGCGCCGTCGGGGGCGGGACCTGGTCGGAGCAGGCGGTGACGAGCCCCACGGCCAGCACGCCCAAGGGCAGGATGGCCAGGGTGCGGGCGAGGATGGATTCCATGGTGGCGTCAGTCCTTGTATGAGTAGGTCTCGCCGACCAAGTTCGAGCCGAACTCGCAGGAGGCCGTCACCCGACCTTTCGTCACCGAAGAGTTGTTCGTTACGGCGCGACCGAACACGGCGATGGATCCGACTGCCTAGGAACGCTTCTGAGGCGTTTGCGCGGTCTCTCGGGACCGCCAGGCCATGCCCAAGCCGAGCTGCAGTCAAGCGCCCGCTCGCTGCTGTCTCGACGCGCGCGGCCAGCGCCGCTCGTGGTCGACCTTCGGTGAGCCGCCCACGTGGTGCAACTGTGTGCGTCCTCTGCGCCTTCCGCCCCGATCGCCAGTCCTGACGCTGATTCTTCCTCGCGGCGAGGGTTCACCTTTCCGACCCGTCCACCGGGCCGCAAGGCAATTCGTACCGCCCGCCTTCTGCCGGCCGACGGATCGGCTCCCGTCTCGGTGCACCGTGGCTGACCAGCAGCGGTGCCAGGCGGGCGGAGCTCGGCCCACCCGCGCCCCACTAGGGACCCTGCAGGCCGTCGAGGTGTGAAATCACAAAATAGGACCTGCGTCGACGACAATCAGTCCCGGGCACCGCTGCCGCAGGGAAGTACCGCTCGTGGTCCGTCCGTGGCACCTCGAGCGCGAATCTGCCGACGGCCGCGACGGAGCGCCCACTCGAGCCGCTCGACGGACGCCCGCTCTACTTCTGGACGCGGAAGCGGAGCACCGTCACAGGGCCTGACTGCGTGCTGCCGAGAGGTTCCAGGTCGATCCGGCCGAGGCCCGACGTCGAGAAACGCACGCCGTCGCCGAGCAGAACGGGTAGGACGTAGACCAGGACCTCGTCGACGAGCCCTTGCTGCAGGCACTGGCTCGCCACGTCGGCACCGAGGATCTCGAGGTTCTTCCCGCCCGCGGCGGCACGCGCCGTGGCGACGGCCTCGGCGAGGTCGCAGGTGAGGAACGTGGCCCCGGGCTCCGGCTCGTCCGGCGGCCGGTGCGTCAGGACGAAGACCGGCCCCCCGTCGTAGGTGGCGTCCCCGCCCGACATCCGTTTGCCGACCTCATAGGTCACCCGGCCGGCCAGCATGGCGCCGGTGGCATGCATGACCTCGGAGAACGCGTACTCGATCTCGTACTCGACGACCCAGTCCATCGCGTCGTCGGGGCCGGCGATGAAGCCGTCCAGCGACATCGCCCTGTTCACAACGACCTTGCCGAGGCCGGCGTCCGAATCGCTCATACCGGTGAAGACCCCCCGTCCGTCACGAACTCATCGTCAAAGGCGGACCGTCGTCATCACCTCGCAGGCCAGGGCCATTATCGGGCAGGTGCGCAGGGGTGCCCCCGGTGGGATTCGAACCCACACTGTGACCCTTTTAAGGGGCCTGCCTCTGCCGGTTGGGCTACGGGGGCCCGAGGCGCAGCTTAGAGGTCGGCGAGCGAACCTCCCGGATGTCCACTGTGGTCACACCGGGCGTGCCGCGTCGACCGGCGCGGCGAGGGGCGCACGGCCGGCGTCCGCGCTCACCGGTACCACCACCTTGCGGGTCCTCGCGACCTCCTCGAGGAAGGCCCGGGCGGCGGGCGACGCGCCGGCGGCGGCCGCGACCCCGAGGGTGCGCACGGTCCGCGGCACGAGCGGCCGGACGATCGTCTCGGCGGGCACGGTCCGCAGGGCCACCGCCGGCACGATGCTCACCCCCAGCCCGGCACCGACCATCTCCAGCACCGCCGACAGCTCCCGTGCTTCGAACGCCGGGTCGAGCCGGACCCCGACCTCCCGCGCCACGCCCTCGAACACCCGCGCGCACCCGCAGCTGGAACGGATGAACGGTTCGGCGGCCAACGCCTGGTAGGTGACGGTGTCGCCCGCGCCCAGCGCGTGACCGGCGGGCAGGACGGCGACCATCTCGTGGCTGTCGAGCAACTCAAGGTGCAGCCCGGGAGCCGGCAGCGTGACGACGCCCGCGTCCACCACGCCCTGGTCCAGCCAGTCGCGGATCTCCTCGTCGCTGCCCTCGAGCAGGCGCACCGTCACCAGTGGATACCGCTCGGCGAACCCGCGCAGCCGCGCCGCGATCAGGGTGCCGGTCGCCGACGGCAGGCTGGCCAGCCGCAACGTGCCGGTCACCCGGCCCGAGACGGCGGCGACCTCGGTGCGCAGCAGGTCGACCTGCCGGAGCGCCTCGCGCGCGTGCGTCGCGGCGCGGGCGCCGGCGTCGGTGAGGGCGACGCCGTCGCGGCCCCGCCTCAGCAACACGGTGTCGAGCTCGGACTCCAGCGCGGACACGGCCCGGCTCACAGCGGGCTGGGACATGCCCAACGCGGTCCCGGCGGCGGTGAACCCGCCGTGCTCCGCCACCGCGAGCAGCACCCTGAGCTGGAGCAGCGTCACCCCGACCTCCGCGTTCGCCCACTGTTATGCAGTCATACCTGCGATGACATTTCACATGACGATGTCACAACCGTAGCGTTATGCCGCAGGCCGGCGGAAGGAAGAGAGCGCGTGACGAGCAGACGGGTGCTGATCACCGGAGCGTCCAAGGGGATCGGGAGGTCGGTCTCGGCGCGACTGGCCGCAACCGGGCACCGGCCGATGGGGATCGCGCGCCGCGCTCCCGCGGACTTCCCCGGCGAGTGCCACGTCGCCGACCTCGCCGACCGCGAGGCCACCGCGGCCGCGCTGGAAGCCGTCGTCTCGGGCGGCACGGTCGATGCCGTCGTCAACAACGTCGGGCTGGTCGCGCTCGCGCCGCTGGGTTCCATCGATCTCGACCCTCGGCGCTCCGGACGAGCTCGCCGCCGCGATCTGCTTCCTGCTGTCGGAGGATGCCGGTTTCATCACCGGCCAGACGATCCGCGTGGACGGCGGCGGCAGCGTGGCGGCGTGAGCACCGCGCGACGCCGACGGCCTGACGGTTCCGGACCCCTGGAGACGAGGCGAGAATGAAGTTCGGGTTCATGCTGTTGCCGCGCAACCTCGACGAGACGCGCGAGGTGGCGAGGATCGGCGACGCCGCCGGCTACCACTGGATGGGTGTGGCGGACTCCCCGACCGTCTACCAGGACAGCTTCCTCCACCAGCTGGAGGTCGCCCGGGCGACGGAGCGCATCCGGATCGGCCCCATGGTCACGCACTTGGTCGCGCGGCACCCGGTGATCGTCGGCAACCTGCTCGCGACGTTCAACGAGTTCACGGGCGGCCGTGGCATGGCCGCGATCGGCACCGGGAACAGCGCGGCGCGCGGTCTCGGGCTCGCACCGGCGACGATGGCCGAGCTGGAGGAGGGTGTCGGCGCGCTCGAGTCCTACTGGCGCGGCGAACCTGCCGCGTACTCGTCCACGACCTACCCGGACAGTCGCATCCCCGGGACCGGGTTCGCGCGCACGCGGCCCGAGCTGCTGGTCGCCGCCGACGGCCCGCGTGGGACGGAACTGGCCGGCCGCGTCGGCGACGGGCTCTTCTACGGGGGGACCCTGGATGCGGACGTGATCGCGCGACGGGTCGCGGCCGTCCGCACCCGGGGTGGCTCGCGGTCGGTATGGGTCGGCCCGAGCGCGTCGGTGCGCGCGACCAAGGACGAGGTGCGCGACGACCTGGGCGCGATGATCGTCGCCATGGCCAACCGGGCGTTCCGGGGTGATCTCTCCGACCGCAACCTGCCGGCGGAGATCGAACGCGACGTGCGGGAGATGTGGCGCCGCTACGACTACGCCTTCCACGCCGACAACTCCCGCCCGGCCAACCTGGACGTCGTGACCCCGGCACTGGCGGACTACCTGATCGACCACCTGTGCGTCTGGGGCGACGAGGACCGCTGGCGCGCGCGGCTCGACCGGCTCGAGGCCGACGGCTGCGACGGGGTCATGTTCATCATGGGTCAGGCCGACCAGGCCGCGGCCCTGCGCGAGATCACCGAGCGCCTCGTCGCCCTCGGCCGCCTCCCGGCACCGGTCGCCGGCTGACGCGGCGCTCGTCGGAGGGCGCCGCGATTGCCGGACGGCGCAGCAATCACCGGACAGCGCAGCGATCACCACGCGGCAGCCACCGGACGGACGGTGGCCGGTACCGGCGACGAACGTCGCGCGGGCCGGCCACCGGCCCATCGAGGCCGACGGTGCCCGTGCTCAGGCGCCGCTGACGACCCGCTCCTGCGTCGTCGGTGCCGACGCCGGGTTCTCCGCGGGCGGCATCGGGCGCGGCGCGGGCGGGCCCGCGACCCGGCTGAACTCCGCGCGCGGCTCGTGGATCTGCCCCAGCGCGACGACCTCGCGCCCCAGGACCAGGGCGCCCGTCCAGTCGAAGACGATCCGGACCCGGCGGTTCCAGGTGGGCATCCGGCTCACGTGGTAGGTGCGGTGCATGAACCAGGCGACGATCCCGCGCAGCTTGATGCCGTAGATCTCCGCGACACCCTTGTACAGGCCGAGGCTGGCGACCGAGCCGGCGTAGGAGTGCCGGTACTCGCTGAGCTTGCGGCCGCGGATGTGGGCGACGAGGTTGTCGCCCAGCACCTTCGCCTGCCGGACGGCGTGCTGCGCCGACGGGCTGGTCCGGGCTTCGGGGTCGTCCTTGGAGAGGTCGGGCACCGAGGCGCAGTCGCCGGCGCTGAAGACGTCGGGCATCCCGACGACCTGCAGCATCGCGGTGCAGTCGACCCGGCCGCGGGCGTCGCGGGGCAGGTCGGTGTTCTCCAGCATCGGGTTGGGCTTGACGCCCGCGGTCCAGATGATGGTGTCAGTGTCGAACGACTGGCCGTCGTCGAGCTCGACGTGACCGTCCACCATGGACACGACCCGGGTCTCGAGGTTGACCTCGATGTCGGCATCGAGCAGGCGCTCCACGGTGTAGCGCCCGAGCTTCGGGCCGACCTCCGGCATGATCCGGTTGGCCGCCTCGACGAGCACCCAACGGATGTCCTCGCGGTTGACGTTCTCGTAGTACTTGCTGGCGTGCCGGGCCATGTCGGCCAGCTCTGCCAGTGCCTCGATACCCGCGTAGCCACCACCCACGACGAGGAACGTCAGCAGCTTGCGACGCAGCCGCGGGTCGGTGGTCGTCGACGCGGCGTCGAGCCGCGAGAGCACGTGGTTGCGCAGGTAGATGGCCTCGCCGACGGTCTTGAACGCGATACCGTGCTCGGCCAGCCCGGGGACGGGCAGCGTGCGCGCGACCGACCCGGGCGCGACGACGAGCACGTCGTAGCCGAACGTGGCCTCGTTCCCGGCCGCGAGCTCGGCGACGACCTCGCGCTTCTCGTGGCTGATCGAGGTGACGCGTCCGGTGACGACATGGCAGCCCCGCAGCACCCGGCGCAGCGGCACGACGACGTGCCGGGGCTCGATGGACCCGGCGGCCGCCTCCGGGAGGAAGGGCTGGTAGGTCATGTGGGACTGCGGATCGATCACCGTGACGTCGGCCTCGCCGCGGCGCAGCTTCTTCTGCAGCCGCAGCGCGGTGTACATGCCGACGTAGCCACCGCCGACGATGACGATCCTGGTGGTCCGAGCCATGACTGGATTTTCCCACCAGACGGCCTGGAAAACCCAGTCAAGGGGGCCGATCGTGTTACGACACACGCCTGTGACGGTCAAGACGACCATTCGGGTGATACTCGCCCCGGTCGGGCCGATCAGCCGTCGATCAGACCAGCGGACCGGCCGGCGGCCCGGAGCACGTCCTCGAGCATCGCCGGCGTGAGCTTCCCGGTGAAGGTGTTCTGCTGGCTGACGTGGTAGCTGCCGAAGACCTGCAGCGGGCCCCGGCGCCCGGTCAGGACGACGTGCGCGCCGTGCCCGAAGCGCGGCCGGGGCCGGGGGACGTCCCACCCGTTCTCGCCGAGCACCGGCAGCAGCGACTGCCACCCGAACGCCCCGAGCACGACGACCGTGCGCAACGTCGGCGCCAGCAGCGCGAGCTCGGCGTCGAGCCAGCGGCGGCAGGTGTCGCGCTCCTCGGTCGTGGGCTTGTTGTCGGGCGGGGCGCAGTGCACCGGGGCGGTGATCCTGGTGCCGCGCAGGGCGAGCCCGTCGTCGGCCGAGACGGCGATCGGCTGGTTGGCCAGGCCGACGGCGTGCAGGGCGGCGTAGAGGACGTCGCCGGAGCGGTCGCCGGTGAACATCCGGCCGGTGCGGTTTCCGCCGTGCGCGGCGGGCGCGAGCCCGACGATCAGCAGCGCGGCGTCGGCGGGACCGAAGCCGGGGACCGGCCGCCCCCAGTAGGTCTGGTCGCGGTACGCGGCGCGCTTCTCCGCGGCGACCTTCTCCCGCCAGGCCACCAGCCGGGGGCACGCGCGGCAGCGCGACACCTCGTCGTCGAGGAGGGCGAGCGTCGCGGGGGCGGACACGACGGCGGGTCAGGCGATCGAGCGGGCGATGCCGTCGAGGATGTCGTGCTCGGAGACCACGATCTCCTCGATGCCGGTGCGGGCGTGCAGCTCGTCGGCGAGCACGGAGACGATGATCGCGCCGGCGCCGATGACGTCGACCCGGCCGGGGTGCAGCGCCCCCATCGCCTCGCGCTCGGGCCGTGTCGCCGTCACGAGCCGGTCGGCCAGCGCGTGCAGGTCGGCGCGGGTGAGCCGGGACAGGTGCACGGCCACCGGGTCGTACTCCGGCAGGTCCTGCGCGATCCCCGACAGCGTCGTGATCGTCCCGGCGACGCCGACCCACGTCGCCGCACCGTCGAGCGGGACGGCGTCGAACGCGGCGTCGAGGATTCCGGCGGCCGTCTCGCGGGCGGCGGCGACGTCGTCGGCCGACGGCGGGTCGCCGGGCAGGCAGCGCTCGGTGAGCCGGACACTGCCCACGTCGACGCTGCGGGCGGCGCGGACGGTGGCGGTGCCGTCGTCGGAGAGGTCGCCGATGACGAGCTCGGTGGAGCCGCCGCCGACGTCGACGACGACGAACGGCCCGTCAGCCGGGTCGAGGTCACCCACGGCGCCGACGAAGGACAGCGTCGCCTCCTCGTCGCCGCTGATGACCTCGGCGTCGGTGCCGAGCACGTCGCGGACCATCCCGAAGAAGTCCTCGCGGTTCGAGGCGTCGCGCGTGGCCGAGGTCGCGACCATCCGCACCCGCTCGGCGCCCTTGCGGCGCAGGATCGCCGTGTAGTCGACGAGCGCCGCGCGGGTGCGCTCGAGCGCCTCGGGATCGAGCCTCCCGGTGGCGTCGACGCCCTTGCCCAGCCGGACGATCCGCATCTCGCGGTGCACGTCGCGCAGGTCGAACCCGCCGGAACCGGCGGTCACGTCGGCGACGAGCAGACGGATCGAGTTCGTCCCGCAGTCGATGGCAGCCACCCGGGGCATCGAGACTCCTCACGCGATCGCGGGCCGGACCTGCGTCACCGTACGCGGCACGGTGCCCGCGTTCGTACGTGGACGGCCCCGAACGGGTGGACTCGCCGCTACCCTCGCACCGTGGTCAGCGCAGAATCGCACGGGGGCGGGCGGGCGACGCGGGACACGGCCGGGCCCGGCCGGGCAGCGGGCCGCACCCCGGAGGGCGGCACCCGCGACACACACGACCGCGGGGCGGCGGTGGACGCCGGGTCCGCGGTACCCGCCCCGCGACCGGCCGGGCCGACCGAGCCGGCCGAGGGTGGCGCAGCGTTGCCGCGCATCGACATCACCGGGATCGGCAGCACCGGAACCGACAGCACCGGAACCGACAGCACCGGAACCGACGCGCGCGCGACGACCGACGACTCCCCCGGCACCGGCACTGGGTCCGAGAGCTCCCGGCACGGGAGCACCCCGCACTACGGCGCCCGGCCGAGCGGCGCATCGCAGGGCGGACGGGCGGCTCCGGCCGGGAGCGGACGCGACGACGACCCGATCGCCGGTCCGGCGCCCTCGACCACCCGGCCCCGCGTGCCGCGCACCGTCCGCGCCGAACCCGTGCCGCCCGGGCCGGGCGTCGACCTCGGGACGCACGAGGTCACCAACCAGCCACCTCCGCTGTCCGGGTACGACCCGCTGGCCTGCGACCCCGCGCTCGTCGACGCCGTCGAGCGGGAGGGTGCGGGCGGCGCCCTCCCGACGATGCGCCAGCTGGGCGAGCGGATCGCGTCGCCGGAGTACCGCGAGCACGCCCGGCTGGCCAACGAGAACCACCCGATCCTGCGCACCCACGACCGCTACGGGCACCGTGTCGACGAGGTCGAGTTCCACCCGTCGTGGCACGCCCTGATGGACCTGTCCGTCGGCTGGGGTCTGCACGCGGCGCCGTGGCTGGCCGACCCGGGGACGGGCGCGCACGTGGCGCGGGCCGCGGGGTTCTACCTGGTCGGACAGCTGGAGCAGGGGCACTGCTGCCCGATCTCGATGACCTACGCGTCGGTCCCGGCGCTGCGCCACGACGACGAGCTCGCCGCGGCCTACGTCCCCGGCCTCACCGCACGCGAGTACCAGCCCGGCCTCGCCCGTCCCGACAGCAAGACGGGCCTGCTCGCGGGCATGTCGATGACCGAGAAGCAGGGCGGGTCCGACGTGCGGGCCGGCACCACCGTCGCCACCCCGTCATCCGACGGCACCTACCGGCTGACCGGGCACAAGTGGTTCACCTCCGCCCCGATGAACGACCTGTTCCTGACGCTGGCCCAGGCCCCGGCGGGGCTGACCTGCTTCGTGCTCCCGCGCGTCCTTCCCGACGGCACGCGCAACGCGATCCGGCTGCAGCGGCTCAAGGACAAGCTGGGCAACAGGTCCAACGCGTCGGCGGAGCTGGAGTACGACGACGCGGTCGGCTGGCGGCTCGGCGAGGAGGGCCGCGGCGTCGTCACGATCATCGAGATGGTCTCGATGACGCGGCTGGACTGCGTGATCGGGTCGGCGTCGGTCATCCGGGCCGCGCTGACCGAGGCCGTGCATCACGTGACGCACCGTCGCGCGTTCGGCGAGCGGCTGGTCGACCAGCCGCTGATGCAGGCGGTCGTGGCCGACCTGGCGCTGGAGTCCGAGGCCGCGACCGCGCTGACGATGCGGCTCGCGGGCGCGGTCGACCGGGGTGAGACCGACTTCCTGCGGCTGGCGCTGCCCGCGTCGAAGTACCTCGTCTGCAAGCGGGCCCCGGCGGTCGTCGCGGAGGCGCTGGAATGTCTGGGCGGCAACGGGTACGTCGAGGAGTCGGGGATGCCGCGGCTCTACCGCGAGGCGCCGCTCAACTCGGTGTGGGAGGGCTCGGGCAACGTCACCGCGCTCGACGTGCTGCGCGCCGTCACCCGCGAGCCGGACTCGCAGGAGGCCGTGCTGCGCGAGATCGACGCGGCGGCCGGGGCGGACTCGTGGTTCGACCGGGCCCGCACCGAGCTGCGGACCGAGCTGCGCTCGCGCGAGCAGCGCACGGCCCGCAGGCTCGCCGAGCTGCTGGCGCTGTGCATGCAGGGCTCGCTGCTGCTGCGGTTCGCGCCGGAGGAGGTCGCGTCGGCGTTCGTGTCGTCGCGCTTCCTGCCCGACGGGCCGTGGCGCACCGCGGGCACGCTGCCCGCCGCGGCGCACAGCGAGGCCCTGGTCGAGCGGGTCAGTCCCGGGTAGCGGTCTCGTCGCCCGGCCGGTCGACGTGCACGCACGGCCCCGCGGCCCACCACTCGCCGACCTCGTCGAGCGCCTCGTCGCCGAACGGGTTGATGCCGCGCCCGCGCGCGAGCGCGTGCCCGGCGTGCACGTGCAGGCACTTGACCCGCCCGGGCATCCCGCCCGCACTGACGTCGGTGCCCAGCGGCTCGATCGCGTCGCGTTCGGCGAGGTAGGCCTCGTGCGCGCGCTGGTAGGCCGCGGCGAGCTCGGGGTCGGTCCGCAGCCGCTCGGTCATCTCGCGCATCCGGCCGTCGGCCTCGAGCGTGCCCAGCTTCGACGCCAGCCGCGAACAGGTGAGGTAGAACAGCGTCGGGAACGGGGTTCCGTCCTCCAGCCGCGGCGAGGTGGCGACGACCGACGGCAGCCCGCACGGGCAGCGGTGCGCGACCTCGCGAACCGCGCGCGGCGCCCGCCCGAGCTGGGCGGTCACGGCGGCCCGGTCGGCGTCGGAGATCGAGGGAGCCGGGGAGGTCACGGTGCGGGGGAACCTTTCGACACGTCGTTCCAGAGTCGCTGGAACCATGGCTGACCCGCGGCGATCTCGTCGGGGCTCGGCGGCGGGACCGGCAGCTCGACGACGTAGGGCACCTCGCCGGGCATGACGTACCCGAGCCGGCTGCGGGCCTGCGCCGAGACCTCGTCGGGATCGGAGAGCCGGGCACGCTCCTGGTTGAGCTGGTCGACCTGCGCGGCGAGCTGCTGCTGCTGACGGTCCATGTCGGCGAGCTGCTGACGCTGCGCCACGTAGTTGCGCAGCGGCACCGCCACGGTGAGCGCCAGCGCGCACACGACGACGGCGAGGATCGCCGCCCGGCGCGTCGAGGAGACGCCCAGGAACCCCGTCGTCGCGGCGACGACGCCGCGCGAGCGGGACCGGGTGAGCTGCGGCTCGCGTGCGCGACGACTGGTGGGCGACGGGCGTGCCGCAGCCGATCCGCGGCCCCGGTCGCCCCGGGACCGGGCCCGCTCCTCGGCCGCTGCGGGCACGCTCAGCCCTGAGGTACCGCGTACCGCGGGAAGGCCAGCTCGCCGGCGTACCGCGCGGCGTCGCCCAGTGCCTCCTCGATGCGCAGGAGCTGGTTGTACTTGGCGACCCGCTCGGACCGCGCGGGCGCGCCGGTCTTGATCTGGCCGCAGGAGGTGGCGACGGCCAGGTCGGCGATCGTGGTGTCCTCGGTCTCGCCCGAGCGGTGGCTCATCATGCAGCGGTAGCCGGCCGACTGGGCCAGCGTCACCGCGTCGAGGGTCTCCGACAGCGTGCCGATCTGGTTGACCTTGACCAGAAGCGCGTTCGCGGCGCCGCGCAGGATGCCGTCCTCGAGACGCTCGGGGTTGGTGACGAACAGGTCGTCGCCGACGAGCTGGACCTTGCCGCCGATCGACTCGGTCAGCGACACCCAGCCGTCCCAGTCGTCCTCCGCCAGCGGGTCCTCGATGGAGACCAGCGGGAACTCGTCGACGAGGCCGGCCCACACGGCCGACAGCTCCGCCGAGCCCAGCTGCTTGCCCTCGTAGCTGTAGGAGCCCTTCTCGAAGAACTCCGTGGCCGCGACGTCGAGCGCGAGCACGACGTCGGTGCCCAGCGAGAAACCGGTGGTCTCGATGGCGCTGGAGATCAGCTCCAGCGCTCCGCGGGTGCCGCCCGCGACGTCGGGCGCGAAGCCGCCCTCGTCGCCGAGGCCCGTGGCCAGGCCGTTCTTCTTCAGCACCGCCTTGAGCGCGTGGTAGACCTCGGCCCCCCAGCGCAGCGCCTCGCGGAACGACTCCGCACCGATCGGCGCGATCATGAACTCCTGCACGTCGACCGAGGTGTCGGCGTGCGCGCCACCGTTGAGGATGTTCATCATCGGCACCGGCAGCACGTGCGCGTTGGGGCCGCCGACGTAGCGGAAGAGCTCCAGGCCCGACGACTCCGCCGCCGCCTTCGCGACGGCCAGCGACACCCCGAGCAGGGCGTTCGCGCCGAGGCGGGACTTGTCGGGGGTGCCGTCGAGGTCGACGAGGCGCTGGTCGACCAGGCGCTGGTCGACGGCCTCCATGCCGGTCAGCTCCGGGCCGATCTCGTCGAGCACCGCGGCGACGGCCTTCTCGACGCCCTTGCCGCCGTAGCGCTTCGCGTCGCCGTCGCGCAGCTCGACGGCCTCGTGCTCACCGGTCGAGGCGCCGGACGGGACCGCGGCCCTGGCGAGGGTGCCGTCGTCGAGGGCGACCTCCACCTCGACCGTCGGGTTCCCTCGCGAGTCGAGGATCTCGCGTGCGCCGACCTGCTCGATGACCGCCACCAGTGCTCCCGTTCCTGCGGTTGTGCCGTGGATCCGGTGGGCCAGCCTAACCGGCCCGAACGGCGGCACCGCGCAGGAACCCGTGTGGTGTCGCACCCTTTCGCGCGAGCGGCCGCGCGGCGCGTTGTCAAGCCTCGCGGATCCCCTGCCCGCCCCCTACCGTGGAACGACCATGACGATGCCGCGGGGATCAGACGCACCGGAGCCCGACGACGACCGGTCCGGGACCGTCCACGACGTCTTCGCGTCGTTCCGCCGCGCGGAGCTGCTGCTGTCGGACCGGCGCCCGCTCGACGCGCTGCAGGCGCTCGGACCGGTGCTCGACAGCCAGCCGAACGACGCCTCCGTGCACCTGCTCGCCGGGCGCGCCTACTTCGACTCGGCGCAGCTGCTCCGCGCCGAGCAGGCCTTCAGCCGGGTGCTCGAGCTCGACCCGGCCGATCACTACGCGCGGTTCGCGCTCGGCAAGACCTTCCAGCGCCAGGCCCGGCTGTCCGAGGCGTTGGCGCAGCTCAAGATGGCCGCCGCGATGGACCCCCGGCCGGAGTACCAGGAGGCGCTCGGCGAGCTGCGGGCCCGCGTCGCCATGGACCGGGCCGAGCCGGCCTGACGGCCCGCTCACGATCAGGAGAACAGGGCGCGGCCCCACCAGTCGTCGGGGCCGGAGGTTCCCGGCGGCACCGCGAACAGTCCCGAACCGACGTGGCGGATGTACTCGTTGAGCGCGTCGCTGGTGCCGAGCTTGCGTTGCAACGTCACGAACTGGTTCGGGTCGCGCATGTAGGCGAGGAAGAACAGCCCGGCGTCGAGGGTGCCGGTCGTGGCGTCGATCCCGTCGGTGTAGGAGTAGCCGCGCCGCAGGATGCGCAGGCCGCCGTTGTTCTCCGGCGAGGCGAGCCTGATGTGGGCGTTCGCGGGGATGACGGGCCCGTCGGCGCCCGTCGCGGCGTAGTCGGGCGCGTCGAACTCGGCCTTGCCCGTCAGCGGTGCGCCGGAGTCCTTGAACCGGCCGAAGACGGCCTCCTGGTCGCCGAGCCGGTCACGGTCCCACGGTTCGACGAACATGCGGATCCGGCGGGCGACGAGGTAGCTGCCGCCGCCGAGCCAGCCCTGCCCGTCGGCGTCGGCGACCCAGACGTGCTGGTCGAGCGCGGCGTCGTCGGTGCCGACGATGTTGCGGGTGCCGTCCTTGAACCCCATGAGGTTGCGCGGGGTCCCGCCGGGGTCGCCGTCGGCCGACCCCTGGGTCGACGACGTCTTGCCGAACCCCAGCTCCGCCCACCGGGCGACGACGGTGCCGCGCCCGATCCGGGCGAGGTTGCGCACGGCGTGGAACGCGACCTGCGGGTCGTCGGAACACGCCTGGACGGCGATGTCGCCGCCGCTGCGGGCGGGGTCGAGCAGCTCGCCGGGGAGCGCGGGCAGCGGCACGAACGCGGCGGGACGGCGGGCGGCCAGGCCGAAGCGGTCGGAGCCGTCCGGGCCGGTGAACAGCGACGGCCCGAAGCCGACGGTGACGGTCAGCCGCGCGGCGGGCAGGCCGACGGCCTCGCCGGTGTCGGCGGGCGGGACCTGGTCGTCGGGCGGGGCGCCGGGGACGGCTGCGCCCCGGGTCATCGCCTCCGCCGCCGTCGTCCAGCTCTTCAGCAGCTCGACGACGTCCGCGCGGCTCGTGGAGGTGACGTCGAACGTCATGAACGCCAACCGGTCCTGCACGGCCGTGGCGATGCCGGCCTGGTGCGGGCCGTGGAAGTCGACGACGTCGGTCGGTGCGGCGGCCGCCGACGGGGCACAGCCCGCAAGGGCCAGTCCCGCGCCGGCGGCGCCGGCCCCCGCGATGCCCTGCAGGAGCCGGCGCCGGGACAGTTCCATGGGGTGCGTCAGACCACCTTTCCCGCGACCTGCGAGAGCGGCTCGGCCAGCGCGTTGACCGAGTCCGCGAGCGAGCGCCGGTCCGTGTCGGTGACGGCGCCGTAGTCCTCGTAGCCGTTGCCGGACCTGTACTTCGCGAGCCCGTTGACGACGTCGGTGAACCGGGCCTCGAGCTGCTGGGCCAGGTCGGGGTCCGTGGCGGCGAGGGCGGGCTGCAGCAGCTCGAACGCCTTGCGGGCGCCGTCGATGTTCGCGGCGAAGTCCCACAGGTCGGTGTGCGAGTAGCGGTCCTCCTCACCGGTGACCTTGCTGGTCGAGACCTCGGTGAGCAGGTCCGACGCGCCGTTGGCGAGCTCGGCGGGCTGGTAGGTGTTCGTCGCGACCTTCGCCTTCAGCGTCGCGATGTCGGCGTCGAGCTTGTCGGCGACGGGCGCCATCCCCGCGAGCGAGTGGTCGGCCCACAGCGCCTTCTCGATCCGGTGGAAGCCGGTCCACTGCGTCGGGTCGGTGACGTCGTCGATCCGGGCGTCGATCGCGGGGTCGAGGTCGCCGAAGCTCTCGGCGACGGGCTCGATGCTCTCGTAGTGCACCCGGGCCGGGGCGTACGCCTGCTCGGCAGCAGAAATGTCCCCGGCACGCACGGCGTCGGTGAAGGTCTTCGCGGCGGTCTGCAGCTGGCCGACCTCGGTCACGACGTAGTCGTGGTAGGCCTGCGTCGCGGCGGTGAGCGAAGTGTCCGCCGCGGCGGACCCGTTGCCCTGCACGGTGAACGCCCATGTGTCCTTGGCCGCGCCCGGGCAGTAGACGCTGTAGGTGCCGGGGTCCAGGCGCAGCGAGAAGGCGCCGTCGAGGCCGGGGGTGATGTTCTCCTTCTCACCGAGGATCTTGCCGCCGCCCAGTACCTCGGCCTCGGTCACCTTGTCCGACGCCGGGTTGGTCACCGCGAAGTTCACCGGGCCCGTCGGAACGGTGGCGGGGTTCGGGCCGCAGCCGGCGTCGCTGATCTCGATCGAGACGTTCGTCGCGGGCGGGCCGCCCGCGGACGGCTGCGGCGAGCTCGCGCAGGCCGCGGCGAGCAGCCCGGCGGAGAGCACCGCGGCGGCGGCGCAGGCCGCGCGGGATCGGGTGGGGGTCACGGGTCGTGCTCCTCGATGGTGGAACGGGGTGGGGGGGTCAGGCGACCGGCTGCGGAGCCGGCCTGCGCCGCTTCGTGGTGGGAGCGAGCACGTAGACCAACAGCGGGACGACGTAGACCAGCCAGACGAGGACCTCGAGGACCACCGGGTAGGGCTGGATGCCGAGGACGCCGGTCAGCAGGGACGAGACGGGCGTGCCGGGCAGGACGAGCCAGGACAGGTCGAACGCGCGCGTCTGGCCGATGTCGATCCAGCCGGCCTCGTGCGCGGTGTGCGCCGCCGTCATCAGCAGCCCCCCGGCCACGATCACGAGCACGGCGCCGGTGACCCGGAAGAACCGGGCCATGTCGAGCTTCACGCCGCCGCGGTAGATGCCGTAGCCGAGCGCGACGGCGACGAGCACGCCGAGCAGCGCACCCAGTCCCGCGAGCAGCGGTGACGTCGAGGCCTGGAACGCCGCGAGCAGGAACACCGCCGTCTCGAAGCCCTCGCGGAGCACGGCGAGGAAGGCCATGGCGACCAGTGCGGTGGTGGACCCGGCGACGAGCGCCGCGCCGGCCGAGGACTCCAGCGCACCGCGCATCCCGCGGGCGTGCCGGCGCATCCAGACGACCATGTAGGTGACCATCGCGACGGCCAGCAGACCGATGACGGTCTCGAGACCCTCCTGCGCGGCCTGCGGCAGGTCGGCCGTGACGATCTCCAGCACGGTCCCGACGGCGAGGCAGAGGAGGATCGCGATGCCGACGCCGATCCACACCGACCGGAGGGCGTCGCGGCGCCCGCGGGCGACGAGGAAGCTCGCGATGATCCCCACGATCAGGGATGCCTCGAGCCCTTCACGCAGCCCGATGATGAACGTGGCGAGCACCCCGACGACCTTCTTTCCGCGACACCGGCTCGCACATTCCGCGCGGCCGGGCGAGACGAAGTTAGGTATTCCTGCGATTGGCTGTCAATAGCCTCGGATAACAGCGGAGCAATGCGTCGACCGTCCATTTGTCGGGTGTTTGTTCGATTACTCCCCGAGAATTCCGTCGAATCGGAGCAACGTCCCTTTCATCATGATCGGCACTGCTCGGCGACGCCTGTCCGATCATCTGCACGTTTCGCCTGAAACGTCCGCTTTGTGAACACGACGTCGCGCTCATCGAGATCAACCACCGCAAAGTGGCGAACCGGGACTACCGCCCGACTCCGGACTCAGGCTAGCCTCGCTGCGCACCTGAGCAGCCTCACCTAACGAAGCGGATGGAGACCCGAACGTGCTCGGCAACGCCCTGATCGGGCTACGGGAAGGCCTCGAGGCCGCGCTCGTCGTGAGCATCCTGGTCGCGTTCCTCGTCCGCACCGACCGGCGTGCCGAGCTGCCCAAGGTCTGGCTGGGCGTCGCGATCGCGGTGGCCGTGTCCGTCGGCGTCACCCTCGCGCTGACGCTCACCCAGCAGGCGCTCACGTTCGAGGCGCAGGAGGCGCTCGGCGGGACGCTCTCGATCGTCGCCGTCGCCTTCGTCACCTGGATGATCTTCTGGATGCGGCGCAACGCGCGGGCGCTGTCGTCGGAGCTGCAGGGCCGGCTCGAGGACGCGCTGCGGATCGGGCCGGTCGCCGTCGTCGTCATGGCGGCACTGGCCGTCGGCCGCGAGGGCCTCGAGACCGCGGTGTTCTTCTTCTCCGCCGCGGAGGCCGCGGGCGAGACGCTGCAGCCGTTGATCGGGTTCCTCGTCGGCATCGCGATCGCGATCGCGCTCGCCTACCTCATCTACCGCGGCGCCGTGAAGATCGACCTCGGGAAGTTCTTCACCGTCACCGGACTGCTGCTGATCTTCGTCGCCGCCGGAATCCTCGCCTACGGCGTCCACGACCTGCAGGAGGCCGGCATCCTGCCCGGCCTCAACACCCTCGCGTTCGACGTCAGCGCGGCCGTCCCGGCCGACTCCTGGTACGGCACCCTGCTCAAGGGCATCTTCAACTTCTCGCCGCAGACCACCGTCCTCGAGGCGGTCGTCTGGGTCGCCTACGTCGCCGTGGTGCTGACCCTGTTCCTGCTTCCCGGCCGGCGCCGTGCCGCCGTCGCCACCACCTGACAGTCACAGCGCTGAACACCTCGAGGAGAACCATGTCACGCAGGACCGCGGCCTCCGTGCTGGCCGCAGCCGCGGCGGCGGCCGTGCTGGCCGGATGCACCAGCACCGCACCACCGAAGGAGGAGGTCGCGGGCCAGGGCGGGCCGATCGTCGTCAAGGCCGCGGACACCGCCTGCGACGTGTCCGTCAAGGAGGCCCCCGCCGGGACGATCTCGTTCGCGGTCACCAACACCGGCAGCAAGGTCACCGAGTTCTACCTGTACGCCACCGGCGACCGGATCATGGGCGAGGTCGAGAACATCGGTCCGGGGCTGACCCGCAACCTGATCGTCGAGGTCCCCGACGGCGGCACCTACACCACCGCCTGCAAGCCCGGCATGGTCGGCGACGGCATCCGCGACGCCTTCACCGTCACCGGCAACGCACAGCGCTCCGTCGACCAGAACACGCGCCTCGCCGAGGCCACCGCGGGCTACAAGCGCTACGTCAACTCTCAGATCGACGCGCTCGTGCCGAAGACGCAGGAGTTCGCCGACGCCGTGAAGGCGGGCGACGTCGCCAAGGCCAAGGCGCTCTTCCCGGTCTCGCGAACCTACTGGGAGCGCATCGAGCCGGTCGCGGAGTCGTTCAGCGACATCGACCCGAAGGTCGACGGCCGTGACGACGGCGAGCCCGGCGTCCCGTTCACCGGGTACCACCGCCTCGAGAAGGACCTGTGGGAGAGCGGCCTGCAGCCCGACTCGGCCGCCATGGCCGACGCGCTCGTCGCCGACATGAAGGACCTGCAAGCCCGCGTCGCGACCCTGGAGCTGACGCCGGTCCAGCTGGCCAACGGCGCCAAGGAGCTGCTGGACGAGGTCGCCACCGGCAAGATCACCGGTGAGGAGGACCGCTACTCGCACACCGACCTGTGGGACTTCAAGGCCAACGTCGAGGGCTCGCAGGCCGCGGTCGCCGCGCTGCGCCCCGTGATCGACGAGAAGGACAAGGCCCTCGGCCCGCAGCTCGACGAGCGGTTCGCCGCGGTCGACGCGCTGCTGGAGCAGTACCGCGCCGGCGACGGCTTCACGCTCTACACCGAGCTCACCGAGGACGACAAGAAGAAGATGACCGACGCCGTCGACGCCCTGAGCGAGCCGATCAGCCAGGTCGCCGCCGTCGTCACCAGCTGAGCGGACATCCTGTGACCGACACCGGCCAGACCGAACGCACCGTCCCCCCGAGCCCGCCGACCGACGAAGCGGGCGGCGGCCCGGGCGGGGGTGGCGGCGGGTTCTCCCGCCGGGCACTGTTCGGGCTGGCCGGTGCCGGCGTGGCCGTCGCCGGTGGCGCCGCCGCCCTCGGCTACGTGGCCGGCAGTTCGGCGGCCGAGCCTGCGCGCCCGGGCGTCGTCCCGTTCCGCGGGGTGCACCAGGCCGGGATCGCCACCCCGGCGCAGGACCGGCTGCACTTCGTCGCCCTCGACCTGACCACGACCGACCGCGTCGCCGTCGCCCGGCTGCTCGGACGCTGGACGGGCGCGGCCGAACGCATGACCCAGGGTCGTGAGACCGCCGAGAACGGCGCCGTCGGCGGCAACCCCCTCGCGCCGCCCGCCGACACCGGCGAGGCGCTGGGGCTGCCGGCGTCGTCGCTGACGATCACCGTCGGCTTCGGCGGCTCGTTCTTCGACAAGCTCGGGCTCCAGGACCAGCGGCCACCCGCACTCGCCGACCTGCCGCCGTTCGCAGGCGACAACCTCGATCCCGCCCGCAGCGGCGGCGACCTGTGCATCCAGGCGTGCGCCGACGACCCGCAGGTCGCGGTGCACGCGGTGCGCAACATGGTCCGGGCGGGCTTCGGGACGACATCGGTGCGCTGGTCGCAGCTCGGGTTCGGGCGCACGTCGTCGACGTCCACGGCGCAGGCCACGCCGCGGAACCTGTTCGGCTTCAAGGACGGCACCAACAACCTGAAGGCCGAGGAACCCGACCTGCTCGACCAGCACGTCTGGGTGCAGCCCGGCGACGGCCCCGAGTGGATGACCGGCGGCAGCTACCTCGTCGCCCGCCGGATCCGCATGCACATCGAGACGTGGGACCGGACGTCGCTGCAGGAGCAGGAACAGATCGTCGGACGCAGCAAGGGCGAGGGCAACCCGCTGGGCAAGGCCTCCGAGTTCGACCAGGCCGACCTGGCGGCCCGCGGGCCCGACGGCACACCACTCGTCCCCGCCGACGCGCACATCCGGCTCGCGTCGGCGGAGACGTTGAACGGGGTGCGCATCCTGCGCCGCGGCTACAACTTCGTCGACGGGACCGACGGCCGCGGCCGGCTCGACGCGGGGCTGTTCTTCATCGCGTTCGTCCGCGACCCGCAGACGCAGTTCGTGCCGATGCAACGGGCGCTCGCCCAGCAGGACCCGATGATGGAGTACCTGCAGCACACGGGCTCGGCGATGTTCGCCTGCCCGCCCGGGCTCGACGGCAGCGACTACTGGGGCAGCGCGCTGCTCGCCTGAGCCTGAATCCACCGTCGTCCGCACTTGTTGATCTTTGGGGTGGGTTGGCTCGTGGTGATAGGCGCAGGGCGTGAGAGGTCCCGGTGCGGGCTCCGAGGTCCTGGTCGCGGGCGGGTAGCGGGCAGCGTGGGTCAGCCCGCGGGCTCGGGTAGGGCCCGTAGGCGGGTCAGCGCGGTGAGCAGGCCGGTGGCCCAGGGCCAGCCGGTGGGCAGGCGGAGCCGCTGACCGCGGGCGTGGCGGATCAGCCGGGCCGGGACGGCCAGGTAGCGGCGACGCAGCGTTTTGACCGTCTGCCGGGCTGTCGCGGCGATCCCGCCGAGCCGGGCGGTCCAGCGGGCCAGGTTGTGCGCGATGGTCTGCAAGACCAGCCAGGCCTGGTTCGCCCCGAACCGGCCCGAGGGCAGGTGGTTGAGCCCGAACCCGTACTTCAGATCACGGATGGCCAGCTCCACCTCGGCGTGGCCGCGGTGGAAGGCGTCGAGCTCCACGAGGTCGCCGGGCTGGTCGGTGATGAACGGGTGATATTCGAAGGTCGGGAACAACTCCTGCTGGGCGGGATCGACCCGGCCGGTCCGGCCGGCCCGGCGTTCGCGGATGCCGGGCGGGGTCGGGGTGCGGCGCACGATCAGCCGCACCCGCAGCCCGTTGCCCCGCCAGTTCGAGGCGGGGGTGGTCCGGTGCTGGTCGAACACGACCCAGTCCAGTTCGGCGACCGCGGCGCCGGGTTCGAAGTAGGGCAGCGGGGTCCACCGGTGCTCGGGAACTGCGGTGATCGCCGCGCGCATCCGGCCGAGCAGGCGGGCACCGATGGAGAACCCGACCCCGCGACGGCGACACGCCGCAAGGACCTCGGCCAGGTAGAACCCCGAATCCGCGCGCAACACCACCGGCCCGGACCGGTCCGCGGCGGCCCGGGCCTGCTCCAGGCGGGCCAGGGTCTCGGCCACGAACGACGGCGCCCCGGTGGCGTCGTTGGACCGCCCGCGCCGCAGCCGCGCGTGCAGCACGTCTCCGGTACCGGCGAGCACGGCCACCAGCGGGTGATAGCCACGGCGGCCGGTGCGCATCACCTGCCGCGCGCCCGCTTTGGCCAGCCCGTAGGTCTCGACCAGGGTGGCGTCGATATCGACCACCACCGGCGCCGTCCCACCGGCCAACGCCCCCGCGGCAGCGGCGCGCACGACCAGCCGGCGGGCGACCGCGTCGAGCTGGCGGGCATGGCCCCAACTCATCGACCGCAGAAACGTCCCCACGGTCGACGGTGCCGCCACTCGATGCCCGAGCACCGCCGCGGTCGCGCCGGCCCGCAGCGCGTCGACATCGTCGATGCAGTCCCCACCCGCCAGCGCGGAATGGATCACCGTCAGACACTTCTGCGCGGCATGCGGACCCGCAGTGACCTGCGTGTCCAGCAGCTCGGGCAGACCCAGCCGGCGTCCCAGCGTCGCCGGCAACACCAGCCCGGCCCCCGCGATCAGCGACGCGTCGTCCGCGGTCACCGACAGGCGGTCGAGTACGTGCGATGCTGACACCAAGAGGGTGCTCCTTTGCTCCAGACCGACTGCTGGCGTGAGAACCGCAATCGTCCAGCTCAGGAGCACTCTCTACCTACGCACCACGCCGAACCCACACCAAGCCCGGTGGATTCAGGCTGAGCCCGCCCGGCCCCGTCCCCGTCCGCCTCCACGGCGTCCCACGCGGCGCGCCAGGCGTCGCCGTCGAGCGCGTGCGCGTCCGCGCCCGACGCGGCGGCCGCCCGCTGTGCCCGCCGCACGTGCTCGGCGAAGCGGCGCGCGGCCGCACGCAGCTCGGCCTCGGGGTCGACCCCGGCGAGCTTGGCCCGCGCCGCGAGCGCGAACAGCTCCTCCCCCACGCCCGGGCCGGCGGGCAGCAGGTCGGCCGGGAACCCGGCACGGGCGGTACGGCTGGTGAGCTTGGCCGCGAGCGCGACGGCGGGCTGCCCGAGCGGCACCCCGTCGACGCTGGACTCGCGCTGCTTCTCCGCCCGCTTGAGCTCCTCCCACCGGTGCTGCTGGCGCTCCGCGGTGTCGACGGTCTCGCTGCCGGCGAACACGTGCGGATGCCGGCCGACCAGCTTGGCCACGAGGTCCCCCGCGACGGCGTCGACGTCGAACGGGTCCGTCGCGTCCTCGGCGGCGACCCGGGCGTGGAAGAGCACCTGCAGCAGGACGTCGCCCAGCTCCTCGCGCATCGCCGGGCGGTCGCCGTCCTCGACGGCCTCGTACAGCTCGTAGGCCTCCTCGACGAGGTACTGCAGCAGCGAGGCGTGCGTCTGCTCGGCGTCCCACGGGCAGCCGCCCGGCGACCGCAGCCGGTCCATCACGGCCACCGCGTCGAGCAGGGCGGCGCCCGCGGGCTCGGGCGTCGCGATCACGGCCTCGGCCGCCGCGACGACGGGGTGCGCGGCGTCGGTCGTGAGGACGACGGCGCCCGCGGGCGGGTCACCGACGAGCGGGCCGGCGCCCCAGGCGGCCGGGTCGGCGAGCTCGGCGGTGGCGAGCACGGCCGTGGCCGAACGCAGGGCCGGGACGGCCGCGGCCGGCAGGACCGCGCCGAGCCGTGCGGAGAGCAGGACGACGGTGGCCACGCCGGCCTCAGGGTGCGGCGGGCGGGTACAGGGTGCCGGCGGCCTGCCCCTCGGCGACGACCGCCATGGACAGCGGGTCCCACACCCCGAAGCGCGGGTTGACCCGGATGTCGGTGGCCATCGCGCGCGGCTGCAGCAGGTGCTGGCCGAACGTCAGGAGCAGGCTGGGGTCGAGCTGCGAGGAATCCGACGGCGCCGGCGCCCGGCCGGGGGGCGTCGTCGTGCGCGACTGCACCTTCGCGATCGTCCACGTGTTGCTGCCCTGCTGCGGGTTGACGACGATCACGCCGCCGGCCGGGGTGCCCAGCAGCGACCACGCGTACGGCGGGGCCTGCGCGAACCCGGGGACGATCTGCGAGGCCGAGACGGCCTGCGCGGGACCGCCGAAGAACTGGTCGGCCGCCGCGCCACCGGCCAGCGCCAGCTGCGCCTTGGCCTGCGCGTCGGCGGCGGAGCCGGTCTGCCCGACCTGGACCGCGACGTCGAGCGAGTCGATCTCGCGCTGCCCGAGCTTGACCAGCAACAGGTCGTCGCGGACGGCCTCACGGCGCGCGGCCGGGTCGCCGTACATCGCGATCGGCGACTCGAGCGGCTGCGCGGCCGGCTGGTTGTCGTCGGTCGTGCGGTCGTCGGCGGCGATCGTCTGGTCGATCTCGGCGTCGCTGACCGAGAGTCCGGTGGCGGCCGCCTCGGCGCGGATCAGGTCGTGGATGACCGCACGGCCGACGATCTCGCGCGTCACCATGTCCGGCGTGACGCCGGCCTTGGTGAGCTGGGCGGAGAACTTCGGGTTGGCCAGCAACGTGTCCAGCGTCGAGTCGACGTCGGCGAGCCGGGCCGCCGAGTCGCCGACGATGACCGCGGAGCCGACCTGGCTGGGCCCGCTGCCGCACCCGGCGACGACGGCGCCGAGGATCGACGTGACGGCGATTGCCCGGATCACCCTGCTGCGCACGGCCCCACCCTCTCACGTGCCGTTCGGCGCCCCGCCGAGGGCTCTGCCCACCCGGGACGCCCACCCGGGACGCCCACCCGCGACGCCCACCCGCGACGCCCACGCCCGACGCCACCCGCGACGCCGCCAGGTCAGCCCGCCGGGACGGCCGCCGGGGTGCCCGTCAGGTCGTCCAGCAGCCGCGCCGCCCAGTCCAGCAGCTCGACGTCGCGCAGCGGGGCCCCGCCGATCCGGTTGCCCGCCGCCGGGCGCGGCACCGTCACCAGCCGGGCCGCGGGCTTGTAGACGGCCTTCGGGTAGAGCCGCTTGAGCCGCAGCTGCGCGGAGTCCGCCAGGTCGACCGGACCCACGCGCACCACGTTGCCGGCCACGGTGACCTCGCCGACGCCGCGCGCCCGGCAGGCCTGCCGGAACGCGGCGACGGCCAGCAGGTTGCGCACCGGCTCGGGCGGCTCGCCGTAGCGGTCGGTGAGCTCGTCGACGAGCGCGTCGAGGGCCTGCTGGTCGGGCGCCTCCGCGATCTTGCGGTACACCTCCAGGCGCAGCCGCTCCCCCGTCACGTAGTCGTGCGGGACGTGCGCGTCGATCGGCAGGTCGATGCGCACCTCGGCCAGCGGCTCGGGCTCGTCGGCGCCCTGCGACCCGGCCTGCTTGCGGAAGGTGGCGACCGCCTCGCCGACCAGCCGGATGTAGAGGTCGAAGCCGACGCCCGCGATGTGCCCGGACTGCTCGGCGCCCAGGATGTTGCCGGCACCGCGGATCTCCAGGTCCTTCATCGCGACGGCCGCGCCCGAGCCGAGACCGGAGTGCTGCGCGATCGTCGCGAGCCGGTCGTGGGCGGTCTCGGTGAGCGGGGTGTCCGGCGGGTACAGGAAGTAGGCGTACCCGCGCTCGCGACCGCGGCCGACGCGGCCTCGCAGCTGGTGCAGCTGCGACAGGCCCAGCGTGTCCGAGCGCTCGACGATCAGCGTGTTCGCGTTGGAGATGTCCAGCCCGTTCTCGACGATCGTCGTGCAGACGAGCACGTCGAACTCGCGGTGCCAGAAGCCGTTGACCGTGCGTTCGAGGACGTCCTCGTTCATCTGGCCGTGCGCGACGGCGATCCGCGCCTCGGGCACCAGCTCCTGGACCGTCCGGGCGGCGCGGTCGATGGTCGACACCCGGTTGTGGACGTAGAAGACCTGCCCGTCGCGCAGCAGCTCGCGGCGGATGGCGGCGCCGACCTGCTTGGGGTCGTAGGCCCCGACGTAGGTCAGCGTGGGGTGGCGTGCCTCGGGCGGGGTGGTGATCGTCGACATCTCGCGGATGCCGGCCAGGCTCATCTCCAGGGTGCGCGGGATCGGCGTCGCCGACAGCGTCAGCACGTCGACGTGGGCGCGCAGCGCGGTGATGTGCTCCTTGTGCTCGACGCCGAAGCGCTGCTCCTCGTCGACGATCACCAGGCCGAGGTCCTTCCAGCGGACCCCGGTCTGCAGCAGCCGGTGGGTGCCGACGACGACGTCGACCGTGCCGTCGGCGAGCCCCTCGATCGTCGCCCTGGCCTCGGCGGCGTCGGTGAACCGCGACAGGCCCTTCACCGTGACGGGGAAGGCACGCATGCGGTCGGAGAACGTCGCGAGGTGCTGGGTGGCGAGCAGCGTCGTCGGGACGAGGACGGCGACCTGCTTGCCGTCCTGGACCGCCTTGAACGCCGCACGCACCGCGATCTCGGTCTTGCCGAAGCCGACGTCACCGGAGATGACCCGGTCCATCGGGACGGGCCGCTCCATGTCGGCCTTGACCTCGTCGATGGCGGCGAGCTGGTCGGGGGTCTCGGTGAACGGGAAGGCGTCCTCGAGCTCGCGCTGCCAGGGGCTGTCGCTCGCGAACGCGTGCCCGGGCGAGGCCTGCCGGGCGGCGTAGAGCTGCACCAGGCCCGCGGCGATGTCGCGGACGGCCTTGCGCGCCCTGCTCTTCGTCTTCGACCAGTCGGCCCCGCCGAGCTTGTTGAGCGTCGGCTGCTCGCCGCCGACGTAGCGGCTGATCTCGTCGAGCGCGTCCGTCGGGACGAACAGGCGGTCGGCGGGCTGGCCGCGCTTGGACGACGCGTACTCCAGCACCAGGTACTCGCGCGTCGCGCCCTGCACCGTCCGCTCGCGCATCTCGACGAACTTCCCGATGCCGTGCTGGCTGTGCACGACGAAGTCGCCGGGCTGCAGCACGGCGAGGTCGACCGCGTTGCGCCGGCGGGCCGGCATCTTGCGGGCGGTGGCCTCCAGCCCGGCCCGGCTGCCGGTGACGTCGGCCTCGCTGAGCACGACGAGCCCGATGCCGGCGGCGGTGAACCCGTCGGCGACGCGGCCGCAGGTCACCGTGACCAGGCCCTTGTCCGGGGCCTCGGCGAGGTCCTCGACGAGCACCGCGGGGACCTCGGCGTCGCGCAGCTGCTCCAGCGAGCGTTGCGCCGTGCCCTGACCGGCCACGACGAAGACCGCGGCGCCGCCGGTGGCGGTGTGTGCGCGCAGGTCGACGAGCGCGCGGTCGGTGTCGCCGCGGTAGGACTCGATCTCGTGCACCTGGGGGACCAGCACGTCGTCGGCCCCGGAGAGCAGCGGCGAGAGCGTGACGACGGGCCGCCCCGTCGTCGTCGCGTGCGCGAGGACCTCGCCGAGGTCACGGTAGGCCGAGGCCCCCAGGTCGATCGGGGCGGCGGCGCCCGCGGCGACGTCGTCGGTGCCCAGCGACGCCGCGAGCCACGACGCCTCCAGGAACTCCTGGCCCGTGCGCACGAGGTCGCGGGCGCGGGTGCGCAGCAGCTCGGGATCGGCCACCAGGACGACCGAGCCCGCGGGCAGCAGGTCGGTGAGCAGCTGCATCTCGTCCCCGACCAGGGCCGGGATCAGCGACTCCATGCCCTCCGCGGGGATGCCCTGCGCCAGCTTCTCGAGCAGCTCGCGCAGCTGCGGGGTGTTCTCGTGGACGCGGGCCAGCTCGGCGGCGCGCTCGCGGACCGGCGCGGTGAGCAGCAGCTCGCGGCACGCCGGCGCGACGACCTCCTCGACGACGTCGACCGAGCGCTGGTCGGCCACCGCGAACGAGCGCAGCTCGCTGACCTCGTCGCCCCAGAACTCGATGCGCACCGGATGCTCGGCCGTCGGGACGAAGAGGTCGACGATGCCGCCGCGAACCGCGAACTCGCCGCGCTCGGTGACCATCTCGACGCGGGTGTAGGCCAGCTCGACGAGCCGCTCCAGCAGCAGCTCGAACTCGTACTCGGTGCCGACGCGCAGCCGGACCGGGTCGAGGGTGCCCAGCCCGGGCGCGATGGGCTGGATCAGGCTGCGCGCGGCGGCGGTGACCAGCCGGATCGGGGTGTCGCCGCCCGCGAGCGCGCGGAAGATCGTCAGCCGGCGCCCGACGGTGTCGGGGCGCGGCGAGAGCCGCTCGTGCGGCAGCGTCTCCCACGACGGGAGGACCGCGACGGCCTCGCCGCCGATCAGGTCGGACGCGGCGGCGGCCAGGTCCTCGGCCTCGCGGTCGGTCGCGGTCACGGCGAGCACGGTCGGGCCCGCCGCGACGATCGCCGACGCCAGGAAGGGGCGCAGCGCCGACGGGCCCTCGACCTTCAGCGCAGGGGTCGTCGCGGTACGGGGGTCGAGCGCCGCGACGGCGTCGAGCACGTCGCCGAGCGCGGGGGTGGTGGCGGAGAGCAGGCCGGAGAGGGGGGCCGCGATCACGACGGGGGACTCCTAGCGAAGCGGGGCACGCGAGACAGACCCCTCCCCGGGTCGTCGCCCGGGTGGGGCCTTCGTCTTCCGAGCCTACGCGCCCACCACGGGGCGGGACGCCCAGGCGCCGCGTGCCGCTCACGAGCCCGTCGGGCGAGCGCGCGTCAGGCGTCGCGCCGGTTCGCGACCACGAGCGCGATCGCCATCAGCACCACGGCGATCCCCGCGAACCAGGCCAGCGAGCCCCACGGCCCGAACGCCATGGCCGACATGGACGGCGTGGCGCCGGCCTCACCGCCGCCCCCGGTGAGGAAGTTCGTCGCGTTCACGAACGGCAGCCAGCCCTGGATGTCCGCTCCGACGCGCGGGATCAGGCCGACGAGGTTCTCGAGCAGCAGCGCCCAGACCAGCAGGATCGTGGCCGCGCCCGCGGTCTGGCGGACCAGGATGCCGACGGCCAGCGCGACCACCGCGGCGATCGCCCACACCAGCCCGGTGCCGGCGACGATCCGCCACTCGGCCCCCGTCGACAGCGACATCGCGGTCGGCGAGATCAGCCACGCCGCCCCCCAGGCCCCGAAGCCGGCGACGAGCCCGACCACGCCGGCCACGGGCACCACGACGGCGGCCTTCGCCAGCAGGGCCGGCGTCCGGCGCGGGACGGCCTGGAACGTGGTGCGGATCGTCCCGAAGCGGTACTCCGAGGTGACCGCGACCGCCGCCATCACCATCACGACGACCATGCCGAACGTCGCGAAGTAGCCTGCGACGGCGAACGGCACGGGGCCGTCGGCGGGGCTCCAGGTGGCCACGACGATCGCGGTCAACCCGATGACGATCACGACCGCGACAGCGCTCGTCCACCACGGCGAGCGGGTGGACATCAGCTTGACGCGCTCGGCGGTGACGGCGCTCACGACTGCACCTCCGTCCGGCGGTCGCGCGCCGCGAGACCGTCGGGAACCGCGGGCGGGGGCCCTCCGGCCTGCCCGACCGCAGGGACCGCCGACCGCGACGGGGGCCCGCCTGCCGTGAACTCGACGTCGCGACCCGTGATCTGCATGAACGCCTCCTCGAGCGAGCCGCGCAGCAGCGTCAGCTCGTGCAGTGCCAGTCCGTGGGCGGCGGCGAGGTCGCCGACCTGCTCGGTCGTCGCGCCGCTCACCCTGGCCCCGCCGGACGGGTCCGGGACCACGGCGAAGCCCGCGGCCTGGACGATCGGCACGAGCTGCGCGATCGCGGGGCTGCGGACCAGGACCGCCGAGCCCGCGGCACCGTCGACGAACGCGGTGGTCGGGCCCTGGGAGATCAGCCGCCCGCGGCCGATGACGACGAGCTCCTGCGCGGTCAGCGCCATCTCCGAGAGCAGGTGGCTGGACACGAACACGGTGCGCCCCTCCGCGGCGAGCCGCTGCATCAGCGTGCGGATCCAGCGGATGCCCTCCGGGTCGAGCCCGTTGACCGGCTCGTCGAACATCAGCACCGGCGGGTCGCCGAGCAGGGCGCCCGCGATCCCGAGGCGCTGCGCCATGCCGAGCGAGAAGGTGCCCGCGCGCTTGCCCGCGACCGACGTCAGGCCGACCGTCTCGAGCACCTCGTCGGCGCGCGAGGCCGGGATGCCCGACGCCGCCGCCATCCAGCGCAGGTGCTGGCGGGCCGAGCGGTTGGGGTGCACCCACTTCGCGTCGAGCAGCGCCCCGACCGTCCGCATCGGACGGCTCAGCTCCCGGTAGCGGCGGCCGTCGATCCGGACCTCGCCCGCGTCGGGACGATCGAGGTCGAGGACCATCCGCATCGTCGTCGACTTGCCTGCGCCGTTGGGTCCCAGGAACCCGGTGACGACGCCGGGCCGCACGTCGAAGCTCAGGTCGTCGACGGCGACCGTGGCGCGGTAGCGCTTGGTGAGGCCTCGCACCTCGATCATGGGTCTTCCCCCTCCGTGTGAGGGGCCATTGCATCCCACTTCCCGACCCCGCGGCATGGGGGAGACCCCCGATGTCGCTCCGGGTTCACCCCCGGGGCGGCAGTTCCGGACGGCGGCGCGACGGGCGCGTCGCCGGGTCGGGCGGGCGGACGGCGGGCGTGCTCTCCAGCGCGTCCAGGGCCAGCCGCACGGCCGTCTCCAGCTGGGGGTCGCGCCCCGCCGCCCAGTCCTGCGGCGTGATCACGACCTCCACGTCCGGGTCGACGCCGTGGTTCTCCACGTCCCAGGCGACGTCGTCGAACCAGAACGAGTAGCGCGGCTGCGTCACCCTGGTGCGGTCGACCAGCCCGTAGCGGCTGTCGATGCCGATGACCCCGCCCCAGGTCCGGGTGCCGACGACCGGGCCCAGTCCCAGCCGCTTGAACGCCGCGGTGACGATGTCGCCGTCGGAGCCCGAGTGCTCGTCGGCCAGCGCGACGAGGGGGCCGCGCGGCGCGTCGCCCGGGTAGGTCTGGGGCTGGCGGTGCCGCACGACGTCCCAGCCGATCACCTTGCGGGCCAGCTTCTCGATGACCAGCTGCGACGTGTGTCCGCCCGAGTTGCCCCGCACGTCGACGACGAGGCCGTCGCGGCTGGTCTCCCGGCCGAGGTCGCGGTGCAGCTGCGCCCAGCCGCTCGCGACCATGTCGGGCACGTGCAGGTAGCCCAGCCGCCCGCCGGAGCGCTCCGCGACGAACGTCCGCTTGGCGTTGACCCAGTTCTGGTAGCGCAGCGGCAGGTCGTCGTCGAGCGGGCGGACGACGACGCGCCGCACCTCCCCGTCGGCCTTGCGCACGGTCAGCTCGACGAGCTGGTCGGCCGTCCCGACCAGCAACGGCGCCGGGCCGAGCTCGGGATCGACGGGCCGGCCCGCGACCTCCAGCAGGACGTCGCCCGGGCCGACGTCGACGCCGGGATCGGCCAGCGGGCTGCGGGCCCGGGTCGCCGAGGTCTCCGGCGGCAGCACCCGCGTGATCCGCCAGCCCTCCTCGGCGCGTTCGAGATCGGCGCCGAGCAGCCCGGGCCGCCCCGACCAGTCGCCGCCGCCCCCGCCGCCGATGACGTAGGCGTGCGAGGACCCCAGCTCGCCCTGCAGCTCCCACAGCAGGTCGACCAGGTCGTCCTTGCTCCCGACGGCGTCGACCAGCGGCCGGTACCGGGCCAGCTCACCGGCCCAGTCGACGTCGGCCATGTCCTCGACCCAGAAGTGGTCGCGCATCAGGCGGCCGGCCTCGTCGAACATCTGCCGCCACTCGGCAGTCGGGTCGACGGTGACGGTGATCCGCGACAGGTCGATCTCGAACTCGTCGGCGTCGGAGTCCGACGGCGCCGACGAGCCCGACCGGTCCGAGCGCAGCACCCGCACGGTGCTCCCGTCGCGCACGACGAGCCGGTTCCCGTCGCCGCTGACCTCGTACGACGACACCGGGTCGGCGATCACGTCGACCTTGCGCCGCACCAGGTCGTAGCGCTCGAGCACCGGGCGCGGGCCGCGGTCGCCGGTGAGCTCCCGGCCCTCGCCGAGCACGCCGGACACGGGGTTGCGCAGCCACAGCAGGCAGTCCCTGGCCGCGCCGAGCCCGCGCAGCCTGCCCTCCGCGACCGGGATCGGGACGACCCGTCCGGGCAGCCCGTCCACGTCGACGACGACGGCGTCGTCCTTCTCCGGGGCCGTCTCGTCGCCCGCCTTCTCCCCCGCGTCCGCGCTCGCGGCGTCGGGATCGGTGTCGGCGTCGCCGTCGGCGGGGTCGGTCGCCGGCAGGTCCTCGGGCCCCTCGTCGGCGCTGGTCGTGGGCCTGCCGTCGGGCGACGCCCCGAACGGCGACGGTGTGCGCGCGGCCAGCGGCACGAGGAACGGCCGCCACGACGCGGGGAACGTCAGGTCGAACGAGTGCTCGTCGTAGATCGGGTCGAACGTGCGCAGCGACAGGAACGCGAGGTACTTGCCGTCGGCGGTGAACACCGGGTGCCTGTCGACGAACCGCGGCGGCGTCACCTCGACGAGCGTGTCGTCGGCCAGCCGGGCGATCATGATCCGCGACAGCCCGGTCTCGACGGGGTCGGCGTAGGTCAGCCAGGCGCTGTCGGGCGAGTAGGCGACGCCGGAGACCTCGCCGTCGGCACCGCGGGCCAGCTCGCGCAGCTCCCCCGAACCGATGTCGAGGACCAGCAGCCTGCCGTCGTGCGTCGCGATCGCCGCGGTGCTCCCGTCGGGCGCCGCGGCCAGCTCGAGGACCCGCCCGACCCGGCCCGCCGCGTGCCGGACGAGGGCGGGTGCGCCGTCGGCCCGCGGGTCCAGTGGCGCGACGACGACGGCGTCCTCGCCCTCGGCGTCGTCGATCCACAGTGCCCGGTCGTCGCCGAGCGGCTGGGCCAGCCGCGCCCGGACCCCGGGCTGGGCGAGCAGCGTCCTGGCCGGGCCGTCGCGGTGGGTCAGTCGGTGCACGGTGCCGCGGACCTGCGCGATGCTCGCCCGGCCGGTGCGGTCGGGGGCGGCCCGGTCGAGCCAGCGGTCCGTCGTGATCCGGAACGGTTCGCGGTCGGTCCGCGGACCGCCCAGTGCGATGTCGAGCCGGCGCGGCGCCGAGTCGGCGGTCAGGTCGTCGAGCAGGTACAGCTCACCCGCCGACTCGTAGACGACGCGGGTGCCGTCGGTCGACGCGTGCCGGGCGTAGAAGGCGGGCGCGCCGTCGGCGCCGTGGTCGGTGTGCCGCAGCAGGCCCTCGAGCGAGTCGTCCGCGCCGGCGCCGTTGCGGTCGAGCGGCAGGGAGTAGACGTTCCCCCAGCCCTCGTGGTCGGACAGGAACGCGATCCGGTCGCCCACGAGCATCGGCGAGTCGATCTGGCCGCCCAGCTCCGCGGCGAGCCTGCGGAACTCGCCGGTGCCCTCCGGGTCCCACCACAGCTTGCCGGCCGTGCCGCCGCGGTAGCGCTTCCACCAGGCCATCTCGCGCGACATCGTCGTGCCGAGCAGGACCGCGGGCCGGCCGGCGGCCGTCGCGACGTCGGACACCGGCCCGTAGTCGAGCCGCCGCGGCGCACCGCCCGCCGCCGGGATCGCGTACGCCCAGGTACGCCGGGCCGACGCCTCTCCGGCCGCGCTGAGGACGACCACCTCGGCGTCGGCGCCCGAACCGCGCCAGCCGACGGTGCGCGCGCCGCCGAACCACGTCAGCCGCCGGGCTCCCCCGCCGTCGAGGTCGGTGACGAACACCTCCTGCGCGCCCTCGCGCGTCGACGTCCAGGCCACCCGGGTCCCGTCCGGCGACAACCGTGGCCGCGACACCGGCACGTCGTCGGCGGTCAGCCGGTAGGCGCGGCCCCCCGCGAGCGGTGCGGTCCAGACGTCGTCCTCGGCCGTGAAGACCAGCGTGTCACCGTGGAGATGCGGGAAGCGGAGGTAGCTGCGTGGCACCCCGTGACGGTAGCCAGCGGGTCAGCTCCCGTAGCGGGCGGCCGCGCGGGCCCGCGCCTTCATCGCCTCCACCTCGCGGTCGCGCGGTGGCGCCGTCGTGACCAGCTCGTCGAGCAGCCTGCGGGTGGCCTCCTCGACGGCGGCGACGGCCGCGGCGAACGCCTCCTCGTTGGCCTTCGACGGCTTCGCCGCCCCGCTTATCTTGCGGACGTACTGCAGCGCGGCGCCGTGCACCTCGTCGTCGGTGGCGGGCGGCTCGAAGTTGTGCAGGGTGCGAATGTTGCGGCACATGGGCTTCCGCTCCTCCTCGGGGTCGTTCGGACGGATGGGCCGCCGGTCAGACCGGCTCCGGGCCGGTGCCGGTCAGCGGGGCGACGGCCAGCACGATCCGTGGGACGTGGAACGCCTCGGCGTACCGCGCGCGGCACTGGATCCCCCGGATGCGGGCCAGCCCGCCGAACGTCTCGGGGTCGAACCAGCTGCGGTCGCGCTGCGAACCGTAGTGCTCGTGCAGCTTCGCGACCTTCTCCCGCAGCACCGGCTCGGCCAGCGGCAGGTAGACCGACGGCAGCGCGAGGTCGTTCTCCCACTTCACGATCTCGTAGCAGAACGTCAGGTGGTCGCGGAAGACCGTCGGGACGATGTCGGCGAGGGTCCGCAGGTCCGGGTCGGTGTCGTGCGGCGACGGCGCGAAGACGATGTCCGGGTCGCCGTGCGCGGCCATGTCCTCGACGGCCTGCTTGGCCCGGTCCCACCGCGTGGTCAGCCGGCCGTCGGGCAGGTCGAGAACCGTCACGTCGACCTTGGCGCCCGGGCAGAACGCGGCCAGCGCCGAGCGTTCCTCCTCCTCGCGCAACGAGCCCCCGCCGGTGAGCACCAGCGCGCTGACCTGGACGCCCGGGTGCGCCCGGCACATCTCCAGCAACGTGCCGCCCGCACCGATCGCGATCTCGTTGCAGTGCACGCCCAGCAGCAGCATCCGGTCGAGTCGCTCCGGGAGCAAACTCAGCATCGGGGGCCACCTCTCCGGCGGCCGGCCGGGCACGGGCGTCCGGGCCCGCGACGGTGCGGGACGACGTCCTCGCCTCGGGCCACCTCGAGCGAACGGGACGGGAGGACCAACCCGATCAGTGTTCCACGTGCGCCGTCGCCGTCGCTGCCCACGCGCCGTGACCGCAGTGCGCCGCAAATGGGTGACCGCGACCTGCTCAGGTGGTCTTGAGCTTCTCCAGCCGACGCGGCGTCGGCCAGCGGACCTCCCAGGCCCAGCCGAACTTCTCGAAGAACCAGATCAGCCGCGCGGAGATGTCGATCTGCCCGCGCAGCACGCCGTGCCGGGCGCACGTCGGGTCCGCGTGGTGCAGGTTGTGCCAGGACTCGCCCATCGAAAGGATCGCGAGCGGCCAGAAGTTGCGGGACTTGTCGCGCGAGCGGAACGGACGCTCGCCGAACATGTGGCAGATCGAGTTGATCGACCAGGTCACGTGGTGCGACACGGCCATGCGGACGAGACCGCCCCAGAAGAAGCCGGTGAGCGCGCCCGCCCACGACCAGGTGACGAGCCCGCCGATCAGGGCCGGCAGGGCCAGGCTGACCAGCACCCAGACCCCGAACAGCTTGCTGACCATCCGGATGGCCCGGTCGGCCAGCAGGTCGGGGATGAAGCGCTGGTAGTTGGTCTTGCGACGCTCGAACAGCCAGCCCATGTGCGCCCAGACGAAACCACGCGCGACGGCGACCAGCGAGGTGCCGTAGCGCCACGGGGAGTGCGGGTCGCCCTCCTTGTCGGAGAAGGCGTGGTGCCGGCGGTGGTCGGCCACCCAGGCGAACACCGAGCCCTGCACCGCGAGCGCGCCGCCGATCGCGAGGATGACGCGCAGCCACGGCTTGGCCTTGAAGGACTTGTGGGTGAAGTGCCGGTGGTAGCCGACGGTCACGCCCAGAATCCCGACGGTGTAGAAGATCGCGGCGATGACCACGTCGTGCCAGCCGAGGCCCCAGCCCCACACGACGGGCACCGTGGCCAGCAGGGCCAGCATCGGCCCGACGACGAACAGCCAGACCAGACCCTGCTGCCAACCCGAGCGGGTGGCGCCGATGATCGGCCGGGCGATGTTGGCGCCTGCTGGCGTCGTCCCGTCGGCCCCGTCGGCCTCCGCGGCCGGAACGGCCGGGGCCTCGGTCGGTCGCGCGGCGGCGGCCTCTGCGGTCATGCGGCACCTCTCGGATCGGGAGCGCGGTCGGTGAGGACCGTCTACCCGCAGAGGGTAACGAATATGTTGCGGCCCGCTGAGTCGAACCGGCACGAAGCCCGTGAATCCGACGTGGACATACGACGACGCCCGCCCGGCCGCGATGATCGTCAGCTGCGATGATCGTCACAGGGCCCGGCGGGCGTCGCGGGTGCGGGGCGAGGAGCGGGCGGGCGTCGTGCCAGGATGGAGGCCTGTCCGCCGTGGTGTAATGGCAGCACCTCGGATTTTGGTTCCGATGGTTCAGGTTCGAATCCTGGCGGCGGAGCAGTTCTTCCCCGCCCGGCGCCTCGTCACTCCAGCGCTGCGTCCAGCGTGATCGTCGTGCCCGTCAGCGCCTTGCTCACCGGGCAACCGGCCTTCGCGGCGTCGGCGGCCTTGGCGAAGCCCTCGGCGTCGAGGCCCGTGACCTCACCGCGGACGGTCAGCTTGATGCCGCTGATGCGGAACCCGCCGGCCGGGTCGGGGCCCAGCGTGACGTCTGCCGTCACGTCGAGCGACTCGGGCGTGCCGCCCGCCTCGCCGATCAGGGCCGAGAGCTGCATGGCGTAGCAGGACGAGTGCGCGGCCGCGATCAGCTCCTCGGGGCTCGTGGTGCCGCCGGCGTCGTCGGCTGCCCGCTTGGGGAAGTTGACGTCGTAGGTGCCGACGTGGCTGCTGCTCAGCTCCACCTGGCCGGAACCCTGCTCGAGGGTGCCGTTCCAGGCCGTGCGTGCGGTACGGGTGGGCATCGCCGTCCTCCTGATCGGGGTGTGTCGGGCGTCGCGGCCGAGTCTTCCCCCCGACGGCCCGACTCGGCCACCGATGTCACACGATCTCCGGCATCGGGCCCCTGCGCCCGTCAGACGATCTCGACGCGGTCGCCGACCGCGAGGAAGTCGTGGAACGCCTCCGCGTCGGCGCGTGCGAGCCGCACGCACCCGGCCGACCCCGTCCGCGTGTCGCCCTCGTGGAAGGCGATGCCGCCGGGCGCGAAGAAGACCGCGAACGGCATGGGCGCCCCGCCGAACTCGGCGCTGCGGTGGTCGCGGTTCTTCCACTCGACGCCGAACGCGCCCCGCGGGGTCTCCTTGCCCGCCCCGCCGGTGCTGACCGCGACCGGCCCGCGGACGACGCGCCCGTCGTCGAGCAGCCAGGCCTGCTTGGCGCCGATCGAGACACAGGCCCGCGCGGCGACGGTGCACGGCGTCCCGTCGACGAGGGGCGCCTCGACGGGACGCAGCGGTTCGGCCGACCCGACGCCGGTGCCACCGAGCGCGCCCAGGCCCGCGAGCCCGAGTGCGATCGTGGCGCGGACGCGCGGCATCGCCGCGAGCCGCGACCGTCCCGCCCCGTGCCCGGCTGCCCCGTGCCCGGCTGCCCCGTGCCCGGCCGCCCCGCGCGCGACCCCACTGCGCCCGGCTGCCCCGCGCCCGGCCGCACTGTGCCTGCCCACCGACCTCACCCGCCGCTTCCACGTCGTCCACCCGACCGGGTGACTCAACGACGACGGCCGCGGAGGGTTACGAACCGACCATCGGCGACCAACCGGACGACACCGGTGCGCGGTCGGGGCCCGCCGCGCGACCCCGTACGATTCAGCCGTCCGGGCGTCGCGACGTGCTGCATCGCGTCCGGCCGGCACCCCGGCCGACGTACGGACCCGTGAGCGACGACCGAGGAGTGCGGCTCATGCCCGACCGTCTCGACGGGCCCGCCCGGCCCGACGGGGACGCTTCGTCCACCCCCCGCCCGACCGGCCCGGCGCCCGCCGCCGGGGCGACCCGCGCGGCGCCGCCCGCGGCGGTGGTGGTCCTCGCGGCGGGCGAGGGCAAGCGGATGCGTTCGGCGACGCCGAAGGTGCTGCACGCCATCGGCGGGCGCAGCCTGCTCGGCCACGCGGTGCACGCCGTCGCCGCACTGGAGCCCGAGCACCTCGTGGTCGTCGTCGGGCACGGGCGCGACCAGGTCGAGCCCGCCGTCGCGGCGATGGCCGACGCGCTGGCCCGCCCCGTCGTGACCGCCGTCCAGGAGCAGCAGAACGGCACCGGCGACGCGGTCTCCTGCGGCCTCGCCGCCCTGCCCGCGGACCTCTCCGGCACCGTGCTGGTCACCTACGGCGACGTCCCGCTGCTCGTGCCCGAGGCGTTGCGGGCGCTGCACGAGGCGCACGGCTCCGTCATGACCGTGCTGACCACGACCCTCGACGACCCGACCGGCTACGGCCGCATCGTCGCGGGCGCCGACGGGGTCACGGCGATCGTCGAGCAGAAGGACGCGACGGCCGAGCAGCGCGCGATCACCGAGGTCAACTCGGGCATCTACGCGTTCGACGCCGACTTCCTGCGCTCCGGGCTCACCCGCCTGACCACCGACAACGCGCAGGGCGAGCTCTACCTCACCGACCTCGTCGCGATCGCGGTCGCCGACGGGCACCGGGTCGGCACCCTGCACTCCGACGACCCCTGGCTCGTCCGCGGCGTCAACGACCGGGTCCAGCTCGCCGAGGCGGGCGCGGAGCTCAACCGCCGCGTGGTGCGCGGCTGGATGCTCGAGGGCGTCACGGTCGTCGATCCGGCGACGACGTGGATCGACGTGCAGGTCCGGCTGGAGGCCGACGTCGTCCTGCACCCCGGCACCCAACTGCACGGGACCACCTCCGTCGCCGGGGGCGCCCAGGTCGGCCCCGACACGACGCTGACCGACGTCGAGATCGGTGCGGGCGCGATCGTCGTGCGCACCCACGGCAGCAGCTCGACGATCGGCGCGGGCGCGTCCGTCGGCCCCTACGCGTTCCTGCGGCCGGGGGCGCACCTCGGCGAGCGCGGCAAGATCGGCACCTTCGTCGAGGTCAAGAACTCCGACATCGGTGCGGGCAGCAAGGTCCCGCACCTGACCTACGTCGGCGACGCGACGATCGGTGAGATGAGCAACATCGGCGCCTCGTCGGTGTTCGTCAACTACGACGGCGTGACCAAGCGCCGGACGGTGGTCGGATCGCACGTGCGCACGGGTTCCGACACGATGTTCATCGCTCCCGTGCAGGTCGGCGACGGTGCGTACACCGGCGCGGGCACCGTGCTGCGCGACGACGTCCCACCGGGGGCGCTCGCCGTGTCGGCCGGGTCACAGCGCACCATCGAAGGGTGGGTCCGGCGCAAGCGCCCCGGGACGCCGGCGGCCGAGGCCGCCGAGCGCGCCGAGGCGGCCGCCGCCCAGCTCGACGGAGCGGCCCCCGCCGCACCCGCCACGGACGACGCCGGCCGAACCGGCCGAGGAGGCACACGACGGTGAGCGCGATCTTCGCGACCCCGAAGAAGAACCTGATGCTCTTCTCCGGGCGGGCACACCCCGAGCTGGCCGACCAGGTGGCCAAGGAGCTCGACGTCACCATCACGCCGCAGTCGGCCTACACCTTCGCCAACGGCGAGATCTTCGTCCGCTTCGAGGAGTCGGTCCGCGGCTGCGACGCGTTCGTCCTGCAGTCGCACTCCGCGCCGATCAACGACGCCGTGATGGAGCAGCTGATCATGGTCGACGCGCTCAAGCGCGCCTCGGCCAAGCGGATCACCGTCGTGATGCCGTTCTGGGGCTACGCCCGGCAGGACAAGAAGCACCGCGGCCGGGAGCCGATCTCCGCGCGGCTGATCGCCGACATGTTCCTCGTCGCGGGCGCCGACCGGATCATGACCGTCGACCTGCACACGGCACAGATCCAGGGCTTCTTCGACGGGCCCGTGGACCACCTGTTCGCGCTGCCGGTGCTGGCCGACCACATCAAGCAGAAGTACGCCGACCGCGATCTCGCCGTCGTCTCACCCGACTCCGGCCGCGTGCGGCTCGCCGAGCGCTGGGCGGAGACCCTCGGCGGCACCCCGCTGGCGTTCATCCACAAGACGCGCGACCCGCGCAAGCCCAACGAGGCCGTCGCCAACCGGGTCGTCGGCGAGGTCGACGGGCGCACATGCGTCGTGATCGACGACATGATCGACACCGGCGGGACGGTCTCGAAGACGGCCGAGGTGCTGCTGCGCGAGGGCGCCCGCGACGTCGTCATCGCCGCCACCCACGGGGTGCTGTCCGGGCCGGCCGTCGAGCGCCTGTCGACGTGCGGCGCCTCCGAGGTGATCTTCACCGACACGCTGCCGATCCCCGAGGAGAAGCGCTTCCCCGGCATGACGGTCATCTCGATCGCCCCGCTGCTGGCCGAGGCCATCCACCAGGTCTTCGACGACGGCTCGGTCACCAGCCTGTTCGACGGCAACGCCTAGCAGTCTCGCCCAGCGGGCCTCCTGCCAGGGACAACAGCGCCGTAGAGATCATCTGGGCAGTCCCTGGGCAGCGGGAGCATGCTCCTCGGCCGTCCGAGCAGTGCCCCACGCGGCGTCAATCGCGCGCCGGGCGATGTCCTCACTACCGGGCAGCAGGTGCCCGTAGGTCGACAGGACCAGCGACGCGTTCTCGTGGCCGAGCAGCTCGGCCACCGCAACGACCGACTGCCCGGACGCGAGGAGCACGCTCGCGTAGTGGTGGCGAAGGTCATGCGGCGTGACACCAGCAGGGAACGCCGCCGGCGGCTCCTCGTCGCGCTCGACGGCCTCCGCGGCCTCCTCGGCGAGCCGCTCACGCAGGCGCGTCACGCACGCGACGAACACCTTGTTGCCGTACCAGTCGTGCATGAGCGGCCGGCCGTCCCGGGTGTGGAACAGCAGCCCGTTCGGGGCGGGCGGGTGCTCGGCGATGTGCCGCGACAGCGCGACCGCCACCACGTCGGGAAGCGGCACCGTCCGACGAGACCGCGCGGTCTTCGGCGGAACACGGTCGCGGGTGTAGCGGTCGATCTGGTCCTCGATGCGGACCGTGCGGCGCAGGAAGTCCACATCCTCGACGCGCAGCGCGAGGAGCTCACCGATCCTCAGGCCCAGGCCGGCTTGCGCAACCACCATCGCCTTGTACCGGTCGCCGATGGCGTCGACGAGCAGCTCGACCTGGGCGACTGTGAGCGGGACGAGCCGCTCCTTCTCGGCACGCGGGAGAGTGATCCGCACGAACGGCGTAGCGCCGATCGTCCGGTCCTCTACGGCCGCGGCGAACGCAGCCCGGACGAGCGTGACGACGTTCCGCAGTGTCAGGGGCGAGAGATGCTCTGCACGGTCGGTGACCCACGCCTGCACCTCCGATGGGCGCACCGCCGCGGCTCGCCGGCGGCCGAGCGGGGTCGGCTCGATGTGGTTGCGGATGTGGCTCTCGACGCGGTCGCGGGTACGGGGTCGATGCATCCGGGTCGCGGCGTAGGCGCGGACGAGGTCGACGACGAGTGTGCGGTCAGTGGGGTCGACCCACTGGCCGCGCTGGACCGACGCCTCCAGCTCGACCAGCTTCCGCTGCGCCATGGCCTTTGTGTCGAAGCTGCCGCCGTCCTTCTCGCGGCCGTCGACGCGGTACTTCACCTGCCAGCGCTTGCCCTTGCCCTTCCGAGCCGGGTCGCGCCAGCGGTCACGGACGTAGCCCACGTCAGTCCCCCCTCAGCTGAGGAGGCAGGTCGAAGTCGAGCTCGCTCGCGCGACGTCGGATGTAGTCGAGCGGGAGCCACGGCGGCAGCTCGGCGCCAGCGCCGACGATGCGAATCGCGGAAGTCCGGATCGCACGGAGCGCAGCCCGGTGCCTGGCCGCGGTCCGATCCAGCGCTTGGGCGGCATCGTCGTCACCGGCGACGTAGCGCTCGTCGGTGTGGAGGTCCGCGACGGCCTCCTCGAGGTGCCACCCCGCCTGGATGAGCCAGCTCGCCCGCGACTGGTTGTCGAGGTCGGACTCGCCCACCCGGCCAGCGCCACTCAGCCAGAGCAGTGCCTCCCATGGATGGGTCTCTTCGCCCGGGACGAGGGGCACCGGCTCTCGGCGACGCGGATCCGCGATGAGGATGATCGGCGGAACATCCAACGCACGACCGAGCGCGAGCAGCTCCTGCACCGTGACCGTCGCCCGCCGCCCAGTCTCAAGCTTGGCGACGGTGGTCCGGTTCCACGCGATACCGAGGTCGTTCATTCGCTCCGCGAGGTCGGCGCCGGAGAGGCGCGCCGCATCGCGGAGCTCACGGACCCGGCGGGCGATGACGCCCGTTACGGGCTCTCCTCGTGATTCCACGTGAGCATCAAACACGATCCCGCTTGACATCGCAACGTCCCGGACGGCATGGTGCGGATGTGCTTCCTGAAGAAGTACGGCTTGATGCCAACAAAGAATCGGAGTCTGGGCATGAGCTCGCCTGACTTGATGACCCTCGACGAGGTCGCGGCGGAACTCCGCGTGTCCCGCAAGACCTTGCTGAACTGGCGTGCGCAAGGCGCTGGGCCCAAGGGGTTCCGACTCGGCCGCGCCGTTGTGTTCGACCGCTCCGACGTCCGCTCCTGGATCGACGAGCAGCGCGCCGCTGACCACATTGGGGCGCGGTCGGCATGAGCAGAAACGGCAAGGCCCCCGAGTGTGTCGCTCGGGGGCCGTACCCAGGCGGCGATGGCGCGGGAAACGAATCGCAACCTGCATGCACATCTACTGGACTCCGTGATCGTACGACGTCCGCGAGCTCACTGGCGAACGTCGTCGCCCTCGCCCGCGCTCGCCGGCGCCGCGCCGTCCAGGACGCCCTCGACTGGCTCGACCATCACAACGCCTGCGCGTGCTGGACCGCTGCCCCGCCCCGCCGCTGCGCCCGCACCGGACGGTGGTGGCGCGGATGAGGCCCCCGCACTCCGACCTGACCGAGAGCGACCTCGACCCGATCGCCGTCGGGGTCGCCGTGGCCACGTTGCCCGACGACGACGGCGTCGTCATCGCAGCCCGCCTCGCCCTCGAGGTCCGCGCCGGCCGCCGCGCCGTTCGCGAAGCCAGTCGCGACGTCCACGGCGGCGACCGCGACTACTGGCGCCGAGTGGCCACCAACCATGTGCCCTATGCCGAGCTGCAGCGCCGCCGCGAGCGCCCGGGCCGAACCCTGGAGGGCGGCGCAGCGTGAGCAGGGAACGCTCCCACGACGGGGACGACCCGTACGGCCGGCTCGGAGGCGACACACCGTACGACGATCTCCCGCCCGACCCCGGGCCCGACGAGTGGGAACCATCACCCAGCCTGCTCGGCCGCATGCGGTCCGGCTCCTGGCTCGAAGACCAGGTGTTCCCTCCGCTGCAGTACGTCGTCCCCGACGTCATCGCCGAGGGCACCACGGTGTTCGCCGGCGCACCGAAGGTCGGCAAGAGCTGGGCCGTGCTGCACATCGCGCTCTCCGTCGCGGCAGGCACCCGCGTGTTCGGCTGCCTGCCCGTCGGCCCGGGCCGACCCGTGCTGTACCTCGCACTTGAGGACGGATGGCGGCGTCTGCAGTCCCGCTCCCGGTCCCTCCTCGGCAACGGGCGGCGCATCCCCTGGAACCTCGACATCCTGCTCGAGGTCGAGCACCAGCTCGCCGTCGAGACCGTCGCCGAGTGGGTCGAGCAGCACCAGAACGACCGCCCCACCGTCATCGTCGACACCTTGGGCAAGGTCATGCCATCCAGCCGCGCCGGCGAGTCGGCGTACGAACGCGACTACCGCGCCGTGGGCGCCTTCAAGCGGGTCATCGACGCCGCACCCGGCGCCGCGCTGATCCTGGTGCACCACACCCGCAAGCTCGGCAGCGACGACTTCGTCGACTCCGTCTCCGGCACCCTCGGCGTCACCGGCGCCGCCGACTCCACCGTCGTCCTGGCTCGCAGCCGCACCGACGACGGTGGGCTCCTCAAGGTCACTGGCCGCGACATCTTCGAAGCCGAGTACGCCGTCGAGAAGAACCCCAGCGGCCTCTGGACCCTCACCGGCGGGTCGCTGGTCGAGGCACGCAAGGCCGCCACTACTGCCCGCGTCTCGGAGGGCGTCAGCGACCGCAGCGCCGACATCATCGCCCTCGTCGCCGACAGCCTCGACGGCATCGGCCCGACCGCCGTCGGCGAGAAGCTCGGCATCAGTACCCAGCAGGCCGGCGTTTACCTGTCCCGGCTGGAGAAGACTGGGCGGCTCCGCAAGGTGGGACGCGGCGTCTACAAGTCCTGTGACAACACTTCAACACATTCAACACTCTCAACAGGGGTCGACAGACACGGCAACGCCGGTCATCCCCGAACTACTGATGACACCGTTGAGAGTGTTGATTCCCCAGGTCAGACCCATGCCGGTGTTGAGACCGAGGACGGCTTGCCACGGCAGCCCCACTGGTCGCTCCCCGACAGTGACGCCAGTCCTGCCACGGACGTGCCACGTGCACGTGACGGTGGCACGACTGGCACAACTGGGCCTGACCTGCACGTTTCTAGTGGCACGACTGGCACAACTGAGCCAGTCGTGCCACCCCACGTGCACGGCACGACTGGTGGCGCCACTGCGCCCGTGCACCACATCACCGACCACTGGCGCGTCAGTGGCGAACCAGCCTGACCGTCCCGGCCGCCGCTCCCCCACGCTCCCCAACAACCAGGAGGCCCCGATGCCACGAGCTGACGAGCCCACGCTCTACACGCTCAGCCCGAACGGCCCACTCGTTCGGCTCTACCAGCAGCCCGACCTGCCCTGCCGAACCCGGGTCGGCGACTTCGACATCGACGCGGGACCCGACGAAACCCCCGACGAGCGGGTCGCCCGCATCGCAGCCGCGTGCCGCACCTGCCGGGCCTGTCCTGCTATCGAGCTCTGCGAGGCCGGCTTCGCTGAACTCCCGCCCCGGTTCCAGCAGGGCGTGTGGGCCGGACAAGCCCGCGGAGTCAGCGCCCGCACCACCCGCGCGATCGCTCAGCTCGAGGACGCATCGTGACCAGCCAGTTCCCAGCACCCGACGAGGACCTCGAGGCATACGCCAACGAAGCCGCGACCCTGCTCCTCGGCACAGCCCGCGCCGTCACCCTCCGAGACACCGAGCTGAGGCGGGACCTCACCCGGCGCCTCGTCGGGCAGATACCCGAGTGGGTGAGCTGCACCATCGCCGCCCACCTACTCGCGGACCTCGCCGCCCTCATCACCGCACCCACCGGCGCAGACCCAGCCGAGCTCCTCGTCGAGGTAGCCGCAGTGAAGCAGGGACTGCGCCTGCCCCCATCCAGTGGCGAGGCCAGGCCATGACCCCCAGCGACACGCTGCCCCGCACCACCACCCGACCACACCACGCCCGTGGTGGTGGCACGGCAGGAGCGACAGGCGACCGCACCCAACGTCACGCTGTGTCAACACAGCAAGTCGATCATCAACTCGATCAACTAGACGATCAACAGAGATCAACAAGTGATCCACAACTGATCAACAAGCTGCAACGCTCTGACCTGCGAGAACACCCAGGGGTAGGGGGGCGCCAGGCCCGCGAACAGGGCGAACGCCGAACGACCCCGGACTGGTCCGTATCTCCTCTCTCTGAGCGATCTTGCCGGGGGTGTGATCCGTCAGTCTGGTCACTCACAGTGATGCCTGCCTGGTCAGGATGGTCGGTGGGGGTCCGCGTTACGCCTGTCACGCGTCACGTCGTCCCCTCACGCGTGGGGTGGTTCGGGTGAGCTGACAGCGGCCAGTCCAAACTCCCCGTAGGCGGCCATTTACCGCCCCACTGATGGCCAGCGATCTCCCCGCTGGCGGCCAGATATCTCCCCGGTGATCAAGCATCCGATGCCGGTGGTGAGGGTCTGCCGGTGAAGCGAGACGAGGAGATCATGGAGATCCTGGAGGCGTTCGACCTCACGGGCAGTTACCGCGCCGCCGCGGAGTTGGCCGGTTGTGATCACCACACCGTCGCCCGCTATGTGGCGCTGCGGGAGGCCGGTCAACCCCCGGTCGCTCGCGAGCACCGGGCACGACCGATCGATGAGTACCTGGACAAGATCGAAGAACTGGTGGTGCGCTCCGACGGGCGGGTGCGCGCCGACGTGGTGCACGAGCGGCTGCTCGCGATGGGCTTCACCGGCGGGGAGCGCACCACCCGCCGCACCGTCGCGCAGGTGAAGGCCCGGCTGCGGGCCGGGCAGCGGCGGGTGTTTCGGCCGTGGGTGGTCGAGCCGGGGCTGTGGCTGCAGTGGGACTGGGGCGAGGGCCCCCGCGTTGCCGGGCGCCGCACGAATCTGTGGTGCGCGTGGCTGGCCTGGTCGCGGTTCCGGGTCGTGCTCGCGGTCTTCGACCGCACCCTGCCCACGATCGTGGCCTGCATCGACACCACGCTGCGCCGGCTGGGCGGGGTGCCGACCTACGCGCTGACCGACAACGAACGCACCGTGTCGGTCGATCATGTCGCGGGGATCGCGGTGCGCCACCCGGAGATCGTCGCGGTCGGGCGGCACTACGGGATGACGATCCGCACCTGCGTGCCGGCGGACCCGCAGTCCAAGGGCGGGTCCGAAGCGACGGTGCGGATCTCCAAGGCCGACCTCGTCCCGACCGCGGCGAACCTGCTCGAGGAGTACCGCACCTTCGCTCAGCTTGAGACGGCGTGTCGAAGCTTCTGCGAGCAGGTCAACGCGCGGCCGCATCGGGAGACCCGCCGCCCGCCGGTCGAGGCGTTGGCCGAGGAACGCACCCGGCTGCATCCGTTGCCCGATCGGCCGTTCACCGTCGCGTTCGGCACGACCCGGCGGGTGAACTGGGACGCCACCGTCTCGGTCGACGGGGTGCGCTACTCGGTGCCGCATCAGCTGGTCGACACTCGAGTCTGGGTCCGGTTCCACGGCGACGACCTGGTCATCACCGCCGTCGATGCCCCGTTGGAGGGGCACGGACCCGGCAGCGGCCCCACAGAGGTCGCCCGCCATGCCCGCTCGACGCCGGGCACGCCCTCGATCCGCGACGAGCATTACCCGCCACCCACCACGGCCGCGAACGCCGCCGGAGAACGCACCCCACGCGCGGGCAGTGCCGCGGAGGCCGAGTTCCTGGCGCTCGGCCCGGGCGCAGCGTCCTGGCTGGTCGAGGCGGCCGGGGCGGGTGCGCGCGGGGTGCGCCGGAAGATGGCCGAAGCGGTCGCGCTGGCGAAGCTGCACCCACCCGGCGAGGTCGACCGCGCGCTGGGCACGGCCGCGGTCGCGGGCCGGTTCGCCGAGAACGACGTCCTGCGCATCCTCGCCCACCAAGCCGGCCGCAACGTCAACAAGCCCACCATCCGCGCCAGCGAGGACCACAGCTTGCAACCCGGCACTTCCGCCTGGTCCGGCTTCGGCATCACCCCACCACCCGAAACCGACCCGTCAGGGCTCGACCCGGCAGGGCTCGACCCGGCAGGGCTCGACCCGGCAGGGCTCGACCCGGCAGGGCTCGACCCGGCAGGGCTCGACCCGGCAGGGCCGTCATGAACGCGGCCACCGGATCAGTGCCGGCATCGGGCGGGACCCGCTCGCCGAGGCCGTCGCGCTGACGCGGCGGTTGAAGCTGCCCCACATCCGCCGCCACCTCGTCGAACTCGTGCCCACCGCGCGAGCACAACGCTGGGACCATGCCGAGCTCGTCCGGGTGCTGCTGGCCGAGGAAGCCGCCGGCCGCGACGCGACGAACCTGCGCACCCGCCGCCAACGAGCTGGGTTCCCCGCCGGCAAGACGTTGCACGACTGGGACGCGGGCGCGTCCTGCATCCCGCGCCCCACCCAAGACGCCCTCACCTCGCTGGAGTGGGTCAGCCGGCGGGAGAACCTCTGCGTCTGCGGGCCGTCCGGGACCGGGAAGTCCCACTTCTGCGAAGCCCTCGGTCAGGCCGCGGTCGAGACGGGGATGACCGTGGCCTGGTTCACCATCGAAGACCTCGGCGCCCTCGTGCGTCGTCACCGCGCCGACGACTCGATCACCCGCGCACTCGCGAGACTGATCCGCACGGACCTGATCATCGTCGACGACATCGGGCTCCTGCCGGTCAGCCCGGACGCCGCGGAAGGGTTCTACCGGCTCGTCGATGCCGCCTACGAACGCCGCTCCCTGGCCATCTCCAGCAACCTGCACCCGTCAGGATTCGACGAGATCATGCCCAAGACCCTGGCCACCGCCACGGTCGACCGGCTCCTGCACCACGCCCACATCGTCGTCACCGACGGTGACAGCTACCGGCTCGCACAAGCCACGGGAGTGTCCGATCTTCGGTGTAACTGGTCTGTAGCTCCGGGCGTGTCCCGGGGGAAGGACCACCAATGACCGACACGATCGAGCCCATGCCGCGGGCTCGGATTGATCACCAGCAGTTCGCTCAGCAGTTGGTGGAGGCCGCCAAGGCCGACGGGGTGGAGCTCGTCGGCCCGGACGGGCTGCTCACCGGGCTGACCAAAACAGTGCTCGAGACCGCCCTGGAAGCCGAGCTCAGCGAGCACCTGGGCTATGACCGCCACGACCCGGCCGGGCGCGACGGCGGGAACTCCCGCAACGGCACCCGCACCAAGACCGTGCTCACCGAGATCGGCCCGGTCGAGATCGAGGTGCCGCGCGACCGCGACGCCAGCTTCGAGCCTCAGATCGTGCGCAAGCGCCAACGCCGCCTGGACGGGATCGACGAGATCGTGCTGTCGCTGACCGCCCGCGGCCTGACCACCGGGGAGGTGGCCGCGCACTTCGCCGAGGTCTACGGGGCCAAGGTCTCCAAGGACACCATCTCGAGGATCACCGACAAGGTCCTCGACGAGCTGGGCGAGTGGCAGAACCGCCCGCTCGACGCCGTCTATCCGGTGCTGTTCATCGACGCTCTCTACGTCAAAGTCCGCGACGGGCAGGTCACCAACCGGCCCTTCTACGTGGTCATCGGGGTGACCGTGGACGGGCAGCGCGACATCCTCGGGATCTGGGCCGGCGAGGGCGGCACCGGTGGGGAGGGCGCGAAGTTCTGGCTGCAGGTTCTGACCGAGATCAAAAACCGCGGGGTCGGCGATGTGTGCATCGCCGTCTGCGACGGCCTGAAGGGCCTGCCCGAGGCGATCACCACCGCCTGGCCGCAGGCGGTGGTGCAGACGTGTGTGTTGCACCTGATCCGCAACACCTTCCGCTACGCCTCCCGGCGCTACTGGGAGCAGCTGGCCAAGGACCTGCGCCCGGTCTACACCGCCCCGACCGAGGCCGCGGCCCAGGCCCGGTTCGCCGAGTTCGCCGAGACCTGGGGCGGGCAGTATCCGGCGATCATCGCGCTGTGGCGGGCGGCGTGGTCGGAGTTCGTGCCGTTCCTGGACTACGACGTGGAGATCCGCAAGGTCATCTGCTCCACGAATGCGATCGAGTCGCTCAACGCCCGCTACCGGCGGGCGATCAAGGCCCGGGGGCACTTCCCGACCGAGCAGGCCGCGCTGAAGTGCCTCTACCTGGTCACCCGCTCACTCGACCCCACCGGGAAGGGCCGAACCCGCTGGGCGATGCGCTGGAAGCCGGCCCTGAACGCCTTCGCGATCACCTTCGCCGGCCGTATCGTCCCCAGCAACGGAAACTAGCCGCCACCCCGGCCAGTTACACCGTTCCTCTGACACTCCCCAAGCCACCGCCGGCAAGGGGGTGAGCCCGTTGAGCTGACCACGCACGACCGAGGCGGGGAAATATCTGGCCGCCGTCGGGGAGAAGTATCTGGCCACCAGTGGGGAGAACTACTGGCCGCCAGCGGGGAGATCAAGCTGGCCGTTGACAGTGAGCCGGCGGAATCACTACGGGCGTCCGCATAAGCGGGCTCGGGCGGCTCTGTTGGCGGCTCTGCGGCCGGGTGATCCGTGCCCGCTGTGCGGCTTGCCGATGTTCCCGGAGCAGCAGCTGGACGCCGATCATTCGTCGCCGGTGGTGCTGGCCCAGGGTGGTGATCCGGACCGGTTGACTCATGCGAGCTGTAACCGGCGCCGGGGTCAGGCGCTGGCGGCGGCGCGGAACCGGGCTCGCCGGGCCGGGGTGTTGCCGCGTGTCCAGTCTCAGCCGGTGCGCCGGCGTCCTCGAAGGGGGCTACCCCGGTGGTGAGCACGATCCGCGGCTTGTGGTTCCGCCTGGTGGGCGGTGTTCGGTGTGAGGCGTGTGGGCACCGCATGTTGCGGGTGTCGACGTGTCGGGCTGATCTGCGCCCGGGTGTGTCTCGGTTCGGGTCCGAGCTGGAGGAGCTGTGGTTCCGCGACATGTTCGCGGGCCCGCCGGTGCGGTGCCGGGACTGTGGTGTGAAGACGACGGGTGTGCACCATCTCGGGTGCTGTGTCGCGATGTGCAGGGCCTGCGATGACCAGCGGATTTCGTGTGGCTGCGACGACGAGAGGATTGATGATGTTCGACTGTGACGCCTGCCGAGGGCGGCTGGCGCACGACCACCGTGATGGTCGGGAGTGCCCGCACGAGTTCTCGTCGGGCGATTGGCGGTCCTGCTGCGCGGCCGAGTCCGCGAAGCGGGTCGAGATGCTGGCGGCGGAGTTCCGGGCTCGTCGTCAGCCGCCGGAGGACGCGCGCGCGGTGACGCTTACGGCGCGGTGTGAGTGCGCTGAGGCCGCGGGTGCTGGGGTCGACCCGTCCGCGGAGGAGCAGGCCACGTTCTCGTGTGTGACGGGCCCTCAGGGCGTCTGCAGGGCGTGGTGGATCGAGCGGCTGGCCGCGGAGTTGCTGGCCGAGCAGATCGAGGCGGGACTAGTCGAGGTCCCGGATGACGTCTCGTCGTTGACGGCGACGGGCGAACTGCGAGAAGGGTGAATTGAGATGGCGATCAGCAGGGATGTCGTCGAGCACGAGGCCGCGCACTACGTCGCCGCCCGGGCGTTCGGGGTGCGCGTCGAGAGGGTCGAGGTCGTCGGGGACGCGCCTGGCAAGGCGGGGTCGTGTGCCTACCGCGCGGGTGACTGGTTCCCGAACGGTTCGTGGGGCGGCCTTTGGCTCGAGCGGTGCGCCGCGGCGCTCGCTCCGCAGATCTGGCTGAAGGAGCTCGCGCCGAAGCGGCTGCGGCCGCGCGGGGTCGAGGCAGACAACGCGCTCGTCGATCGGGTGCTGCGGGAGACGCTGCCGCCGGACGCGGACCCGTTCCACCGGCGCCAGCTGCGCCGGCGGGCCGAGGATCGGGCTCAGGAGGTCCTGAGCGGCCGCCGGGACGAGGTCTTGGCGTTCGCGGACGGTCTGGCGCGGCACGGCATCTGGACGGCTCGCGATGGCTTCGGGGGCCCGCGGGTCGGTCACATCCGCCGCGCGGTTCGTCCGGCGGGCTGCTCGCTGGACCGCCCCGAGACCGGCCGATCGGCGGCTCGGCGGCCGGCTCCCCGTCCGGTGCTGTCGCGGGAGGAGGAGCACCAGCGCGCGGTTATGGAGAGCCTGCGCACCCTGGTCGCCCGGGGGCTGGTGTCCTCGTTCGATGCCGAGGCAGCGTGTCGTCGGGCTGGATTCCGCACTGAGTTCCGCTACGGGAGGACTGCCTGATGTTCGGCACCGTGACCACGGTGCCGACGACGACGGCCGTCTACCGGTTCGCGGTGGACCGCGACGGTGGTGGGGTCGGTTATCACCAGCTCGACGGTGACCCGATCCCGGCCGGCGCGCTCGTCGTCGACGCCCTCGCCCGCATCGAGCGGAAGTTCGGCCCGGCCGAGCCTCCTCAGGCTCGGAGCCCGCTCCGTCTGGCGGTGGTGCTCGGCGGTGGGGTGCTGCTGCCGCCGGTGGGGATGGGGGCGCTGGCCGCGCCGGGGCAGGTCCTGCGGTCGGAGCTCCCGGCCCGGGCGCGGGTGCTGGTCGCGAACGGTGAGCGGCCGGCGGTCGCGGTCGAGGGCTCGGTGGGATTCGCCACCGGTGGGCTGCTGCTCGCGGTGACGTGGTTGCACCTCGACGACAGCTGATCCCCGATACGATCTGTTCTGCCGCCCTGGCTGATCTCCAGGGCGCCCCCCGGGGTAGCTCCCGGGGGGCGAGGCAGGCCCTGACGAGGGCCTCGGAGCCCCGTAGGGGCCTGCCTCTTCAACCGACTTCTCGGGCTGAGTCCGAGGAGTTCGCGTGGCCATCCACTTCCGGTTCACCACCGCTGACGGCGACACGCTGCAGATCAACCCCGACCCGCGGAAGCTGACCGGCGCCGAGCTGATCGCGGTCGAGCGGAACACCGGGCTCGGGATGGTCGACCTTCTCGAGGCGCTGAAGAACCCTCGCGGGTCGGCTGCGGCGATCTGCGCGCTGGTATGGCTGGCACGTCGGCGTTCCGGCGACTTCGTGAGGTGGCCGGAGTTCGTCGAGGCCTTCCACCCGCTGACGCTCGGGATCGAGGTCGTCGACGACGAGGCCGGCACAGCTGAGGCTGAGGTCGAGCCGGCGGTCGAGGGCTGATCCCGTGGCCGCCAACCTGCAGTTCGACGTCTCGGCCCTGGACCGCGCGTCGGCCACGTTCATCAAGATGGCGGCGCAGGTCGAACGCCTCGCCGCGAAGATCGACAAGCTCGACGGGAAGAAGGCCGACGTCGAGCTCGACGTCGACACCTCGAAGGCCGACGCCAAGCTCGGGAAGTTCGAGACCGACCTCCGGACCAAGCTCGCCGCCGCGTCCAAGGCCCTGCCGGAGCTGAACCTCGACGTCGACACGACCGAAGCCAGTCAGGCCCTCGCACGGATCCGCAACGAGATGGCCGCGCTGCACGACCAGCGCCTCGGCATCGACATCAGCTCGGCCGACGCCCTTGCCGAGCTCGAGCGGTTCCGCGCCGAGCTCGAGCAGGTCAGCCGCGAGTCCGCCGACGTCCGGGTCAAGGCCGACACGGCAGCTGCGATCGCCCAGCTCGACACGGTCCTCGCGGCTGCGACGGCGGTCGGCGCGTCGGACCCCGAGGTCAAGGTCGACGTCGACTCGGCCCCGGTCGAGCAGGCCACCACGGCGCTGTCGGACATGTTCGGCATGGTCGAGCTGGTCGCGGCGGCCTGGCCGCCCGTGTCTGCGGCGATCCTCGCCATCCCCGGTGCGATCGCGCTCATCGCGGCGCCGCTGGCCGCAGTCGTGGTCGGCATGGACGGCATCAAGGCCGCCGCGAACCAGCTGATCCCCGCGTTCACCCAGGTGCAGCAGGCCGTCGGGCAGGCGTTCCTGTCCGGGCTGCAGCCAGCCGTCGCGGCCCTGGCCAAGACCTTCCCGACGCTGCAGACCGGTCTCTCCGGGACGGCCACGGCGCTGTCGGACATCGCGAACCGTGTCGCGTCAGTCGTGTCGTCGTCCGCAGGGCTGAACTCCCTCCAGTCCATCTTCCAGGGCGTCAACCAGATCGTCTCGAGCCTGGCGCCGGCGATCGCGACCCTCACCCAGAACTTCCTCAGCCTCGCCACCTCAGGGCTGCAGGGCCTGTCCGGGCTCGGCCCGATGCTCGAGCAGGTCGGGCAGGCGTGGGCGCAGGTCATCGCGCAGATGAACCAGACCGGGACTGTGCAGGCCGCGGTGTCTGGCCTGGTCCAGGTCCTCGGCGCCGTCCTGAACATCCTTCCGCCGCTGGTGCAGGCCGGTGCGCAGCTGATGGCGACCCTGGGGCCGCCGCTCGCGGCCGCGCTCAACGGGGTGGCTGCGGTCGTCGGTGTGCTCGCGGGGCCGCTGGGGTCGCTCACGACGACCGTCCTCGCGTTCGCCGCGGCCTGGAAGGTCGCGTCCGCAGCGGTCGCGCTCGGGCAGGCAGCGCTGGCCCGGGGCGCCGCGGCGTGGACAGCGATGAGCGGAGCCGCAACAGCGGCAACCGCCCGCACAGCCGCGGCCGGCGCGGCGACCGCAGCAGCCGGTTCGGCGGCCGGGACCGCCGCCGGCGGGATGTCGAAGCTCGGGGCGGCCACGGCGGTTGCCGCCCTCGGCCTGGCGGTGGTGTCAGAGGCCGCACGGACCGGTGCTGAGAACACCGACGAGCTCTACAACGCGCTGCTCGACGGCAAGAACGCAACCGACCAGATGACTGCGTCCGCGAAGCTCGCGATCTCGGGGGTGAGCACCTGGGGCGAGACGTTCGACGACGTCAAGGCCAAGGTCGACGCCGCCAAGAAGGCGATGACACCCCTGCAGAAGGCCCAGAACGAGCTCACGAACGCCCAGAACGCCTACAACGACGCCGTCAACCACGGGAACCCGGCGGCCGTCGCTTCGGCGCAGCAGCGGCTCGCGGCGGCCACGCAGGCGGTCGCGAAAGCGCAGCAGGACGCGACTCTGTCGACGTCGAACCTCGGAGTGTCGTTCCAGAACGCGTCGACCTACTTCTCGAGCAGCACTGCGGCGACGGACCGGGCGGCGGCGTCCGCGAAGACCCTCGCGGACGCCTACAACGGGCTGACGAACCCCCTGACGACGGTCGCGGACAAGGCGTCCGCGTTCACCACGGCGTTCCAGATGGCCGTCGACCCGGCGGTTGCGTCGGCGGAGGCCACACGGGCGCTGAACGACTCGATGCGCCAGCTCGACGGGGCGCTGACCCCGGCGTCGGCGAAGCTGGTCCAGCTCAACGGGACGATCAACACCACCACCGAGGCAGGCTCGCAGCTGCAGCAGTCGGTGCTGCAGACCGCGGCGGCGATCCAGAACGACTACGGCACCTCGGTCGCGGCAGCTGTAGCGAACGGGCAGAGCCTGACCACGGCCAGCGCGAATGCTGCGGCCGCGTTCGAGCAGCAGAAGACGAAGCTCGTCGACCTCCTCGTCCAGCAGGGCGTGGCGCGGCCGGCGGCGCAGGCGCTGGCCGATACCTACCTGAAGTTCCCGAAGGAAGTCAGCACGACGTTCTCCCAGCCCGGCATGGTGAAAGCCCTCGCCGACTCCCTCGGGCTGACGTCGTCGATCATCGGTATCCCGGACAACAAGACGGTCATAGTCAACTCGCTGACCGACGCCGCGCAGAAGCAGCTCGAGGACCTCGGGCTGACGGTCACGCGGCTCCCGAACGGTCAGATCGTCATCACCGCGCGCGACGAGACGTCCCCGGTTATCGCGGCCGCGGTGACGTACGCCAACGGGCAGAAGGGCACCATCCTGCTCGACGGGAACCCGCAGCTGGTCAACGGGAAGATCCAAGAATCTGTGACCTTGGCCGACGGCTCGAAGGGCACGATCATCATCGACGGTGACCCGGACCCGGCGACGGGTCAGATCACGGCGGTCGTCGACCTCGGCAACGGCAAGCACACCGTCATCAAGATCGACCCGAAGGACAACGCGACCCCGGTCATCCAGAACATTCAGGGAAAGACCGTCTACATCAACGTCGTCGCCACGGGTGTCCAGTCGGCGATCGCGGCTGTCCAGTCCGTCGCCGCGGCCGCGTCAGCGGCGGCCGGCCGCGCCGGTGGAGGCGTCAACGGCTACGCCGGCGGCGGCATCACCGGCCCGATCCGCGCGGCCCGCGGCTACGTGCTGCCCGGCTACCAGCCCGGCCGAGACACCGTGCCCGCGGTGCTCTCGCGCGGCGAGGCTGTCCTCGTCCCTGAGCTGGTGAGGGCGCTCGGGGCCCGCCGGATCCTCGCGGCGAACGCTGAGGCGTCCGGGGGTCGACCGGCGACGAACGTCGGCAACCTCGCCGCGATCATGGACGGCACCATCCCGGACCAGCGGACCGTCAGCGGGTCGAGCCTCAACGTGCAAGTCGCGGCCCCTGCCCGCGCAGCCTGGTCGCGGCCGCTCCCCTCTGGTGGTGCGGTCGACCTCGGCGCGCTGGTGGGCCGTGTCGACGCCCTGCGCGCCGACCTGGGCGTGCAGACCCAGACCCTCGACGAGCTCCGCGCGGACATGGCCGGCTACGCGGCCGCCGACCGGGCGACGGCTCGCAACACGGGCGTGCTCGTCGCGGAGGCCCGCCGGTCTCGTCCGGGTGCCGCCGCGACTGCGGCTGGTGCCCGCACCCAGGCCGATCTGGGCATGTTCGGCTGAGCCGGCAGCGGCCCCGCTACGCTCCACGACGTCCCCGGGCCACGGGTGTGATCACCCGTCCCCCGGGGCGTCTCGACGGCACCGTCGGGCCCGACACGTAGCCTGGCGCGCCGTGACGGCCTCCGAGCTTCCTGCGCATCTCCAGTTCGAGCGCCACGAGCGCGTGCACTACCGCGGCAACCTGTTCGCTGGCGCGGTGAAACCGGCCGTCGTGCTCTCGCAGAACCGCGACCCGGACAGCGATGACTACGGGACCGTCCGGATTCAGACAGCGGACAACTGGGTCATCCCGTGCACGCCTCGGGCCCTGCAGCGGCTCGACGGGCCGCCCAGCTGAGCTACGCCTGCTCGCCTGCCTGCCGCTCCAGTTCCGTCCGGCTGAAGTAGCCGCGCTCGTGCGCCGTCTCCCAACACCCGTGCGCTGGGCAGATGCCCATCGCGTCGCGGGTGTCCGGGTTCTTCATCGTGGTCAGGCTGTCGGTGGGGTTCATGTGCCGGTGGCAGACGTCGCAGCTCTGAACGCGAGTCTTCGGGTCGTACGCCATCCGTCGACGATCGCACGGGCTCTGAGGCCGTGCGTCGGACACGCCGGAGGGCCTCAGTACTCGTCGCGGTTCTCGGCCTGGTCGCCGCGCCACCAGCCGCGGGCCCAGTGCAAGAGCCGGCGCCGGCCGCGGCCGCCGTACGGGGACCAGGCCGCGCGGGCCACGTAGAGCGTCGTGAGCAGGAGTAGCGCGACGACGATGAGGAACACGAACACGGGGACTCCCGGGATAGTGGGGCCCTGACCTGCGGTGCCGCTACGCGCTACACCGCAGGTCAGGGAAGGCGATCAGCCGCTAGTGCTGGCGCTACCCGTAGCGTCGGGCAGCTGGCCGAGCTCGACGCCCCACCAGTTGTGGCGCAGCCCGTCCGGTCCGGTCCGGTTGATCTGCTTGGTGGCCACTCCGCGGCCCTTCATGGCCGCCCCGAACGTGTCGGCGGTCCACCCGCGGTACACATCTGGACGGAGCTCGGCGAGCCGCTCGGCGGCCACCTTCGACCACACCCAGTCCTGTCCGAGCTCGGCGAGCACCTTCCGAACGTCGGTCAGGAGGTCCGCGCCCTTGCCCTCAACGGTCGCGCCGATCGCGTGCCCGGTGAGCCGGCCTGCCTGCTCCCGCAGTTTCCGGGCCCGCTCACACACCCGCTCGGCCATCCCGGTCGTGATGTTGAAGGACTTCGCGACGAGCGGCTCGTCCTCGACCCCGACCAGCCACGCGATGCCCTTGTCCCGCACCGTGAAGTCGGTCGCGCGGATCCCGGCCGCGTACATCCCGGCGCCGAGGATCGCGTTGTTCGCGTAGTCGTCCATGACCCGCAACGCGATCCGGATCCCGGCGTTCGAGCTGATGCCCTTCGGCAGGCTGTCGGCGTCCGGGCGCTGCGTGGCCTGCACCAGCATCACCCCGAACGCCCGCCCGAGCCGGATGATGTCGAGCGCGAGCTTCCCCGCCTCCTTCCCGTAGGTCTCGTGACTGAACAGGTTCTGCACCTCGTCGAGCAGCACCACCATCGGATGCAGCCCCAGGTCGCGCCGGTTCGCGAGGTCGCGGGTGACCTTGTTGTTCGGGCACATCTCCGGCGAACGCTTCGCGATCTTCTTGATCTCACCGGCCCGACGCTCCACCTCGGCGCGGATCGCCCGCAGGTCCTCGAGGCATCCGCGGATCGTCTCGTCGTCCTGCCCGGACCCGTAGGTGTGGGCGAGCTGCTCGAGCGCCCCGAGGTCACCGGACCCCTTGAGCTCCCACACCCGCAGCTCGGCGGTGACGTCGAGCGCGCACCCCAGCGCGAGCACCCGCATCGCCGAGGTCTTGCCCTGACCGACCATCGCGCCGATCAGCGCGTTGTTCTCGATCAGCTGCACCCCGACCTTCCCGTTGCGCTGGTTCGTGCCGTACGGCAACCGCCCGAACACGTCCGCCACTCCCTTCTCCAACAGCGGGTAGACGGGCTGGCGGGCCGTCGCCAGGTCCTGATCCCCGACCCACAGATCCAGCTGCCCACCGTGGTGGGGCCCCGGCGCCGGCCACACACAGCCGATCGGGCGCCGCAGCCCCGACGCCAGCGCCGCCCGCTTGCCCATCACGTCCTGCGGCGTCACGCCCACCGGGAGATTCACACGGGCGAGATACCCGGGGCCGTCCCGGGTGACCGGGTCCGGGAACTCGATCCGGGCGTCCTTCTTCACCACCCCCGGCAGCGCCCGCAGCGCGACCTCGACCACGTCGGCCCGCAGCACCGGGGCCAGGTGCAGCGGGGTCGTCGCCCGCGTGATCAGCGGCTTCTCCCGGTCCCGCCCGATCACACCCAGGACAGCGACCGCGGCCGCCAACCCCGCCCAGAACAGCGGGCCCGTGGCGACCAGCAACAGCCACACCAGGAACGCCGCGACGAGGACCCCACCCACGACCGCAGCGACCGCGCGATGCCGCACCCGGGCGTTCCGCTCCCGCGCCAGCTGCATGTACTCCCGCACATCGTCACGGACCACCGCAGACTTGCGCAGAGGACGTGCCTCCGAGTCGGTCATCCCGTCGACCACCCACCGGATCGCCCGCCCGAGCCCGACCGGCGACCGCCGCAGCACCCGCAGGACGTAGACCGGGAGCCGTACCGCGTGGAACCGGGCGACGTGCCACGAGTAGCCGGCCGCCCACCGCAGGATCGGATCGCGCTGGTCACGGTCCCGCACCCACGGCACGACGATCGGGTGCTTGGCCGCCTCCCGGTGGGCGGTGATCCGGTCGAACGCCGTCCGCCGCGGCTCCCGGATCTGGTCGACCGGCTGCGGGTCGGCGACCGGCTCGTACGGGACGGCGCTCATGCGATCTCTCGATTCGTCTTGTGGGCGGAGAGGATCTCCCGGGCGGTGTGCTCGGACACCCCGAGCTCCTTCGCGAGCCGGCGCCGGCCGACGCCGCGGGCGAGCAGCTCCGACAGCCGCTCCGGTGCGGGCGTCGCGGCCTCCTCATCCCGGGTCTCGACGGCCGGGGACTGCGGGCCCCACCAGTCGGGCACCGGCTCGTCTACGGGCTCGTCGGCGCCGGGCCAGTCACCCCAGGACGCCTCGTTGATCTCCTCTGCGGACGACTCAGGACCTGCTGAGAGGCCCGCTGCCGGCGTGTTCGTGTCCCGCGCCACGAGGATGAGCAGCTCGAACGAGACCGCCAGCGCGACCGCTGGCCAGCCGGACACCACCCACGACAGCGGCTCCGGTCGCGCCGCCGCGATGTTCGCCGCCAGCGACGCCATCAGACCGAGCACCAGGCCCACCCACGGCAGCACGCCGGCGCCCTGCCCGGTCCGGCGCCGCACCAGCATCACCATCGAGGCCGCGACGAGCATCCCGTCGACCGACAGCGGGATCAGGTGCGCCCGCCATCCCTCGCCGGCCGCCTCCGCGAGCTCGTGCATGTGGACGTAGGACACGACCGCCGCGACAACCGCGACGACGGACACCGCAACCACGGTCACGGTCCGCACCCAACGCGGGATCACCGCGACCACCGCCCCGCCGAGCGCCGGACCCGGGCGGCGATCTCCGCGACCCGCCGGGGGTCGGTCACCACCCCGCCACGCAGCCGCGTCGGGAACTCGTCCTCGCCCGGGTGCCGGTCCAGCGGCGACAAGTAGCCGTGCGGCGGCCACGACTCGCCGTCGACGACGATCCGCGCCGGCTCCACCGCCGTCACCGCGCACCTCCGGCGATCGCCGCGCGCAGCTCGGCCAGCATCCGCATGACGCGCCGGGTCGCGGCCTCGAGCAGCTCCTCCTCGGCGTCTTCGTCGGCCGGGTCGAACGGGCCACGGTGGAGGTGCAGCAGCTCGTGGACGAACGTCTCCGTCCAGTCAGCCCACGACTGGCTGACGTCCAGGAAGATCGTGTTCTGAGTGAAGTCGGCCGCGCCGAGCAGGCCGACGAACTCCGCCGGCCGGATCACGACCGGCTCCGGTGACGTCAGCAGCTCACGCAGCAGCAGAAGAATCGGGACGAGCGCCGGCGCCGACACGGCCGGGGCCTCGTTGGTAGATGGACGTACAAGGGTCAGACTGGGCACGGGTCCACTCCTCGGGTGGGCCAAGGCCCCGGATCAACCGGCGTTCGCGCGCCGGCCGGGGCCGTCTTCGTCTAGGGGCTGGGCACCTCGACGAGATGGCGGACCTCGAGTCCTTTGTGGATCACCGTGGGCAGCCGCTGGGCAGCGTGTCGAGCCAGCAGGGCAGGCGTCGTCGGGAATCGGCGGGATGCCCCGGGATGGGTGTCTGCACTGCTCAGACGCGCTCCGTACGGCGACTCCGCAGGTGAGGGCGGACCCCTGGTCAGGCCCGCAGCCTGTTCGACGGCAACGCCTGATCCCGCGGCGCCTGATCCCCCGGCGCCTGATCCCCCGGCGCCCGGTACGGGGGCGCCCGGTACAGGGCGCCGGGGCACCGGCACGCCCGAGGCGGTCGACGGCGAGGCGTGAGCCGCGTAGAGTTCCCGCTCCCGAAAGGTCCGGATCCGCTGAACCGCGCGGGGCCGCGGTCCGTCGTGGAGGGCGCAGGGGGCGTCCGGACCGACGACGCCCGGCACGGCGGGAGGTCGACCGACATGGCATCGCAGACCGGAGGCATCGCGGCCCGGACGAGGTCGCTGCCCGCATGGCGGGTGGCGGGCGCGATCCTGCTGCTCCTCATGGGCGGCATCCACCTCTACCTGGTGTTGTTCGGCGGGTTCGACGGCCTCGTCGGCACGCTGTTCGTGATCAACGCGATCGGTGCGCTGATACTGGCGATCGCGATGGTCGGCGCCCGGGACCGGCAGCTGCCGCTCGTCAGCCTGCTCTCGCTGCTGTTCACGGCGGGCACCCTCCTCTCGCTGGTACTGGCGCTGCTGCTGCCCGGCGGGTTCCTCGGCGTGCGCGAGCAGCTCGGCGGCGAGCTGGTGGTGACGACGCTGATCGTCGAGGGCCTCGGCGTGCTCGCGCTGCTGGGCGCGACGTTCGCGGCGGCCCGCCTGCCCAAGTCGTAGCGGCGCCTCACGAGCGCCGTCGGCGCCGCCTCACCAGCAGGGCGACCGCACCGACGGCCGCGCCGGCGACGACCAGACCCGGCCACGCCGGGCCGGAGATCCGCCGGGTGGCGGCGTCCGCGTCGGGTGTGTCGGGGGCGTCGAGCAGCGTCACGGTGCCCGCGTCACCGTCGACACGGATGCGCTCGTCGTCGGTGATCCGCCGCGTCGCCACGGCGGTCCCGAGCACCGCGGGGATCCCGTACTCCCTGGCCACGATCGAGCTGTGGCTCAGCGGTCCGCCGACGTCGGTCACCACGCCCGACGCCATCGCGAACAGCGGCGTCCATGCGGGCGTCGTGATGCTCGCGACGAGCACGTCGCCCGACCGCATGCGTCCGAAGTCGGCCGGCCCGCCGAGCACCCGGGCGGGCGCCGTGACCTGTCCCGCGCTGGCGCCGACCCCCCGGATCACCGGCCCGGTCTGCTCGGTCGTCGCCGTCGGCATGAAGCGTTCCATGGCCTCCCAGCGCGACCCCTGGGGCAGCAGCCCCGGCGGCGTGGCCCGGCGACGACCGCGCCACTGCGCCCGCCGCGCCGCGACGTCGGCCGACCGGTCCTGCGGCGGCGCCAGGATCTCCGCCGATCGCAGCCAGTACACGTCGTCGGCCGCGACGATCGTGCCCGCTCCGACGAGACGGCCGCCGATCTCGCGGAGCAGCCGACGAAGGTGCGGCCAGGCGAGCCCGATGTCGGCGAGGGCGTCCTCGCGCAGCGGCGCCGCCGACTGCGCCCAGCGGAGCAGGCGGTCGAACAGATTGCGCCGCAACGGATCGAGCCGGCCCCGTACGGCCGCGGCGGTCTCGTCACGACGTGCGGCCGACCGTCGTTGCCGCTCGACCGGATCGGCGCCCTCGCCGCGCAGGAAGAAGCGCAGCGCGTCGAGCAGCGGGGCCGGGTCGTCGGCCGGGACGGCGTTGGCGAAGTCGAGGTTGTAGACGGTGTGCCCGTGCGCCCGCAGGTGGGCGTGGAAGCGGTCGGTCCACTCCCGCCACACCGCCGGGTCGACGCCGCCGAGCGGGTGCGCGGGATCGAGCAGCGCCGCGGCGGGATGGTCCGCGAGCAGGACGGTGGCGAGCGCGTCGTGCCCGCGGGCCCAGCCGGCGATCGTGTACAGCGAGCGTTCGGCGCGGAGGGGCGCGCTGTCGAAACCGAGCAGCAACGTCGCAGCGGGCGGGTCGCCGTCGCGCCGGACGGCGGTCTCGTAGAACCGCGTCAGGAGGATCTCGCTCGACGCCGCGATCGGGATGATCGTCTGCACGGCCGTGTAGTACGTCGCCCCCGCCCCGAGCAGTTCCTCCACACCGTCGAGCAGTTCCGGGATCGAGAGCCCGGCCAACGGGCGGTCGGCCCAGCGGGCGACAGCCTCGACGTAGGCGGGGTGCGCCCGGTCGCGCCAGCGCGCCTGCGCGCCGTCGTCGCCGCGGCCGAGGATCAGCCTGACCGCCGAGACCGTGCGACTGGTCATCCGCCACATCGCGGCCCGCGTGTAGCGGTAGTAGGCGTAGCCGTTGACGGTCGGCAACCCGATGTCGCCGTCGGCCAGCACGTCCTCGCCGAGGAACTCGCGCACCATCGCGGTCAGCGAGCGCGTGACGGCCGGGTCGATCAGCTCCTCGAACAGCGGGGTCAGCGGGTCGGGCAGCTGTTCGACGATGCTGGCCCTGGCGTAGAGGGCGCCGTCGGGCACCGACCAGTCCGTCGGCGGGGCCGTCTCCGGTTCGGGCAACGCGGTGATCGGGCGGGACTGCACGATCGCGAACCCGTCGGGCCCGCGGGCCCACTCGACGTCCTGCGGGGCGCCGAAGTGGTCGGCGATCCGCTCCCCGAGCGCGGCGAGGGCCACGACGTCGGCATCGGACAGGACGGCCCGGCCGCGGTCGGCGTCCGGCACCGGCTGCTCGACGGTGCCCGCGCCCGTCGCCACCGTCATGACGGCCTTGTCCGCCGTCGTGCGCGAGGTGACCCGCCCGCCGCTGACGACCGCGTCGTCGGTGGTCACCGCGCCGCTGACGACCGACTCCCCCAGCCCCCACGCCGCGGACACGACCGTCTCGTCGCGGCGGCCGTTGGTCGGGTTGGCCGTGAACATCACACCCGCCGCGTCGGCGTCGACCATGCGCTGCACGACGACCGCGAGCGCGACGTCGGCGGGTGCGATGCCGTGCCGCGCGCGGTAGGCCATGGCGCGCGCCGTCCACAGCGAGGCCCAGCAGGCGCGGACGGCGGCGAGAGCAGTGCCTCGTCGCCTCGGACGTCGAGAAACGTGTCCTGCTGCCCCGCGAAGCTCGCGCCCTCCAGGTCCTCCGCCGTCGCCGACGACCGGACCGCGACGGGCCCGTCCCCGAGCATCCGGTGGGCGGCGCGGATCTCGTCGGCGATCGCGGCGGGGATCTCGGCGCGGAACAGCGCCCGGATCGCGTCGGCCGACCGGTCGACGTCCCCGTCGGTGGCGGTGGAGCCGGGCGGCGGCGTCGCGAGCTCCAGGACCCGCGGTCCGATCCCCGTGGCGTCGACGAAGGCCCGGTAGGCATCGGTCGTCACCACGAAGCCCGGCGGCACCGGCAGGCCGCCCCGGGTCAGCTCGCCGAGGTTGGCGCCCTTGCCGCCCGCGGTCTCGACGTCCCCACGACCGATCTCGGAGAAGGCACGGATGTGGCCCATGACCGGCAGTCTGCTCCTCGCACCCGGCCGCGGCGGCCGAACCGGCCGATCGTGCGACACACGAGGTCCACGACCGGGCGCGAGCGCGCGGCGGCGCCCGTCGTGGGCGGACCGCGGAGCGCGTCCGGCCTGCCCGACCCGGGGGTCGGTGTCCACTCGGCGCGGCGTACGCTCTTCCCAGTTCCGCGGCGAGGGCGGGCGTCCGTGTTGCCCGCCGTGATCGACGCTGGACCGGTCCCGCCGGTTCCATGCGCTCCTCGCCGCGCGCTCGCTCAGACCGCATTCACCGAGGAGAAGTACCGTGGCCCAGGCCCGAATCGACGCCGAGACCCGCACCGAGTTCGGCAAGGGCGCTGCCCGGCGCACCCGCCGTGCGGGCAAGATCCCCGCCGTCCTCTACGGGCACGGCACCGACCCGCAGCACCTGTCGCTGCCGTCGCTGGAGTTCGCGCGCGTCGTGCGCGAGCAGGGCCGCAACGCGGTCCTGGAGATCAACATCGGCGGCACCCCGCAGCTCGCGCTGACCAAGACCGTGGTCGTGCACCCCATCCGCCCGTACATCGAGCACGTCGACCTGCTCGTCATCAAGCGTGGCGAGAAGGTCGTGGTCGACGTGCAGGTCGTCGTCACCGGCGAGGCCGCCGCCGGCAGCATGATCGCCCAGGAGCTCAACACCATCGAGGTCGAGGCCGACGTCCTCAGCATCCCCGAGTCGATCGAGCTCTCGGTCCAGGACGTCGAGATCGGCACCCAGATCCTCGCGGGCTCGGTCGCCCTGCCCGACGGCGTCACGCTGCAGACCGACCCCGAGGCGCTCGTCGTCAACGTCGTGGCCGCGCCGACCCAGGCCGATCTCGAGGGCGAGCTCGACATCGAGGGTGCCGGCGTGGTCGAGGACGCGCCCGAGTCGGCCCCGGCCGAGGGCGACTCCGCCGCGTCCTCGGAGGGCTGACGGCCGTGCCGGGTCCCGCCCTGGTGGTCGGGCTCGGCAACCCCGGTCCCGAGTACGCCGAGACCAGGCACAACGTCGGCTTCCGCGTCGTCGAGCTGTTGGCGGCGCGGGCCGGCGGTGGCCGGTTCTCGAAGCACAAGAGCAACGCCGACGTGCTCGAAGGCCGGCTCGCCGGCCGCAAGGTCGTGCTCGCGAAGCCCCGGACGTACATGAACGTCTCGGGCGGCCCGGTCGCCGGGCTGTTGCGGTACTTCTCGGTCCCCGCGGCCGAGCTCGTCGTCGTGCACGACGATCTCGACCTCGGGTTCGGCGTGATCCGGCTCAAGCAGGGTGGCGGCGAGGGCGGGCACAACGGGCTGCGTTCGATCAGCTCGTCGGTCGGCACCCGCGACTACCTGCGGGTGCGCTTCGGCATCGGCCGCCCGCCCGGGCGCCAGGACCCGGCCGACTTCGTGCTCAAGCGGTTCTCCGCCGTCGAGCGCAAGGAACTGGATCTCGCGGTGGACCTGGCCGCCGACGCCGCCGAGGCCCTGCTGTCCGACGGGCTGGAACCGGCCCAGAACCGGTTCCACGCGCTGTCGGGCTGAGCCCCGCCCGCCCCGTCCTCCTGCAGGAACGGCACTTTCCCGCAATCCAGTCGCGGGAAAGTGCCGTTCCTGCGTCAAGGGGTCAGGCCCGGGCCGCCAGCAGGTGGCCCGTGGCGGATCGGCGCAGCTTGCCCGACGGCGTCTTCGGCAGCGTGCCCGGGCGGAGCACGACGACGTCGGCCGGCCGCACCCCGCAGGCCGCGACCACGCGCGACGTGACGTCCTTGCGGATCACGGCCTCGGCCTCCTCGTCACCGGCCCGCCGCGACTCGACGGCGACCAGGAACGACTCCCGGTGCCGGCCGGCACCCGCCTCCAACCGGACGGCGACGACGTTGCCCGCGCGCACGTCCGGGGCGTCGGCGGCGGCGCGCTCGATGTCGGTCGGGTAGATGTTGCGGCCGCCCATGATGATCACGTCCTTGCGCCGGCCGCACACGACGACCTCGACCCCGGCGAGGTAGCCCTCGTCACCGGTGTCGAGCCAGCCATCGGCGTCCTGGGCGGGGCGCGGGCCGTCGACGGTGAGGTAGCCGGGCGTCACCGACTCGCCGCGCAGCTGCAGGATGCCGACCTCCCGCTCGCCGAGGACCCGGCCGTCGTCGCCGACGACCCGCACCTCGATTCCCGGCAGCGGCGGGCCCAGCCGCGGGAAGCGCCTGCTCGGCCCGTAGATCGCGGGCTGCGCGACCCGGTGGAGCTCCAGCTGCTCGGCGTCGACGTGGTCGACGACCATTCCGGTGTCGCACGGCGCGAACGACACCCCGAGGGCGGTCTCGGCCATCCCGTACGCGCACACGACGGAGTCCTCGCGCAGGCCGAACCGCTTGCCGGCGGCGGTGAGCGCGTCGACGGCGTCGGGGTCGATCGGCTCGGCGCCGTTGAGCGCGAAGCGCATCGACGACAGGTCGAGCGAGCCGTCCTCGGCACGCGCGAGCTGGCGCGCGAGCACCGAGTAGGCGAAGTTGGGCGCCGCGGTGACACTGCCCCGGTACTTCGAGATCAGCTCCGCCCACAGCAGCGGGCGCGACAGGAAGTCCGCAGGGGTGACCGTCACCAGCTCGATGCCGGCGACCATCGGGATCGTCAGGAACCCGACCATCCCCATGTCGTGGAACAGCGGCAGCCACGACACCATCACGTCGCGCCCGGCGTCGAGCTGGGCGGCCGCGATCATCCCGCGGATGTTGGCGTACAGGTTGGCGTGGGTGATCCGCACGGCCTTGGGCTCGGCCGTCGACCCGCTCGTGAGCTGCAGCAACGCGGTGTCGCCCTCGTCGGCGACGGCCTCGTCGGCGACGATCGGCGCCGCGTCGGACGCGTCGACGTCCGACAGCAGCCGGTGGGCGATGCCGCGCTCGGCCAGCACCGGGGCCAGCGCGTCGAACGGCGCACCGAGTACGACGAGCTTCGCGTCGATCATCCCGAGCACCGCCACGGTGTCGGCGGCCCACACGGCCAGGTCGGTGCGCGCGGTGGGTTGGTGCAGCATGGTGACGCTGCCGCCGAGGAGCCAGACGGCCTGCGCCGTCGGGGCGATGACGGCGGGCTCGGCCGCCAGGACGGCGACGGCCGAGCCGCGCGCGAGGCCCGGCACCGACCCGTCGCCCGCCGCGAGCGCCCCGGCGAGCGCGCGGGCCTTGGTGTGCACCTCGCTCCACGGCGTCCGGACGGGAGCCGACGGCTCGCCGGTGACCATTCCCTTGGCGGACCGCGCCGCGCTGTCCAGCAACATCGTCAGGAACCGCGACATGCTCAGGAGCCTACGACCTGCGCGTAGCATCCGGCTCCGTGGCCGATCAGCACGCGAACGACCCGCTCGCCGCCGCCGTCGAGGCCGAGCTCCCCGGCGCCCGCACCGACCTGGAACGGCTCGTGCGGATCCCCAGCATCTGGGCCGATCCCACGCACGCCGACGACACCCGGCGCAGCGCGGACGCCGTCGCCTCGCTGGCGCGCGAGGCCGGTGCGGCGGACGTCCAGATCCTGCAGGCGCAGGGTGGGGCGCCCGCCGTCGTCGCCCGCTTCCCCGGTCCGGCCGGGACGCCGACCGTCCTGCTCTACGCCCACCACGACGTGCAGCCCACCGGCGGCGACGAGCACTGGACCAGCCCACCCTTCGAGCCGACCGAGCGCGCCGGGCGCCTCTACGGTCGCGGCGCCGCCGACGACAAGGCCGGCGTCATGACGCACCTGGCGACACTGCGCGCCTTCGGCGGGAAGCCGCCCGTGGGGGTGACGCTGTTCGTCGAGGGCGAGGAGGAGTCCGGCTCCCCGACGCTCACCGCGCTGCTGTCCGAGCACCGCGACCTGCTGGCCGCCGACGTCATCGTCATCGCCGACTCGGCCAACCCCGCGACCGACGTCCCCGCCCTCACGACAACCTTGCGCGGCCTGGTCGACGTGGTCGTCGAGGTGTCGATGCTGGAACGGCCGGTGCACTCCGGGGTGTACGGCGGCCCGGTCGGCGACGCGCTGACCGCGCTGTGCCGGGCGCTCGCGTCGCTGCACGACGACAAGGGCCACGTCGCCGTGCCCGGGCTGATGGGCACCGAGTCCGACGTGCCCGACATGGACGAGGAGACCTTCCGGTCCGACGTCGGCCTGCTCGACGGCGTCGAGCTGCTGGGCTCGGGGTCGATCCCGGACCGGGCGTGGCTCAAGCCGGCCGTCGCCGTGCTGGGGATCGACGCGCCGCGCGTCGCCGAGGCGTCGAACGTGCTGCTGCCGCGGGCGCGGGCGATGGTCAGCCTGCGGCTGGCCCCCGGCGACGACGCCGCGACCGCGCAGCAGGCCCTGGCCGAGCACCTGCGGGCGCACGTCCCGTGGGGTGCGCACGTCACCGTCGAGCCGGGCACCGGCGTGGCGGAGCCGTTCGCGTTGGACGCCACCGGTTCGGCCTACGACGCCGCCCGGTCCGCGTTCTCGCGCGCCTACGGCAACTCGGTCGTGGAGACCGGCATCGGCGGCTCGATCCCGTTCATCGCGGAGTTCGCCCGGACGTTCCCCGGCGCCGCGGTGCTGGTGACCGGCGTGGGCGACCCGGCGAGCCGCTGGCACGGCATCGACGAGAGCCTCGACCTCGCGATGTTCGGCCGCGGGGTGCTCGCGGAGGCGTACTTCCTGCAGACGCTGGCCGAGTGACCCTGTGCGCGGCGATGGTCGCTATGGCGACCATTGCCGCGCACGACCCATATCGCCCGGCCACGAGGGGGATTCCCTGCGGCCGCCCGCCGCGGCACGGCAGACTGATCGCGTGCGGATCGGGGTGCTCGGGAGCGTCGCGGCGTGGCCGTCGGCGAACGGGTCCGGCACGCCCGCCGATGCCGACGCGGCTCCACCCGGGTTGCGGTTGCGCGGGCTGCTCGCCCGGCTCGCCCTCGACGCCGGCCGGCCCGTCACCACGGAGACGCTCGTCGACGACCTCTGGGGCGACGAGCCGCCCGACGCCGTCGGCAACGCCCTGCAGTCGCTCGTGTCGCGGCTGCGCCGGGCGCTCGGGTCCGCGCTGGTCACGACCGTCCCGGGCGGCTACCTGCTCGACGTGGCGCCCGCCGACGTCGACGCCGGGCGGTTCGGCACGCTGCTCGCCGCCGCCAGGACCGCGCCCGACCCGGCGCGCGCCGTCGTCGCGCTCGACGACGCGCTCGCCCTGTGGCGGGGGCCCGCACTGGCCGACGTCCGCAGGCTCCCGTTCGCCGACGTCGTCGCGGGCCGGCTCGAGGAGCAGCGGGCGACGGCCGTCGAGGCCCGCGCCGCGCTGGGCGTGCGCACGGGCGACCCGGCCGCCGGACTGGCGGCGGTCGGCGACCTGCTGGCCGCGCAACCGTTGCGGGAGAGCGCGGCCGTCGTACTGGCCCGCGGGCTGCACGCCACCGGCCGGCAGGCCGACGCGCTGGCCGTGCTCGACCGCACCCGCGAGCGCCTCGCCGACGAGCTCGGCGTCGATCCCGGCCCGGAGCTCGTCCGCGCCCGGCTCGACGTGCTGCGCGGCGCCCCCGCTGCGGCACCTGCGGTTGCCGCGGCGAGCCCGGAACCACAGCGCTCCCCGGACCTGCAGGAACTGCAGCGCTCCCCCGAACTGCGCCGCAACGGATCCGTGGCACTCACCAGCTTCGTCGGGCGCGCCGCCGACGTCGCCAGGGTCCGCAGCCTGCTCGGCACGGCCCGGCTCGTCACGCTGCTCGGCCCCGGCGGGTCGGGCAAGACCCGCCTGGCCCGCGAGATCGTCGGTTGGCCGGGCGGCGGGCGTCCGGGGAAGGGCGCAGACGAGACGCCCCTCGCCGAGCTGGCGCCGCTGACCGGGCCCGAGCAGCTCGTCGGGACGGTGCTGGCGGCCGTCGGCGAACCGGAGCTGGTGGTGCGCAACCCCGAGGAAGGCCCGCCCGACACCACCGCCAGGCTGTTGACCGCGCTGGGCGACCGCGACATGGTCCTCGTCCTGGACAACTGCGAGCACCTCGTCGACGACGTCGCCCTGCTCGCCCAGCGCATGCTGGAGGCGGCGCCCCGGCTGCGGATCCTGGCGACGAGCCGGGAGCCGCTGGCCGTTCCTGGCGAGGTGCTGCACCCCGTCGAGCCGCTCGACACCGCCGCGGCCCTGCGGCTGTTCGCCGACCGCGCCGCCGCCGTCGACCCCGGCTTCCGCCTCGATGCGGCCACCGAGCCCGTCGTCGCCGAGATCTGCACCCGGCTCGACGGCCAGCCGCTGCCGCTGGAGCTGGCCGCGGCGCGGCTGCGGACGTTGTCGCTCACCGAGATCGCCGCCCGGCTCGACGACCGCTTCCGGCTCCTCACCTCCGGCGCGCGCACCGCGCTGCCGCGCCACCAGACGCTGCGCGCCGTCGTCGACTGGAGCTGGGACCTGCTCGGCGAGCCTGAACGGATCCTGTTGCGCCGCATGGGTGTCTTCGCGGGCGGCGCGACGGCGGCGACGATCGAGCGGGTGTGCACCGGCCGCGGTGGCCCGGACCCGGCCGACGCGTTCGACCTGCTGGCAGCGCTCGTCGACAAGTCCCTCGTGGTCGCCGTCCCGTCCGGCGGCGCGGAGCCGACGCGCTACCGGCTGCTGGAGACGATCCGCGACTACGCGAGCGAGCGGCTCGCCGAGGCGGGCGAGACCGACGACGTCGTCGCGGCACACGCGGCGTGGGTCACCGCGCTGGCCGAGGCCGCCGAGCCGCACCTGCGCGGGGCCGACCAGCTGCGCTGGCTCGCCTCGCTGCGCGCCGAGAGCGGCAACATCGCCGCCGCCCTGCGCCGGGCCGTCGACCGGCGCGACGGTCCGACCGCGCACCGCATCGTCGCGGCCATGGGCTGGTCGTGGTTCATCCGCGGCCGCTACGAGGAGTCGATCGGCTGGGTCGAGGCCGTCGCCGAGCTGCCGTCGCCCGTCGACCTGCCGGCGATCGGTGCCCGCAACGTCGCGTACCGGGTGCTCACCTGCATCGCCCGCGGCGACGTCGAGGCCGCGACGGCGCTCATCGACGACGCCATCGCCGCCGCTGCTGCCGCGCCCGAACCGCGCCATCCCACACTGCAGCTCGTCGCGCCGATCGGCCGGGCGTTCACCGGCGACACGACGCTGCTCGACGAGGTCGCCCGGTCCTCGACGGACACGTGGGTGCGCGCGTTCGCCACCCAGGTCCTCGCGCAGCTCGCGGAGAACGACGGGCACATCGAGCGCCAGCGCGCCCTCGTCCGGGTCGCCCACGAGCTGTTCACCGCGACGGGCGACCGCTTCGGGCTGGGCATGACCCTCGGGACGCTCGGCGAGCTCGAGGAGCTCGCCGGTGACCACGACGCGGCGGCCGCCGCCTACGACGAGGCCGTCGCGCTGGCCACCGAGCTCGGCAACGACGACGACCTGCCCCAGTTCATGCTGCAGCAGGCCCGGCTCGCGGTCCGTCGGGGCGACCTGGACCGGGCCCGCGAGCTCTGCGAGTCCGCGGCCGACCTCGCGTCCGGGCCGTTCGGGATGCAGACGATCGTGCGGGGCACCCTCGCCGACGTCGAGCGCCGGGCGGGCAACCTCCCGGCGGCGCGGCGACATCTGGCCGCGGCCGAGCGGGACGTCGGGACCGGCCTCGCGCGCGAGCAGCGACTGGCGCTGACCGAGCTGGTGCGTCACCAGCTCGAGACGGCGAGCGGCGAGCTCGACGCGGCGACCGCGACCCTGTTGCGTGCGGTCGACGCCGCGGCCGACAGCCACGACGGACCGGTCGCGGCGATGGTCGCGGAGTGCGCTGCGGCGTTCGTCCTCGCCGGGGGCGACGCGGCGGGCGCCGGGTTCCTGCTCGGGGTCGCACTGACCCAGCGCGGCACGCTCGACCAGGGCAACCCCGACGTCGTCGCCGTGGTGGACGGGGTCCGCGACGCCCTCGGCCCCGCCGCGGCCGACGAGGCGCTGCGGCGGGGTCGGGACCTCCCCCGTCCCGAGGGCCTCACGGCCGTCCGGGACCACGTCCGGGCTCAGGCCCGCTTGCGGTAGAGCGTCACCGCGATCGGCGCGAACACCGCGACGATGACGGCGGCGGCGATCAGCGACGTCGTCGCCGGCCCGGCGACCGGCCCACCGGTGAGCAGCCCGCGGACCGCGTCGGCGACCTTGGAGACCGGGTTGACGTCGACGAACGCCTGCAGCCACCCCGGCATCGAGCTCGACGGGACGAACACGTTGCTGCCGAAGGTGAGCGGCAGCATGATCATCGCGCCGATGCCCTGCACCGAACGCGGCTGGCGGACGAGCATCGCGAGCGCGGTGAACACCCAGCACAGCGCGAAGGCGAACACCATGACCAGACCCATCGCGGCGAGCACGGCCAGCGGACCGGTGTGCATCCGGAAGCCGAGGATCACACCGAGGACCAGCATGATCACGCCGGACGTCAGGTAGCGCACGAGGTCGGCCATGATCGCGCCGACGAGCGGTGCCGAGCGCGAGATCGGGAGGCTTCTGAACCGGTCGAAGATGCCGGTGTGCAGGTCCTCCGCCAGCCCGACGCCGGTGCCGGCAGATGCGAGCACCACGGTCTGCACGAGCACGCCCGGCAGCGCGAACTGCAGGTACTCGGTGGTGTTGCCGGCGATCGCGCCGCCGAAGACGTAGACGAACAGCAGCAGGAAGATCACCGGCTGCAGCGTCACGTCGATGAGCGCCTCGGGAGAATGGATCGTCTTGATCACGCCCCGCCAGGCCAAGGTGAGGCCGTGCCGGATCGTGGAGGGCCCGCGCCTGCCGCGTTCGATGTCCGACGGGGGCAGCGGCGGGCGGACGTCGGTGCGGTGTGCGACGGCGGTCGTGCCGGCTGCCGCCTCCGCGGAGACGAGTGCGTCGGCGGTCGTCATGCCGCCACCTCCTGGTCGGTAGGGCCGGCCTGCTTCTCGGCGTCCTCCGTCGAGCGGCCGGTGAGGGTCATGAAGACGTCGTCGAGGCTCGGCAGGCGCAGGCCGAGCTCGGCGATCGCGAGGCTGGCCTCGTCGAACCGCCCGCCCGCGACGTGCAGCAGGCCGGGTTCACGGGCGGCGACGGTGAGCTCCCCGGAGGCGTCGACGACCGGGGTCTCCCCGGCCAGTCCGGCGAGGATCGCCGAAGCGGCCGGGATGTCGGTGCGGTGCAACGGGCGCACGTGCAGGCGCTGGCCGCCGACCTCGGCCTTGAGCGACGCCGGGGTGCCCGACGCGATGACCCGTCCGGTGTCGATGACGACGAGGTCGTCGGCGAGCTGGTCGGCCTCCTCCAGGTACTGCGTCGTGAGCAGGACGGTGACGCCGTCGGCGGCGAGTGCGCGGACCTGGTCGAGCACCTCGTTGCGGTGCCGTGGGTCCAGGCCCGTCGTGGGCTCGTCGAGGAACAGGACGTCGGGCCGCCCGATCAGGCTGGCCGCGAGGTCGAGCCGGCGGCGCATGCCACCGGAGTAGGTGCGGACGCGCCGGGTGGCGGCGTCGGTCAGGCCGAACCGTTCGATGAGCTCCGCGGCCCGGGTGCGGGCGGCACGGCGGGGCATGTCGAGCAGCCGGGCGATGAGGATCAGGTTGTCGGTGCCGGAGAGCGCCTCGTCGACGGCGGCGTACTGGCCGGTGAGCCCGATGCGGGCCCGGACGGCCGCGGGTGCGGCGACGACGTCGTGGCCGAGGACCGTGGCGCGGCCGGCGTCGGGACGCAGCAGGGTGGCCAGCACGCGGACGGTCGTGGTCTTGCCCGAGCCGTTGGGACCGAGCAGGCCCAGCACCGTGCCGCGCCGGGCGGTCAGGTCGACCCCGGCGAGGGCCTTCGTGGCGCCGAAGGACTTCTCGAGTCCCTCGACGTGGATGACGGTGTCCATGACGATGACTCTGACCCGCACCACTGACGCCGCGCTGATATGCGGCTGACACCACGTCGACCGATCCGCGACGTCACTATGACGTCATGTCAGCGCGGCGCCCGCAACCCGTCCACGACGACAGCGATCAGCCGGTCACGCGCGTCGTCCGCTGTCTCGACCAGTGCCGCCATCAAGCCTTTGAGCAGGGCGAAGAGGTCGTCGACGCGGATCCCGTCGCGGACCGCGCCCGCCTGTTGCGCTCGTGTCAGCAGGACCTCGAGCGCGGCCCGCAGGTCCGTGCGCAACGACGTCGCGACAGCCGGTGGCGCCACCAGCGCATCCGAGAGGTCACGCTTGACGCCGGCCTCGTCGGCGAGCAGCGCGAGGAAGCCGAAGAACGCCTCGCCCGGGTCGGCCGCGTGGGCCCCCGCTCGGGCCGCGGTGATCAGGTCCTGCATCCGCGCGGCGACGACGGCCTCGAAGAGGGCCTCCTTCGTCGGGAAGTGGCGGTAGACCGTACCGGGCCCGACCCCCGCCCGGCCGGCGATCTCGTCCAGCGGGACGCCCATGCCGTGCTCGGCGAACGCCTCCTGCGCGGCGCGCAGGACCTTCTCACGGTTGCGCCGGGCGTCGGCACGCAGGGGCCGGTCCGGGACCTCAGCCATCGTTGCCAACCGGGGCGTGCGTTCCGTATCGTTCAATCGGAGTCATCGTTCCGGATTCTATCCCTGGAGGCACCGTGTCCCGAAGCCCGCGTGAGGTCGTCGAGGAGGTTCGGCGGATGGTCGCCGGCGAGAACGTCGTGTTCGCCGACCTCTTCGCTCCCGACGGCGTGCTCACCTATCCGTTCGCCCCGCCAGGAATGCCCCGCGAGCTGCGCGGACGCGACGCCATCCGCGCCTACCACGGGGACCACGCCGACCGGCGCGACATGTTCGCGATGGACGGCGTCGACATGGTCGTGCGCACCACCGACGACCCCGAGGTCGTCGTCGTGGAGATCGAGCACCACGGGACCGCCCGGGCGACCGCCGCGCCCTACCGGTTCCGCGCGCTGGGCGTCGTCCGGGTCCGCGACGGCGAGATCGTGCAGTACGACGACTACATGGATCCCCTCGCCCTCGCGACCCTGCTCGGGCGGACGCCGGACCTGGTGGCGGCCCTGCAGTCGTGAGTGGCAGGGTCGGCCCGTCGCCGACGGCCACGGGCCGGCCCTCCCCCCAGACGGCCGGCCCGTCGTGCGGCCCGGCACTCGGGCCGCGGCCGCACACAGGACACGTTAGGGGTGGGGCGGCGGCGTCGAGTCGATCGATCGGTGGATCCACGCTCCACCGCCCGTCGTCCGGCGTCAGCCCGCCCCCGGCCCGTCGGGGTGGGCGAGGTCGTAGGCACGGGACAGCTTCTGCGGGACGACCATCCGCCACGCGTCGACGACCAGCTCCCGTGCCTCGGCCGCGTCCAGCACGGCGAGATCCGCCTCGACCCAGTTGAAGCGCATGTCCGACGCCGACGGCAGCCGGAAGCGGCGCGGGTCGCTCGCGACCAGCCCCGCCCGCTCCTCCCGGGGGGACGCGAACCCCATCCCGCTCCCGTCGAGGGAGAACGCCACGTAGACGAGCTGTCCCACGCGGAACTTCAACCTGCCGCGCACGTACACCTCGTACGAGCGCGCCAGGCCCGCCCCCAGCGGCCGGACGTCCTCGACCACGGCCATACCCGCCTCCTGCGTCGTCCCCGGCGTCGTCCCCGGGCGTCGTCCCCGGCGTCGTCCCCGGCGTCGTCCCCGAGGAGAAGGACCCCGCCGGCGCCCCGAACTCATCGGCGCGACGGGTGCTCAGGACTCCGCGAGCTCCGCGGCGGCGAGCCAGTCGATCTCGACGGCCTCACGCTCGGCGGTCACGGCCTTGAGCTGGGCCCCCAGCTCCATGAGCTTCGCCGGGTCGGTGGCCGCGGCGGCGAGGGCGTCGTGGAGCTCGGACTCCCTGGCCGCCAACGACTCCATCTTCCGTTCCAGGCGCGCCGCGTCCTTGCGGGCGGCACGCTGCTCGGCGGCCGACACCGCGGGCGCCGCCTTCGCGGCGGGGCCGGACGTCGTGATCGTCGCGACCGCGTCGCCGGCCGCGGCCCGCCGCTGCAGGTACTCGTCGATGCCGCCCGGCAGGTGGGTGATGCGCCCGTCGCCGAACAGGGCCACGACCGTGTCGCAGACCCGCTCCACCAGGTACCGGTCGTGGCTGACGACGACGAGCGTGCCGGGCCAGCCGTCGAGCAGGTCCTCGAGGTTGGACAGGGTGTCGACGTCGAGGTCGTTGGTGGGCTCGTCGAGCAGCAGGACGTTGGGCTCCGCCATGAGCAGCCGGGTCAGCTGCAGGCGCCGCCGCTCGCCGCCCGAGAGCTGCCCGACCGGCGTCCACTGCCGCGCCGCCGGGAAGCCCAGCCGCTCCAGCACCGACGACGCCGACAGCTCCAGCTTGCCCAACCGGACGAACTTCGCGACGTCCTCGGTCGCCTCCAGCACCCGCATCTCGCGCGGCAGGTCGACGAGCTCCTGGGTCAGCTCGGCGAGCTGGACCGTCGTGCCCTGGACGCGGCGCCCGGCGTCGAGCGGCCGCTCGCCGGTGAGCGAGCGCAGCAGCGTCGTCTTCCCCGAACCGTTGACGCCGACGATGCCGATCCGGTCGCCGGGGCCGAGCCGCCAGGTGACGCCGTCGAGCAGCGTGCGGTCGCCGATCCGGACGGTCGCGTCCTCGAGCTCGAGGACGGTGCGGCCCAGCCGGTTCGTCGCGAACCCGAGCAGCTCGACGGTGTTGCGCGGCGCCGGGACGTCGGCGATGAGTGCCTCGGCGGCCTCGATCCGGAACCGGGGTTTCGACGTGCGCGCCGGGGCCCCGCGCCGCAGCCAGGCCAGCTCCTTGCGCGCCATGTTCTGCCGACGGGCCTCGGCCGCGTCGGCCTGCCGGTACCGCTCGGCCCGGGCGTAGACCCAGTCGGCGTAGCCGCCGAGGTAGCTCTCCACGCGTCCGCCCGCGACCTCCCACGTCCGGGTGCAGACCGCGTCGAGGAACCAGCGGTCGTGCGTGACGACGACGAGCCCGCAGTTGCGCCCCAGCAGGTGCCGGGCGAGCCAGCCGACGCCCTCGACGTCGAGGTGGTTGGTCGGCTCGTCGAGGACGACGAGGTCGGGCTCGCCGATCAGGGTCGCCGCGAGCCCGACGCGGCGCTTCTCGCCGCCGGAGAGCCCGTCGACGGTGCGGTCCAGGTCGGTGACACCGAGTCCGGTGAGGACGTCGCGCACCCGGGGGTCGGACGCCCACTCGTGCTCGGCGCCGTAGTCGGCGAGCACGACGTCACGGATCCGCGCGCCCGCCGGGAGCGGGTCCCCCTGCGCGAGGTGGGACAGCTTCAGGCCACCGAGCCGGCTGATCCGCCCGCCCTGCGGCTCGCGGCGGCCCGCGATGATGTCGAGCAGCGTCGTCTTGCCGCCGCCGTTGAGGCCGACGACTCCGATCCGCTCGCCGCGTTCCACGCCCAGCGACACGGCGTCGAGCAGGACGCGCGAGGCGTCGCCCGGGACGTGCGCGGTGACGGACTCGAGGTTGACCAGGTTCTGCCGAACCGGGGGCATCAGGCACGCACTTTCGGCCAGGAGCCGGTCGGGGGGCCCGACGGCGGCTCGTTCTCGTCGACGACCCGCGCGCCGGGCACCGGGCCGTGCGCGACGCGGACCGTGCGGCACACGCCCGCGCCCGCCAGCTCGGCGGCGACCTCGACGGCGGAGTCGGCGCTGTCGCACAGGAACGCGCAGCTGGGGCCGGACCCGCTGACCAGCCCCGCGAGCGCGCCCGCCGAGACCCCCGCGCGCAGGGTCCGGCGCAGGTCGGGTGCCAGGCTGACGGCCGCCGCCTGCAGGTCGTTGCCCAGGGAGAGGGCGAGCTGTCGCGGGTCGCCGCCCGCGAGCGCCTCCAGCACCGGCTCGACGGCGCGCACCGGCGTCGGGTCCGACGACGCGGCCCGCAGCCGGTCGAGCTCACCGAAGACGGTCGGTGTCGACAGCCCCTGCCGGTGCAGCGCGATCACCCAGTGCTGCGGGTGTCGCGCGAGCACGGGCACGATCCGCTCCCCCCGCCCGGTGCCCAGCGCGGTGCCGCCGTGCAGCGCGAACGTCACGTCGCTGCCCAGGTCTGCGGCCAGGACGGCCAGCTCGTCGCGGGTGAGGTCGAGCTTCCAGAGCGCCGCGAGCGCGACGAGCGTGCCCGCCGCGTCGGCGCTGCCGCCCGCCATGCCGCCCGCGACCGGGATGCCCTTGCGCAGCACCACCCGGACGTCGGTGTCGTGCTCGACGTGGCGGCCCAGCAGCTCGACGGCCCGCCACGCGAGGTTGGTGCCGTCGGCCGGGACCTCGGCCGCCGAGTCCCCGAGGACCTCGATCCCCGGCGACTCCGAGGCGGTGACCGTGACCTCGTCGAACAGGCTCACCGCGTGGAAGACGGTGACCAGCTCGTGGAAACCGTCGTCACGCACGTCGCCGACGGCGAGATGCAGGTTGATCTTCCCCGGCACACGCACGGTGACCGGGGAGGGGACGGCGGCGAGCACCCGACAACACTACGTGCCCCGGCGCGCGCCCGTCCGTGGACCGGCCGCGCGCCGGGGCGTCCGTCCGCTCCTCAGGCCGCCGCCGGGGCCGGCTGTGCGGCGGCCGCGGCACGCCGGGCCGCGAGGTGGCGGGGCACGGCGAAGGCCGCGGTCGCGACGAACCCGACGAGCAGCACCGCTGCCGGCAGGTACATCGCCTGCCCCATCGCCGACGCGAACCCGGCGTGCAGGAACGGCGGGAGGGTGGCCACATCCGCGCCGCCGCCGCCCGCGGCACCCGCGGCAGGCAGGTTCGCCGCGATCCGGGAGGCCATCAGCGTCGCGATCGCCGCCGAGCCGAGAACGGCCCCGACCTGCCGCGTCGTGTTGTAGATGCCCGCGCCGCTCCCGGCGCTCGACATCGGCAGGTTGCGCGTCGCCGTCGTCGCGATCGGCGCCCAGACGAAGCCGTTGGCCACGCCGAGCAGCGCGATCGGCAGCAGCAGCTCCCACACCGCCAGGCCGGGCCGCAGGATCGCGCCGATCCAGAACAGGGCGGCCGAGAAGCAGAGCATCCCGAAGCCCGCGATCCAGCGCGGGTGCACGGTGTCGGTGATCCGCCCGACCCACGGCGCGAGGCCGCCGGAGAGCACGGCCATCGGCACGAACAGCAGCGCCGAACGCGTCGGCGACAGGCCCATGACGCCCTGCGCGTAGAACATCAGCGGGAACGCCATCGCGGTGATCGCGAACCCGACCGTGGTGATCGCGACGTTGGCCAGGCTGAAGTTCCGGTCGCGGAACAGGGCCAGGTTGACGAGCGGCTCGCCGCGGTTGCGCGCCTGCCACCACAGGAACACGCCCATGACGACGACACCCGCGCCGATCAGCGACCACACCGAGATCGGCCCGGCGATCGTGCCCCAGTCGTAGGTCTGGCCCTCCTGGATGCCGAAGACCAGCAGGAACATGCCGACCGCGCTGAGCGCGACGCCGAGCAGGTCGAACCTGTGGACGTGGGTCTCCAGCGCGGGCACCAGCCGCACCGCCAGCACGAACGCGACCACCCCTACCGGGACGTTGATGAAGAAGATCCACTCCCAGCCGAGCCCGTCGACTAGCACGCCGCCGAGAATCGGGCCGACCAGCGTCGCGACGCCTGCGACCGCTCCCCACAGGCTCATCGCGCGGCCCCGCGACTCGGCCGGGAACGTCCGGGTGATGACGGCCATGGTCTGCGGGGTCATCAGCGAGGCGCCGAGACCCTGCACCACCCGCGCCGCGACGAGCCCGCCGATCGAGTGCGTGAGCCCGCACCACAACGAGGCGAGGGTGAAGATCGTCAGCCCGACCAGGTACACCCGGCCGGGGCCGAACCGGTCGCCCAGCCGCCCGGTGATCAGCAGCGGGACCGCGTACGCGAGCAGGTACGCGCTGGTCACCCAGACGACCGCGTCGACGCCCGCGCCCAGGCTCTCCTGGATCGCCGGCGTCGCCACCGACACGATCGTCGAGTCCACCAGGATCATGAAGAACCCGACGACCATCGCCCAGAGGGCCGGCCACGGGCTCGCGGGGAGGTCCGTCCTCCCGGTCACAGCCTGTCCTCCGACGGCCATGTCAGCTCCTTCGTCTCGAGCCGCTCGACCAGCCGGGTCAACCAGCCGATCTCGGCCCGTGCCATCGCGATGAGGTAGTGGTTGTCCAGCAGGTGGGCCTCCTGCACGCGGGTCATCGCCTCCGCGAGCAGGGGTTCGCTCTCGTCGACGTCGGCCTGCAGCGCGTCGATCCGCGCGCGCAGCAGGGCGATCGCCTCGGCGCGGGGCAGGTTGTGCGCCTCCCCCAGCGCGAGCGGGAACCGCGGGTACTCCTTGACCGGGACGCCGAGGTTCTCGGTGATCCAGGCCCGGAGGGCGTCGCGGCCGGCCGGTGTCACCCGGTAGGTCGTGCGCTCGGGACGCCCGCCCTCCCGGTCGGTTCCGACGGCCTCGACCAGCGACGCGTCGGCCAGCCTGGCGACGGTGTGGTAGAGCGAGCCGGGCCGGACCTTCACGACCCGTCCCTCGTGCCGTTCCATCATCAGCCGGTACATCTCGTAGGGGTGCATCGGCTTCTCGCAGAGCAGGGCGAGCACGGACGTCCCCAGCGCCGTCATCGACACGGTCCCCCGACTCCCTTCCCGATCACCCCACGTGGACTATTCCGCGTGGAATATAAGCGCATCCGCCCTCCCTGTCACCCGACCGTGGCACGCGACACCGACAGTTCACGGTCCCCGGGCCGATCCCCCGGGCCGATCCCCCGGGCCGATCCGCTGCTCCTGCCTGACGACGAACGCCCTGCTGCGGAATCGACCGGCCCGGCGCGAGGCACGCGACATACCTCCGGTCGCAACCCCACAGTCGTCCGTGGGCGTCGGCAGCACTGAGGTTGCGCGCGGCCGGGGGCGCGCAACCCCACCACCGTCGCCCGGGACGCGCAGGCAGTCCGGCCGGCGCGAGACGACCGACCGCCCGGGCGGCTCAGGCGGGGCGGGCGGCGGCGATGCGGGCGAAGTCGGTGATGCCGAGGCGTTCGGCCCGGGTCAGGGGGTCGATCCCCGCCGTGGTGAGCGCCTGTTCCGCAGCGGGCGGCGAACCCGCCCACCCGGCCAGCGCGGAGCGCAGGGCCTTGCGACGCTGGGCGAACGCGGCGTCGACGACGGCGAAGACGTCGGCCCGCGGGACGTCGGACGGTGCGGGACGGCAGGTGAACGCGAGCAGGCCGGAGTCGACGTTGGGCACCGGCCAGAACACCGCCCGCGGCACCGGGCCCGCGCGGCGGGCGTCGGCGAACCACGCCAGCTTGGCGCTGGGCACCCCGTAGGTCTTCGAGCCCGGGGGCGCGGCGAGCCGGTCGGCCACCTCGGCCTGCACCATCACCAGCCCGCGCCGGATACCCGGCAGCTCGGCCAGCAGGTGCAGCAGGACCGGGACGCCGACGTTGTAGGGCAGGTTGGCGACGATCGCGGTCGGGACAGGGCCGGCGAGCTCGGCTGCGCGCACGCGCACGGCGTCGGCGGTCGTGACCGTCAACCGGTCGGCGAGGCCGGGCGCGAACTCCGCGACGGTGGCGGGCAGCTGCGCCGCGAGCACGGGGTCGATCTCGACGGCGTGCACGGCCGCGACCGCCGGCAGCAGCGCCAACGTCAACGACCCGAGGCCGGGCCCCACCTCGACGACGACGTCGTCGGAGCCGAGCTCGGCGGCCTTCACGATGCGGCGCACCGTGTTCGGGTCGTGCACGAAGTTCTGCCCGAGCTTCTTCGTCGGGCGGATGCCGAGGCGCTCGGCAAGGCCGCGGACCTCGGCAGGACCGAGCAGCCGTGCGTCGTTCACCCTCGGATCATGCCCGGCCGCATCGGCCGGGCCGTCACCGCAGTCCCAGCTTGCGCGAGCAGGCGGGCCAGGCGCTGTACCCGCCGCGGGCGTCGCGGACCTTGGTCGCGACGGCGATCTGCTGCTCGCGGGTGGCCTGGTGGGGCAGCGGCGCGTACTGCGTCCCGCCGTAGGCGCGCCAGGTCTGGGCGTCGAACTGCAGGCCGCCGTAGTAGCCGTTGCCGGTGTTGATGGCCCAGTTGCCGCCGGCCTCGCACTTGGCCAGCGCGTCCCACGCCCCGCCGCCGGAGACGGCGGGGGCGGCCGGAGCCGTGTTGCCGGTGCCGACCTTGACGATCTTCGGCTTGGGCGGCACGGTCGAGCCGGCGCTGACCTGCTCGCGACGGATCTCCTTGCCGTTCTGGCTGTAGACCCGCACGACCGACGACTGCTCGCCGGCCTTGCCGGGGTCGACGACCTGCTGCGTACCGCGCGGCATCGACGGGTCCTCGATCGTCTGCACGGGCGGCGGGATCGACCGCGTGACGACGATGTCGCCCACGGTGTTGCGCACGACGCCGATGGTCATGCCGTCGGTCAGCGGGGCGTCGATGCCGGGGGTGGCGGCGTCGTCGGCGCCGAGGGTGATGCCGCGCTCGGCGAGCAGCCCCCCGACGGTGCCGGCCATCGTCGTGACCTGGACGGGCGCGCCGGAGCCGTCGGTGATCGTCACGGTCCGCTCGACGTTGAGCACCAGCTGCATGCCGCTCAGCGGGATCTCCGTGCCCGGGGCGACGGACATCTGGATCGGCTTCGCATCCAGGCCCAGGCCCGCGAGCGCCTCGGAGACCATGTCCGAGGTCGTCCACACCTCGCGACGCTGGCCGCCCTCGATGAGGGTCAACGGGCGGCCGCGGTCGACGGTGATCGTGTCGCCGCTCGCGATCGGTGCGTCCGGGGCGGCGGAGACCTTGTCCTGCGGCCCGGTCTGCACGCCCGCCGCGGCCAGCGCGCCCTCGACGTCGCCCGCGAACGTGTGGACGACGCGTTCCTTGCCGTCGACGGTCACCGTGACGGTCTTGTCCATCGCGAGGGCGGTGCCGCTGCCGGCGGTGAGCGTGACGAGCGCGGCCAGTGCCGTGGCCCGGACGACGGTGCGCGAGCGGCCGCCGGTGTCCTCGGCGGTCTCGGCGGGAGCCGCCTCGGTGCGGGTGGGGGGCGCCGGACGCCCTGCGGTGCGCGGGCGGGCGGGCCGGGTGAGGCGCTCGACGTCGGCCGGGTCGGTGAGGCCGGCGGGGAGGTCGCGACGCGTCCGGGCCGGGACGTCGACCGCCGTGTCCGCCGCACCGGCGTCGGCGGGAGCGGCCCCGAGAGGATCGACACCGAGAGGAGCGACACCGAGAGGAGCGGCCCCGACGGCGGTGTCCTGCTCCTCGTCCAGCTCGGCAGGATGCCCTACGAGACCCTCGACGGTCGACGGGTCGACGGGACGCGTCCGCGGCGCCCCGGCGAACGGGTCGAGGGTGACCGTGCCGGGCTCCGCCCACGACGACGGGCCGGAGCGCGCGTCGACCCGGCGGAAGCGGTCCGTGCTGGGGTGGTCGGTGCTGGGGTGGTCGGTGCTGGGGTGGTCGTCGACGGGGCGCGAGGGCGCGGGGACCGCGAACCAGTCGGTCGCGTACGCGGGGTGCGCCGACGGGTCGATCGCCTCGTGCGTCGGCGGGTCGAGGTGCACCCGGCGCTCGACGGGCGGCGCCTCGTCGAGCCGCGCGACCGGGAACCAGCCGGTCACGGGTTCGTCGGGGTCGTACCCGCCGACGGGGCCGTCCGGCTCGTCCCGGGGGTCGACGGCCAGGTACGGCTGCTGCCGGTACGCACCGCCGGGGAGCGGAGGGTCGAGGGGGTCCGCCGCGCCGCGAGGGTCGTCGTCCCACGAGTGGTCCTCGTCCCAGGCGCCGAGGTCGTCGACCTCGTCGTCGAGGTAGCCCAGGTGCGGGGCCGCGCGCCGGGGCTCGGCGAACCAGCCACCGGTCGCAGGGGCCCCGGTGGCGCCGAGCCGCGCGAGCAGCGCGTCGGCGCGGGCGCGCGGATCGAAGTCCTCGTCGCGAGGGCCATCGGGACCGGGGAAGAAGCCTGCGGCACCGTCCTCGGGCGCGTACCCCAGGTGGGGGCGCCGCGGCAGGCGAGAGGAGACGTCGACCACTGCCATCCAGACCTCGACGGACCGGGCAGGGGCTGCTGCGGTCACGGTGGCCCGAGGGCGAGTCGGTCAGGGGAGCGCCCCGAGCCACCGTTGCCGCTTGTGCTGGGGAGCGTCACCCCATCCCGGCGATCACGGAACCGTAACGGGCACGGGTGATCGACTCGGCATCGCGACACGCTGTGAGCGCCGAACGGCCTTCTGGCTACGGCGAGCGACGGCCGTCCGCGCCCAGAGCGAGGTCGGGCACGACGGGCGGCAGTTCACCGAGTCGGAAGACCCGTTCGGCGTTGCGCCCGGCGGTGTCCGCGAGTCGCTCGTCGGAGACCCCGCGCACCGCCGCGAGGCCACGGACGGTCCAGGGCAGGCAGTAGGGCTCGTTGGACCTGCCGCGGTGCGGGTGCGGCGTGAGGAACGGCGCGTCGGTCTCGACCAGCAACCGGTCCTCGGGCACCAGCGCCGCGGCCGCGCGCAGGTCGTGGGAGTTCTTGAACGTCACCGGCCCGGCGAACGAGAGCACGTACCCCGCGCCGACGCATTCGCGCGCCATCGCGGCGTCGCCGGAGAAGCAGTGGAAGACCACCGTCTCCGGGGCGCCCTCCTCCCGCAGCACGCGCAGCACGTCGGCGTGCGCGTCGCGGTCGTGGATCATCAGCGGCTTGCCGAGGCGTTTGGCCAGGTCGACGTGCCGCCGGAACCAGGTCTCCTGCGCCGCGGGCGGCGAGTGGTCCCAGTAGAAGTCGAGCCCCGTCTCCCCCACCGCGACGACCCGCGGATCGGCGGCCAGCCGCTCGATCTCGGCGAAGTCGGCCTCGGAGACGGCGGCCGTGCGGGTGGGGTGCAGCGCGACCGCCGCCGCGACCCGGGAGTCCGAGTTCGCCGCGGCCACGGCCCACCGCGCGGCGTCGAGGTCGTCGGCGATCGTCACGACGCGCGTGACCCCCACCGCCTCGGCCCGGTCCAGCGCCGCGGCGACGTCGTCGGTCGTGACGCAGCCGCACGCGTCGAGATGGGTGTGGGCGTCGACCGTCGGCGCCGGCAACGGCTCCGGCGGCTCGGGCCGGGGCCTGCGCCCGTACGGGCCGCTCACGCGGCTCGTGAGCGGCACTGGTCGCCATGGCGACCAGTGCCGCTCACGGGCGCTCGATCGGGGCCCACGACGGCCCGGTCTCGCCCAGCTCGGGGTCGAGCTTGGCGAAGATCGGCGTCGGCTTGGCCAGCGGGCGGCCGGTCTCGATCGGCGTGGACTCCCAGCGTGCCGACTCCGTCGCGTAGTCGCCGGTGAGGACCTTGTAGCCCGGGCCGTCGCCGAGGTCGTCGACGTCGCGGATCTCGGGCTGCGCCGCCCAGACGCCGGTGCCGCCGAGCGCCTCGTGGACCTGCTGCGCGGCGTGCGGCAGGAACGGCGTCAGCAGCGTGTTGGCGTCCTGCACGACCTGCAGCGCGGTGTGCAGGATCGTGTCCCGGCGCTCGGGGTCGTCCTTGCGCTTCCACGGCTCCTGGTCGGACAGGTACCGGTTCGCCGCGGTGACGACGCGCATCGCCTCGCCCGCGGCCTGCTTGAACCGGTTGCGCGCCAGCAGTCCGCCGACGGTGTCGAACCCGGCCCTGGAGACGGCGAGCAGCTCGGCGTCGGCCGCCTCGGGCGCCAGCGGCTTCGGGATCGCGCCGACGTTCTTGTGCGCCATCGAGATCGACCGGTTGACGAGGTTGCCCCACTCGTTGGCCAGCTCGAAGTTGGTGCGCCGGACGAACTCGTCCCAGGTGAAGTCGGTGTCCTGGTTCTCCGGGCCGGCGACGGCGATGAAATAGCGCAGCGCGTCGGGGCCGAACTCGCGCAGGAAGTCGCCGACGTAGATGACGCGGCCGCGGCTCGTCGAGAACTTCGAGCCGCTCATCGTCAGGTACTCCGACGACACGATCTCGCTGGGCAGGTTCAGCGTCCCGAACACGCCGGGCTCGCCGCCGCGGTCGCCCGCACCGTTCTGGCCCAGCAGCAGCGCCGGCCAGATGACGGAGTGGAAGACGATGTTGTCCTTGCCCATGAAGTAGTAGCCCTCGGCCGAGGGGTCGGTCCACCACTGCTTCCAGGCGTCGGGGTCGGGGCTGCGCCGGGCCCACTCCACCGACGCCGACAGGTAGCCGATGACGGCGTCGAACCACACGTAGAGCCGCTTCATCGGCTGGTCGCGCCAGCCGTCGAGCGGAATGGGCACGCCCCAGTCGAGGTCGCGCGTGATGGCGCGCGGCTTGAGGTCCTCGACGAGGTTCGCCGAGAACTTGAGGACGTTGGGGCGCCAGTCGGTCCGCGTCGACAGCCACTGGCCGAGCGACTCGGCGAACGCCGGCAGATCGAGGAAGAAGTGCTCGGTCTCGACGAACTGCGGGACCTCGCCGTTGATCTTCGACCGCGGGTTGATCAGGTCGGCCGGGTCGAGCTGGTTGCCGCAGTTGTCGCACTGGTCGCCGCGGGCGCCGTCGTAGCCGCAGATCGGGCAGGTGCCCTCGACGTAGCGGTCGGGCAGCGTCCGGCCCGTCGACGGGCTGATCGCGCCCATCGCCGTCTTCGAGACGACGTAGCCGTTCTTGTGCAGCGCCAGGAAGAGGTTCTGCACGACCTCGTAGTGGTTCGACGTCGTCGTCCGGGTGAAGAGGTCGTAGGACAGCCCGAGCCCCTGCAGGTCGCGGGTGATGACCTCGTTGTACTTGTCGGCGAGCTGGCGCGGGGTGAGCCCCTCGGCGTCGGCCTGCACCTGGATCGGGGTGCCGTGCTCGTCGGTTCCGGAGACCATGAGCACCTGGTCGCCGACCATCCGCCGGTAGCGGGAGAAGACGTCGGAGGGCACACCGAAACCGGAGACGTGGCCGATGTGCCGCGGGCCGTTGGCATAGGGCCACGCAACGGCGGTCAGCACGCGGGAGCTCATGTGGCCAGCGTATTCCCCGTCCCGACGGCGCTCGCGCCGCCGTCGGGTAAGCGGCGACCCGCGCCGGGACCGCCGGCGGACGGGGTCGGTGCGGTCAGATCCAGCCCCGGCGGGTGGCCTCGATCCCGGCCTGGAACCGCGTCTGCACACCCAGCACCGCGAGCAGCTCGGCGACGCGGCGGCTGTAGGTCCGCGGCGAGAGCCCGATCCGGCGGCAGGCGACGTCGTCGGGTTCCCCCGAGGCCAGGGCCGGTACCAGCGTCGCCAGCCGCCCAGGCAGCTCGGGTCCGGGGTCGGCCTCCTCGCCGGTCCCCCACAGCTGGCGGTGCACCGCGACCAGCGCGGCCACCAACACCGGGTCACGGACCAGGTGGAACCCGTCGGCGAGCACGGAATGGTCGGTGGCCAGGCACGCCACCTGCCGGTCGATGATCGAGATCTTGAACGGGATCGTCTCGACAACCCGCGCCTGCCCGCCCGCGCGGTGCACGATCGCGCCGAGGTCCCGATCGGCGGCCAGCCCGGCCCGCGTGGTCACCTGACGGATCGCCACCCCGCGTTCGGCCGCGGCGGTCAGGGTCTGGGGACCCAGCTCACGGATCCGGTCGGGCACGTCGGCCCGGATGAGGTTCGTCGTGTCGTCGCAGCTCAGGATCTCCCGCGCGGCGTTCGCGCGCAGCGACCGCAGCACCGACCACGTCCGGGTCCGTGCGCCCGTCACCATCCGCGTCGGCGGCACGGTGCCCGCACGTGCCCGGAACGCGGACTCGTCCAGCGCCGCTCGCACCCGATCGCGGATTCCGGCATCGTCCACGGTCCAGGCCCCCTCCCGCCGTAGCGGGATGGTAAGCACCCGAACGCTCGCCCGCCGTCCGTGGCGAGTACTCGCCGCGGGGTCGCGCGGCCCGCCCGGCATCCCGCAGCGTCGGAGCCGTGCACGAGGCGACGACCGAACTGGCCGGACTCGCCGACCTCGTCACGCCGCTGGCGTTGCGGGCGGCGGTGACGCTCGGGCTGCCCGCGGCCATCGGCAGCCGGTCGGTCGCCCTGGGGGCGCTCGCGGACGAGCTGGCGGTCGATCCGCCGGCACTGCGCCGGCTCGTCGGGTTCCTGGCCGCACGGGGGGTGGTGGCCGTGGACCCGGCGGGCACGGTGCGGCTCACGGCGATCGGGGCACCGCTGGCCGCAGCCGGCTCGGACTGGTCCACCAGGCTCGACTGGACCGGGGCAGGCGGGTACCTCGACCGCCGGTTCGCCGGCGGCATGCTCGCCGTGCTGCGCACCGGACGCCGTCCCGGTGACCCGTGGGCCGAGATCGCCGCCGACCCCGCGCTGGCGACGTCGTTCGACCTGCTCATGACCACGCGCGCGGCCGAGTGGGTGCCCGCCGTCGCCGGCCTCGACGTGTGGGCGGGCGCGCGCTGCGTCGTCGACGTCGGCGGGGGCCGCGGCCACCTCCTCGCGGCCCTGCTCACGCGATGGCCGGACCTGCGCGGCGTCCTCGTCGAACGGCCGGGGCCCGCCGCGGCCGCGGCCGACGCCCTCGGGCCGGAGCTCGCCCACCGGGTCGACGTCGTCGTCGGTGACTTCCGCGAGGCGCTCCCGCCCGGCGGCGACCGGTACGTGCTGGCCCACGTGCTGCACGACTGGGACGACGACACGGCCGCCACCGTTCTGCGGCGCGCCGCCGACGCGGCCACCGCGCCCGGTGCGAGGGTGCTCGTCGTCGAACGGCTCCTCGACGGCCCACCCGGACACCGTCGCGAGGTCACCCACCAGGACCTGCGGATGCTCGTGCTGTTCGGCGGCCACGAGCGCACCCACGCCGAGTTCACCGCGCTCGCCGCGACCGCCGGCCTGCGGGTGTGCGCGGCGCTGCCGACGTCGTCCAGCCGCCACGTCCTGGTCCTGCAGTCCTGCTGAGGAGGCTCCTCCATGCCCGCCCACGCTCCCCGTCGACGCCTGCTCGCCGGGCCGCTCCTGGTGTGCGCGCTCGCCGTGCTGGCCGCACTCGCGCCGACCGCGGGCCCGGCCGTCCGGACGGTCGGCGACTCCACGGCCGACAGCGGTGTCGACCCGCTCCTGGACCTGATCGTGACGCGCATCGAGACCGGGGACGTCGTCGCCCGCGCCAAGTGGGCCTCCCGCGGTCCGGTCGAGGACCCCGCGCGGGAGCAGGTCGTCCTCGACGCCGCCCGGGCCGGTGCCACCGGGCGCGGTCTCGACCCCGACGTCGTCGCCGCCGTGTTCGCGGACCAGATCGCCGCCAGCAAGGTCGTGCAGTACGGGCTGTTCTCGGACTGGACCGCCGAGCCGGCGGCCGCCCCCGCCCCCGGCACCGACCTCGCGACCGTCCGGCCCGTCCTCGACCGGATCACCACCGGGCTGCTCGACCAGCTCGCCGCGACCGCCGACCGTCGCGACGGCGCCGCGTGCGGCCGGACCGTGCAGGACGCCGCCCGGCACGCCGCCGTCCGGGCCGGGTTCGACGAGCTGCATCGCTCCGCTCTGGCCCGCGCCGTCCGGTCCCTCTGCACCTGACCCGGGGCGATGCCTGTCGCCGGCACGCGGACCCGACATACGGTGTTCGCGTGAACGTCGAGGTGACCCCTTTGCCCGGTATAGGTGTCCGGAAGGACTTCGCCATCCGCGCCGGCCGGCGCATCGGCGTCGTCACCCACCGGGACGGCAAGATCGAGCTCATCGTCTCCAAGTCCGACGATCCCGATGCCGCCCTCGCCTCCCTCCCGCTGACGATGGAGGAGGCCAGCGCACTGGCCAACCTCCTCGGCGCGCCGCAGCTCGTCGCGCAGCTCACCGAGGAGCACCGCGACCTCCCCGGCATCCACACCCGCCAGCTCCCGATCGGTGCCGGCTGCCCGTTCGACGGCCGGACCCTCGGCGACACCGCGTTGCGCACCCGGACCGGCGTCTCCGTCGTCGCGGTGATGCGGGCCGGGCAGGTGCACGCCTCGCCCACCCCGGACTTCACGCTGACCGCGGGAGACCTGCTCGTCACGGTCGGGACGGCCGAAGGGCTGGACAACGCCGTCAAGATCCTCAAGCGGGGCTGATGAACCACACCGCGCTCGAACTCCTCGAACTCGGTGCGATCTTCTTCGGGCTCGGCCTGCTCGGCCGGCTCGCCCACCGCATCGGCCTCTCCCCGATCCCGCTCTATCTGCTCGGCGGTCTCGCGTTCGGCCAGGGCGGGCTCGTACCGCTGGGCGACATCGGCGAGTTCACCTCGCTGGCCGGTGAGGTCGGCGTCGTCCTGCTGCTGCTGCTGCTCGGCCTGGAGTACTCGGCGTCGGAGCTGATCACCGGGATGCGCCGGTCCTGGACCGCGGGCGTGCTCGACATCGTGCTCAACGCCGCACCCGGCGTGGCCGTCGCGCTGCTGCTCGGCTGGGGCCCCGTCGGCGCGATCGTCATGGGTGGCGTCACCTACATCAGTTCGTCGGGGATCGTCGCCAAGGTCCTGGCCGAGCTCGGCCGCATCGGTAACCGCGAGACGCCGGTCGTGCTGTCGATCCTGGTGTTCGAGGACCTCGTCATGGCCCTCTACCTGCCGATCCTCACCGCGATCCTCGCCGGGGTCAGCTTCCTCGGCGGGCTCACGGCCGTCGGCATCTCGCTGCTGGTGATCACCGTCGTGCTGGTCGTCGCACTGCGCTACGGACGGTTCGTCTCGGCGATCGTCGACAGTCCCGACCGCGAGGTCTTCCTGCTCAAGGTGCTCGGGGCGGCCCTGCTGGTCGCCGGGTTCGCGTCGGCGATGCAGGTCTCCGCGGCGGTCGGGGCGTTCCTGCTCGGCATCGCGATCTCCGGATCGACCGCCGAGAACGCCACGAAGCTCCTCGAACCGCTGCGCGACCTGTTCGCGGCGGTGTTCTTCGTCGTCTTCGGGCTCAACACCGATCCCAGGTCCATCCCGCCGGTGCTCGGGTTCGCGGTGGCGCTCGCCGTCGTGACGACGTTGACGAAGATCGGTACCGGATGGTGGGCCGCGCAGCGACAGGGGATCGGGAAGCTGGGCCGGGCGCGTGCCGGTGCCGCGCTCGTCGCGCGCGGGGAGTTCTCGATCGTCATCGCCGGGCTCGCCGTGGGGTACGCCGCGGTACCGGCCGACCTGGCCGCGCTCACCACGAGCTACGTCCTGATCATGGCCGTGATGGGCCCGATCGTGACGCGCTACGTGGAGCCCGTGGCCCGCAGGCTCACCCGCATCGGCGGGAGCCGCGGCGTGGACACGACCGTGCCGCCGCCGAGCGCCGCGGAAGCGGCCGTACCGCCACCGGACGCCACCGCTCCCGCGCCGGACGCCGCCGCGGAACCGACTGCTCCGCCGCCGAGCTCGGCGGGGGAGCGCTCGTGACCCGACGCCGGCCCGCGGCCGGCCCGACGCCGGCCCGCGGCTACGTGCGGGCGGCGAGTGCCGCGTTGTAGAGGTCGCGTTTGGACGTGTTCGTCGCCGCCGCGACGGCGGCGACGGCGTCCTTCAGGCGCTCCCCGTCGTCCACCCGTGCCTGTACCTCGGGCACGAGCGACTCGACCGACGGCGCCTCGGCGGCGTCGGCCCCCGCGAGCACGACGGTGATCTCCCCGCGCACCTCGCCCGCCGCCCACTCCGCGAGCTCGGCCAACGAGCCCCGGACGACCTCCTCGTAGCGCTTCGTCAGCTCCCGGCACACCGCGGCGGCCCGGTCCGGGCCGAGGACGTCGACGGCCTCGCGCAGGGTGTCGGCGAGCCGGTTCGGTGAGTCGAAGAAGACAACGGCCCGGCGCTCGACCGCGAGCGTCGCCAGCCAGCGACGGCGCTCACCGGAGCGGCGCGGGGCGAAGCCGTCGAAGCAGAACCGCTCGCAGGGCAGCCCCGACAGCACGAGCGCGGTGGTCACCGCCGACGGCCCGGGCAGGCAGGTGACCGGCAGGTCCTCGGCGGCCGCGGCGGCGACGAGGCGGTAGCCCGGATCGGAGACGGCGGGCATGCCCGCGTCGGTGACGACGAGGACGGTGCGGCCCGCGCGCACGTCGTCGAGCAGCCGCGGCAGCCGGGCGGCCTCCACGGCGTCGTAGTGGCTGACGACCTTTCCCGACACCGTGACGTCGAGCGCGGCCGCCAGCGCGCGCAGCCGGCGGGTGTCCTCGGCGGCGATCACGTCGGCGTCGGCGAGCGCGTCGCGCAGGCGCACCGAGGCGTCCTGGGCGTCGCCCAGCGGGGTCGCGGCGAGGACCAGACGGCCCGCCGGGGAATCGGCGCTCATGCCGAGAGCCTACGATCGGCCCGCGTGGGGGGTCGCGGGGAAGGAGCCGTCCTGACGGCGAGTCCGGAGGTCATCGGGACACCGCCGCCGTTGCGTACCCCGCCCTCGCCCGATCCCCGGCGCCGGCTCGGCGTCGACGGTCTCGACGACAGGCTGCGCGGCTGGGTCGTCACGATCGTGCTCGGCGTGCTGGGCGGCGTGCTCCGCTTCGCCGGCCTGCGCTACCCCACCGACCAGGGCACGCCCGTCTTCGACGAGAAGCACTACGTCCCGCAGGCGTGGCAGATGCTGCAGAACGGCGGCGTCGAGGACAACCCCGGCTACGAGCTCACGGTTCACCCCCCGCTGGCCAAACAGCTCATCGCGATCGGTGAGTGGATCTTCGGCTACGACAGCCTCGGCTGGCGCGTGGCGGCCGCGGCGGCGGGCACCCTGTGCATCGTCCTGATCATCCGCGCGGGCCGCAGGCTGACGCGGTCGACGCTGCTCGGCGGGGTCGCCGGCCTGCTACTGATCTGCGACGGGCTCAGCCACGTGCAGTCGCGCATCGGGATGCTCGACGTCTTCTCCGCGCTGTTCGTCCTCGCCGCCTTCACCACGATGCTGCGCGACCGCGACGACGTCCGGGCCCGGATGGCCGTCGTGATGGCCGAGGGCCGCGTCGACGACACGGTGTACGGCCCGCGACTCGGCTTCCGCTGGTGGCGCTTCGGCACCGGCGTGCTGCTCGGGATGGGCTGCGCGGTCAAGTGGTCCGGCGTCTACTGGGTCGTCGGGTTCGCGGTGCTGACCGTGCTCTGGGACGTCACGGCGCGACGTGCCGCCGGGGTGCAGCGGCCGTGGGTGGGCACGGTGCGTCGCGACCTGCTGCCCGCGATCTGGGCGCTCGCGCTCGTCCCGTTCCTGACCTACCTCGCGTGCTGGTGGGCGTGGTTCGGCAGCGAGACCTCGACCGACCGGCACGCCGTCGGCATCGCCGTCGGCACCGGTGGCCCGTTCTCGTTCGTGCCCGACGCGCTGCGCTCGCTCTGGTACTACAGCGGCAAGGTGCTCGCCTTCCACGAGAGCCTCGACACCCCGCCGGGCAACCCGCACCCGTGGGAGTCCAAGCCGTGGACATGGCCGATGGGCCTGCGCCCGATGCTCTACTACTACGCGGGCGGCTCCGACGTCACCGGCTGCGGCGAGAGCGAGTGCGTGTCCGCGGTGATGCTGATCGGCACCCCCGCCCTGTGGTGGCCGGCCCCCGTCGTCGGGGCGTGGGCGCTGTGGCGAGCGGTCACCCGGTTCGACTGGCGCTATGTCGCCGTCCTCGTCGGCTACGGCGCGGGCTTCCTGCCGTGGTTCCTCAACCTCAACCGGCAGATGTACTTCTTCTACATGGCGCCGGTGGTGCCGTTCCTCGTACTGGGGACGGTGCTGGTCATGGGCGAGGTCCTCGGCCGGGCGCGGGCACAGCGGGAACGACGGCAGACCGGGCTGCTGGTCGTCGCACTGTGGGTGGGGCTGATCGTCGCCAACTTCGCGTGGCTCTGGCCGATCCTCGACGGCGTCGCGATCACGCAGAGCCAGTGGCAGGCCGAGCTATGGCTCCCGTCCTGGCGCTGATCCCGCCCACGCGACTCAGTGCTCCGCGGGGAGGGTGAACAGCCCGTCGCGCTTCAGGGTGCCGACGACCAGCCACGACTCCGCCGACGTCACCCGCTCCAGCCAGGCCGCCGAGGTGAGCAGGTCGTGCAGGGCGTCGACCGTCGGGAGCGCGACCTCGGCGACCAGCTGCCTGTCGCCCGACACGGCGCCCGCATAGCGCACCGACGGCTCCCGGCACAGCGCCGTCGCGACGGCCTCGACGTCGCGCGGGGCGCAGCGCACCGACACGATCGCCCGGACCGCGAACCCCAGCAGCGCCGGGTCGACCACGACGCGCAGCCGCAGCCCGCCCTCCCGGCGCAGCCGCTCCACCCGCCTGCGCACCGCCGAGGCCGACAGGCCCGTCACACCGGCGAGCTCGTCGACATCGCGGCGGCCGTCGTGGGACAGGGCCGCGAGCAGCAGCGCATCGAGCCGGCTGACGTCCTTCGTCTCGCCGAACGGCGCGTACTCCGGGGGTGGATCGACGTCGACGAGTGCCTCGTGCTCGGCCTCGGTGAGCAGCCCCGGCCGCCACTGCGCCGAGGTGCGGACCGTGCGCAACACCGTCCACACGGTCGATCCCGCGAGGCCGGGCAGCAACGGCAGCTCGTCGAGCACGACGGTGGGCAGCCTCCCGGGCTCGCAGTCGATCTCGGCGAGGCAGCCGAACGGGCCGGCCAGCACGTGGGCGAACCGGGTGTCGCGACGGTTGGCCAGTGCCAGCGCACCGATCCGCTCCTTGCCCGGCTCGCAGCGCAGCGCGACGAGCGCGCCGGGCGGCGGCGGCGGCGCGCCGGTCACGCGGACGACGCCGTCGGCCAGCAGCTCCGACCCGTGCCGCGCGACGACGCCCTCGGGCTCACCCAGCGCGGCGGCGATGCGCTCCCAGGAGGCACGGCCGTCGACCTGCAACGCCCCCACGATGCGACGGTCCAGCGGGGCCAGGGTGCCCGTCACCTACACCCCGCCGTCCATGTCGTGCCCGTTCGCCGAGATCATCCTGCCGGATGACGCAGCGTCGGTGCTGCCGCCCGGCGTCCCCCGTAGGCGGTAGCCCGACGGGGTCAGCAGCCGTCGAGTCGCAACGGTCTGTGTACCGGATCCACTGCGAGAGTAAGGGAGTCGTAACGGGAGCGGTAGCCGCAACCGGGCCCCGCGACGACCTCGACCTGCTGGTCGGCCGCCGGATCGCCATGGAACCGCACCTGCGCGGGCGGCGAGCCCTCGGCCAGGCCCTGCCACACCAACGAGTCCTGCTCCAGCGGACCGGATCCGCGCCGCAGATGCACGGAGTAGACGGTGTCGACGAACGCGTGGCCCTCGACCACGACCAGCCGGTAGTTCCCGGCCGCGACCGTGGTCACGTCGCGCTGCGGGCCGGAGAACCGCAGCCCGACGATCGCCGCCGCGCACCACCCCACGAGTATCAGCGTGCCCAGCACCGCGGTGACGATCCGGTTGGCCCGCCGCCGCGGCACGACGGCCGCCGCCGCGGTGACCAGGGCGATCGTCAGTCCGACGAGAACCGCCGTCGCCGGACCGCCCCAACGCAGGTGGAACGGGTTGACCGCCGCGAAGGCCGCGAGAGCCGCCGCCACCAACGCGCAGATCGCGCAGACCATCGACCGCCGACGGACCGGACCCACCTCCCGGGATGCGCACGGCCGCCCCCGCGACGCCGCGGGCCGACCGTACCGGGTCCGAAGTGCTGCGCGGCAACGGGTCCAGCGCCGACGCGCCGATTCCGATCAGGCCCCGGACGAGGAGCCGGGACCCGGTGAGTGGCGGATCATGGAGAAGGCCGGGTCCAGGATCAGCCGACCACGGCGAGGGTCCCGCGGAGGCGAACCGAGCGGGACCTGCGGCCTCCGCCCGACAGACGCCCGGGACAAGAACAGGACCGGTGCCCCGCGACATTCGACCCGAGCGGGTGTACGCGGACCCCGCGGAGAACACAAGATCGACGCTGAGACGACCACTGTGGAGGGTTGAGCAAAGGCCCGTCGCTCGACGACAACGCCGCGAACCCCCGGCACGAGCGGCGGCAAGCCCGGCCCAAGGCGAACACAGATCCGCACAAGGCCGACCACGGTGAGCCGAAGCCCTGCTCATCGAGCTGCGGGCTCCCCCGGACAGACCCGAGCGAGCGAAACCGGCCCACCGAACAACACAAGTCCGAAACCGACCCGACCACAGCTGGGGTCCGAGGGGCCTGCGAGCTCCGCCCGGACAGACCCGAGCAACAGAAACCGGACCCACCGAAGAACACAAGATCCGAAACCGAGCCGACCACAGCGGGGGCCCGGGGGGCGAAGCCCCGCCGGGCGGGGCCTGGGGGCTGCGCCGCCAGAAAACACGCGGAACGAAGAATGGAAGCGGGGAAACCCGCGAACACGGCAGGGAGAGTGGAGCTGGTGCGCCGGCTCGGGCTGAACCGGCCCGTTGTGGTCGGGCAGTCGTTCGGTGGCATGCTGGCCGCCGAGCTGGCCTCGTTCTTCCCCGGGCTGCCGGAAAAGCTGGTGCTGCTCGACCCGATCGGCCTGTGGCGCGAGGAAGCCCCGGTCGCCAACTGGGTCGCGACCCCGCCGGATCAGCTGCCGGCCCTGCTGTTCAAGGACCCGTCGAGCCCGGCGGCGCGGGCGATGCTGACACTGCCCGATGACGAGGAGGCCGCCCGCGCGGCCACCGCCGGCATGGTCTGGGCGCTGGGTTGCACCGGCAAGTTCGCCTGGCCGATCCCCGACCGCGGGCTGCGCAACCGGCTGCACCGGGTCACCGCGAGCACCCTGATCGTGTGGGGCGAGGACGACGCGCTCGTTTCGGCCAGCTACGCCGAGGACTTCGCCGGCCTCATCGCCGACAGCAAGGTCGCCATCATCTCCGACAGCGGGCATATCCCGCAGGTGGAGCAGTTCGAGCGCACCGCGGCCGCGGTGGACGAGTTTCTGGGCTGAGAAAAGGAGAGTCGCCATGACTACCGAAATACACACCCCGACCGCGGTGGAGTCCGGCAGCTCGGCAACCGAGGCGTTCCGCAAGAGCCTGGCGCGGCACGGAACCGCGGACACCGACCGGGAGCGGATCGACACGTTCGCCAGGGACGTGCTCGGTCGCATCCACGATGCGATCCGTGCGCACAACATGACCTACCCCGAGTACCAGGCGGTCAAGCAGTGGCTCATCGATGTCGGTGAAAGCAAGGAATGGCCGCTGTTCCTCGATGTGTTCGTGGAGCATGTGGTCGAGGACGTGGCGAGCCAAGACCACCATGGCACCAAGGGAAGCATCGAAGGCCCGTACTACCTGCCAGATCAGGTGATGCTGCCGGCGAAGGCCACGCTGCCCATGCGGCAGGAGGAAAGGGCACCCCGCTGGTCTTCTCCGGTCAGGTACGCACTCTCGAAGGCACCCCGATCCCCGGGGCCGAGCTGGACATCTGGCAGGCCGACGCGGACGGCTACTATTCGGGGTTCGCGTCCACGATCCCGGACGGGAACCTGCGTGGTGTCGTTGTCGCGGACGGCGATGGCAGGTTCGAGATCACCACGGTTCAGCCGGCGCCCTACGAGATCCCGAAGGACGGGCCGACCGGGAAGCTGATCGCCGCCGCGGGCTGGCACGCCTGGCGCCCGGCACACCTGCACCTCATGGTGCGCGCGCCCGGACATCGGACGGTCACCACGCAGCTGTACTTCCGTGGTGGTCAATGGCTCGACAGCGATATTGCGCAGGCCACGAAGCCGGAACTGGTGTTGGACCCGCAGCCGGACGCCGACGGGGTGCTGCACCAGGACTACGACTTCGTACTCGATCCGGCCTGAACCTTCCTGCCACCGCACAACAGAGGAGAAACCCTGTGAACACGGCTCGCATCGAGTCGGTGACCGCGGACATTGTGGACATCCCACTTCGAAGGCTGCACAAGTTCTCGGTGACACAGATCGACCACCAGAGCGTGGTGCTCGTCCGGGTGCGAACCGTGGACGGTGCCGTCGGGATCGGCGAAGGTGTCGTTCCCGGCGGCCCATGGTGGGGCGGGGAATCGGTGGAGACGATGAAGGTCGTCATCGACCGGTACCTCGCGCCACTGCTCGTCGGTCGGGACGTCGCCGAGGTGCCGGCCTTGCGCGCCACCATGGACCGGCTGGTCGCGGAGAACCGGTTCGCCAAGGCCGCGGTGGAGGTGGCGCTCTTCGATGCCTGGGGCAGGACCGTCGGGTTGCCGGTGTACGCGCTGCTCGGCGGGCTCGCGCAGGACCGTGTCCCGGTCACCTGGGCGCTGGGTGCCGCCCGGCCGGACGAGATCATCGAGGAGGCCACCGGCAAGCTGGATGCCGGGAAGCACGCCAGTTTCAAGCTGAAGATGGGTTCGCAGGATCCGGAGGCCGATGTCGAGCGGATCGAAAAGGTCGCCTCGGCGCTGGCTTCCCGGGCGAGCCTGCGGGTGGACATCAATGCGGCATGGGACGAGCTGACCGCCACCCGCTACCTTCCGCGGCTGCAGGCCGCCGGCGTCGAGCTCATCGAGCAGCCGCTGCCGGCCTGGGACATCGACGGGGCGGCCCGGCTCGCCCAGCTCCTGGAGATCCCGATCATGGCGGACGAGAGCCTGCGCAGCGAACAGGACGCGCTGCGCATCGTCAAGGCCAACGCGGCGGACATCTTCTCGCTGAAGGTCACCAAGTCCGGCGGTTTCACGGTGACCCAGCGGATCGCCGCGGTCGCCACCGCGGCCGGGATACCGTGCCACGGCGGCACGGCCATCGAATCGCCGATCGGCACGGTCGCCGGGCTGCACCTGTGCTGCGCCACCCCGTCGGTGACCTTCGGCAGCGAACTGTTCGGGCCGCTGCTGATGGCCGAGGAGCTGCTCGTCGAGCCGCTCGACTACCGGGACGGGCACCTGCACGTACCGCACGGTCCCGGCCTCGGGGTGACACTCGACGAGGAGAAGGTGCGCCGACTCACCCGGGGATGAGCAGGTGTGATCCGGCTGCTCCCGCAGGGAACGCGGGAGCAGCCGGACCGCTTTCGGCGCTTGGCGCCCTCCGTGTCCGGTCGTGGCTTGCCGGCATCCGGCCGATCCGCATGCACCCGGCCGATTCGGGGGTGGTGACCACGTGTCCGACGATGGTGACCGGGTGTCCGGCGTCGGTGAGCGGGTGTCCGACGTTGGCGACCACGTGTCCGGCGCCGGTGACTGGGATTCCCGATCGGACAGCGGGAGAATGCATCAACGTTGCTCGGCGTGGAGTGTTAGAAGGGTGGTGGTTCGTTGTCGGGCTTGGCGTCGGGCGCGGGTTCGGGTGTGGGTGCAGGTGGTGTGCGGGTTTTGTCTGATTCGCTGGGTTTGCGGCGGCGGGCTTCGGCATCGACCCGCCCATAGGTCGCCGCCCCCACCGCCACCGGTTGGTCTGAGGTGAGGGTGACCATGCCCTCGCCCTGGTCCATCAACTGGACGTCGCGGCCGTGGCGGCGGGCGGGGTCGACTGGCGTACCGCCCGTTGGGTGGATTTCCGCAACGAGCGCCGGTACTTAGGGTGACCGGGCATGCGATCCGGTGGGAATTCGCGCCACCAGCCACCCCGCCATGATGAGCATACGAGCGCGAATCCCCACCGGTGCGCCGAAGGCGTGCCCGAAACTCAACCATCCCTCTCCCAGAACGCCGATACCGCCTGGCACCCGACGTCCGGTGCAACGCCTCGCCCCACGGCCAATCCCCGCCAACGGCGATCCAGTCGGAATCCGCACGAACTCAGCAGGAATCCACATCATCGCGGTCCCCGGCCAGCCGTAATGTCGATCAGTGCCGCACGGGATGGGGTGCGCACCGGGAACCTGCATGGGGAGGAATGCGGTGATTGGACTACCGGTCGAGCTCGAATTGCCTGCTCAGGCGGCTAGGGCGAGCGCTGAGCGATACGGCGCGGCGCTGGTAGCTCCGGTCGAGCCGCACGTGGCGACGGAGGTGGTCCCGACCGGGCCGTACGCAGCGGCGCTGGTACCTGCAGGTGAGCGGTACGGCGTGGCACCGGCCTCGGCCCAGCCGCGTGGTGGGGCGCTGGTAGCTCCGGCCGAACCGAGCGCGGTATCGCTGGCCCCCGCCGAGTCGCACGCGGCACTGGCCCCGGCCGAACCGAGCGCGGCACTCGCAGCCCAGTCGGCTACTCCTCGATCGGACGCCGGGCTCGATGATCGACACCACGGGAGATGCCGACATGACCGAAATGCTTCGTCAGCTCGACGAGATCCACACCTCGGGTGACCTGCTCACCGAGATCCGATCCCGTGCCCCGGAGCTCGGCGGCAATAACGGGGGATGGCCAGGGCTGACGTTCTATCGTTTCACGCACCCGGCCGCGCCGAAGTGGGCCGAGGTCAAGTCGCTGTCGCTGTGCATCATCGCGCAGGGGCGCAAATGCGTCACGGTCGACGGGCAGCAGTACTTCTATGACCCGTTCAACTACCTGGTGCTGAGCAGCAGCCAGCACTTCCAGGCCGAGATCCTCGAAGCCACCCCGGCCAAGCCCTTCCTGTCCTTCGTCCTGCAGATCGATCCCACCCTGGTCCGGCGGGTGTCGTCGGACATCCTCGACCGCCGCACCACGACCTTCGGGCGGCCGGTGGAGAGCAAGCCGGAGCGCGCGTTCGTCACCGCGCTCGACCGTAACCTGATGGGCGCGGCGATGCGGTTCCTCCGTGCGACGCACACCGGGGCCGACCGGCGGGTGCTGGCGCCGGTCTACCTGCAGGAGATGGTCTACCGGGTGCTGCAGGCGGAGCAGTACTCCCGGCTGCTGGAGATCGCCGCCACCCAGGCCGCCAGCAACCCGGTCAGCGAGGTCATCTCCTACGTGCGGAAGAACATGTCCGAGCCCCTGACGGTGAGCGACATGGCGGAGCAGGTTTCACTCAGCCCGTCCGCGTTCTCTCATCTCTTCCGCGACGTCACGGGTAAGTCGCCTTACCAATTCGTGAAAGAGATGCGGCTCAACCGCGCGCGGGAGTTGCTGATCGAGAACAAGCTGAGCGTAACGCAGATCTCGCGGGCGGTCGGCTATTCGAGCGCATCCCATTTCATCAATGAGTTCCGCGACCGGTTCGGCGCGACCCCGCGTGCGTACTGCGATCTGCAGTCGCTCAGTCATGAGCTGCGAATCCAGAAGGGCTGACGACGAGAGGCCGTGCTCGTGGGGCGGCAGGGTGCCCCACAAGCACGGCCTCGTGACGGCGGAAGCGATCCGCGTTACTTCGCGGTTTCCAGCACCGCGCTGTGCGCCTTGACGAGCTGGTCCGCCAGCGGCTCGGAGGCCGCCGGATTCTGTCCGGTGTAAAGGTTCCCGTCCACCACCACGTGCGGTTCCCATGGGCCGCCACTCTTCTCGAACTTGCCGCCGCTGGCGATGAGCCGGTCTTCCAGCAGCCACGGGGCCTTGTCGGCGAAGCCGACCTGCCCCTCCTCGACATTGCTGAAGCCGGTGACCCGACGGCCCGCGAACAGCCAGTTTCCGTTGTCGTCCTTGGCCGGCAACAGGGCGGCCGGGCCGTGGCAGACGGCCGCGACCGCTTTCCCGGCGTCGGTGAAGTTGCGGACGAGCGCGCCGAACTTCTCCGACACGGCAAGATCCTCCATCGGCCCGTGTCCACCGGGGACGAACACGAAGTCGAAGTCGCCGGCGTCCACTTCGTCCAGATCCACCGGCGAGTTGAGCTCGGCGGCGACGCTGTCGAGGTATGCGCGGAATCGCTTGCCCGGCTCTTCCGAACCCCCGTTCATGGCCGCGGTGAAACCGGCTTCGTCCGCCGTCGGGACGGCGGCGCCAGGGGTGGCGATCGTGATGTCGAAACCGGCGGCGCGGAAGACCTGGTGCGGAACGGCCAGCTCCTCGGGCCAGAAACCGCAGGAGTGCCGGGTGCCGTCGGCCAGCGTCCAGTAGTCCTTTCCGGACACTGCGAACAGTACGCGCGTCATGGAATGCCTCTCTGCGTCGGATGTGATGAGGTTTCCGCGGCGCCACGCACGCGGAAACATGCTATGACCCTAATCGCGGCGAACCTGAACGGTCAGCTCCTTCGGCTGAATCTTGCAGAGATCAGCAGGAATCCACACACCCATCCCAACCGTGTCGGAATCCGCACAACTCTCGTAGGAATCTTCGATGCGAGCCGGATCACACGCTGGGTACCGTTCCGCCACGGTCTTCGATAACCAGCCGTTCACCTGGAGTTGACATGCCGCGTATCGCTTACCTGGTCTCGAGTGCTCGCGAGATCGAACTCGCAGACGGCACACTGCATCCCACCGGTTACTTCGCCGAAGAAGCCTTGAAACCGTACGAACGGTTTGTTGCCGCGGGCGCCGACGTCGTAGTGGTCACCCCGGACGGCCGCGAGCCTTTCGCTGACCCGTACGGGCTCGAGAACTTCTTCCACTATCCCGAAGAGGACCAGGACTACTTCGCCTCCGTCACCCGTACGTTCCACCAGGATCCCGACGACGTCCGGGTGACGCTGCACCATATGACCGAACAGGGTCTGGTCGCGGCGCGCCGGATCGCGGCGCGACTCAAGGAGCGCGGGATGTCGGCGAGCGACGCGCATGCGCTGGTCAGCAAGGCGGCGAAGATCGCGTGGCGGGAGGACCGCCAGCTGATCGACGTGATGGTGGAGGAGGGTATCGACGGCGGTCTGTCCCGTGCGGAGATCCAGGCGGCCGTCGACGAGCTCGACGAGGCGAGCCGGGCGCTCGCCGCGGAGCGCCGCAGGCGACTCGATGCCATTCCGGGCTTCCGCAATCCCGTTTCCCTGGCCGATCTGACCGACGAGCAGCTCGCCGAGTTCGATGCCGTGTTCGCCCCAGGCGGGCACGGGCCGATGGTCGACCTCGCAGACAACCCGCACGTCGCCCGCCTGCTGACGATCCTGCACGAGAAGACCGCGCCGATCGCCTCGCTGTGCCACGGCCCCGCCCTGCTGCTGTCCGCGCCGGAGCGGGAAGACGGGCAGTGGCTGTTCGACGGCTACCGCATGACTTGTTTCACCGACGAGGAGGAGGACCAGACGGCCCCCGGCAAGCTCGGGTTGCCGTGGTACGTGGACACCGCACTGAAGAACGCCGGCGCGGTGTTCGACGACGGCCCGGCCGCGTGGGTCTCGCATGTGGTGGTCGACCGCAATCTGATCACCGGTCAGAACCCCGCATCGACCGAGGCCACCGCGGACGCTGTCCTCAAGGCACTCCAGATCCGATGAAGCTCTTCAAACGCAAGTCGATTCCCCGTGAGGAGCAAGGGATTGTGAACACTACGCCGGAACAGACCGTCAGGGCATTCCTCAACGCATTCCAGCTCAGGGATGTCGAGGCAGCACTGTCTGTTGTGGACAAGTCAGTCCGAGTGGAGATCTTTCCCCTCGATGTCCGAGAAGGCGGCTTCGACGACATCCGCACCGCGCTGACGGACATCGTCACCGCATTCCCCGATCTGCACCTGGTGATCAAGGACGTCATCGAAACCGGCTCGGTGGTCACAGCGGAACTCAAGGTCGAGGGCACCCAGGCCGCGGACTACGCCGGCGCGGTCAACCAGGAGAAGCACCTGGACGTCGACCAGGCGTGGCGGTTCACAGTGGACGGTGACCACATCGTCGGAATCCACGTCTACTGGTGCCAGAACCAGCTCTACCGCCGCCTTGCCGTGAAACGACTCGACCAGATCGCGATTGTGTGAGGACTCCCATGACTACCACGGAACCAGCAACCCGAGAGCTCACGTCCCCCGCCGATGTGGTCGCCGCGTTCTTCGAGGCGTACTCGCGCCACGACGTCGAGACGATGACCGAGATGTGCACCGACAACGCCGACTTCTCCTATATCCCGTACGAGGTGTGGGGCAAGCAGCGGGTGCTGCGCGGGGACGGCAAGGTGCGCACCGTCGGCAAGGTCATCTGGAGCGGCCTGATCAACTCCTTTCCCGATCTGTTCAACGTGGTCCACAGCATCGACGCCAATGACAAGGGCGATGTCGTTGTGATGTGCGACATCGGCGGAACACAGCAGTCCCCGTGGGGGTTCGCCGCACCGAAGGGTGGCAGGTTCAGCGAGCCACACCTGTTCATCTTCCACGTCGACGAGAACGGCCTCATCGACAAGATCAAGGCTTACTGGAATGGGGCCGGAATCAATCGCCAGCTCGGCCACCTCGAAGTCGACTGACAATCCCCTTCTTGCACAGCGCAGTGAAAGGAATCTCGGAGAAATGACCTTGCTGAAACGCGAAGAGTGGCAGCACTTCGTTCGTGACGTCGACTGGACCTTCCGCTACGTTGACGACGAGGCGGTGTTCCCGGAGTGGCACAGCGGTACCGGCAAGGTGCCGCGTGAGGCGTGGTTGTCCTGGGAGGAGAACTACAAGGTCACCTACCCTGAGTACGTCGCGACACAGCGTGAGAAGGAAGCCTCGGCGTACGCGGTGAAGGCGGCGCTGCAGCGGTCCACCGCCTTCGACAACCTGGACGAGGGCTGGAAATCCTCCACCAAGATGCACTTCGGCGGGGTGGCCCTCGTCGAGTACGCCGCGGTCCTCGGCGAGCTGAAGATGGCTCGGTTCGGCCTCAACGGGGCCTGGCGCAACATGGCGACCTTCGGTCAGCTGGACGAGCTGCGCCACGCGCAGATCACCACCTTCTTCGGGCACGAGTTCGTCGGCAAGGACCCGCAGTACGACTGGACGCAGAAGACCTTCCACACCAACGACTGGGTGCCGATCGCGCTGCGGAACCTCTTCGACAACATGATGATCTCGCCGAACGTGGTCGACCTGGCGATCGAGCTGCCGTTCACCTTCGAGACCGGCTTCACCAACCTCCAGTTCGTCGCGCTGTCGGCCGACGCGCTGGAGTCCGGCGACGTCAACTTCGCGAACATGATTTCGTCGATCCAGACCGACGAGGCCAGGCACTCCCAGCAGGGCGGGCCGACCATGGAGATCCTGGTCGAGCACGACCCGGTGCGCGCGCAATGGGTTATCGACCGCAGTTTCTGGGGTTCCGCTCGCGCGTTCGCCGCGCTCACCGGCCCGGCGATGGACTACTACACCCCTCTGGAACACCGGAAGCAGTCCTACCGGGAGTTCATGGAGGAGTGGATCATCGACCAGTTCATCCACACCATCGAGGACTACGGGCTGAAGAAGCCCTGGTTCTGGGACGAGTTCATGCGTGGCCTGGACACCTGGCACCACGGGCTGCACATGGGCCTGTGGTACTGGCGCCCGACCCTGTGGTGGCGGCCGAAGGCCGGGGTCAGCAAGGACGAGCGCGAGTGGCTGCAGGAGAAGTACCCCAACTGGGAGAAGGTGTACGGCGGCAAGTGGGACACCATGATCGACAACATCAACGCGAACAACGTCGAAGCGACGCTGCCCGAGACGTTGCCGTGGTTGTGCAGCATGTGCCACCTGCCGGCGTGCAACGCCACCCAGTCGCGCGACGGCACCTGGCGGGTGCGTGACTGGTCCCTGTCCTACGGCGGGAAGACCTATCACTTCTGCACCAACGCGTGCCGCCAGATTTGGTGGAAGGACCGTGACAACGTCAACCACGAGACGCTGATCGATCGCTTCCTGGCCGGCCAGATCCAGCCGATGGACGTCGGCGGCATCCTCAACTACATGGGGATGACCCCGGACGTGATGGGCGACGACCCCGACTACGCCGCATGGACCAAGGACTACACCGGCCGGCCGGCGACCGGGCTCGCGCTGAGCACGGCGAAGGGTGACCAGTCATGACCGAGAATGCCACGGTGGAGCTCCCCATCGAGGACCAGGCGCCGCAGGTGGTGCCGCTGAACGCGGTCTTCGCCGACGACTTCGTGCAGATCCTGGTGCCGGTGACCACCGCAGACACCGTCCGCGAGGTCGCGGCCGCGGTCGCGCACCACGTCGAGGGCAAGCGGGTCCGCGCCCTGCCCTACGAGAAGGTCGTCTTCCACAACGGCAGGCGCCTGCCACCGGAGATGACCGTCGCCGAAGCGGGCATAGCGCCGCTGGATCACGTCCGCGTCGAGTACGACATCCCGAAGGGCAAGTCATGAAGAATCCTGTCGGGCCGATCCTGCGGATGGGCGACGAGGTCGAGCAGATCATCGCCGCCATCGAAGACGACAACCCGGACCACGAGATCGAGGTCATCGACCGCGGCTCGTACATCCGGGTGCAGGGCGAAGATCGCCTGGTCGTCACCCAGGACACGCTCCGCGCCTACCTCGGCGCGGACTACGAGATCCGCACCTTCGAGTCGATGATGTCGTCCTTCAACGGCCGCATCACCACCACGAGTGACTCGATCACCTGGGAGAAGGTGTCGGCGAAGAAGAACGCCTTGGCGAGGGAAGGAGCGCGGTCATGACCGGTCAGCCGAGGAAGGCGCGCCCGCGCCGGACCTTCAGCGCATTCGGCGACGTGCGCCGGATGCCGAGCGAGTACGAGATCGTGACGCACGGGCAGAACTGGACGATGCGTGCCAACCGCCCGTCGGCGTTCGAGCACAACCCGTCGTCCCCGCCTAACCTGTGGTTCCTCACCTACCGGGAGAACTCACCGCTCAAGGCGGAGGACTGGGAGCAGTTCCGCGACCCGGACTCGATGACGTACAAGACCTACGTCAACCTGCAGGCCGAAGCCGAGACCAAGACCGCGGGCGTGCTGGAGGAGTTCGCCGAGGCGAACGCGGACTCGGCGCTCACCCCCGGCCAGGTCGCGCTGCTCGGGTCGATGTTCACCCCGTCCCGCTACCTCCTGCACGGATGCCAGCAGGTCGAGGCCTACATCGGCTACATGGCGCCGACGTCGTACGTCACCAACGCGGCCAGCTTCGCGACCGCGGACTACCTGCGCCGGGTGACCCTCACCGCGTACCGAACCCGGGAGCTGCAGCTCGCCCACCCGGACTCGGGCATCGGCACCGCCGAGCGCGGGATCTGGGAAAACGACGAGGCATGGCAGCCGGCACGGCAGGCGATCGAGAAGGCACTGATCGCCTACGACTGGGGTGAGGCGTTCACCGCGCTCAACCTGGTGCTGGCACCGACCATCGATGACGTGCTGGTCCGCCAGTTCACGGAGGTCTCGCGCGACAACGGCGACCAGCTCTCCTGGTTGCTGCTGTCCTTCCTGCAGGCGGACAACGATCGCCGCAACCGGTGGAGCGCCGCGCTCGCGGGCTTCTGCCTGCAGCAGAAACCCGAAAACGCCGACGTGCTCCGTCGCTGGATTGCCCGCTGGACCCCGGTCGCGGACGCGGCGGCACACGGGCTCGGCAGGTTACTGGAGACCCGGCCGGAGCACGGTCGAGCGGCCGACGAGGTCGCGGCCGGGGCCAAGGCGGCGCGGGAAGCCTTCCACGCGCGACTGTTCGAGGGGCTGGAGGCGGCCGGAGAAGGGAAGAGGGCAGGGTGATGAGCAGCGCAATAACCGGGCAGTGGCAGGAAGCCATGCATCTCGACGACCTCTGGGAAGGCGAGATGGAGGGCGTCGAGATCGACGGCAAGAAGGTCCTGCTCGTCAATATCGACGGTGAGGTCCGGGCGTACAAGAACCGGTGCCCGCACCAGGCGTGGGCCCTCGACGAAGGCGACTTCGACGGGCAGACCATCACCTGCGTGCGCCACATGTGGACGTTCGACGCGCTCAGCGGCAAGGGCACGAACCCGGACAACTGCGAGCTGATCACCTACCCGTGCCGGGTCGAAGAGGACGGCACGATCCTGGTGGACGTCGGATGAGCACCCGGCGTCATGTGCTGGTGGGGGGCGGGGTCGCGGCCGCGGCCACCGCCACCCACCTGCGCAAGCACGGATTCGACGGTGAGATCGTGCTGGTCGGCGACGAGCCACAGCCGCCGTACGAGCGGCCGCCGCTGTCCAAGGACTTCCTGCTCGGGACCACCGAATTCGAGGAGTTCCAGGTGCGGCCGCCGGCCTGGTACGACGAGCAGTCTGTCGACCTGCGCGTCGGCATCAGGGTGACCGCGATCGATGTGCCGGGGCGGTCGGTGACCTTGTCCACCGGCGAGCGGCTCGGGTACGACGGGCTGGTGCTCGCCACCGGGGTGCGGCCACGGCGGCTGCCCGGGTTCGACGGCGACCGGGTGCACTACCTGCGGACCGCCGCGGACTCGCAGCGGCTTCGCGCGCAGCTGGCCGAGTCCGAGCGGGTGGTGGTCATCGGCGCGGGTTTCATCGGGTGCGAGGTGGCCGCGGCGGCGGTCGGGCTCGGCAAGCAGGTGACGATCTTCGATCCGGCGCCGACCCCACTGGCGCGGGTGCTCGGCGCCACGATCGGCTCCGTGATGACCGGGATCCACCGGTCGCGCGGGGTGCAGATCCGGGCGGGGGAGTACATCAGCGAGCTCCGGCACACCGGGGACGGGATGCTGCTGACCTCCAACCTCGGCCACCGGGTCGAGTGTGACCTGGTGGTGGTGGGGATCGGCTGTGAACCCAATGTCGAACTCGCCGCCGAGGCCGGCCTGGCGACGGACGGCGGGATCGTGGTCGACGAGTACGGGCGGACCTCGGCGCCGGATATCTACGCGGCAGGCGACGTGGCAGCGCAGTATCACCCGGTCTACGGCAGGACGATCCGGGTGGAGCATCACGACAACGCCCTGCGCCAGGGCGCCAATGTGGCACTCAATCTGACCGGCTCGGCGGAGCCGTTCGCCGAGGCGCACTGGTTCTGGTCGGATCAGTACGAGCACAGCCTGCAGTCGGTCGGCCGGCCGGCCGACCTCGAAGACCTCGTCATCCGCGGCTCGTTGGAGGACCACGACTTCTCGGCGTTCTCCCTTGTCGACGGCCGGATCCAAGCGGTGATCTCCCTCAACCGCCCCCGAGACGTGCTTGAGGTGCGGCGGATGCTCTTTGCGCCGCACGAGGTGACCGCCGAGCAACTGCGCGACGAATCGGTACCCCTCAAGCGGCTGATACCGCGGTCGCCGAGGGCCACCGCCCGAGCTTGAGCCGCCAGTGTCGGAGAAGGAGTCACCATGACCACGATGGGAATACTGGCCGTCCGGGAGCAGCAGGCGCGGGTCGTCGCGGACGAAGCCCGCGTCGCGCTCGAAGCGGTCCGAGGGTTGCCGGCCGTCAAAGCGGTGGCCAAGCTCAGGCTCGGACCAGGACGGACCTGCGAACCGGTCGCGCGGGTGATCGACAAGGCGCTCGCGCGGGCGGACGCGGCGGGTATCGCGGCGGACCAGCTGGTCGTCGCGGGTGGATCGGCCGAACCGGCGGAGGACATCGTTCGCGTCCGGCGCAAGGCACACGGCATCGCGGACTGGATCAGCAGCCCCACCGCCGATGTGTCCGTCGAACTCCAGCCGGCCGGGCTGTACGTCACTCAGGCGGGCACTGCTCCCGCGCCGCCCGATCGACCCGGCACCACGGCGAGCCCGCAGGCGAGCGCGTACCAGGACGTCACACCGAACCCGATGGCCGAGACCGTCCGCGAGGCGCTGTACGAGGTGATCGACCCGGATCTCGGGGTCAACATCGTCGACCTGGGGTTCGTGCGCGACGTCGTGGTCGACGACAACGGGGTCGCGACCATCACCATGACGCTCACCTCGGCGGCCTGCCCGCTGACCGAGGTGATGGAGGATCAGATCCGCACCGTGCTGCTGACCGACAACGGCGGCCTGGTTTCGGACTTCCTCGTCGAATGGGTGTGGGTGCCGACCTGGCGGCCCGCGGACATCAGTGCCGAAGGCCGCGAGCAGCTGCGGGCAATCGGCTTCACCAATTTCTGATCTTGCGCAGGAGGTTCGAATGGCGTACGTGGTGATCGCGACCTGGAAGGCGAAGCCGGGCCAGGCCGAGCACATCAGGAAAGTGCTGGAAACGGTGACCCCGATCAATCGGGCCGAGGAGAAGATGCTGCACTTCCAGGCCCAGGTCAGCATCGACGACCCGGACACGTTCGTGGTCTACGAGAAGTATGTCGACGCCTCCGGCTATGCGGACCACAAGGCGAGTGACGCGTTTCAGTCCTACGTCGTCGGCGAGGTCATTCCCAACCTGGTGGAGCGCAGTGTCGCCACCTTCGAGACGATCGACTGACGCCACCTACATGGTCAAGCCCGTGCCGTCGCGCTCGAACATCCCGGAGGGCCATCCGGCGGAGTAAACTCCTCGGTTACGGCGTGACCGCGGCTCGCGGTTCACCGGCCGTGGTGTGCTGACTGCTGGCGAGCGGGGAGTGTGGCATGCACAAGGAAGTGCGCGCCCTCGAAGAGAGGATGACGTCCGGCGACCTCATCGCCGCGTTGCTGGAGCGGGCCCCGGAACTCGGGGCCAACACCGGGCTGTGGCCAGGGCTGACCATCTACCGGTTCGCCGAGCCGGCGGCGCCGACCTGGGAGGAAGTCCAGTCGCTGTCGCTTTGCGTGGTCGCGCAGGGACGCAAATGTGTGACCGTCGACGGCGTGCCCTACCGCTACGACCCGTTGAACTACCTCGTGCTCAACAGTCACCTGCATTTCCAGGCGGAGATCGTCGAAGCGAGTGCCGCCAAGCCGTTTCTGTCCTTCGTGCTGCAGATCGATCCGGCCGTGGTGCGGAAGGTCTCGGTCGAGATGGTCGAGTGGCGGTCGGCCGCGCTGACCGAACCGTCGCCGGCCGCCGAGTCCGCTCCCGCGTTCGTCTCCGCGTTGGACTGCGGCCTGATGGGCGCCGTCCTGCGGTTCCTGCGCGCGCTGGCCAGCGGTTCGGACCGGCGCATCCTCGCCCCGGCCTACCTGCAGGAAATGGTGTACCGCGTGCTGCAGGCGGACCAGTACTCCCGGCTCCTGCAGATCGCCGCGGACCAGCAGTTCCACGACCCGGTCACCCGTGCCATCTCCTACGCCCGCGACCACCTGGCCGAGCCGCTGTCGGTGGCGGACATGGCCGAGCACGTCTCCCTCAGCCCGTCCGCCTTCACCGCGCTGTTCCGCGAATCCACCGGTAAGTCGCCTTACCAGTTCGTCAAGGAGATGCGGTTGAACCGCGCGCGGGAGCTGCTCGTGTCGGGTGGCAGTACCGTCGCCAGCATCTCGCGCGCGGTCGGCTACCCCAGCGCATCGCACTTCATCAACGAGTTCCGCCGCCGGTTCGGCCTGTCACCGCGCGCCTACTGCGACTTCGCCACGCTGAGCAACGGCCTCGACGCGCAGCAAGCAGCCGGGAGCTCCGGGTAGCGCGGTCACTCGATGCGGGCCACGACGGTGCCCTGGGTGAGGACGTCACCTTCCTTGGCCAGTAACCGAATCACGCCGGATGCGGGGGCCGGGATCTCCATGTCGACCTTGTCGACGGCCACCTCGGCGATGAGGTCGCCCTCCCGCACCTGGTCGCCATCGGTGACGAACCAGGTGGCGACCACCCCCTCGGCGTCCGGGTCGGTGTCGGAGATGATCGGAAACGGGATCTCGGTCACGCGGTGACCACCTCGAGCACGGCCCGCCGGATCCGATCCGCGGTCGGCAGGACCGCGTATTCGAGCGAGCGGGAGTACGGGATGGGCACGTCGGGAACGCAGACTCGCCTGGCGGGAGCGCGCAGCAGGGTCGGATCGCGCTCGACGACGCGGGCGATCACCTCGCCGGACAACCCGAACGACAGGTAGTCCTCGTCCACCACGAGCAGCCTGCCGGTCCGGCCAACCGATTCGAGGATGGTGTCGGTGTCCATGGGCACCAGGCTGCGCAGGTCGATGACCTCGCACTCGACGTTGTCGCCGGCCAGCTCGTCGGCCACGTCGAGGGCGTGGTGCACCGACAGCGACAGGGTCACGATCGTCACGTCCCTGCCGGGGCGGACGATGCTCGCCTTGCCGATGGGCACCTCGTACTCGTCCTCCGGCACCGGGCCGATCGAGCGCCGGTTCTTGGCCATCCACGGCAGGCCCATGATCCCCTTGTGGAACAGGTAGACCACCGGGTTGTCGTCGCGGATGGCGGAGATCATCAGGCCCTTGGCGTCCGCGGGCGTACTCGGCACGACCACCTTCATGCCGGGCAGGTGCGCGAAGGTGCACCCAACAAGCCAGTATACGAACCTAAACCTGCTGGTCAGCGGCCTGCCGGTCTCCGTGAAGGCCCCTCACGCCAAGGTTCGGCGCGATGGATACCGCCAACCCGCCCGCAGCAGCCGCAACGGTGACTCTGGGTGACGACCGGGCCTACTAGTGCCGGGGGCGGTGGTGCCGGAACGGGCATCGCCACCCTGGCGGGCCGCTCGGCTGGCGACACAAAGGCGTTGTGCGGACAGGCTGGGGGCGCGAGGGTTCGGTTAGCTGCGGCGTTTCCGGATCAGGCGACGGAGTTGGGTGATCCGCGCGGTGCCCAGGATCAGGGTGAGCAGGGTCGCGCCGACTGCGGCGATGAGAAGGGCGAGCGCCAATGAGGTGTTGGCGGTCATCCACAGGAACGAGATCTCGGTGCTGCGACTGCTGGCCCTGCTGGCCGAGCACAAGGTGCTGACCACCAACCAGATCGCCGCGATCGAGTTCCTGTCGGTGCGCCGCGCGCAGGACCGGCTGCGGCACCTGCGGGAGTTGGGCGTGGTGTTCGCGTTCCGCGAGTCCTACGTGCGCGGCGGGACGAGCCAGACGCGCTACGCGCTGGGCTACCTCGGCGCACGGCTGATCGCGGCACAGCGCGCGGAGAAACCACCGTCGCCGAAGGCGTACACCGAGAGCCTGGAACGGCTCGCGCTGTGGCCGAAGCTGGATCACCAGCTCGGCGTGAACGACTTCTTCTGCTCCCTCGCCGCCCACCGCAACCCCGCCCGCCTGCGGGAGGCGGGCCGCGAGGGTGAGATCAGTGGGCTGACGCAATGGTGGTCCGAACGCCGCTGCACCGGGTTCTTCGTGAAGTACCTGGGCGGTGGCCGGGACACCCGGCTGCGCCCGGACGGCTACGGCTGCTGGGAAGAGCACGGGCGGACGGTGCGGTTCTTCCTCGAACACGACACCGGCACCGAATCGCTGACCACGGTCATCCACAAGATCGATGACTACCGCGACTTCCCGACCGACGCCTTCGGCGTCCTGCTGTTTTCGGTGCACTCCGCCCGGCGGGAGATCGCCCTGCGCACAGCACTGCGCCGCGACCTCGCCGGGCACGACCCCGGCCTCGTGATCGCCACCGCAGCCCGCGACCACGGCGCCTACCCCCACGCCGATGGCCCGGCAGGGCCGATCTGGGGCCTGTGGACGCCGCGCAGCGGCGACAACGTGCCTCGCCGATACAGACTGGCCGAACTGCCCCAACGCGGCCCCTCCGTCGAGCACAGCGCCTCGAACACCGACCAGCCGCTCAACGAGGCGGCGTTCGACCCGCACGACCGGGAAATGCTGCGCCGCATCGACACACCCAAGCCCGAACCAGCCGAGCTGGCGGGCTACGCGGACGACGATGACGACCTCGACGACGTGACGCTCTACGACGACACGGACGATTACGCAGACGATGACGACGTGTACCGCGCGCCGGTAGCCCCGGCGCGGCCGGAGGCGCAGCGTCCCCGGCGACCACGCTGGGCCGCCTGAATCTCCTGTTCCCGCAAGGGTTCCTCGCACGCTTTCGCCTGCCCGAAAGGAGGTGACCGACGATGACGTGATCCCGTGAGAACGACAGCGATGACGGCCGCGCCGGTCCCGGCCCGCCGTTCTCTTGCACAGCAGGGAAATCTGAACCCGTTATACGTCGAGCTGTCCACTCGTGGCCCCGCACCTTGCGAGACCGCACCGAGACACGGAGACGAGCCGAGACGAGACATCGAGACCACGGCGAGACCAGCGAGACACCCAGTCTCGCAACGAGTCTCGCGGTCTCGGCGGCGGTCTCGCCGGATGTCTCGGGTGGACAGTGGGAGGGTTCAGTCGACCGGTGATCGCTGGCCCCGGCGGGTGCTACGGCAGCCGGGGAGTCGAAGCGGCACAATGGTTGGAGCAGTTCAGACCCCAGCCGGTTCTTGAATCGCGCGTAGCGGCGCGGCCATCACCCCACCACGAACCCTCCGCTCCTGTGTGGAGGCTTCCGGGGTGCTGGTGACCAGAGGGCCGGCGGGTCCTGCTGATCGACGGTTGCCCAGTGACCGCCCGACAGCCGCCCGCGACCTCCCGCTTCTGTGCGGGCTCGCAGGCACCCGAGGTGCACCATGCCCCAGCACACACCCGACCACGAGCAGGAGCACGGTGGCGATGACGCCAGCGTGCTCCCGTTCCGCCCCACACGATCAGCCACACAGGACACCTGGCGCGTGGAGCGGATCGACACCGAACCGATGACCGCCCAGCAATACGACCTCGCCGTCACCACCCTGGCCACGCTCATCGGCCAGTGGCGAAACAATCAGGAGAACCCCAAGGAGGGCAACGAAAAAGCCGCGTAGAACGACACTGTTCCGCTTCCCTTGCCGCGCTTGATGAGCGATAATGGAAGCACGACACACCGCCCGTGAGCTGCGGTTTTAAGTCGACGTTAGTAGTGATCTAGTAGCCGCGTAGTCGCCCTGTAGTAGCCGGAGAAACGGCTACTACAGGGCACACGGAAATACCGAACAAGGGGGTCGGAATAATGGCGCGATCCACGACCGCGCAACGCACCAAGAAAGCCGCGATGACCACACTCGGCGACGACGTCCGGGTGGGGATCTACGTGCGGCGCTCCACCGACGACGAGCACCAGCCCTACTCCATCGAAGCCCAGGACACCCGCCTGGAGTCCTACATCGGCTCCCAGCCCGGCTGGCGGCTCGTGGCGCGGTTTCCCGACGACGCCTCCGGCGCCACCACCGAACGTCCCGGCCTGCACCGCGCGCTCGCCGCCGCCCGCGCCGGGCTGATCGACGTGCTGCTCGTCTACCGGGTCGACCGGTTCTCCCGCAACCTGCGGGACATGGTCATGCTGCTCGACGAACTCGACTCCGCCGGGGTCGTGTTCCGGTCGGCGACCGAGCCGTTCGACACCTCGACCCCGATGGGCCGGATGCTGGTGCAGATGCTGGGAATGTTCGCCCAGTTCGAGCGCGACACCATCATCGACCGCGTGATCGCCGGGATGGAACGCAAGCACGCCAAGGGAAAGTGGAAGGGCGGCAAACGCCCCTTCGGCTACCAGGTCGACAAGACCACCCACACCCTCGTCATCGACGAGCACGAGGCGGTGATCGTGCGGCTGATCTTCGACCTGTACACCAAGGACCGGCTCGGCTCCCGCGCCATCGCCAAAGTCCTCAACGACCGAGGCCACCGCACCAGCAGCGGCGGCAAGTGGTCCGGCTACCAAGTCATCCGAGCGTTGAACAACCGCGTCTACCTCGGCGAACTCACGTTCCGGGAGACCACCGTGACCAACACCCACGCACCCATCATCGACCTCACCGCCTGGGAACAGGCCCAAGCCATCCTCGACGCCCGCGGCGAATCCCACGCCCACCGCGCCGCATCCGGCTCCGACTACGTGCTCACCGGCCGCCTGCGCTGCCCCAAGTGCGGCAAGGCCATGATCGGCACCCGAGCCACCGGCCGGAACCGCACCTACCGCTACTACACCTGCTGGAACCTCGCCCGCTACGACGCCAGCAAGTGCGACTTCAAGCGCTTGAACGCCGACGCTGTCGACGCAGCGGTCCTGGACGCGCTGACCGGCTTCTACCGCACCCGGCACGACCTCATCGCCGACGCCATCGCCCACGAGCAGAAGCAACACCGGGCGGCGCACGCTGACCGGCACGCCGAACTCGCCACGGTCGAGAACGAGATGACCAAGACCGGAGTGGCTATCGACCGGTACCTGACCGCATTCGAGCGCGGCACGATGGACGAAGAGCTGGTCGCCGACCGGCTCACCGAGTTGCGCGCCAAGAGCAAGCAACTCCGCGTTCGCCGCGACGAACTGACCCTCGCGCTGGACGACGAGCCCGCCATGCCCGAGCCCGCTACCCTGGCAGCGGTGGCCGATCAGATCGCCGAGATCATCACCGACGGCACCCACAACCAGATCAAGGCACTCGTGGAAGCCCTGGTCGCCAAAGTCACCATCACCGGCCCCGACCGGCTCATCCCGGTCTTCCGCATCCCCCAACCCCGCAACAACGACGGGGCCGCACCCGCCCTACCAGCGGAAACGGCCCCGAACGGAGTGGTTCGCACAATGACTAAATCGGTGGAGCTGAGGGGAATCGAACCCCTGACCTTCTCGATGCGAACGAGACGCGCTACCAACTGCGCTACAGCCCCGAACCGCCGTCTCCGGCGGACGTGACAAACCCTAGCAGGGCCTCACTGGCCCACCGCACGCCGGTATCCCGGTCCGGCGCGGCGGTCGAGCTCGCCCAGCTCGAGCTCCTCCTCGTCGAGCTCGACGACGCTCGTTCCCGCAGGCAGCGGCGGTGGCGGGGTCGGCTTGAGCCGCGGCAGGGCGGTCTCGGGCTCGGCTTCGTCGTCGGCGTCCGGCGCGACGGTGCGCCGCTTGGCCGGGAGCACGCCGACGGGCTCCCCGACGCCCTTCACCCGGCTCGGGTCGCCGTCGTCGTCCAGTCCCTCGATCCGGTCGTCGCCCCCCTCGTCGTCGAGGCGGTCGTCGGGGTCGGCGTTCCCCCGGTCGGCGTCCGGTCCGGTGGGAGCGCCGTGGTCGGCGTCGACCCATCCGCCGTCGGCGTCGAGGTCGGTCCCGGCGCCGTCGAGGTCGTCGGCGTCCTCGTCCTCGTTCCGGCGCCCGACGGCACGGCCGCGGGCGGCCCACTCGTCGAGGGCGGGGTCGTCGGCCGCGGCCGGACGGCGGGTGCCGGCGGCGCGGGCTGCGCGACGCGCGCGGATCGCCTCCTCGAGGCGGACCTGACGACGCAGGTAGATCAGGTATCCGACGAGGCTCGCCCCGATGAGCGCGGTGAGCCACCACAGCCCCGAGGCGACGAACAGCGCCAGCAGCACCGAGATCAGCAGGCCGCCCAGCAGGCCGAGGACGATGCGCTGCCGGGCCGCGTACTTGGCCCGGGCGACGAGTGCGGCCGCCTCGGGATCGAACCCGCCTCGGCCGGGGCGGTACCGGGCCGGGGGGCGCTCCCAGCCGTCCTCGACGGTCTCGCCGTAGGAGTCGGCCTCGCCGTAGGAGTCCGCCTGGTCGTAGGAGTCCGCCTCCTCGCGTGCGCCGGCGTCGTACGTGTCGGACTCGTCGTCGACGTCGTCCTCGTGGGCACGCGGGGCGTCCTCCGACGCCCGCGCCTGCGGCACCTCGGCCTCGGCGGTCGCGGTCCGCACGTCGTCGGCGTCCCGGGGCTCGTCGACCCCGGTCGCGACGGTCCTCTCGTCGGTCCGGTCCATCAGTGCCACCTCCTGGCTACGACGCTCGTGACCCGGTCGCGCGATGACCCGCCCCGACAGGGCCGCAGCCGACGGCCGCGCCACCTCCTGCCTGCGTCGCGCGACGGCGGGGACGAGGATCAGCAGCCATATCGCCACCAGGCTCACGAAGATCATCGAGCTCGGCACGGCCGCTCCTCTCCCCCGATCGGCGCAGTGGGACACGCCCCGCTCCCCGAGCAAGATCGCGCCCGAGCGTCACGGTAACGAGCGCGATCGTGGGAACCCGGAAGCGACGCGCCGTGGCCACCCAGATCTACGCATGATTCGGCCGGGACGGCAGTGACTCGTGTGGTTTCAGAGGGTCGGGCACGGCGCCCGGCCCGACGACGGCCCGTGAGCGGCTCAGTCCTGCGCGGGCGTGGCCAGCCCACGCTCGACGAGCATCGCCGCCATCCCCGCGGCCGGGACGTCCTCGACGGTGAGCGCGAAGCACAGATGGTCGCGCCACGCCCCGTCGACGTCGAGGTAGCGGCGGAACAGCCCCTCGTGCCGGAACCCGAGCTTGGCCAGCACCCGCAGGCTCGCCGCGTTCTCCGGCCGTACCGTCGCCTCGACGCGGTGCAGCCCCACGGAACCGAAGCAGTGGTCGAGTGCGAGCGCGACCGCGGCGGTCGTGACGCCCTTGCTCCCGACCGTCGAGTCGCACCAGTAGCCGACGTATGCCGACAGCAACGGCTCCCGCACGACGTTGCCGAGCATGACCTGCCCGACCAGCCGCCCGTCGACGGTGATCACGAACGGTAGGGCCGCACCCCGGCGGGCCGCCGAGCGCAGCAGCATCCAGCGCGCGGGCCATTCCGCGGCCGAGTGCCGCTGCGCCCACGTCCCGGGCGCGGTCGGCTCCCACGGGGCGAGATGCTCCTCGTCACGCAGCCGGATGGCCGACCACGTGCCGGCGTCGCGCAGCCGTACCGGCCTCAGCTCGACGGCACCCGCCGCCACCCGGAGGCCGCCGAGCCGCGCCGGCCAACCCGGGTGCCGGCCGTGGCGCTCGGGTCCTGCATGCGCCATCGTCGCCCGTCAGCGCCGCGCCGAGAGGAACGCGACCGAGACCCGCTCGTCGACCGTCAGGTCGGACACGTCCTCGGGGACGACGACGAGGCCGTTCGCGTCGGCGAGCGACGACAGCAGGTGGGTGCCCGACGTCGCCAGGGGCTGGACGAGATAGTCGCCGGTGTCCTGCTCACGCAGGAGCCGCCCGCGCACGTAGCCACGGCGGCCCTTGCGGGAGCTGATCGGTGAGGTCAGCCGGGCCGACAGCACCCGCCTGTGCGGGTCCTGCAGACCCAGCCCGACCCGGATCAGCGGGCGCACGAACACCTCGAACAGCAGCAGCGCCGTCGACGGGTGCGCCGGGAACAGGAACGTCGGCACCGCGTCGCGGCCGACCATGCCGAACCCCTGCGACGAGCCCGGATGCATCGCGACGCGGGTGGCGTCGATCTCGCCGATGCCGTCGAACGCCGACTTCAGCTCCGCACCCGGCCTGCCCGCAACCGCACCGCAGACGACCAGTACCTCGCTGAACGGCAGCATGTCCTCGAGCGCCGAGCGGACCTCGCGGACATCGGCCCTGACCAGCCGCAGCCGGGACACGGCGGCGCCGGCCTCGCGAGCGGCGGCGGCGATCGCGTGCGTGCAGACGTCGGGCACCTGCCCCGGCCCGGCGCCGCGCGAGACGTCGACGAGCTCGTCGCCGACCGCCAGCACCGAGACCCGCGGCCGGGGGTGGACGAGCACCTTGTCGCGGCCGGCCGCGGCCAGCATCGCCACCTGGGCGGTCCCGATCACCTGGTCGCGCCCCACGGCCACGTCGCCCGGCTGGACGTCCTCGCCGATGCGCCGCACGAACACCGCCGACGGGACGCCCCGGTGCACCGAGATGCGCGCGGTGCCGGCATCGGTGTGATCGGCGGGCAGCACGGCGTCGGCGAGCGTCGGCAACGGCGCGCCGGACACGACGCGCACCGCTTGGCCCGGCTGCAGCCGCAGCGGCTGTCGCGAGCCCGCCGGGATCTCCCCCACGACCGGCAGCGACACCGGTTCGGCCTCCGACGCACCGGACAGGTCCACGCTGCGGACCGCGTAGCCGTCGATGGCCGCCTGGTCGAAACCCGGCAGCGGGCGCGACGCGACGACGGCCTCGGCCGATCGCAACCCGTGCGCGTCACTGATCGCAACGCGCACCGGTGCGGGGCGGACCGCCGCGGCGAGTACCCGCTCGAGCTGCTCGTCGACCGGCCGCACCGTCGCCTAACCCTCCAGCCGCGCAGCGAGCCAGCTGCGCAGGTCGTCGCCGTAGTCGGGATGCTGCAGCGCGAAGTCCACGAACGCCCTGACGTAGCCGCCCGGGTTGCCGAGGTCGTGACGGCCACCGCGGTGGACGACGACGTGCACCGGGTGCCCCTCCTCGATCAGCAGGGCGACGGCGTCGGTGAGCTGCAGCTCGCCGCCCGCGCCCGGCGTGATCCGACCGAGCGCGTCGAAGATCGCCCGGTCGAGCAGGTACCGGCCGGCCGCTGCGTAGGTCGAGGGCGCCTCGTCGGCGGGGGGCTTCTCGACCATCCCGTGCACGCGCTTGACGTCGGCGTCGGCGGTGTCGGCGACGTCGAAGACGCCGTAGGCCGAGATCTCGGGCCCGGGGATGTCGAAGGCGCACAGCACGGTCCCGCCGTGCTGGTCCCGGACCTGCGCCATCCGGGTGAGCACGCCGGTGGGGAGCACGAGGTCGTCGGGGAGCAGGACCGCGACGGCCTCCTCGTCGTCGTCCAGCACGTCGGCCACGCAGCCGACGGCGTGCCCGAGGCCCTTGGGCTCGTGCTGGGTGACGGTGGCGACCTCGAGCAGGTCGGGCGCCCGCCGGACCTTGGCCAGCAGCGCGTCCTTGCCGCGTTCCTTGAGCATCTCCTCCAGCGCGGGTTGCGGCGCGAAGTGCGCGGCGACGGCGTCCTTGCCCGGCGAGGTGACGATGAGCAGGCGCTCGGCCCCGGCCTGGGCGGCCTCCTCCGCGACCAGCTCGATCCCCGGCGTGTCGACGACCGGCAGCAGCTCCTTGGGCACGGTCTTCGTCGTCGGCAGGAACCGGGTCCCCAGACCGGCGGCGGGCACCACGGCGGAGCGGAAGGACCGGCGCGCGCTGGACTCGCTCATGGTCGGCGAGCCTATCGGCGCCGGTAGGTTGGCCGCGTGACGGCCTGCGGCGAGTCCCGGGCGCAGGATGCGGCGAAGGCCGAGCTGCGCCGCTCCCTCGTGACCGCGCGCCGCGCCGTGTCCCCGCAGCGGCGGGCCGAACGCGACCGGAGGCTGGCGGCAGGCGCCGTGGCGGCGGCCGCAGGCCGTGCCGTGGTGTGCGCGTACCTCCCGGTGGGCAGCGAGCCGGGTTCGGCGTCGATGCTCGACGCGTTGCGCGACGCGGGGCACGTGGTCCTCCTTCCTGTCGTCCCGCCGGAACCCGGGAGCCTGGACTGGGCGCGTTACGAGGGCCGGTGCTCGGTGACCGACGGGCCCCTCGGCCTGCAGGAACCCACCGGACCCCGGCTCGGTGTGTCAGGTATCACAAGGGCGGCGGTGATCTTCGTCCCGGCGCTCGCCGTCGACCGTCGCGGTCACCGGCTCGGCCGGGGTGGCGGCTACTACGACCGGACGCTGCCGCTGGCCGCTCCGGACGCGCTGGTCACGGCCGTCGTCGACGACCACGAGCTGCTCGACGTGGTGCCCGCCGAACCGCACGACGTCCGCGTCGGCGCCGTGCTGCGCCCGGCGACCGGCGTGACCCTGCTCCCGGCGTGACCACGCTGCGAGCCGCGGGGCGCGTCGCCGGGTTAGAATTGGCAGTCCCTGTGTGGGAGTGCCAGCTCCGGAGGATCCCTTGCCGACCTACCAGTACGCCTGCACCGCCTGTGACCACCGGTTCGAGGCCGTGCAGTCCTTCTCCGACGACTCGTTGACGGTCTGCCCCGAGTGCGGTGGCCCGCTGCGCAAGGTCTTCTCCTCGGTCGGGATCGTGTTCAAGGGCAGCGGCTTCTACCGCACGGACAGCCGCGGCAGCAGCAACGGCGTTGCAGCGTCGTCGTCGGAGTCCAAGTCCGACTCGTCGTCCTCCACGTCCTCCTCCGACTCGGGCTCGACCCCGCAGACCGTGTCCGGCAAGCCGCCGAAGCACGGGGAGCTGGTCAAGACGTCCGGGTCCAACAGTGCCTCGTCGTCGGGCTCGAGCCCCGCAGCCTGACGAGCTGTCCACAAGCGGCGTAGTTGTCCACAGGCCGGCCGCGCCCGGCTCGACGGCACGTGCTCGCGACCTAACGTCGGGACCGTTCTGGTTCCCGACGGGAGGTCGCCATGCCCGCCCCCTCCGCCTCGCCGCCTCGGCCGTGGCGGGCGCTCGTCGCACGGCTGCCCGCCACCCGGTGGCGTCGAGCCGTGCTGGCCCGCAGGGTGATCGCGGGTGCGCTCGTGGTCACGGCCGTGGTGCTGGCGCTGCGGCCTGCGGCCGATCCCGGCGTTCCCGTGGTCGTCGCGGTGCACGATCTCCCGGCCGGAACGACGCTCGCCGCGGCCGACGTCGCCGTCCGGTCCTGGCCGCAAGGGCTCGTCCCGGGCGGCGTGGCGGCCGCGCCGTCCGATGTCACGGGCCGCGTCCTCGCGGGGCCCGCACGGGCCGGTGAGCCGTTGACCGACCTGCGGCTCGTCGGTCCCGCGCTGGCCGTGGTGGCCACCGGCCGGGCGGACGCCGTCTCCGTCCCGGTCCGGCTCGCCGATCCGGGGGTCGCCGGGCTGCTGACGCCCGGGAGCCTGGTCGATGTCGTGACGCCCGGTGCCACCGCCGACGAGGCCGTCGTCCTCGCCTCCGCGGCGGCCGTCACGGCCGTGCTGCCCGCCGAGAACGGACCGGTGGCGGGCGCCGCCAAAGGGCGACTCGTCCTGGTGGCGCTGCCCCCGGCCCAGGCGACGCGGCTCGCCGCCGCGTCGCTGACCCAGCAGGTCGCCATTACCCTCCGTCCGTCAACCGGATGATCTGAAGGGGGCAGCTCGTGCTGAAAGGTTTCAAGGACTTCATCCTGCGCGGCAACGTGGTCGACCTGGCCGTCGCAGTCGTCATCGGCGCCGCGTTCGGTGTCATCGTCTCGTCGTTCACCGACAAGATCATTCAACCCCTGCTCAACGCCATCACGCCGCCGACGGCGACGGGCCTCGGTATCACGGTGATCGCCGGCAAGCCGAGCACCTACATCGACTTCGCAGCCGTGATCACCGCGGCGATCAACTTCCTGATCGTCGCCGCCGTCGTCTACTTCGCCATCGTGCTGCCGCTCAAGAGCCTCAAGGAGCGCCGCAAGCGTGGCGAGGAGGCGGGCCCGGCCGAGCCGACCGACGTCCAGCTGCTCGCCGAGATCCGCGACCTGCTCGCCGCCCAGAACGGCACGCCGACGGGCAAGCACGCCCCCACCGACCGGAGCTGAGCGGGCCTACGCGACGGCGCGATGGGGCACCGGGATTCCGGTCGTCCACGGAACCACCCGTCCGAACTGCACGAGCTCGCCGTGGAAGGCGGGATCGGCGGTGTCACCGAGCACCAGCTCGACCGGCCACCTCGCCGCCTCGGCGGGGGTCTGGGCCTGGCTCATGTCGGCGAACCACGGTCGGGACGCCGCGGTGTCGATCAGCCCCGGGCAGAGCGCGGCGACCAGCCGGTTCGAGGCGAGATCAGCCGTCCGGCGCCCTCGTGCGACCGCACGCACCGCGGCAACCTGGGCGACCTTCGACGGGATGTTGAGCCAGCGCCCGAAGCCCTCGGTCTCGGCCCGGCCGGCGTGCACGGCCAGCCGCCATTGCTCGACGAGCTCCTCGACCGCGTCGAGCCCGGCGTCGGCGGCGGCCGCGAACCGGGGCCGGACCCGCTCGTCGAGCTTGTCCAGGGTGCCCAGCGCGCTCGCCACGACGATCAGCCGCCCACCGGGCCGCAGGCGCGGACCGAACTCGCGCAGGACCGTGGCCGTCGCGACGTCGTTGGTGTTCACGACGTCGTCGACCACGTCGGCCGGATCGTCCTCGGGGCGCATCCGCGCCGTGGCGTTGGACACGACGATGTCGATCCCGCCGAGCTCGGCAGCCAGGCCGGCGACCGCCGAGACGTCCCGCACGTCGAGCACCCTGCCCTCGACCGCGGCGTCACCCCGGGCGACGGAGGCAGCCGCGGCGCGGACGCGTTCGGGGTCCCGCCCAGTGAGCAGGATGCGGTCCCGCGGCCCCATCCGGGCGGCCAGCCCCTCGACGAGTGCGCGGCCGAGGCCCTGGTTGGCGCCCGTCACGAGCGCGATGCGTCCTGTCGTCATACCTCGACGCTAGATCCGCACCAGTGATGCGGGAAGCGAGAATGATGCACACCTGCCATACCATTCACGCATGCCCACGGACTTCTCCCCGACCGGGCTGCGGGTCCTCGTGGAGGTGGCGCAGTCGGGGTCGTTCAGCGCGGCGGCGCGGACGCTGGGCTACTCCCAGTCGGCCGTGTCCCGGCAGGTCGCGGCCCTGGAGTCCGTCGCGGGCAGCGCATTGTTCGAGCGCCGCAGCGACGGGGTCGCGCTGACGCCGCAGGGCAACCGCCTGCTCGTCCGTGCCGTCCGGATCCTCGACGAGCTCGACGCGGCCGCGCGCGAGCTCACGGGATCGCCGGCCACGCCCGAGCCGGTGCGGCTGGGGGCCTTCAGCAGCGCCGTCGCCGGCCTGCTGCCCCGGGCGTTGGCCGCATTGCCCCGCGCGCTCCTGGTCACGGTGCGGGAGGGGAGCACGCCGTCGCTGACGCGTGCGCTGCGCGCCGGCACGCTCGATCTCGCCGTGCTCGCCCAGGTCCCGCCGTTCCGGCCGCCGGACGCCGAGTCGCCGGGCCTGGAGGTGACATTGCTCGGCGAGGAGGAGCTGGTCCTCGGTGTCGGCCCACGACACCCGTTCGCAGGACGGCGCGCGGTCGAGGTCGGGGAGCTGGTGGGTCAGGTCTGGGTGGCGTCGCGGTCGGACGCCGCCGAGCCGATGCTCGGAGCCTGGCCCGGCCTGGCCGAGCGGCCGGACGTCCGCTACGTCGTACGGGACTGGCACGCCAAGCTCCGGCTGGTGGCGGCGAACCTTGCGATCACCACCCTCGCCCCGGTGGCGCTGTCCGCGCTGCCACCGGACGTGCGGGTCGTCGCGGTGCGGGGCGAGCCGCAGGAGTCCCGACGGATGATCCTCGCCCGCCGTCCGGGGCCCCTCCACCCCGGCATCACGGCCGTCACGGACGCGCTGCTCCACGCGGCACACGCCGACCCGCCGTAGTCCGCGACCGGACCTGGCAGCGGTTGCGCCCGGTCGGACGGCCGCAATCAGGTTGCTCTCCTCGGCGCTCCCGACGACAGTGAGGTTGCGCCCCGTCGAACGAGCGCAACCTGGGTGCTCGCCTCGCCGCGCTCGACGACCCTGAGGTTGCGCCCCGTCAGACGGCCGCAACCTGACTGCTCCCCTCGGCGCGCTCGACGACGGTGAGGTTGCGCCGGCTCGGGCCTCCCGCGCGGTGGACTCGACCCAGCAGCCGCCCGACCGTCGAGCAGGGCGCGTCGCGCTCTCCTCGGCCGTCAGCGTTCACGCGGAGTCAGCGGGCGAGCAGACATGTGAGCAGGGTGTGCGCATACCGCTGCGATGGACCGGCTCCCCTCGCATTCCCGCGGCCGCGTCCACGGCGTTCGTGCCGGTCAACCCGCCCGATCCCGGATGGGACTCCCCGGCAGGCGCGCTCGTGACGTCAAGCGGGGTCCGCGCGAGTCGCGACCCGGATCCGGGTCAGTCGCGGTCGTGGTGGGGCGGCCGGTTCGCGCGCAGCCACTCGTCGCCCTCGTCGTCGCGACGCGGCTCGTCCTCCCCGCGTTCGTCACGGGTCGTCGCGGGCAGGACGTCGCCGAAGATCTCCTCGATCCGGCGGCGCATCTGCTCGGAGAGCTCGGCCATGCCTCCATCGTGCCACCGCGACGCCCCGCGACGCCGCTGCCCTGCGGGAACGGCCTTCCTGATGCCACCATGGACGGACCGGGCCTCGGTCGCGCCCGGCCAGGGATCGGGGGACCACATGGGACTGTTGGACAAGGCTGTCGAGATCGTCGAGGAAGTCATCGAGCGCGCCACGCCGTATGCGAAGGAAGCCGCGGGCAAGGCGGCGCCGCACGTCGAGAGCGCGAAGCGGAAGGCCGGGCCCTACATCGACCAGGCACGGGAGAAGGCGTCGCCCTATCTCGACCAGGCGAGCAGGAAGGCCGGCCCGTACCTGGACCAGGCCAAGCAGAAGGTCGACAAGGCCACCGGCGGCCGTTTCCACGACCAGCTCGACTCGGTGAGCAGCGTCGTCGGGGACGTCATCGACCGCACCGCCGCAGCGGCGCGGCGCGGCCCGGCGGGGGCTGCCGACGCAGCGGACGCGGACACCGCGCCGCCCGGAGCCGCGCCGACCCAGGGCTCTGCAACGACGCCCGGCCCCGCGGCGACGCCCGGAACCGCGGCGACGCCCGGCTCGACGACGCCCGGCTCGACGACGCCCGGCTCGACAACGACGCCCGGAACCGCGGCGAGCGAGCCTGCCGCGCCGACGGGTCCGGTGTCGACGCCGGGCACCGCCGGGAGCACGCAGACGGACACGGGCGCGGACCCGTCGTCGGCGACGAAGTCGTCGGCGGACGACGGTCCCGCCGGCTCGGACCCCACGACCTGATCGGGGGCTCGCACGGCGGGGATGAGCGGCGGCGCTCGGGTCGCCGCGACATCGTCGCCCGGGGCGTCCGATCACTCGCCGCGGGGCTCGGCGCTCGGGCGCCGCTCGGCACGGCGTCACCGAGCCCGGAGACGCCCGGTTCCTTGTGCGAGCCCGCTTCCGCCTCGCAAGGAATCGCCCGGATCACGACGGTGGTCCACCAGCCGCCACGGGGAGTGTCGGACGGATCATCAAAGCCGGGTGAGCAGGGCGGCGAGCCGACGTGCAGGCCTGGATGCCGGGCGCCGCTGGTGTCGAATGGGCAGAAGCCGCGTTCGACGACGCTACGCCGCATGCGGCCGGCCTCGTCGAGCCCGGCCGTCCCGTGCAGGCGAGCGGCCGGCCTCCCGACCGCGGGGATCGAGGACAGCGGGAGCCCCGGAGCCGATCGGCCCTGAGGCCGACGGCCGACCCCGACAGCCGCTGCCCTGGTCGCACCCGGTGACCTCCGGGGTCGCCACCCGCGCCGAAACCCTCGTGAGTGGCGATGGTCGCTAGAGCGACCATCGCCACTCACGGTTTCGAGAGCCAGCCAGTTTGCCGGGCACGGTCTCCGGGTCCTTGCAGCAGCAAAAGCGGATGACTATCCGCTTCCGCTACGTTGAGATCACGGGGACGAGCGTGATCCGTCGACGTTTCACGCGCTGCTACGGAGACGAGGGAGCATGGAAGAACCGAGCGTCATCACATCGACGACCACGGGCCGGGCGGTCCGGTTCGAGTCGTTCGGCGGACCGGAGGCCTTGAGCGTCCGCGAGGTACCCGTGCCGCAGCCCGGTCCGGGACAGATCCGCGTGCGGGTCACCGCGGCCGGCCTGAACCCGATGGACTGGTTCATGACCTCCGACGCGGAGACCGCCGCGCGATTCGGCCTGAGCCTGCCGTGCGGGTTCGGCACCGACTACGCCGGGATCGTGGACCAGGTCGGTGACGGCGTGAGCGAGTTCGCGGTCGGAGACCGGGTGTTCGGTGGCGTCCTGTCCCGCGCGGTCGCCGACTATGTCGTCGTGGACGAGGCGGGGCCCATCGCGGTGGGCGGCGAGGCGCACCGCACCCCGGCCGGCGTCGACGACCACACCGCTGCCACCCTCGCCATCGCGGGCCGCACGGCGGCCGCGGCTCTCGCCGTGGTCCACCCGGGTCCGGGTGACACGGTGCTCATCGGCGGCGCGGGAGGCGGGGTCGGCGTGTTCGCCGTCCAGCTCGCGCGCCTCGCCGGCGCACGGGTGATCGGGACGGGGTCGGCAACCTCCGCCGATGCCCTGCGCGCCCTCGGGGCGGAGCCGGTCGCCTACGGCGACGGCCTGGTCGAGCGGGTCCGAGCGCTGGCTCCCGCCGGCGTCACCGCGGCCATGGACCTGCACGGGACGGACACGGCGCACGCGGCACGCGAGCTCGGCGTGCCCGACGAGCGCATCACCACCATCGCCACCCGGATCGACGGGATCACGGCGGCGAACGGCGCCAATGCTCCTCGCAGCGCCCTCGACGACATCGCCGGGCTGGTTGCGGCGGGCCGCCTGCGGGTGCCGATCGCCGCACGCTTCCCGGTCGAGCAGATCCGCGCCGCGGTCGAGCTCCAGGCGGGCCGCCACGTGCACGGGAAGGTCGTCATCGACCTCCAGGACGTGTCCGCCGGGTCATGGAAGCCGGGTGCGCAGGGCGGCGAGGTGTAGGGCGGCGAGGTGTAGGGCGCCGAGGTGGCTGCGGGCGCGCGGGTCGACGCGGGTCGCCGAGCCACTGGGCGGGCCCCGCCGGGCCCGAACACGACCGTGTACGCCGACCCGGCTCCGCCCTGCCACGAACCGCCCGGATCACCGAGCCCATCGACGGCGATCCGTCGGACCCCTAGTCGGGATCCAGGTCCGAGAGCTGCGCGATGACGTGGGTGACCAGCGGGGTGAGGGTGGCCATGCCGTCGCGCACCGCGGCTCGCGACGACGCGAGGTTCACGACGAGTGTGCTGCCCGAGACGCCCACCAGCCCGCGCGACAACCCCGCGTCGACGGCGCCGGCGGCGAGCCCGGAGGCACGCAGGGCCTCGGCGATGCCCGGGATCGGACGGTCGAGCACACCGGCGGTGGCGTCGGCCGTGACGTCGCGCGGCGAGACGCCGGTGCCGCCGACGGTCACGACGAGGTCGACGCCGCCGATCACCGCGGTGTTGAGCGCGTTGCGGATGGCGACGGACTCGCCGGGAACGATCACCACCGCATCGACGACGAAGTTCGCTTCCTCGAGCAGCTCGGTGACGAGCGGACCCGTCGCGTCCTCCCGCTCGCCGTGGCTCGCGCGGTCGTCGACGATCACGACGAGGGCCCGGCCGATCTGGGGTGGCGCCATCTCCATATGGTCACCGTAGCGGGACGCTCCGCGCGCCCCGGATCCGGCGGCGCGCAGGGTCCGGGAGCCGGTACGGGTGTCGGTCATCCGGTCGCCGAACCCAGCGTGACCTGCACCGTCCGGTCGCTCAGCTGCACCGGCAGCACCGCGCCGGGCGCCGCGGAACGGATCTGTGCCTGCAGGTCCAGACCCGTCACGATCTGCTTCTGACCGAACTTCACGACGACGTCGCCCGGCCTGATCCCCGCCGCGTCCGCGGGCCCACCGGGCACGACGCTCTGAATGCGGGCGCCGGTGATCGTCTGGTCGTCGGCCACCCCGACGCCGAGGACGGCGCGGGTGGCGCGGCCCGTCGTCTCCAGCTCCTGCGCGATCCGCTTCGCGGAGTTGACCGGGATGGCGAAGCCGACGCCGATCGAGCCACCCTGCGAGCCCGTCGTCGCGATCGCGGAGTTGATGCCGATGACCCGGCCCTGCATGTCGACGAGCGGGCCGCCGGAGTTGCCGGGGTTGATCGCCGCGTCGGTCTGCAGGGCGCTGAAGACGGTGGGGTCGGACCCCGACAGCGCGTCGCCGCCGACGCCGACGGCCCGGTCGAGTGCGCTGATGATGCCCGTGGTGACGGTGCCGCCGAGCCCGAGCGGCGACCCGAACGCGACGACCGGCTGGCCGACCCGCACGCCGTCGGAGTTGCCGAGCTCGATCGGCGTGAGTCCGGAGACGTTGCTCGCGCGGACGACCGCGACGTCGGAGCTGGGGTCACGGCCGACGATCGTCGCCGGCGCGCTGCGCCCGTCCTGGAAGACGGCGGTGACGGTGCCGCCGTTGGCCGCGTCGGCGACGACGTGGTTGTTGGTGAGGATGAGCCCGTCGACGCTGAGGATCATGCCGGAGCCCTCGCCCTCCGTCCGTACCCCGGTGACCCGCAGCTGGACGGTACTCGGGAGGACGCGGTCGGCGACCGCCTCGACCGGACCTGCGGCGGCGGGGTTCGCGTCGACGTCGGGCAGTGGCTGGTCGAGCACGCTTCCCGACGCCGCGGGCGGCTGCCCGCGGTCGGCCAACCGGTAGCCGACCCAGCCGCCGACCCCCCCGCCCAGCAGGGCGGCGACCAGGAGCGCCGCGACGAGCCCCGCGATCAGCCCGCCGCGTCGACGGCCCGGCTCGGGCGCGGTGCGCGTGCTCTGGTCGCCCGCGGTCCACGGCGGCTGCGGCCCGGTATGCCGGGGTCCGGATGACAGGTGCACGGTGTCGCCGGGCCGACCGCCCTGTTGCGCCGCAACGGGTTGTGACGAACTCGACGGCCACGCCCCCGACTGCGCGGTACCGGTCGGCCACGACCCGGGCCGTGCCGGACCTGTCGGCCACGGCCCGGGCTGCGACGCCGGTGGCTGCGCGTTCCATGGTCGCTGCGGCGCCTCGGCACGGCCGGGGGCGGCGTCGGGCGGCTGGGCCGGTGCCGCGACGGGCGACGTCGGGCCGGTCCGCTCGGAGCGGCTCACGCCCGCGTCCGTCGCCGACGACGCCCCGGACACGTGCGGATCGACGGCCGCCGCGGCTCCGGTGACTCCCGCGGCATCGGATTCGGCGAACAGGTCGACCCCGGCACCGGGCTCACCCACGCCCGGGGGGACCGGGTCCGGCTCGACCGTCGTCGCACCATCCGGCGACGACCCCGCACCTGCCGAACCTGACGCGCTCCCTCGATCAGGGACCCCGGCCGCCGGGACGCCGGACTCCGCGACCCCGGCCGGCGGCCCCACGACCGCTGCCCCCGACGGAGGCGTCACGGGATCGGGATCGGGCCGCGGCACCCCCATGGCGTGCGCGGGCGCGTGCGTGCCGTCGGCAGGGCCGGCCGGGGCCGAAGGGGTCCCCTCGGGCGGCGTCGGGTCCCCGGGCACCTGCGGGCCGGCCGCAGGATCGTCCCGGTGCGGACCGGACGCCCCGGCCCCGTCATTCGCCATGTTGGTGCCCCCGTGTCGCGAACCTGGGGACAGCCTATGAGCCCTCGACGCCCCGCGCGCCGCGACGGGTCGCCCGCCGCCGAGCGCGAGACCGGCACTGCACGGCTCAGTCCGGCGGCCGCCTGCCGGGCAACCGCAGGGCAAGCAACGCGCCACCCTCGGGCGCCCGCCCCGCCCACACCGCTCCCCCGTGCCGTCCGGCCGCCTGCCGGACGATCGCCAGCCCCAACCCGGAGCCGGGCATGGTGCGGGCACCGTCGGCCCGGTAGAAGCGGTCGAACACGTGCGGCAGGTCCTCGTCGGCGATACCGGGTCCGCGATCGGCGACCTCCAGCACGACCGTCCAGTCGTCGATCGGCTTCATCTCGACCCGGACGTGGCCGCCGGGCGGGCTCCACTTCGCGGCGTTGTCGAGCAGGTTGAGCACGGCGCGTTCCAGGGCGGTCGCGTCGCCGACCGTCGTCCACGGCACCAGCGTGACGTCGAACTCGACGTCCCCCGCCCGCCGCCGCGCGCGCTCCAGCGCCCGTTCGACGACGTCGGTCAGCTCGACCGGCTCGGCCATCACGCGCGGAGGGTCGTCGCGGGCGAGCTCCACGAGGTCGCCGACCAGCTGGGACAGCTCGGCGACCTGGGCGCGCACGTCGTCGAGTATCTCGACGCGGTCGGACTCCGGGAGGAGCGGCGCGCCCGGCTGGTCGGCCGCCGCAAGCAGCTCGAGGTTGGTGCGCAACGAGGTCAGGGGTGTCCGCAGCTCGTGCCCGGCGTCGGCGACCAGTCGGCGCTGTTGCTCCTGCGACGCCGCCAGCGCGCCGAGCATCTCGTTGAAGCTGTGGGTGAGGCGGGCGAGCTCGTCGGACCCGCTGACGGGGATGGGGTCGAGCTCGCCGGTCGCGGCGATGCGTTCGGTCGCGTTCGTGAGCCGCTGGACCGGCCGCATGCCCGCACGCCCGACGGCGACGCCGGCCGCCGCGGCCACCCCGACGCCGAGCGCGCCGATGATCGGCAGCGCGATGCCGAGCTTGGTGAGGACCTCCTGGGTCGGGGCGAGACGTTGCCCGATGACCAGCGCGCGACCCTGCCCGGCCTGCACGGCGACGACGCGGTAGGCGCCGTCGGGCGAGTCGGCGGTCCGCACGGAGTAGGGATCCTCGCCGCGCGCGACGGCGATCTCGTCGTCCCCCAACGGCGGCGCCGACGCGGGTCCCTCGGCCGAGAGGGCCTTGGGGATGCCCGCCCCGCCCGTCTGCAGGAGCGCGATCCGGATGTCGGCGGCGCCGAGCACCTCGGGCGGGATGCCCGCGAGCGACGCGGGGTCGGCCAGCTCGCTCTGCGCCGCGGCCGACGCCCGCTGCAGGAGGTTGTCGTCGAGCGTCGCGAGGATGTTGGCGCGCACGATGAGGAACGCCGCGACCGACACCAGGACGACCGCCGCCGCGGCGACGAGCGCCGCGAGGATCCCGATGCGCGCGCGCAGCGAGATGCGTTCGAGCGCAGGCAGCCGGGTGCGCACCGACGCAGTTTTCCTGGTGGCCGGGGCGACGCGGTCGGCGACCCCGGCGCGGCTCACGGCGGCGACTCGCGCAGCACGTAGCCGACCCCGCGGACGGTGTGGATGAGCCGGGGCTCGCCGCCCGCCTCCGTCTTGCGACGCAGGTAGCCGATGTAGACCTCGAGCGCGTTGCCGGTGGTCGGGAAGTCGTAGCCCCAGACCTGCTCGAGGATCTGCGCGCGGGTCAGCACCCGGCGTGGGTGCGCGAGGAGCAGCTCCAGCAGCGAGAACTCGGTGCGGGTCAGGCTGATCGGCCGGTCGCCGCGGCGGACGTCACGGGTGTCGGGGTCCAGCGACAGGTCGGCGAACTCCAGCGGTTTGCTCGCACCCGCGGCGGCCGCCGCGATCTCGTCGGGCGTGCGCCTGCGCAGCAACGCCCGCAGCCGCGCCAGCAGCTCCTCCAGCGCGAACGGCTTCGGCAGGTAGTCGTCGGCGCCGGCGTCGAGCCCGGCCACCCGGTCGGACACCGCGTCGCGGGCGGTGAGGACGAGGATCGGCAGCTCGTCGCCCGCGGCACGCATCCGTCGGCAGACCTCGAGGCCGTCGAGCCGCGGCATCATCACGTCGAGGACCATCGCGTCGGGGCGCGAGGCCTGGAGCGCGTCGAGGGCGGCCTGGCCGTCGCCCGCGAGCTCGACGGTGTAGCCGTTGAACGCGAGCGAGCGCCGCAGTGACTCACGGACGGCCCGGTCGTCGTCCACGACGAGGATTCGCATGAGACCAGTCTGAACCGGACTTCTGAGAGGCGCCTGAGAGGCGTCTGTGCGCTACTCGTCGGAATCGCTGGTGGGGTGGCCGTCCGGGAACCCGGCCAGGTACGCGACGGCCATGTCGTCGTCGGCGTGCCCGAGGTCGCAGGCCCGCAGCAGCCGGTCGCGGGTGGCGGCGGCGACGTCGAGCCGGATACCGGCGGCGGTCGCGGCGTCCACGATCAGCCCCGCGTCCTTGGCCGCGTTGGCCGCCGAGAAGCTGGGCGTCCAGTCGTCGTCGAGGATCGCCTTGGCCTTGGCCCGCAGGTAGGGCAGGTCGAGCGGGCCGCCCTCGATGGCGTCGAGGAACGTCTGCGGGTCGACACCCAGCCCTTTCGCCAGTCCCAGCGTCTCGCCGGTGGCGGCCGTGATCGCGAGCACCCAGCTGTTGGCGACGAGCTTGAACCGGCTGGCCGCCGCCTGCGCCCCGTCGTCGCCGAGCCAGACGGTCTGCCTGCCGACGGCGTCGAACACCGGCGTGATCGCCTCGCGGGCCGACGCCGGTCCGGCCGCGAACACCTGCAGCTGGCCGCTCTCCGCGGGCGCACGGGTGCCGAGGACGGGCGCGTCGAGGAACACCAGGCCGTGCTCGCGGGCGAACTCGGCGAGCGTCCCGACGGGCTCGACGCCGACCGTCGTCATCTGCGCCCAGACCTGCCCCTCGGCGAGGCCGGGGGCTGCCCGGTCCATGACCGCCCGGACGTCGTCGGCGTCGCCCAGCATCGTGACGACGACGTCGGCGCCCCGCACCGCGTCGGCCGGTTCGGCAAAGGCCTGCGCGCCCTCGTCCTCCAGCCGCTTCGTCTTCGCTGCGGTGCGGTTCCACACCCGCAGGTCGAGGCCGGCGGCGAGCATGTTGTGGCCCATGCCCGCGCCCATGATCCCGGTGCCGAGCAACGCGACGGTCGTCATGTCCGGCGAGCGTAGGCCCGACCCGTCGAGCTCGCCGCAACGTGGTGGATACGCGAGGATCATCCGGTGTTCGCCGTGCTCACGTTGCTCCTGGTCGTCGTGACGCACGTGTACCTGTACCGGCGCGCCGTGCACGACGTGTTCGACGGCAGGCGGGCCCGGCGCATCGGAGCGACGGTGATCGTGCTGCTCGGCCTCGCCGTCGCGGCCGCGTTCACCACCCAGCGTGCGCTCGACCCCGGCGCCGCGCGGCCGCTGCACACGGCCGGCTACCTGTGGCTCGCCGTCGTCCTCTACGCGACGTGTGTGCTGGTCGTCGGCGAGCTGGTCCGGCTCGGGCTGCGCGCCGCGGGCCGCGCCCCCGACCCGGAACGACGCCGCTTCCTCTCCCGGGTGCTCGCGGGGACGGCGGCCGTCGTCGCGCTCGGGACGGTGACCTACGGGGCCGTCGCCGCCCGCCGGGTCCGCACCGAACGGCGTGAACTGCTGCTCGACCGCCTCGACCCCGCCTTCGACGGGTTCACCATCGCCGCGATCAGCGACGTCCATCTCGGGCCGCTGGTCGGCCGCGCCGATCTCGCGGGGTTCGTCGCGACGATCAACGCCGCCGCGCCCGACGCCGTCGCGATCGTCGGAGACCTCGTCGACGGCGACGTCGCGACGCTCGGCCCCTACGCCGAGCCGTTGCGCGACCTGCAGGCTCCTGCCTACTTCGTCACCGGCAACCACGAGTACTACTCCGGTGCGGCGCAATGGGTGGAGCACCTGCCGACGCTCGGCGTCCGGGTGCTGCGCAACGAACGCGTCACCGTCCGCCGCGGCGGCGCCGTCCTGCACATCGCGGGCTGCGACGACCGCACGGCCGCCCGCTCCGACGTCCCGGGGCACGGGTTCGACCTCGACGCCGCGCTCGCCGGCCGCGGCCCCGACGAGCCCGTCGTGCTGCTGACCCACCAGCCCGTCATGGTCGACCAGGCCGCGCGCGCCGACGTCGACCTGCAAGTCTCCGGGCACACCCACGGCGGCCAGCTCTGGCCGCTGACGACCGTCGCGTTGATCGACCAGCCCGTTCTCGCCGGGCTCACCCGCGTCGGACGCACCTGGCTCTACGTGACGCGCGGCGTCGGGTTCTGGGGCCCGCCCGTGCGCGTGGGGTCGCCGCCGGAGATCACCGTGCTGACGCTGCGGGCGCGGGGCGGCGGAACCGTCGGGCCCGGGTGATACCCCTGTCCCCGTGCCCTCCCTGACACAGCCTGCCGATCTCGACGGCGTCCGCGACTCCTACGACCGGGTGGCGGACAACTACGTGGACATGATCGCGACGACGAGCCTCGGCGACATCCGCCACCAGCCGTGGCTGCGCGCCGCGATGGACGTCTTCGCCGACGCGGTCCGAGGTCTGGGTCCGGTGCTCGACGTCGGGTGCGGACCGGGCACGATCACCGCCTACCTGGCCGAACGCGGCCTCGACGTCTCAGGGGTCGATCTGTCCCCCCGCATGATCGAGCACGCGCGCCGGTTGCACCCGGAGTGCACGTTCGGCGTCGGCTCGGCCACCGACCTCGACCTCGCCGAGGCGTCGTGGGGCGGCCTGTTGGGCTGGTGGTCGCTGTTCAACCTCCCCCGCGACGTCCTCCCCCAGGTCCTGTCGGCCTTCGCGAGAGCGCTCGTGCCCGGCGGTCAGCTGATCGTCGCGACGCACGTCGGCGACGGCGACGTCCAGCGCACCGAGGCCTACGGCGGCGTCGCGGTGCGCTGGACGACCCACCTCTGGCAGCCCGACCAGCTGCTCGCCCTGATCGAGCAGACGGGCCTGACGCCGAAAGCCGAGCTCCGGCTCCCCGCCGAGGGGGAGATCGGTCCGGGGGTCGTCCTGGTCGCCGAAGCCTGACGAGCATCCGAAGGTCCCCTCGGTGGTGGTGGAGCCGGCGAGCCCGGGCACCCGGATGGCAGCCATGGACCCGCCGCTCGTTGGTGTGAACGCGAGTGCTCCCACCGGCGGCAACGCCCTATCGTTCCGCCAAGCGTGCCGGGGGCGCGTTCACAAGCCGAGCGGAGTCGGGCGATGAGCGCAGCGCTTCGAGTGGCCGTCGTGACCGCGTCGGTGATCCTGGCCGCGGCCGGGCTGGAGGCGCCCACCGCGTCCGCCGCAACCCTTCCGGTGCCCCTGCACGTGACGTCCGCGGCGCAGACGTCCGCGCCGTGCGATCTCGCGTCGTCCACGAGCTGCACCTACACCGGATCGGGCGAGCTGCCCACGGTGACCGTCCCGCCGGGCATCTCCCGGCTCACCGCGATCGTCACCGGGTCCCAGGGCGGAACACCGCGCGGGCACGACCCGGACGGCGGCGAGGGCGGTGGCGCCGGCCAGGTCATCGCCCAGCTCGATGTCCACCACGGACAGCAGCTGCAGCTCTGGATCGGCCGGCGCGACCCGCAGGCCGGCTACACGCACGGCGGCGGGGGCGCCACGTCGTCCTCGTCGCAGGGCGGCGCATCCGGCGGCGGATCGAGCGCCATCGTGTCCGACAACAAGCCGCTGGTCGTCGCCGGGGGCGGCGGCGGGGGCGGCGGGGGCGGCGCGACCACGACCATCGTGCGTGCCGGGAGCGGCGGCCACGGCGGCTCCGGTGGGAAGCCGGCGCAGAACGGCCAGCAGGGCAACGGCAACTACTCGGGCGGCAAGAGCCCTTACAGGTGCAGCGGCGGATACGGGGGCTCCGGCGAGAAGGCCCACTCCGGCAAGGGGGACAGCGCCGTCGCGAACTTCGTCCTCGGCGGCGGGGGCGGCGGGGGCGGCGGCGGCGGATACCCGCACGGCGGCACCGCCGGCTACTCCGGTGACGGCACGCTGACCTGCGGCGGGGGCGGTGGCGGCGGTGGTGGCGAGTCGTTCGTCGGCAAAGGTGCCCATCTGCTGGCCTTCGACGGGGTCGCCGGCAACGGCGACGGGAGCATCGTGCTCAGCACCCACCTGACCGCCGCGGTCTTCCACTGCACGCACCGCAAGGAGGCTTGGCGTGTGCCGACGACGGTGACCTCGGTCGACGCGATCGTGGTCGGCGCGGCGGGCGGCATCCCCACCGACCCGGGCGTGTCCGGGCGTCCGGGCTACGGCGCGCGCGTCGCGGCGACGATCGCGCCGGCCGGCTCCGATCTGACGGTGACCGTCGGCTGCGACGGGAACAGCGGCGCCGGATACGGCGACGCCCACGGGGGTGGCCGCGGCATCGCCCACACCTTCACCGGTTTCAACGGCGGGGGCGGCGGAGGGGCCAGCTCCATCACCGACGCGGCGGGCACCAGGCTGGTCGTCGCCGGTGGTGGGGGCGGCGGGGGCGGCTCCACCTACTTCGCGCCCCAGGCCCGCGGCGGCAACGGCGGCTCCGCCGGCTACGGCCCCGGCCGGGCCGGGGCCCACGGCGGTTCGGGAGGACAGGGGATCTACGGCCACGGTGGCGACGGCGCGCACGAGTCGAAGCCACGCGGCGCCGACGGGGAGGACAGCGCCAAGCCGCCGTTGCTCGGCGGCGGGGGTGGGGGCGGCGGCGGTGGCGGGTACGCGCACGGCGGCGGCCGCGGCGAGAGCAACAGCTTCGGCGGCGCTGGGGGTGGCGGCGGTGCCGGCGACTCCTACGCCGACCCCACCCGTACCCGCGGCGCCACCTTCGAGCCGGGCGCCGACGGCGGCAACGGCGTCGTCATCCTGCTCTACACGCCGTGACGCAACATCCGACTCGGCCGTGATCCCCCGGCCGGCGTGACCTCGCGGGTCCGCTCCTACGCAGTAGGCGCCGAGCGTCGTGCGGGCTGCAGGTAGTCTCCCCCAAGGCCCTCGTAGCTCAGGGGATAGAGCACCGCTCTCCTAAAGCGGGTGTCGCAGGTTCGAATCCTGCCGGGGGCGCCCAGATCCGAACCGCACGTCGAGGCGGCTCGGGAGGCGCGTCGTACGCCCGAGACCGCCGAACGACGGGCCACGCCGACGTCAGGCTCGGGTGCGGCTCAGCCGGATGCATCCCGTCCGGACCCGGAGGTGACGGCGGCGACCAGCGCGGACACCCGGGCGACGACCGGGGCGGGATCGGGTCGGTGCGCGAGGACGAGCGGCGCGGTCACGGGCTCGCCCGAGAGCGGGACGTAGGCGACCCCGTCGAGCCGCAGGGCACGGACCGAGTGCGGCACGAGTCCGAAACCGAGACCCGCGGCGACGAACACGACCAGCGTCCCGGTCTCGCCGACCTCCACGACGTGGGGGTCGAGGCCTGCGCGGCGGCAGACGTCGAGCACGAGCGGCTGCATCGTCGAGTGGTAGCCGGACGGGTGCGTGATCAGGGGCATGCCGTCGAGCTCACGAAGATCGACCGCGTCGGCCCGGGCCGACGGGTGGTCCCCGGGCAGCACGGCGACCAGCGGTTCGTCGCGCAACCGGAGGACCTCGAGATCGTCCGTGACCGCCGCGCCGGGCCGGAACACGGCGATGTCGAGGTCGCCCTCGCGCAGCTGGGCCATCAGTTCCGGCCCGAGCAGCTCGCCGCGCACCTCGAGCTCGACGTCGGGCAGCTCGTCGCGAACCCGACGAGTCACGTGCGGCAGCACGTCGTACGTGGCGGTCCCGACGAAGCCGAGCCGTACCCGGCCCGCCCGACCGGCGCCGAGCAGGCCCAGGTCGGCAGACGTCCGGTCGACGGCCGCGAGGATCTCGGCGGCGCGACCCCGCAGCAGCCGGCCGGCCTCGGTGAGCTCGACCCGTCGCGTGGAACGGTCCAGGAGCCGGGCACCCGTTTCGCGCTCCAGCTGCTTGAGCTGCTGCGACAGCGCGGGCTGGGCGATGTGCAACCGCACGGCCGCGCGACCGAAGTGCCGCTCGTCGGCCAGCACGACGAAGGACCGGAGATGTCGCAGCTCCACCACCACATCTTATGCGACGCACTTATCAATAGTGGCCCGATCAGTATTGGACGTGATGGATGACGTGTTCCTACGGTCGGGACGTGACGTCCTGCTACCTCTACGCAAGTACGCGGACGGCGTTCGGCCGCTTCGGCGGCGCGCTCGCCGACGTCCGGCCCGACGACCTCGCCGCCGCGGCCCTCGCCGGCGTCCTCGCGAAGACCCCGGCGCTCGATCCGGCACTGATCGGCGACGTCGTGTGGGGCTGCGCCAACCAGGCGGGCGAGGACAACCGCGACGTCGGACGGATGGCCGTCCTCCTGGCGGGTCTGCCGGTGTCCGTGCCGGCCACGACCGTGAACAGGCTCTGCGGCTCGTCCCTCGACGCCGCCATCCAGGCGTCGCGGGCCGTCGAGGTCGGCGATGCGGACGTGGTCGTCGCCGGCGGCGTGGAGTCGATGACCAGGGCGCCGTGGGTGCTGCCCAAGCCGTCGCGCGCGTTCCCCGCCGGGAACGTCACCGCGGTCTCGACGACGCTGGGCTGGCGCCTGGTCAACGAGCGGATGCCCGCCGAGTGGACGGTCTCGCTGGGCGAGTGCAACGAGCAGCTGGCGGACCGGTTCACCATCTCGCGTCGCCGCCAGGACGAGTTCGCGTCCCGGTCCCACCGCCTCGCCGCCCAGGCCTGGGCCGACGGGTTCTACGACGACCTGGTCGTCGACGTCCCCGGCGCGGGTCTGGAGCGCGACGAGAGCATCCGCGACGGTTCCACCCCGGAGACGCTCGCGGGGCTCAAGCCGTCGTTCCGGGCCGACGGGACGATCACCGCGGGCAACGCCAGCCCGCTCAACGACGGTGCCGCCGCCCTCCTGCTCGGATCGGCGGACGCGAGCACGCACATCGGGTCCGAGCCCCTCGCCCGCATCGCCGGCCGGGGCGTGCACGCCCTCGATCCTCGGGAGTTCGGCTTCGCCCCGGTCGAGGCCGCCGAGCGCGCGCTGGCCAGGGCCGGCATCGGCTGGGCCGACGTGAGCGCCGTGGAGCTGAACGAGGCCTTCGCCGCACAGTCGATCGCGTGTGTCGACGCCTGGAAGATCGACCCGGACATCGTCAACGCGAAGGGTGGCGCGATCGCCATCGGCCATCCGCTCGGCGCCTCGGGCGCCCGGATCCTCGGGACGCTCGCGGCGCGGCTGCGGGAGTCCGGCGGCCGGTGGGGTGTCGCGGCGATCTGCATCGGCGTCGGGCAGGCACTCGCCGTCGTGCTCGAGAACGTCACCGGGGCGCGCCCGTGACCGCCCGGATCTGCGACGGCTACGACGAGGCGGTCGCCGGCACCGCGGACGGGTCGACCGTGCTCGTGGGCGGGTTCGGCATGGCCGGCATGCCCGTCGACCTGATCGACGCCCTGATCCGCCAGGGCGCCGCCGACCTCACGATCGTCTCCAACAACGCGGGCAACGGCGACACCGGGCTGGCCGCGCTGCTGGCGACGGGCCGGGTGCGCAAGGTGATCTGCTCGTTCCCGCGGCAGGCCGACTCCTGGGTCTTCGACGACCTCTACCGCTCCGGACGCATCGAGCTCGAGGTCGTCCCGCAGGGCAACCTGGCCGAGCGGATGCGCGCCGCCGGGGCCGGAATCGGCGCGTTCTACAGCCCCACCGCGGTGGGCACACCGCTCGCCGAGGGCAAGGAGGTCCGGGAGATCGACGGCCGTACGTACCTGCTGGAGTACCCCATCCACGGCGACCTCGCGCTGATCAAGGCCCACACCGCCGACCGGATGGGCAACCTCGTCTACCGCAGGACCGCCCGCAACTTCGGTCCCGTCATGGCCACGGCCGCCCGCACCGTCGCCGTGCAGGTCGACCGCGTGGTCGAGACCGGCGCACTGGACCCCGAGAACGTGATCACCCCCGGCATCTACGTCGACCGCGTGGTGGCCGCCGAGCAGGAGCGCGCCGCATGATCGGCAGGATCCGCGACAAGAACGACATCGCCGCCGCCATCGCCCGCGACATCACCGCCGAGCACCCCGACGGGGCCTACGTCAACCTCGGCATCGGGCAGCCGACGCTCGTCGCGGACCATCTCCCCGACGACTCGGGGGTGGTGCTGCACACCGAGAACGGCATGCTCAACATGGGTCCGGCCGCCCACGGCGACGAGGTCGACCCCGACCTCGTCAACGCCGGCAAGGTTCCGGTCACCGAGCTGCCCGGCGCGGCGTACTTCCACCATGCCGACTCCTTCGCGATGATGCGCGGCGGGCACCTCGACGTCTGCGTCCTCGGCGCTTTCCAGGTCTCCACCGCGGGCGACCTCGCGAACTGGCACACCGGCGCCCCGGACGCGATCCCCGCGGTCGGCGGCGCCATGGATCTCGCCATCGGCGCGAAACGCGTCTGGGTCATGATGACGCTGTTCGACAAGCAGGGTGCGCCCAAGCTCGTCCCCGAGTGCACCTACCCGCTGACCGGCCTCGGCTGCGTCGAGCGCGTGTACACCGACCTCGGCACGTTCGCGGTCGGGCCGGGCGGGCTGCAGGTGCTCGAGGTCCACGGCATCGACCCCGACGAGCTGGCCCGTCGACTCGGTCTGCTCGACGCCGTCGGCGAGCGCCGAACCTGACCGATGAGCGTGACGACGCGCATCCCTGCGGTCAGGGTGACCTGCCCGGCACCGGCAGCGGGGCGACCGGTGCTCGTTCTCGGGCCGTCCCTCGGAACCAGCACCGCGGCGTAGTGGGGGCCATGCCTTCCCGGCCTCCTCGAGTCCTTCGACGTCCTGGCCTGGGATCTGCCGGGCCACGGCGGCAGCGCCCCCGCCGCTGCCGACTTCACGATGTCCGAGCTCGCCGAGGGGGTCCTCGACGCGGTCGACGCGACCCTCGGCGCGCGTGTCCCGGTGCACTACGCCGGCGACTCGATCGGGGGCGCAGTCGGACTCCACCTGCTGCTCGACCGTCCCGATCGGATCCTGGCCGCGTCGCTCATCTGCACGGGCGCGAGGATCGGTGAGCCCGAGGGCTGGTCGGACCGGGCCGCTCTGGTGGAGCGATCGGGGGTCGACGCCGTCGTCGACGGGTCCCGGCAGCGGTGGTTCGGACCGGGCTTCGCCGACCGGCACCGCGACCGTGCCGACGCCCTCATCGCCTCGCTGCGTGCCGCGAACCCGGTCGACTACGGACGGGCATGTCGGGCCCTGGCCTCGCACGACGTCCGCGACCGCCTGCCGAAGATCACCGTTCCCGTCCTCGCCGTCGCCGGCAGCCACGATCGGCCGACGCCCGTCGCGTCGCTCCAGGAGATCGCCGACGGCGTCGCGCACGGCCGGCTGGAGGTCCTCGACGGCGTCGCGCATCTCGCACCCGCCGAGGCGCCGCAGGAGGTCACGGCACTCCTGCGCGACCACCACGGATGAGCAGTCCGGCGACGGGGCGTCGACCCCGGACACCGGACGTCACCGCGGTTCCGTCGGCGATCCGGTGCGGTGACGGCCGGGTGGTTCGCCGGGGCGGGGCGTGCGGCGGCGGTCCGAGCGGGCTCGGCGACCGCGGGTCGGAACAGGAGCGCCGGTCCGTCGTGGGACGGGTGCCGATGCCGACGAGGACGGCGTCGGCGGGGACGACCGAGCCGTCGTCGAGATCGACGGGCTCGACCCCCGACGAGCCGCGGCCGCACACCGCGCCGTGACGCGGCACGTTGCGGTGGCGCAGGTCGAACCTGTTGGCTGTCGCGGACGTCGCGGCGCCCCGCAAGTGTCGCCGGGGAGCGACGCGGCGTGCCCGCCGTCGGAGGAGGTTGCGATCTGCATGGGTGACGGCCCGGCCCCGGGACCGCCCGAGCACCAGGACGTGCTCGGCGCCGAGTGGGAGACGCATCGCCCCGCGGTCTTCGGCGTGGCATACCGGTTGCTGGGGAGTGTCGCCGACGCGGAGGACGTGGCCCAGGACGTGTGGCTGCGCGCGGCCCGCGCGGACCTTCGGGCCGTCGACGACCTCCGGGCGTGGTTGGTGACGGTCGCCGCGCGGCGCTCCTACGACATCCTCAAGAGTGCCCGCTCACGACGCGAGACCTACGTCGGACCGTGGCTTCCGGAGCCGTTGCTCACGGGGCCCGACGCGTCCGTGCCGGTCCTCGTCGACGAGTCCGTCAGCGCGGCGTTGCTCCTGGTCATGGAGGAGCTGAGCCCGCCGGAGCGGGTGGCGTTCGTGCTGCACGACGTCTTCGGGTTCGAGTTCGGCCGGGTCGCCGAGGTGCTGGACGTGTCCGTGCCGAACGCCCGGCAGCTCGGGTCACGAGGGCGGCGGCAGGTCGTGAAGGCGAGGCGGGCGGTCGTACCCGCGTCGAGGGCGGAGCGGGAACGGGTGCTGACGGCCTTCCGCGCTGCCTACGAGGCCGGGGACCTGGCCGGACTCGTCGAGCTGCTGCACCCCGGGGCCGTGTACGTCACCGACGGCGGCGCCAAGGCGTTCGCGGCGCGCAAGGTCATCCACGGCGGCGAACGCGTCGCCGAGGTGATGGTGCGGGTGGGCCCGCGGTGGCGTGCGGACCGCATCGACCTCGTCGAGGTCGGCGGCGAGCTCGCCCTCGTGTTCCGCCGCGAGGGCCGCGTCTACTCCGTCGACACGGTGGAGATTGCCGGGGGCCTGATCACCGCATACCGCAGGGTCATCAACCCGGACAAGCTGAGCCACGTCTAGTTGTCACGTCCGGCCCGGCCATCTCGTCTCCCTGCCGACACACGACGTGGACGAGACGAAGGAACCATGACCACCACCCAGCGCGTCAACATCGGCAAGCAGCACCCCGCCCCGTACAAGACCCTCATCGCCCTGTCGGAGGAGGTGGGCCAGAGCCTCGCCTCCGCAGGAATCGACCCGCTGCTCGTCGAGCTCCTGAGGATCCGCAGCTCACAGCTGAACGGCTGCGCGTTCTGCCTGCGCATGCACACGCGCGACGCCCTGAAGAAGGGCGAGAACCCCGACCGGATCGCCGTCCTGCCCGCCTGGGAGGAGACCGGGTACTTCTCGGAGACCGAACGTGCCGCCCTGCGTCTGACCGAGGCGATCACCCGCATCTCCGACGGGCACGTCGCCGACGAGGACTACGACGCCGCCGCGGCCGCGCTCACCCCGGACCAGGTCTCGGCCGTCGCCTGGCTCGCCACGGTGATGAACGCCTTCAACCGGGTCGCGGTCACCAGCCGCTACCGGGTCGCCGGCTGACCTGCGCCGTGTTCGGCCGGGCCGGGTGCCGCGGCGGCTGCACGAGCCGCCCGGCACCCCCGTGACCAGGCTATTCTGCCGCCGTGGAGCTGCGGCGAATCCAGTACTTCGTCGCCGTCGCGGAGGAGGCACACTTCGGGCGCGCCGCGGAGCGGCTGCAGATGGCGCAGCCGCCGCTGTCCCAGCAGATCAAGGCGCTCGAGGCCGAGATGGGCGTGACGCTGTTCCGGCGCACCACCCGCAAGGTCGAGATCACGCCGGCGGGCGAGCGGTTCCTGAAGCGGGCGCGAGAGATCCTCGCCGCGGTCGACGACGCGGTGACCGAGGCCGAGCAGGTCGCCCGCGGCCTGCTCGGCCGGATCGCCATCGGGTTCACCGGATCGGCGACCTACGACCTGCTCCCGTCGCTGGTCCGGGTCCTGCGGGCGGACCTGCCCGGCATCGAGCTCGACGTCTACGGCGAGATGCTCACGCCGCGCCAGGTGCTCGCGCTGGAGGACGGCACGCTGGATCTCGCGCTGCTGCGTCCTCCCGTCCGCAGCTCCGCGATCGACGTGCGCATCCTGCGCCGCGAGCCGTTGATCGCCGTCCTGCCCGCCCAGCACCCGTTGGCGGACAAGGGGCCCGTGCGGCTCGCCGACCTGGCCGACGACACGTTCATCACCTACCCGTCCCACAACCGGTCCGTCGTGTACGAGGCGGTGATCGACGCGTGCCAGCACGCCGGGTTCGTCCCCGCCGCGATGCACGAGGTCGCCGAGACCTCGACCCTGGTCTCGTTCGTCGCGGCCGGGCTCGGCGTCGCGCTCGTCCCGGCCTCCGTTCGGCACCTGCAGATCACCGGGGCGTGCTATCTGCCGCTCGCCGGCACGACCCGGGAGGTGGAGCTGGCTCTCGCGACGCGTGTGAACGAGCCGTCCCCGCTCGTGGCCCGCGTCCCCGCCCGTGCGGAGGCCTTCATCGGCGGTGGCCGGAAGGTGAAGACCCCGCGTCATTGAGATGACAGGGGTCTCAGTGGGGACGATTTCTGTATTTCCCACGACCGAGTCCGTCGACGAGACTCGGGTCACGGTCCGGTCGTCGAGGACCGACACGCCTCGGAGGATCACCGACATGCCTGTCCCCCATCTCGCCGCCCCGGTCGAGGGTGAGTCGACGTGACGCCGTTCATGCACAGCGTCCAGGCGCTCCTCGCCGGCGAACCGGCGCCGGCCACCGGCACGGAGCAGAGCCTGCCCGCGCCGGTGCCGATCGCGACCGACACCCAGGTCATCGTCCGCTCGCTCGCCGAGCAGCTCGTGTCCGAGGCGAACGCGGTGCTGCGCGCACACGGCGACGTCATCAGCCTCGACGACGAGGTGGGCCCCGGGGAGCTTGCGTTCACGCTGGGATACCGGGATCGTGCCGCCCGCGTGCAGACGGTCATGTCCGGCCGTTCGGCCCTGGTCAGCCTCATGGTGACGGGTCGGCAGGACGAACAGCCGCGTCGGCTGGCCGGTGAGGACGAGCTCCGGTCGCTGCTGCTCAACCTGATCGCGCCGGCCTGACCCCCGGTCGCGGCGAACCGCCCGTACCTCATCCGAACCGACAGGAGCCACCCGTGCAGTACGAGTTGCGCTACCAGGTCATCGAAGCCAAGCGCCAGAGCTATCAGAACGTCATCGACCGCTTCGGTGACCAACCGGCGACCCGCTACCAGGAGGCGACGCTCGACGTCGAGCCTCGGGAGAACTTCCACTACCGCCCGACCTGGGCGCAGGACCGCGAGCTGTACGACCCGCGGTACTCGGCGCTGCGGCTGACGGATCCCTACACGTATGCGGACCCGCGCGGCTTCTTCTACACCCCGTACGTGACCAACCGGGCCGGGCTGCACGACGAGTTCGGCAAGACCCTGTCCTACCTCGAGGACCGCGAGCTGCTGGTCACGCTCCCCGAGGCATGGCGCAGCGTGCTCGGGTCGGTGGTGATCCCGTTGCGCCACTACGAGTCCGGCTGCCAGCTCGTCTCCGTCACCGGCGCCCGCTTCGCCCACGGCACCTCACTCGCACAGTGCTGCACCTTCGCCGCGTTCGACCGCATCGGCAACGCGCAGATGCTCTCCCGGGTCGGCATCGCCGTCGCCGGCGGTGTCGGTGACGTGCTCACCACGGCCAAGCAGGAATGGCTCGACGGTGCGCACCTGCAGCCGCTGCGGCGCCTCGTCGAGGAGATCATGGTCGCCGACGACTGGGCGGAGGGCCTGCTGGCGATCGACCACGTCGATTCCCTGCTCTTCCCGGCGATGTACTCGGGTCTCGACGAGAAGGCACTCCTCGGCGGCGCCGGCGCCTACAGCCTGGTCGCCCAGTACCTCACGACCTGGTTCGCCGACCAGCGCCGCTGGCTGGACGCGCTGGTCGCCGCATGGCGGGGCGACCCCGAGCACGGACCGTCGAACACCGAACACCTCGACCGCATCGCCGCCACCTGGAGGCCGCGCGCCGAGGAGGCGGTCGGCGCACTGTCCGCCGTCGTCGCGGACCGTCTGGACGGGGTCGCGGCATGACCTCCACGCTGCGCCAGGTCGGCATCGACATCCAGGACGCCGAGGAGAACCGGCCGCTGGTCGACGCGATCAGGGCCGACAACCCGGAACTGACCATCCGCCACCTGCCCGGGCTGCTCAAGCTGCAGGCCGCGGGCCGCATCGTCGTCAACCGGGAGACGGTCGAGGCACAGCTCGGCCGCGAGTGGGACACCGGTGAGTTCCAGCTGGCGATCGTGTCCTACGCCGGCAACTTCTCCGAGTGGGACGACGACCAGATCATCGTGAGTTGGGAGCACTGACATGACCCAGGCGAAACCCCGCGCGAAGAAGCTGCCGCTCAAGGAGCGCTACGCCCTGCTGACCCGCGACCTCGACTGGGAGCCCAGCTACGTCGAGCGCGAGAAGCTCTTCCCCTACACCTCGTACGAGGGGATCAAGATCCACGACTGGGACGGCTGGCAGGACCCGTTCCGACTGACCGTCGACGCCTACTACAAGTACCAGGCGGAGAAGGACAAGCGCCTCTACGCGGTCCTGGACGGCTTCGCCCAGAGCCAGGGCCACCTCGGCCTCGCCGACGCCTCGTACCTGAACGCGATCAAACTGTTCATCCAGGGCGTCACGCCGCTGGAGTACGCGGCGCACCGTCACTTCGCGTACCTCGCGCGCTATCTCGAGGGCCCGGCCCCGCGCTTCGCCGCGCTCTGCCAGAGCATCGACGAGCTGCGCCACTGCCAGACCCAGATCCACACGATCAGCAACTACAACAAGTACTACGGCGGTTTCCACAGCTGGTCGAAGATGCACGACCGGGTCTGGTACCTGTCCGTGCCGAAGTCCCTGTTCGACGACGCGATGAGCGCGGGGCCCTTCGAGTTCCTGATCTCCATCTCGTTCAGCTTCGAGTACCTGCTGACGAACCTGCTCTTCGTGCCCTTCATGAGCGGTGCCAGTTTCAACGGCGACATGCCGACGATGTCGTTCGGGTTCTCGGCGCAGTCCGACGAGAGCCGGCACATGACGCTGGGCCTCGAGGCGATCAAGTTCCTGCTCGAGCAGGACGAGGGCAACGTCCCGATCATCCAGGCCTGGATCGACAAGTGGTTCTGGCGGGCGTACCGCATGTCGGCGCTGGTCGCGGCGATGATGGACTACATGCTCCCGAAGCCGGTCATGAGCTGGAAGGAGGCCTTCGAGCTCTACTTCGAGGACCAGATGCTCGGCGGGCTCTTCCCCGACCTGGAGTACTACGGCATCAGGCCGCCGCGGCACGTCGAGGACGCCATCGCGGAGAAGGACCACCTGTCCCACCAGGTGTACAAGATCCTGCACAACTTCAGCTTCGCGGCGGCGTTCACCACCCAGACGCCCGGCGTGGAGCACTCGGCCTGGCTGTCCGAGCAGTACCCGGGCACCTTCGACGAGCTCTACAAGCCGGTGTGGGACAAGCACGCCCGCACCGAGGCCGCGGGTGGCCGGATCTTCTTCCAGGGCCTGCCGCAGCTCTGCCAGGTCTGCCAGATCCCTATGGTCTTCACCGAGCCGGACGACCCGACGTCGACCTCCTTCCGCACGAGCAGCTTCCGGAGCGAGACCTTCCACACCTGCTCCGACGGCTGCAAGTGGATCTTCGACCGCGAGCCGGAGAAGTTCGTCCAGGCGTGGCTGCCCGTCCACCAGATCTACCAGGGCAACTGCGGCGGGCCGAGCGTGCCGGAGGTGCTCGACTGGTACGGCATCCAGGAGGGCGACAACGGCGAGTACAAGGGCTCGCCGGACCAGAGGTCGTGGGCCGAGTGGCACTCCGGCGCACCGAAGCAGGGGAGCTGACCATGGCCGTCAAGGCGCTCTACGACTACGAGTTCCCGTCCGCCGACCGCGCCGAGAACTTCGGCGACGACCAGCTCGTCTACGTGCACTGGGACGGCAATCCGCTGTTCTGCTCTGCCGCGTGCTTCCGCGTGCCGAAGGCCATGCCGTTCGGCGAGTTCGTGGCCGGCGTCGTCGCACCGTGGGCCGGCTCCGACCCCGACTTCGACGCCGCCGCCGTCGCCGGGTGGCGGCTGTTCGACGAGCCGCTGCAGCCGGCCGACGACGCGTCGCTCGCCGACCTCGGCATCGGGCACAAGGCGTTGCTGCACTTCTCGGCCTGAGGAGTCGTCATGGAGACCTACACCGTCACCGTCGAACCCATCGGCGCCGAGATCGAGTGCCGCGAGGACCAGACCGTCCTCGACGCGTGCCTGCGCGAGGGGATCTGGCTGCCGCACGCCTGCACGCACGGCACCTGCGGCACCTGCAAGGCGCAGGTCCTCGACGGCGAGCTCGACCTCGGCGACGCCTCCCCCTACGCCCTCCTCGACAGCGAGCGGGACGAGGGCGCGGCCCTGTTGTGCGTCGCGACGCCGCGCAGCGACGTGACGATCGAGGGCGAGGTGGACGTCGAGGCAGGGGTCGAGGTCCACCCCGTGCGCGACTACACGGGCACGGTCGTGGGGCTCGAGGACATCGCCCCCACCGTTCGACGGGTCCGTCTGGAGCTGGATCGGCCCATTCCGTTCAACCCGGGGCAGTACGTGCAGCTCAGCACCCCGGCCGGGGAGACGCGCCCGTACTCGCTCGCCGTCGCGCCCGCCGACGCGACGACGATCGAGCTGCACGTCAAGCGCTCACCCGACGGAGCGGCGACCGAGGGCTGGATCTTCAAGGACCTCGCGGTCGGCGACGCCGTTCCGGTGTCCGGGCCCTACGGCCAGTTCTTCCTGCGCCCCGCCCGCGACGAGCCCATCCTCATGCTGGCGGGTGGCACGGGCCTGGCGCCGATGAAGGCGATGCTCCGGCACATCGAGGACCTCGACAGCGGCCACGAGGTGGTCCTCTACCACGGCGTTCCCACGGCGGCCGATCTCTACGAGCACGAGTGGCTGCAGGAGTTCGCCGCCGCGCACGGGTGGTTCACCTACCGGCCCGCCTTGTCCCAGGAGGAGTTCGAGGGGCGCACGGGGCGGGTCCCCGCGATGCTCGCCGAGGACTACCCGCGGGCGTCGGGCAACGTCGCCTACATCTGCGGCAGCCCGGCGTTCGTGCGCGACACGATGAAGGCCCTCATGAAGGCGCGGCTCTTCCCCCGCGACATCTACCGCGAGGACTTCTTCGACTCCGCCGACCGGGCAGCGGGGTCCACCGTCGTCCGGAGTCCGCTCATCCGACGCTGACCCGTCCGGGTCGGGAAGGCACGTCATGAAGATCAGCAGGGTCGAGGCGGTCCCCTTCGCGATCCCCTACCGCAAGCCGCTGCGGTTCGCGTCGGGGTCGGTCTCGGACGCCGAGCACGTCCTGGTGCGGGTTCACACCGACGACGGACTGGTCGGCACCGCGGAGGCGCCGCCACGGCCGTTCACCTACGGCGAGACGCAGGAGTCGATCGTCGCGATCGTGACGACCGTCTTCGCCCCGCAGATCGTCGGCCTGTCCCCCCTCGATCGCGAGCAGGTTCGCGTTCGCCTGGACCGGACCGTCGGCAACCCCACGGCCAAGGCCGCCATCGACATGGCGCTGTGGGACATCGTGGGACAGGCGCTCGGCGTCCCGGTGACGGACCTGCTCGGCGGGTTCGGCGACCGGATGCGCGTCGCGCACATGGTCGGGTTCGCGGAGCCGGCCGAGATGGTCGCCGAGGCGGGCCGGATGCAGGAGCAGTACGGCATCGCGACCTTCAAGGTCAAGGTCGGACGCCGCCCGATCGGCCTCGACGTGGCGGCCTGCCGCGCACTGCGTGAGGCCATGCCGGAGGCCGAGATCTACATCGACGGGAACCGGGGCTGGACCCCGGTCGAGTCCGCACGCGCGCTGCGGGCGCTGGCCGACCTCGACCTGCAGTTCGCCGAGGAGCTGTGCCCCGCCGACGACGTACTGGGCCGCCGGTGGCTGGTGACGCAGAGCTCCGTCCCGATCTTCGCCGACGAGAGCGCGCCGACCGCCGGGGACGTCACCCGCGAGCTGCTCGGCGGCTCCGCCACCGGCATCAGCATCAAGACGGCGCGCACGGGGTTCACCGGCTCGCACCGCATCCTCGCCCAGTGCGAGGGCCTCGGGGTCGAGGTCGTGCTCGGCAACCAGATCGACGGGCAGATCGGGTCGCTCTGCTCGCTCGCGTTCGGCGCCGCCTTCGAGGGCACCTCGCGCCGGGCGGGTGAGCTGTCGAACTTCCTCGACATGAGCGACGACCTGCTCGCCGAACCGCTGGAGATCCGCAACGGGACCGTGCGGGTGCGGCAGGCGCCCGGGCTCGGCATCGAGATCGACGAGGACAAGCTCCGCCACTACCGGACCGACGCCCGCTGACCCCGGACGAACAACGAGGTCTCGACGAAGGGAACAGCATGACCACCACCACCCCGTCCCCCACCGCGGCCGGATCGGGCGCCAACGCGTCCGAGGCGTTCCGGGCGAGCTCCGAGCGTCGTGGTCCCGCCGCGACGAGCCAGGAACGGACCGACCGCGTCGTCCGGCGCGTCCTCGAGGCGATCCATCAGGTCGTGCGCGAGGAGGAGGTGACCTACCCCGAGTTCCAGGCCGCGAAGCGGTGGCTGATGGACGTCGGCGAGGGCGGCGAATGGCCGCTGTTCCTCGACGTCTTCGTCGAGCACGAGATCGAGAAGGTCGCCGCCCGGACCCAGCGAGGAACCGTCGGCACCATCGAGGGCCCGTACTACCTGCCCGGCCAGACCCGGCTGCCCGCGGTGGCGACGCTCCCGATGCGCGCGGGCGAGAAGGGCGACAAGCTCGTGTTCAGCGGGCAGGTCCGCGACCTCGACGGCCATCCCCTCCCGGGCGCCGAGATCGACTTCTGGCAGGCCGACGCGGACGGCTACTACTCCGGCTTCGCGCCGCACCTGCCGGACGGCAATCTGCGTGCCGTGGTCGTCGCCGACGACGAGGGCCGGTTCGAGATCAGCTCGATCAAGCCCGCTCCGTACCAGATCCCGACGGACGGACCCACCGGTGCGCTGATCTCGGCCGCCGGCTGGCACCCGTGGCGGCCCGCCCACCTGCACCTGATGGTGCGCGCCGACGGGTACCGCCAGATCACCACGCAGCTGTACTTCACGGGCGGCGAATGGCTCGACGACGACGTCGCGACCGCGACGAAGGACGAGCTCGTCCTCGACCCCACGCCCACTGCCGAGGGCTGGGCCGTCGAGTACGACTTCGTGCTCGAGCGCGCCTGACCGCCCGGGTCCGGCTCCGGCCGCCGGAGCCGGACCCAGGGCCTCCGTGCCACAGCGGGCGGGCGACGTGGGTCGCCTGCCCTCCCGAGAGGACACCTCGCATGCTCTTCCACGTCACGATGGATGTCGCGATCCCCCGTGACCTCGCCCCGGAGGTGAGGGCCGATCTCGTCGCCCGGGAGCGGGCGTACTGCCAGGACCTGCAGAAACAGGGCACCTGGGTCCACATCTGGCGGGTCGTGGGCCGGTACTCGAACGTCAGCGTGTTCGACGTGGGCTCCTCCGACGAGCTGCACGACATCCTCTGGAACCTGCCGCTGTTCCCTTTCATGACGATCGCGGTGACGGCGCTGTGCCCGCACCCCTCCGCGCTGTAGGCCGCTGCGCAAGATCGGCCGGAACCCTGGGGTCAGCCGGGCAGGAGCAAGGAGCTGGTCGGGTTGCCGACAGGATCATGGGTGTTCAGCGGGATGTTCACCGCGACGGCGGCGTACGCGCTCACGCGCATCGACGAGCTCATCGTGGACCTGACCCCCAGGACCGGTTCACCAGCACCGCGGCCATGCTCGAGACGGCGGTCGAGATTCGCGGTCGCGCCGCAGCCGCCGGTCTCGTCGCCTGACGGACCCGCGGTCGACCCGCCGGCCGGGGACAAGCGCGCGTCAGGTGCGGTAGCGGCGGGCGTAGCGGGCGGCGGCCGCCGCCCGCTCGTCGGCGCCGGCGTCGTCGCGGACCCGTTGCGCGGTGCCCGGTGGGTAGCCCGCCTTCTGCACCCTGTGCTCGACGGATCCGTCGGCGGTGTACAGCACGTACTGGAGGGCGACGAGCCAGCCGAGCAGGGTGGCCAGTGCCCTGACCCAGAGCGGCCCGGGAACCAGGAGCAGGACCGGCACCGTGATCAGCCCGAGCTGGACACAGGCGCGGGCGAAGTGGCGGAGCTGCCACGTGGGGCGGGTCGCGTCGTACAGGACCCACTCGCGGTGGCGGGCGGGCAGGGATCCGCCGAGCGCGTACCACAGCCATCGCACCGGGCTCGGACGCTGCACCGTCGTCATGGTCGGGCTCGTCTCCTGCCGTCCTCGCCGCGGATCGCCGCGGGTCTCGCGGACGAACACGTCGTCACGGTCCAGCCTATCTCGTTGCCGAGTTTCGAAGTTGCCACGATGTGCAAGCATCGACCGTCGCGTCAGAGGTCGTTGCCCGCGTAGGAGAGGTTGAAGCTCTTGTTGACCAGCGGGAAGTCGGGAACGATCGTGTCCGCGAGGGCGACGGGCAGCGCGGGCCAGTTGAAGAAGCTCGGGTCGACGATCTTGAGCCGGCGCAGCGTGCCGTCGTCGGCCAGCTCGACGCGGTGCGTGATGGTGCCGCGCCAGCCCTCGACGATGCCCACACCCGAACGGCCCGAACCGGGTCGGTCGCGCGGGTCCACGCGGTGGTCCGGGCCGTCGAGCCGTTCGGCGAGGGCGGCGATCGTCGCGACGGCGAGGTCGATCTCCTCGCGTCGCACCTGAAAGCGCGCGAGCACGTCGCCGCCGGTGCAGCTGTACTCGGCCCGCGGCAGTTCGTCCAGGAGCACGGGGTGGTCGTGGCGGGCGTCGACGGCGAGGCCGCTGGCCCGCGCGACGTAGCCGAGGGTGCCGAGCTCGGCGGCCTGGTCGCGGGTCAGGACCGCGGTCCCGGCGAACCGGTCGTGCACGACGCTGTGCCCGAGCGCGAGGTCGGCGATCTCCGCGACGTCGGCGGCCACCCGGGCGAGCACAGCGGGATCGGGCAGTGCGACGACGGCCGCGCCCCCGGGAACGACCGCGCCACGCAGCAGGCGGTGTCCGGTGACCTGGTCGTTGAGCCGCAACAGTCGTTCCCGGACGCGCTGGGCGTGTGCGTTGAGGACGCCGTGGCCGACGTCGTTGCACAGCGCCCCGAGGTCGTTGACGTGGTTGTAGAGGCGCTCCAGCTCCAGCAGCACCGCACGCAGCCGGTGGGCCTGGGGTCCGACGTCGATGCCCAGGGCGTCCTCGATCGCCTGGCAGAACGCGACCCCGTGCCCCACGGTGGTGTCCCCGCTCGCCCGCTGCGCGATCTCGAGCGCATCGGCGGGACAGCGGCCCTCGACCAGCTTCTCGAGCCCACGGTGGACGAACCACAGCCGGGCCTTGAGCTTGAGGATCGTCTCGCCGACCACCGAGAACCGGAAGTGTCCCGGCTCGATCATGCCGGCGTGCACCGGCCCGACCGGGATCTCATAGACGCCGGGCCCCTCCACCGGGCGGAACGGGTAGGGCCCGTCGGGGTCGCCGAACGCCGGGGCCGGACCGGCGTCGGAGAGCATCGGATACCAGCCGCGAGGCCAGTGGAAGTGCCGGACGAGCCTGCGCGGCAACGGGTGGCCGACCGGTTCGATGCCGAACAGGTCCCGCAGCTCGCGTTCGAACCGGCCCGCCGGGAACGAGAGCGCGGCCAGGCTCGGGAGCGCGGGCCGGCCGGGGTCGAGGTGGACGTGCAGCTCGGTGCGCAGGTCGGCGCCGGGCTGCACGAACAGATGGACCGTGCGCAGCCCGCCGCCGGACGGCCGGTCGTCGTGTCCGGCGACGAGGGCCAGCCGGGCGCCGCCGGCGAGCAGTGCGGCGGCGCGCTCGGGCAACGCGTCGGCGGGCACCGTCGAGACGATCCGGCCTGCGCCGGTACCGATGGGCGTCGTCATGGTGCTCCGGTGAGGGTGCGCGCGGCGTGGGTGATCAGTTCGGCGAGCGGGCCCGCGGTCACGCCGAGCACGGCGGCGGCGAGGAGGCCGGCGGCCATGGCGACGGCGGTCGACCGCGGCAGCCGCCGGGGCGCGGCCGCCGCCCCGGGGCCGTCCGGTGCGGGGCCCAGCAGCATCCGTCCGGTGTGCCGCAGCATCGCCGCACCGATCACGACGACGAGCCCGAGCGCGACGACGACCGCCCAGCCGGCGGCGGGACCGTCGCCGGCCAGGCCGGCCCGCACTATCGCGAACTCGCTGGCGAACAGGCTGAACGGGGGCAGCCCGAGCAGGGCCAGGACCGCGAGGCCCGTTGCTGCCGCCAGGCCGGGCTGGGTCGCGACGAGCCCGCGGACGCGGTCGATCCGGCTGGTCCCGGTGAGCTGCGCGATCCGGCCGGCGCCGACGAACGCGACGCTCTTGACCAGCCCGTGGCCGAGCACGTGCAGCAGCACCGCCGCGGTCGCGGCCGCCCCGCCGATGCCGGCGCCGAGGGCCAGCAGGCCCATGTGCTCGATGCTGGAGTAGGCGAGCATCCGCTTGTAGTCGCGCTGGGCCAGCAGCAGCGAGGCCGCGACGGCGAGCGAGACGAGCGCGGCGCCGAGCAGCAGGGCCCGGACGAACCCGGGGCCGAGCGCGGCGTCGGCGATCACCTTGACCCGCAGGATCGCGGAGAACGACACGGCCAGCAGGACGCCGGACATGAGCGCCGACACCGGGGCGGGCGCCTGGCTGTGCGCGTCGGGCAGCCAGGCGTGCAGCGGCGCGAGCCCGGCCTTCGCCCCGAAGCCGAGCACGAGCAGGACGACCGCGATCCGGGTGACGCCGGGGTCGAGGCCGGGGGCCGCGGTGACGAGGCCGGCCCAGTCCAGCCCGTGCCCGCCGGTCCCGGGGGGCGCGTGCGCGGCCGCGTGGTTGAGCAGCACGAGTCCCAGCAGGGCCAGCGCGATGCCCGTCGAGCAGATGACGACGTACTTCCAGGCCGCCTCCACCGCCCCCCGGGTGCGGCCCTGGCCGACGAGGAAGGCCGTGACGATCGTGGTCGCCTCGACCGCGACCCACAGCACGCCGAGGTCCGCGGCCAGCACGGCGATCGCCATCGCGGCCAGGAACGCGTGCACGAGCACGCCCTGGCGCCGGGCCGTGCTCGGCGCGAGCCGGCCGGCGTCGACCTCCGCGGCGACGTGGGCGGGCGCCGCGATGGCGGCGACCATCGCCACCGCGCCGATCACGACCAGCATGAACGCACTGAGCGCGTCGACGCGCAGCCCGGCGACCTCGACGGGACCGCCGGCGACGACATGCGCCCCGAGGCCGGCTGCGACCGCCAGCACGGCGGCCGCGCAGCCGATGCCCGCGGCAGCGGCCGTGCGGCGGCCGGCGACGGCGCAGCCGGCCGCGGTCAGCGCCGGGACCGCGATCGGCGCGATCGCGAGCGCGGCGAGCGTGGGTGTCGTCATCGGTCCCGCAGCTCCCGCAGCTCGCCGAGGTCGACATCGCCGAAGGTGTCGCGGATCCGCCCGGCGAGCACCTGCAGCACGAGCACCGCCAGCAGCACGTCCAGCGCAACCCCGACCTCGACGACGAGCCCGATGCCCGACGTGGTGAGGAACCCGGCGGCCGTGATCCCGTTGTCCACCAGGAGGAACCCGACGAGCTGGGAGATCGTGTGCCGGCGGGTGACGAGGACGAGCAGCCCGATCAGGACCACCGCGACGGCCACCGGGACCGCCCGCGTGGCGGGCGACTCCCCGAGCTCGACGAGCGGGACCGAGACGGAGAACGCCAGCAGCACGAGCGCCGCGACGGCCAGCAGCGACGCGGTGACGTTGACCACCGGCCGGACCTCGCGCCGGGCCGGTCCCGCCCCGGCGAGCGCGCGGCGCAGCAGCCACGGCAGCAGCCCCCCGCGCACCGCGAGGACCCCGATCGTGACGAGCCCCAGCTCCACCGAGCGCTGCGCCCAGGCCAGCACACCGACCAGGGCACCGAGCGCCAGCCCGTGCGCGGTGAAGATCCGCAGGATCGTCGGCAGGTCGCGCCGCCAGACCACCAGCACGGCGGTGAGCAGCAGCGCGCCGGCCGCGACGTCGAGCAGCGCTGCGGCGGGTGGGCTCATGACGACGGGCTCCATTCCGGTGTGTCCTCCACTGGCGTCGGTCCGGTCAGCCGAGGACGTAGGCGGTGGTGACGGCGAGCAGGGCCAGCAGGAACGACCCGGCCAGCAGCTCCGGCACCCGGAACAGCCGCAGCTTGGCCAGGAACACCTCGAGCGCGGCCAGCCCGGCGCCCACGACCCCGACCTTGACGACCAGCGCGACGACACCGAGGGCCAGCGCGAGCGGGGTCGCGGTGGTGGCGATCCCCCAGGGCACGAACAGCGAGGTGAACAGGCCGAGATAGACCGACAGCCGCATCGCCGAGCCCAGCTCGACGAGCGCGAGGTCCGGGCCCGCGTACTCCAGGACCATCGCCTCGTGGATCATCGTCAGCTCGAGGTGCGTCGACGGGTTGTCCACCGGCAGCCGTCCGGTCTCGGCGACGATCACGGCCGCCAGCGCGACCGCCGCGAGCAGGCTCGCCGGTGAGATGAGCCGCTGCGGGTCGTCGAGGGCGGTGCCGACGATCGTCGGCAGGCTGGTCGACCCCGTGGGGACGGACAGCGCGAAGATCGCGACGAGGGCGGTCGGCTCGACGAGCGCGAGGACGGTCACCTCCCGGCTCGCGCCCATCCCGCCGAACGCGGTCCCGCTGTCCAGCCCGGCGAGCGCGATCACGACCGTGGCGTGGGCGAGCAGCGCGACGACGACGAACAGGTCCGCGACGGGCGGCACCGCGGACGCGGTGGTGACCAGTGGGGCCACGACCGCGACGACCAGCGTCATGGCCACCAGCAGCACCGGCGCGACCCGGAAGACCTCCGTCGTGCCACGCGGCGAGATGGACTGCTTGCGCACCAGTTTCCGCAGGTCACGCCAGGGTTGGCCGACGCCCGGCCCGGCGCGGCCCTCCAGCCGCGCCCGGACCTGGCGCATCAGACCCAGCAGCAGCGGCGCACCGCCGACGATCACCACCGCCTGCAGCACGCCACCGGCGACCCCGAGGGCGCTCACCGGGTCACCACGAGCCACGCGAGCAGGCCGCACAGGGTGACGAACCCGTAGCCGAGGTAGCGGTGCACGCTCCCGGTCGCCAGGCCGCGCCCGGCCCGCCCCCACGCCGTGGCCGCGTCCAGGAGCGGGGTGTAGAGCCGACGTTCGACCCGGTCGGGCAGCTCGCGCCGGTAGGACACCGCGGCGACCAGGTAGCGCGACTCCTCGTGGTGGCTGACGTCGACGTCCTGCTCCGGGGCCAGCACGTCGTCGAACACGCGCTGCAGCGGCTCGGCGAACGACGTCGCCGTGTACTCCATGCGCGCCGAGAGCGGCCCTGCCCCGCAGTCCCACAGCCGCGCCCGCCTGCGGTCCCGGCGACGAGCCAGCAGCCGGAGCGCACCCACGACCGCCGCCGCGGCGGCGATCAGCGTCACGACCAGCAGCACCGGCGACAACACACCGCTCACCCCGACGAGCTCGATCGCGACCGTTCCGCTCACCGCCGGCACGGCGTGCACGACACCCCCTGCGACCTCGGCCAACGTCGGGAGCACGAGGGTCGGGCAGACCGCCGCGGCGACACAGGCCAGGCCCGCCAGCACCATCGCGGTCAGCGCCGCCGGGCCGCTCTCGGCCGCGGCTGCCGCACCGGCGCCACGCGGCCTGCCGAGGAACCCGATTCCGAAGGCCTTCACGAAGGTCGCGACGGCGAGCCCGGCGGTCAGCGCGATCGCCGCGACCCCGAGCGGCAGCACCACCGCGGGCACCACGCCGGGCGCGGGGAGCCCGTGGATCAGGGCCTGCAGCAGCAGCCACTCGCTGACGAACGCCGCGCCTGGCGGCAGTGCCGACGCCGCCAGCGCGCCGACGCCGAACGCCGCCGTCGTCACCGGCATCCGGCTGCGCAGCCCGCCGAGCGCGTCGAGATCGCGCGTGCCGGTCGCGTGCAGGACCGATCCGGCGGACAGGAACAGCACCGTCTTGAACGCCGCGTGCGTCATGACGTGCAGCAGCGCCGCGGTCAGCGCCAGGCCGGCGAGCGCGCGGCTCCCGGCGGCGGCGAACATCCCGCACGCACCGACGCCGACCAGGACGAGGCCCATGTTCTCGGTCGTCGAGTAACCGAGCAGCCGCTTGAGGTCGCTGCCGACCGCGGCCTGCAGGATGCCGTACACCGCCGAGACCGCGCCGAGCACGAGCACCGTCACCCACCACCACGACGGGCCTCCCCCGAGCAGGTCGACCCCGACCCGGACGATCCCGTAGACGCCGAGGTTGACCATCGCCGCCGACATCAGCGCCGACACATGGCTCGGTGCCTCGGGATGGGCTCGCGGCAGCCACGGGTGCAGCGGCACCATGCCGGCCTTCGAGCCGAACCCGGCCAGGCAGGCCAGGAACGCCGGACTCGCCGCCGCGGGCGACAACCCGCTCGCGGCCGCCCGGATCGCGGCGAACGAGCCGTCGCCGGCCGCGCCGGCCGCGACCAGCAACCCGACCATGATCGCCACGAACCCCGCGTGCGTCATGACGGCGTACCAGAGCCCCGCCGACGCCACCGCGGGGCGCTCCCGGTGCTCGGCCACCACGAGCACGAGCGACGTCAGCGCCATCAGCTCCCAGCAGTACAGCAGCGTGCCGACGCTGCCCGCGGCCGGGACCAGCAGCAACGACGCGACGAACGCGGGCAGCGCAGCCTGCACGCCGGGCCCGTCGAGACCGTGCCGCGCGGCCCCGATCGCATATGTCCCGGCGGCAATCGCCACGACGCCACCGACAGCGAGGAACACCCCCGACAACGAATCGACGTCGAGCTCCAGACCGATCAGCGGAAGCAGATCGGGGCGCGCGACCGACCAGGTCGTGCCGGTCGTCGCGACCACGCCCGCGACCGTCCCGAGCAGCCCTGCCGCGACCACACCGACGCCGGTCACGGCCGGCCGGTGGCGGCGCGGAACCGCCAGGGCCGCCACCGTCGCGGCCAGTGCGACGACGACCGCCGACACCAGTCCCCAGCCCACCGCGTTCATCGGGCCACCGTGCTCACCGGCCGGTGCACAGCCGTAGCGCGGCCACGATCGTCTCCGGGCGAGGCGGACAGCCGACGACCTCCAGATCGACCGGGACGACATCGGCGACCGCGCCGACGACGCCGTACGCCTCGGCGAAGACCCCGCAGTTGCGCGCGCAGTCGCCCACCGCGACGACGACCTTCGGCTCGCCGACCGCCTCATAGGTGCGGCGCAGCGGTTCGACCATGTTCCGGGTCACCGCGCCGGTGACGACCAGCGCGTCGGCGTGCCGGGGCGAGGCGACCAGCCGCGCGCCGTACCGCTCCGCGTCGTACACCGGCCCGAACGCCGCGCCGATCTCCAGCTCACAGCCGTTGCACGACCCCGCGTCGACGTGGCGGACCTGCACCGAGCCGGCCAGCTCGGCGGCCACCGCGGGACCCGCGGGCACGGGAGGTGCGGGTGCGGGCTCGGCGGCCCGCCCGAGCCGGCGGATCGCCCGCCACAGGCTCAGCACCGGACCACCCCGGCCCGGGCGGGGATCAGGCCAGCCGCAGCTCCTCGAGCAGCTCCGCCTGCCCCGACAGGACACCGGACAGGATCGCCCGCGCGACGGCGAGCAGCTCCGACACCTCCGGACCCGTCAGCGAGTAGAACACCGACGAGCCCTCCTTGCGCGTGCGGACCAGACCTGCCCGGCGTAGCACGGCGAGCTGCTGCGAGAGGTTCGCCGGCTCGACGGCGATCTCGGCCAGCAGCTCCGACACGGCGTGCTCGCGCACGCTCAACAGCTCCAGCACCCGGATCCGCACCGGGTGGCCGAGCGTCTTGAAGAACTCCGCCTTCGCCTGATACAGCGGCGTGCTCATCAACGCCCACCCCCTTCGGCGTCCCATCTTCACACGCGCTCATCAGTTGCAGACATTAGCAACTGCGTAAGTCTTTGCGTCCGGGGACCCGGCTGCACGCCCGAGGGCGACGCCGGGCTCGTGCGACAGCACCCGGACAGAGCGGGCTCCCGCGCCCTTCGGTGCGCCCGCGAGCGGTGCGCGCGACGTCGCCGCGCCGACCGACGGACACCACTCCGGCGCCATGGAACGGAGTCGCGCGACCACGGACGCGATCACCCGCCGCCGTCACGGGATCGGTATCGGAGTGATTCCCACCTTTGCGATCCGCACGTTGGACAGGTTCCGGAAATTGATCGTCGTCTGGGTCACGTCGAGAGTCGGAACTCCCAGCGTGCCGCCGCCGTCGAGACTCAGTCCGCCCCGCTGGTCGGCATCGGTGGCAAGGATCCAGCCGGCCACCGCTCCGCCGCCCGCGGCCCGGTAGAGCCCGGCGTCCCCCGTCACCGCGCTACCGGTCACCGGCGCGGCCCGGCCGTCGGCGAGGGTGAGCGTGCCGGTCATCGTCGAGTCGGTCAGCTCGAGCTGGAGCTGACCGGCCGGCTGGCTCGCGTCGACCGTCGTGCCGTCGGACGGGACGTTGAACCAGGCCTGGATGGTCGGCGCCGCCGGCGACGAGCCGGGGACCCCGTTACAGACGTACGCCAGCGCCCGGGAGCCGTCGACGACGACGGCGACGAAGGCGTCGGTCCCGCCCGCCGTCCCCACGAAGGTCTTCGACGCGGCGGGGCTCGCCGTGGGCGGCGCCGCCGGGGCCTGCGGCATCGCCGTCTGCGGCAAGGTGCTGGGTCGCTCGCTGTTCGTGCAACCGACGAGAAGAAGCACACCCGCAACGGCGAGCAGTACCGATCCGAACCACCGGACATTCCTGCAGTCGGTCGACATGCCCGGTGAGTATGGACCCGGCCCCGCCGCTCGATCCAGCAGAAAGGGACGTTCGACCCGGGAAAAGGCCCCCGATGGGCCTCGACGCGTACGGGAAGAACCAACGGGCGTTCGGCCGCTGATCGGCGAGCGGTGTGCGCGGTGGTCTCAGGGGAGCCGACCGGTCAGCGTGCACGCGCGCTCCCGCAGCCGGTCCGTCGGCCCGGCGTCCGCGTCGGTGAGCAGGGTGAGCAGGCGCAGCGGCACCCCCGTCGACGACGACGCGGCAGGACCTGACCCGGTGTCGACCCGGCCGGCCCGACGTCGGCCGAGGGGCCGCGATCCGTGCCGTGACCGGTGCCGCTCCGGCTGCCCCGGGCGGGGGTCAGACGGTCGTCAGCGCCGCCGCGGCGAACGAGACGTTGAACCGGTCGCACCAGATGCTCAGGCTCGGCAGTGCGGCGAGGTCGACGTCGGACGGAACCGGGTAGTTGGAGGCTGCCACGTGCGCGACGGCGAGGTGCTCGTCGACAAGGCCGATCTCGTCGAGTACCGGGGCATGCGGCCCGAACGCGCGGTCACGTCGACCTCCTCCGCGCCCTCTTCGCCGACCTCCCGGACCAGGTGAACCTGACCTGCTTCCTGGACTGCTGCCACTCGGCCACCGCGACGCGCCGGGCCTACCTCCGGCACGTCGACGAGCCACCGCCGGAACCAGGCAGGCCGCGGTTCATCCTCGCCGACGCCGCGCTGGAGGCGGCGCACCGCGCGTTCCGCCAGCGCACGGGCGCCACCCCGGCCGGCCGGTCGACCAGGGGCACGGAGGCGATGCGGGAGATAACCTTCAGCGCCTGCCTGCAGAGCGAGCTGGCGTTCGAGACCGGTGGTCGCGGGGACTACTCGCGCATCGCCGTGCCGCTGCTGGACACCGCCCAGGGCACGAACCAGCAGTTCCAGGAGCAGGTCCTCGCGGCTTTCGGACGCAACCCGCGGCAGACGCCGTTCCTCGACAGTGCCCCGTCGGCGGCGTCCCGACCGTTGCTCGCCCCCCGCGGCACCCCGGAACCAGCACCGGACGGCACGGCCGACCGCGGCACCGGGTCACGCGCGGCGACCGTGCTGCGTGCCGTCGCCGACCTGCTCGACTGACCGCTGTCGCCCCGACGCAGCGCCCAGTGCTCCTGTGCCGCCGGCGGACCGGCGGACCCGGGGCCCGGCCGATCGACCGACGCCGCCCTCCCCCACGCGCTCCGTCGCTCGCCCGACATCGCGGACGCCGGGTTCGCGACATGGTGGTCCTGCGCCGGAATCCCGGCGCCGACCATCGAAACGGAGGGCAACCAAATGCGCACCAGTCTTCTCGCGGCCGTCGGAGCCGCGGTCGCCGTGGCAGGCCTCGTCGGGTTCGCCGGGACCGCGGCTGCCGCGGAGGCGGGGCATCCCGCCTACATCAAGGCACCCGCGACGGCCTACCAGCACGCCGACAACCGGTCCGCGCCGATCTTCACCAACCTCAAGCCCGGGCAGCAGGTCACCGCGCTCTGCTTCACCGAGGGGCAGACCGTCGACGGCAACCACAACTGGTTCCGGATCAGCCTGACTCCCGACCCGCAGGGCTCGACCGGGTTCGTGCACCGCGACGCGATCAGTGTCAGCACCCCCGACCTGCGTCACTGCTGACGCCACGGCCTCGTCTGCTCCACGCGGCTCGCCGCGGACGTCGGAGCCGGGCGCAACCCCACGGTCGGCGCCGGCCCGATCCGGAGCAGTGGGGTTGCGCCCGGGGTCAGGGCGTGCCCGGGCGAGCGCGGCAGCGTGGCGCCGGAGCCCGGCCGACGGCTCCGCGACCGGGTCAGCCGGCCGGTCGATCGAGGTGCCGCGGCTGGGGCGCGTACTGCACGCCGCCCCAGGCCGCGCGCGCACCGCTGTCGCCGATGCGCACGACCTGCACGGCCGACACCACCGCGAACACGACGACGAGCACCGCGAGGACGACGACCCCGACGCGCGCCTGCCCGTCGCGGATGCGGGGCGCGGCCATCGTGCCCGGTCCGGCGTGCCGGGCGGTCGCGGTGTCGCGGTCCGTCGTCCGGCGGCGCAGGTGGTCGAGCAGGACGAGCCCCGCGACGAACAGCAGCAGCGGGGCGACGAAGACCAGCAGCTCGTCACCGAGCTGCGTGTGGGTCTCCATCGCCGCCGTGCGCGGGAGGTTGTGCTCGAGGCCCTCCCCGGTGCTGGTGGCGACCGGGATCGCCAGCGTCGCGAGGGCCGTCAGGGCGACCACCGGCCACCCCCACCGCGGCCGGATCCGGGGCCACGCCGCGACGAGCACCGAGCCGATGACGGCGGCCGGCACCAGCACCACCACCGCGTGCACCACCAGCGGATGCAGGGGGAGTCCGAACATGAACGTGGGCAACGGCGCGGCCTTCCACAACGGCGGTCACGAGACGACGTCGATCGTGGCGGCGAATTCTCAGAGGTTCCTTGGAGCCACGGGCAGGGTGAGCCGGAACGTCGCGCCCCGGCCCGCGGTGTCGACGAGCGCGACGCGCCCGTCGTGCGCCGCCGCGATCTCGGCGACCAGGGCCAGCCCGAGGCCGTAGCGGCGCCTGCCGGCCTCGCCGGGCCGCGACGTCGTCGCGAACCGGTCGAAGAGCCGCGGCGCCAGAGCCGGGTCGACGCCCTCGCCGTCGTCGGTGACGTCGACGACCGCGGTGTGCCCCTCGACCCGGACGGTCATGGTCACGACCCGCGCGGCGTGGCGCACCGCGTTGTCCGCGAGCGCGGTGAGCGCGCGGCGGAGTGCGGCGGCCGACCCCGTCGTGTGCACGGGGTCACCCACGTCGAGTCCGAGATCGATCCCACGGTCGGTGGCGTCGGCCTCGGCGGCGGCCACCACGTCGCGGCACAGGTCGGTCAGGTCGACGACCTCGCGGGGCCGGGCGCCGACCGGGTCGGCGGCGAGCAGCAGGTCCTCGAGGATCGCGGTCAGCCGGCCGGCGTCGGTCACGACCCCTTCGACCTCGGCGACCACCTCGGGGTCGGCGCCGGGATCGCGACGCAGCCGCCGGCGCAGCAGCTGCGCCCGGGTGCCCAGCAAGGTCAGCGGCGTGCGGAGCTCGTGGCCGGCGTCGGCGACGAACCGCCGCTGCAACGACAGCGCGGCCGACAACGGCGCGAGTGCCCGGTGGCCCAGCCAGGTCCCCGCCGCGCCCGCCACGAGCAGGCCCGCGAGGCCGGTCGCGAACATGGTGGCGAGCAGCCGGTTCCGCTCGGCGTGGTTGACGGTCAGGTCGAGGATCGCCTGCACGGTGGTCCCGTCGCTGCGCAGCTCGGTGGCGACCTCGTACTGGACGTGGTCGACGCTGCGTTCGACGGTCGGCGGGGAGCCGCCCGCGGCCGCGTCGGCGACGGCTCCGAGATCGGCGACGCCGGCGTGCAGGCCCGGGGTGACGGTGACCGCTCCGGTCCGGTCGCGCAGGACGAGGTACATCCCGTCGGGCGGGTCGGCGACGTCGTCGGCCCTGACGATCGCCCGCTGCAGCTGGGTGGCGACCTGCGCGCGTTGCGCACCGAGCAGCACGACGACCGCGACCGCCGTCAGCGCGACGACGATCAGCCCGGCGATGACGGCGGCCTGCACGCCGAGCCGGACCGCGGCCCGTCGCGCCAGCAGGGCCTCCCCCGCCGGCCGGGGCCTCATCCCACCGGTCCGTCGACGCCGGGAGCGGCCGGGACGCCGACCCGGTAGCCGCGCCCGCGCACCGTCTCGACGACGCCGCGCCCGAGCTTGCGCCGCAGGTAGTGCACGTAGGTGTCGACGACGACGGGGTTCTCGGCCTCGGGGAACGCCAGCGCGAGCAGGTCGTCGCGACCGAACACCTGACGCGGCCGCGAGGCCAGCGTCGCGAGCAGGGCGCACTCGCGTTCCGACAGCGCGACCCGGCTCCCACCGACGACGACGTCGCGCGCGTCCAGGTCGAGCCGGGCCTCGCCGATCGGGAGCACCCGTGCCGCGTCGAGATGCCGACGGCGCAGCGCGCGCAGGCGGGCCAGCAGCTCGTCGATGTCGAAGGGTTTCGTGAGGTAGTCCTCGGCGCCCGCGTCCAGCCCCGCGACCCGGTCGGCCGGATTGCCCAGGGCCGAGAGGACGAGCACCGGCGTCGTCACCCCGCTGCGCCGCAGCCGGCCCAGCAGGTCGAGCCCCTCGAGGGCGGGCAGTCCCCGGTCGAGCACCGCGACGTCGTAGCTGCGGGTCAGCCCGTAGTGCAGTCCGGTGTGCCCGTCGGCGGCGACGTCGACGAGGTAGCCCTCCTCGCGGAACAACCCGGCCAGCATCGCGGCCAGCTCACCCTCGTCCTCCACGAGCAGCACCCGCGGTCGCGCGGTCACGGGTGCCCCGGGGTGCGCGGACCCCGGGACGGCGGATCCGGACGGCGCGTTCATGGACGCCATCATGACGAACGGCGCAACGCCGTGCCCCGACACCACCCGCCGCGGGACGATTTGTCCGCGCTGCTCCACGTGGGTGTCCCACTCCCCAGGAATCTCCAAGAACGCGGGGGTTGAGTGGGTGCCGTGACGGATTCGCAACGGGGACGCGCCGCCGCCCGCGACCGCGCCCTGCAACGGGCTTCCACCGCGACCGGCTGGATCGCGGTCGGCGGCATCGCGGCGACGGCGCTGGCAGCGGTCGTGTTCTCGCAGGCCCCGGCCGCGGCCACCACCGACACCGCGACCACTGCCCCGCCCGCTCTGACCGGGCAGGTCCCGGACGATGACGGTGGCCCAGGCGAGGGCGGCCCGGCCGCGGCGGACCCGCCGGGCACGAACCCCGCCGTCCCGAACCGGTCGCACCACTCGTCGGGCCGACAGGGACTGCAGGCGCCGGCGACGCCGGTGGTCCCCGTCGCGCCGCAGGGCGGACATCACGTCTCGTCGGGTGCGTCGTGACCGCCACCGTCGTCGGGCCGGAGGTCTCGGAGTCCTTCCCCGCGATCGGCACGACCGCCACGGTCGTCGTGACCGACGGGGCCGCACTCCGCACGGCGGTCGCGATGCTGCGCGCGGAGCTCGACGAGCTCGACCGGTCCTGCTCCCGGTTCCGGGTCGACTCCGAGATCCGCGGGGTCGAGCGGCGGGCCGGGACGGCGGTCCCCGTCGGCGACACCCTCGCCCTGCACCTCGACGCGGCGCTACGGGCCGCGTCGCTCACCGACGGCCTGCTGGATCCGACGGTCGGGACCTGCATGGATGCCCTCGGCTACGACCGCGACATCGCCGACGTGGCCGACTCCGACACCGCCGCCGCCCCGGTGCCCGCACCGGGTTGGTGGCGGGTCGGCTGGAACGTCACCGACCGGACCGTGCTGGTCCCCCGCGGGACCGGCATCGACCTCGGCTCGACGGCGAAGGCACTCGCCGCCGACCGGTCCGCGGCGGCGATCGCGGACCGCACCGGCTGCGGAGTGCTGGTGAGCCTGGGCGGAGACGTGGCCGTCGCCGGGCCGCCCCCGGCGACCGGGTGGCGGATCCGGATCGGCGAGGACCACGCCGCGCGCGGTCCGGGGCCTGTGGTCGCGATCGCCTCCGGCGGGCTGGCGACGTCGGGGACGACCCGCCGACGCTGGCGGCGCGGCGACCTCCGCTGTCACCACATCGTCGACCCACGGACGGGCCTTCCGACCGCGGGCGGTTGGCGGACCGTCAGCGTCGCCGCCAGGACGTGCCTGGAGGCGAACACCGCGGCCACCGCGGCGATCGTGGCGGGGCACGAGGGTTGCCACTGGTTGTCGCAGGCGAACCTGCCCGCGCGGCTCGTCGCCGACGACGGGCAGCTCGTGGTACTGGGCGGCTGGCCGGCCGATCTCGACGCACGCTGATGTGGACCTGGTACGCGAGCCGTGCTGCGGGCCTCGTCGTGCTCGTGCTGCTCACCACGACGCTGCTGCTCGGCATCTCCGGGGTCGCCCGCGCGGCCACGACACGCTGGCCCCGGTTCGCGCTGGGCCGCCTGCACCGCAACGTCTCGCTGCTCGCGATCGTGTTCCTCGCGGTGCACGTGGCCACCGCGGTACTCGACGGCTACGTCCCGATCCGGTGGCTCGACGTCGTGCTCCCCTTCACCTCCGCATACGAGCCGTTCTGGCTCGGGCTGGGCGCGGTGGCCTTCGACCTCCTCGCCGCGCTGGTCGTCACGAGCCTGCTGCGCGCCCGGCTGGGCCTGCGCGCGTGGAAGGCGGTCCACATGACCGCGTACGCGTGCTGGCCGCTCGCCGTCGCGCACGGGCTCGGCATCGGGGGAGCCGACTCGACCACCGGCTGGGTCCTCGTCCTCACCCTCGGTTGCGTCGCGGCGGCCACCGCCGGGCTGCTCTGGCGGGCGCTGATCTGGTCCGACGACTCCCGGGAGCCCACACGATGACGACCGCCCAGGACCTGTCGCACGCCCACCGGCTCCTGGCCTCGTGGTACGCCGACGGCGACCGCGACGACCTGGCGGCGCACCGGCGCCGCCACGGGTCCCTGCCGGTGCTCGACGTTGCCGGGCTCGCCGACCTCGTCGAGGTGGCCGGGCTGCGAGGGCGCGGCGGGGCGGGGTTCCCGACCGCAGTGAAGCTGCGCGCCGTCGCCGCGCGGGGTGTGCGCGCACGCCGGCGCGTCCCGGTCGTCGTCGCCAACGGGTGCGAGGGCGAGCCCGCCTCGCGCAAGGACGCCGTCCTGCTCCACCACTCCCCGCACCTCGTGCTCGACGGGCTCGCCGCCGCCGCGGACGCCCTCGGAGCCGACGACGCCATCCTCTGCGTGCACACCGGCGAGCCGGGCCTCGGGGATCTGCGGGCCGCGGTGGCCACCCGCGACGACCGGGTCCCCGCGCGGGTGGTCACCGTCCCCCGCCGCTACGTCGCGAGCGAGGAGTCCGCGCTGGTCGGGTACCTCTCGGGCCGGCCCGCGCTGCCGACGACCACGCCGCCGCGACCCGCCGAGCGCGGCGTCGCCGGCCGTCCGACGCTGGTCGACAACGTCGAGACACTCGCCCACCTCGCGCTGATCGCCCACCACGGACCGGACTGGTTCCGCCGCGCCGGGACGTCCGACCTGCCCGGCACGCTGCTCGTCACCACCGGTGGCGCACTCCGTGACCCCGGCGTCGACGAGGTTCCCGGCGGCACGACCGTGCAGGCGGTCCTCGAACTCGCCGGCGGTCCGGCCGAGCCCGTGCAGGCGATCCTGTCCGGCGGCTACGGCGGCGCGTGGCTCGGGATCGACGCGCTCGCCACCCCGCTCACCCACGAGGCGATGCGGTCCGCGGGATCGGCACTCGGCGTCCCGACGCTGCTCGCGCTGCCCACCCGCGTGTGCGGGCTGGGTCAGACCGCCCACCTGCTCGACCATCTCGCCGCCGAGTCCGCCGGGCAGTGCGGACCGTGCCGGTTCGGCCTGCCGGCGATCGCCCAGGACCTGCGGGCGATCGTGCACGGCTCTCCCGGCGCCCCCGACGCGCACGCCCGCCTCCAGCGCCGGCTGGGGACCGTCGACGGCCGTGGCGCCTGTGCACATCCGGACGGCTCCGTCCGGCTGGTGCGCAGCGCCCTCCGGGTCTTTCGGCACGACCTGCACGATCACCTGCGGGGCCTGCCGTGCGCGGGTGCGGCCGCACCGGCACTCTTCCCCCTGCCGGGCCGTGCCCGATGAGCGATCGCCGCCGGGTGTCGGACGTACGTCTACGCGTCGACTTCGTCGCCTGCGACGGGCACGCGCTCTGCGCCCAGCTGCTGCCCGAGGTGATCACGCTGGACGAGTGGGGATACCCGATACTCGCGAACGGGCGGACGAGCGACCCGCTTCCGCACTCGCTGCTGCGACTCGCCCAGGCGGCGATCGACGCCTGCCCCACCCTGGCGCTGCAGCGAGACCGGCAGGATTCCCCGCGGCACCCCCCACCTGCCGCGGGAGTCTGACGATGCGGGCAGGCGCGTCAGGAAGAGAACACGAGCGGCAGCACCACGGCGGCGGTGACGAGCGAGATGCCGGAGAGCAGGTCCGCGCGGATCGGGATGGCACGGGCGACCAGCCGCCCGATGAACAGTCCCGCCAGCGACATCACGACGGTGGCGAGGCCGAACACCAGCGCCGGGACGACGGGCGCGACGCCGAGCAGACCCAGACCCGTACCGGCCAGCAGGTTGTCGACGCTCAGCGCGAGCGGCATGCCCAGCAGCGTCACCCAGGGATGGTCCACCTCCTCCGGCTCGGGTTTCCGCAGCGCCCCGATGAGCAGGTACAGCCCGTAGACGCCGAGGACGACCGGGCCGACGTACTCGGAGACGTCGCCGATCGCGTCGCCGACGAGGTGGCCCAACTCGCCGCCCACCAGGGGCGCGACGAAGTCCCAGAGCCCGAAGACGAGTGCGATCTGCACCGCCCGCCGGATCCCGAACGGGACGGTCCCGATCGCGATCGCGGACCGGAAGTTGTCCAGGCTGAGGAAGAAGGCGAGGACGGCGATGCTGATCGCCGAGTCGGCGTTGATCTCGGTCACGACGCGCCCGCCCGGTGCGGCCGCGGCACGAGCTCCAGCTCCACCGGCTCCCCGTTCGCGACCCGCACCGCCTCGTCGACGAGGTGGTGGTCGGGTGAGAGGTGGCAGACGGGATCCGTGCGCCCCGCGTCGCCCGTGAGCTGGAACGCCTGACACCGGCAACCGCCGAAGTCGATCTCCCGCCGGTCACAGCCGCGGCACGGGTCGGGCATCCAGTCCGTGCCCCGGTAGCTCTCGAACAGCGGCGAGCTCGTCCAGATCCGTTCGAGCGGGTCCTCGCGCACGCTCGCGCGCGGCAGGGGCAGCGACTGCGCTGCCGGGCAGGGCAGCACGTCGCCGTTGGGCGCCACCGTGAGCTGGCGTTCGGCCCAGCCGCCCATGCACGGCTTCGGGTAGCGGCTGTAGTAGTCGGGCAGCACGTACACGACCTCCATGCGGCCGGCCAGCCGCGCCCGGGCCGCGCTGACGACCGGCTCGGCCTCGGCGAGCTGCGCCCGGCTGGGCAGCAGCGCGTCGCGGTTGCGCCAGGCCCACCCGTAGTACTGGGTGTTGGCCAGCTCGATCCGGTCGGCGTCCAGCTCCTCGGCCAGCGCCAGCAGGTCGCCGACCCGGTGGATGTTCTGTCGGTGCAGCACGACGTTGAGCGTGAGCGGCCAGCCCAGCTCCTTCACGAGCCGGCACGCCTCGATCTTGCGGTCGAACGAGCGCGTGCCGGCGATCCGGTCCGACATCTCCTGCTCGTCCGCCTGCACGCTGACCTGCACGTGATCGAGGCCCGCTGCGCGCAGCCGCTCGGCACGGCGACGGTCGAGTCCGAGCGCGCTCGTCACGAGGTTCGAGTACATCCCCAGCTCGCGGGCGGTGGCCGCCAGCTCGACGACGTCGCGGCGCAGCAGGGGCTCCCCGCCCGACAGGTGCAGCTGCAGCACACCCAGCTCCTGGGCCTGCTCGAACACGCGGCACCACTCGGCCGTCGTCAGCTCGTCGCCGTACTCGGCCAGGGTGACCGGGTTCGAGCAGTAGGCACACGACAGCGGGCAGCGGTAGGTCAGCTCGGCGAGCAGTCCGAACGGCCGGTTCATCGCACCTCCACGCAGCGTCGCTCGGCCATCTGCCGCAGGAACTCGCGCACGTCCGCCTCCTCGACGTGGTCGTACCGCGCCCGCAGCTCCGCGACGATCTCGGCGACGGTCCGCCCGTCGCACAGCAGCAGGATGTCCGCGCTGGTCGCGTTGAGCACCGCGACGGTCTCGGGGCTGAGCAGGACGTGCCGGCCACGGACGGCGTCGAACCTCAGCCGGACGTGCGGGGCGAGCCGCGGCCTGCGGACGTCCTCGACGACCTCCCCGCCGTCCACGGCGGTCACTCCGGGTACGCCCGGTCGATGCCGTCCAGGATGCTCCAGAGCACGTCGCACTTGAACGCCAGTGCGGCCACGGCGCGCTGCTGGTCCTCCGGCGTGCGGCAGTGCTCGGTGACGACCTCCAGCGCGTGCTCGGAGTCGCGCGGCGCCTGGTACAGGCGGGCACGGAAGTAGGCGAGGCCGTCGCGGTCGATCCAAGGGTAGTGGCGCTCGAACGCGGCGAGCCGCTCGGCCATGAGGTCGGGGGCGAACAGCTCGGTCAGCGACGAGGCGACCGCGTCCACCCACGGGCGGGTGCGCGCGAAGGTCACGTACGCGTCGACGGCGAACCGCACGCTCGGCACGATGAGGGTCTCGGCGAGCATGTCCTCGCGCGAGAGCCCGACGGCCTCGCCCAGCCGCAGCCAGGCCTCGATGCCGCCCTCCCCGGGCCCCGTGCCGTCGTGATCGACGATGCGCCGGATCCAGCGCCTGCGCACCGCGACGTCCGGGCAGTTGGCGAGGATCGCGGCATCCTTGCGCGGGATGGCCAGCTGGTAGCAGAAGCGGTTGGCCACCCAGCCCTGCAGCTGGTTGCGGCTCAGCAGTCCTGCGTTCATCCGCACGTGGAACGGGTGCTGGTCGTGGTAGGCACGCGACTGCGCGCGCAGCGCCTCGACGAACGCCTCGGTGTGCGACGTCTGCAACGACGTGGTCATGGGCCCCCTACACCTTCACTTCGAGACCGTCCTCGGCCACGTCCAGGCCGCGGTCGGTGAGCGTCCGTCGCTGCGCGGAGTCCTCGAGCAGGACGGGGTTGGTGTTGTTCATGTGGATGTAGATCGTGCGCTCGACGTCCAACCCGGCCAGCTGCTCCAGGCTCCCGCCGGGACCGCCGATCGCCAGGTGCCCCATCTCCTGCGACGTCTTCGCCGCGAGCCCGAGGCGGATCAGCTCGTCGTCGTCCCAGCAGGTGCCGTCGAGGAACAGGCACGCGCAGCCGTCGATCTCCGCGCGCACCTGGGGGGTGAGCCGCTGCATGCCCGGCAGGTGGACGGCCGCCCGGCCGCTGCGCCCGTCGGTCAGCCGGTAGCCGACGACCCGGCCCTCCAGCGGACCGCCGCCGAAGCGCGCCCGCTTGGTGGTCGGGACGTCGAAGGCGCGGTAGGTCAGGCCGTCGGCGAGCGGCACGTCGACGCCGGGTACGACCGTCCGGAGGTCCACGTCGCAGTAACGCTCCAGCGTCGCGAGCACGCCGCTGCCGTCGCGCAGGGTCGCGGCGACGGCCTCGGTGGCGTGCACCTCCAGGCGCTCGGCCTCCCGCAGCAGGAGCAAACCCAACGTGTGGTCGAGCTCCCCGTCGGTGAGCAGGACCGCGCCCAGCGGAGTGGCCCGGCCGGCGCGCGGTTGCAGGGGCGGGAACGCCTCGACCTGGCTGCGGACGTCCGGCGATGCGTTGAGCAGGAACCAGCGCTGCCGGTCGGCACTCACCGCCACGCAGGACTGCGTCCGCGGGCGGGCGGGTCGCGAGCCGTCGCGGACCGCGCGGCAGCCCGGGCACCCGCAGTTCCACTGCGGGAAGCCGCCGCCCGCAGCCGAGCCGAGCACCTGCAGCCACATCGCGGACCTCCCCGTCCGACGGACGCGGGGCGCCGACCGTGCGGCCGGCGCCCCGCGCGCCCTCAGTCCTCCTTGCGGGCGACGTACATCGTCACCTCGGGAGCGCAGCCGATCTCGTCGAACTCGGGTGCCTCCCACTCGCTACGAGCGGTCGTTTCCACTGGTCACCTCCTGTCTGTCGATCGCGGGCGGGTGGTCACTCCGGCGGCAGGGCGAAGACCATCAGCGCGCTGCCGTGGCCGGCGCCGAGCATCCCGGGCAGGAAGCCCTCGGCCCAACCGCCCCAGCCGACGGGGACGGCGACGAACTGCCGGCCGTCGACGCTGTAGCTGACGGGGCTGCTGTGGTGGCCGCTGCCGCACTGGAACTGCCACAGGTGCTCGCCGGTGCGGGCGTCGAGGGCGTTGAACATGCCGTTGGGCTCCCCGGCGAAGACGAGGCCGCCGCCCGTGGTCAGCACCGACGCACACATCGGGAGCTTGGCGCGCCAGCGCCACTTCTCCTCGCCGTTCGCGTCGTAGGCGCTGACGTAGCCGGTCATGTCCTCGATGTCGACCTGCACGCCGGCACCCCAGTACGGGATGCTCTCCTTGAACTCGCGGCGGCGCCGGGTCGCGGTGGCACCGACGTCCTGCACCGGTACGTAGAACAGCTCCGTCTCCGGGTTGTACGCCGCGTGCGTCCACTCCTTGGCACCGGCCGGACCCGGGAAGAAGTGGACCGGCTCGCCCTCCTTCTCCGGATAGCGCGACGGTGTGACCTTGCCGTCGCGGGTGATGTTGCCCCAGTCGATCCGGTCGACGAACGGCGTGATCCGGACCAGCTCGCCGTTGGTGCGGTCGACGACGAAGAAGTATCCGTTCTTGTCGAAGTGCCCGAGCAGCTTGCGGCCCTCGTGCTCGAACAGGATGCACTCGGAGATCGAGTCGTAGTCCCACACGTCGTGCGGCGTGCACTGGTAGTGCCAGCGGATCTCACCCGCGTCGGCATCGATCGCGACGATGCTGTCGGTGTAGAGGTTGTCGCCCTCGCGCACCTCGCCGTCGAAGTCCGGGGCCGGGTTGCCGGTGCCCCAGTAGAGAAGGTTGGTCTCCGGGTCGAACGTGCCGGTGAGCCAGCAGTTGCCGCCGCCGCGCGCCCACGCCTGTCCCTCGGACGGCCACGTGTCCGAGCCGGGCTCGCCGGGCTTGGGCACCATGTAGCAGCGCCACGCGTGCTCGCCGCTGTCGAGGTCGAAGGCGTCGAGGTGGCCGCGGACGCCGAACTCGCCGCCGGAGCTGCCCACGATGACGAGGTTCTTCACGATCAGCGGGGCGCACGTCGCGCTCTCCCCTGCCCGCACGTCGCCGTAGGTCCGGTCCCAGAGCTTCTTCCCGGTGGTCGCATCGAGGGCGATGAGGTGTGCGTTCGGCGTGACGCTGAAGACCTTGCCCTTGGCGACGGCGACGCCGCGGTTGACGTTGCCGCAGCACAGCGACACGTCGTACGGGGTCGCGTGCTTGTAGCGCCAGATCTCGTTGCCGGTCGCCGCGTTCAGCGCCCAGACCCAGCCGTCCCAGCCCGAGACGAACATGACCCCGTCGACCACGAGCGGGGCGGCCTCGAACGCGTAGGTCGAGGCGCCCGCGATCATGCCGCTGGACCCCGCCTGGAAGACCCAGGCCGGCCCGATCCGCTTCACGTTCTCGGTGTTGATCTGGTCGAGCGGGCTGAACCGCTGCCCGTTGTAGGCGCCGTAGTAGGTGAGCCAGTTCTGCGGCTCGGAGCGGGCCTCGAGGATCCGCTCGTAGGTGACGCCCTCGACGACCGGCGGCGCGGTGCCGTGGTTGCCGCTGAGATCTCCCTGGTCGATCGCCTCGCCGGCGTCGACGTACTCGACGGTCATGGCGTGTGCTCCTCCTATGGGCGCGGCTGGTCGGGTCGGTCGAGGCGCGCTTCCGGCGGCACGTCGCCGAGCACGACGATGGCACCGGTCAGACCGCGGCCCTCGTCGTTGCCGGTCGGCGAGCTGTACCAGTAGCAACCGGGGCCGTCGAGGTTGAGGGTCGCCCGGCCGCGCGAGTGGTTCACCAGCCAGATGAACTTGCGGTCGCCGTTGCTCGGCAGCAGCGCGCAGTGGGTGTTCTGGTCGTCGTTGATGAGCTCGAGCTCGATGTCGCCGCCGTGCGGCATGACCAGGATCTGCGGGTCCCAGGTCAGTTCGTCCGGGTTGATCCGGATCGTGGCCGTCATGCGGCCGTCCCCGTGTTCCTTGGCCTCACCGACATTGCCCGAATTGAGCAGCCTCCCGATCGCCGCTCTGTTCTGCACGTTCAGCCCGAGTTTGCCCATCAGGTCCGATCGCTCCTGAGCACTGGTCACGGGCGTCACCTCCCTGAGCCTGGAATCCGTTTCTCGACAGCATTCTTGGTCCGCGGGATTGAATTCGAGACCCCTCGCGGCAATGCTTTGCGAATTCGGTATTCGGAGCGTACGCCCGCCGGATTTCCGCTCACAAGAGCCGCGCCGCTCACCCTGACCCGCCTACCGTTCGTGTGAGCAGGGGCACCGCTCGTGCCACGCGTGGGTCATCGGAGGTCGAAGCGGTCGAGGGTCATGACCTTGTCCCAGGCCGCCGCGAAATCCGTGACGAACCGCCCATGGGCGTCGTCGGCGGCGTACACCTCCGCGATCGCGCGCAGTTCGGAGTTCGAGCCGACGGCGAGGTCGACGCGACTCGCGGTCCACCGGAGCTCCCCGGTGGCGCGATCGCGGCCGTCGAAGGCGTCGGCGCCCGCGGGGGTCCACGACGTGCCCGGGTCGAGCAGGTTCACGAAGAAGTCGGTGGTCAGCACACCGGGCGTCGCGGTGAGCACCCCCCGCCGCGACCCGCCGACGGTCACCCCGAGCGCCCGCAGGCCCCCGAGGAGCACCACCGTCTCCGGTGCGCTGAGGCCCAGCAGGGCGGCGCGCTCGACCAGCGCGTGCTCGCCCGGCAGCCGGCAGCCCGGGCCCCGGTACTGGCGGAAACCGTCCGCGACGGGTTCCAGCGCCGCGAACGAGTCGACGTCGGTCTGCTCCTGGGTGGCGTCGGTGCGGCCCGGCACGAACGGGACCTGCAGGTCGTGGCCCGCGTCGGCCGCGGCCCGCTCGACGGCCGCGCACCCGCCCAGGACGACGAGGTCGGCGAGCGACACCGGGTGCGGTGCCGCCGCCCGGACCTGCTCGAGCGCGTCCAGGACCTCGGCGAGCCGGGCGGGCTCGTTGACCTCCCAGTCGCGCTGCGGACGCAGGCGGATCCGGGCACCGTTCGCGCCGCCGCGGCGGTCGCTCACCCGGAACGTCGAGGCCGACGCCCATGCCGTGGTCACGAGCTGCGCCACGGACAGCCCTGCGGCGAGGAGCCGCCGCTTCAGGTCGGCGACCTCCGCCGGCCCGACCAGCTCGTGGTGGACGTCGGGGACGCGGTCCTGCCACAGCTGTGGCTCCGCGGGGACCAGCGACCCGCGATAGCACTGGATCGGGCCCATGTCCTGGTGGGTGAGCTTGAACCACGCGTGGGCGAAGGCGTCGGCGAACAGGTCGGGCCGTTCGAGGAAGCGCCGCGAGACCGGCTCGTACCCGGGGTCGTAGCGCAGCGCCAGGTCCGTCGTGAGGAACGTGGGGACATGGGTGACCGCCGGGTCGTGGGCATCGGGCACCGTGCCGGCACCGGCCCCGCCGGACGGGACCCACTGCCAGAGCCCGGCAGGGCTGAGCACCGCGTCCCAGTCGTAGCGGTAGAGCGTCTCCAGGTAGCCGTGGTCCCAGCGGGTCGGGTGCGCCGTCCAGACGCCCTCCAGGCTGCTCACGATCGCGTCGGGTCCGACGCCGGTGCCGTGGTCGTTGCGCCAGCCCAGACCCTGCTCCTCCAGCGGGGCGCCCTCGGGCTCCGGCCCGAGGTGACGGTCGTGCGCGGCACCGTGGGTCTTGCCGAACGTGTGCCCGCCCGCGATCAGGGCGACCGTCTCCTCGTCGTCGAACCCCATGCGCCGGAACGTCTCCCGGATGTCCCGCCCGGCGAGCCACGGATCGGGGACGCTGCGCGGGCCCTCGGGGTTGACGTAGATCAGGCCCATCTCCGAGGCGGCGAGCGGCTCGTCCAGCTCGCGGACACGGGTGTGCCGCTCGTCGGCGAGCCAGGCGCGCTCCGGGCCCCAGTCGACCGAGTCGTCCGGCGCCCACGCGTCCTCGCGGCCACCACCGAAGCCCAGCGTCGGCACGCCCATGGTCTCCAGCGCGACGGTACCGGCGAAGATCATCAGGTCGGCCCACGACAGCGCGCGGCCGTACCGCTTCTTCACCGGCCACAGCAGTCGCCGCGCCTTGTCCAGCCCCTTGTTGTCCGGCCAGCTGTTCTGCGGCGCGAAGCGCTGGTAGCCGCCGCGGGCACCGCCGCGCCCGTCGCGGACGCGGTAGGTGCCGGCGGCGTGCCACGCCATGCGCACCATGAGCGGGCCGTAGCTGCCGTAGTCCGCGGGCCACCAGGGCTGCGAGGTCGTGAGGACCCGCTCGATGTCGCGGCGCACGGCGGCGAGATCGAGCGTCTCGAACGCGGCGCCGTAGTCGAAGCCCGCAGCCCACGGGTCGGCGGCGTCGGGCGCGAGGACCGTCAGGTCCAGCCGGTGCGGCCACCAGACCCGGTTGGCGCCGCCGCGCGTCGGGTGCGGGAGGGCGGCGCGCTCGGCGTTCCGCGTACGGAGGACGACGTCATAGGTGGCGGACACGTCATGGGTGGCGGACACGGAATTCCTTCGGAGACGCTCCAGAACTGTCACGACGGCGCGGCGGAATCGTCACGCCCACGGCGGCGCCCGCCCCGCGCTCGCACACACGCGAATCCGGGCCGGCACCCGTTCGGGCCGTCCCGGGAGAACGACTCTACGCCCGCCGCGATCGGGGTCCGCCGAGTTCACCGTCCGTTCCCCGGAACGCGCCGTTCGCGGACCGATCGACACCGTTCGCACCCGGTTCCGCTCAGATTCCGAGCGCGCGGCGGACGGCCGCGGAGTTGCGTCGCGAAACGGGCACCGCTTCCCGCTGCCGACCCTCCATGACCAGCAGCATCTCGCCCCGCGGCCCCCGCTCGATCTCGCGGATCCGGTCCACGTTGACGACGTAGCGGCGGTGGACCCGCAGGAACCCCGAGTCGGCGAGCTCGGCGTCGAGCTTGTCGAGGCCGGGCGTGGCCGCGCGCAACCGCCCCTCGTCGGTCGCCAGCCAGACGTCGTTGCCGTCGGACTCGGCGAAGGACACCTCCGGCAACCGCAGCAGCACCATCCGGTCGTCCCGGACGCCCACCAGGCGCCGGACCGGCATGCGGGGGTGCGCGGCCCCCTCGCCGGGCGCGAGGCGCTCGCCGTCCGAGGACCCGAACGCGATCAGGCTGCCGACCAGGTGCCCGGACAGGAAGACGGGCCGGATGCTGACGGGCGTCGGGTCGTCGGCGAGGTGGGTGAAGACCTGGGTGGAGCCGACCCAGGCGGGGTTGTGCGCAGCGTGCACGCTGGCGTATCGCGCGGCGCCGATGATGTCGGGTAGCCCGGAGTTCCAGCGGACCGTCGGATCCACCGCCGGCGTCGATGCCGGCACGCCCATCAGCACGCTCGCCGGGTCGTTCGCGATCACGACCTTGCCGGCGGTGTCCACCGCGGCCAGCGGGCTGCTCGACTGCCCCTTGGCCTGCGTGAACGCGGCGACGAGCTCCGCGCCGCTGTCGCGGGCGCGGCGTTTCAGGATGCTCTGGGCCCGCATGACCGCGTTGGCGAGCCAGCCCGCGGTCGACCGGGGCAGCGCGGTGCGCCAGCACGAGACGTTCAGGACCGCGATCGGCTCGCGGGTCACGACGTCACGCACGGCGACGCCGGCGCACACCCAGTTGTGGAACGCCTCGCACCAGTGTTCGGCCCCGCCGACCAGCACAGGGCCGTGCGTCTCCAGTGCCGTCCCCATGCCGTTGGTGCCCGCGGCGCACTCCGACCAGCAGTGCCACGGCTTCAGGTTCGCCTCGTCGGCGCGCAGCCGGGTGGCCGGGTCACCCCAGACGGCCAGGACACGGCCCGTGCAGTCGGTGACGGTGACGATGCCGTTGAGGCCCTCCACCTCGCGGGTCGCGGACGCCGCGACCCCACCCATCTCGGTGAAGACCACACCGTGCTCCAGCGCGTGCTCGCCGGCGGCGGGGGCCGCGGGCGCCTCGGTGAGGTGCGGGTCGACCTTGTACTTCTCCCGGCAGCGCAGCCACGACACCACCACTTCGGGCCGGACCCCACGGATGTGGTCGTCGCCCTGCTGGAACCGCTCCCATGCGTCCAGCACCGAACCGTTGCCCGTTCCGGGTGGTGTTGCGAGCCGCTGTCCGTCGGTCATATGGAGAACCGCCTTTGGTTCGTCCGAAGCCGGCCCGGTGCGTACCGGCCCCGCGCGTCCACGGTCGGGCGACGCTGCCGCAAGCGGATCTTCCGATGGCCGCCCCAGGAGTACGCATTCCGGTGTACGCGCCGACCGCGGTGCGACGCAATAACGCAAACGAGGCTCGCCGGTCACTCACCCGTCGGAACCACACGAGTGAGCCCGCCGCCACGGCCGACGGCACCCGAACCGGATCTTCCGGCGGCGCGTCTCGCGCCCGCTGTCGCGGCGGCCCGCCCGCCGGCTCACGGTCAGGGGAGGCCGGGTACGCCCCCGGCGCCGTAGCCCTCCATCGCCTTCGTGAACGGCAGCGGGTCCCCGTCCACGAAGGTGTCGGGGCTGAATCCGCGATCGGCCATGACCCCCCAGGCCCGGCGGCGCTGCATCCCCAGGTTGCCCGCGTCGTAGAGCGGGAACACGACCGACTCCCGGTAGAGGCGCGCCAACGGGAACCGCGTGTCGAGGGCGTTGACGCCGACCAGACGCATGCAGTCGAAGACGACCCTCTGCATGAGGTCGCCGCAGAAGGTCTTGTTCATCGCGCCGATCGCGTGGCCGCCGTCGGGATGGGCGTCGAGGTAGTGGGCGGCCTTCCAGCAGAAGTACCGGGCAGCCTCGATCCTGGCCGCGATGTCGGTGAGCAGGTGCCCGACGGCCTGGTGCTCGATGATCGGCCCCGCTCCCCCGCCGGTGTAGGACTTCGCCCACTTGAGCGCGAAGTCGTAGGCCCCGCGCGCCACGCCGACCGAGGCGATCGCGGCGATGGGGCCCGACCACGTGAAGTTCCGACTGATCAGCAAATCCCCGTCGCCGGGGCAGAGGAGGTTCGCGGCCGGGACCCGGGCGCCGCGGAACGTCATCGTCACGTTCTGACAGGTGCGGTGCGCGAGCTTGTCGATGGATTCGTAGGTGATGCCCGGGGTGCCACGCTCGACGATGATCGCGCTCAGCGCCTCCGTGCCGCCGCCGGACCGGTCCGTCCGCACGATGCAGACGCTCATGTCGGCCCCGTCGAGGTCCCAGCCCCCCGAGTTGCAGGGCCAGTGCTTCTCGCCGGTGAGCACGTACTCGTCGGTGGCCGCGTCGAGCTCGGCGAGCAGCTGGATCCCGGCGCGCGGGCTCGGATGGTCGAAGTTCGCGGTGCCACCCCGTTCGCTCACGGCCCAGCCCGCCAGGAAGTCGCTGCGGCGCGGTCCGGTCGCGTACCCGAGCCACCTCTCCCGCTGCTCGTCGGTGCCGTGCCAGAGCACGGGCATGAGGGCCAGCCCGTTCACGAGCAGGATCGTCGGGAACCCCGGGTCGACCGCGCAGAGCTCCTCGATGGCGATCAGGAAGTCGACGTTCGACGCGCCGCCCCCGCCGTACTCCGCGGGCAGGAACATGGTGGTCATGCCCGCCGCAGCGGCCTGCTCGTACACCGGCTTCATGGCCCGGAACGCCTCGTGCGGATCGGCGATCCGGTCGGCCGCCTCCGCGGCGGGCCGCAGCACCTCACGGGCGAACTCACGAGCATTGCGCTTGAGCGCACGCTGCCGATCCGTGAGCGCGAAGTCGACGGCCACGATGTCCCCTTCAGGCACGAGACGATGGTCCCCGGGGCGTCACGACGGCCGTCCGGGAACGCGAGCGGTTCAGTGTCCGGTGCCGCCGCTCAGACCGAGCGCGCCGCGCAGACCGAGGTCGTTGTCGGCGATCTCCTCGAGCGTGGCGTCGTCGAGCACGGCGAAATAGGCGTCCAGTGCGCGCGAGAAGACGTTCCGCGCCCCGCAGACCCCGGCCACCCGGCAGAACCGCGCCGGGCCCAGGCACTCCACCACCGCGTAGTCGTTCTCCATCGCCCGCATGATCTCGCCCAGCGTGATCGAGGCCGGATCCCGGACGAGGCGCACCCCGCCGCCGCGGCCCCTGGCCGTCTCCACCAGCCCCGCCGCGGCCAGCCCGGTGACGACCTTGTCGAGATGGTGACGGGAGATGTGGTGCGCGGTGGCGATGTCGCCGACCGAGCCCCGCCTACCCGGCGCGACCCGGAGGTAGAGCAGGACACGCAGCGCGTAGTCGGCGTGGTTGGTGTGTCTCAACTTCGGCTCGTCTCGTTTGGGACGGCCCGAACCTACCCGATACCGGCCCGGCCCGGCGGAGCAGCGCCGGGCCGGGCCGCCCGGCTCAGCCGGCGATCGTGTCGATCTCCTCGTGGTGCTTCCCGAACACCACGTAGTCGTCCTCCATGATCGCCCGCGGGTTGAACAGCGGGTCGGCGAGGATTCCGTGCACCCGGCGACGCTGCATACCCATGTTCCCGCCGTCGTAGATGGGCAGGACGGAGGCCTCACGCAGGATCTTGCCGAAACCGTTCTTGGTCTCCAGGCTGTTCACCCCGACGATCTGCATGCACTTGTACACGCACTCGAACATCAGCTCGGTGACCTGGATCTTGTTCATCGCCCCGACCAGCTCCGCGTGCTGGTCGTGCTTGTCCAGGTAGTCCGCGGCCCGCCAGGAGAAGTAGCGGCCCATCTCGATCTTCGCCGCGACGTCACCGAGGACGTACCCGACGTTCTGGAAGCCCATGATCGGCTTCAGCGCACCGGCGGTGTTGCCCTTGGCGAAGTCGAGCGCCATCTCGTAGGCCGCCCGCGCCATGCCCACCGCAGCGATCGCCGCGACCGGCCCGGACCAGGCGAAGTTCCTGTTGATCACCAGATCGCCGTTCCCGACGGCACCCGGGAGCAGGTTCGTCGCGGGGATCCTGGCGTTCTCGAAGACGATCTCCGCGTTCGACGCCAGCCGATGCCCCGTCTTGTCGAGGTGCCGGTAGGTGACGCCCGGGGTGTCCCGCTCCAGGACCAGGGCCGAGAGACCGGAGGTGCCGCCGACGTTCGGGTCGGTCCGGACGATCAACGTGCCCGCGTTGACCCCGCGTTCGTCCCAGCCCGCCGATGACGGCCAGTACTTGCGGCCGTTGACGACGTAGTGGTCACCATCGAGCTCGGCGGTGAGGCCGACCCCGGCCGGCCGCGGCAGCGGGATGTCGAAGTTCGCGGTCCCGGACGGGTTGCCGGGCGGTTCGCTCGCGGTCCAGCCACCGAGGTACTCGCCGGTCGGGTCCGAGGTCGCGGCACCCAGGAACTTCTGCTTCTGCTCCTCCGAGCCGTACCACGCCACCGGCATCAGGCCGAGCCCGTTGCACAGCACGGTGCAGGCGAACCCGGGGTCGACGACGCAGATCTCCTCGGCGGCGATCACCAGGTCGACGCAGGAGATGCCGCCGCCGCCGTACTCGGCCGGCAGCATGCACATGGCGATCCCGGCCTTGTACGCCTCGACGTAGGCCGGCTTGGTCATCTGGAAGCCCTTGAGCGGGTCCGGTTCCGCGTCGGCTGCGGCGACGATCGGCTTGAGCACGTTCTCGGCGAACGCACGCACGTCGTACTGCAGCTTCTTCTGCTCGTCGGACATCGTGAAGTCGATGGTCATCGATTCTCCAGGTGGGGTGTGGGACGAGGACTCGCCGGTGCCCGGGTGTGCACGGCCACGGCCGCCGGCTCGATGACCTTCCCGAATCCGTATTTCACATGCGTTTTTTCGACGTTGCGGGCCGGTTGCCCCGTGTTGCGTTCCGCCGACGGGCTCGTACCGTGCAGTCCGGGGCTCGGCGAGTGCCTGCCCGAGGCGGAGGACGACACGGGACACCGCGGGAGGCAGACGTGACCACCCGGCCCCGGTTCGATCGCATCGTCGTGATCTTCAACCCGCACAGCACGGGTTCCGCCGCCGAGCTGGCGGCGGAACTCGGCGCCGAGCTCACCCGGCGCCTGCCGCGGACGACGGTTCGCCTGCGCCCCACCGAACGCGCGGGCCATGCTCGCGAGCTGGCCGGGGAGGCGGCCCGCGTGCCCCGTTCCCTGATCGTCTCGGTGAGCGGGGACGGCGGCTACAACGAGGTCGTCGACGGCGTCATGCAGGCGGGCGACACCGGAACGGTCTGTGCGGTCATGGCCGCGGGCAACGCCAACGACCACCGCCGGACCACCCGCGAGCAGGCCCTCGGCGACGCCATCGTCGCCGGCGAGGTACGGCACCTCGACCTGCCGCGCCTCACCGTCGGCGAGGGGCCCGGCACCGTCGTCCGCTACGCGCATTCCTACATCGGCGTCGGCCTCACCCCGATCGTCGCCATCGACCTGGAGAAGGGGGGCAAGAACTCACTGCGGGAAATCGTCTCGGTGGTGCGCACGTTCGCGCGGTTCCGCCCGTTCGCCGTCACCCTGGACGACGGCACCCGCCGCAACCTCGACAGCCTCCTCTTCGCCAACATCGCCCAGATGGCCAAGTACGCGACGATCAGCGCGACCGGGCGACCCGACGACGGCCGGTTCGAGGTGATCGCGCTCCCGCACGTGTCGAAATGGAAGGTCCTCGGCGTCGCGATAAGGGCGGCGACCCGCGGACTGGGCCCGCAACCGACGGCGACCGCCTACCGGTTCGTCACCCACAAGCCGACCCCCCTGCAGCTCGACGGAGAGGTCCTCGCCGTCGAGGCGCACACCCCCGTCCGGGTCGAGATCGCACCCGGCGCTCTCGCGACGGTCGGCTGAACCGCGGTGCGGCCCGCTCCGGGGGATCGGCTGTCGCCCACCGATCCCCCGGAGGACGCACGTGCCGCTACTCCCTCGCCATCATGGCCTGGGCCTCACGCTCCAGGTCGACGTACAGGTCACCGCTGACGTCGACGGCGACGCGCCGGATCGTTCCGCCGGTGAACGCGAACGGGTGCTCGCCGGGGTAGTCCGACGTCACCGCCTCGCCGCTGTCGCGCCCGACGCACAGGCCTTCCCCGGCCAGGCTGTAGAGCCCGGGCTGGGTCTTGATCCGGCCCTCGCCGACCTTCCGGTCGGCGTGGTAGAGCGACAGGATCCCGGTGGCGACACCCTTGGGGTCCTCGCCGTCCTTGTCGAACGAGGCCGCGAGCAGCAGCTTCTCACCGGTCGGCAGGTCGACCGTGCCGTCGATCTTCTGCTCCGTCAGACCGACGAAGTTGTTGACGTAGTGCAGCCGGCCCTCCTTGACGTAGAGGGCGTGGCCGCCGAAGCGTGAGCCGTGGGCGAACAGCACACCCTGCGCGCCCGGGGCCGGGATGTCGACGAGCGCGCCGATCGAGAACGACCGGTTGCGGACGTTGACCGCCTGCTGCTCGGGAACCTCGGCGGTGTTCGGGTAGTAGATGTATCGGTCGCGCTCGGCCGTCACCTGTGGGCGCGGCGTGATCATGATCTCCAGCGCGGACCGGTCGTCGAGCGGGAAGGCACCGTTGTCGCCGGCCTCGGCGTACCACAGGCTGACCAGCTCACGCAGCTTGTCGGGCTGCTCCTCCGCCAGGTCGTGCAGCTCGGCCCGGTCGACGTCGACGTGGTAGAGCTCCCAGGTGTCGTTGTTGAAGTCGCTCCAGCCGCTCAGCGTGGGGTGGGTCGTGACCGCCTTCCAGCCGTCGTGCCAGATGCCGCGCGAGCCGAGCATCGAGTAGAACTGCGTCGTCCTCGCCGACGGCGCGGACGGGTCGCCGATGCTGTAACGCATGCTGACGCCGTCGATCCGGCTCTGCACATGACCCTTGATCGTGTCCGGGGCCTCGACGCCGAGCGTGTCCAGGATCGTCGGCACGATGTCGATCGCGTGGTGGTACTGGTGGCGCAGCTGACCGTTGCCCGCCACGTCGGCCGCGGCGCCGGCCGTGGGCCAGGAGATGATGCACGGGTCGGCGGTGCCGCCGTTGAACTCGTAGCGCTTCCACATCTTGAACGGCGTGTTGAAGGCCATCGCCCAGCCGTTCGGGTAGTGGTTGTAGGTGCGCGTGCCGCCGAGCTCGTCGAGCATCGCCAGGTTGGACTGCATGTCGTCGGGGATGCCGTTGGCGAACTTCATCTCGTTGATCGACCCGTCGGGGCCGCCCTCGCCGCTGGCGCCGTTGTCCGACACCACGATGATCATCGTGTTGTCGCGCTGTCCGGACTCCTCCAGGTAGTCCAGCAGCCGGCCGATGTGATGGTCGGCGTGCGCGAGGAAGCCGGCGTACACCTCGGCCATCCGCGTGAACAACCGCTTCTCGTCGTCGCCCAGCGAGTCCCAGGGCCGGGTCTCGTCCAGCGGCGGGAACGGCTGCCCGTCGGGCCCGGTGCGGGTCTCCGGCGTGCCGAGCGGGTTGATGGGCGGCAGTTCGGTGTCCTGCGGGACGATCCCGAGCTCCTTCTGCCGCGCGAGGGTCTGGACGCGCATGGCCTCGTAGCCCATGTCGAACTGCCCGGCGAACCTGCTGATCCACTCCTTGGGGGCGTGGTGCGGGGCGTGCGCCGCACCGGGGGCGTAGTAGAGGAAGAAGGGCTTCTCCGGCGCGATGGTCTTGGCGTCGCGGATGAACTCGATCGCCTTGTCGGTGAGGTCCTCGGTGAGGTGGTAGCCCTCCTCCGGCGACTTCGGCTGGTCCACCGGGTGGTTGTCGTAGACCAGGTCGGGATACCACTGGTTCGTCTCCGCCCCGAGGAACCCGTACCAGCGCTCGAAGCCTCGCCCGGACGGCCAGTTCCGCCGGGTCGAGGCCAGGTTCATCTCGACCGTCGGGCACAGGTGCCACTTGCCGACCATGTAGGTGTTCCAGCCGCGCTCGCCCAGGATCTCGGGCAACATGCCGTTCTCCGGCGGGACGGTGCCACTCGCGTTCGGGAAGCCGACGGCCGCTTCGGTGATGCAGGCCATCGAGTTGCGGGTGTGGTTGCGCCCGGTCAACAGGCACGACCGCGTCGGCGAGCAGAGGGCCGTCGTGTGCCACTGGGTGAAGCGGACCCCGTCGTCGGCGATGCGGTCGATGTTCGGGGTCGCGATCGGGCCGCCGTAGCAGGACATGGCCGAGAAACCGACGTCGTCGAGCACGATGTAGACGACGTTCGACGCGCCGTCGGGCGCTCTCGGCGGCTCGAACGGCGTCCAGTCCGGTTTCGAGTCGCGGATGTCGACGTTGATCACACCGCGGAACGGTCGTGGTGCCATGGAACTGTCTCCTCTGCCGCCTCGTCACCAGGACGCGCGCCGCCGCGGACCCGGCCCGCCGATCACGCCCGTGCGCGGTCCGGTCCGCGCGAGGTGTGAGGCGGAGGACGGCGAGGACTCAGACCCTGCCCAGCCCGGGGCGCGCCACGGACCACCCGGCGAGGGTGAGCGAGCCAGGCTCGGGCGGGGCGCGGCGCGGCGGCGGCCCTCACCCTTCGCGAGTGATGCGATGAGGTGGGCGGGCCGCCGATAGTCGGGCCGTGACCCGACCCGTCGGTGCCGGCAGCGACACGTGCTGCTGTCCGTCCTCGCCGACCATCCGGGCCACCGTCGAGGAACCGGGTCCCGGCGCGCGCGCACCGGCGGAGACCGCACTCGTGGCGCTCGCCGGGGGCGAGTTCACGATGGGCTCCGACGAGCAGCGCTACCCCGAGGACGGTGAAGGCCCCACGCGGGTCGCCAGGGTCGCGCCGTTCGGGATCGCGGCACACGCGGTGAGCAACGACGACTTCGCGGCGTTCGTCGACGCCACCGGGTACCTCACCACGGCCGAACGGGAGGGCTGGTCCTTCGTGTTCGTGGGTCTGCTGCCCGACCGGTTCCCCCCGACCCGCTCGGTCGTCGGGGCCCCGTGGTGGCGCCAGGTCCACCTCGCCGACTGGCGCCGACCGGAAGGCCCGCGGTCGGACCTCGAGGGTCGCGGCGACCATCCCGTCGTCCACGTCTCGTGGCTCGACGCCCGCGAGTACTGCCGCTGGGCCGGCGGGCGCCTGCCGTCGGAGACCGAGTGGGAGTACGCGGCGCGCGGCGGGCTGGACGGCGCCCGCTACCCGTGGGGCGACGAGCTGACGCCCGGCGGCCAGCACCGCATGAACGTCTTCCAAGGCCGCTTCCCCGCACACGACACCGGCGCGGACGGCTACCGCGGTACGGCGCCGGTGCACGCGTTCGCGCCCAACGGGTATGGGCTGCACAACATGACGGGCAACGTCTGGGAGTGGTGTGCCGACCGGTTCGGCCCGGGCCGGCCCGGGCAACGGAACATGCGCGGCGGGTCCTACCTCTGCCACGAGTCCTACTGCTGGCGCTACCGCTGCGCCGCGCGTTCGGCCAACACCCCCGACAGCAGCGCCGGCAACATCGGCTTCCGCATGGCGGCCGATCCCTGACCCTCCCCCACCCGAGCACGACCGGCCGCCCGGTCGTCGGACCAGAGCAAGAGCAGCGGCGCACCGAGCCCAGGAGGACGAGTCGTGGCCGACACCCCACTCGCGACGTGGCGCGACGGACCGACGAAGGACGCCGTCCTCGACTTCGTCCGGCGCACCTGCGGCGAGGACGGATCCCCGCCGGTGCCGGTCGAGGAACGCGTCGCCGTGTTCGACAACGACGGCACCCTCTGGTGCGAGAAGCCGATGCCCATCCAGCTCGACTTCATCCTGCGCCGGCTCACCGAGATGGCGGAGGCACGACCGGAGCTGCGCGAACGTCAGCCGTGGGCGGCCGCCGCCACCGGTGACCTCGGCTGGTTCGCCTCCCTGATGACCGCGCACTACGCCGGGGACGACACCGATGTGCGGACGCTGGCGGGCGGGATCCTCGCCGCCTACGCCGGGATCAGCGTGGAGGACTTCGAACGCCAGGCCGACACGTTCCTGCGCACCGCGACCCACCCCACACTCGGTCGCGGCTACCTGCGCTGCGCCTACGCCCCGATGGTCGAGCTGCTCGACCACCTGACCGACAACGGGTTCACGACCTACATCGCCTCCGGCGGCGGCCGCGACTTCATACGTCCGGTCAGCCAGGACATGTACGCCATCCCCCGCGAGCGCGTGATCGGCAGCAGCAGCACCTTCACCTACACCAGCAACGACGTCGGCGGGACGATCACGCACAGGCCCGAGGCCGACTACCTCGACGACGGCCCCGAGAAGCCGATCCGGATCTGGAACCGCACCGGCCGCCGTCCCCTCCTCGCCGCCGGCAACTCCAACGGTGACGTCCCGATGCTCGAGTTCACCCACCGCCCCGACGCGCCCACCCTGCGGCTCCTCCTGCTGCACGACGACCCCGAGCGCGAGTTCGCCTACACCGCCGGCGCCGAGGAGGCGCTCTCGCGGGCGAAGACCGACAACTGGACCGTCGCGAGCATCAGGAACGACTGGACCACCGTCTTCCCGGCCTGACCTCCGGGGCCTCGCGGCCGACCGGCGAGCGAGCGGACCCTTGCCTCGTGAATCGATTCTATCCTCGCAGGCCTTCTTGAGTGGCGTGAGCCATGACCACTCCGATTCGGCAGCCGCCGTCCGTCGTTGACCGCGTTCGCGTTCGGACTCCACAGTGACAGAAACGTTTCTCTCCCCGCTCGCCACTCCACTGCCCGGCCGGTCGGTCCGCGATCGACCGAACGCCACGTCGACGCCCGAGGTGACCTGTGGGCACGATCGACACCCTGTGCGTGTTCTGCGGATCGAACGTCGGCCTACCTCGACGCCGCACGACGGCTCGGCACCCGGCTCGCCACCGACGGCATCGGGCTCGTGGACGGGGGCGCCGCCGTCGGCACGATGGGCGCACTCGCCGACGCCGTTCTCGCCGCCGGGGGCCGGGTGGGCTCGCGGACGCCCTGCCTGGTCGCAGCTGGGCATCCACGCGAAGCCGACGGCGCTGCTCGACACCGCCGGGTACTACGACCATTTCCTCCGCTTCCTCGACCACGCCGTCGAGCAGGGCTTCCTCCGCGCGGCCGACTGCGCACTCGTCCTCTCCGCGACCGACCCCGCCACGCTGCTCGACCGGCTGCGGGCGTGGCAGCCTCGACATGACCGGCGGTGGGAGCCGGTGGAAGGCTCCTGACCACGAGCCCGACGACAGGAGACGAGCGGTGACGAGCGGTCCGATCCCCATGATCATCGACACCGACCCGGGTGTCGACGACGCGTTCGCGCTGGTCCTCGCGCTGCGGAGCCCCGAGTGCGACGTGCGGGCAGTGACCGCGACGTTCGGCAACGTCGGCCGGGAGCAGACGTTCCCGAACCTGCGGCGCATCCTCGCGCTCGCCGACCGCGCCGACGTGCCGGCCGCTGCCGGCGCGGTCCGTCCGCTCGTCCACCCGCAGGCCGAGACCGCGCCCGACTGGCACGGCGTCGACGGTCTCGGGCTCCGCGCCGACGCGTTCCCCGCGCCCGGCCCGGGCGATGCCCGGTCGGCCGTCGAGCTCATGGCCGACGTGCTCACCTCCGCGGAGGCCCCGGTGACGATCGTCTGCCTGGGCCCGATGACCGACGCCGCGCTGCTGCTCGGGAGCCACCCCGCGCTGATCCCCCGGATCGGGCGGATCGTCGCGATGGGCGGGTCGCTGGGCAGCGGGAACACCCGTGGCGCCGGGGAGTTCAACATCTACGCCGATCCGGAGGCGGCACACCGGGTGCTCACCCAGGCCGACGTGCCCGTCACCCTCGTGCCGCTCGACCTGACCATGCGCTGCGCCGTCGAGGGCACGTGGCTCGACGAGCTCACCGCGGCGGGCCCCCGGTGCGCCACGCTCGCCGGGACCGCCGCGCTCTACCGCAGCACCTTCCTCGGCCGCTACGGCCGCGACGCCCTGGTCCTGCACGACACGCTGGCGGTGCTCGAGGCCGCCGTCCCGGGCACGCTCCGGACGACCGCGTTCCGGCTCGGCGTCGCGTGCACGATGGGCCCGGAGCGGGGGCTCATGGTCCCGGACCGCCGCCCCGAGGCACCCGGCGCACCCGTCGAGGTCGCCCTCGACGCCGACGTCGACGCGGTCCTCACCGAGATCCTGCGGCGGCTGACGACGCTCGACCGGGTCGCGCACGCGGCGCAGCCCGGTCACCGGTAGGCGGCCTGCCCGGTGAGCGCCTGGCCGACGACGAGGGTGTGGACCTCGTCGGTGCCCTCGTAGGTTCGCACCGACTCGAGGTTGTTGGCGTGCCGCAGCGGCGAGTACTCGCCGGAGATCCCGTTGCCGCCCAAGATGTGCCGGGACAGGTGGCCGTCCGCGGTCGCTCGGCCCGTGTCACCGCGTTCACCGGACGAGGAGCACCGGCGAGGTCGTGCGTCTCGTCCCCGCTCGGAGGTGCCGAGTTGCCCGGCCCGCGGCGGCGCGGCCATCCTGGACGGGTGAGCGAGAAGTCAGTAGCCCTGGACCTCGACGACTCCGGCCTGGCCCGCGGCCTCCCGCGGCCGGATCACCGGCACGACGCGATCCAGGACGTACCGTTCCGGCCCGTCGGATTCCGCGACGACGACCTGCCCTCGGCCCTGGAGCGTTCGGCCCGTTGGCTGCGGGAGGTCCAGGAGTGGCTCGGGGAGCCCGTCGACGTCATCGGCATCCACCTCGACTACGACGACAGCCCCGACGGCGTCTACTACGAGGTCAAGTTGCTGTGCAACGACGAGGACCTCGCCGGGGCGCCGATCGCGGTGCGCGCCCACGAGGGCACCGGTCAGCAGGCAGCCGGGGAGTCGTCAGCCGCCGGGTGACCCTGCGGCCCGACAGGAACCCCTCCTGACCCGACGCACCGGCACGCGGCCCGATCGACGTGGGGCCCGGCGATGTTCGCCGGGCCCCACGTCGTCACCCGCGGCCGCGCCGCTCCGGAGGCGCGGCCGGGTGTCACGGCGCCGCGGGGGCGCGCAGCGCGGGCACCCCGGGACCGGTCAGCCGGTCCAGCGCGGCGGGGCGGCCGGTGAGCAGCAGGAGCAGGGCGCCGATGGACCCGCGGACCTCGCGGCCCGCCCCGGCGGCCCACTCGATGTCGTCGGCCACGAACCGGTATCCGGCCAGCCGCCGCCGGGCGTGGAACATCGCCCCGTGCGACCACACGCGGTCGGCGGCCAGGGCGGCGAGCCGTGGCGGCATCGCGAGGGTGCGCCCGAGCGGGAGGGCGATGTCCTGCCCGTGCACGAGGTAGTCGATGGCGGTCGCGTGGTGGGTCAGGGTCGGCAGCGGACGCCAGACCCCGATCCGGACGCGGATCTCGTCGACGATCACGTCGACCGGGAGTTCCGCGTGCCGGCACGCCGCGGCATGGATCGCCGCGTTCATCCCGCCGTGCCGGATCGTGTCGACCATCGCCCGTGGCATGTCGGACCAGCCTGTGTTCTGCAGCGCGATGTGCGCGGCCACCTGGCGGACGGTCCAGCCCGCGCACAGCGAGGGTCGTCGCCACTCGTCTGCCGACAGATCCTCCAGCAGCCGCACCAGGTCCTGGCGGTGCGCGTCGATGGCGGTCCATGCCTGGGTGCGGTCCATCTGGGCCGGGCTCCAGGGTTCCTGGCGCGTCATCAGATCGTCCTCCCCGCGGTCTCGGACTCGTGTGTGCCGACGGCCGCGACCAGGGACTCGAGGAAGCCGGCGATCATGGCCGTCGGGTCGAACGCCGGGTCGGGCACGGCGAGCTGGTGCAGGATCAGCCCGGTGAGGTAGTTGGCGACCAGGTGCAGATGGCCGGGATCGTGGGACCCGATGAGCCGCAACCAGACGGCGAACCACGCATCGACCCTGCTCCCGTTCTCGGCGACGCGCCGGCGGATCGCGGCGTTGTGCCCGGCCTCGACGAGGATCGCGTACCGCGCGAGCGTCAGCTCGCGGTGCACGCCCGCGGCGTCGCGGGCCGCCGCACCGAGGACGCGGGCGAGCTCGGCCGGGGTCGTCGGCGAGACCGTCCTGGCGATCTCCTCGAAGTTCGCGCGTTCGCGGGCCGAGATCCGTTCGACGATCGCGCCGAGCAGCGACTCCCGGTTCGGGAAGTAGTTCGCGGTCGAGCCGACGGGCACGGCCGCCTCCGCGTCGACGGCCCGGTGGGTCAGCGCCCGCATCCCGCGGCCGCCGAGCACCCGGACCGCCGCGTCGAGCAGGACCTCGCGCCGGTTGGACACATCGCGAAACTACAGCTGTAGTGTCATCCACAACAAGTGTTGTCGAACAGTCAGGGACCTTGGTCCCGCGACGTGAGGTCGTCGGGTCGGTGCCCCGGGGGACGAACGGGGGTTAGTGTCGAGGGCACGGCACCCCAGGAGGCCCCCGGTGACGATCTCGGTGTTCCTGCTCGACGACCACGAGATCGTCCGACGCGGCATCGCCCAACTCCTCGAGACCGAGGACGACATCCAGATCGTCGGCGAAGCCGCCACCGCCGCCCAAGCCCTCGCCCGCATCCCCGCCGTCCGCCCCGACGTCGCCATCCTCGACGTCCGCCTCCCCGACGGCGAAGGCGTCGCCGTCTGCCGCGACGTCCGCTCCGCCACCTCCCCACCACCCGCCTGCCTCATGCTCACCTCCTTCTCCGACGACGAAGCCCTCTTCGGCGCGATCATGGCCGGCGCCTCCGGCTACCTGCTCAAACAAGTCGCCGGCACCGACCTCATCGGCGCCGTCCGCACCGTCGCCGCCGGCGGCTCACTCCTCGACCCCAAAGCCACCGCCTCCGTCCTCGAACGCCTCCGCCGCGGCGAGGACACCGAAGACCCCCGCTACGCCGGCCTCTCCCCCCAGGAACGACGCATCCTCGACCTCGTCGCCGACGGCCTGACCAACAAACAGATCGGCGCCGAACTGTTCCTCGCCGAGAAAACCGTCAAGAACTACGTGTCCTCACTGCTGCACAAGCTCGGCTTCTCCCGCCGCACCGAGGCCGCCGTCTACGCCGAACGACGCCGCGCCGGCCAGTAGCCGCCGGGTCGCCCGACGACGCGGCGCACGGGCACGGTCAGGCGCGTCCGTCCCGGCTGCGCACGACGACCGTCGGGCAGCGGGCGTGGCGCAGCAGCGCGCGGTGGACGTGCCCGCGTGGCGACCACGGACGGCGCCGCACCCGGGTTCCGAGCACCACGAGCTGGGCGGTCGCCGACAACCGGGTCAGGACGTCGACCGGGTCGCCCTCGACGACGCGCGGAACGACGTCCACCGAGGGACGGCGCCGGGTCTCGTCGGCCAGCAGGCCGTCGAGGGCGGCCCGGTCGTCGGGCCGGGCCGTGCGGACCACCCGCACGACGTGCAGCGCGGCGGCGCGCCGCTCGGCCTCGTCGAACGCGAAACGCACCGCCTGCGCCGCGCCGGCCAGGTGCCCGACACCGACGACGACCGGATCACCGTCGGCGCGCAACGCCTCCCACCACCCGCGCTCGTGCACCACGACGACGGGACACGGCCCGGTCTCCGCGAGCGTGCGGCCCACGGAACCCAGCAGCGCCCCGGTGACGGGCCCCCGGCCGCGGGAACCGAGCACGACGAGCTCGGCGTCGCGGCCTGCCGCGGACAGCACCGCCGCCGTCGGGCCGCGGCCGGCGGCCCGGGTGACCGGAACGGTCGGCGCCACCGAACGCACGAGGGCGGCGGCCGCCGCCAGCTGCTCGGCGGCGCACCCGTCGAACAACCTGTCCGCCGACGGCGCACGACGGCGCGCGGGCCACCGCGCCACCGCGACCAGCCGCAGCGGCAGCCCGCGCAGGGCCGCGTCCGCCGCGGCCCAGCGGACGGCGTCCGACGCGGCGGCCGACCCGTCGACGCCCACGACGACGCAGGGCCGTGTGGACGTCCCGTTCGGGTGCGTCACGGCTGCTCCAGGAGGGCGGCCGCGTCCACGGTGCGGCTGCGCACCACGGCCACCGGGCACGGCGCGTGCTGCAGCATCGCCTGGCTGACCGAGCCCAGCAGCAGCCCCCTGGCCGCGCCGTAGCCCCGGGACCCGACGACGACGAGGTCCGCGCCCGCGGCCGCCGACAGCAGTGCGCGGGCCGCGCCGTCACGGACGACGACCTCGCGCACCTCGACACCCGGGTACTTGCCGGTCCAGGGCGCCAGCGCGTCGGTCAGGACCCGGCGTTCCTCGAGCGCGACGGACTCCCAGTCGACGTACGGGACCAGGTACGGGTCGACGACCGTCTCGATCCAGGAGTGGACGGCGACGAGCGGCACCCCGCGGCGGGCGGCCTCGTCGAACGCGAACGCGATCGCCGCCTCGGCCTCGGCCTCCTCCCCCACACCCACGACCACCGGTCCGTCGGGGCGCACGGGCCGGGCGGCGTCCCCGCGAACGACGACGACGGGGCAATGGGCATGCGCCGCAACGGTCACACCGACCGACCCGAGCAGGAGCCCGGTGAAGCCGCCACTGCCCCGGTTGCCGACGACGAGCAGCGCGGCCGCGGCGGACTCCTCGACGAGCACCCGGGCCGGCACGCCGCCACGGACCTCGCGCTGCACCTCGACGCCCGGCACGGTCGCGGTCGCGGCGTCGGCGGCGGCGTCGACCATCGCGTGCGCCGTCTCGAGGAGGACGCCCCGCTCGTACTCCTCGCCGAGTGCGGGCAGGCCGATCGGCGACCAGGTCGCCCAGCCGACCGCGGAGACCAGGCGCAACGGCAGCCCACGCCGGCACGCCTCCACCGCGGCCCACCGGGTGGCGGCGAGTGCGTGCGCGGACCCGTCGATCCCGACGACCACCGATCCGATGTGGATGTCCATCGTCCCTCCCGCTCCGTCCCCGCTCACGACGATGGCCGTCCGCGGCGGGGCGCGGCAGCGGCTCAGTGACCCGCCGGCGCAGGTCCTTCGGCCCGTCCCGCAGCGGCCGAGGTCCCGCCCTCCTCGACGGGGGCCGGACCCGCGGGGACGTCGCTGTGCTCGCCGCCGGGATCCCCGTCGAGATCGTCGTCGAGCGGTACCCGCCAGACGATGCGCGTCCCACCGCCGAGCCTGCGCTCCACCGATGCCGTTCCGCCCAGGTCGCGTGCCCGGGCGACGATGTCGGCCAGTCCGTCGCCCGCCGCGCCCGGACGGATGCCCATGCCGTCGTCCACGACGCGGACCACGAGGTCCGCGCCGGCCCGGACGGTCAACGTGACCAGGCGGGCGCCCGAGTGCCGGACGGCGTTGGCGACGGCCTCCCGCGCGACGGCCAGGACGTGCGGGACCAGGTCAGGCCCCACCACGGTGTCGACGGGCCCGTCGGTGTGCAGGGCGACCCGGATCCCCGAACCCGCACCGGCCCTGGCGACGAGGTCCAGCAGCGCACGGCTCAGGCCGGGGTCGCCGTCGTCGGGCTGCGGGTCGAACACGGACGCGCGGATGTCGCGGACCGTCCGGTCGAGCTGGTCGACGGCGCGCCGGACCCGGCCGGCGACGTCGTCGTCGGTGGTCCGCCGCAACGCGCTCTGCAGCTGCAGCCCCGTCGCGAACAGCCGCTGGATGACGCGATCGTGCACCTCGCGCGCGATCCGCTCACGGTCCGCGAGGACGTCGAGACGGCGCTGGGCACGGGCCTTCTCGGCGATGTCGAGCGCGAGCACGGCCTGCTCGGCGAACGACGTCAGCAGCGGCACCTCGGCCGGCACGAACGCGTCGGCACCGGCCGGGCGGACGGCGAGCAGGACCCCTTCGACCCGCTCGCCCGCCAGCATGGGCACCGCGAGCCACGGCCCGGCGGGATCGCCCGCGCCCGCAGGCGGCCGGGCGCCCAGCACCGGTCCGCGGCTCTCGGTCACCTCGTCGAGCACACCCGGCATCACGGACGGGGCGTCCGGCGGCGCGCCGGCGGACGCGACCGCGCGGTAGCGGCCGTCGTCGTCGGGCCCGAGCAGCACGACGGCCGACGTGGACGCGGTCAGCTCGACGGTGCGGGTCGCGACGAGCGTGAGCACCTCGGCGGTCGTCGCGCCACCGAGGACCTCACCGCGGACGTCGCCGAGCGCCTCGAGCCAGCGCTCGCGCGTCCGCGCGCGTTCGAGGAGGACGGCGTTGTGCACCGCGACGCCCGCGGCCGCGGCCAATGCCTGGACGAGGCGTTCGTCGGCGGCGGTGAAGGCGTCCTGCGCGGTCAGCCAGAGGTTGCCGAAGACCACGTCCCCGGCCCGGATCGGGACGCCGAGGAACGTCCGCGCCGCGGGCGGTGCGACAGGGGTGGCTCCAGGATTACGGTCCCAGATCCGGTCGCGGTCGCCGGACCCGACCTCGACGACGCGCACGACCCGGCCGTCGGCCCCGAGGACACCGAGCGCGCCGTACCGGGCGTCCACCAGCGCGGTCGCGGCCTCGACGACCCGGTGCAGCGTCGCCTCGAGCTCCGAGCCGGACGCGACGGCCAGCGCGGCCTCGACCAGACGAGCACGGTCCACGTCGAGGCGAGCGCCGTCGGACGTGATCGTGCCCGTGCCGCCGATGTCGTACCTCATCGCCGAACGGTGACACGGCCCGGCGCGCCGCGGCACGGGTCGGAATCCCGGCCGCCCCCGCTGGAAGACCCCCCTCGGCGGGACCTTCGTCGGGTGTCCGTGCGCGCGACCGCGGTCGCAGGCTGGGCCCGATCGGCGGACGACGCCCGTCCGCCTCGACGACGGTGGGCATGATGATCGAGACCGCGGGAGCGCTCGGGCTGTCCGGGACCCAGGTGCGCGACGCGCTGAGCACGGCAGGCATGGCGCCGTCGCTGCACAACAGCCAGCCGTGGCGGTTCCGGACGACGCCCGACGCGATCGAGCTGCACGCCGACCGCGACCGGCAGCTGCGCGTCGCGGACCCGGACGGTCGCGAACTGCGAATCGCTTGCGGCGCAGCGCTTTTCACCCTTCGGCTGGCGTTGCTCGGCGCCGGGATCCGGCCGCTGGTGAGCATCCTCCCGGACCGGGACCGCCCGGACCTGATCGCCTCCGTGCGGCGCAGCGGCGACCGCCCCGCCGGCCCGCGGATGCTGCAGCTGCTCGACGCCGTGCCGCGCCGGCGCACCAACCGCAACCCGTTCGCCGACGTCGAGGTGTCGACGGTCGCGCGGTACGAGCTGCGCCGCGCGGCCGTCGAGGAGGGCGCGTGGCTCGATCTCGTCACCGACCCCGAGACCCGTTGGGAGCTGAGCGATCTCGCCCGCCGGGCCCACGAGAAGCAGGTCGCGGACCCCGCGTTCGCGGCCGAACTGGAGGCCTGGACCGGCCACACCGCCGACCGGCCGGACGGAGTGCCGGCGTGGGCGGGCGGCCCGTTGCCGCCGCCCAACTCGACCTGGGTCCTGCGCGACTTCAGCGGTGGCACCGCGCCGGGCGACCGCGTCTACGAGGACGAACCCCTCATCGCCGTGCTGAGCGTGCACGGAGAGGGTCCGCGCGAGGAGATCCGGGCGGGCGAGGCACTCCAACGCGTCCTGCTGACGGCCACCGTGCACGGGTTGGCGGTGTCGTTCCTGTCGCAGCTGATCGAGGTGCCCGAGGCCCGCGACCGGATGCGCCGGCTGATCAGCGGGTCGCGCCCGCCGCAGGTCGTCCTGCGGATCGGCCACGGCTGGCCGGTGGCCGCGACCCCACGACGACCGGTCGAGGACGTCCTCGGCAGCGACGACGGACCCGACCGGCCCTGACCCGGGGCGGCCCGGCGGGGACGCGGGCCCACCGGTCCACGGGCCCGGGACGTTCGGCCCGCGCGCCGTCCACCATTTTCGACGCACCGTCGAACATGCCCACCAGACGTCGGGAGACGGACATGAACGAGCCACGACCCGGGGCGGCCATGGCGCTCGCGGGTGCCGCCGAGCCGGCCGACCTCGTCGCCCCGGCCGGTGTTTCTCCGGTCGTCGGTGCCCCGGTCGTCGGTGCCCCGGTCGTCGGTGCCCCGGTCGTCGTCGCCGTCGACGACAGCGCGACGGCGTTCGGAGCGGTCGCCTGGGCGGCGGACGAGGCGGCGGCCCGCGGGTGCGGGCTCGTGGTCCTCGGTGCGGTCGACGATCTCGGCGTCGGCGCCGGCCGGCACCCGGGCGGCGTCCTGGAGCACGCGCGCGGCGTCGCCCGGCGGCGGCAGCCCTCGCTCGTCGTCGGGGTCCGCCGCGTCGACGACGAACCCGTCGCCGGCCTGCTGGACGTCGCCGAGGACGCCCGGCTCCTCGTGCTGGGTGCGGCCCGCGGACCGGGCCCGTCGGACCTGGTCGGCCGCACGTCGTGCCCGGTCGTGGTCGTCCTGGCGAGCCCCGACGGCCCGGTGGGCCCCGACGGTCCCGTGATCGCGGGCGTCGACGGCACGACGGCCGACACCGCGGTCCTCGCCGCGGCGTTCGGTGCCGCCGCGGCGCACGACCTGCCGCTCACCGTGGTGCACGCCGGTCACGGTCCGCGCCCACGCGTCCCCGACGACGTCGACGACCAGTTGGCGGCCTGGTCCGTCCCCTACCCGTCCGTGCGTGTCACCGCCGATGCGGTGCAGGAGGAGCCCGCGACGGCCCTCGCCCTGAGGTCGTCCGGGGCCGCCCTGGTCGTCGTCGGCGGCGGCCGGCACGGGGGCGTCGGGACGGTCGGACGGGCCCTGCTCACCGCGAGCGCGTGCCCGCTGCTGTTCGCGGCCACCCCGCTCGGCGGCCGGGAGCGCACGGGACCCGGCACCGCCGACGCGGCGTCGTGACAGTGCCGCTGCCCCATCGCGGCCGCACGGCCGCCCTCGATCGAAGGAGTTCGACCATGCTCGACACCCGTGACGCCGCGACCGTGCGGGCGGCCGTCGGCCTCGCCTGCATGGCACCGTCGGTGCACAACAGCCAGCCGTGGCGCTGGCTCGTCGGGCCGGCGAGCCTGCACCTGCACGCGGACCTCGGCCGGTGGTTGCAGGTCACCGACCCCGACGGCCGCGACCTCGTGATGAGCTGCGGCGCGGCACTGCACCACCTGCGCGTGGCGCTGGTCGCCGCGGGTCGGCACGCCGTCGTGCACCGGCTGCCCAACCCCGCCGACGGCGACCATCTCGCCGCCGTCGAGCTGCGCGCGGACGGACGCCCGGACACCGAGACCGACATCGGCCTGGCCTCGGCGATCCCCGTGCGGCGCAGCGACCGCCGCCGGTTCAGCACGTGGCCGGTGCCGCCCGCGTTCCTGGACGAGCTGGTCGCAGCCGCGGCTGCGAACGGTGCCCGGCTGACACCCGTCGAGCCGGCCGACCACGCTGCCGTGCTGCGGGCGATCCGCGACGCCGGGCTCGCGCAGCAGTCGCTCCCCGGCTACAGCACGGAGCTGGCGATGTGGAGCGGGGGACTCGTCGGGCCCGACGGGGTGCCCGCGGCGAACCTGCCCGCCGATCCCGGCGCCGCCGGTCCGGCCGTACGCCACTTCACCCCCGGCGTGCTGGAGGAGCGGTACCCCGACGTCGACGACGGCGCGCAGCTGCTGATCATCGCGACGTCCTCCGACGACCCCCTGTCGTGGCTGCGCGCCGGGGAGGCGCTCTCCGCCGTCTCGCTGCGCGCGGTCGTGCAGGGTCTCGCCTCGTGCCCGCTCAGCACCCCGATGGAGGTCACCCGCACCCGCCTCGCGCTGCGCGACGACGTCCTCGGCGGCACCTCGGTCCCGCAGCTCGTCCTGCGCGTCGGCTGGCCGCCGTCGGGCGAGCTGCCGCGCACGCCGCGCCGGCCCGTGTCCGACGTCCTCACGACGGTCGAGGACTGACCCGGGCCCTACCGCCGTCCCGAGTCCTCACGGCCGCTCCAGACCGGCTCGACCCGGCGCCAGCCGGCGCCCCATTCCGCCGCCCGCAGCCGGTCGAGCAACCGGCGCTCGCCCAGCACCGCGAACACGATCAGGACGAACCCGGCCAGGAGGGTGAACACGACGCTCGTCGCGGTCATGACCAGGGGGAACTCCGAACCCAGTGGAGGCGCCACGACGTCGCCCCTGTCGTCGGTCCAGACCGTGACGGCACCCCCCGCCTTCGTCAGCGGCGGAACCTGCGCGGACCCGGCGCGCTCGGTTCCGTCGGGGGCGGTCCACCGGACGGTGCCGTACGTCGGTCCGACGCCGCCGTCCCCCGGAACGACCGGCGCGTCGGCAACCGCGACCGCCGGGACCGGCCGACGGTCGCTCTGCTCGGCACGGATCCTGTCGGAGGCGAAGGCGTGCACCCAGCCGCCGACGAGTGCCGTGGCCACCAGGGTCGCGGCGACGAGCCCGCAGAGCACCCACGTCGTCAGCGCCTCCACCCGGTCGCTGCGGCGCCGCGGCAGGCGCCGCGGCCGACGGGCCCGGCGCTCGGGCTGCTCGTCCGTGCGCATGACGTCCTCCCGAGGGCTCTCGGCGACCGCTGAGCCCGGCTCCCCCGGCGGCCGCGGACGGTTCACCGGCGAGCACACCGCATCGGTACGCCCCCGGCCTAGGGCCAACGGTCCGTCACCGGCTCCCGGAGGTCCCGGTTCGTCCACCGGGGACCCGGGACGCTGGTCCCGCCGGTGGCGGGCCGGGCGGCCGTGGCAGATGTCGCCGTCGCGCAGCATCGTCGGTGTCCCTCGTCCGGCCGGGACCCGCCCGGCCGACGAGCCGAGGAGGCGACAGCCGTGCAGGCGCTCGTGGTCTACGAATCCGTGTTCGGCAACACCCGGCAGGTCGCGGAGGCGGTCGCCCGCGGTCTCACGGGGGCGCTGCCCGCCACCCTCGTCGAGGTCACGGCGGCACCGGCGACGCTGCCGGACGACCTCGACCTCCTGGTCGTCGGGGGCCCTACCCACGCGCTCGGCATGAGCCGACCGACGACCCGCCGCGACGGCGCGGAGCAGGCCGGTCGCGACTACGACGCCGACGCGATCGGCATCCGCGAATGGATCGAGGGCCTCGCACCGGCCCGGGGAACGGCCGCCGCCACGTTCGACACGCGGGTCCGGCGCCCGCGCGTCCCGGGCTCGGCCGCGCACCGGGCCGCGGCGCGGCTCCGGCGTCTCGGGTTCCGGATGCTCGGCTCCCCGACGACGTTCTGGGTCGACGGCGTCCCCGGGCCGCTGCTCGACGACGAGCTGGACCGCGCCCGGCGGTGGGGCGAGGAGCTCGGCGCCCGGTTCGCCCCCGCCCGCGGCCGTACCGACGGCGGGACCGTCACGTCGGGCTGAGCACCCGCCGTCCCGCGTCCCGCACCGACGGCCTGCCGACGCGCGCCGGGACGGGCCCCACACCCGCCGCACGCCCGCCGGGCCCGAGTCGACGGGACCGGCCACCCGGGACCTTCGCCTCGGGCGCCGTGCCACCGTCTGGGCGCACCGTCGGTCGCACATCGACGAGCGCCGCGGATCGGTCGACGCCGCCGGGCCCGGCACCCAGGGAGCAGCCATGAGCCAGCAGCACGCATCCGATCGCGGAACCGACGTCGCCGTCGGGGTGGACGGCACGTCGACCGCGCTGCACGCGGTCGCCTGGGCCGCCGAGGAGGCCGCTGCCCACGACGGGTCGCTCACGATCGTCCACGCCGCCCCGTACGCGGTGGACGAACACGGCATCCGCCGGGCGAACGGGATCCTCGGTCGCGCCAAGTCGGTCGCGGAGCACGAGCGTCGGGGACTCCCGGTCCGCACCCGCCTCAGCACCGAGCACGCCCTGCCGGGGTTGATCGACGAGGCCGAGGGCGCCCGCCTCCTCGTCGCCGGCCTGGTCTCCGAGACCGTCGCCGACGCCGTCCTCGGCTCGGTGACGCTGGACGTGCTCGGCCATGCCACGTGCCCGGTCGCGGTGATCCGGCGCAGCGACGCGATCGGGGGTGCCGGTGTCCTGGCCGGGATCGGTTCCCCGGCCGCCGACGCCGGCGCGCTCGCCCTCGCGTTCGCCGAGGCCGACGCGCACGGCGACCCGCTGACGGTCGTCCACGCCGACGGGCACCGGCACGGCCTTCCCCCCACCGAGCTGGTCGACGAGGTCGACCGGTGGGCGAAACGGTTCCCGCAGGTCGGCGTCCAGATCGAGGGGGTGAGGGGATCGGCGGCCGACGTCCTCGCCGCGCGCTCGGCGGGGGCGCGGATGCTGGTGGTCGGGAGCCGGGGGCACCATCGTGTCGCCCGGGTGCTGCTGGGCTCGACCAGCCGGGTGCTCGTCTGGAACAGCGCGTGCCCGGTCGTCGTCGCACCCCACGCGGGCCTGCACGACGCGGGCGTCGCCGCGGACGACCCGGCGGGCCGCGCCGACTCCTGACACGGCCCGCCCGGCGGCGGGTCCGGCACACGTCGTCGCACCGGGCGCGCCCCGAATGCTCGACGCCCGTGGCCCTCGCAAGGGCCACGGGCGTCGTCAGGGTCGGGGCCGCTCAGGTGGCGGCGGCCATCGGCACGTCGCCCGCGATCCTGCAGCGGGTGGTCCCGATCACCGACTCCGCGATCCGGATCGCGAGGCTGCGGTCCGGCACGTCGGCGGGCCGGTCCGAGGTGAGCAGGACGTCCCCGTCGTCCACCTGAACCGTCCAGCGGTCCCCGAACCGCAGCGCGAGCCGGCGGTGGGCGTCCGCTGCGATCTCGGTGTCCGGCCGGGCGAGCGCGTGGACGAGGTCCCGCCAGGTCACGACCCCGACGACGACGTCGTCGTCGACGACCGGGATCGAGCGCAGACCCCCTTCGCGCATCACGACGAGCATGTCGCTCGCGCCGTCGCGCGGGGAGGCCGTGAGCACGTCGCGCCGCATGACGTCCTCGACGAGGCGGCCGATCGTGCGCGTGGGGCGGGCCGGGACCGGCAGCCGGGGATCCGGTGGGAGCCGGTCGGCCAGGACGTCGGCCTCGCCGACGATGCCGGCCAGCCGTCCGGCGGCGTCGACGACGGGCAACGCGGTGAAGCCGTGTTCGTCCAGCAACCGCGCCGCCTCCTTGACGGTGGTGTCGCACGCGACGACCACGGCGGGTGCCGACATCACCTCACGGACACGCATGACTCTCCTCCTCCGAGCACCGGACCCGGCCCGATCCGGGGCCCCTGGGTTCGACGTTAGGTCGGCGACGAACGCCGCGGCTGCCGACGAAAGGCCCGAGCCGACGGGCCTCCGGACTCGGTTTCCCCGGGACCGGAGCGGGTCCTACGGCCCGTCGCCCGGGGCCCGCTCAGTCCGCCACGCGGACGTCCTCCGGTGCCGGCGCGGTCGCACCCGCGCGCATGCGCGGCCCGACGACCATCACCGGGCACCGGGCCGTCGTCACGATGCGCCGGCTCACCTGCCCGAGCCCGAGCCCCCCGGAGCGGCCGCCGGCGCCGATCACGACGAGGTGGGCGTTCGCGGAGAGCTCGCGCAGCGCCCGCTCGGGATGGTCGCGGGTGGTGCTGTGCCGGACCTCGACGTCGGGGTGGCGCCGGGCGTACGGCGCGACCCGCTCGTACACCGACGCCCGCACGCCCGAGGCGAAGTCGCCGAACTCGACGGCCGGATCGGCACAGGCGTCCAGGGGGACGTCGCTCCAGGCGTGCAGCACCCGCAGGTACACGTTGCGGTCGCGCGCCTCGGCGAACGCGACCTCGAGCGCCGCGTCGGAGTCCGGCGAACCGTCGACCCCGACCACGACCGGGTCGTCGGGCCCGGCGTCGGGCAGTTCGTTGACGAAGACGAGCGGGCACGCCGACCGGCCGGCCAGCGCGACCCCCAGCAGCGTCCCGCCCCACCCGCCGACGGGCCGTCCGATCGCGAGCAGCGCGGCGTGCTCGGACGCCTCGCCGAGCACGTCGACGGGCACGCCGTCGCAGACCTCCGCCGACACGGGCATGTCGGGGAGCAGCGCGTCGACGTGGGCCGCGGTCCGGTCGACGTCGCGGCGGGCGATCGAACGCAGCTCGGACCGGACCTGGGCGGCGGCCCGGACCGCCTCCGGATGACCCGCCACGACGCCCTGCCACTCCACGACCTCGACCAGCCGCAGTCGGAGGCCGCGCCGATCCGCCTCGCGCGCGGCCCAGACGGCCGCGTCGAGGCAGTGGCGGGAGCCGTCGACGCCCACCACCACCGATCGTTCACCGTGCGGCGACGCCTCGGAACCGGCCATTGCTACCTCCCGGATGGTCTCCGCCGAGCCTGACAAACGGGCCCGCCGGCCGACTGCGGCGCATCGGCCCGCCGGACGGGGCCTTTCGTCCCGACGCCGACAGCGCCTCGTCCGCGTCACGTCCGCGTCACCCCGACTCGGACGCCCGGCCCGCGAGCTGCAACAACCGCTGCCGGGCCAACCGTTCCACGAGCTCGGGCAGCGCGGGCGGCGGCGCCGCGTCGAGGTCGGCCCGGCAGCTCACGACGGTGCGCCGGACCGTCCCGCGGTCGACCCGGCCGGCGAACTCACCGGCGAGCCGCGCGACCGCGGCGGTCACACAGTCGTCGTCCTCGGCGCCGTCCTCGGCGCCGACCTCTACGCCGTCCTCGGCGCGGACCTCGGAGGGGTGCGTCGTGCTCTCCCGCGCTGCGGCACGCCTGTCCCGGCGCGACCGGGCGGACCCGACGGCCGGGTCACGCCGGTCGGGCGACGGGGTCACCGCGTCGGCGGCGCCGACGCCACGTCGGCCGGCGCCCGGTCGGAATCGACCGCCGCGTGCACGGCCGGCTGCGCCGGAACGGCGACGATCGGGCACGGCGCGAACTCGACGAGCCTGCGCATCGTCGACCGCGTCGACACCGGTTGCAGATGATGCCCCACCACGATCACCCGCGCCGCCGTCGCGAGGTCCACCAGTCCCTGCCCGGCCCCGTCCTCGACCACCTCACCGGCCACCGCGACCTCGGGGGCCTGGTCGGTGATCCACTGAACACCACGGTCCACGAGCCGTCGAGCCGCGTCGTCGTCCGCCGAGCTCGTTCCCGACGACGTCGGGCCGGGTGCGCAGTGCACGACGAGGACCGACGCCCCGGACGCCCGGGCGAGCAGCAGTGCGGTGTCGAGGACGCCCGGCCCGGTCCCGAGATCCTCGAGCGCCGCGACGACCGGGCCGCCACGCGCGGGCGGGACTCCCGGCGACGTGCCCCGGACCACGGCGACCGGGCAGCCCACCCGCCCCGCGAGGCCGAGCGCGATGTGCCCCACCAGCGTTCCCGACCAGGCACCGTCGCCGTAGCTCCCCACGACGAGCAGGCGGGCGTGGCGCGCGCGCGTGTGCAGCAGGTCGACGGTGTTGCCGTGGACGATCTCCACCGACGCCCGCGCCACGCCGCAGCGCTCGGCGTCCGCGACCAGTTCTCGCATGTAGGGCGGGAGCGGCGCGGATGCCAGGTCCGCCGAGCCGTGGAGCTGCGCGTGCAGCAGCACGAGCGGTGCCCCGATCGCCGCCGCGAGCTCGGCCGCCCAGTGCAGGGCGTCGCGCGCGGACGCGGACTCGTCGACACCGACGACGACGGGGAGGGGACGGGGCGCGCTGGACATTCGACAACTCCTCCTCGACGCCTGCTCCGGTCCTTCCAGCGTCCTCGCGACCCGCCCGCAGGCACAGAGGCCGTCGTCGGGCGGTTCCGGGACCAAGGTCCCCCACCTGCCACGATCGTGGTTCGCACGACGGCGGACGACGCCGCTCGGCCCTCATATGCTCACGGCCATGCCCGACGGGAGCGTCCAGGTCACGGACATGCAGACGCTGCTGGAGCGCGTCGAGACGGCTGCACCCGTCGACGCGATCGACGTCGCGGCCGACGAGCTCGCGGCGCTGCTCGGCGCGCGCGAGGTCGGACTCCTGATCGTGGACTACAGCGGCCGGATGCTCGTCCGGCTCGGACGGACACCCGCCCGCGGCGAGCGCACGCACGACACCGAGAACGCGGAGTCGGTGCCGCTGCCCGGGACGGTGTACGAGGAGGTGCTGCGCACCCAGCAGGTCGCCGTCCGCGAGGTCGGCGACGGCGCGCGCGTCACGGCTCCGGTGACGGTGCGCGGAGATGTCATCGGCGCGATGGACCTCGTGCTGCCTGCCCCGCCGACGCCGCGACAGGTGGCCGACATCGCGGGGATCGGGCACCTCCTCGGCCACGTGATCGTCGTCAACCGGCGCTACACCGACCTGTTCGAGTGGGGCCAACGCACCACGCCCGTGTCGTTGTCCGCCGAGATCCAGCGACGGCTCCTGCCGGCCGCCTTCACCTGCGAGGCGGGGCAGTTCACCCTCGCCGGCTGGCTCGAACCCGCGAGCACGGTGGGTGGTGACACCTTCGACTACGCGTTCGATCGCGGGACCCTGCACCTGTCGATCACCGACGCCGCGGGCCACGACGTGCAGGCGGCGATGCTCGCCACCGTGCTCGTCGGTGCCCTGCGCAACGCGCGGCGCGCCGGGATGGACCTGGCCTCCCAGGTCGTCCGCGCGAACGACGATCTCGCGGCGTACTCCTCGGCCGGCTGGTTCGTCACCGGTCAGGTCGTGCGGATCGACCTGGGCCGCAGGACCGCCGCCATCGTCAACGCCGGCCATCCGAGACCCCTGCGGCTGCGCGGGGGCCGGGTCGAGGAGGTCGAGCTGGCCGTCGACATCCCGTTCGGTCTCGAGCCGGGTAGGCCGTTCCGGGTGCAGCCGCTCCCGCTCGAACCCGGGGACCGGATCGTGTTCGTCACCGACGGGATGCTCGAACGGCACGCCGCGGAGCTGGACTTCCACGCCACGCTGCGCGACACCGCCCACCTGCACCCGCGCGAGGTCGTGCACGCGCTCGGTGCGGCGGTGCTGCGGATCACCGGCGGCGCCCTGCGCGACGACGCCACCGTCCTCTGCCTCGACTGGTACGGCGGATCCGCGAGCCGCGAGGCCCGGCACGGGGCCAGCCCGGAGTACGCATCGCCCACCGAGCGGGCATGACCCGCGTACTCGAGTTCGCGTGTGAGCCGCACCTCGCGTGCGCACCCCCGTTGAACAGGCGACTTCTACAGAGCGTCGATAACATCGGGTGATGCGCCTGAATTCGGACCCTTCGCCCGGATCATCGCCGGGGGAGAGCCCGGCGGCGGACCCGTCGCCCGGCTCGCCGACGGCGAACCGAGGCAGCTCCGGGTCCGGGTCGGGGTCCCGCCGGGCCTCGGTGGTCCGGTGGGCGGTCGTGGCGGGGCTACTGCTCGCGTGGCTCGCCATCGGCGGCATCAGCGGCCCCTTCCAGGGGCGGCTGGCGGAGGTCCAGACCAACGACAGCAGCACCTTCCTGCCCGCCGACGCCGAGTCCACCCGCGCCGCGCAGGAGCAGCAGGAATTCACCGGCGCCCAACCGCTGCCGGCCGTCGTCGTCTACGAACGCACCGACGGCCTGACCGCACAGGACCTCGACGCGATCCGCGGCCACGCCGCCGCGGCCGCGGCGGCCCCGGGGGTGCAGGACGTGTCGCCGGTGATCCCGGCGCCGGACCCCGCGGCCGCACAGTTCGTCGTCGCCTACCCGGGGGCCGAGCGCGGTGAGCTCGACGAGCTCGTCCCCGAACTGCGTGACAGCCTGGCGACTGGCCTGCCCGCGGGCCTGTCCGTGCACGTCACCGGGCCAGCCGGGCTGGCCGCGGACCTGAGCGCGGCGTTCGCCGGCATCGACGGCCTGCTGCTCCTGGTCGCCGCCGGGGTGGTCGCGCTGATCCTGCTGATCGTCTACCGCAGCCCGCTGCTGCCGGTACTCGTGCTGCTGTCCGCGGGGCTCGCGCTGTGCCTCGCGGTCGTCGTGGTGTACCTGATGGCCGACGCCGGGTGGATCACGTTGTCGGGGCAGACGCAGGGGATCCTGTTCATCCTCATCGTCGGCGCCGCCACGGACTACGCCCTGCTCCTGATCGCCCGCTACCGCGAGGAGCTGCGCCGCACCGAGTCCACCTGGACGGCCATGCGCCTCGCCTACCGCGCCACCGTCGAACCGGTGCTGGCGTCCGCGGGCACGGTCATCCTGGGCCTGTTGTGCCTGCTGCTGTCGGGCCTGAACTCCAACCGCGGTCTCGGGCCGGTGGCCGCGATCGGCATCGTCGCCGCGGTGCTGGCCGCGCTGACGTTCCTCCCCGCCGCCCTGCTGCTGTTCGGGCGCGCGGCGTTCTGGCCCTTCCGTCCGAAGGTCGGGACCGCGGGGTCGACCAGCGGGCTGTGGAGCCGGATCGCCGCGGCCGTCGGCAGGCGGCCCCGGCGGCTGTGGATCGCCTCCGCGATCGTCCTCGGTGCGCTCGCCGCGTTCGTCCCGCAGTTCCAGGCGTCCGGGGTCGCGCAGTCGGACTTCTTCGTCGACAAGGCCGCTGTGGACTCCGTGCAGGGCCAGGAGGCGCTGAGCCGGCACTTCCCCGGCGGCACCGGGTCGCCGGCGGTCATCATCGTCGCCGCCCCGGCCGAGGAGCGGACCGTCGCGACGGCGCGGACCGTACCCGGCATCGTGTCGGTGGACCGCGGCTCCCCGCAGGTCGTCGACGGGCGGGTGCAGCTGTCGGCGATCCTCGCCGACCCGGCGGACAGCGAGGCCGCCGTCGCGACGGTCACCGAGCTGCGACGGACGCTGGCGACCGTGCCCGGCGCGGACGCACTGGTCGGCGGGGTGACGGCGACGCAGCTCGACAGCCAGGACACCGCCGCGCGCGACCTGCGCGTCGTGGTGCCCGCGGTGCTGGTCGTGGTGTTCCTCGTGCTCGCCCTGCTCCTGCGCGCGCTCGTCGCGCCGTTGCTGCTCATCGCCTCGGTGGTGCTGTCGTTCGCGGCCACGCTGGGGATCGGTGCGCTCGTGTTCAACCACGTGCTGGACCTACCGGGCGCCGACCCGAGCGTCCCGTTGTTCGCGTTCGTCTTCCTCGTCGCACTCGGCGTGGACTACAACATCTTCCTGATGAGCCGGGTGCGGGAGGAGGCCGAGCAGGTCGGCACCCGCGACGGTGTGGTCCGCGGCCTGGAGGTCACCGGAGGGGTGATCACCTCCGCCGGGGTGGTCCTGGCCGCGACGTTCGCGGCGCTCGCGGTGCTGCCGATCCTCTTCCTCGTGCAGATCGCGTTCCTCGTGGCCGTAGGCGTCCTGGTCGACACCCTCATCGTCCGGTCGGTCCTGGTACCCGCGCTCGCCCTGGACATCGGCCGTCCGATCTGGTGGCCCGGTGCCCTCGCCCGACGGGACCCGAAGGGCGAGGACCGGCCCGTCGTCGCCGCGGGGACCGCGCCGCCGGCCTGAACCGCGCGCCGCTCGGCCCACGGGGAGGTACGTTCGGCCGGTCGGGACCGGCGTCTCTCGCGCCGGTCGGGGCCGGCGCGAGAGGCGGTACGGTGCGCGAGTTCGTCATGGGCCTGCCCAAGGCGGAGCTGCACGTCCACGTCGAGGGCACGATCGAGCCGGCGACCGCCTTCGCGCTCGCCGCGCGCAACGGTGTGCGGCTGCCCTGGGCCACACCCGACGAGCTGGCCGCGGCGCACGACTTCGCCGACCTGCAGTCGTTCCTCGACGTCTACTACGCGGTCATGGCGGTGCTGTGCACGCCGGCCGACTTCGCCGACGTCGCGGACGCCTACCTCGCACGCGCTGCGGCCCAAGGCGTCCGCCACGTCGAGATGTTCTTCGACCCGCAGGCCCACGTCGCCCGCGGCCTGCCGATCGAGACGGTGATCGACGGGCTGTACGCCGCGACGTCGACGGCGCGGGAGCGACACGGGCTCACCGCCGGGCTGATCCTCTGCATGATGCGCGACCGTCCCGTCGACGACGCCGCAGCCACCCTCGCCGCGGCACTGCCGCACGTCGACAAGCTGGTCGGTGTGGGTCTCGACTCCGCAGAGGTCGGGTACCCCCCGGGCCTGTTCGCGCAGGTCTTCGCCGACGCCCGCGCGGCGGGCCTGCACGTCGTCGCGCATGCGGGTGAGGAGGGTCCGGCGGAGTACGTGTGGGAGGCGATCCGGACGCTCCACGTCGAACGGGTCGACCACGGCCTGCGGTCGCTGGAGGATCCGGCGCTCGTCGCGCATCTCGTCGGGACGGGGCTGCCGCTGACGGTCTGCCCGTTCTCGACCGTCCGGCTGCGCGGCTGCGACACGCTCGCCGACCATCCCGTCGCGCGGATGCTGCGAGTGGGGCTCAACGTGTCGGTCCACTCCGACGATCCCGCCTACTTCGGCGGCTACGTCGGGGACAACCTCGACGCGGTCCGCGAGACCCTCGGCCTCACCGTCGCCGAACTGCAGACGCTCGCGGCGAACTCCTTCCGGTCGTCGTTCCTGCCCGCCGACGCCGTGCAGGCGCACCTGCGTGGACTCGACGAGTACGTTTCGGCGCGGGCTCAGTACAGCGAGGGGTAGCCGGCGTACCCGGTCGGGGTCGAGACGCCGGGCCCAGGAAGGGACGCCCCCGGGTCCCGGCTCGTCACGGTGCCGCACCTGTGCCCCGTTCTCAGGTCGGGGCGGCTACGCGGATGCGGCGAGCGCGTAACCACCGGCCCGCCCGAGGGCGAGGTCGACGGCGGCGAGCAGCCGGCCGACGGGCTCCGCGGCCCTGGCGCAGGTCCAGGCGACATGGCCGTCCGGGCGGACGAGCACCGCGCCGCCGGAGGCGACGCCGTACCGCCGGGCCAGCCGCTGCGCGTCGCACCCCAGCTCCCGGCCGATTCCGAGGACCTGCACCGGCACGGGCGAGGACGCCGCGGCGGCCCGCCAACCGTCCGCGTCGGGGCCGACGATCAGCGTGAGCCGGCCGTCGAACAGGTCCAGCAGTGAGCGGCGGCGGCCGGCGACCGACACCCAGGCGTGTGGCGCCCGGCGTCCGGGGAGCACGCCGCCGAGGTGCGACCCGGTCGGCGCGATCACAGCGGAGACGTACCGGCGGTCCAGGTCGACGGTCCACTCGCCGTCCGTCGGAGGCACCTCCAGCATCTCCAGCGACCGGCGCGCGTTCCGCTCGCCCGCCGGCTTGCGCTCGGCGTGGTAGGTGTCCAGCAGCGCCTCTCCGGCCGACCCCCGCGCCACCCAGGCCAGCTTCCAGCCCAGGTTGTGCGCCGACTGGATCGCCGTGTTCATCCCGAGCGCGCCTGCGGGCGTCATCCGGTGCGCCGCGTCGCCGACCACGAAGGCGTTTCCCGCGCGGAAGGTGGCTGCCAGCTCACCGACCATCGTGAACGGCATGTGCGTCAGCACTCGTACGTCGAGGGCCGGGTCCCCGGCGGCGGTGCGGACGAGCTCCACGCAGCGGTCCGGCGTGAAGTCCGCCGGTGACTCCCCGCGTTCCGGGAACCACTGCCGGGCCAGGGACCACCGGTCGCCGCCGGCGCGGACGACGACCACCTCGGCGTCCGGATGGGTGACGACGTACATGCCGAAGCGGCGGTCCTCGCCGAGCAGGTCGTCGAGGTTCGCGGCGAAGTGCACGAGGACGAACTCCCCGATTTCGCCGAGGCGCTCCAGCGGAATCCCCGACAACCGCCGGACGACGCTGCGCGTGCCGTCCGCCCCGACCACGAACCGGGCCCGCACGACGGAGGCGGCTCCGGTGGCCCGGTCGCGCAGGGTCGCGGTGACCCCGGCGCGGTCGTCGACCAGGTCGACGAGCTCCACCCCGAACCGGACCTCGCCGCCCAGCGCCCGCAGGTGGTCGAGCAGCACCGGCTCCAGGCGGTCCTGCGGGCAGCAGACCGGCAGCACCGGGCTGACCGCGAGCACCTCCCTCGGGTCGGTCGGGTAACCCATCGGCACCGGGGTGGCCTCGCGCAGGGTCGGCGACACCGACCGCAGCGGACGGACCCGGGCGTCGAGCGCTCGGACCTCGCGGCGCAGACCCCAGGTTCGCAGCAGCTCCATCGTGCGCAGGTGCACCCCGGTGGCCCGCGGATGAATGGACGTGCCCGGGTGCCGCTCGACCACCAGCGCCCCGGCGCCGTTGCGGATGGCGGTGATCGCGGTGGCCAGCCCGGCCGGGCCGGCGCCGATGACCAGCACCTGGCAGTCCGCCGAACGTGTGCGTGTCGTCATGGCGGCAACGGTGGACCGGCCGAGCGGCGACGTCGTGAGAAGGACTACGTAGGTCGCTACGTATTTCCGGGGGCGAGACCGTCCTGGTGCAGCCACGCGGCGAGCTGGGTGCGCGTGCGGAGCCCGACCTTGGTCAGGGCGTGGTCGACGTGCACCTCGACGGTGCGCACCGAGAGCTGGAGCCGCCCCGCGATCTCCCGGTTGGTCATGCCGGTGGCCACCAGCGCGGCGATCTCGCGCTCGCGGCGGGTGAGGCCCGCCCCCGGGCCGGCTCGCCACGGGTCCTCGGGCGCGTCGGCCAGACCCAACGCGACGGCCTGGTCGACGGTCATCCCGCGCCCGCCCTCGACGAGCTTCGCGGCTGCCGCACCGACCGTCGCGCGAGCCGGCTCCAGCCACGCGTCGAGCCGCGCGCGGACGTTCTGCGGCCGGTGGGTCTGGTTGACCTCCTCGTAGGCCGCGGCGGCACCGGCGAGCCGCAGCGCGACGCGGGGTCGTCCGGTCCTGGCGGCCAGTCCTGCCAGCAGGCTCAGCCCGACGGCGATGGCGAAGCGGTCCCCGAGGTCGACGACGGCGGGCACCGCCCTCGTCAGCACCGCCCGTGCCCGCGCCAGGTCGCCGAGCTCGAGATCGGCCATGGCGTGCAGCTGGCGGGCCCGGGCCTCGATCGCCGGCAGGCCGCGCGCCTCGCACAGCGCCACGCAGCGTTCCAGCCGCTCGCGGGCGAGCCGGTGGTCCTCCCCGAGGATGGCGACCGCGCCGCCCAGCCACAGGGCCGCGGCGATGCCCGCGTCGTCACCCGTCTCGAGCTGCAGCTCCAACGCCCGTTCGATGTCGGCCCGGCCGGCGGGATCACCGGCGATCGCCGACGCCCGGCCCCGGTAGTACAGGACCGTGGCCTCGCCCGCGCGGTCCCCCGCGGCCCGGGCGCGGGCGAGGGTCTCGTCGAGCAACGGGACGGCCGCGGCCCCGTCCCCCTGGTCGGTCGCGAGCCACGCCGCACCGTTGAGCGCGTCCACCCGCTCGGGGTCGTCGTCCGGGACCCGGGCGAGCAGCTCGCCCAGCCGCCGCCTGCCCTCGGAGAAGTGCCCGCGGATGGACCAGAAGGCGGTGAGCCGGTTCGCGAGGCGCAGCGCCGTACCGGGCTCCGTCTCGCCGTAGTGGTCCAGCGCGGCACGGAAGTTGTCGTGCTCGCGCTCGACCAGGTCGAGGCCCACCCGGTCCGGGCCCGCCGGCGGGCGGGCCAGTCCCTCGGCCAGCGCCCGGAACGCCGCCGCGTGCGCCGCGCGGACCCGCTCGTGGCCGGGTAGCGCCACCAGCTGTTCGGCCGCGAACTCGCGGACGGTCTCCAGCATCGCGAACCTGGGGGCGGCACCGAGCACCGGATCGGCCCGGACGAGGCTGTGGTCGACGAGCTCCGTCAGCGCGTCCAGCACGGGGACGGGCAGGTGGACCGCCTCCCTGCACACGCCTTCGAGGACGGCCAGGTCGATGCCGCCCCGGAAGACCGAGCAGACGGCGAGCAGCGCCTTCGCCGCCTCGCTCAGGAGCTCGTGGCTCCAGAGGATCGTTGCGCGCAGCGCCCGGTGCCGGTCCGGGGCGTCCCGGCGACCGCCGACCAGCAGCCCCAGGGAGTCCTCCAGCCGCGCCAGGATCGCCGCCGGCTCCAGGACCTTCACCCGTGCGGCCGCCAGCTCGATCGCCAGCGGCAGCCCCTCGAGGCGCTCGGCGATCCCGGCGACGGCCGCCGCGTTCTCACCGGTGACGGTGAACCCGGGCGCCGACGCGGCCGCCCGCGCGACGAACAGCCGCACCGACTCGCATCCGGCGACCGACGCCGTCGAGGCGGCGGGGCCACCCGGCGGGACGCCCAGCGCGGGCACCGGGAACTCCTGCTCCCACGACAGGTGCAGCGGCGAGCGGCTGGTGACGAGGATCCGCGGCCGGGTGGTGGCGGCGAGCAGGTCGGCGACGAACCCGCGGGCGGCGAGCACCTGCTCCATGTTGTCCAGGATCACCAGGGCGTCCCGCTCGGACAGGTAGCCGCTGAGGTGCTCCAGCAGCGGCGTGCCCCTGGCGTCCTGCAACCCGATGCCGCGGGCCGTCGACACCGGCACCAGCGCGGGGTCCCGCACCGCCGCCAGTGACACGAAGTGCACGCCGTCCGGGAAGTCCTCCGGCGACCTGCCCGCCAGCTCGATCGCCATCCTCGTCTTGCCGCAGCCACCGGGTCCGGTCAACGTCAGCAACCGCGTGCCGAGCAGCAGCGCCCGCGCCCGGGCCAGCTCGCCCTCCCGGCCCACGAAGCCGGTCGACGGTCGTGGCAGCACAGCCGCATCGTCTCACCTCTGTGCCCTCGTGAGCTGCCGCAGCCGCGCGGCCTCCCGGGTCAGGTGGTCGCGCTCGGGAACGCTCGTCGCGACGCGCGCGGCCTCGGCGTAGCGGGCGGCGGCACCGGGCAGGTCGCCTGCCCGTTCGAGCAGGTAGGCGGTCGCGGCGGCGTGGCGCGGCAGGGCCGGGTCGAGGTCGGCCAACGCGGCGAGACGGGCCTGCGGACCGTCCGCCTCGCCGACGGCGACCGCCCGGTTGAGCCGCACGACGGGCGAGTCCGTGAGCGCCAGCAGCTCGTCGTACCACTCGACGATCTGCACCCAGTCGGTTTCGGCCGCCGTGGGCGCGTCGGCGTGCAGCGCGGCGATCGCGGCCTGGGCCTGGTACTCGCCGAGGCGGTCGCGGGCGAGCGCGGCCTGCAGGATGGCCACCCCCTGCTCGATCATGCGGGTGTCCCACGACGACCGGTCCTGCTCGGCCAGCGGCACGAGCCGGCCGTCGGGCGCGGTGCGGGAGGCGCGCCGGGCGTGGTGCAGCAGCATGAGCGCGAGCAGGCCCGCCGCCTCGGGCTCGGCGGAGAGCGCCGCGAGCTGGCGGGCGAGCCGGATGGCCTCGGCCGCGAGGTCGACGTCGCCGCCGTAGCCCTCGTTGAACACCAGGTAGAGCACCCGCAGCACCGTCGTCAGGTCGCCCGGCGCGTCGAGCGGCAACCCCTCGATCCGACGCTTGGCGCGGCTGATCCGCTGCGCCATCGTCGCCTCGGGGACCATGTGCGCCGCGGCGATCTGGCGCGTCGTCAGACCGCCGACCGCCCGCAGGGTCAGCGCGACCGCGGCCGCGGGCGACAACGTCGGGTGCGCGCAGAGGAAGTAGAGCCGCAGCGTGTCGTCGGCCGCGGGCGCCGGAGCAGCGGGTGGTTCGGCGTCGGCGGCGAGCTCCCGGCTCCGGCGTGCCGACTCGGACCGGGTCGCGTCGAGGAACTTGCGCCACGCGGCCGCGATCAGCCATGCCTTCGGCTCGCGAGGCGGATCGTCGGGCCAGGTCTCCAGGGCGCGCACGAGCGCCTCCTGCACGGCGTCCTCGGCCGCCGCGAAGTCGGCTCCGCGGCGGACGAGCACACCGATGACCGCGGGCACCAGCTCGCGGACCAGCTCCGGGTTCATTCGCTCCCCGAGGGCGCCTCGGTGAGGAACGGCCGCACCTCGAGCCACTCGTGGATCGGCTCGCCGCGCGGCCCGGGTGCGGCCGACAGCTCCCCCGCCAGCTCGACGGCCCGCTCCCACGACTCGACGTCGATGACCATCCACCCGGCGACGAGGTCCTTGGTCTCGGCGAACGGGCCGTCGGTGACCGGGGGACGTCCCGCGCCGTCGGAGCGGACGAACGCACCCTCCTGCGACAGGGCCTGCGCGTCGACGAACTCGCCGGTCTCGACGAGGCGGTCGGCGAATTCGCGCATGAACCGCACGTGCGCGTCGACCTCCTCCGGCGCCCACCGGTCGATCGGCGGGTGGTCGACGACGGGGGTCGGTCCGCCTCGGTAGTGCTTGAGCAGCAGGTACTTCACGATGTCTTCCCTTCCTCGCCCGGCCCCGATGGCCGATCGTGCACCCGAGACGGAGCCGAGGTCGCGTTCTCGACATCCTCGCGAGGAAGTTTTTCGACTTTTCCGCCGCCGGGGACAGCCGCGGCCCGCCGTCAGTAAATGACGGACCCGGACGGGGACCAGGCCTTCGTGGCGATCGGCGAGAACTCCGTCGGCCGGCCGTCGAGCCGGTGCATCCGGGCGGGGTGGCGGGCCGCGAGGATCTCGTCGTCGAGCGGCGTGGTGAACACGTTCTCCACCAGCGTGTACTCGGCTGCCAGGCGCCCGACGGGCCCGAGGGCGGCGGTGTCGACGCGGCCGCCCTCGAGGTAGAGGTCGTCGCGGATGTGGACCCGCTGCACGATGCCGAAGACGACGTGATCGTCGTTGCCCACGGGGATGACGCGCTCGAGCGTGCACTCGAACGAGATCGGGGCGCCGTCGACGCGGGGCACCGCCACCACGTCCGACGGGGCCTTGCCGAGGCCGAGCACGTCGAACTCGTCGACCTCGGTGGGGAACTCCGCGGCCGAGCGGTGCGCATGGTGGGCGTGCGGCAGGGAGACCAGGTTGAAGCAGAACTCACCCGTGTCGCGGACGTTGACGAAGGTGTCCTTCAGCTGCCCGTCGGACCGGGGCTGCATCGTGATGGACACCATCGGCGGCTTGCGGCCGACGCATGTGAAGAAGGAGATGGGCGCGAGGTTCGCGACACCGTCGACCGACATCGTGCTGATCCACCCGATCGGCCGCGGGACGATGCTCCCGATCAGCAGTTTGTACGCCGAGGCGGCGTCGAGCGTCGAGGTGTCGATGATCATCGGACGGCTGGCTCCCATCGTGCGCTGCGGGAGGGACAGGCTCCCGACGACGTAATCAATGAGAGATTACCTATGTCGTCCCGGCCCGCAAGGCGCCGCCCGGGTCGCCACACACGGGTACGCGCCCGGGGCGAGGCCCATCGCCCGGGCGCGTAACCGCTTCCTGATCGATCCTCCCCCCACGAGAGGACCGGTCAGCTGTTGCAGTGGGAGTACTTGTCGTCGTGGCAGCCCCACTTGTCGTCGTCCCACTTGTCGTTGCGGTCGTACTTCGAGTCGCAGTCCCACTTGTCGTTCTCGTAGTGGTCGGACCTGCTGTCGTGGCAGCCCCACTTGTCCTCGTACTTGTCGTGGTGCTTGCCGCCGCCGTAGCCGCCCCACTTGTCGTCGTACTTGTCGTGGTTCTTGCCGCCGTAGCCGCCGCCGTCGTTCCACTTGTCGTGACCGGACCTGGAGGGGCAGGTGCTCTTGAACATTTGGGGGCTCCGTCGCTTCTCGTATGAGGAGAGACCTTTGTGTCGCTCCGTCCGATGAGAAGAACTTTGCCCGTTTCGCGAACCGCGGGACAGCGAGCGGGCCCCCGTTCCCGCGGGGGCGATCCCTACTCGTTCCTCAGCCGATCTCGGCCGCGACCGCCGCGCCCAGCCCGCTCGTCGTCCCGGTACCGCCCATGTCGGGTGTCAGGAGGTCGCCCCCGCGAGCGAGCACCCTCTCGATCGCGCCCATGACCGCCGCGGCCGCCTCGGTCTCGCCGAGGTGCTCGAGCATCATCGACACGCACCAGATCTGGCCGACGGGGTTGGCGATCCCCTTGCCCGCGATGTCGGGCGCCGAACCGTGCACGGGCTCGAACAGGCTGGGGTAGTCCCGCTCCGGGTTGATGTTGCCGCTGGGCGCGATGCCGATCGTGCCGGTACAGGCGGGGCCGAGGTCGGAGAGGATGTCGCCGAAGAGGTTGCTGGCGACGACGACGTCGAACCGGTCCGGGTTCATCACGAACTGCGCCGTCAGGATGTCGATGTGGTACTTGTCGACGCGCACGTCGGGGTAGCCCGCGGCCATCGCCTCCACGCGCTCGTCCCAGTACGGCATGGAGATCGAGATGCCGTTGCTCTTGGTCGCCGAGGTGAGGTGGCGCTCCGGGCGGGCCCGCGCGAGATCGAAGGCGTACCGCAGGATCCGGTCGACGCCGACGCGCGTCATCACCGTCTCCTGCAGCACGGTCTCCCGCTCGGTGCCCTCGAACATCCGGCCGCCGACGCTGGAGTACTCCCCCTCGGTGTTCTCCCGGACGACGAGGAAGTCGACGTCGCCCGGCTTGCGGTCGGCCAGCGGGCTGCGCACGCCGTCGAGCAGCTTGACCGGGCGCAGGTTGACGTACTGGTCGAAGCGGCGGCGGAACTGCAACAGGCTGCCCCACAACGAGACGTGATCCGGGACGACCTCCGGCCAGCCGACGGCGCCGAAGAAGATCGCGTCGAAGCCGCGGAGGGTCTCGAACCAGTCGTCGGGCAGCATCGTGCCGTGCTGCTGGTAGTAGTCGGCGGACGCGAAGTCGAAGTCGGCGAGCTCGACGTCGAAGCCGTGGGCCGCGGCCGCGGCGCGCAGCACCCGCACGCCCTCGGGCACCACCTCCTTGCCGATTCCGTCGCCGGGGATCACAGCAATGCGGTGCGTCGTCATGCGCTTCCTTTCGAGATCGCCTGAGCTGCTCTCTGTAGCCTAGGTAGCACAAAAGGGCAGTTCCAGGCGAGATTCGGCCCAAGCACCTTTGCGCGAGACGAAAGGAGTACGCCGAGGTGGATCTCCCCGACCTCGACGACCTCGAGTTCTTCGACGGCATCGCGACGGCCGTGACGCTCACCGAGGCCGCCCGGCGCTGGGGGGTGTCGACGTCGGCGGTGAGCAAGCGGCTCGCGCACCTGGAGCGCCGGCTCGGCGCACAGCTGGTGCGGCGCAGCACCCGCCGGCTCAGCCTGACCGACGAGGGCGTCCGCTACGCCGCCGGCGCGGCCCGGCTCCTGCCGCTGATCAACGACCTCGAGGAGGACGTCGGGCACCGCCGCGACGTCCTGCGCGGCAGCGTCGCTGTGCACTGCACGATGGGGCTCGGGCGCGCCCACGTCGCTCCTGTCATGGGGGCGTTCGCCGCGGCCCACCCGGCCGTCTCGGTCGAGCTGGAGCTCTCGCACCTGCCACTGCACGTGGCCGGGAGCCCGTTCGACTTCGCGATCCGCGTCGGGCGCCGTGACGACACCTCGGTGCGGACGCGGATGCTCCTGCCCAACCGCCGCGTCGTCTGCGCGTCGCCCCACTACCTCGCCACCCGTCCGGCGCCACGCGGCCTCACCGACCTCGCCGACCACGACTGCATCGTCATCCGAGAGATCGACACCGACCACGCCCTGTGGCGCTTCGGGTCCGACGGCGCCGAGACGACGGTCCGGGTGCCGGGCACCATGGTGACCAACGACGGCGACGTCGCGACCCGCTGGTGCCTCGACGGGCACGGCCTGATCATGCGCTCGCTCTGGCACGTCGGTCCGCTGCTGCGCGACGGCGCCCTCGTCCGCGTCCTGGAGGACGTGCCGACGCCGCGGGCCGACGTCGTCGCCGTGCACCCGGCGCACCACGCCCTGTCCCGGCGGGCCGCCGCGGCGCTCGACCATCTCGCCGTCGAGCTCGACCGTCGGCTCGGGGCCGCCACCGCTTGCTGACGATGCCGGGTTCGTGATCGAACCGGCCCGACGTCGAGGTCGGCGGAGCCCTGGCGCGCGGTCCGAGCCCGCATCAGCGCACGTCCCGCCGCGCCTCACCACCTGCGGCATCCCGCGCTCCGCCGACGGCCCGATCTTGTCGGCCCGATCCCGACCCCGAGGCGCGCCCGGGGGCCAGATGATCCACGAGGACTTCCACCATCTATTGGCGGACGAGGGCTGAGGGGGCCGAGCGGGGGACACGGGCGTCGCCCCGCGCACCCACCGGCCGACTGACGGTGCCGGGGCGGATTCGGGACGAACCTCGAGGCATCGGGGAAACAGCCCCGGGCCACACGGATCGGAGACCGGATCATGGACGCGCCCTTCACCCCCACCAACCCCTTCGCCCCCGTCGAGCGCTCGCCCCGCGAAGCGGAGACCCTGCGCCACAACGCCGTGCGCGCCGTCGCGCTGGTGTTCGGAGCCGGTATCGCGATCGCGTTCGCGTCGAGCGCCCACACCGCGGTCGACGTCTCGCTGCTGATGCTCGGCGCGCTGCTCCTGCTCGTCGGCACCGTCACCTACGGCCACGTGACGGGGAGCCGCCGGCTGCGACTCGCCCAGTTCCGGCCCGCGGCCCCGATGGCGGGGACGCTGCCCAGCGAGCGCTGACCCACCCGACAGGGGATCGCCACCCGATCCGCCCCGCCTCGCCCGGCCCGTGGCCGGGCTCGCGGCGTGTCCGGGGCGTCCCCCGATCGACCGACACCGGTCTCGTCCCCCGCACCCTCCACCGGGCCGACCGCGCCGACGCCCGCTCCGGACCACGCTCGAGGCATCGGGAACGACGCCTCACCAGCACGGATCGGAGACCGGACCATGAACACCACCATCGCCACCGCCGCCCCCGCGGCCGAGCCCGAGCAGCCCTCGGCGCCGCGTCGCCACCCGGGCGTCCGCCTCGCGGCTCTGCTCGTCGGTGCCGGCGTCGTGCTGCTCGTCGCCGGCTGGCTGCACGTCGCGGTCATCGTGGGCCTGCTGATGCTCGCCGGGGTCGTCTGGGTCCTCGACAGCACCGTGCACGACCACCGGACGGGGCGGCGCCCGCTCGACGAGGCGGGGCTGCCGACGGCCGGGCCGTTCTCCGGCTCCGCCCGCCGAGGCCCTGCTCCCCCGCCGAGGACCGTCAGCGGATCCTGATGTCGCCCACGTACATCCGGCCGGTGACGACGATGTGCGGGTCCCCGCGCCGCCCGGACGCGCCCGTCCTGTCCTTCACGTGGCCCACGTGGGTGCGGACGCCGTCGAGATCGACCGACCCACCGGGCGGCAGTCGCAGGTCGACGTCACCGACCCACATGTCCACGGCGACCGTGACCGACGGCTCCATGAAGCGGGCGTGGCGGAAGTCGAGCCCGGCGTCGCCGAACCGCGACCGCAGCACGATCCGTGGCGGGACCAGCCAGTCGCCGGAGCGCTTCAGGTCGCCCCTGCCGCTGGTCCACTCCAGGACCTCGCGCGCCCGCACCGCGTCGACCCCGGGCAGGTCGATCAGCAACCCGTTGAGGTCGGCGCGCGTCACCGCGACCGCCGCCGCGGCGCTGCGGGTCTCGTACTCGTCCGGGGTGAGCCGCCCGGCCTCGAAGTGGGCCGTGAGCAGGCGGGCTACGTGCTCGCGCTCGGCGTGGGACACCCGCAGATCACGCCGCGCCACGCCGTCCCCCACGGCCCCACCGTAGCGGCGGACCGACGGAGGATCACGGGGCAGGGGCGGCTCAGCAGAATGTGACGACGTTGCGGTCCAGGGGCATCTGTCCGCTCCGCCGGCTCGTGTCCGTCGCCGCCGCGTACGGCAGCACCGGGTCGGGCTGCAGGCCGAGGACGTCGTCCCAGATGCGTTCGGTGACCTGGCCGTTCACCGCGAAGCAGTCGAAGGCGAACGGGGTGCTGTCGGTCGGGAAGAACGTCGGCTCGGTCATGATCTGGAAGTGCAGGTGCGGGGCCGTGGAGTTCCCGGAGCTGCCGATGTGGCCGAGGACGTCGCCGCGCTTGACCGTCTGGCCGGTCTTCACCGCGACGGTGTTCGGCTTGAAGTGCGCGTAGAGCAGGTAGACCCCGGGCGCGATCATGACGGTGACGTGGTTGCCGACGGTGTCCTTGATCGGCGGCAGCGGCGGCGGCTCGGGTGCCGAGGTGGTCTCGGCGATGCCGTCGGTCGCGTCGACGACGACACCGTCGGCAGCCGCGAGCGCGGGCTTGTCGTAGGCGTAGTAGCTGGTCAGCTTGCTGGGATCGCCGGTCCAGGCGCGGTGCTGGTCGTCGAGCAGGTACCAGTCGATCGCGTAGCGCTGCGGGACGAGCAGCGTCCCGTTGATCGGCGCGAGGCCGCGGCGGTGATGGGTGTCGTCGGCGCAGCAGCCGTCGCTGGCGTACCAGGGGCCACCGGCCATGACCGGGCCGAGGACGGGCGCCTTCGCGGTGGAGACGTCGACGCGGCCGACGGTCGACTCCAGGGGCCGGTCGCCGCCGGGGGTCGTCATCGTGGCGGCGACGCGGTGGGTGAGCGCGGCTGGCGGGGCGCCGTCGACGGTGACGTCGAGCCACACGACCGTGGTGGCCGAGCCCGGGATCGGCGTCCCGACCGTGGTGGGTTCGGCCGTCCCCTCGTCGCCGGTGTCGCCACCGACCAGGTTGCTCGAGGCGGCGAGCGCCGGGCCGCTCAACGAGAGCAGCACGTTCCGGGAGCCGGCGTCGAGGACGTCGACCTCGTCGAGCCGCAGCGGAGCCGGGCTGGCGTTGGTGAGCAGCAGCTCGTAGGCGAGGTGGGTCTTCCCGTCGGTGCCGGTGACGGGCGCCGGCGTGGTCAGAGTCGTCGCGGAGACCGGGGTGAACGCGGTCGCGGGGTCGATGCCGCCCTGCGGGACCGCCGGCTGCGCGGTCGGCTGCGCGGTCGGCTGCGAGCTCGTCGACGACGCTGCCGGAGCGGCGGGGGTTCCGACGCACGCCGTGACGACGAGCGGCGCGACGAGGACCAGGACAAGGCTGCGACCAAGGCGACGTGCGGGCATCAATGCCTCCAGATGGTCTCCCCGGCCCGGCGCGAGCGTACGACGTGAACTACTGCATTCGGAATAGTCGTTCGTCCGATCGGAGTTGCCCACATCCGAGTTGCCCCTGGACGGATCCGTCCGCCGGCACCGCCTGTGCCGCAGCCCACGACGCGACATCGACGCCGGCAGCGCAGGATCGGACGGTGACGTCGAGCGCCGCCGCGTGAGCGGCATCCAGGTCCGGTCGGACGCGCCCGCGGTGATGACCCGCGGGCTGACGTTCCTCTTCGCCGTCGCGGGCGGTGCGGCCGTCGGCAACCTCTACTGGGCCCAGCCCCTGCTGGACTTCATCGCCGACGACCTGCACGCCCCCACCGCCGTCGCGGGCTGGCTGGTCACGGCGACCCAGGTCGGGTATGCGATCGGGATCCTGCTCATCGTGCCGCTCGGCGACGTCGTCGACCGACGGCGGCTGATCCCGTTGATGATGCTGTGCGCCACGGCCGCGCTCGTGGCGTGCGCGCTGGCGCCGTCGATCGGCTTCCTGCTGGGCGCGATCGCCGTGCTCGGTGTCACGACCGTCGCCGGGCAGATCCTCGCGCCGCTCGCGGGCGACCTGGCCGACGTCGCCGTGCGCGGGCGGGTCGTCGGGACCGTCGTGTCCGGGATGCTGACGGGGATCCTGTTGTCGCGCACGATCAGCGGTCTCGTCGCGGGGTTCGCGGGATGGCGGGCGATCTTCGCTGCGGCGGCGGCGCTGACCGTCGTCCTCGCGGTGCTGCTGTACCGGGCGGTGCCCCCGCTGGAGCCCAAGACGCGGCTGCGCTACCCGGCGCTGATCGCGTCTGTCGGCCGCGCCCTCGCGCACGAGCGGGTGCTGCGCTGGACGCTGGTCATCGCCGCGACCGGGTTCGGCGTGTTCTCGATGTTCTGGACGGCGCTGACCTTCCTGCTCAGCGGCCCGCCGTTCCACCTGCCCGTGACGGTGATCGGGCTGGTCGGCCTCGCCGGACTGGCAGGCGCGCTCGCGGCGCAACGAGCGGGGCGGCTGCACGACCGCGGCTGGTCACTGCCGGCCAGCGGTGTCGCCTGGGCGCTCGCGGTGGTGACGTTCGTGGTCGCGGCCTTCGCCGGGCACTCGCTGGTGCTGGTGCTGGTCGTCGTCGTCCTGCTGGACATCGCGATCCAGGCCCAGAACATCCTCAACCAGACGCGCGTGTTCGCGATCTCGCACGAGGCGCGCAGCCGGCTCAACACCGCACTCGTGGCCGGCAACTTCGTCGGCGGGGCGATCGGCTCGGCAGCGGCGACGGTGCTGTGGTCGGCCGGCGGGTGGACGGCGATCTCGGTGGCGGGGGCGGTGGCCAGCGCGTTCGCACTCGCGGTGTGGGCGGTCGGACGACGGGGGCCGCTGGTCGCCGCGTCGGGCAGCGCGGTCTGACCCCGGTCGGCTCTTCCGTGAGTGGCGATGGTCGCCATGGCGACCGTCGCCACTCACGACCGGCGTCCGCAGCCTTTCCCGTCGAGGACCTGCAGCCCCGGGCAACAGGGGCGGCGGTCCCGGCGTCGCACGGACCGCGCTGCTCAGCCGCGGTCGGGCACCGGCGCGATGGCGGCCATGGCGCTCATCAGCGACGTCGCGGGGTCGCCGATGGTCGCCGGGTCGGCCGTCGCCACGCGCGCGGCGATCCGCTCCCCGATCTCCGCCGTCGACGCGCCCATCGCCGCCCCCGACAGCGCGGGCAGCTCCGCGACGACGGACGCCGCCGCGGCCTCGCAGGCCAGCGCCGCGTCGCGCTCACCGAGCGCGGCGAGGCAGAGCGCGCCCGACAGCACGGCCGCGGCCGGGTTCGCCCAGCCCTTGCCCGCGATGTCGGGCGCGGAACCGTGGACGGGCTCGAACATGCTGGGGGCCGACCCGGTCGGGTTGAGGTTGGCGCTCGCCGCGAGCCCCAGTCCGCCCTGCACCGTCGCGCCGAGGTCGCTGATGATGTCGCCGAACAGGTTGTCGGTGACGACGACGTCGAACCGCTCGGGGCTCAGCGGCAGGTGCTGGCACATCGCGTCGACGTGGACGTAGTCGCGCGTCACGTCGGGGTACTCGGCGCCGACCTCCTCGACGACCTCGTCCCACAGCCGTCCCGCGTAGGTGAGGACGTTGGACTTGTGGCACAACGCCAGCCGTCCCCGGCGGGCCGCGGCGAGCCGGAACGCCACCTCCACGATCGAGCGGGTGGCCGACGCCGTGGTCACCGACTGCTGCAACGCGAGGGCGTTCGCCGTCCCCTCGTGGACGAGAGCGCCGCCGCCGGCGTAGAGGCCCTCGGTGTTCTCGCGCAGGATCACCATGTCGCAGCGTTGGGGCGTGATGCCACGCACCGGGCTCTGCACCCCCGGGTACAGCCGGACGGGCCGCACGTTGACCGACTGGGCCAGCGCGACCCGCAGCGCGAGCACGACGCCGCGCTCCAGGATCCCGGGAGCCACGCTCGGGTCCCCGATGGCGCCGAGGAGGATCGCGTCGTGGCCGCGCAACTGCTCCACGGCGGAGTCGTCGAGTGCCACCCCGGTGCGGTGGTAGCTCGCCGCGCCGAGGTCGAAGTCGGTGGTGGACAGGGTGAAACCGAACCGGTCGGCCGCGGCGCGCATGGCCGCGAGGGCCGCCGCGGTGACGTCCGGTCCGATCCCGTCGCCACCGATGACGGCGAGGTTGTGCGTGCGCATGCGGAGTGTCCTCCTGGGAAGGGCCTACGGGAGTGCGGAGAACCGGCGGAACGCGGCACGGACCCGTTCGGGCGGCTCGCCCGCGGCCGCCAGCAGGGTCAGCAGCACGCGCGCCTTGGGCGCGTCGAGACAACCGGCGCTGATGACTCCGCGACGGGCCAGCTCGGTCTCGGATCCGGAGAACCCGCTGTAGGTGGCGCGCAACGGTTCCCCGGCGTTGGCCCGCGACGCGAGCACGACCGGCACGGAGTCGAGCAGCTGCGCGAACGCCGGGTGCTCCGCGAAGGCGGCGGGCACGTGACCGCCCCCGAAGCCGGCGACGACGAGCCCGGCGAACCCGCCCGACGCGACGGCAGGCAGCAGGGCACCGTCGTCGCCCATGAAGGTGGTCAGCAGCGCGACGGCCGCGGACACCGGGAGGACCGGCGGGTCGACGCGCGGGGTCCGCGAGACCCGCAGCGGGATCACCGGGACACCCTCCGCGAGGTAGCCGAGCGGCCCGACCGTCGGCGACACGAACGCGGCGACGTTGCCGGAGTTGCCCTTGCGCGCGTACCGCGCGGCGTGGACCTGGTCGTTCAGCACGACGAGCGCACCGAGCCCCCGGGCAGCGGCCGACGCCGCGGTCGCGACGGCCGCCGTCAGGTTCGCCGGGCCGTCGGCGCCGGGCTTGCTCGCGTTGCGGATCGCGCCCGTCACCACGAGCGGCACGTCGGAGTCCCACAGCAGGTCGACAGTGAACGCGACCTCCTCGAGGGTGTCCGTCCCCGACGTGACGACGACGCCGTCGAGCCGCTCGTCGCGGACGAACGCGACCAGCTCGTCGTGGAGCCGGACGGTGTCGTCGACCGTGATGTCGGGTGACGCCTTGGTCATGACGGTGCGCGCCTGCGGGTCGGCGATGTCGCGCAGCCAGGGCGCGGCGTCGAGCAGGTCGGCGGCGCCGAGCCGGGGCGTGGCCGTCCCACCGCCGTCCGCGGTGGCGGCGATGGTGCCGCCGCAGGCGGCGATCCCGATGCGGGGCAGCCCCATCACGCGTACCGGGGGCCGGTGGTGATCGCGTCGGCGATCCTCCGCGGAACGACGCGCCCACCGACCGGGTCGCCGACGAATGCACCGTCGCGCGCGACGACCTTGCCGCGCAACAGGGTCAGCTGCGGCCACGCACTGACCGTCCAGCCCTCCCAGGGCGTGTAGTCGGACTCGTGCAGGTCGGTGTGGGTGATGGTGCGTTCGACGCCGGTGCGCAGGCCGAGGATGTCGGCGTCGGACCCGACGGCCAGCAGGCCCTTGCGCGGGTAGAGGCCGTGGATCTTCGCGGCGTTGGCCGAGGTGGCCTCGACGTACTGCTGCAACGTCATGCCGCGCTTGGTGACCATCTCGGTGTAGAGCAGGGCCATCCGCGGCTCGAGGCCGGTGTTGCCGCCGACGACGTCGTCCACCCGACGGCCCTGCGTCTTCACGGCGTAGGTCGTGGCCTGCGCGTCGGTGGCGAAGCAGGACAGCACGCCCTCGCCGATCCCCGACCAGAGCCGTTCGGTGTCCTCGTGGTCCTTGAGCGACGGGTAGGTGTGGTACTTCATGCCGTCGGGCTCGCGGTAGTCGTGGTAGGTGTGCAGCGCGTACTGGTGCAGGGTCTCGCCGAACACCGGGCGGCCCTCGGCGCGCGCCTCGGCCATGGCGTCGACGCCCGTCTTCGCGCTGACGTGGGCGAAGTAGATCGGCGCGTCACCGACCTTGTGCGCCAACCGGATCGCCCGCCGGAACGACAGGTCCTCGGACAGCGAGTTGTGGACCTCGTGCAGGTTCGTGTACTCCATGCGGTCGTCCGCGAGGAGCTTGCGGTACATGTGCTGGACGATGTCGTCGTCCTCTGAGTGGATCATCGTGATGCCGCCGTTCGCGGCGGTGGTCTCCAGGACCTCCTGCAGCGACCCGAAGTCGACCATCAGCGGGATGCCGCCGATCGGGGCGCTCGGGAAGACGTTCGTGGTGAAGACCTTGAAGCTCGGGAAGCCGGCCTCGATCGCGCCCGGCATCTGGGCCAGCAGCTCACGGCCGACCTCGCCGCGCAGCACCACGTGGAACGAGAAGTCGATCGGGCTGACCTCCTCCCAGCGCCGGGAGAAGCGCTCGATCCCGTCGGGGATCGCCTCGCCGGGGTTCAGCCACACGAAGTCGATCAACGTCGTCGTGCCGCCGATGAGCGCCGCGGAGCCGACGACGTCCGGCCCGAACGAGACCGCCGGCTCGTGGCCCTCGTGCTCGATCGCGAGGTCGCAGTGCACGTGCGGGTCGATGCCGCCGGGGACGAGCGTCAGCCCGGAGACGTCGACGCTCTCGCGGGCCTCAGGGAGGCCGCCGGGTGAGGTGAGCATCGAGATGCGGCCGTCGGCGATGCCGACGTCGAGCGCGGAGGTCTCGGTCGGTCCGACGACGAGGCCGCCGGTGAGCGCGAGGTCGAGCATGGTCACTCCTTCTCGTACGGGGCCGAGCCTCGTATCGGGTCGAGTCGGTCGTGAGTGGCGATGGTCGCTCCAGCGACCATCGGCACTCACAGGGGTGTTTCGGACAGGGTCGCGTCGACGATCGCGTGCTTCTCCACGCGTGCACCGCGGAGCTCGCCGAACAGCGCGCCGTCCTTGACGATCAGCACGCGGTCGCAGAGCTCGGCCAGCTCCTCGGGCGACTCGCCCGCGGCGACGACGGCCGCGCCCCGGTCGGCGGCGTCGCGCAGCTGGCGGTAGATGTCGAAGCGGCCGCCGACGTCGACGCCCTGCGTGGGTTCGTGCAGCAGGATCAGGTCGGGGTCGCCGGCCAGCCACTTGGCGAGGACCGTCTTCTGCTGGTTGCCGCCGCTGAGGGTGTTCATCTCGCGGTCGACGCCGCCGTGCAGGACCCCGAACCCGTCGACGAGCTCGCGCACCCAGGCACGCTCGGCGCCTTCGCGCAGCAGGCCGCCCCTGAAGAACCGCTGCATCCGTGGCAACGCCACGTTCTCCCGGATGCTGACCTCGCCGATCACGCCGAGGCGGGCCCGGTCGGCGGGGATCAGCACGATCCCCGCCGCGATCGCCGCGCGCGGGTCGAGCCCGGCGACGTCGACCCGCCGGCCACCGAGGGCCACGGTTCCCGAGCCGGGCCGCGCGCCGGCCAGTACGTAGGGCAGCTCGTCGAAGCCCGATCCGGCCAGCCCGGTGACGCCGAGGATCTCCCCGCGCGCCACCGTGAACGAGATGCCGCGCAGGACGGCACCACCGATGTCGTCGAAGGTCGCGGCGACCTCACCGGTCACGTGGTGCGTGTCGGGGGCGGCCGCGGCGAGCTCGTGGCCGACGATCAACGCGACGATCCGGCGCTCGTCGAGGGCGCCGGTCGGTTCCGTCGCGACGAGCCGGCCGCCACGCAGCACCGAGATGGTGTCGGTGAGCGTGAGGACCTCGTCGATGCGGTGCGAGACGAACAGCACCGCGTCGCCGCCCGCCACGAACCCGCGGACCGCGTCGAACAGCCGCTGCACCTGGTCGCGCGGGAGGTAGACGGTCGGCTCGTCGAGCACGAGCAGCCGCCCGCCGGGTGGTCCCTCCACCGAGGCGAGGGCCCGCACGATCGCCACGATCGCCTGTTCGACGGGCGGCAGCTCGCGCACCGGGGTGTCGAGCCGGACCGAGACACCGAAGCGGGCCAGTTCCTCGCGGGCCTTGCGGGCCTCGTGGGCCCACCGGATCTGCCCGATCCGGCCGGTGTCGAACGCGACGACGGCGATGTTCTCCAGGACGCTGAGGTCCTGGGCGAGCCCGAGCCCCTGGTGGACGAACGCCAGCCCGCTCGCCCGCGCCGCCGTCGGACTCACCGGCAGCGCGAGCTCCGCACCGTTCGACGTGACCGTCCCGGACTCCGGGGTGTTCACGCCCGCGAGGGTCTTGATCAGCGTCGACTTCCCGGAGCCGTTGTGCCCCAGTAGCCCGTGCACCTCCCCGCCGTGCAGCGTCAACGAGACGCCGTCGAGCGCGGTGGTCGGGCCGAACCGCACGGTCAGGTCGGCGACCTGCAGGACGACGGTCATTCCGCGGCCTCCGGCGGGTCCAGGAAGAACGACCGCAGCCGGGCGACCTCGTCGTCGGTGAAGAACACCGAGTAGTGGGCCAGGATCGTGCGGTGGTTCATCAGGGTCGCGGCGTGCTGGCGGCCCGCCTCGATGTGGCGGACCAGCGTCTCGTGGCTCTCGATCGCCTTGGTCATGTAGTCCGACCTCCGCACCGGCGTGTCCATGTTGGTCGCGAGGTAGTTGCGCGCGGCGTTGCGCACGACGTCGTTCTGCACGGCCAGGAAGTTGCTGCCCGCCACCCGCGACACCCCCTCGTGGAACGCGGTGTCGGCCTTGAGGAAGTGCTGCATCCCGCGGGCCGCCCCGTCCTTGAGGTCCTGCACGAGCGACCAGAGCTGCGCGACGCCGTCCGGGTCGACCCCGGACCGCGTCGCGGCCAGCCCGGCGAGGCTGCCCTCCGTCACCATCCGGAAGAAGATCAGCTCGTAGAGCGTGACCTGCCCGACGTTGAGCAGCGCCTCCATCGGCCGGTGCAGCAGCTCGGTGGAGAACGCCACCACCTCCGGGCCCCGCCGGTCACCGGGCCGGGACCGGACCATCCCGTTGCTCTGCAGGACGCGCAGCGCCTCGCGCACGGTGGAGCGCCCGACCCCGAACTGCCGCATCAGCTCGCGTTCCGACGGCAGCCGGTCGCCCGGTCGGATCGCGCCGGAGCGGATCGCCTCGTCGAACTGGGCGACGATCGCCTCGTATGCTCTCACCGGCTTGACCTGGCTGAAGGGGCCCGGGTCGCTCATGCGCGTTCCTGTCCGTGTGGGGGTGCTACTCGCCGACACCCCACAGCTTCTTGTATCCGCTCTCGTAGTCGACGCCGTACCAGGTCGACTCGGGCGCGGAGAGGTCGATCCGGCCGATGTTCTGGGCCGTGAACATGCGCAGCCCGACCTTCTCGTCCTCGAGCGGCGGGTTGCCGCCGACGATGCGGATGAACTGGTCGGCGAGCGCCCAGCCCTCCCACGCCTGCGGGGAGCCGACGTCGGCGGCGACGGTGTCGCCGTCCTTGAGGTTCTGCATGATCGACTTCGTGGCGTTGAAGCTGACGAGCTTGACGTCCTTCTTGCCGGAGGTCTTGATCGCGGGGACGGCGAAGGTGGCCATGCCGTCGTAGACCGGGACGACGTACTTGATGTCCGGGTGGCTGCCCAGCGTCGAGTTGACCTGCGTCGTGATCTTCGTCTGCCAGTCGGCGACGGGCACGTCGTCGACGGTCAGCGAGCAGTTCGGACAGGCCGCCTTCAGCGTGTCCTGGAAACCGCCGACGATCGCCTTCGAGTTGCTCACGTCCGAGGCCGAGATGAACTCGACGCCGACCGCCGCACCCTTCGCGTCCGAGACGATGAAGTTCGCCATCGCGGCGCCGGCATCCGTGTAGGGGTAGGTGACCTGCGCGGCGACGTTCTTGGGCAGCTGCGCGCCCGGGTCGCCGTACTGCACGACGACCACCTTGATGCCGGCGTCGGCCGCGGCCTGGATCGGGCCGGCGACGAGGTTCGGGTCGATCGCGTACAGGGCGATGACGTCGGCCTTGTCGGCGATCGCGGCCTGGATGCCGCGGGTGTACTCGGTGACCGAGCCCTTGCCGTCGTACGTCTTGACGGTGGCGCCGACCAGCCCGAGCGCCTGGGTCGTGGCCGCGTCACTGACCTGGACGAGCGGGATCGACGACGAGATGTCGATGATCCACAGCTTCTTGCCCGCGGCACCGGCCGGATCGACCTTGTCGGCATCGGTGAGGCCGAACGTCGGCGGCGCGCTGAGCGCCGTCGTCGCATCCGTCGCCTTCTGCACCGCGGCCGGGTCGGCCGCCGCGGACGAGCCGTTGCTCGACCCGCCCTGCCCCCCGCACGCGGCGAGCACGGTCAGCGCGGCGGCGGTGGCGAGCGCCCCGAACGCCCTCGTGGCGGTGCGGCCACGCCGCGGCGGTCTCTGGATCTGCTTCATCGCTGCTCCTCACCCGGGACGCGGGACTGCGGGGACGTGCTCCGACGGACCGGCGCGGCGCCGGCGTCGGGGATCATGTGCGGCGCCTGGCGAGCAGGCTCAGTGCGACGGCGGCCAGCAGGATCGCGCCGTAGAAGACGTCCTGGACCCACGACGGCGCGCCCAGCAGCTGCATCCCGGTCACGCCGGTGATCAGGAAGTAGACGGCGATGACGGTCCCCCAGACGTTGAGCCGTCCAGGGGTGACCGCGGTGGCACCGAGGAAGATCGCCGCGAACGCGGGGAGCAGGTAGGGAGCGCCGATCGTCGGGCCGGAGGCACCGAGCGACGCGGCGAGCACGACGCCGGCGAACGCACTGACGACACCCGAGACGACCAGCGCCGTCACCCGGACCCGGGACACGCGGATGCCCGAGAGGCGGGCGACGTCCCGGTTCGACCCGACGAAGAAGAGGTACCGCCCGCCGGGTGTCCACCGCAGGACGTACCAGGCGACCAGGGCCATGCCGATCGCGACGTAGAACGGGGTCGGGATCGCGAACACCGAGCGCTGGCCCGCGGCGACGAACCCCGGGTCCAGCCCGGAGATCGTCGAGTTGGAGATCGCATAGGTGACGCCCCCGAGCAGGGTCGCCATCCCGAGCGTGGCGATCAACGACGGCACACCCGCGGCGACGATGAAGAACGCGTTGAGCAGCCCGACGACCAGGCCGACCACGAGCGCCACGAGGACCGCCACCCAGATCGGCAGGCCGAGCACGGCGTTGAAGTACCCGACGATCGTCAGGGAGAGACCGAGCATCGACCCGACCGACAGGTCCCACTCGCCCGCGATGACCGGGAACATCAGGCCCAGCGCCAGGATCAGCAGAACCGCCTGGGAACCGAAGATGTTCCCGATGTTCTGCGCGACGAGGAACCGGCCCGGGGCGAGCAACGTGAAGGCGATGATCAGGGCCACCCACACGAGGACGAGGCCGTACCGCGTCCCGATCTCACGGGCGCCGCGCAGGGCCACCGGCGCCGCACCGGCACCTCCGGTGTCCGCCGCCGGCCGCTCCGTCGTCGCGTGCGCCGCCCCACCGTCGTCCACAGGCCACTCCCGCCGTGCGATCTCGACAATGTCCACTGGTCTGACCAGTGGCCTACTATGTCGGGGTCTGCGCGGCGCCGTCACCGGCCATTCGGGTGTTTGATCCCCCGTGGCCGTCCGTCGTCGTCGAGGGTTCCGGCAGTCGGCGGCCGCCCCGGTGACCGGGCGAGCAGGATGGACGGCGAGCCATCAGCCGACCGGGACCGCCGCGGCGGGAACGACGACCTCGACCCTCCCGGTCACCACGTCGTAGACCAGTCCCGACACCAGGTGGCCGGGCCGCCGGATCGACTGCCGGGCGATCTCGACGTCGGCCCGGACCGAGGTGAACGGATCGCCGAGGGCCGACGCGTCGACCCCGTCGAGCGGGGTCTCGAAGTAGGCCGCCACCGCGTCGTCGTGCGGGTCGAGCAGGGACAGACCGCAGTGGGTGTGGTGCAGGATCACCAGGTTGAACGGTCCGCCCGGTCCGCTCGCCATGTTCGCCCTGGCGCCGACCCGGTCGAGGACCGCCATGTCGCGCAGCGCCGCCGGGGTCAGGCGCCCGCCCGCGTTGCGGATCACGACGGCCTCGCCGCGTTCGAGGCCGAGTACGCGTTCGGGATCGACGCGGGGGTCGACGCAGCCGACGACCATCAGCCGCCCCCGCGGCGCCATCGTCGGTGCGGGGCCGGCGGCGAACTCCCCGGCGGCGAAGTCGGCGTTGCGTTCGACCAGATCGGCGATGTCGGTCATGACGTCTCCAGGTGTGGTGGATGTCCAGTCGGTCCAGTTTCTGGACTGACCCGTGCCGGTACGGTAGCAGCGTGAGTCCAGATTCGATACCGACTCCGCGGGACTGCACCATGTCCGACGCGCTGGAGATCCTCGGCGACCGCTACTCGCTGCCGATCCTGCGCGAGCTGATGTACGGCTTCCACCGGTTCACCGACCTCGCCGCGCTCACCGGGGCGCCGCGCACGCTGCTCACCGGTCGGCTGCGCAGGCTGGAGGAGGCCGGCGCGATCACGCGGACGCAGTACTCGCAGCACCCGCCCCGCTTCGAGTACCACCTGACGGCCGCCGGGGCCGATCTGCTGCCGGTCATCCTCACCCTCAAGGAGTGGGGCGAGCGGCACACCGGCGATCACGAGGCCAAGACCGTGTTCGTGCACCGCTGCGGGGCGGCGCTGCATCCCGTCGTGACCTGCGGCGCGTGCCGTGAGGACGTCCGGCCCGGCGAGTTCGTCGTCGAGGACGGGCCCGGCGGTGGGCACCCTTCGGCGACCGACGGCACCGACCACTGAGGAGACGGCGACGGCGCTGCGCGCCCCGGGCCGTCCGGCCGGTTCAGGCGTCCGGTCGGACGCGCGGCGCCGGCGTCGGTGCCTGGGCGCGGGCCCGGACGTCGACGGCCGTGCGGTGCACCGTCCAGCCGAGCGCGACCAGGCTGACCACGGCGACCACGGCCGTCCAGACCAGGGAGGGCGCACTGTCCCATGCGGTGTGCAGGGCGACGGCCAGGACGAACGCGCCCACGGACATCCAGGTCCGACGGGCCGCCCACCCCGACTCGGCGGCCGCGTACAACGCCGTGGCCGTGATGCCCGTCCAGGCCATGTGCGCTGCCGGGCTCATGATCCCGCGCAGCAGCAGGACGTCGACGGTCGCCGTGACGCTGCCGTGCGACTGCACGAGCGTCGTGAAGGCGTAGCCCATCGTCTCCAGCGCGGCGAACCCGGCGCCCGCCGCGACACCGATCAGCAGGCCGTCGGCACGCGTCCGGTAGCCGGCCGCGAAGATCAGCACGAGGACCGGGACGAGCAGCTTGCTGGTCTCCTCGATCAGCCCGACCCCGGCCATCGGGACGAACCCGAAGGACCGCTGGACGTCGTACTCCAGGAGCCCGGCGACGACGGTGCCGACGACGCCACCGACGAGGGCGGAGATCCCGATCGTGGCGGCGTCGACGTCGTAGGGCAGGCGGCGGCCGTAGACGAACGCGATGAACGACGCCGGCACGATCGCCGCGCCGAGCAGGAGGGCCGACGGGACGAAGTTCGGGTTCCCGGTGGCGACGAGCGTCCGCTCGACCACGACGAACAACACGACGCCCGCCGCGAGGACGACGACCCACCCGTGCCGGCGGGCGAGCGAACCAGATGCTCCCGGACGGGTGTCCCCGCCGGCGGAGACGGACATCGGGGGTTCCTCCTCGGATCGGCACCGTGAACCGACGATCACACCAAAACGGTCCGATCCTGCTCCACACGGCACCGCCGGCAACACCCGGCCGTGCGCACCGGAATGGCCGCCCAGGCCTCTCACCTGCAGCTTCACTGCAACAGGAATGTTCTGGAGACAACGGCCGAGCCGTTCCCCCGGCGCCCGCGGGCCCCTACCGTCGACGCCACGAACCAGTCCGGCCCCCATCGACGAAGGGCGAACGATGAGCGCGACGCACTCCCACGAGCACACCCACGGCGACGCCAGCCACACCCACGAGCACGGCGCGCACGACCACCGGCACGTCGAGCACACCCACTCCCACACCCACGACGGCGAGACCCACGAGCACACCCACGTGCACGACGCCGCCGCAGAGCAGGTCCACGAGCACGCCCACTGAGCCGTGGGCGGGCCGGGCGGGCCGGGCGGTCCTCCCTCGTGAGTGGCGACCATCGCCGCTCGGACTGGTCGGGCGACCCTCGCCGCTCGCGGTGGTCCGGGCGACCGCGTCCGTCGTCGCTCGGTCACGATGAGGTGGTGACCTGGACCTCGCCCGCCCCCGCCGACGCACCTGCCGCGCCGATCACCGACGGCCCGATCACCGGCGCCGAACGGCCGATCCTGGAAGGCCTGCTGGCGCGGCAGCGCGCGTCGCTGCTCAACGTGTGCGCCGGGCTGACGGCCGAGCAGCTGGCCGAGCGCGCGCTGCCGCCGTCGACGCTGTCGCTGCTCGGTCTGGTCCGGCACCTGGCCAAGGTCGAGCGGGTGTGGCTGCGGCAGCGGCTGGCGGGCGAGGACGTCCCTGCCCTCCACGGCGGCCCCGGGGACCCGGGCGACTTCGCCGACGCGCAGCCCGCGTCCGCCGAACGCGACCTCGCGACACTCGTCGCGGAGTGGCCGCGGGCCGACGCCGCGCTGGCCCGTGTCCCGATCGACCACGAGATCGACTTCCGCGGGAGGGCGATGTCGGCGCGGGCGGTGCTGCTGCACCTGGTCACCGAGTACGCCCGCCACCTCGGGCACGCCGACCTCCTACGGGAGGCGATCGACGGCGTCACCGGCCGCTGAGCCGTTACGACACGCCCGCCCGACGGCCCAGCAGCTGCAGCGTGTCCTCCGGCGTCAGCGGGTGGAACATGCCGGCACGGACGTCGCGGTAGGCGCGCTCGAGCGGCGAGGACCGGAAGAACGCCCGGCCGCCCGCGACCTCCAGCGCGATGTCGACGATCGTCCGGGCCTCCGTGACGACGTGCCGCTTCGCGGTCATCACCGTCGCGAGCGTCTCCTCGTCGGCGGGTGGGTCGTCGCCGATCTCGGCGACGGCGGAGTGCAGCGCCCACCGCGCGACCCGCAGCCTCGCGTGCATCTCCCCCACGCCTCGCGTGGAACCGGGGCGTGCGAGGCGGGTCGCCTCCTCGACCGCACCACGGGCGACGCCCAGGTACGCGGCTGCGGCGACGGGCGCGAAGTGCATCGCGGCGACCAACAGCGGACCGGCGAGCACGCCGTACGGCCGCGTGCCGAGGACCGCCGCGGCGGGGACGAACACCCCGTCGAAGACGATGTCGTGGCTCGCGGTGCCGCGCATCCCGAGCGTGTCCCAGGTCTCGACGATGCGCACGCCCGGCGCGGACAGCGGGACGGTCGCGTGCAGGACGACGGCGTCGGCTCCCTTGCCGAGCGTCGCCGACGTGGAGATCGCGCCGGCCCCGGGGGCCTGGCTGCAGAACGTCTTGCGGCCGTCGAACCGGTAGCCGCCCTCGACCTCGACGGCCGTCGTCGACGGGCACACCCAGTCCGAGCCGCCACTGGTCGCGACCACGAGCCCGTCGGCGATGCGGCGCAGCGCGGTCTCGGCGCCGTCGGCACCGCGGCGCTGCCGCCAGCACTGCACGAGCGTGAGGTAGAGGTGCATGGCCGCGGCGAGGCCCGCCGCGCCGGACCGCGCGCCGAGCTCCTCCTCGGCGAGTACGACCTGGCGCATCGACGCGCCGAGCCCACCCAGCTCGACGGGGACGGCCAGGCGCAGGTACCCGGATTCGGCCATCTCGGCGTAGGCCTCGGTGACGAACGTGGCGTCGAGGTCGTGGGCGGCGTCGTGGGCGGCGGCGACCGCTCCGACACGGGCGGCGAGGGCGCGCACGTCGTCGTCGGTGATTGCGGTGGCAGGAGTGGTGATGGTGGTTGTCATACGGTGAGGATCGGGCGACCCCGCAACCGTCGATAGTTCCCAATCTGTACCGGTCGGAGGAGCATGTCCTCGTGTCCCGATACGGTCAGTACTGTCCGATCACCCGGTCGCTCGAGGTGCTGGGCGACCGGTGGACGCTGCTGGTGGTCCGCGACCTGCTCGTCGGCGCGACCCGGTTCAACGAGCTGGCCCGCGGCCTGCCGGGGATGTCGCGCGGCCTGCTCTCCAAGCGGCTCGACCAGCTGCAGCGGCACGGGCTCGTCGAGCACGTCGGCGGCGAGTACCGGCCGACGCCGGCCTGCGAGGAGCTCCGCCCGATCGTCTTCGGGCTCGCCGAGTGGGGCGCGCGCTGGGCGTTCGGCGAACCGCGCAGCGACGAGCTCGATCCCGTCGTCCTGATGTGGTGGATCCGCGCGGGGATCGACCCGGCGCCGTTCGACGGCCGCCGCGCGGTGCTGCACGTCCTGCTGCCCGACACGCGGCGGCAGCGGTTCTGGTTCGTCGTCGACCCGACCGACGTGTCGCTGTGCATGACCGATCCCGGTCACGACGTCGACGTGACGCTGCGGTCGTCGCTCGGGGTGCTCTACCAGGTGTGGGAGGGCCGCATCGCGCTCGACGTCGCGACCCGGACCGGGCTCGTCGAGCTCGACGGCCGCCGCGACACCGTCGCCCGCATGCGGCGCGCGCTGCGGCTGAGCCCGGTGGCGCCGTTCGTGCGCCGCGCGGCCCGGACGCCCGCCGCCCGGATCCCCGCCGATGCGGTGCCGACCGCGCGGGTGCCCGCCGACCGGTGACGACGACTCACCCCGGCCCGGACCGTGCGTGCCGGGGCGGGCGGCCACGACGTCGGCGCTTCTGCGCGTACATCGCCTCGTCGGCGGCCCGCCACGCCCCGGGGAAGCCGGTGACGATGCTGTAGGGCGCGTGCCCGAAGGAGCCGGAGATGCCTGCCGCCTCCAGCGCGCGACCGGCACGGACGACGAGGTCGGCGGCCTGGTCGGGGGTGCAGCCGACGGCGACGACGCCGAACTCGTCGCCCCCGAGCCGGGCCAGGACGTCGCCCGAACGGACGGTGCCGGCGAGTGCCCGCGCGGCCGCCCGGATGTAGCGGTCGCCCGCCTCGTGACCGAAGGTGTCGTTGATCTCCTTGAGGTTGTCCAGGTCGATCACGACGACGCTCGCCGAGTCGCCGAACCGGCGGAACCGCTCCTCCTCGTGCCCGAGGAAGCGGTCCCAGCCGCGCCGGTTGAGCAGGCCGGTGAGCGGGTCGACCTCGGCCTCCCGCCGGGCCATCTCCAGCGCGCGGGCCGCCGAGGTCGCGCCGAGATCGGCCTCCAGGACCGCCGAGAGCAGGCTCGACAGCAGGTCGAGCAGCGGCAGGTGGGCGCGCATGGCGTCGGGCTTGGGCGCCGGGTCGAACCCGCAGACCGTCCCGAACAGCGTCCCGTCGGGCCAGACGATCGGCGTCCCGACGTAGGCGCCCAGCTCGAGCGGCAGCGCGGCCGCGATCCGCGCGTAGGCGGGGACGAGGGAGACGTCGGGCGCGATCCGGGGGGCCTCGCCGGACGCCATCCGGCTGCAGAGCGTCTGCGCGAACGGCAACGACCGGCCGCCCTCGAGCTCGTAGGCCTCACCGCGTGCGGTGAGGATCAGCTGGCGGTCGTCGACCAGCCGAGTGACCACCCAGGCACCCATCGGCAACGCCGTGCACAGATAGTCGATCACGCGTGCACAGGCCGTGTCGAAGCTCCTGGTCGGCTGCAGCGGCGCCGCCACCTGCGGTGACGCGCCACTGTGCGGACCGGTGGCCATCGGCCGCCATCTAACCCGGCACGATCCCGCGGATCCACCCGGACGAGTGGCAAGCCACACCGAATGCCGTTGACCCTCGCTCCGGCGCGACCTGACCGGTGCGGCGGTGCGGTCGCGGGTCCGGCCGGCACCGGGGGTTCTCCCGGTGTTCATCGGACCGACGCCTCGTGTCCGCCGGCGGCCGGTCGCGGAGCCCCGCCGGGACCGGGAGGATCGCTCCGCGCCGGGGCCGGCCGGACGGTCGGGGGGTCCGGACGCCCGGTCCCGGCGCCCTACCGGCGCTCGTCCGCGCTGTGGATCCCGCAGTCGGGTGCCACCAGCAGATCGCCGGACGCGGTCGCCGGGCCGTTCACCAGTACCGGGCAGCGGCATCCCAGACCGAGCGCCTCCTCGGTCCCCGGCCTGGAACCGATCGGGATGCTCTTCCCATCGGCGACGAGCTCGACCGTGCTCTCGGGTATCCCCATACGGGCACAACGAGGACGTTGAGACACGCGTCACCACGAGACGCCCGATCGTGTGGCGTGTCGAGCCGTCAGCGCGACGACAGCCGCGCCTCCGGACGAGTGGGCTCGAACAGCTCCACCGGGTTGCCGGACGGGTCGTCGACCAGCACCTGACGGCCGCCGACGCCGGACACGACGTCGTTGCGGAAACCGACCCCGGCCGAGCGCAGCGACGCGACCGCCGCGTCGAGGTCCTCCACCTCGAGGGTGAACCGGTTCCAGCCACCGGGGGCGGGGACCCGGCCGTCCGGCATCGCCTGCCCGCCACCGCCCGGGCCGCCCGGGGCGCTGAGCACGAGCCGCAGCGCGCCGCGGGTCAGCATCGCGAACGTCGGAGCGGGATGCATGATCTCGGTGAACCCGAGGTGCCCGCAGTAGAAGGCGATCGCGTCGTCGACGTCGTCGACGATGTAGCGGACGCTGACGGACGCCATGGCCGTCCTCCGTTCCCGGCGGAGTGCCGACGCTAGTGACCGCCCCGCGCGACGGCAACGTCTTCTACCGTCGGCGGCATGGCCCCTGACGCGACGCCGCCGGACAGCACGACCGGACGTCCCGCCCTGGTGGCGGTCGGGCACGTCTCCTCCCCGCTGACCGACACCGACGCGGCGCCGAAGCAGGGCGACGAGGGCGGGCCGCAGGCCTGGGTCGTCCTCGACGACCGTTATCGCGAGGCCGCGCGCGACCTCGCCGCGGGCTCCGAGGTGCTGCTGCTGACGTGGTTGCACCGCGCCGACCGGGCGACGCTCGTCGTGCATCCGCGCGACGACCCCGAGGCGCCGCTGCGCGGGGTGTTCGCGACCCGTTCGGCGGACCGGCCGAACCCGATCGGCGTGCACCGGGTGACGATCACCGCCGTGGAGCCCGGCCGGTTCCGGGTCCGCGACCTCGAAGCCGTCGACGGCACGCCGGTGCTCGACGTCAAGCCGGTCCTGACCGGCGAACGCTGAGCCCCCGTGGCGCGCCCGCCGCGTCAGGGCCGGGGCCGGGGCGGGTCGGGGGCGGGGGGGGGACACAGCCGCGGTCCGGATGGCACGCTCGGGTCGCCATGACCGTTCACGCCGACCCGTCGCGCCCGCGCGCGGCGTCCGCATCCGGGGCGGGCCGGTGAGGGCGCGCACGTCGTCCGGGCTCGGCCTGGCCGTCGCGTCGGCGATCTCGTTCGGGCTGTCCGGGCCGTTCGCCAGGGCGCTGATCGACGCGGGCTGGTCGTCGGCCGGTGCCGTGCTGGTGCGCATCGGCGGGGCCGCCGTGGTGCTGCTCGTGCTGCTGGCGGTGACCCGGCCCGGCGTGCTGGCCGCGCTGCGGGCCGACGGCCCGGCGCTCGTCGTCTACGGCGTGCTGGCCGTCGCCGGCGTACAGGTGGCGTTCTTCAACGCCATCCGGTACCTGCCGGTGAGCGTCGCGCTGTTGCTGGAGTACCTCGGACCGGTACTGGTGATCGCCTGGGTGTGGCTGGTCCGCCGGACGCCGCCGGGCCGGCGCACGGTCGTCGGCGGCCTCGTCGCGATCGCCGGGCTGCTGCTCGTCGTGCAGGTGTGGTCGGGCGGTGCGCTCGACCCGGCGGGGATCGCGTGGGGGCTGGCCGCGGCGGCCTGCCAGGCGTCGTACTTCCTGCTCGCCGACCGCGCCACCCGGACACCGCCGACCGTGCTGGCAGGTGTCGGCATGACGATCGGCACGGCGGTCGTCGCGGTGCTCGGGCTGCTGGGTGTGCTGCCGGTGGTCGTCACCACCACGACCGCGGAGCCGGTGGTGCTGGCCGGGCACGACGTCGGGTGGCCGGTCGCGGCGACGCTGCTCGTCGTGGTGTCGACGGTGGTCGCCTACCTCACCGGCGTCGCCGCGATCACGCGGATCGGCGCCGCGCGCGGGTCGCTGGTGGCGCTACTGGAGGTCGTGGCCTCGACCGTCGCGTCCTGGCTGCTGCTGGGCGAGCTGCCGGGGCCGTGGCAGCTCGCGGGCGGGGTGCTGATCCTGGCCGGCATCGTCCTGACCCGGTCGGGACCGACGGCCGTCGCGGCGGACCCGCCGCCGGTCGCCGAGGCCGTCGACCGCCCCGTCCACCGGTCCGACGAGCGGGCACCCGGATGAGCCTCCGCAGCCGCACGACCACCGGCGTCGCGCTCGGACTCGTCTCGGCGCTCTCGTTCGGGGTGTCCGGGCCGGTGGCGAAGGCGTTGATCGAGGCCGGCTGGTCGCCAGCGGGCGCCGTGCTCGTCAGGATCGGCGGGGCCGCGGCGGTGCTGGTGGTCGTCCTCGCCGTCGCCCGGCCCGGGGTGCTCGCCGCGGTGCGCGCCGACGGCCCGGCGCTGCTGCTCTACGGCGCGTTCGCGGTGGCGGGGGTGCAGGTGGCGTACTTCAGCGCGATCCGCACGCTGCCGGTGAGCATCGCCCTGCTGCTGGAGTACCTCGGACCGGTGCTGGTGATCGGCTGGGTGTGGCTGGTGCGCCGCCGGCCGCCCGACCGGACGACGCTCGTCGGTGCGGTCGCCGCCGTCGTCGGGCTGGTGCTGGTGCTGCAGGTGTGGTCGGGCGGGGTGCTCGATCCGGGTGGTGTCGCCTGGGGACTGTTCGGCGCGGTGTGCTGGGCGTCGTACTTCCTCGTCGTCGACCGGGCCGGGACGCGGACCCCGCCGCTGGTCCTGACGGGCGTCGGCATGGTGGTCGGCACCGTGGCCGTCGTGCTGTGCGGGCTCGTCGGGATCACCCCGATCGTGCTGGCCGTGCCCCCGACGGCTCCCGTGCTGCTGGCCGGGGCCGACGTCGGCTGGCTCCTCCCGGCGGTGACGTTGGCGCTGGTCTGCGCCTTGATCGCCTACCTCGCCGGGGTCGGGGCGGTGTCGCGGATCGGGGCGACCCGGGGCTCGCTCGTCGCGCTGCTGGAGGTCGTCTTCTCGACGCTGATCACCTGGCTGCTGTTGGGTGAACTGCCGGGGCCGTTCCAGCTCGCGGGCGGGGCGCTGATCCTGCTGGGCGTCGTCCTGACCCGGAGCGCGCCGGTCGCCGACCGGCCCACCGTCCCCGCGGCCGGCGGCTGAGTCCGCCGCGCCACCGGTCCGGTTGACGCCTTCCCCATTCGGGTAGTCCGTGGCGCCGGTCGCCTACAGGCGGTGACCGCGGACCTGGAGGACGGAATGACCATCACCGGAATCCTGACGGCGATCGTGATCGGTCTGATCATCGGCGCCCTCGGCCGTCTCGTGCTGCCCGGCAAGCAGCGCATCCCGATCTGGCTGACGATCCTCATCGGCATCGTGGCCGCGTTCATCGGGACCGCGATCGCCCGCGCCATCGGCATCCCGACGCAGACCTCGGGGATCGACTGGCTGGAGTTGCTCGTGCAGGTCATCGTCGCCGCGCTCGGTGTGGCGCTCGCGGCGTCGCTCTACGGCCGTCGCCGCTCGCGACTGCGCTTGTGACCGCATGAACAGCACGTGAGCGAACCCTGAGCGGGCCGCCGATCCCGGGATCGGCGGCCCGCTCAGCGGATCCCGCGCCCGGCCTCGCGCGCCGCGTCCAGGAACGCCTCGACGGCCGGGAGCATCCCGTCCCGGTGGTAGGCCACGCCCAGCCCGAGCAGCGGTTTCGGCCCACGGATCGGCCGGTACACCACGCCGTCGCGGGCCAGCCGCTGTGCCTGCGACGCGATGAAGCCGATCCCGACCCCCGCACTCACCAACGCGATGATCGACTGCGCGGGATGCGCCTCCATCGCGATCGTGGGGCTGAAGCCGGCGTCCTGGCACAGCGTGACGATCGTGTCGTAGAGCTGTGGAGCGATCTGGCGCGGGAACATCACCAGCCCCTCACGGGCCAGGTCGGCGATCTCCACCTCCTCCTGCGTGCAGAGCCGGTGCCCGGCCGGCAACGCGACGTGGAACGGCGGGCGGGCGACCTCCTCCGTCGCGATCCGCGGGTCGTCCAGTGGCGGGTGCACGAGCCCGACGTCGATGTCCCCGATCCGCAGCGCGCGCTCCTGCTCCGCCGTCGTCAGCTCGCGCACGACGAGCCCCATACCGGGCAGCCGCCGCCGGAACACCGCTGCGACCTCGGGGAACATGACGTAGAGCGCCGGTGACGTGACGCCGACGGTCAGCTGCCCGATCTCCCCGCGGTCGGTGCGCTGCGCGAGCGTCACCGAGAGGTCCATCTGCCGCAGCGTGCGCCGGGCCTGCTCGAGGAAGACCTCCCCCGCCCTGGTCAGCGCGACGGACCGCTTGCTGCGGTGCGCGAGCCGGACGTCGAGCTCGCGTTCGAGCCGGACGATCTGCTGGCTCATCGCCGGCTGGCTGATGTGGCAGCGCTCGGCGGCCCGGTGGAAGTGCAGTTCCTCGGCGAGGGCGACGAAGCACTGCAGCCCGAAGCGGTCCATCCGGTCAGCATTCCCTGATAAGCAGCATGGATCAATTGATCCGAACAAAGAGTTGGAGACGATCACTGCAGGCATCTACCGTCGTCGCAACCCAGACGGACGGTGCAAAGGAGTTCAGGAATGCAGCCCGAGGACCCGGGTGCCATCACGATCACCGGCGTCGAGACGCTCGTGGTCAACGCGGAGATGCGCAACTGGATCCTGGTGAAGGTCCGCACGAACGTCGACGGCCTGTACGGCTGGGGCGAGGCGAGCCTGAACTGGAAGACCCGGTCGGTCGTCGGCGCGATCGAGGACCTGACGCCGATGATCCTCGGCCGCGACCCGCGCGACGTCGCCCAGTGCGTGCGCGTCATGACCAAGCACAGCTACTACCGGCTCGGTGTCATCGGCGCGACGGCGATCAGCGGCATCGAGCACGCGCTGTGGGACGTCTTCGGGAAGTCGGCCGGGCTGCCCGTCTGGCGGCTGCTCGGCGGCCGCACCCGCGACGCCGTCCGCGTCTACACCCACCTCGGCCTCGGCGACATGACGTCGGTCTACGACACCGTCGACATCGGGGTGATCCGGGAGAAGGCCTCGAAGGTCGTCGAGGCGGGCTACGACGCGCTCAAGGTCGTCATCGTCCCCTACGGCCACCACCTGACCGTCGCGGCCGAGCGCCGCCACGTCGACGCGATGATGTCGACGCTGCGCGACACCGTCGGCCCCGACGTCGACGTGATGATCGACTTCCACGGCCGGACGGCGTCGGTCGCCGCCGCCCTGCAGTACATCGAGGTCCTCGCGCCCTACGACCCGCTGTTCTGCGAGGAGCCCGTGCAGCCCGGTGACACCGAGGCGCTGCGGGCCGTCGCGGCGCGGTCGCCGTCACCGATCGCGACGGGCGAGCGGCTCGTCGGGCTGCGGGAGTTCCTGCCGGTGCTCGCCGCGAAGGCCGTGCACGTCGCCCAGCCCGACCTCAACCACACCGGCGGCCTGCTCGAGGGCACGCGCATCGCCGCACTGTGCGACGTCGAGGGCGTCGGCGTCGCGCCGCACAACCCCAACGGTCCCGTCGCGGGCGCGGCAGCGCTGCACTTCGACGTGGCGACCCCCAACTTCGTGATCCAGGAGGAGATGAGTGGCGCGGTGAGCTGGTACGACGACGTGGTCTCGACACCCATGCGCCGGGTGGGGAGCCACTGGCAGGTGCCGACGGCCCCCGGCTTCGGCATCGAGGTCGACGAACGGGAGGCGGCGAAGCACCCCTACCGTCCCGAGGTGCCCCACAGCAGCTCCGCCGTGCTCGCCGACGGAACGGTGGTGGACTGGTGAGGCCCGCGCCCCGCTCCTTCGCCCACCCCGGCGGCCTGCACAACCAGACGCCCAAGCGCGTCGTGTTCGGCCCGGGCAGCGTGGCCGGACTGCGCGACGAGGTGGCCCGGCTCGGCGCGTCGCGCGCGCTCGTCGTCACGACACCGGGGCGCACCGAGCTGGGCGACCGGCTGGCGGGCGAGATCGGCGACGCCTGCGCCGGGCTGCTGCCCGAGGCCGTCAGCCAGGTCCCGATCGAGCTCGCCCGCCGCGGCCGGGACAAGGCCGAGAGCATGGACGCCGACTGCCTCGTCGCCGTCGGCGGCGGCGCCGCGACCGGGCTGTGCAAGGGCATCGCCTACGAGTCCGGGCTCCCGATCATCGCCGTGCCGACGACGTACTCCGGCTCGGAGATGACCGGCTACTGCGGCATGACGATCGACGGCGTCAAGCGCATGCACGAGAGCCAGGCGATGCGCGCGTCGACGGTCGTCTACGACGCCGAGCTGTCGCTGGGCCTGCCGGCCGCGGTGAGCGCCGCCAGCGCGCTGAACGCGCTGGCGCACTGCATCGACGTGGTCCCGCTGTCCAGCGTGAGCCCGCTGATCCTGCCGGCCGCGATCGAGGGCGCACGCGTCATCACCGCGACGTTGCCGCGGCTGCTCGCCGACCCGTCGAGCCTGTGGGCGCGCAACGAGATGCTCTACGGCGCCTACCTCGGCGGGGCCGCGCTGACCGGCGGGTTCGCGTTGCAGCACGCCGTCGCGCACATGCTGGGCGGCAGCTTCGGGGTCGAGCACGGCATCGCGCACGCCGTCGTGCTGCCCTACGTCACCGCGGTGCTCGTCGAGCGCGCACCGGCCCCGCTCGCGCGGGTCGCCGAGGCCGTCGGTACCGACGACCTCGCCGGGTTCGTCTGGGACCTCGTGCACGACGTCGGGCTCCCGGTCACGCTCGCCGACGTCGGGCTCGACGCGAGCGACCGGGCCCGCGCGATCGAGATCTCCGTGTCGGCCGACGACCACTCCGACGACGCGTTCCTGCACCCCGACACGCACGACCAGAACCGCGCCGGCAACCCCGTCCCGGTCACCGGCGACGTCGTCGCCGAGATCATCGACGCCGCCGCCGCGGGCGAGCGGCCGAGGCGACGGCGATGAGGGTCCTGCTGGTCGGCGAGGCGGCCGAGCACGAGGCGGACCTGCGCCCGCACCTCGACCCCGCGGTCGAGGTCGTCGCGCTGCCCGCCGAGGCCGCCACGACGGACGCCCACGACGACGCGATCGACGTCGACGACGTCGTCGTGTCCCTCAGGCTGCGCCGGAACGGGGCGCCCCTGCCCCCGTTCCGGCTGCTGCACGTCCCCGGCGCCGGGCTCGACGGCATCGACCTCGACGCCCTCGACCCGCGCACCACCGTCGCCAACGTGTACGAGCACGAGATCCCGATCGCCGAGTTCGTGCTGGCCCGGCTGCTGGAGTGGGAGATCCGGGCCGCGGACATGCAGGCGGCGTTCGGGCCCGACACCTGGGCGCGGACCTACCGGCGCCGCGCCGAGCACGGCGAGCTGCACGGTCGCTCACTGGGCATCGCCGGCTACGGCCGCATCGGCCGCGCGATCGCGGCCAGGGCGGCGGCCTTCGGCATGCGGGTCGTCGCGGTCGACGACCACGCCGCGGGCCACGACCACGCCCAGGTGCTGCCGACCTCGCGGCTTCCCGACGTGGCCGCCGGCGCGGACCGCTTCGTCGTCGCGTGCCCGCTGACCGACGACACCCGCGGCATGGTCGACGCCGCGCTGCTGGACCGCATGCCCTCGGACGCCGTCCTCGTCAACGTCTCGCGCGCCGAGATCGTCGACGAGGACGCCCTGTGGCACGCGTTGCGCCACAACAGCATCGGCGGCGCCATCCTGGACGTCTGGTACCGCTACCCCAGCCCGGCCGACCCGACGCCCGCGCCGGCCGCGCACCCGTTCTGGGAGCTCCCCCACGCCTGGTGCACCCCGCACTCGTCGGCCTGGACCCGCTCCCTCGCGCGACGCCGCTACGCGGTGATCGCCGACAACGTCGAGCGGCTGGCGTCGGGGCGTCCGCTGCGCAACACCGTCCGCACCGGCGTGGAGGCCGACGCGGACAGGGCCTGCTCGAGGAGGAGCACATGACCACACCAGCGACGACCGCCACCCGGGAAGAGGTGTGGGCCGAGTCGCGCAGCCGGCTCATCCCCGCCACCGTCATCGGCAGCCTGATCGAGTGGTACGACATCGCGATCTACGGGCAGGCCGCGGCGCTGGTGTTCGGGACGCTGTTCTTCCCCGAGTTCTCCAGCACCGCGGGCCGCGTCGCCGCGTTCGCGACGTTCGGCGTCGGCTACTTCGCCCGCCCGCTCGGCGCGGCGATCTTCGGCCACCTCGGCGACCGGTACGGCCGCCGCGTCTCGCTCGTCGGGACGCTGCTGCTGATGGGCATCTCGACCGTCATCATCGGCTGCCTGCCCACCTACGCCTCGATCGGTCTCGCCGCGCCGATCCTGCTGGTCGTCTGCCGGCTGCTGCAGGGCGCGGGCGTCGGCGCCGAGTACGTCGGCGCGGTGACGATGGTCGCGGAGTTCGCGCCGCCCAAGCGGCGCGGCTACTACGCCTCGCTGCCGGCCTGCGGCGTGTTCCTCGGCATCGGGCTCGCGGCCGCCGTCAGCGCCGCCGTGGCGACCCTGCCCAAGGACCAGCTCATGACGTGGGGCTGGCGGATCCCGTTCCTGCTCAGCATCCTCGTCGTCGGCACCGGACTGTTCCTGCGGCTGCGGGTGCCCGAGTCGCCGGTGTTCGCCGACCTCAAGAGCGCCCGCGCCCGCACCAAGGTCCCCGCACTGACGCTGATCCGCGCGATGGGCGGCCGGCTGCTGCTGGTGATGGTCGCCAACACCGTCCTGGCGTTCAACATCTACGTGATCCAGACCTTCGCGCTGGGCTACCTCGCCGACCGCGACGTGGCCAAGAGCACGACGCTGATCGCCCTGCTGCTCGGCTGCGCCGTCGGTGCCGTGGCGATCCCGCTGGTGGGCAAGCTCTCCGACCGTGTCGGGCGCAAGCCGGTCTACCTCGTCGTCGCGGTGCTCTGCGCGCTGACCGCGTTCCCGTTCTTCTGGCTGATCGACACCGGCAACACTGTGTTGATCATGATCGGGTTCGCGCTGGCGTTCGGCAGCATCCTCGCGATGTTCGGCTCGCAGGCCGCCTACTACGCCGAGCTGTTCCCGGCCGCGTACCGGTTCAGCGGCTTCGGCCTGGGCCGCGAGATCCCCGGTGCGGTGCTCGCCGGGCCCGCACCGGTCATCGCCGTCGGGCTGCTCGCGGCCGCGGGCGGCGTGCCGTGGCTGATCGCCGGGGCGATGGCGCTGCTCGCGATCGCGACGATCGCCGCGCTCGCCGCGCTGCCCGAGACCGCCGGGATCGACCTCACCCCGATCCACGAGGCCGACGACGAGGCCGCCCACGTCTGACCGTGAGTGGCGATGGTCGCTGGAGCGACCATCGCCACTCACGGGTCAGCGCAGCTCCGGGAACGTGACCTCGGAGATCGCGACGCGGTCCGACGCCGGCTGGGTCCCGACCGGCGCGCCCGGCACCGACGACGTGATCGTCAGGGTCACGGTGTCGGTCTCGGCCGCCGGGAACCGGACGGTCTGGGCGGCGCGGCGGGTCGGCGAGGGGTCGAGCGAGACCGCGGTGGGCGGTCCGTCGCGGGTGTCGACGGTCAGGCCGCTGATCCGCCGGTTCTGGGCGTAGCGGTCCGAGCCGTCCGCCTGGTCGGTCTTCGCGTAGCCGGGCACGATCGTGAGCTGCGAGACCCGGCCGGACCGTGGCAGCCGCAGCACCAGCCGGTCGCCGACCCCGTCGCCGTCGCAGCGCCACGCGGTGTCCATCCGCCCGTCGACGGCGTTCCCCGCGTCGAACGACGTCGGCGTGCCGTCGGCGGCGCGGCTGGGCGCGGACGTGCAGGAGGCCGTCGCGACCACCCCGCCCGCGATCGCCGCCGGTCCCGTCGACACCGGACCGGCGCCGGCCCCGGCCGCGCTCGCCTCGCCGGCGACGGCCACCGTCGGGCCGCCGTCGCGCAGCAGCAGGACGCCTGCGACCGCGGCCGCCAGCACCAGCACGACGGCCACGGTGGTCGCGGCACGGACGTCGCGCGATGCGGTCACGGCGGGCTCCTGTGCGGCTCGGGGGGCGCGGCTCGGGGGGCGCTGCTCGGGGCGGCCCGACTCTACGTCTCCCACCCCCACGACGGGGTGACGACGACCACGTGACGCGGATCGGCCCCGAACGGGGCGGACAACTCCGGTGCCGCGAGGCAGGATCGGGGCAGGCGAACGACGGAGGTCACCAACGGTGAAGACCACAGCTGCCGTGCTGCACGAGGTGGGCAAGCCCCTGCAGATCGAGGAGCTCGATCTGGCCGACCCGGGCGAGCACGAGGTTCGCGTCCGCTGGACGCACACGGGCCTGTGCCATTCCGACCTGCACGTGCTGCAGGGTGATCTCGGCGCATGGCTGCCGATCGTGCTCGGGCACGAGGGCGCGGGCATCGTCGAAGAGGTCGGGCCGGGCGTCACCCGGGTCGCTCCCGGCGACCACTTCGTCGCCTCCTTCCTCCCGACCTGCGGCACGTGCCACTGGTGCGCCATCGGCCGGCAGAACCTGTGCGACATGGGCGCGGCGACGATGCGCGGCCACCTGCCCAGCGGCAACTGGCCGCTGTCGGGCAAGGCCGGGCGCTACGGCGCGATGTGCATGATCGGCGCCTTCTCGACCCACGGCGTCATCCACGAGAGCTCCGCGGTGAAGATCGCGCCCGAGTTCCCGCTGCAGGTCGCGGCGCTCGTCGGGTGCGGTGTGCCGACCGGCTGGGGCTCCGCGGTCAACTCCGCGAACGTGCGGCCGGGCGACACCGTCGTCATCTACGGCATCGGCGGCATCGGCATCAACGCGGTGCAGGGCGCGCGGCTCGCGGGCGGGCGGCACATCATCGCCGTCGACCCGGTGCAGCTCAAGCGCGACACCGCGATGAGCCTCGGGGCCACGCACGCCGTCGCGACCGCGGAGGAGGCCAAGGAGCTCGCCAAGGACCTCTCCCGCGGTGTCGGGGCGACCTCGGCGATCATCACCGTCGGCAACGTCACGTCCGACGTCGTGGACGCGGCGTTCGAGGCGATCAGCAAGGACGGGACGGTCGTCATCACCGCGCTGGCGCCGTTCGCCGACCGCACGATCACGCTGTCGGGCACCGAGGCCGTGCTGTGGCGCAAGACGATCCGCGGCAGCCTCTTCGGCGACTGCAACCCGACGACCGACATCCCCCGGCTGCTCGAGCTCTACCGCGACGGTTCCCTCAAGCTCGACGAGCTGATCACCCGCACCTACACCCTCGACCAGATCAACGAGGGCTACGAGCACCTGCTGGCCGGCGAGCTGGTCCGCGGCGTCATCGTGCACGAGCACTGAGCCGAGCACCGGGCCCGGACGGAGCCGAGATGGTGGCGGCGCCCCCGCCGCCGCCACCATCCGGCCGCCGACGACCTCAGCAGGGCATCGTCAGCAGCGCCCGGCCGTCGACCGTGCGGATCTCGACCTCGGCCAGGTCCGCCCGCTGGATCGCCGTCGCGCCGTCGACGACGGCGCGACCGCTCGGGGTGGCGCCCCAGGTCGCCGCGACCTCGGTGCGCCCGTCGCGGGACATCGCGTACGCCTGGTACGCCGCCGCTGCGGGGAGCCCCGCGAGCTCCAGGTGCAGGCTGGTCCCCCAGGTGCGCGCCGAGAGCGCGCCCGTGCCGCTGGCCCCGATGCCGGCGGCCGCCGCCATCGCCACGTTCTCGGGTCCGCCGACCATCGACGGCACCGTCGCGACACCCACGCCGACCACCGCGGCGACCGCCGCGGCCGCGGTCAGGACCTGCCAGCGCCGCACGTGGCGGCGTTCCGCCCGACGCTCGGTGCGGACGGCGTCGAGCGTGCGGCGCAACAGGTCCTCGGGCGGGGCGACGAGGCCCTCGTGGGCCTCCTCCACGGTCAGCCGGCCGAGCAGACCGGGCAGCGGCGCGAGCGAGGCGATCTCGGCGCGGCACTCCGCGCAGGTCAGCAGGTGCCGGTCGACGGCCGCGTGCTCGGCGGGCGACAGGCTTCCGAGCAGGTAGGACCCCAGCTCGATGCGGAACGGGTCGTCGTCGGTCATTGAGCCGCCCCCAACTCCTCCAGCGCCAGCCGCAGCGCCCGCAGCGCGTAGTAGGTGCGCGACTTGACCGTTCCCTGCGGGATGCCCAACCTCGCGGCCGCCTCGGCGACCGACCGTCCCTCGTAGTACGTCTCGACGAGGACCGCGCGGTGCTCGGGGGTCAGCCGGTCGAGGGCCGCGGCGACGGTCCAGCGCTGGACCGCCTGGTCGAGCGCGTCGTCACCCGGAGCCGCGACCGCCTCGAGGTACGCGTCGTCGGCGACGGTGCGCGGGCGGGCCCTGGCAGCCCGCCACTGGTCGGTGACGAGGTTGCGCGCGACGGTGAACAGCCACGCTCGCAGCGCCGCAGGCTCGGTGTCGAGGAGGTCGGCGCGCCGCCAGGCGCGCACGAGCGTCTCCTGCACGATCTCCTCGGCACGGCCGGGGTCGCCGGTGAGCTTGAGCGCGTAGCCGTGCAGCGGCCCACCGAGCTGCTCGTAGAGCGCCCGGAGGTACTCCTCCGCCGGGTCGGGCGGGCGGCGCAACGCGGTCACCTCCCCACAGACGAACAGCCGGTCCGATCGGTTCAAGCCTGCTCCCTCCCGGCCGATCCCTGGGCCCTGCCCCGGGGGAGGATGGGCGGCGTGGCCGGGGCGGGGCTGGACGAGCAGGTGGCACTGGTCGTCGACACGGTGCGCCGACGCGCCCCGCGCGCCCGGGCCGGGGTGCGGCTGGTCACCGTCGACGGGTTCTCGGGCTCCGGCAAGTCCCGGTTGGCCGACGCCGTCGGGCTCACGCTCGTCGCACCCGTGCTGAGCCTCGAGGAGCTCTACCCCGGGTGGGACGGGCTGGCGGCCGCGGTGCCGCTGGCCGTCGACTGGATCGCGCGCCCGCTGGCGCAGGGCCGTCCCGCGCGCTGGTGGCCGTGGGACTGGACGCGTGGCGCGCGCGCCGGCCCACGCGAGCTCGCGCCCGCACCGGTGGTGCTGCTCGAGGGGTGCGGTGCCGGCGCCGCGGCGCTGCGCCCGTTCACCGACACGGCGGTCTGGGTCGACGCGGCCCCCGACGTGCGCGAGCAGCGACTGCGGGCCCGCGCCGACTGGCCCGGGTACGCACCGTTCCGTGCCCGCTGGGCGGCGCAGGAGGACGCCTGGCACGCCACGGAGCGGACCGCGGAGCACGCCGACCTCGTCGTCCGTACCTGAACAGGGCACGACTGCAACCGGTCGGGCGGAAATGCGCCGGGCCCCGCCGCGGGTGCGGCACCATCCCCGCTCGTGACGACGACCGAGCGCCCGGCTCGCCTCAACTCCCTCCACGTGTTCGCGGGCCTGCTGGTGGTCGCGCTCGTCCTCCGGTCGAGGATCACCGAGGCCCTCGCGGCGCCCGTCGTGCGGACGGTCGCGACGGTGTTCGTCGCGATCTGTGTGCAGGCGCTGCCGTTCCTCGCGCTCGGTGTGCTGGTGTCGGGGGCGATCGCCGCGTTCGTGTCGCCCGCCGCGCTGCGCCGCGTGCTGCCCCGGCGCCCGGGCGCGGCCGTCCCGGTCGCCGGCCTCGCCGGGCTGGCCCTGCCGGGCTGCGAGTGTGCATCGGTCCCGGTGGCGCGCAGGCTGATCGGGCAGGGTGTGCCCGAGGCCGCGGCGCTCGCCTTCCTGCTGGCCGCGCCCGCGGTGAACCCCGTCGTCCTGGTCGCGACGGCGGTCGCGTTCCCCGGCGAACCGGGCATGGTCCTCGCGCGGGCGGCGGGGTCGCTCGCGACGGCGTGCGTCATGGGCTGGCTGTGGCAACGGGCCGGCAGGGCGGAGTGGATCGCGGCACGGGTACGGAGCCCTGCCCACGCGGGCGGCGGCCGGTGGGCGGTGTTCGCCGAGTCGGCGCGGCACGACCTCGTGTCGGCCGGCGGCCTGCTCGTCGTCGGGGCGCTGGTCGCGGCGGTCCTGTCGGTGCTGGTCCCGACGTCGTGGACGGTCGGGCTGGCCGATCGGTGGCTGCTCGCGGTGCTCGTCATGGCCGTGCTCGCGGTCGTGCTGGCGCTGTGCAGCGAGGCCGACGCGTTCGTCGCCGCGTCGCTCTCGGCGCTGCCGCTGGTGCCGCGGCTGGTGTTCCTGGTCGTCGGGCCGGCGGTCGACGTCAAGCTTGTCGCGCTGCAGGCCGGGACGTTCGGCCGGGGGTTCGCGGCCCGGTTCGCGCCGGCGACGTTCGTCGTCGCGGTGCTGTGCGGGGTCGCCGCCGGAGTGCTCACGCTCGGGGTGCGGTGATGCGTCGTGAGACCCAGCACGCCGTGCTGTTCCTGCTGGGCGGGGCGCTCGTGCGGATCGCGGCCGACGAGACGTTCCTGCGCTACGTCCGCCCCGCGCAGCGCTGGTGGCTGATCGGCGCCGGCGTCGTGATGATCGGGCTCGCGGTGGTGGCGACGGTCCGCGACGTCCGCGGCCGTACCGTCCCCGGCGCCGACGGCCACGACCACCGGACCGGCCCGTCGCCGTGGCTGCTCGTGCTGCCCGTCCTGGTCGTCGCGCTCGTCGCGCCGCCCGCCCTCGGCGCCGACGCGGTCGCCCGGCAGCCGACGACGGCCCCCGCGGACCTCGCCGCGCCCGCGTTGCCACCGGGACCGGCCGAGCTGGGGATCGGCGAGGCCGTCGCTCGCTCGATCGATGGCACACTCGGCGACGGCCGCGACCTCACCGTGACGGGGTTCCTCGCCCACCGCGACGGTGACGTCGTCGTCGCCCGGCTCACGATCTCCTGCTGCGCCGCCGACGCCCGACCGCACACGGTGCGGTTGCGCGGCCCGGGGCTGCAGGGGGCCGCGGCGCTGCCCGTCGACACCTGGGTGCGGGTGCGCGGCACGGTCGTGGCGCAGGCGGCGAAGGACAACCGCTGGTCGCCCGATCTCGAGGTCGCCGAGCTCACCGTCGTCGCCCCGCCGGACGACCCGTACGAGCTCTGATCCGGGTCAGTCGGTGCGCGCCCCGACCCGCGCCGACACCGCGGCGGCCCCGACGGCCAGCAGCGCGCCGAGCGCCACCCCGGTGACGACGACCGTGCCCGAGCCGGGGAGCCCGCCCTGGGTGATCGCCCGCACCACCGTGCCGACCGGCGGCACCCGCGACTGCGTCCCGGTCACGACGACGACCGTGCCCGCTGCCAGCAACGACCAGCCCACCTTGCCGATCAGCGGCCGCGCACACAGCAGCCCGACGGCCGTCCCGGTGAGCGCGCACGCCAGGTGGGCGCCGAACCCCAGCGCCAGGACGGACAGCGGATGCGGATAGTGCGTCGTCACCATCGGCCACACCACCGACAGCGCGGAGAGGACGACGTCGCCCGCGACCGCCAGCAGCAGCACCCCGCCGACGACGCGCCGCACCCCGCCCGCGGAGACCACGGTGACGTGCCGCTGGACCGGGTCCTCGGTGTTCGCGACGACGATCCCCAGCCAGGCCGCGATCGGGTACAGCGCGAGCGCCGACGCGGCCCAGGGCGCGGGCAACGGCCCGGGGTCGCCGCCGAAGAGCACGGCGAGGAGCACGGCCTGGCCGACGACCGGGACGATCGCCCGCTGCGACCGGTAGAGGTCCGACAGCAGGAACCGGGAGACGGCGACGGCGCTCACCGGTGCGCCTCCTGCGCGTGGCGCCCCGCGGCCACCGGCCGGTCGACGGGCTCGCGGCGCACGGCCAGCACCGTCGCCCCGCGCGCGATCGCGGCGGCCAGCACGGCGTCGCCCTCGCTCGCGGGGACCCGCAGGCGCAGCCGCCAGGACGCCGGTCCGGGGCCCGGCACGACGCGCGTCTCCGCGCCCGGCGGCAGCGTCCGGACGGCGGCGCGCGGATCACCGTCGCCCGCGAGTTCGATGACGGTGATCTCGTCGGCCACGGGCGCGGGCTCCTCCGGGCGCAGCGTCCCCGCCTCGACCCGGTACACCTGGGCGCCCGCCAGCCGCGGTCCGTGCGCGGTGTGGTCGGCGACCAGCACGACGGTGCCTGCCGCGGACATCGCGTCGAGCCGGGCGGCGAGGGCCGGCGACGCGTCGGCGTCGAGACCGGACCAGGGCTCGTCGAGCACGACGAGCCCCGCCCCGCAGGTCAGCGCCTGCGCCAGGCCGACCTTCTGCGCGTTGCCCTTCGACAGCTGCAGCATCGGCGTGGCCGCGCCCGCGGTGAAGCCGAGGACGGCGAGCAGCTCGGTGGCCTCACGGACGGCGTCGGGCCCGGCGCCGTGGATCGCGGCGAGGTGGCGCAGGTACACCCCGACGGGCATGCGCTGCTGGGCGGGGAGCCGATCGGGCACGTAGCCGACGGTCCGCGGCCGCCCGACGACACGTCCGGCCGTCGGCGACGACGCCCCCGCGGCGATGCGCAGCAGCGTGGACTTGCCCGAGCCGTTGCCCCCGCGCAGCACGACGGGACGGCCCGGCCGCAGGTGCAGGTCGATCCCTACGAGGACCTCCGACGACCGCCTGCCGTACCGCTTGCGCACCCCCTCCAGGCGCACGCCCTCGACCTCCATGACCGTCATCGTGCCCCGGGCCACACCCGGCCGGAACCGCGGAACCGCCGGGCGGGCGTCCGGTGCAGGGAACGGTCAGAGCGTGAACTGGATCCGGTCGATCGACGCGCTGATCGGCGCGAACAGCTCGCGGCGGACCCGGTTGTGCTCCTCGTCGGCGTCGTAGCGCCGGTAGGCGTCCTCATCGGGCAGGTCGACGGTGATCGCGAAGTTCGCGTTGCCGTCGCGCAGCCCGAGGTCGACGCCCGTGCGCACATCCATCTCGACCCCGTCGATCGAGAGCGCGCGGATGGCCGCGAGGGCCTCCTCGATCTGCTCGACCGTGACGCCGTCCTTGACCTTGCCGACCACCACGTTTCGGATCACCCGCTCACGGTGCCACAGCGTCCCGGGGGTGGGGACAGCCCCACCCCCGGGAGTCGGGAAGCCCGCGCCGACGACGCCTGCTGGCCCCGCTGTCCTCGCCGCTCCCCGGCGACAGGCTCGACGCATGACGACGCCCACCGCCACGCCGCCCCGCGATCGGGCCGCGGCCGCCCACGGCCGAGGTCGCGACGTGCTGCTCGACCTGATCCGCAGCGGCGCGATCGCGCTCGTCGTGGTGCAGCACTGGCTCATGCCGGTGATCACCCGTGACGGCGACGCGCTCGTCGCCGGGAACGCGCTCGCGGCGCCCGGCGCCTGGGTGTGGACGTGGGCCGGGCAGGTCATGCCGCTGGTCTTCTTCGCCTCCGGCGCGGCGGGCGCGATCTCGTGGGCGCGTACCCGCGACCGGGGTGGCGACGCCGCAGGCTGGCTCGTCGGCAGGGTCCACCGGCTGGTGCTGCCCGTCGCGGCACTGGTCGTGGTGTGGCTGCCGCTGCCGGTCCTGCTGCTCGCGCTCGGGGTGCCGGGGCAGCCGGTGCACCTCGCGGCGAGCACGGTGCCGCAACTGCTGTGGTTCCTCGTCGTCCAGCTGGTCCTGGTCGCGCTGACGCCGCTGACGGTCGCGCTGCACCGCCGGTTCGGCCTGGCCGTGCTCGTCCCGCTCGTGGTCGGCGCCGCCGCGATCGACGCCCTGCGGTTCGCGGGCGTCCCGCTCGTCGGCTACCTCAACGCGGTCCTCGTCTGGGTCGCCGTGCACCAGGTCGGCGTCGCCTACGCCGACGGCCGATTCGCCACGCCGGGCCGCCGCGGGGCGGCGCTCGTCGGGTTCACCGGCCTGGCCGCGACGGCCGCCCTCGTCGGGTTCGGGCCCTACCCCGCGTCCATGATCGGGATGCCCGGGGCGCCCGTCTCGAACATGAGTCCGCCCACGCTGTGCCTGGTGACGCTGGCGATCGCCCAGCTGGGTCTGCTGCTCGCGCTGCGCCCCGCGCTGGTCCGGTTCGCGTCGTCGCGACCCGTCGCCGCCGGGCTGGCCGTGCTCGCCCCCCGCACGATGACCGTCTTCCTGTGGCACATGAGCGCGCTGGTCGTCGGCGTCGGGGTGCTGACGCTGGGCTTCGGCTCGCACACGCCCGACCCGTTCGGCCCGGTCTGGCTGGCCGGTGCACCGCTGTGGATCGCGGGGCTGCTGGTGGTGCTCGTCGTACTGGTCCGCGCGTTCGGGTCCCTGGAGACGCGCTCGGCCGCGGCCGCCCGCCGGGGCGCGTCGCCCGCGGCCGTGTACGCGGGACTGGTGCTGGCCGCGGCCGGGATGCTCGGCCTGGCCGCACGCGGCTTCGCCCCGCACGTCGACGCCGGGCTGCTCGCCGTCGTCGCCGAGCCGGCGGCCTGGTCGGCGCTGGTGGCCGTCGGCTACCTGCTGGCGACCCGCCCGTTCCCTCGCGTCACAGTTCCGCGCGCCGGGACGCCAGCGTCTCGGCGAGCTGCGCGAGCTTGACGTTGAGCGACTGCGACGCCGACCGCAGCACGTCGAACGCCTCCGCGGCGCTGATGCCGCGCCGCTCCATCAGGATGCCCTTGGCCTGCCCGATCACGTCCCGGCTGGCCAGGGCCTCCTTCAGCTGCGCCGCCTCCAGCTCGGCGGCCGTCACGGCCTTCGTCCCGACCAGCGCCGTCGACGCGTGGGCCGCGAGCACCAGTGCGATGTCCGGGTCGGCGGCGGTGAACCCGTCCGGCGCGAACGAGTAGAGGTTCAGGGCGCCGAGCCGCGGGATCTCGCCGCCGGGGAACAGGCCCACCGCCAGCACGCTGCGCACGCCCGCCCGCGCCGCCGCGGGTCCCCACGCCGGGAACTCCGCGCCTGTCGCCAGGTCGGCGCTCGCGACGAGGCCCAGCCCCGGCGTGCGGGTGGCCTCGACGCAGGGACCCTCGTCGAGCCGGTACTGCAGCTCGTCGAGCCGCGAGGCCAGTGAGTCCGTCCCGACCGGGGTGTGGAACTGCCCGTCGGAGTCGCGCATCGTCACGCTGACGAGATCGGCTCCGGCGACGACGGCCCTACCTGCGTCGACGACCCGCGTGAGGACCTCGTGCACCGTCGAGGCCTCGAGCAGCCGTTCGGCCAGGCGGACGAACTGCCCCGCCAGCAGCCCGCTCGACGCCCCTTCGAGGCCCTCGACGAAGGCGTACCGGTCACCGGCCCAATCGTTCTCGGTCGCCACGCCACTCCTTCGTCGTCCCGTCGGGGGAACACATGTTGCGACGGCCGTCACCGACTGACAAGCCGCCCGTCCGACCCGGCACCAGGATGCCTGGTGCCGCGCCCGCTACGTTGCTGCCCGTGACCGTACGCACTGTCGGCGTCGAGGAAGAATTCCTGCTCCTCGACCCGGACTCCGGACGTCCGAGCGCCGTGGGCGGCGTGGTGCTGCGCCGGGCGGACGACGACGGGCCCGAGCTCACGGCCGAGCTGCACGCCGAGCAGCTCGAGACGGGTACCGACCCCGCCCGCACGCTCGACGAGCTCGACCGCGGTCTGCGCGCGGCCCGCGCCGCCGCGGCGTCGGCCGCCGCGACCGCGGGCACGGTCCCCGCGGCGATCGCGACGTCGCCGCTGCCCGCGGAACCCACGCTGTCCGACGGGCCCCGCTACTGCCGGATGGCCGAGCGCTTCGGCATCACCGTCGCCGAGAGCCTCACCTGTGGGTGCCACGTGCACGTCGCGGTCAGCTCCGACGAGGAGGCCGTCGCCGCGCTCGACCGGGTCAGGCCGTGGCTCGCGCCGCTGCTGGCGCTGACCGCCAACTCCCCCCTGTGGCAGGGCGAGGACTCCGGCTACTCGGCCTACCGCCAGCAGGTGTGGTCGCGCTGGCCGTCGGCCGGGCCGACGCCCGCGTTCGGCTCGGTCGCCACCTACCGCGAGACCGTCGAGACGATGGTGCGCAGCGGGACCGTCCTCGACGAGGGGATGGTCTACTTCGACGTCCGTCCGTCGGCGCAGCACCCGACGCTGGAGATCCGGGTGGCCGACGTCTGTCGCGACCCCGCCGACGCCGTGCTGCTCGCCGCGCTGGCCCGGGCGCTCGTCGAGACGGCCGTGCGTTCGTGGCGGGCGGGCGAGCCCGCGCCGCAGGCGCGCGTCGAGGTGCTGCGGCTGGCGTCGTGGCGGGCGGCCCGGTCGGGTCTGGACGGCTCCCTGCTCGATCCCCGCACCTGGCGCCCCGCCCCGGCGCCCGACGTGCTCGACCTGCTGCTGCGGCACGTCGGCGACGCGCTCGACGAGGCGGGCGACACGGCGACGGTCAAGTCGCTGCTCGCCGACGTGCAGTCCCGCGGCACCGGCGCCGTGGCCCAGCGTGCCGTCCTCGCCCGCGGCGGCGACCTGCGCGACGTCGCCCTCTCCGCCACCCTGTGAGCGGCGGCCGGGTCGGTGGCGCAGGCCGCCCCCCTGTGTGCAGGAACGGCACTTTCCCGCAGTCCAGCTGCGGGAAAGTGCCGTTCCTGACGTTCGGGGCGCACGCCCCCGCGGGCCTACGCCGCGGCGGCCGACGCCCGGGCGCGCAGCGAGTCCGGCACCCGGAAGCGCTCGCCGTACTTGGCGGCGAGCTCGTCGGCACGGGCGACGAAGCCCGCGACGCCACCCGGGTAGCCCTCGACGTACTGCACCACGCCCCCGGTCCAGGCCGGGTAGCCGATGCCGAAGATCGAGCCGATGTTGGCGTCCGGCACCGTCTCGAGCACGCCCTCGTCGAAGCAGCGCTGCGTCTCCAGCGCCTCGATGACGAGCATCCGCTCCGACAGCTCGTGCAGGTCGACGTCGTGGTTCGTCGCGCCGAACTCGGTGCGCAGCCCCGGCCAGAGCCCGGCGCGCCTGCCGTCCACGTACTCGTAGAACCCGGCGCCGCCCGACTTGCCGGGGCGCCCGAGCTCCACCAGCCGATCGACGATCGCGTCGGCGGGATGGGCCACCCACGAGTCCCCTGCGGCGGCCTTCGACTCGAGCCGGATCTTCTGCGGCAGGGTGAGCGTCAGCTCGTCGAGCAGCTGCAGCACGGGCGCGGGGTACCCGGCCTGCGACGACGCCTGCTCGATCGTCTGCGGGTCGATGCCCTCGGCCAGCATCGCGACGCCCTCGTTGATGAACGTCCCGATGACGCGGCTGGTGAAGAAGCCGCGGCTGTCGTTGACGACGATCGGGGTCTTGCGCATCCCGAGCGTGACGTCGAACGCCTTCGCCACCGCCGCGTCGGACGTCCGCTCGCCACGGATGATCTCCACGAGCGGCATCTTGTCGACGGGCGAGAAGAAGTGCAGGCCGATGAAGTCGCCCTGGCGGTCGAGGCCCGCGGCGAGCTCGGTGATCGGCAGCGTCGAGGTGTTCGAGCAGAGCAACGCGTCGGGCTCGATCACCTTCATGGCCTCGCGGAAGACCTCCTGCTTGAGCGCCACCGACTCGAAGACGGCCTCGATGACGATGTCGCAGCCGGCGAGGTCGTTGTAGTCGTCGGTCGGCGTGATGCGCTGCAGCAGCGCCTCACCCTTCTCCAGGGTGGTCTTCCCGCGCTTCACACCCTTGGCGACGAGCCCCTCGGAGTACGCCTTCCCGCGGGCGGCGGCCTCCAGGGAGACGTCCTTGAGCACGACCTCCCAGCCCGACAGGGCGCACGAGTACGCGATGCCCGCACCCATCATCCCGGCGCCGAGGACGGCGACCTTGCGCGGCTGCCACTTCTCGAAGCCGTCGGGACGCGAGCGGCCGCCGTTGATGGCCTGCAGGTCGAAGAAGAACGCCTTGGTCATGTTCTTCGAGACCTGACCGACGACGAGCTCGACGAAGTAGCGCGACTCGATGCGCAGGGCGGTGTCGAAGTCGACCTGGGTGCCCTCGACGGCCGCCGCCAGGATGTTGCGCGGGCCGGGCATCGGAGCGCCCTTGAGCGTCTTGCGCAGGTTGGCCGGGAACGCCGGGAGGATCGCGGCGAGCTTCGGCTGGGCCGGGGTGCCGCCGGGAACCTTGAAACCGGGCTTGTCCCAGGGCTGGGCCGCGTCCGGGTTGGCGGCGATCCAGGCGCGCGCCTTCTCCAGCATCTCCTCGGGCGTCGACGCGAGCTCGTCGACGATCCCGATCTCCAGCGCCTTGGCCGGCTTGTGCCGCTGGCCCTGCGCGAGGACCTGCATGAAGCCGTTCATGATCCCGAGCATGCGGGTGATGCGGGTGACGCCACCGCCGCCGGGCAGCAGGCCCAGCGTCACCTCGGGCAGCCCGTAGACCACGCCGGGCGCGTCGAGGCCGATGCGGTGGTGGCAGGCGAGCCCGATCTCCAGGCCGCCGCCGAGCGCGGTGCCGTTCATGGCGGCGACGACGGGCCTGCCGAGCGTCTCCAGCTTGCGCAGCTGCGCCTTGATCTCGGTGACGTTCTCCATCACCGCGCCGGCGTCGGACGGCTGTGCCGCCGAGAGGGCCTCGAGGTCGCCACCCGCGAAGAACGTCTTCTTGGCCGACGTGATGATCACGCCGGCGAGCTCGTCCTTCGCCGCGACCAGCGCGTCGACGGTCGCACCCATGGCCGCCTTGTAGCGGTCGTTCATGGTGTTGGCGCTCTTGCCGGGGTCGTCGAGGGTGACGACGGCGATCCCGTCGGCACCCTTCTCCCAGCGGACGGCCTGCTGCTCGCCGTTCTCCACAGAGGTCATCTCACACACGCTCCACGATCGTCGCGATGCCCATGCCGCCGCCGACGCAGAGCGTGGCGAGGCCGCGGCGCAGGTCCCGGCGTTCCAGTTCGTCGACGAGGGTGCCGAGGATCATCGCGCCGGTCGCACCGAGCGGGTGTCCCATGGCGATGGCGCCGCCGTTGACGTTGGTGATCTCGTGGGAGATCCCCATGTCGCGCATGTAGCGCAGCGCGACGGCGGCGAAGGCCTCGTTGATCTCGAAGAGGTCGATGTCGTCGACGGTGAGCCCGGCCTTGGCGAGCGCCTTGCGGCTCGCGGGCGCGGGACCGGTGAGCATGATCGTCGGGTCGGCGCCGGAGAGCGCCGTGGCGACGATCCGGGCGCGCGGGGTCATCCCCGCGGCCGCGCCGGCGGCCTCGGTGCCGATCAGGCAGAGGGCGGCGCCGTCGACGATGCCGGACGAGTTCCCGGCGTGGTGCACATGGTCGATCTTCTCGACCCAGTGGTAGCGCTGCAGGGCGACCGCGTCGAAACCACCCTCGGCGCCCATCATCTCGAACGAGGGCTTGAGCCCGGCCAGGTTCTCCAGCGTCGTGCCGGCCCGGACGTGCTCGTCGCGCTCCAGGACGGGCAGACCGTTGCGGTCCTTGACCGGGACGACCGAGCGGGCGAAGTAGCCGTTGGCCCAGGCCTTGGCGGCCCGGGTCTGCGACTCGACGGCGAAGGTGTCGACGTCGGTGCGCGAGAAGCCCTCGAGCGTCGCGATGAGGTCGGCGCCGATGCCCTGGGGCACGAAGCCGGTGTCGTAGGCCGTCTCCGGGTCCATGGCCCAGGCTCCGCCGTCGGACCCCATGGGGACGCGGGACATGGCCTCGACGCCCCCGGCGAGGACCATCTCCTCCATGCCGGACCGCACCTTCTGCGCGGCGGTGTTGACGGCCTCGAGGCCGGACGCGCAGAAGCGGTTGAGCTGCACACCGGCGACGGTGTGCGGGAGCCCGGCGGCGATCGCGGCGGCCTTGGCGATGTCGCCGCCCTGGTCGCCGATCGGGGACACGACGCCGAGCACGACGTCGTCGACCGTGGCGGGGTCGAGCCCCGGGAACCGGTTGCGGAGCTCGTGGATCAGGTCCACGACCAGGGAGATCGGCTTGACCTCGTGCAGCGAGCCGGAGGCCTTGCCCCGGCCACGTGGGGTCCGGATCGCGTCGTAGATGTAGGCCTCGGGAATCTGGCTCATGCGGACCTCTCGTCTGAGGACGGCCCTCTCGGCTGAGGACGGCTCTGTCGGCACCATCTTTGTTACAGCAGCACTGTCACATAGGTCAAGGTCGTCGTAGCCTCCTGACATGGCAGTGCACCCGACCGCGCGCCCGACCGCGCCCGCGAGCCCGCCCGCGAGCCCGGAGACGAGCCCGGCCGCCGAGCCGGCCGACGCGGGCCCGGCCGCCGAGCTGACCGTCGACCAGCTCGCCGAACGCACCGGGATCAGTGTCAGGACCATCCGCTTCTACGCAGGTCGCGGTCTCATCGGGCCGCCGCGGCTGCGCGGCCGGACCGGGCTGTACGGCCCCGAGCACGTCGCGCGACTGGAGCTGATCGGGGAGATGTCCGCGCTCGGCTTCACCCTCGCGGCGATCGAACGCCATCTCGGCCGGGTGCCCCACGACGCCGGCCCCGAGGACCTCGCCCTGCACCGCGCACTGCTCACGCCGTGGGTCCCCGAGCACCTCGAGGACGTCTCCCGCGACGAGCTCGACCGGCGCGCCGGCCGCCCGCTCGACGACGCCGCCGTCGCCGACCTGCAGACCCTCGGCATCGTCGAAGTCCTCGACGACGGCACCGTCCGGCTGCACGGCGCACTGGGTCCGGGCCTGGACATGCTCGACTCGGGCCTGCCTCCGACGCTGTTGCGCGACTCCCAGGCGCTGATCGCCGCTCACACCACCGCGCTCGCCGAGGACCTGATGGAACTGTTCCAGCGGGAGGTCCTGCAGCCCTACCGCGACGCCGGACGTCCTGCGGCGCAACGGGTCCGCCTCGCCGCGGCCCTCGCCCGACTGAAGCCGATCACCGTGCAGGGCCTCGTCGCCGCCTTCGGCCGCGCGGTCAACCGGACGATCCGCGACCAGGTGGGCTGACCCGGACGCCGTCGGGACCGGGCGCCGGCACGCCCCGGCCGGAGACCGTGTCGATCAGAGGCCGTGTCGATCAGAGGCCGTGTCGATCAGAGGCCGCGTCGATCAGAGGCCGCGTCGTCAGGCCGTCGGACGCAGCCAGATCCCGTTGCGCGTCTGCACGAGGTCGAGCTCCCGCGGGTCGCGGCAGCGACCGGCCCGGCGGTGCGCGTCCCACAGCGCGGCGTCGTCGTACACCGCGCCGCACCCGCCCGTCCGCCGGCAGCAGTGCGCCCTGTCGGCGCCCACCCACTCGACGCCGCAGCAGTGCATCCGCAGGATCTCCGTCGCCACGACACTCCCCCCGACCAGCGGCCCGAACACATGTTCGCACGCCGCCCGCGGGCGGGCAACGGCCGGTCGGCGGCGCCGGGCCGGTCGGCCGACGCGTCGGGCCCGGCCGCCGGTATACGTTCAGCGCGTGGAGATCCTGCGAGCCGCCGGCGTCTTCGCCGTGCGCGACGGTGAACCCAACCAGTACCGCGAACACGTCCGCTCCGCCGCGCTGTCCGTCGGCACCTACTGCATCCCGGTGGGCGGCAAGGACGGCCAGCACCCGCACGTCGAGGACGAGGTCTACATGGTCGTCCGCGGCCGCGCGACGCTGCGCACCCGGGACGGCGACCACGAGGTCGGGCCCGGCAGCGTCGTGTTCGTCCCGGCCGGCGAGCACCACCAGTTCGACGACGTGAGCGAGGACCTCTCGATCGTCGTCGTGTTCGCGCCGCCGGAGGGCGCGCGGTGACCGAGCCGTTCGTCTTCCCGGTGACGGTGCGCTACCTGGAGGTCGACGCCCAGAACGTCGTCTTCAACGCCTGGTACCTGGCCTGGTTCGACGAGGCCATGGCCGCGTTCCTCGCCCACCGCGGGCTGCCCTACCCGCAGATGCTCGGCCAGGGCTACGACGTCCAGCTCGTGCGCTCGGAGATCGACTGGCGGACCGGGGTCGGCTGGGGCGACGAGATCGGCGTCGCGGTCTCGACGGCGCGGTTGGGCCGCACCAGCTTCGTCCTCGACTTCGACGTCCGCCGCGGCGACGAGGTCACCTGCGCGGGCCGCACGACCTACGTCGTCATCGCGACCGACGGCTCCGGCAAGCGCGAGATCCCGCCCTTCGTCGCGGACGCACTCGGCACGCCGGACCCGCTGCGCCCGCTCTGACCCCGCGAGCGGCGCCCGCGGCGGGCCCGGGGCCGCTCAGCGTGCCGGGAGCACCCGGTTGCGCACCTCCGGCAGGGCGAGCCGCGCACCGTCGGGGCCGGGGAACGTCGCGGTGATGACGACCTCGTCGCCGTCCTCGAGGTAGGTGCGGGTGGTGCCGTCGTCGAGCGCGACGGGGTCCACACCGCCCCAGGACAGCTCGAGGAAGCTGCCCCACTGCTCACGGCGTCCGCCCGAGACGGTGCCGGAGCCGAGCAGGTCGCCGGGGCGCAGCGACGCACCGTTCGACGTCAGGTGCGCGACGAGCTGCGCGGGCGTCCAGTACAGGTCGGCCGCGGGCGGCGACGAGACGAGCGTGCCACCCACCCGCACCTCCATCGTCACGTCGAGCCCGCGGTCGGCCTTGCCGCGCAGGTACGGCAGCGGCTCCGGGTCGCGCGGGGGCGGGTCGACCCAGGCGCCCGCCAGCGCGTCGAGCGGGGTCACCCAGGCCGAGATCGCCGTCGCGAAGGACTTGCCCAGCATCGGTCCGAGGGGGCGCGACTCGAAGGACTGGATGTCGCGCGCGGACCAGTCGTTGAGGAGCACGACGCCGAACACGTGGTCCAGCGCCTCGTCGATCGGTACGGGCTCGCCCGCGGGGCGGGGTGGGCCGCCGCACACGAACCCCAGCTCGGCCTCGACGTCGAGCTGCCGCGTCGGCCCCCAGTCGCCTGCCGCGCGCTGCCCCCGCGGGCGGACGACGGGCGTCCCGCTCACCACGACCGTCCCGGCCCGGCCGTGGTAGGCGACGGGCAGGTGCCGCCAGTTCGGCGCCGTCCGGGCGGTGCCGGGGCGCAGGATCTCGGAGCCGTTCATCGCGTGCTGCTCGCAGGCGTAGAAGTCGACGTAGTCGGCGACGGTGAACGGCAGCACCGGCGTCACCCCGTGGGGCGGCAGCAGGAACGGCCCGATCCGGGCCGGGTCGGCGAGCCGCTCGCGCAGCCAGCCGAGGACGTCGCTCCACGCGCCTCGACCTGCCGCGAGCAGCGCGTCGAGCGTCGGGTGGGTGAGGAGGTCGGCGAACGCGGTGTTCTCGGTGGTCGCCAGCGCACCGACGTCGAGGAGGCCTTCTGGCGTCGGTGCCGCGATCCGCGACGGCCCCGGACGACCGACCCCGGCGACGACCCCGATCCCGAGCGCCGCCCGCGATGATCCCATGGGCCGAGACGCTAGCGGCCCCTGCGGCCCTTGGGCCGAGCCGTTACTCGGATGTGAACGTGTAGCGGTGCTCGCCCCGGGCCGTGCGACTCCCCGTCGGGAGTCCCGGCCGGTCCGACGAGCTCGCCGGTGCCCGAGCCACGCACGACGAACACCACCGGCCGGGTCGCCGACGGCGGTGTGCGGCAGCACGAACCGGCTACCGCCGGGTGACGCGGGCGAGGTACTCGGCGACCCACCCGTCGGTCGCACGCGTGCTCCACAGCCGCAGGACGGCCTCGTCGTCGTCGGCGTAGCGGTCGGCGCGTTCGCTCGCCTCGCGGCGCAGCGCGGCCTTGGTGACGGCGAAGGTGTCGGCCGGGACGTCGTCGGCCATGGCGCGGGCCGCGGCGACGGCCCGGTCGCGCAGCTCGCCGGGGTCGACGATCTCGTCGACGAGCCCGAGACCGTGCGCGTCGGCGGCCGTGTAGGTGCCGGCACCGGTGATCATCCGGCGGGCCGTCGTCTCGCCGACGGCGAACCGCATGGCCTCCAGCGCGATCCGCGGGAACGGGACGCCGACCTTCAGCTCCGGGACGCCGATCCGGCCCTTGCCGTCGGCCATCAGCACGACGTCGGCGCACGCGGCGAGGACGCAGCCGCCCGCGATGGCGTGCCCGTTGACCGCGGCCACTACCGGCTTGGTCAGGTCGAACACCGCGCGGAAGCTGTCCGCGAGCGCAGGCAGGAACTCCTCGGCGTAGGGGGCCCCGCCGTCGAGGAACCGCTTGAGGTCCACCCCCGCGGAGAAGGAGCCACCGCCCGCGGTCAGCACGACCGCGCGTGCGGGATCCGAGGCCAGCCCGCGAAAGGTCTCCGCCACCGCCCGGCACAGCTCGATGTCCATCGCGTTGACGGGCCCGTGGGCCATCGTCAGGACCGCGACGCCGTCGTCGTCGACTCGCTCGATCACCCCCGGAACCTAACCCGACGGGCAGCCACGATGAGGCACGCGTGATCCGGGTCGCTAGGGCAACATGACAAGCTGCCAGCGATGCGGCCGTGATCCGCGTCGAACCGAGCAACCGGGAGAGTCAGCCATGTCGCAACAGGTCCGCGCGGTCGTCGCCCACTCCAAGGGCGCACCCGTCTCGGTCGAGACGATCACGATCCCGGATCCCGGCCCCGGCGAGGCGGTCGTGCAGATCCAGGCGTGCGGGGTCTGCCACACCGACCTGCACTACCGCGAGGGCGGTATCAACGACGAGTTCCCGTTCCTGCTGGGCCACGAGGCCGCGGGCATCGTCGAGGCCGTCGGCGAGGGCGTCACCGAGGTCGCCTCCGGCGACTTCGTGGTCCTCAACTGGCGCGCGGTCTGCGGCGAGTGCCGGGCCTGCCGCAAGGGCAAGCCGTGGTACTGCTTCGCCACCCACAACGCCTCGCAGAAGATGACGCTGGCCGACGGCACGGAGCTCTCGCCCGCGCTCGGGATCGGCGCGTTCGCCGAGAAGACGCTGGTCGCGGCCGGCCAGTGCACCAAGGTCAACCCCGAGGCCCGGCCCGCGGCGGCCGGCCTGCTCGGCTGCGGCGTGATGGCCGGGCTGGGTGCCGCGATCAACACCGGCGGGATCGGGCGCGGCGACTCCATCGCGGTCATCGGCTGCGGCGGCGTCGGCAACGCGGCCATCGCGGGCGCGAACCTCGCCGGGGCGACCACGATCATCGCCGTCGACGTCGACCCCACCAAGCTGGAGTGGGCCAAGGGCTTCGGCGCGACGCACCTGGTCAACTCGCGCGAGGTCGACGCCGTCGAGGCGATCAAGGAGCTCACCGGGGGCAACGGCGCCGACGTCGTCGTCGACGCGGTCGGCCGGCCGGAGACCCTCAAGCAGGCGTTCTTCGCCCGCGACCTCGCCGGCACCGCCGTCCTGGTGGGCGTCCCGACGCCGGACATGACCTTCGAGGTCCCGATGATCGAGATCTTCGGCCGCGGCGGCGCGACGAAGTCGTCCTGGTACGGCGACTGCCTGCCCACCCGCGACTTCCCCGCCTACATCGACCTCTACCTGCAGGGCAGGCTCCCGCTCGACAAGTTCGTGTCCGAGGAGATCGGGCTCGACGCCGTCGAGGAGGCGTTCCACCGCATGGAGCGCGGCGAGGTCCTGCGGTCGGTGGTGGTGCTCTGATGCCGCCCGTCGACCACGTCGTGACCTCGGGGACGTTCTCCCTCGACGGCGGCACGTGGGACGTCGACAACAACGTGTGGATCGTCGGCGACGAGAACGAGGTCATCGTCGTCGACGCCGCCCACGACCTGGAGAAGATCACCGAGGCGGTCGCGGGTCGCCGCGTCGTGGCCGTCGTGTGCACCCACGCCCACGACGACCACGTCAACCAGGCCCCCGCGCTGGCCGACCGGTTCGACGCGCCGATCCTGCTGAACCCGGCCGAGGCCCCGCTGTGGGAGATGACCTGGCCGGACCGCAGGCCCGACCGCGAGCTGAACGACGGCGACGTGCTCACCGCGGGCGGGGTCACGCTGCGCGCGATCACGACGCCGGGCCACTCCCCCGGCTCCACCTGCCTCTACGCCGAGGACCTGGGCACCGTCTTCACCGGCGACACCCTGTTCTCCGGCGGCCCGGGCGCGACGGGCCGCTCGTTCTCGTCGTTCGACACGATCATCGACTCGATCCGTGGCCGGCTGCTGACGCTGCCCGGCGACACCGCCGTGCGCACCGGCCACGGCGACTCGACGACGATCGGCACCGAGCTCCCGCACCTCGAGGAGTGGATCACCCGCGGCTCGTGACCGTGCGTGGCGATGGTCGCCCTGGCGACCATCGCCGCGCACGGCCGTCACAGCAGGTGCACCGGTTCCAGCGCCAGCACCGGCCGCGCCGCGGGCCCGTACCAGGCCCGCAGCACCCCGCCGTCGAGCCGGGCCTGCGGCTTCGGACGGGCGCCCGCCCGCGCGGGCCACGGCGACGCGACGCAGTACGCGACCACCTCCTGCACCGCGTTGATCGTCGCGTAGGTGGCGGTCGCGACCTGCCGGTCGCCGGTCTCGCCGTCGAGCAGCCGGGGCGCGGCCGACCCGCCGACGACCGCGTCGCCCCGCAGCACGACGACCCGCCCGCCGTCGGCACGCACGCGCAGCCCGGGCGGGACGACGTCGTCGAGCCGTGTGGCGAGTGCGAAAGCCAGGTCGCGAGGGGTCACGACGATCACCGTACGAAGGTTTCCGCACGTCGGCAGGCCCTGGCGCTCGAAAGTGCGACGCCAGGCGGACCGGTCGTTCTCCGACCGTCACCGTCCGTGTCGCGACCGGGCCAGCGGCGCGACGAGCAGCAGGAACACCGTCCCTGCCGCGAAGGCCGCGCCGAAGCCGAACGGACCGGCCACCGCTCCGAGAGCGACCGCGCCGAGGCCCGTGCCCGCGTCGTAGGCGATGTTCCAGATCGCGCTGGCCCGGCCGTAGCCGGCCGGCCTGCCGAGCGCGAAGAGCTGCACGAGCGAGTCGTTCTGCACCAGGCCGAACCCGACGCCGACGGCCGCCGCACCCGCGACGAGCAGCAGCGGCGCGCCGCCGAGCAGCACGGCGACGACCTCCGCCGCCATCCCGGCCGCCGCGACCGCGACCCCCGGCAGCTGCAGCCGCCCACCGAGCCCTCGGGCGTCGGCGAGCCGTCCGGCCAGCCACCGACCGCCGAGCGAGCCGGCGGCCGTCGCGAACAGCGCGATCGTGGCGGCCGTCGCGGTGCCGGTGACCGGGACGAACGTGATCAGCCCGCCCTGCGCCGTGGAGCACGCGAGCATCGCCAGGAACGGGCCGGCCTCCCCCCGCCGCCGCGGCGCGGCCCCGACCGCCTCCGCCGGCCCGGAACCCGCGACCGGGCGCACGCGGCCGACCCGCAGCAGCGGCATCAGTGCGGCGCCGAGCAGCGGCAACGCGCCGCCGACGAACACCGCCGTGAACCCGAAGACCTCGACGACGGCCACACCCGCCGGCAGCAGCACCAGCAGCGGGAGCCCGACGGCGAGCCCGAACCGGCTCGCCGCGCGCGCGTGCTCGGCCGGCGCGACGAGCTCGGCGACCAGCGCGCTGCCCGCGACGGTGACCAGCCCGAACCCGATGCCGCGCAGCGTCGACACCGCGAGGACCGGCCCGAGCGCGGCCGAGAGCGCGAACAGCGGCGACGGCGCGCCCATGAGCACCATGCCCACCCCGAGCACCCAGCGGTGCCCCAGGCGGCGCAGCAGCCACGGCGTCGCGCTCTGCGTCGCGACGGTGACGGCCATCAGCACGCCCGTCGTGATGCCCGCGCCCAGCGGGCCCGCACCACCGCGCGTCGCCCACAGCGGGACGACCGGCAGCAGCAGCGAGTACCCACCGAAGGCGAGGACCGTCGCGACCAGCAACAGCCGGAAGGCGGCGCCGTCGATTCCGGCTCTCACCCCGCGGGCCGCCAGGTTCGCCGGTCGGTGACGATCGCGGTGACCAGGTCGTTCGGTGTGACGTCGAAGGCCGGGTTCCACGCCTGCGTCGCCGGCAGCGTCAGGCCCTTGCCGAGCACCTCGCCCGCGTCGCGCTCCTCGATCTCGATGGCGGCGCCGTCGGGGGTGGCGGTGTCGACGGTCGACTCCGGCGCGGCGACGACGAACGGGATCCCCGCCCGGGCGGCGGCCAGCGCGAGCGGATAGGTCCCGACCTTGTTGGCGACGTCGCCGTTCGCGGCGATCCGGTCCGCGCCGACGACGACGGCGTCGACCAGGCCACGGGCGATGATCGAGCCCGCGGCCCCGTCGACGACCAGCCGGTGCGGCACGCCGATCGCGGCGAGCTCGACCGTCGTGATCCGGGCGCCCTGCAGCACCGGCCGGGTCTCGTCGACGACGACGTGGGCCACCCGGCCCTGTTCGTGCAGCGAGCGCACCACGCCGAGGGCCGTGCCCCACTCGACGCAGGCGAGTGCACCGGCGTTGCAGTGCGTGTGCAGCCGCAGCGGATCGCCGCCGCACAGCTCGCGCAGCAGCGTCGCGCCGCGCTCCCCGATGGCGTGGCAGGACCGGACGTCCTCGTCGCGGACGGCGAGCGCCGCGGCGAGCACGGCGTCGGGTCCGCCGTCGGCCGCGGCGAGCGCCCGGCGGACGCCGACGGAGAGGTTGACCGCGGTCGGCCGGGCCGCCCCGATGCGCGCGGCGGCGTCGGCGAGTGCGTCGCCGTCGAGGGTGCGGGCGGCCAGCGCGACCCCCATCGCCCCGGCCACCCCCAGCGCGGGGGCGCCGCGGACCACGAGGCGGCGGATGGCGTCGACCATCCCCTCGACGGTCGTCACGGACACGGTGCGCAGCCGGGGCAGCGCCGTCTGGTCGAGCAGCTCCACGTGGTCGTCGACCCAGGAGATCGTCGGGGGTAACACCGCAACAGCCTAGGCTCGCGCTCGTGGCCGGGCCCTACGCGGACGAGGACTTCCCGGCCGATCCCTATCCCGGCACCGTGCCACCGACGTCGTACGTGCACGCCGACGGCGTGGGGTACGCGCTGGTCCGCGGCCGGGTGCAGGACGAGCCGCTGGACGGCTGGCTGGCGGCCCGCGGCGCGGCGCCGACGACGGGCCGGCTGCCGGTGCTGGCCTACGGCTCGAACCGCAACCCCTCGAAGATCAGCTGGCTGCGGGCGACGCTCGGGCTCGGCGCGGAGCCTGTCGTCGTGCTCCGGGTGCGCACCCGCGGGCTGGCCGCGGTGTGGGCGTACGGGCTGCGCACCCGTGACGGCGCCCGGCCTGCGGTGCTGGCCGCGGTGCCGGGCGTCGAGGAGGACCACGTCGTCTGGCTGGCGACGCCGGAGCAGGTCGCCGTCCTCGACGCCTGCGAGGGCGCGGGACCGGGCGGCGACGGCCGCTACCGCCTCGCGAGGCTGCACACCGGCGAGATCCGGACCCGCGACGTCGGCAGCGGGCCGACCCGCGTCGACGGCGTCCTCGCCTACCTGGGGGGAACCCCGGCGCGGCGCCCGCTGCTCGTCGACGGCGCCATGGTGCGGTGCGCCGACGTCCCCCAGGAGGCGGCCCGGGCACTCACCGGCGTCCCCGCGGTCGGCGACGGCGTGGTCGCGACGACGCTGCCGCCGCGGACGCGCTGACGCCGCCCGCTACGCGGTCGCCGACTGCTACACGGTCGCCGCCACCGAGCTGGACACCGCGCCCGGGAGCGGCTTGCGCGAGCTCTCCTTCACGATGACGACGGCGGCCAGCGAGACGATCGCCGCCACCGCCAGGTAGGCGCCGGGGATCGCGTTGTTGCCGGTCTTGTCGACGAGCAGCGCGAGGATCGCGGGCGCCGTCCCGCCGAAGATCGACGTCGAGATGTTGTAGCCGATGGAGAAGCCGCCGTAGCGCACCTCGGTGTGGAACAGCGCCGGCAGCGTCGCCGACATCGTGCCCAGCAGCATGACCAGCAGCAGCGCCAGGATGACCAGGCCGAGGACCGTGCCCCACGCCGTCGCCGTGTCCAGCAGCATGAACGCCGGGTACGACAGCACGATGAACCCGATGCACGACGTCACGATCAGCGGCTTCCGGCCGATCCGGTCGGACAGCGCACCCACCGGGATGATGACGAACATGATCACCAGCATCATGCCGAGGACGTAGAGCAGCGCCGGTGTCGCGGCCAGCTTGAGCGAGGTCTGCAGGTAGGTCGGCATGTAGAACAGCACCGTGTAGACGGCGACGTTGTAGAACAGCACCAGCCCGATGCACACCAGGATCGGGCGCCAGTGCCGGGTGAGGACGTCCTTGAGCGGCGAGGCCGAGACCACGGACCGCTCCTCCAGCGCCCGGAAGGCGGGGGTGTCGTCCAGCCGCGACCGCAGCCACAGCCCGACCAGGCCGAGCGGACCGGCGATCAGGAACGGGATGCGCCAGCCCCACGCGTGCATCGCGGCGTCGGACAGCGACACCTGCAGGATCGTGACCAGGCCCGCGGCCAGCACGAACCCGCCGGTGGTGCCGAACTCCAGGAAGCTGCAGTAGAAGCCGCGCTTCTTGTCCGGCGCGTACTCGGCGATGAACGCGGCGGCGCCGCCGTACTCCCCGCCCGTCGCGAAGCCCTGGACGAGCCTGATCAGGATGAGCAGCACCGGGGCTCCCCAACCCGCGACGGAGTAGGTCGGCAGGCAGCCGAGCAGGAAGCTCGCCGCCGACATCGTGACGATCGTCATCGCCAGGACCTTCTTGCGGCCGATCCGGTCGCCGAGCGGTCCCAGCACGATCCCGCCGAACGGCCGGACCAGGTAGGCGACCGCGAACAGCGCCAGCACCAGACCCACGTTCGAGCTGGAGTCACCCCCCAGGATGGCGGCCGCGATGTAGACCGTCACGTAGCTGTAGATGCCGTAGTCGAACCACTCGACCAGGTTCCCCATCGCCGCCGCGCCCACCGCCTGGCGGACCGTGGACTCCGACACCTCGCTCTGTACCTGCGTGCCGCTCTGTACCTGCGTGCCGCTCTGTACCTGCGTGCCCGCCGCGCCGCCGTGGTCCGGGTCGTCCTGCCGATGCTCCGCGTCACCGGTCGTCGTCATGGCGTACCTCCCCCGAGAATCGCCCGACGCTAGGCACGGTGATCTCGACCCGCAACCGGAAGCACGGGAGCGGGCCGGGCGAACGACGGCGATCGGGCTCGAGCCACGGGGCTACCCGCCAGGGGCCGGCCCACACAGGGGAACCGGTCAGGAACCGGCGCCGGGACGCAGGGCGGCGGGCGCCGACGGGATCGCACCCGCGGGCAGCGGGATGCGGTAGAGCCGGGCGGCGTTGGCGCCGAGGATGGCGTGCCTGCCCAGCTCGTCGAGGTCGGCGTAGCGGCCGCACAGCTCCTCGGGGAACCGGAACTCGACGAGCTCGCGCACCAACCGCGCGGGCCGGATCAGCGGGTAGCCGCTGCCGAACAGCATGCGGTGCACCCCGAACGCCTCGAGCAGGGCCCCGAACGCCCGGGCGGCGTCGACCCGGTGCAGCCGCAGGCCGGCGAGCAGCTCGGTGAGCAGGACGTGCACGTTGGGCAGCCGGGCGAGCCGGCACAGGCTCGCGGTGGGCATGCAGGCCGCGCCCAGGACGAACTGGACGCGCGGCAGCGCGGCCGCGAGGTCGCGCAGCTGGACGGGATCGAAGCCGCCCTGGCCGGCGGACCGAGCGGGCGAGCGCACGGGCAGCGCCGACCCCGCCCGGACGGGATGTGCCCAGTCCGGCCAGCGCCGCGGCCGGGCCGCCGCGGCGGCGACGTCGGCCCGGCGCGGGATGGCCCAGCCGGGAACCCCCGGCCAGGAGGGCGTCGACGGTCCCACGCCGAGGTGCACGACGGTCGCGCCCGACTGCTCGGCGCGCGCGAGCACGCGGCGCAGCCACGGCTCGCCCAGGGGGATCCGGGTTCCGGGCCGGTGCGCGGGCGCGAGATGCAGACCGCGCAGGTCGGCGTTGCGGACCCGGGCGGCGAGGCCCCGCGCGCCCGCCGATCCCATGGCCGGGTCGACCTCGCCGGTGAGGACGAAGCGCCCGGGGAGGTCCTCCGCGAGCTCGGCGTGCCACGCGGTCGGGCTGAAGCCCAGCACGAACAGGTCGTCGAGCGTCAGCGGCTGGAGGACGGCACTGTCGACGTGCCCGCCGATCACGTCCGCCAGCAGCCCCTCACCGGTGACGCGGGCGAACTCGTCGACGTCGACGGCCTGCGGCTGGCGGTCGAGCAACCGGTGCCGCCGGTAGAGCTCGGCGACGTAGGCCTCACCGGACGGACCGGCCTGGTTGGACGGGCTGCCGTCCCAGGCGTGGACCTGGGCGTCGATCACGACGTAGTCGGCGGTCGCGCTGCGATACATCGTGGTCCCCTCCCGCTCCGGGTCGCCGGCGTTCCGGTGGTCGCGCGACCCGTCCCGCCCCGTCGTGAGGTCCGGGGCGGGACGGGGGTCGGATCAGCCCATCGACGGGCCGAGTCCGAGCGACTGCGGGGTGCTGGAGTCGGGCGACGGCTGCGGGATGCCGTCGTCGAGCGGGCCGTACTCCGTCATCAGCGCCTTGTTCCACGGTGTCTGCTCCTCGGCCACCAGCGAGTTGGTGGTGAGGATCAGGCCCGCGACCGAGGCGCCGTTCTGCAGCGCGGACCGCACGACGCGCAGCGGGTCGATGACGCCCAGCTCGATCATGTTCCCGTAGCGGCCCTCGAGCGCGTCGAAGCCCTCGTCGACGCCCAGGTCCGAGACCTGCTTGACGACGTCGGCGCCGTCGTAGCCCGCGTTCGTGGCGATGAGGTGCACCGGCTCGGTGAGCGCCCGCCGGACGATCTCGACGCCGATCTGGTAGTCGCCCGAGACCTGCAGCCGGTCGAGCGCGGCCTCGGAGTGCAGCAGCGCCGAGCCACCGCCCGCGACGATGCCCTCGGCCATCGCGGCCCGGGTCGCCTGCAGCGAGTCGTCGACGCGGTGACGGATCTCCTTGAGCTCGGCGTTGGTCGGGGCGCCGACGGAGATGATCGCGGCCTTCCCGGACAGCCGGGCGATGCGGTCGGAGAGCCAGTCCTCGTCGGTACCGATCGTGGCGCGCGAGAGCTCGGCGCGCAGCTGCGAGAGGCGCCGCTCGACCGCCTCCTTGGCCCCGTGGCCGCCGATGATCGCGGTGTTCTCGTTGTCGGCGCGGACCTGCGTCGCCCGCCCGAGGTGTTCGACGGTGATCTGCTCCAGCGAGAACGACGACGCCTTCGAGTGCACCTTCGCGCCGGTCAGCGCGGCCATGTCCTCCAGCAGGTGGATCCGCTTCTCACCGAAGCCGGGGGCCTGGATGGCGGTGACCTTGAGGTGGCCGTTGACGTGGTTGTGCACCAGCATCTGCAGCGCGGTGCCCTCGACCTTCTCGGCCACGATGACCAGCGGCTTCGGGTCGCGCATGACGCGCTCGAGCATCGGCATCAGCTGCCGGACGTCGGTGATCTTCTCCGCCGACAGCAGGATGTAGGGGTCGTCGAGCACGGCGAGCATCTGGCCGGGGTCGGTGACCAGGTACGGCGAGACGTAGCCGTTGTCGAACTCGAAGTCCTCGACGAAGTTGACCTCGAGGCCGAGGACGTTGCCGTCGTCGACCGAGATCACGCCGTCGTCGCCGACGGTGTAGAGGGTCTTCGCGATGACCGTGCCGATGGTGTCGTCGTCGTTGGCCGAGATGGCGGCGACGCGGGAGAGGTGCTCCAGGCTGTCGACGGGGTGCGCCACCGTCGACAGGTGCTCGACGATCGCCGCGACGGCCATGTCGATGCCGCGCTTGACGAGCACCGGGTTGCCGCCGGAGGTGATGGCCTTCATACCCTCGCGGACGATGGCCTGCGCCATGACCGTCGCCGTCGTCGTGCCGTCGCCGACGATGTCGTTGGTCTTGATCGCGGCTTCCTTGAGGATCTGCGCGCCCATGTTCTCGAACGGGTCACGCAGGTAGATCTCGCGCGCGATGGTCACACCGTCGTTCGTGACCTCGGGCGTCCCGGTGATCTTCTCCAGGATGACGTTGCGCCCCTTGGGGCCCAGCGTGGACTTGACGGCCTCGGCGAGTTGGTCGACGCCTGCCTGCAACAGGTCGCGGGCTTCCTGTCCGAACTTCAGTTCCTTGGCCACTAGGCCCTCCTGGACTCAGATCTCTACGTCTGCGCGGGGTGAGAGAAGTTGTGGAGCGGCCCGGGTCGCCGGCCGCACCGGCGTGCGCGGTCGGCGACCCGGGGATGGTGACGCGAGGCGCCGCTGGACTAGCGGGTCACCTCGGGCGGGAGCATGTCGCCGATGAACTCGGCGGCCTCCTCCAGATTCCCGAACATGACGGTCCGGTCATCCATGTGGATCATCTTGCCGTAGTGCGTGGACATGTTCTCCTCGAACTCGGCGGCGTCGTAGAAGCCGGGCTCCTCGCCGAGCGCCTCGGAGATCTCGTCGTAGACGAAGTCCATGCGGCCCACGCAGTCGACCCGGATCATCGACGGCAGGTGCGTCACGGTGACGTTCTCCTGCTTCGCCATCACATCCGCGACGACGACCCCGACCTGGTTGTTCATCAGGGTGACGCCGGCCTTACCGGACGCGGTGTTGTCGGCCTTGAACGGGCTTTCTGCGGTCTTGAAACTGGTCACAGGTTCAGCTCCTTCGGGGCTTCCAGTCCGAGGTCGGAGACGATTCCGGCGAACCGGCTCTTGGCGCGGTCGAGGCTGTCCTCGAATCGCGGGGGCTTGGCGTCGGGCAGCGACCAGATCGGCTGCAGGGTCCGGGCCGCCTCGAGTGCCTGCGGCACCCACTTGGCGAGCCAACCCTGCAGGAGCTGCTTGTTGTGGTCGGCGAACTCGCGGTCCTGAACCAGCGGACCGAAGCAGGCCTGGGTCCAGCGCAGGTCACGCTGGGCGTAGTCGTACTCCGCGGCACCCATGACGGTGGGGGTGACGAAGTCGCCGTTGCCGGCCGCGACCTGCATGACCAGGTTCGACCGGAACAGCTCGCCGATCAGCGGCTCGAAGACGACGTTCGTGGCGAACATCATCTCGCCCCAGTCGTCGTCGACGGCCGTGAGGGCCTCGGTCACCTTGCGAACGCCCTGCCAGACGTCGTCGTTGTTCCACGCGTCGAGGTGGGCGCTCCCGTCGAACCCGTCGATCTCCTCGCTCAGGGTCAGGTTGTAGAGCGCGAGGTCCTGGGCGAACCGGATCTTGTGCATGCTGTTCACCGCGATCGCGGTGTTGTGCATGTTCGTGGGCGCCGAGCGGTTGCAGGCGGCGAACACGTACAGACCGAGGATGTGCTCGACGTGCATCCAGGCGCCGACGTTGCGCTCGACGAAGTTGACCCAGTTGGGGGTCCAGTTGTCGAAGCCCTTCAGCACCCGGGCGTTCTCGATGTTCTGGTTGACCTGGCGGACGACGTTCGCGTTGTAACGGTAGAACGTCATCTCCCATTCTTCGTTGGGGTCACGGAACTCGTGCCAGCCGTGGGCCGGCCAGTCCGCGACGTGACGTCCGCCGGAGCCGATGCCGCGCTCGGGCTCGGGCTCGTCGACGCCCCAGGCCTTGAGCTTGGTCCAGGTCAGCGGGTAGCCGCGGGAGCCGTCCGCGAACCCGTAGATCCAGCCCTGGGACAGGTAGTGGCGCGGGTCGGGCTGGACGTCGACGGTGACGTCCTCGTAGTGGGTCTGCTTGCGCTTCGCCGGCTTGTAGTAGTTGTAGCGACGGGCGCTCGCACCGGAGTCGGGGAATTCCTGGGCGCCGGCTTCGGCGTCGGTGAAAGTAGGCTTCGGAACACTGCGTTCCGGACGTTGAGTGGTCGTCATTGGCCGTCCTCGCCTCCTTGTTCACCGGTGGTGGTGAACTTGTCGTAGAAGATGTTCTGCTCAGACACTCCGAGTGCCGTGAGCACCGGGATCGCCGCGTCCACCATCGGCGGCGGTCCACAGACATAGGCATCCCGGCCCGAGAGGTCCGACTCGAGCCGCTTCACCACGTCGGTGATCAGCCCGGTCTCGCCGCTCCAGTCGTCGCCGTCCGCCGGCTCCGACAGGGCTGGGACGTACCGGAAGTTGGGAAGCCGTTCCTCCAACTCCCGCAGTTCCTTCTCGAAGCACAGGTCCCGCTGGCCGCGGGCCCCGTAGTAGAAGACGGCCTCACGCTCGACGCCACGGTCCGCCATCGATCGCAACAAACCGAGCACCGGAGCCAGTCCGGCCCCGCCGCCGACGAAGATCAGCGGAGAGGAACGGCTCTCGCGCAGCGTGAAGGTGCCGAACGGGCCCTCCACGTCGAGCCGGTCGCCGACCGAGACCTTGGTTGCGAGGAACTCCGAGAACAGGCCATCGGGGTAGATCTTGATGACGAACTCGAAGTGGCCCTCGCGGCCCGGGACGTTAGCCATGGAGAACGAGCGGCTCTCCTCGGTGCCCGGCACCATGAGATCGAGATACTGCCCCGGGAAGAACTTGATCTCCTCGGGTTCGACGAGCTTGAGAACCAGGTGCCGCATGTCGTGGGTGACCTCCTCGTTGGAGACCACCTCCGCGACACCCTTCCGCAGCGGGAGGCCACCCCGGATGATCTCCTCGTCGTAGTTGAGGAGTTCGATCACGAGGTCCTCGTACGCGTGCGCCCGGCACAGGAGGGTCGAACCCTCCTCCTTCTCGTAGTCCGGGAGCGCGAACGTCGAGTACGAGTCGTAGTCGATGTCCTCGCCCTCGAGCACGAAGGACTTGCAGGCGGCGCACTGACCTTCCTTGCAGCCGTGCATGAGCTGGACGCCCTGCTCGGCGGCGGCACGAAGAATGTTCTGGTCCTCGTCGACCTCGATCTCGATGCCCACCGGCTCGAACCGCACGATGTGCTTTTTGCCCATGACTTCCTTTACCGGTCGACCTGCTTCATGTACTGAGTTCGGCCTGGCAGAGGAAGGGCCGACGGTGGCGCCGCCGGCCCTTCCCCCTCACCTGACCCGCGCTCAGGCGTTCTCAGGTGCCGGACGTCCGGCGGGCCCCTGACGGATGTAGTCAGCGTGGAACGCCGCCTTGCCGGCGTCGTCCATCTCGTTGATCAACACGTTGGGGCTCTGCAGCGGAGGACACCGCCGCATGTGGTCCAGAGTCCACATCTTGCTGGGGTCGAGGTTCAGATGCGGCTGCGCCGTCATCGTCTTGCCGTCGTCCCGAACGAAGCCCATGTCGGACACGACATCGGCCCAGTTCCAGCCGTGGTACAGGGTCTCCCACTCGCGGTGGCCGACCAGGCGACCCATGTTCGGGGTCTCGCGACCCTGGTACGTCGGGCGGAAGGCCTCGACGTCCGTCCAACGGCAGACCTCGTGGCAGTACGTACGGGTGACCCCGTCGACGTCGGCCATGACCATGTCCTCACGGACCAGACACGGGACCATGCAGGTCCAGCAGCGGGCCGGGTAGACGTAGTCCACGTCCTCGAAGACGATCGGGTTGTGCCCGTTCGGCGTGGCGAGGCGGTTGTAGTTCTCCCACCACTTGCCGTACTTGTCGTACCAGCCCGGGTACTTGTACTCGAACCACTCGAAGTCCTCGTCGGTCATGCCGTCGATGCGCCAGTAGTTGGCGAGCCAACCGGTGGCGAAGAACTGCGCGACCTCGTGGACGTAGCCCTTCTCCCAGATCTGCTTCCACGACTCTTCGATCAGGTCGTGCGGGATGACCAGGCCGTACTTCTCGAGCGGGATCAGGTAGGCACGGTAGTAGTCGTCGTAGATCCAGCGACGCCACATCTCCGCGTAGGACTCACGGTCCTTGCGGCGGTCCTTCGTGCCGTACTCGATGAAGGTACCGATGGCCGCGTCGACGACACGGTGGTTGTTCCACCACGCGTAGCGCAGGTCGCGCTCGAGCAGCTGGCGGTTGTCCTCGTCCGACAGCGCCATGAGCAGCGTGGCGTAGCCGTTGGAGATGTGCCGCGACTCGTCGGACTGCACCGAGTGGAACACCGTCGGCAGCAGGTAGTCGCCGTTGGCGGCCGCCTCGGCCGGCATGGCCACGAACAGCGTGTTGGTGAACGCCGTCTCGGCCACGATCGTCAGGTAGATCGACGCCGCGGTGATCGCGTCACCCGTGATGAACCCCTCGGCGAACTGACGGCCGATGGTGCCGCAGTAGTCGCTGTGGAAGTTCCGCAGGCTGTTGTTGAAGCCCGCCGGGTCGATGTAGTTGTTCATGTACAGGCGCTTCAGGTTCTGCTGGATCGTCGAGTGACGCACCTCGTCGATCATCTGAATGGCCTGGCCGTTGTGCAGCTCCGGGTTCGGAACCACGTGGAAGAGCATCGGCATCGACCGGGCCGCGGAGACCTCGGGCAACGGGATGATGCTCAGGAACAGCTTCTGCCACTCCAGCCAGCGCTCCTGCACCTGGCGGAACATGTTGCCGCGGATGGCACCGTCGGAGGCGCCGTAGACGCGGTGGTCCTTCTCCTCCTGCATGGGGAAGTACGACCGCAGGACCTGCTTGAGCGGGTCCTTCTTCGCGGCCTTGCGGAAGGTGTAGTCGGTTCCGTACTTCATGTACGGCTCGTGGTACTGCGGCTCCCAGGAGAGTTCCTGGATCTTCTGGTGAGCCTTAGCCAGACTCTGCCGACTCACGTCGTCTCCTCACGTGGTGGGTGTTCAGGGTTCGATGCGTGGACCGCACTGACCCCACTGCCCTCGCAACCCCTGCGGGCCTTCCGGCGTGGACGCGCCGGCGGGCCGTCTGCGATCGCGAGCCCGGGCGTTCACCGGGAGACAGCGCGGGCGCCCTCGGTGGCGGCTCGGACACGAGCGGTTGTGATCAGGGTTCGCGGGTCCCCGAACGCAGTGCCTCTCGTGCCGGGAATCACACCCCCGCAGGGCCTGACCTGCGGTCTCAATATGAGACGGTGGGCAGTTCGGGGGGCCCTATCGTTCGTGGCGTCCGGGCGGTACCGTCCGGATCGATGGCTCCTGCCACAAGAACGTGGCGGGTGGCTGCGTCCAGGAGGGCAACCGGTTGGTCCACTCGACGGAACACTCGACCCCCCACTCCTCGCAGCCGGCGACGGACGCCGGAAGCGAGGAAGCCAAGGTGCCCGTCGGCGCAGCCGCCGCGCGTGTGGCGGAGGCCCGGTCGGCGTTCCTGACCGACGAGAGCGTCGAACCGGGCGTCGTGCGCGCCCCCATCCTGGCCTCGTGGACGCGGTCGCGGAACTTCCAGGTTCCGGTCGACCACCTCGATCTGCCGTACGAGACGGCGTTCGACTCCGACTCGCTGCTCGCGCGCGCCGCCGGCCCGATCCTGGCCGAGATGAGCGACCAGCTCGCGACCGAGCCGGTGAGCGTCATCCTGTGCGACGACGACGGCGTCGTCCTCGACCGGCGCAGCACCGACACCAAGCTCAACCAGGGGCTCGACCGCATCTGGCTCGCCCCCGGCTTCAGCTACGCCGAGCGCTACGTCGGCACCAACGGCATCGGCACGGCCCTGGAGGGGCGCGGCCCGGCGCTGGTCTTCGGCCACGAGCACTACGTCGAGCACCTCGAGGACTTCGCCTGCGCGGGGGCCCCGATCCGCCATCCCGTCAGCGGCAAGCTGCTCGGCGTCATCGACCTGACCTGCTGGCGGCGCGAGGCGAACCGGATGATGGTCGCCGTCGCGACCAACATCGCGCGACGCATCGAGGAGACGCTGCTCGACCACTCCGGCCGGCGCGAGCTGTCCCTGCTGCACGACTACCTGGCCGCCTGCCAGCGCAACCGCGGCGCGGTGTTCGCCATCGGCGACGACCTGCTGATGATGAACGACCAGGCCCGGCAGCTCGTCGATCCGGCCGACCAGAGCTCGCTGTTGTCGCACGCCGCCGAGGCGCTCTCGACCGGCCGCCGTCGCCAGCTGCTCGTCGACCTGCCCAGCGGCGCGATCGCCCGCGTCCAGACCCGGCCGAGCTGGGGTGAGCACGGCGTCCACGGCGGCGTCCTGCACGTCCAGCTCGTCGCGGCGGAGGCGGCCCCGACCCGGTCGCTGAGCCTGCCGCCGCCCACCGCGCTGCCGGCCGCCGTCGGCTCCGGCCCGCTGTGGACCAAGTGCGTACAGGCCGTCGACCGGCACCTGCAGGCGCGGGAGTGGCTCGTCCTCGAGGGCGAGGCCGGCTCGGGCAAGCGCACCCTGGCGCGCGCCACCCACCAGCTCCGCAACCCGGCCGCCCACCTGCGGGTCATGGACGCGCAGGACTTCGGGCCGCGCTGGCTCGCCGACGTCCGCGAGGAGCTCGAGACGGGCAACGGCGGCACCCTGGTGCTCTGCCACGTCGACACGCTGCCGCCCGACGCCATGCGTGCGCTGGCCGACGCGCTGGAGCCGCACCGCGAGTCGACCGACCCGGAGCGGCCGTGGCTCGTGGCGACGGTCGACCGCGGCCGCGAGGACACCGCCGCGGACATGATCGAGCTGCTGGACTCGTTCCCGCGCACGATCGAGGTGCCGCCGCTGCGTCACCACATCGAGGACGTCGCCGAGCTCGTTCCGCACCTGATCGCGCGGCTGACCCGCGGCTCGGACCTCACGTGCTCCCCGGAGGCGATGCGCGTCCTCATGCGCAACCGCTGGCCCGGCAACGTCGAGCAGCTCTACCAGGTGCTGCGCAAGATCGTGGCGCGCAAGCGGTCCGGCACGATCGCCCCGGCCGACCTCCCGGCCGAGACCCGCGCGATCACCCGCCGCGTCCTCACCCCGCTCGAGGCGATCGAGTGCGACGCGATCGTCGACGCGCTGCTCGACACCGACGGCAACAAGGCCGAGGCGGCCCGCCAGCTCGGCATGTCGCGCGCGACGATCTATCGCAAGATCCGCGGCTACGGCATCTCGCTGCCGCAGCTGGCCGACTCCCGCTGAGCGAGTGTCCGACGGACCGCCGTCGATGGGCTCGGTGATCCGGGCGGTTCGTGGCACGGCGAACGCCGGGTCGGCACAACGGGCCTGATCGGGCCCTGCGACAACGCGGCCACGGGCCGCCCGGGCGCCGACCGCGGCGCGTGATCCGTCAGACGGCCCAGCCGCCAGGTTCGTCCTGCTCATCCGATTCCGGGCGCGCACCGCCGAGCGTTGACGAAAGTCTGTACAGACTTCTAAAGTCTGCACAGGCTTTCTCACGACGAGGTGGACATGCCTGGGCCGAGCTCGGACGGTTTCCCCGCAGGTGCCGTGATCACCGGTGCCGCGGAGGCCGGTGTCGCCTTCGACTGCGGCATGGCGGCGATCGACCTGGCCGTCGAAACGGCCTTGCAGGCCCTCGACGACGCCGGGCTCACCGCGGCCGACGTCGACGCGCTGCTCGTCGCGAAGGGCGCCGATCTCGTCCCGGCCGACCGGCCGACCCTGGAGCTCGCCGAGCACCTCGGGCTGACCCTGGACCGGACCGACACGACGCTGGCCGGCGGCGCGTCCCCGGTCGTGCAGATCATGCACGCCGCCGAGGCCGTCGCGGCCGGCCGCTGCCGCACCGCGCTCGTCGTCTACGCCAGCACACAGGCCTCCTCGCGGTCGCGCCGCCTCGGGGGACACGCCCGTCCCGCCGCCCACCGCTCGGCGCAGCTGGAGGCCGCGGCCGGGCTGCTCTCGCCGATCGGCGTCAACGCGCTCGCCGCCGCCCGGCACATGTACGAGTTCGGCACCACGCTCGACCAGCTCGGGATGGTCGCCTACTCCGACCGGTCGTGGGCCACGCGCAACCCCGCCGCCCTCAGGCGGGAGCCGCTCACGCCCGAGCAGATCGCCGCGTCGCCCCCGATCGCCGAACCCCTGCGGCGGGCCGACTGCTGCCTGATCACCGATGGTGCGGCCGCGGTCGTCGTCGAACGGGCGGGACGCCGCGACGCCCGGCCGGTCACGCTCGCCGGCTGGGCCGAGGCACACCGGCAGTACTCGCTGTTCGGCGCCGCCGGACTCACCCACACCCTCGCGGCGCGGACCGGACCGGCGGCCCTCGACATGGCCGGCATCGACGTCGACGACGTCGGCCTGGTCCAGCTCTACGACGCCTTCAGCATCCTGCCGCTGGTCCTGCTCGAGGACCTCGGGTTCTGCCCCAAGGGCAAGGGTGGTCAGCTGCTCGCCGACGGTGTCACCCTGCCCGGCGGGCGGCTGCCGATGAACACCCAGGGCGGCTCCCTGTCGCACTGCCACCCCGGCTACTACGGGCTGTTCCTCGTCGTCGAGGCGGTGCGGCAGCTCCGGCGGGAGGCCGGTGACCGCCAGGTCGACGCCGACTGGGCGCTCTGCCACGCGGCAGGGGGCGGCGCCTTCGGCGGTTCCCAGGCGACGCTCGTGCTGGGGGCTACATGAGCGCGGTCGACCTCGACGGCTGGTTGGCCGACCCGCGCGGCGGGCCCTACTGGGCGGCGCTGCAGGACGGCCGGCTCGTGACGCCCCGCTGCCGCAGCTGCGGGCACCGCACGTCCTACCTGCGGTGGGTCTGTCCGGCGTGCGGTGCCCGCGGCGAGGCCGACTGGGCGGAGACGTCCGGCGTGGGCCGCGTCCACTCGGTGACGACGCAGCACCGCGCGCCCGCCGGCTTCGACCTCGAACCGCCCTACCAGGTGGCCCTCGTCGAGCTCGACGACGGACCGCTCGTCCTGGCTCCGGTGCCCCCCGGAGCTGTGGTCGCCATCGGCGACACGGTCCGCGTGACGACGCGGGACGTGCCCGGGCTCGGCCGCTTGATCTCCGTCGGTCCCCGGTCCTGACCCGCCGTTTCCCCCGCAACACCGCCACGTCCGCTCTCCCACGTCCGGGCCCCACGCCCGGGCGACCCGCACACGCCCGTCCGTCCGTCCCCCATCGGCGCTCCTGGAGGCCACTCGATGAAGACCATGACCAGACCGCGATACCGGCTCGCGATCGCGGCCGTCGCGGCGGCGACCGCGCTGACGGCCTGCGGCGGCGGATCGACCGGTGCCGACGGCGGGCTGCCGAGCAACGTCAGCTTCGGGGGCGGGGCCTCGGGAGCGATCTACGGCGTACTGGCGACCGGGATGGCCGAGATCGTCAACACCAACCTGCAGGGGGTGAACGCCCGCGCCGAGGCCACCGCGGGAGGCCTGCAGAACACCCGGCTGGTCCGCGACGGCGAGCTGACGTTCGGGCTCACCGACCCACGGGTCGTGTACCCCGCGGTGCGCGCCTCCGGCGAGTTCGCCGACGAGCCACCGGCCGAGGACCTGCGGTTCGTCATGAACGGCTATCCGAGCCTGTACCAGGTCACCGCGCTGGACCCGAACATCCGCTCGATCGGCGACCTGCGCGGCAAGCGTGTCTGCACCGCCGCCGGGATCCAGACCGCGATGCTCGGCGAACTGCTGACGCCGTACGGCCTGGCGGTCGGTGACCTCTCGCTGTCCAACCTGGAGTGGACCGAGTGCGCCGACCGGATGAAGGCAGGCGACATCGACGTCATCGGGTACGCCGGTGGCCCCGGGGCGGCCGTGCTGATCCAGGCGTTCGCCGGGTCGCCGACGGCGCACATCGTCGGCATCGACCCCGACAAGGCCACGGCGATGAGTGCCCAGTTCCCGTGGTGGAAGCCGTCGACGCTGCCGGCCGGCACGTACGACGGCCAGACCGCCGAAGTGCCGACCGTGGAGATCTCCGGCGGCACGCTCGTGACCCGCGCGGACACCAGCGAGGAGCTCGTCCACCAGTTCCTCACGGCGCTGGAGTCCCACTTCGACCAGTTCTCGAAGGTCCACCCCCTCGCGTCGTACTACAGCCTCCCCGGCACCGCGACGAACACGATGAGCGACGTCCTGCCGACACATCCCGGTGCGGCCCGCTTCTACCGCGACAAGGGAATCCCCGGCTACTGACGGAAGGACGCGCCATGCAGTTCGGTCACCTGTTCTGGCAACAGACGCCCGACTTCTCGATGCCCCACGACGTGCGGCTCAACCAGGTCCTCGACCTCGCCACGGGCTGCGAGGACGCCGGGTTCGACAGCATCTGGTTCGCCGAGCAGCACTTCACCAACTACGGCTACTCCCCCAACCCGGTGCTCATCGCGACCGCCGCCGCGCAGCGGACGCGCCGGGTGCGCATCGGGCTGTCCATCGTCGTGCTGCCGCTGTGGAACCCGGTGCGGCTCGCCGAGGACCTCGCGCTGCTCGACATCTTCAGCAACGGGCGGCTCGACGTCGGGATCGGCAAGGGGTACCAGCACATCGCGTTCCGCGGGCTGGGGGTGGACATCGACACCCGCCAGGCGCGTTTCGAGGAGTCGCTCGACGTCCTGCTCCGGGCATGGACGACCGACGAGCTCCAGCTCGCCGGCCCGACCTGGGTCACCCAGCAGGCCGTCAACGTCCTGCCCAAGCCGGTGCAGCGACCCCACCCGCCGATCTGGGTGGCCGTCACCAGCGACGACAACATCCGGTGGGCCGCCACCACGGACTTCCACGTGTTCGGCTCGGCGAACTGGGTCACCAACCAGCGCGGCCTCTCCGACCATGAGCTCTACCTGCAGGAACGCCGGGCCGCAGGGCGCTCCGACGACCGCTGGAGCTACGCGCTGAACCGGCAGACGCGCGTGCTGGCCCAGGGCGAGGACCGCGACGAGGCCTGGCGGGTGTTCGCCGACCGGTGCCGCTACACCTTCCGGCTCGCCCGCAGGCTGCGTCGCGACACCGTCCGGTACGAGCGCGGGATCGTGCACTCCGACGTGATCGAGGACGAGCCGACCGACGCCGAGCTGCGCGAGCGCACCCTCTTCGGCACCCCGGACGAGATCGCGGAGCGGGTCGTCAAGCTGCATGCGACGCTGGACACCGACCTGATCATCACCCAGATGGACTTCGGCGGCGCGCCCCACGAGGAGGTGCGCCGGTCGGTCGAGCTGTTCGGGACGGAGGTCATCCCGGCGGTACGCAGCGCGTTGCCCGCGGAGACGAGGTGATCACCTACGCGGACTACCTCCGCCGCGCGGCGCGCCGCTGGCCCGAGCGGACGGCCGTCGTGTCACCGTCCGCGTCGGTCACCTTCGCCGGGCTGCTGGCGAGCGCCGAAGGACTCGCCACCGGGCTGCGGGCGCGCGGCCTCGGCGTCGGGGACCGGGTGGCCGACCTGCGCGAGAACAGCGTCGAGAGCGTCGTGACCGACTTCGGGTGCGCGCTGGCCGGCGTCACCCGCGTCTCGGTCAACCCCCGCTCCTCGGACGAGGAGATCGCGTTCGTCCTGCGCGACAGCCGCCCGTCCCTGCTGCTCGCGGACGGTGCGAGCGCCCGCCGCGCCGCCGCGGCGGGCCTGGACCGGCTCGTCGGCGTTGTGCTCGACGAGCTGCCGTCGGCCACCGGCCCGCGCGCGGAGGCGGTCGTCGTCCGTGACGAGGACGTCCTCGCCCTGCGCTACACGGGCGGGACGACGGGCCGCCCGAAGGGAGCGCTGCGCACCCACGGCCACCAGCTCTGGGTGGCCACCAACGTGCTGCTCGACCTCTGCGACCTCCGCGAGTCCGACGTCCTGCTGCACACCCAGCCGCTCTCGCACGGCGCCCACGTGTTCGTCCTCCCGTGCGTGATGCGCGGAAGCACCCAGGTCGTGCTGCCGCGGTTCGACCCGGCCGAGGTCGTGCGCACGATCGCGGAGCACGGCGTCACCGTCGTCAAGTGCGTGCCGACCGCGCTGCACCGGCTCCTCGACCACCTCGACCTGGAGCCGGCCGCACTCGGGACGCTGCGCCAGATCATCTACGGCGCGGCGCCGATCCCGGAGGTCGTGCTGACCCGCGCGCTCGACCGGTTCGGCCCGATCCTGTCGCAGACGTACGGGCAGACCGAGGCACCCGCGACGGTGAGCGCGCTGACCGTCGAGGACCACCGGCGCGCGATGAACGGCGAGAGGCACCTGCTGCGCTCGGCCGGCCGGCCGTACAGCACCGTCGACGTCCGCATCGTCGACGGCGAGGGTCGTGAGCTGCCCGCGGGCGAGACGGGCGAGGTCTGCGTCCGGGGCCCGATGACCATGTCGCGGTACTGGGAACGCGACGGGTCGCCCGTCGACGACGCGGGGTACGTCCGCACCGGCGACGTCGGCTACCTCGACGCGGAGTCGTACCTGTACCTGGTCGACCGCAGCCGCGACGTGATCATCTGCGGGGGCTACAACGTCTACCCGCGCGAGGTGGAGGAGGTGCTCTACACCCATCCCGGGGTGTCCGAGGTGGTGGTGGTCGGCCTCCCCGACGCCGAGTGGGGCGACCGGGTCGTCGCCGCCGTGGTGCCGCGTGGCACGCCGGACCTCACCGAGCTGCTCCGGCACTGCCGGGACCGGCTGAGCACGTACAAGGTCCCGCGCGAGATCCGGCTGGTCGAGAGCCTGCCCAAGACCGCCGCCGGCAAGCAGCTGCGGCGCGAGGTCGCGGAGGTCCTGCGCGGTGGACATGGCTGACCCCCGCACCGAACGCACCCGGCTCGACGCACCGGGCGGAGCCGTGGCGGCCTGGACGACCGCCGCCGACCACGACGCGCCCCCGCTCGTCCTGCTGCACTCCCTGGGCCTCGACGGCCGCGTGTTCGCCCCGGTCGTGCGCGTGCTCGCCACGCGCCGCCGCTGCCTGGCACTCGACCTCCCCGGGCACGGCGGCACGGGCGCCGACCACGGGTTCGACCTCACCGACGCCGCGGCCCGCGTCGCTGCCGTGGTCTCCTCGCAGGCGCGACCGGTCGACCTGCTGGGGGTGTCGCTCGGCGGCGTCGTCGCGCAGCTCGTCGCAACCCGGGTACCCGCGGCCGTCCGCCGGCTCGTCCTCGCGCACACGTTCGCGTACCTCCCGACCGGCGACGCCCGGCTCGCCGACCAGCGGCGCCGGGTCGCGGCGCTGCCGGACCCGGCGTTGTGGGCCGCGTCCCGGGCCGACGCGGTACTGAGCTCGGACGCACCGCGGGAGTGCCGCGACCTCTTCGTGGCGGCCGCCACGGCGATGGACCCGGCCCGGTTCGTCGAGGCCGCCGCCGCCGTCTACACCGTCGACCTGCGAGCGGACGCCGCGCGGATCGAGCGGCCCGCGCTCGTCGTGGCGGGCCGGCACGACGACCGCGTGCCGGCCGCGGCGACCGACGCCCTCGCCGCGCTGCTCCCCGACGCCCGGGTGACGACGGTGGACGGCGGGCACCTGTCCCACCTCGACCGGCCCGGCGAGTTCGCCGCGACCGTCGCGACCTTCCTCGACCAGGAGTGCCGAGCATGAGCAGCGCGGAACCGGACGTCGTCGAGACGCGGGCCGACGACGTCCCGGCCGAGGCGGTCGCCCGCGAGCGGCCGCGCTGGCGGCAGGTGACGTTCGTGGCCCTGGCCGTCCCGTACACCCTGTTCCACCTGTGGATCGCGTACAAGGGCTGGCCCGCGCCCTTCCAACGCCGGGCGCTGCACATCGGCGGCGGGTTCGCGCTGCTGTTCCTGTGGTTCCCGATCGCCGTCGACGGCCGCCGCCGCGCGCTGCGTACCGCGCTGGACGTCCTCGACGTGTGCATCGCGGTCTTCGCCGTGGCCCAGGCCGTCCACCTGTTCCAGTCGGCGTCTCGGCTGCTCACGAAGACGGGTCTGGTCGACCGCACCGACGCGATCCTCGGCGTCGTCACGGTGCTGATCGTGCTCGAGGGGACCCGTCGGGTGCTCGGCTGGGGACTCACGATCCTGGGCGGCCTCGCACTCGCCTACATCTTCCTGGGCCACTACCTGCCCGGCGCCGTCGGCCACGGCGGGTACTCCCTCAACCGCGCGGTGTCGACCATGTACCTCGGCACGGACGGGATATTCGGGACGCCGACGGGCGCCTCCGTGGACTACGTGTTCATCTTCCTGTTCTTCGCGGTCGTGCTGGAGCGCGCCGGGGCGTCGGCGGCGCTGTCGTCGTTCGCGACGGCCGCCTTCGGCCGCTTCCGCGGCGGCCCGGCGAAGGTGGCGGTGGTGGGCTCGAGCCTCTACGGGACGATCTCGGGCTCGTCCGTGGCCAACGCCGCGTCCATCGGGCCGTTCTCCATCCCCATGATGATCCGGTCCGGCATCCGGCCCCGGGTGGCCGCGTCGATCGAGTCCGTGGCCTCCGTCGGCGGCCAGTTCGTGCCGCCGGTCATGGGCGCCACCGCGTTCATCATCGCCGAGCTGCTCGCCAAGCCCTACGGGGAGATCATCGCGGCGGCCGCGATCCCGGCGGCGATCTACTACGTCGCGACGTTCCTCTACGTGCACTCCTACGCCCGCGCCCAGGGCATCCCCCCGATCGGCGCCGACGAGATCCGCACGGCCCGGCACACGTTGGCGCAGAACTGGTTCCGGGTCACCCCGCTCCTGGTGCTCATCCTGCTCGTCGCGGTGCTGAAGCTCCCGGCCGGACTCTCGGCGCTCTACGCCGCGGGCCTGACCATCGTCCTGGCCCTGACCCTGCCCGAGGTCCGGCGGCACGTCCTGCGGTTCGGGCTCGCCGTCTGCCGGGCGACGAGCCTGCTGACACTGCCGGTCGTCGCGGCGATCGCCACGGCGGGCATCGTCGTCGGAGCGCTCAGCCTCACCGGGATCGGAGACCGCCTGGCGAGCCTGCTGGTCGCCGTCTCCGGCGGGAACCTGCTCGTCCTGCTGATCATCACGATGGTCGCCGCGCTCATCCTCGGCGCGGGGCTGCCCACCGTCCCGACCTACATCATGCTGGTGGTGCTGCTCGCGCCGGCGCTCATCGAGCTCGGCGTCCCGCCGCTCGCGGCGCACTTCTTCATCTTCTACTACGGGGTGCTCGCCGACCTCACGCCGCCGACCGCGGTCACCGTCGTCGTGTCCGCGGGGATCGCGGGTGAGAACCCGTGGAAGACGATGCTCACGGCGACGAGGGTGGGCATGTTCGCCTACATCGTCCCGCTGCTGTTCGCGCTCTACCCGACGCTCGTCCTGCAGGGACCGTTCTCCCTCGCGGAGACCGGGCTGACGGTGCTGTCGACCGTGGTCGGCGTGGTGGCGACCGTCGCGGCGACGCAGGGCTGGCTGCTCGGCCGGCTGCCGACGTGGGCGCGGGTCACGATGATCGCGCCGGTCGTCCTCGTGCTGCTGCGCTCGGTCATACTCTCTGCGGTCGCCGGCGTGATCGTCGTGGCCGTGGTCCTGCTGTCGCGGCGACGCCGACCCGTCGACGTCCACGCGGCTACGGTCGAGCGGTGACGAGGGAGGGCGTGCGGTGACCGACGGGCGTGCGCCGGAGGCCCGGCGGCGGAAGGTGGCCGAGGTGGTCGCCCGGGAGCTGACGCTCTCGATCCTCGACGGCGAGCTCCCCGCCGAGGCACCGCTGCCCACCGAGCGGGAGATGATGGACGATCTCGGTGTCGGCCGGCCCGCCCTGCGTGAGGCCCTGCGGCTGCTCGAGGACCGGGGCGTACTGGAGATCCGCCTGGGCCGCAACGGTGGACCGGTCGTCCGCCATCCCGGGACGGCCGACTTCGCGGCGCCGCTGGCGCTGGTCCTGGCGTTCCAGCGGGCGACGCTCGACGACATCCTCGTCGCCCGTGAGGCGATCGAGCCGGCGGCGGCCGGGCTCGCGGCGCTGCGCCGCCCCGACGAGGCGGTCGACGAGCTGCGGCGATCGGCGGCACGCATCCTCGAGGCACCCGACGACCACGACGTGATGCTGCGGGAGAACGCCTTCTTCCACGCCCGGATCGCCGACCTGTCCGGCAACGCCGTGCTGCGCGTCTTCATCGACTCCGTCAAGTCACTGCTCGAGGACGCGAGCCTGACCGTGGACTACCCGGCGTCACGTCGGCAGGCACTCGGCCACGCCCACGACGCGATCGTGGAGTCGATCGCGGTCCGCGACGCCGCCGCCGCGACCGAGGCGATGCGCGTGCACCTGGTCGAGGCCCGCTCGTACTGGCGCGACCACTTCCCCGCGCTGCTCGACCGGACGGTCCGGCAGAGCCTCTGACACCCGGGCCGCACCGGGCGCCTCCCCTCGTTAAGGTCGACCGCATGCTGGAGATCGGGGGGATCAGCAAGAGGTTCGGCCAGGTCCAGGCGCTCGACCGGGTCACCTTCGCGGTACAGCCGGGCGAGCTCTTCGGGTTCGTCGGGAGCAACGGCGCCGGCAAGACGACGACGATGCGGATCGTGCTCGGCGTGCTCTCCGCCGACGCCGGGGAGGTCCGCTGGAAGGGCAGACCGATCGACGCGGACGTGCGTCGCCGGATCGGCTACATGCCCGAGGAGCGCGGGCTCTACCCGAAGATGAAGGTGGGTGAGCAGCTGGAGTACCTCGCCCGCCTGCACGGCCTCGGCGCCGCCGACGCGCGCGCCGCCGTCGAGCGGTGGACGGCACGGCTGGGCGTCGAGTCACGAATCCGCGACGAGGTGCAGAAGCTCTCGCTGGGCAACCAGCAACGGGTGCAGCTCTCGGCGGCGCTCGTGCACGATCCCGAGGTCCTGGTCCTCGACGAGCCCTTCTCCGGGCTCGATCCCGTCGCCGTCGAGGTGATGAGCGCCGTGCTGCGCGAGAAGGCCGACGCGGGGGTGCCGGTGATCTTCTCCAGCCACCAGCTCGACCTGGTCGAGCGGCTGTGCGACCGCGTCGGCATCATCGCCGGGGGCCGGATGGTCGCCGTCGGCACCGTCGACGAGCTGCGCACCGGTTCCGTCGAGCGGATCGACGTCACCGGTCCCCCGCCGGGGTGGGCCGACGGGCTCGCGGGGGTGCGGGTCGTCGCCGCCGCGCCGGGGACGACGCGCGTCGAGCTCACCGGGGCCTCCGACCAGGACGTCCTGCGGGCTGCGCTGGCCGCCGGGCCCGTTCACGAGTTCGGCCCGTTCCGGCCACCGCTCACCGAGCTGTACCGCGACGTCGTCGCGGCGCCCGTCGCCACCGAGGAGCAGTCGTGACCGCCCCGCTGACGCCCGGCCGGGCCGTCCTGCTCGTCGCCCGCCGCGAGTTCACCACCCAGATCCGGTCGAAGAGCTTCGCGATCGGGCTCGTCGTCACCATCGTCATCTTTGCGATCTACATCGCGCTGTTCAGCTTCATCGGCAGCCAGAGCTCCAGCAACACCCTCGGCGTCACCTCGTCGACGGTGTCGCTCGAACCCGCGCTGCAGGCCGCGGCCCGGGCAGAGGACCGCACGCTCACGATCACGCAGGTCGACCGCGCCGCGGGCGAGGCCCAGGTCGCCGACGGTGACCTCGACGCGCTGTTCGACGGCGGGCCCGGCACGTACTCGTTGCTGGGCAAGGACACCGTCGACTCCGACCTGCAGCGGCTCGTCTCCACCGCCGTGCAACAGACGACGCTCACCCAGGCGCTCACCGCCGCCGGCCAGGATCCGGCTGCCGTCGCGGCCCGCGGGGCCGTCGCGATCGACACCCAGGTGCCCGTCGATCCCGAACGCGGGCAACGCCTCGTGCTGGCCATCGTCGTCGCCGTGCTGCTGTTCATGTCGCTGATCGGATACGGCAACGCGGTCGCGCAGGGCGTCGTCGAGGAGAAGTCCAGCCGCGTCGTCGAGCTGCTGCTGTCGACGATCCGACCCGTCCACCTCTTGAGCGGCAAGGTCCTCGGGCTGGGACTCGTCGGGCTCGTGCAGCTGCTGATCCTCAGCGGGATCGGGCTGGTCGGCGCGCTGGGTGTCGGCATCCTGACGATCCCGACCGCCGCGGCGGGCGCACTCGTCTCGGCCGTCGTGTGGTACCTGCTGGGGTTCTTCCTCTACGCGTCGATCTACGCGGCCGCGGGCTCGCTCGTCTCGCGGCAGGAGGAGCTGCAGTCCACGGTCGCGCCGATCATGTTCCCGCTGTTCATCCCGTTCATCTTCGCCGTCAGCGTGCTGCCCAACGACCCGCGCAACACCCTCGGCGCGATCCTCTCGTTCATCCCGCTGTTCTCGCCGACGCTGATGCCGGCCCGCGCGGCGATGGGCGTCGCGCCGATGTGGCAGGTGCTCGTGGCGATCGCGCTGACGGTGCTGGCGATCGTCGGCGTCGTGCTGCTGGCCGCACGGATCTACAAGAACTCCGTGCTGCGCACCGGCTCCCGTGTCGGGCTGCGCGAGGCCCTGCGCACCCGCGCCTAACCCCGTGAGGGGCAACGGTCGCCATGGCGACCATTGCCACTCGCGAGAGTGTGGGCGGCGCACCACGTCGCGAGGGCGTCGTCGAGGGTCCGGGGGTGGCTGCCGGAGGGGCCCGCCCACGCCACGTAGCCGTCCGGGCGGACGAGCAGACGGCGGCCGGTGAACTGCGGGTCCTCGGTCGTCGCGACGACGTGGCGCGCCCCCGGCACCGCGTCCCCGGCGACGCCGAGGTCCAGCAGCAGGGCCGCCCCGTCGTGCTGCAGGTCGCTGACCCGCGTGTGGTCCGGAGTGCGCAGGTCGAGATCCGGCATCCGGGAGCCGACCGGCGGCGGGCCCTCGATCGGGTAGCGGATGTCGAGCCCGCTGACCATGCCGGCCAGGTAGCGGTTGGCCTCGGGCAGCGCGGCGATGCGCGCGAACAGCTCGCGCATGTCGACGGCGTCCGTGCCCGGCGTCGGGGACATGATCAGACGCTGCGCGCGGACCGACCTGATCACCGACTCGGCGACGGGGCGGCGCTCGGCCTCGTAGCTGGCGAGCAGGCCCTCGGGCGCGGCCCGGGTGAGCTCTGCCGCCAGTTTCCAACCGAGGTTCATCGCGTCCTGCACGCCCAGGTTGAGCCCTTGCCCGCCCAGCGGCGGGTGGATGTGCGCGGCGTCGCCCGCGAGCAGGACCGGCCCGCGCCGGTAGGTCGCGGCAATGCGCGTCGCGTCGCCGAACCGGGTGGCCCACCGGACGCGCCGGAGCCGCGCGTCGGGCCCGTGGACCGCCGCCAGCGCGACCCGCACCTCCTCGGGGTCGACGGCCCGGTCACGCTCGGGCTCCACGGCCGGACCCGCGATGCCGAAGACGACCCGGAACGCGTCGGCGCCCGGCTCCATCAGCGAGTTCGCCATCATCCAGTAGCCGCCGGCGATCCGCGTGTGACCGGCGATGTGGCCGATGGTGCGCGGGATCGTGTCGGGCACGACGTCGAGCTCGACGTCGGCGCTCACCGCGGACATCGTCGCCGGGTGGCCGGGGAAGTCGATCCCGGCGAGCGACCGGACCCGGCTGTGCGCCCCGTCGGCACCGACGACGAAGCGCGCCGCGACCGTCGTGGTCGTGCCGTCGGGGTCGCCGATCGTGGCGACGCCCGCGGCGCCCTCGGGGCCCTGGACGGAGAGCGCGACGAGCTCGGCGCCGCGGCGTACGCGGACGCCCATCTCGTCGAGCCGCTCGGCCAGAACGGCCTCGACCCGGTCCTGCGGGATGGCCATCCCGCCCGGGTGCCGGGTGGCCCACGCGGCGACGTCGAGGTCGAGCGGTAGGCCCGCGAAGTGGCCGGTCGCGCCCTCGCGCGGGAGTGCCCGCGCCTCCATGGGCGCGTACAGGCCACGCATGTCCAGGACCTCGCACGTCCGCGCGCTGATCCCGCCGCCCCGGGACTGCCCGTGGGGCTGTGGTGCCCGGTCGATGATCTCGACCTGAACGCCCCGCATGCCCAGCTCGATCGCCAGCATCAGACCGGTCGGGCCGGCTCCGACGATCAGTACGTCCGTCTCCAGGATTTCCACACCTGGAGGATAAGTAAACCGAGTGCAGAATTCAACCGGGTACAGTTCGGCTGTGGCGGAACCCGGACTGCGGGAGCGGAAGAAGGCCCGGACGCGGACGGCGATCTCCGAGGCGGCGATCGCGCTGTTCCTCGAGCGCGGGTACGACGACGTCTCCGTCGCCGAGATCGCCGACGCCGCCGAGGTGTCCAAGCGGACCCTGTTCGCCTACTTCCCCACCAAGGACGCGCTCGTCCTGCACCGCTTCGCCGACCACGCCGACGACACGGCCGTCGCCGTCCGCGAGCGGGCGCCCGGCGAGTCCCCACTGGCGGCCCTGCGTCGTCGCCGCCTCGCGGCGATCGATCGCCGCGACCCGGCGGCCGGGGTGAACGACCACCCGGGCGTCGTCGCGTTCTACCGGCTCCTCGAGGCCACGCCCGCCCTGCTGGCCGGCATGGTGGCCTACACCCAGGCCTCGGAGGCGGCCCTCACCACCGCACTGCACGACGCGGCACCCGAGGCCGGGCCCACCGTCGCCGCCGTCGTCGCCGCACAGGTCGTCGTGACCGAGCGGGTGCTCGGTGAGACGTCGCAGCGCCGGATCCTCGCGGGCGCGAGCACCGAGGACGTCGTGCCCACCGCGATCGCCGAGACCCAGCAGGCCTACGACCTGCTCGAAGGGGGCTGCGCGCCGTTCGCCCGCCCCTCGTCGTGAGCGCCGGGGTCCGGCCGGGATCGCGCCGGAGCCGCGTGCTCGTCCGCGCGCTCACCGATGCGAGCGGGGACAGACGGTCGCAGCGCGGCAGGCTCGAGATCCTGTGACAGCACGCCGTGGCGTGTGGGCGGCCGACCGTGAGGGTGACCGACGTCGGGCGCGCGTCGCCCGGGAGCGCGCGGCTCCCGGGCACGGCGGGGCACGCGCTGCTCCCCGACGCGCTCGACGGGTCGAGGCGCTCGTGTACCCGACCGACGACGGCGCACGGCTCGGCCGGCCGCGCAGTCGCAGCGCGGCGCAGGGCCCAGGCGATCGGCCGGCGGCTGCCCGACGAAGGGGTCATCCCTTGCGACGCTTGGGCTTCCACTCGGTGAAGCCCGCCCGGGTCGCGGCCTCCGGCGAGGAGAACCAGGCCTCGGCCTTGGTCCGGCCGTAGTACGGGCTCTCCGGGGTGTGAAAGAGCATCGACCCGGCGTTGCCCTTGATCGTGTACTCGGGGCCCGGCGCGGAGCCGTCGGGCAGCGGCGCCGCCGAGCCCGGTCCGTAGGGGGCCCCGGGTGCGGACTCGGCCTCATGCACCGCGACCGGCGCCGAGGCGAGAGGCTGCGCCGCAGCCGTGCCCGCGCCCTTGCCGCGCCGGGTCGACGCGGAGGTCGCCTTGCCCGACCCGGCCCTGCCGGACGGGGCCCTGCCGGACGCCGACGTCTCGGAAGCGGCCGCACCGGATGCACCCGTGCCGGACGCGGTGTCGTCCGGGGCGGCCTTGCCCGACGCGGCCCTGCCGGCAGCAGCCGTGCTCGACGCGCCCGTGCCGGACCCCGCCGTGCCGGACCCCGCCGTGCCGGACCCCGCCGTGCCGGACCCCGCCGTGCCAGACCCCGCCGTGCCAGACCCCGCCGTGCCGGACCCCGCCGTGCCGGACCCCGCCGTGCCGGACCCCGCTGTGCCGGACGCGGCCTTGTCAGAAGCACGCGTGCCGGACGCAGCCCTGCCGGACGGACCCTTGGCGGCGGAACCGCGGTCGGAGGCGGGCTCCGGCGTCCGGGACGCGGCAGCCGCGGGAGCGGCACTCTTCGCGACGCCGTCGTCAGCGGCCGCCGTCTCCGCCGCCGCAGCCTTCTTCACGGCGGCCTGCTCGGCCGCCTTCTCCGCGGCCGTCTTCTCCGCCGCCGTCGGCTCCACGGCCGTCGTCTCCGCGGCCTTCTCCGCCGCCGCGGCCTTCTGCACCGCGGCCTGCTCGGCCGCCCTGTCGGCAGCCGTCTTCTCCGCGGCCGTCTTCTCCCCGGCCGTCTTCTCCGCGGCCGTCTTCTCCGCGGCCGCCGTCTTTCCAGCGGCCGACTCCTCGGGCGCCGGCCCTTCCCCGACCGACTCCCCCGCGGCCGGCGCTCCCGACGCCGTCTCGTGCGCGGCTCCGTCGGTGTGCTGGTCCCCGGTGCGTCGGTCCGCGGCCGGTGCCGTCGCGGTCGGCACCGCCGAGGTCGCGCGCAGCGGTGTGGCCGCGTTCTCGGACGCCGCCCGCGACGTGGGCTCGGGTGGCAGCAGACCGGCCGGGGACGGAGCACCGGAGGCCGTGGCGGCCACGCCGTCGCCGGGGTTCGGCGGGGCGGGGGTCGTCGTCGAGAAACGTCGGTACGCCAGCCAGCCGCCGCCGGCACCGATCAACAACGCGGGAATGATCCACCGGCGTCGGCGCCGGTTCGACTCGTCGGCCATGGGTGCCTCCGTTCCGGACGTCACCCGAGCCTAAAGGGGCGGTGATCGGCTCCTTCAGCCGCGCGCGGCTTTGACCCGCTCGTAGCGGGCGAGAGCCTCGTCGCGCTCGGCCCGGTGGTCGACGATGGGCTGGGGATAGCCGTCGGGGACCCCGTCGGGCAGCTTCCACGGCTGGTGGACGGCCCTGCCGGGGACGTCGGCGAGCTCCGGGACGAAGCGTCGGACGTAATCGCCGTCGGGGTCGAAGCGTTCCCCCTGCGTGACCGGGTTGAAGATCCGGAAGTACGGCGCGGGATCGGTGCCGCTGCCGGCCGTCCACTGCCAACCGTGCTGGTTGGATGCCAGATCACCGTCGACCAGCAACTGCATGAAGTGCCGGGCGCCCCACCACCACGGTAGGTGCAGGTCCTTGACCAGGAAGCTCGCGACGATCATCCGCAGCCGGTTGTGCATCCACGCCTGTGCGCGCAGCTGTCGCATCCCGGCGTCGACGATCGGGAAGCCCGTTCGCCCCTCGCGCCAGGCCGCGAACAGCTCGTCGGCCCGCTTCCCGGAGGCGCTGGGCAGCGCGTCGAACGCCCGGTCGTAGTTGTGGCGGGCGGAGTCGGGCCGCCGGAACAGGACGTCGGCGTAGAACTCGCGCCACGCCAGCTCGGTGCGGTACGTCTCGGCGGAGCCGGACCGGTGGCGGGACAGGTCGTGCAGCATCGTCCGCGGGTGGATGCAGCCCCATTTCAGGTACACCGACATCCGCGAGGTGCCCTCGACGTCGGGCCGGTTGCGGTCCTCGCCGTAGCGGTCGACGGCGTCGGACAGGAACGCCTTCCACTGCCGGTGCGCGGCGTCCTCGCCGGGGTCGGGCAGGGCGGCGTCGAGGGGCTCGTCGTCGGGGATGCGCACCGCGCGGGGGCCGGAGCCCTCGTCGGAGGGGTCGATCCACCGGACGGTCGCGGCGGAGGTGTCGGCGGGGCCCCGCCGGCGTTGCCGGGACCAGGTCCGGCGGAACGGGGTGAAGACCCTGAAGGGGTCCCCGTCGTCCTTGGTGACGCGGCCGGGCGCGACGGCGTAGGGCGACCCGGTGCGGACGAGCTCGCGGCCGTCGACGGCCAGCGCCTCCTCGACCGCCTGGTCGCGGCGGGTCCCGTAGGGCCCGAAGTCGGCCGCGACGTGCACGGTGCCGGCGCCGACGGCCGCGGCGACGCGGGGCACGACGTCGGCGGGATCGCCGCGCACGACGAGCAGCCGGCCCCCGAGCGCATCGTCCAGCGCGCGCAGGCAGCCATAGAGGAACGTGCGGCGGGCGGGACCGGACGGGTCCAGCAGCGCAGGGTCGAGGACGAACAGCGCGAGGGCCGCGGGACCGCTGTCGGCCGCGGCGAGGAAGATCGGCTGGTCCCGGACGCGCAGGTCACGCCGGAACCACACGACCGAGTCGGCACCCATGCGCCGACGCTAGCGGCGCACCGGGAGGGTCGCGCGGCGAACGCCGCCGGCCCGGTCGTGAGTGGCGATGGTCGCCCCCGGCGATCATCGCCACTCACGGGGACGTCAGCGGTCGCTCATGTCCACGTAGTTCCGCTCGGTCGGCCCGGTGTAGAGCTGGCGCGGGCGGCCGATCTTGGTCTGAGGGTCGCTGATCATCTCCCGCCAGTGCGCGATCCAGCCGGGGAGCCGCCCGAGCGCGAACAGCACGGTGAACATCCGGGTGGGGAAGCCCATGGCCCGGTAGATGACGCCGGTGTAGAAGTCGACGTTCGGGTAGAGCTTGCGCTCGATGAAGTACTCGTCGGCGAGCGCCTTCTCCTCGAGCTTCATCGCGATGTCGAGCAGCGGGTCGCTCACACCGAGCGCCTTGAGGACCTCGTCGGCGTTCTGCTTGACGATCTTCGCGCGCGGGTCGTAGTTCTTGTAGACGCGGTGCCCGAAGCCCATCAGCTTCGCGCCCTGCTCCTTGTTCTTCACCCGGTCGACGAACGCGTCGACGTTGCCGTCCTCGACGTCTTTGATGCGGCTGAGCATCTCGAGCACGGCCTGGTTGGCGCCACCGTGCAGCGGGCCGAACAGCGCGTTGACGCCGGCGGAGATCGAGGCGAACAGGTTGGCCTGCGACGAGCCGACCAGCCGGACCGTCGAGGTCGAGCAGTTCTGCTCGTGGTCGGCATGCAGGATCAGCAGCGTGTCGACGGCCTTGGCCATGACCGGGTCGATCTCGTAGGGCTCGGCCGGGAAGCCGAACGTCAGCCGCAGGAAGTTCTCCACCAGACCGAGGGAGTTGTCCGGGTAGAGGAACGGCTGGCCGACGGACTTCTTGTACGCGTACGCCGCGATCGTGAAGACCTTGGCCATGAGGCGCACCGTCGAGAGCTCGACGGCGTCGTCGTCGAACGGGTCGAGGCTGTCCTGGTAGAAGGTGGACAGCGCGCTGACGGCGCTGGAGAGCACCGGCATGGGGTGCGCGTCGCGCGGGAACCCGTCGAAGAAGTTCTTCAGGTCCTCGTGCAGGAGGGTGTGCCGGCTGATGTTGCTGGTGAACGTGTCGAGCTGGGCCTGCGTGGGCAGCTCCCCGTAGATCAGCAGGTAGCTGACCTCGAGGAAGCTCGACCGCTCCGCGAGCTGCTCGATGGGGATGCCGCGGTAGCGGAGGATCCCGGCGTCACCGTCGATGTAGGTGATCGCGGAGGCGCACGCGGCGGTGCTGTTGAAGCCGGGGTCGAACGTGGTCAGACCCGTTTTCGCCAGCAGTTTGCTGACGTCGAACGCCGCGGCGCCCTCGGACGCGGCGTGGACCGGCATCTCGTAGTCGCCGCCTGGATAGTGCAGGACGGCGCTGTCGCCGGCGGACTCGGTGGCCATGTGGAGGTTCCCTCTCACAATCGTCATGTGCGGTGTCGTGTCAACCCACCGCCAACGCTAGACCGCTCCGACGGATCCGCAGCGTTCGACCGAGATGGACGTGCGTCACTCCGCGGTCGTGGACGAGCCCGCGACGGGACCCCGATATGTCCAGAACTCCCGGAACATGAGCACGACGACCACGACCCCGACGACGACGGCCACGCCGCCGATGGTGGCCGCCGGACCAGGGCCGACGGCCGCCGCGGCGGACCCGTGCCAGAGGTCGGCGAGCCGCGGACCGCCCGCCACGACGACGATGAACACGCCCTGCATCCGGCCGCGCATCTCGTCGGTCGCGACCGACTGCAACATCGAGTTCCGGTAGACCGAGCTGATCAGGTCGCCCCCGCCCGCGACGGCGAGCAGCACGACGGCGAGCCACAGCGAGCTCGTCAGCCCGAACAGCGCCACCCCGACGCCCCAGACGATCACCGCGAACGTCACCGCCATGCCCTGGCGGCGGATCCGTTGCAGCCAGCCGGAGAACAGCCCCGCGGCGACCATCCCGACCGGGATCGCCGCGAACAGCAGGCCGAGCGCGATACCGCCGCCGGGCGGGTCGCCGAAGGTCTTCTCCGCCATCTCGGGGAACACCACGCGGGGCATCCCGAACCCCATCGCGACCAGGTCGACGAGGAACGAGACCAGCAGCACCTTCTTCGTCGAGACGTAGCGGAAGCCTTCGAGGACGTTGCGCAGGCCGGCCCGGCGCCGCGTGCCGACCTCGCCCGGCGGGACGGGCGGCAGCATCCACGTCGCCCACAGCGTCGCGAGCAGGGCGCACGCGTCGATCAGGTAGAGCGTCGAGAGCCCGACGACCGGGATCAGCACACCGGCCAGCAGCGGCCCGACGACGGCGCCGAGCTGGAAGACCGTCATGTTCAGCGCGTTGGCCGCGGGCAGCTCGTCGGCCGGGATCAGCCGTGGGATGACGGCGTTGCGGGTGGGCTGGTTCATCGCGAGCATCGCCGACTGCACCGCGAACAGCGTCAGCACCACCCAGACGTTGCCGACGCCGGTCGCCGAGGTGACCCACAGCGCCAGCGACGTCGCCGCGATGCCGGCCCCGGTGAGCAGCAACAGGATCCGCCGGTCCATGACGTCGGCGATCGCGCCGCCCCACAGCCCGAACAGGACGAGCGGCACGAGGCCGAACAGACCCGTCAGGCCGACGTAGGCCGACGATCCCGTCAGCTGGTAGATCTGCGTCGGCACGGCGACCACCGACAGCTGCGCGCCGATGACGGTGATGACGCCCGCGCCCCAGAGCCGCCGGTAGGCGGGCGTGCGCAGCGGCGTCGTGTCGGCGAGGACGGCCCGCACGACCGCACCGAGTCGCCGCGTCGGCCCGGGCGCGAGCCGGCGGGTCGGCGGTTCGGACCCGTTGGTGCGCAACCGATCGGTCGGGCCGGCCGGATCCCCGCCCGACGGCGGCGTCCGCAGGTCGCGGGTGGCGGGCTCCGGACCGGAGCTGCGCCGGGAGGTCTCCTCGGGGCCGGGCACGATCACCCGGCCAGACTGACACGAACGCGCCTGATCGTTCCCGAGCCCGGGCACCGCCAACCGCCCGAGAGGGCACGAACCGCCCAGGGAGCACCTGGTCGCACGACCGGTGAGACCGACGTCACGCCCGCCCGGCCCGTCGCCGGCGCGATCACGGGGCGAGCCGGCGCACCCGCCACGAGTGGTCGTCGCCGTCGCGCTCGAAACGCAGCCGGTCGTGCAGCCGGTCGTGGCGGCCCTGCCAGAACTCCACCCGATCGGGGACGATCCGCCAGCCGCCCCAGTGCGGCGGGCGCGGGACCTCGCCGGGGAACCGACGGTCGGCGGCGACGACCGCGTCCTCCAGCGCGAGCCTGCTGGCCACGACGCTCGACTGCGCCGACGCCCAGCCCCCGAGCTGCGAGCCGCGCGGCCGGGTGGCCCAGTAGGCGTCGGACTCGGCCGTCGACACCTCCTCGACGCCGCCGCGCACGTGCACCTGCCGGTGCATCGCGTAGAGCGGGAACGTCGCCGAGGCGACGCGCGTCATGCGGATGTCGTGGCTCTTCGCCGACGTGAGGTTGGTGTAGAGGACGACCCCCCGCGCGTCGACCCCCTTGCACAGCACGGTGCGCGACGACGGCACGCCTGCCTCGTCGGCCGTCGCGAGAACCATGGCGTTGGGCTCGGGGAGGCCCGCCGTCGCCGCCGCGGCGAGCCAGGCGACGAGCTGCTCGTGCCACGTGGGGGCGAGGTCGCGGACGTCGAAAGGGGGCATGTCGTAGTCGACCCGCATCGCGGCGAGCCCGCCCGATGTGGACGGATCAGGCATTCGTTCCCTCTCCACACGCTGAGAATCCACCTGTCGTCGCAGGTGAGCGACCCGAATGGACCGATCCGGTGATCGAGGCCACCCGAGCCCCAGGTTGCCTGTCCGCCCCGCGCGCAGGCAGGGTGACCCCACCACGGTAACCATGCCGACCCGGACCGTGGGAGGCACCGCGGCCGGACCACCTGACCGGTCGCGATCGCGCACCGGCACGGCCCGCGCCACCCGGCGGCGGCCACCGGCGCGTCGCCGGGGACGACGTCAGAGGAGGTCGCGTGGCCACAGCGCCCACCGCGCCGTCAGGACCGGAGACGACGAACGGTTCCACACCCCCGCCGCCCCCGCCCGGCTTCAAGTCCGGGCTCGAGGGCCACGTCGCGTTCCGCACCGAGATCGCGGAGCCCGACAAGGACGGCGGCGCCCTGCGCTACCGCGGCGTCGACATCGAGGACCTCGTCGGCAACGTCACCTTCGGCGACGTCTGGTCCCTGCTGGTCGACGGCCGCTTCGGCTCCGGGCTGCCGCCCGCCGAGCCCTTCCCCATCCCGGTCCACACCGGTGACGTCCGCGTCGACGTGCAGGCCGCGCTGGCGATGCTGGCGCCCTACTGGGGTTACCGCCCACTGCTCGACATCGACGACGAGGAGGCCCGCGACCAGCTGGCCCGCGCGTCGGTCATGGCGTTGTCCTACGTCGCGCAGTCGGCCCGCGGGATCGGCGTGCCCGCCGTCCCGCAGAGCCGCGTCGACCAGGCACGGACGATCACCGAGCGGTTCATGGTCCGCTGGCGCGGCGAGCCCGATCCCGCGCACGTCGCGGCCGTCGACGCCTACTGGGTCTCGGCCGCCGAGCACGGCATGAACGCGTCGACGTTCACCGCCCGCGTCATCGCCTCGACCGGTGCGGACGTCGCGGCGTCGCTGTCCGGTGCGATCGGCGCGATGTCCGGCCCGCTGCACGGCGGCGCGCCCGCGCGCGTGCTGCCGATGATCGCCGAGGTGGAGCGGACCGGCGATCCCGAGGCCCTCGTCACGGGGATCCTCGACCGCAAGGAGAAGCTCATGGGCTTCGGGCACCGCGTCTACCGGGCCGAGGACCCACGGGCCCGCGTGCTGCGCCGCACCTGCCGCGAGCTCGGTGCGGCCCGCTACGAGGCGGCCGCCGGGCTGGAGGAGGCCGCGCTGCGGATCCTGCGCGAGCGCCGGCCCGACCACCCGATCGAGACCAACGTCGAGTTCTGGGCCGCGGTGATCCTCGACTTCGCCGAGGTGCCGCCGCACATGATGCCCGCCATGTTCACCAGTGCCCGGACCGCGGGCTGGTCGGCGCACATCCTCGAGCAGAAGCGCGAGGGCAAGCTCGTCCGGCCGTCGGCGCAGTACATCGGTCCGGGCCCGCGCCACCCCGAGGAGGTCGAGGGCTGGGACCAGGTCGGCAAGCAGCACTGAGCCTGCCGCTGGAACGCGGACCCTCCGCCGGCCGTCGTCGTGGGCGCCCGCGACGACGGCCGACCGGCCCGACGCTCTGCGCCCGAGATCCGGAACGTCGGGGTCTGCAGGTAACGGCCGTCACTCCGGGCGGGCGGCGGAGGCCCCCGCGCGACCGGGCTCGGCCCGCGGTTGTCAGACTGGGGGTCGTGACGTCCTCGACCAGCACCGACCTGCAGATTCCCGCCGACCTCAAGCCCGCGGACGGGCGCTTCGGATGCGGGCCCTCGAAGGTCCGGCCGGAACAGTTGGCCGCCATCGCCGACGCGGCGGCGGTCATGGGCACCTCCCACCGGCAGAAGCCCGTCAAGTCCCTCGTCGGTCGGGTGCGCTCCGGCCTGCGCGAGCTGTTCTCGCTGCCCGACGGTTACGAGGTCGTCCTCGGCAACGGCGGGTCCACGGCGTTCTGGGACGCCGCCGCGTTCGGCCTCGTCCGGCAGCGCTCGCTGCACCTGGCCTACGGCGAGTTCTCCGCGAAGTTCGCCGACTCCACCAAGGGTGCGCCCTTCCTGCAGGACCCGATCGTCGTCTCCGCGGAGCCGGGCAGTGCGCCCGAGCCCACCACCGACGAGTCGGTCGACGTCATCGCATGGGCCCACAACGAGACCTCCACCGGCGTCGCCGTGCCGGTCGTCCGTCCCGAGGGCGCCACCGACGGTCAGCTCGTCCTGATCGACGCCACCTCCGGCGCCGCGGGCCTGCCCGTCGACGTCACGCAGGCCGACGCCTACTACTTCGCCCCGCAGAAGGGCTTCGCCTCCGACGGCGGTCTGTGGATCGCGCTCATGAGCCCGGCCGCCCAGGACCGGGTCGCCGAGCTCGCCGCGGGCGACCGGTGGATTCCGCCGTTCCTGTCGCTGGCCACCGCCGTCGACAACTCGGTGAAGGACCAGACCTACAACACGCCCGCCGTCGCGACGCTGATCATGCTCGTGGAGCAGATCGAGTGGCTGAACGGGCTCGGGGGCCTCGACGCGGCCGTCGCCCGGACGGCCGACTCGTCGGGCCGGCTCTACGAGTGGGCCGAGAAGTCCGCGTTCGCCACGCCGTTCGTCGCCGAGCCGAAGCACCGTTCGCAGGTCGTCGGCACGATCGACTTCAACGACGACGTCGACGCGGCGGCGGTCGCGAAGATCCTGCGCGCCAACGGCATCGTCGACACCGAGCCGTACCGCAAGCTGGGCCGCAACCAGCTGCGCATCGGCATGTTCCCGGCCGTCGACCCCGACGACGTCTCCGCCCTGACCGCCTGCATCGACCACGTGGTCGAGCGGCTGGGCTGAGCGCCCGCTCCGGCCTGATGCCGGGCGACCTCATCGGTCGCCCGGCATCGTCGTCTCCGAGGCACATTCCGTCACACTGCGTGGTCACTCCCGTAACACGAGCCTCAGCTTTACCAAATGGTCACGGCGTGACACGCTGATCACGAACCCCACGGGGGGAACGGCGCATCGTGGCAGGAACCGGCGTCCACCTGGGAGATTTCCGGTCCGGCGCGCCTCCACGGCAGGTTGCGATTCGGCAACTACCGTCACCCGGACGGGGAGAGCGGAGAACGGGGGAGGCCGCCGATGCGGGCGTTGCGGGTCGTCGGGATCACCGAGGACGGCGGGGTCGTCCTCGAGGACCCCGGGCGCTCCGAACGTTTCACCGTGCCTGCTGACGAGCAGCTACGCGCTGCCGCCCGCGGCGACCTGACCCGGCTCGGCCAGATCGCGATCGAGTTGGAGAGCCAGTTGCGACCACGCGAGATCCAGGCACGCATCCGCGCCGGAGCGTCCGTGGAGCAGGTCGCCGCGGCGGCCGGCGTTCCGCTGCAGAAGATCGAACGCTTCGCCTACCCGGTCCTGCTGGAGCGATCACGGACCGCGGAGATGGCGCAGGGGGCGCACCCGATGCGTGCCGACGGCCCCGACGTCCGCACCCTGGGCGAGACCGTCGCACACACCTTCGGCCTGCGCGGACAGGACTACCTCGAGGCCGAGTGGGACTCCTGGCGGGGTGAGGACGGCCGCTGGGTCGTCGCGCTGAGCTGGCGGGCAGGCCGTTCGGACAACCGCGCGCACTGGACCTACCAGCCGGGTGCCCACGGCGGCACCGTCACCGCGCTCGACGAGCACGCCAGCGACCTGATCGAGGGCCTGCCGCTGCGTCCGCTGCGCACCGTCGGCCCCGTCATCGAGCTGGGCGGGCGTCCCGACGACGAGGAGCCCCTGCACGAGCCGGCCGAGCCCGAGATCGTCCGGGCCGCGGTGGGCGCGCCGCTGCGGGAACGACCGATCCCGGTCGCGCCCGAACCGCGGCACGATCCCCGACCCGGCCGGCCCGCCACGCCCGAGCCCCGGCGCTCCCAGGAGACCGCCGGCCGGACCGAGCCCGCGCGTTCGACGCCGGACCTGCCCGCCGAGCGCCCGGGTTCGACGACGGCGCGCACCCCCGAGCCGCCCGAGCGGGCCGCGGTCTCGCGTCCCGCTGCCGGGAGGCCGGCCCCCGAACCGGCACCGGTCGCCGAGCCCGCTCCCGCCGAGGAGCCCGCCGGCGCCGCCGCACCGACCGACACCGACGAGCCCGCCAGCACCGAGCCGACCAGCACCGAGCCGACCAGCACCGGGGCGAGCGGCGACGGGGCGACCAGCGACGAGACGATCAGCACCGAGGTCGTCGAGACGCCCCGGACCGCGGACGCCGAGGCCGACGACGCCGTCGAGGCCGGGCCGGACGCCGCGCCGCACGTCGCGGGGAAGGCCGCCACCGAGCAGGTGCCCGATGCCTCAGCCGTCGAACCCGCGGCCGTCGACGCCGGAGCCGACGCGGTGTCGACGCCTCCGTCCCAGGCTCCGGACGACGGTCCGGGCGAGGCCTCGGGTGCGGCGGCCGCCGCCGCGGAGACCGCGCCGCCGGCCGAGCCCGACGGGGCCAAGGCCGATGCCCGCACCGAGGGCCGGCCGGCCCGTCGCACCAAGAAGGGCAAGCCCGTGATGCCGTCGTGGGACGAGGTCCTGCTCGGGGTCCGCGGCCAGCGCTGACCGGCTCTCTCAGGGCTCCAGCAGCGACACCAGCAGGCACACCCACGCGCCGACGAGCCCCGCCGCCACGCCGATCGCGACCCACCGCCACAGCGGCACCCGGCGCATCAGCCACAGCGACGGGGCCAGCCCGGCGGCGACCAGGATGTCGGCGGCCACCCAGAGCGCACCGAACGCGTCGCGCACCGCCGTGCTCAGCACCACGACCACGACCGCGGTGAACACGGCGAAGAAGGCCGAGATCGGGAGCCCGGTGGCCCAGGGCGTCGGTTCGCGAGGCACCGCGGCGGCCCGCGGCGCCGGGATCACCGGGCGGTTCGCCAGCCGCCCGCTGACGATCTCGACGCGGCCGGTGACCGGGTCGTGGAAGTCGACGGGCCTGCCGAGCGCCTCGGCGCAGCGGCCCGCGAGCTGGCGGCCCCGCATGCGCACGAGGTCGCGCTGTTCCTGCCCCAGCGCGACGTCGGTGCGCGCGGCGACCTCACCCCACTCCTCGAGCGCCGCGCGCAGCTCGGCCGGCAACGCGGGATCCCCCGGGCGCCGCCCGCTGATCTCGACCCCGCCCCCGTCGGCCACGCGCACGTGATCAGACTATGCGGCGTGAGGCCACCGCGGTCGGACCGTCAGCCGGTCGGCGGTGTGCCGCGGGTCGCGTCCCGCGGTGCGACGGCGCCGAGGGGTGTCGCGACGACGCCCGAGCGCCTCGTGCGGCCGCGGTGGGCGAGCGGCGCCGGCAGGTTCCGCCGGGGGCGTGGCACGCGCGTCCGCGACACGGATCGCTGCGTCCCGCGCCGCTGCCGGACCCCCCGGAACCTCGTCTCAGGGCGCCGCGACGGCGTGGAACGCGACCGCCGCGGCCGTCGCGACGTTGAGCGAGTCCACCCCGGTCGCCATGGGGATCCGGACGCGCAGGTCGGCGGCGGCGAGCGCCTCGGGCGTCAGCCCCGGCCCCTCCGCGCCCAGCAGGAGCGCGACCCGCTCCCCCACGAGACCTGCCGCCCCGATGGGCGTCGCCTCGGCGGCGGGCGTCAGCGCCGCGACACGAAACCCGTTGTCCCGCAGGACGTCCAGCGCGCCGGGCCACGGCCCGGTGAGCGGGGCGAACGGTACCCGCAGCACGTGTCCCATCGACACCCGGACGCTGCGCCGGTACAGCGGATCGGAGCAGCGCGGCCCGAGGAGGACCGCGTCGACACCGAGGGCGGCGGCGTTGCGGAAGAGAGAGCCGAGGTTCTCGTGGTCGTTGACCCCCTCGAGAACGGCGACGACCCGCGCCCCCGCAGCAGCTCGGCCGGGTCGGGCTCCGGTGCCCGGTCGGCGACGGCGAGCACCCCGCGGTTGAGGTGGAAGCCGACAGTGGTGGCCATCGTGTGCGCGTCGGCCTCGAAGGCGGGGACGTCGACACCGGCGAGGTCGTCGGACAGCTCGGCGAGCCTGCGCGGCACACCGAGCAGCGAGCGCAGCGGGTAGGGGGAGTCGAGCAGCCGCCGGACGACGACCACGCCCTCGGCGATCACGAGGCCGCGGCCACCGGGCCGGTCGGGGCGGCGGTCGGAGTGCGTGAGGTCGCGGTAGTCGTCGATCCGCGGGTCGGCGGGGTCGTCGACCTTGGTGATGGTGGCCACGACGCGAGATCGTCGCAGGTGGCCACGAGCCGCTCGCGATCCGTCATCCGGTCAGCCGGTACCGGTCTCCCCGACCGTGTGACACGGTTGATGACCGCTCGTGACCACGGACGGCGCTGGTGGGGCGCGTCCGGGTCCGGGGATCGGAGGCAGTGACCGCATGGGCCAGGGCGTCGACCGGACTACGTTCAGTCGACGGGACCGGCAGCGCTACCGGGTGAAGGTCCATCGCTGCCTCGACGCGCTCGCGACGATGCTGCGCGAACACCCGTTCGCACACGACGAGCCGATGACCGGCATCGAGGTCGAGCTCAACCTCGTCGACAAGGACCTCCGTCCCGCCCTCACCGGCCGGGACGTCCTGCAGGCCATCGGGTCGTCGGAGTTCCAGACCGAGCTGGGCCGCTGGAACCTCGAGCTCAACCTGCCGCCGCGCCCGCTGCCCGGCGACGAATGGCGCCACCTCGAGCACCAGCTCCTCGACGAGCTCGCCGTCGCGCGGGCCAAGGCCCGGGACTGCGCGTCGCAGCTCGCGATGATCGGCATCCTGCCGACCCTGCGCCGCGAGGATCTCGTCGGTGACGCGATCTCCCAGGACGAGCGCTACACCGTGCTCAACGAGCAGATGCTCACCGCCCGGGGCGAGCCGATCCGGGTCGACATCACCGGTGACGACGCCTCCGGCTGTCACGCCGTCGCGCCGGACCGGCTCGTCGCCGACTTCGACACGATCATCCCCGAGGCCGCCTGCACGTCGATGCAGCTGCACCTGCAGGTCTCCCCCGACGACTTCGGCTCGTACTGGAACGCCGCCCAGTGCCTCGCCGGGGTGCAGCTGGCCGTCGGGGCGAACTCCCCGTTCCTGCTCGGCTCCCGGCTGTGGGCCGAGACCCGGATCCCGCTGTTCGAGCAGTCGTGCGACGTGCGCAGCCCCGAGCTGCACAACCAGGGCGTCCGGCCACGGGTGTGGTTCGGCGAACGCTGGATCACCTCGATCCTGGACCTCTTCTCCGAGAACGCCCGCTACTTCCCCGGGCTGATGCCGCTCACGCACGACAGCGACCCGCTCGCCGACCTCGACGCGGGACGGGTACCCGGACTCGACGAGCTGCGGCTGCACAACGGCACGATCTGGCGCTGGAACCGGCCCGTCTACGACGTGTCCGACGGTGCGCCGCACGTCCGCGTCGAGAACCGGGTGCTGCCCGCGGGCCCGACCGCCGTCGACATGGTCGCCAACGCGCTGTTCTTCTACGGGCTGCTGCGGGTGCTCGTCGAGGCCGACCGCCCGCTGTGGAGCTCGATGTCGTTCGAGGCGGCCGAGGAGAACTTCACGACGGCGGCGCGGCACGGCCTCGACGGCCCGCTGTACTGGCCGGGGTCGGGCTGGATCCGGCCCGACGAGCTGGTCCTGCGCAAGCTGCTCCCGCAGGCGCAGGAGGGCCTGGCGAAATGGGGTGTCGGGGGCGAGGTGATCGACCGCTACCTGTCGGTCATCGAGCGACGCTGCACCACGAGGCGGACGGGCAGCGTCTGGCAGCTCGACGCCGTGGCCGCGCTCGAGCGTCGCGGTGCCGACCGGCAGGCCGCCCTGCACGGGATGCTCGCCCGCTACCTCGACGGCTCCGACGCCAACGAGCCCGTGCACACCTGGCCGCTGCCCGCCTGACCGTTCGCGGGCGCGACGGGTTCCCGCGAACCGGCCCGCGCGTGCCGCGGACGGCCGTAGCGTCCGTCCGGCCGCCAGACCTGCCCGGTGCGCGCCCCGGCGCGCCGGCCGTCGTCGCGGCCGGGGAGGCGCACGCGTGGGCAGGTTCCGGCTCTTCGCCCGTCCCGACGACGAGCGCGCCCGTTGGGCCCCGGGCAGCCCCGCGGCGCTGACGTCGCGTGCCGCGACACGTGGGCGGCCTGGTGCGGGCGGCGGGCAGCCGGTCCCGCCCGGGGCCGCGGCGCCGTGGCCGGCGGGCCCCGCGGCCACCGACGGACAGCGACCGTTCCCCGGGCCGGGCGGCCCGTGGCCGGCGGGACCCGCGGCCGGCGACGAGCGGAGATCGTTCCGCACGGCCGACCACTGGCCGACGCCGCCCGCGAGCACCGACGAGCGGGAACCGAGTCACGCGCCGCGCGACCCGTGGCCGACACCGCCCGCGACCGAGGACGAGCGGGAACGGTTCCGCGCACCCGGCAGCCCCTGGCCGGGCCCGCCCGCGACCGCCGACGAGCGGGAACCGTTCCGCGCGCCGAGCGATCCGTGGCCGTTGACGCCCGCCGTCGACCGTCGCCACGACGGCGCATGGTGGCCCGGCAGCGGCGGTGCCCGACCCGCGCCCGAGAGGAGGTCGGCACGCTCACCGGGCGGCGGTCGCCCGTCCGGAGCATGGGCGGCCACACGGACCGGGCCGGGAACCGGTGCGGGACGGGCCGAGCTGCCCCGGCCGCCCCGGGTCGAAGGAGGGCCGGCCGAGCCGCCCGGCAGGACGGGCGAGGCGGCGGCCGAGCCGTGGCCTCGCGATTCCCGGCGATCCGGCCCGTGGTCCGCCGAGCCGTGGCCCGGCGACTCGTGGCCCGGCGAGGCGTCCGGGCCGGTGGTCGAGCCCGGTTCCGGACCGCGGGACCCGGCGCCCGATCCATGGCCCGATCCATGGCCCGATCCATGGCCGGACCCGTCGGCGGTCGAGGCCGCACCCGGATCCCGCCGAACTCCGTCACCGCTGTCCTGCGCCGCCACCGCCGCGGGCGCCGGGCCATCGGCTTCCGCCGTGCCCGACGACCCGCCGACCGACCCGGTCGGCTTCCCTGCCGTCGACACGCATCCCGCGGCGGTGCGGCCGGGCCCGCCGGACGCCGCCCCGGGACCGCCCGGCCCGTCGGACCGCGGCGCGGGACAGCCCGTCCGTACGGACGCCGCGCCGGAACGGCCCGGCCCGGCGGACGCAGCGGCGACCGGGGTCCGTGCCGCGACACCGGACGACGCCCGCGACGGTGTCATCGGCGGGTCGGACCGGGCGTCACCGCAGGGCATCGACCCGGCGCTCGCCCGGGCGGTCGCCGCCGCGTTCGCCGCCGACTACCTCTCCTGGGACGAGGACGACCCGGGCCGGCGCGGTGACGCCCTCGCCGACCACCTGCCCGAGACGCTCGCGTCGGCCGTCCGCGGTGCGCGGGGACCGGGCTGGTCGGGCGAGGGCAGGCAGCGCAGCGAGATCGCCCTGCCCGGCGCCCTGCACGACGACAGCAGCGACGCCCGCCTGCTCGTCGACGTCCGGGTGCGCGTGACGCCGTACGCCCGCTCCGGGACGCCCGCGCCGGCCGGCCCCGCCGCGAGGAGCCCCGACCCGCTCGGCTCCCCCGCCGCCGCGCCGGCCCCCAGCGCGCCGGGCTGGACGGGGCTGCCCGCGCGCTGGGTGCGGATCAGCGTCCCGGTGCGCGTCGACGGGGACCGCCTCGTCGTCGACCCCGACGAGGAACTGCTCGCCGCAGGCGGGGAACCGCCCGTCACGCCGTGAGGGCCCCGGCCTGATGGCCGGGGCCCTCACGTGTCCCGAACTGACGCGCCGCTCCCACCACGAAGCGACGCCATGAAGTTAGCCTAACCTTGCCTCTAGGCGCAAGCCTCGACCTTCGCCCGGGTGGCGCGACTCCGGCCGCGCACGGCGAGCACCACCGCGACCAGCACCACCGAGACGACGGTCAGCACCCCGCCGAGCAGCAGCGGAGCCCGTCCTCCCCAGTGTTCGGCCACCATCCCCAGCAGCGGTGCACCCAACGGCGTGGAGCCGAGGAACAGCAGCATGTACAGCCCCATGACCCGACCGCGGACCGCCGGATCGGCAGAGAGCTGGACGAAGGAGTTCGCAGCCGTCGTGAACAGCAGCGCCGAGAACCCGACGACCACGAGCACCGCACCCGCGGCCGCGTACGTCGGCATCAGCGAGACGACGACGAGCAGCAGCCCGAACGCGATGCCGGCGATCACGACGACCCGCACACGCGGTGCCGCGGTCCGGCGGGCGGCGAGCGTCGCGCCGACGACGGACCCGACGGCGATGAGCGTCGTCATCAGGCCGTAGGACTCCGCGGTGCCGCCGAAGACGTTGCGCGCGAGCACCGGGATCGTCACCGGGAAGTTGATCGCGAACGCCGACACGAGGAAGACCATCGCGAGCACGCCGATGAGCTCGGGCCGGGCACGCACGTAGCGCAGTCCCTCGCGGACCTGCCCGGGCGCACGGCTCACACGAGCGGCCCGGAACAGCCGGTCGGGCCGCATCAGCGCCAGCGCGACGATGACGCCCGCGAAGCTCGCCGCGTTGATCAGGAAGACCCAGCCGCTGCCGACGGCCGCGATCAGGACACCCGCGACGGCGGGGCCGGCGATGCGGGCGAGGTTGAACGTCAGCGAGTTGAGCGCGACGGCGTTGGTCACCTGGTCGGGGCCGACCAGCTCGGAGACGAACGACTGCCGCATCGGCATGTCGAGCGCGGAGAAGCAGCCGAGCACCAGACAGAAGACGTAGACCTGCAGCAGCGCGGCCATGCCCGTCACCACCGCGAGACCGAGGACGAGGGCGCACAGCCCCATGCCGGCCTGCAGCAGGATCAACGTGCGCCGCTTGTCGACGCGGTCGGCCAGGACGCCGCCCCACAGCGACAGCAGCAGCGTCGGCGCGAACTGGAGTGCGGTCGCGATCCCCAGGGCCGTCGGGTTGCCGTGGGACAGGTCGAGCACCAGCCAGTCCTGCGCGATGCGCTGCATCCAGGTCCCGACGAGGGAGACCACCTGCCCACCCGCGTAGAGCCGGTAGTTCGGGACCCGCAGCGAGGCGAAGGTCCCACCGCGGCGCTGCTCGCCGGGGGGTGGCGGGGGCGGAACGGCGGGCGGCGGGGTGGGACCGGGGGTGTCGACGACTGCGCTCATTCTATTGCTTATCGTACAACAACTAGTTCGCGCGCGCCGCTCTTCTCCGGCGCGAGCGACGCCGCTCTCCGTCCCGTGGCTAGTGGATCAGCGCCTCGATCGGCCCCACCGCGAAGTAGGCGACGAATGCCACCGCGACCACCCACATCAGCGGGTGCACAGTCCGCGCCCTGCCCGTCACGGCCGCGAGGAACACGTAGCTGATGAAGCCGGCGCCGATGCCGTTGGCGATCGAGTACGTGAACGGCATGACGACGATCGTCAGGAAGGCGGGCAGCGCGACCCGGAACTCCGTGAAGTCGATCTCGGTGATCTGCCGCATCATCAGCGCCCCGACGATGACCAGCGCGGGCGCCGCGGCCTCGATCGGGACGACCGAGTAGAGCGGCGTCAGGAACATCGCGGCGAGGAAAAGCACGCCGGTCACGACGTTGGCCAGCCCCGTGCGCGCGCCCTCCGCGATGCCGGACGCGGACTCGACGAACACCGTGTTCGACGACACCGACGCCGCACCGCCCGCGATCGCGCCGGTGCCCTCGACGAACAGCGCACGCCCGACGTTGGGCAGCTTGCCGTCCCGGCTGACCAGACCGGCCTGCTTGCCGAGCCCGGTCATCGTGCCCATGGCGTCGAAGAAGTTCGCCAGCACGAGTGTGAAGACGAGCAGCGCCGCGGTGATCGCGGGCAGCCGGGTCCACGCCCCGAACGAGACGTCGCCGACGAGCGAGAGGTCCGGCAGGCCGAACACCGAGCCGGGCAGCGCCGGGTACCCGAGGTTCCAGCCCTTCGGGTTGGTCCCGTTGGAGGGGCCGACCTTGGCGATGGCCTCGACGACGATGGCGACGACCGTGGTCAGGACGATGCCGAGCAGGATCCCGGCCCGCACCCGCATCGCCACGAGCGCACCGGTGACCAGCAGGCCGACGACGAAGACGAACGTCGGCCAGGAGGCGATGGAGCCGTCGATCCCGAGACCGACGGGCACGGTCGTGTTCGCGGCGTCGGGCAGCCGGCGCACGAAGCCCGAGTCGACGAGCCCGATGAACGCGATGAACAGCCCGATGCCGACACCGATCGCGGCCTTGAGCGAGGGCGGCACGGCGTTGAACACGGCCGTCCGGAACCCGGTGAGCACCAGGATGACGATGATGATGCCGTCGACGACCACGAGGCCCATCGCCTCCGGCCAGGTCACCTGCGGGGCGATCGTGAACGCGACGAGCGCGTTGATGCCCAGGCCGGTGGCCAGCGCGAACGGCATGTTGGCGACGAGACCCATCAGCAGCGTCATCACGCCGGCGACGAGCGCGGTGGCCGCCGCGACCTCCGGCACCGACAGCGTGTTGCCGAGGACGTCGACCTTGGCGCCGGGACCCGTGGGGCTGAAGCTGCCGAGGATCAGCGGGTTCAGCACGACGATGTAGGACATCGTCACGAAGGTGACCAGGCCGCCGCGGACCTCGCGGCCGACGGTCGAGCCGCGTTCGGTCAGCTTGAAGAAGCGGTCGAGCCCGGACCGGGGAGCGGCGTCGACCGACGCCGCGTCGTCGGCGGGGGCGTCGGCGAGGGCGTCGGTGGGGGCGTCGTCGGGGCGGGCTGCGGTGGCCGGCTCGTCATCCGGCTTCGGACGCGTCACGCGGACACGGTAGAGCCGGGCCCGGCCGTCCGCTGGATGCGCACGACCGCCGCGCCGATCCGTGATACTGATGTCATGCAGAACCCGCCCGAGCTGCCGCCACGGCTGTCCGACATCGGCGTGATCGCCTCGGTGGGCACCCTGCTGTGGCTGGCGGGCGCGGTGGGACTGCTGGTGGCGCACATCGTCGGCGGCAGGCCGTTGGACCTGTGGTTCGGCACGTGTGTCGCCGGCGTCGTACTCGGCGGGATCGGCTACGCGATCTTCCGCTGGCAGCGGTCGGCCGCCCGGCGCGGGACCCGCACCGCGCAGCAGGGCCTGCACTGAACCGGTCGGCCGGCGTCCCGATCTAGGGTGGGCGCCATGACGAGCCCCAGCGACCGTCCGACCGCCGTCGTCACCGGCGCCAGCTCCGGGATCGGCGCCGCCACCGCACGTGCCCTCGCGGGTGCGGGCTTCCACGTCGTGCTGGGCGCGCGGCGCGTGGACCGGTGCGCGGAGATCGCCCGGGAGATCGACGGCACCGCCGTCCGCCTCGACGTCACCGACCCCGAGTCGGTGTCCGCGTTCGTCGCCGCCGTGCCCGAGTGCCGGCTGCTGGTCAACAACGCGGGCGGCGCCAAGGGCCTCGAGCCCGTCGCGGACGCCGACGAGGACGCGTGGCGCTGGATGTGGGAGGCCAACGTCCTGGGCACGCTGCGGATGGTGAAGGGCCTGCTGCCGGCGCTGGTCGCGTCGGGCGACGGGCACATCGTCACCGTCACCTCGATCGCGGCGCTGGAGCCCTACGACAACGGCGCGGGCTACACCGGGGCGAAGCACGCGCAGGCGATGCTGCATCGCACGCTGCGCGGCGAGCTGCTCGGGCAGCCGGTGCGGCTGACCGAGATCGCGCCGGGCATGGTCGAGACGGAGTTCTCCCTCGTCCGGTTCGCGGGCGACGCCGAGAAGGCCGACAACGTCTACCGCGGCCTCACCCCGCTCACCGCCGAGGACGTCGCCGAGACGATCGTGTTCGCCGCGACGCGACCCTCACACGTCAACATCGACCTGATCGTGCTCAAGCCGCGGGCGCAGGCGTCCGCGATGCGGGCCTACCGGGAGGAGTGAGGTGCGCGCCGTCGTCTACGAGCGGACCGGCCCGTCGTCGGTGCTGCAGCTGCGGGAACGGCCGCTGCCCGAGCCCGGCCCGGGTCAGGTGCGCGTCCGCGTCGCGGTCTCCGGGGTCAACCCGACCGACTGGAAGGCCCGCGCCGGCACCACCGGTGCGCCGCTGGCCGCACCGAAGGTGCCCAACCAGGACGGGGCCGGGACCGTCGACACCGTGGGCGCGGGCGTCGACACGTTCGGGCCCGGCGACCGCGTGTGGCTGTGGGACGTCGCCTGGCAGACCGACGAGGGCACCGCGCAGGAGTACGTTGTCGTGCCGGTGGAGCGGGTCGTCGCGCTCCCCGACGGCGAGTCGTTCGACACCGGGGCCTCGCTCGGGATCCCGGCGCTGACCGCGCACCGGGCGCTGACCGCGCACGAGGACGGCCCGGCGCGGCTGGCACCGGGTGCGCTCGACGGCAGGGTCGTGCTGGTCACCGGCGGCGCCGGGGCGGTGTCGCACGCCGCGATCCAGCTCGCCGTCTGGGCAGGCGCGACCGTCCTGACGACGGTGTCAGGCGCGGCCAAGGCCGCGCTGGCCCAGGCCGCCGGCGCCCACCACGTGATCAACTATCGCGAGGAGGACGTGCCCGCCCGCGTCCGCGAGATCAGCCCGCGCGGGGCCGACGTGATCGTCGACGTGGCGGTCGTCGCCAACATCGGCGACGACATCGCCGCGATCGCGCCCGGCGGCACCGTCGCGGTCTACGCCGTCGACACCGACGAGCCGCTGACCATGCCCGTCCGTCCCGCCATGACGCCCAACCTGCGGCTGCAGTTCGTGCTCACCTACACCGTGACCAACCAGCAGAAGGCCGACGCCGTCGCCGCCGTCTCGGCCGCGCTGGCCGACGGCGCGCTGCGCGTCGGCGAGGAGCACGGACTGCCGATCACCCGTTTCCCGCTGGCCGAGACGGCCGCGGCCCACGATGCCGTCGAGGCGGGCACGGTGGGCAAGGTCCTGATCGACATCCCGTGAGTGGCGCCACAGGGCCGACAGGACCTCACAGGGCCGACAGCGCCTTCCACTGGCTCCACGACAGGGTCCAGTCCCAGATGTCGCCGTCCTTGGCCGAGAGCTGGACCGGGGTGCCCGTCACCTCGACGGGGTCGCCGTAGATCGCGGTGTCGTAGTAGGCCTTGGCGTTGTCGATCGAGAGGTTGACGCAGCCGTGGGTCACGTTCGACGAGCCCTGCGCACCCGTCGAGGCCGGGTTGGCGTGGATGAACTCGCCGTTGTTGCTGATCCGCACGGCCCATTTCTCGACGACGTCGTAGCCGTACTGCTCACTGACCATCCGCTTGTCGGTGAACTTCTCGCTCACGACGTGGATGCCCGAGCGGGTGTTGCGGTTCGGGTCCGACCCCAGCCCGTAGGAGGCCGGGTAGCTCGCGACCTGCTTGCCGTCGCGCATGACGACCATCTGGAAGGAGTTCACGTCGGCCTTGACGACCTGCGCGCGCCCGATCGTGAACGACGAGCTGACGTCGGCCGCGCCGTACGCGCCGCCGCCGTACGGGACGCCGAACAGCTTCGCCTTCACCGTGACCTTGGTGCCGGGCTTCCAGTACTCCTTGGGCCGCCAGTGGACCCGGGAGCCGCCGCTCTCGTCGGGCAGCCAGCCCCACGCGCCCTCGGTCGGCACCGACGTGGTCACCGACAGCGCGCGCTCGACCGCGGCCCTGTCGTCGACGTGGCCGTTGAACTGGATGGCGATCGGCGCGGCGATACCGACGGTGCGGCCGTCGCCGATGTTGACGGTGCCGCGGACCTGCTTGGCCGGGGTGACGGTGCTGAACCCGCCCGCGAGCGGGACCTGCTTGCCGTCGGTCCCGGTCGCGGTGCCCTTCCACGAGTACGTGGCGCCGTAGGCGAGCGGCGCGCTCGTCGACCACGACGCCCGGTCGGCCGCCAACGTCCCCTTGACCGCCTTGCCCGCGGGGTCGACCAGCGAGACCTGGTCGAACGTGCCGTCGGCGACCGCGACCGACGCCGTCGTCCTCGGGTCGACGGCGGTGGCCTCGGCGGCCGGGGTATAGGTGATCGCTGCCTTGGGACCGAGGATCGCGAGCGGGCCGCCTCCGGAGTCGGCCGGGCCGCGGCCCGCCGCGGTGGCCGCCGTGACGACTCCCATGGACCCGACCGCCACGACGGCCAGGACCAGCAGGATTCTGCGCATTCGATCCCCCATTGCGACCTTCCTCCCCCAAGTTCGAGGACGTGCGGCCTCCCGTGCGGTTGCGTGTGCGACGGGGAGTGGGGCCGACGGTCACCCGGCCCGAACGACGAGGCTACGCGTCGGGACCGACGGTCGCGGGTGTCGCCGACGGGGTCACGGCAGGCGGCAGCCGACGAGCACGGGCTCGGGGTGCAGGTCCACGCCGAAACGGTCGAGGACACCGGCGCGCACCTCCGCTGCCAGCGCCAAGAGGTCCTCGGTCGTGCCGTCACCGCGGTTGGTCAGGGCCAGGACGTGGCGGCCCGAGAGGGCGACCCGACCGCCCGGACCGGCGTGCCCGCGGGCGAATCCGGCGTGCTGGATCAGCCACGCGGCCGAGAGCTTCACCCGATCGGACGCGGCCGGCCACCGCGGCATGCCCTCGGTGTCCGGACCGCCGGGGACGGCGCCCGCGTCGACGACCGGGTTGGTGAAGAACGACCCCGCGCTCCACGTGTCGTGGTCGGCGGCGTCGAGGACCATGCCCTTCGACCGGCGCAGGTCCAGCACTGCCGCGCGCGCGGACGCGGCCGGGACCCGCTGCCCCTGCCGCGCGCCGAGCGCCGCTGCGAGCTCGGGGTAGCGCAGCGGCGCACTCCCGGGCCCGCCCGGCAGCGCGAACCGCACCCGCAGGACGACGGCGGCGTCGGTGTTCTTGAGGACGCTCGTGCGGTACCCCAGGCCCAGCTCCGCCGCAGGGACGTGCTCGCGGACGGTCCGCGCGGCGCGGTCGTAGAGGTCGACGTCGACGAGCAGATCGGCGACCTCGACGCCGTAGGCGCCGACGTTCTGCACCGGCGTCGCCCCCGTGCGGCCCGGGATGCCCGACAGGCACTCCAGCCCGCCCAGCCCGCGGTCGACGGTCGTCGCGACGACGTCGTCCCAGTCCTCGCCCGCCTCGACGGTGAGCAGCACGCTCCCGTCGGGACGGATCGCGGTGTCGAGCCCGCGGCTCGCGACCCGCACGACCGTCCCGCGGAACCCCGCGTCGGCGACGACGACGTTCGATCCCCCGCCGAGCACGAGCACCGGCTCGCCCGCCTCGTCCGCCGCGCGGACCGCGTCGACGACCTCGGCGGCCGACGACGCCACGACCACCCGGTCGGCCGGCCCACCGAGACGCAGCGTGGTCATCGGCGCGATCGGCTGCTGGGCGGACTGGCGGGCGGGGGCGGCCACCTCGGGAACCGGCACGACCGCCGAGGGTAGCCTCCGCCCATGGCGCGCCAGATCACCCATCGGACCATCGCGGAGTTCCCGGCCGAGCGGGTGTACACGGTCATGGTCGACCCCGAGTTCCTGAAGGCACGGCTCGAGCGTCTCGGCGGGCCCGGTGCGGCGCTGCTGGAGCACCACGTCGACGACAAGGGCGCGCGCTACCGGCTCCGCCACGGGGTCGACGCGGACGCCGTGCCGCCGATGGTCCGCAGCCTGGTCAACGGCGATCTCGTCATCCAGCGCGACGAGACGCTCGTCCCGGACGGGCCGGGCCGCTACTCGGGAACGGTCGCGGTCGCGATCCCCGGCACGCCCGCGTCGGCACAGGGCGGCATGCGGCTCGCCGACCTCGGTGAGGGCACCAGCGAGTTCGTCGTCGACGCGGCGGTGACGGTGAAGGTCCCGCTGATCGGCGGCAAGATCGAGAGCATGGTCGCCGGGCAGATCGAGGGGCTGCTCGGCACCGAGACGGCGTTCACGCTCGAGTGGCTGCGGCAGCACTCCTGAGCGCGGTGCCCGGGCGCCTGCGGGCGACGGACTCGCCGACCCACACGAGGAAGCCGACCGCCGGGAAGATCATGCCGACGATCGACACGCCCGCCCAGCCGTGCGCCGCGTACATCGCCGCCGACAGCCCCGACCCGACGGCGCCACCGACGAAGTAGCTGGTCATGTACGCCGTGTTGAGCCGGCTGCGGGCGTCGGGCGCGAGCGCGTAGACGACGTTCTGGTTCGTGATGTGGCTGCCCTGGGTGGCGAGGTCGAACACGATGATGCCGACCGCCAGCCACAGCAGCGAGTGCGCACCGAGACCGATCAGGGCGAACGACGCCGCGGCGATCGCGAGGAACACCCCGGTCGCGCCGTGGGTGTGCCCGCGGTCGGCGAGCCGGCCCGCGAACCGCGCCGCGAGCGCCCCGGCGACGCCGAACAGCGCGAACAGCCCGATCTCGGCGTCGGACAGGTCGAACGGCGGCGCCGCGAGCAGGAAGCCGACGCTCGTCCACAGCACGCCGAACGCCGCGTAGCCGGCCGCACCGTAGATCATCCGCAGGCGCAGCAGCGGCTCGCGGCGGATGAGCCCGAAGACCGACCCCAGCAGCCGGGGGTAGCTCATCTCCACGGTGGGCGCGAGCACCGGGAGCGTGCGCCAGAGCGTCACCGCGCACGCCGCGCTCAGCACCGCGCCGAGCACGAAGATCGCGCGCCAGCCCAGCCACTCGGCGACGAGCCCCGACACCACCCGCGCGACCAGCACACCGACGAGCAGCCCGCTCATGACGGTGCCGACCGTGCGGCCCTGCTCCCCCGGCCTGGCCAGCTGCGCGGCGAACGGCACCAGCACCTGCACGGCCACCGACGTCACGCCGACGACGGCCGCCGCCACACCCAGCACGGTCAGCGCGGGGGCGGCCGCCGCGAGGACGAGGCCGGCCGCCGCGACGCACGTCAACCCGACGACGAGCCGCCTGCGCTCACGGAGGTCACCGAGCGGGACGACCGTCGCCAGGCCGATCGCGTACGCGATCTGCGTGACCGTCAGGACCGCGCCGACGGCACCGCTGGACGCGTGGAAGTGCTCGGCCAGCGTGGCCTCGAGGGGCTGCGCGTAGTACAGGTTCGCGACGATCGCGCCGGTTGCGAACGTCATGGCCGCCACCGCGGTTCGACGTCGACGGTCGGTCAGGCCTTCCTCGGGGGTCACGATCCGAGCGTGCCTCGCGGGGGCGGCGTGTGCAGGCGCACGGCGGTGTGAGATCGACCGCGTGGCACGATCGGGCCGTGGAACCCCCCGCCTCCCGACGCTACGTGATCACCTTCAGCTGCCCCGACCGGACGGGGATCGTCGCCCGTATCGCGGGATTCCTGGCCGACGCCGGAGCCTGGATCGTCGAGGCCGCCTACCACGCCGACGCCGAGCAGAACTGGTTCTTCACCCGCCAGGTCGTGCGCGCCGACTCCGTCCCGTTCGACGCCGACGAGCTGCGCTCCCGGTTCGCCGAGGTGGCCGACGAGTTCGGCCCCGACGCGACGTGGCGGGTCACCGACACCGGCGTCAAGAAGCGCGCGGTCCTGCTCGTGACGCGGGAGCCGCACTGCCTGCACGACCTGTTGGGCCGGGTGTCGGCCGGGGAGCTGCCCGTCGAGCTGACCGCCGTGATCGGCAACCACGAGACGCTGCAGCCCGTCGTCGCCGCCCACGGGGTGCCGTTCCATCACGTGCCGTTCCCGGGGCCGCGGGAGGAGCGCCGGGAGAGCCTGAAGCTGGAGGCGTTCGAGGAGCTCCGCAAGCTCGTCGACGAGCAGCAGCCCGACGCGATCGTCCTGGCCCGGTTCATGCAGGTCCTGCCCGCGCACCTGTGCGAGCAGTGGGCCGGGCGGGCGATCAACATCCACCACAGCTTCCTGCCCTCGTTCGCCGGCGCCCGGCCGTACCACCAGGCCCACGCGCGCGGCGTGAAGCTCATCGGCGCCACCTGCCACTACGTGACCGCCGACCTCGACGCCGGCCCGATCATCGAGCAGGACGTCATCCGCGTCGACCACGCCGACACCGCCTCGGACATGGTCCGCAGGGGCCGCGACATCGAGCGCCTCGTCCTGTCCCGCGGGCTGCGCTGGCACCTGGAGGACCGCGTCCTGGTGCACGGCAACAAGACCGTCGTCCTGCGCTGACCCGTCCGCAGGCACGCCCTCCACACGCCTGCGCGCCCTGCCTCATGCCCGTGCCCGCATGCCCTGCCTCATGCCCTTCATGCCCACATGCAGGAACGGCACTTTCCCGCAACTGGGTTGCGGGAAAGTGCCGTTCCTGACGTTCGTGGGGCGCCCGCGGGTCAGGCCGCCGCGGCGTGCTCCGGGGCCGGCTCGAGGGCCAGCTCCAGCACCTCGGCGACGTCGGCCACCGGGTGGATCCGCAGCTCACCGCGCACCGACTCCGGCAGGTCGTCGAGGTCGGGCTCGTTGCGCTTCGGGATGATCACGTCGGTCAGGCCGGCGCGGTGGGCGGCCAGCAGCTTCTGCTTGACCCCGCCGATCGGCAGGACCTTGCCCTGCAGCGTGACCTCGCCCGTCATGCCGACGCTCGACTTGACCGGGCGTCCGCTCGCGAGGCTCGCGAGGGCGGTGGTCATCGTGACACCGGCGCTCGGCCCGTCCTTCGGGACGGCGCCCGCGGGGACGTGCACGTGCAGCTTCTTCGAGGCGAGGTCGCCTGCCAGCCCCTTCGACCGCAGGTAGGACAGCGCGATCGAGACGGACTCCTTCATGACGTCGCCCAGCTGACCGGTGAGGATCAGTCCGGGGTCGCCGTCCATCTTGGTGGCCTCGATGAACAGCACGTCGCCACCGGCACCGGTGACCGCGAGGCCCGTCGCCACGCCCGGGACGGAGGTGCGCTCCGCCGACTCCGGGGTGAACTTCGGCCGGCCCAGGTACTTGACGAGCGTCTCGGCGTCGACGTGGATCGGCGCCTCCTCACCCGAGTCGAGCCCGACGGCGACCTTGCGCAGGACCTTGGCCAGGCCCCGCTCCAGCTGCCGCACCCCGGCCTCGCGGGTGTACTCGGCGGCGATCATGCCGAGCGCGACCTCGGAGAACTCGACGTCCGACGGCTCCAGCCCGGCCTTCTCGATCTGCCGGGGCAGCAGGTGGTCGCGCGCGATGGCGACCTTCTCCGCCTCGGTGTAGCCGTCGAGCGTCACGACCTCCATGCGGTCGAGCAACGGGCCGGGGATGGTGTCGTAGGCGTTGGCGGTCGCGAGGAACAGCACGTCGGACAGGTCGAGATCGACCTCGAGGTAGTGGTCGCGGAACGTGTGGTTCTGCGCCGGGTCGAGCACCTCGAGCAGCGCGGCCGTGGGGTCGCCACGGAAGTCGCTGCCGACCTTGTCGATCTCGTCGAGCAGGACGACCGGGTTCATCGCACCGGCCTCACGGATGGCGCGGACGATCCGGCCGGGCAGCGCGCCGACGTAGGTGCGCCGGTGGCCACGGATCTCGGCCTCGTCGCGCACACCACCGAGTGCGACGCGGACGAACTTGCGGCCGAGGGCGTGCGCGACCGACTCACCCAGCGACGTCTTACCGACGCCGGGCGGGCCGACGAGGGCCAGCACCGCGCCGGAGCCACGGCCACCGACCTTCGCCATGCCCTTGCGGTCGCGCCGGGAGCGGACGGCGAGGAACTCGATGAGCCGCTCCTTCACGTCGTCGAGGCCTGCGTGGTCGGCGTCGAGCACCGCGCGGGCGGCGACGAGGTCGTCGGAGTCCGTGGTCAGGGTCGTCCACGGGATGTCGAGGACGGTGTCGAGCCAGGTCCGGATCCAGCCGGACTCGGGGCTCTGGTCGGACGCCCGCTCCAGCTTGCCGACCTCGGTCAGCGCGGCCTTGCGGACGTGCTCGGGCAGGTCGGCGGCCTCGACGCGGGCGCGGTAGTCGTTCTCGCCCTCGGGATCGTCGTCGCCGAGCTCCTTGCGGATGGCGGCGAGCTGCTGGCGCAGCAGGAACTCCCGCTGCTGCTTCTCCATGCCCTCGCGGACGTCACCGGCGATCTTCTCGGTGACCTCCTGCTCGGCGAGGTGCTCCTTCGTCCAGTCGAGGAGCAGCTCGAGCCGGCGGGTCACGTCGGTCTCGGCGAGCAGCTGGGACTTGCGCTCGACGTCGAGCCACTGGTTCCAGCCGGCGGTGTCGGCGAGCTCGGACGGGTCGGTGATCTGCTGGACGCCGTCGATGATCTGCCAGGCCCCGCGCTGCTGCAGCATCGAGACGACGAGCGCTTTGTACTCCTTGGCCAGCTCGTGGGTGCGGCCGGTGACCGGGGACTCCTCGATCGGCTCGGCCTCCACCCACAGGGCGGAGCCCGGTCCGGTCACCCCGGCACCGATGCGGGCCCGCGTCTCACCGCGGACCACGGCGGCACGTTCGCCGCTGGGCAGCCGCCCGACCTGCTCGAGGACGGCGACCACACCGATCGCGGCGTACCTGCCGTCGAGCCTGGGGACGACGAGGACCTTCTTCTCCGTGGCGTCACCGTTGGCGACGTCCACGGCTGCCTGAACCTCCGGCGCGTCGAGACGGATGGGAACCACCATGCCGGGCAGCACCACCGAGTCGGTCAGCGGAAGCACCGGCAGCTTCAGCGTCTGTGTCATGTCCCGACCAACGCTTACACCGTTGAACTCATTCCAGCGTTCAAGTAAGTCTGCTGACAGCGAACGCGGGAACCTTGAGCGGTGTCGACTCAACCCACGGGGCGAGCCAGGTCCTCCAGGACCTCGGCGCCGGGCAGCGACGCCACCAGGGCACCCGGGACCGCGAGCTTGCTGCCCCGGATCCCGCTCCCGACGACGACGTGCTCCGCCGCCGCCACCTCCGGCGCCACGAGCAGCGGCCACTCCTCCGGCAGTCCGACCGGCGTGATCCCGCCGTACTCCATGCCGGTCAGCGCCACGGCGTCGTCCATCGGCGCGAACGACGCCCGGCGCGCGTCGAGCCGGCGACGCACGACACCGTTCACGTCGGCACGGGTCGTCGCCAGCACCAGGCAGGCGGCGTAGCGGACGTCGCCGCCACGCTTGCCGGCCACGACGACGCAGTTCGCCGAGGCGTCGAGCGGGGACCCGTAGGCCTCGCAGAAGGCCGCGGTGTCGGCCAGTGCGGGGTCGATCTCCGCGACCCCGACGGCGGCCGCGGACGCGGCGTCGAGGGACTTGAGCGCGTGCGCGACGGGATCGGCGAGCAGGTCGGGCCGGTCGAGAGCGGGTACGGCGACGAGCGATCCGAGGACCGACCAGCTCACCGCTCACCGCGCCCGATGCCGGCGACGGCCGGCTTGACGTCGACGAGGTACACGAGCGTCGCGACCAGCCCGGCCAGCCAGAAGATGGTGAACTGGCCGTAGAGGCCCTGGAACGCGAGGATCACTCCCGCCAGCGACGGGAACCGGATCACCGAGATGACCGGGATCAGCAGCAGGAACAGCGACGACGCGCCGACGATCCCGAGCCACGCGTTCTTGGAGAGCTTGCCGGCCAGCTCGAAGGCGTCCTTGCGCGCCCTCGCCGCGTGCACGAGGGCGTACGCCGAGACCACGGCGACGACGATGCCGATGACGCACAGCACCACATAGTCGGGGCGGAGGACGCTCACGGGCGCCAGACTACGTGCGTCGGGCGATTCGTGACACTCCCGCCCCGTTCGCCGCCCGACCGAGCCCGGGGCCGACCCGCACGACGGCACGACGACGCCCCCGCAGCCGTGGCGGCGGGGGCGTCGTCGGATCGCGCGTCCGGAGGTCGAGCCCGGATCAGGAGGTCGTGTCGCGAGGGGTCGCCGGCTTCACGGCGGGCTTCGGCGTGCTCTTGGCCACCGTCTTCGGCGCGGGCTTCGCGACGGCCTTCGCGGCCGCCGGCTTCGGGGTGGTCCGGTTGGCCGTGCGTCGAGCGGCGGTGCGGGTGGCGTGCGCGGCCTCGGCACCGACCTCCTCGACGGTCTCGGCCAGACCCTCGCCCGCGTCGGCGACGGCCTTGCCGGCGTCGGCAGTGGTGTCGGCGACCGTCTCGGCCGCGGACTCCACGACCTCGTCGGTGGTCCTGGCGACCTTCTCACCGGTGGCCCGGGTCTGGCGGGTCACGGTGGCGAGGGCCTTCTCGGCGGCGTCGTGGGCGTCGTCGACGAGCTCGTCGACACGCGCGTCGAGCTTCTCGCCGTACTCCCCGAGCGCGCTCAGGGCCTGCTCCACCTGAGGCTGCTTGCGGATGCGACCCCAGGTGACCTCACCGCGACCGGCGAGCTCGGCGTAGTAGGCGGCGACCTGCTCACGCACGGCCTCCACGGCCTTGCGCAGCTCGTCGCCGGTGAGCCGGGCCCGCAGGCCGTCGAGCTCGGCGGGCAGGTCGAGCACGCGCTGCTGCACGACGTCGGCCCGCTTCTCGGCGCGGGTGCGCGCCTCGGTGGCGAACCTCGTCACACCGGCGACGGCACGGTCACCCGCACCCAGCACGGCGAGCAGCGGCGTCTTGGCGGCCTCGGCCCGCTCGGCGGCGTTCTTGGCAGCCTGCTCGCGGACCTTGCGGACGTCCGCAGCGGTCGGCAGCGACACGGCCATGTTGATCACTTCCCCTGTTCTTCGGTCGTCACGGTGTCCGCGGCGGGGGCGACGGCGACGTCGCTCTCCCGTCGGAAGGACTGGTAGATGTCGAGGAGCACCTGTTTCTGGCGCTCCGTGAGCAGCGGGTCGGCGAGCACGGCGTCGGTGACGGCGCTCGCGGGTCGTTCGTCGAGGATCCCGGCCTTGACGTACAGCGCCTCCGCGGAGATTCGCAGCCCCTTGGCGATCTGCTGCAGGATCTCCGCCGACGGCTTGCGCAGCCCGCGTTCGACCTGGCTGAGGTACGGGTTGCTGACGCCGGTCACCTTGGCGAGCTGGCGCAACGACACCTGCGCCGACTCGCGCTGCGAGCGGATGTAGGACCCGATGTCGTCGACGGCCTGCCCCACAGCCTGGCCGACCTGTTCGACGGCCTTCTCCACCTTCTCGGCGGATTTGTCGGCCTTGGTCATCGGTGTCCACCCCCGTCCGTGTCTTCGACGGTACCCGCGAGTGCTAGCTCTTGCAAGCAGACTGCTTGCGCAGGTCACGTGGCATGTGTCACCGCTCCGAGGCCGCGGATAGGGTCCGCCGGGTAATGCCGGGACGGCCCGGACAGGACGGGGAGGAACCGTGACCGCACCGCTGCCGGGAACCGGCGAGGAAGAGGTCTTCGCCCCACCCGCCAACCCGCTGGAGCCGCTGCGCGGACAGGCCCGCGCGTTCGGCGCGGTCGCCGTCGGCGGCGCGATCGGCGCGATCGGCCGCTGGGCCGTCGGGCTCGCGATCCCGACGCCGCCCGGCAGCTTCCCCTGGGCGACGTTCGGGATCAACGTCCTCGGCTGCTTCCTGATCGGGGTGGTGGTCGTCGCGGTGACCGAGCTGACCGACCCCCACCCGCTCGCCCGGCCGTTCCTCGCGACCGGCATCCTCGGCGGCTTCACGACGTTCTCGACCTACTCCGTCGACGCCCAGCACCTCGTCGCCGCGCACCGGATCGGCTCCGCCTTCGGCTACCTCGGCCTGACACTCGTCGCCGCGGTGATCGCGGCATGGGCCGGCCTCGAGGTGACCCGGCTGGTGTACCGGCGGCGCATCGCCGCCCGGAGGACGGCGCGGTGAACCCCGGACTCACGGCGCTGCTCGTCGTCGCCGGGGCGGTCGTCGGGGCGCCGGCGCGCTACCTCACCGACCGGCTCGTCCAGTCACGCCACGCCACCGGCTTCCCGTGGGGCACCTTCGCCGTCAACGCCGTCGGCTCCTTCATCCTGGGCCTCACCCTGGGGTCGACGGCGAGTCCCGCGGTGATCGCGCTCGTCGGCACCGGGTTCTGCGGCGCGCTCACCACGTACTCGACGTTCGCCTACGAGACCGTCCAGCTGACCGCGGGCGGCGGGCGGCTGTTCGCCGTCCTCAACGCCGTGGGCTCGGTCCTCGCCGGTCTCGGTGCGGCCGGTCTCGGCCTCGCGCTCGGCTCCCTGACCTGAAGGCTCCGGCGCGAGGCGACCTGCCCTAGCGACTCGCGACCCTCCGGTACCGGGCCGCCGCCAAGGGCAGGAAGATCGCGACGATCGCCAGCGACGACAACGCCGCGTACAGCGCCGCGTGCTGCGCGGGCCACGCCGTCGACTCCGCGAACCCGGGCAGCTGGGTCGGGTTGCCGAACAGCTCCCGGCTGGCCCGGGCCACCGCGCTGACCGGGTTCCACTCCCCGACCGGCTGCAGCCAGCCCGGGAAGCCCTGGACCGAGACGAACGCACTGGACACGAAGGTCAGCGGGAACAGCCAGATCAGTCCCGCGCTCTGCGCGACCTCGACGTTGCGCGCCATCAGGCCGACGAGCACGCCGATCCACGACATCGCGAACGAGAACAGCAGCAGCAGGCCGTACCCGGCCACTGCGTCGAGGAAGCTCCCCCGGATCCGCCAGCCGACGATCAGCCCCGTCAGCGACATGACGACCAGCGTGATCAGCGTGACCCCGAGGTCGGACACCGTTCGCCCGAGCACGACCGCGACCCGCGACATCGGCAGCGACCGGAACCGGTCGATGATGCCCTTGCCCAGGTCGTTGGCCATGCCGATCGTCGTGAAGAAGACGTTGAACGCCACGGTCTGCGCGAAGATCCCCGCGACGAGGAACTCCCGGTACTGCTCGCCGCCGAGACTGCCCGCGAACACGAGCGCGAACAGCACCACGAACATGATCGGCTGCACGGTGAGCCCGATCAGCGCGTCGGGCACGCGCTTCATCCCGACCCAGTTGCGCCAGGTGATGACGGAGCTGTCGCGCACCGCCTGCGTCAGCGCGGTCACGCGCTCGCCCCCTCGTTCTTCTTGTCGCGACGCCGACGCCTGCCCCTCTGCGGCGGCGCCGCCGGCTCCTCCTCGGCGAGATGGCCCGTGAGCTGGAGGAACACGTCGTCCAACGTCGGGCGCTGCAGTCCGACGTCGAGCAGCTCGACGCCCTCGCCGTCGAACCGCCGCAGGGCCTCGACCAGGGCCTTCGTCCCGCCGCTGACCGGCACCGACACCTTGCGGACGTGCTCGTCGACCAGCGGCTCGGCGGTACCGACGTCGGCGAGCACCTGCGCGGCGAACCGCACCTGCTCCGGCCTGCCGACGACGACGTGCAGCCGCTCGCCACCCACCTGCGACTTGAGCTCGTCGGCCGTGCCCGCGGCGATCGCGCGCCCCCGGTCGATGACGACGATCCGGTCGGCCAGCTGGTCGGCCTCCTCGAGATACTGGGTGGTGAGCAGGACCGTCGCCCCGTCCGACACCAGCTCGGAGATCATCGCCCAGGTGTCGAGCCGCCCGCGCGGGTCGAGCCCGGTGGTCGGCTCGTCGAGCACGACGACCTGCGGCGCGCTCACCAGCGCACCCGCGAGGTCGAGCCGGCGACGCATACCGCCCGAGTACGTCTTCGACGGGCGTTCCGCCGCCTCGGTGAGCTTGAACCGGGCCAGCAGCTCCGCCGCCCGCGCCCGTGCCGCGGACCGCGACAGACCGTAGAGCCGGCCGACCAGGTACAGGTTCTCGGCGCCGGTGAGGTTCTCGTCGACCGCCGCGTACTGGCCCGACAGCCCGATCGCGCGCCGCACCTGCTGCGGCTCCTCGACGACGTCGAACCCCGCGACCGTCGCGCGCCCGGCATCGGGCCGCAGCAACGTGGTGAGGATGCGGACCGTGGTGGTCTTCCCCGCGCCGTTGGGCCCGAGCAGACCGAGCACTGTCCCGGTGGGGATCTCCAGGTCCACCCCGTCGAGGGCACGGGTCGCCCCGAAGGCCTTGGTCAGTCCCTCGACCCGCACCGCCGCCACACTCATGCGGCGGAGGGTAGAGGGGACCCCCGACAAAGTCCTCCCATTTGTCCGAGGGTGCCCGGCCGGGCGCCGCGCCCGACCCCCCGACCCGAGCCGGCCCGACCCGGCCCGGCCGCAACCCCACGGCTCCCGAACGCCGTCCGCGCGACCCTGAGGTTGCGCTCGGAAGTGAGGCCGCAACCCGAGCGTCCTCTCGAGCCCGCAGGACGACAGTGAGGTTGCGCCCGGACCCGGCGCGCACGTCGACGCTCCGCCGGACCCGGCAGGACGACGGTGGCCTGCGCGTCGTCAGAAGAAGATCAGCTGCGAGACGGCGTAGATGACCAGCCCGGCCAGCGCACCGACGACGGTGCCGTTGATCCGGATGAACTGCAGGTCGCGCCCCACCTGCAGCTCGATCTTGCGTGAGGTCTCCTCGGCGTCCCAGCGGGCGACGGTGTCGGTGATCAACGTCGTGATCTCGCCGCGGTAGTGCCGGACGACGTAGCCCGCGGCGTCGGCGATCCAGCCGTCGATCTTGCCGCGCAACTCGGCGTCGGACGCGAGCCGGTGGCCGAACCCCTGGATGCCGTCGCGCACCCGGGTGCGCAGCGCGCTGGAGGGGTCGTCGGCGGCGTCGAGGATCATCCGCTTGACCGTGCCCCACGCCTGCCCGATGAACGCCTGCACGTCCGGGTGGTCGACGACCTGCTGCTTGACCTGCTCGGCGCGGGCGATCGTGGCCTCGTCGTTCTGCAGGTCGCCGGCGAACTCGATGAGGAACGTGTCGACGGCCTTGCGCATGGGGTGCTCGGGATCGGTCTTGACCGCCCAGGCGAAGTTCTGCACCTCGGAGAACACCTTGTCGGCCAACATCTCGTCGACGAACCGCGGCGTCCAGCCCGGTGCCCGCTCGTGGACGATGCGCAGCACGGTCGACTGGTTGGCGGTGACCCAGTCGTAGGCACGGTCGCAGACGAGGTCGACGAGACGGTGGTGGGCGCCGTCGGCCAGCACGCCTTCGAGCACCTTGCCCAGCGGCGGCCCGATCGGCTTCTCCAGCAGCTTGCGGACGAGCACCTGCTCGATGACGTCCTGGACGTCCTCGTCGCGCAACACGGTGACGATGCCGCGCGCGGCTGTCGCGAGCTCGGCGGTGAGCCGGTCGGCGTGCTCGCGCTGGGAGATCCACGACGCGACCCGGGAGGCGATGCCGACGCGCTCGAGCTTGTCGCGCACGACGCCCTCGGACAGGAAGTTCTCGCCGACGAAGTCGCCGAGGCTGTTGCCGATCTGGTCCTTCTTGGTCGGGATGATCGCGGTGTGCGGGATCGGCAGCGAGAGCGGCCGCCGGAACAGCGCGGTGACGGCGAACCAGTCGGCGAGCGCGCCGACCATGCCCGCCTCCCCCGCCGAGCGCATATAGCCCCAGCCGGCACCCACGTGGAGCTCCAGGTAACGCCCGACGAGGAACACGATCGTCGCGCCGACGAGGAAACCCGTGGCGACGAGCTTCATCCGCCGCAGGTCGCGGCGCTTGACCGAGTCGTCGAGGGGCCCGAACGCACCCAGCGGCACGCGGGGGGCCGGCGTCACCGACGTCGCCGTGGCCGCCGGCGGCGCGGGCAGCGCGGGCTGCTCCTGCGAGGTCTGCACGGATCCATAGTGCCCGCCCGGGCCAGGGTGGGGCGGCAGGGTCGCTCAGCGGATGCACGAGGTCGTCCGGGAACGGACGCGGCGACACGATCATGACTCTGGCCGGGGCCGCCGGTGTTCCGCCGGCCCCGGCCACGTCGAGGTGTGGCCGCGCGGCGGGGGAGAAATGCTCCCCCGGGCGCCACACCGGTGCACCCGGCCGTCCCGGCGCGGTGAGAACCACCGCGGCAGCGGGACGTCGAGCCGGATGCGGCTGCGGTCGACCCGGTCAGGACCGGGACCGCGCCCCCTTTGCGACGGCTGCTGCGGGCCGCTGGGCGCCCGGCTGCTCGTCGCCTCCCGAGGCCCGCCACCGCACCGCGGCGATGACGGCGTCGATCACTGTCGCCGCATCGGGCACCGAGTAGCCGGTGAGCCCGGGCGCGACTCGCCAGTGCACCCATCCGTCGGGCCGCTCGCTCGGCGGCGCGACGACCCCGATGCCGTCGGTGTGCAGGACGACGTCGGCGTGCAGGCTCAGCTCGGGCGGCAGCCCGAAGCCCGCGGTCATCGGGAACCACCAGGTGCCGATCGTGGTCGCCGCCACGGGGACGACGAGCCCGCGGGCGCGCAGCGTGGCGCACACGCGGCGGCCCAGCTCGTCGGGCACCTCGACGACGTCGAGTACCTCACCGGTGCTCAGCAGTACGTCCGAGCCCGTCCCGGGAATCAATGGCCATCCGTGATCCGCGTACTCGCGGGCGGCTGCCCTCAGCTCCGCGCCGTACACGGCGCGATAGCTGTCCCACCGAGACATCGTCCGTCCTCCTGCCTGCTCCCGGAATGGCACCTGCGCGGCACCGTCCTGACATGTCGTGCAACGCAAGGATGCGACATCGGGAACGACACGAAACCCGGCTCGCGGTGACCGAGCCCACATTCGAGACGAGCGGGTCGACGCCTCCGCGAGTGGCGCCGGCCGACCAGTCGCCGACGGTCGACCGGTTGGGACGGGCGGGTCGGCGGCTACTCCGTTCGGGAGTGACCCGGTCGTCGCTCCGCTCGCCGGTTCGCCGGCCGGACGACGCAACCCCCGCCGGCCCCGGGTCGCGCCCGCGGGCACGGCACCGGCCGGAGACCCCCTGAACGCGGCGATGCCGACGTCCCGAAGGACGCCGGCATCGTGGTGCGATCCCGAGGGATCGGGTGGAGCGAGACGATCAGATGGGGCGGACCGAGTCGGCCTGCGGGCCCTTGGCGCCCTGGCTGGCCTCGAAGTCGACCCGCTGGTTCTCCTCGAGGGTACGGAACCCGTCCGTCTGGATCGCCGAGTAGTGGACGAAGACGTCCGGTCCGTTGTCGTCGGTGGCGATGAAGCCGAAGCCCTTCTCGGCGTTGAACCACTTGACGGTGCCCTGCGGCATGCGTTTCTCCCACACGTGAAGCGAATCCGGCCGGCACCGTGCCGGCCGGAGGCTGCGCGGACGTCGCCGACGCGGGAGGGTTGACCCCTCGACCGTCGACCGCGCCCACCGTCACTCTCCACGGACGCTTCACAACGATCGAGGAAAACACGACTGCAACCGGCGGGAACCGTATCACGGGCCGCGTGAGCTGCGACGACGGCTCGACGCGCCGGAGCATGGGCGTGTTCGCCGTGGCCAGGGCCGGTCGCGACGGCGTCGACCCACGGGCGTGATCACCACTCGTGGCCGTCGGGGCCGGATTCGTGACGGTCCGTCACCGCATCCCTCGTTCGTGAGCAATTCGCCGAACTCGTACGCCGTCGAGTGAACTCCACCCGATCCGGTCCGCGACGGACGGCGGGTCGCGCGGCGCGCCCGGGCCCACACGAGCAGGCCCACCCTGTCAGGTGACCGTCGTTCAGGGGTTCAGATCCGTTGGCGTTGCATTCCGTGACGATCAGCAGCGTTGTTTCCCGGGCGCCGGAGATCCGCACCCTGGTCCGCCGTAAAGCGTCGACGCATCATTCCGGACGACTCGTTCCCGCACTTCTCGTCAGGAGGAATCGGTGCGCTCCCGCAGATTGGCAGCCTCGCTCGTCGCCCTCGCGGCCGGCTGCTCGGCCGTGGTGTTGGGCACGGGGGTCGCCTCGGCCGAACCCGAGCAACTGCCCGCCGTCCCCGCCGTCCCCGCCGTCCCCGCCGTCCCCGCCGTCCCCGCCGTCCCCGCCGTCCCCGCCGTCCCCGCCGTCCCCGCCGTCCCCGCCGTCCCCGCCGTCCCCGCCGTACCCGCGACCCCGTTGGGCACCCTGCTCAACGGCGTCCTCGTCACCGTGCAGGGGCTCGTACCCGGCCTGCTGGGTGGGCTCGTCCCGGTGCCGGCGGTCCCCGCGGTGCCGGCGGTGCCGCCGGTGCCGGCGGTGCCGGCGGTGCCGGCGGTGCCGCCGGTCCCCGCGGTGGCCCCGGACGCCGCCGACCAGCTGCCTCCGGTCCCGTCGGTACCCGAGGTGCCTGCGGTTCCGACTCCGCCGCTACCCACGGACGTCCCGGCGGTGCCGCCGGTCCCCACCGACATCCCGGCCGTCCCGCCGGACCCGTCGCTGCCGACCGACGTCCCCGCAGTCCCCCCGGTCCCGACCGACGTACCGGCGGTCCCCGCCGTGCCGCCGGTCCCGACCGACCTGCCCGCCGCGCCGCCGCTGCCGACCGACGCCCCCGCCCTGCCGACCGACGCCCCCGCGCTGCCGACCGACGCCCCCGCGCTGCCGACGGACGCGCCGGCCGTCCCCGCGGGAACGGCCGGGAGCTGAGCGAATTCCGTCCCGGCCCGAGGAGGCGAAAGGAAAGCGAATTCCACACCGGCGGACGCCGACGAATACCGACGCACCGCCGCACGGAAACATGGGTCGACGGCAATCCGAATGCACTCGGGGTGGCGACGCGCACTGCGTCGCCACCCCGCCTCGTCCCCCCGAGGCGTCACTCCGTGTCGCCGCATCGGCGACGACGGACCACGCAGCGTCACGTCAGGGGGGCCACCTCAGGAGCGCAACCTCAGGAGCCATCCGCCTCGGTCGGCACCAGGCCCGCCTCCAGCGCTCTGAACGCCTCGTCGAGCAGCGACCGCAGGTCGTGGTCCGTGGTCAGCCACGTCTCGTAGGCGGCGAGCGCGGCCCCGAGGCTCGCGTGGCCGACCGTCAACGGCACGAGGTCGTCGGGCGTGGTGCCGAGCCGCGCGGCCACGAAGTCGGCGACGACCTGGCGCCACGCGGCGTACCGCAACGTCGAGTAGGCCTGCAGCGTCGGCGTGCCCAGGATGAGCCGGAGCCGCTGCCGGTGCCAGGGCTGCTCGTCGGGAGCGACGTCGTTGAAGTCGAGGACGACCTCGCGCACCGCCCGCATGACCGGCACGTCCGGCGGCAGCGCGGCGAACGTCGAGCGCATCCTGGTCAGCTGCTCGTCGAACGCGCCCCAGGGCACGTCGTTCTTCGAGGCGTAGTAGCGGAAGAAGGTCCGGCGGCCGATGCCGGCGGCCTGGGCGATGTCGTCGACGGTCGTGGCGTCGAACCCACGCTCGGCGAATAGGTCGAGCGCGATGTGCTCGATCTCGAATCGCGACGTGACGGGCCGGCGACCCGCGCGGCGGGTTCCCTCCTCGGCGACAGCGGACATCGTCACAGCATGTCACGCACCGCGTGCCGGATCATGAGATCCAGCCGGGGACGACCGGCTCGCCGCCGGGGACGCAGGCGCGCGCACCGCCGGCCCCCGTGACGACGGCGGTGAACCCCGCGTCCGGATCGGCCTCGATCCGGCGCACGAGGCCCGCGGGCAGCACGACCGTGTCGCCCGGCGCCAGCGGGACGTCCTCGCCCTCGTCCACGCCCCCGAGGTGCACCGTCGCCCCGCCTGCGACCGCCCGCCAGATCTGCTCCGCGTCCATGACGTGCACCGGTCCGGACGCGCCGGGCGCCATCTCGACCTGCCACAACGCCTGGGCCGCACCGCCGAGCGTCGGGGAGGCGAAGGTGGTCATGACGGCGTTGGGCGTCTCGGTACGGCGCGCCTCTCCATCCCGTACGACGGCACCGCGGACGGCGGCACTGCGGACCTCGGCACTGCGGACCTCGGCACTACGGGCCTCGGCACTACGGACCTCGGCACTACGGACCTCGGCACTACGGACCTCGGCACTGCGGACCTCGGCACTGCGCGCGACGGACATCGGGACCTCCTATAATCGACAACTACGTTGTCCATACCGTAAACGAGGTTGTCGATGTCGTCCAGTCCGATGCGGCGCGCCCACGTCCCGATGAGCGGCGCCGAGCTCGCACTTCGCCTGCTCGCCGCCTTCCGCGGCCTCGTCGACGACCTGCACGCCGAGCTGGCCGGGCGCGGCCATGCCGAGGCACGCCCGTTGCACGGCTTCGCCCTGCAGGCCGTCGGGCCCACGGGGGCCACGGCCGTCGAGCTCGGCGAGCGGCTCGGCGTCAGCAAGCAGGCGGCCGGAAAGACGATCGACGCGCTGGAGGAGCGCGGCTACGTCCGCCGCGACGCCGACCCGGCCGACGCCCGGCGCAAGATCGTGACGGTGACGCCGCGCGGCCACGAGCTGCTGGCCCTCTCGGCGGAGATCTTCGAGCGGCTCCGTGCCCGGCGCGCCCAGCAGGTCGGCGACGCGATGCCCGCCTTCGAGGCGGCGCTGCGCACGCTCGCCCCGGACGTCGCGATCGGCCTGGACTCCCCCGGCTGGTTCGGCCGCTGAGCGCGGCACACCTGCAGCACCCGTCCCGCCGGTGCGGGACCGCGAACCGCCGGGTCGGCGGTCACCCCCTCGGCGAGGTCGCCGGCCAACACTTCCCGTCGGAGTACAGGGGCCGGGTGTCGACGGGCAACCCCGGCGGCGGGTCGTACTCGATCGTCACCGGGCGCGCCGAGGTCAGCGAGTCCTCGCACGCCGCGACCCGCGAGTCCGTGCCGCCGCCGACCCAGAAGGCGACGTGCGCCTTCTTCGACGCACCCCACTCCTGGACGCACGGCGCGCAGTCGTCCTCCATGACGAAGTAGCGCCGCAGGGTGGGCGAGTACACGACGCCGCCGACGGGGATCTCGCGGACGTCGGTGGCCATCGTGATCGGGTCCTCGAAGGTGCCGGAGCCACCCGCCGTGCGGTGCCGGTCCGACGGATGGGCGATGTCGGTGCTGCCCGGCGGGTCGTTGTCGGCGGCCGAGTAGAAGGTGACGGTCGCCTGCACCTGAGCGGCGGCGTAGGCACGGCTGGGGGTCGGGGCGGGAGGCGTCGTCGCCGCCGCCGACCCGCCGTCCTGCCCGCCCGCCGAGCACCCGGCGGCGACCAGCCCGGCGACGACGATCACCGCCGCCCTGCCGAGCCACGACCGCCACCGCGGCCGCGCGCTGTCCTGCGTCGAGCTCATCGCCTACTGCACCGTTCGTCGGGGTCCTCGCAGACCTGCCGGCCGCACCTCTGCCCCACGTACACGGATCGGCCGGACCGACGGTTCACCCTGCGCAGGATGCCATCCCGTCGCCGGTCAGGCCGCCGAAGGCTCCCGTCCGGACCGTTCGCCGACGCACGACGGAGAGGCCACTGGCCACTCCCACCGACCGCAACGCGCGCGCACGACCCATTGCTCTGTTCGGGGTAGTCATGATTAGTCGATGACACATCGTAGTGACGTGGTCGCGCTGACGTGCGGCTGCGGCACTCGCCACCGGCCCGCCTGCCCCACGAACCTGAGAACGTTCTCAGTCTTGACGTCGGGCAATGAAGATCGCTTCTAGCTGCTGTAACGCCGACGGCCTCGCCGCCGAACTCGTCGACGGACCCGCAAGAAGCGTGGGTTCAGGGGGAGTCCGTGCGATACGCGTGCCCGGCGCCACGGTCTATCGGGCACTTCCGCCTAATTCGCCCATAAGGGCAGTGCTTACGCTGTTTGGAGGCAGGATGGCGCTACGGCACGTCGCGGGCGCCGCCGCCTCCGCCCCGCAGCCCTCGGGACGTCACCGCCGTCCCGACGGCCTGGAACGAACGGAACGTGACATGAGCGGCGACAGGGAACCCATCCCCGAACCGGGCCGAGCAGAGCACGGCAGCGGCCCGGTTTTCGTCGACGGAACCGGCAGGCGCAGCAAGCGGGTCAAGCGGGTCGCCTACGTGGCCGCGTCGGCGTGTGCCGCATACATGGCCGTGGTCGGCGTCAGTCTCGCCGCCCACCAGGAGACCACCCTGTTCGCGCTGCCGGGGTCCGGTTCGGTCGCGGCGGGTGATCCCGAATCCGCCGGAATCCTCTCCGAGCAGGAGGTCGTCGGACCGGGTGCGGCACGGCCCGCGACCCGGCCACCGGTCCCGCTCGGTGCGGCGCTGGCGCGCGCGATCGCGCCCGTGGCGTCAGCGGGCGCCCTGGCCCCGACCGCGCCGGCGGCGGTGCTCGCACCGCTGATCGCACCGGTCGCACCGGTCGCACCGGCCGCGCCGGTCGCGGCACCGGCGGTCCCGCCCGTCGCCGCGCCGGTGACGCCCGCACCGCCGGCGCCCCCGCCCGGTACGACGCCGCCGCCCCCGAACACCGAGGGCGGTGCCGACCCGGCGCCCACCGATCCCGGGACCGGGTCCGGTCACACCGATACACCGCCACCGCCACCACCGCCGCCACCGCCGTCCGATCCGGTCGACCCGCCGCCGGCCACGCAGCCACCTCCACCGCCCGTCACGAGCGATCCGTCCCCGCCCCCGCCGCCCAGTGAGCCGCCGACGACCGAACCGGCACCCACCACGACGGTCGCCGCGGACGGTGCCGTGTGAGCCGGTCCGGCAGGCTCCTCGGCCGCGGCCGCGTGCCCCGGCCGAAATGGGTCTTCCTCGTCGTCGCGATGGCGATGGTCGCCTCGGTCCTCGCGCTGAACGGCCTGGTCAACCCGAAGGTCGGCACCGACGCCGAGCGGCAGGCCCCGCACGGCCCCGAGGAACGCGTGCCGCTCTCGGTCGTGCAGGGCGGCTCGGTCGTCGACGCCACCGCCGGTAGGCTGCGCAGCCTCGGCTACCCGTCGAAGACCGTCGCCCTCACCTTCGACGACGGCCCCGACCCGCAGTGGACCCCGCAGATCCTCGACGTCCTGCAGCGCTATGAGGTGCCGGGCACGTTCTTCGTGCTCGGCTCGCTCGGCGCGCAGCACCCCGACCTGCTGCGCGAGATCGTCGACTCCGGCTCCGAGATCGGCATCCACACCTTCACCCACCCCGACCTGACGACCGTCTCGACGGACCGCCTCGGCCGGGAGCTGAGCCAGACCCAGCTCGTCATCGCGGGCGCCACGAACCGGGTGAGCTACCTCGTGCGGCCGCCGTACTCGTCCGAGGTCACCGCCTTGGACAACAGCCAGTTCGACGTCGTCCGGGAGCTCGGCGACCGCGGCTTCGTGACGGCGTTCACCGACATCGACAGCCGCGACTGGGAACGCAAGGGCGTCGACCCGATCGTCGCCGCGGCGACGCCGGCGAACGGCGCGGGCGGCGCCATCCTGATGCACGACGCCGGCGGCGACCGCTCCGAGACCGTCGCCGCTCTCGATCGCCTCATCCCGGACCTCAAGGCCCAGGGCTACACCTTCACCACCGTCAGCAAGGGCGTCGGCCTCCCGCCTGCCGACCAGGTCGCCTCGACGAGCGACCGCAACCTCGGGCTCGGCCTCGTCACCGGGGTCACCGTCGCGACGTGGATCGTCCGGGCGATGGAACTGGCCCTGCTCGTGCTGGGGCTGCTCGTCATCGTCCGGCTCGTCCTGGTCCTCGCGGTCGCCGTCGTGCACGCCCGTCGTTCGCGGCGGGCGCGCCGCGCCGCGTCCCGGACCGAGCCGGTCTCCGAGCCGGTGTCGGTGATCATCCCGGCCTACAACGAGAAGGAGTGCATCGCCGCAACCGTCCGCGCGGTCGCGGCCAGCGACCACCCCGTGGAGATCATCGTCGTCGACGACGGCTCCACCGACGGCACCGCCGACATCGTCGAAGCCCTCGACATCCCCGGCGTCCGGCTCATCCGGCAGGTCAACGCCGGGAAGCCGGCGGCGTTGAACGCCGGCATCCGCGCCGCGTCGCACGAGATCGTCGTGATGCTCGACGGCGACACGATCTTCGAACGCGACACCGTCCGGCTGCTGGCCCAGCCCTTCGCCGACCCGACCGTCGGCGCGGTCGCGGGCAACGCCAAGGTCGCCAACCGCACGAAGCTCGTCACCCGCTGGCAGCACATCGAGTACGTGATCGGGTTCAACCTCGACCGCCGCATGCAGGACGTCTTCGGCTGCATCACCACCGTGCCCGGCGCCGTCGGGGCGTTCCGCCGCACCGCCCTGCTCGACGTGGGCGGCGTCAGCGACGACACGCTCGCCGAGGACACCGACCTCACAGTGGCCATGGGCATCGGGGGCTGGCGGATCGTCTTCGAGGAGCGGGCCCGCGCCTGGACCGAGGCGCCGTCGACCTTCGGCCAGCTGTGGCGCCAGCGCTACCGCTGGAGCTACGGCACCATCCAGTCGCTCTGGAAGCACCGGCGTGCGGTCGCGGCGAGCGGCGCCTCCGGCCGGTACGCGCGGCGCGGGCTGCTCAACCTCGGCATCTTCCAGGTCCTGCTGCCGCTGATCGCGCCCCTGATCGACATCCTGCTGGTCTACGGCCTGATCTTCGACGACACCGTCCGCACGCTCGTGCTCTGGGGTGCCGTCCTGGCCATCCAGACCGTCGCCGGCATCGTCGCGTTCCGGCTCGAACGCGAGAAGATGGCGATCCTGTGGCTCCTGCCGCTGCAGCAGTTCGCCTACCGCCAGCTCATGTACGCCGTCCTCATCCAATCCGTCGCGACGGCTGTCACCGGCATCCGGTTGGGCTGGCAGAAGCTGCGCCGAATCGGCCAGTTCGAGAACGTCCCGACCGCCGAGCGCGAGCGCGCCCTCGCGACGGGCGGCGCGCTGCCGGTCGCACGCGACGAGGAGGTCGCCGAGCAGGCCCACTGAGACCTGCTCCGTACTCCTTTTGAGGCATAGCGCCCTACTCCGATCACTCTGGGTGGAAAAGCTCACATCGGACTCGGGCAACCTTCCGGGCGGTGAGACGTCGCTGAAGGTGCGAGAGCGGTACGACCGCCCGCACCCGGAAGTGACCACAAAACCGGCTTCGAGCTGCTGTAACACGCGAAGGTTCGGCACCGACAAGCCTCGTGGGGGCCGCTCGACGACGAGCCTGCGCCGCGCGTCGGCGCCGAGACCCTCGTGGGAGCAGACCATCATCCGCCGACCGAGGTCGTCCGAGGACCGACGTCATTCACCCGACTGGAGGCAACTGGTGCCACGCTGCGTGGTCACTGCGCGTCTCGTCGGGGCGGCGGCTGCCCTCGTCGCCCTCCTGACGGGCTGCTCGTCCGGGACGCCGCCCGCGGTGACCACCACGTCGGCGCTGCAGGCCGGGTTCTCGGTCACGCCCTACGTCGACGTCTCGGCGTCGAACCCACCGATCACCGCGATGTCCGACGCCGGCGCGGGCAACGACGTCGCGCTGGCGTTCGGGCTCGCAACCGGCGGTGCCTGCACCCCCTCGTGGGGCGGGACCCGCGCCGTCGACGACCCGCCGTTGGTCGCGCAGCTCGCCGAGGTGCGTGGCCGCGGCGGCAGGATCACCGCCGCGACCGGCGGGGCGACCGGCGCCTACCTCGAGAACACGTGCGGCTCCGCCGCCGACCTCGCGACCGCCTACGGCAGGCTCCTCGATGCGACCGGCGCCACCCGGCTCGACGTCGACATCGAGACCGACGTCCCCGTCGACCGGGTCGCCGAGGCACTGCACACGATCCAGGCGGCCCGCGGCGTCGACGTGAGCCTCACGCTGCAGGTCGAAGGGGCCGACGACGGGATCGACGAGCGCGGCCTCGAGACCGCCCGGGCCGTCGCCGACGCCGGGGTGCGCTTCGAGGTGAACCCGCTCGTCATGAACTTCTCCTACGACGGCCCCTGGCTGCAGGCGATGTCCGACGCGACCGGGGCCGTCCGGGCGCAGCTGGGGACCATCTCGCCGACCCCGGGCCTCGCGGCGACCATCATGATCGGACGCACCGACACGGGCGCCGTCACGACCCTCGACGACGCCCGCGGCCTCGCCGCGCGGCTGCCCGGCCTGGGTGTCCAGGACGTCCGGCTGTGGTCCCTCGGCCGCGACAACGGCGGTTGCCCCGGCGCACCGGACGCGCGCCCCGACTGCAGCGGCGTCGACCAGCAGCCCTTCGCCTTCACCCGGCTCCTCCGCGACGCCGCGAGTGCCCCGACCTCCCCGAACGGACGAACCGGATCATGAACGACGACGTGGAGTCCACCGTGGTCATCCGGCCGGTCGACGACGTCGAGTCGACCGTCCTCATCCGCCCGAACGGTCCGGTGTTCGTCGACGGGACGGGCAGACGCCGCAAGCGCATCAAGCTCGCGGCGTACGCGGCCGCGGCGACCTGCGCGCTGTACATGGCCGTCGTCGGGGTGAGCCTCGCCGCGCACCAGGAGACGCCGCTGCTGCCGCTGCCGGGGCTCGGCAGCGTCGCCGCCGGCGACCCCGAGACCGCCGGCATCCTCGAGGCGCACGACGCCGACGACCCGCGGACCCCACAGCCGCCCCGCCGGACGGACGCCGCCTCGCGGGCGGTGGCACCGGTCGCGTCGTCGCTCGCGCCGACGACGTCGCCGGCCCCGACCTCGGCAGCGCCGACGACCACCCCCGTGGCCACCCCGACCCGAGGCGGGAGCCGGCCGACCCGCACCTTCGGACAGCCGAGCCGGACACCATCACCACCTGCGGACCCCGAACCCGACGCCGCGCCTGCGGGCACGCCGTGAGCCGCCCCGGCCGGAAACCCGGCCGCGGACGCGTCCCCAAGCCCAAGTGGGTGCTCCTCGCGGTCGCCGTCGCGATGATGGGGTCGATCCTCGCCCTGAACGGCTGGGTCAACCCCAAGGTCAGCGCCGACGCCGAGCGGCAGGCGCCGCGCGCGCCCGTCGACAAGGTGCCGGTCTCCGTCCTGGACGGCGGCTCCGTCGTCGACGCGACGCACGGCCAGGTGCACAGCATCGGCTACCCCTCGAAGACCGTCGCCCTCACCTTCGACGACGGCCCCGACCCGCAGTGGACCCCGCAGATCCTCGACGTCCTGCAGCGCTATGAGGTGCCGGGCACGTTCTTCGTGCTCGGCTCGCTCGGCGCGCAGCACCCCGACCTGCTGCGCGAGATCGTCGACTCCGGCTCCGAGATCGGCATCCACACCTTCACCCACCCCGACCTGACGACGGTGTCGCAGGACCGCCTCGCGCGCGAGATCGACCAGACCCAGCTCGTCATCGCCGGCGCGACCGGACAGGTCAGCTACCTCGTCCGACCCCCGTACTCGTCGGAGGTGCTGGCGCTCGACAACAATCAGTACTCCGTGGTGCGCGAACTCGGCGACCGCGGGCTGGTGGCGGCGTTCACCGACATCGACAGCCGCGACTGGGAACGCAAGGGCGTCGACTCGATCGTCGCCGCGGCGACGCCGGCGAACGGCGCGGGCGGCGCCATCCTGATGCACGACGCCGGCGGCGACCGCTCGGAGACCGTCGCCGCGCTGGAGCGGCTGATCCCCGAGCTCAAGGCCCAGGGCTACACCTTCACCACGGTCACCAAGGGCGTGGGTCTGCCGCCCGCCGACCAGGCCGCCTCGACGAGCGACCACAACCTCGGGCTCGGCCTCGTCACCGGCGTCTCCGTCGCGACGTGGTTCGTCCGCGTCTTCGAGATCGCGTTGCTGGTCCTCGGCCTGCTCGTCATCGCCCGGCTCGTCCTCGTACTGGTCGTGGCCGTCGTGCATCGACGGCGGGCCCGCCGGGCCGAAACGCATCCCCCGATGGCGCCGGTCACCGAGCCGGTGTCGGTGATCATCCCGGCCTACAACGAGAAGGAGTGCATCGCCGCAACCGTCCGCGCGGTCGCGGCCAGCGACCACCCCGTGGAGATCATCGTCGTCGACGACGGCTCCACCGACGGCACCGCCGACATCGTCGACGCCCTCGACATCCCCGGCGTCCGGCTCATCCGGCAGGTCAACGCGGGCAAGCCGGCCGCCCTCAACAACGGGGTGCGCGCGGCGTCGCACGAGATCGTCGTGATGCTCGACGGGGACACGATCTTCGAGGTCGACACGGCGCGGCTGCTGGCCCAGCCGTTCGCCGACCCGAGCGTCGGCGCGGTCGCGGGCAACGCCAAGGTCGCCAACCGGACCAGCCTGGTCACGCGCTGGCAGCACATCGAGTACGTGATCGGGTTCAACCTCGACCGGCGCATGCAGGACGTGTTCGGCTGCATCACGACGGTGCCGGGCGCGGTCGGGGCGTTCCGCCGCACCGCCCTGCTGACCGTCGGGGGTGTCAGCGACGACACGCTGGCCGAGGACACCGACCTGACGATGGCGCTCGGCATCGCCGGCAAGCGCGTCGTGTACGAGGAGCGCGCGCGGGCGTGGACGGAGGCGCCGTCGACCTTCGGCCAGCTGTGGCGCCAGCGCTACCGGTGGAGCTACGGCACCATCCAGTCGCTGTGGAAGCACCGTGGCGCCCTGCGCACGCGCGGGCCCGGAGGGCGCTATGCCCGGCGCGGGCTGCTCAACCTCGGCATCTTCCAGGTCCTGCTGCCGCTGATCGCGCCCCTGATCGACATCCTGCTGGTCTACGGCCTGATCTTCGACGACACCGTCCGCACGCTCGTGCTCTGGGGTGCCGTCCTGGCCATCCAGACCGTCGCCGGCATCGTCGCGTTCCGGCTCGAACGCGAGAAGATGGCGATCCTGTGGCTCCTGCCGCTGCAGCAGTTCGCCTACCGCCAGCTCATGTACGCCGTCCTCATCCAGTCGGTGTCGGCGGCGCTCACCGGCATCCGGCTGGGCTGGCAGAAGCTGCGCCGCATCGGTCGCTTCGAGAACGTCCCGCCGCAGGACCGCGACCGCGCGCTGTCCGCGCCCGCCGCGCACGCGTCGCCGGACCCTGACCCGGAGGCCCCGTCGTCGGCACCCGCTGCGCACGCTCCGAGATCCCCACATCCGGCGCAGGTACCTGTGTCCGCACGCGCCGGGCAGGTGCGTGTTCCGAGGCGTCCGATGCCCGGTCCCTCCGCGCCCGAGCCGCGGCGTCAGGTCGCATCCACGCCCGGCCCGACGCCGGTCCGCGCCACGCGCGTCGCCGCGCCGCCCGTTCCTGCGCCGCCCGTTCCTGCGCCGCCCGTTCCTGCGGCTCGCGTCCCGGCGGCTCCCGTCCCCACGCCACGTGTTCCGGTGGCGCCCGAGCCGCCGCTGCGACGGCCCACGCCCGCACGCCTCCCCCGTCCGCGCCACGACGCCGGCGAACCGCTCACCGTCGCGATGCCCACCGTGGCGCCGTCGCCGGGCGAGCCGCCCACGACGCAGCTGCCGTCGGTCACGCCGCGCCCTGACGTCGCCGGCGGCGGTGCCGGGACCGGCGACCGCGGTCTGCCCCGACCCCGGCGGGCCACCCCCGCACGACCGCGCTAGCTAGACGCCCGGTGCCCGGGCGTTCGCGGACCCGGGCGTTCAGCCCGAGAAGCAGCGGCCGCCGGAGTAGAGCGGCGTGCTCGACACCGTCCGGCCCGGCGGCGGGTTCAGCTCCACCGTGACGCGGCCCTCAGGTGTCAGCTGGTGCTGACAGGCCGTGACGCTGCTGTCGTTCCCGTTGGGCATGAAGAGGTCGAGGTGCGGGACGCGTCCGTCGCCCCATTCGGCGATGCACGACTCGCAGTCGTCCTCCATCACGAAGTACTTCTGCACCGTGGGGACGTAGACGAGCGTGCCGACGGCGATCTCCCGCGGGTCGCTCGCCAGGGTCAGCGGATCGGCGTAGGTGCCGGTGCCGCCTGCCTGCGAGTGCCGCGCGTTGGGGTGCGCGATCGCGCGGCTGCCGGGCGGGTCGTTGTCGTAGGCGGAGTAATACGTGATCACGGTGCTGAACGGACGGCCCGCCGGTCCGGCCGCCGGTGCCGTCGTCGTGCGGGGCCGGGCGGCGGCAGGTGCCGACGTCGCGGCGCTCGTCCGTGGCGCCGACGTCCTCGGGGCAGAGGTCGGGGCGGAGGTCGGAGCGGAGGTCGGAGCCGTGGTCGGGGCCGGCGCCGTGGTGGGTGCCGTCGTCACCGACGGTCCCGGGACCGCAGGCAACGGCAGCTCCTCGACCGCGCAGGCCGAGGCCGCGACCAGGCTGCAGGCGAGCACGACGACCCGCGCGGCCCGCAGGCCCACGCGGAGGCGTCGACGTCCGTTTTCTCCCATCACCGCGCTCGATCCAACCAGGTGCCCATCGACGGCTGTCACCCGATGGGGTCACGGTCACGCTGAAATTTGCCTGAGAGGCAATTTTGCCGATCAGGCAACGATGTGCGTACGGTTCGTCGTGTGAGCGGGCTGCGGGAGCGGAAGAAGAGTGCGACGCGGGTTGCGCTGAGCTGGGCCGCGGTCCGGCTCGTCGTCGAGCGGGGGTACGACGCCGTCCGCGTCGAGGACATCGCCGCCGCAGCCGATGTCTCGGTCCGCACGTTCCGCAACTACTTCCCGACGAAGGCCGATGCGATCGCGTTCCGCCACCGTGAGCGCATCGAGCAGCTGGCCGACGCGTTGCGCGCGCGACCCGTCGACGAGCCGCTGTGGGACGCCGTCCGGTCCGCCGTGCAGGAGCGGTTCGCGCTCGGCGTCGAGACCGACGGCGCGCCGCCCGACCGACAGTGGATCGACGGTGTCCGGGTGATGGTCGAGGAGCCCGCACTGGCCGGCGCGCTGCAGAAGGCCGTCGCCGGAGCGCAGACGGCGCTCGCCGAGGCCGTCGCCGCACGGACGGGCACCGACCCGCGGCGCGACCTCTACCCCACTCTCGTCGCCGCCGCCGTGGGCGCGGTCGTCTCGTCGGCGTCCGAGCTGTGGCTGCGCGCGGACCCGCCCGTCCCCTTCGCACCGCTGCTGCAGGAGGGCTTCGACCGGCTCACCGCCGGACTACCACCGACCTCGGGGAGCACATCATGATCGACGTCGTCATCGCGGGCGCGGGCCCGAACGGGCTCATGCTCGCCTGCGAGCTCGTCCTCGCGGGCGCGCGGCCGCTCGTCGTGGAACAGCTGCGCGAGCCCGCGACCGAACCGAAGGCCAACGGCCTGGTCGGGCAGGTCGTACGGCTCGTCGACCGGCGTGGGCTGCACGCCGCGCTGGCCGGGACCGACGAGCCGCCACGGCCGGCTCCCGGATTCGTCTTCGGAGCCCTGCCGCTCGATCTCTCGCGTCTCGACGACCAAACCCTGCATCTGCTGCCGGTGCCGCAGCGCCGGCTCGAGCAGGTCCTGCGCTCGCGCGCCGTCGAACTCGGCATCGAGGTCAGGTGGGGTGCGGGGGTCACCGGATACACCGAGACCGCCGACGGCGTACGGGTCGACCTCTCGCCCGGATCAGGAGCGGTCGAGGCCCGTTTCCTCGTCGGCGCCGACGGCGGGCACAGCACGGTCCGGCGCCTCGCCGGCATCGGTTTCCCCGGAGTGACGAACGACGACTCCGTCTCACGCTCGGTGCACGCCGAGGTGCCGGCCGGCTGGGTGCACGAACCGACCGGCTCCCTCGACGTCCCCGGCTTCGGCCGGGTGCCGGGGTTCCGGCACCTGCGCACCGAGCGCGGTCTCGTCGTGTTCGCCCGGCTGCCCGGCAGGCCGCCGGCACTGACGACGGTCGAGTGGCCCGCCGCCGACGATCCCGTGCCCGACGGCCCGCTGACCCTCGCCGAGATGGCGGCGAGCCTGCGCCGCGTGCTGGGCGCCGACGTCCCGCTGACCGCGCCGACCGGCGACGGCCCGTTCCTGCTGCGCCGGCTGGTCGGGCAGAACTCCCGCATCGCCGAGCGGTACCGCGCCGGACGGGTCTTCCTCGTCGGCGACGCCGCCCACGTGCACTGGGGGATCGGCGGCCCGGGCCTCAATCTCGGGCTGCAGGATGCGGTCAACCTCGGCTGGAAGCTGGCCGCGGCCGTCAACGGGTGGGCACCCGCCGGCCTGCTCGACAGCTACGAGGTCGAACGGATGCCCGCCAGCAGGCGCGTCGTGATGTCGACGCAGGCCCAGACCGCGCTCGTCGCCCCCGGACCCGAGGTCACCGCGCTGCGCGAGTGGACGGCCGAACTGCTCGCCGACGGCGCGAACGCGCGGCGCGTCGCCGAGATGATGGCCGGTGCCGACGTCCGCTACCCGACGCGCAGCGACCACGAGCTCGCCGGCGGCTTCGCGCCCGACCTCATGGTCGACGGGGTCCGGCTCGCCGAGCTGTGCCGCACCGCCAGACCGCTGCTGGTCGACGGCACGGGCACGCTCGCTGCGGTCGCCGAACCGTGGTCGGATCGTGTCGACGTCGTCGCGGGCCGGCTCGACCTCACCGGGACCGGGACGACGGCCCTGCTGGTACGACCCGACTCCTACGTGGCGTGGGCGTCGTCGGACCCGGCACCGGCCGCGGCGTCTCTGGTCGACGCGCTCGTCGACACCTTCGGAGCGCCGTCGCGGGCAGGCGTCGGCGCGACCGGCGGCCGACCGGGCTGATGCGCGGTAGCTCGTCCGATCCGAACGTCGGCTCCGGCGGCCCCGGTCGTCTCGTCGAGCCCGCCATGCGCCTCCCCGACCCGACGACGCCGCGGGCAGCGCCTCTCCTACGCGCTCCACCAGGGCGACGCCCTCGACCTCGTCCGCGCGGCGACGAATGCAACCACGCCGGGAAGGAGCCGGTCCGCGACGAACGCGTGACCGAAGCCGCACAGGGTGACGCGGGGAGAAAGTGTGGCCAGGGGCGGGGTCGAACCGCCGACCTTCCGCTTTTCAGGCGGACGCTCGTACCAACTGAGCTACCTGGCCTGGCCGCCGGCAAAGCCGGGAACCGGAGAGTGAAGCGACCCAGACGGGACTCGAACCCGCGACCTTCGCCGTGACAGGGCGACGCGCTAACCAACTGCGCCACTGGGCCTTACGTACTGCGACTACCGTACCCCCAACGGGATTCGAACCCGCGCTGCCGCCTTGAAAGGGCGGAGTCCTAGGCCGCTAGACGATGGGGGCTGGACTCCGCTGGCGGCGTCCTGACCTCCAACGGCTGTCCGTTGGGAGCGACGAAAGCATATGACAGCCCCCCACGCCCCTTTTCACCCACCCCCCTCCAGCCCGTTCGGGCTGCTCAGGAGCCGTACGGGGGGCCGGCGGGCCGTCAGCGGCTGACCGGCGGCGGCTGGTCCGGATTGGACGAGATCAGGCCGAGCATGTCGAGCAGCAGCCGGAGGTCCTCGGAGTCCTCCGAGTTCTCGGCGACGACGAGTCTTGCCTTCTGGACCTGGTCGTCGGAGACGCGGTAGGCGTCGGCGGCGGTGCGCGGGCCGGGGATCGCTCCCGACGCACCCTGCCTGACGTCCCCGAACTCCCGTCGAGCGCTACCGATGGTCATCGACGTCTCCCCGTTCCGTCGCGCCTGGTCCCGGCGCTGCGCGGCGGGCGCACGTGCACCCGCCCCCGCCTCCGCCGGGCACACCGGCAGGACCGGGCCGGGAACGCCCCCCGTATCGGCACCTGGCGACCACCCCCGTGGCCGTGACCAAGACGTTACCGATGGCAGGCTGCCGACGCATGCCGCTGCCCGGGTGAGGGAGACGATCGACGGTGCGTCACGAGCCACACCGGCTCGGCGGCGGGCGCGTACCCCCACCCCGTATGCTCGAAACGGAGCAGCCGGGAGGTCGCCATGCCCTCGTACACCGACAACCGCGAGGCCCACCTGCGACGACTGCGTCGCGTGGAGGGCCAGGTCCGCGGCCTGCAGCGGATGGTCGCCGAGGACACCTACTGCATCGACGTGCTGACCCAGGTGTCCGCCGCCACCAGGGCGTTGCAGTCGTTCGCGCTCGAGCTGCTCACCGAGCACATGTCGGGATGCCTGGTCGATGCGGCCCGGGCCGGCGACGAGGAGGGCGAGGCGAAGGTCCAGGAGGCCGCCGCCGCGATCGCCCGGCTCGTCCGGTCCTGACGCACGGACACCCATCCGGTCGCGGCGGCGACGGCATTCGGAAAGACCCAGGAAGAGCGAGGACCAATGAGCATCGAGACCCCGTTCCGCACCGACGTCATCGTCTCCGGGATGACCTGCGGGCACTGCACGGCGTCGGTCCGCGAGGAGGTCGGTGAGCTGGCCGGCGTGCGCGACGTCGAGGTCGACCTGTCCACCGGCCTGGTCACCATCAGCAGCGACCGCGAGCTGCCGCTCGACGAGATCCGCGGCGCGGTCACCGAGGCGGGCTACACGCTCGCGGACTGACCCCCCGGCCGGGGCGGGCCGGACCTAGGCTGCGCGCATGGCCGCCGACGGTGTTCCTGACGACGGGTCCCGCCCCGCACGGCCACGCCACCGCGTCCCGCCCGGGACGACCCGCGCGAACGACCGGACAGCCGACCGCACGGCCCTGCGGGCCGGTCGGAGCCGCGCCTCCGGCGGACGTCCCCCGCGGTCGGGCGACGCCCTGCCCGCGCACGATCCCGAGCTCGACTCCTACCTCGCGGCGCTCGCCCCGGACCCCGACGGCCCGCTGGAGTCGACGGGACGCTTCGGCACCGCGCAGGTCTTCCAGCTGAGGCTGCCACCACTGAGGGTCGAGCAGCTGCGGCGGGTGGCGGAGGAACGCGGCGTCTCCCCGGGCTCGCTCGCACTCGACTGGGTGATCGAGCGCCTGGACCGCGAGGACATGCCGACGGGCCCGCTCGAGCGGGTCCGCGACGAGCCGGCCCGGCGTCCCCGGTTCCGCCGCCGCAAGCCCTGACGACCGTCGCCCACCGGTCGCAACCCCACCGCTGCAGATCGCCCCCGTCGACGACCATGAGGTTGCGCCCGACATCCGACGCGCAACCTGAGCGCTCCCGACCGGCTCGCCGACGACCCTCAGGTTGCGCCCGACACTCGACGGGCAACCTGAGCGCTCCCGATCAGCTCGCCGACGACCGTCAGGTTGCGCTCGGCCGGCACGGTGCGGGCGGGACCGGGCGAGGGCGGAGGACCGGGCGAGGGGCAGAGGGCTCGGCGAGGGGCAGAGGGCTCGGCGAGGGGCGGAGGCTCGGGGAAAGCAGAGGGCTCAGCGGCCGCCCGAGACCACGACCGAGGACGCGCCGTCGCCGGCCAGGCAGGGGCTTCCCGCCAGGGCGTCGGTCCGCACGGCGCCGGCGAGGGCGCGGTACCCGGCGGCGGACAGGTGCAGACCGTCTCCGGAGTCGTAGGCGGGGGCGAGCCGATCGGGCCGGGCGGGGTCGGCGACGGCGGCGGCGAAGTCGAAGACGCCGTCGGAGTGCGCGGGGCCCTGGCCGAGCACCCAGGCGTTGACGGCGGTACGCGTCGCCTGCCCGGCCGCCGTCCCGCGCGGGCCGGTGCGGGAGGGCGTGATCGTCGTCAGGAAGACGCGGAGGCCGGCCGCCCGGGCCTGGTCGGCGAAGCGGACGAGCCCGGCCTCGATCTGGTCGGCGGCGCGGCCCTCGGCGATGTCGTTGGTACCGATGTGCAGCACGACGTCGGTGACCCCCGCCGCGGCGGCGACGTCGAACCGGAAGCGGGTCGCGGGCGAGTCGCCGACGCCGAACGCGTCGGCGAGCAACTGGTTGCCCGAGATGCCGGCGTTGAGCACGGACATCTGCGCGGCGCCGACCTCGGTGGCGAGCCGGGCGGACAGAGCGTCGGACCAGCGGTCGTTCTCGTCGGGGTCGCTGCCGAGGCCGTCGGTGATCGAGTCCCCGACCAGCACGACGGCGTGCTCGGCGCGGGGCACGAGCACGTCGAGACCCGTCACGACGAACCAGGCGGTCACGGGCGTGCCGAACGCGGCGCCGGACGTCGAGTCGACGTGGTTGCCGGGGGCGCTGACCCACGAGGTCTGCAGTGCCAGCGGATGGGTGGCCACCCGATCGGGCTCCTGCGGGAGGAAGACGCTGACCGAGACGGGCAGGCCCGCCTGCGCGACGAACGGCACCGGATCGCTGACGATCTCCGCCCCAGCAGGGATCGTCACCTCGGCGCGTCCGTCGAACAGGACCGGCCGCGGGGCGCCACCACGCGTTCCCGCGCCCGTTCCCGTCGTGGCCGCGGACGCCGCGGCCACCACGAGCGGGACCTGCCCGTAGCGGTTGGACAACCGGACCCGGATCTCCGAGCCGGTCGACTGCGGGCGCAGCACCATCCGAAGCGTGCGGCCACCGAAGCGGCCACCGGCGGCAGCGGCCTCCGGGCCCGGCTGCGGGCTGGTCTGCCAGGCCGTGACCCAGGCGGGGCCGCAGGCCGGGTCGCCGGCCGGAACCTGCCCGGCCTCGGCCGAGGCCGTCCCACGCACGGTCCCGGCGACGACGACCCCTGCCACGACGGTGACGAGCACGGCGATCGCGGCGACGACGCGTCTGCGGGCCGTGAGGTCCCGAACCCTCGCACCCAACGTCGTCTCCTCGTCGCCCACGTCCCGCGAGTGCGGGACGTCCTGCCGGCCTATCGCCGTGCCCGGACCCGTCGTGACCCTCGACCGTCACCCCTTCGAGTGCTGCGCGAACCGTTACGAGTCCAGCAACGAGAGATCCCTCGGTGGAGTGAGTGATCCGTTCGAGTGATGACCCTCAGTGATGGCTCTCCTGATCCGACGATCAGGCAGAGGCGGCCTCGGAGCGGTCGCGCGACTAGGGTCTGCACGGAACTGCGAGTGAGTCGAGGAGGACCGCCGGTGGGCGCTTACGACGACATCTTCCGGGCCAGCGTCGAGGACCCCGAGCGGTTCTGGCTCGACGCGGCGGCGGCGCTGGACTGGCACACGGCGCCGACGACGGCACTCGACTCGTCCAACCCGCCCTTCTACCGGTGGTTCCCCGACGGGGAGCTCAACGTCGCGTACAACGCGCTGGACCGCCACGTCGACGCGGGCCGGGGCGACCAGGCCGCGCTGATCTACGACTCGCCCGTCACGCAGTCGCAGCGGAGCTACACCTACGCCGAGCTGCGCGACGAGGTCGCGCGCTTCGCCGGGGTCCTCGCCGGGCTGGGCGTGGGCGTCGGCGACCGCGTCGTCATCTACATGCCGATGGTCCCCGAGGCCGCCGTCGCGATGCTGGCGTGCGCCCGGATCGGCGCCGTGCACTCGGTCGTCTTCGGCGGGTTCGCGCCCAAGGAGCTGGCCGTCCGCATCGACGACGCCACCCCGAAGGTCGTCGTGTCCGCGTCGTGCGGCATCGAGGGCAAGCGGGTCATCGAGTACAAGCCGCTGCTGGACAAGGCCATCGAGCTGGCCGCGCACAAGCCCGACAGGCAGGTGATCCTGCAGCGCCCGCAGGCCGCCGCGGCGATGGGCGACGCGGACGTCGACTGGGTCGAGGCGATGGCCGGTGCCACCCCCGCCGATCCGGTGCCGGTCAAGGCGACCGATCCGCTCTACATCCTCTACACCTCGGGCACGACCGGGAAGCCGAAGGGCGTCGTGCGCGACGGCGGCGGCTACGCGGTCGCGCTGGCCTGGTCGATGCCCAACGTCTACGACGTCGGCGCCGGCGAGACGATCTTCACCGCGTCCGACGTCGGCTGGGTCGTCGGGCACTCCTACATCGTCTACGCGCCGCTGCTGGCCGGGGCCACGACGATCCTCTACGAGGGCAAGCCCGTCGGCACCCCCGACGCGGGCCAGTTCTGGCGGGTCGTCGCCGACCACGGGGTGAAGAGCCTGTTCACCGCCCCGACGGCGTTCCGGGCGATCAAGAAGGAGGACCCGAAGGCCGAGCACCTGCGCGACCACGACGTCTCCAGCCTGAAGTACCTCTTCCTCGCCGGCGAGCGTCTCGACCCCGAGACCTACCACTGGGCGTCGGACACCCTCGGCATCCCCGTGATCGACCACTGGTGGCAGACGGAGACGGGGTGGCCGATCGTCGCCAACCCGGCGGGCATCGAGCTGCTGCCGATCAAGCCCGGCTCGCCGACCCGCCCGCTGCCCGGCTGGGACGTGCAGGTCCTCGACATCGCAGGCAAGCCAGTCGAGGCCGGCACGGACGGCGCCATCGTGGTCAAGCTGCCGATGCCGCCGGGCGCGCTGCCGACGCTGTGGAACGACGACGAGCGCTTCGTCCGCTCGTACATGGCCGCGTTCGACGGCTACTACCTCACCGGCGACGGCGGCAACATCGACGAGGACGGCTACGTCTACGTCATGGGCCGCACCGACGACGTCATCAACGTCGCGGGCCACCGGCTGTCCACGGGCTCGATGGAGGAGGTCCTCGCGAGCCACCCCGACGTCGCCGAGTGCGCGGTCATCGGCGTGGCCGACTCGATGAAGGGCCAGATCCCGCGCGGGTTCGTCGTACTCAAGGCGGGTGTCGACGGCGCCGCCGAGGGCTACGAGGACACCCTGCGCGCCGAACTGGTGCAGCTGGTGCGCGACCAGATCGGGGCGGTCGCCTCGCTCAAGGACGTCGCCGTCGTCGCGGCGCTGCCCAAGACCCGCTCGGGAAAGATCCTGCGCAAGACGATGCGCGGCATCGCGGACGGCAACGACGAGCCGGTCCCCAGCACCATCGAGAGCGCCGAGGTGCTCGACGCGCTGCGACCGATCCTCCGCAAGGACTAACGGAGAATGCGCCGGACGCCGCCGAGTTGCTCGGCGTCCGGCGCAATTCTCCGGATCCGGTAACGGCGCACCGGGCCGACACGGATGGGCAGGCACGGTCCCGGGCCCCTACGGGATCGCGTCCGTCCACCGGAAGGCTGTACCCCGATGCCCGCGCCCGCGCTCCCCCGTGCCGCGGCCCTCGCCGGACTGCTCGGTGTCGTCCTCACCCTGACGATCGCCGGCGCCGCCGAGGGCAGGTCCACGCCGTCGTGCGCCCGATCCGGCTGTCCCCACGCCGGTTCCGTCTCCGCGCCCACACCCGCCACGCCCACGCCGCACACTCCCGAGCGGTCCGGTCCGGCTGCACCCGCCGCGCCCGCCCCGTGAGCAGGCGGCCGGTCGCGAGCCGCGCGGGACGCCGCACAGGGCAGGCGTGCCTGGTGTGAGGCTGACCTCACTCCCGCGGCCGTCGTGGCAGGGCGCACGATGTCGGCCATGAAGGTCGTCGTGGACTTTGATCTGTGCGAGAGCAACGCCGTCTGCATGGGCATCGCGCCCGAGGTCTTCGAGGTACGGGAGGACGACTTCCTCTACATCCTCGACGAGCACCCCGCCGAGGAGCTGCGCCCCAAGGTCGAGGAGGCCGTGCGGAGCTGCCCGAAGGCGGCCATCCGCATCGAGGAGGACTGAGGCCGGGCCCGGCCTTGCCGGGCGGCGCGACGCGGGTCAGGATCGCGACGGATCGCACGTCGTGACTGGAGGCCGTCGATGACCGTCGGACACACCGAACTGACCCCGTTGGCGTTCCTGCGCCGCTCGTCGGAGGTCTACCCGGGGAAGACGGCGATCGTCGCCGGCGAGCGCAGGTACACCTACGCGCAGTTCGCCGCGGAGACGACGCGGGTGGCGCACGCGTTGCGCGGCTCGGGCGTGCAGGCCGGCGACCGGGTCGCCTACCTGCTGCCCAATGTGCCGGAGATGCTCGTCGCGCACTTCGCCGTGCCGCTCGCGGGTGCCGTCCTCGTCGCGATCAACACCCGGTTGTCGACCGAGGAGGTCCGCTACATCCTCGACCACTCCGGGTCGAAGGTGCTGGTCGTCGACGCGGCGCTGTACCCGGTGGTCGCCCCCCTCGTGGGAGAGCTGGCGACGGTCGAGGAGATCATCACCGTCGTCGACCCGGCGAGCCCCGGCGACGGCATCGGCAGTGGCACCACCTACGGCGACCTGCTCGCCCGTGGCTCCGACGACCCCCTGCCCTGGGAGGTCGACGACGAGAACCGGGCGATCTCGATCAACTACACCTCGGGGACGACGGGCCGCCCCAAGGGCGTGCAGTACACCCACCGCGGCGCGTACCTGAACTCGTTCGGCGAGGTCGTGCACTCCGCGCACACGCCCGACACCGTCTACCTGTGGACGCTGCCGATGTTCCACTGCAACGGCTGGTGCACCCCGTGGGCGGTCACCGGGATCGGCGGCACCCACGTCTGCCTGCGCGAGGTCCGGGGTGATGTCATCTGGAAGCTGATCAGCGAGCACGGCGTCACGCACCTCAACGGCGCGCCCACCGTCGTCACCACGATCATGAACGCGGCCGAGGCGGTGAAGCTCGACTACCAGCTGGTGATCACCACCGCGGGCGCCCCGCCGTCGCCGACGACGATCCTGCAGATGGAACGGATGGGCTTCCGCATCGTCCACGTCTACGGGCTCACCGAGACCTACGGCCCGTACTCGGTCAACCAGTACCAGCGCGCGTGGGACGAGCTCGACGCCGAGGAGCGCGCGGCCCTGCAGGCCCGCCAGGGCGTCGGCATGATCCAGACGGACGCGCTGCGCGTCGTGGACGAGCACATGGTCGACGTGCCGCGCGACGGCGCGACGATGGGCGAGATCGTCATGCGCGGCAACAACGTCATGGCCGGCTACTACGACGACCCGGAGGGCACCGAGAAGGCGTTCGCAGGCGGCTGGTTCCACTCCGGCGACCTGGGCGTCGTGCATCCCGACGGCTACGTCGAGCTGCGGGACCGGGCGAAGGACGTCGTCATCTCCGGCGGCGAGAACATCTCGACGGTCGAGGTCGAGCAGGCCGTCGTGTCGCACCCGGCGGTGCTGGAGGCGGCCGTCGTCGGCGTGCCCGACGAGCAGTGGGGCGAGCGGCCGAAGGCGTTCGTCGTGCTGAAGGGCGGGCAGCAGACCACGCCGGACGAGGTCATCGAGCACGTGAAGTCGAAGATCGCGCGCTACAAGGCGCCCCGCGACGTCGAGATCGTCGACGAGCTGCCCAAGACCTCGACGGGCAAGGTGCAGAAGTTCGAGCTGCGCGAGAAGGAGTGGGCCGGGCACGGGAGCCGGATCAAGGGCTGACCGGTCGGTCGGTATCCGGTCGTCCGCGGATGCACCACACATCTGGGACAAACGCCGCCCGATCCGGTTAGCGTTGCTCAGCGTGGGTGGGGAACTGGGCGCGCGCCGGGCGGTCGTCGGAGCCGTCGCGGTCTCGACGGCGTCGGTGCTGCCCGTCTTCCTGACCGGTGCGCTGGCCGTCCAGATCTCCGGTGAGCTGGGCTTCGACCCGGCGGGCCTCGGCCTGGTCGTCGCGCTCTACTTCGGGGCGAGCGCGGTGGCGTCGCTGCCGGTCGGCTGGCTGGTGGAGCGGTTCGGCCCGACGGCGACGAGCCGCATCGCCGTCGTCGGCGCCGCGACGCTGATGCTCGCGGTCGGGTTCGGCGCCCGGTCCTACGGCCTGCTGGTGGCCCTGCTGCTGTGCAGCTGCTGGTGCAATGTCATGGGGCAGCTGTCGTCGAACCTGACGCTGGCCCGGTTCGTGCCGGAGCGGCGGCTCGGCCTGTCCTTTGGGTTCAAACAGTCGTCCGTCCCGGCCGCGACGCTGCTCTCCGGCCTCGCCGTGCCCGCGATCGCGCTGACGCTCGGCTGGCGCTGGGCGTTCGTCATGGGCGCCGGGCTGGCGCTGCTCGCCCTGCCGCTGACGCCGCGGAGCCGGGAGCCCTACGTCCGCACGAAGGTCGATCCGGCCGACCGCGCGACCGGCGCGCTCGCCGTCATCGGCGCGGGCGCCGGGCTGGGCGCGGCAGCGGCGGGCGCGCTGGGGGTGTTCCTGGTGGCCTCGGCCGTCGACCAGGGCGTGGACCCGGGCCTCGCCGGCCTGGTGCTCACCATGGGTAGCGTCGTCGGGCTCGTGCTTCGGCTGCTGCACGGCTGGCTCGCCGACCGTCGGACGGGCGGGCACATCGCCGTCGTCGCGGCCAGCATGGCGCTGGGCGCGATCGGGCTCGGACTGCTGGCGGTCCCGGGGCCGGTGCCGCTGGTGCTCGGCACGGTACTGGCGTTCGGGCTCGGCTGGGCGTGGCCCGGGCTGCTGCAGTTCGCCGTCGTCCGGCTCAACCCGGCCGCACCCGCGGCGGCGACGTCGGTCGTGCAGGTCGGCGTCTACGCGGGGGCGTTCCTCGGCCCCGTCGTCTTCGGGTTCCTCGCGACGCACAGCGGTTTCGGGGCGGCCTGGGCCGTCGGCGCGGGGACGATGGTCGTCGCGGCGGCGGCGATGATCCTCGGCCGGCGGATGCTGGTGGCGCACCGGGTGAGCCGGGAGGCGCGGCTCGCGGCCGCCGTCAGTTGAGCCTCGCCGCCAGGGCGATCGCGTCCCGCGGGGCGTGCACCTTCATGTCGTTGTCGAAGTAGACGTACACGTCGCGGCCGGGCACCGGTGCCATCGGCGGCGCCACCGTGAACTCCCCCGTCGGCGACTCCCCTGCCGCCCACCGCCGGATCCGTGCCGCCCACGAGTCCAGCGCGGCGTCGGAGTACCCGCTCGCGTACAGCTCGACGTCGCCGTGCAGCCGGACGTAGGCGAACCCGGCGGTCATGTCCTCCAGATGCGGCCACGTCCCCGCCGTGTCGGCGACGACGAGCGCGACGTCGAGCTCCCGCAACAGCGCGACGACGGCCGGGTCGGCGAAGCTCGGGTGCCGCACCTCCAGCGCGTGCCGGACGGGCCGGTCGGCGTCGGTGCTGGTCAGGGCGCGGCCGTCGAGCCGCTCGTCGTGCTTCTCGGCGAGCGCCGCCGCCTCGGCGGTGCTCCGCGGCAGGCACCGCAGGAACGTCTCGACGCGCTCGCGGTCCCACCGCATCCGCGGCGGCAGCTGCCACAGGACCGGCCCGAGCTTCGGGCCCAATGCGAGCAGGCCCGACGCGAAGAAGTTCGCGAGCACGACCTCGGGGTCGCGCAGCTGCTTCATGTGCGTCACGAACCGTGGGCCCTTGACCGAGAACACGAAGTCGTCGGGGGTCTGCGCGGCCCACAGCCGGTAGCTCTCCGGACGCTGCAGCGAGTAGAACGAGCCGTTGATCTCGATGCTCGACACCGCCCGCGACAGGTACTCCAGCTCCCGGCGCTGGGCGAGACCCTCGGGATAGAAGACGCCGCGCCACGGCGGGTAGCGCCAGCCCGACGTCCCGATCCGGATCCCGGTCACGGCGACGGAGTATCCCCGCGCGGCGCCGGACGCGGCCACCGGGAGAGGATGGCCGGGTGGCGGATCTGCGGAAATCGGTCGGTGCGGTGCTCGACTGGCCCGTCGGGCACGCCGCGGCGGCGGTCGTCGCGGCCGACGGCTCGACGCTCGCGACGGCGGGCGAGACCGGCCGGTCGTTCCGGCTCGCGTCGGTGACCAAGCTCCTCACCGCCTACGCGACGCTCGTCGCCGTCGAGGAGGGCGCCGTCGAGTGGGACCAGCCGGCCGGCCCAGAGGGCTCGACGGTCCGGCACCTCGCCGCGCACGCGTCGGGGCTGGCGTTCGACTCCGACGCCGTCCAGGCGGCACCCGGGGCCCGACGCATCTACTCCAACACCGGCTTCGCCGTCCTCGCCGAGACGATCACGGCGGCGAGCGGCATCCCGTTCGCCGACTACCTGCACGAGGCGGTCTGTGTGCCGCTGGGCCTCGGTGGCACCCGGTTGGAGGGGCATCCCGGGTCCGGGGCCGTCTCCACCGTCGACGACCTCGCCCGGTTCGCCGCCGAGCTCCAGGCACCGACGCTCGTCGCGGGATCGACGTTCGCCTCCGCGACCGAGGTCGCGTTCCCGGGTCTCGACGGCGTCCTGCCCGGCTACGGCCGGCAGAAGCCCAACGACTGGGGGCTCGGGTTCGAGATCCGCGGGCGGAAGTCGCCGCACTGGACGGGCACGGGCAGCTCGCCCGCGACGTTCGGGCACTTCGGGCAGTCGGGCACGTTCCTGTGGGTCGACCGGGACGCCGGCGCGGCGTGCGTCGTGCTGACCGACCGCGACTTCGGCCCGTGGGCCGTCGAGGCGTGGACGCCCTACACCGACGGGGTGCTCTCGGCACTGGACTGATCTGCGCGCGCCGGCCGACCCCGCTGCAGCGTCGGGCGCGGTCTCGCTAGATTCCCGACGGGCGCTCCACGACGACGGCGCGCGTCCGTCGCCCGCGGCCCCGACACGACCTCGGCACGACCTCGTCCACCCCGATCACGGAAGGCTGACGCCGTGCCCCGATTCGTCCTCCCGCTGCTGATCCTCGGCGACGTCGCGATCTGCGTGGTGCTCTACCTGGCCATCGGCTGGCCGGGGCTGCTCGTCGCCATCCCGTTATTGATCATGACGATCGTCGTGACGGTGGTGCTGCAGGGCAGCCGGATGCTGCGCGAGGCCGCGGCGGCCCGCCTGCAGGGGCGCTACCGGGTGGCCGGTGAGGAAGAGGACCCCGGCTGGTCCGGGTCCGGCCCCGCCGACTGGGACGACGCCTTCGACACGTTCGCGCCGGGGCGCCCGACGTGGGACCACTCCGGGCAGCCCCACCACGACCCGCACCACCCGGCCGGGTCCCCGTGGCCGCCGTCCTCGTCCGACCACCACGGCCATTCGCACTCCCACGGGTACTCGCACTCGCACGATCCCGGCTCGTGGTCGTCGTCGGACTCCGGGTCGAGCTGGTCGGACTCCGGGTCGAGCTCGTCGGACTCCGGGTCGTCGAGCTCGTCCTCCGACTGACCCCGGACCGACCGACCCCGGATCGGGCTGCCGCCCGGGAATGAACGCGCGGACCGTCGTGTTGACCAGGCTGTCCGAGCCGGGCGAGCCGAGTCCCCGGGCCTCGAAAACAACCGCCGCCACGGAATACCGTCAGGCTGGAGCCGTGGTGCGCCACTCGCCGCGAGGCGACCGGCGTCCGGTTCGGACACCCTCCCCCACCGGGAACAATCCGGCGGGCAGGAGGGTTGTAGGAAGCGTCCGGATCGGGTGACACCGTGTCCCCGGGTCCCACATGAGAACCGCCGCCGAGAGCGGCCTGCGCGCCGAGAGGCGACCGGCACCCGGTTCGGACGTCCCACACCTCCCGACGTACGTGAGAAGGACGGCATGAAGGGCGACCGGGTAGAGATCGTCATCGACGCGGGGAGCGGCACCACCCGCACCTACGACGTCGTGGCGACGCGTGCCGGGCGCCGGGTCGAGACCGTCCACGGCCGGGGCGTCGTCGAGGTCAGCGAGGTCACACGCGGCGGCACCACCGTCCGCACGGCCCGCTTCCTGGCCAACCGCGTGCTGGCACTCGTCGAGCACCCGGCCGCCGACGTGCCCGTCGCCGAGGAGATCACACCCGCCCTCCGCTCGGCCTGACCCGCACGACCAGGCACACTTTTCCCACGATGTCCTCCACCCGAGCCACCGACGCGCGCCGCGAGCGTCCCGCCGGTGACCCCCACGGTCCCGCCGTCCCTCCGGACACCGAGTCCGGCCCCCCAGGGGACGGCCGCCCGACCCGCGCCCGGCGTCCGCGCCGCCGCGGGTCCCGGGGCCGGAGCGCACCCTCCGGGGGCAACGCGCCCGGCCCCGCCGACACACCCTCCGGCGACCCCGCCCGGGGCGCCGCACCGACGGCGTCCCCCGCGCAGGGGCGCAACCGGTCCGCCCGTACGGGCGAGCCGACCGCGCCGCCGCTCCCCGACGAGGTCCTCGCCGATCTCGAGGACCGCATCCGGGCCCTCCCGCCCGACGACTCGCACCGCCTCGGCCGCAGGCTGGCCGGCGCCCGCCGCTCCGGGAACGGGACGGCGCAGGAGGCCGTCGCGCACTCGGTCGCGACCGCCGAGCACCGCCTCGAACGCCGACGCGCCGCCGTGCCGCGGATCGTCTACCCCGAGGCGCTGCCGGTCAGCGCCCGGCGCGACGACATCGCCGCCGCCATCCGCGACCACCAGGTCGTGATCGTCGCCGGCGAGACCGGCTCCGGGAAGACCACGCAGCTCCCCAAGATCTGCCTCGAGCTGGGCCGCGGCGTCACCGGGATGATCGGTCACACCCAGCCGCGGCGGCTGGCCGCGCGCACCGTCGCCGCCCGCATCGCCGAGGAGCTGGGCACCGAGCTGGGCGACGTCGTCGGCTGGAAGGTGCGGTTCACCGACCAGGTCGGCGACCGCACGATGGTCAAGCTCATGACCGACGGCATCCTGCTCGCCGAGCTGGCGGGCGACCGCATGCTGCGCCGCTACGACACGCTGATCATCGACGAGGCGCACGAGCGCAGCCTCAACATCGACTTCATCCTCGGCTACCTCACACGGCTGCTCCCGCAGCGTCCGGACCTCAAGGTCATCATCACGTCGGCGACGATCGACCCGGAGCGCTTCGCCCGGCACTTCGCCGCCGACGGCGAGCCGGCCCCGATCGTCGAGGTCTCCGGCCGCTCCTATCCGGTCGAGATCCGCTACCGGCCCGTCGTCGACCCCGACGACCCGGACGCCGATCCCGACCGCGAGGAGCTCGACGCGATCGGCGACGCCGTCGCCGAGCTGCAGCGCGAGGGCCCCGGCGACATCCTCGTCTTCCTGCCCGGCGAACGCGAGATCCGCGACACCGAGCAGGCGCTGGCCGCGCTCTCCTTGCGCAACACCGAGATCCTGCCGCTCTACGCCCGCCTCACGACGGCCGAGCAGCACCGCGTCTTCGCCCCGCACCCGGGCAACCGGATCGTGCTCGCCACCAACGTCGCCGAGACGTCGCTGACGGTCCCCGGCATCAGGTACGTGATCGACACGGGCACGGCCCGCATCTCGCGGTACTCGCGGCGGCTCAAGGTGCAGCGGCTGCCGATCGAGAAGGTGTCGCAGGCCTCGGCCAACCAGCGCGCAGGCCGTTGCGGCCGCACGTCCGACGGCATCTGCATCCGGCTGTACTCCGAGGACGACTTCGACGCGCGCCCCGAGTTCACCGACCCGGAGATCCTGCGCACCAACCTCGCGTCCGTGGTGCTGCAGATGATCGCACTCGACCTGGGCGAGATCGCCGACTTCCCCTTCGTCGAGCCCCCCGACCCGCGCTCGGTCGCCGACGGTCTGGCGCTGCTGCACGAGCTCGGCGCCCTCGAACCCGGCCGGCGGTCCCTGACGTCGATCGGGCAGTCGTTGTCCCGCTTGCCCGTCGACCCACGGCTGGGCCGGATGCTCGTCGAGGCGCACCGCGCGGGCTGTCTGCGCGAGGTACTCGTCATCGCCGCCGCACTGTCGGTGCAGGACCCGCGTGAGCGGCCCACCGAGCAGCGCCAGGCCGCCGATGCCGCGCACGCCCGCTTCGCCGCCGACGGCTCCGACTTCCTCGCGTTCCTGCGGTTGTGGGACTACCTCGCCGAGCAGCGGGAGGCCTTGTCGGGCAATCGGTTCCGTCGTCGGCTGCGCGAGGAGTTCCTGCACTACCTGCGGGTGCGCGAATGGTGGGACCTGCACGGCCAGCTGCGCCAGGCCGCACGCTCGGCCGGGATGGCGCCGACGGAGGGCGACGACGACTGGCCCGCCGCGGCCGACCGCATCCACACCGCCGTGCTCTCCGGGCTGCTCTCCCAGGTCGGCATGCTCGACCCCGTCGACGAGAAGGCCGGCAACGAGAAGGCCGGCAACGGGCGGGACCGCCGCGCGCAGCGGGAGTACCTCGGCGCGCGCGGGGCCAAGTTCGCGATCTGGCCCGGATCGGCGTTGGCGCGCAAGAACCCGCGCTGGGTGATGGCCGCCGAGCTCGTCGAGACCTCGCGGCTGTGGGCGCGGACCGTCGCCCCCATCAAGCCCGAGTGGATCGAGCCGCTCGCCGGACATCTCGTCAAGAAGACGCATTCCGAGCCGCACTGGTCGCGCAAGCGCGGCTCGGCCGTCGCGACCGAACGGGTGACCCTGCACGGCATCCCCGTCGTCGCGAACCGGACCGTCGACCTCGGCCGCATCGACCCCGAGCTCGCGCGCGACCTGTTCATCCGGCACGCGCTCGTCGAGGGCGACTGGGAGACGCGGCACCGGTTCTTCCGCGCCAACCGCGAGCTGCTCGACGACGCCGAGGACCTCGAGCACCGCGCCCGCCGCCGCGACCTCGTCGTCGACGAGGAGGTGCTCGTCGCGTTCTACGACGCGAGGGTCCCGTCCAAGGTCGTGTCGGGCAGGCACTTCGACGCGTGGTGGAAGCGCGAGTCGCGCCGCGACCCGCACCTGCTCGACTTCACCCCCGAGTTCCTGGCGACGTCGACCGCCGCCGAGGTCGACCGTGCCGCCTACCCGGACCACGTCGAGGCGGGCGGGCTCACCCTGCCGCTCTCCTACGCCTTCGAGCCGGGGCGCCACGACGACGGCGTGACCGTCGACGTGCCCGTCGCCGCCCTCCAGCAGATCGACCCGACGCCGTTCACCTGGCAGGTGCCGGGGCTGCGCGAGGAGCTCGTGACCGCGCTCATCAAGACACTGCCGCGCACCCTGCGTCGCCAGTTCGCGCCGGCGCCCGACCACGCCCGCGCCGTGCTGGCCCGACTGCAGGTCGGCGACGAGCCCCTGCTCGACGGGCTGGAACGCGAGCTGGGTCGCATGCGCGGCATCACGATCCCGCGCGACGCCTGGGAGCTCGACCGCCTCCCCGACCACCTCACCGTCACTTTCCGGGTGATCGACGAGAACGGCGCCGAGCTGGCCCGGGGTACCGACCTCGACGCGCTGCGCGACCGATTGGCCCCCAAGGTCCGCGAGGAGATCGCCGCCGCGGGCGCCGGCGTCGAACGGACCGGACTGACGACGTGGTCGATCGGCGACCTGCCTCGCGAGCTGGCGATCCGCCGGGGGCGCAACGTCGTCACCGGGTATCCGGGGCTCGTCGACCGCGGCGCGAGCGTCGACGTCCGGGTCTTCGCGACCGTCGCCGAGCGCGACGCCGCGCACCGCCGCGGGCTGCGCCGGCTGCTGCTGTCGGAGACCCCGTCACCGGTGCGGCAGGTGACCCGCGAGCTCGACAACGCCGCCAGGCTCACGCTGTCGCGCAACCCCCACGGCAGCGTCCCCGCGCTGCTCGACGACTGCGTCACCGCCGCCGCCGACCACCTGGTCGCCCGCGCCGGCGGACCCGTCTTCGACGAGGCCGGGTACGACCGGCTCCGGACCATCCTGCGGGCCCATCTGGCCGGGACGACGGTCAAGACCCTCGACGCGGTCCGCGTCGTGCTCGACCACTGGCACCGGGTGCAGGCGATGCTCGCCGACATGACCGCGCCGCCGCTCGCGGCGGGGGTGGCCGACGTCCGCGCCCAGCTGGCCGAGCTCACCGGGCCGGGGTTCGTCACGGCCGCGGGGCCCACCCGGCTGGCCGACGTGGCCCGCTATGTCCAGGGCATCGCGGTGCGGCTGGAGAAGCTGCGCGTCGACCCCGCCCGCGACGCCGCCTGGACCGCCGAGGTCCGGGTGGTCGCCGACGAGTACGACGCCGACCTCGCCGGCCTCCCCGCGGGCACCGACCCGCCGCCCGAGCTGCAGGAGGTGCGCTGGATGATCGAGGAGCTGCGCATCTCGCTCTACGCACACCCCATGCGGACGCGCCGTCCCGTCTCGATCAAGCGCATCCAGCGCGCCCTCGACGACGTCCCCGCCTGATCCCGGCCCGGCCGTCCGCTGGGCTCGACGGGGGATCGACCCGGGTCACGCCTGCCAGGGTGCCTCCTCGCGGGCGGAGACCGCGGCCGCCACGCACACGGCGAGCAGCAGGACCAGGACGACGGCCAGCGCGAGGCGCACGGTCGCGTGCAGGACCAGCAGCGCCCCGACGGTGGCGCCGAGGAACATCGTCGCCATCACCACCAGCCGGCGCAGCCCGGACTCGGCGAACTTGTCGTGGTCGGCGGTGATGCCGATGAGCGTCATCGTCAGCAGCGTCGTCATCATGTCGGGGACGGCCATCCGACGGGCGGTGACGTTCTGCACCGCCATGGCGATCGCCGCGATCCCGACGACGATCGTCCCGGCGACGGGGCCGTCCTCGCGCAGGTGCACGAAGAGCGAGATGACCAGGCACACGCCGATGAGCAGGCTCTCCACGGCGACCGCGTTGCGCAGCAGGAGCGGCCGGCTCCGGCCCCACCGGTCGACCAGTCGGCCCGCGAGCACAGCCCCGACGACGAAGCCGGCCAGCGCGCAGGCCGAGTTGCGCAGCGAGAAGCCGGGGGCCCCGGCGATGGCGAACCCGATGAAGACGACGTTGCCGGTCATGTTCGCGACGAACACCCGGCCGAGGGCGAGGATGCTGATCGCGTCGATCAGGCCGGAGACGAACGTCAGGACGAGCAGCATGGCGGGCAACGGCCCATGACGCTCGTCCGCGAGGAAGTTGGGCCGGTCCACTGTGGCAGTGAACCAGCGGCATCACCGCGCGGACAGCCCCGCACTGTGCGAGCCTTTCCGGATGGCCGAGTACGCGCACCTGGGCGAGGCGCTGGGGACCGACTTCTTCTCGGTGCGCGAGCAGTTCACCGCCGAGCAGTGGGACCGCTTCGCGACGACCCGCACGTTCGTCGACACGGAGGTGCTGCCCGGGGTCGGGGACCTCTGGGAGCGCGCGGAGCTGCCGTGGAAGCTGATCCGCAGGCTGCCCGAGCTGAGGATCGTCGGGGAGGACATCCAGGGGTACGGGGCCGCGGGCATGAGCCCGACGGCGTGCGGGCTCGTCCACATGGAGCTGCACCGCGGCGACGGGTCGCTCGGGACGTTCCTCGGCGTGCACGCGGGCCTGGCGATGCAGGCGATCGCGATGTGCGGGTCGGCGGAGCAGCGGGAGCGCTGGCTGCCGTCGATGTCCACGATGGACAGGATCGGGGCCTTCGCGCTGACCGAGCCCGACCACGGATCGGACTCCGTCGCGCTGGAGACCTCCGCGCGCCGCGACGGCGACCACTGGGTGCTCGACGGCCGCAAGCGCTGGATCGGCAACGCCACGATCGCGGACGTGGTCGTCGTCTGGGCCCGGGACACCGACTCCGGCGAGGTGCAGGGCTTCGTCGTCGAGACGCCCACCGAGGGATTCGCCGCCACGGCGATCACCGGGAAGCTCTCGCTGCGGTCGATCCAGCAGGCCGACATCACGCTCACCGGTGTGCGGGTGCCGGACGAGAACCGGCTCGTCGAGGCGCGCACCTTCGCCGACTGTGCCCGCGTCCTGGCCAACACCCGGGGGATCTGCGCCTGGATGGCGCTCGGCCACGCGACCGCGGGATACGACGCCGCCCTGCGCTACGCGATGGAGCGCACCCAGTTCGGCAAACCGCTCGCGTCGTTCCAGATCGTCCAGCAGCGGCTGGTGCACATGCTCGCCGACCTCACCGGGATGCAGCTGTACTGCATGCAGATCGGCCGGCTCGCCGACGCGGGACGGCTCTCGCCGACGGTCGCGGGCCTGGCCAAGATGAACAACACCCGGGCGGCCAGGCGCATCCTCTCGGAGGCGCGCGACCTGCTGGGCGGCAACGGGATCCTCCTGGAGCACCATGTGGCCCGACACTGGGCCGACATCGAGGCCGTGCACACCTTCGAGGGGACCGAGACGATCCAGACGCTGATCGTCGGCCGGGACGTCACCGGGATCGGCGCGTTCAGCTGACGGGCAGTCCCGCGGCCTTCCACGCCTGGAAGCCGCCGTCGAGATCGGTGGCGTTGTGCAGGCCGAGGTCCTGCAGCGATGCCGCGGCGAGGCTGGAGGAGTAGCCCTCCGAGCAGAAGACGATCCACGTCACGTCGTGATCGGTGGCCTCGGGGATGCGGGCGTCGGACGCCGGGTCGAGGCGCCACTCGATGTGGTTGCGCTCGATGACGAGAGCGCCCGGGATCGCGCCCTCGGCGTCACGCTGCCACTGCGGGCGGGTGTCGACGAGGATCGCCCCCCGCTCGCGCAGGTCGGCGGCCTCCCGCGGTCCGACGCGGCGCAGCCGCGCCCGGGCGTCGGCGAGCACGTCGTCGATCGTGCGGGTCATCCCACCCCCTGGGTCGAACCGGGCTCGGTCAGCTCGGAGCGGGTGCGCCGCAGCCGCCCGCCCGTCACGTCGTAGTACGACATGGCCGTCAGGGGCGGAGAGTACGCGTGGACGCTGACGGCGGCGTCGGCCGAAGGGTTGGACACCTCGTGGACGTGCCCGAGCCCGAAGCCGACCGACCGCCCGGCGTGCAGGGTGCGGGAGCGCAGACCGCCGGTCGACGCGGCCCAGAACTCCTCGGTCAGCCGCCCGGAGACGACGGTGAGCGCACCGAGCGACCCGGCGTGGTCGTGCAGCTCGGCTGCCTGCTCGGTCGCCCAGCTGATCAGCCACACGTCGACGAAGTCGTCGCCGTGCAGCCGCCGGTACCAGCGGCGCAGCGGGTCGATCTGCACCTCGTGCAGCCCGGCGCGCACCTCGGAGGCGACGCGGCGGGTCAGCGCGGTGAGGTCGGCGAGCTCGTACCCGGCAGGGCCCGGGAGCGCGCGGGCGGGCAGGGCGGGGCCGGGGGCGTGCAGCAACACGGTCGTGCTCCAGTGCGGGAGGTCGAACGGGGGGCCGGGATCAGATCCGGCGCCGACAGCACTGGTCGAACGAGTCCGCGCGGCGGTCGCCCCAGATGGGGCCGAGGAACGCCGCGGGATTCATGCCGGGAGTTCAGCACAGCGACGACGGAGAGTGCCACCTCGTCCCAGCTCGCGGGACCGACGCGCCGCCACGGATGGGAAATGTCCGACATGACCATCACGTTCCGTGACCGGCGCCACGATCCCCCTGGGACGGGGCGACGGTGATCACCTCGTCGAGGCCGGCCAGCCGCAGGATGCGCCGCGCCGCGCTGTCCGCCGGGCTGACGACGGTCACGCCCGCACCGGCGGCCCCGCCGCGTTCGGTGAGCTCGGTCAGCAGCGCGACGCCCGCGCTGCTGACGTAGCAGTCCGCCGCGAGCTCCAGCACGAGCGGGGTTCCGGCCGAGACGCGTTCGAGCAGCTCCGACCGGACCTCCTGGACACCGGCGAGGTCCAGGTCGCCGCTCACCTCGACGTGGACGGGCCCCGCCCCGGACCGGATCCGCGGCACGGGGACCGGGGCCCGCTGCACCCGCGGCGACCAGGCGCGCCGCGCCCCGGCGCCGACCTGGACCTCGACGGGCTCCGGCGGCATCCGGAACGTCACGACGGTCCCTGCCGGGCCCGCCGCGACGTCGACGTCGCGGGCGAGCTCGCGGATGAGCGCCAGCCCCCGGCCGCGGTAGCCGGGATCGGCCGGCGGCGGGCGCCATTTCCCCTCGTCGGCGACCCGGACGGTCACGGTGGCGTCGGACGTCAGGTCGAGGTCGACCCGGACGATCCCGCCCGCGCCCGGTGGGTAGGCGTGCTCGACGGCGTTCGTCGCCGCCTCCCCCAGCGCGAGCTGCAGATCGGTGAACGCGGCCTCGTCGACCCCGGCCTGGGCGCACCACCGCGCCACGACCCGGCGCAGCCCGGCCAGCTCCTTCGGCTCGGCCGCCAGCTCGAGGCGCAGCGGTGCCGGCAGCAGCCGGGCGAGGACCAGCGCGGTGTCGTCGGGCACGGCGCTGCCCTCGGACATGCGGTCGAGCAGCGCGTCGGCGCTGGGCTCCGGACGCGTGCCGACGAGCCCGCCGAACACCGCGGCCAGCCGGTCCATGCCGTCGTCGATGACCTCGTTGCGCCGTTCGAACAGGCCGTCCGAGCAGAGCAGGATCGTCTCGCCGGGGTCGAGCCGGTCGTCGGCCTCGACGAAGGGCGGACGGCCGAAGACGCCGAGCGGGGTGCCGCGGCCGTCCGCGAGCAGGCGCACGCCGTCGGGGCCGCTGACGAGCGGTGGCGGATGGCCGGCGCACGCGTAGCGGAGGTCGCCGGTGCGGCAGTCGATCGTCGCGCAGACGACGGTGCTCGCCATCGCGCCCTCGACCCGGCGCGCGAACAGGTCCAGCTGCTCGAGCGCGTCGGCGGGCTGCTGGCCGTTGACGAGGTTCGCGGCGAGCGCGCTGCGCAGCTGGCCCATCACCGCGGCCGCCGCCGGCCCCCGGCCCACGACGTCGCCGACGACCAGTGCGAACCGTTGGTCGCCGAGGTCGAGCACGTCGAACCAGTCGCCACCGGCCTCGGTGCCCTCCGTCCCGGGCTGGTAGCGGGTGGCCATCGCGAGCCGCTCGGTCTCGGGCAACCGCTGTGGCAGCAGGCTGCGCTGCAGCGTCACCGCGACCTCGTGCTCGGCCTGGTGCAGCCGGGCCCGCATGACGGCCTGCGCGCACTGCCCGCCCAGCGTCAGCACGAAGCTGCGCCGTTCCGGGGTGAACCGGGGCCGGTCGGCGAAGCGGAAGCCCAGCACGCCGATCGTCCGGCCGCCGACGAGCAGGGGGATCGCCGTGTGCGCGGGCCAGGGCCCCCCGACCGGGTCGACCGACCAGATCGGCTCGCCGGAGCGGACCGACGCGGCCAGCGGGTGCGCGGCGCTCGGCGAGAGGAACTCCGCGGCACCCTCGGGCCAGCCACGCCCGCTCACCGAGCGCAGGACATCGGACTCGTCGGTCAGGCAGACGACGACCGCCTCGGCCTCGAGTGCCGAGAGCCCGTGGTCGACGATCACATCGGCGACCGACTGCAGGTCGGTGGCCCGGGCGAGCGCCGTCGCGACGTCGGAGAGCCGTTCGGCGACGCGTCTGCCTTCCGTCTCGGCCACCAGCAGCGACGAGCGGTCCAGCGCCTGCGCGGCCAGCTCGGCAACTGCCGTCGCGGCCTCGCGGTCGCTCGGCGAGAAGGTGCGCGCCTCCCGGAACGCGACGGCCACCACCCCGACGTTGCGCTGACCGACCGCGAGCGGCAGCAGGCCGACGGCACCGAAGCCACCCGGCCGGCCCTCGACCAGCTGCGGCCACCGTTCCCGCACCTCGGCGGGGGTCGACAGCCAGATCGGGGCACCCGACTCGACGACGCGCGACACCGCGCCCGAGTCCGACAGCGGGACCGACGACCAGGCCCGCTGCGCCGACAATCCCCACCCCGACCGGGTGAGCACCTCCAGCCGGCCGTCGCGCAGCTCCCAGACGCCGACGACGGGGGCGCCCAGCAACGTCTCCATGTGCCGGGCGGCGATGCGCGCGACCTCGGCCGGGGTGGCGGCCGCGGACATCTCGGCGGTCGCCCGGTGCAGCAGCCCCAGCCGTTGCGCCGACGCCCGTTCGAGCTCCAGGAGCCGGGCGTTGTCGATCGCGACGCCCGCCCGGCGGCCGATCTCGGTGAAGACCTCGCGGTCGTCCTCGGTGAACGCGGGCGAGCCCTCCGCGCGGGCGACGCCGAGCAGCCCCAGCATCCCGCCGCGCGCCGTCAGCGGGACCGCGAGCACCGAGTGCATCCCGAGCCGCCGCCACATCGGCTCGGGATCGTCGTCGACGAACAGCTCGCGCGGGTCGAACACCCGGGCTTCGTGAGAGCTGAGCGTCTCGCGGCGCAGCGCGGGCGAGCTGACCAGGTCGAACAACATCGCCTCGGCGTCGCGGTGGGCGGCGGCGACGGCCGTGACGACCAGCGCGTCGTCGCTGCCGCCCTCGTGTGCCCTGGCGTGGTCGGCGAGACCCTCCGCGACGACGTAGCGGGCCAGCGCGGCGAACCGTCCGGACGCGGTGAGCTCGGCGTCGAGCGCATCGCCCAGGACGGCGTAGAGCCGGTGCCGACGCTGCTCCCGGTGCCGCTCGTCGATGTCCAGGCAGCCGCCGACGTAGCCGGTGTCGCGGTCGCCCGCCGAGATCGGGGCACCCCGGTCGAGCACCCAGCGGTAGCCGCCGTCGCGGTGCCGCAACCGGAACTCGACCTCGAACGGCGCGGCCGCCTCCACCGCGGCGGCCGTCACCGCGCGGTGGCGGGCGCGGTCCTCGGGGTGGATGCGTTCGCGCCAGTCGGCGAGCTCGGTGACCGGGTCGGTGACGCCGGTGAAGTCCAGCCAGCCACGGTTGACGAACACCCGGTGGCCGCCGGCGTCGTCGACCCAGATGAGCGCGGGCGTGGCGTCGGCGGTGGCCCGGAACTGGAGCTCGGCGGCCCGCCGGGTGCGGCCGAGGTGCAGGTGGTTGGCGACGCGGGCCAGCAGCTCCCGCGGGGAGAACGGCGTCACCAGGTAGTCGTCGGCGCCCGCGGCGAGACCCGACACGGCCGCTTCCTCGCCCGCCTGCGCCGACAGCAGCACGACGGGCAGACCCGCGGTCCGGGCGTCGGTGCGCAGCGCCCGCAGCAGCCCGATGCCGTCGGTGCCCGGGAGCGCGACGTTGGCGACGACGAGGTCCGGCGGCTCCGACAGGGCCGACTCGAGCGCCTGCTCCGCGTCGGCGACGGCGTGCACGGTCCAGCGCTCGGCGAGCAGCCGCAGCAGGTGGTCACGGGTCGCCGGGTCGCTCTCGGCGACGAGGACCCGTTCGTGGCTGCTGGGGAACGGCTCGGGCGCCGCGGGCAGCCGCACCGAGCGGCCGGACTCGCGGACGACGACGAGGACCCCGCCCACCGTGCCGTCGGTGTCGCGGACGGCGCTGTAGGCGTGGTCGCGCAGCACCTCCTCGTCGAGGCCGCCGCGACGGACCGTCACCGCGTCGTCGCGCCGTTCCCGGGCGACCCCGGTGCGCAGCACCGCCCGCAACGTCGGGCCGTAGCGGCGCCAGGCCCCGTCCGCGACGTCCTCCGCACGCCTGCCGAACACCCCCGGGTGCAGGTCGCCGAGACCGTCGGCCATCGCGTCGTTGTAGAAGACGACCAGCTCCGGGCCCCAGCAGAGGATCATCGGCTGCGGCGACGACCGGATCGTCGCGAGCGCGTGCGTCAGCGCCGCGGGCCAGGCGGACTCCGGCCCCAACGGGGTCGACGACCAGTCGGTCCGCGCGTGCAATGTCGCGACGTCGGGTAGCACGCCACTCGCCGGTGGGCCCGACGGCTCGGCCACCGGCACCTCCCTGGATGAACGACGACTGGAGAACGACGACACACCGGAGACCACAGATTGCCATCTCCCGCCGATCCCGGCACGGCGGCCCGCTCGGGCCGGGCCGGTCACCGCCGCGCGGTTCCGCCCGCGAGGACCCGCCCGGTAGGAACGACGGGATGAGCACCCAGGAGCACATCGTCGAGGGGCGCCGGGTCACGTTCCCGGTCCGCATCCGTGACGCGGCGGCGTCGGCCGCGGTGTACCCCGTGCGTGCCGACCGGGTCCGGCCGCTGGTCACCGGGACGGGTCTCGACGTCGCCGCAGCGGCCGGGCGCACCCTCGCCGTGCTCGCATTCGTGCGCTACCGCGTGAACGACCTGGGGGTGTACGACGAGGTCGGGCTCGCGGTGCCGGTCCGCCGTCGCGGGCGGCTCGGTGCCCACGTGCTGCACCTGCCCGTCACCGCGACGTTCACGATGGCCGCCGGGCGCGCCCTGTGGGGGCTGCCGAAATGGCTCGCGACCGCCGAGCTGTCGGTGGAGCCGAGCCTGACGACGTGCCGCCTCGACGCCGCGAGCGGCCGGGTCCTCGACGCGGCCCTGCGGACGTCGTCACCGCGACTGCCGTTCACCCTCCCCGCCCGCGTGACGACGCTCGCGCCCCGCGGCGACGTCGTCCTGCGCTCGGTCGCGCGCGGCACGGCGCGGGGCGTGCGGCTCGGCCACAGCGCGGGCCTGCGGATCGGCGACGGGCATCCGATGGCCGCCGACCTGCGCGCGCTCGACCTGCCCCGGCGGCCCCTGGTGACCGTCGGGATCGAGCACCTGGCGTTCGAGATGGCGCCCGCGGTCGCGCTCCCCCGCTGACCGCTACCGGTGTGCGGCCAGCCAGTCCCGCAGGTCGGCGAGGGGCCGCTCCCGCTCGGGCTCGTTGTAGATCTCGTGCCAGAGGCCCTCGTACCAGCGGACGGTCACGTCCGGGGAGCCGATGAACGTCTGCAGCCTGCGCGTGCCCTCGGGATCGGTCAGCTGGTCGGCGGTGCCGTGCTGGACGAGCACCGGCAGCCGCAGCGACCGGGACCGTTCCGGCAGTGTCGCGAACCGTCCCACCAACCGCGACGCCAGGCCCAGCGTCGGGTTGCCGTGATGGTTGAGCGGGTCCGCCTCGTAGTCGGCGACGACGGCCGGGTCCTTGCTGATCTTCGTGACGTCGATCCCCGACGGGCGGATCGTCGGCAGCACCTTCGCGACCTGCGTCAGGACCGCGACCAGCGGCTTCGGCGCCGCGTCGCTCGCCAGCGCCGGCGCCGAGAGGACGAGCCCGGCGAGCACGTCCTGGTGCTCCAGCGCATAGGACAGCGCGATCTGACCGCCCATGCTGTGCCCGAGGACGAACACCGGCAGGCCCGGCCGGCGGGCGACGACGACCTTGCGGAACGCGTCGAAGTCCGACAACCAGTCCGCGTAGTCGTCCAGGTGCGCGCGCCGTCCGTTGGACCTGCCGTGGCCGCGGTGGTCGAGGGCGTGGACGGCCCAGCCGTCGGGCACGAGCGCGTCGACGACGTTGCCGTACCGGCCGCCGTGCTCGCCCAGCCCGTGCGAGACCAGGACGACGCCCGTCGGCTCGGCCGGCTCGGTGCCCTGCCAGAACAGCTCGACCCCGCGGGCGCCCGGCAGCCGACCCTCGACGTGCCGAGCCCCGCCCCGGCCGGTCATCCGCCCTGCCCGTCCACCGCCGCGGTCGACGGCTCGAGGGCGACGTCGTGGGTCACCGTCGTGCCCGGCTCGACCGTGACCGTCGCGGACGACGCCGTGTGCCCCGCGGCGGTGACCGCGACGGTGTAGGCGCCCGGGGCGAGGTCGCCGACGCGGTAGTCGCCCGTCGCCGCGGACTGCGTCGACTCGACGACCTCGCCCTCGTCGACCAGCACGACGTTCGCCCCGCCCAGCGGGCGGCCCGCCGCGTCGCGAACGACGCCCGCGAGCGCCGCCGACGACGCGAGCACGAGCGTCGCCTCCCCACCGTCGCCGGCGCGGACCGTCGTCACCGCGGGCTGGTGGCCCGACGCCGTCGCGATGACGACGTAGTCGCCCGGCCGCGGCGCGACGAGCTCGCCACGACCGTCGTCGCCCGCCGCAGTGGTGGCGAGGTCGTGGCCCTGGTCGTCGAGGAGCCGGACCGTCGCGCCCGCGACGGGAGCACCGTCGCGACCGGCCGTGCGGAACCGCACGGTCGCCGGGGGCACCGGCTCGTCCGGCTCCGGGAGCGGCGGGACCGGGGCCATCGGCACGTGGGGGGTCGGGGGGCCCAGCTCGACGACCGGCGCGGCACCCGGCCGCGGGTTGGGGTCGGCGAACCCGAGCGTGCGCAGCAGGGACAAGTCGACGGCCGCGTGCTCCGCGGCCCGGCTCGCCGGGTCGGCGCGGCCCCCGAACAGGGACCGCACCCCGGCCCCCGCGAGCCCGGCCGCCGCCTCGCCGGAGCCCGGGGTCGGGCCGGGAGCCGCCGAGCCGGGAGTCGCCGAGCCGGGGGCGCCGTTCACGGCCGACGTCGGCGACTCGTTCCCGGCGGGCGCGGCAACGGACGCGCCGAAGGCCGGGGCCGGCTCCCGCGTCGTGGTCGTTGCGCGGCTCTCGTTGCTCTCGGAGTCGTCGACGTCCGCCCAGTCGGCCCACCCGGCCAGGGCGTCGTCGGTGTCCGGCCGGGTCGGGGCGGGGGTGGCAGCGGCGGCGTCCGCGGCCGGGCCGGCAGACATCCGCTCGATCGCCGGGCCCGTGGCGAGGCTGGCGATCGACGCCCCGGTCGCGATGGCCGGCCCGGACGACGGGGAGACCCCGCCCGCCCGGTCGGAGCGGGTGGTGTCCGAGCGGGCTGTGACCGGACGCGCGGTGTCCGGACGGAGGGCGGCCGCGACGGCCGCGGTTCCCGTGGCGGCCGCCACGGCAGTGGTCGTCGCGGAGCCGCTCTCGGTGGTCTCCGCCGAGCTGGACCCGGCCTCGCTGGACTCGGCGGCGCTGGACTCGGCGGCGCTGGACTCGGCGGCGCTGGAGGCTGTGCGCGCCGGTACCGGTGCGCCGGAACCGGCGCCGCCCAGCCCGGGACCGCCGCTGCCGGAACCGTTCGCGGTCTCGCGACCGGGGGCCCGGTGCGGCTCGGGCGCGCCCGCTGCGGCTGCGGTGTCCGGCCGGCCGAGGCCGGCGGTCGCCGCGAGGCCCTCGACCCGGTCGACGGGCGCACCATCCGCGACGTCGGATACGGCTCCGACCGGACGGGCGCCGGTCACGTCGGCGCGCTCCGCATCGGCGGCGCCGGCGGACTCGGCACCGTCGGCAGCCGCGGCCCCCGGCCCCTCGGTGCTCGACGACGCGTCGACCGGCCCGTCGGTGGACGCCGTGGCCGGGCGGTCGCCGGATGCGGAGGACGGCTCCTGCTCGGATGCCTCCGTCCCGGTCGACCGCCGCCCGATGACCGCGGCAGCGGCCGCGGCCAGCCCGGCCGCGCCGGGAAGCACGATCTTCGCGACGCGGCCGGTCGTGGTCGGCGGCCCGGTCCCGGAGCCGGCAGTGCACTCAGCGGCTCCGGCGTCGGACGGCACGGGCTCCGCAGCGGCGGACGCCGCCGGAAGGTCCGGGTCCGACCGAACCGCAGCAGCACCCGCCGACGGCGGGGCAGCCGTCGCCGAACCGTCCGAGGAACCCGGCCCTGCACCGTGCTCGCCCACGCCGGGCCCGGCGGGCGGCAGCGTGGTCGCCACATCGTGCGCCGCGACGCCGCTGCCGGGGACCCCCGTCGAACCCGTAGCAGCCGGCCCGGCACCACCGGCCGCCGGCGCCGTCCGCGACGTTCCGGTACGACGGGATGCGTCCCCGGCGAGATGCCCCGCAGCACCGGCCGCGGCGATCCCGCCCACGAGCGCGGCAGCCGTCCCCGCTCCGCGCGGCGTCGGGTCGGCGGCTGCGTCGGCGCCCGGGGAGGGGCTCCCCCCGGTGACGGTCGCGGCGTCGGCGGAGCTGCCCGGCTCGCGCCAGGCCGTGGCGGACGATCCCGCCGACGTCGGCGTGTCCCGGCCGGTACCCGAGGGGCTGCGGCCGGTCTCGTCGCCGGGCTCACGCCAGGCGGCCGTCGGAGCAGGCTCGGAGCCCTTGGCCGCCAACGGTTCGGCCGCCCGGACGGTCCGCGCGACGGGGCGCGGCGCGGGCAGCTCGGACGCCGGGCCCACCGCGCTGTGCGCGCCCGGACGGCTGCGCGTCGCGGCCGGCGCCTCCGACGCGGCGTTCTCGGTGCCGGGGCCGTCGCCGCCCCGGTCGGCCTTCTGCCGGTTCGGCGAGGCCTTCTCCCGGCCCACCGGGGCGAGCCATCGCCAGTCGGGCTGTTCGCGGTCCGGGTCCGGCACGGGCTCGGACACCGCGGGCAGGACGAGGGAGCCGTCGGGGATGCGACCCCACGGCGGGCTCACGTCGCCCGGCTCGACCGTGACCGGCTCGACGGTCTCGGAGGCACGGGCGGCGGCGGGCAGCGGCGTGACCGTCCGCGGCTCGGGCACCTGGGTGCGCGGCCGCGGGCTGGGCGCGGGCGTCACCGCGGGGGCGGTGCCCCGACCGGCGGTCGCGGCCGTCGCGGTGTCGGCGGTGGTGTCGACGGCGGCCGTGTCCGAGGAGGCGCCCGCGGGTGCCGACGTCGGCGCAGAGGCGGGCGTGGCGTCGACGGCGCCGGCCGCGGCCTCCGGCTCCGGGACCGGGGGCGGCGCCTGCTCGGCGGTCGCGGGCTCGTCCTGGCGGTCCGCCGACTCCGCCTTGAGCCGCACGAGGTCGCCGACGGTGCGCGGCCCGTCGGAGGGGCTCTCGCCCCGCGTGGTGCGCAGCATGAAGAACGCGACCAGCCCGCCGACGACGATCACGCCCAGCAGGATCAAGCCGATCTCGGTCATCGAAAACTCTCTCCCGCCAGATCGGTCGGCACGGCCCACCCGAAGCGGCGACCGTAGCACCGCGTGCGGACCGTTTCCGCTGTGCCGCACCGTTCCGGGGACAGGTCCACGCGGTCGGGCGCGTCCCGACCGAGCCCCCGCACGGCGCGTGTCGACGGACTCGGCGACGATCGTCGCCTGCAGCCGCCGACGACGGGGCTCCGAGCCCTCTGGAGGACCACGCGTGAACCGTCCCGACGACGATCTCGCCGCCCTCGCGGCCGCCCACGGCGTCGCCACCTCCTACCGCGACGGGGAGCGCCGGGAGGTGGTCGTCGACCCGGAGGTCGTGGTGCGGGTGCTGGGCCTGCTCGACGTGGACGCGACGACCCCCGCCGCCCGCCGCGCCGCGCTGGAGCGCCGGGGCGCGGTCGCGGCCCTCCCGGGGACGATCGCGATGCGTCCGGACCGCGCGCGTGCCGTGCCCGGCCTGGGCACGCTCACCGACGAGTCGGGCGCCGTCCGACCCGTCGACGGCGAACTCCCGACGGGCCTGCCGCTCGGGTACCACACCCTCGAGCTCGACGGACGTCGGTCGACCGTCGTCGTCGCCCCGCCCGCGCTCCCGGCCCCGCCGCGCACCTGGGGCTGGATGCTCCAGCTCTACGCCCTGCACTCCGCACGCTCCTGGGGCATCGGCGACCTCGGCGACCTGCGCGAGTTCGCCGACTGGACCGGCCGGGCCCACGGCGCCGACGCGGTGCTGCTCAACCCGTTGCACGCCATCACTCCCGTCCCGCCGGTGCAGCCGTCGCCGTACACCCCGTCGAGCAGGCGGTTCGTGACGCCGTTGGCGTTGCGCGTCACCGATGTCGACGCCTACGCCGCCGCCGACGCGGCCACCCGCGCGGAGGTCGACGCGTTGCGCCCGGAGACCGTCGGCGACCGCATCGCCCACGACCGGGTGTGGGCGGCCAAACGATCGGCCCTGGAGCTGCTGTGGCGCTCGACCGGCTCCCCCGGACCCGCGGACGCGGACGACGAGCTGTGGGAGTTCGCGACGTACTGCGCGCTCGCCGAGCGGTGGGGCGGACGCTGGACGCTCTGGCCGGCGGGCCTGCGCGACCCACGCGACCCACAGGTCGCCGCCGCCCGCCGCGAGCTGGCGCCGCGGGTGGCGTTCCACGCCTGGCTGCAGGAGCAGGCGTCGCGCCAGCTGGGCCGGGCCCGCGCCGCCGCCCGGGACGCGGGGATGCGGATCGGCCTCATCGGGGACCTCGCCGTCGGCTGCGATCCCGAGGGGGCCGACGGCTGGGCCCTGCAGGACGTCCTCGCTCTCGACGTGACGGTCGGCGCCCCGCCGGATGCGTTCAACCAACGCGGCCAGGCGTGGGGCCTGCCGCCGTGGCGGCCCGACCGGCTCGACGCCACGGGCTACGCCGCATACCGCAATCTGTTGCGCGCCTTGCTCACCCATGCCGACGGCCTGCGCATCGACCACGTCGCCGGGCTGTTCCGGCTGTGGTGGGTCCCGCCCGGTGACGGCCCGGACCGCGGTACCTACGTGCACTACGACGCCGACGCGATGCTCGCCGTGCTGACGCTGGAGGCCCACCGGGCGGGCGCGGTCGTCGTCGGCGAGGACCTGGGCACGGTCGAGCCCGAGGTCACCGAGGCCCTGCAGGAGCGCAACATGCTGGGTTCGACGGTCATGTGGTTCGCCCGCGACGAGGACGCGCCGGGGGAGCCGCTCCTGGCCCCGGGACGCTGGCCCGAGCAGGCCGTGGCGACGATCTCGACGCACGACCTGCCGACGGCCGCGGGCTTCCTGCGGGGCGAGCACGTGCGGGTCCGGGCCGACCTGGGCCTGCTCGACGACGTCGCCGCCGAGCAGGCCCGCGCCAGGGCGGACCGGGCGGAGCTCGTCGCGCTGCTCGTCGCGGAGGGTCTGCTCGAGGCCCCCGACGCCGGCGAGGACGAGATCATCGTGGCGATGCACCGGATGTTGGGGCGCAGCCGGTGTCGGCTCGCGCTCGTCTCCCCGTACGACCTCGTCGGCGAGGTCCGCCAGCCGAACCTGCCCGGCACCGTCGACGAGTACCCGAACTGGCGGCTGCCGCTGGGCTCCTCGCTGGAGGACCTGCGTCAGGACCCGCGCATCGCCGCGGTCGTGCCGATCCGCGAGTGATCCACAGACTTGTCCACAAATGGATCCGTCTGTGGACAACTCATGGGGACAACTCATGGGGACTCGTGGGGGCTACTCGTGGGGCCCACCCACGCGGGACGGACTCACGGCGTGAACCCGAGGGCGCTCGGCTTCCCGTCGGCGAGCGCCGCGAGGTGCGCATCCAGTGTCGTCATGCCGGGCAGGTCGCGCCCCTCGGCCATGCCCGCGAGCAGCGCCGCCTCGGCCCGTTCGACCTCTTCGGCACCGGGGATGGCCGCGGCGAACCGCTGGGCCGGACCGACGACGAGCCCGTCGTCGTCACCCACCACGAGATCGCCCGCCTCGACCCGGACCCCGCCGAACGTGACCGGTTCGTCGATGCGCCCGGCGTCGAGCGTCGTCCCGGCCATCGGCGTCGTGCCCCGTGCGTAGACGGGCAGCCCGACGGCCGGGAGCCCGGCCCGGTCGCGGCAGTAGCCGTCGACGACGATCCCCGCCAACCCGCGGCGCCGCGCCTCCGTCGCGAACAGCTCGCCGGAGACGGCCCTGGTCCCGCCGTTCGTGGCGACGACGAGGACCGAACCCGGTGCGGCCGCACGGATCGCGACGAGGAGCGGCAGGTGGTCGTCGTGCGCGACGACGGTGACCGCCGGCCCCGCCAGCCGCACCCCGGGGACGAGCGGACGGATCGCGGGGTCGACGACGGCCAGTGACTTGTCGGCGTCGCACACCGACGAGACCTGCAGGGTCCGGAGCCGGTCGAGGAGGGCGGGGAGATCGGTCATGGGTTCATCGTGGTCGTACGCGGCTCACCGCGCAGCCCCCCGACGCGTGCGGCGCGCAGCGCGCTCCGACGCATCTTCCCGGCGTCGTCGCGCAACGGTTCGTCGGTCTGCTCGTAGGTCCTGGGCTGCTTGTAGCGGGCGAGCCTGGTGGCGAGGTGCGCGCGCAGGTCGTCCTCGACGTCGGCGAGCGGGCGCGCCAGCTGCACGATCGCGTGCACGGTGTTGCCCAGGTCGTCGTCGGGCAGCCCGATCACCGCACTGCTGGTCACCGCCGAGTGCTCCGACAGGGCCGCCTCCACCTCGGCGGGGTACACGTTGGCACCACCGACGAGGATCATGTCCGACCGCCGGTCGGCGAGGTAGAGGTAGCCGTCGGCGTCGAAGTGGCCCATGTCCCCCAACGACTCCCAGCCGTCCTTCGTGCGGGCCTCGGCACCGAGGTAGCGGTACGTGGGCGCGTCGCCGTCGGGACGCATCCAGATCTCGCCCACCTCGCCGGGCGGCAGCGGCGCGCCGTCGGGGCCCCACACCTGCATCGACCCACGTTGCACCCGGCCCACCGAACCGGGCCGCGAGAGCCACTCGACGCCGTCGATCATCGCCGCGGCCTGCGACTCGGTGCCCGCGTAGAGCTCGACGGTCGTCTCCGGTCCGAACCACTCCAGCCAGGCCCGCTTGACGTGCACCGGGCACGGCGCCCCGACGTGCAGCACGGTGCGGATCGACGTCAGGTCCGCCGCCGCGCGGACCTCGTCGGGCAGCCGCAGCATCCGGCCCATCATGGTCGGCACGACGTAGAGCCACGTGACGCCGTGGCGGGCGATCATGTCGAGGGTGCCTGCGGCGTCGAACCGGCTCATGATCACGACGTGCTGCCCCTGCAGCAGGGCCATGAGCGAGAACATGAAGGGCGCGTTGTGGTACAGCGGCGCCGTGACGAGGAAGACGCCGTCGCGGTCGATCCGCAGCGACGGCGCGCGCGCCAGCACCGCCTCCGCCGTCGCCTCCTGTCCGGCGACGATGATCTTCGGACGTCCGGTGCTCCCGCCCGACGTCGGTGCCTTCCACGACGGCCCGACCACCGGGGGCAGCGGCTCGGCCGACGCCTCCGACACATCGTGGTCGACCGGCAGCCACGGCCGCCCGTCACCGGGGTCGACGCCGACGACCAGCGCCGGGTCGGCCAGCGCGACGATCGCCTCCAGCTCGCCGGCCGGGAGCTTGTGCGACACCGGCTGCGGGACCGCACCGAGCTTCCACGCCGCGACCGACGACTCCAGGTGCCGCGCCCGGTTCGCCACCGCGATCGAGACCATCGAGCCCGCGGTGACGCCTCTCGCCGCGAACGCGCGGGCCAGCCGGTTGGTCCGGTCCTCGAACTCCGCACGGGTCAGGGTCGTGTCGTCGTCGGTGACGGCGGGCGCGTCTGGGGCCTCCTCGGCCAGCCGTCGCAGCGTCTCGCCCAGTGAGGTCCGCACCCCGCCACGATCACCCATGGCCGGGGTCGTGGGCAATCACAGCGTGCCTTGACATCCGGTCGGGTGCGACGTTGTGTCGGGGCCATGTACAAGCTCATCGCCACGTGGTCGGCGCCGTCCGCGGAGCAGCTCGACGAGTTCGAGACGCACTACGAGGAGGTGCACGCGCCGGCCGCAGCCGCGGTGCCGCACCTGCGCCGCATCGTCCTCACCCGGACCGCCGACGGGCTCGAGGGCGCGACGCCGGGCTTCCACCGCGTCGCCGAGATGTTCTTCGACTCGCCCGAGGCGCTGGAGGAGAGCAGCACGTCGCCGCAGTGGGCGGCCATGCGCGCCGACGCCGGGGGGATGATCGAGCGGTTCGGCGTGACCCTGACCGTCGCGCTGGGCTGGGAGTCCGAGCTCCCGGTGGGCGGCTGAGATGGACCTGCAACTGACCGGCAAGCGCGCCGTCGTCACCGGTGGGAGCAGCGGGATCGGCCTCGCGGTGGCCGATGGGCTGGCCGCCGAGGGGGTCGACGTCGCCGTCGTCGCCCGGCGCAAGGAGCCCCTCGACGCCGCTGTCGACCAGGTCGCCCGGCACGGCACCCGCGTGCTGGCCGCACCCGCCGACACGGCCGACGACGACTCCGTGCGCGGCATGGCGAAGCAGGTCCTGGACGAGCTCGGCGGTGTGGACATCCTCGTCAACGCCGCGGCCCGGCCCGCAGGCCTCATCCCGCAGCGCGAGCTCGCCGACCTCACCGACGACGACGTCCGCATCGAGCTGGAGACCAAGCTGCTCGGGTACCTCCGCTGTGCCCGCGCGCTGTCGCCGTCGATGATCGAGAGCGGCTGGGGCCGGATCGTCAACGTCTCGGGCCTCAACGCACGCCAGTCCGTCTCCGTCGTCGGCTCGGTGCGCAACATCGCCGTGGCCGCGATGTCGTCCGCGCTGGCCGACGAGCTGGGGCCCAAGGGGATCAACGTCTCCGTCGTGCACCCCGGCATGACCGTCACCACGGGCACCGAGGAGCTCATCGCCTCCCGCGCCCGGCAGCAGGGGATCGACGAGGCGACGATGCGCGCCCGCGCCGAGGCCGGGACCCGCATCGGCCGGCTCGCGACGGCGGCCGAGGTCGCCGACGTCATCGTGTTCCTGTGCTCGCCGCGGGCCGTCGCCATCGCGGGCGACACGATCGCGGCGGGCGGTGGCGCGCGCGGCGTGACGTACTACTGATCGGGCAGGATCGGGGGATGGAGTCCACCCGCCTCGACCGGTGGCTGTGGTCCGTGCGGCTGACCAAGACCAGGTCCGACGCCGCGGCGGCCTGCCGCGGCGGACACGTGCGTGTCAACGACAAGCCGGCCAAGCCCGCGACGCCGGTCAAGGTGGGCGACCACATCCGCGCCCGGGTCAACGACCGCACCCGCATCGTCGAGGTCACCCAGGTCATCGAGAAGCGGGTCGGGGCCCCGGTCGCGGAGCAGTGTTATGTCGACAACACTCCGATCGCGCCCATTTCCGACGCCGTTCCGGTGGCTCGCCGCGACCGCGGCGCCGGACGTCCCACGAAGCGTGACCGGCGCGTCCTGGACGAGTGGCGCCGCGGCCTCAGCCCACCCTGACCGCGGGCACTCTGCGGTGACCACCAAGATGGGGTCATGTACGACGCGTTGTACCGCCATGTCCTGCGCCGGGTCCCGGCCGAGCCTGCGCACCGCGTCGGCTTCGCCCTGATCCGCGCTGCGGCCGGTCCCGCGCCGTTCGGCCGCCCGTGGGCGGCGCTGCGTGGGCCGGTCGATCCGGTGCTCGCCTCCCGGGTCATGGGCATCGACTTCCCCGCACCCCTGGGCCTCGCCGCGGGATTCGACAAGGACGGGGAGGGCGCCCGCGCCCTGTGCCGTCTCGGGTTCGGTTTCGTCGAGGTCGGGACGGTGACGGCCCGCGCCCAACCCGGCAACCCGACGCCGCGGCTGTTCCGGCTTCCCGACGACCACGCCCTGGTCAACCGCATGGGGTTCAACAACTCCGGCGCCGAGGTCGTCGCCGCGCGACTGCGCGCCCAGCGCGCCGCTCGCGGCGAGCGCGTCGTCATCGGCGTGAACATCGGCAAGAGCAAGGCGGCCGAGCCCGACGAGGCCGTCGCCGATTACACGCGCAGCGCCGAACTGCTCGGCCCGCATGCCGACTACATGGTCGTCAACGTCAGCTCGCCGAACACGCCGGGCCTGCGCGACCTGCAGCAGGTCTCGGTGCTGCGGCCGCTGCTGGCCGCGGTGCGCGAGACCCTCGACCGGGTCTGCGCCACGGTGCACGTGCCGCTGCTCGTGAAGATCACGACGGACCTCGCCTCCGAGGACATCGACGCCGTCGCCGACACCGCCCGCGAGCTGGGGCTCGACGGGGTCGTCGCCACCAACACGACGGTCTCCCGCACCGGCCTGGCCACACCCCCGGCCGTGCTCGAGCAGATCGGCGCCGGCGGCGTGTCGGGCCGCCCCCTGTCCGCGCCGGGGCTCGCCGTCGTGCGCCGGCTGCGCGAGCGCCTCGAGGGCACCTTGACGATCATCTCGGTCGGTGGCATCGAGACCGCCGAGGACGCGTACGCCCGGATCCGCGCAGGCGCCTCGCTCGTGCAGGGCTACACGGGTTTCATCTATCGCGGCCACCGCTGGCCGGTCCGGATTCATCGCGATCTCGCCCGGCTGATTCGTGCCGACGGTTTCACCTCGATCGCCGACGCCGTGGGCGCCGACGCCCGGGCCTGACCGGCCGGAGCTCTCGGGCCCGATCGCCGCCGGGCCGTAAGCAACGCGGAGAACGGCCGGCGCAGAAATAGAAATAGGCCCCAACCATCAAGGCTGGGGCCTATTCCACATTTGATGCCGGCAGTGACCTACTCTCCCACACCCTGGCGAGTGCAGTACCATCGGCGCTGGAGGGCTTAGCTTCCGGGTTCGGGATGGGACCGGGCGTTTCCCCTCCGCCATGACCACCGACAACACTATCCAAACAAAAACCCGACCCCCCACCCCCAAACAACAGGGCAGAGACCCGAGACAGAACACCAACCCACCCCACAATCAGGGGAGTTGTGTGCTCAGGGTCACACAGTGGATGCGAACAACACGTTGTGGCAAGCCCTCGGCCTATTAGTACCAGTCAACTCCACCCCTCACAGGGCTTCCATCTCTGGCCTATCAACCCAGTAGTCTGCTGGGGGCCTTAACCACGCAAGGTGGTGGGAGACCTCATCTTGGAACGAGCTTCCCGCTTAGATGCCTTCAGCGGTTATCCCTTCCGAACATAGCCAACCAGCCATGCCCCTGGCGGGACAACTGGCACACCAGAGGTTCGTCCGTCCCGGTCCTCTCGTACTAGGGACAGCCTTCCTCAAGTCTCCTACGCGCGCGGCGGATAGGGACCGAACTGTCTCACGACGTTCTAAACCCAGCTCGCGTACCGCTTTAATGGGCGAACAGCCCAACCCTTGGGACCTACTCCAGCCCCAGGATGCGACGAGCCGACATCGAGGTGCCAAACCATGCCGTCGATATGGACTCTTGGGCAAGATCAGCCTGTTATCCCCGGGGTACCTTTTATCCGTTGAGCGACACCCCTTCCACCAGGAGGTGCCGGATCACTAGTCCCGACTTTCGTCCCTGCTCGACCCGTCGGTCTCACAGTCAAGCTCCCTTGTGCACTTACACTCAACACCTGATTGCCAACCAGGCTGAGGGAACCTTTGGGCGCCTCCGTTACCCTTTAGGAGGCAACCGCCCCAGTTAAACTACCCACCAGGCACTGTCCCTGAACCAGATCATGGCCCGAGGTTAAGACACCCAATTCGACCAGAGTGGTATTTCAACAACGACTCCACAACCACTGGCGTGGCCACTTCACAGTCTCCCACCTATCCTACACAAGCCGAACCGAGCACCAATACCAAGCTGTAGTAAAGGTCCCGGGGTCTTTCCGTCCTGCCGCGCGTAACGAGCATCTTTACTCGTAGTGCAATTTCGCCGAGTCTCTGGTCGAGACAGCGCCCAAGTCGTTACGCCATTCGTGCAGGTCGGAACTTACCCGACAAGGAATTTCGCTACCTTAGGATGGTTATAGTTACCACCGCCGTTTACTGGCGCTTAAATTCTCCGCTTCGCCCCCGAAGGGACTAACAGGTCCTCTTAACGTTCCAGCACCGGGCAGGCGTCAGTCCGTATACATCGTCTTGCGACTTCGCACGGACCTGTGTTTTTAGTAAACAGTCGCTTGGGCCTGGTCTCTGCGACCGGCTGCCCCTAGCCCGCAAGGAGCTTCAGAGCCTCCGGCCCCCCTTCTCCCGAAGTTACGGGGGTATTTTGCCGAGTTCCTTAACCAGAGTTCACTCGATCGCCTCGGTATTCTCTACCTGACCACCTGTGTCGGTTTAGGGTACGGGCCGCAACAGCACTCGCTAGAGGCTTTTCTCGGCAGCATGGGATCACCCTACTTCGCCTCAATCGGCTACGCATCACCTCTCACCCACGACATCAAAGTCAGACACCCGGATTTACCTGGATGTCGGGCTACAGGCTTGCACCAGGACAACCAACGCCTGGCGGGACTACCCTCCTGCGTCACCCCATCGCTTGCCTACTACCGGATCGGGTCCCACGCTCCCCCCACAACCATCCCCGAAGGGACAGAAAGAGGTTCGGATGGTCAGCATCACCGGCCTCGACACGGACGCACCATCACGGGCACGGGAATATCAACCCGTTGTCCATCGACTACGCCTGACGGCCTCGCCTTAGGTCCCGGCTCACCCTGGGCGGATTAACCTGGCCCAGGAACCCTTGGTCATTCGGCGGCAGAGGTTCTCACTCTGCATTCGCTACTCATGCCTGCATTCTCACTCGCACACCCTCCACCCCTCGATCACTCGGAGGCTTCACCGGATGCACGACGCTCCCCTACCCATCCCAACGACTACACCACCCACCAGGGACAAACCCCGACAGGCCGGCGGATCAAAGCTGGAATGCCACGGCTTCGGCGGTGCGCTTGAGCCCCGCTACATTGTCGGCGCAGGACCACTTGACCAGTGAGCTATTACGCACTCTTTCAAGGGTGGCTGCTTCTAAGCCAACCTCCTGGTTGTCTGGGCGATCCCACATCCTTTCCCACTTAGCACACGCTTAGGGGCCTTAGCCGGTGATCTGGGCTGTTTCCCTCTCGACTACGAAGCTTATCCCCCGCAGTCTCACTGCCACGCTAGAAATACCGGCATTCGGAGTTTGGTTGACTTCAGTAAGCTTGTCGGCCCCCTAGGCCATCCAGTGCTCTACCTCCGGTACCCACCACGCGACGCTGCACCTAAATGCATTTCGGGGAGAACCAGCTATCACGGAGTTTGATTGGCCTTTCACCCCTACCCACAGCTCATCCCCCAGGTTTTCAACCCTGGTGGGTTCGGGCCTCCACCACGTCTTACCGTAGCTTCACCCTGGCCATGGGTAGATCACTCCGCTTCGGGTCTACACCCCGCGACTACACGCCCTATTCAGACTCGCTTTCGCTACGGCTACCCCACACGGGTTAACCTCGCCACGAAGCATAACTCGCAGGCTCATTCTTCAAAAGGCACGCCATCACCACCACAACCCAAAGATCGCAGCACGGCTCTGACGGCTTGTAGGCACACGGTTTCAGGTACTCTTTCACTCCCCTCCCGGGGTACTTTTCACCTTTCCCTCACGGTACTAGTCCGCTATCGGTCACCAGGGAGTATTTAGGCTTAGCGGGTGGTCCCGCCAGATTCACAGCAAATTCCACGAGCTCGCTGCTACTCGGGAATACGGTCCATCACAGGCTGCATGTTTTCGCGTACGGGGGCTCTCACCCACTACGGCGACCCTTCCCAGAAGTCTTCCACTAACACACAGACACCACGATCCGCAGTCCGGCAGAACCACGACGACCACATCCCACAACACCGCATCCGCAACCCCTGCCGGGTATCACACGAACACGGTTTAGCCTCATCCGCTTTCGCTCGCCACTACTCACGGAATCACAATTGTTTTCTCTTCCTGTGGGTACTGAGATGTTTCACTTCCCCACGTTCCCCCTTGCACCCTATGAATTCAGATACAAGTGACACCCCATGACGGGTGCCGGGTTTCCCCATTCGGACACCCTCGGATCACAGCTCGGTTGACAGCTCCCCGAGGACTATCGCGGCCTCCCACGTCCTTCATCGGCTCCTGATGCCCAGGCATCCACCGTGTGCCCTTACACACTTGACCACAACAAGATGCTCGCATCCACTATGCAACACTCAACACACAACCACACCCCGAAACCAAGAACCCACCACACCCACACCCCGACCACGTCAGAGCAACACCCAGCACCACAGCACCGAGCACCAGGGATGCGTTAGGGAACCACGCCCAGGAGCGGACCAGAAAAAACAACCCCAACCACCACAACGGCGGCCCGAGTGTCTCCTCAGGACCCAACAGTGTGCCGAACCCCCCCCAGAAAACCCGGGGAAAGCCATCGAATCAGCAGAAAATGTTCCACCCAGCCACACCACACACCCAACCCCCAAACCAGGAGCCGGCGCGCTGTTCACGGTGCGGAATCAGATGAAAGGAGAACCAACCCTCAACACGCGGACACACAGTCCACACACTCGGCCTGGTCACCTCACCACACGGTGAGCTCCTTAGAAAGGAGGTGATCCAGCCGCACCTTCCGGTACGGCTACCTTGTTACGACTTCGTCCCAATCGCCAGTCCCACCTTCGACAACTCCCTCCCACAAGGGGTTAGGCCGTCGGCTTCGGGTGTTACCAACTTTCGTGACGTGACGGGCGGTGTGTACAAGGCCCGGGAACGTATTCACCGCAGCGTTGCTGATCTGCGATTACTAGCGACTCCAACTTCACGGGGTCGAGTTGCAGACCCCGATCCGAACTGAGACAAGCTTTAAGGGATTCGCTCCACCTCACGGTCTCGCAGCCCTCTGTACTTGCCATTGTAGCATGTGTGAAGCCCTGGACATAAGGGGCATGATGACTTGACGTCATCCCCACCTTCCTCCGAGTTGACCCCGGCAGTCTCCCATGAGTCCCCGGCATAACCCGCTGGCAACATGGAACGAGGGTTGCGCTCGTTGCGGGACTTAACCCAACATCTCACGACACGAGCTGACGACAGCCATGCACCACCTGCACACCAACCACAAGGGAAGCCCTATCTCTAGGGATGTCTGGTGCATGTCAAACCCAGGTAAGGTTCTTCGCGTTGCATCGAATTAATCCACATGCTCCGCCGCTTGTGCGGGCCCCCGTCAATTCCTTTGAGTTTTAGCCTTGCGGCCGTACTCCCCAGGCGGGGCGCTTAATGCGTTAGCTGCGGCACAGAGACCGTGGAATGGCCCCCACACCTAGCGCCCAACGTTTACGGCGTGGACTACCAGGGTATCTAATCCTGTTCGCTCCCCACGCTTTCGCTCCTCAGCGTCAGTATCGGCCCAGAGACCCGCCTTCGCCACCGGTGTTCCTCCTGATATCTGCGCATTTCACCGCTACACCAGGAATTCCAGTCTCCCCTGCCGAACTCCAGTCATGCCCGTATCGACCGCAAGCCCACAGTTAAGCTGCAGGTTTTCACGACCGACGCGACAGACCGCCTACGAGCTCTTTACGCCCAATAATTCCGGACAACGCTCGCACCCTACGTGTTACCGCGGCTGCTGGCACGTAGTTGGCCGGTGCTTCTTATCCAGGTACCGTCACTCACGCTTCGTCCCTGGCGAAAGAGGTTTACAACCCGAAGGCCGTCATCCCCCACGCGGCGTCGCTGCGTCAGGCTTCCGCCCATTGCGCAATATTCCCCACTGCTGCCTCCCGTAGGAGTCTGGGCCGTGTCTCAGTCCCAGTGTGGCCGGTCGCCCTCTCAGGCCGGCTACCCGTCGTCGCCTTGGTAGGCCATCACCCCACCAACAAGCTGATAGGCCGCGGGCCCATCCCCCACCGAAAAAACTTTCCACCACACACCATGCGATCCGTGGTCATATCCGGTATTAGACCCAGTTTCCCAGGCTTATCCCAGAGTGGAGGGCAGGTCACCCACGTGTTACTCACCCGTTCGCCGCTCGTGTACCCCGAAAGGCCTTACCGCTCGACTTGCATGTGTTAAGCACGCCGCCAGCGTTCGTCCTGAGCCAGGATCAAACTCTCCAACAAAATCCCTGACAAAACAAACACACACCCACCCCGAAACGGGGGTCCCGAAAGTGAGCGCAAAACAAACTGGCACAAACCGCCAATCCGAAAAACAAGCTCGACACACTGTTGAGTTCTCAAAAGACACCCGCACACCATCGACCAACCCTCGAAAGGGCCGGAGTCCCGGGGCGCCCGCAACAACATACTCTCCGAAGAGAGCCGCCTTGCGGGAGGTGGTCAGCGGGCCTGGTGACCGTTCCCCTCGGGGCCCGTTCTGTCCGGCGTCTCGCTGACGAAGAGAAAGTTACAGGAGCCCGTGAGGGCCCTGCAAATCGCCCCCCTCAACACACTCTGACCTGCGAGAACAGGCCCGAAATCGGGCCGATTCGGGGCCTCTCATGACCCAGGTCACGTCCGTGATCGTCGATCTCCCGGGGTCGCGACGCGACGCTCGGCCGATCGTCGCAGGTCAGCGGGGCGGTGATCGTCGAAAAAAAGTTCAGCCGCGCCCGATGTAGGGCATCGTGCGGGCGGCAATCGTCATGAACTGGACATTCGCCTCGAGGGGCAGGCCCGCCATGTAGAGCACCGCCCCGGCGACGTGCTGGACGTCGAACGTCGCCTCGGCGGCGACCGACCCGTCGGCCTGGCGCGCCCCGGTGGAGAAGCCGGCCGTCATGTCCGTCGCGGCGTTGCCGATGTCGATCTGGCCGCAGGCGATGCCGAAGGGCCTGCCGTCGAGGGACAGGCTCTTGGTCAGGCCGGTGACCCCGTGCTTCGTGGCGGTGTACGCGGCGCTCCACGGCCGTGGCACCTGCGCGGAGATGGACCCGTTGTTGATGATGCGGCCGCCCTGCGGCGACTGCGCCCGCATCTGCGCGAACGCGGCCCTGGCACAGAGGAAGGAGCCGGTGAGGTTGGTGCGCACCGTCTCGAGCCAGGCCTCGACCGGCAGCTCGTCGGGCGTCGCGGAGGTCCCGAAGGTGCCGGCGTTGTTGAACAGGACGTCGACGCGGCCCCAGCGCTCCCGGACGGCGTCGAACAGGGCGTCGACGGATCCCGGGTCCCCGACGTCGGTGACGACGGTGAGGCCGTCGGCACCGTCGAGCGTCTCGACGAGGGGCCCTTCGCGACGCCCGGCGAGTGCCAGCCGGTACCCCGCGTCGCGGAACGCCCGCGCCACGACCCGCCCGATCCCCGAACCCGCGCCCGTCACCACCACGACAGGGCCGTCCGACACCGTCATCGATCTCCTGCCCGTGAGCGTCGTGACCGCCCGGCGACCGCACCGGCGATCTTGTCCTCACAGACTGGCGTGGCGGCTCGCGTCGCGCCACCCCTTCGACGGCTCCGGACGGATCCACCCCTCCGGACCGGCGAGAACTGTTTCAATGGAGCCATGACCGCTCCGCCCCCGCCGTCCGGATCGTGGGATCCCGGCGGCCGACCGGGTCCACTCACCTCCGAGGACCGGAACTGGGCGATGGCCGCACACGTCGGCAGCATCGTGACGGCGTGGTTCGCCCTCGGCCTCATCGCGCCGCTGGTCGTGCTCCTGCTCCGGGGCGCCGCCTCGCCGTTCGTCCGGCGGCACGCCGTCGAGTCGCTGAACTTCCAGATCAACGCGTTCGTCCTCACTATCGTGTTCGCGCTGCTGATGTTCGTGCTCGTCGGCTTCATCCTGCTGCCGGTCTACGGCGTCTTCTACCTCGTCTGCGTCGTGATCGCGACGGTCAGGGCGTCGAACGGCGAGGAGTACCGCTACCCGCTGACCGTCCGGCTCGTCTCCTGAGCGCCACGGGCAGGGGCGCGGCGACGGCCGGCACCGGGCGCGTCGGCTGGTTCGACTGCGCGGCAGGGGCGGCCGGGGACATGCTGCTCGCCGCTCTCGTCGACGCGGGCGCCGATCTCGACGTGGTGGCCGAGCACGTCGGAAGGCTCGGTGTCGAGCCGATGACGTTGCGTCGCACGCTCGTCGAGCGGCACGCCATCGGCGCGGTGAAGATCGACGTCCTCGCCCCGGCCGATGCCGAGCACCGGACCTGGAAGGGCGTCCGCGCGCTGCTCGACGCGGCGGACCTGCCCGGGCCCGTCGCCGCGCTGGCGCACGACGCGTTCGCCCGGCTCGCCGCGGCGGAGGGCCGCGTCCACCGCATCGACCCGCAGGACGTGCACTTCCACGAGGTCGGGGCCCTCGACGCGCTCGCCGACGTCGTGGGGGTGGCGTCGGCGTTGCACCTGCTCGAGCTCGACGAGCTGCACGCGAGCCCGGTCGCGCTCGGCAGCGGGACGAGCCGGGGCAGCCACGGGCTGATCCCCGTTCCGGCCCCCGCGACGCTGGAGATCCTGCGCGCGGCGCAGGCGCCCTGCTACGCAGGTCCGTCGCCGCGCGAGATGTGCACCCCGACGGGCGCGGCACTGCTCGCGGCGGCCGTGACCACCTGGGGGCAGCTGCCGCGGATGGTTCCGCGGGCCATCGGCGTCGGCGCGGGATCGCGGGACCTCGCCGAGGTGCCCAACGTCGTCCGGCTGGTCGTCGGCGACCGGGCCTGAATCCCGTCGGGATCAGGCAGTCGGGGTCAGACAGTCGGGGTCAGACGTTGGCCCCCGCGGCGGTGATCGGCCACCGGCCGACGATCGCGCCACCTGCCGACACGACGTACTCGCGCGCGAGGTTGGCCGCGGCGCAGACGTGGTTGGGCGCCATCGCGAGCCGCTCACCCAGCTCCGGCAGCGCGACGCCCTCGGGGAACGCGACGACGGCGTGGTGCTCCGAGAGCAGCACGACGCGCGCCTCCGGTACCGACGGCACCCGGCCCGCGCCCGTCGCCCACACTGGCCGATCGGCGCCGAGGACCTTGCCGCCCGCATCGAGCACGACCCGGCCGGCCTCGCGGGACACGACGGTCCCGACCGCGGTGAGGGCCACGTCGTCCCAGCCGCAGGTGCCGAGCTCGACCTGCTGCGCGTCGTTGAACACGTAGACGCCCGGGCGGACCTCGGTGAGCACGGTCGGGTCGCTCGCGGCGAGCGTCGGCGTCGAGCCGCCGCTGACCTCGAGCACGTCGAAGCCGTTGCCCCGCAACAGCTCGGCCGCCTTCGCGAGGGCCGCGGACTCGTCGGCGGCCGCACCGGCGGCAGCACCCGGTGCATAGCCGTGGCCGGGGAAGGTGAAGACCCCCGCGACGCGCAGCCCGGCGCGGTCGGCCGCACGGGCGACCTCGGGCGCGCGCTCGGGCGCGACTCCGCTGCGTCGCATCCCGCTGTCGATCTCGACCAGCACCGATGCGCCGGTCCCCGCCAGGGCGAGGCCCAGATGCCGGGCGGCCTCCGGCGAGTCGACGCCCACCCGGAGGTCCACCCGCTGCGCGAGTGCCCGCAGCCGCGCGCCGCGAGGGCCTGCGGCCCAGACCGGATAGGCGACGAAGAGGTCCGTCGCCCCGGCGCGGCAGAAGATCTCCGCCTCGGAGACGGTCGCGACCGTCAGGCCCACCGCGCCGGCCTCGACCTGGCGACGCGCGATCTCGGGGCTCTTGTGCGTCTTGACGTGCGGCCGTAGCCGCAGCCCGGCCGCGCGGGCGTGCTCGGCGGCGCGGTCCAGGTTGCGGGTCAGGACGTCGAGATCGACGGCGAGGTACGGGGTGGCCGGCTCGTCGGTCATGAGCCCATCGTGCGTGATCGTCGAGAGGTTCCGGGCATCGGATGCGGCCGCTAACATCGACTGATGCCGATCAATCTGGTGCAGACGCCCGACCTCGGCTCCGCCGTCGCGTTGTTCCGGTCCCTCGGCGACCCGACGCGGCTGGCCATCGTGACGCGCCTGGCGGCGGGCGAGGCCCGGGTCGTCGATCTGACGAGGCTGCTCGGGCTCCCGCAGTCGACGGTGTCGTCGCACCTGGCGTGCCTGCGCGACTGCCGGCTCGTCACGTACCGGGCCCAGGGACGGCAGTCGTTCTACTCGCTGAGCCGACCGGAGCTCGTCGAGCTGCTGCGCAGTGCCGAGGGCCTGCTCGCCGCGACGGGCGCCGCGGTCGCGCTGTGCCCGGTCTGGGGCGACGAGGGGCGCGGCGAGGATGGGCGCGGCAAGGATGGGCGCGACACCGACGGGCGCGCCCAGGAGGCGGCGTCGTGACCGTCCTGCCCGGCCACCGGCGCGACGTCCTGACCCGCCGGATCCGCCTGCTCGTCGCCACGACGATCACCTACAACGTCGTCGAGGCGGTCGTCGCGATCGCGGCGGGGACGGTCGCGTCGTCGATCGCGCTGGTCGGGTTCGGGCTGGACTCGGTGATCGAGGTCAGTTCGGCGGCAGCCGTCGCCTGGCAGTTCGCGGGTCCGGACCCGCAGCGCCGGGAGCGGGTCGCACTGCGCCTGATCGCGGGCTCGTTCGTCGCGCTGGCCTGCTACGTGTCCGTCGAGTCGATCCGTGGGCTCGCGGGCGCGGCCGAGCCGGAGCGCTCGCCGGTCGGCATCGCGCTCGTCGCGCTGAGCGTGCTGGTGATGCCGTTCCTGTCCTGGGCGCAACGCCGGGCGGGCCGGGAGCTCGGCTCGTCGAGCGCGGTCGCCGACTCGCGGCAGACGCTGCTGTGCACCTACCTGTCGGCGGCGGTGCTCGCCGGTCTGCTGCTCAACGCGACGCTCGGCTGGTGGTGGGCCGATCCGGTGGCGGGTCTGGTGATCGCCGTGCTCGCCCTGCGCGAGGCGCGCAACGCCTGGCGCGGGGAGCTGTGCTGCGCGCCGACGGCCGGTCGAGCGGCCGCCGACGACTGCGACTGCTGCTGACCCGCTGCGCACGTGAACGGGCCGCTCACCGGTCGTCGTCCGGTGAGCGGCCCGTCGGGTCGCCGCCGCCGTGGATGCCCCCATGACCCACGGTGGCGGCAGGCTCTGTGGCCGGTCTGCGATCAGCTGTGGTGGTAGCTGCTCGAGTGGTCGTAGCTGTGGCACGAGTCGTCGCGGCTGTCGTGGCACTTGCTGTAGTCGTCGTAGCACTTGTCGTCGTAGTCGTCGCACTTGCTGTAGTCGTCGTGGCAGTGCTTGTTGTAGTCCCAGTCGTGCTTGTAGTCGTCGCTGCAGTGCTTGTTGTAGTCCCAGTCGTGGTTCTTGTGGCTGCTGTACGAGGAGGAACAGTGGCTCTTGAACATTGCGGGCCTTCTTTCCGGAGTGTGGGGCCGGATCGGTGTTCGTCCGGTGCAAGAAGAATGCCTCCGGGACGCAGCCGGTTCGACCGAGCAGCCCCTACGACCCCGTGCCCGTGACCCCCCTTTCCGAGCGGGGGACAACCCCACCCGGGGTGCGCCTCATGCCGCGGACACGGCGGGGCGGGCGAACAACGCGCGGACGGCGGGCCGCGTCGCCGCCCACAGCAGCCCGAGGAGTACGAGCCCCTGCACGATCTGCTCGGCGCGAACCCAGACCGGGTACTGCCCCGAGAGCACGAGATAGCCGATGCCCGCGATGCCGACCACGGCCCGCAGCAGCACGCGCCGCCACGCCCCACGCCGACCGGCGCGAAGACGCCTGATCAGGAACGTGTGGACGACGGCGACGATCACCACGACGACCGCGCGCGACCACGGACCCGCGCTCAGCCCGTCCCGGATGCCGGCGAGGTCCGCGCCGGACGGCAGGTCCATCCGGGCGAGCTGGTAGTCGACCAGGCTCTGGCGGAACGCGATGACAGCGCGGTGAGCACCGCCGGGAGCGCGAGGTCGAGCAGCAGGAGTGTGATGACGCGCCACAGTCGGGAGCGGGTGTCCACCGGCTCTGTCATGGCTCGATCATCGGGCGGTCGGCGACGCACCGTGGGGGCCGGCCGTCACTGAACGACCATGACACATGTCAGTCCCGGACAATTGCAGAAATCGTTCGAATATGATATGGTTGCAATTCGCCGGGTTATTGTCGACGGTATGCCGACAGATTCCTGGTCCGCGGCCGATCCCGATGTCGTGGCCTTCCTCCATCACCTTTCCGAGGGCGCTGCCGACGCGTTCGCCCCGACATTCCTCAGCACCGACCCGGCCGGCGCGACCGTGGTCACCCGGGAGGCGCTCGCCGCCGCCCTGCCCGCGCGGGCGCAGCTGTTCGCCCGGGCCGGGGTCGGGCCGCTGCGGCTCGACGAGGCGCGGCAGATCGTGCTCGACGACCGGCACCTCCTCGTCGCGACGAGCTGGCAGGCGTCGTCGCTACGCCTCGACGCCACCTACCTGCTGCGCCGCGAGCCCGCCGGCCTCCAGGTCCTCGTCTACCTCAACCATCACGACGTCCGGGCCCTGCTCGCCGACCGGCGATGAGTTCGGGCGCCCGGGACGGTCACGTGTCGAAAGGACGGACGACCGGAAGGAGCCGACCATGGGCAGGGTCCTCGCGAGCATCACCACGTCGGTCGACGGATACGTCACCGGCCCGGACGCCGGTCCCGACCGCGGGCTGGGCGTCGGCGGGGAGCGCCTGCACTACTGGGTGTTCGGCGGCCCGTGGACCTATGAGAACGAGCCGACGGGCGCGCCGGATCCGGTCGACAAGAGCTACCTCGACGACGCCATGGCCGACCTGGGCGCCGTGATCTGCGGGCGCAACACCTATGACTCCGCCGGTGCATGGGGTGGCCGGAACCCGTGGCCGGACGGGCCGCTGTACGTCGTCACCCACCGTGTCGAGGACCAGCCGGACCCCGATTCCGGGTTCGTGTTCGTCGACGGGTTCGACGCAGCGCTCGCGCGGGCCCGGGAGTCGGCGGGCGACCGCGCGATCAACGTCATGGGCGGGGCCGCGACGATCCGGCAGGCCCTGGCCGGCGGACACGTCGACGAGCTCGGCATCTCCGTCGCACCCCTCGTCCTCGGGGGCGGGACCCGGTTGTTCGAGGGGTTCACCGGGGACCTCGACCTCGAGCGCATCGACGTCCGGGTCTCACCCTGGGCCACGCACCTGCGATACCACGTGGTGCGCTGACGCGTTGGGTCCCGGACGTGCGACGGCCCCGCCTCCCCGAGGAGGCGGGGCCGCTCGGCCGGTCGGGCGTCAGAGTGCGGTGGCGATGCCGTTCGCCAGCGCGCCGACCTGCTGGACGATCTGCTGAGCGCTGGCCACCGGACGGCCGAGGTTCGACGCCGGAGTCTGGTGACCGCGCCGGTCGGCGTTGCCGTTGCCGTTGCCGTTGCCGTGGTTGCCGTCGCGGTCCCGGTCGCCGCCGTTGCGGTGGTCGCTGCCCGGGCTGCGGCCGTCGTTCCCGCGACCCCGGTCGTCGTTGCCCCGCCCGCGGTCGTCGTTGCCCCGGCCCCGGTCGTCGTCGCCCCGGCCCCGGTCGTCGTCGCCCCGGCCCCGGTCGTCGTTCCCGCGACCCCGGTCGTCGCCACCACGGCGGTCGTCGCCACCACGGCGGTCATCGGAACGGCCGCCGCGGTCATCCCAGCGGGCAGCGCGATCGTCGTTCCCGCAGCCGCCTCGATGCCGGTCGGACTGCTGGTGACCGCCGCGGTTCCACTGGTCGTCGTCCCAGCGGCCGTGGTTCCACGGGCCGCCGTCGGAGTCGTCGTCGCTCCAACGGTCCCAACCGCCGTTCCAACTGACCCACTGCCAGTCGCGGTGCTGCTGGTGCACGTGGCCGCGGTGGTGAGCGTGGTGGTGACGAGCGTGGTGGTGGCCCCGGTGGTCGCCGGCGCGGTCACGGCCGTCACGGTCACGCCCGTCCCAGCGTCCGTCACGGTCCCGGCCGTCCCAGCGCCCGTCACGGTCCCGGGAGTCCGAGCGGCTGTCCCCGCCGCGCGGGTCCCCGCGGCCGTCGCGGGTGCGGTCGCCATGACCACGGTCCCGGTCGCCGTCGTGCCGGTCCCAGCCGCCGTTGTGCCGGTCCCGGCCGTCGTGGGAGCGGCCGTCACGGTCCCGGCCGTCGTGGGAGCGGCCGTCGCGGTCCCGGCCGTCGTGGGAGCGACCGTCGCGGTCCCGGCCCTCGTGGGAGCGACCGTCGCGGTCGTGGCCCCTGTCGTTCCGGCCGTCGTCCTTCGAGACGGGGCCGGACTGCGTCGACCCCGGGCCCTTCCCGCCCCGGTCGGCGTTCCGGTCGCCGGACCTGTCCTTGCCCGCCGTGTCGTGCGCCCTCGAGTCGGTCCAGCTGCGGTCGGTCGGCTTCGAGTTGTCACCGCGCCGCGTCGCGCCCTGGTGGGTGAACCGCGGGTCCTTGGGGTCCACGGTCGCGGTACTGGCGATCTTGTCGCCGGTCACCGGCTTGTGGTCGTGGTCGTGATCCTCGTCGGCCTGGGCGGCGGTGTTCGCGAGCAGGAGCAAGCCGCCCGACATGGCAGCGACATAGGCGCCACGGAGCAGGTTCTTGTTCACCTCTGGTCCTTCCAAACACGGACGGCCGATCAACTGCGGACGTCTGCTTGCACAGGTGTGGGAGACACGAAAAGGGGGAGCAGCATCTCCGTATCGGGTCGATCGTTGCCCTTTGTGAGCCCGTTACCAACGCTGTGCAGGTTGCGCCGTACGGCCTCCGAGATTGGTCGGAGATCGACGCAACCTCGGGCGGTCCCGCACGTCACAGCGCGTCCCGTCGATACGGTCCGGATCCCGGGAAACACGGACGGTGATCAGCGAGAAAATTTCGCCGAATCCGCGGGCCGGCGGCGCAGAAACGCGACCGCAAGCACCTCCTGCGCTGTTCGGCAGATATGGCACGGCCGAAAGGCCCAGTCGAACCGGTCATCGGGTACGTAATCCCCTGTACGGTGGCGCCGAGAACCCGACCGAGGAGTGCCGTGATCCGTGACGCCGCGCGGCGCCCGCTCGCCGCGGCGCTGTTGCTCGCGGTCCTGGTCACGCTCGGCATCGTCGGCCGGACGTCGGCCCCGGCGCCGACGCCCGCCGAGCGGTACGGCGCCGCGGCCGCCGGGACACCCGCGCGCGCCGACCACGGCCGCCGCGCCGTCGTCGACACCGGCCCGAAGCGCGCTTCATCGGCGGCGGCGACGAGCTGGCACGTCGACCTGGCCCCCGCGCCGGGGGCCGCGGTATCCGGGCACCTGCGGTCGGGGACGACGGCACCCGCGTCGCCCGCACCCGCGGCCGTCGACGCGATCTCGTCCGTCGACGCGCGCGCACCTCCGGGAGCGGCGGCCTGAGCCGTCCCGCCCGTCATCCCGCCGCGCGTCGCGGCGGGCTCCTCCCGAGGTCTCCCCGTGTCCAGAACAAGTCGTCCCCTGCTGTGGCGCGCCCTTGCCGCGCTCGGCATCGTCGGCGGTGCCACCGCCCTCGCCCTCACCGGCTCCCCCACGCTCGGTCTCGACCTGCGCGGCGGAACCCAGATCGTCCTCGAGACCCGCGACGCCCCCGACGTCGTCGCGGACGCCGCCGCGACCGACCGGGTGCTGGAGGTCCTGCGCGGCCGCGTCGACGGTCTCGGTGTCGCCGAACCGTCATTGACGAGGTCCGGCGAGGACCGGATCGTCGTCGAGCTGCCGGGCCTGCAGGACCCGGCCGAGGCCGCCGACGTCCTGGGACGCACCGCCCAGCTGACCATCCACCCGGTGCTCGCGACCACCGCGGGCGAGGCCACCGTCGACGAGACCGGCGCCCCGATCGTCGTCGGACCGGCCGCGTTGGTCGGCGAGGACGTCGATTCGGCGCGCGCCACGTCGGGCGTGCAGGGGGTGCTGGGCTCCGTCGTCGACGTCAGCTTCTCCGCCGAGGGCGGCGACCGCTGGCAGGCCCTGACCGCGCAGACCGCGTGCGCGGCGCCGGGCGACCCTGCGCGGCGGATCGCCATCGTCCTCGACTCGCAGGTCATCTCCTCACCGCAGGTCGACCCGTCGATCGGCTGCGGTGTCGGGATGTACGGCGGGAGCACGCAGATCAGCGGCTCGTTCAGTCAGGAGCAGGCGTCGGAGCTGGCGGTGCTGATCCAGGGCGGGGCGCTGCCGGTACCGGTCGAGATCATCGAGCAGCGGACGGTGGGTCCGACGCTGGGTGCGTCGGCGATCGAGGCGAGCACGCTGGCGGCCCTCGTCGGCACGGCGCTGACGGCGCTGTTCCTGCTGGTCGCCTACCGGCTGGCCGGGCTCGTCGCGGTGGTCGCGCTGGCCGGCTACGCCGTCGTCGCGTACGCCGGGCTGATCGCGCTGGGTGCCACGTTGACGCTGCCGGGCCTGGCCGGGTTCGTGCTGGCGATCGGGATGGCCGTCGACGCGAACGTGCTCGTCGCCGAACGGGCTCGCGAGGAGTACGCACGCCGGCCGCGGCTGGAACGGGCGTCCGAGCTGGGGTACCGGGGCGCCTTCACCGCTGTCGTCGACTCGGCGGTGACGACGCTGCTCGCGGGCGCCCTGCTGTTCTGGCTGGCCTCCGGACCGGTCCGCGGGTTCGGGGTGACGCTGACCCTCGGCGTCGTCGTGTCGCTGTTCTCCGCGCTCGTCCTGTCCCGCCTGCTGACGATCTGGCTGCTGCGCCGGGGTGCGGTCCGCCGCCGGCCCAGGTGGACGGGCCTCGCGACGATCGGCCCGGTGCGCCGCCGCCTGGAGCGGGTGAGCCCGGACATCCTCCGGCCCGCGGGCCGGCTGCTGGCCTGCTCGGCGGTCGTCGTGGTCGTGGCGCTCGCAGGGATCGCGCTACGCGGGCTCGACCTCGGGGTGGAGTTCACCGGCGGCCGCTCCGTCGAGTTCTCGACGACGAACCCCGTCGACGCCGACGCCGCCCGCGCCGCGGTGGCCGAGGCGGGGCTGGGCGGGCTGCCGGTGCAGACCACGGGCGACGGCGGCATCGCCGTGCGCGGCAACGACATCGACGACGCCGACGTGGCCGCCCTGCGGGCCTCGTTGGCCGCGGCGGGCGGGGGTGCGCAGGTCGAGCAGGACGAGCTGATCGGGCCGAGCCTGGGCGCCGAGCTGGCCCGCGGCGCGCTGATCGCGCTGGGCGTGGCGCTGCTCGCCCAGCTCGTCTACCTGGCGATCCGGTTCCGCTGGACGTTCGGCGCGGGTGCGGTCGCGGCGCTGGCCACCAACGTCTCGATCGTCGTCGGGTGGTTCGCGTGGACCGGGCGCACGATCGACGGCGTCTTCGTCGCGGCGCTGCTCACGGTCATCGGGTACACGGTGAACGACTCCGTGGTCGTGTTCGACCGGATCCGCGCCGAGCGCGCCGGGCGCCGCCGCGAGCCGTTCCACCGGGTGGCCGGCTCGGCGGTGCTGTCCACGTTGCCGCGCACCGTCAACACCGGCCTGTCGACGCTGGTCATCCTGGGCGCGCTGCTGGTGCTGGGCGGCGAGACGCTCGCCGACTTCGCGCTGGCGCTGATCCTGGGCATCGTCGCCGGGACGGTCTCGACGGTGACGGTCGCGGTGCCGCTGGCGATCGTCCTGCAGCGCCGCTTCGGCGACCGCGACCGCGCGCGGCCCGGCAACCGGCCCTCGGGCAGGACCGGCCCGCCGCGGACCCGCCCGGACCGCCGGTCGGACGGGGCGGTCGTCTGACGCCGGCGAGTGGCGTTACCGGCCATGGCACTGGCCGGCGCGGCGACGCCACTCACAGGCCGATCGCCGTCAGTAGCCGTTCGCGGTGGGCGTCCCGGTCGCCGAAGAGCACGGCGTCGGTCGCGGCCCGCCGGAAGTGCAGGTGGGCGGGATGTTCCCAGGTGAACCCGATGCCACCGTGCACCTGGATGTTCTCGGCAGCGACGTAGCGGTAGGCCTGCCCGCACGTCATGGCGGCGGCCGCGACGGCCGCGGGCAGCTCGGCCGGGTCCTCGGCGGCGCACGCGACCGCCCACGCGACGGCCGAGCGGGCCGCCTCCACCTGGACCGCCATGTCGGCGCAGCGGTGTTTGATCGCCTGGAACGTGCCGATCGGGCGGCCGAACTGCAGCCGCTCCCCCGCGTAGGCGACGGCGGCGTCGAGCGCGGCGGCGGCCCCGCCGAGCTGTTCGGCGGCGAGCGCGACGACGGCCCTGTCGAGCACCCGGGCGACGAGGTCGCCCGCGTCGCGGCCCACGCCGATGCGCCGGGCGGGAACGCGGGCGAGGTCGACGCGGGCGAGCGGGCGGTTGGGGTCGAGGGTCTCGAGCGGGGTGCGGGTCAGCCCGTCGGCGACGGCGTGCACGGCGAACAGGCCCAGCTCGGCTCCGGCCCGCGCGACGACCAGCAGCAGGTCCGCGGTCGCGCCCTCGACGACGAGGGTCTTCGTGCCGGTCACCCACCAGCCGTCCGCACCGGGCACGGCGAGCGTCGCGACGGCTCCGGCGTCCCAGCCCGAGGGGTCCTCGAGGTGGGCGAGGGTGGCGGTGGCGGCGCCGCTGAGCAGGTCGGGCAGGAGGTCGGGCGCGTCGCCGCACGCGGTCAGCACACCGACGCCGAGGACCGCCGTGGAGAACCACGGGAGCCTCGACGGCACCCGGCCGAGCTCCTCGGCGACGACCGCGAGCTCGCGCACACCCGCGCCCGCCCCGCCGAGGTCCTCGGGGACGTCGAGAGCGACGGCACCGATCTCGGCGGCGAACCGTCGCCAGACGTCGGGGTCCCAGCCGCGGTCGCCGCGCAGCTCTGCGAACACCGCGTCGACGGGCAGGTGCCGGTCGAGGAACGCGCGCACGACGGCGCGCAGGTCCTCGGCGTCGGGATCGGGGGTGAACCGCATGCGAGCTCCCGTCAGTCGTCGTCGGCGGCCGCGGCGAGGACCTCGGCGAACCGGTCGTGGGCCCGCGCGCGCAACGTCGGGCGGATGTAGGGCGGGAAGAGACCGTCGTCGGGCTCGGTGCCGCGCAGCAGGGCTTGTGCGAGGTTGACCTTGTGGATCTCGGTCGCGCCGTCGGCGAGTCCCATGTGGAACGACTCCATGACCCATTTCCCGAACGGCAGCTCCGTGGAGATACCCAGCGAGCCGTGGATCTGGATGGCCCGTGACGACGCGTCGAGCAGCACCTTCGGCATCGCGGCCTTGACGGCGGAGATGTCGGCGCGGACCTTGCGGTAGTCGTTGTAGCGGTCGATCCGCCAGGCGGTGCGCAGCACGAGCAGCCGGAACTGTTCGAGCTGGATCCACGTGTCGGCGATCATCTCCTGGACGAGCTGCTTGTCGGCGAGCCGTTCGCCCTTGGTCGTCCGTGAGACCGCGCGCCGCTTCATCATCTCGAACGCCGAGCCGACCAGTCCGACGGTGCGCATCGCATGGTGGATGCGACCGCCGCCGAGCCGGGTCTGCGCGACGGCGAACCCCGCGCCGCGCTCGCCCAGCAGGTTCTCCGCGGGCACCCGCACATCGGTGTAGCGGAGGTACTGGTGCGTGCCGACGGGCTCCTCGTGGCCCCAGACCGAGACGTCGCGGACCCGTTCCAGGCCCGGGATGTCGGCCGGCACGACGAACATCGACATGCTGCGGTGGGGCGGCGCGTCGGGTTCGGTGACGGCCATGACGATCAGGAAGTCCGCGAACAGCGCGTGGCTGGAGAACCACTTCTCCCCGTTGATGACCCACTCGTCGCCGTCGAGGACCGCGGTCGTCCGGAAACCCGTGGGGTCGGACCCGCCGTGCGGCTCGGTCATCGAGAAGCAGGACACGATCTCGTTCGCGACCAGCGGTTCGAGAAAGGTCTTCTTCAGGTGGTTCGTGCCGTAGTGGGCGAGTATTTCCGCATTGCCCGAATCGGGCGCCTGGCAGCCGAACACGACCGGGGCCGAGTGCGAGCGGCCGAGCCGCTCGTTGAGCAGCGCGAGCCGCAGCTGGCCGTAGCCCTTGCCGCCGAGCTCGGGCCCGAGGTGGCAGGCCCACAGGTTCTTGTCGCGCACGACCTGCTGCAGCGGCTTGATCAGTGCGTTGCGCACCGGGTCGTGGACGTCCCAGGCGTGCGTGACGACCTCGTCGACCGGCTCCACCTCGGTACGGACGAACTCGTCGACCCAGTCCAGCTCCTGCGCGACGTCGGGGTCGGTCTCGAAGTCCCAGCCCATGTGTGTGCCTCTCAGCGGGTGAGCACGGTGCACGCGGAGATGCCCGGCGCACCGTAGACGTGGGTGAACCCGACGCGCGGCCCGCCGGGGACCTGGTGGTCGCCGGCCTCGCCGCGCAGCTGCAGGGCCGTCTCGTAGACCTGCCGGAGCCCGGAGGCGCCGATCGGTTCGCCGTTGGCGATGCAGCCGCCGTCGGTGTTGATCGGCAGCCGGCCGTCGAGCGCGGTGCCGCCGGAGGCGATCAGCTCCTCCTGCGCGCCGTGTTCGCAGAGCCCGGTCTCGGCCATGTGCATCAGCTCCGCGCCGGACTCCGTGTCCTGGACCTGGGCGACGTCGACGTCGGCCGGGGTCAGTCCGGCCTGGGCGAACGCGGCGGCAGCGGCGTCGACGGTGGGGCTCTGCGCGGCGTCGAGCGCCAGCCACGGGCTGAACACCTCGAACGACCCGTAGCGCCGCGACCGCAGCGCGGCCCCGCTGAGGTAGACCGGGTTGTCGGTGTAGTCGGGCGCGCGGTCGGCCCGGCAGACGACGAACGCCACGGCCCCCTCCCCCGGCGAGCAGTACATGTACTGGGTGAGCGGATGGCTGATCATCGGCGCCGACGCGATCTCCTCGGCACTGATCTCCTTGCGCCGCCATGCGTTCGGGTTGAGCGCGCCGTTGCGGAACGCCTTCTCGGCGATCGCCGCGAGCACGTCGGTGCCGATGCCGTGGACGTGCAGGTAGCGCTGGATCTTCAGGCCGAAGAACTGGGTCGTGAGCATCAGGCCGGTCTCGCCGTACCAGTCGCCGATGCCGTGGGAGGCGGGGTCGGTGTTGAAGGCTCCCCGGGGGTGCTTGTCGAAGCCGACGACGAGCCCGACGTCGTGCAGGCCGGCCCGGATGGCGGCGTCGGCGCTGATCAGCGCGCTGCCACCGGTCGCGCAGCCGTTGGCGACATTCATGAACGGCAGGCTGGTCAGGCCCAGCTCTGACACGAGCGTGTCCGGGTCGCCCGCCGACCAGCTGCCGCCGAAGCCGAACTGCATGTCCCCGAAGCCGAGACCGGCGTCGGCGAGCGCCGCGCGGACGGCGTGGACGGCCTGGGCCCGCCCCGACACCCCCTCGGTGCGGCCGAAGGGGTGGATGCCGATGCCGATGATCGCGAGGGCGGGCGCGTTCACGAGCGACCTGCCGGCGCGAACGCGAAGGTCAGGACGGGCTCGCCCGCCTCGTCGACGCGGAACGGGATCATCTCCAGCCGCACGGGCATGCCGATCTCCAACCGGTCGGGGTCGTGCTCGGTCAGTCGGGCCTCGACGATCAGCTGCCCCGGCAGCTCGACGTAGCCGACGCCGTAGGGTGCGAACTCCTCCGGCCCCCGGTAGGGCGTCTTCGGCCGGAAGCCCTGGACGGTGAACGACCAGAGCGTGCCCTCGCGGGCGAGCGCCACGTCGGCCATCGCCGTGCCGGTGCAGCGGGGGCAGCCGCCCTGCCGGGGGAACGTGTGGGCGCCGCAGTCGTCGCAGCGGCTGCCGAGCAGCGCGGTTCCGTCGGGGGTCTCGGTGAACAGCGAGTCGTCGACCGTGCGCGGCACGGGCACCTCCTGGAGGGTCACGGGGCCGCCGTCCCGCCGCCGTCGACGGCGAGCAGCGTGCCGGTGGTGAACCCGGCCGTCGGACCGCAGAGGTAGAGCGCGGCGCCGACGATCTCGGCCGGGTCGCCGCCGCGGCTCTGCGGCCAGTCGGCGGTCAGGCGGTCGAAGTAGTCCATGTCCCAGCCGGCCGAGATGTCGGTGAAGAACGGTCCGGCGAGGATCGTGTTGACGCGCACGGTCGGGCCGTACTCCTGCGCGAATCCCTTGGTGAGGACGTTGAGGCCCGCCTTCGCGGCGGCGTAGGGCAGGTCGTTCGCGGTGGGGCGGATCGAGGCGATCGAGCTGATGTTGAGCATGACGCCGCCGCCCGCGGCGACCATCCGCTTCCCCGCGGCGGCCATGAACCGGAAGGGACCCTTCAGGTTCACCCCGATCACCTTGTCCCACAGCAGCTCGGTGACCTCGTCGAGGCTGGGGTACATCGGGGCCATCCCGGCGTTGTTGACGAGGACGTCGACGACGCCGAGCTCGGCCTCGACCTCGTCGAGCAGCGTGCCGACCCGTTCCCAGTCGGCGACGTGCGCGCCGTGGGCGGTGACCTTCTGCCCGGTGGCGTCGGACAGCTCCTCGGCCAGCGCCTCGCAGGCGTCCTTCTTGCGGCTGACGACGGCGACGTCGGCGCCCGCGGCCGCGAAGGCGATGGCGATCTCCCGGCCGAGGCCGCGGGAGCCGCCGGTGACCAGCGCCGTCCGCCCGGCGAGCGGCTTCTCGACGGCACGCGCGGCGGCGACGGCGTCGGCGACGCTGCGGGGCTGCGGTCGGCTCGTCGCACTCCCTTCCGACGACGTCATCGCGGGATGTCCCGCCAGGGCACGCCGCGGTCCCCGCGCGGCTCGGGGGGCAGGCCGAGCAGGCGCTCGCCGATGATCGTGCGCTGGACCTCGTCGGACCCACCCGCGATCCGGTAGCCGGGTGCGCCCAGGACGTGCTCGGTCCAGCCGAAGAGCTCGTCCCCGGTGTCGGCGACGAGCCGGTTGCCCAGGATCGTCGTCGCGGCCTCGGAGACCAGCGACAACCCCTGCGCCCACACGAGCTTGCGCAGCGACCCGATCGGCCCCGGTGCCGCGCCGGCGAGCCGGGCCTCCCGGTCGCGCTGGGCGGCGACCGCGGCCAGCTTCTCGTGCACCCAGACGTCGGCGAGCAACCTGCGGACGTCGGGGTCCCCGGTGCGGTCGAGCTTCCGCGCAGCCGCGAGGAGCTGCGCGAAGCCGCCGCCGACGCGGGCCTCGGACCCGGAGTGGCCGCGTTCGAAGCCCAGCGTCGCGAGCGCGACCGTCCAGCCGGCGCCGACGTCGCCGAGCCGCAGCGAGTCGGGGATTCGGACCTCGTCGAGGAACACCTCGCAGAACGACGAGCCGCCCGACATCTGCCGCAGCGGCCGGACCTCCACGCCCGGGGTGTCCATCGGCAGCAGGAACGCGGTGAGCCCCTTGTGCTTCGCGACATCGGGGTCGGTGCGGGCGATCAGCTCGCCCCAGCCGGCGAACTGCGCGCCGGAGCTCCACACCTTCTGCCCGGTCACGACCCAGCCGTCGCCGTCGCGGACCGCACGCGTGGCCAGTCCGGCGAGGTCGGACCCGGCCGACGGCTCGGAGAACAGCTGGCAGGCCAGCTCGTCACCGCGCAACAGACCGCGAACCAGCCGGCTCTTCTGCGCGGGCGTACCGAACATCCGGACGGTCGGGGCGATCAGCGACACGCTCACCGACGCCAGCTCGTGCTGGCCCGGGGTCTCGACGCCCGCCTCCAGCTCGGCGAACACCTCCGCGTGCCGCTCGCTCAGCCCCGCGCCGCCGTCCTCGACGGCCCAGGTCAGCGCCCCGTACCCGGCGTCGAACTTGGTCCGCTGCCAGTCGCAGATGCGGCCGAGCAGCTCGCGCTCGCGCTCGGGCGGGAGATCGTGGAACACCGAGACGTCGGTCCGCTCGGCCTCGTCGGCGCGCCGCGGGGCCGCGTGGGCGAGCAGCCAGGAGCGGGCCGTCTCGGCGAAGGTGTCGAGGTCGGGCGCGCCCACTGCGCCATCGATCGTGCTCGTCATCTGCTCCTCCGCTGGGGAACCGGGACCGGGACGCGCAACGCGTTGGCCCACAGCAGGCTCAGCTGGGTCACGGCGGTGTCGAGGTCGAACTCCTCGTCACGGCTGACCCAGCCGTAGGCGAACCGGTTGACCATGCCGCCCAACGCGTGCGCGGCGTACCTGGCGTCGACGGCCGGGTCCGCCGCGCCCGCGGACTGCAGCCGCAGGATCGCCCGCCGCGTGCGGTCGACGACGGCGGCGCGCGCGTCGTCGATCAGGCCGGAGAGCCCTGGGCTGACCCCGGGCATCTCCTCCCACAGCACCATCAGCCGCCCGTGCCGCCGGTAGGACTCGAGGTACTGCCGGTTGGTGGACTCGATGGCGGCGTATGCGTCGCGCGGGGCCGGGGCGTCCGTGCGGGGGCGTCCGGGGAAGAACTCCTCGAGCAGCTCCTGGCTGACCGCGAGGAAGATCTCCTCCTTCGACTCGAAGTAGGTGTAGAAGGTGCCGTGCGCGACGCCCGCGTGCTCGGCGATGTCGGTGATCCGGGCGGCGAAGCCGTCGCGCTCGAAGACCTCCTTGGCCGCGTCGACGAGCGCATGGCGGGTACGGCGCCCGCGTGGGGTCAGCGAGGCCGTCGCCTCGGCGTCGGTGCTGCTCACAGCGGGATGTTCCCGGGTCGGCCGCGACCGTCACCCGCGGCGGCGAGCGTGCGGACGATCGCAGCGCGGGTCTCCGCGGGCTCGACGATCTCGTCGACGAACCCGTCGGCGACGGCCTCGGCGAGCCCGCCCGTGGTCTCGCTGTGCCGGGCGGCGAGAGCGGACTCGGCCTCCGCGCGCGCGGCTCCTTCGAGCCCGGCGAGTTCGCGCCGGTTCAGGACCCGGACGGCGGCGACGGGGCTCATCACGTCGACGACGGCGCCCGGCCAGGCGAACACCCTGGTCGATCCCAGCGAGGCGCTGTTCATCGCGATGTAGGCGCCGCCGTAGGCCTTGCGCGTCACCACGGTCACCCGCGGCACCTCGGCGCAAGCGAAGGCGTGCAACAGTTTCGCGCCGCGGCGCACCACGCCGTCGAGCTCCTGGGCGCCGCCGGGCAGGTAGCCGGGCACGTCGACGAGCACGACGAGGGGGACGCCCAGCGCGTCGCAGGTCCGGACGAACCGCGCCGCCTTGTCCGAGGACGCCGCGGTGAGGCAGCCGCCCAGCCGCAGCGGGTTGTTGGCGAGCACCCCCACCGAGCGGCCGTCGATGCGGCCGAGTGCCGTCACGACGTTCGGCGCCCACCCCGGGGCCAGCTCGACGGCGGGCGCGTCCAGCAGGGCGTCGACGACGGGTCGCACGTCATAGGCCCGGCGCACGTTCGACGGCAGCAGCGCACCCGGGTCGACCTCGCCGCGCAGCACCGGTCCGCGCCGCCGACGGTCCGCGAGCAGCGCGGTGATCTCACGGGCGCGCTCGAACGCGGCGCCGACCGTCGGGCTGGTCACGTGCGCGACGCCGGACTGCCGGGCGTGCACCTGGGGGCCGCCCAGCGAGAGCGCGTCGACGTCCTCGCCGGTCACACTGCGGACGACGTCGGGTCCGGTGACGAAGACGCGGGCGTCCGGACCCAGCACGACGACGTCGGTGAGCGCGGGGCCGTACGCGGCGCCGCCCGCCGAGGGCCCGAGCACGACGCTGACCTGCGGGATCCGGCCGCTGGCCCGGGTCATCACCCGGAAGACCCGGCCGATCGCGTCGAGGCTGCGGGCGCCCTCGCGCAACCGCGCCCCGCCCGACTGCCAGATGCCGACGACCGGTTCGCCCGCGGCCAGCGCCGACTCGTAGCCGGCGACCACGAGGGCGCACCCGGCGCTCCCGAGCGCGCCACCCTGCACGCGCGGGTCGGTGGCGAACACTCGGGCGGCGACGCCGTCGAGCGTGCCGCGCCCGGCCGCGAGCCCGTCGACGGCGACGACGTCGCGCAGGCTGCCCGTGTCGCACAGCGCCCGCAGCCGCTCGACCGGGTCGCGCTCGGCGGCGTCGACGGCGTACTCGACAGCGGCGCTCATGCGTCGGGCCGTTCGACGTCGGTTCGGGCGCGTTCGAGCGCGCTCTCGACCGCCTGCACCTGACGGACGGCCTCCGCGTCGAGCCCGGCGGCGAAGTCGCAGGTCTCGCCGTCGGCGAAGTTGGCCTTGATCCCCGTGACCGTGCCCGCCGGTGCGGCGGCCAGCGCCGCGGCCCGGGCGAGGACGGCGTCGAGGAACCCGGGGCCGTCGTGCACGGACGAGACGAGCCCGATCGCCGCGGCGCGCTCGGCGTCGACCCGCTCGTCGAGCAGGTACATCTCACGCGCCCGGCCCCAGCCGACGATCCGCGGCAGCGACCACGTGCCGCCGAAGTCGCCGGTGAGCGTCACCCCGAGGAAGGACGACTTGAACACCGCGCTCCGGGTGGCGAACCGCAGGTCGGCGGCGCAGGCGAGGGACAGCCCGGCGCCGGCGCACGGACCGTTGACGGCCGCGATCGTCGCCTTCGGCATGTCGTGCAGCAGCAGGCTGGACCGGTGCAGGTTCTGCAGCGCCGCGGTGCGCTCGGCCGTCGGCAGGTCGGGTCGGAAGTCGTCGATCGCGGCGAGGTCGCCCCCGGCGCAGAACGCCTTCCCGGCCCCGGTGACGACGACGGCGCCGATCGCGTCGTCGGCCGCGGCCGCCTCGAGGGCGACGAGCAGCCCGCCGAGCAGCTCGTCGGTCATCGCGTTGTATCGGTCGGGCCGGTTGAGCGTCACCACCCGCACGCGACCGCGCGTCTCGACCAGCACGGTGTCGGTCATCGTCCGCCCCCCTTCGTCGCCACCGTACGATTTTCTGATTCCGACGTCAACTTCGAACTAACTTGACGTCGACGTCGAGTCCGGATTGACTTCCGGGCATGACGGGACCCCTGTCCGGAGTGCGCGTCGTGGAGCTGGCGGGCCTCGGGCCGGCGCCGTTCGCCGGGATGATGCTGGCCGACATGGGCGCGGACGTGATCCGTGTCGACCGGGTCACCCGCGACCACGAGGTCGCCGAGTCGACCGCGCTCAGCGAGGTCATCGAGCGCGGTCGGCGCAGCATCGCGGTGAACCTCAAGGACGAGCGCGGCGTCGGCGTCGTACTCGACCTGGTCGCGACGGCCGACGCGCTCATGGAGGGCTTCCGGCCCGGTGTCGCGGAGCGGCTCGGGATCGGACCGGCGCCGAGCCTGGCCCGCAACCCCGCGCTCGTCTACGGCCGGATGACGGGCTGGGGGCAGACCGGCCCGCTCGCGCGCACCGTCGGCCACGACGTCAACTACATCGCCCTCACCGGGGTGCTCGACTCGATCGGCCCCGCGGGCGGCGGCGACCCGGTGCTGCCGCTCAACCTCGTGGGCGACTTCGGCGGCGGTGGCATGCTGCTCGCGTTCGGGCTCGTGTGCGGCATCGTCTCGGCCCGCGCCACCGGGCGTGGCCAGGTCGTCGACGCCGCGATGGTCGACGGCGCGGCCCTGCTCATGGCGCCCTACCTCGCGCGCGACGAGTGGGGTCCGCGCGGCACCAACATGGTCGACGGCGGCGCCCACTTCTACGGCGTCTACGCCACCGCCGACGACCGGTACGTCGCCGTCGGTGCGCTCGAGCCCCAGTTCTATGCCGTCTTCCTCGACCGCGTCGGCCTCGCGGGCGCCGAGCTGCCCGAGCAGATGGACCGGGAGGCGTGGCCACGGCTGCGCGAGCGCGTCGGCGCGATCTTCCGCACCCGTACCCGTGACGAGTGGTGCGCGGTGTTCGCCGGTGCCGAGACCTGCTTCGCCCCCGTGCTGAGCCGCGACGAGGCGGCCGCCGACCCGCACCTCGCGGCCCGCGGCACGATCGTCACCCGCGACGGGCTGCGCCAGCCCGCGCCCGCCCCGCGCTTCGACGCGACGCCCGCGACGCTGCCGCCGCCGCGCCCGCGGCCCGGCGAGCACGGCGACGCGGTGCTGACCGAGCTGGGCCTCGACGCCGCCGAGATCGCGACGCTGCGCGCCGCGGGGGTGATCGGCTGACCCGCGCGTCACTGCCGCTCGGCGGACTCGGCATCGGCGGGGACGGGAGCCGGCTCCGCGAGGGTCGCCGCGTCGACGACCTCCCGCACGACGCCCAGCTCCAGCACCAGCGCACGGCGCGCGAGCTTGGCCGCGAACGCCGCGTTCTGCTCCAGCAGCAGGACCGTCATGTCGTACTCCTGCTGGATCTCGCGCAGGAAGTCGGTCACGGTCACGACCGCCGACGGCGACAGCCCCAGCGACGGCTCGTCGAGGACGAGCACCGACGGGAACGCCATCAGCGCCCGACCGATCGCGAGGAGCTGCTGCTCACCCCCCGACAGCAGTCCCGCCCGCACCGATGCGCGTTCGGCGAGCCGGGGCAGCCGCTCGTACAGCGTCGCCCGGCGCGCCTCCCAGTCGTGCTTGCGGCGCACGCTGAACGCACCCGCCCGCAGGTTGTCGGCCACCGAGAGCTGGGTGAACACCATCCGGCCCTCGGGCACGTAGACGACCCCGGCTCCGACCGCCGCGACGGCCGTCCGCGGCACCGGCGTGCCGTCCAGCAGCACGTCGCCGGTCGAGCCGACGAGCCGGGCGACGGCCTTGCCCAGCGAGCTCTTGCCGCCGCCGTTGGCACCGACGACGGCGAGCGTCTCGCCGCGCTCGATCCCGAACGAGACGCCGCGCACCGCCAGCGCCTGCCCGTAGCGGACGGCGAGGTCGCGGACCTCCAGTTGAGCGGTCACGAGCTCAGGTAGTTCCGCGCGAGCACGTCGTCACGTGCGAGGTCGGCCGGTGTCCCCGTCGCGACGAGCCGTCCGGCGTCCAGGACGACGATCCGGTCGGCCAGCCGCAGGGTCCGGCCGATGTCGTGCTCCACCATGCACACGGTCACTCCCGAGTCGTGGACCTGCTCGATCAGCGACGTCACGCGGTCGCGGTCGGTGTCGTCGAGGCCCGCGAGCGGCTCGTCGAGCAGCAGCAGCCGGGGCGTGCGCACCAATGCCATCGCGATCCCGACGAGCTTGCGGGTGGCCAGGCTGCAGTCCTCGACGAGCGTGTCCCGCACGTCGGCGAGGTGCAGCAGGTCCTCCACGCGGCGGACGGCAGCGCCGTCGCGACCGCGCGTCGCCAGTTCGAGGTTCTCGGCGACCGTCAGGCCGGTGAAGCCGCCGACGTTCTGGAACGTGCGGACGAGGCCGCTGCGCGCGACCCGGTGCGCGCGCCCGCCGCGCAGGGGCGCGCCGCCCCATCGCACCTCGCCCGACGTCGCCGGCACGAACCCGGTGACGACGTTGAACAGGGTGGTCTTGCCCGCGCCGTTGGGCCCGATGATGCCGACGAGCTCGCCCGGTGCGATGTGCATCGTGACCTCGGACAGGGCCCGGACCCCGCCGAGCACGCACGACACGTCGTCGACGTCGAGCAGCGGTTCGGGGCCGAGCGGCACGGCAGGGTTCGCGACCACGGCTCCGTTGCGCGCCTGGGTCATCGCCCCACCCCCGCCGGTTCCGGCGTGGCGTCGACCGGCCCGTCGGCGGGCGGCGGCGCCTTCGGCCGGCGCGCGCGGTCCCACAGCGTGGCCAGGCCGCCGACGATGCCCGCGGGCTGCAGCAGCGCGACGACCGCGAGCAGCGCGCCGACCAGCACGGTCCGCAGCACCGGGTCCATCTCCACAATCGCGGGCAGCGACGCCAGCAGCGCGACACCGACGAGGGCACCGGTGATCCGCCCGACCCCGCCGATGATGAGCATGCCCAGCAACAGGATCGACTGGTTGACGCCGAGCGTGTCGGGGCTGATGAACCCGTTCATCGGAGCCCAGAACACGCCGACGAGCCCGGCGAGCGTGGAGGCCAGGACGAACGCGACCGCCTTGTACGTCGTGGGGTTGAAGCCCAGGCCGCGGGTGCCGTTCTCGTCGGCGCGCACGGCCTTCATCCGCAGCCCGAGGTGGGAGTTGCGGACGAGGACGACGACCAGCATCACGACGACCAGCACCGCGACGAGCCAGAGGGTGAAGTAGCGGTAGACCGAGAAGTCGAACGGCATGTCCGAGCCGACGCCCCAGTCGATCGTGAGGCCCGACGAGCCGCCGAAGAACCCCGGCACGTTGGCGATGAGCTGGATGAGCAGCTCGCCGAACGCGAAGGTGATGATCGCGAACGAGAAGCCGGACGACCGGCCGACCGCGGGCAGCCCGATCAGCGTGGCCAGCACCGCGACGATCAGCACCGCGATCGCGCCCGCGACGGGCAGCGGCAGCCCGGCCTTCTGGTAGAGCAGCACGGTCGCGTAGCCGCCCGCGCCGAAGAACGCGGCGTGCCCGGCCGGCATCATCCGCAGGTCGCCGACCAGCAGGTCCAGCCCGACGACGAGCGCACCGTAGGCGAGGAACGCGTTGAGCAGCAGCACCCTGTTCTCGGGCACCACGAACGCCAGCACCAGCAGTACGGCCCCGACGACGAGCACACCCGCGCCGTGCCGCAACCGCCTGCCCGACATCGCACTCCCACTCGTGGTCATCCGGCTCGCACCTGCCTGCGGTTGAACAGACCCGCCGGCGCCACCAGCAGGATGACGATCATGAGGACGAAGCCGTAGGCGTTGGTCAGCCCGGCCTCGACGTAGCGCGTGCCCAGTGCCTCGAGCAGGCCGAGCATCATCGCGGCGACGAACGTGCCCTCGATCGAGCCGAGCCCGCCGATGATCGCGACGACGAAGCCCTTGAGCAGGAAGCTCAGCCCGGTCGCGGGCGTGATCGGCACGACGAGCGCGATGCAGATGCCCGCGACGGCGGCCAGCGCCCCGGCCACGACGAAGGCGTAGAGCCCGACCCGCCTGGCCGGCAGCCCGACCGTGGAGGCCGCGAACTCGTCGTCGCCACAGGCCCGCAGCGCGAGACCGATCCACGTGCGGCGCATCGCGAACGCGGTCACGACGACGACCACGATCGTCACCCCGATGACGACGAGCCTGCCGACGGGCAGCTGCTCCTCGCCGATCAGCGAGACCGTGCCCTCGATGCGTGGGCCGCTGCGCGGCGTCGCGGTGAAGGTCCGGACGAAGAACGCCTCGGCGAACAGCAGCAGGCCGAGCGAGAAGGCCAGGCCCTGCAGGTGGTTGCCGATCGTGCGCCGGAATCCGACGACGTAGAGGATCGCGGCGACCCCGCCCGCGACGAGCAACGCGAGCGGCAGCGCGAGCCCCGCCCCGAGGGCCCCGGCGAACAGCACGAACGCGTACGCCCCGACGGTGATGAACTCACCGTGGGCGAAGTTGAGGATGTGCGTGACGCCGAAGGTGAGCGTCACCCCGAGCCCGACGAGGGTGTAGAGCCCGCCCTGCATGATGCCGAGCAGGATCGTCGTGACGAGTGCGTCCACGGCTCAGCCCGCCGGGACCGCGGTGTCGCGCACGGCCTGCTCGACGACGAACCGCTGCAGCTTGCCCATCGAGTTGCGCGGCAGCGCCTCCGGCCAGGCCATGACGACCCGGGGAATCTTGTAGTCCGCGAGCCTGTCGCGGCAGAAGGCCCGAAGCTCGTCCTGCTCGACGGTCTCCCCCGGCTTCACCACGACGACCGCGACGATCTGCTCGCCCCACTTCTCGTGCGGCGCGCCGAGCACGACGGTCTCGAGCACGCCGGGGTGCTGCGCGACGACCTGCTCCACCTCGGCGGCGTAGACGTTCTCGCCGCCGGTGATGATCATCCCGTTCTTCCGGTCGACGATCCGCAGCCTGCCGTCGGGGTCCATGACGCCGATGTCGCCGGAGCGGATGAGGTCGCCGGTCCACGAGGCGGCCGTCGCCTCCGGGAGGTTGAGGTAGCCCGAGGAGCAGGCCAGGGTCCGCAGCAGGATTTCGCCGCGCTCGCCCGGGGCGCAGGGCCGGTCCTGGTCGTCGACGACGAGGATCTCGCAGCCGACGGTCGGGTAGCCGACCGTGCCGTCGAGCACGGTCTCGGGCGACTTGAGCTCGAACGTCGCGAAACCGCCCTCGGTCCAGCCGTAGGTCTCCGAGATCTCGACGTTCGGGAAGATCTCGTAGGCCTGCTTCAGCAGGACCGGCGAGACGGCGGCACCCGCTGTCATCATCCGCTTCATGGCGGGCAGCGGCGTGCGGCCGCGACGCTGCCACTCCTCGGAGATCATCGTGGTCATCGACGGGACGAGGAACGCCGCGGTGGAGCGTTCGGCGAACTCGTCGCACGCGACGGCGGCGTCGAAGGCGGGCATGATCCGTACCCGGCCGCCGATCATCCAGCAGCACAGCGCGAAGCTGCAGTACGACATGTGGAACAGCGGTCCCGGCACGAGCATCGTGTCGTCCGGGCCGAGCCGCAGCTGCCAGCCCCACCGGAAGCAGTTGACCAGCCAGGTGTCGTTGGTCATCGTGGCGCCCTTGGGCAGCCCGGTGGTGCCGGAGGTGTAGAACACCGCGGCCACCCGCTGCCCGACCGCCGGGTCACCGGTGGGGTCGGGCAGCGGCGCGTCGCCGTCGACGGCGTCGAGGTCGAGGACCGCGACATCGTGCTCGACGAGCGCGGCGACCTCGCGGGCCGTGTCCAGCAGGGACCCCGCGGCGACCAGGACCGTCGCGCCGGAGTCGGACACGATGTGCGCGATCTCCGGCAGGGCCAGCCGGGTGTTGACGGGCACCGACGCGACCCCGGCGACCATGGCCGCGGGGTAGATCAGCAGCGCGTCGAGCCCGTTGGGCAGCAGCGTCGCGACCATGCGGCCGTTGCGCCCCGCCGGCGTCCCCGACAGCGCCGCCGCCAGATCGGCGACGCGCTGCCACACCTGCGCGAACGTCCACGACCGTTCCGGGGTCGTCGGCGTCGCGAGCACCGTCGCGGCGAGGGCGTCGGGCCGGGACCGGGCGCTCATGCCCAGCATGTCGGCCACCGAGTACTGCATGTGCTGCTCCTCCGGGCTGCGTTGCGACAGGTGCTGCGTTGCGACAGGTGCTCGTTCCTGCTGGATCGAACGGGTCAGCTGATGCCGAACGTGACGACCTTGCCGCCGGTCGGCGAGAGGATCCCGGCGCCCATCGGGCTGGTGTTGGCGCCCGTGGGGTCGAACGACACCTGGACGACGCCGTCGTAGGACGCTCCGCGCAGGGCCGCGGCGACCTTGTCGACGTCGTCGGTCGTGCCGGCCTTCTCCATGGCCTGGGCGAGCATCGCGATGTAGTCGTAGTGCGTGAACGGGAACCAGGTCACCTTCGCCGGGTCGACCTTGTACTCGGCGGCGTAGCGGTCGATGAAGGCCTTCACCTTGTCGGTGCTGGGGAAGGCGGGGTCGGCACCCAGGACGAGCCACGCGTAGTTGTCGATCTTGTCCGCGCGCTGCTGCCCCGGCAGGGCCGAGATGCCGCGGGTGATGAAGTTCTTGGTCAGGCCGGCGTCGAGCGCCGCGTCCATGATCGCGGCGGCGCGGCCGTCGCCGTTGTAGCCGATGAACAGGCCGTCGACACTGCCCCGCGGGATCTGGTTGACGACGGCGGCGAAGTCGGTCGAGGCCGGGTCGAAGAAGATCTTCTGCGTGACCTCGACACCGTTCTGCGCGAACGCCGGGACGTAGGAGTCGGCGAGGGTGCGGCCGGTGTCGTCGTTGTTCATCAGCATCGCGATGCGCTTGATGTCGGGCAGCGCCTTGGTGACGGCCGGGATGTACCCGTTGTTGACCATCTTGTCGTCGGAGGCCGAGAGCTTGAAGAACGGCTTGTCGGGCTTGACGTAGTTCTGCATCGACGTGGTCACGGACAGCGCCATGACGTTCCCGGTGCGCTCGGCGGCGGTGACCATCGGGGGGATCGCGGGCGACATGTCGCCGCCGATCAGGTAGTGCGCGCCGAAGCCCGTGATGAGGTCCTGCGCGTTGCGCGCCATGTTGTCGGGGTTGCTCGCCATGTCGGCGGACTTCAGCTCGAAGGTGCACTTCTTGCCGGCGACGGTGAAGCCCCGGGCGTTGATGTCCTTGACCGCCATGTCGATCGAGTTCTGGCCGTCGATTCCGAACGCGGCCGCGGCACCGGTGGTGCTGAAGACCGAACCGAGCTTGACGACGCAGTCGCCCCCGCTCGCCGACCCTCCGTCGCTGCCGCCGCAGGCGGACAGGACCAGGGCCCCGGCCAGGGTGACGCCGACCGCGGCGACACGGGTGGGACGCATTGCAGACTCCTTCGTCCGAGGGGGTCCCGCATGCGATTCCGGTCGGTCGGTGTCACGACCCGGGCGTCGATGCGGTTCACGCTGGGAGGATGCAAACAGATGTTGAAGTCGACGTCAAGTCCGAGTTATGCCGCGGGGCCGCACCGCCCACGCCCACGCCGGACCGCCCCGGCCTGCGGTGACGTCGCCCGGGGTCACAACAGGGCTGCGCTCAGTCGCGGCTGACGACGAGCGAGCTGTTCTGGCCGCCGAAACCGAACGCGTTCACCTGGACGATCCCGATGTCGGCCTTCGCGGGCTCGCCGACGACGACCCGGAACAGCGGGCCGTCCTCGACCTCGGCCGTCCCGCCCACCGGCGGCAGGGCCCCGGCCTCCATCGCCTGGAGCCCGACCAGGACGCCCATCGCCGCCGAGGCGGCCCCGGTGTGCCCGACACTGCCCTTGATCGACGTCACGAGCAGCGAGTCGCCGCGGTCGCCGAACACCTCGTTGATCGCGGCGATCTCGACCGTGTCGCCCTTCGGGGTGCTGGTGGCGTGGGCGACGATCGCGTCGACCGCGTCTGACCCGATCCCCGCGTCGGAGTGGGCCCGGCGGATGGCCTCGGCCTCCCAGCGCCCGCTCGGGTCGGGCGAGGACGGGTGATGACCGTCGGAGAGCGAGGCGTAGCCCCGGACCATCCCGTGGATGTGGGCTCCCCGCGCGACGGCCCGGTCGAGCCGTTCCAGCACGAGCACCGCGGCACCCTCGCCCTCGACGATGCCGGTGCGCCGCCGGTCGAACGGGAGCATCGCCATCGTCGGGTCGGGGGTGCCCTGCGACATCCCGTACGACGTCTGGGCGTGGTAGAGGATCTCGCAGAGGCCGTGCTCGGTGCCACCGGCGATCATGACGTCGGCCCGGCCCGCCTCGATCATCTGCGCGGCGGTGCCGATCGCGTCGTTGGCCGACGCGCAGGCAGACGACACCGTCAGCAGCGGGCCGTGCAGCTTCCACCGCAGCGCGAGCTGGCCCGCGGCCATGTTGGGCCAGGCCTTGATGTTGAGCTTGCGATGGATGGCTTGCGGCCCCTCGAGATCGAGCGCACGCTGGGCCTCGGCGAGCGACTGGACCCCCGACATCGTCGTCCCGAGGACGACGCCGGTCCGGAGCGGGTCGAGCTCGGCACCGTGGTCGGCGACGGCCTGCGCCGCCGCCGCGATGGCGTACTGGGCGAAGACGTCGGTGCCGTCGACGACGCGGTCGTCCATCCAGGCCGTCGGGTCGAAGTCGGGGATCGTCGAGACCCAGGCGTAGCGGCCCGAGTCCGGATCGGCCCACGGGGCCTGCACGATCCGGACGCGTCCGGCCTGCATCGCGGCGGTGAAGTCGTCCGCGCTCTGACCGAGCGGAGAGACGATCCCGACCCCGGTGATGGCGACCTGCTCCATGCCGAACCTCTTCCGCCGAGCCATGCCTCGAGCCAACTCCGACGAATCCGACCTTGCATGAACTCGACGTCGAAGTCAATATCGGTGGCAGCCGCGCAGCCCGCCCGTCGACGGGGGCCGGAGATACGATCACGCGGCCCGTGCGGGGCCACACGCCCCGCAACGGCCGACGTCGGGGGAGAGGTGCCAGCCAATGACCGAGACGGCCGAGACCGCGGCGGCCGATGCCGGAGCGCCGCCTGCCAGGAGAGCGGTGCCTGCGACGGCCCGCGGCCGTCGCAGCCGCCAGGCGCTGTTGGACGCCGCCCGCATCGTGTTCGCCCGCGACGGGTTCACCGCCGCCCGGATCACCGACATCGCCGACCAGGCCGGCGCCGCGCACGGCAGCTTCTACACCTACTTCAAGTCCAAGGACGAGATCTTCCTCGCGCTCATCGAGGAACTCGAGGAGGACCTGCGCGTCAGCGGCCGCGGGGAGAGCGCGGCGAGCGACGACGCCTACGCGCGGATCCTGCGCGCCAACACCGAGTACCTCACGGCCTACTACGACAACCGCGGGATCATGGTCGTCTGGGAGCAGGCGGCGACGCTGAACCCCGAGGTCGCCGAGCTGCGCAGCCAGGCCTCCGACCGGGCCGTCGCCCGGGTGGTGCGCGCGATCGAGCGGATGCAGGCCGCGGGTGAGGTCTCCCCCGCGATCGACGCCCGCTACGCCGCCACCGCGCTGACCGGGATGATCAGCAACTTCGCCTACCGCTGGTGCCTGCGCGACGAGGACTTCGAGCTCGACCGGGCCGCCCAGCAGCTGAGCCTGCTGTGGGCCAACGCGCTGGGCATCCCGACGCCCTGACCGCCGACGGCCCCTGGCAGCCCGCCCGCGCACCCGCCCCGCCGGCGTGCCCGGGCGCTGCCCGGCGTCCCGCTACTTCGCCTGACCCGTCACCGTGATCTTCTGGACCGCCAGCTTCGGCACCGTCATCGACCCGCCCATCGTCGTCTCGTAGGTGTAGGACCCGAGCACGGTCACCTCGGCCGTGAACAGGTCCTTGTTCACCAGGTCGCCCAGCGTCGCCGCCGTGTCCGCGGTCAGGACCGTGTTCGTGTCGTAGTCCGCGTACCCGTAGCTGACCTTGTGCGCCACCCCGTCGACGTTCGCCCGGAACCCCGTCGGCCCGGTGGCCGAGTCGAACTGGGTGACCTGCCCGTAGACGACGACGGACTCGCCGCTGTGCGCGTCCGGGCTCCGCGCGATCAGTGCCCACTCCCGCGCGGTGATCGCCTTCGCCGGAGCGGGTGGGGGCTTGACCGTCGTCGTCACCGGCGCGCGGGTGGGCGCGGGGACGCTCACGGACAGTGCGATCGAGGTGTCGCGCGGCGCGGTCGTCAGCGCGGCGGGGTTCTGCAGCAGCACGGTCCGCTGCCACAGCTCGCCCGTGAACGACGTCGAGACGTTGCGGAACCCGGCGGAGTTCAGCGCCGCGACCGCCTGGTCGGCGCGCATGCCGACGACGTTCGGCACCGTGGCCGACGTGCGCGGCGCGTCCGGTCCGCCCGCGGCCGGGCCCCCGGCGGTCGTCACGACGACGATCGTGGCCGCGATCGCGGCGAGGACGACGCCGATGACGAGGAACGGCAGCCACGCGCGGCTCCTTCTCGGCGCCGGGGGCGGGGCCATCTGCGGCGGCATCGGCAGCTGCATCGGTGGTGGTGTGGGAGCACCGCCGAACCACACCGGAGGGGCCTGCCCCGGGATCGGCACCGTGGTCGGCGGCCCGCCCGGGGGGACGGCCTGTTGACCGGGATCGACGGACATGACCGCTCCAGGTGAGGTCGGTGGGGAGACGACCTCCGTCGTTCGCGCCGGATCAGCGGGGCGTTACGCCCGCCGAGGCCGGATCGGCACGACGGACGCGAACACCGCGATCTGCCCCGGTCCCGGTGCGGGTCCGGCACGGCGGATCCTCGCGGCCCACCTCAGCCGGCGGCTCCCGCGAGGATCGACGTCGCGCGGCGGACCAGTGGGGGGATCAGCTCGCCGCGCTCTGCCATCCGCGGGTCGGTGCTCTCCCCGCGCAACCAGCGGCTGTGCAGCTGCTGGAGCACGACGATCGTCTTCCACGCGGCGAAGGCCTCGTACCAGGCGCTGTCGCCGACGTCGTGACCTGTGCGCTCGGCGTAGCGGTCGACGATCTCGCGGCGCGTCGGGAGTCCGATCGCCTCCAGACCGGGTGGGGTGACCGCGCGGGCGTCCGGCGGGTCCGAGGGATCGGGCCAGTAGTTGAGCAGGATGCCGAGATCGACCATCGGGTCGCCCAGCGTCGCCATGTCCCAGTCGAAGACGGACACGACCGTGTCGGGCTCACCCGCCGCGAACTGGCAGTTGTCGACCTTGAAGTCGTTGTGCAGGACCGCGGTCCGCGACGAGGTCGGCATCGTCGACGTCAGGTGCTCGCCGATGCCGTCGATGCGGCCGGCGAGCGCGCCCGCGTCGCCACCGACGCGTTCCCATCGTCGTCGCCACCCGGCGACCTGGCGCTCCAGGAAGCCGTCGGGCTTGCCGAGGCCGTCGAGACCGCACGCCGCCGGATCGACGAGATGCAGGTCGGCCAGTGCGTCGACGACCGCGAACCCGATCCGCCGGGCTGCGTCGGGCTGGTCCGCCATCGACGACGGCACCGCCCCCCAGACGACGACACCCGGCCGGTACTCGACGACGAGGAAGTCCGAGCCGATGACGGCATGGTCGTCGCAGAACGCCAGCGCGCGTGGCGCCCGCGGGAACGCCCGCCACAACGACGCGAGCGTCGTGTGCTCCCGGCGCATGTCGTGCGCGCCCGGTGCGATCTCGCCGAAGGGCGGCCGCCGGACGACCAGCCGCCTCTCGCCGACCGTGACCCGGTAGGTCAGGTTGGCCGAGCCGTTGGGGAACTGCTCGACCGCGAACGGCCCCGCCAGCCCCTCGACGTTCCCGCGCAGGTAGCGCTCCAGCGCGGCCCAGTCGAGCTCCTCGCCCGGCCGGACGGCCGCGACCTCTGCGGGCTCCTCGTTCACCGCGCTGCCTCCTGCGTCGTCGGGTCGAAGTGGAAGCGCGCCAACAACCGCGCGCCGCAGGCGAGCTCGGTGGTGTCGGCGCGCTCGACGGCGACGGCCACCGCGACCTGGACCGCGCCTGCGCGTCCGGGCGTGGCGTCGTCGATCCGGGCGTGCAGCCGCACCCGCGTGCCGACGGGAACCGGGTCGCCGAACCGGACGTCGTCGAGGCCGTAGTTGACACCCGTCGACGCGCCGGGGACCGCGAAGAGCTCGGTGAGCGACGCGGCGGCGTAGGAGAGGACGAGCGTGCCGGGAACGCCGCCGTCCCAGGCACGGTCGCCGGTGACGCGGGCGAACGTCCGGACCCGGTCGGGGTCGATCCGGATCCAACCGCCGGCACCGAGGTCACGGCCCACCGCGGCGACGAGCTCGTCGGCCGTCGCGAAGACCCGGGTCACCGGCCCTCGAAGCGCGGCCGCCGCTTCTCGACGAACGCCGCCACGCCCTCGGCGACGTCGGCGCTGCCGTTGACGACGTCGACGGCGAACTCGGCGTCCCCCAGCGCGTGGTCGAACGACGTGCCCGCCGCCCGCAGCATCAGCTTCTTCGCGACCCGCACGGCCAGCGGCGCCCTGGCCGCCAGCGCCGCGGCGAGCGCGGCGGTGTGCTCGCGCAGCGTCTCGTCGGGCACGACCTCACCGACCAGGCCCAGCTCGCGGGCACGTTCGGCGTCGTAGATCTCACCGAGCAGGGTCATCCGCAGCGCGGCCTCCATGCCCATGGCGCGCGGGAACAGCCACGCACCGCCCTCGTCGGGCAGCAGCCCGACGCGCCCGCTCGTGTCGCCGAGCCGGGCGCTCGCCCCGGCCACGCGCAGGTCGCACAGCAGCGCGAGGGTGAGCCCGCCCGCGACGGCGACGCCGTTGACCATCGCGATCGTCGGCTTGTCGAGGCCGTGCAGCAGGCGCCCGACGCGGTGCATCCCCTCGCGCATCACCATGGCGTGGCCCAGCTGGCGGCGGTGCGCCTCCTCGACCTCGTCGGTGTTGCGGACGTCGCCGCCCGCGCAGAACGCCCGGCCCTCGCCGGTGATCACCAGCACGCGGGTGTCGTCGTCGGCCTGGTAGCCGGCCAGCACGTCGACGATCTCGTCGCACATGACGGTCGTGTAGGCGTTCAGCGCCTCGGGGCGGGCGAGGGTCAGCCAGCCGACCCGGTCGACGGTCTCGTAGCGGATCGTGCGGTAGCTCATCGAGAGCTCTCCTCGGGCTCGCCGGCGTCGACGACCGCGATGAGGTCACCGCTCTGCACGACGTCGCCCACCGCGACGGCGACCGACACGACAGTGCCCCCGGTCTCGCTCACCACCGGTATCTCCATCTTCATCGACTCGAGGAGCACGATGGCCTGCCCGCCGGCGACGCGCACGCCCGCGGTCGCGCTGACCTCGAGAACGGAGGCGACGAGCTCGGCCCGGACCTCCTCACGGATCGTCGCGGTCACGAGTGGTCCTCCACGGGCCGGAGGCTACGCACTAATTGATTTCGACGTCAAGTTCGGTTAGCGTCCGCTCGTGACCACGACGTCCGAACCGGCCGCCGCGCGCGCCGCAGACACGTTCTTCACCGCTGCCGCGGCCGGCGACTGGGACGGCATGCGCGCCGCAGTCGCCGAGGGCGCGGTGTTCTGGCAGAACGTCGACGGCGGCGAACGCGACGTCGAACAGGTCATCCGCTACACCGGAAAGCTGCGGCGCACCGGCGGGTTCTCCTACGCCGACGTGCGGCGGCTCGTCGCACCCGACGGTTTCTGCGAGCAGCACACCGTCCGGTTCCACGACGCCGCCGGCACGACGACCGCGGAGTACGCGGTCTGCGTCGTGGGCCGCGTCGACGAGACAGGCCTGATCACCCGGCTCGACGAGTACCTCGACGGGTCGCCCCGCTGACACCCCCTCTCGGAAGGCACGCCATGGGAGACCTCTGCGCAGGCAGGACCGTTCTTGTCACCGGCGCGGGCCGCGGCATCGGCCGCGCGCACGCGGTGGAGTTCGCCCGGCAGGGCGCGCGCGTCGTCGTCAACGACCCGGGTGTGGAGGTCGACGGAACGGGCGGCTCCCCCGAGCCCGCCGACGCCGTCGTCGCCGAGATCCGCGCGGCGGGCGGCTCGGCTGTCGCGTCGTATTCCGACGCGGCCTCCACCGACGGTGCCGACGCCGCGGTCGCGACCGCGCTGCGCGAGTTCGGCGGACTGGACGTGCTCGTCAACAACGCGGGCATCCTGCGCGACCGGATGCTGGTCAACACCGCCGACGAGGAATGGGACGAGGTCCTGCGCGTCCACCTGCGCAGCGTCTTCGCGTGCACGCGGGCGGCGGCCCGGCACTGGCGGGAGCGGTCGAAGGCCGGCGACCCCGTCGACGCGCGCGTGATCAGCACGTCGTCGCCGTCCGGGCTCTACGGCAACGTCGGCCAGACCGGCTACGGCGCGGCCAAGGCCGGGATCGCCGCGCTGACCGTCATCGCCGCGACCGAGCTGCAGCGCTACGGCGTCACCGTCAACGCGATCGCGCCCGGTGCGCGCACCCGGATGACCGAGAACCTCGCGGTGCTCGACGGGGTCACCGGGCCCGGCTCCGACTTCGACGAGATGGCACCCGAGAACGTGGCCCCGCTCGTCGTCTGGCTCGGCTCGACTCAGTCGGCCGGGATCACCGGCCGGGTGTTCAACGTCTGGGGCGGGCGGATCAGCGTCGCCGAGGGCTGGAGCGCCGGACCGTCGGCCGACAAGGGCGCCCGCTGGGACGCCGAGGAACTGGGCGAGGTCGTGCCGGACCTGGTGGCGCAGGCAGCGAAGAACGCCGACATGTGGGGCAATCGCCCGTGATGCCGCAGATTCTGTGCGCCGACGCGAACCTGACCTGCCTCATGCCGGCGGAGCGGGCCGCGACGTTCTGAAAGCTCGCGAGTGGCGATAGTCGCTCCGGCGACTATTGCCACTCACGGAGTTCGCCGGACGCCACCCGGTCGCGGAGCACGAACTTCTGGATCTTCCCCGAGGGCGTGCGCGGGAAGGTGTCGACGAAGTACCACAGCTTCGGCGTCTTGAACGGCGCCAACCTGCTGCGGCAGAACGTGAACAGCTCGTCGGGGGTGGGCGGGTCGGTCGGGTCGGCCGACTGGACGACCGCGCCGACCTGCTCCCCCCACTTCGGGTCCGGGATCCCGATGATCGCGACCTCGGCGACCTTCTCGTGCTCGAGCAGCAGCTCCTCGACCTCGAGGGGATGGATGTTCTCGCCGCCGCGGATCACGAGGTCCTTGAGCCGTCCCGCGATCCGCAGGTACCCGCGCTCGTCCATGGTCCCGACGTCGCCGCTGTGCAGCCAGCCGTCGGCGTCGATCGTCGCGCCCGTCGCGTCGGACATGTTCCAGTAGCCCATCATGTTCTGGTAGCCGCGGGCGCAGATCTCGCCCTCGGCACCGACCGCGACCGGCGCGCCCGAGGGGTCGGCGATCTTGACCTCGACGTGCGGCATCGGCCGCCCGAGCGTCTCGGCCTGGTCGTCGTCGGAGTCGGTGGGGAAGGTCTGGGTCAGCACGCCGTGCATCTCGGCCTGCCCGAACAGGATCGAGAAGTCGCAGCCCCAGGTGGACTTGGTGCGCCGCACCAGGTCGGCCGGGACCTTCGCGCCGCCGCACATGACCGTGCGCAGGGCCGACACGTCCCGCGCCGGCCGGTCGGGATGGTCGAGCAGACCGAGCAGGATCGTCGGCACGGTGAGGATCAGCGCGCCCCGCTCGGTCTCCATCAGCTCCAGCACCAGTGCCGGGTCGAACTGCGGGACCACGACGTGCACGCCGCGCCGGGCCAGCGTGCCGATGCTCGCGAGCACCCCGCCACCGGTGTGGAACAGGGGGATCGGGTTGATCCAGGCGTCGCCGTCGCGGAAGCCGGCACGCTCGGCGGAGAGCCGCGAGGCGTTGACGACGCCGAGGTTGTGCAGCAGGGCGCCCTTGGCGAATCCCGTCGTCCCGGAGGTGTAGATGATCAGGTTCGGGTCGTCGGGCGAGACGTCGGGCAGCGGCGTCGAACGATCGCCGCTCGCGACGAACGCGTCCCAGTCGGCGAAGCAGATCGTCTCGCGCAGGTCGGGCAGCTCGTCGCGGACGCTCTCGACGATGCCGGTCATCGAGACCCCGCGGTGCTCGGTGCCGTGCACGATCCCGACGCTGCCGGACTGGCCCAGCGCGTAGCGCAGCTCCTCGGTGCGGTACTGCGGATTGATCGTGACGACGACGATGCCCGCGAGCGCAGCGCCCATCTGCAGCAGCACCCACTCGGCGCGGTTGGACTCCCAGACCGCGACGCGCTCCCCGGGCCGGAAGCGGGCCAGCAGCGCGGCGGCGACAGACTCGGCCGCGTCGAGCATCTCGGCGTAGGTCCAGCGACGGCGCTGCGCGGGGTCGGCCGGCCCGTCGACCAGCCCGATCCGGTCGGGCACCTCGGTGGCGACGCGGCGCAGCAGCGCGCCGACCGTCGTCACATCGAGATCGACGTCCGTGGTGGCGGGCCAGTAGGAGGCCGCAGGCAGTGCCACGGCGGGCTCCGAGATCGACTGGTCCGAGATCGACATCCGCGTCGTCCTCCGCTCGACTGGGGGGCGGCTCGACGCTATTGATATCTGACCTCGACGTCAAGTTCGAAAATGGAGACGTCATTTCGCCGGTCGACGAACCGTCACCGGCCTACGGTCGAGTCAGTGTCAGGGTGGGATTGCCGCTGTTGCGGTGGTTGGGATCCTGGCCGGTGGTGATCTGGCTCCTACGGTCGGTGCCGCCCCTGTGTGGGGTTGGAGTGCATGCGTTGTGCCGATCACCGCTGGTCAGGGCCGACCGGCGTGACTTGATAGGAGCGTGGCCGCGCCCCCACTGAGACGTGTCCGCCGGCCGGCCCAGCCGTCCCTCCGAGATGAGAAGAGGTGACGCCACCCATGGTGGTGCTGGGAGTCGACGTCCACAAGGACACCCACACGACGGTCGCGGTCGACGAGATCGGCCGCGAGATCGGGCAGAAGACCGTACCCGCCCGCGATCGCGGCCATGCCGCCTTGGTGCGCTGGGCCCGGGCACACCACCCGGGCGGGCGGATGTGGGCGATCGAGGACTGCCGCCACGTCTCGACCCGGCTGGAACGGGCGCTGCTGTCCGCGGGTGAGCGGGTGGTGCGGGTCCCGCCCAAGCTGATGGCCGGAGCCCGGGCCGCTGCCCGCACCCGGGGCAAGTCCGACCCGATCGACGCGCTGGCCATCGCCCGCGCCGCGCTGCGCGAGCCCGACCTGCCCGCCGCCGAGCACGACCGGACCTCGCGGGAGTTGAAGCTGCTGGTCGACCATCGTGAGGACCTCGTCGCCGAGCGGACCCGGATGCAGAACCGGGTGCGCTGGCACCTGCACGAGCTCGACCCCGACCTCGACATTCCCTCCCGCGGCCTGGACCGGCTGCGCGTGCTGGACCGGTTGCTGGCCTGGCTGGGCCAGCACCCTCCGGCGCCGCAGTCGCAGATGGTGGCGCGGATCGCCGCCGAGCTGCTGGCCGACATCCGCGCGGTCACGGTGCGGGTCAACGCGCTGGAGCGGGAGCTGTCACGGCTGGTCGAGCAGGTCGCGCCGCAGCTGCAGGCCGTGCCCGGGGTGGCCGGACTGACCGCGGCAAAAATCATTGGTGAGGTGGCGAACATGTCCCGGTTTCGGTCCGAGGCCTGTTTCGCCATGCACGCCGGCGTGGCGCCGATACCGGCATCGTCGGGGCGCACGAACCGTCACCGCCTCGCCCGCGCCGGGAACCGGCAGCTCAACGCTGCGCTACACCGGATCGCGGTCACCCAGGCCCGCCTGCCCGACATTCCCAGCCGCACCTACTACCAGCGACGGCTCGAGATGGGGAACACGAAGATGGAAGCCCTGCGCGCCCTCAAACGACGCCTCGCCCGCGTCGTGTTCAACCTCCTGCACACCACCACAAGCACAACGACCGGTCCCCAACCGGTCGCCGCTTGACATAGGAGCAACGCATGACCGACCAGGGCGAGGCCGATCTCTCGGTCATCGGTGCCGCACTGTCCGACCGTGGCCGCTGCCGCATGCTGATGGCGCTCGACGACGGCCGGGCGTTACCGGCGAGCATGCTCGCCGCGGAGGCCGGCGTCAGCGCCGCGACCGCCAGTGCGCACCTGAAGCACCTGCGCGCGGCCGGGCTGCTGGAGGTTGTCGCGTCGGGCCGCTACCGCTACTACCGGCTCGCGGGCGACGAGGTCGGGCGGCTGCTCGAGCAGCTCGCCCGGCTCTCGCCCGCACAACCGATCCGGTCGCTGCGCGAGGGGACCCGCGCGCACGCCATGCGACTGGCCCGGTGCTGCTACGACCACGTCGCCGGACGGCTCGGCGTCGCGCTCACCGACGCGCTGCGCGACCGTGGCCACCTCGTCGAGGAGCCCGGGCTCGACGTGCCGCGCCCACGCGGCCGGTTCCCCGACGACGCCACCTACCTGCTCACCCCGGGCGGCCGCGAGGCGTTGACGGCCATCGGCGTCGCGGTCCCCGAGGCCGTCGGCGTCCGCTGCTGCACCGACTGGACCGAGCAGCGCCACCACGTCGCGGGACCGCTCGGGCGGGCGCTGCTCGACACCCTCGTCGACCGCGGCTGGGTGCGCCGCACGCCGCGTTCGCGGGCACTGCGTCCCACCGACGACGGCCGGGCCGCCCTCCGGGAGCACTTCGGGGTGCCGTGGCCGCCACCGGTGGGGGTGCGCCGGCTCCCGGCCTGACCCCCGTGCGCCGCGCGGCCCGGTGACCAGGGGCCGTGATCCCGCTACCGTTCCCTGGTCCACCGGCTCCCGGTCGCCGGTGGCGCCGCGAGGTGGCCGGAGGACCCGATGACGCGCACCGAGCCCGCGCCCGCTGCGGCAGACGCGCGCCCGCAGCCGGCCGGACCGATGCACTCACCGGTCCCCCGTGCCGACGGTGCCCGCTGGGTCGCGCTGCTCGCCGTCTCGTTCGGGGTGACGGTCGTCGTGACCCGGCTGTACCTGAGTCTCTCGGGCTGGCCGCAGATCGGCGGCGACGTATACCACCTGGCCCACGCGCTGTGGGGCGGGCTGCTGCTGATCGTCGGCGGCGTCCTCACGCTGCTGTGGGGCAACCGCTGGGTGCAGCCCCTGACGGCGGTCCTCGTCGGCGCGGGCTCCGGGCTGTTCGTCGACGAGGTCGGCAAGTTCATCACCCAGCGCAACGACTACTTCACCCCGCTCGCCGCGCCGATCATCTATCTCGTCTTCCTGGGGGTGCTCGCGGTCGCGGTGCTCGCCCGCCGTGCCCACCTGACGAACGGGCGCACCCTCGCCTACAGCGTGACCGTCGCGCTCAAGGCGGTCGCCGACGGCCCGCTGCGTCCCGCGGCCCGCCGGGAACTGTTGCGCGACATCGACGCGCTCGCGGCCGACACCTCACGTCCGGATCTGGCCGACCTCGCCACGCGGGTTCGGCCGGTCGTCGAGAACGCGCCCGTCGTCGCTGCGCCGCAGCGCATGCATCGGGTGCTCGGCGTGCTGACACGGATCGAGCGCGCCGTGCTCCCACGCTGGCTGCACCGGGTCGTGCTGATCCTCGGATCGGTGCTGATCGGGCTGCTCTCGCTGGTCGGCCTGGCCGTCTTCGTCGCGCTGGCCACCGGTGACCCGGACGCGACGATCATCATCGACGACGAGACCGTCCCGCCCGGCAGCCGTCCGCCCGCGCTGGTCATCGCCTCGGCGGGCGAGACCGTGGTCGGGCTGATGCTCGTCGTCGCCGCGGGCGCGCTGCTCATCGGGCGCGACCGCTTCGGGCTGCGCGTCGGACGGCTGGGGCTGGTCCTCGGGCTCGCCGGGGTGAACGTCGTGCTCGGCTACATCGACGCCGACCTGGTCGTCGCCGTGGTCGTGCTGGAACTGGCCCTGCTGGGTCTCTACCACCGCTACCGGCTGCGGTTCCTCGAGAACCGGTCGATCACTGACGACCCGCCCGGCTAGCGTCCGCGCCGTGCCTCGGTACCAGCTCTACCTCTGACGACCGTCGTCGGCGAGAACGGGCGCGGCAGGTCGACGCTCCTGCAGGTCCTCGCCTGCACCCTCGCCCCCGACCGCCGAGGGCGGCCGGCGCGACAGCGAGGCCGCGGCGCCGGGAGCTGCTCGCGGACCTGCACGACGGGCCACGGCTCGACCTCGCGGCGGCGACCCGCCTGCCCACGGAGCGTTCCTAGCGGGCCGCGCCGATCGCATGGGCGGCACCCCAACCGTCCGCCCGGGCGACGACGCGGCCGCCCGCCAGCCGCACTCCGGCCTCGGTCATGTCCGACACCGAGGCCACCCCCGCCGCCGCGGCGAGCGCGCCGTCCTCGTCGAGGACGATCCGCAGCCCCGGCGGCAGCAACGTCGGGAAGATCGGGCGCAGCGCCGACGCGAGCTCGGTGACGACGAGCCGCGCGAGCATCCCGGCCTCGTGCCGGTCCGCGGTCACGACCGCCGCGGTGATCTCGGTACCGGGCGGTGCGGCGCGGACGACGTGTTCGAACGCCTCCAGCCGATGCAGCCCCAGCACGACCACGAGCCCGTCGCCGGAGAAGGTGACCTGGTTGCCGCGCAGGGCGTCGTCCACCACCGGGGGCTGCCACGGCTCGTCGACCGGGCGCGGCGCGGGGGCGTAGGCGGCGAACGCGGGCTCGGTCCAGGCGTCGTCCAGGTCGGCGTCGGCCAGATGCTCGCAGGCGCGGACGACGGTGAAGGGCTCGCCGAAGCCGGGCGCGGCGACGGCGAGCCGCGCCGCGCCCTGGAGCAGGGTCAGCGCGGTCTCGGCGACCCGGACCATCCGCCGGTCCTCGCGGCGCCGCAGCGTCTGTTCGAGCGCCAGCCCGACGACGATGGCATTCAGCGCCTGGAGCTGCGCGAACGGGGTGCGGAGCCGCTCGTCGGCGGCGATCTCCTGCTCGAGGCCCGAGGCGAGCCGGACGGGCCCGCGATGCTCGTCGACGGCCAGCGGCAGCCGCGCGAGCCGGCCGCGGGCGAGGGCGGCGAGCGCCTGTGCCGCCGTCGACGGCGCCCGGCCGGGTGGGCCGTCGGGCTCGGGAACGGCGGCGGCGTCGGAGGCGAGCACGGCGAGGTAGAGGGCCCGCTTGCTCGGGAAGTTGGAGTAGACCGCGCCGCGGGTCAGATCGGCGGCGGCCGCGATGGTGTCGACCTTGGCGTCGCGGAAGCCCTTGTCGCCGAACTCCTCGCGGGCAGCCTCGAGGACGCGGGCCCGGTTGCGTTGCTGCATCTCGGAGCGGGACAGCCGTGCCATGGTCCTCCACTCGCTTGCTCCCGATGTCGACCGACGATACCGTCAACATTCAGATGATGTGAACATCTGTAGTGAACATTCTAGAGGTGCTGCCGCCGTGACCGTCGTCGAGATCGACCTGTCCGATCCGGAGTCGTCGCGCGATCCGGCAGCCACCTACGGCGCGGCCCGCGAACGCTCGGCGGTCGCCCGGCTCGTCGCCCCCGGGATGCCGCCGATGTGGGCGGTCACCCGCTACGCGCCGGCCCGCGCCCTGTTCACCGACCCGCGCCTCGCCCTCGGCGAGGCGACGTTCGCCCTGCTCCCGACGCTCGTCGCGGCCGAGTACCTGCCCTACCTGCGCACGATGCAGCAGATGGAGGGCCCCGAGCACGCCCGGTTGCGGAGCGCCGTCTCGCCCGCGTTCACCCCGGCGAGGGCGGCGGCGTTCCGCCCACGGGCGGAGGCGATCGTCGACGCGGCGCTCGCGCGCGTGGCCGCCGGGCGCGTCGATCTCGTCGAGGTCGCGCGACCGCTCCCGATCGAGATCATCTGCGCCCTCGTCGGCGTGCCCGAGGACGAGCGGGCGCCCTGGCACGAGTTCGGTGCAGCGGTCGCCACCGGGCACGGCCCCGCGTTCGTCGAGGCCGTGCCACGGATCATCGAGGCCGCCCGCGCGGCCGTCGAGGCCGCTCGCGCCCGCCGCGGCGACGACGTCCTCTCGACGCTCGTCCGCACTCCCGACGGCCCCACGGACACCGAGCTGGTCACGCTCGTCTGGCAGCTGCTCCTCGCGGGGCAGGTCCCGGCCCTGCTCGTCCCCAACGCCGTGCACGCGCTGCTCACCCACCGCGGCTCGGCGGCCGCACTGCGCGCCGACCCCGCCCTGCTGCCCAACGCCGTCGAGGAGCTGATCCGCTGGTGCGGACCCCAGCTGCTGTCCCTGCCGCGGATCGCACAGGAGGACGTCGAGCTCGACGACGTCACGATCGGCAAGGGCGACATGGTGGCCGCGGCGCTCGTCGGCGCCAACCGCGATCCGCGGGTCTTCACCGACCCCGACGTCCTGCGCCTCGACCGGCCGAACGCGAACGCGCACCTCGGGTTCGCGCACGGTCCGCACTTCTGCCTGGGCGCGGGCCTCGCGCGGATGCAGACCGAGGTGACGCTGCGGGCGGTCCTGCGCCGCGCCCCGCGGCTGCCGGAACCCGACGAGGCCGCCCGCCGCCCCGACCCGGGAACGTGGCGGCTGACCTCGCTGCCCGTCCTGCTCGACGCCCCCCGGCCGGGTGCGCCGCGACTACGGTGAACCGCCCACCCTCGATCCGCGCCGGCGCGGGGCACCACCCTCGGGCCGGGAGCCCGGCCGATCCACCGAAGTCGGCGACGTCGGACGGGGCCCGGGTCGAGTCGCGGGGGGCGACGACATCTTCTTCGCCGTGGCCGCCGCCAGGTCGCGGCGAGCGGCGGCGAACCGGTACGAAGAAGTCCATGACCGCTCCCCCACAGTCCCGGCGCGCCGTGCAGTTCTCCCGCTTCGGACCCCCCGACGTGCTCGAGCTCGTCACCGAGCCGCTGCCCACCCCCGGGCCGGCCGACGTCGTCGTGGCCGTGGCCGCGGCCGGGGTCAACTTCGCCGACACCATGGTCCGGCGCGGCGAGTACCGCCGCGACCAGCAGCTCCCCGACGTGCCGGGGGTCGAGGCCGTCGGCACCGTGGTGTGGGCCGGGCCGGGGTCGGGGCACGTCGTCGGCACGACCGTCGCGGCGTTCCTGACCGAGGGCGGCGGGTACACCGACCACGCCGTCGTCGCGGGCCGGCGCGCCTACCCGGTGCCCGCCGACGTCGCGCCCGTCACCGTCGCCGCCGGGTTCCTGCAGGGCATCACCGCCTGGTACGCCGTCGACCGGCACGGCCGTACCCGCCCGGGCGAGACGGTCCTCGTCACGGGCGCGACCGGTGGCGTCGGCGGGCTCGCGGTGCAACTGGCCGCCGACCTCGGCGCCCGGGTGATCGGCACGGCCTCGACCCCGGCGAAGCGCGAGCGGGCCCGCGAGCTCGGTTGCGCGGGGGCCGTCGATCCCGCGGACCCCGACCTGCGTGGCACGCTGCGGGACCTGACCGACGGGCGCGGCGTCGACGTGGTGGTCGACATGGTGGGGGGCCCGGTGTTCGCGGCCGCCCTCGACGCGCTGGGGCACAACGGGCGCTACGTAGTCGTCGGCTCGTCGACCCAACAGCCCGCGGTCTTCGACGCCCGGCGGCTGATGCCGAGGGGGCAGACCGTCAGCGGGTTCATCCTGCGCCGGATCATCGACGCCGACCCCGCCGAGCCGGGCCGGGCGATCACCCACGTCCTCGACCGCGTCGCGGCCGGAGCGGTCCGCCTGCGGACCGAGACCTTCCCGCTGGCCGACGCCGCGCACGTGCACACGCTCCTCGAGGAGCGTCGGACCGTCGGGAAGATCTGCCTGGTCCCCTGATCCTGGGCGGCTCGCCCGGCTCGGGGTGCCGTGCCTGCTGCCGAGCGTGCTCATGTTCCTGCCCGCGGCGGCGTTCGCCCGGGTGGTGGCCCGGCGTCCGGCGACGGACGGCCGGACCACACCGGCGGTGGGGTAAGGTTCGGCTGCGGGCCGTGGCCCGCACTGCGGACGTAGCGCAGCTGGTAGCGCATCACCTTGCCAAGGTGAGGGTCGCGGGTTCGAATCCCGTCGTCCGCTCAGGCTCCCGCCGGGTCGAGCCCGTGGGCGCCCCGAGGTCACGCCTCGATGATCGTCACCGTCGCCGCGGTGCCGTCGACCTCGATCAACGCCCCGTCCGGGATGCGGCCCGTCGCGTCCGTCGCCGACACGACGCACGGGATGCCCAGCTCACGGCTGACGATCGCGGCGTGCGAGAACGGCGCTCCCACGTCGACGACGACGGCCGAGGCCGCGACGAACAGCGGCGTCCACGACGGATCGGTGATCGGCGCGACCAGGATGTCGCCCGGCTCGAGGGCCGACGGGTCGTTGGGGTCGGTCAGCACTCGGGCCCGGCCCCGCGTCACGCCCGTGCAGCCCGAGACGCCCTGGATGGTCTCCCCTGCGACAGCCGCCGTGTGCGACCGGGCGTCGCGACGCTTCCACTCCGAGAGCGGCGGCGCCTCCCCGACGACGCCGCGTCGTCGGAGGCGCCGCACGGCGGGGTCGCGGCACTGCTCCCCGCCGTCGGGGGCCTCACCCGGCTGCGGCCGCTGCGCGAGCTCGCGATCCGCCGGCTCGCCGCGCTGCAGCCGGCAGCCCGGCCCGCGACGCGTGTGCACTCCTGGGCGCACGCCCGCGTCACGTGGACCGACGGCGCCGTGTCCGAGGGCTGGCTGCGCGCGCAGGACGGCATGGACTTCACGGCGGCGGCCGCGGCGGCCGCCGCGCGGCACCTCGCCGCCGGGGACGCGCGGCCGGGTGCGTTCACACCCGCGGCGCTGTTCGGGCCGCGGCTCGCCGAGGAGGCGGGCGGGACCTTCCTCGACCTGGGGTGACGCCCGCGGACCGCGGCACCGGAGGCGAACCCCTCAGTCGATCCCGAACTCGCGGATCTTGCGGTACAGGGTGTTGCGGCCGATCCCGAGCGCCCTGGCCGCGCGGGTCCGGTTGCCCCCCGCGGCGCGCAGCGCCTCCACGACGGCGTCGCGCTCAGCCGACTCCATCCCGGTCAGCGTCCGCCGGGGTCCGCGCAGCTCGGGCGGCAGGTCGGCAAGCTCGACGACACCGCCGGCCGCCCGGCGCGCCATGGCGACGACCGTCGTCCGCAGCTCGGCGAGATTGCCGGGCCAGTGCCAGGCCATCAGCCGCTCCCACGCGGCCGGCGCGAACCGCGTCGTCGACTCCGGTTCCGACAGCTCCGCCAGCAGGTCCCTGACCAGCGCGGGGAGGTCGTCACGGCGCTGGGCCAGGGTCGGCAGCCGCACGGTCGTCGCGACCTGCCGGACCGCCCCGACGACGTCGTCGGATGCGGCGTCGAGATCGGCCGTGATCGCGAGCGGGCCGCCGAGGTCGGCGAGGGTGCGCAGCTGCGCGGCCGTCGGACCCGGTCGCTCGTGCACCCGGCGCACGACGACGCCGCGCCCGGCGGCGAGCGCGGTCCGCGCGGCGTCGAACCAGCCGTCGTCGGTCGCGGGCTCGACGACCAACGGATCGCCCGCGCCGCCGCGCCGCAGCACGTCCCGCGCCGTCCGGAGCTTGCCGGTACCCGGGTCACCCGTCAGCGCGGCGATCTCGCGGTGCCGCACGACCGCCGCGAGCTCGCGCTCCACCTCGGACCGGGCACCACGCTCGGGCCGGACGGGTGTGCGCTCCGGCGACGGGACGGCCGGCACCAGCCGCACGCTGTATGCGGGCCGTAGCCCCGGGATCGGTTCGACGAGTGCGTCGCGCGGGCCGTCGACCAGCGGGACCCGCATCCGGGTCGGCCGGCGCGGCCCGTGCTCGGCCAGGTACTGCCACAGCAGCGGATGCAGCTCGGGACCGGTGTGGGCGAGCCCGAGCCGGTTGGCCAGCACCGTCTCCTCGTCGACGACGAGCGCCGCGGCACCCGCCCGGTCGACGGCGAGGTACGCCTCGACGAGCCGTATGCGCCGCTCGCCGGCCTCCTCCAGGATGCGGCCCTCGATCTGACGCCCGATGTCCCCGGTCATCACCGACATCAGCGGGTGGACGTCGCGCGTCGCGCAGGTCAGGGAGAACGACCCGATCATCCGCCCGGTGAACGGCTCGACGATCGGTGTCCCCGCGCACGTGAGGTCCTCGAGCAGCGGGTTGTAGTGCTCCGGGCCGCGCACCAGCACCGGTCGGCGCTCGACGAGGACGGTGCCCAGCCCGTTCGTGCCGACCGAGGGCTCGGAGAAGTCGAAGCCCTCGGCCGCGCTCGCCCGGTCCATGACGTCGCGCTGTCGCCGGACGGCGACGTGCCGCAGCACGATGCGGCCGGTCGCGTCAGAGAGCACCATCGCGACCGGCACCTCCCCGAAGCTCTCCGCGAGCCGGTCGATGACGGGTTCGGCGGCCCGGCGCAGGACGGGCAGCACGTCGTGGGGCTCGCGGTAGTCGAGGTGGTCCGGCGCGACGGGGACCGCGTCGGCGATGCAGCGTCGCCAGCTGTTCTCGATCACGGGTGGGACGCCCGCGCGACCGGGCGGCTCCGCCAGGAGGCCGCCGTCGAGCAGCGCCAGCCGGCTGCGGCGGGTGCGCTCGAGTTCCGCCGACGACATCGCCGGCAGGTGCCTGACCTCGTTTCGACGCATCGTTGCCCCGTGGTCGGTCTCCGTCGGACGCCCCCGCGCGCCCGATCACCCCACGGTGCCTCACGAAGGGCCGCCGGGCCAACCGGAACCCTGCGCCTCCGACCGTTCCGAAACGGAACACCTCGGCCCCGACGCGCCGCGTCACAGTGAGCCGTGAGTCACACGAGCGCGAGGAGGACACCGCGATGACGACGACGACGTCGCTCCAGTCGGACGCGCTGCGGGAGCTGTACGCGGACTGGGCATCGATCATCGCGACGACACCCGGTCTCACGACGCGGCTGACCCGCAGCCTGTTCGACGAATGGCACCAGCCGACCCGCGAGCCGGAGGACGTCACCTACCGCGAGGAGACGATCGGCGGCGTCCCGGGCATCTGGACGCTGCCGACGGGCGCGGACACGTCGCGGGTGCTGCTGTACACCCACGGCGGCGGGTTCGTCGTCGGTTCGGCGGCGAGCCATCGCAAGCTGGCCGCGCACGTCGCGAAGCAGCTGGGGGTCACCGCGTTCGTGCTCGACTACCGGCGCGCACCCGAACATCCGCACCCGGCCCAGGTCGAGGACGGCGTCGCCGCCTTCACCGGCCTCGTCGAGCGTGGCGTCGACCCGGCCGCGGTCACGACGATCGGTGACTCGGCGGGCGGCAACCTGGCCGTCGCGATCCCGCTCGCGCTGCGCGAACGGGGCCGGCCGCTGCCGGGCGGGGTGATCGCCCTCTCCCCCTGGCTGGACATGGAGAACTCCGGCGAGACGCTCGTGACCAACGACGCCACCGACGCACTGATCTCCGTGCCGATCCTCGAGTCGATGATCGCCGCGGTGCTCGCCGAGGGCCGCATCGACCCGCGAACCCCGCTCGCCAACCCGCTGCACGCCGACTTCGCCGGCTTCCCGCGGCTCTACGTCGACGCGGGCGCGGCCGAGTCGCTGCTGGCCGACGCCACCCGGCTCGTCGAACGCGCGCGGGCCGCGGGCGTCGACGCCACCCTGTCGGTCGCCGACGGCATGCAGCACGTCTTCCCGTGCCTGGCGGGCAACGCGCCCGAGGCCGACGAGGAGATCGCCAGGATCGCGCGCTGGTACCGCGCCTGACCGGCCACCCCCGACGAACGCCGTCCCGATGAACGCCGTCCCGAGGACGCCGGCACGACAACGCGAGGAGAGAACGTCATGAGCACGAACCCCACACCGGACGTCGACGCCGTCGTCGTCGGTGCCGGTTTCGGCGGCATCTACATGGTCTACAAGCTCCGCGAGGAGCTCGGGCTCACGGTGCGCGCCTTCGAGAAGGGCGACGGCGTCGGCGGGACGTGGTACTTCAACAGGTACCCGGGAGCGAAGTCCGACACCGAGGGTTTCGTCTACCGCTACTCCTTCGACAAGGACCTGCTGCAGTCCTACGACTGGTCGACCCGATACCTCGACCAGCCCGACGTCCTCGCCTACCTGGAGCACGTCGTCGAGCGCCACGACCTCGGTCGCGACATCCGGCTCGGCACCGAGGTCACCGGCGCGACCTACGACGAGGACAGCGCGCTCTGGAACGTCACGACGAGCGGCGGCGACACCGTCACCTGCCGCTACCTGGTCAACGCGCTCGGGCTGCTGGCCCGGACCAACATCCCCGACATCCCGGGCCTCGACTCGTTCGCCGGCCGGCTGGTCCACACCAACGCCTGGCCCGACGACCTCGACCTCACCGGCAAGCGCGTCGGCGTCATCGGCACCGGCTCGACGGGGACGCAGTTCATCGTCGCCGCCGCGAAGATCGCCGGACATCTGACGGTCTTCCAGCGGACACCCCAGTACAGCGTGCCGTCGGGCAACGGGCCGGTCGACCCGGCGGAGGTCGCGCGCACCAAGGAGAACTTCGACGCGATCTGGGCGCAGGTCCGCACGTCTGTCGTCGCGTTCGGGTTCGAGGAGAGCACCGTCGAGGCGATGAGCGTCCCGGAGGAGGAACGGCGCCGCGTGTTCCAGGAGAACTGGGACAAGGGCAACGGCTTCCGGTTCATGTTCGGCACGTTCTGCGACATCGCGACGAACCCCGAGGCCAACGAGGCTGCCGCGGCGTTCATCCGCTCGAAGATCGCCGAGATCGTCGACGACCCGGAGACTGCCCGCAAGCTCACCCCCGACGACCTCTACGCCCGGCGACCGCTGTGCAACGAGGGCTACTACGAGACGTTCAACCGCGACAACGTCGAGCTCGTCTCGATCAAGGAGAACCCGATCGAGGCGGTCACCCCCGCCGGCGTCCGCACCGCCGACGGCGTGGAGCACACCCTCGACGTGCTCGTCCTCGCGACGGGATTCGACGCCGTGGACGGCAACTACCGGGCGATGGACCTGCGCGGCCGCGGCGGCCGGCACATCGACGAGCACTGGCAGGACGGGCCGACGAGCTACCTCGGGCTGTCGAAGGCGGGCTTCCCGAACATGTTCATGATCCTCGGCCCCAACGGCCCGTTCACCAACCTGCCGCCGAGCATCGAGTCGCAGGTCGACTGGATCGGCGAGCTCATCGCCACCGCCGAGCGCACCGGCGCACGTGCGGTCGAGCCGACGCCCGAGGCCGAGGCGGGGTGGACGGCGACCTGCGCGGAGATCGCGAACGCGACGCTGTTCCCCCGGGCCGACTCCTGGATCTTCGGCGCGAACATCCCGGGCAAGAAGAACTCCGTGATGTTCTACATGGCGGGCATCGGCGCCTACCGGCAGAAGCTCGGTGAGGTCGCCGACGCCGGGTACGAGGGCTTCGCCCTGGAGCCGGCGAGCTGAGCAGCCCGGCGCCGTGCCGACGGCACCCCGCCGCATGCCGGTGATGATCTCGGGGTACGAAGGACACGTGGGCATCGACAACAGTGACCTGCGGCTGTGGTGGCCCGACCTGCCGGCCACCACGGCCGACGCGGAGTTCGACGCGGCGGCGGAGGCCGACGCGACGGACGCCGCGCCGGTCGACGCGCTGATGGCGCCGGGAACCACCGCCTCCTGAGGGCGCTGCCCGGCCCGGCCCGAGATCGGTCAGGAATCGAGAAGCCGCGCCGCCCAGGTCCTCCCTACCGTTTTCTCATGACCTCCATCGACTCCGTCGTCATCGAGACCACCGACCCCGCCGCCACCCGCGCCTTCCTCACCGCACTCGGCCTCGACGGCCGGCTCGCGGTCCGCGGGTCCGACGCGCCCACCGACGGCTTCCGCGCGTGCACGCTCTCGCTCGTCGTCGGCCGGCCGAGCACCGTCGACGCCCTCGTCGCGAGCGCGGTCGCGGCGGGTGCGACCGTCGTCAAGCCGGTCGAGAAGACCTTCTGGGGCTACGGCGGCGTGGTCCGCGCACCGGACGGCACGATCTGGAAGATCGCGACCTCGAAGAAGAAGGACACCGGGCCCGCCACCCGGGAGGTCGACGAGATCGTCCTGCTGCTCGGCGTCACCGACGTCAAGGCCAGCAAGCGGTTCTACGTCGAGCACGGGCTGACGGTCGGGCGGAGCTTCGGCGGCAAGTACGTCGAGTTCTCGACGCCCGGCGCACCCGTGAAGCTCGCCCTCTACCCGCGCAAGGCGCTCGCGAAGGACGCCGGTGTCGACATGGCGGGCTCGGGATCGCACCGCATCGCCATCGCCGGTGACGGCGACGGCTTCACCGACCCCGACGGGTTCGTCTGGGAGTCTGCACCCGTCACCAGCAGCCCGAACTGACCCCGCCCCCCGGGAGGTGCGCCATCGACGTCACGACCGAGGACGTGCTGGCCGTCCACCAGCTCTACGGCCGGCAGAGCCACGCGATCGACTCCGGGCGGGCCGCCGACTGGGCGGCGACCTTCACCTCCGACGGGGAGTTCCGCTCCCCCAGCTATCCCGAGCCGTCGACGGGCACCGCCGAGCTCACGGCGTTCGCCGAGCGCTTCCACGCGGCCTGCGTCGAGTCCGGTGAGGCGCTGCACCACGTCATCAGCACGGTCGACGTCGCCGCCACCGGCCCCGACGCGCTGACCAGCACCGCGTACCTGCAGATCGTCGGCACCCCGCGGGGCGAGTCGTCGCGGCTGCTGCGCATCACCACGATCGTCGACGAGCTCGTCCGCACCCCGGGCGGCTGGCGGATCCGCCGCCGCGTCGTGCTGCGCGACGGGTGACCCGGCTCAGGTGACCGCGCGGTCGACGCGGTAGCTCAGCCGGCCCCGCGTCGCCGCGACGACCACGATCGCGACGATGCCGAACCCGACCAGCTCCGGGAGCAGGCCGTACTCGGTCAGCAACGGAGCCGGGAACATCGGCGCGACGATCTTGTTGGCGAAGGTGTTGAACGACGCGTGCATCAGCATCGTGATCAGCAGGCTGCCGCCCACGTTGTTGAACACCCACGACATGACGACGGTCAGCGCCGTGATCATCGCGACGAACATCAGCACGTTGCCGAGCGAGAGCGGCGTCCACACCCCGGTCCAGAACAGCGGGAAGTGCCACACCGCCCACACCACGCCCAGGACGACGCTGCCGACGAGCGGGCCGCGTGCCGCCTGCAGCCTGGGCAGCGCGAACCCGCGCCAGCCGGGCTCCTCACCGAGCGGGCCGCCGAGGACGAACGTCGACACGAAGGCCAGCGGGTAGCCGAGCGCCATCGCCGCGGTCACCGGCTGGTACGACGTCACGGCCCCGGGCAGCACGACGGCCCCGACGATCTCGCTCGCCGGAATGACCAGCAGCACGAACACGTACCAGCGGAACTTCACGCGCCACTGCAGGTAGCGGCGCAGCAGCCGCCTCGGCCCCTCCGGGCCCTCGGCGACGCGGGCCATCACGAACGCCGCCATCGTCGGGCCGGTGAACGTCGCGGCGGCGATGAGGAGGGCGTCGGCGATCGGCGGGAGGTCGTACGGCAGCGCGCCCGTGCCGGTCCGGGACAGCACGACGGGCAGCTCCACCACCCACGACCCGGCGAAGGCGAGCACGAAGAACGACACGAGCGGATGGCGGGCCAGGACACCGTCGCCTGCGCCGCCCGGCCGCGCGGCCACCCCCGAGGTCGTCATGCGAGGAGCTCCCCTGACCCCGGAAACCGCACGTCGTCGCGGTGACGACTCGCTGTCCGGGAGCTGCAGAGTAGGGATCGGACCCCTCGCCGACGTGCGAGTTCACCTGATCGTGTCAGGCGCGGAACGGTCCGTCGGCCCGTCAGCCCGGGAGCTTCTTGCGGACCTTCCGTGTCTTCTTGCGCAGCCGGGTGCCGTGCCGGCTCGCCTCCTTGCGTGCCGTCGACGCCGCGTCCTGCATCTCGCGCACGTGGAAGCCCTTGCGCAGCCCCCGCCGGACGTCGGCCTGCCGCGGCAACATCAGCGTGAACGCGTACCGCCACAGCTTGACCGCCAGGAAGGCCAGCGGGATCCCGAGCGGGAGCAGGATGATCGTCACGCACAGCACGATCGCGACGACGGACAACAGCAGCCCGACGACCATCAGCAGGACCGCGCCGATCCCTCGCAGAACCCTCATCACGACTCCTCGGTGACGTCCCGGATACCCGCGACGAACACGGCGCACACGTCGGACCGTCCTGCCTTCTTGCGAAGCGTTGGCCTTCGGCTGGACATCGGCTGGTGGTCGGCTCCCTAGCGTGGACGGCGTGATCGACACGCTCGGACCCACCCGCGACACCCCGGTCGACGGCCCGCTGTTGCCGCCGGCCCTGGGCCGCCCCGCCGTCGGCGTCGCCGCCGCATGCGCCGCGCTGCTCGCCGCCCTCGCCGTCGTCGTGGCCGGGACGTCGACGGCCACCCCCGTCGACGCCTGGGCGCAGCGGATCGTCGCGACCCACCACGCGCTGCACGGCCAGTGGCCGAGCCTGGCCGTCGTCGCCGGCGAGCCGGTGACCGTCGTGGCCGTCGCCTGCGTCCTCGCCGCGTGGTGCGCACGACGGCGGCGATGGCGCTCCGCGGTGCTGGCGGTGCTGGCCCCGGGCCTGACCGGTCTGCTGGAGACGGGACTCAAGCCGCTGGTCGGACGCACGATCGCCACCGGCGCGCTCTCCTTCCCCAGCGGGCACACCGCCGGCGTCACCGCGCTGGGCCTGTCCGTGACGCTCGTGATCGCCGGGGGTGCGCAGCAGCGTCGCGAGCTGTGGGTGCTGGTGGGCACGTTCCTCACCGGCGCGGGCGCCGTGGCCGTCGCCGTCGGGCTCGTCGCCGAGCACGCCCACTACCCGACCGACACCATCGGCGGGTTCTGCCTCGCCGCTGCGACGACCGTCGGGTGCGCACTCGCCGTCGACCGCGTCGGCAGGGCGGCGCCGCACGCACGCCGGTGGCGGTCACCGCGACCGTCGCGGTGACCGCCATCGGCGGTGCTGCTCCCGTGCCGCCTCAGCTCAGCGGGCGCCGGTACGTCTCGGGGAGCGCCACCAGGCAACCGATGCTGACCAGCAGCATCGCCGCCATGTAGAGCCCGAGGCCGACCCCGCCCCACGTGGCGCTCAGCGGAGCGGCGATCAGCAGGATCACCGCGCCACCCGCGACGCCACCGAGGTTGTAGCTGACGCCGGCGCCCGTGTAGCGGTAGCGGGTCGCGAACATCTCCGGCAGGTAGGCACCCAGCGGGCCGTAGGCCAGTCCGATCAGCGCGAGCAGCACCACGACCGCCGTCCCGACCGCCAGCGGCGTGCCGACGTTCATCAGCGGGAAGAGCACCAGCGACCAGGCCGCCAGGCCGATGCAGCTCGCCAGGACCAGGCCCCGGCGCCCGATGCGGTCCGACCACACCGAGGCCAGCACCGTCGTCACACAGGCGGCCGCCGCGGCGAGGACGTCGATCAGCAGGATCGTCGACATGCCCAGGTGCAGGGTGGTCGTCGCGTAGGTGGTCAGGTAGACCGAGCCGACGGTCATGGCGCCGAAGATGCCGGTCGTGACCCCGATGGCCAGCAGCATCGTGCGGGTCTGCCGACGCCACACCTCGAGGAACGGGGCGCGGGTCGTCTCGCCCCGGCTGCGGGCCCGGGCGAAGACCGGGGTCTCGCTCGTGTGCAGCCGGACGTACAGCCCGACCGCGATCAGGCCGGCGCTGAGCAGGAACGGCACCCGCCAGCCCCACGTGACGAACGCGTCGCTCGTCTCGCCGATGCTGAGGTTGACCACGAGGAACGTCAGCGACGCGAGTACGAACGCGACGCACGCCCCGAGCTGCGGGTACATGGTGAGCCGGCCGCGACGCCCGTCGGCGGCGTTCTCGGAGGCGAACAGCGCGGCCCCCGCCCACTCCCCGCCGACCGCGAAGCCCTGCGCCGCCCGGAAGAGGACCAGCAGCACCGGCGCCACCCACCCGATGGTGGCCGCGCCCGGCATCACCCCGACGCCGACCGTGCACAGCCCCATCAGGGTCAGCGTGAGGACCAGCGTGCGCTTGCGGCCGAGCCGGTCCCCGATGTGCCCGAACACGGCCGAGCCGAGGGGCCGGAAGACGAAGACGACGGCCAGCGTGGCGAGCGCGGCCACCGCGCCCATCGTCGGGCTCAGGTTCGGGAAGAAGACCTTGTTGAAGACCAGCGCCGCCGCGGTGCCGTAGATGAAATAGTCGTAGAACTCGATCGTCGTACCCGTGAGACTCGCGAGCGCGACCCGGCGGTCGGTGCGTTCGGGCGGCGGGGTGTCCGGGGCGAAGGTGGGCGACGGCGCGGCGTCGGTTGCGAGGGTGGTCATTGCGGGCCTTCTTCCTGGTCTGCGCGGCCGGGGCCCGACCGCTGCTGAACCCAGGCTCGCCCCGCCCACCGTCGCCGGGGATCGGTCGGCCGGTGGGATGGCCGGCGGACCCGCACTCCACCGATCGGCCGACGCCGCGCCTGCGCGACCAACGTCACCGCCGTGTCGGGAGCGGGTCGGCGGCCGAGGTCGCCGACAGGTCGTAGTCTGACCGGGGCGCTGCGGCGCCCGCGGGGCCTCTAGCTCAACCGGCAGAGCAGCGGACTTTTAATCCGCGGGTTCGGGGTTCGATCCCCCGGGGGCCCACTACGTCGACCTGCAGCACGGTGCCCGCCGCCGTCGGGGATGTTGCCGAGCTTCTTTGCTGTCGACGTGGACCAGCTCGCCCGGTGCGGGGTGTTCGTAGCGGCGTACTCCTGCGCCGGTGGCGCGGTCGGGCTCGATCAGGCGGGCCATCCGGTAGCGGCGCAGCACGGCGTGAACCGTGGAAGTGGCCAGCCGCAGCAGGCCGGCGATCCGGGTCGAGGTGCGGTGTGGGCTGTGGTGCGGGCGGCAGGAGCGGTCGGTCGTGCCACATCGCGGCAGCAGAAGCCCAGCACCACGTGCGGACCTATGGGGCGATCACGGTCGAGCTCCTGTTCGGAGATGGTGTCTCGGTCTCCTGACGTACGCCGGGGGCCGCCGAAGCCACTGCGGTGCCGGCGGTGCTGCGACGCCGCTCCGTTGCCGCGCTCAGTGATGGTCACGGTGAGTTCCGGGTCCCGAAGCGCCGGTCCGCCCCCGCGACGGGGACGGGACCGGCCCCGGTCCGTGCTCAGTCGACGATGGTGACGACGCCGCTCGGGGCGTCGAGGACCTCAACGGTTCGAGCAGCGGCGCGGTCGATGTGCACCCGCGGCTCGGCGGGGAGGCCGTGCTCGTTGTACGTGCCCGGGCCGTAGAACTGGCCGTAGCTCAGGACGACCCCGCTCTCGGCGAGGACCGAGGACTCCAACTGCTTCACGGCGACGGAGTCGGGGCCGTCAGGCAGCTCCCACGCGACCGACTGGACGAGGATCCTCGGCGACCCGGCCGCCCGGGCGGCCTCGATGACGTTCTGGTTCCCCTCGGTTCGGATGCGCGCGTTCAGGTCGCCGTAGGCAGCGATCTGGTTCACGTCGTCAGGCAGGTCTGTGAGCTCGTTGAGGATGACATCGGGACGGAAGTCGACGACGGCGGCGATGAGGGCCTCGCGATCGAACACGTCGACGACGGCCGGCTCCGCACCGAGGTCTGCGATCTGGTCAGCCTTGCTCGCGGACCGGGTCATGCCGGCCACCGTGTGTCCGGCCTCGACGAGGAACGGGACCAGCCGTCGGCCGATCACTCCGGACGCGCCGGCGAGGAAGATTCTGGACATGGGTTTCCTTTCTCGATGATCAAGGACGGGGGGTTCGGCCGTGGCGCGCCAGACGTGTCCGGGCGACGAGGCTGACCAGGGCGAGCAGGATCGTGAGCACGGTGTAGCCGACCACCGCCGGGATCTCGCCCAACGGCGCGACGAGCTGCCCTTCGACCACGATCGGAACCCCGAAGGCGGTGTAGGCGACGACGTAGACGGCCGCGACGACCGCGGCGCGCCCACCGGGAGCGACCTGGGGGATCAGCAGCTGAAGTGCGGCAGTGAACGCAGACCCGAACCCGACGCCCGCGATGGCCTGTCCGGCGATCATGAGTGCCAGGCTCGGAGCGAGGATCCCACCGATGATCGCTCCCGCGCCGAGGACGGAGGTGAAGATGCCGATCGACATCGCCGTGGGGGAGGGAACTGCGGCGAAGAGCAACCCGACGGCGGTTGCGACTGCTGGTGCGATGAAGCCGGCGAATCCCCCGACGAACGCGCTCTCCAGGTGGAAGACGCTGCGGACGATGTTCGGTGCCAGCCCACCGGAGAGCCCTGCGAGCATCCAGACCGCCGCGACGACGGGGGCGGAGGAGTAGAACTCCCGGCGCGCAGCTGCGGGCACCGAGATTCGAGGTATCAGCGAGCGCACCACTCCCGGGCTGCGGGTCACGGTCTCACCCGACGCGAAGACAGTGATGCCGCCCAGCGTGGTGAGCACGATGAGCACGGTGAAGATGATGGTGTTCGCGGCCGAGGTGAGCTGGATGGCCAGTCCCGCCAGCAGCGACCCCAGGGCAAGACCACCGGTGAGGCTGATGCCGGCGAGGATGGTGCCCAGCCTCTTCCGCCCATTTGGCGCGAACTCGACGATCGCAGCCGTGAACGCCGATGTGGCGGCCCCGCTCGCGACGCCCTGGACGATTCGCCCGGCGATGACCCATTCCACGTCGGTGCCGACGAGGAAGAGGGTGTTCGAGACGAGCTGGACGATCAGGGCCGCGATCAGCACTGGACGTCGGCCGACATGATCGGACAGTGCGCCCAGCGTGAGAGCCGCGACGAGGAACCCGATCGCATAGACGGCGAACGCCACCGTGAGCATGGCTGGTGTGAAGTCGAAGGCCTGCTCGTAGGTTACGAGCAGCGGGGTCAGTGCTCCGGCGCCCAGGTAGAGGCTCATGAAGGCGACAGCCGTGCCCACCATGGCGACGCCCGACGGAAGCTGTCGTCGGCCGGCCGGGATCGCGTCGGCGGTCGGCACTCGGACGGATGTCACTGACTCTCCTTCGGCTGCGACGAGGCCTGTCCTCGCCGTCACCGACGCTATCGAGATGTGGTCCTTTCTTTCAGGCCAATTCAGGGCCAGAATCCCGGACCACTTGGAGCGCCGGTCAAGAACCGGAGCCACCGGTGCAGGGCCACCCGCGCGCAGGTATCCGGCGTCAGGGGGAGGGCAGGATGCGGCACAGCGCCTGCAGCGCGCCCGGCCACGCACTCTCGGAGACATTGGAGAAGTTCACGACCAGCGCATCAGGCCACGACGGGTGACCGTCGGCGGCCGGGTGCCGGAACTCTGCCAGTCCACTCACGACCAGCCCTTGCCGTCCCGCAACGCGCAGTACCCGCTCCTCAGAGCCCACAGGTAGTGCGAGGACGGCCTGCAGCCCCGCGGCCATGCCGATGACGTGCACCGCGGGCGCAGCATCCGCGATCCTCTCGATCAGCACCTCACGACGATGCCGGAGTCGGCGCCTCCTGCTCCGGACATGCCGATCGAAGGCGCCCGACTCGAGGAACTCGGCGAAGACGAGCTGATCGAGGGTGCTGACCGTGTCGACACGTCCCTTCGCCTGCGCCACCGCGGGCAGGAGGCTGTCGGGGACCACCGCCCACCCCAGTCGCAGCGCCGGTGCGACGGACTTGCTCGCCGTCCCGAAGTAGACGACATGATCGGGGTCGAGACCCTGCAGCGCCCCGACAGGCACTCGGTCGTACCGGAACTCACCGTCGTAGTCGTCCTCGAGGATCACGGCCCCCGTCCTGCGGGCCCAGTCGACCACAGCCGTTCTCCGCTCCGTGGACAAGGCATACCCCGTGGGGAACTGGTGCGCCGGCGTCAGCAGGACGGCGGCGGCGTCGGCGATGTCGACGAGCTGATCGACCCGGGCCCCGCACTCGTCGACGTCGACGGGCCGGGTGCCGACACCTTCGTCGCGCAGCAACTCACGGTAGATGTCGAGTCCGTAGGACTCGACTGCCACGGTCTCGCCGCCTTCCGCGGCGAGCGCTCGCGCCAGCACCCCCAGCCCATGATGGAAACCCGAGGTGATCACGATCCGCGCCGCATCAGCGTGCACCCCGCGGGCGCGGGCGAGGTACTCGGCGAGCGCCTCTCGTAGTTCCATCCGTCCGAGCGGGTCCCCATACCCGTAGGTGCTGTGCGGAGCGTTCGCGAAGGCGCGGCGGGCCGCCGCCAACCAGGGCGCTCGGGGGAACTCGGCGTAGTCCTCGGCGCCCGGCTCCAGCCCTCGTGACGAGCGGCGTCGCGCGGTCGGTGCCGATGCTCCCGAGGGTCCGCGGCGCGACGGCACGCGCGTAGCGACACGCGTTCCGGAGCCGGGCCGGGCCGCGAGCCACCCTTCTTCGACGAGCGCGGTGTAGCACTCTGTGACGGTGCTCCGTGCTATGCCGAGATCGGCGGCCAGGACCCTCGATGCGGGAAGTCGGGTACCGGGCGCAAGCCGTCCGGTGCGGACGGCGTCGCGCAACGCATCGGTCAGGCCTGCTCTGAGTCGTGGCCCATGAAGGTCGAGATGAAGGTCGATGCCCGTGACCGTGACGGTGTCAGCCCGTCGAGTGGCCTGACTCCGTCTCACGGAAATGGACTCTAACCACGAGGCGCCGCTACGTGATGGCGCTGTTGCCCGCGCTGAGCCGCCTCCCCTGGGCCGACGTGGGATCACGACGAATCCGGCGACGACGCCGCGATCTTTCGATCCGCGGGGTCGGGGTTCGATCCCCCGGGGGCCCACAAGGTCGACCTGCACGTTCACCCCAGTTGCAGGAGCGCAGCCGGGGCATCTCCAGGAGGCTCACCGTCGTCGCCGGGCCGATGCGCAGGCGACGCACGTCTCGGCCGCAGGCAGTGCGTCGAGCCGTTCTGGTGGGATCGGGCCGCCGCAGCGCGCGCAGCGTCCGTACGTGCCGTCGGCGAGCCTGCGCTCCGCCCGCTCGACTGCCTCCAGGTCGCGGAGCGCCCCGGCGAGCAAGCCCTGCAGCTGGGCCCGCTCGAACCCGATCGTCACGCCCTCGGGGTCGTGCTCGTCGTCGTGGGTGGTGAGGGCCTGCTCGTCGGCCAGCGCAGCAACCTGCCGGGTGAGCCCCGCGATCCGCGCCTCGGTGTCGGCACGCCCGGCGGCGAGCCGCGCGACAGGGTCGACGTGAGGCGGACGCTCGTCGTCGGCGTCGGGTCCGTCCATGCCCTCAGGGTCCGGCACGGGCGCGCCAGGCGCCGGGCGGGCGCCCGTATGACGCCCTCCTCGCTCGGCGCTGTGGCGGCGCCCGGGACTCTCACGCGTCCTCCATCGGACCGGCGGCACGGCGATCCACCGACGGGTTCCCCCGGCCGATCCCCCCGGCGCGGCTGATCCGCGCCGGATCGGCCCGGCACCATCCCGTGGTCATCGACCAGAAAGTGGTGCCCGACATGAGTGGCTACAACGCAGTCCTGGCGCGGAACCCGGAGCAGGCGCCGAAGCCGATCGGTCCGTACGCCCAGACCGTCGCCTTCTCGCACTACAACAACCTCTCGGCGCAGCTCCCGATCGACCCGGCGACCGGCGAGCTCGTGCCGGGCGGCGCGACGGAGCAGGCCAAGCAGGTCCTCGCGAACATCGGGGCCGTTGTCGAAGGGATCGACCACGTCATGGACGACGTGGTCCGGCTCTCCGTGTTCGTCACCGACATCGGCGATGTCGATGCCGTCGATGCGGTGATCGCGACCGCCTTCACCGACTACGTCCCCACCCGCACGACCGTCGCCGTCGCCGCGCTACCGCTCGGCGCCGCGGTGCAGATGGATGCGCTCGTGTCCAACGGCGAGGGCACGATCCCGAACGCCCCGCAGGCCGGAGACCTCGTCAAGGTCGTCAACGACACGGACGGGGCGCCGCAGAGCCCGGCGTCCTCGCAGACGGTGGCGTTCTCGCACTACAACAACCTCGCGGCGCAGCTGCCCGTCGATCCGGCGACGGGCGAACTCGTGGCCGGCGGCGTCGCCGAGCAGACCAGGCAGTGCCTGGCCAACATCAAGGCCGTTCTGCAGGGGATCGACGTTCCGGTCGACGACATCGTCCGGGTCACGATCTTCCTCACGAACCTCTCGGACATCGACACGGTGGACGAGGTCTACACGACCTTCTTCCCGGATTCGGCCATCGCCCGGGCTGCGGGCTACCTGCCGGCCCGCACCGTGGTCGAAGCGTCGGCCCTGCCCCACGGCGCTCTCGTGCAGATCGAGGCGGTCGTCTCGCACGGCGACGGCACGCCGCCGCAGGCCGTGGAGGACCGGCACGGGATCGTCATCCGCGCGAACGACACGGACGCGGCGCCCCGCAGCCCGTTGTCGACGCAGACCGTGGCCTTCTCGCACTACAACCACCTGTCCGCCCAGCTGCCGATCGATCCGGCGACCGGCGAGCCGGTCGCCGGGGGCGTCGCGGAGCAGACGCGACAGTGCCTTGCCAACATCAAGGCCATTGTGGAGAGCATCGACCATGCGATGGACGACGTCGTCAAGGTCAACCTGTTCCTGACCGACATCGCCGACGCAGCCGCCGTCGACGAGGTCTACGCCACGTTCTTCCCGGGTGGCGTGCCCGCTCGTCGGACCGTGGGCGTCTCCGCCCTGCCGGCCGGTGCCCTGATCCAGGTCGATGCGGTCGTGGCGAACGCCGAGGGAACCCCGCCGGTGGCGTAGCCACCCCGGCCCCGCCCCGTGGCTGTTGCGACGTCGCCGGCCACGGAGGCCGGTGCGGCGGAACACGTCGGTGGCGATCCGGACCCGGAAACGCGCCGACTCCCGGGGATTCGGCTTCAGTGCTTCGGCGAGCAGCGGAAGAAGTACTCCACGGCCAGACGCTGATGCAGTTTCGGAATCTTGACGGCCAGCGGCATCTCGACGGCCTTCAGGAACGGGTGGCGCGGCTCTCGGCCGACCCAGTGGTACGACGTCGGCAGATATGCCTCGACGGTGAAGAACTGTCGCAGGCTGGCCAGGAACGCATCCGTGGGTCGCACGTTGCTGTACGGCCAGTATATTCGCTTGTCCCGGTGACCGAAATTGACGTACGAGGCGAGGAACACGCCGTCGTCCGCCACCGTACCGGCGATCTCGGCCAGCTTCTGGTCCTGATGTGCACCGACGTACTCGAAGACCCCTTGCGCGACGACGAGGTCGAACCGCCGCCCACGGAAGTCGATGGGCCCGTCCAGGAAGTCCGCCTCGATGAGATTGTCCGCGGGCTCCTGGATCGCGATGTCGATCCCGAAGTACTCGATACCGGGGTCGAGCAGGCGCGCGAGCGTGGCCGGGCCGCAGCCGACGTCCAGGAGCGTCCGCCGCCTGCCCGCAGCGATCTTGTTGATGAGCCGGGCGGACTTCTCCAAGCGGTAGTGCGGCGCCGCGTAGTTGCGGTTCTCCACCGCCCAGAAATCCCTTTTATGAAGCTTCGTCCGATCGACCGCTTCGTGGAGTCCGCTATTACCCAGGTCTTCAGTCACACTCTCTCCAGAAGTCCCGATCCGGACAATCCTTCGCAACCCGGCGCACATTCACGCGGTAGCCCCACACAATACGACGGGTGCGTTCATCGAGAAACAGAAACCGCCGGCAGAAATTCGCCCGGGCGGAGTGATCAGGTTTTCGTCGTGGTCGGTCTCTGCCCCGTGATCACATTCCCGGCGGGCGCCCGGTCCCGAAACTCGGAGGCACGATCGACGACGTGGCCCAGGACTCGGCGGAGCGGGTGCGTGGGCTCGGCCGACGTCGGCGTCCCCCACCGCGCGGAACGTGCCCGTGGTCGGGAGGCTCGACGAGCGCCGGGGAGGCGGTCCGGCCCGCATCGGCGTTGTCGGTACTACGGCCTCCGCTCACCGGAGGCGTCGAGCCCGAACGCGGCCGCGCGGACCAGCGCGATACTGGCGTCCACCTCACGGATCGCCTCTTCGAGCCGCTGCCGGGCGACCCCCGTCGTCCCGTCGACCACACTCCCGAGTCGCAGCCCGACCGCGAAGAGCTTCTGGACGACGCCGTTGCCGAGGTCGGTGGCGATGCGCAGGTCCTCGTCGGCGACGGCGCCCGCCACCAGATCGGCGATCGACATCTGTCCGGCGGCGGAGGCGGGCAGCAGTCCCAGGCACGCATCGCCACCGCACCGCGGACACCGTGCCGTGGTCGCGACACCGGCAGCCAGTTCCAGCATGACCTCGGACGAGATCGGTTCGGAGCAGCGCGGACACCTGGCCGACCCCCTGCAGTTCGGCACGGGCTCATCCGGCACCTCGCCCGTGACGGCCGCCGTCTCGGCGAGCAGCCGCCACCTCTTGGCCGCGACCTGGTGGTCGAACCGCACCGGAGGCCGTCGGTTGGTCGCCAGGAGCTCGTTCTGCCGGGCTGCCTCCTCGTACGCGGCACTGAGCCTGCGCGCGATCCGGCCCAGCTGCCGACGGAGCTCGATCGTTCGGTCCCGCGCATCCCGCACTCGCTGCACTGTGCCGTCCGGCTCGATGGCCCTCACCCTCCTCATCCGGGCCCGCCAGCCTCTCTCCCGGCATCGACCCACGTCAACGCAGCCATTCGGGTGTGCGCCAGGCTGTCGGAGCCTCCGTCGCCCCCGGTTCGTACCAGCGGATCCGGCCGCGTGAGCGATGCGCCCGCCGTCCGGGGCACCCGCGCCCGACATCGCGCACCCGGCATCGACCACGACCCGACGGGCCGAGGTGTGGTCCGCGCTCGATCTCGATCCCCGGCGAGCGTCCTCGACCGCTCGGCCATCCGCCTCATCCGTGCAGGATGATTCGGTACGACACGTTTACCGATGCCCGCGTCGCCGCCCGGCAGCCGAGCTACCTGCCCGGCGCCCTCGCCGTGACGACGACGACCCGGCCGTCGGGATCGGTCAACCTGTGCTCGCCCTCGGGCAGGTGCGGCTGGTACGGCACGGTCAACCCGAGCCGAAGCCGGCCGGTGCTCCGGTGCGGTTCGCCGGGATGGATCTCCAGCACGAGGCCGCCCTCCAGCTCGGCGGCGTAGTGCACGGGTCCAGGGCCGTGCTGCTCGCGCACCAGCTCCACGCCGAGCGACGCGTAGAAGTCGCGGCACTCGTCGACGCGTTCGCTGTAGATCACGAGGAGGCCCACCCTCACCGACACCATCTGCCCCATGATGCCGGGCACGCGGCGCGCCGGTCTGTACCTTCGAACACGCAAAAGGTGCGCGGCGACGCGGCCCTCACATGTGGACGCACTCCGACCTGCTGGCCGTCACGCTCCGTCATACGCAATCCTGCACAGATGCGTGCATTGCGGACTTCCGCGGCGATCCTGGTCGCCGCCCTCGTGCTCGTGGGCTGCTCCAACTCCGAGCACCCCTCGACGGCGCCCGCCACCGCGGCCGGCGTCCAGGTCCGTACGGCCGACGTCACCGCGCAGTTCTCCGCCTCCGACACCGCGGCGATCACCTACAAGCCCGATCTCGTCCCGGTCGGCGCGACGGCGACGGTGGCGTCGCGGTCGGGGGGCGGGTCCTCGACGGTCACGCTGACGGTGAACGGGCTGCTGCCCGACCATCACTACGGCGCGCACGCGCACGGCAAGCCCTGCGGCGCGGCACCCGCCGACTCCGGACCGCACTTCCAGAACCGGAAGGACCCGGTGTCCCCCAGCGTCGACCCGGCGTACGCCAACCCGCAGAACGAGGTCTGGCTCGACATCTCGACCGGCGGCTCGGGCGCGGCCTCGGCGACGTCGACGGTCGCGTGGGACTTCACCGACGCGGCGCACCCGGCCTCGGTGGTCATCCACGCCAACCACACCTCGACCGAGCCGGGGAAGGCAGGCACGGCGGGCGACCGGTTGGCCTGCGTCAACGTGAACTTCTGAGCGGAGGGACAATGGGCGGGTGAGTGTGCAGGACCTCGTCCGCCCGGACACCCGGGCACCGGCCCCCGCGCCGGTGCTGCCGCCGTTGCGCATCGGCCCGTACTCGGTCGACACCCCGGTCGTGCTGGCGCCGATGGCCGGGATCACCAACCCCGGCTTCCGGCGGCTGTGCCGTGAGCAGGGTGCCGGCTACTACGTGTGCGAGATGATCACCTCGCGCGGGCTGGTCGAGCGCAACCCGTTGACGCGCCGGATGATCGCCTTCGACGCCGACGAGCACCCGCGGTCGATGCAGCTCTACGGCGTCGACCCGGCGACGATCGGCGCGGCGGTGCGCATCGTCGCCGAGGAGGACCTGGCCGACCATCTGGACTTCAACTTCGGCTGCCCCGTCCCCAAGGTGACGCGCCGGGGCGGCGGCGCCGCACTGCCGTACAAGCGCAGGCTGTTCGAGCGGATCGTGCGCGCGGCCGTCGACAACGCGGGCGGCATTCCCGTGACGATCAAGATGCGGGTCGGGATCGACGACGAGCACCACACGTTCCTCGACGTCGCACGGATCGCGGCCGACTGCGGCGTCGCGGCGATCACCCTGCACGCGCGGACGGCCGCGCAGCGCTACTCGGGCACCGCCGACTGGTCGACGATCGCCCGGCTGCGCGACGCCATGCCCGCCGAGCTGCCCGTGCTCGGCAACGGCGACGTCTTCTCCGCCGCCGACGCGCTGGCGATGGTGGCGCGCACGGGCTGTGACGGCGTCGTCGTCGGGCGCGGGGTCCTGGGCAGACCGTGGCTCTTCGCCGACCTCGAGGCCGCGTTCGCCGGCCGGCCGCTGCCGACGCCGCCGCGCCTCGGACAGGTCGCCGCCACCCTGCGCAGGCACGCGGTGCTGCTCTGCGAGCACATGGGCGACCACAAGGGCATCCGCGACGTCCGCAAGCACATCGCCTGGTACCTCAAGGGATTCCCGGTCGGGCCGGAGGTCCGCAGGCGCCTCGGGATGGTCTCGAGCATCGACCAGCTCGACGAGCTGATCGCCCTGCTCGATCCCGACGAGGAGTTCCCGGCCGACGCCGATGGGCCCCGCGGGCGGCAGGGCTCTCCGGGCCGCGTCGTGCTCCCGGAACGCTGGCTCGACGACCCGGACGACCCGTCGGTGCCCTTCGGCGCCGAGTTGGAGCACTCCGGCGGGTGACCGCGTCGGACGACCGGCCGTGAGGCCGTCTCGCCCGGTCGTGTGGACTCGGGCGCGATCGGGGGGCAATGCATCAGGAACCTCAAGAGTCACACCCGTAACGACGAGACAATCGTTGACAGGGGGTGATCCGATGGGAGACGTGACGACCGCGGCAGCCATGTTGCGCGGCGGCCCGGACGTGTGGAACGACGCGGCCATCGGATCGCTCGCGCCCGCAGCCGCGGCCGTGCACGCCGCCCGGCACACCGCAGAGGCCGAGGCACTCGCCGCGCAGGGACTCTGGGAGCAGGCCTACACCCACCTGCGTGCCGCGGTCCGGCTGCACCACGTCGCGGGCAGTGCCACGACGGGCCCCGACGAGCTCGACCGGCTCCGCCGCGAGCACGCGGAGGCCCGCGAGCAGAGCCGGCGCGACAGCCTGACGGCGAGCTACAACCGGCGTTACCTCGACGAACGGCTCGCCGCCCTGCTCAGCGACCTCGCGGACCTCGGCGACGACACCGTCCGCACCGACGGCATCTGCGTCGCGCTCGCCGACATCGACCACTTCAAGCAGGTCAACGACACCTACGGCCACCTGCTGGGCGACCGGGTGCTGCAGCGGATGGTCGTCGAGCTCGACGCCGCGCTGCCCGAGGGCGCCTTCTGCGCGCGGTACGGCGGCGAGGAGTTCGCGCTCGTCCTGCCCGGCCGCGACCTCGCCGAGGCGGTGCGGCTGTGCGAGGCCGCGCGCGAGCGGATCGCGCGCCACCCGTGGCACGAGCTGCACCCCGACCTGACGGTGACGGTCAGCATCGGGGTCGCGCACTCCGACGGCCGTCCGACGGGCGTCGAGCGGCTGATCGGCGCGGCCGACGCCCACCTGTACACGGCCAAGCAGTCCGGTCGGAACGCCGTCGCCTACCGCGACGGGCGCACCGGCCGGGTGCGGCTCGCGGGCGGGGCGGGGCGTCGTCGTTCCATCCCGCAGCCGGTGCGCACGACCGGCTGACCGGCCGCACGATCACGATGTGATCACCACCCGGTAGGCGGTCGACGTCGGCCCGCTCCGTAGACTCCTGCGCACGCGGGGGCGGACGTTCGGCCGGGAAGGCCGGGTCCGCCCTCTCGCGTGTGTGTGGCCGAGGAGGTGCCGTGGCGAACGGGTCCGACCGTCCGCGGGACTCGTCGGCCCGGCGACGCCGTGGCCGCCCGGACGGCCGCCACTCCGCCGAACCGCCCGAGGAGTACTACGCCGGACGTCGCAGGGCCCACGACCGGGAGGCGGAGCCGGGGCCGCGCCACGGCGTTCCCGACGACCACCCGCCCGTCGAACCCGGCTCCGGCGACGGCCGGCCGGTCGAGCCGCCCGCACTGCCGACCGGGATCCTCCCCCGCCTCGTCCTCGAGCCCGAGGAGGAGGCGCCCACCGGCCTCGTCCCGCGGGTCCCCGCGCCCGCCCCGGCGCCCGGGCCCGACGCCGGGCCCCCGACCAGCGTGCTGCCACGCAGCACCCCCGAGCGCGACGACCCGGACGCACAGTCCGCCCGGTCCGGGCCGCGTCCACCGCAAGGGGGGCCCATGCCCGACGCCGGGCCGGTGCCACCCGCCCCGCCACGCCCGGCCGCGCCGCGCCCGCCCGTCCCTGACGACGGCGCGCCGCAGAACACCGCAGGCGGCGACGACCCCGCGGCCGGACCGGGCGGCGCCGACCGCCTCGAACCGCGCGTGGGGGCCACCCCGGCGCGGCCATCCGCCGCGCCCGTCCGCGCGGTGCCCGGCGGCGGCCCCGCCACCGAGCAGCTCGGCCGCGTCGGGACGCCGCGTGAGGTCGAACCATCGCCGCGGGACGCCGGGACGCCGCGGCGGCACTCGGAGGGCGACCCGGCCGCTGACGCCGGACGGCCGGAGAGCCCCGTCGTCGCGCACGCGTCGGGCGAGACCGTCGACGACCCCGTCGACCTCGCCTCCCCGGACGACGACCACGTCCGCCGCCGGCGCATCGACGAGGGCCTGACCCGCCTGACCGCGGCGCACGAGGACCCCGACGGGGACCCCCCGGAGCCCGTCGGGCCCGGAGCCACCCGGCCCCGCAGGCCTCGGCGGCCGCGTCCTCCCGGACCCGTACCCTCGGGCGGCCCCTTCGCCGCGGGGCTGAGCCGCAGGCAACGCGTCGTGCGCTGGGTGACGATCGCCGCGGTGCTCGTCGTCTTCCTCGCGCTGACCGTCGGCTGGACGTCGAAGCTGACGCTGGAGGGAGCCGTCCGGCAGGTCGCGGCGCTGGACCCGCAGTCGGGCGCGATCCTCGACGCGGCCGCCCAGAACGGGGCGCAGAACGTCCTCGTGCTCGGGGTCGACACGACCGGCGGTCCCGATCCCGGGTCGGACTCGATCGTCGTGGCGCACGTCCCGGCCGGTGGCGGCCCGCTGACCAGCGTGTCGTTCCCGCGCGACCTGGAGATCAACCGGCCGCCCTGCCAGCGGTGGGACCCGGGCACCGCGAGCTACCTCGATCAGACGGTGCCCGCCGAGGCACGCACGAAGATCGACACCGCCTTCCGGGTCGGTGGTCCGGCCTGCGCGGTGCGGACGGTGCAGCAGCTGTCGGGCCTGTCGATCACCGGGTTCGTGGCCGTCGACCTGCCGGGGCTCGGCGCGATGGCGACGGCGCTGGGCGGGGTGACCGTCTGCCTCGACCGGCCCGTCGTCGACAGCGTGCTGGGGACGGTGGCGCAATCGACCGGTCCGTCGACGGTCGACGGACCGACCGTCGACGGGCTCGTCCGCGCCCGGCACGTGCAGGGCGACCCGCCGTCGGACGAAGGGCTCGTCGACCGCCAGCAGCGGGTGCTGGCCGCGGCCCTCGACCGGGCGCTCTCGACGTCGCGGCTGCTGAACCCGTGGTCGTCGCACTCGTTCGGCGCGGTGCTGGCCCGCTCGACGACCGCCGACGGGATGGACGTCGACCAGATCCTCGCGACGGCGCGGGCACTGCGCGGCGACGCGTCCGATCCCGGGCAGTTCGTCACCGTCCCGACGACCGGCGAGATCAACACCCGCGGCAACTCCGTGCTGCGCGACCGCGACGCCACCGCGCTGTTCAAGGCGCTGCGCACCGGCGCTGCGATCCCGCCCGCGGCGCTCGCCCCGCCGAGCACGTCCGCGGTCCCCGCGCCGTCGGCGGTGACGGTCGATGTGCTGAACGCGTCGGAGCGCCCGGGCCTGGCCCAGGACGTCGCGTCGAAGCTGCGCGCGGTCATGTTCGGGATCGGCACCGTCGGCAACTCCCCGACCCCCGGCACGGCCACCGTCATCCGGTTCTCCCCGGACCGCGCGGCCGAGGCGCAGGTCGTGGCAGCGGCGGTGCCGTCGGCGCGTTCGGTCCCCGACGCGAGCGCGAGCGGGGTGCTGCAGCTCGTGCTGGGCGACTCGTTCGACGGGACGATCCGGGCGGTCGGGCAGCAGTCACCCGACGCGCCACCGCCCGGCCCGGCGCCGCCGAGCAACTGCACGTGAGCAGCGCGACGGCGTGACGTCGGCCTCAGGACCGCGACCGTTCACTCTGGATTCACTTCCAGGCGCGGCCACCGACTGCCGTTCGCCGTACGCTCCGTACCATGCGCGACCAGTACCAGGAGCAGCTCGACGGCCTCGCGAGCCGGCTGGCGGGCATGTGCGGCGAGGTGGCCGCGGCGCTCGACAAGGCCACGCGCGCCCTGCTCGACGCCGACCTCCGGCTCGCCGAGGAGGTCATCACCGAGGACGTCAACGTCGACACCATCCGGGCCGAGGCCGAGGAGCAGGCGTTCGCCCTGCTTGCCCTGCAGGCTCCCGTCGCCACCGACCTGCGGATCGTCGTCTCGGCGATCCACGGTGCCGGCGACATCGAGCGGATGGGCGACCTGGCACTGCACATCGCGCAGGCCGCGCGCCGCCGGCACCCGCAGCCCGTGCTGCCCGACGAGGTCGCGCCCTACTTCGCCGAGATGGGCCGCGTCGGCGTGCAGTTGGCGACGAAGGCCGCCGCCGTGATCCGCTCGCGTGACCTCGACGCCGCGGCCGAGCTCGAGACCGACGACGACGCGATGGACGACCTGCACCGGCACATGTTCACGGTGCTGATGGACCGGCACTGGAACCACGGTGTCGCCGCGGCCGTCGACGTCACGCTGCTCGCGCGGTTCTACGAGCGCTACGCCGACCACGCGGTCGCGGTCGCCCGCCGCATCGTCTACGTCGTGACCGGACAGATGCCGGGTCCGCTCACTGTTTGATCCACTGGCCTGCTGGGGACACCGGGGCATGTCGAGCAACGTGTACCGCGTGACCGAGATCGTCGGCAGCTCCACGACGAGTGTCGACGAAGCCATCAGGAACGGGGTGTCGCGCGCTGCCGAGACGCTGCGCAACCTCGACTGGTTCGAGGTGACCGAGATCCGCGGTCACCTCGCCGAGGGCGGTGTCGACCACTACCAGGTGGGGCTCAAGGTCGGCTTCCGGCTCGACGACTGACCGGCCCCGCCGCCGACGCCGCGGCGATTCCGGTCGTTCATTCGGTGTTCATCCGGTGCACGGTGTGCGGCGTTCTTCGGTTCCTAGCCTGGCCCGGTGCGTGATGCGCTGCGTCTGCAGCTGACCGACCTGACCGACCGGCTCGCGGAGACCGCCCACGACGTCGCACAGGCGATGGCGGACGCGACGACGTCGCTGGTCGACCGCAGGCTGCGACTGGCCGAACAGGTCATCGCGGGCGACGCGACGATCGACGCCCGCCGCGACGAGATCGAGCAGCGAGCCGTGGCCGTGCTGGCGCTGCACCAGCCGGTGACGACGGACCTGCGCCGCGCGGTCGCCGTCATCCACATCGCCGACGACATCGAGCGGATGGGTGACCTGGCACGGCACGTCGCCGAGGCGGCACGCCGCAGGCACCCCGCGCAGGCCGTGCCGGAGGAGTTCCGGCCCCTGCTCCGGCGCCTGGGGAGGACGGCGACGGACATGGCGCTCAAGGCCGCCGAGGTGCTGCGCACGGGCAACGTCCTGCTCGCCGCGGAGCTGGACGGCGACGACGACGAGATGGACCGGCTGCACGCCGAGGTGTTCACGGTCCTGATGGACCCGGGATGGCAGCACGGCGTCGAGGCCGCCGTGGACCTGACCCTGCTGGCCCGGTTCCTGGAGCGCTACGCCGACCACGCCGTCGCGATCGCGAAACGCATGATCCACGCGGTGGTCGGCGGCGGGCCCGATCCCCTCCCGATCTGACCCGCCGCCTCGCGGTCCCCGCGCCGACGGCGTCAGCCGAAGCGACCGGAGATGTAGTCCTCGGTGGCCTGCTGGGTGGGGTTGGAGAACATCTTCGGGGTGTCGTCGATCTCGACCAGCCGGCCCGGCTCGCCGGTGGCCCGCAGGTTGAAGAAGGCCGTCTGGTCGCTGACCCGCGCGGCCTGCTGCATGTTGTGCGTGACGATGACGATCGTGTACTCGGTCTTGAGCTCGGCGATCAGGTCCTCGATCGCGAGCGTCGAGATCGGGTCGAGCGCCGAGCAGGGCTCGTCCATGAGCAGCACGTCGGGCTGCACCGCGATCGCGCGGGCGATGCAGAGCCGCTGCTGCTGACCGCCGGAGAGGCCGCCGCCCGGCTTGGTGAGCCGGTCCTTGACCTCGTTCCACAGGTTCGCACCCCGCAGGGCACGCTCGGCGACCTCGTCGAGCTCCTTCCTGCTCTTGCGTCCCTGCAGCTTCAGCCCGGCGACCACGTTGTCCCGGATCGACATCGTCGGGAACGGGTTGGGCCGCTGGAAGACCATGCCGATCGTGCGGCGCACACCGACCGGGTCGACCGACGAGCCGTAGATGTTCTCGCCGTCGAGCAGGACCTCGCCCTCGACGCGCGCACCGGGGATGACCTCGTGCATCCGATTGAGCGTGCGCAGCACGGTCGACTTGCCGCAGCCCGACGGCCCGATGAACGCGGTCACGCTGCGCGGGGCGACGGACAGGGTGACGTTGTCCACGGCGTGGAACCTGCCGTAGAAGATGTTGACGTCCTTCAGGTCCAGGCGCTTGGCCACCGGGAGCTCTCTCTCACTTCGTCTTCGGGGCGGTGACCTTGGACAGGAAGGCCGCCAGCAGCTGGAAGAGGGTGATGATCAGGATCAGCGTGATCGCCGCGCCCCACAGCCGGTCGGCGCCGGCGTCGGTGGGGTTGGACCGCTCGACGGTCATCAGCAGCGGGAGCGACGCCATGTTGCCCTGGAAGATGTCGAAGTTGATGAACGGCGCGTACGCCACCAGGATCAGCACGGGCGCGGTCTCGCCCATGACGCGCGCGAGCGCCAGGACGATGCCGGTCAGCATGCCCGACAGCGCCGTCGGGATGACCACCTTGACGATCGTCTTCCACTTGGGGACGCCGAGCGCGTACGCCGCCTCCCGCAGGTCGTCCGGGACGATGCGCAGCATCTCCTCGGTCGACCTGACGACGACGGGCACCATCAGCAGCACCAGCGCGAGCGACACGGCGAACGCGCTGCGCGGCAGCCCGAAGATCGAGATCCACACCGCGTAGACGAACAGCGCCGCGACGATCGACGGGACGCCGGTGAGGATGTCGACCATGAACGTCGTGGCCCGGGCGAGCCTCGTGCCCGCGCCGTACTCGACGAGGTAGATCGCCACCATGATGCCGATCGGCGTCGCGAGCACGGCGCAGACCAGGCCCTGCAGCAGCGTCCCGACGATCGCGTGGTACGCGCCGCCGCCCTGCTGACGGGCCAGCAGGCCGTTGAGCGACTCGCTCCACCAGTGCCCGGTCAGTACGGGTGCCAGGCCCTTGCTGACGACGGTCCAGACCACCCACACCAGCGGCACCAGCGCGATGAGGAAGGCCAGCGTCATGAGGCCGGTGGCGAGCGCGTTGCGCGCTCTGCGACCGCCGCTGATGCCGACGAACGTCGGCTCGACGGCGGACTTGTCGAGATCGACCGAGGTACTCATGCCGCCGCCCCCGGAACAAGTGCGCCGGCGGGGCTCATGCCTTGGCTCCCGACCGGTTGATGACCCAGCGCGCGGCCGCGTTGACGAGGAACGTGAGCACGAACAGCACCAGGCCGGCCGCGATGAAGGCGCCCGCCGACAGGTTGTTGTTGAGCTCGGCGAACGACAGCGCGATCTTCGACGCGAAGGTCGCGCCGCCGTCGAACAGGCTGCCCGTGAAGATCCTGGGGGTGGCCGCGAGGATGATCGTCAGTGCGATCGTCTCGCCGAGCGCCCGGCCGAGGCCGAGCATCGACGCGCTGACGTAGCCGGCGCGGCCGAACGGCCACACCGTCATCCGAACGACCTCCCACTTCGTCGCACCCAGCGCCAGCGCCGCCTCGATGTGGGCGCGCGGCGTGCGGGCGAACACCTCGCGGCTGATCGCCGTGATGATCGGCAGGATCATCACCGCCAGCACGATGCCGGCGGTGAACACGGTGGCGCCCGCGATGCCGACGTTGCCCGGCGAGAACAGGAAGAACCAGCCGAGGTGGGTCTCCAGCCAGACCGCGAACGGCTGGATCGCCGGCGCGAGCACGAACAGGCCCCAGAGGCCGAAGATGATCGACGGCACCGCAGCGAGGAGGTCGACGAGGTAGCCGAACGGCCGCGCCACCCGGGCCGGCGCGTACTGGGTGAGGAACAGCGCGATGCCGAGGCCGAGCGGCATGGCGAGGACGAGAGCGAAGACCGACACCTCGACGGTGACGAGCAGCAGGTCGAGGATGCCGAAGCTGAGGTTGTTCGGGTCACCCGCCTCGAACTGCCTGCTGGTCAGGAAGTTCGCGTGGTTCTGCAGCAGCGGCGGGACGGCCTGGATCAGCAGGAACAGCCCGATCGCGCCGATCAGGGCGACGATGAACACACCCGAGCCCGTCGCGAGGAACCGGAAGATCCGGTCGCCGCGCTGGACGAATGTGGCGCCGATGGACCCCTGGTCGGGGGGCGGCGGTTCGGTGGCGGGGATGCCGGCCTCCGGGACTGCGGCGGAGACGGAACTGCCCCACCGGTCGGCGGGTTCGCCGATCCCGGTGGGGCCGCCCGTCACGGTCGGGTCGCTCACGATGTAGCAGCCTCCGTGATTCTGCCAGCGGTGTCCGACGTCAGGCGATTGCCTGGACGGCGGTCAGCAGCTTCTGCTGGAACTCCGCCGGGAGCGGGGCGTAGCCCGCGGCGGCGAGGTTGGCCTGGCCGTCGGTGGCCGCGACCGTGAGGAACGCCTTGACCGCGGTCGCGGTGGCGGCGTCGTAGCCCTTGGAGCAGACGATCTCGTAGGTCGCCAGGAACAGCGGGTAGGAGCCGGCGGGCGGGCCGGCGTAGGTCTTGGTCAGGTCGAGGACCAGGTCGTTGCCCTGGCCGGTGACGGTGACACCGGCGATCGCCTTGCCGACGGTCGCGTCGGTCAGCTCGACCGGCCCGGACCCGCTGTCGATCTTGGCCATGTCCAGCTTGTTGTCCTGCGCGAACGACAGCTCGACGTAGCCGATCGAGCCCTCGGTGCCGGCCAGCGCCTGCGCGACACCCGCCGAACCCTGCGCGCCCGAGCCGACGCCACCGTTGAACTTCTTGCCGTCGCCCTGGGTCCAGGCACCCTTCGAGGACGCCTTCAGGTACTTCTGGAAGTTGTCGGTGGTGCCCGAGTCGTCGGACCGGAAGACGACGTTGATCGGCTCGGCCGGCAGGGTCACGCCGCTGTTGAGCGCGGCGATGGCCGGGTCGTTCCACGTCTTGATCTGGCCGTTGAAGATCTTGGCGGCGACCTCGCCGGTCAGGGTCAGCGAGCTGACGCCGTTGACCTTGTAGCCGATGGCGACGGGCCCGAACACCATCGGCAGGTTCCAGGCCGGGTTGTTCTGGCAGCGCGCCGCGGCGGCCGTGGTCTCACCGTTCGTCGCGTTGAGCGCCGAGTCCGAGCCGCCGAAGTCGACGAGCCCGGCGTTGAACTGCTTCACGCCCGCGCCGGAGCCGGTGGGGTTGTAGGCGATCTTCGCGTTCGTGCACTTGGCCTGGTAGGCCTGGGCGAACACGTCCATCGCGTTCTTCTGCGCCGAGGAGCCCTCGGCGTTCAGGCTGGCCTTTCCGTTGCAGTCGACGGCGGGCGAGTTGGCCGACGACGAGCCGGCGGCGGCACCCGAGCCGCTGTTCGGGTCACTGCCGCACGCGGCCAGCAGGATCGCACCCGCCGCCGCCAGAGCGACCACGAGCCCGTGGCGCTGGAGCTTCACGAAAATCCTCCGCTTGAACTACGTCTGCACGGCTCGGGGTGGCCGTTCGCGGAGGACGGTAGGCAGGTCGGGTGGACAGCCACCCCCGATCAGATGAACGCGGAATGAACTCATCACCGGTAGTACGCGTCGCCGTCCCGCAGGTGGAACGTCGGGCAGCTCCGTGACCAGCGTCGATCATCACTCCGGACGGGTTGCGCCGGGGTGAACGATGATCAGCGGCGGTACATCACATGCTTGCGCCACAGGGTGAACCCGAGCTTCCGGTACACCGCGACGGCGGGCGCGTTGTCGCCCTCGACGTAGAGCATCACCGCATCGAGGCCCTTCTCGCGCAGGTGCTCCAGTCCCGCGATCGTCAACGCCCCGCCGAGGCCGCGGCCGTGCGCCGCGGGGTCGACACCGAGGACGTAGACCTCGCCGATCGCGGGTCCGGCCGGGCCCGCGGGATGGACCTTCGTCCAGTGGTAGCCGAGCAGCCGCCCGTCCTCGACCGCGAGCAGGAAGCCCGCCGGGTCGAACCACGCCTCCGCCTCGCGCTCGGCCACCTGCTCGTGGCCCCAGCCGCCCTGCTCGGGGTGCCAGTCGAACGCGGCGTTGTTCACCCGCAGGAACTCCGCCTCGTCGTGTGCGGGGTCGAACGCCCGCAGCGTCACCCCCTCGGGGAACGACGCCGGGGGCAGCGGCTCGGCCAGCTCGCGGCGCATCTGCCACAGCTCGCGCACCGCGTTCAGCCCGTGCGTCGCGGCGATCCGCTCGGCGCCGGGCTGCTCGCCGTGGGCCCAGACGTCGAACGTGCCGGTGGCGGCGGCGAGCGCGGCCTCGACCAGCGCGGTGCCGATGCCGCGCCTGCGGTACCCGGGATGCACGACGAGCTCGGCGGACGTGGCGTCGCCGCCGGAGGAGTCGAGCTGGGCGTAGCCGGAGATCGTGCCGTCGGCGCCCGTCGCGACGAGATGGGTGACCCCGGCACGCGCGTGCCGCAGGTTGACCATGACCTGCTCGGAGAGGGGCTCGATCCCGTCGGCCGCCGTCGCCGCGTCGGCGAGCGTGCGCACCGCCGCGACCTCGGCCTCGTCGAGCCGGTCCGATGTGGACAGCGTCGCGGCACCCGTCATGGTCCCGACCCTACGCGGCGGTACCGACGGACGCGCCGCACGAACGGCTCAGTCGCGCTCCGCCCCGACCTCGACGACCCGGTGGTCCTCCTCGTCGTCCTCGGACTGGTCGTCGACACCGGCGGGCACTCCCATCGCGCTGCGCGCGGGCCGGACGAACTTGTAGCCGACGTTGCGGACCGTGCCGATCATCTGCTCGTGCTCGCTGCCCAGCTTGGCGCGCAGCCGTCGCACATGGACGTCGACGGTGCGGGTGCCGCCGAAGAAGTCGTAGCCCCAGACCTCCTGCAGCAGCTGGGCCCGGGTGAACACCCGGCCCGCGTGCTGGGCGAGGTACTTGAGCAGCTCGAACTCCTTGTACGTCAGCTCGAGCAGCCGCCCGCGCAGCCGCGCCGAGTAGGTGGCCTCGTCGATCACCAGCTCGCCGAGGACCAGCGCCCCGCCGGCGCTCGCCGCGTCGCCACCCGGGCGGGAGCGCAGCAGCCGCAGCCGCGCGTCGACCTCCGCGGGCCCGGCGGCCGGGAGCAGGATCTCGTCGACGGCCCACTCGCCGGAGACGGCGACGAGCCCGCCCTCGGTGAGGATCGCGATGACGGGGACGTCGGTCCCGGTGCTGCCCAGCAGCCGGCACAGGCTGCGCGCGGCGACCAGGTCGGTCCGGGCGTCGACGAGCACCGCGTCGTGCGGGCCCGCGTCGAGCAGCGCGGCGACCTCGGGCGCGGCGGTGCGCACCCCGTGCGGCAGCAGCGTGAGCGCGGGCAGCACCGATCCCGGATCGGGATCGGCAGTCAGCAGCAGGAGCTCCACCACCGGCCTCCTCTCCGCCGGGGCGCGACCGGGCCGCCGGCATGTACGCGCGGCGCTCGCCCCACGGCGGCGGCAGCCGGTCCGCCCGACGACCACCTCCGCGCGACCAGGTCGGGACCACCACGCGGAACCCGGTAACCATAACGGGTCGGCCTTGCGGTGTGCGGAGATCGCGGCGCACCTCACGGGCCGTGGGCACCCTTGCCGACGTGCGTCCGGACCCGGCGACTACCGTCGTCGGGTCCTGTCGTCCGCGTCGGAGGTCGGAGTGAAGCGACTGTTGATCGCGCTGGTCGTGCTGGCCGGGGTGCTCCTGGCCGCCGACTACGGCGCAGCCGCGATCACGGAGTCGGCCGTCTCCCGGCAGATGCGGACGCAGCTGGGCCTCGCCGACGACCCCGACGTCCGGATCAACGGCTTCCCGTTCCTCACCCAGGCGATCTCGGGCACGTACCGCAGCGTCGACGTCGACGCCAAGCGCATCCCCATCGGGCCGCTACGCGAGGTGGAGATCATGGCACAGCTGCGCGACGTCGACGCCCCGCTGTCGATGCTGCTCGGCTCCGGCCCCAAGTCGCTCGTCGTGGGCGAGGCCGACGGCACCGCCCGCATCGACGCCGACGACCTCGAACGCCTGCTGCCCGGCGTCAGCAAGATGCGGATCGAGAACATCGACTACGGCACGCTGAAGGACCGGGTCGACGAGGGCGCCTCCTCGTCGCTGCTGGGCGTCGACACCGACTCCGCGGCCCGGGTCGTCGGCACGGTGACGCTGCCCGGGATCGGGTCCAAGGAGGTCGCCGTCATCTCCTCGTTCCTGCTCGACGGCCGCGACATCCAGGTCGTGCCGCAGGACGTGCGGGTCGACGACGGGCACGGCAAGCCACTCCCGCTGCCGGCCGCGGTCGTGTCCGCGGTGAAGAAGCGGTTCTCCTTCTCCCTCGACCCCGGCACGCTGCCCTTCGAGGTCACCCCGCGGCTGCTGCGCCCGCGCGACGGCACGATCGAGATCAGCGGCACCGTCGAGAACCTGACGATCGGCTCCGCCCCGGCACCCACCTCCGAGGGCTGATGCCGCCGAACGGCGGAATGGCCCGGCCCGCACGAGCGTTCTGAGGTCCTGTGAACACCGTCGGGATCGTGGTCGTCGTGGGCGTGCTCGTCGTGGCCACGGTGGTCGGGCTGGTGCTGCGGGCCCGGGCCGGGCGTGTGCGGCTCGCCACACCCGGGGCGTCCCCACCCGGGTCGGGGTGGGCGCTCGCGGCACACGAACCGGGTCTCGACGACCGCGTCCTGCTGCTGCAGGTGTCGTCGCCGGTCTGCACACCCTGCCGGCAGACGGCGGGGTTGCTCGGCGAGCTCGTCGACAGCACCCCTGGCCTCGTGCACGTCGAGGTCGACGTCGCCGACCGCCCCGAGGTGGCTGCCGAGCTCGGGATCATGCGCACGCCCACCGTCGTCGCGTTCGACAGGGCGGGCACCGAGCTGCTGCGCGTCTCCGGGGTGCCGCGGCGCCCCGAGCTGGTGCGCGCGCTGGCCCCGGCGCTGGCCGGATGACCCGCCACGACGGCGTCGTGACGCCCCGCGCTTGTCCGGCCCGCTCGACCGGGCGTTCCCGGTCAGCGGGATCCTCGGTTACGCTCGTGCCGTGAACTGGCCGCTGACCAAACGTCGCGCAGTCGATCTGTGCCGCGTCGGCAGCTGCCTGTGTCGCGTCTCCTGACGTCGGCCCGCTGACGCCTCCCCGCACGTCCGGGGGGCCCGCGTGTGCCGGCAACGACCGACGTCCGTCCGTCACCAGGAGTCACCCATGCCCGCACCGGTCGACCCTGCCGCGCCCGCGGCGGGATCCGGTTCCACCTCTGCCGAGCCCGGGCTCGACCCGCGCGGCGTCCGGTTCGCCGCGGCCGTCACGACCGTCGTCCTCGTGCTGGTCCTGCTCTCCGGCAGCGGCTGGCTCGCCGGCGCCCAGGCCGTCGTGTTCGCGCTGGGCGCCTTCGCGGGGATGCGGTTCGCGCCCTACTCGCTGCTGTACCGCGCCCTGCTCGCCCGCCGCCTCGGACCGCCCGCCGAACGTGAGGACGCCGCCCCCGTGCGGTTCTCCCAACTGGTGGGATTCGTGTTCGCGGCGGTCGCGACCGTCGGATACCTCACCGGGCTGACGACGCTCGGCATCGTGGCCACCGCGCTCGCGCTCGCGGCGGCCTTCCTCAACGCGGCCTTCGGCTTCTGCCTGGGCTGCGAGATGTACACCGTGATCGCACGTATCCGGGCCCGTCTCCGGGCCCGCAACCCGCACACCGCAGAAGGAGCAACCGCATGAGCCGCGAGGACGTCCTCGTCTCGACGGACTGGGCCGAGAAGAACCTCGGAGCGGAGGGCGTCGTCTTCGTCGAGGTCGACGAAGACACCACCGCCTACGACGGGGGCCACATCCCCGGCGCCGTGAAGTTCAGCTGGACCACCGAGCTCACCGACCCCGTCCGTCGTGACGTCCTGAGCAAGGAGGACTTCGAGGCGGTCCTCTCGGCCAAGGGCATCTCGAACGACGACCTCGTCGTCCTCTACGGCGGCAACAACAACTGGTTCGCGGCGTACGCGTACTGGGAGTTCAAGCTGTACGGCCACGAGAACGTCAAGCTGATCGACGGCGGCCGCAAGAAGTGGGAGCTCGACGGGCGCACCCTCACCACCGAGGTCCCCGAGCGCAAGGCGACCAGCTACACCGCCAAGGACGCCGACCTGTCGATCCGTGCCTTCCGCGACGAGGTCGTCGCCTCGATCGGCGTGAAGAACCTGGTCGACGTGCGCTCCCCCGACGAGTACTCCGGCAAGATCTTCGCGCCGGCGCACCTGCCGCAGGAGGTCTCGCAGCGTCGTGGCCACGTCAAGGGCGCCATCAACGTCCCGTGGAGCAAGGCGGCCAACGAGGACGGCACCTTCAGGTCCGACGAGGAGCTGACCGCCCTGTACGGCGAGGCCGGCCTCGACGGCAAGAAGGCCGTCATCGCCTACTGCCGCATCGGCGAGCGCAGCTCGCACACCTGGTTCGTCCTGCGTGAGCTGCTGGGCCACAAGGACGTGAAGAACTACGACGGCAGCTGGGTCGAGTACGGCTCGCTCGTCGGCGTGCCGATCGAGCTGGGGGCGAGCGCCTGATGTGCGGAGCACCCGACCAGGCCGTGTCGCTGCCCGTGGGCACCGATCTCGGTAAGCAGACCGTCCTCGCCGGACGCGTCGTGGCCGGCGGCGCCCCCGTCGGGGGCGCCTTCGTCCGGCTGCTCGACGGCACCGGCGAGTTCACCGCCGAGGTCGTCTCCTCGGCGTCGGGCGACTTCCGGTTCTTCGCCGCGCCCGGCACCTGGACCGTCCGCGCGCTGTCGCGCTCGGGCAACGGCGAGGCCGTCCTGAACGCCGAGGGCCCCGGCCTGCACCAGACCGAGGTCGCCGTCGCCTGACGGGCCGATCCCGGCTCCGATCGTCACGAACGCCGCCCCGACCTGCCGTCCGGGGCGGCGTTCGGCGTCCCGGACCGTCGGCGCGACTATGCTCCGCGCCCGTGCACTGGATGTTCACCGTACTGCTGATCGCGGTCTGCCTCGGGATCGCCGGCTTCACCGGCGTCCTGCTGCGCCGGCTGTTCACCTCCGCCCCTCACCAGGACGGGACGTCATGAGCACCCCCGGCGACGACGCGCGCGACCCGGACGGGCTCGGCACGACGATCCAGGGTCCCGCCAACGCCGCACCCGACTCCCCGCAGCGCAATCGTCCCCGCTGGGAGGACCTGCCGGTCCCCGACGACACCGCGAACCTGCGCGAGGGCCCCGACCTCAACGAGGCGTGCCTCGGCCTGCTCCCGCTGATCGGTGCGTGGCGCGGCACCGGCGAGGTCGTCTACCCGACGATCGAGGGCCCGTACCGCTTCGGCCAGCAGCTCGTGTTCTCCCACGACGGCCGCCCGTTCGTCGGCTACGAGGCCCGCGCGTGGCTGCTCGACGAGGACGGGAAGGTCATCCGGCCCGCCGCGCGGGAGACCGGCTTCTGGCGCCCGCAGCCCGACGGCACGCTCGAGGTGCTGATCGCGCACGCCACCGGGATCATCGAGATCTTCTACGGCAAGGCCCGCACGCTCACGTCGTGGGAGATCGAGACCGACGCCGTCGCGCGCACCGCCACGGCCAAGGAGGTCACCGGCTCGCACCGGCTCTACGGCCTCGTCGAGGGCGGGGACCTCGCCTACGTCGACGAGCGGGCCATGATGGGCCAGCCGTTGCAGCCGCACCTGTCGGCCCGGCTGCACCGCATCGCCGGCTGACCGTCCCCCTGCCGTCCGGCGGAGGGTCCCGTCCCGCTGCAGGACACGCGCCGGCGCGCAGAGCGGGCTGGACATGCCTCGGGGCAGTGCCGATGTGCGGGTCAGCGGTCCTCGCGGCGCCCGGCATCACGCACTGCGGCGTCGCGATCCGCGGCGCGGTGACGGGCGACCTCGGCGAGAGGAATGCCCGCAAGCTCGGCGATCTGGACGTCGGCGAGACCCGCCGCGGCGAGGCGGCGGACCAGGCCCGCCAGGGCGTCCTGCTCGTGCCGGACCGCGGCGCCGAGGCGGTCGAGTTGGCTGCGGACCCGATCGAGCTCGGTGGCGGCGCCGATCGCCTGGTCGGGCTGGTCGAGCAGGACGGCGAGCAACCGGTCGCGGACGTCGGCCGGTCGGGGCGCGGGCTCGGGCCGGTCCGGGCGGTCGGCCGAGGACCGGCTCGCGAGTGCACTCGCGACGGCATCGGCCAGCGACTTTCCGGCACCCGCCGACGGTGACCGCTCGGGGGCGGTCAGACCGACGACGGGATCGGCAGGTGCGTCAGTGTGAGCCTGCGGCGGGGTGGGCGGTCCGGCCGCGTCGACCGTGCCCGCCGGGGAGACGAGCGGGGCGACCGGCGGTGCCGGGGCGGCTGCGGTATTCGCCTCGTCACCGGGGATCTCGGACGGACCAGCGCCGAACTTGGCGACGGCGGGTCGACGCGCGGCTCCGGTGGATCCCGGTCCCGTTGCGGGAGAACGCGTCCCGGCCACCGGGCCGGTCTCGGACGCGGCAGCGCCGACATGCCCTGCGGCAGCGCCGCCGGAAGGAGCGGCAGCGCTGATGTCTGTCGCGGCGGCACCGGTCTCGGTTGCGGCGCCCGTATCGGTTGCGGCGGCGCCCGTATCGTTTGCGGCAGGGCCCGTATCGGTTGCGGCAGTTCGGAGTTCGGCTCCGGTGGGCCCCGTCTCCGTGTCCCGGGCTCGCGTCCCGGCCGCGGCAGGCCCGGCCTCCCCACTGGCTCCGGTGCCGGGGGTCCGGGTCCCTGACGAACTGTCGTCTCCGCCCGGGCTCGCGCCTTCGACCGGGCTGTCGTCCCTGGCCCGGCTGTCGACCCCGAGCCGGCTGTCGTTCCTGGGCGGGCTGTCGTTCCTGGGCGGACCGTCGTTCCTGGGCGGGCCGTCGTTTCCTAGCGGACGGAGCCCGGCGCCGGGGGCGCCGGCGCCGGGCTCGTCCCCCGCCGGCGGGGTGCCGCCGCCGAGGTCGTTCCCGGCGGCCGGGGTGCCGCCGCCGGAGGTCGCACCGCTCCCCCGCCGATCCGCCGCGGACTCGGCAGCGGGCAGGGTCAGGTCGACGCGCAGCCATGGTGCGGCGTAGTCCGCCGACGTCGCCTGCGCCGGCACCGCCCCACCCGGACCGGACGAAGGCACCCGCACCTGCGCCGACGTCCCCGCCTGCTGCCGGGCGGCGGCACGCATCAGCAGGACGTCGGACCGGATCGGCAACGGCGTCGTGTCGACATCGCGCACCGCGGCCAGGTCGCCCACCGTCCGCGGGCGCTGCTCCGGGCCCCCGTCGGCGGACGAGGCGGGCGCGGGCGGGGTGGGCAGGGACGACACGGTCGCGCCGACCGAGGTGACCGAGTCGGCTGCGGCCTCGCCCGGTGCCGCCCCGTCCGGTGCCGCGGCGTCGGCGGCCTCGGCCGGTGCTCCCGGCTCACGGCTGCCGGCCGGACCGTCCTCGCGCCCTCCGCCCGGTGCCGCACCGACCTCGACGGGTCGCGCGACCGGCTCCGGAGCGTTCCCGGCGTCGGGGATCGCGGCCGGTGCGCCGGTGGTCGCGGCGGCAGCGGTCGACGCGGCAGCCCGACGACGCCTCCGACGACGCAGCGCCACGATCACGAGCACAGCGGCGAGCACGACCACCAGGCCCGCGAGCACCAGCCAGCCGATCGGGACGCCGTGCAGCGCAGGCGCATCGGCCGAGAACGGCGACAGCATGGTCGCGCACGGTACGCCAGGTCACATCACCCTGCGCAACCGTTGTCACCCGGTGCGTGACTTCGAGACCGATCCGCCCGCGCGTGCACCGTCGTCGGTGTCCGCGCTGCGCCCAGCCTTCCCGGAGGTGCCGGCCGCGGTGGGGCCCGGCCCACCCTTCTTCGCCCTGGACGAGGTCTCTGACGTGCGCGACTCGTCCTTCGACGACGCCGACGCATCCGGTCCAGCTGCGTCGGTGTCTGCTGCCGGGGGCGGGGACGTCGCCGCCGGGGAACCCCCGCCCGCGCCGCGCGTGGACGATTCAGCCGATCCGGTGGTGCGCGCGGACCCGTCCGCGTCCTCACGGACCGTGGCAGGTGGCTTCGAGGGCACGTCGGTCGGCACGGGATTCCGGGTCGCCGACGCCTCCCCGGCCACGGGCGCCTTCGATGCCTCCGACGCGGGCCGGAACAGGTCGGCGGCCTCGGCGACGTCACCCTCGGGGCGCATCGACACCGTCGTGCCACCGCCGGACGACTGGGACCGGCGTTCCTGCGCGGTCCGGGCCGCCGCTCCCCCGGCGCTTTCCTTGGCGCCCTTGTCCTCAGCCGTGCCGGATCGCTGCCCGGCACCTGCCGTGTCGACCGGCCCGGCCGACGCGGGTCGCGTCGGCGACTTCTGCTGCGCGGCCACGGGTCGCGACGCGGCGGGGGGCTGCTGGGCAGCCGCCTCCTGCCGGACCGGTTCCGACCGATCGGGCTTCTGCTGGGTCGGTGTCTGCCGGGCGGGCTTCTGCTGCGCGGGGCGCTGCGGCATCTGTGCCGGCGTCGGGCCACCGCGGCCGGCAGCCGGGCCCGCGGTTCCCGCGCGCGACGACTCGGACGACCGTCCTCTGCGCTCGGCGGGCCCGGCAGTGGTTCCGGCCGCCGAGGACGAACGCGGCGCCGAACCCCGGTGGTCCGACGACGCGGAACCGGCTCCCTGCCCCGTCCCCGGCTGCTGCCCGGAGCCGGGACCCTGCGCCACAGGAGGCTTCTGCACCACACGAGGTTCCGGGGAGGACGCGCCGGACGGCATGGCCGCCTTCTGCGGCCGCGCGCCGGACGGCCCCGCAGGGTTCGACTGCCCACCGGACGGAACCGCAGGCTTCTGCGACCCACCCGAAGGACTCACGGGCCGCGACGACGGATTCTGCGACGCACCAGACGGACCGGTCTGCTTCTGCGGCACCGCGGACGGACCGACCTGCTTCTGCGGTCCACCGGACGGGCCCGCCGGCCTCGACGACCCACCCGACGGGCTCACCGGCTTCTGCGACGCACCAGATGGAGCGCCCGGCTTCTGCGGCACCCCCGACGGACCGGCCGGTTTCTGCGGCACCGCGGACCGAGCGGCCTGCTTCTGCGACACAGCGGGCGAGCCGGAACGTTGCGCCGCACCCGAACCAGCCGGAGCACGATCCACGCGCGCCGCCGCCTCGGACGCCTGGGCGGGAGCCGACGCCCCGGACGGGGCTGCCCCGGCACCGCCCTGCTGCGGCCCTGGACCGGACGGCGCCCGGTTCACCCTCGTCGCCGCCTCGGACGCCGAGCGGGGAGCCGATCCGCCGTTCGCAGGCGTCGATCCTCCGGACGGCACCCGGTTCGACCCGGTCGGCTCGGACGCCGACCCGCCCTTCGCAGGCACCGGCCCACCGGACGGCGCCGCACCTGGACCGGACCGGTGCGTCGATCCGGGACCGGACGGCGCCCGGTTCGAGCTCGCCGACCCCCCGGGCCGCTGCACGCCCGCACCGGCCCGGGTCCGGTCCGTCCCCGCTTCGGACGCCTCCGCCCCAGCCTGCCGCGCCGGCCCGGACGGCACCCGGTTCGCCCGCGTCGCCGCCTCGGACCCCGCCTCGGACGTCGCACCGGCAGCCGACCCGCCCTTCGCAGGTGCCGATCCGCCGGACACGCCGTGCGGGCTGCCCGCGATCGCCGCGCCTGCAGCCGCACCGGACCCGGCGGGAGGGGCCGGGATCGGTGGCGCGGCGGCGATCCTCGGTGACGACGCGGTCGCCGCCGGACGGTTCTCGGGCGAGCCGGAGCGCAGGTCGTCGAGCTCACCGCGCATCCGGGTCAGGTCGCGCATGACGGCGTCGCGACGGCGGAGGAGGTCGTCGAGCTCCCGGCGCGCCGCGTCAGCGGCCGTCCTGGCCCGGCCACGGATCTCCTCGGCCTCCTTCTCCGCGTGCTCGAGGATGCTCTTCATCCGGTCGGACATGCCGTCGATCGGGTCGACCTGGGGCTGCGGCGTGGCCGCGGGGTGTGGAGTCGCGGATCGGGCGCCCTGCGCCGCGTCGAGGTCGGCACGCATCCGGGCGAGGACGCGATGGAGCCGGCTGATGTGCTCGTCGACCTGGCGGCGGGAGTAGCCGCGGAACACGACGTCGAATTGCGCGGCACCGGGCGAGCGGTCCGCACCGTCAGCCGTCATCGCAAACCTCCCGAGGCCACCCGTCGAGATGCCGAGCCTACCGTCGCGGCCGCAGGCCGTTCACCCGGACGGAGCAGAGCGGTACACCCGAGGCAGGCCCCGGAGGTCGTGGTCGGCACGCGACGAGGCCGAGAGTGCCCCACCCACACGGCCGCCGCCACCGCGCGCAGCCCGGTCGGCGATCGCGGGCCGTCGCCGCGGGTGAGCGCCTACGATCGGGGTGTGGACACCTCGCTGCGGCAGACGCTGCACCGGCGCGGCCTGCGCATGACGCCACAGCGTCAGCTCGTCGTCGACGCCGTCCGCGCACTCGGGCACGCGACGCCCGAGCAGATCTGCACGCGCGTCCAGGAGACGGCCCCGGCCGTCAACATCACGACGATCTACCGCACGCTGGAGCTGCTCGAACGCATCGGCCTGGTCCGCCACACCCACCTCGGGCACGGGGCGCCGACGTACTCCGAGCAGGAGCACCAGCACGTGCACCTCGTGTGCCACCACTGCGGCTCGGTCGCGGAGGCACCCACCGACCTGATGGACCAGTTGGCCGCCCGGCTGCGCGACGAGTCCGGCTTCACCCTCGACGCGACGCACGTCGCCCTCTCGGGTCGGTGCGCGGACTGCGCCGAGGACGCCGACGCCGACCCCACGGACAGCACCGAACAGGAGACCGACCGGTGACCGACTCGACGGACACCGTCCCCGCGGACGCGCCGCACGACCCCGACGCACGGGTCCCCGCGCACCGCGGCGACCCCCTCGCCGAGCAGCGTGCGATGGCGCGCGGCGCGGCCGTCGTCGACCGGAGCCACCGCGGCGTGCTCGCGGTCCCCGGCGAGGACCGGCTCAGCTGGCTGCACCTGCTGCTCACCCAGCACGTCAGCGAGCTGCCCGGGGACACCGGCACCGAGGCACTCGTCCTCGACATCAACGGCCGGGTGCTGCACCACATGGTCGTCGCGCACGTCGGCGACACCGTGTGGCTCGACGTCGAGCCCGACGACGCGGCCGAGCTGCTCGGGTACCTCACCAAGATGGTCTTCTGGTCGAAGGTCGAACCCCGCGACGCGACGGACGAGCTGGCGGTGCTGAGCGTCGTCGGACCCGACACGCCGACGGTGCTGGCCGCCGCGGGGGTGCCGGTGCCCGACGGGGTGGGCGCGCTGGCGCTGGCCGGGGGTGGGTTCGTGCGCCGCATGCCGTGGCCGGGCAAGGACGCGGCCGACGTCGTCGTCCCGCGCGCCGAACGCGACGCCTGGTTCGCGAGGCTCACCGCCGCGGGTGCCCGCGCCGCCGGGACGATGGCCTTCGAGGCGCTGCGGGTCGAGGCGCTGCGGCCGCGGCTGCGTGTCGACACCGACGAGCGCACGATCCCGCACGAGGTCGGTTGGATCGGCTCGGCCGTGCACCTGACCAAGGGCTGCTACCGCGGGCAGGAGACCGTCGCGAGGGTGGCGAACCTGGGCAGGCCCCCGCGCCGGCTGGTGCTGCTGCACCTCGACGCCGGTGACGAGGAGCTGCCCCGTCCGGGCGACCCGGTCGTCAACGGAGGCAGGCCGGTCGGGCGGGTCGGCACGGTGACGCTGCACCACGAGCTCGGCGCGGTGGCGTTGGCACTGGTCAAGCGGTCGGTGCCGGTCGACGCGGAGCTCGTCGCGGGGGTCGACGAACGCGCCGCACCCGCCCGCATCGACCCCGACTCGATCGAGGCCGACGACGCGACGCCGCCGCCGGGCCGCGCGGCACAGTCGGGGCTGCGGACCTGACCCGCTGCCGCGGGTCTCGGCTCAGCCGTTCCGCCGGCGCCCCGCCACGGCGCCCCAGAACTCGCGCAGCCGCTCGTAGCAGGCCTGGGCGGTGTCGCCGTCGCCGTCGTGCAGGGCCTGGAGGGCGTCCTGGACGAGGCGGGCGGAGTCGTCGGCACGCAGGGTGTCGTCGTCGATGAACTCGACCAGGCCGCCGTAGTCCAGCTCGACGACCGACTCCCGGTCGAAGCGGCCGAGCCAGCCGGCGGTCTCGGCGAGCACCTCGGCGGGCCCTTCGTCGCCGATCCCGGAACGGACGATCTTCTCCGCGCGCTCGGCCCGCGCGATGGCGGTCCCGATCGGCACCTGCCAGTGCACCCGGCGCGGGGAGTCGAGCCGCAGTCGCCGTCGTGCGGGATCGACGAGGGCGAACCACGGCAGCGGCACCGTCCACGCCGATGTCACGACGTGCGCCGCGCCGTCCCCGATCTCGGTCAGCGCGGCCTCGGCACCGCGGCGGGCCGCGGCCTCGGCGACGGGCAGCGCCGCCGCCCGCAGCACCGGCAGCTCCTCGGCGAGGAACGCCAGCACCGCCGCCGCCGCCCGCGGCCGCGTGTCGAGCGGGCAGACGAGCCGGTCGCCCGCCTCCGACGTCGTGACCACCACGTCGAGCTCGCCGCCCGCCCCGTCGTCGCCGGGGAGCAGGCGTGAGCGCAGGGCCGCACGGAGACACTGGTCACGGTCGCGGCGCCCGGCATCGTGCGGTTCCACCGCACCGCGGCGCAGCGCCTCCCGTACGGGCACGCCGGTGGGGCCGTCGAACACCCGCAGGGGCTCGTACACCCGCAGGTACGACAGGAACGGCTCGGGCATGGGTCGGATGATTCCAGTAGCGGGGCCGCAGCGGACCATTCCCGGTCACACCATCGATGCCACGTCGCACGGTCGGCCGTGCGCAAGGTACGGTGGCAACAGGAACATTGATGAGATGAACGGGGCCGCCGAGACATCCGGCCGCCCCTTCCCTGTTGTAAGGGGGACCAGCCATGGGGCGCGGACGAGCCAAGGCCAAGCAGACGAAGGTGGCCCGCGAGCTCAAGTACAGCTCCCCCACCATGGATCTCGACGCATTGCAGCGCGAGATCGGTAGTGGGCCGGCTTCCGACGACGAGGAGTACGACGAGTACGACTCGTACGCGTCGTACCGTCCCTCCTCCGACGACGAGGACGACGGGGACTTCCGCCGGCGCTGACCGCCGGCTCCTCGACATCTCCGGCTGACCGATCCGGGCGTCCGACGGGCGCCCGGATCGGTCTGCCCGCACGACCATCCGCCACGCCGGCTCCGTATCGGCTCGCGCTCTGCACACCCACTTGTTATAGTTGGTCCATAACAAGTGGCGATACTCGAACGAGGTGACGGCATGGGACGGACGACCGGGGCGATCCTCACGGGCGCGCCCCACCTGGTGGCGGTGCTCCCCGCGGTGGTGACGACGCTCGTGGCGTGGGACCGGCTACCGGCCGAGATGGCGTCGCGGTTCGCGGCGGACGGCACGGTCGTCGACACGATGCCGCGCGCGGCGATGCTGGTGGCGGCCATCCTGCTCGGCGTCGTGATGAGCGCGGTGTTCGCGGCCATCGGTGGCAGGTCGCCCGCGGCGCCCGTCTCCTCGGTGGACACCATGCGGTTCTTCGGTCTCGTCTCGTGGGCGACGGCCGGCATCCTCGGGACCGTGCTGCTCAGCGCCGTGCTCGCCAACGTCGACGCGCCGGACGCCGCGGCCGCCGAGCTGCCGATGAGCCGGCTGCTGGTCGCACTGGGCGTCGCCGCGGTGGCGGGCGCCGTGGGGTACCTCGTCACGCCGCGCAGCCCCGTCGCACCGCCGCAGCCGGCCGCCGAGGCGATCGCCGTGGCCCCCGGCGAGCTGGTCAGCTGGTCGGGGCGGGTCGAGTCACGGGCGTCGCTGGCGCTGGGGGCGGTCCTCGTCGTCGCCGGGCTGGCCGCGGCGTGGCCGGCCGGTCCGCTCGTGGGGGCGCTGCTGGTGGCGGTCGGCCTGGCGGTGCTACTGCTCGGCTCGTCCGCGCTGGTGACGGTCGACCGGCGCGGTCTCGTCGTCTCGCTCGGGGTGCTCGGCTGGCCGCGGCTGAGGATCCCGGCCGACGACATCGCCTCCGTCACCACCGGCGTCGTCTCTCCCGCCCAGTTCGGTGGCTGGGGTTACCGGATCGTCCCCGGCGGCTCCGGGGTGGTGCTGCGGCGGGGACCCGCCTTGATCGTCACGCGCCGCTCGGGGCGACGGTTCACCGTGACCGTCGACGACGCCCGGACCGCCGCGGGCCTGCTCGTCGGCCTGGGCCACCGGGTGAGCTGACGTGTTGTTCCGGGTCGATCCCGCGCGGCCGGTCCCGCTGGCCGACCAGATCGCCGCCTGCGTGCGTCGGGGCATCGCCGACGGCACGGTCCGGCCGGGCGAGCGACTGCCGCCCGCGCGGGAGCTGGCCTCGTCGCTCGACGTCAGCATCCACACCGTGCTCGCGGGGTACCAGCACCTGCGCGACGAGGGCATGATCGAGCTGCGACGCGGGCGCGGGGCGACGGTCCGGGAGGGGCTGCGCGCCGACCGGGCCGCCGTGCTCGACCTGGTGCACGACCTCGTCGCCGCAGCCCGCCGCATCGACCTCGACGACGAGGAGCTGGTCGAGCTCGTCCGGCACGCCGCGTCGGGGCCGTAGCCGTCGCGCTCGTCGGTAACAGCCGCCCCGTGCGACGCGATCGACCGGGCAGAACCGCCTGCGAGGGTGGACCGGGCGGCACGTCGCCGGAGCGGCGTCTCGATCTTCGAGGTAGTGTCAGCCTGACGAGAACGAAGCGGACGTCAGGAACGGATCACGATGCGTGGCAACCTGTTCGCCGTCGGCGTGGACCTGGTGGTCCTCACCGTGCGCGGCGACGAGCTGTGTGTGCTGCTGGTACGCCGGAGCGAGCAGCCGTTCGAGGGCAGCTGGGGGCTTCCCGGCGGGTTCGTCGCCCCCGACGAGGACCTCGCCGACACCGCCGCCCGCGAGCTGTCGGCCCAGATCGGGTCGGGGGCCGCCGGGCGCGTCACCGGCCATCTCGAGCAGCTCGCGGGCTACGCGGCGCCCGACCGGGACCCTCGCGGGCGGGTGCTCTCCGTCGCCTTTCTGGCGCTGCTGCCCGACCTCCCCGACCCCGACCAGCCCGGTGTGACGAGCGGCTGGCACCCCGTGGCCGACGTGGCCGACCTGGCGTTCGACCACACCCGCATCCTCTCCGACGGTGTCGAGCGGGCCCGCGAGACGCTCGAGTACACGACGCTCGCGGCCGCCTTCTGTCCGCCGGAGTTCACGATCACCGACCTGCGCCGGGTCTACGAGGCCGTCTGGCGCACCGAGATCGACCCGCGGAACTTCTCCCGCAAGGTCACCTCGACGCCCGGCTTCCTCATCCCGACGAACCGCCACGTCACCGGCGGCCCCGGCCGTCCCGCGCAGCTGTTCCGCCGCGGCCCGGCGACCCGGCTGCACCCGGCGATGCTGCGCGAACCCGCCGTCCGGGCGGCGGGCTGACCCGCAGGCGACACAAGCGCCGAGGGCGACCGTGAGGTTGCACCCGGAGTCCCGAGCGCAACCTCACGGTCGCGATTCGCGCGGACGACGACGGTGAGGTTGCGCGCGGAGGACGGGATGCAACCTGACCGTCGCGGTGCTTCTGCAGGAACCCCTCGGCCCGAACGCGACCCTGAGGTTGCGCTGAGCAACCCGCGCGCAACCCTGCTGTCGCCCCGCAGCCCGAACGCGACGCTCAGGTTGCGCTCGGCGTCACCCGCGCAACCCTGCGGTCGTCGGTACGGTCGAGGACTCAGAAGCGGGGGTGCTCCCCCAGCAGCTGCACCCGCGAGCCGACGCCCTTGGGCTCCTCCCCGGTGCCACGGCGCACCTCACCCAGCACCCACGCCGGGACGTGCCGAGCGGTCAGGACCGCGAGGGCGCGGTCGACGTCGTCGGGCGGCAGCACGGCGACCATGCCGACACCCATGTTGAACGTCTTCTCCATCTCGGCACGCTCGACGCGGCCGCGCGCGGCGATGAGCTTGAAGACGGGCGCGGGCGTCCAGCTGCCGCGCTCGGCGACGGCGACCAGCCCGTCGGGCAGCACCCGCTCCAGGTTGCGGGCGAGCCCACCGCCGGTGATGTGCGCGAACGTCCGCACGCCGGTCTCGGCGGCGAGCGCGAGGCAGTCGCGGGCGTAGATGCGGGTGGGGATCAGCAGCTCCTCGCCCAGCGTCGTCCCGAACTCCTCGACGTGGCCCTCCAGCGGCATCCGCGCGATGTCGAGCAGCACGTGCCGGGCCAGTGAGTAGCCGTTGGAGTGCAGACCCGAGGCACCCATGGCGACCAGGACGTCGCCGGGGCGGACGCGCTCGGGGCGCAGCATCGCCTCGGCGTCGACGATGCCGACGCCGGTGGCCGACAGGTCGTAGCCGCCGGCCTCCATCAGCCCGGGGTGCTCGGCGGTCTCACCGCCCAGCAGCGCGCAGCCGGCCTGCTTGCACCCCTCGGCGATGCCCTTGACGATCGTCGCGACCTGCTCGGGCACCAGCTTGCCGACGGCGATGTAGTCCTGCAGGAACAGCGGCTCCGCGCCACAGACGACGAGGTCGTCGACGACCATCGCGACCAGGTCGAGGCCGATCGTGTCGTGCTTGTCCATCGCCTGGGCGACCGCGACCTTGGTGCCGACGCCGTCGGTCGACGCGGCGAGCACGGGCTCGGCGTAGCGGCCCAGCTTCGGCGCGAACAGCCCCGCGAACCCACCGATGCCGCCGAGGACCTCCGGCCGGGAGGCCAGCTCGGCGTGCGGGCGCAGCGCCTCGACGGCCTGCTCGCCCGCCTCGATGTCGACGCCCGCCGACGCGTAGCTGGCCCGCGGCGACTCCTCGCGGTCCTGCACGTTGTCCTCGGGCACGGTCGGGGTGGGCGGCATGGGGGTGACAACTCCTGTCGGGGCCGGGGCGCGGCCTCGTGGTCGTGGCCGGTGGGTCGGGCCTGCGGGCAGGCCACGACCGCCGGAGCGGCCTGGTCGGTCGGGGTCGCCGGAGGCGACCTCGTCGTGCACGGCCACGCGCGGTGGCCGGGGTCTGCGTCGTGCGGGACCCGGGCCGCCGGCGGACCGTGTCGGCCACCCGTCGCATCTCGGGCGCGGCGCCGTCGCCAGGACCGGACCGCGGCCGGGATCGCACGACCGGATCATCATGGCCGGTCGACGCCCGGGAGGTCGAGCCCCGGGCGACGGGGTCACCATCCCGCGGCCGCCCCCGGATCGCGGGGACGGGCGGTCAGGGCCTGCGCAGGGCCTCCGCCGCACCGTAGCCGACGGTGAGCGGCGCGGCATCGTCCGACGGCGTCGTCGCGGCCGACAGCCCGGCGGTGACGTCGTCGTCGGCGAGCTGCTCGAGCAGGTGCTTGCCCAGGCGCGCCTCGTCGGGCAGCGCGATCGGGTAGTCGCCGTCGAAACAGGCGCAGCAGAGCCGGGAGCGGGGCTGCTCGGTGGCCGCGACCATGTTGTCGACGGACACGTAGCCGAGGGTGTCGGCGCCGATCGAGCGGCGCACGCCCTCGACGTCGAGGCCGCTCGCGAGCAGCTCGGCGCGGGTCGCGAAGTCGATCCCGTAGAAGCAGGGCCAGCGCACCGGCGGCGACGCGATGCGGACGTGGACCTCGAGGGCACCGGCCTCGCGCAGCATCCGGACCAGCGCGCGCTGGGTGTTGCCGCGCACGATCGAGTCGTCGACGACGACGAGCCGCTTGCCGCGGATGACGTCGCGCAGCGGGTTGAGCTTGAGCCGGATGCCCAGCTGGCGGATGGTCTGCGACGGCTGGATGAAGGTCCGGCCGACGTAGGAGTTCTTGACCAGGCCCTGCCCGTAGGCGATGCCGGAGCCCTGGGCGTAGCCGATCGCGGCCGGGGTGCCCGACTCCGGGACCGGGATGACCAGGTCGGCCTCGACGGGGCTCTCCTGGGCGAGCCTGCGGCCGATCTCGACGCGGGTGGCGTGCACCGACCGGCCGGAGATCGTCGTGTCCGGGCGCGCGATGTAGACGTACTCGAAGACGCAGCCCTTGGGCTCGGGGACGCCGAACCGGCTGCTGCGCATCCCGTCGGCGTCGATGGCGATGAGCTCGCCCGGCTCGACCTCGCGCACCATCGACGCGCCGACGATGTCGAGCGCCGCGGTCTCGCTCGCGACGACCCAGCCGCGCTCGAGGCGGCCCAGCACGAGCGGGCGGACGCCGTGCGGGTCGCGTGCGGCGTAGAGCGTGCGCTCGTCGGCGAAGACGAGGGAGAACGCACCGCGCACCCGCGGCAGCACGCGCAGCGCCGCCTCCTCGAGCCCGGTGTCGGCCGCGTCGGCCGCCATCAGCTCGCAGAGGAGGTCGGAGTCGGTGGTCGCGCGGACCGCGTTCGTGTCGATCCCGCGGGTACTCACCTCGTCGCGCAGCTCGGCGGTGTTGACGAGGTTGCCGTTGTGGGCGAGTGCGACGCCGCTGCCGGTGGCCGTGGTCCGGAACGTCGGCTGGGCGTTCTCCCAGGTGCTCGACCCGGTCGTCGAGTAGCGGTTGTGCCCGACCGCGAGGTGCCCGCGCAGTGACGAGAGCGTCTGCTCGTCGAACACCTGGCTGACCAGGCCGAGGTCCTTGAAGACGACCATCCGGTGCCCGTCGGACACCGCGATGCCCGCAGACTCCTGGCCGCGGTGCTGGAGGGCGAACAGGCCGTAGTAGGCGAGCTTCGACACCTCCTCGCCGGGCGCCCACACGCCGAAGACACCACATTCGTCGTGGGGGACGTCGTCGCCCTCAGGGTCGGGCTGGTGGGAGTCGGGGTGGGGGGCAGGGTGCTCGTTCCGAACGGAACTCAACGCACACACTCTCCTCGGCTGACGGCAGGCAACACCGTTAACCGATCGTACGCCGGGAGAGGTCGGGAACCCATGCCGCGGGACCCGCGTCACCGAACCAGCGACCCTGTCCGAGGTCGCAGCCCAGCCGCTCCAGCCGCTCGGCCTGCACGCGCGTCTCCACCCACTCGGCGGTGACCTCCAGGCCGAGCGCGTGGGCCAGCTCGACGAGCGCGCGCACGATGCTCTCGTCCATGGGATCGGGGTCGGGGTGGCGCAGCCCGTCGATGAACGAGCCGTCGATCTTGAGCGCGTGCACCGGGAGCCTGCGCAGCCAGGCGAGGCTGGACCAGCCGGTGCCGAAGTCGTCGAGGGCGAGCCGGACGCCCTCGCTGCGCAGCGCGCCGAGGACGTCGAGCGCCACGGCCTCGTCGCCCAGCACCGCCTGCTCGGTGATCTCCAGCTGCAGCTTCTCGGCCGGGAGCCCGGACTCCGCGAGCATCTTCCGCACCCCGGCGAGCCAGCCCGGGGCGACCAGCTGCACCGGGGAGACGTTGACGCTGACGTAGGGCGACTGCTCGCCGAGCTCGGCGTACCAGGCCGCCGCCTGCCGGCAGGCCTCGCCGAGCACCCAGTCCCCGAGCGCGACGATGGCGCCGCTGCGCTCGGCCAGCTCGATGAACCGGCCCGGCCCGAGCAGCCCCTCGACGGGGTGCTGCCAGCGCACGAGCGCCTCGGTGCCGCACAGCCTGCCGCTCGCGAGGCGGACCAGCGGCTGGAACGCGAGCCGGAACTCGCCGCGTTCCACGGCCTCGGGCAGGCCCGCGAGCAGCGTGAACCGGGCGGCCTCGCCCGCGTCGCGCTCGGGGTCGTAGGCGACGCGCCGGCCACCGCCCTGGGCCCGCGCCCACGACAGCGCGACGTCGGCGGCGCGCATGAGCTCCTCGGGCACCGTCGTGGCCGTCGGCGCCTCGCTGACACCGATGCTCGCCGTGACCGTCAGCGAGCGCTCGCCGAGCTGGAACGGGGGGCCGAACGCGTCGAGGAGCCGGTCGGCGAGGACCTTCACGTCGTCGGGCCCGGCGGTGTCGACGACGAGGACCGCGAAGTCGTCCCCGCCCGTCCGGGTGACGAGATGGTCGCCCGCGGCCATCTGCAGCCGCCCGGCGACGGCCGAGAGCAGGCGGTCGCCGACCGCGTGCCCGAGGCTGTCGTTGACCGCCCGGAAGCCGTCGACGTCGACCGCGCACAGTCCGACGCGCCGCGCCGCGCCCGGGCTGAATGCCTGCCGCAGCTGCTGCTCGGCGAACGCCCGGTTGGGCAGCCGGGTGAGCCGGTCCTGGGTCGCGGCCAGCTCGAGCCGCGAGCGCAGCCGATGCCGTTCGGACACGTCCTGGACGACGGCGAGGATCCGGTCGGGCTCGCCGCGGTCGTTGCGCACGAGGGTGGTGCTGAGCCGGGCCCAGACCACGAGCCGGTCGGGCCGGACGAGCCGCACGTCGATCTCGGCGCTGTCGGGACCGGAGTCCGACGCGACCCGGTGGTAGGCCTCGACGAACGTCTCGACGTCGTCGGGGTGCACGAAGTCGGCCGCGGCGTGCGGCAGCTCCGGGCGGACGTCGGCGCCGAGCAGCCGGTAGAGCGCGGGGTTGACGTCGATGACGTCGCCGGAGAGGCTGCCGACCGCGATGCCGACGCGGCCGCGCAGGTAGAGCGCCCGGTAGTGCAGGTCGCCGTCGGTCAGGACCCGTTGCAGGTCCTCGGGCGGCCACCGGGTCGCGGTCAGCAGGTCCTGGCGTTCGCTCTCGGCGCGCTCCCGGGCCGCGGCCAGGTAGCCGGCGACGAGCTGGTCGAGTGCGACGAGCAGCCGGCGGACGCCGTCCGGCCCGGCGGTGCCGATCATGGCCTGGGCGTCGCTGCGCAGCAGCCCCAGCGTCGGCGGGAGCAGCTCCTCGGGATAGGGTCCGCCGGCGCCGAGCGGCCGGGTCCCGGGGCCGCAGTGGTAGAACGACGCGCCGATCCGCCGGGCGGCGGGCGGCCAGAAGGGGTCGGCGCGCAGGACCGCGGACAGCCGCCGCAACAGCGTCCGCAGCTGGGCGAGCGTGGGGCGGCCGAGGGCGGGCAGCAGGTCGGCCCAGCGTTCGGCGAGGCTGGCGACGGGGTCACCGCTCTGTCCCCCGATGGCGACCGGTTCGACCGGGCGCAGGCCGCGTGGTTCCGGGAACGAGCGGTCGTGCGGGCCGGGCAGCCGTGCCACCACCATGCCCGTCACCTCCGTCGCCCAGCGCGGGACGACCGCGAGATCGCGTACTCCGCGCGCGCAATCTTCGGCCCCCGATGGGCTTTTGACCACCGGTGGGTGTCGCGGATCATCCGTCCAGGTGACCTGAGCGTCACTCCGCGTCAGCGCAGTGGGAGCAGTGCCGCCACCTCGGGTGCCCGCGATCCGGAGGCCGAGACTGCACCCGTGTGAACCGCATCACGCCAGGTCAGGGTACCCCGCGCGAGCGCGAGCCATGTCCGTGCGTCGGTCTCGATCACGTTGGGCGGGTTCCCGCGGGTGTGCCGCGGACCGGCCACGCACTGGACGGCCCCGAACGGCGGCACCCGCACCTCGACGGTGCGGCCGGGCGCGCGCTCGGCGAGGCTCGCCAATGTGGCCTTGACGGCCGCCTTGAGCGTCGCGCGGTCGGGTGCGTCGCCGCCGTCCAGCCAGAGGTCGACCGCGTCAGGCACCGAACAGCCCCGGCAGCGTCCCCTCCCACGCCTCGCGCAGCTCGTCGGCGCCCAGCGGCGCGAGCGTGCCGATCCGCAGGCCGGAGCCGCCGGTCGTGCCGATCCGCCGCGCCGGTACGCCGGCCTCGGCCGCCCGGGCCAGCAGGGCGTCACCGTCGGCGACCGTGACGAGCACGCGGCCTGCCGACTCGGAGAACAGTGCGACGAAGGGGTCCAGCTCGTCGGGCAGGTCGATCTCGGCGCCGTGGCCGCCGACGAGGACCGCCTCGACCAGCGCCTGCGCCAGCCCGCCGTCGGAGAGGTCGTGCGAGCCGGTGAGCACCCCGTCGGTGGCCGCGGCCGCGAGCAGGGCGGCGAGCCGCTGCTCGGCCGCGAGGTCGACGACGGGCGGCCGGCCGCCCAGGTGGCCGTGCACGACGTGCGCCCACTCGCTGCCGGCCAGCTCGTCGCGGGTCTCGCCGAGCAGGACGACCGCGTCGCCGTCGCCCGTGAAGCCGCTGCGGACGCGGCGGGCCACGTCGTCGAGCACCCCGAGCACGCCGATCACCGGCGTCGGGAGGATGGCGCGGTCGCCGGTCTGGTTGTAGAAGCTGACGTTGCCGCCGGTCACGGGGATGCCCAGCTGGGCGCAGCCGTCGGCCAGGCCGCGCACGGCCTGCGAGAACTGCCACATGACGTGGGGGTCCTCGGGCGAGCCGAAGTTCAGGCAGTTGGTGACCGCCGCCGGGACCGCGCCCGACACGGCGACGTTGCGGTAGGCCTCGGCGAGCGCGAGCTGGGCACCGGTGTAGGGGTCGAGCGCAGCGAAGCGGGCGTTGCAGTCGGTGGAGACGGCGATGCCGCGGCCGGTCTCCTCGTCGACGCGCACGACGCCGGTGTCGGCCGGCTGGGCCGACGCGGTGTTGCCGCGGACATAGCGGTCGTACTGCTCGGTGACCCAGGCCCGGCTGCACAGGTTCGGACTCGCGGCCATCCGCAGGATCTCCGCCCGCAGCTCGGTCGGCGCGGCGGGCCGGGGCAGCCGCTCGGGGCCGTCGGCCAGCAGCGCGTCCTGCGTGGCGGACCGCTCGACGGGGCGCTCGTACACCGGGCCGTCGTGGGCGACGGTCCGCGGCGGCACGTCGACGACGGTCTCGCCGCGGTGGGTGATCCGCAGCCGGTCGCCCTCGGTGACCTCGCCGATGACGGTCGCGAGGGTGTCCCACTTGGCGCAGACGGCCATGAACGCCGCGACGTCCTCCGGCCGCACGACCGCGCACATGCGCTCCTGCGACTCGCTGGAGAGGATCTCCGCGGCCGTCATGCCCTCGGCGCGCAGCGGCACCGCGTCGAGGTCGACGGCCATGCCGCCGTCGCCCGCGCTCGCCAGTTCGCTCGTCGCGCACGACAAGCCCGCGCCGCCGAGGTCCTGGATGCCGACGACGAGCCCCGCGTGGAACAGCTCCAGGCAGCACTCGATCAGGACCTTCTCGGTGAACGGGTCGCCCACCTGGACGCTCGGGAGCTTCTTGCGGCCGCCGCCGTCGTCGCCCGCGAACGTCTCGCTGGCCAGCACCGAGACGCCGCCGATGCCGTCGAGACCCGTGCGGGCGCCGAACAGGATGATCTTGTTACCGGTGCCCGACGCGAAGGCGAGGTGCAGGTCCTCCACCCGCATCGAGCCGACACACAGCGCGTTGACCAGCGGGTTCCCCGCGTAGCTCGCGTCGAACACCACCTCACCGCCGACGTTGGGCAGGCCGAGGCAGTTGCCGTAGCCACCGACGCCGGCCACGACGCCGGGCAGCACGCGCGCCGTGTCGGGCGCGTCGGCCGGGCCGAAGCGGAGCGGGTCGGCCACCGCGATCGGGCGGGCGCCCATCGCCATGATGTCGCGGACGATCCCGCCCACGCCGGTGGCCGCGCCCTGGTAGGGCTCCACGTACGACGGGTGGTTGTGCGACTCCACCTTGAACGTCACGGCCCAGCCGTCGCCGATCTCGACGACGCCCGCGTTCTCGCCGATGCCCGCGAGCATCTTGGCGCGCATCTCGTCGGTGGTGGTCTCGCCGAAGTAGCGCAGGTGCACCTTCGACGACTTGTACGAGCAGTGCTCGCTCCACATCACCGAGTACATCGCCAGCTCCGCGTCGGTCGGGCGGCGGCCGAGGATGTCCCGGATGCGGGCGTACTCGTCGTCCTTGAGGCCGAGCTCGCGATAGGGCTGCGGCTGCCCGGGGGTCGCCGCGGCGCGCTCGACGGAGTCGACGGTGTCCAGCTGGGGAACGGTCCCGGTCACGCCACCAGGGTAGTCAACGTGCGCGCGCGACCTGGGGCGACCGAGACGGGCCTCACCGGAGGGCCGGCTGCCGCGCGCCCAGGCCGGTCCAGCGGAAGCCGGCGAGACCGACGACCGCCGGGTCGAGGAGGTTGCGCGTGTCGACGACGACGGCCTGCCCGACCACGTCGGCGAGCCCTCCTCGCCGATGTCGGCCTCGGCCCTGCGCAGCCGTGTGACCTTGAGCGCGTCGACGTCCGCGCACACGAGCACCGCCGTCAGTGCCGCCGCGACGCCCATCGGCCACCGGGCACGAGGACCCGCCACCGCGCCTCCTCGTCCTGGTCCGGCCGCGGCAGTCCAGGCGCGCACGCGGCGTGGGACGGGGACGACGAGCGTGCCCGACCGGGTGATCCTCAGTCGCGAGCGCCGGGCAGCTGGACGACGCTGACGAAGAAGTGGTCGATCTGCTTGATCGCGTCGATGAACCGGTCGAAGTCCACCGGCTTGGTGACGTAGGCGTTGGCGTGCAACTGGTAGCTGCGCAGCACGTCCTCCTCGGCCTGCGACGTCGTCAGCACGATCACCGGGATCGCCGACAGGCCGGGGTCGGCCTTGACCTCGGCCAGGACCTCGCGGCCGTCGCGCCGGGGCAGGTTGAGATCCAGCAGGATCAGGTCGGGGCGCGGGGCGTCGGCGTACTGCCCCTCGTTGCGCAGGTACGACAGGGCTTCCGCACCGTCGGTGACGACGTCGAGCCGGTTGTGCAGGTACTCGTCGAACGCCTCCCTGGTCATCAGCACGTCGCCGGGGTCGTCCTCGACGAGCAGCACGTTGATGACCCGGATGTCGTCTGTCATGCGGTTCCCTCCCGGCCGGCGCTGCCCGGCACGGTGTCGTCGGTTCCGGCCGCGCTCTCGGATCCGCTGCGGCGCGGCGGGACGAGTGTGAACCGGATGGTGGTGCCCGGTTCGGGCCGGGCGCCGGTGTCTACCCAGATGCGCCCGCCGTGGAACTCGACGATCTTCTTCGCGAGTGCCAGGCCGATCCCCGTCCCGGTGTAGACGTCCCGTCCGTGGAGCCGTTGGAAGATCACGAAGACCTTGTCCGCGTACTCGGGCTCGATGCCGATCCCGTTGTCGGACACCGCGATCTCCCAGCCCTCGGCGGCTTCGCCCGCCGGTGCGGCACTGATCCGCACGACGGGCGGCTCGTCGGATCTGCGGAACTTCATCGCGTTGCCGATCAGGTTGGCGAACAGCTGCACCAGCAGCTGGCGGTCGCCCGGGACCGTCGGCAGCTCGCCCTCGACGACGATCTCGCCCCCGGCCTCGGCGCGGGGTGTCTCCTGCTGGTCCGCTGCCGCCGCGACGACGTCGGCCAGGTTCAGCGTCGTGAAGCCGGCCGTCGTGCGGCCGACGCGGGAGAACGCCAGCAGGTCGTTGATCAGGCGCTGCATCCGCTGGGCGCCGTCGACGGCGAACTCGATGTACTGGTCGCCGCGCTCGTCGAGCTTGTCGCCGTAGCGGCGCTGCAGCAGCTGGCAGAAGCTCGCGACCTTGCGCAACGGCTCCTGCAGGTCGTGGCTCGCGACGTAGGCGAACTGCTCGAGGTCGCGGTTGGAGCGTTCGAGGTCGCGGGTCTGCTCGTCGAGCCGCTGGGCGCTCTCCCTGGCGCGGTCGAGCTGGCGGACGATGTGCGCCCGCATCGCCTCGACGTCGTCGCCGAGCATGACGATCTCCCGTGGCCCGCTGCTCTCGACGCGGTTGCTGACGTCGCCCGAGACGACACCGCGGACCTGGGCCGCGAGCCGCGAGATCGGCCGCAGCACCGCCCGGCGCAGCACGATCCCCGTGGCGATCAGGAACAACACGGCGACGGCCGCGACGACGATCCCGACCGCGCTCACGAACCGCGCGGCCGTGTCCAGCCGCTCCCTGGCCGCGAGGCGCTGCTGCTCGAGGTCGGCCTGCAGGGCGTCCGTCGCCCCGCGGACGGGATCGAAGAGGCTGCGTCCGCCGTCGGCGACGACGGTGTTGCCCGGCCCGCCGGCACGGACCGCCGCGATGGTCGGCTCCGCGTACCCGCTCCGCCACGCGGCGGCCGCGTTCTCGACCACGTCGACGTGCGCGCCGAGGCCGGGAACCACCGGATCGAGCGACCGCATCATCGACACGGCGTTGCGCTCGGCCGCCGTCCCGGACGTGTACGGCGCCAACGACTCGTCACGGCCGCTGAGCTGGAAGCCGCGCACGCCCGTCTCCTGGTCGACGAGTGCGGTCTCCAACGACTGCCCGGCCCGTACGGCCGGGCCGATCTCGTCGAGCAGGTCGGCGCGGGCGTCGTTGAGCCGCACCAGCGAGATCGTGCCGATGATCGCCGCGATGACCGCGAGCACCAGCGCGACCAGCGCCACGGCGCCGAAGATGCGTGCGAGCGGCCATCGCCTGTGCTCGGCGACCCGGGCGTCCCGGTCCACCCGCATCGTGACCCGCGGCGCCCGGAGGCGCGTCCGCCGCCTGCGGAGGGCGCCGGGGTCCGGGGCCGGGGCGGTGCCGCCGCGGGGCAGGGCGGAGCCGGCATCGACAGGGTCGGTCGCCGGATCGGTCGTCGCGCCTGACGCCGGGTCGGTCCTCGGGTCCGTCACGACAGGCGCTCCCCGGACAGCAGCAGGATCGCGACGTCGTCGGCGAGTGGACCGCCGTTGAAGCCCTCGGCCAGCTCGACGAGCCTGCCGGGCAGCTCGTCGAGCGGGGTCGCGGCGTGGGTCTCGAGCAGCCGCAGCAGCCCCTCCTCCCACAACGGCTCGTCGGGGACGGGACCACGGCCCTCGATGAGGCCGTCGGTGTAGAGCAGCAGCGACCAGCCCGCGTCGAGCGACATCTCGGCCGCCTGCCACGTCGCGGCCGAGTCGATACCCAGCGGCAGCCCGACGGGCGGCGGGCCGGTCCGCGGCGGCGGCCCGAGCAGGACGGGCGGCGGGTGCCCTGCCAACCGGACCAGCGCCCCGCCGGCACCGTCGGAGCTGTCCGAGCCGTTCGGGGCGATCGCGACCGTGCAGACGGTGGTGAACAGCCGGGCGTCGTGCCGCTCGCTGACCAGCACCTCCTGCAGGTTCGGCAGCACCTGCGACTCGTCGACCCCCGCCAGCACCAGCGCGCGCCACGACACCCGCAGCAGCGCACCGAGCGCCGCCTCGTCGGGACCGTGGCCGCAGACGTCGCCGACGATCGCGTGCACCCGGCCGCGCGGGTCGCGCACCGCGTCGAAGAAGTCGCCGCCGATGACCGAACGCGTCCGGCCCGACCGGTAGAACGTCCTGGCCGCGACGCCGGAGCCCGCGAGCAGCGGCGTCGGCATCAGGCCGCGCTCCAGACGGACCGACTCGGCCGCGGCCAGCTGCTCCTCGCGCAGGCGCACCAGGCCGGCCTCGGCGCGCCTGCGTTCGATGGCGTACCGGATCGCGCGGATCAGCACCGCGCCGTCGGCCTTGCCCTTGACCAGGTAGTCCTGCGCCCCGATCCCGACGGCCGCGATGCCGAGGTGCTCGTCGTCGAGACCGGTGAGGACGCACACCGCGGCGCTCGGGTCGGCCCGCAACAGCTGCCGCAGGCTGTCGAGACCACCGGTGGTGCCCGGGGTGTTGAGGTCGAGCAGGATGCAGTCGGCGGCCGCCCACAGCTCGCGTTCCAGCACCTCGGCCAACGACCCGGCGATCGTGAGGTCCACCTCGGGATCGACCTCGAACAACAGCTCCTGCACCAGGAACGCGTCGCCCGGGTCGTCCTCGACGAGCAGCACCCGGCGGGCCGTCTCGGCGGGAAGGACGCGCGTCACGTGATCGTGCTCCTCCTCCGGCGGTGGTCGCGCATGGTGCGGTCGCGACAGCCTAGAGCCGAAGGTCCCGCTCGGCTCGACCCGGGACGCCGGTCAGGCCGCCGCGGCCGCCCCGATGACCGACGTGAAGAGCCCCAACCCGTCGGTCGTGGGCCCGGTGAGGGTGTCGATGGCGTGCTCGGGGTGCGGCATCAGCCCGACGACCCTCCCGTCGGCCGACGCGACCCCGGCGATGTCGGCCATCGCGCCGTTGGGCGCGCCGCCGACGTAGCGGAACACCACCCGGCCCTCGGCCTCCAGCTCGGCGAGCGTCGCGGCATCGGCGACGTAGCGCCCCTCGCCCGACTTCAGCGGGACGACGATCTCCTGGCCCGCGGTGAACCCACCGGTCCACGCCGTCGACGTCGACTCGACGCGCAGCGCCTGGTCGCGGCAGACGAAGTGCAGCCCGGCGTTGCGCACCAACGCCCCCGGCAGCAGGCCCGCCTCGCAGAGGATCTGGAAACCGTTGCAGATGCCGAGCACCGGCATCCCGCGCCCGGCCGCGTCGACGACCTCCCGCATGATCGGCGCCTGGCTCGCGATCGCGCCCGCGCGCAGATAGTCGCCGTAGGAGAAGCCGCCCGGGACCACGACGGCGTCGACGCCGCGCAGGTCGTGGTCGCCGTGCCAGAGCTCCACGGCCTCGGCGCCCGCCCGCCGGGCCGCACGGGCCGCGTCGACGTCGTCGAGCGTGCCGGGGAAGGTGACCACACCGATGCGCATACCCGCGCCGCTCATACCCGGGTCACCGTCCAGTCCTCGATCACCGGGTTGGCCAGCAGGTCGCCCGCGATCCGGTGCAGCGTCTCGTCGTCGAGGCCGTCGTCGACCTCCAGTTCGAAGTGCTTGCCCTGGCGCACGTCGGCGACCCCGGAAATGCCGATCCGGGCCAACGCACGCGTCACCGCCTGGCCCTGCGGGTCCAGGATCTCGGGCTTGGGCATCACGTCAACGACCACTCGCGCCACGCCCCAAGCGTACGGTGACGAATTGGGCCGATCATCGCCACCTGCGGTGATATCGCGGGGCGGAGCTGTGACGCTGCCGACGCCCAGGCCCCGTATCGGGTCCGTCCGCTGGCGCAGCGTGCCGCGGCGGGAGCAGAGTGTCGCCGTGCAGATCACCCACTTCGGCCACGCGTGCGTGCTCGTCGACACCGGAGCGGCACGGCTGCTCATCGACCCGGGGACCTTCTCCTCGGGTTTCGAGAGGCTCGGCGGCCTCGACGCGATCCTCGTGACCCACCAGCACGCCGACCACCTCGACGAGGACCGGCTGGCACCACTGCTGGCGGCCAACCCGGAAGCCCGGCTGATCGTCGACGTCGGCACCGTGACGACACTGCACGACTACACGCACGAGGTCGTCGCGCCGGGTGAGTCGTTCACCGTCGCGGGCGCGTCGATCGACGTCGTCGGCGGGGACCACGCGGTCATCCACCCCGACATCCCGATCGTGCCCAACAACGGCTACCTGATCGACGGAACGGTCCTGCACCCCGGCGACTCCTTCACCGAGCCGCCCGGCGAGCTCGACGTCCTGCTGCTCCCGACCGGCGCGCCCTGGCTCAAACTCGCCGATGCGGTCGACTACCTGCGTGCCGTCGCCCCCCGCACCGCCGTGCCGATCCACGAGGCCGTCCTCGCCCGCCCGGCCATGCACTACGGGCTGTTCGAGGCCCTCGGCCCGGCCGGCACGACGCTCCAGGTCCTCGAGCGCGAGGCCGCGACCAAGGTCTGACGGTCCGCCCGGCTCTGCTCGCCGCTAGACCGGGCTCGCCTGCTGCTCGTGGGCGCCCTGGTGGGCCCAGCCGCTCGTGGCCCTGCCCTGGCTGAACCCCGCCTCCGGGTGAGCCCGCCGGCTGACCTCGCCGCGGCTCGCGTGCCCGCGGCTGGGACCGACCCCGCGGGGCCAGCTGGACGCGTCGCGGGGCCAGCGAGACCTGGGTGATCGCCGAACCAGGGACATGAGCGCCACCAGGAGCGCCCATGTCCCGCAACCGACGATCACGACCAGCCGCAGCCCTCCTGCCTGGCACCCCCACGCCGTGATCGCCAGACCAGGGACCTGACCGCCACCAGACGCGCGCATGTCCCGCAACCGGCGATCACGACCAGCAGCCAGCTCTGCCAGCGAAACCCCGCCCGCGGCTGGGCGTGTCCGCGGCTCCACCGAGCCCCGCGGCCGAGCTCGACGCGGGTGATCGCCGAACCAGGGACATGAGCGCCACCTGGAGACCCCATGTCCCGCAACCGACGATCACCACCCGCGCCCCCCGGCACCTCAGCCCCACCCGGTGATCGTCGCAACCGGGACACGCGCGCAGTCTGCGTCCCCGTGTCCCTACAACGGTGATCACCCGGTGGGCGGCTCGACCCCGGATCGCCGGCCCAGGCGCAGGAGTCGATCAGGCCGCGCCCGCGTGCAGACCCTCCGCGTAGGTGATCGACCGGGCGCCGGCGGCCAGGACCGCGTCCACCGCCGTCAACGCGGCGGCGACCCGCTCGGGCCGGCGCAGATCCTTGGCGCGCAGCCCGATCCGGACGAGCCCGCCGCGCCGGGCGACCCGGCCGGCCTCCGCGACCAGCAACCGACAGCGCCAGCTCTCGGCGGCGCGCCGGTCGGCCCGTCGCTCGCCCGACGCGCGGAACCCCAGGACCGGCGAGCCGGTCGTCGTTCCCCGCTGCAGGGCACGGACGGCGGTGTCGTCGGCGCAGAGGGCGAAAGCGTTGTTGCGCAACGCCGCGATCGTCCCGGACGAGGCGAGCCAGCGGGGCGGCGCGAAGAGGTCGCTGTCGAGCCCGACCGCGTGGGCGGCCCGGCGGGCGGCGATCACGCGGAGCCCGGCCTCGTGCCGCGGGAGCAGCGCGAACTCGGCGCGCCGGCCCAACCGTACGGGCGAGGCCTGCCACGCGCCGATCGGATCGGGCGTGTGGTCGAAGCCGTGCAACAGGATCGCGTCGCCCGCCCCCCGACGGGCGCCCAACCAGGCGACGACGCCGGGATCGGGCGCGTCGCGACGCAGCCGCGGCCGGAACAGGTGCGACAGCGGGACCCCGCGCAGGTCGAGGGCAGCGGCCAGCGCGGCAGCACGGTCGAGCGAGCGGGGGTCGGCGGTGAGCCCGGACAGCGACACGACGAGGCGGGTCATGCCCCCATGGCGCCACACGGCGGGTGAACCCCGCACCCCGCCGCCGACGAACGGTTCAGGAACCCCAGGTGCTGCCGGTGATGCGCTCGTAGACCTCGACGTAGCGCGCCCGCGTCGCGGCGACGACGTCGACGGGGACCTCGGGGCCGGGCGGCGTGCGGTCCCAGTCGAGCGTGGCCGACCAGTCCCGCACGTACTGCTTGTCGAACGAGAACTGGGGGCGGCCGGGCTGCCACTGGTCGGCCGGCCAGAACCGGGAGGAGTCGCTTGTGAGGACCTCGTCGCCGAGGACGATCTCGCCGGCGGGGTCGAGCCCGAACTCCAGCTTGGTGTCGGCGACGAGGATCCCGGACTCCGCGGCGATCGAGGCGCCCCGGGAGTAGACGGCGAGCGTCAGCGCGCGCAGGCGTTCGGCCGTCGGGGCGCCGACGGTGGCGACGACCTCGTCGAACGTCATGAACTCGTCGTGCTCGCCGACGGGTGCCTTCGTGGTCGGGGTGAAGATCGGCTCGGGCAGCTTCGAGCCCTCGACGAGCCCCGGCGGCAGCTCGATGCCCGAGACGGTGCCCTGCTTCTCGTACTCCTTGAGCCCCAGCCCGGTGAGATAGCCGCGGGCGATGCACTCCACGGGCAGCATCTGCAGCGGTCGGCACCGGATCGCGCGGCCGGCGAACTCCGGCGGGACGTCGGTCGCGGAGATGACGTGGTTGGGCACGAGGTCGGCGAGCCGGTCGAACCACCACAGCGACAGCGCGGTGAGCAGCGCGCCCTTGTCGGGGATGGTCGTCGGCAGGACGACGTCGTAGATCGAGAGCCGGTCGGAGGCGACGAGGAGCAGGTCGTCGCCGCCCGCCTCGTTCTCCACGGAGTAGACGTCGCGGACCTTGCCCGAGTGCAGCAGCTTCACAGGATCGCTCCGGGGGTGTAGGCGGCCGCCTCGGGGTGCGCGGCGGTGATCTCGTCGACGCGGGCGACGACGGCGGCCACCTGGGCGCCCGCGGCGCCGGTGAACGACAGGGGGTCGGCGAGCAGCCCGTCGAGGGTCCCGGCGGGCAGGGCGAGGCGTTCGTCGTTCTGCAGGCGGGCGATCAGGTCGTTCTCGGTCTGGCCCTTCTCCCGCATGGCCAGCGCGACGCCGACGGCGTGCTCCTTGATGACCTCGTGCGCGGTCTCGCGGCCCACGCCGGCGCGGACGGCGGCCATGAGCACCTTGGTCGTCGCGAGGAAGGGCAGGTACCGGTCGAGCTCGCGGGCGATGACGGCCGGGTAGGCGCCGAACTCGTCGAGGACGGTCAGCGCGGTCTCGTAGAGGCCGTCGAGGGCGAAGAAGGCGTCGGGCAGCGCGACGCGGCGCACGACGGAGCAGAAGACGTCACCCTCGTTCCACTGCGCGCCGGCGAGCTCGGCGGCCATCGCGGCGTTGCCGCGCAGCACGACCATCAGCCCGTTGATGCGCTCCGCGGAGCGGGTGTTCATCTTGTGCGGCATGGCGCTCGACCCGACCTGGCCGGGCTTGAAGCCCTCGGTGGCGAGCTCGGCGCCGGCCATCAGCCGGATCGTCGTCGCCAGGCTCGACGGGCCGGCCGCGAGCTGCACGAGCGCGGAGACGACCTCGTGGTCGAGCGAGCGCGGGTAGACCTGGCCCACGCTGGTCAACGTGCGGGCGAACCCCAGATGCGACGCGACCCGGCCCTCGAGCTCTGCGAGACGCGCGGAGTCGCCGTCGAGCAGGTCCAGCATGTCCTGCGCCGTCCCGACCGGGCCCTTGATGCCGCGCAACGGGTAGTGGCCCCGCAGGTCGGTGAGCCGGTCGTAGGCGGCGAGCAGCTCGTCGGCCGCCGAGGCGAAGCGCTTGCCCATCGTCGTGGCCTGGGCGGCGACGTTGTGGCTGCGCCCGGCCATGACCAGCTCGGCGTACTCGGCGGCGCGCCGGGCCAGCCGGGCGAGGATCGCGACGGTCCGGTCGGCGACCAGGTCGAGCGACAGCCGGATCTGCAGCTGCTCGACGTTCTCGGTGAGGTCGCGGCTGGTGAGCCCCTTGTGCACGTGCTCGTGGCCGGCGAGCGCGTTGAACTCCTCGATGCGCGCCTTGACGTCGTGGCGGGTGACGCGCTCGCGTGCGGCGATCGAGTCGAGGTCGACCTGCTCGACGACCCGTTCGTAGTCGGTGATCGCCTGCTCGGGGACGTCGACGCCGAGGTCGCGCTGGGCGCGCAGCACCGCGATCCAGAGCCGGCGCTCCAGCACGATCTTGTACTCGGGCGACCAGAGCCTGACCAGCTCCGGGCTCGCGTAGCGGGAGGCCAGCACGTTGGGGATCACGTGCACGAATCCTATGCGTTCACCTCCTGAGTGGCGTTACCGGCCACGGCCGCCACTCACCGGTCAGAGCTGCGCGGCCAGTACGGACGCCACACTCGCGAGCTGCGCCTCGAACGGGATCGCGCCCGAGTCGGCGTCCGCGGTCGAGGTGACGGCCACGTACCCGCCCGACGCCGTCGGCGCCCCGGCCCGGGCCCAGCCGACGGGCAGACCGTCCTCCACCGGTTCCCCGGCGGGGGTGGACACGACGGCGAGCACGCCGTGCGCGGGCCCGTCGTCGACCTCCAGGTGCACCTCGCGGCCGCCGCCCGGCTTGCAGACCATCGGCACCGCGGCCTCCTTGGCGCCCGCGACCTGCGGCAACGCCGCGTCGAGCAGCGTGCGCAGCCCGGGGTCCTGCATCGGGACGCAGCCGGCGTCGGCCGCGGGCGGCGGGACGGCAGGGGCCGCGGCCTCCCCGAAACCCGGCGCGCCGCCGCCGGCGGCGGACGACGTCGCCGTCTCCTGCCCGCCCCCGCCTCCGGTCGCGGCGATCCCGACCGTCACCCCACCCAGCACCAGGACGGCCGCGGCGGCACCTCCGACGATCGCGTTGCGCCGCCGCGTGCCGGCCCGCCGGGACGCCCGGACGACGTCGTCGACGCCGAACGCGGCCGGCGGGGCCTCGACGGGCCCGGCGGCGCGCAGCATGCCGGTCAGCTCGTCGTCGGACAGCTCACCCATCTCCGCCTCCTCCTCAGCTCGCCGGTCGCAGGTCGTCGATCCCGTTGCCGAGCGCGGCGCGCAACGCCGCCAGCCCGTGCGCGGTCTGGCTCTTGACCGTCCCCTCCGAGCAGCCGAGTGCGGCTGCCGCGGCCGCGACGTCGAGGTCGTCGAAGAACCGCAGGACGAGGACGGCGCGCTGCCGCGGCGGCACCGCGCGCAGCGCCGTCACGAGCGCCGCCCGGGTCGCGACGGCGTCCCCCGCGTCCTGCTCGCGTGCGGCCGGCTCCGGGACCTCGGGAGCGGACCGCTCGCGTCGCCAGGGCCGGCGCGTCTCGTCGACGACGGTGCGCATCAGCGTCCGCCGGACCCACGCGTCGAGGACCCGCTCGTCGTCGCGGCCGCGGATGCGCCGCCAGTGCCGGTGCAGCGCGACGAAGGTCGCCTGGGCGTGGTCGTCGGCGCGGTGCCAGTCCCCGCACATGAGGAACGCGGTGCGGCGCACGGCGTCGCGGCGCGCGCCGAAGTACTCCGCGAACTCGCGCTCGTCGGACGCGTCCACGCGGCTCCCTTCTGCCGGCTCGTGCGGTCCTTGCCTGGTTCGTCCGCTCGCGACATGTTCGAGACGGTCGACCCGGTGCACACCGTTGCAGGCCCCGTCGAACATCACCCGAAAAGAGCAACTCCGTGACCATCTCGTGATACGGATACGACCGCAGCGTCGCCGGATGCTTGAATCCGAATCGTGCGACCCACCTCCCGTGCCCGCCGCGCGAAGCCGGAGTCCGGTCCGATCGACCTCCGCTCCGACACCGTCACGCAGCCGACGAAGCAGATGCGCGCCGCCATGGCCGCCGCCGAGGTCGGCGACGACGTGCTGGACCGCGACCCGACGATGCGTGCACTGGAGGAACGGGTCGCGGGCATGCTCGGCGCCGCCGACGCGCTGTGGACGCCGTCCGGCTCGATGGGCAACCTGATCGCGCTGATGGCGCACCTGCGCCGCGGCGACGCGTTCCTCGCCCCGGCGGGCGCGCACGTCCTCGAGGCCGAGCTCGGGACGGCGGCCTGGCTGGCAGGCGGTATGCCGCGCCCGCTGGAGCACGACGGCGGACCCGGCAAGATCACCCCCGACGCGGTGCGCCGCGCCGCGGGCGGGCCCGGGCCCTACTACACGATGCGCACCAGCCTGCTGTGCCTGGAGAACACCCACAACGCCGCGGGCGGCACCGTGACCGCACCGGAGGAGCATGCCGCCGTCGCGGCCGCCGCGCGGGCCGCGGGCCTGGCCGTCCACCTCGACGGGGCCCGGCTCTGGCACGCCGCGGTCGCGCTCGGCGTCCCGCCCGCCGCGCTGACGGTCGGCGCCGACACGGTGCAGGTGTGCCTGAGCAAGGGCCTGGGCGCGCCGGTGGGGTCGCTGGTCGCGGGCTCGGCCGAGTTCACCGAGGAGGCCCGCCGGCTCCGCAAGATGCTCGGCGGCGGGGTGCGCCAGGGCGGTGTCCTCGCGGCGGCGGGGCTCGTCGCGCTCGATCGCGTCGACCGGCTCGCCGACGATCACGAGCGGGCGGCCACCCTCGCCGCCGGCCTGCGCGAACGCGGCTGGCAGGTGCAGGACCCGGAGACGAACATCGTGCTGGTCGGCGTCGCCGACCTCGCGGGGACCCTCGCGCGGTTCGAGGAGTCCGGGGTACTCGTCGCGCCGATGGCCGGCAAGGTCCGGTTGATGACCCACGCCGACCTCACCGACGACGACATCGCCGCCGCGCTCGAGCGGATCGGGCCCGTCGAACGCGGGCGCGGACCGGCGGCGGGGCACGCACCCGCCGGGCCGCCCGCGGGGCACCGGACCCTCAGGCGGACGGCCGGGTCGGCCGGTCGCGCTCCAGCTCGGCGAGCCGACCGCTGACGGCGCGCAGCTCGGCGAGGACCTCGGTCAGCTGCGCCGACGTCGCGCGCAGCTCGTCCTCGGTGATCCGTGCGGCCTCCGCCGCGGTGCTGCGGATGTTGGCCAGGAACCAGCTCGCGATCGACGCCGTCACCACACCGAGCAGGGCGATGCCCGCGATCATCAGCGTCGCCGCGACGACGCGGCCCTCGAACGTCACCGGATAGCGGTCGCCGTAGCCGACCGTCGAGATCGTGGTGATCGTCCACCACAGCGCCTCGCCGAACGTCGTGATCGTCGCGCCGGGGGCGTCGCGTTCGGCGTCGAGGACGCCGAGCGCGGACACGAACCCGACGAGCGTCACCGTCCCGACGACGTAGACGGCGACCCGGCCGCGGAAGTCGTCACGCAACTGCCGGTTGAGCACCCCGATCACCGTGACGACCCGCAGCGCGCGCAGCGGGCGCAACACCGGCAGGAGCAGGATCAGCAGGTCGAGCACGTGCGTGCCGACGTAGCGCCGGCGCCGCCGGGCCAGCGCGATCCGCACGAGGTAGTCGACGCCCAGCAGCACCCACACCACGGTGAGCACGACGTCGAGCGCCTCGTGCGCGCCCGGCGAGAGCGAACGCTGCAGCACCTGCCACGTGTAGACCGCGAGGAACACCACGGCCAGCCCGGTCAACGGCCAGTCGACCCTGCGGTCCCAGGCGGCGATGCGCGGCTCGTCCATGGTTTCCGGACGATAGCTGCACGTCAGAGCTGTGCGGCCGGCACTCCGGCGGCGACCGTCAGAGCCAGGCCTGCAGACGCCGCAGGGCCTCCGTGATGTCGTCGGTACCGCCCGCGAACGAGAACCGGATGTAGCGCCCGCCGTCGACGGGGTCGAAGTCGACGCCCGGCGCGACCGCCACCCCGGTCTCGGCGAGCAGCCGGTAGGTCAGCGCCATGGAGTCCTCGGCCAGGTGCGACACGTCCGCGTAGACGTAGAACGCGCCGTCGGCCGGGGCGAGCCTGTCGATGCCGAGCCCGCGCAGCCCGTCGAGCAGCAGGGCGCGGTTGTGCGCGTACCGCTCCACGTGCGCGTCGACCTCGACATAAGACTCGGGCGCGAACGCCGCCAGCGCGGCGTGCTGCGGCAGCGCGGGCGGGCACACCGTGAAGTTGCCCGTCAGCCGGTCCACCGCCCGGCGCAGCCGCGGCGGCACCACGAGCCAGCCCAGCCGCCAGCCCGTCATCGAGAAGTACTTCGAGAACGAGTTGACGACGATCGCCTCCCGGGAGGTCGACCACGCGCACGTCGTCGCGGGCGAGCCCGGGTAGCCGATTCCGTGGTAGATCTCGTCGCTGACGAACTGGACACCGTTGCCCTCGCACCACGCGGCCAGCGCGGCGAGCTCGGCGGGGTCGAGGACCGTGCCCGTCGGGTTGGCCGGGCTCGCGACGATCAGCCCGGCGACCGGCTCGTCGAGTTCCTCGAGCATGGCCACCGTGGGCTGGAACCGCGTCTGCGGTCCGCACGGCAGCTCGACGACCTCGCAGCCCAGCGCCGTCAGGATGTTGCGGTAGCAGGGGTAGCCGGGCCGGGCGAGCGCGACCCGGTCGCCCGCGTCGAAGGCCGCGAGGAACGCGAGCAGGAACCCGCCCGACGAGCCGGTGGTGACGACGACGTCGTCGGCGTCGATGTCGAGGGAGTACGTCCGCGCGTAGTGCCCGGCGATCGCCTCGCGCAGCGGCTCGATGCCCAGCGCGACGGTGTAGCCCAGCACCTCGGTCTCCAGGGCCGCCGCGGCGGCCGCCCGGACGGCCTTCGGCGCCGGTGTCGACGGCTGACCCGCCGACAGGTTGACGAGGTCGCCGTGGCTGCGGGCCCGCTCCGCCGCGGCCTGCCAGACGTCCATGACGTGGAAGGGCGGGATCTGGGAGCGAAGGGCCTCCGGGCGCGGTCCGGTCACGCCCCGAGCCTAGGAGACGCCGCGCCGGGTACGCGCAGGCGAACCGGCTGATATCGGCCACACCCGGTGGGCCGTCGCGGCGGGCCCGACGTCAGGCGATCTCCCTGGCGATCTCCGGGGCGAGCAGCTCGGCGGCGCGCGCGGCGGTGATGACGTCGACAGGGTCGGGCTTCTCGATCCGCCGCGACGCGCCGTCCTCGTAGACGTGCTCGCCGATGAGCCGGCCGCGCTCGTCGTAGGGCCAGACGAACGCCAGGGTGCGGGTGAGCAGGTAGACGTCGTCGGGGTCCTCGCCGGCCTGCACGGAGCCGAAGACGCTCTCGCCGAGCATCGCGCCGGGCACGAACTGGCGGAACTCGACCTCGCCCGAGAAGCCGTGGTCGTGGACGGCGATCGCCTGCCGGTTGACCCACATGACCAGCGCGTTCGCGGCGACGAGCGAGGCGTTCGAGGGCATTTCGGCCGCGCCGCCGCCCGGCTCTACGTCAGCGCGCCCGCGTTGAGCCAGCAGGTCCGCAAGCTCGAACGCGCCGTCGGCGCCGAGCTGGTCGACCGCTCCACCCATCCGGTGCGCCCCACCGAGGCAGGTGCCCGGTTCCTGGCCGAGGCGCGGGAGGCGCTCGCGGCCGCGGACCGCGCGGTGGCCGCGGTCGACCGGTACCGCCGCGAGCTGGCGACGACCCTGCGGATCGGGTTCATGACCGCGTCGGCCGGCCCGCAGGTCCGCGGCCTGATCGACGAGCTGCGTCGTGAGGAGCCCGAGGCGGTCGTGCGGCTCGTCGAGCTGCCGTGGGACCGACAGGCCGCATCGGTCCGTGACGGGACCGTCGACGCCGCCCTCGTGCGGCCGCCGGTCACCGACCGCGCCGGGCTGCGCTTCGACCTGGTGCGTCACGAGCCGCGGGTCGTCGCGCTGCCGGTGCGCCACCCGCTCGCGGGCCGCGGCGCCGTCGCGCTGGCGGAACTCGACGGGGAACCGCACGTCACCGGGGACGAGCTGGATCCGGTGTGGGTGCGCTGGTGGGCGTGCGACCCTCGGCCCAGCGGCGTGCCCGTGCGCTACGGACCGTCGGTGCGCACGATGGGCGAGCAGCTGGAGGTCGTCGCCGCCGGTCAGGCGATCGCGATCACCGGCGGGTTCGTGGCCGACAGCCACCGTCACCCCGGGGTGGTGTTCGTCCCGGTGTCCGACGTCGAGCCCTGCCCGCTCTCGCTGTGCACGCGTACTGCCGACCGGTCCGCGCTGGTCGCGGCCCTGCGCCACGCGTTGCGGGCGATCCGCCCCCGCCGCGACGATCCGGCCGCAACCTCACGGTCCTGATCCGCGCCCGCGACGACCCTGAGGTTGCGCGCGACCAACCCGGCCGCAACCTCACAGCTGCGAATGCGCCTCCCGACGACCGTCAGGTTGCGCGCGGAGGACGGTCAGGCGCGGGCCGGGATCGCGACCTCGCCGCGGGCCGCCTTGGCCGCGATGTCGGTGCGGTGGTGCGAGCCCGGGAGGTTGACCCCCGCGAGCCGGCGGTAGGCGTCGGCACGGGCGGCGTCGAGGTCGGGACCGGTCCCGACGATCGAGAGCACCCGCCCACCGGCGGAGACGACGGCGCCGTCGTCGCGGCGGCGGGTGCCGGCGTGCAGCACACCCTCGGCCTCGGCACCGGTGATGACGTCGCCCACCCGCGGCGGGCCGGGGTAGCCGTCCGCGGCCACCACGACGGTGACGGCCGAGCCCTCGGCCCACTCCAGCGGCGGGACGTCGGCCAGCGACCCCGTCGCGACCGCGCGCAGCACCCCGGCGAGCGGGGTGCGCAGCAGGGCGAGCACGACCTGGGTCTCCGGGTCGCCGAACCGGCAGTTGAACTCGATCACCGACGGCCCGTTCGAGGTCATGGCGAGCCCGGCGTAGAGCAGCCCGGAGAACGGGACCCCGCGGCGCACCATCTCGTCGGCGACCGGCTGTACCACCCGCGCCACGACGTCGGCGACCGTCGCCTCGTCGACCCACGGCAACGGGGCGTAGGCGCCCATGCCGCCGGTGTTGGGGCCGGAATCGTCGTCGCCGACGCGCTTGAAGTCCTGCGCCGGGACCAGCGGCACGACGGTCGAGCCGTCGACCAGGCAGAAGAGCGACGCCTCGGGCCCGTCGAGGAAGGACTCGAGCAGGACGGGGTGCCCGCCGTCGAGCAGCGTCGAGGCGTGCGCGCGGGCGACCTCCCGCTCGGAGGTGACGACGACACCCTTGCCGGCGGCCAGCCCGTCGTCCTTGACGACGTAGGGCGGGGTGAAGCGGTCGAGCGTCGCGTCGAGCAACGCCGGGCTGTCGACGATCTCGCAGCTCGCGGTGGCCACCCCCGCGGCGGTCATCACGTCCTTGGCGAAGCTCTTGGAGCCCTCGATCCGCGCGGCGGCGGCGCTCGGGCCGAAGCAGTCGAACCCCGCGGCGCGCACGGCGTCGGCGACGCCCGCGACCAGCGGAACCTCCGGCCCGATGACGACGAGATCGGCCGACCAGTCGCGGGCGAGTGCGACGACGGCCTCGGGGTCGACCGCGTCGACGCCGTGCTGCTCGGCGACGGCGGCGGTGCCCGCGTTGCCGGGCGCGCACGCCAGTGCCGTGACCGCGGGGTCGGACGCCAGGTTCAGGACGATGGCGTGCTCTCGGGCTCCGGAGCCGATCACCAGGACTCGCACGGTCGGCCAGCGTAGATGCCCGGCACGGGGGGCCGGTCACCGCATGGGCCGTTCACTCGCGCGACCACCGCGGGCCGCACACTGTCGGCCGGACGGTCGCCGTCCCCGGCAAGGCTGGACCGACACTCCCCGAACCCGGAGGACAGGCTGTGATCGTCCCTGGCGCCGCCCCCGCGCGGCCCCTCGTCATCGGCCACCGCGGCGCGTCGGGATACCGGCCCGAACACACGCTCGCGGCCTACGAGCTGGCCGTCCGGCTCGGTGCCGACGCGATCGAACCCGATGTGGTCTGCAGCGCCGACGGCGTCCTCGTCCTGCGCCACGAACCCGAGATCAGCGCGACGACCGACGTCGCCTCGCACCCCGAGTTCGCCGACCGCCGCACCACCAGGACGATCGACGGCGTCGAGCACGAGGGCTGGTTCGTCGACGACTTCACTCTCGCCGAGCTGCGCACGCTGCGCGCCCTCGAGCGCATCCCGGCCGTACGTCAGGAGAACACCCTCTACGACGGCCGTCACCGGGTGGCGACGTTCGACGAGCTGCTCGACCTGCGCGCCCGGCTGTCGGCGGAGACCGGCCGCCAGATCGGGCTGTTCCCGGAGATCAAGCACTCCACCTGGTTCGCCGGGCGCGGCCTGCCGATCGAGCCGGCACTGGTCGACGCGCTGGACCGGGCCGCGCTGAACCGCCCGGGGTCGCCGGTGTGTGTGCAGTCGTTCGAGACCTCCAACCTCGCCGCCCTGCGCAGCGCCCTGCGGGTCGGCCTCGTCCAACTGCTCGACGACCACGGCGCCCCCGCAGACCTCGTCGCCGCGGGCGACCCGCGCACCTACGCCGACCTCGCCACACCCGCGGGCTTCGCCGGGATCGCCCGCTACGCCGACGCCGTCGGTCCGGCGAAGGCGCTCACGGACGCGCTGCTCGTCGACGAGGCGCACGACTTCGGACTCGCGGTCCTGGTCTTCACGCTCCGGAACGAGAACTGCTTCCTGCCCGCCGACCTCCGCCGCGCCAGACCCGACGGCGTGGTGCGCGACAACGACTTCGGCGACGCGTTCGCCGAGTACGAGCGGTACTTCCGGCTCGGTGCCGACGGGGTGTTCAGCGACCATCCGGACACGGCGGTCGCTGCCCGGGCCGCCCTGGCTCCCCTGCCGTCTCCCTGAGGTGCTCGCGCAGGAGCTCCCGGACCGCCGCGGGACGCTCCTCGTGCGGGAAGTGGCCGACGCCGTCGAGCACGTGGGTGCGCAGCGCCGGACCGGCCCAGCGCGCGGATCCGCGCGCGGTCGAGGTGAGCAGGCAGGGGTCGTCGGCCCCGTGGACCTGCAGCACGGGGACGTCGGCGGGCCGGGCCACCGCGGCGGCGAAACGGCGGCCGTCGGCCCGCAGCTGGGAGCGCCACGCCCAGCGGTAGTACTCCATCGAGCAGTGCGCGACCGTCGTGATCCGGATCGCGGACCTGTTGTGCGCCACGGCCTGCGCGAAGTCGTCGGTGGCCGCCCACCCGGCGCCGGCCCACGCGCGCATCAGCCGTTCGACCCGCGCGCCGTCGTCGGCACGCAGGGATCGTTCGGGCAACCGCGGCAGCTGGAACCCCAGCGCGTAGGAGGCCGTCGCCCGGCCCTGGCCCGCCGGATCGCGCCAGACGGCACGGCGCAGCGCGAGCGGGTGCGGTGCGCCGACGGCGACGAGCCCGCGCACCTGCCGCGGGTGCAGGGCCGTGAGCGTCCAGCCGATCAGCCCGCCCCACCCGTGGCCGACGACGGTGGCGCGCTCCTCGCCGAGCGCCCGGATCAGTCCGGCGACGTCTCCTGCGAGCGTCCAGAGGTCGTAGCCGCGCGGCGGCTTGTCGGAGTCGCCGTATCCGCGCAGGTCGACGGCGACGACGCGGTACCCGGCCGCGGCGAGGTCCGGCAGCTGGTGGCGCCACGTCCACCAGGTCTCCGGGAAGCCGTGCAGCAACACGACGAGCGGGCCGGTGCCGCTCTCGGCGACGTGCAGCCTGATGCCGTTGGCCGAGACGTCACGGTGGGTCCACGGCCCCGGGACCCGGACGACCGACGGGTCCGGTCCCCGCCGTCTGGCCACCCGTCAGGTCAGCTCGGGGGTGTTCTCGCCCGGTCGCCCGCGGCTGCCGAGGACCTGCGCAGTGTCCTTGAGGCTCGAGATCGTCCGCTCCGGCTTGCGGATCCTACGCACGCGCAGGTAGCCCAGCAGGGCGAAGAGGCCCGCGACGAGGATCATCAGGCCGAAGACGATGGCGAAGGCGGCCGCCCGGTTGAGCCAGATGGCGAGCAGCTCGGCGAGGGCGAAGAAGAAGAAGAACAGGCTGAACAGCACGATCGTCAGCGCGACGATGAAGAAGATGCTGCCCTGCACCCCCTTCTTGACCTCGGAGGTCACCTCCGCCTTGGCCAGCTCCACCTCGGAGCGGACCAGCGACGACAGGTGCGTCGTGACGTCCTTGACGAGGCCGCCGACCGACTGGTCCTCCGGCCGGACCGGGTCGGCGGACAGCGGGATCGAGGGCAGCACAGGCGGAACGTCCGTGCCGCCGGTGTTGGTCGGGCTGGCCACCGCGGGTCCCCTTCTTCTGTCCTGCTGGGTCAGTGTCGTGCTCGATCGATGTCGTGCGCGATCGATGTTGTGCTCGTCGTGCCGTGCTCGTGACCGATCGTCGGCGACGGCCATCGGGGCTCGGGGGCCCGGTGACCGGTCGTGATCGGGAACCCATCGTGCCACGCGCGCATGGGCGGTGCCCGTTCAGGCGCGCCCGTCATCCGGTCGTGACGAGACGGAGACGTGGCGCCTAGCTGACACCTAGCCGGGAGGACGGGCTCGCTTGTGGACGCGGCCCCGCCGCGCGAGCATCGCGGCGGCGATCAACGCGGCGGCAGTGCTGGCGAGCAGCACCGCCGCCTTCGCGGCCTCGGCCGTCGCCGGCAGGTCGGCGAGCGAGAGCTCGGCGATCAGCAGGCTGACGGTGAAGCCCACCCCGCCGAGCATCGAGACGGCGAGCATGTCGCGGCGCCCGAGGCCGCGCGGCGCCGCGGCCGGCACCAGGCGGGTGACCAGCGTCGACACCCCGAAGATGCCGACGACCTTCCCGACGAGCAGGCCGGCCATCACCGAGAGCGGCACCGGATCGGTGACGACGGTGCGCAGCGCCTGCGCGCCCAGCGGGACCCCCGCGGCGAACAGCGCGAACAGGGGGACGCAGACGCCCGCCGACCACGGCTGCAACCGGTGCTCGAGCCGGATCGCCGGGGCGTGCTCCTCGCCGGGGTCGGGCCGCACCCGGGTCAGCAGGCCGAGCGCGACGCCGGCGATCGTGGCGTGCACCCCGGCCTCGTGCAGCGCCGCCCACATGACCAGCGCGAGGGGCACGTAGAGCCACCAGGCGCGCACCCTCCTGCGCTGCAGGAACCAGTAGGCCGCGGCGGCCGCCGCGGCGACGAGCAGGGCGACCGCGTCGATGCCGGCCGAGAACACGATCGCGATGACGAGGATCGCGCCCAGGTCGTCGGCGACCGCGAGGCCCAGCAGGAAGATGCGCGCCGTGGAGGGCCACGACGATCCGGCGAGCGCCAGCACCCCCAGCGCGAACGCGATGTCCGTCGCCACGGGGATGGCCCACGCCTGTTCCATCCCCGGCGCCCCGCGGCCGACGAGCAGCGCCACTCCCGCGGGCACGACCATCCCGCCGAGCGCGGCGGCGACCGGGAGCAGGGCCCGCCGCGTCGACGACAGCTCCCCCACGACCAGCTCGCGCTTGAGCTCCAGCCCGACGACGAAGAAGAAGACCGCGAGCAGGCCGTCGGTCGCCCACTGCGCGACGGTGAGGTCGAGGTGCAGGGCCGGGATGCCGATCCGGGCGTCGCGCACCGCGGTGTACGTGTCACGCCACGGCGAGTTCGCCCAGATCAGGGCGACGGCCGTGGCCGCGAGCAGGATGATCCCGCCGACGGTCTCGGTGCGCAGGTAGCGGGCGAGCTCGGAGACGGGCTCGCCGAGGCTGGCCTTCAGGCGGCGGACGATCACGGCGGTTCCGGCTCCGATCGGGTGGTTTGCGAGGTCGCGAACGACACGCCGACCAGACTTCCCGGCACACCGGGCACCACGATACCTACTCGTCGGGCCTGCCGCGGAGCTTCTTGATCGCACCGCGCCTCGTCTTGGCGTCGAGCCTGCGCCGCCTCGCCCCGGCCGACGGCTTGGTGGGGCGCCGCGTCGGCGGGTCGGGGTCCGACGCCTCGCGCAGCAGCGCCGCGAGCCGTTCCCTGGCGGCCTCGCGGTTGCGCAGCTGGCTGCGCCGTTCCGACGCGACGACCGTCACCACCCCGTCGACGAGCCGGTGCCCGAGCCGGCGCAGCGCGCGGTCGCGCAGATGCTCGGGAACGCCGGGTGCGGCGGCGAGGTCGTAGGACAGCTCGACGCGCGAGTCCGTCGTGTTCACGCCCTGCCCGCCCGGTCCGGAGGCGCGGGAGAAGCGCCAGTGCAACTCGCGGCCGGGCACGACCCAGCCCCGGCGCACCACGAGATCGTCGTCGGACACCCGGCCAGCATGCCCTGCCGCCGGCGGCGGTCAGTCCGGGAAGGCCGTCCACCGGGCGGCGGCCCAGCCCGCGGCGAGCAGCGCCAGCGCCGCGAGCCCGACGAGGAACACGCTGATCTCGACGTCCCGGTGCTGGATGTCGACGGTGCGCGGCAGGTCGGCGAGCACGGTCTGCAGCCGGTCGGCGTCGGCGGCGGCGAAGTACCGGCCGCCGGTGGTGTCGGCGACCTGCTGCAACGATCCCTCGTCGGCGACGAGGTAGCCGCGCCCACCGCCGCCGCCACCACCGCTGCCGCCGCTGGGACCCGCGTAGCCGCCGAAGCCCCCGAACGCGCCGTCCGAGCTGCGCCCCAGCTGCGCGGCCGAACACACCATCGACGACGGCTCATCGGTGCCGAAGCCGATCGGGTACACGCGCACCCCGCGCTCGGCGGCCGTCTTCGCCGCGTCCTCCGGGGTGACGCCGGTGGTGTTGGCGCCGTCGGTGAGCAGCACGACGATCTCGGGCGCGTAGGTGCCGGGCGCCCGCGGTGGCGGCGGCACCGTGCCGGGGGCGGGATCGGACGGCGCGACATCGGGGTCGATCTCGGAGATCGCGTCGACGGACTTGAGGATCGCGGAGCCGACCGTCGTGCCGCGGCCGGTCGTGAGGCCGTCGAGCGCCCGGGTGATCGCGTCGCGGTCGGTCGTGGGTGCCACGGCGAGCTCCGCAAACCCGGAGAACACGACGAGCCCGATGCGGGTGCCGGAGTCCTGCTCCTCGACGAAGCGGCGGACCGCCTCCTGCGCCGCGGCCAGCCGGTTCGGTACGACGTCGGTCGAGCACATCGAGCCCGAGACGTCGAGCGCGACGATGACGGCCGACTGCGACACCGGCACGTCGACCCCGACGGTCGGCCGCGCGGCCCCCAGGCCGAGGAACGCGAGCGCGGCCAGCACGAGGGCCAGCGCGGCGTGCCGCTTCCAGCCCGCCCGGCGCGGCGCGGCGGCCCGCACGAGCGCGAGGCTGGAGTAGCGGACCGCCTGGCGGCGCCGCCTGCGCAGCTGCCACAGGTACAGCGCGAGCAGGAGCGGGACGAGCACGAGCGTCGTCAGCAACCAGGGCCACTGCAGACTCACGTCACACCACCCGCCCGGTCCAGGCCAGCGACAGCCCCGCGCCGGCGACCGCGAGGAGCACGGCGGCGAGCGCGAACAGCGCGGTCACCTCGATGTGCTCGGCCTGCACCGTCCACTCCAGCTCGACGGCGTCGTACACCGCGGCGAGCGCGGCCGGGTCGGACGCGGCGAAGTACCTGCCGTCGGTCCGGTCGGCGATCTGCTGCAGCAGCGGCTCGTCGAGCCTCGTCGCGATCTGGAAGCCGTCGATCTGCAGCACCGTGCCCGCGGGGCTGCCCAGCCCGATCGGGTAGACCTTCACCCCGGCCGTCGAGGCGATGTCGGCGACCTGCAGCGGATCGGGCTGCGCCGTGTTCTCCCCGTCGGTGAGCAGCACGACGGCCGCGGACCCGTGGTAGCCCAGGTCCGGGCCGGACGGCTCGGGGCCGCCGCCCGGGTCCGACCCGGGCACGACGACCGGTTTGCCGACGATCGCGCCGAGCGCCGTCTGCAGGCCGCCGCCGAGCGCGGTCCCGCCCTGCGGGCTCAGCCGGTCGATCGCGGCGACGACGCTCGCGCGGTCGGACGTCGGCTGCTGGGTGACCAGGCCCGTGGCCCCGAAGGCGACGATCCCGATGCGCACCGCCGCGGGCTGCCGTTGCACGAACCCGCGCGCCGCCGCCTTCGCGGCCTCGAGCCGGGTCGGCGCGATGTCGGTGGCGGCCATGCTCCCCGACACGTCGAAGGCGAGCACGACGGTGCCCTCCCGGCGCGGCTGCGGCACCGTCGCCTCGGGACGGGCGAACCCGACCAGCAGCACGACGAGGGCGAGCAGGAACAGCAGGACGGGGACCCGGCGTCGCCACGGCGACCGCGGCGCGGGCGCGACGAGCCCGACCTCGGCCAGCGCCGCCCGCCGCGACGCCCGCGCCTGCTGCTGCCGCAGGTACGCGACGACGACGAGCGGCACGAGCAGCAGCCCGAGCAGCGCCCACGGCCAGGCGAAGGTCATCCCCGACATCAGCGTCGCCGCCTGCGCAGCTGGGCGATCCGGAACATCGCGCGGACGAGGTCCTCGTCGGTGCCGACGGTGTGCAGGTCCAGACCGGCCGAGCGCAGGTCGGCGGCCAGCGCGGCCTGCCGTTGCTCGGCGACGGCGCGCAGCCGGGCCTGGAACTCCGCGTCTCCGGTGTCGACGAGGATGACCTCACCGGTCTCGGCGTCCTCGACGTAGACCATCCCGGCCGCGGGCAGCTCGAACTCGCGCGGGTCGACGACCTGCACGGCCACCACGTCGTGGCGCCGGGCGAGCAGGCCGAGCGGGCGCTGCCAGCCGTCGTCGGCGAGGAAGTCGGAGACGACGACGACCAGGCTCCGCCGCCGCAGGATCCCGGTCGCGGCCCGCAGCGCGCCCGCCAAGTCGGTCCCGTCCGGTGCGCCGTCGTGCGGCCGCAGCAGCCGGGACAGGATGCGCAGCACCTGGTTGCGCCCGCTCCCCGGTGGGATCGTCTCGCGCAACGCGCTGTCGAAGAGCAGGGCGCCGACGCGGTTCCCGCCGCGCGAGAGCAGCTGCGCGAGGACCGTCGCCACCTCGGTGAGCACGAGGTGCTTGCGCCGCTCGATCGGCCCGAACTCCATCGAGGCCGAGCCGTCGAGCACCAACCAGGCGGTGACCTCGCGGTCCTCCAGGTACTCGCGGACGTGCGTCACGTCGGTGCGGGCGGTGACGTTCCAGTCGATGTGGCGCAGGTCGTCGCCGAGCTGGTACTCGCGCAGGTCGGCGACGTCGATCCCGGTGCCGCGGAAGGCGGTCCGATGGTCACCCTGCAGCCGCCCGTCGAGCCGGCGCAGCACCCGCCACTCCAGCCTGCGCAGCACGCGCTCGGGGGTGAGCGGGCGAGGGCTCGTCACGGCGCCGGGGCCGTGCGCCGCACGGGCTCGACCTCCGGCTGCTCGACGGCGGCCAGTACCCGGTCGAGCAGGTCGTCCGCGGAGACGTCGTCGGCCAGCGCCTCGTAGGAGAGCACGATGCGGTGGCGCAGCACGTCGCGCGCGAGCTCCCGGACGTCGCCGGGCAGCGCGTAGTCACGCCCGCGCAGGAACGCCAGCGCCTTCGCCCCCAGCACCATGTTGATCGACGCCCGCGGGCTCGCCCCGAAGGAGACGTAGCGCGCGAGCTCACCGAGCCCGGCTGCGGACAGGTCGCGGGTGGCCGCGGCGAGCGTCACCGCGTACTCGATGATCTGCGGGTCGACGTAGACGGCCTCGGTCGCGCGCTGGTGGGCGCGCAGCGTGTCCAGATCGAGCACCGCGGTGGTGGACACGGGCGGCGTCGTCATCCGCTCGACGACGACGAACTCCTCCGTCGCGCTCGGGTAACCGACGAGGACCTTGAGCATGAAGCGGTCGAGCTGGGCCTCCGGCAGCGGGTAGGTGCCCTCGGACTCGATCGGGTTCTGGGTGGCCATCACGAGGAACGGGTCGGGAGCGGGGAAGCTCTCCCGTCCGATGGTGACCTGTCGTTCCTGCATGACCTCCAGCAGCGCGCTCTGCACCTTGGCCGGAGCGCGGTTGATCTCGTCGGCGAGCAGCAGGTTGGTGAACACCGGCCCGAACGAGACCTCGAACCCGCCCTCGCGCTGGTTGAAGATCCGGGTGCCGACGACGTCGGCCGGCACCAGGTCGGACGTGAACTGGATCCGCTGGAACTCCCCGCCGACGGCGTTGGCCAGCGCCTTGACCGCCATCGTCTTGGCGAGGCCCGGGACGCCCTCGACGAGCAGGTGGCCGCGGGCGAGCAGCGCGACGAGCATGCGTTCGAGCAGCGCGTCCTGCCCGACGATGGTCTTCTTGACCTCGTAGAGCGTCTGCTCCAGCGGCCCGCTCGTCTCCTCCGGCACGGCTCCCCCTATTGCTGCGGTCCGCCGGCGCCCCCGGCGGCGGTGGCGATCGGGACGGCGAACCCGATCCCGACGAAGAAGTCCTGGTCGGACGGGTTGGCGAGCCCGGTGACGATGCCGACGACCTGCCCCGCCCGGTTCACCAGCGGCCCCCCGCTGTTGCCCGGGTTGACCGCGGCGTCGAACTGGATGAGGTTCGTCAGCGTGACCCCGCCGGGTGCGGTGATCGTCCGGCCGAGCGCGGAGACCACACCCGCGGACAGACTGTCCTGGAGCCCGAGCGGGTTCCCCACCGCGAACACGGCCTCGCCGACGTCGGGCGTCCCCGCGAGCACCGCGGGCACGATCACCTGCGGGAGCTGGGCCACCGCCAGCACCGCGATGTCGTTCTCGGGCTGGGCCGACGCGACCGCGGCGTCGGACTTCGTGCCGTCGGCGAACGTGACCTGCACGCGCGAGGCCCCCTCGACGACGTGCAGGGCCGTCAGCACCTGGCCCTTCGCGGAGACGACGACGCCGGTGCCCAGCAGGCCCTCGACGGACGCCGGGCCCGGCCGCTCGGAGGTCACGACGACCAGCGACGGGCCGATGGTCCGGTAGGCGATCGAGGCGTCGGCGGGCGCGGCGGCGGCGTCCTGCTGGGCCTTGGTGAGCCCGTTCTGCACGGCCTGGTCGACGTCGGCCCTGGTCAGCGGCGGTGGCCCGGCCGGGACGAGCCACCAGGCCAGCAGCGCGGCCACGACGACGAGCACCACTGCCGCACCCGCGTACCACCAGCGCCGACGTGATGATCTTCCAGCCGTGGGCGTGGGTGTGTCGTCGATCGGGGTCGGGGGCTCGACCGGCGGCACTTCACACAGGGTACGCGGCGAATCCCCTGGTGGATGCGACGTTCGGGCGACGTCCGGGCGCTCCGGGACAGCGGTCCGGACCGGCGGGGAGATCCCCCGCCGGCCCGGAACCCGGCCGTCACCTGCAGGTTGATCTTCAGGCGGCGTGAGCGTCTCCGGCTCCCCCGAGCTGTCGGCGCGGGCGATCACGTCGATGTGCACGTCGTTGCCGCAGTGGTACCGGCCCGGCGGGCCGATCACCCCCGCGGAGATCGGGCGTCGCTACGCGCGGATGGCGCTGGACATGCTCCGGACGACCGACGCCGACGCGCTCCTGGCCCGGCTGCACTCCGCGGGCTGAGCCCGAGGAGCCCGCGGGTCCGGACCGCTCAGCCGGCCGGGGACCAGCCCAGCGCCGGACCGAGCTTGGTCGCCATGTCGGTGAGGATCTGGACGTAGTCCTCGGGCTCGAAGCTGAACGGCAGGGCGAACACGACCTCGTCGACGAGCTGGAAGGCCGCGTGCGCCTGCAGCTGCTCGGCGATCCACTCCGACGGGCCGACGACGTCCCGGGCGAACAGCATTCCCGCCGGCCCCTGCGGGCGCGCCGTGCGCGGGGTCCGCGCCGCGGCGTACGCCTCGTACTTCGCGCGCTGCTCGGACGTCGCCGAGTCGGTCGGGACGACGACGAGCCCCTGCGACACCCGCGCGGCCTCGCCGTCGGGATGCGCCTGGCGGAACGCCTCGATCTGGCTCCGCTGGATGGCCGCGAACCCCGCCGCCTCGTTGCCCTCCGCACGGACGACGCTGCTGGTCAACAGGTTCATCCGCAGCCCGCCGGCCCTGCGTGCCGAGCCGAGGCTCGCCGCGCCGTACCACATCCGCGACCGCAGCCCGGGCGAGTGCGGCTCGACCCGCTCGGAGTAGACCTCGAACCCCTCGGTGCCGGAGAACGTGCTCGCGCGCTCGCCCGCGACGAGCCGGAGCAGCCGGACGAGACGCGCGTCGCCGAAGTCCTCGTCGACCCCCGGGTACAGCGCCTCGCGGACCGCGTCGAGGTTGCGCGGCGGGCCGACGCTCACCCCCGGGTTCAGCCGACCGCCCGAGAGCAGGTCGACCGTCGCCAGGTCCTCCGCGAGCCGCAGCGGGTTCTCCCAGCCCAGCGGCGTCACCGCGGTCCCGAACTCGATCCGCCGGGTGCGCTGTGACGCCGCCGCGAGGACGGCGACGGGCGAGGAGATCCCGTACTGCAGATGACGGTGCCGGAGCCAGGCGCTGTCGAACCCGAGCTGCTCGCCCAGCTCGATCGTCCGCAGCGTGTTCTCGTGTCCCGGCCCCGGGTCGGCGCCGTCGAAGAGGCCGATGGTGAGGAAGCCGAGCCTCGCCAGCGGCCCTCGTGACTCAGTCGTCGCCCTTTCCTTCCTGCAGGCCGGCCGAGATCAGGTCCATGACCGACGAGTCCGCGAGCGTCGTGACGTCGCCGACCTCACGATTCTCCGCCACGTCACGCAGCAGCCTACGCATGATCTTGCCGGACCGGGTCTTGGGCAGCTCCTCGACGACCATGATCTGGCGCGGCTTGGCGATCGGCCCGATCTCCTTGGACACGTGGTCGCGCAGCGCCTTGATGGCGTCGGCCCCCTTCGCCTCGTCCTGGGCGACCCCGCCGCGCAGGATGACGAACGCGACGATGCCCTGGCCCGTCGTCGGGTCCGACGCACCGACGACCGCCGCCTCCGCCACCGTCGGGTGGGAGACCAGCGCGGACTCGACCTCCGTCGTCGAGATGCGGTGTCCGGAGACGTTCATGACGTCGTCGACGCGGCCGAGCAGCCAGATCGCGCCGTCGTCGTCGTACTTCGCGCCGTCGCCCGCGAAGTAGTAGCCCTGCTTCGCGAACCGCGACCAGTAGGTCTCGCGGTAGCGCTCCTCGTCGCCCCAGATGCCGCGCAGCATCGCCGGCCACGGCTTGTCGAGCACCAGGTACCCACCGCCGCCGGGCCCGACCGGCTCGGCCTCCTCGGTGACGACCTCGGCGCTGATGCCCGGCAGCGGGCGCATCGCCGAGCCCGGCTTCGCCGCGGTGACGCCCGGGAGCGGCGAGATCATGATCGCCCCGGTCTCGGTCTGCCACCAGGTGTCGACGATCGGGCAATTGTTGCGGCCCACGTTCTCCCGGTACCAGATCCAGGCCTCGGGGTTGATCGGCTCGCCGACGCTGCCCAGCACCCTGAGCGAGGAGAGGTCGTACTTCTCCGGGATCTCCTTGCCCCACTTCATGAACGTGCGGATCAACGTGGGCGCGGTGTAGTAGATCGTGACGCCGTACTTCTGCACGATCTCCCAGTGCCGGCCCTCGTGCGGGGTGTTCGGCGTGCCCTCGTACATCACCGACGTCGCCCGGTTGGCCAGCGGCCCGTAGACGATGTAGCTGTGCCCGGTCACCCAGCCGATGTCGGCCGTGCACCAGTACACGCTCTCGCCCGGCTTGTGGTCGAACACGACGTGGTGGGTGTAGGCCGCCTGGGTGAGGTAGCCGCCCGAGGTGTGCAGGATGCCCTTCGGCTTCCCCGTCGTCCCCGACGTGTAGAGGATGTAGAGCGGGTGCTCGGAGTCGAACGACTCGTACTCGTGGGTGTCGGGCTGCCGGTCGACGATGTCGTGCCACCACACGTCGCGGCCCTCGGTCCACGGCACGTCGGTCTCGGTCCGCTTCACGACGAGCACGTGCTCGATCGTCGGGGTGTCGGCGACCGCCTGGTCGGTGTTCTCCTTCATCGGCGCCGGCTTGCCGCGGCGGTACTGGCCGTCGGAGGTGATGAGCAGCTTCGCCTCGGCGTCCTCGATGCGCGAGCGCAGCGCGCTCGGCGAGAACCCGCCGAAGACGACGCTGTGCAGCGCGCCCAGCCGCGCGCAGGCCAGCATCGCGAACGCGGCCTCGGGGATCATCGGCAGCTGGATCGCGACCCGGTCGCCCTTGCCCACGCCCAGCTCGGTGAGCGCGTTGGCCGTCCTGCAGACCTCGCGCTGCAGGTCCGCGTAGGTGATCGTGCGGGTGTCGCCCGGCTCGCCCTCCCAATGGAACGCGACCTGGTCGCCGTGACCGTCCTCGACGTGCCGGTCGACGCAGTTGTAGGCGACGTTGAGCTGTCCGCCGACGAACCACTTCGCGAACGGGGCGTCCCACTCCAGGACGGAGTCCCACTTCTTCGACCACGTCAGCCGGTCGGCCTGCTCCGCCCAGAAGGCCTCGCGGTCCGCGTCGGCCCGGTCGTACCACTCCGCCGTCGCATTCGCCTGGGCGGCGAACTCCTCGCTCGGCGGGAAGGTGCGGTCCTCGTGGGAAAGGTTGCTCAACGTGGCGCCGGACTCGGCCATTTCCTCAGGTCCTCCTCGTGGCTCCGGGCGTCGCTCCGGGCGCAGCGGGCCGCGGACGACGTCACCGTCATCGGGCCGAACGGTAGTGCGCGCGGGCGCGCGACGCACCGTCGGTTACGACAGGGGCGCACTGCCCGTCGGGACAGGGACCCGCACCGCGTGACCCGTTCGGCCCGGGCCGGGTGACAGCATGTGCCGGTGGCACCGTCCCCGACCGCCGACCCGCTGGCCCCCTTCGTCACCCTGCCGGGTGTCTCCGACGCCGTCGGCCGGGTCCGCGACGCCGTCGTCGCCGTGCACAACCATCCTGCCAACCGGCGGGGTTTCCCCGCGAACGCCGCCGAGGGCGCGCTGCGCGGGGCGCGGGCGTCGGCGGCGATCGACGGGGCGCCGCTGACGCCGACGACCTCCGACCTGGTATCCGACCCGTTGCTCGCCGGGGCCGTTCGGGTGGCCGACGAGCACGCCCGGCTCGTACCGGTGTGGAAGTCCTCCCCGTTGCAGGCGCTCGCCCGGCTGCACGTCCTGGCCGCCGCCGACCTGGTCCCCGTGCCGCGGCATCCCGATGAGCTCGGCAGGCCGCGCCCCGGGACCGGTGACCGGCTGTCGCTGCTGGCCGACCTCGTGACGGGTGCGACGGCCGTGCCCGCGCCCGTCCTCGTCGCCGTCGTGCACGGCGAGCTGCTCGCACTCGCGCCCTTCGGTACCGCCGACGGGGTGGTCGCCCGGGCCGCCGCGCGGCTGGCCGCCACCGCGTCGGGGCTGGACCCCAAGTCCCTCGTGGTGCCGGAGGTCGGGCACCTGCGCCGGCTCGCGGAGTACCGGAGCGCCGCGGCCGCGTTCGCCGCAGGCGGCGCCGAGGGCGTGGGAACCTGGGTGCTGCACTGCTGCGCGCAGTGGGAGGCGGGCGCGCGGGAAGCGACGTCCATCGCGGAGTCGCGGGCCTGAGACCCGGCACGGTCCGCCGGCCACGCACCGGTTCGGTCCGGTCCACCAGGCACCGGTCCGGTCCGCTGACCAGGCACTGGTCCGTCGGGGTCCGGACATGAGAAAGGCGGCACCCTCGCGGGTACCGCCCTCCTCGCACGACCATCCAGGATCCAGGCGTGCACTACGTGTCGTGCTCCGGCCTCGGCGTCCGGCGTCCCGGTACGCAGGCCCACGACGACATGCCTCCCGCGGCGTGCTGTGCGTGGAGTGCCCGGCGCTCGTGCCCGGAGCCCGTTCGGGGGGGACGGTTACTTCTCTGCCGTACCGCCCCTGGCCGACCGGGGTCCGTGACCTCATTTGTAGTGCGTGACGGCAGGCACATCAAGGGTCGGATCGGGTGCACCGTGAGACGAACTCCGGGTGACGAAAGGGGGTCCTACGGAACCCGGTTGGCGGCTGCACCGCACACGCTCCGGTCAGTATCAAGGTATGTTCGCGCTGTTCAGCGCCGGGTCCGCAGCCACGACCGGCGGCCGATCAGCCCGACTCCCGCGAGGGCGACCGCGCCGACCCCGACCGCCGCCACCGTCGTCGCGCGCGGCACCCGCAGCCGCGAGCCGAGCGTCACCGGATCGGCGAACGTCAGGATCGGCCAGCCACGTTCCTCCGCCTCCCGGCGCAGCGCCCGGTCGGGGTTCACGACGGTCGGATGGCCGACCGCGGCGAGGAGCGGGAGGTCGGTGATCGAGTCGGAGTAGGCCCGGCAGTCGGCCAGCCGGTACCCGCGCTCGGCGGCGATGGTCCGCGCCGCCTCGGCCTTGTGCTCGCCGTAGCAGTAGTAGTCGATCTCGCCCGTGTAGCGGCCGTTACGCACCGTCATCCTCGTCGCGAAGCAGCGGTCGGCCCCGACGAGCGCGGCGATGGGCTCCACGACCTCCAGCCCCGACGCCGAGAGGACGACGACCTCCTGGCCCGCCGCGTGGTGCTCCGCGATCAGGTCCGCCGCCTCGGCGTAGATCAGCGGCTCGACGATCTCGTGCAGGGTCTCGGCCACGATGGACCGCACCTGCTCGACCTCCCAGCCGGCGCACAGTGCGGTGATGCGCTTGCGCAGCATGTCCATCGTGTCGGCGTCCGCGCCCGACGCGAGCACCATCATCTGGGCGTAGACGCTGCGCAGGACGGCCCGCCTGCCGATGAGCCCGTGGCTGCGGAACGGCCGGCTGAACGCGAGCGCGCTCGATCCCGCGATGATCGTCTTGTCGAGGTCGAAGAAGGCCGCCGACGTCGGCACGTGAGGAGGCGGTCCCGGCACGTCGCGGGAGCTTGCCAGATGAACGTGACGACCCCGCGTCACGCCGCGCGGCACCGTCCGCCGACGGGGTGAAGCACATCCCCGAGAGGAACACACATCGGGGCCCGAATCCGGCTACGATTGACCCGGCCCGCGCGCCGGGCCCGTGGTTCAGCTCGACCCCCCGGGGCTGAACCCAACGACGACCCCCGCCACTCCCCCCTGGCGGGGGTCGTCCCATGTCCGGGCGAGCCGGCGCAGCGATCCCGTTGCGGCGCAGGCGGGGATCCGTGCACCGCGGTGTGGCGGGCCGCCCGGGCCGGTGGTCCCCGCGGCATCGTGCCAGGCGCCACCGACGATCCGCCCGTCCACACGCACCTCGCCGACGATCAGTCCACAACTCCACAGAGCTGTCCACAGTCGTCTGTGCATCGCCCCTCACGAGCCGTCGCGGCCGACACGCTTGGCGACGAACAGCGCGCCGCCACCCGACGGCGCCGACGGGAGGTGCGGAGCCATGGACGCGCGACGGGCACTGGTGATGGTCGACGATCCCGACCTGCTCGACGCCGTACTGCGGCTCGCGGCCGCTGCGGGTGCCGAGGTCCACCGCGCGATCGACCCGACCGACGCCCGCCGCCAGTGGGCCGCGGCCTCGATGGTCGTGGTCGATGTCGCCGCCGCGGAGCGGTGCGCCCGGTTCCCGTTCCCCCGCCGCGACGGCATCGTGCTGGTCACGGCCGGTACGCCGCCGCCGCACGCGTGGCAGCTCGGGTTGCGGGCGGGCGCGGCCAACATCGTCGAGCTGCCCGAGGGCGAGCTGTGGATGGTCACGGCGTTCACCGAGGCCTGCGAGGGCGGCGGGCCACCGGGAGCCGTGCTGGCCGTCACCGGCGGGTGCGGCGGCGCTGGCGCATCGACCCTCGCCGCGGCCGTCGCGTTGCGCGCCGCTCGCGACGGGCGCCGGACGTTGTTGCTCGACTGCGACCCGCTCGGCGGCGGTCTCGACCTGCTCCTCGGCGCCGAGGACGTGCTGGGGGTGCGCTGGCCCGAGCTGTCGGTGATGGACGGTCGGGTCCCCGCCGCCGCGCTGCACGAGGCGCTCCCCGCGATGGGCGACCGCACCCTGTCGGTGCTCTCGTGCGACCGGACCGGGCCCGGCCCCGGAGCCGCCGGGCTGCGTGCGGTGATCGACGCAGGCCGGCGCGCGGGCGACACCGTGGTGTGCGACGTGCCGCGCCAGCCCACCGAGGCCGGCGCGACCGCCCTGGCCAGGGCCGACCTCACCGTGCTCGTCGTCCCGGCCGACGTGCGGGCCTGCGCCGCGGCGTCCCGCGTCACGGCGGTGCTCGCGGAGCACGCCTGCGCGGTCGGCCTGGTCGTGCGCGGCCCGAGCCAGGGCATCACCCCCGACGACGTCGCCCGCACCCTCGACGTACCGCTCCTGGTCGCGATGCGGACGCAGAACGACCTGGACCGCCGCCTCGAGCGCGGGCTCCCACCCGCCGACCGGGGCCCGCTCGCCGACGCCGCCGCCGTCCTGCTCGCCGAGCTGCAGGACCGTGCCCGGCTCAGCCGCAGCGGGTGGACGTCGTGACCGCGCTGGTCGACCGCGTCCGGTCCCGGCTCGCCGAGGCGGGAGGTGAGCCCACGGCCGCGGCCGTGGCCGCCGCGATCCGGGCCGAGGCCGGTGGTGTCGTCTCCGACCTCGACACCCTCGCCGCCCTGCGCACGCTGCGCCAGGAGTTCGTCGGCGTCGGCCCGCTCGACGGTCTGCTCCGCGATCCCCGCACCACCGACGTGCTGGTCAGCGGCGGCGCCGTCTGGGTCGACCGGGGCACCGGGCTGGAGCGCAGCCCGATCACGTTCCCCGACGAGGCGGCCGTCCGGCGGCTGGCCCAACGCCTGGCGCTCGCCGCCGGCCGCCGGCTCGACGACGCCAGCCCCTGCGTCGACGGCTGGCTGCCCGACGCGGGGGTCCGGTTGCACGCGGTGCTCGCGCCCGTCGCCGCCGACGGGACGTGCCTGTCGCTGCGGGTCCTGCGGCCCGCTGCCCACGATCTCGGCTCGCTCGCGTCGCTGGGCACCTTCGACGCGACCGGCGAGGCGCTGCTGCGCTCGGTGGTCGCGGCCCGGCTGGCGATGCTGGTCTCCGGCGGGACGGGCAGCGGCAAGACGACGATCCTCGCCGCCCTGCTCGCCGCGGCCGATCCCGCGGAACGGCTGGTCACCGTCGAGGACGCGGAGGAGCTGCGGCCGCGGCATCCGCACGTGGTGCGGCTCGTCGCGCGGCCCGCGAACATCGAGGGCGCGGGTGGGGTCGCGCTGCGCGACCTCGTGCGCCAGGCGCTGCGGATGCGCCCCGACAGGCTGGTCGTCGGCGAGGTGCGCGGCGCGGAGGTCTGTGAGCTGCTCGCGGCACTCAACACCGGGCACGACGGCGGCGCCGGCACCGTGCACGCCAACTCCGCCGCGGAGGTGCCGGCGCGGATCGAGGCGCTCGCCGCGCTGGGTGGGATGAGCCCGCCGACCGCGCACAGCCAGCTGGGTGCGGCGGTGCAGGTCGTGCTGCACATGAGCCGCCGCGACGGGCGCCGGGTCCTCGACGGTGTCGGCGTGCTCGACCGTCGCGACGGCCTCGTCGCGCTGTCCCCGGCGTGGACCCGAGCTGCGGGCTGGGGTGAGGGACGCGCCCGGCTGGGCGCGTTGCTGGCCGAACGCGGGACGGTGCCGCCGTGGTGAGCGCGGCGCTCGCCGCACTCGCGGCCGCCGCCGCGGTGCTGCCGTCCGAGCACCCGACGGCCCGGCTGCGTCACGTGCTCGGCGGTTCGTCGCAGACGGTGGGCCGACGGCTGCCGCGGCCCACCCCCGCGCTGTGGGCCGTCGTCGCCGCGGCGGTCGTCGCCGGTGTCGTCGCAGGCCCCGGCGGCGCGCTCGCGGGGACGGTCGCGGGCTCGACCTGGCTGCGCAGGCGCAGCCGCCGACGTGCCGACGCGGCGGCCGCCGTCGCCGGGCTCGAGCTGGCCGAGGCGTTGGCCCGCATCTGCGACGAGCTCAGGGCCGGAGCCCATCCGGGCGCCGCGCTCGCCGGGATCGACGCCGACGGTGCCGCCGCCCGCGCGGCGCTGCGGCCCGCCCTCGGCGCGGCCGAGCTGGGTGAGACGGTGCCGACCGCGCTGGCCCGCGCGGCCGCGCCCGCCGGGCTCGCCGCGGACGTCGACCGGGTCACCGCGGCGTGGACGCTCTCCGACCGGCACGGCGTCCCGCTCGCCACGGTGCTCGCGGCGGTGGCCGCCGACCTGCGGTGGCGCGTCGAGTTCGGCAACCGGGTGCGTGCCGAGCTCGCCGGCCCGCGTGCGACGGCGACGGTGCTGACCCTGCTGCCGCTGCTCGGGTTGGCATTCGGCCAGCTCATGGGGGCCGACCCGCTCGGCGTCCTGCGCGACGGTCTCCTGGGCACCCTGCTGCTCGGCTGCGGAACTCTGCTGACGGCCGCCGGCGTGGCGTGGTCGGAACACATCCTGCGGGCGGCGGTGCCCCGATGACCGCGCTCGTCGCCGTCGCGCTGCTGGTCGGCGCGGCAGCCCTCGTCGCCACCGACCCGCATGTCGGCCGCGCGCGGCTGCGCGCGCTGGGGCGACGCGATCCCGTGCTGCGCACCGCGCCGTCGCCCGCGCCGCTGCGCCTGCGCTGGGCCGTCGCCGGGAGCGTCTCGGCGGGCGCGGCGGGCCTGCTCGTCGGCGGTGCGGTCGCCGGAGCCGTGGTGGCGCTCACCGTCGGGACCGGGCTGGTGGTCTTCGCCCGGCGCAGCGGCGCGCCCGCGGCCGACGAGAGCGCCTCCGCACTCGCCGCCGGCTGGGAGCTGCTCGCCGTGTGCCTGGAAGCCGGGATGCCCGTGTCGACGGCCGTCGAGGCCGGGGCCGCGCAGCTGGACGGACCGAGCGGGCGTGCCCTGCGTCGGGTCGCGGGACTGCTGGAGCTGGGCGCCGATCCGGCTGAGGCCTGGCAGGCCGTCGACGGCAGACCTGCCCTCGTCGCCTTCGCCCGCGCGGCCCGGCGGTCCGCCGCGACCGGCGCCGGCATCGCGCACGTCGCGCGGACCGAGGCACAGCGGCTGCGCGCCGAGACCGTCGACTCCGCCCGCGCCCGCGCCCAACGTGCCGCGGTGACGATCACGGGCCCGCTGGGGCTGTGCTTCCTGCCCGCGTTCCTCGTGCTCGGCATCGCCCCCGTCGTCGTGGGGCTCGCCGGCGACGCCCTGGCCCGGTGGTGAGCCGTGCACACGCCCGACCCGTCCGGTCGGTTCCACACCCGAGAAGGAGAACACCATGTCCCGACTGATGTCCCGCGCGATGTCCCGCATGCTGCCGCCCCCGCGGGTTCCCGTGCGGTTCCGGACCGCCCTGCTGCGCCGGGCCCGTCGGCTGCTCGCCGACGACGCCGGGATGAGCACGGTCGAGTACGCGATCGGCACCTTGGCCGCGGCGGCGTTCGCCGCGGTGCTCTACAGCGTCGTGAGCGGGGAGAACGTCGTGACCGCGCTGACCGGCCTCGTCGAACGCGCGCTGTCGACGACGGTCTGACCGGCCGCAGACCCCCGGACGACCATGGTGCGGTGACGGTCGAGGCCGCGCTCGTGCTGGGGGTTCTCGTCCTGGTGACGCTCGCGGCCGTCGGTGCCGTCCTCACCGTCGTGGCGGCGGTGCGCTGCACCGACGCCGCTCGTGAGGCCGCCCGGTTGGCCGCACGTGGCGAGCCCGAACGGGGTCGCGCCGTGGCGGGCCGGCTGGCTCCGCCGGGAGCCGCCGTCGAGATCACGACCTCCGGCGACGAGATCCTCGTCGTCGTGACCGCGGCGCCCGTCCGGCCGCTCCCGCTGCAGGTCGGCGGCCGGGCGGTCGCGGTCGCCGAGCCGGAGTCCGGTCCCGTGCCCGGCCCCGCCGGCGACGAGGAACCGCCGGCCGCGGGCTCCGGCGGAGCCGACGCGGTGCCCGGTCCGAACCCGAGCGGTGCGGGACGCGAGGCGGGCGCAGGCCTGCTGATCCTCTCCGGCACCGGCCTGCGTCGGCCGCGTCGACGGCGTCGGATCGCGCGACGGGCCACGCGGCGGGCCCCGCGACGTCAGGCGGTCGGGACCGGGACGAACCCGGCGCCGCGGCGGCCACGAGACGACGCCCACGCCGCCCGGCGGGCCGTGGGCTGCGCACCCGGCGGCGTCGGCCGCGGCCGCCCCGGCGTCCCGGCCGACGACTCCGGCGTCGCGACCGTCTGGGGCGCGGCCGTCGCGGCGTTGCTCCTTGCGATCGCGGCGGTCGGGGTCGACGTCGGATCGGCCGTCCTCGCCCGGCATCGGGCCGAGGCCGCCGCCGACCTGTCCGCGCTCGCCGCAGCCACCGACGCCGCGCTCGGCGAACGGTCGGCCTGTCCCCGCGCGGAGGCGGTCGCCGCCGCGATGGGCTCGACGGTGCGCCGGTGCACCCTCGACGGGTGGGACGCGGTCGTGGAGGTGACCGTGACCAGGGCGTTCTCCCTGTTCGGTGGCTCCGAGGCACACGCGCGCGCCCGCGCCGGTCCCGTCGAGCGCCCGGACGGTGGGCTGTGACGCCGCTGTCCGTGACCGGCATCCGGCCCAGCGCCCGAGGTCGGTGGCGTCCGTTTCGCCGCGCTCCGGTCGGCGGAAGCACGCCCACCGACAGGGCCAAGGCGCGCGCCGAGCGGTCGACCGCTCCGGACGAGCGGGGGCCCCGGACCGGTACGCGCGCCGTTATCCCACGTCCGGCGCCGGATTGCCACCCGGCGACACAGGAAGCGGCGCTCGTCGTTGCACGTGCACCGATCGGCGACGACGGGTGGCGACGACCCGGTCCGGCTGACCTACTAGACCACGTCAGGGTGACGGCACGTCGCCGGAACCCCGACGCCGAGCACGCTCCCCAGACCGCGGTGGGGCCGGAGCGCCTTAGAGCCGACCCCCATTCGGCTCCACCGCATACAGGGCCGCTGCCGGCCGGTCCGGCCCCCGACGGGTCGGCCGGCGGCGGCCGTCACGCTCGGCGGTGGTCCCGGCCGGGTCGCCGGGCGTGCTCAGCCCCGCAGGGCGCCCAGCACCAGGTCCAGCACGACGACCGCCCCCGCCTTGTCCAGCGGGTTGTTGCCGTTCCCGCACTTCGGGGACTGGACGCAGGACGGGCAGCCGGTCCGGCACTCGCACTCGGCGATCGCGGCCCGGGTGGCGGCGAGCCACCGCTGCATGACGCCGTGCCCGCGCTCCGCGAGTCCCGCGCCACCGGGATGCCCGTCGTGGACGAACACGGTCGGCAGCCCGGTCTGGGGGTGCAGGGCCGTCGACATGCCGCCGATGTCCCACCGGTCGCAGATCGCGAAGAGCGGGAGCAGCCCGATCGCGGCGTGCTCGGCGGCGTGCAGCGCCCCCGGGATCCGTGCAGGGACGATCCCGGCGTCGGCGAGGGCCGCGTCGTCGATCGTGTACCAGACCGCGCGGGTGTCCAGGGTCTGCTCGGGCATGTCGAGCGGCACCGTCTCCAGCACCCGGCCGTCGAGGGCCCGCCGCTGGTAGCCGACGACCTGCGTGGTCACCCGGGTCTCGCCGTAGCTCACGCCGACCGGCCCGTGCTCGGACCGGCACAGCTCGGCGACGATCTCGACGTCGGCGGTGGACCGGGCGTCGGTACGCCAGTCGGGGTTGTCGGGGTGGACGAGCGCGAGCCCGGCGTCGAGGTCCAGCGAGTCGACGACGTAGCTCTCCCCACGGTGCAGGTACACCGCGCCGGGGTGTGCGGTGGCGGGGGCGGAGCCGGCGTCGACGGTGCCCAGCATCCGCCCGGTCCCGGCCTCGACGAGCGCGATCTGCCCGAGCCCGGACCCCCGGATGTCGACCGACGACGCAGGCCACTCGCTGGCCGACGGCCAGAACCAGCCGGTGGGCCGCCTGCGCAGGACACCGTCGTCGACCAGCGCGTCGAGGACCGCCTCGGCGGGCGTGCCGGCGAAGACACCGTCGAGGTCGGCCGCCGTGAGCGGGAGCTCGGCCGCCGCACAGGCCAGGTGCGGCGCCAGGACGTAGGGGTTGGCGGGGTCGAGCACGCACCGTTCGACGGGCGCACCGAGCAGCGCGTCAGGGTGGTGGACGAGGTAGGTGTCCATCGGGTCGTCGCGGGCCACGAGGACGACGAGGGCCTCCTCCGCCGCCCGCCCGGCACGCCCCGCCTGCTGCCAGAACGACGCTCGCGTCCCCGGGAACCCGGCGACGACGACCGCGTCGAGCCCGGCGATGTCCATCCCCAGCTCGAGCGCGTTGGTCGAGGCGACGCCGAGCAGCCGGCCACCGGCCAGGGCGGCCTCCAGCTCGCGACGCTCCTCGGGCAGGTAGCCGCTGCGGTAGGACTCAACGCGGCCGACCAGCTCGGGCGCGGCCTCGGCGAGCAGCCGCCGCGCCCCCATCGCCGTCAGCTCCGCACCGCGCCGCGACCGGACGAACGCCAGGGTCCGGGCGCCCTCGACGACGAGGTCGGCCAGCATCCGCGCGGCTTCGGTCCCGGCGGCGCGGCGCACCGGCGCCGCGTTCTCCCCCGACAGTTCGGGCAGCAGCGGCGGTTCCCAGAGCGCGACGGTCCGCGCGGAGCGGGGCGAGCCGTCGTCGGTCACGGCGGCGACGTCGCGGCCGGTGAGCACCGTCGCGAACGGCCCGGGATCGGCGACGGTCGCGGAGGCGAGCACGATCGTCGGCCGCGCGCCGTAGCGGGCGGCGACCCGCAGCAGCCGGCGCAGCAGCAGCGCCACGTGCGAGCCGAAGACCCCGCGGTAGGTGTGGCACTCGTCGACCACGACGTAGCTGAGCCGGCGCAGGAAGGTCGCCCAGCTCGCGTGCCGGGGCAGGATCGACCGGTGCAGCATGTCGGGGTTGCTGTATATCCAGCGCGCGTTGCGCCGGGCCCAGTCGCGCTCCTCGGCCGGGGTGTCGCCGTCGACGGTCGTCGCCCGCACATCGGGCACGTCGAGCGCCTCGAGGGCGCGCAGCTGGTCGGCGGCCAGCGCCTTGGTGGGCGAGAGGTACAGCGCGGTCGCGCGGCGGTCGGCGACGAACCGGGTGAGCACGGGCAGCTGGTAGACCAGCGACTTCCCCGACGCCGTCCCGGTGGCGACGACGACGTCCCGGCCCGCGTGGGCGAGCTCGGCCCCCTCGACCTGGTGCGTCCACGGCCGGTCGATGCCGTGGGCGCGCAGGGCGTCGACGACGACGGCCGGCACCCACCCGGGCCACGCCGCCGGCCTGCCGGGACGCGCGGGCAGCTGCACGCTGTGCCGCAGCGGCGAGACGACGTCCCCGACGTCGGACCCGGCGAGGACCCGCGCGAGCAGCCGGTCGCCCCGCCCCGTGCCGGCTCCCACGGCGCGCGACGCGTCCGTCACCGACACGGCATGCTCCTCCCACCACTGCGACCCCGAGGGCACGACATCCGCCGAGCCTGACACACCGCACCGACAGTCGGACGCGCGCTCCTGACCGCGAGTTCTCGATCATGAACCCGGCGAACTCGTGATCGAACCGTTACCACAGGTGCGATACGGACAACCCTTCGCGGTGCACGTGACAGGTCACACCTACACTCTGAACGCCCGTCGTCGCTGTCACCAGGGACGACGAGCATGACGCCAGGGATGTCGTCAACGTTTCCCTGGTACCTAGAGTCCGCACGAACCAGGAGAACGCATGCCCTCGTCCACCCTCGCAGCGGGCCTCGAGCTCGGCGCGAGCGACCGCGTCGTCGTCGGCGTGGTCGCGGTGGTCGCACTCGCTGCCCTGGCCATCGGCTACGTACTGCTCCGGGAGGTTCTGGCCGCAGGCCAGGGCACCGAGAAGATGCAGGACATCGGCCGAGCGGTCCAGGAAGGTGCCGCGGCTTACCTCAACAGACAGTTCCGCACGCTCGGCATTTTCGTCGTGATCGTGTTCCTTCTGCTCTTCGCGCTCCCCGCGGACGGCATCGGCGAGCGCATCGGTCGCTCGATCTTCTTCATCGTCGGCGCGGTCTTCTCCGCGACGATCGGCTATCTCGGCATGTGGCTCGCCACCCGCGCCAACATCCGCGTCGCCGCGGCCTCGCGCGAGGCGGGCGGCCGCGAGAAGGCCACCCGGATCGCGTTCCGCACCGGCGGCGTGGTCGGCATGTTCACCGTCGGCCTCGGCCTGTTCGGCGCCTCGCTCGTCGTGTTGTCCTACGCCGGTGAGGCCCCCAAGGTCCTCGAGGGCTTCGGGTTCGGCGCCGCGCTGCTCGCGATGTTCATGCGTGTCGGCGGCGGCATCTTCACCAAGGCCGCCGACGTCGGTGCCGACCTGGTCGGCAAGGTCGAACAGGGCATCCCCGAGGACGACCCGCGCAACGCCGCGACGATCGCCGACAACGTCGGTGACAACGTCGGCGACTGTGCGGGCATGGCCGCCGACCTGTTCGAGTCCTACGCGGTGACGCTGGTCGCGGCCCTCATCCTGGGCAGCGCGGCGTTCGGCCTGCAGGGCCTGCTGTTCCCGCTGATCGTCCCCGCGATCGGCGTGATCACCGCGGTCATCGGCGTCTACATCACCAGGGCCCGTCCCAACGAGGGCGGCCTCAAGGCGATCAACCGCAGCTTCTACATCTCGGCGCTGATCTCGGCCGTGCTGTGCGTCGTCGCGGCGTACCTGTACCTGCCGGGTTCGTTCGGCCAGCTGGGCAACAACGGCCAGAGCACCCCGACCGACACGACCGTCGTCGCGGCCATGGGCGGGGCCGACCCGCGCATGATCGCGTCGATCGCGGTGATCATCGGCATCGTGCTCGCCGGCGTCATCCTGTGGCTGACCGGCTACTTCACCGGAACCGAGGACAAGCCGGTCAAGACGGTCGGCCAGTCGTCGCTGACCGGGTCGGCGACGGTCATCCTCGCCGGCATCTCGATCGGTTTCGAGTCGGCCGTCTACACGGCGATCGTCATCGGCGCGGCCGTGTTCGGCGCGTTCGCGCTGGCGACGGCGTCGATCACCGTGGCGCTGTTCGCCGTGGCACTCGCGGGCACCGGCCTGCTGACCACGGTCGGCGTCATCGTCGCGATGGACACCTTCGGCCCGGTCTCCGACAACGCGCAGGGCATCGCGGAGATGTCGGGCGACGTCGAGGGCGACGGCGTCGGCATCCTCACCGAGCTCGACGCGGTCGGGAACACGACCAAGGCCATCACCAAGGGCATCGCGATCGCGACGGCGGTGCTCGCCGCCACCGCGCTGTTCGGGTCCTACCGCGACGCGATCACCCAGGCGCTGTCGAAGGCCGGCGCCGCGGCGTCCGACGTGGGCACCGCGTTCGCCTTCGAGGTGTTCTCGCCGAACACCCTCGTCGGTGTGATCATCGGTGCCGCGGTCGTGTTCATGTTCTCGGGCCTGGCGATCAACGCCGTGACCCGCGCCGCGGGCGCGATCGTGTTCGAGGTCCGGCGGCAGTTCCGCAGCGACCCCGGGATCATGGCGGGCACGACGCGTCCGGAGTACGGCCGCGTCGTCGACATCTGCACCCGTGACTCGCTTCGCGAGCTGGCCACCCCCGGTCTGCTCGCGATCTTCGCCCCGATCGCGGTCGGCTTCGGCCTCGGTGTCGGCCCGCTGGCCGGCTACCTGGCCGGCGCCATCGCGGCGGGCACCCTGATGGCGATCTTCCTCGCCAACTCCGGTGGCGCCTGGGACAACGCGAAGAAGCTCGTCGAGGACGGCAACCACGGCGGCAAGGGCTCGCCCGCCCACGAGGCGACGATCATCGGCGACACCGTCGGTGACCCGTTCAAGGACACCGCAGGCCCGTCCATCAACCCGCTGATCAAGGTCATGAACCTGGTCTCGGTGCTGATCGCCCCGGCCATCGTGGTGTTCTCGGTCGGCGACTCGGCGTCGGGTCCGCTGCGCGTCGTCATCGCGCTGGTCGCGGTCGCGATCATCGTCGCGGCGGTCGTGGTCTCGAAGCGCCGCTCCACGGCCATCGCGGACACCCCTGTGGAGGACCCGGTCGGCTGATCGCCGAGGGCGTCGTCGTCCGTTGACGGGACGGCGTCGCCGCAGGTCACGACGGAGGCCATCCACCCCCTTTCGGGTGGGTGGCCTTCGTCGTGTCCGGAAGTCCCAGTAATGTCCGCTGCCCGCGGCGCGCCCGGGCGTCGGAGCTCCCCCGGAGGACGTGATGCGCACGAGACCGAGCAGCTCGGTCCCTGCCGCGCGCGTCCGTGGCCGTGGCAGGTCGCCGCGGCACCGTCGCCGACCGCCGCCGCCCCATCCCCCGAGACCCGAGAGAACGGAGCATCCCGTGCGCCGTACCCCCCGATCCCTGCGCGTCGCGGCGGTCGCCGTCGCGGCGGCGCTGGCCACGGTCGTCGGCGGCTGCAGCAGTGGCCCGAGCGACGCCGACGTCGCCTGGGCCGACGGACTCTGCAGCTCGATCCTGACCTTCACCGACGCGGTCAAGACGCAGCCGAACATCGACAGCTCGAACCCCGACAAGGCCATCCAGGGGCTGAGCGACTACCTCGGTACGGCGAGCACCGCGGTGCAGGGCTCGATCGACTCGATGGGGAAGCTCGGACCCTCGCCGATCGACGGTGGCGACGCCGTCGTCACCCAGCTGAAGTCGACGCTGACCTCGGTCAAGTCCTCGTTCGACCAGGCCCGCCAGCAGCTGCAGAACGTCGACACCAACGACCCGTCGGCGCTGACGGGCGCGCTGACCGATGCGTTGAGCCCGTTGCAGCAGCTGTCGAAGCTCGACACCAGCGGCCTCAACGGCAACGCCGACATCAACGCTGCCGCCGCCAAGGCCGCGAACTGCCAGAAACTGCAGCAGACCGGCTGACGCACGGGCACGACCGTCGACGGGCGGGCCGCGGACGCTCGCGGCCCGCCCGTTCCCGGGTGCGGGAGACTGGGCCCGGATGCCCGCACCAGCCCACCGGGGGAGTTCCCGAATGCCGCGCCGTTCCCGCCCGCTGACCACCGTCGTCGCCACCGTGGCGTTGGCGTTCACGGTGCTGCTGGGCGGGTGCTCGAGCGTCGTGTCGGGGACGGCGGCGGCCGATCCGTCGCCGCAGCCGACCCAGGGCCCGGGCGCCGACCCGGTGGCGTGGGTCGACAAGGTGTGCGGCTCGCTGATCCCCATGCTCGACGCGGCGCAGAAGACACCGAACCTCGCCGGCGTCAACGACCTGCCGACGATCAAGAAGTCGTTCAGCGACTACCTCGGGGCGGTCCTTTCCGGCGTGCAGCAGGGCCGCAGCCAGCTCGGCTCGGTCGGCAGCTCACCGGTCGCCGGCGGCAACGAGACGGTCACCAGGATCGACGGCCTGCTCACCCAGTTCGAGCAGAGTCTGGGCGAGGCCAAGTCCCGCGTCGACGGCGTCGACCCCAACGACGTCAACGCCTTCCAGGGCGCCCTGACCGACGCCACGACGTCGCTGGGCAAGCTCTCGACGAGCGGGGCGAGCCTGGGCGACACGAGCGGCTACGTCCGGCTGAACAAGGCGGCGGAGGCGGCCCCGAACTGCCAGCGGCTCGGCAGGTGAGCACCGACCGCTGACCGGGTGCGGCGGGCCCGTCCGGCGCGCCGACCATCGAAAGATCGAACGCATGTTCTACCGTGCGCCCCGTGGCTCAGCTGTCGCTGTTCTCCGCGGAGGCCCGCCCGGTGCGGCGGGCCGATCTCGCCGGCCTGCTGTGCGGGCCCGGGCGCATCGCGCGCTTCGGCAGCGGGACGACGGCCCGGCTGAGCCTCCAGGTCGCCGACGCGGGGCGCGCCCGCGCCGTGCGCGCCGCCGCCGCGGCCACCGGCGTCCGGCTGGAGGCCACCCCGGCCGACGACGGGACCGTCGCCCTCCGCTCGGCCTTCCGGTGCGACCTGGTCGCGCTGGCGAAGGCCTGGGCGGGTTCCGACGCCGCCGGCGGCGCCGCCGCCGCCGCCGACCGCAAGGTCGTCCCCGACGACTTCCAGCTCGACGGCTCCCTGCTTCGGTTGTGGGCACTGGCCGCGGGCCGGGCGGACGAGCGCGGCGGCTACCTGCTCGCCCTCGACCCGCTCGCCCCGCACACGCACCGACCGCTGGCCGCGGCCGCGTACCGGGCGGGCATCTCCCCGGCCCGCGTCGGCGGCGACGACCATCCGGCTCTGCGCATCTCGGGAGCTGCCCGGGTTCGCAGGCTGGTGGATCTCGTCGGCCCGGTCCCCGACCCCGTCCCGGTGGGCGACTGGCCGCGGTGGTGGGGCCGGGCCTCGTGATCGGTGTTGACGGCCTGGTTACGCTGCCGTCCGTCGTCACGCATCCGGACGTGACAGATGCAACACGCCGGGTGAGTGTGCGAACGTGGCGAACAGTGCCGGTGTTGTAGGGATACTGGCGAACCCGACCCGCTCATGTGTCGGGTGATCGAATGGCCGCAGCGTCGGCCGACGGTCGGACCGCGCTCGGCGGTACGGCCGGTGACGATGGAGTAGGACCAAGGTGGCAACCCGAACGACGCGTTCGAAGGCAGGAGCCGACGACGGCTCGGCCCCCGCCGCGGCCGGCAGCCGTCGCAACGGCACCCCGACGGCGACGACGACGGGTCGTCCGACCCGGCGGCTCGTGATCGTCGAGTCGCCGACCAAGGCCAAGAAGATCGCGCCCTATCTGGGCAAGGACTACGTCGTCGAGTCGTCGGTCGGACACATCCGCGACCTGCCGCGCGGCGCCGCGGACGTCCCCGCCAAGTACAAGGGCGAGTCGTGGGCGCGGCTGGGTGTCGACGTCGACAACGAGTTCCAGCCGCTCTACATCGTGACGCCGGAGAAGAAGGGCAAGGTCTCCGAGCTGCGCGACGCGCTCAAGTCGGTCGACGAGCTGCTGCTCGCGACGGACCCCGACCGCGAGGGCGAGGCCATCGCCTGGCACCTGCTCGACACGCTCAAGCCGAAGGTCCCGGTCCGCCGGATGGTCTTCCACGAGATCACCGAGCCCGCGATCCGCGCCGCCGCCGAGAACCTGCGCGACCTCGACCAGGACCTGGTCGACGCGCAGGAGACGCGCCGCATCCTCGACCGGCTCTACGGCTACGAGGTCTCCCCCGTGCTGTGGAGGAAGGTCATGCCGAAGCTGTCGGCGGGCCGGGTGCAGTCGGTGGCCACGCGGCTGATCGTGCAGCGCGAGCGGGAGCGGATGGCGTTCGTCTCCGCCTCGTACTGGGACATCGCGGCCACGCTCGACGCCGGCGCCGAGGCGAGCCCGCGGACGTTCGGGGCGCGGCTGGTGGCCGTCGACGGCAACCGGGTCGCCACGGGCCGCGACTTCGGCGCGGACGGACAGCTGAAATCCGACGCGGTCGCGCTCGACGAGGCCGGCGCGCGCCGGCTGGCCGAGGCGCTCGACGGGGTCGATCTGACGGTCTCGTCGGTCGAGTCCAAGCCGTACACCCGCAAGCCGTACGCCCCGTTCATGACCTCGACGCTGCAGCAGGAGGCGGGCCGCAAGCTGCGGTTCTCCGCCGAGCGCACGATGCGCACCGCGCAGCGCCTGTACGAGAACGGCTACATCACCTACATGCGTACCGACTCCACGACGTTGTCGGAGTCGGCGATCAACGCGGCCCGCACGCAGGCCCGCGAGCTCTACGGCGACTCGTACGTCTCGCCGCAGCCGCGCCAGTACACCCGCAAGGTCAAGAACGCGCAGGAGGCCCACGAGGCGATCCGGCCCGCCGGTGAGACATTTCGCACACCGGGCGAGGTCGCGCGCGAGGTCGACGGCGACGACTTCCGTCTCTACGAGCTGATCTGGCAGCGCACCGTCGCGTCGCAGATGGCCGACGCGCGCGGGACGACGATGAGCGTCCGCATCGTCGGTACGGCCGCAACGGGCGAGGAGGCCACGTTCGCCGCCTCCGGCCGCACGATCACCTTCCCCGGCTTCCTCAAGGCCTACGTCGAGACGGTCGAGGAGGGCACCGACGGGCAGGCCGACGACGCCGAGTCCCGGCTGCCGAACCTCGCCGAGGGCGCGGCGGTCACCGCGACCGAGCTGAACCCCGACGGCCACTCGACCAACCCGCCGGCCCGCTACACCGAGCCGAGCCTGGTCAAGCAGCTCGAGGAGCTGGGGATCGGCCGGCCGTCGACGTACGCGTCGATCATCAAGACGATCCAGGACCGCGGCTACGTCTGGAAGAAGGGCTCCGCCCTGGTCCCGTCGTGGGTGGCGTTCTCGGTGATCGGCCTGCTGGAGCACCACTTCGGCCGGCTCGTCGACTACGACTTCACCGCCGCGATGGAGGACGAGCTCGACGCGATCGCGTCCGGCAACTACTCCCGCACCGACTGGCTCACGAGCTTCTACTTCGGGGCCGACGAGGGCACCGAAGGCTCCGTCGCCCGCGCCGGCGGGCTGAAGAAGCTGGTCGGGGTGAACCTCGAGGAGATCGACGCCCGCGAGGTCAACTCGATCCCGATGTTCACCGACGCCGAGGGCCGCGACGTCGTCGTCCGCGTCGGTCGGTACGGACCGTACCTGGAGCGGCTGGTCGAGGGCGCCTCGCAGCGCGCGAACCTGCCCGACGACCTCCCGCCCGACGAGCTGACCGCGGAGATCGCCGAGAAGCTCTTCTCGGTGCCGCAGGAAGGCCGCTCGCTGGGCACCGACCCGGTGACCGGGCACGAGATCGTCGCCAAGGAGGGCCGCTTCGGGCCCTACGTGACGGAGATCCTGCCCGAGCCGGAGGCTCCCGCCGAGGGCACGACCACACGCAAGAAGGCCCCGGCCAAGCCGAAGCCGCGCACGGGCTCGCTGCTCAAGTCGATGACGGTCGAGTCGGTGACGCTCGACGACGCCCTGCGGCTGCTGTCGCTGCCGCGACTGGTCGGCACCGACCCGGAGAGCGGTGAGGAGATCACCGCGCAGAACGGCCGGTACGGCCCGTACCTGAAGAAGGGGACGGACTCGCGCTCGCTCACCGACGAGGAGCAGATGTTCACCGTCACCCTCGACGAGGCGCTGGAGATCTACAAGCAGCCCAAGCAGCGGGGACGTCGCACGGCCGCGGCGACCCCACCCCTGCGCGAGCTGGGCGAGGACTCCGCCACCGGCAAGAAGATGGTCATCAAGGACGGCCGCTTCGGCCCCTACGTCACCGACGGCGAGACCAACGCGTCGCTGCGCAAGGGCGACAGCGTCGAGGAGATCACCGACGAGCGGGCCTCCGAGCTGCTGGCCGACCGTCGGTCCAAGGCCCCGGTCAAGAAGGCCCCGGCACGGCGCAAGACGGCCGCGGCCTCGAAGACGACGACCACCAAGAAGGCCGCGGCGCGGCGCACGACCCCGGTCGAGTCCTGAGGTTCGGGCGGCTCGGCCGGCCGCTCAGGCGAGCAGGGCCTTCACGGCGGCGGCCACCCGGCCGCCGTCGGCCCGGCCCGCCGCGGCGGCGTTGGCCTTCTTCATGACCTGGCCCATCTGCCGCGGCCCGGGCTTCGCGCCCAGCTCGGCCTCGGTCTCGTCGACGGCCGAGCGGGCGATGACGGCGAGCTCGTCGTCGGTGAGCTGCGTCGGCAGGTAGCGGGCCAGCACGTCGGCCTCGGCGAGCTCCTGCGCGGCGAGCTCGGCGCGGCCCCCCGCGGTGAACGCCTCGGCCGACTCCGCGCGCTTCTTCGCCTCCTTGGCGATGACCTTGAGCACCTCGTCGTCGCTGAGCTCGCGGGCCTCGGTGCCGGCGACCTCGGCGTTGCCGATCGCGGTCAACGTCATCCGAAGGGTGCTCTTGACCAGCTCGTCGCGAGCCTTCATGGCGGCCGTCAGGTCGTCACGGAGGCGCTGCTTGAGTTCGCTCACGCGCGTGAACGTACCCTGCATCGTGTGAAGAGCTGGGCGCGAGTCGCACTCGGGGCGACGACGACCGGGGCCGCCGGCCTCGCCTACGCGGCGGGTGTCGAGCGGCGACGTTGGACGCTGCGCGAGGCCACGTTGCCGGTGCTCACGCCCGGTGCGCGACCGATCCGGATCCTGCACGTCTCGGATCTGCACATGATGCCGGGCCAGACGTCCAAGCAGCGCTGGGTCGCGGAGCTCGCCGAGCTCGAGCCGGACCTGGTCGTCGACACCGGCGACAACCTGGCCCACGAGAAGGCCGTGCCGAGCGTGCTGGCCGCGCTGGGCCCGCTGCTCGAACGGCCGGGGCTGTTCGTCTTCGGCAGCAACGACTACTTCGGCCCCTCGCCCAAGAACCCGGCCCGCTACCTCGGCCGCAACGAGAAGCGCAGCCACGGCGACCCGCTGCCGTGGCGCGACCTGCGCGCGGCACTCGTCGAACGCGGCTGGGCCGACGCGACGCACTCCCGCGTGTCGCTGGACGTCGACGGCGTCCGCGTCAGCGCCGCGGGTGTCGACGACCCGCACCTCGGCCTCGACCGTTACCCGCGCATCGCCGGCCGGGTCCACGACGCCGACCTCCGGCTGGGCCTCACCCACTCCCCCGAGCCCCGGGTGCTCGACGGTTTCGCCGCCGACGGCACCGACCTCGTCCTCGCCGGCCACACCCACGGCGGCCAGCTGCGGATGCCGGGCTACGGCGCCATCGTCACCAACTGCGGGATCGACCGCTCGCGGGCCCGCGGGGCCTCGCGCTGGGGCGTCCACACCTGGCTGCACGTCTCGGCCGGGCTGGGCACCTCGCCGTGGGCGCCGGTGCGTTTCGCGTGCCCCCCGGAGGCCTCGTTGCTGACGCTCGTGCCCCGTCCGGTCGCTCACGTTGCCCCGCAGGGAACCCCCGCGTCGGCGGCTGTGGACGTCGGGTAGAGTTCACGACGGCTCGCGAGACAGCGGCGGGCACTCGGGGTGTGGCGCAGCTTGGTAGCGCGCTTCGTTCGGGACGAAGAGGTCGCAGGTTCAAATCCTGTCACCCCGACTTCGCAAACGGCCAGGTCAGAGCATCGTAGGATGCTCGCGGACCTGGCCGTTCGTCGTGGGTCGGGTGTGTCCGACGTGGGGCGTCAGCGGCCGGGAGCGACCTCCAGAGCGAGGTCGGCCGGCGTCGGCTCCGCGTAGCGGAAGTCGCCGTCGGGCAGGTGCCAGACCGCGGCAGTACCCGAGCGACCGTGAGCCGCATGCGGAACAGCCGCGCCACCTCGAGCGGAGTTGTACTGCCAGGCATCGACCGCCATCCACGGCTGGTCCGGGCGGCGCCGCAGCCGGCCGGTGAAGTGCGCCCGCAGCGACCAGGGTCGCGGCCGCCCGACGACACCCATCGTCGTGAGGTGGCGGACCGCGGCCGCGGGCAGTCCGGCCAGGTCGGCGTCGGTCACCGGTTCCGCACGGGCCGGCGCGCCCGGGAGCCCCGCGGCCGCCACCCGGCGCCGGAACGCCCGGGGTGGCCGCCGCGACGGACCCCCAACGGTCACGATGCGCGGCGCGCGGCATCCGTGGCGATGGTGGCGAGGGCGGCGCGCATGATGTGGCCGACGAACGGGCGCACGAGCGTCCAGTACCGGGCGAACCGGTGCGCGCTGTCCGGGTCGCCGACCGAGGTGCGGGCCTCGTACGAGACGAGCGAGCGCGAGGTTCCGTAGGACCGGAGCGAGAAGTTCGCGGCGATCCTGCCCCAGTTCGGCTCCGCGAAGGCCGCGAACGCCTCCGGGGTCATCCCGGAGACGTCGTACCACTCGATCTGCGGCTGCCAGAACCTGCCGACGGCGCCCAGCACGATCTCGCGTTCGGCGATCTCGCCGAGGAACAGCCACCCCGGCAGCGACGGCCCGCCGCGCAGGGGCAGGTGCACCGGCGGTGGGGCGGCGGCCGGGCGCCCGCGGAGCCGACCGAACCGGTCGGGCAGCCCCCGCACGGCCATCGCCGCGTCCATGAGCGGCGAGTGCACCTGCGCGAGGTCCAGCGCGCACAGCGCCTCCCAGGTCGCGGCGCGGTCGGCCTCGACGACGGTGTGCTCGACGATCGTCCAGTCGAAGCTCGGCAGGTACCGGTCGATGAGCATCTCGGTGGTCGATGTGGACGTGGTCGTGGTCACTGTGGGTCTCCCTCCCCGGCGAGCCTCGAGGACCCTCGACGAACCTTGACGAGGCTCGACGGTCCTCCGCGGACCCACGGCGACGTAGGGTCCTTGGTCTCCCCTCGGGGGATCCTCGGGCCCGCCGCCGCGACCCGCGCCGGTCAGCACAACGGGAGCGGCGCGAACGTGTGGTCGCGCCAGATCCGCTGCGACTCCGTCTCCGGGTACGGCACGACGGCAGGTTCGACGTCGAACAACTGGACGAGTCCGTCGTCGAAGGTGGGCCAGCCCGGGTCGCCGGTCGTCGCGAACGCGATCCAGGCGGCCCGCATCCGGACCGACACGGCCTCGGCGGCCGCGACGTCGCCGACCAGCGCGGCCGGCTGCCCGCTCGTCAGGTTGCCGAAGACGAGCGGCACGTCGAGACCGTGGCAGGCGCCCAGCACTCCGTCCAGCGTCAGCTCGTAGAAGTAGGTGCCGGGGTTGCCCGAGCCCAGGTGCAGCGACGGCATCCGGAAGAGCCAGTCGCCGAGGACCCACTCGTGGAGCGCGACGGGGTCGTCGACCGCCGGGTAGGGCAGGGGCGCGAACACGTCCGCCGCGGCGGCGGCCTGCTCCGGCGACGGCGGGTCGAGCGCGGTGAACAGGCGGTGCTCGTCACGGGTGTGGCCGACGAGGAGGGCGACGTCGTGCCGTGCCTCCCACGGCGTGGTGGGCAGGACCTCGCCGTCGACGACCGGCGCGTAGAGGATCGACCGGTGCGCGGCCGCGCCCCACCTGTCGACGCGGGTGCCGATGTCGGCGGTCACCGCATCGCCCGCCGCCGCGAACAGCTCGGGGTCCACCGTCGTCAGGTCGGCGACCGTCGCCTCCATGCCGAGCTCGGCGGCGCAGGCTCCGGCCATGTCGCGCGCGAGCTCCGGGGTGAAGAAGGTCCCGGGCATGCTCTGCACGATCGCTCGTCGGAACAGACCCGCCGCCCGCGGCATCGCCAGCAGCGCCGCGACCGATCCGCCGCCCGCCGACTGCCCGAAGACGGTGACCCGCCCCGGGTCACCACCGAACCCGCGGATGTTGTCCTGCACCCATTCCAGCGCGGCGACCTGGTCGAGCAGGCCGCGGTTGGCCGGCGCCCCGTCGACCTGACCGAACCCCTCGAGCCCGACGCGGTGGTTGAACGTCACGAGCACGACGCCGTCGCGGGCCAGCCGGGTGCCGTCGTACTCGGGCAGACCGGACGTGCCGATCGCGTAGCCGCCACCGTGGATCCACACCATGACGGGCAGGCCCGCGTCGCGGCCGGGGTCGGGCGAGAAGACGTTGAGCGTGAGCCAGTCCTCGCCGCCGGTCAGCTCCTGCATCCCGAAGGCCCCGGCCTGCGGCGGCGACGGACCGAACCGCACCGCGTCGCGTATCCCGTCCCAGGCCGCGGGTGGTGCGGGGGCCGCCAGGCGCAGATCGCCGACGGGCGGTGCCGCGAACGGGATCCCGCGGAACACCGCCACCGCCGACCCGACGGGGCCACGCAGCCGTCCGCCGGTCGTCCGGACCTCGATCACGCGTCGCGACGCTAGCGGGACCCGCCCGGCCACCCCAGCGAATTTCGGCCGGTCCCGGCCGGGACCGCCGGGTGCGGCATGGCGTGATCAGTGGGGTACCGGTCGTTGACGCCACGAACCGCGGCGGGCGACCGTGGGGACGTGCCCGCCCACCGGATCGTCGTCCCGCTCTTCGACGGCATCCAGCCGCTCGACGTCACGGGCCCCTACGAGGTCTTCATGGGCGCGACCGAGTGGCTGCGGGTCCGTGACCGGGCGCCCGGCTACCGGGTCGTGCTCGTCGGGGCCGACGGCGCACCGGTCCGCGCCGAGAGCGGCATGCGCCTGCTGGCCGACGAGCAGCTTCCGGCTCCCGGCCGGGTCGACACGCTGCTGGTCCCGGGAGGTCGCGGCGCGCGGACGACGCCCGCCGACGACGCGCTCGTCACGTGGATCCGCGCCGCGGCGCCGCGCGCCGAGCGCGTGCTCTCGGTGTGCACGGGAGCGTTCCTGCTGGCCAGGGCCGGCCTGCTGGCCGGACACACCGTCACGACGCACTGGCGGTACGCCCGTGCCCTGGCCGCGGTCGACCCTGCGGTCGAGGTCCACGCCGACGCCATCCACCTCCGCAGCGGCCGGGTGTGGACATCCGCGGGCGTGACGGCCGGCATCGACCTCGCGCTGGCCGTCGTCGAGGCCGACCACGGCCCGGACGTCGCGCAGGCTGTGGCCCGCGAGATGGTCGTGTTCCTGCGCAGGCCGGGCGGGCAGAGCCAGTTCGCCGGCCCGGTGTGGACGGCGCCCGCGGGTCGTCCGACCATCCGCGCCGCCCAGGACCTCATCCACGGCGACCCGACCGCCGACCTGCGTGTGCCCACCCTCGCCCGCCGCGTCGGGATGAGCGAGCGGCACTTCAGCCGCGAGTTCACCCGAGAGCTCGGCAGCCCACCGGGCGGCTACGTCGAGCAGGTCCGCGTCGAGGCCGCGCGCGGCTTCCTGGAGACGGGGTCCGCGCCGGTCGCGGCCGTCGCCGCACGCGCGGGCTTCGGTTCGGCCGAGTCGATGCGCAAGGCGTTCCTGCGGCGCGTCGGCGTCGCCCCCGACCACTACCGACGACGCTTCACCACCGTCCACTGAGCAAGGTCCCACCATGCAGGTCGCCGTCCCGCTCTTCCCCCGCATGACCGCGCTCGACGCCATCGGCCCCTACGAGGTCCTGCAGCGCGTCCCCGACATCGACGTCGTCTTCGTCGGCGAACGTCGCGGCGAGGTCCGCACCGAGAACGGGATGCTCGGCCTGAGCGTCGACGCCACCTTCGCCGACATCCCGTCGCCCGACGTGGTGGTCGTCCCGGGCGGGATCGGCAGCCGGGCGCTGCTCGCGGGCGGGCCGCTCGTCGACTGGGTGCGCGCAGCCCATCCCGGCACCCGCTTCACGACGTCGGTCTGCAGCGGCGCGCTCGTCCTCGGCGCGGCCGGCCTGCTCGACGGGCTGACCGCCACCACCCATTGGGGGGCGTTCGACGTGCTGGCCCGGTTCGGCGCGACGCCCGTGACCCAGCGCGTCGTCGAGCACCTGCCCGAGCGGATCGTGACGGCCGCGGGGGTGTCGGCGGGCATCGACATGGCGCTGCGCCTGCTCGAGCTGCTGGTCGACGACGTCGCGGCGCAGGCCGCGCAGGTGTTCATCGAGTACGACCCGCAGCCCCCGTTCGACGCCGGGCACCCGAGCAAGGTCTCCGACGAGGTCCGGGCGCGGCTCGCGGAGTACCGCACCGTCCGCTCCTGAGCCGGGGCCGGGCGTTCGGCCCTGGCCGGGCTGCGCCGCGACGCCGTACGGTCGGGCTCAGGGCGCCGCTGCGGCGCCCGGCTGTTCCGCGAGCGTCGTTGCCTCCGACGCGCAAGCCGGCCAGGGGGTCGACATGAGAGTCGGGGTTCTCGATGTCCTGGGGCCGCCCGCCCGACGGCCGGTCGACGTCGGCTACCAGGTGCTGATCACCAAGCAGTACGCGAGCATCACCCCACAGGCGATCTCGGTGTGGTGCAGGCGGATGGGCCACAGCGTGCACTACGCCACCTACTACGGCGTGGGCCGGCCGGACCGGTTGCTCCCCGACGACCTCGACGTCGTCTTCGTCTCCTGCTACACGCAGGTCAGCCATCTCGCGTACGCGTTGGCGAAGATCTACCGCGCGGCCGGGGTCCGGACGGTCATCGGCGGCCCGCACGCCAGGGCGTTCCCGGTCGACTGCCTCCGGTTCTTCGACCTGGTCGTCGGGGAATGCGATCCGGAGCTGATCGCCGACATCATCGCCGGGCAGTTCGACCCGGGCTCGATCGTCACGTCGGAACAGCCGTTCGACGACGTGCCGACCGTCGAGGAACGGATGCCCGAGATCCGGGCGTCGGCGTTCTTCCTGGGCCGCAGGCCGCTGATGCTGTCGGCGGTGCCGATGCTCGCGAGCACGGGCTGCCCGTACCGCTGCGACTTCTGCATCGACTGGAACAGCACCTACCGACCGCTGTCGGCCGACCGGCTCGCCGCCGACCTGCGCTATCTCTCGACGCACCTGCCGGGGCGGCTCGTCGTGTTCCACGACCCGAACTTCGCGGTGAAGTTCGACGAGGTCTTCGCGACGTTGGAGGCCCAGCCCGCCGCGGGGCGGCCGCCCTACATCATCGAGAGCTCGCTGACCGTGCTGCGCGGCGACCGGCCACGGCGGCTGCGGGAGACGAACTGCGCCATGGTGGCGCCGGGCGTCGAGTCCTGGACCGACTACTCCAACAAGGCCGGCGTCGGGCGCACGGCCGGGATGGAGAAGGTCGAGAAGGTCGCCGCGCACTTCGCCGAACTGGCGGAGAACGTGCCGTACCTGCAGGCGAACTTCATGTTCGGGCTCGACACCGACCAGGGCGACGAACCCGTCGAGCTGACGAAGCGGTTCATGGACCTGGCGCCGTTCGCGTTCCCGACGATCAACATCCCGGTGCCGTTCGGTGGCACCCCCCTGCACCGGGACCTGACCTCGAGCGGCCGGATCCTCACCGAGATGCCGTTCAGCTTCTACTACGCGCCGTACCTGGTGACGACGATCAAGAACTACGACCCGGTCACCTACTACGAGAAGCTCGTCGACCTCTACTCGCACGCCTCGTCGCCGCAGATGCTGCGCCGACGGCTGGCAGGCACGACGCACCGCGCGATCCGGTACGTCCACCGGGCCCGCACGGCGGGGTTCCGCGCCGACGTCCGGAGCTTCCGGCACATCCTCGGGATGCTGCGGTCCGATCCGGCGTTCCTGGCGTTCCACGAGGGCCGCTCGTCGAGCCTGCCGGAGTACTACCGCCACCTCGGTGACCGCATGCTCGGCCGCTACACCGAGCTGCTCTCTCCCGCCGACCGGACGCCCGACCTGTCCCCGGCCCCCACCCCGCAGGCCGCGACGATCCCGCTGACGATCGAGCCGCGGGCGACTCAGTTGTCGCCGTTCCCGCCGCCGGACTTGTCCGGCAGGTAGGGCTCGATGGCGGCGGCGAGCTTGGCGGCCGTCATCGACTGCAGCCAGACGTGCCCCGGCCCGTGGATCTCGGCCATCATCAGCGCGTCGCCGAAGAACTTGTTCTTGATGCCCTTCACCGTCGCGAACTGCAGGTCCATGCCCGCGGTGAACAGCGCGAGATGACCGGGATGGACGATCATCGACTGCCCCTGCGCGAGGTCGTACTCGACGATCTCACCCGAGAGCTCGACCCACGCCCTGCCGTGGCCCGCCAGCTTCTGGAAGACCAGGCCCGCGCCGCCGAAGATGCCGGCGCCCAACCGCTTCTGCAACGCCACGGAGACCTCGACGTCGGTCGTGCTCGCGATGTAGCTGCCGGACTGGACCATGAACTCGTCGGCGGGGTCGATCGTCAGCTCCCGGATCACCCCGGGCATCCGCGCGGCGAACGCGACCATCCCGCCCGTCGGCGCGGTGTACTCGGTCAGGAAGAGCTGACCGCCGCCGAGCGCCCGTTTCAGCCCACTCATGAACCCGCCGCGGCCGCCGGAACCGAACCGTGTCGACGTCTCCAGCTGCATGCCCGGGGTGTACCAGGACACCTCGCCGCCCTCGGCCGTCACGCGCTCACCCGGCCCGAGCATGATCTCGAGGACCGGCATCGTCGTTCCCACCGTGCGTGTCTGCACTGCAGTCCCCTTGTCGGGCCGGTCGCGGGTCAGGTGCCTGGCCGCAACGTCGCCAGCATCGCGAAGAACGGGGCGACGTAGGCGTCGTCGTAGCCGATGAACGGACCGTAGATCGACCCGGCGGGCGGCGTCCATGCCACCAGCTCGGCGACCACCGATCCGGCGAGCGCGTCGTCGACGTCGTCGCGTGCGATGACGACGGGCGGGCACAGCCCGTCGACGCGACCGACGATCCGGGTGCGCCCGGCGTTGTCGGGGTTCGCGGTCCACACGTCCTCGAGCACCGACGTGCAGCGGGTCCGGCCGTCGACGACGGCGTCGATCTGCGGCTGCCACGGCGGAACGAGGACCGGCCGGAAGTACTCCTCGATGGACGCATCCTGTTGCCGGGCGAGCAGCGCCGGGGCGTACCACGACGACGAGCACGACGTGTTGACGTAGCCGAGCGTCGCGCCGGAGAGGTCGTCGACGTGGCGGGCGGGGTCGTCGGCACGCACGACGAGGACCGCGGACTGCGTCGGCTCACCGGTCCGCGACGAGGTGGCGACGGCCAGCCCGCGGTAGGCGGGGTCGTCGGCGAACCCGTGGTAGTCGGCGGCGGGGACGTACCCGAGGTCGGCCCGGTGCCGGCCGAGGATGCGGTCGATCGCCGCGAGGTCCGTCGACGGCTCGGCGATGATCCCGTGCTCGGCCAGGTAGCGGGCCCACGTCGCATCGGCGACGGTGAGTCCCAGGTTGGCGTCGAGGACGAACGTCAGTGGCCCGCTCATGAATGCGCCCCCCGAGTGGCGACGGTGATCACCGGCACGTCCGAACTCGTCCGCCGGGCGCGGTGCGTTACGTCCCGGCTCCACCGCGTAGGGCCCGCACCGTCGGCCGGTGGGCATCCGCGGCTCCGAGTGGCCGACGAGCGACGTCCCGAGGCCGAATGCGGGCCGGCGGCGAAATCGTCCGATCAGTATGTCCGAGGAAGCGCGAGAAAAGGACGTTCGACCGTCGACAAGGAATACCGCGGTCAGTACCGTTCGTGCCCGTTCGGTCAGTTTCTCGCCCGCACAGCGCAAGGAGCCAGCCATGGAAGCCGAACAACAGGCCGAGGGCGAAGTGCAGCTGCTCGTCATCCCCAAGGGCAAGATGGAGGCGGCCGAGCAGGCAATTCGCAAGCTCTTCGACGACGAGGGCAACGGCGACAACACCGGGCCCGAGCCCGATGCCACCTTCGTTCCCGACACCAGCAGCGCCACCGGATGCCGGCGGACCACTCACCACGACATCCACTGCAGTGACGACACATAGCCGCCCGCAGCACACCGGAATTCTTCACCGAACGCCGTCGAGGTGACGTCGGAGTTCGGTCGCCGCGCTGTCCCGTTCGTGGTGCGGGTGGCTGCGGAATGGATCGAATTCGCGGACGCCGACGACGAGGACGACGGGGCGATCGCATTCCGCGACCGGGCTTCGCTCACGGGCGCGCTCGCCGTCACGTCCGACGGCCGGGACGTCGAGGTGTCCGATCTCGGCCTGGCCCGATGATCCTCGTCCTCTCCTCACCCCAGGACCTCCATGTCACGCCCGTCGTCGCGGAGCTCGACCGGCGCGGCGTCGAGTCACGGGTGTTCGACCTGTCCGCCTATCCGGGGGCGTCCACGCTGACCGTCGACAGCACCCCTTCCGGGGTTCACGGCGCTCTGAGCTGGGGCAGGTCGGAGCTCGACCTGCGGGCGGTCGACGCCGTCTGGTACCGGCGGCCCGGCCGCTTCGCGCTCCCGTCCGACCTCGAACCGGGTGAGACGGAGTGGCTGCGTGCCGAGTGCAACCACCTCTTCCGCGGGCTGTGGAACACCCTCGACGCCCGCTGGGTCAGCGACCCCGGCGCGGTGCGCCGGGCCGGCCTCAAGCTGGTGCAGCTCGACCTCGCGACGACGCTGGGCTTCGCCGTGCCACGGTTCACCGTCACCAACAGCCCCGACCACGCAGCGGCGTTCGTCGGGTCCTGTCCCGGCGGAACGATCGTGAAGGTGCTGTCGAGCCCACTGATCCGGTACCCCGAGCGGGCGGCGACGCTCTACACCCACCTGGTCACCGACGAGGACCTCGACGAGCTCGGCTCCGTCCGGTTCGGCCCGACGTTGCTGCAGGAGTTCGTCCACAAGGCGATGGACGTGCGGGTGACGGTCATCGGCGAGCGCGTGTTCGCGGTGGGGATCACGCCGACGAGTGCCGACGCACGCGTCGACTTCCGGCGGGCGGAGATCTACGACCTGCCCCACGTGCCGCTCGACCTCCCACCCGTCCTCGAGGCCCGCTGCGTCGAGCTGGTGACGCGCCTCGGGCTCCGGTTCGGGGCCATCGACCTGCTCCTGACGCCGGACGGTGAGTACGTGTTCCTGGAGATCAACCCGAACGGCCAGTGGTACTGGCTCGAATGGGTCACCGGGATTCCGTTGACGAGCGCGCTGTGCGATCTCCTGACGCGGGAATGACCCGGGTCCGGTCGTCAACCGTCCTGTTCGGAGTCGGACTCGAGATCCTGCTCGACGTCGCCGATGTGCACGATCAGCTCACCGTGCCGGCGCCGGATCCACACCCGCGTCCCGGACAGCCGCGCCGCCGACTCACGGCTCGGGTCCAGCAGGTAGGACCCGACCGCGGGCGGGACCTGCAGCGTCTGCGGTCCGATGGGGACGACGACCGATCCCGGCTCGGCAGCCGTCGTCGCCGGGAGGCGGTCGTTCGGGTCGGACGTCACGAGACTCCCTCCGCATCGGCTCCGCGGCCGCGACGGCGGACGGCGGCCCGTCCGGACTCGTCCGCCGAGCCGCGTCCGTTACGACCGCCCGGCTCGCGCGGCTCCGGTGGCTCGCGTGGACGGCGGCCCGGAACGCGCTCAGCCGCGCACGAACCGCAGGTGCGCGACGGTGTCCGACGCGCTGACCCCCGTGCACGTGTAGCCGTCGGGCGAGAGGCCGTCGAGCAGACGCTCCCCGCTCCCGAGCAGCACGGGCACGACGGCGAGGTCCATCTCGTCGACGAGCCGGGCGCGCAGGCACTCGCGGACCGTGGACACCCCGCCACCGAGCCGGACGTCCCGGTCCCCGGCCGCGGCGCGGGCCAGGGCGAGCGCGTCGTCGATCCCGGTCGTGACGAACCGGAAGGTGGTGCCGCCCTTCATCCCGATCGGCTCCCGGTCGTGGTGGGTCAGGACGAAGACGTCGTGCCCGAACGGGGGCGTGTCACCCCACCAGCCCGTCCACGACAGGTCCCACTCGCCACGGCCGGGGCTGAACATGTTGCGCCCCATGACCGTCGCACCGACGCCCGCGTCGGCCGCGGCGATGACGTCGTCGTCGACGCCGGTGGAGCCGCCTTCCCTGCCGAACTTCTCGCGGAAGGAGCGCGTCGCGAGCGCCCACTCGTGCAGCCGCTCGCCGCCGATCCCGAGCGGGTTCTCGAGGCTCTGGCCGGGGCCCGCCATGTAGCCGTCGATCGAGACGGAGACGCTCACTCGCAGCTTGCCGGTCATCGTGTCCTCCTGGTGGGTTCCGGTCCGTCACCGGCCGGTCGGAGCCGCGGCGCCCGTCTCGACACGGATCGGCGGGAAGATCCGCCGCGGCGGCACGTCGAGACGGCGCGGTCGGCTCCGACCATGCTGTGTGACGCGCCCCGACGGGGGTGCGGCCGACGCGAGGGAGCGATCGTCGTGAAGTACATGCTGCTCATCCACAACCGCCCCGGCTTCGTCGACGACCTGACCGAGGAGGAGCGGACCGCGCTGTTCGCCGATGTCGACCAGATCATGGGCGAGCTGACGAGGTCCGGCGAGTTCGTCGGCGGACAGGCGCTCGCCGACCCGTCGACGGCCCGGACGGTGCGTGGCGTCGACGGCAGGCCCGCGGTCACCGACGGGCCGTTCGCCGAGAGCAAGGAGCAGTTCGCGGGCTACGTCGAGGTCGACTGCGAGTCCGTCGAACGGGCCGTCGAGATCGCTGCAAGCTGGCCCGACGTCCGCTTCGGCGGCGCGATGGAGGTGCGTGCGGTGATGCACGACGGCGGGGCGGAGATGTGACGACGGGTGTCGAGGACCTGCTGCGGTCGGCCGCGCCGCAGGTCCTCGGCACGCTCGTGCGCCGCCACGGGCAGTTCGACGCGTGCGAGGACGCCGTGCAGGAGGCGCTGCTCGCGGCGGCGACGCAGTGGCCGGTCGACGGGGTGCCCGAGAGGCCGCACGCGTGGCTGCTCACGGTCGCCGGGCGGCGGCTGACCGACGAGTGGCGCAGCGAGAGCGCGCGCCGCCTGCGGGAGGTCGCGGTCGTCGCGCAGGAGCCGGAGGTCGTCGAGCCCGATCCCGGGGACCGCGTGGCCGCCGACCACGGTCCGGACGGCGACGACACGCTGCGCCTGCTGTTCCTGTGCTGCCACCCGGCACTCACGGGCCCGTCGCAGGTGGCGCTGACGTTGCGCGCCGTCGGCGGTCTGACGACGGCCGAGATCGCCGCGGCGTTCCTGGTCCCCGAGGCGACGATGGCGCAGCGGATCAGCCGCGGGAAACAGCGGATCCGGTCGGCCGGGGCGCGGTTCACGATGCCGCCGCCCGACGAGCGCCCGGCGCGGCTCGCCGCCGTCCTGCAGGTGCTCTACCTCGTGTTCAACGAGGGCTACACCGCATCGGCGGGCGCCGACCTGCAGCGCACCGACCTCACCGCCGAGGCGATCCGGCTGGCCCGCGAGCTGCACCGGCTCACCCCGGACGAGGGCGAGCCCGCGGGCCTGCTCGCCCTGATGCTGCTCACCGACGCCCGCCGCGCCGCGCGGACCGGGCCCGACGGCGCGCTCGTCCCGCTCGGCGAGCAGGACCGCACACGCTGGGACCGCGCGATGATCGACGAGGGCGTCGCGCTCGTGACCGACGGGCTGGCCCGGTGGCCGGCCGGGCCGTACCTGATCCAGGCGGCGATCGCGGCCGTCCACGACGAGGCGGCGCGCGCGGAGGACACCGACTGGCGCCAGATCGTCGCGCTCTACCGGCTGCTCGGGCGCATCGAGGACAACCCGATGGTCACGCTCAACCGGGCCGTCGCCGTCGCGATGGCCGAGGGCGCGCAGGCCGGCCTCGAGGTGCTCGAGCCGCTGCGCAGCGACGACCGCACGGCCGACCACCACCGGCTGCACGCCGTGCACGCGCACCTGCTGGAGATGGCCGGCGAACGCGACGAGGCCCGGGCCGCCTACCGCCGGGCCGCCCGGCTCACGACGAGCCTGCCCGAGCGTCGGCACCTGGAGTCGCGGGCAGCGGCACTGGGCTGATCGACCCGGGCCGGGCCGCAGCAGGCACGGCCGGACCCGCTGTGATCTCGTCGTCGCCCGCTTCGGTCATGTACGGCCGTCTAGGACGGACGTTAGGATGATCATGTGGGTCATCGTGACGAGCTCCTCGCGGGCGCCAGGGAGTGCCTGCACGACAAGGGATGGAGCCGCACGTCGGCGCGCGACGTGGTCGCCGCCTCGGGCACGAACCTCGCGTCCATCGGTTACCACTTCGGATCGAAGGACGCGCTGCTCGCCGCCGCGCTCGTCGCCATGACCCGCGACTGTGCCGCCGCCGTCGACGCCGCCCTCACCGAGGCGGTCACCGAGGAGTCCCCGGCGCCCGCGCCGACGCCGCTCGACCGGTTCGAGCGGACCTGGGACCGCGTCGTCGACCGGGTCGCGCAGGACGAGCGGATGGTCACCGCGACGGTGGAGGCGCTCGCGCAGGCACCCCGGGTGCCCGAGGTTCGTGACGCGCTCGCCGCAGCCGCGGACCTCACGCGCGAGGACCTGGCGCTGACCTTCCACGCCGACGAGGACGACGGGCGCACCCGCGCGCTCGGCGCCTTCTACCAGGCATTGCTGATCGGGACGCTCGTGCAGTGGGCCGTCGACCCGGCGTCCGCGCCGTCGGGCCGCGACCTGGCCGACGCGCTGCGCGTCGTCGTCGCGGACGCCGCCGGGCACTGAACCGCAGCGCGCCGGTCGCCGCGGGTCGACGGGATCACGGGGACGGCGGCGGTCCGACGATCTCGACGCCGTGTCGGGCGGCAGCATGCCCCAGCCGCGCCGGGTCGACCGGGCCGGGCTCGGGCAAGCGGCGCTCGGTGGCGGCTTCGCCGGCCTCCGCCGCGAAGTGCTCGAAGCCGGCGGGCGTGGTGAGCTGGAGGGCACGCAGCGACACGTCGGGCCCGACGACGAACGTGTGCGGCCGGTCCACGGGCAGCAGCACGAAGTCACCCGGCCCGGCCTCGAACTCGTCAGCGCCGCAGTGGAACCGGGCGTATCCCGAGAGGATGTAGAAGGCCTCGTCCTCCTGCAGGTGACGGTGCAGCGGCGGCGCGAAGCCCGGCGGGTTGAGGAACTCCGCGACGGTCAGCGCTCCACGCGTCTGGTCGGCGCCGGCCTTGATCGTGGCGAGGTTGCCCAGGAACCACAGGGCCTCTCCTTCGTCGGCGCGCAGCACGTAGGGCGGAGCCGGGAGCGAGGACATCCTCGCACCTCCATTGACTGGACGCTGTCTATTGAATAGAGACGGTACGGTCGACCCGTGCCGGAGGTCAAGGGACAGCGACGGGACTACCGCTCGCCCCTGCGGGAGGAGGCGGCCCGCCGGACCCGTCGGGCCGTGGTCGCCGCGGCGACCACGCTGTTCACCGAGCGCGGCTACACCGGCGCGTCGCTGCGGGACGTCGCCGAGCTGGCGGGCGTCGCGAGGCCGACCGCGGCTGCGGTGTTCGGATCGAAGCCGGCGCTCCTGCGGCAGGTGCTCGACGAGGCGCTCGCCGGTGACGACGAGCCGGTGCCGGTCGCACGGCGCCCGTGGTTCGCGCCCGTGTGGGAGGCGACCCACCCGGCCGACGTGCTGCGCGCCTACAGCGAGGTGTGCCTGGTGATCGCCCGGCGGGCGGGGCGGCTGTTCGAGGTGACCCGGCGTGCCGCCGACGAGTCCGCCGAGATCGGACAGCTGTGGGTGACGCTCGTGCAGAACCGTCGGGCGGGCGCGGAGATGGTCGTTCGCAAGGTGCGCGAGACCGGCCCCCTGCGCCGGGACCTGGACCTCGACCGCGCGATCGACGCGCTGTGGGTCCTCAACGACCCCGCGCACTACATGGCACTCGTCGTCGAGCGCGGCTGGAGCGACGCGGAGTTCACCGCCTGGCTGACCACCCAGATGACCGCGGCCCTGCTCGACGCGTCGGTGCCGTAGCGCGACCCGGCCGGGCGCGGCCGGGCGTCAGCGGTCGTCGTGCGACCGGCCGATCCCGGACGCGTACAGGACGGCGAGCACGACCAGCGGGATCAGCGTCCACACGAACCACGGGTAGATCAGGTCGAAGTTGGTGACGCTGACGATGCCCCACACGAGCACGTTCACGGCGACGATGCTCGAGAAGACGATCGTCAGCACGCGCATCGCGGTGCCGCCCCCGGTGTCGGAGAAGACCTTCTTCGGCCGGGCCGGCGCGGGGCGGACCGGATCCCGACCGGCGGGCGGGGCGGGCGGGATGTCGGGCAGGTCGGCGGTGACCCGGGCGAGGTCGCCGCGGGTCTTGCCGTTCCACACGGCCTGGACGCGCTCGTCGTACTCGCCGATGTCGAGCAGGCCCTCGCCCTGGGCACGCAGCAGCATGTCCTGCACGGCTCGACGTTCGGCGTCGGACACCCGGATCCGGTCGGCGGGGACGGGCTCGCTCACGACCACATCGTGCCACGGCCCGGCGACGGCGGGCGCCCGCACGTGCGGCGTCGCGCGCGGACCGGGACCGCCGCGGCGGGCGAACGGGACCGCCCGGCAGGATCGGGGCGTGCATCCCGACGCCGCCGTCCCCGACCGGCTCTTCGACGACGACGACCGCGAGCGCCGCTGGCGGGCCCGGTTCACCGCGACCCGCATGTCACGTCCGCACTGGGCCAAGGACGTCCCGGACCGCTGCGTCTACACCTCCAACGAGGGCGGTACCACCGAGGTCCACACCTGGGACCGGGCCACCGGCCTGCACCGCCAGGTCACCAGTCGCGCCGCCGGCACCCATACCGCGACCCTGCCGCCCGACGGCGAGCACGTGTGGTGGTTCGACGACACCGACGGCGACGAGTTCGGCCGCTGGGTCGCCGAGCCGTTCGCGGGGCTGCCCGCAGGCGAACGGCCCGCCGACGCACTGCCCGGCGTCGAGGACGGATACCCCGCCGGGCTCGAGATCGGCCGGACGCTCGTCGCGGCGGGGACGTCGACCGACGACGGCAGCCGGATCTGGGTGCGGCGCGACGGGGCCGACACCGAGATGATCTACGAGCACGCCGAGGACGCCGGCGTCGGTGCCCTGTCCGAGGACGAGACCCTGCTCGCGATCAGCCATTCCGAGCACGGCGACTCCCGGCATCCCGACGTCCGCGTGGTGCGGACGGCCGACGCGTCGACCGTCGCGGAGAAGTCCGACGGCCCGGGCCGCGGACTGACCCCGCTCGTGTTCAGCCCAGTGGCGGGCGACCAGCGACTGCTGCTGCTGCACGAGCGCCGTGGCCGTGAGGAGCTGCTGATCTGGGACGTGGCCACCGACACCGAGACCGAGGTCCTGCTCGACCTGCCCGGCGAGCTCGTCGCCGACTTCTATCCCGACGCGACCGCGCTGCTGGTCTGGCACACGCACGCCGGGCGCGTCCGGCTGTACCGGCACGACCTTCGCGACGGCACGCTCACCGAGCTGCCGACGGCGCCCGGCACCGTCGGATCGGCCGAGGTCCGGCCCGACGGGACCGTCGAGTACACGGCGTCCTCGGCGGCGGCGCCGGTCTCGATCCGCGCCCTGCACCCCGACGGCACCGACCGGGTGCTGGTCGCCCCGCCCGGCGAGCCCGCGCCCGGCTCGGTCGCGGTGCGCGACGTGTGGGTCGACGGTCCCGGCGGGACGGTGCACGCGCTCGTCGCCGAGCCCGCGGGCGAGGGCCCGCACCCGACGGTCTTCAGCCTGCACGGCGGCCCGCACGCCGCCGACGAGGACCGGTTCAGCGCCGTCCGCGCGGCGTGGGTCGACGCCGGTTTCGCAGTCGTCGAGGTCAACTACCGCGGCTCGACGGGCTACGGCTCGACCTGGCGCGACGCCATCGAGGGCCGCCCGGGCCTGACCGAGCTGGAGGACGTCGCCGCCGTCCACGACTGGGCGGTGTCGTCGGGGCTGGCCGATCCGGCACGGATCGTCGTCGAGGGCTGGTCGTGGGGCGGATACCTCGCGCTGCTGGCCGCGGGCACCCAGCCGGACCGGTGGGCCGCGGCGATCGGCGGTGTGCCCGTGGCCGACTACCTCGCCGCCTACGCCGACGAGATGGAGCAGCTGCGCGCCTTCGACCGGGCGCTGTTCGGCGGGTCGCCCGACGAGATCCCGGACGTCTACGCGACGGCGTCGCCGCTCACCTACGTCGGCGACGTCCGGGCGCCGGTGCTCGTGCTGGCCGGGGAGAACGACCCGCGCTGCCCCATCCGGCAGGTGGACAACTACCTCGACGCGCTCGCCGCGCGCGGCGACCTGCCCTACGAGGTCAGCCGGTTCGACGCCGGACACGGGTCGCTCGTCGTCGAGGAGACGATTCGGCACGTCGCGACGGAGATCGACTTCGCGCGACGCAGCGTGACGGGGGGTGCAGTCGGCGGCTGAACGTGGTGCCATGGTGGTCGTCGGGAGGGAGGCCGCCATGTGGCTCGTCCGGGGCGTCGACGAGGAGCACCGCTTCCGTGAGTGGCACGAGGCCGTCGAATACCACCGGCTGATGGTGCGCGACTGGGCCGAGCGCCACGGCGACGCCGCCGGCGCCGCCCGGACCGTCGACGACCTGGCGGTGGGCGCGAGCTCGACCGTCGAGTTCCCCGACCCCGAGTGCGGGACCGTCGTGTTCACGCTGGTCTGGGAACGGGCCTGGGTCGGGCTCGAGGGCATCGGCGCCTGCTGAGGGCCACGACGCGCGCCTGCCGCGGCGACGTGGCCGTCGCCACGTGTGGCGTCACAACGACGTAGCGCCACCGCAACATCCGCCCGACACGATGGGTCCGTCGGAGGGGGTGGGCGACGTGTCGCTGTGGCGCGTGCACGTGGAGCTGGAGGACCGGCCGGGCAGACTCGGCGAGTTGGCGACGGTCGTCGGCAAGGCCGGCTGCGACATCGTGTCGCTGCACGTCGTCGGCGAGCCGTCCGACGACGGCGCCGTCACCGACGAGTTGCTCGTCCGCGTCCCCGACGACGTCGACGCCGGGACGCTGGTCGACGCGATCGGCTCGGCGGGCATCCCCTGCACGCTGTTGGTGCGGGCGGACGCGGCCGAGCTGTCGGACGCGGCGACGACGGCGCTCGCCCTGGCGCGCATGGTGGCCGCGGACCCCGGCAGCGCACCGCGCGCCGTGGCGACGATGTTGCGGGCCCGGCTCGTCGCCGCCGAGGCTCCCGCCCATCCGCACTCGCACACCCTCCGGGTCGGCGCCCAGCAGGTGCGGCTCGGCCGGGCCTGGCCGTTCACCGCCACGGAGCTGTCCCGGGCCGCGGCGCTGCTGGAGCTGTCCGCGCAGCTCGGCCTGTCCGCACCCCGCCGGGCCGCGCCCTGCGACGACCGCATCCTGCTGCTGCACGACGGCTCCGAGGTCCGGCTGCGCCCGGCGACCGTCGACGACGCGCTGCTCGTCGCGGCGCTGCACGCCCGCTGCTCGCCGGAGACCCGGCTGGCCCGGTTCGGCAGCCCGACGCCGCGCCTCGCGCCCGGCCTGCTGCAGGCCGTGCTCGCCGGGGAGAACGGCGGCCAGGCCGTGCTCGCGTCGACCGCCGAGGGCGGCAGCGCCGTCGGGCTCGTGACGCTGCAGGACCGGCAGGACGACACACTGATGCTGACGGTCGTCGTCGAGGACGCGTGGCAGGGCCGCGGGCTCGGTACCGCGCTGGTGCGCCGCGCCGTCGACCTCGCGCTCACCGCGGGGGCCGAGGCGATCGCGGCGTCGTCGGCCGTGGGCGGGGACATGCGGCTGGCCCGGCTGCTGCGCCGGGCCGGGCTGCGCCCCACCGCACGGCTGATCGGCGACTCGGTCGTCGTGCGCGCGCCGCTCGTGACGGCAGCGGTCGCGGGCTGAGCCCGGCCGCTCAGCCCAGCAGGTCCAGCACCTTCTCCGGCGGCCTGCCGACCACGGCCCGATCCCCCACGACGACGATCGGACGCTCGACGAGGATCGGGTTGGCGGCCATGGCGTCGAGCAGGGCGTCCCGGTCGGCGTCGGCGAGCCCGAGCTCCTTGTAGCGGGCCTCACCGGTCCGCACGATCGCCCGCGGGTCGTCGGTGCCGAGCTTGCGCAGGACGTCCTCGAGGTCGGCACGGGTCGGGGCGTCGTCGAGGTAGCGGACGATCTCCGGATCGACGCCGCGCTCGGCGAGCAGGGCCAGCGCACCGCGGCTCTTCGAGCAGCGCGGGTTGTGCCAGACGACGGGACGGTCTTCGGTGGTCACGCCCGGATCGTAGGCGCATGATCGCGGCATGGACGTCCTCGCCGGCACGCTCGTCTTCGACGGCGACTGCGGGTTCTGCACCCGCAGCCTCGGCTGGCTGCGGCTGCTCGACGCGCACGCCCGCATCGCCACCGTCCCGTTCCAGCGCCCGGACGCCGCCGCGCTGGTCGACGCCACCCCACAGCAGTGCCGCGCGGAGGTGCGGTGGAAGGGTGCCGACGGCGCCACGGCGGGCGGGTCCGCGGCTGTCGCCGCGGCGCTGTCGGTGGCGCTGCAGCGCGGCTGGCCCCGCGCGCTGCACGCCCGCACCGCGCGGGCCCAGGACGCGGTCTACCGCTGGGTGGCCCGCCACCGCTCACGCCTGCCGGGCACGACCCCCTGGTGCATCCGCCATCCGGCGGACTGTGGGCGCGGCTGACGGGCGACGGCCGTCAGCCAGGGTCCGGCGCCGCTCAGCGCCGCAACCGGGCCCATGAGCGGTTCCGTCCGGACCGCTCGGCGGCCGGGCGACACCTCGCGCACACGCCGTGGAAGACGATCTCGACCTCGTCGACGGCGTAGCCCGCGTCGTCGACCAGATCCGGGCACGTGCCGGCCACCGACCGATCCCCGAGATCGGACCTGCTCCCGCACGCCCGGCACACGAGCGACACCGTTCGACCTGCCACCCGTTCGGCTTACCAGGTGACGCGACGCACAGTCCCCGGCCGTCTCACATCGATACGTCGCGGGGCTCAGTCCTGGCTGTCGACCTCCTGCAGGACGAACGACTCGATGTCGAGCACGAAGCCCCGCACCCGCGTGTCCGGGTGCAGGAACGGGTCGTGCCGCAGCTGCGCGAGGTCGCGGCGCACGCTCACCATCGGATCGCGGAACGCGTGGGTCCGCCACGGCGGCCGCATCCCCGTCTCGACGGCCAGCTCCTCGGAGAAGTCGTCGTCGGTGAAGGTCGCCAGACCACAACCGCTGTGCTGGACGAGCAGGATGTCCCTGGTCCCGAGCTTGCGCTGGCTGATCGTCAGCGAGCGGATCACGTCGTCGGTGACGACGCCACCCGCGTTCCGCAGCACGTGCACCTCCCCCAGCTTGAGCCCGAAGAGGGTGAACGTGTCGATCCGGGAGTCCATGCACGTGACCAGAGCGGTCTTCAGGGCCGGGGGGACCGCGAGGCCCTCGGCGGCGGCAGCGGCGAGGTGGCCGCCGCCGGCCTCGTAACGACGGATCAGTTCTTCGTTGCTCACGCGGCAGAACGTTATCGGCGCCGCGACGATCTCGCGTTACCGTTGTGACCTGCTCGGGCGGTACGGAACGGACGGGGGGAGGCGCGGTGAGCGCGACCGACACCCCGGTCGCGACGCCCGATCCCGCGCGCCGGGCCGCCCTCGTCGCCGCGCTCGCGCCCGCGGGCGTCTATCTGGCGATCCGGGTCGTCGGCGTCCTGGTGCTGGTATGGCTGTCCTACGCCCACGGCCTCGACCCGGTCGCCCGGCTCCGCGCATGGGACGGCGACTGGATGATCGCCATCGCCGAGCACGGCTACTCCGGCATCCCCGACACGATGCTCGACGGGCACGGCCGGCACACACCGTTCACCGCGCTCGCGTTCTTCCCCGGCTATCCCGCGACGATCGCCGTGTTCGCGCCGCTGCTCGGGGGCAACGAGGTCGCGGCGGCGCTCGTCGTGTCACTGCTGGCGGGCGTCGCGTGCGCTTACGCGCTGACCCGGCTGGGCGAGCTCGTCCCCGGTGGATCACGGCGTGTGGGGCTGCTGCTGACGGCCCTCTTCGCCGCCGCACCGATGGCCGTCACGCTGAACATGGCCTACACCGAGGCGCTGTTCTGCGCGCTCGCGGCATGGTCGCTCGTCGGCCTCCTGGAACGACGCTGGCTGCTCGCCGGCGCGGCCTGCGCGCTGGCGGGCCTCGTCCGCCCGACGGCGGAGGCGCTGGTGCTGGCCGTCGTCGCCGTCGCCGCGGTCGCGCTCGTCGGCCGACGCGACGGGTGGCGGCCACTGGGCGCCGCGCTGCTGGCCGCGAGCGGCATCGGCGGCTACCTGGTCTACGTGGCGGTGCGGACGGGCGAGCTCGGCGGCTGGTTCACCGTGCAGAGCACGGGCTGGGACGGCGGCGTCGACGGCGGCGTCGCCGTCGTCCGGCAGCTCGGGGAGACGCTCGCCGGCCGGCACGGGACCGTCTACGACATCGCGATCCTCGTCGTGCTCGTCGGCGCGGTCGTCCTGCTCGCGCTGTGCGTCCCGGCGCGGGTGCCGTGGCCGCTGGTGCTCTACGGCGCCGCCGTCGTCGCGACGGTGTGGCTGTCGTCGGGCGTCATGGCCTCGAAGGTGCGGCTGCTGCTGCCCGCGTTCGTGTTGCTGCTGCCGATGGCGCTCGGCCTGGCCCGGCGCCGCCCCGCGACGGCGTGGGCCGTCCTCGCGGTGGCGACGCTGGCCTCGGCCTGGTTCGGCGCCTACTCCCTCACGATCTGGAAGTACGCGATCTGACGTCCCGTGAGCGTCTCAGAGCGACGCGGCGACCGTCTCGGCGATCTCGTAGGTGTTCAGCGCGGCACCCTTGCGCAGGTTGTCCCCGCACACGAACAGCTCCAGGGTGTTCGGGAAGTCCAGCGCCTGCCGGATCCGCCCCACCCAGGTCGGGTCGTCGCCGACGACGTCGGCCGGGGTCGGCCACCGGCCCGCGGCCGGGTCGTCGGCCAGCACGATCGTCGGCTGCTCGGAGAGCACCTTGCGGGCGCCCTCGACGGTCACCTCGCGCCCGAACGTCGCGTGCACCGCCAGCGCGTGGGTGGTGACGACGGGAACGCGCACGCACGTCGCCGACACCTTCAGGTCGGGGATGCCGAGGATCTTGCGCGACTCGTTGCGGACCTTCAGCTCCTCCGACGACCAGCCATCGTCCTTGAGCGAGCCCGCCCACGGGACGACGTTGAGCGCCAGCGGCGCGGGGAACGGCGAGTCGGTGCCGAGACCGGCCTCGGCGAGCGCCGCCGCGACGTCGCCACCGTGCTGCCCGACGTTCTTGCCTGCGACGGCCGACAGCTCGGCCTGCAGGCGGTCGATGCCGGGCTGACCGGCACCCGAGGCCGCCTGGTACGACGCCACGACGAGCGCCTCCAGACCGAACTCGCGGTGCAGCGCACCCATCGCGGCCATCATCGACAGTGTCGTGCAGTTGGGGTTGGCGATGATGCCCTTGGGCCGGTCGGCGGCCTTGTCCGCGTTGACCTCCGGCACCACCAGCGGCACGTCGGGGTCCATCCGGAACGCGCCGGAGTTGTCGACGGCGACCGCGCCCCGCGCCGCGGCGATCGGCGCCCACTCGGCGCTGATCTCGTCGGGGACGTCGAACAGCGCGATGTCGACGCCGTCGAAGACCTCCGGCTCGAGCAGCCGGACGGTGACGTCCTCGCCGCGGACCTTCAGCACCTTGCCCGCCGAGCGGGCCGACGCGACGAGCCGGATCTCGCTCCACGGCACGGACTCGCGCGCGTCGATGATGTCGATCATCGTGGTGCCGACGGCACCGGTGGCGCCGACGATCGCGACGACCGGCCCGTTCCCGGCGGCGGTCATCGTCCGGTCCCTGCGTACACGACGGCCTCCTCGTCGCCACCCAGGTCGAACGCGTCGTGCAGGGCACGGACGGCACCGTCGAGCTGGTCGGCGCGGCAGATCACCGAGATGCGGATCTCGGAGGTGTTCATGGTCTCGATGTTCACGCCGGCGCTGGACAGCGCCTCACAGAAGGTGGCGGTGACGCCGGGGTGGTTGCGCATGCCCGCGCCGACCAGCGACACCTTGCCGACCTCGGGGTCGTACACGACCTCGTCGAACCCGATGTCGTTCTTGGCCCCCTCCAGCGCGGCGACGGCGCGCGGGCCGTCGGCGCGGGGCAGCGTGAACGTGATGTCGGTGGTGCCGACGGACTCGTGGGAGATGTTCTGCAGCACCATGTCGATGTTGATCTCGGCATCGGCGACGGTGCGGAAGATCCGGGCCGCCATGCCGGGCGTGTCGGGCACACCCGTGACGGTGATCTTGGCCTCGGAACGGTCGTGCGCGACCCCGGTCAGGATCGGGTTCTCCAACGGAATCTCCTCGATCGAACCGGCGACCAGGGTCCCCGGCTTGTCGTTGTACGAGCTGCGCACCCGCAGCGGCACGTTGTAACGGCGGGCGTACTCGACGGCGCGCAGGTGCAGGACCTTCGCGCCGGAGGCCGCCATCTCCAGCATCTCCTCGTACGTCACGGTGTCGAGGTGCTGCGCGTCGGGCACGATCCGCGGGTCGGCGGAGAAGATGCCGTCGACGTCGGTGTAGATCTCGCAGACGTCGGCCTCGAGCGCCGCGGCCAGCGCGACGGCGGTCGTGTCCGACCCGCCGCGGCCCAGCGTCGTGATGTCCTTGGAGTCCTCGCTCATCCCCTGGAAGCCGGCGACGAGGACGATCGAGCCCTCGTCGAGCGCGCTGCGCAGCCGACCCGGGTTGACCTGCACGATCCGGGCGTCGCCGTGCTTGGACGTGGTGAGCATCCCGGCCTGCGAACCGGTGAACGAGCGGGCCTCGGCACCCAGGGCGTGGATCGCCATCGCGACCAGCGCGTTGGAGATCCGCTCACCCGCGGTGAGCAGCATGTCCATCTCACGGGCGGGCGGGGCGGGCGAGATCTGCTCGGCGAGGTCGGTCAGCTCGTCGGTCGTGTCCCCCATCGCGGAGACGACGACCACGACGTCGTGGCCCTCTTTGCGGGTCCGGACGATCCGTTCCGCGACCTTCTTGATGCGGTCCGCGTCCTGAACCGACGATCCGCCGTACTTCTGCACGACGAGGGCCACTCCGACCTCCTGTCTCACGCCGCGGCCGGGTGCCGGCGACGTCTTCGGTCTGTCCTCCGCGACGGATCGACAACGACGAGAGGTCCCCACGACCGCCTGCCGGCACGCCGACCACTCTCGAGGAGCTGGTCGGGAGCCCAGCCTACCGGCGCCGAGCAGCGCCGTTAACCTCGATGACCGATGCCACAGACACCGACGGCGCCCCGCCCCCGCTCGCGGGGTGTGCCGGGGGCCGGCGTGAGTCCGGACACGTCGCCCGCGCGGGCGCGCCGGGGGGTCACGACGATCCCCCTTCCCGCGCTGCCCGCCGGTCCCGTGCTGCGGTCCGCGCTCGCCCCCGCCGGGGTCTACCTGCTCGTGCGGGCGGTCGGGACGGCCCTGCTCGCGCTGCTCACCGGGGCCAACGGCGAGCACCTCGGCGACCGGCTCGGATCGTGGGACGGGCACTGGTTCCTCGGCATCGCCCAGGGCGGCTACGGCGGCGTGCCGCGGGGACTCGTCGACGCCGAGGGCGTGCGCTCGGCCGCCACCCCGCTCGCGTTCTTCCCCGGCTACCCCGCTCTCGTCGCGACGACGCGCTTCCTCACCGGCCTGCCCATGCTGGCGGCGGCCGTCGTCGTGACGCTGGCGGCCGGGGTCGTCGCCGCGTACGCCGTCGCGCGGATCGGCCGGGCCGTCCCGGGCGGGTCGGCGCGGGCAGGGCTGGTGCTCGTCGCGCTGTTCGGCGCGGCCCCGATGTCGGTCGTGCTGTCGATGGCCTACTCCGAGGCGCTGTTCTGCGCCTGCGCGGCCTGGACGCTCGTGTTCGTCCTCGAGCGCCGCTGGGCCGCCGCCGGTCTCGGCTGCCTCGCCGCGGGCCTCGTCCGCCCGACCGCCGCGGCGCTGCTGATCGTGGTGCTCGTGTCGGCGGGCGCGGCGCTGCACCGTCGCGACGACGGCGGCCGGCCGTGGGCCGCCGTCGCGATCGCCCCGCTCGGGCTGCTCGGCTACCTGGCGTGGGTGGGCGCGCGGACCGGCTCGCCGACGGGCTGGTTCGCCGTGCAGTCCCGCGGCTGGGGGTCGCGTTTCGACGGCGGCGCCTCGACCCTGCACTTCGCCGGGACGGTGCTGGCGTCGGCGCCGTCGCTGCTGGAGGTGGGGACGGTGGTCGCGCTGGTGGTGGCGGTCGTACTCCTCGGCGTGTGCCTGCGCGACGCCGCCGCGGGCACCCTGCCCTGGCCGCTGTTCTGCTACGGGCTGCTCGTCGTCGCGATGGACGTCGGGAGCGCGGGGGTGATGGCGTCGAAGGCCCGGCTGCTCCTCCCGGCGTTCACGCTGGTGGTGCCGGTGGCCGTCGGGCTGGCGCGGCTGGCCGGCCGGCACCGCGTCGCGGCGGCCGGGATCCTCGCGGGGGTGGTGCTGGCCTCGGCGTGGTTCGGCGCCTACGCGGTCGCCATCTGGCCGGCGGCGATCTGACCGGCCGCCGCGCCCCGGCCTGCGGCGATCCGCGCTCCCACGCTCAGGAGACCCGGCGCACCAGCCGGACGACGACCGCCGTGATCAGCCACCAGACGATCGCGGCCACCCCGTAGTTCAGCGTCACGCGCAGCTTGGGCTCGTCGGGCAGGAAGAGGTCGTCGAGCCCCAGGGTGAAGCGGCTCGAGACGTCGGCGACGAACGTCGTCAGCCCGTTGGCCGGGTTCGCGTCGAGCAGCGTCAGCACGATGTGCAGCACCAGGAACGCGACGATGACCATCCCGACGATCCGCAGCGCCGTCGCCAGCATTCCCACGCCGCGACGTGCCGAGGTGCGCACGCTCATGGACCCTCCGCTCGCTCGCTCCGGCTGGTCGTCCCGGGCCGCCATCCTGACACGGCCGGGCGCCGTCGACAGGTCGGCACGGCCGACCGATCGGGTACGTCGGTCCCGCACGGTCCGAGATCCGGATCCCGCCATCCGGGAGCCGGTTGCCAACGTGTGGGCGCAGGGGGCTACAGTCGACGCCATGGCGCGCCTGCTCCTTCGCCGCCGCGGCGGGGTCTGACCGACCGGCCCCTCGTCGCGGTGTGTGGTGTGCCCGCCGGTCACCACAGCCCGGCCGCACCGAGGAGCACCCCGCAATGAGCATCTCCCCCGACGCGTATACCTCGTCGTCGACGAGCCGCGTACGGACCCCGTCGAATCCCGCGCCCGCGGACCAGCCGCCGTGGAACCCGCAGCGCGGCTCGCACCTGCCCTTCCACCGCTACCGCCCGTTCCACGAGATGGTCGAGCCGGTGTCGCTGCCCGACCGCACGTGGCCCGACACGCGGATCACCAAGGCGCCGTTGTGGTGCGCGGTCGACCTGCGCGACGGCAACCAGGCCCTGATCGACCCGATGAGCCCGGCCCGCAAGCGCCGGATGTTCGAGCTGCTGGTCCGCATGGGCTACAAGGAGATCGAGGTCGGCTTCCCGGCCGCGAGCCAGACCGACTTCGACTTCGTCCGCGAGATCATCGAGGGCGACGCGATCCCCGACGACGTCACGATCCAGGTGCTGACCCAGGCCCGCCCCGAGCTCATCGAGCGGACGTACGAGGCCTGTGAGGGCGCGCCGCGCGCGATCGTCCACCTGTACAACTCGACGTCGATCCTGCAGCGTCGCGTCGTCTTCCGCTCCGACCGCACGGGCATCACCAAGATCGCCACCGACGGCGCCGAGGACGTGCTGCGGTTCTCGGAGAAGTACCCGAACACCGACTGGCGCTTCGAGTACTCCCCCGAGTCCTACACCGGCACCGAGCTGCAGTACGCCGTCGACATCTGCAACGCGGTCAGCGAGATCTGGCAGCCGACGCCCGAGGCGCCGATGATCGTCAACCTGCCGGCGACGGTCGAGATGGCCACGCCCAACGTCTACGCCGACTCCATCGAGTGGATGCACCGCAACCTGGCGCGGCGCGAGGGCATCGTCCTGTCGCTGCACCCGCACAACGACCGCGGCACCGGCGTCGCCGCGGCCGAGCTGGGCTACCAGGCGGGCGCCGACCGCATCGAGGGCTGCCTGTTCGGCAACGGCGAGCGCACCGGCAACGTCGACCTGGTGACGTTGGGGATGAACCTGTTCACCCAGGGCATCGACCCGCAGATCGACTTCTCCGACATCGACGAGATCCGGCGCACCGTCGAGTACTGCAACCAGCTGCCCGTCGCCGAACGCCACCCCTGGGGCGGCGACCTGGTCTACACGGCCTTCTCCGGCAGCCACCAGGACGCGATCAACAAGGGCTTCCAGGCGATGGAGGCCGACGCGACCGAGGCCGGCGTCGCCGTCGACGACTTCCGCTGGGAGGTCCCGTACCTGCCCGTCGACCCGAAGGACATCGGCCGCACCTACGAGGCCGTCATCCGGGTGAACTCGCAGTCCGGCAAGGGCGGCGTCGCCTACATCATGAAGGCCGAGCACCAGCTCGACCTGCCGCGCCGGCTGCAGATGGAGTTCTCCAAGGTCATCCAGAACTACACCGACACCGAGGGCGGCGAGGTCACGCCCAAGGAGATGCGCGACGCGTTCGACGTGGAGTACCTCGACCGCGTCACGCCGCTGAAGCTGCTGCGCCACACGCTCTCCAGCGACGGCGAGGGCCGCGACGAGATCACCGCGACCGTGCGCGTCGAGAACGAGGTGCACGAGATCTCCGGCAGCGGCAACGGGCCGATCGCGGCCTTCGTGGACGCGTTGGCGGGCATCGGGTTCGACGTACGGGTGCTCGACTACCACGAGCACGCCCTCTCGTCGGGCGACGACGCCCGTGCCGCCGCCTATGTCGAGTGCACGATCGAGGACAAGGTGCTCTGGGGCGTCGGCGTCGACAGCTCCATCGTCAGCGCGTCGCTCAAGGCGGTCGTCTCGGCCGTGAACCGCGCGATGCGCTGACCCGAAGAACGTGGCCACCGCCCCGCGCGATCCGCGGGGCGGGTGGTCCCTCACGGCCGCACGCGCAGTGACGATCTCACCCGCGACGGCCGACGGCCCGGGAGGGGCGGACGATCGGTCCGCCCTCCCGGGCCGCTGTGTCTGATTACTCCGCGTGACGCTCGGGGTGGCGTCAGGCGGGGTCGAACTCTCCGGCCTTGACCCCGGCGACGAATGCTTCCCATTCCTCGCGGGTGAACGTCAGAGCACCCTGGTCGCGGTCCTTGCTGTCGCGCACCAGCATCGTGCCCTCGGGGCCGCGCCCGATCTCGACACAGTCGCCGTAATTGCAGAAAGAACTCGTGACGAACTCGATCACAGCCCACCCTCCCCTGATTCGTAGCGGTGAAGATACTCACGGATCAACGCCTCCGACGCGGGGGGTGGTAACGCTTTGGACACCACGTCGGCGTAGACCTCTTTGTACAGCTTCACGTCCTCGGTCGACTCCAGGTAGGAGTCCCCGCCGTGCCCCTCGATGTAGACGAGGTCGTCGAGCGGTTCCCGCAGTTCCAGCACCGTGAACTGGCCGAGGTGCGCCCGGTGGAACCCGGCATCGAAGGCGAGGACCCGCACGTCGACAGTGGACATGGCCGCCTTCTCGAGTACGACCGCCAGCTGTTCGCGCATCAGTTCGGGACCGCCGACGACACGCCGGAGCAACGCCTCGTCGAGCACCGCGGACAACTGCAGCGGCGCCTCGTCGCGGGTGAGCGCCCGCTGCCGTTCCATCCGGAGCTCGACGAGCCTGTCGATCTCGGCCGACAGGTGGTGCGGGAGCAGCGCGGCGAGCATCTCGCGCGCGTACGCGGCCGTCTGCAACAGGCCGGGGAGGATCATCCCGGTGAACAGCCGGACGGCGATCGCCTCGGTCTCGAGGGCGGGGTAGCGGCCGGGTGAGTCGAGGACGAACCTCTCAGCCTGGACACCCTCCGTGTACGGCTCCCACCACCCCTGCTGTCGGCCTTCACGGGCCAGTCGCAGGAGCATGTCACGCTCCGTGCCGGCGGTGACGCCGTAGATGCGCATCAGTTCGCGGACGTCGGGCAGCTTCGGGATGCCCTTGCCGTTCTCCAGCCGGGAGATCTTCGAGGTCGAGCACGTCATCTCGCGGGCGACGTCCTCGAGGTGCAGACCCGCCTTGCTCCGCAGCCGCCGGAGCTCGGCGCCTAGGCGTCGCCTGGGGCCGGCGGGACCGTGCGCTTCGGCCATCTCGTCTTCCTGACAGCTGCGGGGGGCTGGGCCGGTTGCGGGGCGTGGAGCCCCGGAAGCCTACGGGATGTGAATGCCTCGTGCAATCTCATCAATTTGCAATTGCATGACGGGCTGTCATCGGGCATTCTCAGTACGTCGGCACGATTCGCCCCCGCATCAACGGAGGCGGTGCCGACCAGGAGGGAGGCTCCGATGCGCGACACGAGCGACACCGCGACGGCCTCCCCGGACGCGCTCCTCCAGCCTTCGGGAGCCACGCCCGCGAACCGGGCGTTCCGGCTGCCGCACCCGTCCCGGCCCACGCCGGGAGCACCGACCTCCCGGCGACCGGCCGGGTCAGGAGATCACGGGAAGGGGCTACACGATGAAGAAGGCACACCCGGCTGACCGCACGGTTCCCGCCGTTCCGCGCCGCGGCAGGTGGTCGCCATGATCACGATGTTGCTGATCGGCTTCGCCGCCCTCGTCGCGATCGCGGTGATCGTGGGCATCGTCGACGCCGCTCGCTCCGCCGACCGGCGCTTCACCGCCTCCGAGCGCCGCATGGCCTGGGAACGTCGCCAGCAGTACCAGTCCGCGACGGGCTCGGCCCGGGCGGACGAGGACGACTGATCGGGTCGGGTGCCGGCGGGGGGTCGGCACCACGACGGGCCGCCGAGCATCCGCCCGGCGGCCCCTCCCTCCGCGGCCGGTCGCCGCGGGTCCCCGAACGGGTCGTCGTCGACGGGCCGGGTGACCGGTCCGCTCCCGGGAGGTGGTCACGATGAGCATCCTTCTCGCCGTGTCGATCGCCGCGATGGCGGTCGTGTCGGCACTGATCGGCCGCATGATCGCGAAGGAAGAGGTCGAGGCACAGCGCGAGCGCCAGGCCCGCAAGCAGTGGGATCTCTACCGCTGGGAGCAGGAGCTGATCAACACCGCGGAGCTGCGCGGCTGCCCCTCCTGCTCGCTGCTGCGGCGTCGCGCCGACCTGCAGGGCCACGCACCCGAGGGCTGACGCCACGGGAGCGCAGCGGGAGGACGCGTCAGAGTGCGCGGCGGCCGGAGAGCGCCCGTCCGAGCGTGAGCTCGTCGGCGAACTCCAGGTCGCCGCCCATCGGCAGCCCCGCCGCGGGCCGCGACACCGTCAGCCCGGGGAAGTCGCGCAGCAGCCGGACCAGGTACGTGGCCGTCGCCTCCCCCTCGGTGTTGGGGTCGGTCGCGATGATGACCTCGGCGATCTCGGTCTCGTCGGACGCCGGGCCCGTCCCGCCGAGCCGGGCGAGCAGCTCTCGGATCTTCAGCGAGTCGGGGCCGATGCCCCCCAACGGATCCAGCGCCCCGCCCAGGACGTGGTAGCGGCCCTTGAACTCGCGGGTGCGTTCCACGGCGAGGACGTCCTTGGGCTCCTCGACGACGCACACCACCGTCGGGTCCCGCCGCGCGTCGGTGCAGAAGCGGCAGCGTTCGTTCTCCGAGACGTTGCTGCAGACCTCGCAGAACCGCACACCCTGCTTGACCCGCTGGAGCACCTCCTGCAGCCGGGAGACGTCGGCCGGGTCGGCCGCCAGCAGGTGGAACGCGATCCGCTGCGCACTCTTGGGCCCGACGCCCGGCAGCCGGCCCAGCTCGTCGATCAGGTCCTGGACCGGTCCCTCGAACATCGCGTCAGAAGCCGGGCAGGCCCAGGCCGCCCGCGCCGCCGCCGAGACCGCCCGCGAGCGGCCCCATCTTCTGTGCCTGCTCCTGCTGCGCGGCCGCGCTCGCGTCCTGGAACGCGCCGACGAGCAGGTCCTGCAGGGTCTCCACGTCGTCGGGGTCGACGATCTTGGGGTCGATCTTGACGTTGCGGATCTCGCCCGCCGCCGTCATGATGATCTCGACGAGGCCGTTGCCCGCCTGGCCCGTCACCTCGGTCACCTGCAGCTCCTGCTGCGCCGCGACGAGCTGCTCCTGCATCTTCTGGGCCTGCTGCAGGATCATCGACATATCTGGCTGACCCGGTTGCACCAGCGCTCTCCCGTCATTCTCGCCGCGTGTCCGCTGCGGACGACGCCCGGTCGCCAGGGTAGCCGTGCGAAGCTGTCGGCCGTGTCCGCCCCGAGCCGCGCCGTCGTCGTCCTGCTCGCGGGCGTCCTCCTGGCCGGGTGCGGTGCGGCCGCGTCGGCCCCGACCGCCTCGACCGCTTCACCCGCGCCGGTGTCCGTGTCCGACGCCGTTCCCGTCTCCACGGCCGTGCCGGTTCCCGCGCCCGCGGCACCGCCCGCCCCGAGGGCGCGGCACGTCGTCGTCCTCGACCCGGGCCACAACGGCGGGAACGCCCGCGACCGCGCCGCCGTCAACGCCCCCGTTCCCGACGGGCGGGGCGGCACGAAGCCCTGCAACACCACCGGCACCCAGACCGACGCCGGGTACCCCGAGCACGCGTTCAACTGGGACCTGGCGCTGCGGGTGCGGGACGCCCTCACGGCCAAGGGCGTCACCGTCGTCATGACGCGCGACGACGACACCGGCGTCGGTCCGTGCGTCGACGTCCGTGGCGCGGCCGGGGAGCAGGCGGACGCGGACGCGGTCGTCTCCCTGCACGCCGACGGATCGGCGCCCGGCAACAGGGGCTTCCACGTCGCCTACTCCGATCCGCCGCTCAACGCCGCCCAGTCCGGCCCGGCACACCAACTGTCGGCGGACCTGCGCGACGCGCTGCGCGCGGGCGGGTTCGCGGTCTCGGACTACGTCGGCACGGACGGTCTCTCACCCCGCAGGGACCTGGCCGGACTGAACCTCTCGACGCGCCCCGCCGCCCTCGTGGAGTGCGCGAACATGCGCAACGCGGCGGAGGCGGCCCTGGTCGGCTCCCCGGCGGGGCGCGCCCGGTACGCCGCCGCGATCGCCGCCGGCATCGAGGCGTTCCTGAACCGCTGACCGGCGCCGGCTCGTCCGGCTCAGCCGGGCGAACCGGACCGCAGCGATCCTGCGGAGTCGTGGATCGCCCGCGTCATCGCCTCGACCGCGTCGGAGACCTGCCCGGTCGCCCGGCGGGAGGTCTGCAACGTGAACTCGAAGTCGTCGAGCGGCGGCAGCCCCGGCACCCGCACCAGGCCGTCGGGCACGAGCGTCTCCGCGTGCGCCACGACCCCCAGCCCCGCGAGCGCCGCCGCACGCAGCCCCGAGAGCGACGCGCTCGTGCACGAGAGCCGCCACGACAGCCCGGCCGACTCCAGCGCCGCGATCGCCGACGCCCGCGACAGGCTCGGCCGCGGATAGGCCACCAGCGGCACCGGTCCGCCGTCGAGCCGGAACCCCGGTGCCGACACCCAGACGAAGCGGTCGCGCCACACGGTCGTTCCCCGGGGGCGGCCGGGCGAGCGCTTGGCGAAGATCAGGTCGAGGTCGCCCGTGTCGAGAGCGGACTCGAGGTTCTCGCTGAGGCCGACCGTCAGCACCAGGTCGACGGCCGGGTGCCGGCGCCGGAACCCGTCGAGGATCGACGCCATCCGGGTGAGGACGAGGTCCTCCGAGACCCCGAGCCGCAGCCGCCCACGCACCTGCACGCCGCGGAAGTGCGCCACCGCGCGCTCCTGCGTGTCGAGGATCGTGTCGGCGAACTCGACCATCGCCTCGCCGTCGGACGTGAGGGCGACGGAGTGGGTGTCGCGCACGAACAACGTGCGGCCGACGACGTCCTCGAGCCTGCGGACGTGCTGGCTCACCGTGCTCTGCCGGACGCCGAGGGCCTCCGCGGCGCGAGTGAAGCTCAGCGCGCGCGCCACCGCGACGAAGGAGCGGAGCAGGACGGGATCGAGCACGCGGTCATCATAGATTCCGATGGCAGACAGCTCGGCGTGCCCGTTTCCGAATGACCGGATGCCGTCGACCCTGGACGACGTGCTCGCCCGCCTCCGCCGCGTCCGGATCGACGTCTTCATCGTGCTGCTCCTCCTCGTCATCGGGATCGCGGCGCTCGTCCCGGCCCGCGGTGGCGTCGCCACCGGCTTCGGCCACGCGACGACGGTCGCCATCGGCCTGCTGTTCTTCCTCTACGGCGCGCGGCTCTCGACGCGCGAAGCGCTCGACGGGCTGCGCCACTGGCGGCTGCACGGCACGGTCCTCCTCGCGACCTTCGTGCTGTTCCCGCTGCTCGGTCTCGCGGTCTCGCTGCTCCCGGCGAGCGTGCTGCCGCGCGAGCTCGCCGTCGGCGTGCTGTTCCTGTGCTGCCTGCCCTCGACGGTGCAGTCGTCGATCGCGTTCACCTCGCTGGCACGCGGCAACGTGTCCGCGGCGGTCTGCGCCGCGTCGCTGTCGAACCTGCTGGGCATCGTCGTGACGCCGCTGCTCGCCGGCCTGCTGCTCGCCTCGCACGGCGGCATCTCCGGCGGCGCGGTGGCCGACGTCGCCCTGCAGTTGCTCGCGCCGTTCGTCCTCGGCCAGCTCGCCCGGCGCTGGATCGGCGGCTGGGTCGCGCGGCACAAGAAGCACCTGGTGCTCGTCGACCGCGGATCGATCCTGCTGGTCGTCTACGTCGCGTTCAGCGAGGGCATGGCCGAGGGGATCTGGGGGACGCTGTCGGTGCCCGCGCTGCTCACCCTGGTCGCGATCTGCCTCGTCCTGCTGGCCGCCGTCCTGCTGCTGACCTGGTACGGACCGCGCGGCTTCACCCACGCCGACCGCATCACGATCATGTTCTGCGGCTCGAAGAAGAGCCTGGCGACCGGCCTGCCCATGGCCGGCGTGCTCTTCGCGGGCGCCCAGGTCGGGGCGATCGTCCTGCCGATCATGCTGTTCCACATGATCCAGCTGATGGCCTGCGCCGCGATCGCCGGCCGGCTCGCCCGCCGCGCCGAGGCCGCCGAGTCGGGACATGTCGTCAGCGCGGTCTCCTCACGCTGACGACACGCTCGCGGGCCGCCGGCCTCAGTCCGAGGCCGGGGCGGGGGTGGCGCGGGCGAGCCGACGGGTGATCACCAGGTTCGCGACCTCCACCAGCACGATGCCGACGATCGCGACGACCAGCCCGACCAGCATCGTCGCGGTGTTGCCCGCGTCGAGCTGCCAGAACTCCCGGCCGAACGGCAGCGGCGAGAGCAGGGCGTGCGCGAACGCGGCGAGCGAGGCCACGACCAGCACGGCCTTCCACCACACGAACGGCCGGGCGACGACGACGAGCACGCCCGTCGCGATCAGGTACAGCGTCAGCACGGCCGCCGTGCTCTGCTGGATGCTCGTGGCCGTCGGGTCGGTGCGCACGATCAGGTACGTCACGACGGTCCCGGCGCCCGCGATGATCCCCGACGGCGCGGCCAGCCGCAGGACCCGCTTGACGAAGCCCGTCCGGGCCCGCTCGGTGTTGGGGGCCAGTGCCAGGAAGAACGCCGGGATACCGATCGTGAGCGAGCCGATGAGCGTCAGGTGCCGCGGCAGGAACGGGAACGGCACGCCGATGGCGCCGATCGCGATGGCCAGCAGCACCGAGTAGACGGTCTTGGTCAGGAACAGGTTGGCGACGCGCTCGATGTTGCCGATCACCCGCCGGCCCTCGGCGACGACGTGCGGCAAGGTCGCGAAGGAGTCGTCGAGCAGGACGATCTGGGCGACAGCGCGCGTCGCGGGGCTGCCCGAGCCCATCGCGACGCCGATGTCGGCGTCCTTGAGCGCGAGGACGTCGTTGACGCCGTCGCCGGTCATGGCGACCGTGTGCCCGCGCGACTGCAGCGCGCCGACCATGGAGCGCTTCTGTGCGGGGGTGACGCGGCCGAAGACGGTGCCGGCGTCGACCTCGTCGGCGAGCGACTCCTTCGCCTCGGGCAGCTCGCGGGCGTCGACGGGCGCGTGCGCGCCGGTCAGTCCCAGCGACGACGCCACGGCCGCGACGGACACCGCGTTGTCGCCGGAGATGACCTTGACGTCGACGTTCTGCTCCGCGAAGTACGCGAGGGTGTCGGCCGCCTCCGGACGCACCTTCTGCTCCAGCACGACGAGGGCCACGGCCTCGACGTCACCCGGTCCGGCCGGGTCGTCGACGACGCGGGAACCGCGGCCGAGCAGCAGCACGCGCAGGCCGTCGGCGCCGACGCGCTCGGCCTCGGCGCGCTCGGCGCTGTCCTCGGGGAGCAGCACGTCCGGCGCACCGAGCACCCAGTTGCCGTGCTCGGCGAAGCTCGCCCCGCTCCACTTGCGCGCCGACGAGAACGGCTGGGTGGTGACGACGGTCCACTGCGGCGGCGGGCACGCCTCGGCGATCGCGGCAAGGCTCGCGTTGGGCCGCTTGTCGGCGACGCCGAGCGCCCCGAGCACATCGCGGGCGTCGGCCTCCGCGTGCCCGCCGAGCGCGTCGACGCGGGACAGCCGCATGCCGTTCTCGGTGAGCGTGCCGGTCTTGTCCGCGCAGACGGTGTCGACGCGCGCGAGGCCCTCGATCGCGGGCAGCTCCTGGACCAGGCAGTTGCGCTTGCCGAGCCGGATGACCCCGACCGCGAACGCGATGCTCGTCAGCAGCACGAGCCCCTCGGGAACCATCGGCACGAGGGCGGCGACCATGCCGCGCAACGCCTCCGGCAGGTCGTTGCCCACGGTGCGGAACTGGCTCCAGATGATCAGCGCCGCCGCCGGGACGAGCAGGTAGGTGATGATCTTCAGGATGCGGTTGATCCCCGACCGCAGCTCGGAGTTGACCAGCGTGAACTTGCTGGCCTCCTCGGCGAGCCGCGCCGCGTAGGCCTCGCGCCCGACCTTCGTCGCCTGGTGCGCGCCGCCGCCCGCGGCCACGAAGCTGCCCGAGAGCACCTGGTCGCCGGGCAGCTTGTGCACGGGATCGGACTCGCCGGTGAGCAGGGACTCGTCCACCTCGAGCCCGTCCGCGGCCAGCACGACGCCGTCGACGACGATCTTGTCGCCCGGCCCCAGCTCGATCACGTCGCCGAGGACCACCTCGCCGGGCGAGAGCTCGGCCGTCGTCCCGTCGCGACGGACCCGGGGCCGGGCCTCCCCGACGATCGCGAGCCGCTCCAGGGTCCGCTTGGCGCGCAGCTCCTGGAAGATCCCGATGCCCGTGTTGATCAGGATGACGAAGCCGAACAGGCCGTCCTGGATGGGGCCGATCACCAGGATGATCGCGAACAGCACGCCGACGATGGCGTTGAACCGGGTGAAGACGTTCGCCCGGACGATCTCGCCGACGGTCCGGCTGGCCCGGGAGGGGACGTCGTTGGTCTGTCCCGCGGCGACGCGTTCGGCGACCTCGGCGGCCGTCAGCCCCGTCGTGACATCGGTGGTCGGCGACTCGATGGTGGACACGTCGGCGGAGCCTACGCAGGTCGGAGGCCCGGGACGCGGGTGCCAGCACCCCTGTTCCGTCCGATTCACCCTTTTCCGCGGTCAGCGGTCAGGGCCGGTCGATCGCCTTCGCCCCGAGCTCCGCCGCGAGCAGCTCGATCGCCGCCTCCTCGGGGTCGCGGCGCTCGACCGGACCGTTGCCCGAGTCGGCCGCGGCCTCGGCCATCATCGCCTCCTCGTCGTCCTCCGGCGGAGCCTCGTCGGACGGCGGCTCGGGCGGGAGCGGGATGCCGTCGTCGGGGGCGCTGCGCCGGCGCGGGGGCGCGCCGCGCTCGGCGCTCGGCCGACCCTGGTCGCGACGGCCGGGCGGGACGGCGGGTTCGCGGCGCTGCGGGGCGGCCTGGGCTGGCGGGGCCGCGTCGCCGAACTCGCACCGCACCCGCCAGCGGACGCCGAGGACCGCGTTGAGGGCATCGGCGATGATGTCGAGGTTGCTCTGCTCCGACAGCAGGCGGGCCAGCGCGGCAGTGCCCGCGGCGAGGACGAGGGTGTCGTCGGCGACGGTCCGGACGGTGGCCGTGACCAGCAGCGCGTGCGTGCGCATCTTGCGCTGCTTCGTCGCCGAGAGGATCTCCGGCCAGACGCGGCGGACCGCGGCGGCGTCGATCCCGCGGGACATCGGCGCGGGCGGCTCCGAGCCGGTCGGCGCAGGCGCGGGCGGCTCCGAGCCGGTCGGCGCAGGGGCGGTCGGCGCCTGGGCAGTTGGCCCGGGGCCGGGCGGCTCCGAGCCGGCCGGCCCAGGAGAGGTCGACACAGGAGCGGTCTGTTCGGGCGCCTCACGGACCGGTGGCACAGCCGGCTCGGCGCGCTCCGTGCGCTGCTGCGCGGCGGGGCGTTGCTGATCGGGCCGCTGATCGGGCCGCAGATCGGGCCGGGCCGGGGCCGTCGGCGTCCCGGCGGCCGCGGCTGCCGCCTCCGAGGCCCGCTCGGCGGCCGGGTGGTCGCCGCGGGGCGGTTCGGCCGGGGGCCGGCCCGGGCCGGCGGGTGCGGGGCGGTCGGCGGGTGGCACCTCCGCCTGCGGCCGGGCGGGCGCCCGCTCCTCGTCCGCATCGGCTCCCCCGGCCGCCGCGACGGCGCGATCGGGCTCCGCGGGGCGGGCGGACCGTCCCGGTTCCTCGGTGAGGTCGTGCGACGCCTGCGGCACGGCGGGCCCGGGAACCGGCGCAGGCTCCGGAGCCCGGGCCGAAACGGCCGCCGTCGGGCGTGGTTCGGGGGCGGCGGCCTGCTCCGCGGCCGTGGGCGGCTGCGCCGGGGCGTCGGTCCGGCGCTGGGACGGGCGCGCGAACTGCCGCTTCCCTGCGGCAGGGCCCTCGCCCTCGGACGACGCCCCCGGCTCCGGCGGCCCCTCGATCGAGGCCCGGCGCTCCAGCCGCTCGAGCCGTTCGAGCAGCGCGGCGTCGGACGTGGTGGCCGCCGGCAGCAGCATCCGCGCACAGAGCAGCTCCAGGAGCAGCCGCGGAGCCGTCGCGCCACGCATCTCGGTGAGCCCGGTGTGGACGATGTCGCCGTAGCGGGCCAGCGTCGCGGGGCCGATCTTGCCGGCCTGTTCCATCATCCGCGAGATCTCGTCGTCGGCGGCCTCGACGATGCCCTGGCCCGCGGCATCGGGCACCGCCTGCAGGAGCATGAGGTCGCGCAGGCGTTGCATGAGGTCGGCGGCGAACCGGCGCGGATCGTGCCCGGCCTCCACGAGCCGGTCGACCGCCTCGTACACCGCTGCCGAGTCACCCGCGGCGAGCCCGTCGACGACGTCGTCGACCAGCGCGACGTCGGTGACCCCGAGCAGCGCGACCGCGCGCTCGTAGGTGACACCCTCCTCCCCCGCGCCGGCCAGCAGCTGGTCGAGCACGGAGAGGGTGTCGCGCGCCGATCCCCCGCCCGCGCGGATGACCAACGGGTACACCGCAGGCGCGACGGTGACGCCCTCCTCGGCGCAGATCCGCTCGAGCAGCGCGCGCAGCGTGCCGGGCGGGATCAGCCGGAACGGGTAGTGGTGGGTGCGCGACCGGATGGTCGGCAGCACCTTCTCGGGCTCGGTCGTCGCGAAGATGAAGACGAGGTGGTCCGGCGGCTCCTCGACGATCTTGAGCAGGGCGTTGAAGCCCTGCGTCGTGACCATGTGCGCCTCGTCGACGATGAACACCCGGTACCGCGACTCGGCCGGCGCGTAGAAGGCGCGGTCGCGCAGCTCGCGGGCGTCGTCGACACCGCCGTGCGACGCCGCGTCGAGCTCGACGACGTCGATCGAGCCGGGACCCTCCGGCGCCAGGGCGATGCAGGACGGGCAGACGCCGCAGGGGTCGGGCGTCGGGCCCAGCTCGCAGTTCAGCGATCGCGCGAGGATCCGTGCCGACGACGTCTTGCCGCAGCCGCGCGGCCCGGAGAACAGGTACGCGTGGTTGATCCTGCCGGCCGTGAGGGCGACCCCGAGCGGCTCGGTGACGTGCTCCTGGCCCACCACCTCGGCGAACTTGGCCGGGCGGTACTTCCGGTACAGAGCCAGCGCCACGCCCGCGAGGCTACCCACCGGTGCCGACACCGGGGAGGGCGGGCGCCGACCGCGCGGACCGGACACAAAGGGGACTCCGCGCACCCGGCAGAGCCCGTTGACCCTTGCTGCCTTCCGGCCCTGGGGGAGTTCACAGGATGCGCGCCGCGCGGAGTCCGTGGTCGAGTGTAGCGGCTCCCCGCGCGGCGGTCCCGCCGCGGGGGCCACGACGAGCGGTCGCTATGCTCCGACGCGGAGGATTCGCCTAGTGGCCTAGGGCGCACGCTTGGAAAGCGTGTTGGGAGCAATCCCTCAGGGGTTCGAATCCCCTATCCTCCGCCACCCGGAACAGCGACGACGCCGGGCCGCCCGAACAGGGCGGGCCGGCGTTCGTCGTTCGATGGCGGCGCGCGGAAATCCGTGGAGCGCAACGGCGACGACTGCTAACTTGCCGACGACCGTGCGCCGGCCCGAGGAGGTGGTACCCGTGAACGTTTCGACGTGGGTGCTCTCCTCAGGGGTCACGGTCGGGCGGTAGGTCGCCCGGGAGCGCCGTTCCAGCACTCCCGAAGGGCACGACCATGGACCTGAACTTCACCGAAGAGACGCTTCTCGACGACGGCGTCCGCGAACGCGGCTTCCTGCTCGGCGACATCCCTGGCACCCTGTGGTCGCCGGGGTCCGAGAGGGCGCCGCTCGTCCTGCTCGGCCACCCCGGCGACCTGCGACGGATGCACCCAAGGCTCGCGGCGCGGGCCCGGTACGCGGTCGCGCGGGGCTTCGCGGCGGCCACGATCGAGAACCCGGGAAGCGGCGACCGCCCGCGCACCCCCGCGCTCGACGACGCCCGCGCCGACCTGCGGCGGGCGGTGCAGACCGGCGAGAGGGTCCCCGACGACGTCGTCGACGGGCTGGTCCTCCCGCTCGTCGACCAGGCGGTTCCGGAGTGGCAGGCACTCCTCGACGCGCTGCCCGGGATCGACGGCCGGGTCGCCTACACGGGCGGGATCATCAGCATCGGCGTGCGCCTCGCGCGGGTCGAGCCGCGGATCGCGGCAGCCGTGCTGTTCGCCGGGAGCTGGGTGCCGCGCGCCGTCGTCGAGGAGGCCCGGGAGGTCACCGTCCCGGTGCACGTCCTGCTGCAGTGGGACGACGAGGGCAACGACCGGCAGCAGGCCCTCGACCTGTTCGATGCCCTCGGCTCGCCGGAGAAGTCGTTGCACGCCAACATGGGTGGGCACACCGGGGTCCCGGAGCACGCGGGCGAGGACGCCGACCGCTTCCTGGAGCGGCACCTGCGGTAGCGCTCAGCCCCTGCCGAGCAGGTTGTCCGACACGTGCTGCAGGTGCGCGCGCATCGCGGCGCCCGCGGCGTCGGGATCGCGGTCGCGCAGCGCGTCGACGACGGCGGTGTGCTCCTCGTGGTAGCACCGCCGTCGTTCGGGGCTCGACGTCCGGCGCTTGAGCGAGCCCCACACCGGTAGCGCCCGCGCGGTGTTGAGGACGTCGAACATGTTCATCAGCAGACCGTTGTGCGCGGCCTTCGCGATGGCGCGGTGCAGCCGGGCGTCCCACGACTCGAAACCCTCGAAGTCGTCGGACGCGCCGCCGGCGGCGAGGCACTCCCCGATCCGGTCGAGGTCGGCCTGGGTGGCCACCCGGGCGGCCAGCGTGGCCACCTGGGGTTCGAGCAGCAGCCGGACCTGCATGATCTCGGCGGGGCTGGTGTCGGCGGGCGCCCCGTCGACCTGCTGGACGGCGACCTCGGTGAGGAACGTGCCGCGTCCGACGTGCCGGATCACCACGCCGTCGCGTTCGAGGATCTCCAGCGCCCGGCGGATCGCGCTGCGCGGCGCGGCCAGCCGCTCGACCAGTTCGCGCTCGGTGGGCAGCTTCGACCCCGGGCGCAGCGTGCCGTCCTGGGTGCCCTCGGTCAGCAGGGCCCGCAGGGTCTGCTCGACCGTCTGCATGCCCGCCACCCTATCCCCGATGCACCGCGTCGATACCAATTCGGACCAATGATCTCGGCCACCACCAGCGCTCGACCTCCAGCACTCGACAGCCCTCCGAGCGCGGCGTACGGTCGGGTCGACCGAATTGGTTTCATTGGTTCAGATTGGTTGCACATGAAGCTGGTGACCTTCACCGACGCGACCGGCGCTGCGCCGCGCGTGGGGGTGGCCGATGACGGGACCGGCGAGGTCCGCGACGTCAGCGAGCTGCTGCCGGCCGGCGCCGGCGTGCTCGAGGTGATCGAGGACTGGTCGACGCTCGGGCCCGTCCTCGCCGAGCGCGCGCCGTCGCTCGCGGCCCGGCCGCTGGACTCCGTGCGGCTGCTCGCACCGATCCCGCGCCCCCGGCGCAACGTCTTCTGCGTCGGCAAGAACTACCGCGCCCACGTCGCGGAGTTCGGCCGCAGCGGCTACGACAGGCCCGACCGGTCGGAGGACCTGCCGGAGCACCCCGTCGTCTTCTCCAAGGCGACGACGGCGGTCACCGGACCGTTCGACGACGTCCTCGCCCACGCCGGCGTCACCTCGGAGCTCGACTACGAGGCCGAGCTCGCGGTGATCATCGGACGGGGTGGCCGCGGCATCTCCCGCGAGGCCGCGTTCGAGCACGTGTGGGGCTACACGATCGTCGACGACGTCACCGCCCGCGACCTGCAGCGCAGGCACTCGCAGTGGCTGCTGGGCAAGTCGCTGGACACGCACTGCCCGATGGGGCCCTACGCCGTCTCGGCCGACGAGATCGCCGACGTCTCGGCCCTGCAGGTCGAGAGCAGCGTCAACGGCGAGCCCCGGCAGTCCGCGCCGGTGAAGGACCTGATCTTCGACATCCCGGAGCTCGTCGCCACCATCTCGGCCGGCATCACGCTGGAGCCGGGCGACGTCATCGCCACGGGTACGCCCGCCGGCGTCGGGATCGGCTTCGACCCGCCGCGCTTCCTCGCGCCGGGCGACGTCGTCGAGATCTCGGTGACCGGGCTCGGCCGCCAGCGCAGCCGCATCGTCTGAGCCGCCGCAACCGCAACACGAGGGAGCAGAGTGAAGGTCAACGGCAAGGAACTCGCCGTCGAGGTCGAGGGCAGCGGACCCGCGGTCCTGCTGGTCCACGGGCTGGGCGGGACCTCGAACTTCTACCAGGTGCAGGCCGACGCGCTCGCCGCGACGCACACCGTCGTCCGGGTCGACTCCGCCGGTGCCGGGCGTTCCGACCTCGCCGAGGGCATCAGCATCGAGTCGCACGCCGAGGACCTCCTGGGCGTCATGGACGAGCTGGGCATCGAGTCGGCGGCCGTCGTCGGGCACTCGATGGGCACGCTCGTCGTGCGGACGTTCGCCGCTCGCCATCCCGAGCGGGTGCGGTCCCTCGCGCTGCTCGGCACCGTCCGCGAGCCGGCCGACGCCGGCCGCCAGGCCCAGCGCGACCGCGCGGCCGTCCTGCGCGCCGACGGCACCGCCGCGGTGGCGCCGGGCGTCGTCGCCAACGGGCTGTCCGAGACGACCCGCACGCAGCACCCCGAGATCGCCGCGTTCGTCCGCGAGCTCGTGATGCGTCAGGACCCGGAGGGCTACGCGCGCAACTGCGAGGCGCTCGCCGCGGCGACCGACCCCGGGCCCGTCGACCCCTCGCTGCCGCTGCTGCTGATCACCGGCGACGAGGACAAGGTCGGGCCGCCCGACGCGAGCCGCGAGCTCGCCGACGCACACGGTTCGGCGACCGTCGACGTCCTTCCCGGCGTGGGCCACTGGACCGCGCTCGAGGCGGCGCGTCCGGTCACCGACCGCCTGCGCGCCTTCCTGTAGCCAGCGCTTCTCGACGAAGAGGAGGGGCCGCCGTGCCCACCAGCAAGATCCTGTTCCGCGACGTCTCGATCCTCGACTCCACCGGCGCCGACCCGTATCGCGGCGACGTCCTGGTCGAGGACGACCGCATCGCCGCCGTCGGCACCGTCGACGCCGCGTCCGCCGAGGGCGCGCGGGTCGTCGAGGGCCGTGGTCGCACCCTGATGTCGGGCCTGTGCGACGCGCACACCCACTTTTCCTGGAACAACTCCGCCGACCTCGACGGTCTGGGGACCATGCCCGTCGAGGAGCACCTGCTGTTCTGCCTCGAGTCGGCGAAGACCTACATCGACTCCGGCTACACCATGTGCCTGGGCGCGGCATCGGCGAAGGAGCGGCTCGACGTCGTCTGCCGCGACGCGATCGACGCGGGTCGCGTCCCGGGCCCCCGCTACCTCGCGAACGGTCCCGAGATCGCGGTGACCGGCGGCGCGCTGATCAAGTCGATCACCAAGTTCGCCGACGGTCCCGAAGGCATGCGCAAGGCGGTCCGCGAGCTGATCGACATCGGCGTCGACCAGATCAAGCTGTCGATGACCGGCGAGGAGATCACCGGTACGCAGCGCGCCGAGGACACCTACTTCTCCGACGAGGAGGTCGCCGCCGCGGTCGCCGAGGCGCACCGGCGCGGCAAGCGCGTCTGCGCCCACGCCCGCAGCGCCGAGAGCGTCAAGATGTGCGTGCGCAACCACGTCGACGTCATCTACCACGCCAGCTTCACCGACGCCGAGGGCATGGACATGCTCGAGGCCAACAAGGACTGGGTGTTCGTCGCGCCCGGCATCAACTGGCTCGTCGCGACGCTCTACGAGGCGGAGTCGTTCGGGTTCCCGCAGGAGGCGGCCGAGGCCGTCGGCTACAAGAAGGAGCTGGAGACCGCGATCGACGGCCTGCGCGAGATGCACCGTCGCGGCATCAAGGTGCTGCCGGGTGGCGACTACGGCTTCGCGTGGACCCCGCACGGCACCTACGCCCGCGACCTCGAGCACTTCGTGACGCTGCTCGGCTTCACGCCGATGGAGGCGATCATCTCGGCCACCGCGTGGGGCGGGGAGATCATGCTGCGGCCCGACGAGCTGGGCAAGGTGCAGCCCGGCTACCTCGCCGACCTGCTGCTCGTCGACGGTGACCCGCTCGCCGACATCACCGTCCTGCAGGACCAGACGAAGCTGAACTACATCATGAAGGACGGCCGCTTCCACAAGGACGGCAGCACCGCCGACGCGGACTACCCGCCCAACCCCGGCAACGTCGACCGGAACCGGGCACCCGCCGCGGTCTGACCCACCCCATCGGCGCCGCTCGGTGCCCGGGCTCGCCCGGTGCCGGGCGGCGCCGGCGTTCAGGTCGTGGTCTGCGCCGGCAGCCAGCGCAGCGCGGCCTCGACGCTGTCGCCGCCGCTGGTGTTGAAGGCGATCGCCGCTTTCGGGACCTCGCGGCGAATCAGGTTCACCACCTGCTCGAACAGCTCCAGCAACGCCTCGGGTTTGCGGAGCCCGCCGCCGACGACCACGACGTCCCAGGCCCGCGCCTCCAGCGCCGCCGCCACCGTCACCAGTGCCGACGCGTCGAGCGGGACCAAGGTCATCGACGCCTCGAGCCCGTGGTCGCCGAACCGGCGCAGCTCGGCGTCGAGCGCCTGCTGCACGTCGTCGGCCGGGAGGCCGGGAATCGCGTAGGGATCGATGCCGAGCACCAACACACACGCCATCCTCCGACGGTACCGGCGCGTGGCGCAGGTCACCCGTCCTGTCGGCGACCGCCCCGCAGCCGCTCGCGCAGCCGGTAGAGCCCCCGCAGCAGCGGTCGGGTCGCCGCGGCCGCCCAGCGGCGCGGCGGACTGACCAGCAGCAGCCACGACGTGAACACGAACAGCCGGAACCGCGGACCCGACGCGGGGACCTTCCGGTAGCCCGTCATGTCGTAGCCCATCGTCGCCAGCGGGACGAACCCGGCGCGACGCAGGTCGTACTCGGCGCGCTTGGCGTCGTCGTGCAGGTGCCAGACGGTCTCCGGCGCGGCCTCCCGGATGTCGAGGTTCGTCACGAGGACGCCGTCGGGGCCGAGCGCGGCGTGCAGCGTGCGGGCCGTCTCGTTGATGTCCGGGACGTGCGCGAGGGTGTCGATCGCGGTGATCGCGTCGTAGCCGCCCGCGGGCAGCGTCTGGTCGAGCAGGTCGATCGCGGTGGGGTGGCCGCCGCGGCGTTCGATCCGGAAGCGGGCGAAGTCGAGCAGCGTCGACGACAGGTCGGCCATGGTCGAGTCCCAGCCGAGCGCCGCGAACAGCTGTGTGGTGACGCCGACACCGGACCCGAAGTCGAGGTGCCGCCGCCCGGGCGCCCACTCCTGGAGGAACCGCACCGCGACGACGTTCGACGGGTCGGCGTGCCCCTCGGACTGCAGGTACGCCCACCACATCAGGTCGTAGGACCAGGAGCGGGTCGTCCGGTAGAACTCGACGCGGCCACGGTCGCCCTCGTCGCCGCCGGCCTCGGCCCATTCCTGCACGCTGATCTGCTCCCAGTGCAGGCAGCGACGCCGGGCCTCCTCGGGCGTCGTCTCGTAGAAGGTGGCGAGGTCGTCGAGCACGGACTCGCGGACACTGCGGCCGTCGACGCGCAGCACCTCGCGGAACGCGGCCATCTCGGGGCTGGCGACGGCCTCGCGGTGCCAGCGGCTGCGCGTGGACATGTCGACGGGCGGGACCTCGGCGGGGTCGATGTGCACGCCGGACTCGGCGGGACGCTCGACGTTCTGGACTGCGCTCCACAGCTTGTGGCGGATCGCCTTCAGCAGCGGGCGGGAGCGGGCGTTGGTGAGCAGCACGAAAGGCCTCTCGACGGAGACGCGCACGACAGGCCGGTGGGCCCGTGTCGGGTCAGGCCGGCAGCGGCGCGAGGGTGGTGGTGGGGCTCGGGACGGTCGTGTCCCGGGGCGGTCCCCTGCTCGACACCCACCACCGGCTGACGCCCGTGGCCCAGCTGCGGTCGGCGTCCGTCGGGTCGCCGGCTCCGGCGGGGCGCTCCCCCGGCCGGAACGTCAGCAGCGCGAGGACCCGCTCGGCCCGGCCCGTCGACCAGAGCTGATGGCACACCGTGCCGACGACCGCGTGCACGACGAGCGCCGCGACCAGCAGCGCGATCGGCGGAGCAGCATGGCCGGCACCGATGTGGGTGACCGCCTCGGCGCCCACGAACGCGGCCGGTCCGGCGAGCGAACCGCCGGCGCGCGGCCGACGCCGCCGGCGGAGGTCGGCGGGACGTCCGGCCATCGCGGCGGCGATGCCCGAGACCAGCACCAGTGCGGCCGCGCCGAGCGCGAGCCGTCCGACGGATGCACCCGGGACGGCTCCGCCCGTCTCCTCATGGGCGCGGCTCATGGCCTCGTGGGTGAGCGCGTGGGTGATCGACCAGACGACGACGGCGAAGCCCACGGTCACGACGCGTGCCGCCCGTCCGTTCACCTCGTCCCGCTCCTTCCCGTTCGGCCCTCCCCGAGGCTACGGAGAGTTTCGACGAGCAGGGTCAACAGAGGGTAAGAACTCCGGGTAAGAACTCAGTGGGCGTCCGCCACGATCAGCCCGCAGCGCGACAGGTCGGTTGCGCTGCGGAGTCGGCGAGCTCCTGCGGTACGACCGGAACCTCCCTCGGCCGGCGCGGCAGCCGCGCCCGCGACACCAGCTGGACCGTGACGGCGACCGCGAGGCAGATGACCATGACCACGGCCATCGACGGCACCCCGAGGACCGCCGGCAGGATGCCGACGACCGGCGCCACGAACGCCGAGAAGCCGAACTGCGCCACCCCCAGGATCGCCGACGCCCGCCCGGCGGCGTGCCGCTCGACCGCCATCCCGACCGACACGGCGTTGGGCATCACGAAGCCCCAGCAGCTCATGAAGGCGAACAGCGCGGGCAGCGCGACCGGCAGCGGCGCGCCCGCGCGCAACAGTGCCGCGAACGTGAGCGCGGCGAGCAGCATCACCGGCGTCGCGACCGACAGCAGCCGCTGGGCGGTGAACCGTCGCAGCAGCAGCCGGTTGACGTTGTTGGCCAGCACGAGGCCTGCCGCGTTGACGGCGAAGATCGCGCTGTAGGCACCCGGACCGAGGCCGCGCTCGGTCTGCAGGTAGAACGAGAGCCCGGCGAGCTGCGCGATCATCGCGGCGCCGACGGAGCCGAGGACGAGCGCGCTGACGAACACGTGCCTGCGACGCAGCAGCGACCAGAGACCCAGGTGCGACTCACCGTCGGCCTTGCGCCGGGCCCGCTCGGCGGGGGTCGGCGGCGTCCGTCCGCCGATCCGGTCGGGATGGGTCTCGGGCAGGACGAACACCACCAGGCCCAGACCCACGACGCCCAGCGCCAACGTCAGACCGAAGATGAACCGCCAGGACAGGCCCAGCTCGAGAAGGCCGGCCCCCAGGATCGGAGCGATCATGGGCGCCAACGCCGTCGATGCCGCGAGCAGCGAGTAGAACCGGGCGAGCGTCGCACCCGAGTGGACGTCGCGCGCGACGGCGCGGGCGACGGCGATGCCCGCGGCGGCGCTGAAGCCCTGCAGCAGCCGCGCGCCGATCAGGACCTCGATCGACCAGGCGAACGAGCACAGCACCGACGCGACGACGTAGCCCGCCAGCCCGATCGTCAACGGTCGGCGGCGGCCGAAGCGGTCGCTCAGCGGGCCCACGATCAGCTGCCCGACCGACAGGCCGATCAACGTCGTCGCGAGGGTCGCCTGGACCATGCCGTCGGAGGTCGCGAACTCCGACTGGATGGCGGGGAACGCCGGGCTGTAGGCGTCCATCGAGAACGGGCCGAGCCAGGTGAACATCACCGCGGCCGGAAGGATGCGCCGGACCTGTCGGTGAGAGAGCAGTGCCGCGCCGGATCGGGTCACGCCCGGCGCCGCGTCGGGTGTCGCTTCTGGTTCCGAGTGCGTGGTCACGTCACCGTCCGTATGGCCCGGGATCGCCGGGCAAGATTATTTAGTAAACCGCAAGCAATTACGGTGCCAGAGGCGTCCGTTCTGGACCATGGCCGACCGTGGGATCTGTCTCACAGGCACGGCAGATGGTGAAATGAGGGCACGATCAGGCCCTGTCGATCACCCGCCGGCGATCACGCGCCGGCGATCACGCGCTCGCGAGCAGACGCAGCCGCGGGCGCACGGCGGGCGCACCGGCGAGCATCTCGACGACGTCGGCGAAACCGCAGGCGCGCAGGAGCGACGCGGCGGTCGAGGAACGACGTCCGTCGTCGTCGAGCACCGTGACGGTCGCATCGGGCCGCAGCTCGACCAGCCGGCCGAGCAGCTCGTCGAGCGGGATGCGCAGCGCGCCACGCGGCGACGGGCCGCCGCACTCCCGCACGTCGACGACCTGCCCGCAGCCGCCGTCCGCGCCGGGCCGCGAGACGGTGCCCGACTCCACGACGGTGCCCGGCTCCGTGGATGTGCCGGTCCCCGCGACGCACGTCCGGCGCGACACGGACGCGGCGCCGGGATCGGCCAGCCGACCGACGATCGGCCCGAGCCCCTCGGCGCGCAGGAGCTCCGCCGCCCGCTCCGCCGGCCCGACCGGGCCGACGACGACGATCTCGACGCCCGGGGCCAGCAGGCCTGCACAGACGTCGACGAACGCGGGGTCGTCCAGTCCGACGTTGACCGACCCGGCCAGGTGCCCGACGGCGAACTGCCGGTGGTCGCGGACGTCGAGCACGAACGCGCCGGTGCCCTGCGCCCGCACGACCTGGGCGGCCGGGACGGTGGGCAGGCCGGACGACACGACTCCGGCCGTGTCACAGGCCAGGTCACCGGCCTGGTCGTCGGCCACGTCACGGACCACGCGGAGCGTCCTTTGCGACATGGCGCCTCCCCACCTGCCAGCGACGGAATGACCGTACATTACGGCGGGTGCGCGACGCCACCGTCCAGATGTCGGGAGACCGGTAGCCTGGCCGTGGAGCCGCCGCCGCGGCCGCCCCGGACGAGTGCGTCGTACCCGGCACGACAAGACGACGCCCACGGAGGCGTGTCATGGCATGGATCGTGCTGGTGCTGTCGGGGATCCTCGAGACGGTGTGGGCGAGCGCCCTGTCCCGGTCGGAGGGCTTCAGCCGGCCGCTGCCGTCGGTCGTGTTCGGCGTCGCGCTGGTCGCGAGCATGGTCGGGCTGGCGTGGTCGCTGCGGACGCTGCCGGTCGGGACCGCGTATGTCGTGTGGGTCGGGATCGGCGCGGTCGGGACGGCGCTCTACGGGATGGTCGTCCTCGGCGAGCCGGCGACGCTCGTCCGCTTCGTCTGCCTGGCCGCGATCGTCGGGGGTGTCGTGGGGCTGAAGCTGGTGTCGTGACCGGCGCCCGAGACGACGAACGCCGGGCGCTCTCTGATCGGGAGGCCCGGCGTTTCGCCTGTTCAGGCTGGCGGTAGCGGTGGGATTTGAACCCACGGAGGGCGTGAACCCTCACACGCTTTCGAGGCGTGCTCCTTCGGCCGCTCGGACACGCTACCGCCGACGAGCTTACCCGGCGCCCTCCACGACCCCGGCGCCGGGGAGGGGCCGCTGCGCCGCCCGCCACGCCGCCAACCCGATCTTGACGAGACTGACCTGTGCCAACCCGCTCACGGCGGCGACGGGCACCCACGCCGCGGCGTCGCTGGAGCCGTCGACCTCGTCGCGCAGCGTCCCGCCGACGACCGTGCCCGAGTAGATGATCCGGATCGCGTGGTGGTCGATCTCCGCGCCAGTGTGGTCGCGGACGACGTGGAGGGAGTCGACGGTGAGCAGGTCGTCGACCCGGACGTCGAGCCCGGTCTCCTCGGCCGCCTCACGGACGGCGGTGTCGAGGGGGTCCTCGCCGTGCTCCAGGCCGCCACCGGGGAGCGTCCAGCGCGAGCCGAGCGCGGGCGTCAGCCGGGTGAGCAGGACCCGGCCGTCCTCGACGCAGACGACATAGGCGGCCACACGTTGCACACGAGGCTCCGGCACCGGACGACCCTAACCTCGGCAGCCGAGGCGCCGGGCCTCAGCGGAGCTCGCCGAAGAAGTCCTCCAGGAGCGCGGCGCACTCGTCGGCCAGCACCCCGCCGACGACCTCGGGGCGATGGTTGAGCCTGCGGTCGCGCAGGACGTCCCACAGCGATCCGGCGGCGCCGGTCCGCGGCTCCCAGGCCCCGAACACCACCCGCGGCACCCGGGCCAGCCAGATCGCGCCGGCGCACATCGTGCACGGCTCCAGCGTCACGACGAGCGTGCAGCCGGTGAGCCGCCACTCCCCGAGCACGGCCGCGGCGGCGCGCAGCGCGAGGATCTCGGCGTGGGCGGTGGGATCGCCCAGCGCTTCACGGGCGTTGCAGGCGGTGGCGACCTCCGCGCCCGACGCGTCGACGACCACGGCGCCGATCGGCACGTCACCGGTGCCGAGCGCGCCACGGGCGACGTCGATCGCGCGCCGGACGAGCCGCTCGTCGTCGGGTCCGGGGATCACGCCACGAGCATGCCCGGCGGCGTTCAGCGCGCGTCGACGACCGCGGCGAGCGCGTCGGCGAAACCGCAGCGGCGGCCGATCGCGGCGAGCTGCTCGTCGGGATAGAGCTCGAGCTCGTTGACCAGCACCTCGAGCTCCTCGGCCGGCAGCCCCAGGTCGGCCAGGATCGCGAGGTCGCCCTCGGGCCACAACGCGTCCTCACCGTCGGACGGCAGCTCGACGCGCAACAGGTCGAGCACGTCGGCGGCGACGTCGTAGTCGAGCGCGGCCACGGCGTCGGACACGAGGAGCGACACCCCGCCGGGCACCGGGCGCAGCAGCACGAAGAACTCGTCGTCGACGTCGAGCAGCCCGACGACCGCGCCGGTGGAACGCAGGGCGCGCAGCTCGGTGATGGCGGCGTCGAGATCGTGCAGGGCGGCCACATCCAACGATATGCACCGCCAACGGCCCTCCTCCCGGATCGCGGCGACCGCGTACCCGGGCAGGGCCTGGTCACGCGTGTCGTCGCGCGCCTGGACGCTCTGCACCGCCATGGCACTACCGTAAGCCTGTGACGTCTTATGGTCCACGTCACAGCCGCAACTTCGCTCTCCTGTCACCCGGTGGCAGTGCGGCCGAGCAGTGCGAGGATCACCGCATGTCCCCGGCCGACGCGCGTCTCGACGACCTCCACCGCCGTGCGCGCGCCCTGCAGCCGCGGACCGTCGCCCTACGCCGAGCGGTGCACCGCCACCCGGAGATCGGGCTGCACCTGCCGGGCACGCAGGACGCCGTGCTCGGCGCCCTCGCCGACCTCCCGGTCCGCATCCACCTCGGGCGCGAGGTGAGTTCGGTCGTCGCCGTCCTCGACGGCGCCCGGCCGGGCCCGACGGTGCTGCTGCGGGCCGACATGGACGCCCTGCCGCTGCACGAGGACACCGGCGTCGAGTTCACCTCGACGGTCGACGGCGCGATGCACGCATGCGGGCACGACGCGCACGTCGCGATGCTGGCCTCGGCGGCCCGGCTGCTGGCGGAGTCGCGCGAGGACCTGGCGGGGCGGGTGCTGCTGATGTTCCAGCCGGGCGAGGAGGGCTTCCACGGCGCCCGTCACATGATCGACGAGGGTCTGCTCGGTCCGGGTGGCCCCGCGGGCATGCCGGAGGCCGCCTACGCCCTGCACGTCAGCGCGACGTTGCCCAGCGGCGAGGTGCACACCCGACCCGGCCCGATCATGGCCGCCGCCGACACCGTGACCGTGACGGTGACGGGCCGCGGCGGCCATGCCTCGGCCCCGCACGACGCGGTCGACCCGGTCCCCGCCGCCGCGGCCATGGTCGGTGCGCTGCAGACCATGCTGACCCGCCGTGTCGACGCCCACCAGGCGGCCGTGCTCACCATCGCCCGGATCACCGCGGGGACCACGAACAACGTCATCCCCGAGTCCGCCGAGATGGAGGGCACCCTGCGGACGATGGCCGAGCCGGTCCGCCGGCTGCTGCACGACGAGATCCAGCGCGTGTGCCGGCACACCGCGCTGGCCCACGGCTGCGAGGCCGACGTGCGGATCAGTTCGGGCTACCCGGTGACCGCGAACGACCGGCAGGCGGCCGCGCAGGTCACGGATCTGGCGGGCCGGCTGCTCGGAAGCCGCCGCGCCGTCGAGATGCCCGACCCGATCATGGGCGCGGAGGACTTCTCCTACGTCCTGCGCGAGGTCCCGGGGGCGCTCGCGTTCCTGGGGGCGTGCCCGCCCGGGGTCGATCTCGCGACGGCACCGTCGAACCACTCCAACCGGGTCGTCTTCGACGAGTCCGCGATGCCCACGGGCGTCGCGCTGTACGCGGGCCTGGCACTCGAGGCGCTGGCGGCGAGCTGACCCCCCGGCGCACGGCGGCCTCCCGGCGGGGAGGCAAGCTTGGCCCGTGACGTTCTCGATCCGCGACCTGTCCCTCGACCTGCGCTCCGGCGAGCTCTCCCCCACCGAGCACGTCCGCGACGTCCTCGACCGGCTGCGCGGCGACACGACGAACGCGGTCGTCACGCTCGACGAGGAGCGCGCGCTCGCCGACGCCGCCGCCCGCACCGAGGAGCTGGGCCGCGGCGAGTGGCGCGGGCCGTTGCACGGGGTCGCGGTCGGGGTGAAGGACATCATCGACGTCGAGGGCCTGCCGACACGCTGCGGCTCGGCGGTCCTCGCCGACGCCGCCCCCGCGGAGGCCGACAACCCGGTCGTGGCGCGGCTGCGGGAGGCGGGCGCGGTCGTCGTCGGGAAGCTGCACACCCACGAGTTCGCCTACGGGCCCACCGGCGACGTCTCGGTCTCCGGTCCCGCCCGCAACCCGCACGACCCGACGCGGATCACCGGCGGCTCGTCGTCGGGATCGGCGGCGGCCGTCGCGGCCGGGCACCTCGCGCTGACGCTGGGCACCGACACGGGCGCGAGCGTGCGCGTCCCGGCGGCGCTGTGCGGGGTCGTCGGGCTCAAGCCGACGCGCGGGCGGCTCTCGACCGAGCGCGTCTTCCCGCTGTCGGACACGTGCGACCACGTCGGGGTGCTGACCGCCGACGTGCACGGCGCGAGCGTCGTGTGGGACGTCCTCGCCCGGCCCGACGGCACCGGTGGCGGCATCCAGCAGCCGGGGGTCTCGGGCGTGCGGATCGGCGTGCCCACCGGCCCCTACTGGGAGGCCGCGGACCCGGTGATCGTCGAGACGACCCGCGACGCCGTCGCGCGGCTGGAGAAGGCCGGTGCGCAGATCACCGAGATCGAGATCCCCGCGATCGACGAGCTCGCCCCGCTGTACTTCACGATCGTCAACGCGGAGGCGTACGCGACCCACCGGGACCTGCTCGCCGCCCGCCGCGCGGACTACCAGCCGGCGACGCTCGAGCGCCTCGAGCCGAACGCGAACCTCACCGCGACCGAGTACATCGACGCGCAGCGGGCCCGCGTCCGGCTGACCGCGGAGATCCGGACGGCCTGCGACGGCATCGACGCGCTCGTACTGCCGACGACGCGGGTGCGCGCCACCCCGATCGGCGCGGAGTCGGTGGAGGTCGGCGGTCGCGACGTGACGGTCCGCCCGGCCCTGCTCGCGCTGACGCTGCCGTTCAACCTGACGGGCTGGCCCGCGGTGTCGGTGCCCGGCCGGGTCGACCAGGGCGAGCTGCCCGTCGGCGTGCAGATCGCCGGGGTGCGGCTGGAGGAGCGCGGCGTGCTGCGGGTGGCGGCGGCGATCGAGCGGTCCTGAGCCGGGCGCGGGCGGCGACCCGCCCCCGCGTACCGTTCCGCCGCATGGGTGAGCGCGCACTGTGCGTCGTCGGAACGGGCCTGATCGGCGGGTCGCTGCTCCGGGCCGCCGACAAGGCCGGCCGGACCACGTGGGGCACGAGCGCGTCGGAGGGCACGGCCGAGCAGGCCCGTGCCGACGGCTTCGACGTCACCACCGACCTCGACGCGGCCCTGCGCCGGGCCGCGCAGGCCGATGCGCTCGTCGTGCTGGCGACACCGTTGCCGGTCCTGCCCGAGGTGTTGCGCCGCGTCGACGCCGTCGCCCCGACCGTGCGGCTGACCGACGCGGTCAGCGTGAAGGTCGCGGTCGCCGACGACGTCGCGCGGTACGCCCCGCGGGCCCGCTACGTCGGCGGCCATCCGATGGCCGGGACCGCCGAGTCGGGCTGGACGGCCGCGAGTGCCGGGCTCTTCACCGGCGCGGCGTGGGTCGTGATGGCCGACGACGGGCTCGACCTCGAGGTCTGGGCCGACGTCGCGGAGCTGGCCTGGGCGTGCGGGTCGCACGTCGTGCCCGCGGCCGCCGACGAGCACGACCTGGCCGTCGCCCGGATCAGCCACCTGCCCCACCTGCTGGCCGCGGTGCTCGCCGCGGTCGGCGCCGGCGAGCCCGACGACGACCTGCCGCTCGCGCTGTCGGCCGGCTCCTTCGCCGACGGCACCCGCGTCGCGGGGACGCGCCCCGAGCTGGTGCTGGCGATGTGCGAGGGGAACCGGGACGCGCTGCTCGCGGCGGTCGACGAGGCACTGGGCCGGCTCGGGGCGATGCGCGGGGCGCTCGCGTCGACCGGGGGCCTCGCGGCCACCGTGCAGGCCGGCTACCTCGCGCGGCAGCGCTGGGCGGCGACGCGCGACCCGCTCACCCAGCGGGTGTCGCTGCGACCGGGGGTCCTCGCGGAGCTGCGGGAGCTGGGCCGGCGCGGCGAGGTCGTCGTGGGCTGGAACGACTGACCGACCGGGACGACTGACCGAAGGGTCAGGCCACCGGTTCGATCGCCCTGACCCGGCGGGCCAGCCCCGGGTAGTGGTCGACGATCCCGTCGGCGTCGACGGTGAGGTCGGCGCTGAACTCGCCGGAGCTGAAGTTGACCACCGCGGGAGCGTCACCGTCCACGACGGACACCGTGCGATAGTGCTGGTCGACCAGCTCGACCGAGAGCGTCGGCAACGACACGAACAGCACGGGGATCACGTGGTCACCGTGCTCGGTGTGCAGGCCCAGCCTGCGGATCGGGAGCGTGTTGAACAGCGGGCTGCGCTCGAGGTCGACGTCGATCGCGCCGTCGTAGTCCGACCGCGTGCTGCCGGAGCCGTCGTCGAGCAGCCAGAAGCCGTCCTCGGTGCGGTTCATCGTCAGGTGCCGCTCGCGCTCGGCGGTCGCCGCCGTCACCGACAGGCGCTCGACGGAGTGGTCCTCGTTGAGCGTGAGCCGGTACGACGCCGTGAGCTCGCCGTGGGGGCCGGTCCGCACGACCCGGCCGAGCGCGCGGAAGCCCGTGGGTCCGATGAGGACCCGGGCGCCCTCCAGGCCGACCTCGTCCTCCGCCTGCCACGTCACCATGCCGCTCATCGCTCTCCCTCGCCGGGGCTCGGTCGGCGCTGCGCGCAAGCACAGTGCCGACCCTTCGCTCGCCAAGGCTCGCTCATCGGCCACACGGTAGCCGGTTGCGAGCATCCGCTCCTGCCCAGGGGAACCGGGCAGGAGCGGCGTTCACCGCACGATCACGGCAGGTCACTGCCCGGGAGCGGGCGGTTGATCGGGGACGAAGTCCTTGATCTTGTCGACGACGGTGTCGACCTGCTCCGCGTGCCCGTACTTGTCCTTGACGACGTCGCCCAGCTTCTCGACGCCCGCCTCGATCTTGTCGCCGTGCTCGTTGAGCAGCTCCTCGGCCTTGCCCTTGAGCGCGTCGAAATCCATGTGTGCCCCCTTCTCGTGCTGTCGGGGCACCATCCTGGCGCGCACCCTGCCCGGGTGACAGCACCGGGTGCCACTGTCAGCCGGCGGGCGCCGGGAAGGGGTCGACGTCGGCGGGGTCGAGATCGTCGCGCAGCCCCCGGAACTCCGGCCGGAGCAGCCGACCGCCCTCGGTCCCCGCGTGCGCGACCTCGGCGACGACGAGCGGCTCGCACCACCGCGCGCCCGCCCCGTCGACACGGGGAAGGGGCTCGTCGAACGGGGGCGCGACCGTCGTCAGGCCGTCGAGAGCGCCGTGCAGGATGCGCTGCACCGCGTCGCCCGCCAGCCCCGCGGTGACCCGGCCCGCGAATCGCAGGCCGTCGCGCCCGGGCACGCCGACCAGCAGCGCCGCGATCCGCGTCGGGTTCGAGCGTTCCGGGCGCCAGCCGCCGACGACGCACGTCCGGGTGAGCCGGTGGGTCACCTCGATCCAGGCCGTACGCCGTCCCGGTGTGTAGGGGCTGTCGGCCCGTTTCGCGACGATCCCCTCCATCCCCCGCTGCGCCGTCGCGGCGAGCAGCGCGCTGCCGTCGGTGTAGGACGGCGAGAGCGAGACGGCGGGCACGCGCGTCAGGTCCAGGCGTTCCAACGTGCCACGGCGCTCCTCCAGCGGCCGCGCGGTGAGGTCGACGCCGTAGAGGCGCAGCACGTCGGACACCATGAAGGTGACCGGCCGGGCTGCCGCCCGCGCAGGGCTGACGGCGCCGTGGATGCGCTCGGTGAGCGCGGTGAAGCTGGGGACGCCGCGGTCGAGCAGGACGACCTCGCCGTCGAGCAGCAGGTCCGGGGCGACGGCGTCGAGCCGGGCGAGCTCAGGGAAGCTGCCCGCCACGTCGCGCCCGCCCCGGGTGAGCAGCCGGACGAGCCCGTCGCGGACGTCGGCGAGCAGCCGCATGCCGTCCCACTTGACCTCGTAGACCCATCCGGGGCCGGTCGGGAGCGCGCCGGGGGTGGCGAGCATGGGCTGCACACCGTCATGCTGTCACCAGATGTCGTCACGCTGCGCTGTTCGGGTCGGTTCCAGGCGTGCCGGACGGCCGACGGGGAAGGCTGGGTACAGGTACGCCATGCGTGCGATGTGGAGCGGAGCGGTTTCGTTCGGGCTGGTCAGCGTGCCGGTGAAGCTGTACTCCGCGACGACCAACCACGACATCCGGTTCCACCAGGTGCACGCCACCGACGGTGGTCGGATCCGCTACAAGCGGACCTGCTCGATCGACGGCGAGGAGGTCGAGTACGCCGACATCGTCAAGGGCTACGAGACCGAGGACGGCGAGCTGATCACGCTCGACGAGTCCGACCTCGACTCGCTGCCGGTGGCCACCGGGCACGAGATCGACGTTATCGAGTTCGTGCCGTCCGACCAGATCGACCCGCTGCTGTTCGACAAGAGCTACTACCTGGAGCCGGAAACCAAGGCCGCCAAGCCCTACGCGCTGCTGCGCGAGGCGCTCACCGACACCGACCGGATGGCGGTGGTCAAGGTGGCGCTGCGGCAGCGCGAGACGCTGGCGCTGCTGCGCGTGCGGGGCAAGGCGATCGTCCTGCAGACGATGCTGTGGCCCGACGAGGTCCGCGAGCCGGAGTTCGACATCCTCGACGCCGACGTCGAGCTGCGGCCCCAGGAGCTGCAGATGGCGGCCTCGCTCGTCGAGAGCCTCGGTGCCGACTTCGAACCGTCGGACTTCACCGACGAGTACCGCGACGCCGTCGCGGAGATGATCGACCGCAAGCGGACCACCGGCGACACCCGGCCCGCGCCGGTCGAGGAGAAGCCGGCCGACGACGGCGACAGCATGACCGACCTGCTCACGGCCCTGCAGCGCAGCGTCGAGGCGGCCAGGGGCGGGCCGGCGAAGAAGGCCGACACCGCCGCGGGCAGCGACGAGACGCCGGCCCCGGAGAAGGCCCCGGAGAAGGCCCCGGAGAAGGCCGGGCCCGAGGAAGAGGAGAAGCCCAAGACCCGCGCCCGCCGGTCGACGAAGAAGGGCAAGGCCGCCGGGGACGACACGGCCGCCGAGGAGACCGCGCCGCGCAGGCGGACGCGCAAGCCCGCCTGACGACGACCGTCCGTCGCGGGTCGGTCCCCTGCGGCCTCAGGGTCCCAGCGCGGACTTCGGCGGCGCCTGGTCCTTGGCGAGCGCGCCGAACAACGCCTGCGCCCGGGTCTTGTCCCAGCGCACGACGGACTCGCCGCCGATGGTCGGCGTGCTGCCGACGGGGACGGTCGTCGCGACACCGCTGCCGCCCGAGACCCCGCGCATCGCGAAGCCCAGGCTCGCCAGGTTCCAGATGTGGTCGGAGTCGTCGACGGTGATCGCGCCGGTCACGGCGCTGCCCAGCGGGACGACCCGGAACGGGTTGACCAGGGTCGCCGGGCTGGTGGCCTTGCTGATCAGGGCCGAGAGGAACGCGCGCTGACGAGCGACGCGATCGAAGTCGGAGCCGGGCGTCGCACGGGTCCGGACGTAGCCCAGCGCGGTGCCGCCGTCGAGCTCCTGGCACCCGGCCTTGATGTCCAGGCCCGCCTTCGGGTCCTTGATCGCCTCCGGGATGCACATGTCCACCCCGCCCACCGCGTCGACCGCGCCGACGAAGCCGCCGAAGCCGATCTCGGCGTAGTGGTCGATGTGCAGGCCGGTGGCCGCCTCGACGGTCTGCACCAGCAGCCGCGCCCCGCCGAACGAGTACGACGCGTTGATCTTCGCCGAGCCGTGGCCCGCGATCGGGACGTAGGAGTCGCGCGGGATGCTCACGAGCACGGGGCCGGAGGCACCGTCGTGCAGCAGCATGATCGTGTCGGTGCGCTGGCCGACGTCACCGCCCGTCGCGAGCTCCTGCTCCTGCTCGCTGGTGAGTCCAGCCCGGCTGTCCGAGCCGACGATCAGCCAGTTCGTGCCCTCCGACGTCGCGGCGCTGTCGGCGGGCAGGGCGTCGGTGCGCTGGAGGTTGACGTCGAGGTAGACGCCGAACCCGATGAGCAGCAGGAGCAGCACGGCGACGACCGCGAGGATGCGGCGACGCCACCGGCCGCGGCGCTTCGGGCGCGCGGCGGTCGCGGGCGGCGGCGGGCGCCGTGCCGGGTCGAGCCGGACCGGCGGGCGGTCGCCTGCCGGGGTGGTGGGCAGCACTCGCGTCGATGGCCGGCGCCCCGGCGGAGGGGGCACGGCCTGGCGCGGTCGCTGCGGCTGCCCCCAGCCGGGACCGGGGCCGCGACGAGGGCGCGACGGAGGCGGAGGTGGCGGGGGGCCGCCGCGACCGACGGGACGCGTCGGGCCCTCGTAGCCACCGTTCATGTCCACTCTCACCCCGTCGACGCGTGCGCTCGGCGGGCCCGGTGGGCCCCGGTCCAGAGTGCCACGGACGGTGCGAAAGGGTCGGTGGGGGCAGCCCCCGGTCCCCGCTACAGGAGCGGCTCGCCCTCGAAACGGCCCAGCTCCTCGCGGTAGAACTCGATCCCGACGCCGTTGGGGTCGCGGATGTAGAGGCTGTTCTCGACGCCGCGGTCCGGCCCGAGGTAGTCGATCCCGGCCGCGTCGAGCTTGGCCTTCGCGACGTCGAACTCCGCGGGCGACGTCGACAGCGCGAGGTGCTGCACGGCGCCGATCGTCTCGTGGAAGTCGGGATGGTCGTGGCCCGGGAAGTCGAAGAAGCCGAGCAGGTTGCCGTTGCCGATGTCGAAGAAGAAGTGGCTCGATCCCGCGTAGTCGCGGTTCTCCACGAGCTCGACCAGCGGGAACCCGAGGGTGTCCTGGTAGAAGCGGATCGTCTCCTCGACGTCGCGGCAGATCAGCGCCAGGTGGTGGACGCCGCGCACCGTGGTCGCCGGGCGCTCGGCGGCGGGGTGCAGGTACTTGTCGCGCAGTTGCGCGCGGCGCTCGCGGACGGCCTCGAGCTCTGCTCCGGCGGGCTGTGGCACGGTCGGCTCCCCTCGCTCGACGTCCCGGCGACCGCCGGGGCACCCACCGTACGACCGCGGCGGTTCCACGTGGAACACGATCGGGTGACTGTCGGCATGATCCACGCGTGGACCTCCCCGAACCGCCGCCGCTGTACGAGGACGACCTCGACGAGTCCGGCATCCTCGATCCCGCCCGGCTCGCCCGCAGGGCGCGGGTCCCCGAGGCGGCCGTGCTCTGCTTCTTCCCCGAGGTCGTGGCCGGCCTGGCCGATGCGGGCGCCCGCCGGATCACGCGGCTGTCGTCGGAACGCGAGACGACGGTGTGGGAGACCGAGATCGACGGGCGTCCCGTCGCCGTCGCCCATCCGGGGATCGGGGCGCCGTTGGCGGCGATGACACTGGAGGAGCTCATCGCCATGGGCGCCCGCCGGATCGTCGCCGTCGGCGGGGCGGGGGTGCTCGTCCCGGACCTGGTCATGGGGCACGCGGTCGTCGTCGGTAGCGCACTGCGCGACGAGGGCACCTCCGCGCACTACCTGCGCCCGAGCCGGGTCGTCGATGCCGACCCACGGGGGGTGGCCGTCCTGCAGCGGACGCTCGACGCCGCGGGCCTGCCGCACGTCACCGGACGGACCTGGACGACCGACGCCGTCTACCGCGAGACGCCCGCCCGGGCCCGGCGCAGGCGCGAGGAGGGCTGCCTGACCGTCGACATGGAGGCGTCGGCGTTCATCGCGGTCGCCCGGTTCCGCGGGGTGCGCTTCGCCCAGGTGCTGCTGGCCGCGGACTCGCTGGCCGGTCCGGAGTGGGACGCCCGCGGCTGGACGACGGCCCGCGCGGCGCGGGCCGGCCTCACGTCGGTCGCGTCTCGCGCAGCGTTGGCGCTGTAGGGCGTCGGTCGCGGCTCGCGCAGCGTCGGCGCCGTGGGGCGTCGCTCACAGGGTTCACATGGTCGCCCTGCGGATCGAGCGGATGCCCACCCACAGGCCGATCGCCGCGGTGACCAGCGCCGCGACCAGACCCCACAGGATCCGCACGTCGTCGAACGAGCCGGCGAACAGGACGCGCTCGGCGTCGACGACGTAGGTGAGCGGGTTGAACCTGGAGACGACCTGCATCCAGCCCGGTCCGGTCTCCAGCGGCAGCATCATCCCGGACAGGATCAGCAGCGGGAACAGCAACGCCTGCTGCACCGCCCAGAAGATCCACTCGCTCTTGCGGGCGGCGATCGCGAGCGCGTAGGACAGTGCGCCGACCCCGACACCGAAGACCCCCAGGATCAGCAGCCCGACGACCACGTGCAGCGGGTGGAGCACGAACCCGAACGGGATCGCGACCAGCGTGATGATCGCGGCCTGCACGACGAGCGGGGTCAGCTCCTTGAGTGCGCGCCCGATCATCAGCGACGCGCGCGACAGCGGCGTCGCCAGGATCCGCTCGAATGCCCCGGTCATGATCTCGAACTGCAGGTTCGCGCCCGTCATCGACGTGCCGAACATCGTGATCATGACGACGACGCCGGGCAGGAACCACTGCAGCGACGACCCGCCGAACAGCGCGCCGTCGCCGGCGAGCCCGGCCAGCAGCGGCCCGAACAGACCCAGGAAGACCAGCGGCTGCAGCAGCGAGAAGATCAGCGAGAACGGGTCACGGACGATGGTGAGCGTCTCGCGCCACCACACGTGCCCGATGTCGGTGAGCACGCTGGTGCGGACCGATGCGGGCGGGGCGAGAACCGCCATCAGGACTCTCCTTCGCGCAGGCTGCGGCCGGTGAGGTTGAGGAAGACGTCGTCGAGGGTGGGACGCCGCGCCGCCGCGGCGACGACGTCGAGGCCCGCGTCCCGCAGCCGGGCGAGGACCCCGGGCATGGCGTGCGATGCGGCGTCGACGCGGACGGAGAGGGCCACCCCGTCGTCGTCGGGGCGCTCCTCGAGGTCGCTGCCCTCGGCCCCGAACAGGGCCCGGGCGGCCGCGGCCTGGTCGGGCCGGACGACGACGGTGAGCCGGTCGCCCGCCTGTTTGGCCTTGAGGGTCTCGGCGGTGTCGTCGGCGATGATCCGGCCGTGGTCGATGATGACGACCCGCTCGGCCATGGCGTCGGCCTCGTCGAGGTAGTGGGTGGTGAGCACGATCGTGGTGCCGCGCTGCTCGCGGATGCGCATGATGTGGTCCCACAGGTTGGCCCGGTTCTGCGGGTCCATCCCGGTGGACGGCTCGTCGAGGAACAACAGGCCGGGTGCGTGGATGAGGCCGAGCGCAATGTCGAGCCTGCGCTTCTGGCCGCCCGACAGCGAGCTGACCTTGCGCATCCGCAACGCCTCGAGGTCGAGCGTGCGCAGCAGCTCCTCGCCGCTCTCGGCCGCCTCGGCCCTGCTCATCCCGTAGAAGCGGCCCTGCATGAGCAGCTCGTCGCGGACCCGGTAGTTGTGGCCGGCGCCGTCCTTCTGCCCGATGTAGCCGATGCGCCGCCGGACCTCCGCCGGGTTCGCGACGACGTCGACCCCCGCGACGGTCGCGCTGCCGGACGTGGGCGGGAGCAGACTGGTGAGCATCCGCAGGGTGGTCGACTTGCCCGCGCCGTTCGGGCCGAGGAAGGCGACCAGCTCCCCCTCGGCCACGTCGAGATCGATCCCGCGCACGGCCTCGACCGTCTCCTTGCCCACCCGGAACGTCCTGGCGAGCGACTCGGTGTGGATCATCCGACCTCCGAACTCCGTACGGCGTACCGCGTCAGCAGTCCGATACGGTACACCGTACGAAGTGAGTGCGTGAAGAGAGGCTCGCGAAATGGACGAACCAGACACGGAGTGGGGCACGGCCGAGGGCCGCGCCATGATCCGGCTGCTCTGGGACCCGCCCCCGCCACCTGCCCGCGGCCCGCGCCAGCGACTGACGCTGGACCAGGTCGTCTCGGGCGCGATCGAGGTCGCCTCGCAGCAGGGCGTCGACGAGCTGTCGATGCGCAAGGTGGCACAGCACCTCGGGGTCGGGGCGATGAGCCTCTACACCTACGTGCCGGGCAAGGAGGAGCTGTTCGAGCTGATGATCGACCGCGCCTGGGCCGGGCGCGCCCTGCCCGACCGCACCCTGCCGTGGCGGGCGCAGGTCGAGTTCCACGCCCGCGAGGCGTGGGCGATGTACCAGGCCAACCCGTGGCTGATCCGCTCGAACCTGTGGCGCATGCCGTTGGGCCCGCACGTGCTCGACGCACAGGAGGACCTCTACCGCGCCGTCCTGCTCACCGGGCTGCCCGCGACGACGGTCGCCCGCGTGGCGGGCCTCGTCGAGGCGCACGTCTTCGGGGCGGCCCGCTCGGCGGTGACCGACACCAGTGTCTCGGCCCGGACCGGGGTGACCCAGGACGACTACTGGGAGTCCCGGCAGAGCTTCTGGGGCACCTACTACACGCCCGAGCGGTTCCCGGCGATGACGCACATCTGGGAGCAGGGCGGTTTCGACGAGGAGTACTCCGACGCCGCATGGGAATTCGGGCTGCGGCTGCTGCTCGACGGCGTCGAGCGCATGGCGGACGGGGAACGATGACCGGGACCACGACCACGCTCGACCGGTTCGACGGCCACATCGCGGGGCTCGGGACGGCCGCGGGGCTGCGCGTCGTCGTCGGGCGCTGGAGGCGGTCGCCGCTGGGCGCGTTCACCGACGTGATGGCCGAACGCCCCGACGGGCACCGGCTGCTCCTCGCGCCCGGTCCGGCGGTGGCCGAGTTCGTCGCGGCGACGTACACGTTCGACGAGGTGCGGGTCGTCCCGGTGGCGGCGACCGTCGACGGCCCCCGCTGGACCGTCCGCGCGGGCCCGCTCGCCGCGACGTTCCGCACCGGCGGGCGGCCCCCGCTCGGGCTGCTGCTCGCGGCCGTCCCCACCCCGCTCGCGACGTCGATCCCGTGGGTGTCGGCGATCGACGTCGTCGCCCGCAGGGTGCTCCCCGGCGTGCGGACGCGGGGCAGCGCCACTGGTGACCGCGACGAGTTCTACTGCGCCCGCGACATGCACCGGATCGTCGCGGCGTCGGTCGCCTGGGACGGCGTCGACCAGGGGGCGCTCACCCCGGTCGACCCGCCGGTGCGGTTCGGCTTCGGGTCGACACCGGCGGGCCCGTCGGTGGTGCGGGTGACGACGCTGATCAGGCGCTAGAACGCACCGTCAGCCCAGCAACAGACCGGCGGCGACGGCCAGCGCGACGGCCGCCACGAGCCCGCCGGCCGTCCCGGTAGAGGCCGTTCGGCCCAGGGCTGATGTTGCCGACGGCCGCCGAGTGCAGGATTCCGTGTCCGTCTGCACGCCGGCCCCGGCCGGCTGACCGCACAGCCCGGGCAGCGAACCGAAGCCGCCGAAGCCGAGCAGGCCGGCCAGCAGGACGGCGAAGATCCGTTCGATGCTCACGTCCCGGCTCCTCGGCGTCGGGCCGCCGGGGCCGCTCGTCCGCTCGTCGGCGGCGGTCCTCCCCGGCTGATCCCGCCGAACCGCCCACGGGTGGGCCCGGCACCGGGTCCGGGCCCACCCGATCTCCACCCGGTCTCCACCCATGGGCCGGTGTCCGGCGGGACCGAACCGAGCAGGCTCGACGTCGTGAACATCGAGCAGATCCTCATCGCGGTCCTCGTCCTCGGCTGGATCGTGTACCGGCAGGTCGTGGGCCAGTACGCCAGCGGGACGAAGCTCACCCTGCTGCCGCTGCTGCTGATCGTCCTCGGGCTCTACGCCGTCGTGGAGGCACACCCGACGATCACCGCCGCGGGGGGCGCGCTCATCGGCGGGGAGCTGGTCCTCACCGTCGTCCTCGGCTGGCTGCGCGCCCGCGCCGTCAGCCTCGAGACGCGCGAGGGCTTCCTGTACCTGCGCGGCGGCGTGCCCGCGCTGGCGCTGTGGACGATCTCGATCGCCACCCGCGTCGCCATCGAGATCGGCGCCCACCATGTGGACGCCGCCACCGCGGCCCTCGCGACGTCGACGGTCGCGCTGTCGTTCGGCCTGAGCCTCGCGGTCCAGGGCATCGTGCTGCGGCAGCGGATCCGGCAGGACGGGCGGCCGCTGCGCGACGGCCGTCGCGCGGAGCGCATCGGCCGGGCCACACTCGGACGGTGATCCTCGATCCGCGACCGGGGCCGTTCCGGCGGGTCGGCTCGCTGGCATGGCTCCCCGTCATCCTGGGCGCGGCGGTCATCGGGCCGCCGCGCCTCGGGCTGTCCGTGCTGACGGTCACCGGCTGCCTGCTCTCGATCGCCGGTTGGACCGCCATGGCGACCCGGCCGGCGTGGCCGCCCTGGCTGGGGCCGGCGTGGATCGTCGCCGTCGCGGCGGGCGGTGTCCTGCTCGTCGCCGACATCGGGCACTGGTCGGTCCCGATCACGTTCTGCTACGTCGCGGTCGGCGCCGCGGGCAGCCGGCTGTCGCTCCCCTGGGCGCTCGCGGTGCTCGTCGCGACGGACACCGGGCTCGCGGTCGCGATGCGCGGGGAGAGCCTGCTCTCGATCGGCGTCGTCGTGCTGTCGATGGTGAGCGTCCTGCTCATCGGGACCGCCCAGCGCGCCGCGCGGCGCCGGGCCGAGGACCGCGAGATCGCGCAGGCCTCGGAGGCGCGGGCCGACGAGGAGCACGCCCGCGCCGCCGCGCTCGCCGAGCGGGCCCGCATCGCCCGCGACGTCCACGACGTGCTGGCGCACTCGCTCTCGGCGCTGGCCGTGCAGCTGCAGGGCGCGAAGCTGATGGTGCAGCGCGACGGGTCGCCGGCCGACACCGTGGAACAGATCGAGCGTGCGCACCGTCTCGCCGTCGAGGGGCTCGCCGAGGCCCGGCGCGCCGTGCACGCGCTGCGCACCGAGCCCGTCGACCTGCGCGAGGGGCTGCAGGCGCTCGTGGCCGAACATCCCGACGCGACGCTCGACGCCGAGGACGTCGGGCTGTTGCCGCCCGAGGTCCGCGAGACCGTGCTGCGGACCGCGCAGGAGGCGTTGACCAACGCGCGCAAGCACGCGCCGGACGCGCCCGTGCGGGTCCGGCTCGCCCGGGACGACGATGCGGTCGTCCTCGACGTCCGTGACCGGGCCGGTGCGCCGCCCGCACCCTCGACACCGGGCGGCTACGGTCTGGTCGGGATGGGCGAACGCGCTGCGCTGATCGGCGCGCACGTCGACGCGGGACCGACGGAGGACGGATGGCGGGTGACCCTGACGGTTCCGGCAGCGGCCACGACGACGGCGTGACGGGCGGCGACGGGACGGGCCGCGCGCTGCGCGTCGTGCTGGCCGACGACCAGCGCATCGTCCGCGACGGGCTCGCCACCCTGCTCGGCCTGCTGCCGGGCATCACCGTGGTCGGGGCCGCCGCCGACGGCGAGGAGGCCGTCGCGCTGGTCGACCGGCACCGCCCGGACGTGCTGCTCACCGACCTGCGGATGCCCGGCTGCGACGGCGTCGAGGCGACCCGCCGGGTCCGCGCGGCCCACCCCGGGACGGCCGTCGTCGTGCTGACGACCTACGTCGACGACGACGCCATCGTCGCCGCGCTGCGGGCCGGCGCCGCGGGCTGGCTGTCCAAGGACGCCGACGCCGACGCGATCGGCCGCGCGCTGCATTCGGCCGCCGACGGCCAGGGCACGATCGACGCCGGCGCGCTGGCCCGGCTCGTCGCCGCGTCCCAGCCCGCGCCGGCAGGGGGCGAGCCGCCGGACGGGCTCACCCCGCGCGAGGTCGAGGTGCTGGCGTTGATCGCGCAGGGGCTGTCGAACCGCGAGATCGCGCGTCGGCTCGTCGTCGGCGAGGCGACGATCAAGACCCACGTGAACCACCTGTTCGCGAAGGCCGGGCTGCGCGACCGCGCCCAGGCCGTCAACTACGCCTACCGGCACGGGCTGGCGGACTGACGGCCACGGCCCACAGGCGCCGGCTACTGGTCGGCGCTGGTGGCGCGCTGCAGCGACAGCGTGCCGTCGGCGGGACCCGTCGTCTCCCACTGCCCGGAGTCGGCCGTCCAGGTGCGCCCGTCGTAGGTCACCGAGTCCAGGCCGAGCCGGGCGGCGTGCGCGACCAGCCACGACGCGATGGCCCAGCCGCGCTGCTGCGGCTGCGGCCCGGAGAGCTTGGTCGTGCCCAGCTCGTTCGCGGCGACGGTGGCGACATCGGCGCCCGGGACGGTCAGCGGAACGTCCCGGCAGCGCAGCGCCGCGGGCGACTCCCCCGTCAGCGCCATCGCCATGGCACGCGCCTGCGGCTCCCACTGCGCGTAGGCCTGCGGTGCCGCCGAGCGCTGCACCACCTGCGCGGCCTGGGTGACGCTGATGTCCTGCCAGTCGGGCTGTTCGCGCAGCTTCCGGTAGAACGCCGTCGCCGCGTACACGGGGTCGGTGACCTGCGCGTACGTTCCCCAGCCCTGGCTCGGGCGCTGCTGGAACAGGCCTGCGGAGTCGCGGTCGCCGTCGGGCAGGTTCTGCAGCCGGGACTCCTGCAGCGCCGTCGCGATGGCGACGGTCACCGCGTGGTCGGGCAGGCCCTCGGCGTACCCGACGCCCGCGATCGTCGCGGCATTCTCGGCCTGCTCGATCGACAGCGTGATGTCGCGGTCGCCGGAGACGACGCACCCCGGCCTCGGCTTGTTCACCGCCCGCCAGACGACGACGCCGATCCCCACCGCGATCGCGAGCACGACCACCAGCAGGACCGCCGTGCCCTTGCGCACCCACTCTCCCCCGGGTCGTCGCGAACGTGCCCTCGCAGGGCCAACGCGCCCCACCCGCTCATCGTGCCCGAGGCGCTCCTCCCCGGATCGGGGCGCCCACCGGTGTCGCGGCTGCAGGTCGTTCCGCCCGGCTCGCCGGGGTGGCAGCATGCCGTCGGCACCCGGCATCCGGACCAACGGAGGGACGCGTGAGCGAGGAGAAGCCGCCCGACGCCGGGCTCGACGAATCCGCGCTCGACGTAGCCGGGCTCGACGACGCCGCGCTCGACGACGTCACCCCCGACGACGCCGCACTCGACGACGCCGCACTCGACGACGCCGCGCTCGACGACATCGTCCGGCGCTTCCGCCGACGGTCGGAGCGCTTCGCCGCCACCGTCGCCGGGGTCGCGGAGACCGCGTGGGGCAACCAGTCGCCGTGCGCGGAGTGGACGGCGCGGGACGTGGTCGGCCACGTCGTCGACATGCACCAGGCAATGCTGACACCGGTCGGGCGCGCCCTGAGCCCCGCACCCACGGTCGACGAGGACCCGCTCGCCGCCGTGCACGCCGCCCGCGCCGACGTCGAGGCCGTGCTGGTCGACCCGACCGTCGCACGCACCGTCGTCGGCACCCCGATGGGTCAGACGACGGTCGCCCGGCACGTCGACGAGGTCGTGAGCGCCGACCTCGTCCTGCACGGCTGGGACCTCGCCCGCGCCACCTTCCAGGACGACACGATCGACCCCGCGGAGGTCGAGCGGATGTGGCCGACGGCCGTGGCGATGCCGGCGGAGATGCGGACGCCCGATGCCTTCGGGCCGGGGATCGTCGTGTTCGGGCCGCGGGTGGCCGTACCCGACGACGCGCCCCTGCAGGACCGGTTGCTCGGCGAGCTCGGTCGCGACCCCGACTTCACCCCGCGCTGAACCCCCTCGTCCGGCCGCGCCGACCGGCACCGCCCGCGACACTCCCCCGGCACCGATGAGTTCGGGGACACTGCGTCGTTCTTCCCAGTGCGCCGCACCGCACCGGGCGGCCGTGTGACGAGGAGACGCTGATGGACTGGAAGCTGGAGGTCGTCGTGCTGCCCGTGGCCGACGTCGACCGGAGCCTGGCCTTCTACGCCGAGCAGGTCGGGTTCGTCGTCGACGTCGACCGGCAGGTCAGCGACACGATGCGCATCGTGCAGCTCACCCCGCCGGGCTCGGCGTGCTCGGTCACGTTCGGCACGGGTCTGGCCTCGACCGAGCCGGGTTCGGTCAAGGGCCTGCAGATCTCGGTGTCGGACGTCGAGGCCGCGCGGTCCCAGCTGGCGGAACGGGGCGTCGACGTCACCGAGGTCCGGCACGTCGGCGAGGACGGCACGTGGGCTCCGGGCAAGGGCGGACCGTGGAACTCGTTCTGCTTCTTCGACGACCCCGACGGCAACGGCTGGGCCTTGCAGGAGCGCCCTTCCGGACCCTGAACGTCCACAGGGTACGGTCTGGGTAATCGTGCGGCACCGCACGAGGTTCCGCGACCCGGCCGCGCCGTCCGGGGGGTGCGGGCGAGGGTGACCCTCTCGCCCGTGCTGCGCAGCCGGTCGCGGAGACGTGCGGTCCGGGAGCCGCCCTGCGAGCCACAGCGACCAGGGCGGACCCCGGACCGGACGGCGGGACCTTCGACCCTCGTGTGTGCGCCGCTCATTTCCTAGCGTCGAGGCGTTCACCCGAGCGGGCAACGATGCCCCGGGGGCCACCAACGGGGGCGGCCACCCGAGACGGGGGAGGAATGCACGCGACGTTCACGATGCAACTGGCCGTCGAACGGTCGGGACGGGGACACATCGTCAGGGCTGCGGGCGAGCTGTCGGGACGCACGGGCAGTCGGCTGGTGCGGCTCGTCGAACGGCTCGTCGAGGACACCCCGCGGCCCGCGGGTCCCGGCGCACTGATCATCGATCTCGCACAGATCCGCCGGTTCGACACCGACGGCGTGGAGGCTCTGCACCGGGCGTTCGGGCGGGCCGGGTCGGCAGGCGTCAGCATGTTCCTCACCGGCCTGGAAGGACGCCGGTCGCTGCTGCCGCACGACGTCGACGGGTTGCTCGACCGGCTCCCGGTCCTCGACGACGTCGAACTCGCCGAGCTCGACAACTTCTCGCACACCGGCCGAACAGGAGTCCGCCACCTGGCGATCGTGGGCGGCTGACCAGCCGGTACTCCGCTGACGGCGAACTCGTTTGTTACTGAGTTCGCACTCAGTTAGTGTCCGGCGCCGTGAGGACGCGAACGGGCCGGGCCAGCCGCATGCCGCCCGACGAGCGCCGGGCGGCGATCGTCGAGGCGACGCTGCCGCTGGTGCTGCGCGACGGGCCGTCGGTCAGCACTCGCCAGATCGCCGAGGCCGCGGGCGTCGCCGAGGGGACGATCTTCCGCGTCTTCCCGGACAAGGACGCGCTGATGCGCGCCGTCCTGGAGCGCGGGTTCGACCCCAGGGACGCGATGGCCGCACTCGCGACCGTCGACCGGAGCCTGCCCCTGCGCGAGCGGCTGATCACCGTCGTCGAGATCGTCCAGGAGCGCCTGCGGGGCGCGTTCGGCCTGCTCGGCGCGCTCGGCCTGCACCGGTCACCGCGGCCTCCCGAAGGCTGGGACGCGCACCGCCGCGACGAGGCGAACGAGGCGTTCCGCGCCGCGGTCGCCGACGTCGTGGCCGGCGACGGCGAGAGCCTGCGCGTCACGCCCGCCGAGTTCGCCCACACCCTGCGCCTGCTCACGTTCTCCGCCACCCACCCCCTCATCTGCGAGGGCCGGCCGATGACCGCCGAGGCGATCGTCGACGTCCTGCTCGTCGGGATGGCCGCGCGGACGAACCCCACCCCCGGGTCCCCGACCCCCGACGCCGATCCGGCCGGCACCCCGGTCGCGAGCCACCACGCCCGAACGATCGAGGTCTGAGAAGATGCTCGTCCGCCTCCTGCGCACGCACCTGCGCCCCTACGCCCGTCCGTTGACGCTGGTCGTGCTGTTGCAGCTCGTCGGCACGATGGCCTCGCTCTACCTGCCCAGCCTCAACGCCGACATCATCGACAAGGGCATCGCGCTGGGCGACACCGGCTACATCGTCCGCACCGGCGGCTGGATGCTGCTGGTCACGCTCGTGCAGATCACCTGCTCCATCGCCGCCGTCTGGTACGGCTCGCGCACCGCCATGGGCTTCGGCCGCGACGTGCGCACCGCCGTCTTCCACCGCGTCGGCGAGTTCTCCGCCCGCGAGGTCAACCGTTTCGGCGCGCCCTCGCTGATCACCCGCAACACGAACGACGTGCAGCAGGTCCAGATGCTGGTCCTGATGTCCTGCACCATGATGATCGCGGCCCCGATCATGTGCGTCGGCGGTGTGATCATGGCGCTCAACGAGGACATCGGGCTGTCCTGGCTCATGGCCGTGTGCGTGCCGGTGCTGGTCGTCGCCATCGGGCTCGTCATCGTCCGGATGGTCCCGAAGTTCCGGCTGATGCAGACCCGCATCGACACCGTCAACCGCGTGCTGCGCGAGCAGATCACGGGTATCCGGGTCGTGCGCGCGTTCGTCCGCGAGCCGGTCGAGACCGAGCGGTTCCGGCGCGCCAACGCCGACGTCACCGACGTCGCGATCGCCGCGGGGCGGCTGCAGGCGTTGATCTTCCCGATCGTGATGCTCGTGCTGAACCTGTCGAGCGTCGCCGTGCTGTGGTTCGGCGCCGGGCGCATCGACACCGGCGAGATGCAGATCGGCGCGCTGACCGCCTTCCTGGCCTACCTGCTGCAGATCCTCATGGCCGTCATGATGGCGACGTTCATGGCGATCATGATCCCGCGCGCGTCGGTCTGCGCGGAACGGATCACCGAGGTGCTCGACACCGAGTCGTCGGTCGCGCCGCCGGCCGCGCCGGTCACGCCCGCCGGCCGGGAGGGCGTGCTCGAGTTCGACCACGCGACGTTCGCCTACCCCGGCGCCGCGGCGCCCGTCCTGCGCGACATCACCTTCACCGCGCTCCCCGGCCGCACCACCGCGATCATCGGCAGCACCGGCGCCGGGAAGACGACGCTGATCTCGATGGTCCCGCGGCTGTTCGACGCGACCGGTGGCGCCGTGCGTGTCGACGGCGTGGACGTCCGCGAGCTCGAACCCGAGGACCTGTGGGGCCGCATCGGGATCGTCCCGCAACGGCCGTACCTGTTCACCGGCACCGTGGCGAGCAACCTGCGCTACGGCAACCCCGCCGCGACCGACGACGAGCTGTGGGAGGCGCTGCGGATCGCGCAGGCCGCGGACTTCGTGTCCGCCATGCCCGAGGGGCTCGACTCCCCCATCTCGCAGGGCGGCACCAACGTCTCCGGTGGCCAGCGGCAACGCCTCGCCATCGCGCGGGCACTGATCCGCAGACCGGAGATATACCTCTTCGACGACTCCTTCTCCGCGCTCGACCTCACCACCGACGCCAGGCTGCGCGCGGCGTTGCGCCCGGTCACGGCCGACGCGACCGTCGTCATCGTCGCCCAGCGGGTGTCGACCATCGCCGACGCCGACCAGATCCTCGTGCTGGACGACGGGATCGTCGTCGGGAGCGGGACACACGACGAGCTGCTGCAGACGTGCCCGACGTTCGTCGAGATCGTCGAGTCGCAGCTGTCCGCGGAGGCGGCCGCATGACCACCACGACACCCGCCCCCGGCGGCAAGCCGAAGCAGGACGCGGAGACCGGCAAGGCCGCCCGCGGCATGGCCAACGCCCGGCGCGGCGGTGGCCCGCCGTGGATGGGCGCCGGCATGCCGGCGGAGAAGGCGTCGAACTTCGGGCCGTCGGCCCGCCGGCTCGCCGGGCTGCTCACCCCGCACAAGTTCGGCGTCGCCGTCGTCGTCGCGCTGGGCGTGATCAGTGTGGCGCTCAACGTCATCGGCCCGAGAATCCTGGGCCACGCCACCGACCTGATCTTCGCCGGGGTCATCGGCCGGCAGCTCCCGGCCGGCATGACCACCGCCGAGGCCGCGGCCGCCGCCCGGGCCCAGGGCAACGGCACCGTCGCCAACGTGATCGAGGCCCAGCAGGTGGTGCCCGGGGCCGGCATCGACTTCCACGCCCTCGGCCTCGTGCTGCTCGGCGTCGTTGTGATCTACCTGGGCGCGTCGGTGTTCGGCTACGTCCAGGGCTACGTGCTCAACGGCATCGTCCAGCGCACCGTGTTCGTGCTGCGGCGCGAGGTCGAGGACAAGCTCAACCGGCTGCCGCTGAGCTACTTCGACCGCCAGCAGCGCGGCGAGGTGCTCTCCCGCGTCACCAACGACATCGACAACATCTCGCAGAGCCTGCAGCAGACCATGAGCCAGCTGATGATCTCGCTGCTCTCCGTCGTGGGTGTGCTGATCATGATGTTCCTGGTGTCCCCGCTGCTCTCGGTGATCGCGCTGATCACGATCCCGGTGTCGTTATGGCTCACCAAGACGATCGCCAAGCGCTCGCAGAAGCAGTTCGTCGCCCAGTGGCGCCACACCGGCGCGCTCAACGGCCAGATCGAGGAGGCCTTCACCGGCCAGGAGCTGGTGCGCGTCTTCGGCCGCCGTCGCGAGGTCGAGGCGTCGTTCGCGGCGAAGAACGAGGAGCTCTACCAGGCGAGCTTCCGGGCGCAGTTCATGTCGGGGATCATCATGCCGTCGATGATGTTCATCGGGAACCTCAACTACGTGCTGGTGGCCGTCATCGGCGGGCTGCGCGTGGCGTCGGGCGCGATGACCCTCGGCGACGTGCAGGCGTTCATCCAGTACTCGCGCCAGTTCACCCAGCCGCTCACGCAGATCGCCTCGATGGCGAACCTGCTGCAGTCGGGGGTGGCGTCGGCGGAGCGGGTGTTCGAGCTGCTCGACGCCGACGAGCAGTCGCCGGACCCCGTGCAGCCGTTGCGCCGCAAGGAGCGTCGCGGCCGGGTGGCGTTCGAGGACGTGTCGTTCCGCTACGTCGAGGACTCGCCGCTGATCGAGGACCTGTCGCTGGTCGCCGAGCCCGGGCAGACCGTCGCGATCGTCGGCCCCACCGGCGCGGGCAAGACGACGCTGGTCAACCTGGTGCTGCGGTTCTACGAGCTCGACAGCGGCCGGATCACCCTCGACGGCGTCGACATCGCGAAGATGGCGCGCGCGGACCTGCGCTCCGGGATCGGAATGGTGCTGCAGGACACGTGGCTGTTCAACGGCACGATCCGCGACAACATCGCCTACGGCCGGCCCGGCGCCACCGAGGAGGAGATCCTCGCGGCGGCCACCGCGACCTACGTCGACCGGTTCGTGCGCAGCCTGCCCGACGGCTACGACACCGTCATCGACGAGGAGGGCAGCAACATCAGCGCGGGCGAGAAGCAGCTCGTGACGATCGCGCGGGCCTTCCTCGCCGACCCCTCCCTGCTGATCCTCGACGAGGCGACCAGCTCCGTCGACACCCGAACCGAGGTGCTGGTGCAGCGGGCCATGGCCGCCCTGCGCAGCGACCGGACCAGCTTCGTCATCGCCCACCGGCTCTCGACGATCCGCGACGCCGACCTGATCCTGGTCATGGAGGCGGGACGCATCGTCGAGCAGGGCACGCACGACGAGCTGCTCGCCGCCCAGGGCGCGTACTACCGCCTCTACAACGCCCAGTTCCTGGCAGGCGTCGACAGCCCGTGAGCGGGGGGCCGGTCCGCTGGGGCCGGCCCGCTGGGGCCGGCCCGTATTGCAGGAACGGCACTTTCCCGCAACTGGGTTGCGGGAAAGTGCCGTTCCTGCACGCTGGCCGGGCCACGCTGGCCGGGCCGCGCTTCACTGGTTCGCGTCCCCTTCGCGGCGCAGGATCTGGGCGACGACGCGCATCAGCATCACCGACGTCACGACGAGGCCGATGTAGCCGATCGCCGTCAGCGCGCCGGTGGCGTTGCCCGCCGGCGCGAGCGTGACGCCCACGAGCATCAACGCCGAGGCCAGCAGCCCGACCGAGGCGACAAGCGCGAACGTCACCCGGTCGACCCACCGCGCGGCGGTCCGGCTGCCCGGACCGGAGAACACGTCGACCTGCAGGCGCGCCTGGCCCGACCGAAGCTGCAGCCCGAGATCCTCCACGAGGCCGGGCAGCGCCCGCAGCGACGGCAGGTTGCGCACCACCTCCTTGCGCACGATGTCCTGCGTGCCCTCCGGACTCAGGTCCAGCGTCGACCCGAGCTTCGACGCGGCGGCGGTCGCGAGGTCGACCTGCGGGTCCACGACCCGCAGCGTGCCCTCCAGGGTGACGAGCGCCCGGCCGAGCAGGGTCAGCGTCGGCGGCACCGGGATGCCGTGGTGCTGCATGATCGAGATGACGTCCTGCATGCTGCGCGGGTCGAACCCACCCGCGTGCATCTGGGCCGACAGCACCCGGCTGATCTCGGCCTCCAACGCCTGCGGACGGATCGCGTCGCCCGCCGCTCCCGCCAGCGGCCGCAGCGCGCGGACGATCAGCCCGGGCTGCCCGGTGGCCATCCCGGCGGCCATCAGCTGCAGGGCCTCCATCGTGACCGGGTCGATGATCCCGACGGCGCCGAAGTCGATGAGCCACAACGTTCCCGCACGGTCGATCAGCACGTTGCCCGGGTGCGGGTCGGCGTGGAACACCCCCGCGGCCATGACCTGGGTGAGGAACGTGCCCAGCAGCCGCTCGGCGAGCTCGGCGCGCGGGACGCCCGTCGCGTCGACGGCGGCGGCGTCGGACACCGGTCGGCCGTCGACACGCTGCAGCACGAGCACGGCGTCGGTGCTGATGTCGGTCACGACGTGCGGCACCTGCACCCCGGGTTCGCTCGTCGCGGTGGCGAGGGCACGGGCGCTGGCGGCCTCGGCGAGGTAGCTGAGCTCCCCGTCGACCGAGCGGATCAGCTCGTCGGCGAGCGGGGCCAGGCCGAGCGACCGCACCGCCGCCGAGCGCCGGGACGCCGTCCGGCTGGCCCACCGCAGGACCGCGGAGTCACGCGCGACGCCGACCTCGATCCCGGGCCGCCGCACCTTCACGACGACGGGCTCGCCGTCGCGCAGCCGGGCCAGGTAGGTCTGCCCGATCGACGCCGCCGCCAGCGGCTCGTCGTCGAACTCGGCGAAGACCTCGGCCACCGGCGCCCCCAGCTCCTCCTCGACGCGCTCCTTGATCAGCGGGGTCGGCACCGCCTTGACGTTGGCCTGCAGGTCGGCCAGCGCGTCGACGACCGGCGGCGGCAGCAGATCCGAGCGGGTCGAGGCGATCTGCCCGAACTTGACGAACATGCCCCCGCAGTCCTCGAGGAAGCGCCGGATCCGCAGGCCCCCCTCGGGGCTCGACAACGCAGCCCGCGACGCGAGCCGTGGCCCCGCGAGGCCGTTCCTGCGGGCGATGCGCACGACCTCCCACAGCCGGCCGCCGACGGTGAGGAACGTCCTGACCCTGGTCCGCAGCGAGCCGCGACGCGCGGTGCGCCGCGGCCGCAGCACGGCCTCGAGCGCGACGCTGATGATCAGCGTCGCGAGGACGGCGAACCCGAACGCGACGAGCAGGACGTCGGACGCGGTGGACGTCGGGTCGTTGCCGACGAGCGTCGCCGCGACGGCGAGCCCGACCAACGTCCCGAGGACCCCCGCCGCGGCCGCCCGCCAGAACCCGCGTCGCACCCCGAGGATGCGGCCCGCGACCAGGCTCACGAGGATCACGACCACGACGAGCAGAACCGTGTCCCAGAACGACAGGTCCAGGGTGAGCGTCATCGCGACAGCATCCTCCCGAAGCGGATCTCGGGGAACCCGTCGATCAGGCCCGCAGCGCCTCCAGCCGGCGCTGGATCTCGTCGAGGATCGGGGCGGCCGTCGCGAAGTTCAGGCGGAGCCGTCCCGACGACCCGGTGCCGAAGCCCGGCCCGCCCTCGAGCCGGACGCCGGCGTCGCGACGCGCGTCGGCGACCGGGTCGGGGCCCGTGAGGCCGAGGAGCGCCGCGTCGAACCAGTACAGGTAGGTCGCCTCCGGAACCGGGTCGTCGCCACCCAGCCCCGCGAGCCACGTGGCGACCCGGTCGCGGTTGCGGCGCAGCACGACCCGCAGCCGGCGCTGCCAGTCGTCGCCGTGCGCCCAGGCCGCGAGCGTCGCGGCCACCGACAACGACGAGACCTCCCCGAACAGCGACGACGGGTGCGCGTCGCGCACGCCGCGCAGCGTCGGCGGACCCCAGTGCCCCACGGCGCAGTGCAGCCCGGCCAGGTTGAACGCCTTGCTCGCCGACGTCAGCGTCACCGTCCGGGCGGCCGCGTCGGCCCCCAGCGAGGCGAACGGGACGTGCTCGTACGGGTCGTGGACCAGTTCCGCGTGGATCTCGTCGGAGACCACCAGCAGGTCGTGCCTGCGCGCGATCGCCGCGATCTCGGTCAGCTCGTCGCAGGTCAGGACGCGACCCGTCGGGTTGTGCGGGTTGACGAGCACGAGGACGCGGCAGGAGCGGGCGATCTCGTCGAGCGCCGGGAGGTTGGGGTCCCAGCCGTGCTCGGTGAGCCGGAACGGGACGTCGAACCGTTTGCGCGCCATGGCCTCGATCGTCGCGAGGAAGGGCGGGTAGCCCGGGGTGTGCACGGCGACGCCGTCGCCGGGCGACGACCCCAGGTGCAGCACGAGCTGCAGGCCCTGGATCAGGTCGGTGTGCTCGCGGACCTCGTCGGCGGGGAACGTCCAGCCGAACCGGTCGGCCATCCGGTCCGCGAACGCCGCCCGGAGCGGCGTCCCGGTCGTGAGCCACTCCGGATAGCCCAGATCCCCGGCACGCACGACATCGACGATCGCGTCGGTGACCTCGGCGGGCGGCGCGAAGTCCATGTCCGCCACCCACGCCGCGACGACACCCGCGCCGGCCGCGCGCCACTTGATCCCCGGCCTGCGCGCGACGTCGGCGAGATCGAGGTCGTCGAAGAGCGGGTCCGACGTCACAGCAGCGACCAGGCCTCGGTCAGGACGCCGCGCAGGATCTGCTCGATCTCGTCGAACTCGGCCTGGCCGCAGATCAGCGGCGGGGCGAGCTGGACGACGGCCTCGCCACGGTCGTCGGGGCGGCAGTACAGGCCCGCCTCGAACAGCGCCGACGGCAGGAAACCGCGGACCAGCCGCTCGCGCTGGTCGGCGTCGAGCACGGCCTTCGTGGCGGAGTCGGTGACCAGCTCGACCGCCCAGAAGTACCCGTCGCCGCGGACGTCGCCGACGATCGGCAGGTCGCGCAGCCGGTCGAGCGTCGCGCGGAAGCCGTCCTCGTTGTCGAGGACGCGCTGGTAGAGGCCCTCGCGCTCCATGATGTCGAGGTTCGCGAGGCCGACGGCGGCCGACACCGGGTGCCCGCCGAACGTGTACCCGTGCGGGAACGCCACCTTGTCGGCGAGGAACGGCTCGATGACGCGCTCGCTCGCGATCATGGCGCCGAGCGGGCTGTAGCCCGAGGTCAGGCCCTTCGCGCAGGTGATGATGTCGGGCTGCAGGCCGAACTTCGCCGACGCGAACGCCGCACCGTGCCGGCCGAAGCCGGTGATCACCTCGTCGGCGACGAGCAGGACGTCGTGCCGGTCGCAGATCTCGCGTACCCGGGCGAAGTACGACCTCGGCGCGGTGAAGCAGCCGCCGGAGTTCTGCACGGGCTCGATGACGACCGCCGCGACCGTCGCCGGGCCCTCGAAGAGGATCGCCTCCTCGATGCGGTCGGCGGCCCAGCGCCCGAACGCCTCGGCGTCGTCCGCGTGCTGCGTCGCGCGGTAGATGTTCGTGTTGGCCGCCCGGAACCCGCCGGGGGTGAGCGGCTCGAAGTCCTGCTTCATCGCCGGGACGCCGGTGATCGACAACGCCCCCTGCGTCGTACCGTGGTAGGCCGTCATCCGGCTGATGACCTTGTGCTTCGTCGGCTTCCCGAGCAGCTTGAAGTACTGCTTGGCGACCTTCCACGCGCTCTCGACGGCCTCCCCGCCACCACTGGTGAAGAAGACCCGGTCGAGATCGCCGGGCGCGAGGTCGGCGACGCGCTCGGCCAGCTGGATCGCCGGCGGGTGCGCGTAGCCCCACACCGGGAAGTACGCGAGCGTCTCGGCCTGCCGCGCCGCGGCCTCGGCGAGCTCCCGACGGCCGTGTCCGACCTGGACGACGAACAGCCCCGAGAGCCCGTCGAGGATGCGGCGACCCCGGTCGTCGTAGATGTACGCGCCTTCGCCGCGGGTGATCACCGGTGCCGGCTTCTCGGCATACCGGCCCATTCGCGCGAAGTGCATCCAGAGGTGGTCGGCGGCGTTCCGGCCGGCGGTGACGGCGTCCGGTGCGGGCTTCTCGGCGAGAGTCAACGTTGTCCCTTGGGTCGGTGCGGCCGGTCCGGTCCAGGATGACCGCCCGCCGGCGGAACGCAAACCCTCCGGTGGAGGAGGCCGCAGGACGACCGCGACCCCCGTCTCGGTCGAGACGGGGGTCGCGGGCTCAGGCGAGCAGATCAGACGATGTTGATCGGGAACTTGCTCGCGGGCTTCGTGATGTGCCCGAGGATCCCGTCGAGCAGCTTGTCGAGGTCGACGTGCTGGCGCGCGGGCGAGTTGGTCCCGCCGTTGCCGCCACGCGGGTTCCCGTGGTGCTGACCGCCCTGCGGCTTGCCGTGGTGCGGACCGGCCTGCGGCTTGCCGTGCTGCGGACCGGCCTGCGGCTTCCCGTGCTGCGGACCGGCGTGGTGGTGGTGACCGGCGTGCTGGTGGTGGTGACCGTGCTGGTGCCCGGCGTGCTGGTGCCCGCCGCGGGGGTCGGCGTGGCCGCCACGCGGGTCCCAGCTACCGCCGTGGTTGTGCCCGCCGCGCGGGTCGGCGTGGTTGTGACCGGCGTGCTGGTGCTGGTGACCGCGGTGGTGCCCGGCGTGCTGGTGCCCACGAGGGTCACCGTGACCGCGCGGGTCGCCGTGGTGGTGAGCGTGATGCCTCTGGCCGCCGTGCTGGTGACCGCCCTGCTGGTGACCGCCGCGGGGGTCGCCGTGACCGCCGCGCGGCCCACCCTGCTGACCGCCGCCCTGATGACCGCCGCCCTGCTGGCCGCCGCCCTGCTGGCCGCCGCCTTGCTGGCCGCCGCCACCCTGCTGACCGCCGCCGCCTTGCTGGCCACCGCCCTGATGACCGCCGTGGCCGTGTCCGCCGCGCGGCCCACCCTGGCCGCCGCCCTGCTGGCCGCCGCCCTGCTGACCACCACCACCTTGCTGGCCGCCGCCGCCCTGCTGGCCGCCGCCCTGACCGCCGCCACCTTGCTGACCACCACCCTGCTGGCCGCCGCCCTGACCGCCACCACCTTGCTGGCCGCCGCCCTGATGACCGCCGCCCTGCTGGCCGCCGCCCTGCTGGCCGCCACCCTGGCCACCACCGCCCTGCTGGCCGCCACCCTGCTGACCGCCAACGTGCTGACCGCCACCGCCCTGCTGACCGCCGCCACCCTGCTGGCCGCCACCCTGGCCGCCACCCTGCTGGCCGCCACCACCTTGCTGGCCGCCGCCGCCCTGCTGACCGCCACCGCCATGCTGGCCGCCACCCTGGCCGCCACCCTGGTGGCCGCCACCACCTTGCTGGCCGCCACCACCTTGCTGGCCGCCGCCACCCTGCTGACCGCCACCGCCCTGCTGGCCGCCACCCTGGCCGCCACCCTGCTGGCCGCCACCACCTTGCTGGCCGCCACCACCTTGCTGACCGCCACCCTGGCCGCCACCGTGCTGGCCGCCGCCGTGCTGGCCGCCACCGCCATGCTGGCCGCCACCGCCCTGCTGGCCGCCGCCACCTTGCTGGCCGCCGCCTTGCTGGCCGCCGCCACCCTGCTGGCCGCTGCCACCCTGGCCGCCACCCTGCTGACCGCCGCCGCCCTGCTGACCGCCACCGCCCTGCTGACCGCCACCGCCCTGCTGGCCGCCACCCTGGCCGCCACCCTGCTGGCCGCCACCCTGCTGACCGCCACCGCCCTGCTGACCGCCACCGCCCTGCTGGCCGCCGCCCTGCTGGCCGCCACCGCCCTGCTGGCCGCCACCGCCCTGCTGGCCGCCACCGCCTTGCTGGCCGCCGCCTTGCTGGCCGCCGCCCTGCTGGCCGCCACCCTGCTGACCGCCACCGCCTTGCTGGCCGCCGCCACCCTGGCCGCCGCCTTGCTGGCCGCCGCCCTGCTGACCGCCGCCCTGCTGACCGGATTGGCTACCGCCGCCCTGGCCGCCACCCCCACCCGGTCCGGCGGCCTGGGCGACCGCGCCGCCCATCAACAAGAGGCTGCTCGAGAGAGCCGCCACGTAGGCACTGCGACGAAGGTTCTTGTGCACCGAGTGGTCCTTCCGGATGAGACGCCCGGTCGGGGCCGGGGTCGTCGTTGTTTTCGGAGAAGTCGAGGGGAGTGCGTCACTCCGATTGCCACTCGGTCGTTCCCTGAAAAACTCCTGTTACGACGCCGTGAAAAGTTGCGCCGTACGGCGGTCGAAGTTCGTCGGATATCGACGCAACCTCTCCCACCGCCACGCGTCACACCGCCGACAGGGCTCTGGCCTGCACATTGACGTCTCACGTCGCATCGATCAGCCGAGCAGAAGAAGTCATTGCACCGAAAAGCGCAATATCTTCGGCGCCTTGTGGTCGGCCACCCGGCAGGTCTTTGGACCCAATTCGCCGCCCTTGCCCGCCAGCTCGCCCACGACAGGGCGACGGCGCCGCACGAGGATGACGCCCCGTGGCGTGGTGTAGATCGTGCGCGGCGGTCAGCTTGGTGGTGATGATGCCGCGACGAGCTCGGCCCGCGCTACCTCTTGCTTCGCGTCGCTGGCGCGGAGGGCGGCCATGGAGCCTTCGGAGAGGTAGCGGCGATCCGAGACCTGCCACTCGTCGTGGGCCTCGACCAGGACCGCGCCGGCCAGGCGCAGCAGCGCGGCCGGGTTGGGGAACACCCCGACCACGTCGGTGCGGCGTTTGATCTCTTTGTTCAGCCGCTCCAGCGGATTCGTCGACCAGATCTTCTTCCAGTGGCTGACCGGGAACGCGGCGAAGGCCAACAGCTCCGGCTCGGCCTCGCGCAGCATCGCCTCCACCACCGGAAACTGCTGCCCGAGCATGGCCGCGACGACCTCGAAGTGCTCGCGGACGTGTTCGGCGTCGGGCTGGGCGAAGATCGTGCGCACCGCCGCGGCGACCATCTCCGCGCTCCCTTTCGGGACGCGGGCCAGCACGTTGCGCAGCAAATGCACCCGACACCGCTGCACCGAGGAACCGGCGAACACAGCCTGGACGGCGTGCCGCAGCCCGAGGTGGGCATCGGCGATGACCAGCTGCACCCCACCGAGCCCGCGCGCCTTCAACGAGCGCAGGAACTGCGTCCAGAACGCGCCGTCCTCGGAGTCGCCCACGGCGAACCCGAGGACTTCGCGGCGCCCGTCCGCGGCCACCCCGGTGCCCACGACCACGGCCTGGGACACCACCCGGCGGTTCACGCGCGCCTTGCAGTAGGTGGCGTCGAGGAACACGTAGGGGAAGGCCTGGTCGGCCAGGGAGCGGTCGCGGAACGCTCCGACTTCGTCGTCGAGGTCGGCGCAGATCCGCGACACCTCGGACTTGGAGATCCCAGTGTCCGCGCCCAGGGCCCGGACCAGGTCGTCGACCTTGCGGGTGGACACGCCATGCAGGTAGGCCTCCATGACCACCGCGAACAGGGCCTGGTCGATGCGGCGGCGCCGCTCCAACAGCGACGGGAAGAACGAGCCGGTGCGCAGTTTCGGGATCCGCAGCTCCAGGTCCCCGACCGTGCTGGTCAAGATGCGCGGACGGTGCCCGTTGCGCTGGGCGGTGCGCGCGTCGCTGCGTTCGTGCGGGGCGGCGCCGATCACCGAGGTCAGCTCGGCCTCGATCAACGCCTGATAGATGGTTTCCGCCGCCGTGCGGACGCGGTCTTCGACATGGGCGGCCTTGAGTGTCTCCAGCACCTCGAGCAGGGCAGACTGGTCCAGGGTCATCGTGCGTCGTGTCCTTCCGCGAGCACCTTTGAGCCGGTCTCGCTGACCGTCGCACGATGGCCCCCCACAACGCGGTCACCCACGCCGTCATCAGGACCGACGTCCTACACCACGCCCTGGGACACAACTCGCACGCGCGAGCGGGCCTGGTAGGAACGGACATCTCCGACACGGGAGGTCCCCGATGGTCCGCGGCCCCGCAGAGACGCGTGACGGCGTCGAGCTGACCAACCTCGACCAGCCGCTGTTCGACGGCGCCGGGGCCACGAAACGCGACCTCGTCGACCACCTCTACGCCGTCGCGGACCGCATCCTCCCCGAGCTGCGCGACCGCCCGCTCTCGGTGATCCGCGCCCGCCCGGGGTCGCCGCCGTTCATGCAGAAGAACCTGCCGAAGTACGCGCCCGAGTGGATGCGGTCGACGACGGTGTGGGCGCAGACGTCGCAACGCCAGGTCTCCTACGCCCTCGTCGACGACCGGCGCGGCCTGCTGTGGTTCGCCAACCAGCGCGCGATCGAGTACCACCCGACGCTGATGCGTGTGGGCGACCGGCACGCCCGGCAGCTGGTGCTCGACCTCGACCCGCCGGAGGGTGACGACTTCGCCGCGGTCGTGCGGGCGGCGCGGCTCGTCGAACAGGCGCTGGCCGAGTCGAACCTGTCGGCGGCGGTGAAGACGAGCGGCGCGAAGGGGCTGCACATCGTCGTCCCGCTGGCCGGCGACCCGGAGTTCGACGACACCGCTGCCGCCACCCGCGCGCTGGCGGCCCGGGCCGAGGCGGTCGACCCGTCGGTCGCGACGACGGCGTTCATCAAGGACGACCGGGACGGCAAGGTGTTCCTGGACCCGACGCGCGTCGGCGGGGCGACGATCGTCGCCGCCTACAGCCCGCGCGCCCGGCCGGGGCTGCCGGTGTCGTTCCCGGTGGCGTGGTCCGACCTCGGGGACGTGCACCCGGGTGACTTCACCGTCGCGACGGTCGCGGACCTGTTGGGCGACGCCGACCCGTGGCGTGATGCGATGCCGGAGCCGCAGCCGTTGCCCGACGATCTCGTCGAGCTCGGGCGCACCATCCCGGTGCCCCGGGTCCAGGCGATGCACGAGGGCAAGCGGCGCAAGCGCGCACGTGAGCAGGCCGCGAAGAACGAGGAGACCGGATGACCCGCACGACCGTCGTGTTCGACTTCGGGGGCGTGATCACCACGTCCCCGTTCGACGCCTTCAACCGCATGGAGGCCGAACGCGGACTGCCGCGCGATCTCGTCCGCCGGATCAACACCGTCAACCCCGACACGAACGCCTGGGCGCAGTTCGAGCGCGCCGAGATCGACGAGGCGCGGTTCGACACGCTGTTCGCCGAGGAGGCCCGGGCGCTCGGCTACGACCTCCCCGGCCGCGACGTGCTCGCCCTGCTCTCCGGCGACCTGCGCCCGGCGCTCGTCGAGGCGCTCGACCGCCTGCGCGCCATGGGCTACCGCCTCGGCTGCATCACCAACAACGTCCCGGCCGGGCACGGCGCGCAGATGTCGCCGACCGCCCGGAAGGCCGAGGCGATCGCTGCGGTGATGGCGCGGTTCGACCACGTCGTCGAGAGCAGCAAGGTGGGTGTCCGCAAGCCCGACCCCCGCGTCTACACGATGGCCTGCGACGCGCTGGGGGTCCGCCCCGAGGAGTGCGTCTACCTCGACGACCTCGGCATCAACTGCAAGCCGGCCGCGGCGCTGGGGATGCTCGCGATCAAGGTGACCAGCGCGGAGCAGGCGTTGGCCGACCTGGAGCAGGCGCTCGGGCTCGGCGCCGGCGCGCTCACCACACCGTCTCGAGCAGCCGGGTGATGGTCGCCTCGTCGACGGGCCGGGGCGACTCGCGCACCACCAGGTCGCCCATGGACGTCTTCGCGACGACCTGGATCTTCTCGCGCGGGATGCCGTAGTCGGAGACGCGACGCGGCACGCCGAGGTCGTCGAGCAACCGGTCCAGCGCGTCGGCGGCCGCCTCGCCGGGTGCGGCGACGCCGGCCTCGACGAGCGTGGTCGCCATGCGTGCCTGTGCCTCCTGCGTCACCGGCTCCAGGAACCGCATGACGTGCGGCAGCATGATGCACGACGTCACGCCGTGCGGGATGCCGAGCGCGCCCAGCTGGTGGCCGATGGCGTGCGAGAGCCCGAGCGAGACGTTGTGCACGCCGATGATCGACATCCAGGCCGCGATCTGGCAGTTCAGGGCGGCCTCGTGGTCGTGGGGGTCCGCGACCGAGCGCGGCAGGTTCGCGGCGAGCAGGCGCAGCGCACCCGTCGTGAGGGCCGAGGTGAACGGATGCGCGTTGTTCGCGTAGGAGATCTCGACGGCGTGGTCGAGCGCGCGCACGCCGGTCTGTGCCCACAGGTCGCGCGGCGTGTGCGCGGCGAACTCGGGATCGAGGAACACGACCTGCGGCGTGAGCTCGAGGTACGAGGTGAGGTCCTTGGTGTCGCGCTCGTGGTCGACCGAGCCGCAGAAGCCGTCCCACTCGGCGGCCGAGAGCGTCGTCGGGACGGCGAACGTCGGGAGTGGGGTGGCCTCGAGCGGTCGGATCCGCACGGTGTCGGGGTACTCGAAGACGAGCGCGTACTCCGCGAGCCCCTCGACGGTCGTGATCCCGTGCGCCACACCGAGTGCGGCGAGCTTCGCGGCGTCGACCGGTGAACCGCCGCCGACGGCGATCAGCACGTCGGCACCCGACTCGCGGGCCTGCACCACCAGCTCGGCGACCCGGTCGACGGGGTTGTGCGCGAGCACCCGGTCGTAGACGCCGACGGCCGAGTCGCCCAGCTCGTCGACGAGGTCGCGGAAGTGGGCGCTCGAGCCGACGGTCCGGCCCGTGACCAGGTAGGCGCGGGAGAGGCCGCGGCGCCGCAGCTCGTCGCCGATCGCGTGGACGGCACCGGCCCCCTGCACCACGCGGTCGGTACGCGGCATGTCGAACACGATCGGCTCGGCCATCAACGGTTCCTCCTCGAACCTCGACGTCCCGACGATTCTGGCCCGACACGGCGACACCCACTCGGGAGACGGGCGTCACACCCGCAGGGTGCGCCGGGTGGGCATAGCGTGGTCGGACGTGCCCCTTCCCACCCGAACCCTCGGTTCCCTGACCGTCAGCGCGCTCGGCCTCGGCTGCATGGGCATGAGCCAGGCCTACGGCCCCGCCGACCGCGACGCGTCGCTCGCCACCCTCAACCGCGCCATCGACATCGGCGTGACGTTCCTAGACACCGCCGACGTCTACGGCAGCGGGCACAACGAGGAGCTGCTCGCCGAGGTCCTGCGCACCCGTCGCGACGAGGTCGTGCTCGCGACGAAGTTCGGCATCGTCGTCGGCTCCGACGGCCGGCCCGGCGGGCTCGACGGCCGCCCCGAGCGAGCCCGCGAGGCCTGCGAGGCGTCGTTGCGCCGGCTCGGCGTCGACCATGTCGATCTCTACTACCTGCACCGCCCGGACCCGACGGTGCCGATCGAGGACTCCGTCGGAGCGATGGCCGAGCTGGTGCAGGCCGGGCTCGTCCGACACCTGGGGTTGTCGGAGGCCACCGCGCCGACCCTGCGCCGGGCGGTCACCGAGCACCCGATCGCCGCGTTGCAGTCGGAGTGGTCGCTGTTCACCCGCGAGCTCGAGGACGACGTCGTCCCGACGGCCCGTGAGCTCGGCATCGGCCTCGTCCCGTTCAGCCCGCTGGGCCGCGCGATCCTGACCGGCCGCGTGTCGGGGGATACGCCGTTGGGCGACAAGGACATGCGCGCCACCATGCCGCGCTTCCAGGGCGAGAACCTCGCCCGCAACCTCACCGCGGTCGAGACCGTCGCCGAGGTCGCGCGGGAGCACGGGGTCACCCCTGGGCAGGTGGCGCTCGCGTGGCTGCTCGCGAAGGGCGACGACGTCGTCCCCATCCCCGGCACCAAGCGCATCGAGTACCTCGAGGAGAACGCCGCGGCACTCGACGTCACCCTCACCGACGCCGACGTCGCCCGGTTGGACGCGCTGCGCCCGGCGGGCGAGCGCTACCCCGACATGAGCCGCGTCGGCCACGAGACCCCGGAGCGTGCGGCATGACCGACGTCGTCCCCACCGAGTTCGCCGACCTGCTGGAGCGACCGCTCCTCGGGCATCTCGCGACCGCCCGGCGCGACGGCGCGCCGCAGGTCAACCCCATGTGGTTCCTCTGGGACGGCACCCATCTGCTGTTCACCCACACCAGCAGGCGGGCGAAGTTCCGCAACGTGGCCGCGGAACCGCGGGTCGCGATGTCGGTCGTGGACCCGGACAACCCGTCGCGGTACCTGGAGGTGCGGGGAACGGTGGAGCGCGTCGACGAGGACCCGACCGGCGCGTTCTACGTGACCCTCGCGCAGCGGTACTCGCGTCCACCCAGGCCGCCCGCCGATGCGGCCGACCGCGTCGTGCTCGTCGTCCGCCCCGAGTCCGTCAGTTTCCAGCGGCCGCGCTGACCGCAGCGTCACGGCACCGCAGCGTCACGGCCGGGTGCAACGGAACCGGGCCGGCGGGGTTCTGCACGGCACCCGACCGGACGGAGGCACACCCGTGCAGCTCGACTGGCCCGCGATCGCCCACGCCCTCGACGAGGAGGGCGTCGCGACGACCGGCCCGTTGCTGACCCCGAAGGAGTGCGCGGACATCGTCGCGATGTTCGACGACGACGCGCGCTTCCGCAGCACCGTCGTCATGGCCCGGCACGCCTTCGGCGAGGGCAGCTACCGCTACTTCGCCGATCCGCTCCCGCCGCTGGTGCAGACGCTGCGGAAGGAGCTCTACCCGCCGCTGGCCGCGATCGCGAACCGGTGGGCGCCCCTGCTGGGCGAGCAGACCTTTCCCGAGGACCTCGACGGTCTGCTCGCCCGGTGCGCCGCGGCGGGTCAGGACCGGCCGACGCCACTGCTGCTGCGCTACGGCCCCGGGGGCTACAACTGCCTGCACCAGGACGTCTACGGCGACGTGACCTTCCCGCTGCAGTTCCTGATCATGCTGGGCCGCCCGGACGAGGACTTCACGGGCGGCGAGAGCGTGTTCGTCGAGCAGCGGCCCCGCCAGCAGTCCCGCGCGACGGTGCTGCGCCCCGGCCAGGGCGAGGCGGTGATCTTCCCGGTCCGGCACCGGCCGCGGCGGGGCAGCCGGGGGTTCCACAAGGTGCAGCTGCGGCACGGGGTCAGCGCCGTGCACAGCGGCGACCGGCACGTACTGGGGATCGTCTTCCACAACGCCCGCTGACCCCGCGGGCTCACGGCTGCTCGTCGGCCTCCTCGACGGCCTGGCTCGCGGTGCGGATGCACTCGTCGCAGATGGCGGCGTCGACGCCGACGACCAGGCGGTGCACCTCGTCGGCGCCCCTGCCGCAGAACGAGCAGCGCGGGTCCGGCGCGGTCATGGCATCAGCTCCTCCGGAAGGTGGCGGACCCGCTCGTCGGCGGGGTGGAGCGCGAGTATCGCCTCTTCGCCCGCCGCGACGTAGGCCCGGTACCACGCGCCGTCGTCCAGTGGATGCGGAGCACCTGCGTCGGGTCGACCTGATCGACCGTGACGACGTCGCTGAGCTGCATCCTCGTGCCGTTCCTGTGCCACCGTGGGGCCGCCGCCTGATGGTCGAGATGAGGGGAGCCCTCTTGCAACCGCTCACCGACGTCGTCGTCGTCGACTTCACCCGCTACCTGTCGGGGCCGTACTGCACGATGATCCTTGCCGACTACGGCGCCGACGTCGTCAAGATCGAGCGGCCCGGCACCGGCGACGAGTCCCGGCACATGGCGCCGTTCGTCAACGGCGAGAGCTACCCGTCGGCGATGCCCAACCGCAACAAGCGCTCACTGGCGCTCGACCTGTCCCGCGAGGAGGGCCGGGCCGTCGCCCGCGACCTCGTCGCGAGGGCGGACGTCGTCGTCGAGAACTTCCGGCCCGGCGTGATGGCCAGGCTGGGTCTCGACTACGCGGCGGCCAGGGCGCTCAATCCCGACGTCGTCTACTGCTCCGTGACGGGGTTCGGGCAGACCGGCCCGGAGAGCCACCGCGCCGGGTTCGACATCATCGCCCAGGGCATGACGGGTTTCCTGCGCATGACCGGCGAGCCGGGCGGGGAGCCGGCCAAGTTCGGCGTCGCCGTCAACGACCTCGTCGCCGGGATGACGGCGGCGACCGCCGTGCTCGCGGCGTACATCCGACGACTCCGCGAGGGCGGCGGGCAGTACATCGACGTCGCGCTCGTCGACGCGGGCCTCGCGCTCACGGTCTGGGAGGCCGGGGCGTGGTGGGGCAACGGCGAGGAGCCGCGCCCCGAGGGCAGCCGGCACCGGCTCAACGCGCCCTACCAGGCGTTCCGCACCCAGGACGGGTACGTCACCGTCGGGGCGAACAACGACCGGCTCTGGCAGCGCCTCTGCGACGACGTACTCGAACGGCCCGACCTGCGCGACCGCCCGGAGTACAAGGACGTGCGCGACCGGCCGCGACATGTCGACCAGCTGACCGCGGAGCTGCAGGAGATCCTCTCGACGCGGCCGACCGCGCACTGGGTCGGCGCGCTCGACCGGGCCGGGGTGCCGGGCGGGCCCGTCCTCACCTACAGCGAGGCCCTGGCGCAGGCCCAGGTCGCCGCACGGGAGATGGTCCTCGACGTGACGCACCCCGTGATCGGGCCCATGCACGCGCTGGGGGTGCCCGCGAAGATGTCGGAGACGCCCGCGTCGGTGCGGACCCCCGCGCCACTGCTCGGCCAGCACTCCCGCGAGGTGCTTCGGGGACTGGGCCGTACGGACGCGGAGATCGACGCCCTCGTCGCCGACGGGGTCGTCGAGGAGAAGACGGAGGTTCGGAACTGATGGCAGGACTTCGCCTCGACCGGCACGGCGACGTCGCCGAGCTCGTGATCGACCGGCCCGAGAAGCGCAACGCCATGTCCCACGAGATGTGGTCGTCGATCCCGGCGCTGGCCGCAGAGGCGGACGCCGACGAGTCGGTGAAGGTGCTCGTGCTGCGCGGCGCCGGGCCGCACTTCTGTGCGGGCGCCGACATCGGCGAGTTCCGCACTCGCCGCGCCACTGCCGAGAGTGCCCGCGACTACGGGGAACGGGTCGAGGCGGCGGCACACGCGTTGTCGGGCATGGCGAAGCCGTCGATCGCGATGGTGCAGGGGTTCTGCATCGGCGGCGGCTGCGAGCTGGCGCTGGCCTGCGACATGCGCTTCGCCGACTCGTCCGCGGAGTTCGCGATCACCCCGGCCAAGCTGGGCATCGTCTACGGGTTCGACTCGACCCGTCGCCTCGTCGCGACGACGGGCCCCGCCTTCGCCAAGTACCTGCTGTTCTCCGGCGAGCGGGTCGACGCCGCGCACGCCCTGCGGGTCGGCCTGATCGACCGGCTCGTCGAGCCCGCCGACCTGCAGAAGACCACGGCCGACTTCGCGACGACGATCGCCGGCCGGTCGCAGGTCTCGGTCCGCGGGGCGAAGCTGCTGATCGAGAAGATCGTCGCGGGCGAGGACGTGCCCGACGAGGAGGCGTCGTCGTTGCCGCTGCGCGCCGTCGAGAGCGACGACTACCGCGAAGGGGTCGACGCGTTCCTGGCCAAGCGACCGCCCGTGTTCCGGATGCGCTGACGTGCTGACCATCGACATCGCGTCCGCCGACCGGGAGGCCACGCACCGACTCCTGGTGGGCAGCCGGTGCAGGCCGGTGCGCTGCTCGTCACGTTCCTGCGCCGCGGGGGTGCCGACGTCGAGCTGCTCGAGGACATCCTGACCTCGGACGGACGTCCGGGCGAGGGGCCCGGCTCGACGACCGGCGACAGCCGCGCGATCTCCCGGTTCGTGGCGCGCACCGGTGGCGGCCTGCATCATGTCGCCGTGCGCGTGGACGACATCGAAGCCGGGCTCGACGGGTTGCGGAAGGTGGGGGTCGGGCTGCTCGACGACCACGGCTGCCCGGGCTCGCGGCGCTCCAGGATCGCTTTCGCCGACCGGCGGACGACCGGTGGTCTGGTCCTGCACCTGGTGCAGCGGTGACCGCGCTGCTCGGCCCGGACCGTGGCGACGACCGGCCCGCCGTCACCGTGGGGGACCGGGCGCTGCGCCGGTCCGAGCTCTGGGCCGCGGCCACCGCCGTCGCGGCACGCATCGCGGGCGCCCCGGCCGTCGCGGTGCACGGCGACGCGAGCCTGGAGACGGTCGTGTCGGTCGTCGGCGGGCTGCTCGCGGGTGTGCCCGTCGTGCCCGTGCCGTCCGATGCCGGGACGTTCGAGCGCGCCCACGTGCTCGCCGACTCCGGCGCCGCGCTCTGGCTGGGCCCGCCGACCGAAGGCGTCTCCCTGGAACGCGTGGCGGTCGATGCGACCGCCCGCGGAGGCGCCCTGCCCGCCGAGCCGGACCCGGACGCAACAGCCCTGATCATGTACACCTCCGGGACGACGGGGAAGCCCAAGGGCGTGATCATGTCCCGGCGGGCCATCGCCGCCGACCTCGACGCGCTCGCCGACGCGTGGGCCTGGACGGCCGACGACACCCTCGTCCACGGCCTCCCGCTCTTCCACGTGCACGGCCTGGTGCTCGGCACGCTCGGCGCGCTGCGCCACGGCTCCCCGCTCGTGCACACCGTGCGCCCCAGGCCCGAGGCCTACGCCGCCGCGGGCGGCACCCTCTACTTCGGCGTCCCGACGGTCTGGTCGCGCGTCGCCGCCGATCCCGCCGCCGCGCGGGCGCTGTCCGGCGCGCGCCTGCTGGTGTCCGGTAGCGCGGGCCTGCCCGACCGGGTCGCCGAGACCCTCACCGCGCTCAGCGGCTGCTCCCCCGTGGAACGCTACGGGATGACGGAGACGCTGATCACCGTCGCCGCGCGGGCCGACGCCCCGGTCCGCACCGGATGGGTCGGCACCCCCGTCGCCGGCGTCGAGTCACGGCTGCGCACCGAGCACGGCGACCCCGTCCCGCACGACGGCGCGACCGTCGGCGACCTGCAGGTCCGCGGCGCCACGATGTTCGACGGCTACCTCGGCCTGCCCGAGGCCACCGCCGCGTCGTGGACCGACGACGGGTGGTTCCGCACGGGCGACGCCGCCGTCGTGGCCGAGGACGGGCGGCACCGCATCGTCGGGCGCATCTCGGTGGACCTGATCAAGACCGGCGGCTACCGCGTGGGCGCGGGCGAGATCGAGGCGGCGCTGCTCGACCATCCGTCGGTGCGGGAGGCCGCAGTCGTCGGCGAGCCCGACGACGACCTCGGCCAGCGGATCGTCGCCTACGTCGTCGGTGACGACGTCCGCCCCGACGAGCTCATCGCCCACGTCGCGGGCGGGCTGTCGACGCACAAGCGCCCGCGCGAGGTGCGGGTGCTCGAGTCGCTGCCGCGCAACGCGATGGGCAAGGTGCAGAAGACACAGCTCGGCAAGGGGTAGGAACTGCCCATGCGTTCTGCCCCCGTCGACGGTGCCGCGCTCGAGTACGACCGGACCGGCTCCGGTGCCCCGGTCGTCCTGCTGCACGGCTGGCCCGGCGACCGGACCGACCATGCCGAGGTGGCGGCACTGCTCGCGGGCGACGCCGACGTCGTCGTGCCCGACCTGCGCGGGTTCGGCGGATCCGACCGCGACCCGGGGGGCGACCACGCGCTGGCCGCCCAGGTCCGCAGCGTCGTCGGGCTGCTCGACGAGCTGGGGTTCCCCGACGCCGTCGTCGCCGGGTACGACATCGGGAGCCGGGTGGCCCAGCAGCTCGCGGCCGAGCACCCGGACCGGGTGCGCGCTGTCGTCGTCACCCCGCCGCTGCCCGGCGCGGGACGTCGGGTGCTGGAACCGCAGGCGCAGCGCGAGTTCTGGTATCAGGCCTTCCACCAGCTCGAACTGGCGGAACGGCTCGTCGACGGCAGGCCCGACGCCGTGCGCGACTATCTCGCGCACTTCTGGAACCACTGGAGCGGACCGGGGTTCACCCCGTCCGACGCCCGGCTCGACCACCTGACCGCCCGCTACGCGGCGCCGGGCAGGTTCACCGCGTCGGTGGGCTGGTACCGCGGCGGATCGGGCACGGTCGCGCGGGCGCTCGTCGAGCAGCCGCCCGAGGCCCCGCTCCCGACGCCCGCGATCGTCCTGTGGCCCGAGTTCGACCCGCTGTTCCCCCGGGAGTGGTCCGACCGGGTCGGCGAGTGGTTCGGCGCCGCCGACGTGCGGCCCGTCGACGGCGTCGGCCACTTCGTGCCGGTCGAGGCACCCGAGCTGTTCGCCGCCGCAGTGCGGGAGGCCGTGGCGGGCGGCTAGGGCCGCAACCGATCGCCCGTCGTGGTGTTCTGCAGGACATGACACCCGACGAGACCGCGGACCGGCTGCGCCGCGCGCTGGCCCGCGACCTCGACGCCGGGTTCGCCGAGGTGGTGCGCGTGCACGGCGACGTCGTGCACTCGGTCGCCCGGGCACTCACCGCCCGGGCCGCCGACGCCGAGGACCTGGCGGCCGAGTCGCTGCTGCGCGCCTACCGCGCCCTGCGCGGCTACGACGCCGGCCGGGTCGCGGCGCTGGCCGTACGTCCCTGGCTGCTGACGATCGTCCGCAACGCCGCCCGCAACTCCGCTCGTGACGCATCCCGGCGACCCGCCCCGCCACCCGCGTTCGACCCGGTCGAGCCGGCCTCGGAGATCGCCGGGCCGGCCCAGGAGGCCCTGCGTGCCGACGACCGTCGGCAACTCACCGCGGCGCTCGCCGCGCTGCCCGAACCCCAGCGGTCCGCCGTCGTGCTGCGCCACGTCGTCGGGCTGCCGACCGCCGAGGTGGCCCAGGTACTGGGCTGCGCGGGCGGAACCGCCAAGTCACATGTGTCCCGAGGACTACGACGACTCCGGACGCTGCTCACCGAACCGGCCGATACCGGTGCGGCACAGCGGGTGTCCGTGTCGGGAAGGAGCGCACCATGAACGACTCCCTGCTGTCGGCGCTGGCGGGCCTCGCCGCGCCCGCGCCCGCGACCCTGCCCGGCCGGGTGTTCACCGGCTGGACGAGCGCCCCGAGCCGGCTCGGCGACGTGTTCGTCGCCGTCACCGCGCACGGGGTGCAGTTCGTCCGGCCCGCCGGGTCGGCCGACGAGTTCGCCGCCGCCTACCGCGACCGCTTCGACCGGCCCCTGCGCCGGCTCGACCGGCTCCCGGCCGGCGTCGGCCCGGCCCTGCGCGGCCGCGCGGGACGACCCCCGCTCGACCTGCACGCGTTGTCGGACTTCGAACGCGACGTCCTGGCCGCGACGGCCCGGATCCCGGCGGGCCAGACCCGGCCCTACGGCTGGGTCGCGCGGGAGGCGGGCCGACCCCGGGCGGTGCGGGCCGTCGGCACGGTGCTGGCCCGCAACCCGGTGCCGCTGCTGGTGCCGTGCCACCGGGTCGTGCGTGCCGACGGCGCCGCCGGCGACTACATGTTCGGCCCCGCGCGCAAGGACGCCCTGCTGCGCGACGAGGGGGCGAACCTCGACGAGGTCGCCGCCCTCGCCCGTGGCGGGGTGCACTACCTGGCGAGCGACACCACCGGGATCGTCTGCTTCCCGACCTGCCGCGACGCCCGCCGGATCACCCCGGCGCACCGGCACGGCTTCCCGACGGTGGCCGCCGCCGTCGCCGCGGGCTACCGGCCGTGCCGGACGTGCCGCCCCGCGGCCTGACTCCCGTTACCGAGGGTCAACCCCTGATCGGCCGTCCCAGCGGTCGTGCCGAACCGCCGAGGTCGCCGTCCATCCCGTCGAAGTACAGGTAGACGCCGACGAGGCAGAACGCGAACACCGCGACGCCACCCCAGGTGAGGAGGGTGGTTGAGCCCGCGAGCACGCCGCCGAGGACGAGCGCCACCGCCGCGTCGACGAGCACGAACAGCAGGGTGAACGCCAGCGGCAACCGCAGCGTCGCGAGCGTGAGCGTCAGGAAGACGACCAACCATGAGATGAGGAAGGTCGCCTGGATGGACTGGACCTGCGACGCCGCCGCCGTCGCGTCGGACGAGACCCCGAACAGGCCGTTGACCAGCCCGAAAACGAGGACTCCGAAGCTCATCCAGAACGCCCCGAAGATCGCGAAGATGCTCGCGACGGCGCTCTGCCCGAGGCGGGCGGCCCAGAGCGCGCCCACCCAGACACCGATGCCGTTGACGAAGAACACCGCGGAGATCAGACCGCCCGGCAGATCGCGGGGCAGGAATCCGACCAACCACAGTCCGAGCGAGATGCCGCCGACCAGGAAGGTCGGCAGTGCGATGAGCGCCGGGTTGCCCGCAGGCGGCGCCGGTGCGGCGGGCGCCGGTGCGGTGGCCGGTGGCGCGTCCGGGTCGAGAGACATGGGGGACTCCTCGTCGAGTCTGTGGAGCGGGGACGGAGGCCGGGCAGCCGGTGCACCACCGGAGGCCGGACAACCGGAGGGCGGGGCCACTGGTGGGTGGCGATGGTCGCCTTGGCGACCATTGCCACCCACGGGATCAGCCCGGGGTGATGACGACCTTGAGCGCCTGGTTGGCCGCGGCGTTCTTGAACACGTCGTACGCCTCGTCGATCTGGCTGAACGTGAACGAGTGGGTGCCCATCTTCTCGGCCGGGATCCGGCCACTGGCGACCATCTTGAGCAGGGTCGGGATCGAGACGGTGTCGACCAGCCCCATCGTCATGGTCACGTTGCTGATCCACATGTCCTGCATGGGCAGCTCGACCGGGGTGCCGTGCACACCGACGTTGGCGATCGTCCCGCCCGGACGGACCAGCGAGGCCGCGGTCAGCAGGGTCTCGGGGTAGCCGACGGCCTCGATCGCGACGTCGACGCCCAGCCCGTCGGTCAGCGCCGTCACGTCGGCCACGGTGCCCGGACCGACCTCCACGGCGTCGGTGGCGCCGAACTCCAGGGCCTTCTCCAGCCGGAACTTGTTGGAGTCGATGGCGATCACCCGCGAGGCGCCCCACAGCCCGGTGGTGAGCACAGCGGACAGCCCCACCGCACCGGCGCCGACGACCGCGACGGTGTCACCGGGACGCACCCGCCCGGCCAGGACGCCGACCTCGTAGCCGGTGGGCAGGGAGTCGGCGAGGAAGATCGCCTGGGCGTCGGTGACGGTGTCGGGGACGGCATAGAGCGAGGTGTCGGCGTAGGGGACGCGGACGTACTCGGCCTGGGTGCCGTCGATGAGGTGGCCGAAGATCCAGCCGATGCCGCCGACGGTCTGGCAGTGCGAGGGCATGCCGCGCTGGCAGTACTCGCAGCGGCCGCACTTGGTGATGGCGGGGACGAGGACGCGGTCACCGACGGCGAAGCCGCTGACCGCGTCGCCCACCGCGGTGATGGTGCCGACGGCCTCGTGGCCGAGGATGCGCCCGTCGGTGACGGCGGGGACGTCGCCCTGCAGGATGTGCAGGTCGGTGCCGCAGATCGTGGTGGTGTCGACGCGGACGACGACGTCGGTCGGGTCCTGCACCGTCGCGTCGGGGACGTCCTCCCAGGCCTTGTCGTCGGGGCCGTGGTAAACCATCGCCTTCATCTGGAACCTCCGCGTCGGGGATGCTGCCCGCACGACGGTAGGAGCCGATCTGCCGAAGGACTGTCGCGATCTCGGACGGTTCGCGGGGCGACGCGGCGCCCGGATCGGCGGAGCGTCCCGGACCCGGGACAGTCCGGGGGCCACGGGCGCTCCCGCGCCGGACGGGGATCCCTGTCCGAAAGGTCGGCTGCCACCGTAGCGCGGGCGCCGACCGGCGACGACCTTGTGTGAGGACGACGACGCGCGGCGCGAGCCGGGAGGGACCACCCGCGGTCGCGGCGCCTCAGCGGCGGACCGTGTAGTGCAGGTGCAGGACACGGTCGCCCTGCACGACCTGGTCGGGGTCGTCGAGCAGCACGGTGCCGGTGTGGCTGCCGAAGTAGCGCACCCCCTCGCCCAGCACGACCGGGACGACGTCCATGGCCACCTCGTCGACCAGCCCCGCGGAGAAGGCCTGCCCCCCGAGGTCCCCCGCGGTCACGCAGACGAGCCCGTCACCCGCGAGCTCCTGGGCCAGCGCGACGCCGGCCTCGACCGAGCCGGCCGTGTGGAACGGGGCGTCGGGATGCTCCGCGACCCAGCTCTCGGGCAACGGCCGGTGGGTGACGACGACGAGCTGGTCACCCGCGGCCGGTTTGCCGTCCCAGCCGTCGGTGGTGTCGAACAGGTGCCGGCCGATGAGCGTGACGTCGATCCTGTCCCAGAACGGCTGGACGTGGTCGAACGAGGCCCGCGAGACCGGGAAGGTCCATCCGCTGGCGTGTGCGGTCAGCTGGGTGTCGCCGTTGAAGTACCAGTCGAAGAGGGGTCCGACGGTGTCGTCGGGAAGGGCGACGAACCCGTCCACCGACACCACCCCGTGCATCACGACCCGTGCCATGCCGGCTCTCCTCACGCCTCGTGGTTCCGCAGCCAGGCCACGTAGTCGGGCACAGCGCGTTCGACGTCGTACTCGGGCTCGAAGCCGGTGTCCTGCCGCAGCCGGGTGATGTCCAGATGGCCTGCCGGGCGGTCCGGGCTGTGTCCCGGCGGCAGCTCGATGCGCGCACCGGGGACGGCGGCGTTGATCGCGGCGACGACCTCGGCGTAGCGCACGAGCCGTCCGGCGGAGACGTTGTAGGTGGCGTGGTTCAGCCGGTCGGCGAGCACGAGCAACGCGACGGCCCGGCCGCAGTCCTTGACGTAGCAGAGGTCGGTCGCGTCGTCGGCGTGCGCGGGCGGCCGGGGCGGGGTGAGGTCGGGCTCCTCCCCGCGGACGGCCGCGCTGAGGAGTCGCGGGAGCGCGAAGAACGGCGAGTCGGGCAGACCGAGCGGGCCCCAGATCGTGCCGATCCGGAGGTTGACCACGTCGAACCCGGCATGTGCCGCGGCGAGCGTGCTGAACAGCTCCGCGGTCTTCTTGAACACGGGGATCCGGTGCGCGGCGACCACGGGCAGCGGGACGTCCTCCCGGAACGCCGCGCCGCCGAGGCCCGCGTACACCGCGATCGAGCTCGCGACCGCGAAGCGCCGCACTCCCCACGCGGTCGCGGCGGCCAGCGCGTTGAGCAGCGCGGTGCTCTCGGCCCGCAGGTACGCGACGGGATCCGGCAGGTCGAACGGGGCGGCGGCGAGGTGCACGACCGCGGTCACCGGATGACGTTTCCCGATGTCGAGGAAGGCGGCCGCGTCCGTGGTGTCGAGCGGTTCGACGACCAGGCGGTCGTCCGGTTCGGCGGAGAGGAAGTCGGGCAGCCGGGTCGAGCGGTGCGCGGAGACGACGACCCGCTCACCCAGGTCGAGCAACGCCCGCGCGGTGTGCGAGCCGATCGACCCCAGCCCGCCGGTCACGAGGATCATGCTCACGACGCTAGGCCCCGCGCGCCCTCCGCTCTTGTACGGAACGGCCATCTCCCCCGCAGCATCGGCAGGTACGACGCGGCGTGGTCGTGGTCGTCGCCGCCCGCGCACGCGGACCGGTACTGCGCGAGGAACTCGCCCGGGGGCACTCCGGTGAGCCTGCGGCACTCCCGGGTCAGATGGGCCTGGTCGTGGTACCCGGCCTCGACCGCCCAGCCGGCGAGGTCGCCCGGCGCACCGCGGTCGACCGCCACCTGGACCCGGGCGGTGAACCCGTGGAACCGCAGGATCCGCTGCAGTTCCTTCGGACCCGTCCCCACGGCGGCGCGGCACCGCCGGCGCAGCTGGCGCTCGGAGATCGACAGCAGGTCGGGCAGCACGGCCGGGCCGCCGCCACGCCACGGCATCAGGTTCCGGACGGCCTCGGCGACGAGCGGGTCCGGCTCACCGACCGTCCTCGCGACGAACGCCTGCAGCCGGTCGAGCGCGACCTCGGGCGTCGGGGCCTCGCCGAGCAGGTGGGTGAGGCGGTCCGGGTCGCGCCAGAGCTCGGCGCCGGGCACGTCCTGGTCGGCCAGTTCGTCGGCGGGCGGTCCGGCGAGGCCGCCCAGCACTCCGGGGCGCAGCCGGACACCGACGACGGTCCCACCCGCAGGGATGTCCCGGTACGTCGCGGCGGTCAACGGACCGAGGAGCCGGGGCGCCTCGCCGAGGACGCAGCGGATCTCGGCGCCGCCGTGCGGCACGTACCGCTGGGCGAGCGGCTGGTCGCCGACCTGCTGGATCCAGACGGACGACGCGACCGCGGCGAGCGCCGGCACCGGCACCCGGTCCACGTACGACGATCCCGCGGCCACCCCGACATCATGGCCGGGCCCCGCCACGACGTCGATCCGGCGCGGCGCAGGCCCGCCCGACACCGCCGGGCGAAACTCGGGCCTGCCCCCCGCAGGAGGGGGCCCACTCGATCGTCCCCGGCGCCCCGCGGGGGGAGAGTTCTCCACATCGTTCTCCACAACGTCCACCACGTTCACGACATCCACCACAGATCGAGTGCACGACCAGCGCCCGGGCCCGCAGAGGACCCGGGCGCCGACGTGCGGCGACCCCGTCGCCGTGGCCCGTCGACCTCGTCGTGTTCGTCTACCGCAACCGGCCCTTCGTGTTCTCGATCTCCGCCTGCTCCGACAAGACCGACCGGGCGACGACCCTCGCCGGCCCGCTCGACGTCACGAACCCTTCGGCCCTCTGTTGACCAGGACACGGGCTCAGCAGGCCTACGATGGCGCTGTGAGCATCGCGGTGGCCGTCGACCGGCTCGGCGAGACGATCGCCGGGTACGGGTTCGCCTACCTGCTGACCATCGGCGACGACGCCCGCCCGCACGTCACGGCCGTGTCCCCGACCTGGTCCGACGGGCGCGTGCGGGTCGCCGACCCGGGTAGGCGGACGCGCGCGAACGTCGCCGAACGGCCGCAGGTGACGGTGGTCTGGCCGCCGCCCACCCCCGACGGCTACTCGCTGATCGTCGACGGTACGGGCACGCTCGACGGCGACCTGCTCCTCGTCGCCGCGACCCGGGCCGTGCTGCACCGCCCCGCCCCGGCCCCTGTCGCGGCGGACTCCGACGAGCCGCCGTCCGAGGGCGCGTGCGTCGCCGACTGCGTCGAGCTGACGCTCCCCGGCAGCTGAGCGGTCAGGTCGCGAACAGCCGGCCGAGGTCGGCGAAGGCCTTGAACTCCAGCGCGTTGCCGGCCGGGTCGAGCAGGAACATCGTCCACTGCTCGCCGGGTTCGCCCGGGAACCGCACGTGCGGCTCGATCACGAACGACGTCCCCGCCGCCCGCAGCCGCTCCGCGAGGTCCTGGAAGCCCGCGACGTCGAGCACCAGCCCGAAGTGCGGGACCGGGACGTCGTGCCCGTCGACGGGGTTCGACGCCCGGCGCGCCGGGGCACCGTCGACCTGGTGGGTGACGACCTGGTGGCCGGCCATGTCCCAGTCGATCCAGCGGTCGGCCGAACGTCCCTCGCCGAACCCGAGCACGCCGCCGTAGAACGCGCGGGCGGCGGCGAGGTCGTCGACGGGGATCGCGAGATGGAACGGCGGACGGGTCATAGGTTGCCTCCCTGGGTATCGATTGTGCAGCAGTGGGATACGTCGCGCTGATCATGCGCGACCATTCGGCTGCGGACTCTTCGGTGATCGTGTCCGCCCTGTCGCACCGTCCGGTGTGGTCAGGTGGGGGGGCCGGACCGCGGGGAGTGCGTCGATGGGTGATCTCTCGCTGATCAGCGGCTGGCTGCCGGTCACGCTCCTCGTGCTCGGTGCCGTCGCGCTGTTCTTCCTGCTCGCCCGCGGTGGCCGGGCATCGGTCATCACGATCGTCGTGGCCGCGGTCCTCGCGGTGCTGACGTACTTCCTGCTGAACTGGCTCGTCCTGGACGTGTTCGACCTGCTGCCGGAGCCGCTGCCCGGCGCGGTACGGCTCTGGATCGCGGTCGGCGTCGGGGTGTTCGTGCTCGGCGTCGGCAGCATGGTCGCGTCGTCGGTCGGCCGGAAGGTCACCGCGATCGTGTGCACGGTCGTCGCGCTCGTGGTGGCCGCCTCGCAGATCAACGTCTACTTCGAGGAGTACCCGACGCTCGGGACACTGCTGGCCAGCGACGAGAACGACGTCTCCGCGTTCGCCGCCGCCAACAACCTCAAGTCGCAGAACGAGAAGACGCCCGTCGTCGACCGGTGGCGCGGTGACGACTCCGGCCACAGCCGGATCGAATCGGCGCCGATCCCGGGCACGGTGTCGGGCTTCACCGCGCGGCCGGCGTGGTTCTACCTGCCCCCGTCCTACGCCGGTCCGAAGCCGCCGCTGCTGCCCGTCCTGATCCTGGTGTCGGGCCAGCCCGGCGGACCGCAGGACTGGGTCGTCTCCGGCGGGCTGCAGAAGCTCATGGACGAGTTCGCCGCCCAGCACAACGGGCTCGCGCCGGTGACGGTCGTCGTCGACCCGAACGGCGCCGAGGACGGCAACACGATGTGCATGGACTCCGACATCGCGAAGGCCGACACCTACCTGACGGTCGACGTCGTCAACTGGATCACGGCGAATGTCGGCATCGACTCCAACCACGCGCACTGGGCCTTCGGGGGCTGGTCGTTCGGGGGGACCTGCTCGATCCAGATGGCCACCCGCCACCCGGACCTGTTCCCCTCCTTCATCGATCTCGCCGGCGAGCGCGAGCCCGCGATCAGCGCCGACCGCGCCCAGACGGTCCAGCTCGCGTTCCACGGCGACACGGCCGCGTTCGACGCGCTGACCCCGCTGGCCCTGCTGTCGGAGAAGACCTACCGGGACAGCTGGGGCTTCTTCGCCGCGGGCGGCGACGAGCCGCAGACCGAGTCGTGGATGACCGAGGTGTCGACGGCGGCGAAGAACGCGGGGATGACCGTCACGACACAGGTGGTCCCGGGTCAGGGCCATTCGTGGGGGGTGCCCACGGCGACGTTGGTGCCCGCGTTGAACTTCCTGGCCCCGCGCATGGGGTTCACGAAGTGACGGCGGGGCCCCGGTGAGCACCCCACCCCCACCCGCCGCGGTCCAGGGCGGCTTCGAGGCCTGGGCGTCGCGGGCGGCCGCGGCGCTGCCGCACGCGTTGCGGCGCATCCCGTTCACGATCGGCGTCGTGGCGGTGTCCCTCGTGTTCGGGCTGCTGACCCGACGCATCTGGGAGCCGACGTGGCAGGCGCCGTGGTTCCCCGACGTCGCGTACGGGGTGCCGGCCCTGCAGGAGGGGAAGATCTGGACCCTGCTCACGGGCTGGGTCTTCGCGCTGACCCCGGGGCAGTACGTGAGTGGGCTGATCCTCTTCGCGCTGCTCGTGGGCGCGTGCGAGCTGCGGCTGGGGTCACGGCGCACGGCGATCAGCGCGATCGCCGGTGAGGTCGGCGGGGTGCTCGTCGCGACGTTGCTCGTGTGGGCGCTCTCGTCGACGACGTGGGTGTGGGCCCGCGACCTCGCCGGGGCCCGCGACGTCGGGTTCACCACCGGGATGCTGACGGTCGTCGCCGTCACCTCGGCGACCCTGCGCTCGCCGTGGCGGCTGCGGGTGCGGGCGGCCCTGTGGTTCTACGTGACCGCCGCGTTCCTGTTCGAGGGCACGCTGTCCGACGTCGCGCACGCCGTCGGCGTCGTCGCCGGGCTGCTCGTGGGGCAGTGGCGCTACGGCGTCGAGCCGGGGTTCGGGCCGCGCACGCGGCGCGAGACCCGCATGATCGCCTTCGGCGGGCTGATCCTGATCGGCCTCACCCAGGTGATCGTGCTGCTGTTCCCCGGCCGCGGCCCGTTCGGGGCGACGTCGGGCGCGGCGGGCCCCATCACCGACGTCCTCGTCGAGCTGGCGCTGATCGCCCTGGTGGCCAACGCGCTGCGCAACGGCAAGCGGTGGGCGTGGTGGGCCACCGTCGTGCTCGGCGTCCTCAACATCGTGGAGGCCGTCCTCGCGCTGGTGCTGATCGTCGGCGGGAAGCTGCCGCAGGGCGCACCGATCGCGCTCGCGGGCGGGTTGCTGTGGCTGGGTCAGCTCGCCCTGATCGTGCTCAACCGGGGCGCGTTCCGGGTCCCGTTCCGACGGCGGGTCCCCGGTGGCGTCGGCGCCCTCGACGCCGGCGGCGAGGGCCTGACCAGGGCCAAGGCGATCCTCACGACCGTCGGCGGCTCGACGATGTCGTGGATGACGACGTGGCCGCAGATGCGCTACCTGTTCACGGCCGACGGCCGCGGCTACATCGGGTACGAACGGCACGCGGGCGTCGCGCTCGCGCTGGCCGACCCGGTCGTGCCGCACGACACCATCGCCGACGCCGTCTCCGAGTTCACGACGATGGCCGAGCGCGGCGGCCTGATCCCGTGCCTGTTCTCCGTCACCGACGTCGCGGCCGACGCGGCCAGGGCCGCGGGCTGGCGCACCGTGCAGATCGCCGAGGACACCCTGATCGACCTGCCCGGGCTGGCCTTCAAGGGCAAGACCTGGCAGGACGTCCGGTCGGCGTTGAACAAGGCCAAGCGGGAGTCGATCGAGTTCCGGGTCGTGACGCTCGCGGAACAGCCTTTCGCGATCCTCGCGCAGGTCAGGGCCATCTCGGAGGCCTGGGTCGGCGACAAGGGTCTGCCCGAGATGGGCTTCACCCTCGGCGGCGTGGAGGAGGCGCTGGACCCGGCCGTGCGCGTCGGCATCGCCATCGACCCGACGGGCTCGATCCACGGCGTGACGTCGTGGCTGCCCGTCTACGCGCCGGGCGGTGTCGTCCGCGGCTGGACGCTCGACGTCATGCGCAGGCGCACCGACGGGTTCCGGTCCGTCATGGAGTTCATGATCGCGTCGGCCTGCCTGGAGTTCCGTGAGCAGGGCGCAGAGTTCGTCTCGCTGTCGGGCGCGCCGCTCGCCAGGGGCGACGTGTCCGAGGCGGAGCTCGACCGCACCGACCGGCTGCTGGAGCGGCTCGGCGGCGCGCTGGAGCCGTTCTACGGCTTCCGCTCGTTGCACGCGTTCAAGGCCAAGTTCCAGCCGCGGTACGAACCGGTGCACCTGGCGTTCCGCGACGAGGCGGACCTGCCCAGGATCGGCGTCGCGCTCACCCGCGCCTACCTGCCCGATGCCACGCCGTGGCAGTTGATCGCCGCCACTCGATCGGGCGGTCACGAACAGTTGTGAAACAGGGGGTTGCCCCTCGACGATCACCGCGGTACTTTTTCCCGCACACGGGGGATGCGTACTTGGGACGCCTTGTCAGGTTCAATTCCTGAGTCCTCCACCAATCGTCGAAGAATGGGTCGCCCGCGAGCGGGTGGCCCATTCTTCGTTTCACGGTGACGTCCGGCCGCGGCGGCGCCGAACCGGGCGCGGTCAGCCCGCGGCCCGCGAGCGCGCCTTCTGCGCGTCCATCAGCGCGTCGAAGTCGGCCTGCCAGGTCTCCTCCAGCGCGATGCCCTGGCGGTGCGCCTCCTCCACGGAGAGCTCGATCGGCATGCCGAACGTGTCGTGCAGCTCGAACAGGTGCGCACCCGAGATCGCAGGCTGCGTGCGGCCGAGCCGGCGCACCATCGACAGCCCCTTGCGCAGGGTCCGCGCGAACAGCTTCTCCTCCTTGGCGATCACCGCGACGATGTCGGCCTCCCCGGCCGCGATCTCCGGGTAGACGTCCGAGTACACCGACGCGACGACCGGCACCAGCTCCGCCGCGACGCCCGCCGTCAGGCCGAGGTCGAGCCCGAACCGCATGGCCCGGCGGAGCAGCCGGCGCATCACGTAGCCCTGCTTGGAGTTGCTGGGCCGCACCCCGTCCGCGGCCAGGAAGACCGCGCCGCGCAGATGGTCCACGACGACGCGCATCGCCGTTGTGGCCTCGGCGTAGCTCTTGCCCGTGACCTTCTGGAGCTGCTCGACCATCGGCCACAGCAGGCTCACGTGATAGACGTCCGGACTGTCGATCGCCGCCGCGGCGATCCGTTCCAGCCCGCCGCCGAAGTCGACGTTGTGCTTGGGCAGGTCGACGACACCGGTCTCGGTGCGCCGGTAGGTCATGGAGACGGAGTTGCCGATCTCGAGGAACTGCCCGCCGTCGGAGTTCTGGTGCGGATACCGGCCGTAGGCCGTGTCGTGCTCGACCTGGGGGAAGTAGTAGAAGATCTCCGAGTCGGGTCCGCCGGGGTCCTCGACGGGCATCTCGTCGGGCCCGCCGAAGCGGCTCCACCAGTTCTTGTGGCCGTAGAACGCGATCCGCGCGCCCTGGTTGCCGACCTCGTTGCCGTACTCCTCGGTGTCGAGGTCGATGCGGTCGAAGCTGATTCCCCGCTCGCGGAACAGCCGCTCCCAGATGTCGGCGCTCTCGTCGTCGCGCGGGATTCCGTGCGCGGAGTCGCCGATGAACGCGGTGACGTAGATGCGTTCCGGGTCCAGCCCGACGACGTCGACGAGGAAGTACCACACCATCGGGATCTGCTCGGCCTTGGAGTAGTCGCCGAGGCTCCAGTTCCCCAGCATCTCGAAGAAAGTGGTGTGCCGGTTGTCGCCGACCTCGTCCATGTCCTGGGCCCGCAGGCACGGCTGGACGTCGGCGAGCCGCGCGCCGTCGGGGTGCTCGGCACCCAGCAGGTACGGCAGCAACGGCTGCATGCCACTGCCGGTGAACAGCGTCGTCGGGTCGTCGCGCAGGACGAGCGGCGCCCGCTCGATCACCGCGTGCCGCTGCTCGCGGAGGAGATCGAGATACGCCTGGCGAATCGCGCGCGCGTCCATTTCGCCGACCCTGCCACGCCGCGGCGACGACGGGAAGGGGATTCACCGGAAGCGATTCCGCCGTCCACCGTAACCGTTCCGGCCCATTTCCCGAGTCCGAATACGGGGCCATATCCCGGCCGACGCGGGAGGTCCGATGCGCCCGCCCACGTCCGCGCGGCGGCGGCCGTCGTGACCGCACCTGGAACGGATGGTCGCCGAGAGCCGCGAGGTCGCGCCGCACGACGTCGCCGGGCTCGCCGCGCCCGGGCCAGCGTCGTCGACGAGATGGCCCGCGCGCGCCGACCGTCGTCAGACGGCCAGGTCCTGGGTGGTGCGGATCCCGGCGGGCGGCATCCCGATCGCCGCCAGCATGCCGGCGTGGTCCCACAGGCTGCGGTGCGAGCGGATCCACGTCTCGGTCCGGCCCGCCCTGCTGCGGTGCTTGGCCGTGACCACCGAGACCACCGTCGTCTCGACGCGGCGGTGCGTCGGCGCGATCCCGGGCAGCAGCCACGGCAGCTCGCGGTCGTGGGTGAACGTGACCGCCGACTCGGCGACCACCCGCCGCTGGTCGGACGTGCGGGTGACCCGGCGGAACTCGAGGTCGTCAGGCAGGTGGGGCCACACCTCGCCGGTGAGGTGGTGTGCGAGGGCCTGCCTGCCGTCGGCACCCGTGCCCGCCGGGACGTGGCGCACCTCGCAGTCCTCGGTCACCAGCGCGAGCGCCCTGTCCAGGTCCCGGTCGACGTAGACGGCCGTCCGGAAGTCCTCGGCGAGGCCCTCGATGACCCACATCAACTGCTGGATCTCCATGGTCATGGCGGCCCCTCCCCGACGTGCCCGACGTGCCCGGCGCCGTCGACGATCTCGATCGTCACACGCGTCGCGCGCGGGCGGCAACCGACCCGCGGTCGGCTCCGGTTCGGCTCAGAGGCTCTTGAGGACCGCGTCGGCGGAGCTCACCACGACGTCGGAGGGCACGGCCTCGACCCAGATGTCCTGGACGACACCGTCCCGGAGCACCGCCGCGTAGCGCTTCGACCGCAGACCCAGCCCGAGACCCGTCGCGTCGAGCTCCAGCCCGACCGCCCTGGTGAAGTCGCCGTTGCCGTCGGCGAGCATGACGACCGAGTCGCCCACCTCGCGCGAGCGGCCCCACGCGTCCATGACGAACGCGTCGTTGACCGACACGCACGCGACCGTGTCGACGCCCTTGGCGCGCAGCTCGTCGGCCCGCAGGACGTACTCGGGCAGGTGCCGGTCCGAGCACGCCGGGGTGAACGCCCCGGGCACGCCGAACAGCACGACCGTGCCGGTGCCGAGCGCCTCGCGGCTGGCGACGGGCGCCGGCCCGTCCTGGGTCATCGTCCTCAGGGTGACGTCGGGGATCGTGTCGCCGGTGGAGAGGGCCACTCTGCTTCCTCGCTGCCTTGGGTCGTCGCGGCGCACGGAGGGGGACCCGTGCGAGACCGACCCTCGCCCGCGGACGCCAGCGGCACAACCAGCTGGGAAGTGATCCGGCTCACCTGCCGACGCCGACGCGCTCGCCCGCGGGCGCGACGACCCCGGCCGCGTACCGGAGGAGCCCGGCCGGGTCCGCCACGCTGCCACGGTGCCCGACGTACCCGTCCGGCCGCACGGCGAGCAGCGTCCCGTCGACGGCCGCGTACGCCGCCCGGAACTCCCCCGCGGCGTCGCGCAGGGTGGGCGTGACCAGCCGCGGGGCGTGGACCCCTGAGGCCAGCACGGCGTGCACGACGAGGTCGTCGCCCAGCACCGACCGCGCCGCGTCGGCGACCTCGTCGAGCCCGGCGGCCGTCGTGTCGGTGTCGGCGTAGAGCAGCAGCGCGTGCCCCGGTACGCGGAACAGCTCGAAGAGCCGCACCGGGAACTGCACGATGTCGCGGACCAGGCCGCGGGCGTCCGGCGCGCGGTCGCCGGCCTGCGGGGCGCCAGCGGGCAGGGACTCGTCGACCTCGCCGACGATCGGGCTGCCGCGATACCCGACCAGCAGCTGCGCCTCGCGGCGGACCGCGGCGAACGGGTCGGCCGCGTCGAACCGGACGCCGGTCGTCGCGGCCTGCACCGTGCGGCCCACGACCTCCTCGCCGACCGGACGGCGTTCGGCGTCGTAGCTGTCGAGCAACCCCGGCGCGGCGGTGCCGTGGACCGCGGCCGCCAGCTTCCACGCCAGGTTCACCGCGTCCTGGATGCCGGTGTTCATGCCCTGGGCGCCGGTCGGCGGGTGGATGTGCGCGGCGTCGCCCGCGATGAACGCCCGGCCCGCGGAGTAGGCGCCCGCGATGCGGTGGCTGATCCGGAACACCGACGACCAGCGCAGGTTCCGCGCGACCGTCGGCTCGGGCGACATCCGGTCGATGACGGCCTGGATGTGGTGCAGCTCGGGGGCGCGGCCGGCCTCGAAACCGTGCGCGACCTCGCCGGCGGCGGGCGCGGCCGACGACAGCTCCGGCGGCACCAGCATCGACATCCGGTAGCGGCCGCGGCCCGGCAGCGGGATGCACACGAGCAGGTCGACGACCGTGCCGTCCTCCTCCCGCATCGCGCGCACCCCGTACCCGCGCGGGATCGACCAGTCGACCTCGACGTCGCCGAGCATGTACTCCTCGGCGAACGCCCCGCCCTCGAAGCTCAGCCCCAGCACCTTGCGGACGGTGCTGTGCGCGCCGTCGCCGCCGACGAGATATGCCGCGCGGACGGTCTCGGGACCGCCGGGCCCGACGAGCTCGGCGGTGACCCCGTCGTCGTCCTGGGTGAACGAGACCAGCTCGACGCCCCGTTCGGGGACGACGCCGTGCCGGGCCAGCGCCTCGCGCAGCAGCCGCTCGGTCTCGTACTGCGGCAGCGCCATGAAGCCGTACGGCATGTCCGGCGGCAGCTCGAACTGCATCGTCGCGACCCGCTCGCCGTTGCGGTAGACGAACTGGCCGAACATCGGGATCGCGGCGTCGAGCATCGCGGGGAGCACGCCCGCGGCCTCCCACAGCTCCAGCGTGCGCGCCTGCACGCCGACGGCCTTGGCGTACTGCGGCGGCTCGGTCAGCTTGTCGACGACCCGGCACGCCACCCCGCGCCGGCGCAGCTCCAGTGCCGCGGTCAGCCCGATCGGACCGGCGCCCACGACGAGCACGTCGGTCGCGGCTGCGGAGGACTCGGTCGCCATGACGCCCTCGTCTCGGTCCGGGCCGGCCCCCGATGGCCGACGCACCTGTTCGTCGAGTCGGGACGAGTCGTCCGATCGTTACCGAACCGACCGCCTCGGCGTCACCAGGATCCGCGGTGGTCCGGCAGGGCGAAGATGATCGGCAGCGCGACGAGCAGCAGCACCGCGAAGGCCACGAACACGTAGGCCTGCGTGAGGCCGGGGTTGGCCGCGACGGACAGGATCGCCGTCGTGAGGGAGATGCCGGCGATGCCCCCGGACTGCCGGAACATCGCGCGCAGCCCCGCGATCGCGGAGATCTGCTCCTTGGCCAGGTGCATGGAGGCGTTGTTGCTCGACGGCGCCGCCGTACCCATGCCCAGCCCGGCGACGCCGGCGGTGATCGAGAGCCACAGCTCCGCCGACATCCCGCCCGGCGGCGGCACGGCCAGCAGGCCCGTCCCGACGGCCATGAGCGAGTAGCCGATGAGCATCAGCTTCCGGGTGCCGACGGTCCGCAGCAGTGCCACCGACAGCGACGACGTCGCGATCATGGCGATGGCCCGCACGGACAGCAGGCTGCCGGCGACGAGCGGGCCGAGACCGTAGCGGTGCTCGGCGTAGAGCGGCACGAGCGTCGCGAAACCGAGCGCGCCCGCCCCGAAGAGGACGTTGACCGCGTTGAGCGGCCCGAACGTGCGTCCGCGCAGCAGCCGCATCGGCACCACGGCGTCGGGTTCGACGCGCGCGTGCCGCAGGAACCGCCACACCGCGACGACGGTGACCAGCGCCGCCACGCCGACCAGCAGGTACCGCATCACCGGGTCGCCGTCGCCGCCGAGGGCGGTGATCGTCGTCATCCCGGCGAGCAGGACCAGGGTGAGCAGGCCGATGCCGCGGAAGTCGATGGCCGACGTCTGCACGGGCCGGGCGGCGCCGCGGCCGATGAGGAACAGCCCGCCGACGACGATCACGACGCCGATCGGCAGGTTGACGAAGAAGATCGCCCGCCACGACGTGTAGGTGACCAGGACGCCGCCGACGACCGGCCCGACGATCGCGCCGATCGGGAAGATGCTGGTGAACATGCCGATCGCGCGGTCGCGGTTGCGGCCGAAGCGCTCGGCGACGATCCCGGTGGCGGCCGGCATGATCGCGCCCGCGGCGAGGCCCTGGATCGCGCGCACCGCGATGAGGAAGGCGATGTTGCCGGCGAGGCCCGCGCACAGCGAGGTGATCGTGAACATCGCGACGGCGGTCAGGAAGACGGTGCGCCTGCCGAACTGGTCGCTGAGCCGTCCCGCGATGGGCAGCGCGACGATCTGGCCGAGCGAGTAGATCGTGATCGTCCAGCCGACCCAGCCGAGGGACCCGCCGAGGTCGGCCTGCATGGTCGGCAGCGCGGTGGCGACGGACGTCTGGTCGATCGAGCCGAGCAGCAGGGCGAGGCCGACGATGCCGAAGACGAGCCAGCGGCCGGGTAACGGCTCGTCGGAGGAGACCGATCCGACCGCCGGTGCCGTTCGGGGACCAGGGTCGGAGCGCAACATGCGATCCACGCTAATTGCTTGCTGCTAAGCAAGCAAGATCGGGGTACCGTGACCCGCGCGACGCCGCGTCCCGACCCAGGAGGTCCCGTGCCCGACCTGCCGCTCATCGTCGGCACCTACACCACGACGCTCGGCCACGTCCACGGACACAACGACGGCATCCTCGGAACGACCCTCGACACCACGACGGGGACGTTCGGGCCGGTCACGTTGCTCGCCCGCACCCGCAACCCGTCCTACCTCGCGCTGTCCCCCGACGGCAGCCGGCTCTACGCCGCCGACGAGTCCGCCGATCCCGGCAACCGCACCGGCGGCACCGTGAGCGCCTTCGCACGCGACCCCGGCACCGGCGCACTCACCGCGCTCGACTCGCGACCCTCCGGCGCGGGGACCTGCCATCTCACGATCGACCCGAGCGGCCGGTTCGTGCTCACCGCCAACTACCACTCGGGGTCGGTGTGCGTCTTCCCCGTCACCGAGGAGGGTCTCGGGGAGCCGACCGCCGACGTCACGCACGAGGGATCGAGCGTCGACCCGCGGCGGCAGACCGCCGCGCACGCCCACATGGTCGCCTTCGACCCCGTGACCGGCCTGCTGTTGGTGCCCGACCTGGGGATGGACGCCGTCGTCGGCTACGTGCTCGGCGACGACGGCACCCTCACCGAACGCCCCGCCGCGCGCATCGACATCCCGGCCGGGCACGGTCCGCGCCATCTCGCCTTCCACCCGGACGGCGAGCGGCTCTACGTGCTGTGCGAGCTGGGCAGCACGGTCGTGGCGGCACGGCGCGACGGCGAGGGCTACCGGCGGACCGCCGTCGTGCGGACGATCCCCGACGACGTCACGACGCTCAACCAGACCGCCGCGATCCGGGTCAGCCCGTCGGGGCGCTGGGTGCTGGCGTCCAACCGCGGGCACGACAGCATCGCCCTGCTGCGCGTCGACGGCGATTCCGACGAGCCCGTACTTGCGCACACCGAGCCCGGCCGCGGGAGCTGGCCGCGCGAGCTCGCGCTGAGTCCGGACGGGCGCATCGTGCTGCTGGGCAACCAGGACAGCGACGACCTCATCGCCTTCACCCTCGACGAGGACAGCGCCACGCTGACACACCTGGGCACGCTCGAGACGGCGAACCCGGTGTGCGTGGCGTTCCCGTCGCCGCCTGCCACCTAACCCGCGGCGAGGAGGCGGTGCCCGGGGTCGTCGGGGGCCTGGGCACCGCGGGCGAACGCGTCGAGCCCGCCCCACTCGGGACCGACCGTCTCCCGCAGGCTCCAGTCGTGGACGACGACGCGCTCCGCGATCCGCCACACCCCGTCGCGTCGCGAGAGCCGGTCGACGTAGCGTCCGCCGAACTGCCCGATCGACACGGGCGGGCCCGGCCTGCGGTGGACCGCGACGAAGTAGGTCTCGGCGCGGGCGTCGTCGCCGTCGAGCTCGATGGCGACGTTCGTCAGGTGGTGCTGCGTGACCAGCTCGTCGCGACCGGGCTGGGCGAGGATGAACTCGGCGAACTCGTGCCCGTTGCCCTTGAACATGCCGTGGTCGTCGGTGGCGTCGGGGTGGTAGACCGAGCGCAGCAGCGCGAGGTCGCCCCGGTCGACGGCCCGGCAGTACCGCAGCAGGACGTCCCGGATCTCCTCGCGCGCAACCAGGTCTGCGACGTCCATCGCCCTGCCACCTCCACGTCGGGTCCGCGGCGAGAATCTCCCGTCGCGGCGCGGCGGGTCAACGGGCGGTCAGTCCGCGACGCCGCGCTCCGCGACCCCGACCCGTCCGGCGACCTCGCGCCGGGCGCCGCTGCGCGACCACGCGTCGGACGGCTGCCACCGACGCGAACCCGGCTCCGGCAGCCGCGGTCGGGCCCGTGACGGGTGCCGCAGCCGCAGCGGGACCGCGATCCACAGCACGAGGGTGATCAGGACGAGCGCACCGGCCCCGGCGACGGCGGGCACCCTGCCCAGCGCCATGTCGAGGACGAGCATCACCCCGCAGCACAACGTCAGCGCGAACGCCGCGAGGCCGGCGATGACCATCCGGTGGCCCAACCGGACCAGCTCGCGCTTGCGGTTCTGCTGGAAGGCCACCCGGTGTGCGGCCACGGGCGCGATGATCAGCGTCGCCGACATGGCCGCGCAGCCGAGGGTCGCGACGAACAGCCCGTGCTGGACGTCGTCGAGACTGCGGAACCGCTCCGAGAACGACAGCGTCAGCAGGAACCCGAACAGGATCGGCACACCGGCGAACACGACGCGCAGTTCCTGCAGCAGCTCCGCGAAGTTCCGGTCGGCCCGGTTGAGCGGGCCCTCGGAACGATGTCGCGTGTTCCAGGCCTCGTCCCCGGGCACGGTCATCCACTCCTCCTCGATCGACGAGGAGGTACGTACCCGTTCCGTCACGGCTCACACGAACGAGTGACAGGTCACTGCATCGCGGGCAGCGGCGCCTCGCCGGTTGCGCGGTCCTCCCGACGGTGCCGCCCGCCGTCCGCGAGCATCGGCCGCCCGCGGACCTCCAGCGCCGCGACGACCGGCCGCGGCACGGCGAAGCCGGTGCGCCGCTCCAGCTCCGCGAGCCGCTGCGCGACGCGCCGGTAGGCGGTCCGCCGCTCCTCCTCGAACGGCGACTCCCGGGCCGTCGTCAGGAGCCGCAGGGCCTGGCCGAGCAACGCCCGCTCACCCGGCCGGAACCGGGCCCACCGCGCCCGTTCCGCCGCGTCCTGCGCCGCGGTCCACGCCCGTTCCGCCGCGCCCGCGGCCCGGACGAACTCGGCCGCCGCGGCCGGGCCCGGCCACGACTCGGTGCGCAGCGCGGTCGCCTCGGCGAAGGCGTCGACGAAGCGTGCCGTCGCGGGCCACGAGACGTCGCAGAGCGCGGGCCTGGTGAGCACCTCGCCCGGGTCGCACTCGAACGCGGCGTACGCACGAGCCGTCTCGTCGTACCGGGCGACGGCCGCATCCCAGCGGGCCCGGCCGTCGTCACGCGCCCGCGCTGCCGAGAACCAGGAGACCAGGGACCTGACCAGCAGATACACCAGCGTGGCGAGGAGCACCGTCGCGACGAGCGCCGCCGGCCCGAGCAACCAGTGCAGGTCGAGCCCCGTCCAGTCCGGCAGGCCCCCGCCGCGCCCCTCATGTATCCAGGGCGGCCCACCATGGCCGTGCCCGTGGCCACCGACTCCCCCATCCGGCATGCGCACCTCACCTCGCCCGCGTGGCCGTTCATGACACCACGGGACGAGGCTCGTGCTCCATGATTCTCAGCGTTCCCACATCGGCGCCCGTACGAGGAACAGTTCTCCGACCGTTGCGATCTCGACCTTCGCGCCCATGCGGGAGATGTCGTCGTCATCGCGTGCGGACCGGACCCGCGGGGGTCCGGTGCAGAGCCGTTCGTCGCGTCGTTCCCGTCGCTACGGACCCGCTGACGTGGGAGATCAGCTGGCCCGGACGCGGTAGGCGCGTCCGGTTTCGCCGATATGCGTCTGGTGACGGTCCTACGCTCGGTTCGTGTCTCGTCTGCTGCTGGTGGACACCGTCCGCCGACGCGGCCCCGCTGCAGAAGTGGGGTTCTCCCCCTCGGAACGGGGGCGCACTCGATCGTCGCGAGGCCTCCGCGACGGCAGAGTTCTCCTCAACACGGAAACACCCCCCACAGCACGAACCCCACCGCACGAACCCGGCGCACGAACCCCACCGAGACGAGGCCCGAAATGTTCAAGTCCCACTGCAGCACCAGCAAGCACCACAACGACGACTACGGCAAGCACTGCGACGACAACTGGTCCGACAAGCACCACAACTGGGACGACAAGTACTCGCACTGCTGGGACAACGGCCGCTACGACGACGACTACTGCGACAAGTCCTCCTACAGCGACTCCCACTGCCACGACTCCTACGACAAGGGCTGCCACGACAACTACGACCACTCCTCGTCCTACGGCAGCCACCACGCCTACAACTGACCTCCCACGACGAGCGCCCCGGACCCACGCAGGGTCCGGGGCGCTCGTCCGTCGGGGGGCGGGCCCCGTCGCGCAGACGTCGGGGAGGCGTCAGTCGAACGGGCCGTCGAGCAGGCCGCTCGCCGGGCCCACGAGCCAGTTGAACGACGGGGCCGGGACCTCGGACTCGGTACCGTCGGCGCCGGTCGGGCCGTTGCCGTTCGCCGCGTCGACGAACGAGTCGGCGGCTGCTCCGCCCGTCGCGCCGACGGCGCTGAGGGCCTGGGACGCGTCGCTCGGGGGCTGCTCGTCGGCGAATGCGGTGCCGGCGGGCAGTACCACGCCGCCGAGCGCCAGCGCGGCGATGATCACCTTCTTCACGGGGTGCCTCACATGTTCTCCGCGCCGGCCTTGATGGCCTCGCGGATGCGGTTGTAGGTGCCGCAACGGCAGATGTTGCGGATCTCCTCGATGGCGTCGTCGTCGACGTCTCGGCCCTCGGCCTTGCACTGGTTGACCTTGGCGACCGCCGCCATGATCTGGCCCGGCTGGCAGTACCCGCACTGGGGGACGTCGCGGTCGATCCAGGCCTCCTGCATCGGGTGCAGCGTGTCCCCGTCGGCGAGACCCTCGATCGTCGTGACCTCGTCGTCGGCCGAGATCGCGCCGACCGGCACCGAGCAGGGGTTGAAGGCCTTGCCGTTGATGTGGCTGGTACAGGCCTTGCAGACGTTGATCCCGCAGCCGTACTTCGGCCCGGTCACCCCGAGGATGTCGCGGATGACCCAGAGCAGCCGGACGTCGTCCTCGACGTCGACCGTGACGCGCTCGCCGTTGAGCGTGAAGGTGTGCGTGGACATGGCGCTCCCGGTCGGGTCAGTAGGTGTGGTCGAGGCCGTCGGTCGGCGACTCGGGGATCGGCGGGACCGTCGGCTTGGGCTCGAACGGGAACGGGTCCTTGTGGTTGATCGGGAAGTACTCCGGCACCGTCCCGGTCGCCCGCGCGTAGGCGTTCGCGATCGCGCCGCACGTGGCCGCCAGCCCGAACTCACCCGCGCCGCCGGGCTCGTCGGCCTCGGAGTCCAGGATGATGATGTCGAGGTCCGGCGGGGTGTTCCACTGCCGCGTGTAGAAGTAGTTGTCCCAGCTGGCCTCGACGAAGTGTCCGTCGTCGAGGTGCAGGCTGGAGGTGAGGATCAGCGCGAGGGCGTCGTTGATGCCGCCCATCATCTGCGCCTCGAGGCCCTTGGGGTTGATCACGAGACCGACGTCGACGGCGAAGGTCACCTTCGTGACGCGAGGCCCGGTCACGCCCTCGCGGATCGGCCGGTTCACCGTGTCGGGCCGGCAGTCGATCTCGACGAGCGCGGCCGTCACGCCCTTGTACTCGGTGTGGATGCCGAGCCCCTGCGCCGTGCCCTTCGGCATCGACCGGCCCCACCGGCCCTTCTTGGCGACGGCGTCGAGCGCCGCCCGAAGCCGGTCGGTCTTGAGGAAGCCGCGCCGGAACTCGTAGGGGTCCTTGCCCATCGCGTCGGCGATCTGGTCGACCATGACCTCGCGGGCGGTGGCCACGTTGGGCGAGTAGATGTTGCGCATGGAGGTCGTGTTGAACCGCATGTCGACCTCGTTGAGGAACCGCGTCGACACCCCGAACTCGTACGGCGTCACCTGCGTGAGCTCGAAGATGCTCTCCGAGAGCGTCAGGTTCCCCAGCGGGGCCTTGACCGCGGCGGCCGACACGGGTTCGCCCAGACCGGGGTTGATCTGCGTCGCGACGCTCGTGTGCCGCTGCTCGTAGCTGACCACCGAGTCGCCGTTGATCTGCGCCCGGACCCGGCCCGTCGACATCGGGTGCACGCGGCCCTGGCGGGAGTCGTCGGCGCGGGTCCACATGAGCTTCACGGGCTTGCCGAACGCCTTGGAGCACTCGGCCGCCTCGAGCGCGGCGTCGTAGAACAGCTTGCGGCCGAACGACCCGCCGCCCTGCGTCACGTGCATCGTCACGGCGCCGACCGGCAGCCCGCAGATCTTGGCGACGTCACCCTGCGCGGCGATCGGGTTCTTCATCGGACCCCAGAGCTCGGCCCGGTCCTTGCGGACGTCGGCGATGCAGCAGTTCGTCTCCAGCGAGCTGCTGCTCGCGAAGTAGAACGTGAAGGAGCGGTCGATAGTCCGGCCGACGCCGGCCGGCACGGCCATCGGCAGCTCCGCCGCCTTGACCCGCTTCAGTACCGAGTCGTCGTTCTCGCCCGCGACGGTCCCCCGCTTCCAGCTCACCTTCAGCGCGTTGACGGCGTCGATGGCCTGGCCGAAGGTGCGTGCCCGGACGGCGACGCCCGTCGACACCGGCTCGACGTCGGTGACGCCCGGCATCGAGCGGACGTCGTCGATGTTGTCGACATCGCCGGGCGTGCCGTTGAGGTCCGGCGCGCGGCAGATGACGGTCGGGAGCGCGTCGGGGATCTGCAGGTCGGTAGCGAAGACCTTCCGTCCGGTGACGATGTCGCGCGCGTCGGTCTTGTTCTGCGCCTTGCCGATGACCGTGAACGACTCGCGTGCCTTGAGGACCACCTCGACCTGCTGCGTCGTCGAGCTGGCGGCCTTCTCGGCGAGCGCCGAGAACGGGATCGACCGGCCGCCGGAGCCGAGGACCAGCCCCTTGCGCGCGGTGACGGTCCGAACGTCCTGCGCGAGCAGCTGGGCGCCGGCCTCCAGGAGCCGGCCCTTGGCCAGCGCCGCCGCGACCCGGATCGGCGTGTACGTCGTGAAGGTGGTGCTGGACCCGCCGGTGATCTGGTTGAACAGCAGCTCGGGACGGGCGTCGGCCAGGGTGACCTGCACCTGGTCGACGTCGAGGTCCATCTCCTCCGCGATGATCATCTGGGTCGACGTGATGATGCCCTGCCCGTTGTCCGAGCGGGGCAGCGCGAAGGAGACGGTGCCGTCCTTGTTGACCTCGACGCGGATCAGGTTCGCGGTCGGGCGTGCGGCGTCGCGGAGGGCGTCGAGGAGGTCGTAGGCCTCCGGCGTCTGCGGCGGGGAGGGGATCGTCGCGAACGCCTCGGAGGCACCGAACACCTGCTCCCTGGCGAGCTCGGCGGCGACGACGAGCGTGGGGGCGGCGATCAGGTAGCCGAGGAACTTCCGCCGTCCGACCGACCGGTGCAGTCCGGTCTCCTTGGGCGGTGACGCGAGTCTGTGGTGGGCCATGCGTGTCCTCTGCTCTGGGGACGACCCGGTCGAGGGGGGGTGACCGGGTACGAGCCCGACAACGAGGACGGGATTCGACGGTGACGTGACGGATCGCCACCGAAATGTTGGTTACTCAGCGGTACACACAGCACATCCGCGGGTCAGGCCCTACGTTTGCATCCGCAAGATGTCTCGGCCAGAGGACAACCGCGGGCCCAAGTCCACCCGACCGAGTGAGCTGTGAGCGGATCAGCGGCGGAACGAACCGGCCCGGTGCGTCTCCGGGATGCGGGACGTGCCGAAGAGCTTCTCGCGGAACGTGCCCGGCGTGTACTCGGTCTTGTACCGGCCGCGCTCCTGCAGGACCGGGACGACCATGTCGATGAAGTTCTCGTAGGTCTCGTGCGCCACGATGCGCGCGATGTTGAAGCCGTCGAGGTCGGTCTCGTCCATCCAGCGGATGAGCTCGTCGGCGATCTGGGTGGGGCTGCCGATCAGCGCCATGTTGGTGCCGCACAGGGCCTTCTCCTCGAGGACCTGGCGGACCGTCCACTTGTTGCCGCGGGTGAACATCTCCAGCGCGGAGCGGTTGGAGTCGTTCTCCTCGTACTCGATCGGCTTGTCGACGGGGTACTCCGACAGGTCGATGCCCATGAGGCCCGACATCGTCGAGATCAGGCCCTCGAACGACGAGTACTTCAGGTAGTCGTTGTAGCGGGCGCGGGCGAGCTCCTCGGTCTCGTCGACGAACACCGAGACGCCGGCGAAGAACTTGACCGAGTCGCGCGGGCGGCCGGTGGCCTCCAGCTCCTTGGTCACCACGGCGATCTTGTCGCGGACGATGTCGATCGTCGTGCCGTTGAGGTAGATGCCCTCGGCGTGGGTGGCGGCGAACTGCCGGCCGCGCGTCGAGCCACCGGCCTGGAACAGCACGGGCGTGCGCTGCGGCGACGGCTCGACGGCGTGGATGGCGCTGAAGCGGTGGAACTCTCCGTCGAAGTCGATGCGGCGGATCCTCGACGGGTCGGCGTAGACGCGGGTGGCCTTGTCCTTGGGCAGCGAGCCCTCGCCCCAGGACTCCTCCCACAGCCGGTAGACGCCGTCGCAGAACTCGTCGGCCATGTCGTAGCGGCGATCGTGCGGGATCAATCCGTCGAGACCCATCGCGCGGGCGCCGCTGCCCAGGTAGCTGGTGACGATGTTCCAGCCCAGCCGGCCCTCGAGCAGGTGGTCGAGCGTGGAGAGCCGGCGCGCGAACTGGTACGGGCGCTCGTAGGTGGCACTGCCCGTCATGGTGAAGCAGAGGTTCTCGGTGACGGCGGCCATGCCGGGGAGCAGGACAGCGGGGTCGACGCTCGGGGCCTGCGAGCCGTTGCGCAGCGCGCCGTCGGCGTTGCCGCGGTAGACGTCGGGCATGCCGTAGACGTCGGCGATGAAGAGGTTGTCGAACAGGCCGCGCTCCAACAGCTGCGCGTACTCGGCCCAGTACCGGATCGACGTGTAGTCGACCGCCTTGTCGCGCGGGTGGGCCCACAGCCCGAACGACTGGAAGCTCGGGTTGCCCTGCTCGAGCGCGTTGAAGCGGATCTCCTTGGCGCGGCCTGCGGACACGCCTCCTCCTTCTCCGGCCGCGTCGTCGTCGGCCCCTCGATCGTCCTGTTCGATTCGCCACAATCACGAGTCGCTGAGTGAGCGTAACAACCATCAAGTGAGAATTGGAAGCCGCCGAACCCTGGACGTGACCGACGGCCCGGGGGAATGATCGGGCCGGTACCCGCCGGACGGATCGAGGACGACCGCCATGTTCGTGTGCCTGCTGACGTACCACCGCGAGATCGACCGGGACGGCCCGCTGTTCGCGGCCCACAAGTCCTTCGTGCAGGAGAACGTCGACGCGCACCGGTTCCTGTTCTCCGGTCCGCGCATCGGCGCGCCCGGTGGCGTGATCGTGGCCCACGGACAGGACGAGGCCGCTGCCCGCACGATCTTCGACGGCGACCCGTTCGTCGTCGACGGCACCGCCACCTACGAGCTGGTCCAGTTCACGGCCGGTCTCGCAGACCCGGCGCTGAACCTGGAGGTGCCGGCGTGAGCCGCAGCGACGTCCTGCTGGTGTGCAGCCAGTTCGGTTGCACGCTGGACTTCTTCGATGCCTCGACACTCGAGAAGCTCGAGACGGTCGAGGGCCTCGTCGCCCAGCCGCACGAGATGGCCTTCGACGCCGGCCGCCGACTCGCCTATCTCGCCCACACCTACCGGGCCGGCGCGTACAACGAGGGCAAGCCGAAGGCGCACGAGATCTCGGTGATCGACGTCGACGCACGCAAGGTCGTCGACATCATCGACATCAGCCCGTACGAGGCGCCACACGACGTCGAGTTCGACCCGGCGGCCGACCTCATCTACACCGGCGTCGAGACCGGTGACGGCGGCAACGGCATCGTCGTGCTCGACGCCGCGAGCCGGCAGGTCGTCGCCAACATCCCGCTGCAGGCCCGCAACGCGCACTGGATGGCGATCACGCCGGACGGGTCGAAGGCCTATGTGGCGCACAAGGAAGCGCCGGTCATCTCGGTCGCCGACCTCCGGGAACGTCGGCAGCTCACCGAGATCGCCTCGCCCGGCGGCGCGGAGGAGATCGACTGCTCCCCCGACGGCCGGTTCGCGTTCGTCGCCACGCCGATGATGAGCCTGGTCATCAACGTCTCGCAGGGCCAGCTCAACAAGGCCGCCCCGCCGCCCGGCACCCCGACCCCGCGGCTGCTGAAGATCGACACCGCGACCGACGAGGTCGTCGGCCGGCTCGACTTCGACGAGTACGTGTCCGCGCTGCGGGTGGCGCCGGACGGGCGCGTCGTCGTCACCGAGTTCCTGTTCCCCTCCCCCGACAGCCCGCCGGGGCCGGTCAGCGGCCGGGTCAACGTCGTCGATCCGGACTCGATGACACTGCTCGCGGCGGTCGAGGTCGACGAGCTGCCGTTCACCACGCGGTTCTCCGCCGACGGGAACACGGCGTTCGTCGCCAACCTCAAGACCGGCTCGGTGAGCGTCGTCGACCTGACGACGTACGAGGTCGTCGCGACGCTCGACAACAACATCGGGCCGGGCTTCGGCGGGACGCACGGTATGGCGCTCGTGCCCGCAAAGGCAGAATGACGTGGGCCTTCTCGACCGCACCGACCTCGTCGCCAGCTACTTCACGCTGACCGGCGAACACATGAGCAAGCCACCGCGACACTCGTTGCGCGACAGGGTCCGCGCCGCCGAGGCGGCCGGTTTCACCGGTCTCGCGCTCGCGCCCGCCGAGGTGGTCGCGGCGGGGATCGACGCCGTCGTCGCCGCCCTCGGCGGTTTCCCCGCGCCGGAGATCGAGCCGCTCAAGGGCTGGGACTCCGGCGGCCGTGACGACGAGGAGGCCGTCTTCGCGCTGGCCGACGCACTCGGCTGCCGCCAGGTGACGACGATCCAGCTCGCCGCTGTGGAAGAACCCCGGCTCGCGGAGCGCTTCGCCGGCATGTGCGCGCGGGCCGCCGAGCACGGGCTGACCGTCGGCTTCGAGCCGCGCGCCAACTCGCCGGTGTCGACACCCGCGGCCGCCGCCGCCCTGATCACGGCGTCGGGTGCGTCGAACGCCGGGATCGTGCTCGACGCCTACCACGTGCACCGAGCGGGCGTCGGCCCGGAAGACCTCGAGCCCTACGCCCACCTGGTGGTGTCGGTGCAGCTCAACGACATGCTCGCCACGCCACGGCCCGATCCGGTCGAGGACGCTCTGGAGTTCCGCCTCACTCCCGGGGACGGGGTGATCGACCTGCACAGCTGGCTGATCGAGCTCGACCGCCTGGGCATCGACGCGCCGCTCGCGGTGGAGGTGCTGTCGCGCGACCACAACGCGCTGCCGCTCTCCGAGGCGGCCGGCCGGGCCGCCGCGGGTGGGCGGGCCGCACTCGCCGGTTAGGACGGCTCCCGCACCCACGGCTCGATCCGGCGCGCCGCCTCCTCGAGGTCGGGCAGGATCTTCTCGACGACCTCGGTCGGCATCCGCGTCGTCGGGCCGGAGAGGGTCACGGCCGCGACGATCCGCCCACTTACCCGGACCGGCGCCGCGACCCCGGTGACGCCGGAGATCAGCCCGTCGGCCTGCACGGCCCAGCCGTTCTCGGCGGCCTCGCGCAGCCGGCCCAACAGCTCGACCCGCGACGAGGTCGCCCGCGCCCGGTCGATCAGCGCGGTCTGCTCGGCGGCGGACAGCTCGGCCATGAGGACGTGCCCGGTGGCGGTGCCCACCAGTGGGATCGCGTCGCCGACCGGCACGACCCGGCGTAGCTCGTGGCGGCTGTCGACCGACGCGATGCACACGCGGGTGTCGTCACGACGAACGTGCAGCGACGCCGTCTCGCCCGTCCGGTCGCGCAGCTCGGCGAGCACCCGGTGGATCGTGGCCATCGCGTCGCCGCCCTCCCGGGCGTCGCGGACCAGCTTGAACATGCGCGACCCGAGCAGATACGAGCCGTCGTCCAGACGGTCGAGCATCTGCTCCTCGGCGAGATCACGCATGATCCGCGAGACCGTCGAGATGGAGAGCTCGGTCCCGGCGCTGACCCGGGCCGCGGTGGCGGGCCCGCGGGATGCGGCGACGGCCTCGAGGATCGCGACCACCCGCTGCATCGAGCGCACCGCCACTCCCCTTCCGATCACGTGCGAGCCTACTGGCCGACCTGGCCTTGACTGACGTCCGACTCGTTCCTACCGTATTTCCATCTGGCAAGCGTAGTTCTCATCCAGTGAGCGTGGGAACTAGGAGCGGGGGATTCGTGGCAGGACGCGCACTGGACGGCGTGACGGTCGTCGACCTGACCCAGATCGTCAGCGGCGCCGTGACGAGCATGATGCTCGCCGACTTCGGCGCCGAGGTGATCAAGGTCGAGCCGATCGGAGGGGAGACCTACCGAAGGGCCGGCTACGAGCTCCATGGCCCCGGCGGCTCCACCAACCTCAACATCCTGCGGTTCACCCGCGGGAAGAAGAGCATCGAGCTGGACCTCAAGTCCGAGCGCGGCAAGAAGATCCTCGCCGAGCTGATCAGCCAGGCCGACGTGCTCGTGGAGAACTTCCGGCCGGGCGTCCTCGCCCGGCTCGGGTTCCCGTGGGAGCGGCTGCAGGAGCTCAATCCGCGACTCGTCTACACGTCGATCAGCGGCTTCGGACACGACGACGTTCTTCCGAGCCCGTACCGGGACCGGCCGGCCTACGCGATCATCGCCGAGGCGATGGCCGGGCTCACCCATCTCGCGGGTGAGAAGGACCGTCCACCGGCCTGGATGGGCTTCGCCATGTCGGACATCTTCTCCGGGACCTGCGCGTTCGCCGGCACGCTCGTCGCGCTGCGCGACCGCGACCGCACCGGCGAGGGCACTCGTGTCGACATCGGGATGTTCGACGCCTCCCTGCTCATGAACGATCTGCCGATGGCCTACCAGGAGCACCTCGGTGAGTCGATGGGTCGTGGCCAGTACGCGCTGCAGTCGCCGTGGGGGCCGTTCGCCACCAGCGACGGATACGTGATCATCGCCGTGCTCAATCCGCGCGAGTGGGCGGCGCTGTGCGCGTGCATCGACCGTCCCGACCTCGTCGACCATCCCGATCTGGTCACCGGGCACATGCGTTCCAAGGCACACGAGTCGATCGTGCGGCCCGCGATCGAGGGATGGACGAGTGTGCGCACGCGCTCCCAGGCCGTCGCGGAGCTGCAGGCCGCGAAGGTGCCCTCGGCCCCGGTGAACACCACGGAGGACCTGCTCGACGACCCGCAGGTCCTCGCTCGCCAGATGCGCCAGGAGACCACGAACCGCGACCTCGGCGTCGTGCGCACGATCGGCAACCCGATCAAGGTGGCCAGCTCGCTCGTCGGCCAGGAGCCCGCCTCGCTGCCCGCGCTCGGGGAGCACACCGACGAGATCATGCGCAGCCGCCTCGGCCTCGACGACACCGAGATCGCCGCGCTCCGCGAGTCGAAGGTGGTCGGCTGATGCCGTTCGCGCACGCCGCCGACCCCCGCGTCACACCCGTCGACGATCCCGAGCCCGAGGTCGCCGAGATGCTCGCCAAGACGATGGGCGACGACCGCGGCGTCCCGCTGGCGATCTTCCGGACGATGGCCCGGCACCCACGATTGATGAAGCGGTTCAACGTCCTCGGCGGCTTCTTCCTCACCCGCGGCGAGCTGCCCGCCCGCGAGCGCGAACTCGTCGTCCTGCGCACGGCGTGGCGGTGCGGCTGCGTCTACGAGTGGGCGCAGCACGTCCTGATCGGCGGGAAGTCGGGCCTGACCGAGAAGGAGATCGAGCGCGTCGCGACCGAGTCGGACGAGTGGTCGCCGCGCGACCTGACGCTCCTCCGCGCCGCCGACGAGGTCCTCGACGCCGTCGATGTCTCCGACGCCACCTGGGCCGCGCTCGGCCACGACTGGACCGACGTGCAACGCGTCGAGCTGGTCGTGCTCGTCGGGTTCTACCGGATGGCCGCCGGGTTCCTCAACGCCACCGGCGTCGTCAAGGACGCCGACCTGCCCGACTGGCCCCACTCACAGGGGTCGACCTGAGGCCACGCCCCCGACAAGGAGAAACAGCAGTGAGCCTGCGCGAGGTCGCCATGACCGGCATCGCCACCACCCCGTTCGGCAAGCACCTTGACCGCACCCTCGGCTCGCTCGCCGCCGAGGCCGTCACGGCGGCGCTCGACGACGCCGGTCTGACGCCGGGCGACGTCGGGTCCGCCGTGTTCTCCAACGCAGCCGCCGGTGTGCTGTCGGGGCAGGAGATGATCCGTGGACAGGTCGCGCTCAAGGGCACCGGGCTCGAAGGCATCCCGATCCTGAACACCGAGAACGCCTGCGCCTCCGGCAGCTCCGCGGCCCACCTGGCCTGGCTGTCCGTCGCGTCCGGGCAGGTCGACGTCGCGATCGCCGTCGGCGCCGAAAAGCTGTTCCACGCCGACAAGCAGCGCTCCTTCGCCGCGATCGAGTCCGGCACCGACCTCTCCCTGAACCGCGACGGCGAGGACGTCGAGGGCGGCTCCGTGATGATGGGCGCCTACGCCGCCGCCGCGCGGGCCTACGCCGCCGCCCACGGCGACATCACCGAGGCACTCGCCGCGATCGCCGTCAAGAACCGCGGGTTCGCCGCCGACAACCCGCACGCCCAGTTCCGCGCCCCGATCACACGCGACGACGTCGAGGCCAGCCGGCCCGTGGCCGACCCGCTGAAGCTGCTCACCTGCTCCCCGCTGACCGACGGCGCCGCCGCCCTCGTGTTCACCGCCGCCCGCCCCGGCGACCGGGTCCGCGTCGCGGTGTCGACGCTGGTCAGCTACCGCGAGGGCGACTCCGTCGTCGAGCGGGCGTCGGCGCAGGCCTACCGGCGCAGCGGACTCGCGCCGTCGGAGATCGACGTCTTCCAGCTGCACGACGCCTGCGCCTACGCGGAGATGGTCCAGTACGAGCAGATCGGGATCGCCGAGCCCGGCAAGGGTGCCGCCGCCGTGCTGGAAGGCCGGACCGGGCGCGACGGCGACGCGCCCGTCAACACCGACGGCGGGCTGCTCAGCCGCGGCCACGCCCTCGGTGCGACGGGCCTCGCGCAGCTCGCCGAGCTCGGCCGCCAGGTCCGCGGCGAGGCCGGTCCACGGCAGGTCGAGGGCGTCCGGCACGCCCTGTCGGTCAACTCCGGTGGCTGGATGGGCGGGGACTACGCGACGTCCGTCGCGACCCTCCTCGTCGCGGCGTGAGCACCCGCTCGGGCTGAACCGGCCCGTGGGTGGCGTTACCGGACGTGGCCGGTAACGCCACCCACCGCGGGCACGGCTTCGATCGCCGTGGCGGCGCCGGGGATGGGGGTGACGGCGACGACGTCGAACCCGGCCGACCCCAGCAGGGCCCGCCACTGGCCCTCGGTCCGCTCCGGGGCGGCGTGCGCGACCAGCATGTTCATGTCGGCGCGGGCGAGCAGCCGGTGCTCGGGGACCGCGCGCATGCGGTCGGGCATCAGCCGCTCGACGAGAAGCAGCCGCGCTCCCGGACCGATGGCCCGGCGCACCACGGCGAGGATCTCCGCGGCGCGGTCGTCATCCCAGTCGTGCAGGACGCTCTTGAGGACGTACAGGTCGGCTCCTGTGGGGACCTCCTCGAAGAAGCTCCCGCTCACGATCTCGCAGCGGTCGCGGACGCCCATGCCGTCGAGGTGCCCCGCCGCGGCGTCGACGGCGTGCGGGAGGTCGAACAGGATTCCGGTGCTTCCCGGGTGCGCGCGAAGGATCGTGCCGAGCAGCTCGCCGTAGCCGCCCCCGATGTCGGCGACGCGGCGGTAGCGGCCGAAGTCGTGACCCGCGACGACGGCCCGCGCCGACAGCCGGGTCAGCTCGGCCATGGCCGAGTTGAACGTGGCGGCGCGGCGTGGGTCGTCGCGCAACGGTGCGAAGCCGCCCGCACCGTGGGCGATCTCGCGTCCGCTGCGCCCGGTGCGGACCGCCTCGGGCATCAGGCCCCACTCGTCCCAGACGTCGCGACCCTGGTAGATGGCCCACGACCGGACGGTGCCGTCGACGTCGGCGCGCAACAGCCCGCCCATCGGTGTGAGGGCGAACCCGCCCTCGCCGTCCTCGGTGAGGACGTCGATCGTCACCAGGGCGCGGAGCAGCCGGTGCAGGGAGGGGGCGTGGGCCCCGGTCGCCTCGGCCACGTCGGCCGCCGTCCGCGGCCCGTCGGCGAGCAGGTCCGGCACCCCCAGCTCGGCCGCGGCGCGCAACGCCTGCGGCATCCACGCGCTGTTGACGATCTCGAGGAGCCGTGCGGCGTCGGCTCGGCTGTCGGACACGGTTTCGGACACACTCCACCTCCGGTGCGCGTCGACGCCGCGACGATCCTCGGCAACAGGGCGATCCGGACGCAAGTCCTGGCGCGCGCTGGTGCCGCCGACCCGCCGGGCGCCGGCGGCACCGTCTTCACCCGGACGCACGTAGATAAATGCGTTCCGGATATTCCCGGGAAGATCCGGCAACATCAATTGTGGAGCGACCGGAGGATGGCGGCCAAAGGACCTGACTATCCGTGCACGGATTCCTGTCGTTGGCTGCACGGGGACCCACCGTTCTGCGCAGCAGTCCTCTCACCTGCAGATATGGCAGTCACTTTCGACCGTTTCATCCCTTTGGCGAAGTCTCGGGCTCGATCGGCTCCGCATTGTGGGTGGCCCCGCTCACTGTTATCGTTTTCCCGGCCACATTCACCGGGTCAACGCGCAACGCAATTCGGTCGAGCCGCCGAGCGCACACGTTCCGACCCCGACCCACGGCATTTCCGGACGAAGACCCGGGGAAATGCTCACCGGGCCCCGTTCCGTACAACGACGTCACGGACGAGGAGATCACAGTGCGTGTCCGCAGGAGAACGAGGACGGTCGCGCTCGCCGCGGCGGCCGTCGCGACGGCGCTGGCGCTCGCCGCGTGCGGCAGCTCCCCGACCGCCGAGAAGGCACCCGGCAACGCCGGGCTCGACGTGTCGCACCCGACCGGCGGGGACAAGGAGACCGAGGGCACGCCGACGCCGGGCGGCACGCTGGTCGTCGGGATGTACACCGAGGCGCGGTCGTTCGACCCGACGATCGGCTCCAACCTGATCGCGTCGGCCGTCTACGACTCGCTGCTGCGGATGGACGCGGCGGGCAACCCACAGCCGTTCCTCGCGGAGTCGATGACCACACCGGACCAGGGCACGACCTGGGTGCTGAAGCTGCGACCGAACGTCACGTTCCAGGACGGGACGCCGTTCAACTCGCAGGCGGTGATCTTCAACGTCAACCGGCAGCTCACCAATCCCGCCGCGCTCGGCCACCTCTACACCGAGCCCATCGCGTCGATGGACCCGACCGACGACCTGACGGTGACCTTCCACCTGAAGCGGCCCGTCGGCTCCTTCCCGGTCGACTTCGCACTGCCGTTCTCCTCGGGCAACCTCGGCACGATCGCGTCACCGACGGCGATCCAGAAGGAGGGCGCGAACTACGGGCGCAACCCCGTCGGCGCCGGCCCGCTCCAGTTCGTCGACTGGATCCCGAACAACAAGATCGACGTCAAGCGGTTCCCGAACTACTGGCAGAAGGGCAAGCCGTACCTCGACGCGATCCAGTTCCGGCCGCTGTCGGACACCGACACCCGCTACGCCTCCGTCGTCAACGGCGACATCGACCTCGACATCGGCGGCTTCTTCCAGGAGGTCCAGCGGTCGTCGGCCGACCCGAACCTGCGCACCTACTACGGCCCGGGCGGCGACGGCGAGTTCTTCTACCTCAACATGCACAAGGCGCCGTTCGACGACCCGCGGATGCGGCAGGCCGTGGCGATGGCCATCGACCCGAAGGCGCTCAACGCCACGCAGTACGGCAACGTCGGCTCGCTGGCGACGACGGCGTTCGCGCCCGGCGACCCCAACTACAGCGCCAAGGCCGCCGACGCCTATCCGAAGTACGACCCGGACAAGGCCAAACAGCTCGTCGCCGACTACAAGGCGAGCGGCGGCGACCCCTCGGTGGAGATCGAGGAGGGCACGTCGGCGGTCAACATCCAGTACGGCCAGTTCATGCAGGCCCAGCTGGCGGCCGTCGGCATCGACGCGACGGTCCACACCGACGACATCTCGACACTGATCACCACCGTCGTGCAGGGCGGGCAGTTCCAGATGGTCCAGTGGATCAGCGGACCGTACGAGAACCCGTACCCGTTCATGTTCAACCAGTTCCACACGGGCGGTATCAACAACTACGGGAAGTACTCGAACCCGAAGGTCGACGCGCTGCTCGACGACGCCGTCGGCACGTCCGACCCGGCCGAGCGGGCGAGCGACTACCAGCAGGCGCAGGAGCTGATCAACGCCGACCTGCCCGTGCTGTGGATGGCCCGCGCCGCGAAGGCGGCCATCGCCCGGCCGAACGTGAAGGGAGTCGAGCGCTACCTGTCGAGCGAGCTCTGGTTCGCCGATACGTGGAAGAGCAGCTGACATCCGGCTCGACGAGCGATGACCCCGTGCGGCCCGTGCCCGCGCGGGGTCATCGCACGTCCCGGGGTCGTCAGCGCGGTGACGCCGCGACCCGGACCCGCCGGCTCTGGCCGTCGGACAGGAACCCGGCGACCGCCCCGGCCTCCTCGGCGACGGCCGCCCGGTCGGCGCGGGTGAAGCGGCGCAACGGGTTCACGACGACCGTCGACGCCTCGACGGCCCAGGTCGCCGCGACCCGGCCATCGACCAGGACGACACGCTGCCCCGCGACCGAGAGCCCGCGGTGCGCGTCGTCGACGATCCGGCTGCGGTCGTCGTAGCCGAGGATCGCGTTGTCGAAGGCCGGCAGGAACCGCACGGGGGCCGGGGTGTCGGGATCGGGCCGCGGCGCGTCGGGGAGGTCGAGCAGCTCGCGGCCGCGCTCGTCGTGGAAGGAGACCAGCTCGGCGCGGACGGCCGCGACGGCGGCGGGCAGCCCGGCCAGACCGCACCAGGCCCGCAGGTCGGCCGACGCCGCGGGCCCGTAGGCCGCGAGGTACCGACGGACGAGCCGCTCCCCGACGGGGTCGGTCCCCTCAGGTGCGGGCGGGTCCGGCTCCCGGCCCAGCCACGTGGCGAGCGGGAGGTGCCGCACGCCCGCGGACTCGCGCCAGAGACCGCGCGGGGGCAGCTGCACCATCGGGACCAGCACCGACGCGACGGCCTCGCCCAGGACGCGCGGGCCGGGCCCTGGCCGGCGTCGCGCGAGCGCGCTGCCGATCTCCGACTGCGTCCGCGGCCGCCCGTCGGCGGTCAGCTCCCGGCCGGCCGCGGCGAGCTCGTCGAGGTCGATGCCCTCGAGCTCGCGCCGGTATGCCCCGAGCATCCGTTGGCGCAGCATCGCGTCGTGGCGCGCCCGCCAGCCCAGCGCGTCCTCGGCGGTGACGAGATGGATGGTGCGGCGCATCAGCGTCGTCCGCACGACGCGCCGGTCCAGGAGCAGCCGGGACAACGTCGCGGGGTCGAAGGCACGCACCCGCGACCACAGCCCGATGTAGGGCTCCTGCGGCTCCTGCGCCTGCAGGCCGCCGAGGTGCGCGACGGCGTCGAGGACCGGCATGTCGGCGCGGTCGAGCAGGAGCTGGCGGGCGAGCGCGGCGCGGTTGAGCGCGCGTGAGGACAGCCTGCCGCCGGAGTCGATCGTGGTCACGACGCGCGCCGCCCGACGGGCGAGAAGGGACGACCCGGCATGATCCGACCGTATCGCCCGGGGCCGACGCGATCATCGGAACCGGGACTCGGCGCGCGCGACGGGCGGTCGTACGTTTGACAAGTCGCCACCCGGTGACCGACGGTGATCGGATGCAGGTCACCACGATGTGGCGCTATCCCGTGAAGTCGATGCTCGGCGAGCAGGTCACGGAGGCGCGGCTGGACGAGGCGGGCGTGTCCCGCGACCGCAGGGTTGCCGTCATCGATCAGGACACCGGCCTCGTCGCCACTGCCAAGCACCCGCGGCTGTGGCGGCACCTGCTGAAGTACACGGCGTCGGTCCGCGGGGACGGCGTCGTGATCACCTCGCCGTCCGGGTGGGCGCTCGACGCGACGGCCGCCGGGGTCGACGAGAAGCTCTCCGCCGAGCTGGGACGCGTGGTACGCGTCGCGACCGAGCGCCCCGACGGCGCGACCGTGGAACGTCCGGACCCGGAGGACGTCCTCGCCGAGGGCGTCGAGGCGGCCGTGCACGCGGAGACGCTGGAGATCGGGCAGGGCTCCCCCGCGGCGACGTTCGTCGACTACGCGCCGGTGCACCTCATCTCCAGCGCGACGCTCGACGAGATCGGCGTCGAGCACGTCCGGTACCGGCCCAACCTCGTGCTGCAGACCCCGCCTGGGACGCCGCCGTTCGTCGAGAACTCCTGGCTCGGCCGCGAGCTGCGGATCGGCGACGACGTCGTCCTGCGGCTGGTGCTACCGACGCCCCGCTGCTCGGTGCCGACCCTCGAACACGGCGACCTCGGCCGGTCCCCGCAGGCGGTGCGCGCCCTGCTCGCGGCCAACCGCGTCGACGTCCCCGGGTTCGGGACGCTGCCGTGCGCCGGCTGCTACGCCGAGGTGGTCCGGGGCGGCACGATCCGCGTCGGCGACGAGGCCACCCTGGGCTGACCTCCACCGCGGCCCGCCGGGGCCTCAGCGCCGCAGGGCCGTCTCGCGGTCCATGTGCGACAGCTTCTCCGGGTTGCGCACGGCGTAGAGGCCGGTGACGCGGCCGTCGTCGATACGCACCGCGACGACGCTGTCGAGCTCACCATCGAGCCGCACCACCAGCGCGGGACGGCCGTTGGCCTGCACGGGCTCCATCGTGATGCCCCCGGCCACCCGGGCGAGCCCGCCGATGAGCAGCCTGGCCACCTTGTCGGCGCCGACGATCGGCCGCGGCACGGCCTGCTTGATCCCGCCCCCGTCGCCGAGCAGGACGACGTCCGGGGCGAGGAGGTCGAGCAGCCCCTGGAGGTCGCCGGTCTCGACGGCCCGCCGGAACGCCTCGAGTGCGTCACGGGTCTCCGCCTCGGAGACCACGCTGCGGGGGCGCCGCGCCGCCACGTGGGCCCGCGCCCGGTGGGCGATCTGGCGGGTCGTCGCCGGGGTCCTCCCGACGGCGTCGGCGATCTCGTCGTACTCCAGCCCGAACACCTCGCGGAGCACGAACACCGCGCGCTCGGTGGGGGCGAGCGTCTCCAGGACGAGCAGCATCGCCATCGAGACGCTCTCGGCCAGCTCGACGTCCTCGGCGACGTCGGGGGCGGTGAGCAGCGGCTCCGGCAGCCACGGCCCGACGTAGGACTCCTTGCGACGGCCCATGGTGCGCAGGCGGTTCAGGGCCTGCCGGGTCGTGACCCGCACGAGGTAGGCCCGCTGGTCGTGCACGGTCGCGAGGTCGACCTCGACCCAGCGCAACCACGTCTCCTGCAGGACGTCCTCGGCGTCGGCGGCCGACCCGAGCATCTCGTAGGCGACGGTGAACAGCAGGTTGCGATGCGCGACGAATGCGGCGGTCGCAGCGTCGGGCTCCACGTGGCTCCCCCTCCGGTCGGAGTGGACTGTCGCCCAGGAGACACCGGACCCCACCCTGGTGTGACGTGACGCGTGTCACCCCCGGCACCTGTCACGCGGGCGGCCCGGCCGGCATCTGGTGTGCGTCAGGAACGACAACGAGAGAGGCCACACCATGGAACCCCGGATCGATCTCTTCGCCGACCGGACCGCCGCCGCGTTCGGCAAGCGCTTCGCCAACGCCTCGCTGGTGATCGCCAACTCCTCGCTGCCGAAGTCGACCCAGGAGCTGGTGTCGTTGCGCGCCAGCCAGATCAACGGCTGCGGCTTCTGCACCGACATGCACACCAAGGACGCCGCGGCCGCCGGCGAGACCGCCCAGCGGCTGCACCTGGTCGCCGCGTGGCGCGAGGCGACGGTGTTCGACGACGCCGAGCGTGCCGCGCTGGCCTTCGCCGAGGAGGGCACCCGGCTCGCCGACGCCCACACGGGCGTCTCCGACGACACATGGGCCCTGGTGCGCAAGCACTACGACGACGAGCAGGCCGCGGCGCTGGTCTGCCTCGTCGCGCTGATCAACGCCGCGAACCGGATCAACGTCATCGCCCGCACCCCCGCGGGGTCCTACGAACCCGGGATGTTCGCGGCGATGGCGGGCTGACCCGGGCGGATCGGGTCCGCCGCCGCGGCCTGCGGCAGCGGACCCGACCGCCCCGCGGTGCCTCAGGCGGCCGGCGCACCGAACCAGGTGGGCAGGTGGTCATCGAGGTCCCGTTGGTCGTCGCCCACCCAGACCACGTGGCCGTCGGGGCGCAGCAGCACGGCCGGCACGTCGAGCTCCTCGCTCCCGTCGACGACGTGGTCCACGCGACCGGCCCACCCGTCGACGGAGAGCGCGCCGGTCCCGTCGAGCAGCAGGCCCCGGCCCGCCCGGGTCAGCTTGTAGAGCCGCCCGCGCTTCAGCTGCAGGTCGCGCAGGCGTCGGCCCAGCAGATCGTGCCCCTCCCCGACGGCGTATCGGACGTCGAGCGCGGTGATCTTCTCGGTCAGGTACCGGTTGACCTCCTCGAACCGCATCAGCTCCTCGACGAGCCTGCGCACCGCCCGCGCGCCGGGCTCGGTGGACATCAGCTCCATCTGCGCCCGGGTGTTGTCCAGCACGGCGGCCGCGACCGGGTGCCGCTCGGACTCGTAGGTGTCCAGCAGCCCGTCGGGCGCCCAGCCCGCGACCGCGGCGGCGAGCTTCCAGCCCAGGTTGAACGCGTCCTGCAGGCCCATGTTGAGCCCCTGACCGCCGGTCGGCGGGTGGGTGTGCGCGGCGTCGCCCGCCAGCAACACGCGGCCGTCGCGGTAGTGCTCCGCCTGCCGGGTCCCGTTGCCGAAGCGCGAGAGCCAGCGCGGCGAGTGCACCCCGAAGTCGGTACCGGCGACGGCCCGCAGCTGCGCGCGGAAGTCGTCCATCGTCGGCGGCACCGAGCGGTCCGCCGCCATTTCGCCCGCCGGCACGACGACGCGGTACACCCCGTCGTGGACCGGGCCGAGGCCGAACCGCAGCTGCGTCCTGCGCACCTGCGTCACGACCTCGACCACCTCCTCCGGCGGCACGCCGACCTCCATCTCGCCCAGCAGCGTCTCGACGGTGCTCGGCTGCCCCGGGAACGCGACGCCGAGCAGCGCGCGCACCGTGCTGCGGCCGCCGTCGCACCCGACGAGCCAGCGCGCCCGCTCCCGTGTCCCGTCGGAGAGCTCGACGGTCACCCCCTCGTCGTCCTGGCTCAGCCCGACGACCGCCACGCCGCGCCGGATCTCGGCCCCGGCCCCGGCGGCGTGCTCGGCCAGCAACCGGTCGGTCGTCGGCTGCGGGATGCCGAGGACGTAGCCGTGCGCGGTGTCCAGCTGCGGCGGCTCCGGCGCCGGGATCGCGGCGAAGAAGCCGGTGAGCGGGTAGGTCGTGCCGTGCTCCAGGAACACCTCCAGCAGCCCGCGCTGGTCCATGATCTCGATACTGCGCACGTGCAGGCCCAGCGACCGCACCATCAGCGGCGGCTGCGGCTCCTTCTCCACGACGAGCACGCGCACCCCGTGCAGCCTCAGCTCACCCGCCAGCATCATCCCGGTCGGCCCGCCGCCCGCGACGATCACGTCGATCACGAATCCCCCGTTCCGCGACGCCGGGTATGGCTGCTGATCAGCGCATATCCCGACGTCGGGCGACGAGTCTGAACCACGTCGGGGGTCTTGCCGCAAGCCCCCCGACGCGCTATACGTTGAATACGGGAGGAGGCGTGAGCCCCCTCCCGTTTCGTGTCGCGGCCCGCCGGCTCACGTCGCGAGCGCCGCCGCAAGGGCCGGCGCCAGCTGCGCCAGCACCGCATGGTCGAGCAGCTGGGAGTGTCCGCAGGCGACCTGCTCGACGTGCAGCTCGCCGCGGACGTGGTCGCGCCAGCCCGCGGAGGCCGACCCCGAGAACCCCTGCTCGGGCACCGTGGCGTCGACGAAGAACACGTCGGCGTCGAGCACGCCGGGCCGCGCCGAGTCGATCATCCGGTCGCTGTCCAGGTAGTTCGCGACGACGGCGGCGACCTGCTCGTCGGTCAGCACCGCGGCCACACCGTCGCCACCGGCCCGCAGCAGCGCCACGGCGTCGTCGAGGCCCGGCTCGGCACCGGCCGGCGGTTCGTGCCCCAGCTCGCGCAGCAGCCCGCCGAGGTCCGTCGACGACGTGCCGCCGGACCGGTGCGCGTCGAGCATGCCGACGAACGTCACCTCGCGACCGGCGGCGCGCAGCCGGCACGCCAGCTCGTGCGCCAGGAACCCGCCGAACGACCAGCCCAGCAACCGGACCGGGCCGGTAGGCGCGATCTCGGTGACGTGCCGCGCGTGCTCGTCGGCGAGCGCCGCGAGGGTCGTCGGCAGGTCCGTCGCCCGTGACAGCCGCGGCGCCTGCAACCCGTAGAGCGGGACGTCGTCGGGCAGGTGCCGCTTGAGTGCGGCGAACTGCCACGTCAGACCCGACGCGGGCGGGAGCACGAACAGCGGCGGCGCCGAGCCCCCGACGCGCAGCGGCAGGACGGGGGCGAGTGCGTCGGCACCGCCCCGGTCGCCGTCGACGAGCCGGGCCATCGCGGCCACGCTCGGCGCGGTGAACAGTTCCGCGATCGTCACCTCCACGCCGAGCTCGCGGCGGATCGCCGCGGCCAGGCCGACGAGCATCAACGAGTGCCCGCCGAGCGCGAAGAAGTCCTCGTCGGCGCCGGGCGCCGGGATCCCCAGCAGGTCGCCGACCAGCACGGCGAGGGCCCGCTCGGTCCGCGTCGCCGCCGGCCTGCCGACGCTCGCGGCCGCGAGCGGCGCGGGCAGCGCGGCCCGGTCGAGCTTCCCGGACGACGTGCGCGGCAGCTCGGGCACCGGGACGTAGGCCGTCGGCAGCCACTGCTCCGGCAGCCGGGCCGCGAGGTGGGCCCGCAGCGCCGCCGCGGCGAGCACCTCCCCGCCTGCCGGCACCACGTACGCGACGAGCAGCGGCCTGCCCGGAGTGTCCTCACGCACCACCACCGCGGCGTGCGCGACCTGCGGATGGGTGGCCAGCGCGGCCTCGATCTCGCCCGGCTCGATGCGCAGCCCCCGCAGCTTGACCTGGTCGTCGGTGCGCCCGAGATAGGTGAGACGCCCGTCCGGTCCGCGCCGAACGAGGTCACCGGTCCGGTACATCCGGCTGCCGTCCGGGGCGGCGACGAACCGGGCCGCGGTGAGCCCGGGACGGCGCAGGTAGCCGCGGGTCAGGCCGGCCCCGGCCAGGTACAGCTCGCCCGGCACCCCGACCGGGCAGGGCAGCAGCGCGCCGTCGAGGACGAGGGCGCGGGTGTTGGCGACCGGCCCTGCGGTCTCGGTCCGGGTGTCGGTCCCGGGACCGTCGCCGGGCACGCTGTGCCAGCCGTAGGCGTCGACGGTGAACTCGGTGGGCCCGTAGAGGTCATGGACCTCGACGTCCGGAAGCGCGCGCAGCTGCTCGCCCAGGGCGGCCGGCAGCTGCTCACCGCCGACGACGACCACCCCCGGCCGCCGCGCCGCCGGCTCCAGGAACCCGAGCGCCGCCAGTTCGCGCAGGTAGGTAGGGGTGAGGTCGAGGAGGTCGACGTCGTGCTCGGCGACGTGGGCGCGCAGCGCAGGCGGGTCGAGCAGCAGCTGCTCGTCGAGCACGTGCAGCTCGTGCCCGGCGAGCATCCACATCAGCGGGTCCCAGGCGCCGTCGAAGGTGAACGACGCGGCGTGCGCGACCCGCAGCCGGTCGCGGCGGAGCCGGGCCTGGGCGGGCCCGACGAGGTCGGCGCGGTGCGACCCGTAGAGGTTGGCCAGCCCACGGTGCAGGCCGGTCACGCCCTTCGGCCGGCCGGTCGAGCCGGACGTGTAGATCACGTACGCCGCCGAGTCGGGATGCGGCGCCAGCGGCGCCGTCGGGGCGGGCAGCGGTTCGCGGTCCAGCAGCAGCCTGGGCACCCCGGTGTCCGGGACGGTCCCGGCCCACTCCGCGGTGGTCACCACCAGTGCCGGGCGCGCGTCGTCGAGCACGAAGCGGGTCCGTTGCTCGGGCTGCCGGACGTCCAGGGGCAGCGCCGTGCCGCCCGCGGCGAGGACACCCAGCAGCGCGGGCACGGTCTCGGCACGCGGCAGCGCCAGCGCGACGACGACCTCCGGCCCGACACCCCTGCCGCGCAGCAGCGTCGCGATCCGGCCCACCCGGTCGGCGAGCTGCGCGAACGTCAACCTGCCTGCCGTCGTCGCCAGCGCCGGGGCGTCCGGCCGGTCGGCGGCGACGGCCTCGAGCAGCTGCGGGACGGCCACCCCGCCCGACCGGTCCGGCCCGACGAGGACGCCGGGTTGCGCCCGCTCGTCGTCGGTACGGACGTCGATCCGGCCGACGGCGACGTCGGGGTCCGCCGCCACCGCGCGCAACAGCCCGACGAACCGCTCGACGAGCCGGTCGGCGGCGGCGCGGTCGCCCAGGCCGGGCCCCCACTCCACGACGAGCGTGACGCCAGCGTCGCCGTGGTCGAGTGCGGTGACGTCGAGGTCGAACTTGGCCCCGACCTGCGACTGCGCCGCCCACCGGGCGGGCAGCCCGCACACCGCCGGCTCACCACCGGGTTGGGCGAGGTAGCCCAGCATGACGTGGAACAGCGGGTTGCGGCCGGTGGTGCGGGGCGGGTTGACCGCCTCGACCACCCGCGGGAACGGCAGCGTCGCCTGCTCGAACGCGGCCAGGTCACCCGCGCGCACCCGCCGCAGCAGCTCGACGAACGTCTCGCCGGCGGTGAGCCCCACCCGCAGGACCACCGGGTTGACGAAGAAGCCGACGAGCTCGGCGAGCTCCGGCTCGGTGCGCCCGGACGTGGGGGTGCCGATGGCGATGTCGTCGCCCGCGCCGAGCCGGTGCAGGAGGACCGACAGCGCCGCGTGCAGCAGCATGAACAGGCTGGCGGACTCGCCCGCCGCGAGCTCACGCAGCGGTCGGACGAGGTCGGCCGGCAGGTCGGCCTCCACGGCGCCGCCCGTCGCGGTACCGGCGTCCGCGGGCAGCACGCCCGACAGGTCGATGTCGGTCGGTAGCCCGCGCAGCTGCTCGCGCCAGAACCGGACGGCCGCGGCGTGGCCGCTGTCCGGGTCGTCGGGGTCGCCGAGCAGCTCGGCCTGCCAGCGCGCGTAGTCGGCGTAGCGCGCCGGCAGCGGCGCCCACTGCGGCACCGAGCCGGCGAGCCGGGCGGCGTAGGCCGTCGACAGGTCACGCAGCAGGATCCTGTCGGACCACTCGTCCATCGCGATGTGGTGCAGGACCAGCGCGAGCACCGTGTGTCCGTCGGAATCCTCGGCCACGGCGACGCGGATCGGCACCTCCGCGGCCAGGTCGAAGGGCCGGTGCAGGGCGTCCGCGACGTCGTCGGTGACGGGCACGTGCGCGGCGGGGAGGACGTGCTGGCCCGCGTCGTCGACGAGGGTCCGCAGCGCCTCGTGGCGCGCGACCACGTCGGCGACGGCGGCCTGCAGGACGGCCCGGTCCAGGTGCCCGGCCAGCCGCAGGACCAGCGGGTACTGGTACGCCGTCGAAGCAGGGTCGAGCCGGTGCAGCAGCCAGAGCTGGTCCTGCGACGGCGAGCGCGGCGCGAGCTCGACCCGGCCGGGCTCCGGCGCGGTGGCGACGAGCGCGGGGCGCGCGGGGCCTGCCGCGGCGGTTCCGGCGATCCGGGCGGCGACGCGTTCGGGGGTGCGGCCGTCGAACAGGTCCCGCAGCGAGAGGTCGGCGCCCAGCTCGGCGCGGATCCGGCCGAGCAGCCGGATCGCGACCAGGGAGTGGCCGCCGCGGTCGAAGAAGTCGTCCTCGACGCCGAAGGCCTCAGGACCGTCCGCCGGGACGTCGAGGACCTCGCCGAACAGGGCGCACAGGGCGCGTTCGGCGGCGGTCGCCGGCGGGCGTCCCCCGCTGCTGACGGACACGGCCACGGGCAGCCGGGACGTGTCGAGCTTGCCGTTGACGGTCAGCGGCAGCGCGTCGGTGACGGCCCAGGCCGTCGGCACCATGTGGCCGGGGAGCACGTGTTTGACGGCGCGCTGCACCGTCGCGGGGTCGAGTGCCGCCTCCTCCCCGACGAGGTAGGCCGCGAGGCGCTTGCCGCCCACGCCGTCGGGTTCGGCCAGCACGGCCGCCTGCCGTACTCCGGGCGCGGCGGCGACGGCGGCCTGCACCTCGCCCAGCTCGATCCGGTGGCCGCGGATCTTGATCTGGTCGTCGGTCCGGCCGAGGAAGTCGATGTTGCCGTCGGCGCGCACCCGCACGAGGTCGCCGGTCCGGTAGAGGCGACCACCGGGCACGAAGGGGTCGGCGACGAACCGCTCGGCGGTGAGCCCGGGACGGTTCAGGTAGCCGCGCGCGAGCCCGACACCGGCGATGTAGAGCTCCCCCGGCACGCCGACGGGCACCGGCCGCAGCCACGCGTCGAGCACGTGCGCCGTCGTGTTGTGGATCGGGCGTCCGACGGTCGACGTCGCGCTCTCCGTGGTGCCGGCGCCGAGCGTGTTGATCGTGTACTCGGTCGGCCCGTACAGGTTGTAGCCGAGCACGCCGTCGGTGTCGCGCAGCGTGGCCCAGAGCCGCTCGGGGACGTTCTCGCCGCCGAGCAGCACCAGCAGCGGTCGGTGCACGCCGGCGAGCAGCCCCTCGTCGAGCAGCGCCTCGGCGTAGGTCGGCGTCACGTTGACGACGTCGATGCGGTGCCGCGCGCAGTACGCGACGAGCGCGGTGGCGTCGCGGCGCAGCTCCTCGTCGGCCACGTGCACGTGATGGCCCTCGACGAGCCAGAGCAGCTCCTCCCAGGACATGTCGAAGGAGAACGAGACGGTGTGGGCGATACGCAGGCGGCGACCGGCCGCGGCGACGACCGGCGCGAAGATCGACTCCTGGTGGTTCTGCAGCATGTTGGTCAGCCCGCGGTACGGCGTGACGACCCCCTTGGGCCTGCCCGTCGAGCCCGACGTGTAGATCACGTAGGCCGGGTGGTCGAGGTGCCCCGGCCCGCGCGGGCCGGGGCCGTCGGGAGTGTCCCCGTCTCGTGAGCCGCTCAGGGCGAGGTCCACGACGGGAACGCCCCATCCCGCGGTCCGCGGCGCCACGGCGGACGTGGTGAGGAGCAGCACCGGGGCCGCGTCCGCCACGAGGCCGCGCAGCCGCTCGTCGGGATGGTCGAGCTCCAGCGGCAGGTACGCGGCGCCCGCGCGCAGCACGGCGAACAGCGCGACGACCATGTCGGTCGAGCGGGGCAGCGCGAGCGCGACGACGCGCTCCGGACCGGCGCCGTGCCCGACCAGGAGCCGGGCGGTGCTGGACACCGCGGCGTCCAGCTCGCGGTAGGTCAGCGTCGTGTCACCGCAGGTCAGAGCCTCGGCATCGGGGGTGGCGGCGGCCTGCTCGGCCAGCAGCTCGGCGATGGTGCGGTCGGGGAGCGGCCGCTCGGCGCCCGCGGGCGCGTCGTCGGCCGGGATCGGGACCGCGGCGAGGGGCGAGCCCGCGAGATCGGCGTCGGCGAGGTACGTCAGCACCGACTCCAGCCGGCCGAGCAGTGCCGCGGCCTCGGTGGCGTCGACGAGATCGGGACGGTGCTCGAGCTTCACCCACAGCCGCCTGCCCGGCATCACGACCCACGTCAACGGGTAGTGCGTGGCGTCGACGCTCCCGACCCCGACGATGCCGTTGCGCGTCTCCAGGTCGGAGAACGTGTCGTCGTCGAGGAAATTCTGCAGGACGTAGAGGTTGTCGAAGAGCTGGCCGCGGCCGACGGCCCGCTGGATGTCCCCGAGCCCGAGGTACTCGTGCTCCATCGCGTCGACGCGGTCGCGCTGGACCTGCCGCATCGTGTCCGCGACGCTCGCCGCCGGGTCGAGCCGCACCCGGGCGGGCACGGTGTTGAGGAAGACGCCGACGACGTCGTCGATGCCGTCGAGCTCGGTGGGGCGACCGGCGACCGTGGTGCCGAGCACGACGTCGCTGCTGCCGGTCGCGTGCCCGAGCACCAGCGCGAGCGCCGTGCTGACCAGCGCGTTCAGGGTGACGCCCTCGCCGCGGGCCTGTGCCGTCAGACGGGCCGTGACGTCCTCGGGGACCTCCACCGAGAGCCGCTGCGCGAGCACGGGTTCGCTGCCCGCCGCCTCGGGGCGCAGCAGCGTCGGTGCGGGCAGGTCGGCGAAGGACTCCCGCCAGAACCCCGCCGAGGCCGCCGCGTCGCGGGCACCGATCCAGTCGAGGTAGTCGGTGAACCGTCCCCGCGGCGGCGGGCCCGGCTCGCCGCGGTAGGCGTCGAAGAGCTGGGTGAGCACCAGCTCGCGCGACCACCCGTCCCACAGCAGCAGGTGGTAGGTGAACAGCAGCCGGTCGCGGCCACCGGGCAGGTGCAGCACGGTGAGCCGGGCCAGCGGCGGTTGGCGCAGGTCGAACGCTTCCGTGCGGTCCGCGGCGGTGAGCTCGTCGACCCGCCGGGCGGCGGTGTCGGGATCGAGACCGTCGAGGTCGATCTCGGTCAGCCGGGCACCGAGCCCGTCGCCGACGAAGGCGACGGGCCGCCCGTCCGCGACGGTCGTGAAGCCGAGCCGGGTCGCCGCGTTGGCCGCCAGCACGTGCTCGAACGCCGCGGCCATCCGTCCCGCGTCGAGGCGCCGGTCGAAGTCGAACGCGTTCTGCGCGAGATAGACGTCGGCGTCGGCGGCCAGCTCGGCCTGGACGAACAGGCCCTCCTGCAACGGGGACAGCGGCCAGACGTCGGTGACCGCGACCGACGTCCCGGCCGTCACGGCGTCCACCTCGGCGGCCGTGAGGCCACGGTGGTGGACGTCGGCGGGGGTCAGCCGGGCGGTGCCGCCGGCGGCGGCCGCCAGCTCGCGCAGGGCATCGGCGAACGCGTCGCCCAGCTCGTCGGGCGCGGTGATCCCGCCGTCGAGGTAGGTGAGCACGACCTCCAGCTCGGGCCCGTCCGGGCCGTCCTCGCAGTAGGCGTTGACCTCCAGCAGGTACGGCGTACCCATGTCCGGCGACGGGCCGACGCGCAGCGCCCCGCTCTCCGGTGCGGCGCCCCACGCGACGACGTCGCGCGCCGCGGCGAACCGGCCCAGGTAGTTGAACAGCACCTGCGGCTGTCCGAGTCGGGCGAGTGCGGCGGCGGTGCGGGCGTTGCAGTAGCGCAGCAGCCCGTAGCCGCGGCCCCCGTCCGGCGCGGCGCGCAGCCGGTCGCGGACGGCACCGACCCGGTCGAGCGGCTCGCCGTCGGGCACCGGCAGCCGGACGGGCGCGATGCTGGTGAACCAGCCGACGGTGCGCGCGAGGTCGACCTCGGCGCCCGGCAGGTCGTCGCGTCCGTGCCGTTCCAGGTCGACGGCGACGTCCCCGTCGGCGACGCCCTGCGCGGCGCGCCACCGGGACAGGCCGACGCGCAGGCCCGTCAGCAACGTCTCGGTGACGTCCGCGCGGGCCGCGGCCGGGACGGTCGTGAGCAGCGGCTGCGTCTGCGCCGCGGTCAGCCGGAACCGGTGCTCGCGGGTCTCGCCGATCGTCCGCCCGACGAGCAGCTGCTGCGGGTCGAGCTCGGCGCCGGCGGCCAGCACCTCGGTCCAGTGCGGGAACTCGGCGAGCCGCTCCTGCTGCGCCGACGACTCGTTGAGCAGCCGGGCGTGGGTGCGCAGGGACGTCGCGACCGGCTCGAGCACGGGCACTCGGCCCTGCGCGACGGCCTCCCACGCCGTCCGGGCGTCCTCGTCGAGGATGCGCCAGGACACCCCGTCGACGGCCAGGTGGTGGACGACGAGCAGGAGCCGCCCCGGCTCGTCGCCGCGGTCGACGAACACCGCGGCGAGCATCCGGCCCGCGTCCGGCGCCAGCCGGTCGGCGGCCGCGTCGGACACCGTGCCCAGCAGCTCGGGAAGGTGGAGCCCGCGGCCGTCGACGACGGTGAGCACGTCGTCGAGGGCGGGCAGGTCACGCACGGTCTCCAGCGCCCACAGCATCGGCGCGGGCCGCGACAGCCGCAGCCGCAGCGCGTCGTGCCGGCGCAGCAGCGCGGTGACGACGGCGCCGATCTGCTCCGGCGTCGCGCCCGCCGGGGTGACGAGCAGCTCCGACTGGTTGAACCGGTCGATGCGCCCGCCCAGCTCGGCCAGCCGGTGCACGATCGGCGTCAGCATGACGGGGCCGATCGCGTCCGGGTCGTCCTCGTGCCGGTCCTCGTGCCGGTCGTCGTGCGACGGCGGTGCCGCGCCGCCGCCGGGTGCGGCCAGCGCCGCGAGCGCGGCGGGTGTGCGGTGGGTGAAGACGTCGCGCGGGGCGATCCGCAGATCCAGCCGCTTGCACCGGTTGACCAGCTGCAACGCGATGATGCTGTCCCCGCCCGCGGCGAAGAAGTCGTCGTCGACGCCGACGGGGACGTCGAGGATCTCGCCGAACAGGGCCGCGAGCGTCTCGGCGGTGACGCCCGGGGCGGGTGGGCCCGCGGCGGCGGGCGCCGCGGGTGCTGCCGGGGCGGCGATCGCGGGCAGCGCGTCGCGGTCGAGCTTGCCGTTGACGGTCAGCGGGAGCCGGTCGACGACGGCGTAGAGCGCCGGGACCATGTGCGCGGGCAGGACGGTCTGCGCGTACCGGCGCACGGCGTCGGTGTCCAGCGTCGCGGGCGCGACGAGGTGCGCGACGAGCCGGGGGCGCCCCTGGGCGTCGTGCTGCACGCCGACGGCCGCGCCGTCGACGCCGTCGACCTGCAGCAGCGCCGCCTCGACCTCGCCGGGCTCGATGCGGTACCCGCGCAGCTGCACCTGGTGGTCGGAGCGGCCCAGGTGGACGAGCTCACCGTCGTCGGTCCACCGGGCCAGGTCGCCGCTGCGGTAGAGCCGCTCCCCCGGCACGAAGGGGTTCGCGACGAAGCGGGCCGCCGTCAGACCGGGCCGATCGAGGTAGCCGCGCGCCAGCTGGCTGCCGGCGACGTACACCTCGCCGACGACGCCCGCGGGGACCGGCTGCAGGTACTGGTCGAGGACGTGGACGGCCAGCGTCGGCAGCGCGACGCCGATGACGCTGTCGGGCCGCGTCGCGTCGGCGGCGGTGAGCGGCCGGACGGTGACGTGCACGCAGGTCTCGGTGATGCCGTACATGTTCGTCAGCCGCGGCGCCGTGTCGGCGTGCCGCGCGTACCACGGTGCGAGCCGCCGCAGGTCGAGCGCCTCACCGCCGAACACGACGTGGCGCAGCGCGAGCGGCCGGTCGTCGTCACGGTCGGCCGCGACCAGCGACCGGAATGCCGACGGCGTCTGGTTGAGCACCGTCACGCGCTCGTCGGAGAGCAGCGCGCGGAACCGCTGCGGGTCGCGCACGACGTCGTCGTCCACGACGACGAGCCGCCCGCCGTGCAGCAGCGCCCCCCAGATCTCCCACACCGAGAAGTCGAACGCGTAGGAGTGGAACAGGGTCCACACGTCGTCGGGCCCGAAGCCGAACCCGGACGTGCCCTCGAACAGGCTGGTCACGGCGCGGTGCGGCACCGCGACACCCTTCGGCAGCCCGGTCGACCCCGACGTGTAGATCACGTAGGCGTCCGCCTCCGCGCTCCCCGCCGGAGCCGGCGGCCGCGAAGGACGCGGGAATCGGGCGGGGTCGAGCCCGTCGAGCGTCAGCACAGCGGGCCCGTCGGCGGGCAGCAGCGCCGCCGTCCCCTCGGCCGCCAGGACGCAGTCGGGCCGGGAGTCCGCGAGGATGTGCGCGACGCGCGACGGCGGCGAGCCGGGGTCGATCGGCACGTAGCACGCCCCGGCCTTGAGCACGCCGAGGACGGCGACCACGACGTCGGCCGACCGGGGCAGCGTGATCGCCACGCGCGTCCCGGCCCGCACCCCGTGCGCCGCGAGCCGGACGGCCAGCGCGTCGGAGCGCGCGTCGAGCTCGGCGTAGGTCAGCTCGGCCCGGCCGTCGCGGACCGCCACCGCGTCGGCGTGCGCGCGGGCGACCGCGCGGAACAGTTCGGGCAGGGTGGCGCCGGGTGCCGGGACGAGCTGCGGAGCCGAGGCGACCTCGGCGCCCGTCGACAGCCCCGCCACGGTGACGTCCGGGTCGTCGGCGAGCTGGGCGAGGAACCCGGCCAGCCGGCCGACGAGCCGCTCGGCCGTGGCCTCGTCGACGCGCCCGGTGTCGTAGGTGACCTTGAGCCGCAGCCGGTCCCCGGGGTGAGCGACCAGCGAGACCGGGTAGTGCGCGGCGTCGGTGCCGTCGATCCACTCCAGCTCGGGGAGCCCGGCCGACCCGGTGGGGTCGGTGGCGGCCTCGGTGACCAGGAAGTTCTCGACCACGACGATCGTGTCGAACAGCTCGCCCGCGACCCCGGCGACCCTGGCCAGCTCGGTCAGGCCCAGATGCTGGTGCTCCAGGACGGTGAGCTGCTGTTCCTGCAGCCGGGCGAGTACGTCGCACACCGGTTCGCCGGGCGACCACGCGAGGGGGACCGGCACGGTGTTGATCATCAGGCCGACGATCTCCTCGATGCCGGCCGTGTCGTCGCCGCGGCCGGAGACGGTGGAGCCGAACACCACGCGCTCGCGGCCGAGGGTGCGGCCCAGCAGGAGTCCCCACGCGCCGTGCACGGCGGTGCTGATCGTGACGCCGGCCGCCCGGACGCGGTCGAGCAGCCGCGCGCTGACGTCGGCGTCGAGCACCTGCTCGGCCGCGGCGTGCGGGGCGTCGGAGGTGGTCCCTGGCTCGGTGTCGACGAGCTGCGTCGGGCCGTCGACCTGGGCGAGCACGTCCGCCCAGGCCTTCCGGGAAGCCTCGGGCGCGCGCCCGGCCAGCACCGCGACGTGGTCGGCGAACGTGACCGACGGCGCCGGGAGCGACACCTGTCCCGTCCGCACGAGCTGCCCGTACGCGGCGGCGATGTCGTTGAACATCAGCGGGTAGGACCAGCCGTCGGCGAGCAGGTGGTGCATGGTCTGCACCAGGCGGTGCCGGTCGTCGGCGAGCCTCACGAGCAGGTAGCGCAGCAGCGGCGGCGCGGCGAGGTCGAAGACGGTGCGGAACCGTTCGGCGGCGACCTCGTCGAACCGCTCGGGGTGCTCACGCAGGTCGCAGGTCTCCCACGGGAGCGGCACGTCGGCGGCCAGCACCTGGGCGACCCTCCCGTCGGAGAGTTCGCGGAAGCCCGCGCGCAGGACGTCGTGCCGGGCCACCATCGCCGCGACGGCCTGCCGCAGCAGGTCGGGGTCGACCGTGCCGCGCAGCTCCAGGACGTGCTGGATGACGTACGGGTCGCGGCCCTCGGCCTGGACCGAGTGGAAGTACATGCCCTGCTGCAACGGCAGCAGCGGCAGGACGTCCACCGGCCCGCCGGGGACCGTCGTCTCCAGCTCCGCGACGTCGTCGGCGGTGAGCGTGACCAGCGGGAAGTCCGCCGGCGTGTGCCCGGCCAGGTCCTCGGCGGAGGCGATCGCCCGCAGCGCCTCGCCCCACAGGGCGGCCAGCTGCTCGACCTCCGCCCGCGCCAGGATCCCGGTGGGGAACGTCAGCGTCGCGGAGAACTCCGGACCCGCGGCGGTGTCGTGGGTGATCGCGTTGACCGACAGCGCGCGGACCTCCGACGACGGGTCGACACCCTCGCCGAGTGCCGCGTACTCCTCGACGCTCCCCCAGTCCGACGCCGCGCCGGTGGCGAAGCGACCCAGGTAGTTGAACAGGATCTGCGGTTCGACGACCGGCAGGCCGGCCGCGGGGTCGAGATCGGCGAGCACGCCGTGCCCGATGCCCCGGTTGGGCACCCGCAGCTGGTCCTTGACGGCCTTGACCGCGCGGGCCAGCTCCGGCCCGCCGGCGCGCACGGCGTCCCAGCCAGGGGTTCCGGGGTCGAGGCGGACCGGGTGCAGCGAGGTGAACCAGCCGACGGTGCGGGAGAGGTCCAGCGGGCCCGCGGCGTCGAACGGGTCGGGCTCGCGGCCGTGGCCCTCCAGGGTGAGCAGCACGGCGGCGTCCTCGGCCCGGCCGCGGACGCGTCGCCAGTGCCCGACGGCCAGCGCGAACCCGGCCAGCAGCACGTCGTTGACGCCGCCGAAGATCGCCGCGGGCACCGTCGACAGCAGCGGCCCGGTGACGTCGGACGGCAGCTCCAGCACGACGTCGTCGGTGGTCGCGGCCACGTCGACGGCCGGGTCCAGCGGGCGCGAGCCCAGGTCGGGGTCCGGGGTGGCGAGGACGTCGCGCCAGTACGCGGCCTCGCCGCGGAACCGGCCCTCGTCGGCGGCCGTGCGCATCCGGGTGGCCCAGGTGCGGAACGACGTCGCGACCTCCTCCAGCTCCGGCGCGCGCCCGGCCCGCACGGCCGCCCACGCCTGCTCGAGGTCGGCGCCGAGGATGCGCCAGGACACGCCGTCGACCACCAGGTGGTGGACGACGAGCAGCAGGCTCCCCGGCCCGTCCCCGGCACGGAACCAGTGCGCGCGGACCATGGTCCCGGCGCGGGCGTCGAGTGCCGCGGCGGCGGCGCGGGTGGCCGCCGCCATCTGCTCGCGGCTCGGCCTGCCGTCGGTCATCTCCAGCGGCACGGAACCGCCGGGTCCGGGCACGGTGAGGTGCCAACCACCCTCGGCGGAGCCGACGACGCGCGCCCGGAGCAGGTCGTGGCGCGCCAGCACCGCGGCGAGGACCGTCTCCAGCTCGTCGCGCGTCATGCCGGCGGGCGTGCGCAGCACCGACGACTGGTAGAAGTTCGCGAGCGGCATGTCCTGGAACGCCGCCAGGATCGGCGTGTTCGGCACGTCGCCGACGCCGTCGTCGCGCACCGCCGGCGCCCCGGTCGCCCTACCCGCGGCGGCGGCCAGCGCCTCGACCGTGCGGCGGCGGAAGACGTCGCGCGGGGCCAGCTCGAGCCCGGCCTTGCGCGCCCGGCTGCACAGCGTGATCGACGAGATGCTGTCACCGCCGAGGGTGAAGAAGTCGTCCTCGGGGCTGACGTCGGTCACGTCGAGCCCGACGACCGCCGCCACGATCTCGACGAGCAGCCGCTCCGCCCCGGTACGGGGAGCCCGGCCACCCCGGCGGGCGACGGGCCGCGGCGCGGGCAGGGCGGCGACGTCGAGCTTGCCGTTGACGGTCAGCGGCAGGTCGTCGACCACGCCCCAGAGCGTCGGGACCATGTAGTCCGGCAGCACCCTGGCCACCGCCTCGGCGAGGTCGGCGGGCTCGACCGACCCGTCGGGCACGACGTACGCGGCGAGCCGCTTGACGTCGGCGTCCGTGCGCACGACGACCGCGGCGCGGCGCACCCCCGGCCGGGCGGCCAGCGCCGCCTCGATCTCGCCGGGCTCGACACGGTAGCCGCGGATCTTGACCTGGTCGTCGGAGCGGCCGAGGAAGTCCAGGTTCCCGTCCGGCCGCCGGCGCACGAGGTCGCCGGTGCGATACATCCGCCCGCCCGGGTTCCACGGGTCGGCGACGAACCGGTCCGCGGTGTTGCCCCGCCGGTCGAGGTAGCCGCGGGCCAGCCCGGCACCGGCGATGTAGAGCTCGCCCACGACGCCGTCGTCGACCGGGCGCAGCCACTGGTCGAGCACGTGCGCGCGGGTGTTGTGGATGGGCCGCCCGACCGTCGACGTCGCGCTGTCCCGCGTGCCCGCGCCGAGGGTGTTGATCGTGTACTCGGTGGGGCCGTACAGGTTGTAGCCGAGCGTGGTCTCGCGCAGCTCCGTCCACAGGGCTTCGGGCACCGCCTCGCCGCCGAGCAGCATCAGCGCGAGCGGGTGCCGTCGGACCAGGCCCTCCTCCAGCAGGACGCGGGCGTAGGTCGGGGTCACGTTCACGACGTCGACGCCGTGCGTGCGGCAGTAGTCGACGAGCGCGCGGGCGTCGCGGCGCAGCTCCTCATCGCACACGTGCACCTCGTGGCCCTCGACGAGCCAGAGCAGCTCCTCCCACGACATGTCGAAGGAGAACGAGACGGTGTGCGCGATCGTGAGCCGGCGCCCGCCGGCCGCGGCGACCGTCGGGTCGAAGATCTCGGCCCGGTGGTTGAGCTGCATGTTCGTGAGCCCGCGGTACGGGGTGACGACGCCCTTGGGCTTACCCGTCGACCCCGACGTGAAGATCACGTAGGCCGGGTGGTCGAGCCGTCCCGACCGGCCGGGGGCGAACGCCCCCAGCTGCTCGGCGGTCGGCGCGGTGTCCGGGTACACGGCCAGGTCGAGACGGTCGAGCTCGACGGCACCCGGGAACCGGGCCGACACCGCCGACGTCGAGAGCACCAGCAACGGGCGCGCGTCGGCGATCATGCCGTGCAGCCGGTCGTCGGGCTGTTCCAGCTCCAGCGGCAGGTAGGCCGCGCCCGTGCGCAGCACGGCGAACAGCGCCACGACCATCTCGATCGAGCGCGGCAGCGCCAGCCCGACGACCTTCTCCGGGCCCGCCCCCGCGGCGAGCAGGTGGTGTGCGAGCCGGTTGATCCGGGCGTCCAGGTCCGCGTAGCCGACCCGCGTGCCGCCGAAGACGAGCGCGGTCTCCTCCGGCACGGCGGCGGCGCGCTCGGCCAGCAGGTCGGCGATGGTCGCGGTGCCGATCTCGTGCTCGGCCCGTGCCCACTCGGCCATCCGCGCCGCGCGGTCGGCCGGGGTGGTGAGGTCGATCGCGGCGACCCGCTCGTCGAGCCCGTCGGCGAGTCGCAGCAGGACCTGCTCCAGCCGCGCGAGCAGCCCGGCCGCCCGCTCCGGGGCGACGACGTCGCTGCGGTGCTCGAGCTTCACCCACAGCCGCGGGCCGGGGTAGACGACCCAGGTCAGCGGGTAGTGCGTCGAGTCGACGCCGTCGGCCGAGACGATGCCGTGGTCGGCGCGCAGGTCGTCGGTGAGCGCCTCGTCGTCGACGAAGTTCTGCAGCACGTAGAGGTTGTCGAACAGCTGGCCGCGGTCCACCGCGCGCTGGACCTCGCCCAGCCCGAGGTGCTCGAACGGCATCATCGCGGCGCGCTGCTCGTGCATGCCGCGCACGGCGTCGGCCACGGTGTCGGCCGGGTCGAGGCGGACGCGCGCCGGGATCGTGTTGAGGAAGACCCCGACCACGGACTCGACGCCGGCGACCTCGGCGGGCCGGCCCGAGACCGTCATGCCGAAGACGACGTCGTCGGTCCCCGCGGCGTGCCCCAGCACCAGACCGAGCGCCGTGGCCACGACCGAGTTGAGGGTGACGCCGAGCTCGCGGGCCCGCGCGGACAGCCGCGCGGTGTCGGCCTCGGACAGCTCGACCGACAGCCGCGTCGCGATCACCGGGTCGCTGCCGACCGCCTCGGGGAACATGATCGTCGGCGACTCGACGTCGGCGAACGCCTGCGCCCACGCCGCGGCCGCGGCCGCGTCGTCCTGTTCCGCGAGCCACCCGAGGTAGTCGGGGAACCGGGCGGTCGCCGGCGCGGGCAGCGCCGCCGCGTCGCCCCGGCGATAGGCCTCGTAGGCCCCGAAGAGCCGGCGCAGCACCAGCTCCCGCGACCACCCGTCCCAGAGGATCAGGTGCCGCGTCATCAGCAGGTGGTCGCGGCCGTCGCCGCGCAGCACGGCGAGCCGGAACAGCGGGGGCCGGGCCAGGTCGAACGGCGTCCGCCGGTCCTCGGCCATGATCGCGGCGGTGCGCTCCGCGCGTTCGGCGGGGGGGAGCCCGGACAGGTCGATCTCGGTGACGACGGGCGCGACCCGCGGGGGCAGGACGGCGACCGGTGCGTCGAGCCCGGCGTCGGTGAAGCCCAGCCGCAGCGCGGAGTTCTGGTCGAGCAGCAGCGTGGCGGCGCGGGTCAGCGCGTCGACGTCGAGGCGGGTCTCGAACTCGATGCTGTCCTGCGCGAGGTAGACGTCGACGCCCTCGGCCGAGGTGTCGGCGAACCGCGCCTGGAAGTACAGCCCGGCCTGCAGCGGGGAGAGCGGCCAGACGTCCTCGACGGGGCCCGCCGCCTCCAGCGCGGCCACCTCGTCCTGGCGCAGCGACACGAGCGGGAAGTCCGACGGGGTGTGCCCGCGCAGGTCGGGGCAGCGTGCGACCGCGTCGAGCACCTCGGTCCAGCGCCGGGCCAGGGCGCGGACGTCGGCGGCGCCGAGGATGCCGGTGGGCCAGGTCAGCGTGGCCGTCCCCGCGTCGCCCTCGCCGAGCACGTTGATCTCGAGCGCGTCCACCGGTGCGGCCGGGTCGAGCCCCGAACCGACGGCGGCGAAGCCGGGCAGCGGCGCCCAGTCGCCGTCTGTCGCCTGCCCGCGACCGCGGTAGTTGAGCACGACCTGCGGACGGACGTCGGGCAGGTCGGCGTCGGGGTCGAGATGGCGCAGCACGCCGTACCCGACACCCGCCGACGGCACCCGCAGCTGCTCCTTGACGGCCTTGACCGCGCGGGCCAGCGCCGCGGCGGCCTCGTCGACGTCGGCGGCGCTCACGTCGCCGGGGTCCACGCGCACCGGGTAGACCGACGTGAACGACCCGACCGTGCGGGACAGGTCGAGGTCGCCGAACAGCGCGCTCTCGCGGCCGTGGCCCTTCACCCGCAGCACGGTCGCCGGCCCGTCGTCCACGCCGCGGTCGCGGCGCCACCGGTGCAGCGCGATCGCGAACGCCGCCACGAGGACGTCGTCGCCGCGGCCGTGGATCGCCTGCGCCGCCCCGGCGAACGGCGGCAGCGCGACGGTCACGGTGTCGGTCGTGGCCTGCACGTCGACGCCCGCGTCGAGGGGCCGGTCACCGAGATCCGGGTCGGGCGTCGCGAGGACGGCCCGCCAGTGCTCCCGCTCGGCGCGGAAGCGGCCTGCCGCGGCGGCCTCGCGCAACGTCCGCGACCAGGTCGCGTACGACGTCTCGACGGGCGCGAGCAGCTCCTCGGTTCCCGTCCGCACGGCGTCCCACGCCGCGGCCAGCTCACCGCCGATAATGCGCCACGAGACCCCGTCGACCACGAGGTGGTGGGCCACCAGCAGCAGGGCGCGCGCGTGGCGGAACCAGACGGCCCGCAGCAGGGCGCCCCGGGCGGGGTCGAGTGCCGCCGCGGCCTCCCGGGTCGCCCGCTCGACGGTCTGCGCCGAGACCGCTCCCGGCTCGACCACGACGGTGGGCGGCGTCGTCCCCGCCGGCACCTCGACGGTCCAGGCGTCGCCCGCCGGTTCGACGACCGCGCGGAGCAGCCCGTGCCGCGCCAGCACCGCGGCGAGGATCCGGTCCAGGTCCGCGCCGGTCAGCCCCTCGGGGGTGCGCAGGAGCGCGGACTGGAAGAAGTTCGCGAGCGGGATGCGGTCGCGCGCGGCCTCCGCCATCACCGGCACGAGCGGGACCGGGCCGATCCCCTCGTCGCGGGCGGACCCGGTGTCCGTGACGACGTCGTCGACGACCCCGGCCAGCGCCGCGACGGTGCGCAGCCGGAAGACGTCGCGGGGCGTGATGCGCAGACCGGCGCGGCGGGCCCGGCCGGACACCGCGATCGAGGTGATGCTGTCACCGCCGAGCGCGAAGAAGTCGTCGTCGATCCCGACCCGGTCGAGGGCGAGGGCGTCGGCGAACAGCGCGGCGAGCCGTTCCTCCACCGGCGTGCGCGGGGCCCGGTCCGACACCAGCCCCGCGAAGTCCGGTGCCGGCAGGGCCGCACGGTCGAGCTTGCCGTTGGGCGTCGACGGGAACGCCTCCAGCGCCACCACGATCGCGGGCACCATGTGCTCGGGCAGCACCTCGGACACCCGGGCGACCAGGGCGTCCGACGAGGTCGGGCCGGTCACGTAGCCGACCAGCCGCCCGTCGCGCACGACGACCACCGCCCGCGTCGCCCCGGCCGCGACCAGCGCGGACTCGATCTCTCCGGGTTCGATCCGGAAGCCGCGGACCTGGACCTGGTGGTCGACGCGGCCCGTCACCTCCAGCACGCCGGTCTCGTCCCAGCGCGCGACGTCGCCGCTGCGGTACATCCGCGCGCCCGGCACGAACGGGTCCGCGACGAACCGCTCCGCGGTGAGCCCCGGACGGTTCAGGTAGCCGTGCGCCAGCTGCACGCCCGCGAGGTACAGCTCGCCCGTGACGCCGGGCGGCACCGGACGCAGCGCCCCGTCGAGGACGTAGAGCCGGGTGTTCGCGACCGGCCGCCCGACCGGCACCGACGCCCCCACCGGGCGCTCGCGGGTGTCCCAGGCGGTGACGTCGATCGCGGCCTCGGTCGGCCCGTAGACGTTGTGCAGCTCGGCGTCGGAGAGCGCCGCGAAGCGCCGGACCACGTCGGCGGGCAGGACCTCGCCGCCACAGATCACCCGGCGCAGCGAGGTCAGCTCGCGGACCGCGGGCTCCTCCAGGAACACGGCGAACATCGACGGCACGAACTGCACCGTCGTGACCTCGTGCTCGGCGATGAGCGCCGCGAGGTAGGCGGCGTCCTTGTGGCCCTCGGGCTTCGCGAGCACCATCGTCGCGCCGGACATCAACGGCCAGAACAGCTCCCGCAGCGAGGCGTCGAAGCTGGTCGGCGTCTTCTGCAGGGTCGGCTCGCCGGGTTCGAGCCGGTGGCGCTCCTGCATCCAGGTCAGGAAGTTGGCGGCGGCACCGTGCGGGACCACCACGCCCTTGGGCCGGCCGGTCGAGCCACTGGTGTAGATGACATACGCCGGGTCGGCCGGCGTGACGACGGTGTCCGGGTTCGCCGGGTCGCCGTCGACCGGGAAGGCCGCCGGGTCGTCGAGCACCACGACGGGACGCGCGTCCTCCAGCACGAACGCGATCCGTTCGGCGGGGTAGCCGGGATCGACGGGCAGGTACGCCGCGCCCGCCTTGTGCACCGCGTACAGCGCGACGATCAGCTCGATCGACCGTTCCAGCCGCACCGCGACGACCGACCCGCGCGACACACCGCGCGCGAGCAGGTCGTGGGCCAGCAGGTTCGCCCGGCGGTCCAGCTCGGCGTAGCTCACCGAGCTGCCCTCGAAGACCACCGCCGTGGTGTCGGGGGTCTCGCGCACCCAGTGCTCGAAGCGGCTGCGCAGCGTCGGCGCGCCGAGGTCGAGCTCCGTGTCGTTGAAGTCCTCGACGACCGTCGTGCGGGCGGCGGCGTCGACCAGCTCCAAGCGGCCGACCGGCGTCCGCGGGTCCGCGGCCAGCTGGTCGAGCACGCGCAGCACGCGGTCGAGCAGGTCCCGGGCCCGGTCCTCGGCGACGAGGTCGACGTCGTACTTGAGCTGCAACGTCAGCCGCTCGCCGGGGAACGCGACGAGCGAGACGGGATAGTGGGAGAAGGTCGTGGACGTGAAGCCGCGGACGGCCGGCCCGTCGTCCTGCGGGGCGTAGACCTCGGGGAAGTTCTCGACGATCACGAGCGTGTCGAAGAGCGTGCGCAGCCCGCGCGACCGGGCGAGCTCGGCCAGGCCGACGTGCTGGTGCTCCAGCACCGCGGTCTGCCGGTCCTGCAGCCGCCGGACGACGTCGTCGACCGGCTCGGCCTTCGTCCACGACATCGCCACCGGCACCGTGTTGATCAACAGTCCGACGACGGACTCGACCCCCGGGACGGTCTGCCCGGCCCGGCCCGACACCGTCGACCCGAAGACGACGGTGTCCTCGCCCAGCGTGCGACCCAGCACCAGCCCCCATGCCGCGTGCAGCACCGTCGACAGGGTGACGCCGAGGTCACGGGCGAGCCCGGTGAGCGCCGCGGAGCGGTCGACGGACAGCTCCTCGGCGGCGATCCGGTGCTCTCCGACGGCGGCGCCCGGGTCGGCGTCGACGAGCAGCGTCGGTTCCTCGACCTCGGCGACGGCCGCGACGTGCCTGCCCAGCGCGACGGCGGGCACCCCACGCAGCGTGCCGCGGTAGGCGTCGACGACGTCGTTGAACATCAACGGGTACGACCAGCCGTCGGCGACGATGTGGTGCAGCGTCTGGACGAGCCGGTGCTCGGTCGGGGTCAGCGAGACCACGGCCCAGCGCACCAGCGGCGGGCGCGCGAGGTCGAACGGCCGTGCGCGCTCCGCGGCGGTGACCTCCGCCAGCCCGGCCGCCGGGTCGGCCGACCCGGTGAGGTCCACGACCCGCCACTCGAACTCGACGTGCCCGCTGACGACCTGCACGATCCGGCCGTCGGCGAGCCCGCGGAACCCGGCCCGCAGCGCCGGGTGCCGGTCGACCATCGTCGCCACGGCGGCGCGCAGCACCTCCGGGTCGAGCGGCCCGGTCAGCTCGGCGACCTGCTGGATCCGGTACGGGTCGACGGACCCGTCCCCGAACGTGGCGTGGAAGTACATGCCCTGCTGCAGCGGCAGCAGCGGCAGCACGTCCTGCAGGTCGGGCACCTCCCGCTCCAGCTCCGCGACGTCGGCGGCGGTGAGCGGCACGAGCGGGAAGTCCGACGGGGTGTGCCCGGCGACCGTGTCGTCGGTGGCGATCGCGCCGAGCAGCCGCACCCACTCGTCGGCGAGCGCCCGGACGTCGGCGGCGTCGAGGACCGCGGCGGGCCAGCTGAAGCGGGCCGAGAGCACCGGACCGTCGGCCGTGTCGACGGTGATGGCGTTGACCTCCAGCGCCCGCGGCAGCGGCATCCGGGGGTCGCGGTCCTCGCCGAGCACCCGCTCGTCCCCGGCCGCCGCGTCGTCGGCCGTCGACCAGTCCGCACCCGAGCCGGCCGGGAACCGGCCGAGGTAGTTGCACAGCAGCGACGGCGCCACCGACAGCTCCTCGTGCCCACCCAGGAAGCGCAGCGCGCCGTAACCGAGCCCGTGCCGGGGCACCGCGCGCAGCTGCTCCTTGACCGAGCGCACCACCTCCGCGAGCGAGCCGTCGGTGATCTCCAGCGGCACCGGGTAGAGCGTGGTGAACCAGCCGACCGTGCGGGACAGGTCGAGCGGGTGCCCGGGCAGCAGCTCCGCCTCGCGGCCGTGCCCCTCCATCTCGACGAGGATCCGGTCGTGCCCGCGCCAGGCCCGCACGGCGAGCCCGAGCGCCGCGACCAGCGCGTCGTTGACGCCACCGTGGATCGCCGCGGGCACCGAGCCGAGCAGCGGACCGGTCAGCGCGCTCGGCACCGTGACGGTCAGCGCCCGCTCGGTCGCGACGGTGTCGGTCGCGGGATCGAGCGGACGGTTCCCCAGCACCGGGTTCGGCGCGGCCGCGGCCGCGCGCCAGAACGGGAGGTCGTCGTCGAACGTGCCCGCGCGGGTGGCCTCGTCGAGGCGCAGCGCCCATTCCCGGAACGACGTGGTCGCGGGCTGCGGGTCGGCGCCCGCCCAGGCCCGGCCCAGGTCTTCGGCGAGGACCCGCAGCGACACGCCGTCGACCACCACGTGGTGGACCACGAGCAGCACCCGGCCCTGGGCGTCGGGCCCGCGGTCGAGCCGGACGACCTCGAGCATCCGGCCCGCGCTCGCGTCGAGCCGGGCCGCCGCGGCGACGGTCTCCTGCCGGACCCGGTCGGCGACGGGCTCGTCCGGGTCGAGGCGGACGTGCGTGACCGAAGGCGCCGCCGGCCCGGCCGGGACGTCGACCCGCGGCCTGCCGTCGGCGCCCGTCCGGACCCGGGCGCGCAGCACGTCGTGCCGGGCGAGCAGTCCCGTCGTCAGCTCGGCGAGCCGCTCGGTCGTCAGCGCGGCCGGGGCGTGCAGTGTGATCGACTGGTAGAAGCCCTCCGACGGACCGGTGGCGTGGAGCCACTCGACGACCGGCGTCGCCGGCAGCTCACCGACCGGCGCGACGGTGCTCGGCTCGGCGCCCGCGGCGTCGCGGGCCGCGAGCGCCAGCGCCGCGGGCGTGCGCAGCTCGAACACCTCGCTCGGCCGGATCTCCAGGCCCTCCCGGCGGGCGCGACTGACCAGCCCGATCGCGACGATGCTGTCGCCGCCGAGGGTGAAGAAGTCGTCGTCGGCCCCGACCTCGGGCAGCCCGAGGACCTCCGCGACGACCGCGCACAGCGTCGCCTCGTGTGGGGTCCGCGGCGCCCGGCCGGGCTCGCGCGCCGGCCGCTGCGGCTCCGGGAGGGCACGGCGGTCGACCTTCCCGTTGGGGGTCAGGGGGAACGTGTCCAGGACCGTGACGGTGGTCGGCACCATGTACTCGGGCAGCCGGTCGGCGCACCAGCCGCGCAGCTCGTCCTCGGTGACCGGGTCGAGCAGCAGGACGTACGCGGCGAGGTACTTCGCTCCCGCGGAGTTCGAGCGGGCGGCGACGACGGCCTGGCGGACGGCCGGGTGCGCCGCCAGCGCGGCCTCGACCTCCTCCGGCTCCAGCCGCATCCCGCGGATCTTGACCTGGTTGTCGACGCGGCCGAGGAACTCCAGCGTCCCGTCCGGGTGCCAGCGGGCGAGGTCGCCGGTGCGGTAGAGGCGCGCGCCCGTCGGGTCGAAGGGGTTGGCGACGAACCTGGCCGCGGTGACGCCCGGCGCGTTGACGTAGCCGCGGCCGAGCAGGAACCCGGCCGCGTACAGCTCGCCGCCGACGCCGACCGGTACGGGCCGCAGGCGCTCGTCGAGCACGTGGATCTGGGTGTACGGGTTGGGCCGGCCGATCGAGGTGTCCGACCGCTCCGCACCCGGCCGGTAGATCGCGTGCGTGACGCCGATCGTCGCCTCGGCCGGGCCGTACCCGTGGTACATGGTCGTCGTCAGCCGGGCGCGGAAGCGACGGAACAGCTCCGGCGTCAGCGCCTCGCCTCCGCACCAGACGTGCCGCAGCCCGTCGAGGCCGCCCCCGGCCGTGCCGCGGGCCATCTCCAGCAGCGCGTCGAGCATCGACGGGACGAGGTAGACGAACGTGACGCCCTCGGTGGCGATCAGGTCGAACAGGTGGTGCGGGTCGCGGTCGCCGCCCGGGTCGGCGACGACGACGTGCCCGCCCGACACGAGCGGCAGCAGGATCTCGTTGACGGAGATGTCGAACGACAGCGGGGCCTTGAACAGCGACGCGTCGCCGGGGCCGAAGCCCAGCACCGTGTGGACCTGCCACTCCAACCGGTTCGCGATCGCCGCGTGCCGGATCATCGCGCCCTTCGGCGTGCCCGTCGAGCCGGACGTGAACATCACGTAGGCGAGCCGCTCGGGCTCGATCCGGACGTCCGGCCGGTCCGCCTGCCGGTCGGCGTAGCGCCAGGCCCCGAGGTCGACGACGGACGCCGGGACGAGGGGGTCGCCGTCGTCGGCCGTGGTGACCATGTGGACCGCGCCCGCGTCCGCGAGCACCTGACGGCGACGCTGCTCCGGCCACTCGGGGTCGACCGGCACGAACGCCCCGCCCGCTGCCATGATCGCCAGCACCGAGATCACCATCTCCGGTGACCGCGGCAGGTGCACGGCGACGACCTGCTCGGCCGTCAGGCCGCCGGCCAGCAGGTGGTGTGCGAGCTGGTGGACGTGCCGGGCCAGCTCGGCGTAGGTGAGCCGGACCGGACGCCGTCCCCTGGCGACGAGCGCGGTGACCCCGGGGTGGGCGGCGGCCGCCCCGGCGAAGAGCTCCACGACCGTCGTGGTGTGCGCCGGCTGCTCGGGGTCGTTCCACTCGGCGAGCGGCAGGAGACGTTCGGCGGACTCGATGGACATGACTCTCCCCAGGTACCTCAGACGATCGAGGTTCGTTGCGGCAGAACGAGATCGGTGGCGACGCGGCGTCAGGCGTCGGGCACGTGGGCCGTGCCGGGCGCGGCCGGGACGACGTCGACGGCCTGCGACCGCCACGCCGTCCACAGCTGCGCGTACCGGCCGTCGTGGGCGAGCAGGTCGCAGTGCGTGCCGCTCTCCACCACCCGCCCGTCCTCCATGACGACGATCCGATCGGCGGTGGCGGCCTGCGTGAGCCGGTGCGCGACGACGATCGTCGTGCGGCCGGCGGTCGCCGCCGCGGCGGCCTGTTCGAGCCCGCGGGCGCCGAGGCTGCCCGCCTCGGCGGTGGCCTCGTCGAGGATCGCGACCGGCGGGTCGCAGATCACGAGCCGGGCCAGTGCCAGCTGCTGGGCCTGTGCCGCGGTCAGCTCGCGGCCGCCCTCCCCGACCTCCGTGGCGATCCCGTCGGGCAGCGCGTCGACCCACTCGAGCGCGCCGACCCGGGCGAGCGCGTCGCGCACCTCCTCGTCCGTCGCGTCCGGCCGGGCGAGCCGGACGTCGTCGGCCAGCGGGCCCGCGAACACGTGCACCTCCTGGCTGACGATCGCCACCTGCGCGCGCACCTGCTCCGGGGTGAGCGCGGCCAGGTCGATCCCGCCGAGCCGGACGACGCCCCGGTCGGGCACGAGCTGACCGGCGGCGATCGCGGCGAGCGTCGTCTTGCCCGCGCCTGTCGACCCGACGAGGGCCAGCCGTTCCCCCGGCTCGATCCGCAGCGTCACACCGTGCAGGACGGGGGCACCGGGCTCGTAGCCGAAGGCGATGTCGACCAGCTCGAGCGACGCGTCGGCGGGCGTCCCGCCGGGCTGCGCGCCCGCGCGCGTGTCGTCCGGGATCCGCACGACGCCCACGAGGCGCGCGAGGCAGGCCCCGGCCGACTGCACCTCGTCGAAGCTGTGCAGCGCGGTGCCCACCGGATCGAAGAGCCGGTGGAACAGCAGGGCGGCGGCCGTCGCGGCGCCGACCGTCGCGACGTCGGCCCGGACCAGCACGAACCCGATGACGAGCACGACCGACAGGCCGACGAACTCGGCCCGGTTGGTGCGCCCGACGAAGCGGGTGAACAGCGTGACGATCCCGATGCTCAGGTCGCGCGCGCGGATCGCGGCGGCGTCGATCTCGGCCAGGTGCGGACGCTCCAGCCGGTACGCGTGCACCGTCCGGGCGCCGATCATGCTCTCCATCAGCGCCTGGGACCGGGCACCGACGGCCTTGCGCTCCTGCGCGTACAGCGGCGCCGACCGCCTCAGGTACCAGCGCAGCGCCACCAGGTAGAACGGCACCGCGACGAGCCCGGCCAGGCCGAGCCGCCAGTCCAGCCCGGCCATCGCCACCAACCCGAGCACGGCGATCAGCAGCGACGAGATGACCTTCGGCAGGACGTCGGTGACCGCGCGGCCGATGGTGTTGACGTCGTCGCCGATGCGGGAGAGCAGATCGCCCTTGCCGGCCTTCTCCAGCACGGGCGTGGGCAGCGTCAGCGCCCTGGCGACGACGCGCTCGCGCATCGTCGCCAGCACCGACTCGCCGAGCTTGCTGGTCAGGTAGGCCGCGACGCCGCTGAGCACGCCGCCGACCACGGCGGCGACGACGAGGACGACCGAGATCATCACGATCGTCGACGTCGGCCCCCGGTCGCGCACGCCGTCGACTAGCGCGGCGAAGACGTAGGACGGCAGCACGGCCGCCGCGGCGGCGACGATCCCGACGAACAGCGTGAGCGCGGCCAGCGCCCGGTGGTGGCGCAGCTCGCCCGCGAGCCACGACCACGACTCGCGGGCACCGGCGACCGGCAGCAGGGTCCGCCGGTCGGGGGTGGCGACGGTCTCCGTCACGGCGGTCATCAGCGCAACACCGCCCTGCGGTAGTCGTCGTCGCGGTCGACCAGCTCGTCGTGGGTCCCGGAGGTGCGCACGACGCCGTCGTCGACGACCACGACCCGGTCCACGGTCGCGAGCAGGATGGGGCTGGAGGTCACCAGCAGCGTCGTGCCGCCCCGGCCCGGTCCGTGGCGCAGCGCGCGCAGGCCCCGCGCGATCGTCTGTTCGGTGACGGGGTCGACCGCCGTGGTCGGGTCGTGCAGCACCAGGACCGGCGGCCGGGTGTGCAGCGCCCGGGCCAGCGCGACCCGCTGCCGCTGGCCGCCCGACAGGCTGGCGCCGCGTTCGGAGACGGGCGTGTCCAGCCCGTCGGCGTGGACCTCGACGACGTCGTCGGCGGCCGAGGCGCGCAGCACGGCGTCGAGGAGGTCCGGGTCGTCGGGCCGGCTGCCCTCGTCGTCCCCGACGACGATGTTGGAGCGCAGCGTGCCGGTGAAGACGTCGGTGGTGTGCGGCTCGACGAGCAGCGCCGCCCGCGCCGCGCGGTGCCCCGCGACGGCGACGTCGACCCCGGCGACCGCGACCGTGCCGCGGTAGTCCTCCGGGGCGAGCTGTCCGGCCAGCACGGTCACCAGCGCCTCGGCGTCGGCCGCCCGCGGTGCGACGACCCCGACGAGCTCACCCGGGGCGACCGACAGCTCGAGTCCCTGCAGGCTCCCGTAGTGCAGGCCGGTGACGTCGAGGCCGTGCGGCGGCGCGGGCAGCTCCGCGGTGTCGTCGGGCACGAGCGGGGGCGCCGAGAGCACCATCGCGACCCGGTTGGCCGACGCCCTCGCCTCGGCGATCCAGCTCGGCACCACGGTGAGCTGGGCCAGCGGCTCGACGAGGAACTGCGCGAGCCCGATCACGGTGACGAACTGGCCGATGGTGATCGCGCCGTCGAGCGCCAGCCAGCCCGCCGCGATCGCGATGCCCGCAGCCAGCAGGTTGGACAGCGTCGCCGAGATCCCCTCGAAGCCGCGCTGGGTGCGCGCGGCGCGCAGCGTCGCCCGCAGCGACCGCCTGCTGACCTCCCGGTAGCGGCGGCTCGCCGGCTCGTGCGCCCCGATGCCCCGCAACGGCCGCAGCCCGGCGACCAGGTCGGTCGCCACCGCGGCGGCGCGGCCGGCCGTCTCCTGCTGGTGCTGGATGCGGCGGGTGATCAGCGGCTCGGACAGCTGCAGCACCACCAGCACGAGCGGTGTGCCCAGCACGACGCCGAGACCGAGCGGCACGTCGATGAGCAGCAGCGTCACGGCGCAGACCGTGACGGCGGTGAGCGAGGCGACGATCCGCGGGATGTAGTCCAGGAAGTAGGAGGCGTTGTCCGCGTCGCTGGAGGAGATGGTCAGCAGCTCGCCCGACCGCAGGTCGGTGCGGACGCCGCGGGGCCGCAGGATCGTGCCGGCGACCTCGATCCGCAGGTTGGCGCCCTCGCCGGCCTCGGCGTAGGTGAGCAGCCGCGCGCCGAACCGCCACATCAGCGACAGCACGAGGAACAGCACCGCCAGCACGGCCACCCAGACGACCAGCTGCGCGACGTCACCCGTCGCGACCGCCCGGTCGATGATCACACCGATGACGACGGGGACCAGCGCCTCGCAGATCTGGTGCCCGCCGTACATCGCCGACCCGAGGGTCAGCCAACGGCGGTTGCGGGAGATCCCCGTCAGGAGCACTCGCGAACCGGTCATCTCGGGCATCTACGCGCGGTCCCCGGTCGACGCCAGTGCCGTCGTGATCGACTGGAGGATCTCGGCCGACCGCACGGCGATGTTCGACAGCAGCGACGACGACAGCCCGTGCGTGTGCTCGGTGCCGCCCTGCAGGTAGATGTTCCCGGACAGCTCCGTCCGGGTCAGCAGCCGGTAGTCCCGGCTCACCGCGGGCTCGCCCGCGAGGGCCTGCGGGTCGCACACCCCGGACAGCAGGTCGCGCAGCGGCATCGGGTCGAAGCCGGTGGCGTACACGACCGCGTCGCAGTCGAGCGTGTCGACCGTGCGCGTCGGGTTGTGCTCGATCTGGACCCGCACGCCGTCGGCGGTCTCCACCGCGCTGCGGATCCGACTGGCGCCGCGCAGGAACAGCCGTCGCGTCCCCCCGACCCGCTCGGAGTACTCGCGGCGGTAGAGGCTCTCGATGAGGTCGAGGTCGACGCAGGAGTAGTTGGTGCCGCGGTGGTACTCGAGCAGCTGGCGGCGCACGGCCGGTTCGGCGACGTAGAAGTCGTCGACGGCGGCGGGGTCGAAGACCCGGTTCGCGAAGGGGCTGTCGTCGGCGGGGCTGTACCCGTACCGGTTGAACACGCCGTGCACCTCGGCCGACTCGAAGCGGTCCAGGAGGTGCTCGGTGACCTCCGCGGCGCTCTGTCCGGATCCGACCACGACGAAGCGCCGGTGCGTCGGCTCGGGCAGCTCCGCGAGTCGGGCCAGCAGGCGGTGGTTGTGGAACTGCCGGGCGCTGGGCCGAACCCCGCTGGGCAAGCGGGGCGTGAGCCCCCCGGCGAGGACGACGTTGCGCGTGCGCAGGGAGATTCGGCCGTCCGGGCCGTCCGCGACGACCTCGAGCGCGCCGTCGACGTCGTGGACGGCGACCGCGCGCGTCCCGTACCGCACCCGCGCCGACACCGACTCGGCGGCCCAGGTCAGGTAGTCGTGGAATTCCACCCGTGTCGGGAAGAAGTTCTGGAGATTGATGAAATCGGTGAGTCGACCGCGTTCGGAGAGGTAGTTCACGAAGCTGTACCTGCTGCGCGCATTGCGCTGCGTGGCCAGATCCTTGAGGAAGGAAATCTGCATCGTCGTCCCGGGCAGGAGCATCCCGGTGTGCCAGCCGAAGCGTTCCTGGGCCTCCACGAACTCGGCACGAACGGGGTGCCCACCGTCTGCGACGTGCTCCTCGATCGCGATCGCGAGCCCCAGGTTCGAGGGTCCGAACCCGATCCCGACGAGGTCCAAGGGCTCCGAACCCCCTGCGTGCGGTCGAGTGACCTCGGGCGGCATCGAGCCGCCGGAAATGACGAGCGCCATGACCACCTTCCTGAATTTCAGGTAAGCCTAACCTGAGACTCCGTGAACCGGGCAAGCGTGACACAGAGCACGTCGGATTCCCAAGCCCTGCACGAGGTCCCCGGGCCGCGAGGGGACATGCCCGGCCGGAAGGGGCCCCCGAACGCCGTGATCGATCGTGTTGTCGGGCGAGTTCCTAATGCTAGCCTCAGCTAACTTTGCGAAGGAGAGGCTATGAGACCGAGGTTCCTGGTTCCCTCTGACGTGCGCCGCGGCCGCGTCCGCCGCAGCGGTGCACGGTCCCTGGGAATGGTCGCCGCACTGCTGCTCACGGTCGGTCTGTCGGCCTGCGGATCGACGGCAGGCGACGATGCACCGCCCCCGAGCACCGCGGCGGCGGCACCGGTCACGATCGAGCAGAAATACGGGGCGGTCACCGTGCCGGCGAACCCGACGAAGGTCGCGACGGTCGGCTACAACGACCAGGACTTCGTGCTCGCACTGGGCGTCCAGCCGGTTCTCACCCGCGGCTGGTTCGACAGCTACAACAAGCTGCCGTGGGTCGAGCAGGAGACCGACGGCAAGGGCGTGACCGAGATGAAGGACGGCGAGATCGACTACGAGGCGCTCGCCGCCGCCCAGCCCGACGTCATCCTGGCGATCTACGAGACCCTCGACCAGCCGACGTACGAGCGGCTCTCCAAGATCGCGCCGACCGTCCTGCAGCCCAGCCAGTTCCCCGACGAGGAGACGCCCTGGGACGCCCAGCTGCTGCTCACGGGCAAGGTGCTCGGCAAGGACCAGGAGGCGCAGGCCCTCGTCACCAAGGTGAAGGGCGCGATCGACAAGGCCAAGGCGGACAACCCCGGGTTCGCCGGCAAGGTGCTCGTCGTCGACTACGGCCCCGAGGACGGCGGGCACTACCTCATCCCCAAGGGCGACCCGCGGCGCGCGCTGTTCGACGCGCTCGGCTTCGCCGCACAGGACGCCAAGGGCGACGTCAGCCAGGAGAACCTGAACCTGCTCGACCGCGACGTGCTGTTCGTCGCCGGCGCCACGAAGGCACAGATGGCGGGCTCGCCGGGCTTCGACCGGCTCAACGTCGTCCAGGAGGACCGGACGCTGTACACGACGTTCGACTCCCCGCTCGGCGGTGCGCTGTCCTACAGCGGCCCGAGCGCGCTGCTGTACGCGATCGACAAGGTCGTGCCGCAGCTCGCCAACGCGGTGGGCGGCAAGCCCGTCGCGGACCTGTCCAATGCCTGATCTACCCGCCTGATCTACCCGTGCCCCGCGCGGCGCGGGTGCGGCACCGGCCGCCGCCGGGACGTCCCCCCGGCGGCGGCCACGCCCGGACACGCCGGGCACCCCTGACGCACCGACACCCACCACACCACCCGGAGGCCCGGTGGCCCAGACCACCACCGCGTCGGTCGAACGCGGTCGCGGCACCCGTGCCCGCCGGATCGGCATCATCGTCGTACTACTCGCGCTGCTCGTCGTCGTCGCGGCGGCCGGCCTCCTCCTCGGGTCGCGCTCGCTGCCGCCAGCGGCCGTCTGGTCGGCACTGACCGACCCCACCGGCAGCGACCTCGACTTCATCGTCCTGTCGCTGCGGGTGCCCCGGACGATCCTCGGGATCGCCGTGGGCGTCGCGCTCGGCATCAGCGGCGCACTCATGCAGGGACACACCCGCAACCCGCTCGCCGACCCCGGTCTGCTCGGCGTCAGTGCGGGTGCGGCCCTGCTCGTCGTGGTCAGCGTCTACGCACTCGGGATCACCAGCCTCTACGGCTACGTCTGGTTCGCCTTCGTCGGCGCGTTCGGCGCGAGCGTGCTGGTGTTCATGCTCGGCACCCTCAGCCCCGACGGCCCGACACCGGTGACGCTGGCGCTCGCGGGCGTGGCCGTCAGCGCGTTCCTGGGCGCCATGACGACCGCACTGGTGCTCGGCGACCGCCAGACGCTCGACGTCTTCCGGTTCTGGTCGGTCGGGGCCCTCGCCGGTCGCGGCGGGGACATCGTCGTGCAGATCGCGCCGTTCCTCGTCGCCGGGGTCGTCCTGGCGCTGGCCAACGCACCCGGGCTCAACCTGCTCAACCTCGGCGAGGACGTCGCCCGCGGCCTCGGGGCCAACGTCGGGATGATCCGCGTCATCGGCCTCGTGGCGATCACCCTGCTGGCCGGGGGCGCGACGGCCGCCTGCGGGCCCATCGGGTTCGTCGGGCTCGTCGTGCCGCACGTCTGCCGGTTCTTCACCGGGCCCGACCACCGCTGGCTCGTCCCGACGTCCGGGCTGGCGGGGGCCGTGCTGCTCCTCGGCGCGGACGTCGTCGGCCGCCTCGTCGCCCGGCCGGGAGAGCTGCAGGTCGGGATCGTGCTCGCGGTCGTCGGCGCGCCGTTCTTCGTGCTGCTGGTGCGCCGTCGGAAGCTGGCGTCGCTGTGAAGCTGCTCGAGGCCGACGACGTGCTGATCCCCGGCCGCACCCCCGTGCGCTACCGCAGGTTCTCCGGCGTGTGGCGGCCCCGGATCGTGCTGGTCACCCTGCTGGGCCTGGCCGCGACGCTGCTCATGCTGGCCGTCAACGTCGGCCTCGGGGAGTACCGCATCGGGGTCCTCGACGTGCTGCGCGTGCTCCTCGGCGGCGGCGACCCCGGCCAGCAGTTCGTCGTACTCGACCTCCGCCTCCCGCGCTCGCTGACCGCGGTGTTCGTCGGCGCCGCGCTCGGGCTGTCCGGGGCGATCACGCAGACCGTCACCCGCAACGCGCTCGCGAGCCCCGACATCCTCGGCATCACGACGGGCGCCTCGACGACCGCCGTCGCCGTCATCGTGCTCGGCGGCAGCTTCCCGCTCGCGACCTGGCTCTGGGGCACGGGCAGCCTGCCGTTCGCGGCACTCGTGGGCGGGCTGCTCACCGCGCTCGTGATCTATGCGCTCGCCTGGCGCAAGGGGGTGGAGGGCAACCGGCTGATCCTCGTCGGCGTCGGTGTCGGGGCCGTCGCCGCGGCGCTCACCTCGTGGTTGCTGGTCATCGCCGACCTCAACGATGCGTCGAAGGCGACCATCTGGCTCACGGGCAGCCTCAACGGCCGGGACTGGGCGCAGGTCTGGCCCGTGGCGGCCACGGTCGCGGTCCTGCTCCCGGTCGCGCTCGCGCTCTCCTTCGGGCTGGGCGCGATGCAGCTCGGCGACGACGCCGCGGGCGGCCTCGGGATGCGCGTCGACCGGCAGCGGACGCTCGCGCTGCTCGTCGCCGTCACGGCGGCGGCGGTCGCCACCGCGAGCGCCGGGCCGATCGACTTCGTCGCACTCGTCGTCCCGCAGGTGGCGATGCGGCTCGTCGCGTCCGCCCGGCCACCGCTGCTGACGTCGGCGGTGTTCGGTGCGCTCCTGCTGCTGGGTTCCGACGTCGTCGCCCGGACGGTGCTCCCGACCGAGCTCCCCGTCGGGACCGTCACCGCGGCGCTCGGCGCCCCCTACCTGATGTGGCTGCTCACCTACGGGCACCGGCGCGCCCGGGTGTGACACCCGACGGGTGCGCCGTGCCTCCGCCGTACGGGGAGACCGGATCCGCCTATCGACACGACCGGACGAGAGGGCTTGGGTCGGTGTCCCGGTGCCCTCGCGCCGGGGTTCGGCCCGAGTGTGGAGGTGGGAACGTGGCCAGGGTGACTCTCGACTGCCGGTCGATCCCCAGCGAGTCGAACTGCTCGCTGACCATCAGCGGCGAGCCCGACGAGGTGCTGCGGGCGGCGGCCGCCCACGCGGTCGACGTGCACGGACACGTCGACGACGACGAGCTGCGGCAGGGGCTGCGCACCGCGCTGACCGAGGCCGCCGCGATCGACGTGGAGCCGGGCGCGTTCGTACAGCTCATCGAGTTCACCACCGACCGGATCGACGAGATCGCCGACATCGAGCAGGAGTGGCTGGAGGCGATCGGCACCGACCGGACGGCCGTCTGGGGCATCGTCGGGGCGGACCGGTCCGACCCGAGGCGTTTCGTCCAGGTGGTCGGGTTCCCGGACGCCGAGCAGGCGGCCGTCAACTCGAAGCACCCCGCGACCAGCCGGATCGCCGAGCAGCTGCGCGCGCTCTGCGACGGGGACCCGGTCTTCCGCGACCTCGACGTGCGCGAGGTACGAGCGTTCTGACCAGGCACGATCCGCCCGCCGCGCCGAGAGTGCCCGCTCGCGCGGCGGGCGACCCGCGGAACGCGCCGCCCGGAGCTCAGATGTTGGAGCCGTCGGGCGGGACGTCGTCGGGCGGCCGCGGAGACCCGCCCACCGACGCCGTCGCCGGGCAGGACAGGCCCAACGTGTAGGCGGTCATCGACAACGAGCCGTAGGCGTACCCGTCGACCAGCACCCTGGTGTCGCTCGCCTCGCCGGCCGCATCGGCGAGGCCCGCGAGGTACAGCGCCGGGATGAAGTGGTCGGGGGTGGGGACGGCGTGCCCGTAGTCGGCGTGCGCGTCGAGGGCGGCGAAGCGCGTCGGGTCACCCAGCATGCGCTCCCTGGCCGCCTCGTCGAAGCGGCGCGCCCAGTCGAAGCCCTCGTCGGTGAGCTTCCAGTCCATCCCGCGAAGGTTGTGGACGACGTTCCCACTGGTCACGACCAGCACCCCGCGGGTGCGCAGTGCGTGGAGCTTCGCGCCCAGCTCGAGGTGGTGGTCCAGCGGCTTGTCGGCGTTGATGCTCAGCTGCACGACGGGGATCGACGCGTCGGGGAACGCGTGCACGAGCACCGACCAGGTGCCGTGGTCGATGCCCCAGCTGTCGACGTCGGCCCCGACCCAGGTGGGTTCGACGACGTCGGCGATCTCGGCGGCCAGCTCCGGCATCCCCGGAGCGGGGTACTCCACCTCGAACAGCTCCTGCGGGAAGCCGTAGAAGTCGTGGATCGTGCGGGGCCGCGGCATCGCGGTGACGGCGGTGGCGTTGATGTACCAGTGCGCGCTGACCACGAGGATCGCACGCGGGCGGGGCACGGCCTTCCCGAACGCGCGCCACGCGGCGGTGTACCTGTTGTCCGACAGCGCGTTCATCGGGTTGCCGTGGCCGAAGAACGCGGCCGGCATCAGCGGCGCACCGCCCCCCGCCGTCGCCTGGTGGCTGCCGTCGGCCGGCAACGTCATGGCGTCCTCCGATCCGGTCGACCAGCGGCCCGCGCGGGTGCACGTGCCGGTCGGCACACCGCAGTCTGCCGCGTCGGGCGGCCCGGAGCCCACCCGAGCGTCGTCGACGGCCCGCGTGTGTTCGTGGATCCGCCGCCCGGCCGCCGCCGCTACGCTCGACGCTCATGACGACGGGCGGCCTGCCGTCGGGGGTGCGCAAGGCCGAACTCGTGGCGGCGCTGTCGTTGGCGACCGATCTCGGGCTCGGCCTGCCGGAGGAACACGTCCTGCGCCAGACCGTCATCGCCCGGCGGCTGGCCCGCCTCGCCGTTCTGTCGGCCGCCCAGCAGGACGCCGTCTTCTACACCTCGCTGCTCGCCTGGGTCGGCTGCGTCGCCGACTCGCACGAGATGGCCCACTGGTTCGGCGACGACCGCCGGCTGCGCGCCGAGAGCTACGCCGTCGACAAGGCGGGCCTGCCGATGCTGCGCTTCCTCGTCGAGCAGGTCGGACGGGACGCCGGGCCGGCGCGGCGGCTGACGGCGATCGGGCGGTTCCTCGTCGCGGGCGGCGTCGGCGAGGCGATGGGCTCGATGATCACCCACTGCCGGACCACGGCGGACATCGCCGAGCGGCTCGGCCTGCCCGACGACATCGGGCGGGCCCTGGGTCAGGCCTTCGAGCGCTGGGACGGCCGCGGTGTGCCCGGACGGCTGCGCGCCGCGGCGATCGACCCGGTGATCCGCGTCGTCCACGTCGCCGACGACACCGAGCAGCACCACCGGGCCGGGGGCGTCGGCGCCGCCACCGCGATGCTGCGGTCACGCCGGGGCACCGAGTTCGACCCCGACCTCGTCGACCTCGTCTGCGCGCACGCCGACGAGGTGTTCGACGGTCTCGACGCGGTGTCGGCGTGGCAGTCCGTCCTCGACGACGGGTCGCCCGCCGAGTCCCCCGCGCTGACCGAGGACGAGCTGACCGACGCCCTGCGCGTCTTCGGCGACTACGCCGACCTCAAGGCGCCCTGCTTCCTCGGCCACTCCGCCGCCGTCGCGGCACTCGCGGCCGACGCCGCCGGCAGGATGGGTCTCCCCGACGCCGACGTGACGCTCGTCGAGCGGGCAGCGCTGGTGCACGACCTCGGGGTGCACGGGGTGTCGAGCGGGGTGTGGGACAAGCCGGGGCCGCTGAGCGCGGGCGAGTGGGAGCGCGTCCGGATGCACCCCTACCTGACCGAACGGACGCTGGCGCGGGTACCGCAGCTGGCGGAGCTGGGGACGCTCGCCGCGCTGCACCACGAGCGGCTCGACGGCTCGGGCTACCCGCGGGGGCTGCGGGCCGACGCCATGCCGATCACCGCGCGGGTCCTCGCCGCCGCCGTCCGCTACCGGACGGCGGTCGAGCCGAGGCCGCACCGCCCGGCCGCCGAACCGGCCGCGGCGCAGACGCTGCTGCGTGCCGATGCCGCCGCCGGACGTCTGGACGGCGAGGCCGTCAACGCGGTGCTGGCCGCCGCGGGCCACCGCGTCCGGCGGCGCCCCGCGTTGCCCGCGGGCCTGAGCCCGCGCGAGGCGCAGGTACTGGGACTCGTGGCGCGCGGGCTCTCCAACCGGGCCATCGCCGCCGAACTGAGCCTCGCGCCCCGCACCGTCGGCAGCCACGTCGAGCACGTCTACACCAAGATCGGGGTCTCGACACGGGGTGCGGCGGCGATGTTCGCGATGCGCCACGGCCTCGTCGGCGACCCGGTCCAGGGCTGAGGGCGGCGCGCCGAAACTTCGGGTGAACACCCGAGGCGACCCCGCCCCGGTCCGGCGACGCTACCTCCATCACTCGTCATCGATCGGAGGAGATCCCGTGCAGACCCTCGGCCCACCACTCACCACCGCGGGACGGCTCGTCGAAGCCGTTGCCGCGCAGGACTTTCCCGCTGTCCACGACTGCTTCACCGACGCCGTGCGGTTCCGGGCGCTGCTGCCCCGGGGGCCCGTCGAGACCACCGGTCCCGAAGCGGCCACCGACCGGTTCCGCGGCTGGTTCGGCGAACCCGACGAGCTCGAGGTGGTCGACGCCGCGATCAGCACGATCGCCGGCAAGGCCTGCCTGCGGTGGCGGCTGCGGCTGACCACCCCGACCGGTGCGTCCCGGCTCGTCGAGCAGCACCTGTTCGTCAGCGGCGACGGGCGGCTCGACGCCGTCGACCTGCTCTGCTCCGGCTGGATGCACGGGGGTGCGCGATGACGGGCAAGGCGGTCATCAGCCTCACCACCGGCCTGGAGGACCCCGAGCGGGTCACCGTGGCGTTCCTCGTCGCGGTCGGCGCGGCCGAGGAGGGCCGCCCCACGCTCATGTTCCTCACCAAGGAGGCCGTGCGCCTCGTGGTGCCCGGGACGGCGACCGGCACGGCGTGCACCGGCTGTCCTCCCCTGGAGACGCTGATGAAGCGCTATCGCGCCGCGGGCGGGACCTACCTCGCGTGCCCGATCTGCGTCGACGCCAAGGGCCTCGACGGCACCGGGTTCATCGACGGCGCCGAGGTCGGCGGCACCGTGCCCATGTGGCGGTGGATCGGTGACGAGGGCGCCACGACCTTCAGCTACTGATCCGTCCGCGTGAACCGTCGGCATCGGCGAACTTTCCGGCGCCCCGCGGCATCTCCTCGTCATGGTGGATGTCATCGTGGTCGGCACCAGGGTCGCCGGTGCCTCGACGGCACTGTTGCTGGCGCGCCGCGGGCTGTCGGTGCTCGCCCTGGACCGCGCGCGGTTCCCCAGCGACACGGTCTCGACGCACCAGGTGCAGGTCCCGGGCGGTGCCCGGCTGCACCGGTGGGGGCTGCTCGAACGCCTCCGCGCGGCGGGGACCCCGCCGGCGCGGACGGTCCGGTTCGACGCCGGCCCGGTCGTCCTGCAGGGTCGTCTGCCGGAGGTCGACGGCGTCGTGCGGGGTGCCCGTCGGCACCGTGCGCAGCCGCCTGCACGCGGGCCACCGCCGGCTCGCCGACGCCCTGCTGGCCACCGCCGCACAGGCGCACCCCGACCGGGCCCGCGCCCGCCGCTACGCCGAGGGGCTCGGCGCGGCGATGACCGCGTTCCAACGCACCGGCGACACCCGCGCGCTCAACGACCACCTGGCCGTCGACGTCGAGTACCAGTTGTTCGACGGCGTCCGCCGCCGCGACCGTGCGCGCTTCGCCGCGGCACTCGCCTCGGAGTTCGACGACGGCATCCGCGCCGAACCACTGGGCGTCACCGCGGGCGCCGGGCTCACGGTCGTCGATCTGCGGCTGCACAACCCCTCCGACCAGCCGCTGCACTGCCCGCCCGCCCTCACCCAGCTGTTCCTGCACGACGGCCGGACGGTGCGCCGCATCACCTCCCACTACGCGACGCTCCAACCGGACGCGGCCCGCGCGTAGCGCCGCCCGCGGCAACGCGCCGAGGGCGTACGGGGGTCGGCTTCACACTTTCCGCGTGACGGCCGGGGCGGGTGCGCACCGGATGATGGCCGCGGTGCCCGCTCGGAAGCCGCCGGCCCGGGGGTACTGCGGCGCGCCGCCTGTCGTCGTGCTGTCGAACGCCGCGGCAAGGGGGAGCCGATGGGTGGCCTGACCGCTCTCGCCGTCGTCGTCGTGGCCTACACCGTCGTGTCGTCGAAGCTGGATCGCTGGTGGATCTCCGGCCCGATGGTGTTCGTCGCCTCAGGCACGATCCTCGGGCCCGCCGTGCTGAACGTCCTCCCGCTGGCGGTCACCGACGAGGTGGTTCTGACCGTCACCGAGCTGACGCTGGCCCTGCTGCTGTTCTCCGACGCCTCGACGGTGCGGCTGCGCGAGGTCGAGGGCGATGCCGGCCTGCCCTCGCGACTGCTGTTCGTCGGCCTGCCGCTGACGATCGTGGCGGGCGCACTCGTCGCTCACCTCGTGTTCCCGGAGATCCCCTGGGCGGCGGCAGCGTTGATCGCGACCATCCTGGCGCCCACCGACACCGCGCTCGGCCTGGCGGTCGTCACCAACAGGCTGGTTCCGACCCGGATCCGGCGGGCGCTCAACGTCGAGAGCGGCCTCAACGACGGGATCGCCACTCCCTTCGTCACGCTGTTCATCGCGGTCCTCGCCGCGGAGGAAGGGGCCGGCGACCGCGCGTGGGGGCTCGAGGCCCTCAAGGAGATCGGCCTGGCGCTCGTCGCGGCGTTGGTCGTCGGATACCTCGGCGGGAAGCTGCTCGCATTCGCCAAGGACCGCGCCTGGACCTCGCCCGTGTCGGAGCAGATCGCCATCCTCGCGCTGGCGCTGCTCGCCTACGAGGGCTCCGTCGCGATCGGCGGGAACGGGTTCGTCGCGGCGTTCGCCGGCGGGATGCTGTTCGGCGCGGTGACGAAACGCGGCTTCGCCGAGCCCGGCCGCTTCACCGAGACACTCGGGCTGGCGGCCACGTTCCTCGTGTGGGCGGTGTTCGGTGCGCTCTTCCTCGGCGAGTTGTTCACCCACGGGCTCTCGGCACGCCCCGTCGTGTACGCGATCCTGAGCGTCACCGTCATCAGGATGGTGCCGGTCGCGCTCTCCCTGATCGGGACCCGGCTCAGACCGGTCACCGTGGGATTCATGGGCTGGTTCGGTCCGCGAGGACTCGCGTCGGTCGTCTTCACGCTCCTCGCGTGGCAGGAGCTCGAGCACGCGGCCGGTGGGGGGCTGCTCCTGCAGACCGCCGCCTGGACGATCCTGCTCTCCGTTCTGCTGCACGGCCTGTCGGCCTCGCCGTTCGCCACCCGGTACGGGGCATACGCCGCGACGTTGGCGAATGCCCCCGAGCAGGCCCCTTCGAGCCGGCCGCGGATCCGGCTGCGAGACCTCGGCGGTCGCCACCACCCGGAGGACCGGCCGGACCGGGAACCCGCGTGAGAGGACCGACGACCGCACGGCTAGGTGAAGACGGATGCCGAAATCAGACCGGCCAGGTGACCCGGCGGCGCGTCGTGGTGACGTGATTCAGCGGTGACGGCGGCAGCCAGCAGCGAGGTGACGTCCGCCGTCGTCAGGTTGTCGCGGAGGCGGCCCACGTCGCGCGCCCGACCGACGAGCTCGTCCAGCACGGACTCATAGCGCTGCCGCACGTCCGGATCGATGTTCAGCTTCTGATCACCCGCTGTGATGAGGTCGCACAGCGCCGCGTTCTCGCAGGCGTGCCTGACCGCCAGCCGCCAGAACTCGACACACCGCTGACCCGGCGGGTCGTCGGGGAGGCTCGGCACGCGGTCGAGGAGCTCGGTCAGGCGAGCGGACACGACGGCTGCATAAAGAGCCTCCTTCGTCGGGAAGTGCCGATAGACCGTGCCCGCGCCGACGCCGGCCCGGGCTGCGATGTCCAGCAGGCCGGCGCTCCTGCCCTCCGTGGCGAAGACCTCCTTCGCCGTGTCGAGCACGCGCTGGCGGTTGCGCGCGGCGTCGGCACGTGGCGCCCGGGCCGAGGACATTTCATTCCCCCTTGCTAAGCGGGTTTCAGATTCCGTATCGTTCGAAACGGGTTCCGTAACCCGGATCCTATCGTGATGACGCTCGGGGGAGCTGACATGTCCGAACTGATCACCGTCCTCGCCGCTACAGGGCGCCAGGGCAGTGCGGTGGTACGCGCCTCGCTCGCGGCCGGGAGCCCGGTCCGCGCGGTGGTGCGCGACCCGAGCCGGGACGACGCGCGCCGCCTCGCCGACGCCGGAGCCGAGGTCGTCCCCGGATCGCTCGACGACGCCGACGCCATCGCCCGGGCGTTGCAGGGCGCCGCCGGCCTGTTCCTCTATCAGCCCGGCTTCGTCTCGCCGCAGGTGACGCCGGGCATCGGTCCGGACGACGAACTGCGTCGCGGGCGGGCGATCATCGACGCCGCCGTGCGGGCCGGAGTCGGGCACATCGTCTACTCCTCCGGACTGGGCGCGGACCGGCCCGACTTCAGCCCGTTGTCACGCCCCAAGACCGAGCTCGAGGACTACCTGCGCTCCACGCAGGTTCCGGCCACCATCCTGCGGCCGGTCGGATTCATGGAGAACCACCTCGGGCCGTTCCGGGGCTTGCGCCCCGATGGCCGGCTCGCCTCCACCGCCCCGCCGGACGTCGTCGAACAGCTCATCAGCGTCCCCGACATCGGCTCGATCGCGACGCGCGCCCTCACCGCGCCGGACGACTGGATCGGTCGCGCCATGGACATCGCCGCGGACGAACTGACGGCACCCGAGATCGCGTCCGCCATCGCGGCAGCGACCGGCCGGGCAGTGCGCTACGAGCGCATCCCGCTGGACGAGGTCCGCACACAAGATCCGCGACGTGCCGCCGCGATCGCCCGCATGTGGGACCCCGACCGTCCGGCGGCCGAGCTGCAGACCTGCCGTGCCACGATCCCCGACCTCACCGGCTTCAGGGCCTGGCTCGACACGCCGGGCGTGACCGAGGCCTTCACGACCTACCTGTCCGAGGCGGAGCCGATCTGACATGTCGACCACGGCGACGAGCCACGTCCGATCGCCACGCTCCGGACCAGCACACCCGAAGCGCAGTCGACAGCGCAATCGAAACGACATCGCCCCGGCCGTTCCTGCCGACCGGGGCGATGTTCCTGGTGCGCCCGAAGGGATTCGAACCCCTAACCTTCTGATCCGTAGTCAGATGCTCTATCCGTTGAGCTACGGGCGCGTGCTCTTCAGTTGTCGCCGCGACCGACCCGGGAGTCGGCCACGCCTGCGCGGAGGCTCCGGGATTTGAACCCGGGATGGGGGGTGACCCCAAACCGCATTAGCAGTGCGGCGCCATAGACCAGACTAGGCGAAGCCTCCCGGGGCCTCTCGGCCTCAGCACGGACAACCTTACACAACCCCCCGGCGCCCCTCGCACACCCCCCACCCCCCGAGGGGCGCCGTGACGATCACCCGTCGATCACCCGGACGCGGCCATCTCCAGGAACGGCGCGAGGGCGTCGGGGTTCTGCAGGGCCCCCCGGCTGACGGCCTTGTCGGCGGCCACGCCCGCCAGGATCTTCTTCACCGGGACCTCGCACTTCTTGCCGTTCAGCGTGCGCGGCACCGCGTCGACGACGATGAACCGGTCGGGCACGTGCCGGGGCGAGAGCTCCGAGCGCAGTGCCTTGCGGAGGTCGCCCTCGACATCGTCGAGCGTGGTCCCGTCGGTCAGCACCAGGAAGCACAGCAGGGCACCCTCGTCGCGCGCCCCCAGCTCTGTGGTGTCGATCACCAGCGAGTCGGCGACGCCGTCGAAACCCTCCACGACGGCGTAGAAGTCCGCCGTGCCCATGCGGACGCCGCCCCGGTTGAGCGTCGAGTCCGAGCGGCCGTAGATGACGTAGGAGCCACGCGGGGTACGGCGCACCCAGTCGCCGTGCCGCCAGACGCCGGGGTAGTCCTCGAAGTAGGCGGCCCGCAGCTTGGCCCCGTCGGGGTCGTTCCAGAACATCACGGGCATCGACGGCATCGGCCGCGTGACGACGAGCTCCCCCACCTCGTCCTCGATCTCCTGGCCCTTCTCGTCGTAGGCGACGACGGCCGCCCCGAGCGCCGCACAGGAGATCTCGCCCAGCCACACCGGGACGGTCGGGGCCGCGCCGACGAACGCGGCGCAGAGGTCGGTCCCGCCGGACACGGAGGCGATCTGCAGGTCGTCGCCCACGGCGTCGGCGACCCAGGCGAATCCCTCCGGCGACAGCGGCGCCCCGGTGGACCCGACGGTGCGCAGCGCCGACAGGTCGACCTCGTCGCGCGGCCGCAGGCCGGCCTTGAGGCACGCCTGGATGAACGGCGCGGACGTCCCGAAGTACTTGACGCGGTGCTTCTCGGCCAACCGCCAGAGCGCGCCGAGGTCCGGGTGACCGGGGTTGCCGTCGTAGAGGATCACCGTCACACCGACGAGAAGCCCGGCGATCAGGTAGTTCCACATCATCCAGCCGGTCGTGGTGAACCAGAAGAAGCGGTCGCCCGGGCGCAGGTCGCCCTGCAGCTGCAGGGCCTTCATGTGTTCGAGAAGGATGCCGCCGTGGCCGTGGACGATGCCCTTGGGCAGGCCCGTCGTCCCCGACGAGTAGAGGACCCACAGGGGGTGCCCGAACGGGACCGACTCGTACTCGAGCGGGCCGGGCTCGGCGGTGAACTCGGCCCAGGTCGTCGTGCCGTCGAGGGTGGCCTCCTCGTCGAGGTAGCCGACGAGCACGGTGGTGGTCACCGTCGGGAGCTGGCCGCGCAGCGCCGCGACGTTCTCGCGGATGTCGAACCGCTTGCCGCCGTAGACGTAGCCGTCGACGGCGAAGAGCACCGTGGGCTCGATCTGGGCGAAGCGGTCGTGCACGGCGCGGGCGCCGAAGTCCGGGGAGCACGACGACCAGATCGCGCCGAGGCTCGCCGTCGCCAGGAAGGCGACGAGCGTCTCGACGGAGTTGGGCGCGAGCGCGACCACCCGGTCGCCGCGGCCGACGCCGGCACGGACGAGCCCGGCCCGCGCGCGGCCCACGGCGTCGCGCAGCTCGGCGTGGGTGACGGTGCGCTCCAGGCCGTCCTCGCGGACGAAGACGATCGCCGTGTCCTCCGGCGCGCGTCCGGGGCCGTCGCTGAGCGCGTGCTCGGCGTAGTTGAGCGTGGCGCCCGGGAACCACTCGGCACCGGGCATGGCGTCGGAGCCGAGCGGCGCAGTGGGCGCGTCGTGGAACCGGACCCCGAAGAACTCGGCCGCGGCGTCCCAGAACGCACCGACGTCGGCCACGGACCAGGCGTGCAGCGCCGCGTAGTCGGTGTCGTCGGGCAGGTCCACGCCGCGGTTCTCCCGCAGGTGCCGCGCGAACCGCGCGATCTCGCTCGACGCCGCCGCTGCAGGCGACGGGGACCACACGACCTCGGGTGTTCCGGATTCCATTCCGCGGAGTTTTCCCGGCGCCGCGCCCGGATGCCAGTGACCTAGCGCAGGTGTGACCCGAACCAATTGAGCATCCGCTGCCACGCCTCGGCCGCGGCGTCGGGATCGGCGTCGAAGCGGTGCCCCGAGAGCGGGTAGGTCACGAGGTCGGTGGCGACGCGGGCACGGTCGGCCGCCTCGCGCAACGCGTCGACGTCGTCGTGGCTGCCGCCGTCGGCCGGGCTGCCGTAGATCCCCAGCCAGGGACAGGTCAGCGCGGACGCGGCGTCGAGCAGCTCGTCCAGGCCCTCGGAGGTCGTCGTCGTGACCCCGCCGCCGCCGACGGTGACCGCCGCACCGAAGGCGCGTTTGGCCGCGACGAGCAGCGCCACCGAGCCCCCGATGTCGAACCCGACGACGCCCATCCGGTCGGGGGGCACGTCGTGCTCGGCGAGCCAGCCGAACGCCGTGTCGGTGTCGGCCATGATCTCTTCGCGGTCGAGTTTGTCGAGCTGCTCCTGGACGTGTTCGTCCGGTGAGTCGGCGTCGAGCTCGTCGGCCCCGTCGCGGTGGTAGAGGTGCGGTGCGACGGCCAGCCACCCGTCGCCGGCCATGCCGGAGACGATGTTGCGGACGCTCTCGGTGACGCCGCGCGCCTCCTGGAGCACGACGATCCCCCCGCGCACCGAGCCGTCGGGCTCGGCGACGGTGAGCCGCAGTCGGCTGCCGTCGACGAGCGGGACGGTCTCCGTCCGGATCTCGGTCATGGCGCAAGCCTGTCACGTCGGCGAACGGGTCACGGGCCCGGACTACGGTGACCCCCATGACGTTGATCCGCGCGGACCTCGACGCCCTGCCGGCCTACGTGCCGGGCCGGGCCGTCCCCGGGGCCGTGAAGCTCGCCAGCAACGAGGTGCCCCTGCCCCCGCCCGCCTCGGTCCTTGCGGCCGTCGCCGAGGCCGCAGCCGGCGGCAACCGCTACCCGGACCTGGCCGTCGTCGCGTTGACCGACCGGTTGGCCGGCCTGCTCGAGCTGCCCAGCGAGCGCATCGCCGTCGGCTGCGGCTCGGTGAGCCTGTGCCAGCAGCTCGTCAACATCACCTGCCTCGTCCCCGACGACGAGGTCGTCTTCGCGTGGCGCTCGTTCGAGGCGTACCCGATCGTCACGCAGATCGGTGGGGCGCGGGCGCGGATGATCCCGCTGACCGACGACTTCCGCCACGACCTCGACGCGATGGCCGCCGCGGTCACCCCGGCCACCAAGCTCGTCTTCGTCTGCTCGCCCAACAACCCGACGGGCACCGTCGTGACCCGGGCGGAGCTGGAGCGCTTCCTCGCCGCCGTCGGGCCGGACGTGATCGTCGCGCTCGACGAGGCGTACTACGAGTACGTCGACGACCCCGAGGCCGTCGACGGGCGCGACCTCGTCGACGCGTACCCCAACCTCGTCGTGCTGCGGACGTTCTCGAAGGCGTACCGGCTGGCGGGGCTGCGCGTCGGCTACGCGTTCGCCGCACCCGAGGTCGCGACGGCCCTGCGCAAGGTGTGTTCGCCGTTCAGCGTGAGCGTCGTCGCCCAGGCCGGGGCGATGGCCGCGCTCGACGTCCGTGACGAGCTGCTGGCCTCCTGTGCCGACGTCCGGCGCGAACGGGTGCGGGTGCGCGACGCGCTCGTCGCCATGGGGCACACCGTCCCGCCGACGCAGGCGAACTTCGTGTGGCTTCCGCTGGCCGACCGCTCGGCGGAGTTCGCGACGCACTGCCTGGAGCACAAGGTGGTCGTGCGGCCGTTCCAGGGCGACGGGGTGCGCGTCACCGTCAGCACCCCCGAGGAGAACGACCTGCTGCTGGCGGCCGCGGCGTCGTTCCCGCGCTAGACGCCTCCTTGGCGAAGGCCCGGACAGGCGAACGGCCCGGGGAGCAGGCCCCGGGCCGTTCTGTTCAGCGACGTGTTCGATGGCTCAGCTGCGCACGCCCCGCTTGGCCCACAGGCCCGCGACGAGGCCGATACCGATGATCGCGACGATCAGCTGCACGATGTGCTCGATCCAGTCGATCCCGTTCGTGTCGGCCACGCCGAAGGCGCGCGCGATCCACGTGCCGATGTAGGCCGCCACGATCCCGACGATGATCGTCAGCCACAGCGGAATCTTCTGGTCGCCCGGAAGAATGATCCGAGCGAGCACGCCGAGCACCAAACCGATGATGATCGCGCCGATGATGCTGCCGAGCATGTGTTCCCCCGATCCGTCGTCGAGGCGCCGCCACCACGGCCGCGCAATTCCCGTGTGGCGAGACTGACATCGATCGGCAATTCCTGCCCGCCGGGGCGGCCGAACAATACCGAAGCGTTATCTCCCTGTGCGGCTGCCGACATCCCGGACGTCCGGTTCGGGCCGATCGGCGTCGCGGGCGCACCCGCTCGCCCTGATCCGGCAGCCGCCGGACGGATGTCCACTGCCCGGCCGGGCGCGCGCAGCGGCTCGGCGACGCAGCCGTGACGCTGTGCCGAATTCGCGCCGCCGAACCGACTCGAACGGGTGGTCAGCCCTCGAGTACGTAGCCCGCCCCGCGTACCGTGCGAATTCGTTCGGCCCCGATCTTGCGACGGACGTAGGAGATGTAGACCTGCACGAGGTTCGCGGACGCCGGCTCGGCCCAGACCCGGCGCGCGATCTCGTCGTGCGAGACGGTCTGCCCGGCGTCGGTGAGCAACGCCATCAGCAGCGCGAACTCCGTCGGCGACAACGCCACCGGCCTGCCGTCGACCTGCACCTCGCCGAGGTCGGGGTCGACGGCCAGGTCGCCGATCCGGACGACCTTCTCCTCCACCAGCCCCCCCTGCCGCAGTCGCAGCCGGATCCGCGCGGACAGTTCGTCGACGGGGAAGGGGCGCAGGACGTAGTCGTCGCGATCGGCACGCAGCAGCCCGAGCAGCGCCGCACGCCGCTCACGCGGCGTCACCGCGACGAGGGGCGCCGACGGCACCTCGGCCTGCAGCGCGCCCACGACGGTGACGACGTCAGGGCCCGGTAGCTCGACGTCGACGACGACGAGGGCGGGGACACGGGCGCGCGCTGCGTCGAGCACGCCGATGCCATCGTGGACGGACGCGACGTCGAGGCCGTCGGCCCGCAGGCTGCGGACCACCGAGGCCGTGGCCGCGGTGGCCGGCAGCGCCAGCAGGACCTGATCCGACGACGCGGGCCACTGACCGTGCGACCGTTGTGCCGGGACGAACGCCGACGCGCCCTCCGGGGGAGCAACAGGGAGCATCGGAAGAAGCCTCTCCCGCCAACGGCAGGTCACGATCGGCTAACGGGGCGAGCGGTCGCCTCGAGCTGTCAAACGGTCACCCCTGAGACGACCTCTGCTCCGATCGGAGCAAGGCACTGCGCGGACATGCGACGTCGAGCGCTCCCCGGCGCGTCTCACGGACCTGTCGGCGCGTACGCGCAACCTCGACTCTCAGGATCGCACCCTTGCAGGGCAGGGGTTCCTAAGTTCTCCCGTCATGCGACGGACCCACCGCGCAGGCGGCCGGCACGCTCCCCTCACCGCCGGCCGCGAGGACCGACCACGGCCTGCGGCTCCCATCCCCGGCCGTGACCGGTCCGACCGGACGGACGTCCCCGGCCCCGGTGCCCCAAACCGGGCCCGGGGGCTCGTCCCACCGGGCGCCCACCGCCAGGGCGACGCCCCTCCGAAGCTCCCCATCGGACGGTCGTCACCGAGGCGGTCACCACGGGCGGGGACGGGCGGAAACGACCTCGTCCCCGCCCGGCGCCCCGTCTCGTCCGGCGTGATCAGGGCGGTGGCCGGGGTCGGCCCGTTTCAGCGGTTGAGCCCCCGGCGCTCGAGCAGCGGCGCGATCTCCGGGTCCCGGCCGCGGAAGGCGCGGTAGGCCGCCATCGGCTCGACGGCCCCGCCCCTCGACAGCACCGCGGCGCGGAACGCGTCGCCGTTCTCCCGGCGCAGGCCGCCGTTCTCGGTGAACCACTCGACGGTGTCGGCGTCGAGGACCTCCGACCAGATGTAGGAGTAGTACCCGGCGCTGTACCCGCCGGCGAAGACGTGGTTGAAGTAGGTGCTGCGATAGCGCGGCGGCACGGCGGGCAGCGCGATCCCCGCGTCGGCCAGCGCCCGGGCCTCGAACTCCTGCACGTGCTCGGCGTCGGGGACCTCGTCGGTGAGGGTGTGCCACGCCTGGTCGAGCACGGCCGCGGCGAGGTACTCGGTCGTCGCGAAGCCCTCGCCGTACGCCCGGCCCGCACGCAGCTTCTCGACCAGGTCGGCCGGCAGCGGCTCGCCCGTCTCGTGATGGCGCGCGTACCGGGTGAGCACCTCCGGCCACAGCGACCACATCTCGTTGACCTGCGACGGGAACTCGACGAAGTCGCGCGGAACGCTGGTCCCGGAGAACCGCGGGTACGTCACGTCGGACAGGAGCCCGTGCAGCGCGTGCCCGAACTCGTGGAACAGCGTCGTGACCTCGGAGAACGTGAGCAGCGTCGGCTCGTCGCCGGCGGGTTTCGGGATGTTGAGCGTGTTCATCACGACGGGTCGCTGCCCCAGCAGCCGCGACTGCGTCACCAGCGAGTTCATCCACGCCCCGCCGCGCTTGGAGTCGCGCGCGTAGAAGTCGGCACCGTAGAGGCCGACCGGTCCGGCGTCGTCGAAGACCTCCCAGACGCGGACGTCCTCGTGGTACATGACGAGGTCGTCGCGCTCGACGAACCGCAACCCGTAGAGCTGCCCGGCCGCGAAGAAGACGCCGTCGTGCAGCACCCGGTCGAGCTCCAGGTACGGCCGCAGGGTCGCGGTGTCGACGGAGAAGCGCTGCCTGCGCACCCGTTCGCCGTGGAACGCCCAGTCCCACGGCTCGAGCGTCTCCTCCCCCGCGACGGCCTGCAGCTCCACGGCCTCGGCCTTCGCGTTGGCGACCGCGGGTGGCACGAGGTCGGCCAGCAGCCCCGCGACGGCCTCGACCGAGCCGGCCGTGCTGTCGGCCGCGACGTAGGACGCGTGGTCCCGGAACCCGAGGAGCCGCGCCCGCTCGGCGCGCAGCCTCGCGAGCTCGGAGACGAGAGCACGGGTGTCGTGCTCACCGCCGCGGGCGCCGCGCTCGACCGAGGCCCGGAACAGCTCCTCGCGCAGTGCCCGGTCGGTCAGCGACGCGAGCGCGGGCTGCCCCGTCGGCAGCACCAGCGTGAGCAGGTGCCCGGACAGGCCCCGGGCCGCGGCGGCCGCGGCCGCCGCGGAGATCGCGCCGGAGGACAGGCCGTCGAGCCGGGCCGGGTCGTCGACGTGGACGGCCGAGGCGTTGGCGTCGGCGAGCAGGTGGCGGCCGAAGGCCGTCGAGAGCGACGAGAGTGCCGCGTTCAGCTCGCGCAGCCGGGCCTTGCCCGCGTCGTCGAGCTCCGCGCCGTTGCGGACGGCGTCGTCGGTCATCCGCTCCAGCAGCCGCAGCGACTCCGGGTCGAGCCCGAGATCGTGGCGGCGTCCGTGCAGGTCGCGCAGCCGGGCGTAGAGCCGCGGGTCCAGTGCGACGGCGTCGCGGTGCGCGGCGAGCTGCGGCGCGATCCGGGCCTGCAGCTCCTCGATCGCCGGGTTGGTGTGGGCGCTGACCCGGCTGAAGAACACCGTCGAGACACGGTCGAGGACGCGGCCGGACCGTTCGAGCGCGACGACGGTGTTCTCGAACGTCGGAGGCTCGGGGTTCGACAGGATCGCCTCGACCTCGGCGCGGTGCTCGGCCATGCCGACCTCGAAGGCCGGGCCGAAGTGCTCGTCGGCGATCCGGCGGAAGTCCGGCAACTCGTAGGGCAGGTCGCTCGCGTGCAGGAACGGGTTGTCGGACTCGCTCATGAGTCCCACGGTAGTGCCGCGGCCCGCTCCCCCAGCATGATCGCGCTGGCCGCGGGCCCCCTCCGGGGGACGGCCGGGAACACCGACGTGTCGACGACGCGCAGGCCCTGCGTGCCGCGCACCCGCAGCTGCGGATCGCACACCGGGCCGATCGCCGCCGTGCCGCACAGGTGCGACGACGTCGTCAGGTGGTCGCGGATCCAGCCGTCGACGCGGGCGTCGTTGCCCAGGACGAACCCCTCGGGCTCGAGGCGGGTGCCCAGACCCGCGCGCAGCAGGTCCGCGGCGATCCGGACGGCGTGCCGCAGCCGTCGGCGATCGGCCTCGGTGCGCAGGTACCGGTGCCGGACCGCTGGCGCCGAGCCGTCGACCGACAGCACCCCGCTGCGGTCCGGGCGCTGCAGCGCGCACATCACGTGCAGCGGGCCGCCCGGCGTGAACGGCCGCGAGAACAGCAGCAGCTCCAGGTCGCCCGCGGGATCGGCGCCGGAGTCGACGTGCAGCGCGACCTGCGCGGTGACGGCGTGCGGGTGCGGCGGCGTGTCGTCGTGCGGACGGAACGGCAGGAAGACCGCGGGGTGGTCGGAGAACCCGCGGCCGACAGGGAGGTCGTGCCGGACCCGGATGCCGGCCGCGCGCAGGTCGTCGCCGGGCCCGATGCCGGCACGCGCGAGCAGGACCGGCGTCGCGAGCGCCCCCGCCGCGAGGACGACCTCCCCCGCCTCGATCAGCCCCTGCCCGGTCCGGACGCCGACGGCGCGCAGCCGGTCGAGCTCGATGCCGAGCACCGGCGTGTCGCCCCGCACGACCAGGTTCGACGGCCGCTCCCCCAGGTACGCGTCGGCGGCGCTCACCCGGACACCGTCGACGGCGTTCGACGGGACCGGTCCCGCCCCGGGCGGGCCCCCGGCGTTCTTGTCGGGCTCCTCGGGGAAGCCGAGCGCGGCCGCGGCGGCCAGGAACGGTCCGGTCGTCGGCGCGAGCAGCGAGCCCGCGGGCCGGCGCACCGGGATCGGCCCGGCGTCGCCGTGACCGGGCGCGTCGCCGAGGTCGAGGTCGCGCTCGCTGCGCACGTAGAACGGCAGGACCTCGTCGTAGCCGAAGCCGGGTACACCCCAGCCGTCGAGGTCGTCGCGGGTGGCACGGACGAAGTAGCCGCCGTTGATCGCGCTCGACCCGCCGAGCAGCCGTCCCCGGGGCAGCACCGCGTCGATCCCCGAGACGAGCTCGGTGGTGTACCCCCAGTTCAGCGGATGCCCGGGCACGGTGGCGGCCAACGAGGTGACGTCGCGCGTGTCGTCGGTCCCCGTGACGGGGCCGGCCTCGAGCAGCAGCACCCGGCGGCCCGGCTTCTCCGCCAGCCGGGCGGCCAGCACGCAGCCCGCGCTGCCACCCCCGACGACGACCACGTCGAACCGTTCACCGGCCACGAGGGCAGGATGCATCACGTGGCCGACCTCGCGCTGGACCTCGCCGACTTCATCTCCGCGAGCCCGACCCCGTACCACGCGGTGGCCGAGGCCGTGGCCCGGCTAACCGCGGCCGGGTTCACCGAACAGGCCGAGACGGCCGACTGGGACACCACACCCGGCGGCCGGTACCTCGTGCGGGACGGGACCGTGCTGGCGTGGTGGCAGCGCGGCGGCGGCGCGCCGCTGCGAATCTTCGCCGCGCACACCGACTCACCCACGCTGAAGGTCAAGCCGTTGCCCGACACCGGGGCCGGCGGCTGGCGCCAGGTCGCCGTCGAGGTCTACGGCGGTGCGCTGTGGAACTCCTGGCTCGACCGCGACCTCGGGCTCGCGGGCAGGCTCGCGCTCTACGACGGCTCGTCGGTGCTGGTGAACGTCGCCCGCCCGCTGCTGCGGGTCCCGCAGCTGGCGATCCACCTCGACCGGTCGGTCAACCAGGGCCTGACGCTCGACGCCCAGCAGCACCTGCTGCCGGTCTGGGGGCTCGGCGACCCGTCCCCGGGGGACCTGATCGCCTTCCTCGCCGGGGAGGCGGGCGTCGACGCGGCCGACGTCGCCGCGCACGATCTCGTCGTCCACGATCTGACGCCGCCCGCCCGGCTCGGCAAGCACGGCGAACTGCTGGCCGCGCCACGGCTGGACAACCTGTCGTCGGTGCACGCGGGCATCACCGCCCTGACGGCCGCGGCCGAGCGCGACCCGTCGACGACACCGGTGTTCGTCGGCTTCGACCACGAGGAGATCGGCAGCGCCAGCGCGACCGGCGCCGCCGGCCCGCTGCTCGAGACCCTCCTGACGCACCTCGCCGGCGGCTTCGACGCCCGGTCGCGGACCTTCGCGGCGTCGCGGGCGCTGTCGGTCGACGTCACCCACGCCGCGCACCCCAACTACCTGCACCTGCACGACCCCGGGCACCGCGCGCTGCCCAACCAGGGTCCGTCGCTCAAGGTCAACGCCAACCAGCGCTACGCCACCGACGCCCCCGGGGCCGCGGCGTGGCAGCGGGCGTGCCGCGCCGCGGGTGTCGGCTCGCAGTTCTTCGTCGGCAGGAACACGGTGCCGTGCGGCTCGACGGTCGGGCCGATCATCGCCACCCGGCTCGGCATCCGGACCGTCGACGTCGGCATCCCGGTGCTGTCGATGCACTCCGCGCGCGAACTGTGCGGCGTCGAGGACCCCGCACATCTCATTGCGACGGCAACCGAATTCCTCGCAGATGAACGCTCGTGAGTGGCATTACCGGCCATGGTCGGTAGGGCCACTCACGACCGTCAGGGCGAATGCACTCATTCGAGCGAATGGACCGTTCCCCGCTCTCACGGATGTCGTTGATCGAAGTGGTGGTGGCGAGACCGGAGGGGAGCCCCTCGCTGCCGCCCCCAAACCTCGCGTCCGGCATTGTCCGGTGGCGCAACGGCCCGGCATGATCGCCTCCGGCGGATGATCGGAGGGGCCGTGCAGTTCCGGACGACGATCGAGGCGACCGGGAAGAACACGACGGGAATCGTCGTCCCCGAGCGGGTCGTCGAGGAGCTCGGCGGGGGTCGCAGGCCGGCCGTGTCGGTGACCGCCGCGGGCCACACGTGGCGCACCAGCATCGCGTCGATGGGCGGGCGGTTCCTGATCGGCGTCAGCGCGGAGGTCCGGCGCATCACCGGCCTCGCCGGAGGCGACGACGTGGACGTCGAGGTCGAGCTGGACACCGCGCCGCGCGAGGTCACCGTCCCCCAGGACCTCGCCGCCGCCCTCGACGGCGACGCCGCCGCGAAGGCCGCGTTCGAGGCGCTGGCCTACAGCCACCAGCGTCGCCACGTCCTGGCGATCGACGACGCCAAGACCCCCGAGACACGGGCCCGGCGCATCGCCAAGGCCGTCGACATGCTGCGCGAGGGCCGGAAGTAGGCGCCCGCGACACCGGACGGACCAATTTGAGACACCACACGGACACCTCGTCGTGCATGGTGACGTGTGATCGGCGTCATGATCGCCGATCACCGGTGTCGACGAGGAGGCCGCATGATCCGCGAGGCCGAGCTGTTCGTGACGGCCGAGGAGGTGGCCGTGCGGACGCTCGTCCGCGTCGGCCGCGAACATCGGATGATCACCGTTCCGCCGCCCTTCGGGCTGCCCGCCGACGCGCCGGTCCCGATCGCCACGGTGCTGCGCGAGCACGCCCGCGACGACGCGTGCGTGCCCGACCTGCTCGCGGGTGGCGAGGCGGGCACCGTCGACCCGCTGGAGATCGCACCGGGCGACGCCGAGCGCGACGCCGTCCTCACCCGGCTCGCCGAGGCGTCGACGGCTGCCGCGTGCAAGATCAGCGACCCCGACGCCGTCGTGCACGCGCCGTACGGCGACGTCCCGACGAGTGACTACCTGCTGCGCCAGGCCGTCGTGCGGGCGGTCACGGCGCACGAGGTGGCAGTGTTCATCGGATCGGTCTGCCCGCTCACCGAGGCGTTCTCCCGCAAGATGTGGGAGCTGACCGAGCCGCGGGCCGAGCACTGGCGTGCGGTCGGGCTGTTCGGGCCGCCGCTCACCCCTGTTCCCGACGACGTCTCCTGGCGCGACCGGTTCCTGATGTCCGCGGGGCGGGACCCGCATCCGCTCTGGGACCGCTGATCTCCTCGCCGGCGCCGAACACGTGGCGCCCCACCGGCTCCCACGGCCCATCGAGATAGCGCCACCACGCCAGGCCGACCGCGGTGGCCGTCGACGGCACGAACTCGGCACGCAGCTCGTCGTGCAGCGCCCGCGCGACGTCGGGCTCGACCTTGTTCTGCACGGTCACGTGCAGGTCGGAGCCCTTCGCGCGGTCCTGCGGGGTCAGCCACGGGTCCCACCGCGCGGCCAGCGCCGCACGCAGGCCGACCAGCCCGGGCGACGACAGGACGTAGCCGACCCCGCGGCCGGTGAAGCGCAGTCCCGAGACCCGCACCGGTAACGGGCCGGTGGCCCGGCCCGCGACGGCCGCCAGATCCTCCGCGATCGCGGCCGCCCGGTCGCCCGGCAGGTGGTGGAACAGCGTCAGGTGCGCGTCGAGGTGGTTGCGTTCGGGCGGGAAATGCTTGCGGCGCAGGCGGTCGAACCGCTGCTGCGTCTCGTCGTCGAGCAGGGCCGTGACGATCAGGGCGTCACCCACGCGGCACACGGTAACGCCTCCGTTCGGCGTCGACCCGATCTCGGGTCAGCGTCGACCCGAGTCGATCACGGTGACGTGGGGGCGGCATGTCGGCACGTTCGCCGGGATGGGTCACGTTCGGGGTGGTCGCGGTCGGCGCGCCGGGCGGCCCCACCCCGCGCACGGGCACCGTCACCACGTCGGACAACGGCTGCGTCACGCTCGACACGCCGGCCCCCGTGACCGACCTGCCCCGCGGCTTCCCGCCCGAGACCGAGGGGCCGCGGCGGGCGAGCGGGAACCCGATCGTGCGGTTCACGACGAACCAGGGGGACCTGCGCGTCGACCTCGACCGGTCGATCGCGCCCTGCAACGTGCAGAACTTCGTCGACCTGGCCGGCGCCGACTCCTTCGACGGCACCACCTGCCACCGTCTCTCGACGACCGCGGGGCTGCCGATCATCCAGTGCGGCGACCCGACCGGGACCGGCACCGGCGGCCCCGGCTTCACCGTCAAGGACGAGTTCCCGCGCGACTACCCGCCCGCCACCGGCTACGCCGACGCCGTCACCTATCCGCGCGGCGTCATCGCCATGGCCGGGTCGACGACGCCGAACTCGGCCGGCGGCCAGTTCTTCGTGACCTACGGCGACGCCGCGATCACGCCTCGGTTCTCCGTCATCGGCCGGGCGTCGAACGAGACGCTCGCCGTCATCGAGAAGGTCGCCGCGGGCGGGAACGACGACGGCCTCGCGCCGGGCGACGGCCGCCCGAACATCACGCTGACGATCCAGACCTCACGGCTCGGTTAGCCTGCGGGCGTGGGCCAGATCTGGGTGCTCGCGGTGGCGGGCGTCGTACTCCTGCTGATGGCGCTGGTGGTCGTCGACAGGGTGAGCGTCTCCTCCTCCGAGCACAGCAGGCTGCCGTGGCGCCGGCACCGGACCATGCGGCTCGCCCTGTCCACCGGGCTCGACCAGGTGACCGCGCTCTTCTACGCGACCAAGCACTACGAGCTCGACCAGCGCCGGGCCGAGATCATGCTGCGCGACGAGACCGACGACGCCGCCCCGCCGCGGCACGGCCTTCGCGACGGCGGGGTGTTCGTCCTCGATCCCGGCCCTCGCGATCCCGGCCGTCGCGATCCCGGCCGTCGCGATCCCGGCCCTCGCGTTCCCGGCCCTCGCGATTCCGGCCGTCAGGCGGGGAGCGCGTAGGCGCCCGCCGCGATGTCCTCGAACAGCGTCGGGCCGGTCGGCCTCCAGCCGAGCAGTTCGCGGGTGCGCTCGCTGGACCCGCTGACGTCGACGCCCCAGAAGGCGCCGAGCCACCCGAAGTGGGCCTGCGCGTCCGCCCGCGGGATCGACGCCGTCGGCACCCCCAGCTGATCGCCGATCGCCGCGGCGATGTCGCGCGACGGGATGCCGTTCTCGGCCACGGCGTGCACCCGGGAGCCCGCGGGCGCCTTCTCCAGCGCGAGCCGGACGAGCCGCGCCGCGTCGGAACGGTGGACCGCGGGCCACCGCGTCGAGCCGTCGTCGATATAGCCGGAGACCCCGCGGTCGCGGGCGATCTGGGTGAGACGGGCGACGAACCCGTGGTCGCCCATGCCGTGCACCGTCGCGGAGAACCGCACGGCGACCGGCCGCACACCGCGGTCGGCGTGGTCGAGCGCGAGGTTCTCGCTGCCGCCGCGCATCGCGTCGGCACCGACATGGGGCGACGGGTCGTCCTCGGTGAGCGGCCCGGCCCCGGTCCCGGCCAGTCCGGAAGCGAGCAGGAACGGCCGGCCGCTGCCGGCCAGCGCGTCGAGCGTCGCCGAGACGGCTGCACGCTCGGTCCGACCGGCGCCGGCGTAGTCGGTGAAGTCGTGGTTGAAGGCGAGGTGGACGACCCCGTCGGACTCGGCCGCGGCCTTCGCGAGACCATCCGGATCACCGAGGTCACCGCGGACGACCCGGACGCCCTTGGCCTCCAGGGCAGCGGCCGAGGCGTCGGACCGGGCGAGCCCGGCCACCTCGTGGCCCTCGGCGAGCAGTTCGTCGGTGACGGCCGAGCCGATCCAGCCCGAGGCGCCGGTGACGAAGACGAGCATGTTGGTTCCCTTCCGCGATGGGAGTCACTGACCGATGTCAGTTCATGACATCGACGCTAGCACGCGATGTCAGTGCCTGTCATCGCTTAGACTCGAGGGATGGGGCGCTGGGAGCCGGACGCGCGCGGGCGCATGATGCGCGCCGCGATCGAGCTCTTCACCGAGCGCGGCTACGAACAGACCACCGCGGGCGACATCGCCGGCGCCGCTGGCGTCACCGAGCGGACCTTCTTCCGGCACTTCCGTGACAAGCGCGAGATCCTCTTCGACAGCTCGGACACCATGGGGCGCAACGCCTGTGAGGCCATCCTCGCGGCCCCCGACGACCTCGCCCCGCTGGACACCGCCCTCGCCGGCATGGTCGCGGGCGGCGCCCTGCTGACCGGCCGCCGCGACTACTCCCGGCAACGGGCCGAGATCATCGCCGCCAACCCCGCGCTCCGGGAGCGTGAGCTGCTGAAGCTGGCGAGACTGACCGAGGGAGTGGCCGAAGCCCTGCGCGCCCGCGGGGTCCCCGAACCGACCGCGTCCCTCGCCGCGCACACCGCCGTCTCGGTCTTCCACGTCGCGTTCGGACGCTGGGTGGGCGACGCGGACGCTCCCGACGACCTCGCCGACTGCATCGCCGAGGCGGCCGCCGTCCTGCGTGCCCTGACCTGAACGTCCGGGCTCAGTTTCGGAGTGCGCCCGGCGGGATCGACCCGGAGATCTCGGCGACCGTCAGGGCCAGCTGCAGCTGGATCAGGTCCGCCGGCCGGGACGGCTGCAGACCCGTCAGCTCGCCGATCCGGCGCAGCCGGTAGTTGACGGTGTTGACGTGGACGAACATCGTCCGCGCCGTCTCCGGGGTCGACATGCCCGCGGCGAGCCACGCCCGCAGGGTGGCCAACAGCCGGCCGCCGCGCTCCGCGTCGTTGCGCACGAGCGGGGCCAGGGTCCGCTCCGCCAGCTCGCGGAGGGCCTCGGGCTGCGCCGACTGCAGGAGCAGCCCAGGCACACCGAGGTCGGTCATGTCGATCACTCCGGCGGACCGGCGGGTGAGCAGCTGGACCGCGCGTGAGGCGACGTCGAACGCGTGGGGGGCGTCGGCGAGCGTCCGGGCCCGCGGCCCGATGAGGACGCGCGCTCCGGCGATCGCTGCTGCGAGCCGCGCGGCGAGCGCCCGGGTCGTCCCCTCGGCCCCGGGCGGCCGGTCGTCGGTGGGGACCGGGTTGAGCACCACGACGTGCGAGCCGACGGAGCCGACCACGGGCCGCGGTCGCACCGTGCCGGTCAGCGCCACGACGCGGCGGTGCGCCCGTGCCACACCGGCCGTCGGATCACCGCCGGACTCGACCTCCGGCAGCGCCACCATGACGACGTCGTGGGCGTGCTGCGGCCGGTGACCGAGTGCGACCGCCCGCCCGAACACCGCGTCCCGGTGCCGCATGGCGGCCGGTGAGAGCAGATCCGCGACGAGGTCCTTGGTGAGCCTGGACTCGATGTCGGCGTCGCGGTCCAGCCGGCGGAGCTCCAGCTCGACGATCAGCGCCGCCCCGTCCAGCGACCACGGGACCGGCTCGTCGGGCGGGGTCTGCGGCGGCACCGCGGCCTGGAGCGTCATCGTCTGGTCGTCGTTGACGTGCATCGACGCGGATACGCTGCGGCCGTCGCCCCGCGGATCCCCGGCGAGCACCTCCCCCGTCGGCCCGAGCACCGTCAGGGCGACGCCGAGCCCGTCGGTGAGGGTCCGGACGACCGGCGCCAGCCCGGCTCCGTCCGCGGACAGGCGCAACGCGGCGCGCTCGAACGCGCCCAACCTGCGCTGCTCGGCCATCCGCGCGGCCGCACGGTCCAGGTCGGCCCGCAGCCCCTCGACCGCGGCCCGGTCGGCTTCGCGGCGCCGGACGAGCAGCGTGACCGCGGTGGCCAGCCTGCCCAGCTCCTCGAGCACGGGCAGGTCCGCGGGCCCGGGCGCGGCGCCCTTCGCCAGGTAGGCGGTGACCGACCCGATCACGGCCCCGTCCGGGGCGGTCATCGGAACCGCGGCGATACCCCGGAAACCCTGCGGCCGGAACAGCGGCAGCCACGGCCCGAGCTCGGTCTCGGCGAACACGTCCGGCACGAGGATGGTCGTCGCCGTCAGCACCGCCCGGACGTTGGGCGGCCCCGTCGCCGCCGTCCCCGACGCAAGGTCGAGCGGCATCTCGCGCATCACCTTCAGGTACTCGGCGGTCAGCCCGTGCCACCCCTCCAGCTGCAGGGTCGTCGCGTCGTCGCCCAGGAGATAGACCCCGCCGTAGAGCACGCCGGGCAGATCGGTGACGTTGCGCGCGACGTGCGAGAGCACCCGCTGCAGCGGGGCATCCTCGGCGACCTCGAAGGCCAGGCCGGCCAGGTCGTGCAGGGAGTCCGAATGGAGACCGCGGCCGCGGGCCGCCTCCCAGTCGAGGTGGCGCGCCACCGAACACTCCCTTGTGAGACGAACAAGCAGGACAGAGCTTCTCTGTCTCCTGAACATAGTCACCTGTGAGCCGGGCCACCAGACTCCGACAACGCGGCCCAGGACGGCCGCATCCGGACTGGGAGAGCACATGACAACCGCCAGCGCACTCGAACTGCCCGCGGCGATGGACCCGTTCCGCCCGGAGAACCTCGCCGACCCCTACCCGTTCTACGAACGGCTGCGGGCCTGCGGCCCCGTCGCGCACCTGCCCGGACGCGACACCTGGTTCGTCTCGACGTACGCGTCGGTGTCCCAGGTGCTGCGCAACTACCGCGAGTTCGTCTCCGGCCTCGGCTCGTCGTACCACCGCGTGTCCGAGAGCGGGTTCCGCTTCCCCTTCATCGACAACGACCCGCCGGAGCACACGCGGATCCGCCGGTCGGTCCAACGCCACTTCGGCAAGGGCCCCATGGCCGAGCTCCGGCCGATGGTCCGCGCCGACATCGAGCGGCTCGCCGCGCCGGCACTGGCCGCCGGGACCGTCGACGTGGTGGAGGCGTTCTCGAGAACGATCCCGAACCTGACCATCCGGCACGTCACCGGCATCCCGGCGCCGGACGCACGGACGATGGCCGGCTGGGCCGACGCCGCGTTCCACGTCGTCGGGCCCGAGCCCGACCCCGAGTACGTCGCGTTGATCATGGAGAGCCTGGAGTGGCTCAGCACCGAGGGCCTGCCGGCGATGCCCGCGCACTGCCTCGGCCGGCTGATGATGGAGCAGGGTGGCGACGACGGACTGCTCGCCGCCGAGGGCAGCGAACGGCTGTTCGCGCTCGCCTCGATCTGGGTCGCCGGCGTCGACACGACGAACAGCCTGATCTCCAACATGATCCGCGCCTTCACGTTGTTCCCCGAACAGTGGCAGCTGCTGCGCGAGGACCGATCCCTCATCCCCGCCGCCGTCGAGGAGGCCCTGCGCTGGGACAGCCCCGTGCGGGTGTTCATGCGCCGGACGGTGGACGAGGTGGAGTTCCAGGGCGTCACCATCCCCGCCGACGCCGACGTCTGCGCGCTGTTCCCGTCGGCCAACCGCGACCCGGAGGTGTTCGAGCGGGCCGACGAGTTCGACATCACGCTGCGACGGCCCACCGCGCACGTCGCGTTCGGCGCGTCGATCCACCTGTGCCTCGGGGCACCGGTGGCGCGGCTGGAGGCGGCCGAGCTGCTCGCCCACCTCGCCGACAACGTCGAGCGGTTCGAGCAGGCGGGCGAACCGGTGCGCGGCGTGAGCCGCGTCGTCCGCAACTTCTCCTCGCTGCCGACCCGCCTCGTCCCGGCGGCCCGGGCGTGACCGGCGAGCGTCCGGTCGCCGTCGTCGCGGGCGGGTCCACCGGTATCGGCGCGGCGGTGTGCCGCAGGCTCGACGCCGAGGGCCACCGGGTCGTCGTCGTCGGCTCGACGAGCGTCGACGAGGGCACGGCGGTCGCCGACGGGCTCGACGAGGGCGAGTTCCTGCGGGCCGACCTCGGCGATCCCGGTGCCCCCGCCGACATCGTGGCGCACGTCGAGGCCGTCCACGGGCGGCTCGACACCGTCGTCTACGCGGCCGGGCGGACCGCGCGGATTCCCCACCCCGACATCCACGCCGTCACCGACGACGTGTGGGAGCCCATCCTGCGGCTCAACCTGCTGGGACCGTGGCACATGATCCAGGCCGCCGAGCCGCTGCTGCGCAAGAGCGGCAACGGGAACGTCGTCGTCGTGGGCGCGCTCGCCGGGGTCGACGTCGGCGGCAGCAGCATCCCGTACGCCGTCAGCAAGGCCGCGGTGCACCACATGTGCAAGCTGCTCGGCGGGGCACTCGGCCCCGAGATCCGGGTCAACGCCGTCGCCCCCGGGTTCATCGAGACCCGCTGGACCGCGGACTGGAACGACTTCCGTGAGCAGATCTCGCAGGCAGCGCCCCTGCGCCGCACCGGAACCCCGGAGGAGGTCGCGGAGCTCGTCGTCGGACTCGTCCGCGCCACCTACGTGACGGGGCAGGTCGTCGTCGCCGACGGCGGCCTGTCCCTGTTGCCGTGAGGAGGCGGGCGCGGCGCGTCGGCCGACCTGCGGCCGCGTTCGCGCCGGGCCCGAACCCGCCCGGTAGGCGACCCGGCTCCGCCCGGCCACGAACCGCCCGGATCACCGAGCCCATCGACGGCGATCCGTCAGACACGCTCCTCAAGGAGGCTCGACCGTGCCCGAGAACATCCCGCTGTCCGGACGCGACGTCGCGGTCGCACCGTCGGTGCGCCGCTGGCGTCGCGTCGTCACCGGCCTCGACGCCGACGGACGCTCGACCGTCGTGTCCGACGCGCCGTGCCCGCACGTCCAGGTCGTCGCCGACGCGCCGACGTTCGCGATGACCGACTTCTGGCGCCACGAGAAGGTGCCCGTCGACAACGCCGGCACCGCCGACGACGGGCTCGGGGGCCCCGCGGAGATCTCCCCGCCCGCCGAGGGCTCGGTGCTGCGGATCGTCGAGTTCCCGCCCGACGAGCACTGGGACACCGACGGCGGCGAGCGCCGCGCCCGGATGTTCCACAGCACGGCGTCGCTGGACTACGCGATCGTGCTCCGCGGGTCGATCTGGTCGGTGCTGGACGCCGACGAGCGCGAGCTCACCGAGGGCGACGTGCTGGTGCAGCGGGGTACGCGCCACCGCTGGTCGAACCGGTCGGGCGCACCGTGCCAGGTGGCGTTCGTGCTGATCGGGGGCTCGGCGGTCTGATGAGCCCCGGTCTCCCGAGGAGCCTCCGATGAGCACCGTGATCGGGTGCGTCGCGCTGTCGCACTCGCCGTTCTGGAACATCGCCCCGGCCCCGACCCGCGACGACCCCGGCGGCCGGTTCGCCGACGCCGTCGCCCGGCTCCAGGAGGCGATCGCCGCCCTCGCGCCGGACGCGGTCGTCGTGTTCGGCCCCGACCACGCCCGCAACCTGTTCTACGACTGCATGCCGCCCTTCTGCATCGGCGTCGAGCGCGTCACGGGCACCGGCGACTACGGCACCCCCCGCGGCGACCTGCCCGTGGCGCGACGGCTCGCGCGCGACGTCTTCGACGGGGTGACGGCGCGCGGGTTCGACCCGGCGATCTCGCTGGACCTCGGCGTCGACCACGGCATCACGCAGGTCTACGCGAAGCTGCTCCCGGGGCTCGACGTGCCGCTGGTGCCCGTCGTCGTCAACTCGGGGTGCCCGCCCCTGCCGGGCTTCGCCCGGTGCGCCGACCTCGGCCGCGCGGTCGGCGCCGCGATCACGGCGTCCGTGGGATCGGAGCGGGTGCTCGTCGTCGGGTCCGGGGGGATGTCGCACTGGCCCGCGTCCATCTCGGCGGAGGACCCCGCGGTCACCACCGACTGGCGCGACTTCCTGATCCACGGCCGGTCCCGGGTCGCCCAGCTCGAACCCGTCCGCCGGCGCCGGGCCGAGGAGCTCGCCGCGAACGCCGCGACCGGCCGCGTGAACCCGGTCTGGGACCGGGACGTGTTGCGCCGCGTCGCCGTCGACCCCGACGAGCTGGCCCGGCTCCGCGACGCCGACGTGGAGTGCGCCGCCGGTCCCGGGGCCCTGGAGCTGCGGACCTGGGCCGCGGCCGCGGCGGCCTGGGCGGGCCCGCTGGCCTGGACGCACTACGAGCCCGTCGGAGCGTGGATCACCGGCATGGGCATCGCCTCGAGCATCACCCCCGCCGGGTCGGACGACCCGGCACGGAAGGAGTCCGCATGAGCGTCCGCACCGGCGCCCAGTACCTCGAACGACTGCAGAAGACCCCGCGCGAGGTGTGGCTGCGCGGCGAGCGCGTCGACGACGTGACCGCGCACCCGGCCTTCGCCCGGCCGACCGCCCGGATCGCCGCCCTGTACGACATGCAGCACGACCCCGCCCATCGTGACGTCCTCACCCGGCCGGGTCCGAACGGGCCGGTCGGCACCGCGTTCGTCGCCCCGGCGTCCTATGCGGACCTGGTCGCGCGGCGCGAGGCCTACCGGCTGTGGTCCGAGGCGACGCTGGGGCTGATGGGCCGCTCGCCCGACTTCCTCAACACCACCCTGCTGGCCTTTGCCGAGGAACCCGGCGTCTTCGCCCGGCTCGGCTCGCGCTACGCCGACAACGTGGTGCGCTACTACGAGTACGTCCGGGACAACGACCTGTTCCTCACCCACGCGCTGATCACGCCGCAGACCGACCGTTCGAAGGGCTCGACCGCGCAGGCCGATCCGTTCCTGCACATGGGCGTCGTGGCCGAGACGGCAGACGGGCTGGTCGTCCGCGGCGCCCGGATGCTGGCGACCCTCGCCCCGATGGCCGACGAGCTCATCATCTACAACCTGCCGGGACTGCGCCCGGGCGACGAGAAGCACGCCGCGGTGTTCGCCGTCCCCATCGAGACGCCGGGCCTGCGGCTGATCTCCCGCGAGCCGTTCGACGACGGCACCCGCAACCGGTTCGACCACCCCCTGTCGTCGCACTTCGAGGAGGCCGACTGCCTCGTCGTGTTCGACGACGTGCTCGTCCCGTGGGACCGGGTCTTCCTGCACGGCGACGTCGCGCTGGCCAACGCGATGTACGTCGAGACCAACCTGCGCCAGCACACCGCCCACCAGACCGGGGTGCGCGGCCTGGTGAAGATGCAGTTCGTCACCGGGGTCGCGATGAAGCTGGCGCAGACCGTCGGGATCGACGGGTTCCTGCACGTCCAGCAGAAGCTGGGCGAGCTGATCGCGGCCACCGAGACCTGCCGGGCACTGCTGCGCGCCGCCGAGATCGACCACGAGACGTCGGCGTCGGGCCGGTCGGTACGCCCCGGGTTCCTGCCGCTGCAGACGCTGCGGATGCACCTGTCGTCGAGCTATCCGAGGGCCGCCGAGGTGCTGCAGACGCTCGGCGCGGGCGGGCTGCTGATGATGCCGTCGGCCGCGGACTTCGACAGCCCGATCAGCGGCGACATCGCCCGGTACTTCCAGGGCGCCGCCGGACTCGACGCGACCGACCGCGTCCGGCTCTACAAGCTCGCCTGGGACCTCTGCGGCGACGGGTTCGGGCAGCGCGCCGTGCAGTACGAGCGCTACTACGCGGGCGACCCGGTCCGGCTGTACTCGATGAACTACCTGGCCTACGACAAGACGGACGCCTTCGCACTGGTCGACCGCGCCCTCGCGCTCGCGGGCGACCCCGCGCAGGCAGTCGCCGAGGTGCGCCCGTGACCGCGACCGTCGCCCCGCCGGACGCCGTCGCGATGCGGGAGGCGATGGGGCGCTTCGCCACCGGCGTCACCGTCGTCACCACCGTCGACGCCGACGGCCGACCGGCCGGCTGCACGATCAGCGCGTTCTGCTCGCTGTCCCTCGACCCGCCGCTGGTCCTGGTCTGCGTCGGCCACGGGCGGCGGATGCACGCGCTGCTCGCGGCCGCCCCCGGGTTCGCCGTCAACGTGCTGGCCGCCCACCAGCGCGACGTGGCGACGGCGTTCGCGCGCACCCCGCACGACCGCTTCGCCGGACTCGCCACCCGGCCCGGACGAGCCGGCGCGCGGTTGCTCGACGGCGCGGTCGCGCACATCGAGTGCGACCGGGAGACGGTGCTCGACGGCGGTGACCACGCGATCGTCGTCGGGCTGGTACGCGCCGTCACGACCTTCCCCGGCGAGCCGCTGCTCTACGCGCGCGGCGCCTTCCTCGACCTCCCCGGGCCCGCATGGGACCGCGCGGCGGCAGGCGCGCCGCACGAGTGGCTGCTGTCGGCGCCATGGTGACCGCGGTGGACACGCCCGTGTGGGTCGCGCTCGGCGCGGTCGCGCACACCGTCGACTACGTGCAGGTCGGTCCCTGGCGGACCCGGGTGCTGCAGGCCGGCCCGCGCGACGGCGAGCCGCTGGTGCTCATGGCGGGGACGGGCGGGCACCTGGAGGCCTACGCGCACAACGTCCCCGCCCTCGCGGCGCGGTACCGGGTCGTCGCCTACGACTACCCCGGCCACGGCTGGACCACCCTCGCGACGGCCGACCTCGAGCTCGACGCGTACGTCGCGCACCTGGCCGGGCTGCTCGACACCCTCGGGATCGGTCGGGCCCACCTCAACGGGGAGTCGCTGGGCGGCTGGGTCGCCGTGAAGTTCGCCGCCGCCCACCCGGCACGCGTCCGGCGCCTGGTGCTCAACACCCCCGGCGGGACGATGGCGCGCGCCGACGTGATGGAGCGGATCCGGACGTTGTCGCAGGCCGCGGCCGACGACCCGACCCCCGCCCGGATCCGGGCCAGACTGGAGTGGCTGATGGCCGACCCCGCGTCGGTGACCGACGAGCTCGTGGCCATCCGGCGGGCGATCTACGCCCGGCCCGGGTTCGCGCGGTCGATGCGCCACATCCTGTGCCTGCAGGACCCCGACGTCCGGCGGCGCAACCTCGTCACCGACGACGAGCTCGCCGCCGTCCCCCACGGCGCGCTGGTGATCTGGACCTCCGACGACCCCTCCGGACCCGCGGGCGCGGGCATGCAGATGGCGGAGAGGATCCCGGGAGGCCGCTTCGAGCTGATCGAGGGCGCGGGGCACTGGCCGCAATGGGAGCAGCGCACGCGGTTCAACGACCTCGTCCTGGGTTTCCTCGCCGAGGCCGAGCTGCCGGCTCCGCGGACGTGACCTGGCGGAAGCGGAGGGATTCGAACCCCCGAACCCTTGCGGGTCTCTCGCTTTCAAGGCGAGTGCATTCGGCCGCTCTGCCACGCTTCCGCGCGGCAGCTTAGCTGGCCTCCGCGACCTCGTCGGAGCCGCTCAGGCCCTGCAGGACGCGCTCGAGGGCGTCGGCGAAGGAGCGCTGCTCGTCGGCGGACAGGCGCGAGATGACGTGGTCGCGCACGCCGGCGACGTGGGTGGGCGCAGCTCGTTCGAGCAGCTCGCGCCCCTTGGGGAGCATGACCGCGAGGACGCCGCGGCCGTCGGAGTCGCACTCCTGGCGCTCGACGAGCCCGGCCTTCTCCATGCGCGCGACCTGGTGCGAGAGCCGGGACTTGGAGGAGGCGATGAAGTCGGCCAGCGCGCTCATCCGCATCTGGTGATCGGGAGCCTCGGAGAGGACGACGAGGATCGAGTAGTCGCTGTGCGAGATGCCGTGGCCCTCGACGAGCTCGCGGTTGAGCCGGGACTCGAGCAGCGTCGCGGTGAGGATGAAGCTGCGCCAGAACCGCATCTCGTCGTCGTCGAGCCACTGCGGTGTCGCTGCAGCACTCATGTACGCAGCCTACCGGCACGTCGGAGTCGACCGGATGATGCCGCTGTGGTGGGATCACCACGCTGGCGGCACCGGGTCGCGTGGGAGGCAGCTGACATGCGGTTCGACGAGAACGCCGATCTCGACACGTCGAGCGTCGACGACCTGCGCGGGGGCGGCGGCGGAGGTGGCGGCGGGGGCCTCGGCGGCCGCGTCGCCATCGGCGGCGGCGGGCTCGGCATCGTCGGTCTGATCCTCTTCTTCGTGATCTCCGCACTCGGGGGTGGCGGCGGCACCACGGGCGGTGGCGGGTTCGCGCTGCCCGGCAGCGGGCTGACCGGACTGCAGAGCGGCCAGCAGGCCGATGGGACGGCCATCGCGCAGAGCTGCCGCACCGGCGCGGACGCGAACACGAAGCTCGACTGCGAGGTCGTCGCCGTCGTCAACTCGCTCAACGGCTACTGGTCGGATGTCTTCGCCCGGTCGGGGCAGACCTACACGGCGCCCCGGATCACCTTCTTCACCGGCTCGGTCAACACGGACGGCTGCGGCAGCGCGACCTCCGACGTCGGGCCGTTCTACTGCCCGGCCGACCGTGAGGTCTACATCGACCTGTCGTTCTTCGAGGAGCTGGAGACGCGGTTCGGTGCGCAGGGCGGCCCGTTCGCCCGGGCGTACGTGATCGCCCACGAGTACGGCCACCACGTGCAGAACCTGCTCGGCACGAGCAGCAGGGTCCGCGCGGGCGACTCGGGTCCGACCTCGGGCTCGGTCCGGCTGGAGCTGCAGGCCGACTGCTACGCGGGCTCCTGGGGCAGCCACGCGACGCAGGTCCCGACGTCGTCGGGCAGGCCGTTGATCACCGACGTCACGCAGGCCGACGTGAAAGCCGCGCTCGACACCGCCTCCCGCATCGGCGACGACTACATCCAGTCGAACCTCGGCGGGGGCCGCGTGAACTCCAGCCAGTTCACCCACGGCACGTCGGCCCAGCGCGAGAAGTGGTTCTCGACGGGCTACCAGACGGGGAACCCGGCGCAGTGCGACACCTTCGCCCGCGGGGTGAACCTCGGCTGAGTCCGCTGCTCAGCCGGCGCCCAGCAACGCGGCGCAGGCCGGATAGCCCTCGACCTCCAGCGTCCAGTCGGGCCGGACGAACCCCTCCGGCGTCAGGACGACCCGCACCTCCTCGCTGGGCGCCCCGCGCCGGACGACGCTGCGGGTGCCCACCCGTCGATAACCGAGCTTCTCCGACACCCGCAGCGACCTGACGTTGTCGGCGAAGGCTGCGGAGAGGGCGCCCGTCGCGCCGAGGTGGTCGAAGGCGAACACGAGGACGGCGGCACGCATCTCGGTGCCGATCCCCTTGCCCTGCGCCTCCATGCCGATCCACAAGCCGGAGTCGACGCGGCGGTTGACGGCGAACTCGTCGGCCCGCAACGTCTGCACCCCCACGACCCGGCCCTCGAACCGGACGAGGAAGTGCACGGCCCAGCTCTCGGGTGCGAGCACCGACCGCTGCTGCCAGAAGTGCTGCAGCATCCCGCGGCCGAGGTAGCGGGGGTCGGCGTCGGTCCAGGGAACGTGGAAGGGCATCTCCTCGGGCGGGTGCACACCGCGGTAGCCGACGGCGACGAGCTCGTCGAGGCCGGCGTCGTCGTCGGGACGCAGCTCGAGGCGGGGGGTGCGCAGGACGAGATGGCGCAGGGGCCAGGGATCGGGCGGCGCGGGCATGACCGAAGGGTGCCGTACGAGCGCAAGCGCAATAGCGTCTGCGTCATGTACGCGATCACGATGCGCGAGCCGGGTGGACCGGAGCTCATGGAGTGGACCGAGGTCCCCGACCCCCAGGCGGGGCCGGGCGAGGTCGTCGTCGACGTCGTCGCGGCGGGGGTGAACCGGGCCGACGTCATGCAGCGGCAGGGCAACTACCCGCCGCCGCCGGGGGCGTCGGACATCATCGGGCTGGAGTGCTCGGGGCGGATCTCGCAGGTCGGCGAGGGTGTCGTCGGACTCGGGATCGGCGACGAGGTCTGCGCGCTGCTGTCGGGCGGCGGTTACGCGGAGAAGGTCACGGTGCCCGCGAGGCAGGTGCTGCCGCTACCGTCCGGCGTCGACCTGACGACGGCCGCGGGGCTGCCGGAGGTCGCCTGCACGGTGTGGTCCAACGTCGTCGACGCAGCGGGGTTGACCTCGGGCGAGACGTTCTTGGTCCAGGGCGGGAGCAGCGGCATCGGGACGCACGCGATCCAGGTCGCCAAGGCACTGGGCGCCCGGGTGGCCGCAACCGCGGGCGCGCCCGACCGGCTGGAGCGCTGCCGGGAGCTGGGGGCCGACATCGTCATCGACTACCACGACGACGTCGCCGAGGCGCTGCTGGCGGCCACCGACGGGCACGGCGCCGACGTCATCCTCGACAACATGGGGGCGAAGGGCCTTGCGAACAACGTCAAGGCGCTCGCGACGGACGGACGGCTGATGGTCATCGGCCTACAGGGCGGGGTGAAGGGCGAGCTCAACCTCGCGGCGCTGCTCACCAAGCGCGCGAGCGTGACCGCGCTGGGACTGCGCGGCCGGCCGCTCGACGGCCCCAAGGGCAAGGCACGCGTCGTCGCGGGGGTGCGTGAACAGGTGTGGCCGATGGTCGCCGACGGCCGGGTCCGGCCCGTCGTGCACGCCACCGTGCCGATGCGCGAGGCCGGTGAGGCGCACCGGACGCTCGAGGCGGGCGGGGTCGTCGGGAAGCTCCTGCTGACGATCTGACCCCGGGTGCGGGACGGCGCCGTCGGGGCGGGCGCGCAATGATGGGCACATGAGCCAGCCGTCTGACGAGCAGAACGACGTCGAGCAGCAGGTCGTGGTGATCGGCCCCGACGGGCGCCCCGTCGGCATGGCCCGCGTCCCGCAGAACGAGGAGGAGACCGAGGAGCAGGGTCCCGCCTCGATGGTCGAGCAGCCCGCGAAGGTCATGCGGATCGGGACCATGATCAAACAGCTGCTCGAGGAGGTGCGGGCCGCTCCCCTCGACGAGGCCTCGCGGGTCCGGCTGAAGGAGATCCACGAGAACTCCATCAAGGAGCTCGAGGAGGGTCTCGCCCCCGAGCTGCGCGAAGAGCTCGCCCGGCTGAGCCTGCCCTTCACCGAGGACACCACGCCGTCCGAGAGCGAGCTGCGCATCGCGCAGGCGCAGCTCGTCGGCTGGCTCGAGGGCCTGTTCCACGGCATCCAGACCGCGTTGTTCGCCCAGCAGATGGCCGCCCGCGCCCAGCTCGAGCAGATGCGCCGCGGGCTGCCGCCGGGTGCGATGCCGCCGCAGGGTCAGCCGGTGCCCGAGGGCATGGGCCGCGGCACCGGTCAGTACCTCTGAACCACCGCTCCGGGTCCGCGACGAACGGTCCCCGCGCCTGCTCAGCTGCAGGTCGGGGCCGTTCGTCGCGGCCCGGATCGACCTCGGCCCACCGCGCGTCGGACGTTCGTCACCCGCAGGTACCCTCGCTGCGTGGCTGTGACCGTGACCGCTGAGGGGGGCCCTGCCGAGCAGGCTCGCCCGCTTCCCGACGTGCCCGGTCCCCGCAGCTGGACCCGCGCCTTCGACGACCTGAGCCAGGGTTGGCGCCAGCGGTCGTTGTGGGGCTACCTCGGCTGGCAGGACATCAAGCAGCGCTACCGGCGCTCGGTGCTGGGGCCGTTGTGGATCAGCATCAGCATGGCCGTCATCGCGACCGCGATGGGCATCCTCTACGGCGCGCTGTTCAACGAGGACATCAAGACCTTCCTGCCCTACGTCGCCACCGGCCTGCTGATCTGGAACTTCATCCAGGGCTGCATCCTCGAGGGCAGCGAGGTCTTCATCGCCAACGAGGGGCTCATCCGCTTCCTGCCTGCGCCGCTGAGCCTGCACGTCTACCGCCTGGTGTGGCGCCAGGTGCTGTTCTTCGCGCACAACGTGATCGTCTGGGTCATCCTGATGATCATCTTTCCGCACCCGTTGGGCTGGATGTCGCTGATGGCGTTGCCCGCCTTCGCGGTGCTCGTGCTCAACGGCGGCTGGATCACGATCCTCTCGGGCATCCTGGCCACCCGGTTCCGCGACATCCCGCCGATCGTCGCGAGCCTCACCCAGCTCGTGTTCTTCATGACGCCGATCGTCTGGTCCTACGACCGGCTGCAGGAGAACCCCGCCGTCGCCGAGCGGGCCCGGATCGCCGAGCTCAACCCGGTGCTGCACTTCATCGAAATCCTGCGGGAGCCGATGCTCGGCGACGCGATCACGTGGCGGCACTGGATCGTCGTCGGTGTCATCACCGTCGTCGGCTGGGCCGTCGCCCTGGTCTGCATGCGCAACTACCGTGCCCGCGTGGCCTACTGGGTGTGACGAGATGACCGACCCGACCATCGACATCCGCGACGCCCGTGTCGACTTCCCCATCTTCGACGCGAAGTCCCGCTCGCTGAAGAAGGCCGTGCTGGGCAAGGCGGGCGGCCGGATCGGCACCGAGAGCAAGGTCCCGATCATCGAGGCGCTGCGCGACATCAACCTGTCGCTGCGCAAGGGCGCCAGGGTCGCGCTCGTCGGGCACAACGGCGCGGGCAAGTCGACGCTGCTGCGGCTGATGTCGGGCATCTACGAGCCGACGCGCGGGCAGGCCGTCGTGCAGGGCAAGGTCGCCCCGGTGTTCGACCTCGCGGTCGGCATGGACCCGGAGATCACCGGCCTCGACAACATCCTCATCCGCGGACTCTTCCTGGGGATGACCAAGAAGCAGATGGAGTCCCGGGTCGACGACATCGCCGCTTTCACCGAGCTCGGCGACTACCTCGACATGCCGCTGCGCACCTACTCGACGGGCATGCGGGTCCGGCTCGCGCTCGGCGTCGTGACCAGCATCGACCCCGAGATCCTGCTGCTCGACGAGGGCATCGGCGCGGTCGACGCGCAGTTCCTGGCCAAGGCCCGTGACCGGCTCAACGAGCTCGTCGAGCGCTCCGGCATCCTCGTCTTCGCCTCGCACTCCGACGAGTTCCTCGCCGACCTGTGCGACACCGCGATCTGGATGGAGCACGGCACCATCCGCGAGCACGGTCCGCTGCGCGAGGTCCTGCACCACTACAAGGGCCACGACGTGCTGGCGGAGCTCGAGCGCCGGTGACCCCCCTCCCCCCGGGGTCCGTGGTCGCGGTCGTCGTCACGCGGCACCGGGCGGCGATGCTCGTCGACTCGCTGGCCGCCATGGCCAAGCAGACGCATCCGATCGCGCACCTCGTCGTCGTCGACAACGGGCCGGACGAGTCGGCACGCGAGGTCGTCGAGGGCTGCGGGTTGCCGGCGACGTGGATCCCGTCGTGGCGCAACCTCGGCGGCGCCGGCGGCTTCGCGCTCGGCATCCTGCACGCGCTCGCCCTCGGCGCCGACTGGGTCTGGCTCGGCGACGACGACGGGCTCGCCGCCGACGAGACCGTCCTCGCGACGCTGCTCGACCTCGCGGACCGTCGCGGGCTGGCGGCGGTGTCGCCGACCGTCGCCGACCGCAACGACCCCGACCGGCTCGCGTTCCCCGTACGTCGCGGCCTGACCTGGCACGCGACGCGGTCGGGGCTGCTGGCCGAGGAGTCGGCCGACGCCGAGCTCCTGCCGGGCATCGCGGCGCTGTTCAACGGCGCGCTGTTCCGGGCGGCCACCCTCGAACGCGTCGGAGTCCCGGACCTGCGGCTGTTCGTCCGCGGCGACGAGGTCGACGTGCACCGCAGGCTGGTGCGGTCCGGGCTGCCCTTCGGGACCGCGCTGCAGGCCGCCTACCTGCACCCGGCGGCCGTCGGCGAGGACAAGCCGATGCTGCGCGGGCGGCTCCACGCCCGCGACCCCGACGACCCGGTCAAGCGCTTCTACACCTACCGCAACCGGGGCTACCTCATCGCGCAGCCGGGGATGCGTCGCGTCGGAGTGCTCGACGTGCCGCGCTACGCCTGGTACTTCCTGGTCACCAAGCGCAGCCCGGCACAGTTCCGGGAGTGGCTGCGGCTGGTGCGTGCGGGCGCGGCGGAGCGGTTCGACCGCCCCTGACCGCCGGTCAGGCTTCCGGGGCGGGATTCTTCGGGGCGGGATTCTTCGGGGCGGCGTTCTTCGGGACGCGGAACACGACGGTCCGCAGCATCACGAAGTTGATCGCCGTGGCGCAGGCCTGGGCGATGACCCAGGCCACCGACGTGCGCAGCGGCATCTGCGGGAGCAGGGCGAGCGCCAGCGCGTTGACACCGACGTTGATGGCGAACGTCGTCGCGTAGAGGGCGACGAAGCCGGCGAACCGGCCCGTGCCACCGCCGGCCTCGGTGAACGTGAAGCGGCGGTTGAGCAGGTACGCCGTCGTCGTGCCGAGGATGAAGCTGATGCCCTTGGCGACGTGCGGGTCCATCCCGACGGCGAGCAGCAGGAGCTGGTAGACGCCGTAGTCGACCGCCGCCGAGGCGACGCCGACGGCGACGAAGCGGGTGAGCTGTCCGACCAGGCTCATCCCGGCACGCTCCTGCGTCGCGGTCACGCGACCAGGCTAGCGACCCCTCGAAGGCGGTCACTGTCCGGTGCCGGCGCCCGCTCGCACCCGCAGTGCGGTGCGTGGGGCGACGGATTCGTCACCCCACGCACCGGATCGGCAGGGTCGATCAGCGCAGCGCCGCGACGGCGGCCGGGCGGAAGCCCTTGACGACCAGGTACACGCCGAGCGAGAACTCCCAGACCGCGATCGGGAGCGCGCTGAACGCCGCGACAGGAGCCATCCGGTCGTACAGGCCGAAGAAGATCGCGACGTCGGACGCCAGCAGGAGCGGCGCCCCGACGAGCCCGATCAGCGGGAGCACGCGCGGCACGAGGCCCGAGCGGTACAGCACGTAACCCAGGCAGAGTGCGTTGACGACCGGCGCGAGGCTCTGCGAGAGCAGGAACGCCCAGTCGTACCCGGCGACCAGTGCGTGGGCGGTCGTGACCAGCGCGGCGGGGTCCGCACCGGCGGTGCCGGCCATTTCCTCGCGCAGCGTGACGATCGACAGCACGTTCACGACGCCGACCAGGATCAGCGCCGCCTCCAGCACGCGGGAGGTCACGAAGCCCAGCGCGGCCGTCTCGCTCTGCCGCCTCGCGACGGGGTAGAGCACCACGGCGGTGCCGATGCCGGCGAGGGCGACGACGACCTCGGACAGCGCACCCCAGAGCAGCCCGTTGGTACTGCCCGCGCCCAGGACCAGGTCGGCATGCTCGCGGACGGGACCGTAGAGGGCGAGCGTCGGCATCGAGACGAAGGTGAGCAGGTAGAGCGCACCCGCGGCGAACGCCCTGCGGCGCATCGGGTCGGTCGTCGGCGGCGCCGTCGCGACGGTGGTCGTCATGTCGGTCTCCTCATCCAGCGTTCAGTGGCCGGGATCGAGTCGGGTCACCGAGACCAGGGCCAGGCCCAGGTCGTGGACGCGGCGCAGCAGCCCGTGCAGTGCCGCCTGGTCGACGAGCGGTCCGCGCAGCGTCGTCGTGCCGTCGCCGTCGGTCGTGACCGTCATCCCGTCGAACCAGCCGGCCCAGCGCTCGTCGAGGCGCCCGTCGAGCCGGACCTCGTAGCAGCACGGATACGTCGTCATCCGGGTCTCCCGCCCGTGTCGGCCGGGACCGTTCCCGACCGTGCACAGGACCGTAGGAGCCGTAATGGTGAGTCCGGCTCACCACACGTTGTGAGCCGGTTGGTGAGTTCGGCGCGCGGGTTGTGCGGTCGCCGCGCCGGCTGCTGGACGCGCGCCGTCCGCAGGATCCGCGCGATGCCGGGAGAAACGCGCGGCGCCGCGGCCGTCAGCGCTCGCCCGCGCGCCCCAGCAGGCCGAGCTCGTCGCCGCGGCGGACCGCCGCGCGGCGGTTGTTCACGCCGAGCTTGGCGTAGATGTTCTTCGTGTGGGTCCGGACGGTGTTGACGGACACGAACAGCCGGCGCGCGATGTCCGGGCCGTCCAGGTCGGTGTCCAGCAGCCTCAGGACGTCCAGCTCGCGGGCGGTGAGCGCGTCGACCGGGCCGCCCGGGACGTCGGCCGTGGGCCGCCGGACCTGGGCGGCGAGCACGCCGCCCGGGGTCGCGACCGTCGCCAGCAGGGCGGCGAGCGACCGGCGCTCGTCGAGGAACACCTGCACGTAGCCCGCCGGCTCGCCGAGGTCGACGGCGCGGCGCAAGGCGGCGGCCGCGGCCCCGGTGTCGCCGCGCGCCTGCTCGGCGACGGCCCGCACGACCAGCAGCTCGATCAGGCTGCCGGTCCGCCCGCCCGCCTCCGCCGCGGCCGTCAGCCGGTCGAGCAGCGACACGGCGTCGAGAAGGGCCTGCTGCTCGCCGGTGGCGGCGTGCCGGGCAACCAGTGCGCGGGCCAGGCACAGGTGCGCGAACTCGTGGAGGTAGTCGGGCTCGTCGGCGGGCGACAGCCCGCGCTCGCGCGCCCAGCCGAGGGCTTCGCCCCACCGGCCCTGCCGGGCGAGCAGCCGGGCGCGGAGCGCGGCGACCGGCCGCACCTCGGGGAAGTAGTCGGCGACGTAGCGGCGCTCGGCCTCCGCGAGCAGGGCGAGCGCTCCGTCGACGTCGCCGTCGGCCTCGTGCACCCGGGCCAGCTCGACGCACCGGCGGTACGGGAACTGCGGCAGCCCGCCGGCCTCCCCCAGCTCGTCCGCGGCCGCGAGATGCCGCCGCGCGGCCGCGGCGTCGCCGCGTTCCAGCAGCACGCCGGCCATGCCGACGTGCAGGTCTGCCGCTCCCCGCAGCGGTGTCCCGGTTCCCGGATCGACGATCCGCAGGGCCCGGTCGTACGCGGCCATCGCCTGGCCCGGGCGGCCCTGCGCCGAGCGGATGTCGGCCGTTGCGAGAGCTGCACCCGTCACGTCGGACCTGAATCCCGCGCTCTCCAGCGCGGCGGCCGCCTCGGTCCACCAGCGCAGTCCCGCGTCAAGATCGCCGGTGGTCCAGTGGGCCAGGCCGAGCAGGCCGGCGACCGCGCCGCGCCCCTGGTGGTCCTCGGGACGCAGGAGGTCGAGAGCGGTCCGGGCGTGGGCGATCGCGCCCGGCACGTCGCCGGACAGCAGCAAGCGCCCGGTGCGGTAGACGGCGATCGCGGCGGGCAGCCTGCGGAAGGCCTCCTCGTCGACGACGACCGTCCCCGGAGCCGGGGCGTCGTCCGCGGTGAGCAGGCGCTCCACGTCGCGCAGCCGCTCGTCGACCTCTGCGGCGTCCCCGCTGACCATGAGCGCGGCCACGTACCCGACGGAGAGCACCGGCCGGGCGCGGACGACCTCGTCGGGCAGCGCCTCGAGCCAGCGCCGCATCGTCGCCTCCTGCCGGTGCTGCTGCAGGGCGGGCAGGGCCGGTTCGATCAGGTCGGCGGCGCGGTCGTGGTCCCCCGCGGCGAGGGCGTGCGCGACCGCCTCGGCCAGGTCGCCCTCGCGCTCGTGCCAGGCGCAGGCCCGCCGGTGCAGGTCGGCGACGGCGCCGGGCTGCTCGTCGAGCAGATGGACCTGCAGGACGTCGGCGAACAGGTGGTGGTACCGGTACCAGCGACGACGGGTGTCGAGCGGGACGACGAAGAGGTTGCCGCGGTCGAGCGCGTCGAGCACGGCGGCGCCGTCGTCGCGGCCGGTGACTGCGTCGCACAGCGGGCCGGTCAACCTGCCCAGCACCGACGTCTGCAACAGGAACGAGCGGACGGGCTCCGGCTGGCGCTGCAGGACCTCCTCGACGAGGTAGTCGACGATGTAGCGGTCGTCCCCGGCGAAGTTCGCGATGAAGCCGGCGACGTCGTCGCGGTCCTGCATCGACAACGCCGCGAGCTGCAGGGCGGCGATCCAGCCCTCCGTCCTGGCCTCGAGTGCCGCGACGTCGTCGCCGGTGAGGTCGAGGCCCATGACCTCGCCGAGGTAGGTCGCCGCCTCCTCGTCGGTGAACCGGAGGTCCGCGGCGCGCAGCTCGACGAGCTCCCCGCGCCCGCGCATCCGCGCCAGCGGGAGGACGGGGTCGGTCCGCGTCGCGATGACGAGCCTGACCTGTGCGGGCAGGTGCTCGACCAGGAGCTGCACGCCGTCACGGACCTCGGACGAGTCGACGACGTGGTAGTCGTCGAGCACCAGGACGAGCTCGCCGGGGAGCGCCGCGAGCTCGTTGACCAGCCGCGTCGGCACGGCGTCGACGGACGACCCGACGTCGGCCCCGATGGCGTCCGACACGGTCCGCAGCGCCGCGAGGACGTATGTCCAGAACACGGCCGGGTCGTTGTCCCCCTCGTCGAGCGAGAGCCATGCGACCGCGCCCGCCCCGGTGCTGCCGGAGTCGAGCCACTCGGTCAGGACGGTCGTCTTGCCGAACCCGGCAGGCGCCGAGACCAGCGTCAACGCGGCGCCGTCGGCGCGGCTCAGCCGCTCACTGAGCCGCGGCCGCGGCACCAGGGCGCGGCGTCGCTTGGGGACGTGGAGCTTGGTCGCGAGCAGCGGCTGCACCACGAGCACCTCCGTCGCGACGCCGGGACCGCCTCGCACGCATGGTCTCAACCCGGCCGGACGGTGTCGACGACCCGGCGTGCCGGCGGCGTCGGGCGATCCGGTGCGGCGGGCGACGGCGTCGTCGGCCATCGCATCAGACCCGTACCGAGGAACTCACTTGCCATGGCAGTGGAGTTTGCGCTACAAAGTTGCCACTGGTTCAAACTGGTTTGGGGGAACGCGCCATGGCAGAGCGCGGCACGACCGGGCGCGAGCAGGGCACGGACGGGGACGTGACCCCCTCCGCCGCCGACGCGCTGGCGATCATCCAGCAGGCGCAGTCGCACGCGGCGTCGCGGCTCACACCCAGCATCGGCGTCTTCTACACGATCTGGGGCGTCGTCTGGGTGGTGATCGGCCTCGTGTGGTTCCTGGCCGGGATCGACGTCGTGAGCCCCGCCGCCTCCGGCTGGGGAACGGGCGTGGCGGTCGTGGCCGCTTCCGTCCTGAGCGCGGTCATCGGCATCCGGACCGGGCGCGGGATCAGCGGACCGTCGACCCGGCAGGGCCTCTGGTACGGCCTGAGCTGGCCGATCTCGATGGTGCTGCTCGGCGTGCTCGTCGGCGCCCTCGGCTCGACGGGCGTCCCCGGCGACACGATGGCCGTCGTCGGCCCCGCGCTTTACGTGTTCCTGGCCGGTGCGCTCTACATGCTGTCGGGCGCGATCTGGACGAGCCGGGTCGACTACGTGCTCGGCATCTGGATCATGGTCGTCGCGGTGGTGTCGATGCTCGTCGGGCTGCCGGCGAGCCCGCTGGTCATCGGGCTCGGCGGCGGCGGGGCGCTGCTGTTCGCCGGGGTCCGGGCGCTGGCCCGCCGGAGTGCCCGGTGACCGCGATGCCCGAGCTCGACCCGGTGATCCACGCGCAGGCACGGCTGCGGGTGACGGCGAGCCTCGCCTCCCTGTGCGCCGGCGACAAGATCACGTTCCCCCGGTTGCAGGAGCTGCTCGACATGACCGCGGGCAACCTCTCGACGCACCTGCGCAAGCTCGAGGACGCGGGCTACGTCGAGATCACCAAGGCCCATCAGCGGCGCACGCCCGTGACGTACGTGGAGCTCACGCACCGGGGCAGGCGCGCCTTCGAGGACTACACCGCGGCGCTGCGCGCGCTGCTCGACCCCGCCACCGCGGCCGCCGTCGCGCCGCGCGAGGCCGACGACCCGGACAGGAGCACGGCGCCATGACCACCGACACCGCGCAGCGGACCCCCTCCGACGTGGGCGAGCAGTTGGTCCGCCCCGTCGCCACGGCCCGCGGCGTCATCCGCCGCTTCGGTTCGACGGTGGCGTTGAACGGCGTCGACCTCGACGTCGTGCGGGGCACGATCACCGGCCTGCTCGGTCCCAACGGCGCGGGCAAGTCGACGCTGCTGAGCCTGCTCACCGGGCTGCGCAGGCCCGACTCCGGCCGCGTCGAGCTCTTCGGCGGCGACCCGACCGACCCCGGCCGCCGGCAGCGCCTCGGCGTCACCCCGCAGGAGACCGGGCTGCCGGCCACGTTGCGGGTGGGCGAGGTGCTGTCCTTCGTCTCGCGGCACTACCCGCAGCCGCTGCCCGCCGGTGAGGTGCTGGAGCGGTTCGGGCTCACGGGGCTGGAGCGACGCCAGTGCGGCGGGTTGTCGGGCGGGCAGAAGCGCCGGCTCGCGGTGGCACTGGCGTTCGCGGGCGACCCGGCGCTCGTCGTGCTCGACGAGCCGACCACGGGGCTCGACGTCGAGGCCCGCCGCGCGCTGTGGGACGGCGTGCGCGCCTACCACGACGGGGGCGGCACCGTGCTGCTGACCAGCCACTACCTCGACGAGATCGAGGAGCTCGCACAGCGCGTCGTCGTCATCGGGGCGGGCCGGGTGCTCGCCGAGGGCGACACGGCGTCGGTGCGGCGACTCGTCGGGCTCTCGCTCGTCGAGCTGCGGTCGGACGCGCTGCCGCCGCTGCCGGGCGTCGTCCGCGACGACGTCGACGGCGACCGGCACCGCCTGCACACCGCCGACGCCGATCTGCTCGTGCGCGACCTCGTGCGCAGCGGGGCGGCGTTCCGCGACCTGCAGGTCCGCACGGCATCCCTGGAAGAGGCGTTCCTGACGCTCACGGAGGCGGCGGCATGACGACCCTCGCACTGACCCGGACGCACTTCCGCTACCTGCTCCTGGAGAACCTCCGGGTGCCGATCGCCGTCGGCTCGGCCGCGATCTTCCCGGCGCTCTCGCTGCTGTTCTTCGTCGTCCCGTTCGGCTACGGCGACGACAGCGTGGCCGCCACGTCGGCGGTCGTGCAGCTCGCGGTGTTCGGCGTGCTGTCGAGCTTCCTGTTCACCTTCGGCGTCGGGGTGGCCGACGACCGCGAGCACGCCTGGGACCCCTACGTCCGGACGCTGCCCGCGGCCGCGACGCCGCGGATCGCCGGCAGGCTGCTCACCGGCTTCGTGTTCGCGCTCATCGCGATCGTGCCGGTGACGGTCGTCGGCGCGGCCCTGACCTCGGCGACGACGACCCCCCTGCGCTTTCTCGCCGGGCTGGTCGCGATGCTGGTCGCGGGCCTGCCGTTCCTGCTGGGCGGGCTGACCGTCGGCTACTCGCTGCCGGTGAAGGCGGCGCTGCCCGTCACGCAGCTGATCTTCTTCCCGCTGGCGTTCGGCGGCGGGCTGTTCCTGCCGCCGCAGCTGTTCCCGGTCTGGCTGCAGACGGTCTCGCAGCTGCTGCCCTCGCGCGGGGCCCGCGACATCGTCGTCTGGGCGGTGCAGGGCATAGCGCCGAGCGTGCTGACCGTCGTCGCGTTCGCCGGTTGGGTCGTCGTCACGGCCGCGCTGGCGGGCTGGGCCTACCGTCGCGACGAGGGCAGGCGCTTCCGCTGATCCCCCAGCCCACTCACGGGAACTCGGTCAGAACCAGTGCCCCGCGAGGCGGTACCGGCGTCGGACGGTCACCGACCCCATCGTCGTGCGGCCGTAGATCCGGAAGTGGGTCGCGCCGGGCCGCGGCGTCGCGGGCACCTTCGACTTGACGCTCCCCATCCCGGAGACGAGGCCGTCGACGTCGGCGGTCGCATTGTCCGGCAGCAGGACCCGGGCCGATCCGGCACCCAGCTCGAACTCGATCTCGACGACGGGGTGCCGGATCTCGGCCTCGCAGAAGTCGAGGACGACCGAGCCCATCCCGCTCTGCACCCGCAGCCGCGCCGGGACCTGCCAGGATCCGCTGCGCCGCAACGACCCCATCCCCGTCCGCAGGACGACGGGCGGGCCCGCGGGCGTCGAGGGCGGTGGGGCGGGGACGGTGACGTCGAGCGGGTCGCCCGGGAGGTCGGCCAGCGGCGGGACGAGCTCGGAGCCGTAGCGGGCCGCGTAGACGACCGCCAGCCGCTCCTCCAGCTCGGCGACGGTGATGCGGCCCTCGGTGAGCGCGGTGTGCAGCCGCTGGGCAGCACGCTCGCGGTCGGCGTCGGAGATGCGAATCCCCGGCGGCTCACCGGGCGACGACGGCTGCAGGCTCACCACAGCAAGCCTAGTCGCGACTGCGCCGCACGTCAGAGGCGGAACACCCAGGCGTCGTCGACAGGTGTCCCGGTGACGCCCGTCGCGGCGGCCGTCCATGCCAGCACCGCCGGGGTGTCGCGGTCGGGCTCCGGGACGACGACCACGACGGTCACGCCCGCCGCGCGCAACGACTCGGCCGCGGCGCTCGCCGGGACCGAGACCGGCCGGCGCGCCGCGATGTCGTCGACCCCGCGCTGGTAGGGCGTGACGGGTGCCTCGATGAGCACGTCGTTCGCCGCGTCGGAGCCGATGAAGTAGCCCCCGACGATCTTGTAGCCCATGTCGGCCTGCGCCTGCCAGCGCATCGGCCGGGCCCCGCCGTCCCACACGCTGGTCACCGCCGGCACGGTCTCGACGACGTCGCCCGGCCGCAGGTGCTGCGCCGCATGGGCGAAGAACGTCGGGGTCGCCGCCTCGCGGGCCGCGTACGCCCCCGCGGGCAGCAGGGTGAGCAGGGCGAACGCCGTCGCCAGGGACGCGGCACCGACCCCGGCGAGACGGCGGATCGAGGTGAGCCGGTCGAGCCAGATGCCGACGACCATCGCGACGCACATGAGCGTGACCGCCTGCAGCCGGACCGGTTCCGCCTCGCCGAGCAGCGGCACCGGCGACAGCACCGTCCACGGCAGCGGGAAGCCCGTCTCGTGGTCGGCGACCACCAGCGACGGCCCCAACGAGAGCACCAGCGACACGAGCCCGACGGTCGCCGCGATCCGCAACGGCGTCGACCGCACGACGACGACCAGGACCGCCACCAGCACGATCATCGCCGGCCCGAGGTAGCCGCCCTGCTCGCCGACGTTGGCGCGCATGGTGTCCGCGATACCGTGGGGGACCAGGCGCAGGGCGGTGAGCGGCGTCGGCACGACGACGTTGGCGAGGTCGGTGACGCCGTAGAGCGGATCGCGGATCGTCGAGCGCGGCCGTTGCGGGCCGGCGAGGATCAGCCACAGCGGGTACGCGCACACCACCGCGTACACGCCGACGCACGCCGCGCCCGCCCGGACCAGCCCGGGGAGTGCCGGCCGCACCCGCGCCGGGAACCGGATCGCCAGCACGACCGCCGTGACGACGAGCATCAGCACCCCGAGCGCGAGCGTCTGCGTGTAGAGCAGGGTCTGCGCGGCGAGCACCAGCCCGACCAGGGCGCCCGTGCGGTAGGGACGACGCGGGCCGCGGACGAACAGCACGTGCACGAGGCGGAGCAGGACCGGCGGGAACACCGACCACACCAGGTTCAGGTGCCCGGCCGACGCGTGCGCCACCAGGAACGGCCCGAACGCGTACATGGCCCCGGCCACCGCCCGCGCGGGCCACCGGCGCACCCACGGGCCCAGGGCCCAGGCGAGCGCCACCCCGGACACGACAGGGCCGAGGATCATGCCGGCGTTGTACGACGCGACCGGCCCCGCTGTGAGCGTGACCGGCGCGAGGAGCACGCCGAGCAGCGGGACCGTCGTGTTCCACATGCCGTTGACGCCGAGCGGGTAGTGCATCCAGTTGGTGACCAGCGGGTTCTGGCCGTGCAGGACCGCCCACGGGGTCCAGGTGAGCCACCACGCGAAGAGGTCGGGGTCGCCGGTGACGTCGCCGATCGTCGACGTCGTGAAGGCGCCGAGGACGCGGTGCTGCAGACCGAGCGAGACCGCGAGGTAGGCCAGCCCGACCAGCAGCAGCGGCGGCAGGCGCACCCTGGCGACCTGCCGCGGACGGTCCGCGACCGGCGCGGCGGCCGTCGACACGTCGAGCACGCCGACCACCCTGACACACGGCGCGGGTGGCCCCGGCAGTCCCGGGCTCCCCAGGGTGCAGGAACGGCACTTTCCCGCAACTGGGCTGCGGGAAAGTGCCGTTCCTGCGGGGGAGGGGCTCGCACCGAGCAGGCCCACGCCGGTCGGACCGGCGACCCGCGTAGCCTGGCCGCGATGTCGAGCCTGCCCGCTCCCGTCGGGGAGCCCCGCCGCCTGCACGGATGGGGTCGCACGGCGCCCTCGGTCGCCGAGGTCGTGACGCCGCGCGATCCCGAGGAGGTCGCCACCGCGATCCGCGGCGCCGGCCCGCGCGGCGTCATCGCCCGCGGCCTCGGGCGCTCCTACGGCGACCCGGCACAGAACGGCGGCGGGCGCGTCGTCGAGATGACTGGCCTGTCGCGCATCCACTCGATCGACGCGGAGTCCGGCCTGGTCGACGTCGACGCCGGCGTCAGCCTCGACACCCTGATGCGCGCGGCGCTGCCGTTCGGGCTGTGGCTCCCCGTGCTGCCCGGCACCCGGCAGGTGACGATCGGCGGCGCGATCGGCGCGGACATCCACGGCAAGGCACACCACGTCGTGGGCAGCTTCGGCAACCACGTCGAGTCGATGGTGCTGGTCACCGCCGACGGCGCGGTCCGCGAGCTGACACCCGACGGCGAGGGCTCCGAGCTGTTCTGGGCGACCGTCGGCGGCATGGGTCTCACCGGCATCGTCGTGCGGGCGCGGCTGCGGCTGCACCACGTCGAGACGGCGTACTTCCTCGTCGACACCGACCAGATCGACAACCTCGACGACCTCATGGACCGCCAGACCCGCGACGACGAGAAGTACGCGGAGTCGGTGTCCTGGTTCGACGCGGTGACGACGGGGCCGCACTTCGGCCGCGGCATCCTCACCCGCGCCAACCACGCGCGCCTCGACGACCTGCCGGAGAAGCTGCGCGCCCAGCCGCTGAAGTTCGACGCGCCGCAGCTGCTCACCGTGCCCGACGTGTTCCCGCCCGGGATGCTCAACAAGCTGACCGGGAAGATCTTCAGCGAGCTCTGGTACCGGAAGTCGCCGACGAAGCACGGCGCCGTCCAGAACATCACGCAGTTCCTGCACCCGCTCGACATCATCGGCGAGTGGAACCGTGGCTACGGGCCCAACGGGTTCCTGCAGTACCAGTTCGTCGTCCCGCCGGACCGCGGCGACGTGATCAGGACGGTGCTGGAGCGGATCACCGCGGCGGGCAAGGTCTCGGCGTTGAACGTCCTCAAGCGGTTCGGCGAGGGCAACCGGGCACCGCTGTCGTTCCCGAGGCCGGGCTGGACGTTGTGCGTCGACATCCCGATCGGCCGCGGGCTCGGCGAGCTGTGCGACGAGCTCGACACCATCGTGCTCGACGCGGGCGGGCGGCACTACCTGGCCAAGGAGTCGCGCACCTCCGCGGAGGCGATCCGCCGGGGCTACCCGCGACTGGACGAGTGGCGCAAGGTCCGCGCCGCCGTCGACCCCGAGGGCGTCTTCGCGTCCGACATGTCACGACGACTGGAGCTCGTGTAACCGATGATCGACGCCGTGGGCAACCCGCAGAGCATCCTGCTGCTCGGCGGCACCTCCGAGATCGGCCTCGCCGTCGTCGAGGCGTTCGCCTCCGACCGGCCGATGCGAGTGGTGCTCGCCGCGCGCCCCTCCCCCCGTCTCGACGAGGCCCGCGCCCGGCTCGAGGGCCGCGGCTGCGCCGTCGAGACCGTCGAGTTCGACGCCACCGACCTCGGCTCGCACGCCGACGTCGTGCAGAAGGCGTTCGCCGGTGGTGACGTCGACGTCGCCGTAGTCGCGTTCGGGCTGCTGGGCGACAACGAGCAGGCCTGGACCGACGCCGCGCACGCCGTCGAGCTCGCGCAGGTCAACTACACGGCGGCGGTCTCGGTCGGGGTGCTGGTCGCGGACAGGCTCAAGGAGCAGGGCCACGGCGCGCTGGTCGCCCTGTCGTCGGTCGCGGGCGAGCGTGCGCGTCGCTCGAACTTCGTCTACGGCTCCACGAAGGCGGGTCTCGACGCGTTCTACTCCGGTCTCACCGAGGCGCTGCGCCCGCACGGCGTGGTCGTCACCGTCGTCCGGCCGGGGTTCGTGCACACGAAGATGACCGAGGGCCTGCAGGCCGCCCCGCTCTCGACGACGCCCGAGGCCGTCGCGGCGATCGTCGCCGACGCGGTGCGCACCCGCAAGGAGCTGGTGTGGGCGCCCGCGCCGCTGCGGTTCGTCATGAGCATCCTGCGGCACGTGCCGCGGCCGATCTTCCGCCGCCTGCCGCTCTGAGGTCGTGGGCGCCGATGGTCGTCGTGGCGACCATCGGCGCTCACAGGGTGGTCACGCGGGCCGCCAGCCTCGTCGGCAGCAGCGCCCGCAGCGCCGGGGCCTCCTGCGGCCGCACCGCGATCCACACGTCCGTGCGGGCCCGCAGGATCCTCGCGGCCACCGTCGCCCAGTCCTGCATCGCCCGGCCGTGCAGGGTGATCTCGGAGGCGAGCGCGTTGCCCTCGGCCGTCCAGGTGCCGGTCAGCGCGAAGTACCACTGCGCGGCCATCATCGGGTCGACCGGGTAGCCGTCGGTGACGTCGAGGTAGACGACGATTCCGGGCAGGTCGGGCGCGCCGCCGCCGACCCGCTCGGCGAGGTCGGCCGTCGTCGGCGGGGAGTCGATGAGCCGGTACTCCATCTCGCGGCTGACGAGCCCGGCGGGTGCCGCCGTCTCGAGGCCCGCCGTCGGTCCGGGCGGGATCTGCGCGAACGTCCAGCCGAACGCCTGCGTCGCCGCGGCCGCCACGACCAGCGACAGCAGCGCCGCGGGCGCGACGAGCCAGCGGCGGCGGGTGACCCGGCGGCCGAGGTGCGCGCCCAGCACCGCGAGCAGGCACAGCGCGACGATCTCCACCGCCGTCATGAACTTGTAGCCGTAGTAGCTGACCGAGCCCGTGGCCGCCACCTGCATGACCACGAGGACGACGCTGCAGAGCACCCCCGCGACGGGCACCGCCACGAGCGCGACGAGCCGCGGTCGCTCGGGACGCCTCGTCCACCAGCGCATCCCGATCGGCACGACGATCGCCGCGGCCGCCGCACCGATCGCCAGTCCCAGGTTCGGCTGGCTGAGCCCGCCGGTGAGGACGAGCGGGTTCGGCACGCCGACCGTCGCGAGCACGACGACCGTGCGGGCCAGGCACGCGCCCGCCGCCACGAGCACGACGACGCACGCGAGCAACCGGACCGGCCGCGTCCGCCACCGGCCGCGCCGCAACGGGAGCAGGGCCGCGATGGCCGCGGGCGCGGCGAGCACACCGAGGAGCGCCCAGCCCTGCGCGACACCGACGACCGCCCCCGCCAGTGCCAGCAGGTGCAGCGGCGAGAGCACCCGCGCGGCAGGCACGACGACCAGCGCGATCGCCACGACCAGCGCGCAGGCCAGCACGTAGTTGCCGAAACCGTCGTAGAAGGCCGAGGACGCGGGCCCGAGGAGGAACACGGCGGCGACGAGCGTCGCGAGCGGCAGCGCGAGCAACGGTCGCCGCCGCAGCGACGGCAGCGCGACCAGCCCGGCGACGAGCATCGCCGTCGCGGCGACGACGAGCAGCGCCGCCCCGCGCGTGTAGCTGAGCAGCTCACCGCCGACGGACGCGACCTGCGGACCGTCGAAGACCTCGACGAGCGCCGCGACCAGCGTGTGGAAGCCCTGCGGATAGCTCGCGAACTGCCACGGCCCGCCCGTCGCGGGGGGCGGGAGGACGTCGGCGGTCACGCCCGTCGTGCGGATCATGTGGAACATGCCGAAGTGGGCCGAGTTGTCCCAGCTCAGCATGAGCATGCCGAGCGACTGGACCGGCGTCTTGACGGTCAGCCACGGCGCGAGGAGGACCGCACCGGCCCCGACGACCAGCACCGGGTAGGCGTCGACCACGCGGAAGCGCGGGACCAGCGCCCGCAGCCGCCGCGCCGGCTGCGGGGCGGCGGCGACCCACGCGGCGAGCAGCGCGGCCGTCGCGGCGAGGGCGACGGTCATCCGGCCCAGGCCGGCGAACGGCATCGGCGCCCACCACAGCACCGGCAGCCAGCCGACGAGGACGCAGCCGACGAGCAGCACCCGGCGCGAGAACTCACGCGAGGTCGGGATCAGCAGCACCAGCACGACCGTCAGCAGCAGGCCCGGGCCGCCGATCAGCAGCCCCGTCGCACGCGCGCCGAGGACGACACCGCCTGCGGCGAGCCCGACGAGCACGGCGCGGACCCACCGCCTGCGCCGGACCGCGGCACCGTCCGGTGCCGCCGTCCCCGGCCCGACGGTCGCGCCCGCCCCGGTCACCGTCGCCACGACGGGCACTCCATCCGATCAACGCGGGAACGGCCCCGGATCGGGGCCCACCCCCATGCTATTGCCGAGGTCGGGTCCGCGAGCGTCCGAACGGTCGCGTGTCGGAGGGCCCGTCCGACTCACCAGCCGTCGACGTGGAGGACGGTGTCGAGCGGTTCGCGGTGGGCGGGCTTGAAGTCGGTGCCCTTCGTCCAGGCGACGGGCAGCAGGACGCCCTGCCGGACGTTCGGCGGGATGCCCAGGATCTCGGCGACCTCCTTCTCGTAGCTGAGGTGCAGCGTCGTCCAGGCGCTGCCGAGGCCGCGGGCGCGCAGGGCGAGCTGCAGGCTCCACGCCGCGGGGAGCAGCGATCCCCACAGACCGGCCTGGTTGCCCGCGGGGAGCTCGGCTCCGGCGTGGATGGCGCCGATGACCAGCACCGGGACCTCGGCCATGTGGTCGGCGAGGAAGTCGGCGCTGGTGCTGACCCGGGCCTGGGTGGCCTGGCGCTCGGCGCTCTGCGACGGGTCGCCCGAGCCCGCGTACGTGGCGCTGTCGCGGTAGGCGCGATAGGAGCGCGCGTAGAGGTCGGCGACGGACCTGCGCAGATCGGGGTCGGTCACGACGATCCAGTGCCAGCCCTGCCGGTTGCTGCCGGTCGGCGCCTGCATGGCGATCTCGAGGCACTCCCGGACGATCTCCAGCGGCACCGGACGTTCGAGGTCGAGACGCTTGCGGACGGACCGGGTCGTCGTCAGCAGCTGGTCGGGGTCGAGGGGCAGCAGTTCGGTCATGCCCCCGATCATCACCCGGGAACCTCCACGACGAACACCGCGGCCTCGCCCGACCCGGGCCCGAGCACCAGCCGGCCCGCCGACAACTGGGACGAGGTGGACAGCAGCCGCACGTCCAGCCAGGCCGGCACCCGGCCGTAGGGCGGACGCGACAGGCCGTCGCTGCCCTGGCGCAGGATCGTCAGGCCGCCGCTCTCCAGCAGCTCTGCCCAACGCCCGTGGTCCCGGTCGCCGAGCACCCGCTCGACGCCACGCAGCACCGGCCCGCGTCCCCCGGCGTCGGGCGCCTGCACGAGGACGCGACCACCGGGCCGCAGCACCCGCTTCCACAGGTCGATCGCGGCGAGGACTCCCGCGTCGTCGAGTGCGTCGAGGCCCTCGACGGCGACGACCGCGTGGAAGCCGGCGTCGGGGAGGTCGTCGGGGTCGCCGACGACGGGGCAGCCCGGTGCCTCCTCGCGGACCCGCTGCACAACGGTGGCGTCGGCGACGTACCCGCTTGCCGGGCCCTCCCGCGAGAGCAGGCGCAGCCGCCTGCCGTCGGTACAGAGGTGGTCGAGATAGGGGCCGGGGCCGAGGTGGTGCCGGGCGACCCGCACGTGCCACTCGGTCACGCGCTCGGCGCGGGCCGTCGAGGTCGGCGCACCGGGAGGGGGCTGGTCGTCGCTCATCGTGGTCAGCACACCATCGGCGAGCCGGCGGGTGCGAGCGGGCCCCTGTGGTCAGACGCCCGTCGCGGGCCTGCGGGCGTGTCTCCCGCCGGCGACCGGAGCCCCCGTGGTGACGAGCGCGGACGGCACTCCCAGCGCCGCCGCGTGCCGGGGCCTGCGCTGACGGGGCGGCCCGTAGGACACGGTCGGACCCGCGGCCACGGGGTGTGTGCCGAGCGGCGGCCGGCGGTCGCGCGACGGACCGCCACCCGGCGACGTGTGCAGTGTCGCGCGTCCGGCCCGGTTGTGCCGGATGGCGAGTCGCGCCGGCAGCGCCCGCATCCACCGGCTGCCCGGCTCCTCGACCCACCGGTGCAGCGCCCAGGCCGTCGGTCCCGTCAGGGCCAGAACCGCCAGCCCGACGAGGTGCGCGGCGACGGTGGGCTGCCACAGCGCGGACACGTACGCCATGGCCAGCCAGTAGACCTCGAAGATCGGGATGTGGACGAGGTAGAGGCTGTAGGACGCCCGGCCCCCCGCGACGAACGCCCGCGAGGACAGCAGCCGCGCCACGCCGCCGTCGGCCAGCGCGAGCGCACCGATCAGCACGGGGAACAACACGATGACGACCCCGCCGCGCCCCGGCGCGACCCGCTCACCCACCCACAGCCCGGCCACGATCGCCACGACGCCTCCGTTCGCGACGTGCGAGGCGACCCGGCGGGCGCGCGGGGTGACCCGGATGCGGCGCACGATCACGCAGACCAGCACCCCGGCACCGAACCCGCACAGGATCCGGGTGACCCAGCTCCACGGGTAGTACGGGCTGCCGAGCGCGAGGTAGGCCCAGGCCATCGGAGCCATGAGCGCGAGCGCGACCACGGCGAGAACCGGGACGGGCAGCCGGCGGATGCGGTGGACCATCGGTGCGGCGAGCGGGAACAGCAGGTAGGCGAGCCACTCAGCACTGATCGACCACGTCGACCCGACCCACGACGCGCCGTCGAAGAAGCTGTGGTCCCACAGCTGGACCATGAACAGCTGGCGGACCCACTCCCCGACGCTGACGACCGGCTGCACCGACTGGAAGGCGACCACCCCGTCGTGGCCGAACAGGTACCGCGCGAGCACCCAGACGCCGAACAGGTTGAACACGACGACGTAGGCGGGCCACAGCCGCGCCGCCCGCGCCCACACGAACCGCGCCGCGGCCCTCACGTGCACTGCCGGGCCGAGCGCGTCGAGGTAGGTGTAGGCGATCACGAACCCGCTGAGCACGAAGAACAGGTCGACGCCGAGTGCGCCCGTCGTCACGACCGGCCCGGCGACCTTCACGACGTCGGCCATCCCCGGCAGCGCCGTGAAGTGGAAGTGGAAGACGACGACCCAGACGGCGGCGACGACGCGCAGTCCGGTGAGTGCCCGCAGGTGCCCCGCGAGAGGGCGCGTGCCGCTGTCCGCGGCAGTGGTCGTCACACGAACCTGAACGAGGGTGACCGATGCCCGTAACGGGCGTCCCTCGACAGCGCCTGAATGGAGCAGCCGACTACTCACTGTCGGTGAGCGCCCAGCGGCATCCGGACGTATCCCACGATCAACTGAGAAAGGGCGTGACCGAGTGCAACGTACGATTACTCAGCGTCACTCGGCGTGTCACGTCCGGTTGCCGACCCGGCCCGGCCGGCCCCGGCGCTAGCCTGCCCGGGTGGTGTCACCGGCCGACGCTCGCGAGGCCGTCGACCCGACGCCTCCGGAACCCGCCTCCGCCCGGCCCCGGCGTGCCCCGGGGCCGGCCGACTGGGCGTTCGTCCTCGGCCTGGTGACGATCCTCGCGGTGCTGGCCTTCCCGTTCGCGCCGGTCACCCAGATCCAGGCCCGGTACACGTGGGACGCCGACACCGGACCGGCCGCCGCGATCCCGCTGATGCCCTACCAGCCGATCTCGCTCACCGCGACCATAGGCTGCGACGCCGTCCGGGCCGCCGCGCCCGGCACGACCCTGTTCTCCACCGTCCCGGCCGACCCGGACCCGCAGGCCGTCCCGCTGCAGGGTCTCGACCTCGTCGCCGCCCCCGGCCCGGGCCTGCTCGTCCGCAGCGCGGGCGTCGACCTGGGCACCACGCCGGTCGGCAGCGGCCCCTGCACCTTCTCGGTCGGCTCCGGCCCGGCCCGTACCCAGGTCCTGCGCGACGGCACCCCGGTCCTGGCCGTCGACGGCGACGTGCGGCCCGCCGTCGCCGGCGCGTTCACCGATGTGCCTCCGGGACCGGGGGCGCCGACGCTCGACCTCGTCGCCGACACCCGCTTCGAGACCTCCATCGGCCCGCTCAAGGCGGCGCTGGGCACGATCGCGGTGCTCGGGCTGCTCGGCACGCTCGTCGCGCTCCGGCGCTGCGACCAGCTGGTCCTGCCACGCGTGCGGCTGTTCGCCCGGCCTCGACGCCCGCGCGCGGTGGACCCCGTCGTCGCGCTGTTGCTCGCGCTGTGGTGGTGGATCGGCCCGGTCACCGTCGACGACGGCTACATCGCCGGGATGGTCCGCAGTCCCGACGGCTTCATCGGCAACGCCTACCGCTGGCTCAATGCGCCGGAGGCCCCGTTCAGCTGGTACGACGAGCTCCTGCGCGAGTGGGCGTCCGTCTCGACGTCGATGCTGTGGCTGCGGCTGCCCTCGACGCTGCTCGGCCTCGTGGCGTGGCTGCTGCTGTCGCGCGCGGTGCTGCCCCGGCTGGGTCGGTTCGCGGCCCGCCGGTCGACGCCGTGGATCGCCGCCGCCGCGTTCGCCGCGTGGTGGCTGCCGTTCGAGCTGGGACTGCGGCCGGAACCCTGGGTGGCCGTCGGCACACTCGTCGCACTCGTCGCGGTGGAACGGGCCGTTGCCCGCCGAGCGGTGCTCCCGCTGGCCGTCGCGCTCGTCGCCGCCGGGCTGACCACGACCGTCACCCCCGGCGGGGTCATCGCCTACACCCCCGTGCTCGCCGCGGCCGTCCCGCTCGTGCGGCTGCTGCGCACCCGGCGCGACCTGCACCGGTTCCCGCTGGCCGTGGGGCTGCTCGCCGCGGCGGTCGCGCCCGCGCTGCTGACGGTCTACGACCAGAGCCTGGCCGCGATGCTCGAGTCGGTCCGGATCCGGCGCCAGATCGGCGGCGGCGTGCCGTGGTACGAGGAGTTCCAGCGCTACCAGCTGCTGCTGACGCCGGGCGACTTCCAGGGCTCGCTCGCCAAGCGGCTACCGGTGCTGCTGACGCTCGCCGCGGCCGCGGGCGTCGTCTGGACGACCCTCGGCCGGGGACGCTCCGGGATCGCCGCCGGGCCCACCCGCCGGCTGCTCGCCGGCTTCGTGCTGAGCGTCCTCGCGCTGACGACCACCCCGACCAAGTGGACCCAGCAGTTCGGGGTGCTCGCCGGCGTCGGGGCGGCGGTGCTCGTCGTCGCACTCGTGGGCTGGACCGGCGCGGCGCTGCGCGTCCGTACCCGCGGCAGGACCCTGACCGCGGTGCTCGCCGGGACGGCGGTGCTGACGGTCGTCGGCGCACTCGTGCTGTCCGGCACGGACACGTGGCCCTTCGTGTCGGGCTGGTACGTCTCGCGCTGGGACGGGCTGCGGATCCTCGGCCGGACGCCCGTCGTGCTGTGGACGGGCGTCGGCGTGCTCGTCGTCGTGGTCGTCGCCGGGTGGGCGGTGTGGCGTGCGACGGGCGACCGCGCGACCGTGCCGGCCGCGCCCCCACGCTGGGTTCCCGCCCCGGCGACGGCCGCGCTCGTGCTGGTCGGGATCGTGCTGGCGGTCCAGATGCTCGGTTTCGGGCGCACGGCACTGCGCGCCGGCTGGACCGTCGCGTCCGACGCGGCGGCGACGGTCCGCGGGCAGTCGTGCGGCCTGGAGCGCGATCTGCTCGTCGAGACCGACCCGGCGGCGGGCGTGCTGCCCGCGGTCGGTCCCTTCCGGCCGACCCTGCCGACCGTCGCCGCGGACGTCGGCGGCCGTGAGCTGCCCGGGATCGCCGTGGCGGGCGTCGGCAGCTCGGCGTGGCTGCAGCTCGACCCGGCCCAGCGGGACGGCGGCCTGCCGGTCGTCGTCACGACGACGGGATCGCTGCGGCCCGGCGACTCCCTGCTCGCGGAGTTCGCCGCGGCGCCCGACGGCCCCTCGCTCGCCGCGCTGCCCGTCCCGCTCGCCGGTGGGACGACGCCCACCGACGCCCGGCTCATGGCACCCCCGGGGGCGAGCGTCGTCAGACTCTCCGTCCATGCCCCGATCGCCGACGGCGCGGTGTCGACGGCCGTCGCGTCGATCCCCCGGGTCCCGCGGCTCACGCCGATGTCGGCCGTGCTCCCCGCGGGGACGTCGGCGATCCTGGACTGGCCCGTCGCGTTCGCGTACGGCTGCCTGACGCCCGCCCGGATCGCCGACGGGTCCGCGGGTCTGCCGCAGTGGCGCGTCGGCCCGCCCGCGGCGGACGACTCGGGCGCCGTCACCTACTCGCCCGTGCACGGTGGGCCGTTCGCGACACCGCGGCTGCTCGTCACCGAACAGCGGATGGCGATGTACGTCGTCGGGAACCCGACCCGCGACCCCAGGCAGCTCTACCACTGGCAGCCGCGGCAGCCGATGACGACCGTCACACCGGTCGTCTCGCAACGTGCCGTGTCCGGTCTGCACTCGGACGGGCGGATCCGGCTGATCGGCTGACACGGCGCACCGGCCGCACCGTCGGTGACGCGCCGTGACCGGGGGTGATGGCATCCTGGGCCGTGGGGAGGCATCCCGGCCCGACCTGCGGGGCGACGCCGTGCTCCGCCCCGGCGCTGCCGCCCGACCCGGTGTCACCCACAATGACCAGTGCACGACGCCCTGGAACGACCTCGTACCGAAGGACGATCGCCCGCATGGCAGGTTCCCCCGGCACCACCGAGCTCCCGGCCGACGAGACCGGAATCGCCCCCGCCTCCGAGGCCCGCACCGCCGGACTCGGAGATCCCGGCGCCGCCGACCGGCTGCTGATCCAACGTGGGCTGTTCGACGGTCCGTCACCGCTGGTTCCCGAGGACCTGTACTCCGTCGTCGAGGTCGGCACTGCGCGCCGCGAGCGCGGCGGTGTCGTCGTGATGCCCGACTCGCGGCTGTCGACGAACACCTACTTCGGTCGCGTGCACGCGACCTACTGGCAACGCTGGACCGACGTCACCGAGCTCGAGGTCTCGCTCGTCGTGAGCGGTACCGGGCGGGTGCGGGTCATGGCGTCGGACACCAACCGCATCCCGCGGATCGTCGCGGCGCAGGACGTCATCGAGGCCGAGGCCGTCGCCCTGCGGTTCGAGGTACGGGTCGACCGCTTCACCGACGGTGGCGGGCTCTGGCTCGAGCTGGGCACCGGCGCCGGCGAGCTTGCCGTGTCCGAGGTCCGCTGGTCGGTCGCGCGGACGGCGCGCCCGCGCCCCGCCTCCATGGTGATCTGCACCTTCAACCGCGTCGACGACTGCCTCAACACCCTCGAGGCACTCGCCAACGACCCCGAGGCGCTCGCCGCGATCCGCACGGTCTACGTCGTCGACCAGGGCAGCGACCCCGTCGAGTCCCGGCCCCGGTTCGAGACCGTCGCGGCCCGCTTCGGCGACCAGCTCGTCTACCTGCGCCAGCCGAACCTGGGCGGCGCGGGCGGGTTCACCCGCGGCCTGTTCGAGGTGGCCGGTGGGCCCGACGCCGACGCCGACACCGTGTTCATGGACGACGACGTGCTGCTCGAGCCGGAGATCCTCATCCGGCTCACGGCATTCGCCAACCGGACGCGCAACCCGATGATCGTCGGCGGCCAGATGCTCAACCTGCTGCACCCCAGCAGGCTGCACATCAGCGCGGAGTACGCGGTGCCCGAGAAGCTGCTCGCCGGGCAGCCCGTCGAGGACGGCATGCACGACGCGATGCTGCTCGGCGTCGACGAGGAGGGCCTGCCGCACGTCGTCGAGCGTCGCGTCGACACCGAGTACAACGGCTGGTGGGCGTGCCTGATCCCGGCCGAGGTGGTCCGGCGAATCGGCTACCCCCTGCCCATGTTCTTCCAGTGGGACGACGTCGAGTACGGCTACCGCGGGCGCGCCCACGGCATCGCGACGGTCTCCCTCCCCGGTGCGGCGGTGTGGCACGCCGACTTCGGGTGGAAGGACTGGGACGAGTGGCACCGGTACTTCAACATCCGCAACGCGCTGGTCACCGCGGCCCTGCACACGGGCTTCTCGACGCGCGTCGTCGGGGCGAAGCTGACCGAGATGCTCGCCCAGTACCTCGTCGGGATGCAGTACGGCCTCGCGGCCACCCTGCTGCAGGCCGTCGAGGACTTCCTGCGCGGCCCGGAGATCATGGCCGACGGGTCCGCCGCCGCGGCCGCGGAGATCCGCCGGATCCGGGCCCGCTACCCCGAGACCGTCATGCATCCGGTCGGTGAGATCGAGAAGGACTTCCGCGAGCTGCGCGTCGTGCGGCCGGCCGGCCCGCCCGGGCTGCCCCGGGCCACGTGGTTCAAGCGCGTCACCTACCTGGCGCTCGACCGGGCGAAGGACCGGACGGGGTACGTCACGGCGGGCGACGCCCACTGGTGGCACACCTCGACGTTCGCCAAGGCGTACGTCACCGACATGTCCGAGCAGGGCGTGCGCATCCGCACCCGGGACCGGGTGCTCGCGGCCCAGCTCGCCAAGCGGGCGGCCCGCACGCTGCGCCGGCTGCAGAAGGAGGCCCCCTCGGTCGTCGAGAGCTACCGGGCGGCGATGCCGGAGCTCACGAGCCGCGCCAACTGGGCCCGCCTCTACGGCGTCGACGAGAACGCCTGACCCGGCTCACCGGGGCCTACGAACGGCGCCGCCGCGCAACCCGGGTTGCGCGGCGGCGCCGTTCGTTCGTACCGGGGCTCAGCGCTCGAAGATCTGCGCCCAGCCCTCGCGGCTCGTCAGCGTCGGCTGCGCCTCCCGGTAGCGCCGCTGCAGCTCCGGCCAGCGGCGGGCGACCTCGCGCAGCTGCCGGGCCGAGCGGGTGATCTGGGCCGCGAACAGCGCACGGTCGCGGCGGCGGAAGGTGACGCCGCGGCCGTCCGGCGTCGACACCGTGGCCGAGTCGAGGTGTGCGAGCACGTACCAGTGCGCCTTGCGCGACGGCACGTTGCGCTGAGGCACGTCGTGGTGTGCGGGGTTCGGCGTCCGCAGGTTGGCCGCGACGGCCCGGCCCAGCATCTTCAACGCGCCCTTCAGGTCGCGCGGCGGATTCGGGAACATCTGCGCGGCCAGCTCGTCGAGCTCGGCGAGCGGGACCTGGGTGGCCGAGTCGAGCGGGCGCCCGTCGTCGAACTCCGCGCGCTTGGCCCGGATCTCCGGCAGCACGGTCGGCAGCGTCGGGAAGAGCACCTCCGGCCCGGCGAGGAAGTCGCGCAACGCCATGTCCTGCAACGCCATCGCCGAGTACTCCATGAGCAGCAGGTGACGCAGGCTGCGCTTGAAGGTGTCGACGAGCAGGGCCCGCGGGTTGACCGGACCGTGCAGCGCCGCGGCGACGAACCGGTTGCGGTAGTGGAAGTAGGCCTGCCAGTCGCTGGTGTCGTCCTTCTCCAGGAACGACATGTGCCAGATCGCGATCCCCGGCACGGTCGCGGTGCGGTAGCCACGGGAGCGGGCCCGCAGGCCGTACTCCGCGTCGTCCCACTTGATGAACAGCGGCAGCGGCAGCCCGAGGTCCTCGGCGACCGAGCGCGGGATCAGGCACATCCACCACGCGTTGTAGTCGACGTCGACGCGCGCGTGCATCCACGGCGACTGCCGCAACGGGCGGTCGGCCAGGTCGTGGTGCGGCTCGGTCTTCGGGGCGTTGCGCCACAGGAAGGCGTTGCGGTCGACGACCTCGCCCATCGTCGACAGCTGCGAACGGGCCTGCAGCGACAGCATCTGCCCGCCGACCAGCATCGGGTTGCGGGCGAACCGCGAGAACGCGACGGCCCGCAGCACCGAGTCGGGCTCGAGCAGGATGTCGTCGTCCATGAAGAGGATCTGCTCGCAGTCGGTCGACCCGAGCGCCTCGTACATGACGCGGGCGTAGCCGCCGGACCCGCCGAGGTTGGGCTGGTCGACGATGCGCAGCCGCCCGCCCAGGCGCGCGGCCGCCGTCTCGAAGCCGTCGGCGTCGCGGACCTTCTGCGTGCCCTGGTCGGGCAGGATCACGGCGGTGACCTCGGCGAGGACCGCCGGGTCCTCACCGATCGCGGTGAGGGTCGCGACGCAGTCGGCCGGCCGGTTGAACGTCGGCATCCCGATCGTGACCGCCGCGCGTCCGGGCGCGGGCCGGTCGGCGAACCAGCCACCCTCGACCAGGGTGAGCTCGGCCTCGTCGGTGACCAGGTCGAACCAGTACCACCCGCCGTCCTCGAACGGCCGCAGGTCGAGCGCCATGTCGAGCTCGTGACGGCCCTCGACGACCTCGCCGCCGACGTAGATGTGCGTGCCGTCGGCCTTGGTCCGGTAGACCTCCACGCGGCCGGCGCCCTCCAGCGTCAGCCGCAGGTGGACCTCGGTCAGGATCGACCACCGCCGCCAGTACCCGGCCGCGAAACCGTTGAAGTAGGCACCGAAGGACACCTCGGACCCGGCCGGGACCACCGCCGAGGTGCGGGAGACGACCCGCAGCCGGCGCTGCCCGCGGTGACCGAGCGTGAGCGAGACGGGCTGCGTCGGGTCACCGGGCTGCGGGGGCTCGGTGGCCAGGCGGACGCCCGACCCTTCGTCGACGTAGAGCGCCCGCACCCGGGTCGGGTCCGTCGGGCGCGGCAGGATGACCCGCTGGAGGAGCCCGGGCGCGTTGTCGGCCGACTCGTCGGGGACGGGTCGCGTGGTCGGGTCGGTGGCGAGCTCGGTCATCAGGGCTGGGCCTCGGTCCTCTGCTGCTCGGCGACGGCGAAGGTCCGTCGGTGGCGGATGCGCGACCGAGGGTAGCGACAGACGAGGGTCACCCGGGGCGGGGGCGCGCCGCGCCGGCGAGGTGCGTCGCCCGTCAGGACGCCGCGGTCTCGCCCTGCACGATGCGGTCCCCGCACGACGCACGGGGCGTCGCGCGCTGGGCCGTGTCGTCGGCCGCGGCCCGGGCGGCCCAGGCGCGCAACCGGTCCATCGTCGCCTCGTCGCGCACGAGGTCACGGCGCACCCAGTTGCCGCCGCCGTTGGGTGCCGGCCCGATGAGCACGTAGTCGGCCTGGAACCGCGGGTCGTCGTCGAAGTCCATCTGTGTCCGGAACTCGCCGTGCGCGCGGAAGAAGGTCGGCCGGACGTCGTCGAGCACGTAGTCGCGCACGCCCGCCCAGTCCTTCGCGGCCCAGAGCCTCGCGATCGTCGGCTCGGCGAGCCCGGCGCCGTCGACCAGCAGCGATCGTCCGGCCAGCGCGCCGCCACCGATCTCGGGAGCGAAGAACGTCGCCGAGCGCAGGCCCAGGATGTCGGCGTAGCCGTTGAACTCCCACCCGGTGTTGACGACGATCAGGCACATCGGCGCGGTGGGTGCGGCCCGGAACGACTGCGCGGCCCCGACCCAGCCCACCCCGGAGAGCACGGCGGCGCCGGCGACGACGACCGCGACCACCGCCCGCCCACGCGCCCGCAGCCCGCCGAGGACGTCCACCGCGGCGAGCGTCACCACCAGCGCCCCGAGAGCCCACACCGGTGTGGCGAAGCGGTACTGCTCCATCCAGTCGGGGACGAGCACACCGAACGCGACGATCCCCAGCCCGAGCGGCACCAGCAGGACGACGACGGCCGTGCGCACCGGCGTCGGCCGCAGCAGCGCGGCCCCGACGACGACGGCCCCGACCAGCACGCCGAGCCAGCCGGCGTACGAGACCAGCTCGGTGACCTTGCCGAACCCCGCGACCGTCGGCAGGCCCTGCGACTTCGCCACGGCGGTCGTCGGCAGCAGCTGACCGAACGTCGCCCAGCGCCACCACAGGTACAACCCGACCGGGACGAGGAACGCCACGACGGACAGCACGCCCGCCCCGAGCGTGCGCGCCACGGCGCCACGACGCACCAGCAGGAGCGCGACCAGCGGGAACGCCGCCCCGTAGATCAACCCCTCCGGACGGGTGAGCGCGGCGAGGGCGGCGAGCAGCCCGCAGCCGACCGCCGGGAACGCCGCCGCGACCCTCCCCCGGGCGGCCGCCCGCACCAGCACCGCGCCGATCCACGTCACGGCCAGCGCCAGGAGCGAGTTCTCCAGCCCCGACACGCACCAGATGACGAACGACGGGATCGCCGCGGCGATCGTGCCGGCGACGACGGTGACGACGACCGGCCGGCGCGACACCGCGGACGCCGCCGCCCAGAAACCCGCGAACACGCCGGCGACGCACAGCAGGGCCAGGGCCTTCGGGTAGGCGACGTAGTCCGGGACGCCGAACCAGGCACCGTGGTCGAACAGCCGCAGCCAGTGCCCGACCACGAGCAGCCCGAGCCACGCCGGGTTCGACCAGCCCTCGACGGGCGGCAGCCCCGCCTGCAGGACCGGCCCGGCGCCCGTCGCGACGGAACGCGCGTAGGCGAACGTGATGCCGGCGTCGTCGACCTCCCAGCGCCCGTAGACGAGGGCGTGCAGGCCGAACAGGACCGTGGGCAGCAGCACCGCCGGGACACCCCACCAGACCCGGCGCCCCGACCGGGGCGGCCGGGCGTCCGGGTCGGGCTCGGCCTCCTGCGGCCGGGCGGCGACCTCGGCGGTGTCCGTCATGCGCGGAAGTCTGGCAGGTGTCGTGGTGGCGGCGCGGGAGGCTCGACGCGCCCGCCCGCAACCCCAGCGTCGCCCGCGGCCCGATCGGGAGCGCTCAGGTTGCGGCCGGGGTGTCGGGCGCACCCCCCGCGTCGCGGGGCCGCCGGGGTCAGTCCTCGGACTCGGTCCCGGACAGCGGTTTGCCGTCGACGAGGAACGGGCGCAGCCGGTTGTCGAACATCGTCAGCGCCGAGCCGATGGCCATGTGCATGTCGAGGTACTTGTAGGTGCCGAGGCGGCCGCCGAAGAGCACGTTGTGCTCGGCGGTCTCCTTGCGCGCCCGCTCCCGGTAGCGCTCCAGCTTGGCGCGGTCGTCGGGGGTGTTGATCGGGTAGTAGGGCTCGTCGCCCTTCTCCGCGAACCGCGAGTACTCCCGGACGATGACCGTCTTGTCCGTCGGGTAGTCGCGCTCCGGGTGGAAGTGCCGGAACTCGTGGATGCGGGTGTAGGGGATCTCGGCGTCGTTGTAGTTCATGACCGACGTGCCCTGGAAGTCGCCGGTGTCGCGGCGGACCTCCTGCTCGAAGTCCAGTGTCCGCCAGCCGAGATCGCCCTCGGCGAAGTCGAAGTAGCGGTCGATGGGCCCGGTGTAGACGATCGGCACGTCGGCCGGCAGCTCGTCGCGCACCTCGAAGAAGTCGGTGTCGAGCCGGACGGTGATGTTCGGGTGATCGGCCATCTTCTCGAGCCACGCCGTGTACCCGTCGACGGGCAGACCCTCGTACGTGTCGTTGAAGTAGCGGTTCTCGAACGTGTAGCGCACCGGCAGCCGGGTGATGATCGACGCGGAGAGCTCGGTGGGGTCGGTCTGCCACTGCTTGGCGGTGTAGCCCTTGACGAACGCCTCGTAGAGGGGCCGCCCGATCAGCGAGATCGCCTTGTCCTCGAGGTTCTGCACGTCGGCGGAGTCGACCTCCGACGCCTGTTCCCTGATCAGCGCGCGCGCCTCGTCGGGCGTGTGCGACTTCCCGAAGAACTGGTTGATCAACGCAAGGTTCAGCGGGAACGCGTAGACCTGGCCCTGGTACTTCGCGAACACGCGGTGCCGGTAGTCGGTGAACCCGGTGAACCGGTTGACGTACTCCCAGACCCGCTTGTTCGAGGTGTGGAACAGGTGCGCGCCGTAGCGGTGGATCTCGATCCCCGTCTCGGGTTCCGCCTCGGAGTAGGCGTTGCCGCCGATGTGGGAACGCCGCTCGAGCACCAGGACCTTCTTGTCCAGCTCGGCGGCGGCTCGCTCGGCGATGGTCAGTCCGAAGAACCCGGAACCGACGACGACCAGATCGAAGCCCGTCTCATCCACGGCGACCGAGGGTAGCGGGGACGTTCCGACGGCCGACGCACCCACCCGGTCAGGTACCGCGAACGTCCCGCGTCAGGGCGGTGCCACGGCCGCCGGGCGAGGCGTGGCTAGCATGCGGGAGCAGGACGCACCATCCCCCGACCAGAAGAAGAGCAACGTGATCATCCCGCAGCTCGGTGCTGCCGACGGCGTGGTCGTGATCGCGTACGTGGCGACCCTCCTGGTCCCGGGCGGCCTCGTCGGGCTGGTCGGCGGCCTGCGTGGCTGGACCCTCGTCGCCACCGCCCCGATGTTCACCTACGCGGTGTCGGGCATCGCGGGCCCGCTCTGCTCGACGCTGGGGATCCGCTGGTCACCGCTGTCGTGGGCACTGGCGTTCGTCGTGCTGGTGGTCGTCGTCGGAGGGCTGCGGCTGCTGGTCCGCCGGCGGCGGGGCACACCGCCACCCGGTCCCGCGATCCCGCCCTGGAGCCTCGCGGCCCAGCTCGCGGTCGTCGCGGCGGCGGTCGTCGCGACCGGGACGGGGATCCTCGTCATCCTCGGCGGGATCCGGACGCTCGGGGCGATCCCGCAGGACTGGGACGCCGTCTTCCACGCCAACGGCATCCGCTACATCGCCGAGACCGGCGACGGCTCGCTCTACGGGATGGGGCTCACCAACTGGTACGAGCCCGGCGCCCCGCCGATCTTCTACCCGAACGCCTACCACCTGGTCGCGACGGTCGTCTACGAGATGACGGGCGCGACCATCCCGACGGTCCTCAACGCCCAGACCGTCCTCATCCCGGGGATGCTCGCGCTCTCGCTGGTCGCGCTCGTGCGCCGCTACGGCGGGCGGCCGATCGTCGCGGCCGCCGCCGCGCTGGCCGTCGTCGCCGTCTCGTCGGTCTACGACCTGCTCTGGCGCGGGCCGCTGCTGCCGTTCGCCACGGGGGTCGCGCTGACGCCGCTGCTGGTGGTCCTGGTCGTCGACCTGCTCGACGCGCCGGGTCTGCGCGCCGCGATCCGTCCGGGACTGCTGTTCGCGCTCGGCATGGCGGGCCTGCTGTGCCTGCACCCCGCGATCCTCATCGGTGCGGTCCTGTTCACGCTGCCCGCACTCGTACAGCGCTGGTGGTCGACCCCGTCGCGGGTGCCGCGGGAGGTCGGCCTGCTCGTCGGCGGGGGCGTCGTGGCGGCCGTCGGCTGCGCGGCGCAGGTTGGCGGCACGCTCACCACCGCGGGGACCCTGTCGGCGGTCACGTGGCCCGCCGACCAGACCGTGTCGACGGCCGTCGGCGAGATCCTGACCTTCGGCCACGGCAGCGACACGGTCCAGCTGTGGCTGATGGCGTTCCTGCTGGTCGGCCTGCTCGCCTACCGCAGCCTCGGCGCGCTGCGCTGGACCGGGTTCACCGCGGCGGTGTTCGGGGCGCTGTTCGTCGTCGCGGCGGCGTCGAGCGCGCCGTGGGCGAAGACGATCACCAGCCTGTGGTGGAACGACCGCTGGCGGCTGATCGCGCTGACGGCCGTCCCGCTGTGCATCGTCGTCGGACACGGTGTCGGCGAGCTGCAGCGGCTGCTCGTGACCGGGCTCGCCCGCATCGCCGACGCCGCACGGCACCGGCCACCGGAGTCCCTGCCGTCGGCGAGCCCGGCGACGCGGCGGGTACTGGCCGTCGCGACCTCGGTGCTCGTGCTGCTGGCGTTCGTCGTGCTGACGCGGGGTCTCTACGTGAGCCGCGACCAGGCCCGGATGATGCAGAACACCGGGAACGGACCGGCCGTCTCCCATCTGGAGATCACCGGCATGGAGGAGATCGCGAAGATCGTGCCGCCGGGCGAGCGCGTCCTCAACGACCGGGGCGACGGCTCGACCTGGCTGTACGCGCTCACCGGCGTCGAGTCCGTCGCGGGGCACTATGACGGGTTCCGCACCGGCCCCGACGCGGCCCTGCTCGCGCAGAGCTTCAACCGCTACCCCGACGACCCGGCCGTCCGCGCGGCCGTGCAGCAGCTGGACATCCGGTACGTGCAGCTCGACGCCGGTTTCCTGCGCAGCGACGCCACCCGGGAACCGGGACTGACCGGCCTGCAGAACGCCGACTGGCTCACCGTCGTCTACCGCAACCCCGACGTCGTGCTCTACCGGATCGACACCCCCGGCACCGAGCGGACGTCGGCCGAGGTGCGTGCGGGCGTCCCCGCAGGTCCGTTGCTGTCCGACGGCTCGGGATGACCGGCCGTCACCGCGGACGCGGGGCCGGTGCGCCCGGCGACTAGCCTGGCGCGGTGACCAGCCGCGCCGACTCGGGCAGCCGCGTGCGCCGCACCGGCGCCGCGGCACAGGTCGCGGGCAGCCAGATCGGCCTGGCGCTGTCGAACTACCTGGTGCTCGCGATCGCCGCGCGGCACCTGGACACGGCCGGGTTCGCCGCCGTGAGCTCGTACTACCTGCTGATCAACACGGTCGGGCGCGGGTTGTTCGCGGCGGTCGAGCTCGAGGCGACCCGCGCGGTCGCCGACGCCGTCGCCCGCAGCCACGACACCGCACCGGCCGTCCGCGCGGCCCGGCGCGACACCCTGCGACTGCTCGTCGTCGCGCTGGTGCTGGCGGCCGCGGCCGGGCCGCTGCTGGGCCACGCGCTCGGCGGGACCGGGGTCGCGATCGGCCTGCTCGCGGCCGGCGCGGTGACGATGGCGGCCTCGTACCTGCTGCGCGGCCCCCTCGCCGGCCGCCGGCGGTACGGCCTCTACGCGGCGACGTTCTGGATCGAGGCCGCGGTCGGGCTGGCCGCCGCCGCGGCGTTCGTCGTCGCCGACGTGCAGGGCACGGGGGCGTGGATCGCGATCCTGGCGCTCGCGCCGCTCGTCTCGCCCCTCGTGCTGTCCCGCCCGGCCTCCCGGGTCCCCGCGACCACCGGGGCCGAGGCGTCCGCCGACGCGACGGCGGTACCGCCCCCCGCCCGGGGCGGGGTGTTCTGGTCGGCCGCGCTGCTGCTCGCCGGCCAGGGCGTCTGGAACCTCGCCGCGGTCTTCGTGACCTCGCGGCTCACCGACGCCCCGGCCGTCGCCGCGGGCTTCGTGACGGTGGCCGTCATCCTGCGGGCCCCGGTGCTGCTCTTCCCCGCCGTGCAGGCCATCCTGCTGCCCTCGTTCACGGCGATGCTCGGCGACGGCGACCGGTCCGGCGTCCGCACGATCGTGCGCCGGCTCGGCGCGGCCCTCGCCGTGGGCGGTGTCGTCTGGCTCGTGCTGGCGGTCTTCGTCGTGCCGTGGGCCGCGCGACTGCTGTTCGCCGCCACCGTCATCCCGCCGGCGTGGGTGCTGGTCGTGCTGGCGCTGTCGACGGTCGTCGGCGCGGCGGCGCAGATCGGCCAGACCCGGCTCGTCGCCGAGCGCAGGCCCGCGGCGGTCGCGGGGGCGTGGATCGCCGGGCTGGTCGTGCTGGTCGTCGTCGCGTTCCTGGCGTCCCCGCCCGTCCCCGCCGCTGCGGTCGGCCAGCTCGCGGCCGCCGTCGCCGTGCTCGCGCTGCTGGCCGTCGCCGCCCGCCGTCCCCCCGATCCAGGAGCCGCCCCGTGACACAGCCCCCGGTCGGAGCGACCCGGCCCTCGGTCGGGGTCGTCGTGCTCGCCTGGCGTGCCGAGCCCTACCTCGCCGAGTGCGTCCGCTCCGTGCTCGACTCGCGCGACGTCGACGTGCGCGTCGTGCTCGTCGACAACGGGTGCGAGCCCGACGACCTCGCGGCCGTCGCGCCCGACGACCGGGTCGAGCTGCTCACACCGGGCGTCAACACGGGCTTCGCCGGCGGGTGCAACCTGGGCGTCGAGAAGCTGGACACCGACTACGTCACGCTGGTCAACTCCGACTGCGTGCTGCGGCCCGACACCCTCGCGTTGCTGGTCGCCGAGGCGGCGCGGCCGGACGTCGGGCCCGTCATGGCCGGCATCCGGCTGGCCGAGCCGCCCGGGCTGATCAACAGCGCCGGCAACCCGGTACACCTCGTCGGGCTGTCCTGGGCCGGCGACATGAACCGGCCCGAGACCCGCACCGAGCCGTTCGACGTGACCGGCGCGAGCGGCGCCTGCGTGATGCTGCGCCGGTCGCTGTGGGACGAACTCGGCGGGTTCGACGACGCCTACTTCGCCTACCTGGAAGACACGGAGCTGAGCCTGCGGTCGTGGCGGCGCGGCCTGCCCGCCCGCTGCGTCCCGCAGGCGGTCGCGGTGCACCACTACGAGTTCTCCCGCAACAGCCACAAGATGCACCTGCTCGAACGCAACCGGCTGATGATGGTGCTGACGCTGTGGAGCGGCCGTGCGCTCGTCGTCCTCGCGCCGCTGCTGCTGACGACGGAGGTCCTGCTCACCGGCTACGCCGTCGCGTCGGGCTGGGGGAAGCAGAAGGTGACGGGCTGGATGTGGCTGTGGCGGCACCGCGGGCACGTCGCCGAGCGGCGCCGGCAGCTGCAGGCGGAGCGGACCCGGCCCGATCCAGAGTGGATGCGGCGGCTGACGCCGAACCTCGACCCGCAGGCGATCGGCCCGGCGCCCGTCGTCAAGGTCGCGAACGTGTTCTTCCGCGCCTACTGGGCGCTGGCCCGCCGGGCGCTCTGACCGCCCCGAACGGTTCGACCGCCGTCAGGCGCCGCGCTCGGCCTTCTGCTGCTCGGTCGCGTCCTGCGCCGCGGCGGCCTCGTCGGCCCGCTTCTCCATCGCGTCGAGCCGCAGCCGCAGCGCGCCGACCTCTTCGGCGAGCCGCCGCGACTGCTCCTCCAGCAGCCCGACCTCCCGGGAGAGCTGCAGCGAGACGGCGAACAGCACCAGCAGCGAGCCGAAGAACAGCAGGTTGCTGGGCGTCTGGATGCCGATGGCCTGTGCGACGCCGCGCAGCAGCGACGGGAAGATCGCCACGATCAGCGTGCCGATCGAGATGACGACCCAGATCACGGCGTACTTCTCCCGGAGCCGGCGCCGCCGCAGCAGCTCGACCACCAGCACCAGCGCCGCGACCGCGACGACGACGGAGAAGATCGTGAGGCGGAGGTCGGTCATCACCGGTGCTCGCTCTCCGGACGGCGGCGGATCAGGGCCAGCCCGACGGCGACGACGACGCGCAGCAGGTACACCGCCGAGCGGACCGGGTTGGTGCTCGCGACGCCCGTCTCCCGCGCCCGCATGACGACGGGCACCTGCGCGACGGACAGCCCCGCGCGATGCGCGATGACCAGCGACTCGACGGTGTCGCCGAGGTACTCCTCCGGGTAGTGCTCGGCGAACAGCGCGAGCGCGCGCCCGTGGACGAGCCGGAAGCCCGAGGTCGGGTCGGTCAGCGGGACGCCGATGATGCGGCTGAGTACGAACGACAGCAGCCGCATCGCCCACCGTCGCGGGCCCTTGACGACGTAGCTGCCGCGCCCGGCGAACCGGGCCCCGATCACGACGTCGGCGTCGCGCACGGCGAGCAGGTGCTCGATCTCGCGGGGATCGTGCTGGCCGTCGGCGTCGACCTGCACGACGGACGTGAATCCCGACTCGTGGGCGTAGCGGTAGGCCGCGCGCATCGCGCCGCCCACCCCGAGGTTGAACGGCAGCCGCATCACGAGCGCGCCCGCGGCGTCGGCCCGCTCGGCCGTGCGGTCGGTGGACCCGTCGTCGACGACGAGGACGTCCGCGTCCGGCCTGCTGGCCCGGATCTCGCCGATCACCTTGGCGACGGACTCCTGCTCGTTGAGCGCCGGCAGCACGACCAGCAGCCGCTGCTCGTGTGCGGGACCCGACCCGTTCAACGAGATCTCGACGCGCTCGAGGCCTTCCGTCGTCACGACCTGCTCGCAGTGGCGGCCACGGTCACGAACTCGTTGTAGGTGAAGACCTTGCCGGTGAACCGCGGCAACGGGAACGAGAACTCGCGCCGGAACGTCAGACCCAGCTCGGCGACCAGGGCGCGCAGCGCGGCGTGGTCGGTGAAGACTGTGTGCGTCGCGTCGGAGGCGAAGCCGCGCTCCTGCGGGCAGATCAGCACGACGGGCGACCCGGGCCGGACGTAGGCCAGGTAGGGGCGGATGACGTCGGCCGCGGCGCCCTCGTCGAGGTGCTCGACGACGTGCGCGACGAGCATCGCGTCGAACGGGGTGGTCTCCTCGGGCGTGCGGGCGAGGAACTCCGCGCTCGTCTCGGCCTGGAAGCCCTGCTTGCGGCACAGCTCCACGGAGGTCGGGTTGTGGTCGACGCCGACGCTGCCCGGGGGCAGGTTCGCGAGGTTGCGCCCGATGCCGCAGCCCACGTCGAGCGTGCGTCGCTGACCGATGAGCCTGCGCAGGTTCCACCGGTACGGCCGCTGCACGTCGACGAGGCGCTTCCAGCGCGCTCCCGACAACGTCGCGAGACGCTCGGAGTAGGCCGTCGACGTCGTATCGCCTTCTCCCGCCACGGCGCGCACCCTACCGGCCGTGCCGAGCCGGTCGCCGACCGACAGGCCGCGCCCGGGTGCGAGGATGCCGTCGATCCCGCCCACTGGAGGACCCGCCACCGTGGCAGAGCTCAGCGTCGACACCACGTCGATCCCCGGACTGCTCCGCGTCACCCTCGCCGTGCACGGTGACAACCGGGGCTGGTTCAAGGAGGCCTACCAGCAGGCGAAGCTGCGCGAGGCGGGCTTCCCGGAGTTCGACATCGTGCAGAGCAACGTCTCGTTCAACGCCGAGCGCGGCGTCACCCGCGGCATCCACGCCGAGCCGTGGGACAAGTACATCTCCCTGGCGCACGGCCGGGCGTTCGCGGCGATCGTCGACCTGCGGCCGGGCCCGGCGTTCGGGCGGGTCGAGACCTTCGAGCTCGACCCGGGCAACGCGATCTTCGTGCCGCGGGGGTGCGGCAACTCCTACCAGACGCTCACACCCGACGTCGTCTACACCTACCTCGTCAACGACCACTGGTCGCCGGAGGCGCGGTACACGCTGATCAACGCGTACGACCCGGCGCTGGGGATCGACTGGCCCATCGCGGAGGCCGACGCGATCCGGTCCCAGAAGGACATCGACCACCCACCGCTGGCGGCGATCGCCCCGTGAGGGTGCTGCTGCTCGGCGCGGGCGGCCAGGTCGGCCGGGCCCTCGCCGCCGCACTGCCCGACGCCGTCGCCCTGACCAGGGCGGACTTCGACATCACCGGCGGTGGGCCCGAACCCGCATGGGACGAGCACGAGGTCGTGGTCAACGCCGCAGCGCACACCGACGTCGACGGCGCCCAGACCCCCGACGGCCGGGTCGCGACGTGGCGGGCCAACGCGTCCGGCCCCGCGCTGCTCGCCGACCGCGCCCGGCGGCACGGCTTCACGCTCGTCCACCTCTCGACCGAGTACGTGTTCGACGGGCGCAAGTCCGGCCCGTACACCGAGACCGACCCCGTCGCACCGCTGTCCGCGTACGGCGCGGCCAAGGCCGCGGGCGACCTGGCGGTGCGCGGCGTCGAGCGGCACTACCTGGTGCGGCCCACGTGGGTCGTCGGCGAGGGCCGCAACTTCGTGCGCACGATGCTGGGGCTGGCCGGGCGCGGGATCGCCCCGACGGTCGTCGCGGACCAGGTCGGCCGGCCGACGTTCGCGCCGGACATCGCCGCCGCGATCGTGCACCTGCTCGACGTCGGCGCACCGCACGGCACCTACCACGTCACCGGCGGCGGGGAGCCCGCGTCGTGGGCGGACGTCGCGCGGGCCGTGTTCGCCGCGGCCGGCCGCGACGACCTCGCGGTCACCGACACGACGACGGCCGAGTACTTCGCCGGCAGGCCCGACGTCGCGCCGCGGCCGCTCAACAGCGTGCTGGACCTGGGACGCGCGCACGCCGCCGGCGTCGTGACCCCAGACTGGCAGGAGAGCCTCGTCCGCTACGTCAGCCGTTCTTGAGCGGTTCCCACCAGTCCCGCCGGTCCCGGTAGAACGCGACCGTCTCGGCGAGCCCCCGCTCGAACGGCACCTGTGGCGCGTACCCCAGCTCGTCGGCGATCTTGGACCAGTCGACGGAGTAGCGCCGGTCGTGGCCCGGCCGGTCCGCCACCGGCTGGATCATCGACTCGTCGGCACCGACGGCGTCGAGCAGCAGGTGCGTGAGCTCCCGGTTGGACAGCTCGGTGCCGCCGCCGATGTTGTAGACCTCGCCGTCGCGCCCCTTCTCGACGACGAGCTGGATGCCGCGACAGTGGTCGTCGACGTGCAGCCAGTCGCGCACGTTGCCGCCGTCGCCGTAGAGCGGCACCTTCTTCCCGTCGAGCAGGTTCGACACGAACAGCGGGATGACCTTCTCCGGGAACTGGTGCGGCCCGTAGTTGTTGGAGCAGCGCGTGATGCACACCGGCAGCCCGTGCGTGCGGTGGTAGGCCCGGGCGAGCAGGTCCGATCCCGCCTTCGACGCCGAGTACGGCGAGTTCGGCTCCAACGGGTGCGTCTCCGGCCAGGAGCCCTCGTCGATCGAGCCGTACACCTCGTCGGTGGACACGTGCACGAACCGGCCCACCCCGGCGTCGAGGGCCGCCTGCAGCAGCACCTGGGTGCCGACGACGTTGGTCGACACGAAGTCGCCCGCACCGGTGATCGAGCGGTCGACGTGGGACTCGGCCGCGAAGTGGACGACGACGTCGACGCCGGCCATCACGTCGCCGACCGCGGCCGCGTCGCGGATGTCGCCGCGGACGAACCGGTAGCGCGGCGAGTCGGCGACCTCGACGAGGTTGGTCAGCGTCCCGGCGTAGGTGAGCAGGTCGAACACGGTGACGTCGGCGTCGGCGAACGCCGGGTAGGCGCCGGCGACCAGCTTGCGGACGTAGTTCGACCCGATGAAACCGGCCCCGCCGGTGACCAGCACCCTCACTGTGTCCGAGCCCCCTGTGCCTGCGCTCCTCGTGCTCGCGCCACGTTCATGACGTACTCCCCGTAGCCGGACTTGCCCTGCGCGGCGCCGAGGGCGAGGCAGGCGTCGGCGTCGATCCAGCCCCGGTCGAGCGCGATCTCCTCGAGGCACGCGATGCGCACGCCCTGCCGGTGCTCGAGCACCTGCACGTACTGGCTCGCCTCGACGAGCGAGTCGTGCGTCCCGGTGTCCAGCCACGCGAAGCCGCGGCCCAGGTCGACCAGCCGCGCCCGGTCGCGCTTGAGGTACTCGCGGTTGACGTCGGTGATCTCCAGCTCGCCGCGTGCCGACGGGGTGAGCCCACGCGCGATGTCGACGACGTGCTCGTCGTAGAGGTACAGCCCGGTGATCGCCCGGTTCGACCGGGGCGCGGCCGGCTTCTCCTCGATGTCGACGAGGCGGCCCGACTCGTCGGCCAGGCCCACGCCGTAGCGCTGCGGGTCCCGGACCGGGTAGCCGAACAGCACCGCGCCGTCCTCGCCCGCCGCGAGCCGCGCGATGCAGCCGCGCAGCACCGAGGCGAAGCCCTGGCCGTGGAAGATGTTGTCGCCCAGGACGAGCGCGCAGTGGTCGTCACCGATGTGCTCGGCGCCGATCAGGAAGGCCTGGGCGATACCGCCCGGCTCGGGTTGCGCGGCGTAGCCGAGCCGCAGGCCCAGCTCGGCGCCGTCGCCGAGGAGGCGCCGGAACAGCGGCTGCTCCTCCGGCGTCGTGATGACGAGGATGTCCCGGATCCCGGCGAGCATGAGCACCGAGAGCGGGTAGTAGATCATCGGCTTGTCGAACACCGGGAGCAGCTGCTTCGAGACGGCCCGGGTGATCGGGTGCAGGCGGGTGCCGGCGCCGCCGGCCAGGATGATGCCCTTCACGGCCGGCCGTCAGGTGTAGACGGCGAGGGTCAGCGTGGCCACCCAGAGCACGGCCAGGACCTGCAGCACGTGGTCCTTGAGCGCGATCTCGTCGGGCGCGCCGCCGTTGCCGCTGTCGACGTCGACCGCGTACCGCAGCACCGCCACCACGAACGGCACGATCGAGACGACCGACCACACCGAGTTGTGGTGCGCCTCGCGGATCTCGAACGCCCACAGGCCGTAGGTCATGATCAGGACGGTGGCCGACAGCGCCCACACGAACCGCAGGTAGGACGCCGAGTAGCTCTCCAGCGACTTGCGGATCTTCGCTCCGGTGCGCTCGGCGAGCATCATCTCGGCGTAGCGCTTGCCCGCGACCATGAACAGCGACCCGAAGCCCGCGGCGAGCAGGAACCACTGCGAGAGCGGGATGCTCGCCGCGGCGCCGCCCGCGATCGCGCGCAGCAGGAATCCCGAGGCGACGATGCAGATGTCGAGCACCGGCTGGTGCTTGAGCCAGAAGCAGTAGCCGAGCTGCACGCCGATGTAGACGGCCAGCACGATCGTCAGCTGCGTCGAGGCGAGGACGCTGAGCGCGAGCGCGCCCAGGAGCAGCAGGATCGCGAGCGCGTACGCCAGCCGGACGGGGACGATCCCGGCGGCGATGGGACGGGTGCGCTTCTTGGGGTGGGCCCGGTCGGCCTCGACGTCGTTGGCGTCGTTGACCAGGTAGACCGCCGACGCGGCCAGCGAGAACGTCACGAACGCGACGGCGAGGTGGTAGGCCGAGCGGCCGTCGAAGAGGTCGCCGGCCGCGAAGGGCGCCGCCAGCACCAGGACGTTCTTGACCCACTGCTTCGGCCGCATCGTCCGCAGCAGGCCGAGGCCGACGTTCGCGGGGCTCCGGACCGCCGGTGCGGCGGTGGGCGGCGTGTCGGTGCTGGTCATCGCCTGCCCACCCGCTCGGTGCCGGTCATCGCGCCCCCGCCCGTCGCCGCAGCCACGCCCGCACCCCGCTCGCGACGCCCGCGCCCAGCGCGGAGCCGACGAGCACGTCGGACGGGAAGTGCACGCCCAGGACCAGCCGCGACAGCGCCATCGGCGGGACCAGGACGGGCACGAGCGGCCGGGCCAGCAGGCCGCCGTAGAGCACCGCGGCAGCGGTGGTCGACGTCGCGTGCGCCGACGGGAAGCTCAGCCGGCTGGGCGTGCCGACGAGCACGCGGACCGAGGGGTCGTCCGGGCGGCGGCGGCGGACGACGCGCTTCACCGCGATCGACGCCCCGTGCGCGGCGGCGACGCCCGCGGCGGCCCCGAGCCAGTCGCGACGGCGGTCGCGGTCGACCGCCGCGCCGACGAGACCGAGCGCCAGCCAGCCGGCGGCGTGCTCGCCGAACAGCGACATGCCGCGGGCGACGCCCACCACCGCCGGCGTCGCGATCGCGGACTGCACCGCGTTGAGGATGCGGACCTCGGCGGACCGCGTCGACGGGTCGGGGACGACGGCGAGGGCGCGCGGCGACGGCGCGGGCTGCGACGAGACGGGCTGGGACGGGACGGGCTGCGACGGGACGGGCTGGGCGGGCTCGGTGACGCCCGGACGGACGACGGGCTCGGCCACGGTTCGGGGCCTCCTGTGCGCCACGGCTGGGTCGGCGGCGCTGCTCGGCGGGTGTGTTCCGGCGGCCGATGCTACGCGCGACGCCTTTACCCGGCCTTGTCGGGGAGGTCCGTGTCGCCCGACGGCGCCCAGCGTTCGAGCACCTGGGCGACGCCGTCGTCGGTGTTCGCGGCGGTGACCTCGTCGGCGACGGCCAGCAGGTCCGGGTGCGCGTTGGCCATCGCGACGCCGTGCCCGGCCCACCGCAGCATCTCGATGTCGTTGGGCATGTCCCCGAACGCGACGATGCCCGCGGCCTCGATCCCCGCCGACCCCGCGACCTCCGCCAGCCCGGTGGCCTTCGTGATCCCCGGCGACGACGCCTCGACCAGCCCACCTGAGTGCGAGAACGTCAGGTCGACGGCGTCCCCCACGACGGGCGTCAGCGCGGCGACCATCTGTTCGCTCGTCATGCCGTGCGCCCTGACCAGCAGCTTCACGGCCGGCCGGGAGAGCAGCTCGGCGCGTGGGATGCGGTCGCTGTCGTCGCCCTTCCAGGCGTGCCGGTAGTCGGCCTCGGCGAGGAAGGCCCCGGCCTGGTCGCCGTGCCCGCCCACGCCGACGCGCTCGACCGCGATTCCGGCGCCGGGCAACGTCTCCGCGACGGCCTCGGCGAGGAAGCCGAGCGTCGCCGGGTCGATCTCGTGGGCGTCGAGCACCCGGTCGGCGACCACGTCGTACAGCACGGCGCCGTTGGCACACACCGCGAGGCGCACCGCCGTCAGCTGCGCGGCGACGGGCGGGATCCACCGCGGCGGCCGCCCCGTGACCAGCACGAACTCGCCGCCACCCGCGACGTAGTCGCGGACCGCGACCGCGGTGCGCGGGGTGACCCGCAGCTCGGGGTCGAGCAGGGTCCCGTCGACGTCGGTCGCGACGAGCCGGGGTGCCTGCACCCCGACAGCGTACGTGGGGTCCGGGCCGCCGGGACGGGCTACAGGATCGCGACCGCGACGACCAGACCCAGCCCGATGTGCGCGGCGGCGACGACCCACGCCTGCGGCCGGACGTCGGGCGCCGCGAGGACCGCGCCGATGTCGATGCCCGTCACCCACTCCAGCAGCCGGACCGCGAGCACCTGCGCGATGATCCCGACGAGGCCGAAGATCAACGAGGCCAGCAGGCCCTCGGCGAGCGCACCGGAGACGCTCCAGATCGCCGTGACGACGATCAGCGCCATGCTCACCATGCCCGCCGCGGTGACGATCACCGCGTTCGGCAGGCCGTCGCGGACCATCCGGTTGAGCTTGCCGGGCGTCGTGAGGTCGATCGCCCAGAAACCGAGCAGCATCAGCAGCAGACCGATGAGCGCGTACAGCAGGATCGCGCCGATGCCGCGGCCGACGGTCGAGAAGAACCCCGGCTCGAGGGCCAACAGGGCGGTCATTGTGTTCCTTCCGGGGAGCGGGATCAGGACTCGGGGATGCGGTGCGGGACGAACGCCGCGCCGTCGTCGGTCACCAGCCCGACGGTCTCGCGAATCCCGAGCCCGGCCGAGGTGTCACCGACCACCCACGCGCCCAGTGCGGGACGGAACCCGTCGAACTGCGGCAACGGGTCGAAAAGCTGGTAGACGTATCCTTCCTCGCCGTACACGCCACCGGTGGACACCTCGCTGCCGGGTGACACGATCGAGACGTTCGCCCCTTCCCGGCCCAGCAGCGGCTTCTTGACGTACTCGGTGAGCAGGCCGGGGTTCTGCAGGTAGGCGGGCAGCAGGTTCGGGTGCCCGGGGTACATCTCCCACAGGATCGCGAGCAGCGCCTTGTTGGACAGCAACGACTTCCACAGCGGCTCGATCCACAGCGTGTCCGGCAGGCTGCGGGCGACGTGCTTGCCGAACTCGTCGGTGAGGGCCCACTCCCAGGGATAGAGCTTGAAGACGGCGTTCATCGGCGCCTCGGCGAGGTCGACGAACCTGTCGAGCGTCACGTCCCAGCCGATGTCCTCGATCGCCAGCCCGACGGTGTCGATGCCGGCCTCGGCCGCGGTCTCCTGCAGGTACCCGACGGTGACGTGGTCCTCGCCCGTGGTGTCCGAGCCCGACCAGGTGAAGTGCACCTCCGAGGTGGGCAGGCTCGACCGGATCTCACCCCAGCGCTCGACGAGCTTCTCGTGCAGGGAGTTCCACTGGTCGTCGTCGGGGTGGGTGTCCTTGAGCCAGTACCACTGCAGGATCGACGCCTCGAGCAGCGTCGTCGGGGTGTCGGCGTTGTACTCCAGCAGCTTCGCGGGGCCGGACCCGTCGTAGCGCAGGTCGAACCGGCCGTAGACGTGCGGGTCGTGCCGCTTCCACGAGTCGGCGACGGCCTGCCACGACCACTCGGGCAGCGCGAAGTCGCGGAACCGCTCCGTGGTGACGACGTGGTCGACCGCGTCGAGGCACATCGAGTGGAGCAGCTCGACGTCGGCCTCGAGCGAGAGGATCTCGTCCATCTCGAAGACGTAGTGCACCGACTCGTCCCAGTACGGGCGGGCGGTGCCGCCCTCGCCACGGCCCGGGGTGCCGTAGACCATGCCCTGGCTCTCGACGGTCTGCTGCCAGCCCGGGCGCGGCGTCGATCGTTCCCTGCGCATCTACGACCCGCTGCTCCCGCCGGACGAACCGCCGCTCGAGCCCTTGCCGCTGCCGCTGGAGACGCCCAACCCGCCGCGCGAGATGGTCTTGCCGGAGGTGCCGCTCTTCACCGTCGTCGAGTCCTTGGGGACGACGGTCGTCCCGCCCGACGCGACCTGGCCGACGTTGCCGGTGCCGCCGTAGTTGTAGTGGTACTGGCCGCCGCCGGCCCCGATGAAGATCGGGAAGAAGCCGCCGCCGTGGTAGCCGGTGTTGTTCGACGCGGGGGTGACGCAGTTGCTGTCGTCGACGACGACGTTGTTCGCGTCGACGCAGCGCGCCTCGACCTCGTCGTTGCTGTTCGAGATCGCGTAGCCGATGGCGATCACCGCGACGACCCCGACCGTGACCCCGGTGCCGATGAGGATCCGCTTGCGCTTCTTGTTCTTCGCCTGCTCGGCGGCGTACTTGGCCGACGCTTCCTCGCGACGGCGGCGTTCGGCCTGCTGACGGGCGCGCGCCTCGGCGAGCGTGGGTTCACGGGGCGTGGTGGACTCGTCCTGGAAGCTCATCCGGCCGCGGCGCGTCGGCCCGTCCGGACCCGGGCCCGGCCCTGGACCCAGGCGTCCCTCCGACTCCGGCGGCTGCTGCGCCGGCTGCTCGCCACTCGCGTCCGGCCGCTCGTCGCCGGGCGTTCCCTCCGTCATCGCTCACCCCCGCGCGCACCGTACAGCCCTCCCGATCACAGCGGAAAGGCGCACGTCCGCCGCATCCGGACGACCGATGACCGCCCGATCCGGGCACCCCTGCCGTCACCCGATCCAGGTAACGGCATGATGACGGCCGACATGGCCAACCTCGCCGCGCCGGACCGGCGGCCCCCCGCCGCCCCCCGCCGTCGCTCCCCCGGTGACTCCCGGCCCCCGGCCTCCCGCCCGCGGGATGCCGGTCGGGCGCCGAAGCGTGCCGTCCACCCGGTGCGCCGCATCGTGATCGGCGTGCTCATCGGTGCGGTGACGATGCTCGCGGTCTCGGTGCTCGACCGCTTCGCCGACACGTCGGTGCCGGTGCTGAGCACGCTCGCGACGCTGCCCGACCCGGCCGCCGCCGAGGCCCGCAGGCTGGCCGACCTGCCGCCGCCCCCCGCCGCCGCGGGCACGTGCCTGAACTGGTCGCGGCCCGACGCGGCCGACACCGTCGCGGTGCCGTGCGACCAGACGCATCGCTTCGAGCAGGCCGGCTCGGTGCAGCTCACCGACCAGGGCACGCTCCCCAGCGACCAGACGTGGCGTCAGCTGGTGAGCGAACGCTGCACCCCGATCGTCCAGCAGTACCTCGACAACAGGTTCGACCCCAACGGCAGGTTCCGCGTCGGCGGGCTCAAGCCGTCGCAGGCGAAGTGGGCCGAGGGCGACCGCGAGATGCGCTGCGGCCTGCAGAGCAATACGAAGTCCGGCAGCTTCATGCCGATCAAGGGCAAGGTCGCCGACCAGGACCAGTCCCGGGTCGAGGACGCCGGGACCTGCCTGGCCGTCGACGGCAAGACCGTCGGCGACCCCGTGCCGTGCACCGGTCCGCACGCGGTCGAGACGGTGTCCGTCGTCGACCTGTCCCAGCAGTTCACGGACGGGAAGTTCCCTTCCGTCGACGACCAGGACAAGTACCTGCAGACCAAGTGCACCGAGGACGCGGCGGCCTACGCCGGCAGTCCCGACGCCGTGGCCCAGAAGAAGCTGACCGTCTACTGGGACAACATCTCCCAGGAGTCGTGGGACGTCGGCTCGCGCAAGGTCAACTGCAACCTGGCCGCGCTGCTGGCCGACCGCAGCGGCTTCGCCCCGGTCACCGGGTCGGTGAAGGGCTCGGTCAGCGTCGGTGAGACGCCGGCCCCGCCCACCACGTCCGGCGCTCCCGGCGAGCCGACGTCGGCCCCGCCGAGCGGCTCCTCCGGCGACGGCCAGGACACACCCCCGCCGACCTCCGGCGAACCGCCCGTCCCGATCCCGACGCAGGTGCTGCCCGCGGCCGGCGGGAGCGGTGGCGGGGGCCAGACCTGACGGGCGGCCGGCCGTGCCCGTCCCGATGAGCCGCCGGCGTTTCGAGGAGCTCGTCGGCGACGCCCTCGACCAGGTCCCGCCGGGTCTCGCGGCGGCCATGGACAACGTCGTCGTCCTGGTCGCCGACCGGCACGAGGAGGACCCGGCGCTGCTCGGGCTCTACGAGGGCGTCGCGCTGACCGAGCGGACCACCGAGTACGCGGGCGTCCTGCCCGACCGGATCACGCTGTTCCAGGACGCGATCCTCGACATCTGCGACGACGAGGACGACGTCGTCCACGAGGTGACGGTCACCGTGGTGCACGAGATCGCGCACCACTTCGGCATCGACGAGGAGACCCTGCACCGCCTGGGCTGGGGCTGACCCCGGCACCCGCGGGCGCCGGGCTCAGCCGGTCGCGCCCGCGGTCACGTCGCCCGCGAGCGCGGGTCCGCTGTCCCACAGCTGCAGCGTCCAGCCGCTCGCCGAGCCGGGGTCGCGCGCGAGCACGACCCGCCCGGTGTTCGGCACGTACGCCGTCTCGACGGTGTCGCCCAGCAGCGCCGCGGCGGTGATGCGGATCGTCGCCCCGTGGCTCACGAGCACGACTGCGGAGCCCGGTGGCAGCTCCTCCGCGGCGCGCACGATCTCGTCGACGACGGGCAACGCCCGCTCCCGGACGTCGGCCGCGGACTCGCCGCCCGGCATCGGACGTGCCAGGTCGCCGCCCCACCAACCGTCGTAGATGTCCTCGAAGATGCGCCGCGAGTGTGCGTCCGAGGCACCCTCGAGGTGGCCGACGGAGATCTCGTGCACGCCCTCCAGCACCGTCACCGAGAGCCCGTGGGCGTCGGCGATCGGCGCGGCCGTCTCCTGCGCACGGGTGGCGCGGGAGGCGAAGACGGCGCGGACCGGCCAGTCGGCGAGCAGGTCGGCCACCGTGCGGGCCTGCTCGTGCCCGAGCGCGTTGAGCGGGCTGCCCGGCAGGGCGGTGTCGAGCACCTTGCCGGCGTTGGCGTCGGTCTGGCCGTGCCGCACGAGCACGAGGCGCAGCCCGTCCACGGGTACCTCCGGGGGCTCCAGGTCGGCCTCGTCGGCGACGAGGTGGTCGGGGTCGCTGGGATCGGGGTCGCTGGGATCGGGGGCGCTGGGATCGGGGGCGCTGCGGCTGTGGTCGAGGAGCCGCCGGCCGTCGGACGTCACGGTCGACCTCCTGCGCGCAGCGCCGCGAGCCACTGCTGCGCCGCGGCGAACTCCGCATGCCCGGCCGTGCTCAGCGGGACGGCAGGCGCCCCGGCGCCCGACCCCGCCCCGTTGAGCGGCGTCGCCCGCGGGTAGGAGCCGAGATAGCGCACCTCGTCGCACCGGCGGTGCAGCGCCGCGAGCGCCTCGCCCATCGCGGGCTCGGCGATGTGACCCGTGCAGTCGAGGTGGAACCAGTACTCGGAGTGCCGGTGCTTGATCGGGCGGGACTCGATGCGTGTGAGGTCGATGCCACGGACGGCGAGCTCGGTGAGCAGGCCCAACAGCGAGCCCGGCCGGTTCTCGGTGGTGGCGGCCAGGGTGGTGCGGTCGTTGCCCGTCGGCGGGGGCGGCGCCGACGGCGGCGCCACCAGCACGAACCGGGTGACGGCGTTCTCGTTGTCGGCGATGTCGTCGGCCAGCACCTCGAGACCGTGCTGGGCGGCGGCGACGGGCGCGGAGACGGCAGCGTCCATCTCACCGCGGGCGACCTGCGCCGCGGCCTCGGACGTCGACGTCGAGATCAGGACCTCGGCGGACGGCAGGTGCTCGGCGATCCAGCCGCGCGTCTGGGCGATTCCGTGCGAGTGCGAGGCGACGGTCCGGATGGCGTCGACGGTCGTCCCCGGCCTGACCAGCAGCACGAACCGGACCGCCAGTACGGCCTCGCGCACGATGACCAGCGGCGGGTCGCCGACGAGGCCGTCGAGCACCGGCGGGACGGCACCCTCGACGGAGTTCTCGATCGGGACGCACGCCATGTCGGCCCGGCCGTCGCGGACGGCGGCCAGCACCGCCGGGTTGCCCGGGCAGGGCAGCAGCTCGGCACCGTCGGCCTCGGGGAGCGAGCGCAGCGCCTGCTCGGTGAAGGTCCCGAACGGACCCAGGAACGCGAGTCGGGGCACGACCCGACCTTATCCGCGGGCCCGGCGCCCGCCCGGCGGGGCGGTCCCTCGCGTCCGCCGGGCACCGGCCGGACCGTTCGGCGGGCGCCGCTCCGCCGTTCGACGCAACTTGCGAACCGGACGACCCGGACGCTCGTAGGACAGCACGAGGCGGCGTCGTCGCGACGGAGGAAGGGGGTCCGTCGGGCGGGGCCGCCTCACCGTCGGGGCCGCGGAATGCGTCAGGCCGCGAGCGCGCCCAGCGCGGTCACCTCGTCCTGGCCGGCACCGCAGCGCGAGAGCACCTTGCGGACGGCCGCCATCCGGGCACCGTCGAGCTCGCGGGTCGCGGCGACGAGCGCCGCCGCGTCGGTCGACTCGAGCGCCGCCACCACGGCGTCGCCCTCGGCACCGTCGGCGGTGCGGGCCGCGGCGACGAGCACGTTGAGGATGCCGTGCTGGACCACGCCCGCCTCGTCGGCCGAGCGCACGAGCCGGCCGAGCCCGACCAGCGCGGCGGCCCGTCCGGTCTCCGCGGCGATCGCGAGGAAGCGGCGCAGCTCGTCGACGCTCGGGACGTCGGACGGCCGGGGTCCGCCGCAGCGCAGCTTGGGCTCGCAGCCGTGCTCGGCGACGCGGCGCACCGCGTCGAGCCAGGCGGCCACGTCCTCGGGGTCGCCCGTGATGGGCCGGCGCGGCTCGACGACGGCGACCACGTCGTCCGGGACGAACTCGGCGACGCGCTCGAGCCACACCGGGTCGAGGTCGAGCGGCGCGGACGTCTCGACCGACCGCGGGGTCAGCAGGGTCGCGCGGGAGAACACCGTCGACAGCGCCTTGGGCACGGCGCCCAGGCCGCTGTCGACGACGAGGGCCAGGTCGACCGGCTCCGCGGGGGCGGACCGGGCGAGCTCGGTGACCAGCGGCGACAGTCGCGACACCGGGCAGGCGAGCCGGCCCAGCAGGTCGCCGTGGTCACCGTCGCGGGCGTCGAGGTAGCCCTCCACCACGGCGTCGACCCCGGCTCCGCCGTTCGCGAGCAACAGGCTCGTGTCGTCGACGAACGCTGCGAACAGCGGGGGAACCGACCCGGGTGCGGAGGAGCTACCCGATGGCACGGTCGTCACGGACGAACACGCTAACCCCCGCGTGTCGATCTCCTCGCATCGGGTGAGGCGCGCCCTCCGGGCCTGGACATGAGGGTATGCGATAGATAACTTAGCCTCACCTAACACAAGGGAGAGTCACGTGGGTACGACACGGTTGCGGCGCCCCCCGACGCCCACCGACGCCGAGCGGGCACGCAGCATCACCACGCGCGGCGGCCGCGCCGCGATCGTCGGAACCGGTGGGCCCGAGCCGATCGTCCCGGCGTTCCACCACGTGCTCGCCGACGGATCGGCCGTGCTGCTCCTCGACGACCACTGCGCGCTCGTCGAACAGGCCCGGCTCGACCCGCGCGGCGAGGTCGCGGTGATGCTGGAGCTCGCCGACCACGCGGCGGTCGACCTCCGGGAACCGGTGCGCGCCCTGCTGTGGATCACCGGCTGGCTGCGCGTCCCCGACGACGCCGAGGCCCGCCGCGCCGCGGTGCACGCCGCGCAGGCCCGCCCCGACCACCGGCTGCTCGACCTCGGCCACGGGGCAACGCTCGTCCGGCTCGAGCCCGGCTCCGTCGTGCTCGCCGACGCGGAGGGCACGGCGTCGCTGTCGCCGGTCGACCTCGCGGCGGCCCGGCCCGACCCGTTCTGCATCCTCGAGGACCGCTGGCTGGGCCACCTGGAAAGCACCCACCCCGAGGTGTTCGTCGCGCTGGCCCGGCACCTGCCGGCGCCGCTGCGCGCCACCTCGGGCGCCAGGGTGCGCCCGCTCGGCGTCGACCGCTGCGGCATCCGGCTGCGGGTCGAGACGCCGGGCGGTGACCACGACGTCCGGATCGCGTGGCCCGCGGAGGCGACGACCGTGCACGAGCTGCGCAGCCGGCTCACCGCGCTCGTCGGGTGCGGGTACGGCGGCCGGCACGCGCGCCACGACGAGCTCGACCCGGTACAGACCCACGGGGACGAGCAGGGCTGACGGCTCCCGCCCGCGGGACGGTCAGCCGGCGGCGGCCTCCCGCTCGCGGACCTCCCTGGTCACCTTGCGCTCGGCGACGAAGGACGCGACGGGGATCGTCCCGGCCAGCAGGATCAGCAGTGCCGTGACGGGGCGCCAGCGAACCCGCTCGGCCAGCACGAGCGTGCACACGATGTAGATCATGTACAGGTACCCGTGGATGATGCCGATGACCGTGGTCGGGCCCGGGACGTCCCAGATGTACTTGAGCGGCAACGCGACGAACGTCAGCGCGAGCAGACCGACACCCGTGACCCATGCGGCGATCCGGTAGATCACCAGCCGCGGACCCACCGGCTTCATCGGCGTCTGCTTGCTGGTCTCGGCGGGCACGCTCACCCCGCCGAGTGTACGGACGGCGCCCGGGCCGACGCCCAGGGCCGCTCAGCGACCGTCGTCACGCTCGGCGAGCTCCGCGAGCATCCGGTTGTACGCCGCGAGCTGCGGGTTCTCCTCGTCGTCGGGCTCGGGGACCGCGGTCCGCCGCACACCGAAGGGCGACGGTCCCTCGTCCTTCACGACCGGCACCGCGGGCGCGGGGGTGCGCTCCTGCTGCACCGGACCCGACTCGGTCGGCACCGGGGCGTGCTCGTCGACGTCGGTCCCGGCGAGCCGGCGCGCCTCCAGCCGCAGGAACCGCCACCACATGACGCCGAAGAAGACCGCGAAGACCGGCCACTGGACGCCGTAGCCGATGTTGAGCGCCGATCCCATCGCCTCTCCCGCGCGGTGCCACTGCCACGCCGAGAGGAAGCCGCACGCGACCATCGCGCCCAGGGTCAGGACGTGCCAGGCCATCCAGCGAGGGGTCAGCGCGAGACGGAGCACGAGGGTCAGGATACGTGTCGGCGCTCCCGCGCGAGGGCGCCCGGTAGCGTCGACGTCCGTGCCCGACGGCCTCCGCAGCTGGCTCGCTCCACCCCCGCCCACCGGCCGCGCGGCCGAGGTGATCGACGACCCGGCCCGACGCCGGCTGGTCGTCACCGAGATCCTCGTCGTGCTCGCGGTGACGCTCGGGCTCTCGGCGCTGCGGTCGGCCCTGTCGCTGATCGACTCGCTGCTCGCGACGACGCCGCTGTCCGAGCAGCAGGTCGCGCTCAACGCCCCCGCCGCGGCCGCGACGCTCGTCGACCTGGCGCTGCAGCTCACGCGCCTCCTGCAGCTGGTCGGCTGGGGCGCGGTCGGGGCGTACCTGCTGCTGCGGGCGGGCTTCGCCATGCGCGACATCGGTCTCGACGCCCGCCGCCCGGGCCGCGACGCCGCCGCCACCGTCGGGCTCGCCGCCGTCATCGGCATCCCCGGGCTCGGCCTCTACCTCGTCGCGCACGCCGTCGGGGTGAGCCTGACGATCGCGCCCACGACCCTCACCGACACGTGGTGGCGCATCCCGGTACTGCTCGCGTCGGCCGCGGCGAACGCGTGGGCCGAGGAGATCGTCATGATCGGCTACCTGCTGACGCGGCTGCGGCAGCTGGGCTGGTCGGCGAACAGGTCGCTGCTGGCGGCGGCGGTGCTGCGCGGCAGCTACCACCTCTACCAGGGGTTCGGCGGGTTCGTCGGGAACCTGGTCATGGGGCTGGTCTTCGGCCGCTACTGGCAGCGCACCGGACGGCTGTGGCCCCTCGTCGCGGCGCACACCCTGATCGACGTCGTCGCCTTCGTCGGCTACGCGGCGCTCAAGGGGCACGTCTCCTGGCTGCCCTGACCGCTGTGCCGCCCGCTCGCCCGACCGGCGCCCGACCGGGCGGTGACGCTGCCGCGACCGCTCGGGGCGGCTGCGGCCCTGCCCCGGGGTCGTGCGCGGCAATGGTCGCGGCAGCGACCATTGCCGCGCACGGTCAGATGTCCAGGATCTGGTAGCGCATGCGCGCCATCATGTTCTCGGCACCCGCCTGGATGCCCGAGGCGCTGAAGAGCTCGTCGATCCGGCCCGGCAGGTCCTCGGGGTCCCAGCGCTTCCCGTCGTTCTTGATCTCGGCGACCGAGGTGAACGGCTGGAAGATCTCGACGCTGTCCCCCTGCACGCCGAACACCTTGCCGCTGATGTGGCTCGACGCGTCCGAGCACAGGAACGCCACCAGCGGGGCCACGTTCTCGGGGGCGAAGAAGTCGAACTCGCCGCGGGCCAGCGCCGCGTCGCGCTGGTCGCGGAACTCCTGCGGCATGAGGTCGAGCGTCATCCGGGTCAGCGCGGTGGGGGCGATGGCGTTGGACGTGATGCCGCCGCGGGCACCCTCCTGCGCGACGATCGTGGAGAACGCGGCGATGCCGGCCTTCGCGGCGCCGTAGTTGCTCTGCCCGAAGTTGCCGAGGAGACCCGAGGTCGAGGCGGTGTGCACGAGGTGCCCGCCGCGCTTGGCCTCGCGCCAGTACCGGACCGCGGCACGCGTCGGCAGGAAGTGGCCGCGCAGGTGGACGCGGATGACGGCGTCCCAGTCGTCGTCGGAGAGCTTGGCGACGGTCCGGTCGCGCAGGATCCCCGCGTTGTTCACGACCGCGTCCAGCTGCCCGAACTCCTCGACGGCGGTGCGCACCAACGAGTCGGCGACCTCGGCGTCGGCGACGTCCCCGCCCACCGCGACGGCACGCCCGCCCGCCGCGACGATCTCCTTGGCGACCTCCTCGCCCGCCTCCGGGTCGAACTCGGCCACGACGACGGCAGCGCCCTGCGCGGCGCACTCCAGCGCCTCACCCCGGCCGATCCCCCGGCCCGCGCCGGTGACGATGACGACCTTGGCATCGAGAAGTCCCATGCTCGGGATACTAAGCGTCACCGTCGGCGCCGCCCGGGTGCGGCTCCTCACACGCCTCCGCCCCGGGCAGCGGGGCCCCCGACGCCCGCGGAGTCGCTGCTCAGCGCAGGGTGACCTGCTTGCCGGCGAGGGCGTCGCGGGCACGGCGTTCCGCGTCGGTCGGCGGCGTGTCGTCGAGGCCGGCGAGCGTCTCGTCGAGCCGCGCGGCGAAGGCGGCGACGGGGGCCGTCCACTCCTTGGGGTGCATGTCGCGGTCGAGGTCCCACACCGGGACGAGCAGCCCGTGGGCCCGGAACGAGCCCAGGTAGCGTGCGTCGGCGGACAGGGCGAGCTCGTCGCGGGCCTGCAGCCGGGCGAACGCGGCCAGCAGCCTGTCCTCCGGCTCGGGCCGCACCCAGCGGATGTGCGCCTTCGACCCGGTGTCGACCCAGTAGGCGGCGCGCACGCCGTCGGCCGTGACGGGCTCGGTCGGCATGATGACGGCGTTGGCGCGCTCGAGCATCGCGGCGAGCTCGGGGGCGAGGTCGCCGTCGCCGTCCGGCATCCACCAGCCGAAGTCCTGGTGCATGGTGACCTCGAGCGGAGCGGCCGGGTCGAGCAGGTCCTGCAGCCGCACGGCGTCGCCGCCCAGACCCGGCCCGACGACGGCCAGCGACTCACCCGGCTCGGCCTGCAGCGCCCACCGGACGGCCTTCGCGACGTCGGCCGAGAGGTCCCCCGAGCGCGTCTGGACCTGCATGCCGATCATGACCGCACCGTCGGACCTGACCAGCGCGGCCGAGGCACCCGGCAGCACGGACGTGACGGTGACGGTCCGGTCGCCCGCGTCGGCGAGCGGGAGCGGCGCCGTGGCCGAGGGCAGGAACTCGCGCATGGCCACCAGGTCCGGCTCGGCGGCGAGGCCCTCGAACGGACGGATGACGATCACGTCGTCGCCCGCGCCGTGGCAGACCTTGTAGCGCTTGCCCGATCCGCACGGGCAGGGGCGGCGGGGGTTCTCGCCGGGGGCGCTCGCGGCGGCGGCCCGGTTGCGTGTCTTCTTGGCCATCAGGGCTCAGACCGTAGCGGGTGCGGGCCCGCGCAGGTCAGGCGCCCGCCCGGACCGCCACGAGGGTCTCGCGCGCGGGGGTGCGGACGGGCGCGAGCAACGTCGTCAGGGTCGCGACGAGACGCGCCGTCAGCACCGCGACCGCCGCGGCGACGAGGTCGACGAGGGCGTGCAGGACGACCCCGTCGGCGCGCGCCTGCACCCCCGAGCGGAACGACAGCCCGAACACCGTCAGCGACAGCACGACGCCCAGCGCCCACACCGCCCACCAGACCAGCAGCGCGCGCGAGGGCCGGGGGCGTTCGTCGGCGGGACGGTCGAGGGCGCCGTGCTCGATCTCGGCGAGCACCGAGCCGGGCACCGAGAGGTTCAGCCCGGGCACGACCCAGCCGGCGACGACGTCGCGCGCGCGCCGGGCGGGGATCGATCCGGACCGGGCCGCGGCCGCCCGGGACGCGACGACCGACCAGCTGACGACGAACAGCCCGGCGAGCAGCCCGAGGATCGTCGCGAACCAGCCGGTACCGACGACGAGGACGTCCGACGCCGACACCGCGCCCGCCGACAGCGCGGCCGTTCGGCTCTGCAACAGCAGCACGTAGCGCCAGATCTCCGCGCCCGCGGCCAGCACGGCGACGACGGCGGTCATCCGCAGCGCCGGCACCAGGGTCTGGGCGAGCGTGCGGGCCCGCTGCCACTCCGGGACGGGCTCGGCCTCCGCGTCGCGCCGGAACGGCAGGGCTGCGAACCCCCACCGCGGGATCCCGCGGTACGCCGGCGGGCCGCTGTAGGGCCCGCGCGGCTCGGCGACGGACGCCGACGTGGCCGACGGCGGCGGCGTGGCCACCCAGCGCAACGACGCCCGCTCGCGGGCGCAGTGCGGACACGGACCCCAGCCCGGGGCGACGGGCCGTCCGCAGCCGGGGCAGGCGACGGGCCCGGCGGGCAACGACCGCTGCGGCACGGGCGGCGACCCGAACGGCGACACGGGCGGCGACACGGGCGGCGCGGCGGGACGGGGCGCCCAGCCGGCGGGCGGCGGGTACGGCGGCGCCGACGCGGGCGGGACGGGCCACGCCCGTGACCATCCCGGCGGCACCGCGCCCGGCCCGCCCGGCGGTGGCGCGTGCGGCCCGCTCCACGTGGGCGGCGGCGCGAAGGGCGGCGCCGGGACGGGCTGCGGACCCGGCCGCGGGCCGGTCGACCCGCCGGGACCCGCCGGCCCCGCCTGCTGCGCAGGTTCGGTGGGGGTGCCCGGCACCGGCCGCGGGTCGTCGCCGGGACCCTCCTGGGTCCCGGATTCCCGCGCCGGACCGTCGGGCACCGGGATCAGATGACCTCGGGCGTGCGGCCCCCGTCGGCGACGACGGAGCGGCCCTGCGCGGCCCAGTCCTGCATGCCGCCGTCGACGTTGACGGCCGGGTAGCCCTGCGCGACGAGGTACTGGGTGACCCGGGCGGAGCGGCCGCCGGACCGGCAGATCACGTAGAGCGGCTCGTGGCCGGGGATCTCGCCGATGCGCGCGGTGAGCTGGGACATCGGCAGGTGGCCCGCGGTCGGCGCGTGCCCGGCGTCCCACTCGTCGGCCTCGCGGACGTCGAGCAGCGGAGCGTCGGCGGGCACGTCGGCGACCCGGACGGAGGGAATGGGACCGGTCATGCCTCGATACTGACACGCCCCACGTCAGCCGACCGTGAGTGACCCCGTGGCTCAGTCGACGGTGCGGGCCGGTCGCTGCTCCGGGGTGTCCTTGCTCAGCCCGAGCCGTTCGGGCGCGTGCAGCCGCAGGAGCACCTGGTCGGTGTCGGCGGGCCGTTCGCGGGCGGTCGCCCGGCTCACGACGATCATCGTCAGGAACGCGAGCGGCACGCTGACGACGGCCGGCCGGTGCAGCAGCACCCCGAGCAGGCCGCCGTCCCCGGCTCCCGCGAGGCTCGCGGTCACCGCACCGACGGCCACCGTCCCCCCGACGATGATCCCCCAGCTCGCGCCGCGGGCGGTGAGGCCGCGCCACCACACGCCCAGCACGAGCAGCGGGCAGAACGTCGAGGCCGCGACGGCGAACACCAGCGCGACCGACTCGGAGAAGTCCAGCCGCGTGACGACCAGCGCGAGCAGGATCGGCACCGAGCCCGCGAGCAGCGTCGCGATCCGGATGTCGCGCGCCCGGCCACGCAGCACGTCGGTGGACAGGACGCCCGCGACGCTGGTGAGCAGGCCCGACGACGTCGAGAGGAACGCCGACCACGCACCGGCGGCGACGATGCCGCCCAGGATCGTGCCCGCCCACCCGTGCCCGAGCACGCCGGTGGGCAGCAGCAGGACCGCGGCGTCGGTCTCGCCGGAGACCAGCAGCTGCGGGGTGTAGAGCCGCGACAGCGCCCCGAGCAGCGTCACGAGCAGGTAGAACGCGCCCAGCATGCCGAGCGCGACGACCGCGCTGCGACGGGCCGCGCGGCCGTCGGGGTTGGTGTAGAAGCGGCCGAGGACGTGCGGCAGGCCCATCGTCCCGAGGAACGTGGCGAGGATCAGCGAGTACACGGCGAGCAGCCCGTGGCCGCCGCCGCTCGCGAAGGGCGTCAGCCACCCGGCGTCCTGGACCGGCGACCCCGCGACGACCGGGACGGGCGCGCCGGCGTCGAACTCGAGCGTCGTGCCGCGCTGGACGGTGTGCGCGCCCGCCTGCCAGGTCAGCGGCCCGTCGACCGGCACGCCGTCGACGGTCCCGACGGCGCTCACCTGGACAGGTGCCGCGGTCTGCAGCACGACGTCGGTGGCCACGTCGACCGTGGTCGGCGCACTGAACTGGGGCGGCGCGGGCCGGTCGAACGTGCGGTCGGCGCCGAGGAAGAACATCAGCGCGATCACCGCGGGCAGCGCGAGCGCGGTCAGCTTCAGCCAGTACTGGAACGCCTGCACGAGCGTGATCGAGCGCAGCCCGCCGAAAGCGACGGTCACCGCGATCACGACACCCGCCGCGACGACCCCGACCCACTGCGGCAGCCCGGTCACGGTCGCGATCGTCAACCCGGCGCCCTGCAGCTGCGGCAGCACGTACAACCAGCCCAGGACCAGCACGAAAACCGTGCAGACCCGGCGCAGGTACGCCGAACCCAGCCGCGCCTCCGCGAAGTCCGACGGCGTGTAGGCCCCCGACCGGCGCAGCGGCGCGGCGATGAACAGCAGCAGGGCGAGGTAGCCCGCGGTGAACCCGACGGGATACCAGAGCGCGTCGACGCCCTCCTTGAGCACGAGCCCCGCGATGCCGAGGAACGACGCCGCCGACAGGTACTCGCCCGAGATCGCGCCGGCGTGCGCGGCGGTGCCGCTGGTCCGCGACGCGACGAGGAAGTCCGACGTGGCGCGCCGTCGCACCCCGTACGCGCCCACGAGTGCCGACACGACCGCCACCAGCACGATCGCGCCCATCGCCGCCAGGGCCGCGGTGTTCACCGGCCCTCCACCGGGCCCCCGTCGCGGTGGGGGCCGAACCCGAGCCGCTCCGGGGCGTGCAGCCGCAGCAGGGTGCGGTCGGCGTCGGCGGGCCGCGACAGCCGGGAGCGCCTGCTGACCACGATCATCGTGAGGAACGCGATCGGGACGGTCACCGCCGCCGGCCGCTGGAGCAGCAGGCCGGGGAGGCCGGGCGGGGTGATGCGCAGCAGGGTCAGCGCCGTGGCGGCGGTCGCCGTCACACCGCCGGCCAGGACCCCCGCGATCGCGCCCACGGGGGTGAGGCCACGCCACCAGATGCCGAGCAGCAGCAGCGGGCAGAACGTCGACGCGGCGATCGCGAACACGAGCGGCACGGTGAGCGCGAGATCGAGGCGCGGGACGGTCAGCGCGAGCGCGACGGGGACCAACGCCGCGGCGAGCGCGGCGAAGCGGAAGTCGCGGAGGCGGCCGCGCAGCACGTCGGTGAACAGTACGCCGGCGAGGCTCACGAGCAGCCCCGACGACGTCGCCAGGAACGCCGCCGCCGCGCCGGCCGCGACCAGGCCACCGACGAGCCAGCCCAACCAGCCGTCGCCGAGCGCGGCCGGGGGCAGCAACAGCACGGCCGCATCCGTGTCGCCGGAGACGAGCAGCTGCGGCGTGTAGAACCGCGACATCGCGCCGAGCAGCGCCACGAGCATGTAGAACGCGCCGATCATGGCGAGCACGACGACCGTCGTGCGGCGGGCCGCCCGGCCGTCGGGGTTGGTGTAGAAGCGGACGAGGACGTGCGGCATGCCCATCGTCCCGAGGGCGCAGGCCAGCAGCACCGAGTAGATCTCCAGCAGCCGCCCGGGCCCCGCCCCCGACAGCGGGGCGAGCCAGTCGCGGTCGGCGCGAGGACTGCCCTCGGGCGTCGGGACGGGGGCGCCGGCGTCGAAGGTCAACCGGGCGCCGCCGAGCACCGTGTGCGCGCCCGGCTCCCACCGGACCGGGCCGTCGACCCGCGTGCCGTCGACGTCGCCGGACGCCGTGAGGGTCACCGGCTCGGTCACGTCGAGGACGACGTCGGCGTGCACGTCGACCGTCGTGGCGGCGGTGAAGCGCGGCGGGGTCGACCGGTCGAAGCCGCGCCCGTCGGAGGCGAAGATCGCGACGATGATCAGGGCCGGCACGGCCAGCGCCGTCAGCTTGAGCCAGTACTGGAACGCCTGGACGAAGGTGATGGAGCGCATCCCGCCGCCGACGACCGACAGCACGACGACGACCGCCGCCCCGACGATCCCGCTCCACGGCGGCAGCCCGGTGAGGATCGTCAGCGACAGCCCGGCGCCCTGCAGCTGCGGCAGCAGGTACAGCGCGCCGATGAGCAGCACGAACGCCGAGCAGACCCGGCGCACCGCCGCCGACCCCAGCCGCGCCTCGGCGAAGTCGGGCACCGTGTACGCGCCCGAGCGGCGCATCGGGGCCGCGACGAAGATCAGCAGCGCCAGGTAGCCCGCGGCGAAGCCGATCGGGTACCAGAGCGCGTCCACGCCCTCGCGCAGGATGAGCCCCGCGATCCCGAGGAACGACGCCGCCGACAGGTACTCCCCGGAGATCGCGCCGGCGTTGACGATCGGCCCGACGGTCCGCGACGCGACGAGGAAGTCCGACGTCGAGCGGGCCACCCGCACACCGAGGCTCCCGATGACGGCAGAGGCCACCGCGACGAGCGCGATGGCCGCCAGCGCGACGACCGACGACGTGCTCACCCGCGGTCAGTCCTGCACGTGGTCGGCGAACTCCTGCTCGACCTTCTCCGCGGATCTCGTGTGCCACCACCCGAGCAGCAGCAGGAACGGGTACACCAGCACGCCGAGCAGCAACCACGGCAGCCGCAGCCCGAGTACGTCGATCCGACCGATCTCGGGGAACAGCGCGAAGAGCGCGGGCAGCGACCCGAGCGTCAGCACCGCGACCGCGGCGACCCGCAGCGCCAGCCCGAGCTGGGTGCCGATGAGGTTGGAGCGCAACAGGTCGCCGACCGACGTCAGATCCTGGACGTCGACGACGGTCCGCACCGAGCGCGGGTTCTGCCTGCGCTCGGAGAGCACCACCCGGACCCGCCCGGACGCGGCGTCGACCTGGCCGGTGGTCGGGTAGGGCGCCGTGATCTCGACGGCCGAGGTGCCGTCGGGCAGCACCGGCGGGAGCGCGGCGGAGGACCCGGTCCCGGGCGTCTGCTCGTCGCGGTCGACGTCGTCGTCCGCGGGCGGCGCATCCGCCGACCACAGGACGCGCGAGCCCACGCCGTCGTCGAGGTCGTCCTCGTCGTCGTAGTCGTCGTAGTCCTGGTGCGGGTCGGCAGCGGAGTGCGGGTCGGCAGCGGAGTGCGGGTCGGCAGCGGAGTGCGGGTCGGCGGCGGGCCGGGGCTGGTGCGAGGTCGCCGCCCGGAGGTCGTCGCGCTCCTCGGTGACGACGTCGTCAGGTGCCGGTGGCGCGAGCGGTGCCTCGACAGCCGGGGCAGCGGGACCTGCCGCAGCAGCAGGACCAGCCGGCACAGCAGGACCCGCCGGAGCAGGGGGACCGGGCGGAACCGCGGGAGCGGACGGGCCGGCGGGCCCGGACCGGGCCGGGCCACCCGGGGCGACGGGGGGTGCGCCCACGCGGGGGTGTTCGGCCGTCTGCTCGTCGGGACGCACCCGCGCGGGCGCCCGGCGGACGAGCCCGCGGACCGGCTCGGCGCCGGGCGGGAGCAGCGACGACAGCTCGTCGCCCGCCGGTGGCACCGGGCGCGGCGGCGCCCCGGCGTGCCGTGACGCGGGAGCGGGCGGCGGCCAGGGCGTGGGCTCGGGGACGATCGGTGCGGGCGGCGGGCGCAACCCGCCCGCGGCGTAGGGGTCGGGCTGCCAGACCTGCGTCCGGTCGCGCGGCGCCGGGCGGGCCGGCGCACGCCTGCCGTCACGCCCGGGTTCGGTGACGTCGTGCGCTGGGAGCTCGTGGGCCGGGCCGTCGGGCGCGGGGGGTTCCTGCGCCGGATGTCCGTGGGGCGGACGTCCGTGCGCCGGGGGGCCGACCGCCTCGGCGCCCTGACCCGGGCCGACCGGGCGGGCGATGTGCCGGTCGGCGTCGGGCCGGTCGGCATCGGGCCGGAGGAGTCCGCGCGCCGGCGACTCGACGTCCTCGACGGCGTCGTCGGCGTCGACCCCACGCTCGCGGCGGGCGTGCCGCCCGCCCGACGACGCCGGACTGGCCCGCATCCGCCGCTGGATCTCGGCCTGGACCCAGGCCGGACCGGAGTCCTCGACGCCGGGGGGCTGCCGCGGCATCGCCACGGGACCGCCCTCCGCGTCGTCCCCGGGCTGCGCGGAGCCCGACGACGCCGACGGCGGAGCACCGTCGGCGTAGGTGGTCACCGCACGGCCCCGCTGGTGCTCGGGATCAACGCTGGCTCCACGCCTGCTTCGTGGCGCGGACCAGGCGGTCCTTCAGCTCGCGGGTGTGCCGGCGGCTGACGGGCAGCTCCGCGGTGTCCGGGCCCGACCCGACGCGCACGACGTAGCCCGATCCCGACAACCGCAGCTCCGTGACCAGCGGCAGCGCGACGAGGAACGAGCGGTGGATGCGGACGAACCCGGCGTCGCGCCAGCGGTCCTCGAGCACCGAGAGCGGGATGCGGACGAGGTGGCTGCCCTCGTTGGTGTGCAGCCGCGCGTAGTCGCCCTGGGCCTCGACGTAGCGCACCGCCGACCGCGGCACCAGCTTCGTGGTGCCGGCCAGCTCGACGGGGATGACCTCGTCCTCCCCGCTGTCCTGCTGGACCGGTTCGACGGGGCCCGCGGCGCGGCTGGCCAGGATGCGGTCGAGCGAGGCGGAGAGGCGCTCCGAGCGCAGCGGCTTGAGCAGGTAGTCGACGGCGCCGACCTCGTAGGCGTCGACCGCGCGGTCGTCGTGCGCCGTCACGAACACGACCGAGGGCGGGGTGGCCATCGACGAGAACACCCGGGCCAGCTCGAGGCCGTCGAGGCCGGGCATCCGGATGTCGAGGAAGACGACCTCGACGTCGGTGCGCTCGGCCACGCGGGTGCCGGTGGCCGGGTGTGTGACGCCCCGGCCCGGGACGGGGGCGACCTCGCGGGCGCCCTGCCGGTTGTTCAGGATGCGAAGAGCCTCTGTGGCGTCCGACGCCTTGAGCACCGTTCCGACGCGACTGTCCTCGTTGAGCAGGAATGCCAGTTCTTCGAGAGCGGGTTCCTCGTCGTCCACAGCGAGAACGACCAGACCTCCGGAACTGTCGTTGCTGTCCACGATCTCCTCATCCTGCGTGTCCGGCGCTCCCGGCAGGGTGACGCCCGCACGATCACGCGGCCACCCCCGCCGACTATGGTGACGGCGAATCGACCGGAGTGCCAGGGGGCCCTCCCGATCGGTATCCCTGTCTCTGGATACCGATCGGATCCGATCGACCACACCGAGTCATAAACCGTACCGCGCCCAGAGTGCGCGTACCTCCGCCGCCTCGGCGATCCCCAGCAAAGAGTTCACAGGTGAGAACGTCGCCGCGGCTGCCGGGGCGCCGATCCCGAGCCGCGCGAGCAGCGGCCTGCGGGACTCCACGGGCACGATCTCGGCATCCGGGAAGCGGTCCGCGAGGACCGAGCGGGGGGTGCCCAGCCCGTCGATCAGACCGGTCTCGACGGCACGTGCGCCCGTCCACACCTCGCCGGTGAACAGGTCACGCTCCGTGTTCAAACGGTCACCGCGGCGCTCCGTCACCCACATCGTGAACATCTCGTGCAGCTGGTCCTGGAGCCCGCGCAGCCACTCGACGTCCTCGGGCTTCTCGGGCAGGAACGGGTCGAGCCGCGACTTGGCCCGGCCGGCCGTGTAGAGCCGGCGCTCGACGCCGAACCGCTCGATCAGTCCCTGCAGACCGAAGCCCGCGCTGATCACCCCGATGGACCCCACGATCGACGTCGCGTGGGCGTAGATCTCGTCTCCGGCGCAGGCCAGCCAGTATCCGCCGGACGCGGCGACGTCCTCGCAGAACGCCAGCACCGGGACCTCCTTCTCCTCGGCGAGGCCGCGGATCCGGTCGGCGATGAGCGCCGACTGGGTCGGCGCACCGCCCGGGGAGTTGATCTGGAGCGCGACGGCGACGAGGCCGTCGGCGGAGAACGCGCGCTCCAGGACCTTCTCCACGGAGGCCGCGTTGAGCACCGCGCGCGGCACCGGCCCGGACGACGGGGTGATGACTCCGTGCAACCGAACGAGGGAGACGACGCCCTTATCCGACCGGTCCCCCAGGCGTCCCGGAAGCCGCGACGCAAGCTTGTCGGGGATGCGCAACGTGTCCATGCGGCCACGGTACGCGGATCGGGACGTCCACCAAGTGGGACGAGTCCGAGCCCGCCCGAACGGGCCCGGGAGCCGCTACGCGCGGATACCCACCCGGAACTTCGGCACCCTCAGAGTGATCTTCATGCCCGCCCCGATGTTGGTGTCGACCACGAGACCGAAGTCGTCGCCGAAGGCCGACCGCATCCGGTCGTCGACGTTGCCGAGCCCGACGTGCGCGCCGGACAGGTGGGCGTCGTCGAGATCCTCGGTGAGCCGCGACGGGTCCATGCCCACGCCGTCGTCCTCGACGATGATGACGCACTCCGCGCCGGCGTTCTCGGCGGTGATGGTGATCGTGCCGCCCTGCGGCTTGCCCGAGAGCCCGTGCCGGACGGCGTTCTCCACCAACGGCTGCAGCGCCAGGAACGGCAGGACGACGTTGAGCACCTCGGGCGCGATCTGCAGCTTGATGTTGAGCCGGTTGCCGAAGCGCGCCTTCTCCAGCGCGATGTAGCGCTCGATGTTGGTCAGCTCGTCGGAGAGAGTCGTGTACTCGCCCGCCGTCCGGAACGAGTAGCGGGTGAAGTCGGCGAACTCGATCAGCAGCTCGCGGGCGCGGACGGGGTCGGTCCGGATGAACGAGGCGATCGTCGTGAGCGCGTTGTAGACGAAGTGCGGCGAGATCTGGGCGCGCAGGGCGCGGACCTCGGCACGGGCCAGGCGTTGGCGCGACTCGTCGAGCTCGGCGAGCTCGAGCTGGCTCGACACGTAGCGCGCGACCTCGGCGGTGGCCCGCAGCAGGACCGGGCCGGCCGTCGACGTCGTCAGCGCCGCGAGGGTGCCGACGATCGCGCCGTCGGTCTCCAGCGGGACGACGACGATCCCCCGCACCTCGCAGCTCGGGTGGTCGCAGGAGATGGAGGTGTGCGAGGCGACCTGCTGCCGTCCGGTGGAGATGACCTGGTCGGCCAGCTCGACGACGTCGGGCTCGTGCTGGTCGGCGTCGCCGTCCCAGGCCAGCGTGTCGCCCTTGGCGTCGGTCATCGTGAGCGCACAGGTGTCGAGCAGGGTGCGCAGGTAGGGCAGCGCGAAGTTCGCGGAGTTCGCCGAGAGCCCCTCGCGCAGGGCGGGCGCCGCCAGCGCGACCGTGTGCAGCGTCGCGAACGTCGCGCGCTCCAGCGGGGTGGCGAAGGTGTTGCGGCGGGCCCGGCGCAGCTGCAGGAACAGCACCACCAGCACCACGAGCACGACGGCACCGACGAGGACGAGCAGCGCTGTCGGCGAGCTCAGCAGCTCTCCCACGACGGCCCCCTCACCTCACCAGCCTGGACAGGCGCCGGTCGGCGAGTGGTTTGCCACCGGTCTGGCAGCCGGGACAGTACTGGAACGATCTCTCGGCGAAGGACACCTCCCTGACGGTGTCCCCGCACACCGGGCACGGCAGCCCGGTGCGGGCGTGCACCCGCAGCCCGGACCGCTTCTCCCCCTTGAGCTCCGCCGCGCCCTGGCCGACGGACCGCTCGACGGCGTCGGTGAGCACGGTCCGCATCGCCTCGTACAGCGCGTCGAGCTGCTCGGGCCTGAGCCGTCCCGACACGGCGTAGGGCGAGAGCCGGGCGGTGTGCAGAATCTCGTCGCTGTAGGCGTTGCCGATGCCCGCGATCGTCTTCTGGTCGACGATCAGCGTCTTGATCCGCTCGGTGTGTCCCGCGAGCAGCTCGGCCAGCTCGTCGCGGCTCAGCGCCAGCGCGTCGGGCCCCAGCTTGGCGATGCCCGGGACCTCCTGCGGGTCGTGCACGAGGTAGACGGCCAGCCGCTTCTGCGTCCCGGCCTCGGTGAGGTCGAACCCCGGTCCGCCGACGGTGTCGAGGTGGACCCGCAGCGCGAGCGGGCCGCGGCCGGGCTTCGGCGGGGTGGCCGACGCCGTCGCGTGCCAGCGCAGCCAGCCCGCCCGGGACAGGTGGGTGATCAGCGCGAGCTCGTCGCCGGGCCGGTCGTGGAACTCGACGGAGAGGAACTTCCCGTACCGGCTCGCCCCCGTCACGACGCGCCCGACCAGCGCCGACGCGGGCGGCTCGAACGTCTTGAGGACGCTCATGCTGGCGACGTCCACCCGCGCGACCGGGCGGTAGACCGCGTGGTCGCGCAGGTGCTGGGCGAGGGCCTCGACCTCGGGGAGCTCGGGCACTAGTTCACCGGCTGCAACGGGCTGTCGGCGTGACCGGGCGTCGCCCGGGTACGCAGGCTGCGGGCGACGACGCGCATCTCCTCCTTCGCCCGCGACCGTCCGCGGACCATCCCGGACCAGTGCTCGGCGGGCAGTCCGGCCTCGTAGCTGCCCTCGGTCTCGGCGACGATCGTCCACGGCCGGCGCAGGTACCAGCGGAACGGGAAGAACAGGATGGCCAGCGCCGCGACGAACCAGAGGTAGAAGGGCACGACGACCAGCGAGGGCTTCCAGACGACGAGGATGACCCAGAACAGGACCAGCGCCGAGAGGATCATGATGGCGGCGCCACGGCCGCCGTCGACGTCGTGCTCGAACTCGTCGCCGACCGCGGGCGTCGACCACTCGATGTTGCACCGCACCGACCAGCTGCGCCCGTCGGCTCCGGCGACCGTCTTCGCTGCCATCGTCCCCGCCGCTCCCGAAGTCGTACCCGGCGTCCACTATCCCACGCGACGGCACTCCGGGGTGATCATCGGCACCGGCCGTGACGGCTCAGCGGGCCGCGCCCGCGCAGGGCGACGCGACCGACGAGCGGTCGGGCGCGCCGGGCGCCAGGATCTGCGTGACGACCAGCCGCGCCGGCCCGGTTCCGTCGTTGCGCAGCAGGTGCGGCTCGGCGTCCGGGACGAACAGGGCCTGGCCCTGGCGGTAGCGCGTCGCGGTGCAGTCGTCGGCGGTCTGGACGGTGACCTCGCCGGTGTCGACGATCGTCGTCTCGGTGCCGGGGTGGCGGTGCCAGCCGGTGGTCTCGCCCGGCGCGAGCTCGACGGTGCGCACGGACACCTCGGCCGGCCCGAGCGTCGAGAGCTGGATGCGTGTCGGGAGGGTGCCGCGGCCGACGTCGCCGGTCGCGGCCGCGGCGGCCGGGGGTGGCGCGGTCTGTGTCGCGACGACGGGCGCGGCCGCGGGCGGCGGGTCGGCCGGGGCGTCGTGCCCGAGCTGTCCCGGCTGGGCACAGCCCGCCGCGGTCAGGACGACTCCGGCCAGGACGACGAGGGTGGCGACCGTTCTCGCCGTGCGGCCGAAGCTCGTCAACACGTACCTCCCGGGCCGGTCACGCGCGCGGATCACCGTGCGACGCAGAGTAGTGCCCGGCCGCACCCGGACCGGGAACAGGGGCCCGCACACCGGTCGACCAGGGCAGTTCCCGGACGTGGTGGATCTCTCACCGCAGGGGCCACCGTCCCGGGTGAAACCGACTTGCCGACCGGCAGGTAAGAGGCGCATGGTTGAGCCCAGCAACTTCTTGCGTGATACAAGCAAAGTAATGGTAAAGACGGGAGCGGCCATGACGAGCGCAGCGATCTCATCCGCGGAGCCGTCGTCGAACGCACCCGCAGGGCCGGACGCCGACGACCTCGCCGTGGCCGACGCGCTCGCCCACGAGGTGAGCAGGCTGCTCCGGCTCGTCCAGCGGACGTCGCGCTACAGCGGCCCCGCCGACCTCGACCGCGCCACGTTCCACGTGCTCGTCCAGCTCGCCACGGGCGTCGGACCGCAGCGCTCCGGCGACATCGCCGAGGCCCTGTGCACCGATCCGTCGACCGTCAGCCGTCGGGTCGCGGCGCTGGTCAAGCAGGGTCTCATCGAGCGGCGCGCCGACCCGGACGACGGTCGCGCAAGCCTGCTGGCCGTCACCGACGCCGGCCACGCCGCACTGGAACAGAGCCGGCTGCACAAGGCCCGGCTCGTCGCCGGCGCGCTCGCGGGCTGGCCCATCGAGAAGCGGCGCGCGCTCGTCGCGCTCCTCGCCGACTTCTCCACCGACTACCAGCAGCACGAACTGTCGACGGGCCCCGTCCGCCGGCACGGAGGGGGAAACTGATGTCCACCGAGGCCGTCGCACCGCAGCAGAGCGCTGCCGGCGCGCCCGCCCCGTCGGAGCGAAGCTCCGGCGAGCTCAGCCACAGACAGATCCTCACGATCTTGGTCGGTCTGGCGCTGGGCATGTTCCTCGCCGCGCTCGACCAGACCGTCGTGTCCACGGCAATCCGCACGATCGCCGACGACCTCGGCGGTCTCAGCCAGCAGGCGTGGGCGACCACGGCGTTCCTGATCACCGGCACCATCACCACGCCGCTCTACGGCAAGCTCTCCGACCAGTTCGGTCGCAAGCCGCTGTTCCTGACGGCGATCTCGATCTTCCTCGTCGGCTCGGTGCTGTGCACCTTCTCGACGTCGATGTACGAGCTCGCGGCCTTCCGCGCCGTCCAGGGGCTCGGCGCAGGTGGTCTGTTCACCCTCGCGCTGACGATCCTCGGCGACATCGTGCCGCCCCGCGAGCGTGCCCGCTACCAGGGCTACATCCTCGCGGTGTTCGGGACCTCGAGCGTCATCGGCCCGGTCATCGGCGGCGTTCTGTCGGGCCAGGCGACCATCGCCGGCATCGACGGCTGGCGCTGGATCTTCCTGGTCAACGTGCCGATCGGCGCCGTGGCGCTGGTCGTCGTCGCCAAGGTGCTCAACCTGCCGCACACCAAGCGCAGCAGGCGCATCGACTGGCCCGGCGCGGTCACGCTCGCGATCTTCCTCGTGCCGCTGCTGATCATCGCCGAGCAGGGCCGCGAGTGGGGCTGGGGCTCCACCAGCGCGATCGTCTGCTACATCGTCGGCGCGGTCGGCTTCGTGCTCTTCATGCTCGCCGAGCGCTTCTACGGCGACGACGCGCTGCTGCCGCTGCGGCTGTTCCGCAACGGCGTCTTCTCCCTGACGGGCGTCGCCGGCTTCGTGATCGGCATGGGGATGTTCGGCGGCATCGTCCTGCTGCCGCAGTTCCTGCAGATCGTGCACGGCGCCAGCCCGACCGAGTCCGGCTTCCTCATGTTGCCGCTCGTCGGCGGGATCATGGTCGGGTCGATCCTGTCCGGCCAGATCACCTCCCGGACCGGGCACTACAAGATCTTCCCGATCATCGGCACCGCGCTCATGGTCGGCGCGATGCTGCTGCTGCACTTCCGGGTCACCGTCGACATCCCGCTGTGGGAGCTCGACCTCTACATGGCGATGCTGGGTCTCGGGCTCGGCGGCTGCATGCAGACCCTCGTGCTCGCGGTGCAGAACGCCGTCCCGGCCCGGGACATGGGCGTCGCCACCGCGTCGTCGACGTTCTTCCGCCAGCTCGGTGGCACGCTCGGCGTCGCGGTGTTCCTGTCGATCCTGTTCTCGACGGTGACCGACAAGATCAGCGACGCCTTCCGGACCGCGCAGACCGACCCGACGTTCGTCGCCGCGGTCGGCGACCCGGCCGTCCGGGCCGACCCCGTCAACGCGCCGTTCTTCGCCGCGCTCAACGGGGGCGCCGACACGTCCGGCGTGCTGAACGACTCCTCGTTCCTGCAGAAGATCGACCCGCGGCTGGCCCGGCCGTTCCTCGAGGGCTTCTCCAACTCGATGACGCTGACCTTCCTCGTCGTCGCGTGCGTCCTCGTGATCGCGTTCGTGCTGGTCCTGTTCATCAAGGAGCTCCCGCTGCGGACCATGTCCGGCGCCCAGGCGCGGGCCATGGAGGAGGCCGCAGGCGAGGGCGCGTCGGTCGGCGCCGTCACCCCGACTGCGCTGGAGGCCGATGCCGAGGCCGCTCCCGTCCCCAGCGCGAACGGGAACGGGAACGGGCACGGCAACGGGAACGGGGTCGCCGCGGGCACGGTGGCGGCCGCCGTCGCCGCAGCCGCGGCGAAGGGCAGCAACGGCCAGGGCAGCAGGCACGCCCTGCGGGCCGCCGACGGCCAGGTGACGGTCCCGGCGGACGGGCAGCGCGCCGACACCGCGCCGATCCCGGTCGTCGCGGACCAGGCGCCGACCCCGCCGTCCGACGGCCCCGCCATCGAGGGCGTCGTCCGGCGTGCCGACGGTGCGGGACTGCCCGGCGCCGTCGTCACGGTGACCGAGCCGACCGGCAGGCAGGCCGCGCGCACCACGTCCGACCAGCAGGGCGAGTACCGCATCGGGGTCCCGACCGGAGGCACCTACCTGGTCGTCGCCGCGTCCGGCGCGTTCCAGCCGCACGCCGCGATGGTCGCGGTCGCCGACCGGGCGGTCCGCCACGACGTCACCCTCGCGGGTGCCGGCGGGCTGCGCGGCACGGTCCGGGTGACCGACGCGCAGGGCCAGGTCCGTCCGGCCTCTGGCGTCGCGGTGACCCTGATCGACGTGCAGGGCAACGTCTCCGCCGCCACCGTGTCCGACGAGCTCGGCCGGTACGTGCTCGCCGGCGTCCCCGACGGCCAGTACACGCTGACCGCCGCCGGGGCGGGCTACCAGCCCGTGGCGACGAGCGTCGTGCTGCCGGGGGGCTCGGAGGTCGTGCAGGACGTCGAGCTGCCGCGGCGGGCGCGCCTGCTCGGCACGGTCGTCGCCGGTTCGACCGGCCGCGGCGTCCCCGAGGCGCTCGCCACGCTGATCGACCCGAGCGGCAACGTCGTCGGGTCCACCGTGACCGACGCCGACGGCGCGTTCGCGTTCGACGACCTCGCCGAGGGCACCTACACGATCACCGCGAGCGGCTACGCGCCCACCGCGGCGGTCGTGCAGGTGACGGCGGGCGGTGCGAGCACCACCGAGATCGCGTTCCCGCCGCCGGTCGTCGCGGGCTCCGCCCCGGCGACGCCCCCGGCACCGCAGGTCCAGCGCTCCGCCTCGAACGGCACCACGCCGGCCGACCTGCCGTCGGTGCCGGAGGAGCCGGGCTCGCCGACGGCCGGGCAGCTGCGGTGACGACCGCGATCACCGGGACCCTCACCACTCCTGACGGCTGGCCCGTCGGCGGCGGGATGCTCACCGTCGTCGACGGGGCCGGGATCCAGCGCGGCCGGGCCGCGGCCCGCGAGGACGGCGGCTTCGTCCTCGACGGGCTCGACCTGGGCACCTACACGGTGATCATCGCGGCGCCGGGCCACGAGCCCGCGGCGCGGACGGTCACCGTGAGCGGTGCCGCGCCGACCGCGCTGGGCATCGTCGAGCTGCCGCGGGTCGGGGGGCGGGTCCTGCCCGCCCCCGGCACCTGGCAGATCGATCCCGTGCACTCCAGCATCCGAGCGACGGCCATGCACCTGGGCATGACCAACGTGCACGGCAGGCTGCGCCGCTTCGAGGGGCGCATCCAGGTCGCCGATCCGCTGGAGAACAGCTCCGTCGAGGTCGTCATCGACGCGAACGGGGTGGACTCCGACGACGACACGCGGGACACGCACCTGCGCAGCCCCGACTTCCTCGACGTCGAGAACCACCCGGAGATCCACTTCAAGAGCGACGGGCTGACCCGCCACGACGCCACCCACTGGCGGGTCGACGGGGTGCTGACGCTCAAGGGCGTCAGCGCCGCCGTGCCGCTCGAGGTGACCTACCACGGCAGCGGCCCCGACCTCTGGGGCGGGACGCGCGCGGGCTTCTCGGCGACGACCGAAATCTCCCGCGACGACTTCGCGATCAGCTGGAACCAGTCGGTGCTCGCCGGGGTGCTCGCCATCGGCCGCACCCTGCGCATCGACATCGACATCCAGGCGTTCCGGACCTGACGCTCCGCCCGACACGAACGACCCCGACGAGCGGCGGGGTCGCGCAGCCGAGTTGCGCGACCCCGCCGCTCGTTCGTGTGTGGAGCCCTCAGCCCAGGTCGAACGCCGGGGTGAGGACGCCTTCCAGCGCGAGCAGCCACTCCTTGGCGGGCAGGCCCCCGCCGAACCCGCCGAGCGACAGCTTCCTGCCCCCGGCCGAGGCCAGCACGCGGTGGCACGGCACGACGAGCGGCACCGGGTTGGAGCCCATGATCGAACCGACGCCCCGGGCGGCGGTCCAGCTCGCGTCGAACGCCCCGGACATCTCGGCCAGCTCCCCGTAGCCGACGACGTGCCCGTAGGGCACCCGCTCGTGCAGGGTGCGCAGCACGATCAGCCGGGAGCCGTGCATGCTCCGCCAGTCGACCTGCAGGTCGAAGACGCGTCGCCGGCCGTCGAGGTACTCGGCGAGCTGGGTGGCCGCGTCCCGGGTGCGCCCCTCGTCGACGACGACGTCCTCGCCCAGCGTCCGGGCCAGCGCGACCAGCAGGTCCGGGTGCGGACCCCAGCCGACGTGGGCCAGCGCGCCGTCGTCGGCGACCGCGCAGGTCAGCGCCCGGATCGGCCGGGGAGCCGGGATGGTCGTCCACGCGAGCGACACGGCAGCCGTTCACCCCCTCGGGGGAAGAGTGTGACGAACGCGGTGACCCGTTCGGCGCAGCGTCGTTGATCCATATGTCGTTCCCCAGCGACGGCGGCCCGGGCGGCGGCTCCGCCCGGGCCCCGAGGGCCACGAGCCGGGTGTCACGAGGCTACCCGCGGCGACCGACAGTCCGGCCCGGTCACTCCCCTCCCGCTCGCCGCGACGCCCGCGCCCGGCCGGCACGGCACGCCGGTGCCGACCGTGCCGCAGTCGCCGTTGGGCACCTCGGCCAGATACCGCTGCTGGTACTCCTCGGCCGGGTAGAGCGCCGGGAGCGGTGCGGCCTCGGCGCCCTGTCCGGCGCCCTGCCCCGGGGTGTGCGGTTCAGCGCCGACCCACGCCGATCCAGGAGAAACCCGCGCGGCGCACCACGTCCGGGTCGAGCAGGTTGCGCGTGTCGACGACGATCCGCCGGCCGACGACCCCACCCAGCGCCGTCCAGTCGAGCTGCCGGAACTCGGGCCACTCGGTCAGGACGACGAGCGCGTCGGCGTCCTTGGCCGCCCGCATCGGGTCGTCGACGACGTGGACGTCGTCGGTGCTGCCCGGAACGGCGGCGGGGCAGCCGGGGTCGTAGCCGGTGAGCTCGGCGCCGGCGTCGGACAGCAGCCGCGCCACCGCGAGTGCCGGTGAGTCGCGCAGGTCGTCGGTGCCCGCCTTGAACGTCAACCCGAGCAACCCGATCCGGGCACCGTCGAGCGTGCCGACCGCCTCGCCGATCTTGGCGACCATCAGGTCGCGCTGCCGTTCGTTGGCCGCGATCCCCGCGCTGACCAGCGGCACGTCCACCCCCACCGCGGCGGCGACCTGGACCAGCGCGCGGGTGTCCTTCGGCAGGCACGACCCGCCCCAACCGGGCCCCGGCGAGAGGAACGCGGAACCGATGCGCCGGTCGTGACCCATCCCCTCGGTCACGTCGGCGACGTCGGCGCCGAGCACGTCGCACAGCTCGGCGAGCGCGTTGACGTAGGAGAGCTTGATCGCGAGGAAGGCGTTGGCGGCGTACTTGACCATCTCGGCGCTCGCGGCGTCGGTGAGCACGGTCGGGGCCCCGAGCCGGGCGTACAGCGCGGCGACCCGTTCGGCCGCGTCCTGCTGGTCGGACCCGACGACGATCCGGTCCGGGTTGAGGAAGTCGTGCACCGCGCTGCCCTCGCGCAGGAACTCGGGATTGCTCACGACGGCGACATCCCTGCGCCGCAACAGCTTCCGCGTCGCCTCGGCGGTCCCGACGGGCACGGTCGACTTCGTGACGACGACGCAGCCCGCCGGCAGCAGGTGCCGCACCTCGGCGGCCACGGCCTCGACCGCGGCGAGGTCGGCACCCCCGCCGGCACCCATCGGCGTCGGCACGCAGAGGAACAGCACCTCGACGGGCGGGAGATCGGGCCGCGCGACGGCCGCACCGGCGCCGACGCAGAACTGCAGCCGGCCCGCGGCCGTCCCCTCGGCGACGAGGTCGTGCAGGCCGGGCTCGAGGATGCCGACCTCGCCCGCACGCAGCCGGTCGACCTTGGCGGCGTCGATGTCGGCGCAGACGACGTGGTGTCCCAGGGAGGCCAGGCACGCGGCGGTGGTGAGGCCGACGTACCCGGCTCCGACGACGGCGATGCGGCGAGCGAACACGGGGAGCTCCTCGCGACGACGGACCGGACGAGCCGATCGTCGCCGCCGTCGGAGGCAGCCGGGTGAACGCCGGGCGGGCGCCCGCGCGGCGCGTGCGTGAACCCCCGGCGGCCACCGCCGCCGACGGCGTTGCTAGAGGTCGGCCGCCAGCGGGACGTCGTCGATCGCCGGGGACGTCATCCACTCCCGCAGCGCACGGGTGGCGGCGACGTCGTCCTCGTTGTACTCGAGCAGCCGGGCGCGCTGTGCCGGGTCGGGCGGGTTGCCGTCGAGCCCGACGGCGTCGCGGTACCAGCGCATCGAGTTCTCGCCGCCCGCCTCCGCGTCGCGCCACGCGAACCCCGCGGCCGGGGCGATCCGTTTGAGCCCCTTGCCGTGCGCGCAGAGGAACCAGTCGTTGACGACGGCGAACAGGTCGACCCACGAGTCCGCGTCGATGAACTCCTGCACCTGCTCGACGGCCGGGATGCCCGGCATGCCCGCGAACCGCTCGGCCGAGCCGAGCAGCCACCGGTTCTCGGCCTGCTCGTTGTAGCAGTACGCCGCGAACGTGCGACCACTCGCGAGGGCCGCGTCGCGGACCCCGGTGATCCAGGACCAGAACTCCGCGAAGGAGCGCGCCTCGTCGATCGTCGGGACCGGGTCCCACGTGGCGAAGGCGCGATAGCCGTCGGGCTCGTCGCCCTCACGCAGGCCGCCGGGGTGGGTGAGCAGCACGCCCCACATGTAGGCGCCCGCCTCGCCGAAGCTCTCCATGTCGACGTCGACCTCGACGTCGGCCCGCGGGACCGGCACGGCCGGGACGCGCCGGACCACGGACATGCCACGCAGCCACGCCCTGGCGAGCGCGATCGTGTCGGGGAAGGCGAGGCCCGGCAACGGGACCGGCGGCTCCTGCGCCGGATCGAGCGCGGCCAGCTGGGCCACGGTGAACACGCCGACCGTGCGCAGCGCGACCGCCGACTCGCCGCGCACGACGAGGCTCACGTCCTGCCCGTCGGCCAGGGCGGCCTCGCACGTCGGCCACCAGGGACAACGCCGGCACTCGGTGACCCGGGACGGCAGCGCGAGCGCCGGCCCGCCGGTGACCGCAGCGGTGGCGACGCTGATCCGGTCGGCGAACCGCGCGTCGTACTCCACCATGGTGCTGCGCCCGCCGGGCCAGTGCTCGGCCGCGAGGTCGTGCCAGACCACGACGTCGCCGTCGAGCCCGACGACGCCACCGAGCGCCGCGGCCGCATTCTCGGCGGACGGCGCCCATCCGGCGGCACGCAGCATCCGCGTGAGGTGGGCCAGCCGCAGCAGGTCGCGCGGCTGGGAGCGGACCTTGCGGGTGGCGTCGGCGCGCGCCGCACCGGGGAACGGCGCGAGGACGGGCGTGGTGAGCGCACCCTGGCCCGGGTCGGTGACGCGGTGCCGCACGACGAGGACCGGCACGTAGCCGCCGCCCGGCACCCTGACCAGCAGCTCGGCCCCGCCGCGTCGCCCGCCCGCGACGTCGCGCGGGAGCTGGGCGTTCCAGATCAGCCCGGCGTCGGCGGCGACCGCGACGGCGGTGGCCTCGGCCCGTTCCCTGGCGGCGCCGTCGGCGGGCACGACGGCCCACAGCGACGGGTGCTCGGCCGCGAGCAGCGCCCCGATCCGGTCCCGGTGCGCCTGCGCGTCGGCCCGGCGCTGCTCCAGCGAGGGATCGGGCAGGGCGCGGGGCGCGTCGGCCACCGTCGGGTCGTGGTCGAGGTGCACCCGACGGCGGCACCGGGTGGTGACCGCGGCGTCGAGAGAGACGCCCGTGACGGCCGCGCCGCCGGTTCCGATGGCGGGCGTGCGCTCCCGCATCGAGGCAGGCGAGGTCTCGTTCACCGTCACACACCCGAGGGTAGAGACCACCACCGACAGCCTCTGCGCCTGCCACCGGCGCGTCCGGCCTCTAAGGTGACCTCGATCCGGGCCGCGACCCGGGCCGGCGGGGGCACCCGGGCACGAGGAGGACGAATGGCACTGCGCCGCAGGGCCGGCAGCACCCGCGCGGAGGCGAAGGCCCTCCGGAAGGCCGCGAAGGCCGAGGCGAAGGCGGCCGAGCAGGCCGCCGAGCAGGCCGCGATGCTCGAGAAGGCCCGGGTGAAGGCGTTGAAGAAGACCACCGACGCCGAGGTGAAGACGGCCAAGGCGCTCGCCGCCGCCGAGAAGAAGACCGAGAAGGCGGCGAAGAAGACCGGGCGCCGCGTCGGGTCGGCACAGGACACCGCGGTCAACGCCATCGCCACCGCCACCTCGACGGCCCCGGCGAAGGTCGGGCGCGCGATCGCGGTCGGCAAGGTGGTGGCACCGCTGCTCGCGCCGTACGCGCTCGCCGCGGCGGGTGCGGCCCGTGCGCAGTGGGACGAGTACCGCGCCCGCAAGCTCGGCGTGCCGGCCGACCGGCTGGGTGCCTACACGGGCCGCGGCGGCGCCCTGCACGCCCGGATCTCGCGGATCGCCGAGGCGTTGCCGGAGCTGAAGTCCGACGGCGACGCGCAGACCACCGGGCCCGGCCGGCGGTTCGCCGCCGACACCGAGCCGCGGCTCGCGGACCTGTCGGTCGCCGTGCGCGCCGCGGAGCAGATGCCGACGGCACGGCGCAGGACGGCGTTCCGGGCAGTCGCCTGCGAGCTGGACCGCATCGAGGACGAGCTGCTCACGCAACTCGGCGTGCGCGTCTGACGGCGGCCGTCGCCTCACCCCCGACGCCCCCCGGGCCGTGGGTGCCGCCCCGTCGAGGCCGGCGGCTACCGTGTGGACCCGTGAGGCGCGGCCACGGGACCCGTGCCGCGGTCCCGCGTACGCCGCGGTCGCACCGCGGTTCCCGCGGCGTGCGCCGTGACCACGCGGGACACGGCCCCGGGATGCGGAGCGCGCGCGGTGTCGCCGTCGCCTCCGCGAGTGCGCTGATCACCGGTCTCGGGCACGTCGCGGGCGGCGGCACGGTTCCCGACCTGGGCCTGCTCGTCGCGCTGTTCCCCCTGATCGCGGCCCTGATCATCGCGCTGGCCGACGCCTGCCGCGGCATCGTCGGGATGCTCGCGGTGCTCGCCGCGGGCCAGTTGGCGATGCACCAGACCATGGACGTCCTCGGGCACCACCAGGCCGCCACCGGCGGCCGGCCCTCGATGCTCGGGATGCACGTCGTCGCCACGATCGCGACCGGCCTGCTCATCCGCGACGCCGACCAGGTGCTCGCGGTCCTGCTCGGCTGGCTCGGGCGCGTCCTGCCCCGGCGCCTGACTCCCCCCGCGGCCGACCGGCCGCTGCCGACCCTCGCGGTCCCGTCGCCCGCCGTCCTCGGCGACGCGGCCCGGGCGCTGCTGGGCCCGCTGGCCCGTCGTGGTCCACCGATCCGGGTGTGAGCCGACCTTCACCACACCTCACCACCGCCTCCTGTCGCGGTGGCTTCCTCATCGGAGACCCCTACCCATGTTCAGTTCACTGCGCCGTACCGCCCTTCGCGGCGGCGTCGTCGCCGCGGTCGCCGCCGGAGTGGCGCTCGCCGCGGCCTCCCCGGCACTCGCGCACGTCACCGCCCAGCCGAGCACGGCCCAGCAGGGCGGCTACACCGTGATCAACTTCCGGGTGCCCACCGAGTCCGACACCGCGGGCACCGTCAAGCTCGAGGTGAGCTTCCCGACCGACCACCCGCTCACCTCGGCGCGCACGACGCCACAGCCCGGCTGGACCGCCACCGTCACCAAGGGCACCCTGCCGCAGCCGATCCAGCGCGACGGCGCCACGATCACCCAGGCCGTGACGACGGTGACCTGGACCGCACAGCCCGGCACCCGCATCGGGCCCGGTCAGTACATGGACTTCCCGCTCTCGGTCGGCCCGCTGCCCGACGACACGACCGGCCTCGTGTTCCCGGCGACGCAGACCTACGACGACGGCTCCGTCGTCAACTGGAACGAGATCCAGCGGCCCGGGGCGGCGGAGCCCGACCACCCGGCGCCCAGCATCACGCTGACCCCCGCGACGGGCGGCGGGCACGGCGGCCACGACGCGGCGGCCGCCGGTGGCACCGACGGCTCCTCCGCGGGGACGACCGACACGACGGCCCGCTGGCTCGGCGGCATCGGCCTGCTGCTCGGAGCCCTGGGGCTCGGACTCGGCGGCGGCGCGGTCCTGCGCAGCCGCCGTCCGAAGTCGCGCACCGGCGGCTCGGCCGCGGCGAAGGAGGAGAAGGTGACGACTCAGTGAGCCGCGCGGCACGGCTGGCGAGCCGCGCGGTCGCCGTGCTGGTCGCGGCCGGGCTGGCGCTGTTCCTCGGGGCCGGCCCGGCGTCGGCGCACGCCCAGCTCGAGGGCAGCGACCCGCCCGACGGGGCGAGCCTCGCCACCGGGCCGAGCAGCGTCACGATCCACTTCAGCGACAGCATGCAGGCCGGCTTCAACACCGTGACCGTCATCGGCCCCGACCACCTCGCCTACCAGCAGGGGCAGGTCACCGCGGCCAACGACTCGGTGACGACCGGCGTCATGCCGCTCGGGCCGGCCGGCCGGTACGAGATCGGCTACCGCGTGGTGTCCGACGACGGGCACCCCGTCCAGGGCAGCGTGTCGTTCACGCTCACCCGGCCCGGTCCGGGCAAGGGTGTGCCGATCGCGAACGCGCCGCAGGCCGCCGACGCCGCGCCGGGCGGCGACAGCGGGTCAGGTGGGGCGCCGGTGTGGCCGTGGATCGTCGGCGCCGTCGTGCTGGTCGCCGGCGGCGTCGCGCTCGCGCTGCGGCTGGGCCGCAGCTGAGGAGCGGCAGCCGATGAACAGGGCGGCCGCGAGGTCCGGCTCCACGTCCCGGTTGCTGCCGGTGTTGTGGGCCGGCCTCGCGGTCGCCGTCGCCGTGGTCGCGGGCGTGCTGGCCGACGCCCTGAGCAGCTCGACGTTCCCACTGCGGGTCGCCACGGAGGTGACCCGGTCCGCCATGGACGTGGCCGGGATCGCCTGCGTCGGGATGGGCCTGCTCTCGGCGCTGCTGCGCACCACGGGGGTCGCGGAGCGCGACCACGAGACCCTCGACCGACGGCTCGACCGTTCGATCGTCGTCGTCGGCGGCGTGTGGGTGGTGGTCGTGTTGTGCGACATCGCCTTCCGGGCCGCCGACGCCTACGACGTGCCGGTCGGCGCTCTCGGTGGCGGCGAGCTCGTGCACTGGGCGACGTCGCTGGCGTCGGGCCGCGGGCTCGTCCTGACGGCGGCATGCGTGCTGGTCGTCGTCGGCTGCGCGACCGCCCGGCTGCTGCGCGCCGACGCCGTCCCGCCGCGCGCGGCGCTCGTCGCGGCACTGCTCGGCCTGCTCACCCCGGCGGTGACGGGCCACGCGGGCACCGCGTCCGACCACGAGCTGGCGGTCATCATGTCGGCGCTGCACGTCGCGGCCGCGTCGGCGTGGGTCGGCGGGCTCGGCGCCGTGCTGGTGTTCCTCGGCGGGCGGCGCGCGCTGCTCGATCCGGTGCTGCCGCGGTTCTCCCGGCTCGCGACGTTCTGCATCGTCGGCGTCGGCGTCACCGGGGTGCTGAACGCGCTGCTGCGCCTGCCCGGGCTCGGCGCCCTGTTCACGACGGGCTACGGCTGGCTGGTCGTCGCCAAGGTCGTGCTGCTCGCGGTGCTCGCGGTGCTCGGCAACGCCGCCCGGGTCCGGCTCGCCACCGGACGGCTCCCGGTGCTGAGGTGGGCCGCGGTGGAGGTGACGGTGATGGCCATGGCCATCGGCGTCGCCGCGGCACTGACCCAGACGGCGTGAACACCTGCGGTGAGTGGCGATCAGCCCGCCGCGTTCGAGCGGTAGGTCTCCAGCAGCCGCAGCCAGACCTCGCTGATCGTCGGGAACGATGGGACCGCGTGCCACAGCCGCGCCAGCGGCACCTCCCCGACCACGGCGACCGTGGCGGCGTGCACCAGCTCCGCGACGTCCTGCCCGACGAACGTGGCGCCGACGAGCACCTCCCGCTCGGTGTCGACGACCATCGTCGCGCTGCCGGAGTAGCCGTCGGCATGCAGCGACGACCCGGCGACGGCGATGTCGATCTCGACGACGCGCACCGGGAGGCCCGCGTCGCGGGCGCGCGCGGCGGTCAGCCCGACCGACGCGACCTCCGGGTCGGTGAACACGACCTGCGGGACGGCGGCGTGGTCGGCCGTCGCGGAGTGCTCGCCCCACGGCCCGGTGTCGAGCGGCGCGCCCTGCGCGCGGGCGGCGATCGCGGCGCCGACGATCCGCGCCGCGTACTTCCCCATGTGCGTCAAGGGAGCCCGGCCGGTGACGTCGCCCGCGGCGTAGAGCCAGCCGCCCTCGACCCCGTCGACCAGCCCGGAGTCGTCCACGGCCAGCGGCTTGCCGGGTTCGAGGCCGACCGTGTCGACGCCGAGGTCGCCGGTGTTGGGCCGCCTGCCGGTGGCGACGAGCAGCGCGTCGACCTCGACGCGCTCGCCCCCGAGGTGCAGGACGACGGCGCCGCCGGGGCCGGGCGAGACGGCGTCGAGACCCTGGCCGAGCCGGACGTCGATGCCCTCCTCCCGCATCGCGGCCGCGACCCGCTCGCCGGCGGCGGGCTCGGCGGCGGGCAACAACCGCGACCCGACGTCGACGAGCGTGACCCGCGACCCGAGCCGGCAGAACGCCTGCGCCAGCTCGCAGCCGACGACCCCGCCGCCCAGCACCCCGAACCGTGCGGGCACCTCCGACGCGTTCGTGGCCTCCCGGGAACCCCAGGTGCGCACGGAGTCCAGCCCCTCGACGGGCGGCCGGACCGGGACGCTGCCCGTCGCGACGACGACGGCGTGCCGGGCCCGCAGCACCCGGTCACCGACCCGGACGGCCCGCTCGCCGTCGAGCCGTCCGGTGCCGCGGACGACGGTGATGCCCGCGCCCTCGGCCCACTCGACCTGGCTCGCGTCGTCGAGGTCGTGGACGAACTCGTCGCGGCGGGCGAGCACCGCGGCCGGGTCCAGGTCGGCCCGCACCCCGGGCAGCCGCCGGGCCGCGGCGACGGCCTGTCCGGTACGCAGCAGCGCCTTGGACGGGATGCACGCCCAGTACGAGCACTCGCCGCCGACGCGCTCGGCCTCGACCAGGGCGGCAGTCAGCCCGTTACGGACGGCGTAGTCGGCGGCGTTCTCGCCCGTCGGACCGGCCCCGATGACGACGACGTCGAACTCGTCGGCCCCGGCGGTCATCGGACGGCCGCCGCGACGGCGTCGGCGATCGGGACGTCGCCGCCGACGACCTCCAGCACCGACCCGGCGCTCGCGGCGGTGTCGAGCAGTGCGGCCAGCACCGCGGCGGTGTCGTCGCGTGTCACCTCGCCGTACCCCACGCTCGGTCCGAGCGTGACCTTGCCGGTGCCGGCGTCGTCGGTCAGCCGGCCGGGCCGCAGGATCGTCCACTCCAGGTCGGTGGCCCGCAGGGCGTCCTCGGCGGCCTTCTTGGCACGCAGGTACGCGACCCACACCTCACCGCGCCCTGGATCGGGCTCGGCGTCGAGGCCCATCGCCGAGACGAGCAGGTAGCGCCGCACCCCGGCGCGGGAGGCGGCGTCGGCCAGCAGCGTGGCCGCGGCCCGGTCGACGGTGTCCTTGCGCGCGGCGCCGCTGCCCGGGCCGGCGCCCGCGGCGAAGACGACCGCGTCGGCGCCGGTCAGGTGCCCGGCGAGCTCGTCGGCGTCCGCCCGTTCGAGATCGAGCACGACGGCCGAGGCACCGGCGGCCGCCACGTCGTCGACGTGGGCGGGGTTGCGCACCACGCCCACGACCTCGTCACCACGCGCGGCCAGCAACGTCGCCAGCCGCAACGCGATCTGTCCATGCCCTCCGGCGATCACGATGCGCACGGCGCGCGACGCTAGTCCCCCTGCGGCGCGGACGCGCGGTCGCGCACCGGCTTGAGCGTCCACACCACCGTGACGGTCGCGCAGTCCTTCCCCTGGCCGTCACGGACCGTGACGTCGACGGTGAACTCCGGGCGCGTGCCCGCGTCCAGCTCGGCCAGCACCTCGGCGGCCGGGCGCGCGAGTACCGCCTCGGCCGTCAGCGGGCCCCTCGCCAGCGCGCGGTAGTGGATCGTCGAGGTGACGACGAGCGGCACCGCCCGCTCGGCCGTCGCGCCGAAGGCGGCGAGCCCGACCGCGCCCGACGCCGTCTCGGCCAGCCCGAAGATCATCGCCGCGTGCGGGCCGCCGACGTGGTTGTGCAGTTCGGGCCGGTCGGGCAGCCGGCAGACCGCGCGCGTCGCCTCGACCTCGTCGACCACGACGCCGCTGCTGTGCACCCACGGGACGCCGCTGTCCAGCGCGTCGGCCACCCAGTCGAAGTCGCTCACACGGCGGCATATTACTGGCTGGTAAGGCTGGTAGGTTCCCTCCACCGAAACGGACATAAGGGGAGCCGGGAGATGACCGCTACGGCGTCCGCCGCTCCGAGCGTCGCCCGGATGTTCCACGACCGGGTCCACGCCTCGGCCGACCGCGAGGCCTTCCGCGTCCCCGAGTCCGACGGCACCTGGCGCGCGATCACCTGGGGCGAGACGGGCGAACGCGTCGGCCGGCTCGCGGCGGGGCTCATCGCGCTCGGTGTCGAGGCGGGCGACCGCGTCGCGATCATGGCCGGCACCCGCTACGAGTGGATCGTCGCCGACCTCGCCATCATGTGCGCGGGCGCGGCGACCACGACCGTCTACCCGACGACGGGCGCGCCCGACGTCGCGTTCATCCTGGCCGACTCCGGCAGCCGCGTCGTGTTCGCCGAGGACGAGACCCAGGTCGCGAAGCTGCGTGCGCACCGCGACGAGCTGCCCGACGTCGGCGTCGTCGTGCTCCTCGACGGCACCCCCGAGGACGACGACGACTGGGTGATCACGGTCACCGACCTCGCCGCCCGCGGCCGGGCGCTCACCGAGACCTCGCCCGACGCCGTGGCCGACCGCATCGACGGCATCTCCCCCGACGACCTGGCCACGCTGATCTACACCTCCGGCACAACCGGCCGCCCGAAGGGAGTGCGGCTGCCGCAGAAGGCCTGGACCTATCAGGGCGACGCGCTCACCAAGCTCGACCTGTGCCGTCCCGACGACCTGCAGTACCTGTGGCTCCCGCTCGCCCACTCGTTCGGCAAGGTCCTGCTCGCGGCACAGCTCGCGATCGGCTTCACCACGGCGGTCGACGGGCGCGTCGACCGGATCGTCGAGAACATGGCGGTCGTGCGGCCGACGATGATGGCCGCCGCACCCCGCATCTTCGAGAAGGCGCACGCCCGCATCGTCACCACGATCGCCGCCGAGGGCGGGCCGAAGGCCACGCTGTTCACCTGGGCGATGTCGGTGGGCCGCAAGGTGAGCGACCTGAAGCTGGCCGGCAGGCGCGTGCCGCCGCTGCTCGCCGCGCAGCACCGGCTGGCCGACGCGCTGGTCCTGTCGAAGATCCGCGCCCGCTTCGGCGGCCGGGTCCGCTTCTTCATCTCCGGTTCCGCGGCACTGGCCCCGGACCTCGCGCACTGGTTCCACGCAGCCGGCGTCCTCATCCTCGAGGGCTACGGGATGACCGAGAACGCGGCGGGCGGGGCGGTCAACGAGCTGAGCCGGTACCGGATCGGCACGGTCGGACACCCGTTGCCCGGCACGGAGATCACGATCGCCGACGACGGCGAGGTCCTGCTGCGCAGCCCCAGCGTCATGACCGGCTACCACAACCTGCCCGACCAGACCGCCGAGGCGCTCGACGCCGACGGCTTCCTGCACACCGGCGACATCGGCGAGCTCGACGCCGACGGCTACCTGAAGATCACCGACCGCAAGAAGGACCTGTTCAAGACCTCCGGCGGCAAATACGTCGCGCCACAGCCGATCGAGGGCCGGCTGCTGGCGGTGTGCCCGTACGTCAGCCAGGCCGTCGTGCACGGCGACGGACGCAACTACTGCACGGCCCTGCTCACCCTCGACGCCGACGCGCTGCGCGGCTGGGCCGCGAACAACGGGCTGGCCGGCCGCGAGCACGCGGAGCTGGTAGCGTCGCCCGAGGTGCACGCACTCGTGCAGGGCTACGTCGACGAGCTCAACGCGAAGCTCAACCGCTGGGAGACGATCAAGAAGTTCACGATCCTCGACCGCGAGCTCACCGTCGACGACGGCGAGCTGACGCCGAGCATGAAAATCCGGCGCAAGGACGTCGAGCGGCTCCACCGCGACGCGCTGGACGCCCTCTACGAGAGCTGACGCCCGGCCGACCTGCGTGTCCTCGATCTGCGCCGGTTGATCGCGTCCTCAATAGGAGCATAAGCTCGTATTTCTTTCGAGCAGCCCGGCTGATCGCGACGAGGAGAGTGCACGAATGAGCGACGAGAAGGTCGTGGCCGCCCTGCGGGCGGCGTTCACCGGATACGAGAAGAACGACTTCGGCCCGATGATCGGCCTGCTCGCCGACGACTTCCGGTTCGAGATGTCGGACTCGCTGCCCTACGGCGGGGTGTTCACCGGGCGCGCGGAGTTCGAGGGCTGGTGGGCCCACGTCAACGCGAAGTGGCAGTACTTCCGCTACGAGGCGCACGAGATCGCCGAGGCGGGCGACACCATCGCCGTCCCGGTGCGGACCGACGCGCTCTCGCCCGACGGCATCCGCATGCAGAACGAGCACATGTTCCTGTTCACGGTGCACGACGGGCAGATCGTCTTCTGCCGGCTCTACGCCGACACCGCACGCGGCCGCGACGTGATGGCGGGCAGGGAGCCGCAACGGTTCGCACGTTCCACCTCCTGATCACCCGCCCCCTGGATCTTCAGGGGTGCACCCGGGCCCGGCCGACCTCGTCGCGCCGGGCCCTTTGCGTCTCCACACCCCCGGTGAACTGGGCCAACACCATTTTGCGGCCCCGTGACGGCGGGCAGGTGTCTCATGCCCGATCAGTCCGTTTTCTCGCTCCGTGGAATCCGACCCCTTGTGACGTGCTGCACGCCGCAATGGAATCGGGGCCAGTCCCCGAGACCAAGGGAGGTACGGGCGTGAAGGCCGTCCGGGTGCACGAGTACCACTCCGACCCGAAGATCGACGACATCCCCGAGCCCACGCTGCAGGGACCCCTCGACGTCATCGTCAAGATCGGTGGCGCAGGGGTCTGCCGGACCGACCTGCACATCATCAACGGCGACTGGGCCGAGGCCATGGGCCCCGAGCTGCCGTACGTGATCGGCCACGAGAACGCCGGCTGGGTAGAGGCCGTCGGCGAGGGTGTCACCAACGTCGCCGTGGGCGACACCGTCATCCTGCATCCGCAGCCGTCGTGCGGGCTGTGCCTGCCCTGCCGGCGCGGTCGCGACATGCAGTGCGAGAACGCGTTCTTCCCCGGCCTGTCGAACAACGACGGCGGCATGGCGGAGTACCTGCGCACCACCGCGCGGGCCTGCATCAAGCTCGACCCGAGCACCAACCCGGCCGACGTCGCCGCACTGGCCGACGCCGGCATCACCGCCTACCACGCGGTCCGCAAGGCGGTGCCGGACCTCTACCCCGGCACCACAGCCGTCGTGCAGGGTGCGGGCGGCCTCGGCCACATCGCCATCCAGGCGCTCGCGGCCATCACCGGCACCCGGATCGTCGTCGTCGACAGGAACCCCGACGCGCTCGCCCTCGCGAAGCAGATCGGTGCCGACGAGACCGTCCTCGCCGACGGCAACCAGGTCGATGCCGTCAAGGACATCACCAACGGGCGCGGCGGCGACGTGGTGTTCGACTTCGTCGCCGAGCAGGGCGCCGAGCTCGACGCCTGGCAGATGACCGCGCCCGCCGGTTCGCAGTACATCCTGGGCTACGGCGGCACGTTCACCGCGCCGACGCTCGACTTCGTCGGCGGCGAGAAGAACGTCATCGGCAACATCGTCGGGACCTACGCCGACCTGACCGAGCTGATGGTCCTGGCCCAGGCGGGCAAGGTCACGCTGCACACCAAGAAGTACCCGCTCGATGCGGCGCTCGACGCGCTGCACGACCTCGACGCCGGTCGTGTCCGCGGCCGGGCGATCCTCGTTCCGTGAACTCCTGACCAGCGGCAAACCCAGCGCTGACGCTGAGAGGAAAGGACCACCACACATGTACGAGAAGGATGGCGAGAAGTACTTCGTCGTCGACTCACACAGTCACTTCTGGGACGCGTCCAAGGAGAACTGGGTCGAGGGCAAGGAGCAGTACGCCAAGGGTTGGATCGACTGCTTCTACGGCTACCACCAGCTCGGCCCGCCCGAGACCCACTGGGACTGGGAGAAGTACCTCAAGGTCACGCCCGAGGACTTCGAGCGCGACATGTTCATCGAGGGCCACGTCGACTACGCGATCTTCCAGTCGACGTACCTCAAGGAGTGGTACAAGGACGGCTTCAACACCGCCGACCAGAACGCCGCGCTCCTCGAGCGCTGGGGCGACAAGCTGATCGTCAACGGTCGCTTCGACCCGCGTGAGGGCGACGCCGGGCTCCGGCAGCTCGAGGCGGACGTCGCGAAGTACAAGCACAAGGGCGTCAAGCTCTACACCGCGGAGTGGAACGGCGACTCCCGCGGCTACAAGCTGACCGACCCGGAGGCCTACCGCTTCCTGCAGGCCGCGCAGGACCTGGGCGTCAAGAACGTCCACGTCCACAAGGGCCCGACGATCTGGCCGCTCGACAAGGACGCGTTCGACGTCGCCGACGTCGACCACGCCGCGACCGACTTCCAGGGCCTCAACTTCATCGTCGAGCACGTCGGCCTCCCGCGCATCGAGGACTTCTGCTTCATGGCGGTGCAGGAGCCCAACGTCTACGCCGGCCTGTCGGTCGTCGTCGGCGGCCTGATGCACGCCCGTCCCAAGTTCTTCGCCAAGGTCATGGGCGAGCTGCTGTTCTGGGTCGGCGAGGACAAGATGCTCTTCGGTGGCGACTACAACATCTGGACGCCGAAGTGGCAGGTCGAGGGCCTGGTCGACTGGCAGATGCCCGACGACGACCAGTTCGCCGACTACCCGCGCCTCACCACCGCGTCGAAGAAGAAGATCCTCGGCCTCAACGCCGCCAAGCTGTACGACATCCCCGTCCCGGCCGAGCTCCAGCTGCCGACCGAGGCCGGCGAGAGCATGCAGCCGGGCGAGGAGCTCGTCGAGGGCACGGCGGGTGCGCAGGCATGATCCGCGCTGACGTGCTCGTCCCCGCGGAGGCGCAATGATTACTGCCCCTGAGGGGGTCTCGCCCGAGATCTGGGCCGCGTTGGACACGGTGCTCGACCCGGAACTCGACGAGCCCATCACCGGACTCGACTTCGTCGAGTCGTGCACCGTGTCCCACGGGCCCGACGGGGACGTCGTCTCCGTGGGGCTTCGGTTGCCCACGTTCTTCTGTGCGCCGAACTTCTCGTTCCTGATGGTCGCCGACGCGTACGACGCGGTGTCGGCGGTCCCGGGAGTGGCGCGCGCAGAGGTGACGCTGGCCGACCACCACGCGTCCGAGGAGATCAACGGCGGGGTCGCGGCACACGCGGGCTTCGTCGGGACCTTCACCGGGGAGGCGACGGCGGAGCTCGACGAGCTGCGCCGCACGTTCCTCACGAAGGCCTCGGTCGCGGGTCAGGACCGGCTCGCGCGACCGTTGGTCGACGCGGGGGCGGGACCCGACGAGCTGGCGTCGGCGACGCTGGGTGAACTTCCCGAGTCCGACGAGCTGACCCGGCTGCGCCGGCGACGCGCGGCGATCGGGCTGCCCTACGACGACGACGCACCGCTGCTCGTGCATCCCGACGGCAGCAGGGTGACCTCGGAACAGGTGCCGCTGCACCTGCGCCGGGCCCGGCTGCAGCGCGTCGGGATCGAGACGAACGGCGAGTACTGCAAGAGCCTCCTGGCTCTCCGGTACGCACCCGGGGCGGCCACCGCGCCCTGAGGGTGACGAGGAACGGCCCCGGTCAAGCCTGACCGGGGCCGTTTCCGTATTGCCCGGTCACCCGGCTCCTCCTGTGCGCGCGGCGCCCGCGGGCCGCCGCACCCGGCGGCTAGGGTCGGAGGCGTGGACGTCCGCGCGCTGGTGTTCGACGTGTTCGGGACGGTCGTCGACTGGCGCTCCGGCGTCGCGCGGGAGGTGGCGCGGCTACTGCCCGACGTCGACGACCCGCACGAACTGGCCGACGACTGGCGCGGCCGCTACCAGCCCTCGATGGAGGAGGTCCGCAGCGGGCGCCGCCCCTGGACGATCCTCGACGTCCTGCATCGCGAGTCCCTCGACGCGCTGCTCGCCGAGCGCGGACTCGACCCGCCCGACACCGTCCGCGCGGAGCTGGTGCTGGCCTGGCACCGCCTCGACCCCTGGCCCGACGCCGTCGAGGGACTGACCCGGCTCAAGGCCCGCTTCACGATCGGCCCGATGTCCAACGGCAACGTCGCGCTGTTGGTCGACATGGCCAAGCGGGCCGGGCTGCCGTGGGACGTCGTCCTCGGCGCCGAGGTGGCCCGGCACTACAAGCCCGATCCCGGCGCCTACGACTCCGCGCCCGCGCTGCTGGCCCTGCGTCCGGAGCAGGTGGGCATGGTCGCGGCGCACGTCGACGACCTGGTCGCCGCCCGCGCCCGCGGCCTCACGACGTTCTACGTCCACCGGCCCGACGAGTTCGGCGGCCGCGTCGTCCCGCCCGCGACCGACCCGGACGCCGCCCTCACGGTGTCGTCGTTCACGGAGCTGGCCGACCTCTTGTGAGCGCCGATCGTCGCCCGGGCGACTATCGCCGCTCACGACGCGCCGTCAGGACGCGGAACAGGTTCTCCAGGCGGTAGCCACCGTCGTCCTGCCGGAACCGCGCCATGCCCTCCAGGACCGCGGTGCGCACGCCGCCGGGGCCCGCGCGGCGCGCGGCCGTGCGGCCCATCGCGGAGTCGATCACGGGGCCGGCCAGCTCGTCGTCGTCGGCGTAGTCGAACGGGCACACGACCTCCTCGACCGCGTCCACCCGCAGACCCGCCATGTCGACGAGCTTGGCCAGCCGGTCGGGCTCGGTCAGCGGCGGCGGTCCGCCCGGCCGGGGCGGGCGCGGCGGCAGCAGCCCGGCGAGCGCGTCGCCGAACGCACGCACGTCGCACTCCTCTTCCCGGCCCCACACCGTCACGACGACCGTCCCGGACGGCCGCACGACCCGCGCCGCCTCCCGCAGGGCCGCCAGCGGGTTGGCGACGTGGGTCAGCACCTGCACGAGCACGACCGCGTCGACCGACGAGGCCGGGACCGCGAGATCGTGTGCGTCGCCGACGGCGAAGGAGCCCTCCGGCACCCGCCGGGCGGCCGCCGCGACCGCGCCGGTATCGACGTCGAGCCCCGTGACGGCGTGCCCGCGGTCGACCGCCGCGCGGGCGAACTCCCCTGCGCCGCAACCGACGTCGAGCACCGTCGCACCCGCGGGCAGGGCGTCGAGCACCCGCGCGTACAACGGCGTTCCCCAGCCCTGCGGCCCGTCCGACATACCGCCGAACCTAGCCCCAGACGTCGCGCGCCACGTCGACGATCAGCCGCAGCTTCGCAACCTGCTCGTCGTAGGTGAGGACGTTGCCCTCGACCGTCGAGGAGAACCCGCACTGCGGCGAGAGGCACAGCTGGTCCAGCGGGACGTACTTGGCCGCCTCGTCGATGCGCCGCTTGAGGTCGTCGGGGTTCTCCAGCGCGCCGCGCTTGCTCGTGACGAGCCCCAGCACCACCCGCTTGCCCGGCGGGACGAAGCGCAGCGGCTCGAACCCGCCCGAACGCTCGTCGTCGAACTCGCAGAAGAAGCCGTCGACGTCCAGCTCGCCGAACAACGCCTCGGCGACGTAGTCGTACCCGCCCTCGGCCGCCCAGCTGGAGCGGTAGTTGCCGCGGCACATGTGGGTGGTGATCCGCATGCCCTCGGGCCGGCCGGCGACGGCGGCGTTGATCTGACGGATGTAGCGCAGGTGGTCGGCGTCCCCGTGGGCGGCGCGTTCGGCGGGGTCGTTGAGGTAGGCGAGGCTCGTGTCGTCGAGCTGCAGGTAGCGGCAGCCCAGCTCCCCGACCGCCGCGATCTCGGCGGCGTACGCCGCGGAGAGGTCGGCCCAGAACTCCTCGATGTCGGGGTACACCGAGCGGTCGATCGCGGCCGTCCCGCCGCGGTAGTGGACCATGCTCGGCGACGGGATCGTCAGCTTCGCGGTGGTGGTCGTCGTGAGGCCGGCGAGGAAGCGGAAGTCGTCGGCGAAGATGGGCTCGTCGAGGCGGACCTTCCCGTCGATCGCCAGCCCGGCCGAGGTGAACGCGCCCTCGCCCTCGGCGTTGACCATGCGGACCCGGATCCGCTCGTCGGTCTTGGAGATGCCGCCGAGCCGGTAGATGAAGTCCATGTGCCAGGACGTGCGGCGGAACTCGCCGTCGGTCGCCGTCTGCAGCCCGACGTCCTCCTGCATCGCGACGACGTCGCGGATCGCGGCGTCCTCCACCGCGCGCAGGCCCGCGTCGTCGAGCCGGCCGGCGGCGTGGTCGTCACGGGCCTCGAGCAGGGCGCGTGGGCGAAGCAGGCTGCCGACGTGATCGGCCCGGAAGGGAGGCTCGGCCAACGGTGTCATGACCGGCACGCTAGCGCCGGTGCGTGAGGTCGCGCTGCAGCCGTTTTCGTTGGATGGAAGGCTCGTCCGCGTGCAGATCGGCATCGTGACCTTCCTGACCGACTACGGCGTCGAGCCGGTGGACCTCGCCCGCGCGGTCGAGGAGCGTGGCTTCGAGTCCCTCTTCCTCACCGAGCACACCCACATCCCCACCTCGCGAGAGTCGCCGTGGCCCGGCGGGGGTGACCTGCCGGAGCGCTACTCCCACACCTACGACCCGTTCGTCGCCATCGGTGCGATGGCCACGGTGACGGAACGGATCGTGCTCGGCACGGCCGTCTCGCTCATCAACCAGCACCACCCCCTCAACCTCGCCAAGCAGGTCGCGAGCGTCGACCGGATCGCGAAGGGCCGCTTCGAGTTCGGCGTCGGGCCGGGCTGGAACCGCGAGGAGATGGCCAACCACGGCGTCGACCCGCGCAGCCGCACCGCGCGGATGCTGGAGATGCTCGAGGCGCTGAAGGCCGTCTGGACCATGGACGAGGCCGAGTACCACGGCAAGTTCGTCGACTTCGACCCGATCTGGTCCTGGCCCAAGCCGACGCGGGTGCCCCCGATCCTGATCGGCGGCGGCGGCCCCTCGGTGCTCGACCGCGTCCTCGACCACGGCGACGGCTGGATCCCGCTGCGGGTACCGGTCGACGGCCTCGTCGAGTTCGGCGAACGGGTCAAGGAGCTGCAGCGCCGCGCGGCCGACGCGGGCCGCGGCCACATCCCGGTGACGATGTACGGCGGCGCGAAGCGGGCCGACGCGCTGCGCGGCTACGCCGACAACGGCGTCGACCGCGTGCTCTTCGAGCTCGCCGACCACAGCGGCCCCGGCGCGCGCGACGCGGCGCTGGCCGAGCTGGACGAGCTCGCCGCACTGGGCGGCTGACTCGGGCAGGGGTGTGGGCGGCCGGCTCAGGGGGCGTGCGCGGCGCCCGACCCCACCACCAGCGCGCGTGACGCCCGCACCGCCGCGACCCGGACCGCGTCCTCGAGGTCCCAGCGGCGGGCGCCGAAGTCCGAGCGCGCCACCACGACGCCGATCGCGGCCGACGTGTCGCCGCCCGGCCCGCGCACCGGCACCGCGACCCCGGCGACGCCGCGCTCGTACTCCTCGACCTCGACGGCCGCCCCCGCCGAGCGGATGCGCATCAGCTCGCGGTCGAGCGCACGCCGGTCGGGCAGTGTGCGGCGGGTGCTGCGGGCCAGGCCCCCGTGCGCGACGACGGCGGCCAGCCGCGGGCCGTCCAGGCCGGCGAGGAGCACCTTCCCGCCCGCCGTGGCGTGCGCGGGGACGGGTTCGCCCGCGCGCAGCCCCGGCCCGGGATGGGCACCGCACTGCTCGACGTGCGCGATCACGACGTCGACGTCGCGGAACGTCGCGAGGTACGACGCGGCGCGGGCGTCGGCGTGCAGCTCCTGCAGGATCGCGACGACCGCCGGGTGGGGCACGACCTGCGCCGTCAGTACGGCGTGCAGCTCCGCGACGCGGTAGCCGAGCCCGTAGCCGCGCACGTCCTGCATCCGGACGAGGTAGCCCTCCTCGACCAGCGTGGCGAGCACCCGGTAGATCGTCGGGAGCGGGCTGCCGAGCCTGCGCGCGATCGCCTTGGCGGTGACCCCGTCGCCCGCCGCGGCCACGGCGTCGACCACGCGCAACGCGCGCAGCACGGAGCTGCCGGCGCTCGCCTCCTCACGTGCCACGACTGACAGTCTCGGATACCCGGACGGCCCGCGCATTGCGCCGATCGGGGGTCACGTGACCCGGAACACCCGCATCTGCAGGGCGAGCGTCGCGTAGTAGCCGACGAGTGTCGTCAGCTCGAACAGATCGGCCTCACCCAACGTCGAGACCGCCGCCGTGTACTGCTCGTCGTCGAGGTCCCCGGTGCTGACGAGCGCCCGGGCCGTGGCCAGCACGCAGGCCTCGCGGGGGTCGTCGAGCACGGGACCGTCGAACGCCGGGCCCTTGGCGCGCAGCGCGGCGAGCTCGGCGTCGGCGAGCCCGGCGGTACGGCCGGCCGCCTCGTGCGCGTGCTGCTCGAACGCCGACTCCCAGTGCGCGGCGACGACCAGGATCGCCATCTCGCGCTCCCTGCCGCTGAGGGACCCGCGATAGCGGATGCCGGCGCCGAGGCGCTGCAGCGCGTCGCCGATCCCGGGCGCCCGCAGCATGGCTTCGAACGGGCCGCGCAGCGCGCCGGACTCGTCCGTGATCGGCGCGGCCGCCGTGGAGCCCGGTCCCCGGCGTGAGCTGACGATCTCCTCGTACAGCCGTTTCTGCTCGTCGTCCATGTCGGCGGGGCGCAGGCCGGTGAGTCGCGACAAGGTGTCTCCTTCGCTCGCGGGGTGTGGCGCCCAGCATCGCTCACGACGGCACGCTGCGACGCCCCCTTCCGAGAGCCCGGACGGCCTATCGTGGGCGCCGTGACCGCGAACCAGGATCCGGACGCCACGCTGCGCCACCGCATCAACGAGCTCGTCGAGGAGGAGCACCGGCTCGAGCGCGCGCACATCGGCAAGGCGCTCGACGGCGACGAGAAGGCGCGGCTCGACGCGCTGGCCGTCGAGCTCGACCGGCTGTGGGACCTGTTGCGTCAGCGCGACGCGCGGCGCCGTGCGGGTCTCGACGTCGACGCGGCGGAGGAGCGGTCGGCGTCCGTCGTCGAGGGATACCGTCAGTAGCCCGTCCCGGCACCGAGCCGGCCACACACCGAGCCGGTCACACACCGAGCCGCACACACCGAGCCGACCTGCACCGTGACCGCCGCGATCACCCCGACGACGCGCGAGGCGCTCGCCCGGCGCATCGCCGACCTCGCCCTGGCCGTGCCCGGACGGGTCCGCGTCGCGGTCGACGGCCCGCCCCCCACCGCGCCGGTCGAGCTCGCCGAGGCGGTCGCCGAGCTCCTGCGCGCCGCGGGCCGACCGCCGCTCGTCGCCGACGCGCGCGACTGGCTGCGGCCGGCGTCGGTCCGGCTCGAGTACGGGCGCACCGACGTCGACATGTTCCTCGACGGCTGGCTCGACGAGGGCGCGCTGCGCCGCGAGCTGCTCGGCCCCGCGGGCGCGGACGGCTCGGGCCGGGTGCTGCGCCGCTTCCACGACGCGGGGCGCGACCGCGCCTTCCGCGACGACTACACGACGCTCGCGGCGGACGCGGTCGTCGTGCTCGCGGGTGAGCTGCTGCTGGGCCGGGGCCTGCCGTTCGACCTGCGGGTGCACCTGCGGATGTCGACCGCGGCGCTGGGCCGCAGGCTGCCCGCCGACCTCGGGTGGACCCTGCCGGCACACGAGCGTTACGAGACGGAGAGGTCCCCCGGGAAGGAGGCGGACCTACTGGTGCTCTCGGATCATCCGGAGCGGCCCGCCATCCGGTCCTGACGGACCACGACCGTGGCCGGAAGACATCGGATGGGGGCGAAGGTGCGTTGTGGGCGAGGAGGGAGTTGAACCCTCACGTCCTTTCGGACACACGGACCTGAACCGTGCGCGTCTGCCATTCCGCCACTCGCCCGAGCGACTCGCAGAAGTTAGCACGACCCCCCGAAGGCCCTCCCGCCGGGCCCCCCGGACGTCGATCACCGGGCACACTCGCGGTCGGTCACGATGGGGTCACGAGGCCGCGCCGCGGCGTCGGGTTAGCACAGTTACGATCGGGCACACAGAGAACACGCCGATGCGATCGGAGGAAGATCGGTTGGGCCGCGTCGAGCGATTCGAGCGCCGTCTGCAAGGGATGGTGGGCGACGCGTTCGCGCGGGTCTTCGGAGGCAGTGTCGTTCCCCAAGAGGTCGCACAAGCACTGCTGAGGGAAGCCGAGGACAACATCGAGCAGCTCGCGGGAGGGCGTCGCCTCGCGCCCAACCGGTACGTCGTGCAGCTCGGACCGTCCGATATCGAACGCATGGCCGGCGACGAAGGCCACATCGAGGAATCGCTGTCCGGCTACGTCACCGCACAACTCGCCGACCAGGGATGGGACACCTACGGCGACGTCGTAGTCTTGCTGGAGCGCTCCGAGGCGCTGCACACGGGACAGTTCCGCACCCGCTCGTCAGTGGACCCCGACGCTTCCCGTCGGCCCACGCGGGCACGCAACGCAGGAGAAGCACCCATGAGCCAGCAACCGGGCCACCCCGAGGAGAACGGGCAGTACGGCTACGACCGTGGTGCCCCCGGCTACGGTCAGCAGACCTACGCCCCGCCGCAGGGTTACGACCAGCAAGGCGGTGGTCGTGAGAACTACGGCCAGTACGACCAGCAGGGCGGCGGCTACCCCCAGGGTGGTGGCGGCGGCTACGACCAGGGCTACGGCCAGCAGCAGGGCGGCTACCAGCAGGGTGGCTACGACCAGGGCTACGGCCAGCCCCAGGGCGGCGGGTACCAGCAGGGCGGGTACGACCCGGGCTACGGCCAGCAGCAGGGTGGCTACGACCAGGGCTACGGTCAGCCCCAGGGCGGCGGCTACCAGCAGGGTGGCTACGACCAGGGCTACCAGCAGGGCGGCTACCAGCAGGGCGGGTACGACCAGGGCTACCAGCAGCAGGGCGGGTACGACCAGGGCTACCAGCAGCAGGGTGGCTACGACCAGGGCTACGGCCAGCAGGGCTACGGCGGCTACCAGCAGCTGCAGGCCTCGCTCAGCCTCGAGGACGGCTCGGGTCGCAACTACCAGCTGACCGAGGGCACCCACGTCGTCGGCCGGGGCCAGGAGTCGCACTTCCGGCTGCCCGACACCGGTGTCTCGCGCCGGCACCTGGAGATCAGCTGGGACGGCCACAACGCCACCCTGTCCGACCTCGGGTCGACCAACGGCACCACGGTCAACGGCAGCCCGGTGCAGAGCTGCCAGCTGACCGACGGCGACGTGATCCGCGTCGGCCACTCGAGCCTCGTCTTCCGGGCGCACGGCTGACGTCTCGTCGCCCGTCGCGGCGGGAACGAGGAGAACAGAGCGGAGAGCACGGCACGTGCCCGAGTTGGTGCTGCAGCTGACCAGGGCGGGTTTTCTGGCCCTGCTCTGGCTGTTCGTGCTGTTCGCGCTGCGTGTCGTGCGATCGGACCTGTATGCGGCGTCGGGGCTGCGGGCGATCCTGCCCGGCGGCAGCCGCGCCGCGAAACGGTCCGGTCGGGGTCGCACGGCACGCCAGCTGCTGGTCACGCAAGGGCCGCTCGCCGGCAGCAGGATCACGCTCGACTCGCGGCCGATCCTCATCGGACGCGCCGACGACTCGACGCTCAAGCTCGACGACGACTACGCCTCGACGCGGCACGCCCGCATCGCCCCGCAGGGCGAGGACTGGTACGTGGAGGACCTCGGGTCGACGAACGGCACCTACCTGGACCGGGCTAAGGTCACCGGACCCACCCGGGTTCCCCTGGGGGTGCCGGTCCGCATCGGCAAGACCGTGATCGAGCTGCGCTCATGAGACCGCACGAGATCAGCGAGCTGAGCGGCCCGGGCCGTTCCCGCGAGACCTGCGTGCAGGACCGAGAACGTCCGCGCACGTGGGGTCGAGCCGATGGTGCCGACGGAGTCGCAATATGACCCTGGTCCTGCGCTACTCGGCCCGCAGCGACCGCGGGCTGGTCAGGCAGAACAACCAGGACGCGGTGTACGCGGGCCCGCGCCTGCTCGCGCTCGCCGACGGGATGGGCGGCCACGCCGCGGGCGAGGTCGCCTCCTCGCTGGTGATCTCCGCGCTCGCCCCGCTCGACGAGGACGACCCCGGCGACGACCTCCTCGGTCATCTGCGCGACGCCACGTTCCAGGGCAACGCCGCCATCACCCGGCACGTCGCCGAGGCGCCCGACCTCGAGGGCATGGGCACGACGCTGACCGCGATCCTGTTCGCCGGCTCCCGGCTCGGGCTCGTGCACGTCGGCGACTCGCGGTGCTACCAGCTCCGCAACGGCGAGTTCACGCAGATCACAAAGGACGACACCTTCGTCCAGTCGCTGATCGACGAGGGCCGCATCACCGAGGAGGAGGCGCACACGCACCCGCAGCGTTCGCTGCTGCTGCGCGCCATCACCGGCCAGGAGGTCGAGCCCTCGCTGACGATGCGCGAGGCCCGCGCGGGCGACCGGTACCTGCTGTGTTCCGACGGGCTGTCCGGCCCGGTGAGCGACGAGACCCTCGCGCACACGCTGGCCGAGTACTCCGACCCGCGCGAGTGCGCCGACCGGCTCATCGAGCTGGCCCTGCGCGGCGGCGGCCCCGACAACATCACCTGCATCGTGGCCGACGTCGTCGACGTCGACTACGGCGACGTGGCCCCGATCGTCGGCGGCGCGGCCGGCGACGGCAGCGACGACCACCGCCCCGGCCCCGACACCGCGGCCGGCCGGGCGTCGGCGACGACGCTCCCCCGGGTCGCCCCGCGCCGCACGGCCGAGCAGCCCGCCGCCGAGGAGCGCCGCCGCAGGCCCACCCGGCGCATCGTGATCACCGCCGTCGTGGCGGTCGTCGTCGTCGTGGCGGCCGTCCTGCTGGCCCGCACCTGGGTGATGCAGCAGTACTACGTCGGCGCGTCGGCCGACCACGTCGCGATCTACCAGGGCGTGCGCGGCAGCGTGCTCGGCATCCCGCTGCAGCGGGTCTCCGAGACCTCCGACATCGCGCTGTCGGACCTCCCCGAGGACTACCGCAGCCGGGTGCAGGACGGGATCGTCGCGTCCGACGGGATGCCCAGCGCCCAGAGCACCCTGCAGGTGCTGCGCGACAAGCGGCTGCCCGTGTGTCCGGCGCCCACGACGCCCGTCGTTCCCCCGGCCGATCCCAACGGGACCGCGGCACAGCCGCCGGCAGCCCCGACGACGACCCCGCCCGCGGCACCGCCGTCGGGAGCGGCCGTCGTTCCCGAGCAGCCGGTGGCCCCCGACACCCCGTTGCAGTCCGAGACGCCCGTGCCGGGGCAGACCTGCCGGCCGGCGAGCTGATGGCGGCGCCTCCACAGGCACCGGGCAGGGCCCCCGCACCGCCGCTCCCGACGGGGCGCGGGATCGAGCTGTTGCTCCTGGCGTTCGCCGCGGTGATCGTCACCGGCGCGCTCGTGATCGTCGAGGCCAACCAGGAGCAGGAGGTCACGACGACCCTGCTCTGGCTCGGGCTGGCCTACCTCGGGCTGTTCGCCGTGGCGCACCTGGCCGTCCGCCGCTGGGCCCCCTACGCCGACCCGCTGATCCTGCCCTCGGTGGCGCTGCTCAACGGCCTGGGCCTGGTCATGATCCACCGGCTCGACCTGGCGAACGCCGATCGCGCGAGCCTCCTGGGCAACGCCCCGCCGTCGAGCCTGGTGCTTCGTCAGGTCGCCTGGACGGCGATCGGCCTCGCCCTGTTCATGCTGGTGCTGTGGCGCGTCCGCGACCACCGGACACTGGCCCGCTTCGGCTACACCGCCGGTTTCGCCGGCATCATCCTGCTGGCGCTCCCCGGCCTGTTGCCCGCGTCGATCTCGCAGGTCAACGGCGCGAAGCTGTGGATCCGCATCGGTGGCATCGGCATCCAGCCCGGTGAGTTCGCCAAGCTGCTGCTGATCGTGTTCTTCGCGACGTTCCTCGTCCAGAAACGCGAGCTGTTCACCACGGCGGGCCGCCGCTTCCTGGGCATGGAGTTCCCGCGCGCCCGCGACCTCGCGCCGCTGATCGTCGCCTGGGGACTGTCGGTCGGCGTCCTGGTGTTCGAGAGCGACCTGGGGACCTCGCTGCTGTTCTTCGGGATCCTGCTCGTGCTGCTCTACGTGGCGACCGAGCGCATCTCGTGGATGGTCATCGGGCTGGTGTTCTTCGTCGGCGGCGCCGTGCTCGCCTACAACCTGTTCGGCCACGTCCGCGTGCGGGTGCAGGTCTGGCTCGACCCCTTCAGCGACTTCAACGGCAACGGCTACCAGATCGGCCAGGCGCTGTTCGGGCTCGGCACGGGCGGGGTCGGCGGCACCGGTCTGGGCGCGGGCCGCCCCGATCTCGTCCCGTTCGCCGAGAGCGACTTCATGTGGTCCTCGCTCGGCGAGGAGCTCGGCCTGATCGGGCTGGCCTCGATCCTTGTGATCTACCTGGTGCTGATCACCCGCGGCCTGCGCAGCGCGCTGGCGGTCCGCGACAGCTTCGGCAAGCTGCTCGCGACGGGTCTGTCCTACGCCGTCGCGCTGCAGATCTTCGTCGTCATCGGCGGCGTCACCAAGCTCATCCCGCTGACCGGTCTCACGCTCCCGTTCCTGTCCTACGGCGGGTCGTCGCTCGTCGCGAACTACGCGCTGGTCGCACTGCTGCTGCGGATCTCCAACGCGGCCCGCGCCCCGCTGCCGCAGCGGCCGTCGGTACCCCAGGCGCCGCTCGCGCAGGCCGCGACCGAGCTGGTCCAGCGGCCCGCCGCGGCCGACGAGGCGCGGGGGGCCCAGGCGTGAACACCCCCGTGCGCAGGGTCGCCATCTCCGTGATGGTGATGATCCTGCTGCTGCTCGCGAACCTGACCTACGTCCAGGTCGTCAAGGCCGGCGACTACCGCAACGACCCGCGCAACCAGCGCGTCCTGCTCGCCGAGTACTCGCGCCAGCGCGGCCAGATCACCGCCGACGGCAAGGTGCTCGCACAGAGCGTCGCGACCGACGACCGGCTGCGCTTCCAGCGCCAGTACCCCAACGGGCCCGCGTTCGCGCCGCTGACCGGCTACTACTCCGTGCTCTACAGCTCGACCGGCATCGAGCGGGCCTCGGACTCCGTCCTCAACGGCACCGACGACCGGCTGTTCGGCCGCAGGCTCTCCGATCTGATCACGGGGCGCGACCCGAGCGGCGGCAACGTCGCACTGACGATCCAGCCGACCGTGCAGCAGGTCGCCTACGACCAGATGACGGCGAAGCACTTCGCCGGCGCCGTCGTCGCGCTGCGGCCGCAGACCGGCGAGATCCTCGCGATGGCCTCGACGCCCTCGTTCGACCCGAACCCGCTGGCGAGCCACAACACGAAGACCCAGCAGGACGCGTGGAAGGCCGACAACGCGGCCGACCCGCCCGTCCTGCCCAACCGGGCGATCTCCGAGACCTATCCGCCGGGCTCGACGTTCAAGCTGATCGACACGGCCGCGGCGCTGCAGAACGGGTACACCCCCGACAGTCCGCTGACCGCCGCGCCGCGGATCACGCTGACCGGCACGAACACCACGCTGGAGAACTTCGACGGCACGCCGTGCGGCACCGGCGCGACCGCGACCCTGCGCGACGCGCTGGCCCGCTCCTGCAACACGGCGTTCGCCACGCTGGCCGGTGCGCTCGGCCCGGACGTCCTGCGCAAGCAGGCCGAGGCGTTCGGCATCGGCACGTCCGGGATGACGATCCCGATGCCCGTCGTCCCGTCGTCGATCGGCGACCTCCCCGACACCGCGGCGCTCGAGCAGTCCGGCATCGGCCAGCGCGACGTGCGGCTCACCCCGCTGCAGAACGCGATGGTCGTCGCCGCGATCGCCAACGGCGGCACGCTGATGGCGCCGCACCTGGTCAAGGAGATCCAGGGCCCCGAGCTCGAGACGATCGACACGACGAAGGCCGACAGGATCGGCCAGGCCGTACCCGCGGGCGTGGCTGCGACGTTGACCGATCTGATGATCGGCTCGGAGAACCGGACCCAGGGCGGCGGCAAGATCGCGGGCGTCCAGATCGCCTCGAAGACGGGCACGGCCGAACACGGCAACGACCCGAAGAACACCCCACCGCACGGGTGGTACGTCGCGTTCGCGCCCGCGCAGAACCCCGTCGTGGCCGTCGCGGTGATCGTCGAGGACGGTGGCGACCGCGCGCTGGAGGCCACGGGCGGATCGATCGCCGCCCCCATCGGACGCGCCGTCATCGCCGAGGCACTGCGGGCGGGCCAGTGACCACGCTCGCCGCCGGCCTGCACATCGCCGATCGCTACCGCCTCGACCGGCGGATCGCCGTCGGCGGCATGGGCGAGGTGTGGGAGGCCTCGGACACCCGGCTCGACCGGGCCGTCGCCGTGAAGGTGCTGCGCCCCGAGCTGTCGGGCGACGAGGAGTTCCTGCACCGCTTCCGGATCGAGGCGCGCACCGTCGCCTCGCTCGACCACTCCGGGATCGCGCTGGTCCACGACTACGGGGAGGACGACGCCGCGCTCGGCGAGCGCCGGACCGCGTACCTGGTCATGGAGCTCGTCCGGGGCGAGCCGCTGTCCAACCGGATCAGCCGCGGCCGCATGGACAGCGACGAGACGCTGCGCATCCTCGAGCACGCCGCCTGGGCCCTCGACGCGGCCCACCAGCGGGGCTTCGTGCACCGCGACGTCAAGCCCGGCAACATCCTGCTGCGCGACGACGGCGTCGTGAAGCTCACCGACTTCGGCATCGCCAAGGCCGCCAACGCCGTGCCGGTCACGCGGTCCGGGATGGTCATGGGCACGGCCCACTACATCGCGCCCGAGCAGGCCAGCGGCGGCGAGGCGGGGCCGGCGGGCGACGTCTACTCGCTGGGGATCGTCGGCTACGAGTGCCTGGCCGGGAAGCGACCGTTCCGCGCCGAGAACCCCGTCGTCGTCGCGATGATGCAGGTGCGCGACGAGCCTCCGCCGCTCCCCGACGACGTGCCCGACGAGGTCCGCCGGCTCATCGAGACCGTGCTGGTCAAGGACCCGGCGCAGCGCTACCGCGACGGTGCCGAGCTGGCGCGCGCGGTCGCCGCCGTGCGCCGCGGGGAGCCGGTGCCACGTCCGTCCGGGGTGGCCGACGACCTCGACCCCGACGGCTCGCCCGCGGCCGGGCCTCGGCAGGCCGGTCGGCGTCCGAGCACCGTCGCGGGCACCGCGGGGTCCGGCGGGCCGGGTTCCGGCGCGGCATCGGCCGGGCCGGGTTCCGGCGCGGCATCGGCCGGGCCCGGACCGGAAGTGGGCGGGCCGGAGTCCGAGGGCGCCGCCGAGCCGCAGCGCCGCCGGTCCCGGCGGGCGCGCCGCATGGCCGAGGAGCGCGGGAGCGACGAGGACAGGCGCGCGGCACTCACCGCCGCCGAGGGACGCGTCGCCGCCGCGGCGGGTCGCTGGGCGCGGGCGCGGACCAGGTCCGCGCACCGCGCCGACGGATCGTCCGACGACGCACCCGCCGCCCCGGGCCCCTACCTCGCGGACGCCCGAACCGACACCGGCGACGGAACCGACGCGAGCCGGGCAGCCACCGGCCGCGACAGTGCAGCCGGCCAGGGAGACGACGTCCGACACCGAGCCGCTGACGGGGCGGGCGAGGCGCCGGGCCGGCACACGGCCCCCGCGCACGCCGCGGCCGCACAGGCCCCGCCGGAGACGTCCGTCCGGCCGCCGGTGTCCGATCCCCTCGCCGGCACTCCGTACCCGGAGCCGCGGTCCGGCCCCTTGGCCGCCCCGGTGTCGGGGTCGGTGTCGGGGTCGTTGTCGGACTCGTTGCCCCGGTCGTTCGTCGGGCCGCCGCCCGAGTCGCCGATGTCGGGGTCGCCCTACGTCGAGCCGTCGCCCTACCTCGACCCGTCCCCGTACGCGGAGTCGGCCTCCAACTCGTCGTCGTACGTCGAGTCGCCGCCGTACCCCGGGACGTCGGCCTCGGTCGAGGCGTCCTCGTACGTCGAGTCGCCGCCGCCCGGTTCGCACACGACGCGTCCCGGCACGGGCGCCGCGCCCGGCTCACCGGGGCACGGTGCTCCCGGGCACGACACGCCCGGGCGCGGCTCGCAGCCGCAGGACGTGCCGCGCTCGCCCGCCCGTGGCTCCGGCCCGGCGCACGCGGCGGCAGCACCGTCCGCAGCACCGGCCGGGGCGGCGCACGCGACGCAGACCGGGGCCGGGACGACGCACCCCCGCACGCCCACGCCCGGGGCCCCGCACGCGACCGGCTCGCACCCCGTGCCGCCGACGACCGGTTCCCTGCCGCGCCACGCCGGAACCCCGCCGCCGGGGACCCCGCCCGGCGCGGCGAACCCGGGCACCCTGCCGCCGACGACCCCGCCCCCCGGCTCGGCGCCCGGCTCCTCCGCGCCCGGCTCCTCCGCGCCCACCTCCTCTGCGCCCACCTCCTCCGCGCCCACCTCCTCCGGGGCCGGATCGTCCCCGCCGCGCCGTGGCACGACCGCCCAGCGGACCGACGGACCCGATCGGGTGGCCGACGTCGAGACGACCGTCGAGACGACGGTCCGCCGCGAGCTCCGGGAGCAGCCCGCCGCGGACCGGGACCTCTCGTCCGGGGGCGCCCACCGGGCCCGCCACGAGCCCGACGAGGACCCGGCCCGCGAGCCGGTCGCGCTCGCGCCGTCGGCGCGGTCGCGCGGCACGCTGCTGGTGGTCCTGTTCGTGGTGCTCGCCGTGGTCGCGCTCGTCGTCACGCTGCTGCTGCTGGTCCCGAAACTGACGGGTACGTCGCGCGCGATGTCCGCACCGTCCGGGTTCGACCCGGGTAGCGTGTCCCGCCAGGAGGACGGTGCGGCGGGCTGGACGGTGCATCGGGCCGGAAGGACCGGGGAGCAAGGCACGGAGGATGTCCGGTGAGCCCCGGCAGCAGGCTGTCCGCCGACCGCACGGCACGCGACTCCTCCGACGGGCGGTGTGGCCAGGCATGATGATCCGACTCTCGACACGACTCAGGAACCGGCGCCGATGACCACCCCCAGACTGCTGTCCGAGCGCTACGAGCTGGGCGACACGCTCGGCTATGGCGGCATGTCCGAGGTTCACCGCGGGCTGGACACCCGGCTCGGGCGTGACGTCGCCGTCAAGGTCCTGCGTGCCGACCTCGCTCGCGACCCGCAGTTCCAGTTGCGCTTCCGGCGCGAGGCGCAGAACGCCGCCGCGCTGAACCACCCGGCCATCGTCGCGGTGTACGACACGGGCGAGACCACCAGCGAGTTCGGGCCGCTGCCCTACATCGTCATGGAGTTCGTCGACGGCCACACCCTGCGCGAGATCGTCAAGACGCAGGGACCGCTCGACCAGGGCCGCGTCCTCGACGTGATGGCCGACGTCTGTGCCGCCCTCGACTTCAGCCACCGGCACAACATCATCCACCGCGACGTGAAGCCGGCCAACATCATGATCAACACCGCGGGCGCGGTGAAGGTCATGGACTTCGGCATCGCACGCGCGCTGGGCGAGGGCCAGAACGTCACCCAGACGGCCGCGGTCATCGGCACCGCGCAGTACCTCTCGCCGGAGCAGGCGCGCGGCGAGGCCGTCGACGCCCGCAGCGACGTCTACGCGGCCGGGTGCGTGCTCTTCGAGCTGCTCACCGGCGATCCTCCGTTCACCGGCGACACCCCGGTCGCGGTCGCCTACCAGCACGTCCGCGAGGACCCGCGGCACCCGTCGGCGCTCAACCCCGCGGTGCCCCCGGAGCTCGACGCGATCGTCCTCAAGGCGCTGAGCAAGAACCCCGCGAACCGCTACCAGTCCGCGGCCGAGATGCGCGCCGACCTGATCCGGGTGCGCAACGGCCAGCGGCCGCAGGCGCCGCTCGTGATGAGCGACGACGAGCGCACGGCGCTGCTCGCCGCCAACGCCACGAGTCCCACCCGGCGGATCGGCGGCGCCGGCCGGCACACCCTGCCGCCCGACGCCGTTCCCGCCTGGCGCGACGAGGAGCCCCCGCCGCGCACCGGGCGCAAGATCGCCATCGTCGTGGGCATCGTCGCGGTGCTCGCACTGATCGCGTTCGTCGCTTACCAGTTCTTCGGGGGCCCGCCGTCGCCGAAGCAGGTGACCGTGCCCGACGTCGTGGGCCAGCAGCAGGAGGCCGCCCGCACGGCGGTCATCAACGCCGGGCTGCGCGCCGACATCGAGCAGACCGCCTCGACCCCCGACCAGGTCAACAAGGTCGTCAAGACCGACCCGGCCGGCAACACGCAGATCGCCGAGAACTCGACGGTCAAGATCTTCATCGGCAGCGGCCCGGCCCAGTCGGCGGTGCCGCCGATCGTCGGGCTGTCGGTGTCCGACGCGCAGGCCCAGTTGCAGGAGCGCGGTCTGACGCTGGGCCAGCAGACCGAGCAGGAGACGTCCGACCCGTCGATGGTCGGCAAGATCATCTCGTCGAACCCGGCGCCCGGCACGAACGCGGACGCCGGCACCCCGGTCGCGGTCGTCGTGGGCAAGCAGCCGTCGAACGTCTCCGTCCCGGACGTGACCGGGCAGGACGCCGACTCCGCCCGCAGCGCCCTCACCAAGGCCGGCTTCCAGGTCCAGGTCCAGGGCGACACCAGCGGCGACGCCGTCGTCACGGGAATGAACCCGTCGGCCGGGACGAAGGTCGCCAAGGGCACGACCGTCACCATCACGATGGGCTCGAGCAACTCGGGCAACCAGGTGCAGATGCCCAACCTCGTCGGGATGGACGTCGCGAGCGCGCAGGCCGCAGTGCAGCAGGCCGGGCTGACGAACGTCCGCAGGCAGAACGTGCCGGTGAACGACCGCAGCCAGGACGGCAAGATCCAGCAGCAGACGGTGCCCGCGGGGCAGCAGATCGACAAGGACCAGCAGGTGACAGTGCTCGTCGGGCAGTACAGCGTCATCCCCAGCGGGGGCGGGGGTAACTGACATGCGCGTGCTCGTCGTCGACAACTACGACAGCTTCGTCTACAACCTGGTCCAGTACCTGGCCCAGCTCGGGGCGCAGAACACGGTCCGGCGCAACGACGAGGTCGAGCTCGACGAGCTCGACGACGTCGACGGCGTGCTGATCAGCCCCGGCCCCGGCGTTCCCGAGGAGGCCGGCCGGAGCATCGAGATCATCACCGCGTCCGCGGCGCGCAACATCCCGCTACTCGGGGTGTGTCTGGGCCACCAGGCCATCGGCGCGGCGTGGGGTGGCGTCGTCGAGCGGGCGCCCGAGCTGCTGCACGGCAAGACGTCGATGGTGCACCACGACGGCGTCGGTGTGCTGCGCGACCTGCCCGACCCCTTCGTCGCGACGCGGTACCACTCGCTGGCGATCCGGCCCGAGACGCTGCCCCCGGAGCTCGAGGTCACCGGCCGCACCGAGGGCAGCGTGATCATGGCGCTGCGGCACCGGGACGCGCCCATCGAGGGCGTGCAGTTCCACCCGGAGTCGGTGCTCACCGAGGGCGGGCACCGGCTGCTGGCCAACTGGATGGCGTCGGCGGGCCACCCCGTGGCCGAGCCCCTGGTGGCCGGCCTCACCGCCGAGGTGGCCGCCCTCGGGGCGCAACCGGCCTCCTGAACCGGTCCCTCTCGGACCCGTCCGAGAGGGCGTTCGCCCACGCCAGGGGTCTGTCACGTTACGGTGGAGGCACGCCCGGGCGGCCGCCCCGGGCGCGCACAACCGTCTCGCGAGGTCCTGATGCCGAAGTCCAAGGTGCGCAAGAAGACCGCGTACACCCCGCCTGCCCAGCGTTCGGCCGCGCGCGCCGCCGGGCCGACGAGCCCGGTGTACGTCGCCGTCATGCTCGGCCTGATGCTCGTCGGTTTGGCCTGGCTGATCGTCAACTACCTCGCCGGCGACAACCTGGCACTGTTCAGCGCTCTCGGCTCCTGGAACTTCCTCATCGGATTCTCACTCATCGTGATCGGCCTGCTCATGACGATGAGATGGCGCTGAGCAGCGGAAATACACCGCTGTAAGCAGTCCACACTGTGGATGGGCGCTGTGGACAAACTCACGAAAACTACTCTCGGTGATCTTCGACGACGCTGAATCGCCAGGTCCCGACGGCGAGTCGCCTGCCCGGTCCTGGAGCCCGCAAGCGGGGTTGGTCGTCCTCGCGTGGATCGGCGCCGCCGGCGCCGGCGCCTGGCTCGCCGTGCTCGTCGTCACCCACGGGGACCCCGCCGGTCGACTCTTCGCGGCCGTCCTGGGACTCGTGTTGCTCGTGGGGGCAGTGTGGGGCACCCGGGCGAGGCCTCGGCTGGCCGTGGGCCCGGAGGGCCTGACTGTCAGGGGCGGCTTCTCCCGGAGCCGTACACACCCCTGGGGACAGGTCACCGACGTGCGGGTGCTGCAGACACGACGCTTCGGTCGGACCGTCGCCACCCTGGCCGTGGACGTGCGCGACGAGTCCGGTCCCGGGGCCGACCCCGACGCCGCCGAACGGCTGCTGGTCTTCGGCAGGCTCGACCTCGGAGCGGACCCGGTCGACGTCGCGGCGACGGTGCTGGCCGCCCGCCGCTGAGCAGGCGGCCTCAGACCGCGAGGAGCATCACGGCGATCGACAGCACGGTCAGGGCTCCGATCGCTCCCGCCTGGAAGGCCGTCCGGTTGCGGGCGGGCGCGTAGACGAGCGCCGCCGTCGCGACGGCGCCGACGATCAGCCCGCCGAGGTGCCCGATCAGTGAGACGCCGGGCAACGTCACGCTCAGCACGATGTTGATCGCGATCACGACGACGACCTGCGTCATCGGAACCCGCATCCGGCGCAACGCGACCGCGAGGCCGCCCATCAGCCCGAACACCGCGCCCGACGCGCCGGCGACCTCGGAGTTGGCTCCGTAGAACAGCAGCGCCGCGGCCGATCCGCCCAGCAGCGCGACGAGGTACACCGCGAGCAGCCGGGTGCGGCCGAGCAGCATCTCCATGTCCCGGCCGATGACCCACAGCGCCAGCATGTTGAACAGCAGGTGCAGCGGGCCGTAGTGCAGGAATCCCGCGGTGACGACGCGCCACCACTCGCCCTGGGCCACGTACCCGGGGACCAGCGACCACGCCGCGAAGAGGTCCGAGCGGTCGTTGCCGTTCAAACTGCGGGCCTGCACGACCGTCACGACGAACACGAGGACGTTGAGCGCGATCAACGACGTCGTGACGACCGGCGTTCGCGGACCCCGCGCGACCGGCCGGATCGTGCGTCGGGCCGCGGGCCGACCTTCGGCCACGCAGTCGACGCACTGGTAACCGACCGCCGCCTCCCGCAGGCACTCCGGGCAGGCCGGCCGGTCGCAGCGGGTGCACCGCAGGCCGGTCGGCCGGTCGGGATGGCGCACGCACACGGCGGGCGCCTGCGGCGGTCCGGAGGGGGGCGGGCCGGCGGGGTCGGTCACCTGGGTGTCGCTCCTACTGCTGGACCTCGACGCGCTGGATGACGACCGGCGTGAGCGGGCGGTCCGAGCGGTCGGTCTGGGTGGTCGCGATGGCGTCGACGACGGCGCGCGACTCCGCGTCGGCCACCTCGCCGAAGATCGTGTGGCGACGGTTCAGGTGCGGCGTCGGGCCGACGGTGATGAAGAACTGCGAGCCGTTGGTGCCGGGCCCGGCGTTGGCCATGGCCAGCAGGTAGGGACGGTCGAACTGCAGCTCCGGGTGGAACTCGTCGGCGAACTGGTAGCCGGGGCCGCCGCGCCCGGTGCCCGTGGGGTCGCCGCCCTGGATCATGAAGCCGCTGATGACGCGGTGGAACACCGAGCCGTCGTAGAAGGGGCCGCTGTCGCCACCCGCGGCGTTGGGCTGGGTGTACTGCTTGGTCCCGGCCGCGAGTCCGACGAAGTTCTCCACGGTCTTCGGGGCGTGGTCCGGGAACAGGTTGATCCGGATGTCGCCCTCGGAGGTCCGCAGCGTCGCGGTCTGCTTGGACTTGCCTGGGTCAGTCACATGCACCATCGTGCCAGCACCGGAAACGGACGCCCACGCGGGAAGCAGGTCCACCTCATGAGGACGACCAGGAACGCCCCCGACCACCTCGCGACGATCGGCGAGTCCCTCGGCGAACTCGCGTCCGACGCCGCGGCCGACGTGCGCCACGGCGTCGAGCTCGGCAGCGGCCTCGTGGCCGACGTCGCGGCCCGGCTCGGCGACGTCGCCGCGGAGACCCTCACCGATGTCCGCCGCGACCTCGCCGCCCGGATCGAGCCGGAACGCCCGTCGCGACGTGGCTGGTGGCTGCTCGCCGGCGGGATCGCGGCGGCGGTGGCCGTCGCACTGTGGGCGATCCTGTCGCGCCGCCCGCAGCAGGTCGAGGACGAGCCCGTGCGCGCGGTGCCGCACGCCGTCCCGTCGGACGGAGGTTCGGCGAGCGGCGGCGGGGACGCCTCGGACGGCGCGGTCCCGTCCGCCGCGACCCGCAACGGCCACTCCTCCGACTGAGCCGCCGAGACACGCCCACACCGCGACGCTGGTGTGGGGGTTCCCCCGCCGCACGCTCCGGCGCAACCTCACGGTCCAGCCGGCCGACCGTGAGGACGGTGAGGTTGCGCCCGGGTCGTCGGCCGCAACCCCACGCTCGTGCCCGACGCCCCCGACGACACTCAGGTTGCGCCCGGTCTTCTGCGGTCCGCTGCGGCGCGGCCTCGCCGGCGAGAGTGGCCGATCTGCCGGCCTGCTGCGAGCCGACGGGCGCCCACCCACGAGGCGGACGGCCGGGCGTCATCCCCCGAGCCGGGCGCGGAGGAACCGGGCGACCGTCTGCTCGTAGCGGGCGGGGTCAGCGTTCCAGGAGGCCGTGTGCTCGACGCCGTCGACCTCCAGCATCTCGACCTCCCACCCCAGCGCGGGCGCGGTCCGGGCGAGCTCCCGGCTCGGCGCGACCGGGACGGCGGTGTCGGCGACGCTGTGCACGATCAGCGTGGGCGGCCGCACGGCGGGCGGGCGTTCCTGCAGAGCGAAGTGGTCGAAGTCGATCCCGATCCGACGGCTCGTCCAGCCCGCGGCGACGGGCGTCAGCGCCGGCGGCAGCCGTCGGTTCTGCGCCTGCTGGCGCAGGGTCGCCCGCCAGTCGACGAGCGGCGCGTCCCACACGAGTGCCCCGACCCGGCCGGCCTCCGACGACCGGTTCAGGAAGGCGCCCGAGATCGCGGCGCCCATCGACCAGCAGAACAACGCGATCCGCTCCGCCCCGGCGGCGACGACGTGCCGGACCGCGGCCTCCAGGTCCTCCCACTCGGTGTCGCCGAGGTGGTAGTGACCGTCGGGGCTGGGCGGCGCGACGTCGTCGTTGCGGTAGCTGATGACCAGCTGCGACCAGCCTTCCCGGTGCAGCGCGGGCAGCACCCGCAGGGCCTCGCGGCGGGCACCGCCCCGGCCGTGCACGTGGATGATCCAGGTGTCGGGCGAGGCCCCGGGCACCGACCACGCGGGGGCCGGCCCGAGCGGCGTCGACACGGCGACCTCGGTGAACTCCAGCCCGCGGGCGCCGGGGTCGGGGTCGTAGGGCCCGGTGTCGACGGCGGCCCGCGTGCCCGGCGCCGGCACCGGGCCTTCGAGCAGCTCCCGGACGACCCGGTCCTTCTCGACGCGCGCGATCGGCCCCATGACGGCCAGTCCCTCGGCCCAGCGCAGGCCCCACACACCAGGCTGCTCGACGAGCCGTGACCGCCGCAGCGTCACCGTGTGTCCGTCGGACGCCAGGACCTGCTCGGGCCACACGAGACGCTGCCGGGTGTCGAGCAGCAGGCTCGAGTAGAACCAGCCCGCACCCAGCACCCCCGCACCCAGCCCGGCGCCCAGTCCGGCGACGCCCGCGCCCACCCATCCGCTTCCCCGCACCCCCCGATCATCGCGCAGTCGGACCCGAACGGTCCCGTCGAAGGACGCGCGTCAAGTCGCACACGGTCATCCGGAGCGGTGAAACGCCCCCTACCTGCGCGTTCTCAACCACCGGAACGGGTGAAAACCGCTTCCCGACACAACCTCCCCGGGGGGAGGTCGTTGGTCGGTCAGATCACCGTCGCATCGTCCGAGACCCCCGATCGGAAGGATCCCCCTGCGATGAGCAGCCTTGCTCGGCGCACCCTGCGCACCACCGTGACCGCCGCGGGCATCGCGGCGCTCGGTGCCGGGCTCGCCGCTCCGGCCTTCGCGGCGCCGGAGCTCCCCGCCCTCCCGTCGGTGCCCGGTGCCGACGCGCTCCCCGCGGTGCCCGGCACCGACGCGCTGCCCGCCCTGCCCAGCACCGACGCGATCCCGGGTGCCGACGCGCTCCCGCCCGCGTTCAACTTCGAGCCGCCGACGGTCAACGGCGGCGACGACTCGGACGACTCGTCCGACGGTGTCGCGACGAACGCCGCGCTGCCCTCGGTGCCGTCGCTCCCCGCGCTGCCGGGCACCGACGCCCTGCCCCCGCTCCCCACGCCGGCCGACGCCCTGCCGCCCGTGCCGACCGACGCGCTCGCGCCGGCCGTCAACACCGAGGGTTCGGTCACCCCCGACCCCACGGCCATCAACCCGGTCGACGCGCTCGCGTCGAGCGGCACCATCCCCGCGCCGCCGTCGGTCGACCCGGCCCAGGTCGCCGCGCTTGCGCAGAACCCCACCCAGGTCCAGGGCTTCCAGGTCAGCTGATCGTGGCCTGACCGCCCGGTCGTTCGGAGCGGCGCGTCCCGCCGGGCCCTCAGCGTCGAGGGTCCGGCAGGGCGCGCCGCTCCGTGCGTCCGACGGCTCCGCCCGCCCTGCGGTCCGGCGACCCCTCCTGCCCGCACGGTTCGGCGCCCCCCGCGCGGCCCGCGGTTCGACTCCCGCGGCCCGTGATTCGACTCCCGCGGCCCGCGATTCGACTCCCGCGGCCCGCGCGGTCCGGTGACCCCCGCGGCCCGCGGTCCGGCGACCCCGCGGCCGACCCCACTGACGCGACGCTCCGCGGCGACGCCCTCACAGCGGCCCGGGCGGCCGGGCGCGACGTCTTCGCTCGACCGGGTGCACCTCGAGCTCAGCGGCCCCGCCGGTCCAGCGGGTCCGCGGTCACGCGGGACGCGGCATCGGCTGGTTCGCGCGCAGCAGGCCCGCCGGGTCGAGGGCCGCGGCGACCGCGGCGATGCGGTCGGCGACGCCCGGGTCGAAGGCCTCCCGCACCTCGGCGGGGGTGAGCGCGCCGTAGCTGAAGTTGAGCGAGCGGCCGAGCGCGGCGGGCAGGAACGGTGCGATCAGCCGTCGATGCAGGTCGACGACGGCGTCGAGGTCGTCCTCGATCGGCGAGAGGACCATCAGCGAGTACGCCGCGTCGCGGTGCCCGACGACGTTCGGCGTGGCGGGGGGTCGGGCCAGCGCCCCACCCAGGTGCCGGATGCCGACGACGCACATCGTCCCGGCCGACGGGCCGGCCGCCCGGGTGATCCCGGCGAGCGCGGCGGGGTCGAGCTCGCGCAGGAGACGGTTCTCCGAGCGGTAGGCGTGCGGCCGGTCGGGCTCGTCGAACACCGAGGCGGACTCCGTGTACGGGATCTCCCGCACGGTGTCGCGCAGGACGGGCCCGAGCCGGCGCAGCGGCGCGAGCACCCGACGGCCCTCCGCCGGGTCGCCGGACCACGCCAGCTGGACCTGTGCGACGTGCCGCCCGCGCAGGTCCGCAGGGACCACCGGGAGGTCGGGGACGACGAGCATCGCGACTGCCGAGGTCATCTCCTCGGGCACGGTCGTCGTCCAGCGCCGCCAGCCCTCGAGGACGTCCGGAGCAGCGCGGAGGTCGAGGTGGAGCCCACCGCCGAGGATAGTCGTCACCTCGACGAGATCGATCTCCATCGCGACGACGACGCCCAGCCCCGCGCCACCGCCGCGCAGGACGGTGAACAGCTCGGGATCCGACGATGCCGTGACCTCGCGCAGAGCGCCGTCCGCGGTGACCAGGTCGATCCGGCGCACGTGGTCGGCCGCGAACCCGTGCCGACGGGCGAGCAGCCCGACACCGCCGCCGAGGGTGTAGGACACCGCGCCGACGCCGGGTGCGCTGCCCGAGAGCGGCGCGAGCCCGTGCTCGGCGGCCGCGTCGATGACGTGCTGCCACGAGGCGCCCGCCGCCAGCCGGGCCGTGCGCGTGGCGGGATCGACCCGGACGCCGGTGAGCTCGCGGGTGGAGATGAGGACGCCGCCGTCGAGGAGCCGGCCCTGGCCGTGTCCGCCGGACTGGACGGCGACGGGCAGCCGGTGCGCGGCGGCGTGGACGACGGCGGCGCGCACGTCGTCGGCCGACCTCGCGACGACGACCCGGTCGGGGCGGTGCCGGCCGGCACGCTGGAAGCCGGTGAGGACGTCGTCGAACCCGGGGTCGGCAGGGAGCATCGCGGTCGTCATGGCGCCGACGCTAGGAGGCCTTGCGGACATTGAACGTCCTTGTTCCGTGCGATTCTCGATCCGTGGCGGAACGTCGGGACATGCCTGCGCGGCTGCTTCGGCTGCTCGCGCTCCTGCAGCTGCGCCGAGAGTGGGCGGGTCCCGAGCTGGCCGAGCGGCTCGGCGTCACGACCCGGACGATCCGGCGCGACGTCGACCGGCTGCGTGCGCTGGACTACCCGGTCGCCGCGACGACCGGCTCCGCGGGCGGCTACCGGCTGACGTCGGGCCGCAACCTGCCGCCGCTCGTCCTCGACGACGAGGAGGCCGTCGCCGTCGCGATCGGCCTCGCGACGGCGGCGGGCGGCAGCGTCGCGGGGATCGCGGACAGCTCGATGCGGGCGCTGGGCAAGCTCGAACGGGTGCTGCCCGCGCGGCTGCGGCCACGGCTCACGGCGCTGACGTCGGCGACCGAGGCCGTTCCCGGCGGCGACGTGCCCCCCGCCGATCCGACCGTGCTGGCCGTCCTCGCGTCGTGTGCCGACGACCGCCGGCTCGTGACGTTCGCCTACCGCAGCCGGTCGGACGCACCGACGCTGCGGCGCGTCGAGCCGCATGCGCTGGTGACCGTCAAGGGGCGCTGGTACCTGCTCGCCTTCGACCCCGAGCGCGACGACTGGCGCACCTTCCGCGTCGACCGCATCACCGACCCGGCGACGACGCACCGCGCGTTCGCGCCCCGCGAGCTCCCCGGGGGCGACGCGGTCGCCGCGCTCGCCGGCTCGTTCGCCGCCGCGACCTACCGCTGGACGGCCGTCGTCACGGTCGCCGTCCCGGCCACCGACCTGCGGGACCGCCTGCCGGCGGCGCTCGTCGGCGCGGTCGAGCAGGCGGACGGCGGCAGCGTCGTGCGGATCAGCGCGGAGTCGGCCGACCTCGTGGTGCACGACGTCGCGACGGTCGCCGTCGTCGCCCCGCTCACCTCGATCGACGCCCCGGCAGAGATCCGGGAGCGGCTGCGGACGCTGGCGGCCCGGCTCGCCGGAACAGATCTCCCGCCGCCCGGCGGTGCGCCCGTGGACAATGCACCCGTGGACCCCGCAGGTACGCAACCGTGACGGCCGTCGGAGACGACGCCCGCGCGGCACCCCTGCGCGCCGATGTCGACCCGACACCGCAGTGCCCCCTCCCGCGCGTCGACGGCGGCTGGGCGACGGTCTACGCCGATCCGCCGTGGCGGTTCGCGAACCGGACGGGCAAGGTCGCGCCGGAGCACCGTCGGCTCGACCGCTACGACACGATGACCACCGCGGACATCGAGGCCCTGCCCGTCGCGGACGTCGTCGCCGACAACTCCCACCTGTACCTGTGGGTGCCCAACGCGCTGCTGCCCGAGGGGCTCGCGGTCATGGGCGCGTGGGGCTACCGGTACGTCTCCAACCTGGTGTGGGCGAAGCGTCGCAAGGACGGTGGGCCGGACGGACGCGGCGTCGGCTTCTACTTCCGCAACGTCACCGAGCTGATCCTGTTCGGCGTGCGCGGCTCGCTGCGGACGCTGGAACCGGGGCGCCGGCAGGTCAACATGATCGAGACACGCAAGCGGGAACACTCGCGCAAGCCCGACGAGGCCTACGAGCTCATCGAGGCCTGCTCCCCCGGCCCCTATCTCGAGCTGTTCGCCCGTTACCCCCGGCCCGGCTGGGCCGTCTGGGGCAACGAGTCCGCCGCCGATGTGACGCCTCGCGGACGCCTCTTCCCGACATACCGCTGACCTCGGGAAACCGGCTCCGGAACACTGGACCCGACCGCTGGTCGGGAGGAAGATCCGTCGCCATGGCGAAGACTCCGGACCTGAAGCGAGGCCAGCGCCTGTCGGACGCTCAGCGTGCCAAGGTCGGCGCGGAGCTGCTGAAGAGGTACGAGGCCGGCAAGAGCGTCCGCCAGCTGTGCGCCGAGACCGGCTACAGCATCGGCCGCGTCCGGCGCCTGCTGGAGGACGCCGGCGTCACCTACCGGGCCCGGGGCGGGGCGGGCCGCCGCCGCGCGAGCTGAGCCCGCCACCTCCCTTGACGGTCGCCGCTCGCAGGACGGCGAGCGGTCCGAGGTCGGGTGCGTCGGACATCCCGAGTACGAACGCGGCGAGCCGCGCGACCTCGTCGGACGGCAGGGCGACCGCGGCGTTCGAGGTGAACTTGGCGGCCACGTCGGCGTCGGTGAGCGGGTTCTCGGCGCCGCCGCGCTGGTGGCGCAGCTCGTTCTCGAACACCCTCCCGTCGGTGGTGACGACGCGGACACCGCCGCCGAACGAGCCGCCGGTGTCGGAGTAGCGGCGCAGCTCGTAGCGCACCTTCGCCGCGACGGCCAGCACGTCGGGGTCCCCGATCGCCTGGTCGGTGAACGTCTCCACCCCCACCGCGCCGTGCGCGACCCGGGCCCCGAACGCGTACGGGATGCTGAACTTCGCGTCGTACGCGGTCCGGGGGGCCGCCTTGTCGGCGGCGGGTTCCAGCACGAGGATCACGCCCGTCTCGTCGGTGAACGCGGTGATCTCGGCGATGTCGCCGGCGCCGAGGTGCTCCTCGTCGAGGATCGCCGACAGCGCGTCGAGCGGAGCGTGCACGTAGTGGCACGCCGGATAGGGCTTGAACGCGATCTCGTCGGTGAGCCAGCGTTCGCCGAGGCCGTCGGTGACGCTCGACAGGTCGGGTTCCTCGCCGCGCAGGTAGGCACCGAAGAACCCGCGGTCGCCCTCGACGACCGTGGCCGGGCCGGTGGCGCCGTGCAGGGCGAACCAGACGGCGTTGATCGCCGCGTGGGCGGCCCACCCGGGATGGAACGGCTTGGTCTCCGAGCCGTCGGCCAGGAACTCCATCAGGCCGCCGGCCATGCTGCCCGCGATCCCGAACGCGTTGCGGGTCTGCTCGGCGTCGGCCCCGGCGAGCCGTGCCGCGGTGGCCGTCGCACCGAAGACGCCGCACACGCCCGTCGGGTGGAAGCCGCGGGCGTGCAGTGCGGCCCCCGCGGGCCTGCCCAGCCGCACCGAGACCTCGTTGCCGAGCGCGATCGCGGTCAGCACCTCGGCGCCGGAACGACCGGTGTGCTCGCCCATCGCGAGCGCCGCCGGCACCGTCGCCGCGCTGACGTGCACGATCGACCCGGCGTGGGTGTCGTCGTAGTCGAGTGCGTGCGCGAGCGCGCCGTTGACCATGGCCGCCATGTCGGCGGGCAGTCCCCCGGCCTGCCCGACGACCGATGCCGGTCCGCTCACCCCGCGCTCGGCGTAGGACGCCCGCACGTAGGGCACGGCGTCGAGACCGAGTGCGGCGAGGGCGCAGCCGAGGGTGTCGAGCGTGTGCATCGACGTCGCGGTCCGGGTGGCCTCGGGCAGCGCCGCGGGCTCGGTCCCGACGACCAGCTCGGCGAGCCGTCCCGAGATCGTCACCGCGCGTCCGGGCCCATCGTCAGCGCGGCCCGGTTGACCTTGCGCGCCTTCGAGTCCTCCATCGCCTGCAGCACGTCGTCGAGCGGATAGGTCGCGTCGACGAGCTGGTCGAACGGCAACCGGCCCACGTTGCGCGAGATGAAGTCCAGCGCCCCCTTCAAGAACCGCTGGTGGTAGCGGATCACCGGGTGAATGGTGACCGAGCGGCGCGTCAGCGACCCGATGTCCAGCCCGATCTCCACACCGGGCATGACGTTGCCGATCTCGACGTACGTCGCCCCCGGGCGGACCATCTCGACACCCTCGAGCACCGCCGAGCCGACGCCGGTGAGCTCCAGCCCGACGTCCGCGCCGCCGTCGGTGAGCTCCCGCACCCGGGCGATGCGGTCGCCCGGCTCGGGTGCCTCGTCGAACGAGACGACCTCGTCGGCCCCGAACGCCTTCGCCGCGTCGAGCCGGCGCTGCACCGCGTCGACCACGATGACGTGCGCCCCACGTTCCTTGGCGACGGCGACCCCCCACAGCCCCAGACCCCCGGCGCCCTGGATGACGACGGTGTCCCCGGCGGTGACGCCACCGCGGTCGACCCCCGCGGACACCTGCGCGAGCGCACAGTTCGCGCTGACCGCCGCGAGCGGGTCGACGTTGTCGGGGACCTTGAACAGGTGCTGGAACCGGCCCACGTAGTAGTGGGTGCCGAAGGTGCCGGTGAAGTGTGGGAACTCGTCCGGCGAGGCGATCCAGTGGTTGTAGGCGTTCTCGCACAGGTGCGTCAGGCCGCGGGCGCACTGGCGGCAGTGCTGGCAGAACGCGAAGTAGACCACCGAGACCAGGTCACCGGGGTGCAGCTCACGGCCCGCGGAGTCGGTCGGCCGGGTGGCCGGGTCGACCACCCGCCCGATCACCTCGTGCCCGAGGACGATCGACTTGAGCGGGTGCTTGTCGGCGAACATGTGCAGGTCCGACCCGCAGATGCCGGCGGCGACGGTCTCGATGAGCAGGCTGCCCGGCTCCGGGGTCGGCAGCTCGTACTCGCGGAGCTCCACGCTCCCGGGCTCGGGCATGTAGGCCAGGCGTCCCGTGGTCATGGGCACGTCCTTTCCGGTCCTCCGACGGTGGGCCGGACGACACGGCCGGTGCCGCGCCGCCCGTCGTGCTCGGGTCTGACTGTCGCTCACCGCACGCCCGGCTGCAGGGCGGCCGGCGACGGTCCCGAGACCGGCGCGGATCAGGAACCGGCGCGGGTTCTCGGCGCGATCTCGGGCATCGGCTCCTTGGCCTCCGGGAAGCGGGACTCACCGCGGGCGGCGCCCTTCTTGTGCACGTAGAAGGTGCGTTCGAACGAGCAGACGATGTCGCCGTCCTGGTTGAGGGTGCGGGTGTAGACCCCGACGATGCCCGCCTCGGGCCGCGACGCCGACTCGCGCTTGGCGATGACCTGCGACTCCGACCACAGGGTGTCGCCCGCGAAGACCGGGTGGGAGAACTTCACGGCGTCGAGGCCGAGGTTCGCGAAGGCGTTCTGGGTCACGTCGATGACGCTCTGGCCGATGGCGATGGCGAGGGTCAACGTCGACACGACGAGCCGGCGCCCGAACTCGGACCCTGCCCCGACCTGCTCGTTGAAGTGGGCCTGGTTCGTGTTCATCGTCAGCAGCGTGAACCAGGTGTTGTCGGTGTCGTCGACGGTGCGCCCCAAGGGGTGCCGGTAGACGTCGCCGATCTCGAAGTCCTCGTAGAACCGGCCCTGCCACCCAGGCTGGACTGTCACCGTGCTCCGCCCCTCGCTCCACACCGTCGTCGACCGGCCCCGGATCGTTGCCGCTCGCACGCTAAACATCAGACTTTTCCCCGTCAACCGTCGCACGCCGGTTGCCCGAAGGGAGTCGGCTACCGTCTCGGGCCATGTCCGCGCCCGGAAGCAGACGGCTCGAGTACGAGCGCGTCGCCGACGAGCTCCGCAGCATGATCGTCACGGGCGAGCTGCGTCCCGGCGACCGGCTGCCACCCGAGGGCGAGCTGACCGAGCGGATGGCGGTCAGCCGCAGCACCCTGCGCGAGGCCCTGCGGGTGCTCTCGACGCAGAAGCTGCTGACGTCGTCGCGTGGCGTGGGCGGGGGCACGTTCGTCGCCGAGCCGTCGACCGACGACGTCGCGGACTACCTCCAGACGTCGATCGGCATGCTGTCGCGCAACCGGCTGTCGGTGGGCCAGCTCCTGCAGGTGCGGACGATGATCGAGGTGCCGGGAGCAGGCCTGGCCGCCCGGCACCGCAGCGAGGCCGACCTCGACCGGCTGGCCGCGACCGTGGTCGTGGCGGGCGACGCCGCCGGCGGGAAGGAGGTCGACTGGTCGGCCAACAGCCGCTTCCACGTGCTGCTGCTGCGCGCCACGGAGAACCCGCTGCTGGAGGTCGTCGCCCGGCCGATCTTCACCGTCATGCGCGACCGGTTCCTGCGCGACCGGGCGGGCGCGGAGTTCTGGCGCCGGGTCGCCGTCGAGCACGCCGAGATCCTCGGGCACGTCCGCGACCGCAACGCCGCCGCCGCGAGCCGCGCCATGCGTAACCACCTCACCGCGCTGCGCGACACCTACACCCGCATCGACGTCTCCGACCTCGGCGGCACCGCCGACGGGACCGGCGGCGACCGATGACAAGGTCCGACCTCGGGCGCCCGACGAATCGCCCCACACCGGGCCGATGAGTTCCGCCGACGGCGACGGTCCCCTCTGCCGAACGCGCGTCGCCGACGCGCCCCCGACGAAGGAGCACACACCATGGGCGCCATCACCGTTCACGAGTTCATCACCCTCGACGGCTGCATCGGGGCGCCGATGTGGACGTTCGACTACCCGTTCACCGACGAGATGGCCACGACGATCGGCGACATCACCGGCAAGGCGACGGCGATCCTGCTGGGCCGTCGGACGTTCGTCGAGATGGGGCCGGCCTGGTCGGCCCGCACCGAGGAGGACGACCCGGGGGTCCCGTTCTTCAACAACACGGCCAAGCACGTCGTGTCGGCCTCGCTGACCAGTGCCGACGGCTGGAACAACTCGCACCTGCTGGGCGGCTACGACGCCGACGTGATCCGGCGGTTCAAGGACGAGACCGACGGCGCCATCTACGTGTCGGGCAGCGGCACGCTGGTGCGGGCGATGCTCGCCGACGGCCTCGTCGACGAGCTGCACCTGTTCGTCTACCCGGTCGCGCTCGGGACGGGCCCCAAGCTCTTCCCCGAGGGCACCGAGAGCACGCTCGCGCTGTTGGGCTGCGAGAGCTACACCAACCAGGTGGTGCACCTGACCTACGGCCCGCGCTGACGGTCGGTGCCGCGGCGGGGGGTCAGCCGGCCGGCGTCGTCAGCGCGGGGAGCCGCCATCCGAGGTACGCCGCGGCGAGGGAGAGCGCGGTGCACGCGACGGCCCCCAGGACGACGGCCACCTGCCGCCGCGCCCCGCACCGCAGCGTCACGATGGTGACGGTCGCGCCGGCCGCGGCCGCGACCGCGCTGACGTCGTGGCGCAGCACCACGGGGACCGAGCCGGTCATGATGTCGCGGATCGCACCCCCGCCGACGGCGCTCACCGTTCCCAGCAACACCGCACCCAGTGCCGACATGCGCTTGTCGAGCGCGACGATCGCGCCGACCCCGCACACCAGGCCGAGCCCGACGGCGTCGAACGGCACCCGCATCCCGGGCAGCAGCACCCCGAGCCCGACGTGGCCGAACGCCGCCAGCAGGCCGCCGACGAGCGCCGTCGCCGGGTAGGCGACGGAGCCGAGCGCCGCCGGCGGGTGGCGGTGCACGACGAGGTCGCGGACCAGCCCGCCCCCGAGCGCCGACACGAACGCGACGGCGAGGACGCCGACCAGGGCGAACCCCGCCGACACCGCCATCAGCCCGCCCTCGACGGCGAACAGCAGCACCGACACCAGGTCGAGGACGACCAGCCACAGTGGACGGTCGTCGTCGATCCCGTCCTGGGTGCTGCTGGTCAGGGACCGCAGGGTCGCGGCGGTCATGGTGGCGCCTCCTGGTGGTGGGTTCACCGTCGACCTTGCCCCCGCGGGCGCCGCCGCGCGGTCGGGCGGCCGGGCCACCCGGGGTGCGACGCCCGTATCGGCCGACCGGGGGACGTCAGCCCAGGGCGGCGACCTTCCGCTGCAGCACCGCGCGCTCACGGTCGTTGCGGCACAGCCGGATCGCGGCCTCGAGATCGGCCCGGGCGGCGTCGGCCCGGCCCAGGCGGGTGAGCAGCTCGCCGCGCACCGTCGGGAGCAGGTGCGAGCCGGTCAGCGCCCCACCGGCGGCCAGCTCGTCGACGATCGCCAGCGCCGCCGCCGGCCCCTGCGCCATCGACACCGCCACCGCCCGGTTGAGATCGACGACCGGCGACGGCGCGAGCCGGCCCAGCGCCTCGTAGAGCAGCACGACGCGCTCCCAGTTCGTCTCGGCGACCGAGCCGGCGACGGCGTGGCACTCCGCGATCGCCGCCTGCAGGCCGTAGTAGCCGAGCCCGCGACCCGCGGCGTCGACGCGGGCCAGCGCCGCCCGGCCCCGGCGGATCGCGGCCCGGTCCCACCGCCGGCGGTCCTGGTCCTCCAGCAGCACCGGCTCGCCGTCCGGCCCGATCCGTGCGGGGAAGCGCGCGGCCGTGAGCTCCAGCAGCGCCAGCAGGCCGTGGACCTCGGGCTCCTCGGGCATCAGCCGCGCCAGCACCCTGGCGAGCCGCTGTGCCTCACCGGCCAGGTCGAACCGGATCAGGTCGTCGCCGGAGCTCGCCGACGAGCCCTCGGTGAAGATCAGGTACACGACGCTGAGCACCGATCCGAGCCGCTCCCGACGGTCCTCGGGGGGCGGCACCGCGAACGGCACCCGTGCCGCGCCCAGCGTCTTCTTGGCGCGGGTGATCCGTGCCTGGACGGTCGCCGTCGGTACGAAGAAGGCCGTCGCGATCTCGTCACTGGTCAGACCGCCGACGACGCGCAGGGTGAGCGCGACGCGTGCCTCCGGCGACAGCGTCGGATGGCAGGAGACGAACATCAGCGCGAGCACGTCGTCGTCGATCCGGTCGGGGTCCCACAGCACGTCGTCGGCCTCCTCGGCCGGTCCCCCGCTCCCGCTGACGATGCCGCCCTCGCCCAGGTCGCGGGCGAGGGCGGCGTACCGCTCGTCACGTGCCGACCGGCGGCGGAACGCGTCGATCGCACGGCGCCTGCCGGTGGTCAGCAGCCATCCCGCCGGGTTGCGCGGGACTCCGTCGCGGGGCCACGTCACCAGCGCCTCGGCCAGCGCCTCCTGGGCGAGGTCCTCCGCGAGCGCGAAGTCGCCGGTGTAGCGGGTGAGCGCGCCGACGATCCGGGCCGACTCGATGCGCCACACCGCGGCGACGGCCTGCCGCCCGGTCGGGTCAGCCATCGCTCAGAGCTGGCCGTTGGCCTCGCGCCACGCCCGCTCCTTCTTGATCCACTCGTTGTCCTGCGGGAACTCGTCGATCGTCGTGACGCGCCGGATCTCGGTCTTGAAGCCCTTCCCGCCGAAGGCCGGCAGGCGCTTGGCCCACTCGACCGCCTCCTCCTTCGAGGCGACGTTGAGGATGTAGAAGCCGCCGAACAGCTCCTTGGTCTCCCCGTACGGTCCGTCGGTGACGACGGGCGCCTCCGCCGAGTAGTCCACGACGACGCCCTCCGACGCATCCGCGAGGCCCTCGGCGGCCAGCAGCACGCCGGCCCGGATCAGCTCGTCGTTGAAGCGGCCCATCGTCGCGATGACCTCGTCGAAGTCGAGGGCGCCCATGCTCGCGTAGCCCTCGTCGGTCGCCCGCATGATCAGCATGTACTTCACGGTGTGTCTCCCTGAGTCGTCGGGTCGCCCCTCGCGACCCTCTCATCCACGGGTCGAACGGGCATCGGTCCGGATCGACACGTCCGGGAAAAATCTTCCGCAACCTTCCTGCGGGGCTCAGCCCGGCCCGCCACCGACGCCGATCTCGTTGCCGTCGGGGTCGTGGAAGACCGCCTTGCGGACGCCGTTTCCGTACGTCTCCTGCAGGTCCGGGGTGATGCCACGGCTCGCGACGTCGCGGAGGAGCGCGTCGAGATCGTCGACGAACAGGGTGAGCAGCGAGTGCCCGGCGGCGGCCGGCTGCACGACGACGTAGACGTGGCGGTGCTCGCCGATCGTCCAGACCCGCTCGACGTCGTTGGGCGCGAACGTCTCGACCGCGCCGAAGAACTCGCCGAAGAAGCGGTCGAACCAGTCCACCGCCCGGGCCAGGTCACGTACCGCGATGCCCGCGAAGAGGTCCATACCGGTCCAGACCGCGCGACGGCCGGGAAGTCATCGGGACGCGGCGGTCCCGACCGCGGCGGCGCCGGGGCGCACCTGCTGCACGACGTAGCAGACCCAGCCCGCCGCCACGACCCCGACGACGCTGATCAGCCGGTACAGCACGACGACGGGCAACGCCGCCGCCACCGGGACCCCGCCCGCGGTGAGCGCGAGCACGAGCGTCGCGTCGACGACACCGATCCCGCCGGGCAGCGGCGACAGTCCCGACGTCGCCATCCCCGCGGTGTAGGCGACCAGCAGCAGCGGCAGCCCGAGACCGTGCACCCGCAGCGCCGCGGCGCACGCGGCGAGACAGCCGAGGTCGAACGCCCAGTTCGCGACCGCACAGCCGCCGGCGGCGAACCAGTCCGCCGGGCGTGGCCGGACCGCCTGGAGCTGGCCGACGAGGTCGTCGAGCGCCGCCGCACCCGCCGCCGGCTCGCGCCGGCGCAGCCGGTTCACCCGGGTCAGCACGTGCGCGCACGCGGCCCGGACCAGCTCCGGATGCCGGCTGAGATGGCGGACCAGCACCGCCACGGCCAGCAGTCCGACCAGCTCGCACACGCTGCCGACGAGCCCGCCGCTGCGTCCGGCCAGCAGGGCGCCGGCGAGCCCCAGCGCGACGAGCGACCCCGTCGCGAGCACGCCGCCCGCCACGAGGACCCACGTCCCGACGGCCACCGTGGCGCCCCGGTCGCGCATCCACCGGTAGGTGTACGCGGTCGAGAACGCGGCACCACCCGGGAGCGTCACGTGCAGGGCGTTGGCGACGAACGCCGCGGCCACCGACGCACCCGCCGGGGTCCGCACCCCGGCGGCGGCCAGCAGGCGGCGCCGGCCCAGGCCGAACATGCTCATCGACACCACCGTGGCGACGACCGCGACGCCGAACCAGTCGACGTCGATGGCCTGCAGTGCCGCGACGGCGTTGCCCACCTCCGGCGCGACCACGACGATCTCCACGACGACCAGCACCACCGCGGCGAGCGCGAGCAGCCGGCGGCCCCGTCGCGACCGCGTCCTCGGTGCCGGGCGTGCGCCGTCGGCCCCGCCCGCAGCGCCCGGTGACCGGACGTACTCAGGGCGCGGAGCCGGTACCGCCGGGAACGCCATACCACCGAGTCTGGCCCGGCGAGCTGTGCGGGACCTGTGATCGGGCTGTGCGTCCCTCCGCGGTCCCGCACGGGCGGAACGGGGAACGGGGAGCACCTCGGTGACCCTACGTTGCGGGCCGGGAGGCCCGTCAGTGGCGGGTCGCGGAGTGGATCGCGAGCAGATAGGTCGCGGTGACCGCCACCGCTCGGTCCCGGTCCTGGGTCAGGTCGGCGAGGGCGTGGTGTGCCTCGGGCCCCGGGATCTCGGCGAGTGCCTGGGTGAGCCGCGCCCGCGCGCCCGGCAAAGCGTCCTCGCTCGCCAGGCGCGCGACGACGACGCCGGCGAGCTGGTCGCCCAGCCCGTGCAGGCGCGCGAGCCGGCCGAGGATCTCGGCGGCGACGACGTCGTCGGAACCCCGCACGACCATCTCGAGCAGCTCGGGGACCACCTCGACGGCTCCCCTGCTCCCCAGCGCCAGCGAGGCGCGCTCGCGGACGACCCGGTCGGTGTGCCCCAGCGCGTCCCGCAGGGCCGACTCGGAGTCCGCCGGCTCCAGCTTGACGAGCGCCGCCACCGCCTGGCGCCGTGCCTGCTCGTCCGACGAGTGCAGGGCCTCGACGAGGTGTGGCAGGGCGTCGTCGGACGACCGGGTCAACGCCCACTGCAGGGCGCCGGCGACGTTCGGGTCGTCCTCCTCGAGCAGCGCGTCGACGATCGGCGCGGCGGGCACCGGGGTGCCGTCGGACAGCGCGGCGCGCTGCCGCCGGGACGGGTCCGACGAGTCGAGCCCCTGCATGAGCGCGACCAGGTCGAGGACGTCGCGCCACGACGTCGCCCCGCTGGCGCGCACGCCCTCCAACCGCCGCAGCAGGGCCTGCTCGCGAGCGATGCGCTCCCCCGTGCTGGTGATGAGCTCCTCGACCAGCTCGCTCGGCGCGACGTCCGCGTCGGCGAGCGTGTGCCGGATCGACTGCAGCGACAACCCCAGCGTCCGCAGGCTCTCGACCCGGAACAGGCGCCTGATGTCGTCGGGGGTGTAGTCGCGGTAGCCGTTGGCCGAGCGGCTGGTCGGCGACACCAGGCCGATGGCGTCGTAGTGCCGCAGCATCCGGGTGCTGATCCCCGCCAGCCGCGACAGCTCACCGATCCGCATCGACCCCGCCGGGCGCGCCGCTCAGCGCGACGATGCGCCGGGCCTCGTGCAGTGCGGCGTCGACGTTCGCGTCCGGGTCGTCGAGGAGCCGTTGCGTGACGAGCGCATGCGCCCGCACGTCGGCACCGCCGCGCGCCGCCGCCTCGGCCACGGGGGAACGCGCCGCGTCGCCGAGTGCGGCCAGTGCCCGGCTCAGGCTCAGTCGCAGGTCACGGCCACCGCGGCCGAGCTGCGAGGACAGCTCCCTGGCCAACCCGGCCTCACCCCCCTCCGGCACGAGCACCACCGCGGCGCGCCACGCGCTGCGCGCCACCTCGTCGTCGGGATCCTGCATCAGCTCGGGCGTGACGGCCGGCCACGCCGCGCGGTCGGCGATCTTCGACAAGGTGTGGAGGGCCTGGCTGCGGGCCTGCGCGATGTCGCGGTCGAGCTCGCGCACCAGCCGCGGCACGGTCAGCTCGACGGGATGGCGGACCAGCGCCCAGGTCAGCATGTCGCGTACGAAGAAGTCGGGCTCGACGGCGCAACGCTCGACGAGCGCGTCGACGTACTGCGGGTCCGGCCGCGTCCCCGCGGCGAGCGCGGCCTGCAGCCGGTCCGACGAGCGCGGCGCGGCGAGCCGTCCGGCCACACCGGACGGGCGAGTGGGTGTCATGGCGTCCTCCTGCCATGACACCCAAGACCTTCACACCGTGTGAAGGTCAACCCGTCCGGCGGCCATCAGTGCTCGACTGCCTTCTCCGAGCCCGCTCCGGTGAGCGACCGGACCTCCATCTCGGCGTACTTCTCGGCGTTGTGCTTCTCCCGGCTGCCGACGTAGGTGCCGATGACGCCGAGCAGGAACGACGCCGGGATGGACACGAGGCCGGGGTTGTCCAGCGGGAACCAGTGGAAGTCCACGCCCTGCAGCATCGATGCCGACCGGCCGGCGGCGTTCGGCGGCTTGCCCGAGACGGCGGGCGAGAAGACGATCAGCACGATGCAGATCGCGAGCCCGCCGTAGATGCTGAAGAGCGCGCCGGTCGTGTTGAACCGCTTCCAGTAGAGCGAGTACAGGATCGTCGGCAGGTTCGCCGAGGCCGCGACGGCGAACGCGAGCGCCACGAGGAAGGCGATGTTCTGCCCGTTCGCCAGGATGCCGCCGCCGATCGCGACGATCCCGATGACGACGGCGGTGATCCGGGCGACGCGGACCTCGTCGCGCGAGGTCGCCTGTCCCTTCTTGACGATGTTGGCGTACACGTCGTGGGCGAACGACGCCGACGCCGTGATCGTCAGGCCGGCGACGACGGCGAGGATCGTCGCGAAGGCGACGGCGGAGATCAACCCCAGCAGGAACGGCCCGCCCAGTTCGTAGGCCAGCAGCGGGGCGGCGGAGTTCGTCCCGCCCGGCGTGTTGGGGTCGCTGATCACCGCGGGTCCGACCAGCCACGCCGCGCCGTAGCCGAGCACGAGCGTGAACAGGTAGAAGATGCCGATCAGCCAGATCGACCAGACGACCGACTTCCGCGCCTCCCGGGCCGAGGGCACCGTGTAGAAGCGCATCAGGATGTGCGGCAGACCCGCGGTGCCGAGGACCAGCGCGAGCCCCAGCGAGATCAGGTCGACCTTGTTCTTGTACTGCAGGCCTGGGCCGAGGATGGCCTCGCCGTTCTTGGGGCTGTTCGCGACGGCGTCGCCGAGCAGCGTCGACAGGTTGAATCCCGTCAGCCCCAGCACCCAGATCGTCATCACCGCGGCGCCCGCGATGAGCAGCACCGCCTTGATGATCTGGACGTAGGTGGTGCCCTTCATGCCGCCGACCAGCACGTACACGATCATCAGCACGCCGACGACCGCGATGACGAGTGCCTGCTGCGCCTTTCCCGTCACCCCGATGAGCAGCGCGACGAGCCCGCCCGCGCCGGCCATCTGGGCCAGCAGGTAGAAGAACGACACGACGAGCGTCGACGTCGCCGCGGCCGCCCGGACCGGGCGTTGCCGCATCCGGAACGCCAGGACGTCGCCCATCGTGTAGCGGCCGGTGTTGCGCAGCAGTTCCGCGACCAGCAGCAGCGCCACGAGCCACGCGACGAGGAAGCCGATCGAGTACAGGAAACCGTCGTAGCCGTAGACGGCGATGGCGCCCGCGATGCCGAGGAACGACGCCGCCGAGAGGTAGTCGCCCGAGATCGCGGTCCCGTTCTGCGCGGCGGTCAACGAGCGACCGGCGGCGTAGTAGTCCGACGCCGTCGAGTTCGACCGGCCCACGCGGAACACGACGACGAGGGTGACGACGACGAACAATCCGAAGATGGCGATGTTGAGCCACGGGCTGCCGACGGTGGCGCCACCCGACTGGGCCAGCGTGGAGGTCATCGGGCCTGCTCCGCTCGCCGGGCCTCGATCTCCTCACGGAGCGCGGTCGCCGGCGGGTCGAGCCGCCGGTCGGCGTACCGCACGTAGACCATCGTGATGATGAAGGTCGTCACGAACTGCAACAGGCCGATGACGAGCCCTACGGTGATGTTCGAGCCGCCCAGCCGGGTGGCCATGAAGCCGGGCGCGTAGGACGCCAGCAGCACATAGGCCAGGTACCACAGCAGGAACGCGGCGCTCATCGGGAAGACGAACCGGCGCAGTCGCGATCGCAGATCGGCGAACGCCGCGCTGCGCTGAACCTCCTGATAGACCGTTTCGGTCTGTCGGTCACCCGTCGTACTCATCGCGTCGTCTCTCCTGCATCGTCGGAGGAGGCAGATTGTCGGCATCGTGCTCGACGCAGGAAACGGCAAACGTCCGGACCGCGCCATTTGTGCTGCTCCAGAGGAGTGATGTCCACCCGATCGAGCGGATCTCGGAACGGCTCCCGATGCCTCGTGTCAGCGCCCTCGGATGGTGGAGGGGCTCCTACGGCGCAGGACACACCCGTCCCCCGCGCGGGCGCTCCCTCCGGTCGCCCGCGTCGCCCCCGCTGCGGGACGGATCAGACGGCGTCGGCGTCGCCCTGACCTCGACGACGACTTCGCCGGTCGGTCTGGTCGAGGATCCGCCTACTCTCCGCGATGCGGTCCTGGCTGCTGAGCGTTGCCTGGTCGACCCAGGTGCGGGTGGCGTCCCGACCGGCTTCGGCCTGCCGTGCGACGGCACCGAAGTCGATCCGATGATCGGCCTGCTCGCGGTCGATGCACGCCTGGTCGCGGTCCGCGGCCGAGTCGTCGCGGTCGCGACCGGAGGCCCCCCGGTCCTGGGCGGCGGCGAGACGATCGCGCGCGGCGTCGCGGCGGTCCCCGGCCGACTGGGCGCGTACCGTCCCGGTCCTCTCCAACAGCGCGATCGCGTCGTCGAGCACGCTCCTCGCCGCGGCCGCCTCGTCGGCCGTCACGACCACCGCCCCCGGCGGCGCCTGACCGAAGGCGCCACCGGCGAGGTGTTCGCGCAGCGTCCGGAGCCGGGAGAGCACCCGTGCGCGCTCGGGGCCCGCCGCGTCGTCGCGGGTGCGGGCGGCGTCGTCGCGGAGGCCGGCGGCACTGTCCCGATCCCGGGACCGTGCGTCGCGCTGGTCGGCGCAGTCGTCACGGGCGGCCGCGGCGACGTCGCGATCGTCGGCAGCCGTACGGGGATCGCTGCTTCGGGAGGGACCGGTCATCGCCTGCTCCAGGTGCCGTGACGGCGTGCGAGAGCCTCACTCACGGTACCCCGCCCGGCCGCCGGCCGGATTCGAACAGGTCCGCCTTCGCGCGCCGAAGCGGGCGCGTTGCAGGCCCGGCGATCAGGCCCGCCCTGACAGGTTCATGCCGGCCGACGGCCGAACTCCCGCGCCAGGTGCGCGCGCACCACCTCGTCCGCGACGGCGACGAGCTTGACGTTGCGTTCCTGAGAGGCCCGGATGAGCCGGTCGAACGCCTCGTCGGCGTCGATACCGTGTTGCTGCATCAGCAGACCCTTCGCCTGTCCGATCATGTCGCGGGTGGCGATCGCGCGGGTCGCCGAGGCCGCACCCTGCACCTTCAGCAGCGCGAGGGCCGCCAGCGCCGCACAGGATCGTCCCGCCTCCACCACATCCGGACCGAACGCGCCGGGGGTGCCCGACACAAGCACCAGGGCGCCGGCCGGGCGTTGCTGGTTCCCACGCAGCGGCAGCGCGAGCACCGCCCGGACACCTGCGCCGACGACCTGGTCGCGGTAGTAGGGCCACCGCACGCCCGCTCGTCCGTCGAGCAGGTCCGGCAGGGCGACGACCGTCCCGGACCGCATCGCCTCGGTTCCCGGTCCCCGTCCGGTGTCCACCTCGGTGCGCAGGCTCGCCTCCGCTCGTGGGCCGAGGGTCGCCCCCACGTCGATCACCTTGCCGGTCCGCACCAGGGCGCCGGCCGCGCCGCCGTCGGGGACCAGGGATCGGAGGACGCGCAGGGTGGGCTCGAGCACCTCCGCGATGTCGGTCGCACCGACCAGCCTGCCGGCCAGCCGGTCGAGATCGAGCGGCCGGGCACCGCCCGCGCGGCCGTCGGTCTTGCCGCGGCTCGCCGCGATGAGCCGCGCCGCCACCCCCGGCTCGAGGAGTTCCGCTCACGGAGCACGGCGGTCGCCTCGGCGAGACTCGACGCTCGCCTCCGCAGCTCGGCGGCGTTCGCGCGGGCGATGCGGGCGGCGGCGAGGCGGACGTTCCGGTTCTCGGTCGCCGCCGGCGTGGGCCCGACGACCGAACCATCACCCGTCCGCCGGTCGATCTGCTCGTCCAGCAGCGCCAGGGTGTTCTCCACCAGCGCCAGGGTCTCCGCCAGGGCATGCACGTCGTACGGGTCGCCCGTCGTCATGTCGCTCTGCCCTCCGTGTCGTCCGTCGGCGTTCGTGTGCCGGCGTCGTCCGTCAGCGTCGTCCGTCGGGGCGGTGACCGCCGAACCATCCGTCAGAGGCCCGGTCGCGGACCTCGGGCTCCGATCGAACAAGACAGAGGGCTCCCGGACAAGCGACAGCGCGCACTCGGCGCCCGTTGCACGTCGTGAGGGTTGGATCGTCGTCCCGTGGGAAGGAGGTCGCCGTGCGGACACTGCCACTGGTCGTCGTCGGAGGTTCTGCCGGTGGGATCGAGGCCCTGCTCGAACTCGCGGCGGGGCTCCCGGCAGACCTCCCCGCGGCCGTGCTCGTGATCGTGCACACCTCGCAACGGCCCGACACCGCGCTGGCGCGCATCCTCGCGCGCGCCGGACCACTGCCGGCGACCCTGGCCGACGACGGGGCCCCGCTGCGCCCCGGACACATCCTGGTCGCCGGACCCGGACGACACCTGATGACCAGCCGGACCGGCACGGTGAACCTCAGCGCGGCACCGCGGGTCAACCAGCACCGCCCCGCGATCGACGTCCTGTTCGCGTCCGCGGCCAGGACGCACGGTCCCCACGTCACCGCGGCCGTGCTGTCCGGCGTCCTGGACGACGGGGCGGTGGGCGCCGCCCTGATCGCCCGGGCCGGCGGACGTGTCACGGTCCAGGACCCCGCCGACGCGCGGTTCTCGTCGATGCCCCGCGCGGCGCAGCGGGCCGTGCCCGACGCCGTCGCAGCCCGGGCCTCGACGCTCGGACCCGTTCTCGCCGATCTCGCCACCTGCATGGCGCACACGGAAGACGTACCGATGAGCGAACCTCGCGACATCGCCCCGGCGACCGGGGCCACCGCGCCGGCTGCCGGCGACCTCGACCTCGTACGCGACGACGGAACCGTCCCGTCACGCATCGTCTGCCCCGAGTGCAGCGGGGCGCTGGCCCGTATCGACCTGCCGCACATCAGCTACTACCGCTGCCACGTCGGCCACCAGTACGGCCCCCAGAGCCTGGAGGCGGCACAGCGCGAAGCGGCCGAGGCGAAGCTGTGGAGCGCGGTCGCTGCGCTGGAGGAACACGCGGCGCTGGCCCGGCACCTCGCCGAGAACATGCTGGACACCGTCCCCCCGGACTACGTCACCGCGGCCCAGCACTCCGCCGACCTCGCCGCGTCGCTCCGGGAGCGCATCGTGATCGCGACGCCGACGGCTCCACCGGACCCCGAGTAGCCGCCCGGGTTCGTCTCGCGGGTGCGTCGTCGTCCCGGGGCCTCGGGAGTCAGATGGGCAGTGGCCGGTTCTCCGCGACGGTCTTCATGACGAGCGTCGAGCTCACCCGCTGCACGCCCGGCAGGGCCGCCAGCCGGTCGTCGTAGAGCTCCTGGAACGCGGCGAGGTCGCGCGTCAGGACGCGGAGCATGTAGTCGGGGTCGCCGAAGAGCCGCTGGGCCTCGACCACGTTGGGGATCTCAACGACGGCGGCCTCGAAGGCGTGCACCGTGTCGCGGTCGGAGCCCCGCATCGTCACGAACAGCAGCGCGTCGAAGCCGAGGCCGAGTGTCGGCGCGTGGAGCTGCGCCCGGTAGCCGCTGATCGCTCCCGACGCCTCCAGCGCGCGCAGCCGGCGATGACACGGCGACACGCTCAGCCGGACCCGCTCGGCGAGCTCGGTGACGGACAACCGGCCGTCGTGCTGTAGCTCGGCAAGAATTTGTCGGTCGACGGCGTCCACGCGCCAGATTCTTCCCCATCAACGCCGTGTCCAGGGAAAACTTGGGAACATCTTCGGCCGCACGGTTCCTACCTTGTCCGTAGGAGTCGATGTGGCAGGAGGAGAGAATGGCGGCCGGCACCGTTGTCGCGTTCTGGGTGGTCTCGTTGGTGTTCGTCCTGACGCCCGGCGCCGACTGGGCCTACCTGCTCGCCGCGGGCGTGCGCCACCGCAGCGTCGTTCCGGCGGTCGGCGGCCTGGTCGCCGGACACCTGCTCGCGACCGTCGCGGTGGCCGCAGGGACTGCGGCGCTCCTTGCCCGGATCCCGGCGGTCATGGTGGGTCTCACCGTCGCGGGGGCCGCGTATCTCGTCTGGCTCGGTGGGACGGCGCTGCTCCGGCCCGCCGCCCCGCAGCTCGCGACGCCGGACGGCGGTCCGGTGCCGGGTTCGTGGTTGCGGCAGGCCGGGACCGGGCTGGGCACCTCCGGGCTGAACCCGAAGGTGTTCCTGCTGATCCTGGCGCTGCTGCCGCAGTTCACCGACCCCGGCGGGCCCTGGCCGGTGACCGCCCAGATCCTGTTCCTCGGTCTCGTGCACGTCGCCAACTGCGCACTGGTCTACCTCGGCGTCGCGACCGGTGCCCGCGTGGTGCTGCGGGCCCGACCGGCTGCCGCGACGGTCGTCGGCCGGATCTCGGGGGTCGTGATGGTCGGGCTCGGTGTGGCGATGGTCGTCGGGCAGCTCGTCCACCGGGTCTGACCGCGGCCCACCGGACGTCCGGCCCGGTCGCCGCGGCGGGGACGCGATCAGCTCGACGCCCGCCGCACCGGGTCCTCGGCGCGGAGGCACCCGTCGGCGACGAGGACGGTCCGGTCGGCGACGCGCTCGATCAACGGCAGGTCGTGGCTGATCAGCAGCACCGTCGTGCCGTGATCGTGGCGCAGCGCGGCGATCGCGGCGAGCAGGTGGTCACGATGTGCGGCGTCGAGAGCGGCGGTGACCTCGTCGCACACCAGGACGGCCGGACGCGCGACGAGCGCGCGAGCGACGGCGGCCCGCTGGAGCTGGCCGCCGGACAGCGTCGCCGGACGGCGGGCCGCCACGTCGGGCGCGACACCGAGTCGGGCCAACAGCTTCCCCGCCTCCTCCCGGGCCGCGGCGGCCGGGAGGTCGCGCAGCAGCGTCGCCGGGCGGGCGACCTGGTCGAGCACCGGGCTGCGGGCGAGGAACGTCGCGCGCGGGTCCTGGTGGACGTACTGCACCGCGCGACGCTGGGGCCGGCTGCGGCGGCCGATCCGGGCGGGCAGCGTGGCGCCGTCGACCCGGACCGTGCCGCGGACGTCGACGAGGCCGGCGATCCCGCGGCCCAGCGTCGTCTTGCCCGCCCCCGACGGCCCGACGACGGCGACCATCTCGCCGGCCGTCGCGTCGAGGTCGATGCCGCGCAGGATCAGCCGACCGGCCCGATCGGCCACGGTGAGCCCGCGGACCTCGAGCCGGGCCCGTCCGGGTACCGGGCTCGCCGGGACGTGCCGCGGTGCCGCGCATCCGAGCAGCTCCGCCACCGTCCCGCGGGCGACGACCCGGCCGCGGTCGAGCCGCAGCGCCCGGCCGCCGAGCGCGCGGGCGACCTCCTCGTCGTGGGTGAGCAGGACCAGCGCCGTCCCGGCGTCGCGCAGCGCGGCGAGCCGGTCGACGAGCTCGGCGGACGTCGCGGGGTCCAGGCTCGTCGTCGGCTCGTCGAGGACGAGCACCGCGGGTCCGGTGACCAGCGTCTGCGCCAGCGCCGCACGCTGCTGCTGTCCCCCGGAGAGCTGGTGCGGGAAGCGACGCAGCAGGGCCGGGTCGAAACGGGCTGCCTCGCAGGCGGCGCCGACCGCCTCGGCACGGGCGGCCCGGTCGTCGTGCCCGAGCGCCGCCAGCTCGCGCAGCACCCCACCGACGCGCCGTACCGGGTCGAGCACGGCACCGGGGTGCTGTGGCAGCAGCGCGACGCGCCCGGTCGGTCGTGAGCGGCGATCGTCGCCATGGCGGCCATCGCCGCTCACAGGACGGACGGTGCCGGAGAGTGCCACGCCGGGTGCCGACTCCCCGAGCAGGGCCAGGCCGAGCGTGCTCTTGCCCGCCCCCGAGTCGCCCAGCACAGCGAGCACCTCGCCGCGGTCCAGCACCAGGTCGACGTCGTGGAGCAGCCGGTGCTCCCCCGCGTCGGCGCACAGCCCGTCGACCTCCAGCACCGTCACGCTCGACGCTCCAGCAGGTCGTCGACCAGCAGGTTCGTCCCCGCGCACAGTGCGACGAGCAACCCCGCGGGCAGCAGCACGGCCGACGGCCGCAGGAACAACGCCGTCATGTTCTGGTCGACGACCACCGCCCAGTCGACCACCGCCGGATCGAGCCCGACGCCCAGGAAGTTCGCAGCCGACAGCAGCCCGACCACACCGGACACCCGCGTCGTCGCGTCGACGAGCACGGGCGGCAGCACCCGGCGCCCCGTCTCGACGATCCGCACACGCCACCAGGGCTCGCCGCCCATCGTCATCGCCTCGAGCGTCGCGAGGCACGACGGTGCCGCCGCCGCACCGCGCACCAGCCGCACGACGTAGGGCACCTGTACCAGCGCCACCGCGAGGACGAGCCAGCCGATCCCGTTCCGCCCGGTCGCGGCGAGCACCATCAGCACCAGCAACGACGGCAGCGCCAGCAGGACGTCGAGCAGCCCGATCGTCAGCCCCTCCAGGATCCGCCCGCGCGCGGCGACGAGCAGCCCGATCGGCACCGCGACGGCATAGGCGAGCACCAGCGACGCCAACGTCAGCGACACCACCGTCGTCCCACCGACGAGGACGAGGCCGAGCAGGTCCCGGCCGAGGACGTCGGTCCCGAGCAGATGCCCGGGCCCGGGCTGCTGCAGCGGGACGCCGCCCGGTGCCGTCGACGGCGCGAGTACCGGGCCGACGACCGCGACCAGCAGCGGCACCGCGAGCAGCACCCAGCCGAGCACCCGGAGTACCCGCCGGGTCGTCCGGCCGCGGAGCCGGGCGCGCCGCGGCATCGCCGGCGCGACGGCGAGCTCGGTCAACGGGCCGAGTGTCGTCACAGCCGTACCGCCTGCGGCACGAGCCGGGCCGACGCCAGGTCCGCGACCAGGTTGACCACGACCGTCGTCGCCGCGAAGAGCAGCGCGTACGCCTGGACGACCGGCAGGTCGCGGGTCTGTACGGCCGCCACGAAGCCGGACCCGAGACCGGGCAGCGCGAACAACGCCTCGACGACGAGCACCCCGCCGAGCAGCCCGTCGACGGTGCGGGCGAACTGCTGCAGCGACGGCACCACCCCGGCGGGCAGCACGTGGCGCAGCAGGACCGTGCGCTCGGCCAGCCCGAGCCGGCGCAGGTGCGCGACGTGCTCGGCCGCGTCCGCCTCCACGACGCCGATGCGGACCTGCCGGGCGAGCCGGCCCAGCTGGTTGGACACCAGGATCGCGACGGGCAGCACCAGCATCGGCGCCGTCAGCCCGGAGAGCCCGACGCTGCCCGCGGCCGTCGCCGGCAGCCAGCCGAGCTGGAGCGCGAACAGCGCGACGAGCAGCAGCCCCAACGCGAAGTCGGGAACGGCGTGCGCGACGGTCGTCGCCGCGGTGATCAGCCGGTCCGCCGGCGACCCGGGATGCCGGCCACCGTAGAGGCCGAGCACCACGACGAGCGGGACCAGGACCACCACGGCGAGCAGCGCCAGCACGACGGTGAGGCCCAGCCGCGACCCGATGTCGTCGACCACCGGGCGCCCCGTGGCGATCGACCTGCCGAGGTCGCCGTGCACGAGACCGCCCACCCAGTCGGCGAACTGCGCCCACACCGGCCGGTCGAGGCCCAGCTGACCGCGCAGCATCTCGATCTGCTCGGGCGTCGCGAGCGGGCCCAGTACCACCTCGGCCGTGTCGCCGGGCAGGAACGTCGTCAGCACGAAGACACCGACCGACACCGCGACGAGCTGCAGCAGCGCCAGGCCGACCCGCATCCCGGCCCGCGCGGTCACCCCAGCGACGCCTTGGCGAAGTTCGCCCAGTCGAACGTGTTGGGGCGAAAGCCCTGCAGACCCTTGACGTCTCCGTGCACGCCGACGATCCAGTCACTGATGCCCCAGATCGGCGAGGCGATGTTGTCGTGGATGCGGGTGAGCGCGCTGCCGATCGCGGCCGCGCGGGCACCCTCGTCCGGGTCGGCGAGGGCCTGCGCGTGCAGCCTGTCGATCTCGGGGTCGACGTACTTGCTGAAGCTGTTCGTGAGCGCCGACGACAGCTGCGTCGTCGCGATCCAGTTCTGGACGGGCAGCGTCCCGGTGCGACTGAAGTGCATGGTCGCGTTCTTGCGCACGTCGGCGAAGTAGGTCTCCGGCGGGACGTTCCTGACCTGGGCGGTCAGCCCGATCTCGGCGAGCTGGGCGACGATCAGCTGGGTCGCGGCCGGCCAGGACGGGTCGGTGACGCCGGTGGAGAGCTCGACCGTCGTCACGCCGGACTCGGCGACGAGTGCCTTCGCTCGGTCGACGTCTCGGGTTCGCTGTGGGACCGCGTCCGGGTAGTACTGCAGGCCCTTCCCGAACATGTCGTTGCCCGGCTGACCGCGGCCGAGGAGGGCGACGCGGGCGAGCGCCTCGCGGTCGAGGCCGAGCACGAGCGCCTGGCGCAGCCGGGGGTCGTCGAACGGTGGGCGGTCGTGCTTGACGTAGAGGAACTGGAACGCCGCGCCCGGGGCGGTGAGGACCTGCGTCCGCGAGTCCGACGCGAGCTGTTGCGCGCTGGTCGCGCGGATGTCGTGGGCGTACTCGATCTGACCGGAGAGCAGGGCACCGACGCGGGCGCTCTCGTCGGCGACGGGGAGGAACTCGAGCTCGTCGAGCGCGGGGGCGCCGTCCCAGTAGGCGTCGTTGCGTCGGTAGAGCGCCGGTCCGCCGGGGGTGAACGACACGAACCGGAACGGCCCGGAGCCGACGGGTGCGGCGAAGCTCGTCGTGCCCTCCGGGATGATCTCGCTGCCGTAGGAGCCGAGCGCGACGGGGAACAGGTGGTTGGGCGCGCCGAGCACGATCTCCAGCTCGCGGTCGTTCACCGCGCGGCTCGCGGCGAAGTCGATGCCCGTGAACAGTGCCGCGGCACTCGCCGTCGTGGCCGGGTCGGCGATCCGCCGGTAGGTGTAGAGGACGTCCGTGGCCCGGACGGGACGGCCGTCGTGGAACGACGCCTGCCGCAACCGGATCCGCCAACGGGTACCGGTGGCGTCGGGCTCCCAGGACTCGGCGAGCCGCGGCGTGCAGGACATGTCCTGTTCCCAGCGGCCGAGGGTGTCGAAGCAGGCCTTGGCGCGGGCCTGGTCCATGAACTGGGGCAACCTGTGCGGATCGAGCGTCTCCTGCGCCCCGCCGGCGACGAACGCCGCGCGCAGCCGTCCACCCGTCTGCGGCGCACCGCCCGCGCCGCCGTTCGCACAGGCCGCGAGCGTTGCGAGAGCACCCGCGCCGGCGACCCCGGCGAGGAAGGAACGGCGGGAGACGGGCACAGGGGACCTCCGAGCGTCGCAGCAGAAGCGCAGCGGTCAGAATACTCATCTGAGCAGACAAACAGATATAGTCCGGGCGAACCGGAGACACGGAGGTGCGACGGATGCCGACCCGCGACCGGGCCCGGTACTGGCTCGACCGGTGGGACCGCCAGCAGGAGCACTACATGCCCGACCGCGAGGAGCGGTTCGCGGTGATCGCGGACGTCGTGGAGGAGGTCGTCCGGCGCCCCGACCCGCTGATCGTCGACCTCGGGACCGGACCCGGCTCGCTCGCCGTCCGGCTGCTCGAGCGGCTCCCCGGGGCCCGGGTCGTGGGTATCGACGCCGACCCGCTGCTGCGCGGCCTCGCCGATCTCGCGCACGGCTCCGACCGGCTGCGGACCGTCGCCGGCGACCTGCGCGAGGACACCTGGTTCGCGGCGCTGGGCCTCGACCGGGCGCCCGACGCGTTCGTCAGCACCACGGCGCTGCACTGGATGAACCGGGGGCCGTTACGTGCGTTGATCTCCCGCTGCGGCGCGGAGCTGGCACCCGGCGGGGTGTTCGTCGACGGCGACCACCTCTACGAGGGCCCCGTCGCCCCTCGGCTCGACGCACTCGCCCGCTCGCTCACCGCCCGACGGGCCGTCCGGACCGGCACCGACCGCCCCGAGGACTGGCAGACGTGGTGGCGCGCCGTCGACGAGGCACCCGAGCTCGCCGACCTCGTCAAGGCGCGCGCCGGCGGTTTCGCCCACGTCGTCGACGACAGACCGACGGTCCACGACTACCTCACGTTCCTGCTCGAGGCCGGGTTCGCCGAGGCCGGGACCGTGTGGCAGGTCGGTGACGACCGGGTGATCGTCGGCATCCGGTAAGCGGCTGCAACCCCAGTGCTGTGCGGACGCGCGAGCGCGACGCTCAGGTTGCGCTCGGGCCTCGACGCCGACCTGAGAAGGCTGCTCAGAGTTTGCGCCCCAGCAGGTCGGCCTGCTCGTGCAGGATCGGCAGGAAGTCCTTGCGCATCCGGCTCATCGAAATCCGCGCGGCCGTCGCGCTCACCGACATCGCGGCGACCACGTGGTTGCGGGAGTCGAGCACCGGCACCGCGAGCGAGCGCAGCCCGTACTCCAGCTCCTCGTCGGTGAACGCTGCGCGTTCCTCGCGGGCCCGGTGCACGCGGTCCCGGATCTCGGCCGCGGTCCGCGGGGTCTTCGGCGTCCGCGGCTGGGGCGTGCAGCGAGCGAGGTAGACCTCGAGGTCCGCCTCCGTCAGGCCCGCCAGCAGCACGTGCCCGGTCGCCGACGCGTAGGCGGGCACGGCCGCCCCGACCCGGACGCCGGTGTTCACGATCCGCCTCGCCTCGCTGCGGGCGATGAACAGCGCGTCGTCGTTCTGCAGGACGGCGAGCGACGCGGACTCCTGCACGTTCTCACGCACGGCCGCCAGGTGCGGCTCCGCCAGCTGGGGCAGGGCGGTCGACTCGACATAGGCGTCACCCAGCCGCAACAGCCGCGGCGTCGGCGCGAAGTACCTGCCGTCGTGGGTGAGGTACCCGACCTCGACGAGGGTGAGCAGGCAACGGCGCGCCACCGCGCGGCTCAGCCCGGTCAACTCGGCGGCCTCGCTGATCGTGAGCGACGGTCTGGCCTGGCCGAAGTGTTCGAGGATCGCCAGTCCCTTGGCCAGCCCGGCCATTCCCTCGGCTGCGGGCATGGTCCTCCTCCGAGACCCGGGTTGACGACAGGGTCCACCCACGTCTTCAATGTGTTCGATATTCGGATCGTCGTTCGATTATCGAACACATTAGCAGGGGGCGCCGCGCCCGTCGAGCGGCGCCGGACGGGAGGAACCGACGATGGATCGCCTCAGCGGCACGGTCGTGGGGCGCGCGCCCGACAGGAGTTGGCCGCAGTCGCTGAGCCGCGTCCCGTACTGGGTGTTCCAGGACGAGGAGGTCTACCGTGCCGAGCAGGACCGGATCTTCCACGGGCCGACCTGGAGCTACCTCTGCCTGGAGGCGGAGCTCGCCGAGCCCGGTGACTTCTGCGCGACCTTCATCGGCGAGCAGCCGGTCCTCGTCACCCGCGACGTCGACGGCGAGATCTACGCATTCGAGAACCGCTGTGCCCACCGCGGGGCACTGATCGCGATGGCCGACCACGGCTCGGCCCGCGAGTTCACCTGCGTCTACCACGCCTGGACCTACAACCTGCAGGGCGACCTGACCGCGGTCGCCTTCGCCGAGGGCGTCCAGGGCCGGGGCGGCATGCCGGCCGGGTTCTGCATGAACGACCACGGCCCGCGCAAGCTGCGCATCGCCGTGGTCCACGGCCTGGTGTTCGGCACCCTGTCGAACGACCTTCCCGACATCGAGGAGTACCTCGGCGAACAGATCCTCGACCGGATCGACCGGGTGCTCGGCGGCCGGACGCCGGTGGTGCTGGGCCGCTTCACGCAGCGGCTGCCCAACAACTGGAAGCTGTACGCGGAGAACGTCCGGGACAGCTACCACGCGAGCATCCTGCACCTGTTCTTCACCACCTTCGGCATCAACCGGCTCTCCCAGCGGGGCGGCATCATCGTCGACCGCTCCGGCGGGCATCACGTGAGCTACTCCGCGATCGACCGCACCGCCGTGGCCGACACCGAGTACAGCCAGCAGAACATCCGGTCCGAGTCGGAGTACCGGCTCGCCGACCCGTCGATCCTGGAGGGCTCCAGCGAGGTCGGGGACGACGTGACGCTGCAGATCCTGTCCGTCTACCCAGGGTTCGTGCTGCAGCAGATCCAGAACTCCGTCGCCGTGCGCCAGATCCTGCCCCGTGGCACCGACGACACGGTGCTGAACTGGACCTATCTCGGTTTCGAGTCCGATACCGAGGAGCAACGCCTGGTACGGATGAAGCAGTCCAACCTGGTCGGGCCCGCCGGATACGTCTCGATGGAGGACGGTGGGATCGGCGGGTTCGGCAACGCGGCATCGCCGGCGCGTCGGACGAGTACGCGACGCTCCAGATGGGCGGCGAGACAGCGGAGTCGAGCGCGAGCCGGGTGACCGAGGCCTCCGTCCGCGGGTTCTGGCAGGCGTACCGCGCGTCGATGGGCTTCGTCGCCGACGACGCCGCACCGCTGCACGAGATCGGTGAGCACGAGCTGTCCCGGATCACCCGCGAGGGGCACGCGTGATGGACAACCAGACTGCGATCGCCCGCGCCCAGGCGCACTACGCCCGCTGCATCGACGACGGGCCGCTCGACGATTGGCCGCTCTTCTTCACCGAGGACTGCCATTACCGGATCACCACCGCGGACAACTACTCCCGCGGCCTGCCCGCCGGCGTGATCTGGGCCGACACCCGCGGGATGCTCCGGGACCGGGTGTCGGCGCTGCAGGAGGCCAACATCTACGAACCGCACGTCTATCGGCACATGCTGGGCCTGCCCGCGGTCCTCTCCGAGTCGGGCGGCGACGTGCGGAGCGAGACGCCGTTCGTCGTGATGCGCGTGACCGGCGGGGGCCCGACCGACGTGTTCGCGACCGGCCGCTACGTCGACCGGTACCACCTCGCGGACGGCCGGGCACTGCTGCGCGAACGGGTCGTGGTGTGCGACAGCAAGGAGATCGACACGCTGCTGGCGCTGCCGCTGTGAGCCGCGTGCTGCTGGCCGTCGGCGACCCCAACGGCATCGGCCCGGAGATCGCCGTCGCCGCGGCGGCCGCCGCGCAGGAACCGCCGGTACTCGTCGGCGACCGCCACGTGCTCGCCGGGCACGCGGCCGCGGCCGGGGTGCGGCTGCGCGAGCACGTCCCGGACGTACCGCCCGAGGCCGGCGTGCTGGACCTCGTCGACGTCGCCGCGCTGCCGGAGGACGCCTTCCGGCCCGGCACGGTCAGCGCCGAGGCGGGCGCGGCGACGGTCCGGTACGTCAGCACCGCGGTCGCGCTCGCACTCGGCGGCGGCTACCGCGGAATCGTGGCCTGCCCCCACTCGGAGACCGCGGTGCACGCCGCGGGCATCGCGTTCCGCGGCTACCCCCCGCTCATCGCCCAGCTCACCGGGGTGCCCGAGGACCGGGTGTTCCTACTGCTCTCCGGGGGCGGACTCGACATCGTGCACGCCACGCTGCACGAACGTCTCGCCGACGGCCTCGCCAGGCTCACTCCCGAACTCGTCACAGCTGCGGGGCAGGCGCTGCACGGCGCTCTGCGGTCCTTCGGGGTCCCGCAACCGCGGATCGGGGTGATGGGCGTGAACCCGCACGCGAGCGAGGGCGGCCTGTTCGGTGACGACGACGAGCGGGTCACGGTGCCCGCTGTCGCCGCGCTGCGCGAGCTCGGCGTCGACGCGGTCGGACCCACCGGTTCCGACGTGCTGCTCACCACCCCGGGCCACGACGGATTCGTGGCGATGTACCACGACCAGGGCCACGTGCCGGTCAAGCTGCTGGCGGGCCGCACGGCGACGGCGATGACCGTCGGTGCGGGGGTGGCGTTCAGCAGCGTCGGCCACGGTACCGCCTTCGACATCGCCGGGCGTGGCGTCGCCGATCCTGCCGCCGTGGTCCGTGCGCTGGCCCGGTTCGGACGAACGAAGGAGACCACCGCGTGAGCACCTCCACGATCGCCGTGGCGGGCACGGACATCCGGATACCCTGCGCACCGGGGCAGACCGTGCTCGAGGCGGCCGAGCACGCCGGCTGGGCGATCCCCTACTCCTGCCGCAAGGGCGTGTGCACCTCGTGCACCGGATCGTTGGTGTCGGGTTCGGCCGTGGTGCGCGGTCGGGGCGAGGTCGCCGGGCCCGCCGAGTCGGTGCTGATGTGCCGGGCCGAGCCCCGGGGGCCGGTCGTGATCAGCCCGCGGCGCATCGCCCGTGGCGAGGCGCCCCGCCGCAGGACGCTGACCGCCGTGGTGCACCGAATCCGGCGGCCCGCCCCCCGGGTGGTGGTGCTCGACCTGCGGTTCCCCATCGGGCGCCGGGCGCCGTTCCGCGCGGGCCAGTTCCTCGAGGTCCGGCTGCCCGGAGCCGAACCTCGGCCCTACTCCCTCGCCAACCCCCCGCAGCACAACGACGCCGCGCAGCTGCACGTCCGCACGGAGCCCGGCGGCCTCTTCTCCGATCTGACCGTCGGCGCACTGGAGCCCGGGGACACCCTCGAGGTCGAGACCCCGTTCGGCGAGTTCGTGCTGGACGACGGGGACTCCCCCGTCCTGCTGCTGGCCACCGGAACCGGCTTCGCACCGTTCCGGTCGATCGTGCTCGACCTCATCGCCCGGCGCCGCACCCGACCGGTCCATCTGTACTGGGGCGTGCGCACCGAGGACGACCTCTACCTGGCCGAACAGCCGCGCCGGTGGGCCGAGCGGCACCCATGGTTCACCTTCACACCGGTGCTCTCCCGACCCGGCCGCGACTGGGCCGGAATGACCGGCCACGTCCAGCACGCCGCGCTCACCGCCCACCCCGACCTGACCGCCCACCACGTGTACGCCTGCGGTGGCGAGGCGATGACCGCGGGGACGCACGCCCTGCTCACCAGCCGCGCAGGGCTGGCGTCCGAGCGCTACCACGCAGACACGTTCGTACCCGCCACCACCACGATCCGGGCCTGACACGGCCGACACCGCGGCGCGCACCGCGCGTCACCTGTCCGACAGCGCCGGCCGGACCGGCCACCACGGTTCAAGGGAGAATCACGATGCAACTCGTCCTCGTCCACGGCGCCTGGTTCGCCGGCTGGACCTGGTCGCGGGTCGCCGACGACCTGCGGTCGCGCGGCCACTCGGTGCACGTCGTCGAGCAGTTGCCCAGCGGCGCGGACGACCCGGCCGCCCGCGGTGACCTCGCCGCCGACGTGGCTCACGTCCGCTCGGTGCTCGACGGCGTCGACTCCGACGACGGCGTCGACTCCGACGACGGCGTTGTCCTCGTCGGCCACTCCTACGGCGGCATCGTGACCGGGGAGCTGGCCGCCCACCCCCGGGTGCGCCACAGCGTCTTCGTGGCCGCGTTCCGGCCCTCCGCCGGCAAGAGCCTGTCGGACGTGCGATCGCCGCACCCGGTCGAGTGGATCGAGGCGCGCGAGGACGGCAGCCTGCACGTCACCGCCGACCAGGCGGTCGCCCGCGACGTGCTCGCCGCGGACCTCGACGAGGCCGCGTTCGCCGACGTCCACGCCCGGCGCAACGGCCACGCCGCGATCACCTTCGCCCAGCCCGCCACCGCTCCCGCGCCCGCCCACCCGGTCACCTACGTGCTGTGCGCGCGCGACCGCGCGATCTTCCCCGCCGACCAGGAGCGGATGGCGACGGGCGTGGACCACCTCGTCCGGCTCGACGCGACCCACATGGCCCCGCTGACGCATCCGGCCCAGCTCGCCGGACTGCTGGCGTCGGTCCGGTGAGCGAGTCGGTACGGCTGACGGGCTTCGTCGACGACCGCCGGATCAGCCGGTTCCAGTACGTCGCGGTCGCGCTGTGCGGGACGGTGATGTTCCTCGACGGCTTCGACACCCAGGTCATCAACTATCTCGCCCCGCACATCGCCCGGGACTGGGGGTTGTCCACCGCGGTCCTCGGCCCGATCTTCTCCTCGGCGCTGGTCGGATTGATGATCGGCTACCTCGTCCTCTCGCCGCTCTCGGACCGCTTCGGTCATCGCAGGCTGGTGATCGCCGGCACCGCGGTGTTCGCCCTCACGAGCCTCGTGTCGGTGTGGGTCGGCGGCGTCACCGAGCTGGTCGTGCTGCGATTGGTCACCGGGATCGGCCTCGGCGCGGCGGCTCCGAGCGCCGTCGCGCTCACCGCCGAGTACAGCCCCAAGCGGGTCCGGGCCAGCTTCGTGCTGGCGATCTACTGCGGTTTCTCGCTGGGGTTCGTCGCCGCCGGCCTCGTGACGGGCTGGCTGGAGCCGACGTTCGGCTGGCGCTCGGTGTTCCTCGTCGGAGCCCTGGCCCCGATGGTGATCATCCCGGTGATGCTTCGGTTCCTGCCGGAGTCGCTGGCCTTCCTCACCGGTCGGGGCGCGGACCCCGAACGGGCGTACCAGCTCTGCCGGCGCATCGACCGGACCCTCCCCGTGCAGGTGCAGCCCGTGCTGGTCGACCCGACCGAGGCGGGCGGCCGGGTGAAGCTGCGGGCGGTCCTGGCCAACGGCGGGGTCCTCGGGACCGTCCTGCTGTGGGTGGTGTTCGCGGTGAACCTCGGGGAGTTCTACGCGCTGCAGAGCTGGCTCCCGACGATGCTGACCGATCTCGGCTTCGCCGGCGGCACCGTCGTCAGCGCCACGAGCCTGATCACGGTGGGCGGCATCGCGGTCGCCCTGGTCGTCGGCCCGGCCATGGACCGGTTGGGCGCCTTCGGCTCACTGGCCGTGCTGTTCGTGGTCGGAGCGGTGTTCCTGGCGGTGGCCGGGCCGGCGTTCGCGGGGCCGGAGTGGGTGATGCTGCCGGCGCTGTTCCTCGTCGGCTGCGGGGTCAGCGGCGGACAGAAGGCGCTGATCGCGCTCGCCGCGGTCGTCTACCCGGCGAGCGTCCGCTCGACCGGCGTCGGCTGGGCGCTCGGGATCGGGAGGCTCGGCGGCATCCTCGGACCACTGGTCGTGGGCGCCGCCCTCAGCGCGAACTGGTCACCGACCGCGGTGTTCCTCGCACTGGCCGGGCCCATGCTGGTGTGTGCGGGGATGATCGTCCACCTCGGCCGCCGCGCCCGTCGCGCGGCGACCACGCCCGCTCCCGAGCCCGTCGGTCCTCGATGACGCAGGTGCGCGAGCGTACGGGTCGACGGGACGGCCGGGCGGCACGTCAGCCGAGGGCGGCGGAGCGGGCGTCGGTCCCTGAGCAGCGCGTAGGCCAGGCGCCGGCCCAGGAACCGGGCCACGAACGCCACCCGCGCTCCCGACCGCCGGCGGCGGCGGGCTGAGCCACTCCACCGACTCGATGTTCGCGTACCAGGACGGGGCGTTCGACGGGTCGGCCGCGAACTCCGCGACCTCCTCGACCGGCCGCGGGATCACTGCGTCGACACTCACGTCGACCACCGCCATCCGGGGATCCTCACGGCTACCCCGTGCGTTGTCCAGGCAGGGTCCGGCGAGGACGGGTCGCGGGCTCAGGCGGGCTGGAACAGTTCGACGAGGTTGCCGGAGGGATCGCCGATCAGGATCTGCCGACCGCCCGGCCCGGAGATCGGCTCGCTGCGGAAGGGCACACCGGCGGCGTGCAGGCGCGTGATCTCGGCATCGAGATCGTCCACGACCAGATGGATGCGGTTGCGCCCCGCTGCGGCGAACTGCTCCGGGGTCGCCCGGGCCCCGGAACTGGCCGGCCCCGACAACAGCAGGCGCATCGGGCCACGCACGACGTCGGCGAACGCCGGCGCGACGTTGGTGTTCACGGTGAAGCCGAGCCGAGCCGTGTAGAAGTCGACGGCAGCCTCCACGTCGTCCACCAGATAGAGAACACTGGCGCGCTCGTCGGAACTCATGACGTGACCTCCTGCGTGGTGATGTCGAGTGTCGGGACGAGATGGCGAACACGGGTGGCGATCGCGCGGGCGCTCGCCACGAACGTGGCATCGTCACCGCCGGCCGGATCGGGCAGGCTCCAGTGCACCTGGCGGGCCGCGCCGCCGAACTCCGGGCACACCTCACGAGCCCGGTCGCACAAGGTGACCACGACGTCGAACCGCTGACCGGCGAACGCCTCGAGGTGCCGCGGTCGCTGTGCCGCGACATCGAGGCCGTACTCCTCGCGCAGCACCCGGACGACCGTGGGGTGAATCCGGTCCCTGGGATGACTCCCGGCGCTCACGACCTCGACGCGCTCGCCGCAGATGCTCCGGAGCACGGCTTCAGCGACCGGGGACCGTGCACTGTTCCCCGTGCAGATGAACAGAACCCTCGGCCGGACCGTCCGCTGCGCTGGTCGGACCGGTAGCGACGGAACCGTGCGAAGCGCGGCATGCAGGGCCGAGCCCGCCTCTCCGAGCGCCGTCGCGCACCGGTCCAGATCGAGGTGGTAGTAGCTGTCCCGAGCGTCGAACGTGCTTCGCCGGGACGTCACCAGACCGCCGTCGCGGAGCAGGCGTAGGTGGTACGAGACCAGATTCTGTCGCTCCCCCACGCGGCCCACGAGCTCCCGCACCCGCAGGTCTCCGCCTGCGAGCTCGGACATCAGACGCCAGCGCACTGGATGTCCCGCCGCGCGGACGAACATCGGCCGGGAGTCGTCGCGAACTGCCACAGCAGGGACGGTACATCAATCTTGTTTGATGCACACGGGTCAACGCCCACGTCCTCGACCCAGGGCGAGCGTCGACCTCGCCCCGGCTCTCGCCGCCGAAGCCGGCCGGTTGTGGAGCCTTCGAGCGGAACGGTCAGCTCGATGACGGCATCGCGATCCGCAACGCCGTCGCGAGGTAGTCGCGCAGCACATCCGGGTGGGCGGAGTCGGCGACGAGACCGAGGTAGCCGTCGGGACGGATCAGCGCCATGCCGTCGATCGGCCAGCCGTAGGCCCGGACGAGGGCGGCGTCGGCGGTCACGACGGTGCCGAGGTCGCCGAGGACCTCACGCAGCGCGGCCTCGTGCTCGGCACCGCTGACGACCAGCAGGAAGCCAGGTGTCGTCAGCAGGTCCTCGACGGCGACGGCGGTGCCCGCGGGGTCGGGGGCGTGCTCGCCGGCCTTGACCGCGGCGCGGCCGTGGTGCACCGACAGGGCGCTGTCGCGGTAGTTGATCGTCAGCTCGGCCATGGTCGAGCCGACGGCGTTGTTGATCACATGGACGTGCCCGACCAGGTACATCGCGATGTTGCGCAGGGCGGCCTGCGGGCCCGAGGCGGTACCGACGTCGGTCAGCGTCGTCGTCGTGCGGACCACCATGGCGCCGACGGGGTGCCGCTCGTCGTTGTACGTGTCGAGCAGTGCGGCGTCGGCCCGGCCCCGAGCGACGAGCGCGAGCTTCCACGCGAGGTTCGCGGCGTCCTGGATGCCGGTGTTCATGCCCTGCGCACCCGCCGGGCTGTGGATGTGCGCGGCGTCGCCGGCCAGGAACACGCGGCCGAACCGGTACTGCGGCACCTGGGCGTGGTGGACCTCGAAGTAGGTGAGCCAGCGCGGCGTACCCATCTTGACGGCGCCGCCCATCCGGACGTCGGCCATCGCCTGCATCTCCGCGAGCGTGGGCGCCGTCCTCCCCTCGGGCGGGGCGTCGACGAGGAACATGATCCGGGCCCGCGCGCCGGCCAGCGGGAACAGCATCCCCATGCCGTCGGGATGGGTGAACATCCGGATCGCGTCGGGCGCGTAGCTCGTCTCGACGTCGGCGTCGGCCATCGCGAAGTGCTGGCCGTGGAAGCCGCCGTCGAGCTCGGTGCCGACGAGGCGACGGGTCGTGCTGTGCCCGCCGTCGGCGCCCAGCACCCAGCCGACCCGGATGGTCGACTCCCCGTCGGCGCCGCGCAGGGTGACGTCGACGCCGTCGTCGTCCTGGGACAGCGCGGTGAGCGCGACACCCCGCTCGACGACGACACCCAACTCGGCCGCCCGCTCGGCCAGCACGGCCTCGGTGTCGGGCTGCGCGACGTCGAGCACGTAGGGGTGACGGCTGGCCGTGTCCCCGAGGTCCAGCCGGTTGCGGCTCCGGCCGGTCCTGCCGTCGACGACGTCCAGCGCCGGGATGCGACGGCCGAGCGCCTTGAGCCGCTCGAGCACCCCGAGGGACGCGAGCATCTCCAGGCTCCGGGCGTGCACGCCGACGGCGCGCGACTCGGTCGTCGGCTGCTCCAGCGCCTCGATCACCCGGACGGACACGTCGAAACGGGCGAGCTGGGCGGCGGCGGTGAGGCCGACCGGGCCGGCGCCGACGACCAGGACGGTGTCGGAGGTGGCGTTCATCGGGTGGCTCCAGTCGGGTCGGTGGACCGGGTGTCGGCGGAGAAGGCGCGGGTCAGCGCGTCCTTCTGGTGGCGGGTGAGGGTGCTGACGAGCAGGTCGGTGTGCGTGTCGGCGAACAGGTCGCGGACCGGGTCGAGCGCGGCGTCGTCGGCGAGCAGGAACAGCGCCGACGTGCCTGCGACGACGCGGCCGCGGGCGTGCCCGAGAAACTCGTCGGACAGCCCGAGGTGGGCGAGCCCGGCACCGGTGGCGGCCGCGGGGCGGCTGAGCGGGAGCAGGAACACCGTCCCGAACAGCAGGCCCCAGAACGCGCCGGACAGCGCGGCCGTCCCGGCGGCGGTCCCGGCCTGGTAGGTCCTGGGCCGTACCGCGTCGGCCGCCCAGGCGACGACGGCCACGTCGTCGACGTGGAGCAGCCGCTGGTGCTGGCGCCGTTCCAGCGGGCGCAGCGCGGCCTCGGCGCCGGCCTCGGTGGCGAACGTCCAGATGCTCAACGTGGTCATGTCGGGTACTCCGGTCCCGCTGCGGGCGGTGTCTCCGCTCGTCTGCCGACAACCGTGCCCCGGGTCCTCCAACTCGGCTCCAACTCGGTCCCACGGATTGAAGTCGCTGCTCAGGCCAGGAACTCGGCGAGGCTGGTGCGGGCCCCCTCGGCGCGGGCGCGGTCGGCCACCGTGGCGCCGAGACGTGTGGTGATGGTGGCGAGGAGCGTCGACATCTCCTCGTTCCGAGGCCACGGCACGCCTGCCGCGCGGTGCTGGGCCTCGGCCGCACCGAGGACGCGCAGTGCCGTGGCGTCCTCGCCGGACCGGCCGAGCGTGAGGCCGTACAGCTCCAGCGCGTAGGCGTTGTCGCGCAGGCCCGCGTCGGCCGACGCCTGCAGCGTCGCGCGGGCCCAGGGCAGTGCCTGGTCGGGCCGGTCGGCGGCGAGTGCGATCGTCGCGGCCCCCGCCGCGGCGCTCCATGCCGTGTAGAGGTTGTCGGCGGCGCGGGCGTCGTCGTGCAGCGCGGCGAAGCGCGCGACCAGCTCCGGGCGTGGATCGGCGGCGGCGTCGGCGACCAGCTCCGTGTGCCGGACGACGACGTCGAGCTCCGGGGCACCCGCGGCGAGCCGGCGGGTCGCGGCCGCCACCTCGGCGAGCACCTCGGCGTCGCCGACGCGGCGCAACGGGCCCGTCGTGACAGCGAGGTCGTCGCACACGATGACTGCGTCGTCGCCGGTCAGGGACTCCGCGACCGCCAGCGCGTCCCGAACCAGGACCCGTCCGACGGCGGGATCGCCCTGCACGAGCCGGGAGTTCGCGTTGCCGAGCAGGAGCAGCACCCGGTCGACCGGGTCCACGAGCTCGGCCCCCAACGTCCGCAGCGCGGCGTCGCGCCACCGGTCGCCCTCCAGCGCCATCCCGCTGAACGCCCAGTACAGCCCGAGGCGGGCCGCGAGGGTCGCGCCCAACGGCGTGGGGGCGTCGACGAGGGTGCGTTGCATCGTCGCGCGGATCGAGGCGAGGTCGTCGTCGAGCGCGGCGTACCAGCTCGCCATCGTGTGCGCGCCCAGCCGCGGCTTGGCACGGGCGAGACCCTCGACCCACGCGTCGCGCCGTGCCGCCGGGTCCTCACCGGCCCGGTCGGCCTCGTGGACGGCGTGCCCGCGAACCGTCGCGAGCTGGGCGAACCGCGACACACCACCGACTCGCAGCGGCCCGAGCGCCGACAGCATGGACCGGTGCACCAGCGCGGCGGTGCCGTCGACCGCGTCCGTAGTCGTCATCCCGGTCAGCGCCGCCGCGACGTCGACGGTGAACGGGCCCGGCACGGCACCGACGGCCCGGTGCAGCGCGGCGAGGGGTTCAGGGAGGTCGCGGTAGCTGGTGCCGACGGCGTCGCGGACCGTCCGGTGATGGTTCGTGCCGCGGCCGCGCCCGACCCGACTCAGCGTGCTGGCGTCGGCCCGGACCTGGGAGGCGATCTCGGTCAACGTGTACGCGCGGGCGCGGCCGGCGGCCAGCTCCAGCGCGAGCGGCAGCCCGTCGACGGCCTCGGCGATGTCGCGGACGTCGGCCATCGACTCGTCGTCGCGCACCCCGCCGGGCACGAGCGCGTCGAGCCGGTCGAGGAACAGCTCGACGGCGGCCGCCGACGTGAGCGGCGCCAGGGCCACGACCTCCTCGCCGTCGACCTCGAGCGGTTCCCGGCTGGTCGCCAGTACCGCGAGCTGCGACCCTTCGACCAGCATCTCCTCCACCAGCTCGGCGACGGCGTCGAGGACGTGCTCGCAGTTGTCGAGGACGACGAGCATCCGCCGGGCAGAGGTGAAGCGGCGCAACGCGTCCGCGGGCTCGACCGGGCCCGGGGCCGGCAGCTCCAGCGCGGAGGCGACCGTCTCGGGTACCCGCTCTGGGGTGGCGACCGTGAGGTCGACGAACCACGAGCCGCCGGGCGGCGCCGTCTCCCGGGCGACCTCCAGCGCGAGCCGCGTCTTACCGCACCCCGCCGCGCCCACGAGCGTGACCAGCCGTCCGGGCGCGACCAGCCCTGCGATCTCGGCCGTCTCCCGTTCCCGCCCGACCAGCCGGTTCCGCGCCGCGGGAAGGTGCTGCGGCGGCTCGGCCCGGGCGGGCGCGGCGACGGGCGCCGACGCGTCGTCACGCAGCAGTTCGGCGTGCAGCGCCTTGAGATCGGGCCCGGGCTCGACGCCCAGTTCGTCGACGAGAACCGTGCGGGCGTCGGTGTAGGCCCGCAGTGCTTCGGCGCGTCGGCCGGCGTCGCGGTACGCCGTCATCCGCAGCAGCCACAGCCGCTCCCGCAGCGGTTCCTCGGCCAGCGCCGTCTCCAGCTCGCCGAGGGCCTGCTCCGGGGCGCCGGTGCCCAACAGCGCCCCGATGTGGGTCTCGCGGAGGCCGGCGCGGACCGCGTCGAGACGGGCGACGGCGGCATGCGCCCAGTCCTCGTCGGCGGCCACGCCGTAGGGCCGGCCCCGCCACAGGGCTGCCGCCCGGGAGGCCTGCTGCAGAGCGCCGGCCGCATCGCCGGCGGCGAGACGATCGGCCGCGGCGGTGGCCAGCCGGACGAAACGTCCCGAGTCGGTCGCATCGTCCCCGGCCAGGACGAGCCGGTAGCCGCCCGGGTCGCGGACCAGGACCTTCGACGCGGCACCCCGCGCCCGGCCGGGTTCGAGCACCCGGCGCAGCCGCCAGACGTGGGAGTCGAGGGTGGACACCGAGCGGTCGACGCCGCGCTCGCCCCACATGGCCTCGCACAACGCGTCGACACCGACGGTGTGGCCGCCGTGGATCAGCAGCAATGCGAGCGCCGACTCCAGCCGGGCACCACCCACCGCGCTCACCTCGCCGCCCCGTTCGATCTCCAGCGGACCGAGGTCCCGGAAGCGAACGGGCGTTTCGGAAGGCGTGTCCGCGGTCATCGGCTCCCCTCACACCGTGAGTGAGCTCGTCGTCACGCTCCCGAATATGAACCAGACATGACCCAGATCACAACGCCTCTGCGGAGCCGGGCCTCAGGACACTGCCGCGGGTTCGGGGATCGTGACGCCGGTCCGGAACAGGTTCCGCGGGTCCGTCGCCGCCTTCACGTCCTGCAACCGGGCGAGGGTCTTCGCGTCGAACGCGCCGCGGGCGTCGACGGGCGCGCCGTCGGGCCGGGACGTGAAGTTGAGCAATGACCGGCCACCGCTCCACGGCAGCAGCCGCTCGTAGATCGCCGTCTGGATGGCGGCGGCGTCCGCGAACGCCGGGCCCGGATAGGCCGACGTGAACACATTGAGCGCGGCGTCACGATTGCCGACGGCGTCGGGCACCGCGGCCGGGCGGGCGAGCGCGCCGCCGAGGTGGCGCATTTCCAGCATGTGCGGCGTCGCCGGGCCGACCTCGTCGAGCAGCACCTCGATCGCGGCGTCGTCCCATGCCGGGAGCACCGCGCCGCCGCAGCTCACGGGCTGCGGGATGGTCGGGTCGCCGTGGATCGTGCCGAACTCGAGGATCGGCAGGCACCGCACGGTGTCGACGATCGGTGCCGCCACGGCGCGCAGGGGGGCGATCAGCCGCTCGGCCTCCACGGGCGCACCCGTGTACGCCACACGCAGGTGGGCGACGAAACGGCCGCGCAGCGGCGCCGGGACGGCGTCGACCGGCGGGAAGGACACGAAGGCCACGGACAGGCTGAGCGCGTCGGGCGCGCTCGCGGTGACGCGGCCGAACGCGGCCAACAGCTCCGGGGCGCACTCGCCCGGCAGGAACAGCCCGCCGCCGTACATCACGTCGCCGCGGACGAGGTCGAACTCCAGCTCCGTCGCCACACCGAAGCCGCAGCCGCCGCCCCGGACCGCCCAGAACAGCTCTGGGTCGGAGTCGGCGGTGATGTCGCGGACCTCGCCGTCGGGGGTGACGAGCCGGACCCGCCGGACCCGGTCGGCCGCCCAGCCGTACCGCCGGCCGAGCGGGCTCAGCCCACCGCCCGTCGTGTACGACGCCACGCCCACCTCGGGCGATGACCCGCACAGCGGGATCAGCCCGGCCGGCGCGCACTGCGCGAGGACCGGCGTCCACGTCGCGCCGCCGCCGACGACCGCGGTGCGCCGCTGCGCATCCACGCGGACCCGGGCGAGCGCGCGGATGTCGATCAGCACGCCGCCCTCGGCCCCGCCGACCGGGCCGTGGCCGGTCGTGCGGACCACGACGGGCAGGTCGCGCTCGGCGGCGAACCGCACCGCGGTGACGACGTCGGCCTCGTCACGGGCGGAGACCGCCACGTCGGGGGTGGGGATCGCGGACAGGTCGAAGCCATCGCGGGCCGCGTCGTAACCCGGGGTGCCGGGGGCGAACACGGTGGGGATGGCGTCGAGGGCGGTGGACATGGCCGGCTCCTGGGGACGGGGCCGCTCGTCGGCCCGCTCGACGACGACGGTGCGCGCCCCGGCTCCAAGGGTGCTTCAATCCGCATCCAGCAGGATTGGAGACGGCCCTGTCACGATCCGGACGTGCCGAGGAGCCCGTCCGCGCTGCGATCCGCGCTGGCGCCGTTGCCCGTGCCCTGGGGTGTCGCCCCCGGGCTGCGCGCGGCGCTCGCGGCCGTGCTCGTGCTGGGTGGGTCCCTGCTGGTCGCGGACCTGAGCATCGGTGGCATCGCCTACCTCGGGGTTGCGTGCGCGGCGAGCTTCATCGGGAGCGGCGACTACCGGGCCCGTGCAGTGCACGTCGTCGCCGAGACCCTCGGCGCAGCGGTCGGCATGACCGTCGGGGCGCTCGTCCCCGACACGGTGTCGTGGGTGCTCGTGGCAGCCGTCGTCGTCGGCGTGGCCGCGGGAATGGTCGGGTGCATCGGCCCGGCCTCGACCGGCGCCGCGGTGATGGCCGTCATCGGTGTCTCGTACACGCAGTTCGGGCGGCTGCCGATGCCGTGGTGGGAGCCCGTCGCGGCCTACGCCGTCGGCAGCGTCGTGCTGCTCGCGCTGAGCCTCGTCGGTGCGCTGCACCACCGGTCGCGGTACCGCCTCGCCGCGGTCGCCGCCGTCCTCGACGCCGCCGCCGATCTCCTCGACCATCCCTCCGACGACGCCCGGCACCGTCTCGCCCTCGCCTCCGCCGCCGCTCGCGACGCCGTCGCCGGTTACCGAGGCGCCGTCGCCGGCCCACTCGACGCGGCCTGGGCCGAGGCCCGCTCGGGGGCGGCCCTCGCGGCGCAGGCGGTGGCGGCGTCGACTGCTGCGCCGGCCGACCCGGCGGGCTGGCGGGCACGGGCGGTAGCGATCCGGGCAGGCAACCTCGGGGACGGTCCTGCTGGTCCGCCGCTGCCCGGCCGCGCCACCCGCGTCCGGGCCGCGTTGCAGGCCGCGTCAAACGCCGATGCGCTGTGGACGGGGGCACGGATCGGGCTGTGCGTCGGCGCCGCGACCGCGCTCGCCCTCGCGCTGCACCCGCCGGCGCACGCCTACTGGATCGCGCTGACCGTCGCCGTCGTACTGCGCCCCGAGTACGGCGCGGTGCTGGTCAGGGCGGTGCACCGGCTGGCCGGAACGATCGTCGGCGTCGTCCTCGTCGCAGTTCTCCTCGAATTGACACGATCGCCCGTCTGGCTCGCCGTGGCCGCTGCCGCGGCGCTCGGGCTGGCCGGCCTCGCGCGCCCCCGGCTCTACGGACTGGCCGTCGTCGGCATCACCGGGTCTGCGCTCTTCAGCGTCGCCATCGGCAACCCCGCCGCCGTCGAACCCTGGACCAGGCTCCTCGACACCGTCCTCGGCTGCGCCGTCGCGCTCGTCGCCGGTGTGCTGCTGTGGCCGCGCCGCGGCGTGCCCGACCAGCCGCGCAGGTTCTCCGCGGCCACCGCCGCGCTGTCGCGGATGCTGGGTTCCTCCGGAGCAGCGGCGGTCGACGACGCCTATCGCCTCGCCCATGGCTGGCGCGCCGAGCTCGAACGCGACCTCGCCGAGCCCGACCCCGCCCACGCTGCCGCGGCATGGTTGCCGGTGGCGCTGCAGCTGGAACACGTGGTCGATCTCGCCGCCGCGACGGGTGACCCGGCCGCCGCGGACCTGTTGCACGGTGCGACGACCCCGTCCGATGCACTCGCTCTGCTCACGGCCGTCGCCGCGCAGCTGAGGCCCTGAACACGGGGCGTCCGTCGCCGAACAGATCGAGCTCGCGGTACGTGTGGCGGAACCGTCGCGGCCCTCCGGTCCGGTGGTAGCTCGCCACGTTCGGGCGCCTGCGGCCACTACCGGCGGCGCGCCAGCATCTTCTATGCCTCGGCCTCGTCGGTCGACCCACGTAGGTAGAGCTGCCGCCCGGTGACCGGGTCGACGCCGGCGAAGAGGATCGCCCGGAAGGGGGTCCCGCGCCGCCGGATCAGGCCCTCGGCCCGGGGCTTCGCCGGGTGCTAGGCCACGTCGCGAAGCTAGTCATTGACATCAACCGGTCGGCGCGGGCTCAGCTGAGCGAAAGCGCTGGTCAGCGTGGTGGAGACGAGGGGAATCGAACCCCTAACCCCCGCCTTGCAAAGGAAATCGCTGATGTGAGCTGTGCTGCATTTTGCAGGTCAGAGAGCCGTTGACCGCGGCTCTGATGCCTCCAGTGGCATCGGCAGACTCCAGTTCATTGCCACCATCGGTGCCATTCATCCCCGCCGACACCGCGCCCGCTCGCATGAATCACCGGATCCCGACAGGCCGGAACCACACCCCGCTGCACCAGGCCCAACGGGCCGGATGAAGGTGGAGCCGGTCCGCAGGTCAGGCCAGTCCGCACTCAGCATGCCGCTCCGCCGGAAGTCCCCGGCTGCTCTCCCCGACGTCGGCTGAGGCTCCGTTCGCAACCCAGTCCTTTAGCCGGAGGCAGACTCCGAGACACCGAGGTCCGTTGAGTCCCCCGGCGAGGCGACCGAAGGTGTTCAAACCATCGACGAGCCGTCCAACGAGCCGGCGGGCCACTGAGGCCGGGCGCTGGAGTGTTTCCAAGTGACTCGCGGTTCTCACCTCCCGATAGGAGTCGACGTCGTAGGCGGGGCTATCGGACAGGAACATCCCTTCGCGCGTTGTGTGGCTACTGAGCCCACGCAGCCGATCCCCGTGAAGGCCGAACGTCCAACTTCCGCGCCAACCGGTCAGTTCCCCGAGCGCTGCCGCCCAATCGATGAGCCGCAGCGGGTACGCCACAGCCAGACCGTCCAAGATCACCATCTCGTCGCCCCGTCCCCCCGACTAGAGCCTGTCCTGCAAGTTCGTGCGCAGCCATAACACCGTGGATCCCCTGGCCCGCGAGGAAACGCGCCAGCCCGAACCCCGTCGGCCCTGCTTTATAGGTCACCGCGACCGGACCGGGCAACGACCGCAACCGGCCGAGGACCTCGCCGTGATCGGGCGCGAGCCGGCGCTCGAACAGCTGCCCCGTCGAACCGTCCAACCCGCACCCCACCACCGACTGAGCATGCACATCCAGACCGACGCTCGTCCGCTGACCGATCACCGTCGCCTCCCGCGTCGAGCCCCCGGGCCACCGACCGGCACCTGACCGAGCTGGCGCTCGCAGCCTGCCGACCGCACCCCGCCCTTCCTCCGTCCAGGCCGAATCGCCGTCGACGAGGAGCCGGTCAAGGTGGAGCGCCCGCAGCGCAGCGAGGACAAATCTCAATGTGCGTGTCAAGGCACCGAGGCGGCTGGCCTCCACAGCCCTCCGTGATCGCCGTGGGTCAGGACCTGTCGGGCCCGTCCCGGAGGGGTGGCGGGCGGTCTCCCCGCCACCGCCAGAGCGTCTGTGCGCGGCCGAAGAGGCTCGACATCACGGGCGACCGCCAGGTCGTCGGCGCCAGCCGACCGCGCAAGCGGCCCTTGATGTCGAGACGGCCGTGCGAAGCTCAGGGCACGGCAGGCGCCCCGCCGCAGGCGGGGTCCATCTCGTCCCCGACCGCGTCAGGCTGCCTGTACCCGTACAAGAGCGTTAAGCGTGAATGTTCTGTTGTCGCGCAACAGCGCCCACAGCACGTCGACGAGCCGACGCGCCAGGGCAAGCAGAGCCTTGGTGTGGACCCGATGCTCGCTGCGCTTGCGCTGGTAGAACGTTCGCGATGGGCCATCGATTGTCGCCGGATCCCGATTCTCAATCCCCTTGTCAAGCCGCCAGGTCGGTCAGCAGGGACGGTTCCTGGTACGGCTGGTCGTCGCGAACCATTGCCCACAGCACGTTTACTCGTCGTCGGGCGAGCGCGAGAACTGCTTGCGTGTGTCGTTTGCCTTCGGCGCGCTTCCGGTCGTAGTAGGAGCGCGATGATGGGCTTCGTTGAATGCTGATCAGGGCCGATGTATAGAACACTCGTTGCAATTGACGGTTGTAGCGTTTCGGGCGATGGAGATTTCCGGTCCGTCGGCCGGAGTCACGCGGTGCGGGCGCAAGCCCGGCGTAGCCGGCGAGGTGGTCAGCGGAGTCAAAACCCTCGAGGCCACCGCCGGTGGCGGCGACCAGCTCGGCGCCCAGGAGTGGTCCGATGCCGACCATGCTGGTGATCACCGGGGCGAGGCGGTGAGCATTGAATCGCTCCGAGATTTCTGCGTCGAGCGTGGCGAGCTGTCGGTCGAGGTCGAGCACGGTGACAGCCAGCGAGGAGATGATCCGAGCCGCTGCCTCCTCACCAACGACCCGCGTGCGCTGTGTCTGCGCGGCGCGCCTGGCCGCTGCGGCGAGCTTGGCCGCCGGACGAGCCTTGCGCTCACGTAACCACGCCACGAGGTCGGTCTCCTCGATGCCTATCACCGCGGCCGGAGTCTGGAAGCGGCTCACCAGCAGCAGTGGACCACGGTTGGTGAAGTCCAGTGCGCCCTCCAGAGCTGGGAAAATGCCGAGCAGCTGGGCTCGGAGCCTGTTGATCGCACGAGTGCGGTCAGCGGCCACGTCGGCTCGGTGCGCGGTGAGCAACTTCAGTTCTGCGACCGCGGCGTCATCCAGCCGCAACTCGCGGAGGTCTCGGCGCATGCGCGCCTGGTCCGCGATGATCGCGGCGTCCTTCGCATCGGTCTTGCCCTCGCCGCGGTACGCCGGAGTGACGCGGTTGACAGCTACGCCGGGCAGGTACAGCACCTGCTGTTGCTGCCCGAGCAGCAGCGCGATCATCAGCGCTGCTGGACCATCGGCGAGGTCGATCGCCCAGACCACGTGCTGGGCCAGTGCTCGCGCGCTGGCGATGGCCTGGTCGAGCTCGGGCTCGTCGTTGGCGATCCGACGAGTCAGCAGCTTGCGGCCGTCGGCGTCGATGACCACGAGGTGGTGATGACGCTTGCCGGCGTCGATTCCGGCCCACGCTCGCTGGGCTTGCGGCATTCAGTGCTCCTGTCGGTGAGGTCGTGGAGTTCGCCATTGACGTGCTCGCCGGCCATTCCCTACGCAGCGATCGGGGTCGCAGATCTCAATCAGCGGTCAAGACGTCGAAGGCGCCGGGCGGCCAATCAGGAGCAGCCATTCGAACGGCAGAAATCTGAGAGCCATACCCGGCGCCCCGGCTGCCCGGACTCTACGACCGGGACGATCAAGACGGTAGGGAAATCTGACCCCCTGGCGTTCGGTGGTTTCTACGGAGCGTCGCAACACTCCCATGATCGTTTAGGGGTTGTGTTGTCTTCGACGCGTCGTGTCAAGAAGGGGCCCGGACGGCGGCCTCAGTCGGCCAAGCGCCAGCGCTTCATGGAGCTGCGCGCCCGCGGCTGGAGCATCCAGGCCGCGGCACGGGAGGTCGGCACGTCCCGCACGTCCGGGGCGAACTGGGCCCGCGGCTACAAGACCTACCGCGACGGGCGGGTGGTCGGGTTCGTGGCGCCACTGGATCGCCTCGCCGTGCGCGAGATCAGCTCGCGCTACTTATCCCAGGACGAGCGTTTCCAGATCGCCGACCTGCGCCGGATGGGCTGGAGCATCCGACGCATAGCCGCCCACCTCGGACGCTCACCCTCGACCATCTCCCGCGAGCTGCGCCGCAACGCACGCAACGACGGCGGCTACCGCCCGTTCGACGCCCACCGCCGGGCCGTGGCCCGCCGAGCCCGCCAGCACCGACGCCGTCTGGACACCAACCACGAGCTGCGAGCCCTCGTTGGAGAGCTACTCGCACAGCGGTGGAGCCCTCAGCAGATCTCCCGTCACCTGCGGGCCCGCTTCCCGGAACTCCCGGGCATGCGTCTGTGTCACGAAAGCATCTACCAGGCGATCTATGAGCCCGGGTCCTCTCTCGTCCGGCCCTCAAGGGTGCCGTCGGTGCATCGATCGCCGCTGCGGACCGGGCGCGATCATCGCCGAGCGCACCAGAAGGTCGAGCGGCGCAGGCCCCGCTTCGCGCAGCCGATGCTGACCATCCACCAGCGCCCGTTCCGACCCGAGGACCGGTCCGAGGCCGGGCACTGGGAGGGCGACCTGATCGTGGGCAAGGACCACGGTTCGGCGATCGGCACCCTGGTCGAGCGCACGACTCGCCTGGTCCGGCTGCTACACCTTCCTCAGCGTGACGCACACACGCTGCACCGCGTCCTCGCGATGAGGATGGGCGACCTGCCACCGTCGCTGCTGCGCTCGATCACCTGGGACCAGGGCACCGAGATGGCGAGACACACCGACATCACCGCCACCCTCGCGGTCCCCGTCTACTTCTGCGACGCCCACGCGCCCTGGCAGCGGGGATCGAACGAGAACACCAACGGGCTGCTGCGTCAGTACTTCCCTAAGCGGACCGACCTGAGCATCCACAGCCCGCGGCACCTCAAGGCCGTCGAGAACGAGCTCAACACCCGCCCTCGAATGGTTCTCGCCGACCGCGCTCCCGCCGAGCTGTTCGCTGCGTTGCTAGCCTCTTCGTCCGAGCCATCGTTGCGACGTTGACTGGAACCCGCCGATCCGTTGACATCGATCTTCAGACTGGACAACGCCGCCATGTAAAACACCCGGCGTGCCGTCGGTTGTAGCGGGTGGCGCGACGCAGATTGCCCGTCACCCGCCCCGAGTCCTGCGGCGCCGGCACCAAGCCCGCGTATGAAGCCAGCCGCCCAGGGGTGGCGAAGCTGGTCAGATCACCGCCGGTCGCGACCAGGAACTCCGCGCTCAACAGCGGGCCCATCCCCGGTAGCGACTCGATGATCTCCGCCCAGGCGAGCACCCGGAAGCGCTCGCTGATCAGCTTGGTCGTGCCGGTGATCTGGCGGCGCGCAACCGCGACCGTCGCGAGGCGGAGCGGTCGTGATCGGCGGGAGCCGCCGCACGAACGTCCACGGAGGCGTCGAGCACCGGCCGGTGTCGGGTGCCCTGTGGTCAGGCCCGCCGCCGGGCTGGCCCACCCGGGCCGGGGGCGCGTCCGTCGGGCGCGCAAACCAGTTGGGTGGAGGCCTGATCCAGCGGAGCCAGCCGCCGCGGGGTGGCCGGAGCCGGTCTGCGGGCGGTGTCGGAGATCCGCAGCAGCAGCGCGACGAGGACGTAGTTGGCCAGCAGCGACGACCCACCGTAGGAAAGGAACGGGGTGGTCAGCCCGGTCTCCGGGATCAGGTTGGGACCCCGCCCACAGCGATGAGCACCTGCAGCGCGATGGTCACCGCCAGACCGGTGCCCAGCAGGGTCCCGTTGCGGATGGTGCGTAGTTCCTGGACGGGGAGCTCTGAGAGTGTTTCGCGGACTTCCCGCCATTCGGGTCCGATCTCGCGGTTCACCTGTTTCTGCGCGTCGGAGGCAAATGTCCTGACCGTGCGGATCGCCCGGCCGAGCCACTGTGCTGCCCCGGGGAGACGTTCCGGACCGAGAACGAACAGGGCCACGAGCGCGAGCACGATCAGCTTGGCGACGCTGATGTCGAACACGTGAGGTCCCTGGATGATTGCGGGGCGGAGTCTGTGTCGGTGGGCCCTTCATGGTCGTCACTGCAGGCTGCTCAGTGCAGGATGTTGACGGCGCGCGCGATCACCAGCGCGACCGTGGTGAGGGACACCAGCGACTGGAGCAGCATCAGCATCTTCGCCCATCGAGTCAGCGGCATGACGTCGGTCGGGCTGAACGCCGTGGCGTTGGTGAAGGAGAGATACAGGTAGTCGGTGAACGTGGGCTCCCACTCCAGCTGGTGCGGGTCGGTGCTCTGCATCTGGACGAACAGGAAGTCGGCATCGAGCCGACGGGCGTGGGCGCGCGCGGCGGGCCCGCCGCGGTCGAGCTCCCAGTACCAGATCGCGAAGGCGATGATGTTGGTCAGCCAGATCGCGGCGCCGGTGCTGAGTAGCGGGCCGGCCTGATCGCCGAACCGGTTCGTGATGATGCCGACGACCAGCAGCGTCGCCGACCACGCGTTCGCGAGGCTCAGCAGGCCGATCAGGCCGAGGCTGCCGGCGCGCAGCCATCGGGATTCCGGGTCGATGCCGCTGGGGCCGGCAACGAGCAGGGCAGCGAGGGTGGCCAGTTCGAGCGCCGGCAGGAGCCAGCGCGAAACGAGGGCCAGGCTGTCCGGGAGCGCCAGCTGCAGGCCGATGGCGACGACGACGGCCAGCGCCGCCGTCCGTCTGCTCTCGACGGGGGTGACGCGTCGCCAGGCCGGCTGCCGAGGACAGCGGTCGCCGGCGTCTCGAAGAAGTGCGCCCTCGAGCCGCGCGAGTTCGCGCCGGATGGCCTCGATCGCGTGATGGCGCGAGGCGTCGGCGGCCCCGGGACGGTCGTGCATGTCCGGGGGTTCGCAGGAATCCACCCGAGAAGTATCGCTCGGCCAAACGCGGCCGCGCCTCCGCCGGCCAGGTCGGGCGAAATCGTTGATTGGCTCATTCTGGGTGAATCGTGAGGTAAATCGTGATGAGGGGGCCGCCGATCGGCGACCGAGATTTGCCTTAACCTCGCAGGCAACGACGGGAGGGCCGATGAATACGGTCGCAATGGCGTCGTCAGTCCCGCCGTTGACGGCGTTGCGGGTGGTGACGGCGTGGCGTTTCGCGCCAGGTGTTCTTGGTGCGTCAGCAGTGCTGGCCGGCGGATACGCTGCCGGGCTCCGACGCTGGCGAGGTCGGTGGCCGCGGTCGAGGACGTGGTGCTTCGGGCTCGGGATTGTCGCCCTGCTGCTGGTCGGCTGCTCGTTCCTGGGCGTCTATGACGACACGCTGTTCTGGGTCCGGGCGGTGCAGAACATCGTGCTGTTGATGGTCGTCCCGATGTTGCTGGCGATGGGCGCTCCGCTGACGTTGCTCGCGGCTGCGGTCCCGTCGCCGCTGCGGGTACGGCTGTCGCGGATCTTGCACTCGCGGCCGCTGGTGTGGGCGACCGTGCCGCCGGTCGTGACGGTTCTGCTCATCGTGCCGATCCTGGTGCTGTACATGAGCCCGCTCTACGAGGCCACGCTGCGTGATGCCACGGTCTCGGGCGCGGTGGCCGCCATGCTCATGCTGGTGGGATTCGTGTATTTCTGGACGCGGTTCCGGGTCGACCCGACGCCACGGGCGGGCTCGTACGGTGTGACGCTGGCGATCACGATCGTCGAGATGGTCGGCGACGCGGTGCTGGGAGTCGTGGTGTGGCTCGGGCCGTTGATCGCAGCCGGCTTCTACGTCGCCCTGAATCGACAGTGGGGGCCCGATCTGCGCACCGACCAGGTCATCGGAGCGGGTGTGCTATGGGTGGGCGGCGACGTCGTGGGGTTGCCGTTCATCGCCATCGTGTTCTCCCGCATGGCTCGCGAAGACGAGCAGCGCGCCCGCGATATCGACGCCGAGCTCGACGCGCGGGCCCTCGCCCGGGGAACCGAGCAGGACGCCGAGGGCACCGCGGCGACCCACCGAGCTGCCGGCAGCGGCGAAGCCGGCGGCGTCGCTGAGGGAGGGCCGCCGGCGAGGCTGTGGTGGGAGGACGACCCGCAGATCGCCGATCGCTTCCGGCGCAGGGGATCGGGTCGGACATGACTCCCCGGCTCACGGCCCCGTCTGCTCAGTGGCGCGCGTTGCCGGCGCCGTCGCGGTCGCCCCTGGTGGCGGCGGCCTCCTCGGGCCGATGCCCGTCAAGCGGGACAGCCGTGGTGCCATGCCCTGGCGCAGCACCGCGTACGCCTCCGGTTCCCTGCAGGCGGCACCGGCGAGCACGCCGAAGGCGAACATGGTCACGACCAACGACGTCCCGCCGGAGGAGATCAGGGGCAGGGGGATACCGGTCACCGGCAGCAGCCCGACGACGTAGCCGATGTTGATCGCGGCCTGCCCGACGAGCCAGGTGGTGAGGGTCGCGACGACGACCCGAACCCACCGGTCACGGTTGCGCGCGGCGATCCTGAGCCCGACGTGGGCAAGCAGGGCGAACAGCCCGATCACCACCATTCCGCCGACGGTCCCGAGTTCCTCCCCGAGGATGGCGAAAATGAAGTCGTTCGAGGCGTTGGGGAGATAGCTCCATTTCGCCGCGCCCTGCCCCAGGCCCTGCCCGAACCAACCGCCGTCACTGAGCGAGTACAGCGCCTGCGTCGACTGATAGGCCGCCCCCAACGGGTCGGCCGTGTCGGGGCTGAGGAACGAGACGATACGGCTGTGCCGATATCCGGCCGTCAGCCCGAGGACCAGGCCACCCCCGACGATGCCACCGCCGATCATGACGAGCGCCCGCCGCGGAGCCTCGGCGTAGTACAGCAAGGCGATGACCAGGATCGCCAAGGACACTGCGGTGCCCAGATCGGGTTCGAGCACGACCAAGGTCAACATCAACGCCGCCGCCGGAAGCAGCGGCGAGAGCAGGTCCTTCCACGCGGGGCGGTGGAAGCGGGTCAGGATGTTGGCGCCCCACAGGGCCAACGCGATCTTCGCGGGCTCGGACGGCTGGAACGACAGCCCGGCGATCGAATACCACTTGCGGGCACCGGCGATTGCCGTTCCGACACCAGGGATCAGGACGCCGGCGAGCAGCAGGAGTCCGAGCAACAACAGGACGGGCGATGCCCGCCGCAGCCATGCCGGCTCGACGCGCATGCCCACGACGAACATGACCAGCCCGGCCGCGCAGAACATCAGCTGGCGGTAGAAGACGCTGTAAGAGGAGCCCGTGTGCAGCAGGGCCTCGACACTGGACGCCGACAGCACCATGACGAGCCCGAGCACCGTCAGCAGCAGGAACAGCCCGACGATCAAGGTGAACGACGCCAGCGGGCGCCCCAGCCACGACAGTACCCGCTCCCGTCCCCTCGACGAGGCCGTCCGGAGGGGGGCGGGCAGAAACGATCGCAGGATGCGGCGCATTGGAGAAATGCTCGGGAACCGAGCCGGAAAACCGCCGGAACCGGAGTGGGTGAGTCGCCGCCTTGGTGACGTTTCCGTACCACGACGGACCAATTTCCCCTTCGCCCGAGGTGAGGCGACGGTGAGGGAATGGCCAATTCTCGGCACCGGGTGCACCCACGACACCCGCGAGGTGGCGGTGTAGATCAGCGCCAGCACGACGCCGAAGATCGGCAGCGAGGCGCCGAGCTCCCGCTCGATCGCGAGGATCCTCAGCGACAACGCCCACGCCGCCACCAGCGGAGCGAGATCTCGCAGGCGGGGCAGCTCGGCGCCGAGGAACCGGCGCCCGGCGGTGCGGAACAGATCCCGCTTGGCGACCAGGAACGCCGCGGTGAACACGATGATCAGCAGCTTGGCGAACTCGCCGGGTTGGATCGACAACGGCCCCAGCCGGATCCACAACTTCGCCCCGCTGACCTCCGACAGGCTCGCCGGCAACAGGCCGGGGAGTGCGAGCAGGACCAGCCCGGCCAGCCCCTGGTGTAGGCGCCGTATGCATCACCAGGGGTCGGTCGGCGCGCAGTCGGCCTCGTGTGTAGGTCTAGATCTAGACCTCGGGCGTGGAACGTTCGCGCGGGTCGATTCGGACAATCTCGGGGCCTGTCTGGATTTGCGATCGTGTCCGCCGCTCAGCAGCGTGAAGCGGGCGGCTGCGAGGTGCCGCATGGCGGGGACCGACCCGGTACGGCCGTGGCGGCATCGGGTCCGGCGCACCGGCGATGGGATTTCCGGACCATCGGCCTCCGGCGGGGACGTGTTCGCCGCGCATGACCAGCGACAGCTGGCCGACGCTCGCGGCCTCGCCGAGTACGGCGGCGGGTAGCGCGATGCTGTGCGGGCCCAGCGTCGCGCCGGCCTGCAGCGCCACCCGGTCCAGCCGCATCACCCGGTCGTGGAACAGGTGCGTCTGGACCACGCAGCCCCGGTTGACCGAGGCGCCCTCACCGAGTTCGACCAGGTCATACTCCGGCAGCCACCAGGTCTCGCACCACACGCCACGCCCGACCGTGGCACCCATCGTCCGCAGCCACGCACCTAGCAGCGGGGTGCCGACCGCCGCGCCGGCCAGCCATGGGACCGCGAGCTCCTCGACGAACGTGTCGACGAGCTCGTTGCGCCATACGAACGAGCTCCACAGTGGGTGTTCGCCGGGGCGGATCCGACCGAGCAGCAGCCACTTGGCGGCGGTGGTCAGCAGGCAGGCCAGGATCCCGGCGAACAGCAGCAGCGCGCCGCTCACCGTGACCGCGGCCGGGAGGCCATAGGTCAGGCGGACCTCGCCGAGCGCGCCGGCGACGCCCTCGGCGAGCACCAAGCTCGTCGTGACCGGCACCAGGCGCATCGCCTCGACGGCGGCGCGGGCGAGGACCAGCCGCCGCGGCGGCGCGTAGGTGCGGGCCGGGTCGGCCTGACCGGGGCGGCGCGGCAGCTCGATCGCCGGCCGCCCCAGCCACGACGAGCCGATGGGCGGGTCCGGTGGTGTCTCGGACAGCACGCCGACCAGCCCGCCGTCGGGCACCGCGCGCCCGGGACCGACGATTGCGGAGTTCCCGACGAAGGCTCGTTCGCCGACGGCCGCGGCCCCCATGCGCAGCCATCCGCCACGTTGGGCGTGGGGGGCGAGCAGGCTGTCGTCGGCGAGGAAGCCGCCGTCGCCGACACGGACCAGGCCAGGTAGCCCAGTCATCGTCGAAGCCTCGACCCTGCGGCCGACCCGCGCGCCCAGCAGCCGCAACCACGCTGGCGTCAGCAGGCTCGCGTACAGCGGGAACAACGCGGACCGGGACTGGTCTACCAGCCGCTCGACCAGCCAGACGGCGAAGCCGACCCGACCGTCGGCGTGGTGGTCGCCGACGACGATCGCCCGCCCGGCAACCCGGACGACCAGCGCCACGAGCAGCGCATAGCAGGCGAAGGTGAGCAGCGCGGCGACCGGCGCGGTCGCCAGCAGCAGCGGCACCGCCTCGCCTGTCCCGACGAGCCCGAGCAGCAGGTAGGTCAGCGCGGCGGCGGGCAGCGCCGCCACTACCGACAGCAATGGCAGAGCGACGAGGGCACCGGCGTAGGCGAGGTCGTAGCGTCGGGACCGGGGCCCGCCCCGGGGAGCGGGCCAGTCCTCGCCAGAACGCCCGGTCTGGCGGGCCGGCGCGCCGGCCCACCGCTGGCCGGCGGGGACGTCGACGTCGACGCCGGAGCCGGGCGCAACCTCGGCGTCGTCGCCGATGTCGACGCCAGGCGCGACCGAGCTGCGGGCCCCGACCCGGGCGCCGCGCCCGATCGTGATCGCGCCGACGCGCAGCACGTCGCCGTCGAGCCACCACCCAGCGATGTCGACCTCCGGTTCGAGCACCGCGCCGTCGCCGAGCCGGGCCAGCCCGGTGACCGGAGGCCTCGTGTGCAGCACGACGTCGCGCCCGACCTGGCAGCCCAGCGCGCGTGCATATCGCCCAGCCCACGGCGTCCCGCTGAGCGCGGCGATGCCGAAGAGGGCCGCGACCCGCTCCGCGGCCCACAGCCGCAGGTGCACCCGCCCACCCCGGGGATGGTCACCGGGTCGAACGCCGCGACACAGCGCCCGGACCGCCGCCACGGTGATCGCGAACCGGCCGGGCGGGGTGAGCAGCAGGCCCCCACCGATCGTCACGAACCACCACGACGTGTGGGGGGCCCACGCCCCCGACGTCGCCACGTCGACCAGGTCCGCCGCGAACCCAAGCACCACCACCCAGCGCACCCCGGTGACCGCGAACGACAGCGCCAGCACCGCCAGCTGCACCGCGGCGGCGCGGCGCGGCACGGGCCGGACCCGGCCGGTGGCGACCGCGCCCCCGCCCAACTCGTCGAGCCGGGCCGCGAGCCCCCCGAGCGTCGGGTACCGGTAGACATCGGCGACCGACACGCCGGGGAACCGGGCACGCAGCACCGACACGAGCGAGGCTGCAGCAAGGCTGGAGCCGCCCGCCGCGAAGAAGTCCTGGCCGGTCCCGGTAACCGGAGACCCGAGCAGCTCCGTCCACCGGTCGGCGAGCCAGCCAGCGGTCCCGTCGGGGCGCGCACCGGTGCCGGGGTCCTCGGGCAGTGGCCATGGCAGCGCCGCCCGGTCGACCTTGCCGGAGCTGCGGCTGGGCAGCTCGGCCAGTACTGCCAGCCGAGGGACCAGCGGCGCAGGAAGCCGGTCGGCCAGGTCCCGCTGCGCCCCCGCCAGGTCGAAACCGGGGCTCGGAACGACGTAGCCCACCAGCACCGGGAGCCCGCTCGGCCCACTGCGAACCGCGGCGGCTGCCGCGACCACCCCCGGCACCGCGTGTAGTGCCGCGTCGATCTCCCCCAGCTCGACGCGCCGCCCTCCGATCTTGACCTGGTCGTCGACGCGGCCGACGAACACCAGCCCGGCCGGGTCCGCGCGGACCAGGTCGCCGGTCCGGTAGGCCCGCCGCCAACCCAGAGCCGGCAGCGCCGCGTAGCGCTGCGCGTCGCGATCCTGGTCGAGGTAGCGGGCCAGGCCGACGCCGCCGAGCACGAGCTCACCAGCGTCCCCCCACGACACCGGCTGGCCGGTGGGGTCGACGACCGCCGCCAGCCAGCCGGCCAGCGGGGTCCCGATCCGGACCTCGCCGTCGCCGGTCAGCTCGGCCGCGGTGGCCACAACAGTCGCCTCGGTGGGACCGTAGGTGTTCCACACCTCGCGCCCTGGCGCCGCAAGCCGCGCCGCCAGCTCGCCCGGGCACGCCTCGCCACCAAGGATGAGCAGCCGCACCGCCGCCAAGGTCTCGATGGGCCACAGGGACGCCAGGGTTGGCACCGTGGACACGACGGTGACGCCGCGTTCGACCAGCCACGGGCCGAGGTCGGCCCCGGTGCGTATCACCGCGCGCGGCGCCGGGACGAGGCAGGCGCCGTGCCGCCAGGCCAGCCACATCTCCTCGCAGGAGGCGTCGAAGCCCACCGACAGCCCGGCCAGGACCCGGTCACCCGGGCCGATCGGCCGGTGCCGCAGGAACAGCTGTGCTTCGGCGTCGACGAACGCCGCCGCCGATCGGTGGGTGACGACGACCCCCTTCGGGACCCCCGTCGAGCCCGACGTGAAGATGATCCAGGCGTCGTCATCGGGTGTGGTCGGCCGCCGCACCCCGCGCGGCGGGCGACAGACGCGCAGGGCCTCGCCGTTGTCCAGAACGGCCGTCACCGCCGCCTCAGTGAACACCAGCTCGGCGCGCTCGGGCGGGTCGTCCGCGTCGACCGGCACGTAGCAGGCCCCGGCCGCGAGAATCGCCAGGATCGCTACGTAGAGACCGGCGGTCCCGGACGGGATCCGGATCCCCACGCGGTCACCCGGGCCGATCCCGGCCGCCCGCAAGGTGCGCGCCGCAGCGGTGACCTCCGCCTGCAGGCCCCGATAGTCCAGCCGGACGTTGCCGTCGTCCAGCGCGGCCGCGTCCGGGCAGGCCCACGTCGTCGCGTCGAGAATGTCGAGCAGGGTGCGGGGCGGCGCCGGACGGCTGGCCGCGAATATCGCCGGCCCGTACCGCTCACCGACCAATCCGGACACCGGACCACAATTGTCCGTCACAACCGGTCTGTCTCAATCACGAATCGCAGCATCTCAAACCGCCAGGTGCCGACCGGAGCCGACCTCGCGGTCAGTGATCAACCCGACAACGACACGGCCGCAGGCTGCCCAAACACACCCCAAGGCGGGTCGCTGCGCTCGGTCGATGCCATTTATGAGTTGCGCGGCGCGTCGCCGCGCTGCCGGTCAGCCAACATGCCGCCTGCGCCACCTTGCGCGGCAGCAGAATGTGGGCGCCGCCATTGGACGTGGCACCGCTGCTTGAACTCGGGAGTAAAGGCGGACGATGCGGAGGTATTGAGATGGCAAGAAGACGGCCAAAACTTCGGCGTCGCCGTGTGGTCTCCCACATTGGTCAACATGGCGGCGGCTCATCCCGCGATGCGGCGTTCCCCGTCGCACCTGGGAAAACACCGCCAACGACGAGCGCCGCACCGCCGACCCCCGACCCGGGCGCGGGGACAATGAAGGATCAGATCGTCATATTCCGGACTCTTCTCAGGTAGTTGACCCGCACCTATCCAGAGGTAAGGGTTACCTGGCCGACCGGAGGAGTGAGGTCAATGGACGAGGGACAGACCCTACTGCTGGGGCTCGTCGCCGGCGCGACGATCATGCTGGGCCTTCCCCTGGGCCGGATGCGGGGACCATCGCCCCGGCTTCAGGTGCTGCTCAACGCCATCACGATCGGAATCCTGCTGTTCCTGGTGTGGGATGTGCTCTCCCACGCGTGGGAACCGGTCGATGCCGCTGTCGGAGCCCTCCACGACGGCACCGCCGGACTCGGACCCGTCATCGGGTTGGCGCTGTTGTTCCTGGTCGGAAACGCGGTCGGGCTCCTGGGCCTGGCCGGATACGAGCACTGGATGACACACCGCCGCGAGCCCGCGACCGGGCCGGGCGCGATGGCCGCAGCAGAACTCACGACCGGCCGACGGGTGACGCCCGCACGACGCATGGCACTGCTCATCGCGATCGGCATCGGCATGCACAACTTCGGCGAAGGGCTCGCGATCGGCGGTAGCGCGGCTCGTGGCGAGCTCTCCTTGGCCACGCTCCTGGTCATCGGTTTCGCGCTGCACAACGCAACCGAGGGGTTCGGCATTGTGGCTCCGCTCGCAGCCGTCGGTGAGCGTCCCGGCTGGAGCTTTCTCCTGCTCATGGGGCTGATCGGCGGCGGCCCCACGTTCATCGGAACGGCGGTCGGCCAGCAATTCACCAGCGACCTGCTCAGCATCACGTTCCTGACCTTGGCCGCCGGGTCGATCCTCTACGTGGTCATCCAGCTGGTCGGCGTTGCCGTACGGGCGGGCCGTCCGTGGGCCCTGTACGGAGGAGTCCTCGTCGGGTTGGCGGCCGGATTCGTCACGGACATGGTCGTGACGGCGGCCGGCGCGTGAGGTTCTGCTCCAAGCCCGAAACCACCCACGTAGCATCGGCCGGTGCTGGTCCATGCCGGGTGTGCGGAGGGCAGACATGGGTGCGTTGAGCCCGACTCACTGGCTGATCATCGTCGGTGTCGTGGCGCTGCTGTTCGGTGCGAAACGACTGCCCGAGGCCGCGCGCGGCCTGGGCCGATCCGCGCTGATCTTGAAAGCAGAAATGCGCGAAACGGAAACATCGAGCAGTAGCGCACATCCCGCCCCGCCCGTCTCGGCCGCGACCACTGCCCCGGTCACCGACGCGACAACAGCGGCCTCGGGGAAGGCCATCGGCCCCGCGGACGCGCGTTAGTTAGGCGCACCAGTGTTTGGGCTCAGTGTCGAGAAACTGTTCGTATTGGGCGTTGTCGCGTTGTTTGTCCTCGGCCCGGAACGATTGCCTGCGGCGGCGGCCTGGGTTGGACAAGCGGTGCGTAAGGTCAAGACGTTCGGCGAGGACGCTCAGCAGAAGCTGCACGACGAGCTCGGGCCGGAGTTCGAGCAGATCCGCGAGCCGCTGGCGCAATTGCGGGCCCCGCTACAGGAGCTACGCAGCCTGGGTGATCCGCGCACCGCAGCGATGCGGTACCTGTTCTCGAGCCCGGCCTCACCAGCGGCGCCACCGCGGGCGGCGTCGCATTCGCAGCCGACCGCCTCGCCCCCAGGTGGGGTGGACAGACCGACGCCTGGTGATGTCCACGGCGTCGGGTCCGGACCGCCGCTATTTGACCCTGACGCAACGTGACACCGCCGCGTGCCGGGCGTGCAGAGCCTTGGCGGGCGAGCGGCCCGGTGCCCCCGCAATACCGGGGCCGACCGCCCGGCCCGAACGTGGGCCGTGACCACCCTGCGGGCCGTCGCCCGGCGGACTCCGGTGAGCGAACCGAGCCCGAGCGCACCGCGCGCGCCGCGCAGGCCGGGCTGACGCGGGCTGGGAAGGCGGCCCGAATCATCACCGCGGCGCTCTCCGTGGTGGTGCTGGTGGTCACCGGCTACGGTTGGGCGATCTACCGCCAGCTCGGCTCGAGCTTGACCACAAGCGACGTCCTGGGTGCGCACCAGCCTTCGGACGGCGCGACCGACATCCTGCTCGTCGGGCTCGACAGCCGCACCGACGCCGCCGGCCGCCCGCTGCCCCAACAGCTGCTCGACCAGCTCAACGCCGGCCCCGACGAAGGCACCCTCAACACCGACACCCTGATCCTGATCCGGATCCCGAACGACCCGGCCAAACCGACCACCGCGATCTCGATCCCGCGCGACTCCTACGTCGACATCCCCGGCTACGGCACCCACAAGATCAACTCTGCATATGCGCGTGCGGGCAACGCCGAACACGCCCACCTGGCCGCGCAGGGTGTGTCCGGCCCGGAACTCGAGCAACGCGCGAACCAGGCCGGGCGACGCAACCTGATCGCCACCGTGCAACAGCTGACCGGGGCCTCGATCGACCACTACGCCGAGATCAACCTGGCCGGATTCGCCCAGATCACCCAGGCCGTCGGCGGCGTCCCGGTGTGCCTGAACAGCGCGGTCAAGGACTCCTACTCCGGCGTGGATCTGCCCGCCGGGCCCCAGACCCTGCAGGGCGCGCCGGCGCTGGCGTTCGTCCGCCAACGCCACGGGCTGCCCCGCGGCGACCTCGACCGGATCGTGCGCCAGCAGGCATTCCTGGCCAGCCTCGCCCACAAGGTCCTCTCCGCCGGCACGCTGGCCAACCCCGGGCAGCTGTCCGCGCTGATCGACGCGATCAGCCACTACGTGGTGCTCGACCAGGGATGGGACCTGCTCGCGTTCGCCGACCAGGTCCAGGGCCTGACCGGCGGCAACATCAGCTTCCGCACCATCCCCACCGGCAACCCCGCCCTGCGCACCCCCTCCGACGGACTCGCCGTCCAGGTCGACCCCGCCCTGGTCCAGGGCTTCGTCGCTGGGCTATCCGGACCCACCACGCCCCCGGCACCGGCCCCCGGCCCGGGGGCCCCGTCGGTGACCGTCGACGTGCGCAACGCCACCGCCCGCACCGGCCTTGGCGCGGGCGTGCAGAACCTGCTCGACGACCACGGCTTCATCCCCGGAGAACTGGCCAACGCCCCCACCGCCGCAAGCTCCGCGATCAGCGCACCCGCCGGCACCCGAGCCGCCGCCGACCAGATCGCGGCCCTACTCGGCGGGCTGGCCGTGCACACCGACAACACCCTGCCCGCCGGTCACATCCGGATACTGCTCGGCCGCGACTACCGCGGGCCCGACGGACCGGGCCAACAGAGCCCACCCACCCCGACAAGCCGGCCGACGACTCCCGGCGACGACGCCCCCGGGGCATCGTCCGCACCACCGATCACCGCCGCAGGTGTGCCGTGCATCAACTGACCCCCGCCACACACCCCTGCTCGACCCAACGCCTGTGACGCGAACGACCCAGTGGCTCACCCGCCGTCACTCCTGCAACCATGCGGCGCTGAGGAGCTGGGCTCCACCCTTTTCCGCTGGACGTTCTTGCCCGCGCCTAGTACTCCAGCCGCAGTTGGTGGGAGTGTCAGAGGAACGGTGTAACTGGCCGGGGTGGCGGCTAGTTTCCGTTGCTGGGGACGATACGGCCGGCGAAGGTGATCGCGAAGGCGTTCAGGGCCGGCTTCCAGCGCATCGCCCAGCGGGTTCGGCCCTTCCCGGTGGGGTCGAGTGAGCGGGTGACCAGGTAGAGGCACTTCAGCGCGGCCTGCTCGGTCGGGAAGTGCCCCCGGGCCTTGATCGCCCGCCGGTAGCGGGCGTTGAGCGACTCGATCGCATTCGTGGAGCAGATGACCTTGCGGATCTCCACGTCGTAGTCCAGGAACGGCACGAACTCCGACCACGCCGCCCGCCACAGCGCGATGATCGCCGGATACTGCCCGCCCCAGGTCTCGGCGAACTCGGCGAACCGGGCCTGGGCCGCGGCCTCGGTCGGGGCGGTGTAGACCGGGCGCAGGTCCTTGGCCAGCTGCTCCCAGTAGCGCCGGGAGGCGTAGCGGAAGGTGTTGCGGATCAGGTGCAACACACACGTCTGCACCACCGCCTGCGGCCAGGCGGTGGTGATCGCCTCGGGCAGGCCCTTCAGGCCGTCGCAGACGGCGATGCACACATCGCCGACCCCGCGGTTTTTGATCTCGGTCAGAACCTGCAGCCAGAACTTCGCGCCCTCCCCACCGGTGCCGCCCTCGCCGGCCCAGATCCCGAGGATGTCGCGCTGCCCGTCCACGGTCACCCCGATGACCACGTAGAAGGGCCGGTTGGTGACCTGCCCGTCGCGGACTTTGACGTAGAGAGCGTCGATGAACAGCACCGGATAGACGGCGTCGAGCGGGCGGTTCTGCCACTCGCCCAGCTCGTCGAGGACCTTGTCGGTGATCCTCGAGATGGTGTCCTTGGAGACCTTGGCCCCGTAGACCTCGGCGAAGTGCGCGGCCACCTCCCCGGTGGTCAGGCCGCGGGCGGTCAGCGACAGCACGATCTCGTCGATCCCGTCCAGGCGGCGTTGGCGCTTGCGCACGATCTGAGGCTCGAAGCTGGCGTCGCGGTCGCGCGGCACCTCGATCTCGACCGGGCCGATCTCGGTGAGCACGGTCTTGGTGCGGGTGCCGTTGCGGGAGTTCCCGCCGTCGCGCCCGGCCGGGTCGTGGCGGTCATAGCCCAGGTGCTCGCTGAGCTCGGCTTCCAGGGCGGTCTCGAGCACTGTTTTGGTCAGCCCGGTGAGCAGCCCGTCCGGGCCGACGAGCTCCACCCCGTCGGCCTTGGCGGCCTCCACCAACTGCTGAGCGAACTGCTGGTGATCAATCCGAGCCCGCGGCATGGGCTCGATCGTGTCGGTCATTGGTGGTCCTTCCCCCGGGACACGCCCGGAGCTACAGACCAGTTACACCGAAGATCGGACACTCCCCAGTTGGTTATGTATGTCGTTCGCGGCGGCGGTAGTGGGCTTCGCGGGCTCGGTGTTGGTGGCGGCGTCGCCAGCGCGACCAGGCCCACCGCAATGGTTATGCTGGATGGTGGATCAGAGGTGCCAGGAGACGTCGGATCTCGGCGAGGGTGAGCGGGATGAGGCCGCTGCCAGGTCTTTTGGGGCGATCGCGGCGGTGACTGAGAGGTAGGCGTGGGCGAGTAGGGCGAGGGTGATGTGGCGGTACCAGGCGTCGTAGCGGCGGACCTGGTACTGGTCGAGGCCGACCTCGTTCTTCGCGGTTTGGAAGCATTCCTCGATGGCCCAGCGGGTGCCGGCGACTCGGATGAGGTCCTCGTCGGTGGTGCCGGGCGGGCCGGCGCACAGGTAGTAGGCCAGCTCGGGCTCGACCCCGGCCTGGAGCTGGTCGGGGTCGAGGATCTGGCGGCGGACCAGCAGCCAGCGGCCCCAGCCGGCGGGGGCGTTCTCCGGCGGAAACAGCGAGGCCACCGCCCAGTCGTAGAACCGCTCGCCCTTCACCCCGGGGCCGGCCGAGCCCCGCTTCCATGCTTGTTCTGGGGCACCGGCGACGAGATCGTCGGCTCGGCGTGAGCCGGCCATCTGGGCGAGGTTGCCGTCGATCGACAGTGGGATGGTCTGGCTGCGCGGGACCGCGACGACGTAGCCGATCCGGCGCTGCTCGCACCAACTGCGGAACTTGTAGTCCTGCCCGTAGGCCTCGTCCGCGGTCACGAACGATGCGGGCACTCCGGCGTCGAGAGCGCGGCCGAGCATCTGCTTGGCAAGCTCGGTCTTGGTGGCGAACTCGACCTCGTCACCGACCGCCGCGCTCCGACACCGTTCCCGGTCCGAGGTCCAGGACTTGGGCAAGTAGAGCTCGCGGTCGATCAGGGTGCGACCCTTGCCGGTGGCGTAGGCCAGGAACACCCCCAGCTGGCAGTTCTCGATCCGCCCGGCGGTGCCGGAGTACTGCCGTTGCACCCCGGCGGACTTGGTGCCCTTCTTCAGGAATCCGGTCTCGTCGACGATCAGCACCCCACCCGGCTCACCGAGGTGCTCGACGACGTAGTCCCGCACATCGTCACGCACCCCGTCGGCGTCCCAGGTGGCGGCGTTGAGCAGCCGCTGCATCCCATCCGGGGTCGCGTCCCCGGCGACCTCGGCCAGCGTCCACCCGTTCTTCCCGGCCAACGGCGCCAACAACCCCCGCACATACGCCCGCGCCCGACGCCGCGGCTCCGCCCGGAAGAACCGGCCCGCCACCAGCCCGAACAACCCATCCAGCCCGCTGGCCCACGCCTCGAGATCCTCCGCCGACTCCACAAGATCGGACCCTAGCGGACGCCTGCATAACGAAGTACGGCTGGAGTACTAGTACTCCAGCCGCAGTTCGTTAGGTGTGCTGTTCCCGTCGGCGGTAGTGGGCTTCGCGGGCTCGGTGTTGGTGGCGGCGTCGCCAGGTTGACCAGGCCCATCGCAGCGGTTGGGTCGGGATGTGGGTCAGAGGTGCCAGGAGACGTCGGATCTCGGCGAGGGTGAGCGGGATGAGGCCGCTACCAGGTCTTTTGGGGCGATTGCCGCGGTGACCGAGAGGTAGGCGTGGGCGAGGAGGGCGAGGGTGATGTGGCGGTACCAGGCGTCGTAGCGGCGGACCTGGTACTGGTCGAGACCGACCTCGTTCTTCGCGGTCTGGAAGCACTCCTCGATTGCCCAGCGGGTCCCGGCGACCCGGATCAGGTCCTCGTCGGTGGTACCGGGCGGCCCGGCGCACAGGTAGTAGGCCAGCTCCGGCTCCGCACCGGCCTGGAGCTGGTCGGCGCCGAGGATCTGGCGGCGCACCAGCAGCCATCGGCCCCACCCGGCCGGGGCGTTCTCGGGCGGATACAGCGAGGCCACGGCCCAGTCGTAGAACCGCTCACCCTTCACCCCGGGGCCGGCCGAACGGCGCTTCCATGCCCGTTCGGGAGCGCGGGCGACCAGATCATCCGCCCGTCGTGAGCCGCTGATCTGCGAGATGTCGGCGTCCACGGACAACGGGATGGACTGATTTCGGGGAACCGCGACGACGTAGCCAATCCGGCGCTGCTCGCACCAGGAGCGGAACTTGTAGTCCTGCCCGTATGCCTCGTCCGCCGCCACGAACGAGGCCGGAACTCCGGCATCGAGGGCGCGGCCGATCATCTGCTTGGCCAAGACGGTCTTGGTAGCGAACTCAACCTCGTCGGGCACCGCCGCCTCCCGGCAGCGTTCCCGATCCCCGGTCCAGGACTTGGGCAGATAGAGCTCGCGGTCGATCAGGGTGCGCCCCTTGCCAGTGGCGTAGGCCAAGAACACCCCGAGCTGGCAGTTCTCCACCCGGCCCGCCGTGCCGGAGTACTGGCGCTGCACCCCGGCGGACTTCGTGCCCTTCTTCAGGAACCCGGTCTCGTCGACGATCAGCACCCCACCCGGCTCGCCGAGATGCTCGACCACATAGTCCCGCACATCGTCACGGACCCCGTCGACGTCCCAGCTGGCGGCGTTGAGCAGCCGCTGCATCCCATCCGGGGTCGCCTCACCGGCAACCTCGGCCAGCGTCCACCCGTTCTTCCCGGCCAGCGGGGCCAGCAACCCCCGCACATACGCCCGCGCGCGCCGCCGCGGCTCCGCACGGAAGAACCGGCCCGCCACCAGCCCGAACAACCCGTCCAGGCCACCGGCCCACGCCTCGAGATCCTCCGGCAACTCCACAAGATCGAAGCCTATCGGAAGATCACATAACAAACTGCGGCTGGAGTACTAGTATGCAACGGCAGTTGGCCGCTGTTTGGGATAGTCCCGCTCGTGGTGGTGGATCTTGCGGTGGCCGAGCTTGATCGGTTGCACGAGCGGGTGGCGGGCCGGTTTCGGCGGGCGGAGCCGCGGGCGCGGATGCGCGAGTACGTGTCCGGGCTGGTCGCGGGGTTGGAGCGCAAGAACGGCTGGACCCTTGCCGAACACGCCGGCGAGGTCTCTCCCGACGGTATGCAGCGGCTGCTGCGCTGGGCGGACTGGGACATCGACGGGCTGCGCGACGACGTGCGCGAGCACGTCGTGGAACAGCTCGGCGACCCAAACGCGGTGCTGATCCTCGACGACACCGGACGCCGTCCGGGCACGCGTGCCCGGACCGATCCTGGCCGGCGGCCGATTCCGGGCCGGGTTCCGGGCCGGGACAGGGGCCGGGACATGGCTCGGCTCGGTCTGGACATCGGCAGCTGCAGCACGGTCGTGTGGGACACCGCCGGAGGCTTCCTGCTCGACGAACCCTCGGTGATGCTGGACATCCCGCACGGCGGCGGCACGGAGATCGGCTGCGGCGCGGCCGAGCTGGTGGATCGGCTGCCGGCGGGCGCGCAGGCCGTCCGCCCCGTGCTCGCGGGCGTGGTGACCGACCTCGACGGGGCCCGTCGGTACGTCCGGGCCGTGCTGCGCCGGGTGCTGCCGCGTCCGTGGCAGCGCACGCGGCTGTCCACGGCCGTTGTGGTGCGATCGGCGAGCCCCGCCCGGGGCTCCGACGGGGCTCGGGACGGCCCTCCGTCCCTGCGGCCCGGCGGCCGACGAGCGGCCGCGTCGACACGTCGGGCCGATACGGCACGGACGGCATCCGCCTCCGCCCTCAGCGCTCGCCGGCCGCCCAGCCGCCGGCGCTCGTCATCGCGTAGATGATCACGACGTCGACGGCGATCACCACCACCGCCCACAGCGGGTGGGCCCCGATGAAGGCGAGGTTGACCAGTGCGCACAGCGCGGCCAGGACGATCCCCGTCACGGGTGCCACGTTGTTGCGCGCGAGCACGCCGAGACCGCTGAGGATCAGCAGGGCGCCGAGGATCAGGTGCACCCGCCCCCAGACGGGGTAGCCGACCTGGACCACCAGCTGCTGGTCGGTGGCCACGTAGTAGCCGCTGTTCAGGAGGGCGACGAGGCCCTAGATTGTCGCGGGCCGGGTGGCCAGGCCCGCCGGCCGGCCGCGAACCTCCATCAAAACCCGGGACTTGACAGACGGGCTTCCGCGACCGGCGCTTCGACTTGGCCGGCTCGTCGTCGACGCACGACTGGTCACCGGAGGCCGGCACGGCCGCGGTCACCTCCCCCGACACCGTCTCCATCACCGGCTCCCTCGTCGGTGCTGTCGCGGGTGGCGCCACTGCGACCGGAAGCGTCGCTCGCAGTCATCCCGGCAGCATCGGCCGAAATCCGCGGACCGGCCAGAATGCTCGACAGATTGGGGCGGTCTTGGCCAAGAGTTTGTTCCGGACGAACCGAAAGATTGACCTGCTGCCGCCCGAGAACGGGAGGATGACGACAGTTCCGCCGTAATACGGAATGGCGAGGACCTCGCTGCGCAACAGCCAGCAAGAGCCGGAGTCGTGCCGGTTGTTTGGGGTCGACGGACAAATGCGGCGGCCACTAGCATCGCTGGGTCAGGCCGGAGGGCGACACATGGTGGGTAAGAGGTCCGGAGGGAGGCGATGTCCCGGGCCGCCGCGGCGCCGGGCGCTGGCCGCTCCGCTCACGGCCGGTCTGGTGGCGATGGTGTCGGTCACGGCGTGCGGACCGGGCCCTGCCTCGCCCACTGTCGTCGGCACACCCTCGCCCACACCGCCGAACACATCGGTGCTGTTCGGGCAGCGATTCACGTGGCCAGACGGCCCGACGCTCATCGTCCTCGCGCCTGAGCCGGATGCGACCGGCCATCGCCAGGTAGAGCTGCGTCTGCGGATCACCGCCGGTGCGAGCGGCGTGGACCCCGCCACGGATCTGCACCTGGACCTGACCGCGCGCGGCCAGCGGCTCGCACCGCAGCAACCGCCGTCGAGCGGAACTTGGCGGGCGGTCGGCCTTCCCGCGACCGCCCTGCCCGCGGGGACATCAGTGGGAGCGACGCTGGAGTTCGCCGCACCACCCGACCAGGGCGGCTGGCAGTGCACCGCGACCCTGCGAGGCAGCCCGCTGGTGGTGACCTACTCCGAAGACATCTGAGGGCTGGACGATACGACGGCGGAGCCTGGCGGCCGCACGTGCCGGACCAGCGGAGCGGGTCGCCGCCTCCCGATCGGTTCGAGAGTCAGAAGCGCTCTCAGACTCGATGACGCACCGTCGGCGGGCTCGGGGTCTTGCGCACATGGCGACGGGCCGGGTCGGTCAGCGGGCTCGATATCTGCGGGGGAGGAACCCCCGGAGTGCGGGGGGTCGGCGTCGGCGCTCGAGGTAGGCGCGGCGCATAGCTTGTTGGTCGGGTGTGTCGAGCGGTGTCAGGTCCTGGCCAGTGGCAATACCGAGCAGGTGGTCGGCGAGCGCGGGGTTGCGCGCGAGAACTGGGCCGTGCAGGTAGGTGCCGACGATCGTGGGGGTCAGCGCGCCTTCGGTGGGCCGGCCATGGCGGCGGGTTCCGTTGCCGGTACCTCGGCTGGGAACGGCCAGGGGCTGCACGCCGGGGCCCAGGGTGGTGTGGCCGCGATGGTTCTCGAAACCGGTGAGTTCCCCGATCGAGGAGACGGTTGCCGAGGCGATGACCTCGCCGACGGCGCGGCGAGGTCCTGCACTGGTGGTCACGTCAAGCGCTCCGACCCCTTCCAGGACGCGTCCGTCGCGATCGGTGATCGTCGTGCCGAGGAGCTGGAAACCGGCGCACACGGCGAGCACGGCATGCCGGTCGGCGAGCTCGTCACGCATCCGGTGACGCAGCAGCCAGCGGGCGGCGGCCTGCTGGGCAGCGTCCTCACCGCCGCCGAGGACGTATATGTCCGCGCTGCGGGGAGGAGCGTCGGCGATCGTGACGGTGCAGACCTGGGTCGCGATACCACGACGGCGGGCTCGTTCGGCCAGGATTACGGCGTTGCCCGCGTCGGAGTAGGTCCCCAGCACGTCGGGCAGCAGCACGGCGATCGTCAGCTCCACAGCACTGGCTCCGCTTGCCCCGTGTCCGCTCACATGAGGCCTGGACCGGTGATCACCTGCAACTCCCGTTCGAGGTCGAGGGCACCGCCCGGGTCGTGGTCGGTCGTGGCGAGCCGGGAGGCCAGCGACCGGAACGCCGTGTAGTTGGCGATGACGTCGACCTTCCCCGGGGGAAGTGCGGTCAACGCGATCAGCGGGTCGGCGAGCGTGATGTGCGCGATGTTCGCGTAGCTCAGCCGCAGGCCGAGATCGTGCGCCTTCTCCCCGGCGACGGCCACCAGCCCGGGCCCGCGGTCGATGTTGTCGTGCTGGGCGAGCTGTTCGAACGGGACGTCCCAGAGCCATGACGTGTCGCGGCCGTCCGCGGCGCGGGCATTGACCACGAGGAGCCGGGCCGCGTCGGGTTCCAGCAGCGGCAGGGTCTCGGCCCAGCCGGCAGGGTTCTTCGCCAGCAGCAACCGGAGCCGGTGCGGTCCGTGGACCGCGGTGCGGTAGCGGCCGCCCACGTGCCGGATCGAGGACAGCGCGCCGGCGGCGGCCACGACGTCGATGCCGAGCTCTGCCGCGGCAGCCAGCGCGAGCGCCGCGTTGCCAAGGTTGAACGCCCCCGGTAGCCGCAGCGACACCCGGATCGACTCGGTGCGCCCGTCGAGGTGGGCGGTCTCTCGCAGGACGGTGTCGTCGGCGGGATGCAACCGCCACCGCGTGGCCGGGCGCGCCAGACCGCACGTGCAGCTCCACGACCCGCTGTCAGCGACCTGGAGTGCCTCGCCGCACGCCGGGCAGCCTGCGGTGTCCCCGGTCCAGTTCGCCCCGGCCGCGACCCAGACGACGCGAGCGGCGGCACCGGTAGCCCACACGACCATGGGGTCGTCGGCGTTGGCCACAACGCACGTGTCGGGATGACGACGCAGGGCCTGCGAGATGGCGGCGGCGACCATGCGGACCTCGTTGCCGCGGTCGAGTTGGTCGCGACTGAGGTTGAGCAGCACCACCACCGCAGGGTCGACGGCCTCGGCCACGGCGGCCACGTGCAGCTCGTCGACCTCGAGAACCGCCAGTTCCGCGTCGGGGGCGGCGGTGAGCGCGGCGACGGCGCCGTCGGACATGTTCGCGCCGGTGGCGTTGTGCGCGACGGAGCCCGAGGTTCGGAGCAATGTCGCCAGCAAATGGCTGGTGGTCGTTTTGCCGTTGGTGCCCGACACCAGCACGACGCGCCGTCGATGCGCGAGACGCCGTAGCGCGCTCGGGTCGAGAGCGAGGGTCACCCGCCCACCAATAATCGCCCCTTCTCCTCGGCCGAGACGCCGCGACAACCCGGCCGTCCACCGACCGGCACGAAGAGCCATCCGGCTCGTCGTCGTGTCCATCTCACCTCTCACAGGAAGTCATCATGCCTCGCACAGCTCCCGCAACCGGAACCGGGCGCTCGAATACGCGAATACTCGATCAATGTCGATGCCAAACCTTTCCGGGCCCGACCTCCCGCGATTTCGGACCGTCGCCACACATTCCACGGAAACCGCAAAACTCGCATTCCCGGCCGAAACCCCCATCCAGGCTTTTCGGCAAGCGCGAAATTCGTGCTCTCCGCGACGTGTGGGGTGGGGCGGGCCTGGCGGCCCGCTGCGGCGACCGTCGCGGCAGGCGTTGGTGCGGCACGTCAGGCACGACCGCCTCGTTCGTGAGGCGCCCAGTTCACCGATCTCGGACCCGACGACCTCGCGTGGTAGACGCAGACGCGTCGAACACGTAGCTCGGTTGGACGACGGGTCATCATGCCGGGGGGCGAGCGTGGCGGACGGCAGCCGCGCGGCCGACGGACGCCGCGGATCGAACGGTAAGACAGGGCGCTCACGGGTTTGGCGAGATGGCCGCCGCAGGTGTCGTCCGTCGGTTCGATGCGGCTTGCCGACAGCTCACCGCGGACTGGCTCGATCCGAACCCGGCGGTCAATACGGTGATGGGCATGGAGCTACGCAGGTCAGCGGGGCCGCCGACTGCCGACGCCCCTGCCCGAGTTCGCATCCGCCCCAGCGACGGCAAGCTCATGGTGTCCGCCTGCATTGCCACGCTCGCCGCTGCCGTCACCTTCATCGCCCTGCTTTCACTCGCGACGTCGTATCGCGCGACCGTTGAAGTGATCCTTGTGCCCAACCCCGCAGCCTCGGCGCAGCAGACGGCAGACGGGACCGTACTGGCTCCCCAGCAGGGCGTGACGGCCGCGGCGGCAGTCCTCAACGAGCCGCAGTGGCTCGCCCCGTCGGCCGCAGCGGCGTCGGTTCCGTCCGGAGCGCTCACATTCGCCGCAGCCGTCGTGCCCACCACGCCGATCGTCCAGCTATCGGCTGTCACGACCAGCCCCCGTGCAGCCGAGATCGCCCTTGCGGCATGGGTGACCAACGCGACTCCACTCGTCGAGCGCTTGAGTGGGCCCTACTCGTTAGTGACGGTCGGGTCACCCGACGGCACCGGAACCGTTCGGGGACTCGCGGCGTCGACGATCCGCTCGCTCGGGACCGGGGCCGCCTTCCTCGTGGTCTTCGCAGGCTCGTGGTTCGTCCTGTCCCGGCGCCGGAGCCGGAGCACTGTCGTCTGACGCCCGGGGTCGCCAGCACCACCACGGCCGCCGACGGATTCGCCCTCCCACCTGCCCCTGCCACCTTCCGCCCGGAGTGAGCTGGGACGCGGTGGTGCCGCTTCCTTCCGACGAGCGAGCTCGTGCCATGAGGAGCTCAGTCGGCCGCGGTAGATCGACGACGGGCCTCACCAAAGGACGCGTCCTCGCGGCACGGCCGCCACCGCTCCCGGGGCGCTGCTGCGGGTGGCGAGGAACGGGCGTCCAACTCGGGGGGTCTCGCTACTCGTGTTCCCCCTCGTCGCCGCGATGCGGCAACGATTGTCGGTCATGCAGTGACCGAGGTCACATCGGGAACTCGTTCCCCGATGTCGACTGATCGCCCGATTCAGCCCAGCCCCCACGCACAGTCGAGCAGTTCGTCAATCTTGAAACCGTGGAGTTCACCTGATGTGCTGTCGCGGCCCGTCTGCAAGCGCCGAAGGGTCGCGACAAGAGGGACAGCGATGGCCACGGCGGGCCTGGTGGCGGTCGCGACCAGCACGACGCCCGCCATCACCAGGCCGGCCCACAGGTGTCGAAGATGGTTCCTGCGTGGCCGTCCTTCTCGACAGTATGTGGCGGCCCGAACACTGTAGGTGTTCTCCTACGCGAAGTAGAAGTAGCGGGCCGGGCCTGCCGGACCGCATTTCAGACGTTGCCGCAGCTATCAGACGACGCGCACCGGTGCGGGCCGGGCAGCGCCGCCTGCTGGTCCGGGCCCTGGTGACGATGGCGTGGTGCTCGGGTGTTAGCCAAGACCGAACCAGCCGAGGATCGTTTGGACGAGCACGGTGGCCGACAACGCGGCGACGACGACCACGCATGCGGTGGCGATGGCGCGGAAGACGGGGCCGTTGGCGGCGTTTCCGAGCACGCTTCGGCGGTTGGCGAGGATGAGGACGTAGGCGAGCAGGATGGGTGTGATGATGCCGTTGAGGACCTGGGCCTGGACGAGTAGTTCGATGAGGTTGCCGGGGATGAGGGCGATCGCAGCGCCGAGCACGATCTGCCCGGTGAATAGGCCCAGGAACAGCGGGGCCTGCCGGAAGCTACGAGAGACCGAGCTTTCCACCCCGACGGCTTCGGCGACGGCGTACGAGGTGGAGAGGGGTACGACGGCGGCGGCGAGGGCGGAGGCACCGAGCAGGCCGAGTCCGAATAGCTGACCAGCGAAGCGTCCTGCCACTGGTTCCAGGGCGGTGGCTGCTTGCGCCGCGGAATCCAGCGGTGCGCGGGTGGTGATGGCGGCCGCGGTGGCAATGATGATGAAGATGCTGATCACGTCGGCGAAGATCGAACCAACGACGGTGTCGACACGCTCGCGGGGGTAGTCGGCCGGGCCGATGCCGCGGTCCGCGACGGCGGCCGCGACGTAGAACTGCATGTAGGGGGTGATGGTGGTGCCGATCAGCGCCACGCCGAGCAGCAGGAAGTCCTTGGACGCGACGAAGTGCGGCAGGGCCAGTTGGGCGCCGGCCTCGGCCCAGTCGGGGTGGGCCAGAATCGCTGCGATCGGATAGGCCAGAAACGCCATTGACAGGACCAGGAAGATTTTTTCGGCGTATCGATAGGAGCCGAAGATGACCAGGCCCCAGATCGCGGCCGCGGCGATCGGCACAGAGATGTAGCGCGACACTCCCAGCAGTTGCATTCCGGCGGCGATTCCGGCGAACTCCGACACGACTAGTCCGATATTGGCGATAGCGAAGCACAGCAATGCGAACGCAGAGACGCGGATGGAGAATTGTTCGCGGATCAAAGCGCCGAGCCCGACGCCGGTGTAGGCGCCGAGCCGGGCGCACATTTCTTGCACCAGGACCAGTCCAACGGTGACCAGCAGCATAAAGAACAACGTGCGGTAGCCGAACTGGGCGCCCGCGGAGGCGTAGGTGGCGATGCCGCCAGCGTCGTTGCCGGCGTTGGCTGCGATGAGGCCGGGCCCGGCGATCGCCAGCGCGGCGACGAGTCGACGGCGCCACCTTCGTCCTGTGGGCGGGAGCCCGGTCGGCCGAGCATCCTCGGCGGCCGGTGCGGTGCGAGTGGTGGATTCCATGACTAAGCGGCCTTTCCGGGCAGGCGCGCCGGGGCGACGGCATGGTGCGAGTCGCCGGGAGAGCGGGCTGTCAGGGGACGAGGGGGAAGATGCGGAACCGGCCGCGATCGGGGACAAGGGCATCGACCAGGTCGTCGGCGAGGATGCGGCCCACGGGGCGGTGCTCGTCATCCACGACGACGACGGATTGGCGGCGGGCATCGATGAACTGCTCCACGACCTCGCGCAGCGGCGTGTCGGGGGCGACCGTCACCGGCCACGGTGCTCCCACGAGCTGCCCGATCGGGGTACCGCTGTCGGCCAGCAGCAGCTCCAGCGTGGTCACGTCGTCGATCAGTCGCCCCTCTGGGTCGACCACGCAGATCGCGTCCAGCTCGCCGGCGTGGTCGGCCTGCGCGCGCAACCGGTGCACGACGACGCCCACGGTGTCGGTCTGGGTCGCGGTGACCAGAACCGGGGTCATCACACCGCCCGCACTGCTTTCGTCGTAGCCCAGTAGCCCCCGCAGCCGGTCAGCCTGCTCGGCCGGTACCGCTGCCAGCAGGCGGTCGCGCTCACCCTCGGGCAGCTCACGCAACGCGTCCACGGCCTCGTCGGGCTCCATCTGCGCGAGCAGCGCCGCCGCCTGGCCGGTCGGCGCCTCGCGCAACAGCGACTCCAGCTCGGAGGACTCCATCTCCTCCAGCGCGTCGGCCGCCGCGCCCGGCTGCACCATCTCCAACAGCTCGTTGCGCGGTTCCCGGCCCAGCTCGGCGAGCAGGTCGGCCAGCTCAGCCGGACGCAATGCGGTCAGCGCGGCGTTGGGTGTGCGCAGCCGCACCTGCCGGGCAGCAGCGCCCTCCTGGTCCGACCCGCCCAGGGCCTGGATCGCCGACCAGTCGATCACCTTGTCCGGCGCCGGGCGAGCCCGCCAGCGCGCCGGGCCGATCCTGCGGGCCAACACCCGCAACCCGACCTCGGCACCCACCAACCGCCACATAGCATCCATTTCGGATAGATAGAGATCGGAGGCGCGGATCACCCGGACCCCGTCGGTGTCCACCATCTGGTGATCCAACACATCGTGCGCCAACCGCACCTCACCGCCGCGCACCTGGAAATCCCGCAGGTCCAGCCGCGCTGAGCGCAGCCGCACGGCGGTGGGCTCGATCCGGTCCACTACCTCGGCCGGCACGTAGGCCCGGCGCCGCCCAATCTTGACCACGAGCCCGGTCACAGGGGGATACGGCTCGCCCGCCCACCGGCACACCACATCGACCAGCTGCCCGATACCGGCCCCCGCCTGGTTGAACACCGGGCGGCCCAGCAAGCCGGCCAACGACACCAAAACGCCCCGCACCGGTCGGCGCGCCCGCACCTGCTGCGCCCGCCGGCGCAACGACTCCGCTCCCGGCATGCTCACCATGATCATTCACTCCTATCGATGCCACAACAAACACGGAGGAAACGGTCACGGAATCACCGCACGCGCAGCCGGATAACGGCCCTGCCACCGCGACACCGGCACCGCAAGGCACCAATCGCAGCCTGGTGATCAAACAGAAAAAGCGAGAACCGGGGGACGAATCGTCAACCCGCCGCCACGGTGAACCGCGACCGGCTACTACTGGGGGGCTCACTGTTCTGCACGAGCCTCACCTCCCACCGATCGCGATTCCCAAGGTCCACCACACAACAGACCGGGCGGACAACCGCCACCAGTATCGCCTCCTGCGGGCCGCCTGTTACACCCGGCCGCCATCGGACACTCCCCGCGCGGCCCTGAGGTGCCCTGCGTCGCCCCTGGCCCGTTAGGAAGCCGTTGTGGGCCTATCCCCATGCGGTCGTTGCGGTCACCGCATCGACGTCGGCAGCTTCCTGCTGGTCACTCGACAACGAGTTGATCACCGCCTTGAGGTCGACGTGAACCGGCCCTCCTCTGCCGCTGTCCTCGCCGAGGTCACGATCGGGGTATCTGCGGTCTGGGCCGAAGTGGCAGTCGGTGTCGGGCTGGTCGAGCGAGGGCTGGTGAGGAGTCGCAGGCCGTTGAGGCAGACGATGACCGTGGACAGTTCGTGGCCGGCGACGCCGAGGGCCAACGGCAGGGTGTCGAGCAGGTCCCATGCCGCGAGCCCGACGATGACTGCGGCGGCAAAGGCGAGGTTGACCCGGGCTATGCGGCGGGCTCGGCGGGCGAGGGTGACCAGCGGGGCCAGTGCGCCGAGGGGGTCACGGGTGAGGACCCCGTCGGCTGCCTGCACGGTCAGAGCGCCCGCGCCTCCGCCCGCGGCGTCGCCAACGACGAGACCCACGTCGGCCGCCACGAGCAGCGGGGAGTCGTTCAGCCCGTCACCGACGGCCAGCACGCGGCGACCGCTGGACTGGTGCCGGCGAATCACGGCGACCTTGTCCGCAGGCAACAGGTCAGCGTGCACCCGGTGCACACCTACCTGGTCGGCGAGGACAGCGGCCGGCCGGGCCGCGTCACCGGTCAAGATCTCGGGCTCGGTGCCGATCTCTTGGCCGAGCGCGCGGACGGCGTCGGCGGCACCAGGGCGGGGTTTGTCCGACAGCCCGACGAGCGCGGCCGCTTCGCCGTCGATGATGACCAGCACCGCGGTGTGGCCGTCGTCCTGGAGTTGCGCGACCATGGCGTCGATGTCCGGGTCGGGCTTGGCCAGCAGTTGCGGGCGGCCGACGAGTACCTCGGATCCGTCGACGCGGGCGCGCACGCCCTCGCCCGGGACTGCGGTGAACTCCTGAGCTGATCGCATGTCCAGGCCGACAGCGACCGCGTGCCGGCGTACCGCCTGCCCCAGCGCGTGCTCGCTGCCGGCCTCGGCTGCAGCGGCGATCACGAGCGCGGCGTCACGATCGGCAGATCCCAGTGCGGTGATGCTGGTGACCTGGGGTCGTCCGGTGGTCAGTGTGCCGGTCTTGTCCAGGGCTACGGTGTCGATGTCGGCGAGGGCTTCAATGACGGTGACGTCCTTGACCAGGGTCCCGCGCCGTCCGGCGACCGCGACCGCAGCCAGCAGCGGCGGCATGGTGGCCAGCACGACCGCGCACGGCGAGGCCACGATCATGAACGTCATCGCTCGCAGCAGCGTCGGGGTGAACGCGGCGCCGACCAGCAGCGGCTCCACGAGCAGCGCGAGCGTGGCCACGACGACGAGGACCGAGTAGCGGGCCTCAACGCGCTCGATGAACAGCTGCCGACGCGCCTTGGTCTCGGCGGCCCGTTCGACCTGCGCGGCGATCCCCGCCACGACCGTGTCGGCGGCGTCACGCAGGACCCGTACCCGCAGTACGCCGGTGCCGTTCACGGTTCCGGCCAGGACCTCGTCGCCGACCCCGCGACGCACGGGGACCGGTTCCCCGGTCAGGCCCGCGGTGTCGACCTCCGAGACCCCGTCGACCACCCGCCCGTCACCGGGGATCCGCTCACCGGGCCGCACGAGCACCTCCTGGCCGGCGACGAGCTCGAGCGCAGGGATCTCCCGCTCGATGTCCCCGGCGTCGTCTCCGTCGGTGGGGTCGAGCACGGTCGCGGTGTCGGGGGTGATGTCGAGTAGCGCGGTGATGCTGGCGCGGGTGCGTGCTGTCATCACCGCCTCCAGCGCGCCGGAGGTCGCGAAGATGACCACCAGCAGAGCACCGTCGAACCACTGCCCGATCGCGGCGGCCGCGACCGCGGCCACGATCATCAGTAGGTCGACGTCCAGTCGTCGCGCCAGCAGCGCCCGCAGCCCTTCCAGCGCCGGTTCCCACCCGCCGGCCAGATAGCAGACCAGGTAGGCAGCGACGGTGACCGGCGACGGCGCCCCGACCAGGCCGAGCATCACCGCGACCACGAACGCCGCCAGCGACGCCGCCGCCCACCTGACCTCGACCACCCGTAGCACCTGACGCATACAAGTCAACGTACCTACGTATACGCGAAGGTACGTAGGGATGTGACCTATAAGATCATGAACTGAACGACTTCGTAGGTGTTCAGGTCCGATAGACTCCCGGCGTGCACGAGTCGATCGCCGGGTTTGAGATGCCGGCCGAGGACGAGGTCCGCCGGGCGGCCGACGTGCTGCGCATGCTGTCCGACCCAACCCGGATGAAGATCCTCTGGGCCCTGCTGCAGGGCGAGAGCTCCGTCGCCTGCCTGGCCGAGCTCGTCGGCGCCACACCCACCGCGGTCAGCCAGCACCTGAGCAAGCTGCGCTTGGCTGGTTACGTGCAGAACCGCCGCGAAGCCACATTCGTCTACTACACCGTCGAGAACCCGGCCGTGCGCCCCCTCCTCGAACAGATCTTCGCCACGACGCCCGCCGCACGCGACGCCGTCACCGCCCGGCCGTAGACCCTTCCGGGACAGACAGCGGGAACCGGCGCTTCTGGGCAGTCCGATCACCGCCGAGGGACCGGCTCGGCTCCCGAAGACAGAATGACCGCGCGCAGAAATTGACGCGCTCATGTCAATAGCCATCTGAATTCGGCACCATTGCTGACGGCGGAATTGTCCGTGGCGACCGACGCACTCGGACCCATGTCGACGTTGCGCAGTGTGCCGGAGTGGGTTGTCCCGCCGCTGCGGGCCGTCGAGGATACCGAACAGTTCCTGCTGCGGGTGTTCGGCACGACGCGGGCGCCGCAGGCGTTGGGGTCCTGGGTGAGCCTGTCGTGGCTGGGCGCGGAGGACGGCGAACAGACGCGCGGGCCATTGGGTGAGGGCTTGCCGACCGAGTCGGCGGCCTTGGCGGCGCTGCTGGTCGCGGACGCGATCGCCGAGAGCGCCCCGTATCCGGGCTCGAAGTGGTGGGCCGCCCGGGGTATCGCCCCGGCGGATCGGATCAGCGCGGACGGGTGGGCGGCCCGGGTGGGTGATGGCTACACCCGCCAGCACATGCATGGGGTGACGGTGGCGCTGGCGTGGCTTCTCGGGCAGCTGCCGGATCCGCGGCTGATGGCCCGGTGTTCGACGGCAACGCCGAGCGCATCCTCGCCGCCGAGCGGGAGGAGTGCCAAGCGAGGCTGTGGGCGATCTCCGAACGCGCACGATCGGCCGTCGCGGGCTGAGCCACGTCCAACGACACGGCGGCCGACCTCGATTCAGGTCCGGCCGCCGTGCGTTGAGAGGTCCTCGCCGGCTCGGCTATGCCGGCGCGGAGTCGAGGGCGTCGGCGTAGTCGTCGCCGATCTCAGCCTCGTAGTCGTCGGCATGGGCGTGGTTGAGTCGGCCTGGGGCGCGGTGCCGGGGTTTCTCCCGGCCCGTTTCCCCAGGCCGCTCGCCGAACCCGCCGTGCGCGTCTCCACGCAACGGGCTCTCCACGGCTTCTGTCATTAGGCGTTGCTCGGTAGGACCCAAGGGTTGGGGATCTTGCTGCGGTAGCGGTACCGGGTCACCGGCACCGTCGCCATGTTGAACAGCTCGATCCCGTCAGCCGCTGGTGGTAGCCATCGCCCGGTAGGGCCGATGAGCCAGCGACGGACGTCGGCCCACTGCCAGTGGTGGCGGTTGCGCACCATCGTGACCACCCGTCGCCAGGCGAACTCGGCGATCACGGCGAAGGTGTGCTTGGCCACCGCGTGGCGGAAGTAGGCCGCCCAGCCGCGCATCATCTGGTTGAGCCGAGTCAGCACGTATCCCAGGTCCAGCTGCGAGTTCCTGCGGGTCAGGGCCCGGATCTTCGCCTTCACCGACCGGACGGGCCGGTCGGCGATGAAGGTGTAGACGTGCCACTTGTTCGTTCCTCGCTTGCGGCGCCACTGGATGCGGAACCCCAAGAAGTCGAACCCCTCGCTCATGTGCACGACCGTGGTCTTGGCCGGTGAGAGCCGCAGACCCATCGGTGCGAGCACACGAGCGACCTCCTCACGCACCGCCTCGGTGTCGGTCCTGGTCCCGTGGACCAGGACGACAAAGTCATCGGCGTAGCGCACGATCCGCCACGTCGGCAACTCCTCGGCGCGACGGCGCCCGCGTCGATACTTGGTCGACATCTCCCCACCCGGCCGCCATGGCCGGTGCAGGTGCTCATCGAGCACCGACAAGGCGATGTTGGCCAGCAGCGGAGACAGGATGCCCCCTTGCGGCGTGCCGGTCGGGGTGTCCCGTTCCTCGCCGAGCTCAGTGAGCAGCCCGGCCTTGAGGAACCCCTTGACCAGCGCCAGGACGCGCCTATCGCTCACCCTCGCCCGGACCCGCTCCATCAGGGCGGTGTGGTCGATGGTGTCGAAACACGCCTCGATGTCCGCGTCCAGCACCCACCGGTAGCCGTTGGTGCCGAACAAGTGGATCTCAGCGATCGCGTCATGAGCTCGCCGCTTGGGCCGAAACCCGTAGGAGACCGGACGGAAGTCGGCCTCGAAGATCGGCTCCAGCACCAACTTCAACGCGGCCTGGACAACTCGATCCGCGACCGTGGGAATGCCCAGGGCACGCAGCTTCCCGCTCCCACCTGGCTTGGGAATCTTGCGTTCCCGCACCGGCAGGGGCAGGAACACACCCGTCTTGAGCTGGGTGCGCACGTCGTCCAGGAACACCGCCGACCCGATGTCGTCCTCGACGTCGGCGACCCGAAGGCCGTCCACGCCACGAGTCCGGGCCCCGGTGTTGCCAGCGACCCGATCCAACGCCACCCTCAGCGTCGCCGGGTCGTGCAGGAGGTTGAACAGGTCGTCGAACCGGCGGCCAGGCTCGGACGCCGCCCAATGGTGAAGCTTGGCCTGCATCCCCGATACCCGCGCCCACGACCCTTCCCGGGTCGCCGGCTCTGGAGCGTCGCCATTCGGCGGCGCGTCTTTCGGCATTGCAGCCTCCTCCCTTCTCGAAACCGCTGCCGCCCTTCCCCATGTGCGCGGGCTCTCCCCGGCTCGGAGTACTACGGCGGCTCCGCCCCCACCCGGATCGCTCAGCGGTCGATGCGCTCAGCCCACCCGCCACGTCGGACACGCAGCCTGCGGGCAAGACCCGGGAGGGTTCCCGTGTTCACTGTGATTCGCTCGATGGACTAGGAGCCCGACTCTGTCCCTGCGGCATCGCCACGAGTACGCCGCAGACCTTCCTCGTGGCCTCCCGACCAGCGACGACATGCCAGCCCGGGAGTTCCCCGACACGCTTGCAGCGCGGCGGGTGCGCACCGCTTCCGGCCCAGATCCGCCAGGTTGAGCCGGTGGCACGTTGAGAGACGTAAAACGCCGGTTCCTCGCGTACTCCTTCCCATCACGCTCGCCGAGCCCGCACCATCTGGCAGTGCTGGCACGTCCCGGCTTTGTCAGGGCTGCTCCCGCCCTCCCCGCCATCACCCGGGTCAGGCTGCCCTCAGCTTCACCGACCTGCTGCGACAGGTCAGAGGCAAAGGTCTTCCACCTCCACTCGAATCTCCAGCACCTCACGGCGCACGTCGTCGGTGTGCCAGCGGTTGAGCTCGGCGGCGCGGTGCTCGGCCTCGGCCTGCTCAGCGAGCTCGCGGGCTTCGATCTCACGTAGCGAGCGGGCAGCGCGGTCGAGCGCCGCGGTGACCTCGTCGGCGCTGGGCACCCGCACCACGTCCTCACCGGTGGGGCGGGGTTCGCCGGCCGCTGCTTCGCGAACGTCCTCGACGGCGGTCTCGACCAGCACGGCCTCGCCGTCGCGCCGGTGCTCAGGCGGGGCTGCAGCATCGGAGGTCAGGTCGGTGAGATCGGTGTCGGTGATGTCGCGGTAGGGGTCCTCGGCCGCCTCGGCTGCGCGGGCTACGGCCAGCCATTCCTCGGCGGTGACCTCCGGCTCGGGCTCGGTGTCGGCGTGGCGGTCGGCGAGCACGCGCCGGGCCTCGTCGGCGGCGGCACGGTTCCCAGCGGTGTGGGCGAGCCAGCGAGCGCGGACGTCGTCGAGCCGCTCCAGCTCGGTGGTACGCGCGTCGAGGGTCTCGGCCAGCGCGGTCGCGTCAGTAGCTTCCTGAATGAGCCGGGTCTGCTCGGCCGGGTCGGTGGCGGCGTCGGCTTCGGCGCGGCGCAGGGTGGCGGTGCGGCGGTGGGCGTCGGCTGCTTGGCGGGTGGCGGCGAGTTCGTTGCCGACGAATCGGGGCGCCCAGGGTTCGTCGCGGGCCGCGCCGCGGATCCGCATCCGCAGTTGCCCGTCGGAGAGCTCCGCGGTCTCCCGGGCGACCTCGGGACGCCCGAGCGCCGCCCACGCGGCGCGGTAGGCGGCGTAGCGCTCGATCTGACCGGGCTTGGGCGCGCGGCCGAGCACGTCGCCGCGGCTGTCCTCGGCGGCGGCGTCGAGGCCGCCGAGTTCGCGGTGCGCGGCGACGGCGGCGACCGCGGCCCGCCACCGCTGCCCGCCTTCGATGTCTGCGGGCGGGGGCCCGAACGCCTCGACCGCCCAGGCCGGCTGCTCGTCGGCCGCGGCTGCGCCGAGCGCGGCGGTGCGCTCGTCGATGACGCCGGCGAGCTGGTCGAGGTAGGTCTGCCAGGTCGGGTCATCGAGCCGGGGAACGCGAGCCGCCCACGTGTCGGCGGTCGGGTCCAGCGGCAGGCCGGCGTCGGTGATGCGGGTGTAGATGACGTTGGTCAGGTTCCGCGCCCCGTCCAGCGGCCGGCCCTCGACCGCGACCGTGAGGACGGCGCGCGGGTTGTGGCCGGCGAGCTCGGCCCGGCGCAGGATCCGGGTCAACGACGCGGCACCGTCCTCGGCGGCGATCCGCCGCCGGTCCGCGATCGACAGGACGCCGTCGGCGGTGAGCTGGTCGAGCCAGGAGGCGGTGCGTTCGGTCGCGGCGAGCTGGGCGGCGTCGGCGAGCAGCTCCACCGCCGCGCGCAGGCTGCCGATCTTCGCGGCGGAGTCGGCCGCGGTCGCCAGGGCGGAGCGGGACACGGTGAGGTCGTCGGGGTCGAGCAGCCCGGCCAGCACGGCGACGGGGTGGCGGTGCTCGGTCTGGTCGGGTCGACCGTCGGCCGGGTCCGCCACCGTGGTCGTGGTAGTGACGTGGGCGGTGTTGCTGGCGCGGCCCCGGGACATGCCGACGTAGAGCGCGGCCGGCCCGGTCTGGCCGGTGACGACGGTGTGGCTGGTGTCCACGGTCGCGCCTTGGGCGGCGTGGACCGTGGAGGCGTAGCCGAGGGCGATGTGTCCGGCGACGTAGTCGGCAGGGAGCACGATCGCCTCGCCCAGCTCGTCGCCGCCGGGGCCGCAACCGGTGATCACCGCGACCTCAAGTGAGCCGTCGGGGCGGGTCGCGGTGACCCGGTAGGTCTCGCGGTTGATCGGCCCGCGCCGGTTGCCCTCGACGCCAGCGAGGTGCCAGCCGTTGCGGCGGGCCTGGACCAGGTCCCCGACCCCGGCGTAGACGCCCTGCAACCCCAGCGGCACCCCGTCCTCGGCGACCCGGCCGAGCCGGACCAGCTCGGCGCGCAGCTGCGCGGACAGCTTCGCGGCTTGGTCGTTGGTGTCGACCAGCAGCAGCGACCGGCGCCCGGCCAGGGTATCGGCCAGCCATGCGGTCGCGGCGGACTGCTCGGCGGCCTCCGGCGTGCCGGCGTCGACGAGCCGGCCCTGCTCAAAGTAGTCGCGCAGGACCGTCTCGTCGCCCGCGCGGAGCCGCAGCGACGCCCCGCGCTCCCACGGTGCGGTGAACCGGCGGGCCTCGGCGAGCTCGTAGCGGGCGCCGGCGCCGGCGAGCAGGTCCATGCCACCGCCGGCGCCGACGGCGGCGAGCTGCTTGTGGTCCCCGACGAGCAGCAGCTTCGCCCCGGCGGCGTCCACGTGGCGGTGGATCGCGGCCAGCGCGGCGGTGTCGGTCATCGCGGACTCGTCGACGACCACCAGGTCCCCGCCGCGCAGCGCCCACCCCGCGTTGTCACCGACCGCCCGACCCTCAGCGAGCGGGGCGGCGAGCCGGTCCTGGGTGGCGAGCCAGCGGGCGACGTTGCGGGCGGTCAGCCCCTCCCCGGTGAGCACGTCGGTGGCGACCTGGGAGGTGGCGAGCCCGAACACCCGGCCGGCGGCCGTGCCATCGGGGCGGTCCGCGGTCGTCCACCCGCGGGCGATCGCGCCGACGACGAACGACTTGCCCGTCCCAGCCGGCCCGACCAGCGACTCGATCCGCGCTCCGGAGGTGAGCACGCCCCGCACGGCGGCGGCCTGGTCGACGCCGAGCTCGATGCCTTGCTCGGCCAGCCCGGCGAGGAACCGCGCCGCCGCATGAGCCGGCAGCGCGGCGGCGCCGCCCTCGGCGGCGGCCGCGGTGAGCACCTGCTCGATCCGCACGTGATCCGGGGTCGAGTAGAGCCGCCCACCGGGCTTCGCGTAGGCCGAATCCCCGTTGGCCAGCCGCAACGCCGCCGGCAACACCTCCTCGGCGGGGCGGGCGGTGTCCATCGGCGTCGCGAACGCCAACGCCTGCTCGGTCAGCTCGTCGAGCAGGGTGGCGATCTCGGTTCCGTCGGCGAGGCCGAGGTAGTCCGGCAGCGCCGCGTTGATCGCCGCGGTCAGGTCCGCCCGGGTCCAGGTCGACTTGCGGGACTGCACGTCGGCGAGCGCGGTCTGCATGACCGCGGTCGGCGACCACGCCTGTGCCCCGACCTTGTGGCTGCGGGCGGCCAGCGCCGCATCCGCGACCCCGGCCAGGCCGCCGGCGATGTCGGCGCGGATCCGCGCGTCGACCCGATCCAGCAGCTGCGCGCGGGTCTCCCCGGTATGGGACTTCGCCTCACGGGTGACCAGCGTGGCTGCCTGGTGAATGCGCTCACGCTCGTAGCTGGTCGGGGCCCGCCCATAGCGCGTCTCGAAGTCGGCGACCAGCTCCGCCGCCTTCGCGGTCAGCGCCCGCCGACGCGACGACACCAGCGCCATCGCCTGCGCCGAGACCCCGACGACCTCGCGGGCCTTCCCGTCCGGGCGGGTCGCCAACAGCATCCCCAGCGCGGCGGTGATCCGCTCCTCGGTCGTGCGCTCCGCGACCGCGGCGCCGGCCGCCCGCCACCGGTGCAGGCTGCGCCCGTCCACGGCCAGCCACTTGCCGTCCGGGCCCTCGACCCGGTTGAGGATCGTGTTGTGGATGTGCAGCTGCGGGTCGTGGTCGCGGCTGTCGTGCTGGAAGAACGACGCGACGACCCACTCGTGGGCGTCGGCGTGCCGGCCGGCGACCCCGCCGTGATGGCCAACTCGGGTGTAGCCGGCCCTGTCCTGCAGATAGGTCAGGCCAGCGTTGTTGCCCGCCCAGATCGCCTCCTCCACCGCCGCCCGGAACTCCCCCCACGCCGCCGCAGCCACCTCGTCCCCGCCCGCGCGGGCGGCGACCTCCTTCGCCTCGAACGCGGTGTGCAGCAGCGTCACCGACTTCTGCACGCTGAACGTGGCGTCGTAGAACGCGACATTGCGCCGGGCGTTCTTGCCCGCTTCTGTACGCAGTTCAACCCGGCGTTCAGCACTCGCCTCGGGCTCGCGTTCAAGCGCCGCGGCGTACAACTCGTCCTCCGTCTTGTACACCCGACCGGTCTGCCCCAGCGTGCTCACCTCGTCCCACCGCGACGGGTCGTTGAACCCCTCGGAACGCGGGTCGAGGAAACGCTCGTAGACCGCCCGCATGTCCTGCGCCTCGACCAGACCCCGCAGGCCCAGCCGCTCGGCCCCGGCACCCCACCAGCGCCCCGGCGGCTCCCCCTCGGCGACCGCGCCGGTGTAGTAGTTCTCCCGCCCCGTCGCGACCTGCTTGAGCAAGTAGTCCGGGCTGTAGCCGTTGCTGATCTTCAGCACCACGACCATCCCGCCCCCGTCGGGAGACCCGACCCAACAAGATCAACGCGGGGATGGGCGGTTGCCGGGCGGCCGAAGGCCGGAACGGCCCCTCGGATCGTGATGCAATGGTGTGATGGCTTTGATCTTGTAGTGGTTTGGTCCGTTTCAGTCACTTTGTCGGTCTTGCTGGAGTGCTGCTTGGTCGTGCGGGGCTTGTCGCTGAGGTGTGCTGCTCGAGGGTGCGGGATGACGGTGGCGGTCATGACGGGGCGTCCTTCGCGTCGTCGGTGAGGCCGTCGCGCTCGGCGGTGCCGCGGTCCGGCGCGGCCGTGCGCAGCGCGCGGAGGGCGGGCTCGTCCTCGCGCAGCGCCTTGAGCACCGCGGCGGCGGTGCCCCGGGAGACCCCGGCCTCGGTCTCGAGCTCGGAGACGGTCGGCAGCGCTCCGGTGCGGGCGGTCAGGCGGGCGGCGGCGGCCAGCGCGCGGTCGCGCGCCGGCGACTCTTGGCCGTGGCCTTGGAGGCGTTCAATGCGTCCGATGAACGGGGTGACCACCCCGTCGTCGACGTTGAACGCCGCCTCCCTCGAGGGTTCGCATTCGATGGTCGGCAGCGGCGCAGTCCACGCCTCCGAACGGCCCGTTGAACGCCGGTTTGAACGCTCTGAACCGTTGAACGGGTCGGGTTGGACGCTGACCGTTGAACGTGGGGGCTCGGCTTGAACGGCTGAACGCTGGTCGTCGACGGCGGCGTGCTCGGCAGCGGGGTGGTCGGCGGCGAGCAGGTGCAGCAGGTGCGCGGCCAGCGCGGCCGCGATGGCCGGCCAGGCGCCGATGCCGAACCGCAACGCCCCGGGCACCGCCAACCCGGCCGGGACGGCCGGGCTGGGGTCGCTGGCCAGGAACACCGCCTGCGCCAGCCCGGACAGTCCAGCGGACAGGACCACGACCGCCCAGGCGTAGCCGCGCGCCGAGCCGGACAGGCGGGCGGTGGCGGTGTAGGCGACCACGGCGAGCCCGTCGGTGATCAGCGGGTAGATCCAGGCGATCGAGGTCGGCACCCGGGCGGCGACGGCGACCTCGTAGAGGCCGTGCGCGGTCGCGGCCGCGGCGCCGACGGCGACGACGAGTCCCGGCAGCCACAACACCCACCGGCCACCCCCGCGGCCGCTGCCGGTCATCGGGGCCGCCGTTCCCGGCCATCGTCGGTGCCGCGCTGGACCAGACGCCGGGCGACCGCGGACCAGTCCGCGCCCGCCGAGATGGCGTGCGAGGCCTGCCGGGCGGCAACCAACCGCGCGGTCCGGACGACAGCGATCTCCGCGGCCAGGCGGGCGGCGATCATGACCGGGTCGCGTTCGACCAGGCAGCCGAGCACGAACACCGCCACCGCCGCGAGCTTCACCTCGGTGTCGGCCTCGGCCCACTGCGCAGTGCCCAGCAACGGGACCTCGGTGTAGCCCGGGGTCTGAGTTGCGGCGGCGATCCAGGGGTCGAGGAACTCGGCGACGGCCTCGACGTCGCGCTCGCACAGCCAATTCGGCCGCTCGCCCATGCGGTGGTAAGGGGTGCTGGTCATGTCCAGGCTCCTTCCGAGTCGAGCTGAGCGGGCTCGGGCGGTGTCGCGTCACGACCAATCGCCCACCAGGCAGCGATCTCGCGCAGTTGCTCGGCGCCGGCCAGGGCGGGACGGCCGGTGTGGAGTGGGGGTCGGCCGGGGCGGTCGCGGTGGCGCTCGCGTGAGCAGGAGCCGACGGCTTGGCGGATGCGGCGCACCACGCCGGGGCGTTGGCGGTCGTGCCAGTCCCCGGCGAGGGCGACCGAGGCAGCGGGGCCTTGGTAGGCGGCCGACCAGGCGTGCATCAGCCACACCAGCTCCTCGATGACGTCTGGATGCCAGAGCCAGCAGTCCGGCAACGTCGCGACTCCGTCGGGATACCTGAGGTAGATCGCGGCCATCCAGCCGGAAAGCTCGTCGAGCAGCGTCGCGGTGTCCTCGGCGCTCTCGGGCGCGAGCAGCCAGCTGGGCGCGGGGCCGGCGTTGCGGCGGTTGGCGATCGACGCAACGGTCTCGGAGAGCCGGGCCAGGACCTCGGCCAGCTCCTCCACGCGTTGCGGGAGCGGGGTGAGGGGGTCGATGTCACGGCGGAGGCCGTCGACAAGGCGGGCCAACCCGGCGAGCGGGCCCACCCAGCCATCCTCGTTTGCACTCGGCGGCGTGTTGTTGCTGGTCATGCGAATGCTCCTGGGTAGTTTGGGGCACGCCGGGCCAGACCCACCTGACGTAGGCGGGTCTGGCCGGCAGCCCGGGAAGTGGGAGACGAGGTCAGCCGGTCGGCCGGTGGTCCCCGTCGTCGGTTTCGAGCGGGAGGGCGTCGACGACGACCAGCCGGGGACGCTCCGACGCCGGCTCGTGGGGACTGGCGGTGAGGACGCCGCGGACCTGGGTGCGGCGACGTCCCAGCCGACCGATCCGGCCCGGCAACGTCTGCCACCAGGCCGCGCACCGCGCGAGGCGCTCGGCGAGCTCCGGGTGCTCGTCGGCGAATGCGGCCCGCCGGACTTCGGGGCGCTGCCAGATCATCTGCGCCCGACCGATCACCGGCGGAATCCCCCGCCGGATCACCAGCACCCGCCCCGCGGGCAGGTTCGCGATCTGCGCCGGCGAGAGCACCGCCGTCTTGCGTCTTCGGTGGGCCGTGGTGTGCCGCCCCGGGTCCACGGTGTCGGCGGGCTCGTCGCGTTCACCGGTGAGGGTGGACCAGAACTGCAGGTCGTCGCGGTCGCGGGTACCGCCGAAGACCATGACGGCGCCGGCGTTGTTGAGGATCGTGGCTGCGTCGTGGGTGCCGTAGCGGGCGAGGAGTTGGGCGCGAGACTGGAACGCGCACAGGATGTTGACCCCGCGCCCACCCATGTCCGCCGTCCAGCTCTCGAGCGGGACCGGGCAGATCAGCGCCGCCTCGTCGAGCGCGAGTCGCAGCGGCGGATCGAGGCGTCCGCCGGGTCGGGTGGCGGCGGTGCGGCGGGCCTGGCGGGCGATGTGCCCGGTCAACGCGCACACCAGCGGGGCGACCTGCGCCTCCTCCCCACCGAGCAGGTAGATGGTGCCGTTAGTGGCCAGGAGCTCGTCGACGTTCAGCGGTCGGGCCCACGGCTGCTCCTCGCCGAGCCCGGCTGCGGCGCTCGCGGCGGGGCTGGTGAGCCAGCCGAGCGCGGGCATGATCGTCGAGGTGATCGAGGACCGGGTCCGGTCGTTCGTGCCCAGGAACTGGCCCAGGTCGAGCTCGAACGCCGGCTCCGGGCTGCGCCGCAGCAGCACCGTCACCTCCCGCGAGGCCGCGCCGGGGTCGGCGAGCCAGCCGAGGACGTCGCGCATCGACTTGTCGCCGAGGGCCGCGGCGTGGAGCAGGGCGGCAAGTACCCGCCGCCCTTGGGCATCCCAGAACTCCCGATCCCCCGAGGTGCTGGCGCGAGTGGTGGCGGCGAGCATGTCCGTCGCTCGTTCCCCCGCCGTCACCGGATCCGCACACCCGGAGATCGGGTCGAAGGTGACCGTCGAGGGCAGCCCGGCGAGGCCGACAGCGTTGAACACCCACACCGGGCCGCGTCCCGCCCGCGCACTGGCGGTGCGCTCGTAGAGATCGCCGCGGGTGGAGGCGACGAGCGCGGCGCCGGGGGCGTCGAGGATCTGCCCGGCCAGCCAGCCGGACTTGCCGGTGCGGGGGCCGCCGAAGATCAGGGTGACGTCCTCGACCGAGGACCACACCCACAGCAACCCGCTGCGGCACAACCGCACGGCGACCTCGGGCACGGGCAGGCGCCAGCGGTCTCGGCGGTCCATCCCGGCCAGCGAGGGCCGGACTCCACCGGCTCGGCGACGCATCGCCGCCGAGCCGGCGAAGCGCACGACGTCCAGGCTCGAGGCGACCCCGGACTTGCGCCGGGACCGGGAGCCCCACCGGTTCACCGTCGCCGACGACCGCGTCCACCGATGCCACGCCCACACACCGCCAGCGGCGCCGACGATCAGCAGCAGCGGCAGCCCGACCACCATCACCGGCGCCGTGAGCGGCAGCAGGGCGAACAGACCGAGACCAGCGCTGAGTACCTTCGCTCCCCGCTTGGCCGCCCAGACTGAGGCGGCCACCGCGGCGATGGGAAGAAGAACGGTCCACAGGTTCATCGGGTCACCCCGACTGCTGCGGCGATGACGTCGGCGATCGCGCGAGCGTTCGCCGGGCCCATGCGGGAGAACCGGAAACGGTCCTCTCCCAGCGCGATCGCCAGGTCCAGCACGGCAATCTCGCTCGTCGACGCCTTCATGAAGGCGCCGGCGTCGAAGGCTTCGCGGACGTCGGTCCAGTCGATCCAGCAGGTCCCGTCGCGGTCGCGCTCGATGCACGCGTCACGGAACTCCTGCCGGGCCGGCCACGTGCCGTGGGCGATCAGCAGCCCTACCGCAGCCGCGACCTGCGGACTATGCCCACGTGCCCACCGACGTAGCCCGACGATCGCCGAGGTCGCCGACGCCGGCGCGCTCATCGGGACACCTCGACGACCTCGCCGGTCGCGACCTGCTGGTCGGTCGGCTCGTCGTGGACGCCGATGTGGCCGATCCGCGACCAAAAGGTGTTCGCCACCCGATCCGCGGAACGAACGCATGCGGCGAGCTCGTGCAGGTCCAGCGCGGCGGCGTCGAGCCGCTCCCGGGGGTCGACCACGCCGCTGTCGTCGTAGACGGGGCGGGTGTCGCCGTAGCGGGCGACCTGCCAGGCCAGGACCTCCGCCAATCCGGCCACCGCGGCGAGGGTGTCGACCAGGTCCGCGGTCATCGCGTAGAAGTCCGCGTGATCCGGGTCGGCGGTCCGCTGGGCGTGCACCGCAGCGCGCCAGGCCTTTGCGCCGGCGGCGACCTCGCGGACCGCCTCGGGGCGGTCGTCGGAGTCGTAGTGGGTGTCGTTTGACAGCGGCCAGTCCAAACTCCCCGTAGGCGGCCATTTACCGCCCCACTGATGGCCAGCGATCTCCCCGCTGGCGGCCAGATATCTCCCCGGTGATCAAGCATCCGATGCCGGTGGTGAGGGTCTGCCGGTGAAGCGAGACGAGGAGATCATGGAGATCCTGGAGGCGTTCGACCTCACGGGCAGTTACCGCGCCGCCGCGGAGTTGGCCGGTTGTGATCACCACACCGTCGCCCGCTATGTGGCGCTGCGGGAGGCCGGTCAACCCCCGGTCGCTCGCGAGCACCGGGCACGACCGATCGATGAGTACCTGGACAAGATCGAAGAACTGGTGGTGCGCTCCGACGGGCGGGTGCGCGCCGACGTGGTGCACGAGCGGCTGCTCGCGATGGGCTTCACCGGCGGGGAGCGCACCACCCGCCGCACCGTCGCGCAGGTGAAGGCCCGGCTGCGGGCCGGGCAGCGGCGGGTGTTTCGGCCGTGGGTGGTCGAGCCGGGGCTGTGGCTGCAGTGGGACTGGGGCGAGGGCCCCCGCGTTGCCGGGCGCCGCACGAATCTGTGGTGCGCGTGGCTGGCCTGGTCGCGGTTCCGGGTCGTGCTCGCGGTCTTCGACCGCACCCTGCCCACGATCGTGGCCTGCATCGACACCACGCTGCGCCGGCTGGGCGGGGTGCCGACCTACGCGCTGACCGACAACGAACGCACCGTGTCGGTCGATCATGTCGCGGGGATCGCGGTGCGCCACCCGGAGATCGTCGCGGTCGGGCGGCACTACGGGATGACGATCCGCACCTGCGTGCCGGCGGACCCGCAGTCCAAGGGCGGGTCCGAAGCGACGGTGCGGATCTCCAAGGCCGACCTCGTCCCGACCGCGGCGAACCTGCTCGAGGAGTACCGCACCTTCGCTCAGCTTGAGACGGCGTGTCGAAGCTTCTGCGAGCAGGTCAACGCGCGGCCGCATCGGGAGACCCGCCGCCCGCCGGTCGAGGCGTTGGCCGAGGAACGCACCCGGCTGCATCCGTTGCCCGATCGGCCGTTCACCGTCGCGTTCGGCACGACCCGGCGGGTGAACTGGGACGCCACCGTCTCGGTCGACGGGGTGCGCTACTCGGTGCCGCATCAGCTGGTCGACACTCGAGTCTGGGTCCGGTTCCACGGCGACGACCTGGTCATCACCGCCGTCGATGCCCCGTTGGAGGGGCACGGACCCGGCAGCGGCCCCACAGAGGTCGCCCGCCATGCCCGCTCGACGCCGGGCACGCCCTCGATCCGCGACGAGCATTACCCGCCACCCACCACGGCCGCGAACGCCGCCGGAGAACGCACCCCACGCGCGGGCAGTGCCGCGGAGGCCGAGTTCCTGGCGCTCGGCCCGGGCGCAGCGTCCTGGCTGGTCGAGGCGGCCGGGGCGGGTGCGCGCGGGGTGCGCCGGAAGATGGCCGAAGCGGTCGCGCTGGCGAAGCTGCACCCACCCGGCGAGGTCGACCGCGCGCTGGGCACGGCCGCGGTCGCGGGCCGGTTCGCCGAGAACGACGTCCTGCGCATCCTCGCCCACCAAGCCGGCCGCAACGTCAACAAGCCCACCATCCGCGCCAGCGAGGACCACAGCTTGCAACCCGGCACTTCCGCCTGGTCCGGCTTCGGCATCACCCCACCACCCGAAACCGACCCGTCAGGGCTCGACCCGGCAGGGCTCGACCCGGCAGGGCCGTCATGAACGCGGCCACCGGATCAGTGCCGGCATCGGGCGGGGACCCGCTCGCCGAGGCCGTCGCGCTGACGCGGCGGTTGAAGCTGCCCCACATCCGCCGCCACCTCGTCGAACTCGTGCCCACCGCGCGAGCACAACGCTGGGACCATGCCGAGCTCGTCCGGGTGCTGCTGGCCGAGGAAGCCGCCGGCCGCGACGCGACGAACCTGCGCACCCGCCGCCAACGAGCTGGGTTCCCCGCCGGCAAGACGTTGCACGACTGGGACGCGGGCGCGTCCTGCATCCCGCGCCCCACCCAAGACGCCCTCACCTCGCTGGAGTGGGTCAGCCGGCGGGAGAACCTCTGCGTCTGCGGGCCGTCCGGGACCGGGAAGTCCCACTTCTGCGAAGCCCTCGGTCAGGCCGCGGTCGAGACGGGGATGACCGTGGCCTGGTTCACCATCGAAGACCTCGGCGCCCTCGTGCGTCGTCACCGCGCCGACGACTCGATCACCCGCGCACTCGCGAGACTGATCCGCACGGACCTGATCATCGTCGACGACATCGGGCTCCTGCCGGTCAGCCCGGACGCCGCGGAAGGGTTCTACCGGCTCGTCGATGCCGCCTACGAACGCCGCTCCCTGGCCATCTCCAGCAACCTGCACCCGTCAGGATTCGACGAGATCATGCCCAAGACCCTGGCCACCGCCACGGTCGACCGGCTCCTGCACCACGCCCACATCGTCGTCACCGACGGTGACAGCTACCGGCTCGCACAAGCCACCGCCGGCAAGGGGGTGAGCCCGTTGAGCTGACCACGCACGACCGAGGCGGGGAAATATCTGGCCGCCGTCGGGGAGAAGTATCTGGCCACCAGTGGGGAGAACTACTGGCCGCCAGCGGGGAGATCAAGCTGGCCGTTGACAGTCGTTGGGGTGCATCTAGGATCGGTTTCCTTCCGGTGCTGTGTTGCCTGCCAGGGCCTCGTGTGCTGTGGAGATTCGGAGGGGAGTCCCGGTTGCAGCCGGACTCCCCTCCCCCGCCTGCTGCTCGGGCGGTGGGGCGGTGGTTGCGATGCGGCGCCCGCCGTTCGCGGCATCGTGTGACGCGCCGAGCCGACGGACCCCGGCAGGGACCTCAGCCGCCACCCGATCGGAGCCAGCGGGCGCGGACGAAGAGGCTGCCCACCTATCGACCGTGCGACGAGACACCCCGAAGGTCTCAGCCACGTGATCGCGGGACGCTCCATCGGCGAGAGCCCTGCGCCCCGCCGCGATCAATTCACCCCGAGACGGTCCTCTCTTCGCGTACACGACCGGCACTACGACAACCGGCTCCGACGACTCCCGGGTCTGCCGCGAACCGACGCTTCGCAGCGCGCTCCGTTCCTGCTCCGTCAGGCCGCCGGCCACTCCGTACGGGAGTGCCTTCAGAGCCCACACCAGGCACGCCGCGCGGGCCGGACAACCCGCGCACACCTGCTTCGCCTGCTCCTCCGCCGCAGCCCGCTGCGGTCCGCGCTCAGCCGGTGGGAAGAACACCTCAGGGTCGACACCACGACACGCCGCGCTATCTCGCCAGTTCCGGACACCGCTCGGACTCACTGGGCTCGCCAGCGTCCCTGCTGCCTCGGCCACCTGCATGCCGTTCACTGGTCGACCCCTGCGTGCTGGCTGTCGCCGCCCAGTGCCGGCGTTGAGGCGCTGTCGATCGCGTTCACAAACGATCCGATCGCCTCCGGCAAGCCCTGCCCGACCGGTGTGGCAATGAACAGGACCAGGGCCATCAGGGAGAAGGCGACGGCGCCACCGGCGACCCGCACCTTCGCGCAGATGAACGCCCCCAGGAGCGACATGAAGATCAGGACTCCGACGGCACTCACGCCACACCGCCGCGAACGTCCGCAGGAGTGTCGGCCGAAGTCGAACATCCGTGGACGGCCTCGTCGAGGACCTTCTCGACAGCCTTCGCCGGGACGACATAGCGTCCGTGCCTGCCACCGAGTCGCATCCGTACAGCCGGGAACTCCCCGGCCTGGATCAGCCGGTAGAGGTACTCCTGCGAGATGCTCAGGAGCGCTGCGGCTTCCGGGACGGTGTAGGACGGCACGCCCTCCGCACGCTTCCGGATTGCCCGGTCGAGCGCCGACGTCCGCACCTGGGCACGAACCGGCGCCGTCACCTTCTCCACTTGCTCGTTCTCGCTGCTCACGATGTCTCTCCTGATCGTCGTTGCCTACAGTGTCTCACAGTGCACTCTGCCTCATAGTGCGTCAAGTGTTCCCCCTCGAATGGCCGCGCGGCATGCTGTGACCGACGAGGCTCCACTGCCTGCGTCGAGCGAGAGGATGTGCGGCCCGTGCCCGACTGGACCCGGGGGGAGCCGGCGTACCTACAGGTCGCCGAGTCGCTTCGCCAGAAGATCCGCAACGGCCAGCTCGAGCCGGGCGATCAACTGCCGTCCTACGCCGCGCTGATGCGCGACTTCGATGTCTCGATCACCGTCGCCCGCTCCGCCGTCGGCGAACTGCGTGCCGAGGGCCTCGTGAGCACCCATCAGGGCAAGGGCGCGTTCGTCCTCGAGGGCGCCGCCGAGGCGGCGGTCCCGAGAGACGCCACGATCGCCGCCCTGCGGCGTGACCTCGACGCCCTGGCCGCGCGTGTCGCGCAACTGGAGGCCGAGCAAGCCAATCCGCGGTAGGCGCTTTCGTCGACTTTCTCTGTTCATGCCACAAATGTCGTCCCCACAAGGCAACATCAACAGACGACAGCGAGGACACCGATGGACACGTCCGTTGTCACATGGACAGAGGGGACATCGGGCATGGACACAGGGACATCCCGCGTGCCCAACCGCGTCCTGTTCGAGCTGCGGACTTCGCGGACCTGGGGCAGGCCGCGGCTCGCCCGCGAGCTGCACAACTTCTGCCGCTCCCGCGGCTGGAGCTCCCCGGGCGAGTCGAACATCGAGAAGCAGATCTATCGTCTGGAGACCGGACGGGTCCGGCGGCCGGACGACTTCTACGCATCGCTCCTCGCCGAGTTCTTCCAGCGCTCACCGATCGAGCTGTTCGGTCCCTCGGAGCCGACCTCGGGAGCTGGGAGCACCTTCCGGATTCGAAGCCACAAGTTCGTCCCGCTCTACGTCGGAGCCGAGGCAGTGGCCCAACTTCAGCGGCGCCATGCCGTCGACGAGGCGGACGATGACTGGCTGACCTGCGAGCGAGTCCACGACCTCGACCTCGCGGGCGCCCGCGCGCTGTGCTGGCAGTTCGGGGTCATCATGTTCCACGTCGTCGAGGACCTGGAGCCGGAGTCGATCGCCTCGGTCGCTGTCTGGCGCCGAATCACGTACGAGGAGAACATGCAGCGCGCTGCGCAGGTCCTCCGTGACAGCGGGCTCGAGGTCCTCGGCGACCCCTACGTGCTCAGCGCCTACTGGGTCGACGACGTCCCGCTCGACGGCCAGCAGCACAGCAGCGCGCTCCGGCTTCTGTGCGTCCCGCGGGTCCTCGTCAGCCGGCACGAGCAGGGGACGCCCGAGGAGAAGCTCGCCCGCGCCTCGGTCGTCGAGCAGGCGTTCCTGCGCGATGGGTTCGACCACCCTGACATCTGCGAGTTCGGCGTCCGCGCGATCGCGACCGGCTATGCCTCCTGGTCTGGCGTCGTCTACTCGCCGCTCGCACCCGAGCAGTGCCTCGCGGAGCGGGAGCTCATCGCCTGCGAGCTGTCCGTGCAGGCCGCTTGGGCGTACACCGACTACATCCGCCGGGTCGTCGAGGCCGGCGAGGACCCGGACGTCCCACCGGAGTACGGCTGGCGCTACCTCCGCGGCATCCGATCGCGGTTGACTACGGAGAGGCCGCAGGAGACCTCGCAGCACCGCGCGATGCGTGAGGCCATCGTCCAGACCAGTGGCCTGCTCCGACGACTCGACCAGGCCATTGACACCCTCCGAGACTGCGACAGGCGGTAAGCGTGGCAGAGATCAACCCGGTCCTGGTCGTCGTCGACGTCCAGAACGGCTTCGTCACCGAGCACTCCCGGCACGTCGTGCCGGTGATCGAGCAACTCGTGCGGGAGTGGCTGGAGAAGGGCCACGACGTCGTCTTCACGCGGTACCTGAACTACCACGGCAGCCCCTTCGAAAAGATCATGGGCTGGTCGAAGCTCAAGGAGTCACCCGAGATCGACATCGTCGACGAGCTCCAGGAGCTGAGCAAGCAGGCGCTGGCCGTTGTCGATAAGAAGGTCTACACGCTATTCACGGAGGAAGGCGCCGAGCTCGCACGAGAACACGGCTGGACCGACATGTTCGTCTGTGGGATCGATACCGAGGTTTGCGTTCTCAAGACGGTGGTCGACGCATTCGAACGAGGGGTACGCGCGTGGCTACTTACAGACGCATCAGCGAGCCATTCGGGAGAGCCGCCCCACAGCGCGGGAGTCCTGGTGGCACAAAAAATGATCGGCCGCCAGCAGACTATCTCCGTGGCCGAGTTGGAGAGTCATAGCCGAGCACGAAAACCTGAGGTCTAATGCGAGGCGCCGCCTCACCGAGGCACATCCGAGGCCCGAGCTTCGCGGCGACCACCGACATCAAGGGCGCCAACCGTAAGACAACTGATCGGGCCGACGACCGAGACTTAGCTGGTCGTGAGATCTCTGCCGTACGAACCTACGCAAGATCACCCGGACGCACCGATGTGTCGCGCAGCGATATGCCGCTGATCGGTCGCATTTCGATCCACAGCATGTCGCGAATTCTTCGTCATGTCAAAATTGTAAACTCGAATTCTGTCACGAGCGGATCAGCGACGCCCCGGGGCTTGCTCGACGACATCGCCGAGGACATCGAGGCCCGACACGCGTACTCGGCCAAGATCCTGCGGCTGATCGGCACCAACATCGCCGGGCAGCTCGTAGAGCGCCGGCGTGCTGCCACTGATGCGGGCGCCGCGGCCCCCGACCGATGAGACGGGCTGCGCGTCCTAGACGAGTAAGTCCTAACGGCGTGGCGGCCGTGGACGGGGCAGGAGGGTGTTCAAGATCCGGTTGTGTCGACCGACCTGAACACCCTCCTGACCGCACTCTATGTGAAGATCGATGACCTGCTGGGCAGGTGCACCCGGACCGGGCGCCCACCGAAGCTGTCCGACGCCGAGCTGCTCACCCTGGCCGTGGCCCAGGTCCTGCTCGGAGTCCGCTCCGAGGCCCGCTGGCTGCGGTTTGTGCCCCGCGCGCTGCCCGCCGCGTTCCCGTACCTGCCCGGCCAGTCCGGCTACAACAAGCGCCTACGCAACGCTCTGCCGCTGATCAAACGCCTGATCCGGGTGCTGGCTACCGACACCGACCTGTGGGCCGACCCAGTCTGGATCGTCGACTCCACCCCGGTCGAGTGCGCCCGCTCCCGCCCGACGGCCAAACGCTCGAACCTGGCCGGGTGGGCCGGCTACAGCTACTGCCCCTCGCACTCGCGGTTTTCTGGGGACTGCGCCTGCACCTGATCTGCACCCCGGCCGGGCTCCCCGTGGCCTGGGCGCTGGCCGACCCGAAACTCGACGAACGCCATGTGCTGATGGCCGTGCTCGACCACGACCCGGCCCTGACCACCGGCCGGACCGGCCTGACGATCATCGCCGACAAGGGCTACGTCTCCCGCGAACTCGACGCCTACCTGGCCGAGCGGGGCGTGATGCTGCTGCGACCGTCGTATCGCAACCGCGCACCACGCCCCGGTGTGGGCGCTCACGCAATTCCGCGGGGTTGTGCTCAGGTAATTCCGCAGGTGGTGGGTCCTGGTGATGTTCTACCCGGTGGCCTCCTTCGCCGGTAGAGCTGCGCCCGCGGGAGTGTCAGAGGAACGGTGTAACTGGCCGGGGTGGCGGCTAGTTTCCGTTGCTGGGGACGATACGGCCGGCGAAGGTGATCGCGAAGGCGTTCAGGGCCGGCTTCCAGCGCATCGCCCAGCGGGTTCGGCCCTTCCCGGTGGGGTCGAGTGAGCGGGTGACCAGGTAGAGGCACTTCAGCGCGGCCTGCTCGGTCGGGAAGTGCCCCCGGGCCTTGATCGCCCGCCGGTAGCGGGCGTTGAGCGACTCGATCGCATTCGTGGAGCAGATGACCTTGCGGATCTCCACGTCGTAGTCCAGGAACGGCACGAACTCCGACCACGCCGCCCGCCACAGCGCGATGATCGCCGGATACTGCCCGCCCCAGGTCTCGGCGAACTCGGCGAACCGGGCCTGGGCCGCGGCCTCGGTCGGGGCGGTGTAGACCGGGCGCAGGTCCTTGGCCAGCTGCTCCCAGTAGCGCCGGGAGGCGTAGCGGAAGGTGTTGCGGATCAGGTGCAACACACACGTCTGCACCACCGCCTGCGGCCAGGCGGTGGTGATCGCCTCGGGCAGGCCCTTCAGGCCGTCGCAGACGGCGATGCACACATCGCCGACCCCGCGGTTTTTGATCTCGGTCAGAACCTGCAGCCAGAACTTCGCGCCCTCCCCACCGGTGCCGCCCTCGCCGGCCCAGATCCCGAGGATGTCGCGCTGCCCGTCCACGGTCACCCCGATGACCACGTAGAAGGGCCGGTTGGTGACCTGCCCGTCGCGGACTTTGACGTAGAGAGCGTCGATGAACAGCACCGGATAGACGGCGTCGAGCGGGCGGTTCTGCCACTCGCCCAGCTCGTCGAGGACCTTGTCGGTGATCCTCGAGATGGTGTCCTTGGAGACCTTGGCCCCGTAGACCTCGGCGAAGTGCGCGGCCACCTCCCCGGTGGTCAGGCCGCGGGCGGTCAGCGACAGCACGATCTCGTCGATCCCGTCCAGGCGGCGTTGGCGCTTGCGCACGATCTGAGGCTCGAAGCTGGCGTCGCGGTCGCGCGGCACCTCGATCTCGACCGGGCCGATCTCGGTGAGCACGGTCTTGGTGCGGGTGCCGTTGCGGGAGTTCCCGCCGTCGCGCCCGGCCGGGTCGTGGCGGTCATAGCCCAGGTGCTCGCTGAGCTCGGCTTCCAGGGCGGTCTCGAGCACTGTTTTGGTCAGCCCGGTGAGCAGCCCGTCCGGGCCGACGAGCTCCACCCCGTCGGCCTTGGCGGCCTCCACCAACTGCTGAGCGAACTGCTGGTGATCAATCCGAGCCCGCGGCATGGGCTCGATCGTGTCGGTCATTGGTGGTCCTTCCCCCGGGACACGCCCGGAGCTACAGACCAGTTACACCGAAGATCGGACACTCCCGCGCCCGCAGGGCGCTGCTTGGGGCGGTAGCTCGGTCCGTTCATGAAGACTTGGTGGCTGGTGTTGATGAGCCGGTCGAGCAGGGACTCGGCGACGACGGGGTTGGGGAACAGTGGATACCAGTCGACCGGGGAGCGGTTGGAGGTGAGCACCAGGCTGCGCCCGGCCGCGGCGCGGGCGCAGACGAGTTCGTAGAGGTCGTCGGCCTGGGCGGGGGTGAGCTCGCGCATGCCGAAGTCGTCGCAGATCAACACGGCGGGCCGGACCAGCTCGGCCAGGCGCCGGTCCCAGGTCCGGTCGGTGTGGCCGCCGGCGAGGGTGGCCAGTAGCCGGCTGGTCTTGGTGAACCGGACGTCGCCGCCGTGGCGGATCGCCAGGCGGCCCAGGGCTTGGGCGACATGGGTTTTCCCGACGCCGACCGGGCCATAGAGGATCACGGACTCCCCGGCGGCGAGCCAGCGCAGCGCGGCGAGGTCACGGATCTGGGCGGCGGGCAGTTTCGGCGAGGCGGCGAAGTCGAACTCCTCGAGGGTGGCCTGGGACTCGAACTGGGCGCGGCGGATCCGGCGGGTGATGGCCTGGGTCTCGCGGCGGGCGATCTCGTCGTGGCAGAGGACCTGCAGGAACTCCAGATGCCCGAGTTCCCCGGCGCGGGCTTGGGCCAGCCGGGCGTCGAGGGTCTCGCGCATCCCGGACAGCTTCAGCGCGCGCAGTGCCTGGTGCAGCTGAGCATCGATGATCACGCCGACACCTCGTTGTTGTTGGTGTCGGCGGCGTTCGTCGTCCCGGCCTCGCCGACCGACCCGGGGGAGGTCTGCTCGTCGCTGCTGCTCGAGTGCTGGTCGCAGGCATCCGCGGCCGCGGTCATGGTGTCGGTCATCGCGCTCGTGCTCCCGCCGGGATCATGACCGCTGCCCGTAGTGGGCATGGGGATGACGTTCACGAACAGCCGCGAAGGCCCGTGCAGGAACGCCGCAGCACCTCCGTCACCGGTGGGCGGTGGGGCGGGTTCGGCCTCCAGACCGGCGGCGAGGATGCCACGAATCGTCCGATAGGACGGGTCACCCGCGGCCAGTGCCTTCCCGGCGGCGCGCTCGAGCCGGGCCGGACCGTGCTTGTCGGCCAGGCCGAGGACGCCTTGGGCGGCGCGCAGCCGGAACAGCGCATTCACCGCGAGCAACTCGGCGATCACCGCGGTCGTGTTCTCGCCGATCTCGGCGGCGCGGGTGCGACACCAGACCGGGGTCCGCATCCGGAACGCGATCTTCTCCGGCGGGTAGTGGGCCAGGTCGGTGCGCTTGAGCCGCGCCGAGGTGCTGACCGGATGCGTCGCGATCAACTGGCTGCCCCCGTCGTCGCCGCGGGCGAAGATCTGCACGCTCGTCGCCGTCGCCCGGGCGTCGACGCGCTGGCCGATGTGACGCCACGGCACCGAGTAGAGCGCCTTGCCGACCTTGACATGGATGTCCGGCCCGACCGTGGCGCTGCTCCACCGGGCCAACACGAACTGGGTGCGCGGCAACGGGTTCAGCTCATCAGCCTCAGCTGCGGCGAACACCGCACCGGGCTGGGCGCCGCCGAGCGGGCGACACTGACGGCGGGCGGCGACCTCGCGGCACCAGTGCTCGGCCTCGGCCTGCATCTGCTCCAGCGACCCGAACACCCGCCCGCGCCAGAACGAGTCCCGGACATAGGGCATCTGCCGCTCCACCCGCGGCTTGTCCTTCGGCTTCCGCGCCCGGGCCGGGTCGATCAACGTGCCGTAGTGCTCGGCGAGCTCGGCATAGGAGCGGTTGAGCTTCGGGTCGTAGAGATCGGCCCGGTCCACCCCGGTGCGCAGGTTGTCCGGCACCAGCCGGACCGGGACCCCGCCGAAGAACTCGAACGCCGCGACGTGCGCGGCGGTCCAGGCATGCTGGTCCATGGTCAGCACCGGGCGGACGAACACGTGCCGGGAGAACGACAACACCATCACGAACGCCCACACCCGCCGCCGGCGCCCGCCGACCGGGTCGGTCCACGATCCGAGGAACCCGTAGTCGATCTGCGCCTCCGCACCCGGCGGCGGGTCCTCACGCAGCACCGTGACCCGCTCGCGGACACCCTGGTCGGGCAGCGTCGCGGCGATCCACCGCTTCAGCGAGGCCGCGGACGCGGCCACGCCGTGTTCGTCGCGCAGCCGCTGCCAGATCGTCGCCTTCGTGACCCCAGCGGCCAGCAGCTCGGCGATCAGGTCGCGGTGGCGGTCGAACTCCGGCCAGGTGATCTGCCGCAGCCTCGTGTTCGCCAGCCCGGGAAACCAGCCGCGGACCAGCTGCTCCCACTCGGCCTTGGCCCGCTGCCGGTCACCCGGGCTGACCCCGGCCTCCAGCGCCGGGGACACGTACTTCTTCACCGTCTTGCGGTCCACCCCCAGGCTGGCCGCGATCTCGCTCTGCGACCGGCCCGCATGCCAGTGGATCAATATCTCGGTCACATCGACCACGTCGAACGTTCTCCTCGCCACTCACGCCTCCGCCAGATCCGACCGACGGCGGCAGCCTCATGCCTGCGAGGACCACACCCACGACGCCACGCTCGCCCTCCCGCTGAGGAATTACGTGAGCGCCGACCTGCGGAATTACGTGAGCGAGAACCGGCTCAACCTGGGGAATTACGTGAGCGCCGACACCCGGTGAGCACCTGCTCAAACCGGTCCGGCAGCTGATCGAGTCGGTCAACGACACCCTCAAAGGCCAACTCGATCTCGAACTCCACGGCGGACGCAGCATCGACGGCGTCGGCGCCCGCATCGGCCAACGCCTGCTCGCCCTGACCGCCGCCATCTGGCACAACCGCGCCACCGGACAGCCCCTCACCCGGTCCCAGATCGCCCACGACCACTGACCGGGTTCAGACTTACTCGTCTAGACGAGTAAGTCCTAACGGCGTGCCGGGCCCGGGACGTGACGGGAGGGTGTTGAAGATCAGTTTGTGACGACCGACCTCAACACCCTCCTGACCGCACTCTACGTCAAGATCGACGACTGGCTGGGCAAACGCACCCGCCCGGGCAGGCCACCGAAGCTCTCCGACGCCGAGCTGCTCACCCTGGCCGTGGCGCAGGTGCTGCTGGGAGTCCGCTCCGAGGCCCGTTGGCTACGGTTCGTGCCCCGGGCGCTACCAGCCGCGTTCCCGTACCTGCCGGGCCAGTCCGGCTACAACAAGCGGCTGCGCTCGGCGGTGTCACTGATCAAGCGGGTCATCCGCGAGCTGGCCGGCGACACCGACCTGTGGGCCGACCCCGTCTGGGTCGTGGACTCCACCCCGGTCGAGTGCGCCCGTTCCCGGCCCACCGCGAAACGCTCGAACCTGGCCGGGTGGGCCGGCTACAGCTACTGCCCGTCGCACTCGCGGTGGTTCTGGGGGCTGCGCCTGCACCTGGTCTGCACCCCGGCCGGACTGCCGATCACCTGGGCATTGGCCGACCCGAAGCTCGACGAACGCCAGGTCCTGATGGCCGTGCTCGACCACGACCCCACCCTCACCACCGACCGGCCCGGCCTGACCATCATCGCCGACAAGGGCTACGTCTCCCGCGAACTCGACACCTACCTGGCCGAGCGTGGCGTGGTGCTGCTGCGGCCCTCCTACCGCAACCGCACCCCACGCCCGGGCGAACACCTGCTCAAACCGATCCGCCAGCTCATCGAGTCGGTCAACGACACCCTCAAGGGCCAACTCGATCTCGAGCTGCACGGCGGACGCAGCATCGACGGCGTCAGCGCCCGGATCGGGCAGCGCCTGCTCGCCCTGACCGCCGCGATCTGGCACAACCGCGCCACCGGACAGCCCATCACCCGATCCTTGATCGCCTACGACCACTGACCGGGTTCGGACTTACTCGTCTAGGCCTCTGTCGACGGAGCCGCCACGTCGACATGCGTGATCGCGTCTATCGCCTCCGTGCGAACGTGGATCAGCCGGCTCGGCAGGTCGACGCTGCGCGGCGGGTACGAGAACGCGAAGATCTCCAGCTCGCCGGACTCGTCGTCCACCGAGGCGTCGTACTCGTCAGTCCGGAACGTGATGCTCTGCCCGCCCCGCAGGTGGAGCGTCACGTCCGCGAGACCACCGACGAAGGTCGGCGTCGACGGGGTGTACTCCTGCGTCACTGCTGCCCCTCCTCGTTGGCGGCCCGCTCGGACCACGTGCCCGTCACGAGGACCTCCTCCAGCGTCGCGGCCACCGCCGAGTACGTCGCCGCGGTCACCATCGGGCCGAGCCCGGTTGGCGAGGTCGGCGCCCTGCGTGTCAGCGATGGCCGAGGCCTCGCGCTCTCGCGCTCTGGCCCAGTCCGCTGCGGCATGGATCCGCTGCTCGATGCCCGCACCCTGGGACAAGCTCATGGTCAACATCTCCGTTCCACATCGGCCGGCAAGCAACTCGCCAGCCAGGTCCGATCAGAGGATCAGCTGCAGCAGCTGACCGGCGACGTCCTCGGCGTGACTGATCAACCGCTCGACAGCCGGGCCGACCGGCTCCGGCAGGCCGTCGGGCCCCAGCAGGGCCTCGATCGCGAGCCCGAAGCGGAACGAGTAGTCGTTGGAAAACGGGCCCGTGTCGACGAACCGCGCCGCCTCGGCGATCCTCATCACCTCGGTCGCCTCCACGATCGGGAAGATCGGATCGCGCGGCAGCATGGTCAGCGGGCCCACATCAACTCCGTTGACGCGGGTCAGCAGGTCGAATGAGGAGAGCGTCATCCCGACGGGAGTCAGGAGCCGGTGCTTGTCGGCCAGGTCCAGCTCGTGCAGGTTGCACAGATCCTCATCGCCCCCGCCCGGGTAGATCCGCATGGCGCGGACGGCCTCGCGGACAGGGATCGAGGCGTCGCCGAGCCCGGACTTGACCGCCTTGCGGAACGACTCCTCGCCCGTTTTTCCGACGGGGAAGTGGGCGCCGTCGGGGCTCTTCCCGTTGGCTTCTACAAGCCGGTGAGCGATGTGGTCGAGGCCGCTACGGGCGTTGTGGATCACGTCGCCGAGAATCAAGCCGAGATCCTCCGGGGGCGCCTCCAGGACGCGCACGCGGTAGACCGCGTCGCCGCTGCCGGGCTGGGCATCGACGTACACCTCGAACGGGCCACGTTCGAGGTATTCCTTGGCCGCCTTGTTGTAGTCGTCGAGGTGCTGCCGGCTGCGCCGGAACTTCGGGGTGACACCCGACGGGGTGGTGCTGTTCACTATTCTAGTATCTCGCGGCGTCGGACGGACCTCCCGACCGGGTTGCGACGCTTGGCCGCGGCTCCAGGAAATGCCCCGGCAGCCGTGATGCCGGTCACGGAAAGCTGCACACGTGCACGTCCCAGGTAGAAATACGACCGCAGAACAACGATAGTTGTGCACGCGGCCGGCGAGCCCGGCCCGACGGATGGGCGCCGAGGTCCTGCAGAACTCCGACGCCCACCCGCTCCTCACTGGCGGCCCACTACGGCCACCAGTCGAGCACGTCGTCGACGTACTCCCGTGCGAGGGAGACGACGTGCATGAGGATGAGGATGAGGCGGGTCCGCTCTAGAGCGGACTCGTCCCTTCTCCTGGGTAGTGACGCATCGTTGCGTCGGTTGAACGGCTTCTTGCCTTTCCTTCGCTTGGCCATGTGCCTCCCTTCTCCCGTGGCCACGTGGTCCACGGGAGCCGAGAGGGCGCCGAAGCGCCGGACATGCGAGAAGCTGGGGCAGAGGTTACGGAATGGTGACCGACAAGCTCCATTCGAGCCTGAGTGACAACTGTCACCGTAATGCGACATACCTCACGGTGCAGGCAAGTCTGCGCAGGTCAGCGACCCTGTGGGTTCATTCACACGCGATCTTGAACGAACTACATCTGTGACGTTCATTGTGAGATGAGCGACCGCATCCACAGTAAGGCGCAACCTAGCTTCGTGACCGTGCATACCCATCGCGGATGCACTCGGTGACTAGCGACGTCCCATGCAAGACTGCGCATAGGTCGCGTGGGGCTGGAGAGCTCCGCGACCACACGCCAACCAGGCGAACCCACCTCAACCACCCTTGACATATGCAAGACTTTGCATATGTCTGGTGCGGGCCCACCCCTCCTCAACCGCGACACCACCTACGGCATCCTCGCCGCGCTCACCGGCACGCCGTGACCGCCCGCGAGAAGTGCACCGCCACCGCCAACCACGGCAACCGGTGCAAGCAGTGGCCCGTCGACGGCGCCAACGTCTGGTGCCGATGGTCAGTCCGTCCCTGCTGCCGGCCCTGAGGCGAAGATCTGTGGCATCAGCCCTGACGCCTCGACGCGTCGCCCGCACCATCGAGGAGAACGGAGTCCAGCCCCAGCCCGGGATGGAGCCAGCTGCGCCGCGCCAAGGCTCTGCTCAGGCGTTCGGCATCGACAGCCGGCTCCCGAGGATCTCGGCGGCACGCCGATCAGCTCCATCAAGCCAAGCGGCATAGACCCGCAGGGTGGTGGCTCCACCGCCCCCGTGCCCGAGCCGGCCTGCCACCGTACGCAGGTCGACACCGGCGGCGAGGAGTTCCGTAGCCGAGTAGTGCCTGAGGGCGTGCAGATGGCTGTCGATGTCGAGACGCTCGCACATCCGCCTGTATCGGTGTGTCACTCCGCTCGGATTACACGGGCGGTCGTTCGTCGGCGAGTACGAGAAGAGGTAGGCCGTGGGCACCGGCTTCAATCCGAGCTGACCGCACCGCTCTGAGTACCGCTGGTGGTGCTCACTCAGCAGCTCGACAGTGGCCTGGTCAACCGTGATGCGGCGTGCTCGGTGGGTCTTGGTGTCCTTTTCGATGTTCTTGCCAGTCACGCGGACGTGGTTGCGCCGGACGTAGATCAGCCCCTCGGCGAGGTCGAAATCCGACCAACGCAGGGCGAGGAGCTCCGCCCGCCGCATCCCGGTGACCATCACGAGCCAGACCAGCGTGCCCCAGCTCGGGTCTTCCTCCCACGCAGCGGCGACGAGAGCCGCCGCCTCGGCGGTCGTGGGCGGGTTGGGGTCCGGAGCAGGCAGGCGAGGGATTCTGGCGAGCTCGGCGGGGTTGGTGGTGATCCATCCCCAGCGCTGTGCCGCGGTCATCGCTCCGCGAATGACAAAGTGAATCTTGCGAATCGTGGCTGCGGCGAGAGGCGCACAAAGATGCGGCCGGCACTCGACGACGAGGCAGCCCTTCTCGGCACAGTCGTGGGGCGGATAGCCGGCGGCTGGCGGCCGGCCCGGAGGGCGCTTGTGCCGGACCTCGCGGCACTCGTGCGGCCCGTCGACCCTGTGCGCGACGTACGGCCGTCCGTCGCACCGTGAGCCGCAGCGGCGGAACTCGGCGTAGAGCCGCTCCAGGACGTGCGTGGTGACCTTGCCGATCGGCTCATCGCCGAGGACCGGGTAGATGTGGCGCTCCGCGTAGCCGACGTAGTTCTCGCGGGTCGACTCCTCGAGCTCGTGGGTCTCGAGCCAGGACTCAATCGTCGTCCGCAACGAGGCGCGGGTCTTGGCGTGGCGCTGCTCAGCGACCTGCGCCTTGAACTTGCGCAGCAGCTTCTTAGCCTCGGCCTCGTCGGTGCTGGAACCGCGCAGGTAGAGCTGCCGTCCGGTCACCGGGTCCGTGCCGGCGTAGAGGATCGCCTGAAACGAGTTCCCGCGGCGCCGGATCATCCCCTCGGTGCGGGGCTTCGGCGGGTTCTTGGCCACGCAGTGACGGTAGCCATTGCCACTGTCATTGCCATCACGCTGGGCAGCGTCGGCTTGGACCGGCAAACATGCTGGTCAGCTTGGTGGAGACGAGGGGAATCGAACCCCTAACCCCCGCCTTGCAAAGGCGGTGCTCTGCCAATTGAGCTACGTCCCCGGACGGGCAGGGACGACGGTACCCCGCTCCGAGCAGGCCGGTCAGTTCGTGGTGGCCTCATGCCAGAGGTCGTCCTCGTTGCGGCCGCGCAGCTTGGTGACGACCAGCAGCGCCGCGCCGGCGACGACAACAAGTGCGATGAGCTTCTTCAACGAGATCACGTCCTCGACAGGAGATGTGTGACCAGGAACCGTGGGAGTGGGCCTAGCTGGATTTGAACCAGCGACCTCGTCGTTATCAGCGACGCGCTCTAACCAACTGAGCTATAGGCCCCTGCGGCGGTGACACGACCCTACATCAGCCCCACCACCACCCTCGCACCGGCCCGGCCTCACCCTTGCCGGCCCGGTGCGACGGACGTCGTCGCAGGTCAGTCGCGCTCCGAGAGCGTGACCTCGACGCCGCCGACGAGGTCGGCGGACACGTTGTAGACGAAGGCCCCGATCGTCATCGCGACGGCGAACAGCAGGCTGTTGATCGCCCCGACGACAGCGGCCAGCCCGAACACCCGGCCGGCACTGATGAGGGCGCTGCCACCGGACGCGGACTCGCCGGACACGAGGTCGTTGTAGGTCCCGTTGAGCCGGTCCCAGACGCCCATGCCGTCGAGGACGCCGTAGAGCACGCCGATCGCGACCATCCAGATGAAGAAGATGACCACGGCGAGTACGAGCGCCAGCTTGAGCACCGACCAGGGATCGAGCCGCTTGAGCTGCAGCGCGGCCTGGCGCGGGCGCCGGGGCCGAGCGGTGACGGCGGCAGCGGCCCCGGTCTGGGGTGCGCCGTCGGCGGTGCGGTCGTCACCGGCCGGGTCGAGGTAGGTCGTCGGGCCGTCGAACAGACCGCCCACCGGCCGGTCCTGCGCGGCGGTGGTGCGCGCGACGGGCGGCTCCGCCCCCGGCATCCGCTGCCAGGGCGGCGGGGTCTCGGCGAGCGGCCCGGGTGCGGGCACCGGTTCGCCGGCGGGGCGGGTCTCCCCGGCGGGCCGGGGCGTCGGGACCGGCCGCGCCGCCGCCTCCGCAGGCCGCGCGGCCCCGTTGCCTGCCGATGCGGAGCCGCCGACCGGGGTGGGCGACGGCCGGGGGGACGGCTTGTCGACCGCGACCGTCTCCGGCGGGGCGTCGGCACCGGCGACCGCACCGTTCACGGCTCCGGCGGCAGGCGGGGTTCCGTTGGCAGCACCGCCGGCCACCGGCCCCGTGGCGGGGACGGTCGCGGCCGCCGCGTCGCCCGGGACCGCCGACGGCGTCGCGTCGGCAGGACTCCCGTTCCCGCCCGGACTCCCCTTCTCGCCGGGGTCACCGCTCGCCGCGGGGCCACCGCTCTCAGCGGCGGCCCCGTTGGAGGCGGGGAGCCCGTTCGGGTCGGCCGGGCCCGGTGCGGCTCCGTCGCCGTTGGTCCCCGGGGCCCCGGCGGGCGTCCCGCCGGTGGCGACCCGACCGCTGTCGTCGGCCTGCTTGCTGTTCTCGCTCACGAGGTGACGCTCTCCTCGGTGCTCGGCTGAGTGCTCGGCGCGCAGGTCCCCGGGGGGATCAGCTCGACGAACCGTTCAGCTCGGAGTCGTCGGCATCGTCCTCGGCGTTGCGCGCGACGGCCTGCAGAGTGGCGTTGTCGCCAAGGTTCATGAGCCGAACCCCCTTCGTCTGCCGGCCGGCCTTGCGCACTTCGCGGGCCGATGTCCGGATCACCCCTCCGGTCGAGGTGATCGCGTACAGCTCGTCGTCGATGCCGACGATGAGTGCGCCGACCAGCGTGCCACGACGACGGTCGTACTGAAGGGTCAGCACGCCCTTTCCGCCACGACCCTGCACCGGGTAGTCCTCGATCGGGGTCCGCTTGGCGTAGCCGCCCGCGGTGGCGACCAGGACGAACTTGTCGTCCTGCACCACGCCGATCGACAGCAGCCGGTCGCCGTCGTTGAAGCGCATGCCCAGCACACCGGACGTCGCCCGGCCCATCGGCCGAAGCGCGGCGTCGTCGGCGGTGAACCGGATCGACTGGCCCTCGGCCGAGACGAGCAGCAGGTCGTCGTCGGCGGAGCAGAGCACGGCTCCGACGAGCTCGTCCTCGTCGCGCAGGTTGATGCCGATCAGACCACCGGAGCGGTTGGAGTCGAAGTCCTCCAGCCGGGACTTCTTGACCAGGCCGCTCCTGGTGGCCAGCACGAGGTACGGCGCCGCCTGGTAGTCCTTGATCTGCATGACCTGGGCGATGTGCTCGTCGGGCTGCAGTGCGAGGAGGTTCGCGACGTGCTGCCCGCGGGCGTTGCGGTTGGCCTCGGGGAGCTCGTAGGCCTTGAGCCGGTAGACGCGTCCCTTGTTGGTGAAGAACAGCATCCAGTCGTGCGTGGAGCACACGAAGAAGTGGGCGACGATGTCGTCCTGCTTCAACGTCGCGCCCTGCACGCCCTTGCCGCCGCGCTTCTGCGCCCGGTACAGATCGGTCTTGGTGCGCTTGGCGTAGCCGGTCTCGGTGATCGTGACGACGACGTCCTCGACGGCGATGAGGTCCTCGTTGGTGACGTCCCCGTCGTCGGCGACGAGCCGGCTGCGGCGCTCGTCGCCGTGCTTGTCGACGATCTCGGTCAGCTCGTCGCGCACGATCTGCCGCTGCCGCTCCGGGCGCGCCAGGATGTCCTGGTAGTCGGCGATCTCGCGCTCGATCTCCGCGAGCTCGTCGATGATCTTCTGCCGCTCCAGGGCCGCGAGCCGGCGGAGCTGCATGTCGAGGATGGCCTGGGCCTGGATGTCGTCGACGTCGAGCAGGTCGATCAGGCCCTGCCGGGCGACGTCGACCGTCTCGGAGGCCCGGATCAGCGCGATGACCTCGTCGAGCGCGTCGAGCGCCTTGACCAGACCGCGCAGGATGTGGGCCCGCTCCTCGGCCTTGCGCAGCCGGTAGCGGGTGCGCCGGACGATGACCTCGATCTGGTGGCGGATGTAGTTGCGCACCACCTGGTCGAGCCGCAGCGTGCGCGGCACGCCGTCGACGATCGCCAGCATGTTCACGCCGAAGCTGGTCTGCAGCTGCGTGTGCTTGTAGAGGTTGTTGAGGACGACCTTGGCCACCGCGTCGCGCTTGAGCGTGAACACGATGCGCATGCCGATGCGGTCGGACGACTCGTCGTTGATCTCGGCGATGCCCGTGAGCTTGCCGTCGCGGACCATCGACGCGATCGACTCGATGAGGTTGTCCGGGTTGACCTGGTAGGGCAGCTCCGTGACGACGAGGATGGTGCGCCCCTTGGCGTCCTCCTCGACCTCGACGACCGAGCGCATGCGGATCGAGCCGCGGCCCGTGCGGTAGGCGGACTCGATGCCGTCGCGGCCGACGATGAGGCCGGCCGTCGGGAAGTCGGGGCCCGGGATGCGGGCCATGAGGGCCTCGAGGAGCTCCTCGTCGGAGGCCTCGTGGTTCTCCAGCGCCCACACGACGCCCGCGCCGACCTCGCGCAGGTTGTGCGGCGGGATGTTCGTGGCCATGCCGACGGCGATGCCGACGCTGCCGTTGATCAGCAGGTTGGGCACCCGCGACGGCAGGACGACGGGCTCCTGCGTCTTGCCGTCGTAGTTGTCGAGGAAGTCGACGGTCTCTTCCTCGATGTCCTGCAGCATCGCCATGGCCAGCGGCGAGAGCCGGCACTCGGTGTAGCGCATGGCCGCGGCGGGATCGTTGCCGCGCGAGCCGAAGTTGCCCTGGCCGTCGATCAGCGGGTAGCGCATCGACCACGGCTGGGCGAGCCGGACGAGCGCGTCGTAGATCGCGGAGTCGCCGTGCGGGTGGTAGTTACCCATCACCTCGCCGACGACGCGGGCGCACTTGACGTAGGAGCGGTCGGGCCGGAACCCGTTCTCCCCCATCGAGTAAAGGACGCGGCGGTGGACGGGCTTCAGGCCGTCCTCGACGAGCGGCAGCGCGCGCCCGACGATGACGCTCATCGCGTAGTCGATGTAGGAGCGCTGCATCTCCTGCTGGATGTCGACCGGCTCGATCCGGTCGCCACCGCCCGCACCGCCGGTGGGCGGGACCGTGGGGTCCAAGGTGTCTGTCACGAGGTCCTCTTATCCATACGTGCGTCTGGAACGGATGTGTGGATCACACGTCCAGGAAGCGCACGTCCTTCGCGTTGCGGGTGATGAAGGAGCGGCGGGACTCGACGTCCTCGCCCATGAGGACCGAGAACAACTCGTCGGCCGTGGCGGCGTCGTCCAGCGTGACGCGCAGCAGGACCCGGTGCGCCGGGTCCATCGTCGTCTCCCAGAGCTCCTTGGCGTTCATCTCGCCGAGGCCCTTGTAGCGCTGGACGCCTTCCTCCTTGGGCAACTTCTTCCCGGCCGCGCGGCCCGCGGCGATCAGCCCGTCGCGCTCGGCGTCGGAGTACGCGAACTCCGGCTCGGCGCCCCGGCCGCCCCACTTGATCTTGTACAGCGGAGGCTGCGCGAGGAAGACGTGGCCGTGCTCCACGAGCGGGCGCATGAAGCGGAACAGCAGCGTGAGCAGCAGCGTGCGGATGTGCTGGCCGTCGACGTCGGCGTCGGCCATCAGCACGATCTTGTGGTAGCGCAGCTTGGCCAGGTCGAACTCGTCGTGGATTCCCGTGCCCAGGGCCGTGATGATCGACTGGACCTCGGTGTTCTTGAGGACGCGGTCGATCCGGGCCTTCTCGACGTTGATGATCTTGCCGCGGATGGGCAGGATGGCCTGGAACATCGAGTCACGGCCGGACTTGGCCGAGCCGCCCGCCGAGTCGCCCTCGACGATGTAGACCTCGGAGCGCGACGGGTCGGTCGAGCGGCAGTCGGCCAGCTTGCCGGGCAGGCCCCCGATGTCGCCGGCGCTCTTGCGGCGCACCAGCTCTCGCGCCTTGCGGGCCGCCATCCGCGCCTGCGCCGACTGCACCGCCTTGTTGACGATCGTGCGCGCCTCGGTGGGGTTGCGCTCGAACCAGTCGGCCAGCCACTCGTTGCTGACGCGCTGCACGAACGACTTGACCTCGGTGTTGCCCAGCTTCGTCTTGGTCTGGCCCTCGAACTGGGGCTCCTTGACCTTGACCGAGACGATCGCGGCGAGGCCCTCGCGGATGTCGTCGCCCGACAGCGCCGGGTCCTTCTCCTTGAGGAGCTTCTTGTCGCGCGCGTAGCGGTTGACCGTGCTGGTCAGCGCCGCGCGGAAGCCCTCCTCGTGAGTGCCGCCCTCGTGGGTGTTGATCGTGTTCGCGAACGTGTACACCGACTCCGTGTAGCCGGAGTTCCACTGCATCGCGACCTCGAGCGCGTGTCCGGGGGCCTCCCCGGAGAACGAGACGAGCTTCTTGTGGATCGGGTCCTTCGTCTTGTTCAGGTGCGCGACGAAGTCCTCCAGCCCGTTCGGGTAGTGGAAGGTGTACTCCTTGATCTTGGCGACGTACCCCTCGGCATCCGGCTCCTCGGCCTCACCGTTGTCGCCGTTGCGCTCGTCGCGCAGCACGATGGTCAACCCCTTGTTGAGGAAGGCCATCTCCTGCAGCCGGCGGCGGACCGTCTCCACGTTGTACGTGGTCGTCTCGAAGATGTCGGGGTCGGCCCAGAACGTGACGGTGGTGCCGGTGGCGCGGGTGGGGGCGCCCTTGACCAGCGGGCCGGGCACCGACCGCGTGTACTTCTGCGACCAGTGGAAGCCGTCGGTGTCGATGTCGACGTCGAGCCGGCTCGACAGCGCGTTGACCACCGAGACACCGACGCCGTGCAAGCCGCCGGACACCGCGTAGGAGTCGCTGTCGAACTTGCCGCCCGCGTGCAGCATCGTCAGCACCATCTCGACGGCGGGCTTCTTCTCCACCGGGTGCATGCCGACGGGGATGCCGCGCCCGTTGTCGACGACCGTGACGCCGCCGTCGGGGCGCAGGACGACCTCGACGCGGTCGGCGTAGCCGGCCATCGCCTCGTCGACGGCGTTGTCCACCACCTCCCAGATGAGGTGGTGGAGGCCGCGCTCACCGGTGGAGCCGATGTACATGCCGGGGCGCTTGCGGACGGCTTCCAGGCCTTCGAGGACGGTGATGGACGACGCGCTGTAGCCGTTCTTCTTCTCCGCTGCCACGGGCTGTAGGTCTCCTCGTACAAGGTCACGCCCCTCGCGTGCTCGGTGCACACGGGGTGACGGTCGAGCGGGCGGATTCGGGGTCCGCCCGAAGCACCACTCTTGATTCTACTGGTCTGCACCCACAGGAACGCGGCTAGGACACCCCTGAAAGCGCCAGAGAACGACGAACGCGTCACAAGTCGGGTCGCGACGGCGGAACCGGGGTCTCCGGGAGGCTCTCGGCGAGTCACGTCGCGCTGAACGGCACGAGAACGCGTCGAACGGTGGATCCCGCACCGTTCACCCTCTCAACGACGGCTGCCCGACGAGGATGCCCGGTTCCTCCCGACGCGGGCGGAACGGCCGGTCAGCCGTACGTGTCGCGCGGACCCCGGCCGCGAACGTGGCGTGGGCCGTGCCGCCAGCTCGGCCCCGACGGTCCGACGACGCGGATCCGGCGCACGACGTCGTTGCCGACCGCCACGGCGAGCCGGGCGAGCAACTGGCGCTGCAGCGTCCGCAGCTGGGTGGCCCAGGCGGTCGACTCGGCCTGCAACGTGAGCTCGCCGTCGCGCAACGACACCGGCGTGCAGTGGTCGGCGATGTCGGGCCCGACGAGCTGCGGCCAGCGTCCGAGGACCGTCGCGTCGGTCAGCCGCGGCGACCAGCCGCGGTCCATCGAGACCCGTGCGACGAGCCGGCCGAACGGCTGCGGGTCGCGCTCGTCGGGTCCGGGGCCGGACCAGCGACGCCGGCTGCCGCGCCGGCCCGCGCCCCGGCGCCGCCGCGGGTCGTCCTTGCCGGCGCGCTCGGCCGCGCGCTGAGCCGAGGCCTCGCGCGCGGCGCGCAGCGCCTCGCGGGCGAGATCCGGGCCGCGCAGACCGTCCTCGGCGCCTGCGTCGCGACGAGCGGCACCGTCGCCGTCATCCCCAGGGCTGGGGACAGAGTGGCCGTCGTCACTCACGATCGGCGGTCCCTTCGCATCGACAGACGGCCGAATCCGACGACTGTCACCAGATCTCCGCGAGTTATCCACAGTATCCACAGCGTTGTCCACAGGTCCGGTGATCGGCGGTGTCCTCCGGCGTCGACTGTTCCCGCGCAGGTCATGTCGCCGTCACCGGATGATCGACCGCGGGCGAGCCTGCCGTGCGCACCGCTGTACCACCGCTCACCGTGATGCGCGCGCCCCCGAGCTCCGCCGGGACGTCCTCGGCGACCGCCGCGGTGACCAGCACCTGTTCCGCCTGCAGCGCAACGGCGGCGAGCGCACGCCGGCGCCGCGTGTCGAGCTCGGCGAACACGTCGTCGAGGATCAGGACGGGCTCGACGTCGTCGGCCTGCAGCAGCCGGTAGGACCCGAGCCGCAGCGCGAGCGCCAGCGCCCACGACTCGCCGTGGCTGGCATATCCCTTGGCCGGACCGTCGCCGAGTCGGATCTCCAGGTCGTCGCGATGCGGGCCGACCAGGCACACCCCCCGGTCGACCTCCTGTCTGCGGACGCGACCGAGCGCCTCGAGCAGCAGCTCCTCGAGCGCCGCGGCGTCGGCCGGCAGCTCGCCCTCGAGGCTCGAGCGGTACTGCAGCGCAGCGGGATCCGAGCTCGGCGCGACGTCGGCGAACGCAGCCGTGGCCGGCGGGGCGAGCCCCGCGACGAGGTCCAGCCGGCCCGCGAGCAGCTCCGAGCCGTGCCGCGCCAGGTGCCCGTCCCAGACGTCGAGCGTGCGCAGATCGCCGCCCGCGCGGGCAGTCTTCAGCAGCGCCGAGCGCTGCCGCAGGACCCGCTCGTAGTCGGCCCGCACGCCGGCGTAGCGCGGATAGCGGGCGACGAGCAGGTCGTCGAGGAACCGGCGGCGCTCCCCCGGGTCACCCCGCACCAGTGCGAGGTCCTCGGGGGCGAACAGGACGGTGCGCAGGATGCCCAGCACGTCGCGCGTGCGCGGCACCGGCGAGCGGTTGACCCGCGCTCGGTTCGCCTTGCCCGCCGTGATCTCCAGCTCGACGGCCAGCTCGCGCCGCTGGTTGACGACGACGCCGCGCACCACCGCCCGGGACGCCCCGCGCCGGATCAGCGGGGCGTCGGTGGCGACGCGGTGCGAGCCCAGCGTCGCGATGTAGCCGACCGCCTCGACGAGGTTCGTCTTCCCCTCGCCGTTCGAGCCGACGAGGACCGTCACGCCCGGGTCGAGGTCGAGGTCGGCCTGCTCCCAGGAACGGAAGTCGGTGACCGCGAGACGGCGCAGGTGCACGGCGGCCGGACTCCTGTCGATCGCTGCGGCGGAACCTCTTCAGGCTAGCTGCGGGGTACGACGGTGCCGCGGCGCCGCCGTCGCGCAGGACGTCCCCCGGCGCCGTCGGCGGTCGGCGCCGGCCTCAGCCGGGCAGCCGCACCGGCATAAGCAGGTGCAGGTACCCGGGGTTCGCGGCGTCGTCCGCCACGACGGGACGCGCCAGCGCCGGCCGGTTCGGCGTGGTGAAGGAGAGCTGCACGCGCTCGGTGTGCAGCGCGCCGAGCGCGTCGAGCAGGTAGGACGGGTTGAACGCGATGGTCAGCGGCTCCCCTTGCAGCGCACAGGGAATCTCCTCCTCGGCGCTTCCGACGTCGTCGCCGCCCGCCGCCAGCCGCAGGCCGTCCTCGCCGAACTCGAGCCGGATCTGGGCGACCCGGTCGGCCACCAGCGCGACGCGCTTGATCGCCTCGACGAGCGTGGCCACCTCGATCTCGGCGTTCGTGGTGCTCTCGGCCGGGATCAGCTGGCGGAAGCGCGGGAACTCCGCGTCGAGCAGCCGGGTGGTCGCCCGCCGGCCGCTGCCGGTCATCCCGAGCATGCCGTCCCCGGCCGACAGCGCGATCTCCACGGTGCCGGAGCCGGAGAGCGCCTTGGCGACGTCGGCGAGCGTCCGGGCCGGGATCAGCACGGCGGTCGACGCCGAGGGGTCCTCCGGCTCCCAGTCGAGTTCGCGGACGGCGAGCCGGAAGCGGTCGGTCGCCGCGAGCGTGAGCCGCGAGCCCTCGATCTCCAGTCGCACGCCGGTGAGCATCGGCAGCGTGTCGTCGCGGCCGGCCGCGACGGCGACCTGCGCGACGGCCGAGGCCAACACATCGGCCGCGACCGAGCCCGCCCGCTGCGGCATCGCCGGCAGCTGCGGGTAGTCCTCGACCGGCATGGTCGGGAGGCTGAACCGGCTGTTGCCGCAGTTGATCGTCGCGCGGGACCCGTCCACCACCAGGTCGACCGGCTTCGACGGCAGCGCGCGGGTGATGTCGGCGAGCAGGCGGCCGGAGACGAGCACCTGGCCCGGGTCGCCGACCGTCGCGTCGAGCTCGACCCGGGCCGACGTCTCGTAGTCGAAGCCCGACACCGTGAGCGTCTCCGCGCCGGGGTCGCCGCCACCCTCGATCAGGACGCCGCCCAGGACCGGGACCGGCGGCCGCGCAGGCAGGCTGCGGGCCACCCAGGCCGCGGCATCGGCCAGGACGTCGCGTTCGACCCGGAACTTCATGACGTGAGGACCTTTCACCGACGGTCACGAGACTGCGACCGGATGGCGGGGCACCCGGGGACGTGCAGGCACCGACCGGACCTTCCGAGCTGTTCGCGGTCGGAGCAGAACCGAAGCGCGGACGAGAGCCGGGGACGACCAGGACGGTCGGACCACCGTAGAGCCTCATCGGCCCGGGTGTCACGCCGGGCCGTGCGTCCCCCGGTGGCGCTCCGTGGAGGCGACCGCGTCGCGGTTGTCCACCCACCTCTTCTCTTCGTGTTCTTCGAAGAAGAGAGATCCAGCAGTAGGAGTAGGGCCTGTGGATGGTGTGGATGGAGCGCGTCGTCGCAGGTCCGACGGCGCGGCGTCGTGGGGACGGCGTCCGGGGACGGCCGGTGAACGGATCCGGCCGGCCGTGGACAACCCCGGATCCGCCCCCGCTGTCCCGGATCCGTCCCCGCCCCGCGAGCGGGTTGTCCACGGATCCGACGGCAACGATCCACCGCCCCCCGGGCGTCAATCCACAGAGTTGTCCCCAGATGTGGGTGAAAAGCAGGCCATGCGCCGACGCAGCGCGACCGGTCGGCGCGGTCGCGGCGGGGGCGGGCGGTGGCGCGAAACCCACTCTTGTCCCGCGCGGCACACCACTGTCAACGGAGCGTGACGGCGGAGGATGCGGCCGCCACCCCTGCGCGATCTTCGCCTGCGCCGAACGTGGCCTAGCTGACGCCGAACGGTTCATCGGCGAGCGACACGCATCGGCGGTCGGTACCACCGGAAGGTGTGACGTGCACCCGGTCGGCCCCTGGGCGGCGTCCCCACGGTCCACGTCCCCACGGTCCACGCGCCGGCTCGCCCCGCGCGCGCTCGTGCGTCCGCCGTCATGGAGGACGCGTCTCGTGACGGCGGCGCGCCAGGAGAAGAGGTGCGCCGCGCGAGTCCGGGGCGCATCCCGGTGCGGCACACGGCTCCTCGACGGAGCTCCGTGCTCCGGACGCGGTCAGTGCCGGGCGCGCTGCTTGATACGGGCGGTGAGCTCCTGAACCTGTTCGAACGTCTTGCGCCGCAGCGAGATCTCGTTGCGGATCTTCTTGTCCGCGTGCATGACGGTCGTGTGGTCGCGGCCGCCGAAGGTCTGGCCGATGCGCGGCAAGGACAGATCGGTCAGCTCGCGACACAGGTACATCGCGATCTGCCGGGCCTGCGCGAGCGCCTTGGTCTTCCCGGGACCGCACAGCTCGTCCATCGTCACGTCGAAGAACTCGGCCGTGACGGCCATGATCGTCGGCGCGGTGATCTCCGACGCCGCGGAGTCGGGGATGAGGTCGCGCAACACGATCTCGGCGAGCTGGGTGTCGACGGGCTGCCGGTTGAGCGACGCGAACGCCGTCACCCGGATCAGCGCGCCCTCGAGCTCGCGGATGTTGCGCTCGATGCGGGCCGCGATGAACTCGAGGACGTCGCCGGGGACGGCGAGGCGGTCCTGCGCGGCCTTCTTGCGCAGAATGGCGATGCGCGTCTCCAGCTCCGGCGGCTGGATGTCGGTAATCAGGCCCCACTCGAACCGGGTGCGCATGCGGTCCTCGAGGGTCTCGAGGCGCTTCGGCGGCCGGTCGGAGGAGACGACGATCTGCTTGTTGGAGTTGTGGAGGGTGTTGAAGGTGTGGAAGAACTCCTCCTGGGTGCCTTCCTTGCCCTCCAAGAACTGCACGTCGTCCACCAGCAGCACGTCGACGTCGCGGTAGCGACGTTGGAACGCCACCTTCCGGTCGTCGCGCAGGCTGTTGATGAAGTCGTTGGTGAACTCCTCGGTGCTGACGTAGCGCACCCGCATGCCCGGGAAGAGCCGCTGTGCGTAGTGCCCGACGGCATGCAGCAGGTGCGTCTTGCCCAGTCCGGACTCGCCCCAGATGAACAAGGGGTTGTAGGCGCGGGCGGGTGCCTCCGCCACGGCGACCGCCGCGGCGTGGCTGAACCTGTTCGACGCCCCGATGACGAAGGTGTCGAAGGTGTACTTCTCGTTGAGCATCGAGCGCGAGCGCGCGGCAGGCGGGGCATCCGGCGCCGGCGCGGAATAGGTGGGCCAGCCGTCCTGGCCGGGGCGCGAGTCGGGCCCCGGAATCCCGGAGGCCGGCGGCGGAAGGAGATCCGCCTGGGCGGCAGCGGGTCCGGACCGGAACCGGCCGGCACTGTCGTCGATCGGCGCGGCCTCGCCCAGCGATCCGAGATCCGAGTGTGAGCCGTTGGCGGACAGCGGCTCCGCATCGCCGACCACGTCGACCGACGCGGCGAGGCCCGACGGGCCGGCGGACCGCTCGGCGGGAGCGACCCGCGCAGCGGCGCGGGGATCGGGCGGGTCGGGAACCTCGGTGCCCCCGGACGCGGCGGACGCGTCGACGACGACGGCGAGGTTGACCTGGACGCCGAGATGGCGACCGAGGGCGTCGCTGATCGGCTTGCGGAGGATTCGCTCGATCGCGTCCTTCGCGAACTCGCTCGGCGCGGCGAGCAGCGCGGTGCCGTCGAGGAGCCCGAGCGGTCGCGTCAGCCGGAGGAACGCCCGCTGCTGAGCGGAGAGCGGCGGCGTGTCCCCGTCGCCGGAGGACCCCGAGAGATCGCCGATGACCCGGTTCCAGACCGCTCCCAGATCCCCTGGTTGGTCGGTCACCGGTCCCCGCCCCCTCTGCAGTTCCTGCCCGTGCCGGCCTCTCCATGCATGGGCGCGACGGTCGTCGCCGGATGTCGCACTCCGGGACCCGTGGATCCCCGCAGTCGATCCCCAGAGTTA